>NZ_CP066784.1 GCF_028751195.1 Alicyclobacillus sp. ALC3
GACCCGTTTTCTAACCGGCAGGTCAAGCGCTTGAAAGGTACTGAAGACATTCTCAGGTTACGAGTGGGCGACTTACGAGTTGTGTTTTCCATTGAAGACGAAAAACTGGCTATCCTTTATTTCGATTGGGAGTAGAGGGGACATCTACAACAGGCTCTAGGTCCCTCCACTCGATGTGGAATGGAGTCATAAAAGCCACGAATCTTTCATGTGAAACCCAGAGCGACTTGGTGCTGAACCTGCATAAACATGCAGAATGTAGCTCGCAGGTCTTGTTGCACGTAGGGGCAGCGATGCGCAACTAGACAGCAGACAAATAGGTGAAACATCATGTTTCTTACCGTAAGCTTACGTATACATGCAAGGTGGAGGGGGCATGACACTTGACCCACGATAGTGCATTGCTCGTTATAGACGTTCAGGTTGGTATGTTTTTGGAGAACAATCCGGTTCATTCGGGCGATTTATTGCTTGAGCGAATTGGAGGACTAATAACGATGGCGCGAGCAAGTGGCGCTCCAGTGTTTTACGTCCAACATAATGCCGGTGCAGGCAAGACGCTTGAACCGAACACGTTTGGATGGAATATTCACCCTGAAATCGCTCCAATTGATGGCGATATCATCATTCAAAAGAGTACACCAGATGCGTTCCATGAAACGAATCTTCAAGAGGAATTGGGTGCCAAGCGTGTTAGAAGACTTGTCATAGCTGGTATCCAAACTGAATTATGTGTTGATACGACAAGTCGTCGAGCCTTCAGTCTTGGGTACGATGTTGTAGTTGTAAGCGACGCTCACAGTACATGGGATCGAGGGAATCTGAAAGCCAGGGAAATTATAGCCCATCATAACGATTTACTTAGATGGTTTGCTGAAACCGAAGAAGCCTCCACGGTAACGTTTTGATAAGAGCGAAAGCCTCAGTAAAATGACGAGGCTGCTGGTGAATGATTAAGCGACGTCTAAGCGGAACCGCTTCTTGAACACCGGGGCAGGTTACTTCAGGTAAAATCATACAGGGTGGTGGTGCGTTTTGAACCGTTTAACCGCAAGGGGACTCACGGTAGTTTGTGTAGTGTCGTTGTGTCTGAACGGATACTTTGCTGTCCGCCATTTCGCTCAGCGTTCTTCGGATTATCACGCTATGGCCATGGTTCCTTATTACCTCTCACTCGCACTTGTCTCTTATACAATTGAGTTCAACAAGAAGGAATATCCGAACACTCACTACCAACCAGGCCACACTGACCTGCAGATGGCGTATACAGCCTTTCAAGCTTCTAATTCCTTGTACGGGGAGTACGGATACAATACGACTTCAATTAACGGTTTTCTCGATCAGCTCAGAAACTCATCTGATTCGAGTGCTTATCATGATTTGGTTGCCATCAAGCCATATTTGTCTAACACGTTTGTCAAACCATCACAGATTCAACCTCTGTTTAATGCAATAGCCGACGAATATAAAAACATGTAATCGCAGATTCAGCCCGCACTGGTTACTGGTTGAATCACGCAGATCCTTCTGTAGCTCTCGGGGGCTTGGACTGAATAACGATGCGGCTGCGCCCTTCGCATGATTATACAGTTCAAGGCGGTTGACGCTTGTGTCACAAGGGGCAGAAGAGTGCGACAGTTGGTCTATGCAGGTGTCGAGGTGAAAGGCGGGCGAAGAAAACATGCCGTGGGTGATTTTGTTTATCGTGTTCTCTCTGTCGTGCAGTTTAGTGGTGTTAATAGTAAACCCCAGATGGAGGGATGCGTCTCACTTTGCAAAGCCTCTTTTCCCCATATTGCTGATTGCATGTTTTTCGTTCATCGGTAACGGCTTTCACCAAGTATGGATGAGTGCAAAATTCTCTATCCGTTACAATCATTTGAACCAGTCGTTATTTACTGAGTCTCATAACATGCTCGTTCTATCGCGGAACGAATCTCTTGTATGCGTTGTCTTTTGCAGTTGTTTATCCGTGTGGTTCGCTTACGAATTGACGAGAATCCTTCTCAACAGGAAGCACAGTCTGTAAAACTGCAGTTCCATTTGCGGGGACAAAAGGTCTCCGTAATCTACCTGGAAAGATGATTGAGTGGGACGCTTTGCTATTGACCTATCGGGCAGCAATATGCAGTGCACTCACCGGTAGCGCGAACTCTAGCACATGGGGATTCATACACGTTGAACTGACCGGCTGGGTACGTGTAACCGGTAAGGAGAGTGACTCGATTTGTATCGGGGAAAGTGGCTGGTTGTGGCGATTTGTGGAGCAATCCTTCCGATGGCAACGGGATGTGGAAGCGTCCCGCACGAGAATGCATCATCAAACTCAACTAATAGTGGCTCTCTTATCGCCGCTCATGCGAACGAAGTGTCGGACAGTGGGAATAGCTCTACTGCGGTTGAATACCCAGCCCCAAGGTCCGTACGCAATGTGATATTGGCAAAGACACAAATTCCACGGCGCGCTGGGCAGCTACTTGAGCTGGTTGACGTAAAGGGACAGTATGTGGACAACACCATTGTTGGTCCGTTTCAAGGGAACAACTGGACAGGACAGTTTCAACTGCGTGTTGTGAACTCGACAGGTAACACTCTGTCGAAACTGTCATTGCCAAATAACAAGTTCACACGACTCCTTTTCATGGGGAAGTTCCAGTTCCACTTTGCTGATTACAACGGAGACGGTTACCCCGATTTCACATTGGGACAATATGCGGGCAGTAACGGTAACTGGTACGAGATTTTTGAGGTCAACGCTCATGGAATAGTACAGTTGCAGACCAAACCTACCGCTCAACTTTTTGCTTCAGATTTCGCTTACTCACCACTCTTCCAGCAAGTGAAGCCCGATGGATTCCGAATAAAATACTACGACAACGCTAAGCCCGGGTGGTATCAAGCCACATACTCATGGCGCAACGGTACATTTGAGCAAACGAGCATACGTAAGGCTTCGTCAAGCTAAATCTTATCGGCTACATTCCACCAATCTCTACAGGGTTGCCGCACGGTGTGGCTATGAAACTCGAATGATTATGCAGCTTCAGCAATTGATGTTTACTCAACTAAGGGGCAGTTAAACTGAAGAAAACCGCACAGTTCCCCATATCAAAGGAGTGTCACTAAATGAGCGACGTAATCAAGTACCTTCAGGGAGAGAAAGTCTACCTACGCTGTCTTGAACCTGAAGATGCAAATGATATGTACCGTCAGGTAAATAATGATCTGGAAGGTCGGCGTTTAACTGGTACGCAACGACCGTTCACGAGGCATCAAATCGAGAGCTACATTGAAGGAATCCCTCAAGACAGTACACGAGTTCAATTCGGGATTTTCCTGCAGGAGAACGACCAATTGATTGGCGATGTAGCCATTATGGACATGGACAATCCCATGAATCGCAGTGGAATCTTCAGAATCGCCATTGATACTCAATTTGCTGGGCAAGGATACGGGACTGAAGCTACGAATTTGACGTTAGACTATGGATTCGGAACTTTGAATTTGCATCGTATACAGCTAGACGTTTACTCGATTAACGAAAGAGCGATTCACGTTTACGAGAAGGTTGGTTTTAAGCGTGAAGGTGTTCTGAGAGATGCACACTACTACAATAACGCCTACTACGACACCATTATCATGAGCATATTGGAGGACGAGTATCAATCTTTGCATGGTAAGCGTTCTTAAACTAAGGGGCAGGAGAGCACAGGAGTGCATTGGCGATTCACATTTGCGAATTGGGGTGATTTACATGAGAATACCCAAAGATAATATATCTAGGACGAATTTTTATTTCGTATTTGGCTTCGTCATAGCGGGGTTACTATTTGCACTTACCGAGGTTGGGATTCACGTTCATCGACATGCGGAACTATCTAAATATTCTTCGTTTCGTGTCCTGGTTAGGGGAGAGTCGGTATTATACATTCCGGGAGCACAGGGACAAGCGGCAGTCATTCACCCGGTATCAGTTGGCGATCGAACCATGCTTTACGACCATCTCGATGCGAGTTTAGGGTCTAATGGCGCGGCTTACATTCTCTCCAGTGCCTTAAATGATGGTAATAATGAGATAGCGTTTAGGGTGGAACCGGAATTGAATGGGGACTTTACACTTGCCACTCCTGGAGAGGCTGGACTAGTGACCTATATTCGGACCCGGAATGGTCCACAGGTGGTCAAGGTTCTGGCTCCAGGGACGTGGTACACGGTAAGGCAAGTCGGGCGATGGTTTACCATCAAACTCGTGTGGGACAAGTGAACTCCAAACTCATCGAATATGGGCTGAACGAACAATGGTCAATGGCTTCTTGAACTAATGGGAGAAATCGTGAGTAAAGTCATTTTGTTTCGCATCTCTGCAAGTACATCACAACGGCACAGCAGGTACTTCGTTACACCGAGATGACCGAAGGAATTAACTAACCAACTCACCAAAGGGGTCGCTGGCTCTCCGCTACCCCAGGCGGGTTAGATACTCCCGTTAAGTCGAGGTTCCAAGATGGATTAACAAAATCACGGCTCATCGCCTGCTCTAGAAACAGTGTCCACGATGCATGCTTAGATGTCTTAACTACAAAAAACCTTTTTACGTACCTGCCACTTTTCGCGTCACTTTCATTCTGGGGCTTCATCACTAAATTAAGAACTCCAACATAAATTTTGACTTCGCAAAACTGGCTCAAGTCCAACGGTGCTCCTCCCCAGTTGGAAGTAATATCGTGAAACTGCTCAAGTTGAGCACGGTTGATTCCCTCTGGGTAGGTGATCATTGCTCGGGACTCGTATATTGCTTTGGTCCTGGGTGTCATTAATGACAGTGCTTTGTTAACTTCATGTCGGTCCAAGTGCTGATAAAAGAGTAGCGGCACTCTTGCTGCCTTCGCATCGGGCTCTGCCACAAAATTTGGTGGGAGATTCTCACGATGGGTGACGACCGATATTTCCGTGTTTGAACTCAATGCTGAGACAGTGCTCTGCGGAAACGTCAGCGAAATCAGGATTGCAGGTATTATGAGGAAAGTCGACCCAGCCACCAAACCACCCCTAACCACCTTTTCGACGTAGTTTGGACGACCAAGTGTTGACTATACGCATGGGCGAATTAATTCCAAGGTTCTTGAACTATTGGGGGCATATCTGCAGGAAGCAGAGCCGGACGTCGGTGCATAAAGATTCGACGGCGCTCCGGCTTCGTTACGGAGCTATCGGGCAGGATAGTGCAGCACCCGGCTTGTGGGAGGCGCATGGATGAGCCAGGCTAACCCTGTAGCGTCTCAATTACAAACGCATGGCATTCATCTTAATTGGTTTGTCATTATTGGAGTTCTCATATTGATCGTCCTCATTGTGTTCTTCGTCAGGAAAAGTGAACATTAACCTTTTCAGGGCTTGAACTCAATGACCCTTCGCCTGCCCCCGTCGCATGAATATGCAGTAAGTGCTGAAGGCTGCCTGTGGGACTTAGGGGCAGTATTTGCGACAGAAGACTATCTCATATATGGAATATAATATACAATATGATTAGTAAGATATTGGGGTTAGTGTGACTGTGACTGTACATTGAGCTTATTAACAGTTTGAGAGCCTGATTCTATGTAAACTGACGTGGATAGGAGGCGACCACGGCGGGTAACTCAAAGAGTGCAGTGAATTTGCGACAGTCTGTAATGTATAGCTCTTTTCCACTCGGCATCATGCCCTTTTTGCTCCCTGTTTATGGCATGCGTCTTGGGGGGAACGCAGAAGTTATCGGAGGACTCTTTTCTGTTGTTGGCATGGTCAACCTTGTGATACGACCACTTGTTGGAAAAGCAACCGACCATTATGGTAGAAGACGATTTTTCATAGTGTCGTTCTTGGTCTATGCAATTGCAATGGCTCTGTACTCTTTTGCCTCGACCATGCCCATCCTCTATGCAGCGAGGATTTTGCAGGGGGTCGGCGGATCTCTGATGTGGACATCAGCCTACGCCATTATTGGTGACATCAGTGATGCGAATAAGCAAGGTAAGTCCATTGGACGTCTGCAGGGCTCTTCCTCCAGCGGAAGGCTATTAGGAGCGGTGCTGGGTTTCATGATCCTCAGCTATTTTCCATTGTTAGCTGGTTGGTCTGTGTTGTTCAAGGTATATGCCTGTATTTCGCTTTACGCCGGATACCTTGCCTACAAGCACATACCAGAGACAATACGTGAACGAGTCGACGACTATCCCCAGGACTTCCATCGTACTTCACCTGAATTTCGTAAATTACTTGCTATTGTCTTCATCAGTTCTCTATCCGCATCGATGTTAAGCCCCTTACTGATGGTCTTCCTTCAAAATCGGTTTACCACGGATATTGGCAAATTAGCGACTGCCTATATTCCTGCTGCTATCGTTTACGCATACCTTACACCCAGGATGGGCGGACTCAGTGACAAGTACAATCGAGCCAAACTCATTCTTGTCGGGCTGCTGTCCTCTGGGATTGTCTCCCTGGCATTCCCCGTTAGCCCCAGCATTATCGTTCTGTCTGTCCTATGGGCACTTGAATCCATTGGAGCTGTCATCGCTGCGCCTGCCGAAGCGGCACTTGTGTCTGATATGACAGGCACAAATATTCGTGGCGCCGCATACGGAAGGTATTTATCCGCTGCAAGCATGGGAACTGTAGTTGGCCCTCTAGTGGGAGGTTGGCTGTACTACAGATTTAATCACTCGCTTCCCTTTTATATAAATGGGCTTTTAATGATGTTGGATGGTTTTGTTGCAGTATTGTTTCTTCGAAATTACCGGGCCCATGGTGTACACCAGCATACGACTAGCGTTAATTGACGCCACTGGGGCTGTAGTGTGTATGAAAATACATGTTGCAGGTTTTCTGTTTATTGCACTCTCGGGCAGTAAAACGCCTTTGATGGGGTGGTGAGTTTTGATGTTTTCTGTTGCTGGTTTTGTATTGATATTCACCATTATAGTGTTCCAAGTGATTTTTCAAGTATTGCTACGGAACGGCAAGATTAAAGACAATTTTGATGTATTCTGGGTTCTGGTTTGTGGAGCGGTGGCGGCGGGAATATGCAGTGTGGCTCTGGTGTACCTAATTCATTGACAAGTCGTTGTTGTAGTATCGGAGCAGGAAAACGTAGTACTATGTATTTTCTCCGCAGGGGTGATTTTTTGTCAAAGGTAAAACGCTGGTGGTTTCCCACATTGGTTGCTCTCATTATTCTTTTCGTGTGTGGCTTTTGGTTTTTCACTCGACCATTGATTTCTTATCAACAGGCTCTACGAATCGCAAACGAAAAAGTGAAGAATGTAGCCTCAAGTTCACAGGTACAGTTCGGTGAGGTTGGACTGGCTTGGTACGACAATGGACGACTGTTTGATCCACGTAGAGTGTACATCGTTACTGGTCAGGACAATGCTCGACAGTTCACTATCAACTACGTGCAAGCACTTGTTGATGCTCGAAACGGCAAGGTGATTGCTATCTATAGCATTGACCATCCATATCAAAACATGTTTTCACAGACAAGTGTGAGGGAAGCCGAACAGGTAGCGGAAAACTTTTCAAAACCCCCAAAACAGTGATGAAATTTGTGGGACTAACGGGGGCGTTAGTTCAACAGCGGTCGCCCGTCAAAGTTAATTTATATCCGGAAGTTTACATACAATTCACAGTTGTTCTCTGTATGTGAGCTAGCTAAGGACGTTCGAAAACTCTGTAAATGTGAGTCGTTAAGACAAGACCGTCGTTCATGAAGAGGCAGTAGCCCACTGTGCCGGATAGGTGACGTGAGGGCTCTCCTTGCGGGACGGAGGTCAAAATGCGATGCTTTATGAACCAATCATGGAGGGAGAATGAGTCCATGTTGGACGCCATTCCCCTCGGCTTATCAGCTCAGTCACGGTTCGTCTTGTAGCGTTTCTGGGAGTTGGTTTACCCAATCCTCCGCACTGTTCGTGAGTTCCTCGATGGTGGGGTTCACAGTCTCCTCCATCACGGGTTCGGTGTCATCGAGGGCACCATCTTCAGTCACCGCAGACTCTGCAGGCTTACTATCCTCTACGTCAGTCATGAACTTGAACCTCCTTTGCAAATCACGACATGGTGTAATATGGATCACAAGGTGACAGTCTATGTATCAAGCGTTCTGATACGGTGTTAGTACTACGCTATTTTGTCTAAAGATTGATGGTGACTGATGTCCGCAGCTTGACGGAGACCGTGTCCAAAGCCCGCTATAGCGCCTTTCGAGGTACGCGTGATGTCGAACTAAAATGTCCATGATATGCCGTTTGAGCCTAAAAGTGTGGTTGACGACTCATACTGTCCGTTTCAATGTGCGAAGCGGACATTGACGCCCGACTTTACACGGGAGATCCTGTCTTCAGTGACATGATTTCCAGCACATCAAGCCCTCTTGGAACTAGGGGTGGAACCACAAGTCCGTGGATTCTGCACCAATCTTGCCAGTGTGGAACCATCGCCGTCTGTCAAGGCTGTAATGACTACCTTGACGGGCTCACCCCTGCTCTTCGAGTGTTCCTGTTTGGCATGCCCGATGGACCCGACTCTCCATATGGACGCACTGCCTTCGTCATAGTCTCTCGTCAAATCCTGGACATCTAACACCGTCAAGCTTTGGACCCTTTGAGGCAGCCGAAACAAAACGGCACTGGGAGGGAGATCCATTGGCGTGATCGAACAGAGCAGGAGGTGTAAGGACTCGAATATCTGAAATATGAAGCGTTGCCCGAACGCGCGTACTGGAATAGCCTATGCCTTTTACACAACGGTATTTTCGGGGTCAGGACTCAAACCGCAAATTGAGTAACCGATCACGGCTCATTGTCCTTGTGGCTACGGTAAATCAAAGTGTAGTGGGCCACAAAATTGGTTAGGGCTTGTAGCCGCCTTGTGCTATGCAGGTGTGGAAGGCTTCCAAGAAATCATGGCAACTCGGTGAGCGCGCGTCGCGAAAATCCCGAACGTTGGATCTTCCAGAATGTCTTCAAGTTGCTTCATAGCTTCACGATTTCCAACAACACCCAACCGCTCCGAAATGGTTGGTAATGCTTCTTCGGCATTCTTCCAACGAGGACCGTGCTGTTCTTCGAAGACTTTCACATTGGCGATGATCCCAGCTTCGAGTAACACAGGATAAATTTCTGTAAACCCAGGCATTCGCGGCCCCGGTTCCTCAGCATGGAAAATTGGCCATAATTTATCCATGAAATACATAATCGGATCCACATGAACAGCGAGGATACATCGGTTTGTTGCAGATTTCTCCATCGCGCGTGCAAAGCCAACCCAGTCATTGGAAAACTGGATAACAAAAGAAGCTAACGTCACTTCCGCAGACTTGAGATTGTCCTGTGGCCACGAAGCTTGTACGATGTTCACCACTTCTGACACCTCATAACGAGCCAATGTTTCTCTGAGGTGCGAGATCATCTCGGGAGAAGGCTCGATCGCTGTGACCTTGCAACCTGCTGAGGCTAATGGGGCGGTATACCGACCGACGCCTGCGCCAATGTCTAAGACCGTTCGTTTATCTCCCAGGTTGACCATAACCTCTTTGAAGATGGGTGATTGGGTTACATCTTGAGTTAAACTCGATTGCTTTAACCCCTCAGCCATCATCTTCATGGACATATTGCTGGACAGAGTGGCGCCTGTCTCATCGGCCATTTCTTTCCCTCCATCTAAAATAGAGTATGTATAAGCCAAGAACATGTGTTCCAACGGATTCGACTTTCATTCGGACGATACAGGAAGAGTCTACAAGAATCGTTGAAAACGTGGTCCTTCAAGTGCACAATTCAAAATGCAAGCCGATGGCGAGTGCGACCGGTCGGACCCGGGGACGCCTTTCAGGTCCTCGAACGTACGAAAATAGGCATGCCCCTGACTGTAGAATCTTTGTACACCGACGTTTTCCGCGAACGGAAGGTGATGTACGATTCAGTCAAGACGCATGCCCACTAATTTTGGAGCGGATGACGGGGCTCGAACCCGCAACATTCAGCTTGGGAAGCTGACGCTCTGCCAATTGAACTACATCCGCATGGGACCTCATCGTTTGCAGATTCGTTCGTGTGCTATGTATCATACACCCGATTACACTCGAGTTCAAGGCTAGGCCATGACACATCGCACAAGTCGACAAATCAATTTGTCTAGGGGAGTGGTGCAAGTTTTCGCGTATTCGACTCCTCGTGGTAAAACAGAGGCATGCGCAAATTTGGGGGGATTATTGGTGAACATCGTGGAGGAGCAGTATAAGTGGGTACGTCAAACACGGGAAGTGTTGTTTGACTACTGTGAGTCCCTTGATCCAAAAGACTATGTCAAACAGGTAGCCGTGTTTGGATTCGGTTCCGTGCGCAACATTCATGTACACGTCGCCGACTGTTATCGGTTCTGGTTGCTTGGATTCGCGGAAGGGCAGACCGTTGAGGAATCACCAGTCCATGCATATCGAACGGTGGCAGACGTGCGAGTCTTGTTCGCCGAAGCGGACCAAGTAGTGGAGAACTTTATCGGGCGCTACGGTGATGTAATGCACGAGGTCATCACCGGGCATGTCGGACAAGACTCGGACGAAACCAGTCTTCCCGCTCTGTGGCTCGCGACGCATACGATGACGCACGAGTTTCATCACAAGGGACAAATCGTCTCCCTAACCCGCCATTTGGGTTACGCGCCTCCGGACACAGATTTGGTCATCAGTTGAGTGGTTGCGCTACAACGAGCAGGAAAGGGGGGAGATTCATGACGGAACCACTCAAGTACACCTTGGTGGTGGATGAGGCAGAGGCGGGTCGAGCTATCAAGAGTCTGCTCCAGTCGAAATTGAAGGTCTCGACGCGACTGTTAAGACAACTCCCTGGTCAAGGCATTGTGACCAGAAACGGGGAACCGACGCGCCTGAATGAACGGGCATCAAAAGGTGACATAATAAATATTATGTTACCTTTTGAAGCATCTGACATCACCCCTGTGCCGATGGACATGGACATTCGCTATGAAGACGAAGAAATTCTCGTCGTCAACAAACCCGCAGGCGTCCTCTCGCATCCGACCGCGCGAGAACGACTAGGATCAATTCAGTCCGGCATCCGAGCCTACCTTTCGAAAGACGGGCGCATTCCGCACGCTGTCCACCGCCTAGACCGCGACACAAGCGGTCTCTTGATGTTCGCAAAGCATGCGCACGTTCACCACCTATATGACGATGCGCTGCGCAAAGGTCTTCTACATCGCGTTTATATGGCCATCGTGGAAGTTGGTGAGGACGCTGACCAAGAGGGACTCATCGCCCGTGACATCTGGCACACGGTACAACTGCCCATTGCAGAGGACCCGACAAAACCGTCTCGTCGGGTCGTAGACGAATCTGGTCAACCCGCACGCACTGACTACCGCGTCCTTTCCACTCTGCCACTGCCCATACATGGCCAAGCAACGAGACAACCTAAAGCCGTGGCGCTGCTGCAACTCGTACTTTGGACTGGACGCACGCACCAAATTCGACTGCATATGTCGGCTATCGGTTTGCCGCTCGTGGGTGATCAAGACTATCCCAAGCGTGCCCAAGACGGATCTGACACAAATGTCTGGTCCCCATTGAGGCGTCAGGCACTCCACGCTATTCAACTCGGATGGGAGCACCCGCTGACAGGACAGCCGCACGTTGTCAGCGCTCCACCTCCACCTGACTTTAGGTCTGTTTGGCGCCGGGCCGGGGGTTCTGACGGTGATTTTTCTCTACTTCTGACCGATACCGCAGCATTGCACCACGTCCGAATCCTCTGATAAGATAGCCACAAAGAGAGAGGAGTGGGTGAAACGGCATGTCCATCCCTGGAGCCGGAGTGCACCGCCGCGACTTCTTAGACATTCTCAGCCGCCATGGGGCATCCGGGTTGGAAGGCGACGTAGCACACGCAATTGCGTCGTTGTTCAGCAAGTATTCTCCCGACGTTCACATCGACCGCCTCGGAAACGTGGTCGCTCACGTTTGTGCATCAGATACTGCAACTCCTTTGGACTTGCGTCCCCGTGTTCTGCTCACTGCGCATATGGACGAGATTGCGCTCATGGTCACTGAGGTCACCGATGGCGGATTTTTACGCGTGACGGAGACAGGTGGCTTTGACGCCCGCACTTTGGTGGGACAAGAGGTCGTGGTTCACGGTAAAGAGCCGATAATAGGAATAGTCGGCTCTACACCTCCGCACCTGACTTCTGTTAAGGAGCGGGGCCATGCGGCGACTCTCACTGACTTGTACATAGATGTGGCCATGAAGCAACCACGAGTCGAGCAGTTCATACACGTTGGGGACCGGGTAACGGTGCGGCGCTCTCCGCTCCCGCTGCAAAACGAACGGATTTCGGCAAAGGCGGCCGACAATCGGTCGAGCATCGCGATCCTTTTGGAGTGTCTTGCAGCTCTGCAGGAGTTGCAACACCCTGTGGAACTCGACGTCGTCGCCACGGTGCAAGAGGAATTCGGAATGGTCGGAGCACGAACTGTTGCGTACCATTTGCAACCCGACATAGCCATCGCTGCAGACGTGACTTTTGGGGCGCTGCCTGGGCAAGCGCCACACGAGAGCTTTCGCCTCGGGTACGGCCCAACAATCAGTTACGGGCCGCGAATTCACCGACGCGTGTTCGAAAGGTTGCGAGACACGGCGGTACAGCTCGACATTCCATTTCAGATGGAAGTTTTGAACAACAGGACTGGAACCGAAGTGGACGTGCTACAGGTCGTGGGAAACGGCATCGCCGTGGGCCTCGTCGGCATTCCACTGCGCTACATGCACACTGCGGTGGAGACAGTCGACTACGCCGATATCGCTCTGTGCGGTCGACTCCTAGCGAACACGGTCGCAAGTTTCAATCACGCGTTCGTGGAGGAACTGTCATGTTACTAAAAACCTTAACAGAAGCGTTTGGACCGTCAGGATTTGAAGACGACGTGCGCAGTGTCATTCGTACGGAGCTACAAGCGACCGTCGACCACATGGAAACAGACGTGCTCGGCAACTTGTTCGTGCAAAAGCTCGCTTCCGAGACCGAAGAACAAAAACACCAACCGCGTGTCATGCTCGACGCCCACATGGACGAAGTCGGTCTCATGGTTGTCCACATCGAAGACAATGGGCTGCTCAAGTTTCAACCAATCGGCGGCGTCGATTCACGCATCTTGCTTGGAAAAACCGTGATCATCGGCAAACAGCGAATCTCAGGCGTCATCGGGTTCAAGCCGTTTCATCTGCAGTCGCACGAAGAGAACCAAAAGGTCCCAAAAATCGAGGACCTCTACATCGATATCGGCGTGGATACGCGACAAGCGGCGGAAGCGTTGGTTGCCCGTGGTACACCTGTGGTCTTCGCAACTGCCTTCGAATTCGTCGGAGACAGGGCGATGAAAGCCAAATCGTTCGATGACCGCATTGGCTGCGCCGTACTTGTGGAAGTGCTGAAGCAGTCTGTGCCACTGACCGTCCACGGAGTGTTTGCTGTGCAGGAGGAGATTGGCCTGCGCGGTGCAGAAGTCGCCGGGTACCGGGTGCAACCAGACATCGCAATCGCGCTCGAAGGGACCGTGTGCTCGGACGGGGTCGGGACGCCCAGTCACCGCCAAGCCACCATCCTCGGGGCGGGGCCGGCCCTAACGGTTCAAGATGCGCGCACGATTGCAGATCGACGCTTCCTAGAATTCGTGATTTCGGTCGCAGAGAAACACGATGTCCCGTATCAACTCCGCCGCGTCAAGGCCGGATCCAACGACTTTGGCGCTATTCACCAGGCGCGGGGAGGTGTGATTGGCGGTGGGATCTCGGTTCCTGTCCGATACATTCACGCACCTTCACAAATTGCTTCATTAGACGACTTTGAAAACACTGTGCGGCTCGTTCGTGCCGTTTTGACCGAGCTCGCAGCAGGAGGCTTCCAATTATGATGGATTCGCAGCTGTTCACTACGATTTCAGACCTCTGTGCGCACGCTGTCCCGTCGGGAAGCGAGTCAATCATCGAGCCGGTTCTGCGCAGTTACGTTGAGGCCACTGCCAACGAAGTGTGGGTCGACCCTCTTGGCACTCTGATTGCCCGACATCATGGGTCGGGTCCCCACATCCTGGTGACAGCGCACGTGGACGAACCTGGACTCATGGCGATCGACATCACGGATGACGGATTCCTGCGCGTCGTTCCGATTGGCTCTTTGAACGCTAGTCAGTTCGTGGACCGCCAAATCCGCTGGACCAACGGAGTGGTGGGTCTCGTTGGGGCGGTCGAGTCTGCAGACCACGGCGACCTCTCGTATGACGATCTATATGTAGATATCGGTGCGACCAGCAAGGACGAAGCGGCAGGAGAAGTGACGATTGGCACAGGCGGAGTTCTCCTCGCGGGGACGTCGGAACTCGGCAATGGCCGGTTGACGGGACGCGCTCTGCACAATCGCGTGGGTTGTGCGATTGCCATTTCGGCCTTTCAACAGGCAGCTGCATCCGGGCACAACGTCACAGTCGCTTTTACGGCACAACACGTAGTCGGCGCTCGCGGCGTCAAGACAGCAGCGTATGCGCTCCGGCCTGACTATGCCCTGGTCATCGACGGCGCGACAGCCGGCGACCTGCCCGATGGCCCGAGGTCTTCCGTTCGCCTGGGCAGAGGACCGGCTATTCGATTGCTCGACCGCGGCATCATCGTGCCAGTCGCGATGAAAAGCCTTCTGGAGACCGCCGCTGACTCCGCTGGGATCGACGTGCAATATGATGTGTGCGAATCCGACCGGTCAGATGCTGGCACAATTGAGGCGAGTGCCGCTGGCGTTCTGGTCGGAGGCGTAACCTATCCGGTGCGGGGCGCCGGGCAAATCCTGACTACAGTAGACATAACCGACGCGGCACAGGCAGTTAAGCTTGTCGTTTCTGCTGTAGATCGAGCCGCACAATTGAAAACAGAGCATAAATAGATACAGAACCGCTAGAGTGGAGAGGTGTTCCTCAATGAACGAAGTTTCACCTGACCTGCAGACTCGTTCGCCGTGGTCACCGCAGTACGGGGTAGACAGACTGACGGTTCAGTCAGTGAACAGACCCGTCACAGGAGCTCTCAGTGTCCCGGGCAGTAAAAGTTACTCAAATCGCGCACTCATCATTGCAGCTCTGGCCCATGGACCAAGCCGTTTAAGTGGGGTCCTCAAGAGCGACGATTCATACTGGTGTATCGACGCACTGCAAAGACTCGGCGTGAATGTAAGTGTCGAAGGGGATGCGGTGACAATTCAAGGTTGCGAAGGTGCTTGGCCCAACCCAACTGGCACGCTCTTTCTTGGCGCATCAGGAACGTTGGCGAGGTTTTTGCCTGGCGCACTTGCCATTGCTGCCACGGGTACCTGGCACTTGACAGCTGGTGCGCGCCTGACAGAACGCCCACTGGGGCCACTTCTGCGCTGTCTGCAGCAACTTGGAGCCAAATTTGACTACGACGACCAGCAGCAGCGGCTGCCGTTCACGTTGACAGCGACAGGATTGCATGGCGGAGAAGTGTCGATTTCAGGGGACACATCGAGCCAGTTCATTAGCGGACTCTTGCTGTGTGCGCCGTATGCCACAGACGAGGTGCAGATTCATGTGACGAGTCCCATCGTCCAACAGGCGTACGTGAAAATGACGATTGACCTGATGCGGCAGTTTGGAGTGAATGTAGTGTCTGACGAGGACCTACGCGAATTTGTCATCGCACCGACGCGCTACCAAGGTGCTGATGTTGAACTTGAGGCAGACGCCTCCACGTCCTGTTACTTCCTCGCGCTCGCAGCAGTGACCGGGGGAGAGGTGACTGTCCGCAACCTGCCGTATGCGACAAGCCAACCTGATATCGGCATGGTTGACCTATTGGAACGTATGGGCTGCAGGGCTGTCCGAACAGGTCCCACCGTGACGCTCACGGGCCCGTCTCGGGCACAGGGAGGGTCTGTTCTTCGGGGTGGATTTACCGTCAGCATGCGTGCGATGTCAGACCAGGCAGTGACACTGGCAGCCATCGCGCCGTTTGCCGACGCTCCAATTACCATCACGGAGGTAGCACACATCCGCGCACACGAGTCCGACCGGATTCGCGCCATCTGTGAATCGTTGCAGCGAGTCGGAATTCGCGTCGATGAACATGAGGACGGCTTGACCATTTACCCAGGCCAACCGCAATTTGCGACACTTCCTTCCTATGATGATCACAGAATTGCGATGTCGCTGGCTGTGCTCGCAGCTGGGGGAAGTGGCGCTGAAATTCTTGATCCCGGCTGTGTCTCCAAGACCTGTCCGACGTACTTCGAACTCCTCTCTCAACTCGGCGTTGACGTCATCGGTCTCTAACATTTGCTGGACGAGGAAAGGTCAGGTGGCAAGATGCTTCGTTACTTATCAGCCGGAGAAAGCCATGGTCCCGAGTTGACGGTAATTGTGGAAGGAATGCCAAGTGGACTCGCGGTCGATCAAGCCCAGATTGACGAGCAACTACGGCGACGGCAGCAGGGCTACGGCCGGGGGCTGCGGATGAAGATTGAATCGGACCAAGTTGAAGTGACAAGCGGAGTCCGTTTCGGCAAGACACTCGGTTCACCAATCACGATGCACGTGCAAAACCGCGACTTTAGCCACTGGACCGACCGCATGTCGGTTTGGGATGTGCCACCAGAGAACCTGCGAGAAGTGTTTCGGCCACGACCTGGGCACGCGGATTTAGCTGGAGCCATCAAGTATGACCACGAAGACATCCGCAACGTACTTGAACGCGCGAGCGCTCGCAATACAGCAACGATGGTTGCAGCCGGCGCTCTGGCCCGTCAACTGCTCACGCGCTTCGGGATTGACGTCACAGCCCACGTCGTGGAACTTGGCGGGGTAGAAGCTTCGCAGATCCCGGATGATTGGGATGAACTCGAACGCGTCACAAAGGGGTCTGAGGTGCGCACTGCTGACAAAGCAGCCGAAGCCGAGATGATTGCCCGGATTGACGAGGCGAAGGAACGTGGTGACACAGTCGGTGGGGTATTCGAGGTCATCATCCGTGGGTGCCCAATCGGGCTCGGTAGCTACGTTCACCCGGACCGTAAGCTGGACGGACAACTCGCGGCCGCAATGATGAGCATTCAGGCCATCAAAGGCGTGGAAATCGGTCTCGGGTTTGAGGCGGCGCGCCGCTTCGGTTCTAAGGTCCATGACGCCATCTTGCACGATGGATCGAGATACATGCGCCCAACCAATGGCGCCGGCGGACTCGAAGGCGGCGTAACGAACGGTGAACCGGTTGTACTGCGTGTCGCGATGAAGCCCATCTCGACACTCTACGAACCACTGCCGAGCGTCAACATGCAGACCAAAAGCGCTGAACCAGCGACCGTAGAGCGCTCTGATTACTGCGCAGTTCCCGCTGCTTCCGTAGTCGGCGAAAACGTCGCCGCATGGGTCATTGCGAACGCGTTTTTGGAAAAATTCAGCGGTGACAGCATTGAACAGATCGAAGACCAGTTGCGCGTGTACCAAGAGCGGGTTGGACGCAGATGACGACCGAGCTAAGCGTTCGCAGTGCTACTCGAACGTATCCTGTAGTTGTCGGGGCGGGATTGCTGAGGGAGGTCGGGCAACGACTTCGCAACGCGGGTGTCGCCGCCGGAGAGCACGTGTTGATTGTGACGGATGAAACCGTCTTGCGCCTCGGCTATCCAAACACTGTGCTTGAGGGCTGTTTGCAAGCGGAGTTGCACTGTTCTGTCACTGCTGTTCCGCCTAAAGATGAGAGCAAATCGCTCACGATGGCAGAGCAACTGTACAACGAATTACTTGATGCCGGAGTGCGCCGCAGCGGTGTTGTGATTGCAGTTGGAGGTGGCGTTGTCGGCGACCTTGCAGGATTTGTCGCTGCTACTTACTTACGCGGCGTTCGCTTCGTACAAGTCCCGACTACGCTCCTCGCCCACGACAGCAGCATCGGCGGGAAAGTAGGCGTCAACCTGCCGCGAGCCAAAAACCTCGTCGGAGCTTTTCACCCGCCGATCGCCGTGTGGTACGACGTCACCACTCTGGCGAGTCTGCCTGAGCGTGACTGGTGTGGGGGAATGGCAGAAGTCATCAAACACGGGGTGATCGGAAACTCCGTGTTGTTCCAACAGCTCGCTCAAGACCCTTATCGCGTATACCCTGGCAACGAGCAAGCCGAAGCGCTCGTGGTTGCCGGTATCTCCGTCAAAGTTGCAGTCGTTGAAGCTGACGAACGTGAGTCCGAGCAGCGCATGTGGTTGAACTTGGGTCACACGGTCGGTCACGCTGTCGAACAAGCATCTCACTACTCGCTCAACCACGGTGAATGCGTGGCCATCGGCATGTGCGTCGAGGCAGAGCTCGCCGTACAACTCGGCTTGACGGATGAATCCACAAGAGATCAGATCACTTCTGTGGTCGCGGCGCATCATTTGCCCACTACGCCACCAGATTATAACTTTTCGGAGATCGCCGAGATCCTCAACCTCGACAAGAAACACTCTAAATCTGGCTGGACGTTCGTGCTGCCCCGGGCGATTGGTCAGGTCGAGATTGTACGCGGGGTAACTGAAGCGGACCTGTTCGCCGCTTGGACTACATGCAGGAGTTGGGGAGGAAAACAAGAGTGAAGGTCAGAGGGATTCGCGGCGCGATTTCTGTCGAGGAAAACACGCCGGACGCAATTTTTGCAGCTACACGTGAATTGATGGATGAAGTGGTGGCACGTAATCAACTGAAGGTTGATGATGTCGCAAGTGTTCTACTCACAATGACTCCAGACCTCAACGCGGCCTTTCCCGCCAAGGCAGTGCGCAGCGTCGCAGGTTGGGAGTGGGTGCCTTTGATGTGCTCGTCTGAACTACACATCGATGGAGCATTGCCTCGGTGTGTCCGTGTGTTGCTACACGTGAATACTGACCTCGGCCAAGATGCTCTCAGCCATGTCTACCTCAAGGGTGCCACAGTCCTTCGTCCTGATTTGGCCGATAAGTGATTGACTTTGGGCAAATGTGTGGGTTGACGGTATCGCCTGCGCTCGTTATCATGAATGGCATAGATTGTGCGTTAGGTTTGAATTGAGACGAGAGCAGAGACAGAGCGTGTCGGTAGCGACACAAAGATGAGTTGAGCTGAGCCGAGCGAGTTGTTCCTCGAAGCTTATTTTGTATGCGACGGAACGCGATCCGCAGGTTGGGTGTTCAACTCCTAGCCTGCGGTGTTTTGTGTTTCGCCCGCACACGGGAACATCGGCACAGCAAGAGCTGAGAGGAGATGAGCCAAAATGGATGTGACGACAGACGGATTTGTTTCAGAAGTATTGAAGGCTGTGGCGCGGGGGGAGAGTCTGACCGCTGGTCGGGCAGAGTGTTTTATGGACCGCCTGATGGAGGGGAAGACAACAGCTGTGCAGACAGCTGGTTTACTCGCAGCCATGGCAGTGCGCGGAGAAACAGTGGATGAGATCGTCGGGTTTGCACGCGCTATGCGCAGCCATGGACTTTGTATGGATGCTCCACAGGGCGTCATTGACACGTGTGGTACTGGCGGCGACGGAGCCGACACCTTTAACATATCTACAGCGGCAGCAGTTGTTGCCGCCGCGGCGGGCTTGCCCGTTGCGAAACACGGCAATCGAGCTGTGTCCAGCAAGAGTGGCAGCGCGGATGTGCTCGTGGCGCTTGGCGCCCGTATTGACCTTGATGTGGTAGCCGCAGCCCACTGCCTCGAGGAAAGTAATCTCTGTTTTTTGTTCGCACAGCACTATCACCCAGCGATGAAGCACGCTGCAGAACCACGCAAACAACTCGGTTTTCGGACCATCTTTAACATCCTCGGTCCACTGACAAACCCAGCGCATGCAAAGCGCCAGGTAATCGGTGTGTTCCAACCAGCGCTAGTCAGCAAAGTGGCGCGAGCGTTGCTTGAACTCGGCAGCGAGCATGCCATGGTTGTCCACGGGGCCGGCGGACTCGATGAAATCTCGCTCGCGGGAGAAACCCTTGTCGCTGAAGTAAAGGATGGGACTGTGCGCGAGTATACGATTCACCCAACACAATTCGGCCTTGCACAGGCACCGGTCGAATATGTTACGGGTGCAGACGCTAGCGCCAACGCCGCCATCATTCGTGCGATTCTCTCTGGTCAACAGGGAGCAAAGCGCGATATTGTCGTGCTCAACGCCGGTGCAGCACTTTACGTGGGGGGGACGGTTGCAACCCTCGATGAAGGTGTGGCACTCGCCGCGAAGGTCATTGATTCTGGCTCAGCAGAGCAAACGCTAGAGGCGTTCATCTCTGCAACCCACCGCTTTGCCTCGCAACAGGAGGTAGCTCAGTGACGACATTTCTTGAACGTATTTTGGCAACGAAACAGCTTGAAGTAGCTAACCTCCGTGAGCAGGGTCTTCGTCTGGCCGACCATGAGTTCGATTCATTGCCGTCAACACGTGGCTTTGCGACACATCTGACGCAGGCAAATCGGTTGACGGTCGTCGCGGAGATAAAACAAGCGAGCCCTTCAAAAGGCCTCATTGCAACAGACTTTCGACCTGCAGCTACCGCCCGAGCCTATGAACAAGCCGGGGCAGCAGCAATCTCCGTGTTGACGGATCAGGCATATTTCCAGGGCTCGATTGAAGACCTGAAGACGGTCCGCGACACGGTCACTCTGCCTGTGTTGCGGAAAGACTTTATCGTCGACGAACTGCAGATCATCGAGGCGCGGCAAGCTGGCGCAGACGCAGTACTTCTTATCTGTGCCGCACTGTCGCCACAGCGTCTGCGCGACCTGACAAAGTTCGCGCAGTCGTTGAGTCTCGACGTTTTACTTGAAGTGCACAGCGAGGAAGAGCTTGAGCCTGCTCTTGCCGCTGAGCCAACCGTGCTTGGTGTGAACAACCGTGATTTGCGCACGTTTGAAGTTCGACTAGACACCAGCGAGCGGATTGCTGCAAAACTGCCAAGCGGTCTGCCGTTCATTGCGGAGAGCGGAGTTAGCGCTCGAGCGGACGCCCGGCGGATGGCCGCCTGCGGAGCAAGCGGCATTCTTGTTGGCGAAGCTTTGATGCGTTGCCATGACGCCGCCGAACGGATTAGCCTCCTGGAATCCCTGCGAGTACCTAGACCCGCTGTGGCTGTACGTGAACAGCTGGAGCAGAACATATGACCGGGTTAAAAATTTGCGGTTTACAGCCCGGCGACGACCTGAGCTTTGCGGTTAACCCGGTTGTCACACATACCGGTATGGTATTTGCGTCGCGCAGCCGTCGCTATGTGGCACCCGCAGAGGCCAGGGCACTGTCTAAGCGATTACGCACTCACACCACAGTCATGGGCGTGTTTGTTAACGCGTCTCTCGACGAACTGCTGTCGGTCTCGGCGACAGCGGGTCTCGACGGAGTGCAACTGCACGGGAGCGAATCGTCAGAACTTTGTCAGAAGCTGCGAGAAAAAGGTCTCGTCGTTTGGAAGGCACTTTCGGTTCCTCGCGACAACCATGACATCCCGGAGTTCGCGCATAAGGTGCTGGCGTACCAAGGTGTTGTCGACGCTGTGCTCCTTGATGCGCCCCCCCCCAAAGACGCAGACAGTCAAGTGACAGGCGGCCACGGAGTGGCCTTTGACTGGCGTGATCTCGAGGTGCTTACGCGAGAACTGACCACCCCTTGGCCCCCAATTTGGGTCGCGGGAGGTGTCACACCAGACAATGTAGGACTGCTTTTCGACACTTTCTCCCCAGCTGGCATCGACGTGTCGTCTGGCGTCGAAGTGTCTGGACGCAAGTCAGCACAGAGAATCTATGCACTCATGGAGGCGGTGAGCCACTATGCCGGATAAACAGCAGTACCCTGACGCACAGGGTCGGTTCGGCCGCTTCGGCGGACGCTATGTCCCGGAAACATTGATGTCTGCGCTACACCAACTGGAGGCAGACTACGACCGGCTATCGCACGATGCGGACTTTCAAACGGAATTGGCCTACTTCTTGAAACAGTACGCAGGACGCCCGACGCCGCTGTACTTTGCGGAACGCTTGTCGCACCACCTCTTTGGCCCGGACGGGCCGAAGGTGTACCTGAAGCGGGAGGACTTAAACCACACAGGTGCGCATAAAATCAACAATACGATTGGACAAGCGTTACTCGCTGTCCACACGGGAAAGCGGCGAGTAATTGCTGAGACAGGGGCAGGTCAACACGGCGTGGCTTCGGCAACGGTCGCAGCCCGCTTTGGGCTTTCCTGCACTGTCTTTATGGGCGAGGAAGACATGCGCCGCCAAGCACTAAACGTTTTCCGCATGCGCATGCTCGGCGCAGAAGTAGTTGCGGCAGTGTCGGGTACACGCACACTGAAAGACGCGACCAACGAGGCAATCCGGCATTGGGTGGAGCACGTCGAGGACACCTACTACATCATCGGTTCGGTCGTCGGCCCGCACCCCTACCCGCGCATTGTCCGAGACTTTCAACGCATCATAGGCGACGAGACGAAGGAACAAATGCTTGCAACGGCTGGACGGTTGCCAGATGTCGCGATCGCTTGCGTCGGCGGTGGCAGTAACGCTATGGGCATGTTTTACCCGTTTATTCAAGACACACCAGTGCGTCTGATTGGCGTGGAGGCCGCGGGCGAAGGGGTCGACACAGAACGACATGCGGCGAGTATTGGACGAGGACGACCCGGCGTTTTACACGGTTCTTTGACATTTCTTCTGCAGGACGAACATGGACAGGTGACACCCGCACACTCCATCTCGGCAGGTCTCGATTACCCTGGAATAGGCCCTGAACACGCATGGCTGCACGACACGGGCAGAGCGGAGTACGTGCCTGTGACGGATGAAGAAGCGCTTGAAGCTTTCTACCTACTGTCTAAGCTTGAAGGTATCATCCCGGCTCTCGAGAGTGCCCATGCACTCGCACAGCTTGTGAAGCTGAAGGGTCAGCTTGACCGCGACAGCTTGGTCGTTGTCTCGCTGTCCGGGCGAGGAGACAAAGACGTCGAGCAAATCGCCGCGATGGCAGGAGGGGTAGAAGCATGAGCCGCATCGGGCGAGCTTTCGCACAGTCGGGCGGTCGGGCCGCCTTAATCCCGTTTCTCAACGCAGGCGATCCGACATTCGATCTGTCCGTCCGCCTCTTTGAGACTGTACTCGCGAGTGGGGCAGACATCGTCGAGATTGGCATGCCGTACTCTGATCCGCTTGCTGATGGACCGGTCATTCAGGCGTCTGCCTTGCGGAGTTTGACGGCAGGGTTCGCTCTGCCGCAGGCGTTTGAACTCGCGGCACACCTGCGCAGTCAAACCGACAAGGGACTTGTACTGTTCACCTACGTCAACCCACTGTTGCAGTACACAGCCGCGCGCTTCTTTGCAGACGCAGCAGAAAGTGGTGCAGACGGCGTGATCGTGCCAGACCTGCCCTATGAAGAGAGTGCAGAGATTCGTGCTGCGGCAGACCAGGCGGGAATTGACCTCATCCCGCTTGTGGCACCAACGTCAAGCGAGGCGCGGATCGCCGAGATTGCATCCGCAGCCCGTGGCTTCATTTACTGCGTCTCATCGCTCGGTGTAACAGGCGAACGCGCAAAAATGTCCGATCGCGTGCAATCTCTAGTGGAGACGGCGCGCTCGAACAGTAACCTCCCTGTCGCGGTCGGGTTTGGCGTCAGTGGCCCGCAACCTGCGTCTGCGGTGGCCTCGTATGCGGACGGTGTGATTGTCGGGAGTGCTTTCATCCGGCGCATTGAACAAGTGTTGCACGACTCAGACGGTACGGAACAGGTTGCCGCACTTGAAATTGCGGTTGCAGACTTCGCGCGTGCGCTCAAAGCAGCTGTCCAGTGATGAGCAAGGCGTAGGTGAAGAGGACGCACTTTTGACTTCTCAGAAAATAAACGGTTGACAATTTTTCAGTTCCGTCCCATCATTCACATAAATCAAATACCCGAAGAGGGAGTGGAGTGCTATGATCGTGGTAATGAAGGAAGGCGCAACGCAAGAGGAGATTCAAGCAGTTGCAGATTTGCTGAGAGCGAAAGGTCTCGGGGTGCACATCTCGCAAGGGGAAGAGAAAACCATCATCGGCGTGATTGGACAAAAGGAACGGGTTCGCGAGCTTCCCGTCGAGTCCATGCCGGCCGTAGAGAAGGTCGTTCCTGTGTCAAACCCTTTCAAGTTGGCAAGCCGCGCGTTTCACCCGCAAGACACTTTGGTCACTGTCGGCAACCACGTGGTCGGCAGCGGAGAACCCACGATTATCGCAGGGCCTTGTTCCGTAGAGTCCCTCGAACAGATTATCGAAGTTGCTGAAGGTGTCAAACGGTCCGGCGCACACATGTTGCGCGGCGGAGCCTTCAAGCCCCGGTCGTCCCCGTACTCCTTCCAAGGCCTTGGAGAAACCGGACTGCAGTACTTAGCTGCGGCCCGTGAGCGCACGGGTCTGCCCATTGTCTCAGAGATTATGGAAATCGATACGCTCAGCATGATGTGTGAATATGTGGACGTTCTGCAAATCGGAGCGCGGAATATGCAAAACTACCCGCTGCTGCGAGCGGTCGGCAAGACACAAAAGCCGATACTCTTAAAGCGTGGTCTGGCAGCCACCATGGAAGAGTGGTTGATGTCGGCCGAGTACGTCCTGTCGGAAGGAAACCCTAACGTGATTTTGTGCGAACGCGGTATCCGCACATTTGAAACATACACGCGCAATACCTTGGACCTGAACGCTGTCCCCGTCGTGCAGAACTTGTCACACCTGCCGGTAATTGTTGACCCGAGCCACGGTGTTGGCAAGTGGCAGTTCGTAACCGCTATGGCGCGAGCGGGCATCGCTGCCGGCGCAAACGGACTCATCGTAGAAGTCCACCCGAACCCCAAAGAGGCGTTTTCGGATGGAGACCAATCCCTGACACTCGAGTCATTTGAAACGATGGTCAAAGAAGTGAATCGCATCGCCCAAGCACTCGACACGCAGGAAGTCGCGTTTGCCGGTCGTCACTGAGGAGAAGCAAAATGACGAATCACTTATCCCACCAACCAGGCGCTTCGGACACGGTTCAGCCGTGTTCCGCAAGCGCTTGGCCTGCCTCAGTGCTCGTAGTTGGTTGTGGCCTGATTGGCGCTTCACTGGCACTGGCGCTCGCGAGGATACGGCCGACAGCTTCGTTGATCGGGGTCGAACCGAACCCAGAGTACCGCACTTTACTACCATCGGAACTGTTTTTGCACACTTATGCAAGTGTGTCAGCTGTCCCGGCCGCGACACACGTTGACCTCGCGATACTCGCGGCACCGCTTGGTGCAGCATGTGAACTTCTCGAAGCCACGGCGCAGATGGCCGACATCGTCATGGACGTCTGCAGTGCAAAAACCGTCATCTGCGACAAGGCGACAGCCACCGGTTTACAAACGCAATTTGTCCCCACTCATCCAATGGCAGGCATGGCTGCAGCGGGTCCGCTACACGCCAGTCCAGAGATATTCGCTGGTCAGCCGTGGCTGTTTCTAGAAGGTTGGCCGGCAAACGAGAGAATCACTGAACTCGTCACGGAGGTTGGGGCTGCCGTCTCAGTTCTGTCAACGGCGCACGAGCACGATAGCGCCATGGCTGCAGTGAGTCACGCCATCCATCTCACATCTTTAGCTGCTATGCTCGCGTTTGACGAAGCAGCCGGAACGTCGAACTGGCGGGGAATTACAGGACCTGCGTTCCGTGACATCACACGCCTTGCGGCGTCACCAAGCGGATTTTGGGTTGACGTGCTGACCGCGAACGCAGAAGCGGTGCGAAGTCAAGTTCTCAACATTGCGGACAAGCTTCAGGACTTCAGCGAGCTGTTGGTGCGCGGTGACCGGAAGGCACTGAAAGAACGTCTTGACGCTGCCCGCGAAGCGCGCACCACTTGGCAGGAAGTACAGGATACGCAGTCTCAGTGAAAGTCCGTCTGTGAAGATTTTCGCAATTGGATTTGTTTGCGTTTTCTCTATTGACAGCGCTTCCATTTCGGTATATCGTATCACTCGAAGGGTGTTATGTTCTGATTTCTCTCCACTCCTAGCAAAGCCATTGGGGAATCCTGTGAAGGGTTCCTCCTTTTTTTGCCTTGGTCGCATCCTGACCACAGGTTCTCCGACTCTCGAAACTTCCCAGCGTAGTCGCTGATACAGGTATACATTTCCTTTCCAGCCCCCATACTAACTTGCAAAGAGCGATCGTGGTTGAGGGGGGTTACGCAGTGATCGCACTCCTCTACGTCCAAGCCGACGGGGCCGTCCTCGTCGAGTCCCAACACCCTGCGTACGACGATGCTCGCCATACTCTGAGCTCCTTCGCAGACTTAACGCAACGCATCGACCCACTTCACGTCTATCGAATTCAGCCAGTGTCCCTCTGGCAGGCTGCAGCGCTCGGCTACAGCGCACGGGACATCCTCGGCTTTCTGCGCACCTACAGTGCACATCCCTTGCCATTCTCCCTACAACAACGAATTGTCGAGGAAACCGGGAAGTGGGGACAAACCGTTCTCCAGCGTGGAGCCAGGCACCGCATGGTGCTTCGCGCAACACGGTCGATACTAGACAACTTGGCACTCGATCCCGAAATCAAGTCAGTAATGATTGACAGGACCAAGGACGCACTAGTCTTCTCTGACCGGCATCGCGCCTGGTTGAAGCGGGAGCTTGTGGCCCGTGGATTCCCTGTGCTCGACCGCGTCGGCTATCGGGACGCGCCTTCGATCACGTTTGAACTTCGGCAGGAAACTGTCCTGCGTCCTTACCAACAACAAGCGATCGAACAGTTTTTGACCCATACCTCCGATCAGAGCGGAGTCGTAGTGTTGCCGTGCGGTGCAGGCAAGACCATGGTGGCCATCGGCATTCTGGCGCGGCTCCAGATGTATGCCTTGGTTTTAACGCCTAGTCACGCTTCTGCAGAACAGTGGCGACGGGAAATCCTGAAGTGGACAAACCTGCCGGCCGCGGACGTGCGCATGTATGAACCGGACGCACCACCGGCGCCGGTCACAATCACGACATACCAACGGTTGACAACGCACAACCGAGCTGGTGAATTGCCACACCTCGCGGCACTCACAGCGTGTCCATGGGGCATTGTTGTGTATGACGAAGTCCACATGTTACCTGCGCCTCTATTCCGGCTGGCCGCTGACCTGCAAAGCGCACGTCGACTCGGACTGACGGCGACGTTGGTCAGAGAGGACGGCGCAGAAGGCGATGTGTTCAGTCTTATTGGTCCGAAATGCTTTGAGGTTCCTTGGCGTCAGCTTGAACACGCTGGGTACCTGGCCGCTGTTCGTTGCGTACAGGTCCAAGTTCCGCTCGAAGGGGACCAATGCACAGAGTACGCGGTGGCGTCGGCGCGAGACCAGCACAGATTGGCTGCAGTGAACCCAGTTAAGGAAGAAGTGGTGGAGCACCTCGTTCATCAACACGTGGGGGAAAGCACGCTCATCATAGGGCACTACCTTACTTCACTACAAAGCGTCGCAAAACGCTTGCAATGCCCGTTGGTTACTGGACAGACACCACAGGAAGAGCGCTCTCGCGTATTTGAGTTGTTTCGCAGACGCGAGTTGCGGTGCGTGGCACTGTCGAGAGTGGCAAACCTCGCAATCGACCTTCCCTGTGCTAGTGTCGCGATCCAGATATCAGGCCTTTTTGGGTCACGTCAAGAAGAAGCACAACGCCTTGGACGCTTGCTTCGCCCTGAAAGCGAACAAGGCGTCTTTTACACGCTTGTCAGTTCCGGCACAGTTGAAGAACGAATGGCCACACGACGTCAGTTGTACCTCGTTGAGCAAGGCTACACGTACGAGCGAAAAGATGCGGAGGAAGTCCTACTCCCTGCGCTGAAACCAGAAAGGATGGACTGCTGTGAAACTGTCGGAGTGCCTGAACACTGCTGACATCTTAACTCTGCGGAGAATTGCCGAAGGATATGGGTTCACGTGTTCCAAGCATTCGAAACTGGCGCTCATTCAGGAAATCTTGTTCTCATTCCGCAACCGCGCCTTTCTCGACGAGTACTTGCCACAGTGGCGCAACGAACGAGAGCAGTTAATGCTGCGCCTGTGCCTGGACAACCGGACCTTGTTCTCGCTTGATGACCTAAACGCTGCCTGTCATGCGGTAGGGAGCCCGGAAGGAACGGTTGACATTGCGGTCGGTCAGGGTTGGCTGTACCCAACGACCCGCTACGCTGGCAGGTTGATGTACTGTATTCCCGACGAACTCCACCAGGCATTGCAGGAGACAATCATTGACGAGTTTTCCACTCACCTGCAGCACAGTGACGATGGTCCTCTCACATATCGAGAAGAAGGCAATGCCCTCGCTCGCGACCTCGATGTCTTTCTGGAGTACGTAGCACACCACAGTGTCCGCTTGACCCAGGATGGCAGTCTGTATAAGCGCAACCTCCAGCAGGTGCTGGAGTTGCTGGAAATTCCAGAAGAGCCGTTGCGGGGCGGCTGGAGGTTTGGTTACGGCCGACGTTTTCACGACTATCCAGACCGGCTTGCCCTACTGTACGATTATGCTTATCAACAGCACTACATTGAAGAACTTCCGGAGGGAGTTCTTCAGATGAGTGACAGTGCCGAGCAGTGGCAGGGGCAGGGTATGCTCGAACGGCATCGGTCTTTGGTGCGTTTCTATCTATCCACCTATCGACGTCCGATTCCACGACTGCCTCAAATCGTCCAGTTGATCGCGAAGGTCGGACGCAAGTGGATTCATGCCGAATCGATGCACACTGCCCTGTCGAACCTCGTCAACGAGTACTACTACGACAGCGCCGAACAAGTTTGGCAAGTGCGCATTCTGAAGATGTTGGTACACTTGGGTGTAATTCGCATGGGAACAGATGAATCTGCGCGCGAATGGTTTCAAATCACAAAACTTGGTCAACAATTGCTAACACCGGAAGCCATTCCGGCTGTAGAGGACGACGAAGTTGAACGCAGTCGAGTCCTGGTCGTACAGCCCAACTTCGAAATCGTCGCCACGGCTGACCAACCACTTGTGACGGCTGAGCTCGCCGTGTTCACGGAGTTGCGCCAGTCGGGCGCCATTCGCCTGTATCGTATCACGGAGGACAGAGTGCAACAGGGGCTTGCTGCAGGAAGGTCGGTGATGAACTGGCTGGAGTTCCTACAAAACCATTCGCAAACACCGATTCCAGGAAACGTGGAAAGAACCTTGGCAGAATGGGAGCGTCAGTTCCTCTCCGAACAGCCAAGTCGGGTTGACGCTCCCGAAATCGGGTAGTAAAAAGTTAAAAAAACGGGCCGCCCGGAGTTACAGTCGGCAGGAAAATTCAACTTGGCTCACGAATAGAATAAACAAAGAATTCTTATTATTGGTGTCAAACATCCTTCAGACACCAAGAGACAAGAGGCTGCAGTGCGAGACATAAACTTTCGTTAGACAGCCCAAAGTCCAACCGAGTAGGGGGGAGACAGCCGTGGGCAGCACAGTGACAGTAGCCGAGAAGAAGCACTTTCTGCGCTGGTTTTTGGCCAACTATCAGCTCCAGAGCCGCGAAGCCGAGATGTTGATTCGGTACATGATGACCCGTGAGAATGTGTTGCGCAGAGTCCACTTTGTTGAGAACTTTCGACAACTGTCACGCGTCATTGTCGTCTCCACTAGTTGTGTGAGCGTTGCACCGTTTCGGTACTACCGACGGAACAAACCGGTTTCTACGGACGTCGAGCAGGCGTTTTTGGACCTATACCAGCACCCGGATGAAGAGGTATACGTAGGGCTGTTTTTCAAGGACAGAGCGAACTGCAACCCATATGCGTCGGTCATTGAGGAACTCGGGTCGAGTGAACTTGAACCAGCGATGAAGGAGATGGTCGCCCTGCAAGCAGATTGGATCATCGAACAGTCCCTTCGCACCTATCAGAGATTGAAGTTGATGGAGTTGGTCAACGCCGCCCTCGACGCTGGTGACCGAGAAGCATTTTATCACGCAAGTCGCCAACTCATAGAGTTTGATGAAGTCGCAGAATCGCCAGTCAGCACAGCCAGTTAATTGAACAGGACCGCGAGAAGCCGCAGTCGAGACGGACTGCGGCTTTTTCTTTGTTGTGTTCGTTTGGCGCAGATGTCACAAACTATTGCTGATGTGATACCGTGAACATGTACCAGACAGACAAAGGGGGTCAGCTTGCATGCGTTATTCCCACCTCACACCACGCCAGTTCCGCGCTGTATCAAAGTATGTGGACACCGTGTACGTCACAACGTATTCAACCCATTCCCTTGACGCAGCCATCCCACAAGCTTGTGCACAGTGGATTGCCGAAGACATCACTGAACAGGTTGAACAACGGTTCTCCGGCCGAGTTGCGTCCGTTGAGGCTGGTGCAATTCTGGAAGCATCCGAATTTTCGCCAACCCTTCTAGCGCGTTTCGAAGACCGGTTCGATTTTCCCGTACACGGCGGGGTACTGTTAAGCGACCGCATGTTCCGCTCTGAACGCCTTGAAATGGTGTCCGACTACAAGACGCCTTGGGTGGTTCTGGACTGGTGGCAGTGGTTACACAGCCGCGTCGACGAGACGCGTCTAGCTGACGCTTGGATGTTCTTGGCGCACGCGCACCACACCTATCCGGGCTCTCGTGAACACCGGTCGCTCGGGTTGGAGCAACACGTGGCCACCGAAATGACGCGTCAAGGACAGACGCTGCTGCAACGCCTGGTGGATTGGAACGACACCGAAATTCACACTCTGTGGAACAGCTTAACCCACGACTTCTCGCCCAATTCAGCTGGTTAACCCGCGGTCCCGACAATCCGCAACGTGTCCACTTTACGACCGACTTGCACGTGCAGGTGGCTCGGGGGGGGAGTCGAATGTAAATCCTTCTCCAAGCACCTCATGTACGTTGTTGATCACGACAAACGCATACGGGTCTGTATCAGCCACGATTCGCTCCAAGCGTATAACTTCCTCCCTTGGCACCACGCAGTACACAACTTGCCTTGTTGTCCCCGTGTACCCGCCTTTGGCTTCGAGTAGTGTTGTGCCCCGTTCGAGGTGGGTGTGAATGGCGTCTGCAATCGTGGCTGAATGGTCCGAGATAATGGTCACCGCTCGGCCGGAGCGCACGCCTTCAATCACAAAGTCAATGACCCGACTGGAGACAAACAGTGCAACCAGCGAGACCATCGCAGTCTGATGCCCGACCACAACCGCAACTAGTCCTAATACGACAACGTCAATCGCGAACAAGGTCTTGCCCATGTCGATCCCTCGATAGTGCCGAATCAAACGCGCGACGATATCGACCCCGCCGGTCGTTGCCCCGGTGCGAAAAATGACGCCTAAACCAATCCCCGTCACTACGCCCGCATACAGCGCTGCGAGCAGAGGGTCATTAGTGGGAACTTGAAAGTGTGAAGTGACTCCTGTAAAAAGCGATACAGCGCCTACACCGACCGCCGTTTTAATAATGAACTCGTGCCCGAATACCCGCCATCCTGGAATGAGCAAGGGCAGGTTGAGGAGAAGAAAGGTCAGCCACAGCGGCCAGCCAAACTTGTACAAAAGCACTACAGAGACGCCGACAAGGCCACCTTCAGCGAGATGGTTGGCGACGAGGAACGCATTTAGCCCAATTGAGTAAATCAACGCTCCTGCTAAAATTGAGCCCCATTGTACGACTGACTTCCACATCCGCACGCTCCACCTCTGCGACATCATTGTGCCTTATTATCGCATGAAGCCGGGACTGGAAACCACTTCAGGCGTCCGGAAGCGCGGCTCGAGGCCAGAGAAGGGCGGCGAGCATGGTCAAACTGGCCCAACCGAAGACGGTGTAACCATAGTGGACGATGTTCGCGAACCCAATTTGACTGACAGCGAGCGCAACGAGTAGAATGACCGCCGTGACTGTCGGCATCTTTTTTGGCGACCCACCCGCAAATTGCGCGCCAACTGCATAGACGTTCCCCACTAGTGTCGAGAATATTTCACCCCATAAAACAAACACAAACATCCACTGCCAGAGCGTCCCGAGCCGGCTTGCGATATACCCCATCGGTACTTGATACGCAAGCGCCTGAGGATAATGAGCGAACAGTGTAATCGTCACCGCGAGCAACATCGCACCCAGCCCAACCGCGCCGCCGAGGGCACCTAACCGCAAAGCCCGCGAGTCTGAGATATCCGCACCAAGCGGGATCAGAACACCAGCGGCCAGACTCACGTTCAGGGCGGAGTAAATGAGCGCCGAAATACCCGCCAAGACCGGGTGGCCGTGGTTCAAGAAGCGGCTGGCAGCAAACGGAGCATGGGTACCCTGCAGGGCAAGTGAACGAATGAACGCAAACATGACGAATGAGACCATAATTGGCACGATCACGGAGTTTGCACGCAGTACGCCGTTCATACCTCGAAACAGCGTCATGTAGGTCACGACAAGTGTTAGCCCAGCGCCCAACCAGAACGATACGCCGAGGCGTTCCCGAAACAACTCACCCGCCCCTGCAATCATCGCAACCGTGACACCCAGCAACATGAGCATCAGCACAAGGTCCATCACCCTGCCTACCGCGGGCCCGAACAAGTATGAATTGACTTCGTGGTAGGAACGTGCGTTCAGACTGCGACCAAGGCGCATGATGCGGTAGCCAATCCAACTAAAGATCAGGATTGCGATTGGGATCCCAACATATCCCCAGTCGCCAAACCGTCCAAAAAATTGATACACTTCCTGGCCCGAGGCGAATCCGGCGCCAACAACGGTGCCGATGTATGTGCACCCGACCTGGAACGCAGTCCAAGCAGTTCGTCTCGTCACGTCACATCCCTCCACTTCAGCATATGGTCTTGTCCGCATAATCATGATCAATTGGACATGTCATGTGAACCTGTCCATATACATGAGGGGGAAGGGGGGAGAGGTATGAGTTGGTTGCAAGCGGTCGTGTTTGGCGCCGTTCAAGGAATCACGGAGTTCTTGCCGATCAGCAGTTCCGGACACCTGGTTCTGCTGCAAAAACTCTGGCACCTGCAAGGCGATAACTTGCTGTTTTTCACACTCTTGCACATCGGGACATTGATTGCTGTGGTTTGGGCTTTCTCCGCAGAAGTGAAGTGGCTGTTGCGACACCCGTTTTCGTGGCCTGCGCGAATGATCTTTCTAGCGTGTATACCGACTGCGTTCGTCGGTGGACTGTTTGAAGATTTGTTTGAACACTTGTTCCAGAGCGGGGTAACCATCGGCTTTGAATTCATCTTAACTGGGGTCATCTTGTGGTGGATGGACAGTGCGCCAGACGGGGGTCTGAGCACCATGGATGACATTAGAGCCACCGACGCGTTGTGGATTGGCGTGTTTCAAGGTGCCGCGATTCTTCCTGCACTGTCGCGGTCTGGACTGACCATCGCAGGAGGGCTTTGGCGCGGACTGAGCAGAGATACGGCTGCGAGATTCTCCTTTTTGTTGTCGATCCCGGCGATCTTAGGTGCGACAGTCGTCGAGTTCGACGACGCGATAGAGTCACCGGCACACTTTGCCTTGCCGTGGTCCACGATGCTGCTCGGCACGGCTGCCGCAGTCGTCGCTGGGTACGTTTCCGTCCGAGCTACGCTGTGGCTCGTCCGGCGGGCAAAGATGCGGGTCTTCGCTGTCTACGTCTGGGTCATCGCGGCATTCATCCTGGCTGACCAGGTCTGGTTTCACCACTGGTTCCCATCGCTGCTTGGTTAAATGCCGGTACCACTACAAAGCCGCCCCCGTACCTAGGAGGCGGCGTTTGTCATTGCTGGGGTTTCGTTGGTCTGTGTCCGTCACTTCAATCTGCGCGACGTTGAGTCACTCCATCCGATGTATCGAATCTACTTCCCCACGCATCCACGCCAACTCTGCGACTTGTTCTGCAAGCGGCACCTTCGGATCAGCGTTAATGCAATTGCAACAGGTCGACCCGCTCCACGCCAAGGCGGCGCAGACTCAGTTCAACCTGTTGCCGGGAAGTAGTGGGAGTGGGGCGGTGGTGGGGGCCATCCCATCTGACAAACGCGGGCTTGACTCTACACGCGCCAGGCTATCAACCTGACCTTCCTGACGGTCCACCAGAGCAACGAGAGCACAGCGAGGACGGCGAAGAACACAACCCATGTATCCAAACTCGTCAGGAGAACATGCCACCATGCACTCTGACCGGTCGCGGCCGTGGCAAGGCTTGACATCGGCGTCAAGTTGGCAAACACCTTTCCTGCGTGGCCCATTCCGAGCCCATACAGCACGACCGTGACAACTGCAGCGAGTCCAGCGTGCAAGACCCTTGCCAGGAAATACGGACGCATCCGAATATCTGTCTGAGTGAGGACGCTGGCAACCTGTGCGTGCACAGACAGCCCACTCCAAGCAATGATGGCGCTAACCAACGCCAGCTTCTGCACCATTGGCGCTGCCACGACAGCTGCGGTTTGCGCGGCGCCGACGTCAATTTCGAGTGCACCTGCAATGGTTGGCGGCACCAGACCGCCGTTGATACCGAAAATGTGGTAGATGAAAGCGATGGGAGCGCCGATTAGAGCCATCATTCCTGATATCCGCAACACGTCGATAAGCACCGCGAAAAACACGATAAAACCGCAAATCATAATGAGCGTCTGCATCGATTCTACGACTGCGTCCCGCATGATTTGGCCAAAAGCGCGACCATCTGCTTGGCGTGCTGCGATCATTTCATTAAAAGCGCGCGCAAAGATGTTGCCTCTTGGCACCGACGTGGGAACAGTCTGCGCCTCATGAACCTCTTCTCGCTCGGCCTTGCGCCCCCACAGCTTGAAGCTGACCCCAACCAGGAAAGAGGATATATAGTGGGCAATCGCCAACAGTCCGCCAATCTCGGGCGACTTGAACATTCCGACAGCGACAGCACCAATCATAAACAACGGGTCAGCCGTGTTCGTGAAGGCCAGCAGTCGCTCCCCTTCGATACGACTACAGAGTTTTTGGGAGCGAAAGCGCGCCGTAATCACAGCGTCCATCGGGTATCCGGCTGCGAGTCCCATAGACAGAGCAAACGCGCCGACTCCCGGCACCCCAAACAGGGGACGCATCAGGGGCTCCAGCAGAACGCCGAACCCTTTTACAACACCGAGTCCGAGCATGAACTCAGCGAGAATAAAGAAGGGCAAGAGGGACGGAAAAACGGTGTTCCAAAACAACCTCATCCCTGACAAGCCGGCTTCAAAGCCCTGCTTAGGGTAAAGTACGAGGGCGAAGGTAAACAGCACAACCATCAGACCAAGCAGGACCGTTGACAGGCGGCTTTTGCGTTCTGCGTTCAAAGACCTTTCATCTCCTTCAGCACTGAATTTCCGTCTACCGTGGAACATGTCCGCTGTTGTCCACGTCAGTACATCTTATGTTTGGGCCGAGCCTTTATGTTAGACTATGGGCGATGCATCAGGGGTTGCAGGGGGTGTGCGAACTGAGTCTGCGCGCTGTACAGGACCGAGTGGACGCCTACATTAGTCAGTTTCGTGAAGGGTATTTCACGCCCATGACACTTGTGGTCCGCTTAACCGAAGAACTCGGCGAACTTGCTCGCGAGGTCAATCACCACTTTGGTGAAAAGCCGAAGAAGTCTGATGAACCAGAAGGCAACATCGCCCTTGAACTAGGCGACCTCCTATTTGTTGTTGCATGTCTGGCTAATCGGCTCGACATTGACCTCGACCAGGCGTTTGCCGACGTCATGAACAAGTTTGAAACGCGAGACAAGGACCGCTGGACTCGAATCCACGACGAAATCTAAGCGTGGATAGGCCAGCGCGGTGTCCCTCCTTTCCGTCAAACATACACTGACCGGAAGGAGGGGGAGGACAATGTCCGGAGAGAACTACTTGCGCGCAGCTTACGGCTATCTGTATTTGGGTGATTTTAAAGAAGCAATGGAAGCGTTCAGTCGTGCCGTGGCGGCAGAACCGGACAATCCGTCCTATTACTTCTTCGGTTCGGTAACGGCCATGCGCAACCAGAACTGGGAAACCGCGCTTCGTTGGGCACGTGAAGCTGTCCGACTAGTCCCCGATGACGCGCTCTACCAAGAGCACATTCGACTCGTCGAGAGTTGCGCCCGAAGCAGCGACACAGTGGATTCCAATTGAACTGAAGGAGTAACCCGCCTTGATAGACTCACATAACCAACACCCGCTCACTGGAGTGGTTCCTATCCAAGTTGTCGTGGCTGGCGCGAACGGTAAAATGGGACAAGAGGCTGTCCAGGCCATTTCCGCAGACAGTCGATTCGCAATCGCCGCGTTGCTCGTTCGTGGTCGCGGTTTCGCGACCACTGGTTATTCCGCTGCCGTCTTCGACAGCGCGGAGCGCCTGCTCGCAGAAACGAGGCCCGATGTGTGGCTAGACTTGACCGACGCTCGCTCTGTCGTCACGCACGTCGACCTCGCACTAGAAGCCGGAGTGCGCCCTGTTGTTGGCGCAACCGGTTACCAACCAGCCGATTTGAGACGCTGGCAAGCTGTTTGTGAGCGGGACAAGCTTGGCGGCATTGCTGCTCCAAATTTCGCCATCGGCGCACTACTGATGACCCGTTTCGCGGCGGAAGCTGCGCGTTTCTATCCGAATGCGGAAATCATTGAACTTCACCACGATGGAAAGAGAGACGCGCCCTCAGGCACAGCAATTCGGACGGCCCGAGCCATGGGAGACGCTCGAGAGGTGTCAGCTGTAGGTGACCAGGCTGCAACACTATGGCCGTCTCTCGACGGTCCTGACCGCGGCCAAGCGGCGACGGCCGAACTCCCGTCCGCCCGCGGTCAACACGTGCAAGGTGTAGCTATCCACAGCATCCGCCTGCCCGGGCTTGTCGCTCATCAGGAAGTTTTGTTCGGGGGCACGGGCGAGGTTCTGACGATTCGACACGACTCTTTGTCGCGCGTCAGTTTTATGCCAGGGGTTCTGTTCTCTTTGGCAAAAGTGATGGAGTTGTCACAGTTTGTGTACGGACTAGAACACTTGCTCTGGTAGATGCTGTGCCAAGGGAGATGGGGAGAAATGAACATCGCTTTAATTGCGCACGATAACCAGAAAGACACGATGGTGAACTTTGCGTTGGCGTACCGTCACATTTTCGCGAAGGAAACTCTGTACGCGACGGGCACGACCGGACAGCGCATCACTGATGCAACCGGTCTCGTCGTCAACCGCGTCCTCTCTGGACCGTACGGAGGAGACCAACAGATTGGCGCTAAAATCGCGGAAGAGCAGATGGACCTCGTAATCTTTCTGCGTGATCCGCTTACAGCGCAACCACATGAGCCAGACATCTCTGCACTGCTGCGCCTGTGCGATGTACATAACATACCAGTGGCCACGAACCTTGCGACCGCGGAAGCACTGCTGCGTTCGCTGGAGCGAGGAGACCTCGATTGGCGTGCCGCAGTTCGACAGGAGGGCGACCCAACCCTGTGAAAATCGGCATCAGTTGTTATCCAACGCTCGGTGGGTCAGGCGCTGTCGCGACTGAACTCGGCAAGGCGCTGGCAAAGCGTGGACATGAAGTGCACTTCATTGTGACAGACGTTCCCTTTCGACTTGGCGAATATTACGAGAACATCTACATTCATCAGAGTGAAACCGCCTCGTATCCCGTTCTGCGCACGCCTCCATACGACTTCGCTCTGGCCGCGCTGATGGCAGACATCGCGATTGACTACGAGCTGGATGTGCTGCACGTACACTATGCCTTGCCGTTCGCTGTCTGCGCGTATCTCGCGAAAACCATGATCGGCCCACGCCGACTACCGGTAGTCACGACTCTGCACGGGACTGATGTAACTGTGTTGGCGCAGGACCGGGCAATGTACAGCGTGATTCGCTTAGGTATCGAGCAGAGCGACGCGGTGACGGCCGTCAGCCAGAGTCTCATCGAACAAACGCGGTCCGTGTTTCAAATCGATCGAGAGATTGCCTGTGTCTACAACTTTGTCGATCCCGACGTCTTCCATCCCATGCACCGCAAGCACTTGCGCGAGCATGTAGCGCCAAACGGAGAACACGTCCTGTTGCACATCTCGAATTTTCGCAAGGTCAAACGTATCCCTGATGTGTTGCGAGTATTTGCGCGTGTGTGTGAGCAAATACCGTCAGTTCTGCTGCTCGCCGGTGAGGGGCCTGAATGGGCAGAAGCGCGTGAACTGGCGAAATCTCTCAACATAATGGACAAGGTGCACTTCCTCGGCCGTCAAGACGAGGTCGCTAGTTTGTTCAGCCTGGCTGACGTGTTGTTACTCCCGTCTGAGAAGGAGAGCTTTGGTTTAGTGGCTCTTGAAGCCATGGCCTCTGGAGTGCCTGTCATAGGCTCCACTGCGGGAGGAATTCCGGAACTCGTGACCCACGGTGAGACTGGATATTTAGCCGATGTCGGCGATGTCGAGCGAATGGCTGAGTACACTCTGTCGATTTTGCGTGACGAAGGAGCCAGAGCGCGGATGTCTGCTGCGAGCCGGGCCCGTGCCGTGTCTCACTTTCACGTCTCGAGCAAAGTCGCAGAATACGAGCGAATTTACGAATCTGTGATCGGCACAGAGCGAACGTGAACGGCCTCGCGGGCACCGGCGAGACAGAAATATTCTGGCCTGACTACGTCGGACAGGTGCTCTCGAGGCTGACTACCGAAGGGTTTTCTGCGCACGTTGTCGGCGGCAGTGTCCGGGATTACCTGCTTGGGCGTCAAACGCACGACTACGACATTGCCACATCCGCGCGACCGGAGGAAGTGGCGCAGTTGTTTCACGGGACGGTCCCCACAGGTGTTCGACACGGCACCGTGACGGTCGTGGAATTTGCCTCTCCGGTTGAAGTCACCACATACAGACGGGATGATGGGTACTCGGATGGGCGGCATCCCGACGTTGTTGAGTTCACCACGTCTCTGTTGACGGATCTGTCACGGCGAGACTTCACGGTCAACGCGATGGCTGTGACGCCGACCGGACAACTCGTGGACCCATATCATGGCGTGGACGACCTGAGCCAACGTTGCATTCGCGCGGTCGGACAGCCAATTGACCGCTTCCGGGAAGATGCCCTGCGGATTCTGCGGGGACTCAGGTTCTGCGCAGAACTTGCGTTTACACTCGACTCCGACACCGAGCGAGCCATGGCCCAAACCAGCCAAGGCCTAATGCGGATTTCCACAGAACGCATTGGTCAAGAGTTTCGCAGCTTAGCTGCAGGAAACTGGCCGGTAGTCCTGCGCCAACTGGCGGAAGGCCCGTACTTATTGAACTTCCCCCCGCCATGGACGTCACTCCGCGTTGGATTTTCACGCTTGCTTGCCGATGGCTGGACGGAGAACTTGTGGGCGCAAGCGCGGCGCTTGTTCCAAACCGCTTGGCAGGCGGTCGACGAGCCCTGCCGGGGGGGCAAGCACGGTCACCCGTCAGCTACTCCGGACTTCGTTCTGGCACTGACGCTGTTCCTTGCTCGCAGCGGCGTGGGAGTTGACCAGTTGCAGCAACTTGGGCGCCAAGCCGCGTGGGGGCACAAAACCACCCAACTCCTGCGTCAGTCTCTCGAGACTGCAATGGCGGACCCACGGAAGTGGGAGCCTGCCTTGTGGCGAACAACGCTGTTTTCGCGAGATAGAAGGGCCATGCTAGCCGGATGTTTCTGCCTGGACGTGCTGGATTCGGTGGTTGACGGAAACCACGTGATAGAGACGCCGCGAACTGCCCTAGTGCAAGGCCTCATTAAGTCTCAGCCGCTGTGGTCTTTACAAGACCTCGCCGTTGACGGGCAGGACCTAGTCGACCTTGGCGCCACTGGGCCGCAGGTTGGCGCACTGTTATCGACCTTGGCAACCAGCGTGCTCTGCGAACACTTGCCGAATGCCAGGCAGATGCTGCTCACAACAGCGCGGCGTCTCGTGAAGACAAACTTCGGAGCGCAAAGGGAGTGAATCACATGAACAAGCCCATCCCCTCTAGCCAGGAGATAGCGGACGGGGAAAGTGTACGAGACCGGATTATGACTCGCCTCCTTGAGCGCCGGAATGAATTTGTGTCGGGAGAAGACTTAAGCGCTGCAGCAGGCGTGTCGCGGACCGCTGTATGGAAACACATCCACGTTATGGAACAGTGGGGGTTTGTCTTTGACTCTAGTCCCAAAAAAGGTTACCGCATGACCACAGTACCAGATCTGCTGGTTGGTCCGCTGTTAAAGCCGCGCCTTCCCCAGTCATGTGTGCTCGGACGACACGTCGTGTTTTTGCCGGAAACGGCGTCCACGAACGCAGTGGCCATGGAACTGGCAGCGAGCGGTGCCGCTGACGGGACCCTTGTCACAGCTTGGGAACAGACGGGAGGACGCGGTCGGCGCGGTCACGCTTGGTCTTCACCGCGCGGTGGGCTGTGGATGTCACTTGTGTTGCAACATGCGCTTCCCCTGGCGCGCGCGGCAGAACTCACTCTCCTCGCCAGCGTCGCCGTCCGTCGCGCGGTGAAAGACGCGTGGGGCCTTACTGCAGACATCAAGTGGCCAAACGACCTATTGATAGCTGGCCGAAAAGTCTGCGGCATTTTGGCGGAAATCAGAGCTGACGGGGAATCTGTCCAGCACGCCGTGCTCGGCATCGGGATCAACAGTGCCATTGAAGCGGATGCATTTCCGGATGAGTTGGCTGCAATTGCGACCTCGCTTCAGGCGGTTGCAGGGCGCTCCGTACCGAACCTTACCCTCGCAAGCGCCATCTTGCGCGAGTTAGAACCTATGTATCTTGACCTGTGCCGCGGGGGGAGTGGCTTTCTGGCAGTTGCAGAAGAGTGGCGCAGCGCGTCGATAACACTTGGGCGACACATTGCTGTACGAACGGCGAACCGAACGCACACAGGAACAGCTGTTCGCATGGATGACTCGGGAGCGCTGCATCTTCTGGTCGATGGCGGAGAAACCATCGTGATCCACAGCGGTGACGTGCTATTTTAAGGTGAAAGTAAAGAGACCCTCGGCCGCTGTATATTGGCTCAGTTGTGGAACATCCTAGAAAATGATGGTTGTCTCACAATTGAGGAGGGATAGACGTGTTCGATCAGGCGTTCGCGACTCTGTTTCGTGCGGTGGACCGGGTGCGAGTCCAATTGGAGACAGCGGACGCAGAGTTGCGCGAGCTGCTGGCTGAAGAGTTACATGAACTTCGACACCTGGGCAACGCATACGTGGACCACTGGCTGGCGCTTGACGAGCAGATTGTCGAACTGATGGACAGTTACGACCTCCTCGCCGTGAGTGAATCGGTATCTCCTGATTACGATGTCAGCGAACTGCATGTCTGGCTGGACTCTGAAAGTCTGGGGTCTGGCGCACAGTTACCCCTTGATGTCACAATCGAAGCAAGTGGAACGGATAGCGCTCCTCGCCCTGGCAACGCCATTCCAATACCAAGCGCACACGTTGGCGAGCACTATCTCCAGGGCATCGAATCTGGCCCTGTGCCCGAACTCGACTGGGTATTTTTGTCGTCCGAGCCGATTACGGCGTCGTTTCGCAAAGGCATGGGATACTTCGACTTACTGCTGTTCGATGAAGCCGCCTTGGCCCTGCGTCAAGTCGTTCAAGCAGCGCCGAATCCGGTCGCTCGCATTTACCTTGCAGCTTCACTGTCCGCAGAAAAGGTCTCGGAAGAGGCCCTGGTACAGCTGACCATTGCAAGAGAGTCTACGGATGACGACCGGATTCTCTGCGCTGCCAACGAAGTAGAAGCGCACCTGAGATTTCGCGTTGGTGACGTTCCGGGAGCGATTGCCTGTCTGCAGGACAGTGCTGTGCGTATGCCGGAGTATCAGGATGTGTGGTACAACCTTGGCGTCTGTCTCGCAACACAGGGGGCTTTTTCAGAAGCTTCCTATGTCCTCGCCCAAGCGGTCGCTCTCGACCCGCATGATGTGGATGCGATTTGCCTGCTCGCCGAAGTACAGTTGCGCGATGAGAACGCAGAGGCGGCGCGACAATTGTGCGAACAAGCCATTGCTCGAGTCGGGCGCCATCCACGTGTCCTTGAAGCTCTTTGCCGCATCTACTTTCACTTGCAAGAGGACACTCGCGGCCTCGCGCTGTGCCGCCAACTGTTCGACGCCTATCCGCACCTATCGACGCCGTGGCGACTTGCCGCCTGGACCTTGGTTCGTCGAGAAGACCCGGACCAGGCGCTCGCCTTGTTAAAAAAACGCTTGTCAGCAGCGCCCGACGACGCGCGAAGCCTTCTGCAACTCGGCGTCGTTTACTTGCTGAGACAAGACTACGACCGCGCCGAGTCTGTCATTCTGCGCTCACTCCCAAAGTCTGCGGACAAAGGGATGGTCTGGATTATCCTGGGCCGCGTGAGCGCTGCAAACGGACTCCACGCCAAAGCGCATCGCCGTTACTTGCGCGCTCTGCGTGACCCCCGTCGGTCCGTGAAACGACTTGCCTTGTACTACGCCGGGCTTAGTTTCGCTGATGCAGGTCGCCTGCGAGAAGCGGAGAAGTACCTTCAGGCAGCGCTCGTTCTTGGCACAGCCAACCCTGCGATTCTCATTGCACTCGGTCGCACTGTGGACCGTCTCGGACGACACAGTGAGGCAGATAAGTTGTTTTCGCGCGCTGAGGAAAGTGTTGGGGCCTCGTCCCCGGTCTCCGGACTCTGATACAATGAGGGTATCCTGAGGTAAGACCGGGGAGGACGCTCAGTGGACTTCGTCGTATATGACCTGGAGACGACGGGGCTGCGCCCCGGACAAGACGAGATCATCGAAATTGGCGCCGTACGCTCGGAGCACGGCGTCGTTACGGCTACATATCACAGTTTGATTCGGCCACTGTGCAACGTCCCTGACGAAATTCTGCAACTCACTCAGATCGCGCAGAAAGACCTTGCGACTGCGAGAAGTCTGTCAGAAGTACTGCCAGAGTTTCTTGCGTTTATTTCTGGTGGCCGCCTAGTTGCCCACAATGCTCGCTTCGACTTCAACTTTCTCAAATCTGCCTGCGAACAAATTGGACAACCCCTGCCGACCTCAAGCGACTCTCTCGACACGTTGGTGCTTGCTCGCGTTCTTCTGCCGACAGAGCGTTCACATCGCCTTGAAGACCTTGCGAATCTGCTCAGTCTCCCGCTCGAGACGGCGCATCGCGGCCTGTCGGATGCGCTGACCACGCAGGCTCTTCTCTGTTCTCTGCACAACTTGGCCCTAGAACTGCCGCTCCTGACACTGCAACAATTGGAGCGCCTTGCAGGTATGTTTTCACCCCTGACTGCCACGTGGTTCGGCGACCTGGCAGAAGCGCGCATGCGCAAGTACGGAACAGTGCGTCCTCAAGGTACTTCGCAAGTGCTCGACCTCGTCTACTCTGCACGTACCGGAGGTAGCCAGGAGAGGTCCGCAGATGTGCAAACCAAACCAGATGGTCATGCGAGGACAGAGGGTGACAGCGAAGCCGAGGCCGAGGCCGGGAGTTGGTTTACTGCCAACAGTCCACTTGGCCAGGCACTGCCTTCGTTCGAAGTTCGCATCGGTCAGCAACAGATGGTCGATGCCGTCACAAGCGCGCTCGAGCATGACACACATCTAATCGCGGAAGCCGGAACTGGCACAGGAAAATCTTTGGCGTACCTAATCCCTGCAGCCCTGTATGCAGCCAAAACTGACAGCCGTGTGATGGTCGCTACTCACACCATTGCGCTTCAAGACCAAATCGAGCGGCGGGACTTTCCGACGCTGCGCAGTGTCATGGGGGTCCCGCTGTCCTTGGCTGTTTTCAAAGGAAGAACGCACTACTTGTGCATGCGTAAACTCGCTCAAGAGAACGCTGGCGCTGACTTTGGCACACCACAAGGAGAACTTGAGGCATACATGACGTTAATGCGGTGGGTCGTGGACACCCCCGCCGGAAACCGCGAGGAGTTGGCCTTCACGAACCGGCTGTCGGAGGTCTGGCACCGTGTCCAAAGCGAAACCGAAACGTGCATCCACAAGCGCTGTCCGTTCTTCCAAGATTGCTATTACTTCCGAGCCCGGGGCGCAGCCTATGAAGCCGACATTGTGGTCACCAATCACGCGCTAGTGCTGTCTGATTTAAAAGCAGAGCACCGCGTGTTGCCACGCTACGAAAAGGTGGTGTTCGACGAAGCGCATCACCTTGAGGAAGCCGCCACCAAGCACCTGGGTTCAGAAGTGTCCGCGCCGCAAATTGCGGTCTCACTGGGCCGGATTCTTCGCGACGGTGGCAAGCACGGCGTCATCGCCGAGTTGTCGAACCGCCTCGCGGAAGCAACAGACAAAAACGGGCGGTCCGAAACCGTCCTGGAGTCACTTCGTGAAGCCGCTCTGGACGTGCGAGCAGCGGTGGACGAAGCTTTTTCTGCGCTTGGACAATTGATTGGGCCCGGCCAGTCGGAGTTGCGCATCACGAGTGAACTGACACTTTCGCTTGCATGGAAGGCGTACCTCGGTCAAAGCGACCGTCTGCAAGACTTATCTGCAAAACTGCTTCATCACGCCGATGAACTCGAAGCACTGGCAGAACAGCAATCGGATTCTGACCTCGGCGGGCGAATGCTCGACGCTGCTGGATTTGTCCGTGAGCTCACTGGGCGACTAGGCACCTTGTGTCAAGCTGGGTCAGCCGGACCAGAGTGGGTGGTCTGGGTTGAGAAGAGCGGCTACGCAGACCGTCCGTTCATCAGCCTGCATGTCGCGCCAATCGATGTCGCTGGCATCTTGCGCAGCACCTTGTTTGAAACCAAAGACACGGTGATCCTAACTTCTGCAACGTTGTCTGTGGACGGAAAATTTGACTACATCCGCGAGCGACTGGGGCTTGACGACAACTGCGCGCACGATGTCGAAGAGGTCTCGGTACCCTCTCCATTTGACTACTCGCGCCAGGCGCTGTTGTGCGTGCCAACGGACATTCCGGAACTCGCAGGCATGCAACCGGAACAAGCCGCCATCTGGGTGGCTGACTCCATCTTCCAACTGGCGCGCGCTTCCCAAGGTAAGCTGCTTGCTCTGTTCACCAGTCACGTGATGCTCCGGGCGGTAGCGCGTGCGCTCCGCGATCCGCTGCAGTCCATCGGCTTGCGTGTGTTTGCACAAGGAGTTGACGGTAACCGCGCACATCTGTTGGAGTCGTTTCGCCAAGGGACAGCAGGAGTGTTGCTTGGGGCGCAGTCCTTTTGGGAAGGCATTGACCTACCAGGAGATCAGTTGACAACGCTGGTCATTGTGCGACTCCCGTTCGCACCGCCGACACACCCGGTCACGGCCGCTCGGCACGAGCGCCTCGAACAGCAAGGAAAGAGTTCCTTTTGGCACGCAAGCTTGCCAGAGGCTGTGGTTCGCTTTCGCCAGGGCTTTGGCCGCCTCATCCGGACCACTGCAGACCGAGGTGTCGTCGTGGTCTACGACAAGCGCATTATCACAGCCCGTTACGGCCGAGCATTCGTGCGCTCACTCACTGGAGTGCGCCCGTTCGTGGCCCCGGAGCAAGACGTGATTGACCGCGTCGCTGTGTTTCTTGCGCCAACCGACAACCTGCATAACGCCTCTACATCGGCCCACACTAACTGACAGCACCCTGAACACGAGAGGGGGAGTCAGTTCATGCACACGATGTGGAAAGGTGCAGTCAGCTTTGGCTTGGTCAGTGTCCCGGTGCGCATGTTTGCCGCCACCGAGTCGAAGGACATCAAGTTGCGCTATTTGCATCAGGCCTGCAAGACGCCGCTCCAGTACACCCGCACTTGCCCGCACTGTGACCGCGCCGTGGAGTGGGAAGAGATTGTGCGCGGTTTCGAATACGAGCCGAACCGGTTCGTGATCATCGATGAAGACGAACTCAAATCTGTCGGAAAGTCGCGTTCTCAGACGATCGATATCGTCGACTTCGTTGAACTGACTGAAATCGACCCAGTCTACTTTGACAAAACATACTACATTGCTCCGGAGACAACCGGGATCAAGGCGTATCGATTGTTGCAAGCGGCGATGCAGGAGACAGGGAAGATCGCTGTCGCAAAGACTGTGTTGCGCAACGCCGAGACTCTCGCCTGCGTACGTACCCACAAAGACCTGCTGGTCGTGGAGACGCTATTCTGGCCAGACGAAGTACGCGCAACTGATGAACTCCCAAACCGCAGTGCGGTTGCGGACGCACATGTCGACGCCAAGGAACTGCAGATGGCTGTTACCCTGGTCAGCCAGCTAGCGACCGCGTTTGACCCAGGCCGTTACGTCGACGAACGACGTGCTGCGCTGGACACCCTGATCGCTGGTAAAGTCGCTTCATCCGAAGTAGCGCAGGCACCTGTGGTCTCAGCCCAACGAGAGAACATCGTTGACTTGATGCAGGCGCTACAAGAGAGCATTCGCCGCAGTGCGGATGCTGGTCGGACCGACAAACCTGCACCAAAGCGGGCGGCTGGCAAGAGTGGGACAGTAGCTGGGAAAAGCGCTCGCCCTTCAAACGGGAAGGCTGAGTCTGTCGCTGCACCCACTGCCAAACGCGCCAGAGCGAAGCGGACGTCGTCCGGATGAAGGCACAAATGGAAATTCAGGCAGAACACACGGTCGCCGTCTCAAATCCGGACAAACTGCTCTGGCCCGAAGCGGGCATCTCGAAAGCTCGGTACATGCAGTATTTGGTTGACGTCTCACCTTGGCTGCTAAGGCATTTACAGGACCGCCCAATCACAATGATCCGCTACCCTGACGGCGTGCACGGACATTCATTCTATCAGAAGGATTCACCTGCGGGTACGCCCGAATGGGTTCGAACTGTACCGGTGTGGTCTGAGGACCGCGAAGACTACATCCACCCGGTCGTCATCGACTCCGTGGCATCGCTGCTATGGCTTGCCAACTTGGGGTGTCTGGAGATGCACGTCGGCTTTGCCACTGTGCGCGACCCGAACACACCAACAACAATCGCGTTCGATCTCGATCCCACGGCCCCAGGCTTTGAGAGGGTCCGGAAAGTGGCGCTTGCGCTTCACGCCGTGCTCTCTGACCTGAATCTTCCACACGTCGCGAAGACATCTGGCGCGACGGGTCTGCAAGTGTTTATTCCGCTCGCCAACGACGACGCGCCCCACGACTACGCGACAACTCGCGTCTTTACATCGGCTGTGGCACAACACCTAGGGGAGTTGCTGCCAGAAGACGTGACACTCGAGCGCTTGAAAAAGAATCGCGGCGAGAAAGTGTACGTGGACTACCCTCAACACGGCCACAACCGCACATTGATTGCACCGTACAGCGCCAGGGCCACAAAGACAGCCAACGTGTCAGCACCCGTGCTTTGGGATGAACTGGAACAAGGTGTCGTGCCTGAAGACTTTACGGTTCTGAATATGGCCGACAGAGTTCACCAAGTCGGGGACTTGATGAACTGTGGAGTTGGCATCCGACTGCAGGAACTCACTGCAAACTTGTCAAAACATGCGGCCCACATTCAAGTATAATGGGCTTGACACACTGAACAGCACGTCACTGAGCGTAGCATCAGGAGGATTTTCTTTGCAGGCAGACTTTGCAATCATCGGCGGGACAGGCGTCTACGACGCCGAACTTTTGGAGTCTCCGGAAGTGGAGACCGTGCGCACTCCTTATGGCGATGTAGAACTGGTCAGCGGAGTATACAAGGGTAAGCGAATCGCCTTTCTGCCGCGCCACGGCCGTGGGCACAGCGTGGCACCTCATCGAATCGCGTACCGCGCAAATATGTACGCTCTGAAGCAGCTGGGCGTCACGCAAGTGCTTGCGACATCCGCAGTTGGCTCACTTCAACTCGACTGTCCACCAGGAGCACTCGTCATTGTGGACGATTTCCTTGACTTCACCAAATCACGCGTTGGTACCTTTTTCGACGACGACCGTGTCGTGCACGTCGATGTCACGGACCCCTATTGCCATCGGCTGCGAGGAGTGTTGGCACAGACGGCCCACGACCTCAATATTGACGTTCGTGCAGGCGGCACCTATGTCTGTACGGAAGGACCGCGGTTCGAGAGTAAGGCGGAAATCCGCTTTTTTCAGTCCAACGGCGGCACTGTCGTCGGCATGACCAATGTACCTGAAGTTGTTTTGGCCAAAGAGGCAGAACTCTGCTACGCGACCGTTTGCATTGTGACCAACTACGCAGCTGGGCTCAGTGCTCTGCCGCTGACACACGAAGAGGTTATTGAACAAATGGCTGTGAGCATCGGTGACGTCCGTCGCCTGTTTTTTGAGGCGCTTCTACGCCTCGACAACTCACGGGACTGCCGCTGTCCGACTGCTGTCAGTGGCAACTCACAGCTGACAGGAGTGGCTGGCGAGGAGGCTGACGCTTGAGGTCGCTGCGCTTTATTGACGGCAAACTGGAACTCCTCGACCAACGCAAATTACCTCATCAGACTGTCTGGCTCACGTGTCGGGACGCCTTTGACGTCGCACAGGCCATTCGCGATATGGTCGTCCGCGGTGCGCCGGCAATTGCGACTTCAGCCGCCTACGGGCTCGCGATGGAAGCCAGCCAAGCCCGCGACCTCGGCGACTTAGACCTGCAAGCGCACCTTGGTCAGGCAATCGAAGCGCTTCTGCAAAGTCGACCTACCGCAGTGAATTTGCGGTGGGCGATGACGCGAATGACCCAAGCGCTGAAGCCGGAGGTGCGGGGGAAAGTCAGCATAGAAGATGCCCTGCTCACAGAAGCAAAGGCAATTGACAGTGAAGACATAGCGACAAATCAAGCGATTGGCCACTCCGGACTCTCCCTTTTCGCCGGCCAGACTGGACTGCAAGTGCTTACGCACTGCAACACAGGCAGCCTTGCCACCTCGGGGTACGGAACAGCGCTCGGAGTCATTCGGAGTTTGCACGAAAGCGGTCAACTGCAATCCGTGTGGGTTGACGAAACCCGTCCATATTTACAAGGTGCTCGTCTCACAACCTACGAATTGCAGGAAGAGAATATTCCCTATCAACTGATTACCGACAGTACGGCAGCCCATGTGATGCAACAAGGGTGGGTAGATGCAGTGATTGTCGGCGCGGACCGCATTGCGCGAAATGGAGATACAGCCAACAAGATTGGCACCTACTCGCTCGCGGTACTTTGTCACTATCACCAGGTTCCGTTTTACGTCGCAGCGCCTTGGTCGACATTCGACCTAGAGTTAGATAGCGGGCAAGCTATCCCGATTGAAACCCGCAGTGGCGAAGAAGTCACGAGGATGGGCGATACGCTCTTGGCAGCGGTTGGCGCGACTGCGCTACACGTGGCTTTTGACGTGACGCCGCACGAACTTATCACCGGGATTGTCACAGAGCGTGGCGTGATTACACATCCAGACACACAGAGCATAACCCTGCTGACCTCGGAGCGGGATAGGGAGGAATTGCATTGAGTCGAACCCTGATTGAAGTTGGCGCATTGGTCCAGTCGGCAGAACAGGTCTGGAACGAGCCCAGTTATGTGCTCTGTGAAGGCGACCGAGTAATCGCGGCGGGACCGGGCCAATACACTGGAGACAAAAGGGACTTAACCGTGTTTAAACGGCCCCAAAGCGTGGCCATGCCAGGGCTTGTCAATACACACGGCCATGCTGCGATGACGCTTTTGCGCGGCGCAGGAGACGACCTCCCGCTCCAAACTTGGCTCACGGAAAGGGTTTTTCCCATGGAGGCAAAACTCACAGGTGACGCAATTTACTGGGGGACTCTGCTGGCCTGTTGGGAAATGCTGCGCTCGGGAACGACGTGTTACACCGACATGTATATGTCGATGCACAACGCTGCACAAGCAGTGTCTGACAGCGGCATGCGCGGCGTTTTGTCATGGGGAATGGTCGGACTTGACGAGACCAGCGCAACCAACGGCATAGCGAACAGCCGCTCGTTCGTCAAAACCTGGCACAAGCAGGCCGACCGGAGAATTACCGTGACTCTGGGCCCGCACGCACCATACACATGCCCGCCGGCGTACCTGCGCGAGGTAGCGGACCTGTCCGCAGAACTAGATGTCGCCATTCAAATCCACCTGAGTGAGACCCGGGCCGAAGTTGAGGAAAGTCTGAGATTGTACAATAAAACGCCGATCGCTCATGCTGCAGACTGCGGTCTTTTTGAACGCCCGCTACTGGCGGCGCACTGCGTCCACGTGAGTGCCGACGACATCGAACTCATGAAAGCAGCAGGTGTACACGTAGCACACAACCCACAAAGTAACTTAAAATTAGCTTCTGGTATTGCACCCCTTGTCCAAATGAAACAAGCTGGGTTGACAGTGGGAATCGGAACGGACGGAGCAGCGAGCAACAACAACCTCGACATGTTTGAAGAAATGCGGTTGGCTGCGACTCTGCACAAAGCGACAAGCGGCGACGCTGCTGCGATTCCGGCTCGAACCGCGTTTGCCATGGCTACGGCAGACGGCGCCGCCGCCGTGTTTCAGGAACCGTTGGCTGGCACAGTGACGGTTGGCGCACCAGCCGATATCACTTTACTCGACATGCAAAGCCCGCACTTCCTGCCGACGTACGACCTGATTTCCAACATCGTGTATTCTGCCGGGGCAGACGATGTGACGGACGTCTTCGTGGCAGGCAAACCGGTAGTTGTTCACCGCGAGGTACAAACACTTGACACCGAACGCATCGCGTACGAGACAAAGCGGATTCACTCTGTGCTCCTCAGTCATTCCTGAATCATTCAGGTACAAGCAATGGAGTGCGCAAACAGGTCTCGCAAGTCAGCGCTGATTCGTCTGGTTCGGAAAACGCCGCGGTCCACAAGTCGAGTTCGCCCTGCAGAAGGAGCTTGTGGCGCCTCACAGCTGCGGGGTGTGACGGAACCGGTTCACGATCGGGGACCGACATCGGCCACACACCTCCTCGCTCTGTAAGGGTAGTATGGGCTCTGGCGAGCACGGTATGTGACGTGATTCTTGGCAGGAGAGGAGACATTCCATGCGCATACTGGTTTCCAATGACGACGGCATTGATGCGCCGGGCATCCGCGCGCTTGCAGCTGAGCTTAGCCCGCTTGGTGACGTCGTGGTCGTCGCACCCGACCGTCAGCGCAGTGCCGCTAGCCACTCGATTTCCATTCATCACCGACTCTACGTAGATGAAGTCAGCATTCCACTCCCAGGTGCAGTGGGTTACGCAGTGAGTGGCACACCAGTGGACTGTGTGAAATGGGCTGCGGTCACTCTCGGCAAAGAGCAACCGTTTGATTTTATGGTCTCCGGGATTAACGAAGGGCCGAACCTGGCAACTGACGTGCTTTACTCCGGCACAGTCGCTGCTGCCGGCGAAGCGGCGCTGCTTGGCATGAAGGCTGCGGCCTTTTCGCTGATCGGCCCTGAGTTCCCGTTTGACACCGCAGCAAAAGTCGCTCGGCAGATTGTCGACCGCTTCATCTCTTTCACATGGCCGGTCGATACGTTTCTCAACGTCAATCTGCCTCCGGAGTGCGAAAACGCCCCATGGCACGTCGTGCCGCTTGGCGCTCGTGGGTACCATAACATTTTTCACAAGAAGGTCGATCCCGAAGGTCGGACCTACTACCGTCACGCTGGTGAGGCAGTGGACGACCTCAGCGACACGTTGACAGACAGTCAAGTCCTGCAGGCAGGCGGCGTCAGCCTGACCCCGCTGACGTACCATTTTACAAACGAGTCCATCCTTGGTAGTCTAAAAACAGCGTTTCTTCACGGCGAAACGGCAGAGGAAAGGTGAACTGAAGTGGAGGATAAGCTCTCTGTCATCGGCACACACATCTGTACGGCAACCGATGACTTGTATTTGCTCGTGGACTTTCTCAACCGCAATTTGAAGGACAAAGACGTCATTTTCGGCCTGTCACTGGCGGAGGACCAGCCGGGGAAAATGCTCGTTACCTTGTACCGCTCCTGATGTTGCGTTGGAAGCGAATGCTCTGGACAGCTGCAGTCGCATTTTTTCTGGTCATCGTTGCACTTGTCGTCGCGGCCTGGGACAACGTGTCGAGTGAATGGAACGTCGAACAAGCTGCCGCCCAATTCGCCCTGAACCATTCGCCAATCGAGAAAATCAGTTCGCACCAGGTGTTTACCGCGAATCAGGCGCAAGAGGTGTTTTACGGCACAGACGCATTCGGACACAAATGGTATGCGTTTGTTTACGGCGATCCGTTCGTCGTGCACGCCGTACCTGCAACTGGGCTCCTGACAAAACAGCAAGCCGATGCGGTGGCAAGCAAGTCTGGAGACAAGCCGCTCAGTACCCACATTGGGTACCTCGACACCGCGGCTGCACAGACGTTCCATACGTCTGTCGGTGCAGTTTGGGAGGTCTACGCGCAACTTCCAAACGGAACCGATGTCTACTTATATTTCCGCGCGAACAACGGCAAAGCCGTTTGATCAAGTCGGTTTGTACCAATATGTGTAGTAAACATAATATGTCTTTCATGTTATACTAGACATGTGGAAACTCCCGTTCTAGAGGGCTTTCACATATGTGCGCGCAAACACCGGGCCCCGCTCAGTCGGGGCAGGAGTTCAACACGACAAGGGGGCGGGTCTATGTCCCGTGTGCGCCTGATACCGATCGTCTTAATCGTGCTGATTACCCTTGGCATCCTTGTTGCTGGATACCAGACGTATCGGCACTTGAATTTTATCAACCCCCTGCAAACCCGTCTCCAACAAAACCCGGCGGTTACGACTGTACACATCGTCGGCGGTAATCCGGCGGTGATTCGCATCGGGTTGAAGTCCGTGTCAAAGCTCAACAACCAGGACCTGCAGACCACATATCATCGGTTAATGGCGCTGGTGGATGGCACGACGAACGCGCCGGTGCAACTGCAATTCATTGACCAAAGCGACAAAACGCTGACGAGTGACTACGAGCAGATGGCACCTATCCTGTATCAAGGTCTACGCAAAGGCAACTACACCCAGATGATCGCCGATTTCAAACAACAAGCGGCGAAAGACGGGATTCAGTCGGCGGTCACGATGGATCAGCAGAATGTTTACGTGGAGTTGTGGGACTCGTCCAATCATTATTTGTACGATGTCATTACGTATCAAGTCAGTCAAGGAGGTGGGGCGGCTTGATTAAAGAGTGGGTCATCGGCGTAGGTGTAGCGCTCTTGCTGTTCTTCGCAATCTTGGGTCAAAACGTCCTGCCCCTATTTTTCCTGGCAGCACTCGCAGTCGGTTTTTGGCTGATGATGGAGCGGCGGTCAACAGCCCCAGCCGTAGCGCGTGAAACACCAGTCAAGCACCAGGTGTCGTTCGAGCAAATCGGCGGACAGGAGCACGCGAAGCGTGAACTGATGGAGGCGCTCGACTTTCTGCGTTACCGAGACCGTATCAAGTCTCTTGGAATTCGACCGTTGAAAGGTATTCTTCTGACTGGACCTCCTGGGACTGGTAAGACCATGATGGCAAAGGCAGCTGCGACGTACACAGACTCTGTCTTCCTCTCCGCCGCCGGCAGTGAGTTTGTCGAAATGTATGTCGGTGTAGGTGCACAGCGAGTCCGTGAAATCTTTCGACGTGCGAGAACCATGGCCAAGAAAGAGAACAAGGACAGCGCCATCGTCTTTATCGACGAAATCGACGTTGTCGGCGGACGGCGTGGTCAACACAGTCACCAGGAATACGACCAGACACTGAATCAGTTGCTGACCGAAATGGACGGCATGTCTACAACACAGACTCCGCTTGTCCTGGTTATGGCAGCGACCAACCGCCCGGACATCCTGGACTCTGCTTTGCTTAGACCGGGTCGGTTTGACCGTCAGATTCGAGTCGATTTGCCTGACAAAGACGGTCGCTTGCACATTTTGAAGATCCAGGTAGAGGGGAAGCCTTTAGCGAGGGATGTCGACCTCGATCATCTTGCAAGGGAAACCTACGGGTTCTCCGGCGCACAACTTGAATCGCTGGTCAATGAAGCCGCGATTATCGCGCTTCGGCAGGAGAAGACCGAGATTAGTCAGGCGATGTTTCGCGACGCAGTCGACAAGGTATTGATGGGTGAAAAAACGGGCCGCAAGCCGACAGAGGACGAGTTGCAGCGCGTTGCTGTTCACGAAATCGGGCACGCGATCATCAGCGAACTGATGCGGCCTGGAACGGTCTCTCACATTACCATTGCGCCACGCGGCAACGCGCTGGGTTTCGTCCGACAGATTCCAGAGAGCGACCGCTACCTGTACACTGTGCAACAGTTACAACAACAGATTAACGTCGCGCTCGGGGGATGCCTTGCAGAGGAGTTGCACTACGGAAATCGCAGCACCGGCGCTCAGAACGATTTTGTCCAGGCTTCTCAGTTAGCACGCACCATGGTGAAGTGTGGTCTCAGTCGTCTCGGCATTGTTGACGAGGAGCACCTGCAGTCAAGCGTCCTGGATACGGAAGTTCGGTTTATCCTTTCCGAGCAAGAGCGCGAAACGCGCGAGGTCTTGCGGCCGTACGCAGAGGATATTGCCAACTTTGCAGACCACGTTGTCATCGAAGAGAGTATTGCCGGAAATGAGTTCCGCTCGTGGCTAGAAACAACATCCCACGAGAGTGATTCGACCGAAGTTGTGGCTGCTGAAGCAACTGACCTCCCGATACATCCGACCATTGGTGATGTTGGATTACAGGCCTGAGCCACAACAACGATGGCTAGTAAAAAATGAGACAGTGTGACAACCTTGTGAAGCCCGGAACCCAGTGGTTCTGGGTTTTGTACTTTGACCGAGTTTGTCTCATTCTCTATAATCTTGGTTGGAATGGAGGGAGCGCCGTGGCGAGTCCGGTGACAACAATACAAAACGTGGGGGCGTACGTCGGACAGACAGTACAAATTCACGGTTGGTTGTACAACAAACGGTCCAGTGGAAAAATTCAATTTTTGCAAGTTCGAGATGGAACAGGACTGATCCAGTGCGTCGCTGTGAAGAGCGAGGTGGGGGAGGAGATTTTCGAACGGTGTAACAGCCTGACACAGGAGTCGTCGCTGACCGTGGAAGGCGTTGTCCGTGAAGATGCAAGAGCTCAAAGCGGTTACGAGATCACGCTCGTCGCCGTCGAGGCTCTAGGAACGTCACAGGATTACCCGATTACGCTCAAGGAGCACGGTGTAGACTTTCTCTTGGACCATCGGCACCTGTGGATCCGCACGCCTCGGCAACGCGCCATCTTGAAAGTTCGCGCGGAGGTCATGCGCGCCGTGTCTGATTACCTTGACAGCCACGATTTTACGCGCGTCGATCCACCTGTGTTAACTCCATCTTCCTGTGAAGGGACGACGGAACTGTTCGAGACGCAGTACTTCGACGAATCGGCATACCTCACGCAGAGCGGCCAAATGTATGCGGAAGCCGCAGCCATGGCGCTTGGTAGAGTGTACTCCTTTGGTCCAGTGTTTCGAGCGGAGAAGTCAAAGACTCGCAGGCACTTGATTGAGTTCTGGATGGTTGAACCTGAGATGGCATTTGCCGAACACGAGGACAATATGCAAGTCCAAGAGGCACTCGTCACACACATCGTTCAACACGTTCTGACGCATTGTGAGGATGAACTCAAGGCACTTGACCGAGACGTTGCAAAATTGGCGAACGTGAAAGCCCCGTTTCCACGAATCACGTACGACGCTGCAATCGAATGGCTGAAGTCACATGGACATGAAATTGAGTGGGGAGAAGACTTCGGCGCACCTCACGAAAGCGCGCTTGCCGAGGAGTACGACCGTCCGCTCATCATCGAGCGCTATCCCACATCTGTCAAAGCATTTTATATGCAACCCGACCCGAACCGACCAGAGGTTGTGCTGTGCGACGACATGATTGCTCCTGAAGGGTACGGCGAAATTATTGGCGGCAGTGAACGCATCCACGATTACGAATTGTTGGCAGAGCGGTTCGAAACACACAATCTCCCAACCGACACCTATGCCTGGTATCTCGATCTGCGCAAGTATGGGTCTGTCCCGCATGCTGGATTTGGACTTGGGCTAGAACGTACGATCGCTTGGATTTGCGGGCTAGAACACGTTCGTGAAGCGATCCCGTTTCCTCGCTTGCTATACCGCCTGTACCCGTAGGCAAACATCCCTGCGTCGAACCGACAAACTTCGTGCCGGTTCGGCGCAGTCCATGCTATACTGTGTGAAGAAGAAGGGGGGCCGTGTTGTGAGAACTGAGGGCCCATCTGATGTAAGCACTCTACTGGGAACGCCGTTCGTGAGCGTTCCGTTTTCGCTCTTTGGACAGTTTTCCAAACTTGAACTACAGGCCGAAGAACTGGTTATGCTCCTGCAAATCCTCGCTGCAAGCCAGGTCCAGGGCAAAGAGTTACTGACGCCAAAAGAACTTGGCGACGCGTGTAACTTGTCCCCGGACGAAGCCGGCGCTTGCATGGAACGTCTTGTGGCTAGAGGTTGCCTTGCGATTGGAGAAAAGCAAGATGAGGACGGATTCTCCTGCAACTATTTCGACCTATCCCCACTGTGGCAGCGTCTCCAGGGCCCTACACAAGGTCCGCTCGTTGAGAGAACGGACACCGTTTCACTTTTTGAAGCCGAGTTTGGTCGGCCACTGTCCGGGTTTGAGTGTGAACAAATTCGCGCTTGGATATCGCGCGACGGACACCCTGAGTGGATGGTCGCAGAAGCTTTGCGAGAAGCTGTACTCGCCAACAAATACAGCTTTAAATACATTGACAGGGTCTTGTTCGATTGGCAACGGCATCGGGTGCGGACTCGGCAAGAACTTGAGCAATACCGCGAGAGTTATCGGGAACGCCAGAAAGCGCGAGAAGAAACTGCCGCCGGAACGACTCAACCTGCAAAACGTTCGAACCGCAGTGCAGACGTCGCACCCCGAGATGAACGTTATGCTGCTTTCTATCAACTGTTTCCGGATACCTGAGTAGAACTAGGATGGATAACCATCCAAGGCTGACCATGTGGCCGCAGTAGGAGGCAGCAACTCGTGAAGGTATTCGTAACCGGCGGGACTGGGTACGTTGGACGCGTTGTGGTGGAATCGTGTCTACAAGCTGGTCATGACGTAACCGTTCTAGCGCGATTGGACTCACAGCGTCCGACCCCGAGTGACGGGGTGCGAGTCGTCACCGGTGACCTGTTTGACGAATCCTTCTTAACCAAGCAGATGACCGGCTGCGATGCAGTCATTCACTTGGTCGGCATCATACGTGAACAGCCTCGCCGCGGTGTGACGATGGATCACGTTCACTTCGATGGCACGATGAGCGTCGTCCAAGCGGCTTCACAAGCGCGGATTCAGCATTACGTGCACATGAGCGCCTTGGGTACTCGCGCAAATGCTGTATCCAAATACCATCGGTCGAAATGGCGGGCAGAAGAAGCGGTCAGGCGGTCTGGCCTGTCGTACACAGTGTTTCGCCCGTCGATTGTGTTCGGAAGCGGCGGCCCCGGACCCAACTTTATTTCGCAACTGACTGACCTTGTGCGTTCCTCACCTGTCACACCCGTCATCGGGGACGGTAATACCTTACTCCAGCCTGTGCACGTGCAGACTGTCGCGGAGGCTTTTTGTCGCGCCCTGACTGTACCAGAAGCCCGGGGCAAGACGTACGAACTGGGTGGACCTGATGTCATCAGCTATCTGGACATCCTTCGTCAAATCGCGCTCTCTTTCCATCGCCGACTGTGGCCAGTGCACGTTCCCATGATGCTGATGAAACCCCTGACGACACTCTTACAACGCATCCCTGCTTACCCAATTACGCCAGACCAACTGGCGATGCTTGAGGAAGGCAGTGTTTGTACCGATCCTCACACCGTATATCAGGACCTACACTTATCATATAAACCGTTCCGCATTTGATACCATTGTACGAACGATGGAGGAGGCATGAGAACGGTGGCACAGCCGTCACCCGTCGAAACCTGCATTTTGCTGCACGGATTCACAGGTCTGCCGATGGAACTCGGTCCACTCCAGACCGCCCTCTGCGAAGCCGGTTATGAGGTTGAATCGCCCGCCCTCGCTGGACACGACGGGACATACAAAGCGTTAAGACACGTGACATGGGAAGACTGGGTTCTCAGCGCTGAATCAACCGCGCGCCAAGCCGGCGCGCGAGGTCCCGTGCACTTAATCGGTTTCTCAATGGGCGCACTAGTCGCGGCCATGGTCAGCTTGAGAACACCGGTCACGTCGTTGACACTACTCTCCCCGTCCATCTACTATGCACACCCTGTGCTCGCGCTCAGACAACTGAGGTTGTTCATGCGCGCTAGATTCAAACCAAATGGATTGGAAAGGGCATACGTAGAGCGCCGACCAAGCGGCTTTCTGTGGACACCACCGAATGCACTTCGGGAGTTTCGGCGGTTTGTTGCCATCTCACGCAGACACCTTGCCAACGTTACGGCTCCGTTGTGCGTCATTCAAGGCGTACAGGATGAAATTGTGCATCCTCGTGGCGCCTCGCTTGTATGTGGGTCAACCGCCTCTGTCCACAAAGAACTACACCTGCTCCCGTACTCTCGTCACCACGTCTGCTTAGATGTCGAATCGGACACCGTCGTTCGACTCATTACGACCTTTCTGCGGCAGGCTACGCAGACCGCTCTGGTTGGCAATTAGCCGCCAACTTCAGAGTGAGTTTCCGCAAAGGAAAATTTTCTCCCCGACACAGTTCGACATGTTGCAGCGAAAAACAGTGGTATGCTGTTTGCCGAGTTCCTGTGATTGACGTAGGTAAAGGACTGACAAAGTGAAGGATTATCGAAGCAGTGTCGATGAGAGTCCATTCGTTTGGTGCGTGGCTTGCAACCACCTGGCGGGTGCAGAAGGTGCGAGGCGGATGAAAACCGTATTCCGCGTTCACCCGGAAGCCGTGTACCCATACGGTTTATGCAGTGAACACCAAAAACACGAAATAGGCGGGATACCGCGTATAACGAGGCCTGCTCGGAAATCCTAGCACTTACGGAGGGATTTCATGGAGGTCATTACACCAATGGAACCGGTCGTCGCCGACCACGTTCCTGAGGGCCCACGCTGGATCACGCAGGTGAAGTGGGATGGCGTGCGGCTTCTCACTTACGCTCAGACGGCGTCGTCTGTACGACTTTTCAACCGCCATGGGCGGGAGCGAACCGTACAATACCCGGAACTTCTCGACGTTCACTCTTATTGCTCACAAACGCCGGTGATTCTCGATGGGGAAGTTATTGCTTTAGGCCCGAGCGGTACGCCGGATTTCCATGAAGTGATGCGTCGCGATGGAGTACGAAGACCTGAGCGTGTACCTGGACTCCTGAACACTGTACCAATCGCATACATGGTATTCGATATTTTGTTTTGGCAAGGAAATTGGATCACAACTTGGCCCTTATGGAAACGCCAGGAGCTGCTTCAAAGCGCGTTGTCCCCACACCCGACCGTTCACTATGTCGAGTCAGAGGCAGATGGGACTGCACTTTTTTTTGCCATGGAAATCAAAAAGATGGAGGGTGTTGTGGCAAAACACCTTGACTCGCCGTACCGCGTCGGACAAAAACACGGAGACTGGCGCAAAGTCAAGTTTTACCGCGACGTGACAGCCGTGATTGGCGGATTCACAACCGATCACGCCGGAGTTCCCAACGCACTGGTGTTGGGCCTATACGATGCGCAGGGAGACTTTTGGCTAGTCGGACAAGTAGGACCAGGGAAGCTTAGCCGGACAGAATGGACTGACTTAATTCGGCGGTTGCGAGACTCTGTGGCCCCTGTTTGTCCATTTACACGACGTCCACGAATACAGAGGGTGACTTGGGTCGCACCAACTGTGACAGTCAAAGTGTTATATCGGGAACTGACTCGGGAACGGCTCCTTCGTCAACCGACATTACAGTCGCTGACCACCGCAGCGGCAGCCGCCTGTACGTGGGACAGGGAAGGATTAGCCTCTACCTAAACATTACACCGTTTGTGTCGCGGACGCCTTATCGACGCGACGACGGAGGTTCGTCTTTTCACCGACGATGTAGCTTAGGTAAGGAATCTTGCTCACTACGTACGCGCCAACCGCCGACAAAACATATGACCCGATTGCTGTGAACGGAATCAGCAAGTAGTGGGCGAAGCCGTGCCAGTGCACGTGGTAGTCGATGGCTTCCGTGTAGTGAAGCGCGAGTGGTTGGAAGAGAAAGATGCCAAACGAGACGCCGCCGAAGAACTGGATAATGCGGCTCGTGCGCCGCATATTTGCTGTGGCTCGAACACGGGCCCACTTCATACCGATGAACCACAAACCAATCGATACCACCAAAGAGTAAGGCACCATGATTGGTTGCAGTGTATCCACAGCGATCCAATCCACAAAGTGAAACACTTGATGCGTAAGGAAATAGGTTGCCCAAAGCAAAAGAACCATGAGAACGACAGCGCCCAACACCAACTTAGTATGCGACCACACCCAATCCCGGATCTGCGCGTACTTTATCGAGATGATGGCACCGGCAATGAACCAAAATTGATACGTGAAAATAAGTTCATCGCGGTGGTGAATCAACAGGTTGATGAAAGGTGAAGAGAACTTCCATTGAGCAGGGTCGATGTACACTTGGTTCACGTACAAAATGGCCACTTCGATGACAAAACTCACCGCAAAGACCCACCCCAAGTGATTCTCCACTTTTTTCATAAACTTCAGCGCCAGCGGAAATAGGACGTAGAACTGCATGGACACCATGAGGAAATACAAGAAGAACATATTCGCGGACAATAACGATGCTCCAAATTTGGGCAACAGCACGGCGGGCGCCCAACTGAAGCCGGGTACGTAAGTCCCTTCAAATGCATAGTAAATTGCCGTCCACGCTACATAGGGAATCGCAATCAGTGTAATCCGCTTACGCCAAAACGAAAGGATTGCGTGCTGTCGATCATAGTACGTGTAAAACAGAACAACCCCAGTGATCAGCATGAACGTCTCTCGTGTGAAGTGAAAGTTCATCGTCAACATGTCTAGACCCAAGTTAGAAATTGAACCAGGTGTCGCCTGGACATCGAAAAAGGCCAAGGTGTGGACCAGGATGACACTAAAGATTACGAACGCGCGCATCAAGTCAATTTCATATAAGTGCTGCTTCTTCAGCTGACATCACCTCAATACAAGTCTGTACTTACAAGTATATCTTTGGCATTTAATCCGACAGGGTTCATTCGTAGTATAGCGAAACAACATTTAGACTCCCTTTAACGACGCCAAACAAACATTCCCATTCCAGTCGTTGCCTCTCTCATTACCGTATTGTCCTCAGCTAAGTGAAATCTGAGAGCCGACTGAAAATAAGCTGAAAGTTTCTCGAAATCGACCACTTTCAATCGACATGTACCCGAGGTTCGTTATAGCATCAAGGAGTAGGGGGTAACAGGGGGGGTATAGCGTGAGACACCAGGCAGCAGCTAAGCAAGCGATGAAGAAGGCGGCACAAGCTAAGAGCGGGTCCCCCTGGGCAACTCTACTTGTCTCTGTCAACTCCTTCGCTGTGGTTGCCCTCGCCAGTGTCTACTGGCTAACTCAAAATCAATGGGTGGCAGGGGAGCGTTATTGGGTCATCAGCCGAGCGGCAGCCCTCGCGGCCTTTCTCGTACTGACTGTTGTCGTGGCTATCGGACTGATTCTCAGTCACCCGAAAAATAAAGCGCATTGGCATTTGACTCCTAAGCTGTTGCCTTGGCATCAGGCGCTGATGGCGGCCTTATTCGCACTCATCGGGCTACACCTTTTCTTTACAGCCATCGACAGTAAATCTGGCATCAACGGGATTGCGGTGTTTCTTCCAATTCACTCACAGTACCATCCACTGGCCGTGGAACTAGGGGCAGCTGGACTTTACTTACTGCTCTTCGTCTTCGGCACCGCCTCGTTGCGTAAGTGGGTACGCGTCTGGTTGCCAATTCACAGGTTATCTTGGCTGACCTGGGTGGTTCTCTGCGTTCACGGCTTTTTTGCCGGGACGGACACTCACCTCAGATTCATCTATTGGACAGCGGGAACCTTGTTATTTCTCATGTTCTTCTGGCGCCACTGGACGAACAATGAACGCAAACCGCTCGCACGACCGACCCTCGCCAAGACACGCCAGAGTCAAAAGGAGGTAGAGCCATGAACATGGCGTGGAAAAGAGTGTTGCTCGGCACAGCCGCCGTCGGTTTTACCGGCATGGTCGTAGGGGAGATGCACGCAGCCCACGCGGCGACACCATCAACCGGAACCAGCCAGCCACAAATCAGCCCATCGACACAAGCGCTCCAGAAACAGGCAGTGCAGTTGCAGCGCGAGATTTCTGTCATGAAGCAGAGACTCAAACAGTCCGAAAGCGCGGATAGACTCACTGTGAGCACCCTCACAGCGTTACAGAACAAAGCCGTCACCCTGCAAAAGCAGTTAGCGGCGCGCAAGCAAGCCATAGCATTGCAACAACAGCGTGTTACACAGACGAGTACGCCTCCTGCCGTACAGTCTGTGACAAGAGCATCGGGACACGGCGACGACGGGGGGGACCACCACGATGGCTCGCACGACGACTAAGCGCTGGCAATTAGCAACAGTTGGCGTCATGAGCAGCGCGGCCGTCTACTCGGGATTGGTGTATGAATTAGAGCACACCGTTACAGCACAAAATCAACAACTTCATCGCGCAAATAGCGTCGTGAGTCAGCGCAAAGCACTGACAGCAGAAATTGCACAAAGACGACAGGTCTTGACGCAACTGGAGAAGACAATCAGCCAGGTTCAAACACACACCAAAGAAGTACAGGCAAAACTGAAGACAGTCCAGCACGAAATCACGAATTTGAAATCCGGACTCACCGTTTCTGTCCAGTCGGTTGGAAGTGTACAGTCACTGTCACCCACGGTGTCTATTCCTTCGTCATCGTCACCGCCGCCGGTGCAGTCCGTCACGCGAGCTTCGGCGCCGTAATCTCGAAGCAACAACGTCAGCGAGGCAGCTCTGAAATTACCATCTGCTCATGAAGCCACGAGATGTACTGCTGCATCGCTGACGTGAATGACACAACTTGCCCCTTTGCGATAGTGAGATAGACGGCGGGCGAGTGTTCCCACAGTGGTCCGTTCATTGCGCCCCGCAAAAACACGTACTTTGTAACGACCTCGGCCAGAGCAGCACGGGCAGCCACTGCGGTAACGGCCAACAGCTGTGTAGGTGCACTCGCTCCCAAAGCCGGGTCAATCAGGTGATGCACCGTCCGTCCAGACTTCACCCACGCCTTGCGTCGGACGGAACTCGTGCAGACGGCAACCCGCTCACTTGCCGACAGCGGGATCGTCAGTGCGGCTGCAAGAGGAAATTGGCCTTCCGGGTCTTCAACCCCGATGTTCCATGGGTCACCGTTGTGCTGACAACCGCCAATCACGATGTCTCCGCCAGCATCGATCAGGTAGCCAGTGAGTGGGTGGGTGGAGGTGAACCGTGCAATCACCTCCGCAATAGCATCGACAGCGTACCCCTTGCCAATGCCACCGAGGTCCATAGGTTCATCGATTTCAACAATGGCTCCCTGCGTCAGACGCCCAATTTCACGATAGAGTGGATTGCTGGACAAAGAACCTTCAGATGAGCGCCCAGTGACCGGAGCCCCTGGGTAGCCGATTTCCTCTAGGACCGTAAGTATCCGCGGGTCGAACGCGCCGTTTGTCCATTCCCTCATGGTTTCGGCCAGACTGAGAACATCGGCTAGAGTCCGCGAGATCACGACAGGGTTGCCGATTTGACGGTTCAACAGGGTGAGTTCGCTGTCGCTCCGAAACCTCGACATGCACTGCTCCAGACGCTCTGTGTCTGCTGCCAAAGTGGTGAACAGGGACTCAACCTCTCCGGCCCTGCCCTTGACATGTGAAATATCATCCAGACGAATGCGGAAGGTGGAGCCCATCGCGGAGAACTCATGCTCATAGACGCTCATGTCTGTCACTCACCTTCTGGTCGGATCCGCCAATACACGCCGCCTTCACGAGCCATGAGACGATTTACAATAAACTCTCGCCGCAACGTGGCAAAGTCGGGGTGATACCGCTTCAGAACTTCATTTAAAGTCGCTTCGGGGTATTGCGAACCCCATTCAAACTGATCGACTAGCCACTGAAGGATGACTAAGCGTTTCTTACGACTTGCAGGAATCTCTTTTAAACGTCCTTCGATAAAAAAATCACGTAACACTTTATCTTCCCAAGAGTCACCACTTGCACTGGCAATCACCGACAAATGTTCGGGCTCAAGCCACTGGTGAAGGTTTCGCAACGACTCAACGTCAAATTTGTAGTAATGCACATTGCCTTGCGGTTGCATGTAGACAAGGCCTACGTCACGCAGCTTACTCAAGTGATGAGAGACAGTGGGGGGTTTAAGGCCCAAATAGGTGGACAATTCATCTACACTCGCAGATTTTTCCGCCAACAATCCAAGAATTCGCAGTCGACTCTCATCAGCCACGGCTTTCAGCAGCTTGACTACCGACTCGCTGTCGCCTTGCATAGACATAAAATCGCCTCCATGAATGAACTCAGCTTAAGTTTTCTTCCCGTTGAGTATATACATATATCTAATTTCGATCAATATCGAATTAATGCAGACGTCGAATTACATGAATCATGCACCGTTGCAAAGACGATCCGCAACAGTTGGTTGAACTACGAGATCAGGTGACCACTCCCCATGCCTAAAGCAAGGGGTTTTACGGCGCGTTTGATAAAGGAACGACAAACTGTTTCCTAACATCAGTAGACAGCGACGCACCGTGACATCACGCAGTCGCTTGCCACGTGATGTCACGGTGCACCGGACATTACGCCCGGCGCATATACGCTTTCACGGTCAAAGGAGCAAAGACTGCGACGATAATTGCGGCACCCAACAGGGAGAGAATGAGATCGGACCCGACGGTCCCTGAGTTTGTCAGATCACGCACAGCGCTCACTAGGTGAGAGACAGGATTGATGTTGACGAACCCTTGAAGCCATTTTGGCATCGTGCTGACGGGCACGTAGGCGTTGGACAGGAACGTCAAGGGGAACAGGATGAGCATTGCAATTCCTTGCACACTGGATGCAGTCCTGGCGATGACACCGAAAAACGCGAAAATCCAACTGATGGCCCACGAACAAACGATGACGAGAATCCCCGCGATGGCGACATCTCCAAGACCGCCAGATGGGCGATAGCCCATGATGTAGCCCATGACAAAGGTCAACACGGTGGCGATGGTGTAGCGGATGGTGTCGGCAAGCAGAGCCCCAGCCAGTGGTGAGATGCGTGCGATGGGGAGTGACTTGAACCTGTCGAATACGCCCTTTTCCATGTCCTCACGGAGTTGCACGCCTGTGACAATGGAAGTGGTAATCACGGTCTGCACCAGAATCCCCGGAATGATGACGGGTAGATAACTCTTTACGTTTCCGGAAATTGCACCACCGAAAATGTACGTGAACATCAAGGTGAAGACAATCGGCTGAAAGACGACATCAAAAAGCTGTTCTGGAGTACGGCGGAATTTCAGCAGACCTCTATACGCCATGGTCAGCGAGTTGGCTATCGACTGGCGCAGACTGGTGTGGTTTTTCAGAACGCGCGCCGTCCCTGGCGTAATCATGACCCCGCTCATGCTTTTACCCCCCCGACTTCAATCAAATCCGTCTCTGGTGTGGTGTCTCCATCCTCGACGCCATGGCCTGTAATGGTCAGAAACACCTCATCCAATGTCGGCTTTTGCACACTGACTTCCGCAAGGGCAACGCCTTCTTGACGAAGTGCGATGAGAAGGTCGGTAACCCTGTCGGCTTTGGCCATAGGTGCAGTGATTTTTCCAGTGTTGGCGGAGAAGCTGGCCTCCACCCGCAGTGTCCTTTGCACGAGTTGACAGACCTTCAGTATATCCTCCGAGTTTTCGACACGTAGATGAAGGGAGGATGTGCCTACCGATGCCTTCAACTCATCTACCGTCCCTTCGGCAATGACCTTGCCGCGGTCGATGACGGCAACACGATCGGCTAGTTGGTCCGCCTCATCGAGGTATTGTGTGGTCAATAACACGGTTGATCCCGTTTTTACTAACCGGCGGATGGTGTCCCACATTTGTGACCGGGTGCGTGGATCGAGGCCGGTTGTCGGCTCATCAAGGAAGATGAGCGGCGGTTGAGCAATTAGACTTGCGGCCAAGTCCAACCGCCGCCGCATGCCGCCGGAGAACTTCTTCAGGGGCCGCTTCGCCGCGTCCATGAGGTCGAATTCTTCCAGCAGGTCTTGCGCCTTGCGGCGTGCATCAGCGTGACTGAATCCGAGTAGGCGGCCAAACAGCACCAGGTTCTCCATGGCAGACAATGTCTCATCCACAGACGCATACTGTCCGGTAACGCCAATTAACTGTCGAACGACCTGAGGTTCACGCACGACATCGTGACCAAAAATCCGAGCAAACCCGGCGTCAGGACGCAGTAACGTGGCCAGCATCCGAATCGTCGTCGTCTTACCCGCACCATTTGGCCCTAGGACACCGTATATGGCCCCGGTTGGCACTGCCAAATCCACACCCTCAACTGCCCGATTTGTCGCAAAATGCTTGACTAGGCCTTGGGCTTCCACGGCAAGGTTTTCGTGAAGACTTCTTTGGGTATTTGCGATGAACCCATCCATAAACTCAGTCCTTCCTGTGTCATGAAGTCTTTTACAACATAGTGCATTATTGTGAACTGAACATGAACAGTCGAGCTTGCACGGCGGGTCGTTACAGCGGGTCGTTGCTAATACCCAGCCAAAACAATACGCCAAACCGCTCATGAGTACTAATTCCTCCCACTATTGCCATTTCGACAGAAAATGTCTACGTGACATGGAAAGGCTAGTAATAGGGTAGCCAAAATAATGTCATCAGGAATCCACCCACAGGGGGACTTTGTATCCGACTTTAGTTGGAGACTGGATTACTCTGTTTTTAGGTGAAGATGTGAAATGCGCGAGCTTAAGGTTGCTCGGAGTTCCCTTCTGGAGAAAAACACATTCCGGAATGATGGGTGTACGACGCTATGTGATACGATAAACAATGTAGTACGACAGCAAGATGACTAGCCAGACTAACGGCGCGTAGAGATGCGCAGTCACTCCATTGCAGGATTAATAAATAGTTGCACGACAAGTTGGTCAATAGAGTGAGACACTCTAGTCATACGATGTCAGTACGTCGTTGGGGCGTCATGGAAACGAGGGATATCTGCTTGGTCCAAAACGATTTGTCTTTGGCTATCTTGAATGAGAGGGATATCCCCCAGCTGATTCAATTGTCTGATAGCGTTGGATGGGACTATGATGAATCAGAGATCAAAACCATCATGGAATCTGGCATGATTTATGGTTACAAGACAGTGAGCGGCAAAGTCGCCGCATCTGCAGCCATTGTCCCGTATAACAAAAATTTGGCGTCACTTGGCATGGTGATTGTTCATCCACATTACAGACGACTTGGGTTAGGCAAAACAGTCACAATGAAATGCGTACAGTCACTTCCCAGTTCAGTACCTATCATGCTCATTGCAACGGCTGAGGGAATACCAATGTATGAACGGTTGGGATTTAGGTCAGTTAACAGTGTTCAGAAACTCTTATGTGACTCGTTCCAAAGGCCGATGAATCTTGATACGAACGAATTTATCTTGGAGCGATTCCATGATCGCAACCTGTCGCAAATCATTGACCTGGACCAAGTTGCTGTTGGAGCGAAACGAGACACCTTTTTGATTGCTCGCATAAAGCAAGCAAACCAAATAATCCTTGCCAAGAACACAACTGGGAGAGTAGTCGGATATGCGCTGTCAATTCAAGGAACGGTCAACCTTCTTGTCGGTCCTATTGTTGCACCCGACGCTAAACTTGCTATGCAACTACTAGAACAACTCGCAACAAACAATTCCAACACGATTCGGATAGATGTTCCTCAAGAACAAACTCAATTTACGTCTATGTTGGTTCGGTGCGGATTTGAATTGGTTAGTCAGCCCCCAATCATGCTCTTGAATGGCGATGAACTGCCACCGCGGAGCGGACAGCTATTCGCAATTGCTGCTCAAGTATTCGGGTGATTTATGTTAGAGCCGATGCCGCAGTTACTGTGGTGCGCTAACGCCTGAAGCACCTGCCATCGATATGACTTAAAAGCCAATCTGTAACGCACTCCACAGACAAATGTTCCTCGGCGACGCGAACGACAAAATCATCAATCGCTCGGTATATACCGGTAAGCGAAATAAGGTTTACCTCGTATCTAAGCTGATAGACTTATGCTTAGAAGCAAGTCAACGTCAGTTTGGACCGAAAGGACATTTGCGCCGATGATATCTTCCGCAACAGGGCTACTTGTATCTCATGAAACTCGTCTTGCTCGCTACGCGGACGCGTCTACGAATTTAGCCTTGCTCAGTAATCAACGACTTCAGGAGCGAGTGGCAAATGGTTCGATTCTGTACACCGGCATCGGTGGTACATCGGTGTTCATGCAGCTTGAAGACACGCCAATTTTTGTGAAGATAATACCACTGACGGAGTTAGAAAAACGTACTGAGAATGTCATGTCCACTCGAAACGTGTTCGATCTGCCACCGTATTGTCACTATGGTATTGGCTCTCCTCCAGGTGGCGTTTGGCGTGAAGTGGTCGCACACATCATGACAACCAACTGGGTGCTGACAGGACAGTGCGAAGGTTTTCCCTTGATGTATCACTGGCGGGTGTTGCCCAATATGCGCATGCCACTGTCTGAAGAATTTATGGATATCTCGCACATGGTGGAATTTTGGGATTCTGAGGCTGTGGGAAATCGTATCGTGGCAAGTGAACAATCAACAGACAGTATTGCACTGTTCTGCGAGTACATACCCCATAACCTTCATGACTGGATGAATGAGCAAGTCACAGCGGGGACAGATAAAGCCAATTCAGCCTTCGCGATGGTGGATTCCCAGGCGAGGTCTGTTGTATCGTTCATGAATTCGCAGGACTTACTCCACTTCGATGTTCACTTCGAGAATATTCTAACCGACGGACGTCGCATTTACATCACAGACTTTGGTCTCGTCATGTCGACTCGATTTGAACTGTCCGATTCCGAACGGGCGTTTTTTGAATTGAACAAGGCTCACGACGAGTGTTACGTAGTGACGCACCTTGTAAATTGGCTTGTTGCGGGTTTGCTTGGACTAATGGACCGAAGAGACCGTATTGACTTCATACGTCGGTGTGCTAATGGGTACGACCCAACAGCAGAAGTGGGCTGTGTAGCAGGGAATATCATCAATAAATATGCTCCAATCGCAGCGGTCCTAAATGATTTCTACACCGAATTGCGTGTGGATAGCAAAGCTACGCCATTCCCTGTAGAGGAGATTCAAAGGCTCTCCGAAGCAATTGAGTTCGAACGGAAATCAGTTGCACCATCCATGTAACCCACGCCAGTAACATGGAGGTGCCTTAGCATTCACGATTAAGTTCCGTCGCCAAAGGGTTGCCATGTCCAAAACTACAAATTAAAGGCGTGGGGTCAGTCCGAACCATCTTGCATCCTAAGACTACTCAGGTGGAGAGCGGGATTCGTTGAGAGACGCAAGTCCAGTTCGGGGAAGATCTCGGGTGTCCACCTGCCCCTTGGCCGGTGGCCTGGTCCGAGCCTATTCTACATAACAAGTCTCCTAATTTTGTTAATCTGGTTGAGTGAGGAACTCGTGCTCATCATACGAATCTCCGTTGAGGAGGGCTGAGATGGATAGGCGTTGGTCGCATTTGACCTCGAGTCCTGACATGATGTAGTTTGTAGCATCTGGATTGTCACTAATTGTGTGGATGCCAGTGTAAATGAAGACGTAGGTATGCCAAGAGACGAAAGCGGGGGACTTCAATGAAAGACATTTTGTGGGTTTTATTGGGCGTGGTAATCGGTGTTGGTGGTTTTTGGATCATTACTTATAAACCCGGGTCTGATGTGTTCAAGCCAACTAGCCCAACCAACGTATCTCTGATGTTTGAACAAGCGGTAAACAACAATAGCCTATACAGCGTGAGAGAACTAATGACTCCGCAAACCAAGGACAGCTTTACACGTAATGAGTTGAAGGCAGTCAGAAAGTATGTGAAGGCGGGTACGAAGGAGGAAAGTACTGGGACTGGATATAGCACTTACGAGGTTGTAACATTCGGATCTAAAAATATACCTATTACGCTTTGGCTCGCTCCACCGCTCACCGCCACGAAGAGCCCCCTGTGGTTGATTCAACGCATCACCGAAGGGGCAACAGTGACATCCCCTCCTAAATGACAGCCTTTGGGGGCAGGCTGTTTGCGTAGGTCCCTTAAGCAAACTGGCTTATCTCGCAGACAGATTTGCTCACGGCGGTATATGACTATTCACCAGAGAAATTTCTGAGGTCTGTCATTATCGGGCCAGCAATCTGCAAGTAGAGTACCGCTGGAAAGTGGGGATTTTGCTGCAAACCGACTGGAAGAAGGACCGATTCAGTGCCATTGAAAACCATGAAAACCCTATGATTCTTGCCCGTATGAAAAGTGGCTATGCTGTGATTGGTGATACGCAGTTCCTTCCTGGATATTGCGTTCTATTAGCGTATCCAGAAGTCAATTCTCTTGAGGACCTGAGCTTGCAAGGCAGGACAAATTTTCTACGAGACATGAGTTTGTTGGGCGAAGCCGTTCAGTTTGTGTGCAGTCCACGCCGTTTGAATTATTCCATTTACGGAAACTCGGATGAATTTCTGCATGCTCATGTCTTCCCGAGATACGACTGGGAGCCAGAAGAACGAAGCCTTATCCAGTCTGGAAGTATCCCGGTGAAATGTGGGTTATGCCGGCAGTACAATACTGTGATGAAAAACATTTGTCATTAAAGAGGAAAATCACCGATAAACTAATATCCTTGACTAGTTGTGTGATTTTTTAAATCAATTTGACGTAACCAAACACGGAGCGATTACGTCAAATTGTTGTACGCGGGGGAGGGGCATTAAGAATGAAGCACTATAGGCAATTCGCAGTCGCTGGACTGGCCCTGACCACAGTCGGTATTCTGGCTGGGTGTGGGTCGAACAGCAACAATCATGACGCAGGATCGAAGGTAACTCACGACACCGTCGTTAGCACAAACACTACCAATCATGTGACCACGACCAGCGCCGCATCTGGAAACTCGCCCGCGGTCAACCAAAATGGCACGGAATTAGGCAACAGTGTCACGGAAACAATAGGAGCGGGACATTCTTACCACGGTCAAATTCAAGGCGATGTACTTACGCTGTCTGTGAAACCCAGTACTCTCACATCTTTGCCATCAATCCAACAAACTGCAACGAATAGCGAATTGCGTTCCACATACGGGACCATTCAGGCGTCGTCCGGAAAGAGAACCGTAAACCCACTGCAAATCACTTTGACCAGTCATGGGAGCAAAGGTGTCATTTATGCGGACGACAGCAAGTCACTAAAGTACCTCATGGATTGGCAATTGAGCGGGAACTATCTCTATTTGAATATCGGTGAGCCTGCTCCAAATATGACAACCGCAGATTTCGGTGGAGAAGCGGTTGTCATCAATCTCAAAACCAGGCAGGTCGCCTTCAAGCAGTCTATCGGGATGGAAACACAACAGCAGGAATTCATTACTCCGTCTGCAATGGTGTTGCAGTGGTTCGTTCTAAGTGGACCAGGGAATAGCACTGTGAACGACTATACGAGAATCACCAACTTTTCAACTGGGAAATCCATTACACTCAAAAGCACGATCACGAAGCCTCTGGGTCAGGACCCATATGCCATCGGGAATCGTGTGTACTTCGCAAGTGGTTCAAAAATTTATTTCGTTGACTTTCCTCCAGCCGTATGGAGTGGAGGTTCCCACAAGGCTTATCAACTTGTCCTTAGACCTTCGGTGAAGATTACATCGTGACTTGTTGACCCCATGACTACATAGCCCGGATCGTCCTCCAAAAATCCCATTAATGGTCAGGAAACTTAAGTTAAACGGAGAGGAGGGAGTGTAACTTGTCATTTGCACACATTGTGGCACACCAGACGCGCGGTTCGTCAAAACTCGGACACCTTGAGCATCCCGCCATGTTGAACCATAGGGACCGTCGGTTTCTCCATCACCATACAGACAATCACAGTTGCGAATAAGAAGCGGGGCCCGAGTTTCAAAGGCGTCAGGTCCCCAACTGGCCGAGTTTCCTACAGGACAAGTTGAGCTTGGCAATGCCGACCGAGAAAACTCTCCTCACGCACGCAGACACCGGATGCGATTTTCTGGCTTCAACATTCGACGATGGAAGAAGGGGAAAGAGCGAGTTCTCACCAAACCGAGTCGCAAAACAATTCAACTTTCAAACGCAGCCTGTCTAAGGATTCCAGAGCATTTGCAATGGCAGACGTTGTAGAAAGACGCAACCAGTACCGCTACAACCAGGCAGCCAACCTCCCTCACCACCGGAGGTCTGCAACGAAGAATTTCGGATGCAAGGACGATCACGCTAATGTCTACATGCTCCACAAGCTTGGGCTCTACAAAATAGAGTACCAAAGACAAATGCTCACAACGGAATCCCTATTGTTAGTGACGGAGCATAGTGACCGAGGCTTGACGGTGTAAGTTGTCCGCGAATTGACGGCGTGATTGTCCACTGCCTCAGACAAAGAGGGGGAAGAGTTTCCCCTTCCCCAGTGCTCGTAGATTTTAGACTAGACGTCGATGTTGACTCTGTAGGTTCTTCCCTCGATAAGACCAAGGGGTACACCGTCGGCAATGACGTACCATGAGCGGACCACTTCTAGTCTGACAATCTGATCTTTGTCCATGCGTAATTAATATGCGTCCCCGCAGTGCAGGCCATACCATTCGCCGTCTCCTTCCACTACCCAGCGTTGCAGTTCCCCATCGTAGTCCAGCCTTGCCTCCTTGAGCTTCATGAGAGTCCCCCTGAATCACCCGGTTGATGCGTATTCCGGATGAAAGTAGCCACCCATTCCGGAAATTCGCGGCCACCGATTCCCGTTAATTGCAGCCACTTGTTCCGGAAAGTCACGGCCAGCCATTCCGGAAAATCACAACCACTTGTTTTGACGTCTGTCGCCTCCGTTATCTGCAATCTAGTTACATTCCGGAGAGAGGAGTTGTCGTCGCCGTTGCCTAGGGAGAGGTCACCAATGCGCAAGATTCACCAAATTTTGAGGCTGCACGCACAAGCTGGTCTCAGCGAACGAACCATCGCCAAGAGCGTTTCGCTCTCACGCAGCGGGTACAGATTGGTCACAATTCAGGTGGAATCCCCACCTGAATACGATTTGAAATTAGAATGAGGTAACCACACCTTCCGTAGCTAAATGGCAGGATAACACAAGAAGGACCGTATGGTGGTAATTCACATTTCCACACGTTATAATATCATATACGATATCGTTCTGGGCAGGGCGATGTTCCTCGTCACGGGAACCACGTGAAAGAAGTTTACGTGAAGCAAGCTATAGAAATCCTCAGCCAAAAGGGGTGGATTTGATGGAGAAGGATTTGGATTATTATATGTCATTGCCATATGCCATCACGGTGATTCCGGATCCCCAATCAGGGAGCTATGTAGCAAAGATAAACGAGTTACCCGCCTGCATTACGCAAGCGGAGTCGCTACCTGAATTGATGAATATGATTCAAGATGCAAAGCGTTGCTGGTTAGACAGCGCACTGCAGGATGGTATTGAAATTCCTGAACCAATTGACTTAAGTGATACCGAACCCAGCAAATTTCTTTTGCGTTTGCCAAAATCGCTTCAACGTGATTTGGCTGCCAGAGCAAAGTTGGAGGGTGTAAGTCTTAATCAGTACATGCTTTATCAGCTTGCGCGTTCGGTGGGACCTACAAGCATGCAAGGTCCCGCACAGGATGAGATGGCAGCAACCGTGGCCGGATGAAAATGGCGATTCGTTCAACTGTCATGTCGAGTTAGTGGTCGCTTGTGATGGCTAGAAATAGCGGGTTCAGGTTGAAATTCTTGTCTTTGTTCCACCCATGGCAGATAAAATCCCATAATGAAATCCGCTCAGCTCCGTATGAATATACAGCCGCGCATAGACAATCCATGTGGGACTAAAGGGCAGGAACGTGTTTTTACGGGGGGGATGAAAAATGGATCATCGTGACCCAGAGTCGTGTTCAAACTGTGGTAGCACTGAATTTGTTCACGGGATATTGCAGGGACACGTTAATGAAATGCCCAGACAAACTAGGCGTCCCTACTTCGCCAAGAATTCAGGAATGACTATCATAGCCTGTATCAAATGTGGCATGGTAGTGAGCATGTGGCTTAGAGAACCAGAAACCCTGAAATAGATGGTGCTGTTCGTTTCAAACTAACGGGGGCTTAACCTGAGGAAGTGTTGTCGTTTGTGGTTTACATAAACATTCGTCGACGACAAATCCATCAGATAATTGACTGGTAAGACTGTCCGGGTTGGTAAAATTCTAATTACAATTGAGGGACTAAGATGAACATGCTGGAAATGTACAACTACCATGCTTGGGCAAACAAAACGCTGCTGGAGCGATTGAAGCAACTGCCTTCTGAGGTCTTTCACCGCGAAATCAAAAGTGTTTTCCCTTCGATATCCAGCGTGATCTCCCATGTGTATACCGTTGACTAGCTGTGGTTCTACATCATTTCTGGTATGGACATGCCCGAAGCTTTAGACGTTGAAAAGGCAAGTGGAAAGGGAAAGAACATTGATGAAATCGACGCAATGTTTCAAACCTTATCTGAAACATATAAGGAAACTTTATCTCTAAAGGCAAACCCACATGAGTTAATGTGGCTAAATATCCCATGGGAGGGCAAGCGAGAAACAAGTTTGTCTGAAATGGTAATGCATGTCGTAACGCATGGAACGTATCATCGAGGAAATGTCACAGCCATGATACATCAAATTTGTATGGATTGTTGGTCTCATATACGAACTGTGGATTCTTAGCGCCGCATATACGACGAACTCAACAGTCCTTGACTCAGCCATTATTGTTGTGACCCTTGTCGTTGGATGTACGGGTTTCATGTTGTCTAAGTAACTGAGTATGTGGGATAAACCGGCGGCTTATCTGGAAGAAGGATTTGCTCTCATCCGTACATTAATATTCACCAAGGGATTTTCTGGGTTATGTCGTTAGCGGGCAGAAGAGTGCGACAGTTGGTCTATGCAGGTGTCGAGGTGAAAGGCGGGCGAAGAAAACATGCCGTGGGTGATTTTGTTTATCGTGTTCTCTCTGTCGTGCAGTTTAGTGGTGTTAATAGTAAACCCCAGATGGAGGGATGCGTCTCATTTTGCAAAGCCTCTTTTCCCCATATTGCTGATTGCATGTTTTTCGTTCATCGGTAACGGCTTTCACCAAGTATGGATGAGTGCAAAATTCTCTATCCGTTACAATCATTTGAACCAGTCGTTATTTACTGAGTCTCATAACATGCTCGTTCTATCGCGGAACGAATTTCTTGTATGCGTTGTCTTTTGCAGTTGTTTATCCGTGTGGTTCGCTTACGAATTGACGAGAATCCTTCTCAATAGGAAGCACAGTCTGTAAAACTGCAGTTCCATTTGCGGGGACAAAAGGTCTCCGTAATCTACCTGGAAAGATGATTGAGTGGGACGCTTTGCTATTGACCTATCGGGCAGAAGAGTACGATAAGGGGGGAGCAAATGGAACGATATTTGGCGTCTGTATATTTACAGTATATGTTGCCCCATTTCATAGGTAGTACTCGGGTTCTTTTGGTAAGAAGCCTTCCAACTGCAGCAAGCTCTCTTTCAATAGCAGCCCTCCCCGGTAACCCGTCAAATTACCGTCCTTCCCAATTACGCGATGGCACGGGATAAGAAACGGGATCGGATTAACGCCAATGGCATGGGCAACAGCCCTCACGGCATCTTGTCGACCGATTCTTTCGGCGATATCGCTGTAGGTTCTTGTTTGTCCAGCAGGGATGTCAATTAGTGCTTGCCAAACCGCGATTTGAAAATCCGTTCCTTGTAAATCTAGCGGCAATTCGTGAATATCTACACGTCCGTACTCTAAATATTGATGCAAAGCATCCTTGTAGGCTTTCACTTTCAACGGATCGCGGGTCAGCACACGCCCAGGCAGACGATTTTGAACAAAGTCTTCGACAGCTTCAAAAGACTCGTCTGGCCAAGAAACCAACGCCAACCCCAGATCTGTTGCAACGAGGTACAAAATACATTCCTTGAACTTTACGGTGCCCCAGTAAACTCGTTCAGCCATTGCTATACCCCCTTCGAGACATTAGAATTTTGAATCGAACTTCGATACACAGAAGGTGATTGTCCGAATTGCTTACGGAACACGGTTGAAAAGTGAGATGCACTTATGAATCCTACAGACACTGCAACTTCGGTCACATTCAGGTCTGTATCCTCGAGTAACTCATTGGCTTCCGTCAATCGTTTATGCAGTAAATATTCCGCAGGCGTCAAACCTGCCATCCGCTTGAAAACATGGTGCAAATGATACTGATTGATGTGTAACGCCTTCGAAATTCCGCCGAGCGTGAGCGGTTCACTGTAATGGGCCTCAATGTATTCCTTTGTCCTATGCACGAGTTCCTCCGCTGGCCAGCGAAACTGATCCGGCCGACAACGCTTGCAGGCGCGAAACCCGGCTTCGATGGCTGCGTCCACGGTCATGAAAACAAGGACATTGTCCTTCTTCGGTTCTCTGGACTTACAGGACGGTCTACAGAAAATTCCTGTTGTCTTCACCGCGTAAAAGAATTGTCCATCACAGGACGAATCGCAATGAATGATGGCATTCCACTGTTCATCCAGCACATGCGTTCCCCCCTCTGCCTTTAGTATAGTACCCCTTCTGAAGCGTGATAAGGCCAGTCGGATGAGACGACAAGATTACGAAAGCCAAGAAGCGGGTCAACTGTTACAACAGATGATGAAGTCATCAATTCGAGGAGGAACATCTATGAAAGTAAGAGACATAATCATGCTATTGATTTTAGCCGCCTTGTGGGGCGGATCCTTCCTATTTATGCGCATCGGCGCACCGGTTTTAGGGCCTCTTGTCCTCATTGAACTACGTGTCCTTTTTGCCGCCATCACGCTCGTGATTTTTGCACTGGTAACCAGACACCGAATTCGCATCCTTCATAAGTGGTGGCAGTATTTCGTGCTCGGCGCGACCAACGCTGCGATTCCGTTCACGTTGATTTCATACGCTGAGCTTCGCCTTGACGCGGGTTTGGCGGCTACCCTAAATGCAACCACACCTATGTTTACGGCGATAGTGGCATGGCTATGGACCAAGGAACCGTTTACGTTAAAGAAGTTTTCTGGCGTCGTCATGGGCATTGTCGGAGTTGGCATTTTGGTCGGCTGGGATTCCGGCGCGCGCGGTTCGCAACTTTGGATATCGGTTTCATTCTCCCTGCTTGCGGCGGTTTTCTACGGGATCGCAGGTGTCTTTTCTTCCAAGCATTTCAAAGGGGAAAAACCGATGGACATGGCGATTGGTCAACAGTTGGCCGCCAGTCTTCTGCTGATACCGTTCAGTCTCGCAGTGCTTCCGCACACCATGCCCTCCAAAATCGTCATTTTTTCTGTTCTTGGGTTGGCCATACTCTGTACGGCAGTCGCCTATCTGTTCTATTTCGCTTTAATCCACAGTGTTGGCCCAGTGAAAACATTGACTGTCACGTTTTTAGTGCCGGTGTTCGGAGTGATTTGGGGCGGACTATTCCTTGGGGAAGCGATTACAATCCGGCTTATCATTGGGCTGCTCATCATCTTGGCGAGTGTGGCGCTTGTTGCCAATGTTCGCCTCAAGAAGCCGCAGAGCAATCGTTCAATATCATCGAAAATCTCTTAATCTCGATTTATTGGAGGTTTTCAAATGATGCACCCTGTTGAGGAACACTTATCCTACGGTGTGATAAGTACAGAAAACGTTCTGTCGCTAACGGGGGCGTAAGTTGAGCAGCAATGGAGCAACCGTCGCCGCATGTTTACACAGGGAAGCTTATGTCGCATAGGGGCAGCAATGCTGAAGAGCGGGATGAATAACGCGTAATGTATCGCTTGGGGGTATAATGTGGAAAATGGGTGATATGTGTAAAAGGCGGTGCTGTCTAATGGCATTATCTCGTGAGCAGCTTCATCGCGTAATTGACCATCTCCCTGAGAACAAACTGCCAGCTTTAGCTGACCTTATTGACAAATTAATCGACGAAGACGAGGAGTCCGTATCCGAGGCAGCAATTGTGGAATACAAGCGTATTCGCCAGGAGATGCGACAGGGAGACTTTGTTTCCTTTGATGAAGTCTTCGGTGACAACTGAATGTATAGCCTCATCTTCAGCAAAGACGCTCGGAAGTTTATAGAGAAACAAACCCCACAGACAAAACAGCGAATTCGTAATGCCCTGCTACAATTGGCGGAAGACCCGTTTTCTAACCGGCAGGTCAAGCGCTTGAAAGGTACTGAAGACATTCTCAGATTACGAGTGGGCGACTTACCAGTTGTGTTTTCCATTGAAGACGAAAAACTGGCTATCCTCGTTATTTCGATTGGGAGTAGAGGGGACATCTACAACAGGCTCTAGGTCCCTCCACTCGATGTGGAATGGAGTCATAAAAGCCACGAATCTTTCATGTGAAACCCAGAGCGACTTGGTGCTGAACCTGCATAAACATGCAGAATGTAGCTCGCAGGTCTTGTTGCACGTAGGGGCAGCTTAGTCCCAATGGCATAAGGGGGACCAATTTGAGATACATCAAACCTCTTACCCTGTTTCTGATAATACTGTTGCTTTATCACGTAGCCGTGGGACTGATATGGCAACAAATCGGGTACAACTGGAATTTTTCCCACGGACACATTTTCGGATGGTTAACCTTCGGAATAAGTGAGATTCTATTTCCTGCGTTATTTGTGGCTATTGCATACAGATTTAAACCCGCAATACAGACTCGCTCGTGGACGGTAGGCGCATGGCTGATATGTTGGGTTCCTCTCATGATCAGCACCGTGGTTAGCAACATCGTGTTCAATGACGTGACGGGCTACTATCGTGACTACGTTCTGTCACACATCTCAGGTTGGGGTGAGACTAGGACTGCTGAACATGCGATTGTCCTAATTCAATGGATTTGGGTCACTGTGTTCACGTGGATTTTGATGCCGAACTGGCGACGGGATGCGAACAGGTAGGGACCACGTTCTGTCATTAACGGGGGCATATTTGCAGGAGGCAGATCCGGACGTCGGTTGCATAAAGATTCGGCGGCACTCAGCCTCCGTTACGGAGCTATCGGGCAGTAATGCCCCATCTCAGTCTTTAATATTGAGGTGACAATGTGAGAAGTGAAACTGAAATGTATGATTTGATACTAGGGGTAGCACAAGGAGATGAGCGTATTAGGGCTGTCTATATGAACGGTTCAAGAACCAATCCTAATGTCCCAAGAGACATTTTCCAGGACTTTGACGTTGTGTATGTCGTCACGGAGATCGCTTCGTTTATTAAGGACGAAAAATGGGTAAACGTGTTTGGTGATTTACTAATGATGCAGGAGCCAGACAAGAATAATCAAAGCCAAGGAATGGATACGGACTTCGACCGCTCATACGGCTATTTGATGCGCTTTAAAGATGGGAATAGGATTGACTTACATATTCAAACAAAAGAAGCCATGTTGGATGAGTATGGGGAAGATAAACTTACTATTTCTCTGTTAGACAAGGACAACTGTTTGCCAACAATCTCACCACCGACGGACGCCGACTATCATATTAAGCCACCAAGCGAATCGGATTTCACGAGTTGTACCAACAACTTTTGGTGGTGCCTTCAGAATGTAGCCAAAGGGATTTGGCGTGACGAACTCCCTTATGCCAAGCGGATGTTCGAAGAGGTTGTTAGAGCCGATTTGGATAAGATGGTGGGTTGGTGGATTGGAACAAATCACTCCTTTGAAATGTCAGCAGGAAAGATGGGGAAGTACTTCAAGCGATATCTGACAGCCAAGCACTGGGAGATGTATAGGAAAACCTATTCTGATAGCAATTACGATAATTTCTGGGACTCGATCTTTATCACATGTGAACTCTTTCGGATTATGTCCGAAGGGATTGCAAACGATTTTTCGTTTCCCTATCCATCGGATGATGACAAGAACATGACAGAATACCTGCAACATGTTAGTGCATTGCCCCGAGACGCAAGCGGTATATATTGATCCATCTTGAATGAAAAACATCATCCCTTCTGTCGCTAACGGGGGCGAATGCGCAAGAAGGAATACATCATGAAACAGAACTTATATGCGCGATATCTTATATAAATTCATTATTATTTGGGCATATGCTTCGTCAGAGTCGTCTCCTACGGCTCATCATTCCCCCCGAGTGCGGCATGACACAAAAATTGTTCCGCTGGTTCGTACCTTTCATTCCTCATGACTAGGCTAACGCTACGCCTTGTTAAACTCTTTAAACAGCTGCCTCCCCAATCAATTAGCATTCACGAATTTTAATAGAAATATCAGTAATTCGATGAGATATAGCACCGCCCATTAAATTCGCATACTCCTAGCGTAAATCCCCCTAACGATATGATTTTTACGATCGATATTAGAATCCTCTATAACCCTATCGTTCAAATCAACCCCCATTCTTTAGTACTACGACCCATGTGGAATTCCCATACTTATCCTTATATTATGTCCGATAAGTAAGGGTTATCGGACATGAATATCTTTTTAAATATCTATATTTTTATTATCTAGAATCCTGATAAATAGTAGTACAATTATACTTAATGAAACAATAATGTGCAGAGGTGTTACTGATATGTCGATTACAAGTGAGCGTATGCGCTATGAATTGGCTTCGAATGTATTATCGTCTGATGAAGTCGGAGAAATACTTGGGTGCACAAGGCAGCATGTGAGTTTACTAACTAGAGAAGGACACCTGCATCCGCTCAAGAAAATGAGCAAAGGAGTATTGTACCTCCGTTCCGACATCGATGACTATCTTCTGAAATCTGGCTATGATAATTCATCCTCAAGCAACCGGATCAGCGACATGGAAAACGTCCAGACTCACAAGTTCATAGACGAGTGGGAACAGACTGGTTATCTCAAAGAAGTTCAGGCAGCCTTCCTATATAACAGGACACTGGATGCAGCCATGGACGGGTTCTTTAAACTACAACCTTACTTTCATGGCCCATTGCGTACGGTCAGCAGTCCAACCTTTGTGTTGCGATTTACCGATGGGCAGGAGTTCTGGTACACAGGCGCCAACTGCGGATACGCAGGCACAGGTCCACATTTGGCCGTTAGTTTTCTGGAAAGGTGCGGTTTCAGCCAAGATGACTTGAAACCGGTCTTGAGCAACCAGGTCGTGAAGCTGTTCCGCGACGAAAACGGTACCGTTGATGTGTACGCACATGATGGCGTCGGATCAGATAAGTCCACAGACGTGCGTCTTACACCAAACACATTGCTGTACGCCAAGGATGGGCAACTCGTACTGCTTGAGACCATGTTGTATTCGTCCACCAGTGACCACAGCGTGGAGACTTTGGAGACGTACCGCAAATTCTTGCCGCGTCCAACCGAAGTCATTGTCATGACAAAGGAATCAGCGGAGGCGTCGGGGTATATTCACCAGTCACAAATTAACGAACTGGGGCACAAAACCGTGTTCAACGTGGTGCTCAAAGACGCCTCCGGGCGGGAACTCTGGCTCTCTCCGGCCGTTGATATCAAGTCAGAGCGCGACATCCTCAAACAGGGCACAGTTCGCGAGATATTGAACGCTTGTGGTTGCAACACGGATGTGGAGGACAGTTCCCTTAAGGGATGGATGTTGAGTCTCCTACAGAACGTTGCTCCTCCAAAGAAAGGCCTCTTCGTCTACAAGGCCAACTAAGAGCGGTAGGAGGCGATATGTTTGGCAATCCAGTTGCATCGCACAGTGACTGTGGAAGTATCCACAGAAATTGAACAACTCACGGCAGGGACGGAAGAGTTCCAAAGGCAGTCCAGGATAGCAAGCACTCAAAAAGCGTACAAGTCCGACTGGGAAGTATTCACTACCTGGTGCGTCCGGGTAGGATACAGCGTACTGCCTGCAACGCCCCAGGCAGTCTCCAACTACTTAACGCATTTGTCCCAGCAAGGCAGACGGGTAAGTACAATTGCCAGACACATGGCCTCCATCAGCTTTGCGCACAGGGCGAAGGGGCTGCCCTCTCCCATTGAGTCCGAGTACGTTCGGTCCACTTGGAAGGGCATTCGGCACCAACAGGGCGTGGCGGCGAAACAGAAAGCTCCCATTTTGACAGAGCACCTACGCCGTATGGTTCGGGTTGCACCGGACAACCTGCGCGGCCTCCGGGACCGAGCCATCCTTCTCGTTGGCTTTGCTGGTGCTTTCAGGCGCTCAGAACTCGTCGCTTTGGACGTAGAAGACCTGGAGATGACACAAGAAGGGATCACGATCACCATCCGCCGTAGCAAAACAGACCAGGAAGGCTACGGGCGGAAAGTCGGGATCCCATACGGATCGCGTCCTGAAACATGCCCCGTGCGAACCTTGCAAGAATGGATGAAGCAAGCAGACATTGCTAGTGGCGCGGTGTTTCGACGGGTAGATAAGGCAGGGAGAGTTGGCGTAGTTGGGATCAAGAAAGAGGGAAAAGACGAACATCTGTCCGACCGAACTGTCGCTCGCCTCGTAAAGCACTACGCCGAGGCCATTGGGCTACCAAGCGAGTTGTACGCTGGCCACAGTCTGCGATCAGGACTTGCCACGTCGGCCGCCAAAGCCGGCGCTTCCATGCATTCCATCATGAATCAGACTGGGCACAAGGGTGAGGCGATGGTGCGCCGCTACATTCGGTATGCCTCGCCCTACCAGGACAATGCTGCAACGTACGTGGGACTTTAGCAGATACTCTCATCAAGTGGGCCGCAAAACCCCCTTCTGTAGGCATGGGCAGGACGTAGCCAGGCGGTTCGAAATCAAGCTGCGTTGGAGACGTTCCTGTTGGCCCCTTGATATTGCAGATTTCTCTTGTACAGCCAAGCCTGAGAGAGCAGTCAAGACCAGGGTAGCCAGGGGAGAACTTGTCAAGGAAATCCTTTCGCCTTGATAGGCGGTGGGGGGAACCAAGGCTGATGGCGGTGGATAGATCTGCGAACTTGCGGATTCATTCCTAATTGCGACGCCGTTAGTACAGTTCCAATTGAACTGGAAGAGTCGATCTGCTGGGAAAAACATACGCGAAGTCGGGCGTCAACGTCCATTAACTTCACCAAAAACCCTTAAACGGACAAGTTGCGTCGTCATCCACACTTATGTTAACCAAACCGTCGAACACAGGACACCTTTGCTCTTCACCATGAACAGCGAAAGTGGAGCAATAACTTGACGCGGACATTGAACTCGTCAGAATCAGGACATCAGGCACCGACAACCTACGGACAAAATAGCGTAATAGTAACACTCACTTCAAACCATTCGCGGGGAACAACGGTGGCATTGACTTGCGGGGAGCGGTGAAATTGATCGAGTTCCAGCCGGTTACCGGTGACAAAATCAGTCTATTGAAAGAGATTGTTAATTCAAACCATGCGTATAACACACTGTCAGAGGGTCATTCCGAACTCACTGATAGAGAAATCCTACACATGTATGAATCCTCGAACGGTCATAACGCGGTTATGAATTTTGTTGTGGCTGGCGGTCGTGCCGTAGGGGTGATTGACTACTTGATGGAAAATCCCTATGACAACATGCCGTGGCTGGGTTTGCTCATGATACATAGCCACTATCATGGACAAGGCTATGCTGTTGAGGCGTTGAGGAAATATGAGAGTCTGATGCGGGATCTAGGAAAGGGTACGGTGCGACTCGGCGTCATTAAAGGGAATGACCATGCGTTGAGATTTTGGACTAACAGGGGATTTGCGTTTTATGAGGAGAAGCAAGGAGACAAGTGGACAGTGTTGTGTCTTGAGAAAGTGTTGTGAGAGCCGTGTCGCTAAACGGAAGATTAGCGACGGTAGGAATGTAGAAATCGAGGATACAATTGATGCTAACATACCGCAATAATTCCAGCACCGTGGTTGTAGTTCTTCATGAGATTTATGGGGTAAACGATCATATGAAACAGGTCTGTGAACGACTATCTGAAACCGGATATGATGTAGTCTATTTTGCATTTTAAAATCTGGAAATAGAATCACTGTAATGTGGGAGGGTTTAAATGCTTACCGTGCAAAAGGCAGAATTAAAACACGTAGAAGGAATTTGTGGCGTCTGCACGCGAGGTTATTGGGCTACATACGCAAGTGCACCGAAGGCTTACATACAGAGAATTGTTGACGAATTCTACAATGTCGAGCGTGTTTCCAGAGAAGTACACAACGGCGAGTATTGGGTTGCGCTGGACGGGGAATTGGTGGTGGGAGCGGGTGGAGGAGGAATGATTTCGGAAAGAGAGGGAGAGCTATATGTCCTTTACGTGGAACCAACGAGAAAGTATCAAGGTATCGGAACTCTGTTACTTCATGCGGTGACTCAAGAATTAAAAGAACTGGGTGCGGAAATGCAATGGGTATCGGTTGCAAAGGGAAATCAAATGGCTATTCCCTTTTACGAGTCCCACGGGTTTCAGTTTCAGCAGGAGAGAAAAGCTTATGCATCTTTGGAGGACGAAGACCACGTTTCCTTACGTTACAAGCGCTCCATTTGATCTTGAATCGAATACATGCCAACTGAGTAAAATGGAGGTAACGTCTTGCAAAACGGAGTAGAAGGCAATGAAATGAATGTAAAAAGATACCTAGAGCGTATTGGAATTGTCGACACTATGGCGGTGGATTACGACTCGCTCCGATTGATACAGCTACGCCATATGTTGTCTGTTCCGTTCGAGAACCTACACATCACTAGCAGAATTCCCATCAAGCTGGATTTGGAATCTTTGTATAACAAGATTGTAGAGAGCAGACGGGGAGGCTATTGTTACGAATTAAATGGATTGTTGGCATGGCTTTTGATGCGCATTGGATATCAAGTGTCCATGTTGTCAGGCCAGGTGCTTCGGGACGACGGATCATACGGACCTGAATTTGATCACATGGTTCTAATGGTACACATTGATAAGGACTATATTGTCGATGTTGGATTTGGGGACTCCGTTCGCAGTCCGTTACCACTTACAGGCGACATAGTAACCGATGTTAGCGGGTCATACCGCATCTTACATGAACCTGATTCAGAAGTTCTCTTCTTTCAGAAGTGGATTAACGGCGATTGGATTTCGGAATTTCGATTCACATTAATGCCTCGACACATCGAGGAATTTGACCACATGAACACGTATCAACAAACATCCCCTGCGTCTCACTTTACAAACAATCTTATCGTTACCATCGCAACACTTCGTGGACGAACATCAATATCTGGCGACTCATTTATTGAGACACTGGGTTCTGATAAAAAAAAGCGTCCCATTCGATCTACGGATGAACGAAACAGTTTACTAGAACGCTGTTTTGGGATCATTGTTAGGTGACTCTGAAGTTCGACATTACGAGACACAAGAGTGGCAGAGGGATTTACATCGTAACTTCACGTGCTGTCAATGGCCATTTGTGCTGAAACGAGACTGGTCATTGACAGATACTTATACCCCGCATAATTAGTTAACATAATATATATTATCGGACGTTAGTGAAATAGCACCGCAGGTCCGTGGAGGCATGCTGCTGAATGTTCATCAGTGTCGTCTGGCAGAGTCCCTCTCACCCAAGCATCGGGCTCGGATTGTGCATCAGCCGCAACCGTTTCTGGTCTGACGAGTTTGATGAGAACTCGCGCAGCCCGGCCGTGTGAGCATTGTGCAGATAGAGTCGTCGATCGACACACTGACCACGCTCGGAACGGACGTCGGCAAACGTGAACACGACCTCAGGACAGATCCTGTTCTCAGTCTGATAGGTGGTTGGAGCGCACTGGGTCATCACCCCGCATAAGCCAATATAAAATATTCAGTTTATCACGCCACAGAAGACACCCCGCTTCTTCGACGTGCGAGGCAACAGCGCCACTCTGCGTTTTGTGTCTCAGCAGGCTACTTTCGAGCATACAAGACTGCTTTCCCTCAATGGGTCTTCCTCCCCTACTGCAATTTCGAAATCGTCAGGACCACAACGGTGCAGTTTGGACCCAGGTAACGACGTGGATGTCGCTATTGTCAAAGTTCACTCCCGTCCCGGCGTCACTCAAAGGAAAAAATGTCGCTAAATCGGTTTTCACGCGCTTTTAACGACATTTTCGACATCATCAGGAGCGCAACGGTGGAGTTTGGACGCGAATAACGACGCTGGCGTCGTTATTTCCAAAGTTCACGCAGATCCCAGCGTCATTCAGAGAAAAAAATGTCGCAAAACCGCTTTTCCCGCACGTTTAACGACATTTTCGACATCATCAGGACCACAACGATGCAGTTTGCGACCAGATAACGACATAGTCGTCGCTAGGCCTACATTTATGCCAATCCCGGTGTTGCTCAGGGAAACGGTGTCGCTCCCTTTCGTCCACGCTACGTTTAACGACATTGTCAGCATTCGCCTGGTCGACTCTACAGTCTAATGTTCAATGCCGACGGCCGATTCTCGACGCTGACCTTATCTAACCTGACCCGACTTTCCGACTAACGTCAGGCAAATACGCGCTCTGACTGGGTGGCCGCTTTTGTTCGGCCACTACAACCTTCGGTCTACGATTCGGTGTTCCCGCTGCAATGGGTCTTTGATGCGTAACTTCCGGTAGATCTCCCTGTGCTCCGCCTCTGGCTTCCCCGAGACGCGGATGTGATCTACGCGATTTTGTTCATCTGTCATTGTCACTGTCATTCGTTGGTGGGTGCTGAACACGTCACGGATACTGGCCCAGAGCCGCCTATCCCCTGCTCTCGTAGCTCCCGCTCGGCCACTGCCAACAAATGATACGCCAACACTGAGATCCACAAGTGCGCCTCCGTTCGGTCGGACAACTGGTGGTACACCGGTCGTACTCCCAAATCGGTTTTCAAAGAACGGAAGCACTCTTCCACTCGTCCAAGGGTCATGTACAGGCTCCAGATTTCCTTTGCGCTCAGCTCTGCATGGCGGCTTGAAGCCTCAATCCCGTAGCATCCCGTCAGCACATTTCGCTGTTCTCGCGTCGGTTTCCTCACCCATGTGAGCGCAGTGACTCGCTTTTGCGTCTCGTCACACACAATCTCCATGTCATAGTATTGTGCAATCTTTGCTCGTCTCTCTTGAATTCTCCCGAGACGTTGCTCCACCTTCTCCGGTACCACAATCGTGCCCTTGGTCACCGATTGGCGCATCCGTTCCAGATCCTCCAAGAAGCGTTGCTCCGCCAATCCATCCATGGCCTTTTCTTTCTTCGCTCGACCTTCGCTGATACAGAGCACGTGCGCCTTGCCATCCTAAGTATGTACCTTCTTCGCATATACGGCGTCTGCACCGTCTGCTCGTTCGTCAATCCACGTAAACGTCTCCCTTTTCCTCCCGAAACTCCCGTTCATATGTCTTATGTATGGGGCTACGCTCAACCACTAAGTACGCATATCCATGATTCTGCATGAGCGCGATATTTTCTCGCGCGGCAATCCCCCGGTCCCTGACAAACGTCACGGTCCCAGCCAACATGCTTGTGCTCTCCTCAAGACGTGCTAAGATATTTCCCAATGTCTCAGGCTCAGATTGATTCCCGCCATATACATGGCTGAGTACCGGAAAGCCATATTCATCGACCAACAGGGCAAGGGTGACCAGCCTACAATCAGACCGTTACTCCTTCGAGCGCCCATACTTGGCTAAGGTGTTGCCTTGAGCCGCGCCTTCTAGATGGACATTCGTCAGATCCAAATTTCCGTCCCTTGGTGATGATGGCTCTCCCCTTCGGACTCATCTCATCAAGCAGTTTGGTTGGGTCACGATGCTCCACATCAAGCACACCTCATCTGTAAGACATTCTCTCCGGAGGCACCAGGGTGAAGGGACTTCCTCATCAGCGGGACCTTCCATCAAACACGGGCAGAGGACTGACCAGCAGCCGCAGGTGCAGGCGCTAGACCACTTCGATAATTTTTGCAGCCGTGCATTCAGACGCCCTCCACTGAATCTACATCGAGACGGCTCCCCATCCACCTGTCACCGTGTCAATTGCGACTTCGTGTACCTCGGCTGCACAGTTTTGCAAGCTTCCTTCAGATTCCACCCTGCCACGGTCACCCTCGCGATTGGCTTTACAGTAGTTATGTCACCACCCCCGACACGGAACTTTCGCCCTATAGAAACCGCCCATGCTGGGCGTACCATGAAAATGCCCCGCCGACATCAGTCGACGGGGCATTTTCTAGACTTGCTACGATAGTGGAGGGTGTCAGCCTACCTGAACGAGCCAGTAGGACACAGACCCATTCCCATCGCTAACCACATAAATGTCACCAGGTTGCAGTACCGTATTACCTGGCAACACCTGCCCGCCCCGCAGGACTTCTACTCCATTCACGCTGCCATAGAAGTCGCCTACGGACTGTTCCAATGCAGTCGCCGTGGTGCCGGGTTGCACTGTTACGGTATTCGGTCCGTAGGACACATGGGTTACCACTGCAGGGAAGTTTTCGTACAGAGGGTAAACCTGTGGGTAAACACTGTACTGCTGTGTAGCCGTAGCAGTGGTCGGATTCAACATGTACTCAGACATCTTGAGATCGTACTGTGAATTTGAGTACCAGAACGTCGGCGTGTTGATTGTGTAGCCCGTGGTCATCCAGTCGCTGAGGTAGCTTGATGAAGTGTCAATGACTGTCTGATTGGATCCAGATTTCAGGACCGACAGAGAGACACCGGCGGGGTTATTACTGGTGCTGACACCCGCGTTGGCAGCTTCAACCAAAATCTGGTTGTAACCAGGTTTCAACATTACGGAGCTAGAATTGGGGAAATTACTCGACGGTGCCGCCGAGCCGTAGCCCGAGATGTCTGTGCTAAATGCCGTTGGAACCCCGTTGACATAGGCCATCGCGACGTCGTCAGCTTTCAGTGTGACCGTCACAGGTGTTGACGCAGATTCATACACAGTCGCTAGGAAGAAGGACAAGCCGTTGTTTGTCGGATTAGCGCCTCCCCCGTTACCCCCGAACCACATATACGGCTGACCTGCGTACCCCGCGGACTGCGTGACTGGGTACATGAAACTCTTCGGCGATACCGTCCCAAAGTTAGACGCATCGTAAAACGGGATAGGCGCCGTATCCGTGGGGTCTGACGGATATGTTGTCGTCAGAGTCGTCGAACCTGAGTTCATCATCTGTAACGGAACACCCGGAAGCGTGTCCACCCCTGGTACCGCCGTGAGCACATTGTTCGCTGCGCCCACCATCGTCGGCGGAATTACGTAGGTCGTGGCCGGCGCCGTTACCATGACCATCTGCGTCGGGTTCGTACCGACCGCTGAGAAGGACACGTGTCCTACAGGCTCGTTGAACGTGGCCTGCCAGGCAGTTCCATTCCACGTCGCCTGCTCTGTGGTACCGTACGAGTCTTCGAAGTAGATGGTCGGGTTGCCGACGTTCGTAATGACATTCCCGTTCGCGTCAACGAGGTTACCCGTGACAGTAAACGCCTGCCCTGCCGTCTCAATCGCATTCACGGACAGTGTGCTGCTCGTACTGATGTTGTTCACGTTGCCATTCGACGACAGGTTGATGGTGAACGGTGTCGTGGTACCCGTCGGATACGCTACAGACTCCGTAAACGTGTAGTTACCGTTTGCGGTGGTTGTGACGTCGTACGAGTACTGACCATTACCGAGCGCTTGGAAGTTCGTGAACTGAGCTGTTGTCGGCGACATGTTCGACATGATGTCAGCCGCAGTCAGACCGTTGATTGGATTGCCATACTGGTCTTTGAGCGCCAGCAACAAAGTCGAAGTCTGATCTGTCACCAGGTACGTCGCCCCACCTGTCAGTGCCAACGAACTGTTCGTCGTATCGACTGCAGCCGGCACAACCAAAGTAGATCCGGTACCCTGTGTCGTGCTTCCGTTCGGGGCCATCAGCGTCGCCGTGTACGTGACTGTGCCAGCATGTGTCTCGGTAAACGAGGCAATGTACGCGCCAGCAGCGGAGTTCCAGTGCGCTGTCGCCTTCTGACCGGCAGAGTCCATGATGGTCAACACATAACCGTTCGGCAATGTGCCCGTCACAGGGTCATTATTGGTGCCTGTGAGCGACACGTTGACCTGAACGTTCGCTCCGGCGGTGAACTGAGACACTGGCGTGGTTGTTCCCGGTGCAGACGTCGTCACGCTCGACACTGTCGTCGCTGCCGGGGACACCACGTTCACCGTTTCACTCATGACGACGTTATTCCCGGTCGTCGGAACGATGGTAATGGTGTACGTGTAGGTTTTCTCAGCGTTTTCACTGAACGTCCAGGAGTACGCCCCACTCATCGGCGTAGCAATCTGATGTGTGTTCGTGCCGTCCGAGATTTGCACATACGCGATGGCACTCGCCGGAATCACGTTGCCGTACGCGTCAATCGGCACCACGCTGATTGGTACGTTATTACTGCCAGCCGCTACGTTGCTCGTCGGATATGTGACGTTCGCGCCAGCGACTGCGCCAGGGTTGACGGTCACGGATTGACTCATCGTTGACGTCCCCTGAATGTACGCCGTGAACGTGTAGTTGCCGGCCTTGTCCTCGGTGACGTTCGCCACATATGCCGAGCCATTCCAAGTGGCCGTCCACTGCTGGTTGTTCTGGTCGGCAATCATGACCGTGTGGCCCTGTCCAACCGGGTTCAAGTACTTGTCATTCGGTGTAAACGTGACGTTAAAGGACTGCCCTGCCGTTTGATTGGCTCCAACCGCGACAGTGGAATTGCTCGGGACTGTTAACCCCGGAAGGACGTTCACTGTCGCTGTGTTCGACAACACGACGCCGCCCACCTTGACGTAGAACGTGTCCGGATTGCCGCTGTTCGTCGCCGTCGTCAAGCTGGTTTCATAGGTGTACGTACCATCGCCATTGTTCGTGGCGTATGCCCATGTCGTGCCGTTCGAGCTGACTTGAACGGACTGGTTATTTCCAAGCAGAGTCCCATTGCTATCACGCGGCGTGATGGTCATTGTGAAGTTGTTCTGGCCAGCGATGACGTTTGTCGGCGCCTCGATTGTCGACAGTGAGCTCGCACTGCCAGGGCTGACGGTGACTGGCGCAGCAGCAAACTGGACGCCGTCGACCGTTGTCGAGAACGTGTACGTGCCCGTGTTCATCTCCATGGCCGTGCCCGTGTACACCCCACTGTTCGCAGCCGTCTCTGTAAGCGCGAACGTATGCCCATACTGGTCCGTGACGATGATGCTTGGAACTGTCACTGGATTGAGATACCCATCCTTCAGTGTCAGTGTAAGGTTGATTGGACTGCCAGCCAGCAGCGGTGCCGCACCCATAGCCGTCAGACTGGAATTCGACGTGCTAATGGCAGCCGGTAGCACGTTGACTGTGTAGGTCAGCGTCTGCACTTGGCCGTTTGCTAGCGTGATGGTCGCCGTAAATGTATCCGTCCCAGCTTGCGTCTCCTTCACCGTCGTACTGTAGGTGCTACTACCAGCTGTGCTGGTGGTAGAGGACACCTCTTTATTGGTGTCGGTCATGGTCACTGACTTCACTTGACTGGCTTGCAGCGGGTTGCCGTTTGCGTCACGCGGCACGACCGTCACTGTGACAGAGTTGCCTGCCGTCACGGTACCCGATGGAGTGGCCGTGATGGTCGATCCGTTTGCAGAATACGCCCCGGCAACCACCGTAAAGTTTGCCGTCATCGTCTGACCCGCCACGTAAGCGGTCAGTTTGTAGGTCCCAGCCGTGTTCTCCGTCAAAGTCGCAGTATAGGCGCCATTGTTCCACGTCGGATACAGTGTCTGGCCATTCCCGTCGGTCACGGAGATGTTCAAGTTCGATCCAATGCTGTTCCCGTACTGGTCGACGGGGTTCAAGCTGATAGTGAACGACTGACCCGCAGTCTGCGGAGCGCCAGAGCCACTCCCGACGACGAAGGAGGATGGGTACGTCGTATCGAGCGCCGCTGGCACGACGTTGACTGTAGCCGTGCTGGAGAGTGCCGCACCACCGTCGACACTGGCCGCGAAGGTGTACGAGGTCGCCTTGTCCTCGGTAAAGGTTGCGGTGTACTGTCCGTTCCCCGCGTACGTAGCCTGGGTCCAGCCGCTCTGGCTTGTGCCCTGAACTCCGACCATAACGGTGTGATCGCTGCCGAGCAGGTTCCCACTGGCATCCTGCGGCGTAACGGTGATGGTGAAACTATTGCCGGCCGTCGCCTGTTGTGGGCCGGACACTGTGCTTCCTACGCTTGCGTTACCTGCAGCCACTTGAATTTGGCCAGTCGAGAACTGGTCGCCGTTGACTGTGGTTGTGAAAGTATAGCTGCCAGCCGTCGACTCTGTCGCAGTGCCTGTGTACACACCGCTTCCTTGTGCCGTTTCCGTCAGCGGGAAGGCCTGCCCGTACTGGTCATACACAACCACGCCAGATGCGTCGATACCGTTGTTGTTCGCATCCTGCAGTGTAAGCTGGAGGTGAATTGGATTGCCGACCTGCAACGGAGTGGCATAGGTAGCGCTCAGTTTCGAGGTGGCCTGGTCAATCGCACCTGGCAGCACATTGACGGTGTAAGTCAAGATTTGAGCAGGACCATTCTTCGGTGTAATCGTCGCCGTGAACGTGTCTGGGCCCGCTTTGGTCTCATTCACCGTGATGCTATAGGTACTGCTGCCCGGGTTGCTTGTGCTGGTGTACGAGTTCCCATTCTGGTCCGTGATGGTCACAGACTGCACTTGGCTCGCTAACAGCGGGTTGCCGTTCGCGTCACGCGGCACGACCGTCACGGTGACAGGGTTACCTGCCGTCACGCTGCCAGACGGGGTCGACGAGATGGTGCTCCCCGATGCAGAAAATGCGCCTGGATTGACTTGGACTGATGTGGTCATGGTCTGCCCAGCCACATTCGCTGTCAGGTTGTAGGTTCCGACTGTGTTTTCGGTGAACGTCGCGGTGTATTCTGTACCGTTCCACGTCGCGAACACCGTTTGACCTTTACCATCCGAGATGGCAATGCTCTTGTTGGAACCGATGCTGTTGCCATACTGGTCGACTGGGCTCAGCATCACTGTGAATGGCTGTCCGGCCGTTTGCGTAGCACCGTTCACGATTGTGAAAGTAGACGTGGCCGTATCGAGTGCACCCGCCACGACGTTGACCTTTGCCGTGTTCGAAAGCTGTTTGCTGCCGACCATCGCGGCGTAGGTGAACGTGCCCGCTGTGTGGTCGGTGAACGTGTAGGTGTACTGGCCGTTTCCAGCATAGGTGGCTTGTTGCCAGGTGCTTGTGCCTGTCCCCTGAATACCCACCAGAACCGTTTGGCCATTCCCGAGCAGATTGCCCTGGCTGTCGCGCGGTGTCACCGTGATGACGACATTGTTGTCACCTGCCGTCACCTCGCCCTGCGGGCCAGAGACAGTGGACATCGAAGCAGCGTCGCCCGGCGTCACCGTGGCGGTGTTTGTGCCATTCGAAATGCTGGCACTTTGGTCAGTTGCTGTGAACGTGTACTGACCAGCCTTCATTTCTGTCGCGTTGGAGACCTCATAGTACCCAGAATTCCCGTTTTGGACCCACAGCGCGGACCAACTGTGTCCGTTTTGGTCGGTAACCGTGATTGTCTGTCCAGTCAGGACGTTGCCAAACTGGTCTTTCGGGTACACTTTGATGTCAATTGCGTTACCCACTTGCTGTCCGTTTGGTTGCGACACCATAATGGTCGAATTTGACGCGTCCAGTGAACCTTGATTGACTGTCACTTGCGGTTGTTCAGACAGGGTCGTCGTCGTGTTCCCTTGCACTACCGATGCCGTGTAGGTGTACACACCCGGCTTCAACTCCGAGAAGTTCGCGATGTACCCTGTGCCGTTCGGATTCGGATTGGCCACCGCCGTTTGCCCCATGCCGTCCGAAACTTGGAGCGTTTGTCCAGCTTGCAACGCAGTGACGTTGCCGTTTGAGTCACGCAACACCACCGCAATCGACACATTGCCGTTGCCGACAGTCACGCTGTTCGACGAAGCCGTAACGGTCGATTGCGAGGAATATGCGCCCGGACCCTGTGTAACAGTCGGTTGCTCGGACAGCGTTACGCCGTTCATAGCCGCCACAAAGGTGTACTTGCCAGCGGTGTTTTCCGTGAAGGTCGCCTCATAGTCGCCGTTCGTCGCGTTCCATGTCGCCGTCTTTGTCTGCGTGCCGTCAGACACTGTGACGGTCTGTCCAGAGCCAATCTTGTTGTTGAAGGCGTCTTCTGGCACGACCGACACGGTAATCGGGCTGCCAGCCACGCTGCCACCGCTCGCGCTGACGAGTGAAGTGCCCGCGTTCACAGCTGCCGGGTTCACGGTGACATTGGCAGTATTCGTAATCAGGGTCGAGTTCACCGTGGCGGTGAATGTATATGATCCCGCCTTTGTCTCGCTGAACTGCACTTCATAGTCGTTGTTGGTAGCGTTCCAAGTCGCGGTTTCTGTCGTGGTACCGTCGCTCACGGTGACCTGTTGGCCACTGCCAAGCGGATTGCCGTTCGCGTCCTTCGGCACGACCGAAATGGCGACGTTGGAGTTGCCAGCGGTTACCGACGTGCTCGCAGCAGTCACAGTTGTCTGCGACGAAATCGACCCAGCGCTCACGACGGTCTGCGGCTGGCTGTCTAGCTGTGTGCCATTAATGGTTGTGGTGAACGTGTACGTGCCAACGGTCGACTCGTTGAACGTTACCTCGTAGTCCTTGCTCGTAGCATTCCAGACAGCAGCTTTGGTGGTTGTGCCATCAAACACATTGACCGTTTGACCCATCAACTCGTTGCCGTACTGGTCCTTAGGAACGACGTGCACGACAACGCCACTTCCAGCCGTCGCAGTCGCCGGAGCGCTGACGGTGGACACGGAAGCGCTCACATTCGCAGCCGAAACAGTGAGGGGTGCCGTCTGCTGCAGGGCGACTCCGTCTACGGTTGCGCTGAAGGTGTATGTCTGAGCTGTCGTCTCCGTGAACGTGGCTTCGTAGTCATTGTTCGCCGCGTTCCAGACTGCCGGCTTCGAGTTACCGGCGCCGTCCGAGACTTCCACTGTCTGACCGGACCCGAGGGGTGCGCCTAGGACATCGTTGGGCTTGACGAAAACTGTGACGGACTGCCCAGCGACGGTGTGTGACGCTGATGTGCTGATGCTAGACTTGGTGCTGCTCGCTTGGACGGTTCCACTGAGGTTCAACACGTAGCCGTTCCAAGTCGTCGGGACTTGCAACTGGTCGAGCGTGGCCTTCACGTACCAAATCGGAATGTACGTGGTGTCGATTCCCGACGATGGGTCTGGGCGAACAATCTCTGGTGCTGCTGTGACGTACTTGCCATTCACATAGACCTTAAACGCACTCTGACCCGGCGTTCCGTGTGCTCCAACGACGATAGTCGAATTGGGCTCCGTGATGTTCAGAATTCGGGTTACGCCATCCCACTGCGATTTCAGTCCAACTTGTGCCATCGCTCGTTGTATGTACCACACTGGCATGTATTCAGTGTAATGACCGGTACTTGGGTCGATCGCGGCAAAACCGTACACTTGCGAGACAACCGTTCCATTCACTGCAATGTTCTTGAGTTGCATCTGCCCCATTTGAGTCGTACTAGCGGATGCCTGTGGAATTGCGATTGGCGCCAGTAAAGTCGACAACGCGACTACTGGTCCTAACACATGTCGTGCTTTTCTCACTACCCTTCCCCTACCTTTCATTTCTCTAAATTATTCCTCTTAAACATATGTGCGTTTTCACTAAAATGCAATAGAAATCGACTCAAAAGTCTAGATTTCAACCCTATCAGATTCCAAACTAGAACCAGGTGGATGGGATGTAATATTTCCTCACACAAATGACCTACGTAAAAACCTCATCAGCTCACTGGCCTGTTGGTGCGTGTATGTGCGTGCTGTGTGGAGATTATGCGCCATCGGCTTGCGCGCCGCCCACCAACTGGTCCACTCGAGGTCAGGTCGTAGAACGAACACATCTCGCCCCGCGAGGTCGCTGGTTTGTTTCGCCTCGTCGAGCAGTGTCGCCATCGAACGAGCCATCACGTCAACTGTCGTGACAGGTCGCCAAGTCGCAGGTAGTTGATGCACATCAATGGCTATGACCCGGTCGCAACCTGCGTTTCTCAGAGCTTGAACAGGGACGATGTCTCGTACGCCCCCATCCACGAGCAACCAACCACGCAAGGGAACAGGTGTCAGCATTCCCGGCATCGCGCAGCTACCAAGTACCTCGCGGGGCACGTCGGTGCTGCGATAGGCTGTCCCCTGCTCGATAGTCTCCGTGTGATTGGTGAAGACCACTGCCTTTGTGGAGAAAAGGTCTGTTGCGACCAGCGAGTAGTCCATTTGCGGCTTGCGGTCTGCCAGAAGATTGCGGATGTACTTCAGTAGTTTGTGACCTCGAAGAAGTCCGTTCGGCACAGGGATTTGATTGATGTGAACGGATTTGCGAACAATGTTCAAGACCGATGTGACCACTGGGAAGCCATAGTCGGAAAGCAGCAGCCCTGGAAATCGTCTGACCATGGCGTCAAAGTCACGATATCTGTAGCCGTACGCATACAGCGCGGCGACTAGCGACCCCGAACTGCTGCCGGCAACGTGGTCGATTTGCACCCCCATCTCCTCGAGTGCGCACAACACACCTGCGTGCGCGACGCCTGCCAACTCTGCGCCACAAAGTGCTACTCCAACACGCGGACGCGGATGAACGTTAGCCACTCGTCTCCACCCCCTCACCTCATGACCTGCTTGGCGGAACGACAAGTCGTGAATCAGTTCATTCTATCGGCCCCACGTGGGATTGATACTGAAAGTCACATCACAGACCGTGAGAAGGAAAAAAAGGTTGCTTCACAGGGGGAGTCCCTGCGAAGCAACCTGTGAATCTGTACCGCGAGAAGCCGTTAGCCAATCGTGATTGGGTAGGTGGTCTGATTGCCCGTCGCGTCTTGCGTCACCAGCACATCTCCGGCCACAAGGACCGTGCTGCCACTGACTGGGGCACCGGTGCTGTCCTGTACAGAGAAGGTCAGCGGCACGGACGAATTGGTCGATGTGACGTCCGACGTCAGTTGTGCAGCAGTCGTGCCCGCGGCGACAGTCACGCTGTTCGGATTAAAGCCGATGTTGGTGATGACTGTGGTGTTCGTTGCACGGATGGGGCCTGCATTGATGGACCACTTCGACGTGTTCGTCACCACGAGCGAGTTAGGGTTCAACATTTCCTCGTCAATGGTATAGTTTCCAGCCGTGCTGTACCAAAACACCGGCAATTGCGTCGTGTAACCAGTACTCATCCACTGGTTCAGGTACGTTGACGAAGAGTTGATAATCACATTGCCGGAAGGTCCCGTCATGGAGAATCCGACCCCAGCGCTGTTGTTGCCCCCTGGGTGAAATGCATTCGCAACCTCGAGCACAATCTGGTGCAACCCTGCGCCGAGCGAAATCGTCGTCTTAGTGGGCGGCATGGTCACTCCGACAGTCGCCCAGCCACTGTTGTATCCGCCAATGTCTGTGTTGTACGCCACCGGCGTGCCATCGACCCAAGCCAACCCGACGTCGTCGACTTGCGGGATGCTGACAGTCACCTGCTCCGCTTGCGGCAAGTTGACGGTTGCTGTGAAGAATGTCAACCCGTTCGGGGTATTAGATCCGCCGTCGTACCCGGACGGGTCCGTGATCCACAAACTGTTGCTATACCCCATGGACATGATTGGCTTCACATTGAAGTTCTTCAGCGACGTCGTCGGGAACTTGCTCAGGTAATAGAACCCGATGTCGGTGCCCGTGTTGCCCGTATCCGCAGCGGTTGGACCGGTGCCGGTCAGCGTCGACAAGCCAGCACCGTAGTTCGGCACTTGCATTGCCTGACCCGTGCCGCCACTGACAGACCCGACAAACTGGCTCGTATCACCCGCAGGCGGGGTTGCAGTGGGCTGAATCGGACTGCTCACGTTCGCGGGCTGGACCTGCGTGATGGCGCCAGTCGTCAAACTCTGGCCGTCCACAATGTCAAATCCGACATTGCCCGCCGGCTCCGTGAACGACACCTCGTAATTCTGATTCGTGGCGTTCCAGACTGCGGTCTCGGTTGTACCATACGAATCGGTGATGGTCACGTTGTTGGCGCCAACTATCGGATTTCCGTACTTGTCCACTAACGTAGCACTGACTGTGAACGCCGTGCCAGCGCTCACCGATGCGGGAGCACTGATAGTGGACTGGCTCAGGTTAAGCTGATTTGCATTTCCGGTAATCGTCTCTGGGCCTGCGGTCACGTATGTGATAGTTCCTGCTGGGTCTGTCACGGCGACTTTCACGGTCAGGTTTTCTGCCTTCGTGTCTGTCACGGCGAAGGTGTAGGTACCCGGTGTCGACGTCTCGGTCACAGAACTGAACTGCACATCGGCAGCTGTTCCGCTCACTACGGACGGTGTGAAATCAGCACTTGTAAGCCCGGTGATGGGGTTTCCATACTGGTCCATAAGCTTCAACGTGTACGTCATCGCCACGCCCGCTGTCCCTCCGCCGGTTGGACCGTTCAACACGGTGTAGCTTGTCCCACTGATGAAAGGCGTGAGCGGCACGATGTCTGTCGTCGGGGTTTGATCCAGGGTGAGCGAACCACTGTGTGTCGTGACCACCGCCGTGTACGTGACCGGCCCAGATGTGGTGTACGTGAACTGCGCCACATACGCATTCGCTGCGGCATCCCATGTCGCCGCAACCGAATTGTGCCGGGAGTCTTGGACGGTAATCGTCTGCGGTTCAGTGATGGTGACGGCGTATTTGTCCTTAGGAACCACAGTCACGTTCACAGTTTGCCCAGCCAGTACCGAACTTGGCGCACTGACTGTCGACCACGTCGGGTCAACCACAGCATGCACCGTTGCTGTGCCTGTCTGACTCAATGCCACACCGTTCACAGTGGCGGAGTACGTGAATGTTTCTACGTTCGGAACGCTTTCCGTGAAGATGGTCTCATACGCCTGGTCAACCGGGTTCCACTGTGCAGTCTGTTGCGTAATGCCGTCAGATACCACGACGTACTGGCCATTGCCAACAAGTGCCCCGTTTGTATCGTACGGGATGACTTTCACTTCTACCGAACCGTTGTAGACGGTGGGGGTCGGCACGATGAGTTGCGAGGTCGTAGCATCAATCGCGCTCGTGACCGTCACAGACACCCCAGTGCCAAGCGCAACGCCATTCATCCCGGCCGTAAAGTTGTACGTACCCGGCGTGCTCTCCGTAAATGTCGCTTCGTAGTCTTGGTTGGCACTGTTCCACGTCGCCGCTGTGGTATGCCCGGCTCCATCGCTCACAGTGACTGTCTGATTGTCCCCAATCGGATTAGCGTACTGGTCTTTCGGCACCACGTGAATCGTGATTGGGCTGCCAGCAGAAACGCTAGTTGGACCCGTAATCGTCGACTGCGAACCGCTGACCACCCCAGCCGTGACAGTAACAGACGGAGTTGAATTCAGCACAACACCATTGACCGTCGTAGCTGTCGCATAGGTACCCGCAGCGTCGATTGCGAACTGCGCTTCCCAATCGTTGTTGGCAGCATTCCAGGTTGCCTGTTTGTTCGTGCCGTTGACCGTGACTTCCACAGTTGGATTCTGAGCCAGTCCAAGCAGGTTCCCGTTCGCATCTTTCGGAGTCACCGCCACAGTGAACGTTGCCCCTGCCGTAACAGTGGTCGGCGACACGGTGACCGGTGAGTTCTGGTCAACGTTTCCGGCATCCACAACTGTCGTCGGTTCAGCAGTTAATGCAACACCGTTTATGGTCGCCGTAAACGTATAGTTACCGACGGCGGTTTCCGTAAACGTAGCGCGGTATGTGCCAGTGACACTGTCCCATACGGCCGTCACCGTGTGGCCAGCCCCGTCCGAAACGCTGACCGTCTGCCCTGAACCAATCGGGTTGCCGTAAAAATCCTTTGGCGTAACAGATACGGTAATGGCTTGTCCAGCCAACGCGCTGGTAGGAGCCGTCACGGTTGATTCCACACTGTCAACCGCACCCGCTACGACGTTGACCGTGTACGTGCTGTTCAGAAGTTGCCCATTGACATTCGCCTTGAACGTGAACAATCCGGCTGTGCGCATGTCGAAGGTGTACTCATAGTCCTGGTTCGCCGCGTTCCACGTGGCCGTCTCCGGTGTTCCAGTGTAAATGTACACAGTCTGACCGGCGCCCAGCGGGTTGCCGTTTGTATCCTTGGGTACCACGGAAATCGTCACGTTCTGGGTACCCGCTGTGACGTTCCCAACTGGTCCAGTGATGGTGGAATTCAAGTCGAGCGCACTGTTCGTCACATTGGTGGAAGCCGTCTGTGTGATAGCCACACCGTTCACAATTGCGCTAAATGTGTACGTTCCGGTGCTCCGCTCTGTGAAGGTAGCGGTATAGGCGCTGCCATTCCAGCTCGCGGCCTCGCTGTACTTGCCATCCGTAACCAGTACCGTTTGACCCAAACCAAGCGGATTGCCAAAGCCGTCAATTGGTGTCACCGTCACCGTGATGGGCGTTCCCGCGGTCACGCTCGTTGCACTCGCCATGACCGTCGTTCGGGATGCGCTCGCGCCCGCCGGCACAACCGTGACTCCAAGTGTATTGGTGAGGAGTTGATTGTTTACGGTGGCCGAATACGTGTAGCTGCCTGCCACCGTCTCGCTAAACGTCACCTCATAGTTCTGGTTGGCGCTGTTCCACACCGCCGTCTGCATCAGACTGCCATCCGACACCTCGACAGTCTGTCCAGAGCCGAGCGGATTGCCGTTCGAGTCTTTCGGAACCACTGCAATGGTGACGTTTGAATTCCCTGCGGTAACGTCCCCTTGCGGGCCCGTGATGGTCGACATCGATGACACGGTTCCAGCAGAAACGACAGTCTGATTGGCGCTTGTAAACGTTACGCCCTGCACGGACGCCGCAAACACATACGCCCCTGTCGTAAACTCTGTGACCTGCGCCTCATAGTCCTGATTCGTCGCGTTCCACACTGCCGTCCACGAGTGTCCTTGACCATCCGAGACGGTGACAGTCTGCCCAGACAAAATCGGGTTTCCGTTTGCGTCCTCCGGCTTGACGGCGACAACGAACGAAGCCCCTGCCACAGCCGTGGTCGGAGATGTCACGGTCGACTTCGACGCACTGGCCGTACCCGGCACAACACTTACGGTTACGGTCTGGTTGAGGAGCGTCCCATTGACCTGCACGCTATACGTGTAGGTGCCGGCGGTCGTCTCGTTAAAGGTGTAGTAGTAATCCCCATTCGTGCTGTCAAATTGCGCCTGTTTCCAGCTCACCGTCGGCGACCCAGTCCCATCCGATATCTGGACGTTTTGCGAGGCGCCCAATGGATTGCCGTTTTTATCCCGCGGAATGACCTTAATGGTCACGTTTCCGGACCCTGCTGTGACGGCCGTTGTCGGCCCGCTCACACTCGACAGCGACGCGACCGTGCCAGGTCCGAGCGTCACAGGCGTCGCCGCGAAGCTGACGCCGTCCACATGTGCCGTGAACGTATAGGTGCCAGACTGCAACTCCGTCGCATTGACTTCGTAGTTTGCGTTCGTCGGATTCCAGGTCGCCGTCCAGCTGTTGCCGTTGCCATCCGTCACTGTGACAGACTGTCCGGCACCAATCAGATTGCCGTTCGCATCCTTTGGCGTTACGACAATCGCAATGGGGTCTCCTGCGATTCCGTCGCTGATTGCGGTGATGCTTGACGTTCCAGCGTTGACTGCTGCAGCAATAACCGTTACTTTTGCCGTCTGCGTGAGAGACGTTACAGCGCCTGCGTCTGTCACGGTCGCAGTGTACGTAAAGGTGCCTGCCTGCGTCTCGCTGAACGTCGCAACATACCCGTTGCTTCCGTTCCACGTCGCTTGCTGCGTCTGTCCGTTCCCATCAGAGACCGTGATGTTCGTGACCTGCGCTGGCGTGATGACGTTGCCACTCGCGTCGCGAGGTACGACCGTAATGCTGACATTGTTGTTGCCAGCGACCACGTTCCCCTGCGGACCTGTCACCGTCGAGAGAGACGACACAGTAGCCGGAGCCACGTCTTGTGTCGGTTGCATGGTAAAGGTCACGCCGTCCATTTTTGCCGTGAAGGTGTACTTCCCTGCGGTCGTCTCCGTGAAGGTGGCCTGATAGTCCTGGTTTGCCGAGTTCCATGTGGCCACAACGGTATGTGTACCGTCTGTCACAGTCACCGTCTGGCCCGACCCGATGGGATTGCCAAGTGCATCTTTCGGGACGACCAAAACGGTTATCGGTTGACCAGCAACGCCGCTACCTGCAGCTGTCACCGTCGATGTGCCACCGTCCACAGCCGCCGGCACAACCGTCACTTGCGCAGTGTCACTGAGCGTGACGTTGTTGACCTGGGCCGTGAACGTGTACGTCTGTGCAATCGGCTCGCTGAAGGTGGCTTGATAGGAGCCCGTCACGGCGTTCCACTTGGCGGTCAGGGTTTGTCCCTTCCCATCGGAAACGGTGACCACTTGATTTGCACCCAGCGGATTGCCGTTTGTATCCTTTGGTACCACGGAAATCGTCACGTTGTTGGAACCCGCTGTGACGTTCCCGACCGGTCCAGTGATGGTGGAATACAAGTCGAGCGCACTGTTCGTCACATTGGTGGAAGCCGTCTGTGTGATGGCCACACCGTTCACAATTGCGCTAAATGTGTACGTTCCGGTGCTCCGCTCTGTGAAGGTAGCGGTATAGGCGCTGCCATTCCAGCTCGCAGCCTCGCTGTACTTGCCATCCGTAACCAGTACCGTTTGACCCAAACCAAGCGGATTGCCAAAGCCGTCAATTGGTGTCACCGTCACCGTGATGGGCGTTCCCGCGGTCACGCTCGTTGCACTCGCCATGACCGTCGTTCGGGATGCGCTCGCGCCCGCCGGCACAACCGTGACTCCAAGTGTATTGGTCAGGAGTTGATTGTTTACTTTGGCCGAATACGTGTAGCTGCCTGCCACCGTCTCACTAAACGTCGCCTCGTAGTTCTGGTTGACGCTGTTCCACACCGCCGTCTGCGTCTGACTGCCATCCGACACCACGACAGTCTGTCCAGAGCCGAGCGGATTGCCGTTCGAGTCTTTCGGTACCACTGCAATCGTGACGTTCGAATTCCCTGCGGTAACGTCCCCTTGCGGGCCCGTGATGGTCGACATCGATGACACGGTTCCAGCAGAAACGACAGTCTGATTGGCGCTTGTAAACGTTACGCCCTGCACGGACGCCGCAAACACATACGCCCCTGTCGTAAACTCTGTGACCTGCGCCTCATAGTCCTGATTCGTCGCGTTCCACACTGCCGTCCACGAGTGTCCTTGACCATCCGAGACGGTGACAGTCTGCCCAGACAAAATCGGGTTTCCGTTTGCGTCCTCCGGCTTGACGGCGACAACGAACGAAGCCCCTGCCACAGCCGTGGTCGGAGATGTCACGGTCGACTTCGACGCACTGGCCGTACCCGGCACAACACTTACGGTTACGGTCTGGTTGAGGAGCGTCCCATTGACCTGCACGCTATACGTGTAGGTGCCGGCGGTCGTCTCGTTAAAGGTGTAGTAGTAATCCCCATTCGTGCTGTCAAATTGCGCCTGTTTCCAGCTCACCGTCGGCGACCCAGTCCCATCCGATATCTGGACGTTTTGCGAGGCGCCCAATGGATTGCCGTTTTTATCCCGCGGAATGACCTTAATGGTCACGTTTCCGGACCCTGCTGTGACGGCCGTTGTCGGCCCGCTCACACTCGACAGCGACGCGACCGTGCCAGGTCCGAGCGTCACAGGCGTCGCCGCGAAGCTGACGCCATCCACGTGTGCCGTGAACGTATAGGTGCCAGACTGCAACTCCGTCGCATTGACTTCGTAGTTTGCGTTCGTCGGATTCCAGGTCGCCGTCCAGCTGTTGCCGTTGCCATCCGTCACTGTGACAGACTGTCCGGCACCAATCGGATTGCCATTCGCGTCCCTTGGCGTTACGACAACCGCGATGGGGTCTCCTGCGATTCCGTCACTGGTTGCGGTGATGCTTGACGTTCCAGCGTTGACTGCTGCAGCAATAACCGTTACTTGCGCCGTGTCGCTCAGCGTGACGTTGTTGACTTCGGCCGTGAACGTGTACGTCTGTGCAATTGACTCGCTGAAGATGGCTTGATAGGAGCCCGTCATGGCGTTCCATAGAGCGGTCAGGGTTTGTCCCTTCCCATCGGAAACGGTGACCACTTGATTCGCACCCAGCGGATTGCCATTCGTATCTTTTGGCACCACGGAAATCGTTACGTTCTGGGTACCCGCTGTGACGTTCCCGACCGGTCCAGTGATGGTGGAATTCAAGTCGAGCGCACTGTTCGTCACATTGGTGGAAGCCGTCTGTGTGATGGCCACACCGTTCACAATTGCGCTAAATGTGTACGTTCCGGTGCTCCGCTCTGTGAAGGTAGCGGTATAGGCGCTGCCATTCCAGCTCGCGGCCTCGCTGTACTTGCCATCCGTAACCAGTACCGTTTGACCCAAACCAAGCGGATTGCCAAAGCCGTCAATTGGTGTCACCGTCACCGTGATGGGCGTTCCCGCGGTCACGCTCGTTGCACTCGCCATGACCGTCGTTCGGGATGCGCTCGCGCCCGCCGGCACAACCGTGACTCCAAGTGTATTGGTGAGGAGTTGATTGTTTACGGTGGCCGAATACGTGTAGCTGCCTGCCACCGTCTCGCTAAACGTCACCTCATAGTTCTGGTTGGCGCTGTTCCACACCGCCGTCTGCATCAGACTGCCATCCGACACCTCGACAGTCTGTCCAGAGCCGAGCGGATTGCCGTTCGAGTCTTTCGGAACCACTGCAATGGTGACGTTTGAATTCCCTGCGGTAACGTCCCCTTGCGGGCCCGTGATGGTCGACATCGATGACACGGTTCCAGCAGAAACGACAGTCTGATTGGCGCTTGTAAACGTTACGCCCTGCACGGACGCCGCAAACACATACGCCCCTGTCGTAAACTCTGTGACCTGCGCCTCATAGTCCTGATTCGTCGCGTTCCACACTGCCGTCCACGAGTGTCCTTGACCATCCGAGACGGTGACAGTCTGCCCAGACAAAATCTTGTTGCCGTTTGCGTCCTCTGGCTTAACGGCGACAACGAACGAAGCCCCTGCCACAGCCGTAGTCGGAGATGTCACGGTCGACTTCGACGCACTGGCCGTACCCGGCACAACACTTACGGTTACGGTCTGGTTGAGGAGCGTCCCATTGACCTGCACGCTATACGTGTAGGTGCCGGCGGTCGTCTCGTTAAAGGTGTAGTAGTAATCCCCATTCGTGCTGTCAAATTGTGCCTGTTTCCAACTCACCGTCGGCGACCCAGTCCCATCCGATATCTGGACGTTTTGCGAGGCGCCCAATGGATTGCCGTTTTTATCCCGCGGAATGACCTTAATGGTCACGTTTCCGGACCCTGCTGTGACGGCCGTTGTCGGCCCGCTCACACTCGACAGCGACGCGACCGTGCCAGGTCCGAGCGTCACAGGCGTCGCCGCGAAGCTGACGCCATCCACATGTGCCGTGAACGTATAGGTGCCAGACTGCAACTCCGTCGCATTGACTTCGTAGTTTGCGTTCGTCGGATTCCAGGTGGCCGTCCAGCTGTTGCCGTTGCCATCCGTCACTGTGACAGACTGTCCAGCACCAATCGGATTGCCATTCGCATCCCTTGGCGTTACGACAACCGCGATGGGGTCTCCTGCGATTCCGTCACTGGTTGCGGTGATGCTTGACTTTCCAACGTCGACCACTGCAGCGATAACCGTCACTTTTGCCGTCTGCGTGAGAGACGTTACAGCGCCTGCGTCTGTCACGGTCGCAGTGTACGTGAAGGCGCCTGCCTGCGTCTCGCTGAACGTCGCAACATACCCGTTGCTTCCGTTCCACGTCGCTTGCTGCGTCTGTCCGTTCCCATCAGAGACCGTGATGTTTGTGACCTGCGCCGGCGTGATGACATTGCCACTCGCGTCGCGAGGTACGACCGTAATACTGACATTGTTGTTGCCAGCGACTACGTTGCCCTGCGGACCTGTCACCGTTGAGAGAGACGACACAGTAGCCGGAACCACGTCTTGTGTCGGTTGCATGGTAAAGGTCACGCCGTCCATTTTTGCCGTGAAGGTGTACTTCCCTGCGGTCGTTTCCGTGAAGGTGGCCTGATAGTCCTGGTTTGCCGAGTTCCACGTAGCCACAACGGTATGTGTGCCGTCTGTCACAGTCACCGTCTGGCCTGACCCGATGAGATTGTCAAGCGCATCCTTCGGGACGACCGAAACGGTTATCGGTTGACCAGCAACGCCGCTACCTGCAGCTGTCACCGTTGATGTGCCACCGTCCACAACCGCAGGGACGACCGTCACTTGCGCAGTGTCACTCAGCGTGACGCTGTTGACCTGGGCCGTGAACGTGTACGTCTGTGCAATCGGCTCGCTGAAGGTGGCTTGATAGGAGCCCGTCGCGGCGTTCCACTTGGCGGTCAGGGTTTGTCCCTTCCCGTCGGAAACTGTGACCACCTGATTTGCGCCAAGCGGGTTGCCGTTCGTATCCTTCGGAACCACGGAAATCGTCACATTGGATGTGCCAGCAGTGACAGCGCCCTGCGGACCGCTGACGGTCGAGGCTGTGTCCAGTTGCCCCACCGTAACAGCGGTCTGTGGCTGCTGAGTAAACGTCACACCATTCATTTTCGCCGTGAATGTATAATTGCCAGCTTTCGTCTCGGTGAACGTTGCCTCATAGTCATTGTTCGCGCTGTTCCAAGTCGCCGTGACGTTGTGCGTCCCGTCTGAGACGGTCACCGTCTGACCACTTCCGACCGGGTTCTGGTAGGCGTCTTTTGGCACCACCTGTACAGTGATGCTGTTTCCAGCCGTTGCCGCGGTTGGCGCGTGCACTGTGGACTCGGCGGCACTGACCGATGCAGGGTTAACCGTGACCTGTGCGGTATTGACCAAGTTGGTGTTGTTCACTGCGGCCGAATACGTGTAGGTGCCTGCGACAGTCTCACTGAACGTCGCCTCATAGTCCTGCCTCGTGCTGTTCCACACCGCTGCCTCTGAATGACTGCCGTCTGACACCACTACACCCTGTCCATCACCGAGCGGATTGCCATTCGAGTCCTTCGGTACCACTGCAATGACGACATTCGAGTTCCCCGCAGTCACCGTGCTTTGCGACGCAGTCACCGTGCTGAACGAGGACAGGGTGCCCGGATTGACGACAGTGCTTGGTTGTTGCGAAAACGTTACACCGTTCACGGCCGCCACGAATTTGTACGTACCCACCTTCAACTCTGTGAATGTCGCCTCATAGTCTTGATTTTGAGCGTTCCAAATCGCGACCTTGGTGCTACTCCCATCAGACACCGTGACGGTCTCTCCGCTGCCAAGCGGGTTCCCCTGCACATCCTTGGGTACAACCTGAACTGTGATGTTCTGCCCAGCGTTTGCGGAAGATGGAGCAGATACCGTAGACTCGGCCCCGCTGACTTGTCCGGCAACTACCGTGACGTTAGCCGTGTTCGATAAGAGTGTGCCGTTGACCGTGGCATCAAACGTGAAACTTCCAGGCTTCGTCTCACTGAATGTCGCTTCATAGTCGTTCTTCGCAGCGTTCCAAGTCGCCGTTACTGCTTGTCCTGCTCCGTCCCAAACAACCACCGATTGACCAAAGCCAATCGGATTACCGTTTGCATCGAAAGGTTTGACAACAATCGTGACGTTGGCTGAACCCGCCGTCACTGGGGAGGTTGGACCGACAACCGTTGACAGCGACGCTAACGACCCAGGTCCGACGACCGTTGTCGGTGCTTGCGCGAAGGTCGTGCCGTTCATGCTGGCTGTGAATGTGTATGACCCGTCCTTGCTCTCCGTGAACACTGCTTCGTAGTCTTGATTCGCAGCGTTCCAAGTAGCGGCCATCGTTTGCGTTCCGTCGGTGATTGTCACTGTGTCCCCTGAGCCCAGGGCGTTGCCGTAGTGGTCCTTTGGCACAACTTGAACCACTATCGCACTACCAGCGATAGCCGCTTTGGGTGCGGTCACTGTAGATGTCGAGCCGCTGAGGCCAGCTGGCACCACTGTCACGCCTGCTGTTCTCAGTAGCGGTGTCCCGTTCACCAGGGCACTGAAGCTGTACTGTTTCGCCGTTGTCTCGGCAAACGTGGCCTCGTAATCTTGGTTAGTCTGGTTCCACAGAGCAGTCACCGTTTTGCCTGTCCCGTCGGACACCGTCACGACTTGGCCTGATCCGAGCGGATTTCCGTTCGAATCTTTGGGCGTTACGTGAATCGTGACAGATTGACCAGCCGTCATCGTTGAGACGGATGAAGTGATTGTCGATTGTTGTGCGCTGACAACCCCGCTCACCGCACCGCCCAGGCTGAGGACTGTCCCGTTCCAACTCACCGAGACATTCAACTGACGCAGGGTGGACATTATGTACCAGATGGGTACGAACGTCGTCGCTTGACCCGAATATGGGTCGGTCCTGACAATCTTGTTACCGGATGTGACATACTTACCGTTCACATAGATTTTGAAGCTGTTCAGTCCGGGCTGAGTGTTTGTAGAACCGACAACCAGCGTATTGTTCGTGGTGATGTCAAGTGAGTTGGTCGTACCATTCCACTGAGAGTCTATTCCCAGTTTTTTCATGGCAAGTTGGATATACCACAGCGGTAAGTATTCGGTAGCGTGGCGCGTGGCCGGATCAATCGCGGCGAAGCCGTACGGTCTCGCGAATAAGGCGCCATTTACGTCAATCTCCTTCACCTGCATCGGCGACGACATGGCAACACCCGCCGATGCAGCCGGGATCGCTACAGGCGCTAACATGGTAGAGAGTGCCACAATTGGCCCTACCACAAATTTTACCTTTTTCACAGCCCTTCCCCCTACCTACTAATGAAAAGTCTCTGTACTTTTCAAAAATAGATTCTTGACAGGCAAAAATCAACAACAATCGACAAAATGAGCCAATCTCTCTGCATAGTTCAGAGAACCCAAAGATATTTTCGACAGATGTGGTATACTAAAGGAGATACCCTGAACGGCCAACTGCTTTATCACGCTATTCCATGAGCACGGTTGACCACGCAGAAAAGGGGCCAAGCGGCATGTTACGAGAGACCCTGCAGACGATGGAACGCCTCCTTGTCGAACTGACCGATCTGAACACCGCGCTTGACAAGGCTTTAATCGTGGCCATCACCGATGTTCAGGGCACGATCACGTTTGCAAACGGAAAGTTTTGTGAAATCTCCAAGTACTCGCTGGAAGAACTACTGGGCGCGAACCACCGCATTATCAATTCAGGTCATCACTCGAAAGAGTTCTTTCGTCAAATGTACCGAACCATTGCCAACGGAGAAATTTGGACTGGAGAAATTAAAAACCGAGCCAAAGACGGCTCGTTTTATTGGATGCATACCATCATCGTGCCGCTCATGGATGAGCACGGCAAGCCTTACCAATATGTTTCCTTCCGAAATGAGATTACAGAGCGAAAACTAGAGGAAGAAAAACTGGACGCGTTAATCGCGACGATGCCAGACATCGTGCTGTTCCAAGATGGAGACGGGCGGTGGCTGAAGGCGAACGACGCGGCCACGCGCCTGTTCACGCTTGAACCAGAAGTGTACCGCGGTCTGACCTCCCGAGAGATCAGCGCGGAGTACCCCCAGTGTCAAGTGGCGCTGCAGCCGTTTGCCGAAAGCGACAACCGAGTGTGGGATGCTGGCGAGACAGCCTATGAGGAATGCGCCATCGCGCAAACAGACGGCACGGAACGCATTTATCAAGTCACCAAAGTCCCGGTTTACCACAAGGGCGGTGAACGAAGCGGCATGATTGTGATTGGCCGTGACGTAACCGAGCAGAAGAAAGCTGAAGAGGCGCTTCGGCGCAGTGAGACCATTGCTGCAGTTGGGCAACTAGCGTCCGGAATTGCGCATGAAATTCGCAACCCACTCGCAGCCATTAAGTGGTCTGTGGAAGTGCTGCGAAAAGCAAACCCTGAAACTGAACAGCAAATTGACCTCATTGTCTCTGAACTCGATCGGGTGGATAGTATCGTTGGTGAACTTTTGCTCGTCGCCAAACCGCACGATAAACAGTTCGGCATCATGAACATTCACGACATCATCCAGAGCGTCGTCACGCTGATGGTAGGTCATGCAAGAAAAAGCCGCATCACCATTTCCACTGACGTGCCGGAAACGCTCCCCCTGCTCTACTGCGAACCACATCAATTAAAGCAAGTTTTTATTAACCTCATTAAGAATGCCATGGAAGCCATGGACCGTGGTGGGTACATCCGCGTGGAGGCAGATGTGGACGCTGCCCAAGACATCCACGTCTACATCACAGACGAAGGGACTGGAATTCCCCCGGAACTTCTAAAACGTCTAGGGGAGCCGTTCCTCACCACTAAGGAGAAGGGGACTGGACTTGGCCTGATGGTCACGCACAAAATCATCCAGGATCACAACGGCACGCTCAAGTTCTACGCACATCATCCGCAGGGCACAGTAGCGGAAGTGGTGCTGCACAGTGTGAACTCGGCTACCCCGTCCGTTTTGTGGTACGGCAAAGAGAAGTAAGAGAGGCTGATGCAACCATGGCGCAGCACCCGGGCGTGTTCGCGCGGATGTTACAGCGACTGGCCATTCTTGATCAACGGGTGATTCGCGTCATGGACCTACACACCAACCTGATGACTGCTGTCATCGTCCTGGGGTTGTGCTCGTGGGGCCTCGTTACCGGTCATTTGTGGTTCGTCATCCTACTCATCAGCACTGGCGCCGCGGGCTACTACTTCGGTGCCACCAGCGCCCTCGCCCTGTCCGTGTTCGGCGTCTTGGGACTGACGGTACGAGCAGGCTACCACGGCTTTAACCTGACTTTAACCACAGCCCTCTTCGAGTGGGTTGGCTTGCTGTTGGTTGCGCGTCTTGGCGTTCAGCATCGTCAAGAACGCGCCGCACTGGCTCATCAGTCAGATGTCCCCGCCTCCCATCGCGATCACGTTCTGCCTTGGCACGTCAGCAACAACGTCCGTACGTCACTCGCGGCTGTACGGTTTCTGCTCTTCCCCGTGCAGGACGACCGCAACCGTCAAGCCTTGGAAACTGCGGTTGCAGAACTCGCCCGGCTAGAACAACTGTTTGAAGCGATTGAAAAGGAGCACGCGGCAGGTAGTCCGTCAGAGTCTCACGAGGTGAAGTAGTCACATTCGGAGTCACCCCTTGCAACTGGCATAGCAAGCCTTCCAAATATACTCATCCGGAGTTTCGACAGAATCAGGACACAACCGTGATGTCGCCCTCCATATAACCTACGTGCGACATTGCCCAACCGTTGCCGTCGCACCGGATCACACCGACAAAACAGTAAGAAATCTAGCCATGACGACTCGTTCGAACAAACAACAAGAGGTGGCACGAAGGCCACCCTTGAAATATGTCGTCGAGGTTCGGCGTGGAACTATTCGTTATTTGTTCTCAGTGGTAGCGTGAGCCTATTCGTGGTGTCTTACCACGATGACTGGAACGCGCGCCCGGTGAGCGACTTCTTCGCTGACGCTACCGAGAAGGAAGCGGTTGACGGGGCCGAAGCCGTGACTGCCCATGACGATTGCGTCTAGTTGCGCGTCCTCCGCAGTGAGACAGATAAGCACCGAAGGTTGGCCCTCTGCTTCCATGTGCTGGTGGCGGTCGGCGTACTTGGCAAAAGTCTTCGTTGTTAATTGTTCTCGAAGCATCTTCGCCCATGCCCGTTCACGGCTCGCAGTCTCAGTCACCACTTGACCGAATGGCGCGTACATTGCGTCGTTCCTCACATATAGGCTCTGCGCTGTTAACGTGGGGAACTCTTCAAGCAGATTCTGAACGAATGCGGCAGCTTCCTCACTGCCGGGAGACCCGTCTGTTGCAAACAGGATTCGCGACAATTTGAAGGTCGCTGTGTCAATGTAGCTCGGGACGATTAGAACAGGAATACTCGTTCGGCGTGTCACCTCGCGGCTGACGGAGCCCAGTACCATCCGGTCCAGTCGACCATGTCCGTGACTGCCAACGACAATCATTTCTGCGCTATCTGCCTTGGCCACGTCGCAAATGACGCGCGCCGGCGACCCAGCGTCATGCGAATACACCACACGGTCGGCACAATCCCTGTAGACGCCAGAGGCCAACCTTTGTTCGATCTCGCTGGCCACGTGTTCTTCGTGGTGCTTGGTTGTTTCTGGACTGATGTCATACCCGTACGCAGCCTCTACCGACACATACAACACATGCAGCTTCGCATCAGGCCATTGGTCAAGCAATCTGCGCGCCGCGAGCGCGGCTGCTTCCGATGCTTTCGAACCGTCCGTAGCAAACAGAACTGTTCGCACCTTAATCCTCTCCCTCCCGTCGACGCTCTGATTCCGTGTCGATGTGTACGCTGAGAATATAAACTCAGGCAGGAAATTCCGGGAGATTACAAAAGTCTAATTATTATCAGCCATTTGGATGAGCAACAAATAGTCCGAATAGATTATCAGGTTACAGTCCTGCAGTAAGTTCCTTTATCTCCGTTCGCAGACCACGGACCACTCCATCGCAGTCAGCGATTGGACTCGCCCATGTTCAATCTGCACGCCAAAACACTGCTGAAACGATGTGTCTCTGTCTTTGAGCCAGGTTTCCACCGTAGCCGCGTGCACATCGTCTCTTGCCATTCTGCTCATCCATGGTGTAAACGTCAGGGTCTTGTTGCGCAGTGACTCCCTATGGATGGACAACCCACTCCCCGTCAGCCACGCCTTCCACTCCTCAATGGATGCGCACCGTACGTGGCTATCATCTCGCAATAACTCCAGTTCGTTAAAAGCATCTGCGAGTGCGCGGTCGGCGGGCACCACGTTGTCTACAAGCAGCAAACGTCCGCCAGGTCGCAGCACGCGCGCAGCCTCTTGGACGAACTGCTCTGGGTGCGGAAAGTGGTGTGCCGCAATCCGGCAGGTGACCGTCTCAAAAGACGCGTCCAAAAACGGCAGGTGTTCGGCATCTGCCACGACATATGTCAGATTGTCGACGTTGCGCAAATGGGTACGCGCAGTGGCCAGCATGGCAGGCGTCATGTCACTCACCACTACATGGCGAACGAGGGGCGCGAGGGCACCTGCAACGTGTCCACCGCCCGTCGCGACGTCGAGTGCAATCCCCTTTGCTGCGGGCTCGAGTTGTTCCATCAACTGTTGCAAGACCTCCGGGTCTGCATGGGAACGACTCCTCACATACGCCTCTGCTCGCGGGCCAAATTGTGCGACTACACGGTCCTTCTTATCCTCTTCCGGCATCCCGCTTCCGCCTCCCAACCTTGCCTGCGTTTCAGCCGCACAACTCGCTTCAAAAGTATGGGGCGAGCGACAGACGAGTTCCTCTTTTTGCATGCGACTCAACTGTTTAATCGCCCACTCGCGTCTCATGGCCGATGGCTTGTCACTGCAGACCTCGACGTAGCACAGTTCAACAGGTCTACGCGACCGCGTGTACTTCGCGGCCCGCCCAGTTTGGTGTGCCCGCACACGTCGCTCCAGGTCTGTCGTATACCCAGTGTAAAAGCTTCCGTCGCGGCATCGCAGGATGTATACGTACGCATTCACGGGCCTGTCTTAAGGAACCAGCAGTGAGTAGCCGCCATCGACGATGAGCGTCTGACCGCGGACCATGCGCGCCTCTTCCGAACACAGGAAGAACACCGCATTCGCAAGGTCTTCAGGCTGGAGCATCTGCCCGGTTGGGTTGTTGCGACCAGCTTCGAGCAACTGTTCCCGGTTCGGGAAGTGATTGAGTGCATCTGTCTCTACGACACCGCCCGACACCGCATTGACGGCAATGCCAAGCGGTGCGAACTCAACCGCCAAATAGCGGGTAATCGCTTCCAGCGCCGCCTTTGACACTCCGACAATCGTGTAATTTGGAAGGACGCGCACCGAGCCGATACTGGACATCGCCACCATCGCACCGCCCCCAGTCTTCTCCATCCGCACTGCCGCTTGTTGTGCCGCAAAGAAAAATGCGCGAGCATTGATGTTTTGCGTCCAGTCCCAATGCGACGCCTCCACTTCAAGAACCGGTCGCTGGACACCGGATGCTGCGTTGCTGATAAACACGTCTAAGCGACCAAACGAATGGTCGACTTCATCAAACAAGCGCTTGATGTGCTCCACATCGCCGACATTGGCTTTGACCAGATGCACCGTTGCTCCGCTTGCTTCAAGTTCTGCCTTGGTCTCCTCCGCCTTGCTCCGACTGCGCAAGAAATTCAGAACCAGGTCGTATCCGGCATTCGCGAACTTGAGTGCGACAGCTTTTCCAATGCCGCGAGTCCCTCCCGTAATCAGTGCGACTTTCCGACCGTGCATGCTTGTCCATCATCCCTTCTCGAACATTGTATTGATTGTAACATCATCGGCGCGAGGGCACCTGCATCAGCCACGCTCAGCTGCCCACTCCACGACCTCTGCAACTGTGGACAGCCCCATCGCTCGACACAGAGTCAATTGCCGCGCCCACACCTGCGCCGTCATCGCGACATCTGCGTCGGCCCGATGACGGTCTGTCACGGGCACTCCCAAACGGTCGCACACAGACTCCAGCGTCGGTACTTCCGGCAGTCTCCACAGGGCTCTGGCGACGACAGACGTGTCGATCACGATGGGTCGCAACGGCATCCGCCACATTCGCTTGGTCTGGCGCTGCAAAAACGACAGCTCGTGGCGCGCGTGATGCGCGACCCACACTTTGTTTACAGACAGCGACAGCGCGCGGAACAAAACGTCACGGATTGGCTGACCGCGTACCACTTGCTCCGGAGTCAGTCCTGTCAATGCCCACACCCGCTCTGTCACGTCTGCGACGGCATCCAATTGTACGACTTCATAGAACGTGTCAAACAGAGTCGGGTCTTGCCCGCTTATGCAGGCCGCTGCAAGCGACAGTATGTGGTCGGAAGTTGGCGAGAAGCCACTTGTCTCAATGTCGATCACGAAGTACCTCACCGACTCGAGCGGCGCTTCCCAGACAGCCGCACCCAACTCTCCGTCACGGACAGGCTGCTCCTCGTCGTGTCCAAGCTGATTGGCGCGGTCTGCGCCGTACCACCACTTCACACCCGCTCACCTCGGTTTCGGAAACCGCCGGCACACCATGTGCTCTAGCTCTTTGGCCACGCGTAGGTGCTCACGCAGCTCAGCCTGCTCTTCTTGGGATAGGCGTCCTGCATCCACCCAGTCGCGCAGTGGGTTCCCATCGAGAACGGCTTTCGCGTGACTTCTCAGGCGAAGTGACCATGCGAATGAGACGGCAGCCATAACCTCGGTCGCCTCCCCCTGCGTCAGCACGCCCAAAGCAGCAAGCTCAGCACATCGCTCTCGCGTTGACAGGCGAGTGATACCTGCGCTCATTGCGAGCAGACGAATCGAATGGACCATCGGCGCCACGAGCCGTTCCTTTACAGAAAACACCTTTCTCTCCCCGACCTGGTCCAGTACCACGCGGCCAAAGGGCCCGAGACCAACCGTTCCCCGGATGCCGAGGTGAGCCATCTCCCAACGCAAGAACGACGAACTTTCGATCGCAGTACGCACCGGCAATACCACTTCGTCCCACTCGCGTGCCCTCGCGTGAACTCGACTATCAACGAGCATGAACAGGTACCTCGCGTGATCCCAATCCGGATGCGACAAGTACTGCTGCACGCGGGTTTGCCACGAAGCTTCGGTGCCAATCCACCTTGGATTGGTCGCCATGACAAAGCCTTCGCAAGGCGGGCAGAGGACACTGCTCATGACCCGAATAAACGTGTAGAGATGTGGCACAACAGCTGCAGCCGAGTCTTCGTCAGACGCGAGCACGGCGTGGTCAAGGTCACTTCCCAAAAGGTCTTCGCGGCGTGCTGCGGACCCAAGCTGAACCAACGTCACTTTGTCACGCAACGGGTCGGGCAGTGCGCTGTGCCACGCCGACACAATCTGCGCACAACGGATGCGAGCAAATGCGCTCATCCAGGCTTCCACCGAAGTTCCTGTGGCGAGTGCAGACACTGTCATCTCCGCGACCGCCACACTCCAATTTCTCAGGGCCTGTGAATCGTGGAGAACGAACGTCCAATCGTAGTCGAGCCCAGGCATCTCCACAAAACCAGCCTCCACCCTGGTGTCAAGTAACTTCACACAAATATCTGTTCTGCCCTCACTGTACCCCCCACTGCAGCATGCGTCAATTGCTAACAGCGCGATCACCAGGTATGAACTCCTCGTAAAGCGGACGCAAGTTATTGAGGATTGGAAGTGAATCTAGCCGACTCCCAAGGAATGCGGTAGGATGAATTCAGTGAAACAACTTGGAGCGGAGGAAACCTGACATGAATGAAGCGGCACGACAGGTCATCGAACTGGCCCAAGCATCGCAAGTCCGCTTCGTGCGCTTACAGTTTGTCGATTTGCACGGAGCGTTAAAGAGCGTGGAAATCCCTCGCCATCAACTCGGAGCGGCTTTTCAAACGGGTGTCTTCTTTGACGGCTCATCTGTCGCGGGGTTTGTCCGCAGCGAAGAGTCAGACATGATTTTGCAACCGGATGCCTCGACTTGGCGCGTCATCCCGTTGGAAGTTGACCCGCGCTCTGTCGGTCAGTTGACCTGTGATGTCTGCCTGCCAGACGGATTTTCATTCTCTGGAGACTCGCGGTCTGTTTTGCGCAAAGTGCTCCTCAGGTCTGCGGAACTAGGATTCACGGATGTGCAATTGCGACTTGAAGTGGAATTTTACTTGTTCCGGCAAGACAAAGACCGTCATCCAAGATTGGAACCGAGTGATAACGACGGTTACTTTGACATGAGCGCATCGCTCGAAGACACGTGTCTGCGTCAAATTGCTGAAAGTTTGACAGCGATGAACGTTCCGGTCGCGGCTATCCACCATGAAGTTGGGCCGGGCCAGTACGAAGTGGTCCTCGACGCACTGCCGGCACTCGCGGCAGCGGATGCGCTTCTGACGGTCAAAATGGTGGTCAAGTCGGTCAGCGCTCGTCACCACCTGTTCGCGACATTTATGCCAAAACCGCTGCAGGGTTTCGATGGCTCCGGGCTGCACGTATTTCAGTCTCTCCTGACAAAAGACGGCAGTGCCTTTACCGATTCGACGCACCCCGATGGCTTGAGTCTGTCAGGACTCCACTACATTGCTGGACTTTTTCAACATGCGCCCGGTCTGACTGCGCTCACGAACCCACTCGTGAACAGCTACAAACGACTCGTGCCTCGCCTTGAAGCCCCTGCGTTCATCTGCTGGGCTGTGCGGTATCGCAACCCGTTTGTCCGGGTAACGCGACACACCGACGCACGGACGTGGATTGAACTGCGCTCACCAGACGTCACCTGCAACCCTTATCTTGCCTTCGCAGCGATGATTTCAGCGGGACTTGACGGTGTGACGCGCTCGCTCGCACCACCCCAAGCCGTAGAGGCAGAAGTGAGCGCGATGTCCAATGAGGAGCGCCTCCTGCGCGGAATCTTCACCTTGCCCACCAACCTGGCCGAGGCGCTGTCGGCACTAGAGGAAGACGTATGGCTTGAAGAGACCATCGGCGAGCACCTGCTCACACGCTTTTTGAACTCAAAGTCGCTGGAGTGGCAAGCATATCAGAATACAGTGCACGCTTGGGAGCACGATCAATACCTCGAACTCTAGCGGGCATACAACAAGAACCGCCAGACGTAGACGTCCGGCGGTCGAAATGGCAACAGAGTTATTTACGACAAGTCCGTTCAACACAGCAACCTTTCGCTTAACTGTCCAGAGCCGTTCTCTCTGCAGACCGCCGGTCACCGAAAATCTTCGGTAGTTCGTCCGTCGACAGCATCTCCGGGTAGGCGGCCTCATTGTGCAGGACGAGGTCGAGACCCATAATTTCTTCTTCCTTCGTCACGCGCAGACCCATCACTAAGTCAATGACTTTCAGCAAAATGTAGGTGCCAAGTCCGGAAAACGCCCACGTTGCTCCGACGCCGATGAGTTGAATCACGACCTGGTGCGGATTGCCGTAAAACAGCCCGTTGTGACCTGCGGAGTTAATCGCCGTAGTCGCAAACAGCCCGGTCGCGATAGCGCCCCATGTACCGCCAATGCCGTGCCCTCCGAATGCGTCGAGCGCATCGTCGTAACCCAGTTTCTCTTTCATAAACGTTGATGCAAAGAAACAGATGATGCCACCCACGAAACCGACAACGATCGACCCACCAGGGGTAACAAAGCCTGCAGCAGGAGTGACCGCTACTAGGCCTGTCACTGCGCCAGCACAGGCACCGACGAGTGTGACATGCCCCGTGCGAAGTTTCTCAACCAGTATCCAGCCGAGGGCTGCCGCCGCAGTTGCTGTGTTGGTGGTCAAAAAAGCCGTTGACGCCAACCCATTCGCGGCGAGAGCGCTGCCTGCGTTAAAGCCGAACCACCCGAACCACAACAGAGCGGTGCCAAGCAAAACGAACGGTACATTGTGAGCTCGAATCGACTTGGAGCCGTGTTCCGCGCGTTTGCCAAGGTAAATTGCTGCAACAAGTCCTGCCACACCGGAGCTGATATGAACGACCGTACCGCCCGCAAAATCCAGGATGCCCAGTTGCATCAGCCACCCACCGCCCCACACCCAGTGTGCCAACGGGTCGTAAATGAGTGTCGCCCACAAAGTTGTAAACACGAGGAAGGCCGAAAACTTCACGCGCTCTGCCAGGCCACCCACTATGAGCGCGGGCGTGATCACGGCAAACATCATCTGGAAAATTCCAAACGCTGTAGCTGGAATGGTTCCGGCGTAACTGTTCGGCGTGGAACCGACACCATTCCACAGCACCCATTGCAAGTTCCCGATTAGGTGATGCACGTCCGGCCCGAACGCCAAGGAATAACCCACAACAACCCACTGTAAGGAGACGACAAGAATGACAGCAACAACTTGCAGCATCGTCGTGATGACATTCTTTTTGCGCACCAGCCCACCGTAGAAGAAGGCCAATCCAGGTGTCATCAACAGGACCAACGCTGATGAAGCAAGTACCCAGGCCGTGTCACCCGACGAAATCACCGGTTTGGTTGTGGCAGCAAACGTAACACTCGGGAACAACAGCGCAACGAGTCCGACGAGCGCCCCCCACTGCCACCTAAATCGCCCTGAGCGGCCGATTTCACGCTCCATTCCTGCCCCCTTCAACCCAGGTGTTCGGAATCCCTGCCATGTCATGATTCTTCCCTCCTCTTCTGTATGGTCTTAGAATACGAAGTGGAGGGAAGATACGCAACACAATATGTTATGTTTTATAACATTATTAATTAATTTCTAAAAATCAGCGGCATTTATGTTAGGTTATATTACCTACCGAGGGACTTGACACCTTTGTGCAAACGCTGAACAGCTTCTTCTAGCACTGACCGCGGGCATCCAACATTGATTCTCTGGAATCCGGCGCCTTCGTCACCATATGTCTCGCCAGCCTCCAAACCAAGACCCACCTCTTGCACCAACCACTCTTGGAGTTGCACCGGCGTCATTCCGAGTTCGCGAAAGTCGAGCCAGACCAGATAGGTCCCTTCCGTATCCCGAACGCGAACACGTGGCGCAAGGGATTGCAATTGCGACTTCAGATAGGCGATGTTTCCTGCCAAGTAGCGAAGCAAGTCGTCGAGCCAGGCGTCGCCGCCCCTGTAGGCGGCCTTTAAAGCCTCTGCGCCGAGGACGTTAATCGACCCAGCGGTCTGCAGTTGAATCATGTCGCGGTAGCGAGTACGCAAGTCTTCCCGTTCCGTCACGACGAGCGCTGTATTCAGACCCGCAACATTAAACGTCTTGCTCGGTGCGAGCGTCGTGATCGAATTCATGGAGAATTCTTTCGAAATACTCGCAAACGGCGTGTGCCGGTGGGGAGCGTAGACCAAATCACAGTGAATTTCATCCGCTATCACCGTCACCCCGTGTCTTAGACAGATGTCTCCGGCTCGTTCGAGCTCCTCGCGCGTCCAGACCCGCCCAACTGGGTTGTGCGGACTGCAGAGGATGAGCAGTTTCCCACCGGCCGCAGCTTTCTCTTCAAGGTCATCATAGTCCATCACGTACTTGCCCGCTTGCTCTTGCAGAGGATTTGTCAGCAACTGACGATGGTGACTCTTGATTAAACGAGCAAACGGGTGATAGACCGGAGGTTGAATAATGATGCCGTCCCCCGGTTCTGTCAGGGCTTGAATTAAGTAATTCAGTGCCGGCACGACTCCAGAAGCCTGAGAGACCCACTCCGGCTGTATTGTCCACTGATGCCTGCGCAAAAGCCAACCGACGACAGCCTCGTTAAACGCGTCATCGCGAACCGTGTAGCCAAATACACCGTGCCCAACCCGCTTATGTAACGCTTCAATGACGCACTCCGGCGAAGCAAAGTCCATGTCTGCGACCCACATCGGAATCACGTCATCGCGCCCGAATTTCTGCATGCGCCCATCCCACTTAATGCTCGCTGTCTCTTCACGGCCTATCACGTTGTCAAATCGACTGTCCAATCCAGTGACCCCCTTATCGAACGCGCCGTAAAACCCCTTGCTTCAGCCTGCCTTTAGGCATGGGGAGTGGTCACCCTCCTCCATTTTAGCAGTGAACTAGTCCTCAGAACAGGCGTCCAGGGAGTGCGATACGCGCAGCCATCCTATGAACCGACTCACGCACGCACTCCAACAAGGCGCTCGTCGGCCGACCAACACCGAACAGCTGACGCGAACGTAAACAGCCCCGGCACTACGCCGGGGCTGAACGCTTGATAGACGCTGGAATACGGCTGCGAACTCAGGCCACAGTCGGTTGCCGGAACGGTTTGCCAACCGGCAGCACGACGCGCCCTGCCGTGGCGTTGGTGACAACCGCTGCTGAAGTGTAGAGCGCGAGCAGGCCGCACAAGAGACCGACCCAACCGCCTGCAGTGCTACCGAAACTAGCGTCGAAATTGCCGATTGCGAGTAAGAAGAAGGCCAGCCACAGTGTCAGGAACACCCAGAACAGAGCCTTATTAAGGAAGAATGTGCCAATCCAAAGATAGAAGGTCAAGATGCCAAAGAACAAGAGGAACCAGCCGACGCCGACTGTGGTCCCAGATTTCACAATCAGGTAGAACGCAATCCAGAACGCGCCGTACGAGCTAAACGCCGTTGCGCCAAACGTGTTGCCTTTGCGGAACTCCCAAATCCCAGCCAACAGTTGAGCGCCGCCGCCGTAGATGAGCGCCAAGCCGAGCACAACACCGATGGCTTTGCCGCTGACCTCGCCCGTATTAATCAAACTCAAAATGCAGGTGGTGATTCCGAATCCGGCCAGACCTAATGGCCCCGGATCGGCAATTTTGGTTTCGGACATACGAACCCTCCTCGGAAAATCAATACTGTTGGTGCACGACTGCAAAAAGACGGGAAAGATAGCGAAACACACCGCGTCTGACCAGACCAGCCTGAATCCGCTTACTTGAACATGCGAAGGTGCGCCCGAGGTCTCTTGCCGCGCGTACGCGAACGTTAAAGTCTATCTTTTCTGTGAACGGCGGCGATAGGAATACGAGACTCGCACGCTTCCACCACCTCCCTTCCCGCTACACCGACTGGCATGGCAGGTGCGCAAGCAACTGCCTGCGCACCCCTGCAATCCCTCAGTCTTTGTAGAGCTTCTTCAACTCTTCGACGACGCTGGCGTCCGCGAGTGTTGTCGTATCGCCAATCACGCGTCCCTCGGCGATGTCCCGCAACAGTCTGCGCATGATTTTTGCGCTGCGGGTTTTCGGGAGTTCGGCCGTGAAGATGATTTCCTCCGGTCGAGCCATCGCGCCAATGGCAGCTGCAACGTGTTGCTTCAATTCCGCAGCCAGCGCATCATCGGCTGTTGCGCCTTCTTTCACCGTGACAAACGCTGTAATCGCTTGGCCTTTGACATCATGGGACCGCCCAATCACGGCAGCTTCTGCTACAGCCTGATGACCTACCAGCGCGCTCTCGACTTCCATGGTGCCAATGCGGTGGCCAGAGACGTTAATCACGTCATCAATGCGCCCGAGAATCCAGATGTAGCTGTCATCGTCGAGGTGAGCCCCGTCTCCCGGTAGATACGTCCCGTCAAATTTCCCGAAGTAGGTGTTTTGGAAGCGTTCATCGTCGCCCCACACCGTGCGCAGCATCGACGGCCACGGTTTTTTAATCACGAGGTAACCGCCATTGCCTGCGCCGACAGAGTCGCCATTCTCGTCCACCACATCCACCGCAATCCCTGGGAGTGGCCGTGTTGCAGAGCCAGGTTTCGTCTCAGTGATGCCGGGAAGCGGCGCAATCATGGCGCAACCAGTCTCCGTTTGCCACCACGTATCGACGACTGGACACTGCTCCTTGCCGACGTGCACGTGATACCACATCCAAGCCTCCGGGTTAATCGGCTCGCCAACGGTGCCAAGCAAGCGCAAACTCGAGAGGTCGTGCTTCTCAACGTGCTGTGGCCCCCACTTCATGAATGTCCGAATGGAAGTCGGAGCGGTATAGAAAATGGTTGCGCCGTACTTCTCGATAATTGACCAGAAGCGGTCGCGGTCAGGGAAATCGGGCGCACCTTCATACATCACGGTCGTCGCTCCCGCTGAAAGGGGGCCATAAACAATGTACGTATGTCCCGTTACCCAGCCGATGTCGGCGCTGCAAAAGTGGATGTCGTCTTCTTTTAAATCAAAGACGCTGCGCATCGAGGTATTGACACCGACCATGTAACCGCCTGTGGTGTGCACGATGCCCTTTGGCTTGCCAGTTGTACCAGACGTGTAAAGCAGGTACAGAATGTCCTCTGCGTCCATTTCAGCTGCAGGGAACGGCGCCGTTGAGGCTTTTGCCATCAACTCGTTCCAGTCGTGGTCACGGCCGTCGACCATCTGTGCGCCGGCAGCTTTCCCGACACGCGGTACGACAACGACAGTATCGACAGAAGTGCCTTCGACGGCCTCGTCAGTGTTGTTCTTTAGCGGCACAACGCCGCCTCGCCGCCAGCCGCCATCGGCCGTAATCACAATGTTGGAGTCAGCGTCGAGAATTCGGTCTCGCAGCGACGCAGCCGCAAATCCACCAAACACAACAGAGTGAATGGCGCCAATCTTGGCGCAAGCTAGCATGCTAATCGGAAGTTCCGGGATCATCGGAAGATAAATGGTCACCCGATCGCCACGTTTGACGCCAAGGCTGGTCAGCACATGTGCCGCTTTGTCCACTTCGCGGCCGAGCATGTCGTACGTGAACACTTTGCTGTCGCCTGGTTCACCTTCCCAAATGATGGCCGCTTTGTTTTTGCGCGGCCCTTGGCGGTGACGGTCTACAGCGTTGTAGGCCGCGTTCAGCTTTGCGTCGACAAACCACTTCGCATGCGGGGGATTCCACTCGAGAACCTTCGTCCAAGGTTTGAACCACGACAAATTCTGAGCTTGTTCCGCCCAGTACGCCTCTGGGTCCGCAAGTGCCTTGTCGTAAATGTCTGGGTCGTTGAAGTTTGCTTGGGCGCGAAACGCTTCTGAGGGGGCAAACTTCCGGTCTTCCTTAAGCAGCGTATCTAAGCGGTTTGGATCCACGGACATGCCAATTCCCCTTCCAATGTGAATTTTTGTTGAACTGCAAGCGACTGAACAACGCCGAATCTTCAATCTGCCGTAAACATTATGAAAGCGCTCACCGAAAGTATACCATGCACGGTTCGAATGAACGAGGAATTTGTTACTAGAATTAAGGAAAATCCCTAGTCCATTCGAACTGTTTTTGCCATCTTCGACAGCGATTCAGAAGGTCTTCGCTTTCACGTAAGCCGTGAGACTCTCAGTTAACTCATAGCGAAGAAACGGAGTGATGAGGTAAATGCCGCGGAAGCACTCGGTTGCAACGTCCAGAATTTCCTCAGCAACCTTCAGCCCCATTTCGGTTGCCGTCTCTTCAGGCGCACTCGCCATGCGCGCGAGGACGTCTTCAGGAATGGCGATACCTGGCACTTCATTGTGCAGGAACTGTGCATTTCGATGGCTCACCAGCGGCATAACACCGATGAAGACAGGTACTCCAAGACCGTCGGTGGCACGCGCGAGTTGCTCTACCCTCTGCGGTTCAAAGACCGGCTGTGTCATCACATAGTCAGCTCCGGCGTCAACTTTGCGCTTCAGCCTTTCGAGCGCGCGGTCAAAATTGGCGACATAGGGGTTGAACGATGTGCCGACGACAAACCTCGATGGCTGTCGCATGGGTTGTCCGGAAAATGCAATGCCCGCATTCAAGCGTTTCACCAGTCGAGTCAACTCTGTCGAGGACACATCGTACACCGATGTCGCTCCAGGCAAGTCACCGAACCGGGTCGGATCGCCTGTAACGAGCAAAATATGACGAACCCCCAGCACTTCCAGCCCCATCAAGTGCGACTGCTGACCGATCAAATTGCGGTCCCGACAGGTCACGTGCACCAGCGGTTCGATGCCTTCCTGTTTTAACAAGGCAGCCAGCGCCATGTTGCTGACGCGCACATGCCCGAGCGAGTTGTCCGCCATCGTGATGAAATCTGCACCTGCGTCGCGCAGGGCACGCGCGCCGGCCAAAAACCGTTTGGACTGCACGGTCCTAGGCGGATCGAGTTCGACAATGACGGTCGTTTTTGTCGCAGCCTGCGCGACAATCGTCGCTGCGCCCGACACTGGTGTCTCGACATGGGCTGCTCTTACCTCAATCCGAGGCTTTGCCTCTGCCTGCGACAGTATTGGGGTCTGCGCGCCCGCCTCGACGTTTGCCACCCGAAGCGCAAGTTGCTCGATGTGTGTCGGTGTCGTGCCGCAGCAGCCACCAAGCCAGCGAACGCCCTGCCGCCAGAGACGCTCAGCGATGTCCGCAAAGTACTCCGCACTGCCTGTGTAGCGAAGGTCGTTGTCTTCACGCTGCAAAATGCCGGCGTTTGGCACTGCGGCGTAAGCAACACCAGGATGGAGCGTTATTTGTTCATACGTGCGAAGAATCCCCGAGGGACCCAGTCGACAATTGAGTCCAACGACCGTGGCACCAGCAGAACGCATAGCTTCAAAGGCCTCTGCGACGGGCACGCCGTCGACGGTCACACCGATCGTCTCTGGCGATAGATTCGCCAGGACTGGAAGGTCCGTCAGTGAGCGAACGACCTCAAGGGCATATACCATTTCAGTTGCCTCCGCGAACGTCTCAAGGACAATGCCATCGACCCCCGCCGCTAGCAGCGCACTCGCCTGCTCGTCGTACTCACCGCCAATTTCTTTTTGTACGTCAGGGTCAAGCGCGCCAAACCCAGCTGCTCGAGCGCCGCCGATCGACCCGATGGTGCCAAAGACGAGCGGACGGCGTCGATTGGCGCCGAGTCTTTCGGGATGAGGCTGGTCGAGAAACTCCTGCACGGCAAGCCGTGCAACATGCACAGCAGCTGTGTTGATGGACGCCACTTCACGCTCAGCGTGATAGCGTGCAAGACCACTTTTGTGGGCGCCAAACGTGTTAGTCTGAATGAAGTTGGCGCCAGCATTCAGATATGCCTTGTGCACGTTTGCGACCCACTCCGGCATGGATACGGACAGAGCTTCGTAGCAGGTGCGAATCGGCACGCCCCACTGGTGAAGGAGTGTGGCCATCGCGCCGTCGCCGACCCAAGTCTCTGCCAGCAATGTGTCCCGGGTAATCGGCGACTCGCTTTGGTCTCCATCGTGCCTCATCCTTCTACCACCTCCTCCGTCTCGGGCGACTGCGCAACCGACTCTCGTTCAGACGCATCGGCGTTGAAGTAACGCGCGTCCGGATGCGAGAACACAAGTGCGGATACGCTCGCTTCGGGCTCCATCATAAATCCATCTGTCAGTTCCACCCCAATGTCTTGTGGACGCAGTAACGCAAACAGTTTTTCTTGGTCTTCCAGGTTGGGACAGGCTGGATACCCAAACGAAACGCGAATCCCTTGATAACGAGCCATAAACCGTTCACGCATTGTCATGTCAAGCTTGTCAGGAAAACCCCATGCGTCACGAATCAAGTGATGTACCCGCTCCGCAAATGCCTCCGCCAACTCCAGCGCCAACGCTTGCAGCGCAAACGCGCGCAGGTAGTCCCCCGCCTCTTTCCACGCCTCTGCCCGCTCACGCACGCCGCGACCGGCCGTTACAGTCAGCATGGCGACATAGTCCATCACACCACTCTGTGCTTCACGGACAAAGTCCGCTAGGCACAGGTACGGGCGCACCCGCTGCCGCGGAAATTCAAACGTAGCCGCAACCTGGTCAGGCTTATCCGGGTCGTGGACGAGAAGCTTGTCGCCGACTGCTTGTGCAGGAAAGAATCTGTACATCCCGTGTACCGACAGCCAACCTTCGCGGGCACCATCCGTGAGCAGGGAGTCGACTAGAGCCAGCAGTTCAAGTGCTCGCTCGTCTCCGCTCGCCAACAACTTATCGACGTTTCCACGCAGACCGAGGTGCTTGCCAAGTAGCATCTGCAAGTTCAGATACGGGCGAACGTGCGTCAGCGGGTACGGACTCAGCACATGTCGGTCGAGGTCAGGCGGTAGGTAAACAGGTACGTCGCGGCGCACGTCGGACCGTTTGGCAGGGCCTGCTTGTCCAATCGTCTTGTCACTCCCCGCCGCGGTAGACGCCATCGCCTCTGACTGCTCCTTTGCCAAAGCAACCAGCACATCTTGACGGCTACTCGGCGTGGTCAAGCGGTTTGCTAAGTCAAGTCCGTCCATCGCGTCTTTTGCGTACAACACCGGCCCCCCGTACTGTGGAGCAATCCGTGTCAGCGTGAACCGTTTGGTCAGCGCTGCCCCACCCACGAGGAGCGGTAATGAGACGCCCGCAGCCCGCAGGTCATCGGCGGTTGTCACCATTTGTTGCGCCGACTTCACGAGCAATCCAGACAACCCAATCAGGTCTGGCTGGTGCCTGCGCACCGCCTCGATTAACTGTTCCGGCGGAACCTTAATACCGAGGTTGATGACTTCGTACCCATTGTTTGTCAGAATAATCTCGACGAGGTTCTTACCAATGTCGTGCACGTCGCCTTTCACGGTCGCAAGCAGCAGTTTGCCCTTCGTCGCCGTCTGTGTCTTCTCCATGTATGGTTCGAGATAGGCGACCGCAGCTTTCATCACCTCTGCGCTCTGCAGCACTTCAGCGACGATCAACTCGTTGTTGTTGAACAGGCGACCAACTTCACTCATGCCGTCCATCAGGGGTCCGTTGATGATGTCAAGTGGCTTTGCCTTTGTCAACATTTCGTCGAGGTCCTCTGTGAGGCTCGTTTTGCTGCCGTCCACGATGCGACGAGCCAACCGCTCTTCAACTGGCAGACTTTCCGTCAGCGCTGATGTCGACTCCGGTTTTTTACCGCGGTAAAAAGCTGTAAATTCCGCAACCAGGGCGTCCGTCGTGTGAAACAGTAATTCCTCCGCCAACTGCCGTTCTGAATCGGCGATTGATGCGAACCGCTCGAGTTTCTCGCTGTTCACAATCGCGTAGTCGAGCCCTGCTTTCGTGCAATTGTAGAGAAACACAGAGTTGAGCACTTCTCGGCCTGATGGCGGTAGACCAAACGATACATTGCTGACGCCGAGAATCGTCGGGCACAGCGGCAGGTGCTGTTTGATCAACCGAATCCCTTCCACCGTTTCCAGAGCCGCGCCCAAATACGCTTCGTCGCCGGTTCCGGCAGGGAAAGTCAGCGGGTCAATGATGATGTCTTGTGGTTTCATGCCACACTCTTTGGTCAGAATGCCGACTGTGCGGACCGCAACGTCAAGCTTCCGCTGACGAGTGACAGCCATTCCCTGTTCATCGATGGTGCCAATCACGAGCGCCGAACCATAGCGGGTGGCTAGCGCCGCGAACTCCCGCAGTCGGTGCTCTCCGTCTTCCAAATTGGCAGAGTTGATAATTGATTTGCCCTGGGCGTGTTTGAGTCCGAGCTCGACCACGCGAGCGTCTGTCGAGTCGATCATTAGCGGCACCTTTACCCTGCGCACGACGCGCGGCAAGAATGCCGCCATGTCAGCGACCTCGTCGCGGTCCGGGTCAGCGAGGCAAATGTCAATCACGTGCGCACCGGCGCGCACCTGATCGCGCGCCACTTCGGCTGCCGCATCGTAGTCCTCGTCGGCAATGAGACGACGAAACTTGCGAGATCCGATCACATTTGTCCGCTCGCCGACCAAGAGCGGGCGGTTATCCGCTTCAAGCAGCAATGACTCGAGGCCAGAGACCATGTGCGCGTGCTCGCCAGTAGCCTGGCGCGGCGCCTTGTCGCGTACGGCGGCCGCCAGAGCTCGAATGTGATCAGGCGTCGTCCCACAACACCCACCCACGACATTGAGCCACCCTTGGTCAGCAAATGCGCCTAGTTTCACGGATAGACTCGACGGTGTTTCATGGTAATGGCCGTCTTCGTCAGGTAAGCCCGCATTTGGGTAGCAACTGACTGCACAAGTCGCGAGCGTGGAAAGTGCGCGCAGATGATCGCGCATAAACTCTGGGCCAGTTGCACAGTTCAGGCCAACGGCCAGCGGTTTCAGATGTTCGACGGCCACGTAAAAGGCGTCAATCGTCTGACCCGCGAGTGTCGTTCCCATCGGTTCAATGGTGCCCGAAATGAAGACGGGGACGTCGACCCCGGTCAGCACACGCGCGCGCTCAATACCAAGACCCGCTGCCTTGACGTTGAGCAGGTCCTGAGCGGTTTCTAGCAGCAACAGGTCCACTCCGCCTTCGATCAGGCCTCGTGCCTGGAGTTCGTACGCATTTGCCAGTTCATCGAACGTAACGCCACCCGTAACCGAGAGGTTTTTCGTCGTGGGGCCCATAGACCCAGCTACGAACCGTTCGCGACCGGTTGCCTCGAATTGCTGCACCGCCCGCACCGCAATGCGCGCAGCAGCCACGTTGATTTCTAAAGCGCGGTCTGCCAGTCCATACTCGGCGAGTACAATCGGCGTAGCGCCAAACGTATTCGTCTCAATGATGTCCGCGCCAGCTTCCAAGTACGCGGTGTGAATCGCCTCTATGACTTCAGGGCGCGTGAGATTCAGCACCTCGTTGCACCCGTCTGTCTCAGGTCCGCCAAAGTCTTCCTCTGTCAGGTCTTGTTGCTGTAGCATCGTCCCCATGGCGCCGTCGAGGACCAAAATCCGCCTCTGCAGAGCTGCAGCAAGGCGCTCGCGTGTCGTCATCAAATTTACTCTCCCACTCTCACAGATACCGTGCTGACCGACTGGCAACAGGGCGTTTTGAATACATTGTACCATGGCCAAAACAGTTGCTTTTTTCGCTCTTTTCCTCGTTAACGTACCGTCTCAGTCAGTTCCTCCGCAAGCACGGTGACGCCGTGCGGGCGCAACGACACAAACAAGAACACGGCGAGCAAGGCCATCGCTGCGGCGCCCCACCACAGAGTCGACGCGAAGCCGATGATTTTCATCAACCACATAAACAGCGGCGCCCCAAATGAGAAACCGAACATATACGCCGCGTTCAGGATGCCGTTCATCGCCCCACGCACCAGTTCAGGCGATTCGTCGCCAACCATCCACTGAAAAATTGTGCAAAGAAAGGCCGATCCCGCACCCCACCCGACCCCGATTGCAAGCACAAAACTGAGGTGTCCTGCATAGGCGAGCCAAACCGTCAAGGCCGCTAAACCAAGCGCGCTGCCGACCATCACCTCGCGCAGTCGGACGAGTTGCGGTCGGTTCGCCAGCCAAGCGGTGAACAACACCCAAGAAACTCCAATAGGAAGAAACAGGGCGCCGCTTTTCCAGCCCGAAAGCGGCGCTCCCAGCGCGTATGGCAAGAGTGTACAGACGCCAAAGTAGACGACGCCAAACACGACTGCGCCGACGATGGCCGAATACAGCCGTGGGATGCGCAGCGCGATCCGTAAACTTACAGCATAGTCAGACAGCTTGACCTTCTCCGGCCGCGCGCTCTGACGCGGCGGGACAGAGATGAAGCCAGTCAAGAGCGCAGCCGGCAGGCCCAAAGTATACAGGGCAAATACGCCTCGCCAGTTTATCCCGTCACTGACGCCACCAAGAAACGGGGCAAGTGCCTCAGCTACTGCAACTGCAGCACCGAAGCCGGCTAACGCCCGCCGCCGTTCGGGACCCTGGGGATAGGCGTCGCCAATCAGACTATCGACCATCGGCATGATGCCGGCGGAGCCAATGCCCATGACAACGCGGCCCACCACCATCGGCAACGTCTTCGGGTCATACAGCGGGACGGTGCCGCCGAGAACAAACAAGACAAGGCCGCCAACGAGGATACTTCGACGCCCGAGGTAGTCAGAAGTCATCCCAAGCAGAGGCGTCGCGAGTACATACGCTAGGGCGTAACTACTGACAAGCCAGCCTATGAAAGCCGTTGGTTGGTGCAGGTGAACTGCAACATCGTGAGAAGCCGGGAACAAGACCGAATTGGGAAACATCGCGACACTCGCCGCGAACAGCAACGCAAGCAACGTGTAACGGGAGCGCTTGGCGGTCACAGTGCGCGCACTAAGCCCCCGTCGACCAGAATGGACTGTCCGGTGGTATATCCGTTGGCTGCGGACCCTAAATACACAGCCATGGCGGCAAACTCGTCGGGGGAGCCGTATCGCCCGAGAGGGATATTCTCTTCTGTCAACCTACGAACTTCGTCCACGCTCGTCTGCAGTTTATCAGCGCGCATGGCATCAAGGCTCGCCACGCGCCCCGTCGCAATGCGACCAGGCCCCAGCACGTTGACAAGAATGTTATCAGCGGCTAGTTCTAGCGCCAAACTCTTTGACAGGCCGACAATACCCGCCCGAAAAGCGTTAGATAAGATTAGGTTCTCGAGCGGTTGCTTGATCGATGAGGAAGCAAAGTTCACAATCCGCCCCCACTTGTTTGCACGCATGTGTGGCAGTGCCCGTCGCGTACAGCGAACAATGTTCAACAAGCAGAGGTCAAACGCGTTTTGCCAGTCGGTGTCGGATACACTGTCAAATGTGCCCGCCCGGGGCCCGCCCGTGTTGTTGATGAGTACGTCCACCCCACCGAAGACATCCTCGACGCGGTCAAACAGGCGGTCAATCGCGGCGCCGTCCGTGACGTCTGCCACGGTGAATTCAACTTCGCGATTGTCAGTCTCCGACTGAATACGCTTGACCGCATCTGCCAACGCAGTCTCTGACCGGCTCGCCAACATAACGCGCGCTCCCTCTCTTGCAAACGCTCGTGCAGTGGCAAATCCCAAGCCCTGACTTGCTGCCGTCACGAGGACGGTTTTCCCTTTTAGCCCGACGTCCATCGGTATCGTCCTCCTCCAGTCGTATCACTCATACGTTACAAAAAACACAGCGGAATGTCACGCCCTCGCAGGGTTAGTATAGCTCCAGCAAGAGCAGGTGAAACTACCTCCAAATGGAAACAAGGAGTGCTGAGCGTTGGGCCAAAGTGTCACGATGAAAATACTGAACGCGCACCTCGCCGCAGGGCAGAGGCCTGTACCTGCGGGAGAAGAGATTCTGGTTACGGTTGATCAGACTTTGACTCAGGACGCCACAGGCACGATGGCGTATCTCCAGTTTGAGGCGATGGACGTGCCACAGGTACGCACCAAGCGGTCGGTCAGTTACGTCGACCACAACATGCTGCAAACAGGGTTTGAGAATGCAGACGATCACGCTTTTCTCCAATCGTTTGCTGCCAAGCACGGGATCTATTTTTCACGCCCAGGCAACGGCATCTGTCATCAGGTCCACCTCGAGCGTTTTTCCGTGCCAGGGCAGATTTTACTCGGCTCCGACTCGCATACGCCGACAAGCGGCGGCGCAGGGATGATCGCAATTGGAGCAGGCGGATTAGACGTAGCGGTCGCTATGGCGGGTGGCCCGTTCGGATTACCGATGCCAAAAGTGGTCGGTGTCCGATTGACTGGCAAGCGACAACCTTGGGTGGCAGCCAAGGACATCATCCTCGAAATGTTAAGGAGACTGACTGTCAAGGGCGGCGTAGGCAAGGTCTTCGAATACCACGGCGAGGGAGTCGCAGACCTGACGATTCCCGAACGGGCGACCATCTGCAACATGGGAGCTGAACTCGGAGCGACAACTTCCATCTTCCCAAGTGACGAAAGAACCCGGCTGTTCTTGCGCAAACAAGGGCGTGAATCGGACTGGACTGCGCTTGAGGCAGACCCAGACACGAGCTATGACGAAGTGATGGAGATCGACTTGACTCACCTCGAGCCGCTGATTGCCCAACCGCACAGCCCGGACAACGTGACCACCGTACGAGAACTCGCAGGATTGCCGCTAGACCAGGTGTGTATTGGCTCTTGCACCAACTCCAGTTTTCACGACCTGGCCATCGCGGCTCACGTACTGCGCGGAAAGCGAGTCGCAGAAAACCTGTCGATGACTTTGACACCTGGTTCACGGCAGGTCTTTGCCACCATCGCTCGTGACGGAATTTTGGCCGACCTGATTGCAGCTGGCGCGCGTGTGCTCGAGGCGGCCTGTGGTCCGTGCATCGGCATGGGGCAGGCGCCAAAATCTGAGGGAATCAGCCTACGCAGCTTCAACCGCAACTTTGAAGGGCGGTCTGGCACGCCGAACGCGAAGGTCTACTTGTGTAGCCCGGAAACAGCCGCGGTGTCGGCCTTGCGCGGAGTGCTAACGGACCCAAGAGAAGGCGGAGCGTACGTGGAGACAAGGGAACCTGACGAATACGACACGAATGACGAAGGCATGGTCTTACAGCCGTCTGACGACCCCACGGCTGTCCACGTCGAACGTGGACCAAACATCAAGCCATTGCCACTGCGTGGGCCGCTGGAAGACACCATCGAGGGTGCAGTGCTCCTGAAAGTCGGCGACAACATCACCACCGACCACATCATGCCGGCGGGGTCGAAGATTCTACCTCTGCGTTCAAACATTCCGGCCATCAGCGAGTTCGTCTTTGTGCGCATCGACCCCACTTTCCCCGAACGCGCCAAAAAAGCTGGCGGCGGCATAGTCATCGCAGGGTCAAACTACGGACAAGGGTCAAGCAGGGAACATGCCGCGCTTGCGCCCATGTACCTGGGCGTGAAAGCCGTGATCGCTAAGTCGTTTGCGCGCATTCACCGTGCCAACCTGATCAATTTTGGAATTCTTCCGCTGACATTTGAAAGAGAAGCTGACTACGACGCGCTCGAGCGGGAGGACGCACTGGTCATTCCGGACGTACGGGGTCAACTGAAGCAAGGCTCCTTGATTGAAGTCCTCCAGACTGGGTCAGGTCGGATAATTCGCTGCCGCTCTGAACTGTCGGAGCGTCAGTTGGAAATTCTTCTGTCAGGTGGACTGTTGAACCATGTTCGAAGTGGACATGCGAGTGGGCAGTCGCAACCCGCGGTCGATGCCGCCTCTCACCTTGCTACTGCGACAATGGTATCGACAAACGGGCAGTCGCGCCCGGGACGCCCGGCCTCTTGAACAAGAACGCCCGGCCGACAATCGAGCAAATGCTCACGTCGGCCGGGCTTGGGTGTGGGGTCACTGCCCGCTCACTTGGAGTGTCTCGCGAGGTGCGGGACGTTCGCACGGTGATACTGCTTCCATGGGATAGGCACAATCACCGCGTCATCCACGACGCGGTTCCGCTCACTCACAACCGCCTCAAAGTGTCGATTGTTCTTAAGTGACCCAGTGAACGTGAACGCTTCGTTGTGGTTCTCCGTGTGTTGGTTGGACATCTGTGAACCACCCCCTGCGTGTCAACCTTCCCCCACCAAGCAATGTTCATTCACCAATGACCCGTGTTTTATCGCGCAGCCAAGCGGAAAGTTCACGAATTGGCAACCGCACTTGTTCCATCGTATCGCGATCACGAACTGTCACAGCACCGTCGTCCTCCGACTGAAAGTCAAACGTGATGCAATAGGGTGTACCGATCTCGTCGTGTCGACGATAGCGTTTGCCGATTGAGCCAGACTCATCGTAGTCAACCGTGAACGACTGAGACAACTCTCTGTAAAGGGCCTGTGCTGGTTCCGCCAGCTTTTTAGACAGTGGAAAAACAGCTGCCTGGTAAGGAGCCAAAACCGGATGGAAGTGAAGCACTGTACGCACATCGCCATCGGGTAAGGACTGCTCTTCATACGCATCGGCGAACACCGCGAGCAACAGTCTGTCGACGCCAATGGAAGGTTCAATACAGAACGGAATAAACGATTCACCGTCTTCACCATCGACCTGAAAGTCCTCGTGCGAGTGCTGCGCGTGCTGGGACAAGTCATAGTTGGTTCGGTTTGCAACTCCAAGCAGTTCGCCCCAACCAAACGGGAAGTGATACTCCACATCCGTGGTCGCCTTGCTGTAGTGAGACAGTTGCGCTGCCTCGTGATCGCGCAGTCGCACGTTCTCCGGTCGCATGCCGATAGCGAGCAACCAGTTATGGCAAAACTGCCGCCAATATGTGAACCACTCGTCATCAGTACCCGGTGCACAGAAAAACTCCAACTCCATCTGCTCGAACTCCCGTGTACGGAAGGTGAAGTTTCCGGGAGTTATTTCGTTTCGGAAACTTTTTCCAACTTGACCAATACCAAACGGCAGCTTTTTCCGCATGGTCCGACGCACATGCTCAAAGTTCACAAAAATACCCTGAGCTGTTTCTGGCCGCAAATAGATCTCATTGCCTGCTTCGTCCGTGACCCCCTGATGCGTTTTAAACATCATGTTAAACTGCCGAATCGCCGTGAAGTCATTCCCTCCGCAGTCCGGACACCGTACGTCATAGACTCGGATAAGTTCCTCCATTTCGTCAAACGAAAGCCCGTCCACGACACGCTCTTCGCCATGCGCTTCAATTGCCGCCTCGATCAATTTATCGGCGCGGTGTCTTGACTTGCAGGTACGGCAGTCGATCATTGGGTCGTGAAAGTGACCTACGTGGCCAGATGCCACCCAAACCTGGTTGTTCATCAAAATGGCACTGTCGAGACCCACGTTCAGCGGCGACTCGTGAATAAATTTCTGCCACCACACGCGCTTAATGTTATTCTTCAACTCGGCACCGAGCGGCCCGTAATCCCACGTGTTTGCAAGTCCGCCGTAGATGTCCGAACCCGGGAAAATGAACCCCCGGTGCTTCGCCAGCGCCACGAGTTGTTCCATTGTCACAGCCACAAGCTTCCCCCGTTTCCTATGAAAACATGGGCTTATGATACTCGATAACGGAGGACTGGCGCAACGCGCCACTCATCGTTGGCGTGCATTGGCCTGGAGTGCTGTGTGCATATCCGCTAAAATACAGCTAAGTGAGCCGACACTTCTGTTAGCGAACAACATACAAGATGAAGGGGTGCTCACACCTTGACGATAGAGTTTGTCTTCTTCGACATCGACGGGACACTGGTCTACAACCGCAAACTCGTTCCAAGTTCGATCGACGCGATTGGCAAGTTGCTTGCACGTGGCATCGGTGTGGCGCTGTGTACGGGGCGTTCAGTATTACAGACGATTGAACTGCAGCAGCGACTGGGTATTGACATAGCTGTCTACTTCAACGGCGGCTTGGCGATGGCACATCAGGAGGTCGTATCTACGCGCCCACTGCCGGTGGGGGTGGTCAGACGCGCGCGCAGCTTTTTCGTCGAACGGCAACTACCTGTCGTCATGCACACACGCACTAAAAGTGTGACACCTGCTCAGCTTCCGGGGTCACTACATTCCCTCATGCAGTCGTACGACTACCCTGAAGTCCGTGTAGACAAAACAGACGCATACAGTGATGAAGATGTGTTTCAGGCAAATGTGTTTATGGCGGAGGACTGGGACAAAGAGGTCTTAGAATTATTCCCTGAATGCATGATATACCGCTGGCACGAAGAGGCAATTGACCTTCAAAAGGCCGGCAACGACAAGTCTCTAGGCGCCCTAGACGTACTCCGCAAGATTGGTATCGCACCTGAACGCGCGGTGCACTTTGGTGATGCTTGGAATGACGTTGGCATGTTCAAGGCACTTGGTACCGCCGTTGTCATGGGAAACGCTTCAGAAGAACTCAAACCTTACGCAGATTACGAAACAACCAGCGTGGACCAGGACGGAGTCGAGCGCGGCCTGCGACACTTGGGCCTCATATAACTCAAGGGTTCTGTGGCAACTGCAGAACTTCCCCAACATACAGCCTACCGGCTGCGTTCAGGTGATTTTGCGCAATGATTTCACTCACCAGTTGGCGTGGATCACCAGCACCACTCATTTGACTTGCAATTGACCAGACGGTGTCTCCAGGCGCCACAGTGTACGGCACACCCGTCGATGCCGCAGACGCTACTCCTACCCAAAAATGAAACGCGAAGCTAGCCCCCACAATCCAGCACAGAGCGAACAACCCCCACAGACGCGTGCGCGTCTTGCGCGTCACCCGGTGAGTCTCGTAAGCAGCACTTTGCGCCGATTTCATGCGTCCCATTTCACTCAGTGACACCATCACAACCGCCCCCTGCGAACATTTGTTCTGTTTCTATTAAAATACGAACACACGTTCTTGTCAAGCGATATGCGAACAAACGTTTGCGAACAGCTGTTCTATTTGTTATACTTAGGAAAACTTTTGATGGAGCGGAGGCGCGGTCATGGCGAAACTGTCTCGACGACAAGAGGAAATACTCAACTACATCCGCGCATGTGTAAAGGAACAGGGGTATCCGCCGTCCGTTCGAGAGATTGGTGAAGCTGTCGGATTGGCTTCCAGTTCGACTGTGCACGGTCACCTCGAGCGTCTCCAGAGCAAAGGCTACCTTCGACGCGACCCGACGAAGCCGCGCGCCATCTTGCTGCTCGATCAAGGCGCTGCACAAGAACCTCAACTTGCCGCGCCGACGCCTGTTCAAACGACGCGCGGAGCTGTCTTTGCGCCGATCGTCGGGAAAGTCACCGCAGGTGTCCCGATTACGGCGGTGGAGGATGTGGACGAGTACTTTCCACTGCCTGAAGATATGGTCAGAGACCAAGAGGTGTTCTTGTTGCGCGTCACAGGGGATTCGATGATTGATGCTGGCATCTTGGACCGCGACTTCGTCATCGTGCAGCGACAGCAAACAGCCCGCAACGGTGATATCGTCGTAGCCATGACGGACGATGACGAAGCCACAGTGAAGCGCTTTTTCCGAGAAGCAGACCACATCCGCCTGCAGCCTGAGAACGCATCAATGAAGCCACTCAGGTATCCGAACGTCACCATTCTGGGCAAGGTCATTGGAGTTTTCCGAACGGTCGTGTGATAGCGTCAATCGGTTGGTGTGTCAGGACACGAAAACAGCCTGCGGTCTACGCGACCACAGGCTGTTTTCGATGTTCTGCTTAGTACAACTGCAGGTACTGTTCGCGTTCCCACTCGGACACCTGTGTCCGGTAGACGTTCCACTCGATCCGTTTGGCTTCAATAAAGTGTGAAATGATGTGCGCTCCAAGCGCTTCACGCAACACACCGTCACCTTCGAGGAGTTCGAGAGCGCGCGACAAATTGTCTGGCAAGCTCACAATACCGATCGACTCCTTTTCAGCATCCGACATCCGGTAGATGTTGCGGTTGACCGGGGGCGGAGCTTGCATCTCTCGCTCAATGCCATCGAGTCCCGCCGCAAGCATGGACGCAATCGCCAAATACGGGTTACAAGAGGGGTCCGGGCTTCTCACTTCAATGCGCGTACTCTGTCCGCGCGCAGCCGGAACGCGAACCAGCGGCGAGCGGTTTTTTGCCGACCATGCAACGTAGTTCGGAGCTTCATACCCAGGCACGAGGCGTTTGTAAGAGTTCACGATTGGATTACAAACCGCCGTAAACGCGGGGGCGTGGCGCAGGATGCCTGCGAGAAACTGTAGTCCAATCTCACTCAGGCCTGCCTCCCCATTCTCATCCGCGAACGCATTCTCACCATCGCGGAACAACGACATGTGGCAGTGCATTCCGGAGCCGTTGATACCGTAGACTGGCTTTGGCATAAATGTTGCGTGCAGACCGTGTTGACGAGCCACCGTCTTCACGACAAGTCGGAACGTCGCGATGTCGTCAGCGGCTTCGAGAGCATCCGCGTACATGAAGTCAATTTCGTGTTGGCCAGGCGCCACTTCATGGTGTGACGCTTCAATTTCAAACCCCATCGACTCAAGTGTCAGGACAATCTCACGCCGGCAATCTTCGCCGAGGTCGAGCGGCGCCCAGTCAAAGTAGCCGCCTTCGTCGCTGACTTCCGGTGTCGGCTTCCCATCCGCGTCCATCTTGAACAGGAAGAATTCCGGCTCGCAGCCGACATTGAACGTGTCAAATCCGAGCGACCGCGCACGTGCAGCAACGCGCTGCAGTGCAACGCGCGGGTCGCCCGGAAACGGATCGCCGTTAGGCTGCCGAATGTCACAGATGAGCCTCGCCACTCGGCCATAGTTTGACTCCCACGGGAAGACCAACCACGTACTTGTGTCCGGTGCCAAGTACATGTCCGACTCTTCGATCCGAACAAAGCCCTCGATAGAAGACCCGTCAAATGCAATTTTCCCATCAAGGGCTTTGGACAACTGGTCCACAGGCACCTCGACATTTTTGATGATCCCGAGTAAATCCGTAAACTGCAACCGAATGTAGCGAACATCTTGTTCCTTGGCGAGTTCGAGAATCTCAGCCTTGTCAAAGCGCTTGCGCATATGAACCACCCCTGTCCGGATCAACACAAGACCCTCAACACTGCTTACCTGTGTCGGTATAACCGAGACAGGTCACCTTGAAAGAGGGACATCGCTCGTTCCGTCTGCCCTTCCTGAATTTCTTTCTGCAACCATTCGTACAATTCAGCATCCGACGGCTCAGCCGTACTTTCTTGCACTGTTGCCGTCCCCGCTCGTCCCGACTGGAGTTTCGCTTTGACACCAGACATGTTGTATCCGTCATCGAGCAGACTGCGCACGTCCATAAGCCGCTCTACGTCCGCGAATGAAAACAACCGTTGCTTGCCCTCTGAACGCGCCGGGCTGATTAGCCCGTGCTGTTCGTAGTAGCGAATCTGGCGTGCTGACAGACCCGTTAGCTTTTGCACAATCCCGATGGAAAATAGCGGCAGCTGCCGACGCATGTTCAAGTCCACGGATATCCCCCCGCCCGCGCTGTAATCGCTGCCCCCATCTTATCATCCGGAACTACAATGCAAAAGCAGCGGATGTCAAAGTTTTTTACATCAACGATGTCACGATACGCTCCAATGTCAGATACACGTGCTCGTAGGTGAGTCCGCCTTGAAAATAGACACGGTAGGGCGCCACAACCGGGGCATCAGCGGACATTTCAATGGTGGAACCTTGCACAAACGTGCCGGCGGCCATCACCACCCGATTCGCGTAACCCGCCATCTCCCCGCCGTCGGGATGAACAAACGAGTCAATCGGTGCGCTAGCTTGTACCGCCTCACAAAACGCTAACAGCTTTGCTTCGCTGCCGAGACTGACGCGGATTACCAAGTCCGAACGCGCCTCATGCCACAACGGGGACACGTCGTAGCCGAGTTGCTCGAACACTGCTGACGCGAGGACAGAGCCTTTCACAGCTTGGGCGACGACGTGCGGAGCCATAAATAGTCCCTGATAGAACGGTCGCAGAAACCCCGCAGTCGGTCCGACTTCGGCGCCAACCCCTGGCGCTGTGAGCACCGCAGCCGCCCGCTCAACCAGGTCCGCGCGCCCCGCGACATACCCACCAGTTGGGGCTAGACCGCCGCCAGGGTTCTTGATCAGCGAGCCCATAACGAGGTCTGCGCCGATGTCGGTCGGCTCTGTCGTCTCGACGAATTCACCGTAACAGTTGTCAACGGCGATGAGGACGTCACTGCGCATCGCCCGGACAGCGGCAATTGCGTCTGTAAGGTCTGTCATGGTCAGCGCCTGACGCTCAGCGTAACCGCGTGAACGCTGAAAAAACACAACGCGCGTGTTCGTTCGCAGTGCCTGTTGCACACCGTGAAGGTCTACTTGTCCGCCGTCTGTAAGTGGGACAATTGCGTGCGATACCCCCCACTCCGCGAGGCTCCCTGCAGTTTCCCGAATGCCAACCACGGCCTCCAGCGTTTCATACGGTTTGCCAGTAGCAAATAACACTTCGTCGCCTGGGCGGAGCATGCCAAACAAGCCAACCTTCAGCGCGTGTGTCCCAGATACAAACTGTGGTCGCACGAGGGCACTTGGCGCATGAAAGACGCGTGCGAACACGCGTTCGAACTTGTCCCTTCCCTCGTCACCGAGACCATACCCGGTGGTGCCGTGCAGGTCTGCGTCGGCAACGCGCTCAGCGTGAAATGCATCAAGCACCTTGGCCTGGTTCGTTCTCGCAATCGCATCCATCCGCACCAGCGCCTCTGCGACTGTCTGCTCAGCACGAGCCACAACCTGGCTCGCCTGTTCAGTGACTTGCAAGTTGGTCATGGCTGTACCTCCGTCGAAGTCGCAATAGCCCTGTCGTAATCGGACTGACCAAAACGAGTCGCTTGCCGGCGGTCCATTTCGACAGTCACTTTCATCTCCCCAGCTTCGTTTGCTTCTGCACAGATCACGCGCCCTTGACGAGCTACGTCTGCCCAAAAAACCTCCGAATCTTGAGGGCCAGACAGTGTCACTCGAACCGGGTCAAGGCCCAGAACCGCGTCGACGGCGCTGTACAGCTCAGCCATTCCATCCCCTGTTCGCGCAGAGCCGTAGACTGTGACCGCAGCGTGGCGGTCCGGAGGTGGAGCCTGTCCCACGCGGTCGAGTTTGTTGTAGAACGTAATAATCGGCTTTCCGTCTGCCCCGAGCTCGCGCAGGACATGATATGTCGTGTCTGCGCGAGCTGCAGTATCAACGCTTGCGTCTAGGACATGGACAACGACATCTGCCGCCACCACTTCCTCCAGCGTCGCCCGAAACGCGTCGATGAGCAAGTGCGGCAGGTCCTGCACAAAGCCGACCGTGTCCAGCAGAACCAGTTCCCCAGTCCGTCCGGCACGGACACGTCGAGCCAATGGGTCAAGGGTGTCGAACAGCCGCGCATCGCCTCGTGCTGATGCGCTCCCTGCGCGATCGCTCAGCCAGCGCCCCAAAACTGTGGTCTTCCCGGCATTTGTATAGCCGACGAGGGCGACCGTCGGAACGTTAGATGCCCGGCGTTTGCGCTGCTCTGCGCGCTTTGACTTCGCTTCCCGCAACTGGGATTTCAAGTGGGAGATGCGGTCGCGAATGCGCCGACGGTCGACCTCGAGCCGCGTTTCACCAGGTCCTCTGGTGCCAATGCCGCCGCCAAGGCGCGACATCTGCACGCCTCGCCCGGTCAACCGCGGCAACAGGTATTGAAGCTGTGCCACCTCCACTTGCAGGCGTCCAACCTTGGACTGTGCTCGCTGCGCAAAGATATCGAGAATCAGCTGTGTCCTATCGATTACACGACATCCCATCCGGTCGGATAGGTTCCTGATTTGCGCTGGACTAAGTTCACCGTCAAAGATGACCAGCGACACCTCGTCAACTTCAACCGCTTCGGCCATCTCCAAGATTTTCCCGCTGCCAAGATACAGAGCTCCGTCCGGTTCTGGGCGTTCCTGAACAAATACGCGGACAACTTCGCCGCCGGCTGCGTCAGTGAGCCCTTGCAGCTCGTCTGTTCGTTCTTGTAACACCTCAGGATGTTCGCTCGGACGTTTTCGTACGCCGAGGATGACCCGGTCTGGGTCGGTAGGTCGTTTCATCCGCTCACCCCTTCGTGCCACATTGTATCGCAGATTGGGCAGTGTCCCAACTCGTGCGCACAAGCTCGCAGTTCCAACGGCACCTTGGCTTTCGCTTTGCGCATGCCTTGGCGGTAGCCAACGCGCCGCCCCATCGCGTAGCCGCAGAGCAACACAATCGCCACCCCGCCGAGGATGAAGGCCAGCCACTGAGTCATTGTCATACGTCAATCCCCCTGTCGTCATCTGAAGCCTTCCACAGGTGCTTGGTCGTTAGTTCAGCAGCAACGGTCAACGCCGTGACGGCGACCAGTACGACTGCAGTCAAAGCTGCGTTGGTCAACACGGCAACGCACAGCGCGACCAGCGTTAGCAACAGTGTCTCGGCAAAACCGATCCGAGCGGCCAGATTGGTCTGCCCGGACTTGCTGTCACCGGTCAGGTCCATCACGTCGTCCAGCCAATCGACGACAGCCATGATGGCGACCCCCCAGAGCGCCAATCTCCAGCCAACCAGACTGGCGGAGAGTGCAAGGGCAAGCGCGATCTCGACGTATGATGGAAGGCGTGACGGCAGTGGGTCGCGCCAAGTCGTAAACATCCCAACTGCGTAACTGCCAAAAAACACAGACAGCGCAAGTGCAGGGTCAAGGTCCACCGCGATGACGGCGAGCACCAGCGCATAAGGCAGCGTGGCGCGCCCGAGTTGATGGGCGAGTGTTTGACGCCCCCGTTCTAGGTCAAAGTTCACATCCAACGCGTCGTCCATTAACTTGATGGCTGCGCCCATCAAAAGTGCGCAACCAAGCCAGACCGCCCACTCATGCCAAACGCCAGACATGTTGCTTCACCTCTCGAAACCCATTCTGATGAAGGGCTGAGACAGGCACGACGCGGTGCCGAGTAAAGCGTTTGGAGAGCTCCCGATACCCTTGTTTTGCTCCTGGCAAATCCATCTTGTTTGCGAGGATCAAGTATCCGCGCTTGTGCTCGCCAAGTTCCGCGATTTGGTCGTCAAGCTCACTCCATCCACGCTCCTGACCTGCTCGGTTCGGCTTGCGCAAAGGCCCAACTTCACCAATTGCAGCAGCGTCAACCATGTGTAACACCACGTCCGCGTTGACAATCGCTCGCAGAGTCTGGGCCATGGCGCGCCGTAACTCGGCCTCGGGGTGAATTCCGTCGGTAAGCCCTGTCGTATCTGTAAGGAGAAACTGGCGCACGCCCTTTCCTCGCTCAAAATCCAGACACACGGACTGCAGGCAGCGCGTCTTATGGGGCAGTTCACCGGACAGAGTCTCGGCCGCCGACTTGGGCGACGTGCGGACGTGCTCGGTGCGTCCGTCCGTCCGCTCGACCAACCACGTCATTTCTCGAACCCCGATATACTGCGCGAAATAAATGCAAAACAATGTCTTTCCGACATTGGCCTTGCCTATCACGACACTGTGTCTCATACGGTTCCCCCCCACACTAGGTCTGCAGCTTCGAGGGTAACCATGGCTTCACGGCTTGGGTCCGGTGCGTCAAACAACCGCAAGGCATGCTGTCGAATTGTTGCTTCGAGCATGTTGCGCACCCAGCGCGCGTTGCTGAACGCAGAACTGCGCAGCGTATCCGTGCGCAACCGCTGCAACTCATGTCGCAACTTGGCCTCCGCTTCCACGCTGAATCGATACTGGCGTTCAGTCGCCATTTGTCTGGCAATACCCAGGAGAGCCGTCACCGAGTAGTCAGGAAACTTCAAATGAATCGGGAATCTGCTCGGCAGTCCAGGATTAGTCGAGAGAAACCATTCCATTTCATCTTCATAACCCGCGATAATCGCGATGAACTGGTTCCGGTAGTCCTCCATGCCTTTCACGAGGCAGTCGATGGCTTCTCGACCAAAGTCCTTTTCTCCGCCCCGCGCTAGCGAATACGCTTCGTCAATAAAGAGCACGCCACCGAGTGCCGATTTGATATGCTCGCGCGTCTTCTGCGCCGTGTGGCCGATGTACTCACCAACGAGGTCTGCCCGCTCGACTTCCACCAGGTGGCCTTTGGAGAGCAGCCCACACTCGTGAAAAAGACTTGCAAGGAGCCTCGCTACCGTGGTTTTTCCTGTTCCTGGATTGCCCGTAAACACCATGTGCAGAACGACCGGTTCCGTCTTCAAGTGCGACTGCCGACGTCGCTCCTGCATATACAGAAAGGCGAAAACCTGCCGAACTGTTGACTTCACTTCTTCCAACCCGACCAATGCATCTAAGTCCCCAAGCAGCGCGGACAGACGCTGTTTGGTGATTCGTGGCGTTGTGTCAGCAGTTCGTTGCGACGTGCCGTTCAGTAGGGACAACGCCTCCGCGAGCGCAATCTGCCCTTCTTGATAGTCCCGTATCACGTCGTTTCGCTGCGACCTCGGAATCGGTGTTTTTGGCCCTGTCCGCAACGACTATCACCTCGACCTCTGGAACGTGGCTTACGCGAGTAGGCGAGTGGTTGATTCCCTCTTGACATCTCCCAAATGTCTCGCGCAGTACCCTAACCTATGCAGAGACTCGAAACTGGGTGATCGCCTAGCAGGCGGGCCTCTGCCGGGGCCCGCCTGCTTTAGTCGTTGTTCTCAGTGAGCTACGCTTTCGAGCGCCGACGCAGAATATCCGGAATTCCATGAAGGTCCTCCGACGGTCGTCGCATCACAATGTCGTCCAATCCATCGCGCCAGCGAAACGGCAGGAGCGGCCAGAAGTAAGGCACCCCAAACGAGCGCGTGAAGATGAGCAACAACAACCATGACCCGGCACCGATCACGAACCCAAGTGTGCCTAATACCGCAGTCCAACCAAGTATCCACATGCGACTGATCTGATTTGCGCTGCCGAGTTCGAAGGATGACGTCGCGTACTGCGAAATCACAACGAACCCCATGTACACCAACACTTCTGGTTGCAACAACTGAATCTTCGAGGCGAACTGGCTGAACAACAGGGCGGCCACGATGCTGACTGATGAGCCAAGTATGCTCGGGGTGTTTAAAATCGCAAGGCGGAGCATATCGAGGGCGATTTCGGCAACCAACAGCTCCGCCCACAGCGGCAATGGGTCACCGTGTTGTGCGATGAAGAAACTGAGTGCCTTTGGGACGGATTGCGGATAGTCATTGACCAACAGAAACAGTCCCGGCAGAAATATGCTGACTAACACAGAGACCAAGATAACCCACCGCAGATATGTACCGACAAGCGGATACGAGTGATACTCCTGTGGGTTTTGCAGGTGTTGAAAGAACGTCACGGGCGCAATGATGACCTCGGCGGTCGTGTCGAGGACAATCACGATTTGCCCTTCGAGAAGCGCTGCGGACGCGATGTCGGGACGTTCGGTGTAACGCACAATCGGGTACGGGTTCCATTTGACGTGGCCGATGATATCTGTAAGTTGTTGCTCTCCCATTGTCATCGAGTCGGACTGCACAGACTTCAGGCGCTGCCTGATCTCGTTAACGCGTTGTGGGTCGGCCACATCCTTCAGGTACATCAAACTGACGTCCGTCTGCGAGCGTTTGCCGATCTGCATCAATTCAACGCGCAGGCGGGGGTCACGCAGTCGTCGGCGAATCAGCGCTGTATTCATCAACATTGTCTCTGTGAAGCCATCGTGAGGTCCACGCACGACGTGTTCTGTCGTTGGCAGCGTGATGCTGCGCATGGGATAGATACGGGTGTCGATCAACAGCGCTTGGTCAAACCCCTCAAGAAAAGTAATCAAGGGACCAGACAGAATGAACCGAATGGCGTCAGCCATTTTCGGCACTGGCTGCACCTGAACAAACGCAATGTGTTTGTTCAAATAGTCGATGAGTTCATCGAGCGTGAACGACTCTTGGTGTTGCTGTTTAAACGTCACCACGTTCGCTTGCAGGTTTTCCAGAATCAACACCATGTTCATCGTCAGGAAAAATCCGTTGGTGACGTACGACACCATCTTTATATCCCCGAACTCAAACGGTTTCGCAAGGATATCCCAGCTCGTACCGATGCCAATCAGGTCGTTCACATAGTCCACGTTGTCTTGCAAATGCGCGGAAATCGCGTGCTCCGCGACACCTGTTGGCGCAGAGCCTGCACGCTGGTGCACAGCAACCCCTCCTTGAAGTGACTCCGTTTACTCTTCCCCGACGGTTCACCTTGCGATACCTCATTCAGGACAGACGCTGCAAAAAAGGAATCCGCGGACATAAAAAAGAATTGCCCTGAGAGACCAGGACAACTCTTTTGTCTGGCGGAGTGAGACGGATTCGAACCGTCGATACGCGATTAAGCGTATACTCGCTTAGCAGGCGAGCGCCTTCGACCAACTCGGCCATCACTCCACGTGTTTTGGATGGTGCGCCTCCAAAATCGTGCTCACACATCATACCATCGTTGTGTCCTTCTGTGCAACCTATTTGAATGAGAAAAACCTGTCGCCCACCTCCCCGTGTCACCAGTTCTCCCACACGGATGGCATTCGACGGCGGCGCGAATTGAGCACGTCGAGTCGCTCAGAAAGTTCACGCCGAGAATACTCGGTTCGCCGCGGTTCGCCAACAAGCTCCGGGCTACTCTGTCGAAGACTGTCCATGACTCGAGTGAAAATGCCGACCGCTGTCTACACACTCGCTTGATAGCCGACGTTGACATCAACCACTCCGAAGAAATTGCACGTGATGGCTCCTCCGCAAAACAAAAAGCCCTTGTAGGAGGCACCTTCATGCCCTACAAGGACTTCGCTGGTGGGCGGTAACGGGCTCGAACCGCTGACCCCCTGCTTGTAAGGCAGGTGCTCTCCCAACTGAGCTAACCGCCCATTGTGATTGTTCACATATAACACTGTGGAGCTCCCAATCGGATTCGAACCGATGACCTCATCCTTACCATGGATGCGCTCTGCCGACTGAGCTATGGGAGCATGGCTCCCCGAGTAGGATTCGAACCTACGACCCTCCGGTTAACAGCCGGATGCTCTACCGCTGAGCTATCGAGGAATAAATTCATGTGGTGGAGGTAGTCGGATTCGAACCGACGGCCCCCTGCGTGCAAGGCAGGTGCTCTCCCACTGAGCTATACCCCCATGAACTTACTGCGTGCTTGCCATTCCTGCCCTTGCAGGAATCACTGGTCGGAGCAGCGGGATTCGAACCCACGACCTCCTGCTCCCAAGGCAGGCGCGCTACCAAGCTGCGCTATGCTCCGATGATACCTGCATGTCCACCACAACCAGGATGGCTGGGGAGGAAGGAATCGAACCTTCGCGTGACGGAGTCAAAGTCCGTTGCCTTACCGCTTGGCTACTCCCCAACATGGGGTGAGTGATGGGAATTGAACCCACGAATGCCGGAATCACAATCCGGTGCGTTAACCACTTCGCCACACTCACCATGGCAGGGGCGGCAGGATTCGAACCCACGACATGCGGTTTTGGAGACCGCCGTTCTACCAGCTGAACTACGCCCCTATCATTCCCGCTCGAAGAGCGGGTGTCGCCGAGGGATGCAACGGCTGTAGTCAATAACCTACAGGTGGTGGAGGGGGAAGGATTCGAACCTTCGAAGCTTCCGCAACGGATTTACAGTCCGCCCCATTTGGCCACTTTGGTACCCCTCCGCAAAATCCTGGAGCCAGCGACAGGAATCGAACCTGCGACCTACTGATTACAAGTCAGTTGCTCTACCTGCTGAGCTACGCTGGCACCCTAGCCATCAGCGACAAGAGATAACTTATCACACTGAAATCCGCGTTGTCAACGCCGATTTTCAGGGCATTGTGACAGGTATTTCTTGGCTCTGATTCGTTACTCGCCTTTCTCCTCGTCGACAACCTCTGGGTTCAGAGCAACACTACGCATCGGAATGAAGGTGGAAATGGCATGCTTATAGACCATCTGTTGCTTGCCATCTGACTCCACCACGATGGTAAAGTTGTCGAAAGCCTTGATCGAGCCACGGATTTGAAACCCGTTCACCAAGTACACGATAACTGGAATGCGGTCTTTTCGTACCTGGTTGAGAAATGTGTCCTGAATATTAACAGGTTGCTTCGTCATATCAGCAGCCTCCACTCACGGGGAATGCTGTTCCACTCCCCATCTCTATAGTGTCTCATACATATATCCGTTTCTCAGACCTCTGTCAACCCCAAGCGGCAACACAGCCCTGACTGCGCAGCAACTGCAACGCACCGTCTACCCTATTCGCGGCGCGCGAGCTCAATTCCTTCCGTGATCTGCAAAGCGAGATCACAAATCGTTTGAAAGTCATTAGCTGACAACGCACCCGTCTGGTCAACGGTGAACCAGTGCACGCGCTCATCCCGCAGAAACCAAGACAACTGCCTTTTCGCCAGCCTGCGAGTCGCCTGCTTAATCGCAGCGACGGCCTCTTCTTCCCTGGTTTCCCCCGTCACATATGCGGCCCACTCTTTGTAGCCGATGGCCTGCATGGCCGTTGTGTTGCGCGTACAGCCGGTGTCGAGCAACTGCCGAACTTCCGCGTCTAGTCCTGCCGCGACCATGGCATCCAAACGCGCGTCCACACGCCTATATAAAGCCGCCCGATCCATGACTAGGCCGACCTGCACCGCGTTGTACCTGCCCCCTTTGGCCCGCCACTCGTAGGTCTGAGACAACTCTTGTCCACGCAACTCTGCGACTTCCAGAGCACGTATGACCCTGCGCGTGTCATTGGGGTGGAGGCGATTGGCAGAAGTCAAATCGACCTCACAAAGGCGCCGGTGCAGTTGTGCGCTCCCGTGTTCGAGTAGATACGCCTCCCACTTCGCTCGCACGCTCGCCGAACCGGCTTGCCGGGCGAAGTCGAGGTCCTCAACAATCGCGCGAATGTAGAGCCCCGTTCCGCCGACGACGATGGGCAGACGACCGCGCCGGATGATGCCGGCGATGGCAACGTCCGCATGCGTGACCCAGTTAGCTACCGTAAACGACTCGTTTGGTTCCACGAGGTCGAGGCCGTGGTGTGGCACCCCCTGCGTTTCTGACTGCGTCACTTTAGCCGTGCCGATGTCCATGCCGCGATAGACCTGCATGGAATCTGCAGACACTACCTCTCCGCCAACCGCTCGCGCGACCTCGATGCCAACGTGACTTTTCCCGACACCCGTTGGCCCGACAATGCACAGCACAGGTGCCCGCGAAGCCGTTTTCATCAGCTCATCTCTCCTCGCGGTTTCTTCCACACGGCAAAAGCTGTGCGTCCGTGTGGGCGGTCCGGGGTAAGACCAAACCGCTCGAACTCCCCGAATCCCGGCCGTTCCTTCAAGACGACACACCTGCGCGCCACGCGTTTCGCCTCCCGCCATGCGTCGTCCTGTACGGCCAAGGATGTCGCGAACGAGCGCACGACCTCCACCTCCGAACGCCGCTTCGTGGCGTGCCGAAACATCGGGTCGAAGTACACGACGTCCACACTGTTGTCAGGTTGTTCAGTCAACCACAAGTTGTGGTCAGTGTGACGAAGCGTGATCGCGGACGCGTCCCGCCTGAGGTTGTTGACTGTATCGGAGTACCAAGCGGCGCCGCTCGTCAGCGCATCTTCGAATAAGCGCAAGAGCGGCCACGACGACTCAAGAGCGATGACGTGTCCCGCCCGTCCTACAGCCGCCGCAAACACCAAGGTATCTGTGCCTCGACCGAGTGTCGCGTCGGCGACGGTATCGCCAGGACGAATCTCGGCAGCAAGAAGCAGCCGCTCAGGTTCACCCCTTCGCCACTGTGCGATGCGCTGCCAAGCAAAACTAGGGTGAAAGTAGAGGCCTTCGTCGCCCGATTCGGCGGTGTAGAGCACTGGCTGTCGGTCTGCAACGATAACCACATCAACGCTCTCGTCGGCGAGCACCTGCGCGATGCTGCGGTCCCCTCGCGCAACCTGAGGACAACAGAACCACTCAGCGAGCCGGCTCGCCTCTGCCAGAGCGCGAGGCGTCTGCTTCCACGGCGTCGTCACGACAGCGGCAGAGGGCTGTGCAAACCCCATTCCCGCGTCGACGGGCGGCCCAGGGTGAAGTACGTGATCACGAAACAATTCTACGAAACTCCTTCTCCAGTACGGTGTTCGACAGCTGAATCAAGATTGGTCGTCCGTGCGGACAGTGAAACGGATCGGCCAAGTCGGAAATGGCCCGACAGAGCGCGTCCATCTCCGGTCCTGCGAGTCGATGGTTGGCTTTAATCGCGGCTTTGCAGGCTTGCGTGACAATTCTGTCCCGAATCGCCTCCGCTGCACTCTCTGGCAACCGCTCGTCCGCGAGTGATGAAAACAGACCTTCGGCCAGTGCGCTAATGTCCAGTCCCTCCCACACTTCCGGGACACTGCGCAGCAGGATGTCTGCCCCCCCAAACGGTTCCCACTCAAAGCCAAGGTCAGTTAAAACTTCCCGGCGCTCGTTGATGACTGCCAACTGGCGGGGGGTCAAGCGAAACGTCAGGGGTGTCAGCAGCGCCATCCGTCCACCGATGCGACTGCGCACTTGAGCGTCAAACCGCTCATACAGCACGCGTTCGTGAGCAGCGTGCTGGTCGATGATGTACAGGTTCTCCCCATCTTCGGCCAAGATGTACATGCCAAGCGCTTGACCGATGGGCCGGAGTCGCAGGCGCTCTGACAAGGGGTCTCGCACACTCGGTTGCTCGCTTGTTGTTGAATCTGCCTCCTGGCGGAGAGGTGCCACGTCTGTGTCCTGAGGCTGGTGAGGGGACTGCTTCTCCGCAACCACCTGCGAGTCTGGTTGCGTTGGCGAACCTGCCAGCGGGGCTAGCGTTGCCGCAATCTGCTGTTCGGTGATTGCAGTTGAGCCTTTGTTCTGGCGCCAGTCTACCTTCCCTCGCGCTAGCTGTGCGTCCCGAGTTGGCTTCGTGGCCTCGAACGGAGTTGGCGCCTGCTCGCGCACCAGCGGTCGAACCCCGTCTGGGAGCGTCAGTTTCGTCTGCGTGCTGCGTTCGTCCGGCACCCGCGTGTGCAATTCGACGTTTGGAACCAGAAACGCACTGTCAAGAGCGGCTGCCACAGCGCTCGTGACCATACGGCAGACATCCTGCTCTTCGCTGAACCGCACTTCTGCCTTGTGCGGGTGAATGTTGACATCGACTAACGCCGCGTCCATCTCGAGGTTCAAGACATAAAGTGGGTGCTTACGCGTCATTAGACGCGCACCATACCCGGCAACGACGGCCTGATGGACTGCGTAGTTGCGAATGGGACGGTGGTTCAAAAAGATATGACCGTATGCCCGCGTTGACTTTGCCTGCGTAGGTCGTCCGATCCAGCCAGTGACTTGGTAGTCTGGGCTCTCGCCGCGAACGGCCAGGAGTTGCTTCGCTTCGCCCGGAGCAAACACGTTTGCGGCCACATCGAGCAGGTTGGACCGTCCTCCGGATTGAAAGACTATGTGCCCACTCGTCTCGAGCGTGAACGCCACGTCTGGCCGCGCCAAGGCAGCCCGCTGCACGACCTCGACACAACGGGCCTGCTCGGTATGTACGGAGCGCAAGTACTTCAGACGGGCTGGCGTATTAAAAAAGAGGTCGCGCACCACTACCGTTGTGCCGACTGGTACGCCAATCGGTGCAGGGTCGCCGTGAAAGCGTGACCCCTCCACCTTCACTTCCGTGCCCGCTTCCGCCTGCCGCGGGCGTGTCTGCAGAGTTACTCGGGCGACAGCCGCAATCGACGCGAGAGCCTCGCCGCGAAAGCCCATCGTCGCGATCTTCAACAAGTCGCGCGCTGTGCGCACTTTGCTCGTGGCGTGCCGTGAAAAAGCCAGCAGTGCATCTTCCTCATCCATTCCACAGCCATCGTCTTGTACCGTCATGGCAGCAATGCCGCCTTCCTCCAGAGCGACTCGAATTCGCGTCGCTCCTGCATCGAGGCTGTTTTCAATGAGTTCTTTAACACAGGCCGCAGGGCGTTCGACCACTTCACCCGCCGCAATCTGGTTGGCCAAGGCCTCCGGCATCACTTGGATGTTGCCCATGACAACGCCTCCTTTGCGCGGTCGGTCAGAGCGAACAGAACCCTCATTGCCTCGCGTGGGGTGAGATTGTCGACGTCGAGTTCCGCCAGAGCAGTCACCAACTCCGTCTCTGCTGCCGACGCAAAGAGTGACACGGGCTGCGCATTAACGCCTAGACCCGGCCCATCTGTACCCTCACTCGCTGCGGCTGTCGCCATGTACGTCGAATGCATGTGCTGCGCCTCGCGCAGAACAAGTAATTCCGTTGCGCGCGCCAACACTGGCGCAGGAATGCCTGCCAACTTCGCAACCTGTATCCCATAGCTCTTGTCCGCAGGGCGAGGCACGACAGTGTGCAAAAACGTGATGTCACTTCCCGATTCACGCACAGCGACAGAGTAGTTGACGACAGAAGGCAACTGCTCTGCCGTTTCCACCAACTCGTGATAGTGCGTCGCGAACAGCGTGAGCGGTCGCTGCCCTTCTTGCTGCAGGGCTTCCATCACCGCTTCGGCAATGCACAAGCCGTCATAGGTACTTGTGCCCCGGCCAATTTCATCGAGCAGCACTAGACTCCGGTCCGTCGCCTGTCTGAGAATCTGCGCGAGTTCCACCATTTCGACCATAAACGTACTCTGACCGGCGCCAAGGTCGTCGGACGCGCCGATGCGCGTGAAAATCCGGTCGACGACGCCGATTTCAGCCGCAGCCGCAGGCACGAATGAGCCAATATGCGCGAGCAAGACGATAAGCGCGACTTGCCGCATATAGGTGCTCTTGCCAGCCATGTTTGGACCCGTCAGCAATATGAACGCCTGGTCGCTCCCAAGTCTGACATCGTTCGCGACAAACTGTCCCGGGAGCGCCGCCTCGACGACAGGGTGCCGGCCCTGCTCAATCACAAGCCCACGTTCGTCGGAAATACGCGGACGTCGGTACTGCTGTACTGCCGCGACTTCACCGAGCGCGCACAGCGCGTCGATCACGCCCAAATGGCGCGATGCTTGTTGCAGGTCTGCGAGGCGCGCCATCACCTGGTCGCGCAGCGCCACGAACAGTTCGTACTCGCGGAGCACGGCCTGTTCCTCGGCGTGAAGGATCTGCGCTTCGCGCTCCTTGAGTTCCGGAACCACATAACGCTCGCCCGTAGAAAGTGTCTGACGCCGCTCATACTCTGTGGGGACCAAGTGCTGATTCGCCTTGGACACTTCAATGTAGTACCCAAACACTTTGTTGTACCCGACTTTGAGCGCCTTGATCCCGGTGCGTTCCCGCTCGCGTTGCTCTAGCGCAGCCAGCCAAGTTTTCCCTTCCTGGTTGGCGCCCTTTAGTTTGTCGAGCAGAGAGTCAACACCTGTTCGGATTATCCCGCCATCCCGTACTGAAACAGGGGGTTCATCAACGAGAGTTGTGAGCAGTCGCTCTGTCAACTCCGCACAGTCCGGCAGAGCCTGTGCAGCTTCTTGCAGCACCACGCTGTCACTCTCCGACAGTGGCCCAGCAAACAGAGGCAGCGCCGCGAGAGACCTCGCAATCGCGAGTAAGTCGCGGCCATTCGCCGTTCCGAGCGCCACTTTGCCAGACAGCCGGTCCAGGTCATACACCGAGCCTAGTGATTTTTGCACGTGATCGCGTAAAAAGACGTCTTCCACAAACGCCTCGACGGCATCGAGCCGCTCTTCGATCGCGCTGTTGCGTCCGAGCGGGCGCTCTAGCCACTGTCGCAGCGTACGGGCACCCATCGCTGTCTTCGTGTTGTCGAGCAAATCGAACAGTGATCCCTTGCGCTGTCTCGAGCGGCTGGTTTCGAACACTTCGAGATTGCGAAGTGCCGCGTAATCGAGCACCATACAGTCTTCCTGGAGCAAATTCTGCGGCGACCTGAGGTGTGCCATCGAGAGCCGCTGCGTCTCTTGCACGAACTCCAGCGCAAGCGCAAGCGCTTCGGTGGCAGCAGGTCGCAGACCGAGGTCAAGCGGTGTTAAACTCGCCACACCGTACTGACTTCGCACCGTCTCGGCAGCCCATTCTAGAGAATGTCTGTGCGGCTTTCGCATTGTCAGTGCACAGATATCGAGAGTCTTCCGCCACGGCTCCAGCCAACGAAACGCATCGTCCTCGGACGCCGATTCGTAGACCAGGATTTCCGCGGGTGGCCGTTGGAGCAACTGCTCGCGGATGACTTCCATCCGATCGGTCTCGGCAGTCCAGACGGCGCCCGTTCCTACGTCGATCATCGCAAGCCCGTACGCCTTGTCCGCTCTCACAACTGCAGCTAGCCAACGCAACAGAGCCCCTTCGTCGTACGTGGCGGTACCAGGAGTCACGACGCGCACGACCTCGCGCTTGACCAGGCCTTTGGTCTGCTTCGGGTCCTCCGTTTGATCACACAGCGCCACCGAGTAACCGTGGTCAATCAAGCGGGCAATGTACTGTTCAACGGCGTGGAAGGGTACACCGCACATTGGGATTCGACCGGCGCTGCCTGCATCCCGCCCTGTCAGCGTGATCTCCAGGACCCGACTCGCTGTCAGCGCGTCGTCAAAGAACAGTTCATAGAAATCGCCAAGCCGGAACATCAACAGCTCGTGCTGGTAATTCGCTTTGATATCGAGATACTGCTGCATCATGGGGGTGTGTGACACCGTGCAACCTCCTCGGCTGATGGGGGGATGTCGTTACTTGCCGCAGTCGCACCCATTGCCGCCGTGCCCGTTGCCACACCCCTGGCGCGGCCCTAGTTCGACTGGTACCTGGTCAGTCAAACGCGTCAAAAGTAGTTGCATCACGCCCTGCACCATTTCGTTCAACTCGTCCTTCGCTTCAAGGTACTGCAAGGCAACCGGGATTTCGCCCATTTTTTGCTCGACATCTTGCACATCTTTACGAGCAGTCTCCACCTTCGGATGCAACGAATCAAACCGTTCTTCCAAAACCATCTGGGCGTTCGTCTTCAACTTCAACTCTTCAAACAGCGCCTGAGCACGCTGGTTTCGCTCCATTTTGTCCCGCGCCTGCCAATACCGATGAGCTGCATCCGAGCGAGCGATTTGCGTCGCAATCCGCGCTGCCTTCTCCTCTAGAACGTTCTGCATCATCAAACCACCTCCTCTGATTGCGCGACGAGTCGCCCTTTGAGCGTCCACGTCTGTGGTTCCAGCACCTCGACACTCACCAAGCGGCCTGCCAGCGAGAAATCGCCTGGAAACAGTACCAGTTTGTTGCTGCGGGTCCGACCAGCGAGTACATCCGGGTTCGTTTTGCTCTTGCCTTCCACCAACACTTCCACGACCTGCCCAGAGAGCCGTTCGTTGTGGCGGCGACTGATTTCGTACTGAAGATCGTTCAAGCGCTGCAAACGCTGTTTTTTGACCTGAAGTGGCGTCTCATCGAGAAAATCCGCAGCCGGCGTATGTTCACGTGGTGAGTAGATGAACGTAAACGCATTGTCGAACTGGACTTGTTCAACGAGCGACAGCGTATCTTCAAACTGTGCGTCGGTCTCGCCTGGGAATCCGACGATAATGTCGGTCGTCAGGACGACATTCGGCATCTTGGCGCGGATCTTCGCGACGAGTTCGAGGTAGAATTCACGCGTATACGTACGGTTCATGCGTTTCAGCACCTGGTTGTTGCCGGACTGCACGGGCAAGTGAATGTGCTCGGTTACACGGGGCGACTGTGCAATCGCATCGATCAGGTCGTCAGTGAAGTTCCACGGGTTGGAAGTCGTAAAACGAACGCGTTCAATCCCCTCCACCTCGTTTACTTGCCGAAGTAGCTCTGCAAACGTGGTGTCACCGAGGTCAACACCGTAGTCATTGACGTTCTGGCCGAGCAACGTGACTTCTTGAACGCCGCTTTGCGCCAGCAATCGCACTTCTGCCAGGATATCCGCAGGCAGCCGACTGCGCTCCGCACCCCGCGTATAAGGCACAATGCAGTACGTACAAAACTTGTTGCACCCGTACTGAATGTTGATCCACGCCCGAACGGCGTCCTTGCGCGCTTTCGGGAGGTCCTCCACGGTCTGAGCCGCACGGTCCCACACTTCCATCACGGTCTCCTGGCTTGCGCGCGCGTCTGTGACGAGTTTCGGCAAGCGGTGAATGTTGTGCGTACCGAACACGACATCAACCCACGGAAACTTCGTCTGCACAAGTTTCTGCACACCTTCCTCTTGTGCCATACAACCACACAGACCAAGCAACAGTTCCGGGTTTTGCGCTTTGAGCGGACGCAGGCGACCAATTTCTCCGAACACCTTGTCTTCCGCGTTCTCACGCACTGCACATGTATTGAAGAGGATGAAGTCCGCTTCTTCATCCTGCACTCCCGCTTCATATCCCATGGCTAAGAGCAGCCCGGCCATAACCTCCGTGTCGTGTTCGTTCATCTGACAACCATATGTCTTGATCACGTACCGATACGGCGACCCATCTGCCTTGCGCCCAACTTGAAAGTCTTTCGCGAGCGCGTCCGGATCAACATAGACTCGCTCGACAGGGTGTTGCCGATGTGTACCGAAAGTCAGCCCCGCCCCTGGGCGAAGCCGTCCCGCTCGCAACTCTGTGATCAGGTTTTCCACCCAATTCACCTCACTGTTTTATGAGAAGCGCGCTCTTGCGCGTCAAGCATGGAGAATCTGTCGATATAATATCATGATACCACACAGAAGAGGCAGGTCCCGGCCTCCACCAAGACCTGCCTCCTGTTCCACCTGTTCCATTCGAGCGTCAAAGCTGTCACAAGTGCAGTTGTCCAGTCAGTGAGACCACTGCGGTTCCCCGTACGTACACAGCCAATCCGTCGTCAAGCCGTGCAGCGCGCCCGTAAACGACACTGGACCGCCCCATTTCGTAGCCCTGTTCAAAAGCGAATGTCGCACCTGCGTCAATCACGTGCGACCGATACAACAACGCTGTCAATGCGCCTGTTGCAGTGCCCGTCGCAGGGTCTTCGGGCACACCCACAGCTGGTGAAAAGTCCCGCGTATGAAAGTCGTGGCCTGGTTCGACCCCACCTCGAGCGTACACGTGGGTACTAGCTGCACCGAGGCTCTGATTCCACGCTGACAGGCGCCCCAAGTCAGGCTGCAGTTGTTGCACGGTCGCGACTGTGCGCAGCGGGACAAACACGTCCCACAGGCCGGTGTAACTCATGCCCATTGGCAGGTCGTCATCGATCAGTGCAACGCTTATCCCAAGCATCTGCGCAGCAGTCAAGGCGTCGAACGCTCCGTCTCGAAACTGCGGCCTGGCCTGTCCCATTTCGGCCCACGGCTGCCCATCCGACCAACCGTAGCGGATTGGCAGCACACCGACGTTGGTTTCAATTTTACACTCCCCCACTTGCGCCCCGGCAGCGTCCACTCCCGTCATCAAGCGTCCTGCCGCCAGGAGCCCTGACACGGAGCCAATCGTCGCGTGCCCACACAAATCCACCTCACTCGTGGGGGTAAAATAGCGCAAGCGGAAGTCTGCCTGTCGGCTGTCCTTGGCCGACAGCACGAAGGCAGTCTCCGATGCGTGAAGTTCGCTCGCAATCGACTGCATCTGTGCCGCTGACAAACCGTCAGCGTCCGGTACAACACCAGCCGGGTTGCCAGTCAGCGGCCGATTCGTAAACGCATCCACCAGCCAAACCGTTTTCGCCATCTGCATCGCCTCCAGGCGGGACGCAACGTCCCTCCCGGTAGTTTAGACGATCTCAACCGGGCTGTGCACGCGTAACTCTTCGAGATGTTCCAGCACCCCCTGCAATGCCCGTTGCCGGATGTCTGGTTCGTCAAATTTCATAGGTTTCGCGTTCGCTTCAAAGAACCAGATATCACCTTGACGGTCGATCCCGATATCGATCGACATTTCGCCGAGGGCCCCGCTGTACTGCCGATCGACCGTGTGGGCCAACTCCACTGCAGCTTCTTCAAGGCTGCGCTCGACCATCGCGGACCGCGTCCCAAACCACTTTTGAATGACCGGGTCGGCAGCCATAATATACCCGCCGTTCGGAACGTGCGTGGTGATGACGCCCTTGCCGGCAACACGAACGCCTACCCCAGTCACGCTCCAGCGGCCAACATGCTTTTGCAGCAACACACGAAAGTCACATGGACTCTCGTTCCACTCAATCAGCGGAACTGCTGCCTGCAACACGTAATTGCCGCCGAGGCGCTGGCGCATGATGTCCGCCCACAGGCCTTCGAAGCGGTTGGAAGGATAACTTTGACAGACCGAGCCTTTCATCACGGACAAACGGTATCCTTCAACGGTTCGCTCCGCCAACATCATCCCGTGCCCAACGCTCCCGCCTGACGGTTTTAAATACACGCCACGGTGGCGCGACAACAACCCCCGCAGACGAGCCATGTCAAGCGATGTCACAGTGTCTGGCAAGTAGCGCGAAGCCCTGGATGCCGCAATCGCCTGGTACAGTTCCGCTTTGTTGAAATAGGAAGGATTGAACATCGGGATGCCAAGGCTTTGAAACCGTGCCCGCGCCGTCCCAACGACCGGCAAACGCTCAAGAAACCGCGTCGGAATGCGGTTGTATACGGCTTGCGGGTACGGACAAGGGAGTGCGATCCACTTGCCTGTGCCGATTCTGACGTACCCTCGCCACCACGTATCCTCAGTCACGCGCGCAGCTGGTAAGACGTAGACAAATTTGCGTTCACGTCTCGCAGCGCGCAGCAAGTCGCGGTATTCGGCGCGGTTGCCGTGAAAAGGCTTGCGGTGCGACCCCGCCAAGATTGCAAAGACGGAGCCCGCGACCACTTGCTCACCCTGTTTTCTCAGTTCCACCGGGTGTCGGTAAACCACGTTCTCAGGAACGGCCCCCCACCACGGCACCTGCACGTTGGAAACAGCGACCGTCAGAGCCCCGCCCGTGCCAACTGATTGGCGCCGAAGTGCAAATCCTCCATGTACGCCAAGGCGGATTTGCCCGCCAGTGCGAGACCAAACGAGTTCCCCGTTCGCTGCATTGCTCAACTGCGTTCACCCCCAACCAGACACCTGTCAAAACACGACGAGGTAGTAACCCCACGACAGCAAGTCAGCCAGTAGCTTGTGTCCCTCTGCGCCGACGCGGTTTGCGAACACGCTCTGGCTTGCGCTCTGCAAGTGGTAATCCCCACGCCGTTCTTACATCCTGCGCCTCATCCCACGTCCAACCGCTTTGAATCATCTGGTACAACCAGTCGAGGTGGTCGCGAAACCGCTCATAGATCGGCAGTTGGCGCAAATGGCTAAAGTTGCGCTCTACGATCGGCAAGAGCGCTGGGGTGTCTCCACGATAAAACGCAATCTGCACATTCTCCTCATATAAGTCGAAGACTGGCAACTCGCGATGGTACGTCGCAACAATATATGCAAGGCAAAACGCCGCGGTTGTGACATCCGGATCAATCACGAAACTCGCTGGCGTTCGATATTCAAAGCCACCGTAGTCCTTGAATCGAACATCGCCGAGCGCTCCGTACTTCGGGCGCCGCAGCTGAGAGGTACGCTGGTCTTCCACCATCATCAAAGGCAGGCCCAAATAGTTATCCAGCGCCTTGACGAGTTGACTGGAGAACGACACATTCGAGAAATGCATATGCATGCCCGTAGAGTAGGGACGAAACGGCATACTGCCTCCTCGCCACTCGACTTGTCGACGGTTGATGGTTCGCACGGCTTCCAACATCGTCTCGCGCAGTTTGTTAACGAGTCCGAGCGGACTCGGGTCAGGGTCCGGACGCAGCTCCATGAGCGGGAGTCGCTTGCCGTCAAATTGCACACTTCGGTCGTCGCACCCAACCTTGCCCTTGCGGGAAAAGTAGTTGCTTGCGAGTACCATCTTCCCGCTCGGACTTCGCAGCATCAGTTCGACATCGGTGCCGAGCACGACATTCGTGATTGGCTGCCTGCCGTGTCGTTCGTATCGCTCCATCCATGACTGCACTGCATCGCTGTACAGTTCGAGCACACGCCCCTCGAGCACCGGCCGCGCCGTGATGTCGATTACGTGCAGCAATCCTTTTGGAGACATGCCAATGCTGACCATGCCAAAGTCGAGACCTACGGCATGCAGCGCGCGAACGGCCAAGTGAAGAACGCGGCGGGTCACTTTTTCATCGTCAAATCCAATTTCTCGAAACGAATCCTGGATACGTGCAATTCTGTTGTTGATCCAAGCGGGACTCGTATCTGACCGAAAGCACGCAAGCGGCGTCAGGTCGAACAAAGGTACGCGGTACTGTCTTGAGAACCGTACACTTGGGTTTGCGGTACCGGTCTTGCTCTGCTCAGGCTGCGCAAATCGGATGCCCGTGCGGCGCAACAAGCGGCCCATCGCTGCGCGCGACTGCGTGCGCAAGACGGCATCGCGAGGGTTCAGGACTAAACCTGCGCCCGGGTCACTCTCATCTGTTGCTCCCCAACGTATGACGACGTCATGAAAGTCAACCGCGCTTGCCGATCGGTAGGATGCCAGACGTGAAACCCGCCGTTGCAATCGTCGTGCAGACGGCTGCCCAGCATGCAGCAAGTAGCACGCCACCGGCCACATCTCCTTTCTGAGTCGCAGTCAACTTCTATTGCGCTAACCAGACGGCGTACTCGATCGGTCGTGTGAACGACAAGTCTACAAGGTCCTGCCGTCCTTTTTCTGTAGTTGGTGATTTCCACGGTTTAGAATTCGCCTCAATCACCCAGATGTGACCCGTTTGGTCGACACCAATGTCTAGTCCCATCTCTCCGAACACCTTCCCTGAGGACTTCTCCATCACCTCTGTGACGCGACGCGTCACGTGCATCAACTCTCGTTGGCAAGCTTTCGCCTGTGCCTGCCTTTTAAACACCTCGGTGAACACCGTATGCACCGGGAGTGCCTCTCCGCCACTACTTATGTTCGAGGTGAAATCGCCTACTTTTGCGACCCGGGCAAACATCTTGGTGCGCCGCCACTCGCCGCTTCCGTCGCGTTGCAAGAGAATGCGGATGTCAAAGGGTCTGTCTTGGTACTGTGCCAGCGCAATTCCCTGCTGAAGGACATACGGCCTCGCCGCCAGGCGACTGCGAAAGACCTTTACGACTTCCTGCGCGTTCGGTGACGAACCATGCATAGGAGGTTGCTTAGCCCGTTTCACGTCGTAATTGCAGGAGCCGTCTGGGTGACGGACGATTCGTACGATACCAAGCCCTAGGCTGCCGTGTACCGGTTTGAGGAATGTGACTGGGAATCGCTGTAGAAAACTTACAGCTACCGCCGCCTGGGTATATCGCACAGTCTGCGGAATGTGTGGCCGTAAACTTTTGTCTTGCTGCAGCCAATCGTGAACTGCCCACTTGTCGAAGAAGCCATCGTTGAAAATCCTCTGCCCGTAGAGGTTAGACAGTTGCTCTCGGAGCTCGGCATAGCCCTTGCTGCGCTCTCGTTTGCGGGAGACCATCTGATCGTAAATGACGTCCGGCAGCGGCAGTCTGCGTCTTTTCCAACCGTCCGAAGTCTTGATGTAGCCGAGAACGGTTCCGTCTTCAAAGTCCACTTCGTCCATGCGAAACAAGTAGCCTAATGCTTTTTGTTCAGATGCCGCCGCGACCAGCTTCTCCAGCGCCTCGAGAGCTCGGTTGCGCACAAGGGTGTGTTCCTTAGGCCGCCACGTTGGATGACACAAGATGCCAATGAGCGGGCCAATGCGGATTCGGTTCGGCCTCACCGTCGCAAAGAGCGCCGAATCCGTACCGTTAAGGCACAGGCGTCTGCTGACAGCCTCGGTCATCACTAGCATGTCACGGGGAACATTGGTGTCCACAAGGACAGCAACTTCCGTACTCTTGACGCTGCAAAAGCATGTAGTCATCCCGAGACCAAGGCGCAGGCGGGCCCGTCTGTCGGGGTGCAGGTAGACGAGCGATTCAGTACCCGGAACTGTGCGGATTCTAAGCTGTTCTTTGCCGTCCTCCACCCGAACACCCCCCTTTGCCTAGTCGACCGATGCCGAGAAACCGGTCGCGTGGATAGCATATTCAAGCAGGGTAGCGAGTGACATCTCTCGTAACTCAGGCGATAGCTGTCTCAGCATTCGGCGGCCAGGTGTGGGGTTGACTTCAAAGATCGCCAGTGTGTCGTCGTCACGCAGCGCCATGTCAAGGCCGGCTTCAGCAAATTGTCCAAATCTCCGTGTCAATTCGCTCGCGACGGCAAGCGCCGCGTTATCTAGTTCTCGGATCACTTGACTTCCACGCGTGCCGCCGAGTTGCTCACGAAGCAGCGTCACTGCATCCACCGCCTCACCACCCGTGTGAATGTTCGTCGTCACGGCCCCGTCCTGGCCGACGCGCGCTACTCGCGCCATAATCATGGGTTCATCGACAGACTGAATTAGCCAACGCAGGTCAAACGGCTGGCCGTAGCGTGTAGTCGGCAAAGTCACGGTGTCTTGGACCAGACAACGCTTCAACCCAGTGCCTTGCCAAAATTGACGAAAACCAGCAATGCCGTCAAAGACCTGGCTCCGTACACTCATCGGCCGGACGGCTCCGTTCACCTGATGCCCGATTGGAGCGTCGCCCCGAGCGGAGGGTTTTGCGCGATTCGCAGACGACACTTCCCACGACGCCCGAACTCGTTTACCCTCTCGATCAAGTCGGACTACGGACACTCCCTGTGCGCCTGAAACGGGTTTCACATACACATTGTTGCGGTTCAAAACTGCTCGCCAAACCTGTAATGCGTTGGTGGCAACCGTCGACCGCGGCGCAAATGGCCGCAGTTGCGGAACACTTTTCAACAACTGATAGAAGAAAAACTTGTTGCTGCAGGTTGCCGGCAAGGTGTGTAGTCTGGCCGTCCGGCTAAACCAAGCCAAGTCGGCTCTGGCAGTCTCCTGGTCTCGCTGTGCAAAAGAACCTGATCGTCTGATCACGCCATCGGGTGTGGGCAAGAGGCACGTACGCCAAGAGTGGCTAGCGATATCGTAGCGCCAGCCCTGATGACTCTGGCGGAACCCTGGTCCAATCACGACAAGGTCGACGCCTCGACGCCCTGCTTGTACCGACAAGTCCTCGAACAATTGCGTCTGTTCTCCGAATCGTCTCCGCTCGTCGGACGTGGTCCTGGCGTACACCGCAAAACACGGACCAAGACGCCAGTCACCGTCCGCTTCGTCTGAGCACAACCAGCATTGTTGTTTGGGCAGTCGGAGAGTCGTTGCTATAGCTGGGCTGACAGAGAGTAAAAGTTGCTTTTGTCCCGCTTTGCTTGCGCGTCCCTGCACCTTCATCAACTGTACTCGGCCAACGGTGACCGTGCGGTCCGCATACCGCAACGTCCGCGGGAAGTTTGCCTTGGACCAACCTGAAAGCCTGATGCCAGCCCCAGACAGACGTTTGTCGACTGTCACCTCTACCAGCATGAAACTCCCCTCTTTCAGGACGGACTGACCTCTACTGGAATAAAAAAAGGGGCGTTGCCGCCCCTCTGTCAAACAGACAACCTTGGCTGTCGAGGCCTTGGCTGTACTCGGTCAGTCTTCAATCTCGACTTCTTCGATCAACGCGTCATCCTCGTCGTCGACAAAGTCCTCATCTTTTTTCTCATCTGCCAATTCACAAGTCACAACCAACAGTTTCGTCTGCCCCGTTACTTCAACACCGATCTCTTTCTCCACGCGTACGAGGATCTCCGAACCGTTCCCCGTGACGGTCGCGTCCAGGCAATTCGGAGCCTGAATGATTCGCACGTCGACTTTTCGGCTGTCTCGGTCGGCAGTCGTGTCGAGGTCGCGCAGCGCAATTTGCTCGACATAGGAGACGGTATCCTTGGCAACCGCCGTTTCCGAATTGCTGTTGTAGGAGTACCATACATTGACGTCAAAACGGCCATGGACTTCAACGTAGTCTCCCACCAAGTCTGCGTCACAGGTGTGGTTCATCACCCAGCATCCGCCAATCGTACTTGGGCGATTCGTGGGGCGCACAGTATACGTCGTCTGCGAATACTTGCTGCCCCGCCCGCACACCGCATTGGCTACAACTTCGCGGTAACTGAGGTCTTTGTTTGAGAGCACCATGCGGCAACCTCCTCTGTCATGAGCGTCACCGGACATCTGCCACAGTGGCATTCGCCCAAGGTGCGCCGGAATAATGCATCAGTATGCTCGGGCGCCGAATTTGGTGCGACTCGCAGGTTCGCCGTGCCCATTTGCAGGTCGCACGGCGCGCGAGCATCCTCGCCCCATCCTATGCCAAGCGCACAGCCACTGTTATTCCGGCGCTACCGACTATGACAGAATCTGTCGCAGGTACCGTTCGAAGTTGCCGGCACATACTTTGGCCGCCACGTTTTCGCCATAGCGCTTTGCGATGCCGAGGCGAAGCGTGCCGTAGTCCGCAGCGGATGATAGCCCCGGCACTGGGTGTGACGTGCCGTCGAAGTCCGACCCAAAGCCCACGCAATCCTCCGCGCCGAGCTCGAGCAAGTGCTCAAGGTGGCGCAAAGCGTCATCCACAGTGACGTCAGACGGGTTACCTAGAAAACTGGCTTCAAACGTCAGTCCAATCCACCCGTTGCGGCGGACGACCTCCTGGATTACGTCATCGTTCAGGTTCCGTGGGTGATTGTACACTGCCCGCGCGTTGGCGTGTGACGCCATGACAGGTGCATCAACGAGGTCAAAAACGTCATACACACCTCGGTCAGATAAATGGGCAATGTCTACCCACATTCCAAGCCGCACGAGTTCACGGACGACCTCACGGCCAGCGCGCGTGAGCCCGGCACCGCGTGGCTCGCGACATCCGTCAGCCAGTTCATTCGCATCGTTCCATGTGAGTCCCATACCCCGCACGCCGAGGTCGTACAAATTGCGAAGCACGTGTACTTGGCCGTGTAAACACCCACCGCCTTCCAGAGACAGTAAACCAGCAATACGCCCCTTCGCCATTGCCGTTTCTGCGTCCTGCCAAGTCCGAACGGCCTCGACAGTGCCACTGGTCACGACCTGCCGATAAAAGCAGTCCAGTTCTCGGAGTACTTGTTCAAGTTGGTCTTGTGGAGACAAATGCGGCCACACAAACAACGCAAACACCTGAGTCCCGACTCCGCCCGCGGTGAGTGCCGTGTGTCCCGCTGACAGGCGGCCATCGTCAAAGGACAACCCCTCCTCGACCATCCGCATCAACACGTCCACATGTGCATCCGCAACTCTCTCACTCACGAACGCGCCCCCTCTCGAAAGATCGCAAACGGCGGAACAGTCCATCCTGTCCCGCCGCAAAACGACACATAATGCCAAATAAAGTCCCAACCGTAAAATGATTAATCAGACATCCATGAACCCGTGAAAGTCAACGAGGTTCGACAATCAGCTTGATCGCTGTACGCTCTTCTCCGTCAATGACGATATCCGTAAAAGCAGGGATACATATTAAGTCCACGCCGCTTGGCGCAACAAACCCACGCGCAATCGCGACCGCCTTGACCGCTTGGTTCAGCGCTCCGGCCCCAATCGCCTGTATTTCCGCCGTCCCTCGTTCACGTAGTACACCTGCTAATGCCCCAGCTACGGAATTCGGGTTCGACTTTGCAGAGACCTTTAATACATCCACTCGGGCTACCTCCTCATCGACATCGAGACTGGGACAATATATCGATATTCGCCGCGTGAGGAAGTATTCCTTTTCACTGTAAAGATTCACAAGCTACCAGGTTCGACGACTTGCCATGGTTCAATCGCGGTGGCTCGACCTTGGTCGTCAAAGTCAGCTTGAACTGCACAAAACTGTCGTGGACCCGATGCCACGGTAAACCGTGTCGGCAGATGTGTGCGCATGCGCCGAATTACACTTTCTCGATCCATACCGAGGATGCCAGTTCGCGGTCCCACCATACCAACGTCTGTCATGTATGCAGTGCCACCGGGTAAAATCTGCGCGTCGGCCGTCGGCACATGTGTGTGCGTTCCGAACACTGCCGATACGCGCCCTGCGTACGCCCATCCAATCGCCAGTTTTTCCGAGGTGGTTTCGGCATGCATATCCACCAGCACATGGTGAACATCTGGGTGCGCGTCGAGAATACTGTCCAAAGTCCGGAACGGACAGTCGAGCTGACTCAAAAACGTGCGTCCCATGAGATTCACCAGAAGTACCGACTTACCCTGGACGCGACAGACAGTGTACCCCTGTCCCGGCGTACCTGGTGGATAATTGGCGGGTCGCACAATCCGCTTATCGTCATCGACCCAATCCGCAAAGTCCTTTTGGTCCCATGTGTGGTTGCCAAGGGTCAACAACTCTACACCTGCGTCGTACAACATCTCCGCGATCTTCCTTGTCAACCCGCGACCTTCGGCCGCATTCTCAGCGTTCGCAACGATAAGGTCCGGTTTTCGCTCTGCCAGACCAGAACCGAGAATTTGAGCGACATACTCGCACCCCGTTCGCCCGACAATGTCCCCAATAAATATGACACGCATAACCAGCGCCCCCATTTCCTCAGTCTAGAGTCCTGACGAAAAAAATAGAGCAGCCGGATGGCCACTCTATTTTGCGTATTCCACGGCTCTAGTTTCTCGAATCACAGTCACCTTGATTTGACCTGGGTAATCCAGTTCATGTTCAATTTTCTTTGAGATATCTCTTGCAACGCGCACCGACTCGGCATCATCGATAATTTCTGGCTTGACAATGATCCGAACTTCCCGGCCAGCCTGAATCGCATAGCACTTTTCGACGCCTTCGTAGGACTCTGCGATCGCTTCGAGTTTCTCTAACCTCTTCATGTAGATCTCGAGCGTCTCGCGACGAGCACCTGGCCGAGCAGCAGAAATGGCGTCGGCCGCAGCCACAATCACCGAGACTGCCGATGAAAATTCGACGTCACCATGGTGGGCTGCGATAGCATTAATCACAACAGGATGTTCTTTGTACCGCTTGGCCAAATCCACGCCAATCTCAACATGCGAACCCTCGACCTCGTGCGTCACAGCTTTGCCAATATCGTGTAACAGGCCGCCACGCTTTGCTAAGGTCACATCGAGACCGAGTTCTGCAGCCATCAGTCCGGCCAAGTGCGCCACTTCAATCGAGTGCTTCAACACGTTTTGGCCGTAGCTGGTGCGGAATTTGAGCCGACCCAGAAGTTTTACCAAGTCTGGGTGCAAACCATGAACGCCAGTTTCAAACGTCGCTTGCTCGCCTTCCTCACGCACCAAGTCTTCGATGTCGCGACGCGCCTTCTCGACCATTTCCTCGATGCGCGCCGGGTGGATGCGTCCGTCTGCAACTAACCGCTCCAGTGCAACGCGAGCTACCTCACGTCGCACCGGATCGAATCCGGAAAGAATGACAGCCTCCGGTGTGTCATCAATAATGAGGTCAATTCCGGTAAGCGTCTCAAGCGTTCGGATGTTCCGCCCTTCTCGACCAATGATCCTGCCCTTCATCTCGTCGTTCGGCAAGTTCACTACGGAAACAGTAATTTCGGCCGCGTGGTCAGCTGCACAGCGCTGAATTGCGGTGGCAATGATGTCGCGTGCCTTCTTTTCAGCTTCCAGTCGAGCTTCCTGTTCAATCTCCTTCATCAAAACCGCGGCATCGTGGCGGCTTTCACGTTCCACCGTCGACAATATCAACTCGCGCGCGTTGTCCTGCGTCAGGCCCGAGATGCGCTCGAGCTCTTTGAGCTCCCTCTGGTGCAGCACTACGATGTCTGAACGCATTTCGTCTAACTGCTTTTCACGGTTTCGAAGTTCGTCTGACTTTTGTTCCAACAGTTCAAGTTTCTTGTCCAGTGTTTCTTCCTTTTGAACAACTCGCCGTTCCAACTTTTGCAGTTCATTCCGGCGTTCACGTAGCTCACGCTCAGCCTCTTGGCGTGTACGATGAGCTTCTTCTTTGGCTTCCAACAAAGCTTCCTTTTGTCGGGCTTCCGCTTCGCGCTGTGCGTCTTCGATAATTTTCAAAGCACGCGATTCCGCGGCGCCAATCTTGGCTTCTGAAAGCGAACGCCGAATGGCATAACCAAGCAACAAACCAACCAATAGAGCTACTACACCCACAAGAATAATCCATACAGCCATCATTCAGAAACTGCCTCCCTGCTCCACAAGGCACACACGAGTCACTGTCCCTGGATGCAAAAACGTCTTCGAGCTAGAGGCCGTATAGCATACGCAGATCAATTGTACCTGTCGGTGTCAAACCTTGTCAAGAAAGTGTCGATTCTGGCACTTGCTTCGACAGACGCACTCTACACGTCCTCAGCGCCCCATGCGTCAGACTGCAATTCACTGAGCACGAGGCGAATGACATCTGACGGAAATCCGCGTCGTTGCAAGTGGAGAGCAAGTTTCACAAGCCGCTTGTCTGGTGGCGTTCTTGCCTGAATCCGCCAGTACTTTTCAGCCACCCGTCGGGCAGTTGCTCGTTCGGCGTCACGTGCCCGCTCACTGTCCACCACTTCGTGTGTCAACTCGTCTGTCACGCCTCGCTGACGCAAGCCGTTCACAATTTGTGCCCGACTCCACGACGTTTGCTTAGCTTCGTGGTAAGCCTCCACGTACTGCTCGTCTGACATCCAGCCCTCTGCGGTCAACTCTTCAACAACTTGCCGGGCAGTCCCTTCATCGACATCCTGACGACGCAAGTGACGCACGACTTCGGTTGATGTTCTCGGTCGATAACGCAAGTAACGAAGTGCGATTTCTCTCATTTCAGACCGTTTAGCCACCTCTTCGAGCTTTCTCACATCACGTGAATGAAGAACTTGACCTACTGTGAGGGAAAGCTCGGTCCAGACGGTTATCGGAATGGCGAGTGGTGGGTGTACGGCAAAGACCACTCTCATCCAGTGAGAGCGGTCTTCCATGGGTTGATAGGATTGAATCAAATCCGGTGCCAATGAATTGTCGAACTCACTCTTCAAAGTCAAACACTTCGTTTTCGGCCGTCGCCTCAACGCTTGTCGTCGAACCGCCGACGTTGTAGTAAACGCGCACTTGCTGTTCAATTTCCTCGGCAATTTCCGGGTGCTCTTTGAGGTACATTTTTGCGTTCTCCCGACCTTGTCCAAGGCGTTCGTCACCAAACGAATACCATGCTCCACTCTTTTGAATGATGTCCACGTCTGCAGCCATGTCGATGATGCTGCCTTCTCGCGAAATGCCTTCGCCAAACATAATGTCGACATCGGCCTGTTTGAACGGCGGTGCTACCTTGTTCTTGACGACCTTGATGCGCGTCCGATTTCCGACCACATCATTACCCTGCTTCAGTGCTTCCGCCCTGCGAACATCCAGGCGCACAGTTGCATAGAACTTCAACGCCCGGCCGCCTGTGGTAGTTTCCGGATTGCCGAACATGACTCCCACTTTCTCACGAATCTGATTGATGAAAATAGCGATTGTCTTCGATTTGCTGATAGCGCCTGCCAGCTTGCGCAGCGCCTGGGACATGAGCCTAGCCTGCAAGCCTACGTGAGAATCTCCCATGTCGCCTTCCAGTTCATTCTTTGGCACCAGCGCAGCCACCGAGTCAACGACGACAATTTCCACGGCGCCACTGCGCACTAAAGCTTCAGCAATCTCCAGTGCTTGTTCTCCCGTATCTGGCTGCGAAATTAGCAATTCGTCAATATTGACACCCAGTTTGGATGCGTATGCCGGGTCGAGCGCATGTTCTGCGTCGATAAACGCCGCTTGTCCACCCCGTTTCTGGACTTCCGCGACGCAGTGCAGGGCCACTGTTGTCTTACCGGACGACTCCGGCCCATAAATTTCCACAATCCGTCCACGCGGCAGTCCACCGACTCCGAGCGCAATATCGAGCGCAATTGACCCCGTTGAAATCGTTTCAATATTCATTGCCGCAGATGCTTCCCCAAGTTTCATGATTGACCCTTTGCCAAACTGTTTCTCAATCTGCTTGAGCGCCATCTCCAGAGCCGCTTGTCGGTCGTTCATGTTCCACCATCCTCCACCATAGTTACCTGCAAATCCATTCAGAAAATGCGCCTGCTGACGTGGCGCAGAGAGTCGGCGAGTCAGAGCACAGATAGAAACTTCGTTTTAGTCCGCCTGCTTCCTGCTCCCTATTGTATCAATTTCATGTGATTATGCAAACATCTGTTCGTATAGAAAACAGCCGCCCGCAGGCGGCCGTTTTACGTTGACTGAAATTCGCTTCAGCGCATTCTTGAGCGGGGCTTCGCAGGTTCGAGATTGACGCGTGATCCGTTGATGCGACTCTGGCGCAGGGCTTCATAGACAAACGGCGCAGACTCTTCCTCCACCTCCACAAACGTGAAGCGGTCGAAGATGTCAATCTTGCCTACAGCCTGCCCGGGCACGCCAGCCTCTTCCGCAATCGTGCGAACCAAATCAGACGGGCTGATTCGAGCGGAGCGGCCGACATTCACAAAAAACCTCACCATGCCCGGCGTCGCTCCAGTGTCGCCGAAGTCGTAATCAGCTTCCTCGCGTGCCTTGAGGTCATCTGCCGACGCCAGTTTCAACAGAGCCGACGCAACGTCAATCGGGTCGTGGTCGTCGACAATGTTGCCAAGGATGGCGTGGTAGTGTCCAAGTCCGCCCTCATGAATCGTCTCGAGAATACGGTTGCGCCAGATTTCCGCCTGACGCTCCGCTACGTCTGCCAAAGACGGCACTTCGCGGGCCACCATAGTCGCCCGCGTTTCGCGTTCAATCTGTTTCAACAGCTTGAACTCTCGCGGCGTTACGAACGTAATCGCTAAACCGCGCTTCCCGGCGCGTCCCGTTCGGCCGATCCGATGGACATAGGACTCAGGGTCTTGTGGAATATCGTAGTTGACGACATGGGTCACGTTCTCCACATCGATACCGCGCGCCGCGACATCAGTGGCAACCAACAGTTCGATGTCGTTTGTGCGGAACTTCTTCATGACGCGGTCGCGCTGCGCCTGACTCAGGTCACCGTGCAAACCGTCCGCCAGGTAACCGCGCGACATCAGAGCCTCACACAGTTCATCGACGCCTCGTTTGGTGCGGCAGAAAATGATGCCTAGAGACACTTCTTCACTGTCAATCACGCGACACAAGCTCTCTAGCTTGTTGCGGTCAAGCACTTTATAGTACACCTGATCAATCAGCGGAACTGTCATCTCGCCGCGGTTGACCGTCACGTGCTCTGGCGACTGCATGTACCGATTGGCCAACCGCCGGACTTCATTTGGGAAAGTTGCCGAGAACAGCAGTGTTTGCCGTTCCGACGGCGTTTCGCGCAATATCGACTCGATGTCTTCGATGAACCCCATGTCAAGCATCTCGTCCGCCTCATCGAGGACCACCGTGCGGACGTTTGACAGCTTCAGTGTGCCGCGGCGAATGTGGTCGAGGACACGCCCTGGTGTCCCAATTACCACCTGCACACCCTGTTGCAGGGCGCGGATTTGGTGACCGATCGACTGCCCTCCGTAAATCGGCAGTGTGCGCACACGCTTGTATTTCGCGATTTTTCGAATCTCGGCCGCAACTTGAATTGCGAGCTCTCGCGTAGGCGTCAAGACGATACCTTGTACCCGGTTTTCCGGAGTCGCCTGTTCTACCAGCGGGATGCCAAATGCTGCTGTCTTACCTGTTCCTGTCTGTGCCTGTCCGATCACGTCCTTGCCTTGCATCACTACCGGGATACAAGCCGCCTGAATCGGGGAAGGCTCTTCAAAGCCCATCTCGTCGATGGACTGTTGGACCTTTCGTCCTAGTTCAAATTCATCAAAAGCACTCATACGCTCACCTTTCACTTTGTCATAGTGGGCTCTGACGGCTGCCTTCTACCCGTTGCCACAGCCGCCACAGCATAGATTTTGCTGTTCGCAATCGAATCTGATCTCGCGACCCTCGCATCTGCATACGGAATACCTCAGTTCCATGAGGCCCGGCAAGTGCACCGTACACCAATCCCACCGGCTTTTCTGGAGTTCCTCCGGTAGGTCCCGCCACGCCGGTGACAGACAGACCGTATGAACTCATGAAGGCCTTGCGCACGCCCTCCGCCATCTCCGCTGCCGTCTGCTCCGAGACTGCTCCATGAGCCGCAAGCGTGTCTGCAGAAACCGCGAGTTGGCTCATCTTCACCTCGTTCTGATATGCGACAGTCCCTCCAAGAAAATACTCAGAGGCGCCTGGTACAGCCGTAATCATAGAGGAAATCAGCCCGCCCGTGCAACTTTCGGCGACCGCCAGGGTCTGTGCGGTCTCTCGAAGAACACGACCTGCCACGATTTCGAGCGTGTCGTCATCAGTCCCGTACAAGTAGGCCAAAAACCGCTCTCGCAACTTCTGTTCAATCGGAGCAATGCGCGCTGCTGCACTGGTCGCATCGACATCGTAGGCGCTAATTCGCAATAACATTTCGCCCTCTCCAGCGAGTGGGGCGACCGTAGGATTTGCCATCGAGGTCAATTCCGGGATCTGCTCATCCACATCGGATTCACCGATACCACAGAAGTGTAACACTCTAGACACCAACGTGCGTTGTCCAGGAAACAGTGCCTTCAGTCTTGGCAACACCTGTGCTTGCAGCATCGGCAACATTTCACGCGGTGGCCCCGGGAGCAAAAAGTAGTGCACGCCGTTCCCAAAAACGTACTGTCCCGGCGCCGTCCCGTTCGGGTTTTGCAGTAGCTCCCCACCGTCGATACACATCGCTTGCTTGAGATTTTGTTCTGGCATCGGTCGATTTCGCCTAGAGAAATACGACTCGAGCTCGCGAAGAGCAGGTTCTGACAGTTGCAACGGTCGGTCAAGGAACGCCGCCAACGCCTCTTTCGTCAAGTCGTCGTTGGTAGGTCCGAGGCCGCCAGTTACCACGACAACATTGACGCGCTGCGCCGCCACCTGAAAAGCATGGACAATGCGGTCCAGGTTGTCGCCCACAACAGAATGGTAATACAGCGGCAACCCATGACGCGCGAATTCTAGCGAGATCGTGCGGGCATGCCCGTTTGCGATCTGACCTAGGAGAAGCTCTGTCCCAACGGCCAAGTGTTCAGCACGGCAGGAGTTTTCCACGTCAGCTGGTCACATCCATGATTTGTTTGTTTTTTACGAAATAATCCACTCCCGACCACACGGTCAGTACGACCATCACATACATCATCAAATCCGCGAACGGAAACCCGACATATGATACTGGGAAGTTGTTCAACATCAACGCTACCATCGCCACAATCTGTGTGAACGTCTTCCACTTTGCAATCCGGCTCGCAGCCAGCACGATGCCTTCTGCAGCCGCAATCAACCGAAGTCCAGTGACTGCGAACTCGCGGCTGATGATGAGAATTGCAATCCAGGCAGGAAGTCGCTGCATTTCAACCAGGCTGATCAGAACAGCTGAAACAAGCAACTTGTCGGCAAGCGGATCGAGGAACGTACCAAACCGGGTGATGAGGCGTCGTTTGCGAGCGATGTACCCGTCGAGACCGTCGCTGGCCGCAGCGACAATAAACACCAAGGCGGCGATCATCTCGCTACCGGTGGTCGTCTGATTGTTGATGGTGACAGCCCAAAATTGATAGCGCAACAGAAGGAACAGGATGACAACCGGAACTAAAAAAATTCTGGCTATCGTAATGCGGTTAGCCAGATTCAATCAAGGTCACGCCCCTGTCTTCTTGTGCTGGAACTCTACCAAGCGCGGCAACTTCCTTCAGTATAGCTCACCGAATTTCCGGGTGTCAAAAAGGAACATCGCTTTACCGGTAATTGACGAACTGCAACGGAACCGGTATATCCGAACTCTGTAACAGTTGAATGACCGCCTGTAAATCGTCCCTGTTCTTTCCGGAAACACGCACTTGGTCACCCTGAATCGAGGCTTGTACCTTGATTTTAGAGTCCTTCACCAACTTTGTGATCGTTTTGGCCGTATCCTGGTCGATCCCCTGTTGCAGTGTGACCGACTGACGGACCGCCCCTCCCGACGCTGGCTCGACTTTCCCAGGCTTCAACGCCTTTAAGGACACGCCACGCTTCACGCACTTTGACTGCAGGACATCGTACACAGCTGTCAGTTTATATTCATCATCGCTGTATAGGCTGATCAAGTCCTCGCTAAATTCGATTTTGCTCTTGCTGTTTTTGAAGTCAAACCGCGTTTCAATCTCTTTGTTTGCCTGATTTACTGCGTTATCAACCTCTTGCAGGTCAAGTTTAGACACGATGTCAAACGAAGCATCTTTCGCCACACAAATTCCCCTCACTCTTTCAGTATCGTACCTTGCTTCTGGTCCCTTCTCCGATGATTATGATCAACCCCCAGACTTTTCAAAAACCAAGTGGTAGGGGTTGGTCTGCGGAGGCAGTGTTACAGACTGACCATTCACCGTGACACTGACAGACGGCGGGTGCCCAACGTAGATGTTTACAGACTGCTTGCCTGTCCATGTCGTCGAAGTTCCCGGTTGGAGCATTTGACTGCTGTCAACCACCGCTCCATCCGCTGTTACACTCACCCAACAAGCACTCCCAGCGACGCTCAGTGTGACAGACAGCGGACTCGTAGTCGTCACGAGATAGGTTTGCGTCGGCGGATTGCTTGACTGGAATGGCTGCGCCGTCACTTGCACAGCGCTGCCAGTACCGCTTCCGGGCGTCGTCGAATTCACCGTGTTTCCTGGCGGCGAACTCGCTGTTTGATTCGTACCCGGATTGACCGTGTTGCCCGTTATCGCATTGCTTGGGTTTGTGGCGTTGCTTCGGCTTGTGCTGTTGTTTGTAGCCGCCGACGTATTCGGCTGGTTATTTGCAACATTAGTAGCCGGTGCTCCGCCTGCAGGCTGCTTCGCTGGATGCCTGGAGTTGTGCAACAGCAACAATCCGCCGCCAAGGACGATGAGGACCCCCACTACCACGGCAGCCTGTCCGCCAAAGCCCCGGCTGGCACTGCGGCGAACGACGGTGGTTTTGCGGGGTGGGCGATTGGCTGTCGCCGAGCGCTCTCGCCAATCCCCTCTTCCGGACCCATCAACGGCCTCGTTACCAGACCGCCCTTGCTCCGGTTCGACAACAGGCGTTGCCACTTGAACTGCGGGCCGCGTATCCGGTGCAGCTGAGTCGCGGACTGTGGTGGTCGGCTCCGATTTGTGGGTCGCTTCCCCAGGTGTCTGATCTAACTCTGCCTTACCGGATTCGGACACCTGCATCAGGTTCTCTTGTGGCAGGTCAACATAGGCGCGCAGTAGATCGAATCCGTCGAGGTTGACAGACTCCGCGTACCGCCGCACAAATCCACGGGCGTACACATCTCCAGGCAAGACGTCCCAATCTCCAGCTTCCAGCGCTTCGAGATAGCGGATCCTTATCTTCGTTCGTTCCTGCAGTTCCTCCAAACTCACACCGATGTCTTCACGCCGTCGGCGCAGAATGTCGCCAAGCGACTGCAGAGGTGTCAAAGCCAGCACAACCTTTCGAACCAATCTCCAGCAAGCGCATGCTCACCTACTCTTGCCAGCGGGCCGCTTCCTGTTCGTACGCTTCTGACTCAATCTGTTCCTGCGGATGGCGACGCAGTTCAATCACCATGTCAAAGAAAGACCAGTCAAAGCGCGTGTGTTTGACAAAAATGTCTGGGTGCTCAATTACAATCGGCGACTGCAGTCCAATCACTTCGTCGACGACGCGCATGTGCGTTTCGTCGCCTCGAAGCGAAGTCACCGCCCCATCGATAATGTAGACGAATCCACCCGACGAAAAGTTCTCATCGGGCAACTCTTTCAGCAGTGTCTGCTTTAACAGCGTCGAAGAAACAAACGTCCAGCGCTTGTTGGCATAGACACTGGCAGCTACGATTGACTCCGTTTTACCGACGCGCGGTTGCCCGCGAACGCCGATGACCTGTCGCCCTGGGCGTTTCAACAACTCTCCTAGAAAGTCGACCAACACCCCGAGTTCATCTCGCACAAATCGATATGTACGCATTTCGTCATCGCCGCGCTCGATGTAGCGCCCATGCCGCAAAGCGATCCGGTCACGGAGGGAAGGCTGACGCAGTGCCACCATTTCGATATCGTCTAAACCCCGAACGATCGTCTTCAACAACTCGGCGGTTTCAGCCCGCTCACTCTTTAACAGAAACCCTCGACCGTCTTCCGAGACGTTTGCGAGTTTCATAATGTTAAAGCCGAGCATTCCCAGCAAAGAAGCAATGTCTCCCAACAAACCTGGCCGATTGTGCACAATTCGGTACTGGAAGTAAAATTCGACTCCACGCGAGTCCGCACCTAATCCATCGTGTCTGTAAACATTCGGCATTCGGAAGAATACTCCTCCCTCTAGCTTTCCAATGGTACAGGCAGTTCTATACCTGTGCCTAGTTAAGAACCGACGCCACTCGCTTGAAGGGCGATTGGACTCCAAGTTGTCTGTAACTGCGACGGTATGCCGCGCCACGCGCTTTGCAGTACAGAAGCTTGACCTTCGACAGACAGTTCCACGCTATTCACTTGATTTTGCACTGACGATGGCACTCGTTGGCCATCGAGTGTAATCAACGGCGGAGTCGCCGAGGTAATAACCGAGGATTGGCTCCGCCCTGAAACATAGTCTGACAAGACCTTTTGCATGGCGCTGATACCTGGGACCGCAGGCTCACCTGCGACTTGACCGGTGGCAGATTGCTCACACAACGAAATCAACACAACCCCCGCCGTCCTCAACGTCGTCATTTGGCTCTGACTGAGCGACTGGGTTGTGACCACGATTCGCGGCAAAGACCCGGTTGCTCCTGTCGTACTGCCGGAAGACAGTGACGGAGGCGCGGTCGTATTTCCTGGCACAGTGCTGTTCCCAATACTGTTGCCCGTCGTACTTCCGCTCACACCTTGTCCAGCCGACAAGCTAGTAACCGGGACGCTAACCATACCTACTCCTGAATTGGCCTTGAATGCGCCAGCGAACGCCATCCTTACGTCCGACAGCGGCAAAATCGGTTGACCACCTGTCAACCAACCGATCGACGTCGCTTGCAGACTCACAGCCAAATCTCCAGCCAGCGCGCCAAGGGAGTAACTCACTGTTGGCGTGTCAGGCACCACTTGGCTGACGTTAGTCGCCCCTGGATTAGGCACGGATTGGGCGCCAAACAAGGCGAAGGACACCTTGGCATGCGTTTTGGCAAACGCCAACTCCGAGTTTGGTACGGTTCCCGTCTGCACGACCACGACCAGCCCTACTTTAGGGTTTGCAACCGCATCGGCAAGCGCACTTGGAACCTGGTTTGACGATGTGGACACCGTTTTGACCTCGACACCGGCTTGTTGTGCGGCGTTCTCTACGTCTGCGCTGTTCCAATGCGCCGGGTGGTTCACGAACACCACCACTGCTGTCGGTTTGTGGACTGTTGGTTGCATGGTTCGCAAGTCTGGTGGCCCACAACCTTCCAAGCTGAGCAAGAACACTGCTGCTGCGGCCGCGCCTATCCTTGTTTGCCAGCGCTTTGTGGACAACCGATCGCTCCCCCTCAGGATGTTCTGTCTGTGTCCCATTGTAACATGAGGAGACGCGAATCTCTTGTTGAGTTGACACTTCGCGTCTTGCCTTTCGCACGATGAACCGAGATAATGCAAGAGAGGTGAGTTAGGATGCCAGACTTTCGCGGAGAGCACTTATCCGTGGCTAAGACCTTCTACCAGCTAAACTTTTATCTGCGCGCTGTCGGACTGCCATTCACGGTATCTGACCTGTACGCAGCTGCCTATCGAGAGCGCCGCGGCGCAAATTATGACGACCGTTGGATACAGTGCTTAGGGGAGAACCCCGATGTCACAGAGTCGCTCTCTGAACCCTTCACGACTCACACCATTGTGGAAACACTCATGCGCACCGGTCACGAACCAGTGGTACGTGCTTTGATGCGTGAAGTGCGCCGCCATGGAATTGGCTTTACACAGGCCTATATGGCAGGTTCTCCCCGTAGCCGCTGAGTTGGGGCGACTGCGGGGAATTACCCTGCCGTTGTACTCGCAATTTCAAACCAACGGTCGTTTACACCCTCACCTGTAATTGCGGGTAGCGATGACAAAGTCGACAACCACCCGCCACCAGTCGCCGCAGAGGCGGTCAGCGCTTGATACGAAGCTTTCCCTAAGGCCGCGCCAGCGACAATTTGTCCCCCTACGGTAAAGTAGACTTGAGCTTGTTCAACTGGCTGACCACTGGCAAACACTCCCTGAAAATACACTGGCACATCGTGCTTTACTTCTGGCCTCCAAGTCGCGCTACTGGTGTTTGCACTATCGCCAAGGTCGACTGTCGCCGACACATCGTATCCAGTTCCTGTTGCAGACGGTGTGACGACGAGTTCCGGGCTTCGACCTTGCAATCCTCCGAGTTGGTCGGCAATCGCAACGACCGCTGCGTTGGGTACGTTTGTCGCTGCGGCCGTAGAAACACCTATGGTCGCGCTCGGAAGCGAGCCCGCCGCTCCAGAAGGAAGGAGTTTGTGTACAGAGTAGGCATACACCAGCGCAAGAACAGTCGCCAACCCAAGTCCAATCCGCCACCCTACTGCAGAACGCGCACTCACCGCCATGGTCCGCACCCTCCTTGCTTGTCCTAGTTCAACCTATTCAGGAGGGGCGGCAAATATACGGGTTTGACTTCACGAGCACTCATTCAAGCTCCAGGCAGTTGCATAGACTCACGAATTGCGCGCCACTGTTCCTTGGAGATCAGCAGTTCACGCGGCTTGCTACCCTCAAACGACCCGATGAACCCTCGTTGTTCCATCTGGTCAATAATGCGAGCCGCACGAGAGTAACCGACGCGGAATCTCCGTTGGACCATCGACACCGACGCTGAACCCGCCTCCATCACGAGGTCCATCGCGTCCACAAACAAGCCGTCAAGGTCTGGTGCCGGTTGCGCCGTCGCTTCTTCTTCGTGATTCAAGTCCACCGTGTAAATCGCATTCTGTTGATCCCGGACGAATTTGACCAACTGCTCAATTTCACGCTCCGAAACGAACGCACCTTGCACCCGAACTGGTTTTGAAGCGCCAACAGGCAAGTACAACATGTCGCCGCGGCCTAGTAGTTTTTCCGCTCCGCCGCCGTCAAGAATCGTGCGCGAGTCTGCCATCGACGAGACAGAGAACGCGATTCGGCTTGGAATGTTCGCCTTGATGACGCCCGTAATGACGTCGACAGAGGGACGCTGAGTCGCCACAATTAAGTGAATTCCGGCGGCGCGCGCCATCTGCGCGATCCGACAAATCGCATCTTCCACATCCCCTGGCGCGACCATCATCAAATCCGCCAATTCGTCGACAATCACCACGATATAAGGCAGCGGGTCGATACCTTCGGCCTGCAAAAGTTGGTTGTAGCGTTCGATGTCACGGGCACCTCGGTCCGCAAACTGCTGATAGCGGTTTTCCATCTCCGCAATAATCTTCTTGAGCGCAAACGCTGCCTTTCGCGGGTCAGTTACGACCGGCGCCAAAAGGTGAGGAATACCGTTGTACCCGCTCAATTCCACCATCTTGGGGTCAATCATTAGCAGTTTGACTTCATGCGGCTTTGCCCGCACCAAGAGAGACGCGATGATGCCGTTGATGCAGACGCTTTTTCCCGAACCAGTCGCGCCTGCGACCAGTAAGTGCGGCATTTTCTGCAAGTTGCCGACGATCGCCGCACCAGAGATATCGCGCCCAAGCGCAATCGCGAGTTTCCCGGATTCAGTCTGGAACTCAGGGGACTCGAGCACTTCTCGCAACGAGACCACCGCGATTTCCGGGTTCGGCACTTCAATCCCGATGGCTGACTTGCCGGGGATTGGCGCTTCAATCCGGATGTCGCGCGCAGCCAGAGCGAGGGCAATGTCGTCCGTCAGGCTGACAACTTTGGACACTTTGACACCAACCGCAGGTTGAATCTCATAGCGCGTGACGGTCGGCCCACGACTAATCTCGAGCACTTTCGCCTGGACGCCGAAACTCTCGAGTGTGACTTGCAGTTTTCTGGCATTTTCCTGCGCGTCACGGTGATTAAAGCCGCCTTTTGGGACATCGGGTAGCGCAAACATGCGGATGGGCGGCAACTTGTAGTTGTCGTCTCGTACGGCGACACCAACAGGGTACGGTTCTTGACGCCCACGTCCAGTCTCTTCGCGTTTTCCCTCACTGCGGCGAAGTGGCGCCGACGCCTGTTCAGGGTAGTGCATAACGAGTTGACTGCCGTGCTGTTCAAGCACACCGGTTGGGTTCGCCGTTTCAGGTGTATCTGTCGCATGTTGTACAACAATCGTTTCATTCGGGTGTTTCGCGCGCAGACGCGCCGCAAAATCGTGGACCACGGGACCTTGTGTCCCGGCGGAGACATCCTCGTCGACAACTTCGCCGTCGAGGACAACGGGACCACTTCGACTGCGTCTTCCAGGTGGCTGCCTAGAGGCGGATTTCTTTTCAGACTTGGTGTCTTGTTCGCGCTCCGGGCCAAACAACAGCGAAGCGTACTGTTTGCTGCCCTGCCACAGGCCTTCAATGCGCTGCTCGACCCAACGTGTGCCACGTTGTACAACTGCGACCAAAGACCGCTGCGTCACCAGAGCCCCGCCAATCAGAGCGCCGATGAACAGGACAAGAATTGTACCAAGTGTAGAGAACAGGTAGTGAAAGACAGAAAAGAACAAATATCCGACGAGTCCTCCACCCGCCCCGTTCGGCGGGATGGTTGCGCCAGGCACTGCCAACACTTGATCGCTCATCTGTCCAATCGCATTCCATGTCGCCTGAAACAAAGAAGCTGCCTGTAAGTCAACTGTCTTTTGAAACAGGTCGAGTTCCATCAGCGTCAACCAGACCAGGAACAGAATAAGCAGACCCATATGGCGGTTGTTCCAAGGAAAACGAGAGCGCTGAACCATCATATAAATAGCGGCGTACCCAATGAAGACAGGAACCAGCCAACTCCACGACCCTGCCAAGTAGATAAACGCCACGTCCACATAGCGTCCAACGAGACCGAGCCTTCCCAACGCCAGCGCCGCAAGCGCAAACGTGAGAAGGCCAGTCAATTCGAATCGAAGCACTTGCTGTCGGTGCTGTTTCTTCCCCATGCCACGCCTCCACGCACTGAACTGGAAGCCGGCGGGACGGGGTCCCATGGCCGAATGCCTCCGTATTACTGATTCGCGTCAGACATCTCAATGTCCTGCCGCAAATCTACTCCGGCATTGGCAGCCGTACACGCATCCCCGGTTGGCAGTCAGCGCGCAGGAAATCTGCCGGTCTGGCGCTCAGGACCCGCTCGATGCGACCGGTTCCGTCGCCAAGCGGCGTAACGAGCATCGAGACTCCCCCTTGCTCCAACAACTGTGGCGGCGTTACGGCGGCGCCAAACCCGGCAAACACTTCGTCCTCGCAAAGGACAGTCCAAATCAGACTCACTGGGGCACGCCTCCTTGTAGATTCGCGTATGCGCTCCGCGCTGCAATGAGCTCGTTCAACTTTTCAATGGCTCTGCCAACGCCGCCAACTTCGTGAATTAACCCGTAACGCACGGCATCTCGGCCAACTACTGTGGTGCCGATATCCCGGGCCATTTCCCCAGTGTTCAACATCAGTTCGCGAAACACAGACTCGCTGACGGCAGAGTGCGCCACAACAAAACGCGTCACCCGCTCTTGCATTTTCTCCATGTACTCAAACGACTGTGGCACGCCAATCACCATACCGGTCAATCGAATCGGATGAATCGTCATCGAAGCCGTCTCAGCAATGAAGGAGTAGTCGGCACTCACGGCAATCGGAACGCCGATCGAGTGTCCACCGCCGAGCACTAAAGACACGGTGGGTTTGTTTAAACTGGCCACCATTTCCGCAATGGCAAGTCCCGCCTCAACATCTCCACCAACCGTGTTTAAGATGAGTAGCAGCCCTTCAATTTTATCGTTCTGTTCAATCGCGACCAACTGCGGGATCAGGTGCTCGTACTTCGTTGTTTTGTTCTGCGGCGGCAATACAATGTGCCCTTCCACTTGACCGATGATCGATAGACAATAGATGTTCGACTCGTCCGCCTGCACCGGAGCGGTTTGTCCGAGCGCTTCCACGCTTGCCACCACACCCACGGATTCTCCGCCCGGCACAGCGCCCGGTTCTTCCTGTACTGACCTGACCCGACGCGCCTGTGTATCCCCTGCCAGTGTACCCACACTCCCTTCTGCCTGTAGTATGAGGTGTAGGTGGAGTTGGCATACAAAAGCGGCCCATGAGAGAGCCGCTTGTTCAGACTTTGGTTCAGGTACAGCAATCAGGCATCGACCTTCAGCAATCAGGCTTCCATGATGATGGGCAGAATCATCGGGCGCCGCCGCGTCTGCTCAAACAGGAACCTGCCAAGAGCGTCCCGCACAGCTGTCTTCAGCGACGACCACTCATTGATGTTATCCGACACCATTTTCGTCAACGTCGTTTCGACGAGTTTATTCGCTTCGTCTAGCAGCGCTTCGGACTCCCGGACGTAGACGAAACCGCGCGAGATGATATCCGGTCCAGACATAATCACGCCACTTGTCTTCGAAAGTGTGACGACCACCACTAAAATTCCATCTTGAGACAACAACTTGCGATCCCGAAGCACAATGTTGCCGACGTCCCCGACACCAAGGCCATCGATCATCACCGTACCAGACGGAATCTTAGCTCCTAGCCGCGCAACTCCATTATCTACCTCGACTACATCGCCGTTGTCGAGAATAAAGACGTCTTCCGGCTTGACTCCCGTCGCCTCCGCAAGTTCACTGTGAATGCGCTGCATGCGAAACTCACCGTGCACAGGCAGGAAGTACTTCGGTTTGGTCAGAGACAGCATCAGCTTTAGTTCTTCCTGACTGCCGTGACCTGAGACGTGAACGCCTCGGTAAATCACGTTCGCACCGACTCGGAACAACTGGTCAACCGTGCGAAAGACATACTTTTCGTTGCCAGGAATCGGGTTACTCGCGAGAATCACCGTGTCACCGGGCAAAATTTCGACCTTCCTGTGTGCAGAGCGCGCCATCCGGGTCAAAGCCGACATCGGTTCTCCCTGGCTTCCAGTCGACAGGATGACGAGTTTGGTCGGTTCCATCTTGCCGATGTCGTCAATGTCAACCAGCGTATTAGGTTGCACCTGAAGATACCCGAGTTGTGTCGCAATCGTGATGTTGTTCACCATACTGCGGCCGACAATAGACACCTTGCGGCCAAATTTTTCAGCCGCATAGATAACCTGTTGCACGCGGTGGATGTTCGAGGCAAACGTCGCCAAAATAACGCGTCCTGGTGCGGTGCTGAGAATCTCATCAATCGCCTTACCGACAGTGCGCTCTGATGGCGTAAAGCCTGGCCGCTCTGCATTGGTGCTGTCGGCCACAAGCATCATCACGCCTTCGTCACCGTACGCAGCCAACTTGTTCAGTTCAGCCGGGCGCCCGTCAACGGGGGTCTGATCAATTTTGAAGTCCCCCGTGTGAATGACTAGTCCTTCCGGGGTCCGAATCGCAAAACCACCTGTATCTGGAATACTGTGCGTCAGATAAAAGAACGAAACGTCAAATACGCCGGCCTTGATTTTACTGTTGCCGTCGATGCGGTTGAGTTTTGCGCTATCGAGCAACCCGTGTTCACGGAGTTTGTTTTCTACGAGACCCAGTGTCAGCCTTGTCCCATACACTGGGACATTCAGAGATTTCAGCACATAGGGCAGTCCGCCGATGTGGTCTTCGTGTCCATGCGTCAGAAAAATCCCACGTACTTTCTCGCGGTTATCTGTGAGGAACGTAATGTCTGGAATCACTGCATCAATTCCAAGCATGTCCTCTTCCGGGAACTTCACACCCGCATCCACAACAATAATGTCATTTCCGTACATGTACGCGTACATGTTTTTCCCAATCTCTCCGCAGCCCCCGAGTGGGATTACGGACAGTCTGTTTTTGCTCTTTGCCAAGTCGGCACCTCCGTCGTTATCATTCCCTCTTGCAAGACAAAATCCGGGCACACTTCACCCGTTTAGTCCACACATACCTCCGAAACTCGGCACTACGGTGTCATCACAACCCACACCGACCTAACCTACAGCGCCTACCGTCTCCGCTCCGGCAAGTCACATAAGTTCGCAACGAGTCTCATACAGATGAGTGATGATGTTCGTTCTTTGAAAACCAAAGCCGCACCAGTCACTTAGCGATATTATACCGTTGCGGCTCAGCGAACACAACTTGGCGGGAAGACGCAAAAAACCGGACGGTTCCCCGTCCGGTTTCGGAAGTTCGGTTTTAACTCAGTTACACATGAGCTTGCTCAAGCTTGCCAAGGCGTTCAAGTTCGATCGACAGCGACCGCAGCACTTGATTCGGCGCGCTGATGAGCGGCAAACGAACATCCCCTGCTGGCAAGTTCAACAACTTCAAGGCAGCTTTCAGCGGCGCAGGGTTCGACACTTGGAACAAGCCTTCGAAGACCGGCAACAAGCGACCGTTCCAATCCGCTGCTTCCTGGATGCGACCGTCCATAAAGGCTGTAATCATCGCCTGCATCTCTTGACCCACTACATGCGATGCAACGCTGACGACACCGGTGCCACCTAACGCCAGTACTGGCAACGTCATTTTGTCATCGCCGCTGTAGAGCAGGAAGTCATCAGGTTTATCGGCGGCAATGCGTCCAATTTGCGTAATGTCACCACTTGCTTCTTTGACCGCAACGATGTTCGGAACGGAGTTGGCCAGCCGCAAAATCGTCGACGGCTCGATATTCACTCCACATCGACCTGGGATGTTGTACAACATCACCGGGATTGAAACTGCATTCGCGATGGCCGAGAAATGTGCATACAAACCATCTTGAGTGGGCTTATTGTAATACGGTGCCACGAGCAAAAGTCCGTTCACGCCCATCGCTTCGGCTTCCTTCGACAGCTCGATTGATGCGCGTGTGTCGTTACTGCTCGTTCCTGCGAGTACAGGGATGCGCCCGTCGGTCGCCTGTAAAGTTCGGGCAAAGACACGCAGTTTCTCCTCGTGTGAGAGTGTTGGCGACTCTCCCGTCGTTCCGCATGCCACAATCCCCGTTGTACCCGTGTCAATACAGTGATTCACCAACACATCGATGCCCGGTTCATCTACCTGCCCATCTTCCGCAAATGGTGTAATGAGCGCGGTAACTAACCTCCCAAGGTCCATCTTGCCACCTCCGCCCGGCAGCGACGGCGCTACCTCCGGCTACCCTCTGATAGATTGTTACAGCGTCTGTCATGTAAACTTTGTCCTAACAGCCCCCGACAGGAAAAGCTGTCGTCATTCGACTTTAGACTTGCACGACGGACTCCCCGAGTTCAAACTTTGCGTGCAGCGCCCGTACGGCAGCTTCCATCTGCGAGCGGCGCACCAGGCACCAAATCGTGTTGTGCGAGTCCGCTGACTGCAGAATACCGATGCCTTCGCGCGACAGGGCGTCGACAATGCGAGCCATGATACCTGGCATACCAGTATAGGTCCCAACGACAGAGACTTTTGCGCACTCAGGTAACACACTCGGTTCAAACCCGTGTTCCTTGAGTGTCTCCACGGCGCGCGCCGCGTCTGCATCCGCCACCGTATACGCCACCCGGTCCAGCGATACCGAAATGAAATCTACACTGATGCCACGCGCCGCCATCCACTCAAAAATGTTCGCTTTGGCGACTTCAGGCCCTTCCACCTGAATTTGCGTGATATTCGAGGCTTGCGTAACTCCCGTTACGTAGCGGTCTTGCAGGACACTACTCTCGAGCACAGACCACGCGTTCGTGACAAGCGTGCCCTCATCCTTGGAGTGCGTGCTCCGCACACGAATCGGGATGTTTTTCTGCATAGCAATTTCGACAGCACGAGGGTGGATCACTTTTGCACCCTGATAAGCCAAATTGCAGATCTCGGTATATGTCACCCTGTGGATCATGCGCGCGTCTGTGACAATGCGAGGGTCCGCTGTCATGATGCCCTCGACGTCCGTAAAGATATCCACATAGTCAGCGTTTAACGCCACGCCTAGCGCGGTTGCAGTCGTGTCGCTGCCGCCACGACCGAGGGTTGTCACATCCCCGTCAGACGTCGCGCCTTGGAACCCCATGACAACGACAATCTGCCCCTCACGCAACGCTTCGAGGATTCGCTTCGGTCGAATTTCTAGAATGCGCGCATTCCCATGTTGGTCGTTTGTGACAATACCGGCTTGCCCACCGCTCATCACGGTGGCTTGATGACCGCGGGACCGCAACATAGCGGCGAATACGACCGATGAGATGGCCTCACCACACGACATCAAGATATCTAGGTCACGCGCGTTGACAGCGCTGAGTCCATCGAGTATAGAGAGCAGAGAGTCGGTTGCGTACGGTTCTCCGCGACGCCCCATGGCGGACACAACCACGACAACTCGGTAGTCTTTCGCCAAAGCATCTTCTATATGTTCAGCGGCCTTGAGCCGCGACTCTAGGGTCGCGACAGATGTTCCGCCAAACTTCTGCACCAGAATCTTCACGCACGAACCCCCTTCCGCAGTTCCACTGCAACGGCCGCTCCCTGCACAGTGGTCGCGCTTCTCTTGGACCTGTTAAATGAGCCCTTGCTCAAGCGCACACTCGGCAAGCAACACCGCGCCCTTGCCCGCACCCATCTTTGTGTTGTGGGAGACAAGCACGTACTTAACACCGCCAAGGATAGGCTCCTCCTCAATGCGACCCACTGACGTAGTCATCCCGTCACCACGGTCCCGGTCAAGGCGCACTTGCGGACGGAACGGGTCATCAAAGACGTGAATCCACTCATCCGGCGCGGAGTGAAGATTGCGACCTCGCACTGGATTGTGTTCGCGAAACACGCGCTTTACCTCAGCAACTGAAACCGACTCCGAAAAACCAGCAAAAACTGCCTCCGTATGGCCATCGAGCACAGCCGCTCGCGTGCAGATGCAGTTGATGTCGATAGATGCGGGCTCGATTCCGTCATCCGTCTGTGTACCGAGAATCTTCATGACCTCTCGACGCACCTTTTCCTCTTCCTTCGGGATGAACGGGATGATATTGTCGAGGCTGTCGAGGGTGCGGACGCCAGGACTCCTTCCTGCTCCGCTCACCGCCTGCATCGATACCATCAGTACGCGATTCACTTGGAAGTGTTGGTAGAGCGGCTGCAGTGTAATGGCTAGACCCGTTGTCGTGCAGTTCGGAATTGGCAACACAAAGCCCTTCCAGTTTCGGGCCGCCTGTTGTCTTTTTACTAGCGCCGCATGATGGTCGTTGACTCCTGGAACAATCAGTGGTGTATCCGATTCGTACCGGAATGCGCTCGCAGTCGAGAACGTCGGGCGAACCGCACCGTATTTTGGCTCAAGTTCAAGCGCCAGATCAGATTCGACAGCCGTAAAAATGACATCCACACTGCCTGGCTCAAAGCGTTCAGAAGACACCACTGGTACATCCTTCATATCATCAGGCAAATCAGCGCCCAGCGACCATCGGGAGGAACCATCTGTCTCCTGGAGCGCCTCTTTGTACGTCCGTTTATCTCTCGAAGTCACCATTTGTACGACTTCAAACTGTGGATGGTTGGAGAGTGCCAGAACAAACTGTTGCCCCGCCATCCCTGTTGCGCCGACAATGGCTGCCTTCAAACGAGTCACAGGTAGTCCACTCCTTTGTCTTTTCGCCCGGAATTACGCCCGTGGGTCCCGCCAGCGCTCAATCAGCACTGGCTGCAACTGGCGCTTCTCGAGCGCAGCCGCACACGTCTCCGGGATCAAATTCATCGCCGAAACTAATGAATTCATTTTAACATGAGGAGCGTCCTGCCCAAATGGAACAAAGAAAATATTTTTCATATTGATTAATTTTGCGATGTTATACAGGTTAAGCCCCAGTCCATCATTCGTCGAGACCCCGAGTACCACCGGACGGTCGTTGCGCATTGTAGATTTTGCCGCCATCAAGACGGGTGAATCCGTTACTGCATTTGCAAGCCGGCTGAGCGAGTTGCCCGTGCAAGGCGCAATTACCAAACAGTCGAGACGTTTGGAGGGGCCCAACGGCTCCGCCTCTGGAATCGTGGTGATCGCAGGGCTTCCTGCCAACTCCTCGAACTTCTGCGCCCACTCGCCTGCTTCGCCAAATCGAGTACTCACTTGCATCACTGTGTTTGACAAAATGGGCACCACTTGTACTCCAAGTTCAACGAGTCTCGAAATGGTCGGAGCGACTTCTTCATAGGTACAGTGTGACCCAGTGATAGCGTAGCCTATAGTTTTTCCGGCTAGTTCCACAGCTTATTCCTCCCCATCCGTAAAACCCTGTGCGAGAATGCGACACAGCGAGTCTGCGATAATCCGGCCTGCCGTTCGCGGCGCGACAAGTCCAGGCAGGCTTGGCGCGAGCAACGCCGTCATCCCATGTCGCTCCGTGTAGCGAAAGTCCGTCCCGCCAGGTTTTGATGCGATGTCGATAATGACAACACCGCGGTTCATCCCGCTGAGGACTTCGGCAGTCAGAATGGGGTGCGGTATCGTGTTAAACACAACATCGGCATCTGCGACTGCCGTTCTAAGGTCGGTCAAAGTGTACGCCACAGCAGCCATCTCCCGAACGCGCGCTCGGTGTGCTGAATCTCGCGCAACAACCCGCACATGCGCTCCGAGGGCAAGCAGAGTCCGCGCCAGTGTCTGTCCACACCGTCCGAAGCCGAGAACTACGGACTTGGAGCCGTGCAGTGTGATGGAGGTGTGCTCCATCGCCAGCGCCACCGCTCCTTCCGCCGTCGGAATAGAGTTGAGAATGGCAACTTCATCAAGTTCCATGAGTCGCACCAGACGTAAGTGATGTGTCTCGCAGACCTGTCTCAACCATGGTCCCGCAATGCCGGAAAACACCATACTTCCCGCGCGCATTGCTGCAAAGTGAGCCTCTGTGAGAGTGAGCGGGGCGTCACAGAACTGACTGTCGACTCGGCCCGAGTGATCTGTGCCGGCGATTGGCAGCACCACCGCGTCCACATCTTTGAACACAGTCACAGATAATGGCGCAGTTGCAGTGTCCGTAAACGTCCGATTCAACCGGTCAAAGCCCACAAGCGTCGCGCTGGCGTCGAGTTCGGTCGCTTGCGCGATGACTTCGACCATCCGCGCGTCACCTCCAACAAACAGGAGTTTGCGACCCGTTAGCATGGCAGCCAGACCCCTTTCTCCAGCCAGTGTGCTGTAGCATATGTGCCTGGTGCCAGGTGGGTGCGCGCCCACTCTTCTAAGCGGTGTCAGCCAACACAAAAAGGCGTGTCCGCGTATAGACTGCATACACACGGACACGCCTTGGTCAGAACGCAAGTAAATACGGTGTTGTCGACCTTCGCGGATGTTACTCGAGCTTTGTTGCTGCCACTCCCGTCGAGCCGAAACCGCCCGTCCCACGCGACGTCTCCCTCAGTTCTGCTGCTCTCGCCAACTGAGCTCGGTAGACGGGGGTAAACACTACCTGCGCAATGCGGTCTCCCGGTTGAATTGTAAAGACGTCATCACCGAAGTTCGCCAGCAGCACCTGCAGTTCGCCCGTATAGTCGCTGTCAATGACACCGACGCCGTTTGGAAGGCCAATCCCAAACCGCCAAGCCAGTCCACTTCTCGCGTAGACAAGCGCGACGACAGCGGCGTCGTGCCACTGCAGCGCAATGCCTGTCGGCACCCGCACCCGCTTGCCTGGCTCAATGGAAAGCGGCGCTTCGATGCAGGCATGTAGGTCCATGCCAGCCGCTCCTTCAGACGCGTACGTCGGCTCGTAATAGGAGTGAAACAATGGTGAAACAGGCACATAGTTGACATGAAGTTGGTCAGGACGGCCGTTCACGACGTCCAACGAGCAAATTCCTCCTCTTGCACGGGTCCAACAGCGGCGGTCGCAAACGGTTGGCTCAGCACTCTCCCGGCGACCCTGGTGATGTCTTCGGGAGTCACCTGGTTGATTTTTTCGAGCGACTCATCAAGCGTCACCTCGCGGCCAAGCAACAACTCGTTTTTCCCCAACCGACTCATTCGACTGCTGCTGCTCTCGAGACTGAGCATCATCGATCCTTTGACTTGGTCTTTACCTTTTTGCAGTTCTTCTTCAGTCAGACCGTGCGCAGCAATGTCTGCACATGTCTGTCGAATAAGGGCGGCAACCTCTCCGCCTTGTTCCGGAGAAGTACCAGCATAGACACCGAACATGCCACAGTCGCGGTACGCGGAGTGAAACGAGAACACGGAGTAAGCCAGACCACGTTCCTCGCGAATCTCCTGAAACAACCGCGAACTCGGTGAGCTCCCAAGTGCGTTGTTGATCAAAATCAGCGGGTACAAATCCAAATCACCCGCTGGAATTCCCGGGGTTGCAAGGACTAGGTGGACCTGTTCCGTATCCTTCTTACGAAAACTTGACTGTGCCTGAAACACAGGCGGCGTCACATTGTGCATGTCCTTCGTGAAGCGATTGTCGGCTGCCGCGAACAGCCGATCGACTTCCGCGACTGCGGCAGCTTGCGAAATGTTCCCAGCAATCGCCACGACAATGTTTTGCGAACTGTAACGATCACCGATATAACGTAAGATGTCGCCCTGCGTGAAACGGCGCAGATTGTCTTCGAGACCCAAAATCGTGTATCCAAGCGGGTGACCGAAGTAGACATTTTCCGTCAGAACATCCATGACCAATTCGTCCGGCTCGTCCTCACCCATGCGAATTTCTTCAATCACAACTTTTTTCTCTTTCTCCATCTCTTCCGGTGCAAACTGGGAGTGAAACAGCATATCAGCCAGTGTGTCAAGGGCAAGAGGAAAATGCTCATCGAGAACCTTCGCGTAGTAACACGTGTACTCTTTCGATGTGAACGCGTTGACCTGCCCGCCGATGCCATCGAACACAGACGCTAGTTCACGTGCTGAGTAGCGGCGCGTTCCCTTAAAAAACATGTGCTCTAAAAAGTGGCTGATACCGTTGTTCTCAAGGGTTTCATAACGTGACCCTGTGCCAATCCACACGCCGATACTGACCGAGCGGATCGTCGGAATTTCCTCTCCAACCACGCGAACTCCGTTCGGCAATTGCACGCGGTAGGCCATGGTCAGCCACTCCTCTCTCTTCCGGTCTGGTGGTGTTTCGACCGAACGACTGCGCCCTTCCTGGGGCAGCTTCAACATCTTCTACTATAACAAAACTACGCGTGGCCACTCAACACGGCCGGCGGCGGCGATATGCGCTGCTCGGCCACGACCGCCTCGACCGTCTTAAACTGATATCCCGCCGCGCGCAGTCGGTCGATCAACTGCGGCAATGCCTCTGCCGTCGGCGCAGTGGGATGCATCAACACCAGTGCTCCCGGATGAGCGTTGCGGACAACTCGCGTCACAATGCGGTCAGGTGAAGGTCTCATCCAATCTACTGAGTCGTCAGACCACAACACCGTGTACATACCGGCTGCGCGAGCAATCCGCACGGTTCGATCGTCGTATGAACCCGCTGGGGGAGCGAGCAAATCAACGCGGCGGTGCAGAGTCTGCTCGATAATGTGATTTGTTCCTTGTACCTGACTTTGAATCTGTTCGTTAGAAAGTTTACGAAAATCCGGATGCCCACTGCCATGACTGCCGATTGCGGCTCCAGATTGACCTAACTCCTGAGCTAGTTTCGGGTGCTTGCGCACCCATGCTCCGTCTAGAAAGAAGGTAACTGGAACCTGCTTCTCGCGCAACGTCTGCAACACTGAGGGTACGTACTCTTCTCCCCAAGAAACATTAAACATCAGGGCAACGGACCGTTCTGCCTCAGGCCCCCTGTAGATCGGCTCAGGCGGCAACTGCGCCAACCGACGGTCCGCAGGTACGCTCTGCCACACCAAATGCAACCGACCGTCAGCGGCATTGCGAGTAGCCTTCACGCTTGCCGACTGGTCCAGCGAATAGCCACAGAGACCAGGGACTGCGTGCCAGACGCGGTCGACGGTGGCGTTTAGCGGCTGCATCTCGTAGGTGTCGGCTGCTGCCACAAGCGCCTCTGCAAGCTTTGCATCAGACGCATCTGCAGCTACCCGTGCAGGTTGACTTTGTGACGTCGCTGGAACGGAAGCAGGGAATGAAATCGGCCACAGCGCGGACATGACTAGCGCTGGCACGGCGCGTACAAACAGGTCGAACATGCCATGACTTCCCCCTCTGTCTCAGAGTTCATCTTCCTGCATAGCGTACCCCTGTCATAAAAAAATCCTCCCCAAATGGAGAGGATGTTCCGTGCAAAGGCTTGTCCCAACCTGAAACGTTGATTCATTTGGCGAAGCTTTATCGCCTGGCGTCCTGTGGCGGGCGTCCTTCCCGGCGCGGGCCCCGATCCTGTGGTCGACCTGGTCCACGTCCAGCGAAACCTCCACCCTGGCCGCCGCGCGGTGCAGCAGACGGCGTCGGCGCCGAAGCTGGCAATGGGTTGCGCTTCTCCTCTGCAGTGGCGCGTTCCGGACCCACTTCCTGGAGCGCGTCTTTACGGGAGAGGTTGACTCGCCCCTGACCGTCAATTTCGGTGACTTTAACGAAGACCTCGTCACCCACCACACACACATCTTCCACTCGATTGATCCTGTTTTCATCGACCTGAGACACGTGCACCAACCCGTCCTTACCTGGAAGCACCTCGACAAATGCGCCGTATTTCTCGACGCGCGTCACCTTCCCGAGGTACACTTTCCCGACCTCCACGTCACGGGTGATGTTCTCAATCATTTCCTTTGCGCGGGCTGTTCCTTCGGCTTCAGTGCCGGAAATGAACACTTGACCATCTTGCTCGATGTCGATCTTCACACCCGTCTCTTCGATAATCTTGTTGATAATGCGCCCGCCCGGTCCAATTACATCGCGGATTTTGTCGGGGTGGATGCGCATTGTGATGACGCGCGGCGCAAACTTCGACAATTCCATGCGGGGTGACGAAATGGCCTCCATCATTTTTCCGAGAATGAACATCCGCCCCGTGTGCGCTTGCTGGAGCGCACGTTCCAGTACCTCGCGGTCGATGCCCGCGATTTTGATGTCCATTTGCACTGCCGTTACACCAGCAGCTGTCCCTGCAACCTTGAAGTCCATATCGCCGAGGTGGTCTTCGAGGCCTTGGATGTCCGTCAGGACGGCGACTTTGTCGCCTTCCTTCACCAAGCCCATGGCAACACCCGCGACCGGTGCTTTAATCGGCACACCTGCATCCATCAAAGCCATTGTGCTGCCGCAGATGCTCGCCTGAGAAGTTGAACCATTTGACTCAAGGATTTCCGAAACCACGCGAATCGCGTACGGAAACTCGTCCGGTCCTGGAATGACAGGATCGAGCGCACGTTCACCGAGTGCTCCGTGGCCAATGTCGCGACGGCTTGGAGCGCGCAACGGCCGTGCTTCACCGACGCTAAACGGCGGGAAGTTGTAGTGGTGCATATAGCGATTCGACTCTTCTAGGCCGAGTCCGTCCAAAATCTGCTCGTCACCCATCGCCCCGAGGGTGCAGATGGAGAGCGCCTGTGTCTGGCCCCGCGTAAACAGACCAGACCCGTGTGCCCGTGGCAGCAACCCAACTTCACACGTAATCGGACGAATCTCGTCGAGTTTTCGGCCGTCCGGCCGGATGCCGTCATCGAGAATGGCGAGGCGAACTTCTTCCTTGAGAATGTCATGCAGGACTTCCCCAATAGCCTTCACCTGTTCCGGATACGCTTCGGCAAAGTGTGCCTGCGCATCCGCGTTAACCGCCTCGATGGCCGCCTCGCGCGCCAGTTTGTCCGGATTCTGGACCGCCGTGCGAATCGCTTCTGTCGTGTATCCGCGAACGGCTTCATTCAACTGCGCATCGACTGCGTGCAACTTCACCTCGCGCTTTGGCACACCAGCTTCCGCGGCGAAAGCTTCAATCTCCGCGATAATTTGACGAATCGTTTCATGTCCGTAAAGGATGCCTTCGAGGATGGTCGATTCCGGGATCTCGTTGGCTCCCGCCTCAACCATCACAATCGCGTCTTTAGTGCCCGCGACGGTCAGGTGAAGGTCGCTTTTCTCCGCTTGGTCAACAGTCGGGTTAATCACCAGTTGCCCGTCGACTCGACCAACGATGACTCCTGCAATTGGACCCGCAAACGGAATGTCCGAAATCGTCAGAGCGGCCGAGGTGCCAATCATCGCCGTGATCTCGGGTGCACAGTCTTGGTCGACAGACATCACGATGTCTACGACTTGGACGTCGTTGCGAAAACCTTCCGGAAAGAGTGGGCGAATTGGGCGGTCGATCAGTCGCGAAGCCAAAATCGCCTTTTCACTTGGGCGACCCTCACGCTTAATAAAACCACCCGGAATCTTCCCAACAGCGTAGTAGCGCTCTTCGTAGTTCACCGTGAGGGGAAAGAAATCAAGGTCTTTTGGCTCATTGGAAGCCGTCACCGTCGCAAGTACCGTGGTGTCCCCGTAGGAGACGAGCACAGCGCCAGTCGCCTGTTTGGCGAGTCGCCCCGTCTCGAGCACCATCTTGCGGCCAGCGACATCAAATTCACGTCGTTTGACCATACTTGTCCAACATCCTCCTTCTCGTGACCGCTGTCTGATGCGTGCACAGTACTAAGATACCGGACAGCGGTGTTGCTCCATGTTCAACCCGTATGTACGCTATGTGCATTTCTCGCTTTGCCAGGTCGATTCCTGCCCTCGGCTTATCGTCATGCGGGATCGAAAGAAAGCGGGCAAGTGCCCGCTTCGATTCGCAAACGGGCCAAGGCGACCCGTCCTCGGTTGATATGCACCAAACTACCGGCGCAGACCCAGAGTTTGAATCAGCTCGCGGTAGCGGTTGACATCCTTCTTGCGCAGGTAGTTCAGCAGATTGCGGCGGTGGCCGATCATCTTGTACAGGCCGCGGCGGGAGTGATGGTCCTTCTTGTGAACACGGAAGTGGTCAGTCAAGTAGCTGATCTTCTCCGTCAAGATGGCAATCTGCACCTCTGGAGAACCAGTGTCCGTTGGGTGCACTTGGAATTTCTCCATAATCTCTTTCTTCTTCTCGTTCGTCAACATGATGAGTTCCTCCTTGTCATCGAAGCCTATCCCTGGTGCGGAGAAAGCGTTTGGAGGGAACGACTATCCACGCAACAGTTCATTGTCTCGCGCTGTACACGGACGTGTACGGCTTCGTTTCGCGAGACGATAGACATTATAGCATACCGAGCATCCGTTTCACAAAATCCACGTCGTGGCCAATTTGTGCTGTGAGGGCTTCGACACCGTCAAACTTCTGTTCATCCCGAACACGGCGCAGAAACGAGACACGCAAAGGTTGCCCGTATAAGTCCCCTGAGAACCCAAACAGGTGTGCTTCCACTCGCAAATCCTGCCCGTTCACAGTTGGCCGCGTACCCACATTGACAACGCCGAACCAGTGACGGGTGTCGTCCTCCGACTGCATCTCGATCGACGCGGCGTAAACGCCGTTTTGGGGCATCACGAAGCTCTCGAGACCGCCGAGATTTGCGGTTGGAAAGCCAATCAGTCTGCCCCGCGCGTCGCCGTGCACGACGTTCCCCACGAGCGCATACGGCCGTCCAAGCAAGGCTTCTGCAGCCTCGACACGGCCAGCAGCGAGGTGACGTCGCACCTGGGAACTGCTGACTTTTACGCCGTTCTCCTCGACCGGACCGACGATGGTGACTGGAACACCAAGGTCTCCGCACAACCGCTGTAAATCTTCGACGGTCGCTCGTCCACCCTGTCCGAAGCGGAAGTCCTCCCCGACCACAACCCGCTGCAGTTGAAGCGGTGCCAAGTGTTCGTAAACGAAGGTTTCAGCAGGTGTTGCTGCATACTCTGCCGTAAAGTGGACGTCAAAAAAGCGGTCCACACCTTGGCGCTCCAACTGGCGAAGTTTCTCGTCTCCAGGCGTTAAAAGTCGGGTGTACGCTGCGTTTCCAGTCAGGGCATAGACCGGGTGCGGCCAAAAGCTCATGACCGCAAGCCGTGCTTGGCCCAAGTCTTCGCGAGCGTGGCGCAAAATCGCCTGATGGCCAATGTGTACGCCGTCAAACTTGCCAATCGCCAGCACTAACGGCTCGTTACTCCGAGGTGGGGCACTCGTCACTGGAATCCGTTCCATCACTGTTCCCTCTTCCAAAACACTTTTTTCGGGGCGACAGTCAACTCCTGCACCTGCCACGCCACCTCCGCCACCGCTGCCAGTTCACTCGTGGTTTCCGAAAACACTGCGGCAGTAAGGCGTGTTCCCATCGGTCCGGCGGCAACCGTCGTCCGTTGTTCTTGCGGCAGCGATTCGCCACGTTCCCCACCTTCACCAGGCCAGAAGCGGGTCGGGATGCGCACGGTCTGCCCCATCGCCAACCGCTCGCACCAAGCATCAGGCAAACGCATCTGCGGCAACGCATCTGCAGCCAGGGCTAGCGGCAACAGCGCAGAGTCCGGCATTGCGGTGTTCTGCCAGACATCAAGCGGCATAGCTTGTTCGACAGTAAATCGCCCAGACCGCAAGCGTCGGAGCGCCCCGAGGTGCGCGGGCACGTCAAGCGCTTCGCCAAGGTCCCGGCAAAGTGCGCGAATATACGTACCCTTCGAGCAATCCACCCTGAGTTGTGCAGTGGCTCGGACGCCCGCGACAAACCCCAACACCTCAATGTCGCTGACAACGACTTCGCGTACAGGCGCGTCAAAATCCTCACCTTCGCGCGCAAGTTCGTACGCTCTGCGGCCGCCAATGTGCACAGCCGAGACCCGCGGCACACGCTGTTGCAACTTGCCGATAAAACGCTGCGCGGCCGTCTCCACATCGGTCCGGCTCAGTTTCTCTGCCGATGCCTCGCGAAGCACCCGGCCGGCCGCGTCATCCGTATCTGTCGATGCGCCGAAAACAATCGTCGCTTCGTACACCTTGTCGTCGGCGCTCAGGTACTCCACAAGGCGACACGCATCCCCGACGCAGACGACGAGCACGCCTGTGGCATCGGGATCGAGTGTACCTGCATGGCCAACCCTGCGCGTTTGCAACACCCGGCGGACCCTGCCTACGACATCGTGCGATGTCATCCCTGTCGGCTTGTCTACGATGAGCACCCCGGATTTCGTCATCGCTTCAAGCCTGTGCAAGTGCAACTTCGACTTGCTGCACAACTGCGTCCATAGCGGCATCGAGGTCCATTGGCAGAACGCAGCCCGCGGCCCGCGCATGACCACCTCCGCCAAATGACTGAGCGATGTGGGAGACATCCACTCGGAACTTGGAACGAAGCGAAACTTTCACTTTCCCGTCGACGGTCTCGCGGAACAACATCCCCACTTCAACCGTGTCAATGCTGCGCGCGAACTCCACAAGCCCTTCTGCATCATCGTCAACAGCTCCAGCTCCATCCAGCATACCGCGCGTGATGTAGAGTGCCGAGTACTGCCCATCTGCGGAAACTGCCAGATTTGCCAGAGCCATCTGCATTAAATGCACCTGCTCCCAGGTCCGGGACTGGAGCGCAGGTTCCGCTATGTCGTATGGCCGCACCCCTGACGCAAGCAAAGCAGCAGCGATTTGGTGCACATCGCGGGTGGTGCTCGGATAGGCGAAACCGCCTGTGTCTGTGAGAATACCTGTGTACAGACACTTCGCGAGGTCGACCTCGAGCGGCACGGACAAACCGCAGGCCACGTGATAAATCAGTTCGCATGTCGCTGCAGCTGCGGCATCCACCCACACCGCGGAGCCGTAGTGAGGGTTGGTTTTGTGGTGGTCGATATTTACGAATTGCGCCCCGTCGGCGAACGCGTCTGAGACCAGCCGGAAACGCGCTGGGTCGGCGCAATCGACAGCCACGATGTGGCTATAACGCCTCGTTACCGGGTCCGTGACGACATCTGCGCGTTCGAACATTGGCAAGTAATCAAAACGCTTTGGCAACGGTTCACTAACTAAAAACGCCCACTGTTTGCCCAGTGCCTCGAGAATGTGCGCGATGGCGAGAGAACTCCCGATTGCATCTCCGTCCGGATTTTCATGCGTGACAATCAGCCACTCATCTGCGCTTTGAAGGGCGCCAGTGACCACATCGAGACCTGCGCGGTCTCGCGGTGCCGGTTCCCACATCAAGAACGTGATCCCCCTTTCGTTCCACTCCATTGCATATGTATCGGCAAAACGAAGCACGGCCCCGCCCCAAAGATTCAGGACGGGGCTCGTGTCGACAATTACTCTTGCGGCTCGTCTCTGCGCGCGCCACTTTGGTCGTGCAGTTCGCGCAAAACCGACTCAATGTGCGCACTGTACTCGCTTGACTCGTCAAGACGGAAAACCAGTTCCGGCGCCACCCGCATGCGCAGTCGCCGGCTCACTTCGCCACGGATAAATCCAACCGCGCGCTCCAGAGCCTTAAGCGTCTGCTCCTTTTCCGTACTGTCACCGTACACGCTGACGAACACCTTGGCATGCTGCAAGTCACCAGCCACTTCGACACGTGTAACGGTTGCGAAGCCAATCCTCGGGTCCTTCACGCCGGTGCGCATCAAATCCGCAATTTCCTTCTTCATCTGTTCGGCCACACGAGCCGTCCGTATGCGCGCCATTTGAACACCCCCGGTTCTCGGCTGAAACTGCGCGTTTCGTTCACGCAAACAGGTTTGAGCGAACTGTCATTATTGTACCTTGACAGCCTCCATTTTAAAGACCTCAACAACGTCGCCGACTTTGACATCCGTAAAGCGTTCCAAGGTCACACCGCATTCAAAGCCAGTCTGCACTTCGCGAGCGTCGTCCTTAAACCGCTTCAAGGACTCTAAGGCTCCTTCATACACAACCACACCGTCGCGAACTAGACGAGCCTCTGCATCGCGAACCATTTTCCCATCCGTGACATAACAGCCAGCGACTGTACCAATACGGGAAATCTTGAACACCTCACGCACCTCGGCGTGACCGAGTACCGCTTCTTTGTATTCAGGATCGAGGAGACCCTTCATAGCAGACTCGAGTTCCTCAATCGCGTTGTAGATCACGCGGTACAAACGAATGTCCACTTTCTCCGATTCCGCAGCCCGCTGCGCATTGACATCCGGACGTACGTGAAAGCCGATGATCACGGCGTTCGACGCCGACGCGAGCGCAACGTCCGACTCCGTAATGGCCCCAGCGCCGCGGTGGATGACTTTGACGCGCACACCAGATACATCGATTTTCTCGATCGACTGTACGAGCGCTTCAACCGACCCCTGAACGTCAGCTTTCACAATCACGTTCAGTTCCTTCATGTTGCCCTCTTGAATCTGTTTGTACAGGTCATCAAGCGTAACGCGCGAGGTAACCTGAAGCTGTTCAACCTTTTCCCGGTTTGTCCGTTTCTGAACAAGGCTGCGTGCTGCACGCTCATCATCGTAGACGACGAACAAATCGCCAGCGCTCGGAACATCACCAAAGCCTTGGATCTCGACCGGTGTCGAAGGGCCTGCCTCTTTCACGCGCTTACCGAGGTCGTCAATCATGGCGCGCACCCGGCCATACGTGGTGCCTGCAACGACAACATCGCCGACTTTGAGCGTACCGTTTTGCACCAACACTGTTGCCACAGGACCGCGGCCCTTATCAAGTCTGGCTTCAATCACGGTACCACGTGGACGGCCGATCGGGTTCGCTTTCAACTCGCGCAAGTCAGCCACGAGCAGAACCATTTCCAAGAGTTCTTCCAAGCCTTCCCGCTTCAGCGCCGAGATGTGGGCAAACACGGTGTCGCCGCCCCAGTCTTCCGGCACTAAACCATGACCGACCAACTCCTGCTTAACGCGGTCAGGGTTTGCGTTCTCTTTGTCGATTTTGTTCACTGCGACAATAATCGGCACGTTCGCCGCCTTCGCATGGTTAATGGCTTCCACCGTCTGTGGCATCACACCATCATCAGCAGCAACAACTAAAATTGTCACATCTGTGACCTGTGCACCACGTGCCCGCATCGTGGTAAACGCTTCGTGACCAGGCGTGTCAAGGAACGTGATCTGACGGTCGCCCACATCCACTTGGTAGGCACCAATGTGCTGCGTGATACCGCCTGCCTCACTTGCGACAACCTTGCTTTCACGGATGGCGTCAAGCAATGTCGTCTTCCCGTGGTCAACGTGACCCATAATCGTGACAACCGGCGGACGAGACTGCAACACTTCCGGCGCTTCTTCCTCGATGAGCATGTCAACGGCTTCCTCATCAACCGGTTGTGTCACGGTCAGCGTCACGCCATACTCGCCAGCGATGAGTTCCATTGCATCTGTCTCAATCTCTTGGTTAATCGTCGCCATAATACCAAGGAAAAGCAATTTCTTGATGACCTCAGAAGGCTCGCGGCGAATCAGTTTCGCGAAGTCGCCCACAGACATCGGTCCGTCAACGGTAACCTCTTTCGGCAATTCGATCTTGCGAACTTCATTTGATACTGCGCCACGGCCACCCCGTCGGCGGCCGCCGCGCAATTTGTTTTCGTTAAACTCTTCTTTGCGGTTGCGATCATAATCTGGCTTGGCGCGTCCGCGGTCTTTGTTGCGCGCAGCCGTACTCGTGGGCTTGGCGCCAGCCGCCCCTGCCGCAGCCGGACGTGCTCCAGCGCCGCCGCGGTTCCCGAAGCCGCCACCTTGACCGCCACCGCTGCGAGCTCCAAAGCCGCTGCCTTGACCGCCGCCGCTGCGGGCTCCGAAGCCACTGCCTTGACCGCCGCCACTGCGGTTCCCAAAACCGCCGCCTTGACCGCTGCCGCCACTACGGTTCCCATAGCCACCACCTTGACCGGCGCCACCGCTGCGGTTCCCGTAGCTCCCGCCTTGACCGCTGCCACCGCTGCGGTTCCCGTAGCTCCCGCCTTGACTGCCACCTGCGCCACCTGCGCTGCGGTTCCCGTAGTTGCCGCCTTGACCGCCGCCAGCACTGCGGTTCCCGTAGTTGCCGCCTTGACTGCCACCTGCGCCACCTGCGCTGCGGTTCCCGTAGTTACCACCTTGACCGCCGCCTTGACCGCCACCAGCGCTGCGGTTCCCGTAGTTGCCGCCTTGACCGCCGCCTTGACCGCCACCAGCGCTGCGGTTCCCGTAGCCGCCGCCTTGGCTAGAACCACCACTGCGGTTCCCGTAACTACCACCTTGGCCAGCACCACCACTGCGGTTCCCGTAGTTGCCACCCTGACCGCCGCGATTTCCGTATCCCTCCGAAGAACGTTCGGTACTGCCAACGGGACGCGGTCCGCGATTGTCATTGCGGGAACCGTAAGAGCCTCTCTCGCCCTCAGGACGAGCAGGCCTGCCGGCACTCTGCTGAGCTGACCCTTCCACCGGGCGTGGTGTCCCTTCAGTCGCTGGACGTGCCGACTGCATCTCTTTGTTGGCCGAGCTATGCTCCACCTGCTGTGCGGCATGCGCGGTTTGCCCCACCTCTGTGCGCTGCACTTGAGCTACGTCTTCACGTGGCATTTGTGGAGCGTCTGCACGTTGCGTGTGTCCACCGTCTGCGCGTGGTGCTTGAGCAACTTCAGTGCGCGCTGTGTGTCCGGCATCCATGTGCGGAGAAGTGTTTCCTTGTCCTGACTCGACCCCGCCAACATGAGCTGCGCCCGGGCGCATTTCAACGCGGGGACTTCCACTGCCGGTCCTAGTATCGGTCTGCCGGGTCTGACCTTGTTGCCGCTGCTCTTCTTGTCTGGCCAAGCGAGCCTGACGCTCCCGTTGCCGCTGCTTTTCGCGCAACTCACGTTCCACCTCGCTCGCGTGGCGTTGTGCCGCCCGTTGTTTGACATCAGAAAAAAACTGTTCCACTTTATTGACCATCGAATCGTCCATGACGCTCATGTGATTCGCCACCGGGACATCAAGTCGATTCAAAATCGTGATAATTTCCTTGCTCGACATATTCAATTGCTTGGCATACTCATACACCCGAAGTTTCGTCAAACGCTTCACCCCCGCGAAATTCCCCGATACAATTTAGGATTGTCGCTGCAAACCCGGGGTCGGTTACAGCAACCACGACAATATTTGAACGGCCGCACACACGACCTAGTTCTGAGCGAGTGAAGGTCCTGACCAGCGGAATTTTGTAGAACGCACACTTGTCACGGTACTTCTTCTCTGCGTTCGCGCCGGTATCCGCGGCAAGGAAGACAATCGCCGCTGTTCCATCACGGACCCTTTCCAACACTGCGTCACTGCCGATCACTGCCCGACGCCCTCGAAGCGCCAAGCCGATCAACTGCAGGCAACGCTGTTCCGCTTTAGGCAGCCTTGCATCCGCCGATACAACCTGTGCCTCAATCGGCGGTTGTCCTCCGTGCCGCACCTCGTGGTGGTCTTCACTCGTGCCCTTCATCCACCCGCCTCCTGTAGCTGTGCTGCCAAGTGATCGTACAAAGGAGCCGGTATGGAGGTTTTCAGGGACCGCTCAAGCGCCTTACGTTTCCTGGCCAAAGTCAAACACTCGGCCTTGGCGCAAAGATATGCCCCGCGCCCATTGCGCTTCCCAGTGGCGTCTAGTGCGATGTCGCCCTCGGGCGTCAACACCACGCGCACCAACTCGCGCTTTGGGAGCATTTGTCCACAACCGACGCATTTTCGGAGCGGGATCTTCTTTACGTGCGGTTGCAACGGGCCTCACCTCCTTCACAGATACCAACTCCGCAGCGATTCACGCACAAACCCTACGGTTCGCGTAACCAGTCGCTGGAGAGCGTACCCACTTCGTCGTCCTCATCAGGTTTAGCTGACATTTGGCCAAACACACCGAATTCAGCCGCCTGTGATTCACTCTTGATATCAATCTTCCACCCCGTCAGTTTCGCCGCAAGTCGGGCGTTCTGCCCTTCCTTGCCAATCGCGAGCGACAGTTGGTAGTCTGGCACAATCGTCCGAGCGACCTTTCCCTCTTCGAACGTCTGCACTTCAACGACTTTGGCAGGTGACAAGGCGTTCGCGACAAACTCCGCTGCATCCTCGCTCCACTTTACGATGTCGACCTTCTCACCGTGAAGTTCACCGACGACCGCCTGCACTCTCATGCCCCGCGCGCCTACACAGGCGCCAATCGGGTCCACTTCTGGATTGCGTGAGTGCACCGCGATCTTGGAACGATGCCCGGCTTCTCTAGAGACAGCCTTTATTTCCACCACTCCATCGTAGATTTCGGGTACTTCCAGTTCAAAAAGACGCTTCAGGAACCCCGGATGTGTACGCGATAGTACGACCTGCGGTCCTTTCGAAGTCCGCTCCACCCGTGTGATCAACGCCTTCACGTGGTCCCCGCTCTTGATATTATCCGTTGGCATGACTTCGTTGTGTGGCAGCACCGCCTCAGTCTCACCCAAGTCGATGTACACAACCCGCGGATCGACCCGTTGCGCGATACCTGTAACAATCTCCTCTTCGCGGTCAACGTACTTGTTGTAGACAATTGAGCGTTCCGCTTCGCGGATGCGTTGGGTGACAACCTGCTTTGCCGTCTGTGCTGCAATTCTCCCGAAGTCTCGTGGTGTCACCTCAATCTCAACAATATCGCCAACCTGATAAGTCGGACTGATGTCGAGCGCGGCATCGAGGCTGATTTCGAGGCGTGGGTCGGAGAGTTCTTCGACCACATCCTTGCGGGCAAACACTCGGAGTTCCCCTGTATCGCGGTCAATCTGCACGCGGACGTTCGCCGCGGAATTGAAGTTGCGTTTATACCCTGAAATCAGCGCCGCTTCAATTGCTTCAAGCAGAGTGTCTTTGTCGATGCCCTTTTCCCGCTCGAGTTGTGTCAGCGCCTCAATGAAATCTGCGTTCATGGCGCTCCGTCCCCCCTTTCATGCCAGGCCACTCCCCGGCTCACACACTTAGAATTCAATTGCCAGCCGAGCAGACGCCACGGCGTCCACCGGGATGTGCACATGTTTTCGTACACCCTTTTCGCGCACTTCGAGTTCTGCACCATCTGCACCATAAGACAAAAGCACACCTTCGAACGCCTTTTGCCCATCGAGCGGTTGATACAGCGACACATGCACGTAACTGCCCACGGCCCGCTCAAAGTCGGCAGGCTTTTTCAACGGACGCTCGGCGCCGGGCGATGAAACTTCAAGGAAATACGCTGTAGGAATCGGATCGACTTCATCGAGGCGATCGGACAACTGCTCGCTGACCTTGCTGCAGTCATCAATGTCTACACCACCCGGTTTGTCGATGAAAACGCGCAGAAACCAACTACCGCCTTCCTTCTTGTACTCGACGTCCACAAGTTCAAGTTCGTGGGCCTCCAGGATGGGCAGTGTCAGTTGTTCTACGATGTCGACCACACGTTCCTTCGGCACTCGTCGTTCCTCCCTCGATCTGTGTCCGCGTGTCGCGGCACATTCGCACCCGGGTTTGTGCCCTGTCAGAGAGCGGCACCGTCGTCACGCCGTACAGGGCTGTCATAAATTGAAGAGTGGGTTGCCCCACTCTTCGCGCCACAACCTATACGAAGCTTAACCGATCATATTATATCATCGTACCCCGCACCCTGCAAACCGGAACCGCATCGTGACACTTGTGCACATTGCCAATAAGCTAAGGGCATGGTAAGGTAAATTGTCAACATCCAATCGATCACCGAAGTCCCGCGTCTAAGTGGGTGCGGGGCGTGGAGGCATGCGCTTCTTTCGGAATTCAACTGAGGTGAAGGATCACATGAACTCAAAATTTGCAGACCGGTTGCGCAATGTCGCCATCGTCGCACACGTTGACCACGGCAAGACCACCTTGGTCGACCAGTTACTGCGCCAGTCCGGCCTGTTTCGCAGCAACCAGCAGGTCCAGGAACGGGCGATGGATTCGAACGAACTCGAACGAGAACGCGGCATTACCATCTTGGCGAAAACAACAGCCATCCCGTACCATGACCTGAAGATCAACATCGTCGACACCCCGGGTCACGCTGATTTCAGCGGCGAAGTGGAACGTATCGTCAAAATGGTCGACGGCGTATTGCTTGTCGTCGACGCTTTCGAAGGTGTCATGCCCCAGACCAAGTTTGTCCTGCAAAAGGCTCTGGCACAAGGTCTGGCACCGATTGTGGTCGTGAATAAAATGGACCGTGAAAACGCACGTCCACAAGAAGTGGTGGATGAAGTACTCGACTTGTTCATTGAACTCGGAGCGAACATGGAGCAGTGCGACTTCCCAGTCGTCTACACGTCCGGGATGCGCGGTACGGCCTCAGTGGACCCGTCAGTCATGGGCGAGAACATGGAACCACTGTTCTCGGCGATTGTAGAACACATTCCTTCGCCACAAGTTGATCCTGACGGACCGCTGCAGTGGCAAGCGACGATGCTCGACTACAACGAATTTCTCGGGCGCATCGGCATCGGCCGGATTGTCCGTGGACAGATTTCGCTTGGCGACACAGTCGCCATTCTCGACCGCGACGGTGGAGTACGCAAGTCGCGCATCACCAAACTCTACACCTTTGAAGGACTACGCCGCGTCGAAACCGAGTTGGCTGAAGCCGGTGACATTGTCGCGCTCGCAGGCCTCGGCGACATCACTGTGGGAGACACGGTGGCTGACGCGACTAATCCGGAAGCACTCGATGTTTTGACAATCGACGAACCGACACTGCAGATGTCGTTTCTCGTGAACAACAGTCCACTCGCCGGCCGCGAAGGCACGTACGTCACGTCGCGCAAACTACGCGAGCGTTTGTACGCTGAAATGGAGTCGGATGTCAGTCTTCGGGTGGAAGACACAGAAGACGCCGATACTTTTCTCGTATCGAGCCGCGGTGAGTTGCATTTGTCCATTCTGATTGAGCGGATGCGCCGCGAAGGCTACGAGATGCAGGTGTCCAAGCCACACGTCATCCTGAAAGAGGTAGACGGTAAGCGCATGGAGCCGATCGAGCGCCTGATGGCGGATGTCCCGAACGATGCCGTCGGTGCCGTGATTGAAGCGCTCGGTGTACGGCGCGGTGAAATGCAGGACATGACACCATCGACCCTTGGTGACACAACGCGGCTCGAGTTTTCCGTTCCCGCGCGAGGTCTCATCGGCTTTCGCAATGAGTTTTTGACGATGACCCGAGGGTACGGCACGATGCACCAGTCGTTCGCAGGCTACGAACCGTGGAAAGGCGAGGTACAAACACGCCGGCAAGGGGTCCTGGTCGCCAGCGAAAGCGGCGTTGCGACTACGTACAGTTTGCAGTCTCTCGAAGACCGTGGCGTGTTTTTCATCACGCCTGGAACGGTCGTTTACGAAGGCATGATTGTCGGTGAACACGCTCGCGAGAACGACCTGACGATCAACATTGTGAAACAGAAGCACATGACCAACGTTCGCTCAGCGACAAAGGATGAGACAACACGCCTGAAATCCCCGCGCAACCTTTCGCTGGAGCAGGCGATTTCCTACATCGAGGACGACGAACTGTGTGAGATCACGCCGCAGAACTTCCGTCTGCGCAAACGCAAACTCGCGAAGACTGCTCGTGAAAAGGGCGCCAAGCAGTCCGTCACCTCCTAAACTCCGTGCCCGAAGAAACTGCCTACGCAACAAAAACAGGGCTGTCCGAACAGGCAATTCAATGCCTCCGAGGACAGCCCTGTATTTCGTCGCGTCTCTACTCGAGCTCAGGAAACAGCCCAAGCTGAATGATTTCGACCCCCTGTGCCGTCAGGGCCTCGCGCACCCTTCGCCACGCTGCCACCTCGCCAGCGTGACGGGCTGAGTGAGTCCACAATAGGTCGACGAAGAACAGATAGATGCCAAGTTTGTCACCAACGGGTCGCGACTCGATACGGCTCATGTCGAACCCGTTGTCATACATGGGCTGCAGGGCGCGCAGGAGTCCCCCTGGCACATTCGGTACGTTTGCCAGCAGGAGCGACAGCGTCCAGCGCCCACCGTCCGGGCGAACGCGCGCCACGCGGGCATTACCAAACAGGGCAAAACGAGTTTCGTTGCCGGTCGCGTCTTGAATCGGGCGGTCCGATGGCTGCAAGCCGTACTTGGCCGCAGCAGTGCGCGTACCGATGCCAGCCACCCGTCCGTCACCTGACTCGGCAACTATTTCCGCAGCTCGGGCCGTGCTCGCGACTGCCGTCTGCCGCGCCCGAGGAAGATGCTCGTGCAACCAAAGCTCGCACTGCCCCAGTGCTTGCGGGTGCGAGTACACTTCCTCGACGTTCGTCAGGTCAGTGTCTGGCACCGTAATCAGATACTGTTCCACACGAATGCGCAAGGACGCGAGAATCTGCAGGCGAAGCGCCGCCTCACGAACAGGGTCAGGCTCTACAGAGCGCCGTGCGACACGTCCGAGCACGTCCCAAGTCGCCGTGACTGAGCCCTGTGCAGTGTTCTCGAGGGGTATACACCCAAGCACATCCAGAGAACCCGTCTCTTCATCGGCGACGGCTTGTATCACTTGCGGGATGGTCGGCTCTGCAACGAGTTCGAGGTCGCGAAGGCCAAGCAAGGTGCCGAACCTAGCAGCCGCCTCATGTGAGAATGTGGCCTCTGGGCCGAGGTAGTGCAGTTTCATCAAACCCCTCCTAGCGATGGCGTCCACATCACCAATCTGATGCACAGATCAGAACAAGGACAACTGATTGCTCTCTGGCAAGCCGGTCAGACAACCCATACCGTCGAGAATTTCGATCACGGTCTTCGACACCCGACTGCGCGTCTGTAAATCCTCGATCGACAAAAACGGTCCATCTTCCCGTGCCTGTGCCAAGTTTGTTGCGGCAGACTCGCCAACCCCAGCAATCGCCGCAAACGGCGGCAGCAACCTGTCTTCGCCCACTGTGCGAAAACGCGCAGCGTCGGACTCGTAGAGGTCAACCGGTAGAAATTTGAAGCCTCGCACGACCATCTCCAACGCAACCTCGAGGACGGTCAGCAAACTCTTCTCCTTCGGTAGAGCTGCGTTGCCCTTTTGTTCGATCTCCTCAATCTTTCGCTCAATCGCGGTGCGTCCACTCACTAGCAAAGGAATGTCGAAATCGTCTGCGCGCACTGAGAAGTAAGTAGCGTAAAAGGCGAGCGGGTAATGTACCTTGAACCAGGCAATGCGCATCGCCATCAGCACATAGGCGGTCGCGTGCGCTTTCGGGAACATGTACTTGATCTTTTTCCCGGACTCGATATACCATTCCGGGACGTCAAACGAACGCATGTACTCGGCGTCTTCGTCCTTGACACCTTTACCCTTTCTGATTGACTCCATGATTTTGAACGCTCGACCTGGCTCAAGCCCTTTGTGAATCAAATAGACCATGATGTCGTCGCGCGCGCAAATGACTTCAGACAGAGTTGCAGTCCCACCCCGAATCAGTTCCTGGGCGTTGTTCAACCACACATCGGTGCCGTGCGACAGGCCGGAAATGCGGACGAGTTCAGAGAACGTCGTCGGCCGCGTGTCTTCGAGCATCTGCCGGACGAACTTCGTCCCAAACTCCGGGATCGCGTACGTTCCCGTCACCGACCGGATGGCCTTCGTATCTACCCCGAGCGTCTCGGTGCCACGGAACAAGCCGAGCACGGCGGGGTCGTCGAGGGGAATTGTCTTTGGGTCCACACCCGTTAAGTCCTGCAGCATGCGAATGACAGTCGGGTCGTCGTGACCCAGAATGTCTAGTTTCAAGAGACAGCTCTCAAGGCCAGAGTGGTAGTCAAAGTGGGTAGTGAGCGTCCCTGCATTCTTGTCATCTGCAGGGTACTGTACGGGTGTAAAATCGTATACCGACACATGCGCAGGAACGACAACCTGACCGCCAGGGTGCTGCCCGGTCGTCCGCTTGACGCCAGTACAGCCGGTCACCAACCGGTCGATCTCGGCGTTTCGCATCACCAATCCGCGTTCTTCCGCAAACTTACGCACGTACCCGTACGCAGTCTTCTCGGCCACTGCGGAGATGGTGCCTGCGCGAAAGACGTGGTCACGACCGAACAACTCTTCCGTGTACTTGTGGGCCCGCGGTTGATACTCACCAGAGAAGTTGAGGTCGATATCCGGAACCTTGTCGCCTTCAAATCCAAGAAACGTCTCAAAGGGAATGTCCTGACCGTCCTTCAGAAGCGCAGTGCCACATGACGGACACGTTTTGCTCGGCAGGTCAAATCCGGAACCATAGCTGCCATCCTCGAAGAATTCACTGTACTGGCAGTTGGGACACAAGTAATGCGGCGGCAAGGGGTTCACTTCTGTAATGTCGGTCATCGTAGCAACTAATGACGAACCGACAGAACCACGGCTACCGACTAAGTATCCATCCGCCAGCGACTTCGTGACCAGTTTGTGTGCGATGAGATAGATCACGGAGAAACCATTCGTGATAATCGAGTGGAGTTCCTTTTGCAGGCGCTTCTCCACAATTTCCGGCAGGTTATCGCCGTACATCCGTCGCGCCTTGCTGTACGACAGGTCGCGAATTTCATCCTCTGCCCCGTCGATCACGGGCGTGAACAACTCGGTTGGAATCGGACGCACATCCTCGATTTGAGCCGCAAGCGCTGCTGGGTTGTGGACCACGACCGCAGGTGCGACGTCGCCGAGGTAGCGGAACTCCTCGAGCATTTCATCGGTCGTCCGCAAGTAGAGTGGAGGCTGCTTACTGGCGTCCACGCCATGTTGAGACTGCAGGAAAACCTCGCGGTAAATACCGTCTGCCGGGTTCAGGAAGTGCACATCCCCGGTCGCGACGACCGGTTTGCCAAGACGGGATGCGATCTCGATAATCTGTCTGTGAATATCTCGCACACTCTCATAGCTCTGAACCAGTTCCTCCCGGAGCAGGTTCTCATAATGAGACAACGGTTGAATTTCAAGGTAGTCGTAAAAGCGACAGACTTCTTCAATCTCTTCTATGCTTTTTCCACGCAGAAACGATTGAATGAGTTCACCGTTTTGGCAGGCGGTGCCAATCAGCAAACCTTCCCTGCGACGGACCAGTTCACTTCTCGGAATTCGCGGCACACGGTACAAATACTGCGTCAGGGAGAGCGATACAAGTTCATACAGGTTTCGCAGTCCCGTCTGGTTTTGCACCAGCACAGTGGCATGAAACGGTCGCACTTTCGACGTGTCGGCTGTTGCTGCGATGCTTTCAACCGCAGTGAGGTCAGTTAAACCGCGCGATTCGAGTTCGGCCAGCATATGCGCAAACACCTTGCCGGTCGCTTCCGCGTCCGCGAGGGCGCGGTGATGATTGACAAGTTCCACGCTGAACTTCTGCGTGAGGGTTTTTAAGCGGTAGTTCTTCGCGCCCGGATACAGCGACCGCGCAAGCGCCAGCGTGTCAATCACTGGCGGACGCCAGACAGGCAGTCCAACCCGCCCACGACACTGTGCCAAGAAGCCGACGTCGAACTCAGCGTTGTGTGCGACCAACACTGCCCCTTCTGCAAACTCACTAAAAGCGACCAGAGCCTCTTCCAACTCCGGTTGACCAACGAGCATGTCTTCGGAGATCCCGGTTAACTCCGTGATCTTTGGAGAAAGGCCGCGCTTTGGGTCAATCAATGTCTCGTAGTTGCCGACGATCTTCTTTCCCTTCATGCGCACGGCCGCAATCTCAATCAGGGTGTCTTCACGCGCGTTCAGACCGGTCGTCTCAGTGTCGAACACGACGTACTCTGTTTCGTCGCTGAGCACTCTGCCGTCGGTGTAGTAGACAATCGGGGTCCCGTCGTCGACAACGTACGCTTCGACTCCGAGGATGACCTGAACGCCGTGCTTCTTGCCCAAGCTATACGCTTCTGGAAACGACTGCACAACGCCGTGGTCAGTGATCGCGATGGCCTGGTGTCCCCACTTTGCAGCCGTCTTGATGAAGTCCTTGACTGGCGTCACTCCGTCGAGCGCGGACATTGGCGTGTGCAGGTGAAGTTCCACGCGCTTTTGCGCAGCCGTATCCACCCGCGTCGGCAGTTCTAAGGGCGCGATATCCTGAGCCATGAAGACGATCTCTTTGGAGTATGTGTCAAACTGCACCTGTCCCTGAAGACGCAGGTACACTCCGTCCTCGAGTGGCGCAAGGGCATCCGTTTGGCGGTCGTTGTTGCTAAAGAACTTCGCGGTGATGGAGTCTGAGTCATCGGTCACGTTGAACTGGAACAAGACACGACCGCTTGGCAGTGTGCGTTGCTCGTATTTGAACAGGCGCCCCTCGATGATGACAGAACGCATTTCGTCGACAATCTCGTGGATGGGAGTAGCTGGTCGATCCGGGATTCGACCGATGGTCATCGGCGCAAGCGGTGTGTCGTCGCCCCGGCGCTGGCGCCAAGGCCGCTCTCCGCCGCCAGAACGGTCCGGCGCAGCAGGTTCTTCCGCCTTGCGTTTTTCTGCCTCAGCTGCCTGCGTCATGACTTCCTGTACCTGTTCGCGCTCGGTCCGTTGAAGCTGCTCCCACATCGCCTTGGCGCGGTCCTCAGCCGCCACGTCGACAGACAATTGAACATCAACGTCGACACCGAAGGACTCCTGTGCAATACGCGTGAGCCTGACACTCGCTTGTTTACGCTCGAGCGCCGCCTGTTCCGTGTCATTCCCAAGTAAAAACAGGACGGCCGCATACGGTTCCTCAGAGTCCGATGCACCGTCGTCGCGTTTGTCGTGACCAGTGACGCGCACCGTCGCGTGGCGAAGCAAATTACCGACCACTGGCTCGTCACTGACAAACCGTTCAACGAGGGCGGCGACAATGGCATCCCACTGGAACCGACTCGGGTGTTCTTGCCAAGCCGGCGCCAACACTTCGACGAACGCACTCCCATCGGAGGACAGCGCGGCTGAGGCTGCCCGAACCTGGTTGCTACGTTCAACTGCAGCGCGCGCCTGAGCCGCCAATTCGTCAGCAACTACGTCAGTGGAGCCTGAGTCAGCAAACCCGACAGTTGCCACGGACGAAAACACAGTTGGCAAAAACACGTCCACCCGCCTTGTAGACAAGTGGACGACAACGCGTTCAACACTTCCTTCCGGAAGACGCTGCACAGGGGCAGCACCAGCTGTCGCTATTGGTTTCAGCGGCTCCGGGACGGCCATTGGTCATTTCCTCCTGTCACTTGACAAGACCAAGAACTGTTCGAAAGGCCTCTTCTATGGGTAAGACTTGCACTTCGCCGGTCCGTCGAATCTTCAGTTCGACATTGCCTTCTTTGACTTTGTTTCCTACCGTGATGCGCACGGGTAGCCCGATCAAATCCGCGTCTTTGAACTTGACGCCAGGGCGTTCGTCGCGGTCGTCAATCAGTGCGTCAACACCTGCCGCAAGGAAGCGGTGATAGAGCGAGTCGGCCACGCTCCCCTGCTCCTCGTCGCGGCTGTTGACGGGTACGACATGTACGTGGTAAGGCGCAATGGCAATTGGCCAGATAATGCCGTCTTCGTCATGGAGTTGCTCAATCACTGCAGGGATAATCCGCGACGTGCCAATCCCGTAGCAGCCCATAATAATCAGCTGTTCTGCACCCGACTCGTCCGCGTAGCGCGTGTTAAACGCCTGCGTGTACTTGGTGCCAAGCTTAAACACATGCCCGACTTCAATACCGCCCATGAAGACCAGCGGCGCACCGCACTGTACGCACGCATCCCCTGCTCGCACAACTCGGATGTCCGCGGTCTTGGCCACAGTGAAGTCGCGATTGGGGACCACATGCACGTCGTGGCTATCGGGCACCTTCGATGCAACTACGCCATCCGTGATGGAAAGAATGTCACGGTCAAAAACGACTGGCAGTCCACAATCTGGCCCGACAAAGCCGACCGGCTTGCCGGTGAAGCGCGACACTTCTTCTGCGCTCGCCAGCTCCAACGTGCGAGCGCGAAGCACCTTCTTTAGCTTCACTTCGTTTACTTCATGGTCGCCACGCAAACAGGCCGCAATGGGTTTCCCATCTGCCATGTAGACCAACACTTTAACAATCTGCCCTGCGTCGACACCGAGCAAAGCCACCAATTGCTCGATTGTACGCGCATGAGGTGTCGCCACGGTCTCAGACGCTGGTGTACTTGTTGCATCCGCCACCGACAAAGCTTGTCCCACTGCCTTTTCGATGTTTGCTGCATACGAACACTTCGAGCAGCCAGCGATTGTGTCTTCCCCGGCAGCAGAGATGACCATAAACTCGTGGTTTCCACCTTCGCCGCCAATCGCACCGGAATCGGCCTCGACGGCCCTATACTCAACTCCAAGCCGGTCAAAGATGCGGCAGTACGCGTCGTACATCGCTTGGTAACTACGGTCGAGCCCTGCCTCGTCTACGTCGAACGAGTACGCGTCTTTCATGCGAAACTCCCGTCCGCGCAGCAACCCTGCGCGAGGACGCCGCTCATCGCGAAACTTGGTTTGAATTTGATAGAGCGTAAAAGGGAGCTGTCGCCACGAGCGAACCTCATTTTGGACCAAGCTCGTGATTACTTCTTCGTGTGTGGGTCCAAGCGCCATGGTGCGGTCGTGTCTGTCTGAAAAACGCACCAACTCCGGACCATAGTCGTCCCATCGGCCGGACTGCTGCCACAACTCGGCAGGCTGCATAGCGGGCATAAAAATCTCCTGAGCCCCGGCTCTGTCCATCTCTTGCCGGACAATCGCTTCGACTTTCGCTAACGCCCGGTACCCGAGCGGTAAAAACGTGTACACGCCTGCTGAGAGTTGACGAATCAACCCGGCCCGCAGCATCAAACGGTGACTGACAACATCGGCCTCAGCAGGTGTTTCACGCAGTGTGTTCAAAAACAGTCGACTCTGTCTCATGATTTCCCTCCCACGCCCGAGGGCCGCCGTGCAGCGGCCCTACACATCCGTCAAAACAGTCGGGTTACATCTCGCACCGTAATCACAACCGCAAACAGCATCAAAAGCGCAAAGCCAACAAAATGAACCAGACCTTCTCGACGCGGGTCAAGCGCCTTGCCACGCACCATCTCCACGAGCATAAAGAGCAACCGGCCGCCGTCCAGGGCTGGAATGGGGAGCAGGTTGAACAAGCCGAGGTTGAGGCTGAGCAAAGCCGTGATCATCACGACTTGCCAGATGCCAGACTGAGCCTGTTGACTAATCACGTCGGCGATGCCAACGGGTCCAGATAGGTCCTGATACTGGTGGTGGGCCACGACCTGCCCGTACAAGTGCAGAGTCTGAACCGTATCCGTGTAGACCGCGGAAAAGCCGCTGCCTACCGCTCTCACGGGATTCTTCGTGACCGGTTCCATGACACCAACTTGCGGGATGTGCGCTCCAGCGTAGGTGACCAGTCGCGGTTTGACAACGATTGTTTTCGTAGCCCCCTGCCGGTCGACCACAATCGCCAGCGGCTGCGGCGGATTGCCTTTATCAGCCTGAATCACCCGGACCAATTGGATCCACGAAGAGACTGGCCGTCCGTTGACAGACTCCACTCGGTCGCCTTGCATCAATCCTGCCTGTGCAGCGGCTGAACCGGGGACAATCTGGCCGAGCGTCGGTGTGTTCAGGCCAATGCCATTGTGCATGTTGATGAGCGTGAACAGCACACCGGCCAGCAAGAAGTTCATGAACGGCCCCGCCAGAATCACTGCGGCCCGTTGCCACAGCGGCTTGCCGAGCACTTGCTCATGCGGTTCGACGATTGGAATCGAATTACGCGCGCTTGTCATCAACTTCGCATGCGGCTTGACCGGGTACGTCACCACCCCGTCCGCAGTGACTAACGTCATCTCCATGCGGTGCATCAAGTCAAGGTCTTTCAATGTAGCAACTTGTCCGTTGGGCAGGTCCGACGGCTCTCCGACTGCGGTAATCCGACCGTCCTCGTCGATCACGACAGCGAGCTCTTCTCCCTTTCGGAACAACGCGTCCTGCGGCAGTTCACCCGCCAGTTGGACCATACCACCGATGAGAAACAAGCGCACCGAGAACTCTGTCCCATTACGAAACCAGCGCACGAGTTTGGGGCCAAACCCGATGGCAAACGCCGGCACGGCCACACCGGACTTTTTCGCCACGATGTAGTGACCATACTCGTGAATCACGATGCTGACCACGAACACCAGGACAATTGCGACAATGGATTTGAGGACGCCCAATACGATCAACTCGTCCACCCGCCCTTCTCCATTATCCTATGAGCAGTCTTGCGCGCCCAATCATCCATCGCGAAAATGTCGTCCAAATCAGACGGCTGGCCTGACGCACAGACTGAAAGAACATCTTCTACCAGTTTCGCCATTCCAAGAAACGTCATTCGCCCTTGCAAAAATCCTTCGACAGCGACTTCGTTTGCGGCATTCAACACACATGGCGCATAGCCGCCAGCACGCCCAGCCTCGAAGGCTAGGCGCAGACTTGGGAAACGCGCGGTATCCGGGCTCTCGAACGTAAGTTGCGACAACGCCGTAAAATCCAGACGTGGCCAAGAACTTTTCCGGTGTACTGGAAATGTAAGAGCGTACTGAATCGGCACTCGCATGTCCGGCGCTCCTAGTTGAGCGATCACTGACCCATCGGCGTACTCGACCATCGAGTGGATGACGCTCTGCGGGTGGACGACTACGTCGATTTTATCATAAGCGGCCGCAAACAAATGGTGTGCCTCAATGACTTCGAGCCCTTTATTCATGAGGCTTGCGGAATCAACCGTGATCTTTTTGCCCATGACCCAATTGGGATGAGCAAGCGCAGCCTCCACACTAGCCTGTGCCAAGTCGGTGGGACTCCACGTGCGAAACGGCCCTCCCGAGGCAGTCAAAACATACCGCGTCACCTCAGACGCCGCCCCACCCTGCAGACACTGAAAAATCGCAGCGTGTTCGCTGTCTACAGGCACAATTTGTGCGCCTTTGGAACGAGCAAACGGCATCACTAGGTCACCGGCCGCAACCAACGTCTCTTTGTTCGCCAGTGCTATTGTGGCACCCCGTGCAATCGCCAGCCAAGTCGGGCGCAGCCCGAGCGCCCCCACAATACCCGTGACCACTACGTCTGACTCCACCTCAGCCGCCTGACCCAAACCAACTTCGCCAACGCCGAACTCAGGCAATGGGTCGAGATCCGATAACAATGCTCGCAACTGTGAGAGCGCAGTATCGTCTGCGACTGAGACAAACTTCGGTCGATGGCGACGCACTTGCTGCGCGAGTTTTTCAACGTTCTTTCCGGCAGCAAGCGCGACAACTGACCACTCGCCTGCCGACATGGACTCCACTACTGAAAGCGTGTTTGTGCCAATGACTCCGGTTGACCCAAGTACAGTGAGAGTGCGCGCCATACGTTCGACCCCTTTCTACTCAGTCGTCAGAAAAACCATCGAGCGTGAGCTACAGTGATGAAGAACAGGGCAAAGGGGGCGGCAAAGAGGAGACCGTCGACGCGATCGAGCATGCCACCGTGACCAGGCAGTAAGCGACCCGAATCTTTGACACCAGCCGACCGTTTATAGGCAGACTCCACGAGGTCGCCAAGCTGCGAGATGACCGAGATGACGGCACCGAGCAGCGCAAGTGAAAGCACATGCGGCCTAGGCACGGAGATGATGCCGACGATGACTGAACTAAGCGCCGCTGCTACAAATCCGGTGATTGCGCCGCTGACGGTCTTCTTTGGACTGATGTCCGGCCACAACTTGTTGCCCTTGAACAATCTGCCGCCAAAGTAGGCGGCTGTGTCTGTGGTCCACACTGCGATGAGCACCAGCCACAACCACATCTGGCCGTGCGGCAACGCCCGCAACAGATCGAGCGACAGACCGCCGTATCCTATGTACAGTGCACCAACAAACGTAGTACCGGCCTGGGAAACCGTGACACGGTTCCGCCAGGCCACAGGGAACAACAGCGTGATCGCAACCATCGTCTCTAGTGCAATCGGCAGGTGCCAGTACGGCCACCACTCAACCGCGATGATCACCAGATAGACCCACAGCGCGAGCGCACTTTTCCATGTGGCACCGAGCATAACGGCGAACTCGCCAACGCAGATCACGGTCGCCACAAAGACAACCGCCTTCCAGACCCACACATCTCCAAACACAATGGCGAGCAGGACGATAAGTCCCGCCAAAAAACCGCTCCAGATCCGCTGTGTCAGCATGTCCCCACCTACTTCAGCCCACCAAATCTGCGCATTCGCCCGGTGTATTCTGTCAGGGCCTGCCGCAGCTGATCGCGGTCAAAATCCGGCCACAAGACGTCAGTAAACCACAGCTCAGCGTATGCAGCCTGCCAGATTAAAAAATTGCTCAGTCTGACTTCCCCACTCGTCCGAATCACCAAGTCTGGGTCAGGGAGCCCGTGTGTCGAGAGGTGTATCGCAAACTTGTCTTCGTCCAACGCGTCTGCATCCAGCACCCCTGCCGCCACTTCCCGCGCTACCGCGCGAACCGCCTCCACAACCTCAGCTCGACCACCGTAGTTGAGCGCAAAGTTGACTGTCATTCCGTCGTTGGTTTTGGTCCGTTCGAGAGTGCGCCTGACAGTCTCCTGAGTGTGCGTTGGAAGCTTTGTCGTATCTCCGATAAACCGAACCTGCACACCGCGATCGACAAGCTCATCGATCTCTGACCGGAAAAACTCCTCTGGAAGCCGCATCAGGTACTCCACTTCCCCTTCAGGCCGTTTCCAGTTTTCCGTAGAAAACGCATACAGGGTCAGACACGGGATACCAAAGTCGTCGCACGCGCGAATCACTTCTCGCACAGTCTTCATACCTGCGTGGTGACCCGCAATCCGGGGGAGCCCACGACGATGGGCCCAGCGCCCATTTCCATCCATAATGATGGCGACGTGACGCGGCAGCTCACCCTGTGGCGCTTCGTTTTGGCCGTCTGCGCTCGCACTCTTGCGCCTTCTCCCGAATAAGTTGAGCAAGCTGCACCCTCCCCGCGTGGCGGTTCGCAACATGTTACGAAGCAGGTCGATCCCTGTCAGATCTCGAGGACGTCTTGTTCCTTTGCCACCGTCATCTTATCGATCTCACCTACGTGTCGGTCTGTCAAGGCTTGCACCTTTTCCATCCCGCGCCGTACATCGTCTTCGGATACATCCCCGGCCTTTTCCGCTTTCTTCAGCTCGTCGTTGGCGTCGCGACGCACGTTTCTCACAGCAACCCGCGCTTCCTCAGCCATCTTCCGCACCTGTTTCACAAGTTCCTGCCGACGTTGCTCTGTCAAAGCGGGGACAATCAGACGAATCACGGCACCATCGTTGTTGGGGTTGAGTCCCAAGTCAGATTTTTGGATCGCCCGTTCAATTTCTCCAAGCATCGACTTATCCCAAGGTGCAATCGTCAACATGCGTGGCTCCGGAGAATTCACGCTCGCAACTTGGCTGACAGGCATCTGCGAGCCGTAGTACTCAACGGTCACTTTGTCCAACATGGCCGGAGTCGCCCGTCCTGCTCGGACAGACGTGAGGTCGCGGCGCAACACCTCGACCGCCTTTTGCATCCGTTCTTCCGCAGACTTCTGAATCTCGTCAAGCACGGATCGTCCTCCTCACATAAGTCCCGATGTTCTCTCCCATCACAGCCCGTAAGATGTTCCCTTGCTCTTGCAGCGCAAACACAATCAGTGGAATGTCATTGTCCATACACAGGGACGTAGCAGTCGAATCCATAACGCCAAGCCCTTTGTTGAGCACGTCGATAAACGTCAGTTCATCGTACTTCACCGCGTCTGGGTCGATCTGCGGATCCGCAGTGTACACACCGTCAACTCCATGTTTCGCCATCAAAATCACTTCGGCCTCGATTTCTGCCGCGCGCAGGGCCGCTGTCGTGTCAGTGGAAAAGTACGGGTTGCCCGTGCCACCGGCAAAAATCACAACCCGCTTCTTCTCCAAATGACGAATCGCTCTGCGTCGGATATACGGCTCAGCCACCTGACGCATTTCAACCGACGTCTGCACTCGCGTGTCCACAGACAGTTTCTCAAGAGCATCCTGGAGAGCTAGCGCGTTCAACACCGTCGCCAACATCCCCATGTAGTCTGCAGTTGCGCGGTCCATCCCCTGGTTGCTGCCTACGGCACCACGCCAGATGTTTCCGCCCCCGACAACCACGGCGACTTCAACGCCGAGGCGAGCCACCTCGCCCACTTGTGCCGCGATGTCGTCGACCACCAGCGGGTCAATTCCGAACCCACGCTCGCCAGCAAGCGCCTCTCCACTCAGTTTGAGCACGACTCGTTGATACTTCGGTGTTGGCATACTGCCATCCTCCGTCCTGTCTTCTCACAAGGCTCGGGTCATGCGGGAAGGGGAACACCGAAGTGTCCCCCGTCCAGCTTAGCGGCGCACCTGCGCCATGACTTCTGCCACGAAATCCGTCTCTTCCTTTTCAATCCCTTCACCGACCACAAACCGGGCGAAGCGGCGAACGGAGATTTTTTCGCCGATTTGTGCAATTTTCTCCTTCACCAACTGTTCCACCGTCTTGTCGGGTTCCTTGACGAACGGCTGTTCGAGCAAGCAGACGTCCTTGAAGAACTTGTCGATGCGTCCGTCCACAATCTTGTCCACGATGTTCGCGGGTTTGCCTTCGTTCAGTGTTTGCGCCCGCAAAATTTCGCGCTCTTTCTCAACTCTGTCCGCAGGCACTTCCTCGCGACCGACGTACTCTGGGTTTGACGCTGCAATGTGCATTGCGATGTCTCGCACAAATTGTTTGAAGTTGTCCGTTTTGGCGACAAAGTCTGTCTCGCAGTTCACCTCTACCAGCACACCAATGCGACCAGCGCCGTGAATATACGCCTCGACTACTCCCTCTGCTGCAACGCGACCAGCCTTCTTCGAAGCCGATGCCAGACCTTTCTCGCGCAGAATTTCAGTTGCGCGCTCCATGTCTCCGTTCGCCTCTGTCAAAGCCTTTTTGCAGTCCATCATACCTGCGCCCGATGTTTCGCGCAGCTGTTTGACCATTGCCGCTGTAATTTCCACAGTGTTCCCTCCTGTTGTCGAATCGCTCTTTCAAGTATGGGGCCTTCCAGAAAAAAGGTGACGAGGCGTAGCGCTCTCGTCACCCCTCACCTCTGACGTCATTCCAAGTGGCTGAACGTGCCAAAGTTCGGCGTGCGCCCCCGCGAATTACGCGGTGGTCTCGTCTTCGCCACCCTGTGCGCCTTCAAGCACAGCGTCGGCCATCTTTCCCGTCAGCAGCTTTACGGCGCGAATCGCATCGTCATTGCCTGGGATGATGTAGTCGATCTCATCCGGATCACAGTTGGTATCGACAATCGCGACAATCGGAATCCCGAGCTTCCGAGCTTCCGCCACCGCGATGCGCTCTTTGCGAGGGTCTATCACAAACATGGCGCCAGGCAACGACTTCATGCCTTTGATGCCACCAAGGAACTTCTCCAAGCGGTCTTTCTCCTTGCGCAAAAGAATAACTTCTTTTTTCGGCAAGACAGAGAAAGTTCCATCCTCCTCCATCTTCTCGAGGGTCTGCAACCGCGCGATACGCTTTTGAATCGTCGGGAAGTTGGTCATTGTGCCGCCGAGCCAGCGCTGATTAATGTAAAACATGTTCGACCGCAATGCCTCGTCGCGCACAGACTCTTGAGCCTGCTTCTTTGTGCCCACGAACAGCAAGGTTTTGCCGGAAGCAGACAGGTCACGCACAAAATTGTACGCCTCTTCAACCTTACGGACCGTCTTCTGCAAATCAATGATGTAGATTCCGTTGCGCTCTGTGAAGATGTACTTTGCCATCTTCGGATTCCAGCGACGGGTCTGGTGGCCAAAGTGCACCCCAGCTTCGAGCAGTTGCTTCATAGAAATGATCGCCATAGTAAACCTCCTGTGGTTTTTCCTCCGCCTGCATCCACTGCCCCGCCACCCAAGTTCCTCTCAGGCACCGACAGAGCATCCGCAAGCGTGTGTACTCCGCGAACAGCGGGCTGTCACACTGCACTCTAATATAACACAGTGGCTGGAAAGCAGGCAACCAAAGCTCCTGTCGCTTCCGCAGATTTCATGCCACCTAGAGGATGAACTGACTGACATCGCGGTTGACCACGATTGACTGGAGTTTTTCATCGACATACTGCGGCGTGATGACAACCTCTTCGAGATGAACGTCCGGCGCTTCAAACGAAAGTTCCTCAAGAACCTTCTCCACTAAGGTGTGCAGGCGTCTGGCGCCAATGTCCTCGGTTTCCGCGTTCACCTGCGCCGCCATTTCCGCAATCCGCGTGATGGCCTCGTCGGTGAACTTCACCTGAATCCCTTCAGTCTGCAGAAGCGCTGTGTATTGTTTGAGCAGCGCATGCTGCGGTTCGCGCAGAATGCGGCCAAAATCCTCCGCGCTTAAACTCGTGAGTTCAACTCGAATCGGGAATCGACCCTGCAGCTCAGGGATGAGGTCAGACGGTTTGGAAATGTGAAAGGCACCAGCTCCGACAAACAATACGTGATCCGTCTTGACTGGGCCGTGTTTCGTGACAACCGTCGAACCTTCAACGATCGGCAGAATGTCACGCTGCACACCTTCGCGCGACACGTCAGGGCCACGGTGTTCACGGCCAGCAATCTTATCCATTTCATCAATGAAGATGATCCCGTGGTTCTCCGCGCGGTGCACCGCTTCCGCAACTACGCTCTCCATGTCGATCAGCCTCTGTGCTTCCTCCTGAGTCAGCACCTGTCGCGCTTCGCGTACGGTCATCTTCCGCTTGCGGGTGCGCTTTGGCAGCAGGTTGCCCAGCATCTCCTGCAAGTTGCCCGCGCCTTCCGCACCCATGCCCGGCATGAAGTTGAACGCCTGCGGAGTGGCTTGTTCCTCTACGTCCACTTCCACGAGGCGGTCTTCCAATTCGCCCATTTCCAGTTGCCGAAGGAGCCGCTTTCGTTCAGACCGCACACTCTCGGACGCGTTATCCGACTCGCTGGAGCCACTCATGCCGCCAAGCAACATCTCGAACGGATTGCGATTATTTCTCTTCGCGTTCGGGTCAGGGACAAGCGCTGCCGCAATTCGTTCATTGGCGAGGTCCTGCGCATGGTCCTGTACCCGCAGAGCGTATTCAGCCTTGACCATGCGAACCGCGGTTTCCACAAGGTCGCGCACCATCGACTCGACATCACGACCCACGTACCCTACTTCCGTGAACTTTGTTGCCTCCACCTTGATGAACGGCGCACCGACGAGTCTGCTCAACCGCCGCGCAATCTCCGTCTTGCCAACGCCTGTCGGCCCAATCATCAGGATATTCTTTGGTGTAATCTCTTCCTGCAGTTCCGGCGGCAGTTTGGCACGACGTGTCCGATTTCGCAGAGCAATCGCCACCGCTCGCTTTGCCTGTTTCTGTCCGACAATGTACTTATCGAGTTCCGCCACAATCTGCGCAGGTGTGAGTTCGGCATTGGCCACTTGTACTCGCCTCCCCTGTCTTCTAGCAAATCCACAGCGCGCATGCGCCTATTACGTGCCCTATCTACTCCCTAGTCAGGGACTCTACAACGATGTGGTCGTTTGTAAACACACAGATCTCTGAGGCGATTCGAAGCGCCTGTTCGGCAATGTGCGCGACGCCGAGGTCAGTATTGCGGTCCAGGGCGCGTCCCGCTGCGAGGGCGTAAGCTCCCCCAGACCCAATCGCGCAGACGCCATCGTCAGGCTCAATGACTTCGCCCCCGCCAGAGAGGATGAACAGGTGTTCCCGGTTCATACACAAAAGCATCGCTTCAAGCTTTTGCAGTACCTTGTCTGACCGCCACTCCTTGGCGAGTTCTACCGCCGCTCGCTGCAGGTTCCCATGATATTCCTCGAGCTTTGCCTCAAACTTTTCAAACAGCGTAAACGCGTCAGCGACTGAACCCGCGAAACCGGCAACCACTTCGCCGCCGTATAGCCTGCGCACCTTTCGTGCACCGTGTTTCATAATCATGCTGTTCCCGAGTGTAACCTGCCCATCCCCCGCCATCGCCGCTTCGCCATTTTTGAGGATCGCGAAGATGGTCGTTCCGTGCAGTTGCATCTCCATCGTGCCTTCATCCCTCTCTACAGACGTTCAACCGCTCTGCATCACGCTCTCGGGTGCGCCTGATGGTATACCTGCGCGAGTCGATCACGCGAGGTATGCGTATAAATCTGAGTCGTAGACAGACTCGCGTGGCCAAGCAGTTCTTGCACGACCCGAAGGTCGGCACCGCCATCAAGCAAGTGCGTAGCAAAACTGTGTCGGAGTGCATGCGGACTGATGTGTGACAATCCCGCAACGCGACGAATGTGCAAGTCAAGAATGCGCCGTACGCTGCGGTCCGTCAACCGACCACCGCGGCGATTCACAAACAGCGCTTGCGCTGCAACCTTTCCGTTCGAGTCGACAAACACGTGCGCCGACCGCGCGTCTAGGTATCGGACCATGCTCTCAATTGCCTTGTGCCCGACAACCACATAGCGCTCTTTGCCGCCCTTGCCAAAGACGAGAGCTGTACCCTCCTGCAGCGACACATCCGACACATCAAGCCCTACGCACTCACTGACTCGAACCCCAGCAGCATAGAGAAACTCCAGCAGCGCTCGGTCGCGCAGTGACCACAAGTCTGTGCCACTAATGGACTCAAGCAACGCCTTGACTTCTTCAGGATAGTAGAAACTCGGCACCGGCTTCGGCTGTTTGGGCAAGGACAGCGCTCTGGCCGGATTCACCTCGAGCTCACCCTCGCGAATGAGAAAATCAAAAAAGCTGCGGTAGCAGGACAGTCGACGAGCGAGCGATGATTTTGCCAACCCGCGCTCGAGTTCTCCTGCCATGAAACTGCGCAGGTGCGACGGTCGTATCGCCTTTACATCAACCACACTAGTTTGACCCAGAAAGTTAACAAGAGCTTCGAGGTCTCGCCCGTACGCCTCCACCGTTCGGTTGGACGAGCCGCGAGTCATGGTGCGCTCTCGGAGAAAGGCATCTACAGCAAAGTCAAGGCCGTTCATGAGGCACTCCGAGCACAAGTGTCGAGAGGTCTTCGAGCGCCCGTTCCGACAGAGCCAAAGCGCGGTCGCGTTTTTCTCGAATCCTCGTCGCAAGTGGTGGAATAATTCCGAACGTCGCGTTCATCGGCTGAAAGTTCCTCGGGTCTGCGTGTGTGATGTAGTGCGCAAGGCTGCCAATCGCGGTGGTCTGGGGAAAGCTGACCAGCGGCTGTCCTTTTACCAAGCGCGCGGCGTTTCGACCAGCGACCAGACCAGCCGCTGCTGACTCCACGTATCCTTCTACACCTGTCAGTTGGCCAGCAAAAAACAAGGTCTCACGCCGTCTGGTCTGGTATGTCGCAAGAAGAGCCTGCGGGCTGTTGATGTACGTGTTCCTATGCATCACACCGTATCTCACAAATTCCGCCTGCTCCAGCCCAGGAATCATGCGGAACACACGGGATTGCTCGCCCCACTTCAAATGCGTCTGGAATCCAACGAGGTTTAGCAAGGTTGCTGCAGCGTTGTCCTGGCGCAACTGTACGACCGCGTACGGTCGTCTGCCCGTGCGCGGGTCTGTCAGTCCCACAGGCTTCATTGGTCCAAACAACAGTGTTTTCGCACCGCGCTGCGCCATGACTTCAATCGGCATGCAGCCTTCGAAGTACTTCTCCTCTTCAAAGTCGTGCAGAGGAGCGGTTTGAGCGCTGACCAAGGCATCGTAGAACGCTGTAAACTCCGCTTCCGTAAACGGGCAGTTAATATAGTCCGACGCGCCGCCCTTGTCGTAACGCGAGGCGAGAAAAACCTTATCAAAGTCTACCGACTCTTTTGTGATGATCGGCGCAGCCGCATCAAAAAAATACAAGTGGTTCTCCCCGAAGAAGTCTGCAATCGAGGCCGACAGCCGATCCGAGGTGAGTGGGCCTGTGGCGACCACCACAACCCCATCCTGCGGAACTGCTGACACTTCTTCGCGCACCACTTCGACAAGCGGATGACCCTCCAGCCGTGCTGTTACAGCTGCAGAAAAGCCTTCACGGTCCACCGCGAGGGCGCCGCCAGCGGGCACCGCGTGCTCGTCAGCAGCCGCCATCACGAGCGAATTAAGTCGACGCATCTCTTCTTTCAACAGCCCCACCGCATTTGTCAAACCTGCTGCGCGCAGTGAATTGGTGCACACTAGTTCAGCAAATTGACTTGTGTGGTGGGCTGGGGTTTTGCGAATCGGTCGCATTTCATACAGTTTAACTCGAACGCCTTGCTGCGCAATCTGCCATGCGGCCTCAGATCCGGCAAGGCCAGCGCCGATTACAGTCACGACCACGGTGGCACCCCCCTACCGGCTGTGTCGATACAACTACGACCTCACGTTGGCCTGAGCGCGCGTGGGTTCCGCAGCGGCTGTGCCGGCGTGTGCAGACTCGTTGCTGCAGACGATTGTGACTTGCCCTTTGTTGCGCTTCTCCACCAGCGGATGAGAACACGTCGGGCACAGTTGCCCTGTCGGCTGATTCCAAAGCACGTAGTCGCAATCGGGATAGCCGCTGCAGCCATAAAACACTTTACGCTTCTTCCCCCTGCGCTCCACGAGCGGCTTGCCGCAGTGTGGACAGTTGACCCCGACTTCTTTGGTAATCGGTTTCGTGTTGCGACAGTCCGGGAATCCCGGGCAGGCCAGAAACTTGCCATATCGCCCCTGCTTAATAACCATCATGCGACCGCATTTTTCGCACTCCACGTCAGACACTTCATCTTCAATATGGACGTGTTCGAGTGTGCTTTCCGCCCGCTCAAGGTCAGCCTCGAACGACTCGTAAAACTGTCCGAGCAGTTTGACCCAGTCCACGTCACCGTCTTCCACCTCATCTAGCTCTTTCTCCAGGTGAGCCGTGAAGTCGACGTCAATCAGTTGGTGGAAGTTCTCAATTAACAGGTCCACGACGATTTCACCGAGTTCTGTGGGCACAAATCGCTTTTGTTCCAGAACCACGTAACCGCGCTTCAAAATCGTATCGATGGTCGGCGCGTACGTGCTAGGTCGGCCAATCCCCAGTTCCTCCATAGATTTCACCAAACTCGACTCGGAGAAACGCGGAGGTGGTTGTGTGAAGTGCTGTTCCGGTTTCAACCCAGGGTCGGGGAGATTTTGTCCGTCCTCCACCGGCGGCAACAGCTTCGACGTGTCGTCCTCATTCGTGTTGTCATCCGTTCCTTCGGTGTACACCGCCATAAAGCCAGGAAACTTCAGCACAGAACCGGTCGCTCTAAACAACGCACGTCCCGCGCGAATGTCCACCGTTGTGGTGTCGAGCAGTGCAGGGGTCATCTGACTCGCCACGAAGCGCTCCCAGATGAGCTTGTAGAGCCTGTATTGGTCTCGACTGAGAAATGACTTTACAGACTCTGGGTCACGTTCCACGCTCGTCGGTCTGACACCTTCGTGAGCGTCTTGTGCACTCGATTTCGTGCTGTACTGTTTGGCCTCCGTGGGAACGTACGCGGCACCGTAACGGTCTTTAATCAAAGCGCGCGCCTCAACTTGCGCCGACTCGGATATCCGTGTAGAGTCCGTCCGCATGTAAGTGATTAACCCCACGCTGCCTTCCGCCCCGACATCGAGACCTTCGTACAGCTGTTGCGCCACCGACATCGTCTTATACGCCCGGAAACCGAGTTTACGCGCTGCCTCCTGTTGTAGGCTGCTGGTGGTGAAAGGTGCGCTCGGATTGCGCCGACGCTCTGAACGCTTCACTTTTTCCACTTGGTAAGTCGCACCCGTCAAAGCAGCCAGCAACTCGTCGACAGCGCCGCGGTTCGACAGCGGCGTTTTTTCCTGGCCGTAGCCGACGAAGCGAGCGGTGAGTGCACCTTCGTCGAGAACGAACAGCGCGTCTACACTCCAGTACTCCTCTGGGATAAACGCCCGAATCTCGCGCTCACGGTCGACGATCAGGCGAACAGCGACAGACTGCACACGACCAGCCGACAGACCTTTTTTGACCTTTCGCCACAGTAGCGGACTCAAGCGATAGCCAACTAATCTGTCTAAAATACGCCGAGTCTGCTGGGCGCGAATCAAGTCTTGATCTAACTTGCGCGGCTCTGTAAAGGCGTCTTTGACAGCGTCCTTTGTAATTTCATGAAAGACAACGCGGCATGCGTCGTTTGGGTCGAGTTCCAGCAACTGCGCCAAGTGCCAGGCAATCGCCTCTCCCTCGCGGTCCGGGTCAGCCGCCAGAAACACGCGCTTCGCCTTTTTGCTGGCTGTGCGCAGAGACTTGATGAGGTCTCCCTTACCGCGAATCGTAATGTAGTGGGGTTCAAAGTCATGGTCCACATCGACGCCGAGCTTGCTCTTCGGCAGATCCCGCACGTGTCCCATGGACGCCTTCACTGAGTAGCGCTTCCCCAGGTATTTTTCGATCGTTTTCGCCTTGGCTGGCGATTCGACGATGACGAGGTAATCGGCCAATGGTTTTCCTCCTTGATTCGGAACGTCCACGGCGGTGCAAAAGTTGCTCACATCTTAGCACCTGCAAAAACCACTTTGCAAACCTTACCAGTTTCACACTAGTGCCCGCGGCGACGACGCTGGTACAACCCTCCAGGTACTCGTTCAATAAAGCCAGCGAGTTCGAGTTCAAGGAGACCTGCAAACACTTCAGATGCTGATGTCTGGAGTTGATGCTCAAGTTGCGTTGCCGTCACGGGAGCATCCAGATAGTCGTACATGGAACGCCAACGCGCAGGCACAGTTCGTTGGTCCACTGAACTGCATGATAACCCCCAGTCTGTCAACACATCCAGCGGATCAACCAAAATGCGGGCCCCATCCTGCAGAAGCTTGTGCGAACCGCGAAAGTGCACAGACGTAATTGGGCCAGGCACCGCGTAAATGTCGCGTCCGAGATCGAGCGCCGCTTCCACGGTCCGCAGCGCACCACTTCTCTCCCCCGCCTGAACGACGATGACAGCCTGTGCCAGTGCCGCGATTAGGCGGTTGCGCTCCGGAAATCGATACTTTTCAACAAGGCTACCAGGCGGGTATTCACTGACGACCCAGCCTCGCTCGCAGATTTTCTCGTAGAGCGCCTGATGGCTGGAAGGATAGCATACATCGACTCCGCATGCCAATACAGCCCCTGTCGTCCCACCAGCGTTGAGTGCCGTTTTGTGCGCTTCAGCGTCAATGCCAAGTGCCAATCCCGATACGACATCGCAACCACCCTGAACCAACGTTTCGGTCACCCAACGGGTGGCCTCGAGTCCGTACGAAGAAGCTCGCCTAGTCCCCACAACTGCCACTCTGTGTTGTGCGAGTCCGAGCGACTTACGCCGCCCGCGGAGAAACACAATGTGAGGTGCATCGTCGAGGTCGTTCAACGCGCCGGGCCAGTCGTCATCACCTGGCAACAGGCAGTGAACGCCGCGTTCAGCGAGGTGCTCCTCAACTAAATCATCAGAAAAAGCGTGCCTCCAACCGTCCAAGCGCTCTGCCGTCTGTTCGTGCATTTTACATACGGCACGCCAGTCCGCACGGTCTGCCGACCAGACAGCTTGCGCACTGCCAAGCCCGCGCACGAGTTTGCGCGCGACAGAAGGTTCAAGCGCAGGACAGAGAGCCAAGGCAATCCGCAAAACTCGCTCGTTCACTGGCGCCATCATGCCACCTCTTTACTCCCATCATCCGATCACGGTCTCATTGTCAAGCAGACCTGCCGAGCTGTCCACTTCCATGGCAGATGTTTGGTGAGTCCTGGAGACGCAAAAACGCAGGGGGCACTTTCTGCCACCCTGCGTTTTTCGCACATTGCCTAGCAATTACGCCTTCACCTTGCACTTTTCCAGTAACCCGCGCTCTTCGAGCAACGCCTGCAGTGTGGAGCCCATCTCGGACGGTGTCGGCGCCACGCGAATGCCGCACTCCTCAAACTTGGCAATCTTCGAGGCCGCCGTACCGCTACCGCCAGAGACAATCGCACCGGCGTGACCCATGCGACGTCCCGGAGGGGCAGTTGCGCCAGCGATGAAGCCTACGACCGGTTTCTTCATGTGGTCCCGGATCCACTCCGCAGCTTGTTCCTCCGCAGTGCCGCCGATTTCGCCGATCATGATGAGGGCTTCTGTGTCTGGGTCTTCATTGAACATCTTCAGGACGTCTAGAAAATTCGTTCCATTCACGGGGTCTCCGCCAATTCCCACCGCTGTTGACTGGCCAATCCCGCGGACTGTCAGCTGGTACACTGCCTCATAGGTGAGCGTTCCGCTGCGCGAAATCACGCCGACGTGACCAGGAGTGTGGATGTACCCGGGCATAATACCAATCTTGCACTCGCCGGGCGTAATCACACCTGGGCAGTTGGGTCCAATCAGGCGTGTGTGACGCCCTTCCATGTAGCGGCGTACTTTAACCATGTCGAGCACCGGGATGCCCTCGGTGATGCAGATAACGAGGTCAAGTTCCGCATCAACGGCTTCCATGATGGAATCCGCTGCAAACGCAGGTGGCACGTAAATGACAGACGCGTTGGCGCCAGTCTCCTCCACGGCCTCCGCTACAGAGTTGAACACGGGCAAGCCCTCTACTGTCGTGCCACCCTTGCCTGGTGTCACACCGCCGACCATCTGCGTACCGTATTCAATCGCTTGCTTGGTGTGAAACAGGCCCGTTGCACCAGTAATCCCTTGTGTAATGACCTTTGTGTCCTTGTTGACAAGAATGCTCATGGGTCGTCTCCCCTCCTCAGACCATAGCCACCATTTTTTGTGCTGCGTCCGCGAGTGAGTCAGCGGCAACGATATTCAGGCCAGATGCCCCAAGAATCTCTTTGCCAAGGTCTACATTGGTGCCTTCCAGCCGCACGACGAGTGGCTTGTTCAGGCCGATCTGACGAGCAGCCGCCACGACGCCGTTGGCAATGACATCGCACTTCATGATGCCTCCGAAGATGTTGACGAGAATTCCCTGTACCTTCTCGTCCGACAGGATGATTTTAAACGCTTCTGTGACCTTCTCTTCCGACGCACCACCGCCGACATCAAGGAAGTTGGCCGGCGCCCCGCCATAGTACTTAATCGTGTCCATCGTCGCCATGGCAAGGCCTGCACCGTTTACCATGCAGCCGATGTTCCCATCGAGGGCGATGTAACTAAGGTCGTACTTGGAAGCTTCAATCTCCTTTGGATCTTCTTCCTCCAAGTCCCGCAATTCCTGAATGTCCGGGTGGCGATACAAAGCGTTGTCATCGAAGTTCAGCTTCGCATCGAGTGCCATGACGTCGCCATCGCCAGTTACAACCAGCGGGTTGATCTCGGCGATCGAGCAGTCCTTAGCGACAAAACACGTATAAAGTCCGGTCATGAATTTTACAGCCTTGTTCACGAGTTTGTCGGGGATTTGGATCGAGAATGCCAGTTTTCGCGCCTGAAACGGCAACAGTCCAACAGCGGGGTCAATGATTTCGCGGAAGATTTTCTCCGGAGTCTTGGCAGCTACCTCTTCAATCTCCATGCCGCCCTCCGCGGACGCCATCATGACGACTCGTCCGAGCGCGCGGTCTAGCACAAGACCTATGTAGTACTCTTTCTGGATGTTCGTCAACTGCTCAATCAACAGCCGTTTGACAACTTTCCCCTGCGGCCCGGTTTGGTGGGTCACGAGCGTCTTGCCGAGCAACTCACGCGCGTGTGTCTCAACTTCCCCCAAAGACTTCGCCAACTTGACGCCGCCAGCTTTGCCGCGGCCGCCTGCATGAATCTGTGCTTTTACCACACCTTGTCCACCAAGTCCCTTGGCCACTTCCAGCGCTTCTTCCACACTGAAGGCGACCTTTCCCTGGGGCACAGCGACGCCGTACTCTGCAAGTACGGACTTGGCTTGATACTCGTGAATGTTCATCCGCTGATTCCTCCCTCACCTGCGTTGTACCGGACAGGCAAAACTCGGGACCCACCGCGAGCGATGCGTCCGGGCACGGAAATCCACTCCTTTGTCAGAAAACGCAAGGCAGGGACTGGCTGTCCAGTCCCCTGAAACAGGTCCTCTATTAAGATAGAACACCAGAAGGTGATTTACAACTTACTGAAAAACTCGAACTGCAGTTGAAACTTTGACGCTTGCGACTAACGAGGAAGTTGAACGTAGAGAACCAAAGCCGCCGCAAACGACACTGCCATGGATAAGACATCCACTGTCAGCAACAGGCGTGCGTATCTGCGGCGTAGTGCAAACAGGATAGACGCCAAGGCTGCGCTGAGGACGGCAAACAGCCAGGCCAGCAAGATGCTGTTGACTTGACCTGCAAAAGGGATACATCCGATGAGGGCAGAGACGGCGGCAGCAGCCGACAAGCAGACCGTCAGCCATACTAACGCATCAAACCGCGACCTCTTTTCGCGGAAGCGATCGGCGCGGCGCTTTGCTTTCCACACGCGCATATCAATGACACGACCCTTCTCGGTCGCGTTCCCCTGATCCCGTCGAGTACGCTGCGACGTCCCCTTCGATCCCTGCACGCTTGTTCCTCCCGTCCCGGAAGATATACCCTTCCCTATCTTCGTTCCGTCGTACTCTGATGGTACCGTCACATTCCTCAATCTGCAATACACTGACGTTCCAAGAATGTGCCTTGCGACGATTTTTCTGCACGTTATTCGTTCTGAACACATGCTCATACTGTGCATCATCGCACGCTTTGGGCCGTCGTGTTATACCGAGGTGACGGACGCGCGTGGCAGATCTACCTGCGCGCCGCGGACATTACATCGGTGAACGGAAGGTGAGCCTACACATGCTTGGCACCGCACACGGAGCCGTACTAGAAGGGATGGATGCGACGGTCGTGCTCGTCGAAGCAGACGTCACCGCCGGCATTCCGCAATTTCAGATTGTCGGTTTACCGGATTCCGCAGTCAGCGAGTCGAAACTTCGCATTCGCTCTGCAATCCGGAACGCCGGACTGCAGTTCCCAAGTCAACGCATCACTGTCAACCTCTCCCCTGCCAGTGTGCGCAAACGCGGCCCCGGCCTCGACTTGGCCATCGCGGTAGCTATTCTGCGTGCATCCGGCCAACTTCCCGGCGATACGGAGCGGCCGGGGCGCGGAACAAAACCTGTCATTGTCGGTTTCTGCGCCGAACTCGGCCTCTCTGGTCAACTTGTACCGATTGGTGCACTGGTGAATCTCGCTCTGGCGCTGCGCCAACACGGCCGTGTCGAGATGTGTATCAGTACAGGCCAGGTCAGCCGCTGCGTTGCGTTGCCGAACGTCCAGTACTACCCATTTGACTCGCTTGCGTCCGTTGTTCAGGCGCTGTCCGTCAAGTCCTCCTGGCCAGCCCCCGTTCACCTTGCCACGGACCCATTTTCACCAACAGGCGAAGGGGCTCAAGGCAACGTAGATATGTCTGAAGTCGAAGGCATGGCAGAGGTCAAACGAGCACTCACTATCGCCGCGTCAGGCGGTCTGCACGCTCTACTCGTAGGTCCGCCCGGTTGTGGCAAAACAATGCTGGCCGAGAGAGTGTCGACCATCCTCCCTCAGCTCGACGATGAGTCTGCCCTTGAGGTGTATGCCATTCATCAAGCCGCACAGTTGGCTACCCCGCCGTCGCGGACGCCGCCTCTGCGCAATCCTCATCACAGCGTCACGGCCGCTGGTCTAATCGGCGGCGGGTACCCGCCGCTCCCGGGTGAAGCCACCCTCGCTCACCACGGGGTACTGTTGCTTGATGAAATGGCTGAGTTTGACAGAACTGCACTGAACACGCTGCGAGAGCCCCTCGTGAACCGGCACGTCCGACTTGCGCGGTCTGGAAAAACAATGACACTCCCTGCGGACTTTCTCCTCCTCGGCACAATGAACCCTTGTCCATGCGGCGCTCGGGGGTTCGGCGAGTGTCGTTGTGCAGAGCGAGAAGTCGAACGGTACTGGTCTCGCTTATCCGGACCGCTGCTCGACCGGATCGACTTGGTCATAGTCGTGTCACCGACAACACCTTCATTCGCTCGCAAAGTCGAAGAAACCTCTGCTTCCATGCGGATGCGCGTGTCCGCCGCGCGGGCACTGCTCTCCACTGCAAGTGGAAACCGGTCGCAGACAGGCCACTCGTTTCACCCAGAGCCGTTGTCAATCTCCGACAGACCCCTGCAACTCTTGACAGAATCCGCGCGTCAACTACGCCTGTCGCAGCGAGCTAGCGCATCCGTCCGACGTATTGCATCGGCCATCGCTGCTCTCGACGGCCGTACGCACGTGCTGGCGGCAGACGTGCAAGAGGCGCTGGGACTGCGGGCCGTTCCGGTTTCGAGTTCTTCACACAGTTGGTAGTACGAGTCATCTGGGAGCAGTGGCTAAAGACCGAGGTTGCGGATGTGGTCAAACGAGGTGATTTGGCCGAAACGCACGTAAACCGCCACTGCGTCGATGCGCAGGGGTTGTGCGTCTGTGCGATGCAAGTAGTTGAGCAGAAATGGCACGAGTCGCTGCAATTGATGGGCCTTGGCGCCTGCGATCGACTCTGCAGGCGACCCGAAAGCGGGGCCGCTACGGCTGCGCACTTCCACGACCACCAGCACGCCCCGGTCATTCGCGACAATGTCGAGTTCCCCGACGCGACAGCGCCAGTTTCGTTCCAGGACTGTCCAGCCGAGGGTGCGCGTCAAGTACTGACACGCGAATTCCTCAGCGATTCGCCCCGTTTCCTGCCGGGTCAAAGCCGGCGTCATGAACCGACACGAAGGTGTTCCCGCACCGGCGCAAACGACCTCCGGTGGTGAGGAGAGGGTCCGACCTGAGTAAGAGCCAAGAGGTGCTCCGCTGTGCCATAACCCGCGTTTCTCTCGAAACCATACTCCGGGTGCACCGCAGCTAACTCAGCCATCATCTCATCCCGGCGAACCTTCGCAATGACTGAGGCCGCAGCAATGGAGAGGCACTTCGCATCACCGTCCACCACAGGTACAGACGGCAGTGCCGTTCCTGCAAAAAGGGGTGGGTACGGCCCGTCCACAAGCGCCAAGGGCGGCGAAACCGCAAGGCCCTCGAGCGCCCGGGCCATGGCGATGCGAGACGCACTGAGGATGTTGTGCTGATCAATTTCAGCGACGCTTGCGACACCGATGGCCACCGCCTGTGCTTGTTCTAGGATGACCTTTGCCAGGGACTCCCGTCTAGCCTTCGTCAGTTGCTTGGAATCTCGCACGCCAGACAGAACTCTCCAGTCCAAACCAAGCACAACAGCCGCAGCGACGACAGGTCCCGCCAAACAACCGCGGCCAACCTCATCCACACCCGCACAGATGACAGCCTGATGCCCTTCAATAAGTTGCCGTTCATAGTCCCACAGGGTCTGCGCATGCGCCAACTCTCGTGCTTGTCTCTGCGCCGTCACACAATCAACCGCCCTTAGCCAAACAAAGTCTGTTGTCCTCAGTGTACCGACCCACCGACCCCTCCGCTAGATCAACTTTGTACACTTTCATCACGATTAGGCGGAGTCTCGAACGTGATCCGACCGAGTTGTCCTGTTTGCAATTCTCGCAACAACAGTTCTGCAGCGCGCTCGGTATCGAAGACACCGCCCGAACGCAGCAGCCCTCGCCGTTTGGCGATCGCTGCAATCACCGGCTCAGCTGACTCCCACAGTTGTAGTGGGTCTGCTTGAAGTCTTGGAATCGGGTCAATCTCATACCGACTCTCGACAATCCCCGGATAGTGGTTGCTGCACCACACCACAAAGTAAGCGGCAACCATCGGCAGGTCCACTACTTCGCCCTTCACCGCTCCGCTCATAGCCAAGGCAAATGCGCCCGCCTCGTTGTCAAGCTTAGGCCACAGCACGCCTGGAGTGTCGAGCAATTCCGCATTACCCAAGCGAATCCACTGTTGTTGCTTCGTGATTCCGGGTTTGTCCCCCGTCTTCGTCGCCGCACGCCCGGCCAAGCGGTTAATGAGGGAGGACTTGCCGACGTTCGGGATGCCGACGACCATCGCCCGGACCGGGCGTGGACGGATGCCGCGCTTAGCGTCACGGGCCCGTTTCTCTGCTATCGCCTCGTTCAATGCCGGGACGATGTCGCGCACGCCACTCCCTGTCCTCGCGTCGATCCCAACTACAGGGGTCCCGCGGCCGGAAAAGTACGCACTCCAAGCAGCCGTCTTGGCTGGGTCAGCGAGGTCTGTTCGCGTCATCACAACAGTCCGGGGTTTACTCCCGATGAGTTCCCCGAGCATCGGGTTGGCACTCGCGATCGGCAGTCGAGCGTCAACGAGTTCAAGTACGGCGTCCACTTGCCGCAAAGACTCTGTCATCTCTCGGCGGGCCTTCGCCATATGACCTGGGAACCAATGAATGGGTTGCACGTAGGTATCCTCCTGTTCAAGCACGTCCGCTTTACCGCTCAGCTATGTACGGTTCGCAGTGATGCCCAAATCCCCAAATACTAAAAAGCGGCGAGACGCAACTGCGCCCCTCCGCCGTTTGAGCACTCTAGCGAGGCAAGCAGGAGCCGTCTGCATGACGGCGACCTGCTCTGCTCCCTCGCTCAACGAATTTCTTTGATACGTGCAGCCTTACCACTTAAGCCGCGCAGGTAGTGCAGTTTCGCGCGCCGCACCTTGCCACGGCGAATCGCTTCGATCTTCTCAATCTTGGGAGAATGCACTGGGAACGTGCGTTCCACACCTACGCCGTATGATATCTTTCGCACTGTATATGTTTCGCTGATCCCGCTTCCGCGGCGGCGAATCACAATGCCTTCGAACACCTGGATGCGCTCGCGCTGTCCTTCACGGACTTTCACGTGCACCCGAAGTGTGTCACCCGGGCGAAATGCGGGGACATCCGTACGCAGTTGTTCTCTTGCAATGGTCTCTAACAGGTTCATTTCAGAGGCCTCCCTTCACACAGGTGTTCGTGCCGTGCTTGCCACGACAGAGGACCACCGTAATCACACCGACCCATTCTAGCACAGGCACCCTCGTCGAAGCAATGAGAATCCACACTCACGCCAAGCGCCTGCTGTTCAGGGCGTTTGCCGGTGAATGCGAACAGTGACACTCATCCCCGGACGCAAGGCGGAACCAGCGTATCCGGACATAGTAATTCGAACCGGGACGGTTTGTGTGACACGTGTGTACGTCCCACTCGCGTTATTCGTCGACGGAATCAACGCAAAGAACGAATTTGTAGTCATGCCGATAGACTGGACAGTACCTTTCAAGGACAGTGACGGGTAAGAATCGACAGAAATATCCACGGCGTCTCCAACATTGACATTGCGGAGCTGTGATTCACTGATATTCGCTGTGATGTGCAGGTTTGAAAGGTTGACTACTTCCCCGAGCGGTTGCCCGGGGCTAACGACTTGGCCTGCGGACACATTCGACTGTACCAGGGTGCCGTTGGTGGGACTCAGTACCTGCGCGGCATTGGAGACCGCTTGGGCAACCCCTGGCGCAGAAGCGGCAGCGCCAAGTTGTTGCTTCTCGAGCGACGTGTCCACCTGACCGACAACCTGCCCAGCTGCGACCTGGTCACCCACCGTTACGTTCCAGCTGTTCAGCTTGCCAGCAAACTCGGCGTTCAACGGGACGACCTGTCCCTCAATAAAAGCATTGTTCGTCGTCACATAGTGGCTTTGCTGGTAGTAGTAGCTATACCCTCCATACACCGCCGCCAGAACAACAATAAAAGCGACCACGTTCAACAGGACGATCCGCCGAACGTTCATACGACGACCCCTTCCCACAACCTTGCGCGTGTTGTTTTAGCCGAGAAACATTTTAACACAGGATAGACATCTCTCCAAGGCAGTTCTCCACAAAAAGGACAGCCACAGACTCTGCATCGGCAGATTCCGTGGCTGCACCTACTTGCCTTCCCGTGTACTAACTTACGTCACGCTACGAAGGTTCAGGATTTCGACCTGACTCTACTCTTGTCGCTTCGTCCTCTTCAGCATCTTCATCGAAGCCCGCTTCTGCCTCTGACAAACGTTGCAGCGCTTGGACAATCTCCATGTCACGTGAGTAGTCGGGCAGCTCAGGTAACTTGGTCACGGCGGACACCCCCGGATTGAGTGATCAATCGCGGGTTCCACTGGAAAAACAGGTTTGCCGCTTTCCCCTGAACATCAGGTTCACTTGGCTCCTATACGCTTACGGAGTTAGCTGACGGGTTGGGACGTAGGTTCGCCCTTCGCGCGTAGCACGATTCACCCCTGTACGCAATACCAAGACTGCGCACACATAATTGGTTCCTCCGCTTCCATTGGAACTCAGCGATAGTTTACGTAACTCATTATATGCCATATTCGTCACCCAGGCAACGACCGCCCGGTCCAGCTATGGCAGAGCCGACACTTGATTCAGCAGGGATGGGGGAATCGTCACATCTGCGGCCGGTTTATTCAAGTTCGAGATCTCCGTATTCGCAACGACGGTCAGATTCTGGTGTGCCCCGGATGTCGACCCAGTAAAGGCCACCTCGCGCAACACGCCTGTGCGCTGACCGACGTAAAACGCCATTAAGATATCACCGGACTGCGCGGTGACAGCTGATGTGGCAGAACTTGTCACCCCACCGACAAGCCCTGTCGAAACACCACTGGAGGCCAGCAGTGACGACGGGATTTCAGCCTCGTAGACCGTACAGTACTCGTCAATTACGTACTGCCTAGGAAATTGCTTCAACGTGATGCCTTGATTCATCGCAGCCGATACCAGTTTCTGATATGGACGGTACACATCTACCTTGCCAACAGGTGTGGAAGGCATCCACTTTCCGTTCTCCGCTTGATACGCAGCTTTCCCCTGCTGGTAATACAGGTCGGATTGACCATCCAACGACACAGCCAACAGCGTCGTGTCAGGCGCGTTGACCTGCCCATACAGTGTAAACGAACTTCTTGCCCGACCGTTCACCACCGTAGCGGCCGTATTGATAATGTACTTCTTGAGTTTCTCTCCGAGCAAAACACCATTTTGCACAGGCGCCCACCCGTTAGAAGTTGCAGCACCTTGCGACAGTGCTTGCAACTGGCCAACAGGCGGCGCTATGGCCTGCTCCGTGGACGGACCACAACCAGAAACGACCGCCACTATGGCCAGCCCTGCAGCAACTGTTGCGAAGGGACGGACCTCCCGATTCATCGTTCGACCCCCTTCCCAACCGCTCTGACCCGCAGACGCAGCGCGTATCCGCCTGCGATAATGAGGGCGAGCAACACAGATGCAATCGGTACGACAGGAATGTCGTGACGCTTGAGCACCACGAATTTCCCCGTGCCGGACACAGTCGCCAAGAGGTCAGGGACCCGTGCGGTCGGCGAAAACTGAACGGGTATCACTTTCGCAATTCCTGGCCGGTAAACGCGCCAGTTACGCACCAGTGACCCGTTTTGATAGCTGTACGACGTAAAGTAGCGAATCGTCGAAGGCTGCATCAGACTGATGTCATTGGTCAGGATTTCCGGAACCTTGTCTCCACTAAACAGGACAGACGCTTCAAACCGCAACGAGCGATTCGGCGCTTGGTACACCTGCTTCCAAGTTCCATTGGAGTTCGCCTGTATGATAATCGCGGGTGAACTGTTGACAAACACGACATTCCGTCCGGATGCATCCAAGGCGCCAATGATCACGTCTGTCGACAACGGGTGGGCCGCGTTGCCTTGGTAGGTTGCGACCACTGCACCACCGTTTGCCAGGGATATGACTTTGAGGGTGTTCAGTCCTTCAAACAGGACTTGATTCATTTGTAGGTTGGTAAAGTGGCCAAAACCAATGACTTGCCCTTCGCCCGTCTTGACATGAACCGACAGTCCGTTGCTTGTCCCCTGGAGTACGCCGTGTACGACTTGCAGGCCCGTGCTGCGCGGAGAAACACCAAGTTCGCTCAAAACTTGGTCCCAGTTGCTTTGTTCCTCTAGCTGCACCTGTTTCGATAGCACAACCAACTCACTGGACATCGCAGTCGGATTAAGGCCTACTTTCGCGATCTGATCTGGCGTCAATACAGGAGTAAACGACTCATAAACACGTCCTCCAGACACTGACCAATGGGCCAACGTAAAGGGAAACTGTGGGTCCAAAGTAATCGGATTCACAGCCGAAAGTTCCTGCGGCGTCGGCTTTCGCAAACCGACCCTGCTATTACTCCCCGACAGAGACACCAGTTCGTAGAGGTGGTTGTATGAAGTCAACACGTTTTGCAGTTGATCAGTCGAAGCCGTTGCATTCATGACCCGTTGCGTAAAGCCGGTTGTCGTCTCACGAACTTTCTTGACGGTAACTACCGCCTGACCTTGCGGTGTCTGCACTGCGGCCAGCGGCAAGCTCTGAAAGTCCGTGGACGACACAGGCAAATTGCCGCTCGATACAATCACAAAACGAGTAAAGTAGGGCCACTCAGAGAACGGCAACCACGCACTAATCGCAGACATGGCAACTGCAGTGACGACCAAGTGCCGCATCCGAACTTTTCCCACCCATGCTGCCAAGGCGATTAAGCCCAAGCACATCACGACCGCCAAAGCCACGGCACGAAGTGATGGGCTGTTCGCCATGTCAGACAAGCCTTGCCCGACGAGCAAGGCAAACATGGTAAAAATGACCCATCTGCGGCGACTTGATGTAGGTAACCCGAGCAGCCAGACGGTGCTAATCAGTACAACTCCAACGACACCAAGAATGCCGTAGTCTTCGACAATCGGCGTTAAAATCCAAACGTTCACAGCGTTGACGAACACAGCCCAAAGAAGGTACCCAAGCCAGAGCAGCCACGTACGCGGCTTAGACTTCATCCGTGAGTCCCCCTTTGTCAAAGGAGCGGCTCCAAATCAAAAGCAGCATGGCATAGACAAAGTAGATGCTGGCCATTCGTGCATCCTCAAACACGTTTTCAATCGAATTGTGCACGAGTACAGCCACCAAACCCGTCACCAAACCAATGGCGGCAAAACGATACGGTTTTGGCGCTTTGCGGACGACGGACCGGAACAAGTCTCGCACCAGTGCAAGCTGCATTGTCAAGAACAGAGTCAACCCGACAATCCCCATCTCGCCAAGTATCTTTGCATAGTAGTTGTCGGAGTAAAGACTCAGGTTGTAGTCAGACGCAACGGCTCCACCGTACTTGCCAAGCCCCGTGCCAAACAGCGGGTTCCCACTCATCACGCTGAAAGCTTGCGCCCACCGGATGATCCGACCACCCTGGCTCGCCTTTAAAATGTAGACCGGCGAGAACAAATCCGCGATCCGATGGTGAATAGGTGGTAGAAAAAACCCAACAACACCAAGCACCACAAGTGCGAACAGCAACCGGCGGTCGACCAATACAGCCATCACCACCATCGCGACGGCGAGGGCCATCCATGCACCTCGGGTGAACGTGAAGCCCAAAGTCGCGATGCACAGAAGGACCCCGATGGAGTACAAGATTTTGCGCCAACGGTTTCGTTCAGACCAGGCCATTCCCGCAATGAATGGGGTCATCATGGCCATGTAAGCGCCCAACTCATTCGGACTGCCAAAGACGGAGAAGGCTCGGCTGCGCACATGCTCATTAACGTCCGCCCAAGTGGGCGGAATCGGGGTGGCGACCGCGTACTGATAGACACCGTCAAACGCGATCAGAATGGCAACAATGACGGCAACGTGGAGTAGCCGCGGAACATCTTCAGCTGCAACCAAAAACGGGAGAAGCAAGGGAAACAGTATGTAGTAGACATCCATCCGATACCCTTCAAGCGCAATCACAGGTTGATTGAGACCTGCGAACAGCAGCGCCAACCCGTATAGCAAAAACACCACTGCGAACTTCGTCCACGGAAACTGTTTGGGACGGACTCCTGCCAAAAACCGACTTAAAGCGACGACGGCCAGGATGATAAGGACTACCTTGTCCCAAATTGCGCCGAGCGGATCGCCATGCAGCCGCAGCGCGTAATCAACGAGCGGAAAAGCCACAAGCCCATATACGGACCAACGAACCCAGCGGTTCTCCGCAATGCTTGCAACATCCGGTCGGTTCAGCGCCGAAGCCATCGCCGACTGTCCATCCAAAGCATTCACCTCTCCTGACCAAACTGCCTGACATTATACCATAGTGCGACTGCAATACGTCACGCGCCATCCGAACTCTTTACTAGTTGGAAGATAGGTTCTAGGCGGCCGACAAGCGTGCCCTGGTGATTCTTTGTCGCAGGGTGATGCGCTGCCTGCAACCGCTCGATGACATCCGCAGGGACGAGGCCAGTCTGCAGTAGCGTTTCAACAACGCTTGGCTCGGATGCTCGCGAGTTACCATCATCGACTTTCACACACAAACCGACGCCGTGGTCGACAAGCCCAACGCAGTACACCCCTTCGGCACCTGTCTTTCCGAGCAGATGGCCGGGGTATGCGCCCATCAGCGTGGTGCAGAAACGGTCGGTCCCTGCAACAAGCTCAGGGTAGCGCATCATGGCCTGCGTGATTCGTGACATTGCCTCCGCTCTCTCGCTGGACACGCCGACTGGTCGGGCAAACCGAGCGTATGCCATTGCGAGGCGAGCGAGCGGCACCCCAAAGACAGGCACACCGCACCCATCTACGCCAACAGCAATGTCAGCCACCGGGACTTCACACAACTCCGACACAACAGCGAGAATCCGTTGTTGTACCGGATGATTCAAGTCCAAGTACCCAGCAGGGTCTGCACCAAGAAACTTCGCCATGGCGAGCATCCCCGCGTGCTTACCGGAGCAGTTATTGTGAATCGCGGTGACCGGGCTGCCAGTTCGCAGCAACTGCTCGTAAGCCTGACTACGATACGGAGCGTGCACACCGCACTGCAAATCTGCGTCAGTAAACCCGAGACGTGCAAGGAGCGCACTCACGCGTTCAACGTGCATCTCTTCACCGCTGTGAGAGGCACAACAGAGGGCAATTTCCGCGTCGGTCATGTCGAATGCATCAGCGGCCCCGCTTTCCACAAGCGGCAAAGCTTGCATTGGCTTGGCAGCTGACCGAGCGTATGTAACGCGTTCGGGATCTCCAAGCGACCACAGCAACTTTCCCTCCCCGTTCACCACCGCGATATCGCCATGATGCCGACTTTCAACTATGGAGCCACGCGTCACGTGCACGAGTAGATCGCTCATTTCCAGGTCCCCTTTGCCGACACAGAACACCAAATTGACCAGCGTCCAATAAAGCCCCTGTGATTCGGCCATAATAATGACGGTTCAAAACGACCATTGGTTCTCCTCCTTGTACCAATGGAAACAGGAGGTCGTGCAACTTGGAGATCGACCACATTCACAGCCTCGTTACCGACATCGTGGATTTAGAACAACAAGGTGCCTCTTTGTCGGCTGGCTGGTTGCAATTTGAACGCGGTGATTCAGAAGACATTGAGAAACTCCACACGCTCTCCGACCGCTCGCACCAACGCCTGTCAGAACTATCCGCACGACTTGAAGACATACTGGGGCGGTTACAACCAAGTGAGGAACGCCGGCGGATGGAGCAAGCGTACAACATTACACAGGAGCTTTTGCAGTCCCGTACCGCAAACCAATCCCTACTTACCAAGATGCTGTCGTCCGATCAGGAATTCTATGAGTACTTTCGCGCCCTCGCAATCAAAGAGCAAGCTGCACAGAAACAGTCGAAGCAACTGGAAGAGCTTCTGCGCTTGTCTTAAACTGGAGAATAGCAGACAAAGCACAAAGATACCCCGGCACGGCTGAACACGAGCGCATGTCAGGGTATCTTTGGTGCCGTCCTAAAACAGGCGCCAATGGCGAGACCGAACAACTCGTCCGGTCATCACGGCCGGGTAGTCAATGCGCGACTGCCTGCGCCAGCCCCGCGCAGCAAGTCCGGCAATGTACAGAAGAAACAAGATAAGAATACCAGTGACAATCCATTTCGTTGCACTGCCGTGAATCAGCGCGAGCGCCAAGACTTCAAACACAACAGCGACGACCACGAACGTTGTCAAGCTACGGCCAAATCGTGACATGCCAAGGCCTCCTCGGTGGACTCCACCCATCATTGTACGAGGCCAGACGGTAGACTGCAATGCACCGCACGAACTATGCCTGTGTCTTTTTATGTGTTCCCGGCGGCTGTGTGATGTGCTGCGGCAGACGCTGCCACTGCGCAAGCGAAGTTGACGGACTAAATGCCCACTCATGCCTTCCCGTATCCCGGTACATACCAAAGTGCAGGTGGGGCGGAAACTTACCCGCAGTGCCGGGCGGACCGTAGCCCGTGCTGCCGACGTAACCAATCACTTCTCCTGGTTGAACCAAATCACCCTGCTTGACTCCTTTGGCAAAACTTGATAAGTGTGCGTAGTAGTAATAAACGTTTTGAGTGTCTCGGATACCGATGCGCCAACCGCCAAATCGGTTCCACCCCATCAACTCCACATAACCGGCGCTGCACGCTAGCACCGGTGTGCCATAGGAAGCAAAGATGTCCACACCCTCGTGAATCCGCCGCCCACCGTAACTCCGACCGGCACCAAAAGTGTGTTTGACCGTGTAATTGTACCGCTTAGCCACAGGGAAACAATGTTCTTGCGAGGTCAACCCAAATCGTTTAAACAGGGCAGCAAAGCGGAAGATGCGGTCCATAGCAACAGGGTCTTGAAACAGGTCCCACACAGCAGAGCGTTCGTCCTCATCCCTGCTACCGCCAGACAACCATGCCGCCAAAACGGGAACGCGGTCGGCTGGGTCCCACGGCAGGGCAAGACCGTCATGGTTTCCGTCGCGACCGAGTCCTTGAAATAACCGAATTGACCACGCATCAACATCATGAGAGTTTGGGTTTGCCAGACCTGCCCACGCAGAGTCAGCGAACGCAAATCCGTAGTACGGTGCCGCAGCGCGGTCAGCCTTCGACTTTGTTATCTGCGCGTACCGGTCTACCGCTGCGAGAAGTGTCCAGTCAATGCCGTAGACTTGCGCACTTTTCTTGTATATAGGTACGAGGTTCTCTTGGGCTGGTACAGGAGCCTTGGCACGGTGCTGCACCTTCGGGGACTTTGCGCTTGTCTCCAGTGCACCTGTTATCGGCGCAGCAAGGGCCGAGGGCATGGAGGCAAAAGTCACACAGAGCGCAACCGCCATGCCCACGACATGAAGTTGTCTGGCCGAACGCCTTTGCACGCGTCGACATCGCATGGTCGAACCCCCTCCGACATATCGTTCGGTCTTACGCTGTCCAATGCCATACCGCTCTATTCAAACATCAAAGGGGCGGTTGGCACGAGTGCCGACCGCCCCTGTATTCGAATTCATGCTCATAGCACGTCGCGCAAGAACCGCCCGACGGGACTACCTCCTCCCTTGAACTCGCTCTCCGAACGCCAGCGAAGACCTGCTGATTCGACGAATCCGCCATACCGCCTGCGCACCGCACTCGATCCACAGTTCTACCGGATACAACTCTCCGTCTACTTCGTTAGCAACCCCCCTCGCCTCCGACAGGGTGGCAAATGGGCCCTCCCGGTACGCCCGAACATCGTCTGCCAAGTGGTAGTAGGTCCAATACCGACCAGACGGCACTCCATCACCGACGCGATCCGCCTAATTTTGAACCGATGTAGGTTCCATCGTAATCGCCTCTCTCTACTGCTATGTCGATACGGCGTGTCTCATTCAGGGTTTGCGCAGTATGATATGCTTCCGATCAGGAGGTGTCTGCATGCCGAATCTGTCCTCGATTGAGATACAAGTGCGGTCTACCGAAATTGACGTCAATGGACATGTCAACAACGCAAAGTACTTGGAGTATCTGGAATGGGGGAGGGAAGATTGGTTTGAAGCGAACGGACTTGATTACGACACCCTCAAATCACAGGGCGCTGTGACAGTCACTGCGAAAGTGACTGCCAACTATCGACGCGAGGCAGTCCAAAACGACCGGCTGCGAGTCCAGACATCGTTGCTGTCTGTCGGCAACAGCAGTTTCCGTATGAGCCAGGAAATCACCAATCAGCAGGGGCAACTCGTCCTCGATGCGGAATTCGTGATCGTCACGGTCGATCCTGCTACTCACACCTCTGTTCGCGTCCCAGACTCAATTCGAGGTGTTCTGCCTTCCCATGGCCGTTAACACTACCAGTCGACCGTAAGCCCGACGCGCAGATTCAAGGCGACCCTAAGGACGGGCGTGTCATCACGACCTCACAACGTCTCAACCATACGCAATTGTTCAGCGCTGTAACCTAGTTGCTGTAAGGTATCTCGAAACTGTTTGGGAAGAGGCGCAAACAACCGCCTTCCATCCGGCAAGACCATCAACGCTGCGTGCAGCCACTGATGCTCCTGTTCGCCCTCTGACGCATCCTGTGGCGCTAGAGCGGACGTTCTACCGCCATATTTCACATCGCCCCAGAGCGGATGGCCGATCGACTGAAAGTGCGCACGGATTTGGTGTGTCCGTCCACTCACGAGTTCTACTAGTGCAACGCTCGTGCGCCCTACGGCTGCCTTTCGCGTGTAGCGACTCAACGCTGAATGACTCCGCTCATCGAATTCCCGCGCGACGACCGTTCGGTTGCCGACTTCACGACGGAGAGCCGCATCAATCGTACCGGAAGGTGGAATCGTACCGCGGACTACGGCCAAATACCACTTTTGTACTTCATGACTGGCTATCTGGTCGGACAGTTTCGAGGCTGTTGCTGCGTTTTTGCTGAACACAACGATGCCACTCGTGTTCCGGTCCAGCCGGTGCACAGGTGCAACGGAAAATACAGTTGGCCGATCCTCTGCAGCATCGCGATCACGGACATCGCGATCATACAGAAACGCCTGCACGCGGTTCACAAGTGTATCCTTTTGTTCACCTGCGTCACCGTGAACAAGCAAACCCGCTGGCTTGTTCACTACCAACATGTCACTGTCTTCGTAGATCACGTCGATTTCCCGCGACACTCCCCCGTACTTCTTCGGGGCTCTGGTCGATGCCTTGAAGTCGGTTTCAGCCATGTACAACTGCACCGTGTCTCCCGTTTGTAAAACATCCTCTGTCTTCACACGCTTGCCGTTTCGCTTCACTCGCCCGGTGCGCAACATCTTGTAAACACCAGACAGTGGGACCCCGGGCAACAACTGCCGGATGAAGCGGTGCACCTTTTTACCTGCATCGGTCGACTGCACGACTACTTCGATCACGCCGCTCTCACCTCTCACTTTCTCCATCGTCATTCAGGTATGATAGCACGAGGTGCTGACTCACTCCTAATCGCCACGAATCAGTCCTAAACGCCACGTTCGGAAGACTCCAAAGCCCGACAATCCATCCAACGGATCTATTGTTCGCTACACGCCTCCTCAGGTCAGGGTACATCCGCCCGTACAGCCCACTTGTTGATCACGCAACGCTGCGGCGGATACCCCTTCCTGGGTATCCGCCGTGCGAGGTGGACGAAAGCGAAGTTTCCCTTTACGACTTCCGTCGATGTAAGAAGCAAAATGAACGCTGTCACACTCTGAAGCCCACGCCTGGTGGCCTCGCGCTCTCCACTGCGCTGTGACACTCTCCGTTGGTACGCGCGCGAGCCACGGATTGGCGCATGCAACTGGGTCTACCGTTGCCACCGTAGATTGGGAAGACTCGGTGCCCCTGGCGAGCCATTGGTCAGAACCGCCGGCATTGATGCATGGCACCCATCGGGGCGGCTTGCATCGTGGCGGCCTTCATCGTGGCGGCTTGCATCGTGGCGGCTTGCATCGTGGCGGCTTGCATCGTGGCGGCTTGCATCGTGGCGGCTTGCATCGTGGCGGCTTGCATCGTGGCGGCTTGCATCGTGGCGGCTTGCATCGTGGCGGCTTGCATCGTGGCGGCTTGCATCGTGGCGACCTTTGCCAGCCTGTGAATCAACTGCGGTTCGTGGCCTTAACGCCCTCTGAGGACCTTACCGATTTCGCTTAACGCTCTGTCGACTCGTTATCATGTGATTTGTTTACATAATCAGGTGGCTAACGTCCTCAGAACGCGTTATCCTCTGTTAGATCCCGGTTTCCGGCCACCACTGGTCCCGATAACGCGTTGCTGGGACGTTATCGCCTCGAAATGGCCATTGTGCAAGCGAATAACGTCCTGACGGCGCGTTAGTGTTTGGCGATAACGCTATCGGAAGGTCTTATTGGTCTCATCCCGCCCAGGCATATACCCCTTCCGGGGTATCCGCAATGCCAGGTGGACGAAGAGTACTCCATTGGAGTATGCCGCGGCGCGGCATACCATTTGAACTTGCCCCTCGACTTCGGCGCCTGCCTGGCACTCACGCTCTAGCGTAAGGTTATCGCATTGTGATAACACTTTTGTGACGATGGCGATCCTCACTGCGGACGACCCACTGCCCCATGATGGCGAGATGAGTCCAACGCACTTTTTGTTCGTTATCCGCTCGTTGTTTACATAACTAGACCTTCGAATGGTCAAATTGTTCGCTCGCCTTCGCCAAACCCTCGTTCTTAGCCGATTTTGGCTCCGTAACGCATTTATTGTTCGCTATATGCCCGTCTGAGGGCCGATTTTCCCGTATAGCGAACTTTTTGATCACGCAACGCCTCAGTGGATACCCCTACCGGGGTATCCACAGTGCTATGTGGCTGAAATCGACGTTTCAATCCGTCGCTTCCCCTGGTGTAAGGAGCAAAATGAACGCTATCACACTGTGGACACCACGCCATGCGGCCTTCCGCTCTCCGCTATGCTATGGAACTCTCCATCTGTACGCACCCGAGCCACGGAATCGGCGACGTCCGGGCGCATATACCCCCATAGGGGTATCCGCTATGTCGACGTTATCTACACTTACGCAATCGGTCTCCGCTTACGCAGCCGACCCTCTCGCCCACCGAAGTCTAGGACTCCATTGGAGTATGCCGCGCTGCGGCATACCATTTTAACTTGCCCTGTCCCTTTGCCTTTATCTCTGCCGGTCCCTTGCCTTTATCTCTTCCTGTCCCTTGCCTTTCCCCATTCGCTCGAACCCTGTGCTTCCGACTTCCCCTAACCCGCGCATAAGAAAAGGCCCAGCACACTCGGTGCTGAGCCTTCCCACTTCTCTCGCCTGGCGGCGTCCTACTTTCCCAGGGGTCTGCACCCCAAGTATCATCGGCGCTGGAGGTCTTAACGGTCGTGTTCGGGATGGGTACGCGTGTGTCCCCTCCGCCATTACCACCAGACATCAGGTACATCAAACGGTCGGCTGTGCCATACCGTTCCCTGTACCCCAGAAACCAGATAACGACTCTGCCCTATGCTCGTACTCGTCAACCAACGAATCTGGTGAAGCCCTCGACCGATTCGTATCCGTCCGCTCCACACATCACTGTGCTTCCACTCCGGACCGATCTACCTCATCATCTATGAGGGGTCTTACTCCGTTAACCGGATGGGATACGTTATCTTGAGGCTGGCTTCGCGCTTAGATGCTTTCAGCGCTTATCCATTCCCGACGTAGCTACCCAGCGCTGCGCCTGGCGGCACAACTGGGACACCAGCGGTCGGTTCATCCCGGTCCTCTCGTACTAAGGACAATTCCTCTCACGTATCCTGCGCCCGCGGCAGATAGGGACCGAACTGTCTCACGACGTTCTGAACCCAGCTCGCGTACCGCTTTAATGGGCGAACAGCCCAACCCTTGGGACCGACTTCAGCCCCAGGATGCGATGAGCCGACATCGAGGTGCCAAACCTCCCCGTCGATGTGAACTCTTGGGGGAGATCAGCCTGTTATCCCCGGGGTAGCTTTTATCCGTTGAGCGACGGCCCTTCCACTCGGCACCGCCGGGTCACTAAGCCCGACTTTCGTCCCTGCTCGACCTGTCCGTCTCGCAGTCAAGCTCCCTTTTGCCTTTACACGCACCGCGCGATTTCCATCCGCGCTGAGGGAACCTTTGGGCGCCTCCGTTACTCTTTAGGAGGCGACCGCCCCAGTCAAACTGCCCACCTGACACTGTCCCTACCCCAGTTTCATGGGGCCAGGTTAGAAGACAGGCATGTCAAGGGTGGTATCCCAACGTCGACTCCACACAGGCTGGCGCCCATGCTTCTCAGTCTCCCACCTATCCTGTACATGACATACCCATCTCCCATATCAAGCTACAGTCAAGCTCCACGGGGTCTTTCCGTCTAGCCGCGGGTAACCTGCATCTTCACAGGTATTACAATTTCACCGGGTCTCTCGTTGAGACAGCGCCCAAGTCGTTACGCCATTCGTGCGGGTCAGAACTTACCTGACAAGGAATTTCGCTACCTTAGGACCGTTATAGTTACGGCCGCCGTTTACTGGGGCTTCAATTCAGAGCTTCGGGTTGCCCCTAACCCCTCCTCTTAACCTTCCAGCACCGGGCAGGCGTCAGCCCCTATACTTCGCCTTTCGGCTTTGCAGAGACCTGTGTTTTTGCTAAACAGTCGCTTGGGCCTTTTCACTGCGGCTCTTTCGAGCGCCCCTTCTCCCGAAGTTACGGGGCCATTTTGCCGAGTTCCTTAACGAGAGTTCTCCCGCGCGCCTCCGTGTTCTCCACGCGCCCACCTGTGTCGGTTTCCGGTACGGGCACCTAGCACTCGCTAGAGGCTTTTCTTGGCAGTGTGAAGTGCGGGACTTCGGTACTGTACTTCCCTCCCCATCACAGCTCACGCTTCTCAGAGGACGGATTTGCCTATCCTCTACGCTCGCTGCTTGGACGCCCTCTTCCATCCGGGCGCTTCCCTGCTCCTCCTGCGTCACCCCGTCGCTCAAACGTGTTTCGGTGGTACGGGAATTTCCACCCGTTGTCCTTCGACTACGCCTCTCGGCCTCGCCTTAGGTCCCGACTTACCCTGGGCGGACGATCCTTCCCCAGGAACCCTTGGGCTTTCGGCGGACAAGATTCTCACTTGTCTTTTCGCTACTCATACCGGCATTCTCACTTCCATGCGCTCCACCAGACCTTCCAGTCCAGCTTCTCCGCCCATGGAACGCTCCCCTACCACGTACCATTCGGTACATCCAAAGCTTCGGTGCCTGGTTTAGCCCCGTTACATTTTCCGCGCAGCAGCACTCGACCAGTGAGCTATTACGCACTCTTTGAATGGTGGCTGCTTCTAAGCCAACATCCTGGTTGTCTGTGCACCGCCACATCGTTTTCCACTTAACCAGGCTTTGGGACCTTAGCTGTTGGTCTGGGCTGTTTCCCTTTTGACCACGGATCTTAGCACTCGTAGTCTAACTGCCAAGGTGCAACAAGACGGCATTCGGAGTTTGACTGGACTTGGTAACCCTGGTAGGGCCCCGCATCCAATCAGTGCTCTACCTCCGTCCCTCATCCCTTGACGCTCGCCCTAAAGCGATTTCGGGGAGAACCAGCTATCTCCGAGTTCGATTGGAATTTCTCCCCTACCCCCAGTTCATCCCCCGGCTTTTCAACGCCGGTGGGTTCGGGCCTCCATGCGGTGTTACCCGCACTTCACCCTGACCAGGGGTAGCTCACCCGGTTTCGGGTCGATGACAACGAACTACTCGCCCTCTTCAGACTCGCTTTCGCTGCGGCTCCGGCTTTCCCGCCTTAACCTCGCTCGCTGTCATCACTCGCCGGTTCATTCTACAAAAGGCACGCCGTCACATGTCATGCATGCTTCGACTGCTTGTAGGCACACGGTTTCAGGTTCTATTTCACTCCGCTCCCGCGGTTCTTTTCACCTTTCCCTCACGGTACTATCCGCTATCGGTCGCCAGGGAGTATTTAGCCTTAGGAGGTGGTCCTCCCAGATTCCCACGGGGTTTCTCGTGTCCCGCGGTACTTGGGTACTTGTGCCACGAAGTTGCATTCGTTTCGCCTACCGGGCTCTCACCGTCTCTGGCCGGCCTTCCAATGCCGTTTGGCTACAAATGCAGTTTTTGACTTCGCGAGGAGTTTGCAGTCCCCTCCGCACTAGCCCCACTACCCCAGTCCTGCAACGGCTGCAACCTTACACAGCACTGGTTTAGGCTCTTCCGCGTTCGCTCGCCACTACTTGCGGAATCACTCTTGTTTTCTCTTCCTCGAGGTACTTAGATGTTTCAGTTCCCTCGGTTGCCTCCACACACCTATGGATTCAGTGTGCAGTAACAGCCCATGACGGCTGCTGGGTTCCCCCATTCGGACATCCACGGATCAAAGCTCGCTTACAGCTCCCCGTGGCATTTCGGTGTTCGCCCCGTCCTTCGTCGGCTCCTGGCGCCTAGGCATCCTCCGTGCGCCCTTCCTAACTTCACCTGTTGCGACGCAGCAGTTTCCCACTCCGTCACTCGAACACAGTTACCCACTGTGATCATGTCGGTTGACGTTTCTTACATAGGAGTCGTTATCCAGTTTCCAAGGTACAGTTCAGCACCGTGCGCAAGCACACGAATACCGAGTTGAAGTCACCAATGCGCCGCACCAGGACAAACCCGGGCGGGTCATGGCTCCCTCAAAACTAAACACGCCTGTCGTCGACGATCTGCTTCGCATGACTTTGTCGCTGCGGCTCATGGCTCACTCACGTACCTGCGTACGCTCGCTTCACCATTCCCCTTGCTCCTCGTCCTGCTTGCATCTCGTTGCCGACACTGAGCGACAGTGCCTCTTACTCCATAGAAAGGAGGTGATCCAGCCGCACCTTCCGATACGGCTACCTTGTTACGACTTCACCCCAATCATCAACCCCACCTTCGGCGGCTGGCCCCCTTACGGGTTACCCCACCGACTTCGGGTGTTGCCGACTCTCGTGGTGTGACGGGCGGTGTGTACAAGGCCCGGGAACGGATTCACCGCGGCATGCTGATCCGCGATTACTAGCAATTCCGGCTTCATGCAGGCGGGTTGCAGCCTGCAATCCGAACTACGAACGGTTTTCAGGGTTTTGCTCCACCTCGCGGTCTCGCTTCCCGTTGTTCCGCCCATTGTAGCACGTGTGTAGCCCAGGACATAAAGGGCATGATGATTTGACGTCATCCCCGCCTTCCTCCGACTTACGCCGGCAGTCACCTGTGAGTCCCCGCCTTTACGCGCTGGTAACACAGCTCAAGGGTTGCGCTCGTTGCGGGACTTAACCCAACATCTCACGACACGAGCTGACGACAACCATGCACCACCTGTCTCCCCTGCCCCGAAGGGAAGCCACATCTCTGTGACGGTCAGGGGGATGTCAAGCCCTGGTAAGGTTCTTCGCGTTGCTTCGAATTAAACCACATGCTCCACTGCTTGTGCGGGCCCCCGTCAATTCCTTTGAGTTTCAGTCTTGCGACCGTACTCCCCAGGCGGAGTGCTTATTGGGTTTCCTTCGGCACTGAGGGTGGTACCCCCCAACACCTAGCACTCATCGTTTACGGCGTGGACTACCAGGGTATCTAATCCTGTTTGCTCCCCACGCTTTCGTGCCTCAGCGTCAGTCACTGTCCAGCAAGGCGCCTTCGCCACTGGTATTCCTCCGCATATCTACGCATTCCACCGCTACACGCGGAATTCCCCTTGCCTCTCCAGTACTCAAGTCACGCAGTTTCCAAGGCAATCCCAGAGTTGAGCCCTGGACTTTCACCCCAGACACACGCGACCGCCTACGCACGCTTTACGCCCAGTGATTCCGGACAACGCTTGCCCCCTACGTATTACCGCGGCTGCTGGCACGTAGTTAGCCGGGGCTTCCTCTCTCGGTACCGTCTCGACGAAGGCTTTCCACTCCTTCGTCCGCTCTTCCCGAGTGACTGAGCTTTACAACCCGAAGGCCTTCTTCGCTCACGCGGCGTTGCTCCGTCAGGCTTGCGCCCATTGCGGAAGATTCCCTACTGCTGCCTCCCGTAGGAGTCTGGGCCGTGTCTCAGTCCCAGTGTGGCCGTCCACCCTCTCAGGTCGGCTACGCATCGTCGCCTTGGTAGGCCGTTACCCCACCAACTAGCTAATGCGCCGCGGGCTCCTCCATCTGCGGTGCAGTTGCACCTTTCCCAACAAGGAGATGCCTCCTCGTTGCCTATCCGGCATTAGCACCCGTTTCCAGGCGTTATTCCGGTCAGTTGGGCAGATTACCCACGTGTTACTCACCCGTCCGCCGCTGACCCCGAAGGGTCCGCTCGACTTGCATGTATTAGGCACGCCGCCAGCGTTCGTCCTGAGCCAGGATCAAACTCTCAAATAAGTTTGCTGCTCATTTATGCTTCCTTAACTCCAGCCGAAGCCAAAGCCAATTCTGCTTGCGATACACTGTCGCTCTCTTGCGTGTTTAGTTTTCAAGGAACCATTGTCATGCTCGTATTCACCGCTTGACCGAAGCACCCGTTTGAAGCGGCGACGAGTATCTTACCATGCCTCGTCGACCCTGTCTACTGGATGTTTCTGGCCGTTCACCATCTCGCAAGCGTTTCTGCAGCGGTTCAAGACTAACCCTGAAACCGAGTGGAAACCTTGTCAGACAGCCAACTGAAAAACCCGAGAAACCTTGATGTGACGCGGTTTGTGGGGTCTTTCTCAGCGGCACCGCCTCGCGGCGACATCGACTAATATACCACACCACAATTGCGGGATCAACCTACAAACGCAAATTATCGTCATCAAATTCCACCGGTCGACATAATTCGCATCCCTGACTTGCTCATTCGTCCTGTGCTAAATGTCGTCAACCGGTAGCTGCCGCTTGCGCAAGCCAAACATCCAAACCGAACATCGAAGCCAACCGCCAGAAGCCGTGTGACGGCCCAACCGTCAGTAAATCCGCAGAAACTCACCCGAAAATTTCCTCGAACGCTCGCCGCACGGCCTTCATACCATGGATTAGACCTCAGACGGACGACGCACTCGGGATACAGGCTCAGCGTCGTTTGTCTGGGGTCCACGTAACTCATGCACAGTCAAGACGCCGCTGTGACTGCATATCCTCACACATCATCCTCTGCGTCCGGGAGTTGCCCATTCTGCCAACTCGACACAAGATCCCGCTCGGCTTGCGTCAGGTCCGCCGAACTCAGTAAGTCCGGTCGCCGGCGCCACGTTCGCCAGAGCGATTGCCGGCGACGCCAGAGAGCGACTTCTTTGTGATTGCCCGACACTAGCACTGGCGGCACACGCCACCCCTGATAATCGGCCGGCCGCGTGTACTGAGGATACTCCAAGAGACCAGAGGCAAACGAATCGTCGTGTGCAGATGCGCCATTCCCCAGTACACCTGGCACCAGGCGAATCATTGTGTCAATCATGGCCATCGCCGCAATTTCCCCGCCAGTCAAAACAAAGTCACCCAGCGAGACCTCATCTGTCGCAAGATGCCTGCGAATTCGTTCGTCAAAACCTTCGTAGTGCCCACAAACAAGCACCAGCCGCTGGTCGGATGTGACCAGTTCCTCCGCGACGCGTTGCGTGAACGGGCGTCCTTGCGGACTGAGGAGAATGACGCGCGTTTGCACCGCTACATCATCGGTAATGCTCTCGATAGCACGAAACAGCGGATCCGGTTTGAGGAGCATACCGGCTCCTCCCCCAAACGGAGAGTCGTCCACAGTTTTGTGCTTATCCGTCGCGAAATCTCTGAAGTTGACAAACGTTAGCTTCAATCGTTCCTGCGTTAACGCTCGCTTCCACATGCTTTCTGCGACCAAACCGTCAAACATGCCAGGGAAGAGGGTGAGGACGGCAATGTCCAGACACTCAGTCATACCTCGTCTGGTCCTCCTGCGTCAGGTAGAGTCTGGCCGTCAGCGAGTGACTGATGGCTTGCGCCCCCGCGTCGCTCATCGCTCACATCTGTCTCATCGTCTATCAGCCCTGGCAGGACACGAATCGTCATCACGCCCGCAACGAGGTCGACCCCTAGTATGCAGTCCGGGATCGCCGGTATGAGAATGTCGCCACGCTTTTTTCCATGCGATCCCGCCGTTTTCCCAGCTCTATTCTGCGCTCCGCTCGGTCGCACGACGTAGACATCGTTGGCTCCAGGCGTGAGGACCTCCGTCAGCACACCAATCTCCTCACCGGTTTCCGAGACCACACGTAAACCCACTAGTTGATGAAAGTAGTATGTGCCTTCGGGCAGCGCAGCCAGTTGACTGTCTGCTACGCAGAGTTCTAGACCGCGCCACGACTCGACGTCGTCGATCGAACCGAGACCCGTAAACGCGACCAGCCAAAATTGTTTGTGCCGTCGGGCTGTATGTACAATCACTTCACGACTAGGCCGCTCGCCAGCATGGCGAAGGTGCAGGACTGACCCAGCCCGAAAACGCTCCGTTTCAAAATCTGTACGAGGCAGTACTTTGACTTCTCCGCGCAGACCGTGTGTACCCGCAATCACACCAACGGTGTAGAAGTTGTCTCCCAACCGCATCACCTCCAGACAGATGGCAAAGGCCGACGCCCGCGGGCGTTGGCCTCTTCTGAGATCTGCTCGCTTTGGCAGTATCTCTCTGTTGTCGCATGTCACCGACCGTCGCAATTGCGCGCATCGGAAGCTGACTTACTCTCTGACGGATTCCCCACCACTGCGGATCTCATAGACAATTCCGTCTTTGATCACGATTTCAGCACCGCGCAAGATTTTACCCCAATCATCGCCGACGCGAACGTCAACGGAGGTCTCGACGTTCATGTTCTGAATCTCCGTTCCCAGTTCCATTTGCTGAATCTGCTGGATCTGCTGAATCAGCTGCTCACGCTGTTGCTCACGATTCATCCGCTCCTGCTCGATCTGTTCGCGCACCTGTTGCGCCACGTCACCACCAGCAGCCATCGCTTGCTCTAGCGCTTCTTTCCCCTGAATCTCAAGTTGCTCCAGTTCTTCCGTCAGATGGTCAATCTGCCGACGGTGTTCGGTCAGAATTTGTTGCTTCGTCAATTCAGTCAAAATAAACTTTACCGCTACTGGCTGTCGAATACTCAGCATTCCAGTCCGCCCCCTTTGCCGTTTGCACAGCCCTCGTCACGTTTCTAGTCAGTTCTCATGGATGTCGACGATGACGCGCTTGCTCTGTCGATACGCCGCCGCACTGACGACGTTTCGCACCGCTCTTGCGATTCGACCCTGCCGTCCAATCACTTTACCCAAATCGGAGGGAGCCACCGTCAAGTGGAAGACGGTGACGTCATCTCGATCTTCTTCGGTGACAGACACTGCCTCCGGGTGCTCGACCAAGGACTGCGCGAGGAACGTGAGTAATTCCTTCATACATACCCTCCTATCTCGCTGGCTGTCTCATGCAAGTATGCCAGGCGAGCGAACAATGCCAGGAGGCGCCGCGTCCAACGGACACGACGCCACAGCGACTACTTCTGAAGTTTAGCCTCATGATGCTTTTTGAGGATACCTGCACGGTGGAGCAGTTCACGTACCGTATCGGACGGTTGTGCACCTGTCTGCAACCAGCGCAGCGCTCGCTCTTCGTTGATCGAAACCTGAGCAGGATCAGTCAGTGGATTGTACGTACCAATTTCTTCAATAAACCGGCCATCGCGCGGTGAACGAGACTCTGCAACCACAACACGATAAAACGGAGACTTCTTGGCGCCCATACGCTTCAAACGAATCTTCACTGCCATTGTTCATCCAACTCCTCTGCGGTATCACCGCGTAAATGGGTGTTCCATACAAGCGTCGCAATTTCCTGCTTAACGCTTTTTCTTCTTCTTGTGTCGGCGACGAGTCTCGCTCCCGCCGCCTGCCAGTCCGGTACCGATATCCGCCAGTTGAGTGTCGCTCCCACCAAGTTCGGCGAGATCGCCCATTCCATTGCCCATTGACTTCAACGCTTTGCGGGCACCACGTAGACCCAGTTTCTTGCCCATCCCGCCGCCGAATTTTTTCATCATTTGGCGCGTCTGCTCGTACTGATTCAACACCTGGTTGACTTCACGGACCGTCACGCCGCTGCCGTTGGCGACTCTGCGGCGGCGACTGGCGTTCATCACATTCGGATCCGCTCGCTCCTCTTTCGACATCGACGAGATAATTGCGTCGATTCGCTGGAACCGCTTGTCGTCAAGGTTGACGTTCTCCAGGCCTTTTAATTGATTGGCGCCCGGGATCATCTTCATGATCTGATCCAGCGGTCCCATGTTGCGGACCTGCTGAAACATCGCGCGAAAGTCATCGAGTGTGAACTGCGCGGACAGAAGTTTCTTTTGCATCTCTTCCGCTTGTTCCATGTCGACTGTCTCTTGCGCCCGCTCAATCAGGCTCATGACATCGCCCATACCGAGAATCCGCGACGCCAACCGATCCGGGTGAAAAACCTCAAGTGGTTCAATTTTTTCCCCGGTGCCACCGAATTTAATTGGGCAACCTGTGACCGCCCGCACCGTCAGTGCGGCGCCGCCGCGTGTGTCACCATCGAGCTTGGTGAGAATCACCCCGGTGAGCGTCAGTCGCTCATGAAACGTCTGTGCAACGTGGACGGCGTCTTGTCCTGTCATCGCGTCGACGACAAGGAGCAGTTCATTTGGCGACACCGCCTGTCCGATGCGTGACAGTTCGTCCATCAACGCGTCATCCACGTGCAGACGACCAGCCGTATCGATGATCACGACGTCTGCCCCAAGCCGCTCAGACTCCGCCATCCCGGCTTTCGCGATGCGCACAGGGTCTTCATGCGTACCCATATCGAAGACTGGAATGTCGATTTGCTTGCCGAGCACTTGCAGTTGCGTGATTGCGGCCGGACGATACACGTCCGCGGCGACAAGCATCGGCCGATGACCGTGCTTCCGAAACGACAAGGCTAACTTCGCCGCCGTCGTGGTTTTCCCAGCCCCTTGAAGGCCAGCAAGCATCACCACAGTGGGCGGTTTCGGAGCCATGTTCAGACGCGCCTCTTCCCCGCCCATTAAAGCAGTCAGTTCGTCGTGTACGATCTTGACCACCTGCTGGCCGGGAGTCAGGCTCTTCTGCACCTCTTGCCCAATGGAGCGCTCGCGCACGCGTTCGACAAAGTCTTTAACCACTTTGACGTTTACATCTGCGGCGAGCAAAGCCAGGCGCACCTCACGCATCGCAGCCTGTACGTCTTCGTCTGTCAGCTTCCCTTTGGACTTGAGCTTTCCGAGAGCTTTTTGCAGACTGTTTGATAACCCTTCGAACACGGCGCTCACCCCGCTTCCATTTGAAACTCTTTCGCCAAGGCCGTGATGCAAGCACGGAGTTCCTCGCGCACCGCCTCCGGTACAGCACCCTCCACCTGTTGCCAAGCCACCGTCAGCCTTTGCACCTGTTCCCGCTGGCGACGGTGAGACTCAAGCAAGTGCAGCGACGCTTCAAACGTTTCAAGTTGCTGTACCGCTCGGTGCAAACTGTCGTGCACAGCTTGACGACTGACGTCAAAGTGTGATGCGATCTCAGCGAGTGACCAGTCGTCCAAGTACGACAGTTCTACCATTTGCCGCTGTCGTTCGGTCAGGAGAACACCATAAAAGTCATACAAATCTCCGACGCGCGTGACCTTTTCCATCATACGGGCGTGATCGTCCACTGTCAAGCTCACATCCTTTACAGGTAGAACTACTGCTCCTGAGCCGTTTAGGACGAACAAATCGCGTCAGCAAAGTCCTTCGCGTCAAACACTTCCAGGTCGTTCATCTGCTCACCCAAGCCAACCCACTTCACCGGGATCTCAAGCTCGCGAACAATCGGCAGAATCACTCCGCCCTTTGCCGTTCCGTCCAGTTTAGTTAAGACGATTCCGCTGACAGAAACCGCCTCGCGGAAGACCTGCGCCTGACTTACAGCGTTCTGTCCAGTCACCGCGTCTAGCACCAACAGCACCTCATGAGGCGCCCCCGGGAGCTCGCGCGCCGCGACTTTGTACACTTTCGACAGTTCGGCCATCAGGTTCGCTTTGTTGTGCAACCGACCCGCTGTATCACAAATGATCAAGTCTGCACCGCGAGCCTTGGCAGCGGCAATCGCGTCAAACACAACTGCCGCCGGGTCAGATCCGGGAGACTGGCGCACGACGTCGACCCCAACACGCGCGCCCCATTCCATTAACTGTTCAATCGCCGCTGCACGGAACGTGTCGCCAGCGGCCAATATGACCTTCTTGCCTGCTGACTTGTAGTGGTGGGCGAGCTTTGCGATGGATGTCGTCTTCCCAACCCCGTTGACGCCAACCACCAATACTAATGTCGGTCCCTCTGCAGCGAATTGCATCTGTGAGTCCACCCCAGACAGCGCCTTCGTCATCGCGTTCGCAAGCAGGCTTGGCAATTCCTTTGGGTCGCTGATGCGTTCCTTTTGCTGCTGCCGCCGAACCTGATCGACGAGCCAGATGGTCGTATCGAAGCCAACATCAGAAGCTAGTAGCGCTTCCTCCATATCGTCGTAAAACTGGGCGTCAATGCGGTTCCCTTGCAGCCATCCACCAAGGCGCCCCCAGATGTTCGAGCGGCTCTTTTCGAGGCCCTTTCGAAAACGGTCAAACAAACCCATGCTTTCACCTCACGCAGTCTCAGTCTCCGGTTCATTGTCCAGCCGCACGCTAATCATGGTGGAAATACCGGACTCCTGCATCGTCACTCCGTACAGCGCATCTGCCTCTTCCATCGTACCGCGGCGGTGCGTGATGACGATAAACTGAGTCTCATCGGAAAACCGCCGCAGTTGCTGCGCGAAGCGCACCACGTTCGCTTCGTCGAGTGCAGCTTCCACTTCGTCTAACACGCAAAACGGCACAGGTCGAACGCGTAAGATGGAGAATAACAGCGCCATAGCCGTTAACGCCCGTTCCCCGCCAGAGAGCAGGTTCAAGTTTTGCAGCCGTTTGCCCGGCGGCTGCGCCATCACGTCAATGCCAGTAGACAGTAGGTCGTCCGGATTGGTCAAGGTCAGGTCAGCCCGCCCACCGTTGAACAGAAGTTTAAACATCACTTGAAACTCGGCCTTGATCTGTTCGAACGTCGTGACAAAGCGTTTCGACATCTCTTCGTCGATTTCTCCAATCACGTCTGTCAACTGCGCCCTCGCAGCGAGCAAATCGTCTCGCTCCCGACTGAGGAAATTCATCCGTGCGGACACCCGCTCCCACTCTTCGATTGCACCTTGGCGGACATCACCAAGCGCCCGAATCTTGTTGCGCAGTCCGTCGGCAGTTCGCCGGGATGCTTCGAGGTCAAGGGCTGGTTCGAAGTGGCTAGAAGCCCACTCGTAAGTCATTTGATACTGTTCGCCAAGGCGTTCGAGCAAGTGGTTGAGTTCGAGGTCTGTCCGTTCGACCGCCGCAGTCGCACGGTGAACCTGCTCCTCAGCTGCCGTAAGTACAGCTTGTTCCCGCTGCACCTGCTGTTCTACACTGAGTACGTGTGCCTCAAGGTCCTGCCTGCCCTGACGCCAAGTCACCAGTTCTGCCTCCAGCAGAGCGACCAAATTGGCGGTCTCGACTGCCGTCTGACCCCCTTGCTCAATGCTCTGCTGTGTTGCGGCAATCACTTCTTGTGCAGCCCTGAGTTCCTGTTGCAACAGGACCTTGCGCTCGTTCAGCCGCCGTTGGCGTAGGTCGAGTTCCGCAATTCGCTCCTTCAAGCTCGACCGTTCCTGCGTCAGGGTCGCCACTTCCACTTTGAGAGAAGTCATCGACTCCTGTGCTTGCTGAACGGATGCGTCCCAAGTGTCAAGTGCGGACCGGAGGTCCTTCAATTCTTGTTCAAGTGCCGCGAGGGCGAGTTCTGTCTCCGCCAGTTTCGTTTCGGCCTGGTCACGTCGGGCAGCCCACGACGTTCGACCCGCGACAACCTGCTCCTGTTCCCAGCGCAAACCCTCCACACGCTCAAACGCGGCTTCCGCTTTCGCCCGCCACTCGCGAATCGACGCGTCGCACTGGTCCATCGCTCTGCGCAGTTCCCTCGCGTCGTTCTCCACCTTGCGCGCATTCACTTGCAGTTGCTCTGCCTCTGCGCGCAAAGCGTCGCGAGTCTCGCGTTGTTCCGCCAACTGCTGCTCAGTATCCGCAAGACGAGCGGCTAGGTCCTTCTGTTCACGCGTACGTCCGAGAAGTCCAGGGCCCTTGCGTGTGTGACTGCCGCCAGACATAATGCCCCCTGGACTGACGACGTCGCCGTCCACAGTTACGACCCGCACGCGGTAGCCGAGTTTGCGCGCCATCTCGTTCGCCGCTTCGAGCGTGCGAGCCACCAACACGTTCCCGAGTAAGTGCTCTACAGCCACCCGGAAACGCACATCCGTTTGCACGAGTTCGCTCGCCGTGCCAACAAACCCGTCCACAGTCTGCGCTAGCCGTCGGTCTGAATCGGACAGCTGACGGCCTTTCACGACATCTAAAGGCATGAACGTAGCTCGTCCCGCCTGGCGCGATTTCAGCATGGCAATGGCCTGACGTGCGGCCGCTTCGGTAGCGACTAAAATATTCTGTTGCGCCGCTCCGAGTGCAGTCTCCACGGCCTGTTCGTACTCGCGCTGGACGGAGATGAGCCCCGCCAAAGCGCCGAAAACGCCGTCAAGCCGACCCTTTGACGCTGCTTGCAAGACCGTTTTGACACCTTGGGCATAACCGTCATAGCCCTGCTCCAAGTCCTTCAACAGTTCAAGCCTCGAGTGCAGCGAAGCTACGCTGGACTCTTTCTGGTGCATGAGCGCTGTCGCCTGCGCTTCGTCGCGGACGCAGCGCTTGAGCGCTTCACCTAACTCATTCTGCCGTCGCGACAGCACAGACAACGCAGCTTCACTTGCTGTTTTCTTATCCATGAGAAGCGCGATTTCGGACGTACAAGCATCAATCTCTGCCTGCCACCTGGTCAACTCTGACGTGAATCTGGCCTCCCGCCGCTCTTCACTCTGCAGCGATTCGTCGGCAGCCTTCATCTCGTTACGATACGTAGCTCGCTGATGGTGTCCTTCGATGACTTCGCTGTTAACCCGCTCAATCTGCGCTTCAATGCCGCTCTTCACGGCAGGGTCGACACCGTGGACAGCAGCCTCAAGTTCTGCGGTTTTTGACTCGAGCACACCCTGAAGTTGTTGCAGGCGGTTGCGCTGCACCGTAGCCTGAGCCAAAATATCCGTACGTTCGGCTTCGAGTTGACGCAACTGCTCCGCCTTGTCTTCCGTTTCTCTCTGTGCACCCGCGAGGCGTTCTTGCAGCAGTGCCAAATCACCTTCGGTTCGCTGTCTCTGTTCTACCGCGCCCATCAGGCGACGCTGTATGGTCTCGACGCCTGCTGTTTGTCTTTCCAGTTCTCCCCTCGCCTGACGGAGACCCACTTGGGAATTTGTCAGTGCTGCGGCCGCTTCGGTCCGACGGCCTGTCCACTCCCCCACCTGCTCGGTAACTCCGTGCAAGCGCTCTTGCATTCTTGAAACATCGTGAAGAAGAATCGAGACATCTACGTCTCGCAACTGAATCTGCAGTGTTTCGTACTCTCTGGCGCGGGCAGCTTCCTTCTCGAGCGGTCCAGCCTGGTCCTCGAGTTCGGCCAAGATATCATCTACGCGCACAATGTTGGCCGCCGTCTCCTCGAGTCGACGCTCGGCCTCTTTCCGCCGGAATTTAAACTTTACGATACCCGCTGCATCTTCAAACGGCCCACGTCGGTCTTCAGGTCTCGTCGAGAGCATTTGCTCAATCTTGCCCTGCCCGACAATCGAGTACGATTCCCGTCCAAGCCCTGAGTCCATAAACAACTCGTGAATGTCCCGCAGGCGACAGGTCGTCTGGTTGATTAGGTACTCACTGTCCCCAGACCGATACAGCCTCCTGGTCACAGTGACCTCTTCATACGCAACAGGCAAGTGGTGATCCGCGTTGTCTAATGTCAGTGAGACTTCACAGAAGTTAATCGACTTGCGGCTGTCACTCCCAGAGAAAATCACATCTTCCATTTTACTGCCGCGCAGACTGCGAGCACTCTGCTCGCCGAGGACCCATACAATGGCGTCGGAGATATTGCTCTTTCCGCTTCCGTTTGGCCCCACTACTGCTGTGATGCCAGACGAAAACTCGACCCCCGTCTTGTCCGCGAATGACTTAAACCCGAGGATGTCGATTCGCTTGAGGAACACCGTCCAGCCCCCCGTTTAACTGCTCGTTCATGGCGCCGAGCGCACATCGAGCGGCGCTCTGTTCCGCTTCCTTCTTTGAACGCCCTGCGCCAACCCCCATCACGTCTTCTCCGATTAAAACGTTAGCGACAAACTCTCGCGCATGCGCGGGGCCACGCTCCTCCACGATGCGGTAGCGCAACTCACGACCCGCCTGTTGTTGCACGCGCTCCTGCAGGGTCGTCTTGTAATCTGGTTGAACTGTGTCAGGTTGTAGAACTGCAATGACATGGTCATGCACGAATTGCCTAGCCGGTTCCATGCCCTGGTCGAGATACAGCGCACCGATAAACGCCTCGAATACATCGGCGAGCAGTGCCGGACGTTCACGACCACCTGACCGCTCCTCTCCTTTGCCGAGCCGTACGTACTGATGAAACCCAAGACGGCGGGCAAACCGGACGAGTGCGGGCTCGCAGACAATCGCTGCCCGCATGCGTGTCAACTCACCTTCTGGCAAGTCTGGGCGGGCACGGTACAAGTGGTCGCTCACGACAAGTTCGAGCACAGCATCACCAAGAAATTCCAACCGTTCATTGTCTTCCATAGCTGACTTTCGGTGTTCGTTGCGGTACGAGGCATGTGTAAATGCCTGCTTCAGCAGGGCAACAGACTGAAAGGTCACGCCAGCGCGCACCTGAAGCTCCTCCCACTGATTCAACATAACCCCAACTCCTTATGCGCAAACCACCCGTCTAATCACAGGGTCACAAGGGCCCGATAAGAAAAACCCCCGGCTCACGCCGGGGATGCGTCAATAGCACGGCCGTGCACCTAATCCGCGTACTTGCGGAAGATGAGCGACGCGTTGTGGCCCCCAAACCCAAACGAATTAGACATCGCTGTGTTGACCACCGCCTCTCTGGCGTGGTTCGGGACATAGTCCAGATCACAGTCGGGATCCGGTGTTTCATAATTAATTGTAGGTGGAATAATGCCTGCTTGAATCGTCCTCAACGTCGCCACGGCTTCAACCCCACCCGCGGCACCTAGCAGGTGCCCTGTCATGGACTTGATGGAACTGATGGCAACGCGATACGCGTGTTCGCCAAACGAGCGTTTGACTGCCATCGTCTCAAACTTGTCGTTCAAGTCTGTAGACGTTCCGTGAGCATTGATGTAGTCAATGTCAGACGGCTCCAAACCAGCGTCGTCTAGTGCCATATTCATGGCCTTACTCGCGCCGCGCCCTTCTGGCGCCGGCGCCGTGATGTGGTGAGCATCGCCAGTCAAACCGTAGCCGATAATCTCACCGAGGATCGTCGCGCCGCGCCCGAGCGCGTGCTCAAGGTCCTCAAGAACGAGCACACCTGCGCCTTCGCCCATGACGAAGCCGTCGCGGTTGGCGTCAAACGGCCGCGATGCGCGCTCCGGCTCATCATTGCGAGTCGACAACGCCTTTGCGTTGCTGAAACCTGCAAGGGCTATGTCGACAATCGCAGCTTCCGAGCCGCCAGCGATCATGACATCCGCCACACCTCGCTGAATGAGCTTGTACGCGTCGCCAATTGCATGTGAACCGGACGAACACGCAGTCACTGACGTGCTGTTCGGTCCGCGCGCTCCAAACATGATGGAAACCTGTCCGGACGCGATGTTCGGAATCATCATCGGTACAACGAACGGACTCACACGCTTGGGCCCACGTTCCATCAACACACGGTAGTTCTCGAGCAGCGTGTGAATGCCGCCAATGCCTGAACCGATGTACACACCGACACGGTCTGCGTTCTCGTCCGTAATGCGCAGACCCGATTCAGCTAAAGCCTGCACGCTCGCCGCCACGGCCAGCTGTGCGAATCGGTCGACGCGGCGAGCTTCTTTGTGGTCCATGTACTGTGCCGGATCGAAGTTGCGAACTTCGCCACCAATCCGAACAGGATAGTCAGAAACATCAAACGCTTCAATCAAAGATACACCGGACTTACCTGCAACAACGTTGGACCAGAAGGTCGGCACGTCATTGCCGAGTGGGGTCACTACCCCTGTACCGGTGATCACGACACGTCGTGTCATTCCTTCACCCCACATCGTTCCCGCGGTCACGACGGACAGGCCAATGCCCTACACCGCAAACATTTACCTCTATATTCCAGAGCGCCTCGAATAGAAAGTCCCGGCTCTCGCTCGGGACTGTCGTTGCAGCGCTATCCGTCCTTTATTGGTGCTGTTCGATGTATGTAACTACATCTCCTACGGTGCTGATCTGCTCAGCGTCTTCGTCAGAGATCTCCATATCGAACTCGTCTTCCAACTCCATGATGAGTTCCACGACGTCCAGGGAGTCAGCCCCCAGGTCGTCTTTGAAGGTCGCCGCCGCGACAACTTTCGATTCATCTACACCGAGGCGGTCGACAATGACATTTTTTACGCGTTCAAACGTATCGGACATGCTTTCACCTCCTGCAGTGAGTATACTACATGACCATCCCGCCGTCGACATTCAAGACCTGGCCCGTGATGTAATCTGCATCGTCGGAAGCAAGAAAGCGGACGGCGCGCGCAACTTGCTCTGGGAGCCCGACTGCCCCGAGTGGGATCTGCGACTGCAAACCTTCAAGCAAATCGGCAGGCAGAGATGCAGTCATCTCTGTGCTGATGTATCCAGGCGCGACCGCGTTCACTGTGATGCCTCGCGGAGCGAGTTCACGAGCCGCCGCCTTGGTCAGGCCAATCAGTCCTGCTTTCGCGGACACATAGTTGGCTTGCCCGGCGTTCCCAGTAACACCCACCACAGAACTGACGTTGACGATGCGGCCATAGCGCTGCTTCATCATTTGTTTCGCGCCTGCGCGGATGAGGTGAAACGCCCCTTTCAGGTTGGTGTCGAGCACAGCGTCCCAGTCCTCGTCCTTCATCCGCACCAACAGCGCGTCACGCGTGATACCGGCGTTGTTGACCAGGACGTCCAAACGCCCAAACGCAGCCAACGCTGATTCTACCAACCTGCGCGCCTCTGACGCAACACTTACATTCGCCTGTTCAACAATCGCAGCTCCACCCACATCTTCAATCAGACGCGCTGTCTGCCTAGCGTCATCCTCTCGGCCCGCGAAGTTCACCACGACTGACGTCCCGGACCGTCCTAGCTCAACAGCAATCGCGCGACCAATCCCGCGCGAAGCGCCTGTCACAATCGCTACCCGTCCCGACCCCATCGCCCCCTGTCGACCATCATCTGTCGTTCACCAGACGCTCTCCTGTCACCGGCCGACTGTAGCCAGTGTCTCTCTAAGCGATGCTTCATCTTCTACGTGGCAGGTAACAATTCCTCTGTCAACCTTTTTGATCAATCCAGACAACACAGTACCCGGCCCAAACTCTACGAAACCTTCAACACCGAGTTCCATGATTGCCCGGACGTCGTCTTCAAAACGCACCGGGGAATACAGTTGACGCGCCAGCGCGTCGCGAATCGCGTCCGGCTGCGCACGCAGGTGTGCATCCACATTTGCCACGACCGGCACGCTTGCCTCCTTTACGTCCACAGCCGCGAGGGCGTCATCTAGTTTGCCCGCTGCCGACTTCATCAAACTGCAGTGAAAAGGACCACTTACAACGAGCGGAAGCACTCGACGCGCCCCCTTCGTCTTGGCCAACTCGCTGGCCCGCGCCACCGCCGCCGTAGTACCCGAGATCACGATTTGTGACGGGCAGTTGAGATTCGCCAGTTCTACAAGGTCCTCGCCATTTGACGCTTCAACACAAACTTCCTGCAAGGTGGCTTCATCCAGTCCGAGGACCGCCGACATCGCACCCTTACCAGCTGGAACCGCTTCATCCATTAATTGACCACGCTTGTATACAAGCTGCACGGCCGTTTCAAAGTCAAGCGACCCTGCTGCAACGAGGGCTGAGTACTCGCCTAGACTGTGTCCGGCGACAGCCACAGGCACCGCTGCATCACCGGCGAGCGTGGCAAACAGCCGCCACGCCGCCACGCTGACTGTGAGCAGTGCTGGCTGCGTGTAGTAGGTCAGCCGCAGTTGGTCTTCCGGGCCTTGGAGGAACAGTTTTGACAGTGAAAACGGAAGCGCGTCGTCGGCCTCGCGCACGGTATCTCGGACCACCTCGTAGCTGTCCATCAGTTCGCGTCCCATACCAACGTACTGCGCACCTTGTCCAGGAAAAACATATGCCAACTTCAAATTGATATGTCTCCTTCCAGTCGAATTACAGTCGAACCGCCGCAGCCCCCCACGTCAACCCAGCCCCGAAGCCAACGAGGACAACCACATGGCCAGGTTCTGCTCGGCCTGAACGAATGGCTTCGTCGAGCGCGATTGCAATCGAAGATGCCGATGAGTTTCCGTACTTGTGAATGGTCAAAACGACCTTGTCTTCATCGAGTCCAAATCGCTTCCGTGCTGCCTCGATAATCCGAATGTTCGCCTGATGAGGCACCAAGACGTCAATTTCTTCACGGCTCAATCCGGCTCGCTCAAGGACCTTCTCCGTCGAAGAAGCCATCGCTTTAACAGCGAATTTGAACGTCTCTTGGCCTTCCATCTTCAGATAGTGCATGTGCGCATCGATTGACGCGTAGCTCGCCGGCATCCGCGACCCGCCAGCAGGCATGTGCAGAAACTTCCCGCCGCTTCCATCCGCACCTAAGTCGAAGGCAAGTAAGCCTCTGTCTCCTTCAACAGGACCCACGACAGCTGCGCCAGCACCGTCCCCAAACAGCACCGCAGTACTGCGGTCTGTGTAGTCCACAATGCGCGAGAGCACATCGGCCGCAATCACCAGTACATATCGGTACTGACCCGTCGCGACAAACGCGGACGCGACTGATAGACCATACAGGTATCCGCTGCACGCCGCTGAAAGGTCAAAGGCGGCAGCGTGAGTCGCGCCAATACGGTCCTGTACCACACAGGCCGTAGATGGAAACATGGTATCCGGCGTCACTGTCGCGACCAAAATCAAGTCAATTTCTTCAGCTCGCACGCCGGCCATCGCCATTGCCCGCTCACTTGCTGGCACTGCAAAGTCGGAAGTCGCCTCGTCAGGCGCTGCAATTCTCCGTTCCTTAATTCCCGTGCGCGTGACAATCCACTCGTCGTTTGTATCCACCATCTGCTCGAGGTCTGCGTTGGTCAAGACTCGGCTTGGCAGTGCGGATCCTGTCCCAAGAATACCGGCGCGAATCGTCACGAAAAGGCCTCCTCTTTACTCTTCTCTTGTCATCTGCTCGGTCAACGTGGCGAGCAACTGTCCTTTGACAAAGCGTTTCGCCTGTTCAAGTGCTGTGTACCACGCCCGCTCTTTACTGCTCCCATGTGCTTTCAAACAGCCACCGGCGACGCCGAGAAACGGAGCGCCTCCGTACTCCGCGTAGTCAAACTTTCGGCGCAGCCCAGCCAACGAAGGGCGCGCCATCGCACCAGCCAGTTTGCTCTGCCAGCCCGACATGAAGGCACGTTTGAGTTCCGAGAACAGACCCAGACCAAGACCCTCAATCGTCTTCAAAACGACGTTGCCAACAAAGCCATCCGTCACAACGACATCACATGTTCCGTCCAAGATGTCCCTAGCCTCGACATTGCCGACAAAGTTCAGACCTGACTTCTCGAGTTGAATAAACGTCTCCTTCGTCAAAGCGTTTCCTTTTCCAGGTTCCGTTCCGATGTTGACGAGTCCAACGCGTGGATTGTCCACACCAAGTACACCGCGTGAGTACACCGACCCCATGCGCGCAAACTGAACCATATTCTCCACATCAGCGTCCGGATAGGCGCCGGCGTCCAGCAGAAGTACACCGCGTCCGCGAAACGTTGGCAAAACGGGGGCCAACGCAGGGCGGTTAATCCCAGGGATGCGGCCAATCACGAACAGGCCAGCAGCCACGAGCGCGCCCGTGTTCCCGGCCGAAAGCATCGCATCCGCTTGCCCGTCGCGAACCATCTGTGCAGCCGTCACCAACGACGAATCCTTCTTGCGTTTCACAGCGCGCACAGGTTCATCTTCTCCCGTGATCACGGTCGGCGCATCGACGATCGATATATTCCCTGGCGCCGATGTCGGCCACACCGCTTCGAGCACGCTCTCTTGTCCAATCATGTAGATCTCTACATCCGGGTTTGCCCGAGCGAATTCAACACACGCGCTGATGGGTGCTCCAGGTGCGTGATCGCCGCCCATCGCATCAACGGCTAATTTCATCCTTCACCCTCCAATCGAAGACAGTGGTCGGTCGGCCGGACCTTTCACGACCCAAATCACCCCGTCCAACACTGTCTCGGTACCGACACGCGACGTCACTTGACACTTCGAGGCGCCAAACCGTCTAGCGACGACGTCCGCTCTCGCCACTACAGTTTCTCCTAATCGCACAGGTGAGTAATAACGCAATTCTGTCTTAGCTGTCAGCGCGACGTCTGCATCCACCACGGCTGTCGCAAGCGAGTTGACTTGCGCAAACAACACGTGCCCGCGAACAATACCAGACCGTGAGAACACGTGCAAAGGCGTGATCACTAGAGACGAGGAAGCAGTGCGGTTCAGTTGCAGTTCAAGTACATCGCCCACAACCTCTCGCTCCTGCAGCGACCTAACCCCGTCTTGCCTTGCCGCGGCCACGAGGCGGGTGCGCTCTCGCACCTCGGGGATATGCAGCGTAGCACGGTCAAGCCGGATTGTCGCGACACTCACCGCAAAGTAATCCGCCAACTGCTCGTCAGTGGCAAAGGGATTCTCGGTTAGGTACCGAACCAGAGCCATTCTGCGCTCCGACTTTTTCAGAGGGGATCCCTCCGTTTTTATGACCTGATACTAAGAACTAGTGTTAAGTTACTCGAACTCCGGACAAAAAGCAAGCTGCGATCGTGACGCTGACAAAACTGAAACAGGCTGCCTAAGCAGGAATTCTGCTCAGACAGCCTGTGGTCGCCGAGTCCAGGACATGCGGTTCACAGAGCATGACTCCGTGAAACCAAGCACAGAAAATCACCGAACGCTTACGACACTCCGGCCTTTGTAATAGCCGCAGTTCTTGCAGACATGGTGAGGAACAGTGTACTCACCGCACTGTGGGCAAGGAATGAGCCCTGGTGCCTGTAACTTAAAGTGGGTGCGGCGAAGCCGCTTGCGCGTCTTCGACGTTCTATGCTGAGGTACCGCCACGCCCGAACACCTCCTTCGTCAATCAACTTGTTCATCTTACTCTGGTTCGTCTTTTGAAAGCAAGCCCTCTAGCGCTGCCCACCGCGGGTCTTGCACAGCGCGGTCACAGTTACAGCGATGGTCGTTGAGGTTCGTGCCACAGACCGAGCACAACCCTTGACAGTCATCTCGACAGAGTGGCCGAAAATCAATCACCAGATTGACGACTTCTTCAATGTACGGCGTCAAATCCACCTGTGAGCCTTCGACAAGATGCACGTCGTCTTGACGGACGCGTTCCGAAAACTGCTCATCAAAGTTCGCGACGAGCGGACTGTCGTACTCTTCCAAGCAACGAGAACACTCGTAACGAAGCAACGTCTCGAGGTGTCCCCGAACACGACAGATACCGGCCGTACCAATCGCCATCAGGTCACAAGCAATCGGCGCCAAACGAATGACCTGCTGGTTCTCCGCCGCGATGCGTGGAATGTCGACTGCGCCCTGAATCGGGAGAACATCGCCCGCATCGTGCAGTTCCCGAAAATCCAACAACAACAACGACGTCACCTCGTTTGCAACGGAACTTAGTATACGGGGCATGTGCAGACGTGTCAATGCCAAACCGTTGTCACCCTGTATCGACAGCATCGGAACTGACATCTATCCCGCGCCCCGCCAATTGCGCGAGAATCTGTTCCATGTTGGCCACAGCCGCTTGGTAGCCGCTCTCAATCGCTTGATTTGCTTTGTGAAACTGCGAACTCCCCACACCCGACACGTCCGGTTCAATATAGATGTCTGCTGTCTTGGCCCGCATTTTATACACTTCATCCTGCATCAAATCAAGCGACTGCAAAATGACATCCACAACCCCTTGGGGTGGCCTCTCACGCTGAACCGAAGAGACATCTACACCAATGACGACGTCTGCCCCGAGGTCGCGCACGGCCTCAATCGGCACCCTGTCTACAACCCCGCCATCGACATAGACTCTCCCATTCTTGACAAACGGCACAAAGACGCCGGGAATCGCCACGCTGGCACGGACGGCGTCGGCAATTGATTCCGTGCGAAATACGACCCTCTGTTTCGCTACAAGGTCTGTAGCGACAATCGCAAGCGGCTTGTCTGCAGCGTCCACTGTGAGTCCCCGAGTCAACATGTGGATTAGCTGATGCACCTTGTCACCCGAAATCATGCCCATCTTCGGAACTGTCAAGTCCACCCAGTGCCGCCAGCGCAGCGTGACGGCCAACTGTTCCATAAAGACCGTACGCATTCCCGTGGCGTAAAACGCCGCTACCAGTGCCCCCATGCTCGATCCAGACACGACATCGATTGGTACGTGATGCTGCTCAAGCGCCTTTAGTACCCCCACATGAGCAAATCCCCGAGCTCCGCCCGACCCCAGTGCTACCCCGACAACAGGTCGATCCATGTTGGCGTCACCTCGTTGGCTGAAGATGCCCGGAAGACGCGTCGACTAGTCCACAGTTTCCATTAGTAGTCAGTGATTCGCAACAGCCGACTGAACGGCCACAACAACACAATCAGGTACAAAACGAGTCATGTCGCCGCCATGCCAAGCAATATCTTTCACAAGTGACGAACTAATGTAGCTGTACTCCGCCTTGGCCGCCAGGAACACGGTTGTCACCTCTTCGTCGAGTTGGCGATTCATGTGCGCCATGTTCACTTCCATGTCAAAGTCTTGAACTCCGCGGATGCCCCGGACTACCGCGCGCGCCCCGATGCGTTTTGCGTAATCCATCAATAGACCAGAGAAACTGTCGACTTGTATATTCCGCAAGTGGGCAGTGGCTTCCTGAATGAGACGCACCCGCGTTTCAAGCGTCAACAATGGCCTTTTCGCGGGATTAGTGAGGACCGCAACGGTCACTTCGTCAAAGAGTAGACTCGCACGCTCCACGATATCAAGGTGACCGTTGGTGATGGGGTCGAAACTGCCCGGATAGACCGCTTTGCGCATACTACACCTCACATCCGACGGTAGATAGAGACGGCAATGTCGCCATACCGCTTGTTTTTACGTTGTTCCAAGCAACCATAGGTGTCGGCCAAAGTTTGGTGCACTGGATGTTCGCATACGACTCCATGTGTCAGTCCTCCGGGCGACTGTCCGATCACCGACAGCACCTCATCCCACAGCGACGCCGCGTACGGTGGATCGACAAAAACCCAAGCGACCGGAACACCTAGTGAAACAACCCGAGACCAGCCTGTACGCCAGTCACACCGCCATACAGTGACACGCTCTTGTGCCTGGCACCGCCTGACGTTCTCGGCAACAGCCCGCAAGCTCGCCGCGTGCGTGTCCGTAAAGTATGCACCCTCGGCGCCGCGACTTAACGCCTCGAGTCCCAGTGCCCCAGAACCCGCGAAGAGATCAACCGCAGCGCCGCCTGGCCAGTCGATGCCTAGCAAGTTAAACATGGACTCTTTCACGCGATCAGTGGACGGGCGCGCTACACTCCCCTTTGGGGCAACCAGCGTCAGTCCTTTCCATGCTCCAGCGATAATCCGCATCGACTCCTCCTGACCCTGCCAAACGTACGAAACAGTCGTCACCAGCAGGAATGACTTCACTGTACAGTACCATAGCAAAACCTATCCACCCAAACCATTACACGTAATCCGCAGTCTTCTGATCGGACAAGCAACTGACCAAGAAATTTTAGACTGCTCGAGTATACGATGGCTTATTCTGGTTATGCTATAGCTAGCAACGGCGAGAGCTGTTGTAGGCAACCGTGGGTGAAGGCTTAGGATTCCCCATAGGCTCTTCCTCCGGTTTCTCCTCTCCCAGAACATGTCTGACGTTCGTAGAACGCCAGACGGCAGAAACCCCACGCGTACCCGGGCGTGGGTTTTCTGTGTATACACTGTCTCCCCGGTCCCGTACTGCTTCGTCGTAGTATAATTCAGATAGACAGCGGAAGAGGGAGCGGATGGGATGAAATTCTATGCATGGACACTGAGACAGACCCGCGACGCGATTCGCACCGGCCAGGTCACAGCAGAAGAAATCACGCGTTTGTTTATCTCGAGAATCGAACAACACAACCCAGCTCTGCGCGCGTATATCACGATAGCCGACAACGCCATCGAAGCAGCACGGGTCCAAGACGCCAGATTGAGGAACGGCGATCCGGTAGGCCCTCTATGCGGAGTTCCAATTGCTGTTAAGGATCTATTTGACACAGACTTTCTGCCGACTACGTACGGAACAAAGGGCAGAGACAACGTCGTACCTTCAGCCACCGCCACGGCAGTTCAGCTTCTCCAGTCGGCAGGGGCCGTGATCATTGGAAAAACAAACTTACACGAGTACGCCTATGGTACAACTTCAGAGAATCCACATTTCGGAACTTGCTTAAATCCATGGAACCGGGCAAAGATCGCTGGGGGTTCAAGCGGAGGAAGTTCTGTTGCAATTGTCGCCGGGCTGTGTACGGCCGCCCTAGGCACCGACACAGGCGGCAGCATCCGCATCCCTGCAGCCCTCACAGGGCACGTCGGACTGAAACCAAGTTACGGCCTTGTGCCAACTGCCGGAGTCTACCCGCTAGCACCTTCTCTCGATCACGTCGGCCCCATGACACGTACCATAGACGACGCAGCACTGATGCTCGAAGTGCTGAGCAGTTCTGAACGCCATCTGTCGGCTCCGTCATGGACAAAGGACTCCATCACGTCTGACACTCCCCCACACATTCGTGTCGGTGTGCCGAGACGATTTTTCTTCGACAAATGCCATCCGTCAGTCCTTCAAACTATACAGGAAGCGCTCAACCGCATCGAGCGTTCGTGTCCGGAAGTCGTGTTTGAGGAAGTCACCGTGCCACTCATCGATGAGGTCCCGGACGTGCAGAACGCTACCATCGGAAGCGAAGCCCGCGCAATTCACGAGAGCAATCTGCGCGCTCACCCAGAGCGCTACGGCATAGATGTGCGCCAACGCCTTGAAGCAGCCGACAACATACGCGGATGGGAGTACCTCCGCGCTCAATCTGTGCGTGCTGTGTTTCGCCTCGAAGTAGCACACTTACTCGAACAGGTAGATGTCATAGTCACACCAACTACGCCACTCACTGCCACAGATATCGGGCAGGCAAAAGCGCACATCCGAACCCTTGAAGTCGGTGTGCGAGCGCATCTCACCCGTTTCACCAACCCGTGGAACTTGTCTGGTTTCCCTGCACTGACTATGCCGTGCGGACTCACCCCAGATGGTCTACCCGTCGGTCTGCAAGTTGTCGCAGGGCCTATGCAGGACAAACGCCTGCTGCAGATTGCCCGCAGATTTGAGGAAGTACTGGAGTGGACGTCACTCGCACCTGAATTTCGCTAATGTGGTGCATAACCAAGCCCGACCCCAGTGTTTGACGCTCAGGGTCGGGTTCCACGGTCTGAGCGAAACACGAAGAGCCGCATACAGAGGTAGCTAAACGTCGAGGAGATCAGCATCGCCAGTCCTTTCGACAAGTTGCTGCTGACAAAGAGTGGAATGGCGTGGGAAAACACAAGGTAAGTCGATAGCCAGACAACGACAAGGTCGTTGACGGCCACATTGATACCTGCTTGGACAAAAAACAGCACACGTTCCCTGCGGCTGCCGCTAGCTGCATCTGCAAACGTCCAGCGGCGGTTCCACACATAGCTGTTGATGAGCGCACAAAGAACCGCAGCTGTGTTGTAGACGAAGAGGGCGAATGCGGACCGTGTAGGCGCCACCAAGAGCAGCGCGTTTAGCACAACTAGGTCCACAACTGCATTCGCAAAGCCTACGATCAAGAACTTGGAGTATCGCTTTAACGTATGTCGCATGTTCATGACGATGGGCATCTGCGAAGCAGTCAAACCGCCTTCTCCTTCCTCACAGGCAGGAAACTCTTCTCGATCGACCGTGATTACCTCTGTGGGTTCTCGGCCATCCGCCATGGTTCTCACCTTGACCCGTGGACTGGATTTCCCGCAATCGCAGCGTGTCGCTGATAGACTGATTCATACGCGCCAAGCAGTTGCCGGGTGGGACCTGCCCAATCCAACTCTGCCGCAATTTCTCCGGCGCGCGCCAACACAGCTGCGCGGCGTTCCTGATTGTCAAACATTTCACGTAAGGATTCGAGCATAGAGCCTGGGCTGGCAGGGTCAAAGATGAACCCTGCCTTCCCTCCCTCCAACACCTCGCGCGTCGGCGGACTGCTGGCCGCCAGGACGGGCAGGCCGCTGGCCATCGCTTCAAACAGCACGAGTCCCAAAGTTTCCGTCGTAGACGGAAACACGAATCCATCTGCTGCAGCATACGCGTCAGCGAGTTCATCACCGTGCAGAAAGCCAGTGAAGACGGTGTTTGTACCTGCAAACACTCGCTCCAAATCTGACCGGCTGGGGCCGTCACCCACCACAGCAAAGTGAAGGTCTGGCATCTCGTCAAGACACCTGCGCACTTGGTCGATCCCTTTTTCTGGTGCGAGACGTCCCACGTAAATAAGCAGTTTTTGACCGTGGTCGGAAGTTCCTAACAGCCTTTCCCGCATTTCCTCGGTACGAGTCGCTTGGCCGTACATTTCGACGTCCACGCCGCGGTCCCACAGGATTAAATTGCGAAAACGCTGGCTCTCGAGCTCCTTCAGTGTCGCGCGTGACGTGCACAAGTTCGCTTCAGCTCTGTTGTGCAGTGATCGAAAGTACCACCAAAGAGCAGGCTCCAAAAAATTCAAACGGTAGTGGCGCGCATACGCTGGTACATTCGTATGGTATGAAGCGACCAGCGGAATGTGGTAGCGCCATGCGTAGTAAATACCGCCAAGACCAATAAAGGCTGGGTTCAGAACGTGAATGATATCCGGTTGGAATTCACGCAGAACTTTCCCAATGCGCATTCTAGGAAGTGCAAAGTCTTTGTCCGGGTATAGGAAAAACCGGAAAGTCGGCATTCCAACGACCCGTGCCGAGGCGTATTCGGATAGCCCACCTTCAGGAGCAAACAGCAGGATCTCATGGTTGGTAGCCTCAAGGTGGCGAAGAGTCGCGCATAATCGCGTGACGATTCCATCCGTTCCTGGTAGGAACGTCTCGGAAAACATTGCAATCCGCATGCACTTACCTCCAGTTAGCGCTTGGCGCGATCACATCAAAATTCACACGCTCGCGGTAACGCATCGCTGTATCGATCAATTCCACGATTAACTCATCCGACAAGAGATGGGGTTGCAGACCCAAATCGAGCAGTTTCGTGTGAACCGCGTGGTAGTAGTGCTCTTCTTTCTCGACACGCGGGTTGTCCAAATGTGTGATCTCCGCTTGAATGTCAAATCGCTCGGCAGCAACCCGTTGAACGCGTTCGGCGAGCTCTTGGATGGAGAATTGTTCGGTAAATTGGTTGAACACCCGGAATTCTCCGCGTTCCGCTGGCTGCAGAGCGGCCAATTCGATGCACTGTAACGTGTCACGGATGTCGAGGAACGCGCGCGTCTGCCCTCCCTTTCCGTATACCGTCAATGGATGACCAGTTGCCGCCTGGATGCAAAAGCGGTTCAGCGCCGTGCCAAATACGCCGTCGTAGTCAATTCGATTGTAAAGCCCTTCGGAGAGACGGGTTTCGTCAGTCCACAGGCCATACACCACGCCCTGGTTCAGGTCTGTCGCCCGGATGCCCCACGACTTACAAGCAAACATAATATTGTGGCTGTCGTGCACTTTTGACAGGTGATAGAACGAGAAGGGTTGCTTCGGATAGGGAAGTACATCTTCGCGGCCTTTGTGTTGAATCCGAATGTAGCCTTCCTCAATATCTATGTTTGGAGTTCCGTACTCACCCATTGTACCGAGCTTGATCAGGTGACAATCCGGAGTGATGTCCTTAATTGCATACAGCACATTCAGGTTTCCAACGACATTGTTCACCTGTGTAAACACAGCGTGTTCACGGTCAATCATGGAATACGGCGCAGACCGCTGCTCCGCAAAATGCACAACTGCCTCTGGCTGGAACTCGCGGAACACTCGCTCCACAAAGGGGTACTCCTGTAAATCACCGATGTAAATCGGCACCTCTTTGCCCGAAGTTTCACGCCACAGAGCAACGCGATCTTCGAGAGATGCTATCGGGGTCAACGACTGCGTGCCGAGCTCTTCGTCCCATTGTCTGCGGATCAAGCTGTCTACAATCGCCACTTCGTGACCACGTTTTGACAGATGAAGCGCTGTCGGCCAGCCACAAAACCCGTCGCCGCCGGCAATCAAAATTCTCATCCCTGTAGTACCTCCATCGCATCAAATTCGTCGGATGGCAAGAACTCTAGCCACCGCGCCTGCCAACTCACAAACAAACAGGAACAGCGTGATAGACTGTTCCAATACAATGTACAAGTTTTGCGGCGTTCGGGCAAGGATGAGTTGCGAATTACGGTCAGCCACAAATTTTCCTGCCTACTCACGAACGCAAAGGAAAGAGGGTTGCACCCGCTGTGTCTGGGCACAACCCTCTCTGGAGATTAATCCGTCTCACCACGGGCCGTAGTAATCACCCATCTGTTCGCCGGCCTGAACCATCCATGTCCAGTAGGTTCGCAACCCCTTCCCGCAGACGTGCATCACGTATTTTACGGGCCGCATACCCATCACCTCACTTGGGTATAGTGTCCCCGCAGCATCCTGAATTATTCCGTCTCTGCGCGAACCGCCACGGTTTGCCCCATCATCACGGCATCACCACGCTTGACCAGCGGTTTGAGACTAAGTCGAGACGACACGACAACAATCACGGTCGACCCCATTTCAAACCACCCAAGCTCATCACCGCGCTGCAGACACAGGTTCAACTCGCCCTGTTGAACTGCTCGCCGGCGTGGCGCTTGGACCGGTGGACCGTACACGGTCCGGATTCTGCCTACGACGGTCGCCCCGACTTTGACGATAGCAACCGCTCCTTGGTCTGTGTCTACATTCGACACAAGCCGCTCATTTTTTGCAAACAGACCCGGAATCAACTGTACGCCCAGTGGATTGACAGGATAGAGTGTACCGGGAATGTAGCGCCACGAAGTCACCGTACCGTCGAGCGGCATGTGAATTCGGTGGTAATCCCGAGGACTCAGATAGAACGTGAAGTACAGTCCACCCTCAAAGGTTGCCGCATCTTTTGCGTCTGCCAACAACGCGGATAACGTGTACGTTACACCCTTTGCCTGTAACAACAAGCCAGCGGAGACAATCCCAACTTCGCTGACTACTCCATCCACTGGCGCCAAGAGGCCCACCGATTCAATCGGACGAACGTCAGACCTCAGCCGACGCGTAAAAAAATCCCGCAAACTTCTGTAAGCGTCCGCGCAATATTCCGCATCTTCGATGCGAATTTGATAATGTCTGCTGTACCACGGGATGAGCATGCGGCTCAATGAGGTGCCCGAAAACCAACCGACGACCGCCGTCAGAGCACGTTTGGGCAAGACCTGCAAAGCGAACTTGCGCATACAGTCAGCCACTCCTGTCTCTTACCACGTCCATCGTATCGACCGCGGTCGGAACAATCAAGAGCGGAGTTGCCTGCCTCTACAGGCGTGACAAAAGCGGCCAACACAGCGGCCGCTTTTGTCACATTAGATGATGAAATGCTTAGAATCCAGAACGGCCAGCGAGCTGCTGCTCTGCCAACGCCACCATCTTGCGAACCATATGACCACCGATGGCACCCGTGTCACGGGTAGTCATCGTACCCCAATATCCGTCTTGCGGGGGCGTGATGCCAATTTCCGAAGCCACTTCGTACTTGAACTGGTCGAGAGCTTTGATGGCGTTAGGTACAACCGGGGTATTTCTCTTCTGTCCTTGCGCCATGTATCTCACCTCCCCTTTTGATGTAGGCCTAGTATGCTACAGAGGGAAGTAATTATGATTTCCACATTATGGGCTATTGAGAAGCTCACAAAAACTACGCGCGGTACCAGCCTGCATTGGGGATATGTTCCATCCAGTCCCGCAGTTTGCCGTACCGCGGCAGCAGCCAAAAATCGGGCTGCGACAAGAGTTGACTGGCTTCGTCACGCGCAACCTCCATCACTTTCAGGTCCCGCGTCAGGTCGCCAACAGAAAACTCCGGCAAACCGCTTTGCCGCACACCGAGAAACTCACCAGGTCCGCGTAGTTCCAGGTCTCGCTCCGCGATCACAAAGCCATCTGTCGTATCGACCATCGTTTGCAACCTTGCTCTGGCCATGTCATTTCCAGCGTCCGACAGCAGTACACACTCGCTCTCTCTCTCACCACGACCAACTCGACCGCGAAGTTGGTGAAGTTGCGCTAGACCAAACCGCTCAGCATGGTAAATCAGCATCACTGTTGCAGACGGAACATCGATGCCTACTTCAATGACGGTTGTGCTGACCAGGACGTGCACTTCACCAGCGAGAAAACGCCGCATCACCGCGTCCTTGTCCGCGGTTGACATGCGCCCGTGCAGCAAATCGGTTTGGTAGCCGGCAAACTCGTCCTGCAGGCGTACGACGAGTTCTGTCGCCGAACGAATATCCGTCAGCGCCTCTGAGGAGTCTACCAGCGGCGCCACCACATAAACCTGCTCTCCGCGCGCCAAGTGCCGACGAGCCAGTCGAATTGCATAAGGCTCACGTGCAAACGGTAACCACACTGTGAAGATCGGTTGTCTGCCAGCTGGGCGCTCACGCAAGACGGACACATCCAAATCACCATAGACCGCCAAAGCCAACGTTCGTGGGATTGGCGTAGCCGTCAGCATCAACACATCTGGCACATGGCCCTTGTCGCGCAAGACAGAGCGCTGCGCCACACCAAACCGATGCTGTTCATCCGTCACGACCAGCCCCAGGTCATGAAATTGCACCCTGTCGGTCAGCAGAGCGTGTGTGCCGATTAACAAATCGATTTGACCTACTGCGAGCGCCTGCAAAGTTTCCTGTCGTGCTGACTCCGTGGTAGCACCAGTCAACAATCGCATCCGAACACCGAGAGAACCCAGAATTGGTTCCGCGTTTCGAAAGTGCTGTTCCGCCAACAATTCCGTAGGCGCCATCAAAGCACTCTGCGCGCCAGACCGTGTCGCAGCGAAGACCGCGTAAAAGGCGACCCATGTCTTCCCCGAGCCAACATCTCCCTGTAGCAGACGAGCCATAGCACGAGGAGCGCGCATGTCAGCAACAATTTGTGAACATGCCGCTCTCTGCGCTTCGGTAAGGGGATACGGTACAACTGCGGCAAACTGGTCCATGACATCATCTGGCACATTGTGTGCTGTGCCTTCCTGTACCCCTGTCTCTTGCGCACGGTACCACTGAAGTTGTAGTTGAAAAAGAAAAAACTCTTCGAAAGCCAATCGTCGATGAGCCTGATGCAAATCTTCTGAGGAGCGAGGACGGTGCATGGCAAACACCGCCTGGGGATGAGAGATCAGGCGGTACTTCTCGCGGTATTGTACAGGCAAGACATCAGGCAAGCGGTCACCAAATTGCGTCAGTGCGCGTTCCATCACGGACTGTAGTTGCGCAGACGACATTCCGCCAACACTCCGGTAGACTGGTGTGAACGCCCCACCAAGATGCGCAGCCGCCAAAGAAAAATCCGTTTGACTGACGACGATGACCTTACGCACAGCGTCGTAGCGGCCTGACACGACTAGGACCTGCCCATCGACCAACTTTTGTCGAAGATATGGTTGATTGAACCACATAGCTGTCAACCGCACGCGCCCATCGATCCGGACGGCCGCAGACACAGTCGAACGTTTCCCGGTCCAGCGGATTTTCGCTGCCCCTTCGACCACTGCCCGCGCCGTGACCTGGGTGCCGTGCACAAAGGCTTCAAACGGCTTTACACTTTTGTCTTCGTAGCGCACCGGAAAGAAGTGCAAAAGTCCGTCCACTGTACGGATTCCCGCATCCTCCAGAAGAGCCGCCTTTGCCTTACCGATGCCTACCACGTGTGAGACAGGAAGAGATTGTTCCATGCAACTTACTCCAGCGCAAAAATGTAGTCGTAAACAGGTTGACCGCCTTCACGGACCTCAACTTCAATACCGAACTCGTTCTCAACTTCATTCGTCAAACGTTCCAGTTCATCGGAGGCAACGCCTGACCCATAAAACACAGTCAATAGTTCAGCGTCCTTGACCCCCATGGCTGATATGACGTTCAATGCGACAGCGAGCCTGTCGTCACCCACTTCAGTCAAGTCTTGGTCAACCAACCCTAAGTACTGATTTGCCTTAATCACCCGCTCTTGAAACACGCTGTCGCGCACTGCACGTACTACTTGGCCAGCGTTTACCCCGGCCATCGCAGCCTCCATCCGCTGTGCGTTGACCTCAGCCGAATCCTCGCTGCGCATCGCCATCAACGCGGCGATTCCTTCGGGTATCGAACGACTCGGGACTACCTGCACAGACTCACCCAATACATCACGTGCCTGATTAGCTGCCATGACGATGTTCCGGTTGTTCGGCAAAACAATTGTCTCCACGGCGTTGGCACGGCGCACAGCATCGACAATGTCCTCTGTGCTTGGGTTCATGGTTTGCCCACCCGAGACGACGATTGTCGCTCCAAGGCTTGTGAACACCTGTTGCAGGCCTTCTCCCGCTACCACGGCGACGACCGCAAGCTCGGTTGGCTGTCGCGTATCCTGTGCGGTTTGAATGTCTGTGTGCTGTTCTGTCATGTTATCAATCTTAATTTTGATCAGTGTACCGTGTATCAACGCATCCTCGAGGACACGCCCGGGGTGCAGCGTATGGACGTGCACCTTCACCAGGTCTTCTGCAGATACAACGAGCAGTGAGTCACCATAGGTGGCTAGCTGCTGACGCAGCACTTCCTCGGTGTCCGCTGCACGTGCCCCGTCCACCCGAATCAGTGTTTCCGTGCAGTACCCAAACTCTCCTTCGTGGTCGATATGAGCCGCCGCAAAGTCCAACACAGGCTCGGTCGACATCGTCCCCGCAGGTGAAACCGTTTCACCTTCACCTGCTGCCTCTTCACCGCGTAAGAAGGCCAAGAATCCCTCGTAGATATAAACTAAGCCCTGACCACCCGAATCTACAACTCCGGCTTCCTTCAGCACGGCGAGTTGCTCAGGGGTTCGACTCAGCGCGACGCGCGCAGCGTCACAAACCTTTGCCATCCACGCTTCTAGACCGTGCTCCTGACGGGCTTCACGCGTGCCTGCAGCTGCTGCTTCACGGGCAACTGTCAATATCGTACCCTCGACCGGCTTTGCGACGGCCCGGTAAGCAATGGAAACGCCTTCCTGAAGAGCAATCGAGAAGCTCGTGACGTCTAGATAGTCAGCACGTTGCGCTGCTCGGATGAAGCCACGAAACAACTGAGACAAAATCACGCCCGAATTTCCTCGAGCTCCCATTAACAGGCCAGAGGCGAGCGCTTGTGCCGCTCCGAATAGCGTCTGGTCTGTCCGAGCCAAGAGGCGTACCACGCCGGAAGCAAGGGACAACTCCATATTGGTGCCGGTGTCACCGTCAGGCACCGGGAATATATTCAGCGAGTTCACCACGCCCACATGCCGCTTTAGCCGTGCGTGCCCGGCAGCGACTAACTGCGCAAATGCCTCGCCGTTCAAACGATCCAACGAAGTCATGCAGTGCCTCCTATCGATCGCTCGAAACTCGAACTCCCTGCACCAAGATGTTGACGCGATCGACCTGAATACCAATGGATTGGTTTAGCACATAACGAACTTTTTCTCGCACATTTTGTGCAACTTCGTAAATGTTCGTGCCGTAACTCACAATAATGTACAGGTCCACGTCGACTCCGTCATCCGAGATCTGAACCTCTACGCCTTTACCAGGGTTGTCCCGTCCCAGAAGTTCACTCAAACTGTCCTTAACCTGTCGGCGCGACGACATGCCGACCAGGCCGTAACAATCAATCGCCGCCAGCCCTGCGAGGGTAGCAACGACATCCTCCGCAATTGATATCGTTCCTAGCGGAGTTTCCAACGTTTTCGGCATCGGGGCACCCCCTGCAATCTGCTGCTTTCTGCAATTGTACTATACCATGGCGTGTTTCAAAAACCACGCCCGGCAAGCAAAATCGGAGACCGGCCGAAAAGGCCGTGCCTTGCGAAAAGCACAGCTGCTGTGGTAGTATGTTTCGGTGTGTAAAAGCATCCGTGATCAGACGATCACGCGAATGCCCCTCTCGGCGTCGCGGTTGGCGACTGAGTGGCGATTGGCGCGTAATCGGCCAACGTGCAAGGAGGTGCAACGATATGGCAAGACGCTGTGAAGTCTGTGGAAAAGGGCCTGTGACTGGAAATCAAGTGAGTCACTCGCACATCCTCAACAAGCGCCGCTGGCTCCCAAACCTTCAGTCCGTGAAGGTGAACGACAACGGCACGGTGAAACGGATCCGAGTGTGCACCCGCTGCCTGAAGGCTGGCAAAGTGACACGCGCTGTGTAATTGACTTACTAGTGAATGAAAAACAGGAAGAGCACCTCTCGGTGCTCTTTTTCTGTGTGGAGCAGACGTCACGCAGCCTGCCGTCCAACAAGATGGGGATGGAAGAGTGCGAGTGCGCCGCGCGCCCGCAACCGACACGGCGGCCAACATGTGTACGCCATTTTAGTCTTTGGTGAACGCGCCGATAAAGGCCTTCACGATGCCACCCAAAAATTTGGGAAGCTTGATGGTGTAGAACTTCAAGCCGTTCCCCTCCTTCTGCTCTCCCGCGCGCGTCTGTCCGATAGGCGAAAGTCCCGCCATCTCTACATCTATATTCACGGGAGCCGAAAATGTGTGCCATCGCCTACTCAGGCCAGAGGCAATTCGCAGGCTATAGCACCGCCTCTCGAAGCTCCGAGATCGCCTTAGCTCTGTCTACACGGTTGAACACAGCCGAGCCCGCAACAAACACGCTCGCTCCCGCAGCGGCTGCATCGGCAATTGTCGACGAAGTAATCCCGCCGTCCACCTCGATCGGCACATTTTGGTGTCCCGCTGCATCCAAACGCTGTCTAGCTTGTTGAATCTTACGCAACGTATTCGGTAAAAATGCCTGCCCACCAAAACCCGGGTTCACGGTCATCACGAGCAACATGTCAATATCGTCCACCACGGATTCGAAGGCATCGAGACCTGTGCCTGGGTTCAACGCCAGACCAGCCTGTGCGCCGAGGGCACGAACCTGTTGCAGGACGCGGTGAACGTGGGGCGTAGCTTCTGCGTGCACGGTCACAATGTCTGCACCTGCGCGGATAAACGCCTCTACATACAATTCTGGGCGCTCAATCATGAGGTGGACGTCAAGTACGTTCGTGACGCGTGGACGCAGTGCAGAGACGACATTTGGACCCATCGTGATATTCGGTACAAAGTGACCGTCCATGACATCGACGTGGATCCAATCTGCACCGCCTGCAATCACGGAGTCAACCTCACTCCCGAGGCTGGAAAAATCAGCAGCGAGAATTGATGGTGCGATAATGGTCTTCAATACCGGTGTTCCTCCCTGTCCCGCAATTCGTGCCAGAGTGAGCAATATGACTCGTAGCGACTTTCTGCAAGCGCCCCCGTATCAGCAGCCGTTCGCACTGCACACTCGTCCTCGTCCACGTGTTGGCAGCCCCTGTACGGGCAAGCCGCAGCGAGTGGTTGAAACTCGGGGAAGTAGTTGCGCAACTCCGTCGACGGTACATCGAGCTCAAGCGAACTGAAGCCTGGCGCGTCCACGATATAAGTGTCGGGCTCCAGTTCAAACAGTTCAACATGGCGGGTAGTGTGCTTACCGCGGCCAGCCTTCTCACTGATCTCACCCATTTTGACACCAAGTTCAGGCGCAAGCGCGTTGGCAAGCGTCGATTTGCCGACTCCGGATGGACCGACGAACACACTGACATGCCCTCGCAGCCGCGTACGTACAGTCTCTACGCCTTGACCAACTTTGCCGACGACGGGAAATACAGCAAAGTCTGCAGCTGTGTATACGCCTGTTATGCCCGTAAGCAGATCTGGGTCTGCGAGGTCGACTTTCGTGATCACAATCACGGGCGACAACCGCGCAACGACCACAGAGACCAGCAGCCTGTCGAGCAGATGCGGCATAAACGCAGGGTCGACGGCAGACAAGACCAGCACGGCTTGGTCTACATTGGCGACTGGAGGTCGGATTAGTTCTGTCTGGCGTGGCAGCACTTCGTAAATAATCCCCTCAGTCATGCCTACCAGCTCAATTGTGACACGGTCACCAACCAGAACGGTTGTTCCGCGCTTGCGGAATACACCGCGGGCCCTACAACGCCTGACCTCCTGTCCAGTCGTCACATCGAAGAACCCGGACAGCGACCGCACCACAACTCCCTCTTGCAAAGGTCATCCTCCTGTTCTCACCATTCAGTACTGGACGGGGTAATCTTGCTGGAGCTTGCCGTTCTCATAAACCTGAATCTCGCCTTGCGAGTTCGGCGTCAAGTACATGGTGATGTTCCACGTTGAAGTCGACGTAATGGTTTGGCTGACGACCTGTTCGTTCTGCGACACTGCGTCCGACTTGATGATTTGTACCACGACGGGATTTCCGCTCGGGTCTGCCACTTTGATTGTGACTGGGCGCACATGCGTGTTCGGCGGCAGATTATCAAGCGACGCCCCGGTAGAGTTGGTGGTTGATCCTCCGGTGCTGTTGCCGGTCGAATTGCCGGGACTATTGCCAGCGGAATTACTAGCCACCCACAGGTCAATTGATGTACCGGCAGGGACCGTATCTCCCGGATTGTAAGGGAACATCTTGACGATTGTCCCATTCGGCGCAGCAAACTGAATTTGTGTCACTTGGCCCACAGCAAGATGCGCGTTTTGCAGGATCTGTGTTGCCTGTGCCACGGTCTTCCCATACACGTTCGGCACCTGCGTCTCAGCACCTTGGCTAATGTTCAACACAATGTGCGTATTCGGAGTGACCATCGAGTTTGCTGGTGGATTGGACGAAACGACATCGCCGACTGCGACGCTCACACTCTGTACTGTGTTGTCTGTCACATTCGAGAAACCGTCACTGCTCAGTGTCGATTTCGCCTGGTCTGCCGGCATCCCCGCCAAGTCAGGCACCTGAATCTTGTGGGCACCGTCGCTGACGTACAGTTGAATGTCGCGCGTCTCTTTGACTTGTTGCGGCCCTGTCGGGTTCTGTGAATAGACGTAACCCTTCGGTTGCTGTGAGTTAAAAGCGTCCTGAACGTGAATCTGAGTCTGCGGAATCCCCGCCTTCTCAATCAGAGCGACCGCCTTAGCCTGGGGTTGCCCGACTACATTGGGCAGATTGACATTGGGCACTTGAGCGATGCCCATGACAATGTAATATGCGGAGAGCACGCCGACGACGAGCACTGCCAGGACAATGCCAATCCACATCAGGGTCCGCCAGACCCGCCGCCGCCGCGACGGAGGTGTAAGTTCCTCCTCAGATTCTTCGTCGTTGTCTTCACGTTCAGATTCCGTTGCCCGCATCCGGCCGCCGACAGCTGGAATGCTGATCGTTTCGTCAATCGCATCGCTCGGAACGCGAAATTTCGGCAAGTTAGGGTGAATCAACGCCGTCAATAAGTCCGCCTTTACCGCGCGCATGTCCGCATACCGCAAGTCAGGGGATTTCACCAAACAGCGCAAAATGATGTTCTCCACACTTTGCGGGATCAACGGGTTCAGTTCCCGCGGTTCAACAAAATCCTCACGCAAGTGTTTAAGCGCAACACTCACGGGGGAATCCCCGGAAAACGGCAGCTTCTTCGTGAGCATCTCGTACATCACCACACCGAGTGAATAGATGTCACTCTTCGCGCTCACTGTTGCGCCACGCGCTTGTTCCGGCGAGAAATAGTGCACAGAGCCGAGGACAGACGTGTCGTTGTGGTGAGTGATGGTGTTGCCTGTCACGGCACGCGCAATACCAAAATCCGTCACCTTGACCTGTCCACGCTGTGTGATGAGGATGTTGTGCGGCTTCACATCGCGGTGAATAATTCTGTGGTCATGCGCGTGGGCCAGCGCGTCGCAAATCTGCTCGGTGATGTCAAGCGCTTCATGCACAGGCAGAGGTCCACGGTCACGGATTAAGTCTTTCAGTGTCGGGCCATCTACGTACTCCATGACGATGTAGTACTCTCCGTCCGACATCCCGACGTCGTACAAATTCACGATATTCGGGTGTGACAGCCGAGCAGCTGATTGGGCTTCCTGGCGGAACCGATTCACAAACTCCTCATCACCAGCGTACTGAGCGCGCAACATCTTGACTGCAACAGTGCGGTCAAGCAGGGTGTCCACTGCTTTATAGACGATCGCCATGCCGCCGCCGCCGATGACTGTCTGCAGCTCATAACGTCCACCAAGGCGTTTTGTCACGCTCCTTCACCCCCTGGTGCATGGACAGCAACAATCAGGGTGATGTTATCGGGAGCGCCGCGCTCGAGGGCGAGGTGGAGCAGACGGTCTGCCTCGTGCTCCATGACCTGCTGGCTGTCGGCTCCTGTCACGACTTCAAGAAATTTTGCGAGTTCCTCATGCGAAACCAAGTTAGAGAGTCCGTCAGAACAGAGCAACAGCGCATCACTCGGTTGCCACTCGACGGTGCGCACGTCTGCCTGGTTGGATGCAAGTGTGCCAAGCGACCGTGTGACGATGTTTCGTTGTGGATGATGCTGTGCCTCGGCCTCGGTCAACTGCCCTCGCCGCACAAGCTCTGCCACCAGAGAGTGGTCACTTGTGACTTGCACCAGTTCTCCAGCATGCCAAAAGTAGCCTCGGCTATCACCCACGTGGGCAAACACCACCAAGGACTCATTCGCCAGCGCTGCGACAACAGTTGTTCCCATACCAGCGTAGGCATCTACTTCCTGCGCAAGCTTCCAGATGCGGTCATTCGCAACAAAAATCGCTGCCCGCAACACCTCTGCCGGGTCGTCGAGTTCCTGCGCGAGGTATTCATCCAAGGAGTCCACCACAGTTCCGACTGCCAGTTGACTGGCAACTTCTCCCGCGGAAGCTCCTCCCATCCCGTCCGCAACAACCAGGAGTTTCCAAGGCGTAGAATCCACCCGGGCCATGAAACAGTCCTGGTTCATTTGCCGAACTCGTCCGATATGCGTTCTCGCGGCATATCTCATGAATTCCCCTCCGGTTCCACCGCTGCTTTGGTCAGCTGACTGACAAGTGTCAAAGCAGCTTCCACCCGTCATGTGCCAGTTTACAGCCTGCCCGCGTGTTCAGCGCGAAGTTGTCCACATGCCGCCGAAATGTCGTGACCCATTTCACGCCGAATTGTCGCATTCACCCCGAGTCGTCGCAGTTCCGCTGCGAAGGCATCAATTTGTTCAACCGGTGTCCGTGTATAGTTACGCTCGGGCACATAGTTGACAGGAATGAGATTGACGTGACTCGGCAGGTCTGCGATGAGCGCTGCAAGTTCGCGCGCGTCATCAAGCGAGTCATTTTTGCCACCGACAAGTGCGTATTCAAAACTAATACGTCGACCTGTCTTTTGACAGTAATAGTGACACGCGTCCATCAACTTCGCAAGCGGGTAGGCCTTGTTGACTGGCATCATCGAACTGCGCAGTTGATCGTTTGCAGCATGCAGTGACACAGCAAGCGTAATGGGTCTGCCGTCGTCAGCCAACCGGATGATCCCCGGCACCATCCCGACTGTGGAAATGGTGATGTGGCGCTGACCAATGTTGAGCCCACTCGGGTCGTTAATGATGTCGATAAACTTCATAGCCTCATCGTAGTTGTCCATCGGTTCACCTGAGCCCATGAGCACCACAGACGACACCCGCTCATTCGTCTCGTCCAAAAGACGCTGACTGTACAGCAATTGTTCCACCATCTCGCCGGCAGTCATTTGCCGGATCATCCCACCGAGCGTGGACGCGCAAAACGTACAACCCATTTTGCAGCCAACCTGAGTAGACACACAGACGCTGTTGCCGTAGTCGTGGCGCATGAGGACAGTTTCGACTGTAACCGCATCCGACCAACGCAAAAGAAACTTCACGGTTCCGTCGATTTTTGATACCTGTCGCAACACTGCTTCGGATGTCGCGGTCTGCCCCTCTGTCTCGAGTTCCTGGCGCAATTTCTTCGGCAAGTTCGTCATCTCGTCAAAGGACTGCACTCGCTTCTGATAGAGCCATCCGAACAGTTGTAGTGCACGGTATGACGGTTCACCGCGCTCTTTGAGCCAAGCGACCAGTTCGCTCTTACGCAGGTCATACAGGTGACGCATGAACATTCTCCTTTTTTCTCAGCCGAGCCATATAAAATCCATCGGTTCCGAACTGTTCTGGCGTCAAGAGCGCGTCCGGAAACAGTCGGTTGCGGGCGACGAGCGGCGCCACTGCAGCAGGCAGGTCGCTGTGCAAGTCATCACACACTACTTCACCGTGCCACCGCTCTAGCACTGCCTCAACGACCTGTTCGTTCTCCTCGGGCAACAGTGTGCACGTGGAGTAGACGACCACGCCACCCGGTCGCACCACGTCAATGGCGGCTGACAGCAACTCCGTCTGCAACTTCGCTAGCGCTTCGACATCATCACTCGACCGCTGCCACCGAACATCGGGGCGGTGCCGAAGGACGCCAAAACCACTGCACGGTGCGTCGACGAGAACAGCGTCAAAGTGGTTTAACCACTCAGTTCGCAGCGACACTGCCCGGCCGTCGAGCGCTTCCACCGCAATGGTGTGCAACTGTAGCCGCAGCGCAGATTCCTCGATTAAACGCAACTTGTGCGGATGAATGTCACCGGCGGTAATCTGCCCCTTATCACGCTGAAGTTCTGCAATGTGCGTCGTCTTGCCACCGGGAGCCGCACATAAATCGAGGACTTGCATCTGCTCAGTCAGTTGCAGCAACGGCGCAATCAGCATGGCCCCCTCATCCTGCACGGTTACTTCTCCATCGAGCCAGGCGTCCCAGCTTCCGACGTCGAGCCCGCGCGAAAGTCTGATGCCGTCCGGAGACACAGGCGAGAGCGACGCTTGTCCGTCCATTTCGCGCAGGCGCTCGATGACGTGTTCCGGGCTTGTCCGCAACGAGTTGACGCGCACCGACAACGGCACTGCTTCGTTGCCAGCTGCCAATATTGCTTCCGTTCGATCCCGGCCGTAGACTTCAGCCAGGCGCGCGACCAGCCAAGTCGGATACGACAACCGGAGCCCGACCTGCTCGGCCCACGGTTTACCTTCCGACAGCGCGCGTAGCCGGTCTTCCACTGAGCGGCCATCTCGAAGCAAGGAACGGACAACCGCATTGACGAATCCAGTAGCTTTGGGCTGTGCCTTCTTGCAAAGTTCCACACCGTCGTTCACAGCCGCGTATGGAGGCACTTTGTCCAAATACAGCACCTGGTAAGCAGTCATCCGTAAAATTGTCAACACCCGGAGATTCAACTTCGTCAGCGGCTGTCGAGAGTGTTGTTGTAAAACAGCGTCAAGGGCGCGCTGTCGCTGCAAGGTTCCGTACACGAGCAACGTGCACAACGCCTTGTCACGCGGTGACAGCTGCGCCCTGCGAAGCGCTTCTTGAAGGCTGAGGTTGGCATAACTGCGGTCTGTCTCAACGCGGTAGAGGATGTCAGAGGCCCACTGCCGAGCCGCTCCAATCAACTTTGCGCACCACCTTTGTCGGTGGTCGGCTCTAGCGACGAAAACCGCAAACCGTCAGCGTCTACGCCCCGTGCCCAGTCGTCAGCGGTCATTGCCTTTCGACCCGCAGGTTGAAGACTGTTCAGTTCAATCCAACCATCAAGACAGGAAACAAGCACTTGCCGCCCGTTCAGCCGCAAAGTGCCTGGCAACTCTGGTGTGCCAAGTGAAGAATCAACAATCGGTCTGGCAGCCCATATTTTGAAGTCGGCGCCACGCAGCTTTGCCGCTGCGCCCGGCCAAGGCGACAGGCCGCGAATGTGGTCATGTACCACGGCCACGCGGTTGGCCCAGTTGATCCACTCGTCATCGCGGTGAAGCTGCTTCGCGTACGTCACACCGATGTCCGGCTGAGGTTGTGCTTTCACTCGCCCGCTCACGTACTCCGGCAACAACTCGACAAGCATTTGCGCGCCGAGGGCAGCTAGTCGGTCGTGCAGGGAACCCACATTGTCTTCTAACTCGATTGGTACGGCGCGGGCGCTTAAAATGGGGCCGGCATCAAGTGCCGCGACCATTTCCATGAGTGTCACGCCAGTCTCTGCATCGCCAGCCAACAGCGCTCGATGAATCGGAGCAGCCCCTCGCCAGCGCGGCAACAGTGACGCGTGGATGTTGATACACCCTAGGCGAGGAATGTCTAACAGCCGCTGCGGCAGAATTTGTCCATAAGCGGCCGTAACCAAAACATCAGGGCGAAGAGCAGCAATCTGGGTTAGCGCCCCATCGCGGCGCACCTTGTCCGGTTGCAGAAGCGGCAGCGACAGAGCTTGTGCCGCCCGTTTCACCGGAGACGGCGTCAGAACCCGTCTGCGGCCTTGCGGCCTGTCTGGTTGCGTGACTACCGCGACCACATCGTACGGCCCCTTCGCAACCGCTTCTAGTGCAGGAACCGCAAAGTCCGGGGTTCCCATGAACAACACACGCGCAGCCGGCTCACTCATCAGCGCCGTGATCCCTCGCTCTCCCGGATGATTTGCTCAGGACGCAAGTAATCAATGAATAGGACGCCATCGAGGTGGTCGAGTTCGTGTTGAGCGCAACGGGCCAGCAACCCATCCGCCTCAAGCGTAAACTCTTCACCTTGGCGGTTTTGCGCCTTGATTGTGACCTGTTTTGGCCGTGGCACATCTCCACGCAGGCCAGGCAGCGACAGGCAGGCTTCAGCATCGGTATCGACCTCGGGCGACTTTTCGACAATCTCCGGGTTGACCAGCTCAATCAGGCCGGTTCCAACGTCAATTACCACAACTCGCTTCAATATGCCCACTTGATTCGCAGCCAAACCGATACCCTCTGCGTGATACATCGTCTCGGCAAGGTCGTCCAACAGTTTTTCAACCGCCCGGTTCACAGTTGCCACCGGTTTGGCCACTTGGCGCAGCACCGGGTCTTTGCCGGTTCGGATGATTCTTATCGACACGGAGACAACTCCTCCTCAAATGCGCAACGCATTTATATCCAGCGTGCACCGTCCACCAAGTGCCCGCATCCTTGACGACACCATGTCAAGCGCGGTTTGGAGCACACTTTGCACCTGTTCCCACTCTACATACTTTACCACAACTTGATAACGAAATTGCCCTTTGGCTCGACGTATGCCGGACGGAACCGCAGGTAGAACGGTCACCTGTTCGGTCTGCAAGCCTCTTCGCAGTTCTCGTTCGAAACGCTGTGCGGCTCCTCGAGCGTAGGGTTCCTGTTCATGGCTCGCAACGAACACGGCCAGTTCACAAAACGGCGGATACGCAAACGTCCGGCGAAACTCCATCTCCTCGGCGTAAAAACCGGACATGTCGTGTCGGGCCGCCGCACGCACAGCGAAGTGGTCAGGGCGAAATGTCTGAATGACTGTCTCTCCCTGCACTCCTGTCCGCCCTGCTCGCCCAATCACTTGTGTCAACAAGCTGTAGGTTCGTTCAGCAGCGCGAAAGTCCGGCAGATTCAACATCGTGTCGGCTGCAACCACGCCGACAAACGACAGATTCGGGAAATCGAGTCCTTTCGCGATCATTTGTGTCCCAAGTAAAACATCTACCTTCCCAGCAAGGACTTGCTCGACAGCTTCATGGTGCGCACCCTTGCGCCGGGTCGTGTCGACGTCCATTCGCAACACCCGCCACGTAGGCCACAGTTCGCGGACGACTTGCTCGACCTGCTCCGTTCCGACCCCAAACGGGCGAACAGCCGCCTCCCCGCACACTGTGCAAGTAGCGGCGAAGGGTTCGCGGTACTCACAGTAGTGACACTCTAGCCATTCGGACGCTCCCTGTCGGTGCAGTGTAAGCGCAATGTCGCAATTTGGACACTGTGCCGAATTGCCACACTGCCGACAAAGCACAAACGAAGCGTAACCGCGGCGGTTGAGAAACAAGAGTGCCTGTCGCCCACTGCCAACTGCCCTTTCCAATCCTTCGCGCATAGCCGTGCTGAACAAATGCGCGTTACCGGTTTTTAACTCGTCGCGCATATCTACGATCGCGACCTTCGGCATCGCTTGTTGTTCCACACGAAACGGCATCGTCAGCCAACCGAGCACCCCCACTTGCGCCGCATGGAACAGCTCCATTGACGGGGTTGCCGAGCCGAACACGACGACAGCGTGCTCTGCGAAAGCGCGCCACAAAGCAATCTCGCGAGCGTCGTAGTGTGGAGACTCGTCCTGCTTGTAGGTTGCTTCGTGCGCTTCATCGACAATCACGAGGGACAGCGACTGAACCGGCGCGAACACCGCAGACCGCGCCCCGACAACGACTCGCGCCTCACCGTGGCGCACCCGTTCCCACTCATCGCGGCGCTCGCCAGCAGAGAGACTCGAATGCAGCACTGCAACCTGATCGCCAAATCGACTGGTAAACCGCGCAACCATTTGCGGAGTCAGCGAGATCTCGGGGACGAGCGCGATAACGCCCCCGCCTCTGTTTAGCGCCTCTTCAATGACCTGCAGGTAGACCTCCGTCTTGCCGCTGCCTGTCACACCGCTGAGCACAAGTCCCTGGGCGATACGCTGTCCGGTTTGAGGTATCCACGGCAGCCTTGCGGTCGCTACCGAGTTCACAGCACTGGCCCCCACCTCGCCTGACTGTGACTCGTCGAGCTTCTGCAAAATGGCCTCCACGGCCCGAGCTTGATACGTCGTCAACTCACGACGCGGGTGGTGGTCAGTCAATGCGGCTGCAAGTGGAACTCGGTAGGTCTGCACCTGACCGATCGCCGCAAAGCCTTCCCTGATGACCGCGCGGACTGCGGCATCCGACGGTCTCAGCCCTAACTGCCGAAGTTCGACCGGCTGCGGCCATCCCTGGGACAGTGCGCGCAGCAGAGCAGCTTGCCTCGGTGCCCGCGACTCTCTTTCAGCTGCTAGCCCAGCCAACTGCTCTCGCGACAATGGCGACTCCAAGGTCGACACCATTTTAGCTCGCACCACGTCTTGCGCCTCGACCACTTCTGACACCCAACCAGCATGTAACCCTTGTTCCAGTGACAACACGGCGCTCGGTCCGAACTTCTTGACAACCTCGTCAAAACTGAGCGGTGCGCTGCGCAGTGCTGTCCACAAAACACGGTCTGGCACCGCTTCGTCTGCCGCCTCGTCAACGGGCACAGGAAAAGCGTCGTCCCGCACTAGGTAACGGCGCACCCCACGCGCTCGATACGCACCTGGCACCATCGACTGCAGCGCAGATAGCCAGGTGCACAGAGTGCGGGTGCGCATGTACTTGGCGAGTTCGAGCAGCGTTGGCGAAAACAACGGCAGCTCGTCTAACACAGCTGCCACTTCCTTGAGTTCCCGATGGAGGTGTTCCTCGCGCCACACAGCAAGTACAAAGCCTTGGACATGCTGCCGCGCAAATGGGACATAAACGCGGTGTCCGGCCTGAATGCGTCCATGAAGACGCTCAGGCACAAGGTAGTCAAACGGCTTGTCGAGGTCGCGGGTCCGCACGTCGACAATGACCTGTGCCAGCAAAGGCACTGCGAACACCCGCCTTTCCGAACCCTCTAGTGCAGGGTGCGTTTCTCACTGCTTTCATGGCTGTTCATTCGCCTGATTGAAAAAGTCGACGACCTTGTCGAGGATGCGATTCGCCACTTCGTGCTTCGGTAACAGCGGCAACATCTCGTCCGCCTCGTCGCGCCCGACTAGCGTCACGCGGTTGGTATCAACCCCGAACCCTGCGTCAGACTCCAGTACGTTGTTCACAACGACTAGGTCGAGGTTCTTGCGCACAAGCTTGTCCCGACCATACTCAAGCGCCTGCCTTGTCTCCGCAGCAAACCCGACGAAGACTTGGTTGGCTGTTTTGTTCGCTGCGACGGTTCCCAAAACATCAGGGGTGGGCTCCAATTCCAGCGTAGGTGTACCGCCTGATTTTTTCCATTTATGTTCCAACCGCTCTCGTGGCCGGAAGTCTGCAGGCGCAGCCGCACTAATCAACACATCGGCAGCCGAGACGGCCGCTTGGACAGCACCAAGCATGTCTTCGGTGGACCGCACGGGCACCATCTTCACACCCACGACCGGGGCCAGAGACGTTGGACCGTGGATGAGGGTTACGGTTGCGCCGCGCAGTAGAGCAGCTTCTGCCAACGCGTACCCCATTTTGCCGGATGAGCGGTTGCTGAGAAAACGAACCGGGTCGATATCCTCGACCGTTGGTCCAGCTGTCACAACAACTGAGCGACCTTGCAAGTCGACCTTGCGGGCTAGCAGCGCAGCGATGACGTCCGCGATGTCCTCGGGTTCCGCGAGCCGACCTTTGCCGGTGTACCCACACGCGAGTGGGCCACTTCCGGGATCGACAATCACGGCCCCGCGCGCTCGCAGCACTTCGAGGTTCATCTGTACAGCCGGATGCGCGAGCATGTGCACGTTCATCGCGGGCGCAATCAGCATCGGCGCGGTTACAGCTAGAGCAGTGGTTGAGACCATGTCGTCAGCAATTCCGTTCGCTAGCTTGCCAATCAGGTTAGCTGTTGCAGGCGCTACTACGAACAGGTCTGCTCGGTCGGCAATCGCAATGTGCGCAATTTCCTGCGGCGCTGGTTCGTTCATCGTATCGACAATCACGGGGTGCTTGGAGAGGGATTGAAACGTCAATGGTTGAATAAAACGTGTCGCGTTCGCAGTCATGAGGACTTCCACCGAGTAACCGCGTTTCGTCAGCAGACTGCACAGGGCAGCGGCCTTGTACGCCGCAATCCCGCCACCGACGCCGAGCACGACGGTCTGCGCCATCCGCGCCACCTCCGAATCAGTCGAACAGGCCTGTGCAGAGGCACAGGCCAACTCAAAGTCCTATCAGGGTCAATTACTTAATCCCGTCTCGCGTGCGGACGTATTGGATTTTTCCGTCGTAAATCTCCCACAGCGCACGGCTGACGTTCTTAGTAGTAGAAGAGTCCGGCATCGCCATGTTACGCTCTTGCAACTTACGGGCGCGTTTCGCTGCTGCTACCACTAGGGTGTACTTACTGTCAACCTTTTCAACCAATTCATCAATGGACGGATACAACATCAAAGTGGCCTCCTCATCTAGGTGCTTATTCCAAGCGTCGCGGCAACTACTCCACCGCGCATGTGGTTTCTATGACTCGTCATCGTCAAGCAACTGTTCTCTTGACATTAAGCGGTGCGCTACTGTTTCTGGTTGCACAGCCGAAAGAATCATATGGTTGCTGTCCATGATGATCACGGCTCTCGTGCGGCGTCCGTACGTCGCATCGATGAGCATCCCGCTCTCCCTGGCCTCTTGGACAATGCGCTTAATCGGCGCAGACTCAGGACTGATGATGGAGACAATTCGCCCGGCAGAGACAATGTTGCCAAACCCGATATTCACCAGTTTGATGCCCACGCCATCCCCTCCGGATCTGCGACGACTTCCGCTATTCAATATTTTGAACCTGCTCTCGCAGCTGTTCGACAATCGTCTTGCCTTCCACGACGCCTTGTGAAATCGCCAAGTCAGAACTTTTCGCAGCTATTGTGTTGAGTTCACGTTGCAGCTCTTGAACAATAAAGTCGAGTCTCCGTCCAATCGGACTGTCTGTCGCCAGTGCCTCCGAAAACGCCTGCAGGTGCGCAGTGAGTCGAGTCAACTCTTCGTCAATCGCTGCTTTATCGGCCATAAGGGCGACTTCTGCAGCAAGACGGCTGTCGTCGACGCTTGTTTGCGCTTCCGCCAACCGTTTTTGCAGTCGGTCGCGAAAGGTGGAAACGACATGCGGTGCGCGCGTCTCGATAGTCGCTACCACACCTTCGAGCAGTTCCACCCTAGCCGCCAAGTCCCGTGTAAGTCGCGTGCCTTCGCGTGTGCGCATTGCAATCAAGTCCGCTACAGCGACGCGAACTGCCTCACCTAGCGCCGACTCAACCTGTTTTGGGTCGATTACGCCGGACTCAACACGCAGGACTTCCGGCTGCTGCAACCACACCGAAAGCGGTACAGGCACAGTGTCCCGTAGTCCTGGGTAGCGACTCTTCGCTTCTGCTTCAATGCTCATCAAGGCTTCTACCAGTCCCCAGTCGGCAGCGACGCGCTTTCTCTCCGCACCTGTCGCATCGACCGACACGTAGACATCTAGCCGCCCCCTTGCGACGTGCGTCGATAATTCCTGTCGCACTGACTCCTCGAGCCGTAGCAAGTCTCGCGGCATGCGCACACTGAACTCAGCGAACCGGTGATTGACGGCGCGCAGTTCAACCGTGACTGTCCCTTCGTCAAACGCCACAGTACTGCGGCCAAACCCAGTCATGCTGCGCACCGGCACGTGCAGCCCTCCAAACGTGACTTCATTCTACTCGAACCTTAGTTCTCATACAAGTTCTGCTTGGCAGCAAAGGGGTCGCCTACAGGCGACCCCTCGCGGGATGGTCAGAAGTACATCACCTCACCGCGTTGTCACACCCCGTGCGCTCGGGTGAGGGCGAATCGCGTTCCGTCCGGCCCGGCGTAGAGACAGCGCAAACGTCGGTACTGCTGCGGCAACAAGCACAATCAACCAGTCGCGACCACCAAGTTGAACCGTTTTAAAGGCCGCTGCCAGCGACGGTACGTACAGTGTGAGCAAAAACAGAGCCACAGACGAAGCCACTGCCAGCAGCAGCCATTTATTCTCAAAGAAGTTGCGCTTGAAGATGCCCCCGTCTACGCTGCGGCAGTCAAACACCAGAATCAGCTGCGCCATCGTCAGCGTCGCGTAGGCCATGGTCTGCGCTTTGCCCAAGTCCCCAATGGAACCAGGGTTCAGCTTGAGCGACCAGTAGAACACAGCCAGTGTGACAAATCCAATGAGGACGCCACGGCTCATAATCTTCGTGGACAGCCCACGAGCAAAAATGCCTTCCGTGACGGGGCGCGGCGGTCGGTTCATAATGTCGCTTTCAGCAGGGTCGACACCGAGGGCAATCGCCGGGAGACCGTCCGTCACCAGATTCACCCACAAAATTTGAATCGGCAACAATGGCAACGGCAACCCTGCCAACATGGCGACAAACATGGTGAGAATTTCACCCACGTTACTCGCGAGCAGGTAGCGGATGAACTTTCGAATATTGTCATAAATCCCGCGTCCCTCCTCGACAGCTGCGACAATGGTAGCGAAGTTGTCGTCACCGAGCACGAGCGCAGACGCCTCCTTGGCGACATCTGTGCCCGTCATTCCCATTGCGATCCCGATGTCCGCCTGCTTAATCGCCGGCGCGTCGTTCACCCCATCCCCCGTCATCGCAACAACTTCTCCCTGCACCTGCAGCGCGCGCACAATCTTCAGCTTATGCTCTGGCGTGACGCGAGCGAACACGCGCGTTGACTTGACGCACTCCGTCAACTCCGTCTCCGACAATGTGTCGAGTTCGCGCCCGGTCAGCGCCGTTCCCGTCGCATCGAGAATATTCAGCTGTCTTGCGATGGCGACAGCTGTCTCTGGGTGGTCACCCGTGATCATCACAGTGCGGATACCAGCGTGGTGACACTTTTCAATGGCTTCATACACCTCTTCCCGCGGTGGGTCCATCATCCCGGTCAACCCGACGAACACCAAATTTTGTTCGGGGTCTGTGGCGAGCTTGGCAGCCTCCACACTCGGGAAGCGTCGATACCCAAAGGCGAGGTTGCGCAACGCGCTTTGCGCCATCTGCTGATTGGCATCGGTCACACGTCGTTTTAGGCTTGCCGACAGCGTGACTTCTTTTCCGCTCGAGAACACTTGAATGGAGCGCTCCAGAAGCACATCCGGCGCACCCTTGACGAACAAGAACACCTCTTCGCCACGCTTAACCAAGACCGACATGAGCTTGCGCTCCGAGTCAAACGGAATCTCGTCTAACCGTTCGTATACAGAGTCAAGTTCTTCGAACCCGGCTTTCTTCGCCATCACAAGCAAGGCGCCTTCCGTTGGGTCACCTTGCACAGTCCACTCGTTCACCCCCTCCGAGCGGTCTTCCATCAGTTGCATGACTGCGTTGTTACACACCGCGCTGATTTCGATCAGCGTCTTCAGCACTGGTCGTTTCGCGGGCGCGATGGGCTGGTCTTCAAACACGAACTCACCGACCGGGTTATACCCCGACCCGGAGACGCGGAACCAGTTTCCATCTGCCCACACGCGCTGGACGGTCATGCGGTTCTGTGTCAAGGTGCCAGTTTTGTCTGAGCAGATCACGGTTGCACAACCGAGGGTCTCGACAGATGGCAGTTTGCGGACGATGGCGTTGCGCTTAATCATGCGCTGTACACCAAGCGCAAGCGCAATCGTGACAATCGCCGGGAGACCTTCGGGAATCGCTGCAACCGCCAAGCTGACGCCAGCCAGAAACATTTCGTACAACTTGTGCCCGTGCAGCACACCCGCAAGTACAACCAGCAAAGTAATCCCAAGAGCCACCCACACGAGCACCTTCCCGAGTTGGTCAAGACGCTGCTGGAGCGGTGTGAGCGACTCCTCGGACTGCTGCATGAGGTCCGCGATCTTCCCCATCTCTGTGCTCATACCTGTCTCAGTCACGAGGACCTCGGCTTTACCGCGCGTCACCATCGTCCCCATATAGACCATGTTGATGCGGTCACCGAGGGCTGAAACTGGGTCGATGTACGCGCTCGCCTGTTTGCTCACAGGCACGGACTCCCCGGTCAAAGCAGACTCTTCCACGTCGAGTCCATACACCTGGATGACGCGGCCGTCCGCAGGGACGCGGTCACCGCCTTCTAGCAACACAACGTCGCCAGGCACGAGGTCTCGAGCCGGCACCACGACGACCTGCCCGTCTCGACGGACATGGGCCATCGGGGCGGTCAGTTCACGCAGCGCGGACAGGGAACGTTCCGCGCGCACCTCCTGTACAAACCCAAGAATGCCGTTGAGAACAATGATGGCGATAATCGTGATGGCATCGGTGTACTCGCCGAGCAGTCCGGAAATGAGCGTGGCTGCAATCAGTACGATGATCATGAAGTCGCGAAACTGATTGAAGAAAACGGTCAAGAGGGACACTTGTTTCCCCTCGGCGAGCTGGTTCAGACCATGTTTGGCTCGTCGTTGTCGGACTTGTTCCTCGGTGAGCCCGGACGGTGCCGATTCGAGCAGCGAGAGACAGTCCTTGACGGCGAGCGAGTGCCAGTTCTTTTCCACAGGAGCCACCCCTTCACACCAACTTGTCTCGTAATTTCTATGCTTGGTCACACGCGAAAATGTCCAAGCCAACCGCAGCGCGCGCTCCATTGCTCAGATGTGGCAGGGTGGCTATACTCAGAAGGAACTTGACGAACCATGCTGGAACGCATAGCAGAACGAAGCAACGCATGGTACAAGTCAGAAGGATGTGAAACGGTGTGGATGGATTCGCCATCGCAGCGCTGGCAAAAGAGTGGCAGAGACGGCTCGTGCCGGCAAGAATTGAAAAAATACATCAACCGAGTGCACGCGACATCGTTCTGACGGTCCGCACCCGTGGCGAGAGTGAAAGGCTCCTCCTGTCCGCACACCGGCAAGCTCCGCGCGCGCACGCGCTGTACGGAACGCGCCCTGGGAATCCAGAGGAACCGCCGATGTTTTGCATGTTGCTGCGAAAGCGGCTGGAGTCCGGGCGACTTGTGGGCGTACGACAGCAAGGAACGGACCGTGTGCTCGAGTTGTCGGTCGAGGCAGTGAACGAGCTTGGCGACCTGGTGCGTTATGTCCTTGTGCTCGAAGTGATGGGAAAACACAGCAACCTCATGTTGTGCACCAGTGACGAGAACGGACGACCTGACCAGGTCGTCGACAGCATTGTCCGCGTTTCCTCGCAGATGAGTCGCGTCCGCCCAATTTTCCCAGGAGTCGACTACGAACAAGCCCCACCTCAGCAGAGAACACCAGCAGCGGCGATTGATGAAGTGGCCATCGCCAAGCTCAATCTTGCAGCACTCGGAGCCAAAGAACAGGTTCGAACGCTGTGTGGACTCGTTGCCGGGATGGGACCCACGACAGCCCGCGAAGCGCTCTACCGCGCCGGACCCGACCTTGTCGCAAGCCGGGTCGCCGCGGCTGTACTACAACTCGATTGCGCCGTCCGAACGGATACAGAACCTGCTTCGGTCGGCCTCGACGAACTCGGGCGAGCTGTCGCTGCTGCTCCGTTTGCGTTGACGTCCTATGCGGGGATGCTCGAGATGCCGTCGTTTGACGGCGCGCTCGACGCATTGTACAAGGAAATGATGCTGCAACAGCGCCTGTCCAATCTTGCAGCGGACTTGTCAGCCCGCGTTGCGGAACAAATTGACCGAGTGCGCGGCAAACTCGAGAAAGTGACTCAAATGCTCAGGGACAACCAGGACTATGAGTCACCGCGGATGGCAGCAGACTTGTTAACAGCCTACGCGCACGCGGTCGACAAGGGTCAGTCAGAAGTCACGCTGCCGAATTTTTACGATGAGGAACGTCCACTCACGATTATCCTCGACCCTGGGCAGAGTGCGATTGAAAACGCACAGCGCTACTATCGACACAGCAGTAAGAAGAAACGCTCGTTACCGATTCTCGAGTCACAGCGCGCGCAAGCCAAGCAAGACCTCGACTACCTTGAAGGCGTCCGGAGTCAACTGCAGGACGCGAGCCCTGCAGAACTCGAGGAAATCCGGGAGGAACTGGTCAAAGAAGGTTTCGTCAGCGCGCCGCGCCGCAGAAACGGACGCGGAAAAGCCGCGAAGACAGACCGACGTTCGGAAGCCCCTGCGCTTGTGAGCAGCGATGGCATGACCATCCGCGTCGGGCGAAACAATGCACAAAACGACCGTTTGACGTTTCGCAGGAGCCAGTCGGAAGACATCTGGCTGCACGTAAAGGATGCCCCGGGGTCGCACGTCGTGATCTCGACAAATGGGCAGCCTGTGCCTGATTCGACACTGCACGAGGCTGCGTTACTGGCCGCGTATTTCAGCAAAGCCAGAGACTCCGCGAACGTACCGGTTGATTGTACCCAGGTAAAGCACGTGTGGAAACCATCTGGGGGGCGCCCCGGACTCGCTTTGTATGATCACTACAAAACTCTGTTTGTCAGCCCCGACCGCTCACAGCTTGGCGTCCTGCTCCAAAAGCTCGAGCGACGGCAGGGGCCAACCGTCAAATAAATTGCCTTGCCTTGCCGCGAGCTCCCTGCGCAGACGCGTCACCTCGTCTTGAGTAGGGTGAAGACGCCACCCGTACCACAAGGTCCGAGCAACGTCCCTGCGATCGGCATGCAGCGCAATTAAGACTGCGAGTATCCAAACCCCACGCGCGTTCGGTACATACCGCGCGCGCGTTTGCCACCATGCGCAAAAGCGCGCTGCATCTTGGACAGAGGCTACACGGACAAAAGCCTTCCACAGCGACAGATAGCTTAAAAGCGCCTGCCACGCGTCGTCACCCGGAAGCGCAGACAGCGTCGCGTCAAGTTCGTTCGGCATCAGAAACCCTTCCAACAACGTACCCGCCGTGCTAGGCTGAGCGTGAAACGCGTTCTCGCCGATGACCTGGACGACCTGCCAGGTCCGCAGGCAAAACGTCCGCCCTCTCCCATTCGTTCTGGCCGCGAACAGCCCTAGTTGATACAGACGGTCTGCGACTGCCTCAACGTAATAGGTGTGCCCTTCCATGAGCAGGTGGCTAAACACAATCTCTCGGTACGCCTGCACCACTCGTTCTGCGATGGGCCAGGCACACACTTGCAGATAGGCGTGACCTTGTTTGTGAAGAGCGTTGAGTGCCCCGTGCAGGAGTCCCGTTTCGCGCTCTTTAATGGCCACACCGACAATCTCTACCCATTGGTCGACGACGCTCTTATGTACCGCCAGCAGCGGGTCCTGTTCCGACTGAGGTACGGGGAGGGTCGTCGCCGTGAACAACATTGCTTCTGTGCAGCGCTGGCCCGTCACAGAGTCGTTGACAGATGCGGCGCGCTTGGCTATATCGCAGATCTGCTCAACGTTTTCAAGTGCCGATGGCCAGCGATGACGACGACAAGCACGGGCAAAATCACGCAGGATGAGCCCGATGATACGCTCCGGCTTGAGAAGCTGCACGACCGCGTACATATATATGATGAGGCTGATGAAACAGATGATCACGAGCACAAGGTCCGCGCTCATCTCCGGTCGCAGCGGTTGCGGCAACGGGTCGTTGACCGGGTCACGAATTTTTGCCATCAGGAAGAAACTGTGCATGATCGTCACCAGGTAAAAAGTGAATAGTGACGCGTTATATGGCAACCGTACGAAAAAGTCCAGTACGCGGTGTGTGTAGTTGCTAGCGGTCAACTGGATGGCGACCAAAATAATGGAGATGCACAGAGCCAGAATGGTCGACAGCGAAGAGACGATGGTGTTGAGGTAGTTGCGAGCCGTGTCCGTGTCCCCTGAAAATAAATTGGGCGGACGGAGAAACACTACGAGAATAATGACACCTGACAGAAACAGGTGAAAGACCCACGATGACACGACGAAGCGCGCACGGTCGGCAACCGCACGCGACCAATTCACAGTATCCATTGCGGGCATACCGCCCCCTCGCTTTCCAGCCATGTATACGAGAATCCTCAGTCCGAGCCTCTTTCCATCGTGCCCAGTCTGATTTAATATGAAACGGGTACTTCCGGTCCCTTCTGCAGGGGAATCCGGGCTCGTGGAGAATACATTGTCGAACACCACGAGCGAAGCCAAAAGGAGCGTGTATTCGCAAAATGAGTATGCAGGTCAGCAAGCGTCTTGCCGCTGGTGCGAGCATGCCTGCGCCTGGGGAAAACGTTCTCACGAACACCCAGGACGCAGTCCACGCAGCGCTGAGCCGATTAGGGTACTCGGATACAGTCTTCGAACTGTTAAAGGAACCAATCCGGGTGATGACTGTGCGCATTCCCGTCCGTATGGACAACGGGGAAGTAGAAGTGTTCACAGGATATCGGGCACAGCACAACGACTCTGTAGGACCAACGAAGGGCGGAATTCGGTTTCACCCAAACGTCACAATCGAAGAGGTCAAAGCGCTCTCAATCTGGATGAGCATCAAGTGTGGCATCTTTGACCTGCCATACGGCGGTGCCAAAGGTGGCATCGTCTGCGACCCGCGCTCCATGTCCGTACATGAACAGGAGCGCTTGGCTCGTGGTTACGTTCGCGCGATTAGCCAGATTGTCGGCCCGGCCAAAGACATCCCGGCGCCAGACGTCTACACAAATCCGCAAATCATGGCTTGGATGTACGACGAGTACAGCCGTATCCGGGAATACGACTCCCCCAACTTCATCACTGGCAAGCCCCTCGTTCTCGGCGGGTCAAAAGGCCGTGAGCAGGCCACAGCACTCGGCGTCTGCATCGCGATGCGCGAGGCGGCCCACACTCGCAATCAAGAAGTGAACGGGCTGCGCGTCATCATCCAGGGGTTTGGCAACGTCGGTAGCAACACGGCTCGCATCCTGCACGAGATGGGCGCTACGATCGTCGGGATTAGCGATGCAGCAGGCGCGATGTACGACGAAAGTGGTCTCGACATCCCGACACTGCTCGAAGAACGCGATTCGTTTGGCATGGTAACCCCCCACTACAAGGACACCATTAGCAACGAAGAACTTCTGGTCAAGCCTTGCGACGTGCTGATTCCAGCAGCACTTGAAAACCAGATTACCGCCGAAAACGCGCCCAGTATCCAGGCTTCAATCGTCATTGAAGCCGCCAATGGCCCAACGACGCCGGCTGCCGATGAAATCCTGAAGAACCGCGGCGTCTTGTTGATTCCTGACGTACTCGCCAACGCAGGCGGCGTGACAGTCTCCTACTTTGAGTGGGTGCAAAACAGCCAAGGTTGGTACTGGAGCGAAGAAGAGGTCAACGACCGCATGGAGAAAATGATGGTCGACTCGGTGCAGAACATTCTGCGTACTGCCAAGCGCTATCAGGTTTCTACGCGTCTCGCGGCGTATATGGTTGGCATCCGTCCGTTCGCGGAAGCTATGCGTTGGCGCGGTTGGGTCTAACACCCTCGAATCACAAATAACAAAGGCTGTCTCCGAGCACACCGAGTGACTTGTGGGGTCAGTCAGACCATACGAAGGGACTGCCCTACCGGGCAGTCCCTTTACATAACATCCTCATTTCGTATAACGTCCTCAGGACTCGTTAACACTCCAGCAGTTGACATAACGGGATATAGTAACGACCTGACAACGCGCTATTCACCTTGAAAGCTTAGTTTTTCCCCGTTGTCGACCGTGATAACGATGTTCCAATGCGTTATCGTGATCTAAATTTCCTGGTTCGCTCACTTAACGTGTTTCCAAGACGTTAAGAGTCAGAGATAACGATGTTTCGACGCGTTATCTACCCGGAACCCAAGCCACCCGGTCCCAGATTACCTTCTATCACTGTCCGTACGACTCCGGATGCTCCCGCCAGGCACGCAGTCCGTCTTCGTCCGCAGTGCTCACAGCGCCAAGCTCCACAGCGGCCAGCAGCAAGGCGTCGTAATCGACCAAACGATAAGCTCGCACGCCCGTCTCCTGTACTCGTTTTTTCACGGCTTCAAAGTCGTAAGAAAACACCGACAGGACACCGAGTACGTGAACACCGTCGGCTTGCAGCGCCGCAACCGCATCATACGCAGACGCCCCTGTCGACAGGGTATCTTCGACCACGACTGCCGTGGCACCCGGGTAGACTCGACCCTCGACGCGCTTCTGCATACCGTGCCCTTTCGCGCTTGACCGTACATACCCCATGCGCAAGCCAAGACGGTCAGCCAGCATGGCTGCATGCGGAATTCCGGCAGTCGCCGTGCCTGCCACCAAGTCGGTGCCTGCAAAATACTCCCGCATCACGGCTTCGAATCCGCGCAACACCTGGTCCCGCAGAGTTGGATAGCTTAGAATCAAGCGGTTGTCACAGTAAATCGGAGACTTCCAACCGGAAGACCAGGTAAACAAATCGTTTGGACGCAGGACGACCGCGCCAATTTGCAACAAGCCGCGCGCAATGCTGGCTGCTACTGGGAGCGGACAGTCGCCAAGTTCGACTGCCACCTTGCCCATCACCTCAGTGTTCATCTGCAATCACCTCATCCCATAGTCGCTGCAGCAAATGTACGGGGTCCGACCCCGACGTCACAGCCCGTCCGATGACCAAGTGCGACGCCCCGTTGGCGATTGCTTCTTTCGGGGTGAGCGTGCGCACCTGGTCATTGCTCTGTGCCCACGTTGGTCGAGTACCTGGCACAACGAACTGGAACCCATCAGGTGTCTGTCGTCGAAGCAAAGCGAGTTCCCGTCCCGATGTCACGACGCCGTCTAGGCCGCTCTCGACACAGCGCAGGGCCAGGGCCGACACCTGGTCGGCCACTGTACCCGCGTACCCGAGGTCAGCGAAGTCACGCTCACCGAGACTCGTCAACACAGTCACTCCGATTAAGGAGGGGCGCTGACCAGCCCCTCCCTCCACAGCTTCCCGCGCCGCCTTCAGCATATCCGTGCCACCCTGGGCGTGTACGTTGACCATTTCTACTCCGAGATCCCGAATGACCCTCAACGTACCTGCTACAGTGTTTGGAATATCGTGGAGTTTGACATCAAGGAACACGCGTTTGCCAAGCTCCCGAAGAGTTGTCAAGGCGCGTCGCCCATCGCCGTGATAGAGTTCGAGCCCGACCTTGTACCCCGTCACCGCCTCGCCGAACAAATCGACTAGCGGACTCGCCATCTCCCACGTCGGCACGTCAAGCGCGAGGTAACACGACGCGCGCAGGCGGTCGTAGCAAGGGTCCAACAAGGGCTCCGCAGTGGAACCAGACGTCGCTAGGTCCTTACTCACTGTGCCGCCTCCCTTCGCCCCTTTTCGCCCCCAGAGCGATCGGCCCCGTGCTCTCCACGCGCAAGCGGGACTGTCGCAAAACGGATAGTGGAAAGAACTTCGAACACAGACGCAGCAGTGTCCAAAGACGTCAGGCAGGGCACCCCGTGTTCAACCGCAGTTCGTCGAATCCGGAAGCCGTCTCGCGCAGGCGCCCGGCCCTTGGTCAAGGTGTTAATCACCAAGTGAATATGGCCATCCCGAATGTCGTCTGCGAGGTTCGGCGTACCTTGTGCCAGTTTGTTGACAACCGTTACGTCAAGCCCGCGACGCTGCAAGTACTTCGCCGTACCTTCCGTGGCCGCAATCCTGTAACCGAGACTCGCGAACCCGAACAAAATCGGCCACGCCTCTTCCTTGTCCTTGTCTGCAATCGTCGCCAACACCGTGCCGTGTTGCGGGATGTTCGTACCCGCCGCAATCAAGCCCTTGTAGAGCGCCTTCGCGTATGTGCGCTCCGTGCCCATCACTTCGCCCGTCGATTTCATTTCCGGGCCCAGCGTGATGTCCACGCGGCGTAGTTTCGCGAACGAGAACACCGGCAGTTTGACCGAGACGAGCTCTGCCGAAGGTACCAATCCGGTTTCCCAGCCAAGCTTGGCTAGCGACTCACCAAGGACTGCACGCATCGCTAAATCAACCATCGGTACGCTCGTCACTTTAGACAGAAACGGCACAGTCCGGGACGACCGAGGGTTAACCTCGAGCACGTACACGTTCTCGCCTTGGATGACGAACTGGATGTTCACGAGCCCTTTCACGCGCAAGCCTCTAGCGATTGAAATGGTGTGTTCGACGAGCGTCTCACACGTCTCGTCAGACAGGGACTGGGGCGGATAAACCGCTATCGAGTCACCAGAGTGCACACCCGCGCGTTCAATGTGCTCCATAATGCCCGGAATAACTACGGTCTCGCCGTCACAGATTGCGTCGACTTCGACTTCCACTCCTTGCAGGTAACGGTCAATTAAGACGGGGTGCCGATTGGACACCTGTACAGCCTCGTGCAAGTAGGTTTCCAGTTCTTCATCGGAGTCGATAATCTGCATAGCGCGCCCGCCGAGGACGTAGGACGGCCGCACGAGCACAGGGTAGCCGAGTTTGTGCGCTGCTTCCAGAGCTCCCTCCTCCGAGGTGCTGGTAAGTCCGGCTGGTCGTGGGATCTGCAGTTCGGACAACAGCGCATCAAACTTCTCGCGGTCCTCCGCGCGGTCGATGTCCTCAAGTGCCGTGCCGACAATTGGCACGCCAGCTCTTGCCAGGGGCTCTGCAAGGTTAATCGCGGTCTGCCCGCCAAACTGGACAATCACACCGTCTGGCTTCTCCCGCTCAATCACGTGCAACACGTCTTCTGGGTGCAGCGGCTCGAAATACAACCGGTCAGATGTATTAAAGTCAGTCGACACGGTCTCCGGGTTGTTGTTGATGATAATTGCTTCGTAGCCGGCCTTCCTAATCGCCCACACAGCATGCACGGAGCAGTAGTCGAACTCGATACCCTGACCGATTCGAATGGGGCCTGAACCAAGCACCAGAAGTTTGCGTTTGTCGCTGTCCGTGACTTCGTCCTGTTGTTCATACGTGCTGTAGTAATACGGTGTCGACGCCTCAAATTCACCAGCGCACGTGTCCACCATTTTATAGACAGGGAAGAGCCCAGTCTGCTTCCGCCAGGCATAGAGCGCATCGACGGACAGCTTCGTGAGTCTGGCAATCGCAGTGTCCGGAAAGCCGAGTCGCTTGGCGTCGACCAGCAGCGGTTCCAGTGCTTGCGGCACTACCGTGTCTGATTCGATGGCTTCACTCTGTCGAGCAAGTTCGCGTTCCACATCCACGAGCAGAGCAAGCTTCCACAGGAACCAACGGTCAATCCCAGTGAGTTCGTGCACTTCCTCTAGCGCCATTTTGCGGCGCACAGCTTCGGCGATGACGAACAACCGCTCGTCGTCCGCCTTGCGTAGACGGTGACGAATGTCGTCGTCCGACCACGTATTCGCCTTTGGATGGTCAAGCGAGTCCAGACCAACTTCGAGCGAGCGAATGGCTTTCATCAGCGACTCTTCAAACGACCGGCCAATGGCCATGACTTCTCCAGTCGCCTTCATCTGAGTGCCCAGTTCGCGGTTTGCGCTATTGAACTTGTCAAAGGGCCAACGAGGAATCTTCGTCACGACGTAGTCAAGCGCTGGTTCAAAGCTGGCGTACGTTTCGCCAGTCACAGGATTTTTAATTTCGTCGAGGCGGTAGCCAACGGCAATCTTGGCGGCAACTTTCGCGATCGGATAACCCGTCGCCTTTGACGCCAGAGCGCTTGAACGGCTGACACGCGGATTGACCTCAATCACGTAGTACTGATCACTGTGCGGGTCAAGCGCCAACTGGACGTTACACCCGCCTTCGATGCCGAGCGCGCGAATGATGCGCAGACTCGCCGAACGCAGGCGCTGATAATCAGTGTCTGAGAGGGTTTGACTCGGCGCTGTGACGATGCTGTCACCAGTGTGGATGCCGACAGGGTCAAAGTTCTCCATGTTACAGACCACGATGCAGTTGTCCGCCCCATCGCGGATGACTTCGTACTCAATCTCTTTGAAGCCCGCAATACTCTGCTCGACGAGAACTTGGTGAATCGGAGAAAGCCGGAGTCCAAGTTCCACGATCTCTTCGTATTGCTCCCAGTTCTCCGCAATCCCGCCACCCGTTCCGCCGAGCGTGTAGGCCGGGCGAATAATAATCGGAAACCCGATTTCGTGGGCAAATGCCCTCGCTTCTTCGAAGTGACTGACAATTTTGCTCTCAGGCACTGGCTCGCCGAGCCGCGCCATCAAGTTGCGGAACTCTTCACGGTCTTCAGCTTCCCGAATGGCCGAGAGGGGAGTCCCAAGCAGTTGCACGCCCTGTTCTTCGAGTACACCTTGTTCCGCGAGTTGCACCGCCATGTTTAGACCGGTCTGTCCGCCGAGTGTGGGCAGCAACCCGTCTGGCCGCTCTTTGCGCAAAATTTGCGCCACAAACTCCGGCGTTAGCGGTTCGATATAGACCTTATCGGCCATCTCAGTGTCCGTCATAATCGTCGCGGGGTTGGAATTCACCAACACGACTTCATAACCTTCCTCGCGCAGAGCTTGGCAGGCCTGAGTTCCTGCGTAGTCGAACTCCGCTGCTTGACCGATCACGATCGGCCCACTGCCGATTACCATCACTTTGCGGATGTCAGTGCGCTTCGGCATACGGCGCCCACCTCCCTTCCCGAACTTGGTCCATCATCTCCATAAACGCGTCAAACAGTCCGTCCGAGTCATCCGGACCTGGCCTTGCCTCTGGGTGGTACTGTACGCAGAACGCAGGGGCTTTCGTATGCATGAATCCCTCGACGGTCCCATCGTTCTGGTTGAGATGCGTCAGCATGAGGTCGGTGTTCAGGAGTGACGCCGCATTGACCTCGTAACCATGGTTCTGTGAAGTGATTGCCACCTTGCCTGTACGCAAATCCTTTACAGGGTGGTTGACGCCGCGGTGACCAAAGCGCATTTTCTCTGTCTGCGCACCACACGCGAGTGCGATTAGTTGATGGCCAAGGCAGATGCCAAACACAGGCACTTTGCCGAGCAGTTGCGCAACTGTCTCGATCGCGTAGGGCACATCCTCAGGATCGCCAGGTCCATTCGAAAGCATGACGCCGTCCGGCCGCCAGCTTAAGATTTCTTCTGCCGTTGTGTGCGCCGGGACGACAATCACGTCGCACTGGCGTGCCAACAGTGACCGCACGACGCCGGACTTCATGCCGAAGTCCATCGCCACAACGCGCCTGCCTTCACCCGGACAGCGGTACGTGACGGGCGTCGTCACGCGCTCCACCTGATTGCGCGGCAGCGGCGCCGACAGCTTCGCAAGGAGCGCTTCAACCGACGTGTCCTCAGTCGTCAAGATGCCTTTCATTGTTCCTTCACGCCGGATGCGCTTGGTCAACTGCCGCGTGTCGATGCCAGCAATGCCAATGACGTTGTGTTTCTTTAGGTACGACTCGAGACTCTCCATGCTCTTGTAGTGGCTTGGCAGTTCACTGAACTCACGAACGACGAAGCCGTGTACGGAGGGGGCCCGTGACTCGGCGTCGTCTACATTGACACCGTAGTTTCCAATTAAAGGATAGGTCATCGTCACGATCTGCCCGCAATAGGAAGGGTCCGTCAGAACTTCCTGGTATCCCGTCATACCCGTATTGAATACAACTTCGCCAATCGACTCCCCTGAGGCGCCGAAGTTGACGCCAGTAAACACATCTCCCGATTCCAACACTAGACGTGCAGTTTGCCTTTCTGAGCGGTTGCTCAAGCGTTGTTCCCTCCCACCGTGGGTTGACGTTGATACACGACTTTGCCTGCGCAGACCGTGAGTACGGGCCAGCCGACAAGTCGCCAGCCTGCAAAAGGCGTGTTGCGCCCTTTCGAGGCGAATTCATCTGGAGTGACCAGCCGCTCTGTCTTCTCATCAATCACGGTCAAGTCAGCCGGAGCGCCAGGGACGATGACACCACCGTTGAGTTGAAATAGTGATGTCGGAGCCGTCGAAGCGCGGTGGACGAGGTCGGAGAGCGTCATGCGGCCCGTCGCGACAAAGTGGGTATACATTAAAGCGAATGCTGTCTCGAGCCCAACCATGCCAAACGGTGCCGCAGCAACTCCCTGCGACTTTTCAGCCGCCGTGTGCGGAGCGTGATCGGTTGCCAGGACGTCGAGTGTTCCGTCGAGAAACCCTTCGATGCAGGCCAGGCGGTCCGCCTCGGTGCGAAGCGGAGGGTTGACCTTAAACACGGCGTCGTCGCGGTCGATCACGGCTTCTGTCAGGAGCAGGTGGTGTGGTGTCACCTCTGCGCTAATGCGCACGCCGCGACTCTTTGCCCACCGCACCAGCGACACAGCTGACTCGACGCTGACGTGACAAACGTGCAGGTGTGCGCCAGTCTGCTCCGCAAGCAGGATATCGCGAGCGATCATGGCAGACTCCGCTTCGGGAGGAATGTCGGTCAGGCCCAGTCGCCGCGCGGCGCTGCTGTGTAGCACGCCAGCGCCGGAAATCGTTTCATCTTCGGCGTGAATCGCGATGGGCAGACCCACTGCTGCTGCCCGCTCGAACGCCTCGCGCATGCGACCGCCGTGCTGCACGCCTTTCCCGTCGTCAGAGAGCGCGACAGCTCCGGCCGCCTGGAGTGCCGCGAAGTCAGTCAGAACTTCCCCCGCTTGCCCCATCGTGATGCACGCGATCGGTCGGACACGCGTCAAGCCCACGTCTTCGCTCGCCTTGACGACCCATTCAAGCAATTGCGGGGAGTCCAGTGGTGGGTTTGTGTTCGGCATACAGGCGACCTGTGTAAACCCACCTGCTGCCGCGGCTGCCGCCCCAGTCGCAATTGTCTCCTTCGCCTCGAACCCGGGCTCACGCAGGTGAACATGCAGGTCGACGAGACCTGGAAGCAGCAACTCACCATTAAGAGCAATCACGTAATCGGCTTCTGGCAAGTCAGTTCCAACGGACAGAATCAGGCCTGTCTGGTCATCCATCAACACGCTCGCTTGATACCGTTTGTTCAGAATCGGTTCGAGCAGTGTCCCCCCGTCAATGCGAACTCTCACTGAAGCGCCTCCTTCAACAGGTGGTCAAGCAAGGCCATTCTCACGAACATCCCGTTTTCAACTTGGCGGAAGTAAGCGGCCCGTTCATCGCTGTCCACCGCCGGGTCAATCTCGCCGACGCGGGGCAGCGGGTGCAAAATGCGTGCACCGTGTTTCATCAAAGCCAGTTGTTTCAATCCAATACCTCGCAAACTGTCTTGGACCTCCGCCTCCGACATCGCGGTCGCTGGGTCAAATCGCTCGCGCTGGATGCGGGTCTGATAAAGCGCATCGGTTTGAGCCAAAGCCACACTCCAATCGCTCTCCTCGTGCAGCTTCAGCCCGGCTGAGCGCAATTCGTCCGCAAGGACAACTGGGAGTTCTAGTCCGGGGGTGTTCGCCAAAGTCACCTCGACACCGTCAAACAGCGTCAGCACACGCAACAGCGAGTGGACCGTGCGCCCATAGCGCAAGTCCCCAGAAAAGCAGATGTGCAGATTGTCGACTGTGCCAAACTCTCTCCACAAGGTGTAGACGTCGAGCAACGCCTGTGTCGGGTGCTCACCGCTGCCGGCGCCCGCACTGACAATCGGTACGGGGCTATACGCCACGGCCTCCGCGAGCTCTGATTCGTCGAAATGGCGGATCACGATGACATCCGCGTATCGGCCGACGACGCGAAACACATCTGGCAGTGATTCCCCTTTTTTCGCGGAGGAGCTCTCGCGAGCGTTTTCGGCACTGATGACGCTTGCCCCTAGGCGTGCAGCGGCCGCTTCAAAGGAAAGACGCGTGCGCGTGCTCGGTTCGTAGAAAAGTGTAGCGACAACACCTCCTAACAGTCGGTCTCGCATGCTCCGGCGCGGCGATTGTCGCATCCACTCGGCCATCGCGATCAGTTGTTCAACATCGGAGCGTGTGATATCCCTTGTTGTCACAAAGTGCTGCATCTGCAACGCCTCCCATCTGGCGTCCCGTTCAGTAACGGTTTGGTTTGACAATCCACACACCGTCCTCTCCGTCTACTTCCGCGAAGCGCACCGCAACGCTCTCTTCCCTCGAAGTTGGCACGTTCTTGCCGATGAAGTCAGGACGAATTGGAAGTTCCCGGTGACCGCGGTCGGCCAAGGCTGCGAGTTGCACTAGTCGTGGGCGTCCTGTCACCATCACAGCGTCGAGCGCAGCCCGCACGGTCCGCCCCGTGTAGAGCACGTCATCCACCAATACGACAGTGCGCCCTTCGACATCTAGCCCTTCCACTGGCAATCGTTTGGGCTCCGAGCCTTTGATGTCATCCCGGTAAGGTCTGACGTCCAAGTGCCAAACTTCGGGGGCCTTACCTTCAATCTGAGCCATCTTTTGCGCGATTCTGTCGCTAAGCACGGCACCGCGGGTCTTAATGCCGATGAGCACCATACCGTCAAGTCCCTTGTTTCGCTCGAGCACCTCGTGTGACATGCGCGTGATTGACCGCTGCATCGCTGCAGCATCGAGAATCGGTGTCTCCAAAGGCACTACTCTCCTCCCTCGCTGTGCGGTCGCACACCGTAAAAAGCGGCTGCCGTCCCTGAGGCGGCAGCCGCTTTCGTCAATCCGGAACATCCCGAACCTGACGTTTTTCCGACGACCTTTCCAACCTCACAGGATTGGTTTAAAGGACAGCATTGTTTTTCATACAGTATCAATTTCACAGTCCTGAGTCAAGAGCCCGTTCATTCCACCACCTTGTTGCGCAGAAGCTCAAGCAGGCGTTCCATATCCGCCGGCAGCGGGGCTTCAAACACAAGCTTTTCCCCGGACACAGGGTGGATAAATCCCAGCGTACTCGCGTGTAACGCCTGACCTGAGATGTCCAGTGTGTGCCGCGGTCCATAGATTGGATCACCAGCTAACGGATGTCCGATGTACGCCAGGTGAACGCGAATTTGATGCGTTCGTCCAGTCTCTAACCGGAGTGACAAGTAACTATAGTGCTCAAACCACTCCACCACGCGAAAGTGCGTCACCGCGTGCTTCCCACGTTCCACAACGGCCATGCGTTGACGTTGGCTCGGGTCGCGACCGATTGGCGCGTCGACCAAGCCAACCTGATGGGGGACGCGTCCGTGCGCGATTGCCAGGTACATCCGTTCCATCTCGTGTACCCGCAATTGCTCTGTCAAGCTATGGTAAGCGCGGTCAGACTTCGCCACAACAAGCAACCCGGATGTATCTTTGTCAATCCGGTGGACGATACCTGGGCGCGTGCTACCGCCGAGAGATGACAGGTGCGTGCCACGGCCGAGCAGGCCGTTTACCAGTGTGCCTTGCCAATGACCCGCGCCGGGATGAACGACGAGCCCACGCGGCTTATTCACCACCAACACATCGTCGTCCTCGTAAGCGATGTCGAGGTCCATCTCTTCCGGGCTGACTGTCTCTGATTCGGGCTCCGTCACTGCCACTTCATAGGCGGCGCCCGCAACAACAGGTTCACTGCTCTTCACGGGAAACCCAGCACGCATGACCATGCCAGCGTCCACCCAGGACTGAACTTGGCTTCTTGAAACTGCGTAGTCAAGTTCAGTCAATTGATCGGTTAACCATCGATCGAGTCGCGCCCCCGCGTCAGCCGACTCCACGACCACGCGTTCCTGAATCGCACTCACTGATCCGTCTCTCCCGTCGCGTCCCGCGTTTCCGTTGGCGTATTTTTTCGACCCTTGCGGTCGGAAGTGAACGCCCAGATGAGGAGCAGGGCAACACCGACATCAATACAGACATCAGAAAAATTGAATACCGGGAAGTTGATCGGCTTGAAATACACGTAGTCAATGACCGTTCCCCACACGACCCGGTCGGTGAGGTTACCGATGGCTCCCCCCATGACCAGTGCCAAACCCATCTGAACCAGCGGTCCTGGCCGCCACTTCTGACGCACGTATATGACCGCGCCGATGACGACCAACGCGACCAAGATGAGCAGCCACCGTGCATTCGGCAACATGCCAAACGCGGCGCCTGGGTTGCGAATGTAGTCAAAATAAAACGCCGGCGGCAATACCGGGATCATCTGGCCTTGGACCATGTGCGTCCGCACCAACCACTTCAACCCTTGATCAATCACCCACACGATGACTGCGACCACATAAACCACTCACTCCACCATCCTTCTAGGTGAAGTGTGGCAAAATCTTGGCTTACCGTCAAATGGCAAGGTTACGGCAGTTGCTGACGGTACTGTTCATTCGAGACAAAGTCGATTTCGTCCACAACACCTTCGTTGTCGTCGAGCGGAATCTGGTTGTAATCGTGGGCGTACTCTGGCCGCTCGTTATACCGTTCCACCGCCTGCCAACTGTCTTCTCCGTCAAAGGCCACGTAGTCCTTATCATCCATGTCCGTTCGTCCGTAACCCGGCCATAACACTTCCTCCTCGACAGGCCTCGAACGTTCGGGATGGACGGCTTCATCTTCTCGCTTACAGTCAATACACAAAGTCGCCAGCGGATTGGCTGTCATCCGCTCCTCACCAATCGCTTGCCCACAAGCTTCGCAAGTCCCGTAGGTACCGCCATTAATCGCCTGTTGCGCGCGTTCAATCGCTTGCAACCGCAATTTTTGCCCGTCGCGCAACGCTACGTCTTTTCCCCGCTCAAACAACTCGGACGCAATATCAGCAGGATGGTTGTCGTACATCGACAGTTCTCCTAGCTCGTCCCGCATCGCATCGCCCAAACCATACTGGCCCGTTGTACGAATGCGTTCTTCGGTCTGTGCATGCATTTGCTGCAGGCGTGTTCGCGCTTCCTCCCACATTTTTGGACCCCCTCTGCTGATCAATACCTTTAGTTTCCGACGGCGCAAAGGGAACATACCGCCAGCCGTGTTCCAAATTTGATCAAAAGACTTTCGACGCGCGAGCCTCCCCGCGCGCTCCCGGCGTCACGTGCCATCGTCGTGCGTCACTGTCCGGTGACGCCCGCGTCAGGCACACAGTGTATGATGGGAATACGCGCGAAGACTGGCCCCGATGTTCATTCGACACTGCCCGTAACGCTGTGTCCGCACGTCGCGGCTTGCGGCATGTACATACGCCAAAGCGCCCGGTCAACTACCGGGCGCTTTGGCAGACAACTGAGCAGGTGGATGATTAAGCTGTCGGATGGCTGAAAATCGCTGGCTCTTTCGTGTTAGAGGCCACGTCCTCGTCAAACCGTTCCCATTCCCCAGACTCAAGCATTTCAAGCTGCGCCTGAATTAGCGAACGGAATCGGGCACGGAAAATGGCTGCGTGTCTTTGTACTTCTTCGACCTCGAGCGCAATCTTCCTCGACTTATTCAGGGCTTCACTGACAATCCGATCCGCATTCTTCTCGGCTTCCCTGAGGATGAGTTGAGCTTCTTTGCGCGCGTTTGACTTGACTTCTTCGGAAGTCTCCTGAGCCACGATGATGGCCTTTGACAGACTCTCTTCAATATTCGTAAAATGCTGTAGCCGCTCGTTCATCTGTTCCATGCGTTCTTCGAGTTCCTTGTTCTGGCGAATCAGAGCCTCATAGTCCTGAATCACGCGCTCCAGAAAGTCGTCTACTTCATCTTCATCGTACCCACGAAACGCTCGGCCAAATTCCTTGTTATGGATGTCTAACGGGGATAACGGCATCACGCACACCTCCTGAAATCGACACACAATACCACAATCATGCGAAACTCGACAATTCTTCCTGTCAATTCGACGAAACAGAAGAAACTCCTGCTGAATTGTCCGCAGCGTCCCTGCCTAGTGCTCTACCTGCGCGATGGGAGAATGCCCACGACGAGGCGGATTCTGCCCTTCTTACTTAAGCCGACAGACTCGAACACCCGAACACGGCCGAAACCGCGCACCGATAAGACATCCCCAACCTCCACGGGTTCATCGGCACGGTCTGTCGCCACATGTTCGACAGACACCCTTCCCGCCTGTATGACTTCTTGAGCAGTGCCCCTTGACCAATGACACGCGGCCGCAACCACCGCATCAAGGCGCATCGAGGCAACAGAGAGCGTCGCTGTGTTATACACCACTTTTGGCCACACCACTTCGCTGTCCACTACCTCGACGTGGACAGCGACTCGTCCCGCATGGTGCAGTTCCCGAGAGACGTGTTCCGCGATCATCCGGTCAACGGCACAAAGCGCACGCTCCCCATCCACCGCGAGGTCGCCCACCTTACGCCGTTCAATGCCGCTGCCCAGCAGCGCACCAAGCAGCGCGCCGTGTGTGATTGGTTCGTCAGCATCAATCGACAGTGTCGTTATGTGAAAATCAGCGGCTTCAGGATACCACTCCCCGGGCATCAGCAAGAGGCGTTGACGCTCCGCGTCTTGATAGCCGCCATACCCCTGCACGACCATCCCTGCCGCTTCCGCTCTGCTAGTCGCCAATGTCTGTTCCCGCGGCGACAGGAAGTCTGTGAGTTGCCACTGACCACGAGCATTCACGCGTGTGATGTAGTCTTCGATACGGCGCATAAACGGACGTTCTGAGGAACGAACCTCCATCAGCGGACAATGGCCGACAACACCGACAGTATACCGGCCTGAAGAAAGAAGTAGACAATCACGGCAACAATGAAGGAGATGTCAATTCCGACACCACCGATACGCAGTGGTGGGATGTAGCGACGAAACAAGCCGAGGTACGGCTCTGTCACTTTGTACAAAAACAGACCAAGCCTTGTCTGCGCTAGATCGGGCACCCAGGAGAGCACTGCCGTTGCAATCAGGACATACCCATAGACCGTAAGTACCACTTGAATGAGACTCAGGACAATTCCCATGCTCCGGGCTTCACCCAGCCCTTCTACAGATTTTGCGGTTGGACCCGCTCTCCGACGAGACGGCGGCCAACCCTGATTAACGTTGCACCCTCTTCGATCGCGACGGCGAAGTCATTCGACATGCCCATAGACAGGTCCCGAAACTCCTGCAAAGACAGCGAACGGCGCACTTCCAGTGAAAGCTCCCGCAGCGCCCGAAACCAAGGACGCGTCTCCTCCACGTCCTCTGCGTGTGGCGCCATCGTCATCAGCCCCTGCCACTCTACTCCAGGAAGTCCCTGGACTTTCCGGAGGAATGGCTCAACTTCTTCAGGCGAAAACCCCGTTTTGGTCGCTTCCCCAGATACATTAACTTGCACCAACGCCTTGATGACGCGCCCCTCGGCTGCAGCACGTCCGCTGATCGCCTGAGCAAGGGCAAGTGAGTCAACGGAGTGGACCCACGAGAAATTCGGAACCACGTACTTGACCTTGTTCAGTTGCAGGCGGCCGATAAAGTGCCAACGGATGGATGTTGGCAAGTGTTTGTTTGCGAAGTCGAGCTTGACCCGCGCATCTTGCCAACGGTTTTCAGCAAAGTCGCAACAACCGTTTTGCAGTAGAGGAGCGAGAACCTGCTCATCCGCAGACTTTGTCACCGCCACAATCCGCACACTCTCTGGTGTTCTGCCACAGCGTTCGGCTGCTGCAGCAATCTCTGCTCGCAACTCCAGATACCGAGTGGTAATGTCCACATCGAGCGGGCTCTTGCGCGGTTCACCCGTTCCGAGAGAGGAGTTCAACGCTCGTCGCCTCCTGTCTAGCCCTACGCGAGCCGAATGGCGCCGAGCAATCGGCCAGTCCTACCATGCTCGGCACGGTGTGAATACAACACATGTGTGTGGCACGCCGTACAAACTCCTACGTCGTGAATGTGTTCCTCGCTAACCCCAGCACTCTGCAAATCCATTCGAATGCACGCTTGTAGACTCAGCAGGTATTTCCCAGGCCGCGCGTGTCGAGGTAACAGTGGCCCATGTCCGAATGACTCCGCTACAGGCTGCGCGACCCGCTCGTCCACTTCGTAACAACAGCGGCGAATCGAGGGACCCAGCCACACGTCCACGTCCTCCGGACGGGAACTGAACGCCTCACTCATGGTTCGCAACACCTCTCGCGAGATGTGCGACACGGTGCCGCGCCAGCCCGAGTGAGCAGCGCCAATCACACCTGCGGTTGCGTCATAAAAAAGCATCGGTACACAATCAGCTGCCATAATGGTCAGCGTGAGACCGGGGACATTTGAGACTACCCCGTCAACACCCGGGATTGGGGGAAACGCAGGCGTACTGCCTCGACCGCGGTGCGCTTCGGTCACAACAGCTACACCGGCTCCGTGGACTTGCTCAGGAACCACCAGATCTTCCAGGGTTGCCCCGATTTTCTCAGCGCAACGGCGGCGGTTTTCTGTCACTGCTGCGGCATCGTCCCCCACATGGTAACCCACATTTAAGGATTGGTAGGGGGCATCGCTCACGCCGCCCTCGCGGAAGGAGAAGATTCCACGTACACGGTCTGTAGACCAATCCGGCCGAATCCAGACGGGATCACCAGCAGAACCTGTCCAATTTGTGCGCATGCGTTCGCACCCCCTTCTCCCGGTATCATACCGTAGATGTAAGCGGTTTGGCGAGGTGATTAGAATGGATTGCCGAAGCCATCACGAAACAAGGGCCGCTAGGCCCTCGTCAATACCCACCTGTTCCTTGTTTGCCAGACTGCGGAGGAATGTAGTAACTCGATTCGTGTCCACTGTGTAAATCGACCAAAATCACGTCAGAGCCTATTTTGACAATCTGGTGCCACGGAATGACGTAGTCCTGGCCTCCGCCCACCATGCCGAAGAACTTTCCCTGGCCAGGAATGACTAGAGCCCGCACAAGTCCGCTGTCGGTGTCGATCTCCAGGTCACCGATTGTTCCAAGCCGCTTGCCTTCCCCAACGTTAACGACATCCTTGGCTTGCAGGTCAGATATCCGCACTCATGACACCGCCTTTGGCCATCCGAACTCGGACAGCGCCGATTCGTTGACCTCATATCTATATGCGGTGGGTCAGCTTTGGATGTGTTTTTGCATGCGGTGAATCGCAGCTTTCTCGAGACGTGACACCTGCGCCTGAGAGATGCCGATCTCGTCTGCCACTTCCATTTGCGTCTTCCCTTCATAGAAACGCATGGACAGGATTTTCTTCTCGCGGTCAGTGAGCTTGTGCATGGCTTCCCGAATCGCGATTTCTTCTACCCACGACGAGTCAAGGTTTTTGTCGTCGTGAATCTGGTCCATGACGTAAATTGGGTCACCACCATCGTGGTAGATGGGCTCGAACAAGGAGACCGGGTCTTGAATGGCGTCAAGGGCGAACACCACGTCTTCCTTCGCCACCTCCATCCGTTGCGAAATCTCGAGAATCGTGGGTTCACGCAGGTTCTGGTTGGTCAACTGATCACGAATCTGCAACGCCTTGTAGGCAATATCACGAAGCGAGCGGCTCACCCGGATAGGGTTGTTATCGCGCAGGTAACGGCGGATTTCCCCGACGATCATCGGCACAGCGTAGGTTGAAAAACGGACATTCTGACCGAGGTCGAAGTTGTCGATGGCTTTCATTAGACCGATACACCCGACCTGAAACAGGTCATCCACGTGTTCCCCACGGTTGTTGAATCGCTGAATCACAGACAGTACAAGCCGCAAATTGCCATTCACAAGCTTTTCTCGCGACTCGAGGTCCCCCTCTTTGAGTTTGTGAAACAACTCCCGCATCTCAACATTTGTCAAGACAGGGAGTTGGGATGTATTGACGCCACAAATCTCTACTTTGTTCCGCTTCATCACCGAGTTCCCCCCAAGGTGCCAAGGACGACCGCCGTCCATCGCGGCTAATGAATCCGTCCTCAGTATTTCCCAGGGGGGTGTTCTTATGCATTGGCCAAGAGTGACGTGACCGACCAGGCGCTGACGGCACACGACTCCCTTCACAGCGATTAACCGGTTCAGGACGAACGCCGCAACGCTCCCCGCGCGGGGCCATCACCGCGATCGCGCCGAGCAATAGCAGCGTACGGAGGAACGCGGCAGTCTCCGCGATCGCGCTGAGCAATAGCAGCGTATGGAGGAACGCGGCCATCTCCGCGATCGCGCCGAGCAATAGCAGCGTACGAAGGAGCACGGCCATCACCGCGATCGCGCTGAGCCATAGCAGCGTACGGAGGAACGCGGCCATCTCCGCGATCGCGCCGAGCAAATAGCAGCGTACGGCCGAACGCGGCCATTACCGCGATCGCGCCGAGCAATAGCAGCGTACGGCCGAACGCGGCCATCACCGCGATCGCGCCGAGCAATAGCAGCGTACGGCGGAGCGCGGCCATTACCGCGATCGCGCCGAGCAATAGCAGCGTACGGCCGAACGCGGCCATTACCGCGATCGCGCCGAGCAATAGCAGCGTACGGCCGCTTATTGGCCCGTCTGAGGGGTCAACCGGCGCAAATAGGCTGTCCTCCGCCGCTTCAGCAGCAATAATCCGCCTCTACGACTCGAAAATCAGCCGATAAACTGTTGCGAACAGCCTCAGACGGCCGACCGACGTTCACGGAGCCTCGATAGGCTGTTCTGAGCCGCTATGGAGCGGCCTCCGAGCGACCTGGAGCGACCCCCGAGCGACCTGGAGCGACCCCCGACAAACCTCCGTCAAACCGATTGACACTTAGCGAATCGCGGGCGAGGCTGTAGGTGTCAAATTGACACTTAGCGGATCGCGGGTACGGCTGTAGGTGTCAAATTGACACTTACCGAACCGCGGGCGCGGCTGTAGGTGTCAAATTGACACTTACCGGATCGCGGGTACGGCTGTACGTGTCAAATTGACACTTACCGGATCGCGGGTACGGCTATAGGTGTCAAATTGACACTTACCGGATCGCGGGCGCGGCTGTAGGTGTCAAATTGACACCTACCGAAGCGCGGTACGGCTGTAGGTGTCAATTTGACACTTGCCGGATCGCGGGTACGGCTGTAGGTGTCAAATTGACACTTACCGGATCGCGGGTACGGCTGTAGGTGTCAAATTGACACTTAGCGAATCGCGGGCGCGGCTGTAGGTGTCAAATTGGCACTTAGCCGATCGTGGGCGAGGCTGTAGGTGTCAAATTGACACTTACCGAAGCGTGGGCGCGGCTGTAGGTGTCAAATTGACACTTACCGGATCGCAGGTACGGTTGTAGGTGTCAAATTGACACTTGCCGGATCGCGGGTACGGCTGTAGGTGTCAAATTGACACTTACCGAATCGCGGGCGAGGCTGTAGGTGTCAAATTGACACTTGCCGGATCGCGGGTACGGCTGTAGGTGTCAAATTGACACTTAGCGGATCGCGGGTACGGCTGTAGGTGTCAAATTGACACTTACCGGATCGTGGGCGAGGCTGTAGGTGTCAAATTGACACTTACCGGATCGCGGGTACGGCTGTAGGTGTCAATCCGTCAAACCTCCGTCAAACCTCCGTCAAACCTCCAGCCCCGCAGACGACAACTGGAGAAATTAGGATGCAAGACCGTACCTCCCAAAAAGTTGAGACCGAACAGGTCAAACCGGCGCGCTCGCTTTAACGCCTGTGACGGTCTGACCCGTGCGCCAGCTCAAATCATGCGGTTAAACTCTTTGCGCAGGCGTTTGATGATCCGCTTTTCGAGCCGGGAAATGTACGACTGTGAAATCCCCAGTAGGTCAGCAACATCCTTCTGCGTCATCTCTTCGCCAGTCCCAAGGCCAAAGCGCAGCTCCATGATTCTACGTTCACGGTCAGTCAACTTCTCCAGCGCGTCGTAGAGCAGAGTCCGGTCAACTTCTTCTTCGAGGTTGCGATAGATTGTGTCCGCTTCGGTACCCAGGACGTCGGAGAGGAGAAGTTCGTTCCCGTCCCAGTCGACGTTGAGCGGTTCGTCAAACGAAACCTCAGATCGAAGTTTGTTGTTGCGCCGCAGAAACATCAGAATCTCGTTCTCAATGCACCTCGAGGCGTACGTCGCAAGCTTAATTTTTTTACTCGGGTCAAAGGTGTTCACGGCCTTAATCAAACCAATCGTCCCGATCGAGACCAAGTCCTCAATGTTGAGGCCCGTGTTTTCGAACTTGCGGGCAATGTAAACAACCAATCGCAAGTTGCGCTCAATCAACATCGCCCGAACGGCTTCGTCCCCTCCTGGGAGGCGACTGAGCAGATACTCTTCCTCTTCTCGCGTCAACGGTGGCGGTAGAGCCTCGCCTCCGCCGACGTAGTAGACTTCTTCACTGCCCCCGGCCAGTCGCAGACGTATTTCGATCCAGAGCAGCTGCAACCGTATCCTGAGTCTGATGCCGATGGGTATCGTGGGTTTCAATGCTGTCATCCCTCACAATGGCTTCAATGTGCATGATGGCCTGAAATTGGTCGTCCAAAGAGAGTGCACCTTCATGCGCCGCCAGCTCAACTTCAGTCGCTGCGGGGTACCACCCGGATTCACCTTGAATCAAGACCGTGTCAGGGCGAACTGCAAACGTCAGTTGTTGGGTCCCGCCGGCGCCACGGTACGGCACGATGGAAATCCGGCGCATCCACGCCTCGTCAGTGATTCCTGAAAGAGCGTCCAGCATGTCCGCCTTGGGCGACTGCAAAGACGACAGCGCGTCAGGGAGGAGATTCGCCAAAACCTGAGATTCGACAAGGCAGACCGGTTTTCTACTGATCGGATCACGAAGTTGGTTCCCTGTGTCAACGAGACCCGTAAACGTAACTTCCCGCTCTCCAATCGACGCCCGGACCGCTACTCGCGTTGCCTTCTGCATCTGCATCCGGCGCATACGCCCGACACCGTAGCGTAAGATTCCTGCGCCAAGCACAACCCCGAGAATGAGCGACAGGCTCTTGACGCTCGTCGTGAACACGAGTCGATGGGTGGCGACTTCGACTCCACTAGCTACTGAAACACCCGGCAGTGCAAAGTGCAGAGCGATGGCTGCACCCGCGAACACGAAAGTCACCAGGTAGTACATCGCCACGGCCCGTCCGAGGTCGAGCCAGTTACGCCATGGTACGCCCAAACCTACGATCCATAAGGAGGCGAGCGCTTTGCCAGCCCAAGTGGTGAACAGCTGAAGGTGCGGAACAAACATCAGTAGCGCGTACAACGAGCCGACAAGCGCTGCGAGAAGCAATCTCCGCGGGCGGGTGGAGCGCTTCATAATCCAGCACGTCGTCCACAGGATCGCGGCGTCCATGAGGAAGTTGACCAGCCACACCACGTCGATATATACGACTGGTATAGGCATGGCATCACCTCGGATTCAGCGTTGGCCCCAGTATAGTTCATCTCTATTACAAAGCCTGTCGGAACTTGACTGCGATTCAAGAGACTTTTTGTTGAGGCATCGAGAGTTTTGTCTCTATGGTACGACGACTCGCCGTGTCAGCCGTGTACAAACAAAAGCGCTGCACCGACAGGGCCGGGCAGCGCAGAATGCGAGGACTCACGAAGGAACTGGCTGATCTAGCGATCGCGAAAACGGCTGTTTTGTCGCCGGATGTAGGCCGGCACATCCCACGAGTTCGTCACGGCGGCTTGCGCCTGGCCCTGATTCAACTCATCGAGAACGGCTGACCGTTGCCGAGTCGGTGATTGCACCTGCATGTTCGGGGCCGCTTCAAAACCCGTTGCAATGACGGTCACAATGATTTCATCCTCGAGTTCGGGACTAATCACGGCGCCGAAAATCATGTTGACGTCCGGATCGGCTGCGGAAGAAACGATGTCCGCCGCCTCGTTGACTTCCCAGAGACTGAGGTTGTTTCCGCCAGCAACTTGCATCAAGACACCACGCGCTCCGTCAATCGATGTCTCAAGCAGCGGACTGCAGATTGCATTTTTTGCGGCTTCTGCAGCACGGTTTTCGCCCGTGGAGACACCGATGCCCATCAGGGCAGAGCCACGCTCTGTCATGATCGACTTCACATCGGCAAAGTCCACGTTAATCAAACCTGGCACCGCGATTAAATCAGAAATGCCCGCTACTCCCTGTCGCAGCACGTTGTCCGCTTCGCGGAAAGCCTCGAGCACCGGCGTGTTTCGATCAACAATTTCAAGAAGGCGGTCGTTCGGGATGACGATTAACGTATCAACCTTCTCTTTCAGGTTGGCAACACCCTGTTCAGCCTGCGACATGCGCCGCTTTTGCTCAAAGCGGAACGGCTTTGTGACAACTCCTACGGTCAAAGCCCCGAGTTCCTTCGCGATCTCGGCAATGATCGGAGCAGCACCCGTTCCAGTGCCACCGCCCATTCCCGCGGTCACGAAGATCATGTCAGCGCCGCGCAACGCGTTTGTGAGGGCCTCGCGACTCTCTTCAGCAGCCTTCTTCCCGACTTCCGGATTGGCGCCTGCCCCGAGTCCACGGGTCAACTTCTCACCAATCTGAATCCTCGTCTCCGCCTTAGCGAGTTGAAGCGCCTGAGCGTCGGTGTTCACCACGATAAAGTCAACGCCTTCAATGCCGGACTCAATCATGCGATTAACGGCGTTGCAACCGCCGCCTCCGACGCCAACGACCTTGATCCGCGCGAACGACTCAAAATCCGTATCAAAATCCAGCATCGCTGTTCCTCCTTGGGACATATCCTCGCCTCTCTTGCTGTCTACCGCAACGAGCCTCAGACAAAGTCACGAAACCAGTCTTTCAGACGGACGAAAAATCCCCCACCTGTCTTCACCGGTCGACTATACGAACTTGCCTCGGCCGGTGCAGACTTTGCCTGCGCACGGACGGCGTAAGCCAGTGTACCCACCCCATTGACAAACGACGGATCCCGGACGCCGAGGTAGTCCGGAATGGCAATACGAACGGGTGCCTGCAACTCAACCTCCGCAAGTTCGCCCGCACCCTGCATCGACATGACGCCGCCGTGCATCACGTAGCCACTGGCTAAGTCCGCCGCAAAACCCATCTTCTCTATTTCCTTTCGCACGAGGCCGAAAATCTCCTGCATGCGAGGTTCGATAATCATCGCCAAATCAACCTGCGTAAATTCCACCTGCTGGTTGCTGCCAATCCGGGGCACTTGGAAACGTTCGTCGTCCGAGGCCGAATCCACCCACGCGCACCCGTGACGAAGCTTCACTTGCTCGGCTGCAACGGTTTGCGTCTTCAACCCAATGGCGATGTCATGTGTGACATAGTCACCGCCCATCGGGATAATGCTTGTCCCAGCCAGCACATTGTTTGCAAACACAGACACGGAAGTGGCGCCTGCACCGATGTCGACGAGTGCTACACCAAGTTTTCGATCATCAGATGACAGTGCAATCGTACTCGCAGCAAGCGGAGACAACACGAGATTCGCGACGTCGATATCCGCCTTTTCGACACAGCGCACGACATTGTGAATCGCTGTACGTGATCCGGTGATGATATACGCTTCGACTTCGAGCCGTACCCCCAGCATGCCGCGCGGGTCCACAATACCATGCAGACCATCGACTACGAATTCCTTCGCTACAACGTCGATGATTTCACGTTCCGGCGGAAGCGCAATGACGCGCGCCTGTTGCAGTACGCGTTCAATGTCTTCTTCTCCAATTTCCCGTTCTGGCGAGGAAACAGCGACGACTCCGTGGCTGCTTTGCAGTAGGATGTGGTTCCCGGAGATGCCTACGTACGCGGACCCGATATGAATGCCGACCATCCGCTCAGCCTGGTCGACCGCTTGTCGAATGGATTCCACCGTCAAGTCTATATCGACAATCGCCCCGTGGCGAATTCCTTCACTGTCAACGGACCCGACACCGATTACACTGACTGTACTCCCTGTTTGCTCACCGATGATGGCCCGGACCTTAGAAGTGCCGATGTCGAGACTGACGATGTATTCTCCTTTAGCCAACCGTGTGGCACCTCCCCAATGCGCCCACATCGTTACATGTGAAAAGGAACATTTCACAACACTATTCCACACTCCGAAGCACATTCCTCTTTTGCGGCGCAACTTTTTCGTCAATCCCAAATAGGAATCATTCTCGCCAGACCCCTATTCTGGAGATCTCACTTGTCCGTGTTCGATGCCGTCACTGCACGCGACCTGCGTGAGCCCATGCGGTTAAATGCGATGCGCCTAATTACGGCGATGTTTTGAAACAAGCGAACGCCAAAGGCGACAACCGCCGCCAGGTACAGGTCGACGCCGAGTTGAACGCCAATGAAGGCGAGCAGCGCGGCGACCAGTGTATTGAAAAAGAACCCTGTCAAAAAGACCATTCCGTCAAATGACTTCTCTAAGCTAGCCCGCACACCGCCGAAAACCGTGTCGAGCGCTGCGATGATGGCGATTGACAGGTAGCTTGAGTAGGCAGCCGGAATGTTCACATCTGTGACAAGGCCAATTGCAACACCGACGACCAGGCCGAGAACCGGGATCCAGATCATTAGTTTCCTACCTCCTTAGCCCAGGCGCCAGGCAGCGGGCCGCTGTAGCCCGGCACGCTCACGTGTTTCGAACCGGTGTATGACTTCACAAGAAAGTCTTCTTGCATCAAGTTGAGTTCAGGCTGAATCTGATCAACTGTCAAAACTGACTGCATGTCTTGGACGTTACCGATCGCCGTGATCACGTAGGGCATCTGGATCGGGTATGTGTTTACCTGCAGGTCCGTGATGGGACCAAGTCCACTGACCAATCGGATCGACGACGTCGTGACGAGTCTCTGTCCGTTGATGCTAATCGCGGTGGCACCGACACCAAACAAGTCATTCACAATCTGCGAAATGATGACGTCTGCATTTTGCTGAAACTGCCCTGCAGTCGCCTGATAAAACGGCAGGTTCGGGTCATCCTGAATCGTCATCGTAAGACCATTCCCACTGACCTTTGTCAGACCCGCTTCCGTCGCGACAGTCTGTGCATCTTTGCGCAGCGCAGCTTGCATCGCTGCTTGGTTGCCGCCTGATAACTGATACTGTTTGAGCTGGACCTTCTCTTTCGCGATGTCTTGTGCCAGGATCGTCTGCTCTTGAAGCTGTTCATATACCTGAGTGCGGTAATCGAGGTAACTCGTCGGAGTGGAGGTGGACGATTGTGCACGTGACGTCAACTGCACGGTCAGCATGAATCCGAGCACAGCGCAAACTCCAGTCAGCGCCCACGTAAAAGTCGTCTTCTGCACAAGCCCACCTCCCTATGACCCGACCGCACTAGGAGAAGCGGTCAGCACCCCGGTAAATGCCGGCATTTGAATGTCTTGCTGGATGTTCGGCTGGGAAGCCGAGACTCCGCGGCTACGCAAAGCATCGAGGATGCCGCCCTGAATCGTCAACGCAGACTGCAGCGTCTGCGGGTCGCCAATCGCGTCCACAGTAAACGGCGCCCCGAGTCGGTGGTCGTTCACCTTGACGACGGGTCCAATACACGTCACGGCTGAAGTCGCCACGACTCTGTAACCGTTGATGGAAACGGCTTCCGCGCCAGCTGTGAACAGTTCATTGACCAATTGGCGAATGTCCCAGTCATGAGTCAGTACCTGCTCAGTGTTGCCGCCAACTGCAGTCCCGTCCATCAGGACCACAGACACCCCAGGTCCGTGCACCGGCGTGATACCGGCCAAGATCCGTTCCGCTGACAGGCGACGTTGCACCCCTTGCAACTGTGCGTTGGAACCTGTTGATGCCTGTTCGTACTGCGTTAACTGTGCCGTCAACTGCGCCAACTGCTGTTGGGCGCTTTGATTCGCCTGCGTCAATTGCGTCAGTTGCGTCTGTAACTGTTTCTGAGCGGTGTCTGCAGTCGCGACAGGGAGGTTGCCGGTCAAGCTTTCCATGTGTTTATAAGACAGGGCCACCATAAGCCCCAAAGCAATCGCGACCGTTGTGAGTGAAGCCGTGAGACGAGCTCGCGCTTGCATGACAACTTTCCTCCTTCATTGGCAGAGGCCTGATGAACAGTGAAAAATGACCCAAACTGCCGCTGTATGACCGTGACTCCGCTGTCTTTGCAGGAGCCTTAGAGGCTTAAGGCTTTGAGAACGGCGTGTATTCGTACGGCGGACCGTTCGAGACATCAATCAATCCCGGACGGTCCCCCTTTCCGGAGAAGTAAGCGACCGCTGCCTGGATGGTAGATGCTTTTTGAGCCAACTGCGAAGCTTGGCAGCGTCCCGCAAACCCATCGGAGAAGTACGCGGTCACCAAGCCAAAGGAGTCGAGCTCTAATTGAGAGACGCTTGCCAGAAACGTCGGACTCGTTTTGCCGAGCTCGTTCATCAGTGGCATCCAGCCCGCGACGGGCACAGCTTGTCCCTCAGCAACTTTCACGTGCTGGGCTGTTGTCACGATTGGCCAGGAAAATCCATTTGCTGGCGCGATGGTACCGAAAATTTCACCGTCGTCGAGCACTCGGTAAAAAGATCCATTTGCTTCGTACAGCGCCACAACGTGCTTCTCAGTGATTTGGACTGTTACGATACCGGATAGCACGTCCGTATGTACGGAGACTGACTGCACCAGTGTATTTTTGCTCACGACATCAGCAGAAACATGAGCCGCATTTACCTGCCACAAACTCATACCTTTGTGCAACTGCGCAGTATTCAGAATTGTACTGGCGGGGATCGAGGTGTTCCCTGTGACGCGGAACCCCCGCACACGCGTCAACGGGGATTCGAGCAGTGCCACTGCACCAACGAACAGGAAAAACGCGGCCACGACGATACGGTTGCGTCTTTTTTTGCGTTGTATCTCCATCGGGTCGGCGTGAGTCCGGCGAACATTCGCCAAAAGGTGTCCCTCCTGCTAGTTCGTCAAGCGTAGGCCCGTAGTGGACGAGGTAAAACATGTCGCGCAGAAGTGAGCCGGTTCGGGGCCCAAAGAGGCCCCACCGGGTGCGAACTCACAGTTGTACACGCTCAATGTCGGCGCCTAAGTCTCGTAAGTGCATTTCAATCGATTGATACCCACGGTCAATGTGATGTAGTCCTTCCACATGTGTGACGCCGTCGGCCATCAGGCCCGCAATGACAAGCGCTGCCCCACCACGCAAGTCGGAGCACTCGACGCGAGCACCGGATAGTTTATCGACGCCGCGGATTACCGCTGTCCGCAAGTCAACCGAAATGTCTGCGCCCATGCGAGTCAACTCGTTGACGTGTTTAAATCTGGCTTCAAAAACATTCTCTCTGACAAGACTGGTCCCTTGGGCCGTCGTCAGCATGGCCATGAACGGCGCCTGAAGGTCCGTCGGAAATCCGGGAAAGGGTTCCGTTCGAAGGTCTACAGACTGCCAAGCTCTGGAACTTTCAACCGTAATTATATCACGCCCGGTCTCTACGCGCATACCACTTTCACGCATTTTTGCCAATAGAGAACCTAGATGAGCTGGCGATACGTTCTCGACTGTAACCCGTCCACCGGTGGCTGCTGCTGCGATCAACACGGTTCCGGCGACGATGCGGTCGCCCATGATTCGATGCTGCGTACCAGTCAGGTGGTGTACACCTGTCACCTGAATCATGGTCTCGCCCGCTCCCTCAATCAGGGCTCCGCACGACTTCAAAAAATTTGCCAGGTCAATAATTTCTGGTTCACGGGCGGCGTTTTCGATTACAGTGACGCCGTCCGCCAGCGCAGCGGCCATAATCAGATTCTCGGTCGCGCCAACACTGGGAAAGTCCAGCGTCACAGTTGTACCTTGCAGACGACGCGCCGTGCAGCGGATGTATCCGTGTTTCTCTTCTACAGCCGCCCCTAGTGCCCGCATGCCCGTCAAGTGGTAATCGACGGGACGCTGCCCAATCACGCACCCGCCAGGCTTGGAAACGCGCACTTCACCAAACCTGGCCAAGAGTGGACCCATCAAAAAAATCGAACTACGCATGCGCTGCATCAAATCCGCTGGTACATTCGTCAGCCGGATGTTGGTTGAATCGACTGTGACCTGCAGTCCACTGCGTTCCACTGTTGCGCCGAGCGCACGCAAAATCTCTGCCATCACCCGGACATCCTCGAGGTGGGGAACATCGTCAATCACGCATGTCCCCTCGACCATGACAGTCGCTGCGAGAATGGGCAACGCAGCATTCTTGGCGCCGTAAATGCGCGTCTCTCCAAACAGCGAGGAGCCCCCTGTAATGGCTAGCGCATCCACACTCATCACCTCCCTGAGGCGGCATCCCCCATCACGCGCACCTCAGTTTCCAATGAAATTCCAAACAATTGTTGGACGGTGTCCTGAGCGTGGGCAATCAACCACAATACGTCCTCTGCCGTCGCGCCGCCGATATTGACGATAAAATTGGCGTGCTTTTCACTAATCTGCGCACCACCACGTTGCAGTCCTTTGAGTCCGGCCAACTCGATCAGATGACCGGCGTGAGTTCCGGAAGGATTGCGAAACACAGATCCACAACTTGGTAGGGAAAGCGGTTGGGTGCGCAGGCGGCGTTGTGACCATGTCTTCACCTTTTCGATGAGTGCGGCACCATCCCCAGCGGTCAGAGAAAAGCAGGCTGCGACGACGATACCTGGTTCATCCCTCAGGATGCTGTAGCGGTATCCGAACTGCAAATCCGCCTTGCTCAGACGTCGAATGTTGCCGGCCGTATCCATGACGTCAGCCCAGTGCAAAACATCACTGACTTGCCCACCGTGTGCACCAGCATTCATCATCACAACACCGCCGACAGTGCCGGGAATGCCCGTGGCAAATTCGAGCCCAGCTAATTGGTTGCGCACAGCAATGCTGGCAGCTGAGACCGCTGAACGACCAGCTAGTGCAGTCAGTTCGTTGCCGTCTACGCGAATGTCACCAAACCGGTCACCAAGTTGAACGACCAGGCCCCGAATCCCGCCATCGCGAACGAGTAGGTTGGAACCCCGCCCGATCACGGTCCACGGGACTTCCAGCTGCCTTGCTACCGAGACGGTACTCCTTAGTTCTTCCACCGTGTGCGGGTTCACGAACACATCGGCCGGACCGCCGATTCGCCACGTTGTGTGCAGCGCTAGCGGTTCATTCAGCTTAACGTGCTCTACCCCGCGCTCAGTAAAGGCGCGCAATACGGAGTCTGCGTCCATGTTTTCCCTCCAACGACGCCATCATCCGCTGACGGTGGTCATCAGCGGCGCACTCAGACGGTTGCCTATGCCCAGGATCCGTACCGCATCATATGGCACACGAACACACAGCGTGCGTGCCAGCGGCTTGCGCAGCATCCGACAAGTGCACCCTGACCTCGCAGGGCTCTATGCATGGCGTGCAACTGTGTCTTAGTATACCGAATTCGTGGAGCAGACTGCCTCAACCAGCGCATACAAGTCAGCCACTGCAGCGGGAGTCGCGAGACGCTTCGCGGCATCCCGCATCACCGCGGACTGACCGTCATCGAGGATGCGCGAGAGGGCGCCCCAGAGCGTCTGCGGAGTCAATTCGGCCTCGCGCAGCATCCGCGCGGCGCCGCCTTGCACCATTCGCTTGGCGTTCTCTTCCTGATGATTGGCCGTGACATAGGGGGATGGAATCAGTAGAGAGGGGAGTCCAAGGGAACAAATTTCCGCGAGTGTTGCACCTCCCGCACGGGTCACGACGACATCTGCGGCAGGCAACAACTGCGACAAGTCGTGGACAAACGGCAGAACATGAACATGACTCGGCAGGTTCATCAACCCGAGCTCACGAATCTTCACCTGTACTGACTCAAAGTGGGCATCTCCAGTGATGTACACAACCTGCCACGCTTCACTCGCAATAAACTTCGGCAACAGTTGCGTAACCACGCGGTTGACACTCTGTGACCCACGGCTACCCATGTAACAGATGACGAGTTTGCGAGCCGGATCGAGGGTGTATCGTTCGCGGGCAGCCTGAACCTGCGCAGGCGTCACATCCTGAACCTCACTTGCGCGCGGGTTCCCTGTCATGACGACGCGTTTTGCGCCTGGAAAGAACCGCTCCGAATCAGGGAATGACACAGCCACAGCGGCAGCGCGCCGCGCGCACAAGGTATTCGTCAGGCCCGGACGCGCATTCGCCTCCCAAATCACTGCGGGAATGTGCTTAGAGTGCGCAGCGAAGACGACGGGCAGCGTGACATAGCCGCCCGTGCCGACTACGACGTCGGGTTGGAATCTAGCGAGTTCCCGGCGCGCAGCCCTGTACCCGCGCCACGTGTAAAAGGCTGTGCGAACCGCGCTCAGGCTGAGTTGCCGACGCAGTCCTGCAGCCTTTACTGCCACAAACGGAAGCCCGGCGCGCGACACAATGTCGCGCTCCAGGCCGTTTTCTCCGCCGATATACAAAACCTCTGCTGCGGCGTCGTGCGCGCTGATGTATCGCCATAGCGCGAGCGCGGGATAGATGTGGCCGCCTGTGCCGCCGCCTGTCAGTACAATGCGCATGCATTCACCTCAACGCCAATTGAGCCTGGCGAGATATGTTGAGCAGAATGCCGATGCCCGTCAGCATCAAGGTCAACGATGAGCCACCGTAGCTTAACAGTGGTAGCGTGATTCCTGTAGCAGGAATCGACCCTGTGACTACACCGACGTTGATCAGCACTTGCACCCCAATCATACCTGTGATGCCCACTGCCAGCAATGACCCGAACTCATCCGGTGCAAAGATCGCTGCCCGAAAGCCGCGCCAGACCAGAACACCAAACAGAGCCAAGACGGTCGCTGCGCCAAGAAATCCAAGTTCTTCACTCAGGATGGAGTAGATGAAATCGGTTTGGGGCTCCGGCAGGTACAAGTACTTCTGCCGACTTTGCCCGAGTCCCACCCCGAGCACGCCACCAGACCCAAGTGCATAAAGTGACTGGATAATCTGATAGCCGTGTCCGAGCGGGTCCTTCCACGGATCGAGAAACGCCGTGATCCGGTTGATGCGATAAGGTGCCATCGCGACAAGCCCGGCGAATCCAGCAAGCCCGATTCCGCCAAGACCCGCCAAGTGTCGAACGCGAGCGCCAGCCGCGAACAACAGGATAATCGTGGTGCCCATGATGACGACACTCTGTCCGAGGTCGGGTTCAAGCATGATCAACCCAACCCCAGTAAGAGACAGAAGCAAGGGCGGGAGAAAGCCGCGGCGGAACGAACTCATGCGGTCTCCCGAGTCCGCGAGGTAGTGTGCCAGGAAAATGATCAACCCTAGTTTGGCGAATTCGGACGGTTGGATGCCGAACGACCCAATGCCAAGCCACGCCTGTGAGCCTCCGCGCGTCGAGCCGACACCTGGGATAAGCACAATGGCTAAAAACAGAAAACTGGCGATGGCAATTTTCGGAGCCCAGCGCCGCAGATTGTGGTAGTCGTAGTTGGCCATCAATAGCATGCCGACGATGCCAAGACCCGCCCACAGCAACTGCCGTTTAGCGTAGTAGAAGGAGTCGCCGAATTTCTGCAGAGAGACGACAGAACTGGCGCTGTGAACCATCACGACCCCGATTGCGAGCAGGACGAGCGTGATAATCAAAATCACGGGATCGTACGCCTGCCTTGTTCGTACCACCGGACATGCCACCTCCTCGGCTGTACGCCGGCAGGCAAGCAGCCTTGTCCAGCGCCATCGCTACAGTGTATGCACGAGGTTTTTGAACATGCTGCCTCGCACCTCGAAGGAGGAGAACATGTCCCAACTCGCGCAAGCCGGTGACAGCAAGACAGTTTCCCCAGGTTGCGCGATGTCACTGGCTGTGCGCACCGCTTCGTCAAGGTCTGCGACTTGCCTGACCACTGCGATGCCGGCTGCGTGACACGCCCGCATGAGTTTTTCCGCTGACTGTCCGAGAACGACCGCCGCGCGAACATGGCGCGCGAGGTCTGCCGTCATGTTCAGGAAGTCGATGCCGCGGTCGAGACCTCCCGCGATCCACACGATTGGCGTCTCGAACGACCGTAACGCACGCAACGCCGCCTCAGGATTCGTTGCTTTCGAATCGTTAAAATACGACACTCCCTGCAGTTCGCGAACAAACTCGAGCCGGTGCTCAATCCCAGTAAACGAGCGCAGTGTATCCGCGACGGCAGCGACTGGTGCACCCGCCCAGATGGACATCGCTGTGGCAGCCAGCGCGTTTTCCAAATTGTGCTCACCCCGGAGCGCAAGCTGGTCGACCGCCAACACAGCAGTTGTCTCTCCGTTGTTCCGGACGACGATTTGTCCATCCCGTATGCATACTCCCGTAGCTACCTCCGCCGTTCGACTGAACCACACCACTTCAGGCGTCAGCTCACCTGCGCGGTTGCGAATGATGTCCTGGTCGAAGTTTAAGATGGCCACGTCTTCCTTCTCCATGTTGGCAAACATTCGCCACTTGGCGTCGATGTACGCTTCAAACGTCCCGTGGTAATCGAGGTGTGCAGGATACAGGTTTAAGAGCGCTGCCATGGTCGGATGGAACTCTTTCGTGCCCATCAGTTGAAAACTAGAGACTTCTAGGACAATCGGTTGTTCTAGACGCACGTGTTCAACGACGCCGGACAAAACGGTGCCGATGTTGCCCGCAACGACCGGCTGCTTCCCCGCCGCCTCGAGCATGGCTCCGACCAGACTTGTCGTCGTCGTCTTTCCGTTCGACCCCGTGATCGCGATAATCGGCGACTGCGTCAACCATGAAGCAACCTCGATCTCCGTGTAAATGGGAATACCAAGACGCGCCGCCTCTGCAACGAGGGGTACGCTGTAGGGGATGCCGGGGTTCTTGACAATAAAATCCGGACGCGGCTCGAGCAAGCTAATCGGGTGCCCACCGAGCACCACCTCGCACCCGCTCTCCTCGAGTGCATCTGCTTCGTCATCAGGTGTCGCACGCTCCCGGCGGTCGTTGACACACACGGACAGGCCGTGCTCTGAAAGCAACCGCGCTGACGCAAGACCGCTCTTGGCCAATCCCATAATCAGTGCGCGCTGGCCTTTTCGGAGTTCCACCCTGTCTCACACTCCTCGCTGTCGGTTCAGCGTGACAAAAGAGCCAACGTCCCGAAGGACGTGATGAACGCTGCCAACCAAAAACCGAGCACCACTCCCCACTCGGACCAACCTGACAACTCAAAGTGGTGGTGAATGGGGCTCATACGGAACACCCGCTTGCCAAACACCTGAAAGGAAAAGACTTGAATGATTACGGATAATGCCTCGATCACAAAGACGAGTCCGAATAGAACGAGTCCGATTTCGCTGTGAGTCAACACGGCAACCATCGCCAGGGCTCCACCAATCGCAAGCGAGCCAGTGTCTCCCATGAAAACCCGAGCTGGGTGACGGTTGAAAGCCAGGAACCCGAGCAGTGCCCCGACCATTGCCGCACAGAACAAGGCAACGTCATACTCAGTATGCCAATAGGCGTAAATCGCATAAGCTGCAAAGACAATAGCGGCTGTGCCCGAGAGCAACCCATCTAGTCCATCGGTCAGATTCACTGCATTCGTAGTGCCAAGCAGTATGAACAACAGAAACAGCAGATAGAATAGCCCAAAGTCCACCACAAAATGTGTGAACGGCACCGACACCGCGAACGTCGGGTTACTTTCGCGCCACTCGACGTACAGCGCCGCGAACAGGATTACTGTTGCTGCAAGCTGCAAGATGATTTTCTGCCGTGCAGTCAGGCCCAAATTTCGCTTCTTGACAACCTTAATAAAGTCATCTGCAAACCCAATCAGTCCAAAAGCCAACATCGCAAACAGCAAAGTCAGCAGGTCCACACTGTGAATTGAGAACTTCAGAGTCGTTACGATGACCGCGAGAATGATCATGACCCCGCCCATCGTAGGCGTTCCCGCCTTGGATTTGTGGTGCGAAGGCCCCTCTTCGCGGATGCTCTGTCCGAACTTGAGCCTGTGCAATATCGGTATGCAGATAGGCCCTAAAAGCAGCGCCACAGCGCACGCTCCACCAGCGGTTAAGAGCAACGCTTGTAAGTCCATTGCAGGGTTCCCCTCCCCTCTTTAACCCGCAGAGTGCCCATCCTCGCGCAGACTCACAAGCGCCTGTGCAGCAACCTCACGGTCGTCAAAGTGGTGTTTGACACGTCCGATAATTTGGTAGGTCTCGTGCCCCTTACCCGCGATCAGGATGACATCATCACCCTTAGCCTCTGCCACAGCTTTCTCAATCGCCTCACGGCGGTCGGTAATTCGCTGGTAGCGTCCACCGGGACGCAGAGATTTCCCTTTCACACCGGCTTCCATGTCGTCCAAAATCCGCACCGGGTCTTCTGTTCTCGGGTTGTCGCTCGTCAACAATGTCAGATCACTGTAACGCGCAGCCACTTCAGCCATCAGCGGCCGCTTTCCGCGGTCGCGGTCACCGCCGCAACCGACGACGCACAGAACTCGCCCCGTGGCGAATTCGCGAACCGTCTGCAGTGCGTTTTCGAGGCTGTCTGGAGTATGCGAATAATCGACGAGGACCGTGAACGACTGCCCGGCAACCACCCGTTCGAGTCGCCCCGGAATCCCTGCAACTGACTCGAGTGACGCCACCATCCGCGCCAAGGGCAAACCCTCTATGGCTCCTACCGCGATTGCAGCCAAGGCGTTGTAGACGTTGAATCGCCCCGTCAACTGGAGCGTAACATCCGCCTCTTCTCCAGTGAACAAAGCAACGTGAAAGCTCACACCACCCGCTTGCACGTTTACAGCACTCGCCCGGACGTCAGCACTCTGCTCAATCCCGTACGTGATCGATTCGTGTACACTTTGTGCCAGTAAATACGCTGTAGCAGCATCGTCGGCGTTGAGCACAGCCCGCTCCATGAGTCGCGGGTCCGCAGCGTACGTGTTCCCAAGCCGTGAAAACAGTTTACCTTTGGCTGCGCGATAGTTATCCATCGTACCGTGAAAGTCCAAGTGGTCCTGGGTCAAGTTCGTAAACACAGCCGTGCGAAACCGCGTGCCGGCGACGCGACGCTCTTCGAGGGCGTGTGACGATACCTCCATCACCGCGTACTGACAATCAGCAGCGACCATTTCCGCTAGGACGGATTGTAGTTCAACAGCCTCCGGGGTGGTGTTGGCAACGTCAACTGTGACATCTCCGATTCTCTTGCCGATTGTTCCGAGTAATCCCGTCTGATGCCCAGCATCTCTGAGCACTCGTTCAATCAGGTGTGTCGTCGTCGTTTTGCCGTTGGTACCTGTAACTCCAATCACCGACAGTCGCTCCGACGGGTGATTGTAAAACCACGCCGCAGCGACGGCACTTGCGAGGCGCGTGTCAGGTACCACCAACTGGGCACAGTTCAACGAGTCGAACGGCATCTCTACCATCACGGCGACCGCGCCTGCACGGACTGCATCTTGTACATACGCATGTCCATCTACGGTATATCCACGCAACGCAATGAACAGACTGCCCGGCTGCACTCGTCTGGAGTCTGTAGTAATATCGAGGAACTCTATAACCGCATCGCCAATGACGTGTGCCTTCACGTAAGCCGAAGCTAGTTCTGACAGCCGCAAATGATGCGTCCCCTTTCTGTTCCGGCCAATTCTGAGCGCTAGGAATCCCTAGCGCTCAACCTCGCCCCTCAATCTATTGCTTTTGTGATGACTTGTCAATTGAGTTTCCGCTTGGTTTGTCCCCTAAGTACAAGCGGATCGTCGAACCTTCCTGAACGTTGGTTCCGAACGAAGGCGCCTGCCAAACAATCGTGTTGCCCTGTCCAATCACCTGCGTTTTCAACTGCCCACTGTTCTGCAAGGCCAATTGTCTGGCCTCATTCAGCGTGAGGCCGACAAAGTTCGGAACACTCGCCATCACCGGATCGCCGTACCTGTACTTGCGCGGCAATCCTCCTTGTTGCTTCGGTATGCCCTCGACCTGGAGTGCATCACCGAGAATCCGACCGACAATCGGAGCAGCGATGACCCCTCCAAAGATCACGCCCGCCTTTGGACGTGGGTGGTCAATCGCAATATAGGCGACGAGTTGCGGATTGTTTGCCGGCGCCATCCCCATAAACGACACGATGTAGTGACTGCCTGAATAGTGCCCATTTTCGACAACCTGCGCTGTACCCGTTTTTCCTGCTACACGGTAGCCATCAAAGTAAGCGTTGTGACCACTGCCGTTTGCGACAACACTCTCCAACGCGCTGCGGACTTCTGCTGCAGTCTGTTCGGAGATGACTCTGCGCACGACAGTGGGCTTTGTTTGACTGAGAATTGCGCCTGTTGTGTGGTTTCTCAAGGCCGCCACCACATACGGTTTCATGAGCAGGCCACCGTTCGCAATTGTCCCCATCGCCATCACCTGCTGAATCGGGGTGACAGACACGCCCTGCCCAAACGCAGTCGTGGCGAGTTCGAGCGGGCCGACTTTCGACAGCGGGAAGAGAATACCATTGCCTTCCCCCGGCAAGTCGATGCCTGTCTTGCGGCCAAAGCCAAACTTCTTGATATAACTGAACAGCGCGTCTTTCCCCAGCTTTTCACCAAGCGAAATGAACCCAGGATTACAGGAGTTTTCGACTACGTTCAAGTACGACTGAGAGCCATGACCGCCAGCTTTCCAGCACTTAATCTTGTGTCCTGCCACCTCGTAATAACCTGGGTCGTAGAATTTGTCCGCCAAATTGACCTTCTTCTCTTGCAATGCCGCGGAGAGCGTGACAATTTTAAATGTCGAACCAGGCTCAAACGTCTGCCAGATAGCCAGGTTTTGGTTCCATGTCGAAGCCGGATAAGCCTTCCAGTTGGCAGGATTAAACGAAGGGTAATTTGCCATCGCAAGAATAGCGCCAGTTTTAGGGTTCTCGACAATCGCCGTGACTTTGTCGGGGTTGTAGGTTGCGACCGCCTGTTCGATCTCACGTTCCACAATCTGTTGAATTGCGAGATTGATCGTCAGTTGCACATCGTCGCCATTGGTCGGCGGCACGTACGTTTCGCCTGCACCGGCGAGCTTCTGCCCTTTTGCATTTGTCGGAAACGTGATGTACCCCTTTTGCCCTGCTAGTTGCGTGTCGTACTGCTTCTCAATGCCTGTCAACCCTTGGTTGTCGGAGCCGGTAATACCAAGGACTTGCGCCGCAAGGTCACCGTAGGGATACGCTCGTTTGCCGTCTTCTGTGATGTAAATTCCCGCCAGGTTCAGAGCGCGAATCGCTTGTACCTGGTGCTCGGTAATGCGCCGACCGCCGGGATTAAAGTAGACGGCCATGGTTCGTTTTTGGAGCTGTCCGAGCACCTTCTGCTCCGGCATGTTCAAAATCCTCGACAATTCCTTGGCTGCACTTGCCTTGTCCTGCACCTGAACCGGAATGGCCATTACCGTCGGGGCCGTTGCCGTATAAGCCAACGGTTGGCCCTGTGCGTCGAGAATCGAACCACGCACACCTTGGACAGGAATACTTCGGTTTAACTGTGCGTTTGCCTTCTCCTGCAACCGCGGAGCCTGTACGACCTGAATGAAGGCCAATCTGCCAACAAGTCCTCCGATCGCTGTCAACAGGCCGAGGAGCAGAATCGCGAAACGCCTGCGCATCGCACCTCTTGTTACTCGCACGGCAGCCCGCCTCCACGCTTGTCAAGTCTAGTCCATCTTATGCGGACGACCCTTGCCGTAGAAGCGCACGAAAAACCCTGCGTCACGTTGCCCGCAGGGTCAAGGCTGACACGCTCAGGTGTTTGTGACGCAGGACTTAAGGCTGTTGGAACGTAATTTGCACAGTCTCTCCCTGGTGCAGTTTGGTTCCCGGCGGGACGGACTGTGAGACCGCATAGCCGTTGCCCTTCGGCAGAAAGTCAACACCTAGTGCCGCGAGGATATCACCGGCCTCACGCATCGGCACCCCGAGCAGCTTCGGCATCAGAAAACCACCGCTCGATGTCGAGGGCAGAAGATAGGCCATGGAACCAACCGGAACAGATACCCCTGCTTGCGGCCACTGGCGCGCCACAGTTCCAGAGCCAATAGCGTCAGCCGTCAGACCAGCGTGCCCAACCGCCTGTTGTGCAGCGAATACGGACAAACCTGTAATACGCGGCATCGAAACGTAGCGCGTCTGACCAGCGGATCCAGAGGATGTCTGTAAGTTCACCGCGTGACCTGTCCGTGGGGCAATGTGGAAAAGTTGCATGCACTCCTGCAATACGGCCCTGGCTACAGGTCCAGAGATGGTGCTTCCCCACGTGTTTGACGGTGGCACATTATGCGGATAGTACACCTCTACGTACACCTCAACCTGCGGATTCCACCCCGGCGCAAAACCAATAAATGCGACGGAGTAGTGGTTGTTGTAGTATTGACCCGTCGCGCGATTGACAATTTGGGCCGTGCCGCTCTTTCCGCCGACTTCGTAGCCAGGTATGTACGCTATCTGGTCAATGCCTTGCCCGCCTTTGTTCACGTCGACAATCATTGTGTTTTTGACGCTCAGTGCCACAGATGCCGGAATCACATGCGCATGAGTCACTTGGGGTTTAATCTGCTTTATGACCTTCCCGGTGACCGGATTGACAATGGCTTTTGCCACTTCCGGTTTCATCACATTGCCACCGTTCAGAATTGCGCCAAGCCCTGCCATTTGTTGCAGCGGGGTCACGGCAATGCCCTGGCCGAAACCAGATGTCGCCAACTGCACAGGTCCTTGTTCGCTTGGCGGGAAGATATCAGAACTCGATTCACCAGGCAAGTCAATTCCAGTTGGAGCAAGAAAGCCGAAGTTTTTCATGTACTGCAGGAGCTTCGGCCAGCCAAGTCTTAAGGCGACAGTGCCCATGCCAACGTTGCTTGACTTTTCCAAGGCTTGCGCGACGTCAATTTTATTCGGCCCTTCCAGAGACCATCCCCAGTAGTTCCAATCGTGAATGGTGACCCCAGCCACATTCATGCTCCCCGAGGGCACGATGGTATTCAGACTCACCGTGTGCGTTGCCAACGCTGCGGACAAAGTAAAGATTTTGAACGTAGAGCCGGGTTCAAACGACGCGTTCACCGCCCAGTTGCTCGACAAGGCCAACGGACTCGCGGTCCAATACTGATTCGGATTAAAACTCGGACTGCTCGACAACGCCAAGACTGCCCCTGTTTGCGGCCGCATGACGATAATCGTAGCGTGTTCCGGATGATATTGCGCGTTAATTTTCTTCATTTGTTCTTCGACAAAACCCTGAATAGCGCCATTGATGTTTAATTCGACATTGTCGCCTGCTTTTGCAGCCTTGAGCGTGTGAATACTCGATTCAATTGGGTTTCCGTTGCCTTGCACCGTGTACGAGTACGCACCGTTTGTTCCGGCTAGGTAGCTGTTGTACTCCTGCTCTAGACCCGCTTGCCCGACGCCTTGACTGTTCACATATCCAAGCGTGTTTGCGGCTAACGTTCCGTCCGGATAAGAGCGCTCTTCTGTCGGTGTAAAGGTTATGTAGGCGCCGATATTTGTCCCGGGCTTAGCCTGTTGCACCGCTTTCTCAATCGATGCCTTCGCTGGATCGAGAATTGGGTGAGGCCATTGCACCCAACCCGTACCGCTCAAAAGCGGGAGAATTTGCGACGCCGGGACACCCAGGGGTTTTGCGATCAATGCTGCGAACGTTGCCTTGTTCGCCATCGTTTGTCGGTTAAAGTCAAACATAAATGCTGGGACGTCGTATGCGAGCGGCTGACCTTCAGCATCCAGCAGCGCTCCTCGAGGGGCTAGAAGCGTCCCCTGCCCTTGTTGGACGGATAGTTCTGCAGCAGTCAATCGTTTTCCGTACGCGTGCTGAACATATAAAATCCGCCCGACAACTAGGCCAAGTCCGGCCAACATTGCAACCTGCATCACAAACATGCGTTTGCTGTGTCTGCGATGACGCTTTGACGTCAGATTCGACTTCTGCAAATCCAATCACCAACCAAATCAGTTTGGGGCGGAAGACCCCTGTGTTGGAATCGTGACCGGCTGTCCCGGTTTCAAACCGTTCGCTGCGGCCAACGCCAAAATGCGCGTCGGCTGCGTGAGCTGATTGAGGGATGCCGAGTAGGAGGCGTTGACAGCAGAAACCTGCTGAATTTGTGACTGCAGTTGGACAACTTGCGCATTCACCGTGGCCACGCGCGCAGACATCGATGCCAACATCCAGCCTGCGGCGGCGCACAGAACAATCGATCCAAACAGAGAGACGAGATCAAAGCGTGTTTTAGTTCGGGTAGCCGTCTGTCGCGACTCGCGAGAACGTTCGTATTCTCTCTGCTGTATCTGTCCATTTGGTGCAGTATCTAGCTTCGTTGCTAACACTGTGTTTCCCTCCCTAGTAAATCCATGTCATATCCAAAGAGCCACCGTAGATACACGCAATTGGAACTCGCGTCTGCAAGAGTGAATGACACTCTCCCCCACAAGAGGGCTCTACGTTTGCTCTACATCGCTCTCATACGGACTATTGCGGAGTTTCTGAAGGACTCTTAATTTTGCCGATCGCGCCCGTGGGTTTGCAGTGACTTCCGCTTCATCGGCGACCAGTGGTTTCCTCGTCACAATCTGTGCCTGTGGCAACCTGTGACATCGGCACACTGGGAAATCCGGCGGACAAATGCAGCCTTGTGCGTATGACTGATAGGTCTGTTTGACGATCCGGTCCTCAAGCGAGTGGAATGTAATAACAGCCATCCGCCCGCCAATCCGAAGGGTCGCAAACGCACCTTCCAGACCTTCTGCTAACGCTCCGAGTTCGTCGTTGACTTCGATGCGCAACGCCTGAAAGGTCCTACGTGCCGGGTGTGGTCCTGTTCTACGCGCAGCTGCCGGGATTGCCCCCGTAACGATGTCGACGAGTTCTCCTGTCGTTTCAATCGGTTTGTTTACCCGGGCCTTGATGATTGCCCTCGCAATTCTTCGGCTGTAGCGTTCTTCCCCGTATTGAAACAAGGCGCGCGTCAACTGCTCTTCCGACCACTCGTTGACGATGACGGCCGCAGTCAGGGAGCGTTCAGGGTCCATCCGCATGTCGAGACGCGCGTCAAACCGGTAACTGAATCCCCTGTCTGCTTGATCAAACTGCGGCGATGAGACACCGAGGTCAAACACAACTCCGTCAACCGGAATGAACTCCTGTTCTTGACAAACTCGACGAATTTCGCGAAAGTTCGATTTCACTAAAAGAAGTCTGCCCGCGCTGGCTTGTTGCAAATGAGAAGCGTTAGCGAGTGCTTGCGGGTCTTGATCGATGGCGAGCACGCGACCATTCGGGCCGCTCGCTGCCAAGAGCAACGCTGCATGGCCGCCACCACCAAGCGTTCCATCAACGTAGCGTCCTCCATCGCGCGGCAACAGGGCAGCTACAGTCGCATCCAACAACACAGTTTGATGGTGAAACGCCAAGGCGGTCACTCCCTTGCGACAATTAACCGTCGGTTCAACCCGCCCGTCGAACCGAACGCTTTCTTAGTTAGCTCAGAGGTCGAAGTCAACCAGTTTCTCCGCGAGTTGTGCAAACGACTCGTTTGCTCCTTCAGCGTACTCTGTCCACGCAGACTGGCTCCAAATTTCCACGCGATTTGAAACTCCAATGACGACGCAGTCACGTTCGAGTGTTGCGTAGTCTCTCAGTGACCCGGGAATCAAAGCTCGTCCCTGCTTATCTAGTTCGCACTCAGTCGCCCCAGAAAAGAAAAACCGTACAAACGAGCGGGCATCGGCCCGTGTCAACGGCAGAGCCTTCAACTTGGACTCTAACGTTTCCCACTCGGTCATGGGGTATACGAACAGACAAGTATCGATGCCGCGCGTAATGACGAAAGACTTGCCAAGTCCGTCACGGTACTTCACGGGCATGGTGATGCGACCTTTTTCATCGAGGGTGTGCTGGAATTCCCCCATGAACACGTCGCTCACCACCTGTTCTCCACATTGCCCCACTTTGCCCCACTTTGCACCACTCAGATAGACTTTCGCCCCACTTTCACGATTTCCTGCCTAGCACACGAACTTTTCAAAGCTATTTTCGCTATGTAACGCGCGGATGATGCGCCTGTGTCTCGGTACTGCAGTCATGTTGGAAAGGTGAAAAAAGCGGCCCGCAGAGTATGCGAGACCGCTTTTGAAAGACCACCACAACGCCTGTTTAATTGAAGTAAGAGCTTGTACCTAAGGCCGAACACGCCGCCACGAGGGAGATAACAGCAAAACCAATGTCAACCTCGCGCATCGTGGATGTGATATACGGGAGCGGGCAGATCATAATCTCCCCAAGCGGGCAACTGATCGATCCACGTCAGTCCCTGAACACTCAAGAAGTTGAGTAGGCAGAGTCGACGTTCTTGGAGGTGACCATCGGTCCACAGCCAGCGCTCGATGTTACGCAACTGAGCAATGGCAGCCTTGTGCCGCTGTTCAAACAAGCGCTGTGTCTTCTTTTTCAGCTTGTCAATGCCAGACTTCTCCCGGTCGGCTTGGGCTCGCGCCATCGAAAACACCTGGGGCCCGAGACTGCCGATTCGGTCTGCGAATTCGTCCCACCTGAGTTGAGTAGCAGCGGTCAACTGCTCAAATTCCGCCTCAATCGCAGTGAAACCCATAGCTCCCAAGCGTGGCGCCACCAAGTCACCGGGCTTCTCGAGTTCCGAGCGGGGAATCTGCCACTTGGCCAAGTTTCGAACCACACTCGCTGGGTAGCAGATAACTCGCTGACGCAGTAACAGAGGTGGTAATTTTCGACCATGTGCATGGAACACGGCCCGCGACAGTGCGTGATACGAAATTTCTGCTGGCCCACCAACGTATGCCAGTGTTGGTAGCAGGGCGTCCTGCACGACAGGGCGAAGAAGTACGTTTGAACTGAAACGTGTAGGATCGATGTTCGCCAATTCCTGCCATTGTGCAACAGTCTTGGAGATGCCCAGGCCGCGAACGCGGAGTGTTCCCGGTCCGTTGCTTTCAAGCACGTAACGCTGTCCGTTGATCACGTGAAATACTGTGCTGTTTTCGCGGTCCCGAATCACTGTCGGTTCAAGACCAAGGCGTTCCACTTCTCGATACGCGTCTTCAAGACCCGCCTGAACAGCCGCGACGTTACCAAGCGCGGTTTGCCACACGGGTCGCACCAACTCTCGCAGTCCGGGCAGACAAGGGTCCAGAATCACAAGCCCTTGGTCGCGAAAGAGGACAGCCATGACACGGCCAAACCACGTGGACAGACTGTCTCCGTTCTCCCAACAGTCACGAAACATCCGCAAAACATCCGCCTTCGCAGGTCCATCTGGTAACTGCAGGAAAGCGTCACGGATGATGAAGTCGACATCATCCTGATTCAGAGGATGGTGATACACCATGGTGTGGGCCTCTGGAGGTGTTGGCCAAACGATGCGTCGAACATCATCGTGTTGATCGAGCAGATACGCGTGGTTAACTTCAGCCCAGTCGTGATCCTCTGAGGCAATCCAAAACACCGGCACAACCGGTCTCCCCAATTCCTTCTCCAAACGCCGGGCTAGTCCCACTGCAGACAGCGCCTTGTACACCGTGAGTACTGGTCCGGTAAATAGACCGGCCTGTTGCCCTGTAACGACCGCAACCGCCTCACTGTCGCGCAAGCGTTCTAGTTGTGAGAACGACTGTTCTGATGCATGTAACTCGGACATGTAAGCGCGAAGCACGTCTACTAGTTGTTCTCTGTGCTCGGCTGTAAACCGCGGCGCCGTTTCCGCTGCGCGATTCCGATACGTGTCAAGTAAAGTTGGATTTTGATTGTCGTATAAGTGCGCGACCTCGGCGAAGGCGGTTGCGTGCAAATCCGCCAGCCGATTTCCGGTCGGTTCTGTCCGCACACTCAAGTTCAAAGCGCACAACCCCTTCATTGGCTCAAGGCCATGAGCATCTATCTCAAGTCAGAAGCAATTCGAGGACTATGTTACCCATCCCACTTCTGAAAGTAAAGTAAGTCACAGACAAAAAGGACCGTGCGCTACCTACACTGCGCACGGCCCGATTCATTTGTGAAGTGCTTGCCTAGACTGGATAAACCGGGTGTTTACGTTCGGTGAATTGCAACTGTTTACTTTCGTACGCTGCCAATCGCGCAGCCAGTTCTTTGCGCAGGTCATTGGGTTGGACGACATCATCGACCACCATCTCCGAGGCGAGGCGATAGATGTCGATGTCAGCTTGATACTCTTTGCGCTTGGCTTCCACAAAGAGAGCCCGTTCTGCCTCGGGCAGTTCTGCGATTTTGTTGCTGTACACGGCGTTCACGGCTGCTTCCGGACCCATGACGGCGATTTGCGCTGTCGGCAGCGCCAGGCAGACGTCAGGTTCAAAGGCAGGTCCCGCCATGGCATACAAACCAGCTCCGTACGCCTTTCGCACGATGACAGACAGTTTGGGGACGGTAGCTTCCGACATTGCGGCAATGAGCTTCGCCCCGTGACGGATGATACCGGCGCGCTCGACTGCAGTGCCGATCATAAAGCCAGGTACATCAGCCAAGAACACAAGCGGAATGTGAAACGCGTCGCAGAGGGTGATAAAACGCGCTGCCTTGTCTGCAGAGTCGACAAACAGCACACCTCCCTTGACACGTGGTTGATTTGCCACGATGCCGACAACACGGCCCTCGACTCGCCCGAACCCTGTCACGACTTCCTTTGCGAACAGTTTTTTGACTTCGTACCAGGAGCCTTCGTCCACAACGCGCAGAATCAAGTCATGCATGTTGAACGGCGCGTTTTGGTTCTTCGGTATGATGTCCTCTAGCGTCTTCTCAAACTGGGCAACCGGACGCGCATCGCTCACTGCAGGAGGCTGCCGCCAGTTGTCTGGCAGGTAGCTGAGGTAGTCCCGTGCAGAGGCAATGGCTTCTTGCTCCGCTTGCACCAAGACATCGCCACAGCCACTGACGGTACAGTGCATGCGCGCGCCCCCCATCTCCTCAAGCGTGACCTTTTCACCGATCACCATTTCCGCCATTCGGGGGGAGCCCAAATACATACTGGCGTTTTTCTCAACCATAATCACGATGTCACAAAAAGCGGGAATATACGCCCCACCTGCAGCCGATGGACCAAACAGGACGCACACCTGCGGAACACGGCCGGACAACTTGACCTCGTTGTAGAAAATGCGCCCAGCTCCCCTTCTGCCGGGAAACATCTCGACTTGATCCGTGATTCGCGCTCCGGCAGAGTCCACCAGGTAGACCAGCGGGATCTCAAGCTTCATGGCCGTCTCTTGAATACGGATAATCTTCTCCACAGTCCGCGAACCCCAACTGCCAGCTTTGACGGTACTGTCGTTCGCCATGACAGCCACCTGCCTGCCGTGAATGCGGCCGATTCCGGTGATCACGCCGTCGGCTGGCAGCCCCTCTGCAAGCGCGTTCGCGAACAAGCCGTCCTCTACATCAAGGTCGTCGTCAAACAGCAACCGCAAGCGGTCCCGAGCAAACAATTTCCCCGCTTCCGCATTCTTCACATGGTATTTTTCTGCACCGCCTGCTTGCGCGCGGGCGGTGGCTTGTTCAAGTCTGTCGTCGCTCATGCGTTCACGTTTCCTCCTCAATACCCCAAACTTATCTGCCCCGGAACTGTGGTGGTCGCTTTTCAGCAAACGCCTGGAGAGCTTCCACGCGGTCTTCCGTTGGAATGACTAATTCGTAAGCCTTGCTTTCGACCGCAAGACCAGCCTCAAGCGACAGGTCAAATCCTCTATCCATCGCGAACTTGGCCTGTCTCAGAGCAATTGGGCCGTTTGCGGCGATTTCCCGGGCAAGCGTTACACTCTCGTTCATCAGCTGATCATCAGGAACTACTCGATTCACCAGGCCAATTTCCAGCGCCGTAGATGCAGCAATGCGCCGAGCTGTATAGACCAATTCCTTCGCTTTCGCAAGCCCAACGAGGCGGGGCAACCGCTGCGTCCCTCCAGCTCCAGGAATGATTGCCAGGCTCGTCTCCGTCAGGCCGAGTTTCGCCGATGCAGCAGCTACCCGCAAGTCGCAGGCAAGCGCCAGTTCGGTGCCGCCGCCAAAAGCAACACCGTTCACTGCCGCGATCGTAGGGAACGGCAAGCGAGCGACATCTTCAACGGTCGTTCGAATGAGCCCCACCGCCCGCCGCACCTCGGTCTCACTCATGCCCCGTCGCTCCTTCAGGTCTGCCCCCGCACAAAACGCCTTTTGCCCGGCCCCAGTCATGATGAGAACGCGAATGTCAGCTCGATACGTCAGAGCCAACAAATGCTCGTGAAGCGCAAGCAGAAGCCCGCGCGACAACGCGTTGGCCTGGGTTGGTCGATTCAGTGTCAGCGTGGCAATCTCGTCCGCCACGCTAAGCGTGGCGAGTTCCAGCGGCTGTGTCTCGTCCATTGCGTGCTGCCCCTCCCATGTTTGGACCAGCGTTCTTCCGGTCCATTCCGCTCGTTGCCTCTTGTGCACTGGTCCTGCCGCAGTTCAGGCCGACTGTCCGCGTCGGACCGCGCGCGCATGACTTGGCAGCGGCTTCTCAAGTCGGTCCTCCAGCCACGCAGCGACATCGTCCACCAACGGACGTTCAATCCCCGTGTCCAGACCCATTTTATCGAACAAATAAAGGACATCTTCGGTAGCCACGTTGCCTGCTGCCCCTGGGGCGTACGGGCACCCGCCGAGGCCACCCACTGATGCGTCAAACACAGTCACACCGCTCCCAAGTCCTGCGACAATGTTCGCAATGGCCGTTCCGCGTGTGTCGTGGAAGTGCAGAGCCAGTTTGGACACGTCAAGAACAGACTGCAAAGCGCCAACCACAGCTGTGACTTGGGTCGGTACGGCAACTCCAATCGTGTCACCGATCGACAGTTCATCAACCCCCATGCGCAGCAAGCGCTCACTGACGGCGACAACTTGCGAAATGTCCACATCACCTTCGTAAGGACAGCCGAAGGCAGTTGACACATATCCGCGTACAGGCAGTCCAGCAGCCTTTGCCCCTTGCACGACTGGCTCGAGAACCGCGTATGTGTCGACGATCGACTTGTTGATGTTTGCGCGGTTATGCGACTCACTGGCGGACATGAACACGTTGACCATGTCGACGCGCGCCGACAAAGCGCGTTCTAGCCCCCGTTCATTAGGAACCAGGGCACTGTACGTCACTCCAGGGCTGCGAGTAATGCGAGCCAACACTTCGTCGGCATCAGCTAAAGCAGGAATCCACTTCGGATGGACAAACGACGACACTTCGATGTGGCGAAACCCCGCTGCACTCAGGTGATTGACGAGAGTCACCTTATCCTGTGTCGAAAGTACCCGAGACTCGTTCTGTAAACCATCACGCGGTCCCACCTCGACGATCGTTACGCCGTCTCTGCGGCTCACGCCTCCTCCACTTCCACCAAAGTGTCGCCTTCGTTCACAAAGTCCCCCGCCTGCACGTGGACTGCGCTGATGCGCCCGCCGTGATCAGTCGTGACCGGGACTTCCATTTTCATAGACTCCAAAATAACAACATCTTCATCTGGTTGGACCTGAGCCCCGACCTCGACGAGTACCTGAAAAACCGTACCTGCCATACTCGCTGTGACTTTTGCCATCTACAGTCATCCTCCCCAAGGCGTCACTCGACAGTTCGCACCGTCGGTGTCACTCCATAACATCCGCACTTACAGACGGTTGATAAAATCTGTGGTTGTCTCGCCTGCCCGGAACGCCGAGGACGACACAATCCTCTGCAACAGCGGAAGATTGGTCTGAATCCCCTCCACGACATAGTCATCGAGAGCGCTCGTCAACTTTGCGATGGCTTCTTCGCGAGTACCTGCGTAGACAATCAGTTTGCCGATCATCGGGTCGTAATACGGCGTCACTTCGCTGCCGGCTTCAACGCCGACATCGTTGCGTACACCTTGCCCCGCAGGCAGTTCGAGCCGAGTAATGGTCCCAGGCGACGGGAGCATCTTTATCGGGTCTTCCGCGTAGACCCGCACCTCAATCGCGTGCCCGTCACGCTGCACCTCGGATTGTGAAAACTCAAGCGATTCACCAGAAGCGATGCGAAGTTGCCAAGCGACCAAGTCGAGCCCGGTCACGAACTCCGTCACAGGGTGCTCAACCTGCAGTCTCGTGTTCATCTCCAGGAAGTAAAAATTCCGCTTGGCATCCACGAGGAATTCCACGGTTCCGGCGTTGACATAGCCAATGGCACGACCAGCCGCCAGTGCGGCTTCCCCCATACGCAGGAGCAAGTCTTCGTCCATAAACGACGAAGGCGCCTCCTCCACTACCTTTTGGTGGCGGCGTTGAATCGAGCACTCGCGTTCTCCGAGGTAGACGCCGTGGCCGTGCCGATCAAACAGAACCTGAATTTCAATGTGACGGGGCGCCTCGATGCGCTTTTCGAGGAACATCTCGCTACTTCCGAAATACGCTTTCGCACGGGCTTGGTTCGCAGAGAATGCGCGGCGCAGGGTCTGTTCGTCGCGAACTTCTTGCATACCAATTCCGCCGCCGCCAGCAGACGCCTTCAGCATCACGGGGTAACCCATGTCGACAGCCAGACGCAGGGCCTCTTCGACGTCGGCAACAGCTCCATCGGAGCCCGGCACAACCGGTACGCCAGCCTTGCGCATGACTTGTCTCGCCTCAATCTTGCTGCCCATTGCGGCAATAGCCGCAGGCGGCGGACCGATGAAAGTTAGGCCAGCATCTACACAATCCTTGGCAAAGTCCGCGTTCTCACTCAGGAGTCCATACCCTGGGTGGACCGCGTCCGCGCCCGTTGCTCGCGCCGCTGCCAAAATCGCTTCGACTTGCAGGTAACTTTGGGCGACTGGCGCAGGACCAATGCGGACGGCCTCGTCCGCTTCAGCAACATGAAGCGCTTTCATATCAGCGTCCGAGTACACAGCTACTGTGGCAATACCGAGTTGTCGGCAAGTCCGAATGACTCGCCGTGCAATTTCACCCCGGTTGGCAATCAGAAGCTTCTTCACCATGCGGTCTCTCTCCCCCATCGGTCGAGCTTCAACAAAACCAAGGGTATCAAAGGGGTGGGCGATTTGCAAAGTTCTGCGTCGACTTGTGCTAGACTGAAGAAACAAGGCCAGACCGGACAATGGAGGAGTACATTGAACCAACAGCAACAACAACCGCAAGAGCAACACGAGGAAGCTACAGCTATGCGGTCGCAGTTCAATTCGCCAACGCGCCCATTAGGTGGACAAGTCGCCATTGTGACGGGGGCGAGCGGTGGCATCGGACAAGCGATTGCACGCGAACTCGCGGCAGGGGGAGCGGACATCGTGGTCCACTACCACTCTGGTCAAGGTGAGGCCGTGCAAGTCGCAGAAGACTGCAGACGCTTCGGCGTTCGAGTGCAAACGGTGCAAGCGGACTTGGCAGTTCCAGAGCAAGCGGCCGGCATCATCACCGCAGCGACTGCGCTCGGGTCGCCGCAAATACTCGTCAACAACGCCGGCGTCTCGCACACCGCGCTTTACGTGGAGACCTCACTCGAAGCGTTTGAGCACGTGCTGCGTGTCAACCTGGTCGCTCCACATCTATGCATGCAGAGCGTTTTGCCGCACATGCTTCGCCAAGGTTATGGCCGCATTGTTAACGTTGCCTCGGTTTGGGGAATGGTGGGTGGTGCGAATGAAGCAGCATACTCTGCTTCAAAAGGGGGACTCATTGCCCTCAGTAAAGCACTTGCCAAGGAACTCGGACCTAGTGGCGTGACAGTGAACGTGGTCGCCCCTGGCGCCATCGAAACCCAGATGCTCCATGACCTCACTGAGGCGGACCGAGCCGAGCTGAGAGACCGCGTCCCCGTCGGGCGCATCGGCAGTCCAACAGATGTAGCCGCAGCAGTTGCATACCTCGTTTCACCGGCGGCTAGCTATGTAACCGGGCAAGTGCTTAGCCCAAACGGCGGATGGCAGACCTGAACGACGGTTCCCTCGATTCCGGTACCCCAACTACCTGTCCGCCTACAAATTTACGCGTGCTCCCGCACAACCGCCCTGCCTGAGACAGGGCGGTTTGCATTGGTTACACAGAGCACCACGGCAACTGCGGTTGGCACCTGGCAGCACAGGTGCCACCGCCTGTCGCGGGAGGGATGGAGAAATGACAGCACAAACCGGGCGGCTTACCAAAACCAGAAACTCAGCAGCAGCGCAAAGCGTGCGGGGCACGCGCCAGCAGTATCTTCAAAGAAGAACCAATCTGCACTTGCCGCAGCGCCTGCAGAAGGACGTACGGGCAGAAGCGCGGGCTCTCGGTCTGACCAATGAGGAGTATATGCGCCTTCTCCTGGCGCTTTCGAAGTCTCTACGCCATGGTCTTTTGAAGCAACAAAACATCGATGCCAAAGCACTCTTGCAACTCGCCGAGAGCCCCATCTTCAGCGGGCTGATTCAATACGTCGCAGAGAGCGCGAAGAACCTGACGAGTTCAAAAAAGCAAGACGAAATCGCGGGTAGAGAACCACAGCAAAACGAACAGTCACCCGCAAACCCGCAGAGTGTTCAGCAGCCACAACCAAGCGGCGTGAGACAGCAGTCACAACAGCCTCCGCTGCCAAGTCCAGTGGGAAACAACCGCCTGCCGTGGCCCGCGCAGCAGGGTCCGTTTCAGTCGCCAAGAGCTCAGAACCCAGCGCAAGGAAGTCCAAGCATCCCACCGTTCGGCTTCGCGCCGTACACTCCAGGCCGTTGGCCAACAACAGAGCCGTCACGACCGAACGCAGTCCAGGGTGCTCCTCGGGCTGAGCAGACAGCTTTCCCGCACCTCCCTGTACGAGCGTATTTGCCTTGAAGTTGACCCACACGCTCAGCGTGGTGTCTTGTCACGATTGCATTGGGTTGGAAATCCCGAATCGACGCACCTGTACCTGTGCCTCAACCGAAATCTGTGACCGTCGCAGTTGAGTTGCCCACGGGTAGTTCTGCAGTGCCGCGTCTGTCGCGAAACGACCGCGGATGTAGTCGGAAATCGGAATGACATCCACGCCGTCATCCTGGCACAGGTGTTTCAGTACTCCCGACAACTCGGTCGAGAGCCGTTGTTCAATCCGCTGCTCCAGTTTCATTTGCGAGCTTTGATTGGCGTAGTTTACCGACGCTTGGGTGCTGATGAGGTCTGCTTCAAGAGGCAGGTCCACGCGCACAATCGGCTGTCGACCAAGCTGAATGTCATACCGCGGCGACCCGGCGCGTTTCATCCGCAATGTCACCGTGCGGGCCGGGGAGGTCGGGTCGGAAAACGTAAATCGCGCCTGGGCTAGCCGTCCCTGCAGTAAGGTCACGTCCATAACCTGCCGTCCCGTCAGTTGGTCGATCATTTTGTCGTCCCGAAACACGGTAGCCCCCGCCCACTCGACCGGATTACCGCCAGCACGCGCAACGGTGCCTGCATTGCCGGGTGCTGCGCCACCAATCCCTTCGCTTGTTCCACTGCTCCCGCTCGCACCACTGACTCCACTAGAAGAACTCCCACCGGACGAACCGCTCGCTGACGCCCCCCCACGACTTTGCGAGCTCTGAACAGATTGGTTCACAGCGCATAGTGGAAGGAGCGGGTTGGCAAGGTTCTCCTCGCGGCTGCGCAGGTAATCGTGGAGTGTGACGACCGGAACCACTCCGCTGCGTCGGCCAATCTCGATGATGTCGTCCGCCCACCGGCTGGTCGATCGGTCAAGAACCGGCTTGTTCTGACTCAAGATGTCCTTTGCACTTCCTTGGCTGACCGCAAGCAGCATCGTGCGCCGAAATTCCCGGAACCGAACCATCGGGTATAACTGTGCCGACAGACCTGCCTTTGCCACATCCGCTCCGAATACTACAAGCCCCAAGTGTGACAGGTTGAGACTGCGCTCAACACTTGAGTTGGCCATCTGCATTGCTTCCACCAGACTCCGAGCACGGAAGGTGATCGGTCCAGACGCCGCCTTTGGTTCCGTACCACTCTGACCGCCACCTGATGGACTGATTGGCAGCGCGATCAAGAAACTGCAGTCCACCATGTTGTTCGGCGCTTGGTCAATACCTAGCGCCACGACAAACGCCTGTTGTTCCAACTCCATCCGGTCGTAACACCCAGTCGTCAGCAGACTGCTGAAAAGAATCAGCGACAAAGCTAAGGTAACCTTTACCCAGCGGACGCTTCGGATTTTATAATAAGTACGAGTCAACGCATTCACCTGCCGATACTAGCTTGTCTCAAGGCCAGTACGGACATGCAAAGAGCCCTCTGAGTGTGTGTTTGGACGCGCCCAACGAGGGCCTTTCATGGTAGTATGAATGGGGTGCAACAAGGAGGGAAATAACGATGAAAGTGGAACGGTTAAAAATTAACTACCGGACTTTAGAAGAGTTCAAGAAGTTCCACGAACACGGGTTGGAAGAACTTTCGATGTACGAAGACCTCCGTGCCAACTTGGTCGAAGACAGCAGCAGCTCTCCGTTTTACGGCGTTTACGAAGATGGCAAACTTGTGGCTCGAATGAGTTTGTACCCGATCGATGCTCGCTTTGACCGCTACTTTTCCCCACCGCGAGACCACTTTGAATTGTGGAAGCTCGAAGTTCTTCCCGGCTACAAAGGGCGTGGGTTTGGTCGAGCCTTAGTCCAGTATGGACAGTCCCTCGGCGAACCGATTAAGACCAACGTCCGCTACGGAGCACAGGACTTTTTTACCAAACTCGGATTCGAGCCCGTAAAATATGATCCAAATCGCGATCGCGGCGAAAACCCGTACGTTTGGATTCCAGCTACAGAGGACCAGTCATATGAACCCACGCGTTAGACTGCGACCAGAGGTTCTGCGCCGGTTACACGCGGATGCCGAACGCCGACGTATACGGCAGAGTCAGGAAAGTCCGATTCGCCCAGAGGTTTCGCCAATTTACCCAAGTTCTGTGTACACGTTTGACGACCTCGACGCTATTCAAGCGTACTACGAACACGGCCACACGAGTGATGCATACGTCTATCGCAGGAACGGACATCCAAATGAGCGACCTGTGGAGGCCTACATTGCTGCACTTGAAGGGGCGGAAGCAGCCGTGTTGTGCAGTTCAGGAATGGCTGCGATCGCACAGACGTGCTTCGCACTATTGCACCCCGGCGACCACGTGATTGCGACCAAGCACCTGTACGGCGGGACTTACGCCTTCTTTGAACAGACTCTTTGCACCTGGGGCGTGGACATCAGTTATGTCGACCTGAACGATACTCTCAGCTTGCGCAAGGCCTTGCGGCCGGAGACTCGGATGGTCTATGCGGAGACGATTGCAAATCCCCTGTTACAAGTCTGTGCTCTGCCCGACGTCGCTGCCTTTGCCCGCCGACACAGCCTGCAGCTCGTCGTTGACAACACCTTTGCCACACCGCTTCTGGCCCGGCCTCTTGAGCATGGCGCAACACTGTCGCTCCACAGTCTAACCAAGTTTCTGAACGGGCACAGCGACGTCATCGGCGGCGCCGTGACAGGCGACCGCGACACAGTAGAGAAGGTACGGAAGTTTTCCGTCATGTTTGGCGGGACCCTGTCCCCATTTGACGCTTGGTTAACAGAGAGGGGCTTACAAACGTTCGCGTTGCGGTTTTCAAAGCAGTGTGAAACGGCGCATTTTTTGGCAAATGTTCTAGCAAACCAGGCCGCGGTCCGGACCGTCTACTACCCTGGGCGCGAGGACGACCCTAGCCACGCGCTTGCAAACCACGTCTTTCACGGTGGCTACGGAGCTATGGTATCGTTCGACCTGCACGGCGGGTACGAAGCTGCCAATGCGCTCGTGCGCAACCTTTCGACCATCCGTTTAGCTCCTTCGTTAGGCGGTTTGCATACTACACTCTCGCATCCCGCCCTGACGTCGCACCGCGCTTACTCACAGAACGAACGAGAAGGGCTGGGCATCACCGACGGCCTACTGCGACTATCTGTCGGCTGTGAGGAGTACGAGCAACTCGAATCGGAGCTGACACAGGCGTTTGAACCGTTGAACGCCGTGATTAAACAACAGCAAGCCCATTAGCCGTTGACATGCTGCACGGGATGGCAGAGAACTAACATCCACAATCCAAGAAGCGGCAGGTCTGCATCTCCTGCCGCTTCACGATGTCCCGACTCAAGGGATTATTCCACTTGCTCCATTGACCCGGCAGTATCGATCCGTTCTAAACTCCCGTACTCGTCAATGCGGTACATAAACCCTTCTTTGCTCACGTCATCACCGTTGAGGAACGCTGCCTTACGCGCACGCTCCATGATCTTGACCAAAGCGCGATAGTCTTCAACCACCGTCTCGTAATCTTTCTCCAATTTCGCGTGGTCCGTGCGTAGGTCTTGGTAGACGCGGTCGACTTGCTCGAACTTTTCGCGCCACTGCACTGCCTGGCGCTCCGCAGCGCGCCATCTCGACGCCCACTGCTGGGCAGTGCTCTTTTCCTGACGGAGGAACCGCAGCACTTGAGCCCAAGTCATCAGCGTGGCAGTCGGGTGGTCGTAGTCTCCGCCCTCAAGCTGCGCCTGAACTTTTGCAGACTTTCGCTCCTTGCGGTCTTCCTTAGCCAACTCAATCTCGCTTCTGTGTTGCTTGCGTACACAGGCGTTCCACCGAAAGCCACATGCAGCCGCCGTTCGCCCTAGACGTCTGCTAGCTTCATTAAATCCCGCCAACTGCGTACTTCCATCTCGAATGTGGTTCAGTACTACCTCTGCCAGAATGGCGTCGTCTTCCGTAGTCCATGCGTCCTGACGCATGGTTCGCAGGCTTTGCTTCATCGTTGCTGGCCCCCTGATTCATACCGCGATCCAAAGCAGCGGAATTACCGCATATTCAGCGGTTGCGGCGTTCCCGCCGCCTTCCCGCGCTATCACGAAGCTATCACTTGTTATTCCCAAACATACAAGTATTTAAACACGACTGTATTCAAAGAGAGCCGCCCCTTGTGCAATCGCACTTGTGGGACAGCCCTCTGAGGGTCACATCGTATTGCGCAAGCGTCTACGTGATTCGAGTTTCCGCCACCCTTTGCGACGGTAAATGGCAGGTTCCCCGCCTGTGAAGAACTGTAAAGCAGCTCCTCGTGCGGCCGGTTCGTCATCTCGCTGTGCCCGCAAAATCCGCCACAGCGCAAGACCAGCAAACAACCAGCGGCCGCGCATCAACCCACGCCACACCGTGTAGGCTACGGCAAGCGCACGAAACACACGTACAGTCAGTCGGAGCCATCGCACTCGCATCACCCCTTGTTAGAGTGTGCGCTGCACCTGCGCCTTAAACATCTTCTGCTCGGTTTGTGCAACGGCATCTTCCACCAATTTCTCCACGTCAAGGCTTGTTTCAGCACGTTCTGCCTCGTCAATTTTTGGTTTCGTTCGCGGGCTCTTCGGAACAAAAATTGTGCAGCAGTCCTCATAAGGTAGGATAGAGATGTCGTACGTGCCAATCTCCCGCGCCCGGCGCATGATATCAACCTTGTCTTCCGTGACAAGTGGACGCAGAATCGGAAGGTTTGTCACTGCGTTTATCGTTTTCATGCTGTCGAGCGTCTGACTTGCCACCTGACCCAAGCTTTCCCCTGTAACCAAGGCCTTCAGTCGCCACTGGGTCGCAAGTCGCTCAGCGATACGCAACATCATTCTGCGCATCACAGTAATACTCAGTTCATCCGGGCAGTGTTTGCGAATCTCTGTTTGAACCTCGGTAAAGTGCACCACGTGCAGTCTTACACGACCACCCCAGTTTGCCAATACCTGAGCCAGGTCTTCAACCTTTTGCAGAGCACGCTCACTGGTAAAGGGAAAGCTGTGAAAGTGAATGGCCTCTAACTCGACTCCGCGTTTCATCGCCAGCCAGCCTGCAACAGGACTGTCAATCCCACCAGACAAGAGCAGACCGACCCTGCCACTGGAACCGACTGGCAGTCCACCTAGGCCTGCGTATTTGCTCGCGTACACGAAGCCCCCTTCATCACGCACCTCGACGTACACTGTGAGATGAGGGTGATGTACATCGACGCGCAAACTCTCTATCTCTTCCAGGATACGCCCGCCAAGGAGGGCAGCAAGTTCTGGACTCGGTATTGGGAACCTCTTATTCGCCCGACGCACGTCAACTTTAAAGGTCGTCGCGACTTGCTCAGACGACAGAACCGCTTGACGCGCGGCGGCGAGTGCAGCAGCGGTCAGCGCCTCAACAGACAATTCAGTCCGCTCCACCGGGCTGACAGAAACCACGCCGAAGACTCGGCAGACTTCACGCGTCACGGGTTCGGCGGGATTCCCGGCCAAGTGAACAGAGATGCGACCTCCAATGCGTTCGACTCGGACCCCCTCAAAGGCACGCAGCGCACGCTGTACGTTGTGCGCGAGAATCTTTTCAAAGTCACTGCGGTTGTGACCCTTCAAGCTGATCTCCCCGTAGCGCACGATCAACTGGTCTACCGCCATGTCAATTCCTCCTTCAAACTGCACCTTCCTGCAACTCCTTGCTAGCGTTTTCTGCGAGTGACCCCCGTCAACCAGCGCACCTGCTCTGATACCACTGACAAAGCCTGTTCGACCATTTCAGGCGTCAACCACCAGCCGAGTGAAAAACGGATTGTGCCTGTTACTTCAGCCTCACTGCGACCCATCGCAGTCAGCACATGACTTCGTGAAGCATGGCCACGGCGAGTAGAGCATGCCGATCCCGTTGACACGTATAACCCCTGCGCTTCAAACGCGTGGACTAGCACTTCACCCCGTAGTCCCGGAAAGGAGGCGCTGACGATATAGGGAGATGCGCTTTCGGGACGCTGCACAATACAGCCTGGAATGGCCTCTAGTCCCTCGATGAGGCTTGTAGCGAGCGCCGAACAGAGCGCCAGGTTGTGCGTGTGTTGTTCTGCCGCAACGGCAGCAGCTCGACCCAACGCAATAATCCCTAACACGTTTTCTGTCCCAGACCGCAGTCCGAACTCCTGTCCGCCACCGTAACAAAGCGGCTCGAGTTCCAGTCCGTCGCGCAGGTAGAGTGCTCCGACGCCTTTCGGGGCACCGACTTTGTGTCCTGAAATGGAGTACAAGTCTGCGAACCGGACTGCAGTCGCAGTCTCCAACTTTCCAAACGCTTGGATACCATCGACGTGAAACAGGGTCTTAGGTCTTTCCCGGAGCATCTGCCCGATTTCAATGACTGGTAAAATGGCACCCGTTTCGTTGTTTACATGCATGAGGCTGACTAACACTGTATCGGGTCGCACTGCGGCTAGCACATCTTCAGTTCGCAGACCGCCGTCTTTTCGAGGCGAGATGAACGTGACTTCCCAGCCTTCACGCTGCCATCCCCGCGCTGCTTCCAGGACAGACGGGTGTTCAATCGCGGACGTCAAGATGTGGCGTCCGCGTTCCCGAAAACGTCGGAGCACCCCCGCAATGGCTAGGTTGTTTGCCTCAGTTCCGCTACCAGTGAATATGACTCGTCCACTCTTTGCACCAAGGTGAGCAAGCACCGCGCGACGCGCAGTCTGAATTGCGCGGTCCGACGCAACTCCTTTAGCGTGCAGAGAAGACGGGTTGCCATACAGCGAGAAACTATTTGTCAACGCCTGCTCAACCTCGGGCAGTAGCGGAGTCGTCGCAGCACCATCAAAATACAGTTCCATGGGACAACCTCCTGGTGGTTCCCCGCTATCGTATCACGAAAGGCTATCTCCATGACAAGGGCGCCCTCCGCCGGAGAGCGCCCGTTCCTGCTGTCTGTCCAGAATACCAAAAAACGTAAATCCCTTATGCGCGCCACAGCACTGGCGTATCCACTGGAGCCTGAACAGCGTCTGGAGACCGTGACACGAGTCGAACCAAGTCGACCATGCGGCAAGAATACCCCCATTCGTTGTCGTACCAAGCCAATACCTTGACGGACCCGTTGTCCATCGAAAGCGTCGATTGCGCATCGATGATGGCGGACCGTGAATCCCCGTTAAAGTCTACAGAGACAAGCGGTTCCTCCGTGTACCCCAAAATACCAGCCAACTCAGATTCTGCTGCTCGCCTGAGCACATGGTTTACTTCCGAGGCACTTGGCACGCGCGAAAGTTGCGCAACCAAATCGACAATCGACACATTCGGCGTCGGAACCCGCAGTGACAAACCGGCCAACCGGCCGTGCAGCTCAGGGAGTACCAATCCAATCGCCTTCGCCGCCCCGGTACTCGTCGGGATAATCGATTCCGCCGACGCCCGTGCCCGGCGCAGGTCCTTGTGTGGGTTGTCAAGGTTTCGTTGGTCATTCGTATACGAGTGGACTGTTGTCATGAGTCCGCTCTCAAGGCCAAACTCGTCGTGCAAGGCCTTGACTACAGGTGCCAAGCAGTTCGTTGTGCAGGATGCCCCAGATACAATATCGTGAAGGTGGTCATCGTAAGATGAGTCATTGACACCCATTACCACCGTGATATCCGCATCAGCAGCAGACTTTGCCGGCGCGGTTAAAACCACCTTACGTGCACCTTGTGCGAGGTGAAGTTCCATCGTCTCCCGAGTTCGGAACACTCCCGTTGACTCCACCACAACGTCGACGCCAAGGTCCCCCCATGGCAACACAGACGGATCACGACTGTTCAGCACCCTCGTGTATTTACCTCGGCACAACCAACCTTCTCCGGCAAGTTCGAGTGGCGCATCGAACCGACCGTGTACTGAGTCATATTGCAACAGGTGCGCTAACACAGCTGCGTCTGCGGTACCGTTGACGGCCACCACCTCGATGTCATCAGACTGCAGCGCGCGTCGGTACACCATCCTTCCGATTCTTCCAAACCCGTTGATGGCAATGCGAATGGTCAACTCAAACGCCCCTTTGCACACGTTTGCGGCTCCACCTCATCTTACACAATCCGCAGGAATTGTTCCATACTCATTTAGCCACGACCATCAAATAGTATGTCACAATTCGGTGACAGGTGCACAAAACGCCGCCGGGGTCATTTTTATGTGACATTCCACTCGCATCCAAATACCTGAAACCGTTCCCCCATTCCCCCTGGCATCACGAGTTGCTTCAGTTGCCCAGACCAGCCCAACCTTTGTTTCACTGATTCTAGACCGCTCGAAGCAAGCGCGGTCAGGCGTGTTTGACACGCGTCCGCAATCCCGTGCGACATTAGGTATGTTCCTTGCGACTCGAGAAACCGAAACTGGAACCCGGCGCTCTCGGCGGCATTTCGAACGTGATCCCAGTTCACATCCGCTGTGATATCTTGTGCTCCGACGTGATCGAGAACGTCAGTGACTTGGTGTTGATAGTACCCACGCAGCGTCCCTTGCGGACGAATCCCCGACGCCCACTCTTCACGGTCAATACCATAGTCGATCAGCAACGCGAAAACGGGAGGACCGCCTGCAGTCAAGCGCGCAAAGAACCGCGCAAGCCCAGGACAGACCTCCCCTATCGTGCCATCGGGAATCGGAAGAAATTGGTCGGCCAGGGACGCAATACTCGCGTCAGCCGACTGCCACATCCATTGATAGTGGCCTTGCGAATCCAACTTCACATACGCCTGCTGCCACGAGTCCCCAACTCGACGCACACGCTCGACTGGAAGCGCATCAAGCACTTCATTGGCCACCACACAGGTCGGTACGTCCGTGCGCGGTTCACCGAAGTGATAATGGAGCCGTGTGTCTTCGTCGTGCACAGCGTTCGCCTGAAACGTTTGCAGACGCCGAGAACGGTCTACCAGTGTGTATGTAATCGTGCCTGAACACAGCCGCACAAGCGCAGGCCCAAGTACGGCGGCAAGCTCTCCTTGCCCGCCCCCGTACTCGACCACTTGAAGTTCCGTTGGTTGGCCCCAAGCGTCCCATTGCTCTGTCAACGCGTTTGCGAGCGCCTGCGCAAAAAGCGGCGACTGAGCGGCAGTGTAAAAGTCTGACCCTTTGCCACCGATGGATACAGCACGCGTGTAGTACCCGTCGTCACCGTACAAGGCCAATTCCATAAACTGCCCAAACGACAGTTCGTCCCTGACGCTTAGAACGCTGGTGTTCACTTTCCGCTGTGGGTGATAATATCATCAATCAGACCGTACGCCTTAGCCTCTTGTGCTGACATAAAGCGGTCACGGTCAGTATCCTGTTCAATTTGAGACAGCGCTTGGCCGCTGCGGTCGGCGAGAATCTGATTGAGGCGCTGGCGAGTGCGGATGATGTGCTGCGCGTGAATGGCGATGTCAGACGCCTGTCCGCGCGCTCCGCCAAGGGGTTGGTGAATCATAACTTCAGCATTCGGCAGCGCAAACCGTTTGCCACTAGCCCCTGCGGTCAACAGAACGGCCCCCATGCTGGCAGCCAAACCCACACAGATTGTGGAAACATCTGGTTTGATGTGCTGCATCGTGTCGTAAATGGCGAGGCCGGCTGTCACCGAACCACCCGGGCTGTTAATGTACATCTGGATGTCTTTGTCGGGGTCGTCCGCAGCTAGAAACAAAAGCTGTGCTACGACCGCGTTCGATACCTGGTCGTCGATTTGTGTACCGAGGAAAATAATTCGGTCTTTCAGCAAGCGTGAGTAAATGTCGTAACTCCGCTCCCCACGGTTTGTTTGCTCGACAACGTACGGAATTAAGCTCATACAGCATCCTCCTATCGAATCACGTTCGCGATCTTGGCCACGATCACAGTATGCCTCAGCAGCGCCTTTTAGTCAAGAATAGTCAAAGTCAAACATTCTGGCTTATCACAGTCACAACATACCAAGGCCACCCATGGACAATACTACTCATGCAAGTGAAGCGGCTGCAAAGGGGTGACGAAAATGCAGAACAACATTGGCACCGTAGATAGGTACGTACGTCTGACGGCCGGACTTCTTGCCCTCGGTGCCAGCTTCAGTATGCGGCGCCAAAGCCCAGGACGGGCGCTGCTGATGTCGCTTGGCGCAATGAAGGTCGCTGAAGGGGTGACGGGCTGGTGCCCGCTCATCCAACTGGCACAGGCAACAAGCCAGCAAACAACTTCAGCAGCCGGCCAGAACAAAGCACAAGGTACGGAAAAATCAGCTCGTTCCACCAGCGAGTCCGGACAACAACCCGAACAGTCCACAGAAACCTCCGGGCATGCTCGAGATGGTCAGCACACCTTTGCACCGCGCCGTGTGCGAGCTGTGCGAAAGCGGACAGAATCAGGACAGAACGGGCACACGCACGACGGGCGCATGCACCAGAGCTCCGCACTGCAGTAACCGGATCGACAAAGGGGATTCACGCACCACGGCAAGGGTGCGGAATCCCCGTCGTTCCATGCCCACAATGCTCACGTCGCTTCCTGCCGAAAGCGGACGCCAAATTTCCCCCGGCGGGTTTGATAAACCTGCACCTCGCTCTGAGCCTGGGAGCCACGTATTCGCTCGTCGGCCTCCACCCACATCACAGCACAGTACGCTTCAAACTTGGACTGATACAACCCGGCAAAGTACACCCACCTATCCATGGCCCCCGCCTCCCTGCGGGTATTATGCCGCTGGGCAGAAGGCGTTTAGTCCGGCAATCTTTGGCGTCGCGCAGGGGCGCAACCAGCACCTGCTGTAGGGCATTAATGCGACGGGCAGTCAAAGGTCTGTCGCACAACACGGGGGGCATTCGCCGCTTCTCTAGTGATACAAAGTTTGATATGATGCAAGATAATACAGAGCACACTGCACTTCACGAAGCGCCAACGAGTGCGCACGCGAAGTGCCCGAGAAGGGCGGCGGCCTTCGTAAGAGCATGAATCGGGAGGGATCGCGATGATTGCCAAAGAAGACATCTTGTCCCTGAAGGCAAAAATCCTGCCTTCGGGCGCTGATCAGATTCTCGATTTTTTGGCTGGCCGACACCACCAAGTTGAGCTCACTCACATTGTTTTGGAAAATGTTCCCTTACTGATTATCGGTCGGCACGGCATGATCGCGCGCATTCCAGTCGGCGGCGTGCTACAGAAAGTCAGCCAACCAGCAGGCATCCTGGAACTACTGCAGACCTTTTTTCAAAAACAAGAGACCCTTTACCTGTTCATCAACCTGCCTGAGCTTCCGGTGCCGGCAGAAGTGACACGTGTTTTGCAGGAAGTTCAGTCACGTGCGCAACGCAAGGAGGAACTGCGCAAATTGATCGACCGGGCACTAGACGAACGGGACTCCGCGCTGTTCTACGAAGCCTCGAACGAATGGCGAAAACTCAACCTATCCGACTACAGCGGGTGACACGTGGTTTACCTGAATTAACATTGAAAGGACGAAATGGATGAATCACGACGGTATTCTCTACGATGAAACAGAGCACACCTCGACGCGGTATGTCGGCTACGCGGGCGAACACGGCCGCTACGATATCGCCGTAACGTCGACGACTCACTTCTATGGGAAGCGACTCGTCTTCGTCATTCAAAGTGGAAAGACCGCCATTATGAACGACGACGATGCGGCAAATACCGCGTATGTGATGGACGTCTTTGGCGTTACGGACGAAGCCGAAGGAACAGAACTAGCGCAGTTTCTGCTCGCCAACCTGTAGGTCATGACGCGTCTGTGCCTCCGGCATCAACTGTGCGGCACAGACGCGGGTCACTAGCTAGTGTTCTTCCGTAGGCATAATGCGCATCATCTCTTCGTGCTGTTCCACGAAGGCCGCAGCGACTTGTTCGTATTCTGCATCCTCTGGGACCTGCAACTCGTAGTTTGGCGCTTCCCCTGCAATGCGAAACAACACCACTTCCGGTGCCTCGCTGTCGCTCTCTCGGTCGTAGTACGCACCATACTTGCGCTTCCCAATCACGAAATAACTGCCGAGCGCGTACGTCCTGCTTTCTTTGTCTGACTCCTGCACTTGAATTAAGAAGATGCCCTGAATATTGTCAAGGATGGTGTCCGTAAACTTCTGCCCTGGATAATCCAGCAACAGTTCGCCATCTTTCTGCTCGACAATCCGAAATAGAAACTTCGCGTCATCCCTCTCCCAGGACAACAGCAAGAGATGAGCGTCTTCATATAAAAATGCATACTGCTTCGCGTTCGGAAACGCGAGCCTCGGTTGTGTCCACGCCATTACAGATTCCTCCATTCAACTGGGCACATTGGCAGTTAGGCAGAAAAAAAGCAGCGGGCACCGCCCCCACTGCCCACTCGCAGACACGCGAGGGTCTTCCTAGATGTCCTTTCTCAGAAACCGTCCTGTTTAGATTAAGAATCTATTCGACTCTGGTCAAGTCCTCTGCGGGAGTGTTCCCTGCACGTTTGTGCTATAATCATGCTGGGTTCTTTGTACGTTGCAATGGGCGAGAACGCGGACTGCTGTCACACCGGAGTGGAAGGGGCGCACATCGTGAGGAAAACCTTAGCCATCCGCTATCTGCTGTTTGGGTTGTTGTTTGCGTTGGTCATTGTCGGTCTAATCTCCCATGCCTACCCCTTACTGGTCGGATGCATTGTGGCGGCCATCATCCTTGGTGTCATCGGTGATAAGGTCGAGAACGCGCCGACCGAGCCATTTCGCAAGTACAACGAACTTCATCACAGACACCACCATCACGAAAATGTCTGACGCACTTCGCTAGAACCAGGAGGTACCGCATGATCGACCGCAACGAACTGTGGGCCGAGGCCGACGAACTCGCTGACCTCATCATCCAGTCCCCCGAGGTGATTCACTACCAAGAGGCGGAAAAGGCACTCAAGGCTACGCCGAAAGCGCAAGCCAAAATGACACAACTGCGCGACCTACAGGAACAGATTGCTGAATACCAGGCTCGTAAAGTACCGTTTGAACACTATAAGTACCTGATGCGCGACATGGAATCACTGCTGGCGGAGTTGGAGACAATACAGGAAGTTAAAACATTCCAAGGCGCACAAACAGCACTGAATGAATTGTTGCAAACCGTCTCAAACCAACTGTCACGCGCCGTGCTAGAACGTGTGACCGGTGAGGACAGCGGATGCACGTCGGGAGATTGTTGACGTAACCGGTGAACCCGTGCTTTGACACTGCAGGCGGGACATGATATTCTGTTCGAGTTATTTTTTCCCACCGGAGGAAGGAAGGTTTTGAATGGCGAATCACGATGATCACGACCATGATCATGACCACGAATTTACCGACGATGAAGTCATCGTGCTGGAAGACGAAGACGGAACAGAACACAGCTTTGTGCTCGGCGAAGTACTCACCGTAGAAGGTAGGGACTACGCAGTTCTGTTGCCGATTGAAGAGGATTTGGAAGAAGGCGTCATTTTCCGCATCGACGGAGAAGATGGCAATGAGATGGTCCTCGCCGACATTGAAAGCGACGAAGAGTGGCAAAAGGTCGTCGATGCCTACAATGAAATGCTCGACGAAGAGGAAGGCGAAGACGAAGACTGACATCTTCAGGAACTGAGGCCAACCATAGGCAGCCCGACTTTGTAGCGGGCTGCCATTGTTATTACTTGACCCAAGCAACTAAGCCAATCGCCAGTACCAAGCATAGCAACATGGCTACAACAGGATTAAGTAACGAGATCACAGTCACACCCCGCCTTTCTACTCCTTGTCATCATAATGAAGGTTCCACGCAGAATCAATGCCTCAGTCTCGTCTAGTATGTTTGTACTAGTGCACATTACCTAGAAAAAAACCATCCCATCGAGTGATGACTAGACCAACAGTCCCGGAGATAATAAAAGTGTTCCAAGCGGGAACACCGAAATACAAGAAGTGATAACAAGGCATTCGGATAAGGGTAGGATCGTCGGCCTCTCCTCCATAGCTGATGAAAATCAGCTAACACCCAGCAGGCACTGTTTCTGCCGAAGGCACTTTAGACTACCACGTGACTTGCTGGGGAGAATAACCAAACACGTTGCTTCACGTGTCCGAAACTCGCCGTGAAGCAAAGCGGGGAGTACGGTGGATCCGGATCCAGCTCGACAGAGCGCGACAACCAGATATGAAGCGCGGAGAGGCTGACGATCGTATCCTTATCCTATAACGCACTACCCCCCCAAAACCACTCGAATCGAGGATAAAGACCTGGGATGGCGGTCGCCTTTCGGGTCTTTATCCTCGTCTCGGGACAAAATAGCGACTGGCGCCTGCACTAAATGCCAGTCTACCGAAGCACCGCATCTGCATCATTCATAAGCTGCTATCGACCTTGAATTGGCGAAGGAGTGGTTACGGGTGAAAATGGTTCAACTCAGTGAGGCAATGTCACACATTCAGTCCCGCATGCGAATATACACACAAGGGATGGCATCTACTCCTCATTACCTGCTGGCTGGACTCGCCGAGCGAGCAAAGTCTCTCGACGGGGTGACCATGTACCATCTGCACCTAGAAGGCCCAACACCCTGGGTCACATCGGAACTGCGCCCACACATCAAGGACATCTCCTTGTTCGTCGGGAAAAACCTTCGAGATGCGGTGAGAACAGGTCTATCCGACTACGTCCCAATCTTTTTATCAGAAGTTCCGTGGTTTTTACAACAGCCTAAGTTCCGACCCCATGTTGTGTTAATTAACGTCAGCCCTCCCGACCGACATGGATTCGTCAGTCTTGGGCCAACCATTGAGGCAACGTTAGCAGCAGTACATAATGCAGACATCGTCATTGCACAAGTCAACCCATACGTGCCTCGCACTCTTGGGGATGCTCTGCTTTCCGTTCATGACATCACCTACGGTGTCGAGTATGCAGAGTCGCTCAACGCCTCTGAAGTCGGCTCCTCGGATCAAATTTCCAGAGAAATTGGCCGCTATGTAGCCGATCTCATTCCTGACCGTGCGACGCTCCAACTCGGAATCGGTCGTATTCCAGACGCCGTGCTAACTGAACTTACTGACCACAAGGACCTCGGTGTTCACAGTGAGATGATCTCCGACGGTGTTCGCGCACTCACTGAACAAGGTGTCATAACCGGTCGCTACAAGACAACCGACCCTGGCCAAATTGTGGCCACTTTCTGCATGGGCAGCCATGCGCTGTACGAATTCATTAACGATAACCCGGCGGTATCCATCCGTGCGGTGGACTATACGAACAACACCGCCGTAATCCGTCAGAACCCGCGCATGATGTCGGTCAACTCTGCCGTAGAGGTCGACTTGACCGGACAAGTCGTTGCAGAATCTGTTGGCCCGCGCATACTCTCTGGTGTAGGTGGGCAGATGGACTTCGTCCGCGGCGCAAGTCTCTCTGTTGAGGGCAAGTCCATCATTGCCCTCCCCTCCCGCACAAACTCTGGTCGACCCCGCATTGTCGCGAACCTGCAGGAAGGCGCCGGAGTGACGACAACGCGCAATCACGTGCAGTTTGTCGTTACCGAATACGGTGTCGCAGCACTACATGGACAGACACTTCGCGAACGAGCACGTCAACTCATTGCGGTCGCGCATCCGGACGACAGAGCCAGCCTGGAAGAACAGGTCGGCAAACGGCTACCAAGGCTCTGAAAGGCGGGCACCGAGCGTCAATTTTCCGCTTCAAGCAGGCTGCAGCCGACCCCTATGCGGTGTCGGCTGCTTTGACTGTGGTTACACCACACTACAGCACGCTGTGCGGAGGTTGGTCCACAAACGCACCAGACGGACTGCGTACTCTGCTGCGACGAATCGTCCGCAACAGCCCTCTGACACCGCCAGTCTTGTACGACGCCAAGTGGGAGTAATAGGTTCTCCGTGAGACACCCATCTCTCTGCAAGCTTCACTCACGTTGTGGCGGGCCCGCGCCATGTCAAACAACGTGATCCAGGAATTCACCAGTTGCCACGTCTCTTCAGCGTGATGTGCGTGACATGTGATGTACGGTCGAGGGCTATCCATGTCAAGGTCATCAAGCACCTCACAGTAGAAACAGACCTCAACATCTGTTCGGCCGCGGAGGGGGCACTCCACAAACCCCCTGCGTACTCTAAACCGTTGGGGCATCTCCGGGTCGGGTTGCCCTTGCACCGACGTTTGCACCGTGTCCCCCTCCTCTCGACGCTGCCCGGGCGTTCCGTTACAAGTCCTGTGTAACGAATCGCCCATAGGCGGTGTCAAAGCCCGCTTGTCGCAAGGCTAAGGCTAGGTCTTCCATCCGTTTCGCGACACGCCGAACAGCCACCTCGTCGGGCAAATCGCCTGCCACGAACGGTTTCGTTTCGCACACTTCCTTGTACTGGTACAAAACCCGGCGCGTTACGTCTAATCCAGTGACATAGAGAACTAGCGAAGTATAAGTGATGAACGAGAGCGCTGAAGGCTGTTGCACTGAAAACACGTCGAGACGCAGCTGCTTGACTCCAGCTGTCTGTGCGTCTTCTACCAAGTGCGTCAGACTTGGGTAGTCCACCGTCTGAACTCGACAAGCAACGTCACGTCGTGCAAACCGCCGCATCGGCACAACTCTCGGCATCCGCGAGCCGCCTCCTCAGCCAAACTTGTACGTAATCCCGTAACCGCCTGTCGGGTACACCCACTCGATGTTTTCACTCGGGCATGCCAGCCGACAAGTTCCACACTCGATGCAGTTCTCGTAGGCTACATTCAATTGCTTTCGCTCCGGATCCCATAAATACACATCGGCTGGGCAGAAGAAGTTGCAATCTTTGTCGCAGGTCAGACACGCTGACTCGTCGCGGACAGTCAGATGAGACTTCTCTGCTGTCTTGTAGCGAATGCTATAGAGACGTTGCTCGAGTGTCCCGCTCATCCGTTCATCGCCCTCCATCCACGCATGGCGAGCCGCATCAAGTCCGAGCGACCGCCTGTCGCTGCAATCAACGTGCGCATTGCCTCTTTCTGCTTTTCCTTCTTCGTCTTCGCGTCCACGGAAAGCCACTGGTAGCCTGCTTCGTTCACTGCGTCAGGCAGGGTGCGGAACAGCCGCTCCGGGTCTCCCTCTGTCATCAACCCGTGCATTCCGCGATACTTCTTCAAGTCCTTGCGTACGAACGAGTCCTTAATGGATTTGTCATAGTCCTCGAGCATTCCGCAGGAGAAGTCGCCACGCATGTGTGCCTCGATTGCTGTTTCTCCGGCAAGGCGTCCAGAAGTCATGGCCAGGTTCGTACCCTCGCGGTGTACGGCGTTGACCATCTGCGCCGCATCGCCGCAGATCATCCAGCCATCACCGGAAACGCGCGGGAGGGATGTAAAACCACCTTCCGGAATCAGGTGGCCTGAGTACTCAAGCGTCTCACCGCCAGCGATGAGTTTACGGATGTAAGGATGTTGTTTCATCGCATCGAGTACTTCGTAAGGCTTGATGTGACGTTTGCGCAGGTCGTTTACCATAACACCGACACCAAGCGACAAGGTCTCGTTGTTGGTGTAGAGGAATCCGAGTCCTGCCATGTCCATCGTGCCACCGATCAGTTCAATCGTGCACCCTTCTCCGCTCTCAAGGTTAAAGCGGTCTTCAATCTTCTCTTTGGGCAACCGGATAACTTCCTTCACGGCGAGCGACACTTCATCCGGTCGCCACTCACGGTGCGCACCCAACTGTTTGCCAAGCAGCGAGTTCACCCCGTCGGCGAGAATCACTATGTTTGCCAGCAGGTCACCGTCCTCGCGGTCTGTTCGGACGCCGATGACTTGCTCACCCTGTTTCAAAATCTCGGTCACAACCGTCTGGTACACCGGCACAGCGCCCGCGGCTTGCGCCTTGCCCGCAAACCAGGGGTCAAACTTCACGCGCAGACCCGTCCAACAGTTTGGCGGATTCTTGAACCGTTCGTTCCTATGCCCAACGGTCACGACACCGTCGTCAGACAACAGCGCCATCCGCTGTTCAATGACGTTTCTCTCCAGTGGTGCTTCCTTCCAAAACTCAGGGACTAGGTCTTCCACTTGCTGGCGATAAATGACACCGCCAAAAATATTCTTCGCTCCTGGAAACTCGCCACGCTCAATCAGTGCTACTTTCAGTCCTCCGCGCGCCATCGTTAAAGCAGCAGCAGTACCAGCGGGCCCTGCGCCAACTACGATCACATCAAACCGTTCGTCCGCCACTGGCCGTCAACTCCTCTCCTCGTGCAAGCCGCGCCCGAAATGCCTCAGTAAGCGCCGGGATGACGTCGAACAAGTCCCCTACAATCCCGTACTGTGCGACTTGAAAAATTGGGGCCTCAGGATCGCTGTTGATGGCAATGATGGACTCCGAATTCTGCATCCCCACGACGTGCTGAATAGCTCCCGAAATGCCAGCAGCGATATAAAGCTTGGGTCGAACGGTAGATCCCGTTTGTCCCACCTGGTGTGGATGGTCAATCCAACCGGCCTCAACGGCTACGCGCGAAGCTCCGACAACTCCGCCGAGGACGTCTGCAAGCTTTTGTAGCAGTTGAAATCCTTCCGGTCCTCCTACCCCCCGACCGCCTGCAACGATGACGTCCGCAGCTTCCAGGTCAATGCGGTTTGTGTCTTCGACAAATTGCAGGACCTGCGCATTCATCACCTGGTTTTCGAGCGGATAAGGTACGTGAATGATTTCACCAGTCCGTGTTTCATCTTTCGCCAACGCCTTAAACACGCCAGGGCGAGCCGTCGCCATCTGCGGTTTAAATTGCTTGCAGAGAATAGTGGCCATCTGCTTTTCCGAAAACGCGGGACGCGTCGCGTGCAGCAAGCGGTCTTCGTCGACTTCAAGCTGTGTGCAGTCTGCTGTTAGTCCAGTCGGCAAGTGCGTGGCGATGGCACCAGCAAGGTCGCGCCCGGTGTACGTTGCACCAAACAGCACGATCTCGGGTTTGAAATCGTGGATCACTTCCAGACATACGCGACTGTACGGCCGCGTGCGGTACTGTTCAAGTTCCAAGTGGTCACATACGTACACACGGTCTGCCCCGTAATAAATCGCCTGCCGCGCCACATCATCTACGTGGTGGCCGATAGCGAGCGCCAAGAGTTCAGTTCCAAGTTGGTCGGCAAGTCGGCGGCCTTCACCAAGCAACTGCCACGATACGTTTTTGGCGACTCCATCTCGTTGTTCGAGGACTACCAACAACCCTTGATACGCACGCCAGTCGACTTCGCTCTCCGGTTGCAGACCTACCGCCTTCTTCTGCGGTCGTGCCTCCATCTGCATCTACTCCCCTCAAACCTGGTTAAGCGCCTCGAACACGTGGCTTTCATCCAGGCGCTCCAGCAACTTGTCAACGGTCTCCCCGAGCGTCTGCCCCGAAATCATCTCAGTGTTCACCTGACGGGCTTCCGGAACCCAAGATTTACTAACTATCGTCGGCGACCCGCGCAAGCCGATTTTGTTGCGGTCCAGATCAGGGAAATCGGCCGTGGTCCACACAACGGGTTTGTACCGTACGGACCGCAGAACACCTGGCAGGCTGGCTCTTCTGGGCTGATTCAATTCAGCAAGTGCTGTAATCAGGACAGGAAGTTCCGCCTTGACTCGTTGTACGCCGTCTTCCAAGTGGCGACGGACAGTGATCGTCCGCTGTGTGGGGTCAAGCTCCTCAATGTCTTCGACGTACGTCAGCTGTTCACAGTCGAGACGGCACGCGACACCCGGCCCGACCTGCCCCGTGTCTCCGTCAAGTGTCTGTTTGCCACAGAAGACGATGTCGACCGGCCCCCAGGTTTCGGCGCACTTTTCTACCGTCTTCGCCACGACATACGAGGTCGCTAACGTATCCGCCCCTGCAAAGGCTCGGTCAGTGACCAAGACACCTTCGTCCGCCCCCATCGCGATGCACTCTTTGAGTGCCTGCTCTGCTGTCGGCGGCCCCATCGTGATAACCGTCACGCGACCGCCGAATTGTTCTTTCAGTTGGATCGCGGCTTCGACACCCCGAGTGTCAAAATAATTGACAATCGCGGGAACGCCTAGGCGAATCATGGTATTCGTCTTCGGGTCAATGCGGATCTCGCGACTGTCTGGTACCTGCTTAATGCAAGCGACAAAGTGCAGCATGGTTCATCCTCCAGTCTCCCTCATTTGCCAGAAGCGCTGAGATGACAGTGCTTCTGGGCCAGTGTGCGCCAAACTCAGGATGCACTGGCGTCGTTGTTGCGCTGGCCGCGCACCACGAGCACCGGAACCGTTGCGTGCCGCACCACGGCTTGACTGACACTGCCAAGCAACGCTCTTTGTACCGAACCTTTGCCGTGGCTGCCAACAACGATCAGGTCGACTTGCTCTTTGTCGGCCAGGTCGCAGATTACATTTGCTGGCACTCCACGTGATGTGAAGAAGCGAACTCGTGGGTCATCAGCAAACACTTGCACGAAAGACTCGCGGGCTTCTTCTACGGCTTCTCTTTCGTGTCGTTCGATGTCCGGTAGAATTGTGCCAGTGTCAAACGAGTACGCCATCGGCGCTATGACATACACCACCAACAGCTGCGCCTCAGGGAACGCCGTCAAGAATGAGCGAACTTGGCGGCCTGCTTCGACCGAGGAGTTGGATCCGTCAGTGGCTAGCAAGATTTTCTTCATTTCATCTCGCTCCTTTACAATCAAAGTGAGGGTACAGGCACCTGCGATCAACGGCACCCTGTACCCTCAATCTACAAATTTTCCGCCATGGACAACAGAACCACCTGGATGATTTGTAGTGACCGACTGGACTAGTACGAACGGACGACAGCGTGTGTGGGATACAATTCAACTAGACACTTGAACGCACGACCCAGTCACCACGCAAACGACAGTGTCCATGGAGTACAAAGGGCGCTCCCTGCGCCGAAACCACGACGTGACCAAGCGTCACTTGTTCTATCCCAAGCCCTTCGTCCATCAAGCGAGACACGCGCAGCAGCAACGCGCGCAACGCCAACCGTTGCTGCTCGGAGAGTGGGTGGCCTGAGGTGAGTACGCCGCCCGCTGTCCATTGCTCTTCGAGTCCACTGACCACGGTCTTTGCATCAAGATCTGTCAGGGGTAAGATTCGCAAGATGTCAGCACCGGACGGAGGCGGTTCAATTCGACAACCTACGCGGAGCACAGGTCCAAACCACGCGTCCTCCATACATTCAACCCAAAGTTGCAGCTGAGAAACTTGGGGTATCGACCCGCTGACCACAGGTGAGACCTGAATTCCAGCTGCACTGAGCAACGGCTGAATCTCTGCTGAATTCATCTCCCGGCGACCAGAGTTCGCGAACCGGCGAACCAAAGCTTGCAGAGTATCGCGGTCGTATCCATCTAAATCCGGCAGATGACCTCTGGGGCACCGCAGGTAATCATGGTAGTCCGTGGCTCGAGCCAGTGCGCGGATGGCCTGCTCCGGAAAAGGGTAGACAGGAATCCGGTCGCCATCCGCGTAGACGTAGCGAACCTCCATCTCGTCCGTCATGACAATGGCTACAATCGGTTTCGGCAGAGTTGAGCTGTTGCGGGATGGGGCCCTTTCCTGCATCCGATGCGACTGATGATAGCTGCGAACGGCAGCACTCACGTGCTCGAGCACATTCGCCTCATCGGCAAATCCCACGCAGACAAATATCACGAGCACAGCGTCGATATTCGGGTTGTTCAAATACGCCGTAACCGCCGCCTCATATCCAGCACCAGACTCCTTGAACCCTAGGTCTGTTGGCCGGACAGCAAGTTCAAGACCGTGCGTGCGCAGTGCATCTGCGGCCAGAACTGCTCCACCCGCGGTGTTGCTGACGATGCCAATGCGCCGGCCTTCCGGAAGCGGTGACATTGACAATAGGGCGGCTGTTTCGAGCAATTCTTGAACACTGTCCAACTGGAGAATGCCGGTCTGCTCAAACAGCGCGCGCACCAGTCGGTCGCTCACGGCCAGCGTTGGCTGTCGCGACTCTGACACGAGTGCCCCAGTGCTGGAGCGAGCGCCCTTGACGACAAGAATGGGCTTTTCTCTCGTGACCCTGCGAGCAATGCGAGCGAACTTGCGAGGGTTTCCGAATGACTCCAAGTGCAACGCGATGATACGCGTGCTCGGGTCATCCTCCCACACCTGCAGCAAATCGTTGCCCGAGATGTCCGCCTTGTTCCCCATGCTGACAAAGCTGGAAACGCCAATACCAATGCGACTCGCGTACCTCATCATGGCCAAACCAAGCGATCCAGACTGACTCGCAATGGCGAGGTCACCCTGTTCCGGAAGAGACTCGGCAAAACTCAGGTTTGCACGAATTTCCGACGCCGTATTGAGAAGCCCAAGTGAGTTCGGCCCGAGCAACCGAATCCCGGCAGCCCGCAGTTTTTGGACAATTTTACGTTCTATGTCTTCCCCTGTCTGTCCGTGCTCTGCAAAACCAGGTGACGCGATGACGACTCCACGGACGTGTGCGACAGAGCACTCATCGACCAAGTGCAAGATGCGCTCAGGCGTTCCAACGAGTACAGCAAGGTCGACGGGTTCAGACAGTGCGGCGAGCGTCGCTGTCGCATCCCCTTTACAGCTCTCACTACGGGCGGAAAAGACTCGTCCTGTGTACCAACTCGACCGCAGGTGTGCGAGCAAAGTATCGCGGAGATTTCTAGCGCCAGGGTCGGCAGCCACTACAGCCACAGTGCGTGGTTGCAGAAACGGCAGCAGAGATGTCACCGTGGCAAGCTTTTCACGAGCCGCCTGCATCGCTTGCTGACGTTCGGTTTGTGTGAGCGGCAGGACGAACTCTACCTCCGTCCCATGCCGAGCAGTCGCAAATTCATACCCGCTAGTCGCGAACATGCGGATCATCTTCTGGTTGTCACTGAGAACTCTTGCGACGAACTGCCGATACCCATGTCGATAGGCGTGTTCAGCCAAGTGCTCCAGCAACAAGGTTCCGACTCCTCGTCCTTGCAACGTATCCTCGACAAGCATTGACACTTCAGCGGCAGATGGGCTTTCGGCAGTGTAAGACCCGACCGCGATGGCGCGGTCTGCCGATAGACAGACGATGCCTAGGCGTTGTAGCCCATTTCCCTCGGTCAGTTGCTGCAGGAACTCATCTGGAACATCTCTGGTGGCGTGAAAGAACCGATAGTACATGCTCTGTGCTGACACGCGGTGAAACAAGTCCTTCAAAAGCCGTCTGTCTTCATCAGTGTCGCAGAGCGTCCGGAATTCACATACACGCCCGTCGCGCAGTATGACTCTCGACACGTACGCCACCCCTTTACTGCCGCTACTCGTTCCAGAGCCAAAGCTGCGCGTTCGACCGAAATTGATTCACTCAAACCTTACGGATTGCTCTGCCAGCCAACCAGATGCAGGCGATGCATTTCTCCGGCAAGAAAAGACTACGCGGGCAACCAATAGAACTAGGCGATCCACCTCGCCGCCGCGTAGGCTACTGCGGCGGCAACTCCTCCGACCACCGTGGTCTGAAGCGCACTACGAAAGGCGTTAGTGCCGAGAAACTTACCTTTGCCGAAGCCGAAAATGAACAAAGCGATGAGCGTCACAAAGACGGAGATGAGCAAAGCCGTCTTCGGGTCGGGAAGAAACATGTAGGGCAACAGCGGCACCAGTCCACCCACCGCGTACGAGGCGCCAATCGTCACGGAACTGTTGCGAGCGCGTTCTGGGCGAGGCATTTCCAGCCCCAGGTCGTGCTTCATCATGAAGTCCAACCACTGCTCTCGGTCATCCGAAATTGACTCTACCGCAGCTTCCACCTGTTCATGTGGGAGCCCCCAACCAGCCAACAATGTTGCTAACTTCCGGCGCTCTTCGTCCGCCGCGTACATTACCTGTTGTTCCTTGCGTATCCGCTGGGCAACGAAGTACTCATGGTCAGACTTGACGGCGAGGTATCCGCCAAGCCCCATGGCAATGCAACCGGCGGCAATTTCCGCCAGGCCGGCTGTAATGATGAGCGCAGTGGTGGACAGCGTGCCAGCGAGGCCAGCCGCCAGCGCGAACGGCACAGTGAGTCCGTCCGCCATGCCGATGACAACATCCCGAATCCATTCTTTACGATGATTGTGCGGCGATTCAGGTTGACTCGGTCTGGACACCTGTTCGTTCGCCGTCGGCGTCTTTGACACTTCTCTAGTGGCTGTAGTGGTGTATGGAATCGAGTAAGTTGGTGGCGCGTCGATGATACTGTGACTCATTAGCCCCACTCCCGTTCTGACGAACACTCTCCTTTCACTCTAACGTCCACATGGTCGCAGAGCACAGATACAGATCATCCATTTCTAAGTCCAACCGTACTAGTGCAAAATAACTACGCAGCTTCTCTATGTGTTCTAATCTGACGTGATAATCTGTGTCCCCAAACGCAAAGGCGGGCCAACCGGCCCGCCCGCTCATTACCTATGTGTCAATCGATCGGCCATTACTTTCAGCCATTACTTTCAGCCATTACTTTCAGCCATTACTTTCAGCCATTACTTTCAGCCATTACTTAATGAAGTGCCAGTCCTTCACGACTTTGCCAGTGACGTCAGCCATGACATGCTTGATTTGCGTAAAGTCCTCGAGCGCGTACGCCGACATGTCTTTGCCAAAGCCACTCTGTTTGTATCCACCGTGCGGCATTTCCGAGACAATCGTAATGTGGTCGTTAATCCACACTGTGCCCGCCTCGATCTGCCCGGAGACGCGGTTAGCCTTGAAGACATCGCGCGTCCAGACCGATGACGCCAGTCCATACACGACGTCGTTGGCGAGCGCAACGGCCTCGTCCTCGGTATCGAAAGGCAGTACAACCAGGACCGGTCCGAACACTTCTTGTTGCACGATTTCCGAATCCTGTGCGACACCTGCAATCAGTGTCGGCAAGTAGTAGGCTCCCCCTGCGAGCTCAGGGTCAGCCGGTGCGGAGCCACCGACCAGCACTGTTGCGCCTGCCTGCCGCGCGCGCTCGACAAAACCGGCAACGCGATCCCGGTGCTCGACCGATATGAGGCTGCCCATCTCTGTGTCGCGGTCCATCGGCAATCCGACCTTCACTCGTGCGGTACGCGTTGTCATGCGGTCGAGAAATTCCTCGTAGACTGCCCGCTCAACGTACACGCGCGTAGCAGCAGTGCAGTCCTGGCCTGAGTTGACAAACGCGCCGACCGCGGCACCTTGCACTGCGGCGTCCATGTCTGCGTCAGCGAACACCACGAACGGCGCCTTGCCGCCGAGCTCGAGGTGCAGTTTCTTCACAGTGCCTGCAGCCTGTGCCATGATGCGCTTACCTGTAGCGGTGTCGCCAGTGAGCGAGATCATCCGGACATCTGGGTGGTTCACCAGTGCCTCGCCGACCACACGCCCCGGGCCGGTGACGACGTTGAGAACCCCTGCAGGGATACCTGCCTCAGCCGCGGCGCGGGCCATCTCAATCGTCGTCAGCGGTGTCAGACTGGCCGGTTTCATGACAACCGTGTTCCCGGCCGCCAACGACGGGCCAAGCTTCCAGGCCGCCATGTTCAGCGGGTAGTTCCACGGCGAAATGAGCCCGACAACGCCCATCGGTTCGCGCCGGATGGAACTCAGGTGGCCAGGCGTGTACTCCGCGCTGGCGAGGCCGGGGACCACGCGCGCGGCACCTGCGAAAAAGCGAATGTTGTCAATCGAAAACGGCACGTCCATCGACTCTGTCATGACAATTGGTTTGCCAGTTTGGGCCGTCTCCAGTTCCGCAATCTCCGCCGCTCTCGCTGCCATGATGTCTGCCCACTTGAGCAGGAGTTCAGCGCGCCCCACCGGCCCTAGCGCGTGCCAAGCTGGGTACGCCTGCTTCGCTGCTGCGACCGCTGCGTTCAGTTCTGCCTCCCCACACTCTGCGACTTCAGCGATGACTTCACCCGTAGCTGGGTTAATGACAGCAAAGTGTTTAGCTGTGTCGACAAACTCACCGTTGATGTAACTCGCGTAGGTCTTTGTCATGTCGCACCCTCCCATTCGTGATGTGACTGTAACGTGTGAAACGGACCCGCCTTCAACCGAGCAGTTCTTCCACCGCTTCGGTAAACACGGCCGTGTGTCGCGCCACATCCTGTGCGGTGGTTGCCGGAGACATCAGGGCCATGTTGTGGAACGGTGTCATGAGAACACCGCGATTAAGCATGTACAGGTGCATAAACAGATCAAGGTCGTGGTCCCAGGCAGCGGCAGCAGCCGTACCGTTTGTCGGACGATGTGGTTGGAACAAGTACTCCACCCTGCCCCCTAGTCGGGTCGCGTGCCAGGGCAGACCGGCTTGCTTGATAACTCCTTCAACGTCATCGGCAAACCGTTGGCCAAGCGCAGTCATGTGTTCAAACGCCGCCTCAGTCAACACATGTTCTAGTGTCGCCCGCGCAGCCGCTACAGACAGTACGTTGCCCGCGAGAGTACCGCCGAGTCCACTCGTGTCAGAGGTTTCGACCTCTAGTTTCTCGCTCAGTCGAGCAGCCACTTCAAGCGACATGCCATACGCGGCCGCCGGGACGCCTCCCGCGATTGGCTTGCCAATCGTGAGCAAATCCGGCTCCAGACCGTAAGCCTTGGTGTACCCACCCGGCCCAGTGCAAATCGTATGCGTCTCGTCAAGGATGAGCAGAGTGCCGGTCTCTCTGGTTAAGCGCCGCAACACATCGTGGAATCCCTGGTCTGGATGGATGATGCCAATATTCGTCATGACTGGTTCAGCGAGGACGCACGCTACGTCGCCAGACTGGAGTGCATCCGTAAGGGCTGATACGTCGTTGAACTCGACAACACGGGTAGTCTCAGCAGGAGGTACGGGGTAGCCAAGGTTGCCGATGCGCGGCAGGACGTCCCCGCCTTGCAAAGTGGCGAAGCTCTCGTCCACCGTACCGTGGTAACACCAGTTGAAGACAAGTACACGCGTTCGACCTGTGACGGCGCGGGCAACTCGAATGGCGAACCGGTTCGCGTCGGTTGCAGTCAGCGCCAACTGCCAAGCTGCAAGGCCGAAACGGCGCTTTAACTCGTTTCCTAGCCAAATGACATCACGGGACGGAAGCATGGCCGTGCTGCCTCGGCGAACCTGACGCGCAACTGCGTCTGCCACTGCTGCTGGGGCATGGCCAGTCATCGCCCCGGTGTCTCCGAGGCAGAAATCGACGTACTCATTACCATCCACGTCCACCACACGCGCGCCGACAGCTTCCTCCAAAAACACTGGGAATCCACCCGCGAAGCGCATCATCCACAGCATTGGGACGCCAGCGTACAGTGAACCATGCGCCTGTTCAAATAGTTCTTGTGACTTCGGGTGCTGGCTCTTGAACCACTTTTGCTCGCGTGCCGTCAGGCTAGCCAATCTCGAACGGTCGACCACCACCACTTTGTCCTCCTCCTGTTCGAAAGATGTCAGTGCTCCGCTGCCACGAAGCACTGACATGACGTTCACAGTTATCCGAGCGGTGTCAAATCAATCGGGGGAACACCCACGTCTACAGCATGGTCCTGGCCAAACACTTCTCGTTTGTGGCTGTAAAAGGCGGGATGGTGTTTCACGCGCATCCACACCAGCGGCACGATGCCGACCAGGATGAGCCCAATACCAATGCTGTTTGTGACAATGCCGAGGGACGGGACGTCAAACGCGCCAACAACGATTAAGAATATTGCAGCAACAGCAGGCCACAAGAACAACAAGAAGAAGTTCGCAACACTCTTAAACAACACGCGGCGGTAGTACACAATCACCGAAATGGCCGCTAGGGCATAGTAGAACACGACCTGCAGGCCAATCGCATTGATGGCGTCTGTCAACACGGTGCTGACAGAGGACAAGAAGTTCGAGAGTACAAACAGCAGCATCGCAAACACGCCAACCACCACACTCGCAGCAACGGGTGTCTTAAAACGTGCATGGGTCTTGCCGAATATCCTGGCAATGACGCCGTCGCGCCCCATCGAGAAGAGCGTGCGCGTCACTTGAATCAAGGTGGTTTCAAGCGTGGCAATCGTCGAAAGTGCGACTGCTAGGGCCATGATGCTCCCAAGGCCCTTGCCGAACAACTTGACGCCCATCACCTGGAGAATGTTGGCTCCTGCAGTGTTAATCTCCTTCAGGCTCAAGCCCATTTGCGCTGAGACCGTGAACAGTTCAAACATCAAGAAGACGAAGATAATGCCAATCAGAGCACCGAAGCCAGGTGTGGACTTCGCGTTCTTAGTCTCTTCGTTGAGATTCGCTGAGACGTCCCAGCCCCAGTAGTAGAAAGTAGCGATGAGAGCGCCACCGACAAAAACCGAGCTGCTCTTGAACGCTGTAGGAGAGAACCACGACCAACTAAACGCGTTTGCAGGGTGCGCACCAAACTTCACCATGGCAGTGATGCCGCAAATCACCAGCAGGATGATCTCGATCGTGGACATGACCCACTGCACCTGAGCCGTGATGCGGACGCCGATGGTGACGACGATTGCGATGAGGATAAACCACATGGCACCAACAATTGTCACCCAGAGCAGACTGTTCTGTAATTTCGGCGCCAAAATGGCCAAGGTGACTTGTCCTGCCGGGAACGAGCCGGAGACCATGAAGATTGTCGCAGAAACGATCAGTGCCCACCCAGCCAAAAATCCGAGGTTTGCGTTCAGCGACTTGCCGACCCACGCGTATGACGCGCCAGCATCCACATTCCAGCGATTGAGGTACAAGAACGAAATTACGACGCCCAGCATAGGAATGCCGCACCACAGCAACGATGCAGGCGCCTCCACGCCAACTGCTGCAATCAACACAGCTGTAGTGGCCGAGATCGAGTACGCCGGGGCTGAGCCGGCAATCGACATGACCGCTGAGTCAAACAGACCCAGGGTGTTACTGGACAGCCCTTCATGGTCCGCCAATATCAACGCCCCCTTGAAATCCAGTTCCCGCTGACATGCGGGTCTCGCAATGTGTTGCTGTGCGTCTATGGGGCTGAGGATCGCATCAGCGAACCCCAGCTGCCACCTTCGACTCTTCTGCAATGCTCTCTTCAAGCGCGGTCAATACAGTGTCGATCTGCTCGTAGGAGATGACTGCCGGCGGCTCAATGCGAATGACTTTCGCATTATTCAGTGTGCCTCCAACCAGTACCTGTCTGGAGAACAAGCGTCTTGCCACCGCGTAGCCGCGGCTGTTGTCGACAAACTCCATACCGATCAGGAGGCCGAGACCGCGCACCTGTGCGAGTACGTCTGGGTACCGCTCCTGCAGGCGTTGCAGGTTCGTCAAAAAGTACTGCCCTTTGTCACGCGCCTGACCAGGAATGTCCTCTTCGAGCGTGGTGTTAATGGCTGCGATGGCCCCTGCAGAGCACAGCGGGTTGCCTCCGAACGTCGAAGACCCCAGTAGGAACGGGTTCTCCTCCATCTTGCCCCACCACTTTGGCTGCGCGACCATCGCGCCGATCGGCACCACTCCGCCGCCAAAGGCTTTCGCGAGAGTCATGATGTCAGGTACGACGCCCGTGTGTTCGGCACCGAACATGCGACCCGTGCGCCCCATCCCCGTCTGCACTTCATCGAGAATTAGCAGGCATTCATAGGTGTCGCAGATTTGGCGCAGGCGCGGCAGATAATCTGTGGGCGGAATATTGACGCCGCCTTCGCCTTGGATGGGCTCGACGATCACGCCTGCCACCGTTCCACCCGTAGCGAGAATCGAACGGATCTGCTGTTCGACCGCATCGGCATCGCCGTATGGTACGTGGTGAAAACCCGGGACGAGCGGCAGGTATGGTTCGCGGAACAAAGCCTTGCCGGTCGCCGACAAGGACCCAAAAGTCTTGCCGTGGAAGCCGCCGATCGTTGCGATAAAGTCTGTCTTGCCAGTGGCGAGTCGCGCTAGCTTGAGCGCCATCTCGTTCGCTTCCGTGCCACAATTGACCAAATACGAGTGGCGAAGCTCACCCGGTGTAATCATCGCGACGAGCTTGGAGAGATACCCGCGCAGCGGATCAATCAGTTCCTGGCTGTGCAGTGCATAGCGCTGGAGTTGGCTCTGAACCGCTGCCACGACTTTGGGGTGCCGATGCCCGAGCATGTAGACGCCAAATCCCCCAAGACAGTCAATGTACTCTTTGCCGTTGGTGTCGCGAAACACAGCCCCTTCGTCTTCCCACTCTGCGACGGAAAAATCTGTTGAACTTGACTTACGGTGCTCAAGAATCGCCTTCGTCACGTACATTGGAAAGTTCTCGAGTGAATCTTCAACAATGCGGTTGCGCTCATCCTGTGTCAGGTTCTTGTTGTGAATCATACCAAGGACTCTCCCCGACTCTTGAAGCACTTCGTCCTTGCTTGCTTGCATACTAGCCCCTCCCTTAAGGTGCATGACGGTGAATGGAATCGTCCGTTGCTGTACGCGGCCACTGCTCTCGCCGCCTGGAACTGAGTCGCGCCACGCTCAGACAGGTCAACGGCAGGTCACACGCCACTTTGGCAGCCAAAACCTCTGTGCAGCCCGACGCCTGCGCTGGACTGGCGAGAAACAACGTACGTGGTAGCAGAAAGCTTATATCCCTCCTCGAACCTCGACAGAAGCTGACAAACCTTTCTACCCTACAATGCCTAGCAATTCGCGTACCAATTCAAAAAGATTGAATTTTAGCTCTGTGTGTGATACTTTTATCTCGTAAAACTCATGCAAACCCGCATAGCCTATGTGTCTGTGCATGAAGGGAGCTCTCGCGTTGGCGCTGGCAGACGACCTGCAGACACCGATCGTCGTCACTTCGAACACTGACCTTGACGTCGTCAAAGCGCGGTTGAAGGCCGATGGCCCATCCTACGTGTTTCTCGATGTGAATGGGGAGTATGTGCCGGTCAAAAGCTTCGCTCTGCTGCTTCACCTGCAGGACCGGAGAGGGGACAATGGCCTCTGGGAAGCATTTGCGGACAGCGCTCCGCTGCCGGTTCTGCCGTTTGAACAACTAACTGCACGAGCCCTTGATGTGCTGTCGCAGGAGGTGACGCTGGTTCGCCGAGCAGGCGAACTAAAGTACATTCTTAGGGAAGACTTTTTCCTCAACACTGTTCTGGCATCAAACGGCGATGAACTGTCTTGGCTGCGCAACCTATTTACGTCTATCCCGCGCGGACTGATGATTGTCGACCTCAACTTCCGACTTGTGAACAGCAATGCAGAGGCGCATAGAATCTTGCGGATGGCACCACAAGACCTTGCCGACTCCCGCCTCAACGAAGTGCTCGGCAAGCAGTATTTCGAGTACGTGATGCGCACCCAAAACAACCTGCTGAACCAAGTTATCTACTCGTCGAATCAGGCCACGATGTTGATCGACTTCGTACCGCTCGTGAACAACCAAGTGATGACCGGCTATGCGTTGGTGTTGGCTGACTTGCCTTCGGCAGAAGCTATGGCGATGGAACTCGATTCCGTCAAGGAACTGAATGAGGACCTCAACGCCATTCTCTCGACCATTTACGATGAAATCGTGGTCGTCGACGGCTTGGGGCAAGTTCTTCGGGCAAGTGAAAACTACGTCGCCAGTCAGTGGGACCAGCCGCCGCCGACACTAATTGGAAAGACCCTGCCGAAATTCAAGCCACAAACGTCGATTATCAACCGTGTCATTCGTGAGGTGCAGAAGCACAAGCGGAAAGTATCGATGATGGACAGTTCGGCCGACGCTCAGGTTCTGACGGTCGGAAATCCCGTTTTCGCGAATAGCGGAAAACTGCAGAAGATTATCCTGGCATCCCGTGACCTGACGGAATTCTCACGCCTGCAGCGGGAGTTAGAGTCGACGCGGAAACAGCGTGAAACTTACAAACGCGAGCTTGAAGAGTTGCGCCAACGAGTCACGCAGGTCAACGGCTTGATGCCGATTTATTCAAGCCCTGTGATGCACGCTGTGATGCAGAAGGCCGAACGTGTCGCTCCGTTCTCAGCGACGGTTCTATTACAGGGCGAATCTGGGGTCGGCAAAGAAGTCATCGCGAGTGCGATTCACTCTCTTTCTGAACGCCGCGACGCACCGATGATCAAAATCAACTGCTCTGCCATCCCTGAGTCTCTGCTCGAGAGTGAACTATTTGGGTATGAAAAGGGCGCGTTTTCTGGCGCAAACCCGCACGGCAAAGCTGGGTTGTTCGTGAAAGCGGACAAGGGGACACTGTTCCTCGATGAAATTTCCGAAATCCCGCTTGCAATTCAAGCAAAGTTGTTGCGAGCGATTCAAGAGCGCGAGGTTTACCCGGTCGGTTCGACAGAGCCTGTTCGATTCGACACACGCATCGTTGCTGCAACCAATCAGTCACTCCCGGATTTAGTTGCGCAGGGGAAATTTCGCGAAGACCTGTTTTACCGTGTCAATGTCTTCCCAATTGACATCCCGCCGTTGCGCGAGCGCACGGAAGACATCGGGATTCTCGCCAACCACTTTCTCTATCAATTCAACAGCACCTACCAGCGTGACTTGCGCCTGACGAGTTCTGCGTTAGAACTGCTGGAAGCGTACGATTACCCGGGAAACGTTCGTGAACTGCAAAATCTTGTGCAGCGCATTGCCATCTCCGCAAACGAAGACGTAATCGATGCGAGCGTCGTCGAACAGATTCTCATGAAAGGTCCCGCCGCGGCGGATGGACAATCACCACGCAGGTTCTCGCAGGTGGTCCCGCTGAAGCAGGCGATCGAACAAGTGGAAGACGAACTGGTGAGCCTCGCGATGGAAAAGTATCACTCCAGCACCAAGGCAGCAAAGGCACTCGGCATTAACCAGTCGACCGTTAGTCGCAAATACCAGGCCATTCAACGCCGACGCATGCGTCAGACAGAAGCGAAATAAGATTGAAAACGAGGTCTCAACCCGCGGGTTCGGAACCGCGACTCAACAACTGGACCCCTCCGGTGAACACCTGGCATGGATATTGCTGAATTTTTGTAACAAAACCCACGAAAGGAGTCGGTCCCATGAGCCATCCGCTGAATCACGCCGAACTCGAAGCTCATCTGCGTCACATGATTGAACTGGAGAAACGGTCGGGGGACTTCCTCCTCGCATCCGTGATCCAAGACTCCCTGGTGTACAACCTGCATGGATACGTCAACCACCAGGAACTAAACCAAATCAGCCGCTTTGCATCTGAAATTGCCGTCAAGGCAGCTGTCGAAGCACTGCATCGCGACCCGTCCACGATTTTGCAGACTTGTCGCGGTGTGATGCACGCATTGGCGAATTTGGGCCTTGACCCGGTCGTCGCCGCCATTTCTGTAACCTTTGGGACCCTGCACTACCTCGCTGACACAGCCGATGAACTCGACGTAAACGCCATCGTCAAAGGTGTGTCTCGCGCTGCCGATGAACTCGGTGTCGGTACCGAAACCGTTCGCGCCTGCGAGCACCTCGTGTGGTGCCTGCGCAGTCCAGCACCGTCCACCGCCCCTATTCGCCCAGCCGTTGGTTAACCCATCCCGACAAGTGAGCGGCACTGCCTGGGCTACCCTGGCAGTGCCGCTTTATCCCTTCTGACATGGATTTTATCGCACCTGCAAACCAAACTTCTTCAACCTGCGAACAGCCGTAGCCTGGCTAACACCCAGTTGAGCGGCCACTTCATAGGTGCTGCGGCAGGTCTGTGCGGCAAGTTCATACGCTTCACGTTCCACCTGTTCGAGGGCTGCCGCCAGTTGCACTTCCCGCGGCGCTGTTGCGCCAGAATGCCCTAGCGATCGCCCACCGCTGTGGCCGTTTTGCTGCAGGCCCGGAGTGGCGAAGCCAGTCTCGGCATCCGTGCTGTCCGCAGGGTCAATAAGAGGTGTAATGTCAACGGCCCGCAACAAGCCCTGGTCTTGCTCCAAGTACAGACAAGCCCTTTCCAGTACGTTTTCCAACTCGCGGACGTTCCCTGGCCACGTGTGAGCCGACAGACTCGCCAGCGCATCAGGCGCTAGAGACATCGCTCCCAGACTGTATCGCTGTGAAAGCAGAGACACCAAGTGTGTGGCAAGTGGGGCAATGTCGTCAAGTCGCTCACGCAGCGGCGGAATCCGAAGGGAGATGACATTCAACCGGTAGTACAGGTCTGCGCGGAAGGTTCCTTGCCGGACCATTTGCATAAGGTCCCGGTTAGTGGCACAGACAACTCGCAGGTCGACAGCGATCGGGTACACCCCGCCAACTGGCGTGTACGTGTGCGTTTGAAGAAAGTCCAGCAGCTTTGCCTGCACCCCAAGCGGAAGTTCGCCGACTTCATTCAAAAACAGCGTGCCACCGTTCGCCGCGTCCACTTTACCGCGCTTTCCCTCTCGGTTTGCGCCCGTGAATGCGCCTTTGGCGTACCCGAATAACTCGCTGTCGAACAGCGTTTCCGGAATCGTCGCACAGTTGACTTCAATCAGCGGGCCCGATCGGCGCTCGCTCCAATCATGAACTGCTTTCGCAAGGCGATTCTTGCCGACACCGGTTTCTCCGAGAAGGAGCACCGTCGCATCTGTTTTGGCGGCGCGCTCAAGTTTTTGCAGCAAGGTGTGCATACAAACAGAAGTTGCGACGAACGACTGTGCCCCGTCTCCCGCTTCTAATCGTCGCCAAGGCTCTACGGCGGCCGGACCGCGCCGTCGTCCCTTGCTTCCCTGTTGTTCTGTCGGTACCGCTGTCGGCATGAGGCCGACGAGGTCGCGGACGTCAATTCCCGTTGAGATTACGCGCACAAGGCGACCGTCGTCGTCAAAGACAGGTGTGCCTGTAACGGCGATGCGGCGACCGTCGTACGCGGTTTGCAAAATCGTGGTGCGCTTTCTTTCACGCAGCACAATGGCAGTGACGGACGGGTAAAACAGCCGATTTGCCTCGAGTTCAAACACTGTTTTACCAATGATGTCGCGCGGGGACAAGTTGTAGAGAGTCTCCACGCGGTCGGTGACCCAGACGACTCGACCTTCGTGGTCAGACACAAACAGTTCGTCCGAAGTTTCATGCATCAGGCGCTCTAGTTCTTCCAGTTGCCCCTTCAGTCTTCGGTTCTCCTCTGCGAGTACGGGGTCTTGTGGTGGCAAGCACTCAAGGACAATCGCTGGTCGCTCTTCCGACTCCATCGCAGAGTGGATGCGATACGAATAGCAATCGGGGAGTTCGTCGTAGACATCCGGCCAACGACAGGTCGGCGACTCAACAGAGAGCAGACTGACTGCGGCGGCGTTCGCAAACACCAACTGGCCCTGGCGGTCAAACATCAAAACCGGAGTATCGAGTCGATCAAACACCGAGACATCCATTTTCGCAGCCTCCCATCGCAGTCCTGAGGACGTGCCTCTGGTTGTAACTGACCACCGAATCAAAACTGCATCACCGTAGCACGCTTCAAGTCAAAATTGAATCAGAAGCGGCACCGCCCGTCAAGATGAATAGTTTTAAGAGACTGAAAATCCACTAGTCACCTTAGCACTCACTGCGTCACGCATGGCACGTTTCTTGTTTATCAATTGATTGCCACGAACGATGGCAGAGCAGGCCGTCGGTTCGCGAACACTCGAGAGGGGGATTTCACCTTGTCTAGCGCACAGTCGCCTACCGAGGTGCAGCCAGCGAACTGGCTGGAACGCAGAAATCAGTTTGTGCCAAAAGGTGTATCCGTGCAGAACCCAATCTGCATCTCAAAGGCAGAGGGTGCCCGCATGTGGGACAGTGAAGGCCGCGAGTACCTCGACTTCGCAGGCGGCATTGGCTGCCTCAACGTCGGTAGCGCCAACCCGGAAGTCGTTGAGGCTGTGAAGGCTCAAGCAGAGCAGTTTTTCCACACCTGTATTCACGTAACGCTCAACGAACCGTATCTCCGGCTCGCTGAAGAGCTCTGCCGAATCACCCCCATTGCCGGCCCTCTTAAGGCCCTGCTAGCGAACAGCGGTGCCGAGGCCGTGGAAAATGCAATCAAAGTCGCGAAGAGTTACACTGGCAGAAAAGCAGTCATTGCCTTCGACTACGCATTCCATGGACGAACCACACTCGGCATGTCGCTGACGAGTAAAGTTCATCCCTACAAGGCTGGATTTGGGCCGTTTGTCCCAGAGATTTATCGGCTTCCGTACGCAAACTGCTACCGGTGTCCGTTTGGTCAGACGCCTGACGCTTGCAGCTACGAGTGTGTTGATGCAATGGTCAAAGCGTTCGACACCTATGTAGATGCGAACGACGTCGCAGCGGTCATCTTGGAACCCGTCCAAGGCGAAGGCGGCTTCATTGTTCCGCCGCCCGACTACCTGCCCCGTTTGCGAGAAGTCTGCAAGACCCGCGGAATCGTGTTTATCGTCGATGAGGTGCAGTCAGGTTTCGGTCGCACCGGGCGCATGTTCTCGACCGATCACTACGAAGGTCTCGATCCGGACATCATCGTGATGGCAAAGTCCATGGGGGCCGGACTACCGATCTCTGGAGTCGTGGGTAAAGCCGAGGTCATGGACAGCACGGAAGTCGGGGGGCTCGGGGGCACGTACGGTGGCAATCCGCTTGCGGCGGCGGCTGCGCTTAAGGTAATCGAGATTATGGAGCGCGACAACCTGTCTGCTCGAGCACAAGTCATGGGTGACCGGAGCCTAAATCACTTCCGTCAGTTGCAACAGGAGATTGAATGTATCGGGGATGTGCGCGGCCAAGGGGCCATGGTCGCCGTTGAGTTCGTCAAGGACCGAGTCACGAAGGAACCGTATCCGGAAGTCGTGGCGAAGGTCAGCAAAAAGTGTCTAGAAAAAGGCGTGATTACCGTCAAAGCAGGCGTCTACAACAACGTCCTGCGCCTGCTTGCACCGCTCGTGATCACGGATGAAGAACTGAACGAAGGGCTCAGCCGTTTTACAGAGGCGATCCGCGAATCCGTCGTTGAACTCGCGTAAATCGCAGTGAAGGCGTAGGGAGCGTCATGCCTGCTCACTCACGCTTGACAAAGTACAACAATACAGACAGGAGCGTTCTCGCATGAGTCTTTGGATTGCTGGCGAGTGGATTCAAACTCAGGACCAGTCGCCTGTAACAAACAAGTTCACCGGCGAGGTCATCGGTTACACGTCAAACGCCACGCGCGAACACATTCACACAGCAGTTACGGCGGCACAGCGTGCGATGAAGGAACACCCGCTCAGCACAGAGCAGCGCTACCAAATCCTGCTCGGCACGGCGAATCTCTTGCACAAGCACCAAGAGGAACTCGGCCTCTTGGTCGCCAAAGAGGGCGGCAAACCATACAAAGAAGCGTTTGCGGAAGTCGGCCGTGCGCAGCGCACATTCACGATCGCGGCTGAAGAAGCCAAGCGCATTCACGGAGAAATGGTGCCGATTTCGACCACAGACCCGGTTGGAAAGCTAGCGTTCACGTTGCGGACCCCGGTCGGCGTCGTGTGCGCCATCTCACCGTTCAACTTTCCAATTAATCTTGTGGCGCATAAAATTGCGCCAGCTATTGCCGCTGGCAACGCCTTCGTGCTCAAGCCAGCCAGCACGACGCCGCTCGTCGCAATCCGCTTGTGCCAACTTATGGAGGAAGCTGGTCTCCCGCGTGGGTACGGCAACCTGGTGACGGGCGGGGGGCGAACCGTTGGTGAGTGGCTGCTCGAAGAGGAAGGGTTCGCGTTCTACACCTTTACCGGTAGCCCAGGAGTCGGTAAACACCTCAAAGACAAAATCGGACTTCGCCGCTGCACCCTAGAGCTCGGCTCCAACAGCGCGACCATTGTCCACAACGACGCCGACGTGAAACACGCGGCAGTTCGCTGCGCTCGGACTGCGTTCAACAACGCCGGGCAAATCTGCATCTCTGTTCAGCGCATCTTCGTCCACGAGGATGTTTACGACACCTTTCTCAAGGAATTGGTTGCTGAAACCAAGCAGTTGAAGGTCGGCGATCCAACTGACCCGACGACAGACATCGGCCCCATGATTGACGTGCGTGAAGCTGAGCGAGCTGTCGCTTGGATTCAAGAAGCAGTCGATGCAGGCGCCAAGTTGCACCTAGGCGGCATCAGTGAGGGCGCTGTCGTGCAGCCAACCATTCTGACGGATGTGGACCTCGGGCAAAAGGTATGCTGCGAGGAAGCGTTTGCGCCGCTGGTCATTGTCAACCCTTACAAAGACATCGATGAAGCAATCGCGTTCGTCAACCAGTCAAAGTACGGGCTACAAGGGGGACTTTTCACCTCATCGCTCGACGTCATGTTGAAAGGCGCTCGAGAAATCCACGTCGGTGGCCTGATGGTCAATGAAACCTCAAACTACCGCAGCGATGAGATGCCGTATGGCGGTGTAAAGGAGAGCGGGATTGGCCGTGAAGGGCCAAGATATACGATTGAGGAGATGACGGAGATGAAGTTGGTGGTCATTCACTGATACCACTACACTGATTGACTGTAAGCGGTGGGCCTCCCCTAGGCGCGACTCGCGTCCAGCGGAGGCCCTTTTTAGCTCTAGTTTTGACACCTTTGCTTTAACTCTTTCGCATGTTAGCCTGTCCTACCTGTTGCATATGTGCGTGCTTGTGGAAATTATATCCATTTGTTGGAAACAGGGTCGACTTCACCAAGCCAGTTCCGGACAGCTCCGCGACACTCGCGATAATGCAGACAAAGGACAACGCGGCCATCACCAAGTGCGTAACCAACAGACGGTAACCGAGTCCCCGGCGTCGGGCATTGTAGAAAAAGTAAAAGTACAGGCCCGACAGAAAGGTCGCCAGAATGACAATCAGCGAAGCCCAGAGCACGATACCCGCATACGCGTGTGACGGGCCATAGTGCATCAACCACCGTGCAAACAAAACACAAAACAACACAACAGTAGCGGTCGCCCCCACGACGTGCAGCGTCACGAGGAGAAATGGGAAACGGGGTTTAATTCGGAAGGTAAAACCTCCGAACAGTATCAACCCCACCGCCGAGGTCGCAAGCGCGAGAAGAAATGTCCACTGCCACAAAGTCACCACGAATGCCCCCAGTTGACACAGCGATCTCGGTGTAAGGGGCTGCTCTTGACAGCTGCCTTCCGAGTCTAGTTTTTTTGTCCCCATCTATGGTAACATGAAAGAGGGTTCCGTGGCGCATTGACCGGAGCCCGGTTTAGCGATTGCCATGTTACGCCATCGTCGCGGACTCCCTCGGGAGGCCCTTTTGTTATTGGAGTAAAGGAGGCTCACTATGCCTGGCATATTTTCTACTGCCAATCTGATGGATATCATTAGTCCGCAAATCGCTGCAGTGGCGGCCGGGGTACTTGTCCTGTACTTACTGACCGCTTACGGGCCCCTCCGACGCTTTTACCGAAGTCCCGGGACGGTCACAAGTGGACAACTAGTCGCATTTGTTTCGGCTTGTGTGCTCTTGTACCTGTCGTTCGGCGGCCCCCTCGACTACGTGTCGGACAACTACCTGTTTTCTGTACACATGTTCGCCCATATGCTCGAAATCGTCGTCATGGCGCCCTTGTACATTGCCGGAACGCCAAATTGGATGGTTCAGCGCCTACTCGATTCTCGGTTTGTGCAACGCATGTCCGGCAATCAAACGCAGCCGATTATTACCGCCCTCATCTTTAACGGTGTCATCGCGATTTTTCATATCCCGGCCCTGTACGACTTCGCACTGCGGAATGAACCGTTTCACTTCTTCGAACACCTCTGTTTCTTCGCCGTCGCGCTTGTCTTGTGGCGGTCGCTCTGGGACCTCACCCCTGGCAAGAAGATGTTAGCGCTTCTGCTCAACTACAACCTTGGCATGCCGCTTGTCATCTTCATGATTGTAGCGCGCTCACCGTGGTACACGTTCTATGTCACACGCCCACGCATTTGGCCTTGGCTGACCCCGATTGCTGACCAACAGATTGGTGCCATCGTCATGGCGGTCATGATGATGGGCTCGTTCGCCATCGTCGGAGTCCGAGCCTATGCTAGACAGGATGAGTCAATATGGTACGCGTGATTGACAGTGTGGCCTTGAAAGACCAATCCGGTTATGGCTTCCTCCGTATCGGACTTGGCGTGATGTGGGTTGTCGATGCAATTCTCCAGTTGCAGCCTGGAATGTTTCAGACTGCGTTTTACGGCAATCTTCCAAACTCCGTCATGCCGTCATTGTTGCAACAAGTGTCGGAATCCACTGTGTCTTGGGCTGTGCCAGCCATCAAGTTCACACAGTTCATGTACGGGCAATCTCCCGTGCTGGTAAATCTGCTTGTTGTCGCCATTCAACTGACCCTCGCCTGCGGTCTGCTACTGCCTGTCGCCCCATCTCTCCAGCGACTGGCGGCCTTCGGAAGTGTTCTCTGGGGCGTTACAGTGTGGGTCTTCGGAGAGGGACTCGGGGGCACCTTCTCACTAGGGCACATGACATTTTACGGGGGATTTCCGGGGTCTGCCCTGTTATACGCGGTTGCAGGAGCATTTCTGTTGATGCGACAGCCCGATTGGGCGCAGGGGCGCTCGTCGAGGCGCCTCGTGTGGACGTTGACCGTGTACTTAGCTGCCTGTACTATCTTGCAACTCGTTCCTTTCAACCACCAATGGAACCGCGACACCCTGATGGGAATATTCGCCAACAGTGGTTTTCAGCCTCAACCTGCAGTACTCTCCGACCCGGTCATGGCCTTCTCCCTCTGGATCGCTGCACGGCCCGTGTCAGCCAACCTCCTGCTCTCTCTACTGCTCGCAGCGGCCACGATTACCATGGCACTTTGGCCTAAAGCACCGCAGGCACTTCGCGCAGCGTTGTACGTGTGGCTGTTTTTCAGCTGGTGGTTTGGCATGAACTTCGGCTACATCTTTTCGGGGCTCAGTACGGATCCAAACACAGCCCCCATACTGGCCCTGTTGGCGGGGACGGCCATGAAGGGACTCGTACCACCGTCTAAGCGGTCACATGCTTGACCTTCACTACAGGCGAACTGCTGTTTGCTACCACTCTAAACCACATCCAAGTACCTGACCCGGCAGTCGGAGCAGACCACAGCAGATAGGTCCCAGCCTTATCTGCAAGAAAGCTGAACGACTGTGATTGATTCAAACCAATCCCTTGATACGGCAATGCTGTCGCAGCTCCCTGGAGCGCAGCAGACGCATGCTTCCCAGACACAAGTGCACTCGGTTTTACAACCATCAAACTACCTGGGACGAGGCCGTTTTTGTTCGTGAACTTGACCGTCACGTGCCACCCCACAGGAACGTCGATATCGGCGAACCCGTGACTGTACCCGTTCAAAGATAGATTATTCGCGTTTAAACTGACCAATAACGTCACGGTCTTCGTGGCTACGTTCGTCTGCAGCCACGAAGTCGAAAGACGGGTGTTCGTCACATAGTCATTCACCACATACCGTGGCGGCGTGTTGGCGTCGATATTCACGGTTCCTGACGAACCTAGTGAACTCCCGCCAGATGGAAAAATCCCGCACCCACTCACTAGCGCCATAACTGCAACGGAAGTCGTCAGTCCATAGGCAGCGCGTTTCCAACCCGGACGCGCGACGCACGTCGTTCTCAATCGTTTAAACTGATTCATGAGAAACCCCTTCACTTACGGCCCGCGACCACTCTGCAGCTGGTCGCGCTAGCCAACTGAGTACGACCACAAACGGGGCTGTGCCAAGCGCAAAGGCAGTTCCACCACCCAATCCAAACCCTTCAGCAAAGGCCCAGATTGCGAGGGAGAGAATTACAGACCCGCCCCAGAACCATGAGTGTCGCAGCCAAATTACCCCGATAGCAATCACCAGAGATAAGACACCAAACACTAGCGACGAAATCACAGCTCCGTGGCTCAACCCAGTGAATACGGAAGCAACCATACTAGCAAGTGGTCCCGGCAACGCCTGTTGCGCCCGTTTTGCGAGTAAGGTGTACCCTTCCCCTGACCAAAAGTGGTTGGACGGAAGCCATTCAAACAACGTGAAAAGAAGCCAGTAAGCACCCAAGCTGAGAGTGGAAAACATGCGGTAGTTTGCTTTTTGGAAGATGAGCGGCAGTGAGCAGACCGCTACCAACAACCCAGTTCCCGGTGAACCGCCGAGAAAGCTTGGCTCTTTGCCAAGAAAGTGCCCCATCCCTTGCAAGAGTAGCCACACACCTAGACTGTAAACGAGCAACACCACAGAGGTAATCCTCACAGCGAATGACTCGGGGAACGACAACAACACCCCTGCAAACGTCAACTCAATCACAATCGACCAAATATTTAGCCAGAGGGCATGCGCAACCCACCAGTGCGCAACCCCCGGAAGCATTCCAACTGATACGAGCTGTCCCACACTGACAAACAACATACGTGGCCGAATCTGCCAGATGGCAGCCAGCGTCAAGAGCCCAATCAACCCCCACCGAAGCCACTCCAAATCTGGACGCAACCTCGGCTTGCGGGGCTTGGGCTCTTGTGCTGGTTCGTCTGATAACACCGCCGACAACTTGTTCATACCAAGCAACATGAACACTTTAAAGACAATCAAAAAGACAATACCGCCGACGAACTCCATCAAATCCAGGTAATACGTATGAATCATACCGTCACGCCCCCTTAGCTGGTTCGTGGTTCGAAAACCCAATGAGGGCACCGACCAAGAAGCAGCTTCCCGCTCCTTCCCACAGGATTCCATCGGGAATAGTACCCAGTATCGCGGCAGCGAGCAACAACCACGGCGCGAACCGCCAGCGCAGCAATAGCAGCGCGCCAGAAACTACCCCTAGCGCAGAAAAGCCCAAGGTCAACCACACTTGCACAGCGTGCTCGGAAACTTGAAACGTCCCAGATATGACGCCGAGACCGGCGCCGACCAGCGTGATCACAAATGCAACCCAGCGCATCATCACGTATCCTCCGCCTAAACCAAGCTCGCCAAGGCAAGGACGAGGAAGAGTACAAACAAATACAAGATTGAGACAAAAAACGAACGTCGGGCAAACGTGAAGGAGTCATGCGGTTCGCGCAGCGTCTCCCACAGGGTATAAAGGAACACCGAGTTGAGCGCTACAGTCACAGGCAGGTAGAACCACGCCAAGGGCGTCAGCCACGGCATGGCCAAGCTCGACACAGTTAATACGACCCCATAAACCAGACTCTGTACCTTAGTCGTCATGGGACCCCTCACGACAGGCATCATCGGAATGTTCGCCCGACGGTACTCCTCGTTCTTATACAAGGCAAGAGACCAAAAATGTGGCGGAGTCCAGAAAAAAATGATTAGGAACAGAAAAATCGCAGGAAGCCCAATATGCCCCGTCACTGCTGCCGCTCCAATGAGTGGCGGAAAAGCCCCAGCACCTCCACCGATCACAATATTCTGCGGTGTGCGCCGTTTCAACCACATCGTGTAAACCACCGCATAATAGAACGCCCCTACGCCTGAAAGTACAGCTGACAGCGGGTTAACCAAAGTCGCAAACAGTACGACAGAAGCAACCATCAACAAAACCGCAAATGCCAAGGCGCGTTCTGGCGAAACGATGCCCGCCGGAATTGGACGGTTCTGCGTCCGCTTCATCAATTGATCGATGTCGCGGTCATACCACATGTTAAAGGCTGCCGAACCACCTGTGGACAACGCAAGCCCGAACAAGGTCAAAATCGTTACGGAAAGGCTAGGCCAACCATGGTCGGCTACAATCATGCCACCAAGACCCGTGTAAAGGAGAAGCAGCATGATGCGCGGTTTGGTTAGATCAAAGTAGGCACGAAGTTCCCTTTGTATGGACAGTTCTCGAGACGGGGCCTCAAGAGCAGCGATGCTGTCCAGCTTTCTCATCATTTCCCCTCCCCTTCACTAAAGAGTCACCCGCCACGCCCCGAAGGGTGTGGCGGGGTCACTCCTCAGCTGTTTATTGAGCTACCCGAATCGGACGGCGTCGATTTGGTATCCACCTTGCTGACGAGCAACCGATCGACCTTCATCGCCCACCGAGTGACCATCCAAATGATAACACCCATGATGATGATTTGAAAAACCCACCAACTGAAGTACCACCACAAAGGCATTCCCTGCGAAGCCGGAATGACCATCGGCAACGTCGGAAAAAAGTGCTCAGGGACATTCACCATTTACGATTCACCCGCCTTCTTTATAGGAAATACATAAACGCGTAAATGACCAGCCACACGGCCACGACGAACCAAGCATAGTAATTGGTCGCCGACAATCCCCATGTGTTGCGTACGTTCAAGCGCTTAACGCGACCATGGGTTGCCATCAAGGCGAGCAGTAATGTAAAGACGTAGAAGTCGACTGTGCCGACGGCAGTCACAAACATCATGCCGTAGTGCGTGAGCGAGCTCTCTGAATGGTCCACGACGTGCCAGCCAATCAGGATAAACGCCGCCAGTGTGAATAGCACTGACCACATGTAAGCCCCTAACACTTTTCCACGCGCCACAGGAACGCTGGTCCGTTTAGCGACTGACGTGAGTATCGCGGAAATGATCAACAGCACCAAGCCGATGGTACCCAAGAGTGGACTGGCGTGCGGGTCTACGTACCCACCGACCATCACGTAGCGCACTTCGACCAAGAGCAAAATCGGCACGGACAGACCCATCAACCACAGGACCAGACCACCCTTGAGCCGCATCTGCTCCTCTGTGTCAAGCTCGCGTTGCATGGGATAGAGGGTCAGTTGGTCTTTGCGTAGTTCTGTCTCTGTCTGGCTCATGACCTCGCCTCCTCACTTGCGAAGACCACTGACTTCGGCGCGTCCGCGCTGTAGTCATAGAAGCCGGCAACCACCGTCGGGATTTCTGGGAAGCTCTCGCCAAGCGCTGGAGACGGTGTCTGCCACTCAAGGCCACGGGAGTTCCACGGATTTTCCTGAGCCTTCTCGCCCTTGACCCAGCAGTAGATGATGTAGGCGATGTTGTAGAGGAAGCCAATGCCAAGCAAGAACGCGAAGATTGACACTTCAAAGTTCTGAGCTTGGAGGTACTGCGGATAGACCGGCACCCAGCGGTTCATGCCGCGCAGACCCAAAATGAAGAACTGGAAGAACGTCGCGTTAAACGCAATGAAAATCCAGTAAGCTCCGAGTTGTCCCCACTTGTCGTTGTAGGTGCGGCCAGAGAACTTTGGCAGGTAGTAATACATTGCGGCAAACGACGAGAACACCATGCCACCGATGATCGTAAAGTGGAAGTGACCGACGACGAAGAAGGTGTTATGCAATTGCATGTTTACCATCGGGTCGGCAACGAACACACCCGTCAAACCACCAATCAAGAAGTTGAACATGCTCATCAAAATCAGCAGGGTCGGTGTGTTCATCTTTATCTTCGCTCGCCAAATGGTGCCAATCGCCACCATGAACGCAAAGCCGGTCGGAATCGAAATCATCTCTGTGAAGAACGAGATTGGCAGAATCGTCTGGTTCTGCTGGGTCGGGAACATGTGGTGAGCCCACACCATACCAGACAAAATCATGACGAAGACGATGCCAATGACGCCCCACTGCCTGGCGAACAGGGTCTTGCGACCAAGTACCGGCAAGAGTTCCATCCATAGGGCCAACGCCGGCAGAACGACAATATACACTTCCGGGTGACCAAACAGCCAGAACTGCTGCAGGTAGGTAAGTGGACTGCCTGTAGCTTGGAAGAACGGCAACGGCACAATCTTGTCGAGCAGACCCATGACGAACGTCATGATAATCTCGGGAATCCAGATGATGTTCAGGAACGATACAGCGAGCATCGCCCAAGCATACATCGGCAAACGATTCCAAGTCAATCCTGGTGCCCGACGATAAATGATCGTCGCGACGAGGTTGACCGCAACGATGAACGACGACATCAACAAGATGAAGACACCGAGGTAGTAGAAGATAATCCCGTTGCCATCACTTGAAGTGAGTGGCTCGTAACCACGCCAGCCACTCGTCCACGTGCCAAGCAAAGGACTTAACGCGACAGTCATAATGCCAAACGGCACGAACCACACGCTCATCCCCGAAATTCGGGAGAACGCGCTGTTGTTGGAACCCACCATCATCGGAATCAGGTAGTTGCCAAGACCGCCGACCATGAACACCGTGGCCACCGAGAACATCATAATCGTTCCATGTACGCCGACGGTCGTCAGGTAGTCTTTGCTGTAGGTGAACAGCCACATGTGGTCTTCCATCAACTGGAGACGCATCAACATCGCCGCAATACCAGCGATGAGGAATCCGCCGAGTGAGGAGACCATGTACTGCAAACCGATAACTTTGTGATCGGTGCTGTACTCAAAGTACCGGCGCCATCCGACGGTTTCCTTCCAACGTAACGGATAGCCAAAGGCAGGCTTGACGACTGCCTCCCATGTACCAATACCAAAGGTCCAAGCGACAGCCGCAGCTGCCCATGCAAACGTCATGGCGACGGGACCAAAGAATTGGTGGCGTGCGTACGGGTGAATATACCCGACCAGCATGTCGACGAACAAGAACGCCACGAGCGCCCAGACCAAACCGCGCATGACTGGCGGCCAACGTCTGTACACGCCGGATGAGGCTATTCCTGTTTCCGTGCTCAGCTGAGGCATGCTCAACTCACTTACCCCCCATCAGCCTATTGAAGTTTCTTCTGCTGCGCAATCCAAGTCTGGAAATTCGACGCCGAGACGACCTTCATGTTCGATTCCATGTACGGATGTCCCGGGCCGCAGTCTTCTGCACACTGGACACGGTACATCGCATTTGTCGCGGTGGACGCAATTTTCGTCGGCAGGATGTACTCGTACCGGGTTTCGCCAGGAATGGCATCGGTTTTGAATCCGAATGCCGGAATCCAGAACGAGTGAATCACGTCAACCTGTGAGTCGTATGGATGGTTCCAGTCGTAGGAGCGAATCACGAACTTGACCGGACGGTCCACTGGAAGTACCAGCACGTCATTACCGGTCTTGGCACTCACCGCTTGAGTGATTCCGTACTGCGGATAAGAGAACCTCCACTCCCACTGCCGGCCTGTCACATCGACAATCAGTTCGTTCGAACTCTTCTTGTTGTAGGCAGCAGCCTGGTTGAAGTAGGTCTGCATCGCCGAAGCCGTCGGGTGAACGAACAGGAACAGGTTGATGACGAGCGAGAGCGTCACCCAGATGCCGATAAACGTCTTGTTTGTACGGTACTGGTGAGGAGATGCATTTTCGTTGCCCTTCCGCTTGAACTGGAAGATGCCGAAGAACAACATCAGAACGACGAACATAAAGATCGGCACAACGGTGTAAAGAACGAACGCGGCAGCGTTCTGGCCGTCGACCGCTTGAACTGCCCCTGTGGTGTAGTAGAAGTGGTTACCTACGAAATAGGCAGCCCATTCACCTAGAGCACTCAAAATCACCCAGATAATCCCGAACTTGAGATAGTCTTTCAACCTGACACCCCCCTTTCACTAGTGAAATTAGGCCTCGATAATATCGATGGTCCCGCGCATGCCCTCTTCGTAGTGAATGAAGCCTTGTACGAAGCAACCGTAGTACCAACGCCCCGGTTTGTTCGGCACCCGGAACTGATACTCGATCCAACCGTGCGGTAGCAGCGTCGGGCTGAAGTTGCCATCCGCAGGATTCGTATCCAGCCAAGGGCTGGTCGGAATATCAGCCTTGACGATGGCGCGGTTTGTGGTCATGTTGTCGACACCATCCGCATTGAGAATGGTGACGTGCACGCCATTCCAGAAGTCCGTGTGAAACTGTTGAATTTGTGTACCGAGCAAAGTCGGCGCGGTGTCAAAGCCGCGACCTATCATCATTTCATGATAGCGGTAGTCACTTTGGTTTTCTTGCTTGATGGTGATGAGGTCTCCGACTCTCCAGGTCATGTGGTTTGGAGCGAAGTAGTAGTCGCCCTCATAGACATGAACCAACCCAGTATTCACAGCCGGCTGACCGATGCGCTCCACCGCTTTGGCAATGCTGGAGTTTCCAATCAGCGCTGCCGCACCGGCTGCTAGAGCGACTCCAGAACCAACCAGGAACTTGCGGCGGCTCCAATCTGGAATTTCTTCTAACGTGTTCCGTTCTTGTTCACCGTTCACTGCAAGCCCCCCCTTTACTGAGCGGTGATGCTCGGCGATCCGCCTTGTACCACGTTAAAGCGGTCCCACATGTCTACAGGTTGATAATCATTTGGATTTGTCCCGTACGCCACTTGTGGGAAGCGGTTCAAGTTGTTAGCAAGGATAAACTGTCCTGTTCGCGACGCCGTAAACGTAAACGACTCCGAGTTTCCGGGCAAAAGTCCGCCCCCTGCATTCAGCGCAATTTCCTGAATAGAATCTCCAGCGCCTGGAAATGCCAGCGCTCGCTGCGGATTGTTCGTGTATACGCCGAGGTCAGTCGGTATGCCGGACGCGTTGCTGTATTTCAGCGTCACCTTATACCCAACCGGCACAGAGACGGTCATCTGTCCGTTCGAATAACCATCAAAGTTCCGCCAGTTGTCCGTGGCGTTATACCCCGCAACGAGATTGATGGTCACGGACTGATTCTGCGGGTCCACCGTCATGAACTTCGACGTCAGCGTCGAAGTTGACTGCGTACCGCAACCGAACAGCATTCCGGTCATGGCGAGCACACCAACGCCCAGTACCGCTCGTTTCTTCCACAACACGCCTGGTCACCTCACTTTCAAAATTGTCCTGCTCAGTGCGACTCCGTCCGTACCCATCCCCCCACAAATGTGTTCTGCCACTCTCGTCTTGCACAGGGCCGACAACAGCGCAAGCCAGCCTTCTATGTCCAATCATCCCAACACAAGCGGCCTCTGTCCCGGCTGACACTGAGCGAGCGTGTTACCATCCGACTTCGTGTCGATCTGCAACATGCCGCCTTTGAGCTGGGACTTTGAGACACTGCCTGGTGGAATGTTAGGACCACCTACTGTGGACGGGTTAAACCCATCCTTTGCCATCACCTGGAGCAGTTGCGTTGTGTAGGCAACCGGCTCTTCATTAAACGGGTGCAGCCTGTCTGGAACATTATGGTATGTGCCAAGGGTTTGTTCGACACCTTTGGCATTGTGCGCGTAAGCGGATTCAATCACACCGATCAGGTTAGACTTGCTGATCAAACTGCCGTCTACGGTGTGTTTCGTGAAGAGCGAACGAGGAAGCCCGCTAATCGGATACTGCAAGTACGACAAGTCATTAAACGTCATGCGGTAGTACTCCTGACCAGTAGCTGGCATGTACACTGCCTGCCAACCGGTTGCCACACGTTCGTTGATGCCCTGCCCGAGCGACGTCGGCATCGGAAACAGGTATACGCCGACAACTAATACGACAGAAACCACCACGGCAATGGCGGTCGACTCGCTCCACTTTTTCCGTTTGCGCCGCGCCAACTTGAATTGCATGGCAGTCGCCTCTCCTTGCAAAGAATAAAGTCCAAACCGCTCAGTACAGATGAACCCCTCGCTCCAGTACGTCCTACATCCGTAGTACAGTATACATCTACTAAAAAAAATTTAGCAATAGTTCATAGCGACTATGACAAAAATCCTATATATAATGATGTGGCCCAGGCTCGTCCTAATTTGTCGCTGCAGGTCGCAGAACGTTTTGTGGACGGCCTCCGATACCCGGTCAAGGCAACCACAGACCTTCTTTCACAGGTACAAATAGGTACGGGTAGAGAGTTGTTTTGTGCGGACAAAATCGTCCTCATTACGCATGTGCACAGGCGCCAGGCAAAGTATTATGAAGTTGCAGCGGGGGACTCAACACTTGTGGTGAGGGGAGCACCGGCGAACACCGCGAGAGTCAACTGTCAGTCCACTCCCGAGCTCCCCGAACCACCCCTGTTATGAGAATGCGGCCAGTGACGTTCGTCAAACGTCACTGGCCGCATTCTCATAAGTTGAAACACGACGTCACGCCAGATAAAATACACCGTCAAACTGTCCGAGCGGCAACACGCCGTACTCACAGAGCTCCAGGAGGCGAAGAGCCAATTCGGAACTGCCTGGCGCAGTGGTGTCAGCCGTAAGGGCAACACCCATGACAGCGCCCGAGATCCACATCGCTGTACTCACTGCGAACAGAATGACCTCTTGCCCCAATGCGCCATATCGTGCGAACGCACCGTCAAACGCGCTGTGAAACACTGACGTTGGCACCGTGTCAGCGGCGTACACGAGCCAGTCCAAGCGATTCGACTGTTCCAGCCCTGCCCGCACCTCGTCTGGCAGTCCGCGAAGAAATTGCCACAGCGGACTCCGGTCAATGTCGTACTGTCGTACGAACTCCTCCAGAGACTCGATGGAAAGATACTTGACCTCGACCTCCGGGCTAAGTCCGACCGTTTGACAAATGCGTTGGACCAAACTCGTTAGCTTCCCTACTTCCTCAAACTCATTCTCCCTGCGAAACCACTGCACTTGACCGATCCGTTTTGTCAGTTCCACCACACGCTCGGCAGATTGTCCGAGTTCAGCCCACGCATCTGCTGAAATTGCCATCCTTCGACCTCCTCTTCATGGGCGTTGTCACCATGGCTGCTTCAGTACTTTGTACTCATCCGCGCGTGGTTCACCTTCGGACCGTACGGCCCCTCGTCCAACCAGCGGCCAAGGCTTGGGACGACACTGGCCAGCGATGCTGCAACCTCTCGCTTAGTCTTCATCGCCGGGGAACTTCCCTGCAAGTGCTCGAGCGCAATGCCTGCACAGTCACGATTGTAACTTGCCGCCAACTGACGTTCATCGGCCGCCGCAAGTACGGCGGCGTTGGCGACAGCGTCATCATCCGCTTGAAGCGCGGTCGCTATGGCTCGCGCAGCCAACACAACATCCGGAACACCAGAGTTGAAACCGCGAGCCCCGAACGGGGCAAACAGGTGCGCCGCCTCGCCGGCTAATAGAACGCGGCGATTCGGATCGGTAAACGACTTTGCCACCGCCTGATAGAAGCGGTATGCGGAGACCCAAGTAACTCGGTCAGCGTATTTAGCGTCCAACACCTTCGGCAGCCACTTTTTCACTCCTTCCAGTGACGCGTAGGTCTCCTCGTCGTCACTGTTGAGTAGCTGCAGGTCGACACGCCAACCACCCTGGAACGGAACGTACAGTACGTTGCGCCCCGCCATAGCGGGGTTCTGGTAGTGAAAAATACGTTCGATTGGAAGCGGATTCGCCATGTCTTCCTGGACGTCGACGACAACAAATGTGTCGTGCGACCGGGGCCCCTCGAGTTCGAGACCTAACGACTGTCGCACGGCTGACCGCGCCCCATCCGCACCGATTACGTACTTGGCAGCCCATACTCCTGACTCCGCTTCGACGAGTACGCCTCGCTCCGAAGTTTCGACGGAGGCGACTGGTGAGTTCCATACAAACTCAACTCCCGCATCCACGCACGCTTCATACAGTATCCCTTCGATGACCGACTGGTGCAGGCTCGTAAAGTGGGGCAGTTCGCCAGGCGTAGGTGCTGGATAGTGTCTGACGTATACTTCCTTGCCCTTGTACAGAGTGCGTTTGGTGCCCCAGATGATTCCTTGTGCAGCAAACGCGTGGCCAAGCCCTGGCCGCAAGCCCTCAAGTAGATTGAGTGTTGCATTGTGAAAAAAGATCGCGCGGCTCCCTGGCCGCACTCGGCCTTGTGGTTCGGCTTCGATGACAGTGACCGGGATGTTGTGGCTGCGAATTGCCAGCGCTGCCGTAAGCCCGACTGGGCCCGCACCGACCACAATCACCTCTCGCTGTTGGTTCCCTACTTCCGTCACCACCGCTCCCCCTTTGTCGTCCCCATAGTGCAATCAAACCTTATCGTATATGCATTCTGAACTATCGGCAACTAATATTGGCAGGTTAAAATGTACCATTCCAAATAGTCTAAATAGACCTGTCCCGGTCGGAACCGAAGTTCCAATCCGGGACAGGCTACATTTTTAACTATTGGCTGGGGTTGCGCAGCAAGGTTAATCCTCTGCCAGAATGCTGCCGACCCGCTCCTTCAAGCTCGGGTCACGTTTATTTACAATTACCGCGTAAATGGCCGCAAAGACCAGCCACACCAACACAATATACGGGAACCAATTGAACGGTGATGGCTGACCAGGCTGAATCAGCCCCCAAAACGGCATAATCATGGCAGCCGTTCCGAGGATCGGAAACACAAAGTGTCTCCACACCCTGATTTTGTCACGGTGGTGACGAACGTAATACACAGGCAACGCGATGTTCAACACGAGATACACAAGCGCCACAGGGATTGTTCCGAGTGTAGCCACCAGCCCTGCGACATCAAGTGGTGAAGCAAACGCGCCCCAAATCAAAATGATTACCATGGCAGCTGACATGTAAAACACAATAGCAGCCCATGGCGTCTGACGCCGCCCCGTCTTGGCTAACGCTTTGGGCAACATGCCTTCGCGCGCTGCGCTGAAGATCATGCGCGTCTGGCCGTTCGTAGCTCCAATCAGCGAAGCAAATGTGCTGGTGAAACCCGCCAAGTAGACGAGAATTAACGCACCACCCATGACTTTTTGCCCAGCATCCACGTAGGGCACTGAACTGTTGTCGAGAGCGTGCATGTTGCCGCCAAATGCCGTGATCGTGACGAGTCCCATAAACAGGTACAGCACTGTGACGAAGACCGTGCTTGTCAGCATGGCGAGTGGCACCGACCGCCGAGGATTGCGCGTCTCCTCCACCATCGGAGCTGGGTTGCCGACACCGATGAACATGAATACCGCTAGTGGGAAAGCCAGACCGAGTCCTTTGACCCCTCCTGTCACGTGCGCCGGGCTAAACGACTGCCACTCGATTTGACCGTGCTTGGCAACAAGCATAAACACGCCGCTAATCACGATCAGCGCTAATTCAAACAGGAATGTCGCCACAGCCCACTTCGTTGAGATTTTCACACCGCGAATGACTAAGTATCCGACAAACGCGGTCAAGATGATTGCAAGAACCTGCCAAGGGATGTTGATGCCCACAAACTTGCTCAACGTCATACTTGTCCACTCGCCAAGGATGGCCATCACATAACCGACTGCAAGGATGTAACCAAACGTGAGTGCAACCGCCGTCATCGTTCCAACAACGCCACCGAATGTTCGACCAATATACGAAATATAAGATCCGGTACTTGGCATTACCTTCGTAAACTCCATGAGACTGTTAATTTTCAGCAGAACGACGAGAGCCGCAACAGCGATGGCCAACGGACTGCCAAGTCCAGCAGCGACTGCAATGGCGCCAAAGGAAAAAAAGAAGCTCATTGCAGGCGCAGTGTTTGCCAGAGCTGCAGAAAAAATGTCTGCCGTACCGAGTTCGCCTTTTTTCAGGCGCGGGACGTCGTGGTCTGGCGTACGAGAAGTTTGCGCACTCATGATGTTCCTCCCCACGTTACGAATTGGAGTCTCAACAACGGAATCCCTACTGTCGCCTCCATCCCCCCATCCGCTTCCTAAGCAGGTAATCAGTTGGTGCTCTGTAGGGTCTATGCGCTAACCCCTTAACAAATTAATAATTGCAAATTCTGTGCCACTTACGCATTTAGACAAAACACCACTCAAATGCCGCTTTTCTTGTTCAGAAGAGGGAGACAGCGCAGCCCCACGATTCAAAACTGGCTCAATTACCAAATCTCTGAATCGTTAAGTCACATTGTTTCCACTCGCTCAATCAAAAAAAGCACCGTGCCGATGACCGAGAACGGCCTCGTACACGGTGCGAACACAACTGCACCCATTTAACACTGATGACACGAACCACACACTTACCTGTCAGCCGAGCCAGGCGTTGAGCAGTCCCGCTGTCTGCCCCGGAGTGTAAAAGACGTACAGTAGCAAAAAGACTGTGAGACCTGTTGCGGCAGTGATGAACCAGATGACCACTGTCCAAGGTGCGATTTTCCGATGGCGCCGGAACCTCGCCTTGAAAGCGTAGACAAGTGTGATCACACCGAGGATCGCTGCGATTGTTGCCAAAATCGAGTGCGATTGGAGAAACGTGTAATAAAACCCTTTGAGGCTTTTCGGTCCACCAAACAACGTGTCGCCAATAAATATAGTCTTGGCGACATAGGTGATAAAAAACAAGGCCGCCAGAACAGACCCCGTCAACATCAGTCGGCGGTGAGTTCGCACGCGGTGTTTGCGTATGTAGTGCCATCCGAACGCAAAGCAGATGGCGCTTGAGATGATACAGGCCTCATTAAAATACGACAAAAACAGATTGGCAAACGTCACAAGTCATCCACCCTTATTGGTAATTCGTACTCATCCTCGACAGCACAGTGAACCACGCCCTGTCCGCGGACCTCACATTTACGGCTGCAGGTGATGAGCCTTCAGTGCTTTGGCCACATCGTTCTTCAGCGACTGTACGGGAATCCAGCCATCATGTTGCCAAATGATATGACCCTTTCCGTCAGTAAGGGTCAACCACATCAAATCCGTCACGTTGTAGCCGTCAGCCACTTCTCCTGTCTTATCAATGCCAACCGGGAAGGACAGTGGCTGCATCGTTTGCAACATGTGTTGCGCTGCGCTGTTCGACGGTTCGGTCGTCGCCACATCGACACCCACTACAGACGGACTGCCTGGTGCACTGGCGTAGGCGCTGAGGGCAGTCAAATCCTGCTTGGCGTTTGACACCCAGCTCGCAAAAAACACGCTGAGCTGAGGTTTGCCGGGGCCCATCGTGACTGTCCCTTGTTCACCGGTCGGCGTCACCTTAGGCACCTGCACCGGACTGCCTGGTCCGATGGTTGACGGCTTGTAAGTTGCGGATTTCAGCGGGTTGACCTTCACGCCTTTCGGTAAGAACCGCGCGATTTGCTGGGCTAACACACTGGATTCAGGACTTACCGCCGCGTACTGGCTGGCCGTCAAGAACAGTTCTTGTTCCTTGCCCTGTGCATCGATGATGTAAAGCGCTGGCGTATGGTCAATCGCCCCTTGCACAATCTGACTCGAAACGTGGTACTTCGACCAAACTGCCTTGAGCTGTGGCAGCGATGCCGTCCCAAAGTCCCACGAGTTCATCATGCCGTGCGCAATCGAGTATTGCTTGACGTATGTGGGGGCGATGGCCACCGGGTTCGCGTTGATGCCGACAAGTTTTACGTGTGCCGCCGCCTCGGGTCCAAGCATTTGCAAGGCGTGCATCATACTCTCCGTAGTCAGCGGGCAAATGGTCGTACACTGACTGTCCACAAACGCAAGCACGACCACCTTGCCGCGAAACTGTGACAAGGAAAACTTCTTTCCGTACTGGTCCGTCAGCGTGAAATTCGGGGCGGGTGTACCGCCAAGGCTGGTCCCCGGGTCGACCGGGTCATTGACCGTTGTGGTGACTGGCTTATGGTAAACGGGCGCCTCTGCCTTCTGCTTCACGGATAAGCTAACCCAAGCGACGACGAGTGCCGCTAGGACGACAGCGCCACCACCGGCCCACCAAAAAGGTCTTTTCACAGATGCACCCCCCACTACTTTTCTGCCCTGTGTACAAGATACCATTTCAGCCAAGAACTCTGTCTAGTCCTCTAAGCTGCAGTACCGCACCACAGATGTGACAAACATATGGCAAGCAAGCAGCGAGGGTCGCATTCTGCGAAACCTCGCTGTGTTTTCAACGTGATCACGGCTGTTCACCATAGACAACGGCTCGCCGCCACTACATCGGACGGCGCCCAAAGCGATGCGTCAAGTCCTGTGCCAAGATGCGGCCCGCTAAGATGTGGCCTGCTCGGTTCGGGTGCCACGCGTTGCCTTCATACAACTTGTACGACTGGTGATGTGCGATGAGAAACTGGTTCATCTGTTTATACACGTTAACCCAGACGACATTCGGGCTGTGGAATGTATTGACGACTTGGTGTTCCGCTGCGATGTATTGGTACACTCGCGAGTGATCGACCGTCACCAACTGTTTTGTCACAGGCGGAGTCACGACGAGCGCGACGGCGTGAATGGCCAGCGTCTGCACGATTTCGCGGTGCAAGGCAGCAGCAAATGCCTGTGGAGTGTCCAACGTACGACGGCTATTCATGTCATTTTCAAGACCCCAGGCAAGAACGACGACCCGCGCATGGTCGCTCTTGATCAGTTGACCGAACCGTCCGGGAAACCTTTGTTCGTAATACTTAGCAGTAAAGCCAGGGATCGCTTCATTGTGATAACGGTATTGAACGCCTGTAGAGGCTGCCACCGTCGCCACGGCCCGTTGCACGAACGAGTCGTGCGTCGGATCCACCCAACCGTAAGTGATGGACCCGCCAAATACGTCAACTGCTGCTAGCTTCTTCTCGGAGACGGTTCCAGCACGCAGCGACGCAGCTGGCTGTGAGCACATGTGTCCTCTTGCACACCCGGACTGACGAGTCTGCAGAGACGACACTCGAGTGACCGACTTCGGTTGGCTAGCGTGGTGAACCACTGGCAGGGGATGCGCTGGCGCCCCTTGTACTGATGGGCCGTTTGCGGTCCATTGAGAGAGTGTGGCCCACCCGCCAGCGCAGATCAATGCAAACGCCCCAATACCAGATATCCACCTTAATCTCTTCATTCTCCATGCTCCTTGGCCAATTGGTCTGCTACATCTGTATAGACGACGCCAAGGTAGAAGTTGTTCGTTTTTGTGGGTTCGATTTTCCTAGTACGATCCGACGAGTTCGAGTAAAGGCGATGACGCCAACTCTCCCGGGGTCGGATAGTCAATGCCCGGGCACAAATCAATGCCCACCGACCGATAAGCGTCCACCCAGAGGGTGGTGCAAATGTGCCGCCTGCGGCTGGCATATACGGGTACGGTCCGACCGAAAATGTGGCGCACCGCTAGCGAGCCAAAAAGTAGATAGTCGTATCGGACGCCTAACCACTCCTGTGCGGCATCGACTATATTCCGACGTTGATCATCCGTGAGTTGGGTACAAGAATACACATCTGCTACCCCGCGGTAGGTGTCAATGGGTTCGTACCCAATTTTGCGCATGGCCTGTGATTCTAATAAGTGGTCGTCAACAGCCAGACCCGCAATGTGTGTGTACGGACTTCGAGTGATTTTCTTGATCGGGCCAGCGACCCCTTCTGTCCCCCGAATAAATACCAAGTCCCCGGGTTTCATCAAGATTCCTCCCGACTTCGCCGTGCCTCCGTGCAGGCTTGTTTGAGTGACTTCTATGCGTTATATATTATGGCCAAAGATTGGTGAAAAGCCACCCTGTACGTTTTGGGATTGCACAATTGAAGGTGAAATAGGCGCTGCCAGATGCTCATCCAGTTTCCCCACCCTCTGTGAAACCGGCGCTCCTGCCTAGACGCGAAGTGGTAAACTGAACACGTACAGGTTCACAACGAACAAGCGAGCGGAGGGAATCCCTGTGAGCATTCCATTTCGGATGGAAGTCGAGGACATGCAGTTTTATGATCCGACGCACGATTGGGCGCCGTTTTCACGCAAGGCCGAAGTTCGCTACGACCCGCTCACGGGCCAATCCGCTCGGATCCTCTACTATCCGATCGATGACCTCCCGCGTGCGAACCACGCGCAAATGGCCGCCCAAACCGCCGAGTTCTGCCCGTTTTGTCCGGACAAGGTTGAACGAGTGACACCACGTTTTCCGGAAGCGATCACTCCAGAGGGGCGCTTTCACCGGGGTGCGTCGATCATCTTCCCAAACATGTTCCCGTATGATCGGCATTCCGCCGTCGGCATCTTTTCAGGACAACACTATGTGCAACTGGAAGAGTTTACTGCTCCCATGCTAACGGACGGCTTTCTCAACGCACAGGCCTACCTCAGGGCTGTACTGGCGCATGACCCTGAAAGCGTCTGGCAGTCAATTAACTGGAACTATATGCCGGTTGCGGGTGGGAGCATCATTCACCCTCATCTCCAGATTGTCGCTTCCCCCGAGGCAACCAACTACCAGCGCACCTCGTACTCGGCAGCCCAGTTGTACAGGGAGTCGACCGACGAGAATTTTTACGACGTACTTGTCGCTGAAGAGGAGCGCCGGCAGGAACGCAGTGTCGGCACCACAGGTCACGGCAAGGTACACTGGACAGTTGCGTTTGCCCCTCAAGGACAGATTGACATCATCGGTGTGTTGCCTGGCAAGAGCCGTTTGGTAGACGTTGAAGCCGGTGAATGGGCCGCACTTGCAGACGGTTTGCTCCCGGTCTTCGCGTACTTTGACAGCCAAAACTTTACCGCGTTCAACCTTGCGGCGTTTGGCGCCCCTGACGTCTCGAACGCCTACTCTGTACACGTTCGCGTTGTACCTCGGACCACGCTTGGCCTGCTTGGCACGAGTGACAACAACTACTTCAAAGTGTTGCATAACGAGGCGTTGTCGCTGAAGAACCCGGAGGAAGCGGCAAGCGAACTACGCGCGGTGTTTCAAACGAAAGCATAGAATAATCCGACCGAACTACCGGACCCTGCATGGCATGGGGCCCATCATCAACTCAACCACATTGGATGAGAAAGGACATTACAGATGCCTGTTACGGAGGCCACAATTCAGCAAGAGACCACCCGGCGACGAACATTTGCAATCATCTCGCACCCCGACGCCGGCAAGACAACCCTGACCGAGGCGTTGCTGCTCCTTGGCGGCGCAATTCGCGAAGCTGGAGTCGTAAAGGGAAAAGCAACGCGGCGAGCCGCTCGTTCAGACTGGATGGAGATCGAAAAACAGCGCGGTATTTCCGTGACTTCAACTGTCTTGCAGTTCACATATCACGACTTTCACATGAACATCCTCGATACCCCAGGTCACGAAGACTTCAGCGACGACACATACCGCACATTGACAGCTGCGGACAGCGTCGTGATGTTGATCGACGCGGCGAAAGGCGTCGAGCCGCAGACTATTAAGTTGTTTCAGGTCTGTCGGATGCGGCACATTCCAATTTATACGTTTATCAACAAATTGGACCGAGAAGGGCGCGACCCGCTCGACCTACTGAAAGAACTTGAGGATGTTCTTGGCATTCAGTCCTATCCGGTGACTTGGCCGGTCGGTATGGGCGGCACCTTTCAAGGCGTCTATCACCGCCTGACACATGAATTTGAACAATTCCGGGGTCGTCAGGAGAAACCCGCGAAATTCAGGACAGAAGGGGTTGAGGACGCCACTGTAGCAAAGCTTATTGGCGACGTCGCAGCCGAACAGTTGTCTGAAGAAGTCATGTTACTCGATGTTGCCGGAGACGAGTTTCGCCGCGACCTCGTCGCAAAAGGGGAATTGACACCGGTCTACTTTGGCAGCGCCATTACGCAGTTTGGCGTCGAGACGTTTCTGCGGGACTTTGCGCAGATGGCGCCCGCCCCAACTCCGCGCAAGACAGTCGATGGACGACCTGTCGACACCGACGCGCCATTCGCAGGGTTTATCTTCAAAATCCAGGCCAATATGAATCCGGCTCACCGCGATCGCGTTGCGTTCTTGCGTGTTTGTTCTGGGCATTTTGAACGCGGTATGACGGTCACCCACGTGCGGCTTGACCGCAAAATCAATTTGACGCAGTCGCAAATGTTCTTTGGCCAAGACCGGAACACTGTCGAGGAAGCCTACCCTGGCGACATCATCGGACTGCACGACCCAGGCTTGTTCCAAATCGGCGACACGCTCTGTGAATCTGGACGCTTTTCATTCGAGCCCGTCCCAGCATTCTCACCTGAACACTTCGCCCGCGTCACAAGCGCCGATACGCTAAAACACAAGCAGTTCCAAAAGGGTTTGCAACAGTTAAGTGAAGAAGGCGCCATCCAACTGTTCAGGATGACCAACCGCACTGGCGACCTGATTGTCGGCGTCGTCGGTCGGCTCCAGTTTGAGGTGTTCGAGTATCGACTCAAATCCGAATATGGTGCTGCGCCACAGTTATCGCACTTTCCCTATCAGTACGCCAGATGGTTATCTCCGATCGATCCCAGAGACATTAACTACGACCCAGCCTCGTGTATGGTCGTTGAGGATACAGCTGACCGCCTCGTGATGTTATTTGCGGATGATTTCTCTCTGCGCTGGGTGACGGAGAAAAACCCGGGATTGCGCCTGTACCCGACATCATACGAGTACGACACGCAGTGACACCTTGTTATGCTTTCAAGACCATGACCAGACAGTGGTAAACAGGGGGGACCGCCTGATGTCGCTTGACCCTACCATGCAGATGGTGTTACACCAACTCAACTCACTGCCGCAAGTGCCTACGGAGCGTTTGACGCCGGACACATTCCGGAATCAACCGCACCCTCCTGAACCACCCGTAGACCTTGCCCTGGTGCGTGACCTTGAACTCCCGCTCACCGGACGGACTTTGCGAGCTCGCTTGTACGTCCCGAACGAAGCTGGTGACGCGTGTTTGCCGACGATTGTCTACTACCACGGTGGTGGGTTTGTCTACGGTGACCTCGAATTGTTCAATTGGGTGTGCAGCACCCTGGCCAAGGAAAGCACTTGTGCAGTCATCTCTGTCGAGTACCGACTCGCCCCTGAACACAAGTTTCCAGAACCGGTCGAAGACGCCTACGACGCGCTAGCTTACATTGTTGCGCACGCTGACGAACTTGGCGTGGACACAAAGCGCATTGCGGTCGCTGGTGACAGCGCAGGCGGCAATCTCGCGGCAGTCACTTGCCTCATCGCCAAAGAACGTGGTGGTCCACAGATTGTTTACCAGTTACTGCTTTATCCGGTTACAGGAGTCACAGAAGAAGACCCGTCCGTGATCGAAAATGGCACAGGGTATTTCCTGACTGCCGACCTCATCCGTTGGTTCGGAGAACAGTATCAGCGCTCAGACGAGGACCAACACAACCCTCACTTTGCCCCTCTCGAAAGCCACGACTTAGCCGAGTTACCGCCTGCGTTCGTGGCGACCTCTGGCTACGACCCCCTGCGCGACTGCGGGCTCGCCTACGCGGAAGCCCTGCGCAGTGCTGGGGTTGCGGTGGAATATCACAATTTCGAAGACCTCATCCATGGGTTTGCCAACTTTGGCGCGTGGGTACCACGTGCAAAGGAGGCACTGACTGAATGCGCCCACCGAGTGAGGGACGCACTCGTCAAGCCATCTGGTCTCTAAGGGTTCTTGTATGTGTAATGGGCTGTCCCACTAGGCTTACGAAGCCTAACGGGACAGCCCATTGCAGAACACGCGAGTTCTCTATTCATACATGCGCTTGACAACCGTCAAGTGCTTGTACCAGTACGAGCCCGGCGATACTTTAAGATACCCGACTTTGTGCAGACCGCCGCCTTCCTCAATCATCCGACCGTTGCCGATGTAGATCCCGACGTGTCCACCGTGATCAAACACCAAAAGGTCACCTGGTCGCATGGCGGACTTCGCAACTGGCCAACCGATCTTGTGATACTGCGTCTGCGATGCACCACTCATCTTGTAACCAAGTGCATGGTGATAGACATAGGCCGTGAAGTTCGAACAGTCAAAACTGTCTTGACCACGGTCCTTGCTTGTCCCCCACACATACGGTGTGCCAAGCTGCGCTTTGGCGACCTTCAGAATGGCATCAAACTTCTGTTGGTTCGTATCGTTGCGCGGTGCGAGTGGACGCACGGATGGCTGGTATGTCACACCTGGCGGCAACACTGTATCGACAGTGTTCGCATAGGGAACCTGGATTCCTGAACTGGACAAAGCTGAGCTGCTCGCTGGCGTGTTCGCTGCGAACACTTCTTTCGTATAGTAGGCACCCCGTGACACATAGCCTGTCTGACCATGCGCGTCTGTGACGTGCCAAAAGTACCGGGTGCTGCCGGGATCGAGTTTCAATCTCGCGCCCGCGCCTTCGAGGGAGATTTTCCTTGAATAGAGGTGCGGACCGACGCGCATCCAAACGGCGTGTTTGATTGCCACCGTGTGTTGTGTCGTCGCTGCGAAGGCCGTTGCAAACGGCATAGCGAGCAGCGATGCCCCCACAATGAATGAGCCAATCAGCTTCTTATTCATGTACTCCTCCTTGCGCCTCCGGGGTTAGTTGTCGGGTTCGGGCCGAAGGTTGGCCCTCGCAATCTTTCACCCCAAGGTGCACATGGAATTTGCACCGGTCTTTCATTCCCCCGTACCTAATGAGCAGGATTCGGCGTCACCATTTCAGGCTAACACGGCAGCTAACCTGATTCACTATGAAACGAGTGGAAACGCAGGTAATTGAGAGATTCCGAGTTGATAGCGTCGGTCGCAGCAGCGCAAATGAAACAAGGGCCCGCACTGGACATGCTCCAGTTCGGGCCACGCCATTTGTCCAAAGTGCCGCCTTACTGATACATCTGCTTCACAACAGTGAGGTGATTGTACCAGTACGATCCGGGAGACACTTTCAAATAACCGACTTTGCCGAGCCCGCCGCCTTCCTGAATCATTTCGCCGTTGCCAATGTAGATGCCGACGTGTCCCCCCTGGTCAAAGACCAACAGGTCACCTGGCTGCATAGCGGACTTCGGAACGGGCCAACCTACGGAGTGATACTGAGTCTGCGAAGCACCGCTCATACTATAGCCGAGCGCGTGGTGATACACGTACGCTGTGAAGTTTGAACAGTCGAAGCTGTTCTGACCACGGTCTTTGCTTGTCCCCCAAACATAGGGCGTTCCAAGCTGAGCCTCTGCGACTTGCAGTATGGCATTGAACTTCTGCTGGTTGGTGGAGTTCGGTGGCGCAATTGCGTGCACGGAAGCGTCGTACCGCACCCCTGGCGGCAGCTGTGTCGAGACGGTATTGCCGCTGGAAACTGGAGCGGCAGTGCCCCCGCGTGACGCCTGAGTAGCAGACGCACCCGTCGTCGTCGCAGCTGTAGACACAAGCGCGGTGTAGTATGCGCTGCGGTCCACGTAACCTGTTCGGCCATGTGAATCTGTCACGTGCCAGAATGAGTACGTGCTGCCCGCGTCAAGTTTCAAATTAGTGCCTGTCGTTTCAAGAGCGACCCGCGCTGAGTAGAAGTTCGGGTCGGTACGCAGATAGACCGCGTGGTTCACCGCCACCGTACTCTGCGTCGTCGCCGCAAAGGCCGGAGCGACAGGGATTGCTAACATCGAAACTCCCACAACGAGTGAGCGTATCAACTTCTTATTCATTTTATCCTCCTTACGCCTCCGAGGTTAGTTGTCGGGTTCGGGCCGAAGGATGGCCCTCGTTATCTTTCACCCCAAGGTGCACATGAAATTTGCACCGGTGTTTCGTTCCCCCGTACCTGCTTGTGCAGGATTCGGCGTCCGAGGTCAGGCTAACACGGAGTCTATCATCGGTTCATTGCAAAATTATTGGCAGTTGATCCAGCGAAACTTTAACAACTTTTCCGAGTTAGCTTCCCAAACTACTGTGTCTACACCTCGTGTATCTCACTGTTCTGTGTAATTAATCGCACTACGTTGTCAATCGACCGCTTGTCCAATCGCTGTTTTACCTGGTGTGTTGAAATTGCGCTTGTCAGTTCATTGACGCGCACATACTCAAATGCGCTGTGGTGTCCGTACACTTGCGCATGTCGGTTGGTGAAACAGAGAATGCCTACGATTGGCGGTTTAAGACCGTGATCGTAGAGCAGAGCCCTCAACAGGGCGTGGTGCCGGCGCATCTGTTCGGCGGCGTCGTGATGTCCGCCATCCACGCTGCGGCCCACACCGCCATCGGAGACTTCGATGACCCCCGCCCAATTCTTTGATTCGACGTGGAACACGCCGTTCGGCCCCACGACGATGTGGTCAAACTCTTGGCGCCGACCGCCGTGATACACGTAAATGCGATTGAACACCCGATACTGTGCGCCAAGTCGGGTCAGTACTCGCGCGGTTTCCATCTCACCTCGCAACCCAGCGACTGCCTTCGCCTTGACGACTTTCTGTGCGCGCTGCCTCAGAATCCCGGTGCGAATTACGCCGACGGCGATGAGAATCCACCCGACCAAGCGCACGAACCGCCAGGTGTCTGTCCAGAGGACAGTCGTATGTAACGAAACGAACAAAGGGGCCACATAACTCGACAGCACCAGCGCCAAACCTAGCGCGATGACAACAGACACGGGACCTCTGTTACGGTTGTTTCTCAATCGCCGCCCTCCTCTTGCTACAAGTCCTCAAATGTCAGGTTCGGACCGAACGATACTCTGCCCTCATTATAGATATATAATATTCGTTATGAATATTTTTTAATGAGCAGGTCAAATTGATTGCTCATCTGTGTCCGATTTGCTACATTCAAAGAATGAGAAGTACCGTGAATCGGTGAGGAGGTGCTTCATGGCTGCAAAATCGAACAAGCAAAAGAAAGCGTTTCTGAAGTTGGAAGGGCTGCCTGTCGACATGTGCGTGTTCACCGTAGCAACCGAGCAACGCTCTGCCACCACGACGTCTGTCGATAGACGAAGCCTAAGGTCATACCCAAATCGCTACTTGGCGTTGGTTTTAGTGCAACGCTTGCAGAAACCTGAAAAGGGCAAGTGGTCTCTCCCCGGGGGGTTCACAAAGCTCCGAACCGAGACGTTGGACGAGGCAGCGCGGCGTGAACTCAAAGAGGAGACAAACCTCGATGCCACGACTACGACCGAGTCGGGACCCGAGGGCAGTCTCTCACGTACTATCCACCTCGAGCAGATGAAGACGTACTACACGTTCGAACGCGACGAGCGCGGTCCAACTCCAACGGTGGCCTACGTCGCACTCGTGGAAGAAGCCTTGCTCGCCAACCTGCACGCGGGCGGCGACGCAAGGGACGCGCAGTTGTTCCGCATCAGGAGGACACAAGACGAGGACTTCGTGTGCGAATCACAGGACGGTTCAGTGGCTCTGACGAGAACCGATCTGGCATTCGACCACGGCGAGATTATCTCTGACGCTCTCCGCTTCGTCGAATCAAAGGTGATGACCACAACAGTAGCCAAAACTCTATTGCCCGAGGAATTTACGATCACGCAGTTGCACCAAGTCATCTCTGTGATTGTGCCGTCCTATGCACCCACGACTACGAACTTTGCGCGCGACCTCGTAAAAACGAAATCCCGGGACGGGCTGTTGGAAGAAGTGCTTGACGAAAACGGGACGCCAAAGACTTCCTCCGACTACTCCGCTCGGCCTGCGAAACTTTACCGATTTCAGCCGGAATTCGAACCGAGGTTGTCAATTTACCCACGGTTCTGACTCGCTACTTTTGATCTGCAGCAAGCAACCGTTGGACTGTTCCTGCCAGCACCAGTGCGACGCCGAGTGCCAGCCAATACCACTGCATGTGCACTTCGTAGTACGCGAGCACGGCGCCGCCAAGAAGAAAGAGCCCGATGCGCCACACGCGACGGTACTGAGACTCAGCAAAACAGTAAATCCCGTAACCGACATAAAACGCCCCCGCCACAACCAGCGCGACGATATGAAACACAGACGTCCCCCCCAGTCTCTCTTAGTGGTCGCTCGGCGCTACCATGGCTGAGCATTCACGCGTTGCACCAACAACCAGGCCCGCCGAACTGGCGGGCCGTCCGTATAAGGTTAATGAAATTCACCAATGACCTGCTCCAAAAAAAGGGCTACGCGCCGAATCACAGGTTCCGTGAAGTCGAACTCGACCCCAGTCACCTGATAGACCTCCGCGATGGGTCGCTCGTAGCTTGCCGCCTCACCTTGCTTGTAGAGGTCTATTGCCCGGTTCGGGTCTGTTCGGTAGATCTCGAAAAGCTGCAAGGCACCCAACTCAGACATGGAGTACTCGATATTGTAAAATGGGTACGCCAAGATGTGTGGTTCCGAAAACCAATTCGAGGCAATGCCAGACTCGACGTCCGAAATGTCCACCGAGTTCAGCATAAACCTCTTCATGACCTCAGTGTACTTCCGGTCCCGCTCCTCCACAGTGTGGTTGGGGTGCGTATACAGCCAGTGTTGAAATACGTCGCCAGCGAGAGGGCCCGTCAGCATGGTCATTCCCCGACGCAGCACCTCACGCCGTGCAACACGGAACGACCGCTCCTCTGGATAGAAGCGTTGCAACTTGTCGGACAACAGCAGTTCCATGCTGTGCGAGTACAGTTCCGCAATTTCGGAGCGGAAGTTCTCGTCGCGAAAGCCGTCATTTTCAAGCTGCGCGTAAAAGTTTAACGCGTGTCCCATCTCGTGAAGAAGGGCAATGACTGCGAAGAAGGAGGGGCTGAAGTTGGCGAAGATGAACGCGTCACGAGAGAGCGGGAGGGGCGCGCAGAACCCGCCGGGTCCCTTGCCAGGTCGAACTTCCAAGTCGAGCAGGCCGTTCTCCCGCATGTGCTGGAATCGGTCGGCAAACGCCTGGTCCGTCTGCTGCAGCATCTCGTATACGCCGTCCATTAACTCGCCTGCGGTGGAAAACGGAGCTCCTTGCAACTGCTTCGCGTTGACGTCCCAAGGACGAAAGGTGTCCAGACCGAGTTCGCGTTGGAGGGCTTCATTCAGCCTGTTCAGCGCAGGCACAAGGTACGTCTCCGTTGCCCGATGATACGCGTAGCAGTCTTCGACGGTGTACTCGCGGCTCTTCGCTTCAAACATGTAGTCTCGATAGTTCTCAAACCCAGCGTTTGTCGCCATCTGGTGCCGAAGTGAGACCAACTCGTTGAGGATTTCATCCATTTGGCTTTTCATTCGCTCGCGGGCATCTGCCCCTGCGCGCCATGCTCGTTCCCGAATGCCTCTGTCAGGAGCATCCAAGAGTGGCATCATGAATGGGTAAGGTTGACTTTCACCTTCCCATTCCACCGTCAGCCCACCCATGAGCTCATTGTACTTTGCCACGAGTTCTTGCTCGCGGACCGTCAGCGGGATGTTTTCTGCTCGAAACAACTGGACCTTCGCCAGCCTTTGCCGTCTGATCAGTCCGTACCTGCGCTCATCAAGCTGCTCCATGAACGGAGAGTTACAAAACTTTTTGTCGAGCTCGGCCTCAAATTTCAACATCACCGGTTGTACAACGGTCTGGTCATGCATGTACGTATCGCGCTTCTGTGCATCTGCCGTGTCACAGACAAACTCAATCTGATGTCCAAGCATGGCTTCAAGAATTGCGTTGTGAAGCTCCTGTTCGGATTGAAGCCATGCCTCGAGTGCCTCGACAGACCCAATTTCCCGCTCCAACAGGTCGTGATAATGAGTCTCGAGGACAGGCACCTCTTTTAGGTCAATAAATTCGACATAAAACTTGGTCGGACTTTGTTCGGACACGAGGCCTCACCCCTTTGCGATGAGTCTACCACAGCATGCCACGTGAACTGCGAATTCCGTGAGTTTATTACATTCATCAGAATCAGCGAAAGACTATGCAAAACGTAAACACGCCGTCGGACCAATGCACTATCATCGTCGTAGACGACCTTATCCACCTACTTCGAGGAGGCAATTTACGATGACCGATGAGCGGCATTACACTGTTACCCTAGCAAATGGGCGGACACTCGAAGTCGTAGAGGCGGGAGACCCGAACGGGCCGGCCGTGATCGCGCACAATGGCACACCGATGGGAGCCTACCTGTTTCGCGACAATGCCGAGGATGCTGCGCGGCGAGGACTCCGCCTCATCTCATACGGGCGACCTGGCTACGGAAATTCCACGCGTGATGGCGGGCGCACCGTGGCAGCGGCTGCATGGGACACGGCCGCGTTGGCCGACAAGCTCGGCATCGACAAGTTTGCCACCTGGGGAATTTCGGGCGGCGGGCCGCACGTTTTGGCCTGTGCAGCGCTCCTGCCAGACAGAGTCGTGGCTGCAGCGTCAATCTCCGGGATTGTGCCATACACAGCTGAGGGCATCGACTTCCTCCAAAGTATGGGCGAGAAGAATGTCGTGGAGTTTACAGCCGCGCTTGACGGCGAGGAGAAAATCACGGCATTCGTGCGTAAGGAGCAAGAAGCGTTGCAAGGCGCTGGTGCGACTGATCTCGCAAAGGGTGTCGAGTCCATTCTCAGCGATGTCGACCGCGCCTTGGTCGAGCAGACGGAAATTGGCGTCGAGATGGCCCAGTGCATGCTAGACGCCATCCATCACGGCATGTACGGCTGGATTGACGACGACCTGGCGTTCACGCGACCGTGGGGCTTTGACCCCGCCGCCATCCGCGTCCCACTTCAAATCTGGCACGGACAGCAGGACCTGATGGCGCCGTTCGCGCACGGCCAGTGGCTGGCGCACCACATCCCGCAGGCAGAAGCGCATTTGAACCCGGAGGACGGTCACATGACCATGTACGCGAACCGTATACCCGAGGTCCACGCCTGGCTCGCCAAGCACTTGTAACCGCTGATCTCAAGCCTGGCGCGCTCCTCCGATGCAAAAGGGAGCGCGCTAGCTCTCGGACAGAGAACGGATCTGATGTGCCGATAAACAGCGAGTTCACAGCGTTCACACGCCCGCGCATCGCAAACCAGCAGTGCCCCAACGGCTGGAAGCCGAGACTGAAGGCGCTGTGTGTAACAGCGTACATCTGCCAGCCAATGGCCACGAACAGCATCTAAAAGGACATCGACGACAAGATGCGCGACGTAAAGTACTTGAGAAAGTATGGCTGGCCGAATACAGAGTCAATATCCACGCTGTTCACGAACGCACATCACACCCATCGTTCGCGCTGTATGTACTCCTCGACTCCAATCACATTCATTCCCTCCGTCACTTGTCAAGGTCGTGATATTCTGGCCGATCTATCCTTATTCCTGCTATGATGCAGAGAACCACTGCGCTGTCGCGCGAAACGGAGGAGCCTGCATGACTGTCCCTTCTGCCACAGAGGCTATGCGGTTCACACCGCAGATGTACATGGACTATCACGTCCGCCTGACCGGTGTACCGATTGAGGAGATGGGGGTCGCACCAACCGTCATTATCACATGGTTTCGCAGCGTCTTTTCACTGATCACGTCAGCCATAGACGGAAAACCGCTGACCTCTGCGCCGTTTCCAAATGCCCGGTCGGGAGTCTTTGGTGAGACCCGCACACCAGTCACGGTCATCCAGTGTCCGATAGGCGCACCAGGCACAATTGCCGTCATGGAAGAACTGATTGCGTGCGGAGCGAGAAGATTCATCGGTGTCGGCGCTGCGGGCAGTCTACAGCCCGACAATCGTGTCGGCACCATCCTCATCCCCGACGTCTGTGTGCGCGACGAAGGCACGTCACGACACTACGTTCCGTCGGATGCGACCGTAGCTGCACACCCATCGCTGCGAAATCGCGTCGCACAGAGCGCTGTTGGACTGGGACTCTCCGCAGTTGTAGGGCCGCACTGGACGACTGACGCGATCTACCGCGAGTCGGTGGCAGATATCACTCAGCACCGCGAGGCGGGTGTGCTCGGTGTCGATATGGAGACGTCCGCGATGTACGCTGTCGGTGAGTTTCGCGACGTAGAAGTAGCAAACGTACTTGCGGTGAGCGACGAACTGTGGCACGAGTGGAACCCTGCGTTTGGCACTGAAATTCTAAACGCAGCGTTGCAACGAGCTAGTGAAATTGCGCTCAAAGCTGCAGAAGACTAACACCACTCTAAACAAAAGCGGGCCTGCTCACGCCGTCGCGTGCAGACCCGCTTGTGCCATTCTCTATCGCTCGCTAGCTAGTTTGTGTGCTCCGCTACTATTTCGCTGTGATAGCCAGTGCCTGTTCAATGTCGTTCCAGATGTCTTCCACATCTTCAATCCCTACCGCCAACCGCACCAGTCCGTCGGAGATACCCATCGACTCGCGCACCTCCCGCGGAACGGGCGAATGCGTCATGCTGGCTGGGTGCTGCACTAACGTGTGCACCTCCCCGAGCGACACCGCTCGCTTGCAGAGCTGAAGTCGGTTCATAAACTGCACGCCAGCCTCGTATCCACCTTTTAAAATGAAGCCGATTACACCTCCGGCCCCAGACATCTGCCGCAAATACAACTCCCGCTGCGGAAAGCTCTTCAACCCTGGATAATAGACATGCTCGACAGCGGCGTCCTGGGACAACCGTTCGGCTATTGCAAGCCCCGTCTCGTTATGTCGCTGCATCCGAAGTTCGAGCGTTTTCATGCCTCGTAACACCAGCCATGCGTTAAACGGGGCCGCAACCCCGCCGATGTCCTTCTGCGTCGTGAGTCGTATGGTCGACATCAGTTCACGTGGGCCAACCGCGACACCCAAGATGACATCGCCGTGTCCGCCCAGGTACTTCGTTGCGCTGTGCACGACGACGTCCGCCCCCCATTCAATCGGGCGCTGCAAAACAGGCGTGGCAAAGGTGTTGTCGACCACGACCGTGGCGCCAATTTCACGCGCCACCCGACTGCATGCAGCGAGATCCACCAATTCCATGGTAGGGTTAATCGGCGTCTCAATATAGATCACCTTTGTGTTCGGCTTGACGACAGCGCGAACGGCGTCTTCGGCACCTAAATCGGACATTGTGTACTCTACGCCAAAGCGCTCGTGCAGCATGTCAAGTAACCCATAGGTGCAGCCGTAGACGCCGCGCGAAACAAGGATGTGGTCACCTGTCTTGACAAGCGCGACAAGGACTGCCGAAATGGCTGCCATTCCGCTCGCAAACGCGACTCCAGCCTCCCCACCTTCGAGGTCCGCGACAGCTTCTTCGAGCAGATTGGTCGTCGGGTTCCCCAACCGGCTGTAGATGTAACCGTTTTCTTCCCCTGCAAAGCGTCGCCCGCCTTGTTCGGCAGATTCAAATACGAACGTGGAGGTCTGAAAGATCGGTGGAGTGATGGAACCAAGCACTTCCGATTCTCCCCTAGTGTCAGGCAAGTGGACAACTTTTGTTGCGAATTTTCCCCACATAATGAGACCCCTTTCCCGCGTCGGCACCGGTTGTAACACCATATGCCGGGACCTAACCGTGTGCACGCCGCTGAATCTAGGAGGCCGATCGAATGCGCTTGTCCACCCGCTGCGGCTGCCGCTGCTGGTATACTGAGGTGTGAAGCCAGCCAAAGCGGAAGGAGGACTTACAGATGCTTCAGTACAGAGAAGTAACAAGCCTCAATGAGTGGCAACAGGTGCTGCAAAAGTCAAACGAGCGACCCGCCCTAGTATTTAAGCATAGCACGACTTGTCCCATTAGCGCTCGCGCTTTTAGGGAATTTATAGAATATCTCGGTGGGACCCCAAACGCTCACACTGATTATGTCGTGGTGAAGGTCATCGAATCGCGACCAGTTTCCAATCAGGTTGCGAGCGACCTGCATGTCCGCCACCAGTCCCCCCAGGTTATCCTGGTACAGAACCAAGCGGCCGTTTGGGACACTTCGCATGGAAGTATCACAGAAGCCAGTCTCAAACAGGTTCTGGCCCGTGGCTGAAGGGTCTGTGACACGTATAGATGTGACATTCGACCACATCGTGCACGTCGTACATGACCCCAAATTGGTTCGCGAGGTCTTTGAACAAGAGTTCAGTCTGCACACTGTGCCAGGCGGCGAACATAGCGCCTGGGGCACGTACAACGCGCTGTGCTATCTTGGCCTGTCTTACATTGAGTGGCTCGGCGTCAGAGACGCAGCTAAAGCAGCGACTTCGGCCTTCGGGCGTCTCGCGCAACTGCGCCTGAGTTTTGGCGAGGGTGGCAGTTTGTTCGCAATTCGCACAAACGAGATGGACCGACTGGCGCGTTCCTGGCAAAAACGTGGGCTTGCTTTCATCGGTCCAGTCGACGCCAGTCGCAATCGCCCGGACGGAACTACCGTGCGTTGGAGAATGCTGTTCCCACGCAGCTTCGATGGCAGTGAAATCGCAAGAGCTGAGGCCGTGCTGCCGTTCGTGATCGAATGGGAACACGACGACTCGACACGCGCATTCAATTTACGACAGACGGGAGCAATGCCTGCCCAGCAGCCTTATCAACTGGCAGGCGTACACATTGTCACTCGCGAAATGGAGGCGTGGGTGAATGGGTGGAACGAGTACTTTTCCACAGATGATGTATCCCCTGAACATCGCCTTTTGAAAGGGGCGAATTCATTTTCCACACAGATGGGCGGGATCACTCTATACGTGGAGCCGCTTCAAGGGTCCGCAGAATCAGGAAATGAACGAACGCGTTTTCCAGGAGTGGAGCGCATTGACCTTATTCGGGTGGACGGCACGGGTGACGCTCCGTCAACGGAGCCGAAAGTCATCGCTGGACTGTCGATAGGCATCGTGGAGTAGAGTCGTATTGTGTTGTGCATGAGAATGGGCTGTCTGCAGGCATGTGCCTTTGGGCAGCCCATTCTCATCCAGATAGTCTCGAAGGGGTTAATGACCAACCTTGACGGCGACGAGTTGATAGACATTGATATAGGTCAGCCCGCCACCCAAGCCGCCACCGGAAAACGCCGCTTGCTGTCCGTTGCTGAACTGGAAGTAGGTTGAGACAAAACCACTGCTGTCAAACCAGATGGACACCGGCGAACCAGGAGCCAGTCTGCAAAGAATGGCAAAGGTGTTGTAGTAGGGCATGTCTGATACTCTCCCTTCTGTCGAAATTGCTTTGTGAAGCCAAACGAAGTAGTTAGGCCCCGACCTTGACAGCGACGAGCTGATTGACGTTGATATACGTCAGTCCGCCGCCCAGAGAACCACCGGAGAACGCCGCCTGGTGATCGTTCGTGAACTGGAAGTAGGTGGTGATAAACCCACTGTGGTCAATCCAGATGGATACTGGCGAACCCGGAGCTAGTCGACAGAGAATCGCAAGATTGTTGTAGTACGGCATGTCTCGTTCCCTCCCTCCTTGCGAGTTTGCTATATCCTATTTGTCGATCTCGCAACTAGTGTAGGTTTGAGTCTATCAACCTACGAAAAGCAACTCTTGTACCATGCGAGTAGACCGTCCTTGACCTGACGCCGCAAGGCGGCCTTGTCGATAGCGTCTGGGTCAAAGGAGTAGAATTGCGCGAAATTCGGATCGCCAGTGATTGACACAGAACCATTCGTGTTCGTCGTAGCAACTTCAACTCTGCAGACGAATGCGAGCCCTAGCGCAATGAAGTAGGAAGCAGCCGGGGCTGACTGGATGGTCAGTGCCTCGTCCGCCTCGACGAACTCGGTCACAACGGACGCAATCAGTGATTTCACAGACATGGCCGCTTCACTCGCTCCCTTTGTTCCTTGGCTGAACTGGCGAGTTTTCGCTTCTCGGATTTGCTGCAGTTCCTTGGCGAGGTCGCTCTCCTTTGGCATATTCATCACCTCCGTTTGTTCTTGTAACCTATGTATCTAGTCTGAAAGTGATTGGACAAACATCAGCCGTCAGCTATGCCAAAGTCTCCCGATTTCAAACTTCCACATCTGTCCGTTACTAGAAACGTGCGGCTTCATAGACTAGCAATGTGCCTGCGGCGGACACCAAAATCGCCCAACACCGCCACCACCGTACAGCCCTCCTTTCGAGCGGAACACAAAACCCCGCAGGCACAACAAAAGGCAGGATGAGACCGCCACTCATCCTGCCTGATTTGCGCTTGTCGATTCCTACAAGTAGCAACTACAAGGTGTGCACAGTCCGGACTTCTCGCAACCCTGGAATGTTCGCCTTTAACTGTGACGGGAGCGCACTGTCTACATCGTCATCAACCTCTACTGCCGTAATTGCCTCACCGCCGCGAGATTGCCGCTCGAGGTTCAAGCGCACGATGTTGTACCCGTTGCTGTGCAAAGTCTGCGAGACGGCCGCCAGAAACCCTTTGTTGTCACGGTGGTAAAGCACGAGTGTCGGCCGTTCTCCGGACAAGCGCACCGGTAGTCCTTCGAGTTCTTGGACTTCTATCTTCCCACCGCCAAAAGAACTGGCGATGAGCGACGTCGCACTAGTCGCGCCGCGCAGTGAGACCGACACGGTATTCGGGTGGTAGAAGCCAAGTGACCCCGTACGAAACTGATAGCTGAGCCCTACATCGCTCGCAAGTTGGGGGGCGTCAGGCACACGCTCATCTGCGGTAGTGAGGCCGAGAATTCCAGCGAGCAGTGCCACGTCCGTTCCGTGGCCGCGATACGTCTCGGCAAAAGATCCCGTCAACATGAAATCAGCGTGCACTGGGACTTCGCCGAGTATCTGTCTCGCTACGTTGCCGATCCGAACGGCGCCTGCAGTGTGAGAGCTTGATGGGCCGACCATGGCTGGACCGATGATCTCGAACGCGCTGTGGTACTTCATGCGCCACTGCTCCCCACTGTGACCCCCGGAACACTTGGCTCTGTCCGGCAAGGCGTTGTCCCAGCAACAACCGGTGCGTTTGGGTTGGACGCGAAGATCAACTCCTTCAATGACTGACCCGTTGGAGTTCCCGCTAAACCGCCAATCCCCGTTTCACGCAATTCGTCCGGCAGCGCGTGACCGATGCTGTTCATCGCAGAAATCACTTCGTCTGGCGGAATGATGGACGGAACCCCGGCTAGAGCCATGTCAGCCGCAGCTAAAGCCGTTACCGCGTGTAAACCGTTGCGGACGATACAGGGAAGTTCGACGAGACCTGCAACGGGATCACAGACTAAACCAAGCGAGTTTTTGAGCGCCAAGCCCACGGCGTTCCCGACCTGAATCGGCGTTCCCCCAGCTAGTTCAACCAAGGCCCCGGCTGCCATGGCTGTGGCAGATCCGACCTCAGCCTGACACCCGCCCGCTGCTCCGGAGATTGAGGCTGCATTCGCGATCACGAGCCCAAGCGCAGCTGCCGTAAACAGCGCACTCACGACGTCATTACGGCTGTATCGGCCTTCGTCGAGCACTGACATGAGGACACCTGGCAAAATGCCGGCTGACCCGGCCGTAGGAGTCGCTACGATGCGCCCCATGGCCGCGTTGACTTCCGAAACGGCCAGAGCGTACGCCATCGCGCGGTGTGGACGCGATCCGAGGAAACCGGTTTCCTCTTGTGCTCTTTGATGGACGCGAAAAGCGTCTCCGCCGGTCAACCCCGTGCGTGACCGAACAGGTTCGCTCGTTCCTTTTCGCACAGCCGCTTCCATCACATCAAATTGGCTGTGCATGTGTGCCAAAATCTCTGCACGCGGCAATCCGGACTGCTCGGACTCGACTTCAATCATCAAGTCGCAGATGCGTAATCCACGTGTCTCCGCCAATCCTACTAACTCACGAATGCTTGTAAATGACACGCCGGCACTCCCCTCTCAATGGTCTCCCAACTGCGTGCGCCTTCTGACACCGCTGTTCATGCACAAGAAAAAGACATGCAGGCGGCGTACCCCTCGCATGTCTCTGTCGGTTGACCTGAGAGTTCCTCTGCAAGCGAAACGTTGCCTGCAGTTACCCCGTCGGTAGCCCGGTACGGGCTTCCTAGACCGGTACGGGCTTTTCCAGAGTGGCATTCCCCGACGCTATTGAACCTGAGAGATTTTGCACGGTTTGAGGTGGCCGCGCATTGCCCCATCGGTGGTACCGCGTGGTACGCTCTCACGTACGGGATCATCTGCCTGTATTCAGTTCGCGGCGCTGCTAGTGAACGGGAAGCAAACAATACCACGCGGCCCGCGGTCCACTGCGTAGTTACTGCGGCCGGTCAAATCACCTGTCACCAGGGTTTCGATAATCCAACTGCCCAACGAGTCTTCGCTGGTGACGCGGTCCCAACCCTGTCCATTGTCTTTTACCACAATCTGCAGTTCTTTGCCACTGCAAATTGCACCCACTCGGACCAAACCAGTCGTCAAACGTTCACATGCGTGATGGAGACAGTGTTCATGTAAAATCCACGCCACGGGCATGGCTTTAGCGGGAGGCAGGGAAATCGCCGCTGCTTCTACAATACACCGCACAGACTTGTCCGGGTGACCCGCAGTCTGAAATAACATCGACGCGATCGACTGCATCGATTGCCGCAGTTCCACAAATGCGCGCTCGACGTGTGACAGCGTCTCGGCCACACCAGCGTCTCGGCCACACCAGCGTCTCGGCCACACCAGCGTCTCGGCCACACCAGCGTCTCGGCCACACCAGCGTCTCGGCCACACCAGCGTCTCGGCCACACCAGCGTCTCGGCCACACCAGCGTCTCGGCCACACCAGCGTCTCGGCCACGCTATGTGATCGAAATTGACATTTCGCGGGGCTCCCGGCCACCCTATGTGATCGAAATCGACACTTCGCAGAGGTCTCTGCCACGCTATGTGATCGAAATCGACATTTCGCGGGGCTCCCGGCCGCGCTATGTGATCGAAATCGACACTTCGCTGGGCTCCCGGCCGTGCTATGTGATCGAAACCGACACTTCGCGGGGCTCGCGGCCGCGCTATGTGATCGAAACCGACACTTCGCGGGGCTCCCGGCCACCCTATGTGATCGAAATCGACACTTCGATGCCGTCTCAGCCACGCTATGTGATCGAAATCGACATTTCGCGGGGCTCCCGGCCAGCCTATGTGATCGAAATCGACACTTCGCGGGGCTCGCGACCACCCTATGTGATCGAAATCGACACTTCGCGGGGCTCGCGACCACCCTATGTGATCGAAATCGACACTTTCCGGGGCTCCCGACCACCCTATGTGATCGAAATCGACACTTCGCGGGGCTCCCGGCCACCCTATGTGATCGAAACCGACACGTCGCGGGGCTCCCGGCCGTGCTATGTGATCGAAATCGACACTTCGCGGGGCTCTCGGCCGTCCTATGTGATCGAAATCGACACTTCGCAGGCTCCCGGCCGTCCTATGTGATCGAAATCGACACTTCGCGGGGCTCCCGGCCGTGCTATGTGATCGAAATCGACACTTGGCCAATCCCCCCAAGCATTGCCGCATTGCCGCATTGCCGCATTGCCGCACCGCTGTACCAACCAGCGAAATGGCACCAATCCGCCGCGGTAATTGGCGGCCATCATTGCGGGGCGCCACTGAGTGGCGAGAAGTTCGCGCATTCCTCAATCCACCGACACATTCTCGCCGCTATGATGGCAGGACGTCTGCATGTTTCATCCCCAATCTACCGGCGTCCACGATCGTTGAAGTTTTCGCATCAGCACAATCTGGCCAAGGTGATAGGTGTCGTGCATCATGATGTTGCCGAGGAGTCGACCTGTGATCGATTTGTTTTCACGGTATGGCGCGTCGAGTTTCTCGTCATTCATACTCGCGATGAGCTCTTGCAAGTCATGCAGAGCACCATGCAGCTTCCGGACCGTGATCGACCAGCCTTCATCGTCACTCGGGTCGCCCGGGTCGCCAAACGACGCGTCGTTATCCGCAGCCTGTAGCGGCTCGCCCTTACCCGTTACCTTCTGAACTATGTCCGCATTGCAGAAAACCAGATGGTTTACAATTTGCCAGATCGTATAGCCAGCACCATCCGTGGTCCAGCTTGCTTCCATGGCAGTCAACCCTGTTAAAGCCGCATCAAATGAGACAAACCACTCCGTGCTGTGCCAGTGCACATCCAACTGTTCTAGTAACAAGTTTGCCGCAGTTGCCACGTACCTTCCCCCTTGGCAGGTTAGTCAATACGTTGCGATCACGCTCGCATTACGCGACTCTATCTCCATGCGTCGTGATCAGCCTTCTGTCGCGCCAACTACCAGTCTCCATCAGCTACTTTCGGCAGGGTCAGTCACTTGCGCCGTCGTGTAGACGTAGACGAGGGCTTCGACCGTTCTGCCTCCAACTTCGACCCTGACGCTCACACCCTCACAGTCATGCTCGCTGTTAGGCCCATTATAACCTTCGAGCTCATCGAGTTGGTGGAGTGTATGCTCATTCACTTCGTAGACTTCCATTCACCCCGTCGCCACGTGCCATAGACAAATACTGCATGTCCTGCCGACAGACGTCAGACGCCCTTTCGTTTCTCAATGCCGAGCCCTAGCTTTTTCAACAGGTCAGCCAGTTGACGCTGCTCGGCCGACGTCAAGTGCGAGAAACTTTCAGTAATTCGGTCCGCATGGGCCGGGAAAACGACGTCAATTTTGTTGCGACCGAGGTCAGTCAATACCGCGTAGGTCACACGCCGGTCACTTGCATCAGGGACTCGCTCAATCAGCTTTGCCTTTTCGAGTTTATCGATCACGTACGTCACACTGCCACTGGTTCTGAGAATCCGTTCACCGATCTTCTGCAAGGGCTGCGGGCCTTTGTGGTACAGCAACTCAAGTACCGCAAATTCCGTCGGCGGCAACTGGAACGCTTTCAAGTCGTCTGCCGTGTATTCCATGACGCTGGCGTAACTCCTCGCTAGGACGCGATACAGATGCAAGGCTGTGAAGACGTCGTGATCCATCTAAATCACCCTCCAAAAATTGATTGACAAAGAAATCACTTGTCAATTATCTTTAAATCAAGATATTTGAACTCGAATGTTCTGAGTTTCATTAATTATTATACGGCAACCCGGTCGCACAACAAATTTTGCATTGACGACCAAGCCGAGGAGGAGTTAGTAGTGACGGTCAACACCAGCGTGATCTACTACAGTTCAACAGGCGCAAACTACACGTTAGCCCACACAGCTGCAGAAGCTGCTCAGGCAGTCGGCGCAAACGTCCGATTGCGCAAGGTCAGAGAACTTGCCCCAGAACAGGCCATTGCAAATAACCAGCGATGGTTTGCACACGTAAACGCTACGGTGGATGTCCCTGAAGCGACACTGGATGACCTCGACTGGGCGGATGCCATTGTCTTTAGCGTACCGACGCGCTTTGGCAGTGTACCATCACAGTTTCAGCAATTCATCGATACGGCCGGAGGGCTGTGGGCGCAAGGCAAACTCGCCAACAAGGTTGTCACAGCAATGTCGAGCGCGAGCAACGCACACGGTGGACAAGAGGCGACACTCCTCTCCCTGTACACGACGATGTATCATTGGGGAGCAATCGTTGTCACGCCTGGGTACACCGACCCAGTGGTGTTTACAGCGGGCGGGAACCCCTACGGAACCAGTGTCACAGTAACTGACGCCAGCCCCGATATCTCTGACGCAGGGCTGCAGGCTGCATCATACCAGGCGAAACGCTTGGTCCAGGTGGCGAGCTGGCTGAAAAGCGGTCAAAGCAACTAGTGACCTGCACCACCGAGAAATGAGTAGGAGGACAATGTGATGCTCCAAGCTCTGTTGAGCGGCATCCTGTTAGGACTTGCGGCTGGCGTTACACCGGGGCCCCTGCAAGCGCTGGTCATTTCGCGTAGTGCCCAATCGGGATGGCGTCAGGGAGTGCTGGTCGCGGTGGCCCCCCTCATCACAGACGCCGTCATCATCGCAGCTACCGTGTGGTTATTCAGCCATGTTCCAGGCGTCATCTTACGGTTGATGACACTAGTCGGTTCCCTGATGATCGCGTACATCGCCTACGACACTTGGCGGGCTCAGGCGCGAGCGGCGACTGCGGCGACTGCGGCGAAGCCCAACAGCGCTGCTCTGACTGTCGCCCGGAGCACTCCGTTCACTCCCGGTGCTGGTGACCAGGCCGGCGCGATTTACGCGGCCGGCAGTGCCGCAGCAGCGCAAGAGCCGGTGATTGAAGCTACGCCGCACCAACGGAGCCTTCTGCAGGCAGTTTTCCTGAACATTGTCAACCCGCACGCGTGGATGTTTTGGGTGATCGTCGGATCCCCGATTATCGTCCGGGACGCACACTTGTCTGTTTGGAACGCGGCAGCGTTTATTATTTTCTTCTACCTGCTTTTGGTTGGATCCAAAGTCGTTCTCGCGGTCGGGGTTGACAAGGGGCTTAAATCAGTCGGCAGGAATGGCAACGTCTGGGTTCTCCGAGGCACGGCTGTGGCACTCGCGGCGCTTTCCGTGCTGATGTTTGTGTCAGCCATTGTGCAGTTGCTCCAAAAATAACGATGAGCGAGACCAGTGTTGCACGCAGCGTGGCATAGAGGCCCACGCTGCGCACCTGGTCTCGCTCATGTTATCTCCTCAGCCACTCTCAAAAACAGAAGGATGTCCGCTCCATCACCACGCGTACGCCTCTGGAGCCGGTTTCCCAGGCCCTGGGAAGATCTCGTCGAGCTTTTGCAACACGTCAACGGTCAGCTTCACATCCACCACCCGGAGGCTCTCGGTCAACTGTTCGGCCGTACGAGGGCCGATGATCGGCGCCGTCACAGTGGGGTTAGTGAGTAACCAGGCCAGCGCCACGACGTCTTGCGGTTCCCCGATGTCTTGGCACAGAAGGGCGAACTGTTCGAGTTGACTGCGGTGCTTTTGGAACAGCTCCTCCGAGCGTGTGCTGCGAACACCCGTGCGTTCAAGGGCGTGGCGGCCTAGTAATCCGCCCATCAATGGACTCCACGGAATGACACCCAAGCCGTGGAACTCTGCCGATGGCAATACCTCATACTCCGGCTCCCGACGGAGCAGGTTGTAGATGTGTTGCTCCGAGACAAGGCCGAGAAAGTGACGTTCCTTCGCCGCCGCTTGGGCAACCGAGATGTGCCACCCAGCAAAGTTGCTCGACCCGACATAGCCAACCTTGCCTTGGTTCACAGCAACTTCGAATGCTCCCCATAGTTCGTCCCATGTCGCGTGACGTTCAATGTGATGCATCTGGTAGAGTTCGACGTGATCAGTCTGCAATCGGCGCAACGAGCCATCCAAATGACGGCGGATCTTGTAGGCAGACAAACCGGCTGGGGCGTTTGGTCCATCGTTCTCATCGTCCATGATGTTGTATACTTTCGTCGCTAGGACCACTTTTTCGCGGCGGTTGCCACCTTGCTTGAACCACCGCCCGACAATTTCTTCTGTTCGTCCACGGTGACCAAGTCCGCCGTATACGTTTGCGGTGTCAAAGAAGTTTATTCCAGCGTCAAGCGCGGCGTCCATGATGCGGAACGACTCTTGTTCGTCCGTAGTCGGGCCAAAGTTCATCGTACCCAGACACAAACGGCTCACGCGCAGGCCGGTGCGGCCAAGGTATGCATACTCCATGTCGGTCACCCTTTCCGGCCACTCTGACAAGGGCCACCGCCTAGTCTATCGTTTCGCCGCTCGATTTTCCAACCGTTTGCCCGCCTTCTCAAGCCAACAGAGACCGGTGGTAGGTGAACTCGACCCGCCACAACGGGACGTTATTCCTAGATAGATGCCGCTCCGCTTCACTATCTGCACCCCCGTAGCTGAAGCATGGAAGTTCATCGCCCTGTACATACTCCATGTGAACGTGACGTATGGTGCAAAGGGACTCGCGAGATACAAGCCAGTAATCCCAAACGTCCCGGGACACACTGAACGCGATAGGAGGAGGAACATGTCTTTTCCAGTATCCCCGTTTTGGCCTGTGGCGATTGGGTTCCTCGCCCTTTCCATTAACTATTTTGTGCAAGGCGGTACAACACTAGCGAGCGGACCAGGGTGGACAAAAGAAAAAGATCGGTATGACCGGACTGTGGGCCTCTGGGGGATCTTTCTCGGCGGGTTCGGGCAGCTGTTGACAGGTACTTATCTGATGGTGGGCCTTTCGTGGTTCCCGGTGTACCGCCATGCAGCACCGCTGTACATGGCAGCGGTAGCGTTCACCGTGTATGGAATTCACTGGATTGTCATTGGCTGGCGACGCTACACAGGCAGCGATCCGGGACCAGAAGCTTGGATGGCCATTCCATTGTTAGGTCTCAGTGTCCTCGGTGCTGTTTCATTTGCCGGCAATCGCGACATTCCGGTGATGATTTTGTTCGTCGGGCTCGTTCTGATCTACATCTCAGAAATCCCTTCCCGGTTCATGAACAGCAAGTTCTGGGAGAAATCAACCGGTTTATTCCAATTACTAACAGGCATTTGGCTGCTGTACCTGACCTATGGTGTCACGCTCAACTTCGCCAATGGGATGCAGTGGTGGGTGTAGACACATCGGATGCTGAGGCGACGTCGACCGTCCGTCGATGTCGCCTCAGCTTCTTGTAAGTTCACAGCACCTCAGATATCACGGGTCCTGTACGAAACATGGCTTCAATCTGGTCCGCCGGGAGAGGTTTTGCAAGAAGAAAACCTTGCACCATGTCACACCCTCGCCCCTGTAGAATTTCCAACTGTTTCTTTTCTTCAACCCCTTCGGCCACAACTTTCATGCCGAGACTATGGGCAAGTTGAATCGTCCCAGTGACAATCGACAGGGAACTAAAATCCTCCAGCATAGTCCGAACAAACACTTGGTCAATCTTCAAATGTGTCGGTTGAAACCGCCGCAGGTATGCTAGCGACGAGTACCCCGTGCCAAAATCGTCAATTGCAATCTTCACGCCAAGTTCGCGAATGTTCTGCAACTCCTGTACGATCGCGAGAGAGTTCTCCATCAGGCATCCTTCTGTTATTTCAATAGCCAACCACTCGGGATCCAGCCCTGTTTGGAGGAGCACCTGCTGAACTTCCTGAAATACATGTCCCGCTTGAAACTGCTTGGGGGAAATGTTCACAGATACGACCATAGCTGGATACCCAGCATCCTGCCAGGCTCGGTTTTGCGCACAGGCTGTCCACAAGACGAATCGGCCTAATGGCTCAATCAACCCAGTTGTCTCGGCAACGGGGATAAACTCCGTCGGCGAGATCCACTCTCCATTAGCCCGTTTCCACCGCAGTAAGGCCTCCACCGAACCAATCCGATTTCCTTGTTGAACCAAGAACTTCGGCTGGTAGTGGACTTCAAACTCTTGGTTGTCAAGCGCAGTCGGCAACAGGTCTTCTATGTCCAGACGCCGTTTGACGTAAGATGCGTCTGTCGGATGATAAAAATTGATACGTGTGCCAGGATGAGCGACTGAGTACATGGCGACCGCGGCGTGATTGATCAGTTGCTGAACGTCGGTAGCGGAATCTGGATACGCAGCCGCCCCCATTCGCGGTGAGACCAGCAACCTTCGTGAATGTATGGTCAGTGGCATGCGAAATGCGCCGAGAAGTCGTTCCCCTATCATGCGTGCATCTTCCACACTGTTTAGCCGATGGCTCAAGATCGCGAACTCCTCTTCACCAATCCGCACAACCTCGTCATCTGGATGAAGGACTTCCTTCAATCGCTGTGCCACTGAAGCGACCAGTTGTTCTCCAAACGCGTAGCCTTCCACATTCGCGAACAACTTTACTTTATCCAGGTTTAAAACGAAGGCATCGATTCGTTGGAATTGTCTGTGCCAGTTCGCGAACAACTCGTCCAGATAGCGACGGGTGTACGTCATCGTGATGGGGTCACGGTATATCGCTGTTTCGAGGTCAATCGCGTGCGCCAACAAGCCAGCTGCCGACCGCATCACTTTGAGTTGTTCAGTGCTCGGGATGGACATTCCATCGTCAATGAAGCAGACGGTCCCAACACGCTGTCGAGACTGATTCTCTATGGGTATCCCTGCGAAGCTCACAGCGCCTAACATCTTGGTAATTTCGAAGGCAGACGTTTGCGGGTGACGGGAAGCATCGTCGATGACAAGAATGTCATCGACCGCGCAGACTAACGAACAGTATGTGCGAGAGAGGGGCCAAAAACCTTCTGAAACCAGGCATTCACCTCGGTTGCGAACAGCTACAACGGCATTTGTTCGACCGTCGTTGACTGCGACAAACAAAGTGCCGTTCGGGATGAACGAACCGAGTATGTCCAACATTTGATTAGCCGCTTGTCTGAACGTGCCGTTCGCCAGTATACTGAGCATGCGACTTCTTCTCCCTTGGAACGTGCCCGTCAATACAATATGTAGGTAAAAAAAACACCCATCTCACGGTAAATCTGATGGGCGTTCCGCCTTCTTGCAACTGGCTGGCATGGCGTCTGAACGCCGAAGCCCCTGTAGTTTTGCGTCACTGTGTTTCCACAGCTATGCCCGATTACTATTTACTTATAATTCCCAAAAAAGCCGCCGAATCTAGTAAGGTAATTCTACCCCTGCGTGTTCATTCCTGCAATAGTGACAAAAATCGACTCATGTCGGTATTGAAAACCGTTGATTGGCCGACACCTCTGCTTGGGCAAGTCACCTTGGTACTCTGTCCACACCGCGGCCATCTGCGTGTACATACGATGTACGACCCAGGTGGAGAAGAACGTGCCCGTACACCTCCTTTCAGGCGACAGGCGCCAGGCGACGCCCACCGCTCTGGCGCCGCTCCACCTGTGTAGTGTACGTTCGTCACATCATTTGGTTTTTTTCCAGAGCAACAATCTGTCTTTTCGCCTCTGTGGGTCGATACCTTGTTGTACCAACCACTGCGCTGCCTTCCGTTTGTCCGACGGAGTGAGTTCGATTCCAAACGAAGTAGACAAGTCGTCAATCACCCGAGTCGCAGACTCCACTGTGGCAACGTCTTGCCGCGTGTACTTGCCAACTACCTGGTTTGCTCGTCGCCAGTGTACGGGATTCGCCATCTTCCGCCGAAAAGCCCGCAACGACGCACTCCCTGATTGTTCCTTTCCCACCACACCGCCTCCCATCAAATCAGACTACCGACAGCATATTCGTACGTACGCCAGACGGATGGACGTTCGTGCGTACGAATTTGCTGGACAGTTGTCTACTGCATAGGAGGACGATTGCGATATGAGCGCCGTAATCGCGCCCACCATATGAGAGTCAGAGTCGTCAGGATGACAGCTATGCTCCCGCTCAACAGCCCGTGTTTTGAAAACACTGGCCACGCGCGTTCCCAGACGCTCCCGAGTGACTCTCCGAACGTCAAAAAGGCCGTCACCCAGATGACCGTCCCAATGGTGTTATAGATGAGAAACACTCCAACTTGCAGGCGACTTACCCCAGCGAGATAAGGAACAAGCACCTGCACCCCAGGCAGCCACTTTCCGATAATCAAAACCGCCGGTCCGTATTTCTGAAAACGGTCGTCTGCACCATCTAACTTTTCCTTCGTAATCCTGATTCGTGCACCAAACTGCTCGAGGAACGGGCGGCCGACAAGGCGGCCGATGATGTATGCCAACATCGAGCCCGCCAGACTCCCCGCCAGAGCTACAGACAGGACCGGCAGTGCCCCGAAGGCACCACGGTGCACCTGCAACCCTGCTGCAATCAAGGCAGATTCGGCGAATGACGGGATGCCGACGATTTCGAGGAACAGAACTAGAAAGAGACTCACGTACCCGTAACTGTGCAACCAAGTCATCGCAGGCATAACCATTCACCTTTCGACACCCGCGAGGGCAAAGTGGGCAGACTTTATAACTGTATGTCCACAGTGCTGACCTCATGTCGAATGAACGAAGAACAACCGCTGGCGATAGGACTAACCTTGAACTGGCATGAAACACACACGGTAAGCGGGTAGTTAACTCCACCAATCTGGCGGAAACCGGTGTGAAAGACGTGTTCACCATGACGGTCGACAAGGGAGTGGCACAGCATACACCAAGCCTGATCCGGATGGATAACAATCACCCTCTCACAGTCGTTGTCTATGCAACACCGCCTACTACCGACTTAAAATGTCCACCCGTCCTATCATACAGGCATTCGTCTGAACCTATCATGGGGCTTTTGTCTCCTGATTGCTGGGACTTTTGTCCCTGCAGGCCAACACGTTTGAATGCGCGGACTGTTCCACGTTGACACAAGGCGACTCCGTGCGCGCCTACGAGTTAGGCGGTATACTGGAAGTGCACAGTACGGCGCGCGACTTCGCGCGGTGCGGCACTGTGAGGTGTTGTGCGCGAGTCGTCGAAGCCGGAGGTGACTGTTGTCATGTACGAAGAAAAAGAACTGATTGGTCGGAAGAAGGTCTGGTTCTTCATCATCCTGTTTGCCATCTGCATCTTTTTAGTGCTCGTTGGCATCTTTGTGTTTTAAGGGGGGAACCCGATGAAGGTTGTCAAGGTGTCCAAAAACCTGCTCAATCCCGTCCGTTTACCGGGGATGGGTCGCAGCATCGAAGTATTCGGTTTATCCGAATCCGAAGTGTTGGAAATCCGGTCCTCGTTCACCCGTCGTGAACTGGTTGTAGAGTTCGAAGAACAGCCTGGCCAACAGCTTCCCGTGGTGCAGTTGTGGGCGAACCCACACGGGTCCGACGTGACCCTATTCGTGTAGCGTTCGCCCCAAGGTCCAACTCCTACGCAGGCGACCGGCAGAGGCCCAGGCTAAATCTGTGCGTCTCCCAGCGACTGACGTCGCAAAAACCTGCGTAGTTGACCACGGGGAGTCCGGTGCGGCCGTCAAATTTGACACGGATTGGAGCGACGCGTTGATCAGCGAAAACCCAATTGCGCTTGGGCTTGTTCTGACATCAACTCGGGCGACCAAGGCGGGTCCCATACGACATCGACGTACACCATGCCCACACCGAACGCCTGCGCAGCTGCCCACTCTACGTTACTACTGATACTATCGTGCGCCGGACAGCCAGGGGTGGTCATCGTCATCTCGATGTGAAGTGTACCTTCTTCCGGCTCCTCCATTTTATAAATGAGACCTAAATCGACTACATTCACACCAATCTCCGGGTCGTACACGTTCCTCAGATGCTCCCGCACTTCATCGAGATTAATCATGTTCAAACAACTCCCTTCCCAGCTTCGCGACTTCCAGCACGCGCAAAATTTGCACACAGAACGCTGCAATCGCTACCGACAAGAGAATACAGCTGCCGATAACACCCGGATGCCATCCTCCTGCCGCCGCTGCCGTCAATGCAACGAGTCCAACCCCAAACGCGGTGAGCACCGGCCATGACAAGTTCACGTTGATGAGGTCAGAGATGAGCATGGGTTTTCCCTTCCCTGGCGCCTTGCTGTAGCGCTTGCTCCAGACGAGAAATGGCACAATCTTATATGCAAATGCCATCACCGTCAGTGTCACGACGCCGAGCAGGTAAAACATGACGATGCCTTGCCAGCCTGCCTCGCCCCCGGTCCAAAGCATTCGAACGGCGAGCAGGCACAAGCCCAGAACTCCAGCTACGCCAGCCGCCACCACGGCTCGAATGGGGGGTTCGACGCGTTTGCGCATGCGCTTCTGAATGATGTCGCGCATATCCGCGATGTGACTGACAAATGCGGTGACGCCGAAGGCCGCCCCTGCCCACCAAAACGCGTCCAAGTGTGTCCAAATACCAACGAGCACGACCCACAGTGCGACGTGCGCCAATGTGAGCGTCCATTTCTGCCGGCCTGTAGAAAATCCGTGCGACAGCGTAAACATCGGCAGCAGTTTGAGGCTAAACCCCATCACCAGAAAGGTGAAATAACCACCCATGGCAAGCAATATATGTGTCGCGATGAGAGGGTCCATCCACGTGTCGAGCCCTGGCGCTGCACCGGAGTCTGCAAGCACAAGCAGCAGGGCCACAGTGACAGCGAGAATGAGGTACCCATGAGCTGAAACCACGAACCCAAACATCGGACCACGGATTTTGGTGCGCAAGACAGAGACGATCAACACTGCGGCGTAAAGATAGACAGCTACCACCATGCACAGTCCGAAAACGAATAACCCGACGCCCCACCACGTCGCCATGGCAATAAAGAGACCGATGAATGCAACAAGGTAGAGCCAAAAATTCCAACGGGCTACTGGTACACTGCTGATTGGAACCAGAAATGCGACGGTCGTCAGTTGATACACCGCCCCCATCACAAACGACAAAAGTGCACCGAGCGTCAAAGCGTGAGTCAGTGCTACGACATTCGCCGCTCCAGGCACACCCTGCGCCAGCGAGCCAGACTGTAGCGCAAAGTCAACCGCAAAGACGCCAAACCCAAGCACACCGAGCAACATATAGCGCATCGGGACCGCGAACGGCGGCGACTGACTCGTCGTCACTCCTGCGCCTGGCGCGACACCCACTGGACTCTGCATGACTCCTCACCTCTCACTGTGCCCGCCGTATCTTCACTTGTACCGTTTCGTTGCCCTCGTCGTTCACTTCGTAAGTAAATCCTCGCTCGTCGAGCTCCGGCAACAGAAGCGCAGGAACTCGGACGTTCCAAATCTCGACTCCCAAGGCACCAGACGCGCATGCATCGTGGTCCTCCAGGAACTCGAGCGTGCGGGTCATCGGATTCGGCGGATCGAGGTCGCGGTTGTCCAGGTGAAAGAACGGGACGTCGGTATCTCCCTGATAAAATTGGACCACAAAGTGTTCGGCCTCCTCTTGTACAACAGCGTGCGTAAAACCCTGCTTGCCAAGAACTCGAATCAATGGGTCAGGCTGAAAAGTGGCGTGCAGTTCCAGCACGTCGTTCGGTTCTAGTTCTTTTACGGCAGACATAATACGTGCAAATGGCTCCTCCTTCGCACGAAGCATTTCCCGCACATCAAGGACTTCGATTTTTCTTGTCATTGCAATCCCTCCTCTTCAACAAGCCAACCAGTCCAACCCCCGTATTCTGCGCCCAACATCTGCATCAGTTAACTGGGTTAGACCCTCTGTTCATTCACAGGGTAGCGCACGCGCCGACGCAGTGCTGTGACGGATATCACGCCGAGTAAGAGGGCGCTTCGATCCACAGCCAGTGCACGGTGACAGAGGCAGTACACTACACGGCTCTCCTTGAGGTCAGCCACATGAGTAGAAACGCGACGGCGCTCAGCGCAGCCAGCGTCCCACCGACAGCCAAGAGCACAAATGCCAACTGGGACGTCGCCCAGTGTATCCAGGCAAATGCCACGACCATCAGCAGCGACCCGATGATGGCACCTGCTGCCTGAACGGCGGCAACCGGGCGCGGAGGTTCTCTACGGTGCAAGACATAGGGAAAGAGTGTGTACCCAATGCCGTAGACGAGGTTTGTCCCAAAGCCGAGAAACAGCAAGTGGAACGCAACGAGAGTAAAAGGACTCAGACCGCCAATGAGGAAAGCACCGAGAACAAGGCAAAAGACCCAGGCTGCCCACCACAGTCCACGGCTCACGACAGGAATCGGTAAGGTTGGTTGCCCATTCACACGGCGGCGACTGAACATCCACAGATAGGATGCACCAAACCACAAGAACGGCAGGCCCAGGAGGCGCGACGCCACACCTGCAACAGCAGGTGACCACACCAGCCCTAACACCCCAACAACAACCGCGACGCCCCACACGAGTTGTGCAACGAGTGACCCTCGCGCACTCACTCCCGTACCGAGGAAGCGAGGGAACATGTGCAGAGCCACAGCGAAAATTGTCCCTGCTATCCAGCCGTAGTAGAGCAAGAACAACGCGCCTGTCATTTGCTCAGGCAGTGTCCCGGGTGAGGTCACGGAGCGGACAAGCATCCACGCAGTTCCTGCGAGCAACAGCATGGCGGACACATCTGTTCCGCGCTGTCCAACGCGGTCGGTAGCTTGGTACGCACCACCGCGACGCAGCAAAGAAAGTGGGTGTAACGATAGGTCAGGCGTACTTTTACGGACTGCCCCCGCCTTCCTTAGACTGACCACAGCGGAGAGAATATTGGCAAGAAACAGGACCGGGGCAACAAACTGCAACACGAGACCACTCCAGAGAAGCGGTTTGCTCAGCAGCAAAAGTCCGACTACTACGCCAATCACGCCCAGTTGCGCACCGATGAGTTGCAACCACCCCACCCACGGTTTTGGCGGACGAAGTCCGGCCGCGATCGAAAGTACCGCGTAGGTCATACCGTAAATCAACATTGTCAGCCAACCGAATGGATTGATTTCGCCGTGCACTTGGCCGAGTACGGCCCCCGCTGACGGCTGGACTGCCATCCAGCCCCCGAAGCTAGCGCCAACGATGAAATTCACAAACGCAGCTACAATGAACGCTTTGGGTAACCGGCCAATAAAGGGTTCGTTTACAGTCAGCGTTTGCCCACCTAGACCACGCGGTCCTTCTGTCTGTTGTCTCGGCACGTGTCAGTCCTCCAGTGGACCAAACTCGAGCTCATCCATTTCTTCCACTCCGCCACTCTGCCAGGCAATGACAAGCGTCCGAAGCAGGCATGCTGGGTTTGTCACAACTTCTCGCACCTCTCCTTGTTCACCCGTCTGCGGGTGCGTTACGACATCTCCGATCTGCTTTCGCACAAGGCCACCTCCGCTCATGTCCACGCGCAGTGCTTCAGAACCGTTGACACATTTCTTTTGATGACATTATAGCCACCCTGGCAGTTGCGCGAACGTGATCGTCATCACGGACAGGTGCGCCACCGCGGCGTAACATTCAATTTGTCAAACAACAAACCGCACCCTGAGGAGGGATAGTTCGTGAGTGAATTCACAGCTACCGTTAACGCGACAGAGTATCCGCCGCACCTGAAACACAAGGTGATCTTCGAGACCTTTGACAAACTCGACGCAGGGCAAGCCATGCTCCTGGTTAACGACCACGACCCGCAACCACTCCACTACCAGTTCCAGTTGGAGCGCAAAGGAGAATTTTCTTGGGAGTACATCGAGCGTGGACCCGAGTGGTTTCGCATTCGCATCGGCCGTGTCGACAAGTGACAGCCAGAGTCAGTTGGCTGCCAGTCGGCCACATTGCGCATGGCTACCGGCGCGTGTTCGCGGTCTTTGAGGGCTCATCACTACGACACGTTATCAACTTGTCGCCGCTTCCCTACGAACACGTGTACGGCGTCATGAGCTTGGCTGGCGACGCGGGCGTGGAAGACCCCTCCTTGTGGTGGGGTCTTTCCGTGATTGACTCGCTCATCTCAGACGGCACCCTGCTCGGTCCAGAAAATCCGGTGACCGCCGACGACGGCTTCATCCATGTGCGGCCACGCGCGCCAAGTGACAGGGAACTGCTTCCACTCTCCACGTATCAGGCGATTCTTCGAGAAGGAAGTTGGTCTGTTCCGAATCGAAGGGAGGACATACAAAGTGGCGGAAATTGACGTCATCAATGAATCGACGATGAAAATTAAAGTACAACTGGACGATGCCGTGCGCATGGTCAATGAGGCGACGCGCAATGTCGCTTCATACGCCCATGACATTGTGACAATCTACGAGAAGATGCCGGCCTTCGATTACACCAGCTTCTGCTTTTACGCTTACAACAGCGCAAAGCTGTTCGAGTTTGCCTTGGAGACCAACCCAAAAGAATACACGTCTTTTTCCTTAGACGCGCCGGACTCTTTCTTTTACGCGCTCTACGGCGGGATGGCTGCCCTCTACGAGACAGCAAAAAGTCACCTTTTAGAAGAGTCTGCTTGATTCCAGATTGCGCCACGGCATTGTGCCCGATGACATCCTAAAATCAGGCGAAGTCCCGTTCCAGGAACTCCGCCTGACTTGGGTCTGTGACCGCAAGCGACCGCGAGCGCCGATACCCCGCCACGTCGAGACCCGCTCACGATTCATCTCCTTCCACCACCGTAAAAGCCGGGAAGTCGCGGACCATGAAGTTCGTGTGCGACAACCCCAGTCGGCGCAACTCCGCCTGGTGCCGAATGGTCAGGCGTTCGAGGATGTCGCGACCGTGATCGGTCAATTCGATGCACACGCTGCGCCCGTCCGTCGGGTGGTCAAATCGGCGCACCAAATTTAACTTCTCACACCTCTGAATCAGACCAAGCGCACTGTGGTGGCGCACTTGCAGTCGCTCTGCAATCTCCGTCGGTGTCATCCACGAGCGACTTGGATACCCAGCAATGCTGAGCAACAGCTGGTGTTGGTTGGGTGTGATGCCAACGTCGATGGCCGCCTGCTGGCTGAAGTGCAGAAACTTCCTCAAGCGGTAGCGAAACTCAGCCAACTCCTGGTAATCGCTTTGTGTCGGTTTACCGTCCATCTGTTTCTCTTCTCCCCTATGGTGAATCGCTGTTATCGAACCTGCGCCTTTGTCTTTCGGTCTAAAATCTGCGGCTGGCGCCTCAACAAGAGTGAAGCACAGTATCCCGCCGCTGCCAGCACCCAAGCGAGCACTGCGGCATCAAGGCACCAGGGCACGATGGCGTGAACGACATGCAGGCCCTTGATTTGGCTCATCGTGTCCGTAGCCGCCGTGTACATGCCGAGCGGGAAGACAATACTCCACAAAGCGGCCTCATAGCGGATGGGCTCTCGAAACACGATAAACTTCCAGACGCCGATGAGGACGAGAAGCGGGATCCACCAACTCCCCCAAACCCACAACATGAACGTAAAACCCTCGATAAACGGCTTGGTCAATAACAGAAAACTAGACCAGTGCGGGTATAAGATCAACCTCGACCCCGCGAGTGTCGTGATCGCCATGGCCCCCATGTTGATCCAATACGGCGGACTCAAGTCGACAGCCTTGATCGAGTGAAAGAAGAAGCGGTACATGATGAGGGCGATAAAAATCAGGTAGATAATGATCCCCAGTCCCCAAAAGGCTGTCGACGCCAGCAGCAACCCTGCTGAATGGGTTGGAAAGGTGTCTGCCATAGCAGAGCCGAGCGCGGCGAGCGACTCAACGCCGACTGTCGTCACGAGCCAGCCACCGTTGATGGCATGGTGAATCGGGTCCGTGTTGTAAAACACGAGAAACACCAAGATGAAATACATCAACAAACTCCAAGACGCGACACCGATGACACCCAGCCACAGCGGCGTCAGCACATGCCCGCGGAGCACAAAGTCGGTGCCGAGCACGTCCGTGGCGGCGACAAACGTGAAGTAGCCGAACACCTTCGTCGCGTCGGTAAGGTCGCGCCAGACAAGTTTGGGAAACCACACCACGCGGAGCAGATAAGCAACGACCAACACCGCATAGAGAGGTGTCGCGATGTCAAACGTCACGGTTGAAAACAACATGTGTCCGGTGAGCCGCAGCGCGATCGACACAATTCCGGTGGCCATTACCGCTGCAAAGTAGCCGGTGTACAGTTCTTTCACAGAGGACTTAATTTTCTCGACCACGGTCATTGTGCCACCCCCTTGAATGAAACGCCGCGTGAGTCTACAGCCGCTTGTTCATCGACGCGCGCGTGCGATACTGGATTGGCGGCCGCAGTGGGTACGTCACAGGCGCACTCCACACATGAACCAAGCGCGTGAACGGCGAAGCGGCCAGCAGTGCGAACGACGCGATGATGTGAATCTGGAGCAGTGTCGGAACCGACGTCATCAGCGCAGCTGCCGGGTGGAGCGTCAGAGTGTCGCGGATCCACGGGCCGACTGTGGCGCGGTACTCGTACGGTCCGTAGATGTTGTTGGCGCCGATTGTGACGGCGTCTCCGAGGCCAACCACGATAAACAAGAGCGCAAGCGCGACAAAGTCACCCGCTGACGAGTTGCTGCGCACCCGCGCATTCGCAATGCGGCGGAAGAGCAGAATGGTCACGCCCACAAAGGCAGCAAACCCAGCTAACCCTCCGAACAGATCCGCCACTTTGTGGTAGAGTTCGTTCGACACCCCGAGGTCGTGATAGACTGCCAGGGGTACAAGAAGCCCCAGGACGTGTCCGCCAATGACCAACAGAATGCCCCAGTGGAACAACAGGCTGCCGTAGCGCAACCACTTCTTTTCAAGCACCTCACTCGACTTCGACCCCCACCTGCGTTGCCCGTAAACAAAGCGGTAGACGGTCCCGACGATCATGAGTCCGAGCGTCAGGTACGGGTAGATGACCCACCAGAATTGTGCCATGCCGATCCATCCTTTCGATGCGTAGTTGTGTCATCACGGTTTCCGCGGCTCTGTTCAGTCGTAATGAAGCGGATACGGCAACTCGGCAAGGTCTGCTTCTTCCCTGGCGCCACCACCGCTTTCGGGCGATACCTCTGGCAACAAGTCCAGTGCCGCCTGGAGAACAGGGTAGTAAGGACTCTCTTCCGGAAGCGCCGCATAGACCTGTCCACACACCCACGCGAGGCGCTGCTCGAGGGACAGTGTGTTCACGGTTTCCGGTTTAACCGCCAGGAACTCCAACAAAAGTGGAACGTAATCAGGCAACTCGCTGCCTGCCAACTCATAGCCCGCCTCTTCCAGCAGCTGTTTGCACTCGATGAGGGCCGTGCCGCGCTTGCGGCTGTCACCGAGTTCGTGCGCCGTCAAATACAGGGTCCGTTTGTCGCTGAAGTCAAACGTCTCGACGTAGCGGCGCTGAAGAATGGTCACAGGGGTTCGCAGAAACTCATCCAGTACAGGTGCCAGCAGCGAAGCAACATCTGTGCGCGCAGCCGCCAGGTCATTTTGCAACTCAAGAAGCTCATCCCGCCACGTGCCCTCCTGTGGGTATGTCAACAGCCAGGACACGGCTGCGACACCTACCGAACGTGCCTCTTGTTCAGCAGGCGAGTACTCTAATGCTGACTTCACTTCCGACATCTGCTCGGTTACGTCTCCCATCACACGCGCACCCCCTTGCGTGCGAGCGGTGGGATGACGCCTTCCGGGGGCGCCAGGTCCTCCAGGCTGCAGGCGCCTTGCTCGTAGGCGAGGTCCGGGTCCATCTCGCGCCGGCCGGTCGGAATCACGAAGCGCTCGTTGTACTTGGCGACACCAAACAAACGCGCCATCCCCTCGACCTGCTTCGCAGTGAGCCCAGCCTCTTTCAACAGTTCGGAACTCGCCAGGTCTGCCTCATTGCGTGCGCGCATGTAGGCCCGCATCGACACGAGGCGCAGCAGCGTTTTTCGGATCACGCTGACATCGCCCGCGCTGAGAATCGACGCCAAGTACTCCATCGGAATGCGCATCGAATCCACAGTCGGGATGTAGCTGTCGGCGGCACACGTGTCCTCGTCGACGTGCGACATCATCGGGGAGAGCGGCGGCACGTACCACACCATCGGCAGCGTGCGGTACTCCGGGTGCAGCGGCAGTGCGACGCCCCACTCGATGGCCATCTTGTAGACCGGCGAGTTCTGCGCAGCTTCAATCCACGCCTCGGTGATGCCTGCCGCGCGGGCCGCTGCGATCACTTCCGGGTCGTGCGGGTTCAAGAACACGTCTAACTGTGCAGGGTATAGGTCCTTCTCGTCTTTGACGGACGCTGCGGCCTTCACTTTGTCGGCGTCGTAGAAAATGACGCCAAGGTAGCGAATGCGCCCAACACAGGTCTCCGAGCAGACAGTCGGCAACCCCGCCTCAATGCGCGGGTAGCAGAAATGACATTTCTCTGCCTTATGCGTGTTCCACTTGAAGTACACCTTCTTGTACGGACAGGCGCTGACACAGAAGCGCCAACCGCGACAAGCGTCCTGGTCGACCAGGACGATGCCGTCTTCATCCCGTTTGTAGAGCGCGCCGGACGGACAGGCCGCGACACACGCAGGGTTCAGGCAGTGCTCGCAAATGCGCGGCAAGTACATCATGAACGTCTGCTCGTAGGTGAAAGCGACATGCTCCTGCAGTTCTTTGAAGTTGGGGTCGCGCGGTGCAATCTCGGACCCGCCCGCCAAGTCGTCGTCCCAGTTCGGCCCCCATGTCGGCTGGTCCATCACCTTTCCTGTCAGAAGCGAGCGCGGCCGCGCCACAGGTTGGTGTTCGCGCTTCGGGCTGTCGATCAAGTTCTCGTAGTCGTACGTCCACGGCTCATAGTAGTCGTCGATCGTCGGCTGGTCCGGATTGTGAAAGATGTTTGCGAGTTTCGAGATGGCACCGCCTGCACGCAGCTTCAGCTTGCCGTTTTGCAGGTGCCAGCCACCGCGGAAACGCTCTTGGTCCTCCCACTCGCGTGGGTAGCCGGGGCCTGGACGGGTTTCGACGTTGTTAAACCAGGCGTACTCGACGCCGGGTCGGTTAGTCCAGGTGTTCTTGCAGGTCACGCTGCAGGTGTGACAACCGATGCATTTGTCCAGGTTCATGACCATGGCGACTTGTGCTTTAATGTTCAAGCCACTTCACCTCTTTGAGTGGTCGAATCAGGGTCATCACGTCACGCTGATGGCCGGTCGGCCCGTAGTAGTTAAATCCGTAGGAAAGCTGTGCGTAGCCGCCAATCATGTGCGTCGGTTTCGGGATGATGCGCGTGACGCTGTTGTGCGTGCCGCCACGGTCCTGCGTGATGGCGCTGGCAGGCACCCCCACCGTGCGATCCTGCGCGTGGTACATCATCGCGATGCCCATTGGCAACCGGTACGTCACCACGGCTCGACAGGCAATCGCACCGTTGCGGTTGTACACTTCGACCCAGTCGTTGTCCTTAATCCCGATGCGCTTCGCGTCCTCTTCGCTCATCCAGATGGTCTGGCCCCCGCGAAACAGCGTCAACATGCGATGGTTGTCGGAGTAGGTGGAGTGAATCCCCCATTTTTGGTGCGGCGTCAGATAGCGCACCATGACCGTCTGCGTGTCGCCGCCGTCCACCGACGGGTCGCCGTTACTAAACGGCGCAATGCCAAGCGGCGGCCGGTACAGCGGCAATCCTTCGCCGAAGTCGAGCATCATCTCGTGGTCGAGGTAGAAGTGCTGGCGGCCCGTCAGCGTGTGCCAGGGAATCAGGTACTCGACGTTCGATGTAAACGGCGAGTACCGCCGGTCCTTCCCTTCAAGTCCGCTCCACACCGGCGTTGCGAGCGACAGCCGCGGTTGCACGGTGATGTCGTCAAACGTGTAAGCTTCTTCTTTGCGCCCCACCTCGACGTTCGCGATGTCGAGGCCCGTCACCTTGGCCAAGGCCCCCCATTCCTCTTGCGCACGCTCGCCGTTCGACGCGCCTGACAGCGTGAGAATGGCTTCCACCGCGTGAATCGCCTCATCCAGCCGCGGTCGCCCGAACCCCGCGCCGTCTCGGTCCGATACGCCGTTGCGCTCGGCTAACTCGTGACTCGCTCGCTCACCAGAGATGTGAATCCCCTTCGCGCCGTACGACTTCTCCACCAGCGGCCCAAGGGTCGTCATCTGGTTGAACAGGTTCGGGTAGTCGCGGTGCACCGTGATGAACTTCGGCATCGTCTGACCCGGGATGGCGTCCACTTCACCCTTGCGCCAGTCCCGCACCTTACCGCGGTCCAGTGCCAGTTCGTCTGCCGAGTCGTGCGCGAGCGGTGCCATGACAACGTCGTCCTGAGCAGGTAAGTAGTCTTTGGCAAGGCGCGAGAACGTCTCGGCGATTGACCGGAACGCGTTCCAGTCCGTTCGCGTCTCCCACGGCGGTGAAATTGCCGGGTTGAACGGATGGATAAACGGGTGCATGTCGGTGGAGCTCAGGTCGTGCTTCTCGTACCACGTCGCCGCAGGCAGCACGATGTCCGAGTAGAGCCCGGTGCCGGTCATGCGAAAGTCAATGTCAATGAGCAGGTCGAGCTTGCCGCGCGGCGCCTCGTCGCTCATCTTGATGTCGGAGGGCTGCCAGGACGCCTGTTCGTCCCCCAGCACGTGACCGCTCGTGCCAAGCAAGTGCTGCAAGAAATACTCATGTCCCTTCGAACTTGACCCAAGAAGGTTGGAACGCCAGACAAAGAACACCCTCGGGAAGTTTCTCGGGTTGTCCGGGTCTTCGATCGCGAACTGAATCTTGTCTAGTTTCAGTTGCTCTGCGACGTAACTGGCGACCTTCTCCGGTGTATCTGCGCCGGCTGCCCGCGCGTGCTGCAGAACTTCAAGTGAGTTTTGAGTCCACTGCGGGAACGACGGGAGCCAGCCGAGCCGAGCCGACAGGGCGTTCACGTCTGCCGGGTGCATGTGGTGGAACCGGCCTCCAGTCGGTGACCCCAGCGTCTTTGTGTCCAACTCTTCATAGCGGTATTGATCGGTGGCAAAGTAAAAGAACGACGTCCCGTTCTGCTGCCGCGCCGGACGCACCCAGTCACTCGCAAACGCCACAGTCGACCAGCCTTCGAGCGGCCGCACCTTTTCCTGGCCGACGTAGTGAGCCCAACCGCCGCCGTTCACCCCTTGGCAGCCCGTAAGCATCACCAAGTTGATGATCGCGCGGTAGATCATGTCGCTGTGGTACCAGTGGTTCGTCCCGGCGCCGAGCGCGATCATGCACTTGCCGTGCGTGCGCTCGGCCGTCTCGGCGAACTCGCGGGCGATGCGAATGACGTCTTCGCGCTTGACGCCCGTGATGGCTTCCTGCCAGCCAGGCGTGTAGGGAACCTCGTCGTCGTAGTCTTTTGGGTAGTCGCCCGGCAAGCCCCGGCCGACGCCCGTGTGCGCGAGCATGAGGTCGAGAACGGTGGTCACGTACACCTCAGACCCATCCGTCCTTTGCAGCTTGTGGACAGGGACGCCGCGCGTGAGCACGCTCGGCTCGCGACCGCCGAAGTATGGGAACTGCACCATCACGACGTCGTCTGCCCCGTCGAGACAGCTAAGCGCCGGGACAATCGCGCTGCCGCCTTCCGCCTCAAGGCGCAGATTCCACTGATTTGCGCCGTCGTAGCGGGATCCGATGGAGCCCTTGGGGATAACAACTTGACCCGTGGTTTCGTCCCATACGGCAGTCTTCCAGGCACCCTTCTCGACGTCCGAGCAAATGTCGTCCGCTCTCAGGAAGGGACCGGGCGCATACGCTTCACCGTGCGCGTCCAGCGTGACGAGGAACGACAGGTCCGTGTACTGGCGGACATAGTCGAAGAAGTACGGGGTCCTCTGGTCGACGTAAAACTCCTTGAGGATGACGTGTGTCATCGCCATCGCAAGAGCAGCGTCCGTGCCCGCCTTCGCGGGCAGCCACTGGTCTGCGAACTTGATGTACTCCGCGTAGTCCGGGCTCACGCCGACGACCTTTGTGCCCTTGTAGCGTGCCTCGACCATAAAGTGCGCGTCTGGCGTGCGCGTCATCGGCAGGTTGGTGCCCCAGATGATGAAGTACTCTGAGTTGTACCAGTCGGCGCTCTCCGGCACATCGGTCTGGTCACCCCAGATCTGCGGCGATGCTGGCGGAAGGTCGGCGTACCAGTCGTAGAAGCTGAGGATGGTGCCACCGAGCAGGGACAAAAAGCGGGAGCCGGCAGCGTAACTCACCTGAGACATTGCAGGGATGGGGCTAAACCCGACGACGCGGTCCGGACCGTGCTCTTTGATTGTGTAAATGGAAGCTGCCGCGATGATTTCGGTGACTTCGTCCCACGTCGCGCGCACCAGGCCGCCTTTGCCGCGGGCGTTCCAGTAGCGAAGGCGCTTTGCGTCATCGGTGACGATGTTCTTCCACGCCTCGATGGGGCTTTCGGTGCGGCTGCGCTCTGCTCGCCACAGGTCGATGAGGTCGCCGCGAACATACGGGTACTTCACGCGCAGCGGGCTGTACTCGTACCACGAAAAGCTGGCGCCGCGCGGGCAGCCGCGGGGTTCGTACTCGGGTACGTTCGGGCCAAGCGACGGGTAGTCGGTCTGCTGTGTCTCAAAGGCGATGATCCCGTCTTTGACCGCGATCTTCCAGCTGCACGAACCGGTGCAGTTGACGCCGTGTGTGGAACGCACGACCTTGTCGTAGCGCCAGCGGTTGCGGTACGTGTCTTCCCAGTCGCGCGGACGGTCGGTCTTTTCGGACCACCCGTTGTTGAAGCGTTCCTTTTGCCGCAAGTGGAGAAGATGCTTGCGCTTTTGCGCAGATAGCTTTGTCACATCTATCAATCCCTTCTTCAGGCGGCCTGTTCAGCCTACTTCGTCAATGTCACTGCCGTCTAACGGACGGTTCCGCAACTCTCGCCACCGTCAGGTCGTTCAGATCGGTCGGTAGTACTCGCCGACAATCCTGAAGGACGCGTTGTTGACCTCTAAATCGGCTAGAAATTGCTCCCAAGTCGCGAGGTTTGCTGCGACGAGAATCAGCCGTTCGAGCGACTCCAGTTTGTCGATCTGTTCAATGGCAGTCCTCACTTCCGGAGGAATGGCGCCAAAGCGTAACTCAAGTAGTCCCAGCAGGTCGTCACGGTCAGTGAGCAGTGCCTCTTGCTGCAACGCTTCCTGTGTCAGGTCCTTTGTCGTCATTTGCTCGCCCCCTCTGTCGGCCTCGTTGCAAAAATAAGCCGTTCTTCCTCACGGCTATGGGCCTCTACCAGCCAAAGCAACATGTCAAATCGAGCCAGTGCAAGCTTCAGCTCATCTGACGTCAGATACGTCTCCGCCTCTGAGACGAGTTTTCGCATCAAGTCGTGATCATGAGTCAATGCCGCAATGTCAACAGCGCGCTCTGAGTTCGCAGCGAGAATTTCGCTGTAGAGCCCTTCCTCTTCTTCAGTAGCGTGACGCAAAGTGCGTGTTTGCCAGTGTTCGACAACCAACTGAGCCGCTGCTTTTGCCTTGTCAAGCATCTGTTCAGCATGCAACTGCCGCACCACGGTTGTTAGTTCGTCCGCTTCAAACAGCGCAGCGTTGTGTATGGCTTCATGTGCATTTCCCTGCTTCAGTGCAGGACCGGACATCGAAGCACCCCCTAGCCAAGGATTCAGTCGACCACGTTTATCGTCGCGCGATATAAATGGACAGAACAACCCAACGCAAAGCATTCCCGGCAAGCTTTTGTATCGTTTTGCGATACAACTCAACTGATAGCACAACTTTACCTGCTGTCAGATGCTCCGATAAGTTCATGTCGGACTATTCATTACCGTGTAGATGAACTAGTACAATTGGACCATGAGGTGTATCACAAGGCTTGTCAGCCTCCGCAGGAGACACCAGCGGGGCGTGGTCATTCAAGGTTCGGTGAAGGAGTGAGGGTGCCCACGAGCCCTCCCAGGGCACCCATTTCATCTTGCGTACTAGGACAACACCGGACTCGCTAATTCCGCGCAATGGATGACTTGCGCGGCGAGTTGACAATACGCCGCTGCTTGAGGTGTTCCATCTGCAAGGAGAGCAGACGCAGCCCCGACATGAACCTCTGGGTCTTCGACTTCACGCAAAGCTTCCAACCCTACAATGACCTTGCTCGTGCGGCAGCAGAAGCCTCATTTGCAGAGTAACAGAGGCTTCCCAACCGGAATGTGAGCAATGTCACGAAGTAAAGGTATCACCTACGCTGTATGAAAAATGAGAGGTGGACGCGTCCATTCGAAACAATCATAATAGCCGTACCCGGAGTCCCTGGCACGGCTACAACTTCTCGTCGACTGGTTTGGATGGCTACATTCGCAGATCAGCTGTTGTCAAAGCTTCTCCATGTCTAACACCCACTCGTCGCGCTGGCCCTTTAAAACACCATCGCGGCGCAACTGGTTCCAGACCCGATTGACAGACTCCCGAGTCATGCCAATCATGTGTGCCATCTCTTCGTGTGTGATCGGCAATTTTACGTAGACTCCATCTGGCCGTTCCACGCCGTGTTCTTCGGCAAAATGTCGCAGCAGAGCGGTCACTCGGTCGTGCGACGCAAACAGAGCGAGTTCCTGAAGTTTTGCTTGGAGGTCTAAAATTCGTTCCCCCATCACGTGCATGACTTTACGCGCCATGTCGGGGTACTCTGTGAGTAGTACGTCGAACTGATTGCGGCGAATCGAGAGTAAAACGCTCGCTTCCATCGCCTGTGCGGTTCCTGGGTACGGGCTGTCCTGAAAAAAACCCACGTGAGGAAACATCTTTCCGCGGCCAAGGATGTTTACGATGTGCTCGCGGCCTTCCTCATCGACTTTGATGACCTTTATGAGTCCTCTGCGGATGAAAAACACTTCTTCCCGCTCCTGACCCTCCATGAAGACGTACTCGCCCTTGGCGTACGCTCGCTCCCCAGCAAGGTTGTGGACCCGGGACAGTTCCTCCTCTGTCAAATCCTTAAACAGCGTAATCTCTCTCAGGAGTTCTATTCCAGTGGCCGACATGTAGTCCCGCCTTCTCTCTGACCGTGACATTGGCGAATGGTGGCATCAGCCACATCTTTGTCCATTATACGTCAGTGGGGTTCACCGCGGCATCCAGTCTAAACGGACCGCCATACTCATCCAGTTCGCTTGATCTTGCGGGCTTTCCGCTACACCGAGCGCATTCCTGAGAAACACACCCTCGGTCAATCTGCGAAAGGTACTTCTCTCCGCCTCGCCACTTGCCAGCTCGCACGTCAATCGTCACTGCATAAGATTCCAAGGTCTTTGCATCCCCTCTCTGCTCTATACCGTGGAGACAGGTGCGCACCATTTGATGCAGCGCCTTCGTCTCACTGCGAGTATGGTGCGTCGCCGGGACTAGACTGTGCGCCAAATCACGACCGCAAACCCAAGCGGTATTCGAGGTAAGCGCAGAAGTTCGCGAGTCTGGGGAAGGTGCGAAAGACGCTTTGCTGTGGGAGCTGTGCGGGATCGAAATCAAGTCCGAAATCCGCGCACATCTCGTCAAGCGCTAGGAGTACACCTTTTACATCGTAGTGAAAGACGGTATCGGTCCGCATCTCCCAAGGCAAATCGTTTGAGCCGCCACTAGTCTGTGAAGCGACCGCGGCCCGCACGGTCGCTTGAATTTTTTCTCGGGTTTCCCCTACTGTCGACAACGTGTCCACCTGCTCCACTCTGAAATCACTCTCGTCTCAGGTGTACAGAAGAACCGTACCCCTGGCAAGCCCAAAGAGCGAATGCGTCTGCCAGCCCTGCCTAGGCATGTGGCAACGAAGACGACAGACAGACCTAATGACGCAGCTCCACAGGTGGAATGAGGCGGCCATGTAGCCTGAATTCTTCACCTGCATATTATCGTGTCGTATACTGAGCGTGACGTTCGGGACGAGTCCTGCAGGTAACACTCCTCGTGTGTCAGGGGGTACGCATGCGATGTCATCCGAGCACAAGTTGCAGTTAAAACGCGTGTACGAACCATGGTGCGAATCAGACGGGAAGCGCGTCCTCATCGACCGAATCTGGCCGAGAGGTGTCAGCAAAGGCAATGCGAAGGTCGATATCTGGTTAAAGCAAATTGCCCCATCCCAAGACTTGCGGGCGTGGTTTTCGCACGACCCCGAACGGTTTGACGCATTTCGTTCCGCCTACCAAATGGAGCTAAGCAGTCAGGAGGAGAAACGTACGGCAGTGGAAACTGTGCTTGGGGAGCTGTGCGAAGGCGACGTCACGCTTCTCTACGGGGCTAAAGACTCTGTGCACAACCACGCTGTCGTTCTCTACAACTACCTGCAGACAAGACGGTAGGGTGCAGTTTGGCATCCAAGCCAGGCGCATAGAGACGCCAGTGTCGCTGTGCGGAAGGAACCGACGCGATTGCGGTGCTGGACATGTCTCCCGCGCCCTGCCCACCACGCCTACGCAGACCCCAGTGAGGTGTGTGATCTACCACACACCTGTCTTTCTTTCCATTTGGCATGCTGAACACATGCTAGAGATTCTGGAGCTTCGTGTACAGAGCAGAGGAGACATAAACATGGACATGACGGACCTGTTGGAGATTGAGCGTGAGGAGTCAAGGCTGTCGGTCGACGCCCGAAGCGCAATTCGGAAGGGGTTCCACCCGCGTCACGAAATCGTCAAACTCGTGGAAGAAGCTCCGACTGGCACAATTTGCGAAATTCATGTACCACACCGCACCGGCCCACTCATCAACGCCCTGCAAGACGGCGGGCGGCACGTCGCAGTGTCCGAAATCGAGCCGGGACATTGGCGGCTGCGCGTCCTGAAGCTGTGACCGCGACGGTAGTGGGCAAAGTGGGGACGCGCGGGAGCCCGCGTGTCGCTCAAGTTCCACGTCGTGACCGAAGTCACAGCTCCACTCCCAGAAGCGGACTACGCTGTGTATGTAGTCGAAGTCAATGGAAAGGAGTGAGCAACCATGGCGTTCGTCATCACATCACCGTGCATTGGCGAAAAGGCCGCCGACTGCGTAGAGGCCTGTCCTGTCGACGCGATTCACGACGGTGGGGACACCTACCTGATTGACCCGAACGTGTGTATCGACTGTGGAGCTTGTGAGCCAGTCTGCCCGGTCTCGGCCATCTTCCAGGAAGAGTACGTGCCGGACGAAGAACAGGCTTGGATCGCCATCAATCGCGAGTTTTACGAACGGTAGGCCGACCTGCGACTCTTGAAGTCGACCTGTACCATCTAGGCTTGCATCTTCCCCGTAAGCACCAATATCCTTTCCACACCACTGGTGGGACCATGCGGCGGCATTGTCCCACTTCTTGTATCAGCACACACTCTGCGTACCCGACTTCGTTCCCCATCCAAACTTCCTCGACTACCCCCACTCCCTTACGTCGCCGAGTTGTCATTTATATCGTATTACGATATAAAATAGAATGCGTATGCTTTCACAGAGAAACGCGAATGAGAAGCGCGAACGGTCATCCCACAAGACACAGATCGGCCCGATGAACGAAGGGAGTCCTTCAACAAGATGAGCGGTCGTCTCCGTAAAACCGGTGATTTTACTACATCCACGCAAATTTTGCGCTTGTCCGCCGCCGCGCTTCTGATTGGAGCGGCATGTGCCTTCATTGCAATCGTGTTGCTGAAGATGATCTACTTTTTTACCAACCTGTCCTTCTATCATAGGTTGTCCTTTGCCTACATCACGCCAACACACAACCACTTGCACACCTGGGTTATCATTCCTCCGATTGTCGGCGCTCTCCTGATTGGCCTAATGGCTCGGTTTGGGTCAGAGAAAATCCGCGGCCACGGCATACCCGAAGCCATCGAGGCTATGCTCATCAATGAGAGTAAGGTCCAACCGCGAGTTGCGTTCTGGAAGCCCATCTCGGCCGCTATTTCGATCGGCTCCGGCGGTCCGTTCGGTGCCGAAGGACCGATCATCATGACAGGCGGGTCGTTTGGGTCGCTGTTTAGCCAGTTTCTGCATTTTTCCTCCATCGAACGGCGCATTCTGCTCGTCGCAGGCGCAGCTGGCGGTATGTCTGCCACTTTTGCATCGCCCGTATCAGCCGTCTTGTTCGCGGTTGAACTGCTTGTGTTTGAGTTTAAACCGCGCAGTCTTGTTCCGATCGCGATCGCCAGCGCAGTTGCAGACGCCATTCGCATCGCAGTGATTGGGCCAGGTCCGTTGTTCGGCATGCCGAACCTCGAACACGTTCCGGTCAGCTTACTCCTGGTTGCAACTATAATCGGGGTTGTAGGCAGTTTCCTCGCCGTTCTTTTAACGTGGGCCATCTACGGTGTTGAGGACGCGTTCCGGAAACTGCCCATCCACTGGATGTGGTGGCCAGCCCTCGGCGCAGTTGTGATTGGCGTCGGAGGCATGTTCTCTCCGCGTGCACTCGGGGTTGGCTACGACAGCATCGCTGCGATGTTAAACGTAAAACTGGCTCTGTACACGTTGCTGACGTTGCTCATCGTGAAGACGATAATTTGGGTCGTCGCTCTCGGTTCCGGCACTTCGGGCGGCATTCTTGCGCCAATTTTAATCATCGGGGGCAGCCTTGGCGGAGTCGCTGCGGATTTGTTCCACGCACCACACCCGGGCGTCTGGGCACTGCTCGGGATGTCCGCCATCTTCTCCGGGGTAACCCGGACACCGCTCACGAGCATCGTGTTCCCACTTGAATTGACTCACAACCTCGGCGCGCTCCTGCCGCTGCTCATCACATCCGCCATTGCGACAGGATTGTCTTCTCTCATTCTGCCGAGGTCAATTTTGACGGAGAAGATTGTCCGTCGGGGACTGCACTTGAGCCGCGAGTATCACACAGACCCGCTGCAAATGCACTACTGCAGCGAAGTAGCGTTTGTCCCCGCCAATTCCATCGCTGCCAACACCCACCTTGGCGACGTAGCAGAGTCAGAGCTCATTCGGTATACCACCGCATCGTGGTTGAAGGTTGAAGACGACGAGCGAGCGCTGAACGGAATCGTCTTGGCATGGGAGGTGCTCAGGGGGTCGAAGCTGACGCCGCAGTCTCGCATTGCAGACTTAATCGCTGAGGCCCCTGTGGTCTTCGAGACGGACACAGCCAAGACCGCCCTTAGTGCAATGGTCGAGACAAGCGCCAACTGGGTCCGAGTCGTAGATTTGACTGGCGCGACGTCCGGGTTCATCACACCCGCGCAACTCTTCGAACTACGTAAGCGCGAGCGCGCCGAAGAAGCCGACCGCAGTCGAGTATTCTCCCTAACCGGCAGAAGCGAGTCGGTAGCGCAGGACGGCGCGGGTGAAGTCCCCCCTATGTAACGTGCCGCCGCTAGTTTCTCTTCGGTGGCTGATAGGTTCCTGGAACGGTTCGCATGCTAACCGTGAGCCGGTTCCAACCATTAATGGCGATCACGGCCATCGTCAACTGAACGAGCTCTTCCTCCGTAAACTGCGCTGTGCCTCCTCGTACACGTCGTCTTGCACGTGGCGGTCCGATACCAACTTCACCGCTTCCGTCGTTTTTTCTCCCAGAACGATTCTGCCGGATGAACCTGTGCGTTTAGGAAGTCAACAGGTTCAGAAACTCGTCTTTGCTGATGTCACCAAAGTAGGCTACCACATTAATCCCCTCTACTACATCGCGCAAATCGTCTGGGTCATAGCGGCAGCCAACCAACATGCGCTCCACCTCGCTGAGGTCCCCCATGCCAAAGAAGTCTCCGTAGATTTTGCAGGACTCAATCAGCCCTTTCACGACGTTCAGACGCACGTCGATGGAGCCGATGCCAAATCGCTTCTTTCGCTGCACATTAAACGGCGGCGACATGCCGTAGTTCCAATCCCAGTTTCGATAGCGTTCTTCTGAGATGGTGCGGATGTCTTTCCAGTCCGCCTCCCTCAACTTATACTCGGGGACGTCCACGCCGCCGAAAATGGCCTGAAGAAGGTGTTGACGAAACTCGCGAATCGTCATCGGCTCATCGAGCAGGTCCTTGATGTTTGCGACGCGGCTGCGCACCGACTTGATTCCCTTTGACTCAATCTTCTCGGCGCTGACATGCAACGCTGATGCGACTGCCTCTAGGTCCACTTCAAACATCAGGGTGCCGTGACTAAACATGCGCCCGCGCGTAGCGAACTGCGCGTTCCCAGAGACCTTCTTGTCCCCAACCTGGATGTCATTGCGCCCTGTCAGGAGTGCCTCGACGCCGAGTGCCTGCAGAGCCTTTGTCACTGGTTCCGTGAAACGCCGAAAGTTGCGGAAGCTGTCCCCATCGTTCTTCGTAATGAAACTGAAACTCAGATTCCCGAGGTCGTGGTACACAGCGCCCCCGCCGGAGAGGCGACGCACGATGTGCACACCGTGATCGCGAACGTACTCCTGATTGATCTCTTCAAACGTATTTTGATTTTTCCCGATGATGATAGACGGCTCGTTGATGTAAAAGAGCAGGTAGGACTCCTCAATATCCAGGTGCGTCACTGCATACTCTTCAATCGCCAAGTTCACGGTAGGGTCCGTAATCCCCTGGTTGTCGATGAATAACAATTCGTTCACCTCCCATGTGTTGCTCTCGCCGCCGATGTGCGGAATCTCCACCTTGCGCTCCGAATCACGCTATAAAAAGTGGCTTGCTGCAAGCAGCAAGCCACTATGCCCCCGGTCCCTTTCCTATTTGGAAGCTTCCTTCGCGGCCTCAAGCGCTGCCTCATAGTTTGGATGTTGCCCTGCTTGCGGAACGTATTCCACGTATGTCACCTTGTCTTGACGATCGACAACGAAAACCGCCCGGCTTTCCAGACGATGTTCCTTGATATGTGTCCCGTACGCATCTCCGAATGACATATTCAAGTGGTCCGACAGAGTCTGAACTCTGTCTACTCCTGCTGCGCCACACCACCGCTTTTGTGCGAACGGCAAGTCTGCGCTGACGGTGAGAATGACGACATCGGCTCCAAGCCCGCTCGCCTCTTCGTTGAACCGCCTTGTTTGCGCGTCACAAACACCGGTGTCAAGCGACGGCACTACACTGATGATGCGAGTCTGCCCGTTGCTGTCAGCCAGCGTCACCTTCGAGAGGTCGTTTGCCACCAGTTCGAAATCGGGCGCTGTATCACCTGCTTTCAGCTCTGGTCCGACGAGTGTGCAATGTTGAGTCCCGAACAAAAAAGCTTCCTTCCGTTCTGTTCCCATGTACTTATCCCCCAATCCAGCGTTTTCGGAGTTACCCAAGACCATTGTACCCATGCCTGATGGTCGGAAACAAATAACTTACCAGGTCTAAAAGATATTTGTACGATGTTGATAGAACACACCTGCCTCGAGGTTCTCTGCAACTTGTCGGAAATCGCATCGGCTTCGTCCACAGTTGCAGGATTACGGCCGGTCGACACATTGCTTTGTGTCCATCCCCCGTTGTGTTAGATTGACAAGGTGCACTGATTCTGTGCGGTAAGGAGATAATGTAGTGCAGTCTCGAAAATCCACTGAGAAGATGGCTAAGCAATTGTTCCTTCTCCTGCAAACCGACCTACCGGATGATGCGCAGGTACCGAAGCTAAAGCGCGAGCGAGTGTCTACAGAACTGTTGTACCTCTCCATGTTCCTGACCGATCTCGCCGTATATCTGACTTTTCGAGATACGCCAGAACGCAGTCAACTGATGGAACGGTTTTGGAACCTCGTGAGTACTGCTGGCCTCAACATGGATGTCGTCGGAGAACGGATGCAGGCCTACAGTGAATCGAGCAAGGCTGCAACCAGAGACGAAGCATTCGTTCAGCTGGGAAAGACATTCGCATGGCACTGCCTGGCGCTCGGTGATGTTGATATTGCCACCCTCGGAGAGGCCGCGGCAGAACGCCACTTGGAAGTCCTGGTGACTCTCCTCGCAGAATCATGACGAGACTTCGGGCAATCGCAGGCCATCAAGCCGCACCCGGCACATGCCCGCCCCCAACAGCCAGACCCTCCTGCTACAGCTTGGTTCTTCGAACCGACCTCAACAACTTCGCTTGAATGTGATCTCGATCAAAGTCTCCCTGCCTGTCGCCTGTTACGCTCATAGCGTAGTCCAAACGAGGCGGAGGTGCCCACAAATGAGTGTGACATTCACAGAAGCAGACAAACTGGGCGATGTCGTTGTTAAATTCCCGCAAGCTGCGCAGATTTTCAAGCAGTACCAGATCGACTTTTGCTGTGGCGGTGAGCAGCTGCTTGGCGAGGCAGTCGCAGAACACGAGATCAACAGCGTAGCTTTACTCCAAAACCTGAATGACACGTATGCAGATGCGTTGAAACAGGGTACCGAGATTCGCGATTGGTCTGCTGTTTCTCTCGAACAGCTGATTCACCACATTGTCAATACACACCATGCGTATCTGAATCAAGTGTTCCCCACCCTGAGCGAGCTGACAGCGAAAATCCTGCGTGTTCACGGAGCACACCACGGAGCACAGCTTGCTCAAGTCCATCGGCTGTTTAACCAACTCCGAATGGACATGGAGGCGCACATGATTGCGGAGGAGGAACGCGTGTTCCCGCAAATTGTGGATTATGAGCGTCACCCGTCAATCGAGAAGCTGAACGCGGTCATCCATGCAGTCGAGGAACTTGACACGGAGCACGACCAAACCGGTCAACTGGTGAAGGACCTGCGCAAGGTCACAGACAACTACGCTTTACCCGAAGATGCCTGTGGCACGTATACGTATGTGTTTCAGGAGTTACAAAACCTCGAGTCCGATATCTTCCAACACATCCACCTCGAGAATAATGTGCTGTTTGTGCACCTGCGCAACGCACAGGTTGCCCCCCTCGCTTAATCCGTTTGTGGAGCCGAAGCCGTGCATGTGATCAATCACACACACGGCTTCTTGAACTTGTGGCACCCTAGAGGTGAAAAGGAGCCTTACATGGCCCCCGTGAACAGGGAGGTTGCAGACCATGGGAAACTGGTCCGTGAATCTGGAAACAGAAGAGTACATGGACAATCGTGATCTGATACTCAAGGACGCCGTGGAGGCCATCCTCGAGACGAAACCCGGCTATTACGTCAACCTGGCTGTCGCTGAGAACCACGGCAACCCGGATGACTACCTCATCCCGGCCTTGGAGCAGGAGTTCGGTGGCCGTGTTCACATTCGCTTCATTGACCAATGCGGATGCGGCGGCTACGTCTACCGCGTTACCCGTCGGGCGTCTTAACCCAGCCCGATAGATTAACGCCTTGAGCGCGTTCTTTGTCACATTATGTATTCCCAAAGAAGCGATCACGCTCAAGCGCACGAGAGACTGCCCCATTCGACCTCTAGCACGCCTGTTCTGGGCAGCCTCTCGTTGATCCGGGCTCAACCAAGCCACAGACTAGCCTTCGATGAGCAAGCTCTCTGGGTCTTCCACCAGTTCTTTCACCATTGCGAGGAACTGTACAGCTTCTGCGCCATCTACGATGCGGTGATCGTAGGACAAAGCGATGTACATCATCGGCCGAATCTCCACTTTACCGTCGACTGCAGCCGGGCGCTCCTTGATGCTGTGCATGCCGAGAATCCCCACCTGCGGCGGGTTGAGAATCGGCGTCGAGAACAGAGAACCAAACACCCCACCGTTTGTAACCGTAAATGTCCCACCTTGCAGGTCTGCCAAGCCAAGTCGGTTGTCCCGAGCGAGCCCGGCCAGGCGTCCAATCTCGCGTTCAATGTCTGCGAATGAAAGGCGGTCGGCGTCACGCACTACGGGTACCACTAGGCCACCTTCCGTCGACACGGCCACACCGATATCGTAGTGGTGTTTCAGAATCATGTCCTTCCCGTCGATCTCGGCGTTCAGCCGCGGGAACGCCCGCAGTGCTGCAACCGTAGCCTTGGTGAAGAACGACATGAAGCCGAGGGAGACACCGTGCCGGTTCTTAAAGTTCTCTTTCCGCGCGGAGCGAAGTTTCATGATCGCGGACATATCCACCTCATTGAACGTCGTCAACATTGCGCTCGTCCGCTGTGCCTCGACGAGCCTCGTCGCGATCGTCAGGCGACGCCGCGACATCCGCTGCCGCTCCTCATCCGGGCGCGCCGCTTGTTGCATTCCGGCTACCTCCGCAACCGTTCCGTGCTCCCGCGCCAGCCTGCGCATCGACGGCGTCGCCCGCTCAGGCGTTGCCGATACATCGCGGTCGTTATGTGCGTCCTCGCCTTCTTGGGCCCCGGTACGACCAGAGGATACGCTCACACCCGCAGTCGCAGCCGAATTTGCAGACTCTGATACCTGAGCGGGTTTCGCCCCAACTGGCGCAGTGCGACTCTCTGTCGCGCCAGCCGTCGCCGTCGACTCGTTCGCCGCTGGCGCGCTCAGCGCAACTTGTGCAGCTTGCTGAAGCTCCGCAATCGCCTCTCCGACTTGAACCGTTTCCCCCTCCGGTTTCAAAATCACGCCGAGAATCCCCTGCTCTTCTGCCATCACTTCCACGTTCACTTTGTCGGTTTCCAGTTCGGCGACTGCATCCCCCGCTTCGACCGCGTCGCCTGCGTGTTTTAACCACGTCAGAATTGTCGCCTCGACGATTGACTCCCCTAACTCAGGCACTCGGATGCTGCTCATTGTGCTCCCTCCTCGGCATCGCTCTCATCGCTCACTTACTCCACGCCTCTTCAAACAGCTGTTGCTGAGTGGCCTCGTGTAAGTCCGGAAATCCTTCGGCTGGGCTCGATCGTTCGGGTCGACCCAAGTAGCGCAGCGAAACGCTTGCCGGCAGCATGGCCCGGATGCGCGGCGCCATGTATGTCCAGGCACCCATGTTCCGCGGTTCCTCTTGCAGCCATACGACTTCGCGGACATTCGGCAACTCTTCCAGCACCTGCTTTAGGTCGTTGTTCGGGAATGGGTAGAGCTGCTCCACCCGGGTCATTGCCAGCCAAGGTGGGAGTCCACTCGCTGCTGCCGCTGCCGCGAAGTCCACTGCCACCTTGCCCGAAGCGAGCACCAGCCTCTCGACACTGTCGCCACCCGCGTGATCGAATAACACCGGTTGAAACCGCCCCTCCACCAAGTCGCGTACCGTAGATACTGCTCTCGGGTTGCGTAAGAGACTCTTCGGAGTCATCACGATGAGCGGCCTCGGGTCAACGCATAGCTGCTTCGCTTGCTGACGCAGGAGGTGGAAATACTGCGCTGCGGTCGACGGGTTCACGACACGCCAGTTTCCATCTGCGGACAGTTGTAAGTAGCGCTCAAGCCGCGCGCTTGAATGTTCCGGTCCCTGCCCCTCGTACCCATGTGGGAGCAGCAGGACGAGGCCTGACGCCTGTGCCCATTTCGCGCGGCCGGAACTGAGGAACTGGTCGATCAACACCTGTGCCACGTTCGCGAAATCGCCAAATTGAGCTTCCCACATCACTAAGGTATCGGGAGCCAATGTGTTGTAGCCGTACTCGAATCCCAGTACAGCCGTTTCTGAGAGCGGGCTGTTGTGGATTTCAAATGTTCCGCGTGCGTCTGGCAAGTGCTGCAGCGGACAGTACGTCGACCCCGTCTCTGTGTCGTGCAACACGAGGTGGCGATGGCCAAACGTACCGCGTTCCGTATCTTGTCCAGTCATGCGGATTGCGGTCCCATCCGTCAAGATTGATGCAAGCGCGAGCGCTTCGGCATCCGCCCATTCGACTTTACCGTCTTTGTGCAGGGCGGTCCGGCGCCGCTCTAGAATCCGGGCCAACTTCGGGTACAGCGAAAATCCAGGTGGGCTCGCGAGTAGCCCTTGATGTAACGCCTCCAGCTTTGCCTGCGGTACGCCCGTCGCAAAGGTCCGCGCGACCTCACCCTGTGGTATCGACGGCGCTTGGTCCGGGCGCTTGTCGGACCGGACTTCGCGTAGCGCAGTCTGTAGGCGGTCACGCACGACCTCCACTTGTCGCGTGACCTCCTCTCGGGATACAACTCCGGACGACAGCAGCGCCTTCGCCATCTGGGTGCGCACCGACTCGTGGCCAGTCACCACACTGTACATCTGAGGTTGGGTACTGACCGGGTCGTCCATCTCGTTATGCCCCCAGCGACGGTAGCCAATGAGGTCGATTAGGAAGTCTTTGTGAAACCGCTGGCGGTAGGCGTGAGCCAATCGCACGACCGCAATGCATGCTTCCGAGTCGTCGGCGTTGACGTGGACAATCGGGATCTCAAAACCTTTGGCCAAGTCACTGGCATAACGCGTCGAGCGTCCCTGTCCGACATCCGCGGTAAAGCCAATCTGGTTGTTCGCAATGATGTGGACCGTCCCACCCGTTTCGTAACCAACTAGGCGTGACAGGTTCAGTGTCTCCGCTACAACGCCCTCACCTGGGAAAGCTGCGTCACCGTGAATGAGCACGGCCAGCGAATGGTCTGGGTCGCGTGTCGGACACCCCCCATTCGACCGTTTGTCTTGCGTGGCTCGCACGTAGCCTTCGACCACCGGGTTGACAAACTCCAGGTGGCTTGGGTTATTCGCCAACACAAGTTGAACCTGCCGAACGTCACCTTCGGCTCGCTCGACGCTAGCGCCGAGGTGGTACTTGACGTCGCCTGTCCACCCATGGCTGATCCCGACCGACCCCTCAGATGGCACCAAGTCCGGGTTTGGCGCCGAATGAAACTCCGACAGGATGTTCCGATACGGTTTGCCAAGGATGTGCGCGAGGACGTTCAGTCGTCCGCGGTGGGCCATCCCCATCATGACGTGCCTGGCGCCAGACTGTGCTGCAGAGCGAATCAGGGTGTCGAGCATGGGCACCAGCATGTCCACGCCTTCAATGGAAAATCGCTTTTGCCCGGCGAACGCTTTGTGCAGGAACTGCTCAAACTCCTCGACTTCGATCAGGCGAAGGAGCGTTTCCTTTCGTTCTTCGGCTCTGCGAGGATTACGGAACTCGCGTGCTTCCACCGTCTGGGTCAGCCACTGCCGCTCCTCATCGTCGTCGATGTGCGAGAACTCAAAACCGATGGTACCGGTATAAACCTGCTTGAGCCATTGGTACGCTTCGAGCGCCGTCGATACGTGTTCCGGCGCGTCTGAGCAAACCCACCAAGCCGGCATCTGTGCGAGCTGCGCTTCATGGAGCTCGTGCGCGGCGGGATAGACGACAGCAGGGTCCGCAGCGTCCGCTGCAATCGGATTGACGTCGGCGACCACATGACCGTGCTCACGCAAGTTACTGACATATTGCTGAGCTAAGTGAATTTGTTTTACTTCATCGTTATCTACCAGCCATGCGTCGTCTTCCACAGGAAGCGTTCGCGTCCTTACGGAGGGTGGTGCTCCGTTTTCTTCAAACCACTTCCTTGTCTCTTCATCTACGCTCTCCGGGTGCTCGAGGAAACGCTCATACAGTTCCTCTACGTACGCTGCGTTGACGTCTGACAACCCTTCCCTTGTGTCGAAAACGTCTGGTGCTCTCCCGACAGCCATGTGCTACGCCCCCTAGGAAGCAAACTCGCGAGGTCCCTCGTTGCCCGATGGACCGAGTCAACCGCACTCACCATTCACGCACGGCATCCTTCCTATCTTCCTGAATTGAGCGTAGTGTGATACATCAGAGTCGTCTGTGCGTCAGGTCACAGTACAGCCAAGTTCTTCGTCACGGCTTGCGCTTCATTGACTGTATCCCGAAGCTGCCGACCGGTCCGTGGCAAGACGCGCTTATCGAAAATATTGGATATCGATGCTTCGAACATGACACAAACGTCCTCGAATAGAGTACCCGTTGTGCGAACGATCACAGGGTGTCAGACGTGGTTGTGGCATTCTGGATACATCAAGGCCCGTATGGGCTACTTGGGTGAGTGATAACAGTGACGACCTCCACGGGTACGAAAAAGCGATTATCCCCGTCTGTGTACTACTTGTTGATTGGCACGGCGGTGGGCTGGCCTAGTCTTCTCGGTGTGTCTCGCCTGTTGCCCCTGTGGCAGCAGGGCAGGAGCGGAACACCTGATTCCCTGGCAGCTATCCATCTCCTCGTTCTCGGGTCAATGCTCACGGTGGCATGGGGTGTGCTCTATCAGATAGTACCGATTGCATTTCAGGCCCCGCCCGTCCCGCGACACTTGTTGTACTGGCATCTGCCGCTGCACCTGCTGTCTGTAGTCGGTATGGTCATCGGTTTTTTAACGAGCCAATTTCTGGTTGTCGGCAGCTTCGGCAGCCTGCTCTTTTGTAGCGCAACCGGGTTCTTCGTGTTTGCCTTCAAAAGCTACCGCCGCGCCCGAAACAAGACCGCAGTGCACAGAGCGCTGATATTTCCGCTCGCTGCTCTCGGACTAGTCATGCTCATCGGCATCGATCAAGCTCTGCTTCCTGCAAGCGTCAGCAGTTCTCTGTTGCTAACTCATGTTCTTCTCGGCGGGATGGCATTTTGGGGCACTTTGGTGTTGGTCCTGTCCTACAAACTGGTGCCCATGTTTTCGCTCAGCCACGGGTACACAGTCAGTATTTGGCGGACGGTGTCCCTGTACGCTGCTGGCGTTTTGCTGTGGATTCTCTCTTCGTGGATCCCGTCTTACAGCGTTCACCGTGTTGGCACCGCGGTCGCTTTCATGCTCGTCGCTGCAGGCAGTTTGCTGTACGTAGTCGACATGATGACGATTGTTCGCGCGAGGAAGCGCAAACGTATCGTCTTACCGATGTTCGACGCCTTTCTTGCGATGCTTTTGCTCGTATTTGGTCAACTTGGCACCGTTGTGTCGAGTTTCTTTCACCTGACAACCGGCCTCTTCGCCAGCGTGTTCTTGTTCGTGTTTGGAGGTCTCCTCGCACTGATGTTGTCCTACATGCAGAAGATGGTCCCGTTTCTCTGGTTTGAGTACCGCTTCAGCAAGCGTCCCGAGCGCAAAACAGCGCCTCTGATTGACGACATGGTGGCAAAGACCCCAGCTCAGTCCGGCATGTTGATCTACTATCTTGGCGTATTCACTGGCGTTGTCGCGCTGTTCACTGCAAACGGGTCAGGACTCGTGACACTCTCTTGGTGCAGTGGCGTCGCAATGACCACAGGCAGTGCGCTCGTTTTCTTCGCTCTTCGCCACGTGCTGACAATCGGCGGTATCAGGCCCTCGGATGGGCCCACTGAATGACATCGTTGCTGGTTCCCAAAGAACGCCGTATGAACAAAGCTCGACAGTTTGCGACCTTGGTCGAAAGAAGTCGTTTATTCCTATATAGGATATTGATTTTATATTCAGGCAATGATACCAATAGATTAAAAGATTGCCCTTTGCTGCAGGAAGGGGAGAATAGGTGGCACACCGTACGCACACTTCCAAGCACTTCTGGCGGTCTCCTTCATTTCCGAGAATTGCGCTTATCTACATAGTTGGCGGAGTCTTGTGGCTGGTCATATCGACGGCCGTCTGGGGCATTGCCCGCCACCCACGCTACGTTGGGATACTGAAGACGCTGTATTTTGTCGGCAGTATTTTTCTCCTCTACGCATTCATGCGGCGGGAACGCACATATTACGAGAGTAGAGAAGAGTACTCACTCCTCGTAGAGAATATGCTCGAGCCAGTACTTATCCACCAAGACGGTATTGTGGTCAGTGCCAACACGTCTGCTCTCCAGTTCTTTGAGGCCGAAACCTCCAACGAGTTGCTTGGCATCCCCATCATGAATGTGGTCGACAACAATTACCAACAAATCGTGACCGACCGCATCGAGACCCTGTACAGGGGTAAGTCGACGAAGCTACAAGAGGAACAGTTAGTCACCCTACGCGGCAACACTAGAGATATAGAGATTGCTGGTGTCAGCATCACTTTTCACAGGAAACCCGCCGTACTGGTCATCTTTCGCGACATCACAGCGCGAAAACAGGCTGCGGCTGCGATTGAGGACCGTGAACGCAGACTGCGGACGTTGATTGACGCACTGCCGGACCACATCTGTTTCATCGATAACGAAGGGCGCTGGATTGAAGCGAATAACTCCCTGCTTCACGCAGTCGGACTACAAAACCAGTCGTTTCGCAGCAAAACAGCCGAGCAACTCGCTGGCCTTTGTGCGCCAATCTACCGCAAAGAGTTTCTTGATAATTCCTTGTACACCGAAGCCACTTACAAACACGGGAATCACTTCACCTACGAGTACATGCTTCCAGATGGCACGCCAGCAGCCAGTGACATCTCGCGCGTACCTGTCCAAGCCGCTGATGGGACGAATATGGGACTAGTCGTGATTTCCAGGGATGTCACCGACCAGCGACTCGCAGTCCGACGACTCGCGGAAAGCGAGCAGCGCTACCGCTCCCTGTTTGAGAATGACAGCGATATGGTCGTGTCGCTTGATCGAACCGGCGTCATCGTGTCTGCCAATCCTGCTGCACAGGCCATTCTCGGCTACACAGTCAATGAGTTGATCGGGTTAAAGCCGCGTGATCTCCTTTTGCCGGAATACCAACCTGAAGCATACGCGCGCTATGTAGGGGTCTTGGAGGGAAACCCGCAGACTGCACTGATTCAGTTGCGGCGAAAAGACGGGCGAATCATCGATGTTGAAGAGAAACAGATCCCGATTCGCGAGAACAACAAGGTGTCTGGGTTCTTCTGTATTGCCCGGGACATTACAGCCCAGAAGCAAACGGAGGAGTTAATCATCCGTTCCGAGCGTCTCTCCGCGGTCGGACAAATGGCCGCCGGCGTTGCTCATGAGATCCGCAACCCGCTCGCCGTCCTCAAAGGCTTTGTCCAACTCATGCAGACATCGCCAGAAAAGACAGACTTCTACCTGGAGATTATGAAAAGTGAGTTTGACCGCATTGAGTCAATCGTCAATGAAATGTTAGTCTTTGCGAAGCCGACCAAACGCGACCTTGAACTCTGTGACGGTGCACAACTCGTGAAGGAGGTGGTCACCCTGATGACCCCCGAGGCAAACCTCCGAAATATCACGATGTCTCAATCGATTGCAAGCGGCCGCTACAACTTGCACTGTGAAAAAAACCAGATCAAGCAGGTGCTAGTCAACATCGTCAAAAACGCGATCGAGGCGATGACAACGGGCGGCGACATCGCCATCTGCATCGCTGCCACAACAGAGAACAAAGTTTCCATCGTTGTGCGCGACAATGGGCCGGGTATACCCGAACAGCGCATGGCGCACATCGGCGAACCGTTCTACACAACCAAGGAGACCGGGACAGGCCTCGGATTGACGGTCAGCCGAAAGATTATTGAGGCCCACAAAGGCTTACTGCACATTCACAGTCAGGTCGGCTTAGGTACTGAAGTAGAAGTGGTGCTCCCGAAGACGATTTAATCCCCCCCGAAGACAACGTTGTACAATTGGTCCATGCGTAGGTGAGTGCGGACCGTGGTGGCGAGTCGGTCGAAAGTCTCCGCTTGGCGCGCGCGAGAATCCTGCGCTGTCTGAAGCGGTAACCCCTTTTCACGGCGCAACACGTTTAACCAGGCAACGCGGAACGCGTCGTTATGCAGGACACCGTGCAAGTAAGTTCCAATCACTTTGCCATCCGCCGAAACACAACCTTCTTCAACAGGAGACGCTACATTTCCGCTGTCGTAGACCGGGCGAGTGAACGCAAGTGGCGTCTGCTGGCTGTGAAACTGCGTCGTCCCCATGTGAATTTCATAGCCTTCGACCGGTATGCCCTCGAATGCACCGGCAAAGTTGCCCTGAACAAGCTTCGTATACTTGTCCGCTTGAATGGTTGTCGTCGCGTCAAAAACGCCAAGCCCAGCACCAGAGTCGAGTTCGGATTCGAGGTGCAGTGGGTCAACCACGCGAGTGCCGAGCATTTGAAAACCGCCGCAGATGCCAAGCAGACACGAGCCTCGCTCAACAGCCCGCAAAACCGCTTCACTCCAACCGTTCTTGTGCAGCCAATCGAGGTCGAGCAGTGTACTCTTCGTGCCGGGCAGAACCACCACGTCAGCATCAGCGAGGTCGTCCGGTTGATCACAGAAGTAGGCGTGCACGTCAGGTTCGAGGAACAGCGGGTCGATGTCCGTAAAGTTGGCGATGTGTGGTAACCGCACGACCGCTGCCGCGATGCTACCCTCTATCCGTGGCTTGCCGTGATAGCGCTCGGACGAGAGACTGACGGAGTCTTCCTCATCAATCCCTAGGTTCTGTAGATAAGGAAGGACGCCGAGTACAGGCGTGCCAGTGTAGGATTCGAGCCATGTCCGTCCTGCTTCGAACAGCGAAGGGTCACCTCGGAATTTGTTGACAACGATTCCCTTGACCAACGCTCGCTCCTTGGGCGCAAGCAGTTGCAGTGTTCCCACCACCGATGCGAATACCCCGCCCCGGTCGATATCTGCAACCAGAATGACGCAGGCATCTGCCATGCAAGCGGTTTTCATGTTGGCGATATCCCGAGCCTTGAGATTCATTTCAACAGGGCTGCCTGCTCCCTCAATGACAACGACTTCATAGCGCTCTGCGAGATACCGATAACTCTCTGTGACCGCTTGCCAGAGCTCATTTTTTTCGTCATAAAAATAGTCTTTGGCGGAGCGCGTGCCCACTGGCCGCCCCTGCAACACAACCTGACTCTTCATGTCCCCCGTTGGCTTCAACAAAACCGGATTCATGTGTTCACTCGGCAGGATACCACACGCCTCTGCCTGAACCGCTTGAGCCCGACCAATTTCTCGCCCCGACGGCGTGACGGCCGAATTCAAAGACATGTTTTGCGCCTTGAAGGGGGCAACTCTATACCCGTCTTGGGTCAAAATCCGACACAGCGCCGTTGCGACGATGCTCTTCCCAACATTGGACGCAGTCCCCACTACCATGATGCTGCGAGTCATCTGTTCTTCCCCTCCTCGCCCGGCCAACCCGGCTCTTAGCCAACCACACAAGCTCAAGTCGATCATACACGCAACTCCATTTGTTTTATAATGAACTCGTATACTGACAGTTGCTATCTTTCGAATTGTTTGTCAGAGTCCAGATATACGCGCAATGCCATGGAGGTCGCGCTCGATGTATGATTTCATAGTCGTCGGCGGAGGCATCGTTGGGCTCAGCACTGCGAATGCTCTGTCTGACCAATACCCGCACGCCAAAGTGTTGGTGATTGAAAAGGAAAGTTCCTGGGCTGAACACCAAACTGGACACAACAGCGGTGTCATTCACTCAGGTATTTACTATCAGCCAGGGAGTTTGAAGGCTGTTTTGGCCCGCCAAGGCAACCTTGCCATGGTGGAGTTCTGCGAAGCAAATAACATCGAGCACGAGGTCTGCGGAAAGGTGATCGTTGCAACTGATGAGGCAGAAGTGCAGCGCATGGAGGATTTGTACGAGCGCGGACTTCAAAACGGACTACCAGTGCGCAGAATCGACGCGGATGAACTGAAAGAGTTTGAGCCTCACGTCGCAGGCCTCGCGGCACTCCATGTGCCAGTCACCGGGATCGTAAACTACCGACAAGTGTGTGCCGTGCTCGCTGAGCGCGTTCAGGCTAGGGGCGAAACAAAACTCCAGACAACCGTGCAGAACATCGTGGATACGGCCAGTGGCGTGGTGGTTGAAACCACGCGCGGAACGTTCCATGGCAAGTTCCTGGTCAACTGTGGAGGACTACAGAGTGATCGACTGGCAACCATTGCGAAGGTCAAAACCGACGTCAAGATCGTCCCATTTCGCGGTGAGTATTACGAACTGAAGCCAGAAAAGCGGTACCTTGTGAAAAACCTCATCTACCCCGTTCCGAACCCTGCGTTCCCGTTCCTTGGCGTCCATTTTACACGAATGATTGGCGGTCACGTCGAAGCCGGTCCAAACGCAGTCCTCAGCTTCAAGCGCGAGGGCTACACAAAGAGCGACTTTGACCTGAAGGACTTCAGCGAAGTAATGCTCTACTCGGGGTTCTGGAGAATGGCTTCCCGGTACTGGAAAGACGGGCTTGCGGAGATGGTACGGTCGTACAGCAAAGCCGCGTTTGTGAAGAGTTTGCAGCGTTTGGTTCCGGAAATTAAAGCCGACGACCTCGAGCCCGCTCCCGCAGGGGTACGCGCGCAAGCCCTTAAACCGGACGGCAGCATGGTCGACGACTTCTTTATCATTCGCGGGACACGGACGCTGCACGTCTGCAATGCGCCGTCTCCAGCTGCCACGGCGTCACTCAAAATTGGCGAGTACATTGTAGGCCAAATCGAAGGCCTGGTGGAAGGACTCCGCATCGTCGGCTGACGAACCGTAAGGTGAATCAGCCTGTGATGCGTCTAAAAATGCGCAGTGCATTGTCACCGAGACGTTGGCCTGCCTCCGGACCGAGGCCGGCTTCTGCTAGGCCAAGTAAATCTCTAGGTTCCATATCAAACGGGTAGTCGCTTCCGATGACCATCCGGTCTCTCCCCACCCGCTCTGCCAATCCCGCCAAGATGCCTGCGTCAAATACGATGTGGTCGTAAGCAAAACGATGGAGATAGGACGACGGCAGCATCCTTACACTCTTTGCCTCAGGCCGAACTTGGTGACCGTGATCGAGCCGTCCCACAGCATAGGGCAGATACCCACCTCCGTGCACGAGTACAATGGTCAGGTTTGGGAAACGATCCATGACCCCGGCCATAATCAGTCGACTCGCCGCGACGGTGGTGTCCATCGGGTTTCCGAGCAGATTGCTGAGGTAGTAGTCTTGCAAAGGCGGCATGATAGCCCGAGTCAGGGGGTGGAGCATCACAGGTACTGCGAGTTTCTCTGCCGCGCGCCAGAACGGGTCAAACGCCGGGTCGTCGAGCCAGAGACCGCCTACCCGGGTCCCAATCAAAGCGCCTACTGCACCATCTTCCTCGACGGAGATTGTCAATTCCTTTGCAGCGAGCTCTCCGTAGGGCAGCGGCACGCTCGCCAAGAACCGAAAGCGGTCCGGATTCGACCTCACTGCGGTGGCCAGTCCTTGATTGACGGCCCTGTGAAATGCCCTTGCCGTAGCTTCCGGGAGGTCTGCGCCCAGCATGTCGAGCCAGGTAGACAGTACTTGCATATCCACGCCCGCTTCGTCCATGTGACGAAGACGAGTCTCCAAGTCTGTCATACCACGCGGCGTTGGCCTTGTTTCGACACTAGGGAAGACAAATCCACCCCGCTCCCGGTCATAAGAGAGGTCCGGCGCAAATTCCCCCGCCACAATCGCTTTGACCACTGCTGGGTCGAGATAGTGAGCGTGAACGTCGATAATCACCGATTCCCCTCCTCCGCTTAGCGGTCGTTCGCCACCATCGCGCCGCCAAGGAACAGTTCTCCAATTTGGGGGTTCGCCAGCACCCACTCCGCAGTACCAGTCAAACGGACCCGTCCGTCTTCCATCACTACACCGTGGGTGGCCGCGCGCAAACCTGACCGAGCATTCTGCTCAACCAACAGTATCGTCCGCCCCGATTCATGAAGCTGCTTGATAGTATCGAACAACTGTTTCAACGTCTTCGGGTCAAGACCCATGGACGGCTCGTCGAGCAACACCAGCTTCGGGTCGAGCATCAAGCAGCGCGCAAACTCGATCAACCGCTGCTGTCCCCCTGATAGGCTCGCCGCCCGCTCCGGGGCCCAGTTCTTGGCAGCCGGGAACAGTTCATACACCTGCGCGAGGCGCTTTTCTACCTGCGACTGGGAACGCAAGATAAACCCGCCCAATTTGATGTTTTCCTGGACAGTCATTTCAGGAAAGAGACTGTGGTCTTGCAACACCTGCACAATGCCAGTATCGAGAATGTTGCGGCAGGACTGACCCTGCACTTCTCTCCCGTTGAAGCGAACGGTCCCGCGTTTTGGCGCGAGGAGGCCGCTGATGGTCTTCAAAACCGTGGACTTGCCCGCGCCGTTGGGGCCGACAATACAAGTCAGTGAGCCTTCCTCAACGACCAAGTCGAGCCCTTTGAGCACATCGGAGCCACCGTATCCAGCGACGACGCCTTGCATTTCAAGCAATGCTGCCATGTCATCAATCCCCCAAATACGCGTCTAGGACTGCTTCATTCTTGCGCACTTTGTCTGGTGTGCCACTGTCGAGCGTCTGTCCACGGTGCATGACCGTGACGTGGTCGCACAGTTCCATCACAAACCCCATGTTGTGCTCGACAATCAGGAACGTGACGCCGTTTCTGTTCAGCTCCTCGATACGGTTCCTGATATGGCCAATCATCGTCGGATTGACGCCTCCAGCCGGTTCGTCAAGTAAAATCACTTCCGGTTCGAGCATCATGACAGTCGCGATCTCCAAAAGTTTCCTCTGACCGTATGACAAATTGCCTGCGTGAAGGTGAGCCAGCTTCGCAATTCCAACCAGATTCAAAAGTTCCATGGCCCGCTGACGGTCTGCGTGCGAAGCCCACCCCCCGAACAATGTCTTGCCAAAGCCATCGCGGCTTGGGACAAACATGTTCTCCAGTACGGTCAGTCGGCTGAAGATACGGGTCAATTGAAAGGTCCGGCCAATTCCAAGCGACATGATGCGTCCGGGTCGGTACAAGCCAATTTGCTGGCCACGGAACACCACCTGTCCTGCGTCAGCTTGTGCATAGCCGGTGATCACGTTGAAAAGGGTCGTCTTGCCGGAACCGTTGGGTCCAATCAGACCATGAATTTCCCCTTCCTCCACCGCGATGGACGCGCCGTTCAGGGCCTGTATGCCGCCAAACGCTTTTTTAATCCCCTCAGCCTGTAAAATCGTGCTCATACGGATGCCTCCTCCTCCGCTTTGTTGCGCGGATTGGCGTTCTGAGCGTCGTCCGTGTGGTTCTTACGTGTCGCCATCCACTGGGGCAACTTGCGGCGAAGAGACGGCCAAATTCCGTCTGGGAGCAACAGGATGATGACAAGGAACAGGGCACCATACATGATTAAGTAGAGGCTCGCGCCACCTGCTATGGCGAAAATTTGGCGGGCCGGCTCAATGATGAACGCCCCCAAGATGGGACCACTGAGTGTACCAATCCCGCCGGTGAAGGTCATGAGTGCCATCGCTAGGTCATTCAGCGGGTTAAACAGGGTAGCCGGATACAAGTAGGTGACAAAGTAGCCATAGAGACCTCCTGCCATGGCAATGAAAAAGGCGGCAATCACAAAGGCCGCCAATTTCGATGGACCCGTCTTCACGCCGAGTCCTTCGGCGCGGTCCTCATCGTCACGTATTGCCAAGAGCCCTAAGCCAAAGCGTGAGTGCCGTACCCACCAGGAAACGCACAGCGTCAGGACTAACAGTGCTAACCCGACGTAGTAAAAGGGATAGTTAAAGAAGCCACTCGACCAGGTCGGGATGGGCATCGGAAGACCAGAAGAGCCATTGGTTAGGCCCGTTAAGTTGTACGACAACAACTGGAAGATGAAGAAGTAGGCGATGGTAATGACGACAAATGTATGACGGCGCGTCCGCAGTGCCAAATAGCCGAAAGGCACGGAAATAATCGCTGCCACCAAACCGCCAACCAGCAACAAGGCGAACGGAGCCCAGCCTGGGCTGACATTCCAAGCCTTTGCCAGAATCGCCACAGCGTACGCCCCAATGCCAAAAAACGAAGCGTGACCCAACGAGATGTATCCGGAATACCCGCCAAGAATGTTCCAAGCTGAGGCCATGGTCGCATAAATGAGTGTGAACACGCCGATCGTCGTAACGACCGGATTCGTGAACACGAGCGGGAACACAATCGACAGGACAAGCAACGCAAGCGGGCTCCACTTTCTAATCACTATTGCTTCCTCCCTTCAGGCCGCCCGAACATTCCTTGGGGTCGGACAAGCATGACAATGACGAGGATGGCGAAGAACACCAGCGTTGACCACACTGGGGACCAAGCGACTGCAATGAAGTCTTCAACCGTCAACATGATGAGTGAAGCAATCATGGCTCCACTGAGACTCCCCATGCCGCCAAGAATAATGACGACCAAGAGTCTTGAAATCAAGTCGTATGAGCTCCCAGGGTCAAACGCGTTGACCGCCCCAAACGCCATACCTCCGGCGGCTGCCAACGCCGTGCCAAGGCCGAACGTTACGGCCTGCACCCACTCCACGTTGATGCCAATCAACTGCGCTGCCGTGCGGTTCTGCATACTCGCCCGAATCGCCTGGCCAAAGCGCGTTTTATACAGGACAAAGTAAAGCGCCGACAAGAAAATTACGGCTAAGCCGAAAGTAAAGATGTAGATGTAGGCTACATGAATGCCCGCGATGTCCACTGAGGCTGTCGTGTACCACGCCTGTAGTTGTACGAAATTGGTCGAAAAGACTGCACCGAGCACCCCTTCAATCAAGAGTGCCAAACCGAACGTGACCATGATCGACAGCATGGTTCGATCCTTCTTGAGTGGCCGAATCAGCACCCACTGGATGGCCACCCCGAAGATGAACATCAGGGGCATGGTGATGAGGAGGCCGAGCATCAAATCCACATGCAGGAGTTGCTCCAAGGCGTAACTGAGGTAGGCACCCATGACCACCAACGCGCCCTGACCCACATTGATTATGTCCATGACTCCAAAGATGAGGGTGAGTCCGGATGCCATTAACGCGTATACACCACCCGTGAGAATCCCCATGATGATAGCCTCAATCACTAGATGTAGATTCATGACATTTCCCCCTTTCACCTCGCAAAACTGCCACTCGGGCAAGGGCAGTCACGCCCTTGCCCGATGGCGTTGTCAGGAAAACCACTTCGGCTTCGGGTAAAGCGGACTGGCTGTGGCAATCGAAGACGGATACACGGGGACAGCCGTGCCATTTTGCCATTGCACCAAGAACGACTGTCCATTCGGTTCGCCCACTGAGTTGAACTTCAACGGCCCTTGAATCGTGTCAAAGGTCATCGAGTGGAGGGCCTGAATGAGCGTCTTGTTGTTGATGCTGTGGGTGTGTTCCACCGCCTGCTGAACAACCTGCCCAACAGACCAAGCCTCGGCGGCATCGGAGTTAATACCTCCTGCAGTGCCACCGTACGTCTTGAGGTAGTCTTGGATGAAGGTCTGGTTCCCATCTGTTTTTGCGCCGTACCACCAGCCCGCTGGCACCATAATACCTTGGGTGTTTTTGAGACCGACGGCCTTGGAGAACTGACTGCCCTGGTCAGGTCCTGCGGTCTCCACCAAAGCCTTTGGACTGTAGTGTTGTTGTTCAAACTGCTGCACAAAGGCAATCGCATCAGGCAACTGCGTGCCCAAGAGAACAACCTGTGCCTTCGAGTTGATTACGCCATCTGCAATCGGGGAGTAGTCTGTCGTCTCTGCCGGATAGACCCGAAAGTACACAGTCTTGACTCCGCCTTTCTGCAAGATTTGCTGAGCAACTTGCAACTGCGGTTGTGTGAACGGGTCATTCTCTGTCGCATAGGCTGCAGTCTTAGGCCGCTCTGATGGCGGTAAACTCAGAATCCAGTGTGCAAAGCTCACCAAATTGTCGACAACCGGGGCTGGCTGCACAAACACCAGATTGGGCAATTTGGCCTGAAATACCGCCGGACCGCCGCCAGCTGGTTCTGGGAAGGCGTAGCCATACCGATTCGCAATGGTGGCGGCCGGCGTAGTCAAGAGAGAGGAGAACGGACCAAACACCAAGTTGACATGGTCCACGTTGATCAAAGTCTGGTAGTTCGTAACAACCTGTGTGGTGCTCGAAGCGTCATTGAGGAAAATGAGCTTGACCTGACGACCCAGTAGACCACCGTGTCGGTTGACGTAGTTCGCCCACAGCTTGTAACCGGCTTCAATCGACTGACCATCACCCGAGAAGTCGCCCGACAGCGAGACGGAAATGCCAATTTTTATTGGAGCTTTCGATGCGCTTCCCGTCGCATTTCCAGTACCACCGCCACCACCTGCGCTGTTGCCGCAAGCGGTTACAAGCATACCCGTCGCTACTGCGGCTACAGCCATTGACATGCGGCTCTTCTTACCGAGTTTTCTCCACTGAACACTCAACCTGCTCACACTTAACCCCTTCTTTCTTAAATAGAGTCAGAAGTCAGTTGCTGCATCATCCAATCCGCCTGCCTCGTGCGCACTAGGTACGGCATGTTGTTTACGAGGTGATTCCCCCCTTTAACAACCCAAAGTTCCGCCTTCTCTCCGGCTTCGTCGGCAATGTGTTGGGGCGAATCTTCTACCGGAAACAAGCGGTCGTGTTCGCCATGGATGACCAGCATCGGGTGTGAGAGTTGTGAGAGTAAACCTTCCAAGGTGAACTGTAGTAGGTAGTCACGGGCCTCCTCGGCAGACCCTTTCCCGGACCTCGCAATAAAGGCCTGGCGGGTCAACAAAGGAACCGTGTCAAAGTCATCAGCAAGGCAATAGGCGCCACCGGACTCGATGGTCGCCTTGATACGCGGTTCACAAGCAGCCGCACGAGCCGCGTAGTAACCCCCCACGCTCACCCCCATGACCCCGATGCGCTCGCGGTCGAGATCCCCCCGAGACTCGGTGTAATCGACGACGGCGGAGACAATTGCTTCGTAGTTCGGCCACATCGGGACACCGGCATCTTCGAGTTCCCCCTGTCCCGGGCCATCAATTGCCAAAACCGCCATGCCGCGTGACAGAAAGTCATCTCCGTAGCGGTGTAGCTCCTCCTTAACCGAATCGAGTCCTGGAATGAGGACCACGATCGGTGGGCACGACTGATGTTCTGGTTTTCTGAGGATCCCGGGAATGATCAGACCTGAAGGCCCGGGAATGGACACATGCTCAACCACCCCCGGCCACAGTTTTGCAGAGAGGCGATACGACTCCTGGGCCCGCCGCGAGGCTTGCAACCGTTCATCTGGGTAATCGACAAACATGTATTTGCCGAAGTGGTAAGCCATCGACGCCTGAAAATAGTGCTGCGCCGCAGATAGCGTCCGTCCCTCGCGCACCGCGTCTTCGCCAAGGCCATAGTGCTTATCCCCGAGCTCGGAAAAGACTCTACACCAATCCTTCCACTCCTCGATTCGGGAAGTGGCAGCCAAGTAGTCGTTATAGTCAATCCCGTTTGCGATGAACCGCGGTGCCCAGTTGCGAACTGCGCTTGCTACTCGTTCGTCAGCCATTTCCCCACCACTTTCTGCAGGTTTTCGACGAAGAAAAAGTTCCTAGAGACCTTTTGTGACGCAATACCACCCCTATTAATCTGAAGCAAAGAAGTAATCAGTCTATTTGATTGCTGAGGAGAGCACGCCAATCGGGCCGCCTCCAAGTGAGAACTCCGTGTTACTCCAATCCGGCTTCTTCCGCTGCAATCCGCGACACTGCAGACCAGTCTTGTTTTGCGCGACCGCGTGCAACAGAGGCGAGGAACCGGTCATGTAACAAGCTTGCGAGAGGCATCGGGTTGTTCGTCTCGTTCGCCTCTTTCAGGACTAGGTTGCAGTCCTTGAGACCGAGGGTTACAGAGAACCCTGCAGGTTCAAACGTCTTGTTCGCGATCATCTCGCCGTACCCATGGTAGACCGTGCAGTTGAACAGCGTATTCGCGTACACTTCCGCCGCCAGCGCCCGGTCGATGCCGTTCTTCTCCGCCAGGTTAAACGCCTCCGCCATCGCCTCCATTGCGGCCATGATCAGGAAATTTCCACCCAGTTTCACGATGTTGGCGTTTCCTGGTTCTTCACTGACATCGAAGATGCGCTGACCGATCGCCTCTTGCAGCGGACGAACACGCTCCTTGGCCTCCTTCGAGCCAGCAGAGAGAATGAACAGCTTGTGTGCAGCCGCAGCCTCTGGACGGCCAAAGACAGGTGCTGCGACATAGTGACTTCCCCGCTCCGCGTGGTAGGTCGCGAGCTTGCGCGCAGTCTCTGGAGAAACAGTGCTCATCGACAGATGCACGCCCCCCTGCCCGAGTTTCTCCCCAAACCCGTTTTCGCCAAGGACCATCTCTTCCAGCACTTTGTCGTTGGCAACCATCGTGATGGCAACCCCGCCCGGAGTTACAGCGTCTGCCGGACTCGAAGCCAACTCCGCCCCCGCGCTCACTAGGTCTTTCGCCTTGTCAGCCGTACGGTTGTAGACCTTAATTTGATATCCTCCCTTGACCAAGTGCATGGCCATTGGCTGTCCCATGTTTCCTAGTCCAATAAATCCAATGTTCTCGCTCATTCGCAATCCTCCTAAAATTGTCGTGTCCAAGATGACAGCGTGCGGTGTCGCCAAACAAGGTTTGAAAAAAGTTACAGCGGCTCGCTGCGGTTGAGATGCGATTGAATTTCTCGCACGCCGTTGAGCGCTCCCCCCGTCGTGTAGTAGCGAGGTCCAGCAATCACCAATTCTTCCGCTGGGAAGCGTGTGATGACCTCGCAACCGTCCTTGGTCACCACCAGTTCTTCCTCAATGCGCGCAGCAGACCATCCGTCAGACGCAGGCCAGAAAGTCTCCAAAGCAAATACCATGCCCTCTTGGATGACCTCGGGGTGGTCGAGCGAAACCAAGCGGCTGAAGACTGGCTTCTCCCAAATGGAAAGGCCGATGCCGTGGCCGTACTGCAGCGCAAAAGCGTCCTCTTCATTCGCAAAGCCAAACTCCTGCGCCTTCGGCCAGACTTTGACAACATCTGCCGTAGTCGCGCCGGGCTTAATGACGCTGATTGCCGCGTCGAGGTAGTAACGGCAACGTTTATAGGCATCGACTAGCGCTGGCGATGCACTGCCGACAGCGAAGGTGCGGTAGTAGCACGTCCGGTAGCCCATATAGCTGTGAAGGATATCAAAGTAGGCAGGGTCGCCTTGGCGAAGCATGCGGTCTGTGTACACGTGAGGGTGCGGAGAACAGCGTTCGCCTGAAATTGCATTGACACCCTCAACGTGTTCGGAGCCGAGGTCGTAAAGCACCTTGTTGACCAGCGCTACGCACTCGTTCTCCCGAATCCCAGGTTTCATGGCGCGGTACAACTCATCGTACGCCGCATCCACCATCGAACACGCAGTGTTCAACAGCGTGATCTCGTCCTGTGACTTAATCATTCTCACTTCAGCCATCAACTGTTGCCCGTCAACCACCTGAATGCCCTCTTTTTGTAGTGCAAAGAGCACAGGCAGTTCTACCACGTCCACCCCAAGAGGTTCTCCGAGTAGTCCACGCTCCTCTAGTTCGATCCGGATCCAGCGGGCCACCTTCTCCGCCTGTCCAGCCTCTGGCAGCATCGATCCGCGAAGCGTGGAGATGCCTGCGCGAGAGCGTTCGCCGAGCCACGGACTGTAGATTTGGTGGTGGCGTGCTGCTGACCCAAAGTCCCAGAGAATCGGTTCGTCGTCCTGTGCCAACAGAGTGAACCGCGTCAGCTTATCCATCGCCCACGTGCCAATGTGTGTCGCGGTTATGTAACGCACATTGTTCATGTCGAAGCATAGGAGTGCCCCCATCGGGGACTGCTTCAGAAGTTTCTTGACGCGTCTTAAACGGTCCTCGCGAAGCCGGTCAAAGTTGACGCGTTCTTCCCAGTCCACGCCCATCACACCGAATGTTTTGAGTGCCATTGAACAAGCCTCCCAAAGAGAATCTATTTATGTTCGAAATATAGATACTATTAAGATACGAGTTGTTCAACCAAATTCAGAGTGAAAAGCTCACTGTTCGCATCTCCGTCATTTCTTCGATCGCCCAGCGCGGGCCCTCACGTCCCACCCCGCTTCGTTTCACACCGCCATACGGCATGAGGTCCGCACGGTAGCTCGACGTGTCGTTAATATGTACCGACCCGGACTGGATGTTGCGAATTGCGTACCATGCCCGGTTAACGTCTCGCGTAAATACACCCGTTTGAAGTCCGTACTCGCTGTCGTTTGCCATGTCGACCGCCTCTTCAAACGTCTTGTACGGCACGACGCTGGCCACCGGTCCGAAAACCTCCTGGCGGACGACTTTCATGTCCGGCCGGGTGTTCATCAACAACGTGGGTTCAAGGATGCTGCGAGTCCGAGTTCCACCAGTCACAACCTTCGCACCTTGTTCTTCCGCTTCAGCTACCCAACTCTGCACACGCACAGCCTCAGACTCATCGATGAGCGGTCCAACCACCGTATCGGGGTCTTCTGGGTTGCCGACTCGAAGTCTTTGAATCTCTTCCATCATCGCGTCGACCAGTGTCTGTTGAATGTCTTCCTGAGCGTAGACGCGCTGGACAGACACGCAGAATTGACCAGCGGAACTGTACGCCTTGTCAACTAACGCTCGGGCAGCCGCCGGAATGTCTGCGTCGGAGTGTACGATGTTCGCCGAGTTGTTCCCAAGTTCCAACGTCACTTTTTTCAGACCCGCTTGACTGCGGATGCGTTCACCGACGTCCGGACTCCCCGTAAAAGTCACCATGTTGACTTTCGGATGGCGCACGAGCAATTCCCCGACAGTGCGTCCCGAGCCGATGACCAGGTTCAAATAACCATCCGGAAGACCCGCTTCCGCCATCAGTTCACAAAGCGCGATCGCGGTGAGCGGTGTATATGTGGCGGGCTTTAACACAACCGCGCAACCAGCCGCGATGGCCGGGGCAACTTTATGCATGACGAGGTTGAGCGGGAAGTTGAACGGAGCAATCGCTGCCACTACGCCAACTGGCACCCGAATGAAGAGTCCAACTTTATTCTTCGAGCCAGGTGCAGCGTCGAGCGGCAGAGTCTCGCCGTGGACGCGTTTTCCTTCCTCCGACGAGACGATCACGGTTTGGATAGCCCGACTGACCTCTGCTTTTGCGTCGCGGAGCGGCTTCCCACCTTCTTTGGCGATCAGTAAGGCGATTTCATCGTGATGCTCTTTCAACAGTGCGGCCGTTTTTTGTAGAATTTCGTATCTCTCGTACGACGACAGCGAAATTCGCTTCATCGCGCCGATAGCAGCCTCGACGGCACGGTCAACATCAGCTTCACTGGCCTGTGCGACGGCAGCGATGACCTCACCGGTATACTTGTTCTTCACCTCAATTTCGCCGTCTGACCGACACCACTTGCCGTCGATGAATAGACCAGATTGCAACGTATCAATCTTCATTTCCAAACCTCCTTGGTGAGGTGAATCTATTGCAAGGTATAGCAACCAAAACATCTGTTTTATCTTTCGGAATTATTATTATCGTCTAAAAATAAACATGTCAAGAAGTCGGACCACTAGTAGTAAGAAGTCAGGTGGTCTTACCAGTAATGAGGTGTTCCTATTGTGAACACCTCATTACAGTGCCATCGGCGTCTCCTCTGCGAGACTTTTTGGCGGGCGCACGAGCGACACACAACCGAGCATAAACGCGAACATTCCGATGGTGACAACGCCGAGCAGCCAGTTCATGCCGAGTCCAGCGTAGATGTACCCTGTAAACATGGGACCAAGACCACTGCCAAGAAACAGGGAAAACGCAAACAGGGACATGGCCGTCGCGCGTGCGTTTGGCAACAGGTCAGTCGCGTGCGTTTGCAGTGTCGAGTGACAGTAACTAAAACCGAAGCCGAGAATCACAAAACCGGCCGTCAGAGCAATCACGGCAGGCCACGCCCAGATGATCCCGAACGCACATGTCATGATTGCAGCCCCGATGATTGGCATTCGCCCCGTGCCCACGCGCGTGAGTGCACGCGATATCGTTCGGCTGCCGACAAACGCCCCCAGGCTGTATGTGGCCGTGAGCAATCCGATGACAAAATACGATAGGTGGAGCTCTTTGACACCGTACACGCCGAGAAACGTGAAGCCGCCGAAGAAGATTAAACCTTCACAGAGCACCAGGGCATAAATGAGCCAAGCAAAGCGACGGCGCAGCAGGACTTTGTAGCGCGCAAGCACCGGGGGTGGCACTGCAGTCTGCTGTTGTTTCTCGACTGTGCGTTGGCGCAGAAACGTCAACAGAGCAGGAAACGCTGCCAGGCCAAGAATCATAAACAAGTATCGGTAACTGAGGAACTGAGCCACAATCCCGCCAATGACAATCCCCAGTGCTTGCCCGGAAGTCGACAGGGACATGAAGAACGCGATCGCCTTCGGTCGTTCACTAACGGGGAACCGGTCGCCAATTTCCGCCAAACTTGTCGGGATAACTCCCGCAGCAAACATTCCGGTCACAAACCGGAGCACCATCAAGGACGCAAAGGTGTGTACGACAGCGCATCCGATTGTCCCAACACCAAACAGGCACAAAGCAACTAGGATGGTGCGAACTTTCCCAATTCGGTCGGCCAACGGCCCATAGCCAAGTTGAAACACCCCATACGGGATCGAATAGGCGGTAACCAGGAGTGCAGCGGCAGACGGCGTGGTGTGCAGTGCAATCGCAATGGCAGCGAGCATCGGAGCAATTGCCCGGTTGTCCGCATTGACTAGAAAGCCGCCGAAACCAAGCGTCCATAACAAGCCCCGGTTGTTGGCGGCCGGAGGTGACGCAGCAGCCTGGCTCATCACAGAATCAACTGCTCCGGCTGCTCGAGCAGATAGCACAAGTCGGTGAGAAACTGTGCGGCTGGTGCACCGTCAACCACGCGGTGGTCGAATGACAGGCTGAGTGTCAGCATCGGTCCCACCTCTACACTGCCAGCGACAACGACCGGTTTTTCGACCAGGCGCCCGACGCCTAGAATTGCGGTTTCTCCCATGTTAATAATCGGCGTGAACGCCTCAACGCGGTACATGCCGAGGTTACTCACGGTAAACGTGCCACCTGAGAGTTGATCGAGTTTGAGCCGGTTTTCCCGGGCCGCCTGCGCCAGTTGTTTGCACTCCTGAACAATTTGCAGCAAGCCTTTTTGGTCGGCGTTGCGCACGACCGGCACGACGAGTCCATTTGGGACGGCTACAGCCATCCCGACGTGAACATTTTCGTACACTTCGATGTACTCTCCCTGATACGAGGCGTTCAGCATCGGGTTTCTGCGCAGTGCCCTCGCCACCGCTAAGATGATGACCTCGGTGTAAGACAGGCGGTGTCCAGTCTGCGCCTCAATGACAGGAAGCAGCCGGTTCCTGAGCGAGACCACTTCCTTGGCGTTTACTTCGCTCGTGAGGGTCACATGCGGTGCCGAGAAGGCACTCGATGCCATTCGCTGTCCGACGACCTTGCGAACCCCAGTTACAGGAATACGAGTTGCCTCCCGCGGCATCGGCAACGCTGATTCCGTCGTTCCCTGAGCTTGCTCTACTGTGGCGGAGAATCTCGGTACCCCGGCTGGCGTTGGCGTGCTGGCCGCTGGCGCACGAGCAGGCTCATCACCCTGTCGCACAGCGACAAACTGCTCCACATCTACCTTCTGAATCCGGTTGTGCGGCCCACTGCCTTGCACTGCAAGCAGGTCCACCCCGTACAACTTTGCCAGCCTGCGGGCAGATGGCGTGGCGCGAGGGCGGCCCACGATGGCGCTCACACTCACAGTTTGTTCAGCCCCGCTGCCTGTCTGTAAAGCCGCAGCGGTGGACACAGTTGCAGTTTCAGAATTGACTGTTGCTGTGCTTCGCGCTGGGTCACCTCCCACTGCCTCGCCTGCTTGACCTATGTACGCAATCACCGTGTTGACGGGGACTTCTGCTTCTGCCTCATACACCTGTTTGAGCAAGACGCCCGAAGCCTCCGCCTCGACGTCGATGTTGATTTTGTCCGTCTGCACTTCAAGGATGGGTTCCCCTTTTTGCACGGGCTCCCCTTCGCCTTTGTACCACTGCAGAATTGTAGCGCCCTCCATCGTCGCGCCGAGCTTTGGCATGATAACCTCAGTTGCCAACGAGGTCACCTTCTTTGTTGCGCTGCATGACTGTGTTTGCTGCCGCGATGATGTCTGCAACCTGTGGCACTGCTGCCCGTTCCAACACTGGGCTGTACGGTATCGGAACCGGACGGCCTGCGACGCGCAAAATCGGGGCATCCAAATAGTCGAACGCCTCGCTCTCCTGAATTACGCTCACAATCTCTGCCCCAAAGCCACTGCGTTTTACCGCTTCATGGACCACAATCGCGCGCCCAGTTTTGATGACGGACTGCACAATTGTATCGGTGTCAAGCGGCACCAGGGTGCGCGGGTCGATGACTTCCGCGGAGATCCCCTCCTGACTCAGCTTTTCAGCCGCCTCGAGGGCACGGTGAACCATGATTGATGTGGCAATGATGGTGAGGTCCGTCCCACTGCGTTTGATATCCGCTGTTCCGAGCGGAATGGTATACGGCTCTTCCGGAACTTCACCTTTGACGCCGTACAGCACCTTGTGCTCGTAGAAGACAACAGGGTTGTCGTCTTCGATTGCCGCCATCAGCAACCCCTTGGCGTCATAAGGAGTCGACGGCTGGACCACTTTCAAACCGGGAATGTGCGTCATCCAGGCTTCCAGGCTCTGTGAGTGCTGCGCCGCCAGTCCGACACCGGAACCAGCAGGTGTGCGCAGAACCATCGGAACCTTCCCCTTGCCGCCAAACATGTACCGCAGTTTTGCCGCCTGGTTGACCAACTGGTCTGTGGCAATCGTGACAAAATCCGAGAATTGGATTTCCAGAATCGGCCGCATCCCAGTCATTGCAGCACCAACCGCACATCCGGTGATCGCCGACTCAGAGATCGGTGTAATGCGCACGCGCTCAGGCCCAAACTCGTCGAGCATCCCATTGGTGACACCAAATGCGCCTCCGTAGACACCGATGTCCTCGCCGAGTATGAACGTTCGCTTGTCCTGCCGCATTTTTTGCGACATCGCTTCGCGAATTGCCTCTTGGAACGTAATTGTCCGCACTGAGTCACTCACCTCCGTGGTTACGCATAAACGTCGGATTCGAGAAGATCGAGCGTCGGCAGAGGACTCTCCTCTGCAAATTTGACAGCGGCTGCCACCTGTTCGTCCACGCGGCTGACAACAGCTTCATACTCGTCATCTGTTATCAGTTGAAGCGCGTGCAGACGTTCTTTGAACAGCCGAATCGGATCTCGGTTCGCAATCCACTCTTGTTCTTCTTCCCGCGTGCGGTATTTCCGTGCGTCCGTCTTGGAGTGACCCTTCCAACGATACGTCTTCGCCTCAATCAACGTCGGGCCAAGTCCGCTTCTGGCGCGATCAACTGCGGCCCGCGTCACATCCATAATCTGCACGACATTTGACCCGTCGATCACAATGCCCTCGATGCCGTACGCTGCACCGCGGTCAGCGATGTTGTCGATGTTGACCATCTCTTTGACCGGTCCCGACATAGCGTACTGGTTGTTCTCACAGAAAAATACGATAGGAAGTTTCCAGATTGAAGCTAGGTTTAGCGACTCGTGGAAACTCCCTTCGTTGCTCGCTCCATCTCCAAAAAAGCACAAGACAACGAAATCTTCGGACATCATCTTTGACGTCAAAGCCGCTCCGCAAGCAAGTGGGTGCCCACCTGCGACAATTCCGTTCGCCCCAAGGTTGCCTGCATCCACGTCTGCGATGTGCATCGAGCCGCCTTTGCCCAGGCAGTAACCGGTCACCTTGCCAAGCAACTCTGCCATCATCTTGTTGACGTCACTATCCTTCGCAATGGCGTGCCCGTGACCGCGGTGTGTGCTCGTGATTTTGTCCTCTGGTTGCAGGACTGCGCATGCGCCGGCAGCGGTGGCTTCCTGACCTATGCATAAATGCATGGTTCCCGGGATGAGACCGCGTGCGAAAAGTCTTTCGACTTCTTCCTCAAATCTCCGGATCAGAATCATCTTGTACATCACATTGTGCAGTTGCTCCTTGCTCCACTGAACATCTTGCTGAGTGTGCACGTCTGTTTTCCCCATCAACCTCACCTCTCTCCGGATCGGTAGGATGTCATGTTACCTATCGCAATCTTCCGCAGATGCCTCCGTGCTCGCCGACTGAGCTAGCAATCGCCTTACACTCACCCCCAATAATTCAGAAGGAAGAAAAACATATTAGAGCTTTCAGAAATATTATCATCGTTGTAAAATAGACGTGTCAAGAAGTCCGACCACTAGCCGTTCGAAGTCAGGTGGTCAGGCCACAGGAGGAAGAACTATGTTTCGTAAAGTCACGCTCAGTACCGCTACCGAGGACATCATTCAACAGATTGTTACAGCTATCGACGACGGGTCTCTCGCACAAGACTCTCGCATGCCTTCAGAACGCCAACTAGCTGAACAGTTCCAAGTCAGCCGAGCGACCATTCGTGAATCTCTGCGGCATTTAATTGCTCTTGGCTATGTGGAGACGCGCAGGGGGCTTGGAACATACGTGCATCCGGCGCGCACTTCACTCCCAGAAAGTGAAATGAATCCAGAGATGTTAATGGAGGCGCGCTTGGCGATCGAACCCTACATTGTCCAACTTTGCGCTTTACGGGCGACCAGTTCTGAAATCGAACAACTAGGTGCGATTTTAGACCGCGCAGAGGCAGACAAGACGAACTTTGAGTCATACGACAATGAGTTTCACTACGCCATCGCTCTGGCAGGCAGAAACAGCATCCTGATCAAAACTGCGGAAGGTATCTATCGGGCGAGATCCGGCAACCTGTGGGGCACTTTGAAGGCTCGTTCGCTCACGGAAGACCGAATCGAGATTTATCAGCAACAGCATAGAAATATCCTCAAGGCCATTTTTGAGCGCCACCCGGAGTTGGCTGAAAGCGAACTTCGCCAGCACCTCGAAACAACCTATGACACGCTGTTTCGCACGCGGCTGTTGTAGATTATGGATGAACAGGATTAAGCTATCTTTCAGCTTCACTTCAGATTAGGTTCAAAATTCACGTGCATACTTCACAGCAACATCAGTCCTAGGAGGTATGCAATCGTGAAAATAAAGTCGATCGTATTTGGTGCAACCGGCATCGTCACAGCAGGTCTGGTGCTTGGGCTCACACAGGGATTTAACACACCTCACGTAACGCAAGTTACCGGATCGCCCACGCCGGCCGCCTCTGCGATTACGGGAATCCAGACACAGCCCAGCCCGTTTTTACCATCTAAGTCCGTGACGCAAACGGAGACGAATCCAAACAGCGGCACAAGATACCACTTGCCGCTCTCGGAGCGGATCCAGTACGCAGACATCGCTGCAAAGAACGCTGTCGGAGGTGGATATGTCACCGGCCTGAGCGCGGGCACGGTACAGGGGCAAGAGGTCTGGAACGTCGCCGTCTCGCATCAGGGGCAAAAGATGCAAGTGCTGCTGCTCCAGTCGAATGACTCGGTGCTGTCCACGACACAGGTCGGATAGATGCACCTACGTTTGCTCTGCATCGACTGGGACTTCACCCCGGACGCAACTCAGCGTCTGGGGCGGTTCCAACCCTTACTGTCCAACTGAACCCTTACTGTCCAACTGAACCCGACTGTCCAACTGAACCCGTTGCGTCTCTGCCACATCTGTACTCACACTGGTACTTTCAGTCCCGCGTTGCGCAATCCTGACGGATACAACCGCCATGACTCCTGCCTCCCTGAAAAACTGCTGAATGCCTCACTGGCTACCTCCACCTTAACGTTCTGTGAGGAAGTTGACCAAGGCACCAGGTCCTCGGTACCAGACAATACAAAAGGGACACCGGTCGGGCGGCATCCGCTTCGCTCCTCCCCTCTGCTCTGCCGGTCATTCACCCCTCCCACTCCTCCTTCAAAGGACTAGGGATTTGGGTTAGAAATTTCATGTGTGGGTGCCATTCCGTTCGGTTAGATTTTTAGGTGAGTTGACAAACGGGACCAGGCTACATTACAGGGAGATGTCATTTTGACACTTAGGTGGGGTGAGCCACTGCTCTAGATGTCATTTTGACACCTACAGACAGCAGGGCATCGGTGTAGGTGTCATTTTGACACCTACAGACAGCAGGGCATCAGCGTAAGTGTCATTTTGACACCTACAGACAGCAGGGCATCGGTGTAAATGTCATTTTGACACCTACAGACAGCAGGGCATCAGCGTAGATGTCATTTTGACACCTACAGACAGCCTGGCATCGGAGTAGGTGTCATTTTGACACCTACAGACAGCAGGGCATCACCGTAGATGTCATTTTGACACTTAGGCGTGGTGAGCCACTGCCCTAGATGTCATTTTGACACTTAGGCGGATGAATGCGTTGAAACATGCGAAATCCGCGGCCGATAGCGACAAATCGACACAGACCTCATCGTACGGACTACGATTCAGCTAGTCCCAAATCCACATGCAGTACTAAAGTAGAAATCAGCGACTCAAACCAGTCGGGGCGACTGATACGTCGACCGCTCAAGGGCCGAGGGCAGAATTTGACCTCAATGTCACCGGACCACCCCATTGGAATCCTAATCTCACCTACGTACACGACTCCGTCGATGACGTCACGGTAGCGGTAGTTGAGATAGGGGTGAAGCTTCATCGTATCATACAGCCGCAGGTCCCAAAAGTGTGACTCCTCAGACAGAAAAGCCAACGGATCATGATACGGTTGTTCATCCTCGTCCCCAACGACAAATTCCTCCCAATTGGGGCCCGTCAAGTTGTCGAACGCTTCTCGGTCTCCGTGTTCCAACGCTTGGTCGATCATAATCTGTCGTAAGACGCTCAGAGTTTCATCTGCCACAGCAAACTCCCCCGTTCTGTTGGGACTGCACGTGTGCTGTGTTATAACTGTATTTTTAAACACGGATTCAATTCCAGTGTCTGCATATTCATTTGTATGTTTCATCGCACGTTCCGTGCTCATCCTCCGCCTCCTGTAGTCCACAGCGGGTGGCAGGAGGATACTGGTACGGGACCCCACTCCTCTCCAGCAGGGTCCCGCATCCGTGGAATCAGACCGTCTTCAGTCGTCACTTTGATACTCAGGTTGCCTGCTGTTGCCGCGCATCCAACGTTTTGCTGATAAACCACCGATAAATCCAGACCGCGATGGCGGCGCCGACTAGTGGGCCAACAATCGGCACCCACCAGTAACCGAATGGACCGGGGAAAGCGTTGTGCCCCCACCCCGCAAGCCACGTAAACAGGCGCGGACCGAAATCGCGGGCGGGGTTGATTGCATACCCTGCGTCAACACCAAACGACATGCCGATGGCGGCGACGGCCATACCGACCATAAACGGTCCCAGGTTTGCCATCACTCCACTGTTCTTACTGTCGGAAATTGCGAGAACAAAGAGGACCAGGAAAAACGTGCCAATCACTTGGTCGAGGAACGGTCCAAACATGTTACCGTGGAAGTACTGGGCTGGGAATGTGGCAAAAATGCTAAACGTCGTGAGACCTCCGGACGCACCCCGGGAGACGACGTGATTCGCTGCGTTCCAGGCATTGATGGCGTGAACGTAGTCCACATACACAAGTGCTGCACCCGCAAAGCAACCAATGACCTGCGAGATCCAGTATGGTATGACCTTCTTCCAAGGGAAGTCACCCTTGATGGCAAAAGCAAATGTCACTGCAGGGTTGATGTGAGCACCAGAAACGCCGCCAGCGACGTACACGGCCATTGCAACGGCCATGGCCCAGCCCCATGTGATTAACAACCAACCTCCGGCGCCCGCGAAGATGACCGAAGTACGACCTGATTCCGTCAACCCGACAACCGCCACCGCCACCACGCCGGCTCCGAACGCGATGAGTACAAACGACCCCAGGAATTCAGCCAGCAGTTCCCCCCACACGGTGGCGCGCCAGCCAGTCTTGCCAATCCTCGTTGCCATGTCGACCCCTCCTGCGGTTCAACAGTTGGATGAAAATCCATCCCTTACACATTTGCGTTGCTGCGCCCCTGCACTTGATCACGTATGACGGCTACGATTCCCTCGCCCACCCCATCGTGCGTTCTACGGCCCGCTTCCACCCACTGTAGAGGCGCGCCCGCTCCGCTTCGTCCAGCGCAGGCTCAAAGACCCGGTCGATGGCTGCATGCCGTTTCAAGTCATCGACTCCCCAGACTCCGACTGCTAGCCCGGCCAGGTACGCTGCACCAAGGGCAGTCGTTTCAGTCACCTGCGGCCGCTCGACAGGCACACCCAGCAAATCGGCCTGGAACTGCATTAAGAGGTTGTTGGCGACTGCTCCGCCGTCGACCCGGAGGGCCTTCAGCGTGATCCCGGAGTCCCGCTGCATCGCGTCAATTACGTCTTTGGTTTGATACGCGAGCGAGTCCAGCGTTGCCCTGATGATGTGCTGTTTGGTGGTACCGCGAGTCAGACCAAACATTGCGCCACGCGCGTACATGTCCCAGTACGGCGCGCCTAGTCCGGCAAAGGCAGGAACCACGTAGACCCCATCTGAATCCGTAACCTTGCCGGCAAAGTACTCCGAATCGGGCGCCGTGTCGATGAAGCGCAGGCCATCCCGTAGCCACTGAATCGCTGCCCCAGCGATAAAGATGCTGCCTTCGAGTGCGTATTCAACCTTACCGCCCCGTCCCCAGGCAATCGTCGTGAGCAAGCCGGCTTCGGACTTGACCGCTGTTTCGCCTGTATTCATGAGCATGAAACAGCCGGTGCCATAGGTGTTCTTGACCATTCCTGGCTCTACGCACATCTGCCCAAACAACGCTGCTTGTTGGTCGCCTGCGATGCCAGCGATCGGAATTTTTGCGCCACCAAACGTGTATTCATCCGTGTACCCGTAGACCTCGCTTGAAGAGCGCACCTCTGGCAGCATACTTGTGGGAATGTCTAGTTCCTGCAGCACCTCGTCGTCCCACTTCAACTCGTGGATGTTAAACAAGAGTGTCCGGGACGCATTCGTATAGTCAGTCACATGGACCTTGCCACGCGTCAGGTTCCAGATCAGCCAAGAGTCCACTGTTCCAAAGCACAGTTCCCCTTTTTCTGCGAGTTCCCGAGCGCCGTCCACGTGGTCGAGCAGCCACTTGACCTTCGTGCCCGAAAAGTACGCGTCCACCACCAACCCCGTCTTGTCACGCAGCGGCTCCGCCCATCCGTTGGCAGTCAAAGCGTCGCAGATGTCTGCGGTTCGTCTGTCCTGCCAGACAATGGCGTTGTGAATCGGCTTCCCCGTCGTTCGGTTCCAAATCACCGTCGTCTCACGCTGGTTGGTCACACCGATGGCGGCCACCTCCGCCGGCGACACGCCAAAACGCTCGAGCACTTCGCGCGCTACGCCACTCTGAGTCGCCCAGATTTCCATGGCGTCGTGCTCCACCCAGCCTGGTTTTGGGTAGAACTGGGTAAACTCCTTCTGTGCGGTCCCCACAATCGCCCCAGTCTGGTTGAACAAAATAGCCCTCGAACTCGTGGTCCCCTGATCGAATGCCAAAACGTACCGACTCTCCATACCGTCCCCTCCACCCTGTGGCAATTCCGTCATTCGGGCGCTGCTAGACCGAACCTGCGATATCAAGCGATTTCACCCGCAGCCGGTCACAACTTTTCACAACGTCTATCACCTCCTAGCGAAGGGAGAAGCAAGAGCCGTGCCAGACGCAAACCCCGCAGAGCGCGCCCATTCTTCCCATCATGCCGGGTCAAAAGGACCAGACCGGGTCATTTTGACCCACCGCTCCTCGGCCATAGCGACCAACCCAAAGGACCGCGCCTTGCGAGCCACCGTCTTATGACTGATTCCGAGTGCTTTACCCGCCGCGTGAAAGCTGGGATACAGTTCTAAGGCACGCGCAATGATGCGACGTTCATATTCCGCGAGCGGAAGTAACGACTCACGGGCTTCGTGCCGCGCGTCAACCATGCGAGTATCCGGTGTGACACGCGACACCGGCGCCAAAAGTGCGGGCGGCAGGTGGTCGGTCGTAATCCACAGTCCGTCGCACAGATTCAGTGCCCGTTCGACCACGTTGCGCAGTTCCCGGACATTGCCCGGCCAACAATAGCTTTCGAGCGCTGCCATGACGTCCGCAGTACAGCCTTTCGTTGGCTTTTGCATCGTGAGCGCAAGTTCGCGGATGAAAAACTCTGCCAGTTCGCGGATGTCACTCTTGCGTTCCCGAAGCGAAGGCAAATGGATGCGCAGGACGTTGATCCGGTAGTACAGGTCTTCGCGAAACTGCCCGGCCATCAACTGCGCTTCCAGGTCGCGGTTGGTGGCGCAGATGACTCGAACGTCGAGCGCAATCGCATCACGGCCGCCAATCCGCTCCACCTCGCGCTCCTGCAACACACGCAGCAGCTTTGCCTGCACTTCGAGTGGCAACTCTCCGACCTCGTCGAGAAAAATGGTCCCGTTCTGCGCCAATTCAAACTTTCCTTTGCGCATGGAAAACGCGCCGGTAAATGCCCCACGCTCGTGTCCGAACAACTCACTCTCAATCAGTGGCACCGGGATACCAGCGCAGTTCACGCGGATATACGGCCCCTGCGCCCGCTCGCTTGCACAGTGGACTGCGCGAGCCACGAGTTCCTTGCCAGTGCCACTCTCGCCGCTCAACAGCACGGTTGTGGTCGTACGAGCTGCGCGGTTTGCCAGCGCCAAGCAGTCTCGAAAGATACCGCTCGACCCAATCATGGGTTCGAACGCTTGGCCGAGTCGTTCTCGTCTCGACAGTTCCTCCTTCACGTACTGCGTCTCCTGTTGCCGTTCCTGAATCTGCCCAAGCAGTTGTTCGACCTCCGACAGGCTGCGCGTAACGGAGACAGTCCCGCGTAACTGCCCTGCGACAAAGATTGGATTGACGTCTGCCACAACCCGAACACCGTGGTCCTTCGTCCGCACTTGAGCTCGCTGCGGAGTGCCAGAGCGAAGGACACTGGCACGTAGCCCGTCTGGCGACACGTCGAACACTGAGCGCCCCAGCAGGTCCACCGCGCGCACGCCATGAAGGGTTTCGTATGCTGGGTTGATGAGTCGAATGATGCCATCCATGTCGGTCACGCAGATGCCATCGCCCACGTGTTTGAACACCAAGTCGTACTGTTCCGTTGAGGCGCGCACCGTCTCCAGTTCTTCTGCCATCTGTTCCACAGTGGAGATATCCTGAGAGGTGCCCATGGCTCTGCACAGATGCCCGAGCTTGGCTTCAATCACGATTCGCGTTCCTCCTTGTCCTCACGGACGGGTATTGACCGTGCGGTCTTCTCTTGTCCATCTTCTATGATGTCTACGCAGAAGTTACAAAAACATGGCTCCTGTCTGGTTCAGTGACAGCAGTGGCCAGAACGCCGCGTCAGACACAGAAAAGCACGGCATGGTGTGCCGTGCTGACGAACAAGATAGAGGCAATACTGGAGTATCCGTTAGGCGTCAGTGCACGACATAAGCCAGCACTCGCGCTTCCCGGCGCGCAAGAATCCGATGCACTTGCGCCAAACTGTCTTCATCAATGGTTGTCAGCGCCAGCAGCAGTTCCTGATCGATGGCGGTGAGATCGCCGAGGAACTGTTCGTTCTCCCACTGGCTGCGCGTGACAAATTCGTTTGGTGGGCTGACAGCAGACCGGATTTGAATGCGCAGCGCTTCGATGTCGCGAATGTAACTCTCCATCGCCTCGACTGCCTCCAGCCCCTCCAACTTCGGATAGGGATTTTCCCGCGTAGGTTGCGGTAGATGCTGATGAAGGTTGTGCAACTCACTTTGCAACTGCGACGTGTACTGTCCCAACACGTCGTCGCACAGGTTTCGCAGCCGAACGCTTTGGTCCCGAAAGGCATTCGCAGGATTTTTATAGTCGTAGCTCCAGAGGTCAAGTGTGCCTTTGAGGAGCTCGGTAATGACCCCGGAGGGAGCCAGTGCAACTCCGTATCTACTTAGTCGGCCCATTCGTGCTCGTCTCCCCCATGGCATCGAGGCTCATCAGCGGATTCCCCACATAGTACGGCTTGCCGACTGCCATATTCGGTGCCGAGACGATGCCTCGCTGTGCCATCAGCATTGCAGTGTAGTAACGAACCGCATCCAACTCGGACAAGCCAAAGGCGCGCAGTGCGATGAGTTCTTTCATGCGGTCGTCCTTCGGGAACACCAGCGCCTTCACGTCGTTCAGTGTCAGCCCGTAGACCGATAGGAACGCCTGCAGGTGGTCTTTCACCAATTCGATGATGTCCGGCATCTTTTCGTTGACCCGCTCGAGTTGTGTCAATTGGACAATTTTGTTGATCGACTGTTCGATGACGGGGCCAGCGTACGCATTGACTTCCTTCATCGTCACGTGATGCCCCGCAATTGGCATGTGCTGGACAAGCTTCAGTGCATCGTCCTTTGTGTCTACGTGTACATAGCAACTAACGTGATAGCCCATTTCAGCCATCTCGCGCGAGTAAGCGATACCAGCTACTTCGAGAATCAGCTTGGCTCGGTTGATGTAGATGACCTCGTATTGCCACGGACTGTTGCCGCCGAAAAACGCTTGCTGAAACGTGCCAATCAGCGCTCTGTCCGGCGTATTGATTGTATATTGCCCAGTGTCGTAGACATCCATAATTGCGCCGCGGGATTTGAGCACTGCGAAGTGATTGCTTTCCACCGTCAACAAGGACCCGTTCACGATTGAATTGTCTGGATAGTGATAGGCGAGCACATCAGGGCCTAGCAATTCCTTTCCATCCTGCGTGAGTGTACTAATTACCTGACGAATTCCAGCCATCTAGCGTCCCCTCTTCCCGTGAGTAAAAGCCAAATCCACCCTATTCCATATATTAGCACACCTTTCTATGAAATATGTGTAACTTTCCTAATTTGGTGGATCCATACCGAGCGGTGCCAATCGATGCCCACAAAAACGGCCGCCCGTAGCGGACGGCCATTCGCGCAAATCTAGTATTCAGGCAAGCTGCCAACCGCCGCGGACTGACAAGACGCTCATTGTGCCCCGCTGTCGCTCTGCTCGCCCGCTTCGCTCGTTTCTGGCACGACGTAGGCATCAGGGTGTGGCTTGAGCACGCGCAGCATCCACAGTGGGCGGTACAGTCCCCCAGGCCCGGGAGCCGGTCGCGTCAGCTTCAGCCAGCGTTCAAACGCCGCGTATGACTTCTTGGTGTCGACGTGGACTTCTCCGTAGTGCCGCCCGTTCTCCACTTTCTCGACGTGAATGCGCTGGTGCCAGCACATCATGCCACTGATAGGGTCCGGTTGGACCGGGAAGATGGCATTTTGATGCACCCCTCCATCCGTCCACCAGACGCGTTTGGAATCCGGGTCACGGCTGTCAAATGGCGTGGGGCCGTGGATCTGCTGCATCGCCCACTTTCCCGACTCCGTTTCGTTGATTTTCACGAGCGACGAGCTCCAGCGGTCACTGCCAATCGATTCGTGCAGGCGCCATCGACCCAAGTGGTGCGAGCACGCAATGACGCCAGGTTTGATTGACTCCGTCACCCACACCTTGTCGACCATGTGTCCGATCTCGGTCGAGATCCGCACCTCATCTCCCGTCCGCACGCCAAGCCGTTTGGCATCCCTTGGGTGCACCCATACAGGGTTGGTGTGTGCAATCTCGTGAAGCCACTTGGCGCCGTTGGTCCGACTGTGAATGAGCATCGGCAAGCGGAAAGTGGGCAGCAACATGTAGTCGCCTTTAACCTGGTCAATGGTCGTGTGGTGTACCTGCGTCACAATGTGGACCATTTGCTCACGCTCTGCGGCGTTGCGCGGGTAAATCGGGATGGCGTATTCTGGCCACCCCCAGTCGCGCAGTGTCGTTGAGAAGAACTCCAGTTTACCGGATGGTGTCGGAAAGCCTTTGACGATGCGGCCACCGACGACAACGCCTGCACGCACTTTGCCCTGGGCGTTCTTAAACGGTCCCGGGTACGGCGCATGGTTCGCCGAATGCGGTAGTTGGTCAGCCCACAGCCCGGGCTGTTGCCCTTCCAGTTGGCGATCGGTCGCAGGTTCGGGCACGACGACTGCGCCATTGAGTTCGGCGACGTCAACGGGCTGGCGATACCTGCCGTAGACATCCGTCGTGATTTCGAAAGCTCCGTAGCGCTTCATGTACTGGAGCGGCGTCATCGCTTCCGCCGCAGCGGCCTCAGGGAGGCCAGGCACGGCGTTTTCAAAGATCCACTGGTAGTACTCGTTGACCGTGATCTTTTCACCGGGTCGGTAGGGCGACTCAAAGTGCTGCCGGATACCAAGGCTGCCGTCGGGGTCTATGCGCCAGGAGAGTTCAATCCAAAACTCGTTCTCCTCCCACACTTCCCCTGGGTTTGCGTCACGCGTGTCGCGGACGTCTTCGCCACGGCGTTCCTTGGCGACGCGCAGAACAGGTTGGCGAAAGCCGATCCACTGGCCGGCATGTGTCTCGTAACTGTGCAGGTCGTGGCGCTCAGACGCGAGGCCCATCGGCAGGACGTAGTCGGAGAACTGCGAGGACTCCGACCAGACTGGAGACAGTGTGACGTGGCAACCAACTTTGTCTTTGTCTTTGAACATCTCAATCCAGCTGAACCCGTCCGGAAACGTCCAAACCGGGTTGATGACGCGCGCGAAGTACACCTCAAGGCGCTTGTTGCGCCGTTGCAAAATGTGCGGCAGGCAGAAGCTGAGCTCAAAGAACGACAACGGAAACTCACGCGGCCAGTGATTCTCGTTCCACTCCCGAATTGGCGCAGGCGCGGTGTGACGCGCAGGCACAAACTTCACCCAAGCGTTCGGGATCATGCTCCCTTCTTCACCGACGGCACCCATCAGGACGTTGAGGAACATGATGCAGCGCGTGATCATCCAACCACCGCGGTGCCCCGCAGCAGCGTTGCGCCAAATGTTGCTTGAAAAACTGGTGCCGGCCCGGGCAATTTCGTCCGCAATCGTCACAATCTGCTGCGCGGAGACACCGGACTCTTGTGCTGCCCACTCCGGCGTGTAGTGTCCGTATAGCTGTTTGAGCACAGCGACAAAACTCTCAAACGAAAGGCTGTCTGGGACATCCGCGAGAAAACCGGACTGCACTAAGGACTGCAGGTAGCTGCGGTCAGACAGAAACTCGCGCCAGTTCACCCAGTCTCGGACAAACTCGCGGTTGAACCGCTCCGTTTGAATCAGTTGATTGGCGATGGCGAGAAGCAACGCAGACTCCGTCCCTGGCCACGGCGACAGCCAGTAGTCGGCCTTCGATGCAGTGTTTGAGAGCCGCGTGTCAATCACGGCCACTTTCGTCCCCTTCTGCTGCGCCTCAATGATGCGCTGCGCGTTCGGGTTGAAGTAGTGGCCGGCTTCCAGATGAGCGCTCATCATCAGGATGAACCGCGATGTCGCGTAGTCAGGCGCCGGTCTGTCCATCCCCATCCAAAACGCATAACCTGCGCGGGCGCCGGCTGAACAGACGTTGGTGTGGCTCGACAGGCCGTCAATGCCCCACGCCTTCAGCACACGTTCCGTGTACTCATCTTCGCCAGGGCGGCCAACGTGGTACACAACCTCGTCTCTGCGTCCCTCCACAAAGGCCTTGCGAATCCTCTCTGCAATGTCGTCGAGCGCATCGTCCCAGGAGACGCGTTCCCACTGCCCTTCACCGCGCTCACCGACGCGCTTGAGCGGGTGCAAAATCCGCTCCGGGTTGTTGACCTGACTGACTGTGGCGGGTCCCTTGGCGCAGTTGCGGCCGCGACTCCCCGGATGCAGAGGGTGGCCTTCCATCTTCTTGACCTCGCCCGTCTCCTTGTCGATGTACGCCAGCAATCCGCACGCGGCTTCACAGTTGAAACACACGGTCGGGATGAGTTCGTAGTGATGCTCGACTCGCCTTGGCCAGGCCTTAGCGTCGAGCTCAGTCCAATCGTCCCAGTTTGCGGGAGTCGGATGGGAGCGCAGGTGACCAAAGCCTTTCGTCAACTTTTCGTGGACATCTTGAACACTCACGTGAAGTCACCTCCTCATCTGGTCTAGCTCAACGGCACCGACTGCCCGCCTTGGACATAGGCGTGTTCATAGGCGAACAACCCAACGAGTGCCAGCACGGCCGCAACTGTCAAGAGCACAGTCGAACCGTACACGACGCTGAAGGCAAGTGGCGCGAGCGCGCCGACAATCAACCCGGTCCAAAAGTAGCTGCGGAAGTTCCCGTAAATCATTTGGTGCGCGGCGCGCTTGGCGTCGAGAATCGGGTGTGGAATGACCAACTCGCTCAAAATCAGCGCCAAATGAACTGCGGCTGACACGAGCAACGTGGTGTGTACGATGGTGAGCGCGTGCTGCGGCAGCGGCAGGAACAAACCAGCCAGCGCAAAAGCTGCCGATCCTGCAAGTGTCGCCTGCGACAGCAGGTGCACCGGCAACATCGGATTTTGCCACAAATCCCGCCCTTTCGCCTGCGCAAAGAGGAAAGCCGTGTACATCGCGGTAAACGCTGCGAGAATGACGCCAGGTACTGAGAGGGCTATCTGCCCGCCACCGCTCCCTGCGACACCAAGCACGAACTGAATGACGAGGACGATACCGTACCCAAGGATGATGAACGACCCGCGCACCAGCCACGACTTCCATTGCGGGCGAGTGAAGATGCGCAGAAAGCGCATAGGATGCTCGAGGTCTGCCACAAGCAGAATACCCGTGAGACCGAGGAACGCGATACCAACGAGAGAAGCGGTAAGATTCCAGGCTGGTGACAGCTGTACACCTGCAAAGACGAGAATCGCAGTCATGAGGAACGCACCGGCAGAAATCGACTTCGTCCAAGTGTACAAAGATACAGGCCAGTGCCAAGGTGCCTGGTGCGGCACATCGTAGGCAAGCCGAGCTGCAGCCACACTGTGTTTTGGCTCTGCGGCCTTCGCGGCGTGTACCGGGTACCCTTCGTTTTGTTGTGAATACAAGTGCGCCCCTTCGTAGGTCGCCTTTGACGGGTTCAGGGTATAGTCGCTGGCGCCCACGTAGAAGACTTTCGGATTCGTACCCTTTTCCGGTTTGCGGACGTCCGCCTTACTGCGCGAGATGAGTTGCAGGACTTCGCTGTTCGGGTCGTTCAGGTTGCCCACGACAATCGCCTCGACCGGACAGACGATGACACACGCAGGCTCCAGTCCTTGGTCAATCCGATGCGCGCAGAAGTTGCACTTCTCCGCGCTGTGCACATCCGGGTTGATGTAGATCGCGTCGTAGGGGCACGCGGCGATACACGCCTTGCAGCCGATGCAGACTTCGCGGTCAAAGTCGACAATGCCATCTGGTCGCTTGAACATCGCCGTGACTGGGCAGATGGGAACACAAGGCGCGTCATCGCACTGGTTGCAGCGCGTCACCTGAAACTCACGCGTGACTTCCGGGTAGACGCCCACCTCAACCTGTTTGACATACGTCCGGTTGACACTGAGCGGTACATCGTGCTCCATCTTGCACGCCACAGAACACGCGTGACAACCAATACACGTCTCTTGGTTGATAACTTTCCCCCAACGAATCGGGGGCGCATCCGTAGACTCAGCAGCGGGTGTATCCAATTCGATCAAGCTGAAATCCCCCCAATGGTGCGATTTCTTTCAGCCTAACACCGGGGATTTCACGAGCGGTAATGCGATCTTTGCAAGGGGGTATTGACAGGGGAAGAGCGCTTACAGAGGAGCCTTATCCAGCAGGCGTAAAAACGCGTCGACCATGTACCGGCTGTAGCGCTCTGCCCGCTGGACAATGTGGAGATGGCGGCGAATCTGAAACCCTGCGATGGGTACCTCGACAAGGACGCCGCGCTGGCAGTCCTCGTGCACGGTGAGTCGCGACAGGAACGCCACGCCGAGCCCTGCGACAATCGCGGACTTGATGGCTTGGGTGCTCCCAAGTTCCATACAAAACGTCGCTTGCGAGAGCATGTTTTCCTGTTCTAGAGCCTGCTCTGTCACTTGCCGTGTCCCAGACCCTTCTTCCCGGCACAACAGCGGTTCCTCAAGCACGTCCGCGAGACTTATCTCGCCTTTCTGGGCAAACCGGTGCGACGGTGGGCAGACCAGCACGAGGTCGTCCTCTTTCCACGCCGTCACTACAAGGTCAGCTGTCGGAGTCACAATGCCCTCGACCAATCCAACGTCGATGCTGTGGTGTGCGAGTTGGCTGACAATCTCGGTGGTGTTCGCGATTCGCATCCGGATATCTGCCGACGGATACCGCTCGCGCAAGTCACCGAGCAGGACGGGCAGCAGGTACTCGCCAATGGAGAGTGTTGCGCCGACACACAATCCTCCGCCTTCACTGCGCAGCCGCAGCAGTTCTTCCTTGGCCCGCACGTGACAACTGAGCAAATCCCGGCTGTACGGGTACAAAGCTTGCCCAAGCGGCGTCAACGTCAGGCCAGATGCGCTGCGCTCAAAGAGCAGCCCACCGTACTCGTCTTCCATCGCCTGCAGGTGCCTGCTCGCTGTCGACTGCGTCATGTGCAGTACCTGTGCGGTCTTGTTCAAGCTGCCGTGCTCCACTACCGCGCAAAACACTTCGTGACTCTCCAAATGCAAGCAAATCGCCTCCGGACTACTCGACGAGCTCAGATTCCTTGTCCACAAGGTGTTCGAGAATCTCTGTCAGCTCTGCGAGGATGCCGCGTTGAAGTTCATCCGACTTCAGCTCCGTTGAGGACTGCTCGACAAACAAGCGCAATTTGTCGAGGACACTGGCGCCAGGCACGGTGGGCAGCAACAAAGTAACTTCCCGTTCGTGGTCTACGACGCTCTCTCCATAGCGAAGTTTCCAGACATCGCTTCGCCAGTTTGCGAGCAGGTGCCAGACGTCAATCGACTGCTCCGGCGAAGTGGGGAGCACTCGAGGCAACACAAACTCCAGAACGTGATCGGCAATGAACAGGTAAGCTACCAGACACGGTGTCTCGTTAAAGACGCCGAACCCAAAGCTGACTTCCGATACGACCTGCGTTGGACGCGGCAGTTGGACGCCGACACCCGGATTGTCGTCCCAAAAGACGATGAGGTCGGACGACTGCCCGACCGCAAGCGGTAAGATTTGCAAGAGAACGCCTCCCGTCTACCTCACTACGTGCCTTGTTGCAACTGTTCTGAGTCGAATCGCCTAATCTGGTAGTCCCCTCTGTCCGTCGGTATCGTCGCTTCATAGACAAGGGTGAGAATCACGTCTTGTCCGTTATCATCCCGATGCCAAACGTCAATCGCGTAGAGGTCCTCCCGGTTCGGCTTATGACCGTCCAAAACTGTGGCCGGGACGGACCCTGGGGCCTGAAAGTACACTGTAGCCCGAAGCAGGGCGCCTCGTACAATCTCGAGATAGTACTCTTGTTGCTCGAAAGGAGGAGAAAGATAGATAGCGTGCGGGAAGAGGTGAATTTGGACGGGCGTCATCGAAATCCGCGCCGTCCCTGCGCTAGACTGCAGGAAATAGGCGTTGAAAAGACAGCCCTTCACGCCAAGTTCCGCAAAGAACCCCCGCCACTCCTGGTACCCGAGCGCATCCTCGAGATTGAACTCCATAAAGCCCGAGTCAACCGGAACGATGCTTTCCGTCCGGGTTGTGAAAGTAGTCATACCGATACCTCCCCCCCTCCCTATTGATAATATCACGGAAAAGTTGGGAAAAGTGTACCATCCGGTCATGCCGACGACAGACAATCACGTAAGCCTGGTACTGGCCCTGTTGTCATGAGTTGTTGGCGAGTGTGTAGAGAAAGTTGAATCGCTGTGCGTGTTCCATTTCATCCGTCATGGTGCGAAAGAGCACGTCGCGAACTTCCGGAATCCTCGTACTCAGGTACATATCTCGGTACAACTCTGCTGCCTCCAACTCACCTCGGAAAGCAGTTTCAATCCCGTCTTTGTAACTAGCGAACTGAGTTTTCCCCGCCTGAACATTGGGCCTGTGCCCGGTAAGTTTCCGGTACAGTTTGCTCAACAGGCGAACGTGCAGCATTTCGTCATTCTTTGCGTGACTCACAAAATCTCTGTACTTGCTTGGCGCCATGCCCTCTAGCGCCTCGTAAAACTTGACTGCAGTAGCTTGGTCATTGATTGCCCCTGACAATTTGACGACAAACGAATTGCGGTCTTTGAAGTGCCTCGGATCAGACTGAATCGATACTGGAGCATGCCACGGTTCCATGACGGTTCTACCTCCTGGGTTTTTCAAAACCGTATGCATCCACCCAGATGGAGGTTCCTCAGTAAGTGGCGAAATCCACGACTCATCTCCTACCGCACCATGAACGCCCCGCCCGTCGTAAGCGCGGACAGATAGGTCTTTCCCTGCGATGTCTGGATATCGAGCGTGGAGACCATGACCTGGTTGACATGTACTTCAATGCCGCCGTCGACATAGCTCTGAAAGTCGTGCAGAACATAGGGGCGTCCCTCAAACATGCCAAGGTACATCATGACGTGACCCGGCATGTACAACACGTCCCCTGGCTGCATCCTCGTCAGACACTCGATGCGCTCCGCCTCTGTCAACTCTATGAAGGACACCGGTGAAGGCAGTGATGCTTCCTGCGCGCGTGTGTCACGCGGCAACTGAACCCCCATGGCTCGGTAGATGTCCATGACAAAGCTGGAACAATCATGAACACCAAGTCGACCGCCCCATCCATACCGCTGGTATAGAAGGGAGAACCCCAGCGACAGGCAGTTCGCACGAGACAGCCCCAAACAGCCCACATGAACGTCGGTCGCAGGCAAGTAGGCCGGATGCAACTCTAGTGTCCCGTCTGCACGGCGCACCGGCAGCAGTACGGGGGCGTGGCCGAGATTCAACTGGTTTCCGAGGCTGTGCGAATCAGTCGTAGGCAACACCGCTGCGAACTCAACGGTGCGCGCCATGACTGCCGCGTCGTACGGTTGGGGCGCCGTGATGGTATGCGGCGCAGTCACCACGGCCACGGTGAAACCTTGAGAGGGCTTGTATTGCGCAAAAGTTGACCAATCGGTTGTAGCAATTTTACGAGCGCAGACAAAACCGTGGTAGGTTCGGGAGTAAACGTAGTACCAGTTCCGGTCCTGACTCGCACCGACAATCACGACGGGTTCGAAGGTATGCAACGTGGTATCGAGCAACCGGTCGAACTCGGCTGTGTCAGGAATGCGAAACCCCTCCACCGGCGTCGCCCACCGCCGGAGGGCTGTCGCCAGAACCGTAAACCCCGGAACAGGTGGGACTCGCCACACTTGCGAATTGTGCTCAATCGCGCGCCACTGCTCGTCGTCTATCAGGCCACCCCCGCGGTCGTAGAGCGTAGTGCTAGGACGCGCGGCTGGCGCAATGTCATAGGTTGCGTCTGGGCTCAGTTCATAGAGATGGGAGGACCGCACCCACGCACTCTGACAGACAGACGAGTCGTAAACAAAGTTGTCGGTTATCTGCGAAGACCAAAATTCAGCACGGAGCATGTCTGCCGTCACGCCAGGAAGCAGTTGTTTCATGCAATAGCCCCCTCCCGTTCACCGTTTTACGTCCTGAACCCCCTGCCATCGAGTGCGGCGATGTACCGTGCGGCGGATTTCTGAACAGATTCGCTCGCCCCCGCGCGGATGACGCGGTGAAAGGCGCCATAGATACGGTCAAAGTGAATCGCTGACGCCTTGTCGGCAATTCGGCTGACTGTTGCTGCAGGGAGCGGAATCAAGTTAGGGTAGCTGTACATGAAACTTACCCACTGCCGGTCTGAAACGACCTGAATGATGTCCCCCGTCAAGAGGGCCCCCTTGCCTCGCGCCCCACGTGCCCAGTGCAGCACAGCGCCGCCCTTGTAGTGACCGCCTAGTCGATGAAGCGTGAGTCCATCTGACAGGGCCAGAGACTCTCCAGTCCAAAAACGCACCCACTCGCTCGGTTGCACAACCCATTCCCGGTCATCTTGATGGATGTATATTGGCACACCCAGTTGTTCGGCCCATGTCACTTGAGTGGAATAGTAGTGCGGATGGGACAACGCGATGGCTTGAACGCCACCGAAGTCGCGAAGTGCGCGAAAGGTTGCATCGTCGACATAGGTAATGCAGTCCCACAGCACACCGAAGTCGCCATCTTGCACAAGGTAAGCCGTTTGCCCAATCGCAAAACTCGGGCGAGTCGTGAAGCTGTGGAGATGCTCCTCTTCTTCGACCACTTCGTTGCGATAGGTGCCACCCTGCCTCATCTCGTCGAGTGTCGTCCAAGATTGCCCCTCGGGTTTTACATACTGCCGCTCCTCGTTACAAATGACACATACTTCGGGCGGGACATCCGAAGCTGGGTATTGAACACCGCAAGTCGTGCAGATGAATTCCGGCAAACAGACCGCCTCCGTTCCGTGTTTGCTCTTATTTTACCTGGGAACGGGCAGTACAGATACGCTTTCGATCCCGCTCTGTGAACGCCGAATCAGGCGCCTTGGGAGTTCCTCGGCACGACGGCGACACCAAAGGCGTGGTGATTCCACAGGGCTTTCTCGACGACCGAGACCATCTCGTCTTCACAGTTCACCAGCAGGAAAACTTCGGTCCGGGACCTTGACTTAAGTGACTGCAGGCGTATTTTCGTCGTTGCTGCTTTAATCCCAGCACCGAAAAGTGATCCGCCAACAAAGCCAATCATGCCCCACAACACGGGTCCCCACGGTAAAACAAAACCGTAGATGGTACCTAAACAGCAGAAAAATCCACCCCACAATGCAACGCCGTCAAAGAGTGCTTTGCCATCCGAGTGGTGCATCGTGTCAAAAAATGCTTTCTTGTTCGTTTTGTCCAGCGGAATCGCGTAGATATGCTCCTTCTTCAGACCACGTTCTTCAAGGTCAGCGATGACTAGCTCTAGTTGAGCGGATAGATCAAAGGCAGCCACTACATGCACGAACAGTCACCTCCCTAAATCGAAGTTAAAGTTCTCCGGTTGATAATTACTTTGTAGAAAATTCGTTAACTCTTTGTCGTACAGGGTGTTCCGGTCCACTGCCGTGACGTAGCTGTTGTAGAAGGTGAAAGCGAAAATGGAAGGCAAAAACAACGTCCACTCCGGGTTCAAAACGGAAGTCGCCCGTTGAAACTGCCCGTAGAACGTAAAGTACACGGCTAAGGCCATATGTGACTTGTAGCAAATCAAAATCCACCATGCCAGTGCAGACACGGCGGAGGGCAACCGTCTATTATACAACGCACCGAGCCCTGGCATTAGGAGCGACCACAAAGCAGCGACTATCGGCTTACGTTTGTCGAGGAAGTCGTACTGAATCGCGTTCATCTCAAAAATTTTGACAGGTGCGTTTTCCCGGTTGGCTAGGTAGTACTGAATGTTGGTTTCCACAGACAACTGATAACTGGACCAAAACGCGAAGGTAAAGACACTGCCATACAATAGAATCCACTTCATATCGAGCAGGTATCTCGCTGCGTCGACCCGCCCAGTCAAGGTGTACACGATGGCGGTATTAAAGTGCGACCGAAGATTGACAAGCACTTCCCAGCCGAACAAAATCCACCCCAGCAGGTACTGTCCGAGCGTAATTTGGCCGAATCCTGGAAAGAACACAGACCAAAACGCAACCACCCATGGGTTGCTGAAGTGCAGCTGATTGATGGAAAACGGCCCCACAGTGACTCTGCTGCGACGAGGAGTGCTGTTCTGCATACTTCACATCTTATCCATATATAGCCATGTTTAACTCGTGCTGTAATGCATACTCTTAATCACACTTGTGAGACTTACACCTCCCTACAAAAGAAACAGGGGGCATAGCTGCCCCCCGCTTGTGCCTAATTTCGATTCCATCTCCTACCCCCGCAGTTCGGCCAACACCTCGTCGCGATTGCCAAAGGTGAACGACGGTGCATTCCCGCGTTCGGCGCGGAGCGCAGCGCGCCGAGCCGTGGTAGCTACCGTGTCGACAGCTCCAAAGGCATCCAGTGTGACACCGTACTCGACTTCCGCCTTCTCGCGGCCAACGAGGCCGCGATGGACGTCGAGGCGCACCTTGTCAGGGTCGCGGTCGAGCGGGTCCCCCCAGCCGCCGCTGCCACCCGTGACGAACAAAATTTTGTCGCCCTTCTTCACTTGCACCCCGTCGATTTTTGACGGCAGTTCCTCCTGCGTCCCGTCGGTGCGGTACAGAATTTTGTACGACGACGTGCCAGGACTCCCGCCATTGATGCCCCACGGCTGCAGTTTGTGACGGTCGTCGTGAATGGAAACACTGCCGTCCGCAAGGCAGGTGTACATCTTCTCGTTGCAGTTGCCACCTCGGTGTTTGCCCGCTCCGCCAGAATCCCGGCCCGTGCGGTAGTACTCGACGCGCAGTGGGTAGTAGGTCTCGAGGTACTCCGTCGGGATGTTCACGAACGCTGGCCACCACGAGTGTCCGTCAAGGCCATCGCCGATTGGCCGCCCAGGCAGACCGCCGTACATGACCTCCATCAAGTGGAAGTCCCGTCCAGAATCCTCCTTGCCGGAGTAGATGAAGTAGGGGCTCGTACCATAGCCAGCAGCGGGGCTGCTGTCAGGCGCGTTCACTGACAAGGCGCCAGAGAGCACGTCGAACAGGCGGCTGAGCACGTGTGTGCGGCAGCCGAGTGCAGCCGGAAACTTGGGGCGCAGCAGACTGCCTTCTGGGGTCGTAATCTCCAGCAGGTCGTAGAACCCGTCGTTGAACATGATGGCCGGGTCGAACACGGAGATGAGGAAGGCGCCGATGAACATCTTGAACATCGCGTCGCTCAGGTAGTAGCTAATCGGCCCCTGGGCCTGGGGGTCGGTCCCGGTCCAGTCGAAGCGCGCTTGCTCCCCTTCGCGCCAGACCGTCAGCTTCATCTTAAACGGGCCATTACCGAGACCGTCGTCATCCACGTAGTCCTCAAACGACGCAGGTTCTGTCGGCAAGAAGTTCTGGATGAGCTGCGTCATCATGCGGTGTGTGCGCTCGAGCAGTGCGTCGAGGCCAGCGAGGTAGGTCTCGGCGCCAAAGCGCTGGCAGACCTCTTTGACACGGCGCTCCGCGGTGCGGCAGGCAGCGACGAGTGCCATCAGGTCACTGTAGTTCTCAATCGGGGTGCGTGTGTTCGCTTGAATGATGGAGATAATCGCCTTGTTCAGTTGCCCCTTTTCGAACAGCTTCACGGGTGGGAAGCGGACGCCCTCGCCAAAGATGCTTGTGGCTGTGACGGGCAAGCTGACCGGCACCGGGCCGCCCACGTCCATCACGTGTCCGAACATCGAAGAGTACCCGACCAGTTGGTTCTCAAAGAAAATCGGGACGATGATCATCCAGTCGTTGATGTGCGAGATGGAGCCGCCGCAACTGTACGGGTCGCTCAGGAATATGACGTCGCCTTCCTGCACCCCTTCCGCAAAATGCGAGACGACCTCTGGCACGTGCGAGCCGAAGTTGCCGACGACCATCTTGCCGTGTGGGTCCGTAATCATCGGGAAACAGTCGTGCTGCTCGCGGATGACGGGCGACATCGCCGACCGGAACAGGGTGACGTCCATTTCCTCCTTGACGTTTTTCAGCGCGTTTTCGAGGATATCGACCGTAATGGAATCGATGGCAGGCATCTGGCTTTCCCCCTTCACTCTGAAACCGGATTGATAATGAGATTGGTGAACGTGTCGACAAGGGCGACATAGCCTGGCAGGACGAGCGTGGTGCTGTCCTTTTGCACAACCACAGCAGGACCGTAGACGCGGTTGTTCGGCTGCAGCTTACTTCGGTCGTAGAGCGGAGTGGTCACAAACTCGCCATCGAAGTATGCTGTGTGCTGTGCATCCACAATCGCGTGCGCCGCATCTTCCCCACCGCTTGGGTGCTCTGGCAGGGCGGGCGATTTGACTTTGCCGACGGCGACGGAGCGGACATTAACAATCTCAAGTTCGATGTCCATCCGAAAGCCGTAGGTCTGCTCGTGAATCTGGTCAAACTTCTCGCGCAACAGCGCCAGTCCACGTGCGTGCAACTCGGCTAGATCGACTTGAATCGGGATCTCGAAGCCTTGCCGGAAGTAGCGCACGTCGACTTCGTAGTGCACTCTGCGGTCCGCTGCGGCGACGGACTCGTCCTCAAGCCACGCCTGTGCTTCATCGCCAAGCGCGACTAGCTCGTCCGCCAGCGACTCCGTCGAGAGTTGGCCCATGGTGCGGATGTAGGTGCGCGAGAACTCGTTGCGGACATCGGATTCGAGGAACCCGAGTGCAGACAGGACGCCTGGCGTCGGCGGGATGATGACCGGAAACGCCCCAGCCAGTCGCCCGAGTGCGTTGGCGTGCAGCGGCCCAGCGCCACCGAGAGCAAGCAGCGCAAACTCGCGTGGGTCATAGCCTTTTTCCACCGAGACAACGCGGATGGCGCCGTACATGTTCTCGTTGACGATGTCGTAGATGCCTTGTGCCGCCCGGTACACGTCAGTGCCGAGTTTCTCGGCAATGGTGGCGACAGCGCGGATGGAGAGCTCTGGGTCGAGTGTCATCTCGCCGCCAACCAGACTCGGCGGCAGGTAACCAAGCGTGACGTTTGCATCGGTGACTGCTGGCTCTTCGCCACCGCGGGCGTAGCATGCGGGGCCAGGTTCAGAACCGGCGCTCTGCGGACCCACGCGAAGGGCGCCCGTGAGCGGGACGTGCGCGATGGAACCGCCACCTGCGCCGATGCTGACGACCTCAAGCGACGGTGCCTTGACCGGGAACACGCCGACTTTCGTCTCGCGCGAGACGCGCGGTTCGCCATTGTAGGTGAGCGCGACGTCGGTGGAAGTGCCGCCCATATCGAACGAGATCACGTTGCGATACCCGGTCTGTCGCCCAATCATCGCGGAGGCAGTGACGCCTCCGGACGGCCCGGACAGCATCGTGTGCACTGGCCTTGCCGCGGCGGCCGGAATGCTCATCAGCCCGCCGTCGGAGCGGACGATACTGACGCGACTCTTCAGGTTCTTCGCGCGCATCTTATCTTCAATATTGCGCAAATAGTTCTGCATTTTCGGGCGCACGTAGGCGTTCATAACGGTTGTGAGCGTCCGCTCGTACTCACGAAACTCAGGCAGGATGTCGTGCGAGATGGAGACCGGCACACCCGGGTTCACCGCCATCGCGATATCTCGCAGTTGGCGTTCGTGGTCGGGGTTTGCAAACGAGTTGATGAGCGAAATAGTGAGGCTTTCCACACCGGACGCGTAGAGTTCCTCGATGACAGCCCGCGCGTGCTCGCCGTCGAGTTCTTGCAAGACCTCGCCTTGGGCGGACATCCGCTCCTTCGCGCCGCGCGTGTACGTCAAATCGGCGAGCGGGTCGGGCTTTTGGAACGCGATCCAGGCCGTGACAGGCGCTGGCGTCCAACTGCGAGCGACGTGCAGAATCTGCTCGAAACCCTCTGTGGTGATGAGTCCGACCTTCGCGCCCTTGCCTTCGAGCACGGCGTTCGTCGCGACCGTCATGCCGTGAATCATCGAGCGGACTTCGTGCGGGTCAACCTGGTTCTCTTCACAGATCTTGTCGATCCCCTGAACTAGCGCAATGGATTGGTCCGACGGTGTCGACGGTACCTTGGTGGCATAAATTTGCCCGGATTCCTCGTCTTGCAAAACGACGTCCGTGAAGGTGCCCCCAACGTCAATGGCGACTCGGTACATGTACTTTTCCTCCTCAGTTCAGTTTCGACAAGTAGTCGCGAACTTCCGGAAACGAAACGACATCTCCGTACTTCGTCTGGATGTCGTAGAGATTGGCTTCATGGGCCGCCTGCGAGCGGTCACCGACGCACTCCCGCGGCACGACGACGCGGTAGCCGTGCTGCAAAGCGTCGAGTGCGGTCGCGCGTACGCAGCCGGAGGTGGTGCAACCGGTGACAATCACGGTGTCGACACCAAAGGAGGTTAACATCGATGCGAGCGGGGTGCCGAAGAAGGAACTTGCGTACTTTTTCTCCACCAGCGGCTCAGATGGAAGACGGGCGAGGCGCTCGTCCACCTCAGTCCATGTTGAGCCCTGGACGAGCAACTTGAGCGCCGGTACTTTGACAACGAAGTGACCACCGTCCCGAAAGTGCGGCTCATAAGCGACTGTCGTAAAGACGACGGGCACCCCTTTAGCACGCGCGATGTCGAGGAGTTCACGCGTGGCTTCGACTTCAGCCGTAAAGTCGGCTCCCAGTTGTGTCGCCGGGTCGGTAAACCCAACGATAAAGTCGACGACGACGATACACGGGCGCCATCCTGCGCCAGATGACTCGCCGAAACCGGCAAACGTCTCGGACAAGCACTTCACCCCCACTTTGGTTACACGACGCCCTTGCCGCGCAGTTCTTCCAACCGCCCCTCATCCATGCGAAGGAGGCCAAGGTAAACCTCGCGGTTGTCTTTGCCAAGTGACTCCGCACCGAGGTGCCGCACCTCGCCTGGTGTGCGGCTGAGCTTTGGCACAATGCCTGGCAGTGGAAATGCTCCAAGCACCGGGTGCTCCATCTCAAGAAGCATGTCGCGCGCTTGGTACTGCGGGTCTTCGACGATCTCCTTTGCGCTGTAAATCGGACCAGACGGCACACCCGCCGTCGCGAGGATGTCGAGACAGTCTGTGGCGTCGAGCGTCCTCGTCCACTCCTCTACGAGGTCGTCGAGCACCTTCTGATGCTCGCCCCGCGCCGTGTGCGTGGCAAAGCGCGGGTCGCTGGCAAGCTCCGGCTGTCCCATCGCATCGCAGAGGCGACGAAACACCGTGTCCGCGTTGCCGCCAATCACGACAAATGTCCCGTCTTTCGTCGCGTAGATGTTGGATGGCGCGATGCCAGGCAGGATGTTGCCCATGCGCTCACGCACATAGCCCGCGAGCAGGTAGTCGGGGACGGTGCTCTCCATCACCGCAAACACAGCTTCGTAAATCGCGGTGTCCACCACCTGGCCTTTGCCCGAGCGGTTGCGCTCATTGAGCGCCGCCAAGCAGCCGATTGTCGCGAACAGCGCTGCGAGCGTATCGCCGATACTGACGCCGATGCGCGTCGGCGGTCGGTCTGCAAAACCGGTGACGTAGCGCAGTCCGCCCATCGCCTCGCCAACACTCCCAAAACCGGCGCGATCGCGGTAAGGCCCGCTCTGACCGAACCCGGAAGTGCGCACCATGATAATGCCAGGGTTAAGCTCGGACAGCGCCTCGTACGACAAGCCCCACTTCTCCATCGTCCCAGGGCGGAAGTTCTCAATCACGACATCTGCCTCTCTCACCAGGTCGCGAAACAGGGCTTGCCCCTCTTCCAAACGCAGGTTCAGCGTGATCGACTTCTTGTTTCGCGACTGAATGGGCCAAAGCAGCCCGTGTCCCTCCTTCTGCACCCCCCACTGCCGCATCGGATCCGGTCTGTCCGGCGGCTCTACCTTAATCACCTCTGCTCCGAAATCCCCGAGCAAGCGCCCGCTGAACGGCCCCGCCAGCAGAGTTCCAAGTTCGAGTACACGCACACCGTCAAGCGCTGGGCGTTCGGCCACCCCATCTCACCTCGCAAATATTCTGTCAAGTCTGATACAAACCTCATGCTACCGTTTTGTATACAATTGATCAAGATAGATCTTTGGAGACATCGAATCATCATCACGCCTCGTATGAAAAAATCACGCAGGTACAGAAAATATCACAACGCGAACCTCGTCACATATTTACAGACTATTTCATTTTGTATACAATTTGCTTAGGAGGATTGTGGATGGATGCATATGAACTGATTCGCTCGGCGATTCTCGAAGGAGACTACAATCCTGGCCAGAGGCTAACCGAGGAGGCGGTTGCAGCTACGCTTGGCGTGAGCCGCACGCCCATCAGAGAAGCCATTCGGCGCCTCACAGCAGAGGGGCTGGTCGTGTTGCAAGGACGCCGCGCTGCCGTGCGGGAATTCCCGGTTGAAGAGGTACGGCAGATTTACGACCTGCGCGCGTTGCTCGAGGGTTACGCCGCAAGCACGGCTGCCATGCACAGAACCGACGCGGACATCGAGCGGTTGCACGAGGCCAACCGCTGGTTTACACAGGCGGTGAAAAGCGGGGGGAAGAGCCGGGATCAGATCCGCGAAATCGTCGACGCGAACCACGCTTTTCACCACGGCGTGTTGCTCGCAACGCACAACTCACACCTCGACTTTTTGATCTCGCGCGTCGTTGTACTGCCGCTGGTGTTTCGGTCGTTCTACTGGTACGACCAGAGTGAGACGGAAGCTTCGCTCGGGTACCATGTGACGATTACGGCCGCGATCGAGCAGCGCGACCCAGACCGCGCCCGCTGTGCAATGGCCGAACACATCTACAAAGGGCGCGACCATGTCTTGCTCCACGCCCCCGCCCTGCACGGAAACGAATCGGACGTTGACGACGAAGGAGGAATTGACGCGTGATTACGGTCTGCGACGTGGGGCCGCGCGACGGCCTGCAAAACGAGAGAGAAATTCTGTCCCCGGCTACGCGGGCAGAACTCATCACGCGGCTGGCCCGCGCGGGCGTGACGGAAATCGAGGCGGTATCGTTCGTGAATCCGCGGGTTGTGCCGCAGATGGCCGGTGCTGAAGAGGTACTCGACCTGCTGCCACACGACTTGCCGGTACGACTGTCCGGGCTCGTACTGAGTGCGTCTGGTTTGAAGCGGGCACTGCAGACAAGGCTCGCAGAGATCCACCTCGTTCTAGCAGTCAGTGACACGTTTAACTACAAGAACGCACGCCGCACCGCCGAGGAGTCAGCCGCCGAACTTGAGCGACTGATGCCACAGGCGCTGGCTGCCGGGAAAGCGGCCACGATTGTGCTTGGCACCTCGTTCGGCTGCCCGTTTGAAGGCGATGTCTGGCCCGCTCGCGTCCTCGCCTTTGCTCGCCGCTTCATCGACGCGGGCTGCACAAAGGTGGTGTACGCCGACACGACCGGCATGGCGAATCCAGCACAGGTGCAGCGGATGGTGACGGCCTACGACGAGGCAGTCGGCATCGACCGCGTGCCACTTGGCCTACACTTTCACAACACACGCGGCCTTGGGCTCGCTAACGTCTACGCTGGTTATGCGGCGGGTGTCACCCGCTTCGACGCCTCCATTGGCGGTCTCGGCGGTTGCCCGTTCGCCCCGAAGGCTGTCGGCAACGTCTGCACGGAGGATATGGTCAACATGTTTCAACAAATGGGCGCGACCACGCCGTGCGACCTCGACACGCTCATCGGCGTTGCACGCTGGACAGAAGACAAGGTCGGACGGCGCTTGGATGGATTGATGATGAAACTCGACTAGTCGGCGACGGTGAACCTTTCTATATCCATATCCGGATCCGGATCGGGCAAGGCTCTCAGGGCCTTTGTAGACTTGCTCGGGTCGCATGATTAGATGCGACGACGTCTGCGTTCGCTGCGCGCCGCTAGGTGTGACATGCGAGCTTCCCGGACGGCTACGGGATGGCGCAGCGTGAGCAACACGGCCCTCCCCAACACAAGTCCACAAACTGAGAACAGAATGGGTATCGTGGTCAAGCTGCCATGAAAAGCTGCACCAGCACCGAGGAGCGGAACCAGCAAAAAGCTCAAGCCGTAGCGAATCGGAATGGAGAGCAGCCAAAATAGGAGAATCCACCACGACCCAGAGACCATCCACAGACCATTCTCCTGATACACGCGTGTCATGCGTCCACGAATGAGTCCGACGATGAAACTGAGCAGAAACGTGAGAATGAGGGAAATCCAGCCTGTGAGTTGGATGCTCGGCTGACCCACTGCTTCGTACAGTGAGTACAGAGCTAGAATAACGGGCAAGACCAGCAGTCGTCCGCTAAGCGGACGCGGAACCAATTGTCGCTGCACCAGAATTGCGAGGATGATGATGCCGATAAAAATGTCCTTTGCCATTGGCACTTTGAATCACTCCTTTACCCTGCGTTCACAGACAGGATACAGCGGAAACAAAGCCAAGGCGTCTACACGAAGATAGAACCTTCACGAGCGACGACCACGGACGTATACCTGCAGATAGACCTGCACCAGATTACTGCACCATGCCGCGGCGCAGAGCGAGGACGACGGCTTGCGTTCGGTCGTCCACCCCAAACTTCTGCAAAATGCGGTGCACGTGCGTCTTTACAGTGCCCTCCGAGATATGCAGCTTGCGGGCAATTTCATCGTTGCGCCGACCCCAAGCCATCTCCTGTAGCACCTCTCGTTCTCGCTCCGTCAAGCCATCGACCAGCGAACCTTCACAACCGCCGTCGGTTGCAGTCGCCGGTTCTTCGCTCGTTGTGCCCGACGAAGAGGTCATTCTCACCTGACCACCGGTCGGTTCCTTGACGGCGCGGGCCAACGCTTCTGCTGCAGCGCCAGTACGGTAGAGTGCTTGACCACGATAGACCGCGCGTATGCTGTCCATGAGTTCGGCTGCATCGATATCCTTGAGCAAGTAACCAACGGCACCAGCGCGTATCCCGTCGTACACGTATTCCACCATGTCAAACGTTGTCAAGAGCAGAATCTTCACGCCGGGCATCGCCGCGGTGATGCGACGCGTTGCGTCGAGACCGCCCTTTCCGGGCATCTGCACATCCATCAACACAATGTCAGGATGCATCTCTAGGGTAGCTACTATGCCTGTTTCTCCGGTGTCGGCTTCCCCGACGACTTGCATGTCATTCTGAGAATCAATCAGGTAGTGCAGTCCATCGCGAATTAAACGCTGATCATCCACAATTAACACCCGAATCAGATGCTTTGTCTCATGACCCATGTTGAGTCTCCTCGCCGCTTGGTTTGTTCCACGGCAAAACAACTTCGACCTGCATGCCGTGCGGCTCGACGCCTGTCCAGTTCAACGTGCCGCCCACATCTTCGCACCGAGACCGCATGCTCGACAGGCCAAAGCCCTCCTCGAGCATCCGTCCAGATTGGAATTGACCATCGTCTGCGACCTGTAGCCGAATACACGTCTGACCGATGCGGCTTACCCAATCCAAGTTGACACGAACGTGTTCAGCCGCGCTGTGCCGAACCACATTGGTCAGAGACTCCTGCAGAGCACGGTACAAAATGAGGCTGGTCTCCATGGACAGCACCTGTGCGTCTACATCGGTTTGGAAGGTGACGGACAACTTGGTGTTTGCGCGAACACCGTCGACAAGCGCTGACATTGCTTGGACCCCCGTGATGGGCGAAGCGTCCGCAACTGCCCGAACCGATTGGCGTACCTCCTCAAGGCTGTTTCGCGCCACTTTAACAAGGTCCTGAATCTGCTGTTCCGCACCGTCTGCGCCGCTGCGCACACGATATTGCAAGGCCTGCAACTGGACGATGAGGGAAGTCAAAGCGTGACCCACACTGTCATGGATGTCGCGCGCAATCCGGTTTCGTTCTTGCACAACGGCAAGTTGCATAGAACGGATGGACGCTTCCTGTAAGTCGCGATGAGCCGTTTGGAGAGCCTCATGGGCACGTTCGAGGTCGAGTAGGTGCTGTTCCTGGGCTGCCTGTGATTGACGACGAAGTCGACCATTGTTTCCCGCAATGAAGGTCGCGATAAAGCCCATCGTATACCCAATGTAGGCAATGCCTACACCGCTGAACGGTTTCGTAAGAATCAGTAAGGTGACAAAACCAACCGCTGCAACACCGCCAGTCCACCAAGCGTACGGAGAATTGAGCCGCGCGCCAGCGATGCCGACGATGAAAAACAACATACTAGCGCCGGCACTCCCGTATCCGACAAGAAACAGAGACAACACGGACAACAGCACGACAGTGCCGATTCCAATCCCGGTTCGCCAGACCGCAGGCAGGCGCTCCGGAATCATTACCAAGATAGCAGCGCAGACGACGAGACACTCCGCAACAGCGACAAGTTCTACGAGCGGACTCCCGTGCGTCATGGGTTGCCACATGGCTAGGACGGCTAGGGCGACAAGGACCAAGCGCCGGAAGACGACAGGCGCGAATGGATTAATTACACGAACCCCCCAGCGCATGTCGCTCCTCCTCACGTCTGCAACGCCAGCTGCCACATCACCATCCCTCACATGACCGCCTGGCAAACAGCTTCTTTAGCAGCATTGAGCGCAGAGATAACCCGCTCGCACCAAGCATCGAATGCAGGGTCTTCTTGCTGTAACTCCGGGTGGTTGAGCACATACCGAACCGTCTCAGCCAGTCCTTGATCGACGCGCGTTGTCGCGACGAAGCCCGGCACAAGGCGCTTTAGTTTCGTGTTGTCAAAGACGACGGAGTTCGCCTTGTCCCCGAGTAACGGGCCAGCGAAGTTGCCATCACTGCACGCGCTCAAAAAGTCCGACGCGACGTGCGTCGCCCGCAGTTCGACGCCGAGTGCAGACGCGATTACCTCGTACACCTGGTTCCACGTCACCGTCTCATCGGACGTAATCTGAACCGCTTCACCAATCGCGTGCAGGTTGCCCATCAGGCCGATGAAGCCTGTGGCAAAGTCACGGCTGTGCGTGAGCGTCCACAGCGACGTCCCGTCGCCCTGAATGAGCACTGGCTTGTGCTCGAGCATGCGTTTGAGCACCTGCCAGGAACCGCCAGCCCCGTGAACCCCAAGCGGGACTGAGCGCTCACAGTAGGTGTGGCTCGGGCGCACAACCGTGATCGGAAAACTGAAGTCCCGGTACAGTTCCATGAGCAACGTCTCGCAAGCGATCTTGTTGCGCGAGTACGCCCAGTACGGGTTTGCAAGCGGTGTCGACTCGCTCACGCGGTAGTCCGAGAGCGGTTTCTGATACGCCGACGCGGAACTGATGAAGATGTACTGTCGCGTCTTCCCGCCAAACACGCGAAAATCTTGCTCGACGTGATCGGGTTCAAAGGCGATGAAGTCGGCCACAACATCAAAGGTCTCACCGCCAATGGCCGCTCTCACTTCGTCTTCGTCCCGACTGTCCGCATGGAGGACACGCACTTCTGGTGGCAGGTCGTCCGTACGGCTGCCGCGGTTGAGCAGAGCCACGTCATGCCCGGCTGCAGCTAGTTGCTTCGTGACTTCGAAACTGATAGTTCCTGTCCCACCGATGAGCAGCGCCTTCATGAATGATGCCTCCTGTCCGGTCTCAGTTATCTCCGCGTGTCGGCACCGATTCTTCCACGAAAAACTGGATGATCTCATCTGGCAAGCCATAAATGTCCTCGTGTCCGAACTCCGGGTAAATCAGCACGCGTTTTTCACCTGGTACGTTGTTGTAGGCTGAGAACTGCGTGGACGGCGGACACACTTCGTCCGACAAACCGGTCGCCATCAAAAGTGGCGCACGTACCCGACTCGCAAAGTTCTGGACGTCAATGTAGCCGAGCCGTTCGAACACTTCATCTTGTCGTCTATGCAACGGGTCCCGTCGCCTGAAGTACTCATACAACTCGCCGTACGCGGCTCCTCCAGCGCCAAGCTCCCACACCCGTTGGTAGTCGCATAAAAACGGGTAGACAGCGGCCACTTTCGCGACGCGCGGCTCAAGCGCTGCGCAGACAATTGACAGACCGCCGCCCTGTGAACGGCCAGTGACGTAGACTTTGGCGGGATTGACCTCAGGCATGTCCATCGCAATGCGCGCAAGTTGCACTGCATCGAGAAAGACGTGGCGGTAGAACAAGTTCTCCTTCCGGTCTTCGAGGCCGCGCACAATCTGACCCATCTTGGTCGGCCCCGCCGCGATTGTCCCTTCGGACGACGCCCCACCCTGCCCCCTCACATCCAGCGCAAGCACAGAGAAACCCGCCAGCACGTACGGCAGTTTGTCAAACCAATCACCCGAGTTCCCACCGTAGCCGTGGAACATCACAACAGCCGGGTGCGACTTCGCGCTGTTCACGGGGCGAAGGTACCGCGCGTACAGCCGTGCTCCGCGCACGCCTGTGAATGTGAGGTCAAAACACGCTACATTCGGGACTGTAAACTTGGCAGGCGTGACGCTCAGGTTCGTCTGTGTGCCATCGAGTTCTGCAAGCGCGTCTCGCCAGTACTCGTCAAAGTCCGCCGGGCGCGGGTTGCGCCCGACGTACTGGTGTAGGTCCTCCAGTGGTAGGTCGTGGGTCAATCGACTGTCTCCCTTCAGTTGCCTCGTCGGCTAATCTACTCGGTCACACCTTGTCCGTACTGGATTTGTGGTACTACAGATGACTGCAAGCGCAAAGAGACAACCTTATCGTCCTATTTGTTTGCCTCAACCAGAGGCTGGTAGTCGCTGCGTGCCCACTTCTTCTCCACGTTAACACCAGGCTGAGGATTGGGGTGGCCGAGACGGAAATTCCCCTTCACAATCGGAGACTTTCCAGTGAACTCGAGCACCTCCATCTTGACCCGCATCTCCTTGTACGCTGGAGTGAACGTGTAGGTGTCGTGGTCGCTGCTGGTCAACAGATTGACTGCTTCCTCGTCTTTGGTAGAGAGCAACGGAATGTAGACTTTGTTCCCACGCACACGGTCCGTGATGGTGACGCGCATCCTGACATGACCGTAGGGTGAACTGACACGAACCAACGAACCCTCCTGTATCCCGCGCTCTTTCGCAAGTTCAGGCGAGACTTCGATAAATGTATGGGGCACTTTCTTCTGAATGCCTGCTACCCGCTGCGTCATGTTGCCCTCATGGAAGTGTTCCAGCAGTCGACCGTTGTTCAGCTCGAGGTCGTACGCTTCCGGCAAGGTCAGCGGTTGCGTCCAATCGACCGGCCACAAGCGCGCCTTTCCACCGTCCAGTGGGAACCCGTCAAGATACAGGTTTGGCGAGTCGGTCCCGTCCTCAAACACGGGCCACTGCAAACTCTGATATCCTTCTAGCCGCTCGTAGGTCGCACCGCGCATCAGGTCTGTGAGACCGCAAGCCTCTTCGAAAATCTCCTTTGGCGATGTGTAGTTCCAGTCTGCCCCCAGTCGATTGGCCAGCGCCTGAATGATCTGCCAATCTGGTTTCGACTCCCCGAGCGGCGGCAAAGCCTGATACAAGCGCTGGATGCGGCGTTCGGTGTTCGTGAAGGTGCCTTCCTTCTCAAGACTCGGACTGGCTGGTAAAATCACATCGGCAAACTGCGCTGTCTTGCTCAGGAAGATGTCCTGCACGACAAAAAACTCCAACTTCTCGAACGCTGCCTGGACGTGGTTTGCATTCGAATCAACAATCGCCATATCTTCACCAACTACGTACATGGCTTTCAATTTACCCTCGTGAATGGCATCGACCATCTGGTGGTTATTTAAGCCCGGAGTCTCCGGCAAGGTGACCCCCCAGGCCGTTTCGTACTTCTCTCTGACAACACGGTCGTTCGCCGACTGATAGCCGGGATAGGAGGTCGGCGCACAGCCGAAGTCACCAGCACCCTGCACGTTGTTGTGACCGCGGAGCGGGTATGCGCCTGTGCCGGGACGCCCGACATTGCCCGTGACCGCCAGCAAATTGCAGATTGCGGTGCTCGTATCCGAACCCCCGAGGTGCTGCGTCACGCCCATCGCCCAGCACACGCATACGGATTTCGCCTGCCCGATAATCTCCGCCGCTTCCATCAATTGTTGTTTCGCCAGCCCCGTCACTTCTGACGTGTAGTCTAGCGTGTACTTATCCAACGATGCAACGTACTCGTCGACACGCTCCACGCTCTTACCCAAAAACTCAGTGTCCTGCCACCCCTGGTCAATGATGTATTTCGTCACGCCAGAGAGCCACACCAAATCGGTGCCTTGTCGAGGATGCAGGTAAACGTCGGCTCTCTCTGCCATGATGTTTTTGCGGACGTCAGCCACAATCAACTTTTGGCCGTGCTTCTTTTGTGCGCGCCGAATCCGCGTAGAGAGCACCGGGTGCGCTTCGGCCGGATTGGCACCAACAATCACAACCACTTCAGCCATGCCAATGTCTTTAATCGATCCCGTATCACCGCCGTAGCCAAAGGTTCTGCGCAGCCCTTCCGTCGCAGGGGACTGACAGTACCTCGAGCAGTTGTCGATGTTGTTGGTGTGAAAGACGGCCCGGGCTAGCTTCTGCATGAGGTAGTTTTCTTCATTCGTGGTCTTCGATGAGGAGATGAGTCCTACCGCGTCACCGCCATGACGCTCCCGAATTTCGGCCAAACGCTGCGCCGTGTAGTCCAACGCCTCTTTCCATGTGACCGGGTAAAACACATCGCCACGGCGAATCAAAGGTTCCACAATGCGCTCGTTGCTGTTGACGAAGTCCCAACCGAACTTTCCTTTGACACACGTGGAAATTTGGTTCGCAGGGGCGTCCATCGACGGTTCCACCTTGAGGACCTTGCGGTCCTTCGTCCAGACGTCAAAACTGCACCCGACGCCGCAGTACGTGCACACCGTTTTCGTCTTCTTGATGCGAGACTCGCGCATCTCGGATTCTATTTCCGAGACCGTGAAGATCTGTGAGTAGCCCGGCTCCACAGTTTTCGTCATGTCGATCATTTTGCCCAAAGTCCCCGACTCAATCCCAGTCAGGAAGCCTGCCTCACCCAACATCGACTTTTCCATCAAAGCATTGCAAGGGCAAACCGTCACGCAGTGCCCACAAGAAACACAGGACGACTCGTTGATCGGCACGTCGTTGTCCCAGATGACGCGCGGGCGGTCACGTTCCCAGTCGACCGACAACACTTCGGAGACTTGCAAGTTTTGACAAGCCTCGACACAGCGTCCACATAAAATGCACTGGTCCGGGTCGTAACGGTAGAACGGGTTGCTCATGTCCTTTTCGTAAGGTTTGGGTTCGAACGGATAGGACTGGTGCTCAATCTGCATCTGCATCGCTGTGTTGTGGACAGTGCAGTTTCCGTTGTTGTTGTCACAAACTGTGCAGTACAGTTCGTGGTTGCGCAGAACTCTGTCCATGGCTTCTTTGCGCGCAAAACGCGCCCCCACGGATTTTGCTCGGACCACCATTCCCTCTTCCACAACTGTCGAACAGGCCCGAGCCAGTTGCCCATTGACTTCTGCAATGCACGTGTCGCAGGTCTCAATTGGCCCGAGCGCAGGGTGATAGCAGATATGCGGGTGTTCCTCTCCACTGCCCAAAATGGCGTTCAATACGAGTGTCCCTGGCTCGACCGCGACCGTCTTACCGTCAAGTTCGATTTGCACCCAACCTTCTGGCATCTACAGAACCTCCCTACCCTATCAACGTATTGTGAGTCGTAGAATGAATAAAAACACTCAACAAAAAAGGGCACAAAGTGCGCCCTATACGGGCTTGCGCACCATTGTGCCCATGAGCACCCCTGCAATCCCATACAGGCGTGACAGTAGCTTCCGCGGATCCTCTTAACCGAAACACTTCGCGAGTGTAACGGTCACACGTTCACATAATAATTCCAATATGGTCTTGGCTGTTCTCTTTTGTCAAGCAATATGCAGTTCGTGTGAATAATCACTCTTTTCCTGCGATCGTGTCTTTAAAGATGAAAACCGAGACCCCCATGTCATGTTCCACCTTGAAATCGGAAAACAGGTGGACCAACTGCGACCCGACTAACTCTTCCAGTCCGTCTGGCACGTGCTCTGCATATACGTCCTGAATCAGCTTTGTCCGGGCTTCTCGAACCATCTCGGCGCCTTCAGGATTATGACTGATGAACTTCTCCATGGGTGTGAGGTTGCCGTTCAAGATTGAAATCGCCATATTATCCACGAACACGGTATGAATTCGCTCTGGCCCTTTACCAAAGTAGTCTTTCCTCACTCGGCGAACTATGTCGTTAAACATCTGCTCTTTGCGCACGCGGCACCCTACCCTTTCCAGAACATCGCGTCTCTATCAAGCACACTCGTTCAAACGATAATCATTCCCCACGTTTCAGTAAAAATCCTAGCATAACGCATAGGAAGCAACAAACTTGTCTGTGTAAAAATGTCTAGGGTTGACACACGACAGCAAAAAGAGAGATAAAATATACGTTGGCTGATGTATTGGAACAGTACATCAACTACGGACTGATATGCTGCTTGGTTTGTCTGTATGCGTTTGCAGGTAGACACAACGGCACAAAGTAGCGGCCTAAAACAGGCCCGCCTTTGTGCCGTTTCGTTTGTCTAGCCAAAGTATGAGCGTGTACAGCCACTTCTCCACGGAAAGAAGGCGGTGCTGACCCGGTAGTGTCACTGTTCGCACGGTCGAACACAGTTACACAAGCACAGTTACAAAATCGTATGGAAGCGAGTCATTGGGGGGAAAACATCGTGTCAGTACCAATTTCGCACTTTTGGCCTGTCGCCATTGGTTTTTTATCGCTCTCGATTAACTACTTTGTACAAGGCGGCACGACTCTTTCTGCTGGTCCAAACTGGAACCAGGACAAAGTGAAGTTCGACCGAACCGTGGGCCTGTGGGGGATGTTTCTCGGCGGATTCGGCCAGTTGCTCACCGGCATCTACCTGATGGTCGGTCTTTCCTGGTTTCCGGTCTATCGCAACGCCCCTCCGCTGTACATGGCGGCGGTTGCTTTCACTGTTTACGGAATCCACTGGATTGTCCTAGGACTGCGCCGATATACAGGAAGCGACCACGGGCCTGAGGCCTGGATGGCAATCCCGTTGCTCGGACTGAGTGTCCTTGGCGCAATTTCGTTTAACAAGGCCGACGATATACCCGCTATGATTCTCTTCATCGGCCTGACCTTGATTTACATTTGTGAAATTCCCGCCAGATTCCTCAACAGCAAAGGCTGGGAGAAAGCCACAGGCGCATTCCAATTACTCACGGGTATCTGGCTCCTGTACTTGACCTACGGTGTCACGCTCGACTTCGCCAACGGCATGCACTGGATAGTGTAAGTAGTTCGCAATACTGGCGCAGTGGGTTAAAATGTCCACTGCGCCAGCCATCAGCACCACACCGTTCGTGCGAACCGGTTCTCCTAGTATGCGCCACGGATCGACTCGCGGACTTGCGTTTGATAGAAGCTAACTAATTTCTGCCGCTCCGCCACCGCGAATGACGGGACATCTAGGGCAGCTAGATTGTCCTCGACCTGCTTGACGTTCCGAAATCCAGGAATCACGCAGGTGACCTCGTCAAAGTCCAGAATCCAGCGCAGTGCCGCCCGCGTCATGTTGCCCCGACCATCCGCAATCCAGCGCAGCTTGTCCGCTAGCTCAACGCCCTTCTCGAACCCGAGCCCTGCGAAGGTTTCGCCCACGTTGAACTTCTCTCCGTTTTCGTTGAAGTTCCGATGGTCGTTCTCGGCAAACCGATGGCTTTTGTCGAACTTCCCTGTCAACAGCCCACTCGCGAGCGGCAGTCTGACGAGAAGGCCAACGCCTCTCTCCTGCGCCAACTGGAACAGTTCGTCGGCCGGCTTTTGGCGAAAAATGTTGAAAATGACTTGCAACGCCTTGGCACGCGAGTGTTCGATTGTGTAAATGCCTTCTTCGACAGTCTCGACACTGACACCGTAGTGCTGAATTTTCCCCTCTTGCTGAAGTTTGTCGAGCACCCCAAAGACGCGTCCGTCCTGCAGGATGGAGAGCGGCGGACAGTGAATCTGGTACAAGTCAATGCGCTCCCGCCCCAGACGTCGCAGGCTGCCCTCCAAGTACTGACGCACAGTCGCCTCGGAATAAGTTTCGGCATCATGAATATCCCCTGCCCGGCAGAACTTTGTGGCGATGTGAATTTTGTCCTCTTTGCCCTTCGTAGCCCTAGCGAGCAGTTCCTCGCTGTGACCCGAGCCGTAGACATCCGCAGTATCAAAGAAGTTAACACCCGCATCCATCGCCACATCAAGCGCGCGCAACGACTCCTCGTCACTCGTGCTGCCCCAATCGCCGCCGATGGCCCATGTGCCAAAGCTGATTTCACTCACTTGCAAATCCGTGTTTCCCATTTTGCGGTATCTCATCTGTGATGCTCCTTGTCGAATAGAACTTGACTGGAATTTTGTCTCTCATATCGTACCACCGACATGGGCATCAAGCGAAACCACTGCAACATTCCAAGGGCAGGACCAATTTTGGTCAACAGTGAAGGGAGTCGGCCATTTTGCAAAGAGAGGAAGGAGAAAACGCCCGGGCCATCTGGAAAAGTCAGCCCGGGCATATTTCTAGGCGTGTACTGGGGTCATCTTGGGTAAGTAGACAGCATCCCTGATTTGCGTTCGCTGCTCAACCCAAGTCAAGAGGTCCGTGAACAGGTACTGGTCCAAGCTATGAAGGCCCGTGACGATACCCGTGAAGTCCGCGCCAGCAAACCAATACATCGGATTGCGTTCGTTGCTCCCCGCAGCGACCAGGGACTCGTCACGGTTCAGCACGATGACGTTCGCTTCGCCCCGCCCGATTGTATCGCGTAAGGTCGAGTTGATAGCGTCCGCAGGAGCCTCCGTCACAAGCCGCTGCTTGTAAAGGTGAAACCCCATTTCACTGTCTGACTGGCCTTGTACGACTTGTGCAAAAACTTCCCGCCAGCGGACGTGGTCGGCTAGGTAACCGTTATGTCCAAAGGCGAACTCCCCCTCCGCTAGATAGGGTTGGGAGTTTTCCACAGCGATTGTGCTGAGAAACGACGGCCTTCGCAGGTGAATCAGGCACGAGGTCGCGGACTCACCGGCAAGTCGCTGCCGCCCCTGCACGTCCTCACCAAGACCAAGTTCGGAACGATAGTTTTGCAACACACCATCTTGGACCCAACTTACACCCCAACCAAAACGCGCAATTCCGAACTTCTCAATCGTCAGACCCAACTGAAACGCCGTCCCCAACTCAAACGGCTTTGCAGATTGCAGCGCCAACATTTCACACATAGTTGTCCCTCAATTCTGTTAGGCTTCCAAATTCGCATGTTCGCTTGGCGCACTCTGCGAAATCGTGTCAGTTTTCCCCATGTACGACGTACCCGAAGCAACAGCCCAAAAGAAGATGGCCAGCGACAAGACAGCGACAAGGACCGAGTCCCATGGCGCCGGTATGGCCTTGATTCCGTCAAATGACCCCAAGTAGGACAATACGAACTCCAGCACCAAAAAGGCCAAGAGCCAGAGGCCACCGGTAAGCTCGCGCCCACTTTGGCGATTGACAAAGAACGCTACGAGGTATAGCACTGCGCCAACAATCAGGAGTGGGAGCGTCTTGTTCAACACGGACCAGCCCGCCCAATAAATGATCAGCGATGCGACCACGAACCCTGCTGGCGCAATCCACCCCATACCGCGAATCCTATCCTCAGGTTGCGTCTTTCCACTGCGTCGGTAGATGAGCACCGATGCGCTGCCCGATGCATACGTAAAAATGCCGAGTGCGCCCGTGATCTCGATGATACTGTGCCAGCTCTTAAATGGAAGCAGGAACAGTAGGCCGACGACAAAGTTGAGCAGCATCGCTCGACCAGGCACCCCGTAGCGAGGATTTACCTTGGCTAGAAACTTTGGAAAGAAGCGATTCAGTGCCAGCCCGTAGACAACGCGTGCGTTCGTTGCGGTATAGACGACGCTCGATCCCGCTGGTGAAAACGTTGAGTCTGCGTATATCAGCCAACTGAGCCACATCAGGTTGACGGAAGTTGCCAGCTGCGCAAACGGCGAGTTAAAGTTGACCCCATGCCACCCCTGCACGAGCGAACTACCAGGAACAGCACCCACGAAAGCGAGTTCGAGGCCAATGTATAGGACGATGGCAATGCCAAGTGCCGTGAGTACGGCGCGCGGGATGTCCCTGCGCGGATTAACCGCTTCTCCCGCCAGGTCAATGGCTGCGCGAAAGCCTGTGTATGCGAAGATCACACCTGACGTCGCAATTGCGCTTAATCCAGCGGACCAACCGTACGGCGCAAATCCACCATGGCTCGTAAAGTTACTAGCATGAAACCCAGAGGCAAAGAGACCAATCAAAGTAAGGGTTGGTACGATGAACTTCAGGGTCGTCACAACCAGATTGACCTTCGCGAAGATGTGTACACCAAAGTAATTGATGACCACAAACACAATCATGATTAGGATGGCCACCAAAATCCCCGAGGCCGTCAATTGCGTGCCATTGTACAGGCCCGGCATCAGTTTGCTCAGGTACTGAATAATGCCCGACGCCTCGGTCGGCGGGTTGGCTGAGTAAGCCAGCCAAATGGCCCAACCAATGATGGCCGCGACCAACGAACCATTAGTCTCCTGTGGGTAGCGAACCAATCCGCCTGAAATCGAGCGAACACGCGTCATCTCGATGAAGCCAAGCGCAACCAGACCCAATGCGACGCCACCGATCACCCAGGACAGGATGGAAGCTGGGCCCGCAGACTGTGCCGCGTACATGGCGCCAAGTAGCCAACCGGACCCAATGACACCACCGAGTGACGCAGCCGTCAGTGACCAAAACCCCATTCTTCGTTTGAGCAGATGGTCTTCGTTCAACGGGATCCTCCTCTTATTTAAGGAATTATTCCATAATAGTTCCGTAAATAATGTAGCATCGAATCCAGAACGGTGTCAATATACTCTGAATACTTATTGTGCGTAGTCACGTTCAGTCCTTCGGCACGAGTACCATGCCTAGCATCGGGAGTTCGTTTATCTCCGTTGCACTGTAGTATATTAGGAAATACTATGTGGAGTGACGCGCGTAATTTCAGCATGTCCCTCGGAGGTAGGTTATGAATCAGGAGACGTCACCGAAACTACTCGTAGCGATTCAAATCATTCAGGTCGCCAACTACAACCGACTGGTGAACAACGAAGACAAGTTGTTCTATGATATCTATCGGCTATACCTCAAGACCCAGGACCTCATTCTCAACTACGCGCATGCGACCTTCGGCACATTCGTGTCGATTGGTAACGGACGATTCATGATCTTCTCGACGAACGACCAAGTTGTCAACCGCACGCGCGACGCAGCTCTATTGCTCGAACACATTCGGGACCTTACGCAACTAAACGCCTACATGGGGATTGGGTACGGGCAAACAGCCATGGAAGCTGAACGGCACGCCCGGATTGCAATCAACCATGCTGAGGCGTCTAGCGGGAATGCATGCATTTACATTGCCGACGAACACGGAACAGTTGATGGCCCTCTCCATCAAGCAGACCAGCTCCACTACCGGTACCGCACGGAGAACCCTGACTTGGTGGCTCGACTGAGTCATGCAGGCGTGAACGTCGTCACGTTCGAAAAAATGCTGGCCCTACAAAACGCATGTTCCGATCAGTTGATCACGGCCGCGCTCGTGGCAAACGCACTGGGAATGACGAGCCGCAACGCCCGAAAAATACTATCATCGCTCAGCGGCTGCGGGCTGGCAGAGTCAGTCGGTACTGAGACACTGTCCGCCAAGGGACGTCCCAGACAAGTCTTTCGGATAAAATCGTACGGCGAAATTGAGCCCAAGGCGGGTTCTTAGTGTACCGAAGTGTTTGGGACCTTACACGACGAGACCATAAAGTAGCGTGCCGAGTGACAGATAAATAGCCGTTCCGGCACGCCAACACATCGCAGTGGGAAGACAACATTTGTGCTATCATAGGGCTTAATTATCGCAATACTCAATATAGTAAATATAATTTTTCGGGGTTAAGACTTGGAAACTGGGAGCAACATCGTAGAAACATTATCTCCCTGACTTCACACCATGCGAGTTGGACGGACATGTGGCTCAAATATCCCTCCATGCTACTTAAATCCTTAGTGTACGGATATTGATTGAGCCTTGCTCTCTCTTCTGATTTACGCAACAGGGTACATAAACCGAGTTAAATTATTGGACTGTAGGTGATCTACATTGCAGTTTGCCCTAGGTACTTGCATTGTGAACCAGCAACCAGACGTCGTCATCCAAACAGCCGACGGTTTGTTTCCCCTTAGCCAGTTGGTGACTGTGGAATCATTGACGAATCATGTGGACGTATCGACGTACCTTGGCAGCAGAGACCGCTCGGTTCTTTCCATGATTGAGCGATGGGACGTCATGCTTCCTCTCTGTGAAGAACTGAGCGCGTTCTTCAGTGAACACTGCGACGACGTGGCCGCGTTGGACATGTCAGACACTGAGATGCGTTGGCTGCCACCAATTCTTGTCCCACGCAAGTTGATCTGCGTGGGCGCCAACTACACAGACCACCTCGAAGAAATGGGAGTTTCAGTTCGTCCGACATATCCATTTAGTTTCCTGAAGCCTGCGACGACGACCCTCGTTGGCTCCGGTCAAGCAGTGCGATTGCCAGCCATCGCCAAGATGGTGGACTGGGAAGGGGAACTCGCAGTTGTGATGGGCGGACACCCGCTGTCTCTGAGTGATGAATGCATCATGGCAGCAGTTGCGGCGTACTCCATCACAAACGACGTCTCTGCGCGAGACTGGTTGCACGAACCCACCCCACTTGGAGTCGACATGACGAAGATGAAAGGGTTTGATGGATTCTCCCCTCTCGGACCATTCCTCACCCCCGCGAAGTTCATCTCAGACCCGCAGCAACTGTCCATCAAGACCTGGGTAAACGGGGAGCTAAAACAAGACTCCAATACCAGACATATGCTCTTCGACATCAAGGCCATCATTCGGCACCTGTCTTCCATCATGACTCTGGAGCCGGGCGACGTGATTTGCACAGGGACACCAGCAGGCGTAGGCGCTGGCGCGAAACCCCCACAATACCTGAAACCGGGCGACGTGGTCGAGATTGAGATAGAGGGGCTCGGCCGACTGACAACAGTGTTTGTGTGACGTACACCAGACGGACCCGAAAGGAAGGATACTGTCATGAGAGCCGTTGTCATTCGAAAACATGGTGACCTCGACGTGCTTGTCGTTGAACAAGACGTCCCACAGCCAACCATTGGGGACTATGACGTACGCGTCGAAGTCAAAGCAGTAGGACTCAACTACGGACTGGATACGATGGTCGTGCGCGGGCTTTTCGGCGTTGTCGGGAAAACGAGTGCTTTGTTACCGCGTATTCCCGGGGCCGATTTTGCCGGCGTTGTGACGGAGGTTGGTTCCGCAGTCGATAACTTTAAACCCGGGGACAGAGTCCTCAACGACTTCACCATCACATGCGGGGACTGTCAGCCCTGTCGGGCAGGTCGCACTAATCAATGCACCCGACTGAACATGGTTGGCGTGCACCGTGATGGAGGTGCAGCAGAACATGTAGTACTCCCAAGTCATAAATTGCGCCGAATTCCCGATTCCCTGACCTACGCTGAGGCTGCCGTTATTCCGGTTTCATTCGGCACAGCGTGGCACATGATGGTAGAAATCGCCAACGTCAAGCCAACAGACTGGGTATTGGTGACAGCGGTCGGCAGCGGACTCGGCGTTGCGGCCCTCCAAATTGCGAAATTGCACGGAGCCCACGTTATCGCTGCTGCCGGGAGCGACTGGAAGTTGGAACGAGCCCGTGAACTCGGCGCCGACGTACTCGTCAACTACTCCCGCGAATCCATCGCAACGGAGGCGTTGCGCGCGACGGACGGACAGGGTGTAAACCTTGTATTTGATGGCGGCATCAATCAAAACAACTGGTTGGAGTATGCCAATTGCATTGCCTACGGTGGACGAATCGTGCTGTCCGGCACGATCGGGAGCGACGATGGTCAACTCCATATCGACATCAAGACGTTCTACCGCAAACACATCCAAATGCTTGGCAACTGCGCCTACACCGCCAGTTCGCTCAACAGCGTCATCGATGAGTTTGAGCACGGACGGTTGAGACCAGTCGTGGACTCAACCTTCCCTCTGGAACAAGTCCAGCACGCCTACGCCCATCTCTTGGAACGCAGGGCCTTTGGAAAAGTCGTTCTCAACGTATAGGGAGGAACTCCATATGCCAATCGAAATTGAACGAGCTAATCACATCAACCTTCGAGTGACTGACCCCGAGGAAGCAGCTGAATTTGCCGTCGCCAAAATGGGCTTTTCGCTCGCGCACCAGAACGCAGGCCAATTCTACCTGCAGGCGGGTGGATTTGACCCATACTCGCTTGTGTATACCCAGGGCGATCCCAGTGTCGACCACATCAGTTACCTCGTCAAAGACCGGAGTGCACTGCTGCTCGCGGAAGACTCGCTGCGCCGGCAAGGCGTTCCCATTCTTACGGAAACCTCCCCCTCGGACGACTGGAAGCACGGCGAAGCCATGCGCTTTCTGGCACCGGGCAACACGATCGTTGAGTTGGCAGTGGGCGTTCACGTAGACAAGCCCGTCGGGGCGCTCGTGCAGGCCCCCGTGCGCTGTCCTGGTCCAATTTCCTTCGATCACGCTGTGTCTCGCGTCCTCGATGTGGACGAAGCGTACAAGTTCTGGACGCGCATCATCGGCTTCAAGGAGTCGGCTACTATTCGTGATCCCGAAGCTGGCCCTGTTCTCACCTTTTTCCGCTGCAAGACACTCTTTCACTGCTACGCCGTAGCGAGAAGCAACCGCCTAGGCCTGCATCACTTTCAAATGACCCTGAAAGACCCGGTTAGCCTGTGGGAGGCTGCAGATGCACTGAAGCAAAGCGGCGTCGAACTGGTCTGGGGCCCCGTACGCCACGGTCCGGGCCACAACATTGCCTTCTACTTTCACGACTACGCAGGTAACACCGTTGAGTACTCATGTGAAGAAGAGATCATCCTCCACGATGAGACGTATCGTCCGCGCCAGTGGTCAACCACCGACCAAAAGTCGCTCGATGAATGGGGCAGCCTGCCTCCGGAAGGGTTTTTGTAAGTTACTCACGTCCATGAGACAGAATTACGACCATCTGGCGGTTGGTCAGATTGAAGTACTTGACCGCGTATCCTTCGACTGCGTCGCTTCACCATGCGGGTCTATCCCCTTTACCCCTTTCGTTCCTCCCATTATGATTGGACGAGAGCGCCTGCAGCAGGTACTCAGGAGGAATGAACGTGCACAACGCCAATCGCGAACCCATTGCAACTCAGTCAGGTCGTGGCCAAGAACCACAGGGTATTCAAGCAGTCGAGCAAGGTTTCACCATCGTGCAGGCTGTGTCTGAGAGCCGGTCGCCGCTTTCCCTGACAGAGTTGTCGAGTCAGTGCGGCATGTCCAAGAGCCAACTGCACCGATATCTCGTCAGCTTGTGCCGGCTTGGACTGCTCACAAAAGGTCCGGACCTGCGCTACAGCTTGGGGACGGAAGCTATCATTATTGGTCTCCGCGCCTCCGAGCAAATAGATGTCCGAACACTTTCCGAAAGCTACTTAAACCGAATGAACGAGCGTTTCAACGAAACAGCTGCGTTGGCCGTTTGGAGTGAGTCTGGACCATTTTTCATTCGGTGGCAGGAGAGCAATCGATCGGTGAAAATCGGCATTCAAGTAGGTTCCCGCGTCACCCTCACGTCCAGTGCCACCGGAATGGTGTTCTGCGCGTTCATGCCCCGAGACCGCATCCAACAGTTACTCGCAGTCGAAAGCGCGGAAGCGAAAGTGGACCGTGTGCAGTTAGAGGAAGACCTACAGACGATTCGTGAGACAGGCTATGCGGTCACCGAAGGTGGGTTCATACCGGGCATCTCCGCCATCTCGGTGCCTGTGTTCAACCAGTTTTCTCAATTAGCCGCCGCTCTGACACTGGTCGGTGTGGTCGGCGTTCTACCGGTGGCAGTGAACTCGCCTCACGTCCAGACAATGCGGGAGTTCGGCAGAGCTTTGTCGAAAGACCTCGGTTACCTGCGCCCCTAGCGCACACTCTCATTCCCGGGTCCGACCAAATTCAGGCTTCGATCGTGAACACCCTCTCTCTTCAAATAAAATCTGAATTTTTTCAATCAGAGGTTGACACGCCGTTGCCTTCATCCGTAGAGTGAACATATCGACGATTGCGTGAATCGTGTTCACGATTGTTGAACTTATTGTCGGGAGCCACTAACGAAGATGCCTCGACTCGGCTTGGCATATTTGACGGGGGGATGTACATGAAGTTCGGCTACTTCACACTTACCGATAATCCGGAAGGGTACGGAGAGGAACGGCGTGATCCGAATCAAGTCATTACGAACCTGGTTGAACAGGCTGTGTACGCGGAAGAACTCGGCTTCAATTCGGTATGGGTCCCTGAGCACCACTTCGGGCTTTTCGGCGTTTTGCCGTCACCCTCGATGTTGCTCGCTCACGTAGCAGGGCGGACAAAACGCATCCAGTTGGCCCCGGCAACCGTCCTCTTGCCGACCAACCACCCGATACGCATGGCCGAGGACTACGCGCTGCTTGACGTGCTGAGCAACGGACGGTCTCTGTTTTCCGCTGGACGTGGCTATGACAAGCGCGAGTACGACGCGTTTGAAGTCGACTTTAACAACAGCCGCGAGATCTTCTTCGAACAACTCGACATCATCCAAAAGGCTTGGCGAGAGGGTACCTTCTCATTCAGTGGAAAATACTACAACATCCCGGAAGTCACGCTGGTGCCGCACCCCGTGCAGGAGCCGTATCCGCCGATTTACGTGGCGTCGTTCAGCGCCCCGTCGTTAGAGCGGGCAGCGGAAATGGGCGAGAACGTGATCTTTGCTCCGTTTGCCGCCACAATGGTGTTCGGTAGCGTCCACAACGCCGTCGCGCAGTTTCACGAACTCTCGCAGAAACACGGCTATGAAGGCAAGAACGCACGTTGCTCTTACTTCCTCAACGTCTGCGAATCAAAAGCAGACGTCGAAGCCACAAAGGAGCGCATGCTCAAGTACTTCCGCGGGCTCGTGCCAGCCTTCCCGTCCGATCCGGCTACCGCCCCACCCCACATCCGCTACTTCGTCGACATTGTCAAGCGTCTTCAGTCGATGCGCACTACAGATCTCAGCGAGCAGACAATCATTGTCGGCGATGCCGACTACTGCGTCGAGACACTGAAAAAGGTGGAGGAGTCTGGGGTTGAAGAGGTCATCATCTACTTCGATTTCGGAGGTTTGGGGCACACAGAGACAATTGCTTCGATGGAACGGTTCGCGAAGCACGTACTTCCGCACTTTCACGCGAACGCAGCGACGGCCTTGGCCTAATTCCGTTCCATTGCGTCACAACATCAGCGGCGGCGCCCCCGACAGAGTTCGAGGGCGGGTTGCCTTCCACGCAGAACTCACGAAACGCAGTTGATCAAATCTGTTCCACGACTTGGGTGTGCAGAGCGTTTAGCATCCTCCCGAATGGGTGGTTGACGACGACGATGGGCACTTGCGTTCGACTCATGACGGCCTTGCCAACACTTCGGACGATATACCGAGTCATGCTGTCAGGTCGGTGACTTCCGACAACAACCATGTCCACGCGCTCGTGGACGGCTACGTCACTGATGGCTCGAATAACAGGTCCCTCGCAGGTCAACACGTGATGCCGCACTTCTGAGTTGGAAAACGTCGATTTCATAAGTCGACGTACAACACGGTTTGTTCGGTTTTGTTCACACTGATAGTGTTCAGACGGAAGGGGTGCACCGGGGTACACTCCATCGTCAGTGACGTACAAACTAAACAATTCAGCATAGGGAAGTGCATTCATCAAAGTTTGTACAAACTGAAACGTCACAGCACTGTCCATCACGCCGTCTGTTGCATATAAAATTTTGCGGAACTTGCGCAGGTCAATCCGAGGATGGGCCGGCAAATTGGGCACCACCATCACGGGTACTGAAGTTTTACGAAGAATGTCCGGATAGACTCGAGAAGACGCAGTCCTGTTCCACACCGTACCTTTGTTTTCGCTGACGACAATCATTGTTGCATCGAGTTCTGTAGCGAGGTTGCTCACGGCCTCGACAAGATGACCGCAAACGGGATAAAAGCTCATACGGTTTGCAGCAGCTACCGTAAACAGAACCCTCACGCCCGAGAGCATTTCCTCGGCTGTTAATCCAAAGTGATGGTCATCGTAGGCGACCACAAGCTCAACTTCTGCCCACTCGTCCAATAGCATGTTCGCCACCTGCGCAGCCGCTACTGGTGAACCTTCAAGCGCGACGAGAATTCTCTCCATGAGTCTCCCCCCTCAGGATACCACTTCCATTAGATCAATCCTAAGGACAGGGATGACTTAGCAACAGGCTCTAAAGAATCATCTTTATCAGCAACTTACGTAGTCAACACCGTGACAAAATGACTAGTTATTTGGGACCAAAGACGGTCTTATGAGCCGGACTCAACATTGAAATCGGCCGGTTATTCCGGAAAAATCAACACAGGCTTGATGGTCAGTCCTGCCTCCATATCCGCGACAGCTTCGTTGACCTGCTCGAAGTCATAAAATCGAATCAGCCGGTCAAACGGGAAGTCACCCCGCTGGTACAAATCAATGAGTTGCGGAATAAACACCTCTGGGACGCTGTCGCCTTCGACGACGCCAGTGAGTGTGCGTCCGAATAGCAAAGTGTTCATGTCGATAGAGGCCTTTGTCCCTAGCGCCGTCCCCCCGACCAGTACTGCCGTCCCCCCCATCCGCACCGAGGCAACGCACGATTCAAGGATGTTCGGACTCCCGACAGCGTCGATTGCATAGTCGAAGCCACCTCGTGTTTGGTTTACAAGCGTCTCCGTGACTTGTCTCCCGGTTTCAAATTCTGCCGCATTGAGTACGTGTGTCGCTCCCAGTTCCCTTGCCAAAGCCAACCGTTCCGGGTTCAAATCGATCACAGCAATCACGTCCAACTGGCGCGTGCGACCGGCCATGACCGCGGACAACCCAACGGTTCCACAACCAAATACGACCAGTGACTCGCCGGGTTGGCAATTGAGGCGATTGAGCACAATGCCACTGCCTGTTTGCACGCCGCACCCAAGCGGCGCCAAGGTTCGCAAGGGCAAGCTCGAGTTCACCAAAACCAGGTTTCGGTCCGGAACCACCGCATAGGCTCCAAATGACGACTGCCCAAAGAAAGTCGACACTGCCTCTCCACCCAAGTGAATCCGATGTGTTCCATCTGGCATGGTGCCAGCGAAGTTGAGCTCATACATATCGCTGCAAAGATAAGGCGCGCCGCCCCTGCAGTTCCGACAGTGGCCACAGGACCCATAAGACATGATGACGTGGTCGTTTGGTTTCACCCGCGTGACGCCGCGCCCGACCTCCACGACAACTCCCGCACCTTCATGGCCCAGCACAGCGGGTAAGGGAACCGGCTTAGCCTGGTCACGTACGCTGAGGTCTGTGTGACAAATCCCTGACGCTACCAATTTAACCAGTACCTCATGCGCCCCCGGCGCGTCGAGTTGTACTGTTTCAACTTCAAAGGTTGCCCCCTTGGCATGTGTTACTGCTGCCCTTACATTCACCTGCTTGGCTCTCCCTTCCTTCCAAACGCACTCCCAGAATCACAGCATCCAACACTTGAACCCCCTGCCCCGCTCGGTACACAACCACCGGATTGAGGTCAATCTCAGCAATCTCAGGATTCGTACAGATGAGCTGACCGACTTTCTCAACCACCACTGCCAGCGCCCTCACGTCCATGCGCCCGCTCCCACGCGTACCCGTCAGCAGTGGAGCTGCCTGAAGCGACAAGATTTCTCGCTCGATCAGCTCGACAGGTAACCCGGGCTGTAGCAGGCGAACGTCGTGCAGCAGTTCAATCCACACGCCACCCATCCCGACCATCAACACCGGTCCCCAGGTTGAGTCTCGCTTCGCTCCGACCACCATTTCCGCTCCGGGCTTTGCCATGCGCTCGACCAGGACACCATCTAGGTGCACATTCGGACAAGCACTCCCCACATTCTGCATCAACTGACGCCAGTTCTCCCTAAGCGCCGCTTCGTTTCCGATCCCGACGATGACCCCACCAACATCACTCTTATGCAAGATGGATGGCGCCTGGATTTTGAGCACCAGCGGGTACCCGATGCTCTTCGCCAGCTCTACGGCCTCATCTGCCGTCTGGCAGAGTCCTCCTAGCGGAGTCGGGATGCCAAGTGCGGCAAGCATCCCTTTACCCTCGTGCTCCATCAGACTGCCGCTTGGCGGAACCAGTATCGTTTGGGCGGGCACCTGGACACCTGGCACACCCGCCGATTTCGCGTTGCCGCTCGCTGTGTCGTCTAAGGCTTCACGCGACCGGAGTTCCGCCAACCATCTCGCATGCTGCACGACTGCGGTCATCGCGCGCATTGCGCGCTCTGGCGAACGAAAGAGTGGCACGTGGTGTTGACGCAATGTTGGCACAAGTTCTTCCGAGAGGGGTGAGCCCTCGCCCATGATAACGAATACAGCCGGCTTGCTCGCGCCATCAACAGCAAGAAGTACCCCCTTAGCTTTGCGCAGAGCAATCTGCAAAGAGCCTGGCAGCACCACAACCATCAGACTGCCGACAGCTTCGTCGTGGAGCAGCGCCGCCGCCGTTTCCGTGTATAAACTCATCTCGCTGAGAGCTTGCGCTGTGATGTCGAGTGGATTCGACGACGTCGTATAGGAGGGCATGACCTCATTCAGTCGCTGGCGTGTTGCAGAGGACAAACCTGGCAGTTCGAGTCCGATTGCGTCTGCGTAATCGAGCGCGAACCCCTTGAGGGCACCCGAATCGGTTAAAATTCCTGGACCAGCCGTCGGCAGTTGCACAAAACACGTCAGCATATGGGCCACGTCGACCAGGTCCTCCATCGTCTCGACTACGATGACGCCTTCTGCCTGAAGCAAGGTCTTAGCGATACGCACGTCTTTGACCATGGCGCCTGTGTGCGACTGCGCTGCTTCCCTTGAGGCTGCACTTCGACCGGAGTGCAGCAAGACGATCGATTTGTTGCTCAAACGCGCACGCCTTGCCAGCGCCAGAAAACGTTGCGGATTGCGAATCTGTTCGACATACATTGCAACCGTCTTGGTGTCGCGGTCTGTCACCAAATACTCAAGGTACTCTTCTACCCCGAGGCCAGCCTCATTGCCGGTAGAGATGGCGTAGGAAATCGGTACTCCTTTCGCCTGACTCATCTCCCGCAAGTTCGACATCATGCCACCACTCTGGGTCAAAATAGCAACCCCAGGCTCATGTCCGGTCGGCGTATGCTGGAGACCGGGCGCAAATGTGACGGGCACACCGTCCACAAAGTTGGTGAGCCCCATACAATTTGGCCCGGCGACAGCCATGCCGTGTTGTTCGGCAATGCTCACGACTTCATCCTGTATGCGCTGACCCAGCGCTCCAGCCTCGGCGTAGCCGGCACCATAAAGAACAACGACACCAACCTTGCGCCGTGCGCACGCGGTCACCGACTCTACGGCAGCACTTGCCGGGACGCAGAGCACTGCAACATCGATACCTTCAGGAAGTTCGTCGACGGAACGAACACAGGCGTGCCCGTCGACTTCATCGCGACTGCGACTCACCAACCACGTCTCAATCGCACAGCCAAAGTTCTTAAGATTATTCCACACGCCAAGACCTGGCGACCCTGGCGTAGAAGAGACGCCGACGATGGCCAGCGATTTCGGGCGCAGCAACCGTTCGACGCCGACCAAGTGTCTAATTGCGGGTGCGGCTTCTTGATTACTCACGACTGTAGCTCCCCAGACCCGGACGGTAGCTCCCCAGACCCGGACGGTAGCTCTTTTCGTCCAAAAACTGGGTCAGCCCCCTACTGCGCCCGCGTTCCGGATCCGTCGTGATGGCCTGTTGCTGCTTTGCGAACAGGTATTCTTCAGCCGTATCCCAAGACATCTCGCGCGAGTACTTGTACGCCATCTTTGCCGCGTTGACAATGTGCAAGTTCTTCCCGAGCAAAAGCTTCGCTAACTCCGTCGTCCGGGCAGCCAATTGAGCAAGTGGGACAGACTCGTTGACTAGGCCAATCTCGGCGGCGCGCTGCCCATTGAAAGTTTCACCAGTCATGATGTAGTAGAGTGCGTTGCGTTGACCGACCAAAGCTTCGACGGCTTTTGTGACATTCCCGGCGGGAATGATGCCCCAGTTGATCTCGGACAAACCAAACACCGCCTCGTCTGCAGCGATGGCCAAGTCGCACGCAATCATGGGCGTCAAGCCTCCACCGAAACACCAACCGTTCACCATCGCGATTGTCGGTTTTGGGTAGTACATGAGTTTACGCCACTGCCAGTACGTTGCTTGACGACGAATCCGCATCACCTCGTCGTAACGGTTCTCATCAATGTCGCGGAAGTACTCCTTTAGATCCATTCCAGCCGAGAACGCGTCTCCTTCACCGGTCAACACCAGAACCTTGCAGCGGTCATCTGCTTCCAGAGCCTCTAGAACAGCCAACATGTCGCGGTTCAGGTTCGGACTCATCGCGTTTTTCTTACTAGGGCGGTTGAAGTAAACCCAAGCGATGCCGTCCTGAAGCTCAACTCGCACATTCTCGTCGGCAAAATTTTCACGCTGCGTAGCGAAGTTATTCTCATCCTGCACCATCGTCAAACGCCTCCATATCATGTTCATACGCCTGGCGTCCGTGGTCTTCCACCAATGCTCTCTGCACCAATTTGCGCCATCAGTTCCCTGAGGTTCATGACGTGCGCGAAACGGTGGCCAAGACTGGTGTACACGGCGCCGGCTAGTTCCTCAGCCGTAAACTCTCCAAACCCAATGTCTGAGTGGTGACGTGTCGTATTCAGGCCGATTGGGAGAAAGACGCGAAAACCCCGGAAGAACGCGTCACGAACGGTGGACTCACAACAGACGTTGAGGACTGTGCCCACGACAATTAATGCATCAATCGCTCGCCCGCCAAGGGCTCGTTCCAACTCATCCGCCTCCAGTGTGAGAGCGGCGCCACACCCGGGTTCCACCGCCCCCTCATGAACGCACTGCAGTCAGGTACTTGCCACGCACGAAGAGCAGCGGATCGCCTTCAGTTATCTGTCCGTACACCACGTGGCCAACGAGGATCATATGGTCTCCACATGGGATTCGGTCGTACACCTCGCAGTCAAAATAACCTAGTACGTCGGGGAGAATCGGGCTGCTCGTCACTCCACTTTGGTAGCTCAGCCCTGCAAACCGGTCGATGTCCTTGGCGGCAAACGTACGAGACAGACTCTCCTGCTGATCGGTCAGGATATTCACCGCGAAGCCGTGTACGTTGGTAAAGTCATCGAACAAACTCGCGCTTTGGGCCACTGTCACCAGTACGAGCGGCGGGTCTAGGGACAGTGCGGTAAAGGAGTTAACAGTCATGCCAACAGGTTTCCCAGCCGAGTTGATAGCGGTGACGACCGTGACGCCTGTTGCAAAAGCTCCTGCGATGTTGCGAAATTGCCGTGGGTCCAAAGGGTTCACTCCGTTCCGTAGGTATGGACATATTGAGGGTCTGCTTGTTCGGCTTCGCAAAGCGGCCGCAAGTATGGCATCACCTCACGCGCGAACATCTCGATGTTGCGCAAGGCCAGGTGGTGGGGCAAAGTGCCAAACTGGAGCATGACTAGCAAATTGCCAAAGCCGATTTCCTTCTGGTACTCTGCAAACCGCTGCCGGACTGTTTCAGGGGTCCCCACCATGACGTAGCCCTTAACGACCAAGTCTTCGAACGATAGGTAGCCAGTACCCAACCCTTTCTTGTTCGCCACGACACGACTCATTGACTCAGGTGTCAGGTAACCTGGGGGAAAGAACACCTGCGGAGCCATCTTGAATACGTCGTTAAAGAGGTACTCCATTGGTTCTTTCGCCTCTGCCATCGCCTGTTCTTCTGTGCCGGCCATGTGCACAGGGAGTGCCCAGCCCATTTGATGCGGACTCGCAGTGTAGCCGTAGCGCTCTGTCGCTGCTTTAAACTGGTTAAACACCCGGCGCACCGAGTCGATTGAACTATACGTTTGCAGATAGGTGTAATGCTTCTTTGCCACCCAATCTATCGTTTCGACGCTGCCTTGAGACGGGATCCAAATCGGGGGATGTGGCTGTTGTAGCGTTCTCGGCCATGGGTTGACATAGCGAAACTTATAGTGTTTTCCGTAGAATTCGAACGGTCCGGACTCAGTCCAAGCGCGGATAATGAGGTCGTGCGCTTCGTTGAAACGCTCTCGCGACTGGGTCGGGTCCATGGAAAAGGAATGATACTCGGGTCCAATGCCACGAACAAAACCGGAGATAATCCGACCTTTGCTGAGTAAGTCAAGCATGGCGATCTCTTCAGCAATCCGTTGCGGATTCGCACGCAGCGGAATCGCATTGCCGAGAATCGCAATTTTGACACGTTTCGTTCGAACGGCCAACGCAGCCGCCATGATGTTCGGAGACGGCATGTTGCCGTACGCGGTTTGGTGGTGTTCGTTGATGCACACACCATCGAAGCCTAGACGCTCTGCGTACTCGTACTGGCTTAAATAGTCTTCATAGAGTTCTGCCCCAATTTCCGGGTCGTGCTCAGAGCGAGGGTACGTCACCCACGCCTGTGGGTATGGATTGTCTTTGGGAACGTTCGGCCACGGCATCAAGTGATGGAAAAAGAACTGCACTCAGCGCACCCCCTGTTGGATGAAATCGCGTATCAACGACACACACTTGTCGGCCTGTTCTTGGGCCGGCAAGTGACCGCATTCAGAAATCACGCAGAGTTGTGCGTCGGATAACAGTTCGACGTACGCCTCGCCAATGGCAGGGGGAAAAATTTTGTCCTGCTCGCCCCAGACTAAAAGCACTGGCATCGTGACCCGGTGGAGACGGTGACGCAACTGAGGACGATGAAAATAGGGGTTCCAAGCCAGATGTGCTACGGTTGCGCGGTTGCGATACTGGATAGCTACGTCGTCGGGATGCGTCGAAATCGCTCGCAAACGCCGCGCGGCGAAATCGGGGTCGTAAAACATCGCGGTCAGGTGCTCTGCACTGTCCATCATGAACGTGTCTGGCACTTCAACGCCCTCAACTCGCAGTCCAGCTGCACCCATCAGCACGAGCTTATCCATTCTGTGCGGTGCTAGCGTAGCAATCTCCAGCGCAAGCCATCCTCCCAGTGATGAGCCGACGAAGTGCGCTTTTGCAATACCCAGAGCATCCAAGAAATCTAGATAGTGAAAGGCGAGGTCTTCGATCGACTCGACATACGGCAAATCTCCGCTCTCCCCAAATCCAGGGTGCTCCGGCGCATAGACGTGGTACTCGGCAGACAACTGCTCTAAGAACGGCAGCCACTCGCCGCCACCCGAAGCACCATGCAGGTAAATCAACGGTTCGCCGGTTCCGGACTCTAGGAGACGAACTCCTGTACCGCGGACACTAATCTGTGTTGCGTTCAAGTTTCCCCACACCTCCACCGAAGAACTTCATCTTGACATTCGGGACACTGTCCCCGATATTACCGATAACACTGCCGAGCTAATGTGTTAAATCTTCAGAAATCAATTGCGTGGTTACTCATTCATGTACAATGCGAGATGAAATTTACCTTTGACGAGGTGACGACATGACTTCCGAGCAAGAACGGGTTCGCAACGTAGATGCCGCCATCGAAATCATTCAGTACCTCGCTACCCCGGTTCATCGACTTGGCGTTCGGGAGACAGCACGAATGATTGATCTACCGAAAAGCACAGCTTAGCGAATTTTAAACTCTCTCTCTGCACACGGCATGGTCAAACTAGACGACGCGACGCGTCAGTACGCGTTAGACTTTGGCATTGTAAAGTTGTGCCACGGTTTTCTGGATGGGAACGACGTCGTCTCTGCCGCTACACCAGTCCTACGAACGCTGCGCGATGAGACCGGGGCTTCAGTTGTGCTGAACGTCCGAGCAGGTCTGCAAATTATCACTGTGCTTCAGTTCCAGAGTCCCGATCCGTTGCGATGGTCGATGCGTCGGTGTCCCCTACCCACTCAACTCTGGCGCTGGCGGCAAGTTGTTAGCTGCCGTCTCGCGGCTCTCGGATGATGAACTCCTCCAGGGCTTTGACCCTCAGTTCGCATCAGGCTCGAACGCACAAGACTTTCTCGCACAAATAAATACGGTACGAGAACAAGGCTACGCCTACAGTCACGGTGAAATGAACCCAGGAGTGGTGGCCCTGTCAGTGCCAATTCGCAGTCACAATGAGGTTGTGGCGGGCATTGGCTTATTTGACCTCGAGAACCGCATGACAGACGAAGTCGTGCGCGAGCGGTTGGCAAACATGAAACAATCCGCGCAGGAAATCGAGTGGATGCTGTCGCCCTAAACCAGCTATCTGCATATTGCCAGTGAAAAAGGGCCAAGAAGATGCGCCGCGTGCCGGTGGTCGGGGATGGCCATCCCCATCTCCGACTGCGGCGCACCCGTGTCGATAGCGACTTCTCTACTTTGCCTCGCTCGGTCAATAGAACACTTAGGACGCCGATACAGTTGAAGCTGCCGACGTCACTTCCTCGTAGTCCTTGGTCTTCAAAGGAATCATAGCGAAAGCTGCAACGACAGAAGGAATCGCCGCAATCATAAACATTTGCGTCGGGCTTCCAAGCGCCGGCAGGATGAGACCGCCAAGCGTCGGACCGATGATCGACCCAATGCGTCCGACGCCAAGCGCCCAGCTGACACCAGAAGACCGAACACTGGTCGGGTACACCGAAGCAGCAAGGCCGTTGATTCCGAACTGCGCCCCAACAAACAGCAGACCCGCGATGAAGATAAGCGTCAACAGCACAGCAGCATTCGACACTAGGCTAATGAGAACTAGGGCCACAGCGTTGAGTAGGAAGGCCCAGATGAGGATGCCCTTCATACTCCGCTTATCGCCGTAAATCCCAATAATGATGCCGCCGACGGCGCCGCCGCCTTCCAGCAGTGCAATGGCAATCAAGGTCTGAGACAGCGGGAATCCCACTTTCGCCAAGACCGTCGTCAGCCACTGGGTGACGAAGTACGTAATGAACAGATTCATGAAGAACACAATCCAGAGCAAGATTGTGTTGCCCATAAAGCCCTTGCTCACCAAGTGCGCCACAGGGACGCCATCGAGTTTTTTCTCCGGCAGATAGAAATCGGATGATTCCGAAAATGATGAGCCAGGAACCACTCGATTAAGAACCTTCGCAATGCGCGGTGCGGGCCTGTTGCGGACAACAAGGAAGCGTACTGACTCTGGACAGGTGAAGGCGAACACCACGCCGAGAATGATGGGGATGATGCCTCCGATGTAAAACATCGACTGCCATCCGCCTGTGGGCATGACTGCAGTCGCAATCAAGCTCCCTACCACGGCTCCAACGGGAACACCGATGAACATAACCGATACCATCGTCTTATGCCAACGCTTAGGCGAATACTCAGACGTGATGGCGATGATGTTCGGCATCGAGCCACCTAAACCGAGACCTGTCAAAATGCGAAAGACCAACATCGTATGAATGTCATGAGATGTGACGGTCAAGAGAGAGAACAGTCCAAATGCAAAACAGGAGTAGATGACCACAATCTTGCGTCCAACTCGGTCAGCAATTGGGCCGGAGATGAGCGCCCCAATCATGAGCCCAAACAGACCTGCAGAAAAGGTCGGACCCAGTTCGGCAGGCTTTAAATGCCACAGTTTCGCGAGTACAGGCGCGACAAAAGACATTTGCTGAAGGTCGAAACCATCGAGCGTCGCTACGAGTCCACAGACGACTATGATTAAGATTTGCATACTGCCCACACGATTATTGTTGATTAATTCTGACACATCAACTCGCTTAGTTGCCGTCGACATACTTCCCTCTCCCCCACTTCATGACTGAAATCACGTCATGCAACCACCAGTAATCTCGTACAAAATTTTTTAACCTCACCCCCGTTCACGATACGTTGCCGCAATTCACAATTATCAAAGTTTGTAGTGCGAGTATATAAAGGCATGAAAGCCCTGTCAAGACCGCGCACAGTCAATCTCCAACACAAATCAGGCACAATTTGGTCAACTGAATGTAATGTCGTCTTTACTGTGCAGCCTATCCACCGTCGATGCCAGGCGACATGTTCATTGAGCAGATTCGAGGTTGCAAAGGACGTGCTGCCAACTTTGCAAGCACACACAGTCAGTGCAGTTCCCGCGGCCAAAGAGTTTGTCTAGGAGCACGGTTTCATCATCAAACCTCATTCCAAATGGCGTTTTGATCCCGTTTCACGCGCTGGCGGCAGCTTATAGTAGAGATGACACTGCCCCTAGACACCCTTTTTTCTCCACTCCTTGCACTTTGCTCCCTCTCGTCGACTGCAAGCCCCGATGGGGCACAAAACCAGCCCTAGATAAAATTTCTGAAACCTTGACGCGATTCTGTGTATAGTGTTAGGATTCAATAAATTGCAACCATACGTGCTGTTTGTTCACGTACCGTTATCACCGTGTGAGTTTGAGGGGGACAGGGCGTTTTGCGAACAGAAGACGATGCTGACATGAACCGCAGAATCCAATCCGTCGAAGTCGGATTTTCCATCCTTCGCGCCGTGGCTGATCATAAGCGGTCCATGACGCTCAGTGAGCTGTACACGACCACGGGCCTGCACAAAAGCCAACTGTACCGCTATCTGAATTCATTCGTGCGACTCGGCGTACTCATTCGCTACGACGATGAAATTCCAAAGTGGTTATTGGGGCCGGAGTTAATCGCACTCGGAGGCGCTGCGTTCGACGAAATTGACATCGCTAAGCAAGCCGGCGCCAAGATGATTGATCTGCGCAATCGAATTAACGAAACCGTCGCCTTGAGCATTTGGCGCGAGCGTGGCCCGTTCTTCCTGAGGTGGGAAAAGAGCAACAAGACCGTCAATGTCGGCGTGGACACAGGGTCCTACGTCCCCCTCTACACTGCCACTGGTAAGGTCTTTCGGGCCTTTCTACCGGAAGAAGTGACGGACCCATTCTACCTAGATCTCGTCGACAAAGGCACGATTTCACCGGAGGCGTACAACTTAGAAGTGGACTCGGTGCGTAAAACCGGTCTATCAATGACAGAGAGCAGCATCAATTCTGCGACAACCGCCTTAAGCACCCCCATTTTTAATGCACTGGGACAACTGGCTGGAGCCCTCAGCATTATCGGCCTGCGCGGCGTACTCAACACAGCGCCCGATGGTCAAGCAGTCGCCGCTTTGAAAGAAACAGCAGAGGAAATTTCCTACCGCATGGGATATCGGCTGCGGTAGCCGAACCGTACGGTTCAACTGTTATCGTGAAATCTCGCAACCCTGCTATAAATTTTCGCGGGGCAAAACCCCACAACGACGAGGAGTGGCAAACTACATGTTGAAAGAACCAGTCATCATTGCGGGAGCCGGTCCTGTTGGGCTCACCATCGCCGAAGCACTGTCGCAAAAGGGAATAGACGTCATTGTACTGGAAAAGGACGATTTGCCGGGGAAAGAGTGGCGCGCATCGACCTTCCATGCAGCGACCATGGAACTGCTCGAACCATTTGGAATCGCTGATGAGCTGTTAAAGGTCGGGCTGAAGGCCGACCATATTCACTACCGTGACCGCAAGACCGGTTTGTACGCGGATTTTGACTGCAACTTGCTGAAGAACGACACCAAGTACCCGTTCCGCTTGCAGTGTCCGCAATCGACCTACGTCCAGATTGTCTACGCGAAGATAACAGAACGCGACAACATTGAGGTGCGGTTGAACTCGAAGCTGGTGGACATCGAGCAGGACGATGTCGGCGTTACCGCCACTGTCGAAGGTCCAGACGGGACTTACAAACTTCGCGGTTCCTTCCTCCTCGGAGCCGACGGCGGTCGGAGTACCGTTCGCCACCTGCTCAACTTCAAGTTTGAAGGCTATACCCTCGAAGAGAGGTTTCTGCTCGTAGGGACAACGCGCCCATTTGACCAGTACCTACCCGACCTCGCCTATGTGAACTACGTGTCGGACCCAGAAGAATTTTTGTTCATCCTCCGAGTTCCTGGCGCGTGGAGACTGCTGTGGCCCGTCCCCCCTCACATCTCTGACGAAGAAGCATTATCGGAAGCCAATGTACAAAAGACGTTCCAGGCAGCGCTCAACACCACTGACACGTTCCCTGTTGTGGAGCACATGATTTATCACGTTCACCAGCGTGTGGCAGAAAAGTTCTATAAAGGGCGTGTCGTACTGTTGGGCGACGCCGCACACGTCAACAGCCCACTCGGAGGCCTTGGGTTAAACAGCGGAATTCACGACGCCATTGACTTGAGCCACCGCATGCTGCGCATCTTCGGAGAAAACGGTCAAAACGTGGACGCCGAGTTTGAAACGTACGCGCAAGCCCGACGCGCTGTTGCACTGAAGTACGTCCGGAGCATCAGTGAAAAGAACACCAAAGTTATGACCGAAAAAAAAGAAGAGGAGCGCCTACAACTGCAGCGGGAAATGGCCGAGACAGCTGCCGATCCACAAAAAGCTCACCAGTGGCTGTTAAACTCGTCCCTCCTGTTGAGCGTTCGGGATCAGGGAATTGGCAAAGCACCACAGGTGTCCTAACCCACAGACTCGATCAAATCTCAAGGAGGACGAACTGTGAAGCTAGCACTGTTCAATGACAATCGCCTCGGAGTCGTGGATGAAGACAATGTCTACGATATCTCTTCCTTGGTCGGGTGGGATTTTGAGCGCCCGCAAGAGTCACTCGTCACCTTTATGCGCACCTATGCAGAACAGGACGCGCGCATTCGAGACGCGCTGCGTCAATGCCCGGTTCTCGCACTTGCAGACGTTCGACTGAGACCGCCTGTGCCAGCGCCGAGCAAAATCGTGGCGGCACCAGTCAACTACCGGCTTCATCAAGACGAAATGAACCAGCAGTTTAACAACGCTGAGTACACCATCGAAAAGCTCGGATTCTTCTTGAAAGCCCCGTCTTCCATCATCGGCCCTGGTGACACAATTCTGCTGCCCTTTCGAGACCGGCGGACCGACCACGAAGCGGAAATCGCATTCGTGATTGGACGTGACGCCAAAGACATTTCCGAAGCTGAGGCTGCCGACTACATTTTCGGGTACTTCGCACTGATGGACATCACCGTCCGCGGCAAGGAAGACCGTCCATGGCGAAAATCGTTTGACACATTTACCCCCATCGGTCCGTGGATTGTGACTGCCGACGAGATGATGAATCCGAACAACGTCGACCTGCGCTTGTGGGTGAACGATGAAGTTCGGCAGGAGACCAACACAAACACAATGATCTACGGCTGTTACAAGTTTCTATCAGAAGCATCGAAGGTCTTGACGCTCAAGGCTGGTGACATCGTGACCACCGGTACGCCTGAAGGCGTCGGCCCCATCCAAGCGGGAGACACAGTTCGCATTCAGATTGAACGGATCGGAGAGTTTTCGGTACAGGTCGAGTATCGGGCATAGAAGCGGGTGACCTAGCTTACGGTACGTTGCCGAACGGGAGGGGTAAGGTTTGAACGAGCAGAATTGGCCAAAGGAACTGCGTGAATTTCACGATGAGTTGGAGTCTGTCCACTTAGGCCCCCTGTGGGCGTCTATTTCGTCCTTCAATTCTGTAGAGCCGACACCACGGGCCGTCCCCTATCTATGGAAGAGGGACCTCATCCAACACAACCTCGACAAAGCAAAGACGTTGCTAGAGGTTGGGCTCGGCTCTGCAGAGCGGAGAGCGCTGTTTCTCATCAACCCCGGTATGCAGCACCTCCAACCCTACGGCTGGGGAGGCACGACGCAGACGCTCTACGCCGCCATTCAAGTCGTAAATCCCGGCGAAGTCGCGCCGCCGCACCGCCATACATCTACGGCGCTTCGATTTGTCATGCAGGGTGAAGGAGGGTACGGTACGGTAGACGGCGAACGCATCCCATTCGAACCCGGTGACTACCTCATCACGCCCGATTACTGTTGGCACGAGCACGCCAACGAAGGGACAGAGCCTGTCGTTTGGATGGACTGTTTGGATACGCCGTTTATTATGGCGTTGAACGTTTCGTTTACTGAGTTTTACCCAAAGCGCCGACAGCCGTTAACGGTTCCAAACGACTTCGGTGCCAGGCGCTATCAAGGCGGCATGGTGAGACCAATTTCCGACCGCGGTTCCAAACCAGTCGCGCTAGGGCGGTATCGGTGGGGATTGACAAAGCAGGCGCTTGACGGGCTGTCCGAACTTGACGTTGACCCGTTCGATGGGTACGCCGTAGAGTACATCAATCCGACCAACGGCAAGGACGCGGACGGCCGAATTGGGGCTTGGATGCAGAAACTGCCTCCCGGGTTTCAGGGACGCGCCCACCGCCACGTTCACTCACAGATATTTTACGTACATCAAGGGCAAGGCTACACCGTGATGAACGGGGTTCGATTCGACTGGTCAGAAGGCGATTTCTTTGCCCTACCCGCTTGGACGTGGCACGAACACGTCAACACTTCGTCCACGGAAGACGCGTACCTATTTTCGACGAACGACCTACCCATGCTGGAACCGTTCCAGTTTGAGCGCCAAGTCGACTACGATGAGAACGAAGGACATCAGACGATTGAGCACATCTTTCAACCGACTGTCCCATAAAGTTTCCGCATCCCTCTGAAGGCTACCGAAAAGTACGGCGACCGCCCTAACTGCTGTGTGTTGGGGCGGCCAGTGTTAATGACGCCAATAGTACAGTTTTGCCAATGACAACCGTTGAATCATCTCCTAGTGGCAAGTACAACATCTTCGTCGACCCTACAACTCCGCACGACAATGTCCCCCATATCTATCACTCACCCTCCCCGCGAGCTGCTCGTCACTGAAGCTGCGTCCTTTCGCTCTGATCGCGTACCATACGCGATCACGGTACCGATCGCCATGATGCCTGCCGCCGTCCACATCACGCCGCGGAAAGCGTCGTCGTATCCACTTGCGGTACTGCCGGGAAGCGAGTGGATGATGGCGTTGAATAGTGTTGAGCCGAGCGCAATGCCGCACATCATGCCAAAGTAGCGTGAAGTCGTGAGCACTCCTGATGCCATCCCCTGCTGCTTGGAAGGGGCAGACATCAACACCGAGGTATTGTTCGGCGGCGCGAAGACGGCGGTGCCAAACCCGTTGAGAAGGAGTGCAACGGCGAGCCACAAGAACTCCCCGTTCCCCTGCCGGGCGACCAGTGTGAAGACTGCGAGCGACACGGCCCCGCAGGCCATGCCAACTGTGGATAACGCCCGTGATCCGATGCGGTCATACATGGCGCCGGCTGCGGGTGCGACGACCGCCATCACCACTGACATTCCACTCATCCAAAGGCCGACCACCGCCGGCGAGAACCGAAATTGGTGCGAGAGGTAAACCGGGACAAGAAATGTCACGATGAAGAAGGTGGAGTAGTTGAGAACGGTTGCGATGATACCGAATGAAAAGGTGCGGATTGTGAACAGGTTCAGGCACATCAGTGGTTTAGCCTGACGTCGCTCAATGAGGATGAACCCAACGATGGACGCTACCGTGACGGCGACCAACACAGCGATCGCGACAGTTTTGTCCCGACCGAGCACACTCGGATTCATCGCCAGCGTGAAGGCGACCGCAGCAACTGCGTAGACCAGAGTGCCCCTGGTGTCGAGCGGCACGCGACCGCTAGCTTTGGGTGACTTCGGGATCACGATAATTCCAAGCAGCACGCCGACCAATCCTGTCGGCACTGCAAACAGAAACACGGCGGGCCAGCCCCACAGTTGCGTCAGCGTACCGCCGAGGACTGGCCCAACCGCCATTCCGAGATATGTGAGCAGACCGAGAAAACCCATGGCTCGTCCGCGCTCACGTGCGGGCATGACGGTAGTGACGACCGCAGGCGCTACTGAGATGAGCATGGCACCGCCGACACCCATGATGCCGCGGCCAACCACAACCCAGACGAGATCGCGTGACACCGCGCAAAACACAGCTGCACCTGCGAACAAAAGGAATCCCGCAACTAGCAGATTGCGGCGTCCAATCAGGTCAGATACGCGCCCCACTGGCAGCAGAAGCACCGTTAGAACCAGCAGGTACATCAGCATGATCCAAGCGGAAGCCGCCAATGACGAGTGCAGCCCGTGCTGAATTTCTGGCAAAATCGTGTTCAGAATGCTGTTGTATGTACTTGGCAGGAATGTGGCGAGTCCCGCGGTGATGAGAACCCACCACTTCTGCCGCGCTGTCAGTTCCACGATGCCACACCTCTTGTTCGATGCCCCTGTTGAAGTCTCTAGGTACCACCTATATCGTACAACAAAGGCCCTTCAGACTACAGAGCACCCACGACCGGATGTGGCACATACGGTTCTTCTAGATATCCCACTTCATCTGACGTTAATTGGAGCGACAGCGCACCGATTGCTTCTTCGATATGCGACGTTTTCGTCGCGCCGACGACTGGCGCGGTAACTGGGTGTTTCTGCAACAGCCAGGCAAGCGCGATGTGGGACCTTGGGACCAGCCGCTTAGCAGCGAGTTGTGCCACGCGGTCCACAATCAGTTCGTCAGCGTCTGCCATCGCTTCGTATTTTGTGTGCTGTTCATGATCGGTTTCGGAACGAAGCGTCTTCTCTGCCCGGTCGCGCGTCAATCGCCCGGAAGCCAGGGGACTATATGGAAGGATCCCGATTTTCTCTTCCCGGCAAAGCGGCAGCATCTCACGCTCTTCTTCCCTGTAGATGAGATTGAGGTGGTTCTGCATGCTGACGAAGCGAATCCACCCGTTGTTCTCGGCGACGTGCAGCGCCTTAAGAAACTGCCAGGCGTACATGGCCGATGCGCCAATGTACCTCGCCTTTCCGGACTTCACAACGTCGTGCAATGCCTCCATGGTCTCTTCAATCGGTGTGTCGTAGTCCCAGCGGTGAATCTGATATAAATCCACGTAATCGGTACCGAGTCGCTTCAGACTCTTGTCGATCTCGGACATGATGGCCTTCCGCGACAGGCCGGCACCGTTTGGACCTTCGTGCATGCGGAAGTAGACCTTAGTAGCGATCACGACTTCGTCCCGGTTAGCATAGTCTCGGAGAGCCCGGCCGAGAAACTCTTCACTGGTTCCATCGGCGTACGCATTTGCCGTATCGAAGAAGTTGATCCCGAGTTCGAGCGCTCGTTTGACAATCTCGCGACTGGTCTGTTCGTCGCGAACCCAGGGGTGCAGAGACCGCTCCGCCACGCCAAACCCGAAACAGCCGAGGCAGATTCGAGACACGTCGATGCCGGTATTCCCGAGTTTCACATACTCCATCTGGATCTACCCCTCCTAAAGCCAAGCCGTACTAAAAGAGTCGTCCATGCTGTAGCTGGACGACCTCATCTGTCACGCTGTAGGGTCTTGCGTGTTCAAAACTTCCACCATCGTGCCATCCATCAAAACGTCTACGTGATTGACCTCTCTGAGCGAAGAAAACACACTCTCTGGCACGGACAGCATCACGACGGTGCGCTGGTAGAGTTTCTTGCCGATCACGGCGCCGAGCGTTAAGAGCGGGTCGAGTTGGCTCGTGACAATGGCTTTCGGTGCAGTGTTCGCCCGAATCATTTCGAGCAGGACCGCACTCGTTGTGCTCGACCCGCGGGTCCGTGGCATGACGAGAATTTTATCCGTCAGCACGGTCCCCTCCAGTGGGTGGTGAATGTCCACCACCCTGCCGTCGACGGCATTCACGCCCCCCCAAAAGCTGAGCGGTGCGTCCGTAAAGACGACGGCGCCCGAGCAACTTCCGGCAAGAATCGGGGTTCCTTCGATCACCATCAAAATCCCCTCCACCTAGCGCTGCCCGCCACTGCCGACTCCACAGTGTCTTCGAGCGTTCCGAAGTACACTTTGACACCGAGTCGACCTGGAGAGTAGTGCGCGTACTTTCCGGAGTTCGTCATCATCGTGTGGATCGAGTCGTCCAGGATCGGCGCGAGCAAAATACAAGTGTCTTGGACGATTTCTGCGCCAAACCCTTCGACGACTTCGAGAACACCGCTCGCTTTTGCACTCTCATAAGACGCGCGGTTGGTCGTGACGAGGAACTTCACGTCCGGGTGCTTTTCACGACCGCGCACCAGGTGCGCCAACTCAGTGAACTCCTGCGCTGAGAAGTGTGGACTGCCGAGCACGACAGCGTCCAGTTCTCCCGTCGCAGAGTGGTTCAACGATGCAAAGGCCTTGCGCAAGTCGTCGCGCGTGACGTCGAAGACCGCCTCGGGCGCTTGCCCCTGACAGGCAGTGTCCAAATCCGGCGCCTCCGGCGTCACTCCGACCATGTGCATCAGCGCCACTGCGCCTGAGGATGCTGAAGCCGCGAGCAACGCTTTCAGACGGTCGGATGTCACGTCTTGCGGAATGCCGCTCACGACGGGAATGTCCGCGCCCGTGTGTTCTCCAATCCAATAGCCGAGAAGTGGGTAGAAGATATCGGAGTGCCGCAGCTCGTCGTCAATATCGTCAGCAATGCGAAACCAGGCTTTCGCGCGTCGGTTTTCTGTGAGGTGCAGCCCGACGGCCGGCACGCGCCCGACAATGGCGGCTGAGATGTCCATGAAATCGCCGTAGCGCTCGGTTCTAGCGCCACAGACCGAGTTGGCAAACGCGATGGCGTTCGACTCACCCCAAGCAACTTGCTCTCCGAACTTTGGGAGGTAGCCGATCTGATACGGCGAACACGTGAAGGTGGGCCGAAGCCCCATCGCAAGGTAGCCGTCTACGATGCGCATCGCCTGTGTGGCGTAGTGCTCCGGGATGCCGCGTTTGCGCCAGTTTTTCACGTCGACTGACACGGCGTTCAGCGTCGAGGGAACGCGCACCTTGGCGCCTAGCTCAGCCAGCCGCTCGACAAAATCGACGATGGCGTCGCCTTCGTAGACTGTACCGTCGATGTGGGCTCCCGTGATAGCGATGAGCTCGTCGGCCCCTTGTAACTCTCCCATCTCGCAGACAATTTCCATAGCGAGTTGAACTGCAGGTCCTTCGACTCCCTGCAGCATCGCCTGTTCAGTCGCTGTTAGTTTCACAGACACACCCCTTATCGCACCAAGAATGGTTCGACCGGATCATGCGGATTGCTGAAGAAACGGCGAAATCCCAGCCAGGACGCCTGTCCTGCGACCGTGGTTCGGACAGTGGAGAAGTCGCCAACCTGCGGTCCGTCGCCGATCACTTGGCCTGTAAAACTCGTGCCGATCACGCTCTCGACCTCGACCGGTTGATGTCGTTCAATCTCTTTCTTCGCGTCGAGCGCCGCCAACCGGGAGCTCAAACAGCTGCCGCACGGCGAGCGGTCCACCTGGCCATCTGCAAACACTGTGATGTTGCGGCTGTGGTGTGACGAAGCTTCGGGTGCATCGGTGAAAATGACACCGTACAAGCTGTTGAGTCGCGGGTCCTCAGGGTGCTGGGTCAAGTGCAGTTCCTCGACCGCCGGCTTGATTTTCGCAGCCCATGCGCGAAAGGCGTCCACGTTTTCCGGCGTCACAGCGAGGCCAAGCGACGCGCTGTCGACAATGGCGTAGTATGCGCCGCCAAACGAGACATCGAGACAAATTGGCTGCTCGTCAACTGCAACTTCGATGTCGAGAGCAACAGGGAACGCTGGGACGTTCTCGAACTCGACGTGGTGTACGCGGCCGTCACGCATGTGCGCATGGGCTTCCACCTGCCCACTTGGCACGTCAAAGCGAACAGTTACTTTTTCTCCGTCGGCAGGTACAGGTACGCGGCCGGTCTCTACCACCATCTTGGTGACGGCGATGGTGGCGTGCCCACACATCGTGCTATAGCCTTCGTTGTGCATAAAGATGAGGCCGTACAGGCTATCTGGCCGTTCGGGCTCCACCAACAGGCAGCCGTACATGTCTTCATGACCCCACGGCTCCCACATGAGTTTTCGCCGCAGATGGTCGAGGTGTTCCTGCAGGTACTGCCGCTTTTCGAGGACGGTTCGCCCGAGGACTCTGGGATAGCCGCTGAGGATAATGCGCAGGGGTTCACCCGCAGCATGCATGTCAATCACGTCAAATACTTCGCGAATGTCCATAGTTCCTCCTAAGCGATTGACTGACTTTCACCCTGTTCTGCTCGAAGAGAGATGCAGAGAGGGTAGGTGTGACTTTCAGGGCAGCAGAAATCCAGCCCGCAGCGGGTCATCTGGTTCAATGACGAACGTGGACTCGCCAAGGACATGGGCAGACCCCGTGATCCGCGGCACAACTGCCGGAATACCGGCCACGTTGGTCTCTCTCAGAACAGTCGCTGTGAACAGGGCGCTTGTCACACTCTCATGGACAAACGACTCGCCAACAGCCAACTCGCCGTGACTCCACAGTACAGCTGCCTTCGCAGACGTACCCGTGCCGCAAGGGGAACGGTCAACCCCACCTGGCGGCACGATGACCATGTTTTTGACATCCGCTTGGGGGTGGGTCGGCTCGTCGTAGTACTCAATGTGTGTCAGGCCTGGTACATCCGGAAGTTCGGGGTGGACAATCTCAACACTCTCGTTTACTGCTTTGCGAATGTTTTTCGCGTGGTGTATGGCAAGTCGAGCGTTCTCTGGCACAAGCGAAAGACTGACACTCTTCGCGCTCACCAACCCATAAAAGTTCCCGCCCCAAGCAACGTCGAGCGTCACCTGCCCTAGTTCCGGGACCTCGACAGTCAGGTCCTTTAGAAACAAGAATGACGGAACGTTCTCGAAACTGACGGAAAGCACGCGGCCGTCCCGTACCAGGGCCTCTGTCCGGACGATTCCCGACGGCGTATCGAGCACAAGGTGCGTGACTGGCTCCTCTGCCGGCACTTGTCCCGTTTCGATGAGGGCCGTGACCAAACCGATGGTGTCGTGCCCGCACATCGGCAGGTAACCGCCAACTTCAATGTAAATGACGCCAAGGTCGGCCTCAGCGTGTACGGGCTCTGTGAGGATACAGCCAGACATCACACTGTGTCCGCGCGGCTCGAACATCAGCGCGGTGCGCAGCCAATCATACTCGTCGCGAAAGTTGATGACTTTCTCCATCATAGTCGCTCCCGGGACCTTCGGCATTCCACCGAGCACGGTGCGCGTTGGATTTCCTCCGGTGTGTGTCTCAACGGTGTGAAAGACATGGTTAAACTTCACTTTGTTCGCCCCTCGTGATAGCTCCCAGTCTGCCTCAGGGTGCCTGTCTGAAACCCGTGTTTACGCGTGCTCGCCACCCAAATACGCACTCGCAAGCTTCGCTTCGTCGCGAAACTCCTCAGCTCGCCCTTCGGCGACGACCGTTCCGCTGCGCAGCAAGTACGCGTAGTGTGCGACCTTCAGAGCAAGGTGAGCGTTCTGCTCGACGAGCAGTACACTCGTCCCTTGCAGAGCGATGCTACGGATGGTCTGGTAAATCGTGTTCGTCATCTGTGGCGATAGTCCCAAGGAAGGTTCATCAAGCAACAGCACGCGCGGGCGCGCCATCAGTGCGCGGCCGATCGCAAGCATCTGCTGCTCGCCACCGGACAGCATACCGCCTAGTTGTTTCAGCCTCTCCTCGAGGCGAGGGAAGAGACTCAACACCTCTTTGAGGTGCTTTTCCCGCTCGGCTCTGTTGCGGTAGTACGTGAAGGCGCCAAGCTCAAGGTTTTCTTTTACGGACATACGACCGAAGATACGCCTGCGTTCCGGGACGTGTATCAACCCGTTGCGCACCAACCAGTGTGCCGGTTTCCCCGCGACATCAGTGCCAAACAGCCGAACGCGGCCAGACCGGATCCGCTCCAACCCAGTCAGCGCGCGCAGGATGGACGTCTTGCCGGCCCCGTTCGGTCCGAGAATGGTCACCAGTTGCCCTTCCCCGAGCGCCACACTCACCTCTTGGACCGCGCTCACCGGACCGTATGTCACCGTCAAATCTAACGTTTCCAACGCGTTACTCATCGTCCGAGCCCCCCAAATAAGCTCGAATCACGTTCGGGTCGTTTTGCACGTGCTCTGGGCTACCCGCCGCGATCTTGCGGCCGTAGTCCAACACGACGACCTGTTCGGAGAGCGCCATCACCAAGTCCATATCGTGTTCGATCATCAGAACCGCGACCCCAAGTCCGTTCACCTGGCGTATCAAATCGAGCAGTTCCTTACGCTCAAAAGTGTTCAACCCTGCCGCGGGTTCGTCGAGAAGCAACAGCGTGGGATTTGCGATGAGCGCTCTCGCGATCTCCAGCCGTTTTTGGATCCCGTACGGCAAGTCGCGCGCAGAGCTCGAATCATACTTTTCGATGCCTACGAACTCAAGCCACTTGTACGCTTCACGCACGAGTTCACTCTCCGACTCGCGACGCTTTCGACTCGGCAGGAGAACCCGCAAAATGTTTGCGTCCGCTCGGTTGTGTGCGCCAACCAGCACATTCTCTATCACACTGAGTCCAGGGAACAGCCGCAGGTTCTGAAAGGTCCGCCGTAGTCCTAACTGGGCGATGTAGTGCGGCCGCCGGCGGGTGATGTTCTTCCCTCGGAACAGTACACGCCCGCCAGTAGGAGAATAAAACCCAGTGATGCAGTTGAACAGCGAGGTCTTGCCTGCTCCATTTGGCCCAATCAGCCCATTCAGGCTGCCCGGCATGACTTCAAATGAAACCTCCGACACAGCCTTTACGCCGCCAAACGACAGGGACAGGTCTTCGACCTTGAGAAGCGATTCGGATGGGTCCACACTGTGTGCTACTTCGCTTTGGTTGACCACCGAACTCTCCTTTCCGGCCAAATCCCCTGCGGCCTGAAGATCATGACGATAATCATAATCACGCCAAACACGAGCAACCGGTAGTCAGACAAGCTGCGCATGACCTCCGGAATCGCCTCGACAAGGATGCCGCCGACAATCATGCCTGGAATGCTGCCCATACCACCGATCAGGACGGCGACCAAAACCAAAATGGACTGCTGGTATCCGAAACTGGTCGGCGCTACAGCCGTCATCAGGGCACCATATACGAGCCCGATGATAGCAGCAAAAATTGCACCTCCGACGTAGGCATAAATCTTGTAGTTCACAGTGTTGATGCCCATCGCCAAAGCGGCATCTTCGTCTTCTCGAATGGCCAGCCAAGCGCGCCCGACTTTCGATCGTCTCAATCGAAACACGACGTACACGAACAGCACGATGAGGAACAACAGGACGTAGTAATAATCGATCCCTTGTGTCAGTTGAAACCCAAAGAGACTGAGTGGAGGAATGTCATACATGCCTGTCGCGCCGCCGGTGATATTCAGGTTCGTAGCCGTAACCTGGATGATCTCGCCGAACCCCAGAGTGACAATCGCAAGGTAATCCGACCGCAGTCTCAGGGTGGGGCCACCAATGATGAGTGCGGAAATGATCGCCATGATGAGGACGAATGGCAGTGTTGCGAGAAGGGGCCAGTGCAAAACCGAACTCAGGATACTCGAACCGTACGCGCCGATGGCGAAAAACGCCGCATACCCGAGGTCGAGTAGTCCAGCGTAGCCGACCACCATGTTCAAACCCAATGCTAGTCCGATGTAAATGCCTGCCTGTGTGGCGACACTGATGAAGTAAGAACTCGGGTAGACAATGGGTGCCATGATGAAAACCAGCACCAACCCCACGACAAACACCCCGTTGCGCCCACTCAACACCGTCGGCAGTCTTCTTTGCGTCAGCGAGTCTGTCGGCGACTCCACGTCCTTCAGTTCCCCGTTCACATTCTCACCCCCGTCTTCTCTCCAAGAATTCCAGTGGGACGGATGGTTAGAAGAATAATCAGGATCCCGAACGTGAACACGGTGGCCCATTGCGAGCCTAGGTATCCGGACCCAACAGACTGCAAAATTCCGAGCAAGAAGCCACCGAGCATGGCGCCAGGGATGTTCCCAATGCCGCCGAGCACAGCAGCAGTGAACGCCTCAAGTCCGAGCGAAAAACCCATCAAGTAGTTAATTTGGCCGTAGTACAGTCCACCGAGAACTCCGGCTGCCCCTGCGAGTGCGGCGCCGAGCAAGAAAGTAATGGCGATGGTCCGGTTGATGTTGATACCCATCAACGCCGACGCGTCCTTGTCGATCGCAATCGCGCGCATCGTCTTGCCAGTTACAGTGCCATGAACAAACCAGTACAAGAGCACCATCAGCAGGCACGCTACGCCGAGAATGATCAGGTCGCCTGCCGTCACCTGATAGCCAAAGATGTGAATGCTGCGGTTCGGAAGTGAAGCGGGAAACACCAGGTATTGCGACCCCCATCCTGGGATCACGAGGACTCCATTCTCCAGCGTCATGGATACTCCAAGCGCCGTGATCATCACGCTGAGAAGAGGAGCGCGTCGAAGTGGCTTATACGCGACGCGCTCGATGAGCATTCCCAGCAATCCGACCAAAGCCATGACCAGCACCATGACGCCCGCAATAACCAGGAAGCGGTTCCCGGTCCCTGCCCCGAGCAAACCGAGGACAGTGAAGCTGAAATAGGCGCCGATCATATACAGGTCTCCATGAGCGAAGTTGATGAGCCGCATGATGCCGTATACCATGGTGTACCCGAGGGCGACCATCGCGTAAAACGCGCCGATGAACAGCCCAGCCAGGATTTGCCCTACGAGAAAGCTCATCACTTCATCCCTTCCCCGTTATGGCTGAGTCGGAGCCAACGTAAACTGGCCGTTCTTCACTTCGAGTACCAAGAAGCGGGCATTCGCGCGTGCGCCATTCGACTGGAATGAAATCGGACCCGTGATCCCGGTGTAGTGCACCGAGTGCAGCGCTGCGATGACTTTCGCCGAGTCGATGGAGCCAGCGTCTTTTGCAGCCTGTTGCAAAAGCATCAGGGAATCATATGTGAGTGCCGAATAAGGTCCCGGCTGCGTGTGGTAAGCGGATGTATAAGCGTTGGTGAAAGCAGTCGCCTGTGGTCCCTTCAGGAATGGCGGCATCGGCGACATGGTGGCGTAGACCCCCTGCGCGTACTGATTGCCAGCGGTGGAAATCAGGACGTTGTCCACCGAACCGTCACCCACGATAATCGCGCCGGTGTAACCCAACTGCCGAGCTTGTTTAATCAGCAGGCCGCCCTGAGCGTAGTAACCAGTCCAGTAGATCGCGTTGATGTTTTCACTCTTGTACTTCGAGATCAAGGAAGAGAAGTCTTGGAGTGTAGCTGGTACACCTTCATTGTCCGCAACCGACTTGCCCATGCTTTGCAACTGTGCCTGGGTCAACTGGGTCAGGTTTTCGCCGTAGGCGGATTGGTCGTTCAGGAGCGCAATGTTTTTCGCATGAAGGACGTTGACCATAAGCTTCGCAGCGGTGCGAGCCTGGTCATTGCCGAGCGAGTTGACGACAAAGAAGTTTTTATCTCCCTGCTGCACCAGTGCCGAAGAGTTGGCAGCCGGGTCAACCACCGGGAGACCAGCGCGGTTGTAGATCGGCAGCGACGGCAACACAGCGCCGGAGCAGTAGCCGTCCACGACAGCCTGAACCTTGAGGGACACGACTTTATTCGCTGCGTTCACCGCAGTTTGCGGGCTGCAGGCGTCGTCTTCCTCGACCAGTTTGATCGGGTGACCGAGAATACCGCCTGTACTGTTGATCTTGCTCGCTGCCAATTTGTCTGCGTTGAACATATCCGTACCGGTTGCTGCGCTAGAACCCGTCATCGGCAGGACCACGCCTACTACGTAGGGACTGTTGCTAGAACCCCCACTCGATCCGCCCGAGCTGCCTCCATTTCCGCTCGTGCCGCAAGCCGTCACTATAAGCGCTACCGCGACAGCTGCAATGCCTGTCAGCATTCCCCGTCTCCTTGTGAACAAATTTGCCCCCTCCTTCTGGTTTTCGTCTCACCTTCGCTTTAACATCTAAATGGTATGACCATTAGAAAGATTATACCTCTTCAACCACCGCAAAACAATTGTCAAGTTAGAAGATATTGAAGATTTTATCTCGTTAAAATAGTTATAATTCTACCCCAACCGATTGGAGGCAGCACGTGACATAACCGTTTTCAGACCGGCACATGCGTGCCGAGCTTTAGTCCAATCGCCCGGTCGTAGACGGTTTTGGCCACGACCATGTCCATAGCTGCCAGTCCGACTGATTTGAAGATGGTGATGTCTGCATCGTCGGCAGGCTGGCGAATCGGTTCAAGTGTTTGAACTTCCCGACCCAGCTCGTGCACCTGTTCCGCCGTAACCAGGCCAAGCTGCGTGGGAACGATCAGGTCTCCTGTTTCCTGAAGTGCGGCCTCCACCGACTCCACAAATACGTGTGGACCTCGCTCAAACAGTTCTGTCGGCAACTCCTGCATATCCTGCCGAAAAGAACCTACAGCGTTGATGTGACACCCAGGACGCACACACTCTGACGCGAAGACAGGTGTAGTAGAGTTTGTAGCGGTGACGATAATGTCAGCACCCTCGACAGCCTTCTGACTTGTAGCCACTACGCGGAGGCTCGGGCAATTTACCGGATCGTCCTGTCGCACCGCTTCCGCGAACCGGTGTGCTTTCTCCTCCGTGCGGTTGAACAGACGGATTTCGTCAAGCTGACGCACCTCTCGAATCGCCGAGACAATACCAAGCGCCTGCTCGCCGGTCCCCACGACTCCGAGGACTTTTGCATCCCGCTGTGCAAGGTACTGAGTTGCAAGCCCTACGACCGCGCCGGTACGCAGGACAGTGATGTAGGTCGCATCCATGAGAGCCATCGGCTCTCCCGTGTTGATATCCGCCAGCACAAGAACTCCGTTGGTCGTCTTTTTGCCAATCGCCTGATTCCGCGGAAAGACGGAGACAAATTTGAGGCCTAGCGCTTCACTGTTCGGAACCAAGGACGGCATAACCAACGCAGTCCCAGCAGCTTGACCGACAGACAAATGGCTTCGAATCGGAGTCTGCGTTCGGTGCGCCGAAAACTCGACCAGTGCAGTGCGGACAGATTCGATGGCCTCGGTCATCGCGATCGCGCGCTCGACCTCTTCCCTTGACAGGACCAGCAAGAACATCCCTCCGCTCTGCCCCCGGCGAGGACACACCGGGGGATTGTACGAGATGGCATCAAACCAACACTACCTCGACTCGCGCCTTTTCATTAGTACGGTTACGACTTCAGCACTTGCACGCATCCGAGGTATGCTTCTTCGACCGCTTTGCGGTCATTAGCATCAAGCGGCAAGCGGGGGGCGCGTGTGACTCCTACTGGCTGTCCGGCGAGCTCCATCGAATACTTGATGGCTTGCACCAAGCGAGGCGTTGAGTCCCACCGCATCAAGGGGAGGATGGAGCGGTAAATCCGTGTAGCCTCTTCAAAATTACCGGCCTTTACTTCCCGATAGAGTTGGACACACTGTTCCGGGATGGCATTGGCCAAGCCAGCGATCCAGCCTTGGGCGCCCGCCAACAACCCTTCCAACGCCAGGTCGTCTGCACCTGCGAGGACCTGCAAGTTTGTCTTTTCCAGGATTTCAGGAATCCGGCGAATGTCTCCACTGAACTCCTTCACACCGGCGATGTTCTCAATCTGCTCCAACTCATGCAGCAGGTCGGGCGTCACATCTGTCGCGTTGTCGTGCGTGTTGTTGTAGATCATGATTGGCAAACCAGCGTCGGACAGAGCCTGGAAGTACGCGACAACCTCTGCCCAGGTCGGCTTGTAACTGATCGGCGGCAACGCCATCACACCGGTTGCACCCGAACGGCGAGCGTGTTCAGCCCACCCCACTGCTTGCACAGTAGTCGGTGCAGCGACGCCGACAATCACCGGCACACGGTTGTCAGTTGCTTCGATGACCGTCTCAACGACACGGCTTCTCTCTTCGGACGATAATTGCTGGTACTCCCCGCACGTGCCGCAGGGAACGAGCCCGTCGACCCCTTTCTCAATCAGCCAGTTCACATGCTCTGCCAGCCTTGCGTAGTCCACACCTGTCGTGTCCGGCGTAAACGGCGTCACAATGGCAACGTACACGCCTTCAAATCGTTCCATCTACCTCGTCTCCTCTCCGCTTAAACCGGATAAACCAAATGGTTTGACCATTTATACTGAAAACATTATATTGCCGCGCACTTGCCAATGCAACCTAATTACAAAATAGTTTTACTAGTTGCCAAGGAAGCGTTAGAACGCAATGGCGCAGGTCTTCGTCTGAGTGTAAAAATCAAGTGCAGCTTGCCCCTGTTCACGCGTGTGCGAGCTCGACAGTTTCATGCCGCCAAACGGCGACTGATACTCGACACCAGCTGTCTCCTGGTTGACGCGAACCATGCCAGCTTCTGCTTCGTCCAGGAAGCGAAACGCGGAGGACAGGTTCTGCGTGAACACAGAGGCGGTGAGCCCGTAGATCGACTTGTTGCACATCGAAATCGCTTCATCGATGTCGTTCACCGTCAAGAGCGTTGCGACGGGGCCGAAGATCTCCTCCATCACCAATGGATCATCCGACGAGACCCCTGACACCAGCATCGGCATCACGTAGTGGCCTTGAGCGGGGTCGACCTGGGGCTTCCCTTCCGCCAGGACAATTGCATGTGATCGCGCTCGCTGAACGTACTTGTCTACAGTCTCATACTGCGCCTTCGAGGCCACAGGTCCTAGGTAACTCTGCGGGTTGATGGCGGATCCGATGTAAAGGTCTGTGATCGCTTTTTGCAGCGCCTCAGTGAGTTGTTCAGAAATCTCGCGTTCTACGATGATACGGCTGGTGGCAGTGCACTTCTGCCCTGCAGACCGGAAGGCTCCGCTGACAATCGCGGACACCGCGCGTTCCATGTTCGCATCGCGCAGCACCACGGCAGCGTTCTTTCCGCCCATCTCAGTCTGGTACTTGACGTTGCGGCGCGCGCACTGTGCAGCAATACCTTGTCCGGTCGCGGTCGATCCCGTAAACGACAGCGCGTCAATGTCCATCTCCGACACCAGCGCGTTCCCGATGACGCTACCTTTGCCAACGACAAGGTTCAACACACCGGCAGGCAACTGCGCGTCAGCAAACGCCTGTGCAACCCGCGATGCCGTCAGAGACGCAATCTCAGCTGGCTTCCAGACAATCGTGTTACCAGAGATGAGAGCGGGAGCCATTTTCCAAATCGGGATCGCGACCGGGAAGTTCCACGGCGTGATGACCGCGACGACGCCGAGCGACACCTTTTTCGTATACTGGAGTACCCCGGACTCGTTGGACGGAATGACGCTCCCATTCGCGCGAACGCCCTCGCCAGCATAGTAGCGCAAGATGTTGACCCCGCGCATGACCTCGCCGCGCATCTCGGTGATTGGTTTGCCCATTTCCAGGCTTGCCAGCATCGCGATCTCATCTAGTTGCTGTTCCATAATCGCGGCTGTTTGGAAAAGATACTGCCCACGAGCCGCCCCCGTGAGTGACGCCCAAGCCTTCTTTGCCTGGTGGGCTGCTTCAACGGCCTGGCGCGCGACATCGACGCCGGCGTAGTGCATCACCCCGATCTCCTGTGTTACGTCAGACGGGCTCATCACCGCCACTTCTTTCCCAATTGGTACGATCCACTCTCCGCCGACCCAACACCTGCTCTGTTCCGTCATCGTTCTCCTCCTTTGTAGTCAAGCAACACCGCGGTTTATTGCGAAGACCCGGCGCGCTCGACCGCCTCAGCATTTTCACTGACATGCTTGCGCATCAGGCGCATCGCCATGCGATCCCGGTGCTCCACGATAGCGGTCGCGATTTCCGCCAGCTCCTTGACTTGCTGCTCACGCCATCCGAGGTCCTCCACGACTTCGATAACCAGCGCGTTTTTGCGCAGCACCTCGTGAATGCTGAGCATCACGGCGACGCGGATCTGATTCCGCGACGCGTTAGCCACTTCTTCGTGGAAGGACAAGTCTAGATCGACAAAGTCCTCCCACGGCAGTTGCTTGTTCTGGGCTGCCTGCTTCAGTTGTTCCAGCAGTTCGAGCAGTGTCCGTTTGTTGTCCTCCGTCGCTCGACGCGCTGCCCATAGTGCAGTTTCGCTCTCAAAACTTCGCCGAAACTCAGCGAGTTCATCTGCGGTGGCGCCGCGAAACCGGATGAGTGCCGCGAGCGATTCGCCGACCTGCGTAGCACCCGGTTCCGCTATGAATGTGCCGCCGCTCGTGCCTCGCCGCACCTCGACGAGGCCCGCTGACTCGAGGCTGCGGATGGCCTCGCGCAAAGTTGGTCGACTCACGCCGAAAACCGCGCCTAACTCCCGTTCGTTCGGAAGGCGGTCCCCCACCTTCAGTGTCCCGGACAGTATGGCCTCCTGAATCTGCGACGCAATGTCCTCAAATCCGCGGACCGGCCGCGCTGTGTTAAATATGTTTTGGTACTGCTTTCCTCTCTCCTCATCCAATGACTACGCCTCACAGTCTACTGTCTACTGGTGAACTGGCACATCGCTAAACCGCGAAAACGCGAGCGGCTCTGTCGGGATGCACGTCGGGTCACCTGCCAACATCTCGCTGATTACCTGGCCCGTCACCGCCGCGAGACTGATGCCGTCTCCCTCGTGCCCGGCTGCGATGAAGTATCCGGGAATCTGCTCAACTGGACTCACGATTGGCAAGTGGTCCGGCGTCCACGGCCGAAGTCCCGCATACGCGCGGAGCAGCGGTACTTCGCGAATCGCAGGGAAGAACCGAATCGCTCGTTTGGCAACGAGGCGCATCACATTCGGGTCGACGCGCGTGTCGAACCCCACGAACTCGCGGCTGCTGCCCATCAGGAAGTTTTGCGACGCGGTCGGCTCAAAGACGAGCGCCACGCCGTACTTCTCCATTTCAGGATCGACGCGCCGGCTGCCGCCAAACTTGCTCATCAGGTACCCAAACTCCATGACTTTCCTCTTCCCGATAGAGAATGTTCGGGAGGACACCAGCAAGTGCCCTTTGCGCGGACGGATCGGAATGTCAAGCCCGACCATTTCTCCCAGCCTTGGCGCCCATACGCCGCCGGCGTTGATCACGCACGGCGTCCGAATTGCGCCCTCTGTCGTTTCGACTCCCGAAACGCGGCCTCGTTCGTCGCGCAATATCCCCGTGACCTCTGTATGGGTTTGTAGCCGTGCACCAAGCCTACGAGCGGTCCGAGCGAGTGAGTACGTCATGAGGACTGGGTTCACCGTGGAGTCTGTCGCACACTCGAGCCCCCCAGGCAAATCCTTCGCTAGGTACGGCCACTCATCCCGCAGGTCCTGCTGGCTCAACATCCGAAACGGCAACCCTGCAGCCACCTGCCGCTCGACCCACTGCTCGGCTGCTGCCATCTCGTCGTCGTTTTCACAGACAAGGATACTCCCCGGCGCGCGGTACTCAAAATCTTCGTCAAGCGTTTGCGCAAGTTCCTCCACGAGTTTCTGGGACACTAGGGACATTTGGCTATCGAACCCAGGTTCCTTGTCAATCGCAAGGATGTTTCCATCACAGCGCGACGAAGTCCCGCCAGCAATTTCACCCTTCTCGACTACAGTCACTTGCATACCGCGACTCGCGACATAGTAGGCTATTGCGGCACCGATAATGCCACCGCCGACAACAACCACATCCGAACTGCTGACAGCCATTGATTCACCACCTTCCGCCCCACCGTAGAAATGACGAAACCGGCATTGCACCAAAATATCGATTATTGTAGTATAAAATCAATTTTCACAACTAGGCGTACGTTGATGCGCAATTGTCACCTGCCGATGTCATTATACAGCGGACTCTTGTTTTTTGAAAGAATGGTCAAACGATTTAATTCATTCTATTTATCAGCTAGAGTAGACTGGAGGGATCCCCTTGGATAGACAAGACTTGATTGTCTGTCGCTGCGAGGAAGTTCAACTCAAGCAGTTGGAAGAGGCCTACCTCGCGGGCGCTCACACCGCTCGCGAAATCAAGATGAATACCAGAGCGTCGATGGGTGCTTGCCAAGGGCGCATTTGTCGCCACCTGATAGATTCGTTCGTTCACCAGCAAAACTCCAAAGCGCCGTATGAAGCAGCAGATCACCTGTCGTTTCGCCCGCCTGTGCGCATCATGACATTTGCGGACCTGGCTGAGGAGGGTTGACACAGCGATGTTGCGGATCATAAACCACCCTATTCTCGGCCCGAAATCTACTGCATCGACCAACGCCTCACCCTCTCATTCAGCGAACGCCTCCACCGCGACCGGTTATGACGTCGCGACTGTGACCTTTACATTTGACAACCAGCTGCTGAAGGGTCTGAAAGGTGAACCAATTGCCGCAGCACTGCTCGCCAACCACATCCGCACCTTGCGCAGGCACGAGGAAACCGGAGCACCGCGAGGGCTGTACTGTGCCATCGGTCACTGCATGGAGTGTCGAGTGAGCGTGGACGGCACTGGGACCGTCCGGTCCTGCCTAACCCCCCTCGAGGAAAACATGGTCATCCATTCGGGACAGCAACTCCCCAACGCTATCACGGGGAGGGATGTCGAATGACCACCCACGAAGACTACGACCTCGTCATTGTCGGCGCGGGACCTGCCGGGTTGTCGGCGGCCGCTTCTGCAGTTGAGGCGGGCCTATCGGTCGCGATCGTCGACGAATTCCCCGTGCCAGGCGGGCGCATGACAGGGCAGTTTCACGAGGAACGGGACGGCAGTTGGTGGGTTGGCAAGCGTGTTGCCCACAACTTGATTGAACGCAACAAGCAACTCGGCGTGCGCATCCAGTGCGGGAAATCTGTGCAAGGCGTCGAGCGAACCAACGACAACTGGCGCGTGCAGTGCTCGGAAACTACCTACCACAGCCGCTTTCTGCTCCTCGCGACGGGCGCGTCGGAAGTGCCTTCCCCCCTGCCTGGCTGGACCTTGCCTGGCGTCATGACAATTGGCGCCGCCCAGGTCCTGACCAACGTCCACTATGTAAAACCGGGCGAGCGCGGGCTCATCATCGGCGTCAATGTGCTAGCGATGGCGATCGCGCATGAACTGGCAGTCAGCGGCGTAACTCTCGCTGGAATTGTTCTGCCCCCGAAAACGACATTTGCCAAAGAGAACGCCAGTCCAGCCGCTGTCCTGCAGTCTCTCATGCAGTTTGCCCACATGGCCCCATCTTCTTGGATGCGCTCTGGCAGCAAAGTGCTATCCGCCATGCCGAACCTCTCTACTTTCGCACTCAAATTTATCCGAAAGTCCGGTATCGACCTGTGGGGCATGCCCCTGAAACTACGCACGACCGCACTTCGCATACAAGGGACTGATCACGTTGAGTCCGTGCTGCTGGCTGACGTCACCGCAGACGGCACCATCGTCCGCGGTTCCGAGCGAGAAGAGCGAGTCGACTTCGTCGCGATTGCAGGAGACCTGGCACCATTGGTTGAACTCGCCGGTGTCGCCGGTGTCCCATTCACCTTCGTCCCCACACTGGGCGGATACATCCCGGTTCACGATGAGCGTCTGCGCACGCCGCTCGACGGGTTATACGTAGCTGGGAACATCACCGGCGTCGAGAGCGCCCTCGTCGCGATGGCGCAAGGAGCGCTCGCTGGCACCGCGATCGCTGACGCAGCCTCTTCCCTCGGCGTTTCTGGGGAGGCTAAGGTGCAACAAGCCATGCAACACGTCAAGGATGTACGAGCATCGGCCGTGATCCAGTTCCAACCAGGCATTGCGGAGACTCGTCAGAACTTGTACGACAAGACATCTGCGGTCGTTCAGTCTGAAACCGAGGGTTAAACGAAACGGTCTCCCGATTCCATCAGAGAACGACTCACAAAGTTCACCAGCTCAGGTATCACGAATTGCCAAGGGTCCGCTGCCGTCAAGCTGCTACCTGTCGACTGTGTCGGACCCGCTCTCACATGAGGAACGTCCGCCTTGGTTGTCGGATAGGAACAGAACAGGCGGCCCACGCATTACCTATACACAATTGTCGCGTGATTTTAACGAAAATTCAATGTTTATGGTATAGTGTTAACTCACAGACAGATTGTGGAGGGATTGACATGGAGGAAATGTTTGTGGTTTGGTTTTCTGACGGGAATGGTTGGTTTGCGAGCGAATCAATGACTAAGAAAGACGCTGACGTATATGCGGAACAGTTGAAGCAGGAAGGTTTGCAGGTTCGAGTCCATCCGCGTCCCCATCCGAATCAGCATAAATCAGCGTAATCGTATTACGAGGCCCCAATGCAAAAGTCATCCTCAAAGTCAGCTACAGACGAGCCGTAGGTTCTTTCTACGGCTCTCTCCGCCCCGTTTTCATTCGACTGCGATAAATTTGCATGAATTCAGCTCACTGACCTTGTAGCCAATGTCGGCTCCGTCTGCCGTGAGCATCCACGACTGATACACCAGGATGAACAGCAAAGAAACTGTATCTCATACTCGCCCCTTTACTCTCAGGAGTATACGCAGTAGTGAGCCTCGATGATGCATGCCGGGTAACATACATCTCGTGGACGGAAGCGTTCTAATTCACCATACTGAACCCATAGATTCTATATAACGAACAGACGAGTCTGCACTCTTATTTCTTCGGAAAGGAGGTTGTCTCGGGAGATGTCACATACAAAACCCAGGACTCATCGCAGTTGGAAACGGCAATGGGGTACCGAACGACGCACAAGGCCGTTGTCGATACTGCATGCCAAGCCGTCGACTCAAAAAATCGTGTTCAGTCGCTTGGCAATTGTTCTGACGGTCGCCCTTTGGGGCGCCTATGTCCTAACGACCATCATACGTAGATACTTTGATGGTCCAAGTAGCTATCAGTTCACACTGGAGGCCATCGGATACCTGCTGATTTTCACGTTGCTTACATTTTCTGCGCTTATGTATCTCTTGGCACGCCAGGGCGCCTACCAGCGCTTTCGTACACATGTGCGCGTTCCGCGGGCCGAAATTGACCGGTTCTTCGAAAAGAACCAACCAAGTATCACCGTGTTGGTTCCGTCCTATAGTGAAGAGCCAGATGTTGTGCGAAAGACATTGCTATCGGCTGCGCTACAGGAATACCCAGAGATGCGAGTTGTCCTTCTTTTAGATGACCCCCCCTATCCATCAGATCCGGTTGTCGCATCTCGCCTCCACGCCACTCGCCAGTTGGCTGAAGACATCTCCGACTTATTCGCTGAGCCCCGTGAACTTTTCAACAGCGCGTTTTGGCAATTCAACTTCACTCAACCCTCAGTGTCGCAGGTTAGTCTGGAAGTGACAAAGGAGTTGGCGAGAAACTACGCTTGGGGAGCCACCTGGCTGGAACGTCTCGCCAAGAGAGAAGAGATTGTTGACCACGTCGGGGAGTTCTTTGCCCGTCAAGTAGTATGCGGTTTAGCAAAGGAACTGCGTATCGTGCATGACGCCTTAATGGCCTCCTACCACGAAGGCGCGCGACTTGGCTTTGCAAGGGTCAGCCAACTGTATCAACGTTTGACCTGGATATTCAGTACTGAACTTTCTGTCTTCGAACGAAAAAAGTACGCCTCTCTGTCTCATGAAGCAAACAAAGCCATGAACCTCAACTCCTATATCGGTCTGATGGGACATACCTATCACCAAGTAGAGACGCCAGATGGTCCAATCCTTGTGGCAACCACTGAAAAGCCCAGCCGGGATAGTCTATCCTTTCCAGATAGCGATTTCATTCTTACGCTGGATGCAGACTCCATACTTCTCCCGGAGTATTGCTTGCGTCTTGTCTACTTCCTGCAACAACCAGACAATGGTCACGTTGCGGTAGCTCAGACTCCGTACTCTGCGTTCCGCGGGGCTGCCACTCGTATTGAACGGATTGCGGGCGCGACGACAGACATCCAACACATTTTGCACCAGGGTATGAGCTACTATAATGCGACCTTCTGGGTTGGGGCGAACGCAATCATCCGAAAAGCTGCATTGGATGACATCGGCGAAGCAGAGTGGGTCGGTGGCTTTGAAATCCGCAGGTATATCCAAGACCGTACGGTGATCGAAGACACAGAATCCAGCGTGGACCTGGCGATACACGGGTGGACGCTGATGAACTATCCCGAACGCCTCAGTTACAGCGCGACACCGCCTGACTTTGGCTCGCTCATTGTACAAAGAAGGCGATGGGCCAACGGCGGTCTGCTAATCCTACCCAAATTGTGGTCTTTGATGCGAAACCATCAACGGCAAGGCAAGTATCTATCACGGGCCGAGGTCCTACTGCGTATGAACTATATGGCCTCGATAACTTGGTCTAGTTTTGGCCTTATCTTTCTGTTAGCCTACCCTATTTACGGGCAACTCCTCAGTCCATTTGTTCTCCTTGCTGCGTTGCCATACTTTCTGGCGATGGCAAGTGACTTAAAATACAACGGGTACAAAGCGCAGTGACATATTCAGAATCTACGGCTTCAACTTAATCCTGCTGCCAGTGAACCTAGCAGGCGTTCTGAAATCAATACTGCAAGCGCTCAGCGGTAAAAAGATCCCGTTCGCGCGCACTCCAAAAGTCAAAGAGCGCTTTTTCTCAGTGCAGGACTGATTACGAAAGCTGACCCGATATCTGCCAGCCAACGGACACCAGACAACCCAGCAACGAGCCCCTATCAGATATGGTCGCCAACAGGCACCTATCTCGCAGGCGAAAAAGTGGTTTGGCACCACAATGTCTATCAGGCAAAGTGGTGGACGCAAGGTGACGTTCCCGACAACCCGGTTTTGCAGTCATGGCAAACACCGTGGAATCTCATCGGACCAGTTTTGCCGGGCGAAAAACCGATTCCGCAGCCTACCGTACCGAAGGGTACGTACCCTGTCTGGTCAGGCAAGGCAGTATATCAAGCAGGTGATCGAATCACATTCCAAGGGACCCCATATCAAGCAAAATGGTGGAATCAAGGGGACAGCCCCGCTGCGGCATCATCAGACCCGAATGGTTCTCCATGGGCGCCACTTACGCAGTCTCAAGTAAACTCCATAGTATCGCAATTGCACCAAAGGCACGGAAGCACATAGCAAGGGCCACGGGAGCCGGTGCACTGGCATTTACGTACTAATAGTGCCAAACCTGGACGTACTGTGATGGGGCGTGCCACGTTGGGTTGTTTGCCGTATCAGTCGCGATCTGACGAATCGTCGAAATCAGGCCTGGCGCTGTGAAGTACGGTGAACCGGCATCAATCCGATAAAGCGTCGTGGGATTGGTGTGCTGCAGAATCCCCCAACCGAACGAAGCCGTAAACATGTACCGGTAACCCGCTTTTTGCAGCACGTGGACAAAGCTCGGATTGTAGTCTCCGAACGGATAGCACATAGCGTCGACATTTGGCTCATGTAACCTCGTCATCAACTCTTGGCGCGCTCGCGCAACATCCGCATAGACGCGCGCATCGTACTGAGCCAAACTCTCGACACTGCCGTTTGCTGGGTTGTAGAGCCGCGCCACAGAGGCGGGCGACGTACTATGTGGGCCGACTTGCGCACCGTAGTGGAGGTTGTACGTCTGTGGCTCGACTGCGACAAGGCCACTGTCGTACATCTGCTTGACCTGCTGCCAGTTCAGAGATTGGAACAGCCCTTTCTTATGGGGGGGTGACAGCCAACGAACTATGGCAAATAAAACTGCAGGGTCCTTGTACTTCTTGAGCATCGGATAAACCGTCTGATAGAAACTTTCATATCCGTTGTCGAAGGTGATAAGAACCGCATTATCAGGGATCGGAGCGGAACCTTGCAGAAAGGAGATGACTTGTTGTAAAGATACCACATGGAAGTTTTGTTGCCGCAACATCGCCAGTTCTTGCCCAAACGTAGTTGGGGAAATCACGTCGCCAGGCAACTTCTTTGCCTGAACATCATGGTACATGAGCGCTACAACCTGATTCTTGTAATACACAGGCGCAGAGTTCAGGGTAGCAGGCGAAGTCTTTGTAGTCGAAGTCGATCCCGTACTCCCTGACGAAGAGATGGAATGAACCTTTTGCTTTGGTGGAACATGAGGCGGGCTCGGTTTCCTTTTCACCGACCCGTATCCGCTCGTCGGAGTGCTCGGTAGGGCACCGTGATTTAAAGCCGTTGTGGTTATCCATGCGCTTGCGCCAACAACGAGCACGACCGCAGGACCGAGCCACCTCCACAATTTACGCATACCATCAGTCAACCTCTCCCAGAGTGTTCAAAGGGCACACTTGCTGTTTGCGATTGTTTGCAATTCTTTCCTCTATAATACCACCTCGTACAAATCGTAGAAATACTCTCCATCATTTGTCGAGCAACAACACCTCAAGACTTCCGCCCTCCGTACAGAGTACTTCAGCCATCATTGGTTCATACACGTCATGGCGTTGTCACTTCGAAGGCAGGGTATAAAACCGTGATCAGACACAGTCAACCTAACCATGCTACTCTCTTCGCAGAGTTAAGACCGTACCGTTGTTCGGGTTGCGCCAGCCTAAGTAACCGAAAGACGCTGGCGTTTGGAAGTCCTCGGTACAACCTTGACTCTTACAAAACTCATTATAGGCTTCATAGATTTCATCAAGCGTATCAGCATTAAGTTTCCTTAGCCTGCGTCCACCCATATAGACTCCAAACCGAAGCTTCGCCTTAGAGAACTTGAACAACACAGAAATCCCCTCTCGACGCCGTTGTCGAAATCAGAATACACCTCAACAACACATAATGGCGATGGCTTTTCCCCCTACAGGCCTCTCATAGTGTTGGCACGCGTTCCGCGTTGCGCCGCAACTCCAGCAGTGCCGACTCCGCGGCACGGACAACCGTCGTCTGTGACTTGACCTTCACGTGTTTCCACACGTACTGTCCTGCTTTCGCCAGTTCCCTGACTCGCCAAAACGCCCGATGACCCATCTTGGTTTCGATCGTGATAACACATGCTGCGCGACGAAGCAGGTTCTCCAACTTCTCTTGCTGCTCAAATCCGTTGTGCCAATGCACCCGCACACCTGGGCGCTCCAGCGCCATTTGATACCGGGTCGGTGAGTCTCCTCCGACAATCACGATGTCACACCCGTCCTCTCCCCGCTCAAGCGCAGTCCTACCCCCTTCTCGATTCGGATCCACTTGTGCAGTCCGCACCCGGCGCAGCGCTCGTCGGCCAGGGACTCTACGAATCGATGCGGTCCGCCCAGCAGGCCGACAGTCGAGCGGTGTGATGGCGATACTACCGTCCGACCTGTGGGTCAGTCGCACAGCGTCTCCGTCTGACACGACCATCTCCACGTCGGTTGAAACGCGGTAGACAACGTCCGTGTCGTTGATGTCCTGAAACCAGTAGTGCTCACCTTCTTGTCGCACGTACCCAAGACCCTCGTAGTCGACAGTACGGTCGTCGAAGGATGTAGCGACTTGCCCGGATGATTCAAACGTTGCTTCTCCCGCACCTGTTGAGGTCTCAGAACTGAGTCGCTCCAATGAATTTTCCGAAGCAGCTTCCGGCACCACGTCAACAGCAGTTTGGGTCAGTACGCTGCGCGCCGGTTGTTTCGCACGCAGTTCAACCACAGTCGTTTCGGCCTTAATGACCCGTACACGCATGTCCTCAAGCTCTCTCTGCAAGGCCGCAACGTGTTGCTCCGACACGAGCAGTTGCAGACGGTATTGCGCCGCGGTCTTGTCGGCCCGCTTCAGCTTACGGTTCATCGTGTCCAGTTCTCGTTGTGTCTTAGACTGCTGCTCGCGAAGAGAGAGGAGTTCTTGTTCATGATGTCGATTGATTCGGCTCAACTTGCGAATCTCCACGTCTTTGGCACTGCGCTCCTCTTGCAGCGATTCGACCGACGTTTCCAAGCTCCGAATTCGCTTCTCCAACTTTTTGACATGTTTAATGGGAACGTCTCTGCTCGCCGACTCAACCGTACTGGGCCGGTTCGATGCTTCTCGCGGTCGACATTCTTCCTCAGTTTCCTTCTGCGTACCCGTAGTTGCGTCTTGTTGCGAGATGTCCACGGCCTCGCCCCAATCCAACGCCCTCTTCCGATCGCGCCATTCCCCTCGTCCCGTTCGTGAAGTTGTGAAATTTGGTGCAGCTACGCTCAACAGGTGTGCCACCTGACGCCGGTCGTTCGCTGTCATTGTCGTTTTCATCAACCATCACCATCCTCGTAGTAGCAACATACACCCCTTGGGTGACAGCCTATGTCACCCACTTTGCGCATTGGACCGCTAACCGAAAGAAGCAGAAAGGCGCCCCACCCGCGCCTTTCTGCTTCAAGCTTGCATGCTTGATTCTACGAATGATCCCGCTATTGCCCCATGTTGCCTCCGACCTGGTCCGAAATGACCTTACCCGCGCGGGCGATGAGGACGCGGTTGTACCTCTCTCCGAGCGAGTTTGAGTAGCGGGCATAGGCAGTCGTGGACCCGAGAGCGACCTGCTTCGAGCCCGCCCCAGTCTGCATCACCGCGTAGCCTTGTATGTTTTCGTACTCACTGCTGCTGTAGAGGACGCTACCTCCCCAGGTTACCCTCTGTTTCTCCTGCATGGTCTGTGTTACGTTTGCTGGCAGCGTGAAGTTGCTCGATGTCGTGTCCTGGATGTACCCATCCGCGGCGTCCAGTGTGTACATGCTCATCGTGTGCCAATCCATCGTCGCCACGTGCTGGCCGCTGACACGCGAATCGGTGGTGACAACCTGATTCCCGTGGACGAGCCCAAAGTAATTTGCGGTCGTATTCGTCTGGTCATTTGAGAACTGCAGAGACTGCTGCACTTGCGCGGTCCACGTGCTGTGACCGGTAGTGATGGTGCCAGCGATTGTGTAGTTGCGGTTGGCTGTTTGACTGGTCAGCACGTTGCCGCTGCCGTACGCAGGAGTGTTGGTGGTCGGTGCGTTCGCTGGGAACGTGAGCGTGTCCTTTGTGACGCTGCCACTCGTCGTCACACCGGGTGCTTCTGTCAAGAACAACGACCCAGAGACCAGCCAGTAATCCGCGTTGTTCTGCACCGTCATCGTAATCGTGTGTGTCCCGCCGCTCAGCATGCCGGCAAACGGGCCCAGGTCAACTTGATAGGCGGGAATGTCCATCGTGTGGATGCCGGTGACAGGTCGCCACAACATCGGGTTCACACCGCCTGTGTAGATGTACGGTTTCGGCCAGACTATGCCTGCCGGTTTGCCGTCAATCGAAACCTCGATCTCCCGAAACGCCGGCACTTCGCCCCACCAGAACTCATCGTTAATCTGCGGAATCAAGTTGACCTTGAGGTTTGCTGCCACCAAGTCACTCGGCAGACTGACGGTGCTCGTGAAGGTGGTGTTGCCATTGCTTGGCGAGTGCAGTGTGGTCATGCTAGGGCTGGACTGCAGTGGCAGGATTTGTGTCTGAAGACCGTGAGCGAACAGAGCGCGCGGATGAATCTGAAGCGGGACGCCTACCGCGGGGACCTGCGCCCTCGCCGAGCGGTTCCATGCAGCCGGGTAAAAGTCCAGGGTGATGGAGACATCCGGTATCCCATTGTAGGTGCTGTTCGGGTAGTTGTCGACCTGGCTTGTAAACACCTGATTGCCCTGCAAAATGGGCAGGTAACTGGTGACGTCCTTTTCGACCCTCCATGCGATCCCGGCCTTCGTCGGCTCGGGAGTCACTCCGGTGAAAATTTGTGTGTTCCCAGCGATTGGGGCAGTCATTCCTACTCCGTGCCGCGCACGCTGCCGGCCCGCACCTCGTCCTGTACCTCCGTCTGTGCGCCGTTTATCCAAACAATGTTCTGAAACGGAGGCTTTAACGCACCAGTAGCAAAACGTTCCTGGAGTTTCTTATAAGCCAAGCGCTGGACCGAAAATTCACCGTAGGGCTTGCAGCTAACCGTCGCCTCGATGGTGTAATCGGACTGGTTGAGCGCATTGACACCCAGCACCTGGATGTCCCCCAACGCATTTCCGTCCTCACGCACCACTTCTTCCAACACTTCTTGCAGCGTTTCAAGAGCTTCTTCAGCGGCGGTACTGTAACTGACATTGAAACTGATAACCGCCAATGAAGGGGCTTTTGAAATGTTGATCACTTGGGAAATCGTCCCGTTGCGAATGTAGACGGTCTGCCCTGTCCACTCCTGAATCGCCGTGATGCGAGCGCCGACAATGGTCACGCTGCCTGTAATGCCGTTGATCTCCACCCAGTCACCAATGCCATATTGGTCTTCCAACAGGATGAAGAACCCCGTGAAGAAATCCTGGATCAAATTCTGAGCTCCAAAACTGATCGCGAGTCCAGCCACACCTGCACCCGCGAGTAAAGCAGCAATTTTGACGCCAAACAAGGGTAGAATGGTCATGATCAAGATGAAATAGATTGTGTATTTCACAACGTTCGTCAGCAGTGACTCGAGGGTTTTCCGCCTGCGGTCGTCGACGCTTTTACGAACCGCCAAGACCTGCCTAATCATTCGACTGGCGACGCGAATTCCAATCCACGCCGCAAGATAGATCAGAAATGCTAAAACAATGTGCCACCCAATGTGTACGAGCTGTGCTTTGTCACTGAACAAATAGTCAACAACCTGTCCCAATAACCATTTCTCCTCTCCCAGTTATGATTTAGTACATCACTAGAGAACAGCCCAAATGGTCCCGCGAGGACATCTGCCGCGTTGGCTTGGCAGTCCGAAAGGGGGGAGTTACTCCCCCGCCCGCACGTAGTTCACGCCTTCCAGGCGTACGCGGCCACTCTTCTGCAGCGAAGCAAAGACGTGCGCCAGGATGTCCCGCATGTCCTGCGTCACCCGCAAAAATCCAAGTGCACGGCCCGTGTCAGCAATGAGGTCTTCCTCCGAGTAGCCATAGGCGCGGTCGATCAGCGCCATCATAGCCGCGGCGATCTCGCTCTGTGCAATGAACTTGATCTGCTTCTCGTACGAGGGTACATCGGCCCGTGAGCGCATAGGCGTGCTGCTTTGGTTGGGAACGGACAGGATGTCGCCGTCTACCTTCACGAGCTGTTGGCGTGTCGCGTACCGCACGGCTTTGTCATAGGCCGCCCGGATGCGGTTGCCGATGCGTTTAATCCCGCACGCGTCGGCGATTCGCCGCACTACCACGTCCGTGTGAACGGGGCTTTCGGCCGCAACAACCTGAGCAATCCAGTTTGCCCACTGACCGACTGCAACCTCGTGCAACTCAACGCCGAGCGGCGGAATCTGAAGCGTCGCAGCGACGTACGGCTGCGTGACAGCGCTGACAGCTGGCGCTGCCATGACCTGCGCGACTCCCGAGCCACTTGGCAGTGACGCCGCACCTGCCTCCGCCGTGTCTCCGGCCAGCCGACGAACTTCAGCCTCTGCCGGCCCGCGGCGTTGTGGCCGTTCTGTTTGCTCCAGGCTCTCCCGCTGTGCCCACTCCTTCGCTTCATCAATTGCGGCTACCAGTTTCTCGAGTGCCTTCTTGCGATCGTGGAACCAGTCTGTGCTCCAGATTCGGTGCAGGGTCCAGCCGAGCCCCTCCAGCACCTGCTGGCGCAGCCTGTCGCGGTCGCGCGCGCTGCGTGAACTGTGGTAGGTAGCGCCGTCGCACTCAATGCCGAGGAGGTAGCGGCCGGGGGCATCCGGATGGACCACCGCCAGGTCGATGAAGAACCCGGCGGAACCGACCTGCACGTCGACCTGGTAGCCGAGCCGCACGAGTTCGTCGCGCACCGCTTCTTCAAACGGAGAGTCCATCTCCCGCCCCGTGCTATGTGGCATGTCTAATAACCCGGTCTCGCAGTAGCGCAGGAACTCTTTGAACACGCGCGTACCTTCGCCTTTCGTCCGGTGCAAATCGATGTCGTCCGAGTGCAGGTTCGTGAACACCTCGCAGCGCACACGCGCACGCGTGATGAGCACGTTCAGTCGTCGTTCGCCGCCCGCTTTCCCAAGTGGCCCAAAGCTCATCGCCAGGTAGCCGTCTTTGTCACGGCCGTAACCGACGCTGATAAAAATGACGTCGCGCTCGTCGCCCTGCACGGTCTCTAGGTTTTTGACGAAGAACTTTTCACCGGACACTGCAAAGAACGACTCGCACGAAGATTCCGCCCGGCGTAAGCGGTCGACCTCGTCTTCGATCGCGTCCGCCTGCGCGCTGCTAAACGCCACGACGCCAAGGGTTTCGTCCGTCTCGCCGTGTACGTAGGCACGCGCGTGCTCCATGACGGCCTCTGCGACTGCGCGGGCTTCGAGACGGTTGGTGCGGGACTTGCCGCGGTCGTACGCGGTGTCGTCGAGTCGGTGCAACACCAAGCCCTTAGCGGTCGACTGCCGGTCGGGACTCGGGAACACGACCAGCCGCCCGTCGTAAAACTCCGCGTTCGACAGCGCAACGAGAGACTCGTGCCGACTGCGGTAATGCCACCGCAGCATCCGCTCCGGCATCCCTTGGCTGACGCACAGGCCAAGGATGCTCTCCATGTCATTCGTGTGCACATCCGTGTCCTCGGCGTCTTCGTCGTCGTCCACTGCCGCGTCGAAGAAGTTGGTCGGCGGCAACTGCTTGCTGTCGCCAACGACCACCAACTGACGGCCGCGCAAAATGGCGCTGAAAGCATCGACCGGCTGCACTTGACTCGCTTCGTCGAACACGACGAGGTCAAAGTGCAGGCTCCCTGGCGGGAAAAAGGTCGCGACCGACATCGGGCTCGCCATAAACACCGGCTTCAGCCCCTGCACAGCGTGACCCGCGTTTGCGAGCAACCGGCGGATCGGGATGTGCCGCGCTTTCTTCTGCATCTCGCGGCGCAGGATGCCAAGTTCGCCGCCGCTCGATTCACGCGGCGGGACACGCCGCAGGTGCGCCGCTGCCGCGAGCTTCTGCGTGATCTGCGTCATTTCCTCGTCGAGCGCTCGAAACCGCTCCACTGTGCCCCATTGCGCGTTGCCCGCGAACTCCGCGAGGTTCGGGTGCCGTTTGAACACCACCTGTAGCAGTGCTTCGTACCAGCGGTACGTCACGGCATCCACGAGACTATTTCCGGCATGCCCCCACGAAGCTGCCGTGCGAACGACTGACCCCAGGCCCGCTTGGTCACAGCGAGCGGTCAACAAATTCCATCGGACCATCCCGGACAGAGTCCCCAACGCATCTTGCCATTGGCGCAACCGCTCGCTGTCCGCCGCAATGTCGCCGGTCAGCCCACCGGTCCCCGCACCGCCGGTCGGCACGCCACTCGTGGGCCCGCCGCTGCCGATGTCTGTCTGCCGGTACTGCAGCGCCTCGACGACAGACTGCACAGACGTGCGTGCCTGCTTGAGCGCTGGTTCGAGCGACGCCAACGTGCCAGTCGCAGCCGTGCGAATATCCGCCCGAGCGAGCAGGCCCAGTGTCCACGCTGGGATTTCTTCGCGCACGCGCAGTTGCTGCAGATTGACCATCCACTCGATGAGCGCAGCACACGTCAGCCAGTCCGTATCTGTTCCTCGCCACTTGTTGCCGAGCAGCTTTGTCAACGTTTCGTCGTGCCGCATCACGCGTTCCAGCGTTTGCTGGACGTAGATCACGTTGTTCAGCCACGCCAACATCTCCGCTTCCGGCTGCTTTTGCGGTACGCGCAAGCAAGCCATCGCTTGTGCACGTGCGCCTTTGTACTCACCAGACATCCGGCCAAACAATGACTGGTGCGCGACCAACTGCGCACGTACAGTGGCGAGGTCCTTTGTCCATGTGTCGGCGAGAAGGAGCGCGTCGTATTCCACCTTGAACTCGTGCACGCTGCGCATCGCTTTGATGACGTCCCGCCAAGTCGCGAAGTCGGTCCACGCAGTGTCGCGTACGTCGACGCCTGCCAAGTCTGGCGCCGTCGACAACAGGCGCAACACCTTGACCGCACCATCGATGCTAACCCAGGTGTCCTCGACCGGGATCGACAGGGACGCTTTCGCACCTTCCCACAGCGCGGCGAGGTCAGCGACGGTGTCCACAGCCTGCGCCAGAGCGCGCACCAGGGCCTCGTAGTTTGCGCCAGTCACGGTCTCAGTCAGCGCACAGCCCCAAAACGGGTGCTGCTCCGGTACGCCAAGTTCCTTCAAGAACGCCTGCACGTCGCGCAGCACGTCCCGGTGCGTGACGAACGCCTCCCGCGTCCAACCGGTGTCCACGTCAAACACCGGCCAATTCTGCGCAGTCGCGCGCTCCTGCCACTGCACGAGCTTACCCATCGCCGTGTACGGCGTCACACCCGCGTCGCCCATCGGCTGGTGGAGCACATCGATGTACTCGTTAAGCTTGCTGCGCTGCATCTTGTACTCTTGTTCGTTCGTCTCAGGCGCTCCCGCCGTTCCGCGCAACTGCCACGTACGGTCGAGTTCGGTCAGGAGCTGGCGCTTGTTCGTCTTGTTGCTGTGTAGTTCAAGGCACGCCGCGCCGAGGCCTACCTTCTCAAGGCGGCTCTTCACCACGTCCAGCGCAGCCATCTTTTCGGCCACGAAGAGGACGTTTTTGCCATCGAGGACAGCCCTTGCGATCACGTTCGTGATTGTCTGCGACTTCCCCGTTCCGGGCGGACCCTGGATGACCAAGTTACGCCCGCGCGCCACATCGACGACGGCAGTCAGCTGTGAGCTGTCCGCGTCCATGACCGTCTGCATGTCGGCGAGTGGCAGGACGTCGTCGAGGCGTGCATCCTCGCCGACGTCCGATGGTTCCTCCCGAAATCCCCCGACGAGGAGGGACGCGAGGATATCGTTGTCGAGCGGATTCGCGTCGTCCGGCCAGAGGTCCGCCTCCAGGTCGCGGAACATCAGGTACTTGCCAAACGAGAAGAAGCCGATGAGCAGGCGGTCCGCATGCACGGCCCAGCGCTTCTGCTTTGCCACAGTGTGCGAGATGGCTTCGGTGTAAGCAGACAGGCTGCTCTCGTCTGCGTCATCTAATTCCAACGCTGGCAACAGAAGCCCAAAGTCGGTCTTCAACTTGTATTGAAGCGAGAGGTTCTCGACGACCTCTTCGTCAGAGTACTTGACTGTAAAATTGTCCCGAGCCGTGTCCCGTTCTAGCGTCACGGGCACGAGCACCAGCGGCGCCATGAGCGGCTTATCGCTCGACTCCGCCTCATACCACTCAAGAAACCCCATAGCGAGAAACAACGTGTTCGCGCCTTGTTCCTCCATGGAGGTTCTCGCCGTGCGATAGCTGTGGAGCAAGCGGTTCTTCAGTTGATCCGCTGTGTACGGGGCAGACAGAATGCGCTTGCCATCGCCATTCGCCGCTCTCGCTGTGCCTCGGTCTTGCGATAAGTTGTCCGATGCCATCGCCCGAGTGCGGTGTGATTCCCCCGAAATCCCATCTTCCCCGTCGGTCTCCGCGTCATCCGCAGCCTCTTTCTCCACGGTGGTCGCAAGGAAAGTGATACTCGCGTGGTGGCGCACCAAGTGGTTGTAAACTTCGCTAATCGACTGGTCCTCGAGGTTCACACCCAAGCTTTTGGGCATGCGAAAGTTGAGCATGTTGTTGCGCAGGGTCAAATCCAACAGATCCCGCCTAGCCTCCCGCAATTTCTCCTCGACCGCGGTGCGACGGACGGGATTGGCCCCAAGAGGCCCACCGCGTCTCACGGAATCTACGCCGTGAATCGCTGATTGTCGGGCAGTAGCGCGCCGATCCGCCTCGTCCCTGATGGACTCACTTGGCACTGAACTCATCTCACCCAACGCCCCCATCCCTCTCGTCTCTCAGCAGTCTACGTTCGGTCCTTGATACGGTATGACCGATAGCGCCAAAATCCGACATTATTTGTTCCTACGCTACATGAGATTACAAGAATGGGCAAGGAGGTTGCGGAGTCACTTATTGACACAGGAGGGAGCTATCTCTTGTGGAGGGTGTTCGGCCTTTGAACAATGATTTAGCTGCATCTCTACTTTTCCAGAGCAACGCACATGCCTGTAGAAGAAGCGCAAAGGCACCCACAACTGCATGGGTGCCTTTTCATCACCTGGTTGGCATTATTGTGCTGAAGATGCTCGCAAGGCGGCAATGACGCTCTGATATGATTCTGGTAGTCGCCCCTCAAATCGTGTATTGGCTCCAAGCGACGCTGACCAGGTGAGTCTTTGAGCAGCCCCTAGTGTTGCCATGGGTTCGAGCCCCAAATCTGCAACCATATCTGCTGCCTCCAAGAGTTCGTGCGCGCGACGCTCCCCATGCATCATGTTTCTCGTGATCAAATAGTTAGCAAGCTCAGATATCGTCATGTTTCTAAAGGAAGCATCCGCGGATTCCAACACCTGTTCTGCGACACCCAATTGATCTGCAGCCAAGAGAGCCTCGAGGAACAACGCTTCATGCCTTTAATGATCACGCTGCGACACATTTTAATCCCCGCAGCAGACCCGATTTCACCGTTCACTACTTCGATGTTCATACCGAACGGCATTAATTGAGCAGCAAAGTCATCGGCGCCTGGTCCATCGGAGAGCATCGGGACTTTATGGCGTAAGGGCGGCACCGCAGACATCACAGCGACGCTTGCAAATTTGACCTTACCCTGCCCAAACACTTCCGCAATTTGCTGTTTCGTTTTCGGCGAACACGAGTTCAGATCAGCATAAACTACGTCATGTGTGACATAGGTTGCGAATTCTCTCGCGACTGGCAGAGCAGATTTTGCCGTGACCAAGGAAAGGACAAGCTCACTCAAGTCTGCCAGTCCCTGTAAGCTATCCACCAAAATTGCGCTTGCTTGTTGAACTCTATGTTGCAGTGCGTCACTTCGGTACGCGTCGTACGCATAGACCTGGTCTACTCCGGATTCACGCAACCCCGTAGCAATCGCGGAGGCTGCTTCTCCAAATCCGATGAACCCAATTCTCACGATAGTTTCCCCCATCCTAACGCGGAGTCACAACACCGCCGTCAGTTCAATCTGGACCCTCAATCCATCCCTGAGGTCCTGAACCGTGGTATGTCTTGCGGGGCGGTCATTCGCATCAGGGAACATCTTCTCCCACTCGACGTTGACGAGCCTTTTATATTCTCGATGGGTCATCAGGACGCTCAAGTGGGCAATATCACCCACGCTACCACCGGCGAGATCCATAATTTCCCTAATGTAGTGAAAGAGATTCGCAATTTCCTCTTCGACCGTCCGCGGCATTTCACCCGTGTCCGGGTCAGATCCGATGATAGCCGACGTATATACCATGTTCCCAATCTTGATTGCAGTCGGAATTGGATTTTGGTGGTTAGAGCCTTTCACATGTAAAACTTCCCTCTTCGCCATTGATCATTGCACCTTCTTCATGTGAATGGCACCAAGACCATGTTGCTTCATTCGTTCGATTCCTCGACGTAGACTACGCCGAGAGCTTTAAGCGTTGGCCTCAGATTGTAAATGTCTAATCCAAGTTCCCCAGCCGCCAAGCGAGCCCGTGTCATGTTCTCCTTCTCTACCCGCGCCTGCCCTTTCTCCACGGCTTGGGGAACGTACGCCTTTGGCACACAGACAACTCCGTCCGCGTCTGCGATGATAACGTCCCCGGGATTGATAAGAGTACCGGCACAGACAACCGGTACATTCACCGACCCTGGTGTTGCTTTGACTGTCCCCTTCGCGCTGATGGCCTTCGACCAAACGGGAAAGTTCATATCCGTAATTTCGGCTGTATCACGCACACCCGCGTCAATGACTAGGCCCCTGACTCCGTGTGCCCTAGCGGAGACGGCCAGTAGCTCACCGAACATGCCATCCGTATTGTTAGACGTCACAGTGACAACTAGTACGTCACCTGGCTGGCAGACCTCAATGGCGGCGTGAATCATCAAGTTGTCCCCAGGGTGACTCGAGATGGTCACAGCCGTTCCACACACTCTCATCTTCGGATCAACTGGCCGCAGGTACGGTGACAACAACCCTGTCCGTCCCATGGCCTCATGGACAGTTGCCACCCCGAGCTCGCCCAATTTCTCAATATCCACTTGGTTCGGTCGCGTAATGTTTTTTACAATTCTATGGCTCATACCAATTCACTTCCCACAGTTGGGTAGATGCGCTGATAAGCCTCCGCGTGCACAATGGACTTGTCGCCGCCGTTGCGCACTGCTTGGGAGCCCCGCCGCTTAGCAACGTCCGTGTAGTAGTTCCACAAGTGCTCCTGCGCCTCCATGCATTCCATCGCCTGACGCTTGAGTTCGAAAACTGACGTAATGTCGAGGAACGCTTGGATTTTGAAGTCGCACTGTTCGGGCTGATGTGGTTCATACAGAAACACCGGAGGCGCACCGATAATCGGGTGCTCGGACGGATAACCTTCCGCCTGGGCCAAAATGCGGCATTCAAGCACAAAGTTCGTTGTACGAGGGTGGTCAGCGTTGTACGGGTCTTCGAGGGAGTGCGTTAAAATAAACTTTGGCCGGTGCTGGCGAAACTCCTGAACAATGGCGTCCTGCAGTTCCTTCGTAGGTTCAAGCGGATAGTCCCCAACGTCAAAAAAGCGAATTTCAGCACCGAGTATTTCAGCTGCTTTTCGCGCCTCAGCTTCACGCTTTGCTTTGATTTCTTCCAACGTTTTTCCTAGTTTCCACAGTTTTGCGGACTCACCGCGTTCTCCATAAGAGAGACACAACACCCTGACTCGGTATCCCTTTTGATGATACAGCGCAATGGCTCCGCCTGCCCGCCATACAAAATCTGCGGAATGAGCGCTGATGACAAATACCGTCTCTTGTTGCTGGGTCATAACTTGTTCTCTCCCATCTGAAGTCAGGTAACATTGACGTTACACAATCAAGTAAATAATATAATATACTATATTGTCAACAATTTAGTACACAATGTGCCGTCCGTTGTTTTTGCACGTATCGGGACCTATTACTTCCTGTGTTATGTGATTTGCCTGAGCGTATCTGTCACATGCGACAAATGAAGTCTCATGGCTGTCTCAGCAGCCTCTCCATCCTTGTTCGCAATAGCCTCCACAATAGCGCTGTGTTCAGAAAATGACCGCTCGGGCCGACCTGGTGCCAAGATGGTCCGAAACTGAAATCGCACATTCTGCGAATTCAACATTTCCAACAACCTACTCGCCGTTGGATGCTTAGCGATTTTTACAATTTTCTTGTGCAAGGCGCTGTTGGTCTCCGAATACTTAAGCAGGTCATTGCCTTCATAGTATTTTTTCATTGTGGCCACAATCTGGCGAAGCTCACTGATATCCTCGTCAGTCGCTCTATTCGCCGCGTGACGGGCAATCATACCCTCCAGAGCTACTCGCGTCTCCAGAATCTCAACGGCTTCCTCTTGCGTGACTAGACGAACCCGTGCGCCGCGGTAACGCTCGCGTTCAACCAAGCCCTCGTGCTCCAACCTAGCTAACGCAGTGCGAATCGAAACCCGATTTACATGAAAGGCGCTCGCCAAGTCATTTTCAATAAGGTGTTGGTTTGGCAGGTACGTACCATTAATGATCAATTCTCGAAGGCGAGCGTAACACTCGTCTTCTGTCAATTTCTCTTGTCCGATTGTGTTCATGAGACCACCTTTGCCCAGACAGCTTTCGCAACGCTCGCCTACATCATACCATCAGTATGGTTAATCGACGATTGATTTACCACGCGTCTCCGGACCAAGCAGGCTACCCACTAAAATCAGCACACCGCTTACTACAAGAAGCACGATTCCCGTGTCAGCATAGGGCATGAAAGACTTTAGCCCGAGCATGTAGAACGATGAAAAGGATGGAATGACAATCCCAAGGCTATAGCCAATACCGTACCCAGAGGACCTCACCCGTGTGCTGAATCTCTCTGTGATATAGGCGCTCAGCACCCCGAATACGGAGTTAGTCAGAATGAATAGCACCGGAAGAATCACCCAAAGCGTGTCTGGCGAACTCTTCGCTGCAGACAGCATCCACAGAAATATGAACGGTGCAATAACAATATTGATTCCACCCATGATCGAAAGCATTTTCTTTCGACCAATTTTATCACTCAGATATCCTGCTAGAATGAAGGATCCGAGCATTAACATGTTCGCTACAATCTCTATCGATGTAACAAGGCTGCTAGAAACGTTGAAATCCTTTTCAAGCAAACCAGGAATCGGGACTTCAGTAGAGTTCGTCACAAACCAAACCCCCGTCATGACGATGAATACTTCGACAAGGCGGCGAAAGTGCGCGCCAGAGAACAGTTCCTTAAGAGGATACTTAATTTTCTCAGTCTCCCTCCACAGCGGGGACTCTTCGATTGTCTTATAGTAGTACGTCCAAAGGATGAGAGCTAAAATCACTTCAACAGCAAATGGTATTCTCCATCCCCACACGCTATACTGTCCGGTCGACTCCGGGAAAATGTGTAAACTGATGAGGGTGACTACCGAGATTGCTGCGAACGCAACTCCAGTCCCGCCATTAATAAATCCGCCTAACATGCCTCTTCTGCGAGAAGGAGAATTCTCCATCGCCAAAGGCGTAGCCCCCGTGTATTCCCCACCTAAAAATACACCGTCAATAAACCTCAGAACCGCCAAAAGCGCAAGTGATGCCATGCCGATGCTTCGATATCCTGGCAGGAGAGTCATGAGTAAAGTAACAATTCCAAACCCACCAACTGCCCAAAGTGTTGTTTTGCGCCTACCCCACCGATCACCCATATGGCCAAAAATAAACGAACCTAAGGGCCTTCCTAGCAGGGACGCGGCAAAAGTAACATAGAACCATGTTAACGCCGTGGAGGCAGGCATACTTTTAGCTTCGAAGTATGTCAAAGCGGGTCCAAGCGCTATCGTAGGTAGGTAGACATCAAAGATATCCACGGTAAAGCCAAAGAATGCAGCCCAAACTGTTCTACGCCCTTCTGGGGTCAGGGACTGATTTTCAGTCACTGTCGCAACAACAGAAGCCACTATTTTCACTCCTTATCAAGGTTATGTATTTTGTGAATGATATCGTTTTCACACAAAGCTATTCTAGGCTGCCCCTAGACAATCACTACCCTTTCAACGTGGCTCCACAGCATGATTCGCGGTCTGCATCATGTGGAGCAAAGCGATGGCTGAGCCGGTTTCCGACGAAGTGCGCAGCGCGAGCACCGGCTACGCCTGACAACTCCTTACCTATGAAAATCGACGCGGGACGAGGTCAGGTTCAACCATTCTCATAGTGTTTTCGACCATCATTGTCCTCACATCATCCAGAGTAAAACCCACGTCCAAAAACCGATTCGCATAGTCTACCAAGCCTGCGGAAACAGGTGGATTGATCGTCTGTCCCAAGTCAGTGGATAAAATACAATGACTCGAACCCACGGCCTTGACGGATTCGAACAACAGGTCCCACGAAGCCTTATTTGTGTAAAAGGTCGTGTAACTGTGCTCAATAAATGCCCCCATTTCGCTAAGTGCGACCTGGTCAGGTACAGACAAATTTTCCGCAGGGTAGAGGGCGTGGGTTATGATGATTCGCCGCACACCGAGGTCAACGGCGACAGGAACTAAGGCGAATATTTCGTCACGACTCAGGTGGCCAGTTGCCAGAATCATGTCGTACTCAGCGATTAACTCCAAGCAAGTTTTCACGTCTGTTCGAATATCGCCATTTTGATCGACCACTGTCAGAGGAGCTGGCGCGATGCCCCTGGAGTTAATTTGTCGCTGTATTTTGGCCCAAAATGGAAGTTTGTCCGTTACCGGCGTGTCAATTCTCCCTGCTTTTTCGTTCTCCGCATCAAAAGTCGGCATCCAAACAATTCTTCCCTTTGATCTTCCAGCGATATCTACCAAGACAGGATTAAAGCCACCCACTGTGTGGTTTAAGACCACAGAGCCGAAAACCGATATGCCGGGAACGGCCTTATTCACCACTTGGGCACGCTCCACCGTAGGGTAGTAATGAGACTTTAATACAAAACCCTTAAAGTCATTGTCCAAAAATTCCTTTGCGAGACTAATATCGTCGATGCGTCGTTCAACCAAATCAGGTGCAACATGTAGATGAAGATCATAAGCACCCTTTAGTAACTGCAGTGTCTTGTTAGAGCCATTCACGGACATCAACAACATCCTCCTCCTAAGATGGGTCCCATCATTGCCAAACAAATGTGTCCTGCTCTTATGTCACCGTTTACACTCGGGAATTGTCACACAATTGCCGGCGGATTCATTATCATATTAGTTATCTATATTGTCAACAATAAAAATAACAATTTAATTAACTTAAACAGACAACTGTACACAGAACGATTGCGTTTTCAGAGGCTCCGTTATGATCACCTATTAATAGACAACCTCCCTAGGTTCTATAAGCCCTCTTCGAGGCACCTATTGTGTAGTTGGAACCACCAATCATATACCGGCACCGGGGCTGTAACTCGTCCAATTGATTTAGTTGGAACTGAACTCCATTCTTCTTACCTGTATGGGATTGTCAGAATGGGCAAGGCAGTTGCGGAGTTACTTAATGGTACAGGAGGAAGCTATCTCGCAGGGGTTGTTTTGCCTTTGAACAATGCTGCCGCCGCATCTCTGCTTTTCCAAAGGAGGATGAGGAAGTTCCCAAGCCAAATCCAAAAGAATGCCGTGGGAGATTTCGCAATCAGTAGGTAGAGGGATAACAGCAGAAACCCGAAGGTGGTTTGCATCCCATCCTCCGTACTCGTCGCGGCCTTTCCCTTGTGGACCCTGACCACGAGGAACATCAGGGCCAAGATGATTGCGAAGCAGATAGAAGCCCGAAACATTGTGAGAGCACTCCACACGCCAAACGTGACAGCCAGGCTCTTTCCTCCCTTGAAGCGCAAAAACGGTGAAAATGCGTGGCCGATGACGGGTGCGAGGGCAATCGCGACAAGCTGATATCCCGAAGCGAGTCCAGCATGCAAAATGAGGAAGATTGGTAGATACCCCTTGACGAAGTCGAGCGCAACGCCGAGGAGACCCAACTTGAAACCGGCGCCTCTCCAGAGATTAAAGGCACCCGGATTCCCGTCTCCAACCCCACGCAGATTGACTTTCGCCAGCAAACCCAACCAGTACGAAAACATGAGTGATCCCGAAAGCAGACAGATGCAGGTCAGCACCACGGTCATAATCTGCCACCCCCGACGTGTATGTACCTGCCTTTCCAGACGACCCGCTTGCGAAACACGGCCTGGTAGGTGGAGTATCCGACAACGACGAGAAAAAACATTGTCGATAGCAAGTGGCAGACGGGATGCAAGAGACCGAAACGCCCCGCGCTCCGGTTAAAGTACAGAAATTGAATCGCATATAGCACATAGCCGACGAGCAAAAGCGGATAGTGAGCGATGTGTATAAACAGCAACGACAGTTGCGAGACAAGCAGACCGATAATCCACAAGATAACGAACAGCAGGGTGAACCCATGGAGGGAAGCCGTGCTTAAGATGGCACCCTTCGAGAATCCCTCGACCTCACTTCTCATTCCGCCGGAATACATGCGAAAGGAAACCAATCCACGACCGATATAATTCGTGACTGGAATGCCTGCGTTTTGAAACCGCGCGCCTAAATTCAAGTCATCAAGCATTTCCGACCGAATACTCTCGTGCCCGCCGATTGTCTCATAGTCCTTCCTCGAGACCACGATGCAGGCACCGTACACACCTTTCTTCGTACTTCGTCTTTCAAAGGGCGAGCCAAAAGCAAAGATGCCAAGCACATTGAATACCATAGCGAACTTCTCGTAGAACTTTTCTGCCAAATGGTATGGAACGACAGATACGACTCCCCCTTCCCGGCTTTGTCCTAACAGCAAGGACTCAACGGCCCGAGGAGCCAAGCGGACATCCGCGTCCAAAAAGACCAAAATATCTCCGTCAGCATGGAGATATCCGTTCCACAAGGCCCAGTTCTTCCCTGTCCATCCCGTTGGGAGCTCTGGTGCACGATACACTTCAACGCCGTACCTTTCGCCAATCGTAGACGTGCCATCGCTAGAGTGGTCATCCACCAAAACCGCTTGGTCAGGACGCGTTGTCTGAGTTGCCAGCGATTCAAATAGCCGAGGGAGGTTTTGTTCCTCGTTCCTCGCAGGAATGATGACGGATATTCTACCACGCGGCACAGGTCTTTCGTCGGGAATCGGCAACGACTTTCCCCTGAATAGAACCAGGCCACAAATGAGGCCCACCAAAGGCACCAGCAGTAGCGTTACGAACATATCGACCACTTCCTACTGAGAGGACATCCGGAACCACTACCGCGTTTCAAACCCGGCCTGTTCTCTATACGTTTGTATGCACCACTGCAGAAAAAGCCACGGACAATGTGGCCCGTGGTTTCAAAATTGTGGGGTGTATCCGTGGTGCGGTACTAAAACCATTATCGTTTCTTCGCCGCAGGACAAGAAGGCTCAATCGGGTCATTACCGCATGCAATGTGGACTAGTCAGTTTGTGCCATGGGATCCTTTGATCAGGTTAAGACACCTTTGATGCCCATCACCCACAGCACGATATACAGCGTCTGAAACACCGCTGACATGGAATACACCGGATATTTTAACTTGAATTTCTCTGTGAAGAGCGCCATCCCAATGTAGATGGGCACGCATTCTGCGACAAATCTTGGAACGCCCTGGTATGTCGTGTAACAGTTCGCCAGAATCGAGGTCAGTAAGAGGTATACACCCAGATATCTCAGTTGTTTATCTTTTAATATATATATGGAAACGATAACGGCAAACAGGGATGACAGGATGCTAAGAAACGGTATGGACCATCCTCCGTCTGATGTCAGGACAGGGTGACGAAACCAGTCGTAGGTTGAATGAAACGGGTACGTCAGAAACCTTCCCCATGTCGCCTGTATCTTGATAAAGGCCAAAGCATACCCAGTTGACAGGTAGCTGATGACGGTCATGGTTGCATATCCTACGGCAAACAGCGGAAGCAGGCAAGACCGTACGATTTTCCTTGCTGTTGACCACCCGGAGTCCATCCACAAGCGGTACAAAAAGGGGACAGCGAGCAACACGCCAACAGGCCGTTCCAAACTCGCGATTCCACCAACAACTGCAGCCCAAGCCCATTTTTCCTTGTCAATCAGAATGAGGCAGACCACGCTCAGAAGCATGAACAAACTCGCAGCACGATACGCCATGAAAAATGGCAAGAGTGGAACCAACCCGACGATGATGACTGACGTCATGGCGACCCGCTCCGACAACGTATCCTTCATCCACTTGTACAGCAACACCATAAATGCGAAGAAGGAGATATTGCTGATGGCCATGCCAATGGCAACCATGTGCACGGCTGGAACGAATACATGGATGAACTTTGTCAGCCATGGATAAAGCGGGAAGAAGGGCCAATTGGCTTGTTGAGCGAGTGTAAAGTGCCCGTGGTCATATCCGGATGACGCAATGGAGTAATACCACAATGAGTCGGAGACAAATAGCGTGCGGTGCAAATCATGATATAGACCGGCAGAGTCATGAGTCAGATATCCGATGAGCCAGGCGATTAGAGCATAGGAAATGCGCGGAACCATGAATATAAGGAACAGCTTATGCAAAGCATGTTTGTGCACATAGGTTAACATCGAATGAAACAACTGTTCACCTCTTCTTGAGGAGGCACTCTGTAGCTCTATGGACAAGATGGCACTTTTGGCGCCAATTCGCAAGGTCTCCCTTGGGGATGGGGATGGGGTTTGAACAGGTTGCGGACTTTCCTCGGCGAGGCTGAAAGTCCGCGTTGAAACAGTGACGTCGGCGGAGCGGGGCGCTGTCACAGACGACAGCGAGACCTCATCGGCACCTGCTGAGTCAAGTCCTTTTCTGGTTCATCCTCGCCGGCAATGGGCGTTTCATTTAAGATTGCTCGCTCAACACGCCGCTCCTCTCACACCGCGCGAAAGCGTATTCATAGCTCCGAAGATTTTAGCGTTCTCCTTGCTTCAACAGTGCCATGAAAAATTGCAGATGAAACTCGATGTACTGCTCCAGTGACAGCCATTTTCTGAGACGGTTGGAGTTCTTCAACGCCCACATGTGACCGAGACTCACCACATCAAACGCGAGTACGTCAGCGTCGACGCCCGAGTAGAACCTTCCCTGCTCTTGACCGCCACGAATGATCTGAGCAATCGCGTTCGAGGTTTCACGTTCCATGTTGAGGACTTGACGCAAGGTGTCCTTGTCGAGTGTCCCATAGTCCTCGTACATAATAATGAAGAGCTCCCAAACTTGGTCAATGGACCGATAGAGTTCACGAACCGTGTACTTGAACTGCTCAAGTGGGTCTGGAATCGCACTGCCTAGCTTGAACACTTCCTGGTAAACGCCGTTCAGGTCATCGAAGAAGCTGAGCAAAATGTCTTCCTTGTCCTTGAACACTAAAATTCTCGCGCATAGCTTGTTTGCGTAGCTAAAATGAAGAACGCTGTGCGGGCCGGCCTTCGCCATCATCAAAACGGTACCGAAAATGAGTCCAATGGTATAGGTAAACTAATCGGCCCATTCTCCGTCATGTGGAAGTCGATCGTAGTCATCCGGGTCATGCGAAAATACTACTTCCACCTGCGCAAGAGACAACTGTCGAATCCGATGATACGTTTCTGTCGCACTCTCTATACTCCAATCAAACGGCATGCAACTGAACGTGCGGTACGCGTCTTGAAGATGGGCTGCATCTGCCCCAAGTAACAATGGACCCCGGTTCTTCAATTGCAAAAGCATGGACTGGTGCCCTGGGCTATGACCAGGTGTTGCAATCAGTCGCACGGTTCCATCATGAAACAGGTCAACATCGCCATTTAGCTGGACAAATCGATAGTTACGTGTCTCCCTGTAATCATTATAGAAATAAACACCTTTCGAGAATTCATCCGGCCACCAGGCGTACTGCAACTCCTTTTTCTGTATCACGAAGGTAGCATTCGGAAAATGGCACATGCCTCCAGCATGATCAAAGTGCATGTGTGACAGTACGACCACCCTCACGTCTGCCAATTGATACCCAAGCTTGTCCAGTTGTCTGTCAATAGCCTGATCACGTTCCATTGAGCAACCCAGCGCGTCACGCAGTCCTCGTCCCCAGTAAACATCAGCTTCTTCAGGGTCCGCACCGTGGTAGTTTAAGCCCGTATCAAATAGGATGAGTCCGTGACGAGGATGCTCGATAATGTAGGCGGCAGTTGGGATGGTGATGTCCCCGCTTGCCCCTGTCATGACTACACTTCTGTCGAAGGTCATTGAACCACAGTTTACGACTGTTACTCGAAGCGTGTTCCCCACAGTGAATCGCCTCCCTTACCTTGGTCAACATGATGTTGGAATGCGCGTTAACTCCCTAGTGTATTTGCGGGTCAAGCTTATGCGACATCTTATGTAGCATAGAATTTTGGTTGATGCCCGACGCATTGTTTATTCAACCCAGATGATTGCTCCTGCACCTTGAGTCAAACCTCCGCAAATGCCACATGCGGCATAACCACCGCCGTGATTCAACAAGTTATATGCGGCCGTCATCATGATGCGAGCTCCGCTAGAGGTGTTCGGATGGCCAACAGCAATGGCACCTCCATTCACATTCAGTCTGGATTTCAAATCCTCATAGACCGCTTCGTCATTATCAAGGATTGGATTCGACGATGCCTCACTGACCATTTCCCTGTAATCGCTCTCCAGAAATCTGGGATTGGATAACAATTTAGTTGAAACCAATGGTACACAGGCAAATGCTTCATTGATCTCAATGAATTTCATATCGCTGATCGTCAACTTAGAATCGTCCAAACACCTCTTTATGGCGAATGCCGGAGATACAGGCATGATTCTCGGCTGAAGAGCCATGGTTGAAATAGACACTAAGGTATAGAGAACATCGAGCCCCAATTTCTCCGCATGTTCTCTTGTGGTCATAATTTGTGTGGCAGCCCCATCATTCAAGCCTGGCGAATTTCCTGCAGTGCAGGTTTGATTTCCAAAAATGGGTTGCAATTTGGCTAATTGTTCTGCGCTGATATCGGCTCGATATTGCTCATCTATATCTAAGGTCTCTCGTGAGATGGTGTTCCCCCTCTTGTCCGTCCGCACTATGTCAAGCGGCATCATCTCGCGTTGAAAGAAACCTGTCTGCCAAGCTTGACCATATTTCTTGTGACTCGCCAAAGCTAACTCATCCTGTTCTTCTCTGGAGACACCATACTCGATGGCAACATCACCGGAGTCAACTGCTACTGGTGCATAGTCCGCGTAGCCGAGTGGAATGATTGGGTCTTCCACAATAAAGGAAGAGTGCTTTTTCCCTTCCCACCGAAGACCGCGCAAGAAAAATGGAACTGTGCTGAAGCTAGTAGAACCACCTGTCAAAACTACCTGGGCCTCTCCGAGTCTGATACTTCGGGCACCGTACTTGACAGAACTCATGGCTGACGTGCAAGCCTGGTCAATGGTTACTGAGGGAGTTTCAGGAGCGATTCCTGCCTTCAACATGGTTTGACGGGCGACAACTGGTGTAAACGGATCTTTCGTGCTGCTGGTGTCGCCGTTCCCCCACCACACTTCATCAATGACACTTGGGTCGAGTTTAATTCTTTCCATAGCATTGTTCATGGCTATGGCACCGAGGTCATAAATATCCATGTCTTTCAATGACCCACCGAAACGGCCAAATGGAGTCCTGACTGCACTGACACAAACAATGTCATCCTTGCTCTTACGAAATTGCAACAGTTACAACTCCCTTCAGCAGCCCATCTTGATGATGTTCTGTTTGGCACATAGAAACCGTCATTTCAAACGATTAGACCGGAGCACTGCGAGCTTCGACGCGAATTATATTGTTCATCTCCAAATCTTTGATCTCCATTTCCGAAAATCCTAAATCAGCTAATATCTCTTCTGAATGCTCCCCTAGGGACGGAGGTAAGGTGGGTTCTTTGATATTACTTCCCGCGATCTTTATCGCCGTGCCTGGAACAGCAACAGCTAAGCCGTCATGCATCAATAGCGTTTGAACCATACCTCTGTGCTCAATTTGAGGATTGCTTAATACCTCCCCAAGATTATTGACCGGACTACTTGCAATGCCACTTTGCTGCAGAAGTACAAAGGCCTGTTCCTTTGTGTGTTGGAGGGTCCATTTGGAAATTTCCGAGTCCAGTACTTCCCTGTTCTCTCTTCTGCCTTGTTCGGTATAGAATTGAGAATGACTCTGAGCCCAATCACTTTTCCCGATTAACTCAGCAAATGCAGCCCATTTATTGTCAGGGGCATTGAGATATGCACCTAAAAATACATAACCGTCCTGAGTCGGAAATGCCTTCGAGACCTGAAAGCGGTCGCTCAACCCCCATCTCTGCTTGATGACTCCGTCTAGCTGTGCTTCAGCAACACTGAAACCTAGCAACGATACCAGCCCGTCAAGCATACTAATATCAACAAAGCGACCCTTTCCTGTTCGCTCCCTATGAAATAAAGCCAACATGGCACCGAGGGCACCTTGCAATCCAGCTAAGTGATCGGCGACAAAAAAACCGACGTAGGTAGGCGGTCCATCAGGGTGCCCGGATAGTTCCGCCAGTCCACTCATGGACTGAATAACGCCGTCATACGCTCCGTAGTCTTTATAAGGTCCAGTTGCCCCAAATCCAGTTATGTGCACCATGCTGATTCTTGGGTTGATCGCTGAGATTGTGTCATAGTCAAATCCTAATTTCTGAGGCACGCTTGAACCATAATTCGTCACTACAACGTCCGCCGTTTCTACCAATCGGTAAAAAATCTCCCGCCCCTTGACAGTCTTCATATCCAAAGACAGCCCTCTTTTGTTCCGGTTCTCAGAAACAAAATACAAACTAATATCGTCGTGTAGTGGCGCCGATGTGCGCCCAATTTCCCCTTCTATTCGTTCAATTTTTATGACGTCTGCGCCGTAGTCGGCGAGTATCTGACTACAATAAGGCCCAGCGATATAATGTGTTAAGTCCAACACTCGTATTCCCGACAAAATCGACATTCATCTCACCTCATTCATGTAGGATTCTGGTTGATCAGTCGCTTCCGTGTGACAATATCTATACATCGCTCCTTGCCTTCTGAGCTGGAATCGTCGCAATCGCCCTGACATTGGAACTCACAAGAGCGTTACCACTGAGTTCATTCTTCCTGAAGTTACCAGGTGAGGTACCAACAATTTTCTTAAACGAATTGATAAAATGCGAAATATTGTTATAGCCCACGGCCTGACTAATCTTTGATATGCCCCAATTCGTGTTGACCAGTAACTCTGCAGCTTTGTCAATACGTACTTTATTTAGGTAGAGATTAATGGTCATACCTGTAGTCTGTTTGAATGTTCTACAAATCCAATTTTTACTTCGACCCGCTATCTCGGATAATTGATCCAATGTGACGTCGTCTTTATAACTGTCCTGTATGTTCTGCCGAATCGTATCCACTATCTCAGACGTCCGCTTATTAGTGGCGAGCTCAATTTTTTGATAGCGAATCATGTGGTAAAGCGCGGCAATGAACGTGTGTGTAGCGACTTCCAAATACCAGGGAAGCGTCTCAATTGCTTCAGTGAACACAAGATCCAGCATTTGCTCAATATCGTCCGAGCCTTGGCATACGAGCGGGATTTGATTCAGATTTTCCTGAAGCTCAGTATCAAAGACCACATACTTCACTTCGAGCATTCGTAGAGAATCCCCGTCTACATCTCTCGTGGTAGAAATGCCGTGAATATCATCAGGTTTAGTGAAGATGTATTCTCCCTTGGTTAGGGTCATATGGTCTTTACCTATGATGAAATCTCCTTCTCCACTAATGACATAGTAAATCTGATAATAATCATGGGAATGAGGTTCAAGACTGCTCCCGGATGGGTACTCACTTTTGGCAAGCCACAGTAGGTTTACAATTTTGCCGTCCAATTATGCATTCACCTTTGGATTGAGTATTTTTTGTTCTGCCTGTTGATAAACCTTCGATACGTAAATTTCTACACGTCTGTCAAAGGCGGTTCATTGAAACCCAAGGACAAACCGCAATCGGCAGTGCTTGCCCCGACTCTAGTGCGCTATAGAGCCGACACACCTCCACTTACAATGAGGCACTGCCCTGATATGAAACTAGCCTCATCGCTGGCAAGAAACGCTACAGCATTTGCTACTTCGCTTGCCTGGCCAAGTCTTCTCATTGGTATTTGCTTTATGTGCTCAGCTACAATTTCTTGAGGTACACCTTCGTACATCTCTGTTTCAATGAAAGCAGGAGCGACACAATTTACACGAATATTTTTCGGCCCGCCCTCCTTAGCGAGCGTTTTTGAGAACCCAATTAACGCTGCCTTTGAGGCAGCGTAATTTGCTTGACCAACATTTCCAAACGCAGAAATGGATGAGATGTTGACAATCTTCCCGTAAGACTGATTACGCATGATAGGTACGACGTATTTACAGAGGTGGTATGCCCCCTTGAGGTTTACATTCAAAACTGCATCCCAAGACTCATCTGACATCTTGTGAAACATGCTATCCCGGGTGATGCCGGCATTGTTGACGAGGATGTCAATTGATCCGAATGTACTTACAGCGTGGGACACGGCCTCCTCTACTTGTTTGTCATTGGATACATCACATGGAATCGCGAGTACTTCGCTGCTTGCATGACCCAGCGTCGACACCATTGTCTCCATAGTATTCCTGTCGTAATCAAGTATCGCTACTCCTTCGAGTCCATCCGCCAAGAAGCGCTTCACAATCGCTTCGCCAATCCCTTTTCCTCCACCGGTAACAATGGCATATTTGCCAGACAATTTCCCCATGATAGTAACCTCCAAGCAGATGAGATGATTCCCCTCTATTTCACACATTACTTCATTGTTTATGTTCGTTGTGCGTTGTGTAACAGACAAGCCGTCCATCTGTCCTCTGCGATTTGAAGGAGCGTTGGATCGGTGGTCTTACATTTTTCCATCACAACTGGGCAACGTGTGTGAAAACGGCATCCGGTTGGAGGATTTGCAGGGCTGGGTAAATCTCCTTTTAAGATAATACGTTCCCTATCCCTGAGCTTTGGATCAGGCAAAGGTACGGCTGACAGTAGTGCCTTTGTATAGGGATGCTGCGGATTCTCAAAGAGCTCCTCCTTCCTTGCAAATTCGGCGACTCTACCCAAATACATAACAGCAACCTTATCGCTGACGTGTTTGACTACTTGCATCCCGTGGGCAATAAATAAATAGGAAAGTCCCATATCCCTCTGGATTTCCTTTAACAAATTCAAAATCTGAGCTTGAATTGAGACGTCTAATGCAGATACAGGTTCATCACAAATAATTAGTTTTGGCTGTAAGGCGAGAGCACGCGCTATCCCGATTCTTTGCCGCTGTCCGCCTGAAAACTCAATCGGATAGCGGCTACTGTGATAGCTAGCCAGTCCAACTCTCTCAAGCAGTTCATCCACTCTCTTCTTTCTCTCTATTTTTGTTCCGAATTTGTGAAGAACAAGCGGCTCGGCAACAATATCGGAAACGGTCATTCGCGGATCAAGCGAAGAGTACGAATCCTGGAAAATCATTTGTAGATCTCTTCCGAAGTCTTTCCCTCTTTTGTAATCAGACAGTTTTTTGCCATCGAAATAAATTTCCCCACCCGTCGGATCCGTAAGTCCAACAACCATTCTCCCTATTGTGGATTTACCGCATCCAGACTCACCGACCAGACCCACTGTCTCACCGGGATAAATATCAAGTTCCACGCCATCCACAGCTTTTATAAAGTGATTCCTCTTACCAAAAAGCCCACTACCTACGGGAAAGTACTTTTTAATGCCTCTCAGTGACAATAGTGGCTGATTCCCTGTCATGTTCCCTCTCCCTCTCCCCCTGCCGTCGTATTGGATTCCAGCATGAAACTCGGTTTCCAAAGCCTTCCTCTTGCAAACTCGGAGCAGCTTCACTGCACTTGTCCGTTGCAAAAGCACAGCGCGTGACGAAGTTGCACCCTTTGGGTAGTTCTAGCGGATTCGGAACAACCCCAGAAATTGCATTCAGACTCTCTTTGGAAGGCCCGTATAGAGGAGGAATGCTCTCCATTAACCCTTTCGTATAAGGGTGCTTGGGATTTTCAAAGACATCGCCAACGGAGCCTTCCTCCACTATTTTTCCGCAATACATGACAAGAACGCGGTCAGCAGTTTCAGCTACAACTCCGAGGTCATGAGTAATCAACAGAATGGAAATGCCAAATTCCTTCTGTAAATCTCTTAGGAGATTCAAGATTTGCGCCTGAATGGTGACATCGAGCGCAGTTGTCGGCTCATCAGCAATGAGCAGTTTTGGATTACATGCAAGTGCTGTTGCAATCATGACCCTCTGCCTCATCCCACCCGACAATTGATGAGGATAGTCATCGAGCCGTCTCTCAGCATCCGAAATGCCTACTTTATTCAATAACTCCAGAGCCGTCTTTTTTGCTCGCACGTAATTTATTTTCTTATGAAGGACCAGAGATTCTGCAATTTGTCTTCCAATTGAATGGACGGGGTTTAGGGAAGACATCGGATCTTGGAAAATCATCGCGATATCATTACCGCGAATTTTCCTAAGTTCCCGTTCTCTTGATTTAAGTAAATCTTGGCCTTCAAACAAAATAGAACTCTCCGCCTGATATTTGATGGCACTTGCATTCAACCCCATAATGGATAGAGAGGTGACACTTTTTCCACTTCCTGACTCACCGACTAACGCTACTATCTCACCTTTGCGAATGGAAAATGAAACATCATCCACAGGCTTTATCACGCCCTTCGATGACGGGATATACGCTTGTAAGTTTCTCACTTCCAGTAGTGGTGCATCGGTACTCAAATTGTCCCCTCCCATCTTCACAGCTTGCGGTATTTAGGGTCCAGCGCTACCCGAAGACCGTCCCCGAGAAAGTTTCCCGCCAAGATTGTCAGCATGATGGCAATCCCCGGATACACCATCATCCATGGGTCTACGTCCATCATTGTGTAGCCTTGCTGAATCAGGCTGCCCCAACTCACGTCAGGTGGTTGAGCACCCATACCAAGGAAGCTCAGCGTGGTCTCAATGAGAATCGCGATACTGAGATTAAACGAAGCCTGAACAATAATTGGAGGAGAAATATTAGGAATAATATGCTTGCTAATAATCCACAGAGGTCCGGAGCCCGAAATCTTCGCCACTTCTACATAAGGTTCTGACCGTATCTGCAGAGTCTGTCCCCGCGCGAGTCGAGCGAATTGCGGGGTGAATATGATACCAATCGCCATCATGGCGTTCCAAAGGTTAACTCCCAATGCACTTGTAATCCCCAAGGCCAGAATAATGGCAGGTACCGCAATGACTCCGTCCACGATTCTCATAAAAATGTCATCCATGATGCCACCAAAATAACCGCTCATAACCCCCAGCGGCACACCGATTAAGAGCGGAAACACAATGGAGAACAGTCCTGCCTTAATCGCGGTCCGGGAACCCATGATTAGTTGACTAAAAATGTCGCGCCCCAATGAATCTGTGCCTAGCCAATGCCTGGCACTTGGCGGCGACATGACCTGAGATAAGTCTTGTTGGAATGGTCCATAAGGGATAATATCAGGAGCCAGTATTGCGATGATGACGAGAATGACAAGAAAAATCAGGCTGACAAAGGCAAGTTTTTCTGCCATTAATCGCTTAAAAACAATTTTAAAACTCATGACTACGGCTCCTCTCTAGAAATCAATCCGCGGGTCCAACAGGGCATAGACAACGTCTGTAATGAAGTTGATAGCAACCACCATGACAATCATGACAAGCACTACACCTTGCACAATTGGAAAGTCGCGTTGACCAATCGCGTTGACGATGAGTTGGCCCATACCTGGAATAGCAAATATGTTTTCTACTACAACAGTCGCTCCCAACATGGTTCCGAACAAGAGACCGATTGTGGTTACTACTGGCAACATGGCATTCTGAAGACTGTGTTTGAAAATCACTCGGTAGCGACTTGCACCCTTGGAATAGGCAGTGCGAACATAGTCTGCATCCATGGTCTCCATTAACGATGATCTCAAGTGCCTTGTGATGACAGCAATGCCAACCAGGCTCAGTGAAAACCCAGGTAATAGAATTTCTTTCAAAAAGGATATCGGTCCAGCCGTAACATTCGTAAAGCCAGTCGCCGGAAGCCAATTCAGCTTCAAACTGAAAACGATGATTAGTATCATCGCAAGCAGGAAATTTGGTATGGCTGTACCTAACGTTCCAAAAAAGCGTGCGACGTAGTCCATCCAGCTGTTGGGGAAGTAAATGGACATAATAGCAAAAAACAGACCGCCCGCAACGGAAAAAATCATCCCTACGACGACCAGTTGCATCGTCACAAAAAATGTCTGTGAGACAGCCTGACTCACAAGTTCCCCGGTAAAGACAGACCTACCTAGGTTTCCGTGAATCGCATTGATCAGCCAATGGAAATACTGGATAATCACTGGTTGATTGAGTCCCAATTGACGTCGTAATTCTAAAACTTTTGAATGCGTGGCCGTCTGACCAAGCATGGCCAAAACCGGGTCGCCAGGGATTAGTAATGTTAAGGAGAATACAACCAGCGTCGAGACCAACAGCAGTGGTATGACGTACAGTAAACGCCTTAGGAGAAATTTCAAAAACATCATAACCCCACCTTAGTAGCATGGTGAAGCAGGATATCAATTCCGCTTCACCATGCAGCGTAATTTCAGTTCACCCAGAGGTTAGCAAACATTGTGGCACCTAAACTGGGCGTGAAGCCATGAATCCTCTGGTCCATCGCGTTAATATTGAGAGTCGTGAATAGAGGGATTATGAACCCCTGCTTTACAATCGCCTCGTTGTCAATTTGTCCGTACAATTTTGCAAGCTTGGCTTGATTGTAGGTAGAATTCACCTCTGACAACAGTGACTTTAGTTTTGGAGTCATGCTCTTTCCTGTATTGTAAAGACTGGTGGTCGAGAACAGTCCATCAATTGTCATTTGTGGGTCAGGTGTACCTCCCCAGTTTCCTGTCAATGAACTGTAATTCTTGTTCACAAGGAACTGCTGAACAGCCGCGTTTGGCTCCATCGTTTGCACAGTCACATTTATCCCAATATTGGCCAATTGCCCCTTGATAGCATTCGCTAAGTTTTCCCAAATGGCGATTGGGTAAGTCAGTAATGTGAACGATACATGCGTCAGACCGGCAGTTTTAAGCAATTGCTTCGATTTCTGAGGGTCATATGGAATGTTGATATTTTTATCGTACGCCCAGTATCCCTTTGGAAAGGGCTGAGATGTAGGTACCCCGAGCCCAAAGTTAATCGCATTCACAAGTTGTGACCGATTAATTCCGTACAATACAGCTAATCTAACCGCCTTGTTATTAAACGGTTTCTTGCCTGTGTCCAAGTAGAGCATCTGAAACCCTAATGAATTAGTTTCGCTCAAAACAATATTTGACTTCTTCTTCAATGCTGCAACCATTTGCGGTGCGACACCGGGAACAAAGTCAACCTGGCCTGTCATCAAGGCGTTGATTTCAGAATTGGCATCCGGTATTACTTTGACTGTGATTTGGTGAAGATACGGATGACCCTTGTCCCAGTAATGTTTGTAAGCAGTGTAAACAATTTCTCCGTTAGGAATGTGTTTAGTGACCTCGAACGGGCCAGCTCCCACAGGGTGCTGAGGATAATTATTACCATATTTTTTGATTGCTGTCGGAGAAACCATCATGCCAGCACGCTCTCCCAAGGAGAGCAAGATGGAGGAATCGGGCTGCGATAAATGAAGCTCCACAGTGTAATTATTGATAATTTGCACACTTTTTACATCATTCAATTCTGTGTCTAGGGATTGCGGTGAATTAGCACGGTCAATATTGAACTTTACTGCAGCTGCATTGAAGGGCGTTCCATCTTGAAACGTAACTCCCTTTCTGAGGTTCAGGATAATCGTCTTGCTGTTGGGCATGCTCCAGGATGTCGCAAGCTCGGGCTCTGGTTTCAACTTTGCACTCAGTTTAATGAGCGTATCATAGACCGGATAAAGCAGAGCGAAGTCATTGCCCGTAGTCCCTTTGAGCGGGTCAAAGTTAGTAATATCCACGGGATAAGCAATCGTAATTGCGCCGCCATGTTGGGGCTTGCCTGGGGAGGATTGCGTACTGTTACTTGAGGTCGAACTTGTAGAGTTGCCACATCCGGCCAACACGAACGTCAATGAGGTTATGACCAGTCCGAGCGCCAATAAACTGTTTTTCATCCTCATATACTAATTCCCCCTTGTATAGCTGGTATTTTGCAGTTCCAGACTAGGTACGTATGTAAATGTGTAGCCACTAGGCTGCCCTGTACCCTCCAGTTCATGGTTTCTCCAACCTCACCCCCTTCAAATTTCATCCGATCTGCGTACAAACGGTTACCGGTCGTCACGGTGAGCACTTCATCTATGTCTAAATACCTGTTCCCAACTCAAACGTTTCTGACAATCAGGGTCCATCACAACACCACTATTTACATCGAAAATCATTGTGGACCTGTATTGCGGGTCGTACTGCGGCCAGCTTGGCAACCCAGGCACATTAGGATCGCCATGATGCGCAAAGGCGATCCACCGTCTATGCATGTGTTCCGCAACGATGAAGCGATTCGCATCACTGCCTGTCATCCGTTCTGTCTCAGGATTACGTATTGTATTCCACACAAACGGGATCTCCAGTGCGTGATAAGCTCTAGGACTTCCATCAAGAGCAGTGCTCTCATAATCGAAGCGGTACATCCAAACCTGACCACCATTTCTCGCTTGACTTTCGCCGAAGAATATAGCCGGGTAGGTAAACACATAGTGCGTCATTGCGTCCTCATAATTTTTCCTTGTGAGTTCTCCATTTTGCATCACGGATTGATATACGGCTTCCCACAAGGATTGAAAGGAAGATTCTAATATTTTCTTCACGTTTTGTTCGTCAGTCTGGCCTTTCCATACGGGATCAAAATTAGTAAAGAGCCGCGACTCATCTAAATTTGTCCCAACTATGACAGGTATATTTGATGCGACGCCCTCAGCGAGTACTAAGTCCGGTCGCTCGGGCATGACGACACCGTCTCCGACAGGACCGAAGACCCTGCGTGGAAAAATTCCAATAGCATTCATAATGGTTTCTGCAGGCAAGTGCTCTAATTTCGATAAATTTCCCGTGTTCAACTGAAGTTCATCCAGAAGTTTCCTTGTCAGTTCGTTCGCCGTTTCGCGAGTTACATTCGCTCTCGCTGTCCCGCTCTGTAGGATTGCTTTATGGAACAGCCCTTTTGCACTTGCCATTGATAGAAGGTTGCCAACACTAACGGCTCCCGCAGATTCTCCAAAGATCGTTACATTGTCCGGGTCGCCACCAAATGCGTCGATATTCCCATTTACCCACTTCAATGCAGCCACTTGATCGAGGAGGCCACAATTTACCGAATCACGATAGTCTTCATCGCCAACCTCACCGAGGTACAGGAAGCCAAATACACCAACGCGGTAATTAATCGTTACTACAACGACGCCTTGTTCCGCAAAAAATCTCCCATCATACATGCAGCTTGAACCCGAACCATAATTGAATGACCCACCATGTATCCAGACCATCACAGGGCGTCTGTGACTATCCGCGCACGGCGACCAAACGTTCAGATATAGACAGTCCTCAGCTTGGCTTACTGGAGAGTCGAGTAAAAATTCCATCGAAGGGCTCTTCGACTGGAGAGACGCCGGTCCGAACTCCTTTGTCTCTCTCACACCCGTCCATGATTCAGGATTTTGTGGTGGATGAAACCGACGAGAATTTATGGGAGGCGCTGCATACGGTATACCTCTCCAAACACAGACGTCCCCTTCTCTTAAACCTTCCACCAAACCGAACTGAGTTCTTGCCAAGGTTCCCGACATTCCACTACCCCCATTTCTCCTTCGATGGAATGGACAATCCTGTGCTCTCATTAGAGCGCTTTCACAAATTGTAAATCGCTTTCAAGACCCACTCTCAGGTATGTAAATATAGAATAATTATTTGTAAGTAATTGAACTATCATGATGCAAACGAAATTAGAGATAATGCGGTAATTGAGCGATGTACTGCCTATTTATGCGCAAATTCTACCATCACAAACGGACTATAGTCAATATTCCGACTGAAATAATTAATGTATCATAATCATCATTATCGGATGCATATCGCTCGACAAACACCCTTACTGGACTATCCTCAAGGTTGTCCACATTCCACGAAAGCGTTGCTCAGTCACCCGCTCCCTCCTTCACAAGCTCTAGCGTCCGGCGAGTGTTGAGATGAGTCAGGCTGAAACAGCGGTAATTTCATTCCACCAATGTCCAGGAACACCACCTCTACTGGCATCTCACAATACAACTCATCGACGGCCACTTTAATCACATTGGACAGAACACGTACTCCCTCTTCCAACTCAATTAGAGCGACAATGTATGGGCAGTCATCGGTGAAGGCGGGATGAGCAGGACGGTAAGCGACAGTATATGAATACACTCTCCCATGACCCGAGGACTCAACCCAACTGATGTCACTCGACATACACCTCGGGCAGACTGCGCGTGGATAAAAGATATAATTTTCACAATGCTGGCAGCGTTGAATGACAAGTTTTTCTTGATTGCATGCGTCCCAAAATACGACCGTGTCTCCATCCGGTACAGGTAACGGTCTGGTACTAGGCGTCACACTAATCCCTCCCCAAAATGCAGGTTGAGGCTGATGACAACTGGAGACCCGTTCCGTTTACAAGAGCGATTTTGGCGTTCGGAACCTGCCTCGTACCGCACTCACCCCTCAGCTGTCTGACGGCCTCGATAATCAAGAATATTCCATACATTCCTGGATGAGCGTATGACAGACCACCACCATTCGTATTCATCGGCAGTTCCCCGCCAGGCGCCGTTCTACCTCCAGTGACAAATGGGCCCCCTTCACCAAGGCCGCAAAACCCGAGCATTTCCAAGGTTAGGAGTGCCGTGATTGTGAAGGAGTCATATATTTCGACTAAATCGACATCTTCGTGCATCACCCCGGCCATCTGGAAAGCGTTTCTTCCAGATAACTTTGCAGCTGTCTGAGTGATGTCAGGAGCGGCCTGGATGGAAGAGTGGGAGTGAGATTCCCCGTGCCCGAGTACCCATATTGGTGCTCTTCTACACGTCCTAGCTCTAGTACTCGTCGTGACCACAACTGCTCCAGCTCCATCAGTCACCAAACAGCAGTCATACAGATGGAGTGGGTCTGCAATCAGTGGAGAACTCAATACATCGGACACGCTTAGTGGCTCACGTTTCGTGGCCTGGGGATTCAAGAGCGCCCACTTACGAGTTGATACTGCAACTTCAGCTAACTGTTCGCTGGTTGTGCCATACTGATACATGTGCCGTCTGGCTGCCAGTGCATACGCTCCAATTGGTAGTGGCATTCCAAATGGAGTAACAAATTGGTCCGTTAACCCTGAGAACTTTGCCCCTAATGTGCGAGTGCGTTCGGTGAGTTGCGTACTGCCGTACAGAATTAATGCCACTTCGCACAGCCCAGCCGAAATGGCTGCCGCAGCATGTCCAACGTGTGCTTCGAAGGAAGCCCCACCTATATTGGTGGAATCAGAAAATTTGGGCTGGATGCCAAGGTATTCAGCCATTAGCATTGAAGGGAATGTGCCGGGCCCTGGAATCCCCCACATTCCCGTGGTGAGGATACCGTCCACATCCTTCAAACTAAGTCCGGCATCTTCTAAAGCGACTTTAGCGGCCATCGCTTGAATTTGTAGAACGGATTTACCAGCAGGGACCCGACCACCCTGCAAGCCTATGTCGCCGACTCCGACTATCGCCGCCATGTGTTTCAGTGTCATGACCTCTCCTCGCTCACTGTTGGTTCCATCAGCAATTCAACTTGTATCGAATCTATCAGTCTATTATTGGCGGCCGGATTGGTTTCCACCCGTCGAGTTCTACGCCTATCCCCGTGGTCCACCTGCGACATATATGACTTGCCCCGATACAAAACTTGAGTCATCACCACACAGAAATGACGCAACGCCAGCGATATCGTCAGGGTTGCCTGTTCTACGAAGTGGAATCTCATTGGCTCTACGTGACTGTAATTCATTAAAGTCGACACCCATACGCGCTGCGGTTTGTCTTGTCATATCTGTCACAATGAATCCAGGCGCGATGGCATTCACATTGATATTGTAGGGGCCTAATTCCATCGCTAGTGTCCTCGTAAAACCCTGCACTCCTGCCTTGGCAGCCGAGTAGTTTGCTTGACCGCGATTACCTAGGGCTGACGTACTACTCAAGTTAACGATTCTGCCGAACTTCCCCTCAACCATGTATCTTTGGGCAGCACGACTACAGAGGAAGTGCCCTTTGAGGTGTACGTCCATTACCGCGTCCCAATCTGCCTCCGTCATCCGAAACAATAAATTGTCCCGAATGACCCCCGCATTGTTAACGAGAATATCCAAACGCCCAAACCGCTCAACAACTGTCTCAAATGCACTGTCTACTTGTTCGGCAACGGACACATTACAGGCAATCCCCACAGCATCTCCCAATGCGTCTCTAATCTCACCCACAGTAGAACCTGCTGAGACTTCAGTCACATCCAAGACCGCGACCTTTGCCCCGTCAGCCGCAAGTCGCTTTGCGATGGCTGCTCCGATTCCGCGCCCTGCGCCCGTTACAACTGCCACACGTCCATTCAAATTCCCCATCCGACGTCTCTCCCCGTTCGATTTCATTTCAGTAATCTATAGGAACAATCACAAGCACATACAATATGAGTAGAGGAAACCAACAAATATACGATATCCATATTATGTATTATGTCTTCTGTACCGTCGCTTTCCCGAAGTTTTAGATTCGCACCACTCCCGTCGCTCCTAACTGCCGAATGGAAGTCTCGGTGTACCCCAACTCTTCCAACACTGCGCGGGTACTCTGCCCCAGTGATTCGGCAAGGGAGTGAATGTTCCCAGGAGTCTTTGAAAGTCTTGGAACAACTCCTTGAATCAACGGCGCCTCCCCTAACTCCTCGTCAAACACGCGAATCAGGTTGCCTCGCTCGTGAATGTGTTCATCTCCAATGATGTCCTGAATCGAATACACCTCTGTCGCTGCGACGCCATGCTGTTGAAGTCTGGTGCAGACCTCATTTGCCTCGAAGCGGATAAAGAAGTCCTGAAGAACCGAGTCTAGCTCACTCCGATTCTCGACTCTGACACTGTTCGTGATAAACCGCGCATCATTGGCGAGTTCCTGCTTACCGATTGCTACGCAAAGCCGTCTGAACATGTTCGGTGTTGAAGCCGGTAGCACAACCCACTTTCCATCCTTGCATCTATATAGGTCATTTGGGGCAATGTCACGATGTCTGGTACCAATCCGCTCAGGTACAAGCCCAACTTGGTCATAGCTGATGACCTGGCCCTCCATCATCTTTAGCATCGGTTCGTACAAACCGAGGTCTATCAGTTGCCCCTGCCCTGACTGACTCCTTTCATACAAAGCAAGCATCAAACTGAACGCTCCGAACACTCCCCCTACACCATCGGCAATCGGGTAACCTGAAAACATGGGTGTTCGGTCCGGGTAGCCGGTCATATAGGCCAGACCACTGTACGCTTCGGCAACCCTCGCGAACCCCGGCCTCTCACGGTACGGGCCTGTTCTACCAAACGCGGACAAGTGAAGCATCACGATATCCTGCTTTACACTACATAGTTGCTCGTAGTCCAATCCCCATTCTTTCAGTGTGGGAACCCTAAAATTCGTAACGACTGCATCGGCCTGCTTTGCAAGTCGTCGTATGATCTCTCTGCCCTGTTCATGCCGAAGGTCCACTGCCACGCTTCTCTTGTTTCGGTTGATCACCTTGTTTTGAAGGGAAATTCCACTTTTGGATGGAGCATACTGACGTACAGGGTCACCACCATCTGGTTCTTCGATTTTAATGACTGTTGCGCCGAAGTCACTCAACAGCGATGCAGTTAAGGGGGCAGCCAAGATAGTACTCATGTCAATTACCACGACATCCTTCAGTATTTGCTTCGTCATAGCTCCCACTCCTATGCGCTCACTCGTTCGGCTTCCTGATGACTTGAGTCTAGTGGTCCTTTGACATATTGATAGATTATTCCGTCTGCTCATTTACTATCATAAAAATGACTCGCATTTATGTCCAATAACAACTTTTAATACTTGCATGAATTGAATTCATTTATTATGATGGCTCAAGATGGAACATGTTGTATAATGTCAAATCATCATTTCCCAGGATATGATGTCCTCTCATGGGAGGTGCACAAGGTGCATATCGAACAACTCGAATACGTAATTGAGGTGTTAAAGACTCGTTCGTTTTCCGTTGCAGCCGAGAACCTGCACATCTCTCAGTCCGGAGTGAGTAAGGCAATTGCAAATCTTGAGGAGGAGTTAGATGTAAAGCTGTTCAATCGCTCGCGGCTAGGTACCGTACCGACCACTGAAGGCAAGATGGTCATCAAAAAAATATATGAAGCTATGGGCAAACTGGCGGAAATTAAGGAAGAGGCCCAAAGGCAGACCCCCCTGGAGAGTGGCGAATTACGGATATCAGCCATCCCGAGTATGTTTATGTCAGTATTAATAAAAGCAATATCTTCCTATAAAAATGACTATCCGAGGGTCAATGTTGAAATCACAGAACAGGGAGTACAAGACATCATCAAGGACGTAAACGACGAGAAAATCGATGTCGGACTCGTTTCCACCTTTGAAGACGGTTGGTCAGGCGATGACGAGGTGATATTTGAAAGACTGTTGCGGGGTGAAATGAACGTCTGTGTAAACCCACACTCTCCCCTAGCATTATATGAGTCAATCGCTCCCGAGGATGTAGTGAAACAGCCTGTAGTCATTTTCAATGGAAATAATATGAGGCGATTTTTGGCTGACTTTGTTTACAAATATGGACCCATGAACGTCCTATTCACATCCAATAATACGGATGTCATAAAAAGGGCCGTGGCGGAGGGATTAGCCATTACCTTCATGGTCGATCTGGGTCTACAGGACGACTACTACGTATCTAATGGCGAAATTGTTCCAATCCCTCTAGTCAACCACAATCTAACGAACATTACATTTGGCTCAATCCGCTCCCGCAAACGAGCCATGTCAAACGCCACGAGGGAATTTCTCACCTATGTCAGGCGACACGCCGCCAGCTACAACGCATAGACCCTGGGTTCGATCAACTCGAACGTAGGGTTCGTTATCTCCTCGCAATTGGGGGATATGTCCATGTAACAGTGTATACTGGTAGCAATAGCACATGGAGGGCAAAATGACACAGACCGATTCACACAATGCGGAAATACTAGAACAGATTATGGAGAACGATTGCTTGCTCCCTCCGGGGACCGACCCTTTGGCATTTTGTCTGGACCTGTTAGAGAACTTCGATTCAACGGATGCGCGCTTACGAGACGAGCTCTCTTATTCCCTTTTGGCTCGTCTACTGACAGAGTACCGCATACTACGCATCCAGGAGCGCGAAGCGTTATTGAAGGTGGCACTGGATGACCAACACTTGTTTTATCGAATTGGTGAATCAGGTACCGATTCAGTTCTTATGCGAGGTTTCTCAATTCTTGTTGTACCGTTGATTCTCGATCCCGATATAGAACACCCTCAACTGGACGCGGGTCTCGTCCACGAAACGATCGACAGGGTGTTGTCCTACGCGAGAGAGGAGAGAGACCGTCGCGGCTATGTTAACGGAAAAGGTTGGGCTCATACCATTGCACATACCTCGGATGCACTGGACAGTTGCGCTCTTCACCCACTCTGCACTGACGAGGAGCGCCTGGAAGTGCTCCATTGTATTGTTGATTTGGCGACGCTGTCCAGTCCAATCTACTTTCAAGAAGACGACAGGCTAGCATTTACAGTCAGTCGAATTCTCGAAAAGGGATGGGTCACCACCGAAGCACTAGAGGACTGGATGAACCGGTTGACTAAGCCAGAAGGCTCTGCACCGGACAGTGTCATTCGCCTGACGAACCTGGAACACTTCCTTCGCAGCCTGTACTTTCTGTTAAAGTGGAAGCACGTGGATGATGGACTGATTGAAGAACTCGAGAAACGATTGCATGCACTCAGTTGGGTAGTCCAAACTGGTTCACTCTGATGAATAAGGTGAGTACGCTTCACAATGGATACTGTCAACTAGTGTAACCTCGACAGACAAGTAGCTTACATTGAGCCGCAGTGATGAGCATCAGCGTTATCTTGCCTGCCCCATTGCGGCCTTGCGCCGATTCGGTCAGAAGGGCTGACATGTTATATTTGGAACGACCAGAGCAGTTCCCCTCTTCTAAAGGGTGACTACTACCCTAGAAACTGCCCCACTGTTTAATAGGTCAAAACCTGTATTGATGTCATTTAGTGAGATTGTCTGGGATACCAAGCGATCAATAGGCAAGAGTCCCCGCCGAAACATTGAAATGAACCTTGGGATGTCCCTCTTCGGTACACTGCTCCCCAAGTATGAGCCTTTCACGGTTCGCTCCTCCGCTGTCAGCGTGACCTGGGGTATCGAAAATTGCTCTTGGGGGTGAGGAAGGCCCGATGTAACCGTCATACCTCCCGGTCGGGTTACCGCATAGGCAACGTTCATAGCTGCAACACTTCCTGCAGTCTCAAAGGCGTACTCCACCCCTCCGCTGGATGCTTGCTTTATTTTGAGGATTACTTCGGGATCCCGAGCATCGAACACATGAGTCGCACCTAGGTTTCGCGCCAATTCCAGTTTGCTGGGATTGATATCTACAGCAAAGACTGTCTGTGCGCCACTAGCAACAGCGCCGAGAACGGCACTCAGTCCGACACCGCCCAGCCCAACAATTGCCACAGAACTCCCGAGACTCACTTTGGCAGCGTTAACGACAGCGCCAACTCCTGTAAGAACTGCGCATCCGAACAGAGCTAACTGTTCAAACGGAATGTCCTTCTCCACCTTTACGAGGGAACGGGTCGAAATTACCGCGTGCTCCGCAAAACCCGACACTCCAAGGTGATGATTGATGGTCCCGCCTTCAAAGTGAAGTCTGCTAGTGCCATCCAACAGCGTCCCCTGTTGATTCGCTTTGGCCCCGACGTCACACAAGGCAGGCCTCCCTTCCGAACAAGGAAGGCAGTGTCCACAGCTAGGAACGAAAGTACATACGACGTGATCTCCGACTTCAAATTCGTCGACACCTGGCCCGAGTTCAATGATCTCCCCGGCAGCTTCATGTCCAAGTGCCATTGGCATAGGACGGGGTCTCGTCCCGTTGATTACAGAGAGGTCCGAGTGACAAAGTCCTACGCTGCGAATCCGAACCAAAACCTCCCCCCTCGAGGGAGGATCTAAGTCGACCTCCATCAATTCAAGTGGCTGGCTATTCGCATACGGTTGGGACAGTCCCATCTGATGCAACACTGCTGCGATGGTCTTCACTGTGGCAAATCACCGACCTTTCCCGGATCAACCTCGTTCAATCCAAAGCCTTAGTTTCCATCCTATAATGTTTACGAAAGTTCTAGCCACTGCCCGTCTTTCGGCGCTTCCCAATTAGGTGCGAGATGGCGACAGCTATGATTAGCGCTCCACCGTAGAAGAGGTCTTGTACGAATGTTTGTACACCAGCCATCGTTAGACCTGTGATTCCGGTCACGAGAAAGTAAACGGCGATTAAGGCCCCCCACGGGTTAAACCGGCCTGGCGCAATTGCCGTAGAACCTAAAAATGCGGCCGCAAAGGCGGGCAATAGAAATGAAAAACCCGACGTAGGATCAGCGCCTCCGTTGGTGCCAGCGTAAAGGACTCCTGCCAGCGCACTGACGACTCCAGACAGCACCAACGAGGTAGCCCTTACTCGATTTACTCGAATGCCGCTGAGACGAGCCACTTCGCGACCTTGCCCCACAAACAGTAAACGACGTCCCCATGCTGTGTATTCAAATGTGTACCAAATGACAAAACACAGTATCAAACCGTAGTAGAATTCTAAAGGTATTTTTAGAAATTCATCGATAATCACCACATTGATTAGCCCCTGCGACACCCCGCTGATCGTTTGCGCATTGCTGATCCACGTGACCACACCTTGGAGAACTGTTCCGGTCCCCAAAGTCACAATAAACGGGTCGATGCCAATTTTAACAGCGAAGAACGCATTCACAGCGCCAATCACGGCGCCAGAAAGCAAGGCAATGAGAATTGTGAGCACAATAGGTACGTGATGCTGCGCATTCAAAATCGCAACGATCATACTTGACACCGTCAACGTACCCGCAATGGAAAGGTCATAGTCCCCCGCTCTAAGCGGAATCAATAGACCTAGCGTCAGTACGAGCAAGACCGCTTGCGACCCGAGGACCGATGACAGATTGGACATCGTGGGAAACGTTGACGGCTCAACGACTGAGAAAACGATGCATATCAATATCCAAGCTAGTACAAGCGCGGACTTCTCAAAGTACCCAGACAGACTTGCTTTGGTTTTCACAACATCATCATTCTGGGGATATTCCAATTCACTCGACGCGCGCCCCACGCATGATCCCCCCATTTTCGACAATCTTTACAACGCGTGCAGCCCACAATTGACACCCGCGGGACAACAGAGCCAAATCGTGCAATACTGTGCAGTACTCGTGAAGGGGGAATCGTTCAAACGCTCCCCCTTCTACGGAGAAATCTATTTCGAGAGACCCCAGAGTTTATTAAAGTCTTGCACATAGTTTGTTCCATACCCTTGGTTATCTTGAGCAGGTACACCAGCTTGGCTGACGTTACTCTTTGTCCAGATGTAGATCGGAATGTGCACGTTTGACGAGACCTTCAGCCCACCCAGCAGGCGCATTTCATCGTCAATGATCGTTCGGCCCATCCAATCTTCGCTTTGGCCAAGATCCATCTGAACCTTACCTTGGCTGACCATATCGAGTATCGATGGCGTCCCGTTGAACGTTGCGATATTCACTTGGTTTTGCTTGTGCTCGATGTCTATCGCCGGGACCACATACGTGCTCATACTGTCAAATACCGGAATCACATAATTGATATTAGGGTTCTGTGTTAATTCAGATTGGGTGATTGACTGAATTTTGGACGCCCACTCCGTGTTCAAGACGTCTTGATAGACAGCAGTCGCTTGCGGAAACTGAGCCATGATGTTTTTAATGCCCTGTTCCTCTGCTTGAGAAGCAGTAATTTGGTTGTCCGTAATCACCAAAATATGGGCCTTACCCTTGGTATGAACCAATGCCCATTTAGCTAGGAGTTCTCCCACCGTTTCATACTGGAACGGTATGTTGAACTTCACATCTGGAGGGGTAGGTTGGCTAGGGTCTGTTAATACAGACGTCACTACAGGGATTCCTGCAGATTTAGCCTGCTCCATTTGAGGTAGTAGATTGCTTGGATTTGGCCCCCCCAAAAGATCGATCAGATTGACATGTCTCGCAACCGCCTCGTTCATACCCTGCACATACTGAGTCTGCTGGCCCTGATTGTTGTATTCAATGAAATTGAATCCAACTTCCTTGGCAACTGCCTGCATAGCGACCTCAATGTTCTGGTCGAACGGAATTGTGCTTGCTGACGGTATGCTGAGAATCGTCTTCCCTTTCATAATTTTCTTGGCATTAAATGCAGGTCCATTCGCTACAAATTTTGGCTTTTGTGCATACGCATCCAACTGAGTCTGATATTCTGCCAGCAGTTTCGAGGTGTTAGAATTGCCTCCAGAAGCACTTGACGCCGAGTTTCCAGGGGTACTACTGCCGCCTCCGCCGGAAGAATTTGACGTCGTGTTACCACACCCAGAGACCAGCATGGCTAATCCCGCCACAGTCAGAACACCAAGCCCAATTTTCTTATACACCATCGCGACCCCCTCATATTATGCATACGTATTCATCAATGTTATCACTTATTATCTGAAATTTCAATAGCATACCAAGTATTGAAGTATTGCAAGTGTGTAGCCATCGCATCGGGACCTAAAAAACCTGCACTTTCTAACGCACACCCGCACTTACGTTGATGTCTTCGCCAGTAATCGCACTGGCATAATCAGAAGCAAGGAATAGAACCAGTTCCGCCACCTCTTCAGCCCGTACAAACCTCTTTAGGGGAGAAGCAGCCTCCATCTCCTGCCGAACCGCGTCATGACTTATCCCCCTGGCATGCCCCTGCCCATTTATAACCATTTCCATTCTATCTCCATCCACAAAACCAGGACAGATTGTGTTGACCGTTATTCCGTACGTCCCAAGCTCGGCCGCCAGACTTCTCGTGAATCCGATGAGTCCGGCTTTTGTGGCACAGTAACCCGCCCTGAATGGAAGTCCACGCTTTGCGGATATGGATGAGACGTTGATGATTCGTCCCCAACCGTTGGCTTGCATGTGCGGCACGGCGAATTTGCAGCATAGGAAAGCACTCGTCAAATTACTGTCTAACAACTCCGACCAGTCGTCTTCTGCAGTGTCTTGAATACTCCGCGTCGGACCAGCAATACCCGCATTGTTCACCAGGACATCCAAACTACCAAAGTGTTGCCGAGACACATCAATCAAGTTTTGAACATCCTTCGGCTGACTGAGGTCTGCAACGATAGGTAAGACTGAGAAGTCTTTCAGTTCTTCTCGTAGAGACTGCAAGCGACTTCCATCACGACCCGTGGCTACTACGTTGTCGCCTTTCCTGGCAAAGGCCAATGCAATGACCCGTCCAATTCCTCGAGTAGCCCCTGTGACAATGACTGTTTTGGGCTCCATGGCCGCCCCCTCGTCCGAGACCGTCAGTTTTCCGGCTCAATGTCGGAGACATCCGGTCCCAATTTGTACTGTTGTCTATGCGACATGATCTTCTTGTCCCTCCACTCCCTACGCAACTCCATTGACTTTGCTGGAAGCAATGCCCTCCTCTCTCGTTCTAACGTGGTTAGCAGTTCGTCTGAGAACGGTGACTCACAAATGGATTCACCAGCGATCTTGTACATGTCTGTAAATCTGGTCAGGTAATCTCGAATTCCTTCGGGCGCGTTCAGGTCGATGGTCTCAAACGGACCCATAAAAGCCCAACGATAGGCCAAACCGTCCTTCACAGCCAAGTCCACTTCCTCAACGGACGCAACACCACTTCTGACCAGTGATATAGCCTCGTTGACCAGCGCCACCTGGAGGCGATTGAGCACGAAACCTGCAATCTCTTTTCGAAGCAAGATTGGAGTCTGTCCAATTTCCTTCATGAGTCGCATGGCTTCCACAACAACCTCTTCCTTCGTCCAAGGAGAGGGAACCACCTCGACGAATGGAATGAGATAGGGCGGATTAACTGGATGACACACTAAACAGCGGTCGTTGAAATCTACGTCTTTGTACAATTGTGAAGGTAGAAGAGCGGACGTACTGCTTGCAACGATCGCGTTGGCCGGCAGGTCTCTGGAAACCTGACGCATCAACTCCTGCTTGACTGATAACCTTTCCGCGACACATTCCTGCACATACGCAGCACCGTGTAGTGCGTCTCCCAGCACGTTTGTGGTCACAATTCGGTTGACTAACTCTGCACCTTGAGACGCTGTCAGCAATCCGCTTGCGGCCAGCGATTCAACATTTGATTGGATTTCGTTCGAGGCACTTGTAAGTGCCGACTCCACAACGTCATATAGACGTACTTGGTACCCAGCTCTGGCAAAGGCGATAGCCCAACCACGGCCAACCAATCCTGCTCCCAATATGGAAATCATTCGGCGCACCACACCTCTCCCTGCTCTAAAGAATCAGTGGCTGACCAACCCTTCCGTAACAGCAAGGATGGCGTGTCTACTGTAGTCGAGTCTCTTACTCAACAGGATTCAAACCCTTCACTGAAGCCCGGACTACAAGTTCGCCGGGGATAAGAGATAAGGTCGGCGCCATTGGTTTTGACTGGGCGTTGGTAAGCAACTTCACTACACACTCTCGAATCATGGCATCCACAGGTTGTCGAATCGTAGTGAGAGAATATGCCGCCCAACTTGCTGCCTCGATGTCATCAAATCCGATCACTGACACATCATTTGGCACATCGAGGTTCAATGACCTAGCCGCATCAATGGTAGCCAGTGCCATGATGTCGTTTGCACAAAAGACTGCATCCGGCGCAATTTCTGAACCAAATAAACGCAAAGCTGCGCGGTATGCCTCTACGTACGAATAGTCACCATAAACGATGACTGGTATGTCTAGACCCTCAGCAACGATCCGTTTCTCAAATCCATACAGTCGGTCGGTACTCGTGGACGTGTTTTTCTTGCCGGCCATAAACGCGAGTCGAATATGCCTAGTACGGATGAGGACCTCGGCAGCCGCTTCACCACCCTGTTGATTATCACAGGTGACAGTGTTGCACGTCGTGCGGTCTAGTCTACGATTGAAAAGTACTACCGGAATGTCTTGCTCTCGCAACATCTCCACAATATCCGACGATAACTCCGCCGCCGTCACGATGACACCTTCCACCTTGTACTCTAGCAACGGCGTGATATCGTCTTCAGAAATCTCGCTGTCCCGCGCATTAATATAGAGCACAGAATAGCCTTCGTTCCTCAGTGCGGTCGCAAACTTTTCAACCACCTCTGGATAGAACGGATTTTTGATATCTGACGTAACGAGACCAACAATTCTCGACTTACCAGTAATGAGCCCACGCGCAATCACATTAGGTTGATAACTCATTTGCCTTGCAGCTTCTAGAATTACTTTGCGGGTCTTCGAAGACACCAACTCAGGGTTACTCAGGGCCCTTGACACTGTTGATTGGGAGAACCCGGTTAGTCTAGCGATATCTGTGGCAGTTACGTTTGGTTTCAAATGGCTCCCTCTTTCACGGCCTGTTCCGGTCAGCACGGATCCTATGAATGAAGCGGCCTCTCTTGACCTCCAAAACGGTTTAGTCTGATGATTGCCTGTGCCCGATGACCAGAAAAACCCTCGAGTTCACAAAGACGCTCAGCGTACTCACCGATCTGCACGCTGGCTTCGGGGGTACACCTTTGATATGTGCATGTCTTAATGAATTTACCAACCCACAATCCACCAGTGTACCTTGCAGCTGCCTTCGTCGGGAGAGTGTGATTGGTTCCTATCACCTTGTCCCCGTATGCAACGTTGGTCTCAGGGCCTAAGAATAGTGCACCATAATTGTACATGTAGTCCAGAAAATAACCAGGGTCCTCAGTTAGTACTTCGACATGCTCATAGGCCAACTCGTTGGCTACCTCAACGGCTTCCTCATAACTGTCCACCAAAATGATCTGTCCATAATCCGCCCATGACATTGACGCGATTGGAGCAGAAGGCAGCGTTTGGAGCTGCCTCTCGATCTCTTCCAGGACAGTTCTTGCAAGCTCAGCGCTTGTCGTGATGAGCGCGCTCGGAGATGTCGGACTGTGTTCAGCTTGACCCAAAATATCACATGCCACCATTTCAGCATCCGCTGTATGGTCAGCAATAATCAATACTTCTGTGGGTCCTGCCAAGAGGTCGATGCCAACCCTGCCATACAACTGCCTCTTTGCCTCAGCCACGAATGCGTTGCCCGGACCGACTAACATATCGACCGGGCGAATCGTCCCCGCCCCTAGGGCCATCGCCGCCATTGCCTGAATTCCACCTAGCAGATAAATCTCGTCTGCTCCAGCCATGGCCATCGCACATATGGTGGCGTCCGGCATCTCACCCCTGCTCGGTGGAGTGCATGCCACAATCCTCTTCACTCCGGCAACGCGAGCCGTCACAATGCTCATGTGGGCCGATGCCAACATGGGGTATCTGCCACCCGGAATATAACATCCCACACTTTCAACAGGGATGTTTTTATGCCCTAAGGTGATACCGGGCAAGGTCTCAACTTCCAATTCTTGAAGACAAGACAGTTGTTTCTCGGCAAATCCACGGATTTGGTCCTGAGCAAAGCGAATGTCTTGAATCGCCTGCTCTGAGACCCTAGAGAATGCCCCCTCAATCTCCTCATCTGAGAGACGGAACTGTGCTGGATTCCAGTTATCGAACTTTAGTGAAAGCTCCCTAATCGCTTCCTCCCCTCTTGTCTCCACATCAGCTAGAATACTTCTTACCTGGGCAGCTACATCCTCCTGTTGTTTTCGCAGATCGGACGCGTTCATACCCCGCTTGATATAAGTTCTCATAATCACCAATCCTCAGCATCAAGTGTCTACAGAATGTGTTCCAATAACTGGTGCGAAGTCATTAGATCGGCGTACTTTGCACCCAAGTCAAAGAGACTATTCTCGTGCAACACCGGATCTCTATCTCCCACGCAGTCTGTCAATACCACAGGTCTAAAACCGTACTGTAAGGCATCCACAGTTGTAGCTCGCACACATCCGCTCGTCGTGCAGCCAGTCACGACCACGGTGTCCACCCCTCTGCTCACGAGTATCGATGACAGAGATGTGCCGTAAAACGCACTTGCATACTTCTTGACAATTAAAATGTCATCGTTGTTGCGCGGGATTCGGCTGTCTAGTTCGACGGCCGGTGTCCCTTGCACGAGTTCAGCCAACGAAGGGACTTTTGCAATCCAGTATCCCGCATCAGAATAGTCACTTTGATAAGCGGTAGTCGTGAAAATGACGGGTACATTTGCGGCAACCGACTTACTCAGAAGCTGCGACACATTCTCAACTGGGTGGTCTAAGTCCCCGCCGAGTTGATACGAAGCATCCGTGAAGGCGTTGATAAAATCGACCACGAGGATCGCACACTGCTTCCCCACTCCAATGGGTTCAGAAAAACCTCGTGCCCTATACATGTCCGCGATAGACTGAAAGCGGTTCATGACTTTACCTCCTCAAACCATGGAGTATTGATCTGCGGCAAGGTCAAACATACATTCCATCTGTGCTGTCCTGGACGCCGCGTTGTTTCCTGTATTCATCGACCAGTGGGCCAAAGTGAAAGGCTGGTACATTCCCACGTTCTGCCCGCATTTCCCTCCGGAGAAGTTCCGTCTCTTCCACATCTACTTCGAAACTGCTTGCATCCATCACGACACCGTAATCTTCCTTGGCAGAATCCATGGAGACGATGCCGGCAATGACGTCAAAGCGGACTCGGTCCGCTGGGCGGTCAAGCGGGTCTCCCCATCCCCCAGCACCAGCAGTACGATAGACCAGTTGGTCTCCGGCGCTTACACGAACAAAATCCTTCTTGGACTCTAAAGACTCCTCGGTCCCATCATGCCGAACCAGTGTTTTCGATGACAGACCCCCGCATTTTCCACCAAAGATGCCCCACGGGTGGGAAACTGCGCGATCATCATTGATCGACACCTCTCCATCAGACAAGAATGTATAAACCTTCTCTATGCCCGCACCCCCACGGTGTTTCCCTGGGCCAGCAGTGTCCAAAGCGGTATCATATTTATCCACTCGAACCGGATAATAGCACTCGTTGTACTCCGCCGGTGTAGCCGTAAAGAGTGGCCACCAAGAGTGGCCATCCAGGCCATCACCGATCGGTCGTCCCGGAACCCCACCGTAGAGTAATTCCACCATTTGAAAGTATCTGCCTTCGGGGTCGTTCCCACTGTAGACAAAGTAGGGACTAGTTCCGTAGCCTGCGGCCATGGCCAGCTGTGGATTATTAATCCCTAATGCTCCGCTAATCACGTCGAACAATCTCGTATGCGTATTCAGTCGATTCCCAACCGCAGCTGGAAACTTTGGATTCAGAAGAGACCCTTCGGGGAGAACGACTTCAAACAGGTCGTAAAACCCATCGTTGAAAAGTATCTGTGGGTCGTACGCCATAATCATGTAGACGCCAATGAATAGTTTCGCCAATCCCTCATTGATGTGAAAGTTGATTGGGCCGAGTGCCTGTCCATCGGTGCCGGTGAAGTCAAAGAACGCCTTTTCACCTTCGCGCCAAATCGTCAGTTTCATCACGAACGGGCCATTGCCCAGGCCGTCGTCGTCCACGAAGTCGACAAACGATATCTTATTTTCCGGAATCATCTTGACAATGAGTTGCTTCATTGCATTTCGGGTTCTTTCAAGAAGCGAATCCAACGCGCTCAAATATCGTTCCTGACCGAACCGTTCACATAACTCAACAACTCGCTTTTCGGCCGTCCGACAACCGGCGATGAGCGCCATCAGGTCAGTCTCATTCATCTCCGGTGTACGAGTGTTGTTTAGAATGACGTCGAGGGCAGTGCGGTTCAGTTTACCACCCTCGTAGATTTTCACAGGTGGAATCTTAATGCCTTCACCAAAAATGGTGCGTGCGGCCGCAGGTTGAGACCCAGGCACCGGCCCGCCAACGTCCATCATGTGTCCAAACATAGACGTGTATCCTACCAAATCCCCGTGGAAATACACCGGTATAATCACGAGCCAGTCATTCACGTGGGATATGGAGCCCGCGCAGAGGTAGGGATCTGACAGCAGAACCACATCGCCTGGGAGTATGCCGTCCTTAAAATACTCCACAATTGACGGAATGTGCGAACCAAACTGCCCAACGACCATCCTGCCAAATCGGTCACAAATCATCGGGAACTCATCGTGTTGCTCACGTACAATAGGTGACATTGCGGCCCTATAGAGAACAGCATCCATTTCAAATCGCGCATTTTTAAGCGCATTTTCGATGATGTCCAGTGTAATTGTGTCTAAAGGTGCATGAGTTGTCATATGATTGATTACCCCCTTGGTTGAATCACGATATTTAAATACTCGTCAACGGAAGCAATGTGTTCCGGCAAAACCACCGTCGTGGTGTCGTATTGCGTTACGATTGCCGGCCCATCAATCTTGTCACCAGGTTGCAACAAAGACCGCCGATAGATAGGGGTGGACATGAATTCTCCATCGAAGTAAACTTCTTGTGTCTTTGCAATCGCTCGAGAGGCGTTGCCATCCCCGAACTCCAACTGCCTGACTGCAGGCTCTTCGACTCTCCCAACGCCAATCGCCCGCATATTCACCAATTCCAAGGCGACGCTCATCCGAAAATTGTAAAGGCGCTCGTGAGCCTCGTGAAATTCGTTCGCGATGGTATCAAATCCGTTCGCCTCTAGGTCACTCAGACTGACCTGCATAGGTAACTCAAACCCTTGCCGGTAATAGCGCAAGTCAACCTGATACTCGATGGTGCGGTCCGCCTCAGGCACTCCCTCCGATTCCAACCAGTTCATAGCGTCGTCACCGAGAGTCCGTAGTTCGCCAATGATGTCCGCGGGAGTTGTAGCATCAAGTGTGGAGATGAATGTCTTCGAGAACTCATTCTTGTGGTTCGATACATTGAATCCAAGAGCAGACAGCACACCTGGCTCAGGGGGAATAATGACGGGAAAGGCACCGCTCAAACGACCGAGTGCATTCGCATGCAGTGGACCCGCTCCTCCAAAGCCAATCAGAGCGAAGTCTCTGGGGTCATAACCCCGCTCAACTGAAACCACCCGAATCGCGCCGAACATATTCTCATTGACAATGTCGATAATTCCTTGCGCGGCCTCGTAGAGGTCCTTACCGAGGTGGTCCGCGATGCTCTGTACGGCACGCTTTGCCGCCTCGAGGTCAAGATGCATGCCTCCGTCTAGCAACTCAACGGGAAGTCTTCCTAAAACAATGTTCGCATCGCTGACTGTTGGTTCTGTACCTCCCCGTCCGTAGCATGCAGGGCCAGGTAACGCGCCTGCACTTTGAGGTCCGACACGCAACGCACCTGTAATTGCCGGAACGTGTGCGATTGAACCCCCTCCGGCCCCGATCGATACAACATCAACTGCGGGAGCCTTTACAGGGAAGAATCCAACCTGCGTGCTTCGGGTGATAGACGGTTGCCCAATAATGGTCGCCACATCTGTCGACGTCCCGCCCATATCGAACGTGATCAGGTTTCTATGTCCGCTTAGTCGGCCAATGAAGGCAGCTGCAGCCACACCCCCTGATGGTCCTGAAAGCATCGTGTGCACAGGTTGATCTGCAGCGGCTTGTACGCTCATGAGACCACCATCGGAGCGGACGATACTGAGCCTGGATTCCATCCCTGCATCCTTAATTCTCTTCTCGAAATTCGCAAGGTATCGTTGCATCTTCGGTTTCACGTACGAGTTCATCACTGTTGTCAGCGTACGCTCGTATTCCTTGAACTCCGAAAGAATCTCAGACGACACGGAAATGGGGAGCTCTGGATACAAGACACGTGCAATGTCCTTTACCATCTTCTCGTGACTCGAGTTCACATAGGAGTTTACGAGACATACAGTAAGGGACTCCGCTCCACGCTCCACCAAGCTGCGAATTTGTCTAACGACATCATCCGTATTCAGAGGCACAACAACGTCCCCATGTGAATCGATCCGCTCTGCCACGCCTACCGTCAAATCCAGCGGCGCAAGTGGGTCAGGCTTCTCGTAGATCATCCATCCGAAGAGCGGACCAGGGGTCCAGGAACGCGCGAGGTGTAGCGTCTTCTCGAAGCCTTTCGTCACAAGCAACCCAACTCGCGCGCCATCACCCTCCAAAGCGGCGTTGGTTGCAACTGTCGTGCCGTGCAGAATTTGTTCAAGTTCTGAGACGTTGATACCCGCCAGTTTACACGCCTCAAAAATCCCGTTTAGCACACCCTCAGACTGGTCATGCGGAGTGGAAGGAGTCTTAATCGGCATCATTCTGCCGCTTGAATCATCAATTAGAAGTACATCTGTAAAAGTTCCACCGACATCAATGCCCATACGATATGTCATAATTATCCTCCTATGCTAAAACCCTTCACAAGGACTTGGAAAAATTATTGTATTCGTCCAATTTCACAAACTCGAGAATCTCTTTGAAAGTATAGAATCTATCGTTTGAAAAATTCGAACTGCCCGTCCTTTTCAATTCAGCAAGTGCGTACTCCATCGCTTTCATTCCAGTTAACAGAGCCGTAATCGGCCAAATGACGAATCGAAAACCCAGTTGTCTAAGTTCGGCATTGGTCAGAACCGGTGTCTTCCCTGTCTCGGTCATGTTTACCATGAGAATGGAATCTTCCAATTCTCTGCCTATCGTCTCAAGTTCAGCCATCGACTGTGGAGCGTCTATAAACAGAATATCGGCACCCGCGTCCGCAAACATTTTCGCTCGTTCTACAGCTTCGTTCAGGTCATAAACTGCACGGGCGTCGGTTCGCGCGATGATCATAGTGTCAGACTGCCGTGCCCGTACTGCGGCTCGGATTTTTCTCACTGCGTCTTCCCTTGACACAACTTCCTTGTTCTCCATATGGCCACATTTCTTGGGCGTAACCTGATCTTCAAGCTGCAACGCTGCCACACCAGCACGCTCGTACATTTGTACTGTTCGCACCGTATTTAACTCGTTACCATATCCCGTATCAGCGTCCGCTATCACAGGGACAGACACAGTGCTAACCATATTTGCCAAGTGGTCAACCATCTCTGTTTGCGTGATCAACCCGAGATCCGGTCTGCCAATCCGAGAGGCGGAGACGCCAAATCCTGTCATATATACAGCATCGAACCCTTGCTTTTCAACCATGAGCGCAGATACACAGTCGTACGCTCCAGGCGCAACAACGATATCAGTCTCTTCAAACATTTTTCTTAGTACTGAAGCCTGTGTCACCACTTTGTTCCCCCATTTCAAGTTGTCTGTTGCCGAGAAGTCAACGCAGCGTGATATGCCTCCAACCCTCCATGCTCAAGTATCTCTTTTATAAAATCCGGAAGGGGTGCAATACTCTCGCTTTTGCCCCGCTCCGGCAAACTCACCATCCCAGTATCCAAATCAAACGCGACCTGGTCACCATCAGTTGCCTCTCCGGCTACTTCGTGACTCTCAATAAGTGGAAGACCGACATTTATCGCATTTCTGTAGAAAATCCGTGCAAATGATTGGGCCACCACGCACGATACGCCACAAGCCTTCAGTGCCATAGGCGCGTGTTCTCTGGAACTTCCACAACCAAAGTTCCGTCCGGCCACAAGTACGTCGCCGACCGAGATACGGCTGTGGAAGTTGTCAATCACGCCTTCCAAGCAATGCGCTGCTAACACGCTTTCATCTACTGTGTTGAGGTATTCGCCACTGATAATCAAGTCTGTGTCAACGTTGTCTCCCAGTCGCCACACTCTCCCAGTTCCGTTCATCATCTGGGTCTCCTCCGTTTAGTCAGTCGTAGACGGCGTGAGCCTTCCTGTTACAGCCGAGGCGGCCGCGACGGCCGGATTCGACAGCATGATTTCAGCGGTTTTATCCCCCATTCTGCCCACAAAATTCCGATTGGACGTGGACAATGCGCGCTCGCCAGGGCCTAAGACGCCGAAGTGCCCGCCAAAACAGGGTCCACATCCGGGAGAACCGACGACGGCTCCTGCATCAAGAAAGGTCTCTATCAGCCCTTCCTTCATAGCCTGCATATAAATTTCTCGAGAAGCTGGAATAACGACCATTTTGACGTCCTGATGAACTTTCTTACCTTCCAACTGCTTTGCCGCAACACGCAAATCCTCCAGCCATCCGTTCGTGCATGACCCAATGAACACTTGGTCAATCTTGTAACCAGACACCTCGCTTAAGTCACGAACATTGTCCGGAGAACTCGGCAGGGCAACCTGGGGCACAAGTTTTTCTACGTCAATTTCAATTTCAGCATCGTACACAGCTCCAGGGTCGCTCGTGTACGCCGTACCATTCTTGCCTCTCTGGCGTACGTAGTTCATTGTTTGTTCGTCGGGGTGGATATACCCATTTTTGGCTCCTGCTTCTATGGCCATGTTGCATAACGTAAACCTACCTTCAAACGGCAAATGAGCAATGGTTGAACCGGTAAATTCAATCGTCTCGTAGAGAGCACCGCTCGATCCGAGCTTCTTTAGAACTTGTAGCATGATGTCCTTCGGGTACACCCCGGGTGCGGGAACTCCGCTGAGGTTCACCTTAACTGTATTCGGAACTTTCAACCATATCTTACCTGTTGACAGTGCGACCGCTAAGTCAGCCGAACCAACACCGCATGAGAATGCACCCAACGCACCATAGGTACACGAGTGGGAATCTCCACCTACGATGAGCTCGCCCGGAACCACGTGCCCCTTCTGAGACATCACGACGTGCTCGATCCCTGTACCTTCCCGGTAGAGATACTTGACGCCTAGTTCTTCAGCCGCATGTTTGGCTTTTTTCAATAGGGTCGCAGCCTGCGGAGTGGCAGCAGGAGCAAAATGGTCAAGTACCACGACAACTCGTTCCTGATCAAACAGGGAATCGTACCCCATTTTCTTCATTCGTTGCGCAGCCAGAGGGAAAGTAATATCATTCCCCATCACCACATCCACCTGGCAATCGATAATCTCCCCGACCTCGACTTCCGACCGACCTGCATGAGCCGCAAGGATTTTTTGCGTTGCTGTCATCGGTCTCATAAACCGCACCTCCTTTGACAATCAAATACTTTGGGCGTCCATCCCATAGCACAGGGATAGCAGGTGATCCTTATTCAGGCTACTCCCTTTAGCCTCACCAGTAATTTGCCCCCTCGTAAAGACCAGAACCCGGTCGCAAATCTGGGCTAGTTGCTCAAGGTCGGCGCTCGCACACAGTACACTAACCCCACGTTTCGTCGCCTCGTCTATTAGTTCGTAGACCTGTTGACGAGCGCCGACATCAACCCCCTGGGTCGGTTCGTGCACGATTAAGACCGTTGGATCGGTCTGTAGCCACTTCCCGACCAGGACCTTTTGTTGGTTGCCACCGCTGAGCAAGCCGAGGAGGCGTTCTGGCGCATTGGGCCTGAGGTCCAATCGCTCGCCTAAACGAACCACGTCTGCAACCATCCGTTTGCGACTCAGCCCAATACCGCGTCGATACTTGGGCAACGTCAGGACGGTTGCATTATCTACGATGCTCAACGTCGCCACTCCGCTCAAAACCTGACGGTCCGCTGGTAACAGTGCAAGCCCGTGCTTCATGGCAACCGATGGAGACATCGTCGCCAACGACAAAGTTTCTCCGTTTAGTGAAATCTCACCACCCCGGGACTCTCCGGCGCCAAACAGAAGATATGGCACTTCATCGAATCCCGAACCCATCAGCCCTGTAATCCCCAAAACTTCTCCACGATGCACATCGAACCGTGTGTCTTTTAAGGTCACTCCGGATAGACCAGATACAGTAAGCGCTGTGTCTGGCCTCGAGTTATCTGACGGATGGATGACTGCAGTTTCAAGCCGTCTGCCTGCTATCGCCTCTACTAGATCTACTTTGGTAAGGTCTTGTGTACTGGCTCTCAGTGTTACGACACCGTCACGAAGGACTGTCACTCTGTCCGTTATCTCCATAACCTCGTCGAGGTCGTGCGAAACGAACAAGACACTGGTCCCATCCTTAACCACAGCTCTGATCAACTCGAAGAGTTGACGTTTTCCCTCCAGCGGGAGGAAGGCGGTTGGCTCGTCTAATACCAGTAGCCCGGTTTCTCGATTCAAGCGCACGTTTCTCTGTTGGTGAACGGCTCTGGCGATGGCTAGAAGCGCTCGTTCCGTTTGAGACAACTCTGACACTTTAGTTAGTGGGTTGATTTTCAATCCATAGCCTTCAAGTAACTTTCGAGCGGTTAGTTGTAGGTTCTTGTTCTTCAGAATGAGGTCATTCCGTGTGGCTACATCATAAACATTGAGATTGTCGGAGACCGTCATGGAAGGAACGAGCCCCAAGTCCTGATGAACAAAACTAATGCCCATCTGCAGGAATTCACCTGGAGCCAGAGGCAAGTGAATGCGCCGCCCCCCTACAAACAGTTCCGAACCGGCATCAGCCTGATGAAATCCAGCCAGGACTTTTATCAAAGTCGATTTTCCAGACCCGTTGTGTCCTAGCAACCCGTGTACTTCACCGGAAGCAACTTTCAACGACACATCTGAAAGTGCTTTTTGTCCTGAAAAGGTTTTTGAAAGGTGTTGGAACTCGAGAACGGGCGTAATGGGTGCTACCCTTGACAGGTCGGAAGAGAGCCCCTCACCATCACTCATCACGTATTCACCTCATCTTTGCATACGTATGCAAAGAATCTTATCATGTCAATTCTGAAAAATCAACCTGTTTAAATTGCGAGGCAGCGCGTAGGGGAGTACATCTTTTGCGGGAATATGATTAACATCTTAGCCAAGTACGAGGACACGAAACCTGGACCCTGCCGATTCCATCAGGATACGATTGCAAAGTATGAGACCACCTCAAGTCCATCTCCCATGGCCTTATGATGGTGAGCGCCTTCGAGGAACCCCAGACGTATATTTCTTCCACTGAATCACCCTCTTGCATGGCAGGGACGCCTCGCAGTCAACTACTCTAAATAGGGTAGGGCACCCCAAGGTGCCCTACCATCAGGAAAATATTACACGGCGTCAATCTGAGTGGAACTGTCACTCTGTCCCGAAGAGACACGGCTGCGGTTGCGTGTGAACAGCAGCAGGCCAACGCCGCTTAAGAGCGCCAAGACGATCATGACGACGAATCCACTGCTAAAACTCCCTGTCGCCTGCGAAATGAAGCCCATTACCGGAGGCGCTACAATTCCAGACAGGGCAAACGCCGCATCCACGAACCCAGCTGCAGCGGCCGGTTGTTCCGGGGCGGCGTCAATGGACACCACCCACCACAAAGGTCCTGTGACCATCCCAAAACCAATTCCCAAGGAGATGAAGGTGATTGAAGTTCCCAGCGTCGGAGACGCAATAATCGGAATGAGTGAAGCTCCGGCGAGTAGGATAGCGATGCCCATCGTGATGAATCGTGAACGAATACCTGCTCGCTTCTTGTAAAACACGTCGACCAGATAGCCTCCGACGATCGCACCGACCGTTCCTGCGGCCCAGGGCACGATGGAGAACGCGCCAACCGCGGCTAGATTTAGGTGGTACACTTGACCGAGGTATCCAGGTAGCCAGAACATGAAGGCCCAGAACATGAATCCCCAAGCGAAGTAGCCAAACGCGCTCCACCACAAGTTGCCGTTCTTAAAGATTCGACCCCATTCCGTTTTCTGCAGATGCGCCTCTTGCTCTTCGGCAATCTGCCCAGCTTCGATATAAGCCACTTCGGCTTGATTGACGCGCTTATGTTGTTGAGGCAGGTCTTTGAACACACCGATCCACAGCAACACCCACAACAAACCAACGGCACCGAGAATGATGAACGTTCCATGCCAACCAACGCCGCCTAACAAAGCGGTAATAACCGGCCCACCAATCATCAGGCTGAATGGCACACCGACACCAACAATCCACCCCAGTGCTTTGCCTCGCTCATGGCCTGGCAGCCAGCGACTCATGGCGCGAGTAACAGATGGAAATGCGGGACCTTCAGAGACGCCTAGCAGGACTCGGATGATGAACAATCCTGCAAACGATGCAGCAGCCGCGGTGATAATAGTCACAATCGACCAAACCGTTGCTGCACTGGTCCACACGCGCTTCACGCCGAACCGATCAACAATTGGGCCGCCAAGAAAAGCCAGTAACAAGTAGCCAATTGAGAACGCGCCGCCGATCAGTCCCCAACCAGCGTTGTTGATGTGCAGCGCCTGCGTGATGGGGGCCGTTGCGTAACCAACTGCTGAGCGGTCCAAGTAATTGATAAGAGTAATGAACGCGACAAACGCAACAATAACCCAACGGTACTTCGTCCGCACTTGTTTCCCCTCCTTTTCAGAAATCACAATGTTCTAACTTCACTGGTTGGAACGAGTGCTGTAGAGACTTTCATGTCTCACCCCCTACCCCCAAGGCATCGCGTTTTTTATAGGGAAGGGTCACTGCCAGTGTAGTAGTCAAAGTGGGTCCGGCAGTGACGCCAAGGCACTGTTCTACAGAGTTGCCAGCCATTCGTCGGTCGAGCGCACTGACGCAATTTCCCCCATGTCCGCCAAGGCTCTATACTTTAACTCGTCAGAAAATGCCGCAACCGCATCCGATAGGACGACGATTTCGAGGTCTCTCAGATAGGCATCACGAACTGTCGAGGCCACGCCGCCATTGGCGGTGATGCCACAAATCACGACTCTATGGATCGACATATCTCGCAACAGAATTTCGAGCGGTGTGCAATAAAACGCGCTGTGGCGCGGCTTTGTGATTTGATGTGATGGAGCCGTGACTTCTCTCGAGAATAACCGGCCGCAATCCCCGACGCGAAACCCATAATCCCGAAGAAACGGTCTGGTGTTCGCCAAGTGTGGCGCTAACAGCGCCTCTCCGTTCTCGTTTTCGAACACGGTAAACAGTGAAGCAATTTGCGGGAGGCCAGCGGCTTTCGCCCCCTGAATCGCTCGGTCCACTGTGGGGAGAATGGCGCGCGTCGCACCAATATCAAGGCCGCCACGAGCATAGGCGCCGTCTACCGCGCAGAAGTCGTCCTGGATATCGACAATAATGAGCGCTGTGGTCGCCACAAACCAACCTCCTCTACGGTAGTACCTTCCGTGAAAGTCCCTCGACGAATCCCATCCGCTCCGATAGCTCGTGCGCTGCGCGTAACAGGGCTCCAACAATGGTTCCCTCGGACTCCCGAATTCTCTCTACCGGCCCCGATACTGTGAGTCCGGCAATACAGCTCCCCTTGTGCCCAAAGATTGGAGCGGAGGCCCCAAAGGCACCCTCTACTCTGTTGCTGTAGGTCAACGCGTAGCCTTGTCTGCGGATTTGTTCGACTTCACTCAGCAAGTCGTCTCGTTGCGGTGTCTCCACGTTCGCCAAGACGCTGTCGATGCGCGGTTGTGGTAGGTGTGCAAGGAGCACCCGGCCAGAGGCACCGTGGAGCAGCGTGTTTCGTGTGCCAAGTTTTACAAAGTTTCGTATGCCGTGTGACCCCTCGACGAGTTCAATACAAATCCGTTCATCATCGTCGACAATATTGAGATTTACAGTCTCCTTAGTCTCTTTGGCCAGGCGTTCCATAACGGGCAAGGCGCCCTTGCGTAAGTCCGACGGTGCGCCCGCGATAATCCCCAGTGTGTATAAACGAAACCCGAGTCGATACAAGCCTGAGCGTTCGTCCTGCTCAATCCACTGATGGTTCCTCATCGCGGTGAGAAGTCTATAAACAGTCGGTTTCGGCAACCCCGTCGACGTTGCAATTTGCCCCAGAGACAGTTCTTCTACCTCGACCGAAAAGCAATTCAGAATAGCAATTGCCCGGTCAATGGACTGAACTCTCTCCTGCCAAGGAGAACCGTCGGCCATCTAAAACACCCCCTGACTCAGCGACAGTGGTCCGAATGATTAGATGCCCAATCTCGTCCACGGAACAGGTCATGTTGGGTTCAACGACCGTGGTCGTATCCGCTTGTTCGATGATGGCGGGACCAGTAATTGTATCGCCAAGTCGTAAACTGCTGCGTGCGTAAATGGGTGTATCTCGAAATGCCCCGTCGAAGTAGACTTGCCTTGTTTTAAATGGTTCAGGTTCGACGTTCGATACGCGATGCCCGTCTGACTGCACCAAACTGCGTAGGTCGAGGCGTGGCCGAACGCCTTTTACGGTCGCGCGCAGGGTTTGCAACCTTATCGGGATGTTCGCGAGTGTTTGAGAGAACTCGCGCTCGTACACTCTTGAGAAAGCGCTGTGAATACCTTCAACAGTGAAAGCAGTTGCGTCCAGGTCAACCAGCACCGTATGGGTCTGCCCCTCATACGCCATGTCAGCCTGATACGCGACCTGAATTTCGACGACGTCAACGTCACTTTGCTCGACGAGTGCTACTCCATCTGACCGGAACTGCTCCAAAATCCGCCGGCCCTCGTCGACGTCGAATTGATCTAATCGTTGATTGACAGTGCGTAAGAAGTCGAACTGTGCATCCGCGGCAACACAGCCGATGGCTGACGTGATGCCAGGGTAGTAAGGCACTACAGCGGTCGCGATTCCGCATTCGCGAATCAGTGCTGCTGCGTGTAACGGCCCGGCGCCTCCGAACGGAACAAGTGCAAAATTCCGTGGGTCGTGACCGCGTTCTACAGAAATCAAACGCAAAGCCCCTGCCATCTTGCTGGTTGCAACCGTTAAGATGGCCTCGGCCGCAGCGTAGACGTCCAAGCCGAGCGGTATTGCAACATCAGATTCAATCGTGCGCTTCGCCGCTTCTACGTCTAAGCGGCTACCTTTTGCACCAATCGGGTCGTCAGCGTCAATTCGTCCCAGGACGATGTTTGCATCAGTGACCGTCGGCCTCGTACCGCCTCGACCGAACGCAGCGGGCCCAGGAAACGAGCCTGCGGACTCAGGACCAATCTGGAGAAACCCAGCGCCGTCAATCCAAGCGATACTTCCTCCACCGGCGCCAATCGTCGTGATCTCAATCATGGGTGTACGCACAACCACACCAAACTCGATCTTCTGTTCGGCCTGCATGCTTGGCTTCCCATCGAGGACGAGGGATACGTCAAACGACGTTCCGCCCATATCCGCCGTGATGATATTCGGAAACCCGGAAACGGACCCGACCTGCGCAGCGGCAATGACCCCTGCTGCGGGCCCCGACAGGACGGTATTCACCGACTTGTCACGCGCAGACTGTGAAGACATGATGCCGCCGTTACTCTGGATGATGGAAACATCCTTGGTGTATCCGTGGTCAGCCAAACGGTTCCGAAGCAGACTCAGGTAGTGGTCCATTTTCGGTTGGACATAGGCATTCACAGCCGTTGTGGAAGTCCGTTCGAACTCCCTGATTTCCGGTAGGATATCGCTTGAACGGGAGACATAGCGATTTGGCCAAAACTCTCTCAACAACTGTACGGTGCGCTGTTCGTGAGCTGCGTTGGCGTAGGAATGGAGAAAGCACACAGCAATCGACTCGACCCCAGCCTCAAGCAGGGCCTTGGCAGCTGCCACAACCTCAGCCTCATTTAATGGCACACGCTCGGTTCCGTCTGCCAAGACTCTTTCGGTGACCTCATGTCGCCACTTGCGCGGTACAAGGGGTATATAATCACCCCACAGTCCCCACGTTTGAGCGCGTTCACGCCGACGCATCTCGAGGACATCTCGAAATCCCTTGGTAGTGATGAGTCCCACCTTTGCGCCCTTGCGTTCAAGGACTGCATTGGTGCCAACCGTCGTCCCGTGAATGATGCGCCTGATTTCCTTGATATCAACGCCAGATGACTGTAGGCCGCTCAAAAATCCAACGGATTGATCATCCGGTGTACTGGGTGTTTTCACAACTTTGGCAGAACCCGAACTCGTATCAAAAATCAAGATGTCTGTAAAGGTTCCACCCACGTCGACGCCCACGAGAATCGCCACGACAATCGCCCCTTTCGCATGCTGTTCTTACAGGTGGAAGCGTTCAGTTCGAAGTCAGGTACCCGTTCTCGATGTCGTTTGCCAGGGCGCTCTCGGACCGCTCCTCGACCGGGCCGTAGCCCCCGCCACCGGGTGTTTCCAGCCGAACGCGTTCGCCCTGCAGCAAATGGATATCTACAGCCTTAGAAACCATTAGCGGGATATGGTCACCGTCCTGCTTGCGGATGAGGAGACGGTTCAGCGCCGCGTTTTCCCCACCGAACAGCCCAAAGGGAGCGAATTTGCCACGGTCACCTAAAAAGAAGCCATATGCCTCGTCACCGAGAACTTCAATCTCGTAGTTCGCTCCAAGTCCGCCGCGATGCTTCCCGTTGCCTTGCGAATCCGGGCGAAGGGACCACTCCGTGAACATCAGCGGATACGCCGCTTCCACCAGCTCTAAGGGTGTAATTGCCGCCGTGGAGATTGGGTTGCTGCCGTGATTCAAGCCGTCAGACCGAGCATTTCCGCCCAGCCCGCCGCCGTAGTACATAAACATGATGTAGTTCTCTCCGGAAGCCTTTTCGCCACTGATTGCGAGGCAGTTCACGGTCCCATACGGCGCAGCGTAGCTCCTTTCCGGCGACGCTTTGCTCATGGCTCCAAACACCACACCAATCACACGCAGAATGACCTCTAAATACCCACCCACGGGTCTCGGAGGCTGCACGTTCAGTAGCGTAGTGTCCGGAATGTGGATAGTGACCGGGTCAAAGCAACCCGCGTTGGCAGGTGCTTCAGTGAACAGGTGCTTGAGCGCGACATAACAGCACGCGACCGCGGTCGAGTACGCGATATTGAGGGGCCCTCTGCACGGTCCCGACGTGCGAGAGAAGTCGAGTGTCATGCGCTCGCCGGAAATGGTCAGGTCGACAGCGATTTTGAGAGGCTCGTCGACAATGCCATCGTTGTCCAAGTAGTCTTCAAAGGAGTAGGTTCCATCCGGTATCTTCGCAATTTCGGAACGCATCAGCTGTGCAGAGCGGTTCCGCAGTTCCTTCATCACACCTGTCACGGTGTCTTTGCCATACTGCTCAAACAGTTCCCGCATCCGTCGTTCGCCAACGTCAACGGCATTCAGTTGAGCATGCAGGTCGCCATAGGCATAGCGTGGCAAGCGGCTGTTTGTGAGGAAGATGTCTGCAATGTCTTCATTGAAGACACCGGCGGACTTGATCTTTACAGGGCGCACCATAAAACCTTCTTGAAAAAACTCCGTTGCGGTTGCATTGAATCCACCCGGTACCGCGCCGCCGACATCCATCCAATGCCCCGTTCCAGCAATGTAGAAAAGGTGCTCTCCCTCGTAGAAGAAAGGCTTAACCAACTTCACATCCTGCAGGTGCGTGCCGCCAAGGTACGGATCGTTGAAGATAAACACGTCGCCTTCGTGCAAGTCGTCTCGCTGTGTCACTCGGTCAATCACAGCTTTGACTGCAAACTGCATGGAACCAACGAATATCGGCAGGCCGTTTTTGCCTTGGATGATAGTCCCGCCGCTGTCCTTCTCGTAAAAGCCATGACAAGCGTCATGTCCCTCAGCGATGACAGGGCAGAAGGCAGCGCGGTAGAGTGTGAGGTCCATTTCGTCCGCGATCTCTTCGAGTCGGCCTTTCACCACAGCTAGGGTAATCGCATCGATATCCATATCCGCTTCGCCTCCCGTCTACTTCGTCGCTACACCGTCAACGGCATACTGCTGCTGTAGCTTCGTAATCGCTTCCATACCCAGTAGCTCGTTTAGTTCTTTGAACAACATCATCTTCGGCATCAATTCTTGACTTGTTCCGTGCGACTTTAAGTGGTGCAGTCCGTCCAGCGCTTGACGGGCGATGATGCGCGTCAGCATGTTCGGGTAGATGACGAGGCCGTACCCGATGTCCTGTAACTCGGTATTGGACAGCAGAGGCGTGCGCCCACCTTCGACCATGTTGGCCAAGCAGGGAACGCAGACGCGTTCGCAAATCTTTTGCATCTGGTCGGAAGAGAGCGGCGCCTCGACAAAGACCACATCCGCACCGGCCTCTTCATACCGCAGCGCCCTGTCAAGTGCGTCTTCGAGACCAGTGACCGCAAGCGCATCTGTTCGGGCGACAATCATCGTGTTCGGGTCTTGCCGAGCTTCCACTGCGGCCTTTACTTTCATCGCCGCCTCGTCCGTAGGCAAAATCACCTTGTCGGACAGGTGCCCGCACTTCTTGGGCCAAGCCTGGTCCTCAATCTGAATCGCATAGGCCCCAGCAAGCTCGTACGCCTGTACGGTCCTACGAACATTTAATGGATTGCCATAGCCGTTATCAGCGTCGGCAATAATCGGGATGCCTACCGCAGACGCGACCTTTCGAACGCTTTCCACCATTTCTCCAAAGCTGACGAGTCCAACGTCAGGCTGCCCAAGTGTGCTGTACGAGACGCCAGCACCGCTAACATACACGGCTTCGAATCCGGAATGTTCGATGAGCTTGGCCGTCAAAGCGTCGTACGCACCCGGAGCCACCAAAATCGGTCGCCGATAGACTCGCTGCCGAAACTCCGCTCTAGTCACTGTGACCCCGGCATCATTCATGGCTCGCGCCCCCTCCCAGAAAGCGCTTTTCCAAGGCACTCACGAGTCCTCCAGCCTGAAGAATCTCCATCACAGTCGGTGGAAAGGGCTGAAAGCCGTAATTTTTTTGTTGTGTAACATCCTCAATGACCCCGTCTTCGAGGTGTACTATCAGTCGGTCCCCTTGCTCTATCTCCAAACACTCTGCACACTCGAGCACCGGCAAACCGAAATTGATGGCATTACGGTAGAAGATGCGAGCAAAGAACGGAGCAATCACTGCGGCAATGCCAGCGCCCTTCAAAACGCCCGGCGCAGTCTCACGGCTCGAGCCACAGCCAAAGTTCTTGCCAGCCACAATGAAGTCGCCGGCCTGTACGCGTTTGCCAAAGTCCGGGTCGACCCCTTCCATAGCATGCTGGACGAGGTCTGGAACGGAAAACTTGAGGTATCGCCCCGGAATGATCACGTCCGTATCAAGGTTGTCTCCATACTTCCACACTCGCCCGGATTCCGTCATGTCACCGACCCTCCATGGATATCGTGTTCGCAGGGCTCAGTCGACCGCCTTGACCGACCACCGTGTTCGGGTCGCAAATGTACCCTGCGGCCGCCGAAGCTGCAACTGTCGCGGGTGAACTTAGGTACACTTGTGATTCTCGATTGCCCATTCTGCCTGGAAAGTTCCGATTCGTAGATGATATACAAACCTCGCCCGACGCGAGAATACCGTGGCCAATGCCCGCACAAGCGCCACACCCTGAAGGAAGAAACGTCGCACCAGCGTCCATCAGTTGCGCCGCTGTCCCGTCTTCCATTGCCCGACGGAGAACCCTCACCGACGCAGGAGCGATGAGCAGCCGGACGCCAGGCGCGATTCTGCGATTCTTCAGCACATCAGCTGCAGCCCTGAGGTCGGTGTACTTCGCCCCGGTGCAAGCGCCAATGTATGCTTGATGAATCCGAACTCCTTCCTGTTCCACCGTCTTTGCCTCATCGACATTTTCAGGTGAGTGCGGCCGGGCGACGAGGGGTGTGAGCTTGGAAGCGTCAAGCTGGACTTCTTGCACGTACTCAGCATCCGGGTCAGCGTACACCGTCGAGTACTCCTCTTTGTTCACACCGCGCTCTGCCAAGTAATCAAAGACCACTTGGTTCGGAGCGATAATTCCGGCCTTTGCGCCCAACTCAATGGCCATGTTGGACAGCACCAGCCGCTCGTCCATGGACAGCGAATCTACCGTCTCACCGCCGTATTCAATCGTTTTGTAGGTTGCTCCGTCGCCACCAAGTTGAGCAATCAGTCCGAGTATCATGTCCTTCGCCATGACTTGTCGGGAGAGTGCACCCTTCCAAGCTACCTTGATGGTCTCAGGAACCTTAATCCACGTTTGTCCCGTCACCATGACGCCTAAGATGTCTGTGGAGCCAAGTCCAATCGCAAACGCCCCAAGCGCACCCGCTGTTGTACTGTGCGAGTCTCCTCCCACGTACATCATTCCTGGGCGTATGTAACCCATCTCAACCGGGACGATGTGGCAGATGCCCTCTGCTTCGTGAAACCTTTTGATGCCCTCTGCTGCGGCGAACTCACGCGTGACCCGAAGAATGTCGGCTTCAACCCCGTCATTGGCCGGGACAAAGTGGTCAGACACTAAGACAATCTTATCGGGATCCCACACGTTCCTACCAAGCCGACTCATCGTTTTGCCGATTCTGCGCGGACCACTCGAGTCATGCATCATCGCAATATCTACATTCACAAATACAATTTCGCCTGGACGTAAGCGCTCTGACCCGCTGGCTCTCGCCGCGATCTTTTGACTGATGGTTTCACCCAACGTCGCCACCTCCTACTTGAACACTGTCACCGCGCGAAAGTCTGGCGTGTGCGACTACTGTGAAGCGTGCAACCCTGCAATGTACCCCAACGTCACCGCCGAAAGCAGACCGTTGCCGGACAAATACCCTTTTGGATGCGGGCCAGACAGACCCTCAGCCGCTCCCCCGCCAGCGTACAAGTTTTTAAACACCCTGCCATCCCGTCTGATGACCTGCGCATGCTCGTTGGTCTTCAATCCACCTTGGGTGTGAAACAGTGCGGGTCCAATGCGAACGCCGTAGTACGGTGGCGCGAGCCTGCGCCGTTCCCGACGCTCAAACGGGTCGACCCCTGAAGTCGGGCGTCCATCACTGTCCAACCCATTTTGCAAAGAGGCATGATAGGCCGTGACCGTGGAACATACGGACCCGGGCGGCAAGTGAAACGCAGCTTCATACGCTTCCAGAGAGTCGAATTTTCGGACCGCCTTTGCCTCGACTGCTGTGCGAAAGTCAGAAATGGAAGAGGCGGCATCATAGCTCACCTGGTCGAACAGTTCAAAGGCCACGCTTCCGGGCAGCCTCTGAACTTCCAGCGCCATCTCCGAGTAGCCCTGTATCTCATTCGTAAATCGCTCTCCCGAGGCGTTTAGCAGGATTCCACCTGTCATGACAGTGCCCCACGTGATGAGGATTCCGTGGGGAACAGCCACGGAAGCATGACCCTGGAAACCGCTCATCGAGCCAACAGCCGCCCCAATCTCCGAAGCCATCAGGATTCCATCCCCCGTGTTCCCCGCATGGCCGAAATACAGTGCATCCGACATTGCCGGGATGTACCTCTGGACCATATCTCTGTTGCCGCCAAAGCCGTTGGAAGCAAGAATGGTAGCTTTTGCGCCGATCAACATCATCTCGTTGTTCTGAAGTATCTGAACCCCGTCGATACGAGTTCCATCGGCATCGGGCACAATCGACGTCAACGCCGCGCGCGTGGCAATGGACACGTTCTTCTGTTTTCCCACGTGTCGTTCCAAACTGATTAACAAGTCCCGCCCGGAGCGGGAAGGTGGTGCATGCATTCGGTAGTTCGAGAAACCAGGGTAGTTGAAATCAGTGCAGACAGAAAGGTCGACATGACAACCCTCGACAAGCCATTCAACGGCTCGCCATGCGTGCTCACTGACAGCCCGAGTTACCTGCTTGTCACTCGTCCCCCCGTTTTTCTTCATGATGTCTTCGAACAGAGTTTCCGGTCTGTCATCAATGCCCAAGTCCCTCTGGAAGCGCGTGCCTGCGGCAGGAATCATACCCTGGCTGAGCGACGTGTTGCCGCTTGGACTGCTCATCTTCTCAACCACAACCACGTCAAGACCCGCTTCAGCGAGTGCAGAGGCAGCAACCAATCCGCACGCCCCTGCGCCAACTATCACAACGTCAACCTCTACGTCCCACCGAGACATCGACTCACCCCCGTGTCGCACCGACAAGATGCTGAACCGGTGTAGTTGCTACAGATGACCAGACGTAGCGTGAAAGACCTCATTCCGTATTACGGAATGCGTTTTGTTTTATGGTATAAGCATAGGGGTGGCCTGTAAGCGGTGTCAACGGCTCGCGGAAAACATTCCACATCGTGAAATTTAAGTCCTGTTCGGAACCATCCTCGTCGGTACTAAGCGTTTCATTTGAGACTGCTCGCGCAACAGGCCGCTCATCGTCTCCCGGATGGCGTTCGTCTCTGCAGAGGCATACTTCGGGTCTGCGAGGTTTTTCTCCTCGAACGGGTCGTCGGTCAAATTGTACATCTCAAACTCATCGGGGACGGCCTCTGTTTTGATACGAATCACAGAACGGGAAGGCTCGGCCTCGTCGTCAACAGACGTTGCGAGCTCCGTGTACACGTCTTTGATGCCCGGATGACTCCAAAACTGCGGATTGTCGTAATAGCGGGCGTACTTCCAGGTCACGTCGCGGGTTCCCATCCGCACAACTGCTATGACACTCTCCACGTGGTTAGGCTGCTGTACCGACTCGTAAAACAGTCCCCGCGCGTTCACCTGGTGCAGACCTCGCGCCACTTCGTCGTCCGTCATGAAGTACACCGGGGCTGGCTCGGGCTGCTCGTTGTAAAGTACCAAACCTGACAAATCCCGCCCCACAAGCGAATACACATCGTTGAATCGCTGCTGCAACCCGGATTGGACTGCTTCTACGTCAATCGCGGCCATACCCAATATCGTCGGCAAAACATCCACGTGACTGGTTAGGAGTTGTGTAACACGGGCATGCGGGAAGAGGCGTGGGTTGTGGATGACGAGAGGGATGTGAATGGCCTCTTCGTAAGCGTTGTGCCACTTTTGGTGTAGACCGTGAGCGCCAAGAAGCTCGCCGTGATCGGACGTAAAGACCACGATGGTGTCCTCGTAGAAACTTGAGTTTTCCAGGGCCTCAAGCACCCGCATCATCTGCTCATCTACTCGTTTTTGAAGTGAATAGTAGACACGGCGATATAAGTCGCTGTCAAGAATCGGCTGGAACGCCTGCGGGTAAACGGATTGGTAACTAGCTTGGCAACTAGGCTTCGTGTCCAGTGCTTCATCTGCTGTTGGGGGAGCTGGGATGTGCGGTACATCGTCCGCGTGGAAGTGGAAGAGTGGGTTGTCCACAGTCATGGCACCAAACAGAGCGATATCATGTGGGTTGATGAAGGATGCCACAATCAGCCATGGCGCACTATCCCGTTCGTCCTCTGTCAACTGCTTTGCGCGGTCGAGTTGCGAAATGAGTTCGACCACCTGTCCGGCGTACACCTCATCGCGACCCTGTGAGCCTCTCCCAGAGGAAGACCCCGTGTTACGCGGATGTTTACCGTGAGGCTCGGGACCAACCCAACCATCAAACCCATATTTATCCAAGCGATTTGCCTGCTCATAGAGTTTTTCCAGTTCCGGGTCAGGAGCCCCTGTCGTCGAATCGTAGCTCGGCAGCGCAGCATGCGTGCCAGGAATCAGGATGTCCTCATCGGAAACGTGCCACTTCCCTTTGTAAAAGGTCTGGTAGCCTGCGGCCCGAAAGTAGTGCCCCATCGTGGGTACCGTGTTTGGATCGAGCCAAAACATGTTGTCATCGAAAGCCTCTTTGGCCACACCCGTCGTCTGGGAGACTCCGTGCAGCGATGGGTATTGTCCCGTAAAGAGGGTGCCTCGACTCGGACTGCACGCCGTCGCCCCCGCATAGTGGTTTTGGAACTCCAGCCCATGCTCCCGCAAGAACGTTTGAGCGGACAGGCTTTGTCTGCGCCACGCCCGCAATTCGTCATTGTCATATCCAGAGGGGTAACGCTCCTGGTCCACCACAATCACGAGAAAATTAAAGGGTTTGTCCACACTCGTCACTCCTTTAGATAGCCTAGCCTGTATAATGCCTGAATATGAGTTAAGGCCGTTCAGCTGTTACATGCGAAACCTGCGAAGCGTAGACTCATAGCGCCTGATTTGAACTCACACTTTCCAAAGACTGTGGGACTGGACGCCGCCAACTTCCTTTCATGAAGAGCAGTGCCGGAATGAACAGAAATTCCGAGATTGTCATCACGTACAGCCAAGGCGCCCAGGAATGTGCTTTTGCAGTCATCAGGGGTGCAGCGACGAGGAGGACGGTGACCATTACCCGCACGAACAGCCCAAACACACCCCACCCGCTCCCCTGCAAAGCGGGGCGAATCGACTCCATCGTCTCGGAGAACATGGCCATCCATGGTGTATAAGCCACTCCGAGGAAAATCCCCACACTGACTAGTCCCAACAGCAACGGACGATGTCCCACGTGGTGCTTCACGTCAGACGAAAGCACCAGCAGCGCGACAAACGCGCCAATTCCGCCAACCAGTGAAAAGACCTTGCGTAGCTGCAGTCGGTCTGACACATAGCTGGCGACAAATTTGAAAACAAAAAACATCAGCCACATGATGGAGAGCATGCCAGCCGCTTGTGCCGTCGAATACCGGAAGGTTTTTACGAGCATTGTCGGGCCATAGAGACTCAACGTGTAATAGGAGACCAGAAACATCGAAATACCAATTAAACTCGCCCACACGTGCGGGTACCTCAACAGCTCCGAAATGTTGTGCTTAACCGCGGGAGTAGACGCCACGTCCGCATGACGAATGGCTTTCAAACGGCTCACGTCGTCAATCACCTCTGCACGCAGGTTCGGTGAAAGGTCGGCGATGTTGAATGCGACAAGAATCGCCAGTACCAGCGAAATCGTGCCTTCAATATAAAACTGCGATTGCCAGGTATGCCACACAGGCAGTGTCCAGCCAGCCAGGCTCGTAGCCAGTAGTGCTGATCCGGTCGGCCCAAAGCCCCAAAATGCATATGCGATAGCACGACCTGACCGGGGCGAGAAGTCTCGAACAAGCCCCGCAGTTGCAGTAACTGCGCTGCCTTCCACGAGCGATAGGACGACCCGGATGACCAGCAAGCCGAGTGCAGAATGCACCAGTACCATTGCATAGACGCAAAATGCCGTGACGAATAAACTCGGCACCAGTGCAAAAACTCGCCCGCGCGAATCTGCCAGACGACCACTATAGTAGGCGCCGATTGCACCCGCAGCGGTGGACCCAGCACTGATCAAACCGTAGGTCGTCAGACTCATATGCAGTCCCGTCAGAATCAGTGGCAATACAGCGGACATTTGGCCTTCATAGTACGCGACCACGTTGGCAAGCAAGGCGATAACCAGGAGCCAGATACGATACCCACCGACCGGATAGGTGTTTAGCTCTTTAAATAATAATAATTTTCTATTTTTTCTCCCTGACACGCCCTTACCCCCTCATGAACTTGATGGCATAGACGGTTTCAAATCGGGCACCGCAACCACTGATATTGGGGATGGACTGCACAGCCTACTAACGCAACAATCAGTCTTGAAACACCGCAACCAGTTCTGCTAACACGGCCGAATCCCCAGCAAGGGCCACTCGTCCCTCCGTTACCGCGCTTTGCGGATCGACCACCCCGAGAATTAGCTCCTTCCAGTCTTGTGCCCGTACCTCCACCGTGATGAGAGGAGCGGCTTGTTGTCCTTGCCGGACTTCCGCGACGCCTTTACGTACGTTCACGATGAACCACTGGTCTACGTCCACCACGCAGACGTTCGCAGAGAGGTTTGCCATTGCACTGATATCGGGGTTGAGCCAGACCGGCATGGCAGCAAAGAAACGGTCGATGGGCATGGCTGCGGCATATGCCCGACGTGCGTTTCTGGCCACCCGTTTACCCTGAATCTGACCCGTCAACTCAAAGGCTTGGTAGAAGTAATACGACCGCGAATTGGAGTTGATGGACGCCTCACCCAACCGAAACAACGCTTCTGCCTTGAGGAACCTCACCTCCCGGCTGTCTGGAGTCAACTGGAGGATGATGTCGCTCAGTTCCGCTGCCCACTGAAAGTCGCGCCGATGCAATGCAGATGTGACCTCAGCCTCGAGGCTGGCTACTCCGCCGCTTAATTTCGCGATGCGTTGTGCCCGCTCTTTTGGTGCAAGCGGTTCCAAGTTTGTCGCATTGCCATCAAACCAGCCAAGATAACCGTCGTAAATGGCCCGCACGGCCTCCGACACTTTGCCGTACAGTTCAAGGAGTTCGGTCTGTTCAGCGAGGCTTGGTGGCAGGCGAATCTCTTCGACTAATTGGTCGGGAGTTTTACCCTGATTAGCGCCCCGAACGACGGCGTCATGGACGTATTCAATCGCGTCACGGTACCTAGTCAACAGTCCGACAATCTGGTCTCTTCCGTACAGTGGTTGAGTGTGACTTGGAACGAGGTACTCAGGCTCGAGATCCCGCATCTTGTCCAAGGATTGAATCCACTGTTGTACGGGGCGCGGCGTTGTACCTCGTATCGTATAAAGGTTAGGAAAAGCCGGGTAGTAGTTATCGGCACTCAATAGTACCTTCTCGTCAGGCACCCAGATGAAAATCTGGTCGTCCGTCTCACCGGGAGCCGCGTGCAGCACCATTTTGACGCCACCAATCTCCAATTCAAGAACATCGTCAAACACATCCGTGGGCGGCAACAAGATGGGCAACCGAGCGCGGTCAATTCGCAGGTGCGGCCCTAGACCGCTGCTCGGCACGTAGTCCGCTGGTAACAGCAGACCGAATTGTCGGCTGCCCCGCAGCGACAGAATCGGTTGCAATTGGCTGAACTGCTGTTCAAGAAACTCCTTGGTCTTACGGTGGGCGTAGATGCGGGTTTGATGGGTGGCAAACACGGCTGTTCCGTGCGTGTGGTCTTGATGTCCGTGTGTGTAAATCACGGCAGTAACGGGTTGTGGCGAGATTTTGTCAAACTCTGCTTTGACCTCCTCGGCTGCCTCTTGGCTTTCGGTTGTATCCACAATTACGTTCCCAGCGTCAGTGACAATCAGAATGCAGTTTCCGAGCGAGTAGCCAACAGCTGAATACACACGATTTGTGACTTGGTGAACCTTCTTCTCGAAATGCTGACGGTGCAACGTCAAAGCGCTGCATGGCTCAGGTGTGCCCCACAGGTCGACGGGATCAAACTCAGGACGGGATTCGCTCAACCCTCATTCTCCTCTCACTTTTTATGAAAGCGCATTCATAATACCGAAATTTTTATTGTTCTCCTTGCTTCAGCAGTGCCATGAAAAATTGTAGGTGTGACTCCGTGTACTGCTCCAGAGACAGCCATTTTCGGAGACGGTTGGACTTCTTCAAGGCCCACATGTGACCGAGACTCACCACATCAAAGGCGAGCACATCAGCGTCAACCCCTGCGTAGAACCGTCCTTGGTCTTGTCCGTCACGAATGATCTGAGCAATTGCGCTCGATGTTTCACGTTCCATGTTGAGGACCCGACGCAAGGTGTCCCTGTCGAGCGTTCCATAGTCTTTGTACATAATAATGAAGAGTTCCCAAGCCTGGTCAATGGAACGGTAGAGTTCGCGCACGGTGAACTTGAACTGCTCAAGCGGGTCTGATATCGCACTGCCTTGTTTGAACACTTCGTGGTAAACGCTGTTTAGGTCGTCGAAGAAGCTGAGCAAAATGTCTTCCTTGTCCTTGAACACGTAGTATATCGAACCGACACTCGCTTCTGAAGCGCGTGCGATATCGGGGATGGACACCCCGTGGTAGCCCTTCTCGCTAAATAACCGCTTCGCAGCATCCAGTATCTTCTGTCTTTTTCCGTCAACATCGCCACGCATGGTGTCACCTCCAACCAACTCAATTATACCTCGTATTGGAATGAACGTTCAATATGAATGTTCATTCTAAGATAAATTTGGTCAACCACGGGGCGAAGTTGAATCGTCAAAATCTCCAGCGGGACGTGACCTCGCGAGATTCAGACGTTGACAACGGGGCTACGCAGGACCTGTGGGCCTTCAGGTGTCGCGTCTCCCCAACGGGGTTCGAGCGTGATCTCGAGTTTGTTGTAGTGTTTTTGGATGTCGAGACCGATGGTGATAGCTCCATTGCCGTGGTTGCCTACAGTAAATTCCCCTAAACTGTGCCATTGTCCATTGGCTAGTCCCCAGACTCCGTAGCAACCCCATTGTGACTGAACCGGAACGTGATTCACATACACGATTAAGTTGTTGTTCTGCAGACGATGCACTTCCAGCGCCATACCCTGAGCGCGTGGATAAGTCGGGGCAGCGACCAGCCGCCACTGACCGAGCAGGTTGACCGGAGGTGTCGGCGCACGCTGCACGGAGGCATTGTGAACCAAGATGCCTGCCACCGCGAGGCATCCCACGAGTACGGCTGAAGAAACCAGCCATGTCCACCTACGCCCAATCCGCCGACTGCGCCCCAATTCACTAGACCTACTCATCGGACCGCCGTGGAACCTGGGCTTACGCCGCGAGAACGCATGGGCGAGAATTTGTGACTTTTGCTCACTAAGCCACTGGCTCGGTGCATCCGAAGACACATCTGTGAGCAGCAGCTTGTGCGATGACCACAAGGACTCGCATTCAGATTGACAGGAGTCGCATTCTGCCAGATGTTTCTCATACTCTCGCATTTGCGAATCGGTCAGTTCCCCGAGCACATACTCCGTAAGCAACGCACACATGTCATCTGTCTTGGCCACTGTTCTCCTCCTTTTCCCAAGATGCCATCGTGGCTCTCAGGTTCATGAGTCCCTGATGAAGCCTCGTTTTTACCGTGCCGACGGGAACCTGCAAGGAAGTTGCGATTTCACGTAGCGTGTATCCGAGAAAATAGGCCCGGTGAAGGATGACTTGTTGGTCTTCACGTAACTTTCCAATGGCACTGAGAAGTTCCTCTTTCAGTAGTTTTCGGTCAACGGCCATCTCTGTGGCCTCATATGTATCGGGACAGTCGCTGTAGGTCTCAACATTCGCTAGTTGGACATCCGCGTGACGTTTCTCTCTGCGCAGATGGTCAATCGCTATGCGGCGCGCGATGACGCACAACCACTGGTCGAACTCCCCATACGCAGGATACCTGGCTGACGTGGTCCACAGACGCGTAAAGACGTCCTGGACCACTTCTTGCACTTCTCGGTCGTCCTCGATCAGACGTTTAGAAATTCGATACACCATCGGTGAATAGCGATCATAGAGTAAGGACAGCGCATCGCCATCCCCCGCCTTGATCGCTTCGAACAATTCTTCATCTGACAAGACGTCCTCTCCTCTATTACCCCTTACGCCGTCACTATGTGTATTCTGTGTAGATTGTACCAGTCGAAGCGTGCCAGATGATTTTTCGGACGCTGTGAAGTTTCGCAAAGGGCCTCACCTCCCCCCTACGCCGTATCCTTCTTCGCTGCACGTGTACGTTGCAGACTGCTGCCGGTCTTTACCCGCAACGGGTCACCACCACGGCTGTTACGTATACGCCCACTCGTCGGCCCATTGCTCAATCCCGCTCACTAAATTTGCTAAAGCAACGCCCGAGTCCGTCAGCGAGTATTCAATTCGCACCGGCATCTCTGGATACACAGTCCTCATGACAATCCCGGCCTCCTCCAACTCGTACAGCCGTTTGCTGAGCGTCTTCACGCTAATCACCGGGATCAGCTTGAGCATGTCAATCTGGCGTTGCGCCCCGACAGACAGCGCCCAAATGATCAAGAGCGTTCCGTGCTTACTTAAGACATCAAACGCTGCGAGGAGTTTGTCATCGTGCGTTGTCGTGTCCATCAGCCATCCCCTTCGTGTCGTATATCTCAGTTTGCCAACACCCACAGTTGCGACACGGACGTTCGCAGAGCGCTACAAGGGTTGGACTCATAGCATGCGAACACGTTCCTTTAACCCTATAAACGCACAGAAGTAGCCTTTGGTTTTTGGTGCGTAGAGAAAATTACGTCAGGACCGTCACGGTCGGTCCTCTCTGTAAGGAGCGTCGTCGAGCGTTGACGCAAACGGCTTTGAAAACCGCTTGCGACGATACCTCGTTTTATTGGCTGAGAGGCGATATGTTCAGGGGAGCATGTCGGCAAGGCTCTCGAGAATGGGGATGAAGAGCATGACCGTAAAACGTCGGGTGCGCCATTCGAGCAGGGACTTGTGGCGAATTGCTGTCACCGCGGGTATTCTTGTACTGGTGACCGGATGCGGTGTCAACGGCGCCTCCAGTGCAACCCCCACGTCGGCTACAGGCACAACATCTCAAAATGCAGCAGCCAGTACGTCGTCGCAGCAGAGCCAAGCTATCAAGGTCACTGCCGACCATAATTTAGGGAACATTCTAACTACTCGGTCCGGAATGTCGCTGTATCACTACACCAAAGACAGCATCAACAAAAGCACATGCACTGGGGCTTGCGCCGCGCTATGGCCACCTTTCATCTGGAAAGGTTCAGGCACGCCAACAGGCGGGTCCGGAGTCACGGGTAAACTTGGACTGATGGAGCGCGCGAACGGCTCAAAGCAGGTGACATACAACGGCATCCCACTCTACACGTTCAGCGGCGACATCGCAGCGGGGCAAGTCAAAGGGCAAGGATATCGTGGCTGGTGGTACGCCGTCACTCCGTCGACGACCAGCACGGCTGCTCCCGCCTCGAATGGGGCAGGAAGCACGCACGGGTCCGGGTGGTAGCGTATGCGGCGCGGGTCGGCGCGAGTCGGCTGGCGCGGGTCGGCTGGCGCGGCCGCCCCGTTGCCGGTGCGTCAGTTTCCGCATGCTACTCATAGATGATGAACACACGAGGCAACAGGACTTCTGCTCTTCCGCAACAAGATGTCAAGCGATTCGATATCCACTGCCGAGGAAGTCTCCCATTATCCCCGCGTGCGCTCGCGAATCGCTGGCAGGAGGGCCTGAACGAACGCCACAGATTCGTCGGACATCTCCACCGCACCACTGTGTTCATCGCCGTGCCACATCTCGAGGAGCATAAACAGGCAGCCACGGACATCTGCGAGTGTGAACGTCGATGGGACAGACTGCGTTTCACTAAACATCCTCTGACCGAACTCGAACAACCACATGGGCACCGTCTGACCGCCGAACACTGCATCGGCGTCAAAAGCATGAGCAAACTTGCGCACCGCAATCTCACCATCTTCCCATGCAGGGACTGGACCAACCTCATTCGCGTCCGTATTCGGCGCGATACCTTCCTGTGCACGAAGTTCGTCATGCACGATTCGGCGCAGTTCAACTACTGCATTTCGATAGGCAGCGAACAGGAAATAGTCGTTGTCGGCTGGCAGATTGCGATAGAAACTTTGCAGGAGTTCCGTGTAATACCAGACCTGCTCATCCCGGCCACGGTTGAACCGTTTCCAGACGCCCGCGCCCTGCTTATCCAGATCGCTCAAAATACTGCGGATGTTATGGAGTTTATCAGCGCAGGACAGGCATTTGATGTCGAGCGGAGCATCAGCCAGAAACTTGATGGTGTGTTCCTTGCGCTCCTTCCAGGGAGCCGCCTTGTTCGGCTCGGATGCCGCATCGACAAGCTCTGCAACTCGCTCCCCGTACCTCTCCCGGATGCCAGCAAGCGTGACATCGGTGTCCTCCACCGTGTCGTGCAGTAGTCCCGCGATCACGACATTCTCCTCACACCCTGCCTGTTGCAGAAGCATGGCCACCGCGAACGGGTGTGTGATGTACGGGATGTCGGTGCCTTTCCGCATTTGCGTCTTGTGCGCTTTCGCCGCGAACACGATGGCATCGTCTAGTCTCGAACTTTGCATGGCGTTTCCTCCTTTGTGACGGCGCTGTGAGTTCTGCCGACACGGAAAGTATAACCTGCCTCAATGACACGGCGTGTCATAGGTACGAGTAGTTAAATCCCGCACCCGTCTCTGGCTCACTCTCCATTCCCTAGTTCGCCATCCGATCGCGATATTTGGCCGTCACGGAATACCTCTGTGCTATGTTCGTATAGGATTCCGCCTCGTCCTTGTACCGGTCAATATACGGTTCAAGCTCTGCTGCAGCTGTGTCCTTCGTCCGAAACGTGTACTTCGCCCCAGCCACTGCAGCCAAATCCGCGCCAACATCCCACAGAGTTTGCTGAACCTGATACAGCAACTTGATGATGTCGTTCTCAAGGTCATCTCGCAGGTCACTCATCGCGAGGCCGATGAAAGCCCCAGCCTCATCAACAGCCCCAAAAGCTTCAACCCTCAGGTCATCCTTGTAGCGGCGTTCCCCACCTATGAGAGCCGCCTTCCCCTTGTCTCCACCACGGGTATAAATCTTCACGCTTCCATCCTCCCTTGTCTATCATCCCTCGTCCATCATCCCTCGTCCCTTGTCCCAAGCTATTGAACGGTGGTCTCCGGGAACCATAGCTATGTGCAGATTAGCTATTCCCACTGTACACTCCCAGCAAAGCACCGGAAAACAAGAACGCGGTCTGTAAAGTCCTACTCTGATTCCGAAGCCACTCCCGATACCTATTCAAGACCACCGTAGACATCCTCTCCCCCAAAGGGCTTCTACTCTGTACACCAACAAGGCAAGCGCCGATGAGATTTGTGCCGAGACTGCGCTCTTTGACTTTCACGCGCCTACGTGTTATCCTAATCCTACTCGTCGCGGGGTGGAGCAGTTGGCAGCTCGTCGGGCTCATAACCCGAAGGTCGCAGGTTCAAGTCCTGCCCCCGCAACCACATGCAAGACACTTCTGTAATGAGGTGTCTTTTTTTGCGTTTATAAAGCCGCGTTCCGCACTTTGTTCTACACCGCAGTAAGCAAACGTCACGACGAAACACCCTCCCCATTGTGAACTTCCAATCTAACTTTGGCGGCGAGTGTCCGCCACGAAAGTTAAGGTCCTGGGGCGGGACTTGGCCGGTTCCAGAGCAGGACTTGGCCGGACATCGGTCGCGATGGTCGCAAACCCACTAACCCCCAGCGGTAACGACGCCTGCGTCGTTAATTGACCGATGATGGGCCTAGCGCAGCCGCTGAAGTGTCGAAAATGTCGCTACAGGCCTGATTTCTGCGCTGCAGCGACATTTTTTCCGTTCGCGCATTACCGCTTTTGACTACTCAGGGACCTCTCAATGGCCAGAGGCTATTGAGCAGACCGACGAAGTTAGAAACGCTAGTCCCAAATCCACACTAGCCATCCGAAGTCGACATTCGGGTGGGGCCATGCCTCCTACAACATTGAAACACAACACAGCGGCGGTTAATCTGCCGCTATCCCATCTTCATCTGCACTTGGCGGACGTGTGAAGCGCTCCCGTGCTAGCAGAAAGCTTTCCGAGGATGTGCCGTGGCTACGTATCTTGGCGAGATAGAGTCGATAGATCACAATCGCAATCAGCACGACGATAGCTGACTGGAATGCAGGTTGCAGATAAAGTGGGCTCGACGCAGATGACATCGTAATGGAGACTGAGAACCATATCGAGACCAGCATGAGGACGACTCCGAGTAGCACCTGCAGGAAGCGACTTCTTCTCATCCAAGAAGTGTTCACGTTATACAACTGCGGCGCGTGCTTTGGGAAGGTAATGAGACCAAGACCCATGAAGAAAAATACCAGCATGACGGAAAGCACCCGGATGTTCACGCCGAACACGAAACCGAGCTTAATCGACTCAATCAAACTGGCCGTGCCGAACAGTGCGCTGAGAGTCAGAGCTAAGACTGGCGTCTTGTACCTTGCGTGTGTCTTGGAGAACATCCGCGGAATCAACCCATCGTCCCCCCATGCATATACCCAGCGAGACTGTGCTAGGAAGATTGGCAAGAATGTCTTGGCGACAATCAGGGCGACACACAGATTAATTAGCGAAGCCAGCCAGGATGGCATCACGAACTGCAACAAACCGGATGAGGTGGTGTATGACGTTTGCTTCATGGCAGCTAGGCCAGAAATCACCTGCCAAGGCACCGCATGATAGACAGCCCATGCAAACAGGGTATACAGCACGCCGACGACTGTGACCGTGATGAGAACACCCTTTGCCAAAGACTTGGTGGGGTTCTTCGCTTCTCCACCAGTCTGCGTCGCAGTGGAAAGGCCGAGGTATCCGAAAAACAGGGTCGGCAGTGCGGTTGCGAATGCTGTACTCACACTTACGTGTTTAACGGGTGAGGCGGCGAGCACCGACGCCACAGACAGGTGAGTGCGCTGTGCCATCGCAGCGTCGAACGCGGCATGGTTGGTCGAGAAGCCAGTAAATATCATCACAAGTGCGACTGCAAAAACGAGAAACATGGCGATCGTCGTAAGCGTGCCGGCCAGCTTCACACCAAATACGTGGACGGCCCAAAACACCCACAAAATGACGACGCCGACAATCAGGATGCCGACATTCGAAGCGAGGAAGTTACCGAGCCCTGTCGCACCAAGCGACAAAAACGCCGTTGACAAGAACTTCGGTGCCGAGTACGCGAGAGTTCCAAGCGCCCCGGTAAACCCGAACCAAGCCAGAAAGGTAACCACGAACGCAATACCCGGACTCAACGACCGCGAGATGATGACGTACTCACCACCGGCCCCAACAAGCCCGGCCCCAAAGAAGAAGCGATACACGACGACGGTCAGGAACGTAATAATGCCACCGACAATCATCAAAAGCGGAACAAGATTACCAACCCCCGGTGAACTCTGTTGGATTTGGGTCGATACAAAGAAAAGTCCAGCGGCAATTTCGTTGGTCAGCCCAAAGGCGATGACTGCGAGTGGGCCGAGCGCTCGGTTAAGAGAGTTGTTTGTCACTTTGGCATCTCCTTTCATATGGATTCTCTGCGAGAGAGATGAATAAATCGCGCCTATTTGAACAAAAATTCTCTATTTTCCAATCAACGTTCTAACCTACCCTCAGGTCTCGCCAAGGTTTGCACGCTTACCATGCACCCGGACGGTCGCCTCGTACTGTGGCAAGATGCTCCGTGAGCCTCGCTCCTCTGCATCGGCGTTAATACCTTCCCTTACGACACGCCCACCTCTTCCAGCGCTACTCGGACTGCCGCTGCCGCGAGAATATCTGTCGAACTGAATACCAGAAACCGCTTGGCGAGCACAGCCCTTGAGTGGTCGTCCGGGAACAATATCGGCAACTCGGTGCAACCTAATAAAATGCCGTCCAGACTATCCGCCCATGGGCGGGACGCAATCCCCACAATACGTGCCATCAAGGATGCCAGCGCATCACGGTTCCCCGTGTTGCCTGCCGCTGGGTCATTGTTGACTAGGCCGTTGCGTTCTCCCTTTACAGCGCGGATGACCTTCATCACCTCAGCTTGGGAATCATCATCCGGGTACACTGCGGAAATCCCTCGGCTACGGAAAGCGTTCTCGTACACAGCGAACGTTCGCGTCGGCGTCGTCCCCAGTACGCCAATGCGCCTACACCCTTGCGAGGAGATGACATCCGCTACCTGGTCAATCAGCGATAGAATTGGCACCGGTACCTCTTGCGCTAACTGCTCTTGATAGATACTAGTGGTCGTGGACGGCAGGACAATCGCCCCCGCTCCCACCTGCACTAACTTGCCACAGACCTCGATGAGTTTCTGCAGTGGCGAATGACCGTGGCCGGACAAGTGCGCGATGCGGCTCGGTATAGTCGGATCCGACACCAATACAACCGGGATGTGGTCCTCATCACTCTGCGCTGGTGACAACTCCACCAGCCGCCGGTAAAAGTGCGCACCAGCCAGAGGGCCTAGCCCCCCAATGATGCCAATGGTTTTCATCTAGCCCACCTCTCCCCGGTGCACTCGATGAGATTGTGCATGTCAGGACACCTGTTCAATCTTTGATATATTCGGCATTTTATCACCGAGGATGGTAGGCATGTAGGCGTACAGAGCGGGTGAGCCGCCAGTATGCACGAACAGGACCTTGTCATCCCGGCTGAAGAATCCACCTCTGCTCAAACCAATCAAACCCGACATCGCCTTGCCTGTGTATACCGGATCGAGTAAAATCCCTTCCGTCTTTGCCAGCATGTTGACTGCCTCAACCATCTCTTGGGTTGGGATGGAGTACCCTGGACCGACGTATTCATCGAAGCAACGCACCGCTTCTCTCGGCAATCCACCGCGGACGCCGACGTGTTCCGCTGTGCGCAGAGCGAGGTCGTAAATCAGTGCCTCCTGCACGTCGCGGGTACGACTCACATTGATGCCAAGCACAGGAATGCCGCTATTGTTCCCGTAAAAGCCAGTGACTAGGCCAGCATGCGTGCCGCCACTGCCGCTCGCGCAGACTACGTAGTCAAAGTTCTGACCCATGTCATACATCTGACCGATAATCTCTTGTGCGCAAGCGACGTACCCAGTTGTGCCGATCTCGTTGGAACCACCGCCTGGAATGATGTAGGGGTGCTTCCCTTCGGCGATGGCTCGGTCCGCAACCCCCTGCATTTCCGCCATCATGTCGGAACCACCGGGTACAACAGTAAAGTTCTCAACACCAAGCATTCTAAAGAGAAAGTTGTTACCACTCGCATTCACATCGTAGCTGTCCTTCACGCGCTCTTCCAAGACTAAGTGACAGGCTAAGCCTTCCTTGACCGCAGCAGCAGCCGTGAGTCTGCAGTGGTTGGACTGCACTGCTCCACAAGTGATGATGGTGTCGGCTCCCTGCTCCAACGCGTCAGCCATGAGATACTCCAATTTCCGAGTTTTGTTTCCTCCTGCGGTAAGGCCCAATTGGTCGTCACGCTTGACATAGATACTCGGACCACCTACAGTCTCGGAAAACCTGCCTAGAAACTCGATTGGGGTGCTCCCCTCTGTGTATCGACGACGGTTGAACTTTGCCAGATTCACATCAACCACTCCTTGTCTCGAAACTATCCCATCCCAGACGATATACCGCAAAATCCGCATCTTATATATTTGAACATTCTGTAAAAAACCAGAGAAAGAGTGCCTTTCTTCCGGTCCTAGCGAGTCGCCGAATCAAATCTTGAGTACGATTCGGAGTAGTAACAGCCTCTATCCTCCCTCCTAGCTAACTCTTTCCACTCGCACTCTTGATGACTGATTGACCTCAGTTTATGCTAGACACATCAATGCGTAAAGCGAATTGTTATCATTATGAACATGATTAAAATTCATTATTGAGAGGAAGACAAACTTGGACCGCTACATGCGCACGTTTGTCAGCGTTGCGGAGAATCAAAGCTTTACTCGCGCGGCAGACTTGCTTCATCTGACACAGTCTGCGGTCAGCAGAGAGATTGAAACACTCGAACGCGAATACGGAGCGAAACTGCTGGATCGAACGAACAAGTTTGTCCGCCTCACGCGTGCTGGTGAAATCCTTTACTTTCATGCTAAGACCATCGTCAGTGAATATGAACGCGCACGGACTCTTATCCACGACCTCACCCATGAACCGGTTGGCCGACTGTCCATCGGGTCAAGTTACAGCTTCGGCGAATACATGCTCCCACACATCATTGCCGAGTTCAAACATCGGTACCCGCTCGTCACACCGAAGATTACGATTATGAACTCTAAACGCATCCGGATGCAGGTGGTACAGAGGCAAGCCGACCTCGGCATCATTGAAGGCACCGTCCACGAGAAGGACATGGAAGTCCGCCCGTTTGCCACAGATGAACTGGTTTTGATTGTGCCGCCTGACCACCGATTCTCAGGTGTGGATGAAATCGAGATTGGTGAATTCGAATCTGATACGTGGATCCTCCGTGAACCAGGCTCTGGCACGCGGGACAGTACGGATCAGACATTTCTCGCTCTCGGCTTCACCCCCGCATCTGTGATGGAGTTCGGGAGTACGCAAATCATTAAGGAGTCTGTCCGGGCTGGCCTTGGCGTTGCAGTCGTCTCGAAGTTTGCCATTCAGACTGACTTGCGATTTGGCTTACTGCGCGCTCTGCGGATAAAGGGGCACCCAATTCACCGCGACTTCTTTTGTGCCACCAACGCATCGCACTTCCGGACGAAGGCTCTCGATCTGTTTATCGACTATCTGTGTCAGTGGCGTTATCCACAGTAAAGGGCGGGCACACGCAGGGTACGCGGAAACAGCCATTTTCGTTGCGATAAGGTCGTGTACTCCGAGGCGTATAACCTGAGGCGAAGGTTCATCATGCGCTTACAGGGACTCCGAGTTGGCAAGCAATCGTCGGCAGTAAAAATACTACGGTGTCATCTCAGACAGAATCGAGTGTCCACCCCAAACGTTCCTTGGCAAAGCAGAGGCACTCTCTGTGTCCAAAATCCACGTCACATCACGGTGAAACTGTAGCATACTTGCCGGCAAGTCAGTGCGAACCTCTCCTTGAACAGCTTTTGCTACCGCGTCTGCCTTGCCCTTTCCAAACGCCATGAGGATTATCTTGCGAGCTTGAAGGATAGATTGAACGCCCATGGTTAAGGCACGCTTCGGGACATCCTCTACCCTGTCAAAAAATCGAGCATTAACCGAGATGGTCTCCGGTGTTAAGTGAACAACGTGTGTACGCGAAAACAACGAATGACTCGGCTCATTAAAACCAATATGACCGTTGACACCGATACCAAGCAACTGGACATCAATCGGGTACTTGTGAATGATACTATCATAACGGTCACACTCGACATCCAGGTTCGCCGCCATCCCATTTGGGATATACATTTCTTTCGGTCTTGAAGGCAAGTCGCGGAATAAAGTGTCTTCCATAAAATAGTGGTAACTTTGCGGATGTAACGGCGGTAAGCCGATATATTCGTCTAAATTAATTGTAACTGTCTTGGATAGGTCTAACCCACACCAGACCAAACCTCGCAGCGCGGCGTAGCAAGCAATCACGGTGCTTCCCGTTGCAAGTCCTAACACCGGTTGTTCCAGTGTCAGAATAGCCTCTTCCAGCAGACTTGACGCGTACAGTCCTGCCGATTGTGGACTACTAAAAACCCTGATCTTCATTGTTTGTACCTCCACCCTTTGGCTCAGGAACTGCGCGTGATTGAATTCAACTACATATATCCTCGTAATAGTCCATGTTCAAATTGACAGGAATGTCGTACCACTTTCATACTGAAACAGTGCAGTTTGAACCGTCAAATCACGAACCTCTCATCAAGTCCATCCCGCCATTCAGTCAACGAGGAGTCCACCGATGAAACGCGTGTTCAGCTCGTATTACTTCATCTTCTTTGTCGCCATGGCGGCTACCCAACCGTTTCTGAGTTTATACCTTCACGATCGCGGTATCTCGAGTGAGCACATTGGCTTTATTCTGGCCTGTGGCAACGGTGCGGGCATCTTGATTCAACCGCTCCTTGGACACTTGAATGACGTTGTTCAAGACAGCCGCCGCCTGCTTTTCTTCTCGGCGGTCTTATCTCCGATTGTCTTCGCCGGATACGCCATCTCCAGCAATACTCTGGTCCTGGTCTGCGTAGCCGTGCTATTTGCCGTCGTGCAATCGTCTGCCCCGCTCGCCGACGCCATGGCAGTGCACGAAGCCAAGCGCTCCAGCTTCACCTACGGCCAGGTCAGGCTTTGGGGAGCTCTCAGCTTTGCGTTGACAACCATGGTGGCCGGGTACGTCTATCACCTGGCCGGCATCAGCTGGGCATTCGGCATATATGCACTTTTCTCCATCCTGCTTGCGACAATCTCGTTGAAACTGCCCAAATCCTCTGCCTCTCGCCGCTCTTCTGATGCATTCTGGACAGGCCTCTGGAATGTCTCCAAAAATGCGCGTTTGCTTGTGTTTATTGTCATCTGCTTTTTTGTCGCCAGTGCCCTCACGGTGAATGCCACATATCTGCCGCTCTACTTCCAAGCCCTCCATCATCCGATGGCGTTGGTTGGATTGAACTTCACCGTTGCCGCCTTCACGGAGGTGCCGCTGTTCTATCTATCCGGTAGGTGGATGGAGCGTTTTGGCAAGATGCCAATCCTGGTTCTTGCGACTGCAACCTTAGCTGTGAAATACGCAGTGATGGCGATGAATCCGCCGACCGCTGTCATACTTTCGATTCAAGTCTTGGAAGGCATCGGTTACGCGCTGTACTGGAGTGCTGCCGTTCAGGTGGTGAGCGATCTCGCACCAAGCGAACGCTCAGGCACTGCTCAAACCTTGTATGCTGCGATTGCCAGCAGCCTCAGCGGCATCGTAGGTACGAGCGTAGGCGGTTTATTATTTGCACAGTTTGGGCCCCTTTTGACGTACGCCATCATGGCAAGTTCTGTCCTCGTCGCCCTCGCCGGATTCATCGCTTTTGCGCGCTTCGGAATGCGTCAGGCCTGGTAGACCAGTCGACCACGCACAACCGTGTGGGTCACTTGCCAGGACGCATCCACCGCGATCAGGTTGCCAGGAGCACCCACAGCAATGCGGCCGTGCGGCAGGTTCAGAAGCCTAGATTGGTTCAAGGAAGTCACCTGATTCACATCAGTCGGTTGCAGCGCTTGAATGTCGAGCAGGTTTCGAACCGCCCTGTCCACCGTGAGCGTACTACCAGCCAAGGTACCGTCTGCCAAGCGGACTGCACCGTCCTTGACGAGCACCGTGCGTCCTGCTGAGCCATACTCTCCCTCAGGCATATCTGCAGCCTTGACAGCATCCGTAATAAGCATCACATGTTCGGGACCTTTGGCCCGAATCGCCGCTCGCAGCATCAACGGATGGACGTGGATGAGGTCAGCAATCAACTCCACCATCACACGGTCGTCACCGAGCGCAGAACCAGCCAGTCCCGGTTCACGATGACCAGCAGGGCTCATGGCGTTGAATAGGTGCGTCACACTGCGTGCTCCCCACTCAATCCCCTGTGATACCTGTGCAGCCGTGGCGTTACAATGCCCCATCGCAACGATGACCCCTTGCTTCGCTGCAAGCTTGACGAGCCCTTCTGCACCCGTGACTTCGGGTGCCATCGTGACGTATCGAATCGCACCACCGGCAAGCGATTGCCATCGTTCGAACAGCTCCGTACTAGGCGCAATGATGTACTGCTGCGGCTGTGCACCCGGCTTACTGGAGTTGATGAACGGTCCTTCGAGATGGAAGCCAAGGACCTCTGCACCGTTTCGGGTCCGATTCGATTCGTAGGCACTGAAGACCTTATCCAGTGCTTCAGGAGATGCGGTGACTGTCGTTAAGAGGAGCCCCGTCGTCCCATGCTTCGCGTGGGTCAGGGCGACTTGTTCAAACGCCTCTTCCGTTGCATCCATCACTTCCGCCCCACCGCCGCCGTGGACATGCACATCGATGTAACCTGGCAGCAGGTTGCCGTCTGTCTGGATGTGCGATGCTCCCATGAAGTCGGTGCTCGTGAGCTCTCCGATAGCCGTGATAATGCCATCTTCAATCTTGACTTGCATTACCTGCCCGTCAATCTGACCACTCATAATCACTACGCTCATCGTGCACCTCCAGGAAGTGGAATATCTATTCGCAAAACCCCATATCCACTGCTTTACTGCCGCCATCCCCGTCTGTAAACTTATCTACGAATCCTCAGCTCACCTACCTGTGCTTTGTACGCTTCCAACGTTTTGGCGTTGTATTCCTTCGCGCCGTCGAGGTTGCCGCTCATGATAATCGGCGGTTGTTTCCCACGCTGTGCAATTTGCGTCGCAACTTCCGCTACGATGGCCTGGACAATGAACGTACCGACAACACTTGAAGTTGCCGCAGCCTGAACCGGGAGCCCATCGAGCGAAACCACTGCGTCACCAGGTACCCCATGATTGTCGATCACGATGTCTACTACGTCATGAAGCTTCACGTTGTCAGGGTGACGAGAACTCACGGAGTTCGTGTGTGACATGGATGTAACGCCTACAACCTGCAAGCCTCGTTTACGCGCCTCGAGAGCCATCTCGATGGGAGCTGCATTGCGACCCGAGTTGGAGAAGACAAACATGACATCGCCTGCCTTCACCGATTCACCCTCAATCAGCACCTCTGCGAGGCCCGTCAACCGTTCCATGCGACTGCTCTTTGGCGCATCAATGTGCAGCATTAAACCGCTGTCAAGAATCGGATTCACCGGCAAGAGCCCGCCCGCGCGAAAGAACATCTCCTCCGCCAACATGTGCGAATGGCCAGTCCCGAAAACATGGATGAGCCCCCCCGCCAGAATGCTGTCGGCACAGAGCGTACCCACTTGCTGAATCTTCCCGACTTCCTCATTCATCACCGTCTCTAAGATTTTCGTCACGGCGTCGTAGTACTGTTGAACTCCCATCGCGACACAGCCTTTCACATCAGTGATAAAACCGGACGGTCATCAAGACTACGATTTGACCGCCCCAGCTGTTGCGCCCTCGATGAAGTAACGTTGGAAGAACAGGAACGCAATGATGAGCGGAGCCGCTGCAATCAAGACACCAGCAGCGAGCAGTGTCCACTGGCCTGCATTGTTCCCGTAAAGGGCAAACAGTCCGCGGGACAACGGGTACAACGACGGCGTTGCCAGAAACACGACCGGCCCAATCAGGTCGTTCCAAATTTGGATACTTGCATAAATAGACATAGTCGCTAGTGCAGGCTTCGCCAAAGGAGCGACAATCGCGATGAGATAACGAATATAACCACATCCGTCGATGACGGCACTTTCATCCAACTCTTTAGGAATGGTCCGGAAGTACCCAACGAACAGAAAGAATCCAAAGACCATGGCGTCTTCAATGTGTAGAATCATGTACCCAGGACGATTGTTGTACAAATGCAGCATCCGCGACTCAATAAACAGCGGAATGAGGGCGACAGGAAAGAACATGCCAGAAGTTAGAAGTGCATGCAATTGCCTGGCACCCCGGATATACCTACGAGAAATGGGAAACGCAAGCGTCACGCTAAAAATCAGTGCGATGACAGTCGGGACCAAAGTGTACAGAATCGAATTCATAAAATACGAGCCCATCGAGGCTGTCTGCCAGGCCTGTGGGAAGTTACTCCAACTGAACGGAGCTGGAATCGACATCGAGTGCAGCAAAAACTGTTGCTGACTCTGTAAAGAGATGTTCAAGACATAAATCAGCGGACCGAAGTAGAGGATAACCACGACCAGCCCCGTCGTGATAAGTAGCCTAAGCCAGTTTTTTGATAAGTCGGCCCTTTGGAAACTCACGACATTGCTTCCTCCCTGCGTGTTAGATATCTCTGCAAGAGCAGAACCACGATGACGGTCAGGATGAACTGCAGCATGCCAATGCCGGCACCAAGCCCAAGGTTACTCGAGCCTTGGAAAGCCGTATTGAACATGTACATGCCAAGCGTGTTGGTATTGTTGGTTCCATCGGTCAATACGTAAATCAGGTCGTAGGACCGAAGCGACCCCGCAGCTGCCAAAATGACGTTGACGGTTACACTTGGAGCAATCATCGGGAAGGTCACTCGCCAGAAATTGGTCCACCCTGTTGCTCCGTCAATTTTTGCCGCCTCAGTCAGCTCCTTCGGTACCGTCTTGATACCGGCGATGAAGACCACCGTCGTGAAACCAAGATTTGCCCAAATTTGAACAAAGATGACGAGCGGCAAAGCCCAACTCGTCGATCCGAAGAATGCAGACGAAGTCCCAAACCAACCGAGCACTGATGCCGCAGGGCCGCCAGACGGAGAGAAAATCAGCGTCCACATCAGACCGATAATCGTTACACCCAGCACAGCCGGCATGAATACAAGCGTTCGAAAAAAATTGACACCCGGAAACTTTTTGCTGAGAGCGTTTGCCATCCACAATCCGAGGACGTTTTGCAGGATGGTGACGGCGCCCGCAAATAACAACGTATCTTTCACAGATTGCACGAGACCCTGGGAGTCATTCACAAAGATGTGAACATAGTTGGAAAAGCCATTGAAAGTCGTCGGCAACCCAGGAACCGCAGTGTAGTTTGTAAACGAGATAATGAGTGTCGAAATAGATGGCACAATCCCAAACAGTAAAAACACAAGCAATCCGGGAACCATTGTGAGATAGATGACAGTTCGCTGTCGACCTCTAAACACATTGCTCAATGGGGATACTCCTTACCGTAGGGATAATAGTGCGCATTTGAGACCAGAGCGGAGCCCGTCGTCATGGGCTCCGCTAATCGATAGCCTCCTACGCTTAGTTCAAGCCTGGTTTTGCGACTGCTGATATTGCTGAGCGAGCGCATTCGGGGTGATTCCGCCCTGCAACATCTTCAATTGCTCGTTCCAGAAGTTCGTGGGTTGCATGTAATATGGACCGCTAGGAATCATCCAGTCTGGAGTTTGGCTAATCACTCGGCCCGTCCCGAACCATTTGCCCATGATGGTGGCTGTCTGACTCGTGAAGGTACCCTGTTCACTTGGTGAAATGCCAGTCATCTGAACGTACTGGTCGTAGATTGGTTTTGAAGCAAAGAAGTTCAGCCATTCTTCCGCAAGGCTCTTTTGTTTGCTGTTGTTCAAGACGACCCATGTCAAGTCAGGGTTCGCGATGGACTGGTTGTTGGAAGCAGTGTTTGAGCCGGGAATCGGGAAATATCCAATCTGCATCTTCGGATTGGCTTGAAGTACCGAAGAAAGGTCCCAAGAACCGTCGAGCAACATGGCTGCCTTGCCGGCAGCAAAGTCACCGGGCATCTGTTGCCAGTTCTCACCTGCATAGTTTGGCTCCAGGTAGTTTTGCGCAAAGTTTTGTTCTCTCGTGAAGGCTTTAATCATCGTGGCGTCAGTCCACTTGACCTTCCCCGAAGCAAGCGCAGCGCTTGCACTTGCGTTGCCGAGGGTCGGTGCGAGCAGAGCCTGCATGAATGGATACATCACGAACTGTACGTAACTAGTTGCACCACCGGCAAGCCCGGTCCACACGGGAGTCACACCGTGCGACTTCAGCACCTTGCAGACGTTGAGAAACTCGCTATAGGTGGTCGGCGGCTGAAGGTTGTACTTGGCAAAAATCGCCTTGTTATAGAACAAACCGGTTTGATACACGCCAGTAACCATGCCGTAATCATTGCCCTTATATGCAGCCGCACCGAGGTCACTTGCGCTGAATTTGGAAACCCACGGCTCACTATTCAGCGGCATAAAGACATTGTTCGCAGCCCATTGCTGGACGTTTGTCATATTGTTGCTGGTCATCTTTTGCGGCATTGGATTAAACGGTTGAATCGCCATAATATCTGCCGTTCCAGCCTGAACCGCGGTTTGTTGCGCCGTTTGGTAACCGGCTGTGTCATTCGCCGTTGTCTGGAGCTGTACCTGGACCCCGTACTTGTGTTCAAACTCCGAGTCAATCTTTTTGACCGCTGCAACTGCAGGCGGGTTCACCCACATGATGATTTTGAGCGGCCCCTTATCGCTTGTTCCGGACGACTTCGTACCGTTGGTCGAAGTAGTTCCAGCTGTGCCACATCCGGCAACGAGTGCAGTTGACAAGGCTACCAAGGCGATTGGCGTAAGCGTTTTCCCGATTTTTTTAACTCCCACTAGTGTTCTCCCCCTTATTCACGATGACAAAGCGCCTGCGTTCATACCAACGTACCAGAGCCGTTCGTCACCCCCTTTAAAGATGCTGTTGCAGCCTCGCAGTCAAGACATTCTTTAACAAGCAGACTGGCTCCGACCACACCGGAACGGTCTCCCAGTTCTGCGGGGACAATTTTGATAGACTTGCTCGCTAAAGGTGACGCGTACTCAGGGAAGAATTCCCGGAGCGGTTCGAACAAGACCGGACCCGCCAGTGACACTCCACCACCAATGACGACAATCGCCGGATCAAGAATGGTGCAGTAATTCGCGAGCGCTAAAGCTAAGGTCTGAGCTGCCTCGCGAAAGACTGCGATGGCGTCTGGTTCGCCAGCTGCCGCCCGTTCAGACAAGGTCTTAGCTGTAACATCCTCGTCTCGCAGCAGCCGCCTTTGGTAAGCCGCAATAAGGCGCGGCCCAGAGACAAATGTTTCGAGGCAACCGTGTTTCCCACAAGCGCACAGGTCCCCGTCCGGATTGAGAATCGTGTGGCCAATTTCACCCGCTACAAAATGGTCTCCCTCATAGACCTGACCGTCGAGAATCATTCCGGAACCGACACCAGTACCGATAACAATGTAGAGCAGGGAGTCACTTCCCCTGGCTGCGCCAAATTCGCGCTCTGCCAAAGCCCCAACCCGAGCATCGCCTTGAACGACACAAGGGACGGAGAATTCTTTTTCGAACCACAGTTTCAAGTTGACATCATGAAGTTCAAGGTTGGATGCATGTATGACAACTCCTTCACCGGCATTCACAAACCCCGGAACGCCAATCCCGATGCCTGACAAGTCACCGATACCAAGACCACTTGCATGTTGCATGAGCTGTCTGATTGTTGCAGACATATTGGCGAGTATTTCGGCACGTGTATTTTGCATTGAATACGTTTTCACGCGGATGTCAACAAGCGACTGTGATGTACCGGTAAATACCCCGCCTTTAATCGTCGACCCGCCAACATCCAGACCGATTACGTAAGCCATCCTAGCATCGAACCTCTCTCTTGCTGTCGAATCAAAGCTGAACCTCCTGCATCGATTCGCGTTTTGAAGGTTACGTCTTAACGTGCTACCTGAAATCCATACTTATTGAGTACGGTAGTCAAACTCGAGTAGGCTATGCCTACGTATCCAGCCGTAGAGTTCAGTGAAGATATTCGGGCAGTAAAGTTGCGTTCAAGTCCCGGTAACATCGCTTCGTACAAGCCTTCCTTGATGGCTTCAAACATCACTTGGCCGCTTGTCACTGCGTCTCCGCCGAACACCACGCTGTCGCAGTTCAAGATGTTCACCGTGTTCCCAGCGACAATCCCAAGCGTGCGACCCGCGCCGAGTAGCACATCTACGGCGACGTCATCTCCAGATTCCGCACGTTCTGCCAAGTCCCGTATCGTAATGGCCTGTGTTTTTGCCGAGTTGTTGTACTTGCGAATCATCGCCGGCTCCGACACAACGGTTTCCAGACATCCTCGCTTCCCACAGCTGCATTTCTCTCCGCTGTCGCTCACGACAATGTGACCAATCTCACCCGCCATCCCTAAGGACCCTGTGTAGAGCGATCGGTCGATGATAAGTCCCGCACCCACACCAGTTCCGATGGCGATGTACAGCATGTTTCGGCCGTGCTGTTCGTTTTCGAAGCCGTACAGAAATTCTCCGTACGCAGCCGCGTTTGTATCATTCTCGACAATGACCGGGAGAGCAAACTCCTGCTCGAGCAGTTCATTCAGGTCCAAGTCATGCCAGTCAAGGTTACTTGCAGCCACAATCCGACCTGTACTGGAATCCATCAACCCAGGAGCTGCAATGCCAATACTTAAAATCTTGAAACCCTGTGTATCGCACCAGTCCCTAGCTTCCGAAAGTGCATTCACCAGTTCAATGTAGAGGCTCTGTCCACTTACGCCAGCCTTTTCTTGAAACCATTCCTTCGTCACCTGAAAGCTCAGGTCTAGTACACCAATCGCAATATTCGATCCCGTTAGGTCCGCGCAAATGAAGTATCCTCCCTCTGGATTTACCTCCAGAAGTCGCGGGCGCCTCCCCCCCGTCGATGTCGCATAGCCACACTCTCGAATAAATCCGCTGCCTTGCAACTCACTGGTAATCACCGATACCGTACTTGCTGCAAGTCCCGTCTGTTCTGAGATGTCCACCCGAGAAATCGGACCGCGGTGTTGGATCAACTTGAATATGACATTCATGTTCAAGTCTCGAAGCACTACGCTATTTGCGCCTTCCATGGCAACTCTCCTACTTACTTCGTTCGTCGACAAAAGTTAGTTATAAGTGGAGTATGCAGTTTATACAGACTATTGTCAATATCAATTTTGAGGAGTTCGAAATCCATGACGATGTGCACTGTATGTTCCAAGTCACGACGCGAATTCTCCAAGCTTGCGGGCTATTCACTCGTGTATGGAATAGGTCTCGTTCGAAGATAGGAAACTAGCCGTAGCCCATCCTCAGTACTGAGGATGGTGTGAATGGCGTCGAACACATAAGCGCCCTGTGGTTTATCATTCGAGCGTGGAATTGGTGAAGGTGGTCAAATGACCTCACAATCATCATTGTTTTTGAGTCGGTAACCCAACCCGTTTTGTGCGCTCCGCGCAACCACCGTTATATCAACATCCGTGTTGCCGCACATACACCTCTTAAATCCCGTCTCTATGTCTCCGTCCTTATTTTGTACCCCGCGCATAATGAAACGTTGGCCACACGACTGGCACTTGACGAGAACTTTTACTCTTTCATGTTTTGCGACTGTATTCTGTTCTTCTAACATGGCACCTACACCCCTTTACATGTCTGGCAACTTAAATACATTCTATACGCCGGTGTCGAACTCCTCCACGACCGTGTTTACCTTTGAGCGGCTTCACGGTCATGTCCCAATCGCTGGCACCACGTTCCGCAGCACCTTGGGATTCGTGACCGCCACTCCAAGCCTGTCGAACACCACTTGCTCTGCTACATCTGCCTTGACACCGTTGTCGCTGCACTACGTCGCGAAGCATTTGCCTTGACTTTTTTCCGAAACTGCACTAATATACATCTTTGTTTAATGGTGATGCTTATCCATGTGTGGAATTATGAGCCGTCCTTGTTGAGCCTCATAGTGGGGCACTACAGGGATGGTTTTATTTACCTACCCATGCGAACGACGTCCATGAGCAAGTATCGTCGTAGAAAGCGGGCTATCTCTTCTGGCATCGTTTGATACCGGAAGAGATAACCCGCCTTCCTTGCTGGTGAAACATTGATCGAATATAGAGGTGCACAAAGAAGGAGTTTTGACGCATGGCATTGTTTAGGGAACTAAATTTGAGTAACGAGGTACTAGGTTCTTTAGAGGAAATGGGTTTCGAATCCGCCACAACCATCCAAATGGAAGCTATACCCATCGCGCTTTCTGGCCAAGATTTAATCGGCCAGGCGCAAACCGGAACCGGGAAGACCGTGGCATTTTCAATTCCTGTCGTTGAGGCAGTCGATACAACTCAGCACAATGTCCAAGCCCTCATCCTCACCCCCACCCGAGAACTCTGCATTCAGGTGGCGGAAGAGATCGCGAAGGTGGGAGCCAAGAAGGGCGTACGGGTACTCGCTGTCTATGGCGGGCATGAGATTCAGCGCCAAATTCGGGCGCTGAAAAGTCAGCCGAACGTAATCGTTGCGACGCCAGGACGATTAATGGACCACATGAATCGGCGCACGGTTAACATGCAGCATGTCGGTATGGTTGTGCTGGATGAAGCCGACGAAATGCTGGATATGGGATTCATTGAGGATATCGAGATCATTTTGGCCGCCTGCCCAACGCAGCGACAGACATTGCTATTCTCAGCTACCATCAAGCCAGGTGTAGAAAAACTGGCCAAAAAATTCATGCGTAATTTCACGGTCGTGTCGATAAAGCCACAGGACATGATGGTTCCAACCATCGAACAGGCTTACTATGAAGTGCAAGAAAGCCACAAACTCGATGTGTTAACGAGACTATTGGACATTCAAAATCCGGAACTTGCCATCGTCTTCGGTCGCACCAAACGTCGAGTCGATGAGCTTTCAAATGCACTACAGACTCGTGGTTATGTAGCAGAGGGATTGCACGGCGACTTGAATCAGAGACAACGAGACAGTGTGATGGGCAAATTCCGTGACGGAAGTCTCGAGGTCTTAGTGGCGACCGACGTTGCGGCAAGAGGCATTGACATATCTGGAGTGACACATGTCTACAACTTTGACATCCCGCAAGATGTAGATAGTTACGTTCACAGGATTGGCAGAACAGGACGTGCCGGAAAAACCGGCATCGCATCCACGTTTGTCACGCCTCGCGAGATCGAGCACCTGCGTCAAATTGAGCGCGCCACGAAGCGGCAAATTGAACGTCGTCCAGCGCCTACCGTGATCGAGGCAAAGTACAGCAAACAAAAAGTTGCCATGGAACGATTGTTGAACAATAGCAATTTGGACAATCTCGGTGGCTTCCGTGGCCTTGCTGAGGAACTGCTTGAGCAACAGGACTCGATTTCGCTGGTCGCTGCTGCGATTCAGTTGTTGACAGTGAATACGACAGAAGTGCCCATTGAACTGACTGCGGAGCAGCCTGTTCGCGTCAAAAAGCCGACGTACCGAGATCACAAAGGTGACCGTCACCGGAGGTCTCCTCGCCCCAATGGGGGAGGACGCGGCGCTCGACGGTGATAGGACATGGGGAGTAGCACTTACAACATTTTAAATCCCCAAGTAGCTATCCTTGACATTCCAATGCACAAACAGTAGTATAATGCTATTCAGAGTGCATCGGATTAAGGGTATGCTTTCAATGTGCCGCTTTCTCTCTGCTTTCACTTCGGATCGCAGAGAAGGCGGCTTTTGTGCCTTTGGTTTTGTATGTAATTTGTGAATAAATCAGTTTGTGCCAATGGCATGAGGAGGAAATACAATGGAACAAGGAATCGTAAAGTGGTTTAATGCGGATAAGGGCTTTGGCTTTATTTCTCGCGAGAACGGTGATGACGTTTTCGTACATTTTAGCGCCATCCAAGGAAGTGGCTATCGTTCTTTGGAAGAAGGACAACGTGTGAGCTTTGACGTTGTGCAAGGGCCAAAAGGACCGCAAGCCGAAAACGTAGGTTAACTTCTTTAATAATCAAGGGACTGTCCGTAAGGTGTTGCTTACATACCTTACGGGCAGTCCCTTTTGGTATTACTTAATCGTTCGCCCATTTATAGGAAAGGAGGCATATCAATGAGCTACTTCAACAATCGAAAAAAGCCCGCTTCTGAACACGTCTATGCGAACGTTGTTATTTGGCAGTGTTCAGAATGCAATTGTTGGTCAAGACAAGAATTCGTTCATATGGCCGAACCAAATTGCCCAATGTGTAAAGGACTGATGAATAGAGAAGCAAAAAACATTCGCATTGAATAAGCTTCTTAGAGCTTGTCCGACAAGCATCCCACGACTCACTGCACGCTAGGATTGCGCTCTGCCTGTCCTATTGACGGGTACTTTCTTGTGCTTACATACTCAACTTTTTCCAGCCCCACTCCTCACGCCAGAACTCCCTGTTCTCTGCTATTTCAGCCGAAGCAACGCAGATGAAGACCATGAAGATGTACGCCGCTCGAGTCTTTGCCGATTCCACTGCCCCAGTCTGCGTTGGCGCAGTTGCCTCACCTTGTCGGCATGAACTGGCGTGAAGTGAACGAATAAGCTGCGAGTGAGGTACTACGTCATGTGGAGGAATCGGCCTGCCGTCTGGCAATGTGCGAAGATGGTCCATGAGCCTTCGCAGCTACCAGTCTCGTCTACAATCCAACTCAACTCACACTAAGGAGAAAGGAGCCCCCGAAGGGACTCCATTCTTTACTTACCCAACTTCGTCAAGCACACCCTCGGTTCGGACGATAGTTACGCATACATCCGTGTCCACTGGCCTGTGGTCGAATCATACTGGAAGTTTGCATCAAATTCATTGCCTTCTGCATCAACCAACTGACTCCACCGCGTGTCCGGCCCAAAGGTATCTCCGTTAGCTGGGGTGCCTGTCCAAGACACTGTAATGGTCTCGTTCGTCGCGTTGTAAATCGCGTGTAGGTTTGTGACTGGAGTCGGTGAAGAACTACCATATCCAAACCACGGATCTCCGTTTCCAAGAGTAAACAGATCCGTTCCATTAGGGACCAGCGTCTTCCCATCGTATAACGGTTTTGTCAACTGGAGGACAACCGAGTTGGCACTTTGTGAAGAAATGGTTGCCGTAATACCATAATCGACAATGTTACTGAGCTCCATAGGATCTGTAGTACCACCGCCCAGAATAGGCTGAATCTTAAACTGGTACGAGTCACCCGGAATGAGGCTACTGTTGTAGACATAGCTCGGCGTAGTCGTGGTTGCAATTTGACTCCAAGTAGGTGACGCCACGCTGGTGTCTTCCCAGTACACTGCATACGAAGACGGTGCTACCCCTGTGGGTGCCGCCCACGTGAGAGAAATCTGGTATACCCCCTCCACTGCATGAACCGGTGCTTGTTGAGTTCCATTCCGCGTCTATCCTTGCGAGTGCGGGTTGCCCGTCTACCCTCAGGATTTCGACCGGTCTACACCGCACGTGCGGCTTTCACCGCATACGGCGTTCCATCGGTACCCTTTGTCTATCTTTTGTGTGCTTTGCGCGGGTTAATTCTACCATATTGGATGGTTTTATCAACAACTTCCGACATTTCTCGTGCGCATTCCATCGACGCGAACAAACAATTTTATGCAAACCGTTCGGAGAGGTGACGCAAACATGTGCGAAGGTTGAGGGTGCTGCGGGCCCGTAAAGAATAGACGGTACATAATCTCCGTAACCTTATTTCTTTTCTTCCCCACAAGGACGAACCGCGTAAGCCGGTGCTGTTCCATTAGCCCTACCTCGGCAGAACCCAATTACAACCACAAATCCCCAATGGAACACGGGCCAACTTGGTGTCTACTGAGGGTATTTTCAAACCATAACCTCCATGCGTTGCCCTGGAATCAGCACAGTAGACTACCAGACCTGAAATACATCAGAGATTTCAACTGCTTCCCACAAGGATATAGTCTGGAATCCTGCATCCTCCCATACCCTCGTAGGGCAGCCTTCCCGGACAGACACCACCACTCGAACACCATGATTGCGTAGTGCCTTCGCTTGGTCAAGTGCTTCGGACGAATACCCAAGGATGGCAACCGTCTTGCCGACCAAATACCCAGGTGGCACCGTCCTCTTGATTTCCACCGGACCTATTGGCAATTGGCCTCCCTCCTCCAGTATTATTTATAGGAACATACTCAGGTTCTTAACCGCTAGAACGGTTTGATCACAGTACACTCTGCGCGCGGCAATTTTCCAGTGTCCCTCCACCCTACGGACAAGGTCCGATCGCATGCCGGTCAACTGTTCAATAGTGATTTCGGAAGCACGCGTCCGGCAAAAGAGGAAGCTACTTTGTACCTCAAACTCGTCACCACCCAAAGGTGCAACTCGGACATTGCTGATCAAGTGGCGCTGTCGTGGAGGGGGATCCTCCACCCAGGCCGTCTTGGTGTACAGGCGGTGCACGCGTGATGTCAAGGTAGCTTTTGTCTCCGCATAGTAACTCATTCCGGATGCAAAGGGTTCTCCGTCCTTACGCTCCACGGTCATACGAACTGGCATCGCGTAGTGCATGTCATCGCTAAGCAGGTTCAGCCACTTATCATACTGCTGACTGTCGAGCAGTTCCGCTTCGTAATAGAGGAAGTCCGTGATCTCTAGAACAATCTCCCAGTTCACTGATTTACCTCCTCCACGACCGATGAGATGTAGTCCAACCAAACCTGTTGAATCAAACGCGAGGTATTGTCGTTGAATCCTACGTAGGCAGTACCTGGTCCTGGGAATAACGGGTCTGGTTCAATTCTGCCGAAGCCCATGAGGTAGTTGTACACGTTGTTGTAACTGAGGTCCTTGTCTCTCGCCATCCATCCGCGGCTCGCCTGCACTACCCGTGCCCAGTTCTCTGTATCGTCCTGCTCCAGCGTTCCGGATGGGCCAAATGAACTGATATATGCCTGATATGACTCCTCCTTATAGGTGTCTGATGCCTCTTTTTCGACCATGAACCAACTCCAAATCTCGACCTTATCAGGACCGAGTGGGCGCCAGACACGGAAGTTGAGAAAGTTACGGAAGTCACCTTCGTATCCGTGGGGCGCACTGTCGAAAGACAAAGTCGGATAGATCCCGCCGGTAAAAATGGACGAACGCCTGAGCAGGTCCAATTGGATGTCATTCAGCTTTTCCCCGAATAACGACCAAAGCTCGGACGGCATGCCTTGATAGGGGTGCTCCGGCGTGTCTCGAAACACGCTGAGGTTCATCGCGTGGCCCCGTTCTAGGGCCACATGGTAGCCAATACGCGGAGGTAATTCAGCGGCACGTGGGCTGATGCCGACTTCCACCGTCGACGAGTGCGTTGTGACGACGTGGTATGGATCCCCAGCAAAGTTTTCATAGGTCACTTTCCAGTTCGCATCCACCACCCATCGGTGCGGTGCTCCGATGACTTCGACGCCTCCTGGCGTCCTGCCCACTAAGAGGTCTAGGTACCACGTCATGTCGCCCAGGTACTCCGTGAGCGATTCCGCGTCTCTACTTAGGTTTCCAAAGATCATCCCGTGGTACGACTCGACACGTGGGATTGGACGCAGACCCCACTCCTCGCGGCGCAGCTCTTCTCCGTATACTTTGTTACCAAGGGTGACACCAATTAGTGCACCGTCGGACTGGAACGTCCAGCCGTGATAAGGACAGGTAAAGGTCGAGCGGTTACCTCTATCCGCAGTGCAGAGCTGCGCCCCACGATGTGTGCAAGAGTTTAGATATGCGCGTACCTCGCCGTCTTGGGACCGTACCAACAGCACCGGGTCGTTGACCATCCATCGTGTCACGTAATCTCCTGGGTTGTTAATCTCGGACTCATGGCCGAGAAACTGCCAGGTCTTCGAGAAGATCGTTTCCATTTCAAGTTCGAAAATTGACGGGTCTGTAATTACCCATTGTGGAAACAGGCCCGACGCTATCTTGTCGCGCAACTGCGCAATGTGAGTCCTGTGAATTCCGCCACCCATGGTCTCTGCCTCCACTTCTACGCTGTCTCATTCCGAACGAGCCAGCGGATCGGGTGTCCGATGTGCCTCGCACCCGATCCGACTGAAAGAGCCTTCGTTGTCAGCTGGCGATCTCCTCGAGCTCTTTGTTTGGCTGGATCACCCGCCCAAACAGGAAGGTGATGGCACCAAGAAAGATCAAGACCGCGCAAAACACAGGCACTAGGGACGGGTGTCCGCTGGACATGATCGCTGTGAAAACGGCTGGTGCCGGCACCGCTGATAATGAGTAGATACCCCACGCGAACGTGGATCCGGTTCCGCGTACACGGGTTGGAAACGACTCCGCGACATACCGAGCGTAGCTTCCCACCGTACCGCCACCGAATAGACCAATCAGACCAGACAAGGTCCACACGAGCCCTGTGCCCCCATGAATGTGGAACAAGAAGAGCACAACAGCGCCACATGTGAGGAACGCAACCATGACGTGCCGACTTGGGATGCGGTCCGCTAGCCAGCCACAGATGATCTGTCCGAGTAGTGAGCCAATGCCCTCGAAGGCTAAGGCGTGAACAGCGGCACCAACACCTAAATGGTCGAACACGATGAAGTACTCAACCCCGAGAACAAGGATGAACGCGTTAGCAAAATTCAGGAAAAACCCTGCAAGAGAGACCACAATTGTCTGACGACGCAGGTCCTGAGTGAACAGGTGACGCCAACCTGGCTTTTGCAGATCTGGGTCATTTGACTTAGAGGCTGCTGCGTGACGGCGCTTTTCCTGCAGGTCCCTAAAGCGGACCGTTTCACGCACCGAGAACTGTGCGACAATCGCAATCAAAATCGGTGCCAAACCCAGAAGGAAGAGCAAGCGCCAGTTGCCGGAGGCCAAAATTGGAGCGCTTACAAAACTAACAAGCACCGCCGCCATTGAGAAACCAGAAACGATAATGCCCATCAAAAGTCCGCGTACCTTTGCGGGCGCGTCTTCGCCTATCAGGCACTCCGCAGCGGTCGGAATGGCGACGGCCGTACCGCCGAGAAAGTTGTAGATTCCAAACGTTAAAGCGCCAGTCGAAATTGCGGTCAATCCACTAAACACGCCGCTGACCAAGAGCAAAATTTGCAGTCCGCGCTTGCGACCGAACCGATCAATGATTGGACCGATGAGAAACTGGGAGAGACAAGTCATCAACGTGTTCCCGCTCGTGATGAGTCCCATGTTGTTCAAACTGATGTGGAGAGTATGTTGAATCGTATTAAACGACACGTTGCGGGAGATTTGATCAAAACCGCCTGTCAACACCGCGAGGGTGCCTACTACGGTAAGCAAGACGACGTATCTGCTGACCGTCTTTTGAACGCGTGGTGCCGTGCCCCTCTGTTCATCCAGTGCCATTGACACAGGTATCACTCTCTTTCCTCGAGATCGTACAAGACAAATCACACGTAAAGTTGGCCCCCAAACTCCCCACATTGTTCCCCTAACCACGAAATTTTCTGATATCTAACGGCCATTGCATGCTTATCTGACAGCGCTTACTCCACCTCCTTGTAACGTAACGATTCGGACTAGAAGCGTCCACTTTTTATCCCTCATCAGGTTCTGCCCAACCGTAAATATCCATGGTTGTGTGCCCCTGTTTGAGTCTCTCCCGGACTTCCATCTCGTGGCGTTCCCGTTCATGCGCCCGTTGCAAGGTGGCCTCTATGTTTCCATTCGGTATGACAACCACGCCATCACGGTCGCCGACGACCCAGTCTCCACTCTGTACCGGTACATCCCCGATGCAAATCGGATTCCCGATTACCCCTGAGCCGTGAGGATCCTTGGCAGTACCGCGAATACACAACCCACGTGCAAATACCGGAAATTCCAGCCCTGACAGCACCTCTCCGTCGCGCACACACCCATCAATCACCAGACCTGCCAAGCCACGCGCCATCGCGGCGTGCGTCATGATATCTCCCCAGTAGCCGTGTTCAAACACGCCACCAGTATCGACAACAAGTATCGTGCCTGGTTTCGCTGTGGCAAGAGCCTTGTGCAACCAAAGATTATCTCCCCCTGACGTGACGACTGACAAAGCGCGACCAAGCAACTTCCAAGTGGGATTCAACGGCTTGATTTGGGAAGGAAGTGCACCCTGCTGGCCAGACGCCTCGTGTAGAGTGGCCGTTGCGTAGTCCAACCGCCGGATTCCGTCAATCACTGCGGCCTCCTTCACTTCGCTCCCTCCCGCTGCTTGCTTTGGAGTTTGTGGTAGTTAAATTGTTTTCTCGCGTCATCGAGTCGTGATCCCGTGCGAACCGCACTCCGAATCTCTTCTTCCGCTTCCTCAATCTCGCGAGCAAGTTGCAGCACCGCCTGCTCGTGTTCCGCCGGGACGACCACTACACCGTCCGAATCACCGATGAGTACATCTCCCGGCCGAACCCGGGCGCCCCCGATCGACACTGGAATATTCACGCCATCCACTTGCACCCGATCCTTGCCCGTACGCATATAGGCACCTCGGCTGAAAATTGGATAATTCAATTCGAAGCTACGCGGCGAGTCTCTGCAAACACCGTCGATAACCGTACCCCCGAGCTCGCGCTGACTTGCGACGATGGTGAGGATATCACCCCACACTGTGCAATCGGTGTGTCCCCGGTTGTCAAGCACAACTACATCCCCGGGTGCAACGTCATCGATGTAGTCACCGACTGTTCCGTTCTCTGAACCGACCGGCCCATACTGAATAGTGAAAGCTCGCCCGCATAGATGGAAGTCGAGTCTCAATGGTCGAATCCCGAGGCACGTCCCCTCTAGTCCGAGACGATCCATCGAGTCTGAAATCGTAGGCGTGGAATAAGCTGACAGGGCCCGAACCATCTCATCCATCCGTCAACGCACGTCCTTCCGCCCGTCAGATTGATGCAACATCGTTTCATAGTTCCCGCCCATGACTTCTGCAGACGCTTCCCCTCTACGCAACCTCTCAGCCATCGCGGCTTCCTTTACGACGATTTGTTCAGCCGTTGGGACAACCTGTTCGACGTGATCCTGAGAAATAAAGACGACCCCCGTGCTATCCGCCACCACGTAGTCTCCAGGTCGGACCTGGACACCAGCAACCGTAACCGGCTCATTCCAGTTGTACTCCCTGACTCGGCCTCTCGCGGTACGGACGACAGCCGCCGTAGCGTACACGGGGAACCCAATATCCGTGGCCTCGTCAACATCCCGACATGCTCCGTCGACGATCACGCCACGGACACCGCGCTCCTTTGCGGCAATGCTCAAGTTTCCGCCCCATCCCCCCGCATCCGTGCGACCTTGATGAGCCACGACAATCACCTGCTCGTCAGTCGATGCGTCAATCGCCCGCGTTCCCAGGTGCGCTGTGCTCTTGTTGCCGTCGGCGGGTCCGAGAAGCACGGTCGTCACCCGTCCACACACCCGCTTACGAACGCTTACCGGCCGGATACCTTCCGCGTACCCATCATGCCCCAACATATCCATGGCGTCCGAGACCGCACAGCTGTCTATGTTCTGGAGACGTTCCAACCAAGGGTCCATTGTCTTCACCGCCTGTATCTGATCATGTTTTGGTGCGACCTGAGAGGGTCTTCCATACCCCTCAGGCGCTAGGGGCATTAGTCACGTAGTCCGTATCCTTGAGACGCAGTTCCTCTCTGGCCCCTTCTTGGAACGGAACACCCTTCGCCAAAATCACGCTCGCTGCCCTCACTCTCTGAGAGTCGCTCGTCAGCCCTGGCGGCACGGCCCCTTGCTGCAATTCCCTTGCCGCTTTCAGTAGCACTTGCCGAGCAACGATAATTGCCGTATCGCTCGTCCCTAGCCGCTCGATAGTTCGGTTTACAATGGGCCCGGCGCTTTCCTGAACAGCCGCGTCCTGCGTGGAAACGTTCGCGATGCCGGTATAGGAGCGTCCACTTGCCTGGAGATGGCGGTCGATAAGGTAGTCGTTGTCTTTGTTTTGGACAGGGCGTAGAGTGCCTGGAATCAAGTCCACGTGGTGGGCCTTTACCAGTTCCTCGTGCGCGAACGGTAACACAGGGTCCCATGTAAACGACCAATGCATACAATTCTCATCATCAATCGGCACCCACGCGTGTGTAATGCGAGCGTTCGGGTTGAACACAGGTGGGATAATTCCGTACCACGGCAGTACGTAGTGCGTGACTCTCCAGTAAGCCTCCGCTGGGTTGTCGGTCTCTCGGCGTGCGCCAATGAGGAGTCCGTATGACGTCTTCTCGACCTCAAACTTTGGCGCGGTGTACTGGTGACTGATGGTTTCGACCTGTGTCCTGTTCTCCCTCACCTCTCTGTGCAGAAAGGAGATATGGCTTGAGTCGATCCCGCCTTCGAGTGCCTGAAAGTAGTTGCACTCCTGGACGCGCTGGCTAAAGCGGCGATGCGACTGAGGTACCTGCAAGAACTCAAACGCAGGCAGTTCAGGCTTCAACTCAGGCGGGCCCATGTAAGTCCACACCACACCGGCTATTTCGTGACAAGGATAGGCACGAATCGTCACTTTCGAGCTAAAGGAACTGCCTGACGGTTCGTTTGGCATATCTACGCACTGCCCGTCGCGATCGAACTTCCAGCCGTGATACACGCAACGAATACCGCACTCCTCATTTCGGCCGAAGAAAAGAGATGCGCGACGGTGCGGACAGAATTCGTCGATAAGACTCACAGCGCCGCTGCTGTCACGAAATGCGACTAGGCGCTCGCCAAGCACCTTCACACGCTGTGGCGAGCAATCCGTGCTCGGAAGTTCGCTCGACAGCATCACCGGCACCCAATAGCGGCGCAATAACTCACCCATCGGGCTTCCCCTGCCCGTCTGTGTCAACAACGCTTGATCATCGGCTGACAACAAGGGTTAACCCTCCTCGTAATTGCCTAGTTTCCCAGACAAACAGGTTTACTCTACCGCAGCCTTCACTTCCAAACCGCAAACCCCATTCCACAGCCCGTTCCAGCCGGAGTGCGATATGCTGGGATGTAGTCCACCAGTTCCATCGTCAAGTGCTCCATCGCTCCAGCTGCCGCGATCCAGTTCTTGATTTCGGATGTGCCCGACGTCATGTGCTCCTCCGGAAGTTGTGTCAACGCCATCTCGTCCTTGACTAACATTGCCCGCAGGGCTTGCCGATCAAGCGCCTCGTCGACAACAAAGTGGCTTAACCCCCCTGAAGCCACAACCGCGATCCGAAGGTCAGTCGGGTATTGGTCGACCGCCTGCCTCAGTGCCCGGCCAAATTGAAAGCAACGACCGGACGTTGGCTGGTTAGGCGGAAAATAGGTATTAATCGTAATCGGTACCATCGGTACGTCGAGGTCGTTCTTCATCAATCGATGCTTCGTAAAAATGAAGGAGTGCCCGATACCCCGTCCTACTGCCTGACGGGTAAGCTGTGCGACGTCAAACCCGGCGCTCATCATCTGTTCGACGATGTGTCGGCCAAGGGCACTGTCCGTCGGATAGTACTCCTCCTGTTCCCCATAGTTGGCCCAGCGAGCGGGTTCGAGCGATACGTGAGGGAGTTTTGCTGGAATGCAGTGTACCTGTTCGCCCCAAAACACGGAGAACGTTGGCATACCGTCGTCCTGGAACAACTCCCGCTGGTCGTCCCCGATGACCACCAGCACATCTGGTTTCGCCTGTAGCAGCTGCTCACGCACTTGTTCCATGCGGTCCTCCCACTGCTCGTACTTGTGCATCCACTTCTCTTCGCTGCATTCGGATTCAAGGTTTTCACCTTTACGAATCCGATAGAGCTCGTCGTACTGGTAAACAGTTCCACGGTAGTGAAGTTTTTGATTTACGTGGTCGCGGTCGATGTGAAGGTTCCACTGGTCGACAGGAGTACTTAACTGTGGGCTGTGTGACGTCGCGACGCCAAAAACGATTTTCGCCATGTGGTCTACCCCGCCTTTCCTAATGAAATCCTGCGGATTACGCCAGTCGGAACAACTGCTCAGCATTCCTGTGGAAAATACCTTCTTTATCTTCTTCGCTCAGCCATTCGATACGTTCAATGATGGGGTGGGTATTGTCCATATACTGTCCTGTGTTCGGGTTGACCACGGAGGCTGTACCCGGGTTTTCCGTTCCAAACAGGCACCGATCTGGGCCGACCGTACGGAACAGTAGTTCCAGTGAATCCTGCGTGTAGAGACAGGTGTCGAAGTAGAGGCGGCGCATACTTTCCTCGAATGGCTCCGCTTTCGGGTTGCGGTAACGGCCTGCCATAAACCTTCCGATTTGGTAGGGAACAGCTCCTCCTGCGTGTGAAATAATAAGTTTCAAATTGGGGAAATCTCGGAAGACGTTAGAGTTTAACAAGGACATCACGGCGATAGTCTCTTCGTTAATGAAGTGCAGGCTGTAGCTTTCCCGTGGCGACACACAGCTCGCCGAGTGAATGAGTGCGGGCACATCGAGTTCAACCAGTTTCTCGTATAGTGGATACCAGTACTCTTCTCCCATGCCAGGCGGTGTCCCCGTTCCTTCATATGGGTCGGGGTTGATCATGCAGCCGATAAACCCGAGTTCCTTAACACAACGCTCGAGTTCTGGGAGCGTGTGGCGCACATCTGTTCCCGCTGATTGCGGTAGACCTGCAACGCCCTGAAACCTTCCGGGAAAGAGATTACATAGACGCGCTATGATATCGTTTGCTGCTTCGGTATACCAGTGAACGATACGCTCTGGCTGCATCGAGTGCATGGCGTGGAACGGACGCGGAGAAATAAACTGAACGTCTGTGCCAACACCGTTTAACAGTTCAATGTGTGTTGCGGGCTCTCCCGCACGAGCGCCCCAGACCGCTTTCATGAGCCGTTCGTCGGAGACGGAGACACCTCCTTTCCCGTGCGCACCGCGACTCGCCAAAAGTGAAGCCTGGTAGGCGTACAACTCAGGCGGGGCGACAACGTGACCGTGTACGTCGATTACCACTAGCACTACCTCCATTCACTAAACCGGATTATAATCAACCAGTTTACTATACATGAGTGAACAGTATCAAATATTCTGTATCTTGTAAACAGAAAGGTTGCATTTGTTTGTCGGATTGGAGACGCGTGGAGGCCGCAACCAGGTACATGGTAAAATGGGTTCAATGCACGCCGGGGCCCGCCACAATGACTACAGGCCCAATGGGACGGGGGAATCAGCATGGGGCAACCGGATATGAGGATTCGCGAACAGAGAGAAAAACTGTATGCGGAAAAGGCCGAGCAATTACAGGCAAAAATCCACGCCATTGTCGACAGTTACGACGTTGTCCACCCGGACTTACACAAACCCTCCACAGAGTTGTCCATTTTGGTGGCCCGCGTCTACAACATGGTCTCGACTCTACTGAATGGATACACGTCGACACATGGTTTGACGCATGCAAAGTTTACCACCCTGCTGCTCTTGTATCGCACGCCGGGTTATGAACTTCGCATGTCTGAAATTAGTGAGGAAAATCATGTGACACGAACCAATATCACAAAACTCGTGGACGGGCTCGAATCCGAAGGATATGTGCAGCGGCGGCAGGATCGTACTGACCGTCGTAGTTCCCTGATCCAATTGACGAACAAAGGGCGCTCCTATGTGGAAGACCATTTGGAGTCCTACCTCCAACTTCAGCGATTGATGTTTAATGAGCTCTCTGCCAGAGAACAAGAATCGCTAATCACCATTCTCTACAAGCTTCTGTTCAGCCTTACGTTAAAGGGTGGGGAGGGTGAACTAAAACCCGACGAGTTTCATCGTGGAGAGGCCGATTCAAACTCGGCATATAGCGACAAAGAAGTGTGACCTCGTATGAGAAGGGCGAGCAACTTGGTCGCTCGTAGCTGCCTTCGCGATTAAAGGCAGAAGAACTGCTCTGATACGCCTAGAGAAATCCCTGCGCTGTTGACGGGGACGGCTCCTCGGTCAAGGTGCAGGTCGTGTTAAGATGGCACTGAAACCGATGAGCGACTGTGCCTGTGGCAGCGTACATGCGCATCTGACGGGAACTGTAGCCACGTTCTGTAGCTACTCCTGCAGGGTGCGTCGCTTAACGTGGCCAGGCTTGTGGTTCCCCTTCCCACTCAAGGACCTGGATGATTTGAGAGATACTCCGTGGGAACCTCTCACCGTAGCAGGGTCGCCTGATTTACAGCGACTCCGGAATTGCCTCTTGCCTATGCTGGATTTTGGGCATTGGCCTTAGTCCATGGAATCCCTCCCGACGACATTTAGCCAGGTAGCGGCGAAGGGTTCGCTCCAATATACCTGTCTGCGCGCGGATCTCGGCCTTAATGTGCCGACCGCGACCAGCCGGAGGATCCAATCGTCTCCCGATATCGACCACCTTTCCCCACTGGTTGGACGCAGTTTCCGCGCGGGAATTTGAGCGCTGGTGATAATTTTGTACAGGAGTTTGACGTGCGGATGTCGAATTTCTCCCTTATCGAATTTATGTGTTGGGGATTTCCAGTTGGTCACTGACATGCGCCCCGTGGTCATGGGGGCTTCAGCACTGTGGTCTCGCCTCATCGACCAGTACGGCCGGGTGCAAATGGTCGATGAACTGGCAGGCAGGATGCGGATAAACTTTCGGTTGGCACAAGGCTCAAAGCCCTGCTCATCAACATCGGCACCGATCGCAGGGCACTCTACACGGTACAGGAGTGCTATGAGAAGCGCGACATCGAGGTTCTGCTTGGAGCCGGCGTGTCGGCAGCCGAGCCATAGTTATGATGCTGTACTATTGTGTGTCGACCAAAGCGCTAAAGCGGGGGACAGTCCATGATGAACTACCTTCCGTTTTCACCGCCGCTATGTGGTTTTGTTGATCAAAAGTTGGTCTATGCCAAAATCATATTTCGTCACTCGACGAATGTCAGGGCACCATTGAATGGGCAGTGAACAGCGCACAAACCGCACCCGTTGCACTGCTCATTAATGTCCGGAACTCCTCCTTTTAGGGACAGAGCTCCAAAAAAGCAAGAGTCCCTACAAGGTTTTACCTCGCAAGCCAAACAGACGGAGGCATCCGTCAATGCTGCACGCCGAGGGGGAAATTCAACGGTATCCTCTTCTCGTAGGCATTGCGCGGACTTACCCACAAGATCACTCAGTCTAGTGACACCTTGTTTGTCACAGTAGTTCTGTAGGCCATTCAAGATGTCGGCGACCCTACCGTATCCATGCATCATGACGCTCGACGACAGTTGCACTGAATGAGCACCCGCTAGCATAAATTCAACCGCCGATTGCCATGAATGGACCCCGTTGCCGCCAATGACAGGCCCGCCGATTTGAGCATAGATTTGTGATACCCAATATAAAGACAGGGGTGTCATCCAGGTTCCGCCGATTCCGTTGTATCCGCCCAGAGCAGGACGCTGAGTCTCCAAATCAATCATCAAACCCTGGAAGCGGTGCATCATTGTAACTCCTGCCGCTCCTGCTTTGCGAACAGCTTGTGCTAATGCGATCAAGTCTGGTGCGTGAGGACTCAGTTTTACGATGACCGGAAGGCTTGTGGCTTGCGTGACGATCCGAACAATCTGTTCCGCGCGATCCGTTGATTGACTGATCTTTGCCCCCATCGCGTTCTTGCTGTGTCTCGCATGTGGGTTCCCAAAGTTCAGCTCGAGGGCGTCAACGCCTTTCTGCTGGAGCTTGAAAGACAGATCTCCCCAACCTTCCAATGTACCCGCATTAACGCTACCAACGACCCGTACATTCATCCGTTTAGCATGCTCTATCCAGTGAGGGAGTTGTTCCGAAATTTCATCAACAGACTGTAGCGGTCCACCGCGAGAAAAGAACGTATATTCATCCGAGACTCGTGACTGCCCATTTTCGTCGTGGACTAGGAATCTCGTAATGCCGGGTTTCTGAAAATCCCGCAACTCGCTGACAGACTTCAGCACAACTGCACCTGCGCCTGAGTCTATTGCGCGGTTAATATTCCACTTGTTAGTGGCGTCACTGGCTCCCAACCAAATTGGGTTTTTGAACTTCATGCCCAATAATTCCACACCGAAATCACAATTCATTTCATCTTATTCCTCCCGCCATAGCTCCAAATAAATCAAGGACCCGCCGGCCAATCGTAAAGAAGAGTGGTCTTCGCGGGCCCTTGGCATACACCGTCAGTATCGAATCAGGAAACGCCTTTGTCTATGCGTCCTGATCGTTGAAATCCACGTGTCTGGTATCCGGACTTAGAATCCCACCAATCAGAATGAGCAGACCGCCAAAAGCAGTAATAGCAATTCCGGTATCCTTGTATGGCATCAACTTGGCCAGATCCAACATGAAGAAAGATGAAAATGACGGTATCAAAATCGCCAGACTGTAGCCAACACCGTATCCTGAGGCACGAATGCTCGTATGGAACATCTCGGTAATCCAGGACGTTAACAGCCCGAAGATCGGCACCATCAGTGCATTCAGAACTAGTACCAAGACAATCAGCTCAGCCGTGTGTTTGTATCCGCCGTTCACGAGAACATAGTATAACAACGGTGCGATTGTAACCCCGATAATACCGAAAATACTGACGACTTTGTTCCTGCCAATCTTTTGGCTGATCACGCCGACCAGAGTAAATAGGAATAGTAATACGATACCTGACAGAAGTTGAGACCACGTGATGACTCCGTGCCCTACGCCCAAAATTTTTCCGAGTATGCTTGGGTAGGCTGTCAGGAAGCCATTGGACTGAAACCAAATTCCGGACATCACAATAAAGACAATCATCAGCCGCCGCAGGGGCTGGCCTCGAAACAGTTGCTTCAGTGGGTAGGCGGACTCCTTGGTCGGCTTCCAAGCCCGCGACTCTTCGACTTTACGTAAGTAATATATGAACAGAACGAAAGAGAACGCCGCGCCGGCCACAAACGGGATCCTCCACCCCCAAACGGCATAAGGGGAATTTGGACCCGCAGATGACATGACACTCAAGAGCACCACTGTGATAATGGACATGGCAACTGAGGCAGCAGGGTAACCAGTGTTAATGAGGCCTCCGTACATACCTCTTTTGTGCTTCGCTGTATACTCCATGGCCAATGGGTTCGCTCCAGTATATTCGCCACCAAGGAATATCCCGTCTACAAACCGTAATATGGCAAGGAGAATGATGCCAGTAACGCCCCACACTTTGTATCCAGGCAGAAATGCCATGAGGAAAGTGGCCACAGTACATCCCAAGGTCGCAACAAGGGTAATCCGCTTGCGTCCCGTTTTGTCACCGTAGTGACCAAAGATGAAGGCGCCAAGCGGTCTTCCAATCAGCGAAAATGCAAAAACGAGGAACGTCATCGTCGTCTCTGTGGTGGGCGCTACCGTCTTTGGTAAGAAATATGACATAGCCGGGGCAAGCGCAACAACGGGAAGAAAAACGTCAAACATATCGACAAAAAAGGCCAGAAACGCGGCAATAAGAGCCTGACGACCGACTTCCGTCGGAACCTCCGACGTGCGCTCGTATACCAATGACACAATGCTTCCCCTCTATTCACTGTAAATTTAGAAACTTACAACCAACGTCCGCCAACTTAACATTTCATGGATGATCGCGATTCTGTATGCGCATACACAAGGGTCAATAAGTTTTCCGTAAGGTTCCGGTTTTGATATAATCCCAGAAGTTGACTCGTCTTTTACTATGGCCCCCTCTCACATTTAGGATTGAACGCCAGTCTGTACGGGTAGAATTTCTGTGTATTTGATACTATACGAAGCAGAATTGTTTCACAATAGGACTTTTAAAATTTCAGAATGTGAAATGAGGTATTGGATTGTCACAGTCATTCAGTCGAGGCTTACTCATTTTGGACATGTTCACACAGGAACGGCGTACGATAAACCTTGAAGAAATTTCTTCAGAACTGGACATTTCACCCATTACGGCATATCGCTACGTAAAAGTCTTGAATGACGCCGGAATACTACGATTCCATGACGGACAGGTCTCATTGTCCGCCAAAATACTACGATTTGTTCACCTCTTCATGGAGCAGGACAAGCTAACCGAGATCGCGAAAGGACCTGTTTCACAACTCTCCATGGATTTGAATGAAACGGTGGCGCTGTGCCAATTTGAAGCTCCAGATGTAGTGTGTACGTACCGCATGGAAAGTTCGTCCCCCTTGCGGACGTCATTCTCCATCGGACAACGAATGTCCATCTACGCTGGTGCGTTCTCACGTGCCATCATTGCATTTCTGCCAGCGCAGGAGCGCAACTCGGTGATTCGTCAAACCAAAATTTCCTCCTATACGGAGCACACCATCGCGAACCTAGAAGTTTACCTCGAGCGATTGTCCCAAATCCGCCAAGACGGTTACGACACGAGCAACCAAGAGGTCGACCCTGGGATTTACGCAATGGCCGTGCCCATTTTCGTATCCAACCGTGTTGTCGGCTGCCTGGGGATTGCCATTCCATCTGCACGCTACACCGAGTCACGCGGACCAGAGCTACTCGCAAAACTCCAACAGGCGTCCGCACATATATCGTCCACTATGCAATCGTCCGATCTACTTTTCTCCTAAGTCCCTGTCCCCTCCCACCAAAAACTGATTTCACAATGTGAAATCAGTTTTTTCTTATTGCAAAATTCATTGGGGTGTTTATATACTTTACACTAGTTGGCGAAAGCGCTGTCTTCTCACGCCAACGGATTGGAGGGTTCATGATGGCAGGATTAAGCCTTAAAGAAAAGCTTGCTTCGCGACCTTGTTTCGGCACCTTTCTGAAGCTGCCCCGTCCAGAGGTCGTACACATCCTAGCCTTAGCAGGATTCGACTTCGTCATCTGCGATATGGAACACAGTCAAACCTCCGAAGTTGAAGCTAGGGCGGTCATTCGAGAGTGTGTATCAGTCTCTCTACCAGTCGTCGTCCGCTTGCCTGACCCGTCACAAGGCGTCGTCAATCGTCTGCTTGAAGCAGGAGCTACCGGCATTCAAATGCCGAGACTTCAAACGTCGGACGATACAAGACACATGTACAAAATCACGCATTTTCCCCCGAACGGAGGACGATCGTTCGGCAATGCAAACGTGGCGGCCCAGTACGGAAGCGTATCTAACAATGCATATTTAGAATCCGAAAATACCAGAGTCTTAACCGTGGGCCAGTTCGAAACCCGCGCGATGGAATCGCCATGCGACTCGATGATGGACGGCCTAGACGTTGCCTTCATTGGTCCTCAAGATCTCAGCATTGACTATGGGGTTCCTGGCAATTTCATGGATGACAACGTCCAGGAACACATCCGTAAGGTGGAGATGGCAGCCAGAAGAACGGGAACGTTTATGGGGGCGTTCGCTGGTACCCCAGAGCAGGCAAAAATGTATATCGATGCCGACTACCGATTTATTGCTGTGGGTGGAGACATTGGGATGCTTGTAAAACAATCAAAATCATTAGTGTCAGAACTACATGGTCGTTAAAATTCCGGGCCAATATAACTACCAAGTGGAGGGGTACAGATGTACGACAAGAGCGATCCACGTGTGAGCCTCACCAATCATTCTCCGTCCTCCAAAGGAGCGCCTACAAGCTTTGCCGCCGCGGAATATGTGAAGTTCTACGAGCAAGTCCCGGACGAAAACGTTCGAGGGACACGGACTTGGTGGGCCCGATCGCAAAACTTTGTCATGTCTTTTTCCGAAGCAGTTGCCGGTGATACGCTTGTCCGTAAGGGGCAAGTCGACGAGTATGTCGCGTTGTTGCCCGACAAGACAACCAAGGCGTCCATCTACAATGCAGAGGAGGAAATCTCAATCACTGGCGGCCATATCGTCGTCGTTCCGCCAGGCGACAGTGGAATTCACATGGAAGAAAGCGGAACAGTGGTCCGCCTGTTTACCAACAAAAATGAAGATCTATTATCTCTATCAATCAATCAAGCATCCTATCAGGACCCGCACCCAAATGTAGCCCGATTCGAAGCTTGGCCCGAATCCCCTAAAGGGTTCAAAATCCGTGCTTACAGCCTAGACGTGCCGCCACAAGAAGGACGTTTTGGACGTATTTGGAGATGTTCTACCTTTATGGTCAATTTCCTGGATCCGAGCGGTCCACGTGACCCCGCAAAAATGTCTCCTCACTCACACGATGATTTTGAACAGTGCTCTCTTGTGCTCCAAGGAGATTACGTCCATCACTTGAGATACCCTTGGACGATTGATTCGAGGAAATGGCGCCCCGATGAGCACGAAACCTGCGGAACGCCATCGGTAACGGTCATTCCCCCATTCGCCATTCATACATCTCAAGCGGTCAACAGCGGCATCAACCAACTGGTTGATATATTTTGTCCACCCCGAATCGATTTTTCGCAACAAGAAGGCTGGGTACTGAATGCGAACGATTACCCCACCATCAACGACTAGACGACAAGGGAGGAAACAGTCATGTATGAGGAACTATTAGAAGGTACGTATGATCTGCATGTTCACCCAGGCCCAGACGTAAGCCCTCGGAAACTAGACGATCTGGAATATGCCGAGCGTGCACGTAAGTTGGGCATCAAGGGTTTTGGCATCAAATCTCATTACTTCTGTACCGCAGAACGGGCGAGACTGGTCCATAAGCTATACCCGGACGTACATCCTTTAGGCGCTGTGGTGCTAAATAATGCAGTCGGCGGCATCAACCCGGCTGCTGTTGAAATGGCAGCACGTGATGGTGCAAAACTTGTCTGGATGCCAACGTTTGACTCAGAAAACGAGATCCAATACCTGTTCAATAACACCGGCTATGAGGAATTGCCACCTTGGGCTAAGGTACAACTTGAGCGGAAGGAACAAGGCAAGGCACAAGCAGGTTTGTCGGTACTGGAGGAAGGCGTGATTAGTCCGAAAACCCATGAGGTCCTCGACTTGATCGCCGAAAACAACATGGTTTTATCTACTGGTCACCTCAGCAAAGTGGAAATTTTTGAATTGGTTAAATCGGCCCGTGAGCATAAGATTACAAAAATCCTCGTTACTCACCCTACGTTCTCGTCCATTGCACTGAGCAAGGAGGAGCAGAAACAGCTAGTAGAACTCGGGGCAATGATGGACGAATGCTACGGGTGTATCACACCCGGATACGGAACAACTTGGGAGAACATTTACGAACAGATCCGTTTTTTAGGGCCGGAGAACTGCGTTCTTTCGTCTGATCTCGGACAGGTCAATAACCCCTATCCCGATGAGGGTCTTGTGATGTTTGTGACCAATCTAATCCAAAACGGATTCACAAAAACGGAAATTACAACGATGACGGCAGTCAACACAAGTCTTTTAGCAGAGGAATAACCTTGCTCAGTTCTATGCCGTATAGAGCCAAGTGCCTAGCTTACTATTCAGTGGGACTGGGCACTCTGATCTCTCGTAAGAGTCCGTAACGTCTGTGCATATTCGCAACTTGGCACAATCCAAGAAAACAAGACAAGTTCCCGGCCACATTCCCGAGTACTCCTCCAATTGGAGTGCTTGCCGAAGACTCTCAGCGGGAGGTGCTCTTGTGAAGGCAGTTCCCATACAATGGTTTACTACCGTCGGCAATATATTGTGACGCCATGTTAACGGTTCTTGCCGGGCGAAACCTCATAAGAGAAGTCAAGAAAGTCTTGTTCATAAATTGCTTGGAGAATTTTAGATACCCCCAGCTGGACTATCTTGTCCTCATAGGCCGGAATTCCAAGCGGGCGCAGATCATTGCTGGCCCCTTTTGGAATGTGCGTCCTGCGTACTGGTTGTGGTCCTCCCCCGTTGGATATGCATTGTATAGGGGGTTTTTGTAGCATTGGAACCTAAAACCGGAATAGGGGCTCCATGAGATACCCGCATTCTTAGACGAGTCATCCCTGAGAGGCGGTCACAGTAACGATTATCGAAACATTTGTGGCCGAACTTCCCCCACTTCAAGCCAGTGAAGAGCCTGCCGGCACCACTCCACATAGGTTCGTTCTGTCATGATGCCTTTCCACACCACGAGCCACCGCCCAAACTCTGCCGTATTGGTACGAATCGGTCCCCCCTCTTGGTCTTGGATGAATGCCGTGAGAGATTCCTCTAGCGTTTGCAATCGTCCTTCATGATCTCTCAATTGTGATTCAAATTGGTCTCTTGCACTCTTTGCGGAAACTTCACCCATAAAGTAAGCCTTCAACATGAACTCGTCTCGCATTGTACGGGGGGTTTTTACGAAGGTGTTCAACCATTGCTGTAACACAACGTATCCTTTTGTAGTAAGCGAGTACACTTTTTTGTCAGGTTTTCCCTCTTGTTTCACTTGAACACAATTGATCAAATCGTCCTGGTGCATCTGACTGAGTTCGGGATAGACTTGACTATGCAGCGCATTCCAAAAATTACCAATAGGATGCTCAAATTCGGCGACTAGCTCATACCCCGTTCGTGATTCTTTGGAGATCAAACCCAGCAACGCGTAGCGCAAGACGCTCATAGTCATTTCCCCTTATGTCAGTATTGACATATCATACCCTAATCTATAGTGTAGTGCCAGACCCTCATATGTCTAATGTGACATATCAAGGCCTACACTATCGACACGTGTTTATCCTTGGATAGCACGCTTAATTCACGACCCACACTGAAGGAGGGCCTCCGATGAAAGCCTGGCGCGTGACGTTGAACGCATTTCGTAACTCCCCCATTATCTGGACCGGGGTATTGGTCGCGATTATTTATCCAGTGATTTTGGTCAATGTTTTTATGCCCGGTTACGGTGGAGTCTTACATCGTGTGGACCATATGCGGATGGCTGTTGTGAACCACGATGCGCACCTTGGACGAGAAATCATCGATGGGTTGCGCTCCCATCCACCGGTAGAGGTGTCCGTGTTGCCGACCATGCAGGCTGCCGAAAAGGCATTGGAGAATCGGTCGGTTCAACTCATTCTCCAGATCCCGCCGAATGCGACTCAACATATCCGGTCGTATCAACCCGCAACGCTGTCCTTTGTACTCGATAACTCAAATCCCGTGATGGTGAACGATATTATGCGTTCCGTCGGCCAGGGAATCACGCAGGCTGTGAATACGCAAGTGGCGAGCCAGATACAGCGCCGTATGTCGACAGTATCGCAGTCCCATTCCAAGGCAAATCTTATACGAACGGTGGCGCCACCGGTGGGCTTTTGGATCCACCCTATCCATACATCCTGGATATCTATTCACTCCACTGCTGGGTTCGCCCAGGAAATGATTCCCCTGATGTTCTTGATCGGATTCTCTGTGGGAGGCATGACGTTGGCCACCAATCTGGAAGCGGCCGCACTACAACTTCCGTCTGGGATTCGTAAATGGCACCCCTTTGTCTTACGTAGTGTCGCCATCATCGGAATTTCCCTGATTGTGTCTGGGGTAAGCACGTTCATGGTCTCCATGGCTACAGGACCCTTTACGCGAGGTTTTATTCCCATCTGGACGTTCGAATGGCTTGCGTCGGCATCATTCATGTACGTAGCGCAGATTGCCACTCTGTTGTTTGGACCTCGGGGCATCTTGGCGAATCTCTTGGTCTTAATTACCTCGATCGTCTCCTGTGGAGCCATTGTGCCCCCGCAACTGTTATCCGCTTATTTGCTCGGGCTGCGACGGATACTTCCTGGCACATATGCGGTAAATGGCACCTTTAATATGCTCTTCGGCGGCACCGGAACGACAGAAGACGTGGTGCGTTTGTTTTCGATTCTGATAGTTTCCATTATGTTGGGTGCCTTGATTGTCTTAGTAAAAAGAACCCCGGATGTGGGTCTGTTAGATCAAGAAATGCACCATCACCTATTGCTCGATCAGCGTTAGAGAAATGCCTATCAGAAAAATGCGGTGTTAATGTGGCCCTCACCATGACGGGTTACGACGTTTATCCCGAGGAGGAGAGATTTTAATATGGAGAGCCGTTACGTAGAAACACTCGATAATCCGCACTACCGTCCCGCGGGAAAACTTGAACACAAAATCGCCTTAATCACTGGAGGGGACAGCGTGATCGGTCAAGCGGTAGCCTTGGCATTCGCGAAAGAGGGAGCAGATATTGCTTTGTCGTACGTCGATGCTCGTGAAGAGGTCGACGAAGTGCGACATCTCATTGAGACCTATGGACGTCGTTGTCTTCTTATTCCCGGTGACATTGGGTACGAAACGCCGCACACGCAAGCAGTGATTGATGCAACGATCGATAGATTTGGGGAAATCAATATCCTCGTGAACAACGCCCGTGCCCCGCAAGGCAAGACAAATTTATTAGACATCGCATCAGACGAACGAGCTAAAATGTTCCGTACCCTAGTCTTTTCGCAGTTCATTATCACCCAAAAAGCCTTACCACACATAACCGCGGGGGGAGCCATTATCAATACGATGTCAGTCACCGCATATACCGGCAGTGCTGATTCGATTTCTCTCTCTTCCGCCAGCGGTGCTATTGTTGCGTTTACGCGGTCCTTATCCCTATCACTCGCGGCTCAGGGGATTCGTGTCAATGGTGTGGCTCCCGGGGTAATTGGGCATCAAATCACGGAAGACTCCGGGTTCCCAACTCATTCATTGCTCGTCACGCCCCCCGGAGTCACGCAGAATCGTGTGGGTTATCCTTATGAAGTGGCACCAGCCTATGTGTTTTTGGCTTCCGACGATGCGTCTTACATTTCGGGACAAGTAATTCATGTAAATGGGGGAACCATCGTCAACGAATAACGTTGTCAATGGGGGCCGCTACTATGGGTGCTTCCGTTATATCCCAGTATATTCATTACTGTCCAAGTCCAGTGTGGGAATTGCGTGTTTTGTTGGCCAGATTCTCAATAATTGACGACGCCTTGACCACAGCGGGGTGCGAGAAGATTTTTACCGATGTGGTCTCGGGGGCGACGAGCGCCCGTCCCAGCATGGATGCCGCTCTCGACGGTCTCATGGACGAGTTACGGCCGTCACCTTATCACGGCCGGCGTCCCGACTAATCTTCATGTCTTCGCCGACGGTCCGCACGCCTTTGACAGCCTGATGCCGGGACCGCCTGCACTCTGACGCTCTAACCACTACACCTCCCCTAGCTCTTTGCCCAACTGTTCGAGCCGCATCAGGCGTTTGGAGGTACGCGGATGCGTGGCGAACAGGCGGTCCCACCAGTGCTGTCGCGGTAGTGGATTGACTGAGAACATCATAGACAGTGCAGAGTGCTGCAAGAGTGGATTGTCCTGCGCCTCCATCTTTTGTAAAGCCGTCATGAGCGGCCTCGCCTTGCCCGTTAGAAGAACTGCGCCGTTGTCCGCCATGTACTCGCTTCTGCGCATCACCGCATGGAGCACAACCTGAACGATGAACCAAGACACGATGCCAAAGACAATTCCGCCAAGTACGAGTACGAATCCCAGACCAGCAGCCGATCCCTCGTTTTTCCTCTTTGGTCGCGCAGAATCTGAGGCAATAATGGTGATGCCAGCGACGACACTCACCGTGCTAACCCAGATGATCACGCCAGTCAGCGCGATCCACCAGCCGTCAAACAGGGCGTCCCGTCTTTTCAGGTGCGTGACTTCGTGTGCCAGCACCGCACTCAACTCTTCGTCGCTCAGCAGTCGCAATGCACCCTGTGTGACGCCAACGTACTGACGTCTGCGAAATACCCCTGCCGCGCAGGCATTCACTGCGGTCTCCGGAATGATGAACACGCGCGGCAACAGGACTCCTGCTTTTTCGCACAGCGGTTTTAATAGGCGAGATATGCGCTGCTCTGCTTCCGGCCAGATGCCGGTCTCGGCCCGCATGGTCCACATGAGATGAATTGTCAGGAAAACTGTGGCGTACAAGAGACAGCCACCGACCAGAGCCAGCCCAACGTAGAGCCCATCTCTAGTCGATCCCGCCCGATACCCAACCCACACTCCACCGGCGACCGTGCCCAGCCAGATGAGCACGTACCAGATCCATTGGCGGACGTCCACCTGTTTGCGGCGCCTAGCCCACCTGTCAATCGCTGACTCGTTCCCCTTGATACCCATTCGAATCACCCCTCGTTGGGGTCATTGTAGGGCACACCAGTGACAGCGAGTGTCACGAGAACGAGTGTTTGAGTAGTACCTTTTCCTACCTAGTAAGCAACTAAAGATGTGCTACATTTTCTGCGACTCCGCGTCTCATGTCCTCAAATGCGGGATCGTTCACACAATCACCTTTTCTTAATCCATTTCGCATGGCGACCGAGCTCGATACATTCGATCACGCCTTGCTTGCCCAACTCATTCAGTGTCTTCGTGATGGTCGGGCGACTGATACCGGGACACATCTCCTCAAGCTCTGCCACTGTGAAATCTGCCATGAACCCGTCCACGACCTGACGAATTCTTGCTTGTTTCCATCCTCTCTTCTGCGTCTGCTCAATGTTTCCGACTCGTTCCTGAAAACGATAATAGGACTCGAGCAGCATGGTCAGAAAATACTCAAGCCACGGAGCAAAATCATGTTCGGATTCGTGCCATCCCTGAGAAGAGCGCTCAAGCGTATCATAGTACTGAACCTTTGTGTCCTCGATGACCTTCTCCAAACTAATGTACCGTCCTACGATGTATCCGCTCTGATAGAGAAGCAGAAGGGTGAGCAGCCGTGCCATGCGACCATTTCCATCCGAGAACGGATGGATGCAGAGAAAATCGAGCACAAATCCTGCAATCAAAATCGGCATCGGGAACTGGCCGATATCCTTCGCTCGATTGAATGACTTACATAATTCATTCATAGCATCAGGCGTATTCCACGCGGGAGTCGGTGTGAACCGAACACGAGTGGTGCCGTCCGGATGCTTTTCTTCAATCGCATTGTCGGTCATCTTCCATCTGCCGCCATTCGCGCCTGTATATTTCATGAGATAACCATGCAACTGCAGAATGAAATTCGGTTCGATTTTGATGTGTTCGTAGCTCTCGTGAGTCATCGCGAGAACATCACGATATCCCGCAATCTCACCCTCAGAACGACTTTTCGGCGCGTCCATCCTATTGACGATGGATTCAAGTCGCTTCGATGAGATGACAATGCCCTCGATACGGTTCGATGACTCCGTGCTTTGAATGATTGCGCTCTGCCTGAGTGTATCGAGGACTTGAGGAATTTGTCGCTGAAACAGTTCCTGCTTTCCCCGGAACTCACCAAGCTGCGCTGCCGCACTCAGAACCTGAGGACTAATATGAAATTCAGATAGGTAACCGGAATTGAGGGTGGACAATGTTATCACCAGCCATGCAGTTTATATATATAATTTACACTATTTATGATAACATTATACAATGACATCACTGCGAAGCCAACACGTCACGGCTGCCCTCACCCCACGTGCCTACCTCATTAATTTTCACAACACCATCCGCGTACTGGTTCTCAAACATAGACCAACTATGGTATGTGGTCACAGGCGTAAGTCGCGGCTTGCTCGATCCGATACTGTTCTCAACAGCCATCCAGTCGAATGTAGTGTTCTGTCCTAGCCCTGTATCGTTCTACGTGGTGTCCGGATGCTGCGCATCCGTGTTCCAGATAATACCACAAGACAATGCATTTGTGTGTCCACGGTTGAGGGAACCTGAAGCTTTTTCTATCCAGAACACCACATTCGGAATTGACCTGTTGCGGCTCCCCGCCCCGACCGCCCGCTCAGGCCGGACTCACGCGGTGCACAAGGTCCTCTGCCCCAAAACTCACCATCGCACCGACGATTGGCATGTGAATCCAAGCTCCAATGACAGGCCTGCCTGTTGCCCGCGCTATCGCTTCGCTGTAGACGCTCAACTGAGGCAGGTACGACCGCGCCTTATCGATCCACTGGCTTTCGGGACCTGGGAACGTCTTATGGTCGATGAGCACATACCCGTCCGGTGTCTCAAGCACAAGGTCAGCCCAGCCGCTCGCCGTTTGCAAACCGCGACGCAAGTGTATCGGCCACTCCCGGTGTACGGCTGTCACGGATGGGTAGCGGTTGCGAATGAACGCTGCCAACCGGTCCCCCGCCTCTACCACGGACTCTGGCGACACCGCTGTCACACGGTAGCGCTGAAGAATCGCTGCCGCTTGCCCGATTCGCGCGTCACGAGCCCGTGCGATATTGTCGGCAGCAAGGAACGCGTGGACGGCGTCACCGAGGTCGGCCATTGCGATGCGGCCGGTGAGGGAAATGCGCTGTCCAAGTGATAATACCTCGGTGTCAGCCGCCGTGGATGACAAGCCGCCGCCGGAACCCGAAACGTCGGCCACCGCTCCCGCCTTGCTCGGTTGAAAGTGCGCAGGCAAAAATACATCAGCTACGTGTTCCGGCTCCCGCGCCAGATAGACTGCGGTCGGGATGCCCACTTCAGTGGTGCCTGTCGATCCGGATTCGTCCATCTGCTCTGGCTCAGCTAAGTCCATCAGACGCACACGGCAGCGGTAGTCAGCGTCTCCTGCCCGGATAACTCCGTAACCAGACTCGTCTGCTCCGCCCGGCAGCATGACCTGGCGGTGGCCTGCCCTGTCTGTCAGCTCTTGTAGCCAAGACGTGTGCTGGTTGTCTCGCGTCGCCAGGATGAGGTAGTCTCTGGCCCTCGTTAGGCCGACGTAGAGAACGCGGATGTTCTCCGCCTCTGCGCGCTGTTCGATGTCCGCCAGCTCCGGCATGCCTTGCACGGCCGTATCGAGACCGACCTTCGTTCTCTGCAGACCGTACGGCCAGGGCCAGTAAAAGAGGGTACGGTTTTCGAGAGGGCGTAGCGGATTAAACGCATCGTCGTGTTCGGGCATCGCCAGGACCCGGTTGAACACAGGCGGGATGGAACCCCCTCTGCTCCCGTTGTTCAGATCCGTCAGGATGACAACTGGCCATTCCAAGCCCTTCGCCCGGTGATATGTGGAGATGCGCACAGCTCCGTCGTCATCGCTGTCCGGGACCTTGTCGACATCGACGTTTCCCGCTGCCTCCCGGAAGTGCAACACAAGCCCACTCTGCGTCGCGGCCAAACCGCTCCGTTGGCAGAGGTCCTCATAGGCACGGGCCATGCCGCGGACGGCCTCGACGTTTTGCATCCGCTGTTCTCCGCCCCAGGCGGCGACGAGTTCGTGCACCTTTGCGGCACGGATGGCCGTGTCAAACGCCTCGGTCGGGCTCATATGCCTAACCCGCTTTCGCGCGGCAGAGAGCGCACTAACCCGCTCATTGTCAGCGAAGGCGTCGACCGGGTGATCCGGATCCGACTCGAACCACGTGGTGAGCCAACTGCCAGGAGCCGCGTTAGCACTCGTCAAGTGAATGAGCTCCGCCAGAGCCAGCGTGTCGCGGTCATCCACCAAATACCGATACGCAGCTTGGGCTACCAGCGCCTCAGGCGTGGTCAGGAGGCCGGCTCGAGCGAGTGACGAGCGAACGCCGCGCTTCGCCAGTTCGTCGGCGATGTCTTGGCAGTGCTGATTGCTCCTACAGAGGACTGCGACATCCCCCGCTCGGATGGGCCTCAGTTGCTTCGTCTGCTTATCCTCGACGAGGTATTCTTCGGGCCGATTGAGCAAGTTGCACACACCGATAGCGATGCTTGCCACATCGTGGTCGGCGTTCTTGGCGTCCGGCGTGTACCACGCCTCAATCGACACCGCCTGCTCCGTGTGCTCCGGACGGATGGCATCCAACCGGACACGTTCCGCTGGCAAGCCCATCCGGCCAAATGCGCCGACAACCGCGTCGTTGACGAAGTCGACGAGTGACGGTCGGGATCGGCGGGATGTGGACAACACTTCAATGTCGGACGGTGACAAGGTGTCCATCACGGCGGTCATCAGCTTCGGGTCTGTGTCTCGGAAGCCGAAAATGGCCTGCTTCACGTCGCCAACCCAGGTTGATCCGTTCGCAATGGCGAGCAGTCGTGTCACCAACGCGAGTTGCAGCGGACTGCAGTCCTGGAACTCGTCGATAAAGACATGCGAGATTCTGTCGCGAAGTGCATCCGTAAAGTCCGGATTGGCCAACAGCTTCAAGGCCAGCGCCTCTTGGTCGGTGAAGTCCAGCACGCCCCGTTTGGCCTTTTCCATCTGGTAGCGATCCATCGCGTCGGCGGCACAATCAAACACGGCGTCAATCGTCGTTCGGATATCGTCACGAAGCCCTGGGTGTCGATCGTGTAGACTCGCAACTGCCAAGAGCTCAGAGAAGGCGTCCTCGCTCTTCTTCGCTGGCTTTAGCTTGCTGAGTTTTGCCCAATCTCCCCACGTGGGTGCTCCCTGACGCCGCCATGTGCGCAGTATCTGGTCAACGTCATCGAGTGCCTTCTGGGTTGTCTTCGTCGTGTCGGTCTCCGGCACCGCAGCACGAATGTTTTCCACGGCGTGTTTGAGCCGCTCCGTCAAAGCTGGGCCGTTGGCAAGGCTCGGTGGCAGGATGGCGCTCAACTTTTGCCAAGAATAATCCGCCGCTTGGCGCACCGCGTCGGAAGCGAGGTTGTTCTTGCGCGCTTGGTCGACGATGTTTCGCACCACACCGTCCCACACGTCGTCCAGCCCCATGCGCGTAAAGACGGCTTGATACAGGCTCCCGTACTGCTCGAGCACGTCTGCCACCACGGTTTGAAAGACCGCCTTCGCGTCTTCCTCCGGCAGGATGGTCTGCGCGGGCGAAAGGCCGAGCTCAAGGGCAAACTCTCGCACCAGACGGCCAAAGACGCTGTTCATCGTGCCGACGTAGCCGTCCGTGATACGTGCGGCTGAGTCGTGACGGCCCTCTGCAATCAGCCGCTGCCGCACGCGTTCCAACAGTTCGTCGGCCGCCTTGTTCGTGAACGTGGTGGCCATGATTTGGTCAGCCGGTACACCTTCTGCGACGACGTCCGCGATGGCTTTCGAGAGCCTCCACGTCTTGCCGGCACCCGCCCCGGCGCTAATCACTTTGACGTTGTTCATCTACTTCGCCACCTCCGTCAGCCCGCAAATGGCCTGGTAGTCGCAGAAACGACACTTCGGTTTGACCAGCGCAGACGCGAGCGCCTCTGCTGTGTCAGCCGACACGATGCCCGTGGCCGTCAGTCGGCCTTCTGACAGCTCGGACAGAACGCGATCGATCTCCTGTCGAATGAGCGCCAGCGACTCGCCCTGGGACGGACCGCTCACTTGCGCGTTACGTGGCATATTGGGATGTTGGCGCGCTAACACGGTGCCGTCTGTGAGCAGGAAGTAGAACCCTGGCAGCTCTTCCGCGCGACCTTCCGCGACCAGCCACAGGTACACCGTGAGCTGAACAGACAGACGCCCGAGCAGTTCGCGGTAGTAGTTCTTGCCCCATGACCACTTGAGGTCGATCACGACGGGCTCCCCACCCTGCGCCTCACCGACGAGGTCCAGGCGCCCTTCGATGTCTACGCCCTCCCCCCAGTTTTGGACGAGGGTCGCTTCTGTTTTCTTCAATTCGATCCCGGTCTCGGCCAGCAACTCAAACAACTGCTCAATCGACGCGACAAACCTTGTCTTGGCGTCCCGCCGAAGTTTGGCGTTCTTGGGTTCGAGCAACACGGCGGCGGTGGTGGGCACAAGTTCATCGAACAGTTCCCCGGCTCGCACCCGGGCTACCTCACTCGACCAGGTCATCGATTCCTGCAACATGACGCTCAGCACTTCGTGCATCAGGGTCCCGAGCGTTTGGTTGTTACTCGGCAGAGACGCCACGTTCCCGGAGCGGACTTTGCCGGCGTAGTGCAAGCCCCACGCCAGCGAGCAACCGAGCAGCGTGTCAAGGCTAGAGGCGGATTCTTTCTCGCGCAAGGCAATCCCTGCCGGCACCTGCCAGTCGCGGATTGGACCAGGCAGGGCAGCCGGTGTTTGCGTCACTCGCCGGATTTCTGCCCCGGCAAGACGGACGGTCTCGGAGCGGCGCAGGTCCGACGCGTCGTAGGTGATAGCGGCTTCGCCAAGCCCCTGTTCGTCTGTGCAAAGCACCTGCTTGACCTCGCTCCAGAGCGGGTGGTCTGTGGTCGCTTCCCCTGCTACCCGTTTCGGGGCAACAAAGATGATGCGTTTGCCTGCGAAGTGAGCGACTCGCCGCCACGCGGCAGCTTGTCGCCGTGACGCCAGCGTGTGGTCAGGGACTTCGACACCTCGATCACGCAGCCACATCCGCTCAGCGGATGTCCACGTCCTGGTCGCCGGACCTTGCTTCGAATCGTGGAACCCCCACCAGACAACCGCGTCCGCGGGTGCCCACAACTGCCCGGGGTGCTCAACGACGCCCCACGGCGCTGCCTCTTCGCGAATCTCTGAGATGACAACGCCCCCGCCCGACACCGCATCGAGGATGCGCTGCAACTGCAGGCGGGACACGGTGGTCGTACCGAGGGCATCGGCGACGTCGGCAACTTCTGCCGCTTGCCGAGCTGCTTCCAACAACATGCCGTCATCGTCACGGTTTGCGGCGAGGCCGTGTGCCCAGACAGCGACCTGGCTGCAAATTCGTCGAAGTTCGTCAACCGGAATGCCACTGTCGGGATGGAACCGACGGTGGTCAATCCACTCACTGATTCGCTTGTCGAGCTTTGCCCGTTCACTTGCCTGTTGCTCTTGCGACAGCCCTTCTTCGGCCCAGCGCTCTGTCGATCTGCGGTAAGCAGTCTCGAGCGCCTCTGCCCATTGTCGCCCGCCAATGCCGGGTGCATTGGAAATTGCGCGAGACAGCTCATGCCGGACTCGCCTTGGAACGGGAGAGTCTTCAAGCGACAGGAACTGCAGCATCGCTTCAATGCGGACTGGCTCCCAGTACGTTTCAATGGCCAAGGGCAAGACTTGCAACACCTCGCGCCAACGAGATGGCTTTTCAACCCCTGGGCTTGGCAGTCCGCGTTGATGGAGTACCTCCCCGAGCGTGAGGCTGCCGTCGCCGCGAATGAGAACCGTGTTCTCTTCCATCCCCTTCGTGCCAAGCCACGTGGCCACAAAGTCCGCCGCTTCCCACTCGTTTTCCGCCCGCACCATCATCACACTGCTATCCCCTGATGCCAGTGCCGGCTCCCCGCCAGTCTGCGCACGCTGAAGATGGCCCAAGTCGCCCTCGGCCTCTAGCTCGCTGGACTCGCTCCACTTAAGACGCACACCGCACTTGCAGAGTTCAGCGACAAGGTCCCGCTGCCACGCCTCCCACAGCGCATCGTTCTGGTCGAGGAGTGTTATTTGATCGATTTCCACGTGCGCTGGCTCACGCAACCGCTGCAGCACTGCCCGCATTCGGTCAGCAAAACCCGGCGTCCGGTTTGTATGGCTCGCTTCCAAAGCAGTAAGCGCCTCAAGCCAGCGCCCGCCCCCCATGTGCACCGGCGCATCCCAGCCGGCAAGAACCAGTTCATCCCTGCGTCGCAGCAACTCCTTCGCCGTGTTCCAGGGGTCGACTCGGAAAGACTCCGCGAACGGGAGACTTGTATAACCACTACTCTGAATGAGCCTCACCCATTCCGCGACACGCCGCGCCTCGGAGACCGGGGGTGCCGTCAACCCCAGGATCGTCTCGAGGACTCCGACGAGACCCCGAAAACCGGTCACGACCCGTCCAACCGCAGCATCTGCCTCGCCCATCGCGTCGGGATAGGCTGCGCCATCCAACCAACTTCCCAGTAGAACCTCCATAATAACCCTCACCCCCAAACACCTCACGATTTCAACGCGTGACGGGCACAAAACGACATCTCGGGACATCTGCCCACAGGATAATTGTACCCCCTGTCAGGGGGTGTCACGGGAACGTGTGTTTGGAAGGAATGGGTACCGGCTTCTCCAACCCACCCACCCTGTGAAAAGCAACGATTAAATCAAAATGTCATCAAGTCTACTGCAAATCCGATTCCGCTCTTCACTTCCGGTCGTTGGCAGTCGCAAGAGCGGGAGACCGTACGCTGCGAAAATCCTATCCTTCATGTGGTCTCTTTCCAGCTGCTTGGGATTGTTCTCATGGTACGTGAAGCCATCAACTTCAATGGCCAGAACCGGAGCCCTATCCATCTTGTGATAGACAAGAAAATCCACCGACGCACCGTTTTGTATATATTGCCTCTCATTCGCATTCAGTTTGTTCAGGTCTCGAAAGAGGTTACGAATAAACACTTGCTCCCGAAATGACAATCCGCTATAACGCTGTTCATGCAGAATGTCTTGCATGAGGGCACGTATGATATTTTCGGTGTCGTACTTCGACTTCTTCGTCACCCTGCGCCTGAGCTCTGCCAACTTGTGTGAGTAGTCCTTGTAAAGTAAGTCGAATACCGAGACCGTCGCGCTCTCGATGATGTTTTCATCCAGAGTGTTATATTCCATGTAACGCAGGAGGTCGCCGACCTCGCTTTGCGTGTCCCGAAACATTGAGTGGTCTGTAACAAGGATGAGCCTTTCCTTCGCTCGCGACACGGCAACATTGATCATGTGCGGGTCGTTGACAAACTGCATTCCCCTTTGGCCAGCCACCGAACTATCCAGTACAGTTGACAAAATCATGACCCGCTTCTCGCGTCCTTGGTATTTGTGGATTGTATCTTTCTCAATCTCACTCGACAGTTGACCTGACGCCCTTTCCACCTGTTTGCGATACGGCGTCGTAAACCCGATGTCGTTGTAATCTAGATTGGCAGTGTGGGTACCTGCGAGCACCTCATTTTCGATCACGTCAATTTCACGTTGATTGAAACGTCCCTTACTTCCATGGCTTAGCCGACTCATGTGGTTCCCCTCTGCAGTTCGGTAGATAAGCAGAGGCGTGTCTCCCTCGGTTTCATTCTCAAACGGTATGAGTTTGCCATCATAGTACTTCTGATTGCAAAACCCGATGATTTTCGGGTGACACCGATAGTGTTCTCTAAGTAGCACACGCGGCAACGCTGCGCCATACAAACTCAACATGGAGGACAAAATATTGTGCTCGAAGTAATCATAGGGAGTCCCTACGATTCCAACAGGGCAGGAAATTTTGTCTCGGATCTTCATATCTATGATCTGGGGTAGTTGCTTCGTGTCACCCACAATAACGGCATTTTGAGCACAGGACAAAGCCAGCGCAGCCGTCACCAAATCGACCTGTGACGACTCGTCAATAATGACATAGTCAAACAGGAAGTTGTCAGGTATACAGTTGCGCAAGGAATGGGTCGTGCTGAGCACAATAGGATACGTCTTGACGAATTTCTCAAATCGTCGCTTGTAGTTCATCGACCTGAAGTCGGTGGGAGCAGGCCCACTATATTTCGCGTACAGCCGATGTCGAAATAACTTCTTTGATTTGTTTTGGTGTTGGTCTGGCAGCGATACCAAAGCCGCCTCGCTTAACTTACTGTCCAGTGATGAAATTTTCCGTTCAAGTTGTTCTATCTTTAGCCGATAATAGGTCTTCTGGATGAGTAGCAAGGAGTCTGGGTTCTGGGCCAGACGCCTGAAGTTACAAAATCCGTAGCGAAGGACGTACATAAGACGCCTCAGGAAAGGCATCTTTCCGTTGTCAACCGAGACCCGGATATCCGCTAGTAGTGAAAGTAGTTTCTCTGGAGTTGTACGTTGCAACGCTGGGGTGAGCAAATCATCCACATTGCCGCCCTTGTAAAACGTCTCAAAGTGCTCCTGCTCCAGCTTATAGACCGACACTTCATGCTGGAGCGCCGCTCTCTCACGTTCCAGTGTCATTCGACGTTCGATCCGCCGATTGAGTTCAACCAACTCTGCTCTCAGGACATCCCGTTCGTCTTCCAACACTTCCCAACCGTCAACATCTGCTTTTGGAGGGCTTTCGAAGAAGCGTTTGCGATTCGCAGCATTCCCCAGTGCAGCCACCAGAAAGTCGTACCCTTCAGAACTAAGCTTATCAAGCACGTTCTCAACCGCTGCATTGTTGCTGGATACCACGGCAACCGTCTTGTCGCCGAGTATGAGGTTGCACAGGATGTTCAGAATCGCTTGTGTCTTACCGGTCCCGGGCGGACCCTCAATAACGGAAATCCTACTGTGAAGGGCATTTTGGAGTGCTTCGCGTTGGCTCTGGTTAAACTTGAACGGGAATATAATATCGGCCGGTAGCTGTTCCTCCACGCTCGCGCGGACATCAGTTCCGTTTAGGTAAGCGGCAAGAACGCTCCGCGGGCTTACAAACAGCTTGAGTCTTTCAAACTGTTGCCCAAGAAATGTATCAGCTCCCGCTCCTCCGTCCGACACTGAGGCATGTCTTGCAATGTCGGCCCAGTGTTGAAGAACCTGGTCTGCCTCTGGCGAGTTAGTACCACTTCGTTCGATACGAATGGCCCGCGCATCGTAAACTCCTCCGCTTCCACGGTCCGACAGCAGTCGCACCCGTTCCCCGAAATCAACGACCCTTTGAATTCCCGCAATCGGCATATCGCAGTGATAGACGACTTGATTGTCTGCCACATCGAGAACACCGCGACTCTCAAAGACCTCAACATCGCGGACAGGATACCTATACTCTTTGGGTGAATCGAGGAAGGTGACGGAGACGGTCTGCCCTCTAACCTGGTAGTCGCGAACCTGAGTGGTTTTATCTTTGCCCTTCAAGAGGATCAGATACTTGGTTTCGTCCATCAGATGCCCTTTCAGTTTCGGTTATGTGTAGAACAGACTCGCTGGATACTCACGTCGCTAGATTGGATTTACATAGTACGGTGAACTTGTCCCACACTCGGCACATTCCCGATAGAAGTTAAGCCCCTCTTTACGAAGACGTTCCTTGTGTCCGACTTGTCCACATCCGATCTTTATAGGGGTGTTGCCCTCACAGGCCGCACATTTGAAGTAATATCCATAGCGACCATGCTGAATGGATAGGTTCTCGCTGCCACAATTACGACATTGGTGTTTCACCAGACTAGCCTGGACATCCGTCTGATTACCTGCGACCTTAAACCTGCCTGCATAGTCGAACTGCGCTGGCTTATGTAAGGCAATCAACTGGCCTCCGATGTCTCGTAACGTTTCCTCCGAGATTATCCGCGAGGCGTTTCCAAGAACGCCGAAGAAACCCGTTTTGTCGAATTGGCTGTCTATGGTCTTGGACAACATATCGGCCTTAATGACCTTTGACGTGTCAAGCTTCTCAGGTCTCTTAATTCGTGCATTTGAGGAAACAAGAACGTAGGAGTGAAAAACTGGAGATAGACGCATGCCGACTCTCGTTGGCATGTCGATGGCTGCGAATGCCTCTTTAAGCACTTCAATATGGCGGTCGTTTTGCTCTAGAGGTGAAGCCATACCTTCATAGGCTCTACGATACTGGTTCCACATCAGGAACTCCCCATCATCAGAGATCTTCACGCCTGCGTGGAAGTGTTTTGACTCAAGCACAAAAACGTTCAGCGTTCGGTGGATAATCAGGTGGTCAATCTGGGCCACTCTTCCTCCGACTTCGATCCGTAGGTCATGGATCACGGCCGTCTTATCCAACGCTCCATAGTGAAAGTTGATCAGGTACGCAGCCTCTTCCTCACCCTTTGCGCCCGCGCGCAACATGCGCAGCTCCCGTTCGATCCGCGGCTTCGTCTCTTCGTCTGAGCCCTCTCGCAATTTTTCAAGCTGTTCGATGTATCGCAATTTGTCGTCCGCGTTCTTCAGAATCATTTTGTGCCACCCATCTGAGCAATTCGTTATGTCTCCAGTATTCTACATTTCAAGGTCCGCTCCCTGCAAAGGCTGCCAAGGATAGCGAATTACGACGCTTGCTCCGCAGTCTCTTGCAGTTTACGTACCACAGGGCAGCAAGCGGATCCGCTATTGTTGTTGGCCTCGTGCTGCTCCTCGACCTCCTGAATGAAATCGACCACATGGAAATCTAAGCCGCGTGTGCGCTTCCATCGCTGCATTTCGCCGGCAATGCAGTCGAACGCCACGACGCGCTCGTCATCGATGGCCACCTGACTGACGAGGTGAGCGCGTCTGCGTCTGCAACAATAAGGGTGCCTTCCTGATCAAGCCAAGTACACGTTCTCGTTGTGCCACAAGAGGTAATCCTTCGAAGGCCGTTCCGCATCGCGATCCGGTAGAATCTCTAACGGTTTCCCATGCATCGCGTAGTACTCCCGCCCATTCCCATAGTCTTCCTTAATTCTGCGGCTGACCTCTATACGGAACTCCTCGTTGACAGTGATGTATCCTCGGTCGAACAGCGTATGTACGTCCTGTCGTAATAGCAGGCCGTTTGCCACGTCGTGTGGTCCTTCCAAGGAATAGGGTCGAATATGGGCTGCGTCGAGTACCGGGAGTGTTTTTTCTCCCGTTATCGCACAGCGTCTGTGGTACGCCTCCGTCACAAGGAGTCGAAATCCTCCCTGTCCAACCCGAGGGGCCACTAAGTACTCCTTGCCATACCGACCCTCTCGGCCTAATTCATGCTGACCAGCGCCCGTGGTCGGTACGCCGGTGATATGTGAAACTCGTTGGAGCACCTGATCCCGGAGATCCCTCCCGATTAACGAATCATCGTCATAGGTCTTGCCCTGGACAATGTTCGATGACCAATCACTTGGTACCGGGATCCACTGGTCTCGAGAAAAGAAGAACGGCTGAGAGAGGACAATGCAGCCAACAGTAGGGTCAGGCTCAGTTCTGGGGTCTACCTTGCGGTAGCGGAGAATGCTTTCACGAAACGAATAGTAGTTGGGGGTCCCATTCTTCTCAGCAAAGGCCTGCCAAGCGAGCGAGACGGGAAGGAAAGCGTGGCGCAAGAATACGCCACCACCGACAATGAAGTTCTTCGGACTGTGCAGCTTAAACAGGAAAAGTTCTCCCGGCTTGAGAGCCTTAAAGCCGATGCGCCCGCCTGGTTGCCAAAAGTTGACCTCGTCGGGGCGGAGGCGTGCCAGAAACTCATACCACCGTTCGTCAGTAACTCCAATATACATTCGCATCGTCATTCGCTCCACCACGCCAGATCCTTACTCTTCCATTATATCCTATGAGTTCAACACACGTCGACGTATGGACAGGGTGAAAACGCCTGCTTTGTGTGACTGGCCTTCTGGCAAGACCCGATTTTTTCTGAGAGTTGACCTGATTAACTTAGATGACCAAGTTGAACTCGGCTATCGTGTTAGCCATCTCATCTCCACATCCATCAGACTAGACCACCGAATTGGGTGTGATTGCGTCGATGCAGCCAGAACACATAGCGGCGACGACGAACTTTGTCGACAATCCGTACCGGTATCGGTTTGCAGGAGAACGCGAGCGATACCTCTGGATGACGAGGACACTCCAAAGCTGCCTACTTCACCATATCTCCGTACAAGCCCGGGCGACGCAGTCGGTAGTAGTCAATGGCATCATCTAGGTCCGCCAGTTGTGAGAGATTGAGGTCGCAGACGTACAACCCCGGCTCGGGCTGTGCCTCAATTAACCACCGGCCTGTTGGGTGCATACAGCAGGAGCCGCCGCAAAAGTCTGTGTCGAGCTCCGGGCCTAGGCGGTTGACAGTCGCAACAAAAGCTCGGTTCTCAAGCGCACGTGCCGCGGTGAACGTCTGGTGCCATGACCCGAAGGGGTGCATGTTGTCTGCCGGAAAGAGGATGATTTGGGCACCGTTGAGACCCACAATTCTAGATCCTTCTGGAAATTCGATGTCAAAGCAAATCTGCACCGCCAGACGTCCCCACGGCGTCTCCCACACCGGGAAGACGTCGCCTGGTACAAACGACTCTGCTTCGCGGCCGAACAGGTGTACCTTCGCGTAGGTTCCGACGAGCCCCTCTGGTGATACCAGAGATGCGGCGTTATACATCGGCCAGTCCAGCCCATCCCCCGTCATATTCACTCCGTAACGCGATGTTCCGTGCTCGACCGTCTCTGCGCGGTACGATGGGTGGCCAAAAATAATCCAGATGTCCTCCCGAGAAGCAGTGTCCTGCAACCGCGCCAACCAATCGAGCTCGTCTTGCGGTGTCGGACGACGTTCCCAATACTCAGGGAAGTAACCGGTGACGTACAACTCCGGATACGCCAGCAGGTTCACCTGCCGCCCGTGACGGCCTGCTTCCGCCGCATAACGCTCTATCTGAAGTAGCGTACTTTCGATGTCTCTAACCACCGGTGCATCCTGGACAAGTCCAAGGCGCATGAAAGCCGGGTTCGCCACTTTCCATCCCTCCATTGCTGAAAATGTTGACTGGGCGCACCCTAGCGGAGCGCCCAGCAACAATGCGTATCAAACTAATTCCATCGATACTGGTCATCTCATGAGATCTTCACATGTCCTATATCTGCCTTGTGAGAAGGCGGACCGCTGCGGACATCTCGTGCCCTACAAGTCCCTCAATCTGCGACTGCCGTGTTGCGTGCCGGGCGAGAAACTGTGTGCCATCGCCTGTGATCTCCTGGTGCGTCACTACCTTCAAATACGTACCTACCCACAGTCCGCCAGTGTAGCGGGCGGCGCGTTTGGTTGGCAGTGTGTGGTTCGTACCGGACACCTTGTCAGAGAACACAACAGAACTCTGTTCACCAAGAAAGAGCGACCCATAGTTCGTCAAACGTTCCACTAAGGCCCGTGGCTCCTTCGTCTGCACGTGCAAGTGCTCGATGGCATAGTCGTTGCAAATGTCGATCGCTTCGTCGAGGCTCGCTGCGACAACAACTTCCCCCATTTGTAACCAAGACGCTTGGGCTGGCCATGTCGTAGGTTGAGATGCAAGGACCCGCTCAACGGCCGTGATGGTGTCGTCTGCAAGCTGATCCGACGTTGTCACGAGAATAGCACGAGCAAAGGGATCGTGTTCCGCCTGCGCCAGCAGGTCTCGTGCAATAGTCTCTGCATCACCCGTTTCATCTGCGAGCACCAGTACTTCGCTCGGACCCGCGATGAGGTCGATCCCGACGTCGCCAAACGCCTGCCGTTTTGCCTCCGCCACAAACCGGTTGCCAGGGCCGGAGAGAAAGTCAACTGGTGCGATACCCTCCATGCCGTACGCCATCATTGCGATGGCCTGGGCGCCACCAATCGCGTAAATCTCAGTCGCCCCAGACAGCTTTAGCCCGTATAGCACGGCAGGATGAATCGAGTTGTTGTAATTCGCTGGTGAACACGCCACAATGCGCGGAACCCCTGCGACCCTCGCTGGTGCCACTACCATTGCGGCGGACGACAGTAGAGGGAACCTCCCACCAGGTACGTACGCTCCAACAGAGGCGATCGGTATGAAGCGGTGACCCAGCACAATGCCATCGTCGAACGTCTCTTCTAGTGGGTGCAAACAGTCCTTTTGCGCCTCTGCAAAGCGGATCACGCGGGCGACCGTCGTCTCGATCAGTCCCTTCGTCTCCGCATCCAGTGTGGAAATAGCGTCATCGAGCTCTTGTTCCGACACGCGCAACTGCGGGCGCTTGACTCCGCCAAACTTCTCTTCATACTTGCGAACTGCTACTTCTCCATGTTGCTGCACATCAGTGAGAATGTCCGCAACTACTGAACTGACTGAACCCTGCGTCTCAGACGCCTCTGCTGCACGTTTACGAAAATGCATTACTTTGTATGCCTCCTTAATTATTCTGCTAATGTTTGCGCCGCCACGTCGAGGACTTCCTTGTTCCTGCTTCCGAGCCACAATGAGTACAAGAGGGCAAAGACGACGATGCCAAGTACGATGTACGGAAATGCGTTGTACGGGGCCGGCTGTCCTGGCTGAATCAGCGACCAAAACGACCAGATGAGCACGACCATACCAACCACCGGCACAATCGCGTGTCGCCACCAGTTAAACTCCTTGCGGTTGTGCCGCCACATGTACACAGGGAGGGCAATGTTGCCCAACAGGTACATGAGAATGATCGGGATCGTGCCGAGGGAACCCATGTCCGCATAGAACGTCAGCGGTTGCATCTTCCAGCCGATGATAAGGATGAGCGCGAGGGCAACAAACAGGTAGGTCAACAGAGCGACATGAGGCGTGCCGTACTTCTTGTTGACTCTACCAAACACTCGCGGAATCAGACCTTCGCGTCCGGCGTGAAAGATAATGCGGGTCTGCGAGTTGCAGGCTGCGATAGTACAGGCAAACAGACTCGTGAAGCCGATGAAGTCAATTAAGAAGATGCCGAAGCCACCAAGATAGTGTTTTGCGAGCGTGTTAAAAGGTGCTGCGTCAGCTGCGAGTGTCTTCAAGTGGTTACCGCCGTATCCGACAATTGCTGCGTAGCTCGAGAAGACGTACAAAAACGCGACGATGATGATGGCCCAGAACACTGCGCGCGGGATGTTGCGCTTCGGGTTCTTGGCCTCTTCAGCGAGCGGCCCGCTGTTCTCAAAACCAACGAAACTAAATACCAACAGCGGGAAAGCCAAGCCGAGCGATTTGAAGCCACCGAGCAAGTGAGTAGGCAACAGCGGAGCAAGGCTAAGACCGTTCGCACCACCTCTAAATACGATTACGCACGAGATTAGGAGTAGCACTGCAGCCTCCGTGAAGAAGAGCCCGGCGGCCCACTGTGACGAGATCTTCAGACCACGCACAACCAGGAACGCTACGACGAACGTCCCGACAATCGTAATAGCCTGCCAAGGGATATTCACGTTGAAGTTTTGCTGAAAGACCGCCTGAATCCAACCTCCTATCTCAATAATGATCGGTGTAATCGCGATGATGTAGCCGATCGACACAGTTACCGCAATGGTAATGCCCGTATAAGCGCCAAACGTTCTGGAGATAAAAGTGACAAACGAACCGGCGCTTGGAATCTCGCGTGAAAACGACGTCAGCGTGTTTCCGACCGTCAGAATAGCGACAGCAGCGAGAAGCATACCAAACGGGGATGCGAGTCCTGTTGTGCCGGCCAAGAACGCAATACTGAAAAAGATACCTTGTGCGGGCCCCACGTTTGCAAGCGTCGCAATGATCAGATGAAACAGGCTCATCTGGCCCTTGCGTAGAACCGGCTTAGTTTCCGTCATCGGTACTGCCACAACGTCCCCTCCTATAAAAAGAGTAAAATTGCTATGTTCGTATGGTACGGACGATGTGGATCATTTTCAATATTCAATCTATACATCAAACAGGAGACGAAAGTGTGCGCATTGCACACTGCAACATCATGTACGACTAACTACTTCGAATCCCCACTAATCGACAATAGTGCAGAAAACGCGAGTACATTCTGCGGGTTAGTAAAATCGATGCCGTAACGTTCATGCCACCTCTGCAACCGCCTGTTCAGACCATTGCGATGCAGAGAAAGCACGTCCGCAGCCCGACTAACGTTGAAACTGCACGCAACGAGTGCCTGCATAGTGTCTACCATCCGCTCGCGCTCACGGTGCTGCGCTGGCAGAGCAAACTCGTCAAGGGTGTCTTTTACCATCGTCTCGCGCAATTGTTCCACAAGCACGTCCCACAGCGCCACGTCTTCGAACCAGCGCAAATCAACATCCCTCGTCTGTTGTAGCGCGGTCTGAGCCTGACGTCTACTTTTACGGATACCGATTATCCCCCTTACCTCACCACCAATGCCCGCTTTCCACATCCGGACCCCGGTCTGTTCAGCGAGCAGTTCTCGCATTCGCTTCACAAGCGCCGCGTAGCGGTCTCTCCCCTGGCTACCCGGCACCGGAATAAGCACGACAAGCGCGTCGTTTTGTGGTCGTGCTACCAGTCGTTCGTTTGGAAAATTGCGTAACACTTGTTCAGTTTGGCGAAACGAGAAATTGAACTCCTGCTCGCCCGCTGGCTGAAGTACAACTACTCGGCTAGGCGCGAGCAGATCGATACCCACGATTCTGCACTGTTCAGCCAGTTCATCATCGGTGCCCTCTTCGTCGAGAATGGCTCGAAAAGTGTCTCCAGCCATCTGCAGACGGAGGTTTTGCGTCTGTGAAAACATTGTCGTGGCAACACGAATGACCTGTATCGCCGAAGTTACACGCCTGGTTGAGACGCTACGCTCACTAAGCAAGTGGATGGTCGCAAAGCTGACAATTGCCGTACGGTTCCTCACGACAAATGCCCATACAGGGGGATCTACGCAGTAACTAACACCTTCACTGTCTGCGATGGCTGCTCGGAACTGGTCTTCTACGGCAGGGAACGTCGAAACAAGAGGTTTCTGATTCTGAGTCGGCCACTTAGCTAGGAGTGCAGTAAACGAGCGATCGTATAGTGTGACCCTCGCTTGCAACCAGTCCGCGACGTATTGCAAGGTGTTCGCTACATCGTAAACGGCTGAACGCGTCACCTCGTGCCAAAACCGCTCCAACTCAAGTGACTCTTGGAACTCTTTATCCATCAGTGTATGCATTGCCGCGTACGTGAGGTCCACGAAGCGGACTTCATCTGGTATGAGAATGAGGGGAAGACCGAGTTCATCCGCAGTCTTGCAAGCTTCATTGGACATGACGTCGTTTGCTTCAGCGACGGCGAGGGCTGCTCCTTTGACACTGTATAACTGGCGAACCAAGTGCACTAGGTTGACGTTGTGTCCTGCTCCGGAATGAATCAATATTTCCCCGCCACGCAACCAAAACGTCACGTCCGGCAAGTCGGAGATATGAACCCACCGCACAGGTCGTGAGAGTCCCTGCTGTCCTCCAACAACACGACACGATGCGAATTCCGGGAGTTGTAGAATACTCTGCACATCGACGACATCTGCCATCAACCAGCATCCCCTCTCTATTGCTGTTTAACAATTCATCGCACGCTTATCAAGCATTTAACCGATTGGGTTCAAACCCTGCAAGTCTCCCTATCTGACATTACGAGTAGAACCGTAGCGTTCTGGCCACCCACTTAAGGACGTGGCAATTTGCATATCAAATTACGTGGTGCTAGCGCTCTTTTGAACCTGCAACTTCAACTCCAATTGTCGTGTCATTGCTTTGACCTGGTCCTCAGCATCTTGAGCCGGTCTCTTTGCTACGTCCGAGGTCTGAAAGGAAGGGACGGGAACGCACTCGCACAATCTATCGCACAACAATTAAGCAAAACGGTCTCCCATCCTCCGGGTGACCGTTCCGCGTCCTTCGTCCCTATGCGGTTATACATGGATCCACCTGTCGGATTCGAACCGACGACCTGCTGATTGAGAGAGAGAGATGGCTAAGACTATTTTCACTCCATCCCCGTGGTATCAGTAAAGTTAAAAAAGCTATGTCTGGCGCGGGTTCTCCGACTTTGGGTCCTCCGCTGAGCTCCAAATACATTCATGTATTTACGTATTCTGTTGACCATTTGTTGACCATTTTTCCTTCGGTTAGCCGTGAACTATATTCCGCTCCCAAGCCGCAGAGTCGAGATGTCGCCTCGCTAATGAAAACTTCAAGGTATCTCCCGAAACAGTTGCAACGTCGGTTTGATTAATCGTTCAACAACATCTTCGCTCGTGTTGAGGTCGTAGAGACTAGTGGGCATCAGTTTCCCTCTTAGCTTCACGTTACTGTCTTCGAACGCTATATGTTCTGGGTCCTTAAACATCCTGTGTTCAACGTATTCAAATAAGCCCATGCACTGCTCTAATCTTTGGTGTTTCCTCTGCTCAAAATCATAAAGGACACCAGCATGGACAGTAGGTTCCGTTACCGATTTGTCATTTAGAACAATTCGCATGTAAATTACCCTAAGGCTTTCATTTATCGGAGTGCCCTTACTCTCGGTGTCGATAAAAGCCTCTGGCACGAAGAAAACTGCCAGTTTCCGCAGCAGCCACAAATTGACGTTGTTCACCTCAAGCCCATTTGAGCTCCGAGCAGTGATTGCGTAACCTCCGCTTGGTTTCCCAATTACGAAGGTCTCCTCCTCCTCATTAAGAGTAGATTCGACCTCCTTAATCAAGAACGATACCTCCATATACAATTTCTGTATAAAGTCGAAGGCAAGTTGCGTTTGTTCGACCAGTTTGAGTTTATTTTCCATTTGTAGACCTCCAAAAAATAGTCTTCATAGACGTAAGCGACTTCGAAGATGATCCGTCAAATCGTTTCCTTGGTTTACCAAAAATATCCTGATGCACGACGCCAATATCCCGACCTTGCAGCCGCTGGAATCCGCTGAACTTGCTACCCCTCGACGTGGCCGTCGATAATTCATGTCTTCGTCCGTGGCCGTGAAAAATCTCTTGAGGCACTACGTCGATGTCACTGGCTTGCAATCGCTCGAATCCGCCAAACGCGATCCTGATCGACGTCGCTGCTGGTGAATCATCTCGTCGTCCGTGACTGTGAAAGATCGTCTGAGGCACAGCGTTCATATTACTGACATGCAGTAGCTTAAACCCGGTGAATCTGCTCCTGCTTGATGGCCTGAAAAACACATTATCTGTTGTAGCGAAACCATCATCCACCAACGATATTCCTTGATACGATCGTAAGTTCTTCCTAACAAGCAAAGCATACAGGTCTTCAGCCATGAGGCGTACCCCAGAATTCATGTGAACCTCACTATCCAGTACAGATGAGATAACCCGTGCAACAGTTTGCCAATTGGTCCACTTTAGAATCCTTATAAACTCCGCCGGAATGTCTGTGAACTTCTCGCTCCTATAATAATAGTCTGCAGTTATGGCAACGAGGACAAATTGCAAACCCATTTCGTCTGCCTGACTCTGACCACCAGCAATCTCCCGAACCAGCTGAGACGGTGTCTTTTCATGTTCCTTACCAAAATCAGAGAAGTACTTTGCTTCAATTAGAAGATAATATTTGCCTACAATGATGACCACATCTGGCTCTGTCTTGTCACCGTAGGTGGGCCAAAATAAAAACCCCGCCTCCTGACATTCGACGTGATCAACCGTTAAGCCCGTTTCAATCAAGAAACTTTGCAGGAACAAATCTCTGGGTGCGTACTTCAGAAACGAAAAGACATTTGAAGTCAAAATATCTTCCTTGTTCTCATTCTTGCGCGATAATTTTCCATGAAGTTCTGCTAAATACATTTCATCGCCTACTTGTCACCGCGTCCTTTACCAGTCATTCTGGTGAATTCTTTGGTCTGTCAAGATGGCAAATATGTAGGATGGGGCCTGTAGATGCTGCACAGACGTGGTACTTTGAAGCGGCACGTAGTTGAGGGCCTGTTGAAAGGTGATCTTAGAAACTGACCTGTTCGTCCTACTCAGATAAATTGCATTGCCCCGAACCACGTATGTGAACTCACCGCCTCTGATTTGTCGGAACGTTTGTCCTTCGCAATCCACAATTCTCTGCCACACGCTCTCAATCAACAAGCTCACCCCTTAGACGTTCGGTACGGACACCGTATGCTTAACTTATCAATCTGTCGACTCATTCAACCACTCAAAAAACCTACGTGTTGGGATAATGACCCTGCTTCCAGCCTTTTTGCACGGTAACGTCGGGCTTCTGGCCAACTCATACACTTTGCTCTTAGACACCTTCAGTATCTCGGCTGCCCCATCTACAGTCAATGTTTCACCATACAGGTCAACTAGACTGGTACTAGTTTGCAATGACCTGAGTTCTTCGAGCAATTCTCGCTTAATCTTCTGCAGTTCTTCAGCAACGATGCCACGGATGAGATCTTCAATCATTATTATGACGCAACTTCCAGTAGGCTCTGCCACCGTCTAGCCAATGCATAAGTCTGGCTGTACTCATTGAACCGTGATACAAGGGAAAAATTCGGGTCCGTCTTGGGCAACTTTCTAATGGCATACTAGCTCATACCGAGGACCTGCGACGCCTGTTCGATTGTGAGGACTGGCCCGTACGTTTTAACCTTCGCTTGGTATTTCTCGTCTACTAATTGAGCGTTTTGCAGAATGACGTTGCGAGCGAATGAAGAAACGATTTGATAGCAGCATAACGGGCAAGAAAATCACTTTTTATGTATGGGACGTTTTGTCGTATGCGCGCTGTGTGAATATCAAACCTTCGTCTCGCCTCAAGCGCTCTTCGCCATACTGCGTGCTACGTTCGCAGCCACCGCTGATGCCAGTAAGACAATTGCATTGATGTAAGCGTAAGCCGTAACTTTCCGGATGCCTCGCAGATGCATATCGTTCATTGTGAGATGTTCTTTGAGCCGCGAGTTACATCGCTCAACGGATGTTCGCTCGTTGTAGAGCTCCTTCCAACCTCTCGTGTTTCGGTGAGGATTTGAGTAACGTCGGATATCCTCGACGATGTTCTTCTTGACTACCATTCCGTAGTTGGAGTCTGAGCAAGCTGCAATTCCAAGCGGGCAGTCAACCTTGCCGACAGCATGTGGGCAACGGAACTTTAAACGACCACTGTCTGCGCCCCAGTACACCATGTCGTATCCCATCGAGCAACGGGGTGTCCCGTCCGAAGCCATCCCGGCTGGTGGTTCCTTCTCGCCTCGCTTGTTCATTGCGACGATTGCCTGCGCACCGTAACTGCGAGTCGCTTCGTAGTTCTTGACCTGGTCGTATCCGGCATCCATCATGACGAACTTGAATCTCCAACCGTGCTGAACGATTTCTTTCATCAGAGGTACTGCCATTTCACCGTCGTATACGTTGGCAGGCGTGACATCCAAGGCAATCGGAAGTTCGCTGGCAGTATCCACCGCAAGGTGGACCTTGTACCCAAACCACGTCAGCTTGTTACCGAAGGTATCGTACTTCCCACCCCAATTGGCATCGCCGGTATGCTGACTGCGTGACTTTGGCTGCTTTTTCTCGTAAGCGCCAATCGCTGTGCTGTCGATTGCGACATGCTCACCATTGATGATGCCAGACTCTCGACACTGATTGACCAGGTCAGTGAAGAGTTCCTGCGCAAGTTCCTTTTCAACCACAGCCTGGAACACGCGACTCAGTGTGGCAATCGATGGTGCCCGCTCATCCAACCGAAAGCCGCACTGATACCGGAATCTCAGGTCCCTGTCCAGCCGGTGATGGAGACGAGTGAACGTCGATATGCCCTCCAATGGAGCCGCCAGCAGAGCACGTAAAATTGCTTCTCGATTGATGGGCTTGGCGCCATGGGGTGACGCACTTTTCAACTTGTTGGCGTAGGGTTCAAGGTCGAGTACTGTAAAGAAAAGACCCAATCGCTCACTGGACTCAATTTCTAACCATTGCTCAAAGGAAAACAGGGGCTTTTGGAGAAGATACAAGTGGACTTCCCTCCTTGAGAGTTTCTTGTTTGGTCACTTGAAATCTTCTCCAAGTTGGGGTGAAGTCCCTTTTTATGTCCTGTTATCCCTTGCCCCACAAGGGCTTATGAATCTGCAAAACGCTCAATTATCAATCTTTACAGCTTCCTGGTATATTCTCTCTAAGAGTTCATAATCTGTTTGGTCAAGTGAAGATACCTTTACGGGCTCAACGGCTTCGTCCCAGCTTCCTTCTGGTTGCAGTTCCTTCAGACACTGGCGGACTTCATCACGAACAATTTGGCGAATGAGGCCATCAAGATCCGCCACCGGATTACCACCCCCTACAGCCTGCTTCCCCTCCCACTGCTATACGTGTAAATATCAACCGAAAACAGGCAAGATTGAGAAGTTAACGAGGATTGAGGTGAGCCATGTGGAAACCGATACTGGAGAGTATTTAGTTGGCGCCTATTTGAAATTGATTACCGGGTGCCAGGTCATCGACTACAACGTCAGGCCTCCTGCGGTGGTCAGGACGGGTTGAAGGAACTGGATGTTGTTGGCTTCGACTTTGCCAACGATACCGTGTACCTCTGTGAAGTGACAACCCACCCTCAGGGAGCTTTATATGGAAACTCCGCGGACGAGACAACAAACCGCATTATTAAAAAGCACAAGTGGCAACGTCAATATGCGAAGCAATATCTTAACACGTTCAGCACGCTAAGATTCCAGTTCTGGTCGCCGTACGTCCCACTCGGAAGAACAACCAGAGCACTATCTGAAATGCAGATCTTAGAAATGATCATTAATGAAGATTATACGTCCAGAGTAAATGAGCTACGTGACCTAGCCAGAGCCACACGCCGCGACACTGGAAATCCAGTCTTTCGGACACTTCAAATTCTGGAGCACCTGCGTTGAGATATAGAAAAGCCCCCCCCAGAAGATGGGGCTTGCTCATGGCTTACCAAGGTGACGCAACTGCGTCCACCGCGTACGGTATCGCCTTAGACTTCAACGCGGACGCGCAGTCCCCACACACGGTCTTGTTCTTGAAGTACGTAACATCGTTCTATATCCGTCCCGAACTCTTCGCTCTCAAGTTGGACAAGCTGGATGCTCCGAGAATCCAATCTCACTATACACATCTCCAGGATCGTGGCCTATCATCGGCCACGATCCGGCGGGCACGCAGCGTTGCGCAATGCCTTGCGATGGGCTGTCCAATGGCAGATCCTCACTCACAATCCTGCAGATACTGTGGCCTTACCGCGGATCGAAAAGAAACAGGCGCGGCCGTTGTCGCCAGAGGAGGCTGCACGGTTTCTCGAGGCATGCGCTTACGACGAGTACGGGCCGCTATTCCAGCTTCTGTTGTTTACGGGACTGCGCCCTGGTGAGGCAACGGCACTGCGTTGGTGCGACTTGGACCTCGAGCAACATGTCGTATACGTCCGGAGAACGTACACTAAGAAGGTCGGTCAGGAACTTATCTCATCCCAGAAAACCAAGCAGGGCCCCCGTGGTGTGCCTCTTCTCGATACTAACTAGATCTCAACTCTGAGAACCTCCAAAACCCCTGCAGTCGAGAAGGCCTGGCAATCGAAGACGAGTTTACATCAGGAGAGCCTAGTGTTTACGACCTCAATTGGAACGCCGTTGCAATCTCGTAACCTCATTCTGCGCCACCTCAAGCCATTGTTAAAAGTTGCCGATATACCTGAGACTGTCCGGCTGTACGACCTGCGCCACAGTACTGCGACCCTTTTGCTCACGCTTGGGGTGCATCCGAAGGTGGTCCAGGAAATGCTCGAGCACGCGGATATCAAAATGACGCTTGACACGTATTCGCACGTCCTCCCCACTCTCACACAGGATGCTGCGAAGAAACTCGCGGACCTGTTCTCCGGAAGAGGTTGATTATCTAAGCCCGTTGAGGCTGGTCAATGGGACCAGCCTGATTTGAGGTTGCCTTCCGTTGGGAAGGTATATCCAGACGAGAGTCGTATATTGGTAGTAGAGGAAATGTGGTACTTTTGGATTGGTTCTACGACGAAAAGCAATAACCCACGGGTTTTTGTTTTTGCACTAACGGGCAGAAGTGTTGAGAAATCCAGAGAATAACCTTCCCGAAGCTGTCCCAAACAACGGGAATTGGATGCCAAACGTATTCGAAGGTTTTACCTTGGGTCGACGAGAAGGGTGTGATTGGATGAGCCACATGATACATGTTGATTGGGACGGACATCATGTTAAACTCACATGGTATCCCATGAAGCAGATATCGGACTCCATGACGGTTACAAGTGTTCAGGGGTACTGCTTTAACCAAAACAAAGTTGTGCTGGTGAACGTTCGCGGAAGAGGTTTTAACACACCGGGTGGACATATAGAGAACGGCGAAACTATCGAAGAGGCGTTTCACAGGGAAGTGTTGGAAGAAGCGAGTGTTCGGGGAGAAATTCACTACCTAGGAGTTATTGAAGTCAGTCACGAAGGAAATCCATTGTTTGTTGCTGGAGGAAAATACCCACTGGTTGGATATCAAGCGTTTTACAGAATGGATATTAGAGAGTGTCTGCCGTTCCGAGAAACCAACGAGACGTCATCACGGATTTGGGTTGAGCCTGAGCTGGTGAAACAAGTAATAAATGATCACGAACTTTCCTTGTTAGTGTTGCAACAAGCGTTGAAAAGGGATGAATGCTTATCGGACTAACGGGGGCGTTAGTTCAATAGAGGCCTCCCCCTCTACATGCGGCTAGTCACACCTATGACCTCCCAATTCAGCTGTCTGAATTCTGTTTTTCACCCCTGGCAAAGCCCTCGAAAACCGTCTCTGGACCTATTTCAGCAGAAATGTTGATCAAAAGTTGATCAAAACACCAAAACGGGAAGTTGTCCAAGCTGGACTACCTCCCGTTTTCCGCGCCACTATTGGGTTTTTCATGGAGCCACCTATCGGATTCGAACCGATGACCTGCTCATTACGAGTGAGCCGCTCTACCCCTGAGCCAAGGTGGCATGTTGGTGTAAATATGCTGGAGGAACCGCGCGTTGTACGGGGTTCTATCGAATACCCGGAGCAAAACCAGCAGGACTTAGTTTACTTGCGGCTCGCAAAAATGTCAAGACCAATTGGTTGCAAATGAGAGCTTCCGTGACAATCCAAATCGTGTCAAACGACACACCAGCAACCCCTGCATCCGGCCACCCAACGCCACGGTTTAAACAGCCTTGTCGTGAGCGCGCCACCACAAGACTCTCCTACCTCGCATGCTTCCTTAGTTCCTTCAGCGAATACCTCGTCCCTCTCCACTCAATGCCACCGCGCCGAGCTGTCAGCCATGCTCCCCGCACCAATGCGAACACCAGCAGGCACACGCCAAGCGGCAGCGTGAGCAGCCAGCCGAGTGAGAAGTGCGCCAGGCGGCCTAGCCATACGTACAATCCGGTCAGCCACGCGAAACAATAGGCAAACGCAGCCGCGGCAAGGCCAGACCCCGCGACCAAGCCCCAGACGACGCCCCCTATCGGCCCGAGGTAAAACAGCAGGCATCCGACCATCGCCATCGTAAACAGCAAGTACGAGTAGCCGAACGGCGCGAGCGAGTTCTTCTCGAGGCCGCGCAGCATGTCCGAAAAGCTCTTATACCACTCGACTTCGACGAGCCCTGGGCCTGGCACGAAGCGCTGGCGCCGGCCGGCGGAGCGGAGGCGCTGGGCAAGGTCGAGATCATCCACAGCAGACATCGCCATCGCCTTGTGCGTGCCCATCGCTTCGTACGCGTTCAGCCGCACGAGGTTGAACGCGCCAATGCCCATGCTCACCTTGGAGCCATCGAGGTTCGCGGCCTGGGGGCGGAAGACGACCATCATGTTGTATGTGAAAAACGTGACGGCTGCGCCGAGCGCAAGGCCCTTCGTTCGGATGGTCGGTGGCACGGTGATGTGGTCGGCGCCTTCCTCCACGGCTCGCGCAACGGCCTGTGCGATGGCGGTCAGGTGAAACTCGATGTCGGCGTCCGTGAACAGCAGCCATTCGCCGGTCGCGCGCCGCGATGCTTCATATAATGCGTGGTTTTTGCCGAGCCATCCGTCCGGTAGCGTCTGGACGTGCAGCACGGTCAAGGGCGGGGTGGCGGGCCAGGTGGAGGCGGCAGCGTCAAGCAGGCGGCCCGTGTCGTCCGTGGACCGGTCGTCCACCGCGATAATCTCCAGGTTCGGGTACGTCTGCCGCTGCAGGGTATCGAGGGTGTGGAGGATGGAGAACTGTTCGTTGCGGGCCGGGACGATGACGGTCACCCGCGGTAGTGAGGCATCAGCGGCGCGTAACGCGGCACTGGCCCCGTGGTGCAGCGCGGCGTCGCCCGCATCGGCAGGCTGGCCGAGCGAGGCATCGGCGCAACCGTCTGACGCTGTGGCACCGTGATCGACGACAAAGTCCCCCGTCCCCGGCTGGAGCGGCCGCGTGCGCCGCATTCCGGGCAGCGCGCGCAGACCCATGACCGTCCAGCCGAGTGCGAGGGCGATGGCAAAGATGAGCAGCAGGGTGTGTCCTGTCAACGCAGTCGCGTTAATGCGCCGATGCGACGCGGCGAATGCGGACGGCCGTGCCGTAGGCGACGATTTCTGACATCGTCTGGCCAATCTCGCTCGAGTCAAATCGCATCATCACGACGCCGTCCGCACCCATCGCCTGAGCATTCTTTTTCAGGCGGTCGATGGCGTCCTGGCGCGCATGTTCCAGGAGTTGTGTGTACTCGTGGATCTCCCCGCCGACGATGCTGCGCAGGCCCGCGACAAAGTTACCGCCGAGCCCGCGGCTGCGCACGACGACGCCGAACACTTCGCCGAGCGACTCCTCCACCTCATACCCAGGGATGCGCTCTGTTGTCACGACTACCATGCTCTCCATCTCCTCCCGTTCGAGTTGCGCTGTGTGGCTACAAACTCAGGGTTCGCGCTTGTTGTGGCGTCCATACACAGACGTTGCGCTAGGTGTTACAGCAGCGCCATTCCACCCTCATCATACACGTTCTGGACGCACCTGAATACGGTCGGCATAGGCGGCGCACTGCGGGGGGACACTGAGCGAACAGGAGAGTGATCACGGATGTCAGAAGTCGTCGTCAGCCTCACCAACTTCCTGCTCAAACTGGTCACGGTGGTTTTGGTTCTCTGGGTTGCCGGTCAGACGAACCCGCACTTTTACGTCAACACGTGGATTGCGTTCTCGACGGCCATTGCGGTGTCTCTCATCGGGGTCATCACAGACTTGACCGCGCTGCCCGCCATGGGCAACGGCCGCGCGCTCGCGCTCGATTTCATCATCAACACGCTGCTCATCTGGGGCATCCCGAACCTCGTCCACCAGGCGTCCATCACGTTCGTGGCCTCAATCATCTGCTCGGTCATCATCGCGCTCGTCGAGTACTCGACGCACATCTTCATGCTGCGCACGGAGAGGCTGATGAGCCGGCGGTAAGGTGCGGATGAAGGACATGTGGACTCAAGTGTGGACATCGCAGGAATCATTTCGTCCCGTGGTGAACCGCACGAACATGCAACATGCTGTCGCCTACATTGACTCATGTAACGTCCTGAAGCGGTTTTCCGTATCTTACCAACACATGCCACAACAGTTTTAATTCCTGAAGCACATCTTTATACGCACCCCTATCACTCCAAGTACTAGGATTCCGCTGCAAATCCATGGCCGCAGACCCGATGGTAAATGTATCGACCACACCATTTCTAGCGATGCGTTGGGCTAATGAAGGCATCAATGGTCCTCTAAAATCCAGGGGCACTTCATCCACAAAAAGCGCGAAGCCCATGTGCCAGTGCAGGGAAATTGAATACTTCAGGCACATTTGCTCCAGAATATCTCCTACGTAGGTACCCCTAAGTGATGGATCTGCCACTAGGATGTCCACATCTTCTTTCAGAAAAATGTCACCGTGAACCTGAGCTTCTATGTAGTGGTTAAGATTTCGATTTGCTTCCTTAGTGGATGGGTCTTGGAATGGGGCTTCAAGATTTACAAGCATATGGTCGATCAGCTTTCCCACGGTCAGACTTTTTTGACCAAGGGCGAACTCATTTACGAACGTATCCCTCAAGAGAGCCTCTAAAATGAGGTCGAATTCTTCGTAGGTGCCCTTTTCCTTGGGGTCTTGATGAGAATCCAAATACGTGTACGTACATCGTTGAGAAACCTGTGGGGATAGCAGGAAATAGCACGATCCAAAACGTGGAGCTGGTCCATCTGGATGCAACATGATATCAAGTGCTCCATACTTTGGTCGTTGGCTATTGGTTGAACCATTTATTTGGTATGCTCCACCGAATAACTTCTTCTCCCAACTATCACGTTCACCACCTGGGTAAGCTGACACACTCCCATTCGACAAGAACGTCTCAAACTGACTTTTGTATATTCCTTGTTCAAGCAATGCTTCAGCAATGTTTTTCATCATTGGGTCAGGTCTATCTGGGTGAAAATGCAGGGCAACTCTGGCGTGTCTCTTCAGCTTTGTGACAGCCTCTTCAAATGCGCTTCGTTCAACATTGGACATCAGAAGGATGTGCGAAATCTCTTGCTCAGCCTCATGTTTGTGGTCTCTGGCGTACTGCGTAACGTGATTTAAAGCCAGCAACTGCGACTTCGACAATGTTCCGGACAATCGACACCCCCCCTTTTGCACGATTATACAATAGGAAACGAGGGACATTTACAAGAAGAGATATTGCGCATATGACGGCTGACGGCGTTAGGACAGACGAACTCGCCGTTGCTGAGACGAGGTGCCGTGTGAGGAGATCTAACGCCGCCTGTTGCGATGAGTCGGCTCTCACTTGACTCCAGCTCATCTTTGACAGCCCTGAGCTGAAGGTGCCCCATTGTCTCCGCTGCACGTTCACTGGAGACGTCTTCTGGTCAGTTATGTCTTCTGGCAAAAGCTGAAGGACCACCTTCAACTCGGAAATGATACCGAGCGTGAGGGTGGTCCTTCAAGAGAAGGTGGAGCGCGTCGTGGTTTCGTTCAGTGATGACCTGCAAGCCGCGAACTGTCTGTGTCTGTTGTTCATTTTAGTGGTAGCGGCGGAGTGCTACCGTTGAAAAACAAGACATTGGTTGTCAGCTCCCCCTTCTAATCACCTCAACGACTCGCGCCTACGCGCCGTCAGCAACTGCGCAGCTACCTTTGTGCTTTCCTCAAAATGCTGTCTCACGTACTCATCGAGGATGTGCCCGATCAGCTGTTCAACCTGCTCCCGCAACTCCCATGACGCGAGTGCATTCTCGCGCTCAAAATACATTACTTCCTCCACCAACATCTGCAACCTACGGTAAGTCACGCGCGGCACGTCTACCGCCGGATCTCGCCAACCCATTGCACCGTCCCCCTTTTGAGGCTGTACGGACTGCGCGGCACGAATCCGGGAGCCGCGATGTCGAGCAACCGTTCCCGTCGCGCGCACTCTGTGATGAGGATACCGACTACGGGTGCGAGCGGCCTTGCGAACGCAAACGCGATGGCGTCCAACTCCCACCAGTCGTCGCGGGTGACACGTAACTTCAACCGCTCGACTCGCTCGCTCGGATGCGGCATCAGTGCGCGGATGTCCTCCGGTTTGTTCTGCCCGATCCAGCACGTCTGACCACGCTCATAGTCACGCCAGAAGTACGGCGCCAGTGCGTTCAACGTCGGTACGTCATGTGATGCTGTGAGGGCCATATGACGCGCCGCTTTGCCATCCGATGTGCGCAGGTAGCGCGCCACGTCGTGGACAACCTCCCGCACCCAGGGCGACACTAGGCACAGCACTTGCATCTGTTTGTCCGCTCTCCCCCGCTCCATGTGGCCACCTCACATTTTTGAGATTTAAGTCAGGGAGTCGCTACCAGGCTACCGCGCTAGGCCTCTCCCTCGCCTCGGGACAGCCTCACGGAACCGGACGAGCTGCGGCGGGCACCTGAACGGCGTTTGGCTCCATCTTGGGCGGCGAAAATGGCGTCTACTGCGCCGCGTAACTCGGTGACTAATGCAACTAGGTCTTGCTGCGTCTGCGACATCGGGAGCGCGTTTGCTTTGGTCTCCATTTGCGCGACGAGGAACGACACGAACCGACCTTCTAGCATGGCGAAACACCTCCATCGAAGTGATGGTTTGATGTTATGTAAACCTGTTTGTCCACTATACCTGATGTCTGAAATCAAATAACTTGGACAATCCTGCGAATGAGGTGATATTCGTGGGCTGGTTTGGGCTAGGCAGACCGCGCACAAAGTTTGGGAAGTGGATGGAAGATGAGGGCATAACGCAGGCCGAACTCGCGCAGAAAAGCGGCGTCAGCCAATCGGTGATTAGCGAGCTGGCGCACGACGCAAAAGCGAAACCAAGTTGGCGCACCAAGAAGCGATTGCGTGACACGTTAGAGGAGTATGGTGCAGAGGATATGTGGGAGGATTAACGCAATAAAAACGCCCCCGGGTGTGTGCGTCCCGAGGGCGTCTGCCGTGTACATAACCTCGTGGTAAGTGTCACCTCACTCTCGATGGTCTAAGGTGCTTGCACCGGCTGCGACGGTGTCTGTGACTGCGTGATCGCGGCTGCGCGCTGTGCCGCGTCCTGCATCGCGGGCGCTACTGCGTTGATGGCATCCATGACAGGTGTGACCGCTGCCGTGATTTGTGCGCTTGTGACGCTGATGCCAATCTTCGCGAGTGCAGCTTGCACCGTTGTCAACAGTGTACCTTTTTCGATCTCGCTCATGTCAGTCCAAGACTTACCCGACGCCGCAAGTACCTTCGCAATCTCCTGCGCAAGCGTGCTCTGAAGCAACTGGTCCGTGATGTGGTGCAACTCCACCTTCCCCGTCGCAGCTGCACCGGCAAACCACGGCGACTCAACCAGCCCGCGCACCAGTTTGCCTGCGTCATCGAGCGCAACGCCAATGCCGTGCGGCAGGGACTCTTCGACTTTCGTCACGCCTTGCGAAATCTGCGGGAAGCGCTTGGCGAACCACTTCCGGTCGTGCGCAATCTTCGCCACAAGAGCCGCCGCAACAGATGCAACAACCGTCCAATCAGTACCGTTCCAAATCATGTGTTTTCCTCCTCAAGGTTTGAGAGTGGTTGTAGAGCCATCCGCGAGATGCACGTCTACGGACTGTACCGTAGGCGCAGCTGCAGCTGGCGCCGTCTTGTCAAACGAGAAGTTCCACTCACCGTTTACATTCTTCATCTGAAAGCCCGGGATCTGTCTGTCCTCAGTCCAGAGAATGTAGGTGCTCCCGTCGTAGACTACTGCCGGGAACTCTGCGCCGTTGACCTTCACTTTGGTTGCTTGCACATCCTCACCTCCCGTTCTCGGGTACCAACCCGGGTCACTGTAAATCTCGTCAAGGTCCACCTGCAGATGCGCCACCCATGTGTCGACCTTGGACTGGTACATCGCCGTATGCGGGCTGATGACGCCACTCGACCACGCGAGCGTCTGCCAAACCCGGTCCGGTCGACCCTTCGCGTCAGGGGACAGCATGAGGTAGTTGACGATCGAGATGCCGCCGTAGACGCCGACCGCAAACTTCCCTGCGAGCACCTCTTTGACAGCTTGGAAATACTCGTCCACCACCAGAAAGTCCACCGTCTTGTATGCGTCGTAGTCGACCGAGTAGTAGACGACGATCGACGGGTCTGGATGCACGCCGAGCCACGCCAACTCTGTGAGCGTGTCGAGCGCATCCTGTCTGCCTTGTGCTGCAGAAAAGTAGCCGCGATAGTTGCTCAAGCCTTCCCAGTTGAAGATGACGCGCAGACCAGCGTCGAGATACACCTGGAGTTCCTCGGGTGTCAGCGCCTTAGTCCATCCGTGCGTCTTTGCGCCCAGATAGACAACCGCGTCATACCCTGCGGCTTTGAGCGCCTTGCAGTCTGCGGCCACGAACGGCGTGTAGCGGTCAACGGCTTGCGCGATGCGTTGCAATGGATTTCCCTCCCTTCGTCTGCACCAACATGTAGAACGCCGTGAGTGCGTCAACCATCAGCTTGCGCCTCCTGTTCTTCCTTCCCGGCACTTACCCGGTCCGCAACCCAGATTGGCTCCGGGCAGTAGTGCACGCCGCCAGACAGCCAGCCTGCGATGTGCGGATGCGGCTCACCCGGCTTGCCTGTGTGGCACGGCTGGCACAGCATCATCAGGTTGCGGATATCGTCCTCGTTCGTCATCGGCGTGTCACCCATCTTGGCCGCATAGCCGTATGGGTCGATCATCTTTGCCCGACGCAGAGCCGCGTCCCAGTCTGCGTTGTTGGCCTCGCACCATTCGACCGCGAAGTGGTGCAGCTGCAGGTCTTTGTCGTTGCGGATGCCAGCGATCGCACAGCCGAGACAGTAGCCATAGCCGTCCGCGATGATTTGTTTGCGGTTGCGTTCAAACTCAGCCGATGCGTTCTTGCGGTCGCCGTGCGTTGGTACCCACTCCGGCACGCTGATTTGTAGCGTTAGCTTGTGTGCTTCAACGGCCACGCGGTCCACTCTCCTTCGGTTTCCCTCTAAACACCCATCCCGCGACGAGTGTCAGCGTGCCAGCCAGATAGTCCGTGATAGGTGTAAGCCAGCTAAAAAACCCGTACTGGTGCTGTGCCACCAGACCGACGATAGCAATCGTGGAGAACAGGAAGTGATAGATTCCCTCGCCCATCAGCGCGTACGACAGGAGCTTTCTGAGCAAGTGCAACAGTTTTCTCTTCATCGGTCGTCTCCTTTGTGTGGCACAGCTGCGCTTCTTGCGTTGCGAGCTTCAAGGGGTTCGAGCGTCACCAGCACACTTCCGTCCGGCGCCGTCATCTCCACGATGTCTTCCACGTCCTCGCGGATGTCCTGCGCAATGGCAAGGATTGTGCGCATCATGCTCACGTGATTCTCGAGCATTTGCGTCTGCGTGTTCTGTACGTCCACCATCTGCCGCTGCATGGCCTCGAGTTTCTGCTGTGCGAGACCGGATTCAGCAGCCGAAACCGAAGACGCATAGGCCAGCACTGGTTGCGTGATGCCGCTGTAGACGGTGAGAACGTAGAGCAAGATGAATCCGTTGGGATCGATAAGCGGCCAAATGTGCTCGACGATGACCCACAAGAGCGTGAGTGCGAACGTCTGAAGAACCCCAGCCGGGCTCGCGAACCACACCGAGAATCTGTGCATCGTTTTGTTTAGCACTGCATCACCCACCCTTCGTGCGGTGTGCCTCTAGAAGTGGAGGTGCAATAGGAGCGCGACTCCAACGGACACACAAAGGCTACCTACAGCCGTGACGGCAATCTTGGCACCGTCGGGCCACCTGCGCCGGGTTTCCACCATGCGGTCGAGGCGCTTGTCTTGTTCGCTCAGGTGCGAGTCTACGGCGTCAAAGCGCTCGTCCACTCGTTTGGAGAGGCGCTGTTCCGTGGCGACAAGGTTCTGCTGCAACTCGGCCATCGCGTTGCTCAGTGCCTCTTGGTTGTGATCCAGCTCGTCCACGTCGTCCTCGACGGTGTCCACCCGTGGCAAGAGGTGCATCAGTACTTCGCGGTCTGTCAGTTTCGTGAAGTCGATAGGCGTGCGATGTCTCATGTTTGACCACCCACCGGCCACGCCTTGACCGCGAGATAGATGTCCTCCGGGCTCACGGTGATACGCTCACGAGGTCCCCACTCCGCGTCCTCGAAGTATTTGCGCAGGAACGAGCTGCAGATCTTGGCGTGTCGTTCCTCACTTTTGATAAAACGGACTGGCAGATGTACAACTCCGCAGGTGCCGTACTTGAGCGCGTCGTCGATGATGAGCCACCAGTCGTAAGGCTCCCCCACGAGTTTGTGTACTTGGGCAAGTGCCGCGTCTCTCTGTTTTGGCGGGATAGGCGGACGGAATCCCTCAAACTTGCCGTAGTCAATCGGGTTGATCGCCACCGTCTTTCCGTCGGCCTCAATCTTGTAATACGGACCGAGTGCAAGCGCCACGTGGTAGAAGTACTGCGCGTGGCCCGGGTCTTCCAGTTTCTCACCGAACTCAATCAGCCGTGTGGATAGATTTGGCGGCTTGTGGTAGAGCAAGACGTCTCCTGCTTGGCACCAGTATTCGAGCAGTTTGACCACCCCCTCAAAATAAAATGGACCCGCATCTCTACGAGTCCATCGTCTAGCATGATTTGGTTGTTAGCGACGCTTACGGCGCTGTTACGGTGACGCTGACTGACTGCGCCGACTCGCCACCGGAAGTATCCACGGCGGTCACTGCAAAGGTGTACTGCGTTCCTGTCGTGAGTCCCGGGACGCCGTCCGCGTTCGTTGTGACGTTCCGGACCTTGGTGCCGTCCTGGTACACGTTGTAGGACGCAAGGTCCGTGTCCGGATTCGCTGTCCACGCGAGCGACGCAGTACCGGCACTCGCACCTGCTGTGGCCGTCAACCCTTGTGGAACTGTCGGCGCGCTCCAGAGGACGGTCGGAATTACGGAGTCTGACACGGTTGCAATCAGCGCGTCCTTCGCCCACTGCTTGTCCTCGATAGCAGAGAGGAACGTGCGCAGTTCGCCGCTGAACGAGAAGAAATCAGTTTGAGTCGGAGACCACACGCTACCGTCAAGCGCCCGCAGGCTTTTAGGAGTCGCAGTAGAGTTCGCCTGCAGATACGCATATTCGCCTGCGAGCATCGCGACAGCAAACACATCCATCGGAAACACCTTTCCACCGGCCGTGGTAGACGTAAATCCCGTGGCGAGCGTAGCCGTGACAGCTGCCCCAATGACACCGTTCTGCGTTGCTTGCAGGTACACCGTCCACCAGTCCGCAAGGTCTGCCGAGGACGGCAACGGGTGCATGGTGGTGTTCCAGTACGTGATGACCTGGTTGCCGTATGCGTCGTTGCCGACCACAAAGCCGACACCGAGCACCATGTCCGGGTAGTGGTTCTGTACTGCTTGGACAATATCCATGTGCTAGTTTCCTCCCTCCAGCTTGTAGACTTTGGCTTGTAGGTCTTGCACAGCTCCAACCAGGTGCGCGATCACCGCGTAGAGATCGATCCCGTGACCGTCCTCGCTCTGCACCTCAATGGGCGCATCTTCCGCGATGAGGCCAACCCGCTGGCGCGTCTCACCCTTGATGACGTAGTCCTGCAGCGACAAGTCGTAGATGACTTTGATAGACTCTGCAACGTTGTGAGTGCGCACCGCTTCCTTCCACGCGCCGGACGATGCGTTGTTGAAGGCGTAGGAGTACATGCCACGAAATGCGAAGCCACTCTCACCGATGAGGTTCACGTCGTTGCTCGTTGGGATGAGTGACGCATCCCCGTTCGATGGACTCTCCCGAATCAGAAAATGATCTCCTACCGTCGTGACGGACAGGTGAAGCGCCGTGTCACCCTCGATGTAGCCGTTGCCGTTGAGCCCAACCCACAGCCGCCCCAGCAGTTCGACATCGCCGCCAGCCAAGGCGTGGCCTGCTGTCGTGGTCTGCCCGGCGGTCGCGTAGGTGAACGTAGTGGCGTCCGTATTGTTTGACATGTAGACGCCTTGCTGATTGGCAACGAGGATGGCGTATCCGGACCCGATGGCGGTCAAGTTCCAGAGCGCCAAGTTCATATTGTTCGGGCCACCAAGGTTCAGATCGCCCGTCGTGATGTTGGCCGCGTCGAGATTAGTCACGTTGACCACGGCCGCGTCCAATGTCCCGGCGTTCATTAGGCTTGCGTCGAACCCTGCGCCGGTACCGAACGTGGTATAGACGAAGTTCCCGTTCGCGTCCTTCGTGTTGCTGATGCCAAAGATACCGCCCGCTAGTTTCAACGCCTGCGTGGCATTGACCAGCGTGGACGCGTTCATGATCGTGATCCCGTTTGAATCCACCGTCACATACCCGCCAGCGGACTGAAGCGCGTTCTGGTCTGCAGATATGACACCACTTAGATACGCTGTGTCGAGCGGGCTACCCGGTTGCAGCGCGGTGCTTGCTGTGGCGCTCGCCTGGTTAGCTGTGGTGATGGCTGTGGTCGCAGACGACAGAGCGGACGTGGCCGTCGTGGTTGCACTCGTAGCGGCCGTTGTGGCTTGCGCAGCTTGAGCTGCAGCAGCCGATGCGTTTTGCAGAGCCGTGAGCGCATTGCTCGCCGTCGTGACGGTCGTCGGCCGGAAGGTGCCAAGCGTGACTTGCGTGTTGAGCGGGTTAACGAGGTCTCGCGCCAACTCAATCACGCGCATTTGTTCCTGCAACGGTGGTTGGATGCCTAAGTCAATCACGTTGACGGTGTCACCGAGTAAGACCCGTTCGTGCGCGTAGCCAGAGATTTGGGATAAGTCCGCCACGCTCATCTGATACGTCACGGTGGGCGTGTTGACGGTCTGCAGGTAGTCCCACGCCTCTTGTAAGAGCGTTGCCGCGTCCGTCTGGTTCGAGTCGGTGTAGGACGTGTAGCGATTGCGCGTGGCGCCTGCGCGTCCGTACAAAGCTAGTGCGTTCGGGTCACTCACATACGTTTGGCCGCTCGGCTTGTTGGCCGGATTGGGCGGTGTCGTCCAGGTGACGGACGCAAAGGTGAGTGGCACATTCGTCGTGTTGTTGGTCGCCCCGAAGCCATATACCGCTGTGAAGAGGTTGGTGGTATCGACCGTGCGCTGGACAGACTTGATGTCTTTGCCGAACTCGTAGCGCTTGCCTGTCACTGAGCCCACTTGTTGCACCCAGTCCACGTATCTGCCCGTGATGCTGTTTCCGCTGATGGTGATGCGGAAGGACAACTCGCCGCCCCAAGTCGTCACAAGCTGAGTCAGTGCCGCAAGGACATTCGTTTGCGTGAGCGTCAGGGATTGCGAGGTAGCCGTCACGCTGACGTTGCCTGGACTCCAGCGCGTACCGCTCAACACATCTGTGAGCGCTGTAGATGGTGTAACGGACGAGAGTGTGAGCGACGAGATGAACTCATCAATCAGTTCCGCTTGCCCAGCCTGCGTACAGGTCGCCGTTTTGTACTCGCCGCTTGACGTGTCGTATTCGTCGGTGAGCGTCACCTCAAACAACTCGTATTGACCTGCTTGCCCGAGAAACGCTATCCATGCGCCTTTGACGACGTACGCCGCGTCGGGATGGTTGGCAGGCACGTCGAACACAAGTTGATTCTGCACCTGTCCTTGTGCGGCGTTTGTGGCGTTGAATATCTGCACCGTGTGGATCGCGTTGTAAAACGGACACACCGGCGTGCCGGTTGGGGTCGCGCCGTCCTGTGGGATGAGCACGCATTCGAGCGATTCTGCTGCTGAGAAGACGTAGAGGGTAGGCGGAGGGGATTCGACTTTTGCGGTCACTTGTGCAGACAAACTGCCAACGCCTACAAATGCAGCCGTGGGGCTTTCCACAACGCCAACGGGCGCGGACAGCGTACCGATGCCAACGAATGATCCGCTGGTCGATTCTCCTTCATCTGACGTCGCGGACAGAGAACCAACGCCAAGAAACCCGCCTGCGGCTGGCTCAATCAGTTCTTCCGATGCGCTGAGCGACCCGACACCCACAAATGCGCCAGCGATGTACGGCGACTGCAATGTGACGGATGCTGCGAGGTTGCCCACGCCAGTGAAGGCGCCGGCTGTTTCTTCGGCCTCCATTGGTGCGGCTGAGAGAGATCCAACGCCGACGAACCCGCCTGACGTGGTTGTCTCCTCGACGATCGTCGGAGCTGAGAGTGAGCCAATGCCGACGAATGTACCGCTCACGTCGATTGGGGTGGTCGGGGCAAGCGTCGTGAACGGCGCCTCCGCAACAACCCACGCCCCTCCAGCCTGTGCGTTGGAGTAATAATTGGTGGAGGACGCCAATCCGGTTAGGTCCACAGAAGCAAAGCCATTCGCATCAGCCGTGACGGATGACTTATTCGCCCAAGCTGGCGGGTAAGTTCCTCCATTGCTGGTACCCCAGTAAAATACGATACTGGCCCCGGAGGAAGCACCCGACACGGACAGCGTGGCGCTGTCGCTTGTGACATTGGTCACAGATAGACTAGCTGACACTAAAAATCACCTCCCGCCCCGTTATGTCATTGCGGGAGTTTTAACCGTTGTACTGCACGAGCGAAAAGACCAGCGTACCCGACTTGATGATTATTTCGTCGTTCGCGCCGCTCGTGAGCGTTTCAGACGGGCTAGACAACACGCGCGCAATCATGTTACCGCCTGTCGCCGCATCCATCAGGCCAATAAAAGTCTCTGTCGTAGTCGCGCCTGTCCACGGTGCAAAGGTGATGTCACTCGGGTTGGACACCGAACCAGTCGAGGCAGTCGGGAACGTCACCGGCTGCCGCGCATAGCCGCCGCCGGACAATTCGTTTGTGGTGTCGCCTGCTGTCGTTGGGTCGGCAGTAAACAACGCTACGTAGAATGTGCCGCCCCCAATTGTGACCGTCGCGTTGAGCAGCGCGTTTGCGCCGTACGTCGTGAGATTGCCTTGTCCTGTTGCCAATGTGATCGCCTCCAAAGGGTTGGTTATAGCCAGCGTGGCGTCCAGTTGAGTGAGCCGGACGTGACGCCTGTTGGCGTGATGTTCAGTGTGTTTGCGCCTGGTTGCAGAGCGAAGAACTGCGACGTGATGTCAAGTGCCGTCATCGCAGGCGAACCATTGATGGACACAAGCCCGCGCGTGCAGTCGATCGTGACTGTATCCCCTGATGCAAATGAGGAGTTGAGCAGCATGAACTTGCCACTCGATGCGTGAGTGACCTTGAGTGACGTGGCAGCTGCCGTGAGTGTCAGACTGATGACCGGGTAGGTCTGATAGGTGCCAGTCACATCCGGACTCGCGCTGTCGGACGCGAAGGTCGCGGACTGCTGTGTGTCATACGCGAAGGGGTCGGCGCACATGAAGATGACTTTGCCGTTGCCGAGCGTCACCATCTGCGTGATGTCCGTGGACTGTGTGCCAGCGCCCCCACCCATGCCTTCGTCCGGCACAGCGTAGTAGGTCAGGTTTGGCTCATTGTCAAACGACAACGACTGGAGGCCACTCGCGGGACTGAGCCACGCGGCAATGTTGCGGATCTGTGTGCGCAAGTCCATATTCGAGGTCGCCGTCACAGACACGTGGACTTGAATCCAACGTGGGCCAAGGTCGGTGCGCGTGTACCATAGACCCGGACGCTTTGGCACATTCAGCGAGACACTGTTCACTGGCGGCAAGATGCCTGTCACGGTGCTTGTGGCATAGACACCGTAGGTGGACGAATGCGTGCCATTGTAGGTGAATCCGTAGACTGTCAACTGTTCACCTCCTACTCCGTGACCGTCGCCGAAACCACGGCCTCACTGGCTGCATCGTAGAAGCCGCGCAGTTTCGCTGTTTGCTTGAGCAGTGCGCCACTTCTGTCCATCGCGACTTGTTCCCAACTGCCGCTATACATCGTGATGGATAGCCAGTCAAAGGTCGTGGTGATGCTGTCCGACGTGCCGTTTTGCATGTCCGTCCACAGCCCCTCATCCTCGATGGCGAGGTTGAGCGTACACTCCACCACCACCGGGCCCGGTTGGATGCCAATCACGTCTTGGATGTTGTCGGAGTGGAGCAGCTTCATCACACGTGTGAACTTCCATGTGCCCGTTTCCACGCCTGCAACTCTCACGCCACCGACCGATATGGCACCGTCATAAGCCGCGGGTGTCGGTTCAATCGGCACGCTCGCGCCCGACCAGGACGTCGTCTGGCTCATCTTGCTCCACCACTGTGACTGGCACGTGAGACCGCCGTTCACATCCCAGTTGAGTGTCCACTGTTGGAGTCTGCCGCCCGTGTAGAGCCGAGCCGTGTTGCCGTCAAACTCCGTTAGGCTGTACGACGTAGGCACATCGGCCATGCCGAACGTGTGTACGTTCCCATTCACAGACTCGGTACCGAACATCGCGCGCAGTTCATCGAGCACCGTCGGCACGGTCGCGAAGTGTGCGCAGGTGACTTTCCCGCCTGAGTAGATGGGCGTGTTTAGGAGCGTGGACGTGATAGAGGTGGTGTTGCTGATAGACTGGTATTTAACTTCATCGGTCGCGGTAAGTGACGTGACCGGGAGCCACAGGGAAGCAGGCGCACCCTCCCCCCACGAAGACTCTGCTCCGTAGCCAAGAATGCTTTGCGAGGATAGAAGCATCAGCGTGTCACCCCGGCCGCGCGCAGTTTCTGTTGGTTGTAGAAGGCCACCTGTTGCGCAAACTTCTCCACCTGTTTCGGGTCGCTGAGGTTCGCACCGTGGAAGTGGACTTCGGTGTGAATAGTGAGCGGCCCGGAGGACGCACCCTGTTGCGCCGCGTCCTGCGCGAAGGTGGTGGCTGCCGTTTGGCCCATGGCTGCGGGGGATGCGGCTGCGGTGCCGAGGACGCCGGGATTAAGTGTCTTTTCAAGCGTCTGCGCTACTCTCATGGCTGCCCCTTGCATCTGGGGGATGCCAGCCAAGAACCCTTGCGTGTACATCTTCATAAAGTTCGGTGCCCACATGTCGGACGTTGCGCCCGGCCCCTTCTCGGTTGGCGAGCCAAAACCGAGGAACGCCTTGACTTGTCCAATGACCGCAGATGCGGCGTGCGTCACCCAGTGCAGACCGTTCAGGATGCCTTGCGCCAGCATGTGAATGAGGTTCTCACCCCACGTGAGGCCCTGCCTGATCCACTTCTGCATTTCATTCCCGATGTCCATGCCGAGTTGGCTCCAATTCAGCCGGAAGATGCCCATGAATGCCTTAAAGCCCTGTGTGATACGGTTCCACATATTGACGAAGAACTTCTCGATCGGTCGCCAGTGCGAGATGACTAAGCCTGCCAACACCAGGAACGGCGCAAAGATGGTGATGAGGATTTTGACACCAAGGCCGAGGTGGGTGAACCAGTGCCACGCCTGTTTGAGCCACGTCACTACAGCCTGCCAGTGCTTGACAACGAGAACGATGACGGCGATTAGTGCCGCGATGCCGATGATAATCAGCGCAATCGGGTTCGCGTCCATGACGGCATTCACAATGCCTTGTGCGACTGCCCACGCCCTGGTAGCAACCGACACTGCGACAGTTGCGATCTTTTGTCCTACCAAGCGGGCGGTGTTCTTGAGAAGCTCAAGTCCATACAGAGCCTGGATGCGGTATGTGAGCACAAGGCTGGAGTTCCATATCTTCTGAGCCAGCGTTGAAAGACCTGTCGCGAGCGTCCACGCCTTCTGTTCTTTTGGTAGAATGCGCAGAAACATGAGAAGTGGCCGCAGAATACCGGACGCCGCATTAAGCGCGAAGAACGCCCCTACCACAGCGCCGATGCCGGTTGCCCACTGCGTGATACGCGGGTTGAGTGTGAGCAGCCAATTCGCGAGTTTGAGGACACCTGCAGCCGCGAGAACTACGGCACCGACCAACACCCGCAACGCCGGATTCGTGCGCAACGCCGTACTGAGAACGTTTGCTAGATTCTTCACGAGCTTCAACATCTGCAACCCGACCGGAGCCACCGCGACTAGGAGTTCGCCGATAATCTTCGCGAGTCCTCCGATTGCGCCCATGGCTGCTTTCCCACTTGTGGCCGCATACGTCAGGAATTCCTTGAACCCTTTCGTGCCAGCGAGCGCATCTGTCCACTTGTAGAACTTGTGGGTCATGCTGACAAGGCCGTTCTCCATTGATTTTGCAGACGGGCTAAACGCCATCATCAGGTTTGCGAAGCCGCGCATGACGTTCCCTGCGCTATGCCCAAACGCGATGATAGCCGGGCCGGCAGTGGATGCAAGCCACTGAAAGAATTGCTTGTTGTCCCCCGACTTGAGCCCCTTGTCCATCTGCGTGAAGAGCACCGTAAACGCCTGCCCTGCTGCCGCGATGACAGGGTGCATGTCCGTCATCAGCGTTTCGACGCCTTGGAGAGCGAGTTCGAACACCGTGAACACAGGCGTCTGGAACGAGTGAGCAAAGCTGCGCCACTGGTTTTCGAAGTTTGTCAGCGTCTGCACAGCCTTCACCTGTGCCCCGTCAAGGCCGTACATGGCCTGTGCCTCTTGCTGGAGGGCTGATGTGCGTCCTGACGCGGTATTTGCCGTGGCGTAGGCTGCCTGTGCGGTATGGAGCGCCGTGGCCGCAGTAAACACCGCCTTAAGGTTGCCCATCGCGACAGCGCCGAACCCTACGACGCCAGCACCTGCAGCCGTGAATGCGGATGCGAGACCCATGATAGCGTTGCCTGCCGCCGCGCCAAGGGGAGCGATCGTGGGGAGTGCGCCAAGACCAACGGCGGCTAGGACGCCCATGCCGCCACCTGCCTTCGCCGCATTAGCCCCTGCGCCTGCTGCGCCTCCGCCGTTCAACTCACCTTCGAGCGACTTCGCCTCTCCCCGCAAGGCCGCGATTTGTGCTTGTGCTTCTTCAGTCTCGAGACTCGTCGGGATACGCGCCAAGTCCTTGCGCAGTGCGAGTGCCTCCGCCTGCAGTTTCATCGCCGCAGCCGTTGCACCCGGTGACGATAGGTCAAACGAAGCCAGTTTCTTGCCTAGTTCGTCCGCGCGCGCCTGGAACTGCTCCATTGCATCCTTGGCTTCGCCTGTGGAGAGTGCGACATGTTTGGCGTCGCCGACCATCTTGTAGAGCGCACCGCTCGCGCCAGCCCATGCTACTTCCGCTTCTCTGGCTTTTGTTGGGTCGGTTAAGTCGCCCTGGAGTGCTGTGATGAGCTGACCAAACCCGGTTGGGTCATTCTTCTTCGCCCTTTTCCCTCCGCCGAACAAACGACTCAACCACGATGCTTTTGGCGCTGTCTTGAGCGCATCTTCCGCCGCTTTGACCTGTGCGATCGCCATCAGCGCTTCCTTGTTGTTAGCGTGAATCTTGAACGAGTCGTCGCCGTGGAGTTCCACAAGGGCTGTACGCACTTCGTATATCTTGCGCAGTGCATCCTCATCGTTCACACGCATCATCAGGCTGCGCAATTGTTGTTCCAACGCCAATGCGTGTGCTTGCATGTCCTCCACTTTGTAGAGGGCACTATCATCGTTAAGGTCAATCGACACTACAATGCGGCGCAAGTCTTCCATCTGCACCTTGATCCGATCAAGTTCCGCGCGCGCCTTGTAGTCTCGCAGTTTAATTTCTGCGGTCACGTTACGGATGGAATCCATCTGATCCTTGAAAAATTTCAACTCTTCCAGCGCCCGCACATCGTCGAACTTAGCATCTACCGTTGGGTGCTTGGCTGCGAGTTCGTCGACCTGTACCTTGGTTTCTTCAACAGAACGCCCCACCTGTTGCATGGCGCGCTTGGCCTGGTCGCTCGCAATCGTAAACTCGTCGCCCATGACGGAGACACGATCCCCGATGGCAGTGAGCACCTCTTGCGCCTTCCCAGCCACAGCCGAGATGATGATCTGAAGCCTTGAATCCGCCATCGGTTACGACCTCCTTGCCGCCTCAGCTTCGCGCTCGATGCGCATAAACTCGATTTCCAGCCGCACACGCCAAGCAGGGATGACGTCCAATTCGCGTGGCGTGCATCCCCACCGTTGGCACACTTGCGACTCTTGGTACAGCAAAATATCCCCGCGTATGGGACGGCCTCTTAGGTATTGGCCGACCCGGCTGAGGAGTTTGGGTCCGGTTCCGTTGCTTCCATCGCTTCACCGAACGCCTTGTAGACGGCTTCTAGCACGATTTGGCCGGGAATCTTTTGCCACACGCTAGAGTCCACGGACGGCAGCGGCAGGATGGCGCCATCGTCGCTCTTCGGGTCCGTCAGGTTCCACTCCACGATCATCGATGTAGCGAGCGCTTGCGCCGCATCCAGGTTACCGTCTGTATCGCCGTCTGCACTCTCACTTGGTTTGAGCGCCGCCAACTGCTTCATCGTTTCAAACGGCATCAATTTCGGGTGCGGGGTGACGATGTACATGTCCTCCGCGAGCTCTTCCGGCAGGTACACGCGTTTCGTTGCTTCAACCTTCCACTTACCCATGGTTTGCCTCCTATGCGATATAATTGATATAGTAGTAGTTGAATACGTCATGAGGTGATTAGCTTGCTCAAAACGTGCGAGATATGCCAAGAGACGTTTGAGACTTACCGTAAAGAAGCTCGGTATTGCGGCATGAAATGCGTTGGTGAAGCTAGACGACGTGGAATCCTGGCCGTCCGCGAAAAGTCACCTGAAGAGGCATTCATGCGCATATGTGCGAACTGCGGCAAAACATTCCGCGTATCAAAGCCATCGATCCAACAGAAGTACTGTTCGACCGCATGCTCTGCTCCACACTCTTTGCCCAACGCGAGAAAGGCACTTCGCGAAATAGGTTTCTACCACACCCAAGATCACTACCGTCGAACGTGCCAGCAGTGCGGCACTGAGTTTTTCGATACCGCACGACGTGGCAACCGACGGTTCTGCTCTCGGGAGTGCGCTGGCGCCGCTCGAAATACACGCGTGACACTGTTTTGCCAAAGTTGTGGACGACCGTACACTGTGAAGCGATATGCCGTTCCGATTAGCAAGTTTTGCTCGTATGACTGCACGGCTGCTGGTTACCGACTACGAACAGGGCCATTGTCACCCAAATGGTCTCCTGGTTCTCGCTCGCGGACCGGCGAAGGGTACATTAGAATCGTCGCTCATTGGCACCCGCGCGCCTCGAAATCCGGCCACGTTAGCGAACACATACTAGTCGCCGAAGAATCTTTAGGGAGATTTCTTCGGCGTGGCGAAGTTGTTCACCACATCAATGGCATAAAGGACGACAACAGACCCGAAAACCTTATGGTATTGCCGTCCCAATCTGCTCATATGCGACTTCACATCGCAGAGAGGCGAGCTATGCGTCTTAGTAAGCCGTCGACTGTGAATTGATCAGGGTGAATTTCACGGGACTTATCGGGCCGCCAGTCCCGGCATCGCTGGAGTTCGCTACAGAAACTATGTCGTAGTCGACCTCCACCCACTCTTTGCTGTAGGACGTGGCTTGCTTTGTAAACGCACACTTGCTCATCTGAATGGCAAGGCTCGGGCCGCTGTTGGGAGCTTGGAGCGTCAGGACGACAGCCGGTTGTGTGTTATTGAGCAGGTAGTCCAGTTCCGTTTCGTTGTCGATCGCGAACGTCAGTTTCCCGGTTACGTCCAGTGGTCCGGCATAGACAAACGTCGGGGCCTGCGTTCCGCCTGAGGTATTCACCGGCTTCGTGGCACGCTTGCCCGTCCAGTCAAATCCGATCAATCGCGTGTTTGCGACGGTTGCGATTTGAAGCGACGCTTGCCAACCAAGAAGCGGGTTGTCAGTCGGCAACACTGGCGTGGATGTTGTACCCGAGACGGACGGGAAGCCGACCCACTTGGTAGTCGCCACCAGTGCACCGTCTGTGGCGTACTTCAGCGCTAACTCGTCAATCATGCTGCCTGGGTACTGGCGCTCGTTGTAGCCGTTGTAGACAGACAGTGTGTAAGACGGCGGCTGTGCTTCTGACAGCGTCAGAACGTGGGTGTACGGAGTCGCTGTGCCGCTCACCGCGTCTGCGCCAAGGAGTCCCATAATCGCGTGGCCGAGTGCCTCTGGGTAAAAGTTGGCGTCCCAATCGACGGTTGAGGATGCCGGGCCTGCATACTGGCCGATCGTAGCAACTGGAGCGCCCATCAGCGACTTGTCGTCAATAAAGTGGATGACGTCCTCGTTCTTGATGTTGTTCTCCACTGGTACCCAAACGGTTGGCGAAACTGGCGTGCCTTGCACGGTCTCTTTGGCGAGACCCAGGTGGACTAAACTACTCTGTAGCGGCATCTACGTCGTCGCCTCCCTTCTTCTTTTGCGTTTTGACTGCTGCAAACTGCGGGTGCTCGAAGTCGTCCGGCACCTCGATCACGTCGCCTGGTTCGGCGCTTTTGCCGAGGGTCGGCAACACGACAGGACTCGCTCCTGTGTACTTGACCTGCACGAGACCGCCTCCTATCCGTGATAGTTCACTGTGGCGATTTCGACCGCCCGCAGCGTAAATGTGATGCCGAGATACAAGGTACCCGCGTACTCGACGTGGCCGTAGTCGTAATCGACCACGCCTGCGTTGAATGTGGTACCACCAAGCGTGATATTCTGGTCGAAGAGTGCCACAATCTTGTCCACCCACGGCTTGAGTGCCTTGTCTGCGCTCGCAAGGTCGCCACCACGGCTCACGACGAGTGTCAGTGTCAAGTCATGCGTCGTCATGCGCTGGTTCGGTTTACGCGGCCATTCCAGCGTGCCTTTGTGCGGCACGATCATCGTCGCCGGGACTTGTTGGATAGCCTCAGATGCGTCCTCATGCACGCGCGCCAGGCCGCCACCGGTTAGGAGCGTCTTCAGGACGGAGTTTGCGCCGCCGATCACGGCATCGAGTCCCATCAGCGCCCCATCTCCTTTACGGCGTCCGCCACAGCTTGTTCAATGCGCCTGCGCGCCGGTTGCTCTTGGATGAGGAATGAACGCTTGATGAACGGGTTGGCTTTTGTGCCTTTCTTGCGAATGTTTGTCCAAACCGCCCACTTGTTCAGTCCTTTTTTCTCCGCCCACCTAAACACAGGCGCTCGCGGCGGCGTATGTGGACGCGTTCCTTCTTCCACGAAGATGCCCGGTTTTCGTGGGACACCGATAATGCCTCTGATCTCACTTGTCAGTGGTTCCACGTTGCTCGTAATCGCCTGTTTCAGGTGTCCGGTCACGCCGTAGGGAGCCTGTGTTTTTACTTCTCGTTCCATCGCCAGCGTCGCGTTCGTGACGGCATTCTTCAGCTTGTTGTCTAAAATTTCGCTTGCATGAAGCAACCCTTCCGGAATCTCGACCTTAATCTCGAAGTCGGACACTAAGTCCACCTCCGCCAGCGCCGCGCCATGATGTCGATGTCACCAGGGATGCCTTTCTTGTACTGAAGCAATCCCATGTCGGTGTTCGCGAGCACGTCACTGAACCCGCTGTCGCCTTCTTTGTAGAGGCGCGCGGCAAGCACGGTCGAAGCACGCACGATGTCGGACGGCAACGGGTTATAGCCGGATGTATAGGTGATGGTCACGACGAGGTGCTTCTGCCACGGTTCTGGCATAGCCGTCGATGTGCTGTTTGAGTTGGACGACCACGATGCGTACACCTGGTAGTCGTCAAACGTGCAGACTGTTGGGTCGAGCATGAACGATTGACCGCCCGGCGCATATTGCCAAGAGATGGCCGACACGCCGGTCACGTTGCGTCCTGTGACTTGCACGAGAATGCAGCCGTCCGTTGTGGCTATGCCGCGCACGGTCTCGGTGATCGTCTGCTGGCCGAATGCGCCCGCAGCGGTATACGTCGCGTCGTCCCAAAGTCTCGACCCTGCACCCACGACGTCCTGGAGGGCTGAGACTTCCTTCACGGGTGCGTCTGCGACGTGCGCCTGCGTTGTCGCGGTCACCGGCACCGTGTACGGTCCTGTGCCGGTGATGGCTCCAGTAATCTGCACCACTTCACGCACAGCCAGATTGTACTGGTCCAGCGCGAGGTACTGTCCAACGTAGAGCCCGGACGCGCCTGCAACTTGGTCAGATGTAAGCGCTAGGGAGGTTGCGCCCACTCCGACTTCGGATGCAAGCGTTGTGTCCGGCGCGAGACGCAAAGCCGCCGCTACAGCAGCTGCGTCCGTGTATGCGGCAGGCATGTTGCGTCACCTCACTTTTTCTTCGCGGCGCCGTAAATCGCGTCCACGCTTTCGACTGGTTGCAAATCGCCATCGCCGACCGGAACTTGCCCAGTGTACGGCACCCACGCGGGACCCATCGTCACCTTTGGCGCTAAGTTGTCCGGGATGCTGACGACGCCATTCACGATCGGCAGGTGAACAGGCTTCGCGCCTTCCATCACGGTCATGTGAGCTTTCGTTTCTGGACTCTGTGCAAGTCCTGCGTTGAAATAACGTCTTGCCACGTGATCAGCCTCCACAAAATAAAATCAGGAGCGCCCGAAGACGCCCCTGTCTGTCCCCTTACAATCAGCCGTTTGCGACGTTCTGAATCAGGAACCCACCAGCCGGGAAGTAGTTCTTCATGACCTCGATGCTACGAACTTCGTAGTCATACCGAGGACCGCCGTTCGCGCCCGATTGACGGCTCATGGCGTACTCAATCTGGCTGTACTCTTCCTGCGTCTCGATTTTCAGCACCGATGAAATGGTGCTGTCGGGGTACGGCAACACGTCGGTCACGCCCATGATGGTACCGGGAGGCAAATGCGGGTCAACGACAATCGGCAGCATCTGACCCTGCCACGCCTTGTTGATGTACCGCTCAATGTACGTGCCACCGGTGAGTGCGTCTTGCTTCTGACCAGCCTGCAGCATCACGCGGAACCCGCCTGTATTGAACATTTTGTCGGTCATGTTGAACGCCTCTTGCGGGTTGACGATCAATCGCGTCGGGCTGACCTGGAAGTTCTGTGCGAGATACAGGAGGACATTGTCAATCTCCTGAATCGACCCGTTGTTACCCGTCATCGTCTTGCCGTCGAGACTCGTGACGGATGCACCGCTTGCGCGGGTACCCGTTCCACGCGTGACCTGACCACCGCTCGTGTAGTCACCAACCAATGACGCGATATATCCGTTGAAGGCCTGTGCGTCAGCCGAAGCGTCAGCCGTTGGTGCGACAGGGTTGGTGTCGGGGGCAGCCGCCGTGACGGTCGCCGTGTTGGTGGTCGTGGAGACGCCGGTGTAATACAAAGACCCACCAGCACCGTTGTCCGTGTACCAGTCGTAGATGGCAGCACCAGCGACGAACGGTACCGTCAGGTCGACAGAGCCGGTGGTCGCGCCTGCTGGCACGCTGACCGTCACATCTGCACTTGCAGCGGTCTCCATGTTCCCTTGCGCCGAGTTTGGGCCGCCGTAGTGGTAGCCTTCTGTGGTACGCGCCGCGACGACAAACTTCCACGTGACCGCAGAAGCCGTGGTGTTGGTGATGGAGCCGCCGCTACTCGAGTACGTGGCGGTGGGCGCAGACAAGGATTGGAGCGCGAACGTCTGACCACCGATGGCGATCACGTCTTCGCCTGTCTTCAACTCGTACAAGGTCTTGATACCGGACTTGGCCCGCAAGTTGTCAAACCCGCGCGCTAATGTCTGAGCGTCACGCTGCACGGAATCACCAAGCGTCAAAACGGCATACGGCGCCACAAAGTCTTGCTCGACCGTCTGCACGAGACTGCCAGCGTAGCCAAACGACTGCGTCGGGCGCTGCTTCTGGTATCCGAAGCCGGTGATTGCCTTCCAGCGAGCGGCTGCCGAACCTTGTCCAGCTTTGTCGCGTGGGATGGAGTTGAGGAACGGCGTCACGAGCGGGTAGATGAGTTTCGCCACGTCCTCGAGGCCGAATCCGGTTAGACCGTCGGCGGTAGTCCAGCCAGTGGTTGTCGCGTCCTTGAACAAGTCCATGGTCTGCTGCGTAATCTTCTCCAGGTCGCTCTGCGCCTGGGCTGTTTGCATGAACTGAGTCAACTTTTCACCTCATTTTCGGCACAAAAAAGCATCCTTTTCAGGATGCCTCGGTATGCTCGGGATGTGTGTTCCTTATGCAGTGGGGCGCCGACCACTCGCCAGTCGTTGCTCAAGCACTTCGGTCGCCAAGTGACGGCCTAGTTGGTCTTTCAGCACTGGGTCCGACGTTTTGTTCAACACGTTCTGGAGGACGGACTTCTCAACATCTCCTTGCCACGGCATTGCGCCGCCAAGTCCGGGGTAGGCGCCCATAAACGGTCCGCCTGACTGTGGCTGTTCGCCAATCGCCTTCACTTGACCCTCCAGCTCGGCAATCCGCTCCGCTGCCTTGGTCAACTGCTCGGCCATCTCTGCTACAGCAGCAGCCTTTGCCAACCCAGCGCTCTCCAACGCTTGGGCCAGCACACTTGCAACGTCCGGCGCAGACTTCTGGAGCACGGACGACCCTTCAAACTTCGCGAGGACGGCCGCGGCGAATTTGTCCACGTCGACCCCGTTGTTGTCGTCTTTCATGCCCATGTGCTCTTTGTCCTCGACCTTGTCGTCCTCACCCAGAGCCGCGTGGATGTGGTCCATGGCGTGACGCAGGTGCTTGGCACGCTCGGCAGACACAGCGACGCCGCGTTTGGCGAGACGGTCCGTGATGGACTTGAGCAAACCGTGCGCTTGATGCGCCTTCTCTGCATCCTGCTTGCCTTCCTCTTCGTCGTCTTTCTTCTGTGCGGCCTTAAGTTCGGCGAGCACCTTTTCAGCAGCGGCGATCTTCTCGTCCACGGTGCCATCTTCCGGACTCTTGCCGCTCTTCTTCTCGTCCTCGGCCTGAGCGCGCTTCACAGCTTCGATGGCAGCTTCCAACTCGCGGATCTTCTCGTCAACCACCTTGTCGTTCGGGTCGACTGTCTTAGTTAGCGGGGTTTGCACGGACTTCTCAGCTCCCTTCGATGTTGAGGCAGGTTGCCACACCTGCACCACTTCTTCCGGCTTGCCGAGTTCGGCTTCACCGTCTTTGATGGTGTACGGCACTTTCCAGTTTTTGTTGTTCATCCAGTCCTCGACGATGCAGTAGTCATCGAAGACGTCACACACCCACAGGTCGCTGTTGAAGGGGTTCCCGTCGTTGACTGCTGCGTTGAGAAGACTCCGGATGTCGCTGTGGCTGAGTTCACCTCCGGTGCCAGTCCCTGCGCGTTTTTGCAGGTTACCGAAGGCGGCTTTCTCGGCATCCTTGCGCTCTTCTGACGTGTCAATCTTGCCGTCCTTGAACTCGTGACCTTCGCCGATGAGCTTGTTTGCAGCCTCGGCGATGCGCTTGCCGATGATTGCCCACTCGTCTTCCGTGTAGCCGCCCTTCTCGCGCATTTCGGGATGGTTGAAGTAGCCGACAGCGGCCTTGATGTGCGCCTCATCAATCGGGTATGCGTAGTTCGTCGGGTCGCCGTACTCAGCTGCGTCGGTCGGTTTGCCTTCGGGCGGCGTCAGATGGCCGCCTTCCCGCACCGCGATGCCATACTTCTTCGCGCGTTCCTCGGCCTCGGCGTGTAGCTTCTCGCGTTCGTCCTCCGTTGCTTTGAGCAAGTCTGGATTCACCTCCACCACACCTTTCTGCATGCGCACCAGGTCGAAGTTAGCCCCCGGTACCGCAGGATTGTCGACGAGGGATGTCTCTGCCAACTCCGGCGCGTAGCGGAAGGCCTTGGCGGTCTCGTCATACCACCGGTCGGCGTAGTTCCCGCCGATGCTGAAGCCGGTCAGGATGCCATCGTCAATCTGACCGATGGTTCGGGTCTCGTAGGACGGCACCTTAACGCCGATGTAAACGCCCTTCGCTGTCGTCCCATCCTCGAGTTTCTTCTCACCCGGCTTCCAGTCGAGCATCTTGCCCACCGCATCAGAGCCGTGCATGTAACGGATGTTGCCCTTGGACTTCCCTTGCGTGGCCTTCTCAATTTCTGAGGACCACTTGTCGAACGCTTGCACCGTGCGCTCAAAGTCGGCGATTTCACCCGTCTTGTCTTTGACTTCGAGAGAGGCGAAGCCCCAGACCTCACGGCCTCCGTCGCTGGTCGCCTCGACCTTGCTGAACGGTGCGTACATGTTGACTTTGTTGTCCGGCATGAACTCACTCCTTCCTAGTCCGCGTGCGTCGCGGGTGGTGGATTCGGGTTCGGCAACTCGGCCCCCGGTGCGAGAGTGTCTTCGTCGGGGGGAATCGGAGCGAACGAACGTACGCACCGCGGGTGTTGCAAGGGGTCTGCCTCTGCATGCGCCAACGTCCAGATGGAACCGTTCGCCGCCGCACACGCGCCGTCGTAGTCGCCGTCGAATACCTCGACGTGCATCACGCCTACGGCGCGCCACCCACCCACGCCGCCGCGATTGTACGCGGTACCCGTTTCGGTACGAGCAATCGTTTCGGCACGCGCGGACGAAAATGCGTAGTGCTCCTGGATGCCCTGCTGCAACTCAGCGATGGTCTGACCGTCTTTGACAGCCGCCACAACGTGCTCGCGGATCATATTGCGCGTCGTCTCGGGGATGGACCAACTGCCGTTGTCGACGAGCACTCCGTCCGGCAACCGTTTCTTGCCGACGAGTTCAGCCGCGCGGTCTTCGGCGTACTTGATGGCGAGCGGGTTGACGTAGTCCCACGCCAGACTCACGCCGAGCGATTGGACGCCCTCGGTGGCCGCTTGCTCGAAGATAGCCTTTAGCGACTCTTGCACCGCGTGCCCGATGTCAGCCTCGATGATGGACATCGGTAGGCCGCTGACGAGCGCCTCAACGCTTAAGCCTGTCGGAATGGGGACGCCATCCGCCGCAAGCGCACCGGTGACCGCCGCAGAACCTACACCAGCGCTTGATGCACCCGACGCGGTCGAAGAGGATGCACTTTCCGCCGTTCCTGCGCCGACTCCTGCCGCAGTCGGTACCGCGGCACCATTCGCGCCGCTCGCGCCTTGGTTCCCAGCCATCTGCAATAACTCGGCTGCAACTTGTTCGGCAACCTGCTTGCCTTCCCGTGCGAGAACAACCTCGACAGCAATCTTCAACTGTTCTTGCGTGGCCTGTAACTTCTTTTTGTTGCGGGAAACCTTCACGCCGCCGCTAATGCTTCTAGCTTCCCGCTTCGTAAAATTTGAGGCCTCACCCCCGAGCAACGTGTCGAACACGCCGCGCACATCCTCTGCTGTCTTGGTGCCTGACAACTGCATCGAGAGTGCCTTGTGCAAGTATGGGTCGATGTGCTCGGGTTGCCACGCTTTCTGCAACCGCCCATCCTTTGCACGTTTGAGCGCCGCTTGACGCCACTTGCGCAGCTCATCTTCGACAGCCTTGTTTTGTGTATCAGCAGGTTCGGCAGATGTTCCTTGCGGGTCGCTACCTGGCTTCGTGGGGGCGATGTTCGGCTTCGGTGGCGCAGGCTTGATGGCTGGTGCAACAACTGCCGAGCGCGGGTCAAGCAACTTCCCGTCGCCCTCCGGGTACCCGTTGATGCCGAGGTTGTACTCGTCGGCGAGATTGCCTTGTTTGCGCGCTGCTTCCTGACTCGCTGCGTCCACAAAAATAAGGCCTGTCCGGTCGCTGACAAAGCGTCCGACAGGTGCATCGACGTCGACGTCGTAGCCAAGTTCCTGCCGGACCTCATCCGGCGACAGCACAGCCGACGCGATGTAGATTTGCCGTGTCTGCGCGAGCTTGAGTTGGTCTTCCTCTTCCTCGATGTTGAGGTACTTAAACCGCGCATACGGCATGTTGAAGTCTTCGCGCAGAATCTTGTTGAAGATGCTCTGGTAGTACTGCACGCTTGGGATGATCGAGCGTTGGTAGGTGACCTCCCGTTGCGTCTCGCCACTGGACTTGTTGACTTTTTCCGTGAAACCAATCTGTGCCGGCTGGACCTTGAACCCTGCACACCCTTTGGCGATGAGGTGAGCCGCAAAGTTGACGTCAAAGTTTGCCTTGTTGACGGTCGTCACCTTTGCGCCTGGCGGAATCCACTTGACCTTGTGGTGACCGCCGCGCTTGCCACTCATGACAGCCTCGTAGGCATCCTGGAGAGCCTGTACCTGCTTCGGGTCCGACACATCCGGCGGCGCGTTGATAAAGGCCTCTGGTACTTCGCCCTCGGTGAAGTAGCGTAGAAAGTACCACTGCAGGCGCACGTCTGTGTTGCCAGTGAGCAAAAGCCACTCGGCCGGTGGCAATCCATAGCGCGTAGAAGGCCTCGGGTGATGCGGCTTGTAGATCACGTCGCGTTGCTTCAGCCACACCCACGGCAGACCCCACGCCCACTGCACGTATGCAGGTGCATCACCTCTCGGGATGGCACCACGTCCGTCGATGAGCGGCGAGAGTGTTGTCCCGTCGATGACCTCCAGCTCGCCGAGTTTGCCGTTGCGCGTGCGATGCCGAAACAAGCACATCGCGTCGTAGCGCAGCCAGTCGTCGGACGACATCATGACGAGGTCGTCTAGGTCCATCCCCTCGGCAGGATGAGTGAAGAAGTCCTTCGCGGCTTTGATTTCGGACTTGTAGAGGTCGGCGTTCTCGACCATGTCTTCGTCGACGACAATGTCCCAATCGAGGTTACGGATCTCGTCCTGCCGTACTTGGATGCAGAGCGTCGCGATGTCCCAGTTGCGCGTGATGCCCTTCAGTGCATCAAACCCGACGCCGTCCATTTCACGCGGCACTGCGAAGATGTTCTGCCCGACTTGGAACGGCCGCACGAGTGGCGCGGTACCGACCTCGTTGTAGGGGCTGATTGGCGCGCCTGGCGACATGGTGCCGCCTGCGGTCATCCCCTGCTGATCCATCGCGGTCTGGACCTCGGCAGGAACCTGAGACGGGGCTGCAGGCTTCTCGTTGATGAGTCTGGCTTGTGTGGCCATAGAGCGAGTGCCCGTGATGGTGTCGCGTGCTTTCGTGAGCCAGTCAGTGACGCCCATCGGCATCGCTCCTTTCTTCTACGCCGTTACGCATCGACATCAAACAAATGAAGGACAGAGTCCCCAGTCAAAATGATGGAATTGGACTTGAACGGCACGCTCGACATGCCGACATACATGTGTGGCCCAAAGATGGTAAACAACTCATGGAGTTGGAATTTACTCACCCCGTCCGCGTCCGGTTCTGTTGCGGCAGACGAGTCGCCGCATTCCGACCGCAGAATTTCCTCGCCGGTTCGTGTGAGTTTGACGTACACCACGTCATTCAGATTCAGCTTGACGTTCACACTCGTCGCTCCTTTCGGGCATTAGTGGGGTGTCGCCGCACTCTCCGGCCGTTGGTTCTGCATGCGTTCGACGTTGGCCTTCAGCGCCTCAAGGACGTCCTCGTTGGTGCAACCCAATTGCCTCGCGAACTCAAGCGATTGACCACCGATCATGATCGTTAGCCTTTGGAGCGCGGTGTACTGACTGCGGTCAATCGGCATCTCCATGTCCCCCACCCCTTTCGTCCTCTCCCAACTCTTCCGCCTGCGCGGTCAGCCAATCGACCCAGGCGCCAGGCGCTGCGTTGTTCATATCGTCTTCGCACGCATATCGCGTGGCGTCGATTGCATGATTCGCGGCGTCCTCTAGTCGGTTTTTCAAGTTGCCGTCGCGGTCCGTCTGGTAGTCGATGTCCTCGAACTCCTTGGCGGTGTTCGGTGTTCGGTGAGGGTCAATGATGATCTCGTCCAAGTCATCGAGCCACTTCTCGCCGTACTCGACAGACCCTTGACCTTTCTTCGCGCCCTTCATTTTCACGCCAAGGTCTTTCATCTCGTCGATTGACTTTGGCTCCGCGCTGTCGGCTGTGCTCATAAGTGCCGCGTAGCCTCGCTCTTTCAAGATGTCAGCCACCGCGCGGTTGGACAGCTTCACACCATAGATTTCATCCATCGCGTAGAGGCGTCGACGTGTCTTGTCATAATGCCATCGCACGAAGGCGAAAGGGTCCGCACCATATCCCCAGTCGACGCCCTGTCGGATGTTATCGAATGTGGCGATCTCATCGTCTGAAATGTCACGGAACGTCAGGTTTGTGAAAGGGATAATGCCACTGCCAATAGGCTTACCTTCAAACTCCCATTCATAGCGCATAGGGTTTTTCTTTTGAACATGTGCAGCTTCTTGTTTGAACGCCTCAGATGTGTGCGGGTTCTCGTGATATGTGGAATGGTGAATGTATGTGTTGTCCGGGACGAAGTGGCTCTCAAATTTTTTGTTCACCCAACTCTGCTTACGCTTGGGCGGATTGTAACTGAAAAAGATTTTGTATCGCAAGTCACCCGGCAATTCGGCGCGAACCACCGAGTTGACAATGGTCGAGATGTCTTCCTCCGTCAAGAACTCAGCCAGTTCTTCGACCCACATGATTGCAATCGGGTAGCGGCTTGTCTTAATGGATTTGATCTTTGCCGGGTCATCAGCACCCCGAAACAAGATATAGTTGCCGCGCGGTAGGTAGGTGAGTTTGAGTGGGCTCTTGTTGACCTTCCATAGATGTCGCACGCCTAAATAGTCAATTGCCCACAACAACTGCTCGTAGACCGATTCCTGCAACGTCTGGCCGACCTTGCGAAGACAGAGCGCATTGATGGGGTTTTTCATCATGTCCACAACTATCATGATGCTGATGTGCGTGGACTTCGACGAGTTACGTCCGCCTTTGAATACGTAGTATAGATGCTCGGCGTGTTTTACCGCGTGCCATGCGTTGCGGAATGCCGGAAGAATCTTGTCGCTCAGCCTCACGTCATTCATTGGGGACATCGTCTACGAACCGCACAAGCACATCTGCGTTCAGATTGACGTTATCCTTCCCGAACATGCCGAGGTGTCTGCCGAGCAGTTCAAGTGCGCGCATGCGGTCGTTGAGCTTAACTTCCTTGCTGACGATGCCTTTGATCTCCGTCTGCGTGATAGACTGGACAATCGTTCCGTCTACCTCATCACTCGGACGAATGCGGATATTCCGGTCATCCCACTCGACCGTGTTTTTGATGTCGGCGAACGCTATCTTCGCCAGTTGATTCAGCACCATGTCCTGCGTGATTTCGGTACGCTGCTCGCGCTTGTGCATGGCCGCCGATATAGCGTCCGAAACTCTAGTTTTGCCTAGCAATTGTGACGCAATCTTGTCTGCGTTCCTCTGACTGTAACCAGCTCGGATTGCAGCTTGGGTGGCATTGAGGTCAACGAGATACTCGCGCACGAAAGCCTGCTGTTTAGGCGTGAGCTTCCCGCTCATCTCGCTGTCACCTCCGCTAGAAATCATTCCATGCCTAAAAAGTTTGGCGCCACACGTGAGCATGACGCCGCAGTGGGAAAGGGGTTGGCGTGTGCACGATGCCTGGCACACCAACGGGAGCGCGAGCCCGGTTTACTCGCGATGCCCTTAGGCAGCTCCCGTTGCTACGTCAGATGCGTCGTGTGCGAATCACGCGCTTTGTCACTGTGTCCACATAGCCGGTCTTCGTCGCCGCCAGCACGCAGTTGCCGAACATGCACGAGCAAGTGGTTCCGGCGCGTTTGGACAGCCAGTCGCATTGGACGCCATTCTGGCACGGTAGAGTCTCAGCCATCTCGTCACCCTCACCTAAGGATGAGCGCGAACCACGCCGATCCGCGCTCAATGTATAGTTAGGTCACGCGGGTCGGGCGCGCGGCCTGGCATGCGGTTTACTCTGCAGGCGTAAAGTCGACGAAGAATTCTTTGTGCAACTCGAATTGATTGAATGCATCCGGATTCACTATTGTCATGTTGATTCCAGCGCCTGGCGTCCATTTGCCGAAAATGTGATTTTCCTCTGTGGCATTTCCTTCGCGCCCATCTTCGCTCGTGAATACACCGTACAAGGTAACTTGTTTCGCTGGCTTGCCGTCGTATTCACAATCAGCAACGCCCGCAACAAAGAATTTTGAACGCACCGCCATTCTCGACCACCCTTTCTGTTGTCATATCAACGCAAAAACGCCCGCTTTCGCGAGCGCCTCTGCAGCCTGGGTCAATGAAGTTCTTCCGAGTTCCCTCGATTGCGGACATATTTGTCCTTGTGCCCATTGTACTGCCGATTTTCCGCCCAATCCCTCGTGAGAATGTCGCTGATTTATCGTCAAAAACCCGCGTTTTCAGCAGGTTTCAAATTGCACGATCCGAAACGCCTCGGCCAGTGTCAGTACAGCCTTGGCTTTCTCCTCTTGATAGTAGGTCTCGCCGACGTACCAGCCGCTGTCCCTTAGGTGTCGATGCGTCGCTATGTCACTCGGCCTGCGTCCATCCCTGCTGCCGGGCGTGTCAGGCGTCATGTATTGATGCGTGATGATATCGCGCTGATATGCAGGCAGGTGGTCAACTCTTCGCTCGACGTCCTCGCAAAACGCGCGGTCTCGTCGGTCTTGCTCAGTCACGACACGCCATGTGCCGTCGGCCTCGGGACGGACGACGGTTGACCCACCACGCGGGGCAGAAGAGTAGACGCGACTCACGTGGATATCGTCCGGGTCCATCGCGTCCTCGTAGCCACGGCGCGCCTTTGATGGCTCGGCGTGCGGCACGATGTCCATGCTCAGCCGTAGTCGCTTTTGGCGATACACGCCGAAGTACGCCCGGACTGCGCGCCGGGTTGCTGTGCGGTCTACCCGAGGTAATCCGAGGTCAGCGTATATCTCTATCTCGATTTTCCGGGTTGCTGCCAACATGTATCACACTCCCCTATTCGTGGTACAATATTTGACAGCAATACCGTCTTCTTTGCCCCGCTTGCGCGGGGCATTTTTCTACTTAACCCCGATACTTCTCATCTCCCGCAAACCTCTGCTCCCGCTTCGGTGTCGGCATCGCGCGGTACTTCTCCAGCTCCTCCGGCGGCATCTGATACGTGTGCACCGGTGGTGTCGGCTCTTTCCTCTGCTTACTGCGCGGTACTGGTGTTGCGCGGTTGTGCGTGATGTTGCCGACTAACATAGCCTCACAGCCTTCCCGAATACGCCACCCGCGCGTGGTTGGATGCGGCCACGTCTTGCACGGTCAATCGCGAGGATTGCCACCTCGTCAGCGTCGCGCCCGAGCACCTCGGCAATCTCCGCGAGAGGCACATCGTCACGCCATGCGGCGTCAAACTTGCGGACATCGGCCACACTCCACACCAGGTCCATGTCCTCGCCTGCGAGATAGAGAGACCGGCGACTGTTCACCATCGTGCGCTCAGCGCTTCGGTCGGCACGGTTTGCGCGGTCCATAGCCGGGTCTAATGCGCTCATTCCACCACCGCCAACAGCTCCGGTGTGGCGTAGATGTCGCCGATGACTTCGATGTCCGTTGTGATGCTAGTGAGCGGATCGAAGATAATCGGCAGGCCAACAACGAAACTTGTGTCCGGCTTTGAAATGTCACGTGCTTCCCATCCTGCGCCTCGCCACTCAATAACTGCCGTGTAAGGCTCAATGGCGCTCGTTGCCATGACGACGACACGAACAATGTCACCCTCGTAAATCTCCACGCCGTTCTTGTCTCGCAGTCCGGTGTATTCACCAATGGTCTCAGGACGAACTTGGAACGCAAACGGTGCCCCGGCGCTATTTGAGATGTACGTGCCCGCCTCGACGGTTCTTCGTGGTTCCGTAACCACGCTCACGTAGCCGTAATGCCACTCGCCGTATGTGATGCCCATGCCACGAAACTTGATCTCTCTCATCCCACAACCACCTCCGTCTGCCGCAACAGCTCGTCCACTGTCGCCAAATAGTCCAACACCACGCCGCGCCCACTCTGCAGCTTGTAGCACATCACTTGCACGTCCTCGTACGGTATCGACTTACGCCCACCACTTGCACCTGCGTCCCATGCGTCAATGACCATCTTCGCCGGCGCGTAATAGATCTCGTGAAGCTGGCTGAATTCCAGAATGACAAAGCAGATTGCGCCGGCCGCCATGCAACTGCGTAGGTGTTCCACCTGGTGCGAGTGAATGTTGTCGAGCGGGAAGCGCGTCTTTTCGCGCGTCGCCTTCGCCTCAAACTCCAGTGCGTGGCCGCGGTAGACGCCACTGTAGTCGACGGTTGACTTGGCCTCGAGGAACCCGGAGATTATCCGAGTTCCCTGCGTGCGCAGAATCTTCACTGGCACCGGACGTTTGTGAATGACGGCCACGCCTCGCGCCATGTACTGCTCGTTTGCGCGGTTGAGCAGTTCCTCGAGCGCCATGCCACGGTTCGCTTGGCTTGCGCTATTCCGCGGTGTCGCTGACAGTCGCTTGCCCATCGGTCATCGCCTCCAGTTCCTTCAGCGCAAGGAGCGCGTGCTGAATCTGCGAGAATTTGCTGTTCTTCTCCGAGCGGTACAGCCACTCAAGAGCCCCCAACCTCGCCTTGTCCACCACGGCGATGCCAGCCCGTTCGAGCATCTGACTCGACCCAAGCACGACAGACGCCGCATCGAACGCTTCTCGTTCCACGTCCACCCACTGCTCCTCGTACATTTCCCAGTGCTCCAGCGCGACTTGGAGGTGTTCGCGAAGCTGGGCAATCACGGTTGTCGCATCCATTACGCCGCATCACCGCCAGGCTTCAGGCCGTCGAGAATCCTGTAGAACTGCTTGTTCCGTCGCCGTTGCCACTTGCGGGACTTGCACTTACGGAACGGCGGACAATTTTCAAGTTCCTGAGCCGCCCGAATGGCTGGCATTACATCGTCTAGACTTTCTTGTATCGCATATAGGTACGGCCAGATATGCATCACGCCGTCTCACCCCTATCCGGCCAGTGCGCCTCGCAGTATACATGGCTGCCGTCTGCATCTTCGACGAAGAAGTCCTCGCCGCGCATCTGGTCAAGCGGTCGACCGCATACGTCGCAGTGCTCGATGTCGTCCCCCTCCACGTACAAGTCCCCAATCGTCCAGCACCGTCTCGGTGGCTCAAGCCCCGGCACACCCGGGTACACATCTGCATCCACGAGTGCCAGGTCTCCGTCGCACAGCCCGTCGATGACCATTTGCCGACTGCTCCAAGGGATGGGGGTGCTCACTTGCTTGGCGTCGCGCCTGCGAATGCAGTCGTCACACAGCGTCGGGCTCATTTGCGGGTGAAACTTGCTCCCGCATTTGCGACAAGTCCATTGCCGCGGCTGAACCTTGCGTGCCTTTGGTGGTTCCATCACTTGCGCGGCAGCCGCTAGCACCATCGACGCCGCCGCAATGCCTGTCAGGGTCCGTTTCATCGTCCTCACCTCACTCCGTGATGTCCGCGTTTGTCACGGTGTGGCGCGGTGTAATGCGCGCCGAAACTCCGTCGTCCATCATGCCGTCATATACGGCCTGCGCTAAGGATCGTGTCCACGGTCCAGTTGCATGCCAGCCGTCATCACCTTTGAACCACACGACCCACAACTGCTCGTCCACGTTTGTCACTCCTCCCGCCATACAGGTATCACGCGCGGGTCAGCGGGCCGGGGCACCGTCTGCTTTTGAATTTCCTCGTGCAACTTGTAGTTGAGCCACGATGGCCCTTTCCAGTTGACAACCTCGTGTGCCCTCAGTTCCGCCAGTCGCCAGTCAGTAACCATGCCAATGGACTTTCCAGTGCTCAGTTCGTCTATCACCCAACCTGCTCCGTTGTGATACAGGCCGAAGTCGAATCCCTCGACGCTGAACTGTTTGCCGATGACTTCTTTCCACCCGGTGTCCAGGTACGTGTAGAACGCGATGGTCGTCAGTAGCTCCAGCGCTTTAAGACCTTCTTCTGCGTCTCCGAGCATGTCCATGAGCATGGCGCATTCTGTGGCAGTTGCGCCCAATTGGTCACGCAACTCGTCGCTTGTCCGTTCCACGTTTGTCACTCCCCTCAGATCGGCAACACCAGCTGCTCGCCGCCCCACTTCTGCTCCGACTCCAAGTCAATCGCGTGCGACAGGCCTTCCAGCACTTCGCGGTAGCGTAGATACTCAGGCAATGCGCCGTACCGCTCTGCATGCTGGCGTTGCATCCACTCAGGCTCTGCGAACGACACTGTTACCTTGGCTGAGAGTGCCTCCATCGCGACGTCGAGCGTGCGGTTCCAGTCGGCGGCGGTCATTCCTCATCCACCACCCAGAACTTCGCTGGCGGTTGCTCTTTGGTGAAGTAACCACCGGGCCCGCGCATACTCACGAGGGAACATAACTCTTTCGGCGTTCTCGCCTCGCGAATGAATTGCGTGTAAAGCTCTCGGTAGTACGTGGCATCCCGACGTATAGGCTGTGCAATGAACCATCCATCGTGCCCGGACCTCTGTTCAATCCAACGCATCCGACAAATTAAGGCCTCGCGTGCGTCCGGCTCAGTCTCCAACACCGTCGATTCGATGAACTTCCGAGCTTCCTGCGAGAGCGCCAGCTTGCATGACCACCCGTTTTCCTCAGCCAGAAAGTCTGCGAGGGTTGTGGTCTCTTCGATGGCCTCGCGCCATGCACTTGAGACAATCGGGTGCCACTCCAACGCGTGTTGCGGGTATTCGCTCGTAAACGACTGGTAATAGGCGAGTCGTTCCGGGAACTTCATCGTCTTGAAAGCCTCAACCAATCGCGGCTTGACGGACGCTTTGTCGGGCATCTGAAACGCCTCGTCGCGACCAAGGTAAGTCCACTGGTCGCGGTACGGGTCGAAGTGTGTCCAGTCCTCTCGACTGTCCCGGTACCCGTCCGAGTGCTTTACGTTCGACCGCCTCACCCAGTGCCATAGTCGAAACTCTTTTCGGTTGTCCCAGAACCCGCGCAGTCCTGTGCAGACGCCGTCGAATTCAACTCCGTTGTTCCAGTGGACATGGACTCTGTCGCCGAGTCTCAGCGATTCCGGGTCCGGGTTGTCCTTGGCGAGTTCCTCGCGCTCAAGCGACTCTGCATAGTCGAACAGGTCGAGTTGTACTGCCACATTCACTCACCTCGCATACTCCAATTCTCTTTCCCTCGGCTTGTCCACGCGCTGGTAGGCAATCTCCACGCCCTGGCGCCTCATCTTGCATATCTCCCGCTGCAGGCCCCATGGCGGCCGTCCAAGCGCGTACGCCAGGCTCAGCACATCGTCCTTCCCCCACCACTCCGCCAGGTACTTCAGATCCCGCTGCTTCCACGGCTTACCTGTGTTCGGGAAGTATGTAAGCCACTCGCCTGGCGCAATCTCCGAGAGGCCCGTGTACCGCTGCAGGATGCTTGCGCTGATGCGTACCGCGCGCCTTGCAACCGGCCGATGTGGCAACGGTTGACCAAGCGTGGCCTGTGTAGGCTCGCTCGGGAACAACAGCTCCATGAACGACATTTGCACACTGGTCAACTTGCCATCACCTGCCGGATTTGGTAGAGTTGCTCCGACAGGAAAACTTTCGGTCATTTCCCTCGCTCCGTAGGCGAGGGTTTTTTGTGTCTAGCCCTCTGGGAACAGGGCGTAAAAGTTCGCGTACCGCGGGTCACGCTCTGCGCCAGCTGCCTGTGCCGGGGCGCGTGGGCTACGCGCTCCGCGTGCCTTGTCGATTGACACGGCCACCTGCGCTCGGCTCTGACTCTCCGTCCAAAGGTCGAGGATGGCCCCAAGGCAGTAGCGTAGCGACCGGATTTTATCCTCCGCGTGTTTCGGCTGGTGATGATCGAATGCGGCATCTATGCCAGCCAAGATGGTCTCGCGCGGTACCCCTTCACCGAGCAACTTCTGGAGCGCCTCGTAGTCGCGCCCAAGTACCTTGTACCCCGGGTTGACCATGCGAACCTTGAGCACGCGCTCCACCTCGTTCTCGAAGTCTGGAACAGTCATGTCATCCACACGCGCTTTAGTAGTTGCTGCTAGATCTTTTTCTGGATCTGGATCTGCTTCTGCATCTGTCTCTGTTATGGGATTGCGTTCGCTATGCGTTCGCATTGCATCCGCATTACGTTCAGACTTCCCCCAACGCTTGTTTGCGGCCTTGGTGTTGTTTGCGCTTTTCTCAAGCACGGCGCGCCATTCAGCGTCCAAACGTTTGTTGCGAACGCGCCCGTCAGAAACGTGAAAAACGGCTCCAGAACCATCAAACAAAACGGAACGTAATTTTTTCCACCGCTTCAGGCTGACGTGCAAAAGTTTCGCAAGATTGGCGTCGTCGTCATCTAATGAGCAATCTTTTCCGCCATTCCACATGTACGCGAGCAGCGTGATGTAGGCGCCAGCCTCTTCAAGCGAGAGCACCTGAACGTTCCCATCTGACAGCCAATCTCTCGGATAGAACGGGAAGTATGGCGCGTCCAGTGTCGTTCCCTCCTTGCGTCACCCCGTGGAGCGGGCCGAGTAGTCCTCAAACAAGTCTGCTTGGTACGACGCATTCCTCACGGCTTGCGCGAACTGCTCGATACCCTGCTCCCACAGGCCGTGGCGTTTGATGACGTCGCTGAATTCCTCCACGTCGTGGTCACGGATGCCCCAGCTGTCTGAGTCATCAGCAGCCGTCCAAGCGTCCACCCACCCCTGTTGCTCGTCGTCGTAGTGACGCTCAGACTTGCGACTGAAGTGGCAGAGCTCGTGGTCGACAAGAGCTAGACGCTGGTCGTGCTTGAGTGCTTCCCATGCTTCTGCGTTGACGAAGACGAACAGTTGTTTCCCGGTCATGTGACGCTCGAACGCAGTGCACTTCTTTGCCTTCCCTGCCCAGTCCGAGGTGCCGTAGCGGAAGTAGAACCCAATCAAATCTTTTGCGTCTGTAAGGTGCGGATGGTGGTCGTCAATGAGCATCGCGGCCACCGCACGCACTGTCGGCGCCTCTTCAAAATCAACTCCCGGCATGAACAAAACCTCCCTCACTCGTGTTTAGACCTCTACCAGCCTCTTCGCTTGCTCAGCCAGAAACTTGCGGACGAAGTACAACTGGCCTTTGCCCGTGACCTTCGTCGTCTTGCTGACCGTCGTGTAGCCGTCTGAGTGGACGACAGGCGTTTCCTTGACCTCGAACAGCCCGAGTTCCATCGCACGCTGTGTCGGCGTGTTGCGGTCCGTTCCGGCGCGCTTGACGAGGTACCCGTGGTTGCGCAGCCAGTCGAACAGCCGCTTCTCGCCAGTGTCGATGCCGTTCTGCTTGAGGACGACGGCCAACTCGCGAATGAGGATGGTGTTTGCGCTCACTGACACCGCATCGGCGAAGATGACCTTCGGCTCCTGGAGTCGCAGCTGGTGCTGTAATTCGGCGTTGCGTTGCTCAGCCTCAAGACGTGCGAGCTCAGACTCGCGTGCCAGGTCGATGAGTTCCAGGCGGCTGAGCATGCGGGGTGCGCCGTAGCTGCCAGTCTTGCGAATCTGCGGGATGACTTCGTGCGTTATCCAGCGTTTGAACCGCTTCGCTTCATCCTTCCGGCTCCGCAGAATCAACGAGTATAGACCTGGCTCATTGACGACTGAGACCTGTTGCTTTCCGCCAAGGGTGTCCATAGTGTGGACGCCCTTTTCGTCATCATCGAGCAGCGCGAGAGACGAGCGCATGTTGCTCAGGCCCAGCACATCACACACGTCCTTGGCAACAAACCACGGCTCGCCATCGATGCTGACGACGCGCACATCGCGGTTCTCGAATTGAAACAGTTCAAGTGCCGTTTGGTTACTCACCCTGACCGCCTCCGTCTTCGTCGTCTGTCGGTTCAAATATCCAATCGCTGAATCCACACTCGCTGCACCCGTCTGTAGGCTTGTCCACATACGTCACGCCAGTCAGCGGAGTGTGTCCGCAGTTGGCGCAGAAGAACATGCCGCGTTCCTCGTCTTGGCTCACGGTTGCACCCCCGGTACATAGAACTCAGTGATATGCGGATGATGCTTGCTCACGTGTATCGGTGGTAGAGGCCGTGTAATCGCCGCAAATGCCGCTCCCATGAACATGAGGATGAGCACGAACCATCCGACCGTCTGCCACACTTTGCGCTTAGGGGAACCGCTGTTGCGCGGCTCCCACTGGTCTAGACGGGCCATGTCCTTCACCGCCCCGCGACGCGCACTTGCACGCCTGTTACCTCTTGGACCCGACGCTTGAACATTGCTTCGTCGCTGTTCGAATCGCTCAAGTGGATAAGCCAAATCTCCTGCACCTTCTTCAGGTCGTTCGCTCGCAGAAAGTCGAGTGCGTTCTCAAGGCTGAAATGCGACCGAATCAACCGTTTTTTCATGACTGCCGGCACTTTGCCAGCCGCGATGTTTGAATCCAGAATCTCGATGCTGTAGTTGGTCTCGAGCATGATGTGTGTCAGCCCCGAGAACGTGTATTTGCAGTAGAATGTGTCGGTCAGGAACACCAGCTTCTCGCCCGTTCGGTTCGCCAACAGGTACCCAAGCGGCTCTGACACATCGTGCTGCACGTCGAACGGCATCACGGTCCAGGTGCCAAGCGTGAAGGGCTCGTGTGCCTTCACCGGATGTGCTCTGTGGTGTCCGTCGAGTCTCAGCGCGTCCCACGTGCCGTAGCTGGCGTAGACATCGACACCGGCCTTCATTACCTCGCGGACGCTCTTGCTGTGGTCTCCGTGTTCGTGGGTCAAGAGGCAACCGGCGATCTCCGACATCCGAAACCCAACGCCGCGCTGAATGTCCTTGTAGCGGATACCCGCTTCCAGCAGCAGCTTGGTGTGCCCGTCGTCAATCAGATAGGCGTTCCCGGCACTGCTGCTGGCGAGCGGCTTGATGGTGAGCATCAGAACGGCACTCCGGCTTCGACTGGCTGCGGCGTATCGTCAAGATTGAGTTCTGTCTGACTTGCCGCGCTGTTTTCATCCGAAACGCCGTAGTCGATGTCAATCGTCTGGCGATTCGCATTCTCGGCAATTTCCTCGTTCACCCGCGCCTGTTCGGCATCGCCCTCCAACTGGCTCAACCGCAGATAGTCATCGTCGATTTTCTGACTGTCGATGGTGATGTCGCCGTACGCAGCTCGATAGATGGTTTTCCAAACCATCTTTTCGTACCAACCTTCAACCGTTTCCGTCCCTGTCTTTCTGTTCTTCCCCGTGTCCGGGTCTCTCTCCCAAACGTCTTTCTCTCCGCCCCAGAACTCTGTGCTTGCGTAAGTAGGTTTGCGCTTCATGATGTCCTTGAGCGATAACACGACCAGCCGGTTCTTCTCCGGTGCCTGCGAGTAAACGTGGTAGTAGAAGCCGCCTTTGATGTCGCCGCGGTCGAAGTCGTTGGTGATGCGGAACTCGTAGCCTTCGTACTTGTTCGTGGAGTCTTTCTTGATAGAACGGAACTCATCAGTGGAGTAGACGACCTCAACAATCACAGCATCAGGAACGTTGAGTCCGTACTTTGTAGCCTTGAGCTCGATGCCGCGATACCCCTCGACGAATGTGATGTCGTACTTCCCGGTGGTGTTGTTTTTGAAGGGGACCATGTTGATGTGATTCTTCTGTGCCGGGTCGAATCCGACCCGAGCGCAGGCAACAACGTCGCGGGCGAGTTTCTGCATGTTGACGTTCTCCCACGTGACAGGCACTGGGTCTCGCTTGTTTTCGTACTTCTTCATCCGCTTTTCCTCGGCCATTTTCAAGGCGGAATCCAGTGCGATGAAGTAGTTGCCGACGAGACGTTTTTGAAAGTTGGTCAGCGCCAGTTCCCCCACACCGGAACCGAATTCCGACATGACTTTCACGGTGAACGCTTCTGACGCAGGCAACCGTTTCTTCTCGAGTTGAACGGACATTATGCCGCCTCCTTCGGTTCGTGTTTGGTCTCGATACGTAGCGTTTTGTCCTTTTCAGAGACGACCAAGTTGACCACCTGCGCGTCTACGTCGATGAGTTTTGTCACAGACTCCCGGTTGTCGATGAAGATGACTGCCGTGATGCCGTAGTGCTCAGACAACGTGTTGATGATGTCGAGCCCGACGTTGATGCGTGCGGCGTTGTTTAGACCCGAACCGTACGGCACGCCATTGTAAGTCGTCTGACAGGTCTCCGACACGCCACCGTTGATTTGCGCCTCGAACAACTTGAACCGAGCAAAACGGAACTTGCCGTTGATGCGATCCTCGAGCATCTGCACCTTCGTGCGAATGAACTCTTCGGTCAGGTACAACTGCTCTTCCAGCGTCTCGTACTCTGCCGCGAGGCGCCGTTCCTCAGCGCTCAGCTGCGCGATGCGTTCGTCGAGCTTGGCGACCTGGTCGAAAGAGGCGAGTTTGGATTCGGTTGCACGCAGTTCATCACGCAGGTCCATCAGTTCACGACGCACCCTCTGCACGGCATCGAGGTTGGATGAGCGCAGTTGCAGGATGGATGCCTTGACCGCTTCCAGTTCTGCATGCTTGGCGGCGTACGCCGGGTCGTCTGTCGGGTCTGTCGCCTGCTCTTGCATGGACCGCAGTTTGTGTTCTGCCGCCTGTTGCTCGGTTTGCGCGTCGAAGAGTTCCTGTAGGATGGCGCGATGTTCCTGACCAAGGCGCTCGTTTTCCGCCTTTAGCCTCGCCGCCTCAGAAGCTGACGTCTTGCCTTGTGCGACGATTTGTTCCAGGCGATCGGACTTGTGCTGGTTGAAGTGCCCGAGTGCCTTGTCGCGGCTGGACTGTACCTGTTCTTCCGGGAGCACCTGACCGCACGCCGGGCATATGTCGTCCGTCGAGTCCGTGAACTGCTCGGCGTTCACCGTTGCCCATTCGCCGCGCAACTTCGCGGCTTCACGTTCGCGTGTGGCCAGCGCAGTCTCGTTGTCTTTAATTTGGCGCTCCATATTTCTGGCCTGGTAGTTCAGGTCGGCAGCCTTCTCTTTCCACTGCTGAACAGTTCCGTGTTGCTGTGCGATGGCAACAGACGCGCCTGCGCCCGCTTGATTCTTGATGGCAATGAGTCCGCCCTCGATTTCGCGCTGGCGCTTCTCCTGCTCCGCAATCTCGCCGCCCGTCTGAATGCGGTTCAGCTCAGATTCCTTGCTGTCGACCTCAAACCGTAGTTGGTCAATCTTCGTCTGCAGGTCCGCTTCGATCAGACCGGACGTGTCAGGTTTGGAGCGCTCAACTTCGTCGATACGCACCGGAATCTTTTGCAGTTCGTCGTTGATCTCTTTCCGACGTGCCGCAATGATTTTGCGATGGTCCTCGATGGAACGACCAGCGAGAATGTCCGGCAGCTTCGCCAGTGCGTCATTCGAAGAAATTACGTCTGCATCCGACACGTCGCCACAGACCTCGAGCAGAATCCGACGACGTTCCTGCCAACTCAATTGCTCGTTGAAATAGGACGGCGACGTGAGAAGTTTGAAGATAGGCTCGTCCACAATCGCGGCGACCCGGTCTTTGAACTCTTTGAGCTTGGCGGGTACGCCGTCGATGAAGTAGTTGGTCTCGTGGCCGGTGAACTCTGATATCGCGAACCCGCGCTTCTTCACCCACTTCTCGGCGTACACTTTGCGAAGCGTCAGCGGCCGTCCGTCGATTTCGAGCGTTGCCTCTACCTCATGGTCCAACCCCGGCAACGGATTGCCGTTCGCGTCGAGTGTCTTGATGTCGAAGTCCTTGCGGTTTGAGGAATCCTTATCGAACAACAGCCACAGGAACGCATCGAACAGCGTGGTCTTGCCAGTGGCGTTGTCGCCGAATACGTCAGTCGTGGTACCGAAGTCCGAAGTCAGGTCGCGCACGCCTTTGAAGTTGCGCAGCGTCAACCGGGTCAATGTGATATTCATGCGCTCTTCGCCGCCCTTTCTCTTTGGATGCGGTTGATGGCCATTTGTAGCCACTCGTTTATCTCTTGTAGGCTCTCTACTGCCCCATCGGCAGTTAGTTCCGCGTCTTCGTCCTCAGCCAGCGCAACCAGTTCGTCTCGGATGTACCTAGCGACGACCGACGCCTCTGCGTACCCTGGCCCCTCGAGTTCCTCGGCTAGTTCTGTCAGTTGCTCAACTAGTGGCACCCTTCGTCACGTCCCTTCGCTCAAGTTCTCGCACGGTGTGTTGCAACTGCACCCGGGCGTGTTCAATCGCCTCATGCGCTGCATCCGTGTCGCCTGCGTCAATCGCTTTGTCTGCGAGGAAAAGGAACAACTCGACCAGTTCCATGTAGACGCGCACGTTCACAGGATGCCGCCGCCGAAGGCGACCAGGTTGTCGCTCACGTCCGTATGCGTTACACTGGCCTCAATCAGTTTTTGGTTTGTGTTCTCAGTCGCCTCGCTCGCTACGGGGCGACTTACTTTGTGTGCCTGAATCTCGTCGAGAGTCTTAGCAGCCTCGCGTAACATGTCCTCGAACGATGGAATCGCCAACTTCCTCACCTCCCTCAAATCGTCGTGCGACTGTCAGCAATCTTGCGGTACAGCGTGATGACCTTCCGGTGTTTGGCGTTCCATTCAGGATGAGCCTGCATCGGGATGTGATATTGCCGTTCCATGTTGGTCATCAATAGCGACAGGGCTGCATCTCTGTCCGGGCCCAGATTCAGGTTCATCACGACCTCGTATGCGTCTTGATAAACAGCCAAACTGTTCGTCTTGTCCATCAGTCACCCCTCACATATCGCTTACCTTTCAGCCTTGCGTAATGGTCCCGACTCAGTTGCAGCATGGAGAACCCGTACTCCCTACACTGGATGCCGATGTAGGTGCTCAGTGCCACCTCGTTGTCCATGATTTGCAGCAGGTGCTGGTACCTGCGTTTGCGTTCGCCTTCGGTCTCGGCTACCGGCGGCTTGATGGTGCTCCACTGTTGTACGGCCTCGATTGATTCGTGCAGTTCTTTGAGGCACATCTCGCGGACGACCGCACGGTGCAGGTCCACATTCGGCCCGTTGAGCCACGCCGGGCCCCAGCCGCCGGACATCTCCCGCGCCAACTCCAGCAGGATCGCCGGGTCGTCGAGAGCCTGTCCAATGCGCGGCGCCATGTCGGCCGCTATCTTGCGGTTGCCGCGCTCGATTTCTGAAATCATCTGCTGCCCATACGGAGCGCCGACGGCTGACTGCGATACGCCGCGCGCCTGCCGACTCTCGTGGAGGGCTTGTGGTACGGTCACACGCACTCACCTACTTTGGTGGTATTTGGTTGAGAAGGTACGGATGGTAACTTTAGTAAAATGAATCTAGTGAGACGCGACTTGTTCTACTTCGGTGCGCACGGCCGGCTGCCCGAACACTTCCGGGAACTCTTCCTTAAGGCGGCCGAGCAAAAATCGTGCAATGAGTTGCCGTGCCTCTTCCGGGTTCGGGTGCGGCTTCTCGACGACCACCCAGTGGTCCGTCCATTCCTGTTTGCGTGTCATACAGGCTGAGCCTGCTTCTCCAAGAGCTGATGGATGAACGCTACGCCTTTCGGCGTGACCAACGTTTGCGTCTTGTTCTCGATGCCTGTTGTGAAGTGCGTGATGGTGTACTGCCGAACGCGGAAGCACCCACGGTCCATGTATTCCTGGTAGGGCTGGTTATACCGTGCGCCGCTAGACATCAGGACTTTATGGTCTCGCAGAAACGCGAACAGTTTGTTCGGTCCTATCCCTAGTTCTTTGGCAACTGAACCGATAGGTTGCGCGTTGTCCGCTGACATTGCGACATCGTAGAGTGCGACCTTTGGAGCTTGCTCTTCGAGTTGCTTCTGCATGGCCTCGTTTCTCTCGGATGACTCAGCGAGTGCTCGGAGCGCTTCCGGATAGTTTCGCGGAAGGCTGAACTGCTCAATGAGACTACGAGATTTCAGTTCGGACTCCATACGCCGAAACTCTTGGATGTACCGAACCTTGAACTGCATCGCCTCGTGGCCTGTGTAGCCCATCGCGAGAATCGTGAAGCCATCTTCCGTCAAGACGTACTTGCGGTATTCTTGTCCGTTTTGAGGGTTCGTGTAGTGGGTCTCCTCAAAATTTAGGACACCCCACTCGCCATCGACTTCAGCGAGAATACCTGCGATGTCGCGCACGACGTTGTCGTGACGTTTCCCAAACACCGTTGCCACAGTCAGACTGTCCGTCACTGGCCTGTCGTTTTGGATGAATACCAACTCGTTCACGAGGTCACCTCCTACTGCGCATACTTGCCGTACACCGTTTCGGACACCGACAGGTCGAGGCCAAACCTCTCTACCGTTGCCATCAGGTCAACCGTGTCATCGAGAACTGCTTGACGCTTAGCCAACATTTCCGGCGACATGGCTCCTTTCTTCACCATCTTGGGGTGGCCGTACAACGTCGAGACAGTCTTGTTGGCGATGGTATTGGCCTTGATGTAGTCGACCTTCACGGGTTGGCGCAACGACTCCCTGAGTCGTTCCATCGCTTCCATCTGGTGTTCCTTGTCGAGCATCCGAAAGACTTGGAAACCTTCGAGACCGGAGGCATGACGCAGCGACTCAAGAACATCGAATACCCAGTCCTGAAAGGCCGTTGCTTCCTTCTTGCGACTCTTGAACACCAGTCGGTAAATATTCTTTGGACTGACCGCATTGACTTGTTGTTCACGGCCCATCGAGTCGATGGCCTTAACAGTAGTAACCCCATCTGACGGTAGACTCTTCAATGCTCGGGTGACTTGATGCAGCTCCAACGCGCGGCAGATATCGACCGCGACGCCCCACCACTCACCGGGATGCTTGTCAACGAATCGGATGGTACTGCCGTTCCAGTTCTCTGTGCGGATGTTCACGAGGTCACCTCCTTAGGCGCTGGTGGTTGTGCCGCGGATGTTTCATCCTTAGAATCTAAGTTCTTGTCCACAAAAAAAATCATCGGATCTACATTCAACGCCTTGATACAAATGTTTTTGAACTCTTCTGCCCGCATGGGAGACGTTCCGTCAAGAATACGGTATATGCGCTTCTCGTTAATTCCGGCGCGCTTCGCCACAAATAGTTTTGTTATTCCGTGGTCTTCCAAGTACTTGCGAAGGCGCTCTTCTGTTTTCATACCTTCCCCTCCCGTCCTGTGAATCTAAGTATTTCATGTGACAAACATACTACTTAGGATATAAGGTGTCAAGCGTTTTTTCACATTATCTAAGGAAAATGTCTTAGGGATAAAGGTACAAGTTAGTATATACAGGTAGAGGTGAGAACGATCAAAACATTTCCAGCCAGGCTCCGGTCAGCACGCGAGCGCACCGGATTATCACAAACGGCAGCTGCTAAGAAAATCGGGATTAGTCCAAAAACCATGAGTGGCTACGAAAACGAAGTCAGCTCTCCGGACTACGACACGTTGGCGAAAATCGCGTCTTTGTATGGGGTGACGACGGATTTCCTTTTAGGGAGGTCCAATGTCCCATTTTTAAATGCACCACGCAAACCAACCGGGAACCAGACCCTTGCGGAACGGCTCGCGGCGGAAGGGGTTGCTCTACCAGCCCCGCAAGACACGTCCGACCTCATCGGCAGAGGCCCCCTGCGAAACATTCCTATCGTCGCGGAAATCGCGTGTGGCGAGCCTTTGTTCACTGAGGACTCTATCATCGGCTGGCAGGCTATTGATACAGGCGCTGTCAACCTGAACGGTGGCGAATACGTGTGGCTCAAAGCCAAAGGGGAGAGCATGATCGACGCCGGAATCAGAAGCGGCCAGTTGGTTTTGATTCGGCTACAGCCAGAAGTCGAACATGGAGAAATCGCGGCCGTGTGTGTAGATGCGGAGAATGCAACGCTGAAAACGGTCATGTTCGACGGGGACCAGATTGTCCTTCGACCTGAGAATAAAACAATGGTCCCCAAGACATACGACAAAGCACGCATTAGGATTGTCGGTAAGGCGGTGCCGTTGCCGTTTTGGAGCGGCGTGTGATGTCATAAAAGGGATGTGCTGAGGATGGGTGTTTCAAAAGAAGAGATCGAGAGGCAACTCGCGGAGCTTGGAAAATTCGATCGCTGGTTCACCAAGAAGGAAATCAAGTATCTTCCCGAAGTTATTGAACCTGGTGAGAAGATTCACGCCGTAACAAGCGGTATGCATGACAACTCCACATGGCTGATCGTGGCGACCCAGCGGCGGATTCTTTTCTTGGACAAGGGTATGATGGGCGGCTTGAAACAGTTGTCCATTTCCCTAGACAAGATCAGTGGCGTTCGACATCAAGCCGGGTGGATACAAGGAAAGATTGAAATTGATGCATCCGGTGTCGCTAAGAAAATAGAAAATATCTCGAAAGAAGATGTAGTCAGAGTGGCGAACGTCGTCTCGCGTCTACTGGCCGAAAGGGAAAGCAAGAACGAAGTGGCGGCATCCACGGAAAGAGACGACTCGGTATCGAAACTTGAAAGGCTTGCGAAATTAAAGGCACAAGGCGTTTTGACCGACGAGGAGTTTGCGGAAGAGAAGAAGAAAGTGTTGCGTGGTATGTGATCGGCAATTGCTGGCCCCCTACCGCATCTATGCAATAAACACAAACCCGTACCGGGTGTGTGGTGGTTGAGGTAAGGCATAGGCTAAAGAGGTAAGATTGCTCTAGGTGCGTAACTATCGCATCTATGCAATAGAGACAAACAAACAGTAGGGGTGAACCAAGATGGCAGGCAAACCGAAGAAAGCGTTATGGAAGCGTTGGTGGGTATGGGTTGGTGGATTCGTTGTCCTCATCATCATCATTGCATCCGTCGGGAATGGCGGCGCGAGTTCGACGCCAACCACGGCACCGGCAGGCAACTCCACGACTGGTGGCGCGGCAAAAACACCAAACACCACGAAGCCAGTAGCGAGCAAGCCTACAGCGCCGAAGTCGACTACACCGGTCTACAGGATCGGAACCCCGGTGACGGTTGGACATCTCACCGTGACCGTTGACAAAGTGACTTACCAGCAACAAATCACAAATGCGATCGGTAGCCTGAGTGCCAAGAGCGGGATATGGATGATTGCCGAGGTAACGGTCAAAAACAACGATACAAGCGCTCACACCATTGACTCATCTATGTTCACGTTGCTACAGGGCAAGTCGAAGTATCAGGCGTCAAACAGCGCGACGATGTACATGAACGGCGTCACTTTCTCGTATGACCAGCTGAACCCCGGACTGTCCGAGACAGGTACCTTAGCGTTCGACGTGCCTGCACAAGGGAAGTATCAGATGCAAGTCACCGGGGGCATGTTCTCTCTGTCGAGCGCGACGATAAACCTTTACTAAAGCCGCACAATTTTACAGGAGTGATACCATGCGCGCCGTTGCCTATGCACGGTACAGTTCACCACCGAATGCAAGTGACGCACAGGTGCGCGCTTTGTGGTAGGATGGACGCGGGGTGATTTCGTGGCAAAGCCCGGAGTAAAACGCGAGGACCTTAGTGGCGCGAAGTTCGGAAGATGGACAGTGTTGGGGCACGTGGGACAGACCCGGAGCCGAAAAAGCCTTTGGGAGTGTTTGTGCGACTGTGGAAGAAAGAAGATCGTCCCAGGCGATTCTCTGAAAGGCGGCCGAAGCAGGAGTTGCGGGTGCCTAACGATCGAAGCCACCATCGGCAGGACAAAACATGGAGACGCGCGGCGTGGCGCGAGCAGACGAAAAATATATAATGCGTGGTCCGGTATGCTCCAAAGGTGTGAGAACAACAACCACGGCAGTTATCGACTTTACGGAGGCCGCGGCATAAAGGTCTGCGATGAATGGCACGACTATCCGACGTTCAAGGACTGGGCGCTCCGCCACGGCTACTTCGAGGGTTGCAATATAGACCGGGTCGACCCCTCCGGCAACTACGAGCCGTCCAATTGCAGACTCGTCACACCTCTGACGAATGCGAATAACCGACGCAACAATGTGGTGCTGCAGCTATATGGCGAGAAACGCACGGTGTCCGAATGGTCTAGGTTGGTAGGGATCAACGAGAGGGCGATTCGTAGCAGACTGCATAGAGGATGGACGGTCAAGGAGGCATTGGAATGTCCTTTAGGGCAGCATGCTACGCGAGATACTCCAGCGACAGCCAGCGCCACGAGAGCATTGCCGCTCAAGCGAGGGCAATAGAAGAGTACTGCAAGCGACGGGGCTACACGCTCGTCGCTTCTTATGTTGATGAGGCACTAACGGCGACCTCCGACCGTCGCCCCCAGTTTCAGCGGATGATCGAAGACTCAAAGACGCGCACCTTCGACGTTGTTATCGTGCATAAGCTGGACCGCTTTGCGCGGGACCGTTATGACTCCGCGTACTACAAACGCCAGCTCCGCACGAACGGTGTGCGCCTCGAAAGTGTGCTCGAGAACCTCGACGACAGCCCTGAGTCTGTGGTGCTGGAGTCTGTACTTGAAGGAATGGCGGAATACTATAGTAAGAACCTTGCACGGGAGGTGCGCAAAGGGTTGAGAGAAAACGCAATGAAGGCGAAGCACACGGGTGGCCCTCCGCCGTACGGCTACCGCGTCAATCCGCAGACGAAGGAATTGGAGATCGATGAGGCGCAAGCGCCAGCTGTGCGCTACTACTTTGAGGCAATGGCGGCCGGAAAGTCGTTGCAGCAGATTACTGACGAAATCAACGGGATGGGGTACCGCACGCGGCGCGGCAATCCGTTCACCAAAAACTCATTTTGGGAGTGGAGTCAGAATCGCAAGTACATGGGAGTCTACACCTGGGATGTGCATGACGCGAAGAATCCAGACGGCACAGCGAACGGTCACCGTGTGCGCGATTGGGACAAGCAGACGGTTGTGGAGGGTGGGGTACCCCCTATCGTCACCAAAGAACTGTGGGAGCGTGTGAACGCGACTGTAGAGGGGCGCAGACGCGCGCCTGGAGAGTTCAAGGCACAGACTCCTTACCTGTTATCAGGAAAGATCCGATGTGGAGAGTGCAACGAGGCATACGTAACGATGTCAACCACCAAGACACGAGGCGAAAAGCGTTATCGCAACTCCTACTATCGCTGCCGTGGGTGCAAGGATTCGATCCCAAAGGATCGCCTCGAGGAACGTGTCATAGAGATTCTGGACGAGAAAGTGTTCAGTGCGGAAGCCCTCCAAAGAATTGTCCAAGACGTAAAGCGTGCGCTTAGCGACGAACGGCGAGCGCTGAGTCGCGACGAGAAGCCAGTGCGCAAAGAGATCGGTGAGTTGTCCAGCAAGATAGACCGCATGCTGGATGCCATTGCAGACGGCACCGTCACAACGGACTTGGTGCGTGACCGGTTGAAGGCAGCCGCAGATCGCAAGACCGTTCTCGAGGCCGAACTTGAACGAATGAACAAACTAAAGGACGTCGCTATCCCTGATGAGGTGGTCACGAGTTATCTCACCACACTGAAAGACCGCCTGCACGTCGGCAATGACACCGAGCGCAAGGCGGTCATCAGTTCTCTCGTCGAGTGGATCGAAATTTCGCACGATAGAGAGGCACGAACCCGCAGTATTAAAGCATCTGTCTTGCATTTCATTGGTAGCGGCGGAGGGATTTGAACCCCCGACACCACGGGTATGAACCGTGTGCTCTGACCAACTGAGCTACGCCGCCATGCTGGCGGAGAGAGAGGGATTCGAACCCTCGAGACGGGTTTAAACCGCCTACACGATTTCCAATCGTGCTCCTTCGACCAACTCGGACATCTCTCCGTGGCCTTGCGATCACCATGCCTCTCGACAGGCGACATGTGATATCTTAGCACGACAACCTGTCTGCAGGCAAGCGGAATCTTAAGGCAAACGCGACGTTCCATCGCGGCGGTTTTCCGCAAGTTTCCCAGAAGCCGCAAGGCAGTTGCAGGCCACGTGCCGGCGAGCTGCGATGCGGCTTCCGGGAGGCTCTTTGGGATGTCGCCGCGACGCTTCCTACAGGTTGAACAGCCCTGCGACGCCGAGCGCGTCGGAGAGGATGTGGTCGGCGCCGCGATCCTCGAAAATTGGTCGCGCCCCCTCACCTTCCAACCCTGTCAGAACGGCGGCGAAGTCGCAGCCGATGGCGCGCGCTGCGAGAAAGTCTGCGACCGAGTCGCCGACGACGAGCACCTTCTTCGCTTCGTCGGCCGGCAGCGGCAGCGGGTGCGCGAGGACCTGCTTCACGTCGCGCGTCCGCAGATAGCTGCGTAGGTAGGAAAACGGGTTCGGCTTCGAGAGCGGCGCGGCTTCCGGAATGGCGCGCTCGGTGTTCAGCACGTCGCTCGCGGTCGTGATGCGCTCGCGGTCAAAGGGCTGCAGCCAGCCGATGGCGTCGAGCGGCACCATCGTCTCGAGCTCCGGCCGTCCGGTCGCGATGCCGAGCGAGACGCCTGCGGCCTTCAGCGACTCGAGCATGGAGAGGAAGGCGGGGCGGTCGACAAGCGCGATCTCGTCGGTCAAAAACCCCTTCTTCCCCGCTTGCCGGGTCTCGTTGACGTGCGCATCGCCGACGTACCACTCCTGGAATGTCTGCTGGCAGACGTCCCAGAGGACGCGGCCGCTCCCGAATGGGGTGATGCCGGGTAGCGCCCGCTGCAACACAGCCTCGACGGCGGCGAACAGGCCGGCTTTGTCGGCGGCAGGCTCGACTTCAGCGACGAAGTCGGCAAATTTTACGGCCGCGGTGACGTGGGCGGCGGCGACGTTCGCGGCGGCGAGGTGCTGGCCGAGGGTGTGGAGGGCGGCGCGACTCCAACCGTTCGCGACGGCTGGCTCCAGCGCGGCGCGGACTTCTGCGGCTCCCGCCTGCGCGACCCAGGCCTCGACGAGGTACGCGATCTGCATCGCCGCCTGCAGGTACACCATGTCCCAGTTGGCGTTGACGCCACGGCTCTTGATGGCGTACAGCACGGCGTCGTCGGCGAACACGATGCGGCGAATGGCGCGGATGTGCTCCTCGGCGAGGTCGACGGTGAACGGGGGCAGGGCGGTTGCTTGGCTGGCGGCGGTGACGTTGGGGGCGGCTGCGTTGCCGGCCGCGGTGACGTTGGCCTCCACCGGTCGCGCCAGGTACTGCGGGCTGTGGAGAATCTCGTATACCGTCAACGCAGACGCGTCAAAGTAGCGCTCCTCACTCAGCATGACTCCATCGACGTCGAACAACACGGTCTGGTACACGGGGATGCTCCCTTCGTTTCGATAGAGTGTTGGTGCAAACTTATGGGGTGTAGATCCCGGCTGCGGCTGCTACCGGGATCGGATGCTAGGTCGGATTCGGGACCCGATTCGCGACCTTCATCGGGATCCGATTCGGGATCGCGCTAAGTGTCATTTTGAGACGGATGCCTGGACGGCGCGGCTCAGAGTGTCATTCTGACTCCTACAGCCGGGCCCGCTGCCCTCTAGGTGTCATTTTGACTCCTACAGCCGGGCCCGCTGCACGCTAAGTGTCATTTTGACTCCTACGGCGAAGGCAAGGTGGTGTAGGTGTCATTCTGACACCTACGTCTGACTGGATCCGCTCGCAAGTGTCAATTTGACACCTACAGCCGAGCCCCCCGCACGCTAAGTGTCATTCTGACACCTACAGCCGGGCCCGCTGCACGCTAAGTGTCATTTTGACACCTACAAGCCGAACCCGCTACCCGCTAGGTGTCATTTTGGCACTTACAGCCGCGTCCGCTGCCCGCTAGGTGTCATTTTGACACCTACAGCCGGGCCCGCTGCACGCTAAGTGTCATATTGACTCCTACAGCCGGGCCCACCGCCCGCTAAGTGTCATTTTGACACCTACAGCCGAGCCCGCTGCACGCTAAGTGTCATTTTGACACCTACAGCCGGGCCCGCTGCACGCTAAGTGTCATTTTGACACCTACAGCCGGGCCCGCTCCTCGCTAAGTGTCACTTTGACTCCTACAGCCGGGCCCGCTGCACGCTAAGTGTCATTCTGACACCTGCAGCCGGGTCCACCGCACGCTAATTGTCATTCTGACTCCTACAGCCGCGTCCGCTGCCCGCTAAGTGTCATTTTGACACCTACAGCCGAGCCCGCTGCCCTCTAGGTGTCATTTTGACTCCTACAGCCGGGCCCGCTGCACGCTAAGTGTCATTTTGACTCCTACAGCCGGGCCCGCTGCACGCTAAGTGTCATTTTGACACCTACAGCCGAGCCCGCTACCCGCTAAGTGTCAATTTGACTCCTACAGCCGAGCCCGCTACCCGCTAAGTGTCAAAATGACACCTACGGTCGGGCCCGCTACCCGCCAAGTGTCATTTTGACACCTACAGTCGAGCCCGCTGCCCGCTAGGTGTCATTTTGACACCTACAGCCGGGCCCGCTACCCGCCAAGTGTCATTTTGACACCTACAGCCGGGCCCGCTGCCCGCCAAGTGTCATTTTGACACCTACAGCCGGGCCCGCTGCACGCTAAGTGTCATTTTGACACCTACAGCCGGGCCCGCTCCTCGCTAAGTGTCAATTTGACACCTACAGCCGAGCCCGCTAGCCGCTAAGTGTCATTTTGACACCTACGACGAATGGCAAGGTGGTGTAGGTGTCATTCTGACACCTACGTCTGACTGGATCCGCTCGCAAGTGTCATTCTGACACCTACAGCCGAGCCCACCGCCCGCTAAGTGTCCATTTGACTCCTACCGCCGGCCCGCCGAGCCCACCGCCCACGCGGCCCCGGCCAGCCAACCAGCCGCATCCAGTAGCCTGCCCTTACCCGTTGACGCGGCGGAAGCTGTCCATGAACTCGACCAGCCGCTCGCAGGCGTCCAAGCTGACCGCGTTGTACAAGGAGGCGCGGCAGCCGCCGACCGAGCGGTGACCGCCGAGGCCGACCAGGCCGTTCTCTTCCGCGGCGGCGAGGAAGGCTTTATCCAACTCCGGCGTTGGCAGCCGGAACGTGACGTTTGTGGTGGAGCGGCCTTCCGGGACGCAGTGGCCCTGGTAGAAGCCACTGCTCGCGTCGATGGCGCCGTAGACGAGGTCCGCTTTGCGACGACCGAGATCGGCAGCGGCTTCGACGCCGCCTTGCGCAGCGAGCCACTCGAGCACGAGGCCGACCACGTAAATTGCAAACACCGGCGGCGTGTTGTACAGCGAGTCGTTCGCCGCGTACTGGTCGTACCGCAGCATGACGGACAGGTTGCGCTCGTCGGCGATGGCCGTCGACTGCTCGACAAACGACTTTTTGACGATCACGACCGTGACGCCAGCCGGGCCGAGGTTCTTCTGGGCGCCTGCATAGATCATCGCAAACTTCGAGACATCGATTGCCCGCGACAGGATGTCGCTCGACATGTCCGCGACGAGCGGCACACTGCCTGTGTCCGGGAAAGCCTTCCACTGCGACCCGACGATGGTGTTGTTCGATGTGACGTGCAGGTAGGCGTCGGACGGGTTGACGGCGATGGTGTCTGCGGGCGGGATCTGACGATACCCGTCCGGCTTGCCGTCGAACGCGACGCGGGTCGGGCCGACGCGCTTCGCTTCGTCGAGCGCCTTCTTCGACCAACTGCCAGTCAAGGCGTACGCGCCGCTGCGTTCGGGCGTCAGGTAGTTCATTGGCAGCATCGCGAACTGCAGGCTCGCGCCGCCTTGGAGGAAGAGGATGTCGTAGTCGTTCGGCACCTTCAAGAGCTGACGGAGCAGGTCCTTCGCGTTCTGGTGCACGGCGGCGTACGCCTTGGTGCGGTGGCCGAGTTCGAGCATGGAAATGCCGGTACCGTTGAAGTTGAGCAGTTCCGCCTGCGCCTTCTGCAAGGCTTCAAGCGGCAAGGCGGCTGGGCCGCCGTTAAAGTTGTCGACTCTGTCCGGATGGTTCATCCGACTCTCTCCCCTCTATCTACGCAAATATCTACGCGAAAACCGGGCCAGAAAACTAGGCTAACTACCAGGACCGGGCGCAGCCGTAAAGAGCGCCGGCACAGCGGCCGCGATCCGAACACACTCAGTCCGAACACACTCAGTCCGAACACATTCAGTCCGAACACATTCAGTCCGAACACACTCTGGCAACCCGCCTTCCGAATGCGGGCGCCATCTCTACATTACAAATCTACCGCGCGCGCTAGGTGGATGCCGTCCACGTCGGTGATGCGGGTGAGGACGTCATCCGAAATCACCTTGTCGACACACAGCACCATGACCGCTTCCCCGCCCGTTTCGCGGCGGCCGACCTGCATGGCGCCAATGTTGATCTCGGCGTCCCCGAGGATGCTCCCGATGCGGCCAATCATGCCCGGTTTGTCCGTGTGCCGGGTGAGCAGCATCTTGCCTTCTGGCGCTGCGTCCACTGTGTAGCCGTCGATTTCGACGATTCGCGGCCCGAAGCCGTTGTAGAGTGTACCGGCGACGCGGTGCTCGCCTTTGTCGGAGCGGACGGTCAAGGTGAGCAGGTTTGTGAACACTTTGCTGTGTGGCTGCTTGACTTCGCGCACGGCAATGCCGGCCTGTTCGGCGAGGAACGGCGCGTTCACGTAGTTCGCTTCGTCGCCGTAGCGGTAGCCGAGCCAGCCTTTGAGGACGGTGCGCGTGACGAAGCTCACGTCGTGGTCAGCGATGGGGCCAGCGAACGCGATCTCCACTTCTGACACGGACTCGCCCACCCACTGCCCTGCGAACAGTCCGAGCTGCTCGCCAAGGCCGAGGTACGGCTCGAGAAACGCCTTCAGCTCGCCCGACAGAGACGGCAGGTTGACGGCGTTTTGGAACGGCTTGCCTTCGAGCAGCAGGCCGACTTGTTCTGCCACGTCAATCGCGACGTTCTCCTGCGCCTCGACCGTAGATGCGCCAAGGTGCGGTGTGAGGACGACGTTGTCGAACTCGCGCAGTGGGTGATCGCTGGCGAGAGGCTCACTCTCGAACACGTCAATCGCGGCGCTCGCGACCTTGCCGGCGCGCAGTGCGTCGGCGAGTGCCTGTTCGTCGATGATGCCGCCGCGCGCGCAGTTGACGATGCGCACGCCGTCTTTCATTTTGGCGAAGGCGCTTGTGCCAAGCATGTGCTTGGTCTCTTTGGTGAGCGGCGTGTGGACGGTGATGAAGTCGGCCGCGGCAATCGCTTCGTCAAAGGAGACGCGGGTGATGCCGAGTTCTTTGGCGCGCGCTTCGGTCAGGTACGGATCAAAGCCGAGCACGGTCATGCCGAAGACTTTCGCGCGCTTCGCGACTTCCGCGCCGATGCGGCCGGTGCCAAGCACAGCGAGCGTCTTGCCGCGCAACTCGACGCCGACGAACGACTTGCGGTCCCACTTGCCGGCGCGAATCGAGCGGTCGGCGGCCGGGATCCAGCGAGACATCGCAATTAGCATCGCGAACGTGTGCTCCGCGGCGGAGATGGTGTTGCCGTCTGGCGCGTTGATCACGACGACGCCCCGGCGCGTCGCAGCCGGAATGTCGATGTTGTCGACGCCGACGCCGGCGCGGCCAATCACCTTGAGCTGGTTTGCTGCTGCGAGCACTGGTGCGGTCACTTTGGTCTGGGAGCGTACGAGGAGTGCGTCGGTGTCGCGAATCTCTTCCGTTAATTCTGCCTCTGTCATGCCGGTGCGCACACGAACAGTAGCACCCGGCAAAGCCTCCAGCTTTTCGATGCCAAGCGGAGAAATGTCGTCTGCAACGAGAATTTTCACTTTCTCTCCCACTCCTTGTCTCCCTAGTCTATCTATATTGTTTATTCAGACATCTGCTGATATGAAACGACGCCTGAACACTCCACTTCGAGTGCCCAGGCGGTCGGCGTGTCATCTGTCGCACTCCCTCGTGGTTACCCACTTCCGCCAGTCATGCAACAGGTTGATGGAGTTGTAGTAGAGCTCCGCACCCCGCGGCTCGAAGCACGCGGGACACGGGCTTGTTGGTGTTCAATATACCTGCCGCCATACAACTCGTCAAGGCATGGAAAGCGCTTCCCTCGCCAGATTCCGCGATTTTTCTACAGCGGTTTGCGATTTCTTCACAAAATTTCAGACGAAAGCGCTCTCACTCTGCGCTCATCCAGCACGGGGGCATCAATGGATAGAATTACCGCCGTTGCGGCATGCTACGGAGCGTTATGTGAATGGTGAACACAAGGGGGTTTCACGATGAAGATGAAGGCTTTGACCACGGCTGCGGCCGTAGCACTGACCTTGGCTGCGGCTGGCTGCGGCAATAATGCGGGAAACACTGTCGGCAATGCAGCGAACGCGGTCGGCAATGCAGCAGGGTACGCAGCGGACGCGACGGGCAACGCAGCGCGTGGAGTGATGAACGGGGCGGGTCGGGCTGCACAAGGCACGATGAACGCGGCAGGTGACGTCGCGCGGGGCACCGCAAACGCAGTCGGAGACGTCGGACGCGGCACCATCAACGCAGTCGGAGGCGCCGGGCGCGGGGCTGCCGACAAGGTCGGCGATGTTGGACGTGGCACGATGAACGCGGCCGGTCACGCAGCGCGCGGCACGATGAACGCCGTGACACCGCGCTAACTTTCGCTCTCCACCTGGCGGGCGCCGGCGACGCGCCAAGCATGCGAATACACATTGAACGAGTCATCGCGCACAAACCCGACTGCGGTGATACCGAGGTCGTTGGCCATGTCAATCGCGAGCGCCGTCGGCGCCGACTTCGCCAGGACAATCCCCACCCCGATTTTCGCCACCTTCAGCAGCACCTCGGAAGACAACCGACCACTGAACGTGACGACGCGGCCTGTCAGCGGCATCCGCTCGCGCAGCGCACGTCCGAACAGCTTGTCAAGCGCATTGTGGCGGCCGATGTCGGTGCGTACCAACATCTCCTCGTCCTTCCTCGGGTCGACGAGCGCAGCAATGTGAACCCCGCCGGTTTCGTGAAAGACCGTGGCGGCGTCATCGAGGTCGCGCATTACCCGGAAAATATCGTCTGATGTCACCGTCACCGGGTCGTCGACGTGCTTGGCAGTCTGTGCATCGTTCGTGAAGTAGAATGTCTGCCGCATCTTCCCGCAGCACGAGGCGATGTAGCGCTTGTTGTAAAAGTCCTGATTGAAGTTGATGTTACTCGTCGTACGCACACGCACCGTACCCCGCAGGCGGCTGAGTTGGACAGATTCCACTTGGTCGATTGACCGAATGACCCCTTCTGAGGCAAGAAAGCCAATTGCCAAGTCTTCCATGTACTCTGGCGTGCAGACGACGGTCGCGAGTTCGCGGTCATTGACGAACACAGTCAAGGCGTACTCACTGGCAACTTCATCGATATCCGGTTGAAACTCCGCGCGCCCATAGCGCACAACTTCAACCCCCGCCGTAATCGGAAGTCCATCTTCCCCCTGGCGCGATGCACGTTCTAACCCCAGTTCTGCTCTGTCCCTGGCCATGGCGAACCCCTTCCCCGGATGGTAAAAAGCCTTCGCCGAAACGGCGAAGGCATTTTGTCGTGCCGGATGCAATCGCTCCGACGCAACGGGTCATTGTCGAGCACTTGTCCGTACTGGACCTGCTTTTATAGACGCGTTACGTTTGCAGCCTGCAGCCCGCGCTGACCCTCTTCCACGTCGAACTCCACTTGGTCGCCCTCATTCAGAGTGCGGAAACCTTGGGAGTTGATGGCGGAAAAGTGAACGAACACGTCGTTACCGCCGTCCTCCGGCGTGATGAACCCATAGCCTTTTTCCGAGCTGAACCACTTAACAGTACCTCTCACTTAAAGTCCTCCTGTACGCATCCGAGCTACCATTACGAGCTACCATGACGCGCGATGAAATCTGTACTTCGACCTTATTATAGGCTTTTACTGCGAAGATTGATACACAGGCGCGCAAATTCGTCCAAAATTCTTTTCTACACGCGCTGTCGAACGCCGTCGAATCAATTCGCGTCTGCGCGCATCTCTGTCGACAATTAGTTGTTGTGTCGCAACAACCCGCGCGGGCTACTCGAGGAACGCAGCACATGGGTCACGCAGCCGCGTCACGAAGGGACAGCAACAACCCTCGCGGGTTACTCGAGGAACGCCGCGTGCAGCTCTTTGACAGCCCGCTCCACAGCGTCCGCTTGGACGATACACGACACTTTGATCTCGGAGGTGCTGACCATCGCGATCGGAATGTCCGCCCCCGCCATGACCTCGAACATCTGCGCCGCGACGCCGGGATTGCTAATCATGCCAGCTCCCACAATCGAGACTTTGCCAAGCCCAGTCTCGCAGACGATGTCGTGGAAGGAGAGCTCCGGCTGCAGTTCGCGCACAATCCGCACTGTCCGGTCCGCATCCTCTTCCTTCACGGTAAACGAGACGTCGACCACATCCGTTCCGACGACGCTTTGGACAATGACGTCGACATTGACCCCGTCTGACGCCAGCCGCTTAAACACTGTCGCCAACCCGTGGCGCTGCAGCGGCACACCGACAACTGCCACACGTGCGACTTCGCGCTCAAAGGCAATCCCTGTGACGGCCTCGCGAAGTTCAAATCCCGATGTCGCTTCCATCACAACCGTCCCTTCCTCATCGTGAAAACTCGAACGCACGACCAACCGGACGCCGAACTGTTTCGCGTTCTCGACCGCGCGCGGGTGCAGCACTTGAGCGCCGAGCGTCGCGAGTTCGAGCATCTCGTCGTACGAAATGGTCTCCAGTTTGCGCGCCGCTTTAACCACCCGCGGGTCGGTTGTGTAGACCCCTTTGACATCGGTGTAGATCTCGCACAAATCCGCCTCGAGCGCCGCCGCCACAGCGACCGCGCTGGTGTCTGACCCGCCGCGGCCAAGCGTCGTCACACGGTCGCCGCTGATGCCCTGAAAACCGGTGATAACCGGGACGATGCCCTGCCCGATGACGCGGTTCAAAGCGTCGCTGTCAATGTGGAGCAACCTGGCGTTGCCGTGCACAGGCTCGGTGAAAATCCCCGCCTGCCAGCCCGTAAACGAGCGCGCCTGCAAGCCTCGTGTTTGCAAAGCCATCGCGAGCAAGGACGCCGATACCTGCTCACCGGTCGACAACAGCGCGTCCATCTCGCGCGGGTCCGCGTCTCTGGTAATCGCTTTTGCCAAAGTGACGAGTTCGTCGGTGGTGTGTCCCATCGCGGACACGACGACGGCGCAGGAATGCCCGGCTTTAATCGTGCGCGCGACGCGGTCAGCGACGGCCTCGATGCGCTCCACCGAACCGACCGAAGTTCCCCCGTACTTCTGTACAATGAGCAAATCCGTCCACTCCCAGCTATCGCGGTCTCTTAGTCGCCGCTTTTGTCTTATCGTCGCGCCATTGGCGCAGACGGTCAAGAACCTGGTGTTGCCAGAACGGTCTTCGCAAGCTCCAGTTGAAAGCGCACAGCCTCTGGCGCTGTGCCGCCGCGCGACTTGCGCGCTGCGACGACTGCCTCTGGCGTGATGCGCTCGTAGATGTCTGACTCAAACGCCTCAGACGCAGCCTGGTAGACGGAGAAGTCGAGGTCGCCGAGCGGCTTGCCTAGCTCAATCGCCTGCAGGACGAGCTTCCCAACGACTTCGTGCGCGGTGCGAAACGGCACACCCTTTGCTGCCAGGTAGTCCGCGACATCGGTCGCGTTCGAGTAGTCGCGCGCAAACGCCTGCTGCAGGCGCGGGCGCCTGACTTCGAGCGTCGCTATCATTCCGGCAAACAGCTCGAGCGCCGGCAGCACGGTCTCGATGGTGTCGAACAAGCCTTCCTTGTCCTCCTGCAGGTCCTTGTTGTAGGCGAGCGGCAGTCCTTTCAAGACGGTAAGCAGCCCCATCAGGTGCCCGTACACGCGCCCGGACTTGCCGCGCACAACTTCTGGGACGTCCGGGTTTTTCTTCTGCGGCATCATGCTTGACCCGGTGCAGTACGCATCGGCCAGCTCGATGAAGCCAAACTCTTCACTGCTCCAGAGGATGAGCTCCTCCGACAGCCGCGACAAGTGCGTCATGAGTAAGCTCGCCGCAGACAGGAAGTCGACGAGGTAGTCGCGGTCAGACACCGCGTCGAGCGAGTTCTCGTAGAGTGACGCGAAGCCGAGCGTCTGCATCACAGATTCGCGATTTATCGGAAACGTCGTACCCGCAAGTGCGCCTGCACCGAGCGGCATCTTGTCCGCTCGTTTGGCGACGTCAGCGAACCGGTCGGCATCGCGACTGAGCATCCAGAAGTACGCCAGCAGGTGGTGCGCAAACAGTACCGGTTGCGCGCGCTGCAGGTGCGTGTAACCGGGGATGATGACGTCGAAGTTCGCCTCGGCCGAGTCGACGAGCGCCTGCTGGAGGGTGCGGATAGCCTGGCGGACGGTCTCTGCAGCGCGCTTCGTGTAGAGGTGCATATCGAGCGCGACCTGGTCGTTGCGGCTGCGTCCGGTGTGCAGCTTCCCTGCCACCGCACCGACGCGCAGCGCGAGCAGGCGCTCGACGTTCATGTGGATGTCTTCGTCCTCGACGCGAAACTCGAGGCGGCCGGCCTTCGCGGCTGCGAGGAGGTCAGTGAGTCCTTGCACGAGTGTCCGCGCGTCCTCGTCTGGTATGATCCCGCACGCCCCCAGCATCTTGGCGTGCGCGATGCTGCCTTCGATGTCGACCTCGGCGAGCCGCTGATCAAACCCAATCGAGGCCGTGTAGGCCTCGACGAGTTGGTTGGTCTGTTCCGTAAATCGGCCGCCCCAGAGCTTGCCCTGAGCGTTGTCCGCATCCGTTGCCATCAAACCCCTGCCTTTCTTGTTGCAACCGCGCTGCCGCGGCGGCTGATTCGCAAAGTCGCAGCGGCTGTGTTGCCGGTTCCGGTCGCGGCGGGCGCTGCTTCCACCCGGCGCGGTTGCCGCGACGGTGTTTTGCCGCTCCGAGCCGCCGGGCCGCGACGTGCGCGGTCGCGGCGGGCGCTCCCGGCTGATTGGTGCGCTGCCGCGGCGGGTTACAGTTGAATCGCTGCTTCGTCGGCAGTCAGGACGGACGAGTTGGCGCCACCGAGGCCGCTTGCCGGTGCCTGTGCGGTGTGGCCGAGCTTCGTCTGCACGTCGGCGTAGACGGTGGTCGGCATGCCCCACAGCTGGATGAAACCGACAGCTGCGTTGTGGTCGAAGGTGTCGCCGGTCGAATAGGTCGCGAGGTCGTGCCGGTACAGCGAATATGGCGACTTACGGCCGACAATTTGCGCCTGGCCCTTGTAGAGTTTCACGCGGACGTCGCCGGTGACGTTCTTCTGCGTCTCTTGGATAAACGCGTCGAGCGCCGTTTTCAGTGGCGAGAACCACAGTCCGTTGTAGATTAGTTTGCTGTACTCGAGCTCTACCCCCATCTTGTACTGCGCGACTTCACGCGTCAACGTCAGGGTCTCGAGCTCTTTGTGGGCGTTGACGAGCACAATGCCAGCCGGCGACTCGTAGACTTCGCGCGACTTGATGCCGACGAGGCGGTTCTCGACGTGATCAATCCGGCCCACTCCGTGCGCCCCCGCAATTGCGTTCAGCTTCAGAATCAACTGAGCAAGCGGCAGCACTTCGCCGTTCAGGGCGACAGGCACGCCTTCGTCGAACGAGACGATGACGAACTCCGCCTCATTCGGCGCGGCTTCGGCACTCACTGTCCACTCGAACGCGTCCTCTGGCGCATCGGCCCACGGGTCCTCGAGCACGCCGCACTCGATGGCCCGGCCCCACAGGTTGGCGTCGATGCTGTAGGGACTGTCAAGGGTCACCGGGATCGGCACATTGTGCTCCTTGGCGTAGGCAATTTCCTCGTCGCGCGTCCAGCCCCACTCGCGAACGGGCGCAATGACGCTGAGTTTTGGGCTCAAGGCCTTGACGGAGACTTCGAAGCGGACCTGGTCGTTGCCTTTGCCTGTGCAGCCGTGCGCGACTGCCGTCGCCCCTTCGAGCGCGGCGACTTCAGCCAGCAGCTGCGAGATGAGCGGGCGCGACAGCGCAGACGCGAGCGGGTACTTGCCTTCGTAGAGGGAGTTCGCCAGGATGGCCGGGCGCACAAACTCGTCTGCGAAGCGGTTTACGGCATCCACGCGGTAGGACTTGGAGGCGCCGACTTGCAGGGCCTTCTTCTGAACGAAGTCGAGGTTCTTGCCTTCACCGACGTCGACGCACATCGCGACGACATCGTAGCCGTATTTTTCAGTCAACCAGGTGATGGCGACCGATGTATCCAAACCGCCCGAATATGCGAGTACGAGTTTCTCTTTTGCCATGATTAAATCTCCTCCCCGAATGCGCCGGCATCTGCCATGAGCGCGGCCAAAACGGCTTTTTGTGCGTGCAAGCGGTTCTCTGCTTCATCAAAGACGGCCGAGTGATCGCCGTCGAGCACCTCTGCAGTCACCTCTTCCCCGCGGTGCGCGGGCAGGCAGTGCAGGAACAGGTAGTCTGGCTTGGCGTGACTGACGAGCTGTGCGTTAACTTGGTAGTCGCGGAAGATCTCCTTGCGCACCTCCGCCTCCTCCTCGTCGCCCATGCTCGCCCAGACATCTGTGACGATGACGTCAGCGCCTTGGACGGCGCGCACGACGTCGGTTGTCACCAGCACCTGCGAGCGGTTGACGACGGCTGCGCGCTTCGCCTCTTCGACGATCGAAGCTGGCGGCAGGAACCCGGCCGGACTTGCGACGCGGATGTTCATACCGAGTTTCGGTGCGGCCTGCAGCCAGGAATTTGCCATATTGTTGCCGTCGCCGATAAAGGCGACGGTGACACCTTTGAACGTTCCTTTGTGCTCCCAGATGGTCATCGCGTCCGCGAGCACCTGGCACGGATGGTGGTCGTCCGTGAGACCGTTCACGATCGGCACTGTCGCGTAGTGCGCTAGCTCCTGCACCATCGCGTGGGAAAACGTCCGGATCATAATGCCGTCCACATACCGCGACATCACCTGCGCTGTGTCAGCTACGGGCTCACCACGGCCCATCTGTGTGCTGCTGCCTGGCATGAACAACGCATGCCCGCCTAGCTGCAGCATCCCGACTTCAAATGACACGCGCGTCCGCGTCGACGCTTTATCGAACACCAGTGCCAGCGTCTTGCCTGGCAACAGCTCGTGGCGGAATCCGCTCTTCTGTGCTTCCTTCAGCACGAGGCCGAGTTTTAGCAGCGACTCGATCTCGTGTGGCGCATAGTCGGAGAAATCGAGCAGGTCGCGGCCTCGGAGCGACTGGTGCGCCACCATCAGCGCATTCTGCAACCGGACCGACAGGTACCCGTCTCCGAGTGGCACAATGGCCGATTCGCCCCGCCCTACACTTCCAATCGCCTTTACGACGCTCACGCCGCATTCCCCTCTCCGGTTTGAGTTTCAAATTCAATTTCGAATGACGGTGCGGCCTGGTTCAGCGGACCGCTTGGTTCGCCTGCCGCTTGGTTCGCCTGCCGCTTGGTTCGCCTGCCGCTTGGTTCGGTTGCCGCTTGGTTCGGTTGCCGCTTGGTTCGCCGGGCCGCTTGGTTCGCCTGCCGCTTGGTTCGGCCTGCCGCTTGGTTCGCCGGGCCGCTTGGTTTGGCGTTCGGTTACGCTGCGAGTTGCCTCGCGGTTCGGCTTGCTCTATCACATCAGGTTGATTGTCTCGTTCAGCTGTCCTGATTCGGCGCGGCTTGGGTGCCCATTCGGTGCCGATTCAGTGCTGATTCGGTTGCGACGATTCATCGTCGCTCTCGAATTCGATCCAACACACCGTTCGCTCTCAACCCTATCTGCATAATCACCATATGCACTAACCTCCACACGCATGATTATACATGCCAGCGAATATTTATCAAGCTGCGATTGTTAGCGCGGTGAGCGGTGAGCGGTGAGCGGTGAGCGGTGAGCGGTGAGCGGCAGTTCCCGCCGCCATAACCGCACAGGGCGGCTTATCGGCGCGATCCACCCGCATTTCCTCCCCGATAGGCTGCCGAAAACGGCCAATTCACTCTTTTGGAGGTCCAGAAGGTGGGTGATCACGTCGATAGGCGGTTCTAAGCCGCCTATTCGGCGATTCGGGGGCGGTTTTGACCCCGTTAAGCGGTCCTGTGCCGCTATTCTGCGTGGCCGCCCACAGCTCGAGCCCGTCTGCGCCTACTGAGTCGACTGCGATGCCGCAAAGGAATCGGAAGTGGCGGGCCGGCATTGATATGCGGCGCGGGAAGCGCGACGCATTCCACATAACGCCCTCAGAACGCGTTATCCGCTCCCTAGTTAACATAAAACACCCACGTAACGTCTTCAAAACGCGTTATCTCCCCTGAGATCCCGATTTTCAGCACCTCAACTCATCAATAACGCTGTTTGGGGGCGTTATCGCCGATAAAACCCGCTGTCCGGAACCGATAACGCGTTTTCAGGACGTTAGCGTTTTGGCATAGCGTGCTCCGGCCTCGTTACCCCCGGTCAATGCCAAACCGGTCCAACGTCACGTTTCGCTTAGTGAAAAATATCCGTTGTTTGCGATCGGTAGCTAGCGCTCCCCGCCAGCTTTCAGTTCTTACATGGTGTATGCCCCCGTCGCGGGGGCATACCGATTAAATTTAGTTCTAGCCCCGGCGGTGTCCGGCTCGTTCGCGCGATCCAGACTCCCCTCACACGAACGGAAAGGGCCGACCATTGAGCAGGTCGGCCCATCCAATTTGAACTCTGAGCGCCAACTGCGGCATGCGCACACGCGCGGTGACCTCCGCCGACCCAGCCGCATCGCCGCACCCGGCCGGCCCAGGCCCGCGGCCCAGCATCGCTCAGCCGCTCAGCCGCCCACCAAACTTACTCCGTCGCGATCGTCTGGTCCGTGATCTCCGCGCCAGGGCGGACCATCATGAAGTGGTCAACCGGCGCGTCAATCATCGGCTGCAGCGCGTTCGCCGCCTCCCACTGGCCGCTGTGGCGCAGTTCGCGCTGGTAGTTGGTCAGGAGTTCCTCGACGTCGCGCTCGCCGTCCTCGTCGAGGTAGCGCAGCACCACTTTCGCGCCCTTGGCGAGGCGGCGCCGGAGCACATCCTCAGTCAGGCCGATTTGCTCGCTCATGCGGACGTAGACCGAGCCGCCAGTCATGCCGGAGCAAATCCAGGGGCCGGGGTCGCCGAGAACGACCGCGCGCCCCGCCGTCATGTACTCGAACGCGAAGCCTTTCAGGTTGGCGCGCTCACCGACCCAGCCGAGTTCGTCGCGCACCGGGCGCGGTTCGCCGCCGATGACGATGTCGGCGCCAGACAGCCGAATCCCGGCGCGCGCATCCGCATCGCCCTGGATGAAGAACGTTCCGCGCTGCGCACCGTAGGCGAGACCTTTGCCGACCGAGCCGCCGCGCCAGACGCCGTCCGGACCCTGCTGTTTGAGGATCACGATTTTGCCCCCGAACGCTGCCTTGCCGACGCCGTCCTGGCCGCCGCCGTGCGCCACGGACACCATGCCTTCCGTGTGATACGCTGCGAAGCCGTTGCCGCCGACGTTGCTGGTCTCGTTCGAGATGCGCACATCGTCAGCGCCGAGGCGTACCTTCTGCCCAGCTTGGCGGGTGCCCTGCGCCCGCGGCAACCCGACAATGCCTGCAGTCTCAGCGCTGGCCGCGCCTGAATCAGAACCTCCGTCGACTTCTGCACGGCCTGACCCGGTCAACACCTTCCACAGCACACCCTTGCCGGTGCGCGACACCATAGCCTCCGGCACCGAGTCGCCACCCATCGTCACGCCCGCAACCGCTGTCTCCGTGCCAGCTGCCATCGCGAGCACTTCCGCTTCCTCTGCCGCCAACGTGTTGCCGTGGCGGGTCTGCACGTTCACGCCGAGTCCGTCGTGGCGCAGGTTGCGCTTGATCAGCCAGTTCACATCGAGCGCGTCGTGCATCGACAGCTGCGTCAACAGGTCGCTCTTGCCGACCAAATCTTGCGTCCGAGTCGCACCAAGCGCTGCCGTCAGCCGCGCGACGTGCTCGCCAATCGCCGTGAACAGCCGCTGCAGGTACCCAACCGCTTGCTCAAACTCGCGTGGTTCGAACTTCGGCAGGCCCTTCTCCTTCGCTTCCTCAAGGCTCGTCATCTGTGTCGCGATGCCGACGTGGCAGGTGTCCTTGTGGCACGCGCGGCAGGATGTGCAACCAATCGCCACCATCGCCATCGTGCCAAACCCGACGCGGTTTGCGCCTAGTAAAATCGCCTTCATGACGTCTGCACCCGATTTCATGCCGCCGTCAGCCCAAATCTCGGCCGAGTCGCGCAGCCCAGCCGCACACAGCGCCTCGTGCGCCAGTTTCACGCCAATCTCGACCGGCAACCCGACGTGGCGGATCGCGTGTGCACGCGCCGCACCGGTGCCGCCGTCAAAGCCGCTGAGCGTCACGACGTCGGCGCCGGCCTTCACGACACCAACCGCGATCGTCCCGATGTTCGGCACGACGGGCACCTTCACCGCGACCTTGGCGTGCGGGTTAATCTCGTGCAGTTCGTGTACGACCTGCGCCAAGTCCTCGATCGAGTAGATGTCGTGGTTGTTGGACGGCGAAATCAGGTCCGTGCCGAGCGACGCGTTCCGGGCTGCGGCGACTTGCTCGGTCACTTTCGATCCCGGCAGGTGACCGCCCTCGCCCGGCTTCGCGCCTTGGCCGATCTTAATTTCGAGCACGTACGCGCCGTTGCAAAGGTCCGCGTTGACGCCGAAGCGACCGGACGCGATCTGCCGACCGCGGTGGCGCGGATAGCGCGTGAGCAAGTCTTTGATCTCGCCGCCCTCCCCGTTCAAGGCGACGATGTTTGTCCGGTACCCGGCTTCCGCGTACGCGCGGTATGCGGTCTCGCTCTGCGAGCCAAACGACATCGAGCTGATGACCAGCGGGTAGCTGTGGCCGTCGATCGTCGTGTCGACTTCGGTGCTGTCGACGCTCACCTTCGCGTCTCCGCCAGCCTTCGTGTCTGCGCCGGATCCCGCTGCCTCAGCCGACACGTCCACAGCTTCGCCGCCGGTCGCACTTGCGACTGCAGCGTCGTCGATGCCCTTGAAACCGAGCACGTGGCGGATGCTGATTGGGTTCTCGCGCTCAAACGTCGCGAGCCGGTCGTAGAACGTCTCGTACTCCGCCTCTCCCATCGCGACAAGGCCGGCAGCCTTCCAGATGCGCGGGTAGAGTTGGAAGTTTTTCGCGCGCCGGAGCTGCTTCTCGTCGTCGACGTCGTACAGCGCCTGACGCAAGGCAGCCTCCGCTTCCATCGCCGCGAAGCCAAAGCCGGCTTTGCCGCCGCAGAAGGTCGGCACGCCGAGCCACTGCGAGACTTCCTCGTGTAGGCCAATCGCGCCAAACAAGCGCTCGTAGCCGCGCAACTCGTGAATGCCAAGCGTCGAAATGACTTTCTCGAGACCTTTGCAGAGCGCCGCGTGAAGGTTTTCGACGCCGGCCACACTGCCTTTTTGCGCCGCGTGTTCCCACATCAGATACGGGTCGACCGCTTCGGCGCCAAGGCCGATGGCCGTCACGATGTCGTGCAGGTTGCGCATCGCGCCGCTGCGCAACACGATGCTCGTGCGTCGGCGCAGGTGCTCGCCGCCTTGACTGGACGACGGCCGCAACAGCGCTTTGTGCACAGCTGCAACGGCGAGAAACGCGTCGATGTACGCGCCGCGGGCGAACGACAGGCGGTCGTCGAGCGCAATCACGTTGGCCCCCGCCTGCACTGCCTCGAGCGCCTCCTGTGAGAAGCGCGCGAGCGCCGCGGACACGCTCTCGCCTTCATGCCGGTGCAGCAGAATTTCCACCGTTCCGTACGGCCCCGTGTGCAGAGCTGCCAGTGCATCTTCGTAGCAGAGCGTCTCGCGGCGGTTCGCGATGGCCTCGATGTCCTCGAGCGTCACGTCCGATGCCGGCGACAGTTCTTCAAGCAGAAGCGGCGATTGGATCTCGACGCGCGGCGCATCCTGGTACAACCCATCGAGCGACGGCCGCTTGCCAAGCACGGTACGTGTGCTGAAGTGCTCGACTTCACGCTCGCGATCGATCGCTGGGTTCGTGACGACGGCGACGGTCTCGTGGACGAAATCCGGAATTGAGCGCAGTCCGGTGTCGAGCGCCGCGATGGGGCTGTCGTTGCCCAAGGACCGAATTGGCTCGACGCCTGTCTGCAGTTCGAAGTCGATGGCCTTCACGTCGTCTTCGCGCCAGCCAAACGCTGCCTGGCGAATCGCCACCGACTTGCGCCCCCGATAGGGGTGCGCTACTTCCCCGCGCTCGTGCAGCGACCCAGCGAAGCGCAGTCCGTGCGCCGCCTCGTGTCCGAACTGATAGCGCGTCATCATGCGCGCAAAGACATGGCGTTGCAGTTTCGTGTACGGGTAGAGAATCACACCGTTGGCGGTGAACTCCACCCCCATCTTCTCGCCCGGAGAGAGCGGCTTCGGGTCGGCCACCCACTGCGAGGTCGGCACGATGCCCTGTTCCGAACTGAAGGTGTAACCGTCGGCGGTCTCGACCAGCCACATCGGCCGCAGTCCGAGCGCATCGACGCCAAACACGGCCTGCGAGCCAAACCGCATCATCACCGCTGCCGGCCCCTGCGCAAACGGCCCCCACAGGGAGCGCAGGAACATGTACATGTCAGCGAGATCGGAGCGCATCTGCTTGACTTCGTTGACGATGGGCGGGAACAACGTCTCCGCCGCCTCAAACAGCGACCAGCCTTTCTTCGCTACGAAGTAGTGCAGGCTGCGGTCCACCATCTGCGAATCCGAGAACGCGGCGTCAAGCGGAATACCCGCCATGCCCGACTCTTCATAGAAACGTGCAATTGTGTTGATCTCGCCGTTGTGCCCGAGCAGCCCAAACGGCTGCACGCGGAAGAACGACGTGGTCGTGTTCGTGGAGTAGCGGGTATGCGCAAGCACAAACGCCGACGTGCAGTCTGCATCGCGAAGGTCCGGATAGAAGTTCGCGAGTGTCTCGCCGTCGCCGACAACCTTATAGACACAGGTGGACCGACTCATGGACGCGACGTGGAGTCCATTGTGGCGTTCGAGCGCCGTGATCAGGTCAATCACAGCGACGTCATCCGACTCCGGCGTCAGGCCCGCGATTTGCACAAACACGGGGTTCTCCTGGCTGCCGAGCGGACCGAGCGCCTCTTGATTCGACACGTCAACGCGCGTCAGCAGCAAATTGAAACCGGCCGACTTCAAGTCCGTGATGACCTCGTCCAGCAATTGGCCAGACTTAGCTCGGTTCAGCAGTAAGTGGGCGACGAAAAAACGCTCATCATCAACCACATCGGCGCCTTTTTGCGTCAATCCGCGTTCAATCAGCCAACGCCGCCAGAGCGCGCGCGGAATGTCGAGCAAGAGTCCGCACCCATCGCCTTCACCCTGAACGTACCCCGCCCTGTGACTGAGGGCGTTGAGCGCTTCAAGCCCGGCAACCACAGGGGTTCGGGTCGGCATCCCAGTTTTTTCGATGCGGGCGAAGATCCCACAACTGTCGTGTTCTCGGTCGATCTGCGTCGTCAATGCGTTCAAGTTCAACCTCGTCACTTCCTCTCTCGCTGAGGACGTTTCGCACCCTGGCAGGGTGCCGTTCGCCGGCAATTCAGTCGACATTTCGGCTGGCTCGGCTGGCTCGGCTGGCTCGGCTGGCTCGGCTGGCTCGGCTGGCTCGGCTGGCTCGGCCGTTTTTCACCTGCTGCCTCCTGGGGTGCCGTCCTTCTCTGAATGTATCGCTCTCCTAGCAGTGCGATTGTGATGACTCAGTATTGCGCTAAGTGCCTGGAGGCTTGTGGTACTGCTTCTGAGTGGTGCTGTTTCTAAGTGTGATTCTTCTTTCTTCTATCGAAACCTTGGCGAGAGGCCAAAGGTGCGACCGAATAGACCCGACACACTTGTGAAAAAATATACGACATATTGAATAATAATGCTATCGTATGTTATAAGTATTCATGTTGCTGCGGATAAAACCGTCACCGAGAAAGGAGGCAGCTGCCATTGGATATTCGACGGGCTACCGTGGACGACGTGCCGGCGATGCAAGAACTGATCGCGCAGTTTGCAGAGATGGGACTGATGCTGCCTCGCTCCACAAAGTCACTGTACGAAAATTTACAATGCTTCATCGTCGGAACATTGGAAGGACGCGTCGTGGGTACAGCCGGACTACATGTGCTGTGGCGCGACTTGGCGGAGATCCGTTCGCTCGCCGTAGATCCGAGAGCCCAAGGTCAAGGCGTCGGTCGCCAAATCGTCGAATACCTGTTGGCAGACGCTCAGTCGCTTGGAATCGACCAAGTGCTCTCCCTGACCTACCAGACCGTGTTCTTCGATAAACTCGGATTCCGGGTGGTCGAGAAGCATACTCTGCCACATAAGATATGGAAGGATTGCCTGTACTGTCGAAAGTATGACCATTGTGACGAAACTGCCATGGTTTATTATACACGAGTTACGTTACCTATGCATAGGCATGAAGTGGCTCAAGCGTGAATTTTCGGATTTTCGACACAGTCAGAAAACTGTTTGTCATTTCACACTCGGCGCACGATGCGCTTCTGTGATAACAAAGGCTGCCCCTAGTGGCACGGCAAAGCCACTAGGGGGCAGCCTTTGTTTGCGGGAACGGCGTTCTCCCTTCGCCGTAGTTGTCAGAATGACAACTACACCGATGCCCTGTTGGCTGTAGGTGTCAAAATGACACTTACGCTGATGCCCTGTTGGCTGTAGGTGTCAAAATGACACCTACACCGATGCCACGCCGTCTGTAGGTGTCAAAATGACAACTAGCGCGGGAGCCTGCTTGCTGTAGGTGTCAAAATGACACCTACTCCGATGCCCTGCTGTCTGTAGGTGTCAAAATGACACCTACACCGATGCCATCCTGGCTGTAGGTGTCAAAATGACACCTACTCCGATGCCCTGCTGTCTGTAGGTGTCAAAATGACACCTACTCCGATGCCCTGTTAGCTGTAGGTGTCAAAAGGACACCTACACCGATGCCTTGCTGGCTGTAGGTGTCAAAATGACACCTAGCGCGGGAGCCTGCTGGCTGTAGGTGTCAAAATGACACCTGCTCCGATGCCCTCCTGGCTGTAGGTGTCAAAATGACACTTACGCTGATGCCCTGCTGGCTGTAGGTGTCAAAATGACACTTACGCCGATGCCCTGCTGGCTGTAGGTGTCAAAATGACACCTACTCCGATGCCCTGCTGGCTGTAGGTGTCAAAATAACACCTACTCCGATGCCCTGCTGGCTGTAGGTGTCAAAATGACACCTACTCCGATGCCCCGTTGGCTGTAGGTGTCAAAATGACATCTACACCGATGCCCCGTTGGCTGTAGGTGTCAAAATGACACCTACACCGATGCCCTGTTGGCTGTAGGTGTCAAAATGACATCTACTCCGATGCCCTGTTGGCTGTAGGTGTCAAAATGACACCTACACCGATGCCCTGTTGGCTGTAGGTGTCAAAATGACACCTACACCGATGCCCTCCTGTCCGTAGGTGTCAAAATGACATCTATGCCGATGCCACGCTGACTGTAGGTGTCAAAATGACACTTAGCGAGCGTAGTTCCGTCCGTAGGTGTCAAAATGACACTTACGTAAGCGTGCTTCCACTCCTAGGTGTCAAAATGACATCTACGTCGATGCCCTCCTGGCTGCAGGTGTCAAAATGACATCTGCACGCGTAGTCCGTTTGCCGTAGGTAGGTAGGTAGGTAGGTATCAGAATGGCAACTACACCGACGCGCATCATCCAAGCGACGGCGGGTGGAGGGTGGGCGAGGTGCCCTCGCGCCGCGCGTGAAGCCCGATGCGCCAGCCTGCAGTGACACCGGTGTCACTATCCGATGCAAATCGGCCGGATCCCGTCGCCCCTGCGCCCCTGCGCCCCTGCGCCCCTGCGCCCGCGAGGAGCCCAGCCCAGCCCCCCGCGCCCCGCACGCGTCGTAGCGTCTACCTACAGACCTGCGCCGCGCAGCCGCGTCACCAAGTCCGCGATGTGCGACGATTCGATGATGAGCGGCGGCACGAAGCGCACCCGCCGTTCGCCGACCGCAGTGACGAGCACGCCCGCAGCCAGTGCCGCAGCGGCGAAGGCTTTGGCGTCGGCGACCGTGATCCCGAGCATCAGGCCCTTCCCCGACACCTCGTCGCCGAACTGGGTCAGGGCGTGCGAAAGTTCCTCCCCGCGCTGGCGAACCGCAGCCAAAAACTGCGGCTGCGACGCGATGTCCACGACCGCGTTTGCGGCGGCCATCGCCAGCGGGTTCCCGCCGAAGGTCGAGCCGTGGCTACCCGGCGTGAATGCCGCCGCGACTTCCGCGCGCGCCAGCACCGCACCGACCGGCACCCCGTTGGCCAGGCCTTTCGCCATCGTGACGATGTCCGGTTCAAGGCCGACTTCGCGAAACGCAAAGAACGACCCCGTCCGCCCGACGCCCGTCTGAACCTCGTCGACGACGAGCAGCGCGCCCACTTCGCGGCAGCGGGCGGAGATGGCGTGGAGGACATCGCGATCGATCACGTTGACACCCCCCTCGCCCTGCACCACCTCGACGAAGCAGGCCGCGGTCCGCTCGCTGATGGCATCGACGACGTCCGCAAGCGCCGGCGGCGTGAAGCAGTCCGGCAAAAGCGGGGTGAAGCCTTGGTGATAGGCCGGTTTTGGCGTGATGGAGAGGGACCCGAGGGTGCGGCCGTGGAACGCGCTCGGCAAGGTGACAATTTGCGTGCGCTCCGTCTCACCCTTCTGCCAGGCGTAGCGGCGCGACAGTTTGATCGCGGCCTCGTTCGCCTCGGCGCCGGAGTTGCAGAAAAACGCCTGCTCGAGCCCGGACAAAGCCGTCAGTTTTTCTGCCAGGCGCACTTGCCCCGGGATGAGGTACAGGTTCGAGCAGTGCACGAGCGTCTGCGCCTGGTCCGCCAAGGCCCCCGCGACAGCCGGGTGGGCGTGTCCCAGATTGCAGACCGCAATTCCGGCAGTGAAATCGAGGTACTCCTTGCCATCCGCATCGTACAGGTACGCGCCGTGCCCGCGCACGAGCTCCACCGCGCGTGATCCGTAGTTGTTCATCAAGACGTCCATAATGCGCCCCCTCCTATTCGCTCCTGTGAAACGACCCCGCCCGATAATGTGCTGGCCCGCGCATCCGGCAGGCCGCCCATGCCCTAGCCCGCTCGCCCGATCACGACACGCGTGCCAAACGTTCGCTCAGCTCCGGGGGTCTGCGCTATCTCGGCCGCTGCGGACGTGGTCGCCGCCGCGCCTGCCCCCGCCACTTCGTTCCCCGCCAACCTGTTCGGCGCTGCGTTCCCCGCCGCGTTGCCTGCCCCCGCGAACGCGCCAACCTCGTCCCCGACCGCCCACTGCAGCGCGCGCGCATCTGCGCCGTCGACCACAAACGCTGTCTGAACCCCAGCGGCGAGGGCGGAGAGGACCGCGTTGACTTTCGGGATCATGCCAGAGTGAAAGCGGCCCGCCTGCAGCAACTGCCGCAGGTGCTCCGCGGATGTGTCGGTCAGCAGCGCTTTGGCCTCGAAGTTTTCGTAAATCCCAGGCACGTCCGTCAAAAACACCACCCGGCCGGCGCCCAGCGCGCCAGCCACAGCGCCAGCAGCCAGGTCGGCGTTGATGTTGTACGACAGACCATACGCATCGCAACCAAGCGGTGCCATCACGGGCACAAGTCCGTCCACAGCCAGTCGTTCAAGCGGCTCAGTCACAACGCGCCCGACCCGCGCCGTCCGCTCACGTCCCGGCAGTGGCACCGCCTCGAGCACACCGTCCGCGCCAGACACCCCCGCCGCGGCGATGCCTGCGCTCTGCAGACTCGCGGTCAACTCGCGGTTGACGTCACGCGCCAGCACGCGCTCCACCACCGCCATGCCTGCCGCTGTCGTGACGCGCTCGCCGTCGACAAATGGCAGGTCAATCCCCGCTTCGTTCAGTGCCTGCGAAATGCGCGGTCCGCCGCCGTGCACAACCGCCACGTTCTGCCCACTCTGTTGGCACCATGCGATCGCGCTTGCGAGCGCGGCGAGTCCAGCGCCTTGGAGGGATCCGCCCATCTTTAGCACCGTCCAATCTGCCATCGGCGTCCAATCCATCGGCGTCCAATCTGCCATCACGGCGTTCCCCCTGCCTTATGGGTACAACGGCTGCGCGAGCAGCCCGTCGGTCTCCGCAAACCCGTTCATCACATTGAAGTTCTGCACCGCCTGACCAGCGGCGCCTTTTTGCAAATTGTCGATCACGCTGAACACCTGCACGACTCCCGTCCGTTCGTCGACCGCGAAGCCGATATCGCAGTAGTTCGAGCCGCGCACGTGCTTCAACTCAGGCACCCGCCCCGCCGGCAGAACGCGGATAAACGGTTCGCGATCGTAATAAAATTGGTAGAGAGACGAGAGCTCCGCTGTAGAAACGCCATCACGAGTCTGTACGTACGCACTGATGTATATGCCACGAACTGTCGGCAACAACTGTGTGTTCAATAGCACGCGGATGTCGCCTGTCCCCGACAACTGGCGCTCGATTTCCGGTGTGTGCTGGTGCCGACCGACTTTGTAGGCGTAGAAGTTCTCCGCGAGTTCACCGAGCAGCCCGCTCTGCGTCGCTTTGCGCCCGGCGCCGGAGACCCCGGACTTCGCATCAATGATGACCGGCGCGGACGGCAAGAGGATGTCGCCGTGAGATGCCGTCAGCGGCAACAGCGCCAACTCAGCAGCGGTCGCGTAGCAACCCGGGTTGGCGATGAGGTTCGCCTGGGCGATCTCGGACCGCCGCCACTCGGTCAAGCCGTAGACGGCTTCGTCGAGTCCCGCCTCGGGCAAGGCGGCGCGGCCGTACCAGCGCTCATACTCGCCGGCTGGCAGGCGCAAGTCACCAGACAGGTCAATTGCGCGCAAGCCCCGCTCGCGCAGGTCGAGCGCGATTGCCCCAGAACTGCCGGAGGGTAGCGCGACAAAGACAAAGTCGCAAGCGTCGGCGCAGGCATCCGGATGGTAGGCAGTAACCTGCAGATTGTTCGTTCCGCGCAGAAACGGTTGCTCATCCTCCAGCGCACCGGCTGCGTCTTTGCTCGCCGCGACGTAAGTCAAGTCAGCTCCTGGATGGGCCAGCAGCAGTCGCGCCAGTTCAAGGCCGGAGTATCCATTCGCGCCGACGATGCCGACGCGCACACGTGTCTGCATGAATAAACATCCTCATAAATGTATTTTAATACAGTATACGTGTGGACAAGGAACGCGGTCAAGGCAGACCGCGTCAGGCAGTGGTGTAGGATAGCGCGTGATCGGGGCTACACAAAGCAGGCGCCAGCCGTTTAGTGGCGCTACAGCGGCGGGAACGTGGCGCCACAGCGGCGAACGCGCGGCGCCACGCCGAGCCCCCGCGCTCAGCGAGAGTCCGTACTCTGCCGCGCCACTGCCGCTACATCTTCAGCGGCGCCACTGTGCCACTATGGGTTCAGCCCCGCCAACTCGCGGCGGACGGTAGGCCTGCCAGGTCTGTCGCCGAACGGACTGCGTCTCGCACAGCCGCAGCCGTCACAATTGCGGCGAGCGCACCGACGACGGTCATGTCTGCCGGCACGTCGCCGACCGACAACGCAAACATCGTGTCGCCGTCATGCGGTGTGTGGATGGGCTGAATCGATCGCGCCAGCCCGTCGTGGCTCATCTGCGCCACCTTGGCCGCTTGCGCCTTGGTCAGCCGGGCGTTCGTCCACAGACAGCCAATCGTCGTGTTTGTGCTGAGCCCGCCTGATGAGTCGTGATCACGATCGCGATCGCTAGCAGTGGCCTCTGCCCCAGCTCGCAGCAAGTCGTGCGCGCGCACATACGTGCCTGCGGTTGAACCGCGAACGCCCGCCAAGACATTGCCCGCCTCTTCGACCACCTCGCCGACAGCGTTCACGGCGATGAGTGCCTGCACCTCGAGGTCGCCCCAGCGCTCCCGCGCAAAACCGATACCGGACTTGGTGGCGCTCCCTAGGCCAGCGAGTTTGCCGACGGTGGCCCCGGTCCCAGCGCCGACGCTCCCTGTCGCGACCTCATCCGGCGCACCGAGCCCTGCCGCCAGACACGCCTGATACCCCATCTCCGCATCCGGGCGAACTGCCGCGGAGCCAACGGCGAGATCAAACAACACAGCCCCGACCACAATCGGAACTTTGGCGACTTGAGTGTCGAACCCGACGCCTTGCGCCTCCAGATAGCGCATCACGCCCGCGGCGGCGTCGAGCCCAAAGGCGCTTCCCCCGGTCAGCAGCACCGCGTGCACACACTCGACGGTGTTCAACGGGCTGAGCAGATCGGTTTCGCGCGTACCAGGTGCACCCCCGCGCACGTCGACGCCGGCTGTCGCACCACCTGGCACAACGATCACGGTGCACCCCGTAGCTGCCGCCTCATCTTGCGCGTGCCCGACCCGGATGCCAGGCAACAGCGCGAACTGATTCGTAGTCCTATCTGCTTGTGTCAACGTCGACTCCCCCTGTCGTCGGTCACACTTCACCGACACGTGCCCGCTAGCCGGGCATCCGCCCATTCCGGTGTGCCTCCGCGAGTGTCCGTACCATGCGGCATTTGTCCCAACATCTGATGAGGTATCTTTCAAAGGAGGGATAGATGATATGTACGGAGCGTTCGGTGGATACACTCGGTGGGCGGTTGTGTTCCTGATCATTTTCGTGCTCTTCTTCCTGCTGGTACCTGCTGCAGGTTGGGTTAGCGGATCCTGTGCCGGTGGCGGCGTCTCTGTCACATCGTACCACGGCTACGCAGGCCCCGTGGGCGGCATGGGCACCATGAGTATGGGCGGCGGCGGCGTCTACGGTTACGACAGCACCAGCAGTTCCTAAGCTTCACAGTTGTTAGCACTGGGCTGTCCCGAACGTGCGTGCGATCACGCACAGCGGGGCAGCCGTTTTGTGTCTTTGCGTTTTTGTGTTTTGTGTTTGCTCGCAGGCTGCTCGGCTCATTGATCCCGCCTGGTGGACTCCGCCTCATTTTGACACCTACTCCGAACCGGCTCCCGTGGCTCATGGGCTGCCGCGGCCCGCTGGCTACCGCTGTAGGTGTCATTTTGACACCTAATGTGAACCGGCTGCCGCTGTAGATGTCATTTTGACACCTACAGACAGCAGGGCATCGGTGTAGGTGTCATTTTGACACCTACAGCAAGCAGGCTCACGCTGTAGATGTCATTTTGACACCTACAGACAGCAGGGCATCGGTGTAGGTGTCATTTTGACACCTACAGACAGCAGGCTCACGCGCTAGGTGTCATTTTGACACCTACAGCAAGCAGGCTCACGCGCTAGGTGTCATTTTGACACCTACAGCAAACAGGCTCCCACGGTAGGTGTCATTTTGACACCTACAGCAAGCAGGCTCCCACGGTAGATGTCATTTTGACACCTACGGACAGCAGGGCATCGGTGTAGGTGTCATTTTGACACCTACAGCAAACAGGTCCCCACGGTAGGTGTCATTTTGACACCTACAGCAAGCAGGCTCCCGCGCTAGATGTCATTTTGACACCTACAGCAAACAGGCTCCCACGGTAGGTGTCATTTTGACACCTACAGCAAGCCGGCTCCCGCGCTAGATGTCATTTTGACACCTACAGCAAACAGGTCCCCACGGTAGGTGTCATTTTGACACCTACAGCAAGCAGGTCCCCGCGCTAGGTGTCATTTTGACATCTACACCAAACAGGCTCCCGCTACCGCTTCCCAAACACACCACTCTGCTCGAGCGCGTCGATCTTCTCGACGCTGTAGCCAAACTCCGTCAAAACGCTCCGCGTCGCAGCGCCAACCGCGTACGCACCTGCCCCGGCCCCTGCCTCGGTGCCTGCCCCAGCGCCCGCGGCCCGTCGCTCACCGGCACCTGCCCCGGCACCTGCCACAGCGCCCGCGGCCCGCCGCTCACCGGCACCTGCCACAGCGCCCGCCCCTGCACCTGGGCCGCCGCCGCCAACAGCGGCTTGGCCGCCATCCACAGCCTGGCCTCCGCCCGGCGAAGTCGCCGACACGCTGCCCAGCCCCTCCATCGGCACTGGGAACCGCACCCACGGTGCCCCATCTGGCTCAGTGTGAAACAGCTCGCGAGCGATCACCTGCTCATCCTGCACGAGGTCGGCCAAGTCGTTGACCGGTGTCACGCAGACTTCGAGGTGGCTGAGGCGTTTGACCCAGGCGTCGCGATCATCACTGGCAAACGTCGCCGCCAACCAATCGATCACCGCTTGTTGCTCCGGATGCGGCACGAACTGCTTCGCCGCGTACTCCGGTCGGCCAAGTGCGTCGCATAGGTTCTTCCAAAAGTGATTTTCGACGGCGCCCACCGCGATACTTTTGCCGTCACGCGTGTGGTACGCCCGATAGCAGGCGAAGTCGCCGCCAAGTTGCCGCTCAAGGGGCTGCGGCTGGCTGCCTGTCGCAAAGTAATCCGCGACGTTGTACGACAGCCAGGAGACGAGGCCATCGAGCATCGACACATCGAGGTACTGGCCGCGGCCAGTCCGAGTGCGCTGCAAGAGCGCCGCCAAGATACTCGTCACAGCCATCATCGCTCCCCCGCCAAGGTCACCGATCTGTATGCCGGCTGGCGTTGGCGGCGCATCATTCCGCGTCGCCATGGAGAGAATGCCGGCGACGGCGGTATAGTTAAAATCGTGGCCAACTTTGTCGCGGTAAGGGCCCGTCTGTCCATAGCCCGTGATGGAGCAGTAGATGATTCCCGGGTTCACCTTCGCGACGTCGTCGTAGGAGAACCCGAGCCGCTCCATCACGCCCGGTCGATAACCTTCCACCAAAACGTCAGCCTTTGTCGCCAAGTCCCGCACCAGTGTTTGTCCGTCCGGGTGCTTCAGGTCGATCCCGACGCTCTCCTTGCCGCGGTTCAGCCATCGGTACTTCCAGGAGACGCCGTCTGCGAGGGGCGGGAAGATGCGCACGTAGTCGCCGACGCCCGGCTCCTCCACTTTGATCACCCGAGCGCCGAGTTGCACCATCAGCATCGTGGCATAAGGTCCAGGCAAGAGGCGACTAAAGTCGAGCACTGTGACGCCGGACAGTGGCGCTTGCAGTTGAGGTGAAGGAGACGGTACTGACGTGGTCCTGTCTGACGTGGTCCGGTCTGAAGCGGTCCGGTCTGAAGCGGAGGATGCAGTTGATCGGCTCATCGAAGTCCCCCCAGTTCCAATCAGTTGATATCCAATCGGGGCAGCCGTATGATCGAGACAAACCACCAAGCTCGGAGGTGCAGATCATGTTCCAAAACCCGAATACTGATGAAATTAGAGACATCCTGAAACGTTCCAAGACGATTGCCGTGGTCGGCTTGTCAGACAACCCGAATCGCGACAGTTACGCGGTTGCGCAGCAAATGCAGCGTCACGGCTACAGAATTATCCCGGTGAACCCTACCATCGGGGAGGTGCTCGGGGAAAAGAGCTACCCCAGCCTTGCAGACATTCCGGACGACGTCGAGATCGACATCATCGACATCTTCCGCCGCAGCGATGCCTTGAAAGCAGTCGTCGAAGAGGCGGTCAAAACGGATGCGCCGGTCATTTGGGCACAAGAAGGCGTGTACGACGAAGAAGCTGCGAAGATTGCTGCCGATCACGGGAAAACCATGGTCATGGACCGCTGCATCAAGGTGATGCACAGTCTGTACGCGCGCTAACCCGTTCAGGCGCTCTGTCTATCCCGATGTCCGCGGATCGTCCCACCTTCTGTCCGCGGACCATCGCTAGCAGACGTCTGCGAACCGCGCTTACTGCACGGCCGCTAGGCCTCACAGCCGGCAGCTTGCGAGCTCGTCACACCACCCGTCACACCACCCGTCACACCACCCGTCACACCACCCGTCACACCGCTGGTCACACCACTCGTCACACCACTCGTCACACTAGCTGATTACACCGCCGGTTGACTCGCGAACAGCGTCCGGTCGAGGAACGCTGTCATCGTGTTGAGCACGTCCTCGCGCTCCGGCTCGTTATGCACTTCGTGGTACAGCCCTGGCAATTCGTGAAACTCCTTCTCGGGCGCAACGAGGCTCGAGGCAAAGTTGCGGGTGGCCGCCGGCGAGACGATGCGGTCATCCCCAGCCTGCAGAATGAGCGTGGGGATGGAAAACGCAACGGCGTTGCCGCGCGCCTCCTCCATGTTGCGGTACAGCTCCATGTACCACTTGACAGTCACTTTCGGGACCATCAAGGGGTCGGTCACATACTTTGCGACCACATCCGCATCGCGGCTGACGAGTTTGGCCGGAATGCCGCTTGACTGACTCATCGTCGGCCACATCCGTTCGAGCATCACAGCAGCTCGGTGCAGTGTGCCAGACACTTTCATGGAAAGGTCGAGACACGGCGAAGTCAGAATGACACCGCGCAGCGGCTGCTTTTGCAATTCCGAGCGCGTCTGCAGCCAACGCACCGTGATGAGACCGCCCATGCTGTGGCCGTACAGGACAATCGGCAACTCCGGGTAGAGGTCGGCGGCGCGGGTGATGACGTGATCGACCGCCTGCATGTAGTCTTCAAAACTGTCGACGTGGCCGCGGCGGCCTGGCGACTGGCCAAGTCCTGGCAAGTCAAACCCGAGTACCCCAAAGCCAGCGGCGTTGAAGTGTTTAGCGACATGATCGTAGCGGCCACAGTGTTCTGCCGCCCCATGCACCAGCACGACCACAGCTCGACCAGACACGGCCGGCCAGTGCCGCTCGTACAATGCCATGTTGCTCGCCCTCCCTGTCTCGTCCCGATCATGCACAAGATTTACAACCGATGATAGCACATCCATGCAGACCTGTCCCTGAACCGACCGTATATTTGGCTATAACTGGACATCATAAGTCGAGCGAGTGGCATGTCCAACTCACACAGGGAGGCCTTCGGATGCATCATCGTGACTTGCAACAGCGAGAAGCTTTAAGAGGGGCACATGAGGCAGGTACAAAAGTCGTGCGCAGGCGCGTCGCTGCAGCTGCCGGTGCGCTTCTATTCGCTTCGACGCTCGAACTGTGCGGTGCTCTCCCGCTCAATCAGGCCGCGGCAGCACGCGTCATTTCAGTGACGATTACGGATTCTGGCTTTAACCCGAGTCAAATCACCGCACTCTTGGACAAACCGCTCAACCTGCGCATCACCAACCAGGGACGGCGCGCACATGAGTTTGCCATTCCGGATTACTACATCTTTACGCAGAATCTGGCGCCTGGTGCCTCGACAACGGTCGGCTTTACGCCGGACAAGCCAGGGCAATTCACCATCATGAGCGACCCGTCCGGGAATGACAATCCGGAATTTACGGGCAAGCTGACCGTAACTGACGCAAAGTGAAGCGTCCCAAGGAGGAGTGAGACCATGACCAAAGGCAATCCGACAAACGAGCGCTCCCAGAGGACCCCAGGCTACCGCTACCGTCCAGTCGACGCGACGAACATGGAACAGCGCGCCGCCGACGCCGCGCACCAGTATGACACAAACGCCGATGGAGAAGCCGGCATACCCGAGCGGTCCCCCGATCCGTCCGACCCGTCCGACCCACAAAACCCGCGTAGACGCACGCCCCCGCTGTAAGTAGGCGATTTTTACGTAACGAGTCACACTCGTTGCAAACGTACACACGAGAGGGCACGGGGTTACGTATGAGTAGCCAAGTACAACTTGGAGGGAAAGCCCCGTGCCCGAACAAAACTCACCCAACATGAAGAAGTCGATGCAGGCGGAAGAATCAGCCCGCCACGGGCTATTTACGTTTCTACTCTTACTCACCCTAGTCAACCTCGACATCATGGCCAGAAAAACGAAGCGCGAGCAGCAACAGGCGACGCAGACGTGGGTTGCGTGGGGGGTCATCTTTGTCTTGCTGGCCTTCTTTGTCATCACACCTGAGCAGGAGTTGATGCAGTCCCGCGCGTGACCGTTGGTCGGTTCAGACAAGCGGCCTGCCCGTAATCCTGGCCACCTCTGGTTGCCAGGCAACTAGGTCCTCCTCACTCAGCAGAGTGAGCGATGACTTCCCCAAAGCCCGCAGCCCCTGGCGCATTTCATCGGCACAGCTGTTCAGGAAATGCGCCAAACTCTGAGCGCCTTTGTCCTCGTTGAACCGCTGCCGCACTTTCCCGTTCTCCCACGCAACCTGAGTCGGAGGTTCAAACGGAATCGCCTTCGTAATCTGCAAATGGGTCGCTGCAAACAGCGCCGCCGTGCCGATGTAGACCGCCGTGGCGCCAAGGGCAATCGCCTTCAGCATGTCTCCTGGTGTGCGAATGCCGCCGGAAATGACGATGTCTACGTTGCGCCGTCCCTGGTGAGCGCGCACAAACGGCACAGCCCGACAAAGGGCGTGGAGCGTCGGGATGCCAAAGTCGTCGACGACCATCGCCGGCGACCCGTGAGTCCCCCCTTGTGCTCCGTCGATCACGATGACATCCACGCCCGCCTTGATGGCCCACATCAAGTCCCGTTCCAGAGCTTGTCCGGCGGCCATTTTGACCGCGATGGGTGCGCCACGCGACAACTTGCGCAGGTGCTCAACCAGCCGCCGCGCTTCCCGGATGGTGTGGACGCCCGGAATGCCAGCGGGAATGTACAGCGAGTCTCCACTCGCACTCTCCGCGCCAAACTCACGCAGTAGCTCCTTGGGCATATTCTTCGTCGGAATCGTCGTTCCACAACCAGCGTTTGCGCCCTGTCCCAACCGAATCTCAATCATATCTGCGACTCGAAGCAGCGACTCCGCCGGCCGCCACGACGCGCCGTGGTACTGAACGACAAGGTGTTCGGCGAGGTCGCGCACACCCTGAACAGGCGGACCTTGCCCGACGTTGTAGGCTGTCCCAGCCAGTGTCGCGCCTTTTGCCAGAGCACGGGCGAACGACTTGTTGACCGCGACGCCGTAGCCCATGGCCGAAATCATAACAGGCAGCGCGATGTGCATCGGGCGCTTTGCCCCTGACCCGATGACAGTCGCGACGTCCACTGTCGACGCCATGTCGAGCGCTCCTGTCGCAACAGGGGCGGGCGAAAACAACAAACCATCGAAGTTTGGAAAGTGACGGGTCGACCCGATAGGCTTGTCCAGCGTCTTCCCGATGTGCGCCCGCAACTCGTTTTCCAGCGTGGTTCGCACGCCAAACCTCTGCAGGGCCGTGACACCTTCCAACAGGTTTTTCGTGTACGGGTCACTGAACAACTGGCGAACTGCGTGATCGACCGTGCGGTTGATCACAAAACGCATCCAAAACGGCGACAGAGCAGCCAGCAGGAGCCCAAGACACGCCAAGACGGCGAGCAGCAAAACGCCTGACTTCGCCCACAGCAACGTATCCTGGTGCAGCTGCCAATTCCCCATAAGGACCTCCACAATTGAGACGAGACTGTATGTACGCGTATTCCCTGTTGCGCCATAGACAAGCGGGTCGTCGAATGCAGTTCAAGAATAAGATCGCCGAATTACGAGCAAAGCATGCGGGCTGAAGACATCCACTGACTGATGCCCTGCATGGGCAACGCGGGTGAACCGCACGCCGACTAGACGAAGCCTGTACTGACTTCGCGCAGATTACTGTTGTCGATCCCGGTAATACGGCGCACCCGGCCCATATGTGTTGTTCAAATAGCCGACCATAGCACGCCAGAATACCAATCCTGCCCCCGCCAAGACAAACACACCTGCGAGACCGCGAGTTCTGTTCGTTCGCATCGCCCATCACCTGCATCATGATATTTCAAAACTGCCTGTCGTGGCACGGCTGTAGGCACACGGCTGTAGGCACACGGCGTGCAGCAGAGTTGCGCGTGTTCATTGACCGACCGTCTGGCGACCTCGTCGCCTAATCCATCCGGAAACGATGGCCATCGTTGGCAAAGTGAGTAGACCTGTGATAAAGATGCCGGGATGTGTATAGACAATGAACTCGTCCACGCTCTCACCGTCTTTCCACAACAGCAAACTGCACGCTGCAACGACAAGCACTGCCGGCCAGACGAGATTGCGGTAGTCGTGGAGGTTGAAAGTTTCCGCTGCGGCCGACACGAAGATGTACAGCATCAATGATTGCTGAAGCATCAGCGCCATCAGGACTCCGCCGACGTAGACAGGATCAAGGCGTTGAAAAAAATCGCCGTACCGAATCGCCTTGACAATCTCAAGTAGTGGGTACTTTACATACGCCAACTGCTCGCCAAGTATGGAGACCATGAGTAGGTGCGCTACAACGCCAACAACTGCAACAATGAGACCAACCCAGAGAAAGTTCCGCGGAAGATCCTTTTTCGGGTTCTTTAAGGCGTGCACAAACTGCAGACAGAACAGGGACTGCAAGGTGAACCGCCATGGGACCACGGCTCCCCGTAAGACAGGGTCCATCCCGTTTGCAAGAACAGGCAACAGGTATGACGGGTGCACGTTTCGCAGACTCAAAGCACAAATCAAAAGAGTGACCAGTGCCGCAGCCGGTGTCAATACATCACTGAGTCGCCCTAGCACTTCGAGGCCTAGAAAGGCCGCGTAGCCAACAGGAATGATGATACACATGTCAATCACAATAAGTGGGGTGGCGGGCGATAAGTTCTCGCCGATGAACAAACTCGATTTGCGTTGCAGAGTGACCATCGCCACGAACACCATGCCGAGAAATACCACTGCCAGAGCGCGCCCCATCCACGGGCCAAACCCCTGCAACAATCCGCCAACCAGTGTCCGGTTCGGGCAAATCCGGACAAACAGCCACGTGATCAGATAGAGGATGAAAGCATTCGCGACTAGCAGTCCAGCGGTAATCCATGAATCCCGCGTCACGAAGTGTGCCATCAAATACGGCAGAAAGATGGCGCTGCTTGCCATGACGAGCCAACTAGTCAAAAAAATGAACTGCACATTCGCCAACTGCTGCTTCAAAGTCAGCACCCTCACTTCGGATTTGCACAGTAGTGTCACCTCCGCACGGGAGTCTAATTCCTCGCGGGTCTGCGGCACACATGCCGCTCCACGGAGAGGACGTTTCACATACTGTGATTGAAGCGAGTACGGTACGAGAAGGGGTGATCCTATGGGCAAACAGTTCCCACAGTCTGTTCTCTGGGCCCATCGCTTTACAACGGTCTTCGTCGGGGCCAATATCGCGTGGATGTTTGTCAGAAAGGCCGTAACAAACCGGACGACTGTCTCGAGACGGTAGTTGACGGTACTGCAGGTCTCATAGGATTTCCACTTGCAGGGCATGCTCCCCATGTAAATGGTCCGCGAGGGGGCATTTGATGTGAGACGGCAAGCCAAAAGGCGTGTGCTACAGACCCTCCCGCTTATGCCCACAACACGGTCGGACACCAGCCAACCGGATCAAGATTTGCTCAGTCGCACAAATCCCCCAGATGCCGACCTTCCCATGGATGTGGAGTCAGCACGGTTGAGGTTGGAATCAGTATGGGAGAACTGCGATGACTTAGAGTATCGCTCGCTCGAAGTCGCGTGTGGTCGATTGCTGATTGTCTGGCTAAAACCGTTGGTCGGTAAAGACATTGCGCAAGCCGGGATCATTGAACCTCTCAGCCGAGCAGTGAGTGAACTCGTCAGTATGCAGGATGTGCGGCGACGAATTTGGTCACCTACCATCCACGCTCACCGAACGTGGTCCGCGACTGATTCAGCTCTGGCAGAAGGAAACATGATGGTTTTCGTGGACGGCAGCGCCGAGGTGCTAGGGGTCGATGTCAACGCGTTTCAGGCCAGACCCATTGGCAAAGCGGAGGCGGAGCCGAGTGTCATTGGACCTCAGAATGCGTTCGTTGAAGACGTCGACAAGAACATCGGTCTCATCCGCACAATCGTCAAAACACCACAGTTCAAAGTCGAACTTCATGTCGTCGGCCAACTCTCTCAGACAAAGGTGGCAGTGTGTTATCTTGGAAACCTCTGCAAACCTGAACTCGTGACCGAAGTTCGCGCACGGCTCGGGCGCGTCAAACTTGATGGAGTGCTCGACCTGAACATGATCCGTGAGTCTACCAACGATGCGCCATTTTCTCTGTTTCCCCTTGACCAGACCACAGAGCGCCCTGACCGCGTGGCCGCGGCGTTGCTGCAGGCGCGCATCGCCATCTTGTGTGACGGTTCGCCAGCAGCTATGATGCTGCCAGCAACCTTTATGAATCACCTCCAATCCCACGAGGACTACTACTTGAACTTCGTTGCCGCAGGTATGGTTCGCGTCTTGCGTCACGTCATGTACTGGTCATCTTTCCTCCTCCCCGCACTATTCGTCTCCATTGTCGCGTACCATCCACAAATGGTCCCAACGCAACTGCTTGTGTCGCTGGCTGCGTCGCACGAAGGAGTGCCCTTTCCAAGTGCCATCGAGGCCTTGATTATGGTGCTGATTTTCGAGGCGCTGCGAGAAGCTGGCATTCGCCTGCCAAAGGCCGTGGGGCAATCGGTGAGCATCGTCGGAGCACTGGTTCTCGGTCAAGCCGCAGTTGCAGCGGGCCTCGTATCACCGGCAATGGTGATTGTCGTCGCGCTTAGCGGTGTAGCTTCATTCACCATACCGAACTACGCTCTCTCATATACAAATCGACTCCTCAGCATAGTGTTTTTGCTACTGGCGTCAGTTTTCGGACTGCTCGGTGTCTCCATTGGCATGTTTATCTTGCTCACTCATCTGGTATCGCTTCGCTCCTATGGCGTTCCCTATCTAGCTCCGATTGCTCCACTGGAGTGGAAGTCTTTGTTACGGGACACCTTTTTCCGAGCGCCATGGTGGAACATGCAAAGTCGACCTGCACTGATGGAGCCACAGCAGAGCGCCCGGGAGCGCACACCGCGTCCAGGCCCCGAAAGTGGTAGACGCTGATGAAGCGACCGCTTTTGCTCGTGCTAAGCACCGTGTGTTGCGCATTCCTCAGCGGCTGCTGGGGACAGCAGGAGCTTGGCCAAATGTCCATCGTCATCGGCACGGGGCTAGACCTTGCGCAAGACGGGCAAACTTCAGTCAGCGCCTTTGTGGTAAATCCCACGTTGATGCGCAGCGGGCAAGGGGGTGGACCCTCGACACCCGGTCCTGGGTATGTAACTCACACGGCCACTGGTGCATCTTTGCAGGAGGCACTGTCCAAATACCTCATCACGCCTTACCGGGAGTTTGATTTCTCCCACAACGCCGTCACGGTTTTTGGAGAAGACTATGCAAGGCACGGGGTTGCAGATGCGTTCGACTTTGTTGAACGCTTGCCAGAGACGCGCAAGGACCAACTGCTGTTAGTCATGGTAGGGCATGCATCGAGCCTAAAGGAAGCGAATGCCGGCGTGGAAAAGCTGACGCCGCGTGGGCTACAGGAACTGATTCGACACAGTAATTTATCCGGACTAGCCTACGACTCATCCGAGTTGAATGCTGTAAATCAAGTGCTGTCACCCTCACATGCGTTCGTACTGCCGTTGATCAAACTGGAAGGGAGCGAAATTGAGCTTGCAGGAAGTGCTGTGTTTGACCACAACAAAATGGTGAAAGAACTTGACCTAATGCAGTCCAGGGGTGTCTTGTGGTGGCTCAATCAGAGCGCAGGGACAGTGCTACCGATATCGAGCAGAGGTTTTCCTAAGGAAGGGACGGTTCGAATCAGGGACACCACGACCACGGTTCATCCCGTCATCACACACGGGCATTTGACCATGTTTGTCACGATGCGCGGGAATGCCGCACTCGAAAGCGTGCATCCCGGGGTACGAGTTAATTCACGTTACCTTGAAGACACAAGCAAATCCTGCAACCAAGAGATTCAAAAAGAGATGGATGCTGCTTTGGCGGAATCACAACAAGCGCGGGTGGACGCACTCCAGATTGGCACTCGGCTGTATCGTCAACACCCGCGGTCTTGGCAAAATGCGCAGTCACACTGGCAGGACCTGCTCGCCCATGCGAGTGCGTCGTACGACATCCAGGTTCAGGTCATTCGCACGGGATTGGCACAGAACTCGCCGTTTAGCGTAGACAGTTCAAAGCAAGTACCCCACCCGAGTGAGTCAGGAGGCACTTCTCAATGATTTGGGTTAGCGTCGTTTTCACTGCGCCCATCCTGCTTCTCCAGGCGAGAAAGTTGTTGCACCGTCGCCAGTGGGTTGACCTTTGTGCACAGCTGGTGCTGCTGAGCTTTGGACTGGTCTGCAGTGCCGCGTTGTCGTTGCACTTGTGGATGACGGTCGATTTTCTCAGCCCCGTCAAGGCAGTGTTCACACCAATCACAGAGTGGATGTACGCCTTGTTGTGAGGTCGCTGAAAGGCTGGACCAGAGCAGCGCTTTCGTCCAGTCGCGACATCCGCTAATCGCCGCGGAGTTCCTCAGCCTCGTCCTCTTGCTCAACTTTTCGACGCAACATCTCCTGCAGCACCTGCATGCGGAAAAGCGCCGAGCGAATGCCAAAACCGATGAGTCCGCCGCGCTCCATCAAGACTGCGCCAATTCTGGCTTGTTGACCAATCAGGAGAATACCGACAATGACCCCGAGCCAATACAACTTGCCGCTCATCCGAGGTAGCGTCAACTGACTCGGAAGTCTGCGCACACTGCGCTGCAAAGGCGCGGCGGATGTCGAGAACATCAGTTCCATCGACCTGTCCATACTCACCGCCGTGATCTCAAATGGCAGTTTCCGAACTACAAGGCCTAGTCCCACTGCCACGTTCAGCAACATCAGAATTGCAGTGCGGTAGCGAAAGGAAGTAGAGTCCCCCTTCAAAAGTTTACCAATCTCCGTGAAGCGAAACCGTTCCGAACCGATGGTCCAAACCATGGTCGAGGCGGCAGTGGTCGACTGCGTTAGGTGGGCTTCTCCCACCAACAGGAGGTAGGCCAGCAGCGCTTCAATGCGCAGGTAGGCGTCGGCTGCCAAGCCAGTACTCGGCTTGCGGAGATACGGAAGCGTTCCAGCCGTCAGGCGCCAAAAAATCGGGCCGCGCAAGGTAAATGCAAACGCCTGCGGTCCTATCTCAATCAGACCAACCTGCAAATATCCCAAAACAAGCCCAAAGGCCGCGATTTTCTCCAAATCGTGGACGGCCAGGCCGAGAATTCTATCGTTCCTTGACAAAGGCTTCTTAGGTGTGCCAATACGCTGCTTCTTCATCGCGACCTGTTGGCCTCATCGGCCAACTGCTCCGCGTTTTGTTCCTGAGTCCACTCCCATCCCGGCCTGAGGTTCAACAAAGCGTATCCGGCAAGGATGCCCACCCCAATCAGTCCGATTACACCCGAGACGTCTCGAACAGTTCGGACAAACCGTCCCTCCCCACCTGGTCCTCTAGCTTTTGTCATGATAATCACCGACCTATTAGGTTGGCATAAAGTAGAAGAAGAAGAACAACGCGGCTGCCGTCACGAGTAGAATCACGTCGTGACTGATACTCCGCACAGTCAGTCTGTCCGTCATCGCTGTCCACCTCACTGTGGTTGTGCCTAAAGGGTGTCAGAAGAAACATCCCTGTCGTGACAACGGTACATTTCGTTCACGTCTCCCCCTGGTCTCCAGGGGACCTGCCGTAAAAGAATATCGAGTACGCGGCGAACAGCGATATGATCACGATGAAGTCGTGGAATCGGTACGACGGATTCCGTTCCGCTGCCGCAACCGCCTCCTCGCGCGTCTGTTCCATTGTCCGAGTGCTTCTCATCGCCGCCACTGTCCACTCCCCCCATTCAGCATATGAACGGCAGTGCAGCAATGTTGCGGCCCGCTTCACAAATAGGCAATGGGGGGCCGTCTGGGGAGTGTGACGCTCATACAGTAGTGGTAGGGAGGGAGGCACCTTGGCATGCTGAAGGAACCGATGGAGGACAATTCGCCCGCGGTCATCAAAGCGCGCTCTGCCTTTGGAGTCCTGGCTGCCCTCGGGATGATTGTAATCACAGCTGACGTGTTCTGGCAGAGGATGCGCGGGAAGGGGGCCAGGCCCTATGGCGAATAAGCGTCGGAAATGGAGCGAGTTCGGAATTCTGGTTTTGTTCTTTGGCGCGACACCGCTGTTGTACAAACTAGGCGCAATGATGCCCCGAAGGTAAATCGTGGGGCCTGACCTGTAGGCTTGATGGCCCCTGGCTGACGATACCGACCCGAAGACAGACAAAATCGCCGCAACCATCGATTCTGGTCGCGGCGATTATTGTAGTGCTGCCATGTGGCGCGCCCGGAGGGATTCGAACCCCCGACCTCTGGCTCCGGAGGCCAGCGCTCTATCCACTAAGCTACGGGCGCAAGTGAACGACTGTCACTATACCACATTTGCGCGAGTAGAAACAAGTGTCGCGTAGATGGCCTTAGCCACGGTTACTTACTGCTTGTTCTCCATTTCTTTCTTCAAGCGCTCTAAGTCGTCCTGAACAGCGGACTGTTGCTTGATTTGGTCAAGTTCCTTTTGCACGTTGTCGCGCTTGTCGAGTGGGTCCTCAAGGATGCCTTCCTCTGCCAAGGACTCCATCGCCGCTGCGCGCGCCTGCATCTGCTCGGCTTTGTCCTGCGCCCGCTGCAGCGAGTCGCCGACACCGCCAAACGATTTGCTGATGCCGCTCATCGACTCCCCGACTTTAACCTCTGCCTTCGACGCGTTGTAAGTCGCCTTTGTGACCTCTTTCTGCGTCTTGAAAGCATGGATGCGGTCTTCGAGTTTGCGCTCCGCGTCCTTCAACCGCTCCGCTTGCGCTGTGATGCGCTCGAGTGCCTGTTTCAGCGGTTCGAGTTGCGACGACAACTGGTGCTTGCGCTCCAAAGCTGCCTGAGCGAGGTCTTCACGGCCCATCTTCAGCGCCGTCTTCGCTTCCTCTTCACGGTCTGCCATATCACGCTCGACGCGCGCAATTTGGACTTCAAGTTGCTTTTGTTCTGTCACGACATCAGCCAGACTTGCCTTCATCTCCTGCAGCCCGTCAATCATTTTTTCGTAGCTGAGGTCAAGCGTCGCGTTCGGATCTTCCAGCTTGTCAAGCAGCTTGTTTACCCGTGATTCGACAACGGTTGCTGCGCGTTTGAATAGTCCCATTCCAATCCCCTCCATGTCCTTCAGGATACGCTACTTATTTACGTTGTGCGAGTTGCTTCTGTCGCCTGTACGGCCGAATTTCTGCCAAATTAGCGGTTCTACGTCAATCCCGATACGCCCCACGAATCGGCGTAACGCCATGCCCGTCGGCACGCTGCCGCACGGCACCGTTCGATGGCCACCGTCAGGGCTCATTTGTCACGGCTCAGTCGTTCAACGACAGGATGAGTTGTGGCTCATTTGTCACGGCTCAGTCGTTCAACGACAGGATGAGTTGTGGCGGGGAAATTTCGTGATCGGCCCGAATCGGCGTCACTGCCGTCCCGACCGCAAAGAACTCAATCACGTGCGAACCCCAGCCGTGTGACTTTTCGTCAATCCGGACGCCGACAATCCCTTCCGCCTTCTCTTCGTGCGCCTCGGCCTGCATACGTTCCATCGCAAGTTCGCGCGCATCGTAGAGAGCCTGCGTAAAGTTCGGCATCTCCTGGTTCTGCCCAACTAAGGACATACTCTTCAACATTCCCTGGTGTGCAACGTGGTAGACACAGCTGCCCATCACCATCGACAGCGGTCGGTAGCCTGCCCGCAGCAACGTCCAAAAATCTTGTCCGGACAAGTCGGACGTAAACGGCTTGCCGCGAAAACTGCGGAAGTGCCCACCGGGTTCGCGAGCGACGACCGCCGTGCCAATCGCAAGAAACTCCGCCAGACTTTCTCCCCACTCGTATCGGTTCACTTGTAGCCGGACACCGACGACGCCATCTGCGCCAAGTTCGGCTGCTTCTTCTTCCATCCGCGACATGGCGAGTTCACGCGCTTCGTACATCGCTTGCGTCAGCACGTCCATCTCCATGCTCTGTTTCCAGCGACTCTGCTGGTAGCCAATGTGGTAGATGGAACTGCCGAGCACCATGCCAATCGGTTCAAAGCCTGCTTCGCGCACCAGTAAGTATTCGTTCACGCTCAGGTCGGACGTAAACACTCCGTCCGGGTGTCCCTGTGACCTCAGTCCGCGCAAACGCTCCAGTGCGTGTTGTGGCAAGCCTTCATGTGGATCCGCCATTGCTTCGCCTCCTAGTGGTTACTTCCCAGCATCTATTGTGAGTTTTGGCGTGAACTTTGCGGGTACGACTGTGCTGTGGACCGCCGTGCCCATGGTGAAAAATTCGACGATGTGATCGAGCCGGTCATCGCCTTCGCCACGTTCGACCTCCACGTCGTGCACGGACAGCTTGGTCTCGTGCGCGAGCACGCCGGACGCGCCAAGCGCGGAGGCTTCCCGCCACATGTTGCGCACCGCGCGGTTGCGTGTTTGGTAGACGGCGTCGGTGTACGCCGGGATCTCCTGATTGACCCAACTGCGCACCTGCCACATGTCTTGGCGGGAGGACGCCTGGTAGTAGACACAGACTCCCAACGCGAGGCCAATCGGGATTGATCCGGCGCGCAGCAACTTCACGAGCGACGCTCCGTCCACAGTGCACAGCACGGGCGATTTCGGGACTGGCTCACCGTCTAGTACCACAGCCGTGCCAAATGCGGTGAACTCGACTTCGTGACTACCGTAGTCGGGCTCCTTTAGCTCTAGTCGCACGCCGACAACTGCATTCGCGCCGAGCGCCTCAGCCTCCATCGACATCCGCTGCAACGCCTGTCTACGGACGTCGAGCATGGCTCGTTCGACGTCGGTCACATCGCCGGAATACCACATGCCTGCGCGGTTTTGTGCGGTAAACCCGATGTGGTAGTAGCTGCTGCCCATGACCAGACCGAGAGGTCGGAAGCCAAACGGGCGCAACAAGTGCCACTCATTCACGGACAAATCGCTCGTCCACGGGAGGTCGCCCTTTTTCTCAAGCTCCATGCGTTCGAGCACACGCCCTGGCAGCCGCCCGGAAGTCAGCGCCGCTTCCGTCTCGCGCGCCCGCGCCGCTCCGTCTTCAACGGCTAGTCTGCGCGGACGGCCTGACGTACCGAGCTCGCCGGCGCCACCGCCACTGGTTCCGCCACTGGTTCCGGACTGCGGCGGTGGTCCGGTGTCTCTAGATTTGTCCTTGCGAAACCACACCCGAACCCCTCCCTCACCCACTCGCATTCGCACATCGTTTAGGAAAACAGGAAACGCTCGATCGCAGATCGCGCCTCTTCATGCAACTCTGCAAGCTCTTCGAGTTCCTGCGACACCCCTGCCAACCACTCAGAGAACGAAATTGGCTCGGTCTTCAGCGCGATTCCACGGACAACCTTTGCCCGCTCCGTCGACATGCCACGCCGTTTGTCAAAGTGGAGACGATACGTGTGGGTCTCCAATCGAATCTCAATCAGTCGGATTGCCTGTTCATTAGAAAACAGCCGGTGCTCTCGCTCAATTGTGGTCTGGCCCGGAAGTGCCTTTTCCAGCCGGGTCGCCAGGGCTTCTACGTATGCCTTCTCGTCGGTTAGTCCGCGGCGCCACGACGCCGCCCCAAGGTCAAACTCGCTCACCGTCGGCCCCCCTCTGCCTTTGGCCTCAGTATAGCGCATTTTTTGGTAAAGAAGTGGCACTCCGCAACTGCGAAGCGCCCTAATTTGATGCATGTATGACGATTGTCACAAGTTTGTGGCCGGCGTCTACCTGAGGGGGGTGGCGGAGGGGCGGAGGGGGCGTCATTTTGACATCTACAGCTGCAGGCTCCCGCCGCTAAGTGTCATTTTGACATTTACAGCTGCAGGCTCTCCCCACTAGGTGTCATTTTGACATCTACAGCTGCAGGCCGTCGCCGCTAGGTGTCATTTTGACATCTACAGCTGCAGGCCGTCGCCGCTAAGTGTCATTTTGACATCTACAGCTGCAAGCTCACCCCGCTAAGTGTCATTTTGACATCTACAGCTGCAGGCCACCGCCGCTAAGTGTCATTTTGACACCTACGGATGCAGGCCGTCGCCGCTAAGTGTCATTTTGACATCTACAGCTGCTGGCCGTCGCCGCTAAGTGTCATTTTGACATCTACAGCTGCAGGTCGCCGCCGCTAAGTGTCATTTTGACATCTACAGCTGCAGGCCGTCGCCGCTAAGTGTCATTTTGACATCTACAGCTGCAGCCTCTCGCCGCTAAGTGTCATTTTGACATCTACAGCTGCAGGCTCTCGCCGCTAAGTGTCATTTTGACACCTACAGCTGCAGGCTCACCCCGCTAAGTGTCATTTTGACACCTACAGCTGCAGGCTCCCGCCGCTAAGTGTCATTTTGACATCTACAGCTTCAGGCTCCCACGGCTAAGTGTCATTTTGACATCTACAGCTGCTGGCTCCCGCCGCTAAGTGTCATTTTGACACCTACAGCTGCAGGCTCCCACCGCTAAGTGTCATTTTGACACCTACAGCTGCAGGCTCACCCCGCTAAGTGTCATTTTGACATCTAAACCTGCAGGCTCACCCGGCTAAGTGTCATTTTGACACCTACAGCTGCAGGCTCCCGCCGTTAAGTGTCATTTTGACACCTAAACCTGCAGGCTCCAGCCGCTAAGTGTCATTTTGACACCTACAGCTGCAGGCCACCGCCGCTAAGTGTCATTTTGACACCTAAACCTGCAGGCTCCAGCCGCTAAGTGTCATTTTGACACCTACAGCTGCAGGCTCACCCCGCTAAGTGTCATTTTGACACCTACAGCTGCAGGCCACCTCCGCTAAGTGTCATTTTGACACCTACAGCTGCAGGCTCACCCCGCTAAGTGTCATTTTGACAACTGCGGAGACGGCCAGAGCGGAGACGGCCAGAGCGGAGTAGTTGTCATTCTGACAACTACAGCGAACGGAGTCCGCAAATAGTGAGCAGTTTGATGTCTACGCGCAACGGACCACCCTGCTAGGGGTCATTTCGCGACTCCGCCACGCCACGCCACGCCGAACTGCCAGTCGCTGCCTACACGCGCACAAGCCGGCTCGTCAGCACATCGATCGTGGCGCCAGCCTTGTGGCCGCACTCCAGCCACTCCTGCGACGGCACGCTGTCGGCGACGATGCCCGCGCCGACCTGAACATAGTAGGCGTCGTCCGCTTCGACAACTGTGCGGATCACGATGGCTGTATTGGCGTTACCAGCAAAGTCAATCATGCCGAGCATCCCACCGTACGGCCCCCGGCGCAGCGACTCGAGTTCGTCGATAATCTCCATCGCCCGAATCTTCGGTGCGCCCGACAACGTGCCAGCCGGGAATGTCGCGAGCAGTGCGTGGAACACGCTCGTGTCTTCACGCAGCGTCCCTTCGACGACAGAGACAAGGTGGAACAAGTGCGAGTACGGTTCCACCACCATCAGTTCCGGAACGCGGATGGAGCCAATCTCGCAGACGCGCCCCAAGTCGTTCCGACACAAGTCAACCAGCATTACGTGTTCCGCTCGCTCTTTCTCATCAGCGAGCAAGCGGTCCGCGAGCACCTTGTCTTCAGCCGGTGTCTTGCCACGGCCCTTCGACGTGCCGGCGATCGGCTTCATCTGGGCCTTGCGACCGACTGCGCGAAACTGCACTTCCGGGCTCGCGCCAAAGACTCGCATATCCGGGTATTCCGCCACAAACATGTAGGGCGACGGGTTGAGTTTGCGCAGACGGTCGTACGCGACGTAGGGATGGAGTTGCTTCGCAACACGCAGGCGTTTCGACAAGACAACCTGGAAGATGTCGCCAGCCCGAATGTACTCCTTGGCTCTCTCCACATTCGCCTCAAACAGCGCCTGCGACACATCTTCCTGCACTTGCCCACCCACCTGGCCAGCAGTCGGCGGCAACGAGACCGAGGCGCTTTCGCTCATCTGCGCAAGGGCATCCAGCCGCTCGGCGCCAAACTCGAGCGCCGCCGCGGGATTCGCGACAATCTCGCGGGTGCGAGCAGCTTCTGCGCGTAAATCCGTGATCACAGTCTGTGGAGCAACCCGCGCCAGAGCGTCGATGCTGTCGAACACATGGACGTCACCGTCCGTGATCTGCGTGATCACGGCGTGCCACTGTAAACGGATATCCGGCAACTGACGGTCGTCGCACGTCGTCTTTGGCAACTCTTCAAGGTAGTGAACCGCGTCGTAGCCGATGTAGCCGAGCAGCCCAGCTGAAAACGGCACCAAGTGATCGACTGCGAGTAGCCCCGCAACCAGCTGCCGCAGTTGTTCGAGCCAAGTCATTACGTCCGCCGCCCGAAAGCGCATAGGCACTTCGCAGATCACGCTGGCTCGGGTTGGCGGCAGCACCGCCCCCGCTTCGCTCGTCTCCACTCGCTCAGCAGTCACGCCTAGCTGGGTCGCCCCCAGTTCAACCGCCTTCGGTTCAACCGCCCCCGCCTCGCTCGTCTCCACTCGCTCAGCAGTCACGCCTAGGCCTTCGCTCGGGGCGGTCGTTCCATGCCCGCCCCCCGCTAGGTCAGTTGCGACTGCACCCGGCAATTTGCCGAGGAGGTACTGCGCGAGTCCGTCAATCGCGTACAGGTCAATCACACCGTCTTTCACCTGCACCTCGACGACCGGTGCCGTGCCAATCATGCTCATTTGATACTCCGGATGCGCGTCGTCAGATGCTGCTTCTAGCAGGAACACGCGCCCTTCACCTGCGTCTTCGACAAGGCGCAGAAACATCCGCAGCGCATCTACGTGTTGTCCTGTCATCTCCCCAACTCCCTCGTTTCACTCAGTCTCCTGCACTCCATCGTCTTCCCGACCGCCACCGGATGAATCAACGAGATCCGTCCGTCTGACCCATCAACTACGAATCCCTCCGCGCCGACGGTCAGCTCGCGAGGAAGTTGCGCAACAGGTCCTTTCCTTGCGGGGTCAAAATCGACTCCGGGTGAAACTGAACACCGAGCGCGCCTGTCGGTCGGTGGCGCAGTCCCATGATGGTCGAACCTGTGCGAGCGATGTCTGTAAACGTGTCGGGCAGCGTCTCCCGTTCCACGACGAGTGAATGGTAGCGAGTGGCTTGAAAGGGGTTGGGGATGCCGGCGAACAGGTCGTCGCCGTCGTGATAAACGAGTGAGGTCTTACCGTGCTTAAGTTCCTCCGCGCGCACAACGTGGGCGTCAAACGCCTGCGCGAGCGACTGGTGACCAAGACATACGCCGAGCACCGGGATTAAACCGGCAAACGCCTGAATGGCCTCGACCGAGCAACCGGCCTCGTGCGGGGTGCACGGTCCGGGTGAAACCATCAAGTGGGTCGGGCGCAAGTCTTTGAGATCCTGCACAGTCACCGTGTTGCGCCGGACCACGACGTCCGCGCCAAGTTCACCGCACAGTTGCACGAGGTTATACGTAAACGAGTCAAAGTTGTCGATCACGACCAGCATTATGGGGGCTCCTCTCTTCTCTAGCGAGCGACTCCAAGCGACTCCGAGCAGTTCGTACGCGGTGTTCATGGCACCCTGCGTGATCAAAAAAGCCGCAGCATCAGCCGCGGCAAACACACAGCAGGAACCAGAGCATACCAAACACTCGGCTCAACTCAGCTCACCAGGCTCATCTGTTCTTACCTCTGCTCATCTGCATACAGCTTACAAAGCGAGAGCCGTCACGTCAAGAGACAGCGGAACCAATTCAAAATCCCAACATGTCGAAACACAGCTACCAAAGTGACGGTCGTGTACGCGCTCTCGATAGTTTGCAATATATTACAATTGCGTAAACGTGGAGGGATTTCGGAGACGATGCAGAAGTAACTCGACGGTGATGTAAATGATCAAGTCGAAGTTAAGGGAAGCGTTGAATGAGTACGGCACGAAACAGAGTTGGTTGGTTGCGAAGACAGGAATTCATCCTGCTGTCTTGAGTCGAGTGGTCACGGGTAAATCGCTTCCGTCCTTGTTGAATGCGTACAAAATTGCGAGGGCGTTAGGGAAGAGAGTCGAGGACATTTGGGTGTGGGTCATAGTGTGGACTTGTAAGGCATGCGAGTATCAGTTTGATCCGGATACTGCAGAGCCTATTGTACCTAGTGACGAGAATATACTATTGAAGGAATCAGACGAAGACGGGGTCATAAAAGAAGCTGTCGTATGTCCGAACTGCGGGCGCATTGTGGTTGATGACCGATAAATACTGACCCTCGGGTGTGACCGGCCCGAGGGTCTTGTCGTGTGTACATAACCACGTGGAAATGGTCACCTCCGCCCGGCTACTTCACTGCCTTCCCGGATAGATGGTTTGCACTTGGAAAATCAAAAATCCCTTGCTCTGCAAGGGATTGGCGGTGCTATTGGTGGGCCTAAGAGGACTCGAACCTCTGACCTCACGATTATCAGTCGTGCGCTCTAGCCAGCTGAGCTATAGGCCCGCACGTGCGGGTAGTACATACGCCACCAGAAAAAGCATGGCGGAGCTGACGGGATTCGAACCCGCGGTCTCCTGCGTGACAGGCAGGCATGTTAGGCCTCTACACCACAGCTCCATGTGGTTGCGGGGGCAGGACTTGAACCTGCGACCTTCGGGTTATGAGCCCGACGAGCTGCCAACTGCTCCACCCCGCGTCATTGTGCGCTTTGCGCACCAGTACCGGACCGTCTGGTAAGCGGCCGATACGTACATCTTGTGGCCTTGCATTATGAAGTTCGGTGGTGGGCGGTGGCAGGATCGAACTGCCGACCCCTCGCGTGTGAAGCGAGTGCTCTCCCGCTGAGCTAACCGCCCTTGGTGACCCCAGGGGGACTCGAACCCCCGTTACCGCCGTGAAAGGGCGGTGTCTTAACCACTTGACCATGGGGCCGCAGAGTGCGCGGTCGGCGCGCGGGCCGCCGCGACACCGTTGAAATCCGGTGGCTCCCCGAGTAGGATTCGAACCTACGACCCTCCGGTTAACAGCCGGATGCTCTACCGCTGAGCTATCGAGGAACGTGGTGGAGCTAAGCGGAGTCGAACCGCTGGCCTCTAGAGTGCGATTCTAGCGCTCTCCCATCTGAGCTATAGCCCCACGACCTGGTGCCGAAGGCCGGACTCGAACCGGCACGGTTTCCCGCACGATTTTGAGTCGTGTGCGTCTGCCAATTCCGCCACTTCGGCATGGTGCGCCCGGAGAGATTCGAACTCCCGACCTCTTGATTCGTAGTCAAGCACTCTATCCGGCTGAGCTACGGGCGCATGTTTCAGAGCGGTAAACTCGGTTCTATCAGTGCTCTTTTTCACCCTGCCGCTCGAAGCGACGAAGCTTATTATACGGCGTCATTCGAGCAATTGCAACTGCTAATTTCATCTTCGAACTTGCCGTCTTTGGATTGGCAGACGCCCACCAAAGCCTGAGCGTTTCGCTCGAACCCTGTACCGCAAAAGCGGAACGTTGCCCATAATACAACGGCTGCTCGGGTCATGTCAAGCACGATTTTCACCAACTAGAAATCAGGGTCGTCTGACACATCAGCAACGAGTAGATGTCCATGGGCGCCCCACTACCCTCTTCAGCTGTTCAAAGCTGAAGAGGCAGCCGAAGCTGCCTCTTCCGTAAAGGACTTATGACGATGAGGAACACTGACCAACCATGCGGTTATGTCCGGGTTGCCATCACCCATCACCCTCCCTTACGCACCTTAGAATGTCACGGAGGGAGGCACCTTATACACGGCATCGCAAAAAATTTGAATTCCCCACTTTTGCTCCACCAGCCAAGCAGCCAGTCCCACAGCTGACTTCAGTAGATCACGCGCAGCACTACCCACGGCTCATCCCCAGCCACAATTGCAGTCGTGCTGCACGCCGTTGGGATGAGCCAGGCGTCCCCGGTACCCACTTGCCCAACATCACGCCCCTGCCAAGTCATCCGTCCCACGCCGGAAACTCCGACGACGACACTCGGATTACTGCTCGGTGGTAAAACCGTCGTACCTTCACCGACCTGCATCCACCGCTCGATGCGAAAATACGGGCAGTCGAGCAGCACTTGTGCACGCGCGTGTTCGGTCCTGGCGTCGACGTTTCCCGCCGGCAGCGGCGCGGGTGCCTCCTCATAGCGCAATACGTCCGCAGCCCGCTCGACGTGCAGCGCGCGCGGTTGTCCGGATGCATCGACGCGATCCCAGTCATATACGCGGTAGGTCACGTCCGATGTCTGCTGCACCTCGATGAGGGTTGTCCCACCGAGCAAAGCGTGCAAGGTCCCGGACGGTACATAGACCGTGTCACCCGGCTGGACACTGCGGTAGTCGAGAAGGTCGGCCACTCGCCGTTCCGCGACTGCCCGCAGGTAGTCCGCTCTGTCCCGAAAGTGATGGCCGTAGACGACACGCCCCGACTCCGGAGCGTCGAGAATGTACCAAGCTTCTGTCTTTCCGAAATCGTTCGCGTGCATCTGTGCGTACGTATCGTCCGGGTGAACCTGCACAGATAGGTCAGTCTCAGCTTCAATTAATTTAATTAACAGCGGAAATCGCGGCTGCGGCGACGTGCCGAGATAAGCTTCCGGGTATTGCCGTGTGAGTTCCGACAGCGACCAGCCATCGTAGTCCCCTCCGACGACAACACTCTCTTGTTGCGGGTGCGCCGACACCAGCCAGTACTCACCGACCGGCTCAGTGACATGGTCGGCGCCGAAGTGGGCTTTCATGTGATGTCCGCCCCAGAGACGGGGCGTCGGGATGGGGCGAAGTTTTACAGGTGAAACGTGAAGGTTGTCCATGTCGCATTCCTCTCTGCAGTTACTGTCAGATTAAACGTGTTCTCAGGCTGACAAGGATGCCTAGGCGTAGTCAATACAACTCAGATGGCGACTTCCACTTTACGCCAATGTAGCACGTCAATCGGGCAGGCAGCAACGGTTTTTGCTCATGTCCGGGGTCCACACGAAGGGGCTGCCCCGGCATCAGCCTGACGGGACAGCCCCAGCTTTCAAACCACCTTCGAAATTTGTTTTAGCTGATGCCCAGAGCAAAAATATGCATGGCAGCCTGATAGCCCGCTACGCTAGAGAGTGACGGCAACTTCACAGCTTCGACGGTTTTTCCCGCCTGCAGCGGTACAGATACTCCAAACAGATACACAGTGTGTCCGGATGAACCGGTAGGGTAATTGGCGTAGTTTACTGCTGCCACTTGTGTACTGTTGGGATTGCCGCCCTGCCCCGGGGGATACCAGAAGTTCCCGACGTTCAATGTAAACTGAGAAGTGGTCCCGTCGGTATAGTAAATGACCCCTGTACCACTAAGCGTGGAGTTGTTACTTGAGGTGATGAAGGTCAACTCTTTACCTTCACCGGAGACTTGGATGATTTGGCCGAGTGCCATAGTGTTGTCGTGTTGCCCGGGTGGAACATTGGGCCAGGTCAATGAAGTTCCATTGACGTTGACGGTAACGCCCGGCTGCAGTCCATCTGCGGCCAATCCCTGGGCCGAGAAAGTCGTTCCAATCCCATCGAATCCGAGAAAACCGGTGTGCGGGTTTGGCACAGAATTACTGGTGATCCCGGTATTGTCATAGCTGGCGGCAAGGCTCGCGTAAGGAGTCACCATTCCCACGGTATCTCCAGTGCTACTCTGGCGATGGCCTGATTTCCACGTTGCCGTCCCGGTCAACCGAACGTCACCAGCAGACGCAGAGGTCTGTGGAGGTGTCACGATAAAGGTTTCCATCACCTTTTGTCCCGGTCGGACCACATCGAGTGAATTGGGAGAATTTTGTTTCACCGTCCAGCCACTTGGTGCGCGCAGGGTGATTGCTGCATCCTTCAGTGGTCGGCGAGATGAATCAAGCAAGGTGGCCGTGACCGTCGCCGAATGACCAGCCTCGACAAGACGCGATGATGTCTGCAAGGAAAGGTTCGGCGCTGACTTGATGACTGGAGGACCGTAGACTGCGGGAGAGTAGCCAGGCGCAGAGACCGGTTTTACCGGAATCCCGCCTCTCTCCACGCTGTAGGTAACAAGACCTACGTTGCCAAGTCCACCTCCGTGATTGCTAAGGCCCCAGACCGCAATGGCTAAAGTATTCTTCCCGTGGTCATTGAGAATTCCTGCTGGTAGGTAGAAACGTTGCTGCGGTCCTAAGTAGTTGATGTACCTGCCCACCAACCATCCGTTCAAGTAAATGAACGCCTGGTACTGTCGGTGCGTTGACCCAGGCTTTCCACCTGATACAGGGGACATTGTAAGGGCAATCGGCGCGGTAACTCCTTTCGGGATGTTCAGGGTGAAGTTGGTCCGGTACCAGCCAATACCGGGTGCAATGCCTTGTGACGCCCACGTATTCGGGAGTGAAACCGGCTTCCAGTTCTGGTCTGGGAAGCCTGGGAGATTCCATCCGTGATTTGTACCGTACAAACCAGCTGGATTCATTACGCCGCGAACCTTATCTTGTAAATTTGTACCGCCCTTATTTCCTTGCAGACGCCAGGTGACTTGCGGCGCAGCACCAGTACTCGTGTGGAGCGATGCACCCAGCAAGCCTCTTGGGCGTTTCTGTGAATCATTTGATCCCCCGTCTTCGTTATGACCCATGTTTTCCACAAGGACGCTGACCACATTCTTGGCGTTGGACCGAAGCAGCGACTTCGGGAACTTGAAGGTCTGCTGTTGCTCTCCTCCGGTGGTGTTGGACCCGAGAAATGTCCCGTTCAGCCACACAGAGAACGCGCCATAACTTCCGCCATCAGCAGTTAACGTGATTCCGGAGACGTTATTCTGACCAGTAAACTGACCACGGTACCACACAAACCCATGGTGAAAACCATAATCGTCCGCATATAGCACGGGGAGTGTTACCGGTTTCGTCGGGTTTGTAGTCGACATGTGATTCGCAATCTGCCAGTTCGAGTCGTTGTAGTTTAACAGCCGTTCAGGCGCGCCCTGCATAAACCGCCACCCGGTCAGTTTGGGAAGGGTAATGCTAGGTGGACCTGCTAAAGTCCCATTGAAGGAACCATCGGGTTTCATCGTCGTCGCGAGGGCTGTACCGTCCCACACAATCTTTCGAACCATGGCTGGTCCCCAGACCTGGATTGGCCCTGCGGCCGAAGTATCCCCAGTCAGCACAAGCGTTGAACCAGCAACACGGGCAGTACGCACCAGATTTGACCCGCGCACCAACACAGTTCCGACCGAAGTTGAAACTTTCCAGAACTGCTCTGCCGTCTTGTGTGTACCAATCAGCAGCAGCAATTGATGTGTCCCAGCTGTAATGCGTACTTCAGTCAGACCTGAGTGGGTGTAGTCCAGTCTCAGATTCCCCGTGGCAGCATTCCAATGAGAGGTTACGTTGCCGTTGCCCGACAGGACGTCGACCGACGGTTGGCTGTGGTAGTGAAGAACGGTTTCTCCAGTCGTTCCAGAGTCACCGTATAACAGAAGCGCGCGCTGCTGACCCACCTTGGCTTGGGTAGCAACTTCTGAGGTCGAGTAGACTAGGTCCTGAGCGCCGAACTGCCAATTTGCGACCAAAAATTTTGCTTCCCGTCCTCTGATGGTAATAGAACCCACCTTCGGAATTGACGGAAAGTAGGTGCCGGGGCTCGGGACGTTGATCGCGTTGATGGAAACAAAAGTCCCCCCTGAAGCTGGATTCTTTTGCCCACTAACGACAATCTTGAGTGTATGCGTGGTGTTAGACAATCCGCTCACACCGTAGAGGACCTGTTGAAACTCAGTGGATGGGGCGTAGCTATCCACCGCAGCAACCTTTTTCCCGTCCAAGTAGACGTTCGCAATGCCGTGATTGGCTGCCTTCGGTCCAATCCACTGTACGGCTGTTCCCGTAAACTTAACCGTGACTGAGGCCCCCGTCTGGTTGGAGAAGTCTTCGGAGTTTTGATAATCACCACTGGTGTACGACTGGTTTTTGACTGGTGTCCAAGTTCCAGAGTATTGGAGCGCTGAATTCGTGTCGCCGTATGTGTAGTGCCCGACTGCACCAAGCGTCAGACTCGCATGGGTCTGCACAGTTGCCGTAGAGGACGGGTTCGTTTGACTCAAATATAGGAAGCGCGTGCCCGTCGACGGATTTGCCCGTTCAATTGCCAAGACACCAGGATTGGAAGGTTGTGGCGTAGCCGTGGACTCCGTTTTCGTCAGCGGTGCAACCGCTTGCGTCTGCTCGATAATCAGCTTTTCGGCAGCGTATTTCGACGGAAGTTTACCAGACTCCGCGATGGCGGCGCCATAATCATACGACGTGTACATGAATGGTGCCGGCAGCCATCCCCAGTTGGTACCGCCGACAGTCATGTAATTGCTCTGGACTGTCACTCCGGTAGCCAGATTTTGCTTGTAGTACACATTCTCGAAGCTCGAACCCGTCATTGTCCGACACATTGCATAGTTGGCCGAACTCCCCCACCCATTAAACGACCCACCTTGGTATTCCGGCGAGATCAACGGCTTATTCGGCCCGCCAAGATTATGTGTCCCGGAAAGATTGGGAGGCGTTCCGAACGCCTGTGTATTCGCGCAGTTAAATCCGAGTGGATAGACGTCCGACCCGTACAGGTTTGTGGCACCCGGACCGCTCGCCCAGTTGGACACCGCACTCCCGTAGTTGTTTGCTAGGGTCGGTACGTTGATGCCATCCTGTGCGGCCTTTGCTTCCAATGCCTGCATACCAGCAATAGACGCTTGGGAATGGCTTTGATTCTCGTTTTCGACTTGATAGAGAATCACGTCACCGCCCCTTGTAATCTGGTGAGCGGCGATAATTGCATCGATCTCGGACAACCATTGGTCGGCCGCCGCGAGGTAATCCGGCGCGTTTGTTCGGGCGACACCGGACTGTGTGACCAACCAACCAGGGAATCCTCCGCCGTCGGTTTCCGCATTAATGTACGGACCGGGTCGCGCTATGACGTACAGCCCGACTTTCTGGGCATCGTTTAGGAACTGGTTCATGTTACGGATTCCGGAGAAGTTATAGACACCAGGCGCCGGCGACGTGTAGTCCCAGTTAAAATACACAGTGACAGCGTTAAATCCTGCGGCCTTCATCTTTTCAAGTCTGTCCACCCACAGAGACGGAGAAGGCGTTCGCCAAGGGTCAAATTCTCCCGAGAAAATGAAAACCCGCTTTCCACCGATTTTGAGTGAATAGTGGTCGTAAGTGACCTTTTGCGCTTTTCCGAGGATCACGTGTTTTGGCGGTGCGATGGGATTGGGAGTCACACGGTTGGACGTCGGTGAAGCCTGGGATGTACCTTTTGAACTGGTAGCAGTCACCCGAAAAGTCACGGAGACTCCATTCTTGAGTCCAGGGAAAATCACCCAATGGTTAGGCTGTTGTGCCGTTACTTGCTGTCCCGTAGAAGCCGTTACGGTCCAAGAAGTCACGGGAGCACCATCCACAGTCGAAGGGCCTGCCCACGTCACCGTCACCGAGGTGTCCCCACCAATGGCATGCACGTGCGTCGGCACTGTCTGAGCTTTCTTGAAAGGTGAATCCAGCACGACTTGATGTGCGTTGCTGTGTGTCACAGGAGCAAGCGAGCCCGCTATAGTGCCCGCGCCCGTATCGGCTTGAACCGACGCCATTCCAGTCGCAGTGAAAGCGACTCCCGTCACGACCACACCTGCCCATTGACCCAACCGCAAGAAAAAGCGCTGCTGCTGTCTCGCGCCCCCTCGTGCTGCTGATACATTGGCCTTTGCCCGCATACTCTTCGTCACCATCAATCCCTCCTTGAGTGCAGTCACGTTTTTCAAAGTAACTAACTAACACTTCGGGAAATTGATATGTATGACTCCCCCCTTCCTAGGGTTGCGTCACATATGACTCACCTTGCTCCAAGATTTCAGGGGCTGACGGAACTGTACGCGGAACACTGATCCAGAAAACAGCGACCTCATCTTATGCAACTGGACGTAATCATAGATCACCCCCCTTGCAACAAGTGAAGAACTACCGGGCAATCTGCATGTCAATCTCATGAGGTCTCATACGGAGTATTATTACGTGATGGGAGCACTAATTAATTACCGTAATTAACAAACATAATAGTCTGACTAGTTTGTTGTGTCAATACTATTCAGTTATATTGCGCTACCCCAACAACCCGCCTCGGCTCGACGCTTCAAGCGCGTGTCAGTAGTCGCGCCTTGAGTTCGCATAAGATTGAAATCTGGCCAGTGTAACACTCCATATCCCCCAACCGTCTTGCGGAGCGAAAGGCAGACGAAGTGGATGTCCAAGTACTGTACCTTCACTTCCTCAAAGCTTTTATCGCCTAATAAATCCCCTAAATTCTGATTCAGACTACGGTGTCCGTTCAAGTCACCGTCCACAGCGCCAAGAAAGCGTTAGCTGCAAAACGAGGGACCACGTGCATTCAAACAAAACGGGACGACTCAGATTCCGCAGAAATAATAAGCATGGTATACTTAACGGGAATTCCCAATCAAGACGTCCGGACGGGAGACAGTAAATGCCAAACGCTGTTCTCAACAAAGATGTAGAGGTTCGATCAGGCGCCCACATCCTGTACATATTCCAAGAAGAGTCAGACTATCTAGACAACTTGGCCGCGTACGTCATGGGCGGAATCAATCTAAATCAATTCGTGCTCGTCATCGACCATGCCCACATTTACGAAAAACTAAGAAACACGATTCTTGATAGATTGCCGGAAGAAAACCTACAACGAGTTTTGTTCAGAGCAAGTGACGCGTTTTACGGTACGTACACAGAATTTCAAACGGACCGAATTGTTAGCGGTTTCGAGAGTTTGTTGAGTCCACTATTGCAGTCAAACCGGACCATACGAACTTGGGCTAAGGTCGTATGGCGAGACGATAAGAATATAGTTCCTACACTAGACCAGTTTGAAACGATGGCAGACGATAGTGTAAAGGGACAACGTCTAATTTCTGTATGTGCGTACGACGAGTCGCACACACCCAATGCGTTGGTGCTTAAGATGCTCAGAACTCATGACTACCTGATGACAGACACAGAGTTAGTTGATTCGCCACTCTACGCCAAGAAAAGCACATATCCCTCCCTTTCCGTACAGTCCAAAACTGAGTCGGAAATTGATTTTTACAAGTCAAAACTTGATTTTGTCCACGCCGTTTCTCATGAAGTGCGTAATCCACTGACCGTCATCAGTGGTTACGCTAAAATTCTTCGCAGCACTGAACCAACCCTAAGTGCTGCCGCCTCTGAGAAACTCATCACAATCGAACGGTATGTTAGTGCAATCGACCAAGAACTTACACACATCATGGAAACCGAGCAGATGCTTTCGAACGACTTGTTTATGAAGTTGGAACCCATTCACACATATGAGGTTGCCGCAAAGGTTGTAACATTAATGGAAACGAAAAGCATGGTACAGAACGTTACGCTTGTTGCTGATGTAAATATTAGTGCACAAAATATAATTACAGGAAACACCACAGGACTAAGACTCATCCTGTCGAATTTAATCAGTAACGCGATTAAGTACTCTCGAGAACATGGCAGGGTCGAGTTTACTTCCATGGTCAGTCAAGGGCGAACTTGGTTCATTGTCAAGGACAATGGTATTGGCATGTCTGAGCGTCAGTTAGAATCCATGTTTGAAAAGTATGCGAAGTTTAGTGAAGGAACGAACGGTCAAGGAATTGGTTTGTATATAGTCAAAAAGCTGACGGACCGATTTCGGGGACGTGTTACGGTTAGCAGCCAGTTAGGGGTTGGGACGACTGTGTCCGTTGATTTCCCTTCCCTCGGCACAGATTAGCGTCGTATTCGCCTACACTTCCTCATGGTCTCTCGAATAAAATCACGCCCTGTAGAGCCATCATGTTACTACCGCGCTATTTTGTCTGAAGGTTCATGGTGTCTGATGTCCAGATTCTGGCGAGCTAATGACGACGCAAATTGTCCGTTCAGGGCATTTTGGGGGAAGCGCTGGACATTGACGCCCGACTTGCATAGGTGATAATTTGCTTTTTACGAACGATGTTTGGAATCGCACAACAACACAACAGCGATTTCACCAACTACTGGTTGGGTATTTATGCATTCCGCAGATGGCAACCTTATTGCATATTCGCAGCCCGTTAGCTGAAGAACAACTCACGATTAAAGGGTAGCCTATGGCAGGCTACCCTTAACCCTCTCACTGCCTGTTGCTTGCCCAATAAATCATGTCTTTCGATCGGGATACTTGTTTCATTCCTACCTTTTCGAGTACACGTACAGACGGTTTATTGTTGGCTAAGCACTCTGCAGTTACTCGACTGACGTTTGGTTGATGAAATGCCCATTCAATCATCGCCCAAGCCATTTCCGTAGCATATCCATTCCCCCGGTAAATTGGGACAATGTCATACCCGATTTCAACCATGCCAAGTTCATCCGGTGGAGATTTAAAGCCCATAGAGCCGATCACAATAGCATCCGCAACGTGAACAATCATCCCGCTCCATTGCCCCACGCCGGCATCTCGATCAAGTTCCTTCAACGTAGTTGGTAGCACGTATTCTCGGACCGGTTTATTTGGAAAATCTCTCGGTACTTCTAGACCTAATAATTGAGACAATCTTGACGTGTCCTGAATGGCTGCCAACGCCAATGCTTGATTCCATGACACCATACGTAGGCGCTTCGTTTCTAAATCCGCCACTTCACAAATCCCCTTTTCTTTGGGGACCGGTCATTTCCCAATCCCTTAGAAATTTTTATTGAGGACTGGTTTGAACTCAATCACAGGCATACCCCTTTGGGCTTCAGATTGGGTAAATAATAGCACAATTCACGCTTCCTCTACTCAAACTTTTCTGACCGGGTGGCTTGGTCACCTTACGGTGCCCTCGCCCCTCGGAACCGTGCGTGACCCCTTCGAATCACACGGTTCAAGCCACCTTGCTGGTACGCTTGGCAACCCGTGACGCGGCGTGCGACTCCTCGCATACTCTTTCGAGTGTGACCCGTTGGCTCGTCTCTTGGACGGCTAATGGGTTCATAACAGGTCACTCCATTCGCCTCGTGCTACATGATTCCCGGTTTGGTCACCTCGGGCAAGTCTGCACGCTTTCGCGTCGGGATATCTCGGTGTTGTCACCGTCCCTATCCTTCTCGTTACAAGACGGCATTCGCTTTTTGCCCACTCTTCTACCCCCTAGGGAATTCGGCTTCACTCGCGTTCAGCTTACTGCTCCAGATGGAACAGACCCCATGGGGCTTACCTTGTTTCGTCGACAACCCCTTAATCAGATGTTTAGGTGCCCCGACTCCCGCGGTAGTTCGTGGAACTGCGAATCAGCAATAGGGGAATACTGACCCCGACTACTTGCCTTTTGGCTCAAGCGTAACAGGGGATTTCGCTTGCTTGTCGTGACGCGGTTTATAAGGGGTTCACTTACGTTCGCCATGCATCTGCAACCTGGCTCCGGACCGAATTTCCCTATCAGCCTCGGCTCCATTGTCCCATGAACTTCGCAAGGCGGCGTTACCACCATCCCACGTCATGGTAGGTTCGCTGTCGCAGATCAGACCGTATGGGCTCTCACCATATGATCATCGACAACTTACAAGTCACAACCCTTTAGCGACATAAAACATCTGCTGATATCAGAGACCCTTACACTGAAACATCCGCGTTTTGTCCAAATTGGCGCGTCGGCCTGTACTTCTCAAATATCCTCTGCAAGCCGAAGCCAAATAAAATCGCGAAACAGGGCATGAGTGGGTATCTAAATCTGTCCCAGGCAGGGAAAAAGAAAAATGCAGCCGTGTTATACAGGATGAATAGGGCAGGCAGCGCGATCGCTCGCCAAGGGGTGCGTTTGCGCACAGCGAAAACCACAACCAGCATCCAAACCCAGTATGTGATGGTGTCGAACCACATTGCGACGCCTGTGAGTTTGTGGTATATCACGTGGACTGTCACACTCACGACATTCCAATCCACCCAGTACAAAAAGTAAATCTTGAGGAAGCCGTGAAGTACGGTCCAGAGCGGATGATGCAGGACGTGTTGAATAAAGAGGTGTGTTCCAATCTGGTCTTCCAGGACTTGATTGGTGCCAGCCGCCAACAGTGGGTTGACCTTTGGATTCCAGGACCAAAAGTACCAACCGTCTGCTTTGGTGCCCTGCCACAGATCGACTCCGCCATTGGTGGAGACGAGGATGAAGTGGTGCATGGCGATGGCGTTGCGGATGGTCACAGGGCAGACGCCAACGAGCATGGCCGTGGTAAAGAGGACAAGTTTGAGGACGGAAGCCCGCCAATTCTGACGCCGCACCCAGATTTCATAAAGTAGAATCGCGGCCGGAAACAAGAGTGGAATGGGCCTCACATCGCAAGACAAGCCTAGGACAATCCCTGCAGCCACTGTCCACAGGGCCCAGTTGCCCCTCTCACTTCGCAGATACAGGAACAATGAGAGCATGACGAGAAACGTGAACAGTTCTTCTGACCCGAGGACGGAGTTCCATTCGATTTGACTCGGCAGAAGTGTGTATCCAACTGCAGCCAGAAATGATACCCTGCGATTCGATGTTGTCACAAGTGTCGTAAAGTAGATGAGTACCACAATGGCAACGCTCAGTAGGGCGTTGGTCATGAGACCGACGAGCACAGATTTTGTCCCAAGGAGTCCAAAGACCAGTCGCAGGAAGAATGGGTAGCCAATTGGCCAGTATGCGGTGTAGAGCGCCCCATCGCGATATCCCTGACCGTCAAGCATGGAGACTGCATGTGTGTAATACCACTCAAAATCGTAGAACTGGGGTGGGTGCATGTACAAAATCCAAAGGCCACGAATTAAGATGTTCAGGACTAGCAGAATGAGAAGATCAGCCCACTTCCTGTGGTCACTTACAAGATTCAAACCCAAAACTCCCCGAGGTAAGCAATTTGAATAAAAACGTCTTGTAGTCCTTCCTCTTTGAATCAGACGATTGATAAATATTCTTTGTTGCAACAACGGCATCTTCTAGGGTATTCCCGGTCGATAGCGCAACAAGCGCGTCAGACGGTGTGTCACTTATGCCCCCATTACTGCAATTATTTTTTCGGTTTAACGCATTTAATGATAAACGTTGCAGGAATAAGTTCTGCCTTCTCTGAGGAATACCATCTTGATGGGTTGCCTATCTCTGCATTCTCAGGAACGTACACATCTTCAACTACTCTTTCAATTTGAAATCCCGTTCGAACCAATTCGTTTATGTAGTTACTAAGCTTCAATTGATTCACTATAGCTGTACGATCATTCCACGCCTCACACTGATGAAGTCCTTCCTCATGGTACGATTTCTTAACTACAAAAGAATCTCCTTCAAATTTGATACGGTTATGTAATGGATGTTCCCAGCTAAAAACAAAAATCCCACCTGGTTTCAGATAGCCGTAGACATTTTGTAATGTCGTTGGCAAGTCTACTGTCCATCCAATTGCGTATATCGAATAAACAATTTCGAAATAAGAGCGTGGTAAACCAGGGTCTTGTTCCATTGGTGATTGGAATAGCTGCTTCAATATAGCCATATAGGGCTCTAATAACGTTTTTGCTGTGGCTATCTGTATATCCGATAAATCGAGACCCCACAATTCCTCAGCTCCACGAGAAGCCATGTATTGAAGAGAATGACCACTTCCACACCCAATTTCCAACACTTTTGCACCTGAGATATCACCAAGGAGATTCAACTTGTCTTCATCGGGTGCAAATGGACCGTAGCTAGGCAATGCAGTTCTTCCAAAAAATCGGGGAGCAACTTCATCCCAGCTTTTTTTGTTCGATAAGATGAATCCCTCTGTCGTAGCCATGTATTATCCAATTTCTCCCTCAACGTTATTTTGTCGTTCCATCCAACTGATATGGCGTTCACTGTGTTTCTTCTGTAACTAATGCTGCCCAATAGCCCCATGGGCCGTCGCATGATAACAGTGCATGTTCATGTAATACCGAATTCATATGCTTCTGGTACTCAAGCCCCGGACGTTCTCTTCTATCCAAAGGTTAGAGCTAGTGCCGTTACCTCACTCTTAAACGAATTTAATATAGTGAATTGCTTGGACTGTTTTTCCATTCGATACGAAGCGCGTAGGAATGCCATCAACGACCCTAAATCCAGATTTTTCAGGAACCCTCTGAGACCCTACATTTTGGGCCGAGACCATTGCTTTCAGCTGATGAATGTTTAGCTCGTACTTGGCTTTTTCGCATATCAAAGACACTGCAAGCGTGGCATATCCTTTCCCACTAAATCGTTCTCCAACCCGATAGCCAAGACTAGCCGTTTGAAGGTTGGCTTGCACCTCGACGCCGCGCAAATTGATCCGGCCGACAATGTCTCCCGAAGAATTTCGCGCTAAGTAATACTGACATTCTCCACGTTTCTGTGCCCCGATATCATCCGCCATGACAGTTTGAAAATTGGAGAAATAATCATCTCCTCTATCAGTAACACTAGCGGCAAAATATCTACGATTCTCAAGTTCAAATTGCAATAGGTCCTTCGCATCGGATTCCTTTAGAAGACTAATATGTAGCACTCTACGCTTACCTCCAAAAAAAGCAGTTCATTTATTTAATAGAAATAGTACCCACATTCTCAATGTCGCCCTCATCACCAGAAGTGTGCCTCATCTTCGCCTTGTCAGTGTTGGTTCCTTGATGAATTAAACTGCCCGATAACGACGTATCCAGAGAAACTCCGTCACTGTATATTTATGTGAAAGCAAGAGAAAATCCTTCTTCTGGATAATCCTCCGTGAGTCCCAACACAGGGCGTTTCAGCCACATGGAACAACGTCACTGGAAAGCCCACATGGCTGCAGAATCATGTTAGAAGTATACGCTCCCGAATCGAGGTCCTTTTGGTGCTCCATATTTCTTTATGGCTACTAACCACTTCCCGTTGATTTTATACATCGGCACAGTTCTCTTTGACCATTGAGAGTTTTGGAGTAGGATTTCGATATCTGCGACAGCATGAGTTGAATTGGAGAGGGACATATCGAGAATCTTATAGCTCTTAAATGGCGCAGTATTCCAATAGTCCGGATTAGTACTTTCCTGTGACTGCAGCCATCCGTCCAACACGCTATACGCACTCTCTAGATTTGGATTCCCCTTTTGTTATGTGCTGATACTGACCGGGAGGAGTCGGACATGCAAACATACAAGACGGCCTTGATGGCCATCACCCTAATAAAACTTGCGACTTTGAGTGCTATGGGGTTAAGCTGCAAGGATTCTCGAAATCCATAATCAAGAAATCAATATACATTGCACACTAGTTAAACTCAAGCTTGTTTAGATCTCGATATAAACAATCAACAGGGAAGCGTTTTGGACATAGAAAGCCCAGCCAAAGCCACACGAATTCTAAACTGAGTTATGGATCCGGTCAACATGACTAGCAACATCTGGACATCTTAAACCATCAACTTTTGGACATTACGAGGTAGCTAAAACACTATCATGTGCAGCGCGAGGCCAAAAACAACAGCGGTTCCCCGATGTCATCCAGCGGTTTCAGCACTTTTCAGCCAAGACCGCTACACTCACTCCCCCGACCATTTGCTCCCGAAACACAAAAAAGCCGTGCTATGCACGACTTTTCAGGCTTGGCGGAGAGGGTGGGATTCGAACCCACGGTGCCCTTGCAGACACGGCGGTTTTCAAGTGCGCCGCTGGTGTTGTGTTGAGTTTCATTCAGATGCCCTGAATGCTGCAACGGCGCGGTTTTTTTGACATTGAGGTCCAATAAGATTTGATTGGCGCCAACGAGTTAGGCGCACCACAGGCGCACGCAAAACAGTCGCTTCAAGAACTAATCTTATTGCCAATAACCGAGCAGGAAACGCAAAGTACGCCCGGAATCGATTGGGCATGTAGACATCAAAATATTTTTTGACACGACCACGTCCTCCCCACCCTCACCCAGGATGCGGCATAGGAGTTCTCCGAAACAGGTTGATTACCGAAACCCGTGGAGGCTGGTCAATGGGACCAGTCTCACCTGCCATTGCCTTCAGTTCGGAAGGTATATCGAGCCTGGAGTCGTATATTGGTAGCAGAGGAAATGTGGCACTTTTGATTCGTTTTGAGACGAGAAGCATTATCTGAAGGGCTTTCGTTGTAGTACTAACGGGGAGAAGAATTACACACATCGCTAGGGGAAGGAGCCTCATTATCACGATACATGCGGTTATGTTCGTAAATATGTGAGCCCGCTCGTAAATAGGGATATAATGTATATTGGACATACGGACAGTAATCCTGAATAGCAACTCTACTTGTTGCTTTCTTAGAAATTAATAACTTATGAGGTGTAGGCGAAGAGAAGTGAAACCATGGCACTCAAGTTTCAGGCAGTCTTGTATCGGCTCCGACATAATGAAATTCGCGTACAGTACATCTATACGGGGCCAACAGATATGCGCGAACTAAAGGAAACGGATGCGGTTGTGCAGCCAACCATGCAGAATGGGAAAACGAGAAGGATTTTGAGAAGATGTGCGCAGTTGAAAGCGAGGGCAGTTACTTACTGGAAGTTCCGCTATTCTTTGGTCCGATGATGTTTGAATGGAGCTGTTACGGCTATGCATAGTCGCGGAATGAATAATAACGAACTATTATCTTTTACGACTGTCAGGATCGAATGCGACCTCCCGGGAGGCCAAACATCCTGCGGAACAGGGTTTCTCTTCAATTTCGTAGATCGTGGAGACCAGGGGTGTATTCCTTGCGTAGTAACTAATAAGCATGTCGTTCAGGGCGCTATACGAGGGCGATTTTCTATGCACAATGTCTGGAAGCTAAAAGAGGGTTCCTACCACACGTTTGAGACAGACAACTTTCAATCGCGCTGGATTTCACATCCCGATCCAGATATTGACTTGTGCGTGATGCCGATTTCATATCTCCTTACGGAAGAGAGGGAAATGGGCCATGCTCTTTTTTATCAATCGTTCGGAGTTCAACTTATCCCTACTCAGGAACAGTACCTCGACTTAACCGCTCTTGAAGATGTCGTTATGATCGGTTATCCAAACGGGATTGGGACTCTGTGAACAACTTCCCCATCTTCCGTCATGGCTCTACAGCCACTCAACCGGGTGTAGATTACAACGGTGAACCAAAGTTCCTCATTGATATGGCATGTTTTCCTGGTTCGAACGGTTCACCAGTTTTACTGTACAACCCCGGAGGATACGCAACGCGAGAAGGCTTCACTTTCAAATCGCGTTTATACTTAATTGGTGTCTTATACGCGGGGCCAATGTTTACTGCAGAAGGTGTTGCTGTATGTAGAAGAGATACCCGCTGTGCAAAAAGGGCTGTCGTCAACGCGCATTCCAATGAATTTAGGGGTGGTAATTCGGGCGACCAAGTTGCTGGACTTCGAGAAAATCCTATTAAACGTGATTGATTCCGGAAACAGGAGAGTGAACTAGCTCACTGGCGAGATACCCGCAGTAGAGGAGCTGACAATTGGTGACCACTTCGTTTTATAAACACATGGCAAAAAAGTTCCCGGTCGGGAAAATAACAGAACGAACTGTAACAGATATCAAGCTTAATCATGAATTACGGACTGATGATGAAGCAGTTGATTATTTAATCAGAAATGATCCAATGAAATTCGTTTCGCAAGCACTATCTGGCTTGGAGTATAAGGAAGTATTCCTCTCGCTGGATATTACGACTGATTTTTTCGACAGACTTGGGAGCACTATTCCTGTGTATTGTAATCCACGGTTACATGGGTTTAGCCGAATCGTAAGCGCAGCACTTATTGAGTACGGGATATTAGACGAAGAGTGTTATTCCTATAACCAGCATCAACTGGTCATTGATGAGGTGTGTGCAAATAGCGGAGGGCTGACGAGTCTAAATGCGAGGATTGGCTTCGAATGCTCCCTTCACATTCAATCCTACAACCAGTACACTGGGGAATTGTTTGTGATAGGACATGCGATAAACCATAATGTTACTTTGTCAGACTTAGACGGGCATGAGATCGTCGGCAAGATTGGTTGTATTGCGCTTCCGGTGGACTCTAGTGTACAAACCTGGATTGAGTGCCTAGTCGATTCGATACTTGATCACCAAAACGGCAACAAGAAAATGGCCTTCTTTAATTCTTTCGCCGCGATGGACCAAATAATTCAACGCTTTTACAGGGGTCTATTTGAATTTTACTTGTCAAAGTCTCGAAGAGGCATCACCGACGAATTACGGAGAAAGGTCAAGAAGTACGCGAACGACAATAGAAGGCTTGATGAAAAACTTGATGACGTGGCTAAAGAATTGGGAATCTCCGACTTTGGAAAAATGCAGTGTAGGGCTAAGTATAAAGAGCTCACTACGACGAGAGACAGCATTGCTCATGGCGGAATGTATGACTTGTCAACCTTGGATATGGGTGGTGTATATATAACCGTATTTTCTCTACTCGTAACCTTGTTTAATGCTGCAAATGTAGAACAATCCGGTTGGGGATTAGTGGTGTCTAAAAGATGAAGTTCGAGTGAACACTGGCTTTTAGACGTGAGTTCAACGATAGCTGCAGGATTTTGCTGTAGCACCATAACCCGAACATGGCAATCCACAACTTTTCACTTGACAAACACATTTGTCTGGTGCGGGTACTTCGCCGTCACCCCCCGAACTGTCATCTGGAGCTAATTGACCAGAAGAATTATTCAACACTTGGGAGGTTGGTCAATAGAATCAACTTCATCTGCTCTGACAGAATCCTGTGAAGGTATATCAGGCTAGAAGTCGTATATTGCTATCAGAGGAAATGCACTGTTTTTGGGTATCATCAGCGCTATATCTTACCACCCAGCGTTACGGTACGCGGTAGCTGACCGCACATATAGTTCCCGTCAGAGGAGTATATAAAAGTTGGGCATACGAGGCAAAAGTATAAATTTGTTTCTCATGGACGGGGACCCAAACGGTCGCATCAAATGCACGCTCGCGAACTGGACTGGTGTGGCGTACAAGATTCCGCGCACTGAACTGGATAGGTGCAAAGGACGCGATGACCTATCGCAGAGTGGCGTGTACTGTTTATTTGGAACATCCGACCAGACTGGGGAGAACGTTGTTTACATCGGCCAGACAGGTGTTAGGAAAAACGGCGAGGGAATCCTCTACCGTTTGCAGGAACATAAGCGTGACTCGGCCAAGGACTACTGGACAGAGGCGGTCGTGTTCACCACCTCCAACAACTCGTTTGGGCCAACTGAGATAAGCTACCTTGAAAACCGATTTTGCTCAATGGCCGTAGAAGCAAAGCGATATGTTGTAAAAAACGGAAACGACCCAACCCCTGGTAACATTACAGAGGAGAAGGAAAGTGAACTTGAAGAGTTCATTGATAACTCCAAAATTGTTATGGGGACACTCGGTCATAAAGTGTTCGAGAAGCTGACTGAGGTCAATTTGCCTCGTGAACAGGCTGAGACAACGGGTGGAGACGAGTTACTGTTGCATTTCATGCGTAGGAGCCGGAAAAGTGGCCTGACGATTGAAGCGGACTGCAGGCAAACGAGTGAAGGTTTCGTCGTCCTCAAGGGCAGCCACATTGAAACCATTGACTCTGAGAGTATACCGCCCGGAATCAAGGAAATCCGACAGAAGGCGTCGATTGATGACAACGGGATTTTGCAGCAAGATATTCTCTTCCGCAGTCCGTCTTACGCAGCCGCTTTTGTCATCGGTGGTCATGCCAACGGTCTGACGGAATGGAAAACAGACGGCGGCAAAACGTTGAAAGAAGTCGAGGGAAGCTAATTCCATCAATAGTTGAGCCCGACTGTCATGTAACAAATGAAGAACCCCATGAACTTAGGGAGGATTATCACCGCAAGTGAGGGAGATTTAGGTTGTTTGTTGCCGAGTATATTTTAGAGAATGATAAGGTTGAAACAGTAGTCTCATTCGAAGGTAAAGAGGCTGCCACTCGGATCTTAAGCAAAATGGGGCTCCTACGCTGTCCGGAATGCAGCGAGCAGGTCCGGTTTAGAGCAGGTAAACATAGAAGTCCTCACTTTGCCCATCTTGAGGGTTCCCAGTGTGTAGCGGAATCACACGACCCAGAGACCGAAGAACATCGTGACGGCAAAAGGGCACTATATCTACGTCTTAAAGAACTATACCCGCGTTCTGAAGTAGAACTTGAATACAAGGTTTTTGAGACAAGTCAACGGGCGGATGTGATGGTAATACACCCCTCCGGTGAGAAGTGGGCATTTGAATTTCAATGTTACCCCATCAATGATGACATATGGAGAGAACGGCACGACATGTATCGCAACGCGGATATCAAAGACTTTTGGGTGCTCGGCTCCTCCTTATATAAGCGAACAAACAATGTTCGTTTGAGAATATTGGAACATGCAATTCGAATGGAATTCGGGCACCTGGTTTATCTTGAAGTTTCTACAGAAGAGTTCAATACACTCGAAGACGGATTCTTAAGCAACTTTGTCTTGAGAGATTCCAAGCGGATTAATTTCAATCTGAAGGATGCATACATACTGAATTCCATGAGATGGTGGTCTCAAGCTTTATCTGACTGGAAGGACAAGAAAGAGAAAGACATAAAGGAACGACGTAAATCGGTCAGTAAAGAGAACCAACCATCACCACATCCACGGTCGCCAAAGTCTAAAAAGGAAACTCCCTCATGGGTAATACGCGAAGAAGCCGAGAGACTTTCTCGAGTTACTGCAGTGGATCCCGACTCTGTGAGTCAACGGTATGAGCTGTTATATCGCGAACGAGACTCATTCGCGCATGAAATGGACCCAGTTCAAATTAGTGAGTTCCGTCATATGTGCAAAAAACATAATTTCCGCACATCCTCTTTTCCCGGCGTACTCAATTTGGAGGTCAGATTGTCATGTTTGATACGCAGTCCATTGCAACTGTGGCAACTCTGGATTTACGACCGGTTTATTTACCAGAAGGACATTGTAAACGGCGAAGACATTGTGGAAGCTATGAAGAGACAGACGGATATATTTCGCCCGGCGTCCCTAGACAATGCACCCATGCATTGGTCGTTCACAGTTTATAATTTCCTGCGGAGTTTAGACGACGATTTAAGAATTTTGGCTACACTCAATCCACGAAGAACTGTGTTTCAGATTACAGTTCCTGAGTTGCCCAGGTTTACAAACAGAGGTGCGAACATCAGATTGAAAATGGCCCTTGAGGCTTTAAGTGAAAAACGCGAGATCAGAGAATACACGCCGGTTTACTCTGAGTACCGTAGTCTGCTAAGCGAAGGGTCGAAAACGTGACCTGCAGACCAATCACGAAGTAAGATCATCCGGGACATGCAAAGAGATCCGTCGGCACACTTTTGTCGATCAAAAGTTGACCAATGTCGTCAGTTGGTATGTTTCCAAGTGTATCGATTACACAAGGTACATAGTGCCTATATATCGGCACTTTCAACGCTAGTTTCACGTATAGGAAACTTTGTTATACCTCGTTGCAACCATCTACCAAACTCATCGTTCATACTGCCACGCCCTCTTGCGGCCTTCTGAGTTGTACTAAGAAGTGTGTACCGCACCAGTGTCTGTCGCACTATCTCAAAAAGCTTGCTTGCAACAGTGCTACCTACCTCGTGCACCCATTTATCTATAATGCGACGAGCATCACCATTGCCATGAACAACAGATCCTCGAACTTCCCACACCTGCTCAATGAATTTATCAACACTGCAACCGCCCAAGACTGCAGACGAAACTGAATCGCCACACACACCGGCAACCCTCTGACTTAACTTTTCTATCATGTTTGTGCTCGAACCCATTAAGCAGTCCAAGACAGTCACCATACTGACAAGTGTCTGGTACTGTTCGACCAGATGCGTGCCACGAATCGCATCATCAAAAAAACCTGCTGCCGTCCACCAGTGTGCCCCTTCGCGTGTCAGCGGACTCTCACGCAGGTGCGATAGGTATTCACTTAGGTTCTGCAGCCCATAGGTACCAAGTCCCTCCCATCCACTCAATGAGACTCTATTTCTATCGTTCTGCAAATCATCAAAGCACCCAGAAACAGTGATTTTCCGGTTCATCGTCTGCTTTATAGGGTAAATATACATTTTTCGCTGCTTAATTGAATCGGCCATCCATAAAGTCAAACAGTGACGAACATGCATTTCCATCTCGTACTCTCGTCCTTCTTCGCATACAAAGGTGAGCAGGTAGTTATCAGCCCTAAAGTCGAGTTGGTGTAGTGAGTCCACGTTTTGTTCCTGCCACACCCAAACCGGCAGCAACTTTCCAGGCGCCCACAGACGGACCTCAACCATGGGAAACACTAAGTCAACGAATGCATCACATTTGAAATCACACCGATAAAGCCCATAATCCACGAGTACGACTGAGCGGTTGGCATCGGCTAGTATTTTCAAGCTATCTGATGCATACTGCCCGAGCGAATGCCTTGTGGTAAAGAAATCCGTAGCAGTATATGCATATGTCAAAATTGGCCGAGTCCAAGACAATACCTCGGGCGACAATCCTAAGTAATCCTTCATTTGAATCGTTTGCCGTCGACGCCTCCCCGTGGTCTGTTCTCGTGAGGCCCGGACGTCCAGAGTCTCAATCCCGTCGTCCACATCTATAAGTGCCCTTTCCAACAGCCTAGCCACATCATCTAGTGACGGCATGTCAAAACCTCCTCACTAACCAAAGTCATCAAGGAACCGACTTTAGTTCAAGGGCCCCGGGTCGAATAGCCAGTAGTTCACTAATGCACACCCGACACACAGACTTGTCCTTGAAAAAAGTAACATCGTTTTTGGATCCGCAGAACACGCACATGGGTCGGTACTTACGCAGGACAACGCAGTCTCCATCGACCAGGGTCTCCAGTGGGTCAAAGGCTTCAAGTCCCAACTGCCGTCTCAGGAAGCACCACTCGCCCCAAATGATCCACCGGACGCACGAAACCCGTCAGCCTCATAAGGTGTCCTCCGCTCTACTGTGGTTACATGGCTATCATAGCCGACGGATAGTTTACGGTCGATGACGCGCAGGAGATTTGTGAATTACAATGTAACGAGACAACAGTTATCTCAACACGGCCGTTTGCCGCATCCTGGTGCTGGGCTATGACTCGTTCACATCCTTACCTAGCGTTGGTAAAAGCAAGACCATACCTTTACTTTGAATTGAAATCAGTGAGTGTACCAGATGACGAGAGAGCTGCCGTCATTCCCGGCAGGGTGTCTGCCTTGAATTTGTCAAGCTTGCTTTTGATCTCTGCCTTCAGTTCTTCTCGACTGAGATTTTCAAGTGTGCTCGCCTTGATCCAATCTCTCTTTTTGTATAAATAGAACCACCCCTCGGAAGGGATTCTCTTTTGGGGGTCGAAGACTGAATGGTTTTGTGCTATTTCCAACAATTCCGTTCTGATAGAAGATGGCCCTGGCCCAACATATAGATATATGCTGATCTTATTCTCCAGATTTTTAATTTCGAACAGCACTATCCGTTTACTGACTGTCCAGCCTTTACAGATTCGCGGCAGGAAGTCAAGTGATTGGGGAATAAAGCGGATCAAGGTCTTAGACCACTTGTCGAGTTCCAATTCGTCATCTTCGTTAATCGCTTCTACCAGTACATCCCGCACATCTGATTGTAGATCGGGCCGATACTCCAAGATTAAATCGATAGCATCCTTGTGGTTCTGGTAGATTCGATGGCACAATTCCTGCACCTCAGAGTCCTGCACAATGAATCGCCTCACAGTCTCAATATACTGTCTAATGAAGCTTGCAACATCGTCCTGCATCTGCATTTGACGAGATAACAAAAACCTCTCCAGCATTGCCACAACGGATGTGTGGTCTAAAGTAAGGTAACCATCGGTTGATGGTTCTTCTCCGTCAACCGTCAGGTAAATAAAAATATGCGTAAACTCGAGATAGTCAGTCTCCACGATTTCTTTATATCGTGCTAGCTGATCTCCATGTTCCTTTGACCAGACTTTGTTTTCTATCAGGCAAGTAAACCTATTCTCCTCACTTACGATGAGGACGTCGATATGTTTCCATTCACGCAAAACTAACGAGCTCTCGAAGTGCCACGTATCAATATCAATAAGTGATGGCATGGTCACGCCATTTTGCCGCACCAGTTCCTTGAGAAACAACTTTAAGAAGGTGTCTCCAACGCCGTGACTGTCGTTTGGATTCAATAGCCACGCCAGAAAGTTAGAATGTCTAGTCTCGTTATTGACCAACTTCAAGGCTTGAAAGGCATTAAACCTTCTCAACAGAGTCTCTAATCTTTCTAAGTCCTCACTGTGGTAAATGAACTCTTCAAGTTTGCTCTTGGCATCACTATCGGTCTTATCCATCTCCGCACCACCCACTCCACTTAGTTCCGAATATTAAAATCACTCACCCTACGCATGTCATTCTTATGAACAATCGCATAATATGTTGGACGCGATCGACAGGTTGCCGGAATACGAGCAGACGCAGCCATTTTCCTAGAATTACTTGTGGAATTTAGTGTAACACAAGAGAAGCCCAGGGAGTCTACAAGCACGGTGTGGAGGTGTTTTTTGCTGGAAATCAGTGGACTTCTTTTATACACTCGGGCCCATCGTTCCGCACGTTACCCACCATCTTAGCGACTCGGTACGCCCACATCTCCCTATCTGGGTAGGGCTGCAGAATAGATGTCACAAGGTGGGGATCCATTACACCGCGATCAAGCCACAGGTCGTGGACTTCTTCCCGTAGAATTACCGGCATACGGTCGTGGATCGATATCATAAGCAAATTCGGCTGACATGTGATGATTGCGCAACTGCCTACCTTCATGGCCCCATCTGGCGATGTCCAGGTGTCATACAGCCCAGCGAATCCGAAGGCCGGACGGCCGGTGGGAACCATGCGAAACGGCTGTTTATCGATTTTCCGCCACTCAAAGAACCCATCCGCCGGGATGATACAGCGCTTGCGCGGCACGAGCCGCTTCCACATACCATTGGCCAGCAGTTTATCCGCCCTTGCGTTGAAGGTGGCAAATGTCGTTTTGTCCGATTCCGACCAAACGGGAATCAGCCCCCAGCGCAGCCGACCAATCCGTCGCTGCTGCCCGTCGGATATGATAGCAGCTACATCCTGGGTAGGCGCGATGTTATACCGAGGTGGAAGCCGGAACCCGTTGTCACTGATACCGAAGTACTCCAGGATGCTTGACCAATTCTCAAATGCCTGAGTGAATCGACCGCACATATGTATCACCGCAAATAGCATAACACGAACGGATGTTCCCGCCCAAGAACTACGTACTTTTTTACAGACCAATTTACAACGGAAGCTGCGCAGCAATCATGTGACTTTACCTATGTCGAACAGGTGCCTGCTGAATTCATGGAGAAGTATTGTACTGGAGGGGTCTCGCATGGAATCCAGTCACGTCTTACCGGTGCCAGTAAGTTTCCGCTATCATGATGTCTCAATCCGTTCCTCTGCCGAAGAGCCGGGGATATATCCCGTGGAACTGACAGTAGAGGACCTCTGGTCTTACATGAATGAATCAGGCTTCATTCACGATGAAGACGCAATCGTTCTGTGCAGTTTCGATGATCTACGTAAACTGAACGGATTTTACACACTCCGGATCCTGTACAACTCCTTAACACCGAAACAGTTTATAGAGCGACTTCAAGTTCTGGGAGTCCATTTCACTCCCAAGGACTATAGGTTGGGAATGGATCGGTTCATAAACCGCGCTGGCGTATTTCTACTCAAACCGCTTATCTGGGACCGCTTTATGAGTGTGCAGAAAGATACGTTTTTAAAGCCAAGTGTTTTACAGGCATTGCAAGAAGAGGTGACATGGGATGCCTTACGGGAGGTCAGTTCCACGGCTCTAAACCTCCCGACCCTTGCCGACGACGACGAGGTCCTAGCTAGTTTTACCTACGCCGCGCTCTTCATGCTTGACGATGATGACCTTATTTATCGATGGGCCCAGCGTATGATTGACGACAAAAAAGACGCAGATGGGCGAGTGCTCGCTGACATAGTGTCGTACGGACTTTATACATATTTACACGCACGTTTGCGAGCGACTGAGTCTCATTCTGCCAATGCCAATGCTGCGACCGCACGAGCAATTGAAATAAAACGCTTGCAATCAGAACTTCAGGAACTCCGTAATCAATACGATCAGGATGTGAAGGTGCTCCTAGACGTTATTGACCAGATGGACCAGAAAACACGATTACAACCGCAGCCAGGCCAAGTGGCCGCAGCAAAATCTCCGCTTGTGGGGAAGCGCTTGCTGGTTGTCGGAGATGAGTCCCGTGCCCCGGCTTACCGTACCATCCTAGAGAACGTCGGGGCAAAATACGATTTTTTGCCTGGCTTCGACAAAGACCACTCCACGGAGTCAAAGTTCGCAGCAGCGGATGGAATCATCTTTATCACTGCGTACTCGAATCATCTCAAATTCTATGCCCTCCGGGCAAACGCAGCGCACAAGGCTTGTGTATTAGTACCTCACGCGGGTTTGGGGGAGTTTACTAGACGTCTGGATGAGCTCGCCACGAAATTGGGCCATAATTAGGGGCTGCTGAACCACTCTGTTATACAGAAAATGCAGCGAATGACGAGCACAAGAACAGCGACCCCAGCAGTTGCAGGCAGAAGGCAAACAAAACCCGCAGCCACCGCTCCAGGTTCATCACCAGCATCCGCAGTGAAATTACGGTCAGGCTGGTTTCTGCCAGCCGTGCTCGGATGCGGTCAAGCCCGTATCGGCGCTTGGTTTCTCCGAATTTGCCTTCGATTGCATTTCGCTCTGCCGAATCCTGGCGTTCCACCTGCTTATGCGCCGCTTCCTCCGCCTTCGCAGGTCGACCGAGTCGTGGTCCGCTCAGTCGTATTCCTCGGTCTCGGCAGTACTGCAGGTTTGCCCGATTTCGGTACAGTTTGTCTGCCAGCACTGCCTCCGGGTAGCACCCGTACCGCTCACGGTACGCTTCCACTGACTCTTGTAGCAGTTGTCCTTCATTGAAGGTATCCCACTGCACGTGGTCGATGCGCGCGTAACCGTCAACCATGCTGACAGCGACCTTTGCACCGAACTCCACGTTCGCCTTGGCTTTTCCTCTCACAATCGGGCGTACATGTGGTTGTGAGATGCTCACGATTCGGTCGTCGATTCGGTGTGAGCGCGTGTCGTGCATCATCTTCTGCTGTCGGAACAGTTCCTGTATGACTAACAGGTTCTTGTACTGCTGGCGACTCAGCTTGGTCAGTGGTGTTCGTGTAGCCAGGTGCTCGATCGCCTTCAGGTCCCTCATCACATATCGAAGTTGCTGTCCGATCGCTCTGCGAATCTTTTGCTTGCTCGTTCTGCGCTGCTTGGCGATGACCAGATATGCCCGCCTTGCCTTCTGCCGGTACGTTCTCGGCTTTCTTTCCCTACCGGCATGTGGGGCATGAAGCACGTCAATGAGCTGTTCCAGCTTCTCTCTTGCGCCGTTGAGCAGCGACAAGTCGGTCGGATAGGCGATGTCTGCCGGTGCACAAGTCGCATCCAGAAGCAGTTTCCCTTGCCGTGGCACATCCGGCTCGACCTTCGGTTGCTCGGTCTGTGTACTGGTATCTTGACCGCCGTCGTCCGAGTGCGTGTGGTCGTCATCGTCTGATTCTTCATCGGCCTTTGCCGCCATGATGATCCACTCGTTCACCTGGTTGAGTACATCCGCGCCGAGGCGCTTGCGAAAGTGCGTCATGAGTGAGGCGTCGAACGGAGGGGACTGCTGGAACCCAGGGAGGCCGATGAAGTACTGCAGATACGGGTTCTCAGTGATGTTCTCGACGGTGTCTCGGTCACTCGAACCCAAGCGTTCCTGGATGACGAGCGAACCGAGAGCAACTCTGACGGAGACTGCCATCTGCCCGCCTTTCGACTTCGGCTTGAAGAGCTGTGCATAATGCTTCTCGACTAGGTCCCACGGAATGAACTGAGCGAGCTTTACCCAACGGTTTTCCTCATTCAGCTTCCCGGTAAACGGCAGGAAGAACTCGTGTGGCAAGAGCAACTGATTCTCGCGTTTTTGGTACATGTGGGCACCCTCCAAGTGCAAGGTTTTTGCGGTCCGATCATCGAAATCCTTGCATATAACTTCGACATTCACACCCGAAAAACCTTGCTACGGCGCCGATTTTCGGTCATTCAGCAGCCCCTAATTAGTCTATGAGTCAGTAACGTCCTGGGCCCCTTTGTGAAACGCCACTGCATGTATTAACGTCAGCCACAGCAGCGGTTACCACTATGGGGATGCGAATATGTGGGTGAAGATGTATACCCAATTGAAGCTGCCCACTCACACACGCTGGGAGAAATTCTGGTTTAAGCTGTTTTGGCTGCCTCAAAACGTCCAAAACTTGACTGTGTTAGATGTCCAGGATTTGACGGGCAGTGTGACCAAAGCAAATTTGTCCAGATGGACAGGCGGTCCATCTGGCATGCCAAACAGGAACACTCGAAGAGCAGGCGTGAGACTGTCAAGGTAGTCATTACAGCCTTGACAGTCGGCGGTGATTTCCCACACTGGCAGGTGTGGTGGAATCCACAGACTTGTGGATTCCACCCTAGTTCCAAGAGGACTTGATGTGGGTCTGGAAATTATGTCACAGAAGACAAGAATTCCCTTGGAAAGTCGGGCGGCAATGTCGGATTCGCACCTTGAAACGCACAATATGTGTCGTCAACCACACTTTCGGGCTCAAACAGCATATTATTGGACATTTTCGTTCGTCATCGCGCATGGTTCGAAAAGGCGCTATAGCGGGTTTCTGCGGTCCCGCTCATTCAAAGAGGTCCGTGCTCATTCACCCATTTACACGTTTTTGTTGACCAAATCGACCCGCGTACAGTGCGTGTGCGTGTCACTTTTCGTGGAGAGTTGTACAATCTCTGTAGGTTTGTCCACAACACGACATGGAGTGTTTGGAGGAGCGGCCGTGAGTAAAATGAAAATTACGCCATTGGACATGATCGAGTGGGAAGTCCTTCGGTCTCCCACTAAGATGATAGTACAAGAATCGACTATCGAACTACCGGCGGGCCTTAATGCAGTCCTGGTGGACAGAACAGATTCTTATGGACTTACCGCCGTCCTCCAAGGTGTTGTTAATCCATTAGAGGTTAGAGCATGGGAAACACGCGCTAATGCTCTGCTCCCCGGCGATGCGGGCCATAGGTTCTCGATCACCGCGATATGTGAATCCGGAGCTAAAGCTGCTCTTAACAATGTGCTGTTAACAGGACAGCGCACCTTACGCGGTGACGGGCTTATGCACGCACCGTTGCATGTTCCGGAGATCTCTTTCATGGCTCCGGACTTTATTCACATAGAAAATGAAATATCCTGGTTCACAGATTGGTATTTAAACGGTCCTGAACATAAACTACTTTTTTGCCGATCGACAACGCGCGAAGTAACCGAAACATTTAAACGCGAACGTACGCTCCCAGACAATATGGGAGGAAACGAAGTGTGGTGGCTTACAACGGGAGCGGGAGATGACGATACCCTCCCAGGCCCTTTATCTTCAGTCGGCAAAGACTTTTTTGTGGTGTCTCCAATTACAGGTTCGAAGTTTTTAGTGACTCGTGCCGCGGTGGACAATGGCCCTACTTGGTCGATTAATCTTGGTTTCGAATACCGCCCAGAATGGGGAGGCATCCCCTCAGGAGATGACAGAACTGCCATCGGGGAGATAGTTGGATTTGTTCTCGGGAGGCACCTGTTGCAAGTAGGAACGAGTGTGTTTAGTAATGAAGGTTTACCCATTCACGAAAAGGCATTGCCTGCCTGGGGCCCTGATGTCCAGGCAACGTGCAGGAGCCTGGACTATTCGCCTATAAATGCTGAAGGCAGATACATGGTCGGACCTCAGCTTGAACAAATCCTTTCACAGCTTGTACCTAAGTATCTTGAAGTTAGGGATCAATTTGAACTGCAGTCTGCACTTTGGACATATTGGATTGCTCGGCGTATGCCACTAGGGACTAGTATTCCCCTCATAGCGACGGCCCTTGAGACCATTAGACACGCATGGAATGCGTCGGCACTTTCCAAGCGCAATGGCGTGTATATGCAGAAGGCAGAGTTCGAAACACTCTTACAAGAGGAACTCAATTCAGCCAAGAGCAAAGTGTCGGAAGTACCTTACGGCAAGAGTATAACAAACAAACTATACGCTTCTTACCAGATGTCAGTGGCTCAACAGACTGAGAGCTTCTTCGCTGAGATAGGCTTGCCTGTCGACAAAGGTGAGGCCTATGTAATGTGGTTTCGAAACCAACTAACGCACTCGAGTGTTTCAACCGACGCCGACTGGGAACTAATAAACTCGATTACGCATGGATACTTTTCCTTGTTTCACCGAGTAGTACTGAAACTATTGGATTACGATGGGCCGTACGTCGACCGCTCGGTCTTCGGATGGCCCCACAAACCACTCCATGAACCCATCGGGATTAGATCAAAAGCCTAATCGAAGAACACAGATTGAGACGTTGCAGTGAGATATGAAGGGCGGTCATTTATTTGGACGTATCGTCGTTAATGACACTAGTATTCTCGGGAACGCGATCTCTATCGAGCGCATGGGTAGCTTTCCACCGAACCAAGGTTGAACAACTGTGCCAGAAAATCATCGATAGCGGCCTTGACGTTTCGCAGATTGCCAATGAAAAGACTACACAGGCATACTTCTTTACCATTGTCGATAAATACGTTCGCGAAGCAACGGACAAAAAACTTGAGTATTGGAAGAACGCCATGTTGCATCTGATGTTTGACTACCGAAAATTTGATTTTAAGGACAATTTCGTATCTATCCTAGAGTCACTCACAGCGTTTGATTTGACCGTCCTAGGACAGTTTTATCGCATGAATGAGAATACTGATGATAAATTTCTCGTTGATTTGTTCGCCTTCTTTGCCGACCGACAGGTTGAAGACTATATGGTCTTACACACTATAGACCGACTTGTTTCACAGGGACTAATTACTCAAGTCACGTCCGTTGGCGCGACACCGACTTTCAGGTCTGATGAGATTGATGTGAGTTCAGCCGAGACGTATTACACAAATACTATGGGCAATAAATTCATCGATTTCATCCTTCAAATCCCTAATATTTACAGTACATCACACACCGAATGAAAATCCCACTGTTTCTCATCGCAGATAAATTTGTCCTCCACCGCATCAAGATTCAGCAGAGCCGTGACAACAAGACTTTGTTCCTAGGATTAAATCACCAGACACCCATTCCATGCAAAAGCAAATCGCAGCGGGCAGCACTTCAAATCAAATACCGCATGACCTCGGTGCATCCCCCACACACGGCTTTTTCCTTGACATAAGTAACATCGTTTTTAGAACCGCAAAACACAGACATGGGTCGGTACTTACGCAAAACAACGCAGTCTCCATCGACCAGGGTCTCCACGGGGTCCAAGACTTCAATGCCCAGGTACCGTCTCAATTGAATAGGAACCACCACTCGCCCCAAATGATCCACCGGACGCACGAAACCTGTCAGCTTCATAAGGTGTCCTCCGCTCTACTGTGGTTACATGGCTATCCTAGCGGACGGATAGTTTACGGTCGATGACGCGCAGGAGTTTTGTGAATTACAATGTAACAAGATAACAGTTATCTCAGCGCGGCCGTTTGCCGCATCCTGGTGCTGGGCTGTGACTCGTTCACATCCTTACCTAGCGTTGGTAAAAGCAAGACCACACCTTTACTTCGAATTGAAATCGGTGAGTGTGCCAGATGACAAGAGAGCTGCCGTCATTCCCGGCCCGTCTATGACCTTCGCCACACGAGCGCCACGCTACTCATGACCGGCAACGTGCATCCAAAAATAGTCGCAGAGCGTCTGGGCCACTCCACAACCAACCTCACACTGGACACTTACAGCCACGTTGTGCCTGGAATGCAGGATCAAGTCGTTAAGACTCTCGAAGCACTATTAGGCTCACAGAGGCACACAGAAAAAGATTAGGCGCACTGAAGGCGCACAGAAAACGTGAGGCAACGAAAATGGCGCGGGTCTCAAGAAGTGTTTCATTCTCGAGAACCAGCGCCATTACTGAATTTGTTGGCGGAGAGGGTGGGATTCGAACCCACGGTGCCCTTGCAGACACGGCGGTTTTCAAGACCGCTGCCTTCAACCACTCGACCACCTCTCCACGAAGTCGAGACGCTTCGTCCCGACTAGCGCTACTATATCCGCCAACACCCGCGTTGTCAATGAGGGGCATGGGTCATGTCCAACAATGGCGCCCCGACGAGACGCACATCACGTCTCGACCGTCTCCCAGCTGCCTGATGCCGCTGACCGCTCGACCGCTGCGAGCACCTGCTGGTTGCGAAGACCGTCGCCGAAGTTTGGGTGCGGAGATTCACCTTTCGCGATGGCGTCGAGAAACTCGGACACGAGGTTGATAAACGTATGCTCGTAGCCAATGATGTGCCCGGGTGGCCAATATGCACCCGCATAGGGATGGTCCCGCTCCGTACAGTTGATGCGCCGGAACCCCTGCAACCCTGACTCATCGTCGGTAAAGTACACCTCAAGCACATTCATATTCTCAAGGTCCCAGCGCAGCGACCCGTGTTCCCCGTTCACCTCGAAGCGATTCGCATTTCGGTTACCGCCAGCGAAGCGAGTGGCTTCGAACACACCTTCCGCTCCACACGCAAACCGGGCCAGAAACATCGTGGCGTCGTCCACGTCCACCATGCCAGTCCCGGACTCGTCGAAGAGTGGACGTTGCGATACAATCGTCCGCAGCGATCCCGTTACCGTTTTGAACTCTCCAACCAAAAAGCGCGCTAAGTCGACGATGTGCGCGCCGATGTCGCCGAGTGCTCCGGTCCCGGTCACATCGCGACGCATGCGCCACGTCATCGGTGCTGCCGGATTGAGGAGCCAGTCCTGCAGATAGTGTGCACGGATGTGATGTATGCGTCCGAGGCGGCCCTCGTCAATTAGACGCTTCGCAAACTGCACCGCAGGCGCAAAGCGATAGTTGTGGCACACCATATGTGATACGCCAGCACGCACAACCGCGTCATGCATGGCTCCGGCATCATCTACGGTGGTCGCCAACGGCTTTTCGCACAGCACGTGTTTTCCAGTTGCCGCGGCAGCCTGCGCGATTTGGGCATGTGTGTCGTTCGGCGTAACGATGTCAATCACATCAATGTCCGGTCGTTCCACCAATCTTCTCCAGTCTGTCTCGTACTCTGCGAAGCCGAGTCGCGAAGCAGCCTCGCGCACGGCATCTTCGCTGCGACCGCAAACTGCCTGAAGTACTGGCGTGAGTTGGGGACGAAAGTAAAATCCCACATCCCGATAAGCGTGGCTGTGGGCACGTCCCATGAACTGGTAACCAACCATGCCAATGCGGACCGGGCGCTGCTTCATAGCAGGATGAGCGGCTTCAAAAACGCGACTGCTTTATCAAAGCCTTCCTCCAGTGACATCAGGTTGTCTTCATGTTCAATGCTGACTGTTCCGTTGTAGCCAGCCAACCGAAGCGCGCTCAGGATGTTGCGCCACGTCTCGCCACCGTGGCCGTACCCGACCGTGCGGAAGTTCCAGGAACGATGCCCAATGTCCTCATACGATTTGGTATCGAGGACACCATTTCGTGCCGTGTTCCATGAGTCGATTGCCGTGTCTTTCGCGTGAAAGTGGAAAATCGCGCCGCTTTCCCCAAGTTCGCGGATGCTCGTCACCGGGTCAATCCCCTGCCAAAAGAAGTGGCTCGGGTCATAGTTCACACCGATGGACTCTCCACAAGCTTCACGCAGTCGCAGAGCGGTCTCGGTGTTATACACCAGAAACCCCGGGTGCGGCTCAATGGCGACCCGAACCCCGTGATTGGCCAAAAAGTGGTTTTGTTCGCGCCAATACGGAATCGCGTGTTGCTGCCACTGCCACTCGAGCAGTTGTGTATGCTCAAGCGGCCACGGGCAGGTCACCCACACGGGGTACCGAGAGTGTTCGGATTCACCCGGACACCCCGAAAACATGTTGACTGTATCGACACCGAGTTGTTCCGCGAGCAGGACCGACTGTTCAAACGTTCGCTTTGCCTCGTGCGCAACCTCAGCGACCGGATGGAGTGGATTGCAGTGGCAAGACAAGGCGCTGATCGACAACCCCCGCTCTGCGATAGCTGCGAGAAACGCGCGACGCTTGCCAGCGTCACCGAGGAGACCGGGAACGTCGCAGTGATCCATTTCAGAATAACCGCCTGTGCCAAGCTCCACCGTATCGAGACCGCTTGCTGCCACACGGTCAAGCATCTCTTCGAACGAAAGGTCCGCGAACACCCTTGTGAACACACCGAGTTTCACTGCACAACGCCTCCTCGTCCCGGATTGGTGCCGTATGCCTCGGTCAACTCGTCAAGCATGACTTCCCTTCCCGTCTGCGACGACTGGTAGATTCCGTCGAGCACCAGTTGGTTCGTCAACCCGGCGAGGGCCGGAGCCATCGGGGCAACATCTCCTCGTACGCAAGCCAGAAAGTGCCGTCCCATCCGCACTCGCTCGCCTTCGTCGTAGACGGGAACAGGCAGTGGGATGTCTACGGGCCGTCCAAAGGCTTCTGTGTAGAAAGCCGCGGATTCACCGCGAATTGACGCTCCGCCATCTGACCCCATCAGGTGAACGAACGGGGCCGAGTCGGTTTCACCGTGCACTGCCCAACTCACGTCCAGGGTGAGTGTACTGCCGTCCTCCATTCGGATAAAAGCGGATGCCAAATCCTCCACATCGAAAACACCATCCCAGTCCGGCGTGCCCCAGTTACCAATGCCCCGCCGGTTCGGCCCGAACGCTGCGTAGGTCTGACCGGACACAGCAACAGGCTTCGGATTCCCCATGAGAAACAGGGCTAGGTCGAGCATGTGCACGCCGATGTCAATCAGCGGTCCCCCGCCCGAGTCCGCTTTGCGAGTAAACCACGTGCCCCACCCTGGAATCCCCTTGCGCCGCATCCAACCAGCCTTCGCGGTATAAATTGTGCCGAGCGCCCCCGCTTCGACTTGTTCGCGCACTGCCTGAGAGGACCATTTCCACCGATACTGTTGCCCCATCAACAAGGCTTTGCCTGACGCTTGCGCAGCCTCGACTATCTCCCTCGCGGCGGTCGCGTCAAGCGCCATGGGTTTCTCAAGCAGGACGTGCTTCCCCGCCTTCAGTGCCTGCACCGCAAGCGGCGCGTGCCAACGGTTCGGCACACCAATCACAACCGCGTCCAACGTCTCATCATTGAGCAAAGCGTCAGCGGAGTCGTACACCCTGGCGATACCAAACTCGCCTGCGCGCGCCGACGCAAGGTCGGGGATGGCGTCCGCCACCCCCGCCAGTACTACACCGTCAAGTCCGGCAAACGATTGCATGTGCACGCTCCCAATGTTGCCCGCACCCATGAACCCAAGTCTCACTCTTCCTGCGCTATCCATTGTCGTCCCTCGCTTGCTGGAGAATTTCCGTTCGCTTTCCAGTCATCCGGTTCAGATATGGTGTAACAGATAGTCAAAGCTGGTTTGAATGCACTCGAACGGATCACGGCGACACTCGTCTTGCTCGACAATGTACCACTGTGTGCCACTCTGCTCTGCCGCTTGGAATATCTCCGGCCAAGGCAACGTCCCCTGACCCACTTCAGCGTAAAACCGTTCCTCATCGTTCGTCATGTCCTTCACGTGCAACAGCGGACAGCGGTCGCGATAGCGCTCGATGTACTGCACAGAGCTCTGGCCCGCTTTTTCGATCCAGAACAGGTCGAGTTCTGTTTGGACCCCGACTGGGTCGGTGTGCGAAAATAGGTAATCGAGCGCGAACTCGCCGTCAAACTGAGTAAACTCGTGGTCATGGTTGTGATAGCCAAAAGCCATTCCGGCCGCTGCTACGCGGGTTCCAATTTCATTAAACAAGTCCGCCAGGCGCGCGAAATCGTCCTTCGTCTGACATCGCTCCGCTGGCACAGACGGGCAGACCATGTACTGCAGACCGACCGTTAACGCACCTTCAATGGCGCGATCGAGATGGTTTTCCAGTTCCTCGAATGGGACATGGTTAGAGACAGCGACAAGTTGCAAATCGCTCAGGAACGTTGCCAATTTTGCGGGTTTCAAGCCACCGTAGCCGGCAAACTCGACACCCGCGTAGCCAATCTCCCGTACGCGCTGAAGCTTTCCAGCGAAGTCATCCGTCATCTCGTCACGCAGCGTGTATAGTTGCAAGGCAATTTTCGGCATCGGGCATACCCCCTATGAATGGCTGTATCACTTACGGCCGATCCCTTGGATATCCTGCATCCTAGCCGCAAAGCTAGGGGATGCGGGGCCTCCCCGCGCCACCGACATGTGTCGTCCGTCGCGATGTGTCAACTGTGTTCTGAACGAATGCAAGCCGGTTGCGTCATCTGCCAAGCGCGCCCAGTCGCCGATGGAAGACGGTCTTCTCCGATTGACATCAAAACAATTTCATTGGACCGTTGATTGGCGACGAGTAGAAAGCGCTCGTCTCGTGACACCGCGAGACTTCGCGGCCATTGCCCCTGAGCCGAGACGTGCCCCATCGCGCTTGGCGTTCCATCCGATGCCAAAGCGAACACGGCAATGCTGTCGTGTCCTCGATTCGACACATAGAGCGTACGCTGTGCGTGAGACATGGCCACATCGGCCGCTAGGTTTGGCCCCGCGTACCCTTGCGGCAACAGCGGCAGCAGCCGCTCCTCCAGCCACGGTGCACCCGGGTGACTGCGTCGTAACACAGACAGTGATGAATCAAGTTCATGGACAACGTACAGGACGCGACCATTCGGATGAAACGCGAAGTGGCGCGGACCTGAACCACGTGGTGTCGGTCCGCAAGCAAGCTGCCTGAGCGTTCCACGCTCGATGCGATACGACACCCATTGGTCGCTGCCAAGGTCTGTCGCAAAAACTCCTCCCGTCCACGGGTCCTCTTGCACCATGTGTACGTGCGGCCCGTCTTGGCGTCCCGCAACCGGTCCACGCCCTGCATGGACGGCCACATCCGCCAAGTCGCCAATCCCCCCGGTGTCACGGTCGACCTCCAGCAAACCGACGCTGCCACTCTGGTAGTTGGCCACAAACAGCCACCGCCCGGTCTTTGACCGCGATACAAAGCATGGCTCGCCACCGCCGGACGAACACCGGTTCAGTTCAGTCAAGCGTCGACCGCTGCGCTCAAACGCGTATGCAACGACTTGTCCCGCAGCCACCTCGCTTACGGCATACAAGCGGCTCTGGCGAGCGTCGAAGTGGAGAAAGGAGGGAGCGCAAACGCCAGCGACTCCCCCCGTTTGAACCACGTCGCCGGCCGTGGTATCTAGGTCGAGCACCGCGACAGCCTGTTCCTGCGCCGTTCCATACGACCCGACAAAGAATACCTCTCGCGTTTCTTTCGTCACAGCACGCCGCTGCGGCATTACTCGATGCTCCGGGCCATCGCCGGCAACCCATTCCCTGCAACGAGCTGGCCAAACCACGTAAAGCTGTCTTTCCGAATCCTCTGTTGCGTCTCAAAATCCACATAGATGAGACCGAATCGCTTGGAGTAACCAAATGCCCACTCGAAGTTGTCAAGGAGTGACCACACATAGTAGCCCTTTAGATTTCCACCTTCAGCGACAAACCGCTGCAGAGCCGCAATGTGCCCGTGCAAATACGCAATCCGCTCTGTATCCGCGACCCGACCATCAACCACGACATCCTCAAACGCTGCCCCATTTTCCGTAATGTATAAGGGCTTATCCGTGCAGTCCTGGAGACGTTTGAGCAAGTCGTAGAGTCCCTCCGGTTCAATTTCCCACCCCATAGCTGTACGCTCGCGCCCTGTCGAGACTTGCTTCACACCTGTCAATGAGTTGTCTTCCGGGTCATCGACGACATGCGCTGGGTTGTAGAAGTTGACTCCGAGAAAATCGAATTCGGTCGAGATACTTTCCATATCCTCATCGCGAATGAAGTCTAATGGTCCTACGAATGGCCGCAGGCGCTCGAAGTACTCGCTAGGATAGGAACCCTTCGTGAGCGGGTCAAGGAACCAGCGATTCAGAAAAATATCCTGTCGGCGAGCCGCAGCCACGTCAGCTTCGCTGGAACTGCCTGGGTACACGTGTGTCAGATTGAGCGTAATGCCGATTTGCCCTTTTCCTCCCATGGCGCGGTACAGTTTTACCGCCTCCCCATGCGACAGGAGAAGGTGATGTGCGGCACGATACGCCTTTCTCCAATCGCGCAACCCCGGGGCGTGGTGGCCAAGACCATACCCCAACATCGATGCGCACCACGGCTCATTCTGCGTGATAAACTTCGGAACCGTGTCATTCAAGTGGCGAAACACCGTTTCCACGTATTGCGTGTAGTAGCCAACCGTATCGCGATTCAACCACCCGCCATCATCCTCAATCCACTGCGGCAGGTCCCAGTGATACAGTGTCACGGCGGGATCGATGCCACGCTCGAGCAGTTCATCGATGAGCCGCTTGTAATGGTCGAGCCCCGCCTGATTGACCTGCCCAGTTTCCGTCATGATGCGCGGCCAGGAGAGCGACAGGCGGTAGGAGTGTGCCCCGAGGTCGGAAATTTGCTGGATATCCTCCGAGTAACGGTGATAGTTGTCACAGGCGATGTCACCTGTGTCCCCGTTGAACACCTTGCCCGGCGTGTGTGAAAAGGTATCCCAGATAGATGGCACCCGGCCTGCCTCGTTCACGGCCCCTTCAATCTGATACGAAGCAGTCGCTACTCCCCACAGAAAGCCTTTTGGAAACGCTCGAGTGCTCTCGTTTGTAGACATCCAGGAAGTCCCTCATTTCAGTAGAGTTACAGAGTTAGGCTCTGGTTGCGTTGCACGCTCACCACTTGCTGCAATCTCTGTCCTGCGTCACTCCTCGGGAAGAGGTCGTGTGCTGTCGCGCACAATCACCCGCGTCGGCAAGACAAAGTGTTGGGGTGTGAAGAGTTCCTCGTTTTCGATTAAGTCAACCAAGGTCCGAGCTGCCAATGTACCTAGTTGATGTGTATCTTGGCGAACCGTGGTCAACTGCGGATGAACGTAGGTCGCAGCTTCGATATCATCAAACCCGACCAGTGAGACGTCTTGTGGAACTCTGATGCCTTCTCGGTCGAACACTTGCAGCACACCAATCGCCGTGATATCGGCGGCACAAACAATCACTTCCGGCAAACTGTCCATGCGAATCAGTCGTTCAGCAGCCTGCCGCCCACCTTCGAGTGTGAAAGCGGTGGATACCACCCAGCCCGGGTTTGGCATCAAGTTCACCGACGCCATCCCGCTGTTGAAACCCTGTAAGCGTTCTACAGACACCGACATCGTGAGGGCCCCCGTGACGTACCCGAACTTTCGATAGCCATTGCGGTACAGGCGTCCGACTAGGTCATGCATTGCTCTGCGGTTGTCCGAAGTCACGGAACCGACACGGTGGCCACCGACCGTATAATCGACCCCCATCACAGGTATGGCGGATGACAGTAGCTCGCTGATTCCTTCTCCCGGGTCACCTAACACCAGAACTCCATCGACGTCTCGATGACGGACGCGATCCAACATATTGACCTGGTCAAACGGTGCCTTGGTGTTCGCGAACAACATCAGGTCAAACCCGTACGTGCCCATTGCCCGTTTGAACTCGTCAAGCAAGCTCACGATGTACATCTGTTTCAAACCAGGACCTTCCGGGTCCGGGTAAAAGACACCGATGGTATTGGAGCGCTTGGTCACCAACTGCTTGGCAGACGCCGCGGGTACATAGTGCAAATCCCTAGCTACCTGCAGAATTCTCGACTTGGTATCCGGGTTGATATCCGGGTAGTTGTTGAGTGCGCGAGAGACGGAAGACACAGATACTCCAGCCTTCCTCGCCACATCTCGAATGTTTGCCATGTGGGTGGTCCTCTCTTCCTCCGGTCCTTCTACCTAAGCCGTGGCTTGCGGATGATGACACGCGACAAAATGTCCTTTATCTAGTTCCATCAGTGGCGGCTTGGTCTGCGTACAGACGTCTGTCACAAACGGACACCGATTCGCAAACTGACAACCTTGCCTTCCCTCAACCAGATTGGGTGCACTAATGCTCGTCTCTGGCAACGGGCCCCTGTCTCGGTTTCCCGGTGTCGCTGCCAGCAACAGGCGGGTATAGGGATGCATGGGACGGCGCACAAGTTCTGCAGAAGGTGCGAGTTCCATCACGCAACCGGCATACAACACCATGATGCGGTTGCCAATGTAGCGGGCTGACGACAGGTCGTGTGTGATGTACAAGAACGCCAGATTCAGGTTGTCTCGCAGTTCGCCAATCAACTTCAGTACACCGGCTCGAATCGACACGTCAAGCATGGAGATGGGTTCGTCAGCCACCACAAAGGTGGGGTTCACAGCCAGTGCTCGCGCGATCGCCACGCGCTGACGTTGGCCCCCTGACAATTCGTGCGGAAACTTGTGACGGGTTTCCGACACGGGTGTGAGACCAACTTGTTCCAGCAGTTTGTCTATGCGTCGGCTTACCCCCTCCTGTCCGGACACTTTGTGTCTGCGTAGCGGGTACGCGAGATGTCGCTCCACCGTATGAACAGGGTTGAGAGAACCAAATGGGTCCTGAAAGACCATCTGGACTTCCCGTCGATATTGCGTGATGCGCCGGCCCCGAACATGGGTGACATCGCGCTGATTGACAATGATTTGTCCCTCAGAAGGTTCAACCATTCGCACCAGTGCTTTGGCAATGGTCGACTTGCCGCTACCTGACTCGCCGACCAAAGACAGGACCTCTCCCGCTTCAATGGAAAAACTCACCTGATCGACCGGACGAATTGCCTGACCCCGTCCAATCGGGAACCGCACGACCAAGTCTTTCACCTCAACCAGCGGACCCAGAGCCATGCTCAACCGCCTCCTCTCGACGAAACAAGTGGCACTCGATGAGCTTGTCTCCCACGTGGGTCGCGACGGGGCGTGCCACCCGGCATACATCCACCGCAGACGGGCAACGCGGGTGAAATGCGCAGCCGGAGGGGAGGTTGACCAGGTCCGGAGGATGGCCTTTGATGCCCTGAATCGTGACATGGTCGCCTGTCAGCTCCGGAATCGCCCGTAACAGCCCCTCCGTGTACGGGTGGTGCACGTCGCCAAGATTGAGCAAACGACTAGGAGCCACCTCAACGAGTCGACCTGCATACATGATGGCCACACGGTCTGCCAACTCAGCCACAAGACTAAAATCGTGACTGACGAATAGTATCGCGAAACCGGCTTGGTCTTGTATCCTCTGAATCTCATCGAGAATCGTCCGCTGGACAACGACATCGAGCGCGGTTGTCGGTTCATCCATGATGACGAGGGCAGGGTTTAACGCAATGGCAATGGCAATCACGACACGCTGTCGCATCCCACCGGACAGCTCGTGCGGATAGCTTTTCAAGTACTTGCGGTCAATGCGTACCAGGTCCATCAGTTCTTCGCTGCGTTCAAGCGCTGCTCGCTTCGACATGCCAGGCTTGTGTGCGAGCAAGGTGTCCACAATCTGGTTTTCTACAGACAGGACTGGATTGAGCGCACTCATGGCACTTTGAAAAACCATCGCCATTTGCGTCCAGCGAAACTTCCGTAGTTCTCGCCGTGACAATGTGTACACATCCTGGCCGAGGATGCGAATTGACCCTTTGGTAACAATCGCGTCCCCCTTGAGCAGGCGCATGACTGCGTACGCCATTGTGGACTTCCCAGACCCTGATTCACCGATAAGGCCCACAATCTCATGCTTGTGCACGACCAGGTTCACGTCTTCTACCGCTTTCACGAAACCGTCCCGGGAAGCATAAACCACCGACAAATCCTCGATTTCCAGCACCGGTGTGTTGTCGGTCATGACGTTACGCCCCCTTTTCCCGCAGTTGCTTCAGCGCAGCCCGCATGGCTTTCGACCTTTTTGCGCGCCGCAAACGTGGATTCGTCACTTGGTCCACACCAAAGTTCATCAAGGCGAAGCTCAGTCCAAGCATCGCAATTCCCAATCCAGGCGGAATGAACCACCACCAGGCACCCACCATCATGGCGCCGTTCTGTGACGACAAGTACAACATCGCGCCCCAACTGGTCGATGTCATGCCTTCGAAACCGAGGTAAGCTAATCCGGATTCCGCCAAAATGGCGCCCAGACAAGCGTACATGATGTTTGAAGCAATCACGGATGTCATGTTTGGTACAATCTCTGCATAAATGATGCGAAACGTCGATGCCCCGGCCAATCGCGCAGCCGCAATATAATCCCGACTGCCGACCGTCATCGCCATCGACCGCATCACGCGAGCGCCCCAAGCCCAGCCAGTGACTCCGATAATCAAGCCATTGGTGTACGGCGACTGACTGTTCACATACGACTCGATAATGATGAGCAGCGCCAGACCTGGCAAGACCAAGAAGATGTTCGTGATCGTATTGAGGATGGAGTCTGTCACTCCTCCGCGATACCCTGCCGTAACCCCAATGAGGATGGCAATCAGTGTACTCAAGAGACCTGCGCCGATGCCCACGACGGTTGTGGTTCGTGCACCCCAAACGAACTGTGAAAACACATCCTGCCCCAGCGAAGTCGTACCAAACAGATGGGCGCGCGATGGCTTGAGAAGGGTGGCAAATGTCGTTGCTTCTGGGTGATACGGCGCGATGACGGGTGCAAACACGGCCAGAATCACGAACACCATGAAAAGTCCAAAGCCTGTAGCCGCGCGGGGGTCCTGAAAGAACCCGCTCCATGCGGATGTCCCTGATCGGCCTTTTTTCGGGCTGCTCTGGACCGGTAAGCTGTCATCCGCAATGACAGGTGTCTCTGCACTCACGACGTCGCACCTCTCCTTCTTACCCTCGGGTCCAACCAGCCGTATAGAATGTCTACGATGAAGTTGAACACCAGGGCGACGACCGCAATAATCAGAAACATACCCTGGATTAACGGATAGTCTTCACTGGACACTGCAGTCGTGAGCGCGAATCCGATGCCCGGGTAGGAAAACACCTGCTCGATGAGAATCTGTCCGCCTATCAGGGTAGACAACGCAATCGCCATCGACGTCAACTGCGGCAACATCGCATTACGAGCGGCATAACTGAAGACCAGACGGCGCGTTGAAACACCTTTTGCTTCCGCAAACACCACGTAGTCCTCGCCGAGGGTGGACATCATGTTGTTTCGCATACCGACAACCCAGCCACTGATGGTACTCGCGAACACGACGATACCGGGCAGGATGCCGTGGTATATGAGACTCTTGATGTAAGGCGCCGTGAAACCGGGTGAGATGTTGTTCGACACGCCATGCGCGAGCGGGAAAAACGGGTGCCGGAAGGCGAGAAAGTAAATCAGCACCAGCCCCAGCCAGAATACAGGAATAGACTGGCCGAACATGGTCACGACAGGCAGAACGTTGTCCGCTACGCCCCCGCGCCGCCACGCGATCCAAATCCCAGCCAGGGTACCTACAATGATGGCGATGACCGTCACGACTCCGAGAAGCACCAGAGTCCAAGGGAGGCTACTGGCGATGATGTTGATAACCGGCGTAGGGAAGTACTGAAATGAGTCTCCCCATCGCCCCTCCACAAGGTGTTGAACATACTGCCAGTACTGGACGATTATCGGTCCATTCGACAGGCCCAATTGCTGGCGGATCGCATTCAAAGCGTTCGGATTGATATTTCCGGCCTGCTTCGCGATCATGCTGGCAGCCGGGTCTCCTGGCATGAGCCGAGGCAAGATGAAATTCAACGTAATGGCGGCCCAGATGGAGAGGACCAAGAAACCGACCCGGTTGAGATAGTACCGCATGAATCCCACTTCTTTCTCCACGAATCATTCGAAGGCGAGGAGGTCAATCGCAATCCGTCTCCTCGCCCACAAGAGAAAAAAACACCACAGGCTACTTTGCAGGCCGTAAATGGTCGAGCACAATGGCGGCAGCTTGATACGTATACGGCGATGGGTCGATCCACAAATTGCTCTGATTCGACCAGCCCGTCCAGCCAGAGTTGTTGTACTCGAACCACAACGCTCCGTTCAGCAGTGGAATGACAGGGAGTTGATTCACCATCACCTGCTGAATTTTGTTTATGACCTGTTTCTGCGTCGCGGTGTTCGTGGTGGCGGAAAACTGGTTAAACAGTTGATCGACCTGGCTGTTGCTGTAGCCCTCCAAGTTAAAAGCGCCCTTCGAATCGAGCATGTCATAGTACGTGCGGTACGGCGTCGGTCCGGTATCGGTATACGACATGGCAAGCTGGTAATTCGGCGTCTTTCCAGAGCCGGGGTTCACCTGTGTGTAATAGGCACTGAAGGTGGGTTCCTGGACGGTAATCTTCATGCCGATTTTGTCCAGCTCTTGAGAAATGAGCAGCTGGTCCTCATTCCAGTCACTCCAACCACTCGGCGCGATTAAGGTGAAACTAAGCTCCTGCCCGTTCTTCGCGTAAATACCATTCGAATCCTTCCGAAAACCGGCATTTTTCAGGATTTGCTGCGCTTTCGCATCGTTCAAGGTAAACTTGAGCGCCGATGAAGGCAAACTGGTGTTGAGCCACGCTTGTTGAGGCGGCAACACCAACCCTGTCGGTGAGGCCGGCATCTCATATCCGCTTTCGCCTTTGGAAGCCAGAGTCTGTCGGTTGATTGCGAGGTTCATCGCCTGTCTTACGGCTAATTGACTGAGCAGAGGATTGTGCAAGTTCGCATACAGCATCACAGGCTCATTGGGTGGAAAGTAGTAGTGGTTATTTTTATTCCGATTTACATAGGTCGTTTGGATGTTCGGAATATCTACGCCAGCCCACTGAACCTGTCCGCTGGCAAGCGCCAAGTCAGCGCTGGAATTACTGGCGAACGCCGGGTAATTGAGCACAGGTACTTTGGGAACCCCTAGGTAATAGTACTTATTGGGGACGAACTTGTAGTCCTGCGTCGAAAAGGAGGAGAGCACATAGGGTCCGGTGCCAATGGCTTTCTTGTAAGTAATGTCAACCTTCGACGGGTCTCCGTACTGGCTCCACTGATATTTCGGTACGATGAAAGTTTCGCCGAGGACGTACTGCTCTGCGAATGGGATGTTGGCCTGCTTGAAATTGAAGACGACTTCGTTGGGGTTCGGAGCTGTGACGCTGGTCAGTTGCTGCCAGAGACCATTTGTGTCGGCGTCAGAATACTTCTTCAGGTCGTTAAAGGTAAACACGACATCTGCCGCACTGAAAGTCTTTCCGTTCGACCACTTGACATTGGAACGCAACTGTACCGTCAGGGTCTTGTTTCCGTTGGAGAACGCGAAGCTCTTGCCTAACAAATTAAATTGCTTGCCCGTGGTGCCATCAAAGTAAAACAAGGTTTCGTAGATATTCCCCTGCGTGCCTGCCATGTTTGTGGAGCCATATGGATTGAAGTTATCAGAGAAACTCGCTGTAACGTTCGGAACAATCGTGAGTGAAGATGCCGTTGTCTTTGCACCCGACGAATTTCCTGTGCCGTTTGACCCAGGATTCGCTCCCGCTGAGCCGCATCCCACAACGCCCAAAATGGTGGTAGCCGCCAAAGCACCAAGCACGTACTTTTTGGACACTTGAAACCCCCCTGCCTATTTGGCCGAATCTGTCGCCATCTCCGAAAACCTTTCCGGAAAAACAGCTAGACACCCCCGTAAATTCCGACATTTGTTACAATGGGTACATCATATAACTAAACTGAAACGCTTTCAAGCACGATTTTTGATATTTTTCTGATGTTTAACCCCGAATATCTACTCTGAAATGGAAAATAAGTATGCTAAAATCGTTTTCGATCATTTTCGAAACACCTGCCCAAGCAGCCCTACACAAAGGCGTTGCGGAAGGTTTTGCAGTGGAAAACGAAGCATTTACATGGAATGTGATCGGAGGATTCAGTCAAATGGCAGACAAAGACGCGGCAGCCCTTGTCCTGCCGGGGTGGTTTCAGTCCTGTACGGGTCTGTAGTGAGGCATAGGCTGCGTCATACACGGCCACGGCGGAGACGATTTCGCAGCTCATTTCGACGCAGCCGACCTCGGCTGTACGCGCAAAAGGCAAAAGGCAAACAGAGGCCAGTCGGTTAATCCACGCCAAGGTGTCAGATTGACCCGGGAGCGATGAGCCGCGCAATGTCACCTGCCGCCCCGAGCACGGCGTCGATGAACCTCCGGCGCGCGGTTTCTGTTCTTCGGAATACGGGTCCTGCGACGGCGACACCGGCCAGAAGGGCCCCACCCGGCGACAACACAGGGGCCGCTATGGCATAGGCCCCTTCATCCAACTCCTCTACACTTTCAGCAAACCCGTTTTCGCAAATCTCCGCAAGCTCCCGCCGCAGCTTTGTGAGTTCTGCCGGAGACAGGTCAATCTGAGCCCGTACTAACACCGCTTCCTGGTCGTGTTGCTCTGCAAAGGCGAGCAACACTTTGCGCGTCGCCCCCCAGTACAACGGCCGGACGCTGCCGACGCGAGTCGTCAGTTTAATCTGCGCCGGGCTGTCAATGGAAGCAATGCACACGCCTTCCAAACTCGCCAGGTCAATCACGTTCAAGCTCACCGTCTCCCCCGTCTGCGTGGCCAGTCGCTCAAGCACCGGATGCGCGATACGACGCAGTTCCTCAGCCGGGTTGGCTCTGAGTCCGAGCAAGTACGCACGAAGACCAAGACGGTATTGACGGGTGACTGGCTGTTGCACCAGGTAACCGGCCTCAACCAACGTGGCGACCAGTCTCGCTACGTTGGTCTGCGGCAGGTTCAGTCGACCCGCCAAGTCTTTAATCCCGAGTTCGCGCTCGACACCTGTCAGGAAGCAGTCAAGCACCTGCAGCCCACGTGCCAGCGTCTGGCTCGTCCGCGCGCGCTCGGACCCCGGCCGATTCACTGCCCGTTCCACGCCGGGAGCATCTTGTTGAGCGGTCTATCTTGGCGATACCCAAGCGCGTACTCAGCCTGCATCACGGTGTGAATTTCTCGGGTGCCCTCGTAAATCACCAGCGCCTTGGCGTTTCGCATGTAGCGCTCGACCGGGTACTCGTTGGAATACCCGTAGGCGCCGTGTACTTGAATGGCGTCAGAGGCACTCTCGAATGCGATGTCCGACGAAATCCACTTAGCAAGCGATGTCTCGCGCGTGTTTCGCACACCCTGGTTCTTCAGCCAGCCAGCCCGATAGACCAGTAGTTGCGACGTCTGGTAGCCAGCCTCCATCTTGGCGATCATCTGCTGAACGAGTTGATGCTTGCCGATCTCGACGCCAAACGTGTGGCGCTCATGCGCGTATTTCACCGACGCATCGAGGCACGCGCGCGTGAGTCCCGTTGCTCCGGCAGCGACAGTGAAGCGCCCGTTATCGAGGGCAGACATGGCAATTTTGAACCCTTCTCCTTCTTCACCAAGCCGATTCGCTGCAGGCACGCGCACATCCTCGAGAATGACCTCGCCGGTGTTGCCGCCGTGAATGCCGAGCTTTCCCTTAATCGGCCTCGTCGTGACGCCCGGAAACTCCCGCTCGACAATGAACGCCGTGATGCCGCGGTGTTTCTTGTCCGGGTCAACTGTCGCAAAGATGAGGAAGTTGTCCGCGTAGTCGGCCATCGAGATCCAAATCTTCGCCCCGTTCAAGATGTAGCTGTCGCCATCTTTGATGGCTCGAGTCTGGAGCGCCCCCGCATCGGACCCTGCGTTTGGCTCGGTCAACCCGAATGCGGCCACCTTCTTGCCTTCCGCCTGCGGCTTCAGGTACTGTTCCTTCTGTTCTTCGCTGCCCCACTGCAAAAGTGTCATGCTGTTGAGACCGGTGTGCACGGAGACGGCCGTGCGGTATGCGGTGTCGCCGTACTCGAGTTCCTCGCAGACAATCGCGAGCGCATTGTAGTCCATACCGGCCCCGCCGTACTGCTCCGGAATGCAGACGCCCATCAAACCGAGGTCGGCCAGTTTGTTGACAACGCCGAGGTCAAAGTGATGGTCCTCGTCCCACTGTTGCATGAACGGCGAAATCTCCGCCTTCGTAAACTTGCGTACCATCGACTGCAGTTCGAGTTGTTCCGCGCTGAGAGAGAAATCAATCATGGACAATAACCCCTTTCGCTTGCATGGACTGTATGTCCGTGTCGTTGAAACCAAGTTCGCGCAGAATTGCCGCTGTGTGTTCGCCATGTACTGGCGGCGGCAGGCGCAGTTCAGGCGGTGTCTCAGACAGCTTGAGCGGACTACCGACGAGGCGAATTTGTCCGGACAGTGTGTGCACCGTTTCCCAGATTAAATCCCGTTCGGCGGTCTCTGGCGCTGACAGTGCCTCTGCGACAGTGCGCACAGGCCCACATGGAACGCTGGCCCGTTCCAGTCGCGAGAGGACGTCGTCTGTTTCAAGCGCTGCGATGTGCGACTCAAGCAGAGGACAGAGGTTGTCGCGGTTTGCCACCCGGGCAGGGTTGGTGGCGTAGCGCTCGTCTTCGTAGAGCTTCGGCAAATCCAAGTGATCGCAGAAACTGCGAAACTGCCTGTCATTCCCGACCGTCGCAATCACAGCGCCGTCCTTCGTCTGAAACAACTGATAGGGGACAATGTTTGGGTGTCCGTTGCCAAGCCGCTGTGCGTCTTTGCCACCGATGAGAACGTTGCTTGCGACGTTGGCGAGCATCGCAATCTGCGCGTCGTAGAGCGCCATGTCAATCGCTTGGCCCATCCCCGTCTGTGTGCGGTGAATGAGCGCTGCTTGCACGGCAACGGTCGCGTACAGCCCGGTGAACAGGTCAGTGATAGCAACGCCGACTTTCATCGGCTGTCCAGCGGGATGTCCTGTGATGCTCATCAGTCCTCCCATCGCCTGCAGGATATAGTCGTAACCTGGTCGGCTAGACGCCTGCCCATAACCGGAAATGGCGAGGTAAACGACATCAGGGCGGATACTGCGGACTTGTTCATACGAGAGGCCCAGCTTCTCTGCGGACTTCGGTAGAAAGTTGTGCAGGACAACATCAGCTTCTGCGATCAATCGACGCGCCACAGAGTTCCCTGCCTCTGTCTGGAGGTCGATCGCGATTGAGCGCTTGTTGCGATTCACGCATAAGAAGTAGGCGCTTTCCCCACTGGCGAACGGCGGGCCCCAACCGCGTGTCTCGTCGCCAGCGAGAGACTCCACTTTAATCACGTCTGCCCCGAGGTCCGCGAGGTTCATGGTGCAGAATGGCCCGGCCAGTACGCGGGTAAAATCCAGAACACGCACCCCTGACAGTGGAAGCAACCGTTTCCACCCCTCTCCAGTCTGCTCGTCTTCCTTTTTAATTCCGATAATCGGAACTAAATTCCTATAATTAATGTTAGCTAAATTTCAGATAGATGGCAAGAGAAACATGTAGTACGTCCTCAACGCAAAAACTCGGCGGTGTAAAATCCGCCGAGTTAACATAAATGCGTTTCAAAACCTCATTCGGGACGACTGCGCGTCGTTTATGCCTGGTCGCCCGTCGATGCCGAATTCGTCTCCGTGCGCTCGCCCTGTTCCATTGAACTCGCACTCGCAGCATCCTGCCTAGCTGAAGTCCGGTCCGGACCATTCCCGTGCGGTCGCCTGCCACCGGTCCGCCCAGGACCGCGGCGCTGGGCAGAGTTCATATTGCGGCCGCGCGCGCCGTGCCTACGATTCCTGCGTGCGCCTTCTGTGTTACCTCTGCGAAGCCAAGTCCCAAACCAGATGACAACACCGACGCCGGTCAGCGCCCACGCCACGTCGGCCTGCCAAAGCCACGCCCGATGTTGCAGCCACGCAGCCGCAAGCCCGGCCACGACGCTGAACAACAGCCACGTCAACCGAGCGAACAGCCGCTCCATACTCTCCATCCGGGACAGCGCATCATCGAGATCGAGCCGGACCTGTAAGTTTCCCGTTTCCAGTTTGTCCAAGGTCCGGTCGAGACGTCCGGGCAGACGCAGTCCGAGGCGCGCCAGGCCCCCCGCTTGATTGACAACCAGTTTCAGCCCTTCAGAAGCTGCTTGTCCAAAGGTGTCCGCGACCCAATCCGCGATTGGCGTCAGCCAACGCGGGGTCTCGGCGTCGCCGTCACGGCCAAGGCGTGCGACGAACGGCAGAGCGCGTTCGCGCAGCAAGGGTCCCCATTCAAGGTCAGGCGCCAACGTGTTGATGAGGCCGATGACCATGCCAAGCGCACGGCCGAGGAACATGTACTTTGACGGGATCTGGATGGGCTCATCGAGAAGGAAGTCGTTGAACTCTTCCAGGAAAGCGTCAAGTTCCGGTCCTGCGTGCAGCTGCACGTTGTTGAAGCTGTCGAGCATGAACGCGAGCGCCCGCTGCAAAAACGCGCGGTCGGCGTGTGGCTGAAGAAAACCCAGCTCGTCCACCGCGGTGACGGCACCTGCAAAATCTCGCTGCAGGAGACTTTGCACAAGTCGAGCAAAAGACTTCGCATCCGCCTTGGGGAGGTCAGTCATCATCCCGAAATCGAGAAAACACAGCCGCCCGTCAGAGAGCACCAAGAGATTGCCTGGGTGCGGGTCGACGTGGATGAGCCCGGTTTCAAGCAACTGCCGCAGGTAGCTGTCCAGCAGCATTTCGACAACCCCGGTCGGCGCGACGCCCCACAGGGCTAAAGCATCCGTATCGTTGGCCTTGACACCTTCGATGAACTGCATCACTAAGACGCTGTCTGTAGAAACGTCCTCGTACACGCGCGGCACAACGATTCGTGGGTGAACTGCCACGTTCTCGGCGAACCGCTTGAGGTTGCTTGCTTCGTGCTTGTAATCGAGTTCTTCGTAGACCATCGACGTAAACTCGAGGTAAATCTGCCACAGGTTCATACGCCGACCGAACTTTGTAAACCGGTGCAACACCCAGACCACTTTGCGCAGCGCTGACAGGTCAACTTGCGCAAGGCGTTCGATCCCAGGGCGCAACACCTTCACAGCGACGTCTGCGCCATCCGGCAGCTGCGCTCTGTAGACCTGCCCAAGTGATGCCGATGCAATCGCTGTCGTGTTGAACACGGGAAACACATCTTCGATGCGACCCTCTAGCTCACGTTCGAGCAAGATTCGCACCGGTTCAAACGCAGACGGCGGCACTTCGTCCTGAAGTTGCCGCAGTTCGCGCGTAAAGGCTGCGGGCAAGACGTCTGTCCGCGCACTCAGAAACTGTCCAACTTTCACAATGAGCCCTTTGAGGTCAAAGGCTGCGGCGCGTACGCGGCGACCTGCCCGACCGTACGCCTCCGCTAAACGCTGTGACCGCTCGGCGCCTTGGAAACGGCGGGTCACCCTGCGAATTCTGCGGTAGTCTCGATAGAGTCCGAGCGCAAGCGCAAAAATCCGCAGGGTCCGCCCTAGCTGTGTGGCCACGACGATGCTCCTCTGGTGATCACTCCCCATGCCTAAAGGCGAGCTAAAGCAAGGGGTTTTACGGCGCATTTGATAAACACGTCAGTCTTTGTCTTGCTGTTCGTCGGTCCCGGTCGACTCCTCAGCATCTGCTTCCTCGTCGTCCCATACCGCATACGCTTCTCTCATTTTCGTTCGGAACCGGCGCGCCTTCGCTCGGTACTCTTGGCGCCCCTCGTCTGTCAGGTGGGGACGGGAATGCGTCACAGCCTTCACGCCCAAGAGCAACAACAGCAGTTGAAACAGGCCGCAATGGCGGCGGCGACGAAAGAACATGTCAATCACCCTCCCACATCTTTCTGTCACTAAACTACCTCTCTATTGCGGCGGTGTCAAACGCTTCTTGACCCAGTCCAAGTAGACCACAGACGATACGCAAAGGGCTCCACCGCTACGACGCGGCAGAGCCCACTTGCAAAACGGAAACTCCTCTACTCACTCCTGCACAGGTTTCGCGAATGCGGCACCCGCGCGCTGCGGGCGACCTGCAATCAAGAAGTAGACAATGCCTGTCACAATCGGAGCAGTGAAGGCTGTCAAATCGGCGCCGCCAAACACCACGGTTGACAATGTATATTTATTCAACTGCGCGATGGAACTGTTGACCGTCAGTGCAGTGGCGACGACGCCAATGAACCAAGCAATCATTGCGCGCCAATTGACCCCGTTGGTGTACCAGTAACTCGATGAAGGACCATCTTCGGCAAGTCCAGCAGCGTCGTACTTACCGCCGACGAGGCGGTGGTGAATCAGGTATATCGCGGCCCACGGGCCGATGAAGACAATCATCAGGTCGAGGAAGTTCTGGAACTTCGACACGAAGTCCGTCGCGAGGAAGTAAATAGCGAGCACGGTGCAGATGGCGCCATCAATCACAACTGCCCAGTACCGATTGATCTTAATGCCCATTGACAAGAAGCTCATGCCAGAACTGTAGGCGTTCAAGTAGTTGGCAGTAATGTCGCCGACAACAACCGCGATGAGGAACGGAACCGCTGCCCAAGTCGGGACGGCTTTTGCAATGGCCATGACAGGGTTCGCGAGGAACGCATTCCCATTGATAAACGTACCGAGCAAGATGCCTCCGCCCATCATCACAAAACTTGCGATGCCACCGCTCGCGAACGTCACGCCGACAATTTTCTTTGTTGGTGTCTTTGTCGGCAGGTAACGCGAGTAGTCAGCGGAGAAGTTCACCCAACCGTAGAATGTCGTGGCAAGCCCAATCGACAGCGCGAACAGCGTAGTCCATACCGGCCCTTGAGCCCACATGTCCTTCACCGGCGGAGCAAACGACCAGTTGACGTGTGGGAGAATCGCGACAACGACGAGCAGGACACAGATGCCGAGTAAAAACGACAACCACCGTTGCATCGTAACCAGCGTCGCGTGGCCAAGGAAAGGCACGGAGTACGTGAGCAGGAGCGTGATGACAATTGCGATGGCAGTCGGACCCGCGCCAGAAGACGGTAGCCCGGCGAACTGTGCGAGACTCAAGAGCGCTAGCACCGTGAGTACCATGGTGACGCTCTCCCAGCCGACGGCCGTGATCCAGCTGAAAAACGCCGTGACGCGCGCGCCACGGACGCCAAACGCTGCTTTGGAGATGGTCAGTGTGACCGTGCCGCCGCGAGGTCCAGTGGAAGACGCATAGCCGAGCGCAGCGAACGACAAAGAACAAAGGACTGCGACGAGCAGACTTTCCCAGACGTTCAGGCCCATCGCGGTGAACAGTTGGCCTGTGACGACGCCTGTGTAGGTAAGAACCGCTGCGAACCAAACGAAGAATAATTCCCGTGGTACCCCGTGCCGCCGACTTTCAGCGATGACCCCCGTACCCTCGGTCTCAAGTTGAAATGCGCCGTCGCGCTGCTCAACTGAGGCCTGCGAGGCAACAGCCTTGCCCATTTTGGTCTCTCCCCTCGAATAATAAAAAAACACTCGATAACTCCAGTGGCGACAAGGACGCAGACTGGAGGCGCCGAGTGCATGGTCAGGGAAAACCGTGATGTCAAGGAATCGCCACCGCCTCGAGGCTTGGACCTGCCACAAGTGAAGGCAAATTGCCCTGTTCTCCCAACTCATGAACCGAACGTCCTCGTAGTCAAGCGATTCCGGTCGCCTGGTAGAGACTGCCGAGCCAATTCCCGGCACTATACGAGGTCTCTTGGATTACGACAAAAGCATACAGGACTCGGCAATTTTGGTCAACAGCTTGTCTAGCAGGGTTATGGCAGGTTCGCCAGCCCCATTTCCTGCCTTTGCTGTTCAGACAAAATCAGCATTCTGGCCTGCGAACATGCCTTCAACTCGCCATCCACGGCGTAAACAAAAGCCTCTACTTCAACCACTCGCCGCGTCACCTTTGTCGCGTGCGCCGCTACCTCGACGTGTTCGCGGATTCGTATCGGATCTCGAAAGTCAACCTGCAACTGTGCAGTCAACGCTACAGTGCCCATGAAAGACGTCACATATGCTGTCGCCTCGTCGAGAATGGAGCTAGCGACGCCGCCGTGAGTGATTCCCCTACCAAATATTCGTTCCCAGAAATAAGGCGATCGTCCAAGCGTCATTAGACTGGCGTTCATATGATCGGACATCACGGTGGAGGGCAAGGGCGAGGTGCCTCCCGGGTACAGTGGCGGCACATTCGGGGGATACAACCTTAGCGGCTGTCTTTTCGCCAACGACAGCCACCTCGTCCGACGAAAGGAGGTCAATTGATGGTCACACGTGGACACTGCTCGCGCTTTATCGGACAGCATGTTGTCTTTCGGACCAGTGACGGGATGCACCATGGCATCCTACATTCGATGACGGATGATGGCATTGTCGTGCGTCCGGTTGGACGGACGACGAGATTGGCGAGTTCTACAGTCGATACCGACGAGATAAGTGTGCTCTGCGACAACCAAGTTCCTGACAATGACGTGGTTGAAGCATGGTTTCCATTCGCTTTCTTTCCACTTTTCGCGCTTTGGTGGTTATGGCCGTGGGGGTACTGGTGGTAAACGGGAATGTCGAGCGCGGGACGACAAGACCAGTGAAGGTGTGAGGGAAAGCAATCGAGGCCGGAGTTGCCAATGACAGCACCTCCGGTCCCGTAGGTTACCCAGCGGTCGCTATTGTGGCAAAAAGGGAAAACACTATAGCTGTCGGCCCCAATGCCGACGGTTCGTCGTATACATGTCTGTGGTATCAGCCGACGACATTCAGAGAACACTGAACACGCTGAGCCATAGAGGAGCAGATTCAGAACAGAAGCTACCACAACAGATGAAAACTCAGGACCTTGACTGTTTGCAGCAGAACCTCTGCAGGCAAACTAGATTGTTGAGACGATGGTGCAGTGTGCACATGGTGTGGCTCGAGTTTGCGGCATATAATGCATGGAAAGGGAATCCGGGATGGACTTTGTCATACAATTGTTCTTGATGAGCGATGCCAACCTAGTCGCATTGATATTTCTAATCACAGGAGTCGTTGTGTATTTCGTCGACTATAAGATGTTCAAGCAAAAGTCCGCTCACCACCGCGAAGCCAAGTTCAGCCGTGGGGCGGCTTATGTGTACATGCTCGGCGGCGCTGTCCTGATGATGGGCTTACAAGTTGTCGATTGGCTCTCTTAGTGCGCGGACATTCCCTGTCGACGAATGTACACTTTGACATGGGTTCGAATCGGCAAGCGGGCATAAACTGCGTCCCACTGCTCACGAGTCTTGATGTCGTGAAGCCAGTATTCAGGCTGTTGGCCCCGCACAAACTCACCAATGCCAAATATGTCTGCCCCGAGGTCCTGCGTTTTCTGAATCAACTTGTCCTGGCCCTGTGTAAGAAACTTACTGGTCTCAGCGGAAACTTGTGATATCACAGAATCTACGGCGACATTCCCGGTTCTTTCTTCAATATTCGCTTCCATCCGAGAGTATACATCGACCGATAATTTGTGATGCGCGACACGTAGCTTGATCTTTGTTTTACGGTCGTAACCTTTGATGATTATACTATGCGCTTCATCCCCAGGTACTGGGATGGCAGCACCGTAGCCTGCCTTACGTTGATCCATGATTTCCATGAATGCAGCACTTTCAAGCGGTCCGAGGTTACCAACCATCTTGGTCCCTCTAAAGATAGCTAAGCCTTCCGTTTCAATGCGGTCTTCCCCTCTCACAGAAATGATGGGCAATACGGGCTCTTGCCCTTTAGACGACAGAACAGACCAGAAATTCCCCAGAAACACATTTGGCAATTTGCCCATTTCAACGGCGTGGTCCATTGTGCCCACCAAGTACAAAGTCGGCACCCGTTCCAATTTCGGGGCAGCCTCCATCGCTTCGTTTGCATCTCCTGTGGATAACAGGAGCCAAGCCAGTCTCCGGATTTCGGCGTTCCTGCGTAAAAAATCTTGTATGTCTTGTAAACCCGGTGACTTCGCCAAAGATTGGTTCACGATAATAACTCTCAGGTGTCCTAGAAACAGTTTATCCGCCAGTTCCTTTTGCATAGCGTTCATGGCGTCACTAATGGTTTTCCCAGTGGTACTGACCACCCACACGGGGCGTTGTGATCCTGATCCCGAAGTTCCTTCCCCAGGTCCCAGTGGAATACGTCCAGGAATCGCGATTTGAGCTGTTAATTTGTACCCGGTTCCTTCTCCTTGCGCATAACTTCCGGTGGCACTCTCCACGTCATTTCCAGCGGGGTCGATGGCCAACCCCAGAATGGTTCCCCGGTCTTCAATTTCAAGCCGATCCCAACAACCAGTCACGAAGGGGCTTAGGATGAGGACTGCGCCGACGAGACGTACCCAATGTTTCATCATGCGGCGCCAACCCCTCTACGCTTTGATTGCGGTTGATGGGTTTTAAACCGCGAGAGCACCGTCAAAACGAGTGGATAACCTAGGGTTAGCGGCAATCCAGCCAGGCCAATATTCTTCACGACTGTATACAACTCCACGATGTTTGATGGCTGCCGTGACAAGACAAGTGCAACAGGCAGCCCCATGAGAGCCAATGCACGGTGGTCCTGAAAGCGAAAGATATGACTGAAGGCTTTGATGGACAGATAGTAAGCCGCAAACATCGCGCAGAATACTGCAGTTACCCACACGGCGAGAAACACGGGGTCCAACCGTTCGACAAAGAAAGCAGGGAGTGCGGCAGTCTTGGCCAGTTCAAGCGTGGGCCACAGTAGGTTCTTTATTTCTTCCAGTCCGAACACACCCAGAGTTGAGTAAATGAGGATGATGTATAACGAGCCTGCGACGACAATGCCGAGAGTTGTGCTTTTCCAGGCTCTTTTTGGTTGATACATGAACGGAATAATCAATCCAGTAATCATGAAGTTTTGAAACAGGGCCGTCACGACACCCGTAGACACCACGATGTTTTGGAAGCTAACACCATGAAATAACCCTAGTACGGGCATGACGTTCTCTACCCGGGCACTCTTTAAACTAAGCACTACAATTACTAAAGCTGGGAAATAGACAATCGGCATGTAAAAAGTCAGGATGCGCACAAATTTGGCGATGTCATTGCGTGACGCAATCACTACGAGGATGAGAATGACGAGAATCGTGACTGGAACTGGCGTCCTCGGAAGTACGGAAGTGACAACAACTTCGCCGAATTCACGGGCAGCCAGCGCAGTAAGTTCCAAGAAATAGCTGCCTATTAATAGGAGAACGATGGATCCAACCCACTTTCCGACGAGGTGGTCCGCATACTCGTAAATGGTTTCATCCGGATACCTATTCCCCAAGTACGCTAGCATGAGTCCGCCAAGAACCGCCGCAAACACCGCAATGAGCGTGGTCAACGGCGCGCCTGTCGACACTAAGGTCACCGTGATCCGCGGGAAAGCAAGAATGCCTACACCAATGATCGCAGTACCGATGCTCATCCCCAACTGAAGTTGGGTGACAGTCTTCGGCTTGTTCACGCTCAGGACTCCCTTCCCAAGACATTCAGGTTCCGGCCTGCGGAAAACGCGGCTAGCGTTGCCGATTTCTGCGAAGGTTCCGTTGCTGTTCGCTTTTATCACGAATGGGTGACAACGGTCTCCCATGCCCCCCCTGCGGGGCCGGGTCCACGCGTGTTGTATCTTGCGTATGGAGCTGCTGCGGACGTTTTTTCATTGACCACACCGGCATGCGCACAACCGTGTCCTTTAAACCTGATGCGGAGGTTGGAACAACGGGGCTCAAGTACGGGACGCCAAACGACTCCAAAGCATTGAGGTGATTTGTAATGAGAATCAATCCGGCCATGACACCGTAGAGCCCAAACATGCCTGCTAATATCATCAGCGGGAAGCGCAGCATACGTAATGCGATGGCTGCATTATAGGCTGGTGTGGCAAAAGACCCAATCGTAGTGAGGGCGACAATGACGACAGTAATCGGGCTCACGAAGCCTGCCTGCACAGCTGCCTGGCCGATGACGAGGACACCTACGATAGATAATGCGCCGCCAATCTGCTGGGGCAGACGGATGGTCGCCTCACGGAGAATTTCCATGATTAATTCCAACCCGAAGATCTCTGCAATGGCCGGAAACGGCACGCCCGCACGCCCACCTGCGACTGCTACCGCAAACTTTGTCGGAATCATCTCGGGATTAAAGGAAATTAGCGAAACGTACAAGGAAGGGAAAATCAAAGAAAACAGGAGCGCAACCACCCGAATGACTCTAATCATGCTCGCCATGAGAAAACGTGTATCGTAGTCCTCGGTAGTTTGATAAAACTGGGAGAACACAGCTGGGACGATGAGGCTGAACGGTGTGCCGTCAACAATAATTACGACGCGCCCCTCGAGCAGGGCTGCAATCGCCTTGTCCGGCCTTTCGGTGTTTTGTATTTGTGGAAACGGTGAGTAATGATTGTCTTCGATAAACTGCTCCAGGTATCCAGCTCCATATATCGCGTCAGTTTTGACGCCCTGCAAGCGACGCTGGACTTCATCCACGAGGTCAGGGTTCACGATGCCTTTCATGTAACAGTAGACGACGTTCGTTGCAGTTTCTTCGCCCAACTGTATCAGTTCTATGTGAAGGTTACTTGAACGCATTCGTTTTCGAAGTAAGGACACATTCGTACCGATTGACTCAATGAAGCCTTCCCTGGACCCCTGAATCACTTGTTCTGTCTGTGGCTGTTCGACGGACCTTTCTTTGAAAGCCTGGGTACTCAGACCGATGGCAGAAGCAACGCCGTCTAGGAAGAGCACTGAGTTACCTGACAGCAACCAATTTGCAGCCCCTACAGCAGTGTCCTTGATTGCGACGTCAGCGTAAGGAATGCACTGTGAAACAACTATGTTAACTACCGAGTCCTTTGACTGAATACTCGTGTCCATCCCAATCATGAGTGCACGCAGAATATCATTCAGGTCCGATTTTGAAGAGGCCCCGTCCAGATACACTAATCCACAACTTATCTTGCTTTTGCGCACCTGAATCACAAATCTCCGTATTAACAAATCGACATTGCCGCCAAGTGCGTCTTCGAAAATCGCCAAGTTTTTCTCCAAATTATTGCAAAGTTCCGCACGATCGAAGCGAACAGTCGACGTTTGACTTCGACCGTTATCTTCATTCGATTGCCCTTTGTAACGACTCATATTCGCTGTAGGTTTTCTGTATTTAAGATTCCAGAACGGGTTCATCTCGTCACCTTGAGTCTGACATTTGGAATTAGACTCACCATTTGTCGGCTTCCGTATTCAGACCCGGAGTTGATTCAACAATTTCGCCACTTAGGCGAAATCTGTTTAACCGGCGCCGTCCCCTGGCTCTCTGGGAGATGCGACCCTAGTCTGGGTGTTTTGAACGAGTGAAAGAACGCACTGATAGGGGCTTTGCAGGCAGGGGCTGCATGTTAGGTATGCACATGCAGAATGCAAAGTGCTCGATGCGGGTTGGACAACGGCGTCGGGGTCAGCGTACTTCGCGAGTTGCCGGATTCCTCACACCTGCTTGTCGTCGAGCGTGAGCCTCGCTCTCAGCCAGAGGTTCCATCGCTCGATGGAGGATCGCTCGTCAGTTTAAAGCGTCCTACGATGTGCTCGAGTGAAGTCGGACGGCTGTAAATGTAACCTTGTACCATATCACAGTGGTCACGAACAAATTCTAATTGCTGCGGAGTCTCCACTCCTTCAGCAGTCACCGACAGCCCCAATCTCCGACCTAAAATAGCAATAATTTCAACTATGGCGGTCCCCTTCTGGTCACTGGGGATTGATGATATGAATGAGCGGTCAATTTTCAACATATCTACCGGGAGGTCCTTTAAGTAACTGAGCGAAGAATAACCAGTGCCAAAGTCATCAATGGCAAACTTCACCCCCCTCGAACGCAAGGTATGTAGAATATCACGGGCGGTGTCGATATCCTCCATCAGCGCGCTCTCCGTAATTTCGATTACTAACTGTTCAGGAGGGAGCCGCACATCGGATAGAACCGCATTGACATCGTCAACGAAACCTCGCCTAAGCAGATGTTGCGCTGACACATTCACCCCAACGTGAAGTCGAGGCGTTCCAGCCTTCTTTACTGCACTACAAGCTTGATACATCATCCATAAGTCCATTTCTACCAAGCACCCCAACTGCTCTGCAGCTGGCACAAACGCTACCGGCGAGATGAGTCCCACATCCGGGTGATTCCATCGAATCAGAGCTTCAACGCCTTGTACTGACCCGGTTTTAGGAGAGATCAGTGGCTGGTACTCTGCAAACAGTTGATTGCTCTGCATGGCGACCCTCAGTGTCTGGTCGGTTACATGAATTTGATGGTTGCCGTGTTGAACCCGAGCTATTCGTTCTTCAGTGTTACTGAACAGCGACTCTAAAATTCGACGCGCACCTTGGATCCGTTGCGTTGTTGCCTGATCCATCTCCTGAGGTATCTCTGCGATTAAGTACTGACATCTACCTGAACTATCAAGGATCGGCATGACAATCGCTTCTTGGACTAGCGACCCAGCATCGGATTGTAGGATGTCCCTAAATATGACTGGCCTTTTGGTTTGAACGGCATACAAATACTTCTCGCGTAGAAATGACGCGTACTCTGGAGTGTGCACCTCTGACACTAATTTCCCGATTTTGTTTTCCGAAAACATACCCTTCCAGTATGCAGCCCTACTCGCATGTTCATATCGAAACCGTTGATGAGCCTCCACCTTAAGTAGCACCATCACATCGGATAAAGAGTCAAAGAAATCGTGCAACGTCGAAATTCCCATCACTATCCAATCACCACCTATTTGGACAAAATAATACCCCTTATGGCATGCATGGCCAAAAGAGGTCGGTCTTGATAAAGAGCTTTGCAACCCGGCTATCGTGAACGAACCCGTCTTTAGACCCGTGGCTTTGCGTCTCCGCCTTTCGGCGAATTTGCCATATGCTGTTGTTATATTCATTACTATAATTGTTCTTAAATTCCTTGTCACCTCTGCAGCAAATCTCTCAGCCTAATCGGCACAAAACAAAACCGTTCTTTCATAGCTGTGCAACCAACAACGGGTCTTTATGACTCACACTACTTGTTCTGATCCCGAAGCCACTCCGCCAGCTCCTCTGTGCAACTCCACCATGCGGCGGCCGTACATACGTAACTTTATCACGGCATGAGTGCGTCTAATGCGTGAGGAGGTGACACATCATTCCCACAAACTCTGAGGCAGTTCTAAACGAACAAGATACTATCTGCCAATTGGAGAGACTGGCTTCAGATGATTACCATCGATTTGTCAAATTTGCTTATGTCACGGTAAGAAACGTCCATTCAGCTGAAGATTGTGTACAAGAGGCATTTTTTACTGCTATCCGGAAAGCTCACCAGTACCGAGGAGAATCCACTATAGACACCTGGTTTACGACCATATTATTAAACACCTGTCGCACCTTTCGACGTTCGAAAATTCCAAAAACGGGCCTAAAATTTTTCCGACCGCAATTCTGGCCTACTTTGGAAAATATTTCTGCGTAACAGTGGCCTGATAGTGGTTTTTTGCAAATATAGTGACCGGGATATCCTCCCGTGTTAATTTATGGGTTTTGAATTGTTATCCGATATGTTCAACCTTACTGTGGCTTAAGAAACAATCATGGGATAATTTAACTTGTGGTGACCAGTAGAATTTAGAAAACCCGTAGTTCCAGGCTTTTTAGGCCTTCGAGCCGAAAGTTGGGTTAACGCATTCGCACTGCTCACGAGAAAAGGATGACGCAAGGTATTCCATACCTCTACCAACTTCATCTTATGGGCGGCAGAGGTACCTACAGTCAAAAGGAACCGGAACAATCCCCCCAAGCACGCATCCCCAAAATGCACCAACAAAATGCTCATCATACATCTCAAGCCTCGTAAGTGACTTGGGTCAGGTCCCCACTTTCAAGGAATAAGGGGAATGGGCGAGGGTTGTTTGTGCACTGGCCTTGAAGTTGCTGATTGCCTTGTCCAGCCATTGGAATGTCTCATTCTTGTTCCCGTCTCTTGACCGGGTTATCAGGTGACTTTGCACCCCTAAGTCCTCTGCACAACTGGCGTAGGTCGGCCATCCGTCGGTCTCCAAGATGACGCCTCTGGTGAGTCGTCCAGAGAGAACCTCCAGTACGGAGTGTTTGCTGAGATCGTTCACCAGATCCATGAACAGATATTCCGGCTTCCCCTTTTTCATGGAGACACCGGTCACCACAGGGACCTAGTCCGTTCCCCTCCCGCGTTTGCCTTCGCTCTCACCGCCGAGATAGAAATCGTCAACCTGGACAATGCCCTCGAGTCTGTACTTCGCATTGCGATCTGCCATTGCGACGCCAATCTTGCGCAACGTCAGCCACGCGGTCGGATACGACACACCCAACGCCCGTTCCAGCGTTGTAGCGGCGATACCGCTTTCATCATTGGCCACCAAATAAATGGCGACAAACCACTTCGTCAGCGGCGTTTGATTCTTGTGAAAGATTGTACCCGACGTGACGGACGGTTGACGATGACAATCCTTACACTAGGAAAGGGGCACCCGGTTCACTGCGTTCCTTCGATGTGCTGCTTGCACCCGCATTGCGTTACGACTGCCACACTTGGGGCAGCAGAACCCCGACGACCACCGAAGTGCAATCAGGTGTTCCTGCTGCAGATTCACTGGAGAAACGATTCGTGAAATCGACCAAGTTCATCTATGACCGCCCCGATGCGAACGTATGTTCTTAATCGAGTTTACGACTCATTCCCCACTTTGACTACAGAACTTACGAGGCTTGAGATGTATGTATTCAATTTCATCGCCCTTGGCAAAGAGGTGGTATAGTCGACCGTCTGCCTTCACGTGGTCGCAAACAGCACGCTTCAATACGATTGTCACTCTGTCGCCGCACGTTCTGCGTATTCACATCATTATGCCACACTTGCCGAGCATCGAACTCACTCTAGTGGACAGACGCGTGACGGTCTTGTGTCGAGACCCGTTTGAAATCGTATGTGATATTTACATGAAATCCAATCCATTTTCAACATTATGGATATTATTAATGCACTCGTGGACTGCGCGAATTTCGTCGCTGGTGCTTCGTACAACTGGTAGAAGTTGAGGCAGTTCGGCGGACGGAAGCTACACTCAGCTGGAACACGAACGTAAAAATCCCAGAAAACGATGCGTCACTCGTTTTCCCTATCTATAGCGGTGAATTCTAAAGCCTTGCTGAGCGAAATTTCTTTACTGATATACGCTCTATAAGAAATCATTGCCTCATTCCGGAGGTCGTCTGCGTGCGGGAGGTCTATATGGTATTTGATATAAAGCGTAGACAGTATTTCACATGCAAGAGCATGTTGTAACTCGTAACAGCTTATTGTTACATCGTATGCTCTGCGGGCACTTGCTATTTTCTGTTCAGGGGTTGGGAGTATCCCCGAGGCCAATATATACGTCATTGCGATTGTACGGGGGTCATTCGAGAGGTCAGCTGAGTCACAGGCCTGCCGCATGTGATGGACGGTAAGGAATGAATTCCCAGTCCCTAAATTCACTCGAGCCAGAATGCTGTGCAACGAGCTTCTTGTCATGTCATCAGTATCTCTCCCCAATGCCATCTTGCACCATGTTTCCGCCTCCTTGCTGGCGTTTAACGATTCACAAACGTTGGCCAGGTTGAGCTCCATGCGTGCCAATTGCTGGTCAGTGGAACTACACTTCAACATAATCTCATAGGCACCTTCGAATGACTTCTGTGCGTCCGGATGACGACCGAGACGGGATTGAACCGTCCCCAATAGCCCTAATGAACTTGCGTACCCCGGGAGGTCGGACAGTTGCAAGAATTCGCTCTTCGACTGTTGGACGTACCACATCGCGGCCCCATAGATGTCCAATTGACAGTATATATAACCGAGACTATAGAGCAGTCTCGCCCGCATTCCATTGCTCAGGGAGGACATATTGTGTTCGGCTTGAGATAGGACAGATAATGACTTCGTATTATTGCCCATAAACAGGAGTGCAGTTCCGTGGTAATAGAGAAAAATCGGCCCCCAAGTCTCATCCAGTCCATTAATAATGGCAGCCTCCGACAGAAAGCCTAGAGCTTCATATTGATCCGTGGCATAATAGTGTTCACAGAGTTGTGATGCAAGTTGCAGATGCCCGTTTGTCCAGGCGGTTTTGTTGGACGTGAGGAAACAAGCAAGTTCTTCATTTTCCTTTGAAGAGAGCAATTCCAAGTCCATGTTGCCTGTTTGTAACATCTCGACGTACGTGTTTAGAATGGGGTCACTTAACCGTTCCGAAATGAGTCGCAGTGTTTCAACGCTAGGCAGTTGCCTCCCACTTTCAATCTGGCTCATCATGGATTGCCCAATGATGCCATGAGCTATTCGGGACTGGGATAGGTGCCTAGTTTGGCGTATCTCATGAATCCGGTGACCAATTATGACTGCGAGTAGGCTCTGACTTGTGTTTATCTTTGACACCTCACCGAAAGGAGAATCTTTATGAAGAAAATTATACCACTGGTGTTAGCTGTTTCAACGGTGCTGTTGTTTGTTGTAGCTATTACTCCTGCGGATAATTCCCTGCCGCCGTTGCCGGTGAAGGGTATCGTAAAACTATCGTGAGTACATGTTTTGCGTGACTTTTTAGTGCCGAAGACGGGCACTCGACGCGGTTGCGCGAAAGGAGGCCAGAGGGCCTCTTTTTTTGCTCACACTCACCACTACGTTTGCAAAAGGAAAGACAAAATAATTTTTCATACATATCGACTCTCGTAAGTTGGCCTTGAAAAGTGGGGACTGAGTGGTAAACTCGGAACAGGAACAAACGTTCGTGTGCCGAGGTGATACTCATGAATCTCCTGGAATTTGCGCAACGGTTCTCTGATGAGAAATCCTGTGAGGAACGTCTTATTGAACTGCGATGGAAGGAAGGCTTCACCTGCCCCAAGTGTAATCATCCAGAAGCCATACTGGTTCATGCGACTCACAGGCGTGACGCCGACCGCAGAGTTCCGCTGTTCGAGTGCAAACAGTGTCACCGTCAGACTTCCGTCACCTCTGGAACCATCTTTCATAAGACCAAAACGCCGCTCTATAAGTGGTTCCTAGCGATATACCTGGCTAGCAATGACAAGCGTGGTGTTTCTGCGAAAACACTTCAGCGTCACATTAGCGTCTCCTACGATACGGTTTGGAATATGCTCCATAAAATCCGTCATGCGATGGGGGAGCGCAACGCCAAGTACAACTGGAGGGCATCGTTCAAGTCGATGACTTCTACCTTGGTGGTAAAAGCAAAGGCAAACGGGGACGTGGCACAGCACAGTCACCCATGCTCATGGGCGTTTCACTCAAGAAAGGCAAGCCCCAATACTGTTTTGTTGAAGCAGTTGACGACCTGAGCAAAAATTCGATACTGCCTGTTCTACAGCGCAATCTGGGGGCTGATGTCGTCTTAGAAACGGACGGGAATTGGTCGTATGGCACCAGTGCAAAGGAAATGGATATCCCGCATGTGGTGACGTTGTCCAGTGACGAAAGCGCTCATGAAACGTTCCACTGGGTCGATACTTTGATTAGCAACCTAAAGGCGTTCATTGACGGCACATACCATGGACGGGAGCAGTACAAGCAGCTGTACGCTGCCGAATTTACGTACCGATTGAACCGTCGTCATATGGGGCACAACCTCGTAGAGCGTCTGCTCAAAACCTGCGCGTTGGCACACCCAGTAAATGTTAGCCAAACTGCCTAAGTGGGGGCTCAGCCCAAGTCACTTACGAGACTAGATATGTGGGTTTTTTAATATGAAGAATAGTGTTCTTACATTAGTCCCATTCATATACATTCAGCCCCGTCTCGCCGTAAGGGTAGGACTAGAGGGTTCCGTGAAGAACCCTCCAGAGCAATGCTTGCATTAACCGTAGATATTGCACTGATGCCCCACATTGATAGCACATACGTAAACTTCGCCGCACCCGACATTCGGAGTGCAATAATTATATTCACATCCTGCATTCCCATTACAAGCAAGTCTGTCTGGTGACACAGCATCAGAGGGATACAATTCTTCCATATCGTCACCCCACTAGTATACGATTGTAGCGGTCTACAGCACCCACTCTGCAACTATGCATTTTAGGAACTAGGCGAGGCTCGCGGTGAGCCCCGCTAGTCTCAAAAACAGTCAGTTAATGCCGCAGGCGGTATTGTGTACGTTAACGCCACAAGTGTACTCCTGGGCGCACGCGTTATTGACGTCGCAGGTATTGTACTCACACCCATAGTTGCCTCCACATACAATCCTGTCTGGCTGGACCAAATCGGACGAGTGTAACTCTTGCATATTCTCACTTCCTTTCACGAATGGATGTTACAGCCATTGTATGCATTGTAACCACATACGACTTCCTGAGCACATGAATTGTTAGCAACGCAATAATTGTACTCACACCCATAGTTGCCTCCACATACAATCCTGTCTGGCTGGACCAAATCTGATGAGTGCAACTCTTGCAAATTCTCACCTCCTTTCCAAAAATCAGATTGTATCATTGTGTGCAATCTGGATTTGAAGTCAAACCACTAGATAAGCATGCACACCAACGCCCCGTTTTCCTTGCTACTATACCGGCCAATTTTGTCCACATCCTAAATACTCATTCAAAACGCATTCAATGCAAAGTTCAGTATCCGAGAACATTTATCCTCAGATCTGTGGCAAGCAATCGGTCCAACAGAACCACAAACATGCGGTTCTTCCGGAAAGAAGACCACACTTCCGTGGTAGAGGAATTGAGTCCTTGTTCCCGTGTCTAAAACGTGGTCGGGAGTATTTAATTAGAAGATAATTTGTCAGATGGATGATAAATTCAACAACTTTCTATCAAGTGATTTGCTGACTCATCTAATGTCCCAGAGAGTTTCTCTTTTATCCATACAGATAACGCCTCATGTAAGCCAAATTTCCACTCCGAACACTCCGGTTCACCGTTTTCTCTGTTGAACGCCACGTGCGCACATCCCCCCATGCACAATGGCAACACTTTACACTCTCGGCACTTTGAGAACATCATCGGCCCCCAAGAGACCCATTTGTCAATTGCTTGTTCATTGAACTCCATTCTATTAATATTCCCTACGGCTTGATCCGCTTCATTAATTGTATCCCAGCACTTGTGTAAATCACCGTTAGGTGCAATCACCCAGAAGTTCGCTTGGGGGACACCGCAGAAGGCACGAATGGCGGCTGGGTAGTTGAGAACGCGTGCACCGTGCACTAGTGCTTCTTTATGAAGATCAACCTTATCTCTCATGTAGTCTTTTTGTGATTTGTAGGTCTGCTCCCAGGACACGTCACCATCATCCCTCATGACTGCTGGATAGATATACAATTTCCCTTTCATACCATATTCATCGTTTAATTTACGAACAAGTGGGACGTATGTGTTGCGATTTTCCTTGTCGACGTTGACACGAACAGTTATCGACAAAATGTCACAGCTTTCCTTTAGATTTGAGACAATTTGCGCAAACGTTGGGTGCCCACCTTTTCTAAACCTGCGTTGATCGTGATGTTCTGGCATTCCATCAAGCGTGACCTGAGCGGAGACAACACCCAGAGATCTGAGTTTCAAGGCAATTTTTTGTGTCAGTCCATATCCATTAGTAATAATTCCAGCTGAATACTGATTGATCTGGTTCGGTATTAGGATTTCTTGTTGTATCAAATCCGTGAGATGTTCGATTTGGGGAAGACCTAGCAGTGGTTCTCCTCCAAACCAAGTGATATTCAATCTGTGGGTAGATTCGGTAATCATTGACTTGATGAATGAGATGACCGACCTCATTGTTTTCTCACTCATCCGCAACTTAGGTTTGTCGTCTCCCTCAAAACAATAGGGACATCCAAAATTACAATCAATTGTTGGAGCAATCGTAAGGGAAATAACAGATTTGTCGGATGTCACCGACTCTCTCTCCTGCATCAGGGAAGTATGCTCATTCAAGTCATCGTCGATTATAAATCCATTCTTTTTCAGAGTGTCAATGTGACTATCCTCGATGTTTGAATCCCACCCTGCGTCACCACACTCCAATGCTTTTAATGCATCGATTACTTCCCTCTCTACCTTAAACAGTCCGCGATGATAAGCATTGAAGATAAATGATTCTTGGTCTACATCGAAATAGTGATTAAAAACCGAAGTTTTCAAACCATCCCCCACCTTTCGCTGAATGGTTATATTGTATTTATTATGAATAGATTTTCAATTCATTTCCTGTATTATTAATAAATACTATAGGACTAAACCGCTGCGCGGTGGTAAAAGAGCGTGCCTTCCGTTGACCTGTGCCCGCTGAATTTACTTTCTTTGCATCTTGAGTTCCCTTAAGATTCGCGCTATGCAGCCCTATTTCGACTGCAAATGAATCTTGAGGAGAATGTGAGATGGACGAACAAAGACAACGAGTGTTAAAACGGTTGGCAGAGGATATTCGGCTTCGGGGGTTATCGGCGAATACACTGGTGAGCTATACCTCGCATGCACGAATTTTTCTGGAGTTTGCCAGCCGTCGATCCTTGGAACAACTCAATACGGAAGATATCCGCCGATTCCTGTTGCACTTAGTCCATGAAAGAAAGTTGTCGCCCGGAACCGTAAACGTCTATAGCGCTGCGATTCGTTTTCTCTTTGCTGTCACGTTAATTCGCACGCTAAATTACCTCCAAATTCCCCGTCAGAAGAAACGCAAGACACTACCTGAAGTGCTCACCAGAGATGAGGTGCACTCGATTCTGGAGGGTTGCCAAAATATCAAACACAAGGCCATGTTGACGGTAATCTATAGTTCAGGGTTGCGGGTCAGTGAGGTTGCAGCCCTCAAAATACAGCACATTGATTCGAAAAACAGGCGTCTGTTTGTGCAAAACGGTAAAGGTGGTAAAGACCGCTACACTTTACTGTCAGACGCCTGCCTATACGTCTTGCGTGAGTACTGGAAGGAATACCGGCCAAGGCACCCCGCGGGGTGGCTGTTTCTTGGCACGTACAATGTGACCCATATTACCCCTGACGCCATCGGAGATGCTTTCAATAAAGCGGTCCAAAGAGGTCACATTGCCAAACAAGTGTCCATCCACGCACTAAGACATTCCTTCGCCACGCACCTACCGGAAGACGGCGCCACACTGTTGCAGATCAAATCATTGCTCGGACATGCCAGTGTCCAGTCCACGACAATCTATTTGCATCTAGCGAATATGCCATCTGGTATCGTGAGTCCGCTGGACAGTCATTCCACAGACGCTCGGTTTGAGGTTTCTTCACATGCCTGAATTACAAGACGTCTTCGCACAGCATGGAGACGCGTATCAAGTCGAACACCGCCTTCCACCTGACCAGCAGAAAGTAATTCTTGCGATTCGAAACTGTAGAACTGCTGCGTTAGGCGGACATGTGGATGAATGTGACGAATGTGGATTCGTGCGGATCTCTTACAATTCGTGTCGTAGTCGTCATTGTCCCAAATGCCAAACGCTCACCAAGGAACGTTGAATTGAGGCTCGAAAAGACGACTTGCTCAATGTTGGCTATTTTCATGTCGTGTTTACTCTGCCTGACCTACTAAATTCCGTTGCGTATCAAAATCCCAGGACCATCTACAGCCTTCTCTTCAAGGCGGCAGCCGACACCCTGTCCGAACTCGCCGCCGACCCCAAATATTTGGGTGCACAAATTGGTTTCGCAGCAGTCCTCCATACGTGGGGGCAGAACCTGATGCATCATCCGCATCTGCACTGCATTGTGCCTGGCGGCGGGCTGAGTTCTAATGGCAGATGGGTGAACTCGAGAAAGAAGTTTTTCATCCCAGTGAAAGTGATGTCTCGGAAATTCAGGGGCAAGTTCCTACATTATTTAAGACGGGCCAAACTTGAGTTTTACGGCTCCATCGTGCATTTTCACGAGCAGAGTCAGTTTCAGGATTGGATGTCTTCTCTGTACCAAAAGGAATGGGTGGTCTATTGCAAACCGCCTTTCAAAAACGCTGGACACGTTGTGGAATACCTTGGGCGCTACACTCACCGTGTGGCTATTTCCAATCATCGTATTGTCAATTTGCAAGCGGGAATGGTGACGTTCAAGTGGCGGGACTACAGAGATAACAACCAACAGAAGGAGATGAGTCTCACCGCGGATGAATTCATCCGTCGTCTTTTGGTTCATGTGTTACCTACCGGATTCACGAGGATTCGGCGCGCTAAAGGCTACTCAGTCCCAGAAATAAAGCAACCAAGCTGAAACTGTGTAAAAGACTTACTAAGACAGCCGTAAGAATCACTCCACTCCCCAAGCTGTCCGCTCTGGACTTCTTGGAGAAGCTCACTGGCAGAGATTTCACCGTTTGTCCTTGCTGCGGTATTGGCCATCTCAGAGCTTCGCCAGAACGAGGAATTGCATAGCCATGCTCGAACGCCTCTTGATTGGGGAGGGGGAAACTGTGTCCACTTGTCATATTATGCAGCCAATCATCACCTGTTCCCGCCAATTAGCTTCTCTGAACCTGCAACATCGGTTTATCAAGACGCCATGAGCCTGTTTCTTTCCCCATAGTGGCTAGCGACCGCAGTTTAGTCCAATAGAATTATCCAAAATCGGCGTTCCTTCACGGAATGCCACCTCTTTTTACTCGATTTTCGATAATTCTCTATTCATTACCAACATATCTAGTCTCGTAAGTGACTTGGGCTGAGCCCCCACTTAGGCAGTTTGGCTAACATTTATTAGGTGTGCCAACGCGCAGGTTTTGAGCAGACGCTCTACGAGGTTGTGCCCCATATGACGACGGTTCAATCGGTACGTAAATTCGGCAGCGTACAGCTGCTTGTACTGCTCCCGTCCATGGTATGTGCCGTCAATGAACGCCTTTAGGTTGCTAATCAAAGTATCGACCCAGTGGAACGTTTCATGAGCGCTTTCGTCACTGGACAACGTCACCACATGCGGGATATCCATTTCCTTTGCACTGGTGCCATACGACCAATTCCCGTCCGTTTCTAAGACGACATCAGCCCCCAGATTGCGCTGTAGAACAGGCAGTATCGAATTTTTGCTCAGGTCGTCAACTGCTTCAACAAAACAGTATTGGGGCTTGCCTTTCTTGAGTGAAACGCCCATGAGCATGGGTGACTGTGCTGTGCCACGTCCCCGTTTGCCTTTGCTTTTACCACCAAGGTAGAAGTCATCGACTTGAACGATGCCCTCCAGTTGTACTTGGCGTTGCGCTCCCCCATCGCATGACGGATTTTATGGAGCATATTCCAAACCGTATCGTAGGAGACGCTAATGTGACGCTGAAGTGTTTTCGCAGAAACACCACGCTTGTCATTGCTAGCCAGGTATATCGCTAGGAACCACTTATAGAGCGGCGTTTTGGTCTTATGAAAGATGGTTCCAGAGGTGACGGAAGTCTGACGGTGACACTGTTTGCACTCGAACAGCGGAACTCTGCGGTCGGCGTCACGCCTGTGAGTCGCACGAACCAGTATGGCTTCTGGATGATTACACTTGGGGCAGGTGAAGCCTTCCTTCCATCGCAGTTCAATAAGACGTTCCTCACAGAATTTCTCATCAGAGAACCGTTGCGCAAATTCCAGGAGATTCATGAGTATCACCTCGGCATACGAACGTTTGTTCCTATTCCGAGTTTACCACTCAGTCCCCACTTTTCACGGCCAACTTACGAGAGTCGATATGTATGATTCATTATTATGACGTCGTAATAACTGCAGGATCTTGACCTTGTCTCGTTGACGATTGCAGAAGACAAAGACACAAGGCGAGAACGGGTCCAACTCAAACCCCTGCTGGACCAGAATAGCCAACCCGTCGATGGACTTACGCATGTCTGTGTACCCTGTGGCCAGATATACCCGCTGTTCCGCTGTCAGTTCGTTTAACACAACTCACTCAACACCTGAACGACGCGTTGCAGCGCCTGCGGATTGAAGTTGTCTGGAACTTCCACACGCCACTCCCCAACGCAAACGGAGAGGCGAGATGAATCGTGGTTCTTAGGCGAAGGTGATTCACGCACGTCAACGGACAGCCACCGCACTGGCGTGGACGACGGAGCAAGGGGAAGGAAATTTCCGCATCCAGTAACGAAGCTGATGGATGTTGAAATGCTGTTCACTGCACCACGTCGTGGCAGACTGACCGCTCTCTCGAAACGCACGAACTCGACCTTCCCACAGCTGACGCAGCCCTACTCTCGACATGCTGAACACGCTCCCCGATTCATGATGGGGAGATTATCTCGCCACTACCAACTCAGATCGAGATGGGTTTGGTTTGACGCTTACACTTCAAGAAATTCATCGATGGCACATATCATGGTCGTCAGCTCGATGACCAACGTACATAGAGGAATATACGTATCGGTACAACCGCCGGAACTTTGGTCACCGACTGGTGGAACGCCTGTTAGTAGCCAGTGCACAAACAACCCTCGCCCAGTCCCCTTATTCCTTGAAAGTGGGGACCTGACCCAAGTCACTTACGAGGCTTGAGATGTATGAAACTTATATCTCCTCTGTTTTGGGGTGTCCGTTCTATTGACTTAATACCACTCGCACAGCTGTTGCTATGGTCGGACACGTTACCTGATTCAGTGCGGACGCCGCTCCGATAGCCTCACCTGCAAGTACACATGCCGCTCCCCACTGAGAAAGACAGGTGGGGACTTTTTGACGCTTACAAATTACCAACTCAGACCCTGCCAGAAGGAGCAGAAGATTCCTGAACATCAATTATCGGACAACTCACTTCAGTGTCCGAACGTTATTCGATAACTGTAACAGAATATCTTTCAGCTAGAACTCTAATAATGTTCCCCCAGCTTGACTGGGGATTTCCAATTATAACTTTATACATATCGTAGGCTCGCTTGGATTTTTCTCTTAACTCTTCAACAGTTGTCACTTCAGTGATATGGGAAGAAGTCACGCAAAAACAATATAGGGTTGCCAGCCTCAAGTCATGAATCACATCAACATCGGATTTATCAACAGGAATGTTCTTTTTAATTACATAATACCAAAATCCTCGTGCAATAATTTGTCCCACAGCGGATAAATCTGTGTGCAATCCGGGGAAGCCAAAGCTTAAGAAAATTTCATTGCTCTCTTCGTTTAGAAATCCAACCCGTCCAACCTGGTGCATCAGCGAGGGAAGTGCTAAGGAGACAACTAAGTTCATTTTTGTTGTCTCTGGTTTTTCACCCCACAGTCTATTGGGAAAGTCCCAAATGTATTCAAGTTCCAATGAATGCAAGCCTGACTTATGCAACATCTCATTGTCCGAAAGGGAAAGTTCATGAATATGTCCCAAAGCTAGGACGAGACCTTCCTTCCCTGACTTGGAGCCTAAAATATTTAACAATTTTAATTGTTCACTTCTATGTACATTTTTAATAATCTCTTTGCGCTCTCTTAAGAAACTGTACTCGTTGCACCATCCGCACACAAATGTCGCATAATCATATGCACTATAAAAGAGAATTTCCACAAATCTCTCTCCTTGTTTAATTGTTAAGTGCGACCGGTGGCAGACCTTCACCACCGAAACATAGTTCTGAGTCCTTGAACGGAACGAGGACTTGATCTGAAAAACGGATTGTTTCATCCGGACCCCAGAGGTTAGGGTAGTGGGTTACCGCGACAACTAATCTGAACCTGTCCTTAATGGCTTGAATAATTGTGTCAGGTTTATCAAGACCGGACTCTATTTCGTCCAAAATGATTACATTAGCATTAGAGAGGAAAGCTCGCGCAAGCCCTATTCTCTTTCTTTGCCCTCCTGACGGGGGGGAGGCCGAAGCGAATTCTTGTTCCAGGTTAAGTTCCCCAGTCCAACCTAACATCCTTAATAGCTCCTCAATATTCTCACACATTAAATCATGACCCAGTACGATGTTATCGTACAAAGAGCAGTTAAATACCGGAACATTCTGTGGAACATAGGCTATACCTCCATTCTGTTCGATTGCCTTGTTCCAAGTCACATAACCCTTGTCCAAACGCTGAAGTCCGACTAAGCATTTCGTCAAGGTCGATTTCCCTACTCCATTATCCCCCGTCACGATTACAGTCCCTGAGTCAGGAATAGACAAATTTGCTTCCTCTAGTAGCACACGTTCCCCAATCTTAACCGTCACATTGTGAAAATCCACTGACGCTACTTTTGAATTTTGCGAGTACGGAAATTTAAATGGTTTAAATTGAATGTGCTCTCTCAACCTCTCAAGTGAAACCTGTATGGAAGTAAAAACATTTGGTGATTCAGCTGCGACCGATGCAACTCCGCGAATTCTATCAGTGTATAGAACAAACGCCAATATTTCCGAGACTGAAGTAGTTCCGTGTTTTGAGATCAGGAGTCCAATCAGCACCAAGCCACAAATTGAGCTATAATTCAGTATCTGCTGAACAAGCGAGAGGTAGCCACGCGCAACTGTAAATTTGACAGTAATTCTGGACAAGTCATTCCACTTATCCTTCGCGTTACTATTCATCCACGACGCTGACGTTGTGGAGAACAACTTGGTGACTTCAAGTCCTTCAAGTAATGAGCCCACAAATGAAATTGCACTGGCCCTCGAGTTTTTTAATGATTTTTGAATTCTGTAGAATTTTCTCCTAAAAATAACCGGCATTAATAGGTATAACAGAACGTACCCTATTAAAATTAGACAAAGGATATAGTTGAAGTGATATGATAAAACAATTAGAGTGACTATTGCGGACATGATAGACAGTACAATCTCAAATACATTTACAAGATTCACTATGAGGGTAGCAGTATCCTCCATCAGTCTAGTTATGACTTGCCCACTAGTGTTCGAATAATCAACAGTTTTCGGTTCGCCGAATGCAATTTGGTTTGTAATCTCGGTCCGCAAGTTAACTGAAATTCTGTTCGCCATTATACTCTTCGTAATGTTTAGAACAAACGCAGATAATGTGGATATTGTACCAAGAGTCATCACGGTAAGAACCGAGGTAGATATGTTGTTAGCCGGTTCACCTAGGGAAGTTATCATTGCGGACATGGCAAACGGCAGGTATATAGATGATGCAGAATGTACTGCAAATAAAATGAAGAGTAGCACAAAAGTTCGCCAGTATGGAACGAAGTGTTTTTTTAATATGAAGAATAGTGTTCTTACATTAGTCCCATTCATATACATTCAGCCCCGTCTCGCCGTAAGGGTAGGACTAGAGGGTTCCGTGAAGAACCCTCCAGAGCAATGCTTGCATTAACCGTAGACACTGCACTGAGCATTGATAGTACATACGTAAAGGTCGCCGCACCCGACATTCGGAGTGCAATAATTATATTCACATCCTGCATTCCCATTACAAGCAAGTCTGTCTGGTGACACAGCATCAGAGGGATACAATTCTTCCATATCGTCACCCCACTAGTATACGATTGTAGCGGTCTACAGCACCCACTCTGCAACTATGCATTTTAGGAACTAGGCGAGGCTCGCGGTGAGCCCCGCTAGTCTCAAAAACAGTCAGTTAATGCCGCAGGCGGTATTGTGTACGTTAACGCCACAAGTGTACTCCTGGGCGCACGCGTTATTGACGTCGCAGGTATTGTACTCACACCCATAGTTGCCTCCACATACAATCCTGTCTGGCTGGACCAAATCGGACGAGTGTAACTCTTGCATATTCTCACTTCCTTTCACGAATGGATGTTACAGCCATTGTATGCATTGTAACCACATACGACTTCCTGAGCACATGAATTGTTAGCAACGCAATAATTGTACTCACACCCATAGTTGCCTCCACATACAATCCTGTCTGGCTGGACCAAATCTGATGAGTGCAACTCTTGCAAATTCTCACCTCCTTTCCAAAAATCAGATTGTATCATTGTGTGCAATCTGGATTTGAAGTCAAACCACTAGATAAGCATGCACACCAACGCCCCGTTTTCCTTGCTACTATACCGGCCAATTTTGTCCACATCCTAAATACTCATTCAAAACGCATTCAATGCAAAGTTCAGTATCCGAGAACATTTATCCTCAGATCTGTGGCAAGCAATCGGTCCAACAGAACCACAAACATGCGGTTCTTCCGGAAAGAAGACCACACTTCCGTGGTAGAGGAATTGAGTCCTTGTTCCCGTGTCTAAAACGTGGTCGGGAGTATTTAATTAGAAGATAATTTGTCAGATGGATGATAAATTCAACAACTTTCTATCAAGTGATTTGCTGACTCATCTAATGTCCCAGAGAGTTTCTCTTTTATCCATACAGATAACGCCTCATGTAAGCCAAATTTCCACTCCGAACACTCCGGTTCACCGTTTTCTCTGTTGAACGCCACGTGCGCACATCCCCCCATGCACAATGGCAACACTTTACACTCTCGGCACTTTGAGAACATCATCGGCCCCCAAGAGACCCATTTGTCAATTGCTTGTTCATTGAACTCCATTCTATTAATATTCCCTACGGCTTGATCCGCTTCATTAATTGTATCCCAGCACTTGTGTAAATCACCGTTAGGTGCAATCACCCAGAAGTTCGCTTGGGGGACACCGCAGAAGGCACGAATGGCGGCTGGGTAGTTGAGAACGCGTGCACCGTGCACTAGTGCTTCTTTATGAAGATCAACCTTATCTCTCATGTAGTCTTTTTGTGATTTGTAGGTCTGCTCCCAGGACACGTCACCATCATCCCTCATGACTGCTGGATAGATATACAATTTCCCTTTCATACCATATTCATCGTTTAATTTACGAACAAGTGGGACGTATGTGTTGCGATTTTCCTTGTCGACGTTGACACGAACAGTTATCGACAAAATGTCACAGCTTTCCTTTAGATTTGAGACAATTTGCGCAAACGTTGGGTGCCCACCTTTTCTAAACCTGCGTTGATCGTGATGTTCTGGCATTCCATCAAGCGTGACCTGAGCGGAGACAACACCCAGAGATCTGAGTTTCAAGGCAATTTTTTGTGTCAGTCCATATCCATTAGTAATAATTCCAGCTGAATACTGATTGATCTGGTTCGGTATTAGGATTTCTTGTTGTATCAAATCCGTGAGATGTTCGATTTGGGGAAGACCTAGCAGTGGTTCTCCTCCAAACCAAGTGATATTCAATCTGTGGGTAGATTCGGTAATCATTGACTTGATGAATGAGATGACCGACCTCATTGTTTTCTCACTCATCCGCAACTTAGGTTTGTCGTCTCCCTCAAAACAATAGGGACATCCAAAATTACAATCAATTGTTGGAGCAATCGTAAGGGAAATAACAGATTTGTCGGATGTCACCGACTCTCTCTCCTGCATCAGGGAAGTATGCTCATTCAAGTCATCGTCGATTATAAATCCATTCTTTTTCAGAGTGTCAATGTGACTATCCTCGATGTTTGAATCCCACCCTGCGTCACCACACTCCAATGCTTTTAATGCATCGATTACTTCCCTCTCTACCTTAAACAGTCCGCGATGATAAGCATTGAAGATAAATGATTCTTGGTCTACATCGAAATAGTGATTAAAAACCGAAGTTTTCAAACCATCCCCCACCTTTCGCTGAATAGTTATATTGTATTTATTATGAATAGATTTTCAATTCATTTCCTGTATTATTAATAAATACTATAATACTTGTGCGAAATAGCATTACGCAGCTCAAATACATACATACATATCGACTCTCGTAAGTTGGCCTTGAAAAGTGGGGACTGAGTGGTAAACTCGGAACAGGAACAAACGTTCGTGTGCCGAGGTGATACTCATGAATCTCCTGGAATTTGCGCAACGGTTCTCTGATGAGAAATCCTGTGAGGAACGTCTTATTGAACTGCGATGGAAGGAAGGCTTCACCTGCCCCAAGTGTAATCATCCAGAAGCCATACTGGTTCATGCGACTCACAGGCGTGACGCCGACCGCAGAGTTCCGCTGTTCGAGTGCAAACAGTGTCACCGTCAGACTTCCGTCACCTCTGGAACCATCTTTCATAAGACCAAAACGCCGCTCTATAAGTGGTTCCTAGCGATATACCTGGCTAGCAATGACAAGCGTGGTGTTTCTGCGAAAACACTTCAGCGTCACATTAGCGTCTCCTACGATACGGTTTGGAATATGCTCCATAAAATCCGTCATGCGATGGGGGAGCGCAACGCCAAGTACAACTGGAGGGCATCGTTCAAGTCGATGACTTCTACCTTGGTGGTAAAAGCAAAGGCAAACGGGGACGTGGCACAGCACAGTCACCCATGCTCATGGGCGTTTCACTCAAGAAAGGCAAGCCCCAATACTGTTTTGTTGAAGCAGTTGACGACCTGAGCAAAAATTCGATACTGCCTGTTCTACAGCGCAATCTGGGGGCTGATGTCGTCTTAGAAACGGACGGGAATTGGTCGTATGGCACCAGTGCAAAGGAAATGGATATCCCGCATGTGGTGACGTTGTCCAGTGACGAAAGCGCTCATGAAACGTTCCACTGGGTCGATACTTTGATTAGCAACCTAAAGGCGTTCATTGACGGCACATACCATGGACGGGAGCAGTACAAGCAGCTGTACGCTGCCGAATTTACGTACCGATTGAACCGTCGTCATATGGGGCACAACCTCGTAGAGCGTCTGCTCAAAACCTGCGCGTTGGCACACCCAGTAAATGTTAGCCAAACTGCCTAAGTGGGGGCTCAGCCCAAGTCACTTACGAGACTAGATATGAGGGAATACATAAAGCTCATCTTTGACAGCGTTGTTGGCCTAGCAAGGTATTGTAGGTGGGATTTTGCCCTACAGCTCAAAGAGTCCCAGAATGTAGGGCTCAATCAGGAGCGATTCTCGCTAAACGAGTGTGCCTGAGGATGTGTCGCGCAGATGAATTGCCTTCGCCGGTAGCGGGATGGCTAGTGCCGTGAGCACCGCGCTCAGAGTCTGCGACTGAAGGGGAACACTAAGGAAATCTTCCCCAAGAAACTCGGCTTCATTACATGCCACCGAGAGATGTCCTTCATGATTCGCTTACCAGTGTACTAGCGGTTGTTCAACTCTTCGAGTCGCTGATCACGTTCCAAGTCGTCTTCCATCTAAGCAACTTCAGCTTCATGTTGCTCCCACCAGCGGCGGTTCATGATCTGGACCTCTTGCTAAAACAGATATGCAAGCACGCAGACAAAGATATGACCGCGAATACGTTTCTCGTTCCAGTGGTGCACCGGACCGTCATCCGGAAACTACGTGCATGAGTGTTTTGTCGTGGTGACAACCTGGTCAGGTAGTTCCGCGTTGGTCGTAATCACGAACTTCCCATCACGGAGCGCTTCCTTGGCAAGAGCGTCCTCATTGCGCGTGTATGAGATCCTCAATTCGCTAGACTCGACTTCTAGAAACGTCTGCACACCTTTTCTCGTGAAGATGTCACTGACTTTGAGCAGTATTGGGCTGAGTGACGGGCTTGCGTCCGCGGTGCGCCTTTTCCAGCCACGCTTGGTATTGTGTCTGTGCTTTCTCCGCCTCTTCGGGTGCTGATACACGGAAGGCTTCATCTGCTTCCACCTTGTGCGGGTTGTAACAGAGGATGGTAAGCGTCAAAAAGTGCCCACCTGTCTTTCTCAGTGGGGATCGGTATGTGTACTTGTAGGTGAGGCTATCGGCGTGGGGTCCGCACTGAATCAGGTAACGTGTCCGACCACGGCAACAGCTGTGCGAGTGCTTCGGGGTCCTTTGTGTTCACGTTCGGCATCCGTGTAAACAGGTACTCGAGATACGCGAATGGTTTGTTCTCTTTCGCTGTTTCGACGATGCTGTAGGTGATCGAATTCGCCCTTGCTCCACGTGGCGTGTTGCTGAATATCCAGTTCTTCCGATCATGCCCGCGCGAACATAATCGAAATGATGCTGTCCACATTTGTTGGTTGCGTGTCAGAAATATTGCCTATATCAGAGAGCCGAATGCACAACACCTTTTGTCTGACTGGGTCAAAACTATAGGGATACAAAGATGTTTTATCGCCATGTAATGCGGCCAATATTGTACCAAAGTCTGCATGCAGCAAGGTGTCTGACTCAATGAGGATGCACGGGACAGATTGGCTCTCTGCATTTCAGAATATAGGCATTCATTATTCCATGTTGGCTGTAGACTCTCATGATTTGTCCCGATCAACTTCAGCGGGCAATCTACCTCGTATACATCTAACGGCTTCACGTTGTTCACTGAGTTTCCACGCTGACTCCCACCTTCCCGCGTTTCAAGCAGCATCTGTCACAATCAGTTTCCTCGCCTCACACCTCACTGGTTTCCCTCAGTGGTGGTCAAGGTGTGCTTGACGAATCTCTGAATGTCCGCATCCGTGATACGGTGTCGGTTCCCGAACCTAGCCGCACGAAATTTTCCCATGCGTATGTATTCATAGATGTGTGTCGAAGTTCAACGCAGTTTCTGTGCCACTTCCTGTGGCGTATAAAACTCGACATCCACGAGGTCACCTCCTACAGTCCCACCTGTATCGCCATCGCCGGGTTGTTCTTCATGCGGTCGGTGACATGCGCATAAGGGGCTGTCGTCTTAGGTTCGGCGTGTCCGAGCATTTCCTGCACACCGCGCAAATCTTGTGTGTACTTGTATGCCAGTGTGGCAGCCGTATGGCGTAGAGCATGGTCTGAAATGCCAATGCGCTTGACGTCGGCTTTCTTGAGGTAGAAGTCCACCACTTGCCGAATGCCACGACGCGAGATGCCATTGCCACCGGCGCGATTCCCGCACGCAGTGAACATTGGCAGCCCATTGCTGTCTGCGAACGCATCTTTGCGAGTGGCCAGATAGGCACACAAGATGACTGCGACATCTGGACGCAAGTAGATGACGCGGTCATGGTTCTTGCCTAGGACTAACAACGACGCCGTTCCACCGCTTATCTTGAGGTCATCCACGTTCGCACGTTCAATCTCGACCGTCCGCAGGCCTTGAAGCCCCATCATGGCGATGGTGGCCCTGTCTTGAAGGCTTTTCTCATCCGTTCCTTTGCCAATGGCACGAATCAAGAGCGTATAATCCACTTCGTTCAAGTAGTGAAAGTCGTCCTGTGCTCGCTTTTCTTTCGGCGGCTTGATGCCTACAGCTGGATTATCAGTGCGCAGACCGTTGCCTGCAGTTGCGGCATAAGAAACGGCGAATAATGGTCAGCTTGTGCGCGATGCTGGACGCCTTGTATCCGTTCTGGACCAGGTGCAAACGGTACGCCTTCACATAGGCCGGCATTGCGTGTACCGGGTCGATGTCACTTGTGCGGCACCATTCCACCCACTGAGTGACCTGTGTCTTGTATCCCCGAACGGTGTCCGCTGGTGCATTTCCGTTCGCCACATCCATCCGCAAGAACGCCGCGAACGCATCCGTCAGGCTAGGTTGCGCGCTTGTCACTTGCTGCTCGACAATCACCAATTCGTCCACTCATCCGCCCCTTCCTCTTACTTCTATTGTACATTTACGTGTATTGAGTTGCGAATAGTTTCATTTAGTTTTTAATACCGACAATTACACTTGTGGGAATTAGGACGTTTGCAGGTCATATCTGCACCTTGAAGCTACCTTCGCGAGATATGCAACATTCAACGACCATTCATTTTTCGTGCTAATGTCAGAGGCGTGACAACCAGAATCATGAAGAAAGAGAGGTGAAAGAAACCATGAGTGTAAATGCGCTTGGACTCTTGGCGGTGTTCGGCGGCGCGGCCATTGCAAACGAACTAGCCACCACACCACGCCAACAGCGATTGGTGGACGTGGCCATCAGGGGATTGAAAGACGGCCTACGCGAAGCGACCAAAAAGCAATAGAGGTGTCTGGTACGCCGGTAATCCAAAAGTCACTGTCAGAACGCAAAAGTGGAGCGGGGACGCCCCCACTCCACCTCAGCGTTTCCATGTCCTACAGCAATGTCATCGCAGTCTTGCGTGACGCTGCGTCGTTCAATGGATGAAACGAGACTATGTGGCTTCCGCACAATACCACTACAAAGTCTGGAACACCGTTCTTTGTGCCAGCTATAGCCCGACAGCCCGATGGAACCCTCCACGGGGCTGTCATGACCTTGTTGGATAACATGCCGTCACCCCCTTCGAAATCGTACACGCATGCAACACCGCCTGCAATCTCAAGTTAACCGACGTCCGTGTCACTAGCGACGCGAATCAAGATGTTTACAGGCGAAGGAACTCAATTGATAATGACCGTGGAGGTGAGAACATCATGGGACATTCAAGTTTGATTCACTGGTACTACGTCGCAGGTGTGGCAACGCCGATTGTTGGTGTACTTGGATTCGTGTTCCTTGCCGCACAAAATATATTGATGGGGCGACAATTGCGCGTTTCAAGAGAGCAATTCACCCGCCAACTAGACATCCAGCGCCGTGGACTCATGCCGTTGCCTCGGATGGTCATTGATAATTGCACTGACGATGAATCAACCGAGTACCTAACCTTCAAGGTCACCATTTTCAATGACGGGATGGGTCCTGCGCGAAGCGTGAGACTGTACGTAGAGTCCCTGGACGGTGAAACGGTGGTAGATACCCAGTCTATCCCGCGCCTTGCTATTGGAGCTAACACTTCTGATTCGCAGTTTGGTTTCTTCAGTCCTACCACGGATATCCGAGTCACTGCATTCTGTAATGACTTGCTAGGATACAGTTATAGAACCATATGGATCGCACGAAGAGAGTCCTTACTCGAAATTCACGAAACCATTCTCGCTGAAGCGTGAGTAGACAGGTGATGATATTCACTCGTGCTCGCCCCTTGCGACAGCGTCCCCGACAGTCCCATTTTCTACTTAGCGCGGCACCAATCCTCCGAACAGTCTCAACCGAGACTTTTCAGTTCGGCCTCGACAAACACAAACTGTTCCTGGAGTTCGCCTAAAGCAGGCATCCACCCCAGCGGCTCTCGACGCCAAAACGACGGAAACAACCCGCGCACGCGTCACATTCGGCGGGACTAACATTCTCTAACATCTTCGCATGTACGCAAGAACTTCAACATTTCTCAACAATGATGAAGGGGCGTCGTTAGAAGCACACTGCTCAACGGCGTTCCTCCACCACTTCGTTTATCAGCTTCAACTGTTCCTGCAACTCTGGCATGCTGAGTGTCCACCCGATTGTGTTGCCAGAATGGATCGATGTCTCCATGCGGTCTTTCAATTGCAGTAAAGCAGGCATGGACATGTTCATGTACCGTCGCTTGTGTTCCTCAATTTTGTCCGCTATGCGCTGCTTAGACTGATTCATGTGCTGCTGAGTGTGCGCGGTTGTTTCTATGAGCCACGGCACGACCGTGCGTACTAAACGTTCTGCGCTTACAAACGTACGATGGGCGCCACGACCTGATGAGCGAAACGGGCATACGTATGGACGCTGGCCTGAACCAGTCTCTAATCCTGTATGCTCATCTTGTGCGTTGCGGAACAAGCCTCGGATGAAACTGTCCTGAACTGCCTGTAAAACATCCTGGTTGGCGTCAATCAATGCGCTCTCTTCGGCCCATATCGCTTCTACCTGGGCTCTCGTCAACTCTTGTGTGTCATCCGTCACCTGTCCAGACGCGACGATTCCGGCAGTCTCACCTTCGTCAGAATTCTGCCGAGGCTTGAACTTGTTACGCTCTATTTCCTCTGCGTACCCAAGCGTTGCAAGCCGTCTCAGAACGGGCAGTGTGTGACTAGACGCTGACTTGTTGGGATACCCCATTCTGCGCCCAAGAGACAGCGCAGTGACCCATCTATCACCCTGACACTCTTGTCTGAGCGCCAACAACACCGCCTGCTGATTGGCAGTTAAGCCGTGAACGTCGTCATCCTGTGCGGTTTCAATCGAATCCACGGTTGTGTCCGCGACTTCCATATCCTCTTCAAATTCGATGAGCCCAGACGGGCCACGCTTAGCCAATTGCCCCCGCAGTTCTTCGACCAAGGCACGCAGCCTTGTGTTCTCACTGCGCAGAGTAGCCATTTCGGCACTTGTGTTTTCTTGTGTATCCTCGCCAGGTGCGTTCTTGCCAAAGTAGCGGCTCACACGACGCCCATCTACCGTCTTTGTGCCGTAGTAGTAAGGCCCGTGCCCGCGTCCTTCTGCGCACACCTTACAGCCATTTTTGCCGCACTTGCGATACTGCGCGACAACACTCCACCCGTCGTGTTGGATCGCCACGTTCACACCTTCATGTGTGCGTCTTGTATGTTATCAGTATATCTATATCACGTGGGAACATTCAAGCTTCCATCCATAAAATGGTTGTCACGCAGTACAGAAAGTGCAATATTTAGAAAGAGGGGTGATGAAATGCTTACAAATATCCTTTACGTACTCTTTCTAATGGCTGTCATCGGCTTCATTCTATGGCTTGGATTTGCCCGACTAATGAAAAGAAGCGTAGAGTATCAGAATAGGGCATTTCGTTCCGGAATGCATGAAGTAGATCAGATGGACGGTCGCACCTTCGAAACGAAGTTGGGTCTCCATTTTGCCCAACGGGGCTTTGAGGTCGAGACCACACCAACATCCGGTGATTACGGAGCTGACCTCGTCCTCACCGACGCAAACGGAAACCGGACCGTAGTTCAGGCGAAGCGATACAGTGGGGCTGTGGGTGTCAAGGCTGTTCAAGAAGTTTCTGCAGCACGAGCAATGTATGGGGCTACTGGTGCAATCGTCATCACAAACTCACACTTCACGAAGAACGCGATGATCCTAGCCGCCAATACTGGGGTGTATCTGTGGGATAGAGAACGGTTGATCGATGAGTTCAGTCTAAATACGGGCTCTGCAAACACCCTATAACAGCCAGACAACGGATGCATCATCGACGTTTTCCTCTTCTGGCATGCTATGTGTATGTCTATGTGTGAAGGGTCAACGGACACCCCGTCGCTCTCACGATCGCGCGTTGCATCAAAGACTACACCATTCCAGAGGTCGCTAAAAGCGCCCTCCGCAAGCAACTCTTCATCCCTGATGTAAATTTGAACAAAAATCTCCCCAAGGGGTGACAAGTGGTGCGGGGTTCTAACAGAAAATATGTGTCTCCGAAATTCACCTGCTGGTCGTACCACGCCATGTCTGAGGCAACTCAAAATGCAATTGAAAAAATAAAGAAAAATACCAGACATGGTCAAAAACCCAACTTCCCGTGGAAGAGCGCAATCGCCTGCTTTGTCATTCTGATACTCGCACGATTCATCATTCCACTGCCGGGAGGTTCTACAAGCACGGGCAACATCGAAACCATTTATATAGCCGTATTTTCTTTCGAAGGAGCTATAAGTCTTGGATTGATAGCGGCAGCCCAACTAATTAGCCAAATCCAAGTTACTCTCATAGTCGTTTTTTGGGGGCGTTTAGTGGAAGTTGGATTCATCCGCAACTACACAGGCGAAGTGGATGAAAAGGGCTCACCAATCCCGTTCCTGCTGTCCAAATCTGAGAAGGACAGGTACTCCATGGCCGTCCTGACCAGCAAAAACGTGGGTTCTGGCATTGTCTTGTTACTAGGTTCAATCATTGCGTTGCCAATGTCAATTTGGCTCTCCACCCGTTGGCAAATTGCTGTCTTGGTCATGTATCTGTTTGTTGTAATAATGACTCTAACATCATTGCTTTGGATAACAGTTCTCGCCTACTTTGAAAGCTTCACTACACGAGTTCTCCGGACGCTTGTGGTGAAGCACCATAGGTACGAGAAATCAAAGACATGTCCCCAATGCGCGCTATCAAACCGCGCCTACCTTAAAGAAATGACGGGGTATGTCTCGACACATGAATAATTATGCCCTCTGAGGCTTGACGGTATTAGACTCGAGCGAACATTATCCATGATTTGTCGTCTTGTTCCAAAACTCTGAACTTGAGCTTCGTGTAGAACTGAACTAGCCGCTCTCGTTCTTGGGAGACTCTCTCATTAGTCCAACCCTCTGTGTTTTTGCTAGGGGGTTGAGCAATCAACAATACATATCGAACCCGAAGACGTTTTAGCCATTGGACCACTTGCTCCATGCAGGTTTTACCCACGCCACGGCCGCGTAACTCCGGTTTGATCTCAATAAGTTCAATGTATGCCGTTGGCTCTTCTCGTTTGTTCTGGGTGTTTAGCCAACTACTCAAGGTCTCGTAGGCAACTTGGCACTCTCCCGAGTAGCAATCCGCCGCGTCCCCCAGACCATCATGCACTTGTCGAGGGTCCAATATCGTTACTAACGCCTCTCCAATTTCCGACTCGTCATACATGAAACTGACCCTCATCAGCACTACACAGCAATTCTCGTCCCAGGTGGCATTGACCTCGGAATAGATCAAACCTGGTTCTATTGAATCACTTGCCGGTACCGAATCCCTATCTTCGAATTCGTACATGTCCTTATACTCCTTTTGCAAAGCGGTATCAATCCGTCTTGCCTCTCATTGCGTGTGATCTTCGCCCTCACTTGCAGTCGCGTTTTGCTTCAGATTTGGTTGTCGCGTTCACTCTTGTCCCGCATCCGGGAGTGGCCCATTTGGTGCCCCGGTTTTGGAGTCTTGAAGTGCGGCGTCCAGTGAATCAACAGCCTGTCTCGCCAAACTGCGATGCACATGTAGGTAACGGTTAAGCGTCATGGTCGCGTTCGCATGCCCCAACCGGTCGCTCACGGTCTTGATATGGACGTTTTCCTCAAGTAGCAGGCTCCCATGCGAGTGGCGAAGGCTATAGAGAGGCATGGGCGGCAATCCGGCCCTGTTCAGGACCGTCTTCAGGTGTTTACGCACCGAACAGATGTCTACAGGCGTCCCACGATGCGTTGTAAACACGAAACCGTTGTCCTCCCACTCGTCCTTCAGGACCCAACGAAGCCGTGCTTGTTCTTCCCTGTGCGCGCGCAACACGTCCGCGAGTAAGCGCCCGATGTCCAACTGACGTCGCGACTTTACGGTCTTTAGGTCAGTTAGTTCCCATCCACCGCCAGGTTTCTTCTTGTGTGCCTGACGAATGTTCACAGTACGCGCATTAAGGTCGACATCTGCCCACTTCAAGCCGAAGGCTTCTTCTGGGCGTGCTCCGGTCAACAATAGGAATGCGAACACGGAATAATATCGGTCAGATTTCGCGGTCTCGAGAAATTGCAGGCTCTGCTCCTTATTGAGGAATGGCCTCTCTGCCGTGCGGTCGCGTGGCTTCACAACGTCTTCCATGGGGTTCTTAGCGATGTATCCGAGTTGACGCGCTTTGCGCAGCGCCTTCTGCATGATGAGGGCCACCATGACTGCGGTGCGCGTCTTTCCATCTGAAGCGATGCTGTTTATGAGTTTCTGGCACTCCATGGCATTTAATGTGGTCAGTTTACGTTCTCCGAATGATGGGATGATGTACTTCTTCACTCGGCGTGTATCTTCGACGTGACTTATCGCGCTTACCTCGTTACGGTGATAAACCTCAAGCCACTCATTAATGTACTCCGCAACTGTGGACTTCGATAGTTGCACAGAGTCCCCTTGGTCACGCCGATTCTCGAGCTCAAAGGCAAATTTCTGTGCCTGACGCTCGGTACCGTGGAATGTCCGTCCCACTTGTTTATCGTTGACGAATACCCGGACCAGCCATACGTCCTTCCCCTGCTTGTCCTTCCCTCGATGCTGCAAGGTGGCCACGCTACAAACCGCCTCCTCATGGGCTGTCCAACTGATTTGCACTCAGTATAGGTAAATATATGGCAACGTACAATGCACGAACTGCGCCGTGACTAGATCAAAACTAGATCAGATACCTCATATATGCGCAGAAAAGGCCACCCATTAAAGAGTGACCCTTCCCGCTAACCCTTGCTACTATTAGGTTTTCCTTTGGTGAGCCATGCTGGACTCGAACCAGCGACACCCTGATTAAAAGTCAGGTGCTCTACCAACTGAGCTAATGGCTCATGCCCCAGTCCCCACATGAGTGACAACGCGATTCAATATACCACACATTTCGTCTTCCCGCAAATCAAAAGACGATGGTCGCCTCCACGAAACGCACGTGGAGGCCCGAACGTCTGCCACTAGTACTGAATACGCGGGTCGACAATGCCGTACAAAATGTCTGCTAAGAGGTTCCCAAGCACAGTAATGACACCCAAGAACACAATCACACCCATGATGATGGGGTAGTCGCGCTGATTAATGGCATCCCAGTAGAGAAGACCCATGCCCGGATAATTGAAGACTTCCTCTACGAACAGGGCCCCGGCCAGCATAGCGGGTAGAGTCATGCCGAAGAGTGTGATGAGCGGCAACACCGAGTTCCTCAATGCGTGAACGAATACAACGCGAAACTCTTTGGCGCCCTTCATTCTCGCCGTACGAACATAGTCCTGGAGCAACGTTTCCCTCGTCGAGGACCGCATATACCTCGCCCAGGCCGCTAGTGACACGAGGAACAGGGTGGCGATGGGCAGTACTAGATGATTCGCGTAGTCTAGGAATCCTTGGTTCGCGACATTGCTGTTCACGATGCCCCCGGAAGGAAACCAGTGCAGGTTAATGGCAAAGAAAATAACCAATAGAACCCCCAACCAGAACTGCGGCATCGAGTACAGAAAGTAATTGATGACAGTCGCCACGCGGTCAAAAACGCTGTCTTGATAATACGCCTGGAGAGCACCGAGCAGAACGGCAAACAAGTGTGCCGCCAGCACGGCAACCACTACGATGGCCAACGTGTGCGGTAATGCCTGCAAAATCATCTTTGTTACCGGCGCGTTGTACACGTACGAGTAGCCCATCTTTCCCCTGACTAGATTACCAAGCCAAATTACGTACTGGTCGAAAAGCGGCTTGTTTAATCCAAACTGTTTGTTCAGCTCCGCCGCCCTCTGAAGCGTATAATGATTTCCCAGCAAGATGCGCGCCGGATTACCGGGCACGATGTGTATCAACACAAACGAAATCACCGTGACTCCGATGAGGGTAGGGATTGCCTCCAAAATCCGGCGAACGATGTACATTAGCATGCAACGGCCCCCCTATACCCACTTCGATTGCCTCATGGCTCAAGCCTTGCGGGTCTCAATGGCATCGCGCATACCATCGCCGACCAGGTTGACTGACACCTGCGAAATGAGGATGGCGAGCCCCGGTGGATAGATAAGCCACCATGAGTTCTGGAAGATGTAGTTCATTCCGTCGTACAGCATACCGCCCCAGTTCGGCGTCGGGGGTGGCAACCCCAAGCCAAGGAAACTCAGTCCTGCCATGATGAGGATGGCATCGGCCACTTGCAGAGTAGCGGTCACGAGAATTGTGCCAATAAAATTTGGCACAAAATATCGACTCATAATCCGCCACGTCCCGGCACCCAACGCGTGTGCAGCTTCCACGTACAGTTGGTTCTTCAGGCTCAAGACTTCGCCTCGTGCCAAACGACTGACACCCAGCCACGATGTCGAGGCAATGACGAAAATCATGATGACCAGATCGGGTTTGAACGCGACATTTAAAAACATCAAAATGAAGATGCTCGGAATGGACAAAAAAATATCAACAATTCGCATCATGATGGTGTCTGCCCAACCACCCAGCATGCCGCTAATCATGCCATACAGTGTCCCAAACACAACCGCCACAAAGGCCGCTGCGAAACCAACTTCCAAGGAAGACTGCCCACCCACCATCAGTTGAGCGAAAACGTTGTGCCCTAAACTGTCTGTGCCAAGTGGAAACCTCAGCGACGGTGTCGCAGCTGTGTCAAGGATGTGCGGATTGGTCGCACTGTGTCTGTAAATCAGCGGACCCACGAACGAGAACAGAACCAGCAACACCAACATCAACAGGCCAAGCTTGGTTGTCCACCCTTGCCAAAAGCGCTGCAAAAAACCTGGTCGTTCGCTGATGTCGGTCATGTTCCTCTGCGCATCGCGCAGCGCTTCCTGGTTTACCATTGGGTCTCCTTTCATCCAGGGCGTGCAAGGCACGCCCTGGAATCAACCGCATCAACGGAGTTCTGGAGTTATCTGCTTATGACACCCACCAGTACTGCATCTGTGGCAAGCCAGCGGAACCATCCAGGTACTTCATCACGTTATGCACTGTCGGCGCCGTGACATAGAGAATAGCGCTATTCTGGCCCCAGAGGAACGGCAGAATCTTGGCGGTATAGTCCTCATAGGCGAAGAAGTGCTGCATTGTCTGTTGTTGTGTTGCATATGGCTGATGCGTCGCGGCAATCAGAGCGTCCTCTTGCGCGTTGCTAAACCCTGTGCCACTCGGCGCACCAGTGGCAAACAACTGACCTCCAGATGGATAGAAGCCCGGTCCGTTGTAAATCCAACCAGATCCAGACGCGAGGTCCCACGAGGTATTCGACGGGCTACTGGTCGTGCTGATGTACGTACTGAACTGTTCAGGCTTCAGAGCGACTTTGACACCAATCTGTGCCCAGTCATGCTGCATGAGTTCTACGGAATCCGTAGTGGCAGTCTGTCCGCTAGGATATATCATGGTCAGGTCCATCTTCTGGGTGCCCTTTGTCATCACACCGTTGACCTCATGCCACCCGTGCGACGTCAGCAATGCCTTGGCCTTCTGCAGGTTGTATGGATACGGGTTCTTTTGCAACGTCGGATCGATGAACTGCGTGCTCGGCTGTGTTGGAATTGGCCCATCGAGTGGGACAGCGTATCCCTTGTAAATGTGCTTCGAAATTCCGACGTTGTCCATGCTCATCTGCAAGGCCTCACGGACATACAGTTGGTCAAACACGCTCTTCATGGGAGATTTTGGCCACATGTTCATTTCAGTCCAGTAGATACCAAATTGGTAGACTGGATTGACTTTGTATCCCTGTGAGGTCAATGACCCTTTAGACCCCAATTGCGTCGGGTCGATGTAGCCGACATTCACGGTACCGCTCTTGATAGCCGCAAATTCGGATGTGGATGACGCTTGATACCCAAAGACGACTTTGTTGACAAGGCTCTTGTGGCCATCGTAGTTCTTGTTCGGGACCAGCACCCAAGACTGGCTCGGATTAGCGCTCTGCGGTTTGAAAGGGCCGTCCACGACCGAGTCGAACATCAGGTTCCCTGCGTGTTGGCCAAGGTACGTGAGTTCCTGGGTCATATTGCTCTTGACATCCCAGGCATGCGCCGGCATCGGAGGCAACTGAATCAAGCCGTTGTATTCAAACCACTGCTGGTTCGCAGGTTTCTTCAACGTAAAGGTCAGTTCGTAGTTGTTGTTCGCCACTACGCTCTGAATGCCGTTCGGAATATCACCTGTACCGGCGCCAACAAATGGCCACGGCGTTGGTGCGTTTGAAGCGGAAGCGGCCTTGACCACGTTCCACGTGAACATCACGTCCTTGGACGTGACGGGTACTCCGTCCGACCAGTGCCACTTCGGATTCAAATACACGTGATACACAGTGCCTTGCTTGTTATACGTAATCTTTTTAGCAATAGAAGATTGCCAGTTGATTGTGTAGTTGTTGTTCATCCACAACAGCGGCTTATACATTTGTACAACCAATTGGCTGTTATACAAGCTGTCGTCTGCCGCGTTCGTAATCGGCAAAAACCAGTTCAGATTCGTCTGTGGCGGAAGCGCATAGTCAATGGTTCCACCGGCCTTTGGCGTCGCGGCACTCGTTCCCGTGCCCGTCGTGCTGTTGGTCGAATTACTCGGTGAGCTCGTTCCGCAACCGGCAAGCAACATTCCGAGTCCAGCAGTGGTAGCAACCACCGCAGCAATAGATTTGGTCAATGCCATCCATAGATCCCCCTTTTACCTATCGTTCGTATCGTGCTTCACATTCAGCAAAACGCCACCCTATCCCCTTGTCGCGCGAGTTGTCGCGTTTACTTACGCGACCCGCGATGCATTCCCCCTCTCCATGTGTTGCATTCCAGACTACGCGTAGTGACAAGCCACAAGGTGGCCATTTGTTACCTCGCGCCACTCGGGAATTTCCTGCGTACACCTTTCCTGCGCTACAGGACAGCGTGTGTGAAACACACAGCCTGTTGGTGGATTGGCTGGACTTGGCAGGTCACCCTTCAAAATGACTCGCTCCCGTTTGAGGGTAGGGTTTGGGATGGGCACTGCCGACAACAGGGCTTTCGTGTACGGATGAAGTGGATTTTGAAACAACTCGTCCGATGTCGCCTGCTCGGCCATGTGGCCCAAGTACATCACGAGGACGCGGTCGCTGATGTGCTTGACCACCGACAAATCGTGCGCTACGAAGATGAACGCCAACCCGTACTCCGCTTGAATGTCTTCGAGGAGGTTAATCACCTGCGACTGCACAGACACGTCCAAAGCCGCAACGGGTTCATCCAACACCATCAGTTTCGGATTGAGAATCAGCGCGCGGGCGATGCCGATACGCTGGCGCTGTCCTCCAGAGAACTCGTGTGGGAATCGGCTTGCATAAGACGGATCTAACCCGACGCGTTCGAGAATAACCTTTACCAGGCGCTTACGCTCACGTGCGTCGTGAACACCGTGAATCGCCAAGGGCTCGGTCAGTGTTTGCTCAATCGTGTAACGCGGGTTGAGGGAGGCATACGGGTCTTGGAAGACAATTTGCATTTGCCGGCGCATGTTTCGCATCTGGCTCTTCGACAACTTCCGGATGTCGACGCCATCAAACTGGATATCTCCGTTGCTAGGTTCAATGAGACGAAGGATGCTGCGGCCCATGGTCGACTTTCCGCAGCCGGATTCTCCAACCACACCGAGGGTTTCCCCCGCGTGAACGTGGAAAGAGACACCATCCACTGCACGCACAGCCTGCGATGTGCCGCCAAGAAACCCTCGGCGAATCGGAAAGTACTTTTTCAAATCACTCACTTGCAACAGTGGTTCACTCAACGGTGCGCACTCCCTCCGATTCATTCAACCAGCATCTTGAAGTATGACGGTCATGTACGGTAAATAGGCTCGGAGCTTCATCGACACACTGCTGTGTAGCGAACGGACAACGCGGTGCGAAGTGGCACCCCGTCGGCATCTTCGTCAAGGAAGGAACGGTACCATCAATCGGCTGGAGTCGCTGTTTGGAGGTAGCGTCAATCTTTGGGATGGCGTTTAGTAGCCCTCGAGTATACGGGTGTTGGGGTTCGAAGAAGATTTCTTCGACCGTACCCTCCTCCACGATTTGACCAGCGTACATGACAGCGACGCGCTCACACGTCTCGGCAACGACACCAAGGTCGTGCGTAATCAACAGCGTTGAGGTCCCGAAGCTTTCGGATACTTCCTTCATGAGTTCGAGAATCTGAGCCTGAATGGTGACGTCCAACGCAGTTGTCGGTTCGTCCGCGATTAATAGACGAGGATTACACGCCATTGCGATGGCGATCATAATGCGCTGCCGCATGCCACCGGACAACTGGTGTGGGTATTCTTCGAGGATTTCTTTGGGCCTCGGGATGCCGACCTTTTGGAGCATCTCCAAAGACTGATTGAAGGCCTCGCGGCGTGAAACGTCCTTGTGCAGGAGTATGACCTCGGCAATTTGCGCTCCGATTTTGTAGACCGGATTCAGTGACGTCATGGGTTCTTGAAAAATCATGCTGATCTCGTTGCCGCGAACTTCTCGCATGGCGTCCTGTGGAAACGTCAAAAGGTCCTTGTCGTCGTACATCACCTGTCCGCTAATCCGGGCCGACCTTGCGAGCAGTCTTACAATCGCCAGCGAAGTCACGCTTTTACCACACCCGGACTCGCCGACCAACCCCAAAGTCTCACCTGGCCGAATGTAGAACGACACGTCGCGAACCGCGTGAAAGTACGTCCCATTGACGTTGAATTCCACATTTAATGATTTGACATCTAAGACGTTAGCCAATGGTTTGCCTCCTACGAAGCCCGCATTCTTCTAACACAAAAAACGACAATCAATCCAATCGCAATTTTAATAAGTCCTCATATAATTGTAAATGTCAGCTTTTACACACGGAGTGTTTTTTGAACATGCAACCTGCATGTATATACATATTGAAGGACAGTGAGTTTCGTACTAATGTTCACCTTCTACGAGAAAATGTCAATATTAAATCGACATTTTTCTAGTTCTCACAGTCGCATGATAGCACTTTCTGGAGCAACTACAATCGTCATCTAGAATAAATATTAATATTAGACAATTTTCTCAAGTGCGTTCAAAAAGTCTGCAAAACGCACATCAATGCCGTGCAAAAGGAAACCGACAGGCGCTGATGACTGCTCAGAGCCAGTCGGTTCCTTTTTACATTTTTGGAGCAATTAACGAAAAGTATCCAAAATATCTTGATAATCGTCCTGAGACAACGTCCAGTCCTCGTGCGCGATTGGAGTCTCCGGGTACCCGTGGGCCGTCTCCTCGTAACTTAGCCGCTCGGCGTCTTCGTACACGAGGCCAGTGACGAGGTTGTTCGCCTGTGCAACCTTCGTCAAAGCGTGTACACGGTCGTGCGGGTTGTATTCCGGTTCTTCATCGAGATTCACTAGATTGCTCTTGTAAAAGTCATACGTCTGGGTCTTGTTGAACGTCACGCAAGGGCTGAAGACGTTAACCAACGAGAACCCTCTGTGCTTGATAGCGCGCTCGATGAGACTAGTCAACTGTTTGATATTTCCAGAGAACGCTTGGGCGATAAAACCGCAGTTTTGCGCCAGCGCCAGTTGCAGCGGCGCGATTGGTTGCTCCACGGAGCCCTCCGGTGAGGTCTTCGTCCGCGATCCGATATCACTTGTCGGCGATGCTTGCCCCGTCGTCAAACCGTAGATATGGTTGTCCATGACGACGTACGTAATGTCGACGTTGCGACGCATGGCGTGGATGAAATGCCCCATGCCGATGCCGTAGCCGTCTCCATCGCCACCTGCCGCCATTACCGTCAGACTCCGGTTTGCGAGTTTGACCGCCTGTGCTGTTGGTAGAGACCTGCCATGCAGAGAATGTAGCCCATAGCCGCCGAAGTGCTGCGACATCTTGCCTGAACAGCCAATTCCAGACACAACGGCCACGTCTTCGGGAGCGATGCCCAGGTTCACAGCCGCCTTTTGCATGGCGTTCAGAACACCAAAGTCACCGCATCCTGGGCACCAAGTCGGGCGCTCGGATTGAAAGTCCTGAATGGATACCGCCATCAGTTCAACACCTCCACACTCTGTACTTCCTGAACACGCGTGAGAATTTCACGCAGAGTCAAAGGATCACCGTCGTACTTAAGGCAAGAGACCAACTGCCTATGACAGTTGACATGTTTCTTCATTAATTCGGCCAACTGGCTTGTGCTGTTCAACTCGACGACAAGCGCGGTCTGAACCCCCACCAGCGCCTCTGCAAGTTCTGCAGCTGGGAACGGCGCAACACGCGAGAAGTGAATGTGTTTCGCCATGAGACCATGGGCTTCCAGCGCCTCTCGCGCTTCTTCAAGCACTCCCCAGGTACTGCCAAAGCCAACGAGCGCAAACTCTGCATCTTCGTGCCCATCGACTGTGAGGCCGCTCTCATGCCGGAAATTGGCAAGCTTCTTGTGTCGCTTCTCGACCTGCGCCAGCCGGGTCGGCTGGTCTTCGACCTCCATGCCAATCCCATTGTGTTCGTTGCCAAGCGCGACGTATCGAGCATTGCGCTGACCTGGCAACGCGCGCGGCGACACGCCGTCGTCTGTAGCAGTGTCATAGCGCTGATAGGAAAAGCGCGCAAGTTTGGCGAGTTCGTCGTCAGTGAGCAACTTCCCACGGTCAATCTTCACACGGTCGAGTGGCAGGTCGTCGACTGACTGAGAGGACATACCGGTGTAGAGGTCGGTCAAGACAATCACCGGGACTTGGTACTTTTCCGCCAAGTTGAAGGCTTCAGCTGTGTAGTAAAAACACTCTTCGACGGTGCGGGGCGTGAGTACAATGCGCTCTATATCCCCGTGTGTACCGTGCACCGCTTCGTTGAGGTCGCTCTGTTCCGTCTTGGTCGGAAGTCCGGTAGAGGGACCGCTGCGCTGTACGTCGACGATGACAAGCGGTGTTTCGGAAATCCCGGCTAGCCCTAGCGCCTCCATCATCAAGGAGAAGCCAGGCCCCGAAGTCGACGTCATCGCGCGGACGCCTGCGAAGTTCGCGCCAATGGCCATGTTCACAGCCGCAATCTCGTCTTCTGCCTGCAGCACCAGACCACCGTGCTTTGGAAACTGCGAGATGACCCAGTACATGATTTCGGTCGCTGGGGTGATTGGATACGCGGCGAGCAGACGGCACCCCCCTGCAAGCGCGCCAAAACCAGTTGCCTGGTTGCCGGACAAGTACAGGTGCTCACCACGCGCTTCGGGCCGTGCCGGGGCGGAAAGAAAGACGTCGTGGTGCTCCAGGTAGTAGCGATACCCCGCGCGCAAAGCGTCCATGTTGCTGTCTACCACAGACTGTCCTTTGCGCCCGAACTTTTCTGCCACGACGGGGGTAAACTCTTCTGCATCAAGCTGAGCGATAGCCGCACTGACTCCAATCGCCACCATGTTTTTCATAATCGAGTTTCCGGCGGACTTCGCGATGTCCGTGAGTGGCACACCGTACAAGTGCACGTTGCGGTCATCCGGAGCTTTCGCGGTAAACGCTGTGCTGTCGCTAATGACCACGCCGCCGTCCACCATCTCATGCCAATTGACGTCAACCGTAGTCTGATCAAAGGCCACGAGAACGCTTACACTGTCACCATGATGACGAACCAGTTGGTCAGCTATGCGGATTTTGTAGTTCGTGTGCCCGCCCTTAATGAGCGACATAAAGTGACGGTACGTGAAGGTGTAGTACCCCATGCGGTGCAGTGCGATGGCAAAAATGTCACCCGTACTGTCGATGCCTTCCCCCTGCTTCCCTCCGACTTTCCACCCGAAGTCTCGCATCATCGCGCCCTCCCTTTCTCCTCGTCCACGCATAATCCAGTGCAAACAGAGTAGCCTGTCAGGTATGGACAAACCATTCAGAACCGCGGGTTTGGTCTGCGTGCTGATGCTGTGCCTTGCGCTCCCGTTTGCTGCACGACCTAACTCTGCAGCGGAGACGCAAGCCCAACCCGCCCTCAGCAAACTGAATATGAATATGGTAGCACAGTTTCAGAATTTTGCATATGACAGTCAGCGGAATCCAGGCTCATCAGGAGATGAAATGAAGGTGCGGCAAGGGTTTCAACACAAATCACCTGTATCAAACACACAGCAAAACTGTATTAATACAGCTGACAGGACAGCCACCCGACCGACCTCGAAAACTTCCCCGCTGGCGCTGCAGAAGTCACTTCGTCACGTCATTGGCGACTTCACATTAACCGCCTACACACTCGACTACCACTGCACAGGGAAGCGCCCATCCGAGCCCGGTTTCGGGATTACCGCAAGCGGTACGCACGCGCTCGTCGGACGCACTATCGCAGTGGACCCGCGGGTGATCCCGATCGGCAGCCGGGTATTTATTGAAGGAATTGGGTCAAGAATTGCAGAGGATACGGGTGGAGGGGTCAAGGGCCGACACCTCGACATCCTGTTTCCATCGGAACATGCTGCCGTAACCTTCGGCGTCAAGCGACACGTCCGAGTCTATCTGGAGGAAATACCGAGGTAATCCCGCACGGAATGGACAAATGGAGCAAACAGCGGCGCGCAGGTTTGGACGGCGCGTACAACGTCAGCAGGCTGTAGTTGATGGTATTCACGCACAAGTTGATTTCGGAATGTGAGGGCGTCGGAGAATTGTTCAGGAAAAGTTCGATCGACGACGCCCTCCTCCGCAATGACTCGGACAATGTCCGCGTAACTGCCGGGTTCCCGCATCACCAGGGCATCGATAATCAAATTGGCAGCGTCCGTCACACACTCGATAGCTACGTGCAGTGCCCGTTCCGCGGCCCAAATCCGCGTTACGTCCTGCCAATCAGCTTCATTCCAATTGAGTGCTGCCGTCAAAAAGCGCGAACGTTCGTCCACGGTTCGGAGCCTCAGATCGACTGCCTCCCTGAGCTCATCGGTCACAAACACTGTGAAACACCTCGACTTTGCGGACAAATTCCGCGAAATTGTGGCCCATCTGTTTCTTTGACGATCCTAGTTAAGTATAATGGACTGTGGCGTGGAACCAAAGTCAGGAACTACGCCCGCCGCGTGAACCCGCGCGGCTCAGAAATGATCACATCACACCGTGTGTGGTCAAGAGGAGTGGACTGCTGCATGCTAGATCAACTTTCGTGGAAAGTTGGCGGGCAACAAGGCGAAGGTGTAGAAAGCACTGGCGAAACGTTCGCGATCGCATTGAATCGGCAAGGGTACTACGTATACTCCTTTCGGCATTTTTCCTCCCGCATCAAAGGTGGGCACTCAAACGACAAGGTTCGGGTCAGTCTTCAGCAATTCCGTGCCGCCGCGGACTACACAGACGTTCTCCTAGCGTTTGACCAGGAATCTATCGATTTGAACGTCGGAGAGGTCCGAGAGGGCGGCATCGTTATTGCAGACGCTAAGTTCAATCCGACAGCGCCAGATCACGTTCGATTGTTCGTGGTGCCGCTGACGAAACTAGCGGAAGAAGCCGGATCGGCGATTATGAAGAACATGGTATCGCTCGGCGCTTCTGCGTGTGTTCTGGGTCTCCCCATCGACATCTTCAAAGATGTCGTGGAAGAACGGTTCAGCCGCAAAGGCCAGCGTATTGTCGACCAGAACATGCAGGCCATTCAGGCTGGATTTAACCATATTAGAGACCTCGGCGGTGAAGACCCAAACTTCGCCTTGAAGCCGGCTGATGGAACCAAGCGCTTGTTCATGATGGGGAACGACGCTGTCGCACTTGGGGCGCTGGCTGCCGGCGCGCGTGTGATGGCTGCCTATCCGATTACTCCGGCGTCGGACGTGATGGAGTATCTCATCAAGAAACTGCCAAAAGTTGGCGGTGTGGTCGTGCAGACGGAAGATGAAATTGCGGCTATGACGATGACCATCGGCGCTGCGTATGGCGGGACTCGCGCACTGACGGCGACATCCGGCCCTGGTCTCGCTCTGATGATGGAAGCCATCGGCCTCTCCGGTATGACCGAGACACCAGTCGTCATCGTTGACACGCAGCGCGGCGGACCCTCGACGGGACTACCGACAAAACAGGAACAGTCCGATATGCTCGCTGCACTGTTTGGGACGCATGGCGAAATTCCGAAGATCGTGCTTAACCCCGCAACGCCGGAAGAGTGCTTCTACATGATGGCGGATGCATTTAACCTCGCCGAACACTACCAGTGCCCGGTCATTGTCATGACCGACCTCCAACTGTCACTCAGCAAGCAGTCAACGGAAGTCTTGCGCCTGGACAACGTTGACATTGACCGCGGCGCCTTGATTCAGTCGTCGACAATTGACACCCCAGCTGGCGCGGAGTTCAAGCGCTATGAAATCACTGAATCGGGCATCTCCCCACGCGCCATTCCTGGCACAAAGGGTGGTTTGCACCACGTCACAGGTGTCGAGCACGTCGAAACTGGTCGGCCGAACGAGACGGCTCACAACCGTAAAGAGATGATGGATAAGCGCATGCGCAAACTCCACGGCGTTGAACTGCCGGGCAGTGTGAAACGCTCTGGCGATGCGGATCCGGACATCCTGCTGATTGGCATCGGCGCCACCTACGGCAGCATTAGCGAAGCGGTTGGCAAGCTCCAGGAAGATGGACTCAAGGTGGCTCATGCGCACATCCATGCGCTGCTGCCGTTCCCGGTCCACTTGCTTGAGGAAGCGATGCAAGGCGCGAAACAGGTTGTCGTCATTGAAAACAACGCAACTGGCCAACTGCGCAGCCTGTTGTCGTTCAACAACGTCCACCACGACCACATTACCAGCATGTTGAAGTATGACGGAACCCCATTCCTGCCGGTCGAAATCTCCCGGCACTGCAAGGAGTTGGTATAAATGGCCACAGTCAAGGATTTTCGTAACGATGTCCGGCCAAACTGGTGCCCTGGGTGTGGAGATTTCTCTGTCCAGGCGTCTCTGCAGCGCGCGCTCGCGTCGATGGGTAAAGAACCGCATGAAGTCGCCATTATTTCTGGAATCGGTTGTTCCGGCCGCATCTCCGGCTATGTGAATACGTACGGTTTCCACGGTGTGCACGGTCGCTCACTGCCGACTGCGCAGGGCGTGAAGCTCGCAAACCGCGATTTGACAGTGATCGCCTCCGGTGGCGACGGCGACGGCTTTGGCATCGGCCTCAACCACTTCATGCACGCCGTTCGCCGCAACATCGACATCACGTATATTGTGATGGATAACCAGATTTACGGCTTGACGAAGGGCCAGCACTCGCCGACGAGCGCTCACGGCTTTAAAGCCAAGACGACGCCAGCGGGCAACATCGAAAACGCCCTCGTGCCGACGCAGATTGCGCTGGCCGCCGGGATCGGCTTCCTCGGTCAAGGCTTTTCGAGCGACGTCAACCAACTAGTTTCCCTGATTCAGCAGGCCATCGAGTACAAAGGCTTCTCGCTCATCAACGTGTTCAGCCCATGTGTGACGTACAACAAGGTGAACACGTACGACTGGTACCGGGAGAACGTCGTCAACCTCGACAATCGCCCCAATTACGACCCGGCTGACCGCGCGACGGCGATGCGGACCGTGATTGAGACACATGGACTGTGTACGGGTCTCATCTACAAGGACGACTCACGCGTCGCCTACGAAGACCAGATTCAGGGCTACGCCAGTCGCCCGCTCTCCGAGGCAGACCTGCGACTTGAGCGCAAAGTGTTCGAAGAGGCCCTGCACGAGTTCGCGTAACGAAACAGATTGATATATGGGTGTGTGAATCACGAGGTCAGGAGCATACGCCCCTGACCTCTTCCGCCTTGTGAGGAGATGAACGATTGAGGAAATTGTTGCAGTGGATCTTTTCGCTCGACCTCGCCCTCTGGTTTGGCGGCGGTGTGTACTTCTCCGCGATGGCAGCCGAGGAACTCTCCAATCAACTGAGTCTCTCGCAATTTGGGCACGTCATCGGCATCCTCTTCCCGCCGTTTTTTACCCTGATGGCGATCACGGCCGTCATCGGCTCCATCCTCTACATCGTGATCGGGCGAAGCAGCGGTATGCACTCGAAGTCGTACACGGTGGGCCTCTGGCTGGTACTGTTCGGCGCGCTCGCCGCCCTCGTCAACTGGCTCATTCTACTGCCGAAGGTACAGCACATCGAACAGGCGATAGGCCCGCTCGCAAGCGCGAGCAGCGCAGAGTTGCAGCAGTTCGGGATGTGGCACGGTCTGTCGCTCGGTCTGCACTTTCTCGAGATGGCGGCCGTAGCCTTGGTCTGGCTTTGCTTTTCACTCAACACATCGACGACGGGGAGGAAATCTGCATGACAGGAGCAGGAGAAAACCACCGCATCGATAGTCTGTCTTGGCATGCTGTACGCTTGCCTGAAGGCAGTACACTCGTTCGCAAGCATACGTTTGAATACACCACAGCGGCGAACATGTACGACCTCGAGTTGTACGAGCACCAGGACAAGACATGGCACGCGATTGCTCTTCCCCGCGGCGGTAGTCGGGTGATCATCTACGGTTCGAACGTGGTCGACACCGCACAAATGGCCATCCAAGTTGTAGTGGACAAGATTCGCCGCGAAGGCCTCGAAGCGTGGGACGAGCCCGCTGTCTCCGAAACGGATGCAGAGGACACCGAATCCGAGCATTGACGGAAGCGGGAGCCTGGGGCGGGAGCCTGGGGCGGGAGCCATTATCGATTCCGCGACCGCGATAACCGCACAGAACAGCTTATCGCGGGTTTTTGCGGGGTGACAAGGTGGAATAGCCAGTTGATTACCGCTTAAACGGCCGTGATCGGCTGGATTTCCACCATATTTAGCGCCCGAAGCGGTTCTGGACCGCTAACTCGTCCCCTGCGAACCCATTTTCGAATGAATAAGCCACCCTGCGCCGCTATTTCGTCGGCCATCGAGCCTGCCCCATCGAGCCTGCCCCATCGAGCCTGCCCATTACCACCACTTGCCAAATACGGCGCCGATCAGTACGCCGATGATTGCCCCGATAACAACTTCCTGCGGTTCGTGTCCGAGAATCTCCTTTAAGCGTTCGCCCTCTTCGGTTGCGGACGCTTCTACGGTCATCCCTGACTGCGACATTTCAACCGCGATGCGATTCAGCAACACGGCGTGTTCACCGGCATGTCGGCGGATCCCGCCCGCGTCGTATAACACGATCGCTGAAAAAACGACTGCCGTCGCGAAGATCGGCGACTTCACGCCCACGACATACGCGAGTGCTGTCGTCAGCGCACAGACACCTGCGGCGTGAGAACTCGGCATTCCGCCCGCGTCGATGACTTTATGAAAATCCCATTTGCGGTGCGTCACAAAGTGAATCGGGACCTTGGAGAGCTGCGCGAGAATGATGGCCGTAAAAGCGCCCATCAGCGGAGCATTGTGCCAAAGGCCTAATAAAATGCGTATGAAATCTGTTTTCATATTCACCCACCACTACTCGTCCAAAGTCGGCTTTCCAGCAATACCATCGTATCACAACCTGCGCACGCACGCCTCATCGCCTCATCGCCTCATCGCCTCATCGCCTCATCGCCTCATCGCCTCATCGCCTCATCGCCTCATCGCAGGGCCCAAGCCACCACGCGTCCGGGCGCAGCGCACGCTTCACCACAGAGCGAGCGATGGGCCGGGGCTTTTGTACTACACTCGCGCACGGGCGAGGACATACGCTGAGTCAGCAGGGGTCGATCCGCTCGACGGCCCAGCCCAAAACGAGGAGGAACCCTACATGTTGCGTGTTCATGATGTGTATATCAACGACGAACGGTTCCAGGCAACCGAAGTCAACCTGCCCAAGACCAACCTACTGATGATCGAGTCCGCATCCGGGTATGTCATGTGCGGTGCACTCGACGTGGAACTGCTGCGCACGAAGCTCGTCAGCCGCGGAATCATCGCGGCTCGGGCCGTTGGCGTGAAGACGATGGACGACCTCCTGAACGGGACGGTTGAATCGTGCACGCAGGCGGCAGAAGGCATCGGGATTTGCGAGGGGATGCCGATTCGAGAAGCGCTTTTGTGCATGCGCGAACATGAAACACACGCCTAAGTACACTTCTTCTATTCCGTTTTGGCCCAGTTTCCTGTACGATGTGGACTGTGACATCTGACGGAGGTGCCGCATGTCCGCACAACACTTAGGGCTCTTTATTTCTCACTATGGCAATGTCGCGGTGTTTTTGTTGATGACGCTGGAGAGCGCGTGTATTCCAATCCCCAGCGAAGTGGTCATGCCGCTCGCAGGCTACCACGCTTTCACTGCACACCAGAGCTTCATTGTCCCGGTTCTAATCGGCACCTTGGCAAACGTCGTCGGCGGGCTCATTGCCTACGCCGTAGGGCGGGCTGGCGGGCGACCTTTCATCCACCGCTACGGCCGTTACATTCTACTCAACGACCGACACCTCGAACGGGCCGAACAATGGTTTGCCCGGCGAGGGGAGATCACGGTGTTTGTAACCCGGCTGCTTCCTGCTCTGCGCACCTTCATTTCGCTGCCGGCCGGTGTCGCCAAAATGGGACTGTGGCGGTTCACCATCTACACAGCCATCGGCTCGTTCATTTGGAACTTTGCGTTGACAGACGCAGGCTACCAACTTGGACAGCACTGGGAGACGGTCGCGAAGTACACCAAGCCACTCACGTACATCGGCGCAGTGCTCTTGGTGGCAGCCGTAGTGTGGTTTTGGTTTGGCCGTCGGCGCGCCAGCGCAGCACAGAGAACCCGCCAACAACGGTAGCTAGAGTGTTCGGTTGAACAAGATGGAGCGAACGCGATCAAACTGAGGGCCTGTGCCCTCCACCACTTCCTTCGGGACAAACACGCGGTACTCGCTGTCGGGCAGGAGCGCACGCACAACGCGCGACTCCCGGCTGAGTTCCGTGCGCGTTCCGTCCTCGCGCAGCAGCAAGATACCCTCGCCACGGTACACATACCCTGCAATCTCGGATGCCCTGCCAGAGACGTAATAGTCCGGATGGAAGCCAAGCGACCGTGCCGCAGTACGCAGCACCGCCCACTCCTCCACATTTGGCTCTGACCGCAGAACAGGTGAAAAGAGGCGCCTGTGCAGAAACCTTCGTGACAAGTCTGCCAGCACTTCATCGTGACACTTGGACCAGGTCCGAAACGCGTACAACAGCGTCGACTCATCCATCGCGAGGTAATCCGCCACAGACACGTTGGCTTCGTCCGCGCCGATAATCGCGAGAAGTTCTGCAGGCACATCCGGCAGTTCGCCAGCTTTGATGACTTCAGCCGCACGCCGTAGGATTTGAAACACCAACACGTCACTGCCCACCGTCACCGGGTGCAGATACACCTGTGTGTACATAAAATAGCGGGCCAGGATATACTGCTCGACGGTATGCAGGGCGTTTGCGCGCAACAAGATTTGACCGTCGACCAGTGTGAGCGACCGCAGCAGGCGAGCCAGTTCAAACCGCCCATAACTCACGCCCGTGTTGAGCGCGTCACGCAGCAGGTAATCCATGCGGTCCACGTCAAGTTGGCTCGTGATTAGCGGTTCGACCATCGGGTGGCGACCGTTCTTCTGCAGAATCCCCACGAGGTCGAGTGGAAAGTCCTCGTCTACTTCGCTTAAGATGCTGCGAATTTCATCGTCTTCCAGAATGATTCGGTGCGTCCAGTGTTCGTGGTGGACGGGGTAAATTGCTTCGAAGGTGTGTGAAAACGGTCCATGCCCGACATCGTGCAACAGCGCGGCCGACAAGGCCAACTTGCGATCACGCTCGTCAGACGGCCACCCGCACTCTTGCTGAAGGTGAATCAGCAGCCGCCGCATCGTTTCGTAGGCGCCGAGCGAGTGTGTAAAGCGGCTGTGCTCAGCCCCGTGAAAAGTGAGATACGACGTGCCGAGTTGGCGGATTCTGCGCAATCGCTGTACTGCGGCGGTGTTCACCAACTGCCAAATCCACGGGTCCTCCACCAGGATTTCATCATGGACGGGGTCCTTCAGGACCTTTTCAAAGTGTGGCATGTCGTCACTCCCGCTTTCGACTCGGCTTGTCCGCTCAAATCCCTGGTTTATCTCTCACTTTCGCAAAAACCCCCAGCCCTCGCCGCCCAAAGTGGGCAGACAAGTACTGGGGGTCTGTCGTCAGTCGCAGGAGCCCGGTTGGCCTGCGTCCTCCGCCGTCCGAAAACTTGCGCCACAGCCGCACGTCGTCGTAGCGTTGGGATTGTTGATTTTAAACCCTTGCCCGGTCAGGTCGTCGACGAAGTCGAGTTGTGCCCCGTCAATCAGGCGCTCGCTCGCTTTCTCCACGGCAATCTGGATACCTTTGAGCGCAAACACATCGTCACCAGGTTGAACGGCATCTAGCGCCATGCCGTAACTAAAACCGGAACACCCACCCGGTTTCGTATAAATGCGCAGCGCACTGACACCTTCCTCTGCATCCGCCAACATCTCCCGCAGTTTCTCGGCTGCGCTGTCCGATAAAGTCAACACCATAAGAAGGCTCACCTCACTTGGATTTCTATGCTTTTATTATACTCCAGGTGCCAAGGCGCGCACGTCTGCGAGTACGGCATCGGCATGACCGTCTACCTTGACCTTCGGGTAGACCTTCGCGACGCGCCCGTCCTGGCCGATCACGAACGTTGTCCGCACAATCCCGCGCGTCACGCGGCCGTACATGTTCTTGTCCTGTATCACACCATACGCTTCGCAAACAGAGGCGTCCTCGTCCGCGAGCAGCGGAAAGTTGAGTTCATACTTCTGGGCGAACTTAACATGGGATTTGACCGAGTCCTTGGACACGCCGAACACAACAGCGCCTGCGTCTTTCAGTTCGCGGTTCAGGTCTCGAAATGAACAGGCTTCTTTGGTGCAACCCGGTGTGTCGTCTTTCGGGTAAAAATACAACACTACCACTTGTCCACGCAACGACTCGAGTGAAACCTCCTGCCCGGATTGGTCAGGCAACGTGAACAGCGGTGCCATCTGTCCAACTTCCAGTTGTGCCATCGTGACAAACCTCCCTAAATCAGTATATCACGCAAGTTCCACATTCTTGTAGGCGTGGACGATGTCTGAACTGCCAATGATGCCAATCGGACGGTCACCGCGACAGACGAGCAGATAAGTGACACCGTGCCGGTTCATTTGGTCGAGCGCGTCAGCCAACGTCGCCCGTTCGTCCACACGGTGAATCACCTTCGGCAGCAACTTCGCGACCGCGTCACCCTTGCGGTGTTCGTCAGCGAGCGCTTCCAGCACCTGCGCGCGAGCGACGGAGCCGACGAGGTTTCCTTGCTCGTCGCGTACCCAGGCATACCACTCTCGACACGTGCCGAACTTATCCCACGCTTGCTTGACAGTCATCTCGGCGTGTAACGTCATTCGCTCGGGTGCGAGCGCCTCGCCCACAAACACAGCGCGCATTCGGTCTGGTTGACGGCGTCGTGCAATGTCGAGACCACGGCGGACCAGCTTCAAGGTGTAAATCGACTCCTTGCTCAGCGTCCCCGTCACAGTGGCGGCGAGCACGGACGTAATCATCAACGGCAGGATGATGCTGTAGTCCCCGGTCATCTCAAACAGCATCATGATGGCCGTGACAGGGGCCTGGGCACTGCCAGCAAACACACCAGCCATGGTGATGGCAGCGAGCGCCCCAGGGCTGATGGTGAGGTGTGGGAAGATGCGCAGCGCAACGAGTGCAAGCGCTCCACCAAGCATGGAGCCCTGGTACAAGCCAGGCGAGAACACACCGCCGGAACCACCGCCGCCAATGGTGATTGACGTAATGAGAAGTTTGAGCACCAACAAGACGAGTAACAGCCACAAGGCCAAGTGGTTCGACAACGCCTGGTCGACTGTGCCGTAGCCAACGCCGAGAACCTGTGGAAACCACATACCCGCGAGGCCCACCAGGAGTCCGGCGAACACAGCTTTGCTCCAGAACGGAATCTTGATGCGATCAAAGACGTCCTCCACCGCGTAGAGCACCTTGATGTACACGTACCCCCACACGCCAGCGAGCAATCCGAGTACGATGTAAATCCAATAAACGCGGAAGTCCCCCGTGTGAAATGGGAAGTTCGCGCGAAAGGAGGCATGATTGCCAAAAAAAACGCGGCCGATAGCCGCACTGACAACACTAGAGATGACGATGGCTGTAAAGTTCTGCAGTGCGAAACTGCCGAGAATGACCTCAGTGGCAAACATCACACCGCCGATGGGAGCGTTAAACGTGGCAGCGATACCGGCTCCCGCACCACACGCGACCATCAGGCGCAGATAACGCTCCGGGAGGCCAAGGTACTGACCAAAGATTGAGCCGAACGCAGAGCCAATCTGGACGATGGGGCCTTCGCGCCCGACAGAACCTCCGGATCCGATGTTAAGCGCTGACGCGATGGACTTGACGACGACCACGCGGCCGCGAATCTTGCTCCCGTTTTCGGCGATGGCTGCCATGACCTCTGGGACGCCGTGACCTTTTGCCTCTGGCGCAAAGTACTTCACAATAAAACTGACAATAACCAGGCCAATGACGGGTAGCAGCAGTACGTCGGCGCGTCCCAGAAACGACAACTGGGGCTTCAACTGACCAAAAAACAGGAATTGAAACACTTTGATAAGCTTCCGGAACCCGACCGCTCCAAATCCTCCGGCTAGCCCAATCAGCACAGCGTAGAGGAGCAACACCAATGGTTCTGGCATCAAGTGTGTGAGCCGACCGTGCACACCCTTGCGAGGCGTGGGCGGCTGTTTGGGCGATGATTGTTTCCCGGCGCTACGGTTCGTTATAGCACTGTCTGTAGTCGTGGGTGTCGTATTCCCAGACACTACTTCTCCCCTCCCCGCTTTACGCGCGCCTAGACGCGTGGTCGACCCAGCACCACTTTGACGTGACGAATTTCCGGGTCATCCGGCCCTTGCACTGGCAACCCAGCCCGTAAGTTCTCTTCAATGTAGTCGATGTTGTCCTGTGTAACGACTTCACCCGGCAGCAGAATTGGGATGCCTGGCGGGTAGACCATAATCATCTCCGCGATGGTCCGGCCGACCGACTCAGCGATTGGCACGACTTCCGTCTTCGCGTAAAATGCCTCGCGTGGCGACATGCGCAACTCCGGCATGGACGGCGACTGCACAGGCATTAAGTGCAGGTCTGTGCGATCGCGGTACGACGCCGCGATTTCAGACAGCGCGTCCACCAACTGGTCTACGTCATCCTGCCTGTCACCCCAGGAGATGATGCACAAAATGTTGTAAAGGTCGCTCAACTCGACCTCGATATTGAACTCTTCTCGCAGCATACGCTCCACGTCGTATCCCCGCAGTCCGAGCTTGCGGACGGACACTGTGAGTTTTGTCGGGTCAAGCGCAAACGTCGCGCTGTCGGTGAGGATTTCGTTGCCGACGCAGTACAGACCCTCAATGTCATTGATGCGCTTACGCGCATCCTCCGCCAGCGCAATCGCAGTCGCGATGCGTTCGTGCCCAAACAACGCGAGCTCGCGCCGAGCCACGTCAAGCGAGGCCAGCAAGAGATAGGAGGTGGAGGTCGTCGTGAGCATGCTCATCACGACTTGTACGTGCCTTGGGTCGACGAGTCCGGCGCGAACATTGAGTACGCTCGACTGCGTCAGAGACCCGCCGAGCTTGTGCACGCTGGTGGCCGCCATGTCTGCTCCTGCAGCCATCGCTGACATCGGCAGGTCGCTGTGAAAGTGCGTCAACACACCGTGCGCTTCATCGACAAGCACCGGTACTGCAAGTCGATGCGCAGCTTCCACAATCGCAACGAGATCGGCGGCCACGCCAAAGTAGGTCGGATTGATGACAACCAGCGCCTTTGCGTCAGGGTGCGCCGCTAAGCCAGCTTCCACGACTTCCACTGACAGTCCGTGGGCAATCCCTAGATTCGCGTCAACTTCTGGCTGCAAAAACACCGGCCGCGCATCCGCCAACATAATGGCTGTCAAGACGGACTTGTGCACGTTGCGCGGGACAAGGATTGTATCTCCAGGTCCAACCGTCGCCAGTACCATCGCCATAATCGCCGTGCTTGTGCCCTGCACAGAGAAATACGTAGCATCCGCGCCAAACGCCTCGGCTGCCAATTCTTGCGCCTGCTTGATTGCGCCTGTCGGGTGATGCAAGTCGTCGAGCGGCGCAATATTGATGAGGTCGAGAGCCAAAGCATCGTCACCCATCAACTGTTGAAACGTTGGCTCCATCCCGCGTCCGCGCTTGTGCCCGGGGATGTGGAACTGCACCGGCTGTCTCGCCGCGTGCCGAAGGAGCGTACTGAAAAGCGGTGTCTCTTGTTGTGGCAATCTGCCGCCCTCCTGTTCCTGATCGGGCACAGACGCTGAAGCGGTCTGCCACCGCTGCTCCGGTTGTCCCTGTTCCGCTTCGAGGTCAATGTGTGTCGTCATGAGGCGTCCGTCTCTGTGATGGCGGCCGTCAAGTCGTGAGCTGCGTGAGTCCATAACTCCGGTCGAACCGACTGTAGAAAATTGACCAGTCGCGACTTCACTTCAGCCGGGACGCGCGATACATCTACTTGGCCCTTCACTGCTTTCTCCATCTGGTTGACTTGCTCGGCAAGTGACTTGTACCCCACTTTGGCCGTTTCATCCAAGTGCAGCGCGAACATCGTTAAGCCGTAGTAACCCTGAACCCCACCTTCGAACCTGTGCAACGTCACCCAGAACCCCCATACCAGACGTGGGTTCGGTACTTCGTCGAGGCTCTTCACGAACTGCATGCCGCGTTCAAGGTCACTCTTCCCGTGGATCGCGCCGTTGTCGATGAACACCCGTTCACCATCGACAAACACAACTGACAACCCCCGCATCGAGTCGTCCGCACCTGACCCATGTTTCGATTGACTTGTCAGGTTTAACTTCTGCATGCGCGACCCCCCTGTGACATGAGAATGAGACGTCTCTGTCGACGTCCAGTCTACATTCTACCCCGACTCTCGCGCGATGTCACATACCTCTGCATGTTCCCTTTCGAACAGGGAAAGTTAGTGGCAAAACCAGACTGGAAAGCAAGGTGAGGACTATGACTGACTTGAAACGGCTGTGGGTCGGCTTGGCTGGCGCCGTCGTCGCGTTCGCCAGTTTAGGGCAGACGGCAACCGCACAAGTCTATAGGATCGACAACACCGCTCAACCGGCTGTAATCCGTGTCGCCATCCGCGGTCTCAACCCAAGCGGCGAACCCGACCCGCGCGGGCGCATTGAATGGGTGCAGACCGTTCCGTTCGAACAGTACTGCGAAGATGTGTTGCCAAACGAGTGGATTCCTTCGTGGAACAGCGAGTCCCTGAAGGCCGGAGCGATGGCCATCAAGATGTTCGCGTGGTACCACCACCTGCACCCCGTTACGGTCGATGGATTCACGTTTGACGTGGACAACACCGTGAACTTCCAGACGTTTCGCTACATGTCTGAGCAACCGATGACCAACCGAGCTGTGCAGGCTGTACGCAGGTTTGCGTACGTCCGGCCTGACGGCGAGATCATCGAACTAAACTACCGCGCAGGCAACCCGCAAGACCCGAACTGGCAATACCGCAATGCACAGAAAATGGCCCAGTGGGGCAGCGAGTACTGGGCGGAACAAGGCCGCAGTTACGTACAGATTCTGCAGTTCTACTACATGGACCGTGCGCTTCGCCAGTACGGTTGAGGAGCACCGAGACAGTGTTGACCGTAAAGGAGGCCGTTTTGTGAGTCGTCACGTTCCCATCAAGCAGATTGTCCAAATCGGCACAGGAGCCATCACAGCGACCGTGTTGTCACTTTCGCTGCTACCCTCTGCCCACCTGCTTGGCGCACATCACCTTTGGTTCGCACAGACAGCACAAGCGGCGAGTGTAACACAAGCGCCTGTGGGCCAAGACGCTCCACGTATGCAACCAGGCGGCGCTTCCGGTGGAACCGGGCCACAACCCGTGCCGTCTCAACCAACCGCGCCGACACCAGGACCTGCACAGCCCGTACAGCCCGCGCAGCCTCCCCCCATCACGCCTACACCGGGGTCTGCACCAGAGACATCACCGTCTGTGCCAAACCTAGACAAACCCTGGCCGCGAAGCGCGAAACTTCGGGTCAAGGTGATCGACGGCCGGACCCTCAAACCACTGGCTGGGGCAGAGGTGGTCGTGATTGAGAGCGAACAACGCCTGCACACCGATGTAGACGGACAGACACCGTGGTTTGACGCGCCGCTGATTAGAGACCCGCGCTACCGTCCCTTGGTTCAGGAACTGCACGGGCAACTCGGCGTGATCGCCTATAAAAACGGGTACCGGGACTCCGTTCACATGGGGATTCGTCTGAACCCTGGCGTCGACTCAGAGACCACGGTCTGGATGTACAAGCTTGGCCCCGGCGACGTGCGGATCGAACCCGTTTTGTACCAGGAGCCGTTCCATCACCTCTGGCTGATTCGGCTCGCCGACCGATATCGCGACCGCAGCCAGTTGGGAGAGGGATTTCAGAAACCCTGAGGAGGTCAGCCTGGCAGACGGAGCGCCGCGTGCACCTGCGCGACGCGCTCCGCTGCTTGGGCCAACCGTGCCTCAGGCGTCAACAAGCCAATCCGGACGTGGTTGTCCCCTTGTTCGCCAAAACCGCGTCCGGGCGCAACAGCTACGTCGACTTCTTCAAACAGCAGGTCTGCATACTCGGACGAGTTGACACCCGCCGGGACAGGCATCCAGGCAAAAAATGAACCTTTTGGCGGCGGACAGTGGATTCCGTGCGCAGTGAGCGCGCCGACCCACGCGTTGCGGCGACGTTCATAGGTCGCCCGGAGGTCACGAACGCAGTCCTGCGGACCTAGCAGCGCGGCAATTGCAGCGCGTTGGACTGCCGGAAAAAGAGAGACGTAGTAGTGATCCTGCAACAGGTTTAGCGCTCTAATCACGTCGCGCCGACCGACCGCAAACGCGACTCGCCACCCGGCCATGTTGAACGTCTTGCTCAGTGTGTAGACCTCGATGCCAGCCTCTTTCGCTCCCTCTGCTTGCAAAAAGGACGGCGGCTTGACGCCATCAAAACCAATCGCGCCATACGCAAAGTCGTGGACCACCAGGGTACCGTGGCGACTCGCCACTTCGGCGCACTTTGCAAAGTAATCAAGCGTCGCTACTGCACCGGTCGGGTTATTTGGGTAATTCATAAAGAGCAGTTTTGCTCTTTGCCAGTCGGTTGTGGACACCGCCTCGAGGTCAGGGAGAAAGCGGTTGTTCGGTGTGAGCGGAAGTTTCACCATCCGCCCCCCGGCGAGCGCAACCCCACTCCAGTAATCGGGATAGCCAGGGTCCGGGACCAACGCGACGTCGCCAGCATCTAGGTAAATCTCGCTGAGTTCGACGAGTCCAGCCTTGCCCCCGAACAAAATCGCCACCTCATGCTCCGGATGAAGGGTGACACCGTATTCGCGTAGGTAAAATTCGGCCACAGCTTCTTTGAGCGACGGAAGGCCGGAAAACGGCGGATAGCGATGTGTTGATGGGTCCAGCACAGCTTCTCGCAGGGCCTCAACGATGTGTGAAGGAGTCGGCAGGTCCGGGTTTCCCTGACCGAGGTTTATGACGTCGCGTCCCGCCTGCACCGCCTGTAGGACTCGGCCGCTGAGTTGCGCAAAAAACTGCTCTGGTAAACGGTCCATCCGCTGTGCCATCTGCACTATGCATACTCCTCCATAGACAGCGTGTCCGGGAGGACCCTCCGCTGCCAAATCAATCTTCAAACTTCGCTACAATCTCCGCAGCACCCGTGTCGTCGCCCGCCAACTCCTTTGCTGTCGCTTCAATTCCCCAAGACTCAAGCGCCGACAGCGCGTCAGCGTAGGAATTGTACGAGGTCGGATACGAGTAGCCGGCAGGGTGTCTCTCACAATTTTGAATGGCGACTTGCCATGTTCCTGCGCTGGTCTGATGGACAGTATACGGCAGTCCGTGTATTTCTCGCAGTGGCACACCTCGAAAGCGCATCGCTAGCGGTCCCCCCATGCTTACCGGATACCGCTAGCGTGTCCTTGCCGCCGTGAGGGTATGTGGCTGCATGCCGTGTCAGTTGAAGCGCAGACGCTTCTTTCGAACTGCGACGGAGAGCGCTATTCCAATCGCCATGTAATCGATAATGAGCGAACTGCCGCCATAACTGACGAACGGCAACGTGATGCCGGTTGCCGGACTCAAGTACATGTCCATCCCGATGTTCTCGAACACTTGGAAGGCAAACATGCCAACGATGCCAATCACGATGTAAGTGCCGAATGTATCGCGAGCGGTGGCCGCAATCCGCGTCATCCGGTAGAAGACGACGAGAAACATGAGCACCAGCACACTCGCGCCGACAAAGCCAAACTCTTCACCGATACCCGTGAAGATGTAGTCGGTCCACTGGTTTGGCACCCATCCCCCACTCGTCTCAATCCCATTGAATAGGCCCTCACCAAAAATCTGCCCGGAGCCAATCGCCATCTGTGAGTAGTGTACCGCGTAGCCGTTGCCGTTTAGAGCCGTGTTTGGGTTAAGCCACGTGATGATGCGTTCAAGCTGAAACTGGTGGATGATTTTATGCTTGACCAGAAAGTTGTGCGTCAGAAAGTATGTCGCCTGGTGCGGGTACTGGACGGCTGCGACTGTGATGCCGCCGATGACGATGACCATAATGAGCGACAATACGATAAACTGCGACCGCTTTACATAGGCAGCGAGCAACGTCATGAAGATTGCAAAGATGACGAGCGCCTGCCCAAGGGCTGGTTCTTTGTACACGAGCCCAAACGGCACGAGCACGAGCAGCCACATCGGCCATGTCTTGATGAAGCGGTAATCCGGTAACTCGGCCTCGTCGTTGTCGGCCATGAGGCGCGCGACGACGACGATGAGCGCCAACTTCATCAACTCGGACGGTTGAAATTCGAGTGGACCGAGTGGGATCCAACTGTGGGCCCCGGCTACTTTCGGCATAGCGTAAACAGCGAGCAACAGAAACAAGGTCACTCCGTAGACCCACCAGCTGTACTTGCGCAGCACCTGGTAGTCGACGATGGTCATGACTAACATCATGATGATGCCGAGTACCTCAAAGGCAATCTGCTTTGTCAACACATGGGGCGGGACTGTGCCATTTGGCGCCGTCGGTTTTCCGTAAGTAACCGCCAGCAATACGAGGCAGCCGTAGGCGGCGAGCAGAACCATCATGCCAATGAGCGTAAAGTCCAGTTGTCTAAAATTCCTGCGCAAAATATCCACAGGGAACCTCCTACTACGAAACGCCGACTCTGTCAGCGTGTGTTGGGTGAACAGCACCTTTGAGTGAACAGCCTAGTGTTTCTTATTATCCCGGATTTGCGGCGTCTGGTCTACCTTCCAATTGATGACCTCTGTCAATCTGGCGAACAATCTGTGCATTCGCCGCGACAATCGGGCCGATGCCCCATAGACTGTGGCAGAAAGGAGGCAGATGTCCATGGTCAAGCGTGATGATGTGACGTCGCTCGTCGGTAAACAGGTTTCCTGCCACACCCACTTTGGGGTGTTTCACGGCGTCATCGTCCACTGCACGGAGGAACACGTCATTCTGGCACCGATGTTTGCACACCATGTGCATGCCGGGCCAGCACCGTACCCCATACACATCCGCGCCGACGATGCGCAAGGTCGGTGGGGACCGGGTGGCTACGGTCCAGGCCCGGGCGGACCCGGACCAGGTGGGCCCGGTGGGCCGGGTGGAGGCGGTGGCTGGCACATTGCGGTGCCACTTGCTGCCATTATCGGTGTGACTGCGATTGGCCTACACTGGTTCTAAGCGTGTGAGCGCCACCTTCTCATGTCGTCACTCAGCAGGGGATTCGCGATTGGCGTCGAATTCTTCCCTGATTGTGGGACACTGCTTAAGGAAGGTGGCGCACTTGCAGGCAGAACGGCACCAGCCCGACTACATCCTGCTGTTTACTGTGGTCATTCTGTGCGCGGTCGGTGTCGTCACAGTTTACTCAGCGAGCACATATTTCGCTTTAGACAGCGGTCTTGCTCCAAACCACTACGCAGTCAGACAGTTGATTGCCTCGTTTCTTGGCCTGGGACTGATGTTTGTTGCCGCCCAAATCAGCTACACCGTTTGGTATCGCTGGGCGCCCCGGTTCATGTTCGGCGTGCTCATGCTGCTGACGCTAGTACTCATTCCGGGCATTGGCATATCCAAACTCGGCGGCCGGCGTTGGCTCGGTCACGGCAGTTTTACCATTCAACCATCCGAGTTCGCGCTCATCGTTCTGGCTCTGTATCTGGCGTTCTTTTTTAGTAAGCAAGTCGCGTTTTCCGACGATTTCCGGCGCGGACTTCTACCAGCGTTAGTTGTCACCGGACTCAACTTCGGACTGGTTTTTCTGGAACCCGACATGGGTACTGCGTTGACCCTGCTCGGTGTCGGCCTCATCGTTGCCATCGGGTCTGGAGCTCGCCTGAAGCCACTGCTCATCTTCATTGGGGCTGCGTTTCCCGTGCTGTTGGGACTGGCCCTTGGCTCCCATTACCGCTCAAGCCGGATCACGGCGTTTTTGCACCCTTTTCCAGAGACCGCCAGCACGTACCAGTTGTTACAAGGGTGGACCGCAATCACTAACGGCGGACTGTTTGGTCGCGGCTTTGGCATGAGCATTGAGAAGACTGGATATTTGCCTGTTCCGCACATCGATTTCATTTTCCCGGTCTTTGTCGAGGAATGGGGCGTTGTCGGTGCCGTTGCCCTGTTGGCCGTGTTTGGCGTCCTGATTTGGCGTGGATTTTGGATCGCGCGACACGCCAAAGACAGGTTTGGCGCGGTGCTCGCCGTTGGTCTCACATCGATTATCACGGTTGGCACGTTTATCAATCTAGGCGCCGTGACCGGGCTGCTGCCTGTCACCGGCATTCCGCTCCCGTTCATCAGTTATGGCGGAACGTCCCTGGTGATTAGTCTGCTCGCGATGGGGATGCTGCTCTCTGTCTCGCGCTATACACTCGACGAGATGCCCGAATCAGATGAACTGGCGACCGTGATTGAGGTCAGTGAAGCACGAGAGCGCCTTGCAGCTCGCAGTGGCTTCGCAACTGCCAAAGAACTGTCAAAACAACGTGGAGCCTCTGTCGAGCGGCTGCGCAAAAAGCGCACGTCGAACAAACGTCCGCCAACGCATGGCACATGGCGAGCATCCGACGAAGTGGCAGCGACGCGAACAAAGTCGAGTAAGGGCCGCACCACGCGCAGTACAGCGAATAGCTCCGCTGCACGCGGTTCTTGGTCGAGCACCCGTTCTTCCGGGAAAACGTCTGAGAGTTCGCGTAGCCGCAGCAGCAGCAGTCAGTCAGGCCGGACATCAGACCGAAACAGCACCTATCGGTCGACGAATCAATCGAGTATGACTTGGCGCGAGCGCAATCAGCGCGGACAGCAAGTAGGCCGAGACAAACCTGGTTCGAAAAAGAGTCTCTTCCGAAGGGATCGGTGATTTGCTTGACGAGTAAGCTTCCCCTAACCCCAGTCTCGCTCGGTGACAATGTGTGGATGATTGACCTCTTGGAGCAGGGCGTGCCGAATCGCACGGCCGCCTACTTTATTCAGGACGAGCAACCAACACTCATTGAAACCGGCTCGTCACTGTCGCACGACCTGCTTGTCGCCGCTCTTGCGCAACTCGGAGTGAAGCCGACTGACCTCGCGTACGTCATTGTCACGCACGTTCACCTCGACCATGCAGGTGGCGCCGGGCACATGATGCAGGTCGCGGAAAATGCGACACTCGTCTGTCATCCGCGCGCAGGGCGTCACATGATGGACCCAAGTAAGCTGTGGGGCGGCGCCCTGCAGGTGTACGGCGAACAACTCGCGAAACTGTTCGGTTCCATCGTCCCTGTACCGTCGGAGCGGGTTCTCATTCGCAATCACGAGGAGACGTTGTCAATTGGGTCACGGACATTGACCTTTTACGATTCACCCGGGCACGCAAAACACCACTTTGCGATTTTTGACGACCGAGCGCGAGTGCTGTATGCAGGTGATGCGCTCGGAATTTTCTATCCGACAGGGTTCACCGGATGGGACTACGAGTGGGTGATGCCCTCGACTTCTCCGACGGACTTTGACCCGCAAGCAATTCGACAGACCGTGACGACCCTGAAGGACGTCCCGTTCGACTTTGCGTATCACGCTCACTTCGGTAAGTCCCCGAAGGACAACGCGCTCAAGGAAACACTGCGAATAGGTGAAGCTTGGGGTCAACTCGCCGACGCTTTGTACACGCCGAGCCTGTCCGTGGCCACACTCGCGGATGCGCTTCGCAACTGGGTGCGCGAGGACTTGCAAGGTCACGGCTTTGACCCCGGGTCAGACCTCTCCGTCCTCGACATGGACATCACCATCAATGCGATGGGACTCTTGGTCTACGAGCAGCGCAAACACCGGCCTGTCTCAAAATAAGCGACTCCACCTAAGGTTACACTCTCAACCTGAGCACACAGCGGCGTCAGCTTGTCGCCGCTGCGCGCGTGGTCATGGTTGTATCAAATCCCAAACTGCACAGAATCCGTCAAAGCTCGCACCACCAGTTCGAGCCCTTGCGCGTCGCCGTTGTCAAACCGCCCTGGCAACGGGCTGTCGATGTCGAGCACCCCAATCAATTCGCCTGCTTGGACAATCGGCACCACCACCTCAGACCGTGACGCAGCGTCGCAGGCGATGTGACCAGGGAAAGCGAACACGTCCGCGACGACCTGCGTCGCTCTGGTCTGTGCTGCTGTACCGCAGACGCCTTTGCCAAGCCCAATTCGGATACACGCTGGCTTGCCTTGGAACGGTCCTAGCACGAGTTCCTGTTCGGCCCTATGCCACAGGTAAAACCCGACCCAGTTGATATCGCCGAGGTGTAAGTTTAACAAGGCAGACAGGTTGGACAGATTCGCAATGACATCTGGCTCACCGGCCAACAAGTGCCGCGTTTCTTGTGCGACACTTTCATAAAAGGCAGTTTTGTTCGACTCATCAATGCGGGTTGTTTCAAACACACTCCCGCCCCCTTTCTCCATGCAGGACAAACACCTCTATAGTATAATCCACTGCAGGAAATTGCTTAGACGAGCGACGCCGTCCATCATTCACCATAGTGTGCCGACAGCGAACCTGTTGCGCCGCTCCAGAAAGGATTTGAGTTATGGATCCGCTCTTCCTCCTCGCCGTGTGGGTAGGTAAGTTGGCACAGGCAGTTCTCCGGGCCGCAGGGAAGAGCGCCACAAGCTTTCCCGGGAAACTTGCCATTCGCGTCGCGCCACGTGTTCTCGAACACCTCGGACGCCAACTGCGGCGCTGCGTCGTTGTCACAGGCACAAACGGCAAGACGACAACAACCAACCTGCTCTCTGCAATGCTCCGCCAAAGCGGTCCGCTGATTACAAACACAGAGGGAGCCAACCTGCAACAAGGCATTGTCAGTGCCATCCTCGAAGCGACAAGTTGGTTCGGCCGAGTGCGCGTCCCATTGGCCGTGTTGGAAGTGGACGAGGCAAGCCTGCCACTCGTCGCCAAATACCTGCCAATTCGGGTGCTCGCGGTGACAAACGTGTTTCGCGATCAGCTCGACCGCTACGGCGAGCTTGATACAACTGTGCAGAAAATCGTCCAGGGGATTGCGGATACGGACGCCGTAATTGTGCTGTGCGCGGATGACCCGCTGGCTCACCACATCGGACGAGTCTCCGGAAAGCGCGCCGTCTACTTCGGTCTGCACCGCGACATGGCGGCTGAGAAAGCGCGCGACGTGATGCGCGATGGCGCGTTCTGTCTACAATGCGGCCATGAGCTTCGCTACGATGGCTATTTTTACGGCCAACTCGGGCTTTATGTGTGCCCTTCCTGCGACTTTTTTCGCCCGCACCCGGACCTTATCGGGCGCCTCGCCAATGGGAAACTCGAGGTCGCGCAAGGACAGTTGCCTGTTGTCTCGTTTGACGTCCCGGTGCGTGGTCTGTTTAACCTCTACAACGAGCTCTGCGCTGTCACAGCGGCTCGAATGTGTGGACTGACCGCACAGCAAGTTGCCACCGGACTAGCGTCGTTTCGCGCGCCGCTTGGGCGCATGCAGGCCTTCACGACACGCCCTGCGTCGGTCCTCAATCTCGTGAAAAACCCTGCAGGCTGTGACGGCGTGCTGCAAGCGATTGCCAGTGAACGCGGTCCGAAAGTTCTCTGTATCGCGATTAACGACCAAGCTGCCGACGGACGTGACGTGTCGTGGTTGTGGGATGCAGACTTTGAACTAGTACCAGAACAGGCTTCGGCCGTACGTGTCATCACCACCGGCATGCGCGCTGAAGACATGGCCTTGCGGCTGAAATACGCTGGATACGATGCACGTCGGACGGAGTGCATCCCGAACCTCGATGAAGGCATCAACCATGCATTGCTGACTGCCGCACAAGAAGGTGGCCTGCCCGTGTACGTGATTTCTACCTACACGGCACTCTACCCGGCAGCGCAAATCTTGCGCCAGAAGGAGGCAGGTCCGAGTGACCCAGTCGCTCAGAATCGCCCATCTGTATCCTGACCTATTGAACCTGTATGCGGATAAAGGGAACATCCTGACGCTCGTGCGACGCCTCGAATGGCGCGGTATTTCAGTCGAGGTCATTTCCGTGCCAAACGGCGAAGAACCGCGGCTGGAAGATTACCATCTGGTCTTGCTCGGGGGCGGTTCTGACCGTGAGCAGGAGTTGGTTGGGCGGACACTCCGCGCTCGCCAAAGTGAGTGGCAGGCGGCAGTACAAGCAGGGTTGCCGCTGCTCGCCGTGTGCGGCGGCTACCAGCTACTCGGGCAATTCTACCAGCTTCCAGATGGCACCAAGGTGCCTGGACTAGAGTTGCTCGACCTCGAGACGATTGCAGGCAGCCCGCGACTGATTGGCAACATTGCCATTGACACAGTGGGTTTAGGGACCATTGTCGGCTTTGAGAACCACGGCGGACGAACCACGCACCGCCACCAGCCGCTCGGAACTGTGGTCAGCGGGCATGGCAACAACGGCACGGACCGTGATGAAGGCGTGCGCCACCTGCACATTGTCGGCACTTACATACACGGCCCGCTGTTGCCGAAGAATCCGCAGCTTGCTGACTACATGCTCAAACTCGCCTTGGAGTACGCAGGCATGCGGTTCGACCTCGAACCGCTCGAGGACAGTTTGGAGCGGGCCGCCCAAGACGCCTTCCTAGCCCGCCGCATCCCTGTCCGGGCGTAAAGGGGACGTAGGGGCACACCTAAAATCCGTAGATGGACATCCCACCGTCGACAAACAACGTGTGCCCGGTGACATAACTCGCTGCGTCAGACGCCAGAAAGACAGCCGGCCCGACCAACTCTTCGACTTGTCCGACGCGGCGCAGCGGTGTCCTCTCGACCACTTGCGCGTGATAGTTCTCGTCGCTGAGCAGTTTTTCAGTGAGCGGTGTCCGGAAGTACCACGGAGCAATCCCGTTCACCCGTACTCCGTGCTGCCCCCACTCGAGCGCCAGCACCTTGGTCATCTGAATGACGCCGGCCTTCGCTGCGGCGTAAACCACGCCAGTACGCAGTGCAACGTGTCCGCCAACCGAGGAGACGTTGATCATGCTCCCGCTACCCTGCTCAACCATCGTGCGTCCGACCTGCTGGGCCATGAAAAATGTGCCGCGCAAATCGGTGTCGATGACCTTCTGCCACTCGGCTTCCGTGACGTCGAGCGCTTTGGTGCGAATGTTAATCCCGGCATTATTGACGAGTATGTCAATGCGCCGCGAAGTTGTCAGTGTAGCGACGACCTCGCGCACGTTGTCGGCGTCCTGCAGGTCACAGACCGCCGACTCTGCCGGCCTGCCGGACAGCGCTTCAATCTCGCCAGCAAGGATTGTTAAGTCTTCGCGGTTGCGGGCGAGTGCTACAACATCAGCTCCTGCTTGCGCAAAACCGATAGCGAGTGCCCGACCGATTCCTCGGCTCGCACCCGTGATGATGGCGCGTTTGCCCGTCAAGTCGAAGGATGTCAACGTTCTGTTAGTCATCGTAGGTCTGGCGCCCCCTCGACCGGTGTGGAGTGCTGCTCCAAGGCGGCGCGAACTTCAGACCAGATGGGCATTGGCTTCTGCGCTGCGTAATCGAATGCAATCATGACAGCTTGGCCACGCGCGACGCAGGTGCGCGACTCGTTAAAGATGCCGTGATCGACTGTGAAACTGCTGTTGCCGACGTGGCTCACCCACGTCTCTATCGACAGCGTCTGTGCGTACCGCACCTGGCCTAGGTAATCACAGCGGGCAGAGGCTACAATCAGGTTCCAGTCGGCGACGGCAAGCGTCGGGTTGAAGAGACGGAACACATCCATGCGAGCTTCTTCCATGTAGGTAAAGTACTTCGCGTGGTTCACATGGCCGAGACCGTCGCAATCGCTAAATGCGACAACAATCGACTTACAGAACATCGAGAGACTCCCCGCTTTCCATAAATAGTTGTTGCGCCATCCGTGGTCAGATGGGACAATGACACACGATCGGGATCCAAAACTTACAGCACAACTTTCAACGAAGTTTCGCAAACCATGTGACAAAATGCAACAGATTGCTACATGTTGCGGGAACATTTGTCCGATCCCAATCGTCCATTACTTTGGGAGGGGTTTTCATGCCTACGGGTTCACACAAAAAAAAGAAGGCCGAGGGGACCAAGAAGCAGCGGCGGCGGCGCAGAATTCTCGCTTGGACGCTGATCCCACTTGGCAGCCTAGTCGTACTTGCGGGAGCCGGAGCAGGGTTGCTCTACTACGGGCTGAAGCCGACTGCACCCAACAGCCAGCCGTCCGCTTTGCACAATGCAGTCAAAAGCGCTGTGCAGAACATCGGTCAGGAGGTTTCCGGCGTCACAAAGCCGACGAACATTCTGCTCATTGCCAATAACGCGCGCGGCGCGTCAAACCCACTGTCCCTGGGAACAGCAGCTGGGCAGGCGGACATCCTCATTCTAGTCCACATTGATCCACAAAAGCACGTGGTGTCGCTCATCTCCATCCCCCGCGACACGCTTGTCGCGATGCCAGGGTGGAATGTGCCAATTCCAAAGATCAAGACCACATTCACTCTCGGGTTGCAGGAATCCCCGCAAAAGGGACCTGTGATGGCGATGAAGTACGTATCGCGAATGACTGGACTCCCCATCCACGACTACATTGCGACTGATTTTCAGGGGTTCATCGACGCCATCAACGCAGTCGGGGGCGTTAAGGTCGACATCAAGCAGCGTATTTATGACCCATTGCACAGCGGCGCGAACTTGTACCCTGGTGTGCAAACGCTCAATGGGTCCCAGGCGCTTGCATACGTCCGCGTTCGTCAAAACCAAGCCGGCAACGGCTACCGGGTCAACGACTTCCAGCGTCAACAGGCCGAGATGCAGGTTCTACACATTCTCAAGCAGCAGGTCCTCGGGGCAGCCAGTCACCCCACCGAGGTCGTGAAGTTGATCGGCACCTGGGAGAAGGACGTCGCAACCAATCTGTCAACCTCGCAGTTGCTTGGCATCGCCATGACGACCAGCGGGTCTAAAATGGCAAACGTGCAGTTAGGCAGTGTGACCGATTCGATGGACCTCGCCAGTGCACCGATATCAGGACTCAACGCGGAGAACTACCTGACAGGTGCCTACTACGACGTGCTCGACGCGAACCACATTACGCAAGTACTCGCGCCGTTCGGTTCCACCGGCGCGACCTTGGGCTTGCCAGCATTCCCAAGTCCTTCGTCCGTGCCAATTGGCCTGTATGGGTCCGCGAGCACTGCGGCTCAACTGCGCAAAGATGGCTTCCCGGTCACTATCCTCGGGCCATCGCAAGGCGGCAGCAGCGTGATCTACCCGCAAGGGAAAATGCCGTGGGGGTGGGTTGTCGCCAGGGCTATCGGCAACTCCAACGAGTGGGTCGCACCCGCTTCGTCAGCGAGCAGCAGCGTCATCGTCTATGGACCGTAACCCGCTGGAGGCAGGCAGCTAGTGACCTGCCCTCAGCAGCACTTCAAAACTGCGCCTGAAGTCATAACCAGGCACCTGAAAAGGCGTGCTGCCGAATTGACTGTACGCCTCACACCCGTCGCTTGAGGGCTTTTCCGCCCACGTGAATTCCTACACAAGCGGGTCGTCTGGCGCCATCCGGCGATGTCCATCGAGAATGATGTCGCCCTGCTCATTCACAGCGAGATACAACACGTCAGCCAGTGAGTTAATCTTGTGCCGCTCTAGCACACTCTCGAGCCAGGCTTGGTCGTGGTTTGTGCTTTTCAACTTGTCCCGGTCCACCTCCCCATCAATCACAATCTCGATATACGGCCCCTGTCCCTTCGGAGATAAGTCTGGGCCTTCCACCAGGTCTTCCTTGGACGCTGACTGTGAAGCCTGAGTCGGCAAAATGCTCAAGTTTCCAGTCGGTTCAAGTATCCCGTATTCAATGTCTCCATAGGAAAAATAGCCCTTCTCACGCAGTGTCATCAGAAGGACATCAAGGTTGACCTTGGATTTTCGCAGGTTCTCTCGCAATAGCGCGCCTTTGTGGATGAGGACTACCGGTTCACCGCTCGTGACACGGCGAAAGTGGCGATTCTTGAGGGCAATATACGACGCAATGATGGTCGCTAGTGTGAACATGACAAGGCTGAGACACGAGGCCACCCACGTGCTCTTATCCGTCGTTGTCATCATGTTCGCCGCCATATTGCCCATTGCGGCACCGGCAACCCAATTGAAATAAGTAAGCTGGGTCAACTGCGTACTGCCAATCCAGCGGACCAACGCGAGCAACACAGCAAACGTCACAAATGAACTTAGGACAATAAAAGACCAGTGAATGTGGAGCAACGATTCCGTCCCCTCTCAACATTCACTGGTATAGACAATTCTGCGTTGTAGCAAACCACGTTCTACGCAAACAGCGCAAGCACCGGTTCACCAACCGTTCTTCCCCGCGCTAGACTCCCTTCCAAGCGAACTACGGAGCGTACACAACGGCGTCCGAATAGTTTTGGGTTGCTGGGGCGACCCACTCGTTGGCGGTGCCAAGCGTCCTGGCGATGGCCCAGCCCCATGGCATCTTGCCGGGCGGATAGTAAATTTGAATCTGCGACCCTGTTGCGCCAGCCCCTCCGTACGTGACTGGATAACCGGCCTGTTGCAGTTCGTTTGCGACCAGTTGACTGCCGTACACAGTGATTGGGACCTGTGAAGGGGCAGGAATCGGTGGTAGCCCCAAGTCGCTGCCCGTCGAACCTACACTCTTCAGCGCCTTCGTGATGTTGTTCGGGTCAAGTACATCGTAGTAGGCGCCAGTCAGATAGTTCTCTGCATTAACGCCTGGCATCGGCGCATTAGCGAGGTCCATCGAATCCTTCACGGAGCCAAGGAAAAGCGTCTTAATCTGACTCCCGGAAGTCGCCAGTGCGAAGCCCACGAGTTGCTGCGTCGACATATTGGTCGCGACGTCCTTCTGCCACACCTTCACCAAGTTACGAATTTTCACCGGATTGGTTGTAGAGTCGAGCAGTTTTTGCTTCAAGATTTGCAGCACCTGTATTTCAGCCTGTTGACGCTGAAAGTCGTTCGTCCGGTACGTGTTGCCGGCCGCGTTTTGACGTACGCGGATGTATGCAAGCGCCTGTGACCCGTTGAGTGTTTGAACACCAGGGTACAAATTCGCACCGCTGTGCAATGGGTCATAAATGCGCTGTTTGACATCGACTTTAATGCCCCCGACCGCGTTGATGGCGTCGGCAAATCCCTGGAAGTCCGTCACGACGTAGTCGCTGATCGACAGACCGAGCATTCGCGAAACGTACCGCATCGCCAGTTTCGGCCCTTCTGTCTGCGACTGGTTCAGGCCGACGGCGAAAGCCGTTTTAATTTTGGGGATGGGGACGTTCCACCCTGGCATCGCAATCAGTGTGTCACGCGGCACGGAGATCAGCGAAACCGTGTGCTGTTTCGGGTCGAGGTGCGCCACAATCATGATGTCGGCTTGCCCACCAGCTGTCCCTAGCGACAGTGGACCCGTCGCGTTGCGAGCGTTGTTCGCGATGAGCAGGATGTTGACCGGTTTGGAGCCAACAATCGTATCGCCAATCTGACTCGTGACCTCTTTGACGCCTTTCTTCGGGTGGAATACGACATCAAGGAGTGTCTTCGGACCCGTCGCGATTGCGGCTGCCACCACCAGCAGCACGATGACCAGAGCGGTAATGCGACCGCCCCGCCGCGGTCGGCGGCCGCCGGGCCCGCCGCTGCGAGCGCCACCCGGCCTCGGCCCATTTCCACGTCCACCAGCCCTAGTTGAACTTGTTGACTGTCCCCCACTTGTCCGACTGCGGTTTGATCTGTTTCCCTTCGACTCGGGTCCGCCGTCCCATCGCACGTTCGGCCGCGGTGGCCTTTGGGAAGAGTCATTTCCCCATCCGCCGTTGTTCATGAGTGGGTCCTCCTCAACTTCAGAATTGACTTGATTCTGTCAATCCTCTCAAATTCGCTTCGAAGTCAATCTTTCGCAGGATATCACCAGCTAGCAGTTCTCTGCAACCAATGGTCACAAGTCACCTTTTTCCGGTGCTGCATATCTTACATGGAACGCCAGCCAAGGAGTGATTCCAGTGCACCTCACCGCATTGACCAGTATCATCGCCATCGGAATCGCCTCCAACCTCGACAACGCAGGGGTAGGCATAGCCTACGGTGTGCGGCGCATCCGCATTCCGTGGCCGCAAAACCTAGTGATCGCAGTGATTTCGTTTGTGGCCACACTTGCCGCCGGACTCTTTGGCAATGCCGTGACGACCTGGCTGTCGCCGCTTGTCGCAAATTTGATTGGCACGGTAGTCATCGTCTGCGTTGGCGTCTGGGTTCTGATGCAGCCGTTTATCGCGCACCGAGCGCCCAAGCCAAAGCAAAAGAATTCGAGTTTCATCACAGACATCCTGCGCAATCCGGAGGCAGCAGACCGAAACAACAATCAGGCGATTGGTTTTGGAGAAGCGATGATTCTCGGCGTCGCGCTCGCCATGAACGCCCTCGCAGGTGGGTTTGACGCAGGCATTACGAAACTAGACGTGTTATGGACGTCCGTTTCCGTCGGTGTGTTCAGCTTCGCATTGCTCGGCCTTGCGGCGTTCTCGGGCCGCCGTTACGCTGCAGAGACACTCGGCGAGAAGGCGACCATCGCAGCGGGCATTCTGCTCATTCTAGTAGGCATCCACCAACTCATCCCCGGATGAGCGGATGCTCCTTCAATACCCCGCATCCCAATCTACAACGCCCGGCAACGGCAGTCCCTGCTCGTACCGTTTGAGGTTGTCGAGGAAGTACTGACCTGCATTTTCAACCGTCGTCGGCCCCGACATATGTGGCGTGACGTATACGTTCGACAGTGTCCACAGCGGACTGTCGCTTGGCAGTGGCTCCACTTCGAACACATCGAGGACGGCTGCCCGCAACCTGCGGTCACGGAGGGCGTCAACGAGGGCCCTCTCGTCGACAAGGGCCCCCCGGCCCACGTTGACCAGAATGGCATCGCGTTTCATTGCCCCTAACACGAATTCGTTCACAGCATGGCGGGTTTTGTCCGTCAGCGGCAGCGTCAACACCAAGTAGTCGAGCTCTTTTACAAAATCCAGCCACTGATCTGGCGTAAAGTGCTTGTCCACTGTCGCGCTTTGCCCGCCGCTTCTGCTCATGCCGTACACCGTCATGTCAAAAGCGCGGGCCTTGGTTATGACGTTTTGTCCAATCGATCCGAGCCCAGCGACACCGATTGTTTTATCGTGCAACACCCCCGCGCGAAACGACTGCCAAGTGTTGCTCGCGTGCTGGTCCCGCAGGCGCTCAATCGCTTTTTCGATGTGAAGCAGGTAAGCAAAGGCGTACTCAGCCATCGGGCGGCTAAACACGTCAAGCATACGCGTGAGCGTGATGTGCGAAGGCAACGGCCCTTGCCGAAGTACAGCGTCGACACCCGCACTCATCAGTTGCACCCAGCGCACCGTAGTTGATGCAGCAACCGCGTCAAGTGGAAAACCGTATCCGTAGATGACCTCGATCGGTGTTTCGGTGAGCCGAGCCCGCGCGGCCTTTGCGTTCGCTGCCGTGTACACCTGTGCACACCCGTGCGCAGTCAGGAAAGCGGCGTACTTGTCCGCCGCGCGCTCGTGGTAGACGAGAATTGGTACACTCATGCGCCAGCCTCCTCGATAGCAGAGACGGCGTGCGCGACAATCGTTGCCACACGCGCCCCAAAGCTTGCAAATCGCTCGTCCGCCGTCTGCCCACCCTTCCAGCGCACGTAAATCTGCTGCAAAATCACAGCGAGTTTGAAGTAAGCGAACACTAGGTAGTAGTCAATCGTGGACAAGTCCCGCCCAGTTCGCTTCGCGTAGCGTTCAATCAGGTCGCGCCTGCTGAGAAATCCCGGCAGTTGTGTCACCGTTGGCAGCATTTGTCGAAGTTCCACTGGGTCATCCGCCTGTACCCAGTAACTCAGGCTAATCGCGAGGTCCATCAAGGGGTCGCCGATGGTCGCCATCTCCCAGTCCACCACGGCGACAGGGCGGTCAAGCGCGCTCGCGTCGAGAACAATGTTGTTGAGCTTGAAGTCGTTGTGGATCACGGTCACGGCCTGCGAAACTGGCACACGCTGTGCCAGCCACCGCGTGAGGTGTTCCACACCGCGAATGTCGTCCGTTTGCGCACGCTGATAGCGCTCAATCCATCCGTGTACTTGGCGCGCGAGAAACCCATCAGGGTGACCGAACTCGGCCAGCAGAGCAGCTTCGTAGTCGACGCTGTGCAGGTCTGCGAGGGTGTCTACGACGGCGCAGGAAATCCGCTGACACAATTCAGGCTGTGGCGCAATGCCCGAGGGAAAGCGGTCATCAAGTACGACCCCGGGTCGATACTCCATGATGTAGAAAGGACTACCAATCACTGACAGGTCGTCGCAAAACGCCAACGGACGAGGTGCAAGTGGAAAGTTTGGGTGAAGCTTTTCCAGAATCGCAGCTTCTCGCGCCATGTCGTGTGCTTTTGGCGGCAACGGTCCAAACGGCGGACGTCGCAGAACACCTTCGAATGGCCCGCTCTGCAGGTAATAGGTCAGGTTGGACGCTCCAGACGGAAACTGCTCGATATTCGGAAGTTCTTCAGGAACCCGAGGTATGCGCTGACGCAGGTAGGTCCACACCCGTTCCACGTCAAAGCCTTCGCCTTGTCGTATCGGTATGGTTCGACGTGTCACGTGCCCATCGCTTGTCTCTGCCACGTCTGCCACTCCCCTCCCTTACTGGTCTCTATCATACCGTGTTAGGCTGGGAATCAGGAAGACCTCGATACAGAAATCGAGAAACTCAAAGTTCGCGGCATGGGACAGCAGCGGTTGTACAAATGAAACGCGCGCTAACCGCAGACGGGGGGAACACCCACCGTGTCTAGCGGCCGCGCGCTGTTTGTCACAAAGTTCCCAGCACGGGACGACGGCGCCGTCAAAACCTCAGAACGCAGTTGTCAAACAGCACATAGTCACTCGCGGTCTCGGACTCTTCCCAGTCGAGCGTGTCAGCATGCTGCTCACCCGATTGCAGCTCGTTGACGTAGTCGGACTGCCCCGCATATGCGTCGTGTCCCGTGTCTTGTGTCATCCTGTCCGCCTCCTCCCTTCGTAAGCGGTAATGTCTGCCTCGTATTGAAGCGTGATTGCGATGTCGTCCAAACCGTTCAGCAGGTTGTACCGCCGCCTTGGGTCGACCTCAAACGACACCTGCCACCCAGCTCCGTCGGACACAGTCTGAGCTTCGAGGTCGACGGTCAACTCAAACGCGCTACCGCCAGTACCCTTGGCAAAAATTTGGTCAATCGTACTTTCCGGAAGCCTAATCGGCAACAAGCCATTTTTGAAACAGTTGTTGAAAAAGATATCCGCGAACGAAGGCGCAAGAACGACGCGAAAGCCATAATCGCCGAGCGCCCACGCAGCGTGCTCGCGCGATGAACCGCAGCCGAAGTTGTGCTGGGCCACGAGAATCGCAGCACCTTGATTGTGCGGTTGGTTCAGCTCAAACGCCTCGTTCGCGCCGCCGTCCTCGCGAAAACGCCAATCGTAGAACAAATACTGACCAAAACCGGTGCGCTCGATGCGCTTCAGAAACTGCTTGGGGATAATCTGGTCGGTGTCGACATTCACCCGATCCATCAGCGCAACCTTTCCTGTCAGCCGGACGAACGGCTCCATGCCAACCCCTCCTTGTATCACAGCAAACACTGTGGAATCGCTTAGACGCTTGCAGCAGCGGCCTCTCGGCCAAGTTCGCGAACATCGACAAAGCGCCCTGCGACCGCAGCTGCTGCCGCCATTGCTGGACTAACCAGGTGCGTCCGGGCCGCCCGTCCTTGGCGGCCTTCAAAGTTGCGGTTCGAGGTGGACGCGCAGCGCTCGCCAGCAGGCACGAAATCCGGGTTCATAGCGAGGCACATGCTGCACCCTGTGGCGCGCCACTCAAAGCCGGCGTCCAGAAAGACGCGGTCCAGTCCTTCGCGCTCGGCCTGTTCTTTCACTTGTTTGGAACCGGGCACGACGAGCGCGCGGACACCCGCTGCGACTTTGCGGCCACGGGCCACTTCAGCCGCCGCACGCAGGTCTTCCAGGCGAGAGTTCGTGCACGAGCCGATAAAGACGTTCTGTACAGTGATGTCCGTGATCGGCATTCCAGGCTCAAGACCCATGTACGCCAGTGCCTGCTTGGCAGCCCTACGTTCAGGCTCCGTGGCAAACGAATCCGGATGAGGCACCCGGCCGTTCACGCTGATGCCCATCCCTGGGTTTGTGCCCCACGTCACTTGCGGGTCAAGTGCAGAGACGTCAAAGGTGACGACTTTGTCATACATGGCGCCATCGTCAGAGCAGAGTGCTCGCCACTCTGTCACCGCTTCGTCAAACTGCTCCCCCTGCGGCACTCGTTCACGGCCCTGCAGGTAGGCAAACGTCACTTCATCCGGCGCAACCATACCGGCGCGCGCGCCTCCTTCAATGGCCATGTTGCAGACGGTCATCCGCTCTTCCATCGACATCGAGCGCACCACATCCCCGGTGAACTCCACCACGTGCCCGGTGCCAAAGTCGATGCCGTTCTCCGCAATCACGCCGAGAATGACGTCTTTGGCTGTTACTCCCGGAGCCCGCTTACCAACGAGGCGGACCTCGCAGGTCTGCGGACGTTTCTGCCACAGGCACTGCGTTGCGAGCACGTGTTCCACTTCACTGGTGCCGATGCCAAAGGCAAGGGCGCCGAATGCGCCGTGCGTAGAGGTGTGGCTGTCACCGCAGACAATCGTCTTACCCGGTTGCGTGAGACCAAGTTCAGGGCCAATTACGTGCACTATGCCCTGGTTCGCGCTGTTCAGGTCCGCGAGCTCAACGCCAAAGTCCTTGCAGTTGACTGCAAGGGTTTCGATTTGTTTGCCTGCAATCTCGTCTGTCACGTGAAACGGGTTATCGGTCGGGACGTTGTGGTCCATCGTCGCGAACGTGAGGTCCGGGCGGCGCACTTGCCGGTTGTTGATGCGCAAGCCCTCAAACGCCTGCGGCGAAGTGACTTCGTGAACCAAGTGCAAATCAATAAAAATCAGTGCGTTGCCACCGTCTTGAGAAACGACGACGTGGCGGTCCCAAATCTTTTCAAACAGTGTCTTTGGGCTCATGCAGGTCACCTCCACCATCTGTACTGTGCCGTCTCTTCCGTGCCGTTATCGAAACCTCTATCTCAACCAGGCGGCAATTACTGCTTCACAGCGGCAGCGCGGAGTCTGTCGCGCACCGCGTCTCCCATTTCTGCAGTGCCGAGCGCACTTTGTCCGATGTCCGCGATGTCCGCGGTGCGCAGCCCGTCGGTGAGCACGTGATTCACAGCTCGTTCGACCGCGTCTGCCTCTGCCGCCATTCCGAGCGATTGGCGCAGCATCAGTGCAACGGACAAGAATGTAGCCAGTGGGTTCGCAACGCCCTTGCCTGCGATGTCCGGCGCCGAACCGTGCACGGGTTCGTACACACCCGGGCCACCGTTACCAAGGCTCGCAGACGGAAGCATACCGATGGAACCGGTAATCATGGCGCCTTCGTCGCTCAAGATGTCGCCGAACAGGTTTTCTGTGACCATGACGTCAAACTGCCCAGGGTTCTTCACAATCTGCATCGCCGCGTTGTCGACGAGCAGGTGGTTCAGTTCGACATCCGGGTACTCGGCTTGCAGGCGCTGTACCGTCTCCCGCCAGACCCGGCTCGACTCGAGGACATTGGCCTTGTCGACAGACGTCAAGCGCCGTCCCCTTGTCCTCGCCGTCTCATAGCCAAGGCGGATAATCCGCTCAATTTCGTGTTCCGTGTAGCGCAAGGTGTCGATGACTTCGAGGCCTTCCGGGGTCTCGATGCGCTCGCGCGGTGTGCCGAAGTACAGACCACCGGTAAGTTCGCGGACGATCAAAAAATCAACATTCTTCAAAATTTCGTCTTTGAGCGGTGAAGCTTTGGCCAAAGCCGGGAAGACAGTGATGGGCCGCAGGTTCGCGAACACGCCGAGCGCCTTGCGCAGTCCAAGCAGGCCTGCTTCTGGACGTCCCGACGCAGGTCCGCGGTCGTACTGCGGCGCACCCACAGCTCCGAGCAGCACTGCGTCGCTGGCGCGACAAGCTGCAATTGTTTCCTCAGGCAGGGGCGTGCCTGCTGCGTCGATCGCGGCGCCGCCGATGTGCGCGAAGGTGAACGAAAATGTGTGGCCAAACTCTGCCCCGACGGTTTCGAGCAGACGACAAGCTTCATTTGTCACTTCAGGGCCAATCCCGTCGCCGGGAAGCACCGAGATGTGCTTAATCAAGAGACACCCACTTCCTTGAACTCGCGTTTGAGCGCAATCCGGTTGACCGCGTCTAGGAACGCCTTGGCGGACGCGGCCAAGACATCGTTGTCGACACCGCGGCCGTTGCCAAACGCGCCATCGTAGCCAACTCTCACATACACTTCAGCGAGTGAGTCCTTGCCGCCCGTCGTCGACTGAATTCGGTAGTCCTGCAGCTCGACAGGGTGATTCAGCAGTCGTTCAATCGTCCGGTAAATCGCTTCGACACTGCCGTTGCCAGTTGCCGCTTCCTGCCCCTTCGTGCCGTCCGCCATGCGTACGCCGAGCGTCGCTGTGGTGATGGCGTTTGAACCGAAAGACACGTGTAGGTACTCCAGCTCATAGTGCGGACGACCGCTGTTCGCGGAAGCTTCGAGCGCGAGCGCCAGGATGTCGTCGTCTGTGACGTCCTTCTTCTTCTCCGTCAGCTGTTTAAAGTTCTTGAACAGCTGATTGAACTCGTCGTCCGACAGGTGTAAGCCGAGCTCCTGACACTTTTCGCGGAAGGCGTGGCGGCCGGAGTGCTTGCCGAGGACCAGCGAGTTCGACGCAAGGCCAATCATTTCCGGCCGGATAATCTCGTATGTCAACACATTCTTCAGCACTCCGTCCTGGTGAATCCCGGACTCGTGCGCGAAGGCGTTCGCGCCGACTACTGCTTTGTTCGCGGGGACGACCATCCCCGTCAACTTGCTGACGAGTCGGCTGGTGCGCATCGTCTGCGCAAGGTCGAGCCTCGTCTCCGCCTGGTAGTAATCGCGTCGGATTGCCAGCGCCACTGCGACTTCTTCGAGTGACGCGTTGCCAGCCCGTTCGCCAATCCCATTGATTGTGCCTTCAATCTGCGTCACTCCGGCTTCAATCGCTGCAATCGAGTTCGCGACGGCTAAGCCGAGGTCGTCGTGGCAGTGCGCGGACAACTTGACGCGGTGGATGTTCGGAACGTGTTCCTGAATGTACTTGAACATCTGCGAGTACTCCGCCGGCGTCGTGTAACCGACCGTGTCCGGCAGGTTAATCACAGTCGCCCCTGCGCGAATCACAGCTTCAATCAACTCCGCGAGAAACGGCCACTCAGAGCGTGTGGCGTCCTCGGCGGACCACTCAATATCAGAAAACCGTTTGGCCGCATAACGGACCATCGACTGCGCAGCTTCAAAGACCTGATTGGGTGTCATTCGCAGTTTGTCTTGCATGTGGATGGGAGAGGTAGCGATAAACAAGTGCAATCGCGGGGCTTCTGCGTCCTTCACGGCTTCCCACACTGCGTCCACATCGCTCTGGACGTGGCGGGCCAAACCAGCCACCGAACACCCTTTGATCGACTTCGCAATCTGCGAAACGGCGTCAAAGTCTCCTGGGGAGGAGGCTGGATAGCCAGCCTCCATGACGTCCACCCCGTAGCGCGCTAACTGATAGGCAATCTCGAGTTTTTCGTGCGTGTGCAGGTTGACGCCCGCAGACTGCTCCCCGTCCCGCAGCGTGGTGTCAAAGATCTCAACTTTTCGCACTCGCAGTCACCTCATTCCCCGGTGGATTGACCGCTTGCCGTCAGCGCCTCTCCAGCCGACTGGCCGCTGTAGTCTGGGCGGCGAATGAACGGCATCAACTCGCGCAACTGGCGACCGACAACTTCAATTGGGTGGTTTTTCTCACGTTCGTTGATCGCGTGGAACATCGGGCGGTTCGCCTGGTTCTCAAGCACCCAGCCGCGCGCAAACGCACCGGTCTGGATATCGGACAGGACCCTGCGCATCTCGTTCTTCGTCTCGTCGGTGACGATGCGCGGACCGGACATGAAGTCGCCCCACTGTGCGGTGTCAGAGATTGAATAACGCATGTACGACAACCCGCCCTCGTACAACAAGTCAACAATCAGCTTCAACTCGTGCAGGCACTCAAAGTACGCCGCTTCCGGCTGGTAGCCGGCTTCTGTCAAGGTTTCAAAACCCGCCTTGACCAGTGCGGAGACGCCGCCACAGAGCACTGCCTGTTCGCCGAACAGGTCTGTTTCAGTCTCTTCCTGGAACGTCGTCTCAAGCACAGCTGCGCGGGTACCGCCGATGCCCTTGGCGTAAGCGAGCGCGATGTCTTTGGCTTGCCCACTGGGGTTCTGCTCCACCGCGATGAGACACGGCACACCGCCGCCCTCTGTGTACACGCGGCGAACGAGGTGGCCTGGTCCCTTCGGCGCGACCATGAAGACATCGACGTCTTTCGGCGGCACCACCTGATGAAAGTGAATGTTGAAGCCGTGTGCGAACGCCAGCGCCTTGCCAGCCGAGAGATTCGGTGCGATCTCGCTGTTGTAGACTTGCGGCTGCCGTTCATCCGGCAGCAAAATCATGACAACGTCAGCCGCCTGCGTGGCGTCGCCGACGGACAACACCTCAAAGCCGTCTTGTTCTGCCTTCGCCCACGAGCGCCCTTGCCGCAAGCCGATTACCACTTGCACGCCGCTCTCGCGCAGGTTCTGTGCATGCGCATGCCCCTGCGAACCGTAACCAACCACAGCTACCTTTTTTCCACGCAGTGCATCAAGTGTAACGTCCTTCTCAAAGTACAGGTTTGCCATGTCGAAATCTCCTCCAATGATGTCTGTCTAAAGCCTTGCTTCATATGAGAGCCGCTGCCGCACTGGTCACAAGCGCACCGGTGTCCGTTTAAATCGGCAGCATCGAACCCTTGTTCAGGCGAATCACTTCGTTCACAGTGTCGCTGTCCCTTGGGAACGCCGTGACACCGGTACGTGCGAGTTCGCGCACGCCGTACGGCCGAAGCAGCGCGATCAATGCGTCAATCTTGTCTGGGCGGCCTGTTGCCTGAACCGTCACGGACTCACGACCGACGTCGATGATGGAAGCGCGAAAGGGTTCAACGAGCGCCATCAGTTCTGCGCGGTTCTGCACGGAACTGTTGACCTTGATGAGCAATAGCTCCCGGGCAACAATCTGCTGTTCCGTGATGTCCATCACCTTCAGAACATCGATCTGCTTGTGTAGCTGTTTAATGACTTGCTCGACAATCCGCTCGTCGTCGGCGCCAATCACAATCGTCATTCGCGACACCCCATCGGTTTCGGTCGGGCCGACGGTGATGCTCTGGATGTTGAAACCCCGCTTCAAGAACAGTCCCGTGATGCGGTTGAGGACACCCATGCGGTTGTTAACCAAGACGGTTAAGACACGGTTCATGGCGTCACCCCCACCATCTCGTGAATGCCACAGCCGGGCGCCACCATTGGGTACACGTTCTCACTCGATGGCACGTGGCAGTCAATCAGAACCGGTCCCGGCGTTGCCAGTGCCAGTTGAATCTTCTCCGTCGCCTCGGCTTCGTTTTGCGCCTGGAAAGCTGGGATGCCAAAGGCGTCCGCGAGTTTCACAAAGTCGGGCTGCACCGGGATGAGAGACTCCGAGTAGCGACGCCCATGGAAGAACTCCTGCCACTGTCTGACCATTCCCAGTGAGCGGTTGTTGAGGACGACCACTTTCACTGGAATCTGGTACTCGACGATGACTGCTAGTTCTTGCATGGTCATCTGGAAGCCACCGTCGCCGACGACCGCGAACACCGGTGCGTCGGGCAGACCAAGTTGCGCCCCAATCGCCGCCGGCAACCCGAACCCCATCGTGCCAAGGCCCCCGGAAGTGACCCACCGTCCCGGCGCGCGGAACGGGAAGTACTGCGCCGCCCACATCTGGTGTTGCCCGACGTCCGTCACGACAACAGCTTCGCCGCTTGTCTCCTCGTGGATAATCTCAATCATCCGCTGCGGCTTCAAGCGCTCGCTGTCCGGGCGGTACCAGAACGGGTACGCCACTTTGAACTCCTGGAGTTGTTCACGCCACGCCGCCGCGTCAGTGAGCGAAACGCCGTCCTCGAGCAACATCGTGATGGCATGCTTGGCGTCGCCCACAACAGGGATGTCGGTCGGTACGTTTTTGCCAATCTCGGCCGGGTCAATGTCAATGTGCACCACTGTAGCTCGGCGCGCGAAGTGCTCGAGGTTGCCAGTGAGTCTGTCGTCGAAGCGTGCGCCGATATTCACCAACACGTCGCAGTCGTAGATCGCCATGTTGGCGGCGTAGGTCCCATGCATGCCGGCCATACCGAGAAACAGTGGGTGGTCGCCAGGAAAACTGCCGAGACCAAGCAACGTGTTCGTGACAGGAATCTGCGTAGTTTCAACCAACTTCAGCAATTCTTCCGTAGCGTGGGCGTGCAGCACACCGGCCCCTGCCAGGATGAGCGGACGCTTGGCATTGCGCAAAGCCTGTGCGACTTTTTTGATTTGCAAACTGTTCGGAATAAATGTCGGTTGGTAGCCCGGAATGCGCACCGGTTTTGAGTAGTCGAACGAACCTCTGGCGTTCGCGATGTCTTTCGGCAGGTCGATGAGGACAGGCCCAGGACGGCCTGTCGAGGCGATATGGAACGCCTCTTTAATGACCATCGGCAATTCGCGCACGTCCTGCACTTGGTAACTGTGCTTCGTGACAGGCATTGTAATGCCGAGAATCGAAGCCTCCTGAAAGGCGTCTGTGCCGATGACTTTGGTCGCTACCTGACCTGTGAAGACGACGAGCGGTAAGGAGTCCATCATCGCGTCAGTCAGGCCTGTCACAAGGTTGGTAGCGCCTGGGCCAGATGTCGCGATCACGACGCCCGGCCGGCCAGTAACACGCGCGTAGCCTTCCGCTGCGTGAATCGAGCCTTGCTCGTGCCGGGTCAAAATGTGCGGAATGCCACACTGGTAGAGTGCGTCATACACCGGCAGGACGGCGCCGCCAGGATACCCAAAAATCACTTCCACGTTTTCTGCTCGCAAGGACTCCACCAACATCTGCGCGCCGGTCAGGATGCTCGGGCTTTGTGCGCGCTCCCCTGGTTCTGCAGGCAGCGACGGCTGCACTCGCGGTGTCATGATCGTTCCCCTCCATTCACTCCATTTTTTTCACATCGTCGTGCCAGTTCGCTTAAACCATCAACACGCCACCCGTGTTTGCCGAGGTGACGAGCTTCGCGTACCGCGCCAGGTACCCGCTCTTGACCTTCGGCTCCGGTTGCTGCCACTTGGCACGGCGCCGCTCGAGTTCAGCATCGTCGATACACAGTTCAATCCGCCGTTCTGTCAGGTCAATCCGAATGCGGTCACCCGCTTCGATGAGGCCGATGGGCCCGCCTTCGGCAGCTTCCGGCGAGATGTGGCCGACACAAATTCCGCGCGTCGCACCGGAGAATCGGCCATCGGTGATGAGCGCGACATCTGTGTCAAGTCCGCGACCGACAATGGACGAGGTTGGAGCGAGCATTTCCGGCATCCCTGGACCGCCCTTCGGCCCTTCGTAGCGAATCACGACGACGTGGCCTTTGTGCACTGTACCGTCGTCAATGCCAGCCTGCGCCGCCTCCTGCGATTCGAAGCAGATAGCCTCTCCTTCGAAGAAGGTAATGCCGGAAGCCACCGCACCGACCTTAATCACGGCGCCATCCGGTGCCAGGTTGCCGTAGAGAATGGACAGGCCACCCGTCTGACTGTATGGATTCGTGCGGTGACGAATCACGTTCTCGTTCTTGATATCCGCGTCCGCCACATTGTCGCGCAGGCTGTTGCCCGTGACTGTGATGCGGTCCGGGTGAATGGTCCCTTCGACTGACATCAGTTCCTTGATGATGGCGCTGATGCCACCGGCGTTGTGGACGTCTTGCATGGAGTATTCAGAGGCAGGACTAATCTTCGAGAGGTACGGCACACGCTTCGCCACCTCGTTGATTCGCTCGAGGTCGTAGTCGATGCCGGCCTCGCGGGCGATGGCGAGCACGTGCAGCACTGTGTTGGTGGACCCGCCCATCGCCATGTCGAGCGCAAACGCGTCGTCAATCGCCTCTTCGGTGATGATGTCGCGCGGTTTGATGTCCTTCTCGACCATTTCCATCACACGACGCGCTGCCTCGCGGAACAGGTTGTGACGTTCTTCAGACGTCGCCACAAGCGTGCCGTTCCAAGGCAGCGCGATGCCGAGCATTTCCATCAAGCAGTTCATCGAGTTGGCCGTAAACATTCCCGAGCAAGAGCCGCAGGTCGGACAAGCGTTTTGCTCAATGTCGAGCAGGTCGGATTCGGACATTTTTCCTGAACGGTACGCACCGACACCTTCAAACACAGAAGTGAGCGACAACGGTCTGCCGGTGTTCGAACGACCAGCTTCCATCGGCCCACCAGACACAAAAACACACGGCACATTCGTTCGCACGGCCGCAAGGAGCATGCCTGGCGTGATTTTGTCGCAGTTGGGCAGAAACACGACACCGTCGAACCAGTGAGCGTTAATCATCGTCTCCGCAGAGTCGGCGATGAGTTCCCGGCTTGGCAGAGAGTAACGCATGCCGATGTGCCCCATAGCGATTCCGTCGTCGACACCAATCGTGTTGAACTCAAACGGAATGCCGCCAGCCTCTCGAATCGCCTCTTTCACCATTTCTCCAACTTTGTTCAAATGAACGTGGCCAGGAATGATGTCCACATAGGAATTGCACACGCCGATGAAGGGTTTCGTCAAATCCGTCGGTTTGACTCCGGTCGCGTACAAGAGACTGCGGTGTGGGGCCCTGTCTACCCCTTTTTTGATCATGTCGCTTCTCATTTCTCTCCACTCCCAGCAACGATGGAATGCCATTGGCATCTCTGTTTCAGAACCCGGGCAGAGCCCGGGCATGGCACAAACTCAGTCCGACACCGCAGAGCGGTCCGGGTGAATCTTAACGCCGTCAACTACAACGCGCTCGCGGAAGAGAGCCTCGAGCCTTCTCGTCACTTCGCCTGGCTTGCCTTCGCCAATCACCCGACCATCCACCTTGACAACCGGGATGACTTCCGCAGCGGTCCCTGTTAAAAACACTTCATCTGCCGTGTACACTTCATGGCGTGTAAACGGTTCAATGTGAACGGTGTAACCCTGTTCACGCGCGAGTTGGATGATTGCTGCTCGCGTGATGCCTTCAAGTGCGCCAATGTAGGATGGTGGCGTCCAAATTTCGCCGCGCCGCATGACAAACACGTTGTCCCCAGAGCCTTCGGCGACATACCCCTCTGTGTTGAGCATCAGCGCCTCACTGACGCCTGCGAGGTGCGCTTCAATCTTGACTAAGATGTTGTTCAGATAGTTGAGCGATTTCAGTTTCGGGTTCAAAATGTCTGACCGACTGCGGCGGGTAGCGACCGTTACAATCTCGAGGCCGTTCTGATAGAGTTCTTTCGGATACAACGCAAGCGGTTCGACGATTACGATAACATTCGGACTTTGACAAGTTAACGGGTCAAGTCCGAGGTTGCCGACGCCGCGAGAAACGACGAGTCGGATGTACGCGTCTTCGAGCTCGTTTGCCAACACCGTGTCGACGATGATTTTGGTCATTTCATCGTACGAGTACGGGATGTTAAGTAGAATCGCCTTCGCGGAATCGTACAGGCGCTCCATGTGTTCGTGCAGGCGATAAATGTTGCCACCATACACACGAATGCCTTCAAACACCCCGTCGCCGTACAGAAAACCGTGGTCGTAGACAGAAACTTTTGCCTCTTCTTTCGGCACCAACTGGTCATTCAAGTAAATCCACTGCGCCATCTCGGGCCACGCTCCTGACTGGGTCAAATTCCGCTGGATTGGGAGGGAAAATAGGCTAAATATTACGATAACTATTTATCAAGCCCGAGGTCACGGGCTCGATCGGGGAGGCAACGTTCAGTGCGCTGTGCCATGCTGTCAGTCCCTCTCTAGGTGTGCAAGTAATGTTTGAATTTGTCGAGCATTTTAGTACGCAACGCTCCCTGTGTCAATGCTTATCCGACTTGTCAGAATCATGTAAACGCTTACGAAAACGCTTACTGATGAAAATTTCTGGCTTATTTTCATAGCTTCACAAAAATTTTAGAATCATTCTTCAGCAGGGCCATCACCGCCGTCACAAGCCCAGTCGGCGGTGTTCTTCCACCCTGACTTGCTTGCGCTGCTGGCGAATGACGTACCTAGCTTGGGCAGTGTCGTACTGACGCTTCTCCTCGTCGGTCTCCGGGATGACCGGCGGAACTTCGGTCGGGTGCCCATTTTCGTCAAGTGCTACAAAGGTCAGGTACGAAGAGCCGGTCACTTTCCCTTTCCCAGTCACCAAGTCCTCGGACCGGACCGTGACATACACTTCGACAGAAGTGCGGTAGGCGCGTGTTACGCACGCTTCGAGGTTGATTGTCTCTCCCAGCAAAACCGGAGCAAGAAAGTCCATGCTGTCGATGGAAGCCGTCACCACGGGCTTGCGACAGTGCTTCATGGCAGTCATCGCACCCACCTTGTCGACAAACGCCATGACCTTGCCTCCGAAGATGGTATTGCGGTTGTTTGTGTCAGGTGGCAATACGTGGTCGTTGTACACCGTACGTGATATGCGGACTGGCTTTCCTTCCATACTGATGACCCTCCTTTTTCGTCGTCGCCTTCAAAGACGATTATAATGGTTTGCGCAAAGCCGTAGGTTAAAAACAGACATCCTTTCTGCCAGTGTGGTTCGTCGGCGCCTAGGTTTGCAAATGACAGGAACTGCGGTACGATTTGAGTACGACGCACAAAGGGGATAGGGCACAACAATGAATACACCCGAGCGAGATCGCTCGAGTTCCGACGTAAAAGCCCAAAATGCGCCAGTTTTGACCAAGCTTGCACGACTCGGCATTTCCCCCACGCATAAGCGGATTGGGGCCGTTTCGAGTATTGGTCTGTTTCTGTTTGGGATTTTCCTCCTATTTGTTATTTATTATCTGCAACGCAAATACCACTTTTCCGAAGCGATTCGCGCCTGGGGTTGGATTGGCATTGTCGCGAGCATCCTGTTGATGGCCCTGCTCTGTATCATCCCAGTGCCGTCAGAGTTCTTGCTGTTGATGAATATGAACGTCTACGGTATTGTCTGGGGCATTGTCTACGCCTGGATCGGAGTTCTGCTAGGAACTGGGGGCATCTTCCTGATGGCTCGTTACCTTGGCCGTCCAGCGCTGGAGAATTTCATTCCACCCGACCGCTTTGAACAGGTGGAGAGTTGGGTCAAAAGCAAGGGTAGCATCGGACTCTTGATGGCGCGGCTGTTGCCCGTGCCAGCCTCTGTCATCAACTATGTCGCTGGCGTTCTGAAGTCCGTGCACTGGTGGGACTACCTGTGGACAGCGGCTATCAGTATGATCCCCTATTACTGCGCGGCTGCACTGATCTACTTCGGCGTCTCAAAGCGAATTGTCATGCTGCTCATCTTCGGCGGTATCGCGCTCGTCTTTGTGTGGTTTATCGGCAGACATCTTAGTCGGCGCAGACAGCGGCGTCACTGACTCCGTGTTTCTCCAGGAACCCCGCCGATCGTAGAACAATCGACCGAATCCCCCTCGAGTAAGTCGAAAACGCTTCCATTTTGTAGTAATTTTTATGTTGATATTTTCCGTATAGCACGCATACAATGAAGCCGTCTACCAACTGTACCTAGTACAATCACACTACAGCTTGTCTCAGAATCAGCAATTGTTCGCTGCCAGCAGCATGCGAACGGCGGCGTTCGCGCGCCCATACGTTTCCTGCAGGCACGCGTTCGTCGAAGGTCGAAGGGGTGAACCGGGTGATGAGCAGTGCAGAGGATGACTTGGTGTCGTACAGAGAGGACGAAGTCGATCTGGATGACGAGTGGCTGGTGCTCATTCTAAAGGCGCGAGAGGCAGGATTGACGCCCGACGACGTGCGCCAGTTTTTTCGTTTCCGTCAAAAGGCCGTCTAGTTTTTCGATCAACAAAAAACCACGCTTGTTACATGAATCTGATATAATTTCCTGCAGACCCAGCGCAAAACTGTGACAACAAGGAGAGGCTGGCCACCGTGATCGGAGACCGTATCCGTCAGTACCGCCTACAAAAAAACTTGTCTTTGTCGGAACTCGCGGAACGGGCCGGGGTGGCAAAGTCGTATTTGAGTGCCATCGAGCGCTACATTCAAGTGAATCCGTCCATTCACGTGTTGGAGCGGTTAGCCGCTGTGCTGGACGTACCCGTTCACGTATTGATCGAAGCGGAAGACACCTCATCAACCGCCGTCACGGGAGACGACAATCACTTCGACCCTGACTGGCTGAACATCGTACGTGAGGCGATGAACTCAGGTGTCAGTAAAGAGGAGTTCCGACAGTTTCTCGAGTTCCAGAAATGGCGGCGTCAGGGGCAGGACTGACGTCATGGGCACGAACCGAACACCACGACATTGACCGGGCAGGTTCCGCAATGGGGACCTCCCGCGTTCATTTTTCCAGCCGCAGTGGCGGGCTGGTCGCCCCAACGCCCACGCGGTCAATTAGACTCAGTCGGAGGCTGTCCACGAACGGATCCCAGTATGTGCGCGCTGAAACGCCGAACACGTCAGCGAGTGCCTTCTCGCTCAGAACGTCCTGCACGTCTCCTGAACCATGCATTTTACCTTTGTGCAAAAGCAGGAGGTCGCTGCAAAAGCGAATCGCGAGTTCCAAGTGGTGAATCGCCAACACGACGAGATACCCAGACTCCGTCAATTTCTGCAGGTGTTGCAAGATATCCAGTTGGTAGTACAAGTCGAGACTCGCAATCGGTTCGTCGAGCAGGAGCACCCTGCTTTCCTGCGCCAGACAGCGAGCTACCCCAGCCCGTTGCCGTTCGCCACCGGACAGCGACGACAGCGGCACTTCTGCTGCATGCTCAAGGTTCATCCGCGCCAAGGCCTCACGAACTGCGGCTTCGTTGTCGGCCGCCGTGGATCCAGGATGCGAGTAGCGCCCCATTCGCACGAACTCGTAGACGTTAAATGGGACGTCTTCCGGGATCTGCTGAGGTAAGTATGCAATCGCCCGGGCACGTGCTCTGGTGCCGAGCTCGCGGATGTCCAGGCCGTCTAGGTCAACCCGCCCTTGGTCTGGCGAGCGGACCCCGGCCATCAGGCGCAGAAGCGTAGATTTGCCTGCGCCGTTTGGCCCAATCAGGCCGACCAACTGACCGGCCTTCCAGTCGACGCTGATGTCTTCAACGATTGTGCCAAAGCCAACGCCCGACAAGGTCAAACGAGTCATCAGCCTCAGCGCCTCCCATATGCAGTGTCGCGACTGCGCAACAAGTATAGAAAAAACGGAGCGCCCAGGCTCGCTGTGACAATTCCGACGTTCAGTTCACGCGGCAACAGCACCATCCGCGCCACCAAGTCAGAGAAAAGAACGAGCACCGCACCGCCAATCGCAGATGCCGGCAGCAGCAGCCGGTGGCGGGGACCAATGACAAGGCGCATCACGTGTGGAACGATTAGACCGACGAACGCAATCACGCCACTTACGCTGACGCAGGCGCCAACCACGAAAGCCGCCGCCACAAAAGTCACCTGCTTGACCCGCTGCAAGTGGACACCGACCGCCTCCGCGTGCTCCTCTCCGAGCGACAGAATATCCAGACCATCGGCAAGCAGGAAGTAGGCGACAAATCCTCCCGCGAACACCCCGCCGACCATCAGAACGCTTGCCCAAGTAATCCCGTCGAGTCCCCCCATCAACCAGAACAGCATCTGCTGCATCGTCTGCAGCGGGGTGAGCGACATGATGAGGCTGACCATGGCGCTGCAAAAGGAACTGACCGCGACGCCCGCTAGTAACAGCGAGTAGATGGCGGTACGGCCACGGACGGTCGCGATGCGGTAAATCAGGAAGACCGCCACCAAGCCCGCGGCAAACGCGCCAAGCGGCGTCCACCAGAAACCCGCTGCGGCCAGCCCGCTTTGGATCACCGCGACAGCGCCAAGGGAGCCTCCGCTCGCGACGCCAATAATGCCGGGATCGGCCATTGGGTTGCGAAACACTGCCTGCAGCGCGGCTCCGGTCGACGCCAGTCCTGCCCCTACAACAGCACCTGCGACCATCCGAGGCAAGCGAATTGCGCCCATGACGACTGCGTCGGCACTGCGCCCGCCGTGAAAATACGCCCACAGCTGCACAACGGCTTGGCCGGGGCTGATGGACATCGGGCCGACGGCCACTTCGGCCAAGGCCGCCGCAACAAAGAGCAAGCCAAGCCACGTCATCGTGCGGGCGGGCGACATTCGTCTCATCGGGACGCCTCCTTCGTGGCTGCCTGCTGCGTGTCTGCCTTGCACACGAGGCAACAGCTCGCTTCTACGTGGTCGTGAATCCACATTTCAGCGTCCCTTGTCAAAAGAAAAACCCTGTCGACGACAGGGTGGCTGGAGTTCCGTATGTACGTTCCCATACAGATCCATAACCTTTCCTCGAAGGTCGGCTGCTGCTCCTATCAGGCAGGTCTCCTGGCTCACAGTCCATGGCCTCCACGCTAGATGTGAAGGTGGGCTGATTACAGTGGCGGGACCGCACCGGACTCACACCGGTTTCCCTATTCTCCCGAGGCTCAAGTCCTCCGGGCACCTGATGGGTTAAGTTTTCATTGCGATCATAGAGCAGGGCCCGGCACCTGTCAACGCGCGCCCGAGTCCCGGTCACATTGTGCTGAGGTCAGCGGGACTCGAACGCTGACGGAGGAACGTCAAATCGCGTTCCCGCCACCGTGGATGTAGATCACCTGACCAGACACGTAGCTCGCATCCTCGCTCACGAGGAACGCGATAACGTTCGCGACGTCTTCCGGTTTGCCGACGCGGCGCAGAGCGACGCGAGCGGCCACCGCCTGTTTGAATTGCTCCGGGTTCAGTCCCATGCGCTCTGCCGTCTGCTTGGTCATCTCCGTGTCAATAAAACCCGGTGCAACTGCGTTGACGTTAATGTTGAACTGGCCGAGTTCAATCGCCAGGGTTTTCGTAAAGCCCTGCAATCCAGCTTTGGCAGCAGAGTAGTTCGCTTGTCCACGGTTGCCGAGCGCTGAGGTGCTGCTCGTGTTGACAATTTTCCCGTACTTCTGTTCCACCATCACTCTTTGCGCTGCCTTCGCACACAAAAAGCTCCCTTTCAAATGCACGTTCAGAACCGTATCCCAGTCGTCTTCTGTCATCTTGAACAGCAGGTTGTCCCTGATTAACCCAGCGTTGTTGACCAGAATATCGAGTCGGCCGTAGGCTTGGACAATCCGTTCGACCGCCGCATCCACTTCGCTGGCGACAGCCACGTTGCAGCCGATGCCGATGGCCTTGCCGCCTTCCGCCTCAATCGACGCCACGGTGTCGCGCGTGAACTCCTCTTGTAGGTCAATCACGGCGACCTTTGCGCCGTCCTGCGCAAGCTTGCGCGCGGTAGCAGCCCCAATGCCACGCGCAGCTCCTGTCACCATTGCAACTCGGTTCTCTAAACGCCCCATATGTAGGCATCCTCTCTTCAGTTAATTTACGACATTACGATACTCCTTGGTGCCCCACCTCGCCGACGTCAGCGAAGAGCTACAGCAAACTCTGCATGACCCGCAACGACGCGCTCTTGCTTTTGCGTCATCCCCCACACATCGGCGCGCACCACCTGCTGCCCATCTACATCCTCAACCGCTTTCACTGTACCTGCGCAGGTGACAACATCCCCCGGGCGGACCATACCCGTGAATCTAATCCCAAACGTCAACAAGTCCCCTTCCACACCGACAATCTCCGACAGCATCTGGCCGACAAACGCCATTGTCAACATACCGTGCGCGATAACGCCGCCAAGCCCCGCCTGCTGCGCAAACTCGTCCACTGTATGAATGGGGTTAAAGTCCCCTGATGCGCCCGAGTACATCACGAGCTGCGTCTTGGTGACTGGCGGCTTGACCAGCGGGCCGAGCGCTTGACCCGGCTGATAACGTTCCATTCGTTCCACACTCCCTCCTCCGGCCAAACCGACCGGTTGGTGCTCAAGCAGCAAACGACGTTACAGAAGTGCAAATGCGATGCCTACGCCTGTGGTCGATAAATGACCGTCGACTTCTGCACAAGCAAGTGCTCCCCAGCTTCGTCGGCAACTGTCTGCTCAAACACAAGGAACACCATCGTGCCAAGCGATCCCGATTTTTCAAACACATCGACGAGTTTGTTGCTGCAGTACACCACATCGCCAGCGCAAATCGGCTTTTTGTAGCTGAACTCCTGCGAACCGTGGATGAGACCTGCAAATGGCAGTTCGAACTCAGGAATGTCACCAAAGTCGAAAGACCTGCTGAACGTCGGCGGTGCGACGATGCGCCCATAACGCGTCCCGGCAGCATACTGTTCGTCGCGGTAGAGCGGATTTGGATCACCGATGGCCTCAGCGAACTTCCGGATGGCCCCTTTCTCGACTTCGTTTTTTACCGGCGTGGAGCTACGCCCGACAAACGGGCGAAACCTGTCAGCGGCAGCCATGACTCACTCTCCTGTCACATTCTCTGTCCAGTGCCGTCAAGACGAACCTCAACGCTTGAATGACGCGGCGCCGTCGTCGACGAAGAACTCGTGTCCGTTGAGGAATGAGGCATCGTCGCTGGCGAGGAAGGTGACGAATTTCGCCACCTCCTCAGGCGTCCCCATACGACGGCGCATCTGTGCCTTCTGAGCAGCGTCCCAGATGGCAGGATTGTCGCGCCAGCCGTCGACGATGTGCGTGTCGATCAGACCTGGCGCAATCGCGACCACGCGAATTCCGTACGGGGCGAGTTCCAGCGCCGCCGCCTTCGTCATCATGACAACTGCGCCTTTGCTCGCGTGGTACGGGAACTGTCTGCGGTCTGCGATGAAACCGTAGACCGACGCGGTGTTGATGATGACGCCGCCGCCCGTCTCTTTCATTGCTCGGCCTGCTGCTCGAATCCCGTAGAACACACCGTGTTGATCAACTGCCACCACACGGTGGTACTCTTCAATCGGCATCTCCAGCACGCTCACCTGCAAGCCGCCGACGCCAGCGTTGTTGAACATCACGTCGAGCCTTCCGTAATGGTCCACGGCGGTTTGCACCAACGCCTCGACCTGCCCGTAGTCGGCAGTGTTTACAGGGTGAAACAGCGCGTTGCCGCCACCCGCCGTGATGTCTGAAACGACTTCCTGACCCGTCTCATGGTTGATGTCCCCGACGACAACCTTCGCCCCTTCACGGGCGAACTCTCGCGCACAGGCGCGGCCAATACCGCTTCCCCCGCCCGTGACAACGGCGACTTTACCTGCAAGTCTCACAGCCGATACCTCCAATCAATCGGTTTGCAACTTTGCAGCGATGAGTTCACGCAAGCGGAACTTCTGTACCTTGCCGCTCGCGGTGCGCGGGAACTCCTCGACAATTTCGATGCGTTCCGGCCAGTATTGCCGGGTCACGCCTTTCTGGTTGAGAAAGGCGGTCATCGAGGCCATCGTCAGCGGCTCGCGTCCTGGTTTCATGCTGACGAACGCGCAAGCGCGTTCCTGCAGACGCGCGTCCGGCATCGCCACCAATTGTGCGACTGCCACATCCGGGTGCTCATGCAGGAGGTTTTCTATGTAGGAGACCGGCACGTTTTCACCGCCACGGATGATGGTATCCTTTTGCCGGCCGGTGATGCGGACGTACCCATCGGAGTCAATCGTTGCGCGGTCACCCGTGATAAACCACTCGTCGACGAACTGAGAGACGGTGTACTCGTGGTTTTTCAAATAGCCAACAAACACCGTTGCCCCAGCCACCCACAAATCTCCTTCCGTATCCGGGGCAACCAGTGCCTGAGATTCATCAACAGTCTTGACCTTGAGATGCCCCAGTGGACACCCGTCAGTGCTAGTCAGCTTGTCGATCGAATCTCCTGGCATGGTGACAGTGACGAGACCGTTCTCAGACTGGCCCCATCCGGACAGGATTCGGCAGGGCAGCTTCTCGTACGCTTCGCGCACCAGCGGGCGCGGGATGGGCGCTCCGGCCGAAACAAAGTATTTCAGCGAACTCAAGTCACGGTCCTTGAGCCCTTCAAGCTGCACAAGGTCGTACAGAAATGGCGTTGCTGCCATCGTGAAGGTAACTTTGTCCTGTTCAATGTGGTCGACAAGGCGATGTGGATTCCACACGTCCTGAAAAATGGCTGTAGCGCCGAGTTCAATTGGCATCCGTACGCCGTACAAAAATCCGGTCTGGTGCGCAAACGTCGAGGCCATGAAGATGACGTCGTCAGATGTCAAGCCAAGGCGTTCCACCATGATATCGTTGGTCGTGCCAAGCGTGTTGTGTGTATGCATGACACCTTTGGGCATACCCGTAGTTCCGGACGTGAAGACAATTTCCGTGACGTCGTTCGGGTCAAGCACGATGTCGTCCAGCGCTGTTATACTGCCACGCGTCTCCCATGGCTCGTCCGTAAGTTTTGAGAATGCCTCAAAGCCTTCAGGAACGTGCTCACCAATCACAAATACATGCTGGAGCGCTGGCCAGTTTGGCCGCAGGCGGCTAATCATCTCCGTGTAGTCGAAACCGCGAAAGACATCGGGAATGACAAGAACCTTTGACTCCGCCTCTCTGACCATATATGAAATTTCGCGATCTCGATAGATCGGAATGAGCGGGTTGCTAATGGCGCCAATGCGCGTCGTCGCAAAATGTAAGATGAGGAATTCGTTCCAGTTCGGCAGTTGGAAGGAGACGACATCGCCCGCTCCCACTCCGTAGGCCTGCAAAGCAAGTGCGACGCGGTCTACGACTTCTTCAAATTCCCGATAGGTGTAAGAGGAATTACGGTCTATGATGGCAACCTTGTCTGGAATCTCCTTGGCTCGCTGTTTCAGCACAGACACAATGGTTCGGTGCGGCCAGTCGTTCATGTACCGCGCCTTATACGAATCTGTGAGTATGGTTTGAAGCTTCACCGGCAACCTCACCCCTCGTGCTTCTCTAAATTACATCGTCCTCATTGTAGCGCAACCACAGCTAGAATTGTCTATACCATGGTTAAACCACCACTCACTGACAGCGTCTGGCCCGTGACATAGCTCGCCTCTTTGGAGACAAAATACGCGACTGCCCCTGCGATGTCCTCCGGCCGTCCAAGGCGCCGCAGTGGAATCGCCTTCTCAAGGGCACTCTTGATGCCGGGGTTATACGACCCAATCTCCGCAAACAGCGGCGTGTCTGCAGGTCCTGGCGCAACGCAGTTGACGTTGATGTGGTAACGCGCTAGTTCTCGAGCCAACGTCTTCGTGAAGGCAATCACGCCTCCTTTCGCCGCGGAGTATACCGCTTCCCCGGTTGAACCGACACGACCCGCATCAGAGGCAATGTTGACGACGCGACCGCTCCCATGCTCAATCAGGGTTGGCAGCAGAACTTTGCACGTGTGCATCGGACCAAGCAGGTTGATCCGCAGAATGCGGTCCCAGGTATCAGGCGAGCTGTCGAGAAAAGGCTCGACCTTGTCCCAGCCCGCATTGTTGACGAGGACGTTTACGAACCCGCACGCTGCAAGCACCTCATCGCGCGCCCGTTCCACACTTGCGAGGTCGGTCACGTCACAGTGAACGGCAATGGCCTTTCCGCCCGCGCGTTCAACTTCTGTCACCGTCTCCCGCGCCGCATCAAGTCGCACGTCCGCCACAGCCACCGTCCCTGCTTGCGCTAACTGATGCGCGATGGCTCTGCCAATTCCGCTTCCCGCCCCGGTGACAAATGCCACTTGTGCCGTCATCATGCATCCTCCCCTTGTGCACTGCCAGTTGTCAACGTGATCGAACTGAGTCTCAGAGCAGGTGCGTCACCCCCGGAACTTCCGAAAGTCAACGGGTCGCTTCGCTCGGAAGGCTCGATTGCCCTCCTGCGCTTCTTCCGTGCCATAGTACATCGCTAGACTCGCCATGCCGAGTTGCGAGATGCCCTCAATGAACGCCACATCTGCGTTAAACGACTGCTTCAGGACCTTGAGGGCGGTCGGACTCTTATCTAGAATCTTCTGACACCAACGGTCAACTTCCTCCATGAGCTGTTCATGCGGCACAACTTTATTCACAAGCCCCATCTCTCGCGCTTCTTCGGCACTGTACTGTTCGCACAGGTACCAAATTTCACGGGCCTTTTTGTGACCGACAATGTGCGCGAGGTAGCTGCTCCCAAAGCCGACGTCGTAGCTGCCCACCTTCGGCCCACTCTGCCCGAAGATTGCCCTGTCAGAGGCGATTGTCAAGTCGCAGATCACGTGCAAGACGTGTCCGCCGCCGATGGCGTAACCGTTGACGGCCGCGATGACAGGCTTCGGAATGCTGCGAATGTAGTAGTGCAGCGTCTCAATCTCGATACCAATGCCGTTGCCAAGCCCACTTTTCGCACCGTACCCGTCCGCTGCACGCTCCTTTTGGTCACCGCCGGCACAAAACGCGCGGTCACCCGCACCGGTCAAGACGACGACACCGATTTCGTTGTCGTCCCACGCGTCGCGAAAGGCCGTGATCATCTCGTCCACGGTCTGGCCGCGAAACGCATTCATCGCCTTTGGCCGATTGATTGTTACTTTGGCAACACCGCCCTGCTTCTCGTAGAGAATGTCGGTCAAATTCATGCCGGTTCCCCTCCTCGGTTGCGCTTAACAGGGTTTATAGGCGCGGCCGAACAATTCCCGGGCAATGACCATCTGTTGGGTCTGCGCGGCGACGGCAGCCTTTGGCCCCATCCACTTCGCCATCGCGGCCTCCATCGTGTGCGGCCGCCCGCAATCGCGAAGCCACAGCGCTCGATAGCAGTGCCACCTGACCATCTGTAGTTTGGTGTAGTGCTCGACAATGGGAAAAGACGCCCCTTGGTACTTGGCCAAGGGGTGTCCTAAGGTGTGTCTGACTTTGACAAACGCTATCGTCTCGTCGAGGCTTTGCAACGCAGCGCCAATGCACTGGAGAGCAATCAAAATGCGACTCAGGTCAAACCCGTTCATCACTTCGTAAAACCCGCGGTTCTCCACTCCGACCAAATTCTCGGCAGGCACGCGAACGCTGTCCAGAACGACCGAGCCACGCGCAATCGGGACGGTCCCCATATCCCGACAGACCTCGGTATGCACACCTGGCAGACCTGTTGGCACGAGAAAGGCGCTGATGCCCTTGGCGCCCTTTGACGTAAATGAGAAGTCGATGACCGCTCCCCCCTCTACTCAAGTTCATGCGAGGTAGACGAGAAACATGCGTGGCTCAGCCGAGCATCGTAAATCCGCCGTCGACTGCGAGAACCTGCCCTGTCACCCAGTTCGAGCGGCTCGACAACAAAAACAGCATCGCATCTGCGACGTCTTGCGGCGTTCCAAGTCGGCCGGCAGGATACTGCCGAGTGATTTTCGGAACTAGCTCTGGGTCGAGCGGACTGTCTGGCTTGTCCACGAGGCCGAGCGACATGGTATTGCACTGCACACCCTTTGGCCCGACTTCCTGGGCAAGTGACTTGACAAAGCTAATGGCCGCTCCCCGCGCGGACGAGGAAATGATGAGATTGCGGTCGCCGGTGCGGGCTGAATCCCCGACGAGATTGATGAACTTCCCCCGCCCCTGATGTGTCATCTGTGGGACTAACAAATAGGCCAGGTGTAAGACGCTGAAGTAACAAGCGCTCACTTCTCTGTGCCACTCGCCGGGTTGATAGTCGTACAGCCGCTTATACTGACCGAACCCCGCGTTGTTGACCACGCCGTACAGGTCTCCGATGCGCGCGAGTTCGTCGCGCAAGCGCTCTACTTGTTGGTAGTCGCCGAGGTCTCCCTGCACCAGGTGTACCTCTGCTGCGACGGAAGAGCGCACTTCCTCCATCAATGCTTGGGCTGCATCTGCAGAGTTGAAGTAGTGGAGCACTACGCGCGCGCCTTCAGCCGCGAGCGCTCTCACCATCTGCCTGCCAACCCCAAGTGCGGCGCCTGTGACTAGCACCACTTTGCCTTCCAAATCGAGGTCCACGCCAGTGCCTCCTTGTATGTACGTAAGTCGGCGCACGCGTCAAGCGCGCGCGCCGATGGGAGTGATGACCGAAACGGTTTGTTGCGAAGTAACGAAGTGACTGCGCAAGCGCTCATTGGCCTGGGCCAACGTCAAAGACTCCAAGACGTCTGCAGTATCGAACAAATCCACGTCCTTAAACGCGTATGAACTGTAGCTGTGTGCGATGTAGTACGGAGAATCCAGAGACGCAACGAAGCGTCCCAAGGTTTTTTTTCTGCACCGTTCAAAGTCAGCTTCTGCGAGCCCAACCTCAGTAGCCTTGTCCAAGGCTGCGTTAATCCGGGCCAGGAGAGTGTCTGGAGAGGTCGTATTGCCACCGACCAGGGAAAACCCGTAAGTCGGCGTCACTTCGTACTCCCAGCCGAATTGTTGGTCAATCAGTCCTTCATCCACCCACTCTTGGTAGGTCGGACTGCTGCGGCCGAACAACACATCGAGCACTACCGCCGTGAGCAACTCCTGGTGCAAGAGTTCCCGTCCGCTCAGTCCCGTTTTCGCATCCTTCCAACCGACCAGACACCGTGGTTGGCTGACGCTCAGCCCAACCTCTGCTTTCGCCCGTGCCACCTTGGCCGGTTCGTCCGGATAATAGCGGTCAATCGTCGGCGCAGGCGCGAAACTCTTCCCAGACTGATTCTCTCGGACCAAGTCCAGCACGTGCTCGGGGTCAAATCCACCAACCACAAGCAACAACATGTTGGCAGGGTGATAGAAGGTTTGGTAGCAGCGCATCAACAAGTCGCGGGTGATGCCTTGAATACTCTCTACAGTCCCGCCAATATCAATTCGCACGGGGTGCTCACTGTACATTGCCTGGAGCAGTTCAGACAGGGACCGGCGGTCAGGGTCATCTTCATACATTCTCAGTTCCTGCCCGATAATGCCTTTTTCTTTCTCGATGCTGGCGTCGGTGAAGTACGGCTCCTGCACGAAATCCAGCAACACACGCAAGTTTTCGTCTACGTTCTCGGTCGAGGAAAACAAGTACGTGGTCTGGTCGTACGACGTGTAGGCATTTGCCGTAGCTCCGCCGCGAGCAAAGTCATTGAATACGTCACCTTGCGGAGACTCAAACATTTTGTGTTCAAGAAAGTGTGCAATGCCTTCAGGCACTGATACGTAGTCAGGTTCGCCGGACAGCCGAAAAACGCTGTCGATTGATCCGTAGTGCGTGCTGAAGGTGGCAAACACCTGTTCAAATCCTGGCTTTGGCAACAGGCATACAGTCAACCCGTTGTCTAATTGCTCTGTGTACAACTTTTGCCGGAACCGAGAATAGTCATGTTCACGCATGGCTCGTCACCTCACTGCGCAAAAAATACACGGTGTCGAGCTGAACCTGTTGTGCGACTCTCACCACATCCTCCAGGTGGACAGCTTCAATGGCTGCGACCGTGTCAGGCAGCGCGCGCTCTTTCCCTGCCAAAACTCCGGCGAAGTGCAAATCCACCAGCGACATCGGCTGGTCGTTCGCCTGCAGGTACTGGTTGCGCATGCCGCGCTTTGTATAATTCAACTCATCTTCAGCGATCCGGCCGTCTTTCATGGCTTGCACCTGTTCGAGGATAATTGACTCTGCTCGCTCAGCCTGTGCCACTTCAATCCCTGTCTGCACAGCCAGCACCCCGGTCAAGCCGTCTAGTCGGCTGGATGCGTAATAAGCAAGGCTGGCCTTTTCGCGAACGTTGACAAACAACTTCGAGTGTGGAAACCCCCCGAGGATACCGTTATAGACCATGAGAGCGGGATAGTCGGTCCCCGGCAGAGATGTCCCAGTGCGAAACGCCAGGTTCAGTTTGCCTTGCCGAACGGGTTGTTCGTCTGTGACACGGCGAATTTCACCACTCCGGACCTCGAGCGGTTTGATGGGCCCTGTTTCAGCAGCGCGACTGCTCGGCAATACCCGCCGCAGTGCCTCCAGTGCATCGGCTGCCACGCGCTCTGCATCAGACCAGGCTCCAACCAGATACAAATGCGCTTGTGCCTCCGACAACAAGCGCTCGTGGGCAGTCGCCAGTGTTTCAGTGGTGACGGCTTCAACGTCGTCCAGGCGACCTAACCGCGGTAGCCCAAACCGCCCGTCGGCATACACCGACTGCATACAGCGGTCCATAGCCCAGGCAATCTTGTCGTCAAACAGGCTCTCGATCCGGCGCCGATGCAGAGCCTTTTCACGGGTAACGTGTTTTTCCGGAAACACGCCGTCGACTCGGTAAGGCTTCGTCGCGACGTCAAACGCAAGTCGCTGTGCCTCCTCGAACACGCCGTTCATGGACAGCGCCATCTCACCAGGCACGCCTGCGTACACTTCCGCGATGTGGCGGTCTCCGCGCTTGGCGATTCCAGCGCGGAGGGCCACCCCATACAGTTCATCCGTGCGCTGCATCAAGGCGAGTGCCGATGGAAAAGCCTCTGTCCCTTCCATCCAGAGGTAAGGGAGCATTGCGGTACTGGTGAGCCCCTCTGACTGGAGAGGGACCACCAGTTTGAGTTGGAGATGCTGTGTTTGGAACTGGTGCGTCGGGTAGACGTGAACGTGCAGTCGACCGTCGTGCACACTGGTAAATCCGGTCATGGGAGGCCTCCTTCCAGACCAGCTACGAATCGATGGAGGGTCTGTCTCCAATCGCACCTAGTATGAACGAAAGCTGTACCCCTTATCAACGAGGTCACCAGGGGCAAAATTCAGCGCTGATTTCGAGCGGCCGCCTGTGCAAGGTCAAAATCGAGTCGCTTGATGACCTGGACGTCTCGAATCCACCGCTGAACGTCCCGGTTGACAGCTGGGATGATGTACTTGGGCGTTCCATAACGAGCAATGAGTTCCGTCCGACTTGCGCGATGATGTGTGCGACAATGCACGTTCGTGAGAGCCTCAAGCAGTTCACCGCAGGCAGGACACTGAAACATCAAACCCCTTCTTTCCATATTGTCAATCCATTTGCTCAATTCATATGGGCTGGGAATGCCCGGTATGTCTGTCCGTCTCTGCCGCCTGCCTACTACAGCGTAAAGAGGCCAGAGTGCCCTCACAGGAGGGACAAACTGACCTCTTGATATAGAAACGCGGACGTCAAGACGCCAGCGGGGTTCGGGCATGCAGGCCATCTTATGACCGCTGCGCAGCGAGCGTGCATGCCTGCTCATCTGTGAACCGCCAACTTGCCAATTTCAAAGAGAAAGGGAATACACTTTGACCTCTTTGAGCGGATTCGTTCTCATATATTCGGTTGCGGACAAGTGCCGTTTAAGCCACCCGGATATGCCACGAAATCCCTGATCGGACGGACACCACCGCTGTTGAAATGCCCATGCCCGTGGTATATGATGTTTGTAGTCTTTGGTAACCTATTTTCTTTGTTTGAGGAGGAGTTCCGCGTGGCTTTCGTAATTGTGTCGCCTTGCATCGATGAAAAGGCCGCTGACTGCGTCGAAACCTGTCCGGTCGACTGCATCCACGAGGGAGAAGACCAGTACTACATCGATCCAGATTCCTGCATCGACTGCGGTGCTTGCGAGGCCGTCTGCCCCGTGTCGGCTATTTTCATGGAGGACTTTGTCCCAGAAGAAGAGAAGTCCTTTATCGAAAAGAACCGGGCTTTCTTCCAAAAGTAAGCCGGAACCGAACCTCAATTTGGAGAGAACAAGCTTGTCGTCTTACGGGCTGTCCTGAAGGTGTTCCTGTGGATAGCCCGCGCATTTATCCGTGATTTGTTAGAATCTTTTACCGACTCTGCGAGGCGCCCAGTTGCTTCTCTCTTGTTGCTTAACGTCCACGTCCACTTCTTGTCGCCCTCCCTGCAACAGCAGTCCCCACGTCCCGAGTTGTACGAAGCCCAAAACCACCGCAAACCAGCCGATTGCGCGCGCATCAGGTCGAAACGCAATCACGGCAAGGAACGCACCAACCCCAACAACCCGGCCAGCGTTTTCAATGACTTCACGTAAGATGATCTGTTCGACGTACGTCTCGCCAGTTCTGTCAAGCGCACCAATCTGATTAAAGACCGTCCCCTGCAACGGCACGATGAACATCGGCAAAAAGACCGCTATCAGACTGCCGTACCACATCACGGACGCCGCCGTGATGGGCAAAATAAAGACCAGGGCTGTCACCGCCATGCCCACTGCACCGATGCCAATTACCCACATCCGGTTGCGGTCTGTTGTAAAGCGTCCGACCAAGAAAAACGAGGCAAACGACAGCGCGTTTTGCCACAACAGGAACTCTCCGAGTTCGAGTTCACTCCCGGTTGCGACGTAAATCAAGAGGCCAATCAAGAACAGAAACACGCCTTCTCGCAAGCCGTACACACCGCACCCGTAGAGCGTCTTGCGCCATTTCGGATCGGACAGTGCGGCTCGCAGAGCCCGCCGCAGTTTCAGTTGACCCCCGATTGCCTTTGCTCGCAGGCGCAAGCTCGCGACCGTCGCGACAGCAAAGAGAGCGAGCGACAAGCCAAAGATCACATGGTACCCTGTCAGTCCCCCAAAGCGGTCCTCGTGGCTGATCACGTATCCGGCAACTGTTGGCGCCGCCATTCCCGCCACGGCGCTGAACACGCCATTGAGCCCGTAAAAGCGGTCTCGCGCCGCTTTGTCCGTGAACAGCAGGCTTAACCAATTAAACGACAGCCAGTAAAACCCGGCCGCGATGCCCATGACGATGCCAGGAATCAGCGGCAGGCGGGCCAAAGCATTTCCACCCACGAGCACGAGGGCGTAAAACACACCGTGCAGTGCGACACCAAGTCGCAAAGTAAGTACCGGTTGCCTGTGCTTTGCCAGCGCACCCGCGACTATAAACGCAATGGGGATGAGCGTGTACACCGCGACATTGTACCAACCGATGGACGTGTAACTCTTGTCCACTTTCCACAAGTAGATATTCACGAATGTGTTCGAAAGGCCAATCGAAAGCGCGAAACAGCCACTGATGGCGAGCAGCCACCACGCTTCACGAGCGAGCGCTGCCTTCGGTTTACGCACGAAGTCACCTCCAAAACCAGGAATGAGTCTGTCCTACTCGGTTTTTTCAGGACTTGTCAATTTGCTCGAGGTAAGTCTGCAAGATGGGGGCGGCCTGGAAGTGCAGCCTAGTCGTTGCGTCCATCAGAACGCCGTCGGGGTTTGCGTAAAATGTCCGGTCCAGTTGACCTGTTGCACGATAAAACACGAGTTCATAGGGGTACAGCGCTGAAGCCCGAGTCAATCCGGCCTGATTGACACTGTTCGCGATTGCGTTAAAAGGAAGCGCGCCAACGTGATCGTACGGCGAGACCACGGCAATGGGCGGTTGCCACGCTCCGTCCCCGCGCAACACCACGACACTTCCGTCGGTCGTCAGGTCATCGTCCGACACGTCGCGAAATGTCGGGGCATTGGGCGCTGGCGTTCGGTGGTTCGCGTGAACAATGAGCGCCAGCGGTGTCGTCAAACAAAACACCATGCCGACAAGCGCCATACCGATGTGCAGTCGGTCGTTCAGCCGCAACGCTACCCCTCCCCAGTGAAAGCGAGCCGGCTCCTACGGGAGGAGCCGGACATAGTTTTCCGACATGGGGTAGTTTGCCATAGGAAGGCCCATTCCATGCGCTACATGTTGCGCCGATACTGACCCCCGACTTCGTACAGTGCGTGCGTGATTTGCCCAAGGCTTGCCACGCGAACCGTCTCCATCAGTTCCGCAAACAGGTTGCCGCCGCTGCGAGCCACTTCTTTAAGCCGCGCGAGCGCAACCTCAGACTCATCCGCGTGCGCGTTTTGGAAAGCCCGCAGGTTCGCAATCTGCTCCTCTTTCTCTTCCTTCGTCGCACGAGCGAGTTCGAGTTTCGGGGGCTGGTAGTCATCAGCGAGCGTCGCCGGGTTCAGGTACGTGTTCACCCCGATGATGGGGAGGTCACCCGAGTGCTTGAGGTGCTCGTAATACAGCGACTCCTCCTGAATCTTGCTGCGCTGATACTGCGTCTCCATCGCGCCAAGGACGCCGCCGCGATCGTTGATGCGCAGGAACTCTTCGAGCACGGCTTGCTCCACTAGGTCCGTGAGTTCCTCGACAATGAACGCGCCTTGCAGAGGGTTCTCGTTCTTCATCAGACCAAACTCGCGGTTGATAATCATCTGAATGGCCATTGCGCGCCGTACGGAGCCCTCGGTCGGTGTCGTGATTGCCTCATCGAAGGCGTTGGTGTGCAGGGAGTTGCAGTTGTCATAAATGGCAAGCAACGCCTGCAGCGTTGTCCGGATATCGTTGAAGTCGACTTCCTGGGCGTGCAGTGAACGGCCGGAGGTCTGGATGTGGTATTTGAGCTTCTGACTGCGCTCGTTGGCGCCGTACTTGGCCTTCATCGCTGTCGACCAAATACGCCGTGCAACACGGCCGATGACGGTGTACTCGGGGTCCATCCCGTTGCTGAAGAAGAACGACAAGTTTGGCGCGAAGTCATTCACGTCCATGCCACGGCTCAAGTAGTACTCGACGTAGGTGAATGCGTTGGCGAGCGTGAACGCGAGCTGCGAAATGGGGTTCGCCCCTGCCTCGGCGATGTGGTAGCCACTGATGCTGACACTGTAGTAGTTACGCACCTTGTAGTCGATGAAGTACTGCTGGATATCGCCCATCATGCGCAGCGCAAATTCCGTCGAGAAGATACATGTGTTCTGGCCCTGGTCTTCTTTGAGAATGTCTGCCTGCACGGTGCCGCGCACTGTCTGCAGCGTGCGAGTGCGGATGGCGGCAAGTTCATCGCTGTTCGGTGTGCGGTTGTGTTCGCGAGTGAACGCGTCTACCTGTTGGTCGATCGCGGTGTTCATGTACATCGCGAGCAGAATTGGCGCAGGTCCGTTAATCGTCATCGACACGCTCGTGCGCGGGTCGCAGAGGTCAAACCCTGCGTACAGCTTCTTCATGTCGTCGAGCGTGCAAATGCTGACGCCGCTCTCGCCCACTTTGCCGTAGATGTCCGGGCGCTCATCAGGGTCTTCACCGTACAAGGTCACGCTGTCAAACGCGGTCGACAGCCGCTTCGCAGGGTCGTCTTGCGACAGGTAGTGGAAGCGATGGTTGGTACGCGTCGGTGTGCCTTCACCGGCGAACTGGCGCTTTGGCTCTTCCTCCGTGCGCTTGAGCGGGAACACGCCAGCCGTGTACGGGAACTCGCCAGGCACATTCTCAAGCAGCGACCAGTGCAAGATTTCGCCCCAATCTTGATAGCGCGGCAGACAGACCTTCGGGATGGACAGGCCAGACAGCGAGACCGTCCGAAGCGGCGTGCGAATCTCGCGGTCGCGCACGCGCGTCACCAGTTCTTCTGCCGCATAGCGAGCGCGCTTCTCATCCCAGCCGTCGAGAATACGCCGTGCGTCGACGTGCAGTTCATCCCACAGGCGGTCGTACATGGCCTGCAGCGACGCAGCCATGTCAGTCCCTGGCATGGACTGTGTCTCATGTGCCGCTAGGCTTGCCGTGTTCTCGTTCGCGTCGCCTGGCACTGCCTTGAGTTGCTCGATCACGCCCTTCAACTGCCAGCACTTACGCGCCTTCGCGACCTGGTCCTCGGTGAATTTGCGGTAGCCGCGAACGGTGTTCACCACCTCAAGCAGGTAGTGAGTCCGCTCGCCCGGAATAATAGCCGACTTGTGATGGCTGCCGTCGTTTGTTGCCAAGTGGCTCGCCCAGCCGAGCTGAAACTTGTCGTTGATGACGTCGACGAGTGCGCGGTAGAGCACATTGGTGCCAGGGTCGTGAAACTGACTCGCAATGGTGCCGTAAACCGGCATTGCGTCGGGCGATTGCGCAAAATCGCCACGGTTGCGCTGCATCTGCTTCTGGACATAGCGCAGCGCATCCTCAGAGCCGCGGCGGTCATACTTATTGACGGCAACGACGTCGGCATAGTCGAGCATCTCGATCTTCTCAAGTTGCGACGGAGCGCCGTACTCGGCAGTCATGACGTACAGAGACACATCGGCGATGTCGACAATCTGCGCGTCTCCTTGGCCAATTCCGCTCGTCTCGACGATGACGAGGTCAAACCCGGCAGCTTTCGCAATGAGGATGGCCTCGTCGATTGCGCCAGACAGTTCCGACCGCGACTGCCGCGTCGCCAAGCTGCGCATATACACGCGCGAACTGTCAATGGCGTTCATGCGGATGCGGTCGCCGAGCAGCGCTCCGCCCGTGCGCTGTTTCGAAGGGTCAACGGAAAAGATCGCGACGGTTTTGTCGGGAAAGTCGTCTAGGAAGCGGCGCACCAGTTCGTCCGCCAGCGACGACTTGCCTGCCCCGCCGGTCCCCGTGATCCCGAGCACTGGCACCGACGTTGCGCGCTCTTGCAACACAGCGTGGATATCCTGCACGGATGCTGGAGCCTCAGGCACGCGCGCGGTGGCCTCGGCCTGCTCGACAAACGTCACGAGCTTCGCCAGCGCACGCCAGTTGTCCGTGCGCAGCTCTGCAAGTTCCGCCTGCACCGACCGCGCCGACGGAAAGTCGCAGACACGCAACATGTAGTTGATCATCCCCTGCAGCCCGAGCCGCTGCCCATCGTCCGGGGAGAAAACCTTCGTGATGCCGTACTGCTCGAGTTCTGCGATCTCCTCTGGAACAATCACACCGCCGCCGCCGCCGAAGATGCGAATATGCCCGGCAGCGCGCTCTTGCAAGAGGTCGTACATGTATTTGAAGTACTCCATGTGGCCGCCTTGGTAAGAACTGATGGCGATGCCCTGGACGTCTTCTTGGATGGCTGCGTTCACGACTTCTTCAACAGACCGATTGTGCCCAAGGTGAATGACCTCTGCGCCAGACGACTGCAGAATACGCCGCATGATGTTGATCGACGCATCGTGACCGTCAAACAAGCTCGATGCGGTCACAAACCGGACAACGTTCGCTGGCTGGTAGGGATCACGCTCCTGCTGACTTAGCACATCCTGCTCCGTCCGATGGTTCCTTTTCGTTGCGCCCCGTTCGGACTCGACGGGCTCAACCTGCTGCTTCTGCTCGATCTCCATCTGACTCATTCCAATCCCCTCCCGCTTGTGGTGCACGCTGCCTTCATCAGCATCTCAACTTGTGCCTTCGCAAACGTCCCAAATGAAACTTCCTTCAGCGCCCATCGCCGGAATGCCCACATCTGCCCGGAGACGACGATAGTGTGCGCCAGGACAGGCAGATCTGTCGGTACAAGGCCAAAACTGCCATCCTTTACACCCTCTTGCAAAAGGTGTTCGAAGACGGCCGTGATCCGCTGTTCATGTGCAAGGACTTCGTGCAAAAATGGTCCCGGCAGCGACTTGCTCTCTTGGTAGATGAGCAGGACGTCGTCTTGCATGTCGTCCATGACGGACAAGAACCCTTCAATTGCGCTCTGCAGCCGCACAGCAGCCGAGGCGTGCTCGGACAAAGTGTGGCGCAAGGCCGACTCTACCTCTTGGTGGATGTGTTGACACACCAAGTAGAGGACATCCTCTTTGGACTGGACATATTCGTACAACGCGCCAATCGAGAGTCCACTGGCGCGAGCGAGTTCGCGTGTCGTCGTCTTGTGGAACCCTTTCTCCGAAAACAGCGTGACGGCGGCATCGACGATTTGGGCGCGTCTGGCCCGGAGAAGTTCGGGATCTTTCACCTGACTCGGGATATCGACGGGCACAAGACATGCCTCCTCACCTGGCGCGTTTGGGTGGAGCGGGTTTCGCGATCCGACTGAGCGCTCGTTCGCGTGGATGCGAACGCCGAAGGGTTCGCTTCGAACGTTGAAGGACACCAGTGCTGAAGGCTCCGAACGTTGAAGGCTCCCAATGCTGAAGGCTACCAGTCCCCAGCGCTGACTGAGCGCTCGCTCAGAATTGTGATTCTAGTGTATTCCGAGTAAGGCATGGAGTCAACGTACACTTACGTTACGCTGCTGGCTACGGCGGGCGGCGTGATCCTTTTGATCACTTAGGCGCCCGGCGGCACCGTCTATGTGATCCTTTCGATCGCTTAGCTGCCCGGCGCGTGATCCTTTCGATCACTTAGCCGCCCGGCGCGGCCGCCTATGTGATCCTTTCGATCACTTAGCCACCCGGCGCGGCCGCCTATGTGATCCTTTCGATCACTTAGCCGCCAAGCAGCACCGCCTATGCGATCCTTTCGATCACTTAGCCACCCGGCGGCACCGCCTATGTGATCTTTTCGATCACTTAGCCACCCGGCGCGGCCGCCTATGCGATCCTTTCGATCACTTAGCCGCCCGGCGCGGCCGCCTATGTGATCCTTTCGATCACTTAGCCGCCCGGCGCGGCCGCCTATGTGATCCTTTCGATCACTTAGGCGCCCGGCGCGGCCGCCTATGTGATCCTTTCGGTCACTTAGCCGCCCAGCGACACCGCCTATGTGATCCTTTCGATCACTTAGCCGCCCGGCAGCCCCACGCCACCGCCCCACGCCGCCTACGACAACAACACGCGGTCCGTCTTCCAGACGTCCGGGATATCCGTATCGGTCCACTCGCTTGGCGCGAAGTACTCGTGGTGCTCCCGAAAGTAGGCGTCAAACAGCTTGCGCGCAATCGGGACCGCAGTCTCGCCGCTCTCGCCGCCGCCAGGAACCATGACCGCGACGCAGACCTGCGGGTGGTCGGCCGGGGCGTAGCCGATGAACAGGGAGATATCGCGATTGCGCTCAATCTGCGCAGTCCCCGTCTTCCCCGCGGCTTCGTAGGGAGCGCCGCGGAAGGCGCGGTAGGCAGTGCCGCCCGGACGGTTCGTCGTCGCCCACATGCCCTTGCGGACAAGGTTGACGTAGTCCGCACGAAACGGGACTCGCCCGAGTTCCACCCGTTCTACGGTGCGCTTGACGTGGCCGTCAGTCGCGATTACCCGGTGCAACACGTGCGGGCGCAACCGCACACCGCGGTTGGCCAAGGTCAGCGCGTAGTCTGCGAGTTGCATGGGCGTGAACTGCTGATTTTGGCCAATCGCGGCCGCTGCCACGTCGTACAGGGTCCCTTTGTCGTAGTAGTAGCCTTCGCGCTTCAACTCTTCCTTCGCGTGCGCCACGCTGTACTGACGGAGGTTGTCGTACAAGCGGCCACTCACTTCATAAGGCAGGTCGATCCCGGTCAGCGGTCCGAGGCCAAACGCCGCTTCCGCGTCGAACAGCCAGTTGAGGGCGCGGATGCGGTCGTAGACGATCCAGCGCCCCACCGACTCGCCTTTAGGCGGTCCGTCGTGCCAGTGCGCGAGCCACATGCCCATGTCATACATAAACGTGTCGCACGACTGTGCGATCGCGCCGACCGGCCCCACGATGCCGTGCCCGCGCGGCTGCCAGTCCAGCATCTTCGACTCGCCGACCACTTCGTACCCGTGGTCGTGAATGCGCGTGTCCGGCGTGATGACCCCGTGTTGCAGCCCGACCAGGACGTTGACTGGTTTCACCGTCGACCCTGGAGCGCGCGGACTTTCCAGAGCATGGTTAATCATCGGCGTCAACGGACCGTTGAGGTACGTTGCGTGCGCTTCATAGCTCTTGCCCGAGTTGTACCATGATGGGTTGTAGTACGGATAGCTGACCATCGACAGAACTCCGCCAGTCCGGACATCGAGCAGGACAGCCTCGGCATCACGCGGGTTGTAGTGGTATTTCGCTTTCACGTGCTGCAGCTCATCGACGACGATCTCCTGCGCCGTCGCTTGCAGGTGACCATCCAACGTGAGCTCGACGTTGTCGCCAGCGACCGGCGGCGGGTCAAGACCGAGGTCGGACTTCGGCACCCCGAACCCGTTCAGTGTCAATACGCGTTCGCCGAGATGGCCGTGCAGGACAGACTCGTAGCTGCGCTCGACTCCGTCAAGGCCCACCCACTCGTCGAGCAGATAACCCTTGTCCACGTACGTCCTCGCCTCGTTGGCAGGCACAGGATGGACATAGCCGACGACATGCCCAGCCAGACTCCCATAGCGGTAAGCGCGTTTCGGGTCTTCAATGATGCGCAGTCCCGGCAGCGATGACTGGTGTTCCACGATATAAGTGACTTGTTCCGGCGTGGCGTTCTGAAGGATCCGCACTTGCGTCGAGCCGGGGTCTTTGTGTTCCATCAAGTCTTCCAGGTGAGCAGCGGAAGTATGGAACAAGGGGGCGATTTGTCTCGCCATTGCCGCATAGTTTTGACGCTTCGAGTTGAGGCGGGTCAGAACCAGACTAAACGACGGTTGGTCGTACGCGAGTAAGTGATGCTGCGCATCGTAGATGCGCCCACGGGAAGGCAGCACAGCTAGTTTGGCAAAGGTGGTCGTACTGGCATCAGAGTGAAAACTCTCTCCTTTGACAATCTGCAGATACGCCAACCGTAGCACCAGCACCGAGAGCATGAGAAAGATGACGAGGTATAACACCTGGAGCCGCCCTTGTTTTGGCTGATCGTCCATTGGCAAAGATGTCCCCTCCTCCCTCGGTAGCATGTCTCCAGAGAAAACTGGTATGCTGACTTCGAGGAGGGTGCATCCGAATGGCTGATCAAACAAGACCAGAAATTCTCTTGGGCGCTAACGTTTCCATTGCAAAAACCGGGCTCTTGGCGGCAGTCCAGGAGACGATTGAATACGACGCAAACACGTTTATGATTTACACTCGCAGTAACCGCGGCGGTAAAGCGCGGCCAATCGAACAGTTTAACCGCGACGAAGCGCTCGCCCTCATGGCAGAACACGGGATATTTGATCCCGTTGTCCACCTGTCCTACCTTGTCAATTTGGCGAGTCAGAAGCAGGAGACGTGGGAGTACGGAATGGATGTGCTGACTGAGGAGATCGCACGCGTTGAGTACCTCGGTTTTCGCTACATCGTCATGCACCCGGGGAGTCACGTGGGAGAAGGCGAAGAAGCCGGCGTCGCACGCATCATCGAGGCCCTCAACCACATCCTTACAGGCGATGAAAAGCTGTGGCTGTGTCTCGAGACGATGGCGGGCGACGGCTCGAAAGTTGGCAACTCGCTGCAGCAAATTGCGGAAATCATCAGTGGCGTACAGCATGCGGACAAGCTTGCGGTGTGCATCGACACTTGCCACAACTACAGCTTCGGCTACGACGTCGTGAACGACTTCGACGGGTTTCTTGAACAGTTTGACCGCGTGATTGGCCTCGACCGGTTGAAGGTGGCCCACATCAACGATTCTAAAAATCCGTTTGAGTCGCGCAAGGACCGCCACGCCAATATCGGCGAAGGGTCACTGGGCAAAGACGCGATCTACCAGATTGTTCACCACGAGGCACTGCGCGGCATTCCGCAGATTCTCGAGACACCCGCCGGCAAATACCGAGAGGAAATTGACTTGTTGCTCGACCGCGCGCCGCGAGAAGCAGAGTAGACCGCGCGCGCCTGCAGTGCGTCGCAAAGCGTTGGACGAGCGCCTGTCCATGTGCGCTCGTCCACCCGCGGCTGCGCCAGCGCCACCCGCTGGCTGTGACCAGCTGAGACTATCACCACACTGGCGTCACCAGCCCGGCCCGTCGTAGCGGGACATCTCCGCCAGCGCCTCAGCCATGGCGAGCGCTGACCACGTCGCCCCCGCCAAATCTCCTGTATCGAGTTGTTGCTGCACCCGCCCGCGCCGATTCGACCACGGCGCGGGTATGTCCGTGCCGTGCCGCCGCACGAGTTGGTCGAGGTGCTGTTGCAGCATCTCATCGACACTCTGACGCGACGCGACGAGCGCGTCGACAACACGTCCCTCAGCTTCCACCCTTGCCTCCAGGCTGCGTAGCCGCGCGTCGTCTTGGGTAGCGCCCTGACCGCGCAGTGCCAACACGTCCGACTGCCAGCCAGACCACTTTTGGTACTCTTCGTGTGTCGCCAGGTCGGCAGCCGCCAGTTTCTTTAAGGCGTCTGCGACCGCCCGTTCGAGTGCGTCGAGGCGCGCACCCCACTCCGCAAGCGCCCGTTTCGCAGCGGCGGCGCGCAGGTCGAGGGCGCGCTTTTGTTCCTGTCCTTCTGCCAGCGCCTGAAGCAGTGTGTCGGCCTGCGCAATCTCGTCGTTTGCCGCGGTTGACGCTTGCTCCACCGAAGCAAGCAACTCTGACGAGCGCTTCAACCATTGCTGCATCTGTCCGCGGGTAGAGGTGGCACCCACAGCATCCGACAACACAGCGAGATCGAGCGCGGACTGTGTATCCGGAGCCTGCAACGAGTCCCGCAGTGCCCGCAGACGCGCGGCCATCTGCGTCAATCGCTCTCTGCGCGATGCCGGATCAGCGAGAAAGTTCAACAACTGCGTCGCCCGGTTGATCCGTTCCGTCAGTGAACTGCGCAGTCGTTGAACGAGTGGCTCCAGTGCCGAATCCGCTACCTCTGCAGCGGAAAGCGCACTGATGTGCTGCACGTCCGTGGCCGCATCGAGCAAGTCTCGGTACGTACCGGTTGCGGTGCCGTGTTGGTCCGCCAACCTCTGCACGCAAAGCGAGAGAATCTTTTGTCGCTCCTCGCCGTGTTGCTGCCAGTCCTGCCACGTCTGCAGGCGCAGTGCAGCGCTTTCCCAAGCCACAACCGTCCCGTGCACTTGCGCAAGGTCTCCCGCCCGTTTTACATCGTCCAGCTCTGCCGAAATACGGGTAAACAGAGCGTCCACAGCTTGCCACTGTTTGGGCCACGACGCTGGCATCGCGCCTCCAAGCAAGCGTCCTATAGTTTCCTTCACAGCGCTCCACGACTGCTCTACAGCCGACACCTCCGCACTCGCTCGGACAAGCAGGTCAGACAGTTGGCGCACGCTCTGCTGCACGGGTCCCATGCGTTTCTCAATATCCTCATATGTTTCAATCACTTCAGCGACAGCCACCATGTTTGTCAACGACGGGACGAACCGTGCGCTCCCGCCCATCGCGTCGAGACGGCGGTTGGCAGAAGTGAAGTCGGCAGCGAGTTTCTTGACGGTTGCCGCCGTTTGATTCGCCAAGGACGCAGCTTCTCCAGCCCGGAAAGCCTCCGAAAAGTCTGTCTCCGTCTGCAACTGCAGCACGGTTCCACTGAGAGCGCCACGCAGTTCTCTTGCTTTGTGAACGCGTCGAGACAACTCTCCCGCTCGTTGCAGAAAGCTGACGATGCCGAGCAGGATGAGCAACACAACGCCGATGAGCACCACCCAGACCAATCTTGACCACTCCTCTCTCATCTCAACTCTCTCAAAAAGGTTTAAAAGCTAGTAAAGCCGTCCATGCTGTTGACAACGGGGGTAAGCAAAGTCCAACCAGTGGAGAGGAGAAACACTGTTCATGCACAAGAGTCCGTATGTTTGGCTGTCTGTCGTTGTCGCCTTGGTTGCCACACCAATCGTGGCGTTAGCAGGTGTTTTCCAGCCCATGTCTGCGGCGGGCACACCCGTTGCTGTTTCCCATACACAGACTAGGGAATACACGGTACGCCCCGGCGACACGCTGTGGAATCTATCGAATGTGCTGGGCGTTTCAGTTCAGTCGTTGATGGCCGATGTAGGTCTCAAAGACCCGCGGCAGCTTCGCGCCGGTCAGAAAATCTATTACATCGCGAACGGAGCAGCCGCTTCAGGCCCTGGCACGCAACCTTCCAATCAAGGAAAATCACTCGCCGGGTTAGTCGGTGAAGCGTCCTTGACAAGTCGAAGTCAAAGCTCTGCTGGGTTGTCAAACATTCAAGTCCTGCACTGTGAGTTGACAGCATACACGGCAGGCCCCGAATCGACAGGCAAACGGCCCGGCGACCCCGGTTACGACATCACGTCGACGGGCGTGCCTGCAATTCAGGGGATCACGGTGGCCGTCGACCCAAGTGTCATCCCATACGGCACAAAACTGTACATCCCTGGTGTCGGGTACCGCATTGCACAAGACACTGGCGGCGCCATCATTGGCGATCACATCGACGTCTTTTTCAACAGCCTGCAAGTCGCACGAGACTTCGGTGTCAAGCGCAACATGCCGGTGTATATCCTACCGTCGTGGTACCACATACCGGGGGCAGGCTTGTAACACTTCAGCTTTTAGTGTAGCGGAATAGGGGGGAAAAGCAACGCAGCAAAACTTCTAAAACAGTCGTGTCCGACGACTGATGAATGTGAGCCGGTGGTGTGTCCGAACGGGATTAGTACAATTTGATCCAAACTTCGTGACCGCGGATGTCGAGTGGATATGGCTTCACAGGTTCAACGCACGGAAATGCCGTGGCCCGCCCAGACTTCACGTTGAACTTCCCCCCGTGTGCGGGGCACATCACCGTGTGTTGGTTTAAAGACCCGGCCGAAAGCAGTCGCCCCGAGTGCGAACAAAGATCAGACGTCGCATAAAATCCATCTACTGTGTGGTATAGAGCAATCTTTTTGTGTCCGATCACAAATCCTTTGACCTGTCCAACTTCTACTTCACTCGTCGCTGCCAGTCGAACCCAATTCATAGTCTGGTTTCCTCTCGCAAAAACGGTTGTAAATTCTGTTATTGTACTCAGAGCGTGTCAAGACTTCAATCGCTCACGGTCGTGGGTCACACCCTCGAGCTGTTCAAGCCGCACTCATCAGCGTGGAAACTTGCGCCAATGCGACGTGAGGACAGTCCAAATGACCCAGACCGTCCTCTCTGTTTGTACGTTGTTCAGTTAGTGGACCACCCTAAATTTCATTCCTTGTCACGCAAGAGCGAATGAAGGCGAGTGTACTCCTCCTCTGTGACCTCGCCGTTCGCTAATCGCCGCTTCAAAATCGCTTCCGGGTCGGACTCTGGGTTGTACGAAGAGTACCCGTAGCCAGATCGCATTGGCGCGTCGCACCCGGGTTGACCAAACCCGCGACCGCGCCGAAAGAACAGCAGTCTCACAAGGATTGCGCACAGTGCTAAAAAGAGCAGAAATCCGAAAGGAAAGAAGAAGAAGAAGGGGAAGAACCCCATACCCGGGTGAACACCTGACCACATAGACCATTCCTCCTTGTTCGTGTAGCGCCAAGTTTTGGCTGCGAATACAGTGTAGATCCGGGATGTCTCAAACCCGTGGGGTAAACTGTCACGAACTGATCAACAACCCGTCACAGAGAGAGAACACCTCGGTCCGGTGCCGCGTGATACCCACTTGTGCGTGCTACACTTGCCTCATATCTGTAGCGCGGGTGCGCGCACGCAACAAATTGACATACGGGAAATGAGGAATGGGCGTGAACGGGGCAAAGACGGTCCTAGTCGTAGATGACGACCCGACGATCCGGGAACTCTTGCAAGACTTTCTTGAGAACGACGGCTTTCGCGTCGCGACTGCAGGGACGGCGGACGAGGCAAGACACGTTATAGGACGGGCTCCGGTGGACTGCCTAGTTCTCGACGTGATGATGCCGGGACAGTCGGGCTTCGATTTGTGCAAACAGATTCGCGCAGAGAGTGATGTGCCCATCCTGTTTCTAAGCGCGAGGGACGATGATGTCAATAAAATCCGCGGACTTGGGCTCGGCGGTGACGACTACATCGTCAAGTCGGCATCTCCAGCGGAGGTCGTGGCACGCGTCAAAGCAGTGCTGCGCCGGGTGGGACCCCAAGACAGTCCTCACGTAGCCGTGCTGGACTACGGGCGGCTCGTGTTGAACCTTATATCACACGAGGTCCATGTGGCTGGGGAGACCGTGTCCCTGACGCCCAAGGAATACGACCTGCTCGCTTTGTTCGCGCAGCATCCACGCCAGGTCTTTCCGTACGAAGACCTGCTTGTACAGTTTTGGAGCGGTTTCGGCGACAGACACACCGTCCGCGTTCATGTGGCGCGAATTCGCGAGAAGATTGAGCGGGACGCCAACAATCCAGAACTCATCGTCAACGTGTGGGGCGTCGGGTACCGCTTCGAGGGGATGCCGCGATGAGAATTCGACGGTACATGGTCGTGGGTGTGCTCTCCGTCATCTGCCTCCCCTGGTTGGTCTACATCCTCGTGCACGCGGTAGACACACATCCGTGGAGCACACACGCTCACAGACAGACCAACGTCGCCGCGACGATTCAGTCCATCGCTCGAAGTTCGTCCGACTGGAGTGATTTAGCGTGGCAGCAGCAGCTAAATCACAAACTGTCCAACGAGGGTGTGAGTGTCGAAATCGTATCGGCATCGAACCAGGTTATCTTTCATTCAATGAGGCATGGCCCACCGCCTTGGATGCCAGGCAGCCAGCAGGTGATGGTCGTGCGAAACGGAACGTTGGTCGGGACGCTCCACGTGTCGCAGCCGGGGCCTGCCGACCCGGTCGCTGCTCTTGCTGCTCTGCTGACGGCAGTGTCCGCCATCTTGTTGGTGAGCATTCAGATTGGGCGCAACGTCGTGCGGCCCCTGGAAGCAATGAGCAAGGCCGCTCTGCAAATCGCGGACGGCGACCTCGATTTTCAGTTGCAGTCTTCGAAAACTGCTGAGATGCGTCAGGTTCAACAGGCGTTTCAAGTGATGGGAGATGGGCTGCGCAGCGCATTCGCCAAGCAGCAGAAGTTGGAGGAGGAACGGCGGTTTTTCATCGGCGCCATCGCACACGACCTACGCACACCGCTGTTTTCGCTGCGCGGCTACCTGGACGGGATAGAGCAAGGCATCGCTGCGTCCCCGGAAAAATTGGCTCACTACGTTGCCGTGTGCCAAGACAAGGCGGCGCATCTCGAACGCTTGGTCGCCGATCTGTTCGCCTTCACGCGGCTTGAGTATATGGAGGAGACGCTGCAACGCGAGGCTTTTGACTTGGCAGCGCTCACCCGCCAGGCCGTCTCTGGTGTCTTAACGCGGGCGCACGCGAAGCACCTGTCGCTGGTGTCTAACCTCCCAGACGAGGCGGTCGAAGTCTGGGGAGACCCGCACTTGCTGGAACGTGCTCTGACCAACCTGCTCGACAACGCCCTCCACCACACGCCGGACGGTGGAACCATTACTGTGGCACTGCACGTGGATGCGTCGAAGCTCACAGTGACCGTCCGCGACACAGGACCAGGATTCGCGGCGAACGACATGGCGCGGGTATTCGACCCGATGTACCGAGGAGACGCCTCGCGAAACTTGGCGACGGGCGGGGCCGGGCTCGGGCTCACGATTGCCCGGCGGGTGTTTCGCGCACACGGCGGTGACTTGTCAGCCGAAAACGCTCCAGACACAGGAGCGCTGCTCACGGGGTGGCTACCCGTCGAGAAATAGGCGTGTCAAGGGCGGCGGTCCCGTTGTGGACCGCCGCCCTTGACTAGAGGAAACTGCCGTTTGTCTCACACCAAAGGCTTACGCCAAGTACTTCTCAGCCTCAATCACGCGCGCTGCAATGCGGCGTTTGATAGCTTTGCTGTCGACCGGCGTGTAAGCCGTGATTTTGTCTAGGAGATGCAGCTGTTTTTGCAACTTCTCGCCTTCTTCCATGGACGCAAACACGGCGCGCGCGTTCTGGCGGATACGGTCAAACGCCTCCTCGGCGTACACCGTTGTCATGTCGACCTTGTTGTCTGCGGCACCCTTGCCAAGTGCCTTCTTCGTGCGCAGGAGTGCGCTCTCTAGAGCGTAGACCTCGATAATGATGTTGGCGAGGTTTGCCAGGATTTCCTGCTCGTCTTTGAGCGACTGCATGTACTTCTGTACGGCGTTGCCGCCGGCGAACAGGAAGACCTTCTTCGCGAGCGCAAGCAGGTGCGATTCGTGCGCGAGTGGCTCGTCAGAAGCGGACTCCTCGAAGGACCCAGACAAGTCGAGCGACTGCACCGCTGGCAACAGAGCCAGTTCGCCGCGCATCGCCTTCTTCAGCAGCGTGTCCGGGATAATCAGGCGGTTGATCTCGTTTGTACCCTCGAAAATGCGGTTGATGCGCGAGTCGCGATACGCGCGCTCTGCGCCGTATTCCTGAATGAAGCCGTAGCCGCCGTGAATCTGCACGTTCTCGTCAACGACGAAGTCGAGCGCCTCCGAGGCGAATACCTTTTCCACGGAGCACTCCAAGGCGTACTCCTCGATTGCCTTCGCGACTGTTCGGCCGTCGACAGCCCCGCCGAGCGACTCGAGTTGCTTGTCGATGTCGCCGGTCGAGCGGTAGGCCATGCTCTCCGAGACGTACGCCTTCGTGTTCATGTCCGCGATCTTCTGCTGAATCAGCGGGAAGTTCGAAATGGCCGTCTTGAACTGCTTGCGCTGGTTCGCGTATTTGACGCCCATCTCAATCGCCGATTTCATGCCACCGACGCAGCCGACAGCCAGTTTGTAGCGGCCGATGTTAAGGATGTTGAAGGCGATGACGTGGCCGCGCCCCGACTCACCGAGCAAGTTTTCCACCGGCACCTTGACGTCTTCAAGAATCAGCGGCCGCGTCGAAGACGCCTTGATGCCCATCTTCTTTTCTTCCGGACCAGTCGAAACACCCTCATAGCCGCGCTCGACGATGAACGCCGTGAACTTTTCGCCGTCGATCTTTGCGTAGACAATAAACACGTCCGCAAAACCTGCGTTCGTGATGAACTGCTTCGCCCCGTTCAAAATGTAGTATTTGCCGTCGTCCGACAGCTTTGCAGTGGTCTTCGCGCCAAGCGCGTCTGACCCGGAGCCAGGCTCCGTCAGGCAGTACGCAGCAATCCATTCGCCTGTCGCAAGTTTCGGCAGGTACTTTTTCTTCTGCTCTTCGTTGCCAAAATAGACAATCGGCAGCGTACCGATACCGACGTGTGCACCTTGGCTCAGCGCAAAGGAGCCTCCGCGCGTCAAGTACTCCGTAATCAGGGCCGACGAAACTTTGTCAGCGCCAAGGCCGTCGTACTCTTCCGGCACGTCAGCTGCGAGGAGACCGAGTTCGCCTGCCTTCTCAAGTAGCTTGCGCGTAAGTTGCCAGTCCTGGTGCTCGAGTTGCTCTTGATTCGGGATAATCTCGCCTTCCACAAAGGCACGTGTGGTCTCTGCAATCATTAGGTGCTCACGCGTGAAGTCTTCCGGGGTGAAGACCTGGCTCGGGTCCGTCTCTCCGATCAAGAACGCCGCGCCCTTCGTCAGCTGTTTCTCATCCATGGCCATCTTGCTCATCCTCTCCCTTTACGCAACTTCTCTAGGTGTTCGTAGAGACTCGTTCTACAGCCGTTCGAAAACACCCGCAGCGCCCATGCCGCCGCCGACGCACATCGTGACCAGACCATAGCGGCCCTTGCGGCGCGCCAGTTCATTTAAGATGGAGACAGTCAACCGTGAACCAGTACAGCCCATCGGGTGTCCGACTGCGATAGCGCCTCCGTTTACGTTGACTTTCTCTTCGTTCATGCCGAGGTGACGAATCACGTACAGCGCCTGTGATGCAAACGCCTCGTTCAGTTCAACCAGGTCAATGTCGTCCATCGTCAGACCTGCCAACTTCAGCGCCTTTGGCACGGCAGCGATAGGGCCAACACCCATGATGTCCGGGTCGACGCCGCCAACTGCGAACGAGCGAAACACCCCAAGCGGTTTGAGGCCGAGCTGTTCTGCCCGTTCCGCAGACATCACGAGCACAGCCGCCGCGCCGTCACTCGTCTGTGAGGAGTTTCCTGCGGTCACTGTGCCCTTGGCCGCGAACACCGGGCGCAGCTTCGCGAGTGCCTCAAGCGAAGTGTCCTTGCGAACGCCTTCGTCCGTGTCAAACACATGCTCGCGCGTCACGACCTGGTTGTCGTCGGTAATCGTCGTCTCGCGCACTGTCACTGGCACAATCTCGTCCTTGAACAGTCCAGCGTCAATCGCCGCGGCAGCACGCTTGTGACTGCGCAGCGCAAAGGCGTCCTGGTCCTCGCGGCTGACGTGAAAGCGCTGGGCTACCTGTTCTGCGGTCTGACCCATGCCAAGGTACACAGCCGGGAAACGCTCTGCGAGTTCGGGGTTCGGCGAAATGTTGTAGCCACCCATCGGCAGGGCGCTCATCGACTCCACACCACCAGCGATGAGCACGTCCGCCATACCGGTCATCACCTGCTGGGCTGCCATCGAGATGGTTTGTAGGCCAGAAGAGCAGAACCGGTTGACCGTCACGCCCGGTACAGAAGTCGGCAGACCCGCGCGCATCGCAGCGATGCGGGCGACGTTCATGCCCTGTTCCGCTTCCGGTGTCGCACATCCAAACAGCACGTCTTCAATCTCCGCCGGGTCTACTTGCGGCACCCGCCGCAACACATCCTGGATGACGAGGGCTGCCAGGTCATCTGGCCGCGTGTTCCGCAATGTCCCCTTCGGTGCCTTGCCGACGGCCGTTCTGGCGCCGGCGACGATAACTGCTTCTCTCACGGTATCTCCCCCTTCCTAGTTCCGCAGTGGCTTTCCGGTGGTCAACATATACTGCATACGCTCTTGCGTCTTCGGTTCCCCAATCAGGCTCAAGAACGCCTCGCGTTCGAGGTCAAGCAGATACTGTTCCGTCACCATGGTGCCGCGCGCTACATCTCCGCCAGTCAGGACCCGAATCAGTTGGCGTGCGACCACTTCGTCGTGATCGGAGATATATCCACTCATCTTCATCTGATAGACGCCGACCTTCAGCAGCGCAGCGCCGCTCTCGCCGAGCACTGGGATGCGCTTTGACGTCTGCGGCTGATAGCCCGCTCGAGCCAGGCCGAGTACGACCTGTTTGGCGTCGTGGAGTTGATAGTCTTGGTTGACGCTGATTCCGTCCGCGGCCCGCAGGAAGCCCATCGCGCGCGCTTCCTTCGCGCTTGTCGCCACTTTGGCCGTTCCAACCGTCTCGAACACCTTGCGCACAAACGCGTCGAGCCGCTCGCCGACGTCGCCTGGCACGTTTTCCACGGCACGGATGAGCACCTCTTTGTTGCCCCCGCCGCCCGGGATGAGGCCGATGCCGACTTCAACCAGGCCCATGTACGTCTCTGCCGCTGCCTGGATACGGTCAGCCGGGAAGCAGACTTCCGCGCCGCCGCCAAGCGTCATGTTAAACGGCGCCGCCACAACCGGTTTCGTCGAGTACTTCAGGCGCATCATCGCCTGCTGGAACTCGTTGACCGCGAGGTCGAGGTTCTCCCAGTGCTTCTGCTGCGCTTCCATCAGCATCAGCAGGATGTTAGCGCCGACGCAAAAGTACTCGTCCTGATTCCCGATGACGAGACCCTGCCAGTTCGCTTCAACCTCATCCACCGCTTTGTTGACCATCTCGATCACGCCCGGTGTCACCGCTTGTTTCAGGGAGTGAAACTCGAGGCAGAGCACGCCGTCCCCGATGTCGACAAGGCTCGCTTCAATGTTGCGCGCGACCTCCTTGCCTGCCGCCTTCAGGCGCGCAAGGTTAATCTGTTCCTTCGGCTCGTCAACGCCGCGAAACTCGTTTTTGCCGACGAAAAAGCGCGGTGACTCACCCTTCTCGCGCTCGTAAAAGGACTCGTGGCCAGAAGCAAGGAGGTCTTCGACGAACTGTGGGATCGTTTCTCCTTCGGCGCGCATGCGCTCGACCGAGCGGCGCACCCCGATGGCGTCCCACGTCTCGTACGGACCCAGCTTCCAGTTGAAGCCCCACTTCATCGCGTTGTCGACTGCGACGATGTCTCCGGCAATTTCGTCTTGCTTTTCCGCCGTGTAGAGCAACGCTTTTTTCAGCACGTCCCAGGCGAACTGCGCTGCTACATCGTCGCCGTACACGAGCGTCTCCATCTTCTTGCCGACGTTCGCCGCGTTTTTCGCCGCCTTCAGTGCCTTCGAATCGACCTTTTTGCGCGGGCGGTACGCCAGTGTTTCGAGGTCGAGCGCGAGAATCTCTTTTCCGGCAGTGCTCTTCTCTTTCTTGAAGAAGCCCTGGCCCGTCTTGTCGCCAAGCCAGCGGTTTGCCACCATCTGCTCAATGTAGGCCGGGATGGCAAAAGCGTCCTTCTCCCAACCTTCACTTACGCTCGCCTGTACGTTTTTGGCAACATGGACAAAAGTGTCGAGTCCAACGAGGTCCAGCGTGCGGAACGTCGCACTCTTTGGCCGCCCCATCGCCGGGCCCGTGATGGCATCGACTTCATCAACGCCAAGGTCGTGCTGCTTCATCGCCTTAAGCGTCACGAGCAGCCCGTAGGTGCCAATCCGGTTCGCGATAAAGTTCGGGGTATCTTTCGCCATCACGACGCCTTTTCCGAGTACGCGCGCGCCAAACGTCTGCATGAACGAGATGACCTCTGTGTCTGTATCCGGACCCGGGATGAGCTCAAGTAACTTCATGTAGCGCGGCGGGTTGAAGAAGTGGGTGCCAAGGAAACGGCTGCGAAACTCCGGCGAGCGGTCTTTCGCCATGTCCGCGATGGAGATGCCAGACGTGTTCGAACTGACGATAGCGTCCGCTTTGACCACGGCTTCGACCTTTGCGAACAGTTGCTGCTTAATGGCTAGATTTTCGACGACGGCTTCGATCACCCAGTCACAGTCTGCGAGTTTGCCGAGGTCGTCCTCGATATTTCCGACTTGCACCAGTTCAGCGTCAGCCGCTGAGTAAAACGGAGCTGGTTTCGCCTTCTTCGCGCCCTGGAGGCCTCTTGCCGCAAAGCGGTTGCGCACCGCAGGGGACTGAAGTGTCAAGCCCTTCGCCGCTTCATCCGGCAGAAGTTCGTTGGGAACGATGTCCAGGAGCAGGACTGAGATGCCGACGTTGGCGAGGTGTGCTGCAATCGCAGCCCCCATGACGCCTGCACCCAGGACAGCAGCCTTCCGGATCTGACGAGTCACATGCCATCCTCCTCACGTAGTGGTTCTCAGGTCATTCGACAGACGCAGGCCAAACCTCGTTGAGCGTCCAGAGGACAACCGCATCGGTTCAAACCGACCGGTCGGTAGATTCACTCTCATCATAGCAAACCAGAGGAGCGTTGAACAGCCCCGCAAAGCTGGGAATTCTCGCGAAAGATATAGGTGCCATAGGAGCGGTGTTTGCCTCTGCGCGACAACCGATTGAATCCCTAGACCTCGAGCATGGCAAAGCGCGTGACATAGTCGGCGTACGCTTCGCGCAACTTCGCCGTAACGACCCCAGTGCCCTCTGTTTCCCACAGCGTCACGGGATGTGAAACCTCCTGCAGCAGGGTGTCTGGCGCTGTGTCTGGCAACGCTTGAAGCGCAGGCCCTGTACCCTCGTCCACGAACACCTTGTGAATCGGCTGCACTTCGGAAGTGGTACCTGTGATAAACACTTCGTCCACGTCTTTCAGGTCGTCCAACGGCAGTCGCTGTTCGCGCACCGTCAGTCCCAGTTCCTCAGCCAACTGCAGCACAAGGCGGCGCGTCACGCCAGCGAGAATATAGCGGTCTGCCGGCGCTGTCCAAATCACCCCGTCGCGCACAAACCACGCGTTGCTGCTCGACCCTTCGGTGACTTCTCCGTTTCGCACCAACAGCGCTTCGTCAGCGCCGGCGCGGTGCGCAACTTCCTTCGCAATGACGTTTGGCAGAAGATTGATCGTCTTAACCCAAACGTTTCCCCAGCGCTCATCTGGGAGACAGAGGAGTGTTCCGTGCGCAGACGGGGCTTTTTCCGAAACCTTGCGCACTGTCATACTGACTGACGGGCGCACCTGCGGGAAACCGTGACTGCGCGTCGCAAACCCACGCGTCACCTGCAGGTAGACGAGGGCCTGTGCCTCCCCACTTCTGCGAATGGCTTCGTTCATTAACCGAGCCCACTCAGCCCGCGTGTGCGGATTGTCAATCGCGATGGCGCGAAGGCTGCGTTCGAGGCGTTCAAAGTGCCAATCCGACAGAAACGCCCGACCACCGTAGACGCGCAGTACCTCGTAGACGCCGTCGCCAAAGTTGTGTCCGCGCTCATCGATCGGGACAACAGCTGAATCCGGGCTCTGAAACTCGCCGTTTAAGTAGCCAATCGCAGGCATGACTTTCCCCTCCCACTGGGACGTTGTATGATGGACAGCAGAATGTTCAAACACTGTGAACGGAGTGGTACGGTGGAAGACTGCTTGTTTTGCAAAATCGTTCAAGGCGCAATCCCGTCCAAAAAAGTGTTGGAGACTGAAACGGTCTACGCCTTTCACGATATCGACCCGAAAGCGCCCGTGCATATCCTGCTCATCCCGAAGAAGCACATCCGTTCCGCGCAAACCTTGTCACCGGAGGACGCATTGGTGGTCGGTGACATTCACCTCGCCGCACAGGAAGCTGCGAAGGCTGCGGGCGTCGCAGAAGACGGCTACCGCATTGTCACCAACGTAGGTGACCACGGCCATCAAACGGTTCACCACCTGCACTACCACCTGCTTGGTGGCAGGCAGATGTTGTGGCCGCCAGGCTGAATCCGACAGCCAGCCTCGAGCGGTTAATCCTGGACAGGCGGCTCTTCTTTGCCGTTTAGGACCAGACGCGGTACAATGCCAGCGTTCAAAGACGCCGACGCAGAGCAGTATTTTTCTTCGCTCAGGTGAATGGCGCGCCAAGCCTTGGCTGGCTGCACATGTCCTGTCATCTCGTACGTCAAGCGGATCTCGGTGAACGCCTGCGGTTTCTCTTCCCGACGCACACCGTCCGCGTGAATCGTGAGCGACTCCAGAGGTTCACGCATGCGTTCGAGGATGAGCGTGACGTCGATCCCTGTGCAGCCAGTCAGTCCCATCAACAGCAGTTCCATGGGGCGATTGCCTTTGTCTTCCCCACCGTCTTCGACCTTTGCATCCATGTCAACCGGGTGTCCGGAAGGTCCAGTCGAAGTAAAATGCCGTTTCCCCAACCACTTGCTCTCCACATGCATCTCAGGCATTTTGCAACCCTCCAGCGAGACCAATTTTCGATATTGCACCTTCCGATTGTACCTTTTACACACGCCAAAAAGCGAGATGGCGGCCAGTAAAAGACGCGGCCGCAAGCCTCACTCTACGGATTGACCGTCATGGTGCCGCTGATTCCTGGCTCTGGCTTGCCGCCAGTATCGGAGTAATAAGGAAAACGCCCGGTCTTGTCTGGCCGAAAGGAGGCTTGAACGTCTTCACCAGGGTTCAGGTTTTGCGTGAAGATGTAGAAGGCGGGAATCACCAAGTTGTGGGTCCGAGTGCCTTGGTTGACAACGTCGATCTGTACCAATTCCCCTTGTTTTGCACTGAATGCAAGCGGAGCAATTCCCTCATCACGGATTGTGATTTTCAGTGAAACATTCGCATAAGCGACTTTGGCCGGGACGAAACTCCAGAGCGCACAGGTCACACCAACCAGAGCGGACGCAACACGCAAAGCGAAGCCGCAGCGCAGAGCAGACATCGAGTGTGACTCCTTCGTGTCAGATGCACCTACCATGCACTGTCCGGGATGCGTCTATGCATGCACGCTAAAGACGTGAAAGACGACCTGTCGCACAATCAAGGCAACCAATGCGCCGTGCAGGGCGCCTGCCACGACATCCGTGAGGTAGTGCAATCCCCCGTAGATTCTGGCTAGGCAAACGAGGACAGCTAGAACGTACAGTACCTCCCGATATCCTGGCACCAGTCCCATGCCGACGGCGAGGGCGAACGCTCCTGTCGCATGGTTGCTCGGAAACCCATGGCCCGGTTCATGCCAAACCAGCGCCTCAAACGTCTCCTGTTCAAACGGTCGCGGGCGGGCAAAGAAGCGTGAGACAGGCTCGTTGATGAGGCGCGCGAGGACCGCAGCCACGATTGCGGAAACGCCGCCAAGGAGCGCGGTCTGCGTTGCTTCGTTCGTAGCTGGCAAAGCCACGCCGCTGACAGCGAGTAAAATGAGAAAGAGCATGGCGAGCGGCGTCCACTTAGCAATCACGGCGCCGAAGACGTCGAGCCACACGAAGCGATTCCACAGCGCGTGCACACGCTGTGCGATGTTTTCATCTAGTCGGGTTTGCCAGTTGTCCTGTGTGGATACCGCCACATGCTCCCTCCTCACTGAAGTTCAGAAGTTTTCGCGCTGCGAACCAGACCTCGCAGGCGAATCGGTGCCGCGCGCGACTTCTGCCGCCAGGTTGTGCTCTAGTGCTTTGGCAAACAGCGGCACGTTCGTCAGCCGGACGTCGCCCTCGTGGTTGTAAATGTACGCCTGGTGACTGAAATTCGCACTGCCGATGAAAAACACCTTCCCGTGGTCAATGTCGAGAATTTTCGCGTGCATCAGTTCCCCGTCCGCAGGTTGGTAAAAACGAACCGTTGCACCAGCGGCGCGCAGAGCATCTGCGCTCTTTGGGTTCTGGTACTGCGTTGGGTCAAGCAGAACTTCGACCTTGACACCGCGCTTGCTTGCTGCCTCAAGCGCATCCAGAACGCCCCAGTCCGAGAGGTCGAACGCCTCCATCGAAATTTGCTCCGTTGCCCCTTGAATCGCCTGCTCTGCGTCTTGTTCCATCAGCCGGTCACTGATGAGCGGCAGTTGATACGACGGAGCTGTTGCTGGCGCTCCATCGGCGCGTGCCCAATCCCAGCGAAACAACGCAGTAAACGACGGATTGGCTGTTTGCAGATACACCGAAGCGTCGTTGTTGTTCCAACTTCGCGCACCGAAATTCATCCCGCCAATCAGCACCGAGTTGTCGACCACCAACATCTTGATGTGGCTAATTCCTTGCTTCACTCGCAGCGATTCGACAGGCACACCGTCCCTCTGCAGGGTCGGCACTCCGACGTCCTGTGAATGAGACTCTGTTGCGTCCACGACGACGCGGACGTCGACGCCGCGGTGACGGGCGTCAGCGAGTGCTTGGAGAACGTCGGCATCGGACAGTTCATAGATGTCAAAGTAACACGTCTGTTTGGCCGCTGCGATCATCTGCAAAGCTTGCGTTTTAACATCTTTCCCCCAGTCCAGGGTCATCCCGGTCTCCGTCACAGGTGCAGGCAACGGCGGTGTTGAAGCGTCTGCTTGGGCACAGCCGGTAACGAGGGCTCCGGTTACGGATAACAGCAGCCACAATCGACTGCGTCGACCAACAGTGTGGAAGATTTCCAAAAGGCGCGTGAGGTCTCTGTGCGGCATAGACTCCCCATCCACGGGCTGGCCAAGCCCTTCGATTGCGCGCTCACAATCAGTTCAACACCGCGTCTTCCACTCCTGTCTCCCATGCGATCAATTACAAAGTAAGGTCGTTTGCTCCAATCTACTTTACGCGATGAAACTGCCTGTGCAAAAGGAGGCGTACGTCGCGACCAAGAGTAGACCGCAGACGCTGACGGCAACTGCCGCACTCGCGCGCGAGCGCAGTGTCTGCGCCAGGTAGGCAAAGACGGGGATGAGCACAATGACAAACCGCGGTGTGCTCAGCAGGTAATCCCACGCCTGTCCGTGTGCCGCGGGAGCGGCCGGGGCGCTCGACGTGATCCAGAGGATCACGGTAAGGTACAGCACCTGCCCGCTGTGATGAAGTGACGACCTGGCGAAGCGGAAACCAACTGCGACAGCGGTCAAGATGATGAGCCAACTCGCGAGTTCGAATGCGTGATAGGGCACTTGCGACCACGGTTCTGGCGCGAGCAGTTGTACAACCGCGCGCCACAGCGTCTCCCAAAAAGGCATGAAACTGCGGTGCCAAGTTTTTTCGGCGACCGTAAAGGCCAAGGGGAGACCGGTGTGCTGGCGCAGCCAAAGCAAGTACGAAGCAAGCGTAGCAATCGGCAGCAGCAGCCATAAGACCTGCAAGTTGAGGCGACGCCACCACTCTGTGCGCCAGAACTTCGCGCTCATACCACGAGCGGCCAAGTAGTCGCACAAGAGGATGAGGCCAAGGACAATACCCGTATTGCGCGTCAGAGCCGCGAGCGCAACCGCTACAGCTGCAGCGCCGAACTGCCGACGCCGCGAAGCGAGGATGACGACTGCGGAGAGGAGCAGGAACAGCGATTCACTGTACACAGCACGAAAGAAGAAAGCAGTCGGAAACAGCGCGAGCAGCATCATTGTCAAACTAGCCGTCCGAACACCAAACTCACGTGCTGCCCAGACGCCAACGAGGTACAGACCGAAAACAAAGCAGATGAACGACAGTACCAGCCCCGCGACAGGGTCTGGCAGCCGAAACACCGTGTGCAGAGCGCTGATGAGCCATGGGTAGAGTGGGAAAAACGCAGTCTGTGCAACGTTTTGATAGCCGTGACGAGCAATTTCAAGGAACCACCCGCCATCCCACTGCGTCATATTGGTCACAAGCAGCGTGTGCCAGCGTACAGCCTGGTGTTCAAACAGCAAAACAACGGCGCCAACCGCGACAAGCAAGACCTGTTGCAGGACGACAAGCGCCAGGGTGAGCTTCACGAGCCAACGGCGGGAAGTTTTGTCTTCGTTCTCAAACCAGCGTGTGTTGATTGTCATGAAACCCTGTGTTCAACCCAGACGTTTGCGGAAAAAGTCACAATGTGAAGCGTCACAGAGGCACACCTCTTTGTGGCAAAGTTACTGCCATCGTACCTGACCGCTCGGCGGTCGTACAGGTGTAACACCCGTCGTGGCAGGGCTGCAGGCGCAGACGGGTACCCACGTCCCGCCGACAGCCTGACAAGTTAAGGGTCCCAGAACAGCCGAAGCGTGAACCAGCGCCCGTACTGCTTGACTTGGTACCACTGACCCGGGACAAGCTTACTCACAGTGTGTCCACGCAGGTTGCGCATCTGCAGTCCCACGTCCGCAAACGGTGTCCCGTCTGCCGCGCTAGCCAAGATGAAGTCTCCGTTTCGGTCAGGTGTCGCCGTGAACCAGAGCCCGCTTTGTCCACCGAGGCGGTAGGCAGGCTCGGTATGTCCCCACGCAAGGTCGCGTAGACGACGGTAAGTAAAAACGTCGTTGTGCGCACTGGTTGGAGTTTCTGTTGTAGTCGTCGTCTGCCATACTGGGTCGTACTGGAGCGTCTCCTGACCTCTGACGACCAACTCAAAACTGCCGTATTTGGCGTGCTTGTACACGGACATCGCAAAGACAACCGACGCAAACACTAAGCCCACTGCAACCAAACCGGACAGAAAGTATAGATTGGTTCGTGCGACTCGGTCTTGAGGCATGCGCATCCCCGTCGCCTCCAGCAGCACAATTAGCAAATCATTCAGACTACATTCTGTTGACATTGTAGGAGATTAATGAGAGCAAGCGCAATTCGTTTCGCCATTCGAGCGCACTCACGTTTTACTGGTTCGTCAGCGACCAGACCCGCTCGACCATGAGTTGCAGGCGTCCGCCGCCGCGGTGCTGGACGCGCCCCACCACCCCGACGAGTCGCCCATACGGAGTGAACAGCACTGCGCCTGTTTCATGGTAGACGGCTTCAAACATCGTCGCGTCGACCGATCCCGTTTCGTCCTCGACGCTGAAAAACACCGTCGTCTTGCCGCTTTTCGTCGGCGGTCGGTGCGGACGCACCACCAACCCCGCCACAGCGATGACTTCGTCCTCCTCTGCTAGGTAGGCCTCCTCTGCAGTGATGCAGCCCTCTGCTCGCACCAGCGGGCGAAACAACTCCATCCAGTGCCCCGACGTCCCGACCCCAATGAGTCTGTACTCGTCCGCCAGTTTGTCGGACTGTGTGAACTCTGGCACTGCACTCAACCGCTCCTCTTCCACACATCCGCCAGCAGCGTTGAACAGCGTCTGTGACGGCTCGTCGCGAAGCGCCAGCAGCGTCGGCAGTTCCCACAGGAGGTGGCGACGGCTGTTCGGGTGAAGCGGGTCAAAGCCGCCGGCGCGGATCAGGTGTTCTGCCATCAGCCGGTCAATCGCGGTCACTCGCCGCAGGCAGTCCAGCGCATCCACGAATCGACCACGCGTGCTCCGCTCGGCGCAAAGCGCCTCAGCTGCAGACTTCCGAAACCCTTTCAGCAGGCACAGTCCGAGGCGAATCGCAAACTGAGACTCAGGCTGGGTCTCGAGCTGAGCCGCCTCTGTTGGAGCCTCAGGCTGAGGCGCCGCCGTCTGAGGATTGCTCTGCGGCTTGCCCCCCGCCACCACCGTGCAGCCCCACTCGCTCTCGTTGACGTCGATGCCGAGAATTCGGATGCCTCGCCGCTTCGCCTGTGCGACCACGACGTGCACGGGGTAGTAGCCCATCGGGTACTGGTTGAGAATTGCGGCAAAAAACTCCGCCGGGTAGTGCTCGACGAGGTACGCCGTCTTGTACGCTGTCGCTGCGAAGGCAGCGGCGTGCGCCTCGCAGAAGCCGTAACTCGCGTACCCTTGGATGTAGGAGAAAATGGTCGCGGCAACTTCCGGATCAACCCCTGCAGCAGAAGCCTTTTCGAGAAACTGGCGGCCAATCTGCTCCATCTCCGTCGCCGAGCGCGCGTGGCTCATGACGCGGCGCAACTGGTCGGCCTCGCCTGGCGTGAAGTTGGCGATGGCCGTCGCAATTTCGATCACCTGTTCCTGAAACAGCACCACGCCGTACGTCTTGCCAAGAATCGGCTCGAGTTTCGGGTGCAGGTACGAGACGGGTTCGTTGCCGCGGCGGCGCGCGAGGAAGGGATCGACCATGTTGCCTTTGATTGGGCCTGGGCGGATGAGCGCCACACTCGCCACGATGTCCTCGAGTCCGTCCGGCTTCAGGCGCGCCTGTAAAGCTCGCTGGGCGGGGCTCTCGAGCTGGAAGACGCCGATGGTGTCGCCTGTGCCGAGGCGCTCAAAGGTCGCCTGGTCGTCAAACGGCAGGCTGTCGTAGTCAATCGTCTCGCCCGACCGCGCGCGCAGGCGAATGGCGTCGTCGATCGCCGACATCGTCCGCAGCGACAGGAGGTCGAGTTTCACGAGCCCGACGTCCTCAACGGCATCCTTGTCAAACGGCGTCATCCACTCGCCTTTCGCGGACGGCTGCAGCGAAGTGGTCAGAAGCAACGGCTGGCGGCTGACCACGAGCCCACCGACGTGCATGCCAAAGTGGCGTGGAAAACCAGCGATGCGAGCGGACAACTGCCACAGCCACGGCAACTCGTCGCGGTAGGCGGCAAGCCCGCGAAGCTCCGGGACGCGCTCAAACAACCCTTCGAGGCGGTCTGCGTGTGCTCCCCACGGCACGCGCTTTGCCAGCGTGTCAAGGATGCGCTCTGGAATCGCGAGCGCCTTACCCACTTCGCGGATCGCGGAACGACCGCGGAAAGTCTGATACGTTGCGACGCGCGCGACGTGATGGCGCCCGTAGGTCCGGTAGACGTAGTCCATCACCTCGTCGCGCCGGCGGCTGTCGAAGTCGACGTCGATGTCCGGTTTCTCCGCCCGTTCGAGGCTCATGAACCGCTCGAACAAAAGTCCGCGGCCAGCCGCGTCGACATCGGTGATGTAGAGGCAGTAGGCGACGGCCGAGTCGGCTGCAGAACCGCGGCCAGCGCAGCGGATTTCCCGTCTGCGCGCGAAGTTCACAATGTCCCAAACGACAAGGAAGTAGTCGACGTAGCCAAGCGCCGCGATGATGGCAAGCTCGTGGTCGAGTCGCGCCCGCAGCGGTGCATCGACAACCGGATAACGCCTGGCAGCCCCCTCGTACACGAGTTCGCGCAAATACGCTGCGGCGTCGGACTGGCCTTGTGGCAAGGCGAACGTAGGGAACAACGCGCCGTCAAGGCGCAGTACGACCTGACAGCGCTCGGCCACAAGCGCGGTATTGGCGACAGCCTCTGGCCACGCTGCAAATCGCTCTGCCGCCTCTTGTTCCCCGTACAGCCAGCGGGCCTGATTGAGCGGCCGCTCGGCGTGCGGCGTCTGAATGTCGCAGCCGACGCGCATGCAGGTGAGGACGTCGTGAATCGGAAACTGGTCCGGTGTTGCGTAGTGCACGTTGCCGGTAGCGATGAGTGGAATGTCACACGCCTTGGCCAGTTGTGCGAGCTCGCTGTTTAGCCGGTGTGTATCCGGGTAGTCGTCTGACTGAATCTCGATGAAGTAGGCGTTCGGGAACGCGTCGCGGTACGCACAGGCAAGCCGCCGTGCAGCATCCAAGCGGCGGTGGAGAACAAGCTGCGCGAGTCGCCCACGGCGGCAGCCAGAGAACACAATCAGCCCCTCGGCGTGGCGGAACAGCTCGTTCTCGGTGACCTGTGGATCACGCCGCCTCCCCTCTCCTTCATGCGCATGCGTCAAAATGCGGCAGAGGTTTTCGTAACCTTGCGACGTCTGGGCGAGCAGTGTCAGGTGCGTGCGGTCATCGAGCGTGATCTCCGATCCAGAAATCGGTTTGATGCCGTAGCGAGCTGCCCAGCGGTGAAAAGCAGGCAGACCGGCGATGGTGTTGTGGTCAGTGAGCGCGAGCGCTGGCATCTGCTGCAAAACAGCCTGTGCGACTAGCTCCTCGATGGACGCTGCGCCATCGAGAAAAGAAAACGGCGAGTGGCAGTGCAGATGAACAAACACGGGCGCCACCTCCTTTAGTCCCACACCCGGTACAGCCACCACTCTGTTTTGGCGCACTCGACGTCGAACACACCGCCGTCCTCATCGAGCACCCTCTGCACCTGACGCGTTCCTTCGCCACGCCACCAGGCGCCCATCTCGGACCAGCGGCCAATTACGTTGACCACGCGGTGCGTCACTTCCCCGTCGCGAAACCACTGCAGGCTACCGTCTGCATCAACGGTCGCTTGCACTGGCCGCCGGACGATGCGAGTCATATGCCGAGCACCGCCTGCAGCCGAAGTTCGCGAAAGCCTGGGCGCACGCCGATGCGAAGTCCGTTTGGGTACCTGTGGTTGACCTGGCGGACGAGTTGTTCGACATTCTCTCCTGCCGGGCGCGCTGCTTCGAATGCTCCGTTACGCACCTCGAAGGTCAGTTGCGTGCCGGAAAGTGAACGCAGACCTTCCACATACACACAGACAGCTTCCAGCTGCCCTGCGAGTTTCGCGTCTGCGGCTGTCCTTAGTTTGGCGTCTGCGGTTGGCTTTAAGGCTCGCTCCAGTCCAGACCGCAACTGCGCCAAAACCGCGTCTTCACGCCACAACGGCCGTTTCGCCGCGCGCTCAAAGCCACCCTCGCCTGCATCCGTCCGCCACGTCAGCCCAACTGTGAGTGCACCGAGTTCTGCGCGCTGCAACCGCAGTGAGAGCGACGCTGCGAGCGGCTTGACCACTGCCCACAACTGGTCTCGCGACACAGCTTCGCCGACTTCGGCACGCCACGCCTCTTGCCAACGCGGCGGCGGATAATTGACGCGCACGGACTGCCTGGTCTGTAGCTGTGGCTGCAGCCAACTGAGCCAGACGAAGGCATCTTTGCCGAAGTGTCGGGACAAGCGCTCCGGTCCTGCTCGCTGTAAATCCCGCAACCGTCTCATACCGAGTTGCACAAGCGCCTCCCTGGTGCGCTCCGGAATCAGCCACAGAGCAACAACAGGCATGTCTGCGAGCCACTGCCCTGGCGTCCCCGCGGCAACGCCACTGCTAGGGTTCCTGGCACTCACCCCTTGCGCCACTGACATGACTGTGTCGGGTGAAAGGAGTAACTGCTGCCGACCCGCTTTGCGGTACAGCGCTCCCGGCACTTTTTCCCAAAAACTCCACTCGACGAGTGCCTGCGCCAGAAACGGCGTCGCTGCGAACCCAACGCGCAAACGCTGTTCGTCGGTCAGCAGCGCGTCGACTCTCTGCAGCAGGCTGCGCACCTCCCGAAGCGGTGGCGCTTGCCCAGACACCTGCAGCCAAAACGCGTCCGGAGGGCGTGTTTCGAGCCACGGTGAAAACCGCCAGAGAATCGGCCAAATGCTTTCCATGACAAGGGCCGTTGGCGACTGTAATTGCTCTTCCTCACGCACAAGCGCCACATCTGGCACCAACGCTTGCACAGTCGCACGGTTCATCCCGACTCGAACTCCCCGCTTGCGCGCAGACACTGACGCGTCTGTGACAACTTCTCGTGTTGTGCTCGCCCACAAGGACTGAGCGCAGGACACTCGAACGCCTTCCCCTCGGCCGAACAGCGAAAAACGCATGGCCAATCACCTCGCGAGATAAAAATGGACCGGCCGAAACTTCGACCACCCCACAGTAAGAACATATGTTCTGATGCCGAATATTATACTCGGTTGGACCCAAAATACAAACGTATGTTCTCATTTCGCGGAGTGAAAATTATGGTTTATGCCCCTGCAAATGCCCCTTGCAAGGTGAAACATTTTCTTCTGGGCAGACGTCTATATGTAGTGAGAGCAACGTTCTCTGAGGCACTTTTACAACGGACTGAAAATAATAGGCATTTACGAATTCTCTGTAGAAAATACAGATGGGGAGGTGTGACACATGGGCGTTGGATTTATTTTCATCGTCGTCTTGTTGGCCGTTCTTATCGGTTTATTCGCTAGACAAGCCCTGGCTAACGTAGGCACGGCGAGCGAACTGAAAGTGGAATCTGAGCAGGAACATCATGACACGGACGACCAGCCCCACGCTATGTGACCTCGCCACGGTTTCCTCGCCACCGCGGCGCGATGACGTGGTGAACGTCAGCCGCACCTTCGGCTTGTGTCAACGCAATCTCTTCTTCCGGCCACATTTCAAGTCCACACCTAAGTTCTCGAGTTGATGTTGCGAGTTCGCTCGCTGAAGTTTCGCCCGCTTCATCCTGTTCCTTCTGTCGCGCCTGCACCAAAAGTGCTGTCTGCTCGCTGACCGCATCGAGCAGCTTGTCTGGCGAGACGCCAACATAAGCGAACACCCGCAGCGGGTACAGTTCCACATCGAGTACGACCTGTGCCACTGTGGCAATGACATGCAAGCAGGGCTGCTCAAGGTCAGGACACGTGCACAAACTATGCGCTACCATGTCCGCTGACTGTTCCTGAGTCGGGAACAAGTGGACTTCGTGCTCATCCAAAAAGGCAATAAATTCGCTGTCCCACTGACCCGCCAATAGTGCAGCCAGCCAGTCCGGGCGGCGCGCCAGCCAAAGGGCAATCGACGACAAGTGAGGTGCCCACCAGCCGACAGCCGGGATGGTCACCTTGTACGAATCCCCAGGTCCACCCGCCCGGACAGAAGCCGTGATTTCCCCATCCTGGCAACTCACGCGCTTAACCGCCCCTGACTTTGCGAGGGCGCGGCCGCGACGCAAGCGGCTCTTTTCAGCACGGTCAGTAAATGGCCGCCAGCGCATCTCTACGAAACTCACTGCAGTCGCTTTACTGCTCCCTTTGCGACCTGCCACGACAGCACCTCCCTCATTCATCGGCAAAAGCAGACACACTGTGTTACAAGAGTTCTTCTTCCAGCGCCGCATCCGCGGACAACGCGAACAACTCGCGCAGAGCTTCGTCGTCGAGTTCCGTGATCCACCCCTCTGCATGGTCTCCGACGACCGCTGCAGACAACTGCCGCTTAGATGTGATCAACTGGTCTATCCGCTCTTCGAGCGTTCCAGCGCAAATGAGTTTGTGCACCTGAACGTTTTTTGTCTGACCGATGCGAAACACGCGGTCTGTCGCTTGGTCCTCCACGGCAGGATTCCACCAGCGGTCGTAGTGGAAAACGTAGTTGGCGCGCGTCAGGTTGAGCCCCACACCGCCCGCTTTGAGCGACAGCACCAAGACCGGAGACGGGTCGCGTCCAGATTGGAAGTCCTCGACAAGTTTGCCGCGCGCCGCAGCACTGAGCCCACCGTGCAAGAACTTTGGCCGCCACGGGTACCGTTCAGCCATGCTGTCGCAGAGCAGTTCCCCCATGTCGCGAAACTGTGTAAACACTAACGCTGCAGCCCCTTCGTCCACAACATCCTCCAACAACTCAAGCAACAACCCGAGCTTACCCGAGCGGCGCACATCGCCACGGCCTCCTTCCACAAGACATGGATGGTCGCAGATCTGCTTGAGTCGGACGAGTGCCGCCAAGATGCGTCCCCGGCGCGAGAGGTCTGTGCGGGACAGATCGATGTCTGTGAACAGCCGGTTAACAATCGTCTGGTAGAGCGCCGCCTGCTCCGACGTGAGAGATGCGTACTCCTGCACTTCCCACTTCTCCGGCAGTTCGACCTGAATCGCTGGGTCTGACTTGCTGCGCCGAAGCAGGAGCGGGCGGATGAGCCGCTGCAACTGCCGACTTGGCAGTGAATCTGGCCGCGCATCGACCGGACCCGCAAACTTCTTGCGAAACCACGTGACCCCTCCGAGGTAGCCCGGGTTGGTGAAGTGGAAAATCGACCACAGCTCTTCGAGGCGGTTTTCAACCGGCGTGCCAGTCAGCGCGATGCGGTGTCTAGCACGCAGGCTTTGCACCGCTTGAGCCTGCTTTGTATCCGCATTCTTGATGTTCTGCGCTTCATCGGCGATGACCGTATCCCACGCCACTGCCTGCAAGATGTCTGCATCTCGAACGGCGATGGCGTACGTAGTCATGACAAGGTCAAAGTTGCGCACGGCATCTGCCAGGCGGTCACCACCATCTGGCAACGGGTCATTGCGCACGGCCCCGTGGTGCACGTGCACCGTCAAGTCTGGGCTAAACCGAGCAATTTCAGCTCGCCAGTTCTGCAGCAGCGATGTCGGACAGATGAGCAGATGTGGTCCTTGCTGCTCCCTGTTCTCTTTCAAGTTGAGCAGGTACGCCAGGACTTGAATCGTCTTCCCGAGTCCCATGTCGTCCGCAAGGCAAGCCCCGCAACTGAGTTTGCGCAAGTGCAGCAACCACTCGTACCCGGTCTGCTGGTAGTGGCGCAGTACGCCTTGGAAACCAAGCGGTGGCAGCACAGGCGCCGGCTTCTCAGCATCGAGGAAGAACCGCACAACGCGCGAGACGTCCATGGCGTCCTCAGCAAAGTCGACTTCAAGTTCAACCGACGCGTCCTCTTCGCTCTCCTGACCGATCAGCACCGCCCTAGAGAACTCTGCTGCCGCGGCGCTCTTCGCTGTCAAGCCAATGTCGTTCAACTGCGACAAGATGGCCTCGATGGGCACAAGCTTCCACGACCCGCCAAGTCGGACATACGGCGTGCGCTGGTCAACTAAACGTTCAAACTCCTCACTCGTGATGACCTCGTCGTCAACCGCGAGCGTCCAGTCAAAATCAATCAACTGATCGGCGTCGAACCAGCCCTGACCTCTGTGCGAACCCTGCTTTCTTGTCTGCGCGCGCTCGCGACCGCGGCGCACCTGCACGCGAATGCGCACGTTCGACAAGCGCGTCGCATCGAAGTCTGCCGTGCGAACAATAAACCCTGCTGCGCGCAGCTTTGGTAAACCGTGCATAGCAAAGTCTGCAACATCCTCCGGAGCAATCCTGCACCCGCCAGGTCCCGGTTCCCGGAGGCCCTGCAAAATCGGCTCGTAGTACTCACCCGCTTCAAGTAAAAGTGGCAAGATCCACTCGTCCGGGTGCGTCAATACCTGACGCCCGACACGCAGCCTGCGAGACTGGTTCGACCACAAGCGCGAGAGCGGGACGCGCTCTGGCCAGATGTTGTGCGCAACAATGTACTGCAACTGCCAATCCCCGGTTGGACGGTCCTCAGGCGGCGGCACGACCTCGAACTCGAGGTGACAGTCCGCGCGCCCACTGGTGTCCTCAAGCCACTCTTCGCGCCATCCTGTATCGACAAATCCCCGGCTCAGCAACCTGCGCAGGAGCCAACCATCCGCCGCAAACAGCCGGTCTTTTTCATCCGTCGCCCAGAGCCCGTTCTGCCAGCGCGCCATCAGCTCTGCCTCACCGCGGTACAGAACTCGGTACGGCGAGTGGCCCTCGCCTTCAGATTGCGGACTCGCCACAGGCGACAGGGACGCGCGAACAGCGTGATCGACACACTGCCAGAGCCACTTGTCCAAGATGCGCACGCCGTGTTGACGTCGCCGCCAGCCGAATTCATGCCGCCAACCCTCTCGCCACACCTGCTCTGCCTCATCCGCCAGCATCCGGCGCAACCCGCGTAGTGCAGCATTCGTCCACGCTGGCAGCCAAATTGCCGCGTACGCGCTGTCATGCGACAACCAGCGCGTCCACCCATCCTCTGCTCCCTCTGCCAAACGAAAACACATCTCTATCACTTCGTCTGTCTTCAGGTCAGACGGGGCCGCAAACGCGATCACGTCCTCACACTGCACAAGTCTCTGCGCCAACCTCGCGCCGCGCACGAACAGCGCAAACGCGCCCGTCACTTGCCAGCCGACAGGCAACTCCAAGTGCGCGCAGGCATCACTCGAACCCGCATCGGCGCTCGCAAGGACATTCGCTGCGCGCACAAAGTCATTCATCGTGTAGACGGCAGCGCCGCCTTCGGTTTCGCGGACAGGCTGAATCCCCCCTGCTGTCTCCGCTAACCAGCGCACAACAGCGAGGAGTTCTTCAGAGCACTGCGAGCGACCATCTGCCTGGTCTGACACCCACACCTGTATCTCTCCAGGGTCAGACCATGCTTCCCCGGAAAGCGCCTCTGCAGTCAGCCACAGCGTCGGCTGTTCGCTGCCTGCGAGCGTTCCCCTTGACCCGCGTCGATAACTCGTTTCATTCGATTCTGTCCATGAGCCGCTACGCGTTGTCATCACACCCTGCGTGGGCTTCTCTGACGATGCCTGCTGCCCCATGTTTGTTTTTTCCTCCACCTGAAGCCTATTCACTCATCATATCATATTTGCCGCCCGCGTCCCGTATCTTGAGGTGGGAGGGTATGTCCGATGTCTACAAACTCACTGTTTTTCCACAACATCGTGGTCGACTTTTGTGTCGCGCTGGGCATGGTTGTAGGCGGCGCGGTACTCGGTGGCATCGCCGCCGTATTTACACATGCAGCTCCAATGACCACCATGGTGCGACTCGCCGGGCAACTAAAAATCTGGGCGCTCGTCAGCACCTTAGGAGGCACCATGGATACCCTGCGTGCCATTGAATCTGGGGTCCTTGAACGCCAACTCGTCCCGATGGGGAAACAGTTCGCGTACCTTGTCGCGGCGTTCCTCGGATGCCAGCTTGGCTACATCGTGATCCGCTGGATGGCCGGCAATGACCTGCCATGAACGTACGCCAAGCCGCCGGATTCCTCTCCTTTGGCATTCTCATTGGGGGCGCGGCCATGAACATCATTCACGGTCACCAGTTCGAAAACCTCAACCTGCAGATCTCCAGCCTGAAAATGCACTACGACGAAGTGGAGCGTGAGAACGCCCAACTCTCCGCGCAACTGCATGAGCCAAACCCAGAACCGCTGGTGCAGAGAATCCAGGTTGACGCCAAGGCGCCGGACGGTCCAGCACAGCTTCAGGTGATCCAGTTTGTCCAGCAACAGCTGCAGTTCCTCGAGGGCCGGCACACTCAGATCCTGATCGACAGCCCAGAACTGCCTACTCACCTGCTGGAGGGCCGCACCGTACTCGTCGACAACCAGGAGTTGACGATTCACGTGACGAGTACGATGATTGTCGGGGAAACGCTGTACGTCCACGTCAGCGCCTCCTCTCGTTCCCGGTGAGGCGTACAGAGCCTGCGGATGAACGCGGACAATGCGGACTAACCCGCACCGCGGATGAACCGCACAAGGTGAGGTATGGAATGGAATGGCTGCAGGAGACATGAAATTCAGCGAGATGACGAGCGAACAGTTGCAGCTGGAAATGGACAAGCTGCAGTCAGACGGACAGCGTGCCCACGATGAAGGGCGTTGGAGCGAATACAACGTTCTGATGACGAAGTGGTACCTTGCCAAGTCGTACTTGAACCGCGGAACCATCAAGGTAGAAATTGGCCGGATGTACGACTTGGCCGAGGAGTACGACCGTCTGACTGTGACCAAATTAGTCGGCGTAATGGCCTGGGGCATTCGAGAGTCGACAGCGGCAGAGGACGCGGTTCCGATGGCAATGCTCGTGCGGCGGTAACGCGAGTTGTGGCAACTCGGTGCTGGCGCAACTCGTGCTGGGGCCAAGTCGCTACTGGCGCGATTCGTGCTGGGGGCAAGTCGGTACTGGCGCGATTCGTGCTGGCGCGATTCCTGCTGGGGGCAAGTCGCTATGAGGACACCTCACTCACCATGCGCAACTGCTGCGAGTGTGCGCCTCCCCGCGCGCATTCTCGCCTCCCCGCGCCATGCTGAGTGCCCGTAAGGCGTGGTAGTGCGTTCGCAAATGAATCGGGAACGCACAATAGCAATTTTATGGATAAAGAGGGTATACTAATGTCCCATATCGGAAACGATAGGGTCTACCTGGATGATGTTGCATTAGTCTGTGCTGTTCTGGATGATGAGACTACAAAAATCTAATGCAGTGCAAGAGTGACCAACACATGCCTAAAGGCGGGGCTCCTCAGAACACGCATGACGCAACCGCCTACATTACGTTCTGAAAACTCAGTCGAATAAAAGTTGAAACGCTAGTTGGTGGAACGGATTACGCATTTGAAAAGACCGTTGACAAGTTGGAGTTCGGTGGAGTCCAAATGACACGTAAACAATTAGACTTCGGGCAGATTGATTGGAATATTAGTGAAGTGTCAAAATGACACCTAGAGCGCGGCGTCCTCACAGGTAAATGTCAAAATGACACCTAATGCGCGGCGTCCTTGCAGGTAAGTGTCAAAATGACACCTAATGCGCGGCGTCCTCGCAGGTAAGTGTCAAAATGACACCTAGAGCGCGGCGTTCTCGCGGGTAAGTGTCAAAATGACACCTAGAGCGCGGCGTCCTCGCGGGTAAGTGTCAAAATGACACCTAGAGCGCGGCGTCCTCACAGGTAAGTGTCAAAATGACACCTAGAGCGCGGCGTCCTCGCAGGTAGGTGTCAAATTGACACCTAGAGGGCGGCGTCCTCACAGGTAAGTGTCAAAATGACACCTAAAGCGCGGCGGCCTCACAGGTAAGTGTCAAAATGACACCTAGAGCACGGTGTCCTCACAGGTAAGTGTCAAAATGACACCTAGAGCGCGGCGGCCTCACAGGTAAGTGTCAAAATGACACCTAGAGCGCGGCGTCCTCACAGGTAAGTGTCAAAATGACACCTAGAGCGCGGCGTCCTCACAGGTAAGTGTCAAAATGACACCTAGAGCGCGGCGCCCTCACAGGTAAGTGTCAAAATGACACCTAGAGGGCGGCGTCCTCACAGGTAAGTGTCAAAATGACACCTAGAGCGCAGCGTACTCGCAGGTAAGTGTCAAAATGACACCTAGAGCGCAGCGTACTCGCAGGTAAGTGTCAAAATGACACCTAGAGGGCGGCGTCCTCACAGGTAAGTGTCAAAATGACACCTAGAGCGCAGCGTACTCGCAGGTAAGTGTCAAAATGACACCTAGAGCGCGGCGGCCTCACAGGTAAGTGTCAAATTGACACCTAAAGCGCGGCGTTCTCGCGGGTAAGTGTCAAAATGACACCTAAAGCGCGGCGTTCTCGCGGGTAAGTGTCAAAATGACACCTAGAGCGCGGCGGCCTCACAGGTAAGTGTCAAATTGACACCTAGAGCGCGGCGTCTTCGGTTTGGCGGTCATTAGCGACATTTTCGACACTCAGCGCGACCTGGTGCGCTTGAATTTGGTCGCTTAGCGACGCCTGCGTCGCTAACCTTTCATCTTTCGCCTTGCCGACGCCACGACAACGGTAAAAATGTCGCTATCCGGGGGCTACGGGGCAAATTAGCGACAAAATCGACATGTTCGCGGTCGAGATCACGCTGTCAGGCTGGTGATAGCTACACAGGTGTCGCTGCAGCCTAGCTGGCGGCCGACCTACAGCCGACCCACTGCCGACCCACTGCCGGGGCACGACGTGATCACGCTCGGGACCTCACAGCGTGTTCGTGCCGAGCACCTTCGGCCCCACCGGCTCGGTGGTCTCAGCGTTCGGTTCCAACGTGATCCCAATAGCGTCAAACTGTGCATGCTGGCCGTTCAGAGACACCTGGAGTACACCTGTGCCGCCGGAGCTGGTCGTAATAATACCGGCGCTGTGGCGAGTTCCGTGGTTTAAGAGCCACACGTGATAAACCTCTGAACCCCGAGTCGGTGTCACATGGGAAATGTACACAATCAGTTGAATGCCGCTGCCTGTTTTGATCACGACGGCTTTCCCGCTGGCGTTCTGCAAGATGTGCGTCGGTTGCAGGGCCACGGCCGTCGTCGCGTGGGCAAGTTGCGCTTGCAATCCGTTCACTTGCTGACGGTCGTGGACGACTTGTTGTGTAAGCACAAGGCTAACCAGAAACAGTGCCGCAGAGAGCGACCACGGGAGCATCCGGCGAGCAAAGCTTGTGCGCTTTCGGCGCCCATTGGACGACGCCCCATCGGCGTTCTCCGATGCGTCAGTACTGGCGTAAGCGTTGCTACTGACGTATGTGGTTCCAACTGGAGAGCGCTGCCTGAGCACTTCCTCTGGAGAGCGCTGCCTGAGCACTTCCTGTGGTGAGCGTTGCTTAAACGCCTCCGCCATCACGATCGCCTTCAGGTCCACCGGTGGATCGACTGGGGCCAGTGCGCTCGGCAAGAGAGTCTGTGCCTGCTCCAACTGCGCTACATCTCGCTGGCAAGTCAAGCACGTCGCCACATGACGTGAGACAACTTCACGTTCTACACCCGTGAGTCGCTCCTGCAAATACGCCAAAAGGTCGATATCCTCGCACGTGTACTCGCTCACCCTTCTAGCCCCCCTTTCCACTCCGGCATCGCCTCGCGCAGAACCTTCAACGCTCTATGTAAGCGGGTCTTCACCGTGCCAAGCGGCCGATTCAACTCCTTTGCGATCTCGCTGAGCGTCATCTGCCGGAAATAGGCCAATTCCACAACAGTTCGCTCCTCTATCTGCAGAGACTGCAACGCTGCCTCCACATCTTCGCGAAACCACTGTGCAAAGGAGACGCGCTGTGTCTCGACGTGAGGCAGCAATTGCGGGTCTTCAACGACATTGCCGTGGATCCCGACCACGACCCCCTGCCGTTCCCGCCGACGCAGCTTGTCGTACAGAATCCGCCTAGTGATCGTCAGCAGCCAAGTTCGAAACTGACTGCGCTCTGCCTGATAGCGAGCTTCCGTGGTCCACAGCCGAACGAAGACGTCCTGCGTCACTTCGCTAGCTAAGTCTGAGTCGTTGCACGACCGTAGCGCAAAGCTGTAGACGACCCTGCTGTACCTGTCGTACAGTGCCTCAAAAGCTCCTGCGTCACCCTGCTGAATTTTTTCAAACAAGGTGGCATCGTCGAGCGAGTTCATTGACGAGTCACTCCTTATCCATCCACAAGGCGGACAGGTTGCCTCTACTATACGGCAACCTGTCCGCCTTGTGACTACTGATTTGCTGCGGAGGAAGGAGTGAGGTGACTCGCGACAAGCACAGCCCTGACCACGTAGCGTTGGTTAACCAACTGAAGAGCGTCGAGCGGATAGCAGGTTTCCAGAACCAGTGACGGATACGGAGTGTTCGGTACATTTGTCCCCACCGAAATGACTTGGTGGCTCACTACCTTGTACGTAAACACGCCTTGTGAAGTCTGTACCGTCAAGGTATCCCCTGCCGCCAACTCATCGATGTGGTGAAAGTACGTCACGTCGTGAGCGGCCAGTACTGTAGTCCCCACCTCGCCTGGGAGCACACTCGACGACAGGTGACCGACCGAGACAGCGAGAATCGAAAGAGCCGTGCCCTGTGTCACCGGAGCCGATATACCAAGCTTCGAAATCACCAGGCGGCCCATCAAGGACGCGGTTGCCGGTTGTTGCCCGGTTGCCGCAGCGGGCGGATACAGCGCATTTACCGAGTAGGAGACAACCCTGGCTGGCGGCGGCGCGACAATTTGAACCTTCACCAAGGGCTTGGACACCGTGGTCTGCTCTGCTCTGGCAACCCTGAAGTAGGCGAGCGGGATGCGCCCGATTTCCAGCGCGCCTGCAATCATCAGCGCCCCCCCGCCGACCAACAGCAACGCGCGCAGGAACTGTTTACGAGACCTTCCGGCGAACCGCAAGTAACACGCCTCCACCCAGAATCAGCGCCGCGCCAACAATCAGCCAATCGGCAAACGGAAGACCCGTCACTGGCGATGTGGTCTGTGCAACACTCGTCGCAGGTGAGGTCACCACCCACCCGACGGGTGCTCCGGCAATCGCGTGTTGCAAAGTATCACTCGAAATTGTAGCTTTGACCGGATTGAGCGTATACGTCCCGGTCGGAGCAATGTTGTAGTACATGCTGTTTGTGTTCACGTCAGTGTTCGTCAAACTGAACATGACAGGCTTTTGAAACTTCATGACAATCGCGCCCGTTTTTTGGTCGACCACTTTGAACGCAAAATCAAAGACAGGCGTCTGACCCGAGGGCGCATTGGCAGCGAAGCTCGACAGCGGCCCTTCAAGCAACTCAAATTTCACCGGATCGCTGAACGTCCCTGTCGGAATCGTGACGGTCGCGTCGCCCGCTTTGATGGTCGCTCCCTGACCGGCAGGAATTGCAGCCTGCGCCGCCACTGTCGGGAACCCGTGCGTCTGAAAGTCCACGCTTGTGGTCGTCGTCGCTGCAAACGCGGTCGCGACACCTACACCTGCTGTTACTGCCAGGGCGGCAGTGAGCCCTGATACCGTTCGAAACACCTTGCGCATGAATGGCCCTCCCCATCGATTGGTCTTTGCAGAGACTTATACGATGAAGTGGGCCATTCGGTTTTAGGCGTTTCAGTATTTTATGTCCTCACTGCGATTCCTCGCCTCATAGGCGCATCCAGGCGTAAGCGATGTAGCCCAAACCACGGTACATCTAGGCATCAGGCGCATCCAGGCGAGGACGTGTGACCCCGTCACGAGAGAGTCTAAAAGGTCTAGCCGCGCACGATGACCGCCGCGAGTTCTTTCGGAGCGGCGTTCAGCGAACGCGCGCCGCCCTCTTCAATCACGACCAAGTCCTCAATCCGCACGCCAAACTTGCCTGGCAGGTAAATCCCCGGTTCCACACTCATCACCATCCCAGGCTCTAACACCTGGTCGTTGCCGCCGACGACAAACGGCGCCTCGTGAATCTCCAGCCCGACACCGTGCCCGGTCCGGTGCGTGAAGTACTCGCCGTACCCAGCGTCCTCAATCACCTTGCGCACCGCCGCGTCGACAGCGCCGAGTGCCACGCCTGGCTTCGCCGCCGCGATGCCCGCCTTTTGCGCCGCGAGCACACACTCGTACACTTTTGCCACTTCTTCAGTCGGTTCGCCAATCACAAACGTGCGCGTGATGTCGCTGCAGTAGTGGTTGTAAATTCCGCCAGTGTCCACAATCACGGTACTGCCCGCGACCACCTGGTTCTCGTCCGGTTCGTGGTGCGGCGCTGCACCTGCGGTTCCTGCGGCGACAATCGGCGGAAACGACATCCCCGCTGCGCCGACCTCTTCCCACAGCTGTGACAAGTGTTTCGCCGCGTCCGCCTCCGTGACACCGGGCGTCAGCACCGCGCGAATGCGGTCGACAACTTCATCAGCGAGCGCAGATGCGCGCTCGAGGTCGACCATTTCTGCTCCGTCCTTGCGCTCACGGAGCATACCGAGCACGCCATCCGCCAGCACAGGTGCCGCTGCGTTTGGGCGCTCGGCCATGAACGGCAACAGGTGGCGCGCTTCCCAGTGCCCGTCCACCGCAACGGCAGCGTCACTGCCAACGAGCTCTGCGATCAGCGGATACGGGTTCTCGCCGTCTTTCCAGAACCGTTTTTGCACATCCGCCTCATTTGCCTCGTGGCGGAACATCTCATGGACCACCCAAACTGCGTCCTGGTTCGCAAACACGACGAGTGCGCTGGCGCGCTCACCAGTCTCAAGCCAAACGCCAGTCAAGTAGTAGCCGGCGGCCGGCGACGTCACCACTGCGGCCGCCAGATTTGCATCGCGAAGCGCCTGTTGTAGCCGCGCGCGTCGTGCAGTCGTCATATCAGTCATCATCATCGCTCCTCGTTGCTGAAGGTTAAGTCCGGATACTACCGGCCGGTTGTTCATTGCTTTGCTACTTCAGCCACTCCTCCGGCTTTGAACGCGCCATCTGAAAGCGGTCGGTGACGCGGGCGTAGTCGTTTCCCGCCATACGGGCAATCGGGCGGAGAAGGTCGGGATCGACGTGCCCATTTTGGTACACATCCTCGCGCAGGTGCATACGGACGACTTCGCCGAGCACAATGCTGCCAGCACCGGCCTCTGCGGGGCCAAAGTCGATCACCTGCACAAGCTTGCACTCCATCTGCACCGGACTCTCGGCCACGCGCGACGGTGTCACGAGTGTGCTGGGTTCGGGCGTGAGCCCAGAGACGACCCACTCGTCGACGTCGGGATCAAACTCTGGAGTCGGTGAAGTCGAGTTCATCGGTTTCGCCATCTCTTCGCTGACGACGTTAATCACGAACTCCCCCGTCTCCTCGATGTTGCGCACGGTGTCCTTCTTACCGCCGTCCATGCGCCGCATCGGCGCGAACGAAACGATGAACGGCTTCGGGCAGACCCCGTTGAAAAAGCTGAACGCTGCGAGGTTCCGTACACCCTCTGCGCTCACCGTCGACACGAACGCGATCGGCCGCGGCACAATGGTGCCGACGAGCAGTTTGTAGTTGTCGGTCCAGCTCTGTGTCTGTGTATTGAGATCGATCACGCTTGTGTTCCCTCCTACTTTGACGCCTAAGCTGTTCATCCTTATTAACACCTCACGCGCTCATTTCGTGAGGCCTGACGCGCTCATCGCTGCTACTTGAATGTACAGGTCTCTGCGCGCAAACGCCAGGTGCGAAACCATGAAGCCGCACAACAACTCCGGTCATCCGATTTCTTTGCTCGACGGCAAATCCGGCTGTGCGCCTGCCTCGACATCCGGCAACGGGAACAAGTCACTCATCCGCACCGCGCGGCCGTACTCATTCTTGTAGACGACGTGCTCGCGTGTCAGTTTACGCGGGCTGTCGACTCCGCACGCAGCAGCTAGCGCAAACAGTCCGGAACGTACGGTTACGATGTAGTTCATAACGCGCCACATCTTCTCTTCCGGCACCAAGGCGGCCATGTACTTCGGGTTGGTCGTCGTCACCCCCGTCGGACACTTGCCAGTGTGACACTGCATCGCCATGATGCAGCCGTTGGCCATCATGAAGCCGCGCGCCGAGTTCACGCAATCGGCGCCAAGCGCGAGGGCAATCGCAATTTTGTCAGCGGAGATGAGCTTGCCAGACGCGAAGATCCGGATTTTGTCCCGCACCCCGAAACGCACGGCTGCATCGACGACCGCGATGAGCGCCGAGTAGAGCGGTAACCCCATGCCGTCTGCCATCGAGCGAAATGTCGCGCCGGACCCACCCTCGCCACCGTCCACCGTGATGAAGTCCGGGTAGATGCCGAGCCTCTGCATGGTCCCGAACAGCGCGTCCGCACTGCCCGAGTGACCGACCACAATTTTGATCCCGACCGGCTTCCCGCCCTCTTCCTGCAACTTCCCAACAAACCGCAGCCCGTCCTCTTCGTTATGGAGAAACGGGAACCGGTTCGGTGAGTTGACGGTCTTGCCGACCGGCACCTTGCGGATGCCTGCAACCTTGGCGTTCACCTTTGCGCCCTCAAGGTGGCCACCGCGGATCTTTGCGCCTTGCGCAAACTTCAGCTCAAACGCCTTGATGTTTTCTTCGGCAGCTTTGCTGCGAAACTCATCCCAGGAAAAATCGCCGTGATCGTCCCGATAGCCAAACAGACCGGGCCCAATCTGCGCGACTACGTCCGCCCCGGACTCGAGGTGTTCTGGGGCGACGCCGCCCTCCCCAGTGTTGATCCAGGACCCGCCCGCCATCTTCGCCCCGCGGCCGGTCGACAAGATGTAGTGCTCACCGACGGCGCCGTACGACGTGGCCGACGCTCCGAACATCCCGCGCACCCGCCACGGATGCGTTCGCTCGGGACCAACCACCACCGCATCCTCGTCACGGTACAGCCAGCGCGTCGTCTTGTTGTCAGCAAACTTTTCTTCGCGATCGAACAAGCCCTCATGGACGATCTCGTATTTTTTCGCCGCCACCAGTTCCGCGTTGTCAACTTTCAGTTCCTCGACGAGGAGCGGGAACATCCCGTTTGCCACGTAGTAACCGGGGGCTTCAAAGTCGCGCTTGGAACCAAAGCTGACGAGGTCAGTCTGATACTTGGCAGAAAACACGAGCCCAATGAACTCGTCTCGCGAGAACGGTTTGCCCTGCCGATCGCCGTCAAACCAGTACTGGCGAAACTCAGGGCCCATCTTCTCCAACAAGTAGCGAACCCAGCCAAGGTATGGATGCGCCCGAATGACCGAGTGCTGCGGCTGTTTAGCCAACCAGCGCATGTACAGAAAGAGCCCGACTGGCGGCACGATCACGATGACCAGAATCACGATTAGAATGGCTGTCTGCAATGTACACTCCCCCGTTCGCCAGGGCCGGCCCTACGGCTACGGCTACGCCCTGTATGGCTTAAGCCTATCACTTTTCGGGTGGAATTTGGGTGTGACTAGAGGGCTGAGGTCTGAGGCGGCGGTGGGAGTTGGACGCCGTAGCGCCATTGTGGCCGCAAACCAGCGGGATCACGACGAGGATTGCGCCATTGCGGCGTAATTGACCCCTTAACGCCAAAACCCCTCATGCTCCTGCGGAGCACAATTTATAATGAAAATAGCCGCAAACGGCTATTTTCCCCATCAATGTCCACACGAAGCCGCCAAACCGGCTCATACATCGCATCGCCAACCTGCTAGTGCAATTGTGGTCGTGCCGTAGGTGTCAATTTGACACTTACCCGCGGGGATGTCGTGCCGTAGGTGTCAATTTGACACTTACATGCGAAGACGCCGCGCCATAGGTGTCAATTTGACACTTACATGCGAAGACGCCGCGCCATAGGTGTCAATTTGACACTTACATGTGAAGACGCCGTGCCATAGGTGTCAATTTGACACTTACATGCGAAGACGCCGCGCCATAGGTGTCAATTTGACACTTACATGCGAGATCCCGATAGAACGCCATCATGCCACGTTGAGCTTAGCGTGGTGGTGATTCGCAGACACGCGTACGGCGCACGCCCACTCTGCTCCACGCCCACTCTGCTCCACGCCCACTCTGCTCCACGCCCACTCTGCTCCACGCCCACTCTGCTCCACGCCCACTCTGCTCCACGCCCACTCTGCTCCACGCCCACTCTGCGCCCGCCAAGCCTGCGCGCAGGGACATCACCTCATCATGCCACGCAGCACGAAGCCGACGTTCGCCGGGCGCTCGGCCAGCCGGCGCATGAAATAGCCGTACCAGTCATTTCCATACGGCACGTAGATACGCAGCGGATAGCCCTCTTGGACGAGGCGGTGTTGTAAATCCGTGCGGATCCCGTAGAGCATCTGAAACTCGTACTTGTCTGACGAGAGCTGGTGCTTGCCGATAAACAACTTGCAGTGTTCGATAATCTGCTCGTCGTGCGTGGCCACCGCCACGAAGCCCGACCCGAGCAGGAGCGATTCGACCATCTTCACGTAGTTCGCATCTACTTCCGCCTTGTCCGGGTACGCCACACTCGGCGGCTCTTTGTATGCACCTTTGACGACGCGAATGTGGGCGCCTTCTCTAGAAAGGCGCACCGCGTCGTCAAAGCTCCGGTACAAGTAGGCCTGCAACACTGTGTCGACGTTGTCGTAGTCTTTCCGCAACTGGTCAAACATGTTAAGCGTGACCTGGCAACGCGAGAAGTCTTCCATGTCGATGTTGACGCGCAGGCCGAAATCTTTGGCCGTACTCAGGATGCGGCGCATGTTGTGCGTGCACAGATCGCGGCGGATGTCGAGCCCCATCTGCGTCATCTTGACTGACAGCGTAGCCCGAACGCCCGCTGCTGCAATCGCGTCAAGTGTGCGCACGCAGAAATCCGTCGATTCCGCGGCCTCCCGTTCATCGCTGACAAACTCGCCAAGGTGGTCGAGCGTGGCCGTGATCCCGTCCGAATTCAACTGCCGGACCGTAGCAATTGCACTGTCAATCGTCTCGCCCGCGACAAACCGCTGTGCCCCAAGGTGTAATCCGTACCGTTTTGCCAGACGATTCGCGGACTTGTTTTTGGCGAGCGACAACAACACAGAGCGCATCATCTGCTCCATGACAAGCCTCCGTTCCCGGATCGGACTCAGAACAGGATGTGAGTCACGTGGATGCCACTAATGCCTACGTGGTAGCCAAGGGAAAATCCAAGCAGGATCAGGAACGCGATCCAAAAACCCACCGCAAGTGTTGTAAACAGCCAGCGCACAGCGCGCCGTCTCAAGATGGTGCAGGCCACTGCAACGACCAGCAGGACCAAGAGCATCAACATTTGAGCGCCCGTCAAACTTTCATCTCCTCAACCATGTCGTCCAACAACGCAGCCCCATCGCGGGTTGCGCCTCGAGCAGCCACGCAACTCGCCTGGCCGATGGTGCCTGGCCGGTGCCCCAATCGCAAGCTCCACTCAAAACCAGCCAGAGCCTCTACGCGAGTCAGTGGCGCGCAGTCGGCAGCAAGCGGTCCGGGTCCGCAGTGCGAACCGGCTCCCACGTGCTCTTGTCGTGCTCATCGTACCGTGAGAGGTACTGCACGACTTCATTCGTGATCGCGGTCGGTGTCGACGCGCCAGACGTCACCGCGACGCGGTTGACGCCTTTGAGCCAGGCCCGGTCGATCTCGGTCACGTCCGCAACGCGGTGCGCCGGCGTACCCGCCACTTCCTGTGACACTTGGGCGAGCCGGTTCGAGTTGTTGCTGCGCGGATCGCCGACGACGAGACACAAGTCTGCGTCCTTCGCCTGATCGGCCACTGCCTGTTGCCGTGTCTGCGTCGCCATACAGATTTCGTTGTGGATTTCTGCCTGCGGGTACTTGCGCTTCACCGCCTGCATCAAGTCGGCCGTGTCCCACTGGCTCATCGTCGTCTGGTTCGTAACGGCAATCTTCTCGCTTTGAATGGCGAGTCCGTCGACGTCCTTCATGTTCTCCACCAAATGCACGTGACCCGGCGCCACGCCGCTCGCGCCCTCCGGCTCCGGATGGCCCTTGCGGCCGATGTAGATAATCTCGTAGCCAAGCGCAACGCGATCGCGAATCAAATCGTGCGTCTTCGTCACATCTGGGCACGTGGCGTCGATCACACGCAAGCCACGCTCTGCCGCGCGGCGCTTCACTTCTGGTGACACGCCGTGCGCGGTGAAGACGACTGTACCTTCCGTCACCTGCTCAAGCAGCGCTAGACGGTCTGCGCCGTCAAGCGTGATGACGCCTTCGCGTTCAAAAGCGTCGACTACATGTTGATTGTGCACAATCATGCCAAGTATATAGATCGGGCGTGGCAGCGTCTTGTCCTCTGCTGCCTGTTTCGCCATGACCATTGCATCCACTACGCCGTAGCAGTAGCCTCTCGGTGTAATCTTGACGACGTCCATCGGCATCGCCTCCACCCTGCATTATACTAGAATCGACAGAACAGCGTGTGACGCCGGATATCCGCTAGGCCCTCACACTCTGCTCAGGTCGACGGCACCCCTGCGGGACGCTGTGCGAGCAACAAATCGTGCTTTAAATTCCACAACCGCTGCGACAAGTCAACGTGGTAACCGTGCGGATTGACCGGGCGCAACACTTCGGATGAAAACAGTTTGAGTTGGTCCTCAACGCGGGACTGGATGTCCGTTAAAGTCGGCAACTCATACACGAGCTCGCCGCTCTGATAAACAGGCGTCAACAGCGGTTCGACCGTGAAGTTGCGAATAGTCTTGCGTTTGTAGGTGTGGACCGGATCAAACAGTTCAATCGGCTGGGTAGGATCGATGACCTCGTCGTCGAGCGCGATTAGGTCTGCTGAAGCGTGCCCTTCCACGATGAACCGCAGTACCTGCTTCTTGCCGGGGTTGGTCACTTTGCTCGCGTTTTCCGACACCTTGATGCAAGGCTCGAGCTCGCCTTCCCGCTCTCGCGCCGCGAGCTTATACACGCCCCCGAGGGCTGGGCAGCCCTGACTGGTGATGAGATGTGTGCCGACACCCCAAGACGTAATTTTCGCGCCTTGAATCAGCAAGTCGCGAATGGTGAACTCGTCGAGGTCGGACGACGCGATGATGCCGATGTCTGGATAACCAGCCGCATCAAGCATCTGCCGCGCGCGTTTCGAGAAATACGCGAGGTCGCCGCTGTCGATGCGGATGGAGTGCACCTTTCGCCCCTGCGCCTCCAACTCGCGCGCCAACGCAATCGCGTTCGGGACGCCGCTGCGCAACACGTCGTACGTGTCGACGAGAAGCACCACGTTGTCCGGAAAAGTCTGTGCGTAGGCGCGGAACGCTTCCAATTCAGAGTCGAAGTTCTGAATCCAGCTGTGTGCCTGCGTTCCGAGCACAGCCATGCCAAAACTCTGCCCCGCGAGTACGTTGCTGGTGCCGACGCAACCGCCAATCATCGCGGCGCGCGCCCCGAATACAGACGCATCCATGTTCTGTGCCCGGCGCAGTCCCATTTCGATCACGGGCGCGTTCGGGTGCGCCGTGTTTGCGCGCGCTGCATCCACAATTCGCCGGGCTTTGGTCGCAATTAGACTCTGGTGGTTTACGAAAGAGAGGACGGCAGACTCGACGAGCTGCAATTCAAAAACGCGCCCTTCAAATCGCAGCAACGGCTCGTTCGGGAACACAACAGTGCCTTCAGGCACAGCGTACAGATGTCCGGTGAAGCGGAAGTTGCGCAGCTCTTCGAGGAAGTCGTCCGAGAATGCGCCAAGGGAGCGCAAATAAGCGATGTCCTCGTCGTCAAAGCGCAGGTTGTGAAGATACCACACCACCTGCTCAAGTCCAGCGGCGATGACGTACCCGTTGCCGCAAGGGTTGGTGCGGTAGAACAGGTCAAATACCACGCGCTGGTCCTGTCCGTCAGCCTGATGATAACCGTACATCATCGTCAGCTGGTAAAAGTCAGTCAGCAACGCAGCTTTTCGATCCCGGTAAATTGGCAACGCCGAGACCTCTTCAACTCGTTCAAACGCTCGCGTGCGGATGGTCATGCTGGCGTCTCCCCTGCTTGTGCAATGTGCGACTGAATGGCTGTCGCGAGGGCTTGCTCTCCACTGGCAATGACGTCACGAGTGTTCAAGTCAAACGGCTGTCCGGTGACCGTTTGAATGGTTCCTCCCGCTGCCTGGACGAGGCATGCGCCAGCTGCCAAATCCCATGCGTTCAGGTCGTATTCCCAAAATCCGTCGATACGCCCCGCGGCGACATACGCGAGGTGCAGCGCCGCAGCGCCAAGAGCGCGCAGGTTCTTGACCTTGCGTGCCAACTGAAGACCCGCCGCGGTTAACTGCTCGCGAGCTTCGCTGCGATACGGAAAACCTGTCGCGACGATACTCTCCTGCAGTTCAGTATGTGTGGAACTCCGTAGGGTCTGCCCAGGCAGTGGAGCAGTGGGGTCGTCTGCTGCGACGAACGCTCGCGCCTCTTCACCGCTACAGACGGAAGCGCCGGAGCCGTCTCTGGCCACAAACAGTTCGTCCCGGTACGGGTCGTAGATGACGCCGACTTTCACATTCCCATGCTCTGCGAAGCCGATAGACACCACCGACAACGGGATGCCCGCCACAAAGTTGGTCGTGCCATCGAGCGGGTCAATCACCCACAGCGCAGCCGCGTCTGAGACCTGTGCAGTCGCTGTGGCGGCCGCGTCAGACCCGGGCGCCGTCGTCTCCTCCCCAAGCACCTTGTGGTCTGGAAACCGAGTTGCAATGTGTCCGCGAATCATGCGTTCACAAGCGGGATCAACATCCGTCACCACGTCTGCCAGCGATGTCTTGACTGTCACCTGCTTCGCCTCATGCACGCGTGAGCGAATGTACGCGCCTGCTTCTAAAGCCGCCGTAATCGCGACTGACAGAACCTCGTGCAGACTTCCTCTTGCCATCCACCTTGCTCCCTTCGTTAGTCGTCCGCTTCCGCGGAATCGATACACTTGCTAGCCTGCACGCTGGCAGACACTCTTCAGCCTGTGCTGCGAACAGACGCTTCGTCTTCACCCTTCGAGCCCAAACACTGTATGTATGCGTAGCGGCGAACGCCGCCGGATACGCCAGTTCATGTCGTTGACAGCATACCACAGACCCCGCCATGCTTACGCATAGCCGACTGTGCTCGCGCTGATGCGCACGGCTCGCCACCGCCCACGTTTACGCGTACAGCTCCGTCGCCGCCACCAAGCTGTACCCGGCCTCTTCAACTGCCGCCCGCAACATGCCGAGGGACAGAGCACCCGCCGCCTCAACCACGACGTTTCCCGTCTCGTAATCCGCATCCGCGCTCTGCACGCTTGGGAGGCTGTAAAGGGTTGATTCCACTGCTGCTTTACAGTGAGCACAGGACATGCCTTTGACCTTCAGCTGCCAGGTTGACATCGCAATCACTCCCCTACGCCTTTGTTATGTCTACCATACACAACCAGCTTCTGCCCCCACAATGGGTCAACCGGACTAGAAAGTTTGGTGATTTGTTATACTGACAGCAGGAAACATGTACCAATAGGAGGGACGCGGATGACAGAACCGACGCAGGCAACCCGTACCGCACACGACTCCTTGGGCGACTTGTCCATCCCTGCCGAGGCCTACTATGGTGCGCAGACGGCCCGCGCGATAGAAAACTTCCCAATCAGCGGTTTGCGGTTGCCGCACGCATTTGTGCGAGCACAAGCCATCATTAAATGGGCAGCGGCGAATGCGCACCGCGACCTCGGCGCAATCGATCCCGCCAAAGCCAGCGCCATCTGCGCCGCCGCGGAAGAAGTCATCGCAGGCAAACACAACGAGTGGTTCCTCGTCGACGTCTACCAGGCAGGCGCAGGGACTTCGCAGAACATGAACGTAAACGAAGTCATCGCTTCCCGAGCAGCAGAGTTGCTTGGCGGTGAGCGCGGCGACACAAAACTCGTTCACCCGAACGACGACGTCAACCAGTCGCAGTCCACCAACGATACGATTCACGTGGCGATGCAGATTGCGGGTGTGGAGCAGTTGGCTCATCAGCTTAATCCCGCTCTCGCCAAACTCGAATCTGCCCTCCACGCCAAAGCCGAGGAGTTTGCGCACATTGTCAAGTCCGGCCGCACGCACCTGCAAGACGCGGTGCCGCTTCGCCTCGGCGACGAGTTCGGCGCGTGGGCTGAGAATATCCGCCGACATCGGCGCTGGCTCGAGCAGGCAGCAGCCAACCTGCTCGACATCGGCCTCGGCGGAAACGCGGTCGGCACCGGGATCAACACGCCGCCAGGTTTCGCACAGACTGCCGTGCGCTACGTCGCGGAGTTTACCGGCCTGAGCTTCCGCATCGCCGACAATCCATTCACCTTCAACCAGAACCCAGACGAAGTGGTACTCGTGAGCGGCGTCCTGCGCAACCTCGCGCTCGCACTGCAGCGCATCGCAAACGACCTGCGCCTTCTCTCCTCCGGGCCGCGCACAGGGTTGGCGGAGGTCGAGTTGCCGGCGGTGCAACCCGGCTCATCCATCATGCCAGGCAAAGTCAACCCGGTCATGGCGGAGATGCTGAACATGGTGGCGTATCAGGTCCAAGGCTGCGACACCACCGTCGCGCAGGCAGGCGGCGGCGGACAACTTGAGCTTAACGTCATGATGCCCGTGATGGCGGCAAACTTCCTGCATTCGATCGCGATCCTCGTGAACGCCTGCGACGTCTTCGCCGACAAGTGCGTCCGCGGCATCACGGCCAACGAGGCGCGCTGCCACCAGTACGCGGAGCACACGCTGTCGCTCGCGACAGCGCTGAACGTCGAACTCGGCTACGAGGCTGCGGCGAGCATCGTCAAACACGCCCTCGCGCATGACCTGAGCCTGCGCGAAGCCGGCCGCGCGCTCGGCATCGACGAAGCCGCGATGGCGAGCGCGCTCGACACGGACGTCATCTCGCAGGTGGTTCCGCGCACACAGGCACAGGCCGCGGGGGCGGCGGGAGCTCGGCAGGCGGCTGGGGCCGCTGGGGCCGCTGGAGCCGCTGGGGCCGTGCAGGCAAGCGAGACGGCGCCTGCCGCGAACAACTCGCTTCCATCGCGAGGAGCAGCAACCGCCCGCACATATGGGCAGCGCCCCCAGGGGTCTAGCGACTGACTGGAGCAGCAGCGGATGCGCTCGGTGGGCGCGGCCATTCTGGCTCTATCTAGGACCAGACTGTGCTGATAGCGCCAATTTGGCGTAATCGGACGGCAGCGCGATGGGAATAGCGCCAAACTGGCGCTATCTCCGACCGGACTGTGCTGATAGCGCCAATTTGGCGTAATCGGACGGCAGCGCAATGGGAATAGCGCCATTCTGGCGCTATCTCCGACCAGACTGTGCTCATAGCGCCAATTTGGCGTAGTTGGACGGCAGCGCAATGGGAATAGCGCCATTCTGGCGCTATCTCCGACCTGACTGTGCTGATAGCGCCAATTTGGCGTAATCGGGTGGAATCACAATGGGAATAGCGCCATTCTGGCGCTATCTCCGACCCGACTGCGCTGATAGCGCCAATTTGGCGTAATCGGGTGGAATCACAATGGGAATAGCGCCATTCTGGCGCTATCTCCGACCCGACCGTGCTGATAGCGCCAATTTGGCGTAATCGGACGGCAGCGCAATGGGAATAGCGCCAATTTGGCGCTATCTCCGACCAGACTGTGCTGATAGCGCCAATTTGGCGTAGTTGGACGGCAGCGCAATAGGAATAGCGCCATTCTGGCGCTATCTCCGACCGGACTGTGCTGATAGCGCCAATTTGGCGTAATCGGGTGGAATCACAATGGGAATAGCGCCATTCTGGCGCTATCTCCGACCGGACTGCGCTGATAGCGCCAATTTGGCGTAATCGGACGGCAGCGCGATGGGAATAGCGCCATTCTGGCGCTATCTCCGACCAGACTGTGCTCATAGCGCCAATTTGGCGTAATCGGACGGCAGCGCGATGGGAATAGCGCCATTCTGGCGCTACCGACAGTCGGTCTGCGCTCATAGCGCCATTCTGGCGCTACCGCGACACCAATAGCGCCCTCCCGGCCAGCGGTGTCGGCAGCGCCCTCCAGGCGTCGGCGGTCCGTAGCGGCAGCGGCGCCCTCCCGGCAGCGGCCGTCCCTGTTCTTTCCCAAACGGCCGCGCTACCCTTTCAGCTCGCGGCGAAACAACTCGAGGTTCTGCTCATGCTCGTCCTTCATACCCGTAGCAAACGGGTAGCGCCGAAGGATTCCCGCGAGCGCAGCGGCGGCCCCTTCATCTTCTCGCACATAGGCCCGCGCGGCGGCGATGTACTCGTATGCCGCCGCGACACGCCGACGCATCTCTGCAACGTCAGTCGTGTACTGACCGTGACCCGGCACCAACACGCGCACCGCGAGCTCAGACAGCATGTCAGCCGCTTTGCAGAGCGTCGCCTCGTACGGCTGGCTACCAAAGTAGATGAACGGCATTTCGACATCCGACAGATAGTCGCCAACGAGCAGGACGCCATGCGGTTCGACAAAACTGAGCAGTCCACAGGGGGTGTGCCCAGGCGCTAGGTGGAACGTGATCGCAGCCCCACCGTCAGGGTCGCCGAGAGCGAGGCGTTGCCCATCGTGATCGATCACCACATCCAACTTCGGGTACTCAATTGGGTAGCTGCGGCGCAGGTAGTGCTTGGCGTCGAACTCGCTTATCGTGTCAAGCGCCTCCTGCCAGTCCGGGCGCTCCACGAGCGCAAGACTGCCGATGCGCACCGCGTCCGGAAACGCGGCGCTAGCAATGATATGGTCCCAGTCCGAATGCGTAAACAGCAGGTACAGCTTTCGATCTTGCTGCACCTCCGTCACATAGTTTCGGATTGTCTCGACCTCTTCCGGCAGCCACGTGGGGTCGACCACCAAGACAAACGACTCGCCTTCCAGCACTGTCGACGTCGTCTGATAGAGTGCACTTTGAAAGACGGTCACACCGTTTGCGCAGTATTGGATCACGCTCGTCTCTCCCCCTTGCCTCAACTTCGAGTCAACACACCTTACGCCACCAGCCGCTTCGCCCACTGTCGCCATTTTTGCGCCGCTCTGGTCGCGACGTCACCCGCTTACGGCAACTCCACGCTACTCTGCAGCGCATCGGCGAGCGCAGCAATGGCGTCGCTGACTGAGGCGTCGGTGTTGAGGGGCGGCGCGAAGCTGCGCACGAATTCGAGTGTGCGCCGACTGGCCTCTGACAGGTCGTTCTCGGCCTTGTCCAGATACAGTGCCTGTGACGCGCAAATGAGTTCAATGGCAATCACGCGCAGCGCGTTGTGCACCACCTGCCGCGCTTGCCGCGCCGCAATCGTGCCCATGCTGACGTGGTCCTCCTGGTTGGCGGACGACGGGATGGAATCGACGCTCGCCGGATGGGCTAGCACCTTGTTCTCGGAGACGAGGGCGGCGGCGACGTACTGCGTAATCATGAGCCCCGACTCCAGGCCTGCGTTCGTCGCCAGAAATGGCGGAAGACCGCTCAGTTGCGGGTTGACGAGCCGCTCGATGCGCCGCTCCGAGATATTCGCCCACTCTGCGGCTGCGACCTTAAGTAGGTCCATCGCGATGGCGATGGGTTGCCCGTGGAACTGCCCGCCCGAGAGGATGCGGCCGTCCTCGAGCACAATCGGGTTGTCTGTTGCGGAGTTGACTTCTACTGCCAAGCGGTCGTCTGCGTACTTCCACGCCTGCCACGATGCCCCGTGAACTTGCGGTACGCAGCGCAGCGAGTATGCGTCTTGAACGCGCAGGTCACCTTGGTGTGTCACGCGCTGACTGCCCTGCAGTCGACTCCGGACACGCGCAGCCACTTCTTCTTGCTCCCGGTGGGGACGGGTGGCGAGGAGGGCGGGATCGAATGCACTGATGATGCCGCGTAGCGCCTCCATCGTGAGACACGCCGCTGCATCAGCCCACAGCCCGAGCCGCTCGGCCTCCGTCACAGTGGCGACAGCGACGCCTGACATGGCCTGGGTGCCGTTGATGAGCGCGAGTCCCTCTTTTGCGCGCAGGCGAACGGGCTGCAGCCCTGCGGCTCTGAGCGCCTCGCCGCCTCCGATCACGTGCCCTTGATACTCAGCGCGGCCTTCCCCCATCAGGACCAGCGCCATGTGCGCGAGCGGGGCTAAATCGCCGCTTGCGCCAAGCGAACCCTGCGAAGGAATGACCGGGTGCACACCATGGTTGACCATGTCGACGAGAAGTTGCAGAGTCTCCGGGCGGATGCCGCTGTAGCCTTTAGCCAGCGCATTGGCACGCAGCACCAGCATGGCGCGGACGACGTCGGTCGGGAATGGGTCGCCAGTGCCGACTGCATGCGACCGGATGAGGTTCACTTGCAGCTGCTCGACATCGTCACCGGCGATGTTGACGTCGCTCAGTTTGCCGAACCCGGTCGTCACACCGTACACCACGTCGCCGGCGGTGACATGCACTTCGACTCGGTCGCGGCTCGCGCGCACGCGCTCCCACGACGCGTCGGGGATGTAACAGGCACGCAGGCCCTTCGCAATGGCGAACACGTTCGCCCGAGAGAGCGTTTCGCCGTCGAGCGCAACCGCGTCACCGTCGTCGCGTCCCCCTTGCAGTTCTTGTCCAGCCTGGTCCGCTGCCAGAGAGTGAATTGCGGAATGAGTGCGGTGGTCAGAGAGAGAAGATGACATATAAGTTCCACCTTTCTGGTTTTGAGCGTGGCCTCTTACGCTAATGCTTTACCATAACAAAGGGTGACCGGAATCCGGTCACCCTAACAATCACAGTGAACATGAAGTTGTCTGACTTGGCGGACCGCAGGCCGCCCTCGCCTAGTGGCTGACTGCCCCAACTGCCATATTCGCGCGCGACGCACCCGCTTCACCCCCCGCCTCACGATGTCCTTGCCTGTGTTGCTTCTATTCTACGCATCCCCGGAATTTTCGCAACTCGAGTTGGGAACATTCCCTAGGTTCGACGCCGGAGCGTTCGCACTCCCCTGTTACATGCACTCCGTGAGTTTTACGACACCTCAGTCTTTGAATGTACGCCAGTCCAGTTTGGACTTTTTCAGGAGTTCTTCAAACGACGCATCATCCGGTTCTGCCGGGTCAAACAGTTCTGCGAAAGACGCTTCTCGCTCGGACTCTTCGGTCTGCGTCGCAGCTGCAAACTTGCTGCGGTTTTTCACCACAGAATTTGGGGTTCGGCCGGAGTCCACTTTGTGGGCCACTTTCTCACCCGCAACCTTAGCAGCTTTAGCCGCCTCTTCCTTCGCAGCAACTGCTGCCATCTCAGCCTTGAGCTTAGCCAGTGCCGCGAGCGCAGACTGTCCAAGGTGATCCTGCATGAGCGTCTGCCCGTTCTCCTCTACCTTCTTGTCGGCTGCGGGTTTCTTCGGCTTCTCTTCCCGAAACCAGTCAGCCGCGTATTCAGGCTTGTCCCCTCCGCTGAAGTCTTGACTGAGTGCCCCTGGCCGCTTGCGTTGTTTCCCCATATGAGTCGCTCCTTAAGCGAAGATTCGCTTCCCCGTTACGACTTCGCCAAGTGTTCCTGCAAGTACTCTTTCTCACGATCGACTAAGTCCGGGTGATCTCGCAACTGCCTGCGCAGGATGCGCTCCTCCCACACTTCGCTGCCGGGACCGGCTTCTGCATCGCTAGACTGAATTGCAGGCTCTAGGTCGCCCTGCTCCAAGTCTGCAATTTTGCGGTCGTAGAGGATCTCCCACTGTTCGACGCCTTCCTGTCGGTCACGCTGAGACACTTGCATATAGATGCCGGGCACATCCTCATCCGGCCCAACGACGTACATAAACATTTCGAAATCATCCCACTGGTGCGTCCAGTCCATCTGATCCATCGCGATACCCCTTGTGGCACAGCCGCCTTGAATTCCCGGTACGACTGGCAGACCAGTCAAATCCAGTGTACCCGCGGCCCTCTTGACGTGCAACCGTCACTGTCATTTGCTACAATAATCGTTGACGTCAACTTGGGCATCCGGCGCCCCCATGAGGAGGCCGAGCATGAGACGGTTATTCTTAATCCTGTTTGTCATTTCGCTTGTGATTGTCGGTATCGAGACGTTCCGACCACAAGCCCCGTTTCCGAACGTTTTTGGCGGTTCGGCCGGGACCGTGACAAACACATCGACTGGTGCTGGACAGAACTCGTTCTAAGATTCAAACGTGTTGAATATTTAAAGTGGACATTTCGTTCTCTCGCTGCCACGAAAGCGCAAAACGGCGTTTGCTCCTCGCTTTGAGAGCAACCGCCGTTTGCCTTGTGAGCAACGATATTCTAGGAACGATATTCTGAAGGATGACCCGGCTGCGCAGGTTAGACGGTTGCCAGGACTTTCTTGAATTCCTCCGTCAACATCGGCACGACTTCGAACAGGTCCCCCACAATCCCATAATCCGCCACCTGGAAAATAGGCGCCTCTGGGTCTTTGTTGACGGCGACGATGACTTTTGAGTTTGACATTCCGGCCAAGTGCTGAATGGCGCCCGAGATCCCGCAGGCGATGTACAGGTCCGGCGTCACAACTTTACCGGTCTGGCCAATCTGCATCGAGTAATCGCAGTACCCTGCGTCGCACGCCCCACGCGAAGCACCCACTGCTGCGCCAAGCACGGCCGCGAGTTCCTGCAGCGGCTTGAAGCCGTCTGCGCTTTTCACACCGCGCCCGCCGGAGACGATGATTTTCGCCTCGGTCAAGTCTACGCCCGCCGAAGCCTTCTGAATGACTTCCTTGACAATAGTCGAGAGGTCAGCCTGTTCGAACGAGACGGACAGCGTGTTCACCGTACCCGCCTTGCTGAACCCATCTTCTTGCACCGGCAGGTTGTTCGGGCGAACTGTCGCGAGGGTGACGCCATCTTTCACCTTCACTTTGGTAAACGCCTTACCGGCGTAAATCGGGCGCGTGAACACCAGTGTGTCCCCGTCCTTGTCGTAGCCGACGATGTCAGACACCTGACCGGCGCCGAGGCGCATCGCAACGACCGGCCCCAGGTCCTTGCCGATCGCGGAGTGCGCGAACAGCACAATGTCCGGAGTGCTCGCGCGGTATGCCTCCATGAACGCCTTACGGTACGCCGACGGAGTGTACTTTTCGAGTTCTGGTGCATCCACGACGTACACTGTGTCAGCGCCAGCTGCGCCAAGACCCTCTGCCAGCCCAGCCACACCGCTTCCAAGCAGAACCGCAGCGACGTGACCGCCGTCCGCCATATCGTTCGCAGCGGACAGCATTTCCACTGTCACGTTGCGCAGTTTTCCGTTTCGAACATCCGCCAGTACGAGGATGTTTTTCGCCATACCCTATCCCTCCCGGAATTGTGAGTCCAGAGTCCCATGTGCGGTCGTGACGTACTCAGTCCAGCTCTGCTCAAGTCCAGCTCTGCTCAGTCCAGCTCTGCTCAGCCGAGTTTCGTGTCTACTCAGCCGACGACCTTGTCGACACTGCGCAAGGACGAGACGAGTTCCTTGACCTGGTCTGACAGTTCACCTTGCAGCACTTTGCCTGCCTCTTTCGGCTTTGGCAAGTAGGTCTCAAGGATTTCCGTACGCGGCGCAACGTCCGCCTCCGTCAGACCAAGTTCCGCCAAGCCGAGGTGCTCAAGCGGCTTTTTGCCCGCCTTGCGGATCCCAATCAGTGAGGGATAGCGCGGATCGTTCAACCCCTGCTGTGCCGTCACAAGGACCGGCAGGGTTGCAGTGACAACCTCTTCGTCGCCCTCTGCATCACGGTGGCCTGTTACTTGATTGCCGTCCACAACCAGTTTCGTGACTGTCGAAATATGCGGAATGTCGAGTTCCTCTGCGAGTCTGACTGCTACTTGGCCAGATCCGTCGTCAACCGCCTGATTGCCTCCGATGATGAGGTCATACGACTTACGCGCGGCGACTTTCGCGAGTACCTGTGCAGCTGTGTAGCTGTCGCCAAAGGCGGCGGGATCATCTACGAGGACTGCATCATCCGCTCCCATTGCAAGCGCCGTGCGCAGCGCCTCTTCGGCCCGCTCAGGACCAATTGTCGCCACAGTGACTTCGCCACCCAGTTCCTCTTTGAGGCGGATAGCCTCCTCCACTGCGTACTCGTCGTACGGGTTGATCACGAACTTAACCCCGTCCTCTTTCACCACACCGTTCTCGACGGAAATGCGCTCCTCTGTATCAAACGTCTGCTTCAGGCAAACCAAGATATTCACGCTTCCACGCTCCTCTCCACATGTTCCACTCTGGTCTTCGTGCGGTTTGCTTGGGTTGCTTGGCCGGCCTCGGTGGGTCCGATGACCGCGGTTGCTTCGACGACCTCGGTTGCATGGCCGGCCTCGGTCGCTTGGCAGGACTCGGTGGGTTCGACGACCTCGGTTGCCGCCGAGCGCATCAGACCGTGCAACAGGACGTCGACTACGTCGTCGGTTAAGTCCACCAAGCGATACTTGCCGCCGGTCAGCACCCACGCGGTGACCGTCTCATCAATCGTACCAAAGATCATCCGCCTGGCAATTCGGCGGTTAACCGTGGGACGCATCACGCCTTGCTCGATGCCCGTCGTGACGATGTCATCCAGAGCATTGTAGAACGGTTTCATGATGTCGCCAATTTCTCGCCGGATATTTGCGTCTACCTGCCTGAGGTGAACCTGAGTCACCATAGCGAGTTGCGGGTTCGCCCCCAGTTGGCCAAAGTAGAGAGCGACGACTTCGCGCAGTTTCTCCTCGGCGCCCGTTGCATTCTCCAGGCGTGCATGCCCGAGTGCAACAATTTCACCGATCGTGCGGCGCAACAGCGAGATCAGGATGTCCTCCTTGTTTTTGAAATACAAGTAGACTGTCCCATCTGCGACACCAGCTGCGCGCGCAATGCGCGATATCTGCGCATGGTGGTAGCCAGATTCGGCCATAACTTCAATGGCCGCCTGCAAAATCGCCTCGTACTTTGCTTCGTCCCGTTTGGTTGCGATGTCCCTCCCCTCCCTTTGAATGAACACTCATTCATTCCTATCCAAGACGTATTTTACGAGCGTTGCGACCGTGTGTCAATCGAGTGTGGGCCATATGCGCGAGAGTTGTCATAGCGTTGGGGCTACTCCGCTACTCCGCTACTCCGCTACTCCGCGGCCAAAATGGCGCTATGCCACCAATTGCGCCAGTTTGGCCGCACCCGACCAGTCACTGTGCTCTATTTGCGCCAGTTTGGCGCTATTCCCACCAATTGCGCCAGTTTGGCGCTGTCCCCTGCCTCCTCACCACCGCATACCGCCATTTTGGCGCTATTCCTACCAATTGCGCCATTTTGGCGCTATCCCCTGCCTCCTCACCATCATTTACCGCCACTTTGGCGCTATTCCCACGAATTGCGCCAAACTGGCGCTATCCCCTGCCTCCTCACCATCATTTACCGCCACTTTGGCGCTATTCCCACCAATTGTGCCATTTTGGCGCTATCCCCTGGCTCCTCACCACCACTTACCGCCAATTTGGCGCTATTCCCACCAATTGCGCCATTTTGGCGCTATCCCCTGTCTCCTCACCACCACTTACCGCCACTTTGGCGCTATTCCCACCAATTGCGCCATTTTGGCGCTATCCCCTGTCTCCTCACCACCACTTACCGCCACTTTGGCGCTATCCCCAACATTTGCGCCAAACTGGCGCTATCCCCTGCCTCCTCACCACCACTTACCGCCACTTTGGCGCTATTCCCACCAATTGCGCCATTTTGGCGCTATCCCCTGCCTCCTCACCACCACTTACCGCCACTTTGGCGCTATCCCCACCATTTGCGCCATTTTGGCGCTATCCCCTGCCTCCTCAACACCGCATACCGCCAATTTGGCGCTATTCCTACCAATTGCGCCATTTTGGCGCTATCCCCTGCCTCCTCAACACCGCATACCGCCACTTTGGCGCTATTCCTACCAATTGCGCCATTTTGGCGCTATCCCCTGGCTCCTCACCACCACTTACCGCCACTTTGGCGCTATTCCCACCAATTGCGCCATTTTGGCGCTATCCCCTGTCTCCTCACCACCACTTACCGCCACTTTGGCGCTATCCCCTGGCTCCTCACCACCACTTACCGCCACTTTGGTTTGGCCGCACCGGACCTGCCTCCTCACCACCACTTGCCGCCAATTTGGCGCTATCATCGACGAGATCCCGCTCCCCCCCGCCACCTTGCCGCTCTGCCCGCCCGATCCCGCGCCACACCGCCACACCGCCACACCGCCACACCGCCACCCCGCCGCTCCAACCCGCCACCCCGCCGCTCTGCCCGCCGGATCCCGCGCCACACCGGTCACTGTGCGCCGTTGTACTGGCACAGAGTGGTCCCCATAACGCGCGTCAGCGGCGTGACTTCACTCGGTACACCCGGCCCCGCTCCGTGCCCGAAACCCGTTCCACCCAGCCCAGCTCCTCCAAGTGTTTGAGGTGCCGACTCAACGTTCGCGCGGGCACATTCATCTGTGCTCGCAGAGCCTCCGCCGTAACCGTTCCGCCCTGTATGCGCGCGTTCCGGAGCACCACGCGGTCAATGAGGGGTAGACCAACCATCCCATCCTCCACTTCACTTGAGAGGTGGGCGATGAGTTGAGTCAGGGTCTTTTGGCAAGATCGCGGTTGTTGACGCACCTGTTCGTACGCGAACCGGATCACCCGCCAGTCGTCAATCACGAGGTCGTTTTGCCGCTGTAAGTGGTCAATAAACTCCTGTTGAGTCACATCTCGCACGTGCGTTTCCATACCGTCGATCTCGACCGCAACTCGAAACGTCGGACGGATGTACGCAAAATCGATAAAGCGGTGCGTGTCTTTAAAGTCGTACACTTCGTACTCGGCGTGCAGGTCGCGGAAGTGACCAAACACCGGCCACCACACGTGTTCCACGAACATCATCTCAGCGTGACCGAGTCCATCCATCAACCGCCCCGCGCCTAATCCTGTTCGATCCCGTTGCTCGTCCCGCAGCCACACCAAATACTCCTCTCGAAACCCCACAGTCGAACTCACTCCTTTCACGTCCGCACAGCGTCCCGCCTTAGCATCTCTTCCACTCTAATGCTGATCCCGCCACCCATCCATGACGCACAGGAGATTCACGCAGTGATCACAATCAGTGGTGACAATCAGTGGTGACAATCAGTGGTCACAATCCACGCCCGGTGCGAGAGATTTTCGAAAATTCGAAACAAACCGCCGCCTCCAGCGGAGCTTTCTCTGCCTTCTCTGACGGCCCACCCATCCCGCTGGTGGCGGTTCTCGGCCGAGTCGGTTATAATTTTGATAGAACGGTGCCCTTGGACTCCGGTGAGAAGGGATGGCCAATCGATGACAATCATTCGCTCAGACGAGTGGAGTGACGCACACTTCGCAGTTCACAACCTGCTAAACCAGTTGATGAACTTGTTGCGTGACAAAGGATATAATCCCAGTTACCACATTTCGTACGATCGCGCTGAACAACACCTCCTGCTTGAGCAAGACATCCTCGATAAACACCCAGACATCGCACAGACGTATGAACAGTATCTGGCGGCTTGCTCTGTGCGAGACGAGGCGTTGGAGCACATCCAGGAGCAGCCGAAGCTGGACATCGGTTTCTAAAGCACAGCGTGTTCTCAAACCGCCTCAGACGCCGCAATGCAGCAATGGGACAACAAAAAGGAAATGACAAAAAATGCGCTATGACGTAGGAAGTCGGGCTGTTTCCGCCCCCCCTTACGACATGGCGCATTTCCTTGGCAAGCTTGTTTCTGTGTTATGCTTTCGAGATGCCGACTGCCTTCCGAACTTCCAGCGCGTCGACAGCCTCAGGAACCCCGACCCCGACCTCAACCTCGACCTCGTCGCGCATCACGTCGGCGAGTGAAATTGCGTCGAGCGTCTGCGTGATGGCGTCCATGACCCGCAGCCAAACCGGTCGCGTGTGGCACGCCCCTGCCTTGCCGCAAAACTCCGTTGGCGAATTGTTGACTTCGCTGACGCAGCCAAAAGGCGACAAAGAACCTTCCAATGCGCGCACAAGCGCGCCAATGGAGATGTCTTCCGGCGCCCGAGTCAGCATGTAGCCCCCGTTCACCCCGCGCACACTCTTGACGAATCCAGCGCGGCGCAGCTTTGCGACGATTTGATCAAGGAACTGTTCTGGGATGCCTTCAGACCGCGCCACTGACGACAAGGGTACCGGTTGGTCCAATTCCGACAGCGCCAACGCCACCATCGCCCGCACACCGTACTCCGTCTTCTGTGATACCTTCAAGGCCTATCCCTCCTCGCACAGGGGCCACCATGACACGGCCACTCCAAACCGAGTCGACCCCTCACTCAAATTCGATGTAAATGTCGGCGCCGCGGATGTCAATCGGGTACGTCTCTACCGCCATCACGCACGGCATCGCAACGGCTTCGCCACTTCGTACATCAAACTTTCCGCCGTGCTTGGGGCACGCTACAATACAATCCGTCAGCTTCCCTAACGTCAGCGACTGGCTCGCGTGTGTGCAGATGTCTGATGTAGCATAGAACCCTTCAGGCGTATGGTACACGGCGATTGGCTCATCTTCGACCATCACCTGTACCATCTGCCCCTCCGGGATGTCGTTTGTACTCGCTACTTTGTACCAACTCATATCAGCCGACTGAGCCCTCCATCTCGAACTTGATGAGACGGTTCATCTCGACAGCGTACTCCATCGGCAACTCGCGTGTGAATGGCTCGATGAAGCCCATGACGATCATCCGTGTCGCTTCCTCTTCCGAGAGTCCGCGGCTCATCAGGTAGAATAACTGCTCCTCGCTCACTTTGGAGACAGACGCTTCGTGTTCGAGCGTGACGTCGTCGTTCATGATCTCGTTGTACGGCAGCGTATCCGACGTCGAGTCCTCGTCGATAATCAGCGTGTCGCACTTGACGTTGGACTTCGAGTTGACCGCGTTCGGCGCAAAGCTGGTCAGTCCACGATAGGTCGTCTTACCACTGTGTTTGCTGATCGACTTCGAGACAATCGTCGACGTTGTGTTCGGGGCCAAATGGACCATTTTCGCGCCAGTATCCTGGTGTTGGCCGCGACCGCCAACCGCGATCGACAGGACTTCGCCCTTCGCGCCTTCACCCTTCAGGTACACGCTTGGGTACTTCATGGTCAGCTTCGAGCCAATGTTGCCGTCAACCCACTCCATCGTCGCGTTCTTGTAGGCGACAGCCCGCTTGGTGACGAGGTTGTAGATGTTCGGCGCCCAGTTCTGAATCGTGCTGTAGCGGCAGCGCGCGCCGTCTTTCACGATGATCTCGACAACGGCGCTGTGCAGCGAGTTGGTGCTGTAAATCGGCGCCGTACAGCCTTCCACGTAGTGCACGAAGCTGTCGTCGTCGCAGATGATGAGCGTGCGCTCGAACTGCCCCATGTTCTCCGAGTTGATCCGGAAGTACGCCTGCAGCGGCACTTCGCAGCGCGCGCCTTTCGGCACGTAGATAAAGCTGCCGCCGCTCCAGACTGCGCTGTTCAGGGCGGCAAATTTGTTGTCTTCAGGGGGAATCACGCTGCCGAAGTACTCTTTGAAAATCTCCGGGTGGTCGCGCAGCGCCGTGTCGGTGTCGCAGAAGATAATTCCCTGTTCCTCGAGGTCCTTGCGCATCGAGTGGTACACGACCTCGGACTCATACTGCGCTGAGACACCGGCGAGGAACTTCTGTTCCGCCTCCGGAATACCTAGGCGGTCAAAGGTGTTCTTGATTTCCTCCGGCACTTCTTCCCATGTCTTACCCTGTTGCTCCGTCGGCTTGACATAGTAGGTGATCTCGTCAAAGTTGAGGTCGGACAAATCACCGCCCCAGTTTGGCATGCCCTTTTCGTAGAACAGTTCAAGTGAGCGCAACCGGAAATCGGTCATCCAACCGGGCTCGTTCTTCATCATGGAGATCTGTTCAACAACTTTGCGCGACAAGCCTTTGTCAAACTTGACGACCGAAATATCCTTGTCGTGAAAACCGAATTGATACTCTTCGAGATCGGGCGCTGTCTTGGCCAATGGAAAGACCTCCTTTACTCTTCTTCGTGACGGACCGCTTTTTCGAGCGCTTGCCACGCGAGCGTCGCACACTTGATTCGAGCCGGAAACTTGGATACGCCGTGCAGCGCCTCAAGTTCCCCAATATCAACGTCTTCAGGCGACTCCCCACGAACCATGCCGCGAAACTCCTTGGCAATTTCGAGCGCCTTGTCGACGGGTTGACCTTTAATCGCTTCCGTCATCATCGATGCGGAGGCCATCGAGATGGAGCAACCGGAACCTTGGAAGACAACGTCTTCGACGATTCCGTCTTCGCTCACGCGAAGTTGCAGCGTAATTTCGTCACCACAACTCGGGTTGCGCAGATCGACAGACACCGCATCTCCGTCCAGTTTGCCCTGATTGCGCGGGTGCTGGTAGTGGTCCATGATGACTTCACGGTACAAATCATCCAATTGCATGTTGGAAAAACTCCTTTGCGGACGAGAGTCCATGCACAAGCGCGTCGACGTCCGCTTCCGTATTGTACAGGTAGAAGCTCGCGCGGACTGTTGAGATCACGCCGAGCATCCGCATCAAAGGCTGTGCGCAGTGGTGACCTGCTCTGACAGCGATGCCCTCTGCATCAAGAACGGTCGACACGTCATGCGCGTGCACCTGGCCTAAGTTAAACGTGACCAGACCAGCGCGCGTCTTGCCGGGCTTTGGACCATACACCGTCAGGTCTGACGACAACTCGCCCAACCGCTCCATTGCGTATGCGGCAAGATGCACGTCATGATTATGAATGTTCTCCATACCGACCTTCGTCAAGTAATCGACTGCAGCGCCAAGGCCAATGGCACCTGCAATGATCGGCGTCCCGCCTTCAAACTTCCACGGGATGTCCTTCCACGTGGAGTCGTACAGCTCGACGATGTCGATCATCTCGCCGCCAAAATACGTCGGCTCCATCGCATCCAGCCATTTGCGTTTGCCATACAACACACCAACGCCTGTCGGACCGCACATCTTGTGGCCAGAGAAGGCGAGGAAATCGACATCTAAATCTCGAACATCAACCGGCATGTGTGGAACACTCTGAGCGCCGTCGACGACCATCAGCGCGCCAGCCGCGTGGGCGATGGCCGTGATCTCCTTAATCGGGTGAATCGTCCCGAGCACGTTCGAGACATGTGCCAACGCAACAATTTTCGTCGCGGGTGTCACAGTCTGGCGAACGTCGTCCAGCGTCAGCGTGCCATCCGCCTGGAGCGGCAAGTACTTCAGGCTTGCGCCAGTGACTTTCGCAACCTGCTGCCACGGGATGAGGTTGCTGTGGTGTTCGGACGGCGACAGCACAATCTCGTCGCCGGCTTTCAACTGTATGCGGGCGTACCCGTAGGCAATCATGTTCAGCGACTCGGTCGTCCCGCGTGTGAAAATGACTTGTTCTGGCGACGGCGCGTTGATAAACCGCGCCACCTTTTCACGCGCCAACTCGTACGCCTCTGTGGCACGCGACCCGAGCGTATGCACGCCGCGGTGGACGTTCGAGTTATCAGCCTCGTAGTAGCGCTTCAGAACTTCAATCACTTCGCGCGGCTTCTGCGACGTCGCCGCGCTGTCGAGGTAAACCAGTGGATGCCCGTTGACTTCCTGGTTCAAGATCGGAAAGTCTTGACGAACTTCGACGCTGTTCATGACGTCAGCTTCCTCTCGACAAGTCCCGTCAGCCAAGTTTGAATCTGTGGCACCGCAATCGCCTCGACAATCGGCTGCAGGTACCCCCAAATAATCATCCGCATCGCTGCATCCTTCGTGATGCCGCGCGACATTAGATAGTAAATTTGATCCGGATCGAGTTTACCGACACTGGCCGCGTGTCCACAGCGCTGGACGTCGTTTTCGTCAATCAACAGCATCGGAATGGCATCTGCCCGCGCTGTGGTATCGAGCATCAGCATCCGGTCGTGCTGTTCACTGCCAGCGCCTACTGCACCTCGCTCAATGTGCGTGCTGCTGCGGTAGATCGAGTTCGCGCGGCCGCGGAGCACGCCTTGCAGCCGAATATCACTTTCCGAGTACCGGCCCTGGTGCACCATGCTGGCCGTGAGATCCATGTGCTGACGGCCAAAGCCAATACCTAGTCCCTGGGTCAGCGACCGTGATCCGGCGCCTGCAAGCACGCTCTCGACGAGTGCGACAGTAAAGCCGTCGCCGACGTCGCCAAATGTCCAGTTTACGACCGCGTCCTTGCCGACCTTTGCACGCTGCGTCAGGTAGTTTGTCGGGCCTTTGCGCAGTTGGTTGACGGACATCACCTGAATGTTCGCCCCCGCATCCGCGACAACTTCCGACACGCTGCTGTGCGGGTAGGACGGTGAATTCTCCCCCGCCACATGCACCTGTGCCAACGAGAACGCGCTGTTTTCGCCGCCGACAATGAGTACACGCGGGAACGAGCCTTGACTCGCCTCCGTCAACACACTCACATAGGTAAGCGTGGTCTCCACCACGACGTTGCGTGGCACATACAGAAAGACCCCGCCGTGCCAAAGTGCCGCGTTAGCCGCCGTCCACTTGGACTCATTTGCAGGCACGACCGAAAACAGGTGTTTTTTAATGATGTCCCCGTGCTCTGCAAGGAGCGCATGGATGTCCCCAAACACGACGCCCTGCTGTGCGAGGTCTGTCGGCACCTCCGCTTGAACGACAGCGCCATCGACGACGACGACGCGAGGTCCTTCGAGGCTTTCGACCAGTGCCTTTGCATCCTCCGGCAGGCTACCCGGTGTTGCCGGGAGCGTGCCGATGTCCCAGGACCGTTTGGTCAAATCTGACTTTTCGACCCGGGTGCTCGGCATCGCGTCAAACGCCTGCCAAGCTTCTGCTCGTGCAGCCGCCAGCCATGCAGGCTCGGAGAACCGGGTCGAGATCGCGCTGACGAGCTCAGGCACGGCAGCCGTTGTAGTTTGTTCCGCCACAGCTGTCCCCTCCTTAAGCTTCGACCCCGACGGTCTCGTCGACGATTCCGAGTTCTTCCTTGAGCCAGTCGTAGCCCTTGGCTTCAAGTTGCTCTGCGAGTTCTTTTCCGCCTGAGCGCACAATCCGACCTTGCATCATGACGTGGACGTAGTCCGGCTCAATGTACTCCAGCAACCGCTGATAGTGCGTGATAATGAGGAAGCCAATATCGGATGAACGCAAGCTGTTCACGCTTTGCGCCACAATTTTCAACGCGTCGATGTCAAGTCCTGAGTCGATTTCATCCAAAATCGCAATGCGCGGCTCAAGCAGGCTCATCTGCAGAATTTCGTTGCGTTTCTTTTCGCCGCCTGAGAAGCCTTCGTTCAGGTAGCGGTCTGCAAATACAGGATCGATATTCAACTGCTTCATCTTTTCCTGCAGCAAACGGTGAAACTTGATTACCGGCAGTTCGTTTCCTTCGCCTCTGCGGGCATTCAGCGCTTGCCGCATGAAGTTTGCGTTCGAAACGCCTGCCACTTCGGCAGGGTACTGCATAGCGAGGAACATGCCAGCGCGCGCACGCTCGTCGACCGACATGTCGAGGACATTTTGCCCGTCAAGCGTCACACTACCGCTTGTGACATCGTAAGCGTGGTGGCCCATCAGTGATGACGCCAGCGTGCTTTTACCCGTGCCATTCGGTCCCATGATGGCGTGGACCTCGCCACCGTTGATGGTCAAATTCAGTCCGCGGACAATCTCCTTGCCTTCCACGGCAACATGTAGGTCTTGAACTTGAAAATGTGGTACGGATGCCATGCTGCTCCACCCTTCCTTTGCAACGCAGGCGGACCATCTCCACACAGCCTGTGGGTTGGCCCGACGCGTAATGTTGACCCAATTAGTCATGATTCAATAAAAGCGTACCACACCTCGCTAAAAATGCAAGGTGTGGTACGGCTCAGGTCGTCCTTTGTGGGTTCTGTTTAGAACAAGTATTTAAACACCAATTTTGCTTCTTCGGACATCATCTCTTTATCCCATGGTGGATCAAAAGTCAGTTCGACCTCGCACGTCTCAACGCCAGGCAAACTGGTCACTTTTTCGATGATGTCGTCTCTCAGCATGTCGTACGCTGGGCAGCCCATGGCCGTTAGCGTCATCGTTACTATCACGTGCTTCTGGTCTTCCGAGATATCCACACCGTACACCATGCCAAGGTTAATTATGTCAATCTGAATCTCGGGGTCGATGACGTCGGTCAACATTCCCCGGATCAGTTCCTCGTTTATGGTCGTAGCCATATCGCAGACCCTCCTCTCCACAGAAACATTCACAGAACCACTCTTAGCGTAACGGACGGCGACGCGCCTGTCGAGAGCCTCGGGATTAGGCGAGCGAGATTGAGTGAGTCCTGAATAGGCGGAGGTCATCCGACAATCCAGCAAACGGATAGCGACACTGGCGTCGCTAGTCGCCATTTTTGACCTGGTGCTAGCGCTACCGACTGCCGATTTTGTCGCTATTTCGCCGCTCCCGAGCCGTTAGCGACATTTTCTACCTTGTCGCGGCGTCGGCAAGGCGAAAAATGAAAGGTTAGCGACGCAGGCGTCGCTAAGCGACCAACTTCAAGCGCACCAGGTCGCGGTGAGTGTCGAAAATGTCGCTAATGACCGCCAAACTGAGGACGCCGCGCTCTAGGTGTCAATTTGACACTTACCCGCGAGGACGCCGCGCTCTAGGTGTCATTTTGACACTTACCTGCGAGGACGCCGCGCTCTAGGTGTCAATTTGACACTTACCTGTGAGGACGCCGCGCTCTAGGTGTCATTTTGACACTTACCTGCGAGGACGTCGCGCTCTAGGTGTCAATTTGACACTTACCTGTGGCAAGGCTCGAACCGCCTACTTCACCGTGATGTGCGTGGACATGTTGTAGTGACCGGAGCCACACGGCACGTCGCAGCGAATGGTGTACTGGCCAGGTTTCGGCGGGGTCCACACCAAGTTCACCGGTGGTTGCCCCTGCACCACATCGTGGCGTATCTTCGTACCGTCAATCGAGAAACCATGCGCATTCTCCGTCGCCCGCACTTCAAAATCAATCGGGCGATTCGCAGCAAAGGTCTTCCGACTCAGGGTCCATTTGAAGTTTGACGCAGTGACCACGACTTTCTGCGCATCAGACGGTATCACTTGGCTTGCGGGGGTGGCAGGGGTGCCACAACCCGCGATCGCTACAGCTACAAAAACCAGCGTCCCAACAACAAGCCGAGCAGGTCGCCCGCGATGACGCCGTTGCCTCCGTTGCCTCGACATACCGCTTGATGCCTCGTTGCCTTGCTTGTCCAACATAGGACTCCAGCCCTCCAGCTTGATGCCGCGTAGTGTGATACAGCCCTCCACCTACAGAGCACTACAGCACTTCAGAGACCGGGGTGTAGGCCAGGTTGAGTGACTGTGCTACCGCTTCGTACGTGACATGACCTTTCATCACGTTGACACCTTTGGCCAAAGCGCGGTTTTGACGAACGGCTTCAACACCGTGCCCTGCAAGTTGCAAGGCGTAGGGAATGGTCACGTTCGTAAGCGCGTATGTCGACGTACGAGGCACTGCTCCCGGCATATTCGCTACCGCGTAGTGCAGAACACCGTATCGCTCGTAGACAGGGTCAGAGTGTGTCGTAATGTGGTCAATGGTTTCAACCGACCCGCCTTGGTCAATCGCCACATCGACGATGACGCCGCCCGGGTTCATCCCTTTTACCATCTCCGCCGTCACGATTTTTGGAGCGCGCGCGCCCGGGATGAGGACAGAACCGACAAGCAGGTCACACCCTTCAATCTGCTGTTTGAGATGGTACGCGTTAGACATGACCGTTTTCAGCCGGCCCCCGAACACTTCATCCAGGTACCGCATGCGTGCTGCACTCGCGTCCAACACCGTGACATCCGCGCCAAGACCCATGGCCATCCGGGCAGCGTTCGTACCGACGACACCACCACCCACAATTACCACACGAGCAGGGCGTACCCCAGGGACGCCGCCAAGCAACTCCCCGCGACCACCATGGGCCTTCTCAAGGAAGTGTGCTCCAATTTGGACCGACATGCGACCAGCGACTTCGCTCATCGGGGTCAACAGAGGCAGGCTGCGGTCATCCAGTTGAACAGTCTCATACGCGATGGCCGTGATGCCACTGTCGACGAGTGCCTTTGTCAACTCAGGCTCCGGAGCTAAGTGAAGGTACGTAAACAAAATGAGGTCAGACCGGAAATATCCATATTCTGATGGAAGCGGTTCCTTCACCTTCATAATCATCTCGGCCGTGTCCCACACTTCAGCAGCTGAGGAGGCTACCTTTGCACCTGCTTCTATGTAGGATTTATCCTCAAACCCGCTGCCAACGCCGCCGCCAGACTCAATCAGTACGTGGTGTCCGGCATTCACCAAAGTGTGTACACCCGCTGGCGTCATAGCAACCCGATTTTCGTTGTTCTTAATCTCTTTTGGCACACCAATCCTCACCCTAAGACGCTCCCTTCCCGCTTCGCGCCCCCCTCAAGCGTGGCGAAGCTGTGCGGTCGACCGCCGCGTGTGGTTTGACGTAATGCCCGTTTTGTTCGTATACGCCCATTCTGCCCGTATCAGTGTAGATCAGTCGTCTTTGGCTCGACAACTTTCCTGCGCACCTTCCGAACAGGTCTCTCTTCCACCAGCCGGCCAGCTTGAACCTCACCTTCAATCCACGCTTGAATCCGCTTGGTGTCACTTGGCGCAATACGCCAGTTGCGTTCTCCGTACAAAAACGACTCGGCCGTCAACTCCCCCTCCTGCGAGAGAGCGTCGACGGCCGCGCGGACGTATTCAACAGGAACTTGCAACATCGTCGCGAGTTCCGACAAGCTAAACCGTGTCGTCACCCCATAACCTCCCCTGACTGCATCTCACGCCTGTCACCATGTGTGGCGAATGACAAGTACGTTCGCATTCCATTGTAGGAAATTTGGCGTGTATGATCCAATCAAGGGGGGGAGCACGACTTCTGTGGACTGCCCTGGCGCAACGTGTGTAACACTGGGATCTACAGCCAGCACTTGGTCAAAGAACCGTTCCACGGACGAGTTTGTCCACGAAGCGCCTACCTGTGGCGAAAACCACACCAACGACAGCAACTGATTGAGGACTATCGGTTTATTTCCCGTGTTGACCAATCTGGCGCGAACCTCAAACGAGCGGCCTGTACTCGACACGGACCGCGGCACCACATGAACGTTTTGCAACTGTACGCCCGGGGCACTGGTCAAAATTCTGTCGGCCTTCGCAGCAGTCACCAACTTCGTACTGAAGAAGGCCAATTTCGGCTGTCCAATGATGTGCCCTTGGCTGTTTACATTGACGCCAATCGGATTAAATGACCAAGTGGCGGTCTGGCTTGGCGCGAGTGGAGTCGAAGGACCGTTCACAAAGTCTATCCAGTTGCTTGTCGAAAGGAGGTCCTGCCCAGGCCCCGGATGTTGCGTAAACCCGAGAACGCCGACAACGTCTTGCGGTGTCACCACGGTGGTTCCAAGGTTGGTGACGGTTGCCTCAAGAATGGGACCACCAGGCGCATTGGCCGGACGAACCACCTTAATTCCGGTGGCAACCAGCTGTGATTTCTGAAGGCCGAAACTCGTCCCTTGCAAGAGTTGATTCGACTGCCCTGTCGTCGCCGCTGTCGGCGGCGTCGGAGCAACGGGGAGTGAGCGGTCCGTCCAGACAACTCCAGCGACAACAGCGGCCGCACAGACACCGGCTAAACCTGCGAACCACGATTTCCAGGCGCCTGTTCGCCGCGGCTGTCGTCGAAGCATGGCTTCACGTTCTCGCTGGCTCGCCTCCTCAAGGATGCGCCGGCGCAGCGATTCGGAAACTTCGGCCTGCATCATTTCTTGAAAGCGAAGGCGCCACTCATCCTGTGGTTCTGTCATGAACGCTCACCTCCTTCCATCAACTCACGCATCAGTGCGCGACCTCGGTGCAGTCTCGTACGAACTGTTGCTTCCGAAATGTCAAGCGTTTGGGCGACCTCCGCGCTCGACATCTCGCGTTGGTAAAACAGCACGATGACTTCGCGGTACTTTACGGGCAGGCGATTCACTGCCCGCCAAAGCGAGTCTCGTTCAAGGCGAACAATCGCCGCTTGTTCCGTGTCGTCACCGAACTGGTGAGCAGCCTCAGTCTGAAGCGTCAGGTCATTGGTCTCGTGGCGAACTACCCATGACCTCAAGTAGTCTTTGCAGCGATTTGCCGTGATCGATAACAACCACGTCTTCACGCCGCTATCTCCCCGAAACGTCTGCATTTTTGTAAAGGCGCGCAGAAACACATCTTGCGTTATATCCTGCGCAACGTGATAGTTCTTCACATACGAATAGGCGAGGTTCAATACGTCTGACCCATACTCGGTGACCCACGTGTTGAGCTGGTCTAACCGATCGGACGAGCCAGCTTCCATCTCAAATTCGTCCACGAATGTCCTTTCACCCCCGCCACACCTCCAGTCATTAGACGGAGCGCTCTAACGGTATGTGACAAGTTTAGCGGAAGAAAACGCAGGTCACAAATCTGCCAATTGTTTCATTTTTCACAACTCGAGTTGCTTCGCCGTGCAAAATGAAGTAATCTGTGAATTACGAGTATGGTGAAAGTTGTTGTTTTGCCAATCTCCCGTGATCTACTTTGCACCACCTAGCAGTTCCAACTTTCCCCATGCTATACCTGAAGAGAGGAGGCTCAGTTAACGAAACAGATGTCATTGGTAGTCGGCTTCTTTTCAATTCCTTCTTAAATTGGTAGTCCTGCGAGAGCAACTGCTCTTCCACCACTGACGGTATGAATGTCCTTCACTGTTGTTGGTTCTTGTCTTTTCAATAGAGAAAGGAGACTGTGCATGGCACAAGGAAAACTCCGTAAGTCCTTGAACTTGCTTGACTTAACATTTCTGGGGTTGGGAGCAATTATCGGCTCCGGGTGGCTGTTCGCCGCACAGGCGGGCGCGGTCATGGCTGGTCCTGGGGCGTGGATTGCATGGGTGTTCGGCGCTGTCGCCTGTATGCTCATCGGTTTGGTCTACGCTGAACTGAGTTCTGCGTGGCCACGAGCCGGCGGTATCATTCGCTATCCTCAGTATTCTCATGGATCGATGGTCGGTTTCTTCATGGGGTTTGCGTCGCTATTGGCCTATTCTAGCGTCGCCGGCATCGAAGCGCAGGCAGTGCGTCAATACGCGTCGCACTACATTCCCGCTTTGACCGTCGCCAACAGTACTACACAGAATTACACAGGCCTTGGCCTCGTGTTTGAGATTGCGTTCCTAGTCATTTTCTTCTTGCTGAACTACTTCAGCGTCACGGTTTTCGGCAAAGTGAACACGGTGGTCACCGCGTTGAAGTTCATCATGCCGTTTCTCACCCTGGTCATCTTGTTGTTCAACATGCATCCGAGCAATTTTTCCGTCGGCGGTGCCAGCCCTGGCGGTGCACACGGTATCTTCTCGGCTATTTCGACTGCCGGTATCGTCTTTGCTTTCCTTGGTTTCCGCCAAGCTGTAGACTTCGCAGGCGAGGCCAAAAACCCGCAGCGTACAGTTCCTTGGGCCATCATTCTCTCGATCTCGCTGGGAGCCTTGGTCTACGTCCTGTTACAGGTCGCGTTCGTCGGTGCAATGCCCGTCAAGGACTTGGCTCACGGCTGGGCGTCAATCAACTTCAACGCGCCGTTTGCGCAGTTGGCGATTGCGATTGGCATGCAGTGGCTGGCTCTCCTGCTGTTCGCTGACGCTGTCCTCTCACCGGCAGGTACGGGTAATATCTACACTGGCTCCACCTCGCGCGTTCTGTTCGCTTGGACACGCAACGGCTACTTCTACTCGCTGTTTGGCAAAATTAACGCTCGCACAGGCTTACCTCGGCCAGCTATCGTGCTCAGCTTCTTCCTCGCCGTGATGTGGATTCTCCCTTCGAACTTCCACTCTTGGCAAGGTCTCGTTGGCGCAGTTACATCTGCGACAGTAATGACCTACGTGTACGGCCCAGTTTCAGCACTCGCGATGCGCAAGTCTGCCCCGGACCACCCGCGTGTCTTCCGCCTCGGCGGCATGGGCATCATTGCCCCGCTGGCGTTTATCGCAGGTACATGGATTGTGTACTGGACCGGCTGGACAATCGACTCCGAGCTCATCGCGATGATTCTCGGCTCCCTTGTCCTCTACTTCGCGTTCATGGACAAAGGCCCGGATAGTATCGCCCGGATGAAACGCGACTGGAAGTCTGGTATTTGGGTCATCTGCTACTACCTGTTCATCGGCGTGATGACGCGCATCGGTTCGTTCGGACCGATGAAGCATCCGGTGATTCCGGGTCCATGGGTTGACTCCTTGGTAGTCGCCCTCGGCGCCATCGTGTTCTTCTACTGGGGCGTCGCCAGCCGCCTGAAGGTGCCGGATTTCGCGACGGATGACGAGAGTGACTTGTCCAACCACTCAGTCGCTGTCTCCGAAGCGTAAACACAGAAATCAGCGTTCGAGCAGCTTTCATGAGGGCTGTCCCAAAAGGCAGAACATGCCTGGCGGACAGCCCTCGTTTGCTGTACGCACACGTATAGCCGCTGCCCACGTTGCGTCGGTGAGCGCAAAGTTTTTTCGTGGTACACTGTCCGGAGTTGATGAATACAAACACTTGGCACGGAAGAGGGAAGTCGCCGATGTACCCGCTGGTCCGCAAGCTCTTATTTGGCCTGAACGCAGAAACCGCACACGAGCTGACCCTGAACGCGCTCAGACGGATGCCTGGCGCAGCGCGCCTGCTCAGTGGTCCGCCACATCCTCCTGTGAACCTGCGCCAAACTGTATGCGGGCGCACGTTTGTTCACCCAATCGGCCTTGCCGCAGGGCTCGACAAAAACGCTATTGCACTCCCTGCCTGGTTCGCCGTCGGGTTCGCGTTCGCCGAAGTAGGGACGGTCACCCCACTGGCGCAACCAGGAAACCCGCGTCCGCGGCTGTTCCGTTTGCGGGATGACGAAGCACTGATCAACCGCATGGGCTTTAACAACGAAGGAGCAGCGGCGATGAGGCGGCAACTGGAATCTTGGCAAAGACGCCGCCATGCCGGGGTAGTCGGTGTCAACTTGGGTAAAAACAAAGCGACACCGAACGACGAAGCTGTGTCTGACTACCTCAAGCTCACAGAAGAACTAGGCCACTTCGCAGATTACCTGGTTGTGAATGTCAGTTCTCCCAACACGCCGGGACTTCGCGATTTGCAGACGGAGAACTCCTTAGTACCGTTGGTGCGGGCAGTACTGACGGCTCGAGACAAGCTGCAGAACCACCCACCTGTATTTGTGAAGCTCGCCCCCGACCTTGCGGATGATGCCCTCACAGAACTGGCGCAGCAACTGGCCGATGTTGGTGTCGACGGGCTGATTGGCACCAACACAACCATCCGCCGCGACAGCCTGACGTCGATGCACAGCGACGAGACGGGGGGACTAAGCGGAAGACCGCTAGAGCAGCGGTCGACGACCGTGATCAAGTTGTTGTACCAGGCAACCGACGGAAAACTGCCGATCATCGGTTCTGGCGGCGTGTTCAGCGCCGCAGACGCGTACAGAAAAATACGAGCCGGCGCCACCCTGGTTCAGGTGTACACCGGCTTCATTTACAAAGGGCCTGCCATTGTTCGAGAAATCGTCGAGGGACTGCCCAGCCTGCTCGAACGCGACGGATTTTCACACGTCAGTGAAGCCGTGGGGGTCGACGCTTAGCATGATTGACGATGGACACTCGGCTTCAAACCAAGCCGCCGCGAATTACAGTCGTCTCGATTCAGACAAGAGTCACACACCGAGAACGTGGAAGCCTTCGTCGACGTGGATGGTCTCACCCGTGACGCCGCGACTGAGGTCGCTGAACAAGAAAGCCGCCACGTCCCCAACCTCTTCGGGCGTAGTCGACCGTCTCAGCGGCGTACGCTCTTCCATCTCGTGGACCGCTTTGTTGAAGTCGTGAATCGCCTTGGCGGACAGTGTCCGAATCGGGCCTGCCGAAATCGAGTTGACGCGAATGTTCTCCGGTCCAAGGTCTGCCGCCAAGTAGCGAACGCTATGTTCGAGCGCTGCTTTGGCGACGCCCATCACATTGTAGTTCTCGACCACTCGTTCCCCGCCGATATAGGTCATTGCCAGCACGGAACCACCTTCGCTCAAAAGCGGCCGGGCGTGGTGCATAACAGCGACCAGCGAGAACGCGCTGACGTTCTGTGCGAGCAGGTAACCCTCACGGGACGTGTTCACGTACTGTCCCTGGAGCTCGTCCGTTTTGGCAAAGGCGATGCAGTGAGCAACTCCGTGTAGCACGCCTACTTTCGAACCGATTTCTGAGAAGGCTTGGACAAGTCCGTCATCGTCCGTGACATCGCAAGCCACCAGGGGAAAGTCCGCGCCCTCCATGTGTTCCGCCACCAACTCTTGCAGGTTGTCGCGCTGACGGTCGCCCTGGTATGTAAATACCAGCTGTGCACCTTCCCTGTAGCAGGATTTCGCGATTCCCCACGCAATACTGCGCTTGTTTGCAACCCCCATCACCAACACGGTCTTGCCAGTCAACAATCCCATATCTTCACCATCCAGGTTAAAATGCGTTGTACGCCTGCACAACTCAATTCATGTATATCATCAAACAGAACTATCATCAAATTTCAGTATTTTACTCGCCACCGCTTCATCGTCCCCAATGCAAGGGGTCTCACACTTCGGAGTGACCTGCCCGTTTGTCTGGAAAAGGCGTACGGATTGCGCTAAGATGAAAAGGAACGAGATATCTGAACTTACATAGGAGGGATTCTCATGGCATATGAATTGCCGCCGCTTCCGTACGCAAACGACGCGCTGGAACCACACATCGACGCGATGACGATGGAGATTCACCACGACCGCCACCACGGTACCTACGTGAAAAATGTCAATGCAGCACTCGAAGGTCACCCTGACCTTGCAGCGAAGAGCGTGGAAGACCTCCTTCGCTCAATCGACTCCGTGCCGGAATCCATTCGCACCGCAGTCCGCAACAACGGCGGCGGCCATGCGAACCACAGCATGTTCTGGGAGATTTTGAGCCCGAACGGCGGTGGACAGCCAACAGGGGCAGTCGCCGACGCCATCAACGCGACATTCGGCAGCTTTGACAAGTTCAAAGAGGACTTCGGAAAAGCAGCGACAGGTCGTTTTGGCAGCGGCTGGGCTTGGCTAGTGGTCGACAACGGTCAACTCGCCATCACGAGCACGCCGAACCAGGACAGCCCGTACATGGAAGGCAAGACTCCGATTCTCGGCCTTGACGTTTGGGAGCATGCATACTACCTGAAGTACCAGAACAAGCGTCCGGATTACATTTCAGCATTCTGGGACGTTGTGAACTGGGCTGAGGTCAACAAGCGCTACGAAGCAGCGAAGTAAAGACAGCAGCGAACAAAGCCGGCCAACCCCCAACAGTTGGCCGGCTTTGTGTGTATGTAGTACCAGAGTACCTTTTACTGAAACTTGCCGGTGTCATCGGATTGCCCCCCAGCACCCTCCAAGCCTGAGGTTTTCACCTCTGCGTCCGCATCAGGAGATTTTTCCTCTGAGTCGTCCGCTGGACTCCCTGATCCGTCTGTATCTCCTTGATTTACCTCAAGGTTAGCCTCTGCTTCGCGCAGCGCATGTTGCAACTCAGCAATTTGACGACGCAACTCGTTGCGCTGCCCACGCAGTTGCCATGCGCGGAGTGACCAGAAGATCGCCATTAAGATCATCCCAAACAACAGAGACAACAAAATCACCAAAACCAAGCTAACCTGCGTCTTGGCAAACAGAAAGTCCACAGTCACCTTCGTCGTATTGGTTAGTGTAAAAACTGCGACGATGACAGCAAACACAACGAGCCCCAGCACCTTCCAGCGCATTTCCAAACCTCCTGCGGACAATAGCTTTAGCTTCAGTATATCACGCGAAAACAATTTCCAATTGGCAGGAAATATCCGTTATAATAGACTCTGTACTAGAGGTCATGGAATCGTTCGATGGTCAAAGGGGGTACTGACTTGCCGCGTAGGCTTCTTTCTCACAACCTGTCATGGCGGCGCGTCGTCCGCACTGCGGGCCCTCCCGTTGGCACACTTCTGCTGTCCCTTGCTATTCTCTCCACGGCTCTGTGGATAAGGAATCGTGAACAGGCCGTGAATATCAACGTGTCTTCGGTCGCACCCATTGGACTGTCTGGAAAGCAAGTCACCCGCGGCAGAAACAAGACCACAACTGCTCCCGAGCACGTCCAAACCAGTTCAGGCACTACTACAGGAGGTCAACATCCACTGAGTAGCAACGCGGCCCTGAAGAATCACGGGAGCTCGTCGACAGGACAAGGACATGCTGTCGGCACAAGTGCTAAGCCAGGGTCTTCCGCACACCAGAGCGCCGACGTCGGCTTCACGCCGGTCAGCGGCGGTGTGGTCACAACCCTGACGAACGCAGCGCCGCCATCTCCGACAGATGTGTCTGCAGTTGTTAGCCAGTTGGGCATACACCCAACGACGACGTGGACGACAAGCACGGTCACGGGCCCTGGAGGGTCAACTCTCACCATCCCTTCGAACCTGTCGCCGACTTCGTTACTCGTGCTGCCGCTAGCCAAAGGTGTCCTCTGGTTGCAAGTTCAGCCGACTCAGATTGGACCCACTGGCACACTCGGGCCAGCAACATCCGACACCACGCTCTGGTATACACCCTACCCCATCTCCGGGTCACAGATGCTCACCGCAGGCGCGCAGCAACTCGGCGTGGTTCCAGCCGCTTCAACAAATCCTGCGGCACTGCAAAGTGTGGCTCCGAGCAGCGACATGCTTTCAGTCGCAGCCCCGCCGTCTTTCTGGTACACGCCAGTCGGCGCAAGTAGTCCCTCTGCAACTACCCGCACAAAGACGGCAGGAAATTCAGCAGGGAACTCGGCGAGTACATCGGCAGCAACACAAGCAACCAACTCAACGGGATCAACATCAGGTGCGAAAGGAGTGACGCAAGGCACTGCCTCGGCGTCTACAACGAACTCCGCGTCCAGTTCCACTGCACTGGTGTACTTTTACCCAGCTGGTTTATACCAGACCTCGCAGGGCGCAGTCATCGCCCTTGAAGCTGTGTCGAGCACCGCGCCAAATATGACTTCCACCTGGCTGTACACGTGGAACGAGGCAACAACCCAGTTGACACCCGTCACCTCTTTGTGGAACGGCAACGGAACGTATTCCTGGTATGCAGTCGGCACCAACGTACTGTATTTTGGCATGCGCTCCGTCATCCCCCCGTCAGCCACACGTTACAGCGGGCACCAGTACCTGTACGACACCACGAAACTAACGCTCACCCCGATTCGCATCGGGACCTGGACAAGTGACGCCTACGCCAACGGAAATCAGTTGGTGTTTGAGGAACGAAACTCTACCACATGGGCATCTTTTACTCCGAGTGGGCAACCCTAGTCTGGGTGAACCCCTATGAAACGGAGGAGACTTGTTGCCAGCACTCACTTTGATCCGACACGCTAATCTGTTCGCGCCAAAACCCCTCGGTGTCAAAGACATCCTCATCGGGGCCGGGTCAATCCTCGCGATCGAGGATAGCATTGATTTACATGGAGCCATCCCAGACATCGAAGTAATGGATGCACAAGGGTTATACTGCTTCCCCGGTTTGATCGACCAGCACGTCCATATGGCTGGCGGCGGCGGTGAAGGCGGCTTTCACTACCGAACGCCAGAAATTTCGCTTAGCCACATCACAACCGCAGGTGTCACAACCTTGGTCGGCGTGCTTGGCACCGATGGGGTTACGCGCTCAACCAGCGAGCTCTTGGCGAAGGCCCGCGGTTTAGACTTCGAAGGGGTTACTACGTATATCTACTGTGGGGCCTATCAGGTGCCCACCCGAACGCTCACTGGCACACCGAGATCAGACCTAATTCACATCGACAAAGTGATTGGCGTCGGTGAAATCGCCATCTCGGACACGCGGTCAAGTCACCCGAGCGAAAAGGAACTGGCAGAACTCGCTAGCGAAGCTCGCGTCGGTGGACTGTTAGGGGGCAAAGCCGGAGTGTTGCACTTGCACGTCGGTGATGACGACAGCAAACTCGACCCGCTGTTTCAGGTGTTGAAGAAGACGGAGTTGCCAAAATCCGTTTTTACGCCAACGCACGTGAACCGCAACCCGGACTTGCTCGAAGATGCCCTGCGCTATGGCCTCGAAGGCGGATTCGTCGACGTGACCTCCGGAATTCGGCCCGACAAGCACGACCACGTCTCGGTCAAACCCTCGAAGGCCATCCGCAAACTGCTTGATGCCGGCGTCCACCCATCCCGCATTACGATGAGCTCGGACAGCAATGGAAGTTCGCCAATTTTTGATGACAAAGGGAAACTCGTGGCAATGGGCATCGGATCAATCGCGACGCTGTGGGAGGAAACACGCGACGCAATCGTTGAGGAGGACATTCCGGTCGAGGTTGCCGTCGGGATTGTCACACGAAACGTTGCGCGAGTTCTCAAACTTGGACACAAAGGACACATCCATGCGGGACTCGACGCGGACCTGCTGTTCACAGATGAGCAGTATCGAATTACCCACGTCTTCGCCAAAGGTCGGCAGCTCGTACAAGCTGCCAAACCGATCGTCTTTGGCACGTTTGAAAACGCAGACCGGGTGCCTGGCGCCCCAGACAGCAAGGAGTCGTCCGGGATGCCCGACACCAAACGCGGACGTCCAATGATTTCGCCTGATGAGGATGACCCGGACGATTTCCCCGATCCCGATGAACGGCAGCGCAAGAGTCGGCGTCCGTGTTGCTAAGCATCAGACGACTCGATACCTGGGTGAACGCCCGAGCAACGCCTCAGTCAGGTTGTCTGCCGCCTGCCGGGCCATCGCCATGCGTGTGTCGACCGTGGCACTCCCAATGTGCGGCAGCGCGACCACGTTTGGCAGAGACAAAAGTGGGTTATCGGCACTGACAGGCTCACGTTCAAACACGTCGAGACCCGCACCCCAAATTGCCCGGTCCCGTAACGCCTGATAGAGTGCCTGTTCGTCAACAACCGACCCCCGGGCCGTGTTCACCAGGACTGCGCTCGGTTTCATCCATTGCAGTTCCCGTTCGCCAATCAGGTGGTGCGTTTGTGGCGTGTAGGGGGTCAGGATACAGACGAAGTCGGATTCCGCGAGCAACTCGGGCAGGGTGGTATACACGGCTGACAGTGTCGCCTCCGCCTCTTCATGCCGCTGCCTACTCGTATAGAGGATTCGCATGCCGAACCCCTGCGCGCGCCGGGCGACTGCGCTGCCGATGCGGCCAAGACCAACAAGGCCAAGTGTCTTGTGATGTACGTCTTGCCCGGCCAGCAGAAACGGAGCCCAACTGTGCCAGGCGCCCTGTCTGATAAAGTCCGCGGATTCGACGACTTTGCGAGCGGCTGCCAACAGGAGAGCAAAGGTTAAATCTGCGGTTGTCTCTGTCAGAACATCCGGCGTGTTGCAGACGATGACGCCGCGTGCCCGAGCAGCTTGAAGGTCGATGTTGTCGTAGCCGACAGCCATGTTCGAGACCACCTTGAGCGACGGCGCGCTTGCAAGCAGTTGTGCATCAATGACTTCAGTTAACATCGACAGCACACCATCTGCGGTAGCGACCTCTTCGAGCAGGCGCTCGCGCGGAACCGGCCGATCGGCTTCAGGGTAGAGCCGACAGTCAAATAGTTCACGCAACGGTAAAAGCACCTCATCCGGCAATTTGCGGGTCACAAACACTCGCTGTTTCGTCAATTGGTTCCACCCCGTTTGCAGCTGATGGTCAAGGAGGTAGCACATGGATCTGTGGTTCTTGGGTACAGGAGCAGGTCAGCCAAGCAGAGACAGAAATGTGGCCTCCATCGCGTTAACCTGGTTTCAGGAGCGTGGCGCGTTCTGGCTGTTTGACTGCGGCGAAGCCACCCAGCATCAAATCCAGCGCAGCCCACTTTCCCTCGCTAAGCTTGAAAAAATTTTTCTCACCCATTTACACGGGGACCACCTGTTTGGTCTGCCTGGCATCCTTGGCAGCCGGTCTTTCAGTGGGACTACCCTGCCACTGCAGGTGTTCGGGCCAAAGGGACTGATGGCATACATCGACGCTACGCTCGGCGCGAGCCTAACGCACTTGACCTACCCGCTCGAGGTCGTGGAGATTGCACCAGGTCGAGTGTTCAAAGACGCAATGTGCACTGTGACGTGTCAAAAACTTGACCACACAATTGAATCTTTCGGGTATCGCATCGTCGAAGCAGCCACGCCAGGGGCCCTCGACGCGGACGCGCTCCGTCAAGCAGGATTACCGCCCGGACCGCTCTACGGGCAATTGAAGCGCGGGGAGTCTGTGCGACTTGCTGACGGCACCGTAGTGCAACCTGCCAATTTCATCGGTCCGGCGCAGCGGGGGCGCATTGTCGCGATTCTCGGCGACACGCGGCCTACGCCGGCTGCCATCCCGCTCGCGCAAAACGCTGACGTCCTTGTCCACGAAGCGACCTTTGCGGCAGAGGAGGCCGAGCTTGCTCCCAGCTACGGTCACTCGACTGCCAGCGATGCTGCGAGAGTCGCACAGACGGCAAACGCCCACCTGCTCGTGTTGACCCATATCAGCGCACGTTACTCAGGACAGGCGTCTGGCCAATTACTCGCAGAAGCGCAGGACATCTTTCCAGCAACTCGACTCGCATATGACCTCCTGCAGGTGAATGTCCCCAAGCGACCCGCCGGGGACGAACCACGGCGCGTTTGATAAACGGGATCACTATCTATTCGCGCCCCTGCCTGGCCTGCTCAATCTTGGCTGCGATGTCGGGGCGTGGCACCCAGCAGGTAAACCGGTAACTACTCTTCGTTGTATAGCCGAGCCTGCTGCACATCAAGGTATGCCCTGCGTTCCCGCGAACCACCCGAAAGTGCTGACACGTTGCACAGCAGTGATAGTTTTTCGACATACGCCCACCTCGCCTTAGCCATTCACCCGTAGTGTAGCACACCGCAACTTGGTCATCGGGCGTAAAAAAGCGGCAGCTCGCAGGTCTGCGAGTTGCCGCTTGCGTCCATCTCAGCCACGGCCGTTCAGGGACTGCAGTCGACGCCGCTGTCCCGGAACTGAACCGTGTTATACTTTGCCCCCCAGCCGGTCACCGTTTGTACGTCCGTGGTTGCTGGGCAGGACGCGTAGTAGGCGTCGTAGCCTTCAATGTTCCCACCTGTCACCTGCGGTGTATTGCCCTGGATTGGAGAAACCGCAATGAACGCCGGGAGGTTGATGGCCTTCAGGTCGTACGTCGCGTACTGACTTTGGTTCGCGTAAAAACCAGGTTGCAGGTTCGAGTTGACCTGCCTCAGACCGTCTGCCCAACCCGTAATCCAGTCCGACCACTCTTTCGCGGTGGACGCAGGTGTGTTGTATCCCTCAGGGTCGACAATCACGGCGTTTGGCAACACCTTTCCACCGTAGCCCATCAACGTCTTGCCCGCGTACTGCCCGGCTTTGTACCCTCCCTCGTAAAACGAGTCGCTTCCAGTCGGCCAACTGACAGTCCAGAACGAGAGCCAAAATACGTTGTAGCTCCCTGGACTAAGCACCCCCGAGATGAGTTTATCGATTTGCGAAGACAGTTCTTGCGTGTAGGGCGCCGCAGGAGTTCCGAGTGCACCGGTCGCTGCAACGCCCTTCCACCCCATTTGGATCGCGTTTCTCACCTCATTGCTCGAAGAAAAGGAAGCATAGACACCGACGCCCCCCTGTGATTGCGGAGCGCTGCGTGAAGGCGTGCCACTTGAAGTCGGCACCGGGATCACGTTGGCCGCTGCGCCACCGCTCACGGAAAGGTCGGAACTCGCATTTGACACGCACACTTTCCGCGGTGTCTCTTGTTTTGGCAAAGTGGTCCACTGGGCCGGGAACACCCCGTGCACCGCGTAATAGGCCATCATAACTGCGAGCTTCAAGCTGTCGATTGCAGTGGTCCCCGCTGCGTTGACAAAGTAATCAGCTTGCAGCGTATCAATTCCACGGCCGCTCGGGTGTACGGCAAAGGGTGTCGAGCCTGCCGCCTGACCACTCGGGTTCGACCAACCACACTCGTTGTAGTACAGCGCATAGAGCGCTGCGCCGCCAACAGCGATCACGAGGTCATTTCCACCCTGAACTCTCGTCCAGGCCTCAGAAAACGACCCAAGAACGTTAGACTGTGGCACGCCTGCTGCGTTCGCCGCCGCTACGCATTTGACGTAGTCGAGGGGCACTGCAGCGTATAGATACACATTGGACGACGTCACTGGCATGTTTGTTCACCTCTTTCGTTGTTGCAGGCTATGCGAACCGCGTCGCATCTTTGCCGGACAAACACAGAATTGGGCCCACCGTCGCTGTGAAAGAGGGACACTCCCCTACCCACTCTGGCGGCGCTGTGCATTCACTACAGGTGTGTCTAATCGGCTGGCATACACAGACTCCAAAGTTCAAGCGTCTGCACGTATAGATGCGGGCGTAACGCAAACGAGGTGACGACAATGCTGTACACGGCACTCGGCGATTCCATTACAGCGGGCGAACTGGCCACGTCGCCTGCGCGTGCATATCCAAGTCTAGTCACACAAAATCTCCAGCAACATCGCCGTGGCTGGTTTGGAGAGGTACTGGCGGAACCTGGCTGGACAAGTCAAACACTGAATGCCGCGGTTTGGGAAAACGGCCCCTTACCGCTACGAAAGTCTAATGTCATCACCATTTGGGTCGGAGGCGACAACTTAGCTGACGCAGCACTCGCCATGCTGAATGGAGCGCGGCCGGCGATTCTGAAACGTTCGCTTGCAGGGTATACCCGAAGTTTACGGGCTCTGATAGTGGGCATTCGACGAGTGAGCCGTGCGGGGGTCGTAGTCTGCACACAGTACAATCCATTTCCAAACACGCCCCTCGCCGCTCAGGGTATTGCCGCATTGAACGAGGCCACACGCGCCGTAGCAGCTTCAACCAACGCTGCAGTTGCTCCGGTTGACGTGTGGTTTGCGGGGCAACAAGCGAGACTGATCGCTGGCTACCGAACAGGCAGAGTGCAGGACGTATTTCGGGCAGTGCCCGTGCCGATTCACCCAAACAACCGCGGGCACCGAGTCATCGCAGACGGACTTACGCCTATCGTGGCAAATGCATACACACCTTGAGCCCAACTCTCATACAGTACGACATCCCGCATTCTGCACGGAGGTGAACCGCTTGCTGTCTTTGGCGCTCGCCGTGACATCTTTGGTGCGCAACTTTACCCTGGTGACAGGGTATGTAAACCAGTCGTTTCCTCAGCCGCTCAACAAGGAACAGGAACGAGAGTGTTTCGAACGTTGGCAGAACGGCGACCGCGAAGCATACCACACGCTAATCGAACACAACCTCCGCCTGGTTGCGCACGTAGCCAAAAAGTTTGATTCGAGCGGGATCGACCACGACGACTTGATCTCCATCGGCAGTGTCGGTCTCATTAAGGCCGTGGAAACCTATCAGCCCACAAAGGGCACCAAATTCGCTACCTACGCAGCCCGTTGCATTCAGAACGAGATCCTACTGTCAAAGGGAACTGAGAAATATCCATCTTTTATGATTCATCCACAATTCCATCGCATTGCCTACGAGTCGGGAGTACCGAATCCCCCATCAATGGAACGGACGCTGGTCGGCAGCCCCGTCCTCCACGTTGGATACATCGGCTGCCAACCAAGTTCCCTTCTAGCCTTTTCATTTGACGCTCCCCGTTCCCACGGCTCATGTTCCGTTTGAGCAACAGGCAACGGGGCACCTAACGCGTGAGCATATACAGGCAACCAGTCCATTCCGGACGCTGGTTCATCATCCACAATGTTCACAGTACAAGTTGGCCAGTCCAAGGCAAGGAATGCCGCGTTCGCGGCGTCTTCAACATGTATAAACGAAGTGACGCCTGCGGTCGCGGCAACCCTCTGCTGACGAACCTGTGCAGCCATGAAACCATCCCCGGCATACCAGGTCCCGGGTCCATAGAACAATCCATAACGCAGGATAACATGCTGAGGGACCTTTGACACAGCCTGTTCCAAAGCGACAATTCCCTCCAAAAGACTCCTCCGAGGGGCAGGCGCGACGATGTCCAGTGGCACTTCTTCGGACGCAGGACCAGCCCCTGCTTCATACGCCCAAGCGACGCTTTGCCCAATCATTCTGTCAACACCACTTTGAAGGGACGCATCAACCAAATTCCGTGTGCCGTTCACTCTTATCCTAGTGTTTTGAACAAAGTCACGGTCCGCGAGTGAAGTGAGTTGGTGAATGACCACCTCCGGTTTGATATCTTCCAGGAGTGACCTGATGCCCTCTCGATCAAGAGCATCACCTGTGACTGCATGAGCGCCTAAACCTTCAATGATTGCTTTTCGTTCTGCCGTCCGTGTCATTCCAGTGACTTCGTGATTGGCATGGACCAGTTTGGGGATCAACAAGCGCCCGACCACACCCGTTGCACCTGCGACAAAAATCCTCATTTGTGTTCCTCCTACGTGCGCATTCACATTCTGGGTCTCGTCACCGCCACTGGGAAAAGCCAGTTTGGGCATAAAGGCCGAGCAACATCCTACAAAAAATGACCGTTCAATTCTTGATATGACATTTCGGATAGCAAGGAGTGATCATAGGTTCCAGCGGTGAACAACTCAGTTGCAACCTTTTTCACCGCCCCCATCGCAACCTTGAGTGCAGCGGGACCCATGCTGATTCTGGAAACGCCGATTGCTTGCAATTGTTGCACAGAAGGCATTCCACTTCCGGCCATAAAATTCACCGGGCCATGGATTTCGCGCACCAGTTTGTGCATGATATCAACATCTTTCACGCCAAACACAAAAATACAGTCAGCACCTGCCTGTCGGTACAGAGCCGCTCGATGAAGCGTGTCCTCAAGCAATTCATCGGTCACTTTCTCGCTATGCTTGAAGGTATCGATTCTGGCATTGATGAACAGGGCAAGATTGCGCGCTTCGCTCACTTCGCGTATTGCAGCAATCCTCTGCACCTGAAACTCCTCTGGGAACAGGGCCTCATCTGCCAGTCCAACCGAATCTTCAATATTGATTCCAACAATGCCGGTGTCTACCAGTCTGTCAACGTAATCCGCCGCTCTCTCCGGTGTCAGTCCGTAACCCGACTCGATGTCTGCAGACACGGGGACATGAACACTTTTGACGATTCTTCCAAGCGCCGAGACGAGCATATCAAAAGGCAAGTAGCCACCATCCGGATATCCAAGTGCCATTGCCATGCCCGCACTCGTTGTTCCGATGGCCGGAAATCCAGCACTTTCAAAAATGCGCGCCGTGATGGCATCCCATGCATTCGGCAATACCAGGGGCTTCGAAAAATAGTGTAAATCTCGAAATGACCGTGCCTTCGACGCTTGTTCATTCACGGGTGTGACCCCCATTCCCTCACGGATGTGTTCAAGCACCTTGACGAAATCATAAATCCACACTGACTATGAAAAAAGGTTCAGATTACGCTAAAATTATAAGGTCAGGAGGGATTTCTTTGTTTGATCTCGCTTTTCATGTCAACAACGAAACAAAACTCCCGTATTACCGACAACTTTATTGGTTTATCCGCACGGAGATTGAAGCGGGACGCATTGCAGTTGGTACCAAGCTTCCTTCGGTTCGAGAACTCGCAACTTCCCTGCAAATAAGTAAAACTACCGTGGAATCTGCATATCAACAACTTGTAGCAGAAGGGTATATAACGAGCACGTCGCGGACCGGTTTCTTTTCGTTGCCTCCTGAAGAGACATTTGTGAGACCTTCACGAACACAGACACTTACGGCGCACTCAGGAGCAGATGAAACCGCTACTTGCGAGATCGACTTTCATCCGGCCCACACGGATACCTCTCAGTTTCCAAAGACTACATGGAGGAAGCTATTTAATGAAGTTTTAAACAACATGGACGATGAGACACTGCAGTTCGGGAACCCCCTTGGAGAATGGGGGTTGCGCCAACAGATCGCACAGTATCTGCAGCAGTCTCGAGGCGTCCGGTGTACGTCCGACCAAATTGTGATTGGTAATGGTTTACACTCCTCCATTCAACTGCTCTGGCAGCTGCTGAATAATGACAGGACAATGCTGGCGATGGAAGACCCGGGGTACACAAAAGTGAGGTCATGGTTTCATCGACTCTCAGTGCCTGTTATACCGATTGAAGTCGAAGATGATGGACTCAGTGTGAAGGGGTTGCAAGAGTCACAGGCGAATTTGGCCTATGTGACCCCTTCTCACCAATTTCCCAACGGAATGGTCATGTCATATACGAAACGCAAACAACTACTGCAGTGGGCCTCTGTTCGGAATCGCTTTATCCTCGAGGATGATTACGACGGTGAATTTCGTTATACAGAAAAGCCAATCCCTTCCTTGCAGGGACTGGACATGAATGACACAGTTGTATACATTGGGACATTTTCAAAATCGTTGTCATCGGCATTACGTATGAACTACATGGTGTTGCCGATACAACTGCTAAACCGTTTGATGGACTTGCGCCTTCCGCTCGAACCCGCTGTATCGCGCATCCTACAAGCGGTCATGGAACGCTTCATGGAGTCGGGTCATTGGGAAACGCACCTACGCCGCATGCGGAGAGTGTATCGAAAAAAGCATGAGGTGCTGATTGAGTCGCTTCGGGCTGAGTTCGGGAGTTCAATCGTTCTCAAAGGTTATGGGGCTGGCCTACATGTATCAGTGACCCTCGTGGACCATCCACGGAAGGAGGTCGAACTCATTGAGAGTGCAGAGTCTGTCGGCGTTGGAGTATACAATTTCCCACAATCAAGAGAGCACACCGATTCATATTCACCCACTCTGTACCTTGGATTTGGCGGGCTAACTCCCGAGCAAATTCGCGATGGCGTACACCGATTAAGGAGAGTTTGGTTGTAAGATTGAAATGATGTCAGTCAGCGGTACAATCCAACTGGATGAGACTCAATTCGATGTTGAGCTCATGTAAGATTGTCATTGCATGCTTGTTCCCTCATCTCTAGAGGGGCAATTGTCGTCTACGAAAACCTGCGATTGCAATCCCAAATAGGACCACACTAGCAGCAGCAAGTGAAACAGAATCAGCAACGAAGTGCCCCTGTCCACGGATGAGATTTTGCGGATCGAAGACGTTGAAGAGAGTTAAATGGTTCATCCAGTCAAACTTGGTAGTCAGGTCACCCACCGTGTGCAAACCATAAAAAACAATGGTCAACAGAGCCGATAGACCCAGTGCGGTGCGTTCATCGCGAACTAGGCATGAGAACAGAAAGCAGTAGCCGGATACAACGGCAAACAGTAGTACTCCAACGATGTTCATCTGCACGAAATGCGTGTCATTCATTCCCGAATGATGGACCAACCAATGAACGCCGAGCAGGGCTCCTACTGTGCTAACCACCCCAATGGCAAGGACTCCACTGGTCAGCACAGCCGCCTGGGTGGTCGCAATTTTTGTGCGGGATACAGGAGAAGCCAATAAATACGCCATCGACCCCGTGTCGACCAAATGCGCAACCAGTTTCGTTGCAACAAAAACAGTATAAACGCTCATAATAATCAAATAGAGGAGACTGTAGAATTCGCCCCCGAGAAAGTCGCCGATATGTGTAACGCCAACTGTATAGCCGAGCACCTTCATCAATCCCTGGGGCATTTGTCGTAAAAGGTTGTTGAGCGCTTGTGACCCGGCGAACGATGGATAGATCCAAATGAATAACCACAGATAAAATAGCATGCCGAACGCATAGCTTGAAATCGTCTTCGCATTCGATTTTAACTCATTGAAATATAAGGCCCAATTCATCTCAAAGCGCCTCCCCTGTTCCATAAAAGTGCATGAAGACTTCTTCCAAGTTGAGTTGGTGAATGTCTAATGTGCGAATATTACACTGGGCCAACACTTGAATGAGTTCGTTATAATTACCTGTCACTTCAATATCGACTTCGTTCTGTCGTCGCTCTATGATTTGTAGCCCGGCATTAACCAGTGTTGCCTCGTCATTTGCGTCCCCAATGCCGACGGTGAGGACTTTGCGTTGCACTTGACGCAAAGTCTTGACGTCTTCCACGGCAATTAGTTTTCCGTCTTTGAGAATGCCAACTCGGTCGCACACGCGTTCTACCTCTGGAAACATGTGCGACGACATGAGAATAGTGACACCCCGCCCCTTTTCCTCTTTGATGAGTTCCAAAAAGCGCTGTTGCATCAGGGGGTCCAGACCGGATGTCGGCTCGTCTAAGACGAGCACGTGCGGTCTATGCATGAATGCTGCGACAATCCCTACCTTCTGTTTCATTCCTTTGGACATCTTACGGATGGGTGTCTTGACGTCCAAGTCGAAACGGTCGACCAGTTCATTTCGCCTTCGTGAATCATGCAGCTTTCTCATGCCAGCAAGCAAGTTGAGGAACTCAAGTCCGCTCATATTATCGAGAAAAGCAATCTCACCAGGAAGGTAGCCAAGCTGCTCCTGCACGCTCGCTGCCTGGGTCCAGCAATCCATATCGTTAATGCGCGCAGTACCCGAATCCGGACGCAAAAAACCCATCAGATGCCTTATAGTCGTTGACTTCCCGGCTCCGTTAGGACCCAGGTAGCCAAAAACTTCGCCGCCTGACACGGTTAGAGAGAGGTCAAAGATACCGCGTCCATTCGAGAACTCTTTCGTTAAGTTCTGAAGCACAATCATGATTCTGACGCCCCCTTATACATCCCAAACCTTAAGATATCTAGGTACACGTTTAATTCATCAATCATTGGCTGGAACGAGTGCTCTAGACGTTCATCAACCACATCCGGAATAGACGCCATGTATTTCTCCTGCAACCCGAAGCCAACCCACGTAATAAAATTCATCACGTGCTCCCACGTGAGCCCCGGACGGAGTTGGACTTGATGCAACACCTTCTTCAAGTCATCCGCAAATTGTTGCACAAGTGAGAACTGACTTGCCACGACCTTGGCGTATACAGGATGCTTTGGTTCCTTCAAAACCCGCACCAATAGTTGATACGTCAGCGGATGGTGATGTATAAATTGCATCTTGTGGAGCGTTGTTCTCCGTATAAAATCAAACAGACTATCCGCCGATACCCGTGGAATGCTCTCAAAATAATCCCCCATGCACACATCGCAAACGTAAATGAACAGCGCTTCTTTATCGCTGAAATATTTGAACAATACCCCTTTGGAAATGTCAGCCCGCTCTACAATGCGGTTGGTGGAAGCTAAATCGAAACCGTACTCGGCAAACTCGGACAGGCTGGCTTGAATGATTTGCTCCTGCTTCTCCTTTGATAAATTCCAAAACTGTGATGCTGGCATGTAGTCACCCCGATTCATGCACTTCGTTGCAGACCAATACTCCGAGCAGTAATCACATTCAAAACATCCGTGACCACGTGGTCACGACATGATAATAGTTCACAGCGGATCACGTGTCAAGGATACCTAGATAGTTTACATTCCTTCTCCGACATGCGCCGCCCTAACCTAAGAGCTTTCACAAAAATGGATTGTTTAACTCACGATACTCCCCGCCAACCGGTCGTGGAGACCCTAGGATGGCTTGCCGTGGGGACAACGGTTTCCCCCAGTAAGCTCGGACAGGTCGTACCTCCCGCCATGCATGCCGATATCAAACCAGAACCTGCTTCATCCATTCCACGATGCTTCCTCCAAAGGTTTCGCGGATGTGATCCGTATAGTCCATTGCACTCACCTCACCATGATTGAGCAGAACAGCCATATCCAATAGTGGTTCGACTTCGTCCACCTCGTGAGTCGACAAGACTACAGTTTGATTCTCTAGGTCGATGAACGAAATAAGTCCCTTCAAGATGGACTGTCGTACCAATGGGTCGAGTCCCGATAGCGGTTCGTCCATGACAATCAGCGGCACTTGACGGGATACAGCCAGGACAATTTTCAGACGACCGAGGTTCCCCTTGGAGAGGGTTCTAACGCGTTGATTGCCATCCAGTTGCATAAATGTAAGCATCTCTGTTGCCTTGGCAACGTTAAAGTCTGCATAGATACCAGCATAATAGTTAACCATCTGACGAACGGTATAAAAGCCGTATACTGCACCCGTGTCCGAAAGGTAGGATACCTGTCTCGCCATCATCCGATTGATCCGTTTGTTCTGAAACAGGACTTGACCGTCATTCGGATGTAGGAGTCCTGTCATCAGTTTGAGTGTTGTGGTTTTCCCACTGCCATTCGGACCAATGAGTCCAATGACCATTCCTGTGGGCAAATCAAAGGACAGGTGCCGCACAGCCTCCTTCAGTTGATATCGTTTCGAGACGTTTTGGAAGGAAACAATCGTGTTTTCCATGGCAACCTCCAGTGGAGAGTTATTGTTCGAACAAGTCCAAGGTTTGACGGTCTTGCAGGACACGTAAAACTTCTTCCAACGTAAATCCCATCTCCCGGATATTGCTGAGAAATGCGGTCACATGACTCGCCATCAGTTCGTCTCGAAGCTCTCGAAGACGACCTTCGTCACTAGTCACAAAGGTCCCCTGCCCTCTCCGTGTCTCAGCTACAGTAATTCTCTCCAATTCGGTGTATACCCGCTGAATTGTATTGGGATTAACACCCACCTTAACCGCCATGTCACGCATAGACGGCAACTTTTCTCCAGGAGAGAGCTCACCGCGTACAATTTGCCTGCAGAGTCTCTGGACCAACTGGAGGTAGATGGGCTGTGACGAGGTGAATTCCCCCACCATTATTACACCTCCATATAGCGTTCGATTAGGAGTCCAGCGATGAAGAACAGGAGGACAACCAAGATGGCATTGAACACGAAATAGCCGGATACAATCGCTGCCGACGTGTGCCCCGGAAAGAGCGCACGAACATCGGATGGAAACAGGTTCAAGACAGGAAAACTTCCCCATCCAAACAGTTGTTTATAGAGAGTCGTGTTCTTCAGCGCACCAAGTCCCCAGATAGCACCCAGCACGACTCCAAATCCAACTATCCAGCTGAACTTCTTTAGTTGATTTCGAACGGCGTACACTGACATATATATCAATGTGACCCACACAGATACATACAATCCGTAACACAGAAGCAACAACATTACATAAAATTCAATCCGTGGGAGCTGAGCCACCAAAATCGAGATATGTCGCGGGGACAGGTTCACCAGAGTTATTCCATTCTGCGTATTCAACGTGACTCCGTTACCGCTTCCATGAGTCTGACTCTGATTGTGCAACGGTGGCAAGGCATGAGCAATGTTAACGGAGTGGAACAGTGCGAGCGCCAGCGAGTAACAAACTACAAAATACATGAGTGCGCCTATGAGACTGCTGATGAGTTTAGAACCAAGCATTGCCCAGCCCGACGTAGGGGTATGCAACCACAGAGGCGCGGTTCCTTTGATTTCTTTGTTTATCCCACGAGCCATTTGTGCCGGGAGCGCCACAAGAGGCGTGAACATCAGGATAACCCCCACTGTGAGCGGAGCCCATGCATGTAAGATGCCCAAGGAACTACCTGTGAGAACTCCTGCAGTTGCAATCACGGCGACTCCCAGGAAACCAAACCACTGGTTCTTCAAAATCCAAATATCCTTCTTAAGAACGGTAACCCATACCGACATGCGACTTCACCCCTTGTATTAGTGCACTAATCGAATAGTGCACTAATACACAATGAGGTGTCAAGCGATGAATTTTCAACAAGAACGGTATCATCTCGTATCCTACAAAGTCACTATTTCAATCGTCTCCCCTTGTTCGAAAACCCTGACTTCCTTGATGACCGTCCGCAGTAAGTCCCGTCCCGCTTCCGCACCTAAGTCTTGCACTTCTACACTCGACAGCGAGTCCCAAATTGTCGTCAACCTAGAACGCCGGTACTCAGCTTCTTCGCGCACATCTTTTCCAGTTATTTGTCAAGCCGCCGCGTTAGGTCTAGCTTCCTTTGATTCAAACCTCGTCTTTCGTTCTGCTCACCCTTTAGTTTTTCGCATATGTCCTGTTCATCAATGTCGGGGTCACTGAGGAAGTTCAATAAACGGCGACCCACGACTTCTAGACGCTCAGCTCTGTCAGACATACCTGGTAAATACGCGCCTTTTCATACCTAACGTGGCCGCCTAGATACCACATCACCGCTCAAAACCAATCTTTCGACTACTGATACTGCATAGTAACAACACCTGAATAGTGGGACAAACTTGATTGGTTAATGTCTAAGATGCTCACTTCTGTCGTTGTTCGTTGACCCGTCGCTTCAATGAAACTATCTACTTTATCGAATAGTAACATCCCAGGAAGCGACAGTGCCTTCGTCCGGTAATGCATGGGAATCGTAACAGAAGGTTTTAGTTGTTGAACCACTTTGGCGCCGTCCTGTCCGTTTAAGGTCATTCTGCCTCCGACCGGGATCATGAGAATGTCAACGTTGTCGATGTCGTGTACCTGCTCCGCCGTTAATAAATGACCTAAATCTCCACAATGGCAGATTGTCAAACCATCCACGGCAAAGCGAAAGACAATGTTCTCTCCCCTCTTCTTCCCGTGTACATTGTCGTGGTAGGTCTTGAACCCCTTAACGGATACACCGTCCCGCTGATACTCTTTTGGTTCATTAACCAGCAGATAGTCTCCCGTAGCCACCCGAATTTTATTGTGATCGCCGTGATCATGCGTTACTGCCACGATCTCCGTTTGGATTGGCTTCGGCATCCGATATCGGATCATTCGATCAAATGGGTCAATTAGAATGCGCACCCCTGCTTCTGAAGTCAATAAAAATGAAGATTGACCAAACCACTTGATTTGCATGTCATCACCCTATCCATGTTTTCGGTGGCGTTTGGTGCGCAGTTCACGACGCGGCAGTTGCTGATTCTTTCCTAACTGTCTTAAGGCGACGGTCAGCAATGGTCATGATTAGCGCGATGGCACTTATCGTGGTCATAACGATAGCAATATGATGGAGACCGCCATCCGACACTCTTGTGTGAAAGACAATGCCAATTAGTGCAGAGGAAGCAATCGAACCAATGTACCCGAAGGTACGGAGTAACCCTGAAGCTGTCCCGATCTGGTCCGAAGTAACCTGTAGGTACAAAGCGGTCTGATTGGCACTGGCCATCGTACCCATTGTGACCCCGAACACTGCGGTAATGAGCAAGATCCAGATAATTGAGGTGCTCGTGGTGAGAAAAAGCACCCCAAATGAGGCAATGATGGACGAGCCAGCGCAAACAATGAGTGGTCCGCGCACTAAGTTTCTCTTCGAAACTGGAGCTACAATTAAAGCCGAAATCATGCTCATGGGCAGAATCAGAAGACCGGCTTCAAGTGATGAGGTTCCACGTGCAGCACCGATCCATTCGGTGACGCCATACAGCACGGTGTAGATGCACAACGTAATTAGTGAAAATCGAGTGTAGGTACGGGCTAACGCTAAGTTAGCGGCAAGCATACGTACATCGATGAAAGGATGGTCTGTTCGCAGTTCCCACCAAATGAGTAGAGCGCCGAGTACAACAGCAAGACCAATGGCAACCCAGTCAGGATGGGGAAATGAGAACAGGAATACCATCAGTGCGTTGATGGTTGCAGCGAATCCCACGATGCCCGTGATATCAATGCGAGATAAAATCCCACGAACTGTCCGGGAACCCGTGATAGCCCCGTCTCTGGGAATCCAAAGAGTAGCCATGACAAAGGCGACGATGGCAAAGGGGATATTCACCAGAAATATGGTTCGCCATCCCCATGCATCCACGAGCACGCCGCCAATAGGGAGTCCCACTGCTGCCGTGATGACCCCAGCAATCTGAAGTGCACCAAGCACGTTTCCTGGCGGTTTCGACATTCCGACCGATTCCGCACGTCTACGAATGAGAAGCATGGCAGATGGATAGGCGGTGGAAGTCCCAATGCCAATTAGAATTCGTGATACGATCAACATAGTCAAGTCACGTCCGAAACCGCCGAGAAGCCCCCCTAAAAACACCATGACAATACCTGTTAGAAAAACCCTACGAGGACCAAACTCCGTGGAAAGCTTTCCGGCAGTGGGTTGAGCGATTGAACTTGCTAGATAGAGAGCGGTTACTAGTATTGTGGTTTGAGCAACTGAAACACGCATAAATGCCGAGATTGGCACTAATGCGGTGGCTAGCATTGAGCTATTGATTGGGTTCAGCGTTGACCCCATATACATGGGTGCGACGAATCGCCATGAGAATGGGTTCTCACTCGCCATGCTTTACTTCACTCCTGTTGTCTGCAACTGATGTGGGGACTACTCATCACCTACCCAATCCCCGACATCAAGACATGGTCTTCTTCAAGATGCAATACGGCACGGTTTGCCTATCGATTGACTGGGAATGCGGATGAACTCAGGTTGTTGTACCTACCTCAATACTCGGCTATATTAAATGGAGATATCTCCTTTTAATATAAGTGGAGATTTCTCCGTTTGTCAAGCGTGAACGATTTCGCGCAAGGTGCGGAAAGGACAATACAAATGAACGAAAGGGATAGAAGCCATACCCGTATAGAACGTCGTGATGCAATTGAGAATCGACAGCGTATATTGCACGCGGCACTTCGATTATTCGATCAACATGGTGTGGAAAAAGTGAGCATGAATCAAATCGCCGCAGAAGCTCAGGTCGGTCCCGGAACCCTGTATCGGCGGTACGGCGACAAAAGTGAGCTATGTTTGGACTTAATCAAGGACAACGTTGATTTGCTTTTTGAGGACATTGCGTCGTACTTGAAACGAAACAATGATGAACCCCCTAGTCGACGATTGGAGGAGGTTATCCGCTTTTTTATTCGTTTCCGTGAGAGTAAGGCACAGTTGCTCGCGGGTGTCGAAGATTCCGCCATGCCATTAACAAAGCGGCATAGCTTGCGGACGCAAAGTCCGATATATAACGAATTGCATCAACTGTTCGTACAATTGTTTAGTGAAATGTCCGTCGCCGACCCGAACCACCCAGACAGTGTCTTTAGAGCCGATATGTTGCTAACGGCTTTAAACCGGGAATCCTATACATTTCTGCGAGAAGTGCGAGGTTTTACCCCAGAAGCTGTACTAGAGCAAATCTGTTTAACGTTTATTAAGTCCGCCGAACCCTTTGATTGATCCAAGCGAATGATTACTCCTCGCTCTCAACAGTCATAAATCAAAACGGCACGATTGTGCGTCAGCCTAGCGTGTCAACCTGACTCAGACTGAGCGTTCAGAACGTAACGCAGGAGTTGGGTCATGCATGTTCTAAGAAGCCCTGGTGTCTCTAACAGTCGATGTAACAAAACGCCACAGAACAACGTCTGATATGTGTCAGGCGGGACTTCCTATGAATTTAGTCATTAGCCCCCCTAAAAGGCGTAGTTTACCTTATCGCGATCATGTAAACTATGCTGGCATTTATAAATAAAAAACCCATGATATCCTTTTGGTGTTAATATGTTAGAGTTCGGACCAATTTTTGTTCACATGCACTAAAGGGTTCTGACGCGCCAGCTTACAAACTCAATACGCGCTGAACTGCAGGCATCCACAACAATAATGGAGTTGAATTACTGAGCATGATCGGGCGTCTGCTTCGAACCGTAGTTTACAAGCTAGGAACATCTGGGCTGTCTTTTTTCATCGGCATCCTTACCGCACATTTACTCACCGTCGGAGAGCGGGGATTTTATAGTAGCGTGGGAATCACATTGCTACTCGGGAATACATTTATCGAAGGATACGCAAGTTTTTTTAATTTCGGACTCAATCGACTTAAACTCAACCGTCAACATGTCGTAAGTACCGCCGTTCGACATGTGATTTTGATTTCCTCAGTGAGTTTGCTTGTACTCATCATTGCAACTCCACTTGCATGGAAACATCCATTGGGACTTCAAATCTTGTTCGTCCTCGGTGCTTTACCGTTTATAGTGACTTTCTCTTACTGCTCCCGTCTTCTTCAGGCACTGAATGAAATTGACTTGCTTAATCGACTGAATCTTATTCAGCCGGCCACTTTGATAGTCGGGCTAATTTTTTTGTCCGGTGAGATACGCAGGGAGCGCAGATTTCCGCATGCCGCGCTCACCATCACACTTTCGATGTATCTTTTATCCTACCTGTTCGCAGCTCTCATTGCCCTTATAGCAACTAGGCGCAAAGCCTCGGTGTCCCTTCGCCCGAAACGATACGAGAAGATTAGTAGCCTCATGATGCCCTACGGTCACCGAGTAGCCACGCAAAACCTTCTCACTCAACTCAATTACCGTGGCGATTTCTACATGGTGGAGTGGCTCGCGGGATGGAAATCAGCTGGCTGGTACGGAGTCGCCGTTTCTCTCTCCGAACTGCTGTGGCAAGTTTCTCAAAGTTTATCCCTGATCGTGTATACAGGCATCGCAAGTGCGGATCACAGGGATTCGATGGCGCTTACCGAACGAACCTTTCGATATTCATTCTGGTTTCTCATCGTAGGTGGCGGACTCATGTATCTGGCGGCTCCTGTTGTCCCTGTGTTGTATGGTCACAAATTCGCTCGCTCAGTTCCTCTATTTGAAATTCTGCTTATCGGAACAGTCGCATATGGAGCAACCGGGGTGCTTACACAGTTTTTCACCGACCAACTAGGCAAGGTTAAATACCCGGTATACCTGCAAGGCTGGTGCGTGGTCGTAAACCTTGTAACGTGCTGGTTTCTCATCCCTCGGTTGGGCATGCGGGGCGGCGCCATTGCCTCCTCCGCCGCGTATATGATGGCTCTCATTTTAACGATTGCGTATTACAGACTGCAGACGAAACGTCCACTGCTTAACTTGTTCATCTTTGATGCCGCAGATATCATGCTGTTGCGTAGAATTTTTCAAGGTCCAGCGACGCGGTAGGGATGTAGCTTGTAACTAGGCAGATGCTTTTGAGAAGTATCTCCCGCCCATCTCTACAACAGTCCAGCGCCATACCCTCGGGAGTCCCTGAGATACATAGCAATTTGCCTTCGCAATCCAAACTCCCCTCGAACATCACCATACTCCAGCATCTGTAAACCGTCGTCTTGCTGACTTTAAGAGCGTCGGACAAACCATGAACCGATGGCAACCGCGTCCCTGTGACAATCCTGCCGGACTCGATCTCTTGACGTACAGACTGATAAAGCTGATGATAATATGGAATTTTGCTCTCGGGTTCAAAGGTAAAAATAAATTCCAGTGTGCGTCACCTCTGACGATTTTGGTCATGTTAACAGATGTCTTCAACATACCATCATGCTGCTTAGCGGGGTGCGTACAGTGGCAGTCAATCACAGCCACCTCATTGAATTAGGTCTCAAGTTTCCCGGGGCGAGTATGAAATTCCCTTTTCGATTCGATTTGCCCGTACTTTACGTTCGTGGGAAAATGTTTGCCCTGCTCGGGAAACAGGGGAGCGACCAAAGTGTAAACCTAAAGACATCTCCCGACGAAGCGGGGTGGCAGCGTCAAACATACCCTGGCTCCGTGATTCCTGGCTATCACATGAATAAGGAACACTGGAATACCGTGATCCTAAATGGGAATGTCCCGGACGATGTCGTGTTGCAAATGCTGCACGAATCTTATCAACGGGTCGTCAGCAAATTGCCCCACAAGGATAGAATTGGGCTTGAATAGGGACGGTGTTGCCACTGGGGACGGTATGCGAACGTCCTTCACATTTTGGCCATTTTCACTCCAACCTCTGCATCCACCTTGTCTTGAGGGTGTGTCTTGGGAATATCTGTTTTCCGGCTGCTTTCCTTAAACTTCTTACTTTTGGTCTTGCGCTGCTCGTACATATCACGAACCCATTCCTCAACCGGAGATTTCCACAGTTGTTGCTGGTTTGGGATATTTTTTATTAAACTCAAGGGATTTAACCCCATTTCTTTAGCCATTTTCACTGCTTCATTACTTAACTTGCATCGCACTTTAGCTTCTTTCCACCGCTCAGCCTTCTTGTCAGGATTAAAAATGGAAATTCCTCCGTCCATCTATGAAAATCAATAGAGGTTCTCTTGTCGAAAGTAGTTTGGCTTCACAACTGTGTCGTCATAATAGCGATGAAATATGTGTGTGGTTGCCGGAGAAACTGGGGGAATCAGCCATGTCCAGTCTCCCGTGAGTTCACGTCCCTCGTCCATTTCAATCTGCTCAAACCGTTCAAACTGCTTGGCAGCAGTATGATGATCAACGATAGTTACGCCACGTTCCTTAAACGACTGCAAGACTGCAATATTTAACTCGATGAGAGCCCTGTCCTTCCATAGTGACGCGTCCGATTTAATGTCGAGCCCTAGTAAAGACGCTACCTTCGGCAGCATGTTGTAGCGATTCAAATCTGCAAAGTTACGAGCACCGATTTCCGTCTCCATATACCAACCATTGAAAGGAGCTGCTGCGAATCGAAGTCCCCCGATTTCCAACGCCATATCGGAAATCATGGGTACCGTGTACCACTTAAGCCCTAGCCCTTCAAATTGCGGATAATCAGGATGATGGATATCGACTTCCAAAACCAAATCGTCGGGAATCGAAAACCAAACGGGTTGCTCGCCCTCGATTTGCACGACTAGGGGCAGAACATCAAAGGGCGTCCGCTTGCCTCTCCACCCCAATTCTTCACAGAGACGCGTAATCGCAATCGAATGCGGGTCTCCAATAACACCACGTTCGGTTTCGTAACCCGCGTAGCGGAGGAGTTGGTGGTTCAAAATGCGCACCTTCGGATTCAATACGGTAATCGTAGGACGTATCTTTCCTTCGTTCGTGGCAAATTCAATATGACGATACAGAGCATTTACTACCTTTTCCGGCGTGCTCAGAGATCTCTCATCAAAAACGTTCAGTGACTTCCAAAACAACCGCCCGATACAACGATTGCTATTTCTCCACGCCATTCGCGCTCCATGTTCCAGTTCTTCGTATGTAAGCTCGTACGTTGCTCTTCGCATCAAACTTTCTTGAATTGCGGTTAATCTATCTTGAGCATCTTCGGCACTTTTTCCAAGTTCATGGTAGCACTTCGCGATAAACTCTCGTGCTTCATCGTACATTCGCATGACAAATTACTCCTTCGTTTAACTCGGTGCATGGCATTCCGTTCAATTAGTGTACTCTATTTACATTGAACCAACCTAGATTGCCAATTCCAGAAGGAGGTTCATAGCTTGCCGAAGGATGTGATAATTTTACTTCCATACCATCCTACTAAAGCTGGCCACTCGCTGGCTTCAAATGCCTGCGCCGAATATAAAACACCATCAGTTTGACAGTGGGCTCAATGATAAGATACAACCAACTTAGGGGCACCAAAAGGGTTATCACAATCCAGTCCCAGACTTGTTGATTCGGGATGAGTTGAAAAATTACCAGGACTATCACCGCGTATCCCAAGACGAACCACTTCTCGCTTGACTTGTTGAGCTGCAGAAGCCGTCGCGACAACTCCGATATTCCCCATAAGTGATTCGCATAGAAGACCGCTTGAAACAGCGTTGCCACGAATATTAGGGAAACACCAAAGCGCTGGATAATAAATCCTTGCACCTGAACCAGTTGCAACACGAAGTCAACCGGGTGAGCCAAGACGCGTACCCCCTCATACCCTACGACTCTCAGGATGACAACGAACACACCCGCTGCGTAGAGGCAACCAAAACCCGCAGCTACCAAAGGTAGCCAAATTGCGTTTTGCTTTCTGTGATCAAAATACGGATTTACCATCAGATACAGGTTTATCCCCAAGAACAGCGGCAAAAGCAATCCAGCCACTGAAAATGACCGTGAAACACTGACCGGATGCAGCGTAACCCCCGTCCATGTCCCCCGAAAGTACGCTAAAGCAAAGGACGTTCCAAGAACCAACATGACGACTGGGAACGTGATCGAGGCAACGCGTGCAATCGTTTCTAGGCCGTAGAGCGCTCCAACAACGGATACGAGTGCAAGTGCCACACCTGTCGCCAAGTGAGGCGTATTGGGAAGTATTGCTTTTACAGTTATCGCAAATGAATATAGGCTCACAGCTATAAATAGCAGATAACCCGGAATAAACGACGTGCCGACAATCCTGCCAATAAATTTTCCAAACACTAAAGTGAGCATCTCCACACCAGTCTGCGTGCGGAGATTCGTCGTGAGTAAACCGTGAACCAAAGCACTGAACAAAGCGAAAAAACAGACGCCAAAGACTGCCCACTGTCCATCAATTCCACCGTAAAAAGCTGCATAACGTGGGTAAACCCAAAAGAGCAGAGGCAGAATACCGGTAGATACGACGCAGATAACTTGATACATGGACAGTTTGTACACTAAATCAGCCCCCCCTTGCTCCTGATTGCGACCTTCACTTGAATGTCGAGCTTGGCATGTCCGAACATCTGGCTCCACTGTTGCTTTAATCGCGCTTCTTCTTCTGGATGCGCCTGCAGATAATTTCTCCCGAACCCAACCACATCGGTCTGCTGCTGTTGCAGTTTTACAACCATGTCCGTTAACTGTTGTGTCAGATAAATCGATGCCTGCAACTGCAGTTCATTGATGTTCGTTGGCGGTAATGGCTTGGGTGAAGGGTCCACATGCTTCGCTAAGGTGCCAGCGACCGTGACGTCATCGGCCAGTACAACCTCACTCTTCTTCTTGATACAGCGAACGTGACTTTTTGCCCGCATGTCGGTTAATGTCATGACCCCCTGCCCAATTGGGATATCGAACGACATGTCGCGAACTTTACCCATCAAGAGATTCACGTACAACGTTTCATTACGGCTTAACGCAAGTGCCGGTTTGTTGTTGAGATACACTTCTTCACCTGTCATGGCTAGTGTCTTCTTACCTTTGTCATCTATCTCTTCGGTCGTTAAAATGGGTATCATCGGGACAACACCAAGTTGCGTCGTATCGCGCCAGTACTCCCACAATTGGCGTCGAACGACGTACCCATGCTGCTTCACTTTTACTGATTTTTCGACAAAATTCATCGGAGCTGACTCCGATACTTCTGTAGCCATCACTTTTTCAGCACTACCCGGTGTCATGAAGATATAAGCGAGCCGGTTAATCTTCGTCAAGCGCATCAGTTGCCCTAACACGCTATCCATGGTTTCTCCTGACAGTTGACTGCTCAAAACGATGACGCGCAGTTGGGCCACATCAGCTTGACGATCCATTTTCGTTTGGATAGTCCTGATTGCCTCCATCAACGAGTAAGATTCCCCAGATAGGTCTTGAAACTTGGATGTTTCAGCAGAACCTTCCCCCTGTGATTGCCCATTATGGAGAATAGGCACCTGGATCGTCACTCTGATTTTCTCAGGGTCATCATGCGCAGGATCAATGCCAAGTCCAATCATTGCGGCGCGCTTATTAATCGCTTCATAATCCCAACATCCAGGTAAAAAAATGAGCGCCGCACAGGTCAACACGATGGCAAGCGACCGCTGCATTATCGATTTCATGTCTTACTCCGTTTGCGCGGAAATTTCGGCCCCCGAGGTACTTCTAACATCGGATGCTGCACCGGATCTGTATAGTCCGCGGCACGCGTATCCTCTTGGTTGTGATAATGGGCTGCGCGCTTGTCCAGCATCGGGATGGGGGCACGAAAAATACCGTCCAGAAAAAAGTCTCGCCAGTGCTCCCCTGATAGCGGATCAAGGTATGAGATTCCAAACGACTTCAGGGATGCAACATGAAATAAAATCAGCGTGACAACCAACATGACACCGTAGAAGCCAAACACGGACGCTCCAATGATGTTGGTCCACATGAGAAGCCGCAGTGTTGTCGAAAATTCATAACTGGGAAGAACAAACACAGATACGGCAGTGAGCGCAATAATCACAATCAAAATGTTACTGAAGAGCCCTGCTTCTACAGCGGCCTGTCCCAGGACCAATCCACCCACAATGCCGATTGTCTGCCCCATCACCTTGGGCATTCGTAAGGCCGCCTCCCGAATAATCTCCATGACAATTTGCATGATGACGACTTCGGTGGCGGCGTTAAACGGCACGCCCTCACGGGACTTTGCGATTGCCAGCGCGAGCGTTTGCGGCATCAATTCGGGGTTAAAATCAACGAAGGCAATGTATAGCGCGGGAAGATAAAATGAAAGAGTAAACGCGATCATACGTAGCCACCGTATAATCGTTGCCTCAACCCAACTGTGTTGGTCGTCTTCCATAGTCTGAAAAAAATCGATAACTGTCCCTGGCACCAGCAGGCCTGCCGGGTCCCCATCGACGAGAATCAACACTTTCCCTTGCCCAACTTCCTTCACACAGTTGTCCACTCGTTGTGTTGCCCGTACCAAAGGGAAGACGGTCCAGTGATTGTCCACTATGCGCTGTTCCAGTGTTGCGCTTCCAGTGAGTTTATCGACGTGCACCGCCTGAATTCGCTTGATCACGGTATCCACCAAATTCGGGTTAGCGACATCATGTTCGTATAGCACTGCCACCCGGTTGCGGCTCCGGTAGCCGACCTGCAATTCCTTCACAGTGAGTGCGTCACTAGTCAGCGCCCAGCGCATGATGCCGATATTTACGTCGACGTTTTCGATGAACGCGACTTGAGGACCGCGCGTACTCGATTCCAAGAGCGGTGGTTCCACCGCACGGTGTGGCAGCTTTCTTTCGCCCATTGTGAGAGCAACATTCAAGCCGTCAATAAGCAAGACCAGCACGCCACGAGATAGCGCCTCGCGAATTTCCCACAAGTTGTTCATGAAGATGGCGTTGCCAATCGGAACCACCCTTCTCATCAAGTAGAAGGGCAGTTCCCTGACGGACAGGCGAGGATAATGATGGTCCTGTAACGATTGCATCAGCGTTTCCACCTGGGTCTGGTCGGCAAGCGTTTGGTAATACACAATGACGGCTTCCTGCTCTTTGACAACCGTTCTGCGCACCACAAAGTCATCACTGGTGCCTGCAGTTTCCCGGATATATTTCAACGTATGACGCAAGTCACCCGTGATCTTGGGAGCGTCCCGATAATCTGGCACCTTCGGCTTGGGTCTTTCCATGCTTCGGTGCTTGTAGTTTCTTCGTTTTAAGGGATTAAACAAGTTTAACAAAAGGTCCGCTCCCCGCTTCACGAATGTCCTGGAGAGAGCGTTTCCTTGGTTGCCACGATTTATGTATGCAACCCTTTAAATGGAACACACTGTAAAATATCCGTTCGCTGCTTAACCAATGTACCGCAACGAGCGTTTCCTTGAGTGCCAACGACTCAGGACAGATGAGGGCAGGAGTGTACAATGATTGAGCAAGATGAGGTCATCAAAGTCTACCTTGAAGTATTAAATGGGATACGTGCGAGATTCCCCAATCATTTCTTTATCAGTGTGGACGGCCGACAACGGCTCATCATCATTACGCGTTTTCTGATTGAGGACTACTTGCAGATTCCTGTAGTCGAAATACCGGACCAGGTCTATGCAGATTTGCTATGGAAGCATCGGCTGCGTCCCCCAGCCAATATACAGGGATGGAATTTCAGTCAACTGATGGAGCACTGTTACCCGGAAGAAATCAAGGCATGGCATTTTCGTCAGGTATCCAATGGGTACTGGCAAAAGGAAAAAGGACACAAGCGCCTCATTGAAGCTGTCAAGTATGTCATCGAAGAAGAGTGTCAAATCCCCATCTCCGACATTCCAAGCCGCATCACCTATGAGTTCTTCAAGCAACATAATTTATACGGCGCTTTTAACCAATTTGGACAATCGACATACCAAATCATTAACGCGGCTTACCCTGGTCTGTTTCATCCCTGGCAATTTCACACCGTCCCGATGAACTACTGGAGAGACCCGCAGAACGTTGAAAAAGCGATGAATTGGTTACTATTTGACATTTTAAAGGTAAACTCGTACGCCGAGTCACTGGCCATCATCAAAATAAAGCACTTTGTAGAGAATCAACTTCAAGGGTTACTCCTAAGAGCATTTCATCATCGACTCTATAACGCTGTCGAGTGGATCTCGACGCGTTCGGAGTGATGAAACTTGTTCAGCATCAAGGTTTAGCTAAATCCAGCGACATGCCCCCCACATAGGCCGTTCATTCAACCTACGGAATAAGACTCTTTCCCAAGATACGGACAAGTGCGCGGCAGCCAACCGGAATATGGACACACTCATCGAGAATAGAGTAAATTGCGACAGATTCAAGAGGGAAGTGAGGTAATAAATTGCCAGCATTCATCATGATAGCCGGACCGGTATCTGTCAGTACGCCTCAGCAAAGCGCGCTAGGTGTATCCATTGGCATCAACAGTGCAGGCAACTGGGATGCAAATATGAAGTTCAACACTGCCGAAGGCGGTAATTTTGGTGTGATGAGTTCCATCATGAGCGGGTTCAACATAATGCTAGATAATTTTGAGGTGATCGACGGCGTAATCAACACCAATGACGTCAAAGTCGCGTCTACGGTGGAGTTCTAGCGTGAGTGACCAGCCATGCTTCGAGGCTAGCCAAGGTATACTTCGGTCTACAGGGACATGCAAAAGGCGCACGGTTGTGCGCCTTTTGCATGTCCGCTTGATTCCACCTCTGTCATGTCGCTTCGACACACAGCGCCGCGAGCGGAGCATTCACCGTTCACGCTCTAGTGAAAGTGTCCAGTTCCCAACTGCTCCTCCGCAATTTGGACCAACCGCCGGGTGATGTGCCCCCCAATGGTTCCTGTATCGCGGGTCGTCATCGTACCCCAATATCCGCTTTCAGGTACAGAGATCCCCAGTTCCCGAGCTACCTCGTACTTCATTTGATCCAAAGCGTGCATCGCTTGCGGAACCACTGGAGTATTTCGTTGCTGTCCAAGTGCCATGCATCATTCTCCTTTCGAGATTGGTGCATGTATTATGTATTACTCTTCCGTAAGTATGCATCTAGGGCAACTTCAGTCGCCCCTTTCGACACGGTGAGATGGCTCCTTCGTCCATTGCACCCGTGTATTGAGTTGTTGCCTGGCATCATGAACCTGTGGACAAAGGCGGACAAGGGTCACGACAAGTACTGTCTGAAGACAGAAGACATCACCTGCCTTCACCGTCTTGTTGTGTTACAAAGTCACTATCTCAATCCTTTGCCCTTGTTCGAAAACCCTGATTTCCTTGATTACCGTCCGCAGTAAGTCACGTCCAGCTTGCGCACTTATGTCGTGGAACTCTGTACTCGCAAGCGAGCCCCAAATTGCCATCAACATAGACCGCCGGTGCTCCGCTTCCGTCCTCACATCTTTGCTACTCAATTCATCAAGTCGACGTGTTAAGTCTAGCTTCTTTTGATTCAAACCCCGTCTTTCGTTCTGAACATCCTTTAGTTTTTCGCGTATGTCCTGTTCATCAATATCGGGGTCACTGAGGAAATTCATTAGGCGTCGATGCACAACCTCTAGGCGCTCAAGCTCCGCCTGAATGTTTTCCAATTGGCATTGTTCACTCGACAACTGCGGATTGCGTTCCAATTCCGCAATGAGCTCTTCGTCAGGCGCTCGTATCCAGCTAAGAGTCGTATCCCACACTTGAAGTTCAAGCTCATCACACTTAATATGTGTTCCACACCCCGGGTTTTTTGCTCCCACCGTTGCTTTGCGGTCACTGTAGTAATACTGTTCTCTCCCCCAAGCCTTCCCCTTCCGACCTGTCATAGTGTTACCGCAGTCCCCACACCGCAGCAGTCCACTCAACATATAGGTGCGTTTGCCCGCCCCAGCCCATCTTCGTCTCGACTCTGCCAGCAGTGACTGGGCGTAATAAAACTGGTCGGACTCAATAATGGCCGGAATCGGCAACCTAATCCATTCTTCTTTTGGTCGCGGTTTTTGCACAATTCTCTCCTCGGGTGGGCGGTAGCGATTCCCGAGCATCCCTTCCGTGTTCCACTTGTTTTGATAGAACTCGCCGATGTACGACCGGTTCATCAGCATCTGACGCACAACCTGCCGATGAAAGACGCCGACACCTCTCTTTGTGGGCACGCCTAGTTCCGTTAAGTATTTGGCGATTCCATTAATCCCCTGAACTCTGCCATTGGAATTGGTGAACAAGTCGAAGATGAGCTTTACGATGGTCGCCTCGCGAGCATTGACGACGAACTGTTCTTTCTCGGAATCGAAGTCATAGCCGTAGATGTGAAAATCCCGTAATACCCTCCCTTGCCGTGCCTTCTCGCGCCTCCCCCGTGACATGCGTTCGTTGATTTTAGCTTTTTCGAACTGGCTAATTGCGCCGCGCATCTGATAGAACAGCTGTCCTTCCGGTGTCCTAGCGTACTCACCGTTCACGAACATTAGCTCGGCACGTGATTCGATTTCATCGGAGATGATGAGTTGATTCATGAGTTTGCGTGAGAGACGGTCGGGATCAAGACACACGACCTTGTGGACAAGCCCACTGCGAATATCTTCACGCAGCTTGGAGAGTTGCGGTCGATCGAGAAACTCACCAGATATCCCCTCATCTACGTACTTTAGGACATCATCTGTCCCTGCCTTCTTCTTGCATTCCCGGAGCTGGTCCGCCAAGCTGAATCCGTGCTTCGCCTGCTCCTCGGTCGACACCCGCGCGTAGACTGCTATCATGAGGAGGTATCACCCCCTGGCGATATAATTCAAGTAGCGTCCTAAAGAAGTTTCGACGGGACCTGTCCGCAAATTCACCTTCCACGATACGAATCTGCACCGCGTGTCGCCCCCTTAGGGAACTCTACGCAGTAAAGGAATTGTCCTAGTCGAGGCTACGGCAATTTTTCACGCATCCCGTTAGACGCTAGGATAGAGATTCTGATGCAACTGCGCGCGCAAAAGAAGACACGCAAGGACGTGTCGTTGTACAGCCCGATTGGCACAGATAAGGAAGGCAACGAGATTACATTGAGTAATATGACGTCGTGACAAAGCCCTCGCATCAGCGAGGGCCATCTCCATCTAGTTTTGTATCAATTAAGCGATGTTTCTGAGCAGCGCCGTCGCTTCGTCGAATAAATTATCGCCGCGGATTATCGACGAGAAGCGATTCTCCGTGAATGTATCGGTATTCCGAGTGGGTTCAGCGTGACCGACGAAGTCAGCCACTGCATTCAGGAAGCCCCAGCCGGTCCCACGGAACTGTTTGATGTCCTCCGCCTTGTAAGCTTGCAGAATCCCCTGCTGTTTCAACTTCGCTGTGCTCTTCGCACGCTCTGTTGCCTTCTCATCAATTGGAATCAAATTGTTGACGAGTTCGCGCACCTTGAATTCGGTCAGTTTCACGTCTGCCATCAGATTGGCATTTTCGTTCAGCGCATCGAGATATTCATCGGCGAGCAATAATGTTCGCTGTGCCTCGACCAATTTGCGTGACACATCGCCCACATGGAAGGTCGACCACTGGCGCTTTGCGGAGTCGAGCGCCATGTTCAACGTGTTGTTGCAAACCACGCGAACCGGGGTCATCAGGACACGCACGGCGCCGCTGCCATCGTGCGTGTTGGTAAAGCAGATGTATGGGTCGACTTTATCACCCATGATGTCATATTCGCGGTTCATTCTGGCGAGCATCCAAACTTTACGGCCGCCTTTCAAACTTCCTGCCGTTTCGTACCGAACATCACCGTTACCGACGAGTGCATCCGTGAACGCGAATGCTTCCGCGTTTTGCACGATGGTGTACCGACTGGACACAACACCAAGAACCGAACAATCGTTGTTTCTGACGTTGGCGAAATGCCCCTCAATCGCATTCGTGCTGTCGCCCAGGTAAATCGGTTCTTGAACCACATCCCAATCAAGCCCTGCTTCTTGAATTGCAACTAATGAGTTCGGCGCATTCTCAATTACCTTTCCGAGTCCATGCCAAGGCGTTTCCCGTACTGAAAACATTGTTTCGACCATGTGTGCCATTCCCATTCGCCCTTTCAGTAGATAAGTGTCCTTGGAACCATTACTTGAGGCCGCCGATGATTTGAAACGCTGCGCCGTACCCGATGTCCACAATCCGCATGCGACGTCTGAATGACATTACTATCACTTCCTTTGTTTACTGTTTATGTATATATATTAAGATCACCGCTATGTACCGTCAACTAGATATTGGTATTTATCCGAAATGGAAAACCCCCGCATCAGCGAGGGCGGATCCGGCGTCAACGTCACCTTTTCGCAGAATGACTGAACTGACGACGCAGAAACGCAATCATCCACAGAACGAGTGGTATTCCAAAAATCAACACCGGGAGTACAAACGACTCAACAAATTTCTTCGGGTACTCGATGGTTGATTCCGTGATATCCTTCGGAATCATGGCGATGATGACCGTTATCCCACCAATCCAGAGCAGAGGCGAGTGCCATCTTTTCAAATTTAACAATGCCGCGGTTCCAGAGACAGCTAAGAACATGAACAGTGCAACTCGTACAAACGCTGTAAGAAACCAGATTACCATGACGAAGGCATCGATGTTCTGGATGATCTCGGAAACTGATATATACTGGACCATGTCAAAGACAGGATTCCACATCTTCGCACCGAGGTCCGCCCCAAACGTGGCAATCGAGAACATGCCACTGATGACGACAAACAGACTGGCGAATGCAGTCCCAAAAACAGCCTGCCTCACATTTTGACGCTGATTCTTAACAAATCGAAAAACCATCGTGAGGAATGAGGTTTGTGCCAGAAAGGACACCGATGGAATTGCGCCATATAGGAGTCCGTACGGGCCTGAGTTGACGTAGACCGGAAGGAGTCGACTCCAAGTTACGTTCGGGAGGTCTAACAGGAATACTCCTAATGCGACGAAGATGACCGCCGGACCAATGACCTCTGTAAATCTACCCAATGACTGTAGACCGTTTTTATACAGCAGATACACCGAGACCAAGGCCATGGAGACAATGAAGACCCAACTTGGGGTGCGATGAAATTGCGCAGTGATGAAAATGTCCGTGATTTGCCGCATTGCCATGGCTGTGACAACGACCCAGTTAATTACATACACCGTGCCGATAGCTTTCCCTATAATAGTCCCCGTGAGGTCGCAAATGTACTCTATAAAAACCTTGTCTGGATAATAGCGACTTAACCGAATTCCAATCCAAGTGGCAAACACGCTGAGAATTCCGCTCACAAGCAGAGAGAGCCATGCATCGTTCCTGACTCGTTCAATTGTTGGGGAGATCGTAAGAAACGCCGCCATGCCAAGGTCAAACATGCTTGAAATCCAGAATAATTGCCCTCCTGAGATCACCATTGTCCCTGGCTTCATGCCTCACCAACTTCCATAGCCTTGTGACAACTTACTAGAAACGGGGTTCTTCGACGTCAGGCCCACCGTTTGGATTTTCAGTCGTGTGGCGACATTGAAGGGTGCTTCAGGAAACAGTTCATTCCAGTGAAGTTTCATCATCTTCCACTGCTTAGGTTGTTGTCTGGCCAAAGCCTGATCAAATCCAAAGATATCGGCCTTGTACTGCTTCTGAACCTTGGCAATCAGTTGCGTGACTTCATCGTTGACCTCATGTTGCATCGCGTCGTTCAGTTGCTTCAACTGCTTAGGGTCTTTGACATTAAGGTTTGTCTGATTTTCTCTAAGTAAACCTTGTCCGGTCAGTTCGACTTCAAAGTGCGGGTGGCCATGTTGAACAACAACGTGGACACGTCCACGGAATTGAGACAAATCCACTGTTGCATACCCTAGATGTCCAGGAATATGAAAGGTGACCTGTCGTTTGCCCAAAGCATTGACCACCCAAAGGCGATAGTTTGCATCAGAAAAATCTAAATATCCAATTAGTTTTAACTGTTTGTTGAAAATTGCTCGACCTGCGAACTCAAATGTACTACGGCTTGACTCATCTGACTCTCTAGTAATTTCTACAACCGGTAAAGTCGGGTAACTTGTTTGGCTTGCCGCCGCAATTAAGAAGGCCCTCAAGGAATCCCCGACCGTTCCTCCCACGAATCTACGACTCTTGATAATTGTCAAACCCGGATATTGTTCCAGTGGCGCTTTTATCTCCAATGCGTCTAGGGCCTTAGCTCCACGAACGACGAAAATATCACTCCTAAGACGTACATCTGGGTTGCGTGTGTATTCGTCCATGATGCCTGTCAAACCGTGTTTTGCCGCCTCTTCCCCGATAAAAATCACACGTCGGTGACCAAGGAAGTACTGTCGGGACAGTTTTGTTTGAAGGAGTTGCCCAGCATCCACTATGTCTTTTCCTGTCGCTGAAAGGGTTAGAAAACTTTGTCGGGTAATGCTCTCTTGTTTCGACAAGTTGACAGGAATGATGACTTGGTCGGTGAGCATCCATCGCCCATTCGCGTCAAGGTCAAGACCCGATGCCATGACCAAAGCGCGATCATTCAATTCCGTACGGTCCCAACATCCGCTCACCAGGGTACAGATTAAAATCGCACTCGCGACCACTCCTGCGAACTGTTTACGTTGTCTCATGAGCGATACAACCGTGACGAATGCTGACGAGCGGAACTGGGCTGATCCATATGGGATTGCGGTCGGTCCGACAGGTACTTGCGAGGCACCCGTGTGAAAATTGTCACGTAATTGTTTGAGGTTTCTCGGAGCAACGGGGGACATATGCGGCACACCAAACGACTCCAGATTCACTTGGTGAATCAGTATCACTATGAAACTAATGGTCAGGCCATAGAGCCCAACGATTGCCGATAGCAGCAAAACAAAAAATCGCAAGAGACGGTACGAAAACCTAAAATTGTACCGAGGAATGGTGAACGACGTGCGACCCCGTTCAACTCCAAACCGTCGGAAACACACATCAGACGAGTTCTGCAACTCAGCACGAAGTTTATGCTCAAGCACCTGAGTATCTTCGTCTATATCACCATGAACAAGACCTTCGTTTGAGACACTTGACCGATGAAGTTCGTTCCGTTTGGGCAGGACTCGAGGCGTCAGCTTCTTCATGGTGTCACTCCTCGTGCAACAGCCGAATCGATGTGACTGTATCTTGTCCAATTGTTCGTTTGGCATGTGTGCAAAGGTAAGTTTGTTGCTTCGAGAGGCCAAAGTCACAGCGCCGTGCCATAACGTGAACTTCACTTGTATTCTGAATGCACGATGACAAAAGGAGAGATAAAAGATGTCGCAAGTCGGTGGAGAGAAGGTTGTGCCTAACGGGCTCGAGGCCATTCAGTACTCAATCGATTTCGTAACAGCCATCCTCTTGCTGACTGGCCGTATCACCACGACGGGTATTTTTGTCGTTCCGGAAGGTTTCTATCTATCCGCGACCGGACCCATTTTGGGAGGGACCGTTTCACGAGGCAAGACACAAGCACTCTCCTACGCCTTTGGTATGATCAATGTATTATCCGCGCTCTTACTGATACTCAATGTCATTCGTGTCACCGGGCCATACATCACTAGCAGACGGGCGTTCATCGTATTCTCCGGGGAACTCTTCGGCATCAAGGAAATTGCCGGAGTTGTACGAATGAAGGACATGAACCACAGTACGGCAGCACAGTTGGGCCGGTACATTCGCACGCAAGCCCTGTCTATTACCGATCAAAATAATGACCACGAGAGAAGGTAGAACACTATGGAAAAAGCTACCGAGTCTTTCAAACTAGGTGTTCGATTCTACGCTATTGCGTTTCTGGTCGTGTTTTATTATTTCTTTACACAGCCCGTCAATCGGACATCTTCTGTCGAGCAAGAGTGACAACACACCAAAAACCAAGTTGCCGCGGTGTCGGCCACCAGGATCGCGCTCTTGATTTCCTTCTGCGTGACCTTCACACCGAGGTCCTGCGCCGCGAGTTGCCCGAGTGTGCTGTGCTCGTAATGCGTTGCCATGCGTCAGGCTGCATCTTCAGGTAAGATTCAACCGCAGCGGCAGCTCCGTCCGAGAGATGAGTGCCTGTCGACGCGATTGTGGGCACCGGTGGAGTACATTCAAATTACGAAGTCACAATTCACTATGCGGGATAGTGTGGTCTGTTTCTCGTCGCATTGACAGTATTCTACCAGGAGACTTTGCATTTCGACTAGTTTTCGATCCTGGTGTTGGGGCTACCGAACAACTTAATCGGCAGTTTGCTTTCGACTATTGGGAGAAACTCCTGCGGGGTTCGTTCTACGTTCGGGACTCTTCGAACTCAACTCAACATAAGGGCATTCGCAGATTGAATTGCACATCCCAAGAGGATAATCCACGTCGCCGACTCTTCGATACCCTGTTGTAAAGTGCCAGTTACACTCCGAGGCTTGCACAAGCTTAGAACGAAACAAGCACCAGACCTGGTCTGTTGCCATAGAATCCCCCCACCCCGATATAATTTTGTAAATGGTATATTTATCTATATATTCATAATGATACAGCACAATTAGCGTGTCTATAGGACTTTTGTCCTAATTTGACCTGTCGTCCATCGATTGTCTCGACTCATCTGCATGAATTTTACAAACTCCATACGGAATGATTGCCTCTCTCGCAACATGATAAACGGTCAAAAATATTTTGCACGCTTCACTTCTAGGACAAATGTGCCCAGCCACGCAAAAGAATGTTGGACTACTCCCAGCTACGTATCTGTAGTCATCCACGAACCATAGTCACTCCTACCACACTCAACAATTTCAGGACTATTCTACATTAAGTCGATGTGTTTTTGCTTGATCACGGGAACGTTTATGGGAATTCGGATGGACTGTTCCATAGGTAAGCCCGTTATCCGCCTGTCAATTCTCAGTTTTGGGCCCTGAATCGTGTTCGAACGGGATAGGAAGGGTTGTAGTCGATACGCACAAGCCCACCAATAAAATCATTGACCCTCGGGTGTGACCGACCCGAGGGTCTTTGCCGTGTACATAGCCGCGTGTGAAGCGCTCACCTCCCTTCCGTGTTAGGCTGTCGTTGTTTTGGCAGTTGCGTTCGGAAGCTCGCTGGCAAACTTCGCCGCCGCCGCGATGACCGGAACTTACGGGATCGCCTGCGCTACCGCATCGGCTGTTTGCAACGCGTCTTTGATTTCCTTCTGCGTGACCTTCACACCGAGGTCCTGCGCCGTCGTCGCGATGTGCGACGTGATGGCATTGACCTCGGATGCTCCATGTAAGTGGGTCAACGCCCACTGTTCGCCGTCAGTGGGCTCTCACTTGACTCGAGGTGCCGTTGCACGTTTAGTGAAGACGTCCTCGGCTTCAGTTATAGCTTCTTACCAGGACGTGTTCGCAGTCTCCGTCCTCGTTGCAACGTCGAGAGCGCGACGAAAATTGTCCAAATGAGCAACCATTGCCAATTCGACCACACCATCATGGCCACTCCAACGTTGAACATCCCGAGGGCGACACCACGATTGCCCTTTGACCAAATCATTGCCGGCATGCCGATCATCAGGAATGCGCCTAGTAGTCCCACAGCAAAACGCATGCACACACCGCCATTCCACAAGCTTTGATAAGAGGAACATCTTAGCTCAGTTGCCTGTCATTTATCGACCAATTTTCTCACGGCAAAAACTTTAGTCTGCGCATTATGACCAGAATCCTGTCCACGAATATGCTAGAATTTTGTCGAAAGTTGTTACATCGAAAGGAGGGTACACGTGGCGATAGCATGGGCGGAGGACTTCAAAGAACAAGTAAAAGTGTTCGCGGTACTTCTACTGATAGAGGTTGTAGTAGAAGTGGTGTCCTACGAGTGGTTGGGTGACCATTTGTTTGGTGTAGCGTGGCACTCACATGGGATAGTTGAATACTTGGTACATTCCGTGTGGCTTATGATTGTCATGACACCACTCTTGTTTTGGTACGTGCGTCGACAGTTACGTACTCAATCACGCCTACACCATGACCTGTGGCAAATGGCTCACTATGACGAATTGACCGGGCTTCCCAACCGCCGGCTAGCATTTACTAACATGAAGGAGTTTTTGTCTGATAGTGTTGGTTCCGGTCATCCAATGGCAGTTCTTCTAATCGACCTAGATCGGTTCAAGCAAGTCAATGACTCTCTCGGTCACGATGTTGGTGATGAGGTTTTGAAGATTGCTGCTGGACGCGTCAGAGATGTTCTTGGTAGGGGAGAAATCGCTGCACGTCTTGGTGGAGATGAATTTTTGGTCATGATCCCAGCTGCTTCAACCGAAGAAGCTGTTCAAGCAGCTAACTTACTACTCGAACGACTCCAAGAGAAGATTACGTGGAACGGATATGAGTTCTACTTGACTGCCAGTATCGGAATTGCGCTGTGTCCTGTAAGTGGAGAGACCGTGTCGTCTGTCATGAAAAGTGCGGACCTCGCGATGTACGAGGCAAAGCGAGATGGAAAAAATCGATGGCACATCCACATGGAGGCGTTACAAGAGAAGCTCTACTCGACTTTTCGACTGGAAAATGATTTGAGACGAGCTCTGCATGAACAAAATGAGCTATTCCTGGAATTTCAGCCTCAAATGAACGTTGGAACCAACCGAGTGGATTCCCTCGAAGCGCTCATTAGATGGCACCACCCGACTCTCGGTCTGATCCCCCCGTCGGAATTCATACCGATTGCTGAGGATAGTGGCCTGATTGTCAAGATAGGGGCACTTGTACTTCAGACCGCCTGCGCACAATTGAATGAGTGGAAAAGACAAAACAAAAGCATCCTTCCGATTGGTGTCAATGTGTCTCAGGTTGAACTAGCACAACAGGATTTCGTGGAGAAGTTCTTGCACGTCCTCTCCGACTACGACATCGACACATCTCTGGTTTTTATTGAGATCACCGAAACGTCCTTAATGAAGAACGAAAGAGAAGTTCGAGACAAACTGACGCAACTAAGGCAACGTGGGATTCACGTGATGCTAGATGATTTCGGAAACGGATACAATTCTCTAGGGGTATTGCGGCAACTTCCGATTGACACGGTCAAAATTGACCGGACATTTGTAAGGGACATTCACAGCAGCGTTGCGGACCGCTCGCTCTTTTCTGCCCTCGTCCACCTTGCCCACTCCTTTTCTCTCACTGTGCTAGCCGAGGGTGTTGAACACCAGCAGCAACTCGCTGTCGTCAGCGAAGAGCGCTGTGACCAGTACCAAGGATACCTATTTAGTCGCCCCATCACAGCGAACAAAGTCGCGATCGACTATTTGTGACATAACCTCATGACGCAAAACCCGCAGCCGGAGTCGTCTGCGGGTTTTGCGACGTTTTCCATAATGACCAAGACATAGTGGACATCCAAGTATGATGGGGCCGGTGATGTTGTTGTCGTCCCTATAATAGGAGTACCGGAAACGCCGTCCTTGAATGCTTAAGGTGCCGCCACTGGTAGTGTGATGGTTTCAGCTAGTTTCGCCGCGCTTGCCATCACTGGTTGCACGGCCGCGATCCCATCTTCTACGACTTGCACAACTGCCGTAACTTGTGCGCTGGTGACGGTGATACCGACCTTATGCAGTCCCGCTTGCACTGTGGTAATCAGTGCGCCTTTTTCTGTCTCGCTCATATCAGTCCAAGACTTACCCGACGCCGCAAGAACCTTCGCAATCTCTTGCGCAAGCGTGCTTTGCAACAGTTTGTCCGTGATATGATGCAACTCCACCTTCCCCGTCGCTACTTCGCTCGCGAACCAGGGCGATTCGATGAGACCGCGCACCAGTTTGCCTGCGTCGTCGAGCGCAACGCCAATGCCGTGTGGCACCTTGTCTGCGACGAGCGTAGCTGCATCCTGGGCCAGTTTCGGTTCCTTCTTTCTGAGCCACTTCCAATCTGCTGCCACCTTCGCTACTAGAGCCGCGCCAACAGAAGCTACAACTGTCCAATCAGTTCCGTTCCACATGCTGATTCCTCCTTAGGGTTTGAGAATTGTTGTGGTGCCGTCAGAGAGACGAATATCGGCTGACGCGATTGTGGGCGCGCTTGGCGCTGGCGCTTCAACTGTGAAATGTGGCACACCCTGCGCATCTCTCGTGAGCTCGAATCCGGGAAGCTTCTCCAGCGCCGACCAGTTGAGCCACCACTCGCCGCCCTCGATGCCAGCCTCCACCGGCTGGCCGTTCAAGTACGCCGTTTTCTTGTCCACATTGCCACCCCCTATTCGCGGGTACCATCCAGGATCGCTGTAGATGACGTCGTCATCCACTTGCGAACCCGCTATCCAGATGTCGATTTTGTCTTGATACATGGCAGCGTGTGGGCTAATTTTGTTGTCGCTCCACGCCACCGTTTGCCAGGCTTTTGTGGGCTTGCTGAGCGCCTGTGGCGAAAACAGGTATTCGATAATCGGAAATCCGCCGTACGGACCAAATCCAAACCGGCCGTACTGCGTGTGCTCGACTGCCAGCATGTAGGCGTCCACCGCGGTGAAGTCTTCTGGCAGATAAGCGTCATAGTCTACAGAGTAGTAGCACACGACCTCCGGATCCGGTTGCACACCGAGCCATTCGAACTCGATGAGCACGTCTTGAGCGTCCCGTGAACCATCCTGGACTGTGAAGTATCCGCGTTTCGTGCTGGCGCCCTCAAAGTTGAAGATGACCTTCATGCCGGAGTCGACATAGTTCTTCAGGTCCTCAGGCGTAACGGCCTTGGTGTAGCCGCGCGTCTTGCGTCCCAGGTACGCCACAACAGCAGTATGCCCCGCCTGCTTCAACGCAGCGAGCTCAGCTGGCGTGAACGGCGTATAACGATCAACAGCTTGCGCGATGCGTTGCAATGCCTTTCCCTCCCTTCGTCTGCGCCAAGAGATAGAACAGCGTGGCCGCGTCAATCATTTGGCTGACGCCTCCTTCGCCCACGGATTGAACTCCATATAGTCGGCCTTCGCGTAGTCACGAATCTCCGTCCACTTGCTCATGAACAACGCCGCTCGCTGCTCGTTCTCGATGATGTCGAAGTAGTTGTCCTCCAACGATGCGGATTCGGAGAAGTTCCACGAGCCAGACAGGACGCAGATTCCGTCGACGACCATGAACTTGTGATGCATGTACTTGCCGTGTTGGCTATGCGTGAGCCACACGACGATACCCGCCTCACGCATCTCCTCGATGGCTGCTTGCTCGTACCTTTCCCCTCCCTCGGTCGCATCCAAAATGACCTCCACGTCAAGGCCGGCCTTTTTCTTTGCGATTAGATCGTCTTTAGCTTTTGGCGCGTGCCACGCGAAATCTGCAATGTAGATGGATTTCTTGCCAGACTGAACACACTCCACAAAAGCACCCATAGTGTCGTCGTCCGGCGAAAAGTACGTCGCGAGTTTGATGCCTGTCTCAACTGCCAATGTCCTCACCTCGTTTCATTGCAGCGTTACGTGCGTGCCTTTCGGCGTCCGTCTCGAGTCGAATAATCGCGTCCGCCTCAGGAGCGGTCATCTCGTCCACTATGCTTTCAACGTCTTCGCCAATTTCGTGGACCTCGCCATAGACTTGTTGCATCAACCGTTCGAGTTTGGCGTCTCTCTGCACTCCCTGTTTGTGCAATCGGTGAACAGCGTCCGTTTGCACTTTCACCGCCTCGAGCATCGTCGACTGACCTCGTTGCAGCTCCAACTGCTCATACGTCCACATGACTGTGGCCATGAGGATGACAAGGTCAATCATCACAGGCCAGACGGACAGCTGATAGTCGATTGATGCCTCGTGGATATGCAGTAAGTGTCGAAAGAAGTAGAGCCCTTCCCACACCACGAAGTTAAAGCCAACACACGCCCATGTAGCGAGGACCATGACCACCACCAACGTCACACGCTTCCCCCTCGGCGCTCTCATCCCATCACCTCTCAGTAGTGCAAATGTGCCGCCAATGACGTGATAAGGAACAATAGAATCCCACCAGCAACGGCCCCGGTGATTTTTACAAACTCCTTTGCAGCATCTGGCCACTTCGATGATTTCTTGGCCGCATTCACACGAAGGTCGGCCAGCACCTCATCTTGCTCCGTCAGATGCTTATCTACTTTTTCGACCTGGTTCGTGGTCTCTTCGCGCAGGTCACCGATACCTTCTGTGAATTTCTCGGTCAGGCGATTCTCCATCTTGCCCATGTCATCACGTAGGCTGCTCACGGAGTTGGCGAGGTCTCGCTCTGCCTGCTTATGTTCGTCACTCGCCCTCTCCACAGCACGCAGCCGTGGCCACATGTTCATAATTCGATCATGGTCATTTCCTACCACGGTTTCGTTGTACTGGTCATCGTCCAACTGTTCGTCCACCCCGTCACGCTCCCTTCGGGCAGACATGCACGATGTACTTCTTGGCTGCCTTCCACATGTCTGCCGGACTCGGTGGCGGGTACGCCTTTACCGCACGCCATCCAGCACGCCAGGTGATGGACTGTGCGAGCGTCGAGCAGTACGGCATCAGCTTGTCGGTCCACGTCACGAACCATCGCGGCAGGTGCAGACGACCGCCCGAGATGTCCCGCAACGCTTGGTCGATGGTGCCGATCCAACCGTACAGACGGCCGCGTTGCCTGCGTGCCCAGCCGAGGGCGTAGTGGAGAGCCCTTTGACTCTCGTACGGCGGCCGGCAGATCACGCAGTTGTGATAGTCGATCGCGTGAATCGCTGTCTCCTTACCGTCTGCCTCAACTTTCGTCCACGGCCCGAGCGCCACCGCAACATGCCACGGCCACGGGCCGTCGCTGTGTTCCTCCAGTTCCTCCCCCGTCTGGATTAGCGCCTCCCCGACGTTGTCCGCCTGGAAGTAGAACAGTAAGTCGCCGGGCTTGCACAGAAACGCGTTCATTCTGACCACCTCCCGATTTAGCCAATAAAAAAAGCCCCGAAGGGCTGTGAAACCGAATGGATGCCAACGTCTACGGCGCTGTGACGCTAACGCTAACGGATTGCACCGACTCACCGCCCGAGGCATCCACGGCGGTCACTGCGAAGGTGTACGTCGTCCCTGTCGTGAGTCCTGTGATGCTGTCCGAGTTGGTTGTCACACTGCCGATCTTCACGCCATCCTGGTACACGTTGTAGGACGCCAGGTCGGTGTCCGGGTTCCCCGCCCATGTCAGTGTGACCGTGCCGGATGTGCCACCTGGCATGCCCGTGAGACCTTGCGGCACGGTGGGTGCATTCCACAGGACGGTCGGAATGACGGCGTCAGACACAGTGGCAATCAGCGCCTCTTTTGCCCACTGCTTGTCTTCCAGGCCACCAAGGAATGTCCGCAGTTCGTCGCTAAACGAGAAATACTCCGTTTGCGTCGGTGTCCACACACTGCCATCAAGCGCCCGCAGCCCCTTTGGTGTGGCTGTAGAGTTGGCTTTGAGGTATGCGTACTCGCCTGCGAGCATCGCCACCGCGAACACGTCGAGCGGGAACACTTTGCCGCCTGCCGTGGTAGATGTGAACCCTGTCGCGAGTTGCTGCGTGACAGCCGTGGCAATCACGCCGACCTGCGTCGATTGCAGGTACGCCGTCCACCAGTCGGCGAGCTCTGTCTGGCTTGGCAACGTGTGTTTGGTCGTGTCCCAATATGTGATGACCTGGTTTCCGTATGCATCGTTGCCGACGACAAAGCCGACGCCAAGCACCATGTCCGGGTAGTGGTTCTGTACCGCGAGGATGATGTCCATTAGTTGCCGCCCTCCAGTTTGTAGACTTTGGCTTGCAAGTCTTGCACAGCTCCAACCAGGTGCGCGATCACCGCGTAGAGGTCGATCCCTTTGCCGTCCTCGCTCTGCACCTCAACGGGTGCGTCTTCCGCGATGAGGCCCACTCGCTGTCGCGTCTCACCCTTCACAACATAATCTTGCAGGGACAAGTCGTAGATGACTTTGATGGACTCCGCGATGTTGTGAGCACGCACAGCCTCTTTCCATGCGCCGCTCGAAGCGTTGTTGAACGCGTAGGAGTACATCCCGCGAAATGCGAAGCCGCTCTCGCCGATGAGGTTCACGTCGTTGGACGTCGGTATAAACGAGGCGTCGCCGTTCGATGGTGACTGGCGGATTAGGAAATGATCTCCGACCGTCGTGACGGACAAGTGAAGAGACGTGTCGCCCTCGATGTAGCCGTTGCCGTTGAGCCCAACCCACAGCCTACCCAGTAGTTCCACGTCCCCACCAGCCAAGGCGTGTCCTGCTGTCGTGGTCTGCCCAGTTGTCGCATAGGTGAACGTAGTGGCGTCCGTGTTGTTTGACATGTAGACGCCTTGCTGATTGGCAACGAGGATGGCGTACCCAGACCCGATGGCGGTCAAGTTCCAGAGCGCCAAGTTCATATTGTTTGGGCCGCCGAGGTTCAGATCGCCTGTCGTGATGTTGGTCGCGTTGAGATTGGTCACGTCAACGACTGCCGCGTCCAGTGTCCCGGCGTTCATCAGGCTTGCGTCGAAGCCTGCGCCGGTACCAAACGTGGTGAATGTCCACCCGCCAGCGCCGTCCTTCTGGTCGCTGATCCCGAAGATACCCCCAGCCAACCGAAGCGCCTGCGTGGCGTTCGCATACGTGGAGGCGTTAAGGATGGTGATGCCGTTGCTGTCTACCGTCACGTACCCACCTGCAGACTGAAGCGCGTTCTGGTCGGCGCTGATGATGCCGCTCAGCCACGAGGTGTCGATGGTGCTTCCCGGTTGCAACGCCGTGCTGGCCGTGACACTCGCCTGGTTAGCCGTGCTGATGGCAGTGGTCGCAGACGACAGGGCGGATGTGGCCGTCGTGGTGGCACTCGTCGCCGCTGTCGTCGCCTGTGCAGCTTGTGCGGCAGCAGCCGATGCGTTTTGCAATGCTTCGAGCGCCTGACTGGCAGTTGCCACAGTCGTTGGCATAAAGTTGCCAAACGTGACCTTAGTGTTTAGAGGGTTGAGCAGGTCTCTGTCGAGTTGAATCACGCGGATGGTGTCTCGCAGAACAGGTTGAATCCCTGTGTCAACAACATTCACGGTGTCGCCGATTCGAACAGCCTCATGAGCATATCCGGCAACTTGTTCGAGGTCAGCAACCGTCAGCATATACGTCACCGCAGGCTTGTTGACCGTCTGCAGGTAGTCCCACGCTTCTTGCAACAAGGAATTCGAGTCAGTTTGATTGCTGTCGGTGTAAACTGTGTATCGATTGCGAGTCCCGCCTGCGCGTCCGTAATTGGACAACGCGGTCAGGTCGCTGACGTAGGCTTGTCCACTAGGTTTGTCTGCAGGATCGCCATTCGCGATTGACCATGCGACAGAAGTGAAGTCCAGTTGGGTTCTGGTCTTCGAGTCTTTCTTGCCATAACCGTACACGGCCGTATAAAGAACCGTGGTGTCGATGGTACGTTGCAAACTCTCGATGTCCTTACCAAATTCGTACCGCTTGCCCGTCACGTTTCCTCGTTGTTGGTACCAGTCAACATACCGCCCGGTGACTTGATTGCCGCTGAACGTCACCCGAAACGCCAGTTCACCGCCCCATGTCGCGACAAGTTTCGACAGACCGGAGAGCACATTTACTTGCGTGAGCGTCAGTGACTCGGAGGACGATATCACACTCACATTCCCAACACTCCAACGGGTACCGTTCAAAACCTGTGAGAGTGCCGTGGATGGCGTTGCCGAGGACAGCGCAAGCGACGGTATGAACTCATCCGCAAGTTCCGCTTGGCCAGCCTGTGTGCAGGTTATTGTCTTGTAACTGGTGGTGTTGTCGTAGTCGTCGGTCAGCGTGACTTCGAACTGTTGATAGCTACCGTCCGCAGCGCGGAACACGACCAGCGCGCCCTCGACAATGTAAGTTGCGTCGGGGTGGTTGATTGGTACATCGAACTTCAGCGTGTTTTGCACCTGCGACTTGCCTGCGTTCGTTGCATTGTAGAGTTGTTCCGTATGGACGGCATTCTCGTAGGTTAATGGGCCCGACAACGGATTCGCCGTCGCATCAGTAGGTGCGAGAATAGCTCGCAATACCTCCGAAGAGTCGAAAACATACATCTGCAGATTCGGAGACGGTTTCGTCTCCTCCGTCTTAGCCGATAGACCGCCAATGCCCACAAATGCAACTGACGGATTCACCTCGACCACTACATTTGCGGACAGACTCCCAACACCAGCAAAACCGCCTTGTATCACTTCGCCCTCTGTTGCGTTTGTCGACAGAGAACCAACGCCAACAAACCCGCCTGCGGCTGGCTCAATCAGTTCTTCTGATGCGCTGAGCGAACCGACACCTACAAATGCGCCAGCGATATACGGCGACTGCAATGTGACGGATGCTGAGAGGTTGCCCACGCCAGTGAAGGCGCCGGCTGTTTCTTCGGCCTCCATTGGTGCGGCTGAGAGAGATCCAACGACGACGAACCCGCCTGACGTGGTTGTCTCCTCGACGATCGTCGGAGCTGAGAGTGAGCCAATGCCGACGAATGTACCGCTCACGTCGATTGGGGTGGTCGGGGCAAGCGTCGTGAACGGCGCCTCCGCAACAACCCACGCCCCTCCAGCCTGTGCGTTGGAGTAATAATTGGTGGAGGACGCCAATCCGGTTAGGTTCACAGAAGCAAAGCCATTCGCATCAGCCGTGACGGATGACTTATTCGCCCAAGCTGGCGGGTAAATTCCTCCATTGCTGGTACCCCAGTAAAATACGATACTGGCCCCGGAGGAAGCACCCGACACGGACAGCGTGGCGCTATCGCTTGTGACATTGGCCACAGATAGAGTGGCAGACACTAAAAATCACCTCCCGCCCCGTTATGTCATTGCGGGAGTTTTAGCCGTTGTAGGACACCAGAGAAAAGGTCAACGTGCCCGCCTTGATGATGATTTCGTCGTTTGCGCCGCTAGTGAGCGTTTCGGACGGGTTCGATGCGACACGCACGATCATGTTGCCGCCTGTCGCTGCATCCATCAGGCCGATGAACGTCTCTGTTTCCGTCGCACCTGTCCATGGTGCAAACGTGATGTCACTTGAGTTGGACACCGAACCAGCAGAAGCAGTCGGGAACGTCACCGGTTGCCGCGCATAGCCGCCGCCCGACAATTCGTTTGTGGTGTCGCCTGCTGTCGTGGGGTCGGAAGTAAATAGCGCCACGTAGAAAGTGCCGCCCCCAATTGTCACCGTCGCGTTGAGCAGTGCGTTTGCGCCGTACGTCGTGAGATTGCCTTGTCCTGTTGCCAATGTGATCGCCTCCAAAAAATAGTTACAGATACCGCTCCGTCCACGCGACAGAGCCAGTTGCTGTCGCCGATGGCGTGATGGTGATTGTGTTGTTGTTTGGTTGAAGTGCAAAAAAATCAGATGAGATGTCAAGCGCCGTCAGTGCTGTCGCCCCGTTGATGGTGACGACTTGACGCACGCAATCTATCGTGACTGTATCTCCTGCCGAGAACGAATAGTTGAGCAGCACAAACAGCCCTGAGCTATGAGCCACTTTGAGCGACGAGGTTGCGGCTGTCAGCGCAAGGCTAATGGTTGGGTATGTTTCTGCTGTCCCGCCCACATTCGGTGATAGCACATCCCCGGCAAACTGCGCCGTGACCTGTTGGCCGTAGCCGTAGGGGTCCGGGCACAGAAACGTCAGGATGGACGACCCCGCGCCATACAGGAGCGGTTGATTCGTCGTCGAGCCACCTGCCGCAGCGAGGATAAGTGGCGAGTTGATATCGACCACGGCATAGTAGGTCTTGTCCGGTTCGTCTGGCAGAACCAATGGCTGAATCTGATTGTTGGGGTACAACCAACCGCCAATTACCTGTTTGGCCTGCGTCAGCGTGACGAGGTCTGTCTTGATGAGCGACACGCCAATGTTGACAGTCCGCGGCCCCAGGTCTGAGCGCAAATACCACACGCCGGGTCGTTTTGGTACTGCAACCGTCCGCGCGGTGAGCGGCGGCAAAAACGAACGGTCGACCGTGAGGCACTTCAAACCATAGGCATCGCATGACTGACCGCCGAACGTGAATACACGCGTCATGGCGTCGCACCCGCTGATTTCAATTTCAGGCGGTTATTGCGCTGCATGGCTTGGTCCATATGTGGTGCGATGAGCGTGGCGAATGTACGACCATCCACCTGCAGGATGATAGGCGCGCCTGCACTGGAAGCGGCGGCTGACGATGACGTGGCAGAACCGCCCGATGCACCGATATTGACACTCTCCGTGCTTCCGTTCCCGAGGTAATCGCTAATCACTCCGGCGACCCGCTGTGTCGCGCTCTGAATCTGCGGGATGCCGGCCATGATGCCGTCTGTATACATCCGCATGAGATTCGGCGCCCATGCATCAGACGTAGCACCTGGGCCCGCTTCGGTCGGGGATCCAAAGCCGAGGAACTTCTTGATGGAGCTTGCGACGTTGCCGACCGCACTCTCGACATCTTTGACGGCGTTCGAAATGCCCTGTGCAATCATCTTGACCAGATTCTCTCCCCACTTCTCAGCGCCAGATACAAGGTCGTTCCAGTCCCTAGTGATGTTGGCAATGATGTCGTGAAAGAAGTTCTTGATTTGTCCCCAGTGAGCGACAATCTCGGCGGGCAACACCAGGAACGGTGCAAAGATGCCAATGAGAATTTTCACGCCCGTGCCGAGGTGATTGAACCAGTTCCACACTTCTTTAATCCAACTGACAACCGTCTTCCAATGTGTCACAAGTAGGATCACGCCCGCGATGAGCGCCGCGATGGCGAGTGTCACAAGTACGATAGGATTGGCGTCCATGACGAGGTTGAACGCAGCCTGCGCTATTTCTGCGGCCTTTGTTGCGACTGTCTGCGCTGTCTTGGCGACTGTATTCGCGACCGTAGCAGTGGTTGAACGAATCCAAGCGAGTGTCTCCGAATCTTTCACGGCGTTGAATGCAGTTTGCACGATCTCAGACGTCTTCGTGGCCGCGGCTTGCGCCTTGGTCGCGACTGTGCTGGCAATTGTTTTGATGGTGAGCGCCTCGGCCGCTGCTTCCCCTTCGACCTCTTTCGCGGCCATGATGCCAAGGAACCGAGCGGTCGATACGGCACTGGTGCCAGCGGCTTTGAGCGTGCTCGCAAATCCGGATATTGTCGAGGTAACAGCGTTTACGACTTTCATCGCCGCCATCGCGGTGATAACGCCCATAATGCCAGACGCCACCGGACCCAGTTCGCTCTCAAACCCTTTGACTGCCGCGATCGGGTGATTGATGTCAGCGAACAGGTCATAGAACGCCTTGCCAATCTTATCGACCCACGGCAAAAGTTTGACCATGACGCTGTCCATCAGCATTGACATTGCGGTCTGCAGCATCTTCGTCTTTTCAGCGGCCAACTGAATCTCGGCCGTGTCCATGACAGGCATCTTCAGGCTCTTGGCATAATCGTCGAGCTTGCTGAAATTCTGAATGAGCGGCAACATCTGAGCACCCTGTCTGCCGCCAAACGCGGCCATGACGAGCGCAGTCGCCTGCGCCTTGTCTTTGGTGTCGGACATGTACTGGCCGAGCATCTTCAACTTGCCCTCGGTATCCGCACTGGCGAACTGTTGAAAGTTGAGGCCTGCAGCCGTGAACTGCCGAGCCAATGTGTTCGCTGAGTTCTGCGTCAACTCAAGCCCCTGCCGGATTTGGTTCAGGCTCGGCAATGCGCCCTTCGGCAACAAGGCCATGTTCACGCCCATGCTTTTGAGCAACGAGTCGAGCGTCTTTGCTGGTAGCGCGCTCTTGTGCATCGCATCGGCAACCATTTGCGCCTGCTCGCTCAAATTGGCCTTCGCGAACGCTTCTGAGCTGATACCGAGTTCATTGAGCGCCTTGACCATCGTCGATGTCGGCGTATTCGCCGTTGCGATGGTTCGATCCATGCGTCCGACCATATTTGTCAGGTCGGTCATGCTTACACCTGCACCACTGGCGACAAGCGAAAGGCGTTCCAGCGACGACTGCGAGTTACCTGTCTCGTCCTGCAACGTCTGCAGACTGATGGCCGTCTTCTCGGCACCGTCTGTCATGTCGCTGAGCATCCCAGCGCCGATGAGACCAACCATCCCGAGCAACGCGGCATGTGTGCCCTCGATGCCAGACTTGGTGCTCTCCATGGACTCAGAAAAGCTCTTTTGCTCGATCTCGGCTTCTTCTGCCGCCGCTCCGGACTCTTCCATGGCTGTGTTGGTCAGTTCGAGGTCGTTGCGCATCCCGGCAAGCGCGGCCTTGGCGTTGTTCAGTTGCACAGCGAGCTTTTGCGTTGCTGCAGCATCCTCGCCAGCCGATTCTGCAGACGCGGCATATTGCTTCGATAGGGCATCGACACGTTGCTGTTGGACTTCAATCTCAGCATTTAGTTCCTGCGCCCTGACCTCTGCCTTTTGCATCTCCGTCGCGAACGGACCGAGTTCAGCGTTGGCCGCTTTGAATGAACTCTTAATGAGGCTCATCTGCTGATTAAGGCCTTTCATTTCGCTGCGGAACCCCGATGAATCGAGTGATGCCTTAACAACGAGATCGCCGACTTCCTCGCGGTTGGCCATGCATATCACCTGCCTTTAGAGACCCGGTATATCGTCGATTGGTGTCAACTGCGTTTTCCCTGCGCGATTGTTCAGCCGGAAGAAGTAGTTGATATCCATTTCGTCGATTTGGTAGAGCGGCCACCCTGCTTTCATGAGGTCCAAGTACAAGTCCATGAGGGTTTCTGAGGCGCTTTTTACCGGCGCCTCTTGCGGGCGTTTGGGTCCGGTTGCACACCCTTCATGGCAGCTTGCACAGTCTCGCTCAGAATGCGCCCGAGTTCCGCGGAAAACTGCTCGGTTTCGAGTCCGTCCCACACATCATCGGGTCCGAACTGTCCCTCGAAAAGTTCCACAGCGAAATCAACCAGGTCGTCGACGTCCTTGAGTGCTTCGGCAGGCGATGGCTCGCGGCCGGATTCCGCAATCTCCGCATGACGGGCTTCAATTTCGTCCTGGAACTCAATCGCCCGTCGCAACATCCGAGCTTTGACAAAGGATTGAGTGAAAGTCTTGTATTCGCCTTGACCGTTCTCACCGGGACCGATGCGAAGTTTGAGTTTCTGCACAGCCTTGCCTCCTCGCGAACTTGTACTCGGTTCTCAACACAAAAAAGAGAGGGCAAGGATGCCGCCCTCTCTGTCATCATGCGGCGATTACGCCGTAGTAAACTCGGTCTCGCTGTTTGCAACCAGCGCAATGCCGGCCGTGTCGCGAACGTTTGTCGTGGCGATCGCCGTGTAGCTTGTCGTGGCCGCGAGCGAAGCAGTCGGTGTGAAAGTGATTGTCTTCTCGTCTGCCGACTGAGACAGCGCGCCAGCCACCTGCGCGCCTGTGGTCGAGTCGAGTACGAAGAAGTTGCCACCGTTGACGGTGTTCGGGTCGATGGCGGTGTTGAACACCCATTGCACGGTCGAAGTGTCGGCGACTGCCGTCGCACCCGATGCCGGTGTCACGGTGACAGTCGGGGCTGCGGTGCTCGTTTGCTGCTCAACCACCGCATCGAACCAAGTCGCGCCACCCGTGAAGGACACATCGTCCTCGTCAGCTTTCAACATCCACGCATTGTCGCACTGGCGACGAATGAACGTGAACGTGATTTTATCTGGCTGGCCTTTCGGCGTGGCTTCCTCCGTTTGTGATTGTTCCTGATAGGGCATCGCCTTGCCCTTGTAGAGCCAATAGAAACGATAGTTCCCATTGGCCTTCTTGGATCGGAACCCAAGCGCAACATACGGAGCGATGTCAGTCGACTTTTGCAGCACGGTCCCATCCGTTCCGATCGTCGCACCAAGCAGTCTCGCTTGGTCTGCAGACGATAACGAATTCGTCTCAAAGTCCACTTGAATTTCGCCCACCGCAGTTGCTGTTTCCGCTGCGCCATCGTCGGCGTAAAACGTTGCTGTGTTCGCCTTCGGCTGGATGTTCGCCGTGACAGCATTCGAAATGGCGTATACCTGACCATAAGTCGGCACGCCGGTGTCCGGGTCGCTCGTCAACAGAGCGTAGTGCAGTTGGTCCAGACCCACTCTGATAGATGGTGCCAATCCACTCAACTCCCTTGCATGGATTAAACTTCGGGCGCTGTCCAGTAACGGAGCGCCTTGTGAAGCACAAGCGGTTCGGTCTGCGCGAGGTCAGCCGAGTGTTCTCGGACAAAGCGAGGTTCGGCAGACGTCAAAATGTCGTTCACCAGGGAGGCAATCGCTGAGTAGTTTCCCTTGCTCCAGATGTCCACCTGTATGCTGATTTCCGCGCGCGTCTCCGTGTTATCGGCGTAGTCAATCGGCGCGTTGCCGACTTCTTGGATGGTGATGTACGGATACACGGCATTGGTTGGGGCCAGAACGGAGTACACCTGGTCGCCGCCGAGCAACGTCGTCAGGTCGGTGTTGGCAAGCAAGAGATTGCGCACGGTCTGCTTGGCATCAATCAGACTCATAGGCTCAACCCTTTCTGAATGACGCCAGCGACTGTCTGCATGAATTTCTGCTTGGATCGCTTCATACCGGGCTGCATGAACGGATGCGCCGGCACATGCCCACCGTTGACTGTCGCATGACCGTACTCGAGAAACCCAGCACGCCACGACGTCTTTTTGCCGGGTCCGATGGACACTTGCCAGTCACCGTTGACCAGTTCTGGCTCGCCAATTTGGATGTCGTTGTGGATGTGTTCCTCGTTGCGCGTCGAGATCGGAACCGCTGCCGCAATTTCCTCTTGAATGGGCACAGCGCCCTCAAGGAGCGCATTCCTCGCAATCTCGTTCTTGAACGAATCCTCATACTTGGCCAGCTTGGCGATAATTGCGTCATACCCATCGACCGCAAACACATCAGACGCCACCGCTTTGCCACCCCTTCACCATGACGCTAAGCCATGTCCGCAGCCCGTCTTTATCCACCATGCCGATGATCGCGAACGGTTGCCCGCGGTAGATGACGCGCATGGATGCATCCAAGTCCTCGCGATACCGAACGGTGAAAATAAGGTCGTTCTCGGACTGCACCGCGCCCGCGCCATCGAATTCTTTGGCATAAATGCGAGCTGGGGTGCCTCCGTCCACGTTCGCCCACACGGTGACATAATCGGCGTAGCCGGTGTTCGGGAATCCCTGGGCATCTGTGCCGCCGCTAACCGTCTGAAATGTGATGCGTTGTCTCATTGTGCCGATGGATTGCGGTGCCGGGCTCATACGGCAGTCACCTGCACAGCCGTAGACAAAGCCGACTCATTGCCAAGGTTATCGACTGCGCTGACCTGGTACGAATACAACTGCCCGGACGTCACATTGCCGTCGATGAGTTGCACGATGCCCGGAGGTACCGCGTTCTGTTGCGCGATCTCTTCGTCCAGAATAGGCCAGTCGCCGTAGAAGAACGGTACTTGATACATGCCTTCGCCTTCTCGCACAGGGTCTTGATTGACCTTGACGCCGTTGCGGTAGACGTTGTATCCGCCTGTGTCCGGTGAGATGTTGGGCAACCAGCGCAAGCGGTTGTAGCCAGAGACAGCGATGACAGTGAGGCCGACAGGCGCGCTCGGGAGTGACGTCGTGACGGTCGTGGTGGCAGACAGTTGGTAAATGAGGCCCGTCACGACGCTGTTCGCCTTGACCGCCAGCTGCTGGCCGTTCTCGCGGTTCATGTACGCCGATGCCACGAGCATGTAGCAGACGTGCTGCGCAACAGGATTGGTACTGTCGAACGACTTGCCTGTGGCAATCGTCAGATACTGCTCAGCGGCATCGATGAGGATTTGAATCAAGGAATCGTCATCGGTGAAGTCCACGCGCAGGAAGTTCTTCGTGTCGGTGAGCTGGATGATTTGGCTCATGTGCGGACCACATCCGTTGCGTGCGGCAGAATGATGATGCGCCGCCCGCTACGCTCTTCCTCCATCTCAACCTTTGCCCGAAGGTTCATATACTCCTGGATGCTGAGCGGTCGGTTGCAACGAAAGAACAATGTGCCGTCCAACTCCGCCACTTCGCCTTCGTCCATTGCAGAGGTCTGAGTTTTACGGGCCATGCGCAGTCACCACCTTAGAGCACGATGAACACGTCGACGTCGTTGCCGTCGAGCGCTGAGTTCAGCGTGATTGTGTTGTTTTCCATATTCGCTACGTCCGTTGCCACGGTTGGAGCTGTGCCCTCTTTGACGCCCCCGAGCCATGCCGACAAGACCTCGTACACGCCGAGTTTGAATGGCACACCCAGCTTGTCACCGACACCGACGCTGATTTCGTCCGTCGCGCCGTTGGTGTAAGCCGGTAAGTCGATCTCCGTGATGGTCCGGAATGCGACGTTACCGACGACGGTTGTCGTACCGTTCAGGGCCAACGTCTCGCTGATGGCTTTTCCATCGAACCCGGTGCCCTTGACCGTCACGTTGCCAGCGATGCCGGCAGCACTCCCGACGACCTGCACGTTGCGCGAGACCGCAGGCCAAGTGATGCCCGTCGTCAGCGTCTGAGCAGCCGCTGTGAGCGCTGTGAGCGCCAAAATGGACGTCGTATCGGCTGCAGGTGCATCTGCACCATCGACGTGGAATCGGCCGACAAACGCCATCGGGACTGCCACATCAAAGGCGTCGGACGCCAGTTGCATATAAGCACGTTGCTGTGGTTGCCTCACTCAGTTATCCCTCCAATCAAATAAGGCGCCGACCGAAGTCGACGCCCCTAGTGCAGTCAGATGTTACGGCTTTTTCACGCGCAGGAAGCCCTTGTACTTCGTGACGTTGCCGCCCGCATACATCGAGGCGCGGTAGGCAAGCTGACCACTTGAGAACTTGAAGTCGCGAGACTCCATGACCTCGATGGGCGAGAACACCGGCAGTTCATACACGGATGGCGAACCGTATGCCATCGTGTACGTGCCGGACGGGGTGTTTGCGCTAGACAATGCCGGCGCACCCGAGTTGATAACGAAGTTCACGCTGTACGAGCGATCGGAACTGATGGTGCCCGTCTGACCGTTCAGCGTGATGTTGTAGAGTTTCTGGCCCGTCGTCGCACGCACAGCTGCGAATGCCGCGAGGTCTGCCTTGTTAAGAATCAGCCACTGGCCGCCTTCAACCGCTTCGTCGCCGCCATACGTCATGACCAAAGTGTCGAGCGTGTTCTCGTCGATGGCCGTGATCGTGGTGATGTCGCAATCGGCGGTCGGCATGACGTTCGCCGGAGCGCTGAAGATACCCGTTAACTGGTTCGTGCCACCCGCGCCGAGAAGAATCTGCGCGCCAAGTTGTTTCTTGATGGAGGTGATCATCTGCTGCGCGACATAGTTCTGGTAATCGACGTTCGGCAGTTTCAGCATCTCATCGGTGATTTCGGTATAGCTAGCGAGTTTCGCCATGCCAATAGACACATACCCGAACTGCGGGTCGGACTCGGTGTAGACCGCGCCTTCAGCCGTATACTGCGCCTCGCCGGACTGGATTTCAAAGCCCTGCGTGTACCCGACGCCGCCTTGGAGAGGAATCACGTTGACGAGGTCCACCAAGCCGGAGACCTGTTTGAACCAGGGCTGCAGGATGTTGCTGTACTTCTGCTCGGTGACAACAGACTGGCTGGCAATCGTCACCGCGCGTTGTTCCATCGACGGGAACAAACCACGCAGTTCTTGCGGCAAGAAAATGACAGGCTTCTTCGCCTTCAAGTCAGCGCCGCGTTGTTCGGCTTTCTCGAACTCTTCCTTCTCGATGTTGCGCTGGTTGATACCTAGACCATAGGTTGCTGCGGCGACGTTGCTGAGTGGCCCCTGTGGCGTCTGCTGGCCTGTCGGTGCGCTTGCGCCGAGTGCCGAACGAACAATCGGGTCATTCGCTGGGTTCGGATTCGGTGCCGGCGTCGGGTCGTCCGGTAGGCTGTCAGCGATACTACGAAGTTCGGTAATCTCGGCATTCAGGGTCTGCAGTTCGGTGTTGATGGACCGCAGTTCCTCGACGTTGTTGCTACCTTCGACTTTGCCTAACAGTTCTTGCTTGCGTGCTTCTTTCTTCGCGATCAGTTCAAGCAGTGCTTTCTTGTTCAATCAACTCAACTCCCCGCTAGAATTTGTGCTTTCAAACGCAGAACTTCCGCCTCGCGTTTTTCGCTCTCCAGCGCGGACTGATTGCTCTCCAGCAATGCACGAACGCTCTCCAGCGTGTGCGCGTCCCGAGATGCGGCTTGTATGTCAGTCCCGTCATAAGCCGGGAACGTGACAGCAGAAATCTCAAACACCTTGCCGATTTTCCTGATAGTTCTCAGTGGCAGGCCAGTATCAAGACCCGTCCATTCGTCCTCAGCAACCATGAACCCATAGGACATCTTGTCGATGTCACCGCGTTGAACAGCCGAATAGAGCGCTCGCGCCTTGTCGTAGTTCTCGACGTCGAGCGTGGCGTCAAACGCAAGTCCCTGGTTGTCAGTGGATAATGTCATCGTCGAATTGCCATTGTTGCGGCGACTTCGAGCGAGAGGAATGTCGTTCGTGTCGTGATTGACGAAGAACGGCACGTCGGTGAGGTCAGCCCCATCGAATGCACCAGGCGCGATGATTTCTTCGAACCAGCCTCCGATGTTGGCGCGCTGTCCGTAGACAGCCGCATGTCCTTGAATCCTGCCACCCGGGTCATCGGTGACATTCGGGTCTCCGGCACGCAGGTCGGTCACAAGGGCGGTCCGCCAAGTGGCGCTTTTCTTGTTCTTCTGCCACGGCGCCACAATGCCTTCGTCTTTAAACTCCTTCGCCATCTTGTTGTAGTACTGCTCGATGGCTTGTTTGACATGCTTGACGTCCTCGTCCGGAATTTTGACGCCGCCACGGCTTCCTTGAATCGCCGCAGCGTCACCGAACACGCCTTTTGGCACTGCCATGACCTTGCCGTCGATGACATCACAGAACGGCAGCTTATAGTCGCCCTGGCGGTCGGGAACACCGTCCTTGTCCGGGTCCGGCGCGTCAGAGTCGAACCAGAAATGAGTGCTGGCATATTTCAGATAGTCAATTTTGCCATCTTCGCCGGTCGCCCACTCGACAATGCGTTTGTTGGCTTCCGATGCGCTCCACTTGGTGTCGCGCGGAGCCAGCGGCCAAGTCAATTTCGCGGCCACACCCATCTATGATCCACTCTCCTCTGCTTGCAGTTGTTTTTGCACCTGTGCCTTGCCAAGTTGATATTTTGTGATGACGGTCCGGTCGATATAGTTCAGCGACTGTGTGACGCGGTCACCATCCGGTATGGGTGGATAGCCGAGAATCGCGAGCTTCTGATTGTCTGTCAGCAATCCTTGGTCGCCAGCTGTCGAGATGAGCTGAATCTTCGCGGCCGTGGACAGGTACTGCAGCCCTTGCTGATAAAACGAGATGCGGTTGCCGTGCGAAATCTCCATTGGACTCAGCAAAACGCGGGTGAAGTTTCGCGTCAGGCTCATCACGAGCGGCTGAATCGTGTTACTGTAGAACGCCTCGAACTGAGCGTCCGTGTAGTTGCCCTCAAGGATTGGCAGGGGCACCCCGTAGTAGTTCAGAATGCGCTGCTGGACGGCTTGCAGCACGTTCGGGTCGACGATTTGCGGGCTCTTTTGAACGGGCGTCACGGTGCCTTTCAGGTCTGTCGCCATGACCGCCGACTTACCTTCTCGTAGCGCCTTCTCAAACCGATTGCGTTCTTCTTTCTGCGCTTCGTCATTGAGCATTGTGTTGAGTTGCAAGATGAATTGAATCGCCAGACCGGCTTGCACCGCGTGCTCAATGCCTTCCACGATGACGTCATCCGTCTTGAGCGTGGTCAGAATCGCCTCGTTGAACGGCTGTCCATTCAGGTCCCCGCCCATGACCTCGTTGATGCTGAATTTCTTGCGCAGGTGGATGATGTTTGAATAAGGGATGACGAACTGTTCGCCAGACCGGAACGTAAACCGGATGAACATGACACCAGCTGCGTCTTGCATCCACTCGACCATCGTCGGATTCAGCGGATAGAGCCCGGTGACGTTGCCCTGGTCGTCGCGGGTCGGATAGATGTAGGCGTTGTAGTTGAGATAGAGTAGCCACGTCACCTTTTCGAGAAACGCGCCGGTGTCCATCAAGTCGTTGGGTCCAAACTGCAAGAGAGCGTTCAATGGACTGTTCACGACCGTCCAAGACTTGTCCGACTCGCGAATGTGCTTCGGTTCGAGCTTGCTGATTTCTGTCGCAATCCTGTCGATACACATCTGAACCAAATCCGAATGGTAGATGTCGCGTCCGAACATGCGGAAAATCGGAACCATGCCATTGAGAACGTCCACATAGCTCAAGGGGTGTTGCTGGGCTCTGTCCTTCGCGAACATGCTTTTGACTGTGCTAATCCAACCCAATGTGCCACCCCCTTCACTTGAGCAATGTCATATAGTCGCTACGGAATCGGGTATAAGCCGCGTAGGCGATAATCTTCGCGACCGCCCCGTCAATCCGTTTGTCAGGCTTTATCTTCACCGGCATGATGAAATCGTTGGAGTCGAGTTTGAAACCGACGTTGCCGAGACACCACATGTCGATTTCGTTGGCGTTGTAGTTGACCAACCCCGACCGCAGGTCTTGACCGAGCAATTTCATCGGACTGGACATGTGATGGCGTTCCTGCGGAATGCGCTCGAGGTCAAAGCCGAAGTCTTCCATGTCCTTCGCCCAATACTTCGCAAGCGCATTGTCGTAGCCGACTTTGAACGGCCGGATGTTGTATTGCTTGAACAGGCCGATGAACCATTGCGTGATGAGCGAGAAGTCGTTTTCGTTCCCAGGACTAACCTCAATCAATCCATCGGCAACCCATTTGCGGTAGTCGCGGCCGTCGTCCTTGCTGTCGAGTTTCGCCTCGGGCACGAAATACTTGGTGATGAAATACTTCTTGGCGCTGCCAGCGCGCATCAGCATGACCGTCGCGCACGCCAAGTCAGTCGTTTCAGCCAGGTCCACCCCGCCAATGCCGAAGTGGCCGCGGAAATCTTCCAGGTTGAACGTCTCGACGTTCCGATACTCATGTTCCATCAACCACGCAGACGCGGTGTTCTGCTTAATGTTAAAGTCCTTCGCCAGCACAAAGGCACGCGTCTCGGTGTTGGTCTTGGCGAGCTCTACCCACTTGCGCAGATAGGACCATTTCTTGATGACGCCGAGTCCTGGATTGCTCTTGACCCATGACTGCTCATCCTGCCAGACCTCCGCTTCAGAATCCTGCGTATACATCCAAATCAGCCAGCGCGGCTGTTCGGTTTCGCCATACAGCACTTGTCGTGCCTCGCGCAATCGCTTGTCGAGGTATCCGTCATTCGTGAAGCCCTCGGTTGTCAGTTCAAAATATAGAGGCTCCTCCTGAGTGGACAGAGCCTGCTGAATAGGCATCACCAGTTCGTTGTTCTTCATCTCATGGACTTCGTCGACGGCGCCGATTGCAACGTTGCGTCCTTCCTTGCTGCCGGTTCGCGCCGTCAGCTTGCGGATGCTGCCTTTGTTCTGGTAGCTGAACTTCCCTGTCTTAATGGGCTTGCGAGGATTCCCGAAGTAGATGCCCGTTTGATTCTTGCGGGTCTTGCGCTCAAGCGACTTCGATTCTTCGCGCATGGCGTTGATGGCTTGGAACATCAGGTCGGCCTGCTGGTCGTCGTTGCTCGCGCACAGAACCTTGCAGCCTTTCTCGCCACAGAACCATTCGGCAAGGATGAGCGCACTGACAAACGGTGTCTTGCCGTTTTTACGGCCGACCAGGTAAAGAACATCCTGAATCAGCCGGACCCAGCGACCGGCCTCGGGATCGTACATCTTGAAACCGTAGATGGCTTCGGTCACTGCCTTTTGGAACAGTTCAAGGATGAACGGCTTGCCAGCGAACGGCGCTTCGAAGTGCTTGCAGTGCGTCTCAATGAACTTGATTCGCTTGTGCGCGTCCTCGAGTTCAAACTGGATGTTTGGATCCTCGAAGTGCCGTTCCAGTATGTCGAGCATGAGCTTCAGTTCGTGGCCGACAATGATTTCGCCCGACTTGCACTTGTTGATGTAGGCCGCAAGGTGTGAATCTGCCAGGTCACAAGTAATCACTCGAACTCATCCATTCCGTCGTCGGGGTCGAGGACGTTTTTGGATAGCACAGAGTTGAGAGCCTTGATAACAACAGCGTATGAATTCAGGTTCCGCAGGTACTGTTTCGCGGCCTCGGTTGGCTTTTGCACTTCGGGATACTGCGGATGGACCTTGACCATGCCAGTAGACATCATCAGCTCCCGCAACTGCTGATTCTCGGCATACAAAAAGGCTGCATCGTCTATGAGTCCACTGACGAGTTCAGCCTTGGCGGGTTCCACATCTTTGAAGAGATCGGCGAGCTTCCGTCGTTCTCGCTCGATTACATCGGAGTTCGGCATTTTTCCGAAAACCTCCAGCGATTTTCGATTCTTTTGCCGTGGGCAAAATTGTTGGATATGCTGCGGTCTCTAAGCGGCTGCCTCCACGGTGCACCCGGGGGGTCTAGCCACACCGGCAGGGTCACGGCACGAACCGTTCGAACCAAGCTCGGATGTACGCCTCGTACTCGCCCTGCCGGTACCTCAACCGTGGGTCGGTTCGCAGTCGGCTCACACATTCGTCAGCAGTAGCCTCCACGAAGATTGGCTCTGCTCCTGTTTCGGCGATAATCTTCTCTCGTTGGTACTTATCAGCATATCCGCCTACGATCCAAGCGTTGTGCCAACGTCCGAAGCGCACGCGGATGTGGTCGATGAGCTGGCTCCGCATCTGTCTGGCAATCGGCAGAAGTGAATCCGGCTTGTCATACTCCGGCAGGCCGGTCATGGCGGCAAATATCTCGTTAATGTCCACGAGGATGTCCAGCCTACCTTTACTCTGCTGAACGAAGGTGGACTTGCCTGAGAGTGGCGGGCCATAAACCAAAAACACTTGCTGTCCGGTATGTTCAAATCCGAACCGCAAGTGTTCCTTGTCGTGGCAATCTCGGCAAATCAATTCGACTCGTTCAGGATTCAAGCTAATCGTTCGGTCGTGGACATTTTCAGGCGTCAACTCTGTTTTGTGGTGGCCGATAAGTTGCCGCGGGTCGGCGATGAGCCGCTTGCACCGCGAGCACACCGGGCCATGTTCCATGATGAGCGCTAAGCGGAACTGCTTCCATTCCAAACTGTTGTAGAAGTTCCTGAGCCATTCATTACGAGCCATCAGAACATCTTCTTTTCTTCTTGTTGTTTCTTCCACTCAGCGAATTCAATCTGATGCCGCAGTGCAATGAACTTCGCTTTCCGTTCTTGAACTCGAGTCAGCGCCTCTTCAATTCGTTGGATTTGTTCCATGACTGATTCAAGGCGCGTGTTCGTGCCTTTGCTCTGGCCGACTTGCCTGTTGCTGAGTTCAGAACGGTCGACCGTGGCAATCGTCATCGCTGGTCCATCTGCTAGTTTCTTGATTCTGAGCAGCATCCGGCGTTCACGGATGTCGAGCAAGCGGATCTCGTTCTCAATCTGTTGCATAGCGTCGACATCCACTTGACCGTACAGTTGGCGCTCGGTGTCGTCAAAGGCGTCCATCCAGATGGATTCGTGCTCACCGGTGGTGACAGCATTCTTGTTGCCCTTCATCTTCTCTGGTGGTGCGCCTGTACTCTTGCCGCCATGCATCCGGCAACGATTGTTCTTCATGGAGTGGTTCTTGCATGGATGCCCGTCACGGGTCTTTGCTCCGCATAGTGGCACCTCACCACCTTCTTGCAAGGGGTTTGTTTTGTCGCCTGTTCCAATCGTGAGAGGACTATGCCATATTTTACATAGCCAGCGTATATCATGTTGAAGAGGTGATGGACATGTTGTTGTTCGTCAAGAAACGATTTGCTGACGCCTTGGCTGACGGGTCCAAGCAGTTTGAGCTTCGTGCCGATGTGCCGCGCTATCGGAACGTAAGCGAAGGCCACATCCTGTCCGTCAACGGCCGGCAGTACTACCGTGTGGTTGAGGTTCTCCGCTTCTCGACAGCACAAGCAGCCGCAGACGAATTGACGCCGGCAGCATGCGGATTTGAATCAGCGGACGAGCTGTGCGACGTGTGGCAATCGCTTTATCCAGAATCGCCAGGACTTCTCGCTTGGCGTTTGGAACGGTACGCGAAGGTGTAGGTGTTGCGGTCGCTAGAGTGGACAATGCCTTTTATTGCCGTAGGGTTCTTCCCCGCCCCCACGCGGCCGCGCCGCTTCAATATCCACTGCGGGCTGTTTCGTAAGGCTTGCACCAGGTTCCTCGCGCTGGTGACAAGGTGAAAGTCGAATCCTTGCCCGGTATAGAGCTCCCCGATTCTATTGAGAAACCTCGTTCCGACGCCAATCCCCTGGTAATCCGGCAGAGTGACCACCCGATGCACTTTCTTGATCTTCTTGTTCTGTGGATGCGGGAAGTGGAGCACCGCACAAAAGGCAATCGGTTCGTCGGCGATAAATGCCCCGTAGCACGTTGCGCCAGGATGAAGCGCACCGTCTAGATAGTGATGCTTTCCAAACGTGCGCCATAGTCGTTTTGCTTCCGCTTTGTGTAGCCGGATGATGTCAACGTGGATTTCGGGCCTTCTGTGACCCGGATTCCAAAAAAACGTTGTTCGTCCGTGTCGTAAATCCAGTCCGGCTCGAGCCAATCTATGATGTCGCGGTGACAGGCTACTGCGACGAACTGTTTGCCAAGTCGCCGCACGGCCTTGCTGATGGCATATGAACCTGTCTTCGCAACTTCACGATTGACCACACTAGTGAACTCGTCGAACACAAACAAGTCGCGTTCCTCGAGGATGCAACGAGCCAGGTCCACCCGCATCTTCTCCCCGTTTGAAAGTACGTCATACGGCTTGAGCCAGCTTGGCGGGCTGCTGAACCCAACCGAAGTGAATGCCCGGGTGATGTCCGTGACGGTCTTTTCTTTCGGCATGTCGTCAATGATGCTTTTCGCGTGGTAGTCGAATCCTCGGATATAGGCGTCGCCGAATGTTTCTTTGGCGATGGTCGACTTGCCCGTTCCGCTCGCCCCGACGATAAGGCCGACGTTCCACTCGCGGTTTTCGATCGCGATGTCACCTGTGAAATGCTCATTGGCATGCGATGGTTCCAAATCGAACGAGTCCAGCACACTCGCCACACGGAATGTCATGTCCGGTTGAACGGTCTTTACAATGTCGAAACTCGGCATTTCAGACCCTCCTCAGTGAGTCGGTAGTATAGCTGTTCCTGTTCGAGTTCGTTCTCACAGGTGACGATGACTTCGAACTTGTCGCTGACTTTGTCTGACAGGTCAGTTTCGTCGCCGTCGACTTCCTTGTGGACTTCGGTCATCATGCGCTCGATTTCTTCCTCGTCGAAGCCTGTCAGGTACAAGTCAATCTCGCCAGTGTCCAGTTCCTGCAGCAAATCTTTCAAGGCGTCACGATCCCAATCGCCTTCAATTTTGTTCAAGGCGAGATTTAGCGCCTTTTCATGTGCATCGTCCAGGTCGACGACTGACACCTGAACTTTGTCTGTTTTCATCTCATCGACGAGAACTTTGAACCGCTGATGTCCGCCAACTAAATTGCCGGTTCTCTTGTTCCACACGAGCGGTTCGACGAATCCGAACTCTATCATGGAGTGCTTCAACTTCTCATAATCCGGATCGCCTGGCTGCAGGTCGAGACGAGGATTGTACGGCGCAGGATTGATTTTTCCGACAGGTATCGTTTGGATGTCCACCGTTTCCGCCCCTTCCGCCAGTTCTCACGCACAAAACAAAAAAACCCGCCGAAGCGGGTCTCGAACCTATCTTGTCATCTAATTTTTGCATCCAGTTCGTTCATCAAACGTTCCATGTCTTGATCTGCTTGTGCTCTCTTCACAGTCACTACTGGCGCGCCTTGGCCGTTTCCCGTTCGATACGTCATGACACTTTCTACTGAGTACACAGCTGACCTCTCAACGATAAGTTCCCCGACATGGGGAACGCGCTCTGTATCAATGTGAAAGTGATTGTTATTTCCTGCCTGCAACGCCACCACGTGCACCCTCATTCTAGTCACCTTCCTTGTTCACACATTCTGTCCAGCGTCTCAAGTCTTGCGGAGGTAGACTTGAGACCTTCGGCTGGGCAACCAACCGACGTTGCAACATCAGCGCGCTGGCTCCAACATGGATACCCCGACAAAGCGGCTTACCTCAACGGATGTTTCAATTCAATTGTGTCAATTCCATCAGCGGTGACAGCTAACTCCCAGCCACTGGATGACCTCGATATTTCGATCAAACCTTTTTGTTCCAGATAAATGTAGTGATTGTAAACGATATTAGAAATAGATGTTGGGTCCCAAGATATCACCCGCTGCCCATCGCCATCAAACATACGATTGTAGATGGACTGCAGTATATCCATCCTCTCAGCTTCACGTTCATTCACCTTCATCACCCCTTTGCCAGACACATTCTGCACGTGTCTGGCAAATCCTGCATACAGATTTATCTCTCATGCCTCTATTGACCAGGCTGTTGTTGTGAGCGAGAAGATACAGCCGGCGCCATTGTCGCGCCAGACTTCCTCCAAACTTGAGTCTGGTCATAGATGAAGCATGGTAGACTATCTCTGGAAGGAGGTGACATTGGATGACAAAAGCCGAGTTATCGACTGCTGCAGCCAATATTGCAAAGGACCTCACCATGCACTTTGCAGGTCAGTTGCGAGTAGGTAATACCACCAGCGCCGAAGCGCACAATGAGTCGCTAACAAATGCGGTGACGAAGTTTTACGACTCGATGTATGAATGCGTACATGCACAGCTTGCGGGAAATCAGTCGTAAAACGTTTGGCGCCTGCTGCCCGCCGGGATAGCAGGCGCCCACAAGCAAGGGGGGTTTATATGGCGCCACATTTCTGCCGCACCAACGGGAGCGTGAGCCCGCGGAGACTCACACATGCCTTGGCAGCTCCCGTTGCTACGTCAGTGCTGTAACCCAAAATCATCTAACGGCGGATGGAGGCACAACCCATGAATCATTCAGAACCAGGTACAGTTCAAGTCGCTGAAGTCAATGCTGCTGGAACAATCCTGTACTCAGGAAGTCTTGAAGAGTTCGAGGAGTTAACCGGTCTACGTCTGACGTTCGGCATCAAACAACACAAGCAAACATTCGAACTGGATGGAAGTACATATCTCATCGTGCATGCCGTGGCCAGCGGAGCAATTGGAACTGTATACGAATTACAGGTGCAAAAAATACACGCATGACTTGGTGCTGTTCGTCAACGCTTCATCATATGGGCGGCGGCGCAAACGCCACTCACCACGAGTATCATCGACAATCCGCCGCCAATGATAGTCTCAGGTCTCACGTCGAATCACTCGCCTTGTTACTGTATCCACATAACCCGTCTTTGTCGCCACGAGCACACACCGACTAAACATACATGAGCAAGTGGTTCCGGCACGTGCTGAGAACCAATCACATTTGACACCGTCTTTGCACGGTAGCATTGTGTCACCTCACATGAACGCAGAAAAGACGCCCACTTTCGCGAGCGCCTTTTCTGGGGTCAGTTCGAATTTGTTCCAGGACACACTTACCCTTGGGTCCAGTATACGGCCGTTTCCGCACTTCAAACCGCACACATTCCGTGCACATCCCGCACGAGATTCAGGCATCCTCAAACGCCACAATCCGAAGGATCTCCGCCAACATGAGAATCGCATCCGCTTTCTGCTTCTCGTAGTATCGCAACTCGGCGAACCAACCTTCGCGCTGCATGTCCTGCAGCACCTCCACATCACTCGGCAGATCGTGCAGCGATTGCGCGCCTCGGCGAAGCGTCATCAGTCTGCGGACAATAATTTCGCGCCCATACGGAGGCAGTTTGCCAACCGCTCTCTCAACCCGCGCAACAAACCCTTCGCGGTAGTCCTCCGGCGTTCCGCCACCTGACCCGAGTTTCTGGCCTATCCTGCGAATCAAATCAGGGTCTGCCGCATTCTCATATCCTGGCTTCGGTGCCCGTGGGCGATAGTCAATGCCGTTCTCCAGTTGTTGGAGATACCGTCTATACACCGCGAGATATGCGTACACTTTGCGCCGGGTCTTCACTTTGTCCACTCGAGGCAGCCCAAGGTCAGCGTATATCTCTATCTCGATTTTTCGGGTTGCTGCCAACATGTATCACACTCCCCCGTTGGTGGCACAATATTTGATAGAAAAACCGTCTCCTTCGCCCCGCTTGTGCGGGGCATTTTCTGCTCATTTCCGTCAATATGTCGAGTCTCCATTGAAGGGCCGTTCCCCTTTCTACTTCGAGGATTCGTCACCCGGTACCGTTTCAGGTTCTCAAGCAGGAGTTTTTTACTCAGGGTACTGAAACTTATCGGTCATCGACACAAAAACGTCACATAATGTCGATCTTTGTCGGTTATTTCAACCTTACACTGACCCTATCACCTAACCCAAGGATCGGCTTCTGCCGATCCTTCTTTTTTCTTGGCATATTTACCATACGCCCCTCCGGACGGCTTCAATTCTTCCGAGCCCTGTCCGAACATTGCAATCTCTGTGATGGACCTTTCTCTCTTCAACCGTTCGGTGCTACGGTCTGCGCTGGCTCCTTCCGCCATGGTCTGGTTCATCCCATGACCACCTCCGTCTGCCGCAACAGCTCGTCCACCGTCGTCAGATAATCGAGCACCACGCCGCGACCACTCTCCAGCCGATAGCACATCACCTGAATGTCCTCATACGGTATCGACTTGCGGCCGCCACGCTCACCCGCGTCCCACGCATTTACGACCATCTTGCCGGGCACGAAGTAGATCTCGTGACGAGCGGTGAACTCTAGCACCACGAAGCAGATTGCGCCGGCAGCCATGCAACTGCGTAGATGCTCGACCTGGTGCGCGTGGAGGTTGTCCAACGGGAAGCGCGTTTTCTCCTTCGTCGACTTCGCCTCAAACTCCAGTGCATGTCCACGGTAGACACCCTGATAGTCAACCGTGGACTTTGCTTCAAAAAACGCCTTGGTAATTTGTGTGCCGCGCGATCCGTGGACTTTGATCGGCGTCGGCCGCTTGTGAATGACTGCCACACCGCGCGCCCTGTACTGCTCGTTGGCGCGATTGACGAGGTTCTCCAGCGACATCCCGCGGTTGGCTTGCGATGGTCTCGTCATGCAGCATCGCCTCCGCCCGGCCAGTGAGCCTCGCAGTAGACGTGGCTGCCCGTTGCGTCTTCGACGAAGAAGTCCTCGCCGCGTAGCCCGTCAAGCTGACAACCGCAGGTGTCGCAATAGTCGACGTACACTCGCCGCTCAACGATCGTCGTTTCCACGCGTGGGATGCTAGACCACTGCAGGTTGAACGTACGGACCGTCTCACTGTCGCGTACTAGTGCGAATCCGTCCCTCACTTCGTTCACTATAGCCAAAATCGGTTCCTTAACCTGCATTTTGGAACCTCCTAATCGTTATGTCATTAGACATGCCGATACAGCATATTTTGTTGTCGGCTCTAGTGCATGGAATGCCACCTCTGGCGATACAGCTAGAGCCACTTGGAGAGGGCCAACCGCAGGCGGCCTTCTCCCCCTTCTTAGCTGGCAATAACGTACGCCTATTTTTCCCCTGTCTCCGACGTTTGCCCGAACCTTTTTCCGCGTGCTGCGTATAATGTCGTATCCCTCCTGTCCGCCCTAGGTAAGCGGACAGTCTTCGGGCCGCTACGGCGGCCCGTCCTTCTTTCAAACCGAACTTCATCTGCACGTTGTTCGGCACCCATCTGCTGGTTCTGCGGATTCTCTGTCCCGCACCCGCGCACGTATCACTCAACACTTTCCCAAGATTCAAATTGTCCGCCACCACCGCCGAGCCCATCTTTGTCCGCGTAGCTGAACGCATGCAACATACCACCGCCGATTGTCCTCCCACCGCATTTGCGCCGATTCCCAGTCGTTCTTAAACCAAGGCAGGACCTTGCGCATTTCCCGTCACCTCACATCGCCACGAGGCTATAGTTCAGTTCCATTCCGGCCTCGGCCTCTTCTTTCGTCAGTCCCATCACAACGCGGAAGTCCTTTGACCGCTCGTAGATTCGGCGTGCAATACCTTCGTCCACCCGGAACAGCGCGTCGAAGTCCCGTTCTGAACTGACCAGCATTGGCTTGCGGTTGCTGTATCGAAAGTTGACCACTGCAAACAACGCTTCTGCCGTGAACTCCGTTGGCATCTCTCGGCCTTTGTAGAGGTCGTCCAGAAAGAGCACATCCACCGTCTTCATCAGGTTGAGCCGGTCCTGCAGACCTTCGAAGTCCTTTCTCAACTCGCCAATGCTCTCGGCCCAAGGGAAGTACAAGACGCTGTACCCCTTCCGCATGAGTCCATTCGCCACAGCCATTAGTAAGCGCGTCTTCCCGGAACCAGGAGGCCCTACCAGCGTGCAACTGTTGTGCGGACCTGCCTTGACGTCCTCGAAGCGCTGATAATAGTCAAGCGCAACGTCGCGCGCCTCTCGTATGCATGCCGGACGGTCCTCCACGCGGAACCCCTTGAAACCCGCCGACTTGAACTCTTCGGTGATGTTGCTGGAGCGGAACAGCCTTTCCCTGTACCGCTTCTTTACGCAATCGCATGTCCGAGCCTCAAACAATTCCCCAACGAGGCGCGGATCTGACCAACTCAGGACCTCGCCAGCCAGAACAGCAACGGAACCAACGTCCCGGCATATGTCGCAGTCATACACGGCCGACCTTGCCTCCGGTGACACTTGTCGTTCGGCCATTCGGGCCGCGAGGTTGAGAAGTTGCTCGGCTATTTGCTGCATGTCTTGTACTCCTCCCTGTTGGGAATGATGCTGCGACAGAAACTTCGATTCGCGCTACTTCTGCTTGCCATCGCTCGTAAATCTTCGGTGCGCAGTAGGCAAGAGAATTGATTTTGTCAAAGGCGTGCTTCGGAACGTGTCCAGCGAACGCTTCGTCGATGCCGCTAATGATTCGACCTCGTGGAACACCTTCGGCCAGCAGCTGGTTAAGCACCTTGAAATCGTTGTTCTTGAGGATGTACCCAACGTTGCCCATGTTGATTTGCATCCGTTGTTCCACTGCGCGTTCGAACTCTGGACCTGACATGTCGGTGAATTCGCGCACGCTATCAGCAGCAGTAGCAGCGGCGATCTTTTTATTTATTTCATTACTTTCTTTAGGCGTTCGGGAATCCGCGCCACCATTGAGATTTTCGGGTGCAAAGGTTGTGCTATCACACAACGGTTTTGTTGTGCTTTTACACAACGGTTGTGTATTTGCAAAAGGTTGTGCGTTTGCTAAACCGTTGTGTGTTTGCAAAACGTTCCGTGATGAGTGAACGTACAACTTTGCGCTGATGGCCTCAGCCAGATTGTCGGCATTGATTACGTTCTCGGACCACTGCGCGATCTCAGTGTTCATGCCATAGCGCTTGTACCGCCCGTTCTCTTCGTCCTGGCGTTCGAACACCACACCCGCCTTGACCAGCAGCTTCAGCTGTGTCGAAACGTATGTCCGTTCTGAGTTGACTGCTGACGCGAACTCAGCCAGGGTGATGCGGTCGTCCTTGTGCTTCTTCTTGCCTTCTTCCGCCCAACCGTACGTTCGCCGCCAGATAAAGAGCACAAGCCCCTTTGCCACCCCGTTCAGCTTGGCCATCGACAGCGCTTCGAGCAGGAGGTGCGCGATGGGAACCACACCGTCCTCGATGTCTGCTTTCAGGCATTGGTAGTCACCCTTCGGCACCTCGCATGCACCTCCGTCCTATATCCTTTACGACAGCAACACGACCGCCCCGGTGTTGATTGAACCTGTCAGCGCGTCCTTGAGGTAATCGTGAATCTTGTCCATGGCCTCTACCTTCCAGGCGCCACCGTCCGCCTCGAACAATGCGCATTCCGGGCCCGAGCGCATGCGGAACACAAAGGCGCTCTCCGGTTGGTCGAGTTCCACAAACGTGCGGTACGGCTTCAGATACACCGGGTTTGGCACCTTGACGTCTGCCACGGTGGCAACGCCCGTCTTAGCGCGTACCTGCTGCGATACGCCGTCATCGCCGTATGTGGTGACGTTGTCGTCTTTGATGTTGCCGACAATCTGCAAAACTGTGGCACGCTCGTCCGTGGTCACGAAGTTTGCTTGCAAGGCGATGTTGAACGCCTCGACGTCATGGAATGAGCCGAACCGGAACTGCGGAATAAGCGCCTTTGCTTCGATGAACGTGCTGCGGTTCATGTCGGCGTTGAGATGGCTGTACGCCTGTACTTCCGTCGGACTGACAACGTGAACGATGAGTTGGTCAGCGCCGTCCTGTGCATCAAACTTGGATTGCAGATAGTCCACAAGCCCGGACAATGTGTTGACTGTCAATGCGGATGCGACGGGTGACTTGATGGCGACCAATTGTCCATTGGTGTACGGACGCCCGTTGATCTCTGTTACCTTCGTGTTTGCCAAGTCCGTGATGTACTGCAGTGCTTCTTTGATCATGGATTACACTCTCCCCTGTTTGGATTCGAGATAGGACACCTTGTGATTTGCTTGGTCGACTTCACGCTCGTCGAATAGCTTCTGTTGGATGAGTTCCGCGCCGACGACCTTACCAGCGCCGTCACGGTCAAGCAGGATCTTCGTCGACGGTATTTCTGCCGGTGCCAGGACCGACTTAACACTGATGTCGACGCCGGCCACATCCCGGTACTCGTCCGTCTTGAACTTCAGTTGCAGCGTGATAGCGCGCGCCTTCGTCGGGTCGGTGTTCGGGTCCATGATGTTGTCGAGCACCTTCTGCAGTTCGATTTCAAAGCGCTCAGAGACAGCGCCTCCGGCCAGTTCAGCCAGGTTCATGATGATTGCTCCTCTCGTCATATCGTCAGCTTGTCCTGCGTACAGTGAAGAAGTGAGACTGAGGATGCGCGGCCGCGCTGGCTCACACCAAGCACGAACTTCACCGACTCATCCCCGGCATGTACCATCCCACCGAGTGCGGATGGTGCGTTGGCATGTATATCTGCGGTATCGGCAACGTGATATAAGCAGTTGCTGCCGCGAAAAACGCTAGAATGCATAGAGCCCAGACAATCAGTCGCAACACTTGACGTCTCCGCGTGCCCTTGTCGGGCTCCGACTCGTCTATGCGCGCCATGTCCTTCACCGCCCCGCGACGCGCACTTGCACGCCTGTTACCTCTTGCACCCGGCGCTTGAACATTGCTTCGTCCGAGTTCGAATCGCTCAAGTGGATAAGCCACACTTCTTGCACTCCCCTCAGGTCGTTGGCTTTCAAGAACTCCAACGCCGTCTCTAGCGACATGTGACTGCGCAGCAACCGTCTTGCTAACACGGACGGCACGCGACCGGATGCGACGTTGGCGTCAAGAATCCCTTTGCTGTAATTCGTCTCGAGCATGATGTGTGTCAGTCCCTCGAACCGGTACTTGCAGTAGAACGTGTCGGTCAGGAACACCAACTTTTCGCCCGTTCGGTTCGCCAACAGATATCCAAGCGGTTCGCTGACATCGTGCTGCACGTCGAACGGCATGATGGTCCAGGTGCCAAGCGCGAATGACTGGTGCGACTGAACCGGGTGCGCTCGGTGATGACCGTCCAGCCTCAGCGCGTCCCATGTGCCGTAACTCGCGTACACGTCAACACCGGCCTTCATGACGTCCCTGACCGACCTGCTGTGGTCACCGTGCTCGTGAGTCAACAAGCAGCCGGCAATGTCTGACATCCGAAACCCGACACCGCGCTGGATGTCCTTGAAACGAATGCCCGCTTCCAGCAACAGCTTGGTGTGCCCGTCGTCAATCAGATAGGCATTGCCAGCGCTGCTGCTGGCGAGCGGCTTGATGGTGAGCATCAGAACGGAACACCGGCCGCTACCGGTTGCGGTATGTCATCGAGATTGAGTTCTGTCTGACTTGTCGCGCCGTCGTCATTTGAAACGTTGTAGTCGATGTCTATCGTCTGGCGATTCGCGTTCTCAGCGATCTCGGCACTCACTCGTGCCTGCTCCACATCGCCTTCCATCTGACTCAAGCGCAAATAGTCGTCGTCAATCTTTTGACTGTCGATGGTGATGTCGCTGTACGCAGCTCGATAGATGGTTTTCCAAACCATCTTTTCGTACCAACCATCCACCGTTTCCGTCCCTGTTTTTCTGTTCTTACCCGTGTCCGGGTCCTTCTCCCAAACGTCTTTCTCTCCGCCCCAGAACTCTGTGCTTGCGTAAGTGGGCTTGCGCTTCATGATGTCCTTTAGCGACAACACGACCAGCCGGTTCTTCTCCGGCGCTTGAGAATACACGTGGTAGTAGAAACCGCCCACGATGTCACCGCGGTCGAAGTCGTTGGTGACACGAAACTCATATCCTTCGTATGGATTCTTGGAGTCCTTTTTGATGGAGCGAAATTCATCACTGGAGTAGACAATTTCGACAATCACGGCGTCAGGAACATTGAGGCCGTACTTGATGGCCTTTAGCTCAATGCCACGGTAGCCCTCAACGAACGTGATGTCGTATTTGCTCGTCGAATTGTTTTTGAAGGGAACCATGTGGATGTGGTTCTTCTGCGCTGGGTCGAATCCAACGCGGGCGCACGCCACAACGTCACGAGCGAGCTTCTGCATGTTGACGTTCTCCCAGGTGACGGGCAGATTATCCCGATACTTTTCGGACTTCTTCATCCGCTTGTCCTCTGCGATTTTGAGGGCTGAGTCCAGCGCAACAAAGTAGTTTCCGACGAGTCGTTTTTGAAAGTTGGTCAGCGCCAGTTCACCCACACCGGAACCGAATTCCGACATGACCTTGACAGTAAATGCTTCCGACGCGGTCAATTTCTTCTTCTCGAGTTGAGTCGACATCATGCAGCCTCCTTCGGTTCGTGTTTGACCTCGACACGCAGCACCTTGTCACGCGCAGACACAATCAGGCTGATGACCTGCGCGTCCACATCGATGAGCTCAGTCACGGACTCACGGTTGTCTATGAATATCGGAGCAGAAATCCCGTAGTGCTCAGACAGCGTGTTGATGATGTCGAGCCCAACGTTGATGCGTGCGGCGTTGTTTAGACCCGAACCGTACGGCACACCGTTGTACGTGGTCTGACAGGTCTCGGACACGCCACCGTTGATTTGCGCTTCGAACAACTTGAACCGCGCAAACCGGAACTTGCCGTTGATGCGGTCCTCGAGTAGCTGCACCTTCGTCCGGATGAACTCCTCAGTCAGGTACAGTTGTTCCTCGAGCGTTTCGTACTCGGCAGCCAAGCGGCGTTCGTCGGCGCTCAGTTGTGCAATGCGTTCATCTAACTTGCGCACCTGGTCAAAGGCAGCAAGTTTCGGCTCCGCACGACGCAGTTCGTCGCGCAGGTCCATCAGCTCACCACGGATGCGCTGGACCTCAGTCAGCACAGAATCCCGCAGATTCGTGATGCGCGCATTGCTAGCCGCGATCTCTTGCTGCTTCGCGATGTATTCCGGATTGTCGGTCGGGTTGGATGCCGCCGCAGCCATCTGTGCTAGTTTCGTTTCCTCGCTACTGAGCTGTGCTTGCAGAGACTCTTCTTGTTGCCGTAGCACTTCTAGCCGTTGGCTAGCCCTGTCGGTCCCCGCGGCCTCACGGTGCGCGTTCTCAGCCGCCTCTTTGCCAGCGCCGACAATACGTTCAAGCTCCGACGACTTGTGAACATTGAAATGGAGCAACGCTTTCTCGCGCGCATCATGGACCTGCTCAGGCGGGAGTGCCTGTCCGCATGCTGGACAGGAGTCCTTGACCGTGTCATCAAATGTTGCAGCGTTAACCTCCGTCCATTTCAACCGCCAGTCATTTGCCAGTTGCTCATACCTTTGCATGGTCTCGGTGTGCAGTTGGATGTCGCGGTCCGTCGAGCGAATCCGCTGTTGCACATCTGCTAAGTCCCCGCGCAGATTGGTGCATTTCGCGCGCTGTGCCTGCAGTGCATCGGCTTCACCCGCGCCGACCTTGTTTTTGATGGACAACAATTCCGACTCGAGTACAGCGAGGCGCTTCTGTTCCTCGGCAACTTCTCCCCCGTTTTGTAGCCGGGCAATTTCTTGGTCCTTGCGGTCTACCTCAAACCACAGCTGCTCGATTTGCTTCTGAAGGTCCGCTTCGCTCAAACCGGACGTGTCAGGTTTGGAGCGCTCAACTTCGTCGATGCGAACCGGGATTTTTTGCAACTCGTCGTTGATCTCTTTCCGACGTGCAGCGATGATTTTGCGGTGGTCATCAATGGAGCGCCCCCCGAGGATGGCGGGCAACTTCACCAATGCTTCGTTTGAGGCAATCACGTCTGCATCCGAAACATCACCGCAGACCTCTAGCAGAATCCTGCGCCGGTCTTGCCAACTCAATTGCTCGTTGAAATAGGACGGCGAGGTTAGAAGTTTGAAGATGGGCTCGTCCACAATCGCGGCGACACGGTCTTTGAACTCTTTGAGTTTCGAAGGTACGCCGTCGATGAAGTAATCAGTCGTGTGACCGGTGAAGTCCGCCGTAGCCGTCCCGCGCTTCTTTACCCACTTCTCGCTAAACACTTTCCGCAGCGTCAGCGGGCGTCCGTCGATTTCGAGTACCGCTTCAACCTCATGGTCCAGACCTGGCAATGGCTTGCCGTTCGCGTCCAGTGTCTTGATGTCGAAGTCCTTGCGGTTCTGGCTGTCCTTATCGAACAGTAGCCACAAGAACGCGTCGAACAGCGTGGTCTTGCCAGTCGCATTGTCGCCGAACACTTCTGTCGTGGTACCAAAGTCCGAAGTCAGGTCGCGCACGCCTTTGAAGTTGCGCAGCGTCAGTCTGGTCAGCGTGATATTCATGCGCTCTTCACCGTCCTTTCTCTCTGAATGCGGTTGATGGTCCACTGCACCCATTCGTTAATCTCTTGGAGGCTCTCGACTGCCTTGTCAGCGTCCATCTCGGCGTCGTCATCCTCGAACAAGGGAACCAACACGTCGCGGATGTACTCCCCCACGACCGTTGCTTCTGCAATTCCCGGACCTTCCAGTTCTTCTGCCAACTCTGTCAACTGCTCAACTAGTGGCATGTGTCGTTCGCCTCCTTGCCCATGTCGTTCTCGTGCGGTACACTCGCGGTGGATGGTTTTTGTAGCGCCTGACCTCGCTGTTTGCCCAGCGGGGTCATTCCATATCCACGGCTTTCAATTCCTCGCCCCCTCAAATCGTCGTCCGGCTCTTGGCGATCTTGCGGTACAGGTCCATGACTAGCCGGTGCTTCTCGTTCCATGCCGGATGTGCCAACATCGGAATCTGATACTGCCGTTCCATTCGAGTCATGATGTTTGACAACGCCTCATCGCGGACTACCCCAGGAGCCAACCGCATCGCCGCGTCAAACGCGCCAACAAACTCCCACAAGGTGTTTGCCTCGCTCATTACTCGCTGACCCACTGCCGTGACTTCAGCAGCTGGTGGTGTTCCTGCGCGATGCTTTGCATGCTGAATCCGTACTCTTCGCACTGCGTGCCGACGTATGTCCATATCCAGCAGAGTCCGTCCATCACATCGAGCAAGTGTTGCCGGCGCCGTTTGTGCTCCGACTCGTTCTCTGCGGCCGGCAGCTTCGCGGCTGACTCCTTTTCAATCTCCGATGTGACCGTCTGGAGTTCGTCTAGGCACATTTCTTTGACAGCGGCGCGATGATGGTCCACATACTTGCCATCCAACCATTCGACCGCCACACCGCCGGTTGCGACACTTGCCAAAGCCGCGTACATCGCCGGGTGGTCCAGCTTGCTTGCCAAGAGCGGCGCAATGTCCGGTGCTACGTTTCTGCGGCCGGTCTTGATCATGGAGAGCATCGACTCGCTCTGCGGCAGGTCGAGATCACGCAGCCGCATTTTCCTCGCCTTCAAACTCGTGTTCATTGCATGTGCGACTGACACCGTCCTATCCCCTTGTCCTGTGTGATTGGTTGTAACTACCTCACCGGGCCCGCGCTTATTCTCTGTGTAGGGCTTGTCCGATGTGATCGGGACGCCCCGGAGGGAGCATCCGTCATGCCTGACTTGGACCAAAAGATTGCCGTGTTTGAGGCCATCTGCTTCGCCTTCGCCGAGCAACTCGCTGACGAATTCAACCTTGACACCATTTCCGTTCGCGTGGAGATTACTGGTTCGCCGTCTCGAGACACCGAGCCACCGCACGGGCGATTCTCTCCCGAATGCGTTTTGCCTCTTCCTCGCTCACTGGATCGGGAGCATAGACGCGAATTGTAGTTCCGCCAATCTGTCTTACCATCGCGGGCACCTTCCCGGCGTTCATCGTCGCGGCGTTCTGTGCCACTGGCCTCACCTCCCTTGGTGGATGATATGAAGGAACTGGTTGACCACTTGCAGATGCTTTACCGAAATTGCGGATCGTGCTTGCTCTGCTTAGGCGGACTCTGTGCTACAATTGCGAACAGATAGTTCGTCCAAAGACACTTCGAGGATCTCAGCCAACTTCGACGCTTTCTCAATGTTTGGGGTTCTGCTTCCGGTCTCATAGTGCTGATAGGCACGGACAGTAATCCCCATGCTGTCGGCGAGTTGCTTTTGGGTGAACCCTTTGCGCTTTCGGATGTTTCGCAACTTGACTCCGAACTGTGTCAACGTCATCACCACCTTGTTTGATGTATGAACGTTTAGTTCATATCAATAAATTATATGAACGATTAGTTCATGTCAAGTAGAATGAGGTCAATTTATGGCGACTTTTGCTGACCGATTAACTGAATTACTCAACATGAAAAACGTCAGGCGCAAGGACCTGGCGGAACTTCTTGGTGTCACGTATAAGACTGTCAACAACTACGAGAACGGGACACGTGAACCCAACATGGAGCAATTAAAGCGACTGGCGGACTACTTTGAAGTTCCTCTTGACTACCTCACCGGTCGCTCGGACAGTATTCCAACTGTCTCTGATGAAGTCGGTGAAGTATCGCCAGAGGAAACTGCCTTCCTCAAATGGGTCGAGGACAACCTTGAAGGCAGCTTCTTCTACGACTTTGACAAGTCACCTGAGGACGCGAAGAAACACATGATGGAGACGTTACGATTGGTGTGGGAACGGGAACGTGGCAGAAAGCCTGGGCAGAAGCAGGGTGAGTGAGGACGTCGAAAAAGCGGATAAGAAGCATACCTTTCCAAACTTAAAACACGATCAAATCGTTTACCTCAATCCAGATACCGTCGACGCTGATTTTAAACTGGGACACGAACTTCGCCTCCGGGTTAGAGACGAGTTTGTCGCTTCTGACCCAGAATGGGTCCTCACTTACCGAGCCCTACTCAGGTCATATGTCGTGAAGTGGACAGCGAAATTGACTACAATTGAAGTGTCGAAGTTTGCCAGTCTTGCAGCGGTATCCGGGGTAGTCTTAGGAGGCCTTTTGACACTCCTTCTACCACTGGTTACGCACTACTCTGCCACAAAGATGTTGCAGTTTGACGCAATTTTTATCCTTCCTTATTTTATAGCAATGACAATTTTGTCCTTTGTGCTTCGATCGACGGATCGTCTCACAAAGCAAATAGAAGTGGCGACGTTTCTGCTTGAGGTTCTTGATGAAGTGATCGTTTCCTCACGTGCATTCGTACTGCGAGAAGAAGTCGCTTCGACCAGCGAGATTACGGAATCCCCCGAGGAAACGTCACAGACACTAACCGATCCCACTGGGAATCAACAGGCACAAACGTTATCCCTTATGACACCAGCGAACGATTAGTGGCATTTGGCATGACATAGGGGCTAGGCAGCGAAGGTTGTATACCTATGGAGAAGAATTTTAAAATCACAGTCACCGTTGCTCATGGAGAACTATTCGTTTCCAGCGTCTAGTCAAGCTCGATCCGCGGCACGAATATTGTGATCCTCTCGCGATGAAGTAGAGAACGTCACTGTCATGCCGTGTGTCACAGGTCAACGATGAGAAGTCAAAACTGTGAAAATGATGTGCTATGATGTATTGTATTGATAGGGCGTACAAATCGTTCTATTTGATGGCAACTGTTGCTTGACAGTTAGAAGACAGAACGCCGAGGAACTATCAAGAAAATTATTCCAGATAGTCCGCTTACCATGGTTACAAATGGAGGAAAATACATGTCCGCTATGGTTCGTAACGAGGTTACAGCTACCCATAACGACATTTCCATGGATGATCTACACTTACGACACTTCATCTTGTGTGAATACTCGACTCTTGGAAAAACAGGAAAAATATCTGCAGTGGACGTTTTTGAATACTTCGCCATCCATGACGAGTCGGCGTCCGTCCGCTTCAACCTGATTCTCGGCATATGCTTTTTACAGCCAGCGCGCACATACAAGTTTGAAATGGAAATATCGCAAGCTGGCGCTCAGATCGGGTATGCAACTAATCCAATGTCCGTGGACAAGCCTTATGAAGTCATGAACCTCCAGTACGCTGATGTCGTTTTCCAAGTGCGGAACCAGGGGCCGGTCCGCTTCGACATTTTGGTTGACGGTAAACTGATCGGGCGACAGTTTGTCATGGTCCGACGCGAGGAGGAATAGAGATGGTGAAAGACCTGCGTTTTCCAGAACCCAACGATTCTTTGGCTCTTCCAAATGGTGGTGGTATGATCGAATTAAAGGCAAGCCACCTTCCACACAGGGGCGTGATACAAGTGAAGTCTCCAACACGCAAGAACACTTTTCTCGACGAGGCACTTCTGGGATTTCTAATTCTAATAGGGTTGGCTTCGTTAGTAATTGGTATCAAATCTCACGGCATAACAAGGGCATACGGAATGGCCATGTTTTTTCTGGCTGGCTTTGCCACGTGGTCCGTCAGCCGAAAAAAGTAGGTGCTGAATGGGTCAGCCGGAAAAACGACAATCCGATCCTGTTACAAGTGGTTTTGCCGGAAGTGATTTTTGGAAGTATCTAGGGCTCGGAGCTACACCATATGAACTTAAGGGCGCGCTCGCCGTCTGTTTTTTCATTGTCGTTTCTGCAACAATCCTAGGGGCTATCGGGCGTTTGCCAGTGTTCGTTATTGTACTGTCGTGGTTCCTTATGATAACGCTTTATGTCATCGGTGTACGAATGTCTCGTCATAAGTAGTACCTGTCCCCTCTCCAGGGGATTTTTATTTTATATGCTTTCCTATCAAAACAATACGGTCTATAATACGAACATACGTTCCTGTTTGGAGGCGCATCGTATGTTCGACATCTCACAGTACCGTCCCGTCCACCTCGAGTCGTCCATCGTCACCTTCTACCGCAATAATCACATCCGTAGCCCGCAAGACATCGACCTAGAACTCTTCGCACACGACGCAGGTATCTGGGTACACTTCCTCGCGCAACCGTCGACCAACTACCAGTTTCGCTCCGACATGTACACTGTCATCGTGGACAATCGACTCCCATGGGAACAGCAGCGCGTGGAGATGGCACACGAGCTCGGCCACGTTCTCCTTCACGCCGGTCGGCAGGAGTTCATGAAGGACGACTGGAGGGCGCTACAAGAGTTCCAGGCAGACATGTTCGCCATGTATAGCCTCGTACCCACGTTCATGATTGCCAATTGCATCACGCAGGCGTCATCGCGCGCGCAGCTCGTCAACCAGCTGGCGTACTCGTTCGATGTGCCGCAGCCGTTCATGGACGCTCGACTGACACTCCTCGAGCAACGCCTCTATACCATCGCAGCTGAGAACCAAATGGCAACGGCAATCCGTGAAGCCACTGCTGGATATGACTACAGCTATCGCCATCCTACCGACCGCCGCGTCGAATATCTCGTCAAAGATGGTTCGGTCGTTGGAACCCGCCGGCGTGCTGACATCTGAAGGAGGCAATCAATATGAGTAAAGACTTGGTCCCCGTCATCGGACTAGTTCCATCCCTTGAAACTGTCTTCTTGGATGAACAGCCAGCAACGGCGAACCTCACAGTTAAGTCATGGGCCCCATACAACCGATTCGCTGTTCAGGCCGCCGACAACGGACTCGACTCTTTTGGTCTGCGCGAAGGCACCTATGCAATCTTCCGAGAAGCCCGCTGGCCTGACCGCGAATGCCAGGTGTGCCTCATCCGATTCGCGGAAGAAGTCACCATCCGACTTGTAGAAGGCATCCGGAGTGATATGGTGAATTTACGAGTTAGCGGAGATCGTATTCCTCCGGTGGAGGCTGCGCCCACAGACTTCACGATTGTTGGTATCCTTGATGGTGTCATCTTCGAAGAATTCGCGGAAGTCGCTCCAATCGAAACAGATGACTTTGATTGGGGCGCGTAACCCTAATACGAAGTGAGATGATCCCATGCAAAGCAGTTTCCCCACGCATCTCAACAACGTCTATGTGTATCTGCGTAAGAGCCGCGAGGACCGAGAGGCCGAGGAACGCGCACGCCGCGAAGGCCGTACCGACATCGAGACTTTGTCACGCCATCGCCGTGCATTACTGGAATTGGCACACAAGAACCACCACAATGTCACCGTCATCCACGAGGAAGTGGTCAGCGGCGAGTTTATCTCGGAACGCCCTGAAATGCTGAAGCTCCTGACGTCTCTTGATACTGGAGAAATCGACGCAGTGTGGGTGATGGACCTCGATCGTCTTGGGCGCGGCGACATGGCCGACCAGGGCCGCATTCTACGCACATTCAAAGAGACAGCAACTCTCATTCTGACGCCGGATAAAGTCTACGACCTCAACGACGAAATGGATGAAGAGTGGACTGAGTTTAAGACGTTCTTCGCGCGGCGCGAACTCAAGATGATCACAAAGCGCATGCAGCGCGGGCGAGTTGCCTCCGTGCAGGAAGGCAAATACATCGGCACGCGGCCGCCCTTTGGGTACGATGTCACGCGGGACCTTATCCTTGTGCCAAACGACAACGCGGACACCGTGCGACGCATATTTGACCTCTACACCCGTTCTGATATGGGGGCCAGCCGGATTGCTGCGCACCTCAATGAGCGTGGCATAAAGACGCCAAACGGCAAGTTGTGGCGTTCCGAAAGTGTGATCTCGTTAATTCGCAACCCTGTGTACGCGGGGTGGATGGCATGGCGCAAAACCTACAGTGACAAACGGCATGGACGCGGTACCAAGCGACCACGCGAAGAATGGGTACTTGCACGTGGCAAACACGAACCCCTCATCGCGCAGGATGTGTATGACAAGGCCGAACAGATCCGTTTAGAACGGAGTCACACACCAGGCCCGAAAGCGAACGAGACAGCAAGCCCATTGACGAGCCTGATTGTCTGCGGGAAGTGCGGCAGCAAGATGGTTCGACGTCCCTACACAAAACAGGCCGCACATCTACGATGCGCGAATCCGCACTGCACGCAGAAAAGTACACGGCTTTCTCTGGTAGAAGGCCGCCTCTTGGAGATCCTCGCCGACTGGCTGTCGTCGTACATTCTCACAACGGAAGAAGTTGCAGCAGCCCTAACACACAAAACCGAGGAACCTGTGAGCACGAAGGCACTCTCCGCGATTGATCGCGAGATTGAACGAGTCACGCTACAACGCGACCAGTTGCACAACCTGCTCGAGCAACAAGTGTACGATGCGGACACGTACTTGGAGCGCAACAGCAAACTGCTAGCGGAGATGGCTGACCTGCGCAAGCGACGCGAAGCCATCGAGGGAGATCTGAAACGTGAGGGACAACTCAGACAGGCGCGTCGTAATGTCATCCCTCGCATGACTCGGGCCCTCGACGCCTACCACAAAACCAACGACGTGGGTACACGGAACGAGTTGCTCAAGTCCGTGTTGCACCACGCCATCTATGACAAGCAGCCATGGCAAGTACGCGATCAATTCTCGCTGGAGCTTTCTCCACGCATCTAAACGTCTATATCGTAAAGGGAATTGAGATCACGATTTCGGACGTCCTCGGATCTGACGCTGACGAGACCGAAGAAGAAGTCAGTAAACGTCTCGAGATTAAAAACATGCTCCAGCTCATGAACATCCTCGACGAACGGGAGCGAATGGTCATCAGCTTGCGCTTTGGACTCACGGATGGGCAAGAGTGGACACAAAACGAGGTCGCAGAACACCTCGGAATTTCTCGCTCCTACGTGTCTCGCTTGGAGAAGCGCGCTTTGTTGAAAATGTTTCACCAGTCCTACGCCGGCAAGCGAAAGCGCAAACCGTTTGTGTATCGGCCACCGGTGGATAACTAACACCCAGATTGGAACTCCTCGTAGCAGCATCCCAACATACAAGGGTTTGGAACTCAATCCCAAACCCTTGTATCACGATCGATATGTACCGGCCGGGCTCTCTGCTCCGACCGTCTTTGTGCTGTATTTTGTCAGAAATTGAACAAGACTCTTCACCGAAACCCCGTTGTGGAAATGCCCCGAATGAAGTGACGCTGGAAGACGATAAACACGATGACCATGGGTATGGTCAACAGAATGACGCCAGCCAAAACGTTGTTCCAGTACTGATTGTACTGATTGTAAAACGAGGTGAGACCGACGGGCAACGTGTACATGTTACTCCGTTGCTCAAGGATGACTGGCCAAAGAAATGAGTTCCAGTTCCCCTGAAACGCGAATATTGTCTCCGTCGCCAACAGCGGGCGTGACAGCGGTAAAAATATGCGTACAAACAGCCCCCAGTAGCTCAGGCCATCGATGCGGCCTGCTTCTTCAAGTTCCTTCGGAATCCCAAGAAAGAATTGTCGAGCCAAAAAGATCATGAATGGTGACATCAGGAATGGGATGGTCAACCCTTGGTAAGTGTTTACCCATCCCAAGTGTACCAGCAAGATGTAAATTGGAACCATGACCACCTGACCTGGAATCATCATGATACCGAGGAATACAAAAAACAAAAACCCTCGTCCAGGGAACTTGAGACGCGCAAAGGCGTAACCCGCGAGAGTGTTGACCACGAGGTTACCGATGGTCACAATGGCCGCGACTACAACGCTGTTGATGAACCAGCGAAGGAAAGGAAACTCTGTCAAAATGTACGTGTAGCTGTGTACGCTTAGTCTCGATAGAGGCACCCAGTTTTGGTAGACTCCGCTTGTTGGCTTAAACGAAGTGTAGACAGACCAAACAAACGGCGTGAGTGTCACAAACACGTACAGGAGGGCGACTCCGTACAACCATGAGCGCCTCGATTTGGATGTAGCCGCCTTCACTAGCCTCACACCTCACTTTTCCCTGCCTATCGCATAGTTCTGGACAAGCGTCAGGATCAGAATAATGACAAACAGCACAAATCCCATCGCTGAAGCGTATCCCATACGCTGATTTAGGAACGCCTGATTGTAGAGGTCGAGGACTACGGACAGTGTGGAATTGACGGGTCCGCCGTTTCCACCCGATACGACGTACATTTGATCGAAGACCTGAAAAGAGCCGATCATGGACACGACAACAACGAGAAACGTTGTTCTCCTCAGCAGCGGTACAGTGATGCTCCACAACTTCGTCCACGACCCTGCCCCGTCGAGTTCTGCGGCTTCCAGCACATCGCCTGGAATGTCCTGAAGTCCTGCCAGATAGATAATCATGAACTGCCCCGCAGTTGACCAGACCGCCATGACCATCAGGGCTGGGAGCGCAAAAGTTGTGCTATTGAAGTAGTTGGGGCCATGAATGCCAAAGACCGAGAGAAACCGATTCAACAAACCCTGAGGCTCGAAGATGAATAGAAACATCACGCTGACGGCAACTGTGGAGCTCACAGTCGGTAAATAGTACGCGACGCGGAAAAGAGTCTTTCCGCGGACCTTGTCAACAATTAGGGCAAGGAACAACGCAAGCGCCGTTTGTATTGGAACGACACCGACCGCGTAGACGCTGGTGTTCAATAGCGCGCGTAAGAAGAGGGGGTCTCGAAACAGTTGGAGGTAGTTTCGAAACCCAACAAAGTGTGCATTCGCCGGATTCAACAAGGAATAATGAAAGAAACTGATGTATAGGGCATAAAATACGGGACCAATCAGAAACACTAAGAGACCCGTGAGCGCAGGCAACAGAAACAGGTAGCCGTTGATCGCTTGTTCAGTGGAACTCCCCAGCCACGCGCGTAAACGCCTTCGGGAGACCTTCGACGACGTCTCCGACAGTCCTGCGAAACCAGACAACGGACCTGCACCTCCGTGGGCGAGGATAGTCACCACACCTCGCCCGTTTTGATCCACAATTAGCCTTGGCTTGCGACGATTTTTGCAGCCTTCGCAAGCATCTGCGAGGCGGACTCACTGCCATTCAGTGCTGCAGGCAACTCGTTGTCCACGGCGTTCACTAAAGTAGATCCCACGGTGCCAAATTGGAATGGAACCGCATTCTTCACTCCGTCAATGAACGGCTGTTCCTGTGGAAAAGACTGCGTAACGAGGCTCTGTTCGCTGGTTCTCGATGGAATCGCAAGACCGGACTGCGCCGTCATTTTCAACGCTGCGTCCCCTGTCATGAAGAACAACAGTTTTGCGGCAGAGTTCGGGTGCTTCGTAGTTGCCGACATTGAGTAGCTCACAGTAAACGTATAGTTGTAACTCTTCCCATTCAGGGTTGGCATATCTGCGATGCCATACTTCAGGTTCGGTGCAGTTTGCTGTATGGCAGGGATCGACCAAGCCCCGGTCAGGTTCATGGCCGCTTTGCCAGCTGCAAATGCATCCGTCCCGCTCTGCTGTCCGATACTCTTCGGTTGAGTTATATAACCTTTCTTGTAATCCTGCAGGTAAAAATTGAGCCCAGCGGCGTTCTTTGAATTGGTCAATGTGGCAGTATTGGTCTGACTATTGAAGTAGCTGCCACCGTCGTCGAGCACCCACGGATAGTATCGTGCCACCGTAGGTGCCATCACCATGGGCACCATGCCCTTCGCCTTCAGCTTGGCAGCGTCCGTGTTAAACTGTGCCCACGTCGTCGGTGGGGACGCAATCCCTGCTTTGGCGAACATCGTCTTATTGTAGTACAGTGCCAAGGTATTGAAGTCTTTCGGCAGCCCATACTGCTGCCCCTTCCACTGGAACGCCTTGAGCAGCGCGGGACTGAACGCGCTGGTTTGAACCCCGCCCTCTGAGATGTACTTGCCAAGTGGCATCAGTGCACCAGAACTCTCAAACTGAGGCGCATACGACGAATCTACGTAGAAAATATCAGGCGCGGTGTGTGAAGCCAGCATCGTTTGAATCTGTTGCTGGTAGTTCCCGTTGATGACTTGAATATTCACATGTATGTTTGGGTTTTGACTTTCAAAAGCCTTAACTTGTTTTTCCACAAGTTGTTTCTCTGCTGGGCTTGACGTCCACATGCCCAGCGTGAGGCTGACGGACTTCTGCGCTCCTCCGCTACTTGTCGAATTGTTTGCCGTATTCCCTGCACCTGCAGACTGGCCACAGCCAGCCAACACTCCAATGCCCACAAGAGATACAGCAGTAACTCCAAGCCAACGTTTCATTCGAAATCCCCCTTCTTCTTTTGGATCCCGGCAATTGACTCTTCATCAACAATGATCATCCTCTACGGTGAAGACTTGGCTGGGCCACCTCGATGCCGACATCGATAGCTAGACCCGTTGAATTGGACATCACCTCGAATTCCGTGCGGTTCCCCACCCGACGCATCTTGACTCCGAGTTGACCCATGCCAATGGGGACAGCCTCAACATTCAGTTCATTTATGCCCTCAGGAAGGAAGGGATCTAGGAGAATGCGACCCCGGAAGACATCCACGTCGAGTCCAAGAAGTTGCTCCAAAGTGAAGACCGGAACGGCAGCGGCCCAAGCCTGAGGCGAACACGATACTGGGTAGGGAACGGGACTGCGAACTTCTTCCGACGACAAACCAGCAAACAGTTCTGGGAGTCGATGTCCAAAACCAGCCTGCGCTCTGAGGAGACCGGAAACGATTTCACTTACAGAGTCGAACGCCATTTGCCGCCGGAGTCCGCTCATTACAAGCGCCGTGTCATGGGGCCAAACTGAGCCATTGTGGTAACTGATGGGGTTATAGGCACGCTCAAGACTGCTCAAGGTACGAATGCCGTAGCCGCTGAACATGTCCGGTTGCATCATTCGTTTGGCAACCCGACGCGCAATATCAACCGGCAAGATATCACTGCACAGAACCTGACCCATGTTCGAACTGGAAACAGCCACCGGTTTCTTCTCTCCGTCAAGTGCCATGGCAATCGTTTGCGTCTCTGGGAGGTAGAAGTGTTCCACAAAGGACTGAGAAAGGCGGTCTGCCTTGCTGCATAGTGCCTCAGCTTGGTCTAGCTCTCCGAGATGTAGAAGCAACCGGCTCCACTCCACATAAACCCGATGCAAGTACGCCTGAACCTCCGCTAACGCGATTGGCCCCTGCGCAAGCGTACCGTCAGTGTGCATGATAGAGTCGCCAGAATCTTTCCAACCTTGGTTCGCAACGCCATTCTGTGCCTCACTCCAGTACTCTAAAAAGCCGTCGGCGTCCCTGTCTCCGAAATCCTCGATCCATTGGAGTGCCCGCATAGCGTGAGGCAGTTCCTCGCGCAAAAACTCTTCGTCGCCAGTCCAGCGAACGTAGTCAGCAAACAATCCTAAGTAGAGCGGTGTAGAGTCAATGCTCCCGAAGTAGCGTGCGAATGGCATGATGCCAAGGCGGCTCAACTCTCCGTCACGCACCTCATGCACAATTTTCCCAGGCTCCTCGTCTCTCGATGGGTCTAGCTGAGCCCCTTGGAAATGTCCCAAGGTTCGCACGGTACCCCGTGCAATTTCCGGACTAGCCAGTAGCATTTGTCTGGCCGCAATCAACGAATCCCGACCAAAAGGAACGGCATACCAAGGTAACCCGGCCACGAGGAAGTGTCCATAGCCCAAGTCAGTCGCCAGCATGCGAATGTCCCGCAAACCTTGCTCATACCAATCCCGAAACGGCAAATTTCCGCTAACACGCGGCATGAGCGAGAACCAGTCCCTGTACGACTCCCGTAGCGACTCCCGAACTTGCTCTAGAGAGTTCAACCCAGTTTGCTCCGGTTGTGAAGGGGAGCGCTTACAGTTCCCACCCAAAACGTTTTCAGTCACAGTTGAAGTTGGGGATTGGGCTGGCGTGTCTTCTAAGACTTCCGGGCGAATCCGCAGGCGCCAGCGGACTTGCCGCCGCGGCGGAATTTGCCAAGCCATCTCCAGCGTTCGCTCCGTTTCGCCGTCACCACTTGCCCATGAGGAAACCTCGCAATCGTCAGTGAGTGACTCAAACTCTACGGTTGTGCGATTCACGCGTCCATCACGTGCCACGTAGGTAAAGGAACATACCCGCTCAGCAATTTCCACCCGGACATTCCTCGCAAAGGATGGCTGGAACCCCCTCACTTCAAACATATCGACAAAGTCCGCATCCACCGTGTATTTGGCCCCCATATGCAAGGGTTGCAAGCTGTAGTTTTCCACGCACCCTTCCTCAAACAGTGACTCGCCAGTGACATACTGCCGCCGAGTCACGAGCAGCGATTCGCGTGGAAGGCCAAACGAATCCAAAGGCGGTAGGTTGGTGTAACGGTATACACACTCATACCCCTCCGTGCAGGATGCTTCTAGGAGAACAAATGAACTCGGCTTAGGCGTCCACATGAGCTTTGATAAAAACCGAGTATCCTTGGTAAACAAACCACTTTCATTGGTCGACGTCAAAGGTGATTCTCCTGATAAGTTGGAGAGAAAGAACAAGTCATTTTCCTTAATCACATGAAAGTTCATGATTCAACCCCTACGGCAGATTGATTAGGTGCTGCTGCGAACGACAAGTTCTGGAGCGAGTAATCTACCTGTTGGTGCATCACCATCCCTCAACATACTGTAGAGCATGGAAACAGCGGTTTGCCCCATTGGGTACCGTCGCTGACCGACTGTAGTCAACGCAGGAGTGACAATTGCGCCCAAGTCGATGTTGTCGAAGCCCACAACGGCAACGTCGTCCGGAACCCTGCGCCCTGCTAGGGACAGTCCCTTCATGCCACCAATCGCCATTAGGTCACTGGCATAGAAAACCGCCGTAACATCGGGACACTGATGCAGCAGTTGTTGAGTCGCTTCAACGCCTCCTTCGTAGGTGAAGTCGGAGTTAATGACCAAGTTCGACAAGTCTGTTATCCCTGCCGCCCACATGGCCTCTTGGTATCCCCTCAGACGGTCGAGGCTGACGGCGGCTTGCTGATGACCATTCACAAACGCGATTTTACGGTGTCCTTTCGACAACAGGTGCTTGACAGCAAACTTCGCTCCGTTAATGTTGTCTGACATGACGTAACCACAGTGCTCACTCAGCACGGGCAAGTCAATGGCAACCGTGGGCAGCGGCGAGTCTACGAGTTCGCTGAAGTACGGGTCATCGAGCCGCAATCCCATAACAACGACGCCTTCCAATCTTCTCTCCGTACAGAAGTCCACATAGCTCACCATGCGCTGGCGGGCGGTGTTCGTACTCATCAACACAACATCATACCCATACTCCGAAAGTTGATCGTGGATACCGGCGAGCACATCGAACATGAAGTGATGCCCTCCGCTGTCTTTGTTGAAATCGGAGACGAGGATGCCTACGCTCTCTGTTTGTTGCCGGACCAAACTACGTGCAACGTGGCTGGGGCGGTACCGTAGGCGCTGCGCAACTTCTAGTATGCGCTCGCGTGTTTGTGGCCCTACATCCTCCCCTCCGTTTAATGCTCGAGATACTGTTGTAATAGAAACCCCAGCTTCTCTAGCGACATCCCGAATCGTGACAGGCATCGGTGCACTCCTCACTGCTAAGAGGCTAATTGATGAAAACGTTTTGGTATCATACGCGTGAGCATTTTCGAATATATCCGAGACGTTTATAGACACGATATACCAAAACGTTTTCTTCGTCAATACGAAATGTTCGGTCATTTTATCCAAAAGAAATCTTGCCGTTCTGTGCTACAGTCATTGTCTCAGATGCAGACTTATCAAACATGGCAAGAACAATCAAGACTGCGCCAAGAAGTACCCAGTATCAAAACATTTGTACCTCGTACCATGCCACTACTGCACCTAGAACATATGCAGCAAGCTTCCACGAACGCCGTTGTGCAGGTTTGTGGAAACGGTAGATACCATAAACCAGATACATAACCGCGGCGACGATCAACGCGAAAACATGAAACATGGGAATCTCTCCCTGATTCAATATTGTACTGATTGAAAGCGCCAAAGACACCTACATTCACACGAGTTACGCGCTTGTAAATCGACTGACTTTGTTTAAAGATGAGCCTTAGCCAAATTTCATATCTTGAGTTGTGAATAGCGATATGTGCAAAGCTGGCACAAAAAAAAGAGCCACTACTTTCAGTGACTCTCAACCGACCATGCACCGGAAACCCGCTCGTGCGTTTTACGAAAGTGCAATTACAGCCTTATTCTGGTCCCGGGCGCCATCCTGCTAGTTTTAGTCAACCTCTAAATAGTGAACACTGAACAGTCCCGCTGAGTCCGTCCAAACCTGCACCGAACTGAACCCGCTCTTCTTTGCCAGATCGTGGAACGAATGTACCGAGAATTTGTACGAGTTCTCGGTGTGAATCGTTTCACCGACATGAAAGTGAATCGGTACATTGCCGATCGTCACAACTTGATCCTCACGACTCCTAATGTGCATTTCAATCCGACTCTCAAACTCATTGTAGAAGGCATAGTGCTCGAACCTGTGGAGTTGAAAGTCCGCGCCAAGTTCACGGTTTAGTCTAGCCAGCAGGTTCAAATTGAATGCTGCCGTGACACCAGTTGAGTCGTTGTACGCCGAATGCAACACATCGCTGGACTTCTTGAGATCGATCCCAATGAGCAACCCATCACCCTTTGCCAGCATCCGCGACCATCGGCTTAAAAACCGTTGCCCTTGCGGAGGGTCGAAGTTTCCGAAGGTAGAACCCGGGAAGAATAAAACCTTCTTCGCTGGAAGGTGCGGAAGTTCAAAAGGCTGTGTATAGTCGGCACAAATTGCAACGACCTTCAAACCTGGATGCTCACCAGCGAGCCCCTCCGCCGACATTTGCAGAAATTCCTTTGATATGTCAACTGCCATATATGCAACGGGATCGGGTAATTTACTGAATAGCAACCTGACCTTTTTGCCACTGCCGCTGCCAAGCTCAATCAGTGCTGATTTCTCCCCAATGCATGCAGCAATGTCCTTCGCGTGTTGACGTAGAATCTCCATTTCTGCTCGAGTAGGGTAGTACTCTGGCAAAGTTGTAATCTCTTCGAATAGAGTTGAACCTCGTTCGTCGTACAAGAGTTTGCAGTCAAGCCGTTTCTGTTGCCTGCGCAACCCGTCAAGTACTTCCATCCGCAAATCAGTGATTGTCGGTTGAAAATCCAAAAGTTCGTAAGCGCGCTGATCCGTCCTCATCAGCACCCCTCCGCCAACCGCAAACCACTAAACTGCCAGCGTTTGTCGGGCTGAAAAAAGTTTCGGTACGTGGGCCGTATGTGTGAAGCCGGTGTTACACAGGAGCCACCGCGAAGCACCATTTGGTTCGCCATGAATTTAGCATTGTACTCACCGAGTGCACCCTCCAACGGCGTGTTACCGGGGTACGGAACATACGGACTGGCCGTCCACTCCCATACGTCCCCATAAACACTCTCGACACCACCAGTCTCGTCAGCACACGGATGGTAATAACGGGTCTCTGCGAAGTTTCCCTTGATCTTGCAACTGGCGAATGCATTCTCCCATTCAGCCTCCGTCGGTAACCTCTTTTCGGCCCAGCGAGCATAAGCATCAGCTTCGTAAAAGCTGATATGGGTAACTGGCTCGCGTTCATCCACTGCTCGCATTCCCGACAACGTAAAGTAGTACCACTCACCATCGATTTGTTCCCAGTACAGTGGTGCCCTCCATCCTTCTCTCCTAACAGTTGTCCACCCGTCGGATAACCAGTAACTCACTTCGTGATACCCCCCATCTTCCATGAACGCCAGGAACTCTCCATTCGTCACGGGACGTGAGGCCAAACGGTATGGTTCCAGCCACAGTTTGTGTCGAGGACCTTCATTGTCAAACGCGAATCCCTGACCATCGTGTCCGATTTCGACGAGTCCACCGTCAAACGTTTCCCATTCAAACGAGTTGTTCGTGTTGGGACGAGCCTGCCGAGATGCGCATTCACGGTACACCGGCTCCAGCGGATTCACGTAAAAGTTGTACTTCAAGTCAGTGAGCATCAACTCTTGGTGTTGCTGCTCGTGGTGGATGCCGATTTCGAGGGCTGGCCAAACCGAATGGAGAGGAGTGCTGTTGTCCAGCAGGAGTTTTTCAACGTGTTCTTCTACGTATTGCCGGTAACCCCAAATTTCCTTGACTGTCGGGCGGGATAGCCATCCCCGCGCTGATCTAGGAAAAGGCTTCCCGACCGTTTCGTAGTACGAGTTAAACAGATGGTCAAAGCGCGGGTCGTACGGCCGGTAAGCGGGGGAGAATGGTGTCAGTACAAACCTTTCGAAAAACCATGTGGTATGAGCCAGGTGCCACTTCATGGGACTTGCATCCGGACTTGCCTGAACAACATAATCCTCGATTTCAAGTGGTTCCATGAGGTATTCCGTGAATCTTCTCACTTCTGAAAACCGAGATAGAATTGACAGACCATCGTGCTGGGTTTCTGTGGAGATTGGCACGTATTCTCCTCCCTACCGCCTTTTCGTGTTACTTCACTCCCAACCCACGATAATATTCGCCTACAAATGAGAATATCCCACGGCGGGTAGCGAGGTCAGTGAACCTGCTACCAGCCGTGGTGAATTCGTCTCCCAGAACGTTGGCTGTTGTGCTCTCGTAACCGGAGCGTGGTCCGAGAATGAGTATCACTCCTTAGCTCAACGGTGATAAGGTGGCTAATCAAGGTGAGGATCGCCCTAATTCAATCCGAAACGTCCGCATCATTGGGGTCGAGCTAGTGTTGTATTTTTTATGAACCCGCATATAATGAACCTAGAAGTTCTTGTCTGACTTGCAGTTGCCGGAAGGCGATGGAGCTCGCCATAAATGCCGAGAGGCTAATGGCTCCTATCCAGAAACATTTCTGGATAGGGGTCATTTTTTATTCTGGCGCACTATAGGCTTGCCCGGACACCGAGCCAACAGGCAGAGGGGGGACACTTATGTCGTTGTCATTCACGCAAGCAGTCGCGCCACAGATCGCGCAACTCGCCTTCATCTTACTTGCATCACCACTTATCAAAGGCATCCTCGACCGCGGGAAAGAGTTTGTTCAAGGCAAACGAGGCCCCAGCATCTTTCAGGTCTATCGAGATTTAAGAAAATTGTTTGTGAAGGAGACTGTTCTCCCGGAGGGCGCAGGTGTTTTGTACCGCGTCGCACCATACGTCTACTTTGCAGCTCCCCTCATCGTCGCGATGCTGATCCCGGTTTTGACCAGTTACCCTTTGTTTATGGCGTTCGCGGGAGACATGATGGCCGGAGGATTTATCCTCGGTTTGGCGACGTTTGCTCTTTTGACAGGCGCCACCGCAGGAGCAAGCCCTTATGGTGGTATTGGGAGCACCCGTGCACGTTTTGTGTCGATGTCGGTAGAACCCGCTTTGATTGTCATCCTGTTCGCCGTGAGTTTCACAGCACATGCCACGATCCCGTTCATTGTCAACCAAACCCTACAGAAACTGGCTTGGTCGCCCGTACATTTGCTTCTGATTGCTGCATTTTTCGGCGTACTTCTTGCAGAGACTGGTCGCATCCCGGTCGACAACCCATCTTCACATCGTGAGTTCTCCATGATCGACCACAACCGGGCCTATGACTACTCCGGCCCGCACCTCGCGTTGATCGAATGGGGTGGCGCCATGAAGTACACGGTGCTTGGGGTCATCCTCTTGAATGTCATTGTCAGTCCATGGGGTTTGGCCCGCTATCATGCCGCATGGTCGATCGCTCTGGCAGTGCCGCTCGTGTTCGTCAAGTTCCTCGGTCTAAACGCCGTGGTAGTGTGGGTCGAGTCTTCCATCGGGAAGCTGAGGTTGCTTCGCATTCCAGAGTTCATGGCGGGTGTTGCGTTGGTCGCCCTGTGCGCCGTCGTGTTGTCCGCAGTTGGCCTCAGCTAAGTCTCAGCCAGGCAGACGTAAATGATAGGAGGACTTAACATGCTGATTTGGACCTGGGTTACGCTCTTGGTGTTTCTCTGCACGATATGGGTGGCAGTAGCACGGGAGCTAAGCAACGCCTTGCTCGGCTATCTGGTTCAAACAGGACTCGTTGCTGTCCTCTATGGCATGGACGCAGTTCGGTCTCATGACACCAGTATGTGGGTTGCTTTTGGTGGGCTCATCGTCGTTCGCGGTGTTATCGTGCCGAGTCTGGTGTGGATTCGATTACCACGTTCGGTCATGCATCAGCGATCCAACCTGTTTCTCGGCACCCCTACCTTTGGTGTCTCGACCGCCGTGCTCATCAGTCTAGTTACCGGTTTCATTGTCTCTGCGTGGCATGCACAGGGGGCACTCAGCTTTGGATTTGCACTTGCGACCCTGTTCACAGGCATCGCAGTCACGAGCCTCACCCACGACGCGGGGCGCCAGATGGTCGGGCTGCTATGCGCCGAAAACGGCGTCGATACCGCCATCGCTGCTGAGCTCTCTCGCGTCTCGGTCATGGCGGACTACGTGATGTTCATCGACATTGCCCTTGTCGTCGTCCTGTTCGTGGCGCTGATCGGTCACTACGGGAGAGCAGGTTCGTTCAACCTGCGAGATTTCCACCAATTGAGGGGGTGAGGACATGTCTTGGTTATCGATACTTTTGCTCCTTCCCCTCCTCGGAATCGCGGCTTTATTTTCTGTGCCGCGTCAGCTGAGGGCGTGGGTCCCGGTCGTGGTCACGGGACTAAATTTGCTCGTAACGGGAGTCGCTCTGATTGTGCTTCCGACCCCTGTCAAAAGCTTGTCGGCGTCCTCTGGAGGCTGGCTACTTGATCCGCTCAGTCTCGGGATTTCGGCTATTACCCTGGTCGTCGGCTTCACCGCGGCGATGTACTCTGTGGGTTACGTTCGAAGAGACGTCGCAGCGATGAAATCCACGGTAGAGAAGGAACTACACTACTTCACCTTATTCCTTGTCTTCTACCTCTCGCTGCTCGCTGTTCCCCTGTTGCAAAACGTGTTTTTTACCTGGGGAGCAGTGGAGTTGACAGCGCTCGCTTCTGTCCTTCTCGTCGACTGGCACGATACGCAACTCACGCATGAGGCTACATGGAAGTATCTCGTCATCATGATTACGGGTGGACTCATCGCTCTGTTCGGACTGGTTCTGTTTGTTGGATTCGCAAAAGTACCGCTCCCTGACGCTACATGGTCCACGTTTTCACACATGGCGAAGACAGTACCACCGGTGATTGAGCGGGTATCCTTTGTTCTCGTGTTAGCGGGGTTTGGCGCCAAGGCAGGGCTCGTGCCCTTTAACTTTTGGCTTCCAGATGCACACAGCCAGGCTCCGTCCCCGATTAGCGCGATGCTGAGTGGAATCAAGTTGAATTGTGGCATGTATGGCATTCTCCGTCTTCAGGCCATTCTCCACTCCGGCGGTCAATCGGATTTTGCCAATTGGATGCTTGCCACCGTCGGATTTGTCACGATTGCGGTCAGTGCTCTGATGACCGTATCACAGACTGATTACAAGCGACTTTTTGCGTACTCGAGCGCCGAGAACCTCGGCCTCGTAGCCATTGGCTTTGCCTTTGGTCCGCTTGGCATGCTGGCAGGTTACCTGCAGATGGCAAACCACGCACTCATCAAATCGATGCTGTTCTACCAATCAGGGGAACTCCTGCACATCTGGGGGTCTACAGACATGCGAGGGCTTAGCGGGATCTCCAGTGTGTTGCCGCGGACGGGGCACGCCCTCATGTTTAGTATGCTCGCCATTGCAGGGGCACCCCCGTTTGGCTTATTCATCAGTGAATTCCTAATCCTATACGCAATCGCCAACCATGGAATGATTTGGCTAGCGATTCTCCTGATCCTCTGCCTAGTTCTGCTGTTTGGGAACTTTCTTCGCTACGCAATACAGATCGGATACGGTGAACCATCGAGTCAATTACGACTGTTACAGCGGTCTCGGGAAGGCGCAGGCATTCTAGTTCCGACATCCGTGCACCTGGCGATGACCTTGGTGCTTGGAACGCTCCTCCCACTTGTCGTAAGTGGGCTGATACACACTTCATTTGTCTGATCAAAAATCGCAAGGGGGAAATCTCCATGCATACCGTGCCGAAACAAAAGCTTGTACCGGCGATGCCAAGCAATTCTTATCACGCTGCCAGCCTCGCTGACTTTTCAAATACGCTCCTCAACCGCTGTCTTCGGTCCACGTCTGATGAAGAGGCACCAACGTGGCAACTCCTGTACTACGGCGTCATCCAAGAAACACACGCGGATGCACTCCTGGCCGTTCTCGCCCGTTCGGGCAGTGAAGAGCAGGTTTGGCTCACCGCCGACCTGTCCACACGTGAACCTTGGCCGTCGCTCGCAAACGACTGGCCAGCGTTACTTTGGCCCGAGCGCGAAGTCTGGGAACGGACGGGTTATGAACCTTTGGACCATCCGGACCTTGTGCCCATCTTGCATCCCCACCTTGTTGACCTTGAGAGGCGAGTCGAAGGGGCTGGCGTATTCTCTCTCCCGCTTGGGCCTGTCCGTGCAGACGTCAGCGAATCAGCATTCTTCCTGTTCGACACGGTCGGCGAGCAAATCATGCATCTGCAGCCACAGTTGTTTTACAAACACAGGGGGATCGAACAAATCGCCATTGGGAAGGCAGCGGAGGATGTATTGCTCCTTGCGGAACGAATCTCAGGCACATCCACGGCGGCCCACGCCAGTGCGTGCGCGTCCGCCCTGGAACAGGCCCACCGCTGGCAGCCACCGAGTCACGTGCTGTGGGAACGGCAGTTGTGGGTGGAACTTGAGCGTTTGTACAACCACGCCCACGACCTCTCCCAACTCGCTTCAGCTGCAGGCATGACCGTTGGGCAGGCACAGTTGGCGCGAGTGAAAGAAGAGTGTCTCCGACTAGCTGCGGACCTGACGGGGTCTCGCTACCTTCGCGGGGCAGTGCAATTGTTTAGCTCATCAAATATTAACTGGAAGACGTCTCTGCCACACCTGGAAGCGAGTTTATCTGCCGCCGATGAGCGGCTGAATCACTTTATTCGACTGCTCAGTCGAACCCCGACGTTCATCGACAGATTAGTCGGCACGGGTACTGTGAAACGCGAATGGGCAGACAAGTACAGCCTCGTTGGAGTGACAGCTCGAGCATGCGGCGTCAAGACTGACATGCGCCACGAATTCCCCGCCCATTACACAGGGACCGGGTACGAAATCTGCACCTCATCGATGGCAGCAGGCGACGCCAAATCCCGCTTCGACGTCCGCGTGGACGAATGGAACGTCTCCGTCCGCATGGTTCGCAACCTAGCGCGGAGGCTGGCTGACACCGAGCGAACTGACACCCCGGCACCACGTCATTCGCCGACGGAAGCCTGGGGTGTCGGGTTCGTCGAAGGGGCACGCGGTCGAGTCGCACACGTCGTTGTGGTAGCTGACGGACGCGTGAAGTTTTACGGAGTCCGCTCTGCTTCCAGTTGGATTTGGCCAGTGTTCGGATTAGCAACGGCGAATGGCAATATTCAAACCGACTTTCCAGTGATCGACGCCAGTTTTGGCCTGTCCTGCGCTGGCATGGACCGTTGAATCACTGTGCGACCCCGATCTGTCTGGGTCCTGTCAGGAACGCAGACGGGTTGTTCACCAAGGGAGGGACTCGAATGTTCGGCAATTGGATACGCTCTGGGCTAGCTAGTGGGCGCGTGACAACGCCATATCCCAAGAAGCAGCAAACACTTCAGCAACACGACGATTGGCACACATTTGTGGTAACGGTCGGGTCCTGTGAGGAAACAGCGTGCTCGTGCATCGACTTATGTCCGACTGATGCCATCACGCACATCAGTGCCGGCATGCCGATAGTCGACACAGGAGCGTGCATCGGCTGTGGACGATGTGTCGCACGCTGCCCCATCCAAGCATTTGCGTGGTCCCGCGATGTCGACCGTGCCACCCTATCTCGCGATCAGCTGATTTTGAACATTGGAGGTGTCAATTGATGAATAAGGAACCCTCAATGGCCTCTCACAGCTTCAGTGTAGCGCCTGATACGTATGGCACAGTTCCAAAACCAGACTGGCAACAATTAGACGCCACGACACTTCTGCAGTTCCAAAAAAAGTTTGGTCACAGCCTGCACATCCGGCACATTGATGTCGGCTCGTGCAACGCGTGTGAGTCTGAGGTGCTGGCACTATCCAACCCATATTACAATTTTCATCGACTCGGGTTATTTTTCGCATCTTCGCCCCGTCACGCGGATGTACTGCTCGTCACAGGAGCGCTGACGAAAGCGATGAAGGACGTGCTGATGGCCACGTATGAGGCCATGCCGCGCCCCCGCATTGTCATTGCGGCGGGAGTATGCCCGATTCACGGAGGCTTGTTCCGGGACAGTGCGCAATTCGTCGGACCGATCGAGTCCGTGATCCCCGTGGACGCTTACATTCCTGGATGTCCGCCGACGCCTTACGCCCTCATCCATGGGCTTCTCCTTGCAAGCGGACGGATGGAAGAAGGTGCAGAGCGTGCCTGAGTTGTTCTGGATGTCACTCGTAGTATTTACCGCCATTATCATTCTCGTAGCCATTCGCCCCGTCCGACGTCAACTGGACGGCAAGCTGTGGCTCGGCGTTTTCCTGGGTGCCGCCCTGCAGGCGCTGCTGGGATTGCTCGGACTCGTCACACATCGCGCCCCGCTGCTATTCGCCCTCCCTACCGCTCCCGCACTTGGAACATGGGCCTTCCGGGCAGACGCGCTGTCCAGCCTCTTGTTCTTACTGCTCGGCTGCATTGGTGCGGTCTCGAGCCTGATGGCTGTGGAACACGCAAAGCACCATGGTGCCGGAACGAGTGCCGGAATGACTGCGGTTGTGTCTGTACAGTTCGTCTTTACCAGTTTCCTGCTCACAGCGCAAAACGTCTTTCCATTACTTATCGCCTGGGAGGCGATGTCCCTATGCGCGTACGCGTACGTCCTTGTGTTGCACCAGCGACGGGCCGTGCGCAGGGCTGCCTATATCACACTCCTCGTGAGCGAGGTAGGTTTCCTCTTGCTCGTGTTAGCTGCCATTCTCGCGACGTCGCGTACCGGCGCCTTTGACTTTGTCCAAGTGACTGCGCACTTGCGAACGGCTTCGGCTGGGCTGCGAGATACCGTTTTCCTCCTCGCACTCTTCGGATTTGGTGCGAAGAGCGGCATTCTGCCGATGCAACTTTGGATGCCTGACGCGTACGATGCGGCGCCCGCGCACCTAAACGCCATCCTCGCCGGTGGACTCTTGAACCTTGGCCTCTTCGGAGTGCTGCGCGTAACGGCTATGACGGGAGAACTATCGGTGTGGGTGAGTCTCATCGTGGTTTGGCTCGGTGTACTTGCCCTGTTCGCCGGAGCGCTGTTCGCTGTCATCGAGTCTCGCCTGAGGCGGTTGCTGGCTTACAGCAGCATAGAAAACGTGGGCTTGATGGTGATTAGCCTTGGTGTGGCCACTGTTTTTGCAGCACACCACAATGCTCGGTTTGCAAACGTCGCGATGATGGCTCTGTTTGTGCAAATGGTCTCCCACGCACTGGCGAAGGCGCTTGCCTTTCTCACGGTCGGTGAAGTGGGACGGAGATTCGGATCGACTGACCTTGAGCGACTCGGAGGTCTATTTCAAATCATGCCCGGTGTGGGACTCGCCCTGCTGATCGCGTGTCTGACATTGGCGACTGTCGCCCCATTCAGCGGATTTGCATCGGAGTGGTTAACGCTTCAAGGAATGTTGCAGGTCTACCGCAGTTTATCAGGCCCGCAAGAGGTGCTCGTCGCCGTCGCCGGCATGTTCGCGGCTGCAGGGGCGGCCCTCGCCGTGACCGCGTTCCTCAAGGTCTTTGTGTTTGCCATGACCGCGCGTAGTAGAACGTCTCCCGCGTTGTCCGAACGCCCCCACCGCACGAGTTTCTGGGGCGGCGCGAGCCTCTCATTATTGGGAGTCCTGAGCCTCGCGTATGGCTGGTTCCCTACCTCCGTCATGCCCAGTTTTCAGCGTGTCATCGGTGACGTGCTATCAAGCACTGGGCCGCTTCGGAACATCGTGCCGACAGTGTTTCACAGCCCAGTATCAAACCCTACTATGGTGAGTCTTGGTGCGGGTGGCTTAGGCTTTTTCCCGGCGCCCGGGTTCGTAATTCAACCAGGCGAATTTGTGGCAACCATCGCCCCAACCTATATTCTCTTGTGGTTTGTTGTCTTTGCACTCTTAGCACTTGGCATCAGCCGTTTGCCATTGCGTAGGGCCTACGCGACTCGTACAGTGCCGGCCTGGCTAGGCGGCCGCGAACACCGCGCAGTGGCGTCGGAATATACGAGTTCTGCATACGCAAATCCCTATCGGATGTTTTGGTCTCGTCTCATTGGCTATCAGATCAATCGACAATTGGTCAGTGGGACGGCTGATGTACCGCGCCAGTGGCAGTTACAGCGTAAGACCAGACAGTGGTTAGGTACAGAGCACTGGTTCATTCCAACCAAGGCATTCCTGCGGTTGACCGCTAAGGTTCGATATTGGCAACACGGATATTTGTGGGGTTATCTCGTTACGATTCTTGGAGCCGTTCTCGTGATGTTGGCGATAGCCGCTCTGTACCGTTGACAGGGAAGTATACTTGAAGAGAACAAGGCACAAAGGCAACGGTTAGTGTCTGGTGCCTTTGTGCTAATTTGTTTGGGTCGCTCCAGACGATGAGGCTCTGTAGTGAATGACCTTTCCAGGCATCAGAATGGCCGGACCGGATGCGTGCGACATCAGGTCGGACATCTGCTGCAGTCTCTCCGGAAAATCGTCGCTCGAGAAGACAGCCTCGAGGACCATAGAGTCTCGGTGATTGGAAAACCAGCCCGCGTGACGGACTATGCGCCCCTGTTCATACCCTTCAATAGCATGTTCCACATCAGCCCACAAAGGATGGAGTTCGCGCAGCGTCTGCAGCATGCGCAAGGCAAGCGGAACTCCGTCTACACGGTCTGTCTCGTTCATATACACTTTAACCACCGCACCGTCACTTTCAGATCGACATGCCATGTAACCACCTCCCACCCAAGATTTCAGGTCAAATGCTGGATGAATGACGACCTTGCAATCTAACAAGTGGATTTCGTCCATATCAGTCAACAGTTGCTCCGCTTCCTGTGCAGACGTAAACATCTGTACACAAACAGGCACATGCGCACTGAGGTAATCCGACTCAAGCATCTGAATGCGCGCGCGAGCATCAAGTCCGGACCAGGCACGTGTTACAGTAAAGCTAGGCATATGCCCCTTTCGCATCATTTGCTGGAGAAACGACTCATAGGACAGTCTCCCAAACAAGTGACTTGTCTCTCCATCGTAGAACAAAACCTCAAGATATACCCCGGTGCTCATGTCATCACCTCACCGGACTGCCCGCAAATCGAAAAACTCCATATCAAGCCGTAGTTCGCCTTGTCACAGGAGTTTTATTCAATCGCTGGCGATAGTCGAACTAATTTTCTGAATTCACTTTCATTTTAATCCCAACTGTGCGCCTAGGCAATGGCGGAACCTGTCGGTGTTTACCGGTTCGTGATTCAAACAAATTCTGCACGAATTACGCTGCGCCAACTCAACGGCAAGTCGCGTGCGACAGAAGCGCTTCGTACGTCGCTCAGCCCGTGCTGGCCAACGCACGGGCTGACCACTCAATTCGCCTTATCGTCCAAGGATTTTCGCTTGTCCGCGCGCCCTTCGCGCTGACTCAATGACTTGGTCTTGAGAGTGTCCGAGTCCAGCTGACACTGCGGCCTCAACGGCCCCCTCAACTAAAGGCGCGTCCACGATCTGCACACGACTCCGAGTCGCTTCATCAACCAGTTCCAGAGCCATTTCGCAGTTCATGAAGGCACTGCCAATGTCAAAGAACAGCAGAACCGGGCTATCTTCCGGGCAAGCCAGTATGGCATTCACTATGTCTGTAGCAGATGTCCCTAGCTCGCCGTCCTCGACTCCTCCACAAGCCTTGATACACACGGATGGCCCCGTCAACTGCGCTGCAAGTTCTGTCACGCCTTGTGCCAGTTTGCGGCTGTGCGAAACGATCACAAGACTAACGTGTCCCATGGAATCAACTCAAGCTCCTTCCCACATGCTCTCGCAAACTCCTCGAAAAACAGACCGCTCGAGACGCTCCCGGGGTCACAAACGCCCTGACTGCGCGGTCCGAGGTATGCGGCTCGCCCTTTCTTCGCAATGCGGTCGCGCGTTGCCAACGCTTCGTCAAGAGCCACTGTGGCTACGCCAAGAAAGCGGTCTGTGGCCGGGTTACCCTGTAAATAAGTGACACTCTTTTCCCAGACATCCAGCATCGTCTTGTCACCGTAGGTTGCCTTTCCTCTTTCCGCAATGCCCTGTCTCGCCGCCGCTATGGCCTGAACCAACGTTGCCTCGTCTGCATGTGGCTCATGGCCTAGGACATTGCCCATCTTTAAAAAGACGGTGCCGTACAAGGGGCCTGAAGCCCCGCCAACGTGCCCGAGCAGTGCCATGGCAACGGCACTGCACGCTGCACCTAAGTCAGCAGGCGGATTTTTTTGCAACTGCTGGTTAGCCGCCGCAAACCCTCGCGCCATGTTCGTTCCGTGATCTCCGTCCCCAATTCGGTTGTCCAGTGTATTGAGCGTCTCCTTTAACTCTGCCAACCGCAACGAATACGAGTCGACAAAGCCCACAAGAGAACTAAGCCCAAGCTCCGTCATTGACCAAGCCCCCCCATGTTGGGCCACGCTGGAGCATGGGTTGGCGCGTCCAGATAGCGTTTCATCTCGTCATCAAGTTTTAACAGGCTGACCGAAAACCCAGCCATCTCAAGCGACGTCATAAATTCCCCGACAAATGTCCGGTACACGTTAATTCCCTGTGCGGAAAGCACCTGTGAGACGCGACGGTTCGCGATAAACAGCTCGCTTAGCGGTGTGGAGCCCATTCCATTCACCATCACGGCAACCTCGTCTCCCTTGGAAAACGGGAGGTCAGATAGAATTCGTGTGAGCAGAAAATTGACGGTTTCATCAGAAGAGGTCAAGGGCAATCGTTCAATACCCGGCTCGCCGTGAATACCGATACCCATTTCAACCTCGGACTCCCCTAGTTCAAAACTAGGTTGTCCGTTGGCCGGAACCGTACAGGGTGAAAGTCCCATTCCCATGCTGCGCACATTAGCGATGACCTTTTCAGCCAACTTCCGGACTGTAGTAAGCGACAGACCTGCCTCAGCTGCAGCACCGGCCACCTTGTGTACAAATACGGTTCCTGCGATTCCTCGCCTACCGACCGTATAGGTGCTGCCGTCAACTGCAACATCGTCATTGACGACAACCTGCTCGACCTCAATTCCCTCAGCCCGTGCCAAATCAGCAGCCATTTCAAAGTTCATGACATCCCCTGTGTAGTTCTTGATCACCAACAGAACTCCCTGTCCCTGGTTCACAGTCCGAATGGCCTCTAACACTTGGTCTGGTGTCGGTGAAGTGAACACCTCGCCGGCAACTGCCCCATCCAGCATTCCATAGCCGACATATCCGGCATGAGCGGGTTCATGGCCACTTCCACCGCCGCTCACCACGCCCACCTTTTGCGCCAACTGCGAACGGACAATCACCTGCGTCCCTTCAACGCGCCGTACAGCTGGCAGTGCAACCACAAAACCATCCAACATTTCGTTCACATACTCGCCGACTTCATTGATGAGCTTCTTCACACAAACACCTCCAGGATTCTACTCGTTACCTTCTCGGAGCGAATTCGACCCATAGGTGATGCTCCGAAGTTGTAACCCCAACGGCTCCCGCAGAAATTGCGTTTTCAACATCCTGTACCGTGCGAATAAACCCGCCGGCGAGGATGGACAAGCCAGTTGATTCTCGAATATCTCGAAGCACGCCAGTCATGAGCCCCGGCAAAACCTCTAGGTAATCGGGTGTCACCGATTTCACGACTCGGTAACTCGTTTGCAACGAGTGACTGTCGAGCAGAAATACCCTCTGAACACCGATCAGTCCTCGCTTCATAGCCGTTGTAACGACATGCGCGTGGGTAGAAATGAGCCCATCCGGTTGTACTTCCTGACACGGAAACTGAGCTCCAGATTCATCGGACTTTAGCCCTTCAATCAAATCCGCGTGCAACAGTACCTTCGCACCGTGTTGGTGTGCTAGACGTGTGACATATTTCACCTGGGCTAGGTGAATCTCCAACATTACGATATGCTGGAACCCAAAACGTACAGCCAACTCAAAGTCCTTAATGCTGCGAGCCGCTGGAATGACTCGTTGACTATCGAACGTCATGTTCATCCTCCAATCACCGCGTCCAAGCACCCAGTTCTCGCTTGATTAGCAAAGGGTCCGTCACACCGTACCCCGCATCCCTTTGCCAAGCGATTTCAAACCGCTAAAAATTGCCGTCAGCGCAGTCCGGATGTCTGGGTCTTTGAGCAGCTTGACCAGGTCAAATGCCCCACGCACTTGAATTTCCTGATCCTGTGCCGATAACCCCTCCATGAACTGACTGATGCCCTTTAAAACCGTCGGCAATGGTTTGAAATCAATCTGACTAATTGCGTGTTTCACCTCAGATGCGGATGACATGAGCGAAAACGCATTAGCTGTAGTCAACGTGTCAATGCCCGCATCGACCAGTTGATTAGACTCTTCGACAAAGTATCCAATTAAGCGCAGAATCCCCTTGTGATCCGCTTCCTGAAGCAGGTTCAACACTTTTTCAAGGGTTTCTTCTTTTCCACTGACGATTTCCAGCAGACGCTCTAACGGGTCTACAGGTTCCACAAAATGCTCCTCCCCACTATCGCGAACGGCGTCTTGTGATAGTCGCTCTTCCGTGTCCATCGTCGTAATAACCTCCCTTGAAGAACAGTTGCTCATCTATCATAAGAAGCCCATTCAAGAAATAACTCAGAGCTCTTCGTCAACGGCTTCCGTCGCGGTCGCGATCTGCCACGCCAACTCGTCAATGTACTCAGTTGTTTGTTCTTCAGACCAACGGAAACAGTGCGCCATGTACTTTACAACGGGGTCTTGCCACTTCCTCACCCAATGTATATGGAAGAACATTGCCCCTGTACGCCTGATGAAAAAGTCTGAAGGCGTAACAAGCATTTCATGTTCAATCCCGTATACAAGAGCTGCATACACCTCTCGCGACAGGCCAAATTCTGAGGCCTCATCTGCTCGCTCTCGAATGATGTCGTACAGTGTACCGATATTGGTTCCGTATCTCATGACAAGTCGTGAAGCTTCTTCTTCTAGTAAGCCTAACGCTGTTCCTTCCGCGATGCGCTCGGTCAAATACGCTGGCATAGCTTGTGAACCACCAAATTTCCCACCAGACAAAGTGACGTGTTCCGTCAGACAGTCAGGGTAACTCTGTCCATACTCACTAGACAACTGCGAAGCGACGAGAGACACAACCTTATCCGCCATCTTGCGGTATCCCGTCAATTTACCTCCAGCAATGGTGACTAAACCGCTCTTCGAGACAAACACCTCATCGCGCCTCGATATCTCTGAAGGCGCCTTACCGTCCTCGTGGATGAGTGGACGCACGCCAGCCCAAAAAGATTCGATATCAGCGTCTGTCAGATGAACAGAGGGAAACATATGGTTGACGCAGTCGACTAGATAATCGCGGTCACGCTTGGTCGTCCTGGGATTCTTCGGATCTCCATGGTAGTTCGTGTCCGTCGTCCCCACGTAGGCCTTTCCTTCTCTCGGGATTGCAAACACCATCCGGCCATCCGGTACGTCATAGTAAACTGGGTGACGAAGTGGGAACCGCGAATGGTCAATCACGACGTGCACACCTTTGGTTAAATGTAGCGACTTTCCGTTTTTTGACTTGTCTAAGGTGCGCAGTTCATCAACCCAAGGTCCCGTCGCATTGACTACCTTCCGCGCTGAGACGGTATATGTCTCTCCGGTCAGAAGGTCTGTAAGACTGGCACCAGACACCTTTCCATTCTGATAGACAAGTGTGTCCGCTTTGGTGTAATTCAACGCCATGGCACCTTGCTCTACAGCTTCTTTCAAAATTTCCAGTGTAAGTCTCGCGTCATCCGTTCGGTACTCGACGTACTTCCCAGCCCCCCTCAACGAGTCCGGGCTTAGCAGCGGTTCAAGTTCCAACGCCTCTTCTTTGGATAGCATCGTTCTGCGTTCGCTGTCCTTCACCTGCGCCAACCGGTCGTACATGTAGAGTCCGATCGAACTCATGAACATTCCATAGGTCCCACGTTGGACAATCGGCAGTATCATCCACAACGGAGTCGTAACATGTGGAGCATTTTCGTACACGATGGCTCGCTCTGTCCCGACTTCAGCGACAAGTTCAATTTCGAACTGCTTTAAGTAACGCAGTCCACCATGGACCAGTTTGGTCGAGCGACTAGATGTGCCAGCGGCAAAGTCTTGCATCTCCACAAGACCGACCTTCATACCCCGAGTTTGCGCATCCAATAAAATACCGGCTCCGGTAACACCCCCACCGATGACGAGAACGTCCAACGGTTCAGAACGTAGTCTCGATACGAGTTCAGATCGGTTAAGCACTGAGAAACTCGTCGACACCGTGGAAACCCCCCTTGTGTTAGAAAAACCACAAACACGACCTGTAGGAAACAGGCCGGTTTGTGGTTTCTCCGAAACTCAACACACGTTATATTAACTTGGCAAACTGTCGTACAGAAGGACAACCTAGTCTGCGTAAACGCTCCGCACAAGGCAACCACAAGACAGACTGCCCGACGGTTCAGTACTTCTGTTTTTATTTTACTTGAAGACTCGTGTCGCTGCCACTGCCTTTTTCCAACCGGAGTATAACCGCTGCCGATGTGCTTCATCCATATCCGCTTCAAATGTCCGGTCGATCGCCCAGTTGTCAGAAATCTCGTGCCGACTTTCCCAGAATCCTACCGCTAGGCCAGCAAGATAGGCTGCCCCGAGGGCGGTTGTCTCAAGGATCGTCGGTCGTTGTACCGGAACTCCAAGCACATCACTCTGAAACTTCATCAGAAAGTCATTGGCGGTCGCACCACCGTCTACACGAAGCGTCTTCAACGGTAATCCAGAATCCGCCTCCATAGCGGATAGCACGTCGCGCGTCTGATAGGCAAGGGACTCGAGGGTGGCGCGGACAAAGTGTTCTTTTTGCGTACCGCGGGTTAGGCCGAAAACTGCACCTCGAGCATCACTGTCCCAATAGGGGGTTCCAAGTCCTACGAATGCTGGGACTACGTAAACCCCATCAGTCGACTCAACGCGAACTGCATACTCCTCAGAGTCGGAAGCGCGCTGAAACATGCGGAGGCCATCGCGCAACCACTGAATGGCTGAACCAGCAACGAAAATGCTTCCCTCCAATGCGTATTCGACTTTTCCATTCACACCCCAGGCGATGGTGGTCAGCAACCCGTTGGCAGATGGTACTGGCTTTTCGCCCGTGTTCATGAGCATGAAGCAACCGGTACCATATGTGTTCTTCGCCATACCTGGTTCGAAGCAAGCCTGGCCAAACAAAGCGGCCTGTTGGTCGCCAGCAATCCCGGCAATAGCAATTTCCTGACCAAAGAACAAGTCTGCCGCCGTATGGCCATATACTTCAGAAGACTGCCGGACTTCCGGAAGGAGGCTTACCGGAACGGTCAGCATTTTTAGTAACTCGTCATCCCACTTCAGGTCATATATGTTGTACATCAGCGTTCTGGAAGCGTTCGTGTAGTCAGTTACATGCGCTTTGCCACCCGTCAGTTTCCAGACGAGCCAAGTGTCCATCGTACCAAACAACAGGTCTCCCCGCTCTGCCTTCTCCCTCGCCCCTTCCACATTGTCAAGAATCCACTTTACTTTGGTGCCGGAGAAGTACGCATCAATCAGCAACCCCGTCTTACTGCGCACCATGTCTGCATACCCTTGCTTGTTCAACTCGTCGCAAATCCCCGATGTTTGCCTGGACTGCCAGACGATTGCGTTGTAAACCGGAATGCCTGTATGCTTGTCCCACAAGACCGTCGTTTCACGCTGATTCGTAATACCGATCGCTGCAATGTCTTGGGCAGCAATGCGATGCGTTGCCAACACCTCCGCAATCACGCTCTGTACGGAGCCCCAGATTTCCATGGCGTCGTGCTCGACCCAGCCAGCGTTCGGGAAGATTTGAGTAAATTCCTTTTGTGCAACGGCTTCGATTTCACCGCCTTTGTTAAACAGGATAGCCCTTGAACTCGTAGTCCCTTGGTCAATCGCCAACACGTATTGTTTTTCCATTCTCAGTTCCTCCTCATCATTCACTCGTTCTAGTTCACCGTTAAACTCTGCATCCAATCAGTATCCAGTACTCAGCCATCCAAACCACTTGCAGTCAACCTCTCTCAGTGGAACAAACCCATGTACACCAACGCAGCGATGATGCCACCGACAATCGGGCCCAGCACAGGAATCCAAGCATATCCCCAATCAGAGCTCCCTTTCCCTGGAATCGGCAAAATCGCGTGTGCGATACGAGGCCCCAGATCACGGGCTGGGTTAATCGCGTACCCAGTAGTGCCACCCAATGACATACCGATAGAGACAATCAACCAGCCAACCACGAAGGTTTCGAGACCGTTGCTGAACACCAGCCCCTTGGCGCCAAACGCGAGCAGCGCCAGAACCAGAACAAAAGTACCGATGACTTCACTGACGAAGTTTGCAAATGGGTTGCGAATTGCGGGGCCAGTAGAGAATACAGCCAACTTCGTCGCCGGGTCCTCAGTTTCTTTCCAATGTGGCAGGTAGTGAATGAATACTGCGACAGCACCGAGAAAAGCACCGACCATTTGCCCCGCGATGAGACTCGGTACCTTCGCCCACGCCAATTTACCTGCCACAGCAAAGCCAATGGTCAAGGCTGGATTCAAAAATGCCCCGCTGTAGTGTCCTACTGTATACGCACCAACCATAACCGCGAGGCCCCAGCCAAGCGTAATCACTACCCATCCAGAGTTCTCAGCTTTAGACTTTTTCAGAACAACGCCTGCCACGACACCGTCACCGAGTAAAATCAGCAAGAAAGTGCCAATCAGTTCTGCCAAAAAATTCGACATGATAATGCCTCCTCGGGCTCATGTATCCGCCTTCAAATTCACTAGTTTAATCCACTACTTGCTGCACATACCTAGGTACCGAACCTGCATACGATGTTGTCTTAGTGCAGCCGACACTAATGACTGCCCCACCTCCTTACAGGAGAGAACACAAAAACACCGAACTCATCCCAGCCCACGCGGGCTCCGGGAACAGTTCGGTTCTCCAACTCTCCGATTGATTAACTTATAATTTGCTAACCTAGCTTGAATCCGATTTCAATATACCTGATGACGTTTTTTGTGTCAACACGTTGTAACGCGTTTTAAAGGCGTATTTGGTTTTAATTTTCAGAGCGACTAAAATAGGAGATAGAGTGTCGATGTGGAATATAGAAAGCGGTTGCAAGTTTAATGTTTTACACAGTCGTACAGTGAGGAGCGAGTCGAAATGCCTGTTCTCCTAGTTGCTCTCTCCTACCTTTTAGGTTCAATATCGTTCAGTAGTTTGTTCGTGGCACTCATCGCCAAAGCGAACATTCGCGACATCGGCAGCGGAAACGCGGGAGCAACAAACACGTCGCGTATTCTTGGACTGAAATGGGCAGTGCTTGTTCTTATCTTAGATATTGCAAAAGGGATGGCGCCAATTTTCTTATCCAGGTGGTTGTTTCCCGGAGTGGACTGGCTTCAATTTTTATGTGGGCTGTCCGTTGTCGTTGGACATAACTGGCCGATTTATTACAAGTTTCGCGGAGGCAAGGGCGTCGCTACTTCGATCGGTGTCCTCTCCGTGATGGCGTTTATTCCTGCACTCGCAGCCTGCATCATATGTATTGTCACGATCATCTTTACCCGCTATGTTTCCCTTGGGTCACTCGCTTTCATTTGCCTCACGCCTGTATTCACTCTCTTTTTGCCGCATACGTGGGCATCGCTTTGCCTCGGAATATCGCTCGCTCTCGTCGTCGTGTATCGGCATCGAGAAAACATTGTCCGCTTGCTTCACGGTAGTGAAAGCAAGTTTGCCCTGCGCTCTACCCGACCTCATAAACCATAATCCGGGTCGTGCGATCTGTAATTTGGGATGTTCTCGGCTACGCTAGGAGTAGCAGAAGGCGCGCTTTGTAACATCATCACCGCCTAGCTCATGTTCGAACTTAGGTCCTGGTGTGAGCAACTACGTGTAAATCCACAAACTCGGCGTTTTCTAGAACATAGTCAACAGGCGTACGTTTCATCCTCTCCAACCACCGACTTCCGAAAACCGGCTGACCTATGACAATCTGCGAAATACCGAGCAATTGAGCGACCGCCACAATCGTCGCGCCTATCCCCCCCTCCTTCTCAGTCGTAGTAATAAATATTCCATCAAATTCCTCACTCAGTTTCTGTATCCGTTGCATTTCTTTCTTCTCCGTTTCACCGAGCGGACCTTTGGGCAAGACGACCAACACGTATAGCTCGGCGTCCAGCCGGTCTGCGACTCGCCATCCGCGCCGAATCAATTTCTCTGAATGTGGGCGATAGTTCACACAGACAAGAATCCGGCCCCGGTTCGGGTCATCATGCTTCGAGGACTCGCCGCTCTGTTTTCGGTCCTTGTCAATTCGCTGATCAACGTCATCTGCGACTTCTAGCAACGCGAGTTCACGGAGCGCTGACAGGTTGCCAGACTGAAAGAAGTTTTCTAACGCCCGCTGAACCTTGTCCCACGCGTAAATCTTCCCACGTAACAGGCGCTGCTGAAGTGTCTCCGGCGTGACGTCGATGAGCTTTACCTCATCCGCCATGTCCATGAACCAGTCTGGTACCCTCTCCCGGACTTTTACACCCGTGATGTGCTCCACCTTGTCGTGCAGGCTTTCTAGATGTTGAATGTTCACAGCCGTCACAACGTTGATTCCGTGGTCCAGAATGTACTCGATATCCTCGTACCTCTTCGCTCGCTCACACCCGGGCACATTTGTGTGAGGTAGTTCATCTATGAGTACTGTGTGCGGGTGTCTATGTACAATGCCCTCGACATCCAGTTCTTGGTATTGATGTCCTTCAAAACGAATCGCTCGCAGCGGCACAGATTCGAGACCGCCAATTTGATGAGCGGTTTCGTCCCGACCATGCGTCTCAATTAATCCGATTACGACATCGACGCCCTTGCGCTTCCAGTCGTTTGCATCTTGAAGCATCTTGTAGGTTTTACCAACACCAGGGGCTGCGCCAACGTAAATGGTCAGATGACCGCGTTCCGTAGAGGAGGTGCCCCCGCGCTCGCGTCCAATGCTCATCGGTGTACTTCCACTCCCATGTACTCTAATCTCGCCATCCTACGATTCGCAAATCCACATACTTCAAGTTTCGCAGAAGGTATCGGACCGGGCTCTCCTTCATCACGCGTTGCCACTTGCGCTCGCGAGATGGTTGTCCAATAAATATTTGCGTGACGTTTTCCCGCTCCGCTACTTCTATAATGACTTCTGCCACTTTGCGGTCGTTCAGGAACTCAACAATCAGTCGCCCGTTGTGTTGCTCCGCCAGTTTCTTTAAGTTCTCAATGCGTTCCTCATCCTTCGCCGTACGCAGGTCTGGCGTCCTTGACGTGATCGTCAACACAATCAGTTCAGCCTTCATCCGCACGGCTACTCGGTTCGCCTTCTCAATTAACTTCTGTGCCCGGTCCAAATAACTAACGCAGACTAATATGTTCTCACGGGCGCCGACGGGACCAGGGATTTTCCGTCGGTCGTACGATTGTTGCAGTCGCTCATCCACATCTTCCGCAACTTCACGCAAAGCAAGTTCACGCAACGGAGCCAGATTGGACTTGCGGAAGAAGTTGTTGAGTGCCTGGTGTACTTTGTCCTCCGAGTAAATGCTCCCATCACGCAAGCGTTGCCGAAGAGTCTCCGGCGTGACATCTACAACCTCAACCTCATCAGCTCTCTTGACGAACTCCTCCGGTATAATTTCCCTCACCTTGACACCGGTAATTCGTTCAGCTTCAGCATGCGCATTTTCAAGATGCAACACGTTGACTGCCGTCAGAACATGGATTCCCTGGTCAAGAATAAACTCCACATCCATATATCGTTTGGGAAATTGTGAGCCTGGCGCGTTGGAGTGAGCCAACTCATCGATCACAACAACATCCGGTTTACGTCGAACAATGATATCCATGTCGACCTCTTCAAAAGTTCGCCCGTGGAAGTGAACCTGTTTTCTCGGGAGAACCTCGAGCCCCTCCAATTGTGCTTCAGTGTCTGGGCGCTCATGAACATCCACGTATCCGATCACAACGTCTGTGCCCTGACGCTTTAAAGCTTGCGCCTCCCTCAGCATGGTGTAGGTCTTCCCCACTCCTGGAGCAGCCCCCACAAAAATTTTCAGTTTCCCCGCCATCTCACACCACCTCACCGATTCACCGATGCGGACTGTGTTCATTGAACTTCATATTGATACACCAATCAACCCGATACAAGCCTTGAAAGCACAACGGACTCAGGAACGCCGTATTAGCCATCCCTGAGCCCGTCACTTGCTTCCGATTCAGGCCAACATTCGCGCCGTTTCTGCTTACCGCCCAAGCCGCTTTTCGATCGCGAGATTGAGTTGCATCACATTCACCATAGGTGAACCCCAGATGCCAATAAACAGCCCCTGTTTGTACTGGTTAATCATAGCCACGAGTTCGGTCTGGCTGATTCCAGTAGCCTTCGCAATCCTAGGGACCTGAATCATGGCGTTCTGTATCGAAATATCCGGGTCGAGCCCGGAAGCAGAAGATTCAACCATGTCCGGCGGAATCTTAGACACCGGAGTACCTGGGTTTTGCTGCTCAACAGTCTTTATATTGCCCTGAATTTCCTTAATCAAAGCCGGGTTCGTTGGACCCAGGTTCGACCCACCAGAGCCATTTCCAGCGTAATCCACAGCTGAAGGTCGGGGGTGGAACAACCCAGGCTTTGTCACCGACTGCGCAATCAACATCGATCCAACAACCCGTCCGTTCATGGAGACCATGCTACCGTTCGCCTGGTACGGAAACGCCAACTGACCTATCCCCCATACGGCCAGGGGATAAATGAGCCCGAGCAGCACAACGGATACCACCAGGAATCGGAGAGAGCGCCAGATGTTCAACATTTTTCATCCCTCCTTAGATATGTGCCAACCCCACGGCCGTGATGATTAGGTCGATGACCTTAATTCCGATAAACGGGGCAATCACGCCACCGACGCCGTAAATCAAAATGTTGCGCATCAGCATCCCGGTCGCGCTCATTGGTCGATACTTGACGCCGCGCATGGCCAAGGGAATCAGCAGCGGAATGATGATCGCGTTGAAGATCAGCGCAGACAGGATGGCGCTTCTCGGACTGGTCAGGTGCATGACGTTCAGTGCCTGCAACTGCGGAATCATCAGCAGAAACATCGCAGGAATGATGGCGAAGTACTTCGCCACGTCGTTCGCGATGGAGAAGGTGGTGATTGCCCCGCGCGTGATCAGCAACTGTTTGCCAATGGACACCACTTCAATCAACTTGGTCGGGTCAGAGTCGAGGTCGACCATGTTCCCTGCTTCCTTGGCTGCGGGGGTGCCGGTGTTCATCGCTAGTCCCACATCCGCCTGAGCGAGCGCTGGGGCATCGTTCGTACCGTCACCAGACATCGCAACAAGCTTGCCCTGTTGTTGTTCTTCACGAATCAACCGCATCTTGTCTTCGGGCTTGGCTTCGGCGATAAAGTCGTCGACGCCCGCTTCTTTTGCGATTGTTGCAGCCGTCAGCGGGTTGTCACCCGTACACATCACGGTCTTAATACCCATCTTGCGCAGTTCCTCAAACCGTTCTCGCATCCCCGGTTTGACAATGTCTTTCAGGTAGATCAGACCATACACGTCTTTCCCGCTGATCACGGCGAGTGGCGTACCCCCTTCTCGCGCAATCCGGTTTGTCTTTTCGTCTAAGTCGTCGGGAACGGTTCCACCCTGTTGCTGGACATATTTGCGGATCGCGTCAACCGCGCCTTTGCGCACGACAGAGCCATCGGGTAGGTCCAGCCCGCTCATGCGTGTATCCGCGCTGAACTCCACGTTTGTTGCGTCGCTAAAATTCTCACGTACGTACGACACGCCTTTTTCCTTGGCTAAATCCACGACTGAGCGCCCTTCGGGTGTCTCATCGAACAAAGAAGACAATACGGCGACTTCAATCAGCGACTTCTCGTCGTGCTTCCCAACTGGGACGAACTCACTCGCTAAGCGATTGCCAATGGTGATAGTCCCTGTCTTATCGAGAATCAACGTGTTGACGTCTCCAGCTGCTTCTACTGCTTTGCCAGACTTGGCAATCACGTTGAACCGAATCACGCGGTCCATGCCCGCGATTCCAATGGCGGACAACAAAGCGCCGATGGTCGTCGGGATCAGACAGACAAGCAGTGCAATTAAGGTTGCGATATCGATGCTTTTGCCATGGCCGACGTAACGAGCCATCGGGTCCAGCGTCACCACGACGATTAGAAAAATCAGTGTCAGGCCTGCCAGCAACACAGAGAGGGCCAACTCATTCGGCGTCTTTTGCCGGCTTGCTCCTTCCACTAAGCCAATCATTTTGTCGAGGAACGACTCACCCGGGTTGGCTGTAACGCGAATAACTAGCTCGTCTGACAGCAGCTTCGTTCCACCTGTGACGGAGCTGAAGTCGCCGCCAGCCCCGCGAATGACAGGTGCGGATTCACCGGTGATGGCCGACTCATCCACGCTGCCTAGTCCTTCGACGACCTCGCCGTCGGCCGGAATTGACTCACCCGCAAGTACACGGATGATGTCCCCTCGCCGCAACGTCGTGGCAGGGACATTTTCGTACGTACCGTCAGAGCGCTTGCGGTTGGCTGTGAGGTCCGTCTTCGACTTACGCAGCGACTCAGCCTGTGCCTTGCCTCGTCCTTCGGCAATCGCTTCGGCGAAGTTCCCAAACAACACCGTGATGAAGAGAATGACGGTCACGACAATGTTGAAAGGCCGCTCACCGCTTCCGGGGCCGTAGTGACCGCCAAACAGATTCGGGTCAAAACTGAGCAACAGGGTAATGACAAACCCAATTTCCACAACGAACATCACGGGACTCTTGACCATGCTGCGCGGGTCTAATTTTCGAAACGAGTCCACGATGGCGTGATTCACAATTGTAGGTGAAATGCCGGTCGATCTGCTATTCGCCACTTGGAACCTTCCTTTCTCGTCGCTGGATGGACTCGACCATGTCAGCGGGCTAGATGACCCGATATCATTTGCAGGTGTTCGCCAATTGGGCCGATGGCCACGGCCGGGAAGAACGTCAAGGCCCCAACGATGACAACCACTGCTAGGAATACACCGCCAAAGAAGAATGTGTCCGTCTTCAGCGTGCCTACGCTTTCCGGTACGACGGACTTTTTCACGAGCGACCCTGCCATGGCGAACATAGCAATCATCGAAACGTAGCGACCAAACAATATGACAAGACCAATGGCTACGTTGTAAAAGACCGTGTTGCCGTTCAGACCTGCAAACGCCGACCCGTTGTTGGCTGCAGCGGACGTAAATGCGTAGAGCACTTCAGAAAACCCATGTAAACCTGGGTTTAGCATGGAAGATGTCCCGGCCTTCGTCACAACGGCGATTGCGGTCGGGACAAGAATTACAAACGGATGGACAAGCATCGCCGCCGTGGCAAGTTTGATTTCCCGCGCCTCAATTTTCTTCCCGAAGATTTCCGGCGTCCGACCGACCATGAGTCCGGACAGGAAGACCGCGATAATGAGGAACATCAGAATGTTCAACAAACCAACGCCGATGCCACCAAAGACAGCATTAAACATCATAAACACGATAGGTACCAAGCCACCCAGAGGTGTCAAGCTATCGTGCATCGCATTGACAGCGCCTGTTGTATATGCCGTTGTTGACGCGACGAACAAGCTCGTCAGTGGTTGACCGAAGCGCACCTCTTTCCCTTCCATGTTTCCGCCAGTGATGCCCAACAGGTGATGAACCAAAGGGTCGCCTGCCGTTTCCGCGGCGTACACAGTGAAGGCGCCAACCAACAACAGTCCTGTCAAAAACACGTACAAAACGATACTTTGCTTGCGGTTCTTGATGAACTTCCCAAACGTTGCGATGAGCGCTGTCGGAATTAATGCCATCGCCAAGATTTCGAGGACATCAGTCAGCGCAGTTGGGTCTTCGAACGGGTGAGCTGAGTTCGCGTTAAAGAACCCGCCGCCGTTCGTTCCGAGCTGTTTAATCGCTTCAAGCGATGCAACAGGTCCTCTGGAGATGGTCTGCGTACCGCCTTGAAGCGTGTGAGCCACCTGTGCACCTAGCAACGTATCAGGCAGCCCCAGTCCGACAAAGACGATGGCAAAGATGAACGCCAACGGCAGCAAAATGCGGGTGTGAACCTTTACGTAATCCACCCAGAAGTTCCCCAACGTCTTGCCTTTGTTTGCTACAATTCCGCGGACAAACGCGATGACAGCCACGACACCGGCAGCCGCAGAGGTGAACTGCAGATATGTGATCGCGGTCATTTGACCCAAGTAAGACATCGACTGCTCGCCAGCGTAATTCTGCCAGTTCGTGTTGGCGATAAAACTGGCTGCCGTGTTAAACGCCAAGTCCCAACTCATGCCTTTGATGTGGTCGGGGTTAAGCGGCAAATGGCCTTGCAAGACAAAGATTAAATACACGAACAGAGCCATCACAAACTGCACCAACAGCCATGCCTTTACATAACTCTTCCAGTCCATATCGGTGGAGGGGTTAATGCCAACAAGTTTATAGATAACTCTTTCAATCGGAGCATACACCGGCTCCAACCAGTTCCTCTGCCCCGTGAATACGCGGTAAATGTAACCGCCGAGCGGAATCGCAACGATTAAAATGAGGGCGACTACCGCAAGGATGCCGATCGATCCGGTCAGACTCAATTCAGTTCACCCCCCTGACGGTTTAAAACTTCTCTGGATTAAAGATCACGTACGTGAGATAGACCATCAATAGCGCCGAGATACCAAGCAGTACCCACATATGTCAATCCCCCACTCATGCTTTGTCAAACAGTTTGATGAGCCAAGCGAATATCCCGTACGAAACGATAAATAACAAAATGGAAACAGCATAACCCATCAGACAGTTCCTCCTCCACGCAGGCCTGCGACGCCTAGTTCCCAAGCCGCCCCTAATATGTGCCACTGACCCCGCGAGCTATTCACGTTGAACGGCACTCCTAACCACTCCCTTTGTGTGTCTTTACGTCTTCTTGCGGGTCACACGGACGATTGTAGAGCGAGTCTGTGTCAAAATGCCGTTGAGATATCGTGTCAGGGTGTAAATACAGCGTAAAAATCACCACTCTCGGCATGGTCCGACTCTCGGATGAGCCGCCGGCGACTCTCGTAGAACAGAGACTCAACACAAGTTGTTCGCATCAATGACGAACTTACATTTACACCCTTTTTACGCCCTGACCGATTTTCTCTACGCCTTCTATATGCCGTACCACCCTACAATCAAGAGGTCTGGTGTACATGTGGTGATTCTGACAGCGTCGGACTTGGCATCATGGGCGGGTGAATGATTGTGAGTAGGTCAACTCTGTACTTTGGCGCCGGACCTAGGTTGCTTGACTGGTCGACGCTGGAATATCGCTGGTTTGGGGTGGTCTGGTGGCAGGACGACGCCAATTTGCAGATACTGAAATACCGGTTCGAAACCAGCCGTGAAGCCCTGCGCCGATGGATGCGTACTGAGGGCTGTGAGAATGCCGTAGAAGATTCAAGTCAAACTGCCAGGCTCTACCGAACCATTCGCAAGCAGCAGCAAGAGCGCGATTGGAGCTATCGCAAGACGATGCCGTTCCTCTCTGTTTTTCAGAAGCCCTGGAAAGATGTCGAACTCGGCTGGTATGCCATTTGCTCCAAAGCAACCTACCCTTTCGTGATCAGTGCAGCCGAGCGAAAAAAACTCAAAGTCACAGCACACCACTTGTATATCTGCGAAGACGATGAGGACGTAAATTCCTTCATCGCCCGCGTCAATCAGGAACGGGAGATACACTTGCGGTATTTACCTGACGCTGGAAAGCAGTGAATCCGATTCTGTTTTTGGGCTTTCCATGTTTGTAAGTGTGTGGTCTCAGCCAAACTAGAGGTATGAAAACAACTTCTCGGCAATCGGCGTTCAATCTGCCGCCTCTAAGGTACTTCATCGGATGCATGCTCATGGCCGCAGTGACGGTGTTCGTGGAAAAGGACTCGAAGATATCATCGGGAGGCGTGAGTGGTCTCAGTATCGGCATTGCAGACCTGTTTGGACTCAGTGTCGGCGTCACGAACTTGTGTATCAAGCTGTCCATTTTTTTGCTTATTTTGCTGTTCGACTCTAAAATCACAGCCTTTTGGACAGTCATCGGTGCGGGCATAACCGGCGTGTTTATGGTGTTGTTCGAACACGCCCCGGTCGATCTCGATTGGCCACGATGGGTTGCCTTTGCTTTCATTCTGCTCTTCGCCAAACTACCGATCGCGTTACTCGTGTCCAAAGGGCTGTCCACGGGGGGATTTACAGCCGTCGCACAATTGATAGCGCACCGCTACCGCACGCCGTTGTGGGTGAGCTTGTTACTGCTCAATGTCTTGGCAGTCGCGGTCATGTACCTCGCGCATGGCTTGGTCTCCGGATTGCTCACGGCAGTGGCTTCCCTCACCGCAGGCGTCATGGTGCAAGTTTGGTCAGACGTGACAAACAGGTGTCTGGATGCAAGGAAAACCCCGTAAGAGCGGTGTGTTTGAGTGGTTTCCACGACCCGCAACGGTCATTGTCCCCAGTGAAAACCTCATATCCATGAAGGACAACCGATACAATACATTGTCCACACAATTCGTGTTTCCGGGGTGACTTCATGGATCCAGTTCAACTTCTATCGTCGCGCGATTCTACACTGTCAGATTCCAAGCAATCACAAGTATCGACGGAGACACAGGAAGAGGGCTTCCAAAGGTACATTGTAACGGGAATGAGTTGCGCAGCCTGCTCGGCGCGCATTGAGAAAGTCGTTCAACGCGTTCCCGGAGTCGCATCGGTTCATGTGAATCTGTCATCGGAGCGGGCGTACGTGCGCTTTGACGAGAATACGCTTGCCGATGACACCATCGTCGCAGCAATTGAGAGAGCCGGCTACGGAGCGGTTACGGATTCAGAAGAACAGGCTGCACTGCGAGAAAAACAGAAGCTACAGTCGTATGAATCCCTGTGGAACCGCTGGTTTTTGGCGCTGGTCATCATGTTGTCGCTTATGGGCGATATGTTTATGTCCATGCAGGTTGGGCATCATGTACTCCCCACTTGGTGTGGCTGGGCCCTGACCACGCTGGTTCAGTTACTCCTTGGCGGCCGTTTCTACCGGGGGGCCATCAACGCCATCCGCGGCAGAACCACCAACATGGATGTCCTCGTTGCGCTCGCGTCCAGCGTTGCCTACATCCAAAGTACCGTGCTGGCGCTTGGCGGAGAGGGGATGGCATCATTCGACGGTCCTGCCATGGTGCTGGTGATGGTTACCTTTGGCAAGTTACTTGAAGACCGAGCCAAGTTTGGTGTGTCGGCACTGATCAAAAGTCAGACGCAGCAGACTGGTCCTCTGGTCGCACACAAAGTCGTCCGGGGAGACATTGTCGAGACATCTGCATCGACCTTGCTGCCTGGAGACGAAGTTCGAGTTTACGGCTCCGAGGTGGTGCCGACAGACCTGGTAATTTTAGCCGGAAACCCGATGGTCGATGAATCGTTACTTACCGGTGAATCGCTTCCGGTTCAAAAAGGTGCAGGCGACATTGTCTACGGTGGTTCTACAAATTTAGTTGGAGAGTGGGTAGGACGTGTCGCAAGAACGAGTGATGACACGATGCACGCTCACTTGGTTCACGCAATCGACCAAGCCCAAATGGAAAAGTCTACTTCACGGCGGTGGATTGACCGCGTCACGGCGGTCTTCGTGCCGATCGTCATCGTGATCGCACTCATCGCGTTCGGCTACCAACTTTGGCTAGGTCACAGCATGGTCCACGCTGTCACGGACGCGATCGCGGTGCTGGTTGCGGCCTGCCCATGCGCCCTCGGACTGGCCACCCCAACTGCACTGGCTGTGGGGATGCATGTAGGGTTGAAACGCGGGATCTGTTTACAAAACGAAGACCGCCTCGGGCAGCTGAGCAAAATAGACACCGTGATTTTTGACAAAACGGGAACTCTTACAACCGGTCAACTGCGAGTTTCGGACATCCAGACTAGACAAGGGATTCAGCCCGAAAGACTGCTCGTACTCGCCGCACAAGCCGAAGACGGGGTTGAACATCCGGTCGCTCGCGCGATTGTCACTGCTGCTCTCGATTGGCAGATGAGTTGGGTACTAACAGGAATAGCCGATGTGGTCCGCGGTGGCATCGTTCGAACGATTCAGGGTCACAGGGTCTTTGTCGGCAACTCCAGCACACGCACCGACACCATCAAACGTCACCGACCGTCGGTAGCATTCCAGCATAACTTTGATGAACAAGTCCGGAAAGTGGATGTTCTGAGTGACGGTGTTTGGCTGGGAACGCTCCTGTTAAGTGATGATTTACAGCCCGGCGCGAGAGAACTCGTCCAAGCTCTGCAGCTACAAGGTGTCGAGGTAAAGTTGCTGACAGGCGACTCTTTGGCAAATGCAGACCACGTTGCCAGCACACTTGGCATCCCTACTTATATGGCGGAGTTGGACGCTGCGAGCAAGGCGCAAGCAGTTCGTGATCTGCAAGCGCAAGGGCGAGTTGTCGCTATGGTCGGTGATGGACTCAACGATGCCCTGGCTTTGAAAACAGCCAATGTAGGTATCGCTTTCGGTGCAGCAACACCTGAGTCCCTTTCGTCTGCCGACATCGCAATCGTACACGGGAACCTCCAGCAACTGTTATGGACCCTTCATTTAGCCAAGGCAATGCTCGGAAAAATTCGACAGAATCTGATCTGGGCTCTGCTCTACAACTCGGTGAGCATCCCACTCGCATTTTTAGGGTTTCTTAGCCCGATGTGGGCGGGTGCCGGGATGGCGCTCAGTTCCGTCGTCGTCATGTCCAACAGCTTATTACTCCAAAGAAGCGGCCGATAGCGAACGCTGTAGTTTTAGGTAGATTTTGTCGATTGTGAAGGAAACTTGTTGGAAATTTCTTCTTGATGATTTGAACAAAAAGCCATACAATTACAAAAACAGCGTTGGCATCGCTCTGCCAACGGTAAACCTGACTGAAAAGCAGGGGCACAAAGCCACAGGTCTTCGAGGAGTGTCCTCATGACGGCTGGGCTGCCAGATGCACCGACGCACTGTCGGAGGAGTCAGACATGGACGATGTCAATGAAGGGCGTCTTTGCGAAGGTGAACTGAAAGAAAGAGAGGGATTGGATGAAGAGTGGATTGAGCTAATCCAGCAAGCTCGCGCACTTGGACTCAGCAAAATTGAAGTACTCCGTTTTCTACGCATCCGACTTTTATCCCTGCAATCCCAGACTGAGGGATAGCACTGACCTGACCAGCACAACTGCCCCTCCACCTCGTGCACCGTGCACACGAACACATCGGCACCGGACCTGCCACAGTGATCGACAGTACCGTGCAACTTTGCTTCTGTATCTGCCTTCTATCGAAAACAGAACAGCCGTCTTGCCAAGACGCGTTCTGAGCAAGTCGGCTGAGAAGAGGTGTCATGATGAAACAGCACGAGCGTTTTGCCGTCTGCATCTACTGTTACGAACATAAATTGAAATGTGAGATGGAACAAGTCTTTCGGACAGGCTTCATTCGATTCGACCATGAGGAGTACCCACTAGGCGTATGCCAAACTTGCAGCAAAATCCACGACAATGGAGCAAAATCGGAACAAGCTAGTGCAATTCGCCTATCACATTCATGAGCGCTAACGATTTCACCGCGCTTGCTTGCTCGTCCTTCGCACGGGCGTCGGTCGGTGCCAAAAGAAGCGAAGTACAAGCGCGATGTAGATCATGTAAGCAGAGACCTGTAACAGTGACGGTTCGGCCGCATAGCCGAAGAATGAGTGCAAGATGTCGCCAACGGTGGAGCTTTCGCTGAGCCACTCTGTCGTATTCCACAAAGGCAGCTGTGTCGGCAACCAATGGAGTTGCTGAAACCCTTCAATCCCGTCCGCTAACAGTCCTGCAGCGAACAGCATCAGCAGCGTCCCCATGACGTCAAAAAACCTCTTTAGATTGATGCGCCGCCCGGCAACGTAGATCAGGTAGCTGAGCCCAAGCCCGAACATGATACCCACAAAGGCGCCAAGGGACAGCTGTACAGCACCTGTATGAAACGCGATCGCGATCATAAACACGACAGTCTCCAGACCTTCTCGCCCCACCGTCAAAAATGCGATTCCGGCGATTGCCCACGTGGACCCGGCCGTCACGGCGTCTTCCAGGCGGGCATTCAAGTTTTGTTTGATGTTCTTGCCCTGTCGGTTCATCCAAAGAGTCATGTAAGTCAAGACACCACAAGCGATGAAATACGTGACACTCTCAATTCGTGTCTGTAAGGCTGAGCCGTCGTAATTGCGCAACGTTTGAAAGACGACAACGCCACCCACCAGCGCGACGAAACACGCGGCGGCGACCCCGATCCACACGTCTTTGAAGCGGTCCCTGCGGCCAATTTGACGCAAGTAGGCCAGCATGATGGAGCAGATCATGGATGCCTCTAATGCCTCACGAAAAAATATCAAGAAAGCTCCCAGCACAACGCGCACTCCTCCCCTAGTGAAACCTTGGCCCCCGTGACACAGCATGGCATGACACGGCATGACACGACACGACACGACACGGCATGACACGGCATGACACGGCATGACACGGCATGACACGGCATGACACGACACGGCACGACACGACACGGCACGACACGGCACGACACGGCATGAGCTCTGTTGCCCGATAATCTTGACTGCAGTAGTCACCTTTCACACGAGCAGTATACGGATAGGACAGACGAACGTCAATAATTAGTTTTACCTAACTACGTGAATTCACGAATGTTATTAACTGAAATATCTGTCTTATATGCATCTGAATCCATTCTCCACTTTCAATCTGGTCCTTGTAAGGATGGAGCACTTGTTCATCTGAAACCCGTTTGTCGTCCCGGTTATCCGTGAATAGGGCAAATCTTTCTCCAGGCATCCCGTCCTAACGTCCGATTCACAGTTGTAGGCAGCCTTACGCGCCTTCTCAATCGCCTTGGTCGTGGTGTCTTGCTCCCGCCCCAGCACATCCTCCAATTTGTGCTCTTTCTGAGGCGTCATCCCCATCGAGCGAACCGCGATGAATCGGTATGTCCGCCCATACGACTTGCGGCGAAACGACTGAATCTTGTAGGTCGTGGCGAAGCTTGAAAGCCTTTGAATACCCGCGTGCGATTGCAAAACTATCCTGATTCGAATCGCTCTGATTCGAAGTGTTTGGCTCCGTGTGAGTGGTGTCATGTCCGCATGCACAGGTAACAAGTCATCGAACTGTTCGATGCTCCGCAGTTTCTTGACTGTGGCTAGGGCGATTTGTGGATACACTGTATCGAGGTCAAGATCGTACAGGATGTCGAGGGCGCGGCCAGGCGCGTCATTGTTGAGGTCAGCGAAAGACACACCATCACCGAGCAGGACTTCCACATCGCGCTCTTCATAGAAGTTATGCAGAGTTGCAACGGTCAAATTGTACGCTAAGACGCCGAAGGTGACATAACTCGATAGTTTCGTGATCAAAAAGTGCGCTGTATTCGCAAAAAGGGTGATTGCAGCCGATTCTAGACGTCACAGCGCACTATATGAGCGTTAATTCCCCCAAATCTCAGCTTCCGCCGTCCGCAGCGATCATTTTGCGCACTGTCACTTGGCAGTCGCGCTCGGTGTGACGGTCGTGATCAAAATGGACGCTATGCAGAGTTGCAACGGTCAAATTGTACGCTAAGACGCCGAAGGTGACATAACTCGATAGCTTCGTGATCAAAAAGTGCGCTGTATTCGTAAAAAGGCCTGATTCTGCCGATTCTACTCGTCACAGCGCACTATATGAGCGTTAATTCCCCCAAAACTCAGCTTCCGCCGTCCGCAGCGATCATTTTGCGCACTGTGACTTGGCAGTCGCGCTCGGTGTGACGGTCGTGATCAAAATGGACGCTGTGCAGAGTTGCAACGGTCAAATTGTACGCTAAGACGCCGAAGGTGACATAACTCGATAGTTTCGTGATCAAAAAGTGCGCTGTATTCGTAAAAAGGCCTGATTCTGCCGATTCTACTCGTCACAGCGCACTATATGAGCGTTAATTCCCCCAAAACTCAGCTTCCGCTGTCCTCAGCGATCATTTTGCGCACTGTCACTTGACTGTCGCGCTGGGCGTGACGGTCGTGATCAAAATGGACGCTATGCAGAGTTTGAGTTGCAACGGTCAAATTGGACGCTAAGACGCCGAAGGTGACATAATTCGATGGTTTCGTGATCAAAAAGTACGCTATATTCGTAAAAAGGCCTGATTCTGCCCATTCTAGATGTCACAGCGCACTATATGAGCGTTAATTCCACCAAATCTCAGCTTCCGCCGTCCTCAGCGATCATTTTGCGCACTGTTACTTGCCCACGGCCCATCGCCCACGGCCCATCGCCCACGGCCGGGACCACGCAACTCCGCAACGATTAGCGACGCCTGTGTGGTTGAGCCCCCAACCCATATCGAGATCCCGGCGCACGGCCCGGCGCACGGTTCGCCCCCGCACGGTTCGCTCCGGCACGGTTCGCTCCGGCACGGTCCTGCCCCAGCGCAACTTCCAGACTAAGCCCGCTGCAGCGTGCTCCACCGACCCATACTGCCAGGCCGCCGCGCGCGGGCGACCGCCCCGATACTGCAACGCCAAGCCCGCTGCAGCGCAACTTCCGCTTCCTACGCCAGCCCGCGCCGAATGACCTCCTCCACGATGAAGGATGCGACCTCCGGCGCCAGGGTGCGTGGACCAAAGCCTACATCGTAGCCGAGTTCGATCGCGATCCCGACCGTAGGCGCATCGGCGCATCGGCGCATCGGCGCATCGGCGCATCGGCGCATCGGCGCATCGGCGCATCGGCGCATCGGCGCATCGGCGCATCGGCGCATCGGCGCATCGGCGCATCGGCGCAGGCGCCGATGACCGTGATGTGGCGGCCAATGTTGTCGCGGATGTACTCGTTGACCTCGTAGAAGTCCACCACCGTCTTCTCGACCTTCGGCACCTGTATATGCGGTCCGATATTAAGTCATACTTAATTTTCGACGTATTTCATCATAATTTTTCTTATTTCAGCAGGAAAGAAATCTTTCTTCACGAATTGACATTTAGGGTGACAAATATGCACAAGACAGTGCTAAAGCAGGTCCTGGACGACAACGGACTGAAGCAGACGTGGGTGGCGAAGCGTGTGGGGGTAACCGCGCCAGCGCTCAATCTGATTGTGCATGGAAAAACGCTTCCAACCCTGCGCACCGCACAGAGGATCGCGCGACTGCTGCGGACATCTGTTGACGACCTCTGGCCGCTTGAAGAAGAACTTCCAACAGCCGGTGTTACCCGAGACGCCGACCGAGCAAGAGGTAGTCCCACAGCATCTGGAGATGGGTGATGCAAGCATCAGCTAGGAACGGGGGTAAGGAGTATGTCGAGTGTCGAGACGGTTGCGCTACATCCTGACGGGACCATGGGAAGCGCGGGGGCAGCAGAAACGCTGACTGAGGAAAACACGGAACAGAGCACTCTAGGGGCCGATCGATATTTTGCTGAATTGCATGCCGGTCGCTCCACCCGTGTGAAAGCGTCTATCGCAGAACAGTCGCGGCAGCGCAGAATGACTCTCTTGGCCATCGCTCTGTGCACGGCGGCGTTGTGGGGTCTAGCTTCTCAAGGTGCACAAGTCGCGCAACTGAATCAGAGTGTCAGTTTGTTGCAGTCCCGAGTTACAGCAGCCCAGAGTGCGAACGAATCACTGTACAGTGAAATGAATCAACTCACCTCTGCTCCGCATATTTTGAGCCTAGCAAAACAATTGCATTTGAAGTACGCGACAGTAACGCTCCAGGTCCCCTTGAAGGCCTGAGGAGGCAGACAAGTGAAGCGAACCCGGTCCAGCAGGCTCGGACAACCGGTTGACAGACCTGGCCACGTGGAACATCCGCGGCGGCGACTAGCGACGTTGCCAATCTTACTCGTTATCGTCGTCGCGGCAGCCATTGGGTTTGACGTCTGGAGTGGACAGCGAACGTTTCACGTCTTCGGACAGAATATCCCGGTTGCCGCCGTTGACAGCGTTGTGGTCAAGCCCGGACAGACTAGCGGAGTCCGCGTTCCGCGTTCGGCGTTTGTCACTGTGACACAACGCGGGCAAGTCCTTCAACTGCTCAATTTACTGAGTCAGGCAAGGCCGCTGAAAGAACGTGTACCATCGACGACAAACATTCAAACTCACCTCGTGCACATCAACATTCACGGTCGACGCTCCGTCGTCTGCACTCTGTACCGCACTCATCAGTTTCCTCTTCGCATGATTGCGCTCGTCTCCCAACATACGTACGTCACCCCGAGTGCGCTTGGTCGCGTCTTACAGGCGCTTGTTCACTAAGGCAGCCGCGTCGGCAAATACGCAAGCGCACGGCGCACGTGATATGATAGAGCCACCGTACACGTTACAGAACGGCAGAGGAACGGGGGCGGTGCATTGAACACGGGGCGTATAGCACTCATTACCGGCGGTAGTAGTGGCATCGGTGAAGCTTACGCAGCACACTTCTTAGAGACTGGCGGTCGAGTTGCATTACTCGGCCGATCCCCCGAAAAGTTGGAGCAAGCAACTCATCGCCTCGCAAATGGCTTGGGTTGGACAAACATCGAGGCGGACACCCACATACGCCGGTACAGTGCTGACGTGCGTGATGCTGACCAGGCAGACACTGTGGTCAGCGACGTAATGGATGCGTATGGCCACCTGGATGTTCTCGTGAACAACGCCGCGGGCAATTTTCCATGCCGCGCAGAGGATTTGTCTACAAACGGTTGGAATGCGGTCGTTCAGATTGTCCTCAACGGCACTTTCTTTTACTCCCGGGCGTTCGGTCGGGCTCTCATCGCGGCCAAGCATCCCGGTGTCATATTGAACGTCGTCGCATCCTACGCATGGACTGGCGGCCCCATGGTTGTCCATTCTGCAGCAGCAAAAGCAGGCGTCGTTGCCATGACGAAGACACTTGCAGTCGAATGGGCAGAACACCAAATTCGCGTCAACGCGATCGCACCTGGGCCAATCGCTGACACCGGAGCCGCGACACAGCTGTGGCCCACAGAGACAGCGTATCAGCAAGTGTTGAGGAGTATCCCCGGCGGCAGATTGGGGACAAAAGAAGAAGTAGCACGAGCGATGGGGTGGCTGACATCTGCAGAGAACACGTACTTAACTGGGGAAATCCTTGTGCTGGATGGCGGCCGAAGTTTAGGGAAAGCCGCCTTCTCACCCACGCGGCCTTCGCCAACATCAACCACACCATGACCTGCCCGCAAAGGAAACGGGCAGTTCATCTGATTGTAGGAGTGACGCGAGACCGATGACGTTGAAGGCAGTTTGGCGCAAGCGCCTCACCTCACATGTATCCACAGTATTTATGCTTGCCGTGGCGACTGCACTCGCCTATCCTACCTGGTTGTCAAGCGAACCGATGGCTCTCGACGATTTGCAGCAGTTGAATGCCCCCCAACGCGGTCTATTGGCGTGGTTTTATCAGCACGGCCACCTGCCGCTTTGGAACCCATTCAATTTTGCAGGGCAACCCTTCCTCGCTGCAGGACAATCCGGACCGTTTTATCTGCCAAATGTAGTGTTCTTACTCCTCCCCCTGCCAACCGCGATGAAGGTCTCGTATTTGTTCCACGAGTTGCTCGGTTCCATCGGTATGTATGCGTTGTTGTGGCGTGTGACCAAACATAAGTTGGCGAGTTTCGCAGGGGCCCTCGCGTTCATCACATGCGGGTTTTTGCTCGGCCACGAGATTCATACCCAAATGTTTGACGCGTTCACGTGGATTCCGTTGTGCCTTCTCTTTTTGCAACGCATTCTCGACCGGCCGACCAGATTAAATATCGGTCTCTTCGGTGTGTTCTTCGCCATGGAGATTTACGCAGGTCACCCACAGGTGACCTTCTACTTATGTCTGATGATCGCTCTGTACGCGATATATTACAGCGTGTACCACGCGGTCCGTGCAAAGGCTTGGCGAGTCGGACTTCGCCACTTGCTGTATCCCATTCTAGGGGTCATGCTCGGACTTGGGCTGTCCGCTCTCCAATGGGCCCCTACACTCGACCTTGTGAACTACTCAGACCGAGTGGGTGTCAACTCTTCATTTTTGTTGCTAGGCACGCTTCCAATCAGCGGTTTAATCCAGTTCCTCAGTCCGTTCCCCACTGGCGGAGGCTACACAGGTATCGCTTTTTCGGCTCCGGCTTACCTCAAACTGTTTCACGTTGGCGTCTACTGGGAGTACTTTCCGTATGTTGGAGTCATCTCGTTGACTCTGGCGACCGCAGTGCCGTTCAGCGAATTTCGGCGGATTCCATCGACAGTGTTTTTATTTTTGTCGGCCGTGTTCTTTACTGCACTCGCGGAAGGCTATCACACCTTTCTCAAGTATATCCTCACGGATGTCCCCGGTTTTAACTTCTTTCGCGTACCTGCTCGGTACACCGGACTGGCTGACATTTTGATCTGTGTTCTCGCAGCCATTGGCATTGTCCAGTTGTGGCGAGGCAACAAACGGCTTCGGACCATCACGGGATTTGTCGCCTTGGGCTACGCCGCAATTCTGACTGCGGTGCGACTGTTTGGTCCCCTGCGCCTTGCCCCCGCCCCAGCCTATTGGGTCGTGCTCGGCGTCCTTGTTGGTATAGCTGTTCTTTGTCTCTCCGTGCCCTGGCAAAACTTGCGTGCCGTACGGAATCCCAAGGTGGTCGCCGGCACCCTCGCTGTCCTTATGGTCGCGGACGCAATGATGCAAGGCGTCTCGATGTCTACACTTGTCCTCCACCGCTTGTCCGGCTATACATACGAGTCCCCTGCAGCTGTGTATTTGCAAAAACGCCTCCTGGGGAGTCCGAACAACCCGTACCCATTTGAACGATTCGCAGCACTAGACCAGTCCAGCCTGTCCCAGGACCGAGTTCTGACTGATCGCATCCCTGCCCTAAACGGTGAAGACTCACTGGTCCCGCAGTGGTACACCAGTACCGCAAACTTAACCTGGGATGACACGACCATGCTGGCTCAGCCGCTCTCGGTGTTCAACTGGCTAGACGTCAAATACGTCACAACTGCGCCTGGTGATGCCGTTTTGCCGATGGTCTCGTACGCCCCGGAGAGTTGGTCTGACACAATTGCAAAACTACCGTCTGGCCCTTCATCTCTGGCGATTTCCGTTTCATCTCCGTGGACTTCTGTCAATGTACCGATTTTCTCGGTCACGCTCGAAAGTGGCACACAGGCACTCTCGCAGACTGTGAGCGGTTCCGCAAATGGCACCTATGTGGTGGCAATCCCTGCTGGTTGGCCGCGCAACACGCCGACCAAGGTGCGCATCAAGGACGAAAACCGAGCGCAGTCGATCACGATTAACTCCCTGCAAGTGAACGGGTTTACAGTGCAGGCTGCCCCGGTCAAGATTAACCAGACCTTGGCTCCGCCGGCCTGGAAAGTGGTGTACGAGACGCCGCATGTATGGGTTTGGAAAAACCCCAATCCGCTTCGCGCAGCCTGGGTCACACCCGACTCCCGGGCGCCTGGTTTGGCATCGAAAGATCGAACGAAACTGGTACAGTGGTCACCGAACCAGCAAGTGTGGGACACGTCCGGGGCGACGGGTGGGTGGTTCGTCCTGTCGCAGATGTACGATCCAAACTGGACGGCCACTGTGAATGGCCGTCCAGCACAAGTCGCTATGATTGGGGGCTTTTTAACCGGAGTCCGAGTGCCTGCGGGCAACCACCAGATTACTTTGCACTACCGGCCGCAGGCTCTCGTCTACGGCATGTGGCTGACGCTCATCGCCGCGGTTGTCCTCGCCGTGCTGCTGCTGTTCGGCCGCATCAGGGGATTTTCCAAGCGCCGAGCGTCACGTTGAGTGTCATCTTCTTGCCGTGTCGCAAGATGTCGAGGTGGACGACGTCTCCGACGGCGTATTGAGAAATATCCGCCGTCAACTGTGCGACACTCGTGACGGGTTTGCCGTTCATCGCCGTGATGATGTCCCCGTCTCCAACCGGATTGTTGCTGCCGCCGGTGTCGCCGTGCAGTCCGGCTTTCGCCGCAGGGCCATTCTTCACCGTTGATATGACCAGAATGCCTTGCCCGACCGGGAGCTTAAACTGCGCTTGAAGACCGGGGTCAATATTCACAGCTTGAATACCGAGCCACGGATGCGCAATGGTCTGCCCCTTTAGCAACTGCGGCAGGAGTCTCCTGAATCGGTCAATCGGAATCGCGAAACCGATACCGACAAAACCTTGTACGGGGCTTTCAATTGCCGTGTTAATTCCCACCACTTGGCCAGCGGCATTAAACAGTGGTCCACCGGAGTTCCCCGGATTCAGTGCTGCGTCAGTTTGGATTAGCCCGCTCATCTCGCGTCCACTCTGAGACGGCATCGAACGGTTCAAACCGCTGACGATGCCTTCAGTGATGGTCGCAGTTAACTGGAACGGGTTTCCGATGGCCACGACCGGTTGCCCTGGCAGAAGGGTTGTTGCAGTTCCGAGCGACAACGGCTGAACACCCTTGGGCGGATTGATGTGCACAACAGCAAGGTCATCAAGCGGGTCCGTGCCGACCACTGTGCCTTGATAAGTGCCGCTTACGCCAGTTACTGTCACATGTTTTTGACCATTTACGACGTGGTTGTTCGTGGCGAGGTCGCCGGCGTTGTTGATCAAAAAGCCGGTGCCAATGTCTTCAGTCGGACCATTTTTGCTATTTGCTCCAGTTACAACAGTGATTGTAAAGATGCTTGGACGCGCCGCCTTGTAGATTGCGACGGCATTGACCGCACCACCGGAAGTCGTAACAGCAGCGGTTGTCCCTGTCGGGCCGGAAAGGACCTGTTCTTGTGGAGGCAACTGCAAACTTTGCAGGACATGCGCCTCAAAGCCTCCACCGACTACCATACCGAGGACGAACAGGACGACGCCGACCGCGACCGCACCGGACCGTCCGCTTCGCCTGCGCGAGGACTGGAAATCCCAATCGTCAAAGTCTTGCCGCCAGCGTGCCATGCGTATCCCTCCCCCCAACCTATATGTCTCTCATCATACCTGATCACCCACAGAGCGCAAAGGGCAAATGGTCACCCTGCGCCGTCACCCTATGCCTGGCGATACTGTGTAAACCACTCGTCAGCGTGCTGCCAGGCAGCAAGTCCTTCCTCCGACAGCTCTGAGGTTGTCGTCGACAAATGCAGGGACAACTCTGCCATGGCAGTGTCAATGATGTCAGCAGCCCCCGTTCGCCAGTGTTGGCGTTTTGCGTCGGTGACGTGCTGCAAAATCCGCCCCAATTCTGCGCGGATTTCCTGTGTCGCAATCTCCTCGACATCGACTCTCATCGTCTGCTGCCCTTCGCCCTCGAAAAACTGCCGAGCGGATTTAAAGTGAGTGAAGGCTGGGACGAAGGCGCGCGCATCGACAACTGCAAACTCAGTTTGAACTGCACTGTCGTCACGTTCTGGCTCCTGTGCAACAGCAATCGCTCCCCCGCCGACCTCGTCAAGTTCGACTTGCAGTGTGTCCCGCCACCTAGACAGTGCGTCCGCCGTCTGACGCTTGATTCGCAAGGCGAAAGTGCGCGCCTCCAAGTCAACCTGGCGCGACAATGTGGTCGCCAATTCAGCTGCAGCGTCCATCAACGCCTCCCGAATCCGGCCACTGTCACGGAAACGGCCCGGGTGAAAGGCCTCGCGAAACAATTCCCCCAACCGCAGGCGAATGCGCTCGCCGGCGTGAAACGACAGTTCATCCCAACCAGCGGCCAGTGACCTCTCAATCTCACTTGAACCTTCTGCGACCTGACTGCGCAGCGTCAAAAGGCGGGTGTTAAGCTGGGAACAGGCTTGTGCGCGCTGTGCTCTGGCTGCTTCGTCAGTTTCCCGGTTCTTGCGCACAGTCAACCAGCGAGCGTGGACTTGCCGCCCGACCTGACCGAGCACTCGGCCTACAGCGCTCTGTGCCAATTCCAGCCGATTCTCCTCAGAGACGCTTCTCAGGGACTCCGCCAGCTCCGGGACACCTGACCGAGCGAGAAGTGCTTGACCCTCAGGGAGTGTCTCACCAGCAGCCAGGCCAAGCCGTTGCGACGCGAGTTGCTGAAACTGAGGTTGGTCGGGGTTAATCGCGAGCTGCGCCCCAGCGAGCGCTAACTGGCTGGAAACTTCAAACACACGTGGGCGTCTGATCCCAGCCTGTCGCAGCTCGCTTTCAACCCGCTCGCGTACGGCCGCTCGCTCTTCGTCCGAAACCGCCAGGTCAACTGCGTTAATCACGACAAACAGCTTGTCTGTCTTGAGCACGTCTTGCACGCCAGCGAGTTGTAACAGGAAATCTTTGTCCGCTCGTGAAAATGCGTGTGTATAGTACAGTACAAACATAATCGCGTCCGCACGACTCATGTACCGGAACGCAACGTCGGTATGGCGCCGATGAACAGAGTCGACGCCTGGCGTGTCCACCATGTCAAACCCGTCTTGTAGCAGAGTCGATGGATGACTCACGTCGACTTGTTTGAGGAAACAGGCGATCCGTTCATCGGCTGTATAGGCTCGCAGCTGCGCGCGCGAGACAGGCCAGCTTGTTCCCAGTCGCTCGCGCATATCTGCATAACCGCTGGCCACAGCCTGCAGAAAAGCAGCCGGCCGGCGAGCCGGCACGGGAAGTTGCGGCAGTTTTAGTGTTGTGGCGACGTCGAGTGCTTCCGCCATCGTGGCAGCCGGTCGGTGCACCTGATTCAGGGCGTCTTCGACATCCTCCCAGAGTTCGTCCACAGTCTTTGCTGTCACTACGACTTGCGTTTCCTCATCCGCTGTCAGTCGAGTCACAGCTGCAGTAGTCGGATTCGGTGATACTGCCAATAATGGGTCTTCCAGAAGGGCGTTTAAGAGTGACGACTTGCCCGCCGAAAATGCGCCAAACACTGCGACCAAGCGGCGCGAATCGAGCATCCTCCGCCGGACGTCGTCGAGTTCCTTGTGCCACTGCTCAACCTCAGACAGGCCGTCAAGGATGTTCAGAGCCGCATCAAGTTCATCCACCAAGCGGCCAAGAGATGCTTCATGACAAGTTCTGTCTGTTGTAGTCGTGTGCTCGCTCATCGGTCGCCCCCTGTTTCGCGAGTAGGTTTTCCTCATCTGTCTGGCAGAGCGTTGCAACTTGTCGTGCTCGCTCCGTTTGGACTTCCAGCCATGCCCCTACAGCACTGTGTTTCTGCTCCACCTCTGCCAGGTCAACAGCTCTTTGGACCTGAGCTTTGTCGAGCTGCTCAAGTTCTGCAGCAAACCACTCGTCGAGCCAATCGCCTAGTCTCGCGCTGAAGCGTCGTTTCAGTCCTGCAACAACGTCCTTTACGTACTGGTACGAGTACTCCTGTGAAACGAGTGCTCCGGTTTTCACCTGGTTTTGGCACTCTGCGAGACTGACTTCCACATCTACCCGGTCCACACTGCCAAGCCACTTTTCGTCTGCCCAGTCAGCCGCGTGCACCATGCCGCGAAGGTGCCCTTGCAGCGGCCAAACCAAGAATGTTCGCGTCCGGTCTGCGAGGTCGTTTACGAACTTCTCCAGACGACGCGCTCGCTCGCTCTCTATTTTTTGTTGAGTGCTGAACCAGCCGCTGCGAAAGCCTGGCCGCGAACTCTCAATATAAGCACGGCCAAGCTCGGTTGTCCCGTACGGAGCAATTTGTGCCAAATCGACTTCGCGGACGAGGTTTTGCCGCTGTTCCTCCTGGTGGGCCAAAATCGCATGACGTTCGCTCTGCAGTGATGTCTCTAGCGCTTGCTTTTCCCGGGCCAGGTCAGCCCACCACTGCTCAGCTTCCGCGGTATCATACGGGATCACGCCAAAGGCCTCGCGGACTTGAAGGTCGATGCCCAAGCGTTGTTCAGCCAGAACGCTATCGACGTGCTGTTCGACAAGGTCGTGCAGCGATCTCAGAACCCTCTCCCGGACCCACGCATCGCTGTGGGCGCCAAGGTCGCGCACAGCCCTCTCCAGCATCGCGAACTGATTGTAGACTGAACTTCGCGTAGAGGTATAAAACACTTGTTCCGCGTCAATCTCCCAAGTTTCCAGCGCTCGGTCAACACCACTTTGAAACTCTTCAAAGGGAAGTTCGAAGTCCAAGTGCTTATCGACCTGATTAATTACGAACCACACACGCTTGCCCTCTGATGTCAGCGTATGTGCGAGTTCCAGGTTCGCCTCTGCTTCGACATGCTGATAGTCGGCGACGAGCACCACAACGTCAGCCCTGTGTAACACTGCTTCGGTCGCTCTTTGATGTGCCTCGTCGGTCGAGTCAATTCCCGGCGTGTCGTACAACAGCACGCGTCCCTCAGTGTCCCGCATTGCAACTTGTGCGACTTCTGATGTCGTTGGCACTGCTCCGGTTTCAAGTGCACCGCCGCCTAGGAGCGCGTTCAAGAGACTCGACTTCCCTGCGGAAAACAAGCCGCAAAAAGCTACGATCACTTGTGGCGAAGGAGTTTCGAACCGTGCGCACAAGTCACCCACGCGATTCGCTATCTCCTCATCCCCCGCCTCTAGCAACGCCGATTGTACGCTTCGCAAATACGACAGAGTCGTCAACTGCTCCGCTGAAATCATAGGCCTCTCCCTTAACCGTAAACTGATCCACCGTAAGACGAAAAATCCCCCTACCTGCCATCATACCACCTCACTCCCATCTCGTGTGCCGACCGAGGACAATCGTCCATCCTCCCCTCCCCTCGCAGCCATAACATGCAGAGAAAAGTCGTCAGGAGGTGAGGAATTGTGCAGATGAATACACTCATCAAGGTCGGGTCACTCGCGTTCGACGTCGTACAAGACGAAAAGATCCGCGCGCTCGCCACAATGGTCCACCATGGTGGTCGACGGCGCGGTCTATGGGGACAACCGCCGTCCACTGGCAGCAAAGCGGCGGTCGCCAAGCCGGAACCCCAACCTGCAGAACCGAGCGCGCCGAAGGAGAAATCCAGCGGCGGTAAAGCGCCAGGCCGCATCCGTATTCCCTTTGAACTGAATCCAGGGGAACGGCTGCCGTGGCAGACGGGCGGTCCAATGTTTGGGGTTCCGCTAGGCAAGTACGTTAAGGGCGGCAACGGGAAAAAGGCCATGCACTACGCTGGGACTCTCGGCAAGATGTTGTTAAAGTGAATGGCGGTTATACTAAGCGTACGACCGTAGCGCCTCGGTTGATCTACGGTCACACCGAGGCGCCCATTCCGAGGAGGGTTCGTTTGGATTTTGCATCGACTGCACGGCCACTCGGCGTAGACGACTGTCCGAACCAACCGTCGCGTTTTCTGTACAGGCTGTTTCGCACTGTCCTGCCAAAGGCACGGCACGCCCTGTCACACTGGACTACAGAAGCTAGTCGTATCCCCGACACCGAGTTGCGCCAGCAGGCCCTCGCGAGTCTGCGGGACAAACGCTTCCACGCCGACGGAGGCTGCGTGTTTGCAGCAGCCGCAGACAACGCTCAGGCTGAACAGATTGTTGAGGTCATCGTCGCACTACAGACAATCAGTGACTACCTGGACAACCTCTGTGACCGCATGAACGTACTCGACGAGCGTGACTTCCGGCAGCTTCATCACGCGATGCGCGACGCAGTTCGGCCTAATGCTCCACATCAAGACTACTATGCGCTGCACCCGAATACTCAGGACGGCGGATACCTCGACGCGCTCGTCGACACGTGTCAGGTTCAACTCGCCTCGATGCGGCGTTATCCCTTGATTGCACCGCATGTCGAGTGGTTCGTCGAGCGCTACTGTGAACTGCAGCAAATCAAGCACATCGACCCGCAAAACCGTCATGCCCGTCTCGAAGCGTGGGCTGCTGCGTACGGGCAGGAGTTTCCAGACATCGAGTGGTGGGAGTTTGCTGCGGCAACGGGATCGACTTTGGGCATGTTCGCGCTCATCACGGCCTCGCTGACAACACAAAGCGACCTCGCTGAGGACGGCCGGCAGATTGTGCAGGGCTACTTCCCATGGATTTGCGGGCTGCACATTTTGCTTGACTACGTGATTGATGTTGAAGAAGATCGTCGAGAAGGAGACTTCAACTTCATCCTCTGCTACACCTCAGAAAAAACCGCAGTTGACCGGCTGCGGGTGTTCGCGAGCAAAAGTTTGACAGCGGCCAAGCATTTAGGACGACACAGCGCGATCCATCAGCACGTCGTCTTGGGGCTGATTGGCATGTATCTGTCTGACGAAAAGGCGCGGCGCCAGCCGATTGCCCGCGCTGCACGGCGCTTGGTCTGGTCGTTTGGTCCGACAGCCTGGCTGTACTACGCGGCGAGTGTGGTGTACCGCGTGGTCCGCTGATATGCCTTGTGGGAGAGAGTTGAGCGTTGAGGAGGAGAACACATGCCTGCAGTGCTGGTCCCCTTCATTGTCGTCCATGTGTCCGCCGTGATAGCGAAGTTAGGCGTGTTTTTCCGCATCCCCCGGCTTCAGTCTGTCGCAGAGGTTAACGGGTTCCTCAAGCGTTACAAGCCGTACGAGCGAACAGCAGACTGGATACTGTGGGTCACCGGGGCCGGGTTGCTCTACTTCGCGAGTTGGCAGATGCTGCGCCAGACTTGGATGATTGTGTCGATCGGTTTGTACTTGTTGGTGTTCGTGATGGTTCGCTACGCACTGATGAAAGAATTGGAAAAAATCGCTTCAAGCAAGAAGTTGCTCGCAACCGACGAGTTAAAACGGTTGCGCATCAACAACTGGTGTGTCGGCATCATTACTGTGGTGTTGCTCGGAGTCATTGCAACCCTGATGATGACCAAGCCCTAATCTGTACGTGTTCGCGACACGCGCACTCCTGCGGTCGCAAATACCCCAGCAATCGGAGCACCGGGTTTATCGACTTGCACACTGACACGCGCTACTGCCGGCCAATCCGTGAGTACGTCTTGTGCAATCAAGGCAGCCAAACGCTCTAACAGTCGAACGGGTGGGCCCTCAACCCGCTCGCGCACCCGTTCAAAGACACGTGCGTAGTCGACCGCCTCCGCGAGTTCGTCAGACTCGCTAGCTGCCCGATAGTCACCTTCCATTCGCATATGCACCACAAATCTCTGTCCAAGCACCTGCTCTTCTGGCATAACACCGTGACGCCCGAAAAACTCCATTCCCTTGAGAAATACTTCGTCCATAAAACCGCCTCCATCTCATCGAATTATCAAACGAATCTGGAAAAATTTCTCCCGTGGCGGTACAATGAGGCCGAACTTACCCTGCACAGCTCCAGCGTGCCTGAAAAAAGGAGAGACCGCAAGTGGGAACAGTCTTGACCTACAATGTGGCGACGACCTGGGACAGTAATCCGGACAGCATTGGTACCATGGTGAGCTCAGGGTTCACGCTCGACATCAGCAGCCCTGCGGGTCTCGGTGGACCCGGTGTCGGCACGAACCCGGAAGAACTGCTCTTGGCGGCTGCCGCAGGGTGTTACCTCATCACGCTGCGAACCATCCTGGACAATCGCGGCATTCAGTATACCCAGATTGATATGTCATCTCGGGGCTTTGTGGACAACGACCACGGCCTTCGTTTTGACCGCATCGAGCACCATCCACTGATTGTACTCGAGTCGGTGTCAGACGAAGCTCAGGTCAGGAAGTACGCCCTGCACGCAGTGCACGCATGTATGGTATCGACTGCCATCCGCGGCAATGTCTCCGTGACGGTCGAACCGCAGGTAAAAGTGCAAACCACGACCGCCTAAGAGCTCAGCTTGGGTTGGCGTGGGATTCCACGACGTGTTCGATGGCAGCTGCGACTTCTGCCCCAAACAGCATGAGAATACTCGCCATGTACATCCAGATGACGAGTAGCATGACCGCCGTTAAACTCCCATATACGACCTCATAGTTTCCGAGGTGAGAGGCGTAAGACACAAACAGCGCCCGGCCGAGGTCGAGGGTCAGCGCTGCGACAAACGCACCCGGCAGGAGGTACAGCCAGGGTGTGTTTCGTTTTGGCAAGTAGCGGTAGAACACCAAGCAGCCGAAGAACAGCGAGATTGGAAAGACGACGCGGGAGACTGCGTGAATGACCAAAAACAGCGGCGTAACCGCGACGTGATGTCGCATCGCGCTGTGCTGCACGACAGGCGTCACCCCCATCGCGATGGCAGAGCCAACCGTGAACAGCAGGAGCACGAGCAGCATGCCAAACCCCATCAGCCTGCGCCCTAGAAATGAGCGCTGTTCGTGCGTTTCCCAGATCACGTCCATGGCCTGCTGTACGGCGATAAATCCACTTGTGGCGGACCACGATAGAGTGAGTACACTGAGAATCCCGACACGTTCGCCGATGTCAGCGAGCCGCCCGAGGTTGAGCGGCGAGAGAAAATCAACTGCCGGAATTGACGGAAAATACGGCCGCAACATCTGAGATACGACTGAGCCAATGTGAGCGGTAGGAATCAACACAGAAGCTGCGTAAATCATCAGCGCGAGGAGGGGGAACAGCGAGAAGAACGCGTAAAAGGCAATCGTGGCAGCCAGAGACGCTGTGTCGTGTTTAGCGATCGCGACAACCAGGCGAATGATCACTTGTCCCGTCACTGTCCAAACCCTTCTACCCTCTGTCATAGTCCCCCTCCTCGAGCAAGTCGACCGCGTCTCACACCGGGGGGAGTCCGGTCAGAGCGAGCAGTTGAACAAAATCTTGCGGCAACGGGGCGACTTGAGAGACCCACTCGCCTTCGTAGGGATGCCAAAAGCGGAGTTCCACAGCGTGCAGGGCGTGTCCGTGCGTCATCAGCACTGCCGTCCGACTGTGTTCAGTTCGCAAATCCTTGTCAGTCCGAGGCGCGCCGTACAGCGCGTCGCCAACGACCGGGCAACCAAGCGAAGCTAGGTGTACGCGGATTTGATGTGTCCTTCCAGTCTCCAACATACACTCGACTAAACTGACCGGGTGCCGATTCACCTGTGCGACAGCCAGTACCGAGTAATGCGTGCGTGCAGTGCGCCCCGTCGCCGAAACCCTGTAACGCCCGGCGACGTGCCGGTCGCGTCCGATTGGTTGGTCGATTACGCCCTGTTGCGTTGGCAAGCGTCCGACGACTACTGCAAGGTAGCGGCGGTGAACCTGTCCTTGCTGCAGCAGTTGGTCGAAACTGCGCGCTGCGTACTCGTGCTTGGCGTACAGCACTGCACCTGTTGTATCGCGGTCCAGCCTGTGCGCGTGGCGCACCCGCAGCTCCTGTCCCGTTTCTGCATAGTACGACGCGACCCGCTGCAACAGCGTGTCCGTATCTGCGGGAGTCCCCGGGTAGACGAGGACGCCAGCGGGCTTATTGGCGATGAGGGCGTGGTCATCTTCGTAAAGCACGTTCAACGGCGAGACATTGTTGAACGGGATCGGAAGCGGCTCTTCTTCGACTCCACCTTGTAGCCAGACCACCTGGCCTTGGCGCAGGATGTCGCCCGGAACGGCTGCAACAGACCCAGCTCGTACACGTCCTGCACTGAACAGACTACGCACGAATCCGTCCGCTAAGAACAGTTGCGAAGTGAGCAGTGTGTCAATCGCCTGCCCCGCAGACCGGCCGTCAACACGAATCCGTAGGGCGTTTTGAACTACATCAACGCGCATCGCTGATCCTCGTTTCTGTCCTGTGAATCAGGCATACTGTGTAGTGCCAAGCGCTCCAACACAAATACGCGGCACAGTTGTGCCACGCATCTGCAAAAGAGCTTCAATTGTGTCTCCACAGAAAGCCTCAGTAGGCCTCGACAAACTCGACTTCCGGAACCGCGTGCTTAATGGCGCGTTCCACACCCATTTTCAGGGTCATCATACTTGCAGGGCAACCCACACACGCGCCCGTCAAATTCACAAACACCGTTTTGGTGTCACCGTCATAAGAGACAAACTCCACATCGCCGCCGTCCTGCTGAATCGCTTCCCGAATCTCGACGAGCGCAGAACTCACGCGACCTTCCACGGAAACCTGTGCTTCTCCAGACATCTTGCCACCTCCCGACACCTGTAGCATACTCCATGCTTCACGGTGCCCGCAACCACAATCGCAGTGCCGCCGTCCGCGTTTGCACCATACGATAATACTGAAAATATGAAGCGAAAGGACGGGCTTCCCATGCAACGACTAGAGCGGTTCAAATGGATCCCGATGCTGCTGCGCGCCTGGGATGAGGCCCGCGAGCGCACCGAGGCCGAGCGCAGAGGGCGAATAACAAGCCCGGAAGGTGAGACGGAGATGGGAGCTGTGTCGGCGCCAGCGAAGTCGACACGTTCACAAGGGAAGTCGACGAACAGAGATACAAAGGCGATAAGGCCGCCTGTGCGCCGCGCCGCGCCGCCGGTTCAGAGCCTGCCCCGCCCTGCTCGCGGCCGCAAACAGGACGTGCGCACGCGCATCCGCAAGTCGGACTACCAAGCAGTCCTCCAAGAACTGCGCGAAGCGAAAAAACAACTCGGTCAGCTTGACTCAATTCGCCATCAACTTGACGACTTACAAGCGTGGTTTGAAACGCGTATGGCAGCAGCGGAGAAAACTGCGGCCAAGCCGGTCAATCGGCCAACCCCGCCATTTGAAATGCAGATGCCAGGACAAATGCAGCTGCCAAGTCCACCTCTGCACGTCATGCCGTCACAGGGAGCAACTGTCGGACATCATCCACAAGGGCAACAAGTGTCTTCAGACAGGATAGGTCAAGAGCCAGGGAGACATACTGAAGCGCAAAAGGAGGATGCCGATTGAGTCGAACTGCGCTGGCGTTCGCCATTCTCGGCGCGCTCAACTGGTTGTGTGTCGGGCTCTTTGGAGTGGATGCGATTGCACTAGCCTTTGGCGGTCCAATCAGTACCGTCAGTCGGACCCTATACGTTGTTGCAGGTCTCGCCGGCCTCTCCGCGCTAACGATGCTGGCACCGCAACGGCGACGCAGCAGAAGATACGACTGACGTTTGATGGTCTCACCCGTGACTCTGGTGGGCAAGCCAACACTCGTGGTCGTGCGGTGCTGGCAACAGGCCCGTTGCAATCGCAATGCTCTCTGCGGTCGTGGGTCCGACAAAGCGAAAAGTCTTTTGAAGTACACGGAGCAAGTCGGACACTGGCAGGCTAGTAAAAAACCGACCGAGCGACCCGTATTCCCTGATCAAGCTTTGCGCAATCCGGGCGTTTTGTAACGCCGACTCGACTTTTTTCCGGTTGCGCACAATCCCCGGGTCCGCCATCAGGCGCGCCACATCTTCCTCGCCAAACGCCGCCACACGGTTCACCTCGAACTGCGCAAATCCTCTGCGGAACGCTGGTCGCTTGAGCAATATCGTCCGCCAACTCAACCCCGCCTGAAAGGTTTCCAACACAACCCGTTCGAACCAGTCTGCATCTGTCGCAGGCCGTTGTCCCCACTCGACATCATGGTATTGCGCCAACGCGGCATCCGTCACCCACCTGCAACGAACGCGCTCCGGTTGAGGCTTGTCCACATCCACTGTTTCCACAGCGTACTCCCCCTTTTGTGGAGAGTGCCCAGCCACTCCTCGCGAAGTGGTGGGCACCCCCTCACTACCATTCTATCCGTTGTCCGCCGCTCTGCACCCCAGCCTGCAGACCCTGTTGCTGTGGGGGAACCGGGGCCTGGAATTGGTCGGGTTGTGGCCCATACCCAGGAACAGCGCGCATCTGTCCAGGTCCCGCTACACCTGGAGCACCGTACTGTGGCGGCATGCCGTAGGGCGCAGACCCAGGTGGAAGCTGTGCGGGTTGCCCGTACCCAAATGGGGGACCGGGCGGTTGTGCCGGTTGTGCTCTGCTGGCTGCTCCAGCCGTGCTGATAAGCTTCTGAAAGCAGGTGGTGTTCGGATCAACTCGGAACGCTTCGGTGAAGCCAAGTTTGCGCGTAAACGCCAGGCTACGCTCATTTGAACTCTGGACAAAGACCTCCAACACCTGAACGCCGGCCGCCCGCGCTTCGTCTTCCAGGCGCTTCATGACCTGCGTTCCGACGCCGTCTGACTGATACGTCGGTTCAATCACAAGAGCGCTGATATGCATCTTCGCGTCTGGACCCACCAAGTACGAGTAATAACCGATCCGCTTGCCATCTTGCTCAATCAGATACGTAGGTGCCCCGGAGCGAAGGTAGCGCAGGAACTGGTCGCGGGGAAACGGTTCTGCGAACGCCTGCTGGTGGACGGCGCCGAGTTGTTCCTCGGTCAATTGCACCATATACTCATCGTCCTGCGGAGTCCGTGGGCGATACGTCAGTGCAATCGGCTTCTTTGCGACGGTTTTCCCAGAGCGGCGCGGCGCGCGCTTCTTGGCCGCTGCCGGCCGCGTCGCCTGTCCGCGTGCCTGTGCCGTCCTACGACGTGCTGGTTTTTGTTGCATGCGGCTGATGACCTCCCTGGTGCATGACTGCACGAGTGGTACGTTCCCTTCAGCCTATGCAAGCGTGCGGGCGAATGTCATTGGCGAACTGCTGATCGTGACAAACGCCCAAGACTCAGGGAGTCTTCGGGCGCTGTATGGGGTCTCAAAACAAGTTCAGGCCTTGTCCTTGGCAGACTTCCCTTTTCCCTTTTGTTCCTTCTGCGCCGCAGCGGCGGAAGGACGTCGGCTAAACCAGGAGCGTTTTTTCGTCCCAGTCTGCACGCTGCTAGAACCGCTGTCTTTGGTCTTCGGCTTACCAATTGGCGCGACAACGTAGCCAATGTAGTTCCCGGCGACATCCACCTTGTAGCGCCGGTTCGGCTGGATTTTGTCGTACTCCGTCTTCGTGGTTCGGAACGTCACATTCTGCGCCTTGTTCATCTGCACGCCACGGATGGACTGCGACACCGTGATGCGACCCACGACCTGATAGTTCTTAAACTTGGTGTACTTGGTCAAACGCGTTTGACCGCGCTCTTTGACAATGCGTTTGTTCAGCACGAACACTTCTCTTCGCTCTCTGGCTGCTTCGTACTGTTGATCAAACGCTTTCTGCCGCCGCCGAGCCACGAGAAACATCCATACCCACACGCCGGCCAGAACGACGACAATTGCCAAAGTGATAATCCACCGCAACAAGGAACCTGCCCCCTATGCCGATATACAGTAACCTACGATTATTCTAAAGGACTAACGGGCGTTAGTAAATGACAGCTGCGTGGAGCAGGCAAACCCATCACTCAGTACGCTGCACGGGCCTTGCGTAACGCTTCGGAAATACCTTCAGGCCGACAGATGGGTGAAACATCGCTTCAATCTGTGCTCCATCCTCAGCGTTGTCGCGGACGGACAGCACAATGCCTTCCCCGTACTGCGGATGCCTGATGCGATCGCCGGACTTCCAGTCGTACAGGACGTCATTGGTGAGAAAGACACGTGTGGTGTGTGTGTCTGGCAGTTCATCCAGAAACCTCGAAGGATCTCGCAGTGAAACTTGCCCAAACAGCGTCCGTTCACTGCAATGTGTGAGATGAAGCCTGTCTTTGGCGCGTGTAATTCCGACGTAACAGAGGTTACGCTCTTCTTCGAGTCCCGCCTCGTCGTCGAGCGAACGGGCATGCGGAAACACCGACTCTTCCATGCCAATCAGGAACACCACCGGGAACTCAAGGCCCTTACTTGCGTGCAATGTCATCAGTCGCACAGCGTTCTCTGGCTTGCCTTTCTCCTTGTCAACCTCCGACAACAGCGAAACCTCCGCGAGGAACTCCAACAGCGTGCCGTGCCTGCGTCGGTCAAAGGACTGAGTCACACTGAACAACTCGTTGATGTTTTCAAGCCGCTGCTGGTCCTCTTGTTTACTGCTGCTTTCGTACATTGCCCGATAGCCCGTAGCATGCAACACCTCAGCGAGGTAGTCTGTCACAGGCATGCCTTCCATCCACAGCATGAGTTCCCGGAGGGCAGCTGCAAACCGCTCGGCTGCCTCGGTTGCCTCAGATTTTAACCCCACCTCACGGGCACGCGCCAAAGCCTCGAGCAGTGTGACTTCCTGTGCATGAGCAAAGTCGAGCAAGCGTCGAACCGTCTGTTCTCCGAGTCCGCGCTTTGGCGTGTTGATGACGCGCAGTAGCGATATTTCATCCTGCGGATTGACGAGCACGCGCAGGTAGGCGAACACATCCTTAATTTCGCGCCTGTCGTAAAACGTCAACCCACCGACAATCGTGTATGGGATAGCCTGCTCCATAAACGCCTCTTCGACAACACGCGACTGCGCGTTCGCTCGGTAGAGCACCGCGCAGTCACCGTACTGACCTCCGTCCGTAACGTGCGCGGCGACTTGTTCCGCGACATACCGAGCCTCGTCTTCTCCATCTGTGAGTGCGCAGACGATGATCGGTTCGCCCTTGCCACGCACGGCGCGTAGGTTTTTTTCCTTTCTTTGGGTGTTGTTCGCGATGACGGCGTTTGCCGCTTCGAGGATCACGGCCGTGGACCGGTAATTCGTCTCCAGCGTGACCACTGTGGCATCTGGGTAGTCGCGTTCAAAGTCGAGGATGTTCCGGATGTCGGCACCGCGCCACGCGTAAATCGCCTGGTCGGAGTCACCGACCGCGCAGACGTTTCGGTACTTGTCGGCTAACAAGCGAACCAACTGATACTGAGCTTTGTTCGTGTCTTGGTACTCGTCGACGTGCACGTAGCGAAACTTTTCCTGATAGCGTTCGCGCACCTCACCGTGGTTCGCGAAGAGCGCGACTGTGTTCAAAATGAGGTCGTCGAAGTCCATGGCATTCGCCCCAAACAGCCTCGCCTGATAGACTTCGTACACGTCTGCAGCCACGGATTCATTCAAGTTCTTGGCGGCTTGCTTGCGTTTGACCTCACTGCCCGGCCGAAGCTCATTCTTCCAGCGGGATATGATGAACTGGATGGCGCGTGGATCAAACTTTTTCAGGTCAAAGTTAAGGTCAACCATCGCCTGAGACACAGCCTTTGTCTGGTCATCGGCGTCCAAAATGGTAAATGCGTGCGTGTAACCAATCTGCTCCGCTTCTCGGCGCAGAATGCGCACCGCGATGCTGTGAAAGGTGCCCATCCACAAGTCATGCGCGGCGTCGCCCACGAGGGCCGTGAGCCGTTCACGCATTTCCCGTGCGGCTTTATTCGTAAAGGTAATGGCGAGGATTTCGTGGACAGGCACCTGTTTCACAGTCAGCAGGTAAGCGATGCGGCGCGTCAGAACACTCGTCTTGCCACTGCCAGCGCCCGCGACAACCAATACAGGTCCTTCCGTCGTCAATACAGCATGGCGTTGTTCCGGGTTCAGACCCTTGAGCAGTTGCTGCTCTGTCGGCGGCTGCACGGGTCGGCCAGCCTTAGGCCTTCTTCGCCATGTCCGGCCGCGCTTCAACTCTCGGGCTTGTTGCAATTCCATCCACACTCCTGGTCATTGTGCTGTCTATGGTCGCTCTGCTGACACCCGGCTGTTTGGACAAGTGGTACTCTAATCAACTCTACACCACTTGGCAAACGCGTCGCATCACCACTGTCAGACAGGTCCAGAAGGCATAGTTTGGCCGCACCTCGTGAAAACAGGTGCGGCCCGTTGACTCAATCTTGTTCGTACAGCGCATCGATCTCCGCTTCGTAGCGCTTCGTCACGTCCCGTGTTCGCACTTTCAAGGTTGGCGTCAATAAGCCGTTTTCCACCGTGAATGGCTCGTTCGCCACAATCACTTTCTTGGGTTGTTCAAAGCGCGCCAGATTTGCAGTGTCCGCCTGAATTCGCTGCAGCAAAAATTCTGCCCGGTCACCGCCCGCAGCGAATTGCGCAGTCTGCGCCTCAGTCTGTGCACGGTCGCGGCCGGCCGCGACCTCCCTGTCTGTCTCCTCTAGTCGTGCGTCCCCGAGCACCTCTTGGTTCGGTACGACAATTGCGCTCACATACTTGCGGTTTTGCCCGACAATCATGACCTGGTCGATAAACGGGTCTTTCAGAATTTCCGCTTCAACCGCAGCGGGAACGACTTTCTTGCCAGTAGAAAGAATGATCAGGCTCTTTTTGCGGTCGGTGATACGCAGGTAGCCGTCATCCGTCAACTCTCCGATATCGCCAGTGTGCAGCCAACCGTCTGCGTCAATTGCCTCTGCCGTCGCTGCCGCATCGCGCCAGTACCCTGGCGAAATGCTCGGCCCGCGCACCAGCAGTTCTCCGTCTTCGGCGATGCGCGCCGCCACATTGGCCAGAACTTGCCCTGCGAATCCAAGGCGCGGAGCCTCCGGCCGGTTGACCGCAATCACTGGTGATGTCTCGGTCATACCGTAACCTTCGACGACCGTGAGGCCGATAGCTGTGAAAAACTTCGCCACATAGAGTGGCAGTGGTGCGCCGCCCGTCACGATCAAGCGGATGTGTCCGCCGGTGGCCTGACGAATCCGTTCAAACACCACGCGGTCGTACAAAGAGAGCCGCCAGGACCCGACACGGGCCCCGTCCACGCGAGCCGCTGTACCCGCTTTCAGCGCGCGTTCAAATATCCTTTTGCGCCTCGCGCTACCTTGTTCGACTTGACGAAGCACTTGCTCTTGCAATTTTTCAAGGAGACGTGGAACTGTCGTAAACACAGTGGGTGGCATACGTTGAAAGTCTTCGGAAATGAACTGAATCCCACGCGAATAAGCAATTGATGCTCCAACTGAAAACGGTACAAATTGACCGGCCGTTCGTTCGAATATGTGCGACAAAGGAAGGTAGGAGAGGGAACGGTCCGTCGCCCGCAAGGCGATCATCGCAGAGATACCCTCCACATTCGACAGCAGGTTGCCGTGGGTGAGCATCGTGCCCTTCGGGTTCCCAGTTGTTCCTGACGTGTAGACAATGGTCGCAAGCTGGTCCCGCGTCAAGTTCCTGTAGTGAGCTTCCCATTCCGCCTCCGAAAATGCTTCTTCTGCGGTCTGCCACGCACAAAACAATTCCACTTGCCAGCGCTGCCTAGCGTTGCCCACTACGTCCACTGCATGCTCATCTTCCGGGTCTTCGTAGAGTACAACGAACCGCAAACCTGGCATGGAATCGGTCGGAAGCTCCAACAGTTTAGCCAGTTGCTTTACATCTTGCAAGAAGATCCCGCTCATCTGAGATTGATTGACGATGTACTCGATTTGCGGTCCAGTCAAACTCGGATAGACTGGTACCACGACGGCTCCTAGACCCATCACGGCAAAATCCGTGATTGGCCACCAAGCACGGCTCTCGGCGAGCAACCCGACCAAATCGTCCGGACCGACACCGACCGTCTCGAGTTGCCGAGCCACTCTGCGGATATCACGCCAAAACTCTGTGTACGTCCACGCGTCATACCCGCCAGATGTGTTTGGGTCAAGCAACGCCGTCCTCGATGCATGCGCTTGCACAGACTTCGCCAACAGTTCCGGTAAGCTGTGTGTTCCTTCCTGCTGTCCCATCTGATCGCCTCTGATTCCGCCGCATTCCAGTACATAAAGGCGGAGTATTCGGTTGCTGACTCTCCCTGAAGTCTAGCACTCTTACTAGCGTCCTACCACACGTCAGACGATTGTGCGAGTGTTCAGTCACAGCAAAATGCGTGAACTCATCCTTGGACTTATCGTTTGTTCGAACGCGCGTGCTATGATGAGTCCAGACACCACTACCTACATGCCGGGACCTGACAGGAGGCTTCGCCATGACGATTTACGATCTGATGCCTATACCGCAGCTGTTAGACGCCAAACGTGTGCTCTGTGTGCAACCGCACCCTGACGACATGGACATCTCTTGCGGCGGCACACTCGCGCGACTCGCCGACCAAGGTGCAGAAATCACATACCTGACTGTGACGGACGGAGGCGCAGGCAGTCCGGTCCGCACATCTGAAACAGAACTTGCCGCCCTTCGCCGCAAGGAACAAGCTGCGGCGGGAGCGCTCATCGGCGTGCAGAACTATGAGTGGCTTGCCTTTCCAGACCGTGCATTGCTAGACCCGGCTCAAGTGCAAGACGCTGTCATCCGCGCCATCCGCGTGCACCGACCAGACACACTTGTGACCGTTGACCCGTGGCTGCTATATGAGTCACACCCTGCACATCGGACAGTTGGCCAGTCTGTGGCAGCAGCAGCTTTGTTCTCAGGCATGCCGAACATCAGTCCGGAGCAGACGGACGCCGGTCTGCTAGCGCACACAGTTGAACGCGTGGTGTTCACGTTTACAGCGAAGCCAAACACGCAGGTCGACGTGACAACTACGTGGGAGCGCAAGATGCAAGCGATTGCGGCCCACAAGAGCCAGTTTCCAGATTCGACATGGTCGATGTACCAATACTACTTTCAAACGCAGGCAGAAGCCGCCGGAACCACAGCTGGCTATGCGCTTGCAGAGAATCTGCGCGTTCTCTCACCGCTGCATCTGCACTGCAACACGGACGTGTGATGAGACAGCGCAGAAACGGCAGACTCAGTTGGGTGCTTCTCATCGTGGTCGCTGTCGGCTTTTATCTCGTCGAACACCAGAAGGTTCCGACTGTCACTCCACCTGCGCACTACACGTTCGTGGGGAAGGACGTCCGGATTCCAGTGAACATGGCTCGCGCCGCAAACACACAGACCGGTTGGGCGCTCGCGCGGACGAGTCAAGGCTTCTACGTGGCTCTGCTCTATCAGAACGGACAGCTCAGACACCAGTTCCAAGCCACGACAAAAGCCGCCCCACAGCAACAAGGCGGCTCATCGGGACAAACTTACGCGGCAACAGGCCAGGTGAACATGGCTGGGACACTGTACCGCGTAGCAGAGATTCACGTTAGCGCGGATGGAAAGACGGGATACATTCAACTTAATCCGGAGGGCAATCGCACTGGTTCGCAAAACGCAGCGGCACCGTCGAGCGGCAACACTGTTCCGTAGACAGGGTAGCCGCTCGCCGGCACATGCCAGAGCGCCTGCGCCACTTGCTGTACCACAGTCGGTACGAGCTCCCCAGTGACAACCCACGCCGCTTGCGCGTGGGTTGTCGCGATTGGCTGCACCTGCTCGACCAACAGTCCTGGCTGCGCGGCCAACTTGTGGTAAAGCAGCTCTGCTCCAGCTCTGCCCCCGAACCGGTTGTTGCCGCTCGTTTGCAGCGTTACGACGACAGCGCGCGCAGTGGGCTCCGTGAACTTCACAGTCTGTACACTGCCAGCGCCCATGGGCCGCGTGGTGCCAAGCGTCGAAGCGGTCGCTGCACGTGTTGCTCCGCCCACCTGCTCGACAGCCTTCAGCACATCCTCGACAATGGCGCTCGCCGTTGGCTCTGCACCCGCACCTGCGCCTGCGAACAACAGGTCTCCCGCCAAATCACTCGAAACCACCAACCCGTTGTGGACTCCGTCAATACCGTACAACAAATCACTTGGCGCAACTAGGGCAAGGCCTACACGTGCTCGGATTGGACCACCCTGCAGTATCACTTCAACGACATGCTTCAGCTTCCACCCGAGTTCCGCGGCGAGAGCCAAATCTTCACGCCGTACGCTAGCTATTCCGCTGCGTGCAACTGCGTCTGCCGGGACGCTTAGGCCAAAGGCCGTACGAGTCAAGACCTGCAACTTGGCGAGGGCGTCCCAACCATCGACGTCCGCCGTCGGGTCCGCCTCGGCATACCCCGCCGCCTGCGCCTCTGCAAGCGCCTGCGCGAACGACAGCCCATCGTGATCCATCTGCGTCAGGATGTAGTTACTCGTGCCGTTGACAATCCCACGCAGCCCGAAAATGTGATTGGCGCCATAATAACTGTCCAGCACATGCAACACCGGAATCGCCGCACCCACCGCCGCGTCGAACAAGAGCGCACGGCCGGTCGACGTCGCGAGCTCCGACAGCACCTCACCACGCGCGGCGAGCAGTTGTTTATTCGCAGTCACCACGTGTTTGCCGGAGCGAAGCGCCAAGGAGATGGCGTCTTCTGCCGGCGACAGACCTCCCATCGCCTCGACTACAACATCGACATCTGAAGCGGTGACAACATCTTTCCAGTTGGCGGTGAGGAGTAGCGGATCGACGTGCTGAGGACGCGCCCGGTCGACGTCGCGCACCGCGATGCGCACGACCTCGAGTTCCACCCCGGTCCTGCAGGCCACTCTGTGTTTACTCTGTTCCACTGCCCAGACCACACCAGCACCGACAACGCCACAGCCCAAGAGACCGATGCGAATTCTGCGTTCAACTCTCTGTGCGCTCATGAGCGATGACCTCGCAGACGACCCGCAATCAAGGCCGCTACCCGCGACTGTTCGAGCAAGAAGGCGTCGTGCCCGTAGGCCGACGAGAGTTCTAAGTACTCGCAGTCAACACCGCTGTGACGGGCTACTTCGGCTGTTTGCTTCAGCGTCTGTGCACCGTACAGGTAGTCACTGTCGATCGCGACCACCGTCAACTGAGACTCCAAGTGCCGCAGAGCTTGAGGGACGCCGCCGCGGCCGCGCCCGATGTCGTGACTGTCCATCGCCCGCGATAGATACAGGTAGCTGTTTGCGTCAAACCGCCGCAGCAGCTTCTCACCCTGATACTGCAGGTAGGACTCCACCGCGAATTGCGGTTCTGTAAAGGCTGCGAGCGGTGAAAGCGTTGCACGTTCTCGACCCACCTCGAACCACAGCGGGTCCGGTTGTTCCCCCGGAGCAACCGCGGCACTCGCCCTGCCATCCCGTCCAAACCGAGCCAGGTACAGTTCGTCGGTGCGGTACGTCAGCATCCCAATGGCGCGCGCAACGTTCAGCCCTGCCGACGGAACCCGACCTGTGCCATAATAGTTGCCCTGCTGCCAGTCTGGGTCATTGACAATCGCCTGACGCATAGCCTGGTTATACCCAATCGCAAGCGGAGGAAATGCAGCGTGCGCTGCGACGACCACGGTGTGCTCGACCCGCCCTGGCGCCACAAGCGGCCACTCCCACGCCTGCATGCCGCCAAGTGAACCGCCGATGACCAACTGCACGCGCTCGACACCAAGTTGCTCAGTTAACCGGACTTGTGCGCGCACGATGTCGCGCACGGTCACAAGCGGGAAGCGCAGCGCATACGGCTGTCCGTCAGCCGCTAGCGACGACGGTCCTGTCGATCCCGCACAGCCACCGAGCACATTGCTCGCGAGAACGAACGAAGTGTTTGTGTCGAGCAACTTGCCTGGGCCGATGAGCCCACTCCACCAGCCGTCCGGGTTGCCCGGGCCTGCGTGTGCATCCCCGGTCAGGGCGTGGCAAATGACGACCACGTTGTCGCGGGTGGGGGACAAGGTCCCCCAAGCTTCGTACGCGATCTCTACATACGGAAGCACTTCCCCAGACTCAAAGCGAAACGCTTCGAGCCGCTCGACACCGTGGCGGTAAGGCACATCCACTGAGTGATTCACGCTCTGCACCCGCTCTGTGTGTGCGTCCACCGCCAATCGACTCCCTCCCTTCGGCGAACCACTGCCAACTAGCAGTTTATCTAAGCTACTTCAGTCACAGCTTCCACTACAGCTTCAGTCAGGCGGTATGCGCCTGCTTGGCGGCCTGCAGCGCTTGGTCGAGGTCAGCGAGGATGTCATCTACCGTCTCAATGCCAATCGACAACCGCACGAGGTTCGGCGCTACACCTGCCGCGACCTGTTCTGCTGGCGACAGTTGCTGGTGCGTGGTGCTCGCCGGATGTATCACGAGGCTCTTCGCATCGCCCACGTTCGCCAGGTGTTTGAACAACTCAAGGTGATCAATGAACGAAACACCGGCTTCGACGCCGCCTCTGATGCCAAACGTTAGAATCGCACCTTGGCCCTTCGGCAGATACTTCTTCGACAGGTCGCGGTACGGACTCGACGCGAGCCCCGGGTACTGCACCCACTCGACTTGCTCGTGTGCATCAAGGAACTCCGCGACCGCTTGCGCGTTTTGACAGTGCCGCTCCATCCGCAGGGCGAGCGTCTCGAGACCCTGAATGAACAAAAAGGAGTTGAGCGGTGCCACGGCTGGTCCGAGGTCGCGCAACAGTTGCACACGCGCTTTGACCACGTACGCAGGCGCCCCAACATCGCGGACGTACGACACGCCGTGGTAGCTCTCGTCGGGCTCCACCAAGGTTGGGAACTTGCCGTTGTCCCAGTTGAACTTGCCGCCATCGACAATGACACCGCCAATGGAGGTGCCGTGCCCCCCGATGAACTTCGTCGCCGAGTGAATCACGACGTCTGCACCGTGCTCGACTGGGCGGCACAGGTACGGCGTCGCGAACGTATTATCAATGATCAGGGGAACGCCCGCGCTGTGAGCAACCTCTGCAAACGCCTCGATATCAAGCACGTCGATGCGGGGGTTACCAATCGTCTCCGCGTACACGGCCTTCGTGTTCGGGCGAATCGCAGCTGCGACCGCTGCCAGGTCGGTTGGGTCGACGAACGTCACGTCAATGCCAAGCCGACGCAGCGTGACATTAAACAGGTTGTAGGTTCCTCCGTACAAGTTGGTCGAACTCACAATGTGGTCGCCAGCGCCCGCAATGTTGATAATCGCGAGCGTGATTGCCGCCTGTCCGGAAGCGACCGCGAGCGCCGCAACACCGCCCTCAAGCGCCGCAATACGCTGTTCAAACACGTCCTGGGTCGGGTTCATGATGCGAGTGTAGATGTTGCCTGGTTCTTTGAGCGCAAACAGATTCGCAGCGTGCTCCGAGTTGTTGAATTGGTAGGAAGAGGTCTGATAGATGGGCACAGCCACTGCGTTGGTCGCTGGGTCGCCGGTAAAGCCGCCGTGCAACGTGATGGTTTCAAATCCCCACTGTCTCTCGGTCATGTTTCTTGTCTCCTTCTCCATTTGAAATGTGGGCAACTCAACTCCGCTGCCTTTTGAAGCCATCAAAAAAACCGCTCCTGAGAGGAGCGGTACACGAGTCGACCCGACGCGTGCGCTCCTCTCATCTCTCAGGAAACCGAAGTCTCCTGCAGGAATTGGCACCTCTCCACAACTTTTGGTTGTGGTGGTTGCCGGGCTTCATCGGGCCAGTCCCTCCGCCGCTCTAGATAAGAGTTGCAACACCTGTATGCGGTTGATTGATAGCGGTACTATATCACCGACAAAACAGAGTGTCAATTACCGTGTTTGGACCGACGCAGGCCACAACACAGGACTCCGACGACAACCTGTTTGCTTGTCACGCCGCATCCTGCATGATACATTCTGCTTGGTGCGTAATCGGGAGGTGAGACCGTTGAAGCGGACATGGGGTACCCTCATCACCGTACGTCGAATATCGTGGGCCGACGGTCTCGTGGCAATTTTCATTTTCGCCCTCCTCTACCTCGTCGTACGCTTGACGGCGGACATGAACGTGCCATTTTCGCTGCGGCACGAACCGAAAATCTCACTGTCCTGGTGGATGCTGCCGTACTATTCAGCGCGCTCTCTCCTGCGCATGTTCATCGCATTTTTCTTCTCGCTCATGTTTACCTTTATTTACGGCCGTGCAGCTGCGCGCAACAAAACCGCACAGAAGATTATGATCCCGATTCTCGACATCCTGCAGTCCATCCCCGTCCTCGGCTTTTTGTCAATTACGGTGACAGGGTTTATGGCACTCTTTCCGCACAGCCTGCTCGGCCTGGAATTTGCTTCGATCTTCGCAATCTTCACCGGTCAGGCGTGGAATATGACCTTCTCCTTTTACCAGTCTGTGTCGACCGTCCCACGCGAACTGAGTGAAGCAGCGTCGATGAACCGGCTTGACGCGTTTGGGAGATTCACACGTCTCGAACTTCCGTACAGCATGATTGGCCTGGTCTGGAACAGCATGATGTCGTTTGGCGGCGGCTGGTTTTTCCTTGCTGCCAGTGAAGCGCTGACGGTCGGCCACCACACAGTGGAACTCCCCGGAATTGGGTCTTACATCGCCACAGCCATCGAAGATGGAAACACCCGAGCCACCGTTTACGGCATCGTAGCCATGATGTTGCTCATCGTGATCGTCGACCAGCTGTTCTGGCGCCCCATCGTTGCGTGGTCGCAAAAGTTCAAAATGGACCTGAGTGGCGCTGACGACGCACCGAAGTCTTGGTTTTTGCAAATCCTGCGCCGCTCACGTCTTGCCGAGTGGGTGTCCACGGCTGTTTTCGGCGCTGCTTTTCGCGCACTTGATCGTTTCATTGTGATGTTCGCGCGCCGGCGGCCGAAGTTTCGCGGCACGCACTCCAATGCACGGCTGGTGCGGCGTGCATTTCTGTGGCTCGTGCTGGCGGCGCTGACGGTACTCGTCGCCATCTACGGCGTGCTTGGCGTTCAAGAGGTCGCGCGACTTGGCATCACGGAAATTCTTCACATCATTGTGCTCGGCGCATACACGCTCAGTCGTGTGCTGGCGTCGACGGTACTCGCCATCGCCTGGACAGTGCCAGTGGGTGTCGCCATTGGACTCAACCCGCGAGCGTCGCGCATCGCGCAACCGCTCATTCAAATGATGGCTTCATTCCCGACGAACACGATCTACCCACTCGTGACGGTCATCTATATCGCGCTTGGCATCAGCTTTCAACTAGGCGCCGTACCGCTGATGATGCTCGGTACGCAGTGGTATATTTTGTTTAGCGTGATCGCAGGATCGATGTCAATCCCGAACGACCTCAAAGAAGCGACCAGAGTACTCGGCCTGCGCGGGTGGGAACGTTGGAAACGGCTGATTTTACCGAGCATCTTCCCCTACCTCGTGACCGGGTGTATCACTGCGAGCGGCGGTGCGTGGAACGCGAGCATTCTCGCTGAATTCGTCACATGGAAGAACCGCGTGCACGCCGCATCCGGTCTCGGCTCGTTTCTCGACATCACCGCTGCCGACCACCACTGGGCGGACTTCATTGTCGGGCTGATTGTGATGTCTGCATTCGTCGTGCTCGTGAACCACTTCGTTTGGCGGCCCATGCACCGCTTGGCGGAGAACCGCTTCCACCTCGATTGATGGAGGGATGAACGATGAGCGTATTGCTCGAGTTGAATGAAGTCAGCAAGCGCTACGACGCGCCGGAGGAACAAAAGGTCACGGTGCTCCAGGACATCGACCTGTCCATCGGTGAGGGTGAGTTCGTGGCGATTCTGGGGCCATCGGGTTCGGGTAAGTCGACACTGCTTCGCATCATCGCGGGGCTGGTGAAATCGACCTCTGGCACGGTCAGTTACCTCGGCCAACCTGTGGTTTCTGCAAACCCCGGCGTCAGCATGGTGTTTCAGTCGTTTGCACTGTTTCCGTGGCTGACCGTCCTACAGAACGTGGAACTTGGCCTGCGCTACAAGGACTTGTCGCCGACGGATAAACGCAGTCGGGCACTCGACGTGATTGACATGATTGGCCTAGACGGCTTCGAAGGCGCCTACCCGCGCGAGCTCTCCGGTGGCATGCGCCAGCGCGTTGGACTCGGCCGCGCGCTCGTGATGGAGCCGGACATCCTGCTCATGGATGAGCCGTTCTCCGCGCTCGACGTGCTGACTGCGGAGAACCTGCGCCGTGACCTGCTCGAGCTGTGGCTCGAGAAGAAAATCCCGACGAAGTCGATCATCATGGTCACGCACGGCATTGAGGAAGCGGTGTACATGGCAGACCGCGCTGTGGTGCTGTCGCGCGACCCGGCGACCGTGATCGCAGATATTAAGATCACGCTGCCGCACTGGCGCGAGCGCAAAGACGAGGCGTTTACCAAACTCGTCGACCGCATCTACTCAATCTTGACATACTCCCGCGCCAACGAGACGACCAGTGTCCAGAAAAGTGAAGCACAGAAGAAGTACACTCCGCTCCCACACGTGCCGTCAGGCGCCTTGACTGGGTTTCTGGAGTTGCTCGACGACCTCGAGATTAAGTCGGACCTCTACAAACTCGCGGATGAACTGATGTTCGAACTCGACGACTTGTTGCCGCTCGTCGAAGCTGCGCAGATGCTCGGCTTCGCCAACGTCAGCCACGGCGACATTTCGCTGACGGACGTCGGCAAGGACTTCGCTGCGACCAACGTGCTCGAACGCAAGGAGATGTTCCAGACGCAGCTACGCTCGCGCATCCCCATCTTCGGGCGCATCCGCTGGGTGCTCGAGTCCAAGCGCAACCGCCGCATGCCGCGCGAGTTCTTCCTCGAGGTCATCCGCAAGAGCGTCGGTTCAGAGGCGGCCGAGGGACAACTCGACACAATTATCGACTGGGGCCGCTACTCCGAGTTGTTCGCCTACGACGAGAGCTCACGCACGCTCTACCTCGAAGACGAGGACGAACTGCAGGCGGAGTAAACGAGAGTAGGCGGGCGGCCTGCGGGCGGACTGCGGACTGCGGGCAGCGGGCAGCGGAGGGAGGCCTGCGGGGGGCGGCCTGCGACGAGCGACGAGCGGCGGGCAGCGGGCCCGCGGAGGGCGGCCTGCGGCACAGGACAGCTTATCCGCGCCGATGAACGGGATCCGGCGCCAAACCGGCCTCTGAGCAACCTGCGGAGGGCGGCATTACGGCAAAGAACAGCTTATCCGCGCCGATGAACGAGATCCGGCGCCAAACCGGCCTCTGAGCAACCTGCGGAGGGCGGCATTACGGCAAAGAACAGCTTATCCGCGCCCGATGAACGGGATCCGGCGCCAAACCGGCCTCTGAGCAACCTGCGCCCCGCGCCATTACGGCACAGGACAGCTTATCCGGGTCAATAGGCCTCATAGACGAGCATATAAACCGCCCGAAACAGCTTATCAGTCATTTTCGGACCCCGATCGGGCCTGAAATGCGGCCTTAAGCGGTGGCGGGCGGCTTATTAAGTCCGCGGCACCCCCAAAATCGCGATATAAGCGGTTATGTGCGGTTAACACTGCCCACCGGAACCGGAAACACTGCCCGTTGGAACCGGAAACACCACCCGCTGGAACCGGAAACACCGCCCACCCCACCGCAACCGGAAGCACCGCTGCCCCGCCCGTGCGAATCGCGGTTGCCCGCGGCTGATGTAGAACGCGCACACCCCCTGTTCATCCGCTACTGCCCACTCGCCCGGATACACCGCCCATCGCCCTTGCTACAGGGTCCGATAGTTGCGTAAGAACGCCGCGACATCGCTGTACCGGCCATCCCTGTTGGCGTACTGGACGTACTCCTTCACCGTTCGCAGCCAGTTCACCGTCGACGGTTTGGTATCCACGATGACTACCTCCAGGTCGCAAATCTCAATCTCAATCGGGCGTTCGATGCCGCTTTCGAGGATCCCGTTCACCACCCGCTCCCTCGCGACCTCCACGACGTGTTCGATGTCTACGCCAGAGTACAGGTCGGTGTGGTGGGCGGTGGCGTCGATGTCGATGCGGCTAAGTGGCCGGTCTTCGAGCTTCAGCCGGAAGAGATGCGCGGCGGGCCGGTAAATCCGTAAATCCGGGGGCGCGACGAAGGTCAGCTCGTCGAAGCGCCACCGGCGTTTGAAGGCGGGATCGACATCTTACTGCGTACTCGTCCGTCCAATGAGGAGAATCGCGCCCATCTCCGTCGTGGCGGCCCCCATATCACTACCTGCCTCTCATCTATCGCGGCCATTGTGACGAGAGTAAGTCTACTATCGCAACCGCAATATTGGGGAACCAAGAACTTGACGCCAGTTGGACAGCACTGGTTTAATGAAGTGATCACACGCGGGGAGTTGGTTGATTTGGTGAAGCAGCACGCGGCCGACACCGCCGCGGCAGAGACGCCTACCATCGTCTTGACCTCGGCAGTCGCCTGGGACGGCATCACGGCCAGACCGCAGCATTTCGCCCGCGGGCTCGCGGAGCGGGGCTGGAACGTCTTGTTTGTGGACGGGCCCATCACCTGGCTGAGCCCGATCAAGAACCGCGATTTACGGGACCGGGCGTGGCCAAATCCCCCTGTCCGGACACTTACTGTCAATCCCGCCAGCGCGGGCCAAGGGGCGGCAGACGCCACCGGCAGCCTTCGCGTTTTGTCTCCGTTCGCAACACTCCCTTTTGGCAACATGGAACGCGCCATCAACCGCTTCAATCAGCGCCTGCTCGCGTTGCAAATTTCGCACGCTGCGCCGGGGCCGTACATACTCTTGTCGATGCTGCCTGGGTCGGCTGACCTGTTAGCGTTTCTCCACCCGGTCGCATCGGTCTACGACTGCGTCGACTTGCACGCGCAGTTTCCCGGGTTCGTCCGTCCTCATGTGGTCGACTTGATGGAGTGGGACATGGTCAGCCAGAGCCGCGCTGTGTTCGCCACCGCGGGTAACCTCGACAAGCGCATGCGCCAGTGGCACGCCAACGTGACGCTGTTGCCAAATGCAGCGCAGACGGAGCACTTTGCCACCACCGCAAGCGCTCCCGTGCACCCGCTGATTCGTGAGTTGCCGTCACCGCGGATCACGATGTTCGGCGGCATCGGCAGTTGGATTGACCAAACGTTTTTGTGCGACCTCGCCGACGCTCGACCCCACTTGCAAATCGTCCTTGTCGGACCGATTGAGACAGACGTCAGCCGACTTCGGCAGAAACCGAACATCCACCTACTCGGACGGCAACCGTACGGTCAACTGCCGCAGTTTCTCGCTGGCAGCGACGCCACACTAGTCGCGTTTAACCCTGCCGACAAAGTCGCGCAAAGCGTCAATCCGGTCAAGGTATACGAGTACCTCGCCGCTAACCGCGAGGTCATTGCCACTCCAATTCCGGAGTTGCAGAAGTTATCGGACTCACTGTGGATTACTCACACTGCCCGGGATGCTGCCGAAGCCATCGATCGAATCCTCGCTGGTGAGCGGCGGATGCCAGATGCAACGGAGCGCCAGGCCTTTGTCGACGCCAATTCCTGGCATGCGCGCGTCAGCGTGATCGACGCCACCTTGCGACACATCCTTCCAGTCAGTGTCCTCGCACCGAGAGAGGAGCTTTCGTTGTGACTCGATATCTCAACCAACTCGTGTCCAGTAGTATCGGCACCGTCGTGGATGAAGAAGGACGGTGTCTGATGATTCAGCGCACTAAGGCCCCGTACGTTGGTCGCTGGGCCATGCCAGGCGGCAAGATTGAAGTGGGTGAACACCCGGAGCAAGCGATCGTGCGCGAGTTTTTTGAAGAAACTGGACTAGCAGCGGAGATTGTCAACTTCGCAGGAACAGTCTCCGAAGTGATTCCCGTCGATGGCGGAGTCAACCACTTCCTGATGTGTGTGTTTCGTCTGAGCGTTGTCGGCGGACAGTTACGCGAAAGCGAGGAAGGGCCGCTGGCGTGGCTGACGCAGGACGAGATCAGAGAAAAAGGCATCCCCTCGGATGCCTTCATTACGTCGCAAATGGTATGTGCCGCCACAGGGGCAAGCCCGCGGTTAGTCTCACTTCGCGGCTCAGAGGACAGATTCAGCATCGTCAGCCGCTTCGAGTAGGCGCGGCGACCCGGCACCGCAGTCCCGCAACGGCACTCTCTGCGGACCCGGCGCCGCAGCGCCGCAGCGGCATTCTATGCGGTAGCCGCGCACCGCACTCGGTCGCAGCACTTTCTACGCACTCCGGCACAGCCCATCGCGCGGCTCAGCGTCCTCAGCCTGGGACCGTTCTTTCGTCAACGCGAGACCTCCGCCGTGTCGCGTTGACGCAGTTCCACGCGGCGAATCTTGCCGCTTGTCGTCTTCGGCAGGCTCTCGACAAACTCGATGGCGCGCGGATATTTATACGGCGCCGTCACCTGTTTGACGTGTTCCTGCAGCAGCGCCACGAGTCCCGGGTCTTCCGCGTCCTCCGGTCGGCGCAAAATGACGTACGCCTTCACAATGTGACCACGCTCTTCATCCGGGCACGCTACGACTGCGCACTCCGCCACTTTCGGGTGTTTGACGAGGGCGTCCTCGACTTCAAACGGGCCAATCGTGTAGCCTGCGGAGATGATGATGTCATCTGCCCGGCCCTCAAACCAGAAGTAGCCATCCTCATCCATCCGTCCCTGATCGCCCGTGATATACCATTCGCCGCGAAAAGCCTTCTCTGTCCGCACTTCGTCGTTCAGGTAGCCGCGAAACAGGGCAGGAAACGACTTGTGCACGGCGATGTGGCCAATCTCTCCAGGCGCGAGGATTTCTCCAGCGTCGTCGACAATCGCGATGCGTGTGCCAGGGAAGGGTTTCCCCATCGATCCCGGACGCACCTCCATGTCCTGCAACGTACCGACGAGTAGACTGTTCTCCGTCTGGCCGTAACCGTCGCGAACGGTCACATCAAACTCGCGCTGGAAGGTTTCAATCACCTCGCGGTTAAGCGGTTCACCAGCCGAGCAAGCTGAGCGCAGAGTGAGGTGCCGCGATGGCAGGTCATCGAGCTTCGCCATTAGGCGGTATTCGGTCGGCGTCGCGCACAGCAACGTCACTTTGTACTTCTCGATCATATCCAGGTAGACGTCCGGGGAGAACCTACCCTCGTAGACAAACGCCGTGGCGCCGTTGCCAATGGTGGATACAAACGGACTCCACACCCACTTCGCCCAACCAGGACCAGCAGTCGCCCAGGCGAGGTCGGTTGGCTGGGCGTCAAACCAGTAGGTGCCTGCCACCGCGAGGTGTTCCCGCGGCCACGCGTACGTGTGCATAACGGCTTTCGGACCGCCCGTAGTGCCACTGGTGTAAGACAGAAACGCCAGGTCGTCGTCCTTCATATCGGCGATTGTCGACAGGTCTGAGCCTAGTTCCAACACAGATCCAGCATCCGTCCAGCCCTCGACCTCACTGCCAACGCTGAAGAAGAACTGGAGACTCGGGCACGTGCCGCGAACCACGTCGACCTCACTTGTCAGCGTGTGATGCGCAACCACGACGTTGACTTGTGCGTGTTGCACGCGGTACTCGATATCGTTCGCGCGCAACATCTCCGACCCAGGTAGAACCGTTACACCCGCCTTAAGCAGTGCCACGTACGTCAGGTACGGCTCAATCCCGCGCGGCAGCAAGACCAGCACGCGGTCATGCGGTCGTACCCCCATCCGCGCCAGGCCGCTTGCCAAGCGGTCTGTCTGCTTCCGCAGTTCCCCGTAGGTCAACCGACGCTCCGTGCCGTCAGGCCGGACCGCTAACACAGCCAATCGGTCCGGGTTCTGGCGCGCAATTTCGTCAATTGCGCGCGCAAAGTTGTACCCCATCTTTAATCCCCCGTTTCCTCTCCACCATCGGCAGCGCGGGCTCGCGCCGCCGTGACGAAGTGGCTCTGATTAATTTCTACTCAGCCACAGAACTCCCTTCAGTTGTTACGCCTTGCCGCCAACACAGTCTGTGCCAGCGACTGTAAGACCACATCTTCCATCGGTGGGTTGTGCAAGCCTGCTCTGACGTCACGGTACATTCGTTCGAGTGGTAAGTCGCGCCAGAGACTTCTCGCGCCGACGACGCGCATTGCGAGATCGACGACCTCAAGTGCCGTGTTCGTCGCAACCATCTTGACTGCGCCCATTTGCGGCCGCAACTGTCGTCGCACCTCCGGACTCGCGTCATCAAAGCGCTGTGCCAGGTCATACATCAAGGTGCGTGCCGTAAGCAACTTTAACTCCATCTCGCCGAGTTTCGCCGCCACATGGGGAACTTGCGCAATGGGGTGCGGCAGGCTGTTCGGCTGGTAGGTCGCCGCGTACTCCACCGCGAAGTCCCTCGCGCCCAACGCAACACCGAGGTAGCAGGCGGGTATGTGCAGCATCCAGCCCCCGCCGTCGAGGTTTCGCCGTGACTTATCGCCGGGCTCAAGGGTGTCCACCAGTCGGTCGGCGGGAACAAACACGTGATCGAGGACAATATCGTGACTGCCCGTCGCGCGCATCCCCATCGTGTTCCACGTCTCGACAATCTGCACGTCTTGCCCTCGGACCAAGAACTCGCCAATTGTGTTGCTGCCCTCAATGCCCGCCGTGATGAGAATCCAGTCCAGAGCGGGGGACAAGGTGCTGAACGTCTTACGGCCAGTCACCTGATATCCGCCGTCCACCGGCACCGCCGTCGTCTCCGGTCGGCCACCGCGGCTCGGGCTCCCCGTCGCCGGCTCAGATGCACAACTGTTGATGAGCGCCCCGTTTGCCACTGCGGTCGTGCACACCTCAGCAAACAGCGACTGTGGAAACGCGCCGCTGGCACGCAGGTTCAAAATCATACCGACATGCCAGCCAATCGCGAGCGCTGTAGACCCGTCCGCGCGCGCCAGCGCCTCTTGACATAGAAGCATCTCGTAGAGGCTAATTTCCTCGCCTCCAAACTCCTTTGGCACAGTCCAACGCGTATACCCGAGGTTGCGCAGTTCGTCGATGTTCTCATGCGGGAAGCTGCCTTCTTCATCGTGCAGAGGTGCTCGCTTGGCAAACTCTGCTGCCCGGTCGCGGAGCGCCACTACGTGGGTGCGTTCTTCCTCTGTGCGGATGAACCAGTCCTCCCCGAGTCGCTGTACGCCCAAATCACCGCCTCCTATTGCTACTATTCTATGCGCTGAGTCTACCTCCCATCAATGCCGGAACTCTGGCAACAGCGTCGCCCCGACAAAGCCGACGAGGGAGAAAACAGTGGGTACCAACAGACCCATCGCCATCGCGTGCGCTGTAGCTGGAACTCCAGAAGCGGACGCTGGACTCGCGGAATCGACCACGGCTCCGTACAAAACTGGGAGCAGGACCGCACTCAAAAAACCTCCTGCGTTTGCAAAGCCGGACATCACACCACTTTGCGATGGTTCGGTCTGATCCCGGATGGCCGCAAACGTGAGCAGACTACCCCCGTTGCCAAAGCCAAGCACAAACATCTGAAGCGCCGTGACGACGACTGGGAGGTGGCCACCGCCCACCCACATGGTCACCCAAGCGAGAACGGCCAGTCCCTGCAGCCACAAGTACGGCATCCGCCGGCGCCCCAAGCGGTCCGAAATTACCCCCGTTACAGGTCCACCGACAAGAGCTCCAACAAATGCGATGAGGGTAAACCAGGCCGCTTGCGACCTGCCAATGTGGTAGGAAGCGATAAAGAATGGCACAGCCCACAAACTGACAAACCCCATGTACGTTCCGACGATGCCAAAGTGACACGCGAATGTCGCCCATGCGAGCCGCGCCCGCACAACACGACGCAGAACTTGTAGCACCGGGACGTACACAATCTTTGGCGCCGTACTTGTCTGCGCCGGATGCGCCACTACAGCACGCGGAAGCGCCCCCACTGTGCGGCGCCTGCGCAGTAGTAAAACTGCTGCTAGGCAACCTACTAGTAATAGTGCGAGGCCAAGCAGAAAAAACGGTTGTCGCCACCCGACTGCGGAGACCCAAGCAGCAAAGGGCAGGGTAGTCAACAGTGCGCCAATGTTCCCACCTGTGCCAACGAGGCCAAGCAACACACCGAACTCCTGCTGCAAAAACCGTTTGGCGAGAATCAGCACGATATTGACCCAGATGAGCGCGTCGCCAAGCCCCACTACCGCTCGCCCAATGAGCAGCCACCCGAAGACATGCGCCTCGGAGAATATCAGTGTACCGACGCCATCAAACATAACACCGGCGACAAACAGTCGCTCCGGTCCGAAGCGGTCTCCGAACAGGCCGACCGGGATCTGCAACAGCATGTACAGCAAGTACTGAATGCTCGTCATCGTGCCAAGAGTGGCTGCGGTGACGTGGAACTCTGTCTGTAAGTGGTTTGTGATGAGACCGGGGCCGGTGCGCTGGGCAAACACCAGCAGATACGCCAGCGCAACCACACCAAATACCGCCCAACGCTCCTTCGACAGTCCTTGAGAGACGTCTGCGTCAGACGCGTTCGATTCTGTTGTCATCGCTCTGACCTAGCTCACACGCCGTACAGAGCGCCGAATTTTTCGCGCAGGTACGCAACCAAGTACTTGCCGTTCATCGGCTCACCAGTCACCTGTTGTACGATCTCGGCCGGTTTGAGCACCGCCCCATACTGATGAATGTGACCTTTCAGCCAGTCGCGGATGACCCCTAGATTGCCACGGCGCACCTGGTCCATGTAGTCCGGCACTTCCTTTGCCAGCGTATGGCGGAACTGGGCTGCGTAAATGTTGCCCAGTGCATACGACGGGAAGTAACCGAAGTCGCCGCCAGACCAGTGCACGTCTTGGAGAACGCCGTCCGCATCGGTGTCTGGTGTCACGCCGAGGTAGTCGTGCATTTTTTCGCGCCAAATACCTGGCAAGTCCGCTACGCGCAGGTCACCGTTGATGAGACCCTTCTCGATCTCGTACCTAATCATGATGTGCAGGTTATACGTCACCTCATCCGCTTCAATGCGGATAAGCGACGGGCGCACCACATTCACGCCACGGTAGAAGTCTTCCAGCGCGACATCCGCCAACTGGGTCGGGAATATCTCGAGCAGTTTCGGGTAGTGGAACTCCCAGAACTCGCGCGTGCGGCCAATCATGTTCTCCCAAAAACGCGACTGCGACTCGTGAATTCCAAATGACGTCCCGCTGCACAGGCCCGTGCCAATCAGGTCTGGCGAGATGCCTTGTTCGTATAGAGCGTGACCGCCTTCGTGGATCACGCTGAAGATGTTGCTGCGCACATCGTTTGGCAAGTACTTGGTCGTCACACGCACGTCGTAACGGTTGATCGTGGACTCGAACGGGTGCAGCGTCTCATCAAGCCGGCCCGCCGCGAAATCGTACCCCATCGACTCGAGCAGTATGCGGCTGACCTCCCGCTGTTTTGCCACGTCGTAGAACCGTTCAAACGGTGACTCGTCGATGCGTCGTCCGCTGTGTGCGATGGCTTGCACGAGGTCGACTGTGTCCTTGCGCAGTTGACCGAACACTTGGTCTAGCTCAGTGACTGTAACGCCTGGTTCAAATATATCGAGCAGTGTGTCGTACTTGTTCGCCTCGTATCCCCAGTAGTCGATGAACTCCTGTTTCATCGCCACGATTTGTTCTAGGTACGGGCGAAACATCGCAAAGTCGTCTTTGGCGCGCGCTTCCTCCCACACGGACTCGGCTTGCGAAGCGAGCAGGACATACGCGCGGTTGCGCTCCGCCGGAACTTTGCGGCTGCGCTCAAACTCTCTTTTCGCTTCTTCCACCGCGCGCTGCAGAACGCGGTCCAAAGTCGGGTAAACAGCACTGTCCGTCAGTACTGCTAGATACTCACTCATTTGGTCTGACGTGCTCATCCGAAACACTTCGTCAGAAAGCGTCGCAATGGCGTCCGAACGCAGCTCTACCCCAAGCCGCGGTGCACCCGTGCGTAAATCCCAGTACATCAACGACAGTGCTTCCCCGTAGTGCTGCATCTTTTTTACGTGATCGCGAAAGGCGCCCGCGGTTCTTGCAACGGATTCAGACATACTCATCGTATCGCCACTCCTTGTGCTATTCATGCGCCGTCCAGTCGAGACTGATATCAAATGGAGGCGGCTGCTGCGGCGCAATTGGACTGCAAGTTCAGCATACCAAACCCTTCGAGCAATCGCGAGTCAGTCGCTGCGCAAAAAAGAACGACGGCCGAAACAGCCCTCGCTCATAGATTCGTAAATCAGGTGTCTGTGCCGACAGCGCCATTAAGGTGTGTACGCATTCGCAGCAGCGACAGTCGGGAACACCATCCAGGCGTCTGGCAGATGCCGCTGTCCGTTCGGGTCGATCGTCGACGGCGAATTCATGATTTTGCCGTTCGCATACAACACAGTCGATGAACCACCGTCCATCGCACAGGCATTGACCGCTCCGTACTTCAGCATCAAATCCATTACCTGCTTCTGGCTTGCGCCGAGACCTGCACCACCGTGGAAGCGTCCGTTGGTCACAATGAAGATCACGGTCCCATCCTTAGCCTGACCGATGGCCGTCCGCGGGTCGTAACCCCAGCCACCGTCCCCGTAGGTGATTTGCGGCTTGCCGTTGACGACCAGTTCAGGGTGAAACTGCATGGCGTCGCGAACTCCCATTTGTTGCAGTTGAGCAACCGTGTAGTTGCCCATCACCATGTCGCCCTGACTGGTAAATCCGACGACGGGCCAAGTCTCTGCTCCGGGGGTATTTGCGATGACATGGCCGCCGACGTACTCGAGCCCCACTGCATATCCGCCCCAACCGTTGCCATTCGGGTCTTCAAAGCCGCTCGCGTTAATGCCCACCGTTGCGCCGACACGCTTCGCCATATTGGTAATGTACTCGCCCATCGCCCCCTGTACGTTGGCGTGGACGAGCCGCAACTGGCGCGGGTCGTGCACCAGAACGACGTATCCAGTGTAGCCCGGTCCCGAGATGTCCTGTACCTGTACTGGAGGTACGGCTGGCGCTGTGCTCACTTTGTTCGTCGGTGCCTTGGTGTGATGCGTGACACCGGTGTTTACCACGGGCGAATTCAACTGACTGAGCAGCATGGAGTACTCAGCTGATGTGGTGATATATTTCGCCAAGTAATAATGGCGGGTAGAGATGATAGTTTCCGCCGCTAGCATTCGAACTCGAGACCCAAACGGCGTCCCGAAGGCGACTGCGGCTCCGATTCCGATTAAGACTAAAAAAGAACCGACAACACCCGTTGTCCAGCGGGCGAAGCGGCGCCACGCGCGGCGACGACGCTGTGCGCGCTTGAGCTGGCGGGCGGCGCGGCGTCTGGACGAGGTTGTCAGGTCGTCAGATTGGTGCAGATCACGTCCGGGTTGCATGACCGAACCTCCTTCTCGTCCATCCTAACGCGCCGAGCCACCTCACGCACTGGTAGATTTTGTGCCGTGCTCATCCGAACCTGTCGCAACTGGGTGCTCCGCGTAGGAGCACCAGTCACTCCAACTGCCCGCGTACAACTTTGCGTTGTCGTATCCCGCGAGGTGCATTGCGAACAGGTTGGCGCAGGCTGTCACGCCCGAGCCACAGTACATGACGACAGCACTGTCGTGACCGGCAGCGCCGACCACCGGAGCAAAGCGTTCTCGCAACGCATCCGCAGGCAACCAATATCCATCCGGCGTGAGGTTGTCCGACCAGAGCGCGTTTCTCGCCCCCGGAATGTGTCCAGCTACAGGGTCAAGCGGCTCAACGTCGCCGCGAAACCGCTCCGGAGCACGGGCATCGACCAAAAGTGCGTGCTTCTCGCCTTGGACAACTTTCTCCACTTCCCTGGTTTCTACGACTCCACTCGCACGCACGCGCGGCTCAAAAGTACTCGGCCGCGGCTTTGGCACTTCCCGAGAGGTTTCCCCTCCTGCAGCCAACCACGCCGCAAACCCACCATCGAGCACGTATACTCGGTCAAGCCCCACATAACGCAGCAGCCACCACGCGCGGGTAGCCATGCCTCCGCCGTCGTCGTAGACGGCAACTGATGTGTTCGGTCCTACGCCCGCTATGCTCAGTTTCGCAGCAAACAGGTCGACGTCCGGAAGTGGGTGCCGCCCGCCGTGCGCTGCAACCGGTCCAGACAGGTCGTGTGTGAGGTCAAGGTACCAAGCACCAGGAATGTGTGCCTCGAGGTACGCCTCGCGCCCTTGATGAAGGTCTGTCAGCGAGAACCGGCAGTCAAACACCACCCAATCCCCGGATTTCCGCTCATCTTGGAGTTGCTGTGCCGTGACAAGCATCGAACTCGCCTCCTGACGCGACAATACCACAATCCGTGTGATTCCCGGTGAAATTTTGCTAAAGTTCCCTCCACACATGCCCATACAGCCCTGTGCGAACACCGCATAGACTGCAGCAGTCACCGGGAGGAACAAAAGTCCCGGGACCGCACACGGAGGAGGGGACGCGATGCCATGCCCTGAAGTGCAAACCGGGCGGGTAGAGATTCCTGGGGAAGACTACGCTCACATTCAATCATCGGTCGACCGTGGGAAGCACCTCTGGCGCCTGAGCCCAGTCCGCACAGCGCAGGTCGTCGGCAGTCGCAACCTCGGACTCGGCAAGTCTGACAGCTACACGTTCGTAGAACAGTTTAAGGAAGCTGGTTCCGGGTTGCAGCACGCAGTGGTCCGCGTGCGTCACCGGACGTGTTCGTACCTCGTGGAACTGTATCAACCAGAGACACAGGGCCCGCGCGGCATTTGGGTTGCGATGTCGGTCACAGAGGAGTAACAAAGGCGCATCAGCGCATTTTGTCCCACATGGACGGCGGAAGCTTTCCAACCGTCTCCACGAGCAAGTCATACAGGGGCGTCTCGAGCGCGCGTTCAGGGTCGACCCCTGCTTGCGCGGCGATGTCGCGCAGTGTCAGCCCGTCTTTGCGCAGCGTCCGCATCGCCTTCTCCCACTGTTGCAAGTGGGGCCCATGGTAATCGATGAGGACGGTCCACTTTTCCTCGTCGACCTGCAAACAGGCCTGCAACATATCAGAGACCACTTCCACAGTCGCGCCCTGTGCACCCTTTTCGAAGAGGCGCTGACGGAACACTGTTTTGATCAGTGCTTCTTCGGAGAACTCCATAAGAAACGGTGGCATGATGTATCCGACGGGCAGCTTGGCGCGGGCCGCCTGCATCTGCTCGGCACGGTCTTGTTTCGCCAGGCGGATGACGTTGCGGATGCGCTCCAGTTCCTCCTCGTACTCACCCGGATTGCGCGCCTCAACGGGTAGCTCAAACCCCCACGGAACGTTTGCGCGCTGACCACCAGCGATGCGCGTCGGACGTCCCACCGTGTAGGTCACGAGGTGGTCGTAAACCGGTTTGCCGATCCCGATGAACAAAAACAACACTGTCTCGCCCCGGATGGGCTCATACGAGTGTCCGGCCGCGACCATACTGGTCAAAAACCTCTTCGTGTTCGCCATGTCGTTGTACTTACCTAAATACAAACTCGCCTTGAAGGCACTACTGAGGCGAGACTCGTCTGTAGCACGCAGAGCAATGACGCGGCCGTGCTGTGCGACGGTCCAACCTTCCTCCACGTAACAGAGGTTGATGAACTTTTCAATGTTCGCCAAGTGCTCGTCCACAGGGACGAGATCGCTCAAAAACTTCAACCGGGAATTCCCGAGAATCGCTTCACGATCGATTGTAAACACCTGCATCACCGCTCCTTCGACACGAACAGTTCGATATTGCCCGAGAAATCCCCTGCTGCTTCGCACCAATTCGACAGTAGACGAAGCTTCCCCTAGCCACTCGCGTTGACGCAGCGTGTCGCTGTGGTAGAATGGCGGGTACTGGAATCGTGCGGCGCTCGTGGTTGCCGCCACTTTGTACAGCAAGCGAGGCATAGCCCATGCAGAGGGAACCAGCGTTCGAAATCAAGCCACCGCGTTACACACGGGTGGTTGTTGGCATGTCCGGCGGAGTCGACTCTTCTGTAACCGCGCTGTTGCTCAAACAGCAGGGGTACGACGTGATCGGCGTATTTATGAAAAACTGGGATGACACAGACGACAACGGCGTCTGCACAGCCACTGAAGACTTTCAAGACGTGCGTAGGGTCTGCGACACAATCGGCATCCCGTACTACAGCGTCAACTTTGAACGCGAGTACATGGACCGCGTGTTTGCATACTTTCTCGAGGAGTACCGCCGCGGACGGACGCCGAACCCTGACGTCGTGTGCAACCGCGAGATCAAGTTTAAAGAGTTGCTGAATGCCGCGCTCGACCTCGGTGCCGACTACTTGGCGACGGGCCACTATGCGCAGGTGAAGCACGTGGACGGACAGTTTGCGCTCACACGTGCGGTCGACCGCAACAAGGACCAGACCTACTTCCTGTACCAGGTCGGCCAAGAAGCGTTGGCGAAGACCCTGTTTCCGCTCGGCGGGTTAGAAAAGCCGGAAGTGCGCAGGATTGCCGAGGCTGCGGGCCTCGCTACAGCGAAGAAAAAGGACAGCACCGGCATCTGCTTCATCGGAGAGCGAAACTTCCGCTCGTTTCTCAGCAACTACCTCCCTGCTCAGCCGGGACCGATGATGACCCTGGATGGAAAAGTGAAAGGCGAACACCAAGGCTTGATGTACTACACGATTGGGCAGCGTCACGGCATTGGCATCGGTGGCACGCCCGGTCAGCGCTCGAACGCGCCGTGGTTCGTTGCGGACAAGGACGTTGCAGGGAATGCACTGTACATCGTCCAGGGTGAGGACCATCCGGCGCTGTTCGCAGATGGACTTGTCGCGACAGACCTACACTGGGTTGCTGGCCATCCGCCGGCGGCATCGTTCGCGTGCACGGCGAAGTTCCGCTACAGGCAGCCTGACCAGTCTGTGCGGGTCGAGATTGCGCTCGGCACGACGGGTCGCGATGGCGAGTCAGGTGCTGGCGGCAACACAGACGACGTCTGCACGGTCTGGTTCGACCAGCCTCAGCGGGCGATCACGCCTGGCCAGTCCGTCGTGTTTTACGACGGCGATACCTGTCTGGGCGGCGGCGTGATCGATCGGGCCATTGGCTGTGGGAGAACCGCCAGCGTCAGAGAGCCCAGTTCCCTTGTCGGAAGATCGGGATAACACGGCCATCCGGGGTCGTCCCATCGATGTCCATGTCGGCTGAGCCCATCATGAAATCGACGTGGGTCAGACTCTGGTTCGCTCCCTTTGCCTGTAGTTGGTCTGGCGACATCTGTCCTCCGCCTTCGATGCAGACTTCAATGACGTTTCCAATCGCTAGGTGACACGAAGCGTTTTCGTCAAACAGCGTGTTGTAAAAGAGCACTCCCTGCTGCGAAATGGGCGACTCATACGGCACGAGCGCCACTTCCCCGAGAAAGTGCGAACCTTCGTCTGTAGCAATGAGTTGTTCGAGCGCTTCACGCCCGTTCTGCGCCTGAAAGTCGACAATGCGACCATTCTCGAAGGTCAGGCTGAAGTCTTCAATCAGCGTGCCGGCGTAGCTGAGCGGGCGTGTGCTGTGTACGACCCCGTTGACGCCGTCTTTTTTCGGCATGGTGAACACTTCTTCAGTCGGGATGTTCGGTACAAACGAAATGCCTCGGTCGTTTTTGCTTGCGGCCGCGATCCACAGATGGCCCTGCGGCAACTCTACCGTCAGGTCCGTCTGGGTCGAGCGGTAGTGAAGCTCTTGCAGGCGCATGTCGTTTAGTTTTGCAGCTCGCTGGTGGAGCTGTTGAATGTGCTCCGCCCACTGCGCAGCTGGGTCCTCCCCGCTGACGCGCGACGCCTCAAAAATTGCGTCCCACAGGCGCGATATCCGCTCGGCGGCCGGCACTTCCGGGAACACCCTGGCCGCCCACGCGTCAGTCGGCGCGGCGCAGATCAGCCAACTCACTTTCATAGTGGTCGTTGCGCGGTGAAATCGCTGCATTGCCCCATGCGCCACTTTCTGCCAGGTGCCGATGCGCGCACTGTCGATGCCTTTAAGCAAGTCTGGGTCCGAGCCGGACACAAACAGATATGCTCCGCCCTGGTCGATCATTTCGTCAGCCTGCTGAACCCGCCATTTCGGAAACTCCTGAAAGGAGTCCTCGGGAGCGAGTTCAAAGCGCATCCGAGAGAGGATGTCGTCCGCCCACTCCACTTCCACGCGGCGCGCCCCCGCTTCATACGCCTTGCGTGCCACCGCGCGCACTAAATCGGCCGTTTCGAGCGGCGCAGAAATAGACAACGGCTGGTTGGGTTGAATGTTCAGTCCAATCTTAACCACAACCTCCGCATAGCGGTCCAATCTCTGTTCAAATTCCATCCCATCACCCTCCAATTCGACACATCCGCCACGTCACGCAACTGGGCGAAGTCGCCATTCACATCTCACCATTCACATCTCACCATTCACATCTCACCATCCGGCCCATTGTACCGCAAAAAGTCGCGGCGTGATGAACGACGCTGGTGTCGTTACCGCTTGGTGTTTGAGGCTTTGACGCCACCGTGAGTGGAAAAAATGTCGCTGCAGCGCACCAATTCCGCCATTAGCGACATTTTAACCGTTGTCGCGGCGTCGGCAGGGCGAAAGATGAAAGGTTAGCGACGCAGGCGTCGCTGATCGACCAAATTCAAGCACACCAGGTCGCGCTGAGTGTCGAGAAGGTCGCTAATGACCGCCAAACCGAGTCGATAGGTGTCATTTTGACACTTACCTGCGAGGACCCCACGCTGTAGGTGTCATTTTGACACTTACCCGCGAGGACGCCGCGCTGTAGGTGTCATTTTGACACTTACCCGCGAGGACGCCGCGCTGTAGGTGTCATTTTGACACTTACCTGTGAGGACGCCACGCTGTAGGTGTCATTTTGACACTTACCTGCGAGTACGCCGCCCTCTAGGTGTCATTTTGACACTTACCTGTGAGGACGCCGCCCTCTAGGTGTCATTTTGACACTTACCTGCGAGTACGCCGCCCTCTAGGTGTCATTTTGACACCTACAGCAAACAGGTCCCCACGGTAGGTGTCATTTTGACACCTACAGCAAACAGGTCCCCACGGTAGGTGTCATTTTGACACCTACAGCAAACAGGCTGCCGCCGTCATTTTCGACACCTCTCCCGATGGACGCCTGGCTGCGTTCACCCTTCCCCCCCCCCCCGCTTGCACAGGCATGTCCTCCGCGGCCGTGCAGCGCTGCAGCAGACATAAAAAGGCTGCCCGCGAGCATCAGCTCATCGAGACAGCCTGTTCAAACCCTATTTGCGCGCACAGTACGTAATCCCATTCCTGATACCCGTCATCGCACATCAAACGAGCGTGACGACATGACAACGGTTAGATATTTAGGAAATCTTCGACTTAGCCCCGACCCGATGCACGCCATAGTACGCCAGTACTACGACAGCAGTGATGATCGCGGAGACAATCGCCTCCGGAGTCCCATTCACGAGCGCAACTGTGCCGAGCGTACCGGCGCCCACATGGAAACGCACAAACACCATGAAGAGAACCAGGACGGTGTTGGTGACAGACCCTAGAAAGCCCGTGATCGCCAAGTTGACGACCATCGGCACACGCACACGGCGCATGCCCACATAGGCGTAGTACGAAACGATCCCGATAAAAATGCGAGGAAGGATGGAGACGAGCGGGTCCTTAAACCACACTACGCCACCGTGCAAAAACGAGGTGATGCCGAAAATTAGTCCGATGATCCCGCCCACAATCGGACCTTCGATGACACCGCCGACGATAGCCGGCACTTGCATGATGGTGGCACTGCCTGCAGCGGTCGGCACAGGGATGTATCCGAGCCCTGTGACCCCGAGCAGAATGGCGATGGCGGACAATACACCGGCGACAACGATCCGCCTGGTGGTGAGCGCCTTGCCTTCCCCTAAACTCATTTGCAGAGATGCAGCTTCCTGTGGTGCTTGTTGGCCCATTGAACTGTCCCCCTTTAATGGTGGAACGTTACTGCTGGCGCGCAAGCTTTTTATACCACTAGCGCGCGCGCTTGTCGATAGCGACAAGAGACGCTAGGCGACTTCCTCCGTGCGCAGCTGAATTTCAAGCCATCGGCACCCCGCCCAGCCCCCCGCCTGCACCCCTGCCTACAGTCGGCCCGCGAAGACAACGAGAGCGCTCACGGCGAGGGCAATTGCAAGCAGCCACAAGTCGCGGGCGCTGCTCTTGAGCTCGACATAAGACGTGCGCTCTGCTCCTGGCACGTAGCCGCGCGCTTCCATTGCGAACACCAGGTCTTCTGCACGGTGCATCGCGGACAAAAAGAGCGGCAGCAGAATCGGAAACATCGACTTCGTTCGCTGCCAAACTTGCCATGGGCGGGCCGTGCCGAAATCGGCGCCACGCGAGGCCTGCGCCTTCATCAGCTTCTCCGCCTCTTCCGCGAACGTCGGTACAAACCGTAGTGCAATCGTCAGAATCAACGCCGACTCGTGCACCGGAAACCGCACCACGTGAAGCGGCCGAAGCAGTGACTCCACGGCGTGCGACAGGTCCGACAGTGTCGTCGAGAGAGTGAGCACGCTGATGAGAAAGACAATGTCGACAAACCGCACGACCGACAGCACCGCGACAGTCAGACCGCCGGCGGTCACCGTCAACGGCCCCACATGCGCCAGCACTCGACTGTGTCCCGCGCCAGCGTAGAAAAACATTTCCAGCAGAAACAGCACGACGAGAATCCACAGCGCCGGCCGGATGCCGGAGAGCCCGTAGCGCAGCGGGATGCGGGAGACAGCCAGCAGAACGACGCTAAACATCAGCATGATGAGGTTCCCTACTAGCGTTGGTCCAAATGCGCTTGCGAGGACCACGAGCACAAATGTCGCGAGTTTGTAGCGCGCGTCCATGCGATGGATGACCGACCCGGTCGGTAAGTACTGCCCGATAGTGATGCGCCGGCTGAGTTCAGGAATCGGCACCAGACATCGCCTCCTTCCCGCAAGTCACAGCCCTGCACAGTTCTGCGAACGCGTCCGCCCGTGTCAACTGCACTGGCTCAAGTCGCGTCCCAGTCCTCGCCACCGCGCGTAGAAGCGCCACCGTTTCGGGTTCGTCGAGGTGCAGTCCACGCAGTCGGTCAGGGTCCGCAAAGGCTGCGCGGGTCGGTTCGTCGAGCGCGACGCGCCCGTCGGCCATGACCACCATGCGGTCAGCGAGACGCGCAACCTCTTCCATCTGGTGCGTGACAATCACCAGTGTCATGCCGTAGTCGTCGCGCAGCCGAACCAGGTTGGTGAGCAGTTCATCTCTTGCCTTTGGGTCAAGGCCGGCGGTCGGCTCGTCAAGCACCATGACCGACGGCCGTAGCGCAAGGACGCCCGCGATGGCGACTTTCCGCTTCTCGCCGCCGCTGAGCGCCTGAACCGGGCGGTCGCGCCAAGCAAAATCCAGCCCCACCCAATCCATCGCAAAACGCACGCGCTCGCGCACTTCGTCAAGCGAGTAACCGAACTGAAAGGGTCCGTAGGCAATTTCGTCGCCGATCAACGTCTCAAACAACTGGTCTTCCGGGTTTTGAAAGACGAGTCCAACCGTGCGGCGAACGCGTTTGATGTCTGCTTTGGGGTGCGACAGGTCCATCCCGTCCACGACAACCGATCCTGTTTGCGGCATCAGAAGGCCATTCAAGTGTTGAATGAGGGTGGATTTTCCGGACCCGGTTTGGCCGACAATGGCGACAATCTCGCCGCTTGAAATTGCGAGCGACACCGACGACAGCGCCGTCTGCGCCAGCGGAGTGCCTGCCATGTATGTGTGCGACACATCCCGCAGCACGATGACAGGTTTTGCCGTTTCCGGTTTCTGATCCCGGTCGCTGTGCGGGTCCGCCACCCCCGCCTGCTCTGGCAGGCTCACTGGCGGTAGCTGTGGTCGCCACGCTGTCCACGCGTTCGCAAACTCTTCTGTCGACAGCAGGTCTGCCGGCAGTTCTTGTGCTGCCCGTGCTGTCGCAAACGTACGGCGCAATCGCTCGGACAAGTCCGTCGTCAGCGGCACGTCGAGTCCGAGTCGTCGTACCGTTTCTACTTGTGCGAACACATCGCGCGGTGTCCCTGCGAGAACGACTTGGCCACGCTCGAGCACGACAATACGGTCTGCTGACAACGCTTCTTCCATGTGATGCGTGATAGCGACAACGGCCGTGCCGTGCTCGTGCAAGTCGCGCATCAAAGCCATCACCTCGCGCCGACCCTCGACGTCCAACATGCTCGTCGCTTCGTCGAAGATGACACAGTCGGGCTGCATCGCGATCACGCTGGCAATCGCGACTCTCTGCTTCTGCCCGCCGGACAGTTGGTGCGGACGGCGCCGCCGGTGCGTGTCCATGCCAACTCGCTGCAGAGCAGCTGTCACCCGCTCCAGCATGGTGTCGCGCGGCACCCCGTAGTTCTCCAGGCCAAACGCCACTTCTTCCTCTACGACCGTCGCAACCAGTTGGTTGTCCGGGTTCTGAAAGACCATGCCAACTCGCTGCCGAACCTCCCGCAGGTAGCTGCGGTTTGTCGTGATTCGTCCCTGCACCAGCACTTCGCCCGCGAGCGGGCGCATGAGTCCGTTCATCAGCTTCGCCAAAGTCGACTTGCCGCTGCCGTTGCGCCCCAGCACGGCGACAAACTCGCCTCGATGCACGTCAAGAGACACGTGCTGAAGCACGTGTTCGGACGCGGGCGCGGTTTGCTCGGTGCGACTGCCGTCACCGCCTGGGTTGTCGCCAGGTCGGCGCGGGTACGCAAACGAGACATCGCGCACGGAAATCACTGGCAAGTGTGCGACAGCATCACGGTCGCTGGTCACGGCTGAAGGTGCGGCACGCTCCGCAAACTGTGGCGGCAAACTCCGCTCCATCGCCTCGTTCCCCTTCCGAAACCAAGTGTCAGTGCCCGTATTATCTGTGGGTCACTGCGTGATCCGCAAGAACTCCTTGGCGTCTGCGACCGTTACGTCGACGGCGCTCTGCCAGAAGTCCGGCTTGCGAATATCGACACCGAGGTGCTTGTGCACCAAATCCTCAACCGTCATGCGTCCGGTATCCCGCAGCAAGTCGACATAGCGGTCGGCAAAGCCAATTCCCTCTGTCTTCGCCCGAGCGTAAATCCCAGTGCTGAACAAATAACCAAAGGTGTACGGGAAGTTGTAGAAAGGCACACCTGTAGAGTAAAAATGCAGCTTTGATGCCCAAAACGTCGGGTGGTACTCAGACAGCGCATTGTGGTACGCGTCCTTCTGAGCTTGCTCCATGAGCAAGCTAATTTCGTCCTCTGACAATAGACCAGCCCGCCTGCGGTCGTAAAAGCGCGTCTCAAACAAGAACCGCGAATGCAGGTTCATGAACATGTTAACGCTCTGTTGCACTTTGTCGTCGAGCAGGGCGACTCGCTCTGCATCGGTCTCTGCAGCGTTCACAGACGCATCCATGATAATTGTCTCGGCAAAGGTGGACGCCGTCTCCGCGACGTTCATGGCGTAGCCGCGCGCGAACTGCGGCAGGTCGCGCAGCACGTAGCTGTGGTAGGCATGGCCAATTTCATGCCCGAGCGTCGATACATTGTCAGCCGACCCGCCAAACGTCGCGAACACGCGAGACTCTTTCGTCACCGGGAACGATGTGCAGAAAGCGCCTGGACGCTTGCCGGGGCGGTCTTCTGCCTCAATCCAGCGCTGCTCAAAGCAGTGGTTTGCAAACGCCGCCAGGTCCGGGCTGAACTTGCCAAACTGCTCGACGATAAACGCGCGCGCGTCGTCATAACTGTAGGTCCGTGCAGGTCCAGGAATCGGCGCATCCAAGTCGTGCCACGACATTGCGGGCAGACCAAGCAGCTTCGCTTTGCGCGCCAGATACTCGACAAAGGGTGCCTTGTTCTGTTCAACGGTACCCCACATCGCCTCAAGAGTTTCCGCACTCATCCGGTTCATCGCGAGCGGTTCCGCGAGCACTGAATCCCAGCCGCGGTGCTTATAGACTTGCAGACGGTGACCAGAGAGGTGATTGAGGATGTGGCCAAACAAGTCGGCGTGGCTCGACCAAGTCTCTTCCCACCGTTTAAACAGCGGGACACGAACCGCTCGGTCAGGACTTTTCAGCTTGTTGGCCGCCTGTCCCATCGACAGTTCCAACGTTTCGCCGTGTTCTTCAAACGGGATGCTCATGCGCGAGACGACCGTGTAGTACATATCGCCCCACGCTTCGTAGCCATCGACGCTGAGGTCGGAAATCAGGACTTCGGCGTCCGTGGGCAGTTTCTTTTGTGCCGTGGTACGCCGTTCGTCCAGTGTGAACGCAATCGCTTGGAGCCCATCGTGGTGCAACAACGCTTGCCAATCGTTGTCCGAGATTTGCAGTAAAACACCGTCTACCACAGCCAGGACTGCGCGCTGTTGCGCCTGCACCTTCTTAACACGGCCCTCTAGCAGTTTCGCTGCCTTGTCCTTCATGTTCTGAGCGGTCAGACAGCCAACGAAGGAACTCGCCTGAATCATGCGCGCTCGCAAGTTCTGCACACTTCCCCAAAATGCCTCCCACTCGTCAGCGTGGGTAGTGGGTGACAACTTCGCTGCAGCCTCGCCGAGACGAGGAAAGTCCTGTTCGAGCTCATCCAAGAATGTCCGAAATTCAGAGGAGGCACTGCCTCCTGGAAAAATTGACTCGAGGTCCCACTGCGGGTTAAGCGATTGTTGTTCAGCCAACGGTTTCTCAGCTCCTCTAATGCCAAAAGTCACTGTCCAAAGCGTACCACTGTGGCGAATAATTCACCACAGATGTGCTGTTGGCGGCGTCTTGTCCCACTTTCGGACGAGTGTTAGAATTCATGCGAATCAAGCGTGTAGAGCAATTTAACGACGACGGGGGCTCGTACTTCATGGAGACCAAGGACATCCAGTTGTTTCTCGCAATCGCTCGCATTGGGTCGCTCTCCCGGACTGCGGAACAGTTGTTCATGTCGCAGTCCACTGTCACGACCCGTTTGCAGCGACTCGAGCACGCTGTCGGCTACACGCTGTTCGACCGGCGACCAGACGGCGTCAAACTAACGGTGAACGGCGAACGGTTTTTGCAATTGGCGGAGCGTATGACGGCTATCGAAACCAAGATGACGCAGCCTGTCACAGCGAGCGAGCCGATTTTACGCGTGATGTCAGGCCGCGCTTTTGTCTCAACCGACGTCCCCGCGTGTTTGTCGCGCATGCTCAAGCACGAAAACGTTCGCCTAGAGGTTCGCATGGGCTTGTACGACGAGATGAAAGACGCGCTGCTCGCGGACCAAGTGGACTTTTGCTTTATGGGCGAACCAATCTACCACCCGCACATCCGCCTACTCGAGTTCGAGCCGGACGTGATCGATTTAATCGTGCCAAAGGGCCATTACTGGACTCACGACTTCCCGGGCATTCGTGGCCTTCATCATGCCCCGTTCATCGCCTTCGCCCGCGACGACGCCCCGTTTCGCAAGCGTGTGATGGGACTGCTTGCCAAAGTCGGCGTATACCCGAAAGTCCGCATGGAGCTAGACAGCATCGACGGTATCAAGGCTATGGTCGGCCATGGCCTCGGTGTCTCTTGCCTGCCGCGGCGGACTCTGCATGATGCCGAAGAAAAAGGGTACGTTCGAATTCCACTTTCCGACCCCGCTTGGGTACGGCCTACCTTCCTCATCTACCGCGAAAACCTCGAAAGTGACCCGATTGCCGAGCGCTTCATCCGTGTCGTGACAAACCACTACGAGCAAACCAAGCAGAATTAAACGCGCAAGAGCAAGCCATGAACACCCGCACCTGCGACTGTCAGTCCGCAGCGAGGCGCTGCGACAGCCAGGCCAACAGAACGGGCAAACGGCCAAAGGTATACTCTGCGTCTACACATTCGTCCGGTTGATGAGCGCCCGTACCATATGTGCCGACCATGAGCACTGGCAACGCTCGCAGCGGCGCCGGTGAAGCCGTGTACAGAGACGGGAAGTTGCGTCGGAACGCTGGGTCGTCCCAGTCCGGGGAAGGCGTCAGAAAGCTCAGGTCAGAGATGTACGGAAAGTACCGATGCAAAGCGAACGTCTCGCCAGTCTCTCCGGTAAACGTGGCGAGCGCGGTTGTCAGCCGGTTTCGCACGAGAATACCACTGTTCACCTTCGGCACTAGCCCATTCGCGAAATAGACCACGACAGCCGGACCCGAGCGGCCGCTCTTGTGTAGGAGGTGCTCCGTGATCAGCCGACAGCGCTCGCGCAGGTCCTGACTCAATGTGAGTGAGTCGGCAAAGGTGCGAACCTCGCTTTGGGTCGCTTGCCCGACTTCTTCCCAGAGGTCTTGGAACGTCAGCACTGGGATATCTGCAGCGACCACATCCGGATGTGACTCCTGTACGTCCGTCACCGCCAACCGCACAGTCTCGAAGAACAGCTCAAGTTGCTCGGCAGGACTTTTTTGCATGTGAAACAGATTGTAGTAGGCAGACGCCGACAAAGCCGTCTGTACGTCGTAGCCTGGTTTGTCGTCACGCTGGTGCAGACAAACCGGGTAGGGGCTCAGTTCACCGTCATCTTCATCGCAAAGTGCCTTGTTGTAGACAACGCGATTGGTGATGGCAGCGACGACAAGGTTCGGATCAAGTCCATTGTGCGGCTCCGCGGCATGACTCGGCACACCGCGTACATAGACTGCCGGAAGGAGCTTGCCGATGCTGCCAAGGTAGATGTGACGAGCGCCGCCGTCACCCGCCTGCCAACTGGTGTAGTCCGTGTTGATCGCAGCCTGCAGCGCAATCCCCTCTGCGGGCAAGTAGTCGCGCAGCCAAGCAGCGAGCGTCTTGACCCCGAGTGAACCCACTTCTTCGTCAGGTGTGGCCGAAAAGAACACGTCCGTCTCCGGTCCCTGCTCAGCTAGTGCCTCAAACGCCGTCAAGGCAGCCGCGACGCCGGATTTCATGTCCAGCACACCGCGTCCAAACAACCATTTCCCGGACCTCGCCCGCTGTGCCGCAACGGCCCCAAATACGCCTGATTTGACTTCCTCCGTTAACTCGAGTGGTCGAAACGCAAGGGACTCCAAGGCCCCAAAGTCGGACGTCCCGACCGTGTCCGTGTGTCCGAACAAAAGCACACCACGACGCGCTTGGGAATCGGCAGTTCTGTTTCTGGACCGCGCTGACATGTGCGCAATCAGTACGGGTCGGAACAGCGGGTCATCGACGGCAGGCACTAGGAACAACTTCATGTAACCAGCGCGGTACGCACTGTGCCGCATCAGACGGTGATGCAAATATTCAACGATTGCGGACTCACCTGGGGTTCCATTGACTGAAGGCATTGCCACCAAGTCTAGTGTCAACTGCCGTGTCGCCTCGTACATCCTGGCACCGCCTCCCCGTATTGCCCACGAGTATAGCGCAGTTGCGAGAACGCTGGTAGAGAGTGTCTACCCAAGCAGTCCCAGGACCTCCCTACTGCGCTACAATGGAGCGAGGGAAACCGCGAAGGGCGCAGAGTTCACAGTAAACTTTGAAGAATTCTCATTCTGGAGGTGCAGTGATGGAGTCCCTGTTTTCCGATCAGATGCGATTGAACCCGTTCCCGTTGTACCGGCAACTACGTGACCACAAGCCGGTTTTTTACCTCGACCCACCCGGTGTGTGGACGGTGTTTCGCTTCGACGATGTCAAAGCGGTTCTTTCTGATCACGCTCGCTTTTCGTCCTCGTATGGACCTCGCCAAGCCGCTTCTGACGCCACAGAGAGCGCCTTGCAAGGCGGCGTGGGTCCTGCTGAGCGCGCACGCCAAGGTTCGGTCCTAATCACGACCGATCCGCCTCGTCACACAGACCTCCGCTCTCTCGTCAACCGGGCGTTTACTCCGCGCGCGGTGGCAGCGCTCGAACCGCGTATCGAGGCCATTGCCCACGAGCTGCTCGACAAGGTTGCAGGAGACGGGCGGATGGACATCGTCGGGGACTTCGCCTATCCCTTGCCGGTCATCGTGATCGCGGAGTTACTCGGCATTCCTGCGAAGGACCGGGACAAGTTCAAACACTGGTCAGACGAGGTCGTGGCATCTGCAGACCGCATGGTCGGCGGTGAGGCCGCCGGGTCGCAACAGGCCCACGAAGAGATGAACGCTTATTTCCGGGGGATTATTGAAGAACGCCAGCGCGCGCCAGAAGACGACCTGGTGTCCGCGCTGTTACAGGCGCAAGACGGCGAGCACAAGCTGTCGGAGGGCGACATCTTGGCGCTCTGTTGGCTGCTCCTCGTCGCAGGAAACGAGACGACCACCAACTTGATTGGCAACGCAGTGCGGACCTTACTCGAACACGAAGAGGCGTTCGCACTCGTGCGCGAACACCCCACGCTGCTTTCTGGCGCAATCGAAGAGACACTGCGCTTGCGCTCGCCCATCCAGGCGATGTTCCGCCGGGCTGTCGAAGACGTCACCATTTCCGGTCAGGTCATTCCAAAGGACGCGCACGTCGTCGCGTTCATCGGGTCGGCCAATCGGGATGAGCGTCAATTTGCCGACCCCGATTTGTTTGACATCACCCGCACTCCGAATCCGCACATCGCGTTCGGACACGGCATTCATTTCTGCCTCGGCGCCCCGCTTGCCAGGCTGGAAGCGAAAGTTGCCTTGACCGTGCTGATGGAGCGGTTTTCAAGCTGGCAACTGGTCCGCGATTTTGAGCTCACGCCCGCGCGCGGCTTTATCGTGCATGGCGTCACAGAACTGCCGATGACGTTTACATCTCGGTGACAGTCTCCGCCGTGGTGAACGATGCCTCGGTGAGGCCACGAATCTCCTCGACCGTGTGGCCAGACGCAACTTCCCGCAGGACGAGGCCGTTTGGTGTGCAGTCGAAAACGGCGTAGTCGGTGATGATGCGGTGTACGACGCCTTTGCCCGTCAGCGGCAGCCGGCATTCCTTCAACACTTTCGGCTCGCCTTTCTTGTTGACGTGTTCCATCGTGACAACGACACGCTTGGCGCCGTGCACCAAATCCATCGCGCCGCCCATCCCTTTGATCATTTTGCCAGGGATCATCCAGTTCGCGAGGTCTCCCGTTTCCGAGACCTCCATGGCGCCTAAAATGGCGAGGTCGATGTGCCCACCGCGAATCATGCTAAACGACTCCGCACTGTCAAAGAACGCGCCGCCTGTACGCAGCGTGACAGTCTCCTTGCCCGCGTTGATGAGGTCGGGATCGACTTCAGCTTCGCTCGGGTACGGACCAATGCCGAGCATGCCGTTCTCAGACTGCAAAAATACTTCAACGTCGTCCGGAATGACGTTCGCCACCAAAGTCGGCATGCCAATGCCGAGGTTGACGTAGAACCCGTCCTGCACTTCTTTGGCTGCGCGAGCGATAATCTGGTCTCTCGTCAGTGGCATCTATCTTCATCCTCTCGAAACGTCTTCGCTATGGTTTCACTCATGGTTTGCCTCCAACCGCAGAGTGCAAAGGGCATTTTGTCTCAGCCGCGAGTAGTCCGCCGTTCGATGCGCTTCTCGTAATGGTCTCCGACCACGACGCGTTGCACGTAGATGCCCGGTGTATGGATGGAGTTTGCGTCTAGTTCGCCTGGCTCAACAAGTTCCTCGACCTCGACAATTGTCACTTTTGCCGCCGCACACATCATCGGGTTGAAGTTGCGCGCCGTTTCACGGTAAATGACGTTTCCGTAGCGGTCCGCCTTCCAGCCCTTGACGAGCGCAAAGTCGCCCCTGATGCCCTGCTCGAGCAGGTACTCACGACCGTCGAACGTCCTCGTCTCTTTGCCCTCAGCGACCGCTGTGCCCACGCCGGCAGGTGTATAAAACGCGGGAATACCTGCCCCCCCGGCGCGCAGGCGTTCCGCAAGCGTTCCTTGCGGTACCAACTCGACCTCCAACTCGCCCGACAGGAACTGGCGTTCAAACTCCTTGTTCTCGCCGACGTACGAAGAGACCATTTTTTTGATTTGCCGGTTTTGCAAGAGTAAGCCAAGGCCCCAATCGTCCACGCCGCAGTTATTGCTCACACAACTGAGCCCCGATGTACCGCGCATTCGTAGTGCCTCAATCAAGTGTTCAGGGATGCCTACGAGACCGAACCCGCCGACCAAGAGCGTCATCCCGTCCTGAATGTCTGCAACAGCCTCTGCTGCAGATGCAAAGACTTTATCCACGCTGTGCACTCCTCTCCGTGTTGACCCCCTAGCGCTGAGTATCGAGTAGCGCCTGGTACTCTTGTTGTGTGCTCGCCATCGGCGGAAGACCGAGTTCACGGTCGAGCACGCGTTCACATGTGCGATAGGTCTGTACGACCATAGCTCGATTGTACTGCATTGCATACGTTTTCATAAGCCAAATATACGCTTCTTCCCAAGTCGGGTCGGCGTCGAGTACGCGCCGACAGACATCGATGACATCCGCGTGTCGCTGCAGAGTGAAACACAGCGCCGAAAACTGCATGGCTGCCTGAACAAACTGGCGTTGCAAATTGTCTCGCTCCTGTTCGCACCACGACTCGTATTTCACCTCGGGCAAATACGGTCCCTGATAGAGTTCCACGACCTGGGCAAGGAGCGCCATTTGTCGCAACGGGTCCGCTTCAGTTCGGGCGTCTTGGACGACGCGCAGAAACAAATCGCGGTCGACCTCTAGCATCGGGTGATCGGTCAACCCATAGAGACTACCCTGCCGGACAATAAACGCTGCAGGACCTCGGCCAGGGCGACTCGGATCAATCGCGGTCGAGAGGACCGTCAATGCGACTTTAAAGTCCCGCTCCGCTGCAACCGGGTCACTGTCTCCCCACAGACCCTCACAGATTTCCTCTCGATGCAACAGGGTGTGCCTGTGCGTAAGCAAAAACTGAAACAACTGACGTGCTTTCTCCCGTTGCCAGTCTCGCCGTCCGATCTCGCTGAAGCCACGCCAAACGCAAAACCGGCCCAGTGTCTGCACCCGCAAAGTGTAGCCGGGGTGGTGTTCGACAGCCTCGCTGCCGAGAACGTGCAAGTAACGCGTAGACAAGCTGAGCGCCACAGCGTCGTCAGGTCGCTGCTTTTGCAAGAGCGGCACTAGCGCTTGCACGTCGCGCACGCCACAAAGCGTCTTGCGCTCGAGCAAAAACGTCCAGCCATGTCGCTCCACTGACTGTAGGACTGTCGAAAAATCCTCGCGCCAGCGACCGTCTTCCAAGTGGTTCCAAGCAATCGACCGCCACAATCTGCAAGCGGTTTCAAGAAATGTGTCTCCACACGATGCAAAGGCATCGATAGCGCTAGTCATTTCTTTGACCGCCGTATCGAACGCTTCGTTGACAGCGCACACCTGCCCATACGCGGCGCGCACCAGATTGGCCATCCAGACATCCCCTGCGTGCTGGGCAATCGAAATTCCTTGCAGCGCATAAGACCGTGCCAGACCGAGCTGACGACGGTATCCGTGTGCTAGGCAGAGACCGAGCAACGCCTCAGACTTCCCGCGCGGAACCTCCATCTCATCCATCGAGTCTGCAGCCGCTTGATAGGCCGACAGAGCCGCATCGCCAAGTGGGTTCGCAAGGTGCTCTGCATGCCCGAGCCGAATCAGCCCCACGGCACTGACAAACGGAGCACGCAGCGAATGCCCAACCCCGTGTCCGCGCAATGCCTGTTGCTTCGCTTGGGCCACTTCTCCACGCATTGCGTACATCAAGGACAAGAGCAACGTCGCCTCTCTGTGCGACAGTGCGTTGCGACCGCTCACCGCGTCAACTCGGACGCGAGGCTTCAGCCGGGTAATCACCTCGTCAATGGCGCCACAGCGAAGCAACAGCCGCATATCGCTGTTGTTGTTCGGCAGCCTGGCTCCAGGAAGTGTCACGAGCACAGACTGCAGGCGTTTCGCCCGCCCCGTCCGGCCTTGGTTAATGCAGTTTTCGAACGCCAGTTGCAAGAGGCTGACACGCGCCTCTCGGTCTTCGCGCGCAACCCACCTGCGGGCCCGCCGAATGTGCGTCTTGGCAGGGCCCGGCTGAATCGTATCGAGGTAGAGTCGCGCCCGCCCCATCTCCACCTGTGCTCGCATTGCCTGGTTGCCCTGTCGCCGGGCCAGTTCGTCGGCGCGTTCGAACGCTTCCATCGCTTCTGCAAAGCGGTTGATGTGGCGATAGACTTCTGCCTTCGCTACCAAAAGCCCTGCGTGTTCTGCCAGGACCCGTGCCGGAAGTCGGTCCAACCACCCCTGCACGGTCGAGACTTCCCCGCGCTCGAGGTAGTCCGGGATGTACGCGAACAGGGCGTTCGCCATCTGCTCGTCGTCCTGCAGCGAAAACAAGTATGGGATGGCGCGCGACTCCTGTCCGCGCTCAAGGTGCCATGCAATGGCCTGTTTCGCGAGCTGCTCCTGAGTTTGTCGATCGAGGGTCTTGGCGAGGTACTCGCGAACCAAAGGGTGCAGTTGATAGCTCGACCCGTCCTCTGCTCCCGTCAAATAACCCTTGCGTTCCAGGTCAGCAAACAGAACGCCGCTGTCTGTACGCCCGAGGACCTTGTCACAAAGCTCTGGTTCTAGTGTCGCGAATACGCAAGTCTGCTGTAGCAGCTGCCGTTGCAAGGGCAGCAAGTCAAGCAAAAACAGGCGTCCAATTTGGCTCTGAACCGAGGTCTGCTGGTCAAGCGCGGCCTGCAGTCGGGCAAACTGTCCATACTGTCGCCAGTCTCGTAAGAGCATCGACAGGGCCATCGCCATGCCTCCGGTGCGCTGTACGAGCCACCGGGCCTGCTGGCGGTCGAGCAGTCGGTGTTGGTCTCCGAACGGGCCTTCGTTGTAAAGAAATCCGACCTCATCCTCCGTGAACGCCAAGTCCCGCTCTCGCACCCACAAGACATTTCCGCGGTCGCTCTCGGCTTCGAGCGTGGGCAGCGCCGGGCGCGTACGCGTAACCAGTACGATGTGGACATTGGGTGGCAGGTGCGACAGCCAGACGTCCATCCACTGTAGCACAGGTGGGTCTTCATCGACGACTTGAAAATCGTCGAGAACAAAGACCTCCTCGTCATGCACGTACGTAGACAATACGTCCGCCATCCACTCTGCCGACAACTGCCAAGTCAGCGGCGAACGCCCTGCGTCAAGTATGCGCTCGCGCTCACTGCGAGGGACTTCGCTCGGAATCACAAGCTCACACATCTGCTCGACAAACCTAGCCCCGTAGCGATCCTCTTCGCGCAACATCAGCCACTCGACCGCGAGTTCACTCTGTTGGACGTAGTTCGCGACAGCAGTCGTCTTACCGTACCCTGCACCTGCTTTGACGACCGTGACCGGAAAATCTGGAACCTCGGAGAGCAGTGTCGTAATGCGCGGTCTCGGCACGTGCGTCGAGCGTGCCCGCGGCAGTGTGCGTCCGACTGGGCGTGAACCGCTCATTGCGCGACGTAGCCTCCGTCGATGACCACGGCCTGCCCGGTCACGCTCTTCGCTTTATCCGAGGCTAGGAAAACCGCGTAGTCCGCGACCTCTGTCGGGTCTAATAGTCGATGTTGCGGAACCAGCGGGTAAATCACCTCTTCCAGGACGCGTTCGAGCGGCACCCCGCGCGTGCGGGCCAAATCAGTCAGTTGATTGCGCACGAGCGGTGTATCGACGTACCCTGGACACAGGGCGTTCACCGTGATGCCGCTCATCGCCCCCTCCAGCGCCGCCACCTTGGTGAGACCGATGAGGCCGTGTTTCGCGGAATTGTACGCAGCCTTTCCGGCGAAGCCAATCAAGCCGTTGACGGAGGCGACGTTGATAATCCGCCCGCGTCCTCGGCTTTTCATGACCGGAAAGGCGTGCTTCATCGAGATAAATGGACCCACCAGCATCAAATTGATGATTTGCTGGAACTTTTCAGTCGGGAAGTCTTCCAGGTCCGCCACGTACTGCATGCCGGCGTTGTTGACAAGGATGTCGAGCGAACCGTACGTAGCGACAGCGAAGTTCAGCGTCTGCGTGATGTCCAGTTCAGAACTGGCGTCCGCGGCAAACTCCCGAACCTCTAAGCCATCCTGCCGAAGCGATTCTGCCGCCTCTGCGGCTGCGTCCGCGCGCAGGTCCGACAACACCACTTTCGCCCCTGACTCGGCGAGCGCTCGCGCGATGGCCAATCCAATTCCGCTCGCTGCCCCTGTGACAACAGCTGTGTTTCCGTTAAGAGTCTGCTCCATACTCGTTCACCTCTCGTCTGATGCTCCGCTCTGCAACGGGTCATCCAGCGTGTGTTCTGCTACCGCCGACAGCAACTTGTCGTATTCTGGCGTAAACTCCTGAATGCTTGCGTAGCGCCCTGATGCGGGCGGTTCAAGCCCGCGCTCTAACCAGTTCTCCAGGTAGTACAGAGCCGCCTCGAAGTAGGGTTGCACAGGCTGCTGGCGGTTCCAGCCACCGCGCAGCATACCGTCTACATGGTTGCCTCGCTCGATCTCGTACATTCGATGCCAACGACTTGCCTCCTGCTGTGCGACGAGTCTCGCGTACGCATCCGCGTTGTGGGAAAACGAAACCAGGCAGTCCCAATTTCCGGCGACGGACAGCAGCGGTTTCGTCAATCGCCCAGTATTCGCAATGGGTGTAATCCGCTCTTGAAGTACGTGCTGCCGCTCCTGCCAGGGATAGGCCGCGAGAGGCGTCGGATCACGCAGCCAGTCATTCGACCACGCAGCGGCAAACGGTTCCCAATCGGGGTCAAGCGAGCGTCCGTACAGCCACAGAGACAGTACCCAGTAGACCATGAAATACGTGTCCCAAACGGAACTGCTTTCAGGCACCAGTCCCGCCTCTTGGATGCGCTCCAGCGCGGCGCTTCGCTCTACCCCACTCCGGTCGCCGCGCCAGTTACAGTATATTGGATAATCGCGGACGTAGACGGGTAGGGTGGTCATCAAATGGCGCGTTTGCGCGTGCCACAGCACACCCTCCCACTCCACACCACCGTCAAACCTGTCCGGGTGCCGCTCCATCATCATGCGAACAATATAGCCACCGTTGCTCACACCGGCGATATAAGTTCGCTCTGCTAACTGGCCGTAGACGTCATGAACCAGTTGGCTGGCCTGGTCGACTAGTGCGACGTAGGCGGGTTCCCACTCAGCCATCGACCGCATCGGGTCACGTAGTGTGAGACCGGGCGTGGCCTTGTCACATGCGGCGAAGGCATACCCGCGTTGGAGTGCGATGTCACCGAGCAGCCAGTCCAGCGAGTACTCGTTTCGCACCGCCGGGGTGCCGCCGACGAGCAGTTTCCCGTTCCACAGTTCTGGGTCTGGCAACCTGATCACGGCTTTGGCCCGCCCAACATCGCCTGTCCAGACAAACCCGGGTACCGCTCCCCGGACCTGCGGTGCAGCAACTACGAGCGGCTCTGCCTCCGGGTTCACGCCGTGTGCTTTCGTTGTCAAATCGTCTACGTGTTGCGACGTCCTCATCTGTTCCACAACCGGCGTCCTCCCCACGCTTTGAGACTGCCAAGAATTCCTTTTGGCATAAAGCGGACAATTACGATGTAGAGGATACCAAACAAGATCAAGTAGTTTTGAAAAATGGGGACACTCCCGGCCAGGTTCGAGAGCCACGTCTCGGCACAGAGCAAGATGGCTGCGCCGAGGACGCCTCCGTACAAGGTGCCCATTCCACCGATAATTACCATCAAGAGGACGTTCAGAGAGACCGTGCTAACGTCGTACACGGTCGTGCTCACAAAGGCTTGCCCAATCGCGAACAGGGCGCCACCGAGCGCCGCAACTAGACCAGACACGGCGAAGGCCAGCGTTTTCACGCGCACGACGGAGTGACCAAGGGCAAAAGCCCGCGACTCGTTCTCCCGGATTCCCTTCAGGACGTCACCGACAGGCGACTGTACAAACCTCGTCAGAAACACTGCGACAACCGCCAAGCAGCCGAGGCAGAAGTAGTAGACACTTGTGTCTGTGCCCAGCCACATCGGCAGCGTCATCGTGAGCCCGTCATTGCCCTGTGTCAAGGAACGCAGAGCCTGTGACCCTGCCAACACGGAGAAGACCTGCCCGACGGCGAGCGTGATCATCGCAAAATATGTCTCTCGCACCCGCAGGGACAAAAACGCCACGAGCAGGCTGAGGGCAATCGCGATGGCAAAGGCGATGGCAAGTCCGAACAGCAAGCTCACCGTCGTACCGCCACTGCGTGAGAGGCAGATTGCCACGGCGTACGCGCCTGTTCCAAAGAACATCGCGTGTCCAAACGAGATGATGCGCGTGTAGCCAATCAGCAAGTCGTACGACATCGCGAACACACCGAACGCAAACACTTGCACGAGCAGAGACATCACACCGCCGGAGCCAGTCAGGACAGGGACGAGGGCCAACAGGATGAGTAGCGCAAGCGGCACGATGACCGCTCGGCGCGCACGCAAACCTCCACGTTGCAGAGCGCGGTCGGTAGACATTTCGCTCACCATCACACGACCTCCTTCGACCCGAACAGACCGTTCGGACGAATCACCAGGACAATGGCCATCACGATGACACTGGACAGCACCGCCAACGACGACGCGTAGTACGAGACGACGGCCGTAGCCACACCGATGAGCAAGCTGCCGACAAGTGAGCCCTTCAGGCTGCCGAGTCCACCGAGCACGACAATAATAAAGGCGTTGAGTTGCATATCCATTCCCATTCCTGGGGTCACCGAACCAAAGTATGGGCCTGCAAGAGCACCGGCGAATCCGGCAAGCGCTGCCCCGAGCACAAACACCGCGGTAAATACCCGTTTGATGGCAACGCCGCGGGACTGGACGAGTTCCGGATTTGTGACACCCGCTCGCACCACCAACCCGAGGCGTGTGCGAGAGAGCAAGAGCACAAGTGCGACGTACACGAGCGCACCCGCAACGACGGCGAACACCTGGTACTCAACAATCACCACGTGGCCAACGATCCACGAATGACCGAGCACGGGGGGCGGGCTCGAGTTTATGGGGTCGCGCCCGAACGGAATCTTAATGAGCTCCGACAAGATGATGAAAATGCCCATGGTAAGCAACAGTTGTTGGGTACCCTGACCGTAGATCGCGGCGAGCAGACCGCGCTCGGAGAGCCACCCGAGCAGCGCTCCAGTCACCAGCCCGCCACATACGGCGATGAAAAAGTTCCCTGTGGCCGTGTACAGGAAGGTGCCAAGGTAAGCACCCCACAGGTAGACCCCCCCGTGTGCAAAGTTGATGACACGCAGGAGCCCGAAGATGAGGGTCAGTCCTGCGGCCATAAGAAAGTAGATAGCGCTGTTCGCCACCCCATTGATGAGCAAGGTAAGCGCTACGGTCATGGGTTCTCCCCCTTCGCAGTGACCTGGACACCAAGATAGCGCGCCTTGAGCTCATCCGATTGAACGAGGTCCGCCATCGACCCTGCCGCTACGGTCTCCCCGTCGTCGATCAGCACAAACGTCTGTCCCACTCGACTGGCCAGGTAAAAGTTTTGCTCAACCAGCAAAATTGTGGTCGCTCCCCGCAGGTCCTCAAACACCTCTCCCAGCCGCTCGACAAACAGCGGCGAGAGGCCTTTGCTCGGCTCGTCGACCACCAGACACGCCGGTTCCTGCACCAGAGCACAGGCCATTGCAAGCATCTGACGCTGTCCACCGGAGAGAGTGCCGGCAGGCCGGGTCCAGGCGGCCCGCAAGTCTGGAAACACCGCCAGTGTCCGTTCGAGCACCCCCTGTGCGTCGGAAGTTCTGGGTTTTTGTGCTGGCATCGACAGGCGCAGATTATCGGCCACGGACAGTGGCGCAAAGATGTTCCCGTCTTCCGGCACATAGGCAATGCCGAGCTTCGCGCGGTGGTGTGTTGGCAAGTCCTCAATTTGGCGGCCTGCAAACCGAATCTCGCCAGAACGGGTCGCCAGAAATCCCATCAAGGTGCGCAAAGTACTCGTTTTCCCCGCTCCGTTGCGCCCAAGCAAGACAGTGACACCGCCCTCCGGCACCTGCAGCGAAATGTCGTGTAAGATGTGAAACTGTCCAATATCCGCCGCAACGTGGTCAAGTTCAAGCAGTGGTGTCATGGCGACCTCCAAGGTATGCGGCTTCCACTTCCGGATTGGCCATGACTTCATCAGGCGAGCCAACCGTCAGCAACGTGCCCTGGTGCAAGACGGCGACACGGTTGGACAACCGCATCACGACCTCCATCTTGTGTTCGACAAGGACCATCGCGTAGCGGCCACTGTCTTTCAGTTGGTGAATCAGGTCCAGAATCTGCGGAGCTTCCGCCAGGCTGAGACCTGCAGTCGGTTCATCGAGCAAGATGACGCGCGGCGCAAGCGCAAGCAGCATGGCCAATTCGAGTTTGCGCTTGTCGCCGTGCGAGAGGGCAGACGCTGGCGTCTGCGCCAGTTTGGACAACCCGACCGCGGCCAGTGCCTGCTCCGAGCGCTCCCACACGTCCTCTGGCGTGCGCCGAAGCGCCTGACGGAGTTTCACGCCGCGAGCCCCCAGCACGGCTAGTTTGACGTTCCCAAGCGCGTCCAGGTCCGGGAACAAGTTCGTGCGTTGAAACGACCGCCCAATGCCAGCTCGCGCTCTCGCATCTGCCTTCCAGTTGGTAATATCCACTCCGTCATACAACACCCGACCGGCCAACGGGCGAAGTGTTCCGCTCATCGCGTTGATTAGGGTCGTCTTGCCAGCCCCGTTTGGTCCGATCAGCGACACGAACTCCCCTTCGCCCACCGCCATCGACACATCCTGCACAACGCGCACACTGCCATAGCCAATCGACACATCGGTGAGTTCAAACACGGCTCCACCCCGCCCTCGGCAACGACTTCACGCAAGTTTTTACTGGTCTACTCAATTTAAGACAGGCGGCACCGTCGCCGACGCGGGAATTACCTTGGTAAGCGTCGGTACAGGGTAATTGAAGCCTGGCTCCTGCTTCAGCACCACACCATACTGTGCCTGCAAGGCCTGGTGGTCAGACGCGCGGAAGGTGTAGGTGCCCTTTGGACCTTGGAAGCTCATGCCGGACATCGCGGCCGACAGTTGATTGCCGTTCGGGTTGCCGCCCGTCTTCTTGAGTCCATCGACAATGGCGATCGCGGCCGCCATACCGTCGGGATCGAACAGGTCTGGCACGGTATGAAACTCGGACTGGTCGTGTGAGATGAGGTAGTTGTTGACGGGGTTGTTCGGCAGCTTGTAGTAGTAGGTTGTGAATCCGCGCATGCCAGCAAAGCCCTGGAACAGCGCCTGAGTCGCAGCGATGTTCGGGATTCCAGTGACAACTGTGATGCCTTGCTTCTGCAACTGCATGTTTTGAATACTCTTCCACGGCCCCGGTGCGCCAGCCCAGGTGACGAACAGATACTTCGGGTGGGCCTGAATGATCTTCTGCAGCTGTGGCGTAAAGTCTGTCGCAGTTGGGTCGGCGTAGACGTTGAGCACATCTTTCATGCCGGCTGCGGTGGCAAGCTGCTTAAACGCTTTCACGGAATCCCAGCCAAACGCGTAGTTTGGCGCAAGTTGTGCAACGGTCGCGTGTGGGTCCGGGATGGACAAGACAGCCGCCTTCGCCTCCATATAGGAGTTTGGCGACACCTTGAAGATGTATTTGTTGTAGTCGGCGCCTGTGATGCTGTCTGCGACTGCTGGTCCAACAACGTACACCGTCTTGTACTGCTTGGCGATGGGCTCCATGGCGATTGCGCTGGCACTGTTCACTCCGCCAGCCAAAATGTTGACCTTATCACTGCCCAGCAGCGACCTAGCGTCCGTCACGGCTTGGTTCGGCTGCGTGTTGTCGTCCTTCCAGATGACGTTGATTTTGTGTCCATCGACAGTATCTGTGCCGTTGGTGGCGTACTGCAACCCAATCTTGAAGCCGCGCTGCCACTCTTGCCCGTACGCTGCCAGCGCCCCAGTCAGCGACGTCACGACTCCGATAGTGATTGGTGAGTTGGCTGAACCCGTGCCATTGCCGCCGCTGTTGTTCCCACTCCCGCCTGCGTTTCCGTTCCCGCCAGTCGTCCCACACCCGGCCACGAGCGCCACACTAGCCAAAACCGCCGCGCCTGCCACCCAGACAGACTTTTTCCCCTGTCTCATCTGAATCCCCCTCACAGTGAATTAACTGTCTGGAGGAAACGGTATCACCGAGGAGTTGCAGAGTAGTTACACCATTCAGGGGATTTGGGCGGACCGATGTGAGTGCATGGATGTGAGTGCATGGAACCTATGGAGCGGGACCTATGGAGTGGGGGCCCGGGCGAGTTTTGGAGCGCCGGGAGGCGCTCCGCTAGTCGATCAGCGACGCTGGCGTCGCTAACCTTTGGCTTTTCAGTCGTCACCCGCTGCCGAGCGGAAAAAATGTCGCTATCGCGCGAGAAAATGCGGATTAGCGACATTTTCGACACGATTACACTTCCCGTTTGCCCGCTGAGCGGCGATTAGCGACGCTGGCGTCGCTAACCTTCTCGTTTTGGCCCTGCCGACGGTTCGCGTCCTGTCTGCGGTTCGCGTCCAACTGGCAGCCCGTCCGCGCGCCGTCCGCGGCCACTCGCTAGCGCATTACGTGTATGCCACGTCGCGGCGGAGGAAGACGACCCACGCGAGGCCCATCATGACGATGAAGTAGGCGATGAGCATCGTCACAGAGAAGCCGAGCGTCATGCCCTTGATGCTCGGACCTCCAACCACGAACTTCGACAGGTCAGTGTTCGCGAACAGGATGTACTTGACCCAGTGGTATCTGCTCAGTACCGCGACCAGCGTGCTGCCAACCATGTAGGCCAACAGCGAGATGATAATGGCGAGGGCGCTGCTGCGGAAGATCGACGAGATCATCAGCGCGATTGTCGCCGTGATGACAATTTGGACCAAGAGAAAACCGTACTGCATCAGCAAGTAGGAGAGCGCGGTCATCTGCACTACCTGTTGTTTCGCGTTCAGGAAGACGTGTGGCGACTGCGCACCGTGCGGTCCAAAGAAGATGAACCCAACGACGAGCGATGCCACGAACATGAGCGCCGTCGCGAACAAAGAGAAAATCAGCACCGCGATGAACTTCGAGAAGAAAATCTTCGTGCGCGTCGCGGTCTGCGTCAGCAACATCTTGATGGCGCCGGAAGCAAACTCGCTCGCCATGATGTCGCCTGCGATGACGAGAATGAAGGCGATGAGTAGCGTCGACAAGTTTTCTGCCGTCGCCGCAAAGCCTACGCCCGTGGTCAGGTTCGGGTCGATGTTGTGAGCCAGGTGGTACTGGTCAATCGCGATGTGCGACTTGATGTTGGCTATCCCAGCCTTCGTCAAGGGGAACTTTGGGTTCGGGTGCTTCAAGACTTGCTGGTACTGCGCAATCTGCGCGCGTAAACCATGTTGCCAGCCGCCCGCTGACGCATGTTGGTGTGTGACGAGCACAACAGCGATGAGGATAATCCCGACCACCAGAAGCGCGAGCATAATCCAGGTGCGCAGGCGGCGGTAGATTTTCATGTTCTCGTTCATGACCAAGTTAAACAACGGAGGCACCCCCCGTAATCTCGAGGAACGTTTCCTCAAGCGATTTGTTTTGAATCTGCACGCCGTAGATGCGAACGCCTGCCGAATCGAGCGCGTGCACGACATCGGGTACCTGTTCGCGGGTGGCGCCAACGATGATGCCGGTCTCCGTCGCAATCGCGGTCAAGGACTCGGCATCTGTGCCCGGGTCAGCCGCCTGTGCGCGCAGAGTCGCCACAATCTCCAACGCCCGGTCGCGATCGGCTTCCGCCAACTCTATCAACGTCGGGCGCTGGTCAGCGTGATTGACTTGCTCGCCGCGGAGGGAGCGGATGTCGACCAGCTTGCCCGCCTGGATGATGGCGACCCGGTCGCACATCAACTCCATCTCCGACAGCAAGTGGCTCGACACGATGACGGCGATGCCCTCTTTCTCTGCGAGGACGCGCAGGTAGTCGCGCAGTTCGCGGATGCCGGCCGGGTCCAGTCCATTGGTCGGCTCGTCCAAAATGATCACATCGGGTCTGCGCAACAATGCCTGCGCCAAGCCGAGGCGCTGACGCATGCCAAGTGAGTACGTTTTGACCTTGTCGTGAATGCGCGTTGTCAACCCAAGTTGGGCAACGACCTCGTCGATGCGCGCTTTGGTCACGCCGTGTGACATGTTGGCGTAGTGCTTGAGGTTCTGGTAGCCGGAGAGGAACTTATACATCTCCGGGTTCTCGACGATGGCACCGATGTGAGCCATCGCCGCCGTAAAGTTCTTTGACACGTCGATGCCGTCGATCAGAACCTGGCCTTTTGAAATGGAAATGAGCCCGACCATCATGCGAATGGTAGTCGTTTTCCCGGCTCCGTTCGGCCCGAGCAGGCCGAACACTTCCCCTTTCGGAATGTCAAACGACAAGCTGTCGACGATTGTCTTTTTGCCAATGACTTTGGTCAGATCGCGGATTTGCACCGCTGTCCCGTCAGGCATGTCTCACCCTCCCCAAGCGTGACTGCTTATAACAGATCACGCGCGATGTCGATCACGTTCTCCTTCGTAAACCCGTACTCCCTCACAACGGTGTCGCCAGGCGCGGAGGCACCGAATCGGTCAATTCCGAGGATGCGGCTGTGCGCTCCCGTCCCAACAAACTGGTACCACGGCATCGGGTGTCCCATCTCAACCGCCAACCGCCGCGTCACCGCGCTTGGCAACACGGACTCCCGGTACTTCTCATCCTGCGCCGCGAACAATTCGAGCGACGGCATGCTGACAACCCGCACCGCTACACCTTCGTCCGCAAGCTGTTTGGCAGCGGCAAGTGCGAGTTGAACTTCGGATCCGGACGCGAGCAACGCCAGCTGGTCACCTGCGCCGTGTTGGTAAATAACGTACCCTCCGCGCGCGAAGTCCCCGCCGTGTCCTGCGACTTCGGGTAGCACAGGCAGCTTCTGCCTTGTCAGCGCGAGCGCCACTGGACCGCCCCGATGTTCAAGCGCGTAGCGCACGGCGAACGCTGTCTCTGTGGCGTCGGCCGGCCGCAGCACGGTCAGGCCTGGGATGGCGCGCAATGACGCGATCTGCTCGACCGGCTCGTGTGTCGGCCCATCCTCGCCGACAGCGATGCTGTCGTGCGTGAACACCTGGATGGCAGGCTGTTTCATCAGCGCCGCCATCCGCAACGCCGGGCGCAGGTAGTCACAGAACACGAGGAAGGTACCGCCGTAGGCGAACACGCCTTTGTGCAGCGCGATGCCGTTGACCATTGCACCCATCGCATGCTCCCGCACGCCGTAGAAGACGTTGCGGCCGGCTGGCGTCTCCTTGTCAAAGCGGTCTTCGCCAGCGAGCAGCGTCTTGTTTGATCCCGACAGGTCTGCCGACCCTCCGAGCAGTGTCGGCACGTGCGGTGCGACGGCGTTGATCACCTTGCTAAACGCATCGCGCGTCGCAACGGATCCGTCAAACGCCGGCAGCACTGCGTCCCAGTCCACACGCACGCGGCCGTTTTTCGCGTCGTCGAGCTGTGCCGCGAGGTCGGCATGCGCCTTGGCATAGGCGTCCAGATTGTGCTCCCAAGCCGCCCGTTTCTCCTCGTTCGCCTGTTTGAGCTCGGCGAAGTGTTTGACGACTTCAGCCGGGACGTGGAACGGCTCGTGCGCCCACTGATAAGCCTGTTTGGCCGCGGTCGCTTCGTCCGCGCCGAGTGGCTCGCCGTGCGCGTTTTTCGTCCCCTGTTTCTTCGGCGCGCCGTAACCAATGACGGTCTTAACCTCAATCAGCGTCGGGCGCTCTGTCTCCGTCTTTGCAGCGCGGATGGCCGCCTCAATCGACTCCATGTCGTTGCCGTCCTCGACGCGCAGCACGTTCCAGCCATAGGCACGGTAGCGGTCGGCGACGTTCTCCGTGAAGCACCAGCTGGTGGGTCCATCGAGCGAGATATCATTAGAGTCGTATAGAACAACCAGTTTGTTCAGACCGAGGTGGCCAGCGAGCGAGGACGCCTCCGAGGTGATGCCTTCCATCAGGTCGCCGTCACCCGCGATGACGTATGTATGGTGGTCAACGACCTCATGCCCCGGGCGGTTGAACTTCGCAGCGAGGAAGCGCTCAGCCATCGCCATGCCGACTGCCATCGCGAGTCCCTGTCCAAGCGGGCCGGCGGTCGCATCGACCCCCGGTGTATGGCCATACTCCGGGTGACCTGGTGTCTTTGACCCCCACTGCCGGAACGACTTCAAGTCCTCGATGGTCACGTCGTAGCCGGTCAGGTGCAGCAGGCTGTAAAGCAGCATCGACCCGTGCCCCGCCGACAACACGAAGCGATCACGGTTAAACCACTCCGGCTCACTCGGGCTGTAGTTCATGAAGCGCGACCACAATACGTAGGCCATCGGCGCTGCGCCCATCGGCAATCCGGGGTGCCCGGAATTCGCCTTTTCAATCGCGTCGATGGACAGTGTCCGGATGGACGCCACCGCCAATTCGTCAATCTTTGTGTACGGCATGTCTCCCACTCCTTCTAGGTATATCCCGCGCTTTAAACCTGGCTGTATCATATCATTCGACACGAACGCACGGCAAAGAGAGAATCCAACGGGTCTGCGCTTCAGCGGCCACCGCGGGACGGACCTCGGCGGGACGGACCTCGGCGGGACGGACCTCGGCGGGACGGACCTCGGCGGGACGGGCCTCGGCGGTGGGGCTCGGCGGTGGGGCTCGGCGGGGCGGGGCTGGCGTAGATGGGAAAATAGCCGTCTGCGGCTATTTTCATCATAATTGTGCTCCGCAGGAGCATGAGGGTTTTGACGCTATGAGGTCATTTGCGCCAATTTGGCGACATCGGCAGCGCGCCAACATCCTCACGCGGCCAGAATGGCGCTATCAGCAGCGCGCTCCCGCTCGCTTTGCGCCAGAATGGCGCTATTCACCGCCTTTGCGCCAATTTGGCGCTATCAGCAGCGTGATCCCGCTCGCTTCGCGCCATATTGGCGCTATTCACCGTCTTTGCGCCAATTTGGCGCTATCGACAGCGTGATCCCGCTTGCTTTGCGCCAGAATGGCGCTATTCACCGCCTTTGCGCCAATTTGGCGCTATCAGCAACGTGATCCCGCTCGGCTGGCGCCAGAATGGCGCTATTCACCGCCTTTGCGCCAATTTGGCGCTATCGGCGGCGTTCCAACACCCTCACGCGGCCAGAATGGCGCTATTCACCACCTTTGCGCCAATTTGGCGCTATCGACAGCGTGACCCCGCTCGCTTTGCGCCAAATTGGCGCTATTCACACCTTTTTCGCCAATTTGGCGATATCGGCAGCGCGCCAACACCCTCACGCGGCCAGAATGGCGCTATTCACCGTCTTTGCGCCAATTTGGCGCTATCGACAGCGTGATCCCGCTTGCTTTGCGCCATATTGGCGCTATCGACAGCGCGATCCCGCTCGCTTTGCGCCATATTGGCGCTATTCACACCTTTTGCGCCAATTTGGCGCTATCGACAGCGTGAGCCCGCTCGCTTTGCGCCAGAATGGCGCTATTCACCGCTTTTGCGCCAATCTGGCGCTATCGACAGCGTGAGCCCGCTCGCTTTTGCGCCAATTTGGCGCTATCGCCAGCACCGCGCGCGCGTTACCGCCCGCGCGCGATAAGCGCCTCTACTTCACCCCTAGTCGGGAGCGAGGACTGCGCGCCGAGCTTTGTCACCGTCAGCGCGCCAGCTGCGAGGCCGACTTCAATCGCCTCGGGAACCGACCTGCCGCTCGCGAGCGCAGAGCCGAAGGCGCCGGTGAAGGCATCCCCCGCCGCCGTCGTGTCGACCACACTGACCGCAAAGGTCGGGTAGTGGTGGACCTCATCCCCGGTGACGTGCACGACCCCGAGTCCGCCCAGCGTCACGATGGCGTGCTGCGCACCCCGAGCACACAGCATGCGCGCCGCCTCAGCGGCAGAGTCGACACCCGTCACCTCGATGCCTGTGAGCACGCCGGCTTCCGTCTCGTTAGGCGTGATGAAGTCGATGACAGCAAATATTTCATCCGGCAGCGGCGCTGCGGGCGCAGGGTTGAGAATCACCTGCACCCCCCTCACCTTCGCTTCGCGCGCCGCGTACAGCGCTGTCTCGAACGGCGTCTCAAGCTGCAGCAGCAGCACCTTTGCCGGTGCGCCACTCGCAAAAAATTCGTCGACATGGGTCGGGCTCGTCTTCAGGTTAGCATTCGGGATGATCACGATGTCGTTATCGCCCGTTGCGTCGACGCGGATATGCGCGATCCCAGTGTGGTCGCCGTCGAGGACGTGCACGTGATCGGTGTGGACAGAGAAACTGCGCAGGCTGTCGAGCACAACTTGATGGAAGACGTCGGAACCGACGCAGCCGACCATCCAGGTCGGCACCTCCATCCGCGCGGCCATCGCCGCCTGGTTTGATCCTTTGCCGCCCGACACGAGCGAAAACTGGCGACCCATGACGGTCTCACCACGACGAGGCAGACGCTCCGCTACAGCGGTCAAATCTGTCATCATGCTGCCGATCACGACGAGACCGGGGGCCGCCGTGGCGTCTGCCACCGTCCCCAAAGCGTCGTCTGCCACCCCAGCCTCTGTCACCAACGCGCTTGTCCCTCGCTCCACCGTCGCGTCTGCCTCCACAGCGTCTGCCCCTCGCGCTGGCACGCGAATTTCGTCAGCCACAGGTTACGCCTCCTTGTGTCCGAGCAGTTCGCGCTCGAGGAAGGTTTGAATCTTTTCGAGCCGAACCACGCGGTGCCAGGGTTTACCGCCCCGGGACAGGCCGTGGCTCTCGTTCGGGAAGCGGACGAATTCCACCGGCACGCCGCGGAAACGCAGGGCTGCGTAAAACTGCTCGCCCTGCTCAATCGGGCAGCGGTAATCCTCTTCGGAGTGGATGATGAGCGTCGCTGCATCGACGTGATCGACATAGGCAATCGGGCTATGGCTCAAGTACGCTTCGGTGTCTCGCCACGGCACAGCGCCGGCAAACTCGTCAAACGGCGTCGCGAAGCCGACGTCGCTGCTGCCGACCATCGAGTACCAGTTGATCACGGCGCGCATCACGACGGCTGCTTTGTATCGTTTGGTGTGCCCAATCGCCCAGGCGGACATGAATCCTCCGTAGCTCCCCCCGGCGATGGCCATCTTATCGGCGGCTAGCGGGTAGCGGGCGACCGCAGCGTCAGCCAAGGCCTCGACATCCTTAAAGTCGAGATTCCCCCAGTCCGCTACAATCGCAGCGCAGAAGTCCTGACCGTAGCCGATGCTGCCGCGCGGGTTGGTGTAGACGACGGCAATCCCCGAGGCCGCAACCAATTGGAACTCAAAGAAGAACCCGTCCGAGTACATCATGGCAGGTCCACCGTGCACCTCAACCAGCGTCGGCCAACCGCCTTCCGGCGCGTCCCCATGTGGAAGCATGACCCAACCGTCAAGCGTGAGCCCGTCGCTTTCAAACGCAAACCGTTCCGGGCGACACAGGTCCACAGACTCGAGGAACTCGCGGTTCCAATCCGTCAGGCGGCGGGGGGCTTGTAAATCGGGATCGGACGTGAGTTCAAGGGCGTACACATTGCCTGGGTCCAGTGGAGTGCCAAGGACCAGGACTGCCGAGTCGCAGGCGCGGTTCACTGAGTGCGCGAGCACCACGTGATGCCCTTTCGAGAGGTATGTCACGTCTTTGCTGCGAACATCGACGGCTGCGAGCTGCGCTGTGCCGCGAGTCGCAACCTGAACGTACACCGTGTCCGACTGCATCGACCAGGTCAGTTCATCTGCAGCGCTCGCTCTGGTGTCCGTCATTGAGCGGTTCTCAAACCACTCATCGACATCGTCCGTCAGGCACGAGAGCTTGCCGCTCTCCACCGCCAACGTGTAGATCTCCACTTGTGTGGCGCCAGCCGGTTCGTTGTTGTGCCCGCGAAACGCAATGAGGCGACCGTCAGGAGAGCACTTTGGTGATCCCGCTGCGTGCAACTCCGGTGTCAGGTTGACAAACTGGGCTGGCGCCAGCGGCTGTGCGTCTGGCGCAAGTGGCAACGATGGTGCGGGGATGCGGTAGAGGTGCATGCGCAAAGTGCGCTCGTAGTCGTCCTGGTCAACGTTGGCTTCGACGACCAGCGACTGACCGTCGTGCGCCCAGTCGAAACTGTCGATGCTAAAGCGCCCCTCTGTCAGACGTAGAAAAGGCGCGGGGGCGTGGAATTGCGCAGTGTTCGTCTCACTTGCAGATGAGCCGATGCGGTCGACGATCGCGCGCACGTCGACGACAAACAAGTGGGACTTCTTGCCATCAAAGAAGCCCGCGCCATCGAGTCGGTAGTAACTGCGGTCAATGGAGCGCACATCTTTGGTGTATTTTTTGCGCGGCGAGGCATCGACCTTGACGTCGGGATGCGCCGCCGCCAGCGCCGCTTCGTCGTCTTTGGCCCACTCTGGCACGTCGGACAACAGTGCGATGGCACGCCCATCCGGGCGCCAGCGAAAGGCCGCAACTCCGTGCGGCAGAGTGGTGACCGCAATGGCCTCGCCGCCGCCTTCGGGCATCAGGTACAGTTGCTTGTTGTCGTCGGCGCGATTGGACAAGAACGCAAGCCAACGCCCGTCCGGAGACCAGGCTGGCGCAGATTCGGACTTTTGACTGTTAGTAAACTGTGTCGCTTCGTTGCTGTTCGTCGACACCATCCAGATGTGTGACTCATACCGGTCGTCTTCTGCAACCAGACGCGTCACAACCGTTGCTGCTTTGGGCTTGTCCGGATGAATCGCCACATCGCCGATGAGGCGAATGTTGAAGATGTCTTCAGCGTTCAATTTGCGTGGTGACAAGAGTGGCCCCTCCCCTCAAATACGGACACTGTTCAGTGTACCGCACGAGGAACAGTCTAGGGAACAATCGCCACGATTGCGACGAAGGATGCTACGAAGACGGCCGCCAGAAGCCAGTCGCGAGCAGAGAGAGAAATAGCGCGCGCATACGTCCGCGCCGTCGCGTCTGTTGCTGCGACGCCTGTCAAGCCACGGGCTTCCATCGCGATTGCGACCCGCTCGCTCAGGCGAATCGCCTGACCCAACAGTGGCAATGCGTACGTCACAGCGCGCGCGAGTGCAAACGGTGCGTCCTTTCCACGCAGTTGCCGCGCTTGTCGCAGTTTCGTCCACTCCGTCCGAAACAGCGGCATGAAGTGCAGTCCGGCCAACATTCCATAGGTAAACTTCGGCGCCACCCCAAACCCTGTAGACCAACCGACGACAAGGTCGGTCAAGTCACTCGCCGACAAAAACACAATGCCGAGCACCACGGCGGCGAGCATGCGAAACGCGAGCACAAGGCCCGTCATCAGTCCGGACAGGCTCGGGTGCATCCAGAGCAGGTGGATAACCGGAACGCCCGGCGGCACGCGCGTGAACGCCACGTACGACCACGTGTACAGCACGTAAAAGCCGATAAACGCAGACAGGCGCTTGGCAAGCGCAAAAGGCGAGATCCGAAAAACAGTCATGCCAAGCAGCACCGGCCAGAGAAACACGGCGATGGCCTGCGGCAAATGGTTGGCGAAAATGGCAGCGAGTGCGGCGGCGAAGATAGCCATCAGGAACACCGGCGCGTTCCAGTGTGGACCGAGGCCGCGCCGCCGAAGCATTTGAGCAGATGGCGCTGTGCTAGTGTGTGACACCGTCGATGGCGCCGTGGATGCAGGTCCCAGCTCGTGACCTGTGGCTTTGCGCGCCGCTTCGGGCTCCGTGTCAACGGCTTGGTCGTCGAGCAGGTGCGCCCGGTGCATCAACCGTTCGTTCTCCCACAGCAGAGCGGGGGCACCGACAAACGAGATGCTACCATCCACAAGCACGGCGACTTGGTCAGCGTAGCGCGCGACCAGCGACATGTCGTGGGTTGTCATGACGACTGCCTTGCCCGTCTCGCGCAGGCTGGCGAACTTCTCCATCAACACCGCCTCTGTCTGCGCGTCTTGACCAAATGTGGGTTCGTCGAGCAGGTACAGGTCGTGGTCTTCTTTCAACATGACTGCGACGCTGAGGCGGCGCTTTTGCCCTTGACTGAGGGCAAACGGGCTCTGCTGTGCGGCGCCTTCGAGTCCGAGCAGTTGCAGCAGAGCACGGGCATCCTCTGGCACATCATGCTCGACCATCCGGTTCGCCACTTCATCTGCCACCCGCTCGTAGATAAACTGGTACTCCGGGTTTTGAAAACAGTACGAGATGGCTTGTGCGCGAGCGCTGCGCTTGATGGCCGTGATTGCCTGCCCGTGCAGCGCCACTTGACCGTGCGTCGGTTTTTGCAAGCCCGCCATCACCTGTAGCAGCGACGACTTGCCACCTCCATTTGGCCCCACAATCGCTGTGATGGTGCCGGGGTAAACGTCGAGCGAGATGTCGTCCCAGACCGGCGTCTGCCCGTACTTAAGGCTCGCAGAGCGAACGGACAAGACGGGTTGCCCACTAGGCTCACGCGGCGCACGGGTGCCCGGACCGGACAGTGCTGTCTCGTTCGGTTTGGCGATTCCTTCTTCCACGAGCCACGCCCACTCTTCTGAAACCACTTGTGCCGCAGGGCCGGTTCTGTGGATGCGGCCGTCACGAGTGAACAGAACGACGCGGTCCATCTGCGCGAGCAGTGGCTCAAACTTGTGCTCAATCACGATTAAGGTCCGGCCGGACGCTCGCAAAGCGGCGATTACATCAAACACCTGCCGCGTCGACTTCGGGTCAAGGTTGGCCGTCGGTTCGTCAAACACAACGAGTGGCGCATCCATCGCAAGTGCGCAGGCGACGGCCAGTTTCTGCTTCATACCGCCTGAAAACGTGGCGTGATTGGCCGGGAGTTGGACATCAAGACCTGCCTGGCGCAGCGCTCGCCGCGTGACTTGTGGCATATCACTTGGTGCAACACGTTGGTTTTCGAGGCCAAAAGCCACTTCGTCGCCGACTGTCAGCATGCAAAACTGGGCATCCGGGTCCTGGAACACGTAGCCCACAGCACCGGGAACGGCGAGCGCCGGATGGCGCTCTACCTGCCCCGTCACAACTCCCTCTATGGCGCCAGGCAACAAGTTGGCACAGACCATCGCGAGCGTACTCTTGCCGCAACCGCTCGGGCCAAGAAACAACACGGACTCACCGCTGTGAATTGAGAAGTCAATGTCGTGCAGCGTAGGTTGTGCCTCCTGCTCGTAGCGCACGCTGACACCCGACAGAGACAGCAATCGGCCTTCCTCCATCTCAATCACCCGAGCAGTCGCAGTCGTACTCACTGTACCGACACGTCACTCCGGCCGATGGCGAAGTTTCGCAGCACACCAGTACGGCGCAGCGCGTCGCCAATCAACTTTGGTAAGAGTCCGCCAAGCACCATGCCACTCAGGATGGTGACGACAATGTAACCAATGATGGTCAAAAGGGGGTACTGGTACCCCTGGTACTGCGTTAACCACTGCAGGATATTGCCAACGCCGCCGAACGCGCCGGACAACAACATGCTGCCAAGGGTATATCTGCGCCAACCACGAACAGCGAAGCCAGCTTCAGCGCCTGCGCCTTGAATGAGGCCTGAAATCATCGCAGCCGCACCGTATGGGCTGCCAAAGACGAATTCAAAGAAGGAACTGATAAAGTTCGTGATGAGCGCAGCGCCCGGTCGACGAATGACGTAGGCGACCAAACTGCCGCTAATCCACCAGATGCCGTTCGCCATCGCTCCTACGGCTGGGCTTACGGAGCTCGAAAACAAAGGCGCCGTCACCAAATCCCAACCGTAAAACACACCACCGCCGACGACAGCAAAAATGACCATCAGCACAATGTCCCGCTGTTTCCACGACTTGCCCATTTCCACATCTCCCCCTCAAATTCTCACGCCAGGGCACATAAAAAAGCCCCCTTGGCGTAAACGCATCAAAAGAGGACTCTTCTCCGTAAATCGTCGGTACTTCCTCCCGCTGGTATTACCCAGATCGAGTCCTCAAGGGTTAGCGGCTTCCCGCTTCTCAGCCTGTTCGGCACCCCCAGCACCTCTTGACGCTATTTAATTATTTGCAGTATAGCACCCGTCCTGTTCTGGCTCAATACCAGGCTGGTCCCAATGTCAATCGTGTCTGCGTATTGCGCCTTCATGGCAAACACTCTGCGACACACGCGCCTCAACTCAATTTGCGGACCTGGAAGTTGTCTTCGATCATCGGGACTACTTGCGGAAAGCTGGACGGGTACGACCAGAAGCTAATCCCGCGCAAGTTGTACGCCTTGACGGTGTCGAGTTTCGCCTGAAAACTGCGGGCGTCCTCGAACCAGACTTGGTGCGCAGTTCCGGAGGAATCTGTGTAGTTGTAGTAGGGTGCCTGGTAGGTCGTGTTGTACTGGATATTCACGCCGTATGTGGCCGCGCGGTTGAGAGCCGCCTCCGGACTAAACGTCTGCGCGGTCGTCCCCTGCACAAACGGCAGTTTCCAGTCGCGTCCGTAGACTGGGACGCCCATCATAATCTTGTACCTTGGGATGGCCGTCACAGCGTAATTCAACACCTTCTGAACCTCGTTGATTGGGGCAATGGCCCAAGGCGGTCCGCCAGCCCACCCCCACTCGTACGTCATCAGCACGACAAAGTCGCAGAGTTCACCGTGAACGGGGTAATCGTGAGCCTCGTACAGAAGTCCCACCTGGTTCGCAGACTCTTTCGGCGCTAACGCGGTCGACACCAGGTAACCTTCTGCGTGCAGTTGCGTCACCACGTTCTGCAGGAACTGGTTATACGCCGTCTTATCCTGTGGGTAGACGTACTCGAAGTCGATGTTCAGTCCAATGTAGCCTTGGCTCTTCATCAGGTTGAGGACATTCGTGATGACGGTCTGCTGCAGCGTCGCACTGTTGAGGATTGTGCTGGCCACGTCGGAACTGAACATGTTGCCGGACCAGTTTGTGATGACCAGCAGCGGCGCCACGGTCTGCGCTTTGGCCGCTGTAACCAGAACGCTGTCGTTCATTGGCGAGAGCGAACCGTCCGCGCCGACATGATGGCTGAATGGGCTCATATAGGTGAGCGCTGGGCCGAGCTGTGTGACGGTCTGCGCACCTTTCGTACCCCAGTCCGTCAAGTAGGCGTTGACTTGCTTAATCGGTTTTGCGACGGCTGGCACCTGCAGCACTTGGCCGACATAAATTTGGTTCAAGTTCTGGATTTGGTTGAGCGCAGCTAGAGCGGCTACGGAGGTTTGATAGCGAGCAGCGACCGCGTACAGTGTGTCGCCAGGTTGCACGACGTAGACCGTGGCCGGTGTTGGCACGATGAGCGCCTGGCCGACACTCAACTGATTCGGGTTCGACATCTGATTGGCATTGATCAGGTCTGACAAATTGACCCGATATAACTGGGACAGAGCCCACAGGGTTTGTCCGCGCTCAACAACGTGGATTTGCATGGGTAGACCTCCCCGTTTCCTTCTCGACGTCAGCCTATGTCGGGAACAGAAAACGGGCGCAGGCAAACGCCTAGGTTCTGGAGGAATCACCCATGCGCGCGGTTCTGCAAGATGTCGCTGACAGCGTCCGGGGAGAGGCCAACGGCTTTCCACAGTACTAACAAGTGGTAGAGCAAGTCGGCACTCTCGCTCGCCAACTCCTGACGGCCGGCCGCCGAATCAAGTGCGGACGGACTGACCGCGTTCTTCGCCGCAATCGCCACTTCCACGGCCTCTTCCCCGACCTTTTTCGCGACCTTGTCGACCCCCTGTTCAAATAGGTAGGTCGTGTATGCGCCGGCCGGGCGCAGCGCGTCGCGCTCGCAGACCACGGCCCACAGCCGGGTCAGAGCTTCCAAGTTCAGCGGTGTTAGCTCCGCGACAGCGTCAACCGCGCGCCCGGGGGCTTCTTCTGCAGGAAGAGGAGCGCCTGACTCCTCTGAGCGAAGGGCACCGTTGGACTCCTCGCAGACCTCGCGAGCAGGGACCTGCTGTGGCGCTGTACCCGCGCTCTGACCGCCCGCGTTGCTCTCCGGCGCGTGTTGCACCCTGCGGTAGAAGCAACTTCTCTCCCCCGTGTGGCAGGCAGGTCCTGCCGCGTCCACGAGGTACAGCACCGTATCGCCGTCGCAGTCGACGCGCACTTCGCGAACCACGAGCACGTTGCCGGAGGTCTCACCTTTGCGCCAGTAGGCACTGCGCGAACGGCTCCAAAACCAGCCCTGGCCGGTTGCGAGCGTGCGCTTCAGCGCTTCCCGGTTCGCGTATGCGACCATGAGGACTGTGCTGTCGCTGCGGTCCTGTACGACCACTGGCACAAGTCCAGTCACCGCGTCGTAGCGGACCCCCTCAAGCGCGACCGTGTCCATCACTGCCCCGCCCGGCAACAGTGCTTCCGAACGCTGATTCACTGCATCCATCGGACTGGCACCCCCCGCTGGCGCAAATGCGCCTTGACCGCTCCAATTGAGGTCTCTGCAAAGTGAAAGACGCTCGCCGCCAGAGCTGCATCTGCACCACCATCTGTGAGCACCTTGGCAAAGTGCTCCTTCTTGCCTGCGCCGCCGCTCGCGATGACTGGGACGTTCACGGTGTCCGAAATCATCCGAGTCAGGACAAGGTCGTAGCCCTCCCGCGTGCCGTCCTGGCGAAAACTCGTCAGGAGCACTTCACCCGCGCCAAGGCCTGTCGCTTTTTTCGCCCAGGACTGCACGCCCATGCCCGTGCCGACCTTGCCGCCCTGGACCATCACTTCGTACTCGCCCATCGTCTCGTTCAGGTTGGCATCAATGGCAATCACGATGCACTGTTCACCGAACCGGCGCGCCGCGTCTTTGATAATCTGCGGGTTGCGCACAGCCCCTGTGTTCAGCGACACCTTGTCGGCGCCGCACAACAGCAGTGTCCGCACGTCGTCGACACTCGTCACGCCGCCGCCGACGGTGAGCGGGATGTTGACGCGTTCCGCCACCTGCTCCACCACGCGGTGCGTCGCTAGGCGGCCTTCCTCTGACGCTGAGATGTCCAGCAACACAAGCTCATCAGCGCCCTCTTGGCAGTAGACTTGCGCGAGCTCGACAGGGTCGCCAGCATCTCTCCGGTCGTTCAAAAACCCGACGTGCTTCACCACGCGTCCGTCCAGCACATCGAAGCACGGGATGATGCGCTTGGTCAGCATGAGTTCGCCTCCTCGCCGGCGTCAGCGACTGCCTCGACGAGTGCTTCAGCGAGGTCGAGCCGCCCGTCGTAGAGAGCTTTTCCGGCGATCACGCCCGTGAGCCCTGCCGCCTTTGCGGCTGTGATGTCCCTCAGGTCGCGGACGCCGCCAGAAGCGATGCAGCCGATGCCGGTCGCATTCATAATGTCGTGAGCCCAGCCGACGTTTGCTCCGGTCAAGGTGCCGTCGCGCCGCACGTCGGTGACGATGGCGGTGCGGACGCCGATGTCCGCCAGCCGTCGCGCCACCTCCACCAACTCCAGTTCGGTCTGCTCCAGCCAGCCGCGCACCGCGAGCTTGCCGTCCCGCCCGTCGAGGCCCGCGACCAAACGGTCGCCGCCAAACGCGCGGACTGCCTCCTGCATCAACTCGTCGTCTGTGATGACCGTGCCAAGGATGCAGCGGGCTGCCCCTGCGGCAAGCCAGGTTTCAATCGCGGCCTGCGTGCGGATGCCACCACCCACCTGCACCTTCGCCCCCGCAGCGTTTACAGCCTCGATGACAGCTGCGATGGCTGCGCGGTTGACGGACACACCGTCGCGGGCGCCATCGAGATCGACGATGTGAATCCAGCGCGCGCCGGCTTCGATAAAACGGTGCGCAACTTCCTGCGGGTCTGCACTGTAGGTAGTGGCCTCTGCATAGTCCCCTTCGCGCAAGCGAACGCAGACGCCGCCAAGGACATCTATCGCCGGGTACACATCAAAATCTTGTGCTCTCATCGCTGTCATGGGGCCGACGCCTCCTCGCGCGCCACAACACCGCAGAGGGCTGCGAAGTTGCGCAAAATTTGTTCTCCGACGGGCCCGCTCTTCTCCGGGTGGAACTGCGTACCGAGGACATGGCCGCGACCGACGACGGCCGGCACCACGACACCTGCGTAGTCTGTCGCGGCGAGTAAATCGCCCGAGTTCTGCAAGGCCGCGTAGTAGGAGTGCACGAAGTAGACCATGTCTCCGACGTGAACGCCGTCGAGCAGCGGGTGCTCTGCCACCTGCGTCAGGTCGTTCCAGCCCATGTGCGGGACCTTGGCGCTGTTGCCGAACTTCACGATTCGTCCCGGCAACAGGCCAAGCCCGACGTGGCTGCCGTGCTCTTCGCTGACCGAAAAAAGCAGTTGCATGCCAAGACAAATGCCAAGCAGCGGGACGTCCGCCTTCACGACTCGGCGCACGACGTCGAGCAGACCGGACCGCTTCAGCTGAAACATCGCGTTGCCAAAGGCGCCGACACCTGGCATCACCACGCCTTGGACGTTCACCTCAGCCGTGAGCTCCTGCCACTTGGCAGCGTCGTCGACGATTGACGTCTGTGCGCCGACACGGCGAAACCCGCTCTGCACGCTCGACAAGTTGCCGATGCCAAGGTCAAGCAGGGCAATCACGCGAGCACCCCCTTGCTACTCGGCACCGCGCTGCCGTCGACGGACACTGCCTCACGCAACGCGGCAGCTGCTGCCTTGAACAACGCCTCTGCCATGTGGTGCGTGTTCTCGCCGTACAACACAGCGAGGTGCAGTGCAAAGCGGCCGTCGTACGCGACCGACTTGAAGAACTCAGCCACCAATTCGCTCGGAAAGGTGCCGATGTGCTCGCTGGGGAACTGCGCCTGCAAGACGAACGCTGGACGACCGGACAGGTCAATCACGGCCCTCGCCAGCGTCTCGTCCATCGGCGTGTGCCGTTCGCCGTACCGGCGAATGCCGCGCTTGTCGCCGAGCGCCTGGTAGAGCGCCTGACCGAGGCAGAGTCCAAGGTCCTCAACCAGGTGGTGGTCGTCAACGTCGACGTCGCCGTCTGCCGTGACGGCGAGGTCAAACCGACCATGGACGGCAAAGAGGTGCAACATGTGGCGCAGAAATGGCACGGGGAAGTCGAGCTCAGCCCGGCCCTCGCCGTGTAGGTTCAGCTTTAAAGCGACGGACGTCTCGCCCGTCACGCGGTTGACTTCGGCTTGAAACGTCGGTGCGTTCATCTGCATCTTCTCACCCCTGTGTAGGTCGCTCGTCACTCGACATCGCATCGCTTGCGGCTCATCACAGCGGGCCTTGGCGAATTGTCACGGCACGAGCGTGTCCGTGCAGCCCCTCCGCCTCTGCGAGCGTCACGATATCAGCGCTGTGCGTGGCGAGTGTCTCCGGCGTGTAGGCGACAACCGTCATGCGCCGCAGAAAGTCGAGTACGCCAAGGCCTGAGGCGAAGCGCGCGCTGCCGTGCGTCGGCAGAACGTGGTTAGGACCCGCGTAGTAATCTCCGACCGGCTCCGGCGTGTACGGGCCGAGAAACACTGCACCCGCAAAGCGAATCTGGCTCAATGCCCGTTCCGGGTCTTCGACGATGACCTCCACATGCTCCGGCGCTGCAGCGTTCACAGTTGCAATCGCTTCGTCGAGGTTATCCGCGACGACAAAAGCCCCCCAGCGCGCCAACGCCGCTGCCGCGATGTCGCGCTTCGGCAGACTTTCGAGCTGACGGTTCAGCTCAGCCTCCACCGCTTCGCAGAGCGTTGGCTCTGTGGTGACCAAAACGGTGCCCGCCTCCACATCGTGCTCAGCCTGCGCCAGCATGTCCGCCGCGACATAGCGCGGGTCCGCCGTGTTGTCGGCGACGATGAACACTTCACTGGGGCCTGCAATACTGTCAATCCCGACATCCCCCATCACGGCCCGCTTCGCCAGCGCGACGTAGAGGTTTCCCGGCCCCACGACTTTGTCCACGCGAGCGAGTGTCTCGGTCCCGTACGCCATCGCAGCGACAGCCTGAGCACCGCCGAGACAAAGAACATCTTTCACGCCGAGCATGTGCGCTGCGGCGAGCACGTACGGATGCGGTAGACCGGTGTCCCGCTGTGGCGGCGACGCCAGCACGATGTGGTCAACCCCCGCAACCTGTGCCGGGATCACGTTCATGAGCACGGTCGACGGATACGCAGCGCGGCCGCCCGGCGCGTATACGCCAACTCGGGACAAGGAGCGCCACACCATAGCAAACCACTCACCCATGTCTCCCGACAGGTCAATCGCCTTTGGCAACTGTGTTTGGTGGAACTCGCGGATGCGGTCGGCGGCCCGGTGCAAAGCGTCCTGCAGTGCCTCTGGCAAGTCTGCCCAAGCAGTTTCGAGCGCGGAGGCAGGGACCTGCGGTGACCAACTTTCCGACTGTGCAGCGTCGATGCCGTCGAATTGAACGGTATACCGACGCAACGCCGCGTCACCCATCGTCCGGACCGCTGAGACAATTCCAGCCACAGTGGCCATGGCATCGGCATCATGACTGTTCACGCGCGACCAGGAAAAGCTGCGCGCAGGGAATGTGCGCAAGTGAATCGGTTCAGTCATGTGAATCGGCTCATGCATGAAACTTCACCTCGTTTTCAAGTGCTTGCCACACGACGTCGATCTGCCGCCGTTTCATTCGGTAGCTTGACCTGTTGGCGATGAGGCGCGCTGAGATATCCAGCAGTTCTTCGAACACGACGAGTCCATTCGCTTCCAGCGTCTTGCCCGACTGCACGAGGTCGACGATGCGGTCCGCAAGACCAATCACAGCAGCGAGCTCAATGGATCCGCTCAGCCCAACAATTTCGACCTGCTGGCCGAGGCGGCGAAAGTGTGCGTCCGCGAGCTTCGGGTACTTGGTTGCAACCCGGCGCGGGCGCTCCGCTTGTTCCTGCGGACGACCAGCGACGCACAACTTGCAGCGAGCGACGCCGAGGTCGAGCAGTTCGTAGACCTCGCGATCGCTCTCGAGCAACACGTCCTTTCCCGCCACCCCGACGTCCGCCACGCCAAGTGACACGTACGCTGGCACGTCCGCTGGTTTCGCGAGCAGTATGCGCAGGACTCCGAAGCGTTCGTCTTGCACGTCAAACACCAACGCGCGCGAGTCGTCGAGGGACTCGGGGGCGGGGAGGTTTGCCCGCCGCCACATCGGCATCAGGTCATCCGCCGTGCGCCCTTTCGCGAGCGCTACCGTCAACATGGCTCGCCCTCCCCATCCCCTTGGCCTGCTTCGTGGCCTGCTTCGTGCCCATCGCCGGCTCCGTCCCCTTGGCCTGCTTCGTGCCCATCGCCGGCTCCGTCCCCTTTGCCTGCTTCGGCCCCGATTCCGGCTCCATCCCCGTGGCCGTGGAGCCAAGCGCCTTGGGTCAAAACTGCGAGTACGCGTTCCACTTCAAACGTAAAACCAACCGCTGGGGCCTGTGCGCCAAACGATTCGAGCAGGTCGTCGTAACGTCCACCTTGAGCGACCGGGGCACCGACACCGGGTGAAAACACTTCGAACACGAGGCCAGTGTAGTAAGACAAGTCGCGGTGCAGCGTCAGGTCAAACGACACTTGTTCGGCGAGCCCCATGGCGCGCAGGACCGTAGCCAAATCGCGCAGTTCCTGCCAGGCGCGCCGAACCTCTTGCGCGCAGGGGCGGTGATCAGCGGGATCGAGCAGGGCAAGCAGCGTCTGCGGTTTGAGCGGATCGCATAGAGCAAACTGCTTTAACACATCGCGCGTGGTTCCGAGTCGCCGCAGAGTCTCTTGAAATGACACATAGTCACCTCGCGTGAGGTCCGCCAGCAGTCCCTCAATCGCGCTCTGTTCCACATCGAACGTCTCGAGCAGCGCCGGGGCGATGCGCGCATGGCTGACGACCATCTGCCACTCACGCAAACCGATGGCTTCCATGCCGCGTTGACAGATCCGCAGCAAGTGCGCGTCCGCCTCCGGGCCGCGCGCACCGATCCACTCAACGCCAACCTGTGTCGACTCCGCCGCGCGGCCGCTCGCCCAGCTTAAGGAAGCGGGATCAGACGTACGATGATAGACCCGTTCTGCGTACGACCACTGCACGCTACCTTGGCCATTGGCGACGAGCGGAGCCGCCATGCGGGCGATCGAAGGAGTCATGTCGGGGCGCAGGGCCACGGTCCGCCCTGCTGCGTCAAACCACTGCACGAGAGTCTCGATGTCACGCACTGGTCGTCCGCGCGTGAGTGTCTCCACGTATTCGAAGGCACCACACGAAACCATGTCAAAACCCGTCTGTTGAAACAAATCAAGGAGTTCATTTTCTACGTTGCGTCGCAGTCTCGCCTGCTGCGGGAACACATCCCGCATTCCGGCTGGCCGTTCCGCCCACATGTTGCTCAAGTCTAGCGCCACTTCGAATCACCTGCGCTTCTGCATGTGCTATATCTGGGACGCGGTTTCTTCCGCGTTCGCTGCTCCCGCGTATGCTTTATCTCGCTAATATGCTAAAGCAAATGTCGATAGAGCGATTGTACCTGTCACTTGCAGAGCGCGTCAATAGACAGGCATGTTTGCGCGGAATATGCGGGACTGTGCATGACTGTGCATGGAACGGAGTGGCTTGATGGCCAAACTGGGACTTGCAGTCACTGTCGAAGTGCCGCCAGAGCCAAGTAGCGTTATCCTGACGTTGGCCAACGCGGCGGCGGCAGCATTTCCATGGTCCTCGCCACACTCACGCCTGCACTCACGCCTGCCTGAAGTGCAAAAATGTCGCTATCGCCCCGGGTTGGGGGGCATTAGCGACATTTTCGACACTCCGCACAGCCTAGTGCGCCTGAAATTGGTCGATTAGCGACATTTTCGACCTCTTCTTGCCCGTGTCACGCCAATTTGGCGCTATCGCCAGCGTAGTCTAAGCCGGTTAACGCCAGTTTGCCGCTACCACCGCCCAGCTACCGCGCTACTACCGCCCCTCACCGCCCAGTCGCTTTAGCGCGCTGGGACTTCGTCGATCGAGCCCGTCTCGGCGTAGCGGCGCGCGAGGGTATCGATCTCCATCTTTAGTTCCTCGACGAGGCGGTCTTCCGGCACCTTGCGGACGACTTCGCCTTTGCGGAACAAGAGACCTTCGCCTTTGCCGCCTGCGATCCCGATGTCTGCCTCGCGGGCTTCACCAGGGCCGTTCACGGCGCAGCCGAGAACGGACACCTTAATGGGCGCCTTGATGTTCTCGACGTACTTCTCGATCTCGTTTGCGACGTTGATGAGGTCAATATCAATCCGGCCGCAGGTCGGGCACGACACCAGCGTGACCGCGTTGGAGATGACGTGGAACGTCTTCAGCAGTTCGCGGGCAACGCGAATCTCTTCGACCGGGTCGGCGCTCAAGGACACGCGCATCGTGTTGCCGATGCCCATCGACAACAGCGTGCCAAGGCCAGCCGAGCTCTTGATGGTGCCGGAGTAAAGTGTGCCAGACTCGGTGATGCCAAGGTGGAGCGGGTAGTTAAACGACTCCGCAGCGAGTCGATAGGCATCAATCGCGAGCGGCACATCCGACGCCTTCATCGAGACGATGATGTCTTGGAAATCGAGATCCTCAAGAATTCGGATGTGATGCAGCGCGCTCTCTAGCATCCCCTGGGCCGTCGGATAGCCGTACTTTTCGAGGATGTGGCGTTCCAGAGAGCCAGAGTTGACTCCGATTCGAATCGGGATGGCACGCTCTTTACATGCCTTCACCACAGCTTCGACGCGTTCGCGCTTGCCGATGTTGCCAGGGTTGATGCGCACCTTGTCGACCCCGTTCTCAATCGCTTTGAGCGCGAGTCGGTAATCAAAGTGAATATCCGCAACGAGTGGGATATGAATAGCCTTCTTGATGGCTTTGATGGCGTCGGCCGCTTCGTTCGAGTTGACGGTGACGCGGACAATCTCGCAACCTGCCTCTTCCAGCCGGTGGATCTCGGCGACGGTAGCGGCCACATCAGCAGTTTTGGTCGTGGTCATACTTTGAATCAGCACTTGATTACTGCCGCCGATGGTTACGTCTCCGACTCGAACCGGCCGGGTCATGTGACGCAGAAACATGCGCGCATCTCCTTTCGAAGCATGGTTCTAGGAACCGCCATGCGACAGGGCTACGGAAAATATTATACACGAATCTCCGCCTTCGCTACGGCAGGAGTTTCCGCCGTCCGACGAATCTGGTACAGTGGATGGGGATTTTCCGGCTGTAACTCGGCCCGTGCGCCGAACACGCTCGGACATAGGAACGACAAGGAGTGACGCGAGGATGGAACTGGATCAAATCGTTTCGTATTTAGGCGACGATGCAGACAACTTGCTCAAACACGAATGCACGACCATTCCGAAATCCGCACTGACCGTACCATCGCCAGAGACCGTCGGCAATGTGCTGGCGGGTTCAGACAGAAGCAACCAGGTGTTGCGCAGCTTTCAGCAGTTGTTGTCGACTGGGCGCCTGGCAAACACCGGTTACGTCTCGATTCTGCCGGTAGACCAAGGCATCGAGCACTCGGCTGGCGCTTCCTTTGCGCCCAACCCGGCGTACTTCGACCCAGAGAACATTGTCAAACTGGCAATCGAAGGCGGGTGTAATGCGGTTGCCTCGACGCTCGGCGTCCTGGCCATCACGTCGCGCAAATACGCACACAAGATCCCGTATATTGTAAAAATTAACCACAATGAGCTCCTCACGTATCCGAACAAGTTCGACCAAGTCATGTTTGCGAGCGTTCGCCAGGCTTGGGATATGGGCGCTTCTGGTATTGGAGCTACGATTTACTTCGGATCCGAAGAGTCCACCCGGCAGTTGCAGGAAGTCAGCGAAGCGTTTGAGCTTGCACACGAGCTTGGCATGTACACTGTGCTCTGGTGTTACCTGCGTAACCCTGAGTTCAAACAAGGCGGAGTTGACTACCACACAGCAGCTGACCTGACTGGACAAGCGAACCACCTCGGTGTGACGATTGGCGCCGATATCATCAAACAGAAGCTGCCGGACACGAACGGTGGATTTAAGGCCCTCAACATGGAGGGGTCGAGCTACGGCAAGACGGATGAGCGCATCTACACCCAGTTGACGAGCGAGCACCCGATCGACCTCGCTCGTTATCAGGTGGCCAATGGCTATATGGGCAAAATTGGCCTGATTAACTCCGGCGGGCCATCCGGCAAGAACGACTTTGCAGAGGCAGTCAAGACGGCCGTGATCAACAAACGCGCTGGCGGCATGGGCCTCATTTCCGGACGTAAAGCCTTCCAGCGTCCCATGGATGAGGGCGCGAAGCTGCTCCAAGCGATTCAGGACGTGTACCTGAACAACGACATCACAATTGCCTAACGTCACCGGTCTCACAGTCGCATGACCAAGGCATGCCGTCCAAAGCGCCGTCACATACTAGCGTTGAACGAACAGGTTCAAGCGGAGGTGACAGCGTGGGACAGCACAATCAGTTTGAATCCGGCTGGGAAGCCCCGAACGATGGCGTCTACGTCGAGGTGAGCGAGCGCCCGGACGGTGGCAACTTGCTGAAGCCAAGGAGAGTGCGGCTGCGCAGAGGCGATACCTTTCCAAGCCTAGGGAACAAGAACCGCAAGTGGACGCGCACGAAAGGCCACCACAACGGTTGATTATGACAAGGGACGGGGCATCTACCCCGTCCCTTGTCATGCAGGCGCACCGAACCAATGAGTCCACGGATACATACGATTGTGGCAACGACGTGTAGAGGGTGTTGAACCCCTGCGAAAGAGCAAGGATAATAGGGGGTGGAGTGTACAAGGTTCGGTGCTCGGCGACCCGAACCCAAGGAGGATATTCGATGGCACAGACTAGCACAAAGTCACAAGAATTGATGGAGCAAGCTGAAACGCTTGGAGCTCACAATTACCACCCGCTTCCGATTGTCGTGGCACATGCGGAGGGCATCTGGGTCGAGGACCCGGAAGGCAATCGTTATATGGATATGTTGAGTGCGTACTCGGCGCTAAATCAGGGGCACCGACACCCAAAAATCATCGCGGCGCTGAAGCAACAGGCTGACCGCGTCACACTCACGTCACGAGCGTTCCACAATGACCAGCTTGGCCCGTTTTTTGAGCGCCTGTCCGAGGTCACCGGCAAGGATATGATTCTGCCGATGAACACCGGGGCCGAAGCCGTGGAGACTGCGCTGAAAGCCGCCAGGCGTTGGGCATACGAGGTGAAAGGCGTAGCGGAGAACCAGGCTGAGGTGATTGTCTGCGAAGATAACTTCCACGGTCGCACCATTACTGCCGTCTCACTCTCCTCTAGCACCGAGTATCAGCGCGGGTTTGGTCCGCTAACGCCCGGATTTCGCATCATCCCGTACGGGGACGCAGATGCGCTGGAAGCCGCCATCACCCTGAACACAGCCGCATTTCTGGTCGAGCCGATTCAGGGAGAAGCCGGCATTCACATCCCTCCGGATGGCTTCCTTAAGCGAGTTGCAGAGGTCTGCCGCGCAAACAACGTGTTGCTGATGGCCGATGAAATTCAGACTGGCTTCGGTCGAACGGGCAAGTGGTTTGCCTGCGAATGGGAAGGCGTGACGCCGGATGTGTACGTCATGGGCAAAGCCCTTGGCGGCGGTGTGCTGCCGGTCTCTGCAGTCGCAGCGAACCACGACATTCTCGGACTGTTTGAGCCGGGTTCGCACGGTTCGACTTTCGGCGGCAACCCGCTTGCCTGCGCTGTGGCGATTGCAGCACTCGATGTGCTCGAAGAAGAACAGCTACCGGAACGCTCGCGAGTGCTCGGCGACTACCTGCTTTCCGCCCTGCGCAAGATTGACAACCCGCATATCGTCGAAGTTCGCGGACGGGGTTTGTTTATCGGCGTGGAGCTTGATGAACCAGCGCGGCCGTACTGCGAACGGCTGATGGAACTTGGGCTGCTGTGCAAAGAGACGCACGAGAACGTAATCCGCTTTGCACCTCCGCTTGTCATCAGCCAAGAGGAACTCGATGAGGCAATCCGCCGCATCACCTCAGTCCTCAGCGCCTAACGCCCGCGGGTGTCAACCGCGAATTGCCGGTTGCTCCCAACTGCGAGTAAACAAGGGTTGTTTCCCCCAAGCACCCGTTCGAGGCCGGGGGAAACGGCCCTTTTCCCATTCTCCGTGTTACCTTCTCACTTTTTCAACTTCGATAGGTATGTAGTGTATTTCAAGACCAGCAGGTTGATGGCCACGAACACAAACACACCAAACGCGAATCCAATCAGTGCCATTCTGCCACCTCCATTCAGGTCAGGTCAGGTGTTGTCCGCACCACGTTGCGAAGTTGCGGACCGTGATGACATGCTCAATCAACAGAACAACAATTCCAAATAGTGCATTGTACAGCCACCAGTTCATCGCTGCCGGGAAAAAGTAATTCAGTCGAGCTTTGTTCCCGTACGAAGCGTACCAGCCGGAGACGGTCAAGAAGACAACCGATGTGACAGACACCGCGAGTTCCATCAAGGCTGCGGGCGCATAGGCTGTGCGCATCTGAACCGACGTGAAGGTAAACCACAAGAACAACCGCAGGTCAATACCGGCGACAGCTACGTAGGACAGCACGGTCACCGCGAGCACTCCGTTAAACGCTGGCCAACGGTTCTTTGCAAACAGCGCACCAGCGACAAGGCACAAGATACCGGAAACCATCAACAGCAAGGTCAACCAGTAGGGTAAGTCTTGTAGTCGTGCCAAATCAGGCAGCGTAAATTTGGATGGTCTCCAGTTGCGCAAGTAGACGTTTGAACCGACGAGGGATGCGGCTGCGAAGGTCAACGCGCCGACCCCCAACCAGATGGCGAGGACCAGATTGCCTTGGCCATCACGGGTTTGTTCTGGCGCCGTATGTGGCTCGTCGTCGCCCGGTCCTAAGTACGGGTACGGCTGATACGGAGTGCCCGTCACGACCGGGGTGTCATCGAAGTTGTATTCCGGCGGTGGAGATGGCACTGTCCACTCCAGCGTCTGTGCCTGCCACGGGTTTGACCCCACGGTGCGGCCGTATTTGGCCGAGAACAGCAGGTTTCCGAGGATGAGCAGCGTCCCCACACCAAGGATGTAGGCACCTATCGTCGAGACTTGGTTCCAGAAGTGAAACTCCGGCGCATATGTCGAATAACGCCGCGGCATACCGGCAAGGCCAAGCAGGTGCATCGGGAAGAATGTGACCTGTGTGCCGACGAAGTAGACCCAAAAGCCTGCATAGCCCCACTTTTTGTTGTATATCCTTCCTGTTACCTTCGGAAACCAGAAGAACAGGCCCGCCATGATGGTCATGACGCTGCCGCCAAACAACACGTAGTGAATGTGCGCAACAATGAAATAGGTATCGTGCAGAGACAGGTCAAGCGGTACGGAGGCAACGATGACGCCGCTGAAACCGCCGATGATAAACGAGCCAATAAAACCGAGCGACGCGAACAGCATTGGCACTGCGTACTCGACTGACCCGCCCCAAATCGTCGCGAGCCAGTCAAAGACCTTCACAGAAGTCGGCACCGCGATGAGGAGCGACGTGATCATGAACGGAATGCCGGCAGACATCTGCATACCAGCAACAAACATATGGTGCGCCCACACGAAGAAACCGAGGAACCCGATTGCGACACTGGAATATGCAATCGCGTGGTAACCAAAAATCGGCTTGCGAGCGAATACCGGCAACACTTCAGAGATAATGCCAAAGCCAGGCAAAATCATGATGTAGACAGCGGGGTGTGAATAGAACCAGAACAGGTGCTGATAGAGCATCGCGTCGCCGCCTTGGGCCGCGTTGTAGAAGGCGGTGCCAAAGTGCCGGTCGAGCAGGAGCGTCGTGAGGGCCCCAGTCAATGCCGGTGTCGCAAACAGCTGTATGATCGCGGTGACGAGCATACTCCAAGTGAAAAGCGGCATCCGATTGAGGGTCATGCCAGGGGCCCGCATCTTAACCACAGTGACTATGATGTTCATGGCTCCGAGAATTGACGCAAGACTGACCAAGTGGACCGTCATCACCCAGAAGTCAATGCCAGGACCGTGGGATAGGATGCTGTAGGGTGGATAAGCGGTCCAGCCCGCATCTGGCATGCCAAAGAACATACCAGTCATGAACACGAAGCCACCAAGCAGATACAGCCAGTAACTGAGCGCGTTCATGCGCGGGAACGCCATTTCACGGGCGCCCACTTGAAGCGGAACTAGGTAGTTGCCAAAGGCACCGGTTAACATCGGAATAATCACAAGGAAGACCATGATTGTGGCGTGCATAGTGTAGAACTCGTTATAGGTCTGAGATGATACGAACGTGCCAAATGGCGACGACAGCTGAGTGCGGACCCCAAGCGCAAATAAACCACCGACCAGATAGAAAAACAGTGACGTCACACCGTACATAATGCCGATTTTCTTGTGGTCGACCGTCAACATCCAATCTCGCAGGAACGACTTGTCTCGTGGTGCTCGAAGTGCGGCTTCCATCCAACCTCCCACCCTACTCAAAAGTCATCATCTACGCGCGAGCGACTTTCTCCTCAGCTGCTCGACTGTTGCCTGCAGAGCTGCTGTGCCAACCACTGCCGATACTCAGCTGGAGACACTACTTTCATGGTCGCGCGCATCTTCGAGTGGAATAACCCGCAGAACTGATCACACGGAACTGGAAAAGACTTGCCGATATACGTAGGGTCGAGGTTCACCCAAAACCGCGTCTGGCGCCCAGGCAGCGCATCCTGCTGAATCCGAACAGAGGGGATATAGAAACCGTGGATGACGTCTGCCGACGTAATGTCAAACACAACAGGCTGACCAGCCGGCACTTCAAACGTGTCATCCCAACTCGAAACATCGACACCGTTGCTGTACTTAAATTCCCACTGCCACATGTGACCCGTGACATGAATGGTGTTGGCTGAGGCGGTAACCGGGGGATTTTGTTCAGCGTACACACTTCGCAAGCTAATCACGCCGATGACAACCAAAATGACCGTAGGGGCGACGGTCCACATGAGTTCCAGCAAATTGTTGCCATGGACCGCCTTGCCCGTCCGATTTTTGTCCGTCCGACGGTAGCGCACAATAAACAACACGAGCAGAACTTCAACGACGACGAATAACAATGCGCAGATCCCCAACACGATATAAAACAAACGGTCCACTCGTTGTGACATGTGCGTGATCGCGGTCGGTAACCACGACGCGATGTTGTGCACACTATACACTCCTTGGCGGGTCATGATGACTTGACACTGCACTTACGTGCCTCGGAATGCGGAGCACACTTGCATTCCCAAGTATCTTCACGTCACCTTACCACTCTGCCCCACACCCTGGCGGAGTTAAACCCATAGCAAGGACCATATTTTCAAACCGTATCTGTCAGAATTCTCTCCGGTTCTTGTTGCGAACGGGCATACGCGTAGACCAGTACCATCGCCAACAGAGCTACAGCCGCAGCTACGAAAAAGGGAAGACTCATATGGACCTCAAAAAGCAGGGTAGCCGTGAGCGGGCCGACGACTCTGGCCAGGCTATCCATCGACGACAACAGCCCATTGGTTAGTCCTTGACCCAGAGTTGTCCGTTTTGTGATGACCGAAGTTAGCGTTGGCTTGATCACTGTGTTACTAGCGCCAAAAATGGTCATAAACAGAGTCGCTGTTGCAAAATTGCTCGAAAGCGTAATCAGCCACAGGCCAACGCCGGAGACGAACAACCCGATGTACATGGCCGGGACTTCTCGGCCATGCGTCACATAGCGCTGAACAATGCCGCCTTGGACTAAGGCGCCGACAACCCCCGAGATCGCGAACATCCAGCCGATCTCCTGCGCCGTCGCGTTGATCCGCGCCATCTCGAAGTACTGAAAACAACCTTCCAGCGCCGCGATCGAAAACTGCGCAACAAAATCAACCAGATAGAGGTAGCGCAAGGGCCCTGCGAACGCTGTCCAACGCGAGGGGCGCTTCACGACGGCGCCACGCCCCTGTGGCATCAGCGACTCGCGCAGAGATGTCGCCGCCCAAATGGCATTCGCAAGCGCAAGCCCCGCGGCGGCGAAGAAAGGCACAGCAGCACCATACACACTGAGGATACCGCCAACCGCGGGTCCCAGAATAAAGCCAAGTCCGATTGATACTCCCGCGAAGGCCATACCCTTGGTGCGCTCCTCTGGCGTCGTCACATCTGCGACGTATGCCATCGCAGTCGCAGTGACTGCGCCAGAAAAACCACCCCCAATGATGCGGGCGATATACATGAGCCACAAAATGTGCGCGGCGAGGCCAAAGACCAGGAAACTCACAGCATACCCGACGAGACCGATGACGAGGACCGGCTTTCGACCGATGCGGTCCGAGATACGCCCCCACAATGGTGAGAGAACAAACGCCACAGCCGAGTACACTGCGAGCATGAGTCCTAGGTTGTACGGCCTAGCGCCAACGTGTGAGACCATGAGCGGCAGAACTGGGATGATCAGCCCAAAGCCGATGAAGACGGTTACGAGGACAACCAGAATGACTGTCAATTTGCGGATCACGCCTAGTCCCCCCTTTCGCTATCTTTGAGGATAACAAACAGACAGCGCCAGTCCAACTCGACGAACTACCGAAGCAGCGATTTGCAGGGTTGGCGTCCTAGAATGAGGCAGCGTACAGGGGTATAATCCCTAGCAGACGTTTAAAGGTTGTCCTAAATTCTCAGCAAAACCAGAGGTTCGGGCGGCCCTGCTGGCGCACCGCACCAACAGACCTTTACCGGAGATTTGCGCAAACCCATGATTTGAGAGGAGCACTGCGCGTGACCGTAGACCAGCCACCCACCTCCCCGACCTTCACTTTACAAGCCACGACCGCATTCGGCCTTGAAGCCGTTGTGAAACGGGAACTCGAGCAGATTGGCTATCCGCCAACGCGAACTGAGAACGGCTTTGTCGAGTTTTCGGGTGGTCCGGAGGCGATTGCCCGAGCCAACCTGTGGCTGCGTTCGGCTGACCGGGTTGTGATCGTGGTCGGACGCTTTCAAGCCGAGACGTTCGATGAATTGTTTGAAGGAACAAAAGCGTTAGACTGGCCGGACCTGTTGCCCGAAGACGCGTCATTCCCGGTCAGTGGTAAGTCTCTAAAGTCGACACTGTCAAGCGTTCCGGCTTGCCAGCGTATTGTCAAGAAAGCGATTGTCGACTCCCTCGGGAAACGGTACAAACGCGAGGTGTTCGAAGAGACCGGAGCACGTTACTCCATTGAAGTCTCGCTCTTGAAGGACGAAGTCACCCTCACTCTTGACACAAGCGGCGCCGGCCTGCACAAGCGCGGATACCGAATGTTGACGGCCGCTGCACCGATTCGAGAGACACTTGCCGCCGCGCTTGTGCAGTTGAGTCGCTGGCAACCGCACCGTCCCTTTGCAGATCCGCTCTGTGGCTCTGGCACGATTGCGATTGAGGCCGCTCTGCTTGGGCGCAACCAAGCCCCCGGTCTGAAGCGCGACTTTGATGCCGAGTACTGGGACATCTGCCCCACCAAGATGTGGGACGACGCTCGCTCAGAAGCCGAAGCCGCAATCCGCACGGACGTTGAACTCGATATTACAGCGAGCGACATCGACCCTGAGGTGTTGAGCCTCGCCCGGTTTCACGTCAAGAAGGCTGGAGTGGCGGACTGTGTGCGTGTGGAACAACGCGATGTGGCAGAGTTTGCTCCACCACGCCCATACGGCTGCATTGTCACAAATCCGCCATACGGTGAACGCATCGGCGAGAAGAAGCAGGTTGATGCCTTATACCGGTCGATGGGTGAGTCGTTGCGGGCACAAAGAACGTGGTCAGTGTTCGTGATTAGCTCAGCGACTGACTTCGAACGGTTCTACGGCAAACGCTCTGACAAGAAACGCAAACTCTACAACGGCCGGATTCAGACGAACTTGTACCAGTACCTTGGTCCGCTGCCACCGCGGAAGTAGGCACGGCGCGTGGCACCTAATGGCACCTAATGGCACCTAATGGCACCTGCGCCAGCGTGGCCACGGGCCAAGGCGGGTGGCCGGGGCCGGTGGCAAAATGACACCTACGTGAGCGGGGCGGCGGGTGAGGGCGGGTGGTAGGTGTCAAAATGACACCTACGTGAGCGGGATCGCGGTGGTAAGTGTCAAAATGACACTTACGCGAGTAGAGCCACGGTGGTAAGTGTCAAAATGACACTTACGCGAGTGGAGCCACGGTGGTAAGTGTCAAAATGACACTTACGCGAGCGTGATCGCGGTGGTAAGTGTCAAAATGACACCTACGCGAGTGGAGCCACGGTGGTAGGTGTCAAAATGACACCTACGCGAGTGGAGCCACGGTCGTAGGTGTCAAAATGACACCTAAGCGAGCAGGGCCGCGGTGGTAAGTAACAAAATGACACCTACGCGAGTGGAGCCACGGTGGTAAGTGTTAAAATGACACCTACGCGAGTGGATCCACGGTGGTAGGTGTCAAAATGACACCTACGCGAGCAGGGCCGCGGTGGTAAGTGTCAAAATGACACCTACGCGAGTGGAGCCACGGTGGTAGGTGTCAAAATGACACCTACGCGAGTGGAGCCACGGTGGTAGGTGTCAAAATGACACCTACGCGAGCAGGGCCGCGGTGGTAAGTGTCAAAATGACACCTACGCGAGCGGGATCGCGGTGGTAAGTGTCAAAATGACACCTACACGAACGGGGCCGCGGTGGTAAGTGTCAAAATGACACCTACGCGAGTGTGACCGTGGTGGTAGGTGTCAAAATGACACCTACGCGAGCAGAGCCACAGTGGTAAGTGTCAAAATGACACTTACGCGAGCGAACCTAGGAATCGGCTTCCATCTCTCTGTATGGTTGCAGCAAGGCTGCGACCCCTCCGCTGGGTGAAACACGCGCGACTCCGCCGAAAGTAACAGGGCTGCCTCCGGTGTACTCCACCTTTGGGCAGCCCTGTTTGAGTTGTCTGGTCGCCTTTACGCCTTCGCCTTTGCGCCTTCGCCTTTACGCCTTCGCCCTTACGGCGCTTCATACAGTGATACACGAGTATCCCGCGCAATGCGGGCAACCCCCAAACCACAGGTGGTTGTGTGCCACCCCCCACTACGTGCCGCCCTCTGCCATTCCACAGCACCTCACTGCAGCGCACGTACGGTAGGAATAGCGGAGAGAGCCTGTCGCGAGAGCACACCGCCACCCTTTTTCTTGCAAAGCACAGAGCCTTGGTAGTAGAGTGACAAAGGACTGTTTTTGCGGTATCCCATGCCGCTATCTCGTTTCGTCATTTGGTCATCGACGTTTGTGATGTCCATTCGACAAATGCCTTGCAGCTCTGCGAAAATAAGTGAGAGAGAAACAAGACGCCCTACTTCCCGTTATTCCATTTCACACGATTCAATCCTCTAACACCAAACTGAATTACGTGGAGGGATTCACATGGTTTATCACGATCCATTCGGAGCACGTGCCAGACTTTCCGCCGCGGGCCAGTCGTACACCTACTACCGCCTGTCTGCGCTGGAGGAAAAAGGTGTTGGCCCAGTCTCCAAGCTTCCTTTCTCCATTAAGATTCTGCTCGAGGCTGTGCTTCGCCAGATCGACAACAAGGCGATTGGCGAAGACCATGTGCGTGCGCTCGCGAACTGGAACGCAGCAGCACCACAGAAGGACGATGTACCGTTCAAACCAGCACGCATCCTGCTCCAGGACTTCACGGGTGTTCCAGCCGTCGTCGATCTCGCAGCACTTCGCTCCGCCATGCACCGTCTGGGCGGTGACCCGAAGCGGATTAACCCACTCATCCCAGTCGACCTCGTCATTGACCACTCTGTCCAAGTTGACGCGTTTGGCACCAAAGAAGCGTACGAGTTCAACATCCAGCGCGAGTTCGAGCGCAACGAAGAGCGCTACAAATTCCTGCGCTGGGCGCAGAAGTCGTTTGACAACTTCCGCGTCGTCCCACCCGGTACCGGCATCGTTCACCAAGTGAACCTGGAGTATTTGGCGAAAGTTGTGCAGCAAAGACAGGACGGCGACGAAGTCGTTGTCTTCCCAGACAGCCTCGTCGGTACGGACTCGCACACCACAATGATCAACGGCATCGGTGTGCTTGGCTGGGGCGTCGGCGGCATCGAAGCTGAAGCTTGCATGCTCGGACAGCCCCTCTACCAGTTGCTCCCGGAAGTCATCGGATTCAAGCTGACCGGTAAGTTGCCGGAAGGCGCGACGGCTACAGACCTAGCGTTAACCGTCGTCAATATGCTGCGTAAAAAGGGCGTCGTCGGCAAGTTCGTGGAGTTCTACGGACCCGGCCTCAGCAACATCGGCCTCGCAGACCGCGCAACCGTCGCTAATATGGCGCCGGAGTACGGCGCCACGATGGGCTTCTTCCCAGTCGACGCGGAGACCTTGAACTACCTCCGGAGCACGGGTCGTGACAGTGACCTCATCGATCTTGTCGAAGAGTACACCCAAGCCCAGGGCTTGTTCCGCACCGACAGCACACCGGATCCGGTGTTTACCGACACGATTGAACTCGACCTCGCGACTGTCCAGTCACGGATGGCTGGCCCGAAGCGGCCGCAGGACCGGATCGAACTGTCCGATATGAAGTCGAACTTCGAGTCCGCTTTGACAAAGCCGATTGACCAGGCTGGATTTGGCTTGTCTGAAGACCAGGTCGATAAAGAAGTCACCATCAATCACGAGGACGGTAGCACCAGCACGATGAAGACCGGTGCGGTCGCCATCGCCGCGATCACCAGTTGCACCAACACCTCCAACCCGAACGTCATGGTCGGAGCAGGCCTGCTCGCGAAGAAGGCCGTCGAGCGCGGCCTCGTGACGCCGAAGTATGTAAAGACCAGTATGGCGCCGGGATCGAAAGTGGTGACCGACTATCTCGAGAACGCGGGATTGATTGAGCCGCTCGCGGCGCTCGGTTTTGACCTCGTCGGCTACGGCTGCACGACCTGCATCGGAAACAGTGGTCCGCTGCCAGACGAAGTCGGACAGCCCATCGCAGACAGCGACCTGCTCGTTTCGGCAGTGTTGTCCGGCAACCGCAACTTCGAAGGTCGCATCCACTCGCTGGTGAAGGCAAACTACCTGGCATCGCCGCCGCTCGTCATTGCCTACGCGCTCGCTGGCACGGTCGACATCGACCTGACCACAGAGCCGCTTGGCACTGACAAGAACGGTCAGCCGGTGTACCTGAAGGACCTGTGGCCGACGTCTCTCGAGATTCAAGAGACAATCAGCTCGGTCATCAATCCGGAGATGTTCCGCAAAGAGTACGAGCACGTGTTCTCCAGCAACGAGCGCTGGAACGCCATTGAAACGCCGGAAGGACAGTTGTACGAGTGGGATTTGGCGTCCACCTACATCCAGGAGCCGCCGTTCTTCGTCAGCCTCACTGTCGACCTGCCGGAGACTGAAGACATCGAGCAAGCGCGCATCCTGGCACTCCTCGGCGATTCAGTGACAACGGACCACATCTCGCCAGCAGGCAACATCAAGGTCGATTCGCCGGCAGGCACGTATCTGACTGATCACGGTGTCAAACCGTACGACTTCAACTCGTATGGATCGCGCCGCGGCAACCACGAAGTCATGATGCGCGGCACCTTCGCGAACATCCGCATCCGCAACCAAGTGGCCCCTGGCACTGAAGGCGGCGTGACGAAGTACCTGCCGACGGACGCAGTGATACCGATTTACGACGCGTCGATGAAGTACCAGAACGACGGTACGCCGCTCGTCGTGATCGCTGGCAAGGAGTACGGCACAGGCAGCTCGCGCGACTGGGCTGCAAAGGGCACGAACCTGCTCGGTGTGCACGCGGTCATCGCAGAGAGCTTCGAACGCATCCACCGCAGCAACCTCGTCGGCATGGGCGTCCTGCCACTGCAGTTCAAGGACGGCGACTCTTGGAAGTCGCTCGGCTTGACTGGCACGGAGAAGATTCAGATCCGTGGTCTAGAAGGCGAGCTTGCGCCTGGCCAGGACCTCGAAGTCGTCGCAACGCGCGAGGACGGCAGCCGCTTCAACTTTGCCGCCCGCCTGCGCTTAGACAGCGCGATTGAGGTGGAGTATTACCGCAACGGTGGTATTCTCCAGACGGTGCTTCGCAACTTTGTGCAGGAGCAGTACGCGAAGGCGTAAAGGCGAAGGCGACCAGACAACTCAAACAGAGCTGCCCAAAGGTGGAGTACACCGGAGGCAGCCCTGTTACTTTCGGCGGAGACACCGGCGGAGGGGTCGCAGCCTTGCTGTGACCATACAGAGGGACCGAAGCGATTCCCAGGTTCGCTCACGTAGGTGTCATTTTGACACTTACCAACGCGGCTCCGCTCGCGTAGGTGTCATTTTGACACTTACCACCACGCCCTCGCTCACGTAGGTGTCATTTTGACACTTACCACCACGACCCCGCTCGCGTAGGTGTCATTTTGACACCTACCACCACGCCCCCGCTAGTGTAGGTGTCATTTTGACACTTACCACCACGACCCCGCTCGCGTAGGTGTCATTTTGACACTTACCACCACGACCCCGCTCGTGTAGGTGTCATTTTGACACTTACCACCACGCCCTCGCTCGCGTAGGTGTCATTTTGACACTTACCACCACGACCCCGCTCGTGTAGGTGTCATTTTGACACTTACCAACGCCGCCCCGCTCGCGTAGGTGTCATTTTGACACTTACCACCACGCCCTCGCTCGCGTAGGTGTCATTTTGACACTTACCACCACGACCCCGCTCGCGTAGGTGTCATTTTGACACTTACCACCGTAGCTCCACAATGAGCGGTAGTGACGATGACTCAGTGTCGGCGCGGACGAGGTGCGCAGAGTGCGCGAGCGAGGTCTGGATGCTCCGTGATCACGGCGTCAACCCCCCATCGACAGAAGCGGCGTAGGTCGTCTTCGGCGTTGACCGTATACACTCGCACCTTCACCCCCTGTTGCTGAATTTGGGCTATCTGCTCAGCAGTTACGCTTTTATAGTACGGATGTAATGCCCCAGCATCGAGGTAGCGCGCGTACAGCCACGGGTCGACCAGACCGTCTTGATAAAGCAGTGCAATTTCAGCTTCTGGCTGCGCACGTTTCAACCTTCGCAGCGGTTCATGGTAAAACGACGACACAATGGTCCGGGCGCCAAGTCCGTACGCGATCACGCGCTCCCACGCCCGAAACTCAAGAGCAGGGTACGGGGTATCGCCGTACTTTAACTCGAGGTTTAGCATCACTGGATAGGGCGCCTCAGCGGCTAACATCAGCACTTCGTCCAGAGTAGGAACACTCACGCCAGCGAACTCGGGCGCAAACCAACTCCCCGCATCGAGGCGGCGCAAGTCACGCAAAGTCTGCTGTGCGACTTGACCCGAGCCGTCTGTCGTGCGGTCTACCGTATCATCATGGATCACGATGAGTTCCCCGTCAGCGGTCATTTGTACATCGAATTCGATCCCGTCAGCCCCCGCCTCAATTGCGAAGGCAAAGGCAGGCAGTGTGTTTTCCGGTGCGCGAGCGGCGAATCCGCGGTGTGCGTAGACTTGTGTGCGAACCTTTTGTGATGCGTCGAACAAAGAGTTGACCTCCTGACTTGCCGTGACGGACGATGCGTGACGGCAGCGTCCTGCTACATATGCGTCCTGCTACATATGCGCGGTGGACAATCGGAACTGCGCGCCCATCGTATCACACGGGTATGTACAATACTCGTCGACCCACCAATTGCAGTGGGTCGACTGAAACTATATGAAGGGAATCGTTCGCGATTAGTAGGCCGCGCCTGCCCCCGCACCTACGCCCATGCCGTACCCCGGCACGAGCAGGAAGAACAGCACGAAGATAATCAGAAACACCACTGCCCAACGCGTGTAGCCACCAAAGACTCCGTACATTGTAACGCCTCCCTTTCAGTCAAGATGCTACACTGTACGCTCGACTACGGGCGCTCGCAGCGGAGATTCGCCTAGTTGGCGCAGAACGGGCGGGGACCCCAGGGTTCCCGCCCGTTGACTTGATGCCTGTCAATCTGTTCCTTGCGCAGTGAAGGATGCTACTGCAGGTTCGAGACTGACGAACCGTATTCTCCGCCGAGGCGGCGCGAATACTTTCCAACTTGAGGTGTGCCGTACCGATGGTTCGCCATTTTCGCTACAGATTCCCCTCGAGCCATGCTCGCAGAAGCTGTACTGCTCATCACCGGACCAGACGCTTCATCGCCGCGTCCAATAGACTTGCGTCTCGACGTCATGGCAAGCCACCCCCTGATTGGCATCAAATCGGTAGTTAGAGTTCCCGCCAACCGCTGCATCATACAACCGTCCGTTATGTAGCGACCCCATCGCCGTACACTTGGCCTTCAAAGCGGCGGAACGATGCCCGATAAAACAGCGCGCCGACCAGGTACATGCCGGCTGTGACAGAAAAGACAATCGCATACCCCGTGTAGGCACCGTAGTGGTGTACGACGGTGGTACTGACGGGACCCATTACAGCCCAGCCGAGGGTGAACATTGTCTGGCCGGAACTGACAGCAAAACCCTTCAAGTCGTCGTCCACCAAGGCCATCATGACGGAGTCTTGAATTGGGTTGCTGCAGTTCATTAAAGCTTGACGCAGAATCACGGCGCCTGAAGCAAACCACATGTTCCGAAAGAACGCCGTCATAATCAGAAACGGGATGGAAATCAGTTGAAATCCAGAGGCTGATTTTACGGGCCCAAACCGCCGCGCGGCAGCAGGTCCGACGAACATCGCCAAAGCAGTCACTGCCTGTCCGAGCGCCATCACAACGCCAATACCCGCCTTCGGCATGCGGAACCGTTCGAGAAAGTACAAGTTGAGATACGGGATCACAAGCCCTGCTCCAAAGCCGATGATGGCAGACGAAATTGTAAAGCGCACAATCAGTCCAAGTTGATCCCGGCGTTTACGCACTGCTCTCAGCGCTGCGCCCATCGGTTGTCGCTTTTTCTCCTCACCCTGAGTAGCTGCGTCCGCAATCCTGTTCTCCTCAATGCGAGAAAACGGGATCATCGCGGACAGACCAATGACAGCGCCAGTCAGCAGCGTCACCCGCACGGACCACAACTCGCCAGTGGGTGAGCCAGCGAATACCGTGTGCCCGAGAACCCCTGACATGCCCCCCGCCAGCAGGTTGCCCAGCACCTGAGCTGCTAAGGCGACGCCAAAGTTGACACTGAACAGATGGAAGCGCTCGTCCTTGCGTGTGTTTTCGGCCAACAGAGGTAAGGCAGAGACCCAGATGACAGAGGTCACCAAGCCCGTGGCAAAAGCCCCTGCGACAATCCAGACCGGGTTGTGCATGACAGCCTGAACCATGTAGAGCAAGGAACTTAGCACTCCTGCGACAAACATTGCGCGCTTACGTCCAATGCGGTCGCTCAGCATGCCCGCAGGAACAAGGCTAATCGCACCTGCAATCGAGCCAGCAGACACGTAGTACCCTGCAACGGGGTCAGGCAAGCCCTGACTCTTGATATACAAGTTATAGAGTACGCTGAAAAAGCCCGAACTGATCTGCGTCAGAAACGAGGCCACAAAAAAGAAGCGCACGTTTCGGTGTGCGCCGAGAAGTGCCGATTTGTATTCGTTCACGAGTCTGCTCATCATAGCGAAATAAGCATAGCACACTGGTCCCCCGTATGAAAGCGACAACGGCTGGAAACCCTCTAGGCATCACGAGAGGAGGCCGTAACGGCACAGGTTAGGCGTGTAAGGCCGCGACGATGAATAACACCCAACCGGCCATGAAGGCAAGCCCGCCAAACGGCGTGACAATTCCAATCGCTTTGCTACGGCTGCCCGTCAGTATGTACAGACTGCCTGAGAACAGCACGATGCCAACTGTGAACAACCACCCTGCGAACGTCAGAGGCGGTGTCACGCCTTTGATCGCAGCCAGAAAACCAACTGCGAGCAACGCCAATCCGTGGTACATTTGGTACTGTACTCCAGTCTGATAGACTGCCAGTTTCTCGGCTGTCACCTTGTCGCGCAGCGCGTGCGCTCCAAACGCGCCAAGTGCAACCGCAACCCCTGCGAACACAGCACCAAGTACCAAAAATGTATGCATGGCGAGCCACTCCTTTCCGAATCGGTAGCATGGGAGGTGAATGAAATCCCAAGAGAACGAAAACCGACACACAATGATGCGAACAAGACACTCCCCCGCGAAGAACACGATGAACGCATTCCCGGCGAAGACCAGCGCAGTGAGAACCGCAACGATGAAAAAAACGCCTGAACAAGTCACCCCGGGTCAGCACACTGCGGCCCGGGTATTGACTGTTCACTCTGCGGCGTAATCCACCTAGTCTCCGAAATTGTAGATCCAGTACACTTCTCGGCCAAGGCGCTCTTCTATTTCGCGCCGAACAGCTGCGTCTGTTCCAGCCCCTTCTTCCATACGCTTTAACATCGCTTCTGACTGTGACCGATGTGCACGCATCGCTTCAATCTTCGTGTCAAGCACTTCGCTCACGTCAAGGTCAATGTGCGGCGCACCGAGCACTTCGCGGGCGTCGCGGGTGACCGCCGAGCCCCACAGTACAGGCCGCTGTTCTTTGGGAATGCGGCGCATCGCGCGGACGGTCGCCTCCGACATTGCATCATGGTCGGGATGCACGCCGAGCTTCGGATAGTAGGTGATAACGAGAGACGGATTGGTCTCTGCAATCACCTCGCCAATCCGGTCCGCGACCACTTCCGGATCCTCAAACTCCACAGTCTTATCGCGCAGACCAAACAGTCGCAAGTCGCGAATACCGAGCACAGTGCAGGCGTCGCGCAGTTCCTTTTCGCGAATTTTCGGCAGCGACTCGCGTGTCGCGAACGACGGTTTACCCATGTTGCGCCCCATCTGCCCGAGCGTGCTGCAAATCAGCGTGACCGGTGTACCCAGGCGGGTTTGCATCGCAATCAGGCCAGCCTTTCCGAACGTCTCGTCGTCCGGGTGCGGATACACAGCCAATATGTGGCGTTCCTTCTCCATCCTCAGTCCTCCTCGTGACGTTCCTGTCTTAGCCGCAAAACTGTAGGGTCACGGCTAACAGCACTTGTTACATTTCAAACGGCTGGTGACTCAACTCCAAGGCGACGGCCAGCCGGCCATCTGGGTCGTGGCCGACCAACAGCAAACGGCCCTCCCCGTCGACTTCCCAGTCGGTCAGCCCTTGTGCATAAATCCAGCCGTTGTCCATCTTCAGGCCGACACGGTAAGGTCCGTCTCCTTCGATCGAACCGCGATTGAACTTGACCAGTCCATTTCTTATATAGGCACTTACAGCCATCGGCGCTTCTTCTCGCAAAGCTGCATACGCACCGTTGGTTGTCTCAAGGTGCAGGTACACTTCTTCGTTAACGAAACCCTGTAACGCCTCGTGTACCGCCTCCCGGCGAATTGGTTCCATGGATTCATCCCCCGTCTAAGCCAGAGTCACGCCAGCGCCCAGCGGGCGCCGACACTTTGTACACAGTCCATGTTACTCTACCACAAGTGGATTCTCCAAGACTCACGCATTTGCGGCCTCTGCTTGGGTGTTGCCTGCTCAGAGCGCTTCCACACTCGGCAACAGCGGCGACGGGCGTTCTGTGTACTGCAGCCGCAACTGATGCAGCGCCCGGGTGCAAGCTACGTACAACAGGCGCCCAGAAAATGGAGTCTCGTCATAGGACATGTCGTCTGTATCGACCAGCAACACCGCGTCGAACTCCAGTCCTTTAGCCAAATACACGGGCAGGACTGACACTCCACCTTGGTAGTGTGACTCGTCGCCTTCAATCCGGTATGCGTCTACTCCAGCTGCCGTCAGTGCGTCGTGAAACGCCGCGACATCCAAGGTTCGCCTGCAGATCACGGCGACCGTGTGCGCTTCTTCTTGCATCTCTAGGACTGCCTGCACAGCCCGGTTCAGGCGTTCCTCACTTCGCAGTGCCTCCACCTTCACCGCTCGCCCACTACGGAACACTGGCTTCGCCTGTAGGAAACCCGGAAAGCGCGCAACGACTGCGTTGGCAAACTCAATGATTTCCGTCGTTGAGCGGTAGCTGACATCCAGTTGGAAATAGGCGCGCACGTCTTCGTCGAACAGGCGCAGAAACGGATCCCACGCCGTGATCCCTTGGTCGGTGTGAATGCTTTGGCCAAGGTCGCCGAGAATCGTGATCGATTGGCTCGGACAGTACCGTTTCACGACTTCAATTTGCAGCGGAGAGAAGTCCTGAGCCTCGTCAATCACGACGTGATCAAACCGTTGTGTCCCATCCACGCCGAACAACAGGGTGTGCAGGTAGACCATGCCCGCTACTTCTGACGCTTCCACGAGACTGCGGCCAGGAGCCGACGTAGGCGCACCCAGACGGCCCGCAACAGTGGAGGTCAGACCTTCTGCGGCTGCGACCTCACGGTACAGGGCTACCACGTCGAACGCAGCCCACTTCTTTGAGTAGGCGCGGAAGCGAGACGAGGCCTGTTTGCGCTGGTTTGCTCGCACAGTCGCAGAACTCTGTCGCTTGAGTTCCATCTCGTACCACCGCTTGACGCGGGCAAGCACGCGCTCGCGCCGCTTGGCTGGTGGCAAGTGCCCATAATCCCCTGCCCACCAAGCTGCGATGGCTTGTGCAGGCAACGCAGCCCCGTCCCACGGTTCGAAGTCGGCTTCAGGCACACTGTTCTGCTCGAGTTGTGCAACATACTGTTGAAGCTTTTGCGCAAACTCGACTGATCCCTTGTATTGAAGTCGTCTGCGCTCAGCTTCATATGCCTCGTCGCGTGGCCGGTCAAACCAGGAAGCCAACCGCTCAGCCGGGTCAGCGAGTTTCATCCGGCCACCCATTTGTTCCATGGCCCAGCTGTGGAACGTGGTCTGGCGAATGCCGCCGACACCGAGTTCCGGCAGCACGTCCGAGATGTACTCCAAGAACATCGCGTTCGGCGCAAAAATCATCATCCGTTCTGCTCGCAACCGGTCTTGGTACTCATACAGAAGGTACGCCAAGCGGTGCAAAGCTACGGTAGTTTTTCCGCTCCCAGCAACACCCTGAATCACCATGGCGCGTTCCCGCGGTGCGCGGATGATGCGGTCTTGTTCCGCCTGAATCGTCGAGACGATGTCGCGCAACCGGTTATCTTTTTGTTCCGCCAGTCGATAGAGGAGAAATTCATCAGTCACTGACAGGTTTTCTTCGCCGCGCACGAAACTGTCAACTGCCCGCTGCAAATTCGAATCGCGGATGACAATGTTGCGCTTCAGATAGATCTCGCCTGTCACTTCCCCTTCCGGGGATGTGTATGAAGTTTCTTGCTCAGCGCCCGTCGCCGCGTAGAACAGTCGCGCCACAGGCGCACGCCAGTCCACCACCAGCCGTTCCACGGTCCCTTCGGCTTCTACACCGCGTTTGCCAATGTAAAGTGGCGTTGGCTCCAGTACCCCAACTTCCGCAAAGTCAATTCGCCCAAAGTACGGCTCCCGCCTCGCCACGCGCAAATCCCGCAGGCGGTCTCCACGCAGACGGGCCACAGCTACCTCCGCAACCTCGTCCGCCGTCTGTGCTTCCACGTCGGTTGTGTCGCGATCACGGTCCTTGTCATCTCCGTAGGCCTCGAGCCGAACCAATTGCCTGTCAATTTGTGCAAGGACGTCAGAGAGTCGTGTCCGTTCTTCCACGATCGGGTCTTCCGTCGACAACTGCACATCCCCCCTGTGCTGCGAAAGCCTGCTGGCGGCTGTGTCACAGAAACTATATTTTACACTAATGGCTGTTGCACTGGTACTACGGATTTGCTGGTCGTTCCCAGCTAGACGACGGCGTAGCCGTGTGTGAACGACACGGTCAGCAGGCAGCCAAAAAGTGCCGACACGAAGAGGACGCCGACAACGGCAGTCCGCCGACTCGCTATCGGCAGCCAAAACAGCGGGCCTGCAAGCGCTGGCCAGCACATACAGAGCAACCGAAGCACGCCGGAAATCGGAGTGCTTGGCACATACGATGTCAGTCCAATCAACACCCACGCAAAAGCGAACAGGCCACTCTCCAGCGAACGCAGGGTAAGCCCGGAATGTGGCGCCCAGACATCACCTGTGCGAGCAAACCAAAGCACAGAAAGTACGTAAGTTACAGATAACAGTGTTGCAAACAGAGCCGCCAACGGCAACAAAGGTGCTTGCTGCAGGTGGAGGAACTGTTCAAAGAGACTAAAGCCCGGAATGCGCCATGTGTGTCCCCATATTCTCTCCGCGCGGAACATCGCGAGCGGCGCATGAAAGCGCACGCCTAGATAGGCTGAGAAAGACGCCCAACCGGCAAGGGTCGAAACTGTATAAGTGATGGCTCGCAGCCACTGGCGAAGGCGCAGATAGCGCAAGCCAAAAATGATGACGAGAACTCCTAGCTCGTGACTAAGTCCGGCGCCAAAAGCGGCAGCGCAGGCGAGCAGGTGATAATAGGGGCCTACGTTCGCGTCGGCAACTGCACGCGAGACCGCGAACAGGCAGAGGAGAGAGAAGAAAATCACATAGACGTCAGAGTAAAGCGCCGAGTCAAACACCATTGCTGGCGACAGCGCGCAGAGTCCGACCGCAACGGATGCTTCCCATGGCCGCAACACGTTGCGAAACAGTCGATCGGCAATCACAAGCGCTGCCAGCAACACAAGGTTCCCCACTGCAACCGCCAACACCGTGCCAAACGCATGCACAACGAGCGGCACCAGAGGAAAAAACGCCGCCCCCTGAAGGGGTGCTAGCGGTAACGGGTTGCCACCTAGAGCGAGCGGTGCTTGGTCCGCCAGCGGAATGGCGTAGCCGAAATGGCCAAGTAATGAGTACCATACGCCGTCCCACTGCACAAAGGCGTCAATAAAGGTGTGCGTCAGGTGCGTGTAATACTGCGTGTGAGGCACAGGAACCCGAGCAAGGACAGCGACCAGTAGTAAGTGGACGGCAAACCAGACAAAGGGCGCCCATGGGTAGCTTTGCAGTCTGTCCCGTCTGTCGCTATTCACGACAGCCGTCACGAGTAAGCCATCTTTGGCTGCAGTGTGATCAATGAGGAAGGCCCCTTTCCTCCTCATCTTTACCACGACGGTTACTCAGATTCCTGCAACCCGCTGTTACAAGTTAAGGGACGCGCGCAAGTAGGGTTGCAACAAGTCTTCTGCCAACAATTGACCAGCCAGGCGGTGACCTGCTCGGTTGGGGTGTGCCCAGTCTGCTGAGTAGGGTCGATACGTTTGACTACGTGCCATGAGTGTCGCTTGCATTTGCGAAAATAAATCGATGACATGTACGTGCTGGTCACGCACAGCGTAGAACTCTGCATCGCGAAGTTCCGCTTGCATGTACTGGTGCTCAAGCGGCCAACCGTTAGTCGCCGATGCTTTGGTTACAGGTGGCGTGACGAGTAAAACGTCCGCCCCCGCTTGTCTCGCCACGGCAATCTCGTTCAGCATGGCCGCGTCATACGCAGACATGGGGGTATGTTGGTGCACATCGTTCAGCAGCCCCCAGGACAAGATAACGATATCCGGATGAGCCATGCGAACCCAGCGCTGATATCGCGCCCAACCGATACCTACGGCTGTTTCGCCCGGTATTGTGTGGTCTGACACCTTAAACGCCTGGCCTGTCGCTGCGTGAACGGTTGCCAACGCTCGCTGCAGATAGCTGTCTCGATGCGGGTCTAACCAACCGTGTGCCGCTGAGCCCCCAACCAACAAGACCCGTCTCACAGGTAACACGGCCGTGGCCGTCGCCGAACACGGCGGCACTGCAGCTAGTGTGACGAGCGCCACACTCAGAATGAGCAGGTTCTTTGTGAGCCGCATCAAACCGCGGGTACGCGACAAGGTGAAGTCTCCTTTCAGAGCATCTTCGAGATTTGGACTCTTGTTCGGTGTTCACCCGGTATTCACATGGTTGACAACGATGGGGGTGACAAAACTGGGGCGACCTCATCTATACGAAATTGACCTGATGCGCAGTTGTGTAATTCTCGGGGTGGTGTGCGTCCACCTGACGTCATACTTTTCTCAGTTCGCGCAACCGCTATCCGGGAGTCGAACAGCACTCGACATGTCACTCGTCGTGCTGCACTACACACGAGAAGTGTTTATGTTTATTACCGGACTGGTATTGTTTTATACGTATTACGACAGACCACACCCACCCGTACTCTCGTTCTGGCAGAAGCGCTTCAAACTCATCGTGATTCCGTATTTGGCGTGGAACCTGATTTACGTTCTGTTCGAGGGCACGTATATTCGACACTTTACCTGGAGTGCTGCCGACGTCTGGACAATGTTCTGGATGGGCGTCGTCAAAGGCAACTTGTTTTTCCTCTACTACCTCCTCGTCACGATGCAGTTTTACGTCGTATTTCCACTTCTCTGGAAACTGTTGAAACGTTTCGAACAGCAGCAGGTCGCGATTGTCGTCGCGAGCTTTGTCCTACAGTTGGTCCTCATGGCCACCGAGGAGTACCTCGTGCCGAGGTGGCAGTCAAATCCGACTCTGCCCACGTGGGTCCATGTTTTTCTCGGCTACGAGGACAGCTTCGTGCTGTCTTATCAGTTCTGGTTTATCGCCGGGGCAGTCGCTGCCGTGCACTACACCGCCGTGCAGACTTGGCTCCGCACGCATACGCGCGCTGTGCGCTGGGGGCTTGTCTGCGCAATTCTCGGCGCGTGGACCTGGTTCGTGATTGCGCGCTGGGGACTCCATCAGTCGGAAGCCGACCTAATCACTGTGTTACAGCCCGTGATGGTGCCATACAGCCTCATCGTCGGGGGGGCGTTCCTCACACTTGGCGTCGCTTGGTCCAAACGTCGCACAGAACTCCCCCGATGGACGAAGCTGATTCAGTTCTTTGGGGGAGCCTCGTTCGGCATTTTCCTCATTCATCCATTAGCGCTTCACTTTGTCGAACAACTTGGCTACCGTTGGTACTTCCCGATGCCTCTACACTTGTTTGAACTGCCGCTCTCCATCGCGGCAGTCTATGTATCGTCAGGCATTGTGGCGCACTGGGTCGGCAAAGTGCCAGTTCTCAGCTACATTGTCGGAAAGAAAGGCTAAGCTTGCGGCGACTGCCACAAGAGTCCACCAAATCCGGACAGTTTCTACCATTTGCGAGATGAGTCGACGCCGCGATGTGAATTTGATAGCATCAACTCCATACGCAACAAGGAGGACAAACAGGTGGCAACACTCGATGCATTTTCGACGGCGCTTGGCATGAGCGTCGTGCAAGTGGCAACTGGTGAGGCAACGGTCGCAATGACCGTTCGCGAGGATATGACGAATGTACACGGAACCCCGCACGGCGGCGCCATTTTCAGTCTGGCAGACAGTGCTTTGGCACTGGCGAGCAACTCTCATGGCACGGCAGCTGTGGCTCTCGACGTCTCCATTACCTACTGCAGGCCCGCACCCGTCGGGAGCATAGTGACAGCCCGCGCTGTGGAGGACAACCTCACGCGCAGCACGGGCCTCTACACCATCACGGTGACCGGCGAGGATGGAAAACTCATCGCTACGGCGCGGGGGACAGTGTTCCGTACAGGTCAGCCTGTGCCGTCCCAGGTGTAGGGTAGCTTTTCCACGCATCCAGAGAACGGAGTCCTTCCCGAACTACTTTACTCAACCACTCGTAGCCTTGCGCCGTGAGGTGAATCCCGTCAGGACTCATGAGCGGCGCATCTTCTTGTGGCGCGCCCTGATACGCAGCGCGCAAGTTGATGGAGTCCACCCCCAGCTTGGCAATCAGTCCCTGCAACGCCTCGTCGTAGCTGCGGTGCCATGGCTCAATCCCCCCACAGCAGGCGATAAAATGCGCAATCTGTTTCCCATATGTCTTGGCTATCGTCATGTAGTAGCGCGCCGGGTCGGTCGGCAGCAACGTCAGGACTAGCGGTACTGCGCCCGCATCACGGACACGCTCGACAATTTTCGTCATGTTCTCTACATATCGTTTCAGTGGGACGACAGCTATATGCTCCTCGTCAGGGGCTTGTGCAATCTCATTCCAGTGAAAGGTCGAGTCGTTGGCGCCGATCTCAATCACAACGACATCCGGTTGAAGAGCAATAACGTCCTTCTCGAGGCGGCGGACGAGACCATCCGAATTGTCGTTGAAGACACCCCGGTTCACCACTTCGATAGCTTCCTCTTTGTCGGACCTTTCCGCCCCTGCCTGTCCTGCCATTGATAGCCCTGCCTGCAGCAGTTTCGGATACGTTTCCCGCAGGATGTGCAACCCGCCGTTAATCCAGGTAACGCCGCGGGTGATACTGTCACCGACACACACAATCCGCATGATGTCTATCGCTCCCATCCAGCTCTATACGGATCGATTGTACTCCTCTGTTGCCGATAACGCCCGTCCACAGAGACTACCCACGGTGTTCACTGGTCCACCTGTACTCATACCTTTCGCCGTAATCACCCAGCAAGCTAGGGGACAGTGAGACTGCCAGCAGACGGACAACCAGTGCAGTTTTTAAAAATAGGAGTATAATCCTACTAATTGGTTGAAAAGTCCCGGAAGGGTGATCCCATGGCCCATACGCACCTTATGCCCCTCACGGAGACGCTGCAGGTTGTGAACGGCGCGCACATCCTCTACGTCTACGAAGACGAGAATGCCTATCTAGACAATGCGATGTCTTTTATCACAACAGGCATCGCCCAAGGTCAACACACGGTCTTCGTCGTCGATCAGCACGTTTACGACCGCATCGTCAAGGAATTGAACCCGGACCACCGACCCTATGTCCACTTTACCGAGGCAAATGAATTCTACCTCAGACACGGAGATTTTGATTTTCGCCGAGTGCTCGACAACCTCCAAAACACCATCAAACCGTTTGTCACCAGTGAACAGTCGATTCGCATGTGGGGGGAGGTTACGCTCACTGCAGCCAACTTCGAGACCCCTTTGGATGAGTACGAGACAGAGTGCGACATCACGGTTAGCGAACTCGGATACATCACGGTCTGTGCCTACAATGGGCGCCGAATAGCGGCGTCCGTCCAGACGCGGCTGATGAAGTCACACCCTTACTTAATGACGGACGACGCGTTGGTCACCTCTGGCCTGTATCGAGACCGTGACCAGAAGACCCCCCTCCCTGCTCTGACAAGCCGTGCGCATCTCGAGTCCGAAGTCGAAATCATTCGCCGCAAACTCGACGTGGCTCACGTCGTCTCTCACGAAGTGCGCAATCCCCTCACTGTCATTCGCGCCTACGCCGCAATGCTGCTCTCAGACGAACAGATAGCAGACAGGCGTAACAAGCTCAACAAAATCCTCGACTACTGCACCGTCATCGATCACGAACTCACACACATCATCACGACTGAGCAAATGCTGTTGACCGAGTCGCTGTGGACGAAGCGTTTAATTCGCCCAGTGCCTGTGCTGCTCGACGTGATCGACATTATGTCAGCGAAAGCTCGGACACAGAACATTCGGTTCGAGCACAATCTGACGATTCCGGACCAAACACTGATCGTCGCCAACAACATGGGTCTGCAACTGGTTGTCTCGAACCTAATCAGCAACGCGATTAAGTACAGCAGCGAAAACTCAGTCGTTCGCCTCGTTGGCGGCATCGAGGACAACCTCTTGGTGTTGAGCGTGATTGACCAAGGGACAGGCATTCCGGCTGAGCGGCTCGACGCGCTGTTTGAAAAGTACGAACGAGCGGACGACGAGCGCAGCGGACAAGGGATTGGGCTCTTTATGGTAAAGGAGATCACGGAAGCGTTTGGGGGTAAGGTGCGAGCGGAGAGCGAAGTTGGCGTGGGTTCGTGTTTTCAGGTCGTACTGCCGTGCGCGTGTCCATCAGCCGTGGCTCCGGGAACCAAGCTCACTTCTTGACCGGCTTGAAATGGAAGCTCAGTGCTTCGGGTATACTCCTCCCGGAGGGATGTTATGGAGACGCGCCCGGAACACATCTACGAATGTATTGTCGTCGGTGGGGGGATAGCTGGGCTGCAGGCTGCAATTCAACTCGGCCGTTACCAGCACGACATTTTGGTCATCGACGGCAACCGCGGTCGTTCCACGCTTTGCCGCAACTACCACAACTTGCTTGGCTGGCCGGACGGCGTCAGTGGACTTGAACTCCGGCGACTCGGCCGCAGCCAGGCTTTGCACTACGGCGTGCAATTTCGCTCGGACGTCGCTGTCAACGCGAATCGCCTCGGCTTTGCCCGATTTTCCCTTGACACCGCGACCGGAGAGCGCCTGTTCACCGAGACCCTCCTGTTTGCAACTGGCATTACCGATGCCGTGCCCGCTATCCCAGGCTTGGTTCCGGCACTAGGCGACACTGTGTTTATCTGTCCGGACTGTGACGGGTATGAAGCCATCGACCGGAAGACCACGGTACTTGGCAGCGGTGACGCGGGTGCAGCTATGGCCCTGGAACTGCTCTACTTCACAAAGCATTTGGTGTTCGTCAACCACCACGCTGAAGCTGTCGCAGACAGCTTGCAAAAAGCTTTGGCGAACGCCAACATCCCCCGCATCGACGGCGACATTCTACAGGTCGAAGCCGGTGTCTCCGGTCCGGTGCGAGTGACTCTTTCCGACGGCCGCAGCTTGGAAACAGAGCGTTGTTTCCTCGCCTTTGGCGGGAATCAGGTCGAGTCGGAACTGGCATCATCGCTCGGTGCGCAATGTGAGACCAAACACCACTTAGCTGTTCACCCCCGCACCAAACAAACGACAATGCCCAACCTGTTTGCGGCAGGAGACGTCGTCGCACACTCGGAGCAAGTCAGCATCGCGATGGGTGACGGTGCAGGGGCCGCGATTTTCATTCACAAGGCTCTGCTCGGAGAGCATGTCGACGTCTGCCAGATGCCTTCTCCCAATCAGGTCACTCGAACGTCGCCTGCACACGCCCGACCTGGCCGTCTTGCAACCGAACCTTGATGCCGTGGGGATGAGTGGGTGACTTTGTCAAAATATCTTTGACCACACCGCGCGTGCGAACTCCCGTCGGCTGGTCCTTTTTCAGCACGATGTCAACAGTTATTCCGGGCCGGATGTCTGCTCTCCGTCGGCCGTCTGCCATGACTGGCACCTCCTCGTGTAGGATAGAGACAACAACACAACCATTAAAGGGTGAAATGGACCATGGACAAGCCAGAAGTTGTCCGTTGCCTGCGCCTTGCGAACGATCTGTGGGCAATTGAGGGCGCGAACCCGTTTAGCATCCGCGCGCATGAGCGCTCCGCAGCGGCAATTTGGGACTCCCCACTTGACCTGGAAGCCATTCTGGCGCTACCGCCAAGCTCAATTCCGGGCGTAGGTAAAGAAACGCTGGCGATGGTTCGTGCCCTACAAGCTGGGGGCTTACCGGCACTGCTGGACCGCCTGCAGATTACTATTCCCTTATCCGCAGCTGAGCTCCTGCACCTGCCTGGCATTGGTCCAAAGACAGCACACCAACTTGTCCACCAACTGGGCATCGACAGTGTCGGCGCTCTGGCGCGTGAGTTCGCCGCCGGTCGCGTACAGCAAATTTCTGGCCTTGGCCCGGCAAAACTAGCTCGGCTGAAGCGCGACCTCGAGGTGATGCTAGAACGCCAGCATTCGATCCCGATTGCTCTCGCCACCCCAGTCGCCGAGGAAGTCGTCGCTGCCCTGCAGGGAATGCCGGGCGTGCAGCAAGCGGTCGCAACCGGCGCGCTGCGGCGCGGTGTTGTTTCTATACCCGTAATTGAAGTTCTGGTTGCCTCCGACGACGCCAGCAGAGTCCGGCAGTGGGCGAAAGACCACTGCCAGCACAGCCGGGATACAGCTGACGAGCGAGACGACAGGCTGCACATACAAGTGCAAACGGCCGCAGAAGCAGTTCCTGTCACCATTACAGTGACAAGCGTTGAACAGTTCCCAGGGGTCTTGTTTCGATCTACTGGCGACGATACGCACCAACAAGTCATTGACGAGATGCTCCACGAACAGGGAATCTCCTGGACAGCTGACGGCCGATTGCAGCCAACTGACAATACTGCGGGCGCTTCTAAGCGCGGCATGCCAACCTCGGTTCAAGACGAAGGCGACATCTACGCGCTTGTCGGCTTGCCTTGGCTGCCGCCCGAGCTCAGAGAAGACAAAGGCATGTTGCAAGACCCCTCACAGCTCGTCGAACCAAGTGACATTCGCGGTGACTTACACGTACACAGTACATGGAGCGACGGTTCACAGTCTATCCGTGAGGTGGCAGCAAAAGCCGAATCACTCGGCTATGAATACATCGCTATCACGGACCACTCACAGTCTCTGACGATTGCGAACGGATTAACCCCTGAACGCGTCGCCCTACAGCAGCAGGAAATTGCACAAGTACAGACAGAGACCCCCGTGCGACTCCTGTGCGGAACCGAAGTCGACATCCTCGCCGATGGACGGCTTGACCTTCCTGACGACACGCTGTACAGCCTCGACCTCGTGGTCGCATCCGTGCACGGTGCCATGCAGCAGTCGGCGCAGCAGATGACCGAACGGATCCTGAGCGCGATTGAACACCCAGCCGTACACATCATCGGTCACCTGACGGGTCGTATAATTGGCCGACGCGCGGGGTACGAAGTGGACGTGGAAGCCATCCTCCAAGCGGCAGTGCGCCACGGTGTCATGCTTGAGTTAAACGCCAATCCAAACCGCCTCGACATCTCCGAAGTGTGGCTTCGCCGCGCACAGGCTCTCGGTCTCCTTGTCCCGATTGACACGGATGCCCACCACCAGAGGGAGTTCGCGCACATGGCGTACGGAGTGCGCATGGCTCGTCGCGGTTGGTTGCGCCGAGAGACTGTCTTCAACGCGCGGCCGCTCGCCGAGTTGCTGCCTAAGTTACAAAAACAGAATCGCCACTGACGCCAATATCCCTCTCGGACGCCAGGCAGTGGATGTCACAAGTAGTTGTGTCATACAATCATGTAATTGTATAATACAACTTGTAGGCCGCTCAGCTTTCTGCGAACACCCGCAGATTTCTGACCATGCACCGAAGGGAGGAATTCGCCATATCAGATGCCCAAGATGACATCGGCATTGCCCTCGTTGAACACCAAGTCGCTATTCTCGTTCGGCGGGCTGCAGTGGCAAGTCGCCGATCGGGCGAACTCGATCGCGCAGTCTACCTGCTGCTGCGACGCCTGGAAGAAGGCGGGCCGGCTGGCGTGAAGGCCATCGCTGACGAGTTTCACCTCGATGTCTCCACCATCAGCAGGCAAGTGACGGCGATGGAAGCCAAGGGTCTGATTGGCCGGACGCCAGACCCTGATGACCACCGAGCGTTCGCACTCACACTGACCGAAGTGGGCCGGGAGGCACTGGAACACGAACGAACTGCACGCATGGTTCGTTATCGCCGGCTGCTCAGCGGCTGGAGCGAAGAGGAACGCAAGCTGTTCGGCACTCTGCTGGCACGGCTAAACCACACGTTCCTTGATTGACTCGATGTAGTCTGTTGCACAGCGACAGTGCGCGCGCACCGGCTGCTAGGACTCGTTATTTTTTTGCAAAGGAGATTCAGCTGACTTTGAATCCGACTACTGAAGGCAATTTATCACGGGCAGGCCACGGCCACCTCACACCCGGGACGAACATCTGGCGCCAACCGCTGGCGGTGTGGGCGGTCGCTTTTGCCTGCGTGATCGCGTTCATGGGTCTCGGTCTGGTCGACCCGATTCTTCCTGAAATCGGTAAACAACTCGGCGCGACACCGGCCCAGGTGGAACTCTTGTTTACCAGTTACAACTCCGTCATGGCGCTCGCGATGCTCATCACAGGAGTCATTTCGAGTCGATTTGGACCGAAGACGACCCTGCTCACTGGACTATTTCTCATTGTCGGCTTTTCGTATTTGTCCGGCCACTCTCCGTCGGTCTGGTGGATTGTCGGTTTCCGGGCTGGCTGGGGCCTTGGCAATGCCATGTTCATTGCGACCGCCCTGGCCGCAATTGTGGCAGCAGGCACCGCCGGCACGGCGGGCTCCGTGATTCTCTATGAAGCGGCGCTCGGACTGGGCATTTCCTGTGGTCCGCTGCTCGGTGGCGCACTCGGCAGCCACAGTTGGCGGTGGCCGTTTTACGGCGTATCGGTGCTGATGGCCTTCGCCTTTATCGCCATCGCGATTCTTTTACGCGGCGTGCCCAAACCACAGCACCGCACTTCCGTGATGGACCCGCTGCGCGCGCTCTCCCACCGCGGTCTGCTCAGCATCGGCGTCATGGCGCTGTTGTACAACTTTGGCTTCTTTACGCTGCTCGCCTACACGCCATACGTCTTGCCGAAACTGAACGCCCATGGCATCGGTTTTGTGTTCTTTGGCTGGGGCGTACTGCTGGCGATTTGCTCCGTGTTTGTGGCACCACGGCTCGCAGCGCGGTTTGGTACGCTCAAGACCACGTACGCCATGTTGGTGCTAATCGCACTCGACCTCTTGGCAATCGCGATTTTTACCGAGTACCAGACAGTCGTCATCATCGCCGTGATTGTCTGTGGCGCATTCCTTGGCATCAACAACACGCTTGTGACGACTGGCGTCATGAACGCCGCGCCGATTGAGCGGTCGACGGCCTCCGCAGCGTACAGCTTCGTGCGATTTATCGGCAGCGCAATCGCACCTTGGCTTGCAGGGAAACTCGGCACCCAAATCAGCCCCCACCTCCCGTATTACGTTGGTACAGCTGGAGTGCTGCTCGGACTTTGGGTCCTGTTCTCGGGGCGGCGCTTCTTACAGTCCATCTAGACCGCACCCCATCTAGACCACACTCCCTCGCGAGCGTGCAAAAGACCCCTCGTGGCAGCGACTTGTTCGCCAACGAGGGGTCTTGTTTTAGGCAAAGACGTATCTAACCAACCCTTCACTGCCAGTCAAAACTGACAGAGCACAATCGCCAAGAAGATGGCTGGTACATAGAGCAAAGATGCGAAGAAGGTTCGTTTGGCCCACTTCATTTCGTCATCCGGCGCTGCCAGCAACCTCAAATTGATAACGAGAAATGCACCGCCTTGAATCACGGCTACCGCTGCATAGATCAGCTTCGCATGTACCGACGGCAACAGGGCTAGTGATGCAGCGAGCAACAGTACTGCGTAAACAGACATTTGCCGCTTAGTCGTGCGCGACCCGCGGCTGACGGGCATCATGGGAACGCCGGCCCGCTTGTAATCCGCATTTTTGTACAAAGCTAGTGCCCAGAAGTGTGGCGGTGTCCACAGAAAGATGACGGCGAACATCAGCCACGCTGTCAGGCTTACATGTCCCGTGACAGCTGCCCAGCCAACGAGTGGCGGGAATGACCCGGCTCCGCCCCCGACCACAATGTTCTGCGGTGTGTGGCGTTTAAGAACCATCGTGTAGAACCAGGCATAGTAAACATACCCGGCGAGACAGAGTCCGGCAGTCAACCAGTTGACGCCAAAACCGAGTACCAGCACAGATGCCAAGCCAAGCGCCAAACCAAAAGCGAGAGCCCGTCCAGGCGCAATCACTCCGGCCGGTAGCGGCCGACGGGAGGTGCGCGACATCACTGCGTCGATGTCGCGGTCGTACCACATGTTGACGGCGGCGGACCCGCCGGCGGACAACACCAGACCAATCAGTCCCAACAAAGCATGGCGCCACTCAGGTACGCCACCAGCAGCCACAACCATTGCGGCAGCTGCGGTGAACACCAGCATCACCGCGATGCGTGGTTTGGTCAATGCGACGTACGCTTTGAGCGTGTCCATGAACGTCGGTTCCACCGGCCTCGTCTTGAGGGGGGAAGTGTCTACCATGTCAGCGACACTCATGGAATCACATCCTTGTTCGTTGTAGGTTGAGGGGACACGCAACTTCTCCAGTATACATCAGGCGGGGGCCCTGCGCCGTACGCAGTCCCCCGCCTGGATTGTGATCAACTGAAACAATTACGACACTTGCGCCATGAACGTCGGAAAGCCCATGATCCAGATCGACATTAGCGCAATCGCGAACGTAAAAATCAACCCAAGGAGCAGGAATACGGAATGCCAGGGTGGGCCGTCCCCTTCCGTCACGTGCATGAAGAAAAACAACTGAACGACAATTTGCATACCAGCGAGAACAGTCAGCACGACCACCAGCGGGCCAACCCGCATCGAATGTGTCAGAGCGAGCAGAAACGCAATTGCCGTCAACACCAGTGAGGAGAGGTAACCGACAATGTACTTGGTGGCCGAGTGCTGAGGCCCGCCCCCGCCACTGACGTTTGAGTGAACTGCCATCTACATCACCCTCCCAGACAGGTAAACGATTGTGAAAATGAACACCCAAACGACATCGAGGAAATGCCAGTAGAGGTTGACGACGAACACCTTGCGGGCGGTGACTGGCGTGATGCCTCGCTTCGCCACCTGAACCAGCGTCAGGAACATCCAAATCAGCCCGATTGAGACGTGACTTCCGTGTGTGCCGACGAGGGTGAAGAAGGCCGACAGGAAAGCGCTACGCTGCATCGTCGCGCCGATAGCCACGTCAGCAACAAACTCCTTAATCTCAAAACCGATGAAGGCGAGGCCAAGCGCAATCGTGACACCGAGCCAAATCATCAACCACTTCTTGTTGCCGTTTCGCATCGCCAACGTCGAGAGCCCACCCGTGAAGCTGCTCGTCAAGAGGAACAACGTCTCGAGCGCAAAGCCAGGTACGTCGAACAGTTGCTGCGGTGTCGGCCCGCCGTCTGTGTGCGTACGCAACACCAGGTAAGTGGCGAACAGACAACCAAAGAGCAACATGTCGGTCGCAAGGAACAGCCAGAACCCGAGAATCTTGACCGACTGGTTGTGATCCCGATACTCGAGCGGCTGGTCACTAGAGGCCACGGCCGGATGCGCGTGCGTCAAATCGATCGTAGACATCCTTACAACCTCCCTAGTGCCGCTTCTGTCTCGCGGACCTCTTCGGCTGGAATGTAATACTCGTCGTTGTACTCAAGCGCTCTCGAAACCATCAACGCCGCAACGCCAGCGAGTCCGAGGATAGCAATCGGGATGACAGTGAACACAAAGCCAAAGCCTGTTACAAAAAACGAAAGCCCCATCAAGAACGGCTTTGCCGAGTTCTTCGGCATGTGAATCGGAGCAATATCGTCTGCTGCCGGCCTTAGTTCTTCTTGGCGCCCTTGCTGCTTGAGTTCCCACCAAGCGTCGCGACTTTCAATGGTCGGAATGACTGCGAAGTTATAATGTGGGGCCGGTGACGGCAGAGCCCATTCGAGTGTACGGCCGTCCCACGGGTCTCCTGTCAAGTCACGCTCGCCGTGTTTGAGGCTGTAGACCACTTGAATCACGATGAACAGGAAACCGATACCCATGATGTACGCGCCGATGGTGGAGATGAGGTTCAGCGTGTTCCACCCCATCGTCGCAGGGTACGTGTACATCCGGCGCTGCATCCCCATCAAACCGAGCGCGTACTGTGGCATGAAGCAGACGTAAAAGCCGATGTTGAAGGTCCAAAATGCCCAGTGGCCGATCCGCTCATCGAGCTTGAATCCGAACACCTTCGGCCACCAGTAGTACATGCCGGCGAGCATGCCGAACACGACACCGCCAATCAGCATCTGGTGGAAGTGTGCGATGAGGAAGTAGCTGTTGTGGTATTGATAGTCGGCAGGTGCAGCTGCCAGCATAATGCCGGTCGCACCGCCGATTGCAAAGGTTGGGATAAATGCAAGCGTCCAGTACATAGGCAGGGTCAAGCGGATTCGGCCCTGATACATCGTGAACAACCAGTTGAACACTTTGACACCAGTCGGAATACCGACCAGCATGGAGGCTATCGCGAAGAAGGTGTTGACGTCGGCCCCCGCCCCCATGGTGAAGAAGTGGTGCGCCCAGACGAAGTAACTGATGACACTGATGAGCAAAAGTGAAGTCACCATCGAGGTGTAGCCGAAAATTCGCTTGCGCGAGAACGTCGCCACTACCTCAGAGAACACTCCGAAGGCAGGTAAGATGACAATGTAAACCTCGGGGTGGCCCCAGATCCAGAACAAGTTGACAAACATCATTGGGTCGCCGCCGTGCAACATCGTGAAGAAGTGCGTCCCTACAACACGGTCCAGCAACAACAGCGCCAAGGCAATCGCTAGTGCCGGAAAGGCAAAGATGATGACCACAGAAGCCGCGAGTACCGACCATGTGAAGAGTGGCATCCGCATCAGTTTCATGCCAGGTGCACGCATCTTAAAGATGGTAGCAAGGAAGTTGATGCCTGTCGCAATACTGCCAATACCTGAGATTTGAATCGCCAACAGGTAGTAGTTCTCACCAGGCCCGAGGTCAAATCCTAGCTCGGTAAGCGGCGGGTAACTGGTCCAGCCAGCGTCCGGAGAGCCACCGAAGACGAACGACAAATTGAACAGCATCGCGCCAAAGAAGAACAGCCAGAACGAAATGGCGTTTAGATAGGGAAAGGCAACGTCGCGTGCACCAATCTGCAGCGGCACGACTATGTTGAAGAGTGCAAAGATGAACGGCATAGCCATAAACAGAATCATGATGGTGCCATGCGTCGTGAAAATCTGGTCGTAGTGCTCTGCCGTCAAGAAATGGTTGTTCGGCGCCGCCAGCTGCGTACGCAAGAGCTCAGCGTCCACACCGCCGCGGAACAACATCAGCAGTGCGGCAATCAAATACATAATGCCAATTTTCTTGTGGTCGACCGTGGTGAGCCACTCTGTCCAAAGCCACTTCCACTTGTGGAAGTAGGTCAGAGTAGCCACAATGCCGATTGACGTGAGGAGGATAAGCACATCCGAACCCCAGATCATCGGGCCTTCATTCCACATTAAGTATTTGGTCGCGAATTCGTGGAACGACATCGTGTTCGCTCCTCTCCAGTTATTTCGAAGTGGACTTGCTTTCCCTGCTCAATTTCGCGCTGGTTGTCGTCTTCGCAGCGGTGGACATGCCGTTCATAACCGACCCCGTCTGGCTCATCATGTTCGGCATATAACGCCCACCCTCAGCCCAGATGGTGCTGTTAAACAGGTTCCGCGGGAAAGAACGATATGATAGATTGCCAGTCTCGCCAGGCTGCTTCAATTTGTCATAGCCTGCCATGGTCAGCGACGGAGAACTCGACTTGACCTGCTGCACCCAACTATTGAAGTTCGCATCGGACGTTGCGATCACGTGGAAGTCCATGTGCGCGAAGCCCTTGCCTGTGAAGTTGGCACCATGGCCGTAGTATGTACCAGCTTTGTCAGCTTCGAGCCATAGTCGCATCGCCATACCAGGCATCGTATACTCCTGTCCGCCTAGCTGCGGGACCCAGAAGGAGTTCATCGGGGCATCCGCGGTGAGTTCAAACTGGATCGGAACTCCGGTTGGAATTTTCGCGTAGTTGACGGTCGCGATCCCCTGATTTGGATACTGGAACAACCACTTCCAGTCCAGCGACGTGACCTGAATCGTGAGTGGGTTTACTTGTTTTGACTCGGCCGGTGGTTTGGTAAGGGCGAACGTGGTTTTTGCCGTGAATACGCTGATAATGGCGATGATGACAATCGGGATGCCCCACCATACGTACTCGAGCACCTTGGACTCTGACCACTGTGGCCGGTACGGCGCGGTGTTCCCCGGCTTGTCGCGGTAACGCAATACGATGTAAGCGAGGAGAATGATTACAGGGACGATGACGATTCCGGTCAGCACGGCAGTGAGGATGATGAGATGCAGTTCTTCCCGACCTACAGGCCCGGCTGGATGAAGCACCATGTACTGTGGTCCGCAACCGGACAGGAGCACTGCTGCTGCCACAGCAGTAAACACGGCCGCTTTCCAACGGTGGGACTCGTTGCTCTTACGCAATGCCATTCACTCCTTCTCGACGGGGTCATCGTGCTTGGCGACGACAGAATCGCGCGCCACACCACAGGCGGGCACACCACAGCGGGCACACCACGTGGTTTACTCATGCTAGCGGTACAATCGTACGTCTTCACATGAACTGCGAGTCAGGCCCAAGTGAGCTAACTACACTCGTCCAAACCGCTCATACCGCCTACGTTGGTTTGAACTAGTACAGATGAACTAGCCGGGATTGAGGGCAGGATAAGATGAGGATAGTGTCACGCTACGGAGCGGAAGATAGGTGTCAATTTGACACTTACCTGTGAATGAGTGAGCATGCGTGAGATATCGCTTAATCGGGAGGGAGTGACATTTCGACACTCTCGGAGTCCAAACGCCCCGTCCCGTCGTCCGACAGCGACGCTGGCGTCGCTACCTTCTATCCTTTGCCAACCCTACCGAGCACGTGGCGCCATATTGACGCTATCACTCACGGGATCGCGCGCCCATTTGCGACATTCTGGCGGTATTGAAGCCGTAGCGCACTTCGCAATGCGCCGTTTGCCGCATGCGCTATATCCACGCCGGTCCGTGAACTTGATCCCGAGGGCATTAGGCCCGGTCTGACGATGGTTTGGAACGCCTCGGCAACCAAAGGGCTGCCCCTAGTGCATACGCACCTGTGGGACAGCCCCTGACCAAGTCAATAAGTTTGTTCGCATCGTGAAGCCGCCATTGCGAGCAACTCGTGCGACGTCTGCCGAGCCGGCAATGACCAACTACTCCCGCGCCAAGTACTCTACACCAACTACTCTGCGTTCTCGCTTTCAGCGTAACCTTCACGGAGCGCAAAGGCGGCTGCTTGGACACGATTGTTTAGGTGCAGCTTCTCGAGAATGTTGCGCACGTGGTTGCGGACGGTATTCTCACTGATAAACAGAGCAGACGCGATGTCCCGATTCGTAGCGCCGGTGCTAAGCTTGCGTAGAACCTCAAGTTCGCGGTCAGTCAGAGCATCGACCGGAGGTGGCGTCTTCTCTTGCTTCGGCGTCGAGAATTCGGTAATGATGTGCATGGCCAAGTCGCTCGGTATCACCGGTTCGCCCAGGTAGACACGGCGAATGCTTTCCATCACAGCGCTGGGATTTGCGTTCTTGAGGACATAGCCGGAAGCGCCGTTTTTTACGGCTTCAAACAGTGACTCTTCCGCTCCGGAGACCGTCAGGATGAGAATTTTCACTTCCGGGTTCTGTTGCTTAATTGCGCGAGTGGCCTCAAGCCCACCGCACACAGGCATGTTGATATCCATCAAAACGACATCTGGACGAACGGCCGACGCACGCTCAATGGCGACTTTGCCGTTCTCAGCTTCGCCCACCACTGCGATGCCAGGGGCTTTACCAAGAATCGCGCCGACGCCTTGCCGAAATAGTTCGTGATCGTCAACAAGCAGAACACGAATTTTCGATTCCTCAGTTCTCATCGTCACTGGCCCCTTTCAGCAAGGCACGACGTGCACGACACAAGGTGACGCACAGGTGGCCACACATTGCATTGCGCTCATGATACCGCCGCAGGGATCCGACTACATGACCAATTGTTACGAACAGTTCACAGTCCGTTCATACCATATTTGTAGTCCATATGAACTAGTCCCTCCAAGGCTACCCCGCACTACCCGCACTACCCGCACTACCCGCACTACCCGCACTACCCGCACTACCCGCACTACCCGCACTGCCAGTCCTCACCGGCGACGAAGCAATGCGCTTTTGACCGTGAGCCAGTGCTTCTTCGCGAGTGTTCCCCCATGTGCCATTTCGAACCGCTCGGTAGTACACATTGAATTGACAACGACAATTCATGCTCCTCCACCTCGCTGACTCTTCACCCGATAGGAAAATTTTATATCATGAGTAGTGGCACTGTCTCGAGAATATTTCAACTTTGCTCTGCTACGCTCCAAGGTATCTTGACGCAATTGTCACGCAACAACAGACGTGACGCAGGGAGGATAACAGTCCAATGAGTGTCCAGGGACCGGGTGCGAATTCGCCCGCACGGGACTTGCAAAAACAACTCGCCAAGGAACGCCGTGAACGACGTTTGCACCGCGCCATGATCACGATGTCGTGGACCACACCCGTACTCGCGTTTGGCGGTTTCTTCACCATATGGCACCAACTGAGCACGACGCTGACGCCGTATACGAGCAAGTCGACTGCATCGACCGGAAGCCAAGCGGGATCGACCGCAACAGTCTCATCGAACAGCCCGATTGTGCTTGCAGAGGGTGCTACTGGGCAGAATGTCGAGATTCTTCAATACGCTTTGGCGCAACTCGGATACTTCAACCACACCCTGACAACTTATTACGGCTCCGTCACTGCCAATGCCGTGAAGGCTTTCCAACAGGAAAACAACCTTCCAGCGACCGGGCAACTCGATGAACAGACGCTGAGCGCCCTGCAAGCTGCTCTGAATCAAACCTCCAGGCGAGGCGGCGAGAGCGCTAGCGGGAGCGGAGACGACGGAGGATACAGTGGCTCAGGGTCAGGGGCATCCGGCGGGAGTTCAAGCGGGAGCTACTTCGGATCGAACGGCGGCAACGGTGGCAGCAGCAACGGTGGCAGTAGCAACGGTGGAGCAACCGTCAGTCCCCCTTCTACTCAGCCGTCCGTCGCATCATCGGCGTCCACGCCGTAAAAGGGGGTGACGTATGCGTGGAACTGATTCATGAAGAGCAAAGGTTTCCGTTTGTGCTGGCTCTCATCTTGAGCGCAATCGTAGTGGCGTTTGCGTTCTTTTTCACCCATCTGGTCAACCCTGCACCCGCCACAAAAAATCTGACCTACTGGTACATGGCTAGGTCAGCAGGGTTAACAGCGTACATTCTGTTGGCACTGTCCGTACTGCTCGGTGCCTCGACGACTCGTTCCCTGTGGGACCGCTGGCGCCTGCGCAAATTTGTCACGCACATACACCAGTACTGTGCCCTGCTGGTCTTCCCATTTTTGTTCTTCCACCTGTGGGGGTTGCACCAGGACACAAGTATTGTGTTCAACTTGCCTAACTTGCTGATCCCGTTTTTCCAGACGTACCGCCCCATCCCCGCGGGACTGGGAGTTCTGACGCTCTACGGATGGCTGCTCATCGTCGCGACTTCGTACTTGCGCGAGCGCATCACAGTCGGTGTGTGGCGTTCGATTCACTACATCTCGATTCCGATGTTCATCGCTGTCACGATGCACGGTCTGCTGACGGGGACGGATACAAGGCAACACTGGGCGCTTGCGATTTACATCATTCCGTCCGCCCTGTTTGTGTTGTTGATGTTACGAGGTCGCAGCCGCCCTGCTGGTCCGCGTCTCGACAAAGCGTCCGCGCGCTGACGCCAACGTCCCTTCTACAAACACATCGTACCAAAGCATGAAGACAATCACGACCCACAGCTCACGTGAGTAGTCCCTTGCGTGGGCTTTGTGCTGGGCAAGCAGGTGTTCGACGTATGGCATGTTAAAGTAAGACCTCGCGCCCGACGTCGCCATCAAGTCCTGTACGTACTCAAACAATTCGTTTCGCAGCCACCCCCGAAGCGGAATGGGAAAGCCAAGTTTCGGCCGACTGCGAATTTCCTCCGGCACAATCTCTTTGACAGCTTCACGCAACACATACTTCGTCGTCTGGTCGTTCACGCGAAAACGAGTCGGAATGCGGGCGGCAAACTCAAATACGTCGCGATCAAGAAACGGAACACGCAGTTCGATCGAGTTCGCCATCGTCATCTTGTCAGCCTTCATCAAAATGTCTCCCGGCAGCCACGTGTGCATATCGATGTCCTGCATCCGCGTAATGTCGTCGAGATGGCGCGTTCGCGCGTAGTAAAAATCGGTCACCGCGAAACAGGACTGGAGTGATGCGAGAGGCACATTTTGACTCAACAGTTCGGCCTTTACGCTGTCCGAGAAAATTTTCGCATCGCCGATAAATCGGCGTTCAAGGTCTGTTGTGCCCCGTTCCAGAAAGCTACGGCCCTTCAGTCCGTACGGCAGAGCCGCCGCGACGCGGTGCAGAGCTTTTTTCTGCCACCCTGGCATGCTCTTAAAACCGCGCAGGGACATTGGCTCGTGATAAATCGGGTAGCCTCCGAAAATTTCGTCGGCGCCCTCCCCTGACAACATGACTGTCACCTGCTCGCTTGCCAGCCGTGAGACAAAGTAGAGAGCAATGGAACTCGGGTCTGCAACAGGGTCTTCCTGGTAATAGACAAGTTTTTCAAGCTCATCCCGATAGTCGGCAGCTGTTATCTTGATGCTATAGTGCTCCGTGCCAAGGGTCTTTGCAGTCTGCGCCGCGTACGGCAGTTCATCGTGATGTGTCTCTGGGTTGTCAAAGCCGATTGAAAACGTCTTGACTCGCTCCTGCCTGTTCAGCAGCGACGCAATGACGGTAGAGTCCACGCCACTGGAAAGGAACGCTCCACGCGGGACGTCTGCCCGGGAGTGCCGATTCACGGACGCCGTCAAATGGGCTGCAATGCCTTCCGTAAAGGTCTCAAACGAGACCGAGTCGTCTGGTTCAAACTCTGCCCGCCAGTACTCGTGAAGAGTCGCTTGCCCATCGCGAATTTCAAGGTAGTGGGCTGGTGGCAGTTTGGAAATTCCCGCAAACATCGTGCGCGGGTCCGGGACGTACTGAAACGACAAGTAGTGGACAAAAGCCTGCATGTCCACCTTTGGGTCGACATACCCGGAGGCAAGCAGACTCTTAATCTCGGACGCAAATACCAATCCGTCTGGCGTGTCTGCGTAGTACAGAGGCTTAATGCCAAAGTAATCCCGCGCCAAATAGGTGCGCTGTTTTCTAGCGTCGTATATCGCAATCGCGAACATACCACGCAGACGGTCAAGACACTCAATACCAAGCTCTTCGTAGAGATGGACTATGACTTCTGTATCGCAGTGAGACCGAAATTCGTGACCACGCCCCACAAGCTCTTGGTATAAAACGTCATAGTTATATATTTCTCCATTAAAAACAATCCACACCGACCCGTCTTCATTGCACATCGGCTGGTGACCGTGCGCGAGGTCGACAATGGACAAGCGCCGAAAACCAAACCCAATATGGTCTTGCATGTGAAATCCTTCATCGTCTGGGCCACGGTGAATCATCATGTCCGTCATGGCCCGGAGCACAGTTTCTTCCACAGGGTTTGCGTGTTTCCCCACCACACCGCAAATTCCGCACATCAGGCAAAATCTCCTTTTGATGTTTAAGGCAACACGCGCCGCCAGGGTTAAGTATAGTAGAAGCCGTCGAAGCATGGTGGAATTTTGATGGAGAAGCCGTGGAAAGCCTGTGTTGTGACTCCACCACAAGCCTCTTAATCATATACTTCATACGACATAGCTATGCCCATTTCGTCCTCTTTGAATTCTTCCGAAGCGCGCGCATCTCCTGCCGTCCTGACAAATAGACGAGACAGAATCACCACTTGTTCCATTCAATTCGACAACTTTCACTGACGAAGCGCGTAGATGTGCCCCAATCAAGTCGAACGAGGTCGAACAAGTCTCTCCCTCCACCGGCCCCCCTGCCACTCCAGCTGCCACCGCCCCCCTAGCCTAGTCGCAATCGACCATGCCTGCGAAGCAGGATGTGGAAGGCAGTGGTCCATTCAGACCGGGTCAAACTACTCATGCCGCAGTATACCCCTGGTGGTATTGTGTTTGCGCAAGGCACACACAAGAAGGAGTTGGCGACTATGCAATCGGAGCAGCAACAGAAACTGAAACTAGTCGTGATTGGCGGTGTGGCACTCGGCGCGGGCGTTGCTGCGAAAGCACGACGCATCAGCGAGGCAGCGGAAATCGTGGTGCTTGAACGCGGCCCGTATGTATCTTTTGCGAACTGCGGTCTCCCTTATTACTTAGGCGGCGTGATCGAGAGCCGTGACGCTCTCTTACTTCATACACCCAAGTCACTTCGCGACAGGTTCAACCTTGATGTGCGCGTGCGGAACGAAGTCGTGAGTATCAACCGAGCCGCCCGCACGGTTCAAGTTCACGACCTAGAGCAGGATACATTCTACGACGAGCCATACGACAAACTCGTACTGGCTGCTGGCGCAACGCCAATCGTTCCGCCACTGCCCGGGCGCGAACTCCCTGGCATCTTTTCCGTGCGGGAAGTCCCGGACGTCGACCGCATGAAGTCGTGGCTCACCGAGTTGTCGGTGAAAAGAGCAGCCGTCATCGGCGGTGGTTTCATCGGACTGGAGGTGGTCGAGAACCTCACCCACCTTGGCATCGCTGTGACACTTGTCGAAAAGGCACCTCAGGTACTGCCACCGTTCGACGCAGAGATGACGGCGCCAGTGCTTGACCACCTCGAGGAACTTGGTGTTCGGGTTGTGTTGAACAACGGCATCACTGCCTTCACCGGCAGCAGCCGGGCGGACGCAGTGCAGTTAGAAAATGGCGACCTCATCGAAGCTGACATGTTCGTCATGAGTCTCGGCGTTCGCCCTGACACCTCGCTCGCCCGCGGCGCGGGACTGACACTCGGCGTGTCTGGCGCTGTCCATGTCAATCAGGAACTGCAGACGTCCGATCCGGACATTTTCGCCGGCGGCGACATCGCCGAACTTCGCTACGACTTGACTGACGAACCTCGATGGATCGCGCTGGCGGGCGCACCGAACAAGCAGGCGCGCATCATCGCTGCAAACGTGTTCGGTGACCAACAAAAGTTCTCCGGTGCACACGGGACGTCAATCGTACAAGTGGGCCGCGTAACGGCTGCGATGACTGGTTGGTCCGAACGCGCCGCAACTGCTGCCGGACTCGACTACCTAGTATCGTACAACACGAGCGGGCACCACGCAGGATACTATCCAGGCGCAGAGGACTTGACGATCAAACTGTTGATGGAACGAGAAACCGGCAAGCTCCTGGGGGCACAAGTGGTTGGCGGCGCTGGCGTCGACAAACGCATTGATGTGCTCTCGGTTGCGCTCTCCGCAGGCATGACAGTCAGTGATTTGACGAATCTCGACCTCGCCTACGCACCTCCGTTTGCGGCGGCAAAGGACCCGGTAATCATGGCTGGCATGGCAGCCGAAAACCTTGTCCACGGGCAGACCGAGGCCGCATACGATGTAACTCACGCAGGTGAGACCGCCACCGACACGACATCACACATAGCGCTGCTCGATGTCCGTCGAGGCGACGAAGTTCGCACCGGAATGCTGGATGGCGCCGTACACATTCCACTGGATGAACTTCGCGGTCGAGCAGGTGAGTTGGACCGGAACAAAGACTGGGTCGTGTACTGCAGGAGCGGGCAGCGGAGTTACTTCGGGACGCGAATCCTGAAAGGACTCGGCTTTAGGAACGTTCGCAACCTCTCTGGTGGGTATGTCGTGGCCCGCATGAGAGAACGCGTGCGCAACAATTCGTGAGTGACATCTGTAACTCATAGCTAGCGTCGCCACAGGCCCGCTTCTCGGAGTGCAGCTTCGACGCGGGCCGCCTCCTCGTGAGGCTGTGGCTTTAATCCGTAGCGCTCTGCGTCATAGCTCCCCGCAAAATCGGGCACCTCCGAGAGGTGGGGCGCGAGTTCCCTTTGCACATAACTCTGCAGCGTTTCGCCGCGCGCAACTGGGTGCAACTTTGCCCTGTGGCGTAACCACCGCGCGACGACCCTGCGCATTGGTGTATGTGGCAAACCACCTGCAGCGCGAGTTCGACGCACTAGCCGCTCTCGCTCCACGGCAATCCCCTGCACATCCGGTTGAGATTGAGCACCTGGAAAGCGCATCCGTAGAAGCACGAACACCACGAGACACAAAGCGGCACCTAATCCAATCCAGCCCCACGGCAGATGCATCCACGCTGGATGAACGACTCTCGGTGGATGCGGCGTGGGCTGAGAAGGCGTCCCCGGGGAGAGGTTGAGGCCCTTGCCGCGGGTACGAAGTGGACGAATCAAGTAGGACAAACCAAACAGCAGCAGGACCACGACGAACCCAGCGGCAAGCGCACGCCAAGTGGTCAGAATCGCGAAGGCCGCAAGTGCAACCACTAAGGCGACGATGAATGCGAAGCGCAAACCAGGGAAAATGTCAGTGAGGATGAACACTCCGAGTACCACTGTGACCAAAGTGAGCAGGGTGACTACAGTGCGCTGGCTCTGGTGGACGACGGCGAGACTTGCCGCCAACATCTGTGCGGAGTGCATCGCCAGCAGACGCGCGACGACTGTCAGCAGACTCAACACCGTCAACCACCCATACAAACCAGACAATCCCCCCTGTGGCGTCACTACCACCGGGTACAACCAAGCAATTGACAAGAGCCCGACGTCCCACGCCAATCGCCCGCCTTGAACCTCGCTTTCAACGACTGCCGTGATTGACCGGATTCTGCGGATTAGCGTAGGGACAAACGCAAGTCCAACCAGAAGTGCTGCAACTCCCCCCGCTTCTAGCGCAGTCAACGCGACAAGCGCGACGGTCAATCCCGCCAGAACCCCACGCCGCTGTGCAGTCGACTGGAAAGAGTCGGCAGACCCCGACCAGGCAAGGAGGCAAGCCGCCACTACCTCTCCGAGGACAACGAGGTGGAGAGAGTGCAACGAAGGGGCCAGTCCGGAAACAGCCAGAGCCAGCGAAACCATAGTTTCCGCAGCCTCGTTGGCAGCCGTGAAGGATACCCTCCAGCCGTTCCTCATGATGGTGACACCTCCTGGGTTACTGAATCCGTGCTTTGCGGGTCGACCCACAGTGTCTCGACCGCATACCCTAGCCCTCGCATCTTCTGCAGTTGCGACCGCGCCCCCGCATCGAGATACCCTGTCACAACGATGACGCGCGCAGGGCTCGCGACTTGACGCACCACTCTGTCGAGGACCGTTGTCAGCGGGTATGCTGGACTGCTGGACAGGCTGCCTAACACGTGCCCCATTTGCTGCTGAGCGCGCGGTGTCCACACTCCTGCAGCTTTGAAAACCGAATCTGCGCTGGATTTACGCCGTTCATTGGCCCAGAACGCGTCGGTGTACAGTTGAAACTGGACGCCGCGCCTCGACAACTGCTCCATGAGCGCATACGTCTGTTCATATACTGCGTCCGCCAGTGACACGCGTCCCTCCCACGGCACGTCCGACACGTGCACACTAGCGACCAACACCACCTCGTGGTTGAGCGAAAGAGCCCGTTCAAGCACAGTCAGTTCCCCTCGCCTAGCCGTGACCATCCACGCAACATCGCGAATCGAATCCCCACGCGCATAGGGTCGAAGGTCCACCCAATCGAGTGAAGTCGGCGCGAGTTTGCGGGTGGAGGCAATCGTCCCAAGTCGATCCAACCGAACGTCCGCAGTTCGTTCACTTGTGCGTCGCGGATGCACGGTAACGGTCAGGAACAACGACACCTTAACCGTATACCGAAACATCGTGAAACCGTCGGAGGCACGTACGGACAGGCTCTGAAGGTGGTGGCGACCACGGCTGACTCCTGTGATTGGCAGACGCAGTTTGACAACCTCATGCGGCCCGAGCGCAAGGGTGTAGGACGCGTCTCCGTCGGTAGCGCCAGTGGAAAACAACCCGTCCGGCATTTCCATTTCGCAAATGACCCAAGGACACGGCAAGGAAGTGGGATTCGTCAGCGTCACCACCGCTTCTGTCTGTCCCTCAAACTCTACTGAAGCGCGGGTCAGCGCGGCTTCCACTGTCAATTTAGGCGCAACGAAGCGTTTCACCATCTGACTCCACACCAGTAAGCCCACAAGCAATGCCGGAACAGCGAGGGCGATCACCGTGACACATCCTCAATTGGAACGTTTACAGTGGCAAGGAGACTCTTCACAAAAGTGTCAGGGTCCAAGGTGGACGTTGCCGGGTCCAGTAAAACGAGGCGGTGAAAGAGAACATTTGTGGCAATTCGCTGCACGTCATCCGGTGTAACAAAGTCTCGATCATTCAAGACCGCAACCGCACGGGCAGCGTTTGCCAGCATGATCATCGCCCGCGGGCTCGCCCCGACCTGCACATCCGCGTGCGTGCGCGTGGCCCGAACAAGGTCAGAAATGTACCCGAGCAGGTCATCAGTCACGTGCACGCTCCGAACGGCTGCCTGAAGCACTGCTTGGTCTGCAAGTGCGTGATCTCCGTCAAGACGTTCGTCCGCTGCCCCGGTGGTTCCTTCTTCGGTCGCTTGGAGCTTGCGTTCCGTCCGTCCGCCGTGCAAGTCCAAGTGCAGCGACAGCATTGAAACGTCGTCGCTGGAACTTGGGTAGCCAAGCGCCGTCTTTAACAAGAAACGGTCAAGCTGTGCCTCAGGCAAGGGGAAAACACCTTGGGATTCAATCGGGTTCTGCGTCGCAATCACCAAAAACGGCTGTGGCAGCGGGTGGGACTCTCCGTCAATCGTGACCTGCCCTTCCGCCATCGCTTCGAGCAGGGCCGACTGAGTGCGCGGCAGCGCGCGGTTGATTTCATCGACTAACAGCAGGTTTGTAAAAATGGGGCCCTTGCGCAGCACAAACTCTGTGTTCTTAGGGTCAAACACGAGACCGCCGACGATGTCCGCCGGCAACAGGTCAGGCGTGCATTGAATGCGTCGAAAGGACAGGCCGAGTGCCTCAGCAAACGACTTGGCAAGGGCGGTCTTCCCGACGCCAGGGACGTCTTCAAGGAGGATATGCCCGCGTGCCATTAGAGCGATGAGGAGGTCATCCGTGGCTCGCTGGAGCCCGAACAGCTGTGTGCCGACAGACCGTTTCAAACGTCCGATGACTTCTTGTGCGGACGAAATAACGCTTGTTGTGATCGATTGCGCCATTGTATTTTGTCCCCTCTTCCCAGCTCAGACTGTCGTTGGCCTACTGGCAGCTTCGATCCGCTCCGTAGGCACATCGGGTGCCTCCCACCCCGGGCGACCGTACCAGAAGCCCTGTTGCCAGCGGTAGCCGATTTGCCAAAGCGTGCGCGCCTCGGCTTCTGTCTCGATACCTTCGGCCAACATCGTCGAGCCGACAGCTGTCCCCTGTTCATAAATGTACGCGGCGATGTCCTGTTTTCTCGTGTCCGCGTCAATCCCACTGACGTACTTGCGATCCAGTTTGACAATGTCCGGTTCGAGCGCCTTCAGCATGTCAACGTCGTTAAAACCTTCGCCAAAGTCATCCAGAGCGCAGCGAAACCCGGTACTGCGGTAAAACGCAAGGATCCGTTGTAGGTGCCTGAGGTCCTCGACTCTATCCGTCTCCACAACTTCGAACACAATGCGTCTGCGGTCAATCCCGACCCGTTCGACAGCCGAAAGCGTAGTCGCAAGACAGTGTTCAGGAACGTAGATTGACGTGGGGATAAAGTTGACAAACACGAGTTGGCCCGGGGGGAGTGCGGCGCCTTCCTCAATCGCGGCAATTCGACAAGCTCTGTCGAGACGAAACAGCTGATTCTGCTCACGAGCCCCGCGGTATAAATCAAGTGGCGAGATCAGGCGGCCATCCGTATCGAAACCCCGTACCAGCATCTCTTGTCCAATCACACGCTCCACGCTCACGTCAACAATCGGTTGCTTCATCATGCGGATCCGATGATCACGAATGATCCCTTCAACAAACAGGTTCGGAACTGACGAGCTGAAGGTTTGCCACGAAACCTCGTCCTCGCCCTCTACGCGACCGTCCGGTAGCCGATTTGCCCACCTCAATTTCCACTTTGCCACGTCATGATGCTCCTCCCAGTACGGGAGAGAGTCATAGGCTAAGTGAAGTTCAAACCACGTATGTAATTCAGCAGTCGTCTGCCAGCGCAATCGGAAGTCTCTGGGCATGGCGTTTTGAATCTGCTCTTGTACATCTCTGTCCGGAAACGCGACCAGGATACCCTGTCCCCCTTGACCACACGCCCGACACTGTGACACATCCACCAAAACGCCCTCCCCTCCATTGTTCTGAATCCCAGTCACCGTGCCAAGTGATTATCAACAACCTTTGCAACTGTCTGTCGATAACTACTAGAACACATTGTACTGTATTCTCCCAGCTTTGGGATGAAGGGTTTCTGATATCGCCAAACTACCGTGTTTTTGCTGCCTCGGCGTCGAGCAGCGGGCCCACTAACGGTAAATTGACGGAACAGGTGCAAAATTCAGAGGAAGGCTTTGGCCTACTTCACGACCAGCGCGACGCCAAACATAATCACCACGACACCTGCCCAACGCCAGGCCGAAACGTGCTCGTGAAACACGAAAATCGCGATCACTACAGTCGCTACGTACGCCAAGCTCTGGAGTGGGTACAGCAGACTAATGGGCATCTTCGACAACAGGTAAATCCAGACCACCGTCGCGAACGCGTAGAGGACAATGCCGGAGAAAATCCAGGGTGAAAGGAGTGCCAAAAATGCACTGGAAATGCTGTGCAGCGACAACTTGGCGACGCCATGTTTCCAAAGCGTCTGCCCCGCCACAAGGAGGACAATGTTGAGTGCGATCAGCAGGTAATTAAGCACGTGGTCACCTCTCCTGAGTTAGCCGCAGCTCGAACATGTCGCGGTGTTGCTTCACGATAGTGTCGAGAATGAACCCACTGGTCAGCGCGTTGGTAGACAGGAGCACCAGACCGACTGCGAGAATTGCGGAAGGGATTTTATGGATTTTTTGAGTCATCAGAAACTCGCTCACAACTGGGATTCCGACTGCGAGTCCTGCCAGCAGGAAAACCAACGCTACGATACCGAAGAAGGAAAGTGGTTTGTAGTCCTTGAAAATCCAAAAAACCGTCTTTAAGACTCGAAATCCGTCCGAAACCGTGTTCAGCTTGGACACGCTACCTTCAGGTCTGTCGCGATAATCAATCGGTACTTCACGGATCGAAAAACGCTTGTCGAGCGCGTGTAGTGTCATCTCCGTCTCAATTTCAAAGCCTTCACTCAGAACCGGCATGTTCTTTACAAAACGACGGCTGAAAGCCCGGTATCCGGACATGATGTCCCGCAACTTAGCCCGGAACAGCCGGTTGATCAGGCCGCGCACCAAGCGATTGCCGGCATCATGCATCGGGCGTTTGTTTTCCTCAAAGTAAGATCCGTTTGACAGCCGGTCTCCAATCGCCATGTCCACGCCTGACTCGACGGCCTGAATCAGTTCGTGCACGAACTCCGCAGGATAGGTGTCGTCGCCGTCAACCATAACGTAGATATCGGCGTCAATGTCTCGAAACATCGAGCGGATCACGTTGCCTTTGCCCTGCCGATACTCCTTGCGCACGACAGCCCCGGCATCGGCCGCAATTTGAGCCGTGCGGTCCTGCGAGTTGTTGTCGTAGACAAAGACCGCGGCCTCTGGCAGCTCACTCTGAAAGTCTCGCACGACCTTCGCGATGGTCGCTTCTTCGTTATAACAGGGAACGAGAACGGCAATATGAGGGCGCGCTGTATCACGGACTGTGTAGTCGCGCACCGCCGCTGTCGTCCGGTTCGGTGCCTCCATCACGAGCTTGTCTCCTCCGTTCATACCTAATGTCCTGCTCACGTGCGCCGGCGGCGGCGAAGAATACCGTCAATCAGCCACTGGAGAACCACGCCAATACCAATGAAAAGGAACGGCATCATGGGGAACGCGTAGCGCGGCAACGGCAAAAACGGCAACTGCGTCACAAGCAAATACAGTGTCAGCCACGGCACCAGACGCAGCCCTTTGCGCCAGAACAGCATCAACACGCCGATGCTGCCGATCACGACCAACACGGGCTGTGCGTACACGACGAGCGGACTTGCGACCAACCACGGTTTCCCGAACAAAAGACCTAATTTGTCGAGCGTATACCATTTCAGTTCAGCGAGCGGGTGCGTCGCAAACCCGTGCTCAGCCATGTGAATCGCCAACTTCTCCTGCTGCGCAGGCGTCAAGCCACGGCCAAGGGTCGGGTTATGTGCAAAGTTCGGGTCCGCACCGAACATGAGCGGGTTGCCTGCGTCTGTATCGGTGAGCAGGATGCGGTGCAACGCTACATAGTTTCGGACCCACCACGGTACAAGTGGGATTAAATAACCGACGACGTGCACGACGAAGCTGATGAAGTTGCGGGTGAACGCAGCAGCAACGCGATCAGCTTTCGACTTGAAGACACCGATCAGCAGTGCGATTGCGCCTGCCGCCACCAGCGGAAACACGGTTGGGCGCACGAGCCCTGCCAAGCCCAGCACAAGTCCGGCGACGAACCACCAAGTGCGTTTCTGCTTCTCCATCGCGATCAGGAAGACCCAAACAAAGCCGACGAGCAAAGGCACGAATACCGGTTCGGTCAGGATTTGCCCATAGGCTCCGTGCGTGGTTGGGTAAAGAATCCACAGCAGTCCGACAATCGCCGCATAGACGCGGTTGAGTGCGCGCCTGCTAATCCAGTACAGGGTGCTCGCCGTGAACGCCATCAGCAATAGCTGCACGACAAAAGCTAAGTGCATACCAGCGTTTGGACTTTTTGAGAGATGGCCCGCAATCCAGTAGCACACCACTAAAAACAATGGGTATCCCGGCGTCACTTGCGCGTCCGGTCCGTATCCCCAATACGTGTAGAAGTGTTTAGTCAGCATGGTGCGCGCGGACAAGTTGTAATGCACAGAATCCCCGTACAGTTGGAAAACCACCGAGTTCGGCCAGACGTGAAAAAAGTAGAGAACGCCGAAAATGCCAAGAATTAAGCCGACGAGCGTGTCCCAAGAGACTCCGTTCGCGACTCCGTCACGTTTCGACAACCTGGGCCCCTCCATCGCGCTTTGTGTTGGTTACTCCCCGTTTATCCTAGCGTACATCGAGGGTACAAGCAATTCCGTAGACCCCCTCACTTTTTTCCGATTCCATAAAAGAGACGCGATGCAAAAACGCCGATGGCGCCGACGCCGATAAACAACACAGCGCGCAGGACAATTGGCACAAACGGCAAATCGACAACCACAAGTTTTGCGAGGGTGATGAACAACAACAGAATGCCCATCGCACGTTCGCGGCGCGTGTCACGACGGACCCCGACAATGACGAGGATAACGGCAAGTATGGCCCACAGGAACGAGACAGCGAGCATTTTAAGGTCACTGTGGAAACTCTGCAGAACGGTCAGCAGGCTGTTACTGAGAAACAGAATGACCACCGCTGGCGCGAACCACCAGAAGACCCGAAGGATGCTCTTCGCAGTCCTGTCTTGCTCCCCCTCGCCCCGGGTGAGCCTCGTGGCAATTACAACGACTGCAACAGCGGAGGCTGTGGCCAAGAGGTCAATCACGAAGTCCTCCCCGACAAACTTGCCAAACAACAGATACACACGCGTTCCACCAGGTGCAACGGACAGGACGAAGAGCCAGGCAATCGCGTAGAGCAGGCATGACATCCACATCTGTGCCCCAAGCCGCAACCAGAGACCGGTTAGGAGCCCGACTGAGCCTTCGAGGATGAACGCCAGGACTTGGTTTTCACCGTGCAGGGCATAGGCGAAGAAGAGCGCTACCGCGAACAGCGCCCCGAGAAATGCTACGTGAAGTCCGTCTCGCGCTTGTTTGCGGAAGTGAAAAACGGATGCCACACCGACATAGGCCAGCCCGAGAAGCAAAAATTCGAGCCTTGCTTCCACGTGTGTCAGGCCTAGCGACCACAGTCCCGTCACGGCCAGGCTGGGGTAGAACATCGCGTAGCGTTCCCCAGCCGCAGGGCGACGCACGAACAGATACGCCGCGACAGCGATGTGCTGCGCAAGTGCAACCCAGGCGAACACGGCATCTACGTGTCCAGTTGTGAGCACAAATACGCACAAGTCAAAATGGAGCATTAGCCACGCGACAAAGAACGCGCCTCGAAACTTCCATGCCATGGCAAACCACACGAAGCCGATCGACACGACCAAGGCATACAGTGCAACGAACACCGGGTCGGCCGGGCGGATGGACAGCATGAGCACAATGAGACTTCCGCCAAGTGTCGCGATTACCGCGAGTGTTTGTGAACGGTGCCGGTTCGCCAGGTACGCGCCTGCCGCAGTGAACAAGAGCCCCAGTGCCACTGCGATGGGTGTTGATAAAATATGATAGAGGTGGTTTCCTGCGAACGTCGTCAGGAGCATGATTGCAATACTCGCGCCAATCAGAACGTCACCTAGCACCCGTCGGCTGCGCGCCAGCTGTAGTTCCCCAACCCCCAAGACTGCGGCGCTGCCAACATAACCCACAGCGAGGCGCGCCTGTTGATTGAGCAACCCTGCCTTGATAGCAGCATCGAACAGAAAGGCGACACCCATCAGAATCGCAATGATGAAGGCGATTGGTAACCAGACCCGGCCGACTCGCTCCCAATCAACCGTAGTCGGCTCCAACGTCGACATCGACGGCATCAGTTGCTGTTGTGGTATCTGCTGATGCGCCGGGTCGGCGGTTTCCTGGTCTGGACGCGTTTCCTCTAGGGCGTCAAGTGGACCGTACTTCGCCTCGAAGGCCGCGACCTTCGCCTCCAGTTTCGCGATCCGCTGCACAATCACGTCGAGTGACTGGCTGGTTCCGTCCATGGCTTCCACCCCTACACTTCGTCGTTATAGCACTGACGATATATCTCACTATATACCAGTACGGGGAATATTGGACACCCACCGAAAAGACCAATGGTCAGACGATATTGCTGTACAGTCAGAGCTTGCAGGCGCTGCAAAGAGGTTTGTTATAATGGCGAAAGGACAACTGGGTAACCCGAGATCCGATTTCACGGAAGGTTGGAATGTATGGAGCAAACACCGGAGACGACAGCCAGCGCATCAGATTTTATTCGCGACATTGTCCGCTCGGACTTGTCCGAGAACCGCGTCAAGGAAGTTGTGACCCGGTTCCCGCCGGAGCCAAACGGCTACCTGCACATCGGACACGCCAAATCCATTTGCATCAACTTCGGTATCGCCGGTGACTTCGGCGGCCGCACCAACCTGCGCTTTGACGATACCAACCCACTCAAAGAAGACAGTGAGTATGTCAAAGCCATCCAAGAGGATGTGGCGTGGCTCGGCTTCCAATGGGATGGGTTGCGCTTTGCTTCCGACTACTTCGAAGAGATGTACGAGCGCGCGTTGCTCTTGATTCGCAAAGGTCTGGCCTATGTCGACGACCAGTCTGCCGATCAGGTCCGTGAAAGCCGCGGCACCTTGACTTCACCTGGACAAAACAGTCCTCACCGCGACCGCAGCGTCGAGGAGAACCTCAACCTGTTTGCACGCATGCGCGCAGGCGAGTTCGCAGACGGTACGCACGTCTTGCGAGCAAAAATCGACATGACGTCACCGAACTTGAACCTTCGCGATCCGGTATTGTACCGAATTTCTCACGCAGTGCACCACAACACGGGAGAGAAGTGGTGCATCTACCCCATGTACGCCTACGCGCACCCACTCGAAGACGCCATCGAAGGCGTCACACACTCGCTGTGCACACTCGAGTTCAAGGACCAGCGGCCGCTCTACGACTGGGTGGTCCACGAGTGCGAGATGCCGAATGTGCCACACCAGTATGAGTTCGGACGGTTGAACCTGACCGACACTGTGATGAGCAAGCGGCACTTGAAGAAACTCGTCGACGAGGGGCTTGTCGATGGCTGGGACGACCCTCGTATGCCCACCATCTCCGGCTTCCGCCGGCGCGGCTTTACGCCTGAAGCCATCCGCTCCTTCATCACCGAACTCGGTGTCACGGTCGCTGGCGGCGAGGTCGATTACAAACTGCTCGAGCACCACGCGCGCCAAGACCTAAACTTGCGCGCGCCGCGGACTTCTGCAGTGTTGCGCCCGCTGAAGTTGGTCATCACGAACTACCCAGAAGGTCAGACGGAAATGCTTGAGGCGACGATTAACCCGGAACGGCCCGAACTCGGCAAGAAACAGGTGCCGTTCTCGCGCGAGCTGTACATCGAACAAGACGATTTCATGGAGGTTCCACCGCCGAAGTACCACCGCCTCTACCCCGGCAACGAAGTGCGACTGAAGGACGCGTACTTTGTGACTTGTCAGGAAGTCGTCAAGGACGATCAGGGAGAAGTAGTCGAGGTGCGTTGCACATACGACCCGGAGACCAAGAGCGGCAGCGGGTTCACGGCGCGCAAAGTCAAAGGGACGATTCACTGGGTCGATGCAGCCACTGCCATCGCGGCGGAGATCCGCTTGTATGAGCCACTGCTGCAGGGTGAATTTGATGCGGAGGCTCCACTCGAGGCGCAAATCAACCCAGCGTCTCTGCAAGTTTGCAACGGCTACATCGGTGTCGACGTGAAAGACGCAGCGCCTGGCGATAAGTTTCAATTCGTCCGCCAGGGCTTCTTCAACGTCGACCCTAAAGACACCACACCAGAGCACAAGGTGTTTAATTTGATTGTATCGCTGAAGAGTTCCTTCAAGGTAGAACCTCAGAAGTGACGTAGTGCCCGAATCGCCGACGGCCTGCCTGAATGGCAGGCCGTTTTGCTGTCAACCGACCAAAAAGCTTCTGTACCACGCCAGATCGACAGTGAGCCTGCGCATGTTCGGCGCAGGCGCACCACCCCCAGTTTCCGCTTATTGCTGTACCTGGATGTCGCGAAACTCATCTCGCAACTTAGCCTTCATGAACTTGCCGGTGGAAGTGCGGGGGATTTCGTCAATGAACACGACATGGTCGGGAAGATACCAGTTCGGGAAACTTCCTGCGAGGTGTTCACGCAGTTCGTCCTCCGTAACCTCGCAGCCCGGTTTCACGACGACCGCTGCGAGTGGACGCTCCTGCCACTTCGGATCGGGTACAGCGACAACCGCCGCCTCAGCGACAGCCGGGTGCCCCATCAATGCATTTTCGAGATCGACAGAACTAATCCACTCTCCACCGGACTTGATTAGGTCTTTCACGCGGTCCGTAATCTTCATGTACCCTTCTTCGTCGATCACGCCAATGTCGCCTGTGCACAGCCAGCCGTCGTCAGAAAAACTGCTGGTGGAGCCCTCTAGGTTGTGATACGCCATCGTGATCCACGGGCCACGCACCTGAATTTCCCCCATCGTCTCACCGTCCCACGGCGCCTCGACACCGTCACGCACAATCCGCATCTCGACAAAGGGAACAGCCACTCCTTGCATGGCTTTGCGTTTGTACTGCTCGTCTACTGAGAGGTCTTCCATGCCAGCCTTGAGAAAGGATGCAGTTGCAAGGGGGCTAGTCTCTGTCATCCCCCAAGCGTGCTGGACTGTCGCTCCGTACGACTCCAGTGTTCGCATCAGCCCTTCCGGAATTGCCGCGCCACCAACGGCCATCCGCAAACCGGAGACGTCCCATCGTCCCGGATTATGCTCGAGTGCCTGCGCGATACCCAGCCAAATTGTCGGAACGCCAGCCGTGCAGTTGACACCTTCTTCTGCAAACAGGTCAAGCAGACTTTGTGCATCGAGATAGGGACCTGGATAGACCTGCTTTGCGCCGACAGTCGTCGCGGCAAAAGCAAATCCCCAGCCGTTGGCGTGGAACAGCGGCACGACTGGAGTAACTGTATCGTGCATGGAGATGTTCAATACGTCGGGCATCGACTGCACCAAAGTGTGGAGCACGAGTGCGCGGTGGGAATAGACGACACCCTTCGGTCTACCTGTAGTCCCCGACGTGTAACACATTGCTGCCGCATCAGTCTCCTTTAACTGCGGCGCTACGAACGACCCGTCCGCCGTCTTCAACAACTCCTCGTAACTCTCGTACGAAGACGTGTAGGGATAAATGGCAGCGCCCGTCAAGGGAACAACAAAGACCCGTTCGAACGGCGCCTTGTCACGAAATTTCTCAAGTAACGGCAACAGAATATCGTCGACAATGAGGAAACGGTCTTCGGCGTGATTGGAGATGTAAGCGATGTCATCAGGGGCGAGTCGAAGATTGAGCGTGTGTAGCACACCGCCAGCTACAGGAATGCCAAAGTACGCCTCAAGGTGCGCGTAGTGGTTCCACATCAGGGTCGCAACCCTGTCTCCAGGCTGCAGACCGGCCTTCTGCAACGCTTCTGCCAGTTGCCAAGCACGACGCGTAAAGTCTGCGTACGTGTAGCGGTGCAGAGAGCGGTCCGGCATGCGCGACACAATCTCCATTTTTTTAAAATAAGTTCCAGCACGGCCCAGTAGGTGCGTCAGTGTCAGCGGGTACTCCATCATCGTCGACTGAATCATGAAACGTCGCCCCCTACAATTTGAGTGACTTTTCTGATTGATAACTAACACTAGAATACACTCGCATTTGACACTTGTGTACTCTCCACGGCAAGCCGTCTGGATGTTATGCTCGGCACAATCGATTGATAGAGGAGGATGCCTCCGGTACCGAGAACCAGACAGATGACTGCCATCCCCCAGGACGGCACTACCGCCCCCAGCGCCACGCCGAGCGAGGTCAGCAGTTGGGTACCTTGAAACGTCATTCCGTTCACGGCTACATAGGCGCTGCGTGCGCGTTCCGGCGCCAAGTCGCCGAGATACGACTGGCGAATCGGCGCATTCGTCACCTCGCCGACCGTCGCAAACGCCATGGCTATAAGTGCGACAAATGGTGTCGAAGTATAGGTGATCACTGTATATCCCGCAGTTTGTAGTCCGAGCCCAAGCCACAGCGCCCACCGCTCTGACCGCCCACGCGTGAAGCGGACCGCTGCCGTTGCGAGCAGCACCACAAGAATGGTGTTTTCCGTCCGCACCCAGCCAAGCAGTTTGACACCGTCGACCCGCAAAACAAAGTTGTGCCACGCGACAAGGGGTTGACTGACGACCGATTGCGCGAAGTGCACACCAATGTAACCCTGCATCTGAAACTCCCCGTACATCGTCAACAAGCCAGCCACGATGTATCGCAAAAACACTGGGTCAGATAGGACACCGCGGTAGCTGCGCAGCATCCCCAGTATCGGATGCACCGACTCGGGCTGCGTCGATGGACGATACGTCTCTTCGATCAACAGCAGGGTCGACAACCAGGTGCCGAACACTACGACCGACATGGCAGCGAACAGGACAAAGCGATGCGTTTCAAACAACAGTGCCCCTACGCTTGTGCCAACCGCCATCGTGAAGTTGACCATCCAGTAAAAGATGGTGTACATCAGCGTTCTGTCTTCCGGACGCGTGACATCAAGCAACATGGCCTCTTCTGCAGGCCCGTAAATTCCCCAACACACATTGGTCGTAAAGAATCCCACCAAAGTTAACAGCGGTGAATTGACCTTTGGCAGGTTCGCCACCGCCATTGCGATGTATGCGACGAGAAATGCCAGTTCCGCCACGAGCATCACTTTGCGCCGTCCCACGCGATCCGCGTAATAACCGCCGATAGCGCCACTAAACAGACTGGCCACGATGGCGAGGGCGAGGACAATTCCTGCTGTGGTCTGACCAAAGTTGTGCGCGAAGTAAATCGCCATAAATGGGAACGTCGTCGCCTGCGCGGTGCTGAAGGCAAAACCGACGATGATTCGAATCTTTACATTGCGGTGGAAATCGCGAAACCTCAATTTTTTCACTCCTTGGTTTGTTGCCACGGTGCACCTTGTAGCTGCAAGAGACGCAAAAAGGCCACGGGCTCGGTGATTCCCGTGGCAAATAAAACGCCACAGGTCTATGCCCGTGGCGTCAACGAACTACTGCACTGATTTCGGCTTGAAATTCAGCGCAAGTGACGCGAGGGCACGTAGTGATGTGTGTAAGTCCGTCCATAGCGCTGTTGACGCATCGTGTCCTCGCTCCCTTCTCCGCTCAAATCTTTCGGCGCTAGCGTATCACAGCTTCAGTGGTGACCGCAACCCTATGAGAGCGCATTTGATAAATGAAGTTCCGGATGAGCACCTTCATCCCAGACCCCCAAAACTGGAACTTTCGTCCAGATGAGTATGGGCACGTCGCATTTTCCCCATGATGAAGATAACCGTCAGCTAACATACTGTTTAAATCCTGCTGTGTGCATATACCGTCTTTTCTATTAAGCTTTACCTGCTATGCTGATAGCAAGAGTTCGGCTGCAAGATTTTGCTTAGGAGGAGTCAAGCGATGTGGAAAGAGTTTCGAACGTTCTTAATGCGAGGCAATGTCATTGACCTCGCCATCGGTATCATTATCGGCGGCGCCTTCGGAAAAATTGTGACCGCTCTGGTCAACGACATCATCATGCCGCCCATTGGTCTGTTGCTCGGACGAGTAAACTTCACTGACCTGTATATCAACTTGAGTTCAAAACACTATGCGTCTCTTGCACAGGCGCAGGCGGCGGGAGCACCGACCATCAACTACGGAGTTTTCATCAACACCGTACTCAACTTTCTGATCGTAGCGCTCGTCATCTTTTTGACCATCGTAAAAACCAACCAATGGTTCGCGAGTCGCAGAAAGAAACCGGAACCTGCTAGCCCCACAACAAAACCTTGTCCATACTGTTGTTCAGACATTCCGCTTGCGGCCACCCGCTGCCCGCAGTGTACGTCTGTGCTGGATGCTTCCTAAGCGTTGCCGTTCGATCGATGATTGAGGAACATGTATGCATGCATGCGCGAAGGAGTGTCTTCACGTGAACGACTGGTTCCAGGCTCTGCACCACTTTCAAGCTCTGACTGGGCTAACTCCGAAACTGTATCAGCGCTCGCCCCTGCAACCTGTCACTGCGCCTGGAACGTGGTGGTCAACACCGGCTGAAGTGCCAGACACCACTGTGCACTGTGTGACGCTGTCTGTAACGGACTACGCGGCTTTCCTTTCTCCTGTTGAGAAACCGCTTCGCGAAGCGCTTAGCTGGATGCTCTGCGTCGGCAACCCTGAGTCCGCCAAGTCCCTGTCGTCACTCAGCTGGACCCTGCAACGATGGCGTAAGGCGTCCGATGCACAGCTGGTTGCTGCCGTCACACGTGCAGCTGCAGGTGCGCAAACTGAATCCGTATTGCCATCTGACGACAGTGCGAATACGAGCGACCATCTGAGTTTGCCTGCCCCACTACCCGCAGAATGGGCGCGAGCGAACGGTTACCTGTTGTGGATTCGACTTGTCGTTCCTACACCCAAAGACGTTCAGACTAGCGAAACAGCATCGAACTTTGCAGACATGCGCGCGGTTGTCGAAGACGTCCTAGATGCGTTTGCCCCCAGAGGGTGGCGTGAATCCGGCGAGGATGGCGTGCTGTTGTGGGTTGGCGATGACACCCTCACAGAGTACTCCGACCGTGATGACGACGATGCCGGGGATGACTTGGCGTACAGGACGTCCTCGACACTCATCTGGCGTTTTGCATCCGACCTGTTACAGGTACTCGAGGAAGATGCCTTGATTACAGCTACAGTGTTCATCGGCCACAAGTGGCACGGGAGCGGGCCAGTAACTGAGGAAGCAAACGGACTGCTAGCGAGTCTGGTACTCGCTCTGCGGTCGCAAGGGGCAAGCCTGCGACGTGATCGCGTTGTCGTATTCGGGGAGCAGACTCTGGTACACGCTGTTCAGGCGATGACACAAAGTGGCAAGCGGATGCTTGCTGAGATGTCAGGTGACCTGGAAGACGCGACAAGCGACCGCGGCGAACTGAGTCAGACACTGCAGGCGATGATGGAAGCCAATCTCAACGTGAGTGAAGCCGCACGTCTCCTCTTTGTGCACCGCAACACCCTCATTCATCGTCTCGAACGCATTCGCGAAGCGACGGGTCGCGACTTGCGTCGCTTCGACGATGCGGCCTCACTGCTCATGAGTCTCCTCGCGAAACGGGCAGAGTGAGCTCTGCCTGTTGTGCACTGTGCCCTTCCTAAATGTCCAGATCGGTGCACCTTGCCTATCGTCTGATTCTGTACCCTTCGCTATCCTTAAGGCAACAAAACCTTCAGGAGGACGATTCTATGGCGGGCGTACAGCTAAACCACATCGTGAAAAGCTACACCGGGAATGTACAGGTCGTAAAAGACTTTCACCTCGACATTGAGGACAAAGAGTTCGTTGTCTTCGTCGGTCCGTCCGGCTGCGGCAAGACCACGACACTCCGGATGATTGCAGGACTTGAAGACATCACTTCTGGCGACCTGCACATTGGCGATCGACGCGTGAACGACGTACCGCCGAAAGACCGCGACATCGCGATGGTGTTCCAGAACTACGCCCTTTATCCGCACATGTCTGTGTACCAGAACATGGCGTTTGGACTCAAACTACGCAAGATGTCAAAATCAGACATCGATACCCGCGTACACGAAGCCGCCCGCATCCTAGACATCGAGCACCTCCTCGACCGCAAACCGAAGGCGCTCTCCGGGGGACAACGCCAGCGCGTTGCGCTTGGCCGCGCGATCGTGCGCGAGCCTCAAGTGTTCTTGATGGACGAACCGCTGTCCAACCTCGATGCTAAACTGCGTGTGCAGATGCGCGCGGAAATCCGCAAACTCCATCAGCGCATCCAGACAACGATGATCTACGTCACGCACGACCAGGTAGAGGCTATGACGATGGGCGACCGCATTGTCGTGATGAATGACGGGATCATCCAGCAGTGCGATACGCCGGACCGCGTGTACAACCACCCGGCTAACCTGTTCGTCGCAGGCTTCATCGGGTCGCCTGCAATGAACTTCCTTCATGGTGAAGTCCGCGAGGAGGGTTCGAAACTCTACTTCATCGCTCAAGGTGTCAAGCTGCTCGTCCCAGAAGGTCGGCACAAGCGGATGCTGAGCGGCGGCGTGAGCTCGCGCAAAGTCGTGCTCGGTGTGCGCCCAGAGGACATCCACAACGACGACATCATGAAGTCGACTTACCCAGATGCCCTGGTCACGGCACAAGTCGAAGTCGTGGAGCACATGGGCTCGGAGATTTACCTGCACGTCTCAGTGGCCGGAAGCACTATCATTGGCCGCGTGAACCCGCGCTTTACGTACACACCTGGTGATTCAGTGGAGCTCGCATTCGATATGAACCGCGTGCACTTCTTTGACGAAGACACTGGCGTGGCGATTGCTGTCGCTGAGCACGAAACTGCCACACCAGTGAACGCCTGACGTTCTGCCGATTTGACCGCCGGTTCCGGCCGAGACTCTAGGAATCCGCAAACTCCAGCTCGCAGTAGATGCAAAATAGCGGGCCTGTATAGGGCTCGCTATTTGTATCTCCGAAACACCTCCGCAACAAACTCTCCAACAGCGACACTGGTGTCGCTGCCAATTGTTGCTTCCCTTCAGGGCCTCGTCACACCCCCATCCCCTTACTATCTCTGACTTCCTTCAACACTTCTCCACGAATTCGTCACCAGTCTTTCAAGGATGATCGCTATACTTTTTCATGAGTTTGACTTACGATGTGGCCGAGGGGGAGACTGGTGGGACATGTAGGAACAGAAACACCCCATAACCGAACGATTCAGGGACAGAGGCCAAACAAGGTATTGAGCCTGAGTATGCTCGTCATTGGCTTTATTTTGCTTTACACAATTGTCTTAGAGTGGCGTGGTCTGATGCGTATGCATTTTGTGCAATATGACTACGCATTTTTCTACTATGCCTTTGACCAGGTGTTGAACCATCACAGTTCGTTCGCCTCGCTCTATAACCTGCGGGTTCAGACGATATGGCTCAAAGAACTGCACTACCCTTTAAATTCGTATAACCAATATGTCTACCCGCCACAGTTCGCCGTGCTCTTTGCTCCGCTAGGTGGGCTTTCATTTCACCAATCCGCAGTGGTTTGGATGTTCATCTCAATAGCTGCCTACTTTTTGGCGGTGTTCTACCTGGTGCGAATGCTGTGGGGAAAAGTAAGGCGCATCCACCTTGTAGCTCTATTCGTGATTGCCGCAGCTATGACACCGTTCGAAATCGACGCGGCAGTCGGCAACATCAACAGTGTCTTGTTCTTTCTGGTTGTCTACGGATTCTATCAACTCTACTACCGCAAGCGCCCGCGTGTGGCAGGAATTTTATTCGGACTTGCGGTGCTGATGAAAGTGACGCCTGTTGCGATTCTCCTCATCCCGCTGATCCGCAAACAGTGGCGCGTGGTTATCTGGACGGCCATCTGTGTAATCGCGGGAACGCTGGTGACGACCTTCATCATCGGCTTCGGTCCGATTTGGCAATACGTGTTGCACTTTAGTGCGTTTGGACAAACCAGCATGAAAAACGGACCGGCCCCTTACAACCAGTCCATCATCGGAGTCGTCGGTATGCTCCAGCACAACGGCTGGTTGTTCGGAGGCAAGCTCGTGCAGGACATCATCTACCTGGCCTTCGTGCTTTGGGTGTTGCGAACGCTTTTGGTCCGCATCCGCCGGATGCCAACTGCGGACTGGCGGCTGGATATGAGCCTCGCGATTATGCTCCCGCTACTGTTCTCCCCACTCGATGAGCAGATGCACATGCTCTTCGTCATCCCGTCTTTGATGATGTTTGTCCACTTCATCACGGATGTAGAGCACCCGTCGTTTCGCACCGGACAGCAAGTGAATCGCAAGCGCTTGGCCGTTGTCGCTGTACTCGGCATCGGCATCCTGTCCCTGCCGGCGACGTTCGTGTTAAACGTCATCACCGGGCATTTCCAGTTTCTCGCCTGGATGCATGCACAAATGTTTTTTGTGCTGATCCTCACATTCATCACGATTGTGAAGCTCTACCGGCAAACATCATCGCTGCCGCGCATTGTCCCTGGCGTTTTTGGTTCGAGTACAGTGTCACGCCGGGACGCTCTGTAATCGCGGACTGCATCTAAGTCTCCGCCCTACGCGATGTTGATTGCGCGGGCGGCAAGAACTGCGACCACGGCGAGCGAAATGGAGGACTGCGTCATCATCAAGACTTTCGCACGTTTCGATAGCACCAGCGTATCCGTGGGGCTGAACGCGGTATTTGTGTTGAATGCGAGAAACAGATAATCGACGAAGGCAGGTTGCCAGTTTTTCACGCTGCGAGTCTGCATCGTGTTCTGTGGAAAGAGGAAATCAGGCCCCTCCGGCCGATGATGGTGCCGTCGAGCTGGACCACCTTGGTCGACTTCCCAGTACCATACGGAAAACACGAGAATGTTCGCCGACCAGAGTAAAATTGCATTGCGAAAGAGAGTTACAGCAGATTGCGCTGTGTTGTGAAATAAAGCACCGATCAAAAAGACTGTGCTGGTCATGAGCGCAAGCGTCATGACGGCTGTGATGAGGAGTGCAACTCTCCTCGTCCAAACCTCACTTTCCTGGGCGGCTGTCGCATACAGGACGACCAATAACGCCGCTGTGACAAACAAAACGGTCCACCGCGGACCCACCGTGAGGTTCTCCGACAGGGCCGCGATGAGCCCGCCGACAAACAGTACTGCAAGCGTAAATGGCCAGCGCCGAACGCGTCTGGCCACATTCTCGAGTTCTATCAGGTCGTCATGCAACTCGTGTTCAACTGTCTCTACAAAGTGGTGTGATTGATGACCTGAATCGTCGCCCGGTTGAACTGACTGATGTTGTCCATTTACCGCATCCGCTCGATCCCGCTGTTCTCCCGAATGACTCGGCTTTGATGGTGGCTTTTGCTCCATATGTTAGGGCCCCTCTGTCCGCTCCGACATCTAATCGGGCTCATCCTAACCGAGGTTGAGCAGAGTTGCAAGTGTTTTTCAGAGCTTCGCTAGTGGTTTCTGGTACATGCCGTTGTGACTCCGAGGGTGCAATTCAGACGTTGTAATCACTGCGCGAGGGCTCGCGTTGAACGCTTGGCAGGAACTCTGTCGCATGAGAGTTCCACTCCCACTCGACACGGTTTCTTCCGAGTTCCTTAGCGCGGTACAACGCCCTGTCTGCGCGCTTCAACAGCGATACTACCGTATCTTCGACCCGCAATTCAGCGATTCCCAAACTCACCGTGACCTGTCCGACATCAAAGCGTTGCTCCGCAACTTTCCCCCGCACACTCTCTACGAGGGTGATTACCGCATCACGAGGCAGTTGCGGAACAACAAACAGAAACTCGTCCCCTCCCCACCTGCCAAATACGCACGTCGGTGGAATCGTTTCTCGGACTATACGTGTCACAGTGGTGAGTACTGCGTCACCCGCGTCATGCCCAAACCTGTCATTTACCTGTTTGAACTGATCAACATCCATCATCGCAATAGAGAGCATGTTCTCTGTCTGGCGTGCACGCTGAAGTTCGCGGCCAAGCGCAGCCTGTGTAGACCTGCGGTTCGGCAGTTCCAACAGGAAGTCCGTGTTCGCCATCTCCTCAAGGTGCGCCGCGGATTTGTGTGAAAGCAGATAGAGACCCAACAGGCGTGAAAAAACGCCCATAAATACGATCAACACGAATTCCGCAAGGTCTGCTTGCGAAAAGAACAGCAGCGCTTGTTGACCTTGAGGGTTGGCGATGTCTGAGACTACGTAAACACCGCTAATAGCTGCCCAAACCGCAAGGACGGTAACCGAGAGAACCGTGGCTAGCCGACCGCTGAACAGAACGAAGGAAAAGACGATGCTGATGGTCACCCACGGAAGCATCCACAAAAGTTCCCTGAGAAGGTCTGCGCTGTCCAAAAAGACCAACAAAGACAATTTGAACGTCAGTCCTACCGTGATGGACACATAGGCCACTACGACTACCAGACGCAGACGATGTGGCCATTTCCAAAGCACAACCCAGAGGGCTAGGGAGCTGAACATGCCAACTGGCGTCCCATCCAAGCGAAGTACATTGCCTGATCCGTAGCGCAGTGCCAGCAGCAAGTGGATGACACTAGCGAGGAAAAATGCTCCGAGCGCAAACTTCATAAACCGGGCGACAGCCTCTTCAAACGTCCCATCGGGACTGAAAAAACGGAGGCGCCGCCCAGATCGTTTGTCCACACGTACGACCCCATTCCAGCCAGCGAGATCGCTGTCAGCCCATGCTGTCTATTCTGACAACACTCTACAGATTTCTACATCCGGAAGTCAATCGGATTCTGTCGTCCAGTACACAGTTTTCTCTGCAACGGGCGCTCGATGTGCCGGCGACTCCATGGCCCGGGCTGGATAACCCAAGTAAATGAATCCAACCACCTGACCTGTCTCTGGAAGTTCAAACAGTTGCTTCATCCTTGCGTGATAAGCCTGCTGACCCGTTCTCCAGATGGCCCCGTAGCCGAGCGCATGCGCTGCTAGCAACATGTTCTGTGCTGCAGCCGCTCCGGCCGCAACTTCCTCGACCCACTCCACTCGGTCACTGTCCGAAGGAACGACTGCCACGGCGATAATGACGGGAGCGCGATATGCCTTCGCCATCGCTCGTTCCCGGATTTCCCGCTCTACGTCTGAAGTAACCTCCTGGCCTCCGGCAATGGCGATGTCTCCAAGCGCCGCGCCCAACCGCCTGCGGCCTTCCCCCTTTAGGACAAAAAACCGCCAGGGTTCCGTACGGTGGTGATTCGGAGCGCGCGTCCCCGCCAATAAAATCCGGTCAATGTCCTCATCTCCAGGAATTCGGTCGGCCGCTACCGCCCCCGTACTTCGTCTTGTCAAAATTGCTTCGAATGCGTCCAATGGGAAACCTCCTGTTGATGCAGACAACGTTGCTATCCGCCTACTCAGTCTAAACATTATCAGATTTTCAGCCGACACAATAGACGCAGACGGGCTGCAATGCACTATAAATGACTCCGTTTCGATACTTCTGAGCTCTTATCTTTGCCTGTCTCAAATTGTTGTTGACTAAAAGTAAGGAACCGCTGTAAAGTAACCCCATTAAGATTCACCCGAACTTCGAACGTCTGGACGACTTGACAGTTCAATCATCAAGCCCAAGTCTGCGTCATATAAAGGAGACAGTGAATATGATTCCCTCTCTGTTTATCGCGCATGGTGCCCCGATGCTCGCAATTGAGGACAATGAGTACACTCGGTTCTTGAGTCAGTTGGGTAAATCCATGCCTCGCCCGCAGGCAATCGTCATTTTCTCCGCACACTGGGAAGCAGGAGTGCAAAAAATTAGTGCGGTTAAAGAATACGAGACGATTTACGACTTCGGCGGTTTCCCTGACGCCCTTTACCAAATTAGGTACCCCGCACCGGGCAATCGCAAACTTGCAGGAGAAATCGAGCAAGTGTTCTCTGCTAACGGCATCGTATTTGACGTTGACAGCTCCCGCGGCCTTGACCATGGCGCATGGGTCGTTTTGCGTTTGCTCTACCCTGACGCCGATGTACCCGTCGTCTCGATGTCCGTAAACCCTAACCTTCCCCCAGCAAGCCAGTACAAAATCGGGCAGTGCCTGTCAGACTTGCGCAAGCAGGACGTGTTAATTGTCGGCAGCGGCGGCACGGTCCACAACTTGCGTGCTCTCGATTGGCAGAGTCAGCAGCCAGTTGCGTGGGCTGCTGAATTCGATGATTGGCTAGGGACACACCTGCAACACTGGAATTTGGACTCTCTCTTCGCGTACGAGACCCTAGCCCCAAATGCGCGACTTGCAGTGCCCCCCTACGGCAAAGAACACTTCGCCCCACTCTTGTACGCGATGGGAGCAGCCGATGACACTCGTTTTGCAACACTGTTGCACCAAAGCTATCAATACGGCAGCCTCAGTCAAAGCGTCTGGCAGTTCCATTAATGAGTTGCAGGAGGGGAAATCTGCAAGACTAGAGCCCATCTCAAACGACCGTGTTGTAACGGATGCCGAGTTCAAGATAAGATAAATAGAACAAAACGATTTGTCGTAGCCAAGGAGGACACCCATGAGTGAAGTTCGGTATGTCTTGAACGTAATTGTATACGAGGACGGTCATCGCGATGTCATTTGGGACTCCTCCGTGTCCATGGAGGACTGTTACAGGGAGTTGAAACAGGTCACAGATGACCTAGAAGAAGCGCTGGGTATGAATCCAACTCCCACCCCGCCGAAGAAGCAGGCAAAAATCACGCGCCTTAAATAGTCAGTGACCACTTGTCCCGATACCGAGCCGTAACTGCTCCCGGCACTGGGCTACCCTCAGACACGTGAGCAGGAAACAGGTTGAGATGGGAGACGAGAAGATGCCAAGCGTTGTCGTCACAGGGAGCAGCCGCGGACTCGGATTTGCCATGGCGCAAGAGTTCTTAGCTCGAGGATATCAAGTCACGATTTCTGGCCGCAACGCAGACACGCTCGCAGCTGCACAAACCAAGCTGGCAACCTCCGGAGACCGCCTGCATGCTGTGCTCTGTGACGTGCGCGAGCGAGCGCAGGTCGAGCAGCTGTGGCACGCGGCAACTGCCCGGTTCGGATCGGTTGATATCTGGATCAACAACGCTGGCATCAATCAGCCCGACCTGAACTTGTGGAATATCCCCCCAGCCGCCGTCCACGCAGTCGTCGAGACGAATTTACTCGGCACGATTTACGGGTCACAAGTCGCCGTACAGGGGATGTTGCACCAAAGGACGGGACGCGTATTTAATATGGAGGGATTCGGCAGCAACGACATGCAGCAGGCTGGCCTCAACCTGTACGGCACAACCAAACGCGCCCTCACACACTTCACCAGCGCACTCGCCAAAGAAACGGCAGACACGCCCGTCAAAGTGGGTTTGCTCAGTCCGGGTATGATGGTCACTGACTTCATCACGAAGGCAGAAAGCGTGATTAATGACCCAGAGCGCTCCCGCAAGGTCTTTAACATTCTCGGCGACAAGCCAGAAACCGTCGCTGCGTTTCTGGTCGCAAAGATTCACGCAGGCACGCACAACGGTGAGAAAATTGCATGGCTCACCAAGCGAAAGGCCGCCTTGCGCTTTATGACGGCCGCGTTCCGCAAGCGTGACTTGTTTTCGGAACATTGAGTAGAAGCGATTCGCGTGATTGCGGTAGCTCAAACCCGCACGCAAGTTGACTTCCCCCTCCAAGCCTACGAGCCTGCCGCCACTTGTCGACATTGCACAAACTGCCGGTTCCGATTAGTAGCAGAACCGGGCACCCAGATTGTCTCTAGGTGCCCGGACGTATGGACAAGCATTTAGACCATGATTTTGCAGATGTCGTTGGTGAAGTCCACGGGGTCTTGAAGCGGCAAACCCTCAATCAGCAGTGCTTGGTTGTACAACAGGTGCGTATAAAGACTCAACTTCTCTGAATCGTGATCAAAAGCCGACTTCACAGCTTCGAACACCTTGTGGTTAACATTGATTTCAAGCACTTTTTCCGCCTGCACGTTTTGACTGTTCGGCAGAGAGTTCAGCACCTTCTCCATCTCGATGGTGATTTCGCCGTCGGCTGTCAAACACACTGGGTAGTTCTTGAGCCGCTTGGATACGCGCACATCTTTCACCTTGCCGCCCAGAATGCCCTTCATTTCCTTCAACAACGCTTCATTGTCTTTTGCGACTTGCTCAGTTTGCTCGTCTGCTTCATCTGGTGCGAGACCCAAGTCCCCGCTCGAAATAGACCGAAACTCTTTGTCCTGGTATGTCATGAGCATCTTGATCGCGAACTCATCCACGTCTTCCGTGAAGTAGAGGATTTCGTAGCCTTTGTCCGCAACCATCTCCGTTTGCGGCAACTTGTCGATCCTCTCTACTGACTCACCCGTCGCATAGTAAATGTACTTCTGCTCCTCTGGCATCCGCGCTACGTACTCGTTCAGCGTGACAAGTTTTTTCTCCGTAGAAGAGTAGAACATGAGCAAGTCCTGCAACACGTCCTTATTGCTGCCAAAATCGCTGTAGACCCCATATTTGAGCTGTGTGCCAAAAGCCTTGTAGAAGGATTCGTACTTGTCCCGTTCGTCCTTTTGCATGCGTTCTAACTGGCTGGTAATTTTGCTGCGAATGTTCTTTGCAATCAGTTGCAACTGCCTGTCCTGCTGTAGCATCTCTCGCGAAATGTTTAAAGACAGGTCTTCTGAGTCCACCATGCCCTTCACAAAGCTGTAGTAGTCGGGGAGCAAGTCAGGGCTCTTGCTCATAATCAGCACACCGTTTGAGTACAGTTCTAACCCCTTCTCGTACTCTTTCGTGTAGTAGTCGAACGGGGTCTTTTCCGGAATGTACAAGATTGCATTGTATCGCACGGCGCCATCGACGCTGATGTGGATGTGCTGTAATGGCTGGTCAAAGCCGTAGTGCTTTTCAGCGTAGAAATTCTGGTAGTCCTCATCCGTCAACTCATTCTTGTTCTTACGCCAAATTGGCACCATGCTGTTGACCGTCTGCTCTTCCACAACGGACTCGTACTCGCCCTCACTGCCTTCCTTAGGAACCCTTGTAGTAACGTCCAGCTTAATTGGATAGCGGATGAAATCCGAGTACTTCTTGATGATGGAACGCAGTCTGTATTCGTCGAGGAATTCATCGTAGTTGTCGTCTTCTGTGCTCTCTTTCAGTTTCAGCGTGATAAGAGTACCCACTGAATCTTTGTCGGTCGGCTCAATGGTGTACCCGTCCACGCCAGACGACGCCCACTTGTAGGCTGTATCACTGCCGAGGGCTCTGCTGACCACCGTCACAGTATCAGCTACCATGAACGCCGAATAGAAGCCGACGCCAAACTGCCCGATGATGTCGTGCCCAGCTTTCGCCTCGTTGGCGTTTTTAAAGGCGAGTGAGCCACTTTCCGCAATGACACCAAGATTGTTTTCGAGTTCATCTCGCGTCATACCAATCCCGGTGTCGAGCACGGCCAGAATCCGACTCTGCTTGTCCACCTTCACTTTGATGTAGTAATTGCCTTGGTCGAAACTGAGGTTCTCGTCACTCAGTGCCTTGTAGTAGAGCTTGTCGATCGCGTCACTTGCGTTCGAAATCAGTTCCCTGAGGAAGATTTCACGATTCGAATAAATGGAGTGAATCATCATTTCGAGCAGTCGTTTCGACTCGGTTTTAAACGGCATCTTTACCACGCCACAATCCCCCTTCATACTTCAGTGGCAATTAGCACTCACAAGTCAAGAGTGCTAACGCCACTCCTTATTTTACATATCGCTCGGCGGTCGTCAATTTCTAAGGAGTCTGGTTGGACGAAATTCGCGGAGGTGAGATGGCAAAGTTGGGGATGACCGAACTTACACTGCGTAGCGGACAAACCAGCCTAACTGAAGGAGCAAATCGCGGGCGACCCATCCGGCATAGGCGAGTCTCTCGTCATCTTGATGTCGTAACGGGACATTCTCTTGCAACAGTTCCTCACACTGTTCCACGAGGTTCGAGTGTACGACGTTACGCAACTGATTAATTGCCTTCTCGTGCAGAGACGTGATGTTGGCGATGTGAACAGCGAGTTGCTCGCTTTTTTCCGGAAATTGATTGACAAGCCGCAACAGTTTATACTCCAGCCAAAAAATCTGCAGGAGTTTTCGGTAGGTCGCCTGCCGGCGTAGCTCAGAGTACTTCTTCCGCCCGATTGCCCGCTCCTCTTGAAGCAGGATAAACATACTATCCAGTTTGCGCAATTTCTTCTCAACGTCCACTTCAGAGAGCTTCGATTGATGAATCTCCTTTGTAGCGCCAAGGCGCAGCAACAGCGATAGTTCGTCTCGAACGGAGCGAATCTCTTCGAACAGCCGTGACTCCACCTTCGGTGGAAACAAGAAAATGTTCAGCAATGTCGCAAATACAATACCCATCATGATGAAGATAAACCGATGCACGGCGTACGTCAGGTAGTCCCCTTGTTGAGAGTAAAATACGAGTGCAATCACTACAAACACGGACAGGTCCAAACTCGATTCAAGTTTGAGCCGGAGATTGACGGCAATGGTCAGAACGATCAGGAGCCCAATTACCACGGGGTGGTTGCCAAGCAAAGACACGCCGGCAATAGCGATGGTGGCGCCGATGGCGTTCGCAATCGTGTTGTCCCACAACTGTCTCCAGGAGCGGTAAATCGACGGCTGGATGGCCAGCACGGACGAAGCCACAATGAAGCCAACGCCCGAGGCGAGGTTAAACCAGTGGCTGAGGTAAATGGCAAAAATGACGGCTAGGCCTGTCTTAATTACGCGCGCACCGACATGCATCAAAAGCACCTCCCTTCACCTGCTACTATATGCTTGTTTGATGTCAGTGCCCAAATTCTTTTACACCGGAGTACGCCAACCAACGGCGGATTATTCGCCGCAGTCTCGCCCGGCGGTGCAGTAGCAGGTCAATCATCTCGGCTTGCAGAGGAGCGCTCAAGGCGCCAGCCGGAACGCTTCGTACCGCTTCTTCAATCGTCTCGACCGGCATCTGCTCAATCCGCTCTACCATCGGCTCGAGTACGCGCCACGAGGATTGAATCCGCAGAAGTCCGTTTGGCACGTGGTAATAGCGCCACAATTTGTCCCAGTAGGCCGTCGACCAGTCGTGTTCATCCCACTTGTACGGGGCACCAAGCAGAGCGAGCGCGTGGTCAATCAGGTACCAGTTGTACCGCTGTGCGCCCGGTCTGCGATACAGCACGATATTTTTCCCAACCGCTCGGTCGACGTTCGCGATCCAAGCGTCGAACACAACCAGTTGCCGCAATCGTTTTATGTTTTCAACCTGCTCTTCCGGCCGTTCACGAACGATTTGTCCGATTTGGTTCCATGTCGTAATCTCCGCAGCTTGCGTGGCAACAGATACGATTCCTTGCCGCGGTAAACCGTCAGAACCGATAACTTCTGCCAGGTCTAGCTTGGCAACCGGAAAACGGAGTTGTTTCGCAAGCGTAGCCGCCGCCCACTCGTTTGCGATGTAAGGACCGGCGTAGTGCCATTGGTCTGGCGTCGCAAACTTGAAAAAACCGGTCCCCTCCACTGGGTTGGTGACAATCCAGACGGACCCCTGCAATTTGGCGGAGAGTTTCCGTTCAAAACGCCAAGTTCCCTGATCAGTTGTCAACGAGCCCGCACCCCCTGTCGACTAGCTGTCAGGTCCTGAAACAGTGCCAAATACCGCTCTGCGACGCTGTTCCAGGTGTAACTGTGGGACCGACTACGCCCCGCTCTGGCGCGCTCGGCCACTTCGTCCGGGTGCAGCAACGTGTTCTCTACAACATCTGCAATAGCGTATTGGTCGACACTCGGAATAATGTGCGCTACATTCGAATCGATGAAATCCGACAGACCGCCGGACTGTGTGGCGACCAGCGGGATCCCGCAGGCCATCGCTTCAAGCGCCACCAGCCCGAATGACTCCAACTGGCTTGGGACAATCACAAGGTCATGCGCTCTATAAATGTCAGCCATCCTTTGCGCCGGTTGAAAACCGAGCCAACGCACGTGCTGAGAAACTTGCAGTTTCCCGGCTAGTTCTGCGAGCCTTGCCTTGTACTGCAGTCCTCCACGACCTACAACGTCAAGAGTTACTGGCCAATCTCGTTGGCGCAGTACGGCGATACTCTGCAGCAACTCTTCGATGCCCTTCTGCGGGATGAGCCTCCCGACAAACAGCAACCGGGTTCCGGGGTCGCGTCGTTCAACGAGTAGTGTGTTCTGCCACTTTACCTGGCCAGGTATATCAACCCCGTTAGATATGACGCGAATGCGGTCTGCACACTGTGGACAAATGGCGATAATGCCTTGCCGCTGCCACTCGCTTGGCACCACGACGCGATCGGCTTTCCTAATCAACCGCTCCTGGCGTCGTTTCATCATATCTTGGTGCGGCGACCAGGGCTCGTCAGAAATCAGTGAGTGGCAGGTGTAGACAACCGGGATGTTTCGCAACTCCTGCAAGTGCAACGCAATATTCGCAAAGCCGACACTGTGCACGTGAATCAGGTCCGGCCACGCCACGGCCCGACGCCGAGCGGCTAGCAGAATGGGCGCTGTGTTAAAACGGCGCCGCGCTTCGTGAAAAAACGGCTTGCGCCGCGGGATGCGCAACACACGAATGGCCTGGTTGCGAGCCAGCCTTGCAGGACCCTTCCCGCGAGCGATCACAGTTACATCCTCGCCGAGGTCGCGGACGGCTCGAGACAGTTGCGTCGCAACAACACCTAACCCCCCAATGAACCACGGCGCGTACTCATTGGTTAGCACCCAAATTCGCACATGCTGTCACCTCACCCGTCTGAACAAACAGCGGACACGATTTGTCCCACCGTATTCAGTTCCAGTTTGGTGCGGAACCGGCGACAGCCCGTACTCGGACGCATCCCCGTAACTCCCAATGTGTAGATGGTGATATAGACAGCGTGTAGTAAAGTTTATCAGGGTACTGAAATGTGGCAATCGGGTACCGGCACATGGGAACTCGTGCCCGCGGGAACTTACGACTGGGTCGCTCCGTCTATTGATTTGGTCACAGTTTCGGCCGGAGTGCAACCAGCACACCTGCAGAGGAGAACTCACATGTCCTCACTTCGTCCATTTACATTCGCATCCGCCGTCGCACTTTGTTCGCTCCTAGCTGGCTGCAGCCCATTTTCAGCCAGCAACCGCGCGACGTCGCTGCCCGCGCCAAAACACGCACAGCCTGTCCGTGAGAAACATGTGGTACCGCGTACACCTGCAGGTCAGTCGGTGAGTCCAGTGGCACCAGTAGTGCTCGGAGTACGGAAATTTCCGTTTCCCTTTCAGGCCATGCTTGCTGTATCATCGGATGCCGATCACGAAACTCTGCGCAAGTTCAACCTGGCACATGAGTTTCTCAATTCCACGAGCATGACACCGATGGGGCGAGGCCTCGGTCTCGACATCGCAGACTCGTTTTTCATGTACAACGGTTCAAACATCCCCACCTACACCGATGTCAACAACGTCCCACTCAAGGACGAGTTGACTTGGTTCCGGGGCACTTCTTCGCAGCCCTACGCTGCTAGTGTTTTGAACCAATACATCAAGGACGGGTGGATCGACACGCTCCACACTTATGGGGACTTCAGCCGTGTAAACCAATCTCAAACGGTCTTTACGCGAGCGCTCGCAGCGCGCGCGATTGCAACTTTGCGACAAAACGGAGATTTTCTCACGGTCTGGACCGACCACGGCAACCAATCGAACGTCGACAATTTCGGTGCGTACCAACCAACAGGGTTTGACAGTTACCAACAAGGAGCTAACCCTTGGTCGAAGTACTACCACACGAATCTGCTCATCCCGTACGGGGTGAAGTTTGTCTGGGCCGACCGGGCAAGTGATGTGTTCGGTCGCACCAGTATGATTTATCCCATCGTGCTTCCTAGCGGGCAGAAGGTTTGGGGCTTCTGGCGGTATACCAACAGTGGTTACACGGTAAACGGCAGTCCGATTTGGGAATGGACAGTGAACGACATCCCAAGTGAATTGTCGACGCAGCACTTGCAACAAATTGCGTCCAATCATCAGTATGCGATTATCGCGACCCACTTGTCTGCGAACAACAACTACTGGCCGTTTTCGTGGCCAGTCATACACGCCTTTCAGTACCTACAAAAGGAACAGCTAGGTGGACACATCCTGGTTGCACGCACAAGCAGACTACTCAACTACAACGTCGTGCAGCAATACCTGCACTTTACAGTCCTGCACACAGGCAACCGCAGCGTCGTAGATATTGAAGGCGTAGCAGACCCGGTGTTTGGTTGGTACGTACCTACTTTGAACGACTTGCATGGCATCACGTTTTACACCAATAATCCAATACAGACGACGATTGAGGTGAATGGCAAACCAGTCCCGGCAAACCTGCTGCAGAGGAACACCACCGATGGCTATGCGCCGAGCATTGGTTTTAAATGGTACGCGCCCAACACCACAAACTACGCCATCCAAGCTCCTGGCATCAAATAACTTGGGCAGTGATTGTACTTTACGAGGATAAGTGGGGGGCAGGCATTGACCTACAGCATAAGATCTCGATCCTGGACGGTTCTCTTTTACGTTTGTATGTTCTGCCTATACTTGATTCCCGCAGCCATCATTCTCGGACCCGCATTACTTCATCCGAAAACGATTTTCGTCGGAACGAATCAAGATTCGGGTCAATTCATGTGGTATTTGGGGTGGTTTTGGCACGCGCTGGTCAACGGGCAAAACCCCTTGACGACAACAGCAGTGAACTACCCATACGACTTCAAACTAATGTTAAATACATCCATTGTAACCGAGGCCGTTGTCTTCGGACCCTTGGTCTACCTTGCAAACACCGTTTTCGCATTCAATGTCGTTGTGCTCGCATCCTTGGTCTTGTCCGGATTGTTCGGATACAGCCTTCTGCGTGCCGTTGGCGCGCGCAAATGGCTTGCTGTGCTCGGCGGACTGTTGCTCGAAATGTCCCCGTTTACTGTGAATCAGTTAGTGGATGGTCACATCAACTTCAGCATGTCGAGCGCCATCATTCTGGCTATCTTGTCTGTTACAGCTCGTTTTCTGCAGCGTCAGCGGCGACCTGTAGCAACTGGAGGCCTAATCGGGGCGTTGTGCGTCGCGCAGTTCTACACATCACTCGAGATGTTTGCGACCTTCACCCTGATGGCTGTCATTGCCGTTGTGTTTTACACACTGTTCAGTGCAAAAACCCTCATGCATCGAACTTTGACGCGGATTCACTTTCAAGCCGCAGTCACGGCCTTGACTGTTACGTTGGCCCTCACCCTGCCTGGAGCGTGGCTGTTTCTCGCAGGTTTGCACGGGCACTCAACTCCTTTTATGCCGCGTAATATCTGGGTGACCGACGTCGTCAATTTGTTGCTTCCGACAACGGCACAATGGCTACACACGGGGTTGTCCGCTCGCGCTGTGCATCGGTTTACAGGTGACCTGTCGGAAATGGGCGGCTACCTTGGAATTCCCCTTGTCGTTGGAATCGTATGGATACTGTTCGCATGCCACAGGCAAAAATGGGTGTGGGTGCTGTTCATCGTGGGCTCTGCTGCCACTGTCCTTTCGTTTGGCCCACACTTGCACATCTTCGGCCATATCACCAAAATTCGCATGCCCTGGGTCGTAGTGGAGCGACTGCCTTTGCTACAGGACGCTACGGCAGGGCGAATCATGTTTTATGCAGATGTTTCGTTTGTCACGCTGCTAGTGGTTGGACTTGAGCGAATCATGCGGACCAGTCGGGGAAGAGTGCCGAAAGGGGTCGCGACGTATTTGCTGCTCATCGCTGCTGCCTGTGCCTGGATACCGACGGCAAAGTTTTGGCATCAGCACGTTCTACCTTCTTCCAATTTATTTCGACAGACCGACTTTCAGACGGTCATCGACCATCAGCCCGTAACTGTCCTGGTAAATGGGTACTGGTCATTCGGGTACGTCATGCAGGCATTAGCAGACTCTGGCTACTCGTTCCCTGTCACTAATGTATATGGGTTCCCCTACACGTCATGGATGGCCAACGGGAGACTCGAGCAAGAATTCTCGAATGACTTTCTGTTTGAATCAGACTTCTCGCGATACGCGAGTAATACGTATGATGATTCTCTGGCCGTATCGAACTTGCGCAAATACATCGCGCAACGTCACCCTGCACACATCCTCTGGTTACAGGGCTACAGTACGCCACTCCCACCAACCCTTGCATACGCCCTGACACAGGTTTGTGGTCGTCCGATGACGATGGATGGATCATATCTGTGGCAGGTCCCTTCGCTCTCATCTTGATGAACAAGTCAGGCTATCGTTAGGGTCAAACGGCTAAACAACCATCCGTTCCGTTCGCAGGGGGCATATCACAGCGCCCGCCTGCTCAGTTCGCTGAAGGCGTCACGCAGCCACCGCAGTTTTGTCGCAGTAATGACTTCAAGTTCCGCACGGGAGAGATGCCCTTGGCGATACTTGAAGACCTCCCACCCAAGCATCATCAGGGTGTTGTCGAAAAAACACGCTAGCCAACTGACGCGAAATGCGTCGTTGTCGACTGACCAGCCAGCGTTGCGCAGCACACTGCAAAAATGGCTGTACGCTGCTCTACGAAGGTCGTCGTCCAGAATATCTTGGACGAAAATCGTCAAGTCACGTTGTGGAACCGCCACACATGCAAACTCCCAGTCGGTCAACTTCAGGGTTTGCCCTCGAACGAGCAAATTCTCCAAGTGAGGGTCGCCGTGCGTCACTGTAGATGGCCCCTGCATCCACGCCTGCAGTTGCGGATAGAACAATTGGGCTTGGCGTTCAAGAGCGCGAATGTCATCGGCCGTCACGCCACCGATGCCCACCTCGGCTGCCCAAGTCACCCGTTCCAAGGCTTCCTCAGCCCAAACAATGGACGACTTTACCGGGTAGGTTGCCAACACACCGTCACGCAACCACGTTTGACTGCGCTCGCGGAACCGAATGTGCAACTCAGTCAGCCAGGTAACGGCTTGGAGGATAAGCGGTGAGCGAGTTCTTGGCATTGAGCGGCTGAGGGTAGTTTTCAGTGGCTCTCCGACATCTTCGAGCAACAGTCCACGTCCGGCCGGGTCCTGAATCTGCGCGAATAGACGCGGCATGTAGTCTGCGAGCGCGCTCGACAACGATTCGTACAGCGACCATTCACTTGAGCGGTCAGGTGCCATCTGCTTATAGACCAAGGGCACCTGTTCGAGGTCGGGCGACAGCACAACAATTTGATAGATCGCCAAAGCTGCGAATCCCCCGACAAGACGCTCCGCACGCAGCACGGTCCAGTTGCGTGCAGCAAACCACCTTTGTAGCTCATCAGGCAGTTCTTTGCCCATCTGGCATCACCTTCTTCAGCGCGACACGTTCGTCCAGCAGGCGATTGTAGAGCAGGCGACAGCGCTCTAAAGTGAACTGTATTTTCTCTTCTTGTTCTTTCGTGGGGTAAAGTCTGTACTTGTACGCTTTTCGCATGAGGTCATCTCGATTTCTGCGCTTCGATATACTTCCTGATTACGTCCAGTTGAACAGTACCCACGGTAGCGACAAAAGGGAATTCGTCCACAGGGAGGGCAAACGACTCTCTAGAGATTTGAATTCATCGCGAAGAATTTGGGAAGTGTATCCCTATCACCTTGCCTCAATGGGTTCAACAAGCACTGACGATACATCGGGCAAAAGACAACGTGGTACTTGCGGTCGAAAGTAATATTGTGGTTTGCATCAGCTTCTCTACTCATGGCGAAACACACAAAAAGTATAGCGCGAAACCCTAGATACAGCAATTTCATCCATCGTTGAGAGAGGAGTCATGATTCGTCTAACGGCGCAAATAGCCAACCATAATACAACGGTTACGAGGAGGGTTTAGATGAATCGACACGAAGACCACACTACGGTATCTGGGCTAGGCTTCACGGTTTCTGCTCAAGACCTCAAGTACGTGAACGAGTATCCAGGTCAGTGGGAACTGACCGGTCAGCCAGAAAAAATCCCGGAGAACTACTGGCTCATCACGCACGACGGTCAAGGACATAACGTACGCGGCCACTTGAGCCCACAGCAAATTTTGGACTGGGGGCGCGACCAAGGTTGGCAGTGTGCCTACGTAGCTCCGTACGGGCACCATGTAATGGGTGCAGAGGACGAAGTTCAGCTCCATGACTGGTTGCGGGAACGGCAGAGGCGGGCAGCCGAAGAAGCTGTAGACCAACATCTTCAGTGACAATCTGACCACGAAGGACGGGCCTGTCATCTCCGAAACCAGGCCCGTCACCTCGATTAGGCACGTGTCTTTGACACAGATACCATACGGGGGTACACTATGTCAAAGACCAATCAGGAATGGAGCGTGCGGGATGTCGACACATGTGCACGGTCACAGCTACGCCGACAAAAAAGATGACCTAGAGCTCCGACTCAAGCGCATCGAGGGCCAGGTCCGCGGGATTCACAAGATGATCGACGAAGACCGCTACTGCGTAGACATCCTAGTGCAGATTGCTGCCATCAAGAGCGCAATTCATCAAGTTGGGCTCACCATCCTGGAATCTCACACGCGCGGATGTGTGGCCGATGCTCTCAGCCACAACACAGGCGCGAAGGAGAAAGTCGATGAATTGATGGATGTAATCCGCCAGTTCACAAAAGCCTGATAGACGGTCGAGTCGAGGTGAACAAACATGGCTAACACCGTAGAAATCACCCTGCCAGTGGAAGGTATGACCTGCGCGGCGTGTAGTGCCCGCATTGAGAAAAACGTCGCCAAACTCCCGGGTGTCAAAGAGGTCAACGTCAATTTGGCCTCGGAGCGAGCCAGAGTCGTGCTGAACGGAGAATCAACCTGGAGAGATGTGGTTGAAAAGATCGAGAAGTCTGGGTACTCCGTGCCTGAGCGCGAGGTCGACCTCAATATCACAGGGATGACGTGTGCCGCCTGCTCTGCCCGCATTGAGAAAGTTGTGGGACGGCTGAGCGCTGTGGACTCCATCAACGTCAACCTGGCGTCGGAAAAGGCGCATATTACGTACTTTCCCGGCGTGATTGACGAACAGGACCTGATTCGCGCTGTCGAAAAGGCTGGGTACGGCGCCACACTGGCATCTGCTACTGCTGCAGCAGCGGAAAAACAGCGTAAGGAGCAAGCGTACCGCCGGGAAGCGTGGACGTTTTGGGGGTCCGTTGTACTGACCCTGCCGCTCGTCATTCAAATGTTCGTCCAGCTGTTTGGCGGCAGTATGTTTCTGCCAAACTGGGTCAGTTGGGTCCTGGCTACGCCTGTCCAATTTTACGTCGGCTGGCGTTTTTACAAGGGAGCGTACCACTCCCTTCGCGGCGGCGCCGCGAACATGGACGTCCTGGTCGCGCTTGGCACATCCGTCGCCTACGTCTACAGCGCCGTTCTGACCACACTCGGTCACTCAGGGACATACTTTGACTCGTCCGCGACCGTTGTGACACTCATCTTTATGGGCAAACTACTCGAAAGCCGAGCCAAAGCGAAGTCCAGTTCGGCCATCGAGTCTCTCGCCAAACTCGGCGCGAAGGTCGCGCACGTGGTGCGGGAAGGAGTCGAAGTCGATGTTCCCGTCGAGGAGCTTCGTATCGGCGATGTCGTCCGTGTCCGTCCCGGCGAAAAAGTGCCGAGTGACGGCAAGGTCCTGGAAGGGACGTCGGACGTCGATCAGTCGTTTTTGACTGGCGAGTCGATGCCAGTCGCGAAGGCACCTGGCGACGAGGTTGTCGGCGCGTCCGTCAACCAGGCAAGCGTGTTTACGATGTCTGTCACGAAGGTAGGTTCAGAGACTGCGCTCGCCCAGGTGATTCGCCTCGTTGACCAGGCGCAAGGTTCAAAAGCGCCTGTCCAGAGGTTGGCGGATAAAATCTCCGGCATCTTCGTCCCAATTGTTCTCGTCGTCGCCCTCGTCACCCTGTTGGTCTGGGGCATCTTTGTCGGCTGGGCGCCTGGGCTCATCGCGGCAGTCGCGGTACTCGTCATTGCCTGCCCCTGCTCGCTCGGACTGGCGACACCCACGGCCATCATGGTCGGCACCGGCCTGGGGGCGGAATCCGGGATTCTCATCAAAGGTGGCGAGCACCTCGAGAACGCTCACAAGGTAAACACCATGGTGCTCGACAAAACGGGTACTGTGACTGTGGGCAAGCCGGCTGTCACAGATGTCTGGATGTCACCTGGAGTCTCAGAAAGAGACGTACTCGCCCTGGCCGCAGCGCTCGAGTCACAGAGCGAACACCCACTCGGAACAGCTGTCATCGCGCACGCCAAAGACCGCGCCATCGACATTGCGACCGCACTCGGTGTACAAGCTGTCCCCGGACGGGGTATCGTCGGTGTAGTCAATGGCCAAACCATTCGAGTCGGCCGTAAGCGCTGGCTGTCTGAGGCCGGCGTCCCAGAGTTCCCGAACGAAGCCCTGGCCAAGTACGAAAGCGAGGGCAAAACCGCGGTCCTCGTCGCGGCAGACGCGACCCTGCTTGGCATCATCGCGATGGCGGATACCATCAAGCCAGACGCCACTGTGACCATTCAGCAGTTGCAAGAGATGGGTATCGAAGTGTGGCTCATCACCGGTGACAATGAACGCACAGCGAACGCAGTGGCGGAACAGGTCGGCATCAAGAACGTGATGGCCGCCGTGATGCCGGAGGACAAGGCGAACAAAGTCCAGGAACTGCGCAAAAAAGGCCGTGTTGTGGCCATGGTCGGTGACGGGATCAACGATGCGCCTGCACTTGCTGCGGCTGACATCGGCATCGCGATGGGTACGGGAGCCGACGTCGCCCTCGACGCAGCTGACATCGCCCTGATGCACGGCAACATGCAAGGCGCAGTCGATGCCATCCGGCTGTCGAAGGCGACGATGCGCAAGATTCGGCAGAACCTGTTCTGGGCCTTCTTCTACAACGTGCTTGGTATTCCGCTAGCTGCCCTCGGCATTCTAAGCCCCATTATCGCAGGTGCGGCCATGGCGATGAGTTCCGTCAGCGTCGTGTCGAACAGTTTGCTGTTGCGTCGGATTAGACTGGGAAGGGAGGTGTAGCCGGGTGAGGTGCGCGTCGGACCGCATCCATCGCGGGGACTCCCGACCCTGCCGTAGGGTTGTAAACTATTGCATGAAGGAGAGTGTTTGATGTGTCAACCGAAACGATTACCGTGAAGGGCATGACCTGCGACGGCTGCGTAAATTCTGTAACAAAGGCACTGAAAGGTGTTGCAGGAGTGCAAGAGACCAACGTCGACCTCGCAGGCGCAAAAGCCACCGTCACGTTTGACTCGAGCCAGACCAATGTAGCAGCGCTGAAAGAGGCTGTTGAGGAAGCTGGCTACGACGTCGAGTGACGTTGTACGAGCTCTTTGTTCAACTACCTAAGCACTCCCGTCTCGTCGATGAGGCGGGAGTTTAGCGTTTTGCCACCTAGTCCCCTACGACTGCGCTCTTAAATCAGATCCGCCCCGCCCGATTTCCCATTGATCCGGAATGCATCATTAGTGTCCACAGACTTAATACCATCGTGGCCAGAGCTGGCACAATTGTCCCGAAGTACTGCCAGTCTTCGAAGTGCCCGAGGAACGGGTGAACGAGGAACCAAAAGCCCGTCACGAGCGTGATCCAATCAGGAACACTCCGCCAGCTTGCTGCGGGCATCCAGAGCGATCCCCAGACTGCCGCAACGACTTGAACCGCTCCAATGACCATACTGAACCACGTCGCCGTGTTCAGATGAGTGAGCCCAAGCACCCACGGCGCCACAATAAACCACGCGCCGACGATGGCGTTTAACCAGTGCCGCCAATCCACTGCCGCTTCACCTCCCACAGGGAACAAACTGTTCCATACTGTGGGATAGTTTCACCACGTCAACCTTGGTTATTCTTTACGAGCCTTTGTACCCCACACTGTACGCAAAGATAAGTGGCAGGGCAGGCCCACGCTCACCATGTGCTAAACTAGCAGCAACATGAGATTTAAGGGGACTTGGCTCTGAAACTAGTATCTTGGAACGTTAACGGTCTGCGGTCGTGCGTCAGCAATGGCTTCCTTGACTATTTCCACGAGGTCAAAGCCGATATTTTCTGTGTGCAGGAGACGAAGCTTCAAGCGGGACAAATTGCTCTAGAACTCGAAGGGCAGTACGAGCAGTACTGGAACTACGCTGAGAAGAAGGGCTACTCGGGCACCGCGGTGTTTACGAAAGAAACGCCGCTGTCCGTGCGTTACGGCCTCGAAGATGAGACAGAGCCTGAAGGACGAGTGATCACACTCGAATTCGACGCCTTCTACCTGCTGACTGTATACACGCCAAATGCCAAGCGGGACTTGTCACGACTGGACTACCGTATCGATTGGGAAGACCGCTTTCGAACCTACGTGCAACAACTTGATACAAGTAAGCCTGTCGTAATCTGCGGAGACTTGAATGTTGCCCACCAGGAAATTGACCTCAAGAATGCGAAAGGGAATCGCGGTAACTCTGGTTTTACAGAACAAGAACGAGCGAAGTTGACACAACTGCTCGACTCCGGATTTACGGATTCTTTCCGTTGCCTATATCCTGACCGCACCGACGCGTACTCCTGGTGGTCCAACATGCCAAAAGTTCGAGAGCGAAACGTTGGGTGGCGAATTGACTACTTCCTCGTCTCCTCGAGGTTGAGCCCCCTCATTGTGGAGGCGAGCATTGACGCCCACGTCCTTGGAAGCGACCACTGTCCCGTTGGTTTGGAGTTGCAGTCTCTTGGACGCAAGTAGGTTGACCGCATCACGTTGTCCACGGTTGTTTTGGAACAGACGGTCCGTGCAGGCGGTCCATCCATTCTGAGATCAGCCGGCCAAGACCTTCGCTGTGCATCGTTTACTTGGTCCGTCGTCAAACAGCCCGCACGAATAACGGCAGCAGTGCGATCGCGATGAAGAGGACGCCACCGAAGGCCGCAACTGCATGGACGCCTACTGAGTTTGCAACGGGTACGGCTAGCATGACGCCCGCTGGAATTGCGATGTACGACCCAAAATCGTCAAATGCGCACACTCGCGACAACAACTCATGCGGTACGCGCTGTTGGAGTGTGCTATCCCAAGCGATGCCGCTGACCGCCGACCCGGCCCCAGCTAGCAACGCGGCCCAGGCAAGCCAAGGCAGCGGGTGCTGCAGCCCGAGCGTAACCATCGGCAGTCCACTGAAGGCAATTGCGAGTAAACTGTCTCGCAAAGGGTGCCTGAGGGTCAGTTTGAGCATGACTAAACTCGCCAGAAGAAGACCCACTGCCTGAACACCGAGGGTTAACCCCCACCCAGAAGCGCCAAAAGAACGCTCTGCGATGAGCGGTCCGAGCACCCGCCATACGCCCATTTGAACAAAGTTCATGAGAGCAAACGACAGAGTGACTGTCCAAATCCAACGCTGACGGCGGAAGTACGACCAACCGGCGCGCATCTGCTGAATCAGGGATTCCCTCGAAGCAGTCGGGTGCGACGGGATGTCAAGACGCGCCAGACACCCTGCGGCGATAAAGAAACTGGCGGCGTCCACAGCAATTCCAAAGCCGCCGCCAATTGACGCAACGAGCACTCCTGCGACCGTCGGGCCGAGCATCTTTGCGGCACTTCGAGAAGCATTTAGCAGGGCGTTCGCTTGTTTGATATCCGACCGCTCGACGAGCTCCGGGATGATGCCGCGCATGGCTGGAGATGTAAATGCCCCGAGAACGCCGTTAACGACAGCCAAGGGCAGAATCCAGTATGGGTCCAGCCTCAGTACAACAATCACTGCGATTCCGCTCTGGGACAACCCAGACCCGACGCTGCTGAGGACAAGCAGTCGGTCGCGGCGATAGCGATCGGCGACACTCCCCCCCATCAACACCATGATGACTTCGGGCAAGATTTCTGCAGCGAGAACGTATCCGAGCAGCTGTTGTCCGTGCTGTACTTGCAGGACAGCAAATGCCAAAGCGACGGGTGTCATACCGCTGCCAAAGAGCGAGACGGTACGACCCAAGTAGAACCAGCGGAACCGGGCGCCCGAGAGGGCCCCTGTCGTGACCAGAGATTTTAGCATTCGTCGTATATCCTCTCGAAAATTCTTCCCGGCCGGGTTCCGTTATCATAGTTTATTTTTTCTGTCAAGAATAGACTTATATTTCTTCAAAATTTATAATCATAATAGAAAAATAAAGTTGGGGCCTTTTCTGTTGAAAGACCCCGAAAAAAGAACATATGTTTGTACGGCAGGCCCTGTTTCTACGCAGGCCCTTTTTGTTATTTTGCCAATCTCATCTAGCCTGCCGCTCATTCCACGCGCGCAACAACTCGAGTTCGCGTTCCCGACTCAAGCCTGCTTTAAGGCGCCCTTCATCAGGCTTTTCCCGTGAGCGCTCCCAGCTCAACGTATCGAGAATGGTGTCGCGAGCGGAGCGAAATGTGAGCCCCTGCTCGATGGCTCGGTTGACATTGACAGTTTGAAAGCCAGGCCAACCCGTACGGTCTGAAATCCACAAGGGTAGGTCGGTCCATTCTTCAACACCTTGCGAGAGCAGGAACTCTTCATTCACCCAAACCGGGTGACCAGCGGAAGGCGTCACGTCGACGAGTGTGTCCACAAACCCCTTCATGTTGAGCGGCTTGTCCGGACCAGTCGCGTTGAAGACGCCATTTGCCTGAGCCTCTACCAACTTGATCATCCAGTCCGCCAAGTCCCTCACATCGATGAATTGAACCGGATAGTCGTATCGCCCTGGCACCAATACATCCCCACCTTGAGCAAACCGCCACACCCAATACGTAAATCGGTCAGTCGGGTCGTGCGGTCCGACAATGAGCCCTGGTCGAATGACGAGTGCACGTTCACCAAACCCCTGCTCTACTTCCTGTTCACAGAGCGCCTTCAACTCCCCATAGTGCTCTGGAATGTTCTCGCTTGTCTTATCTTCCAGCGTGCCGACTGCGGCATCCTCATTTAAATTCGCACGCGTAAAATCGACGTATACCGAAACGCTCGAGACAAACGTGTAGTGCTCGACGGAGTCTTTCAGTAGCTCAACCGACTGGCGCACCACGCGAGGAAGGTATCCGCTAGGGTCAATCACCGCATCCCAGTGGCGGCCACGGAGCGCGTCGAGGTTCCCATCGCGATCGCCAACAAGGGTTTCTACCATGGGATACAAGCCTGGATTCGTCAGTCCGCGATTGAACAGCGTAACTTCGTGACCATTTTTCAGCGCGCTATCCACCAAGTGCCGTCCCAAGAACTTCGTGCCGCCTAAGATAAGAATTCTCATACGTTCTCCTCCATCGTTATAGGTTTGTCTCTTGCAGGTGTAATGAGCTATTAATCTCTGGTTTTATCCAGATACTAACAATCCGAAACGCTAACGGATACGAAGCTGACCTCCTAGTTGGTTCAGAATTGAGCCACTTTTGAATACCGGTTAAAGTCAAATTGAGCGCAATTACCGTCCAGGTTATGAAGAGTATCGGTGCAAAAAGCACCCACGGATACGCGCGAAAGTAGTTTGAGTTTGCTGCAATTAAAGCACCCCAATCGCTCGCCGACTGATTGAAGTGCCAACCGGCAGGCCAGGGAGGCTCAGAAAGCCACCAATTTGCCCGAATTGCGACTTGGAGATAGCCGAGAACAGCGATCAGGACCAGCACACGGACAAACTCAGCAACAAGTGTCTCGACTGCAATTCCGAGCATGGTACGCAGCACGTGGATGAAAAACGCACCGATTCTGGAGTTACCCGACACCCATGCAGCTTCCATGTATTCCTTGTGAAATTCAGCATCAAGGTGGAACTGCAGATTCGACGCAACCCTACCACACTCCACTAGACACAACAGAGCAAAGTAAATCCACACGTGAATCGGTCCCCAAGTCCAGTGATCAGGCAGGACATGAACTCCCGCCCAATATAACTGCGGTATGTTGATAAGCAACAAAACACCAATCACGCCCGGAATGAGAGTAAACAACGTGCTCCACATGTGGATAATCCACCGCAGGCCTTGCAGTTCCAATACAGAAGAAGAAAAGGCGAGCAGAGCAGCCACAGCGACAACCAGAAACGCGGCTGCCCCGACTTCTCCAAACGTGGTCAACGTGCCGTGCAACGCCAAGCTAAGCAGGTCATGCCCTTCGACGTCAGTACCTAACCAATGCGATGGCGATGGGGGAAACGGCGGCGTTGAAACTTGGGTGATGCTCTTTCCGAAATGCAATAAGTCCTTCGCGGTTGCTTTCGGAATTGGCAACTTGTTCGCGAACAGGCCCGCTGCCAACAGCACCATCAGCATGAAGGCGCCGACCGTAAGTGCCCAAGGACCCGTCGATGCCGTTCGTGCATTGCGTAATCTGGCGGAAAAAGGGTTCGTCTGCCCATGGAACCCCAATATCCGAAGTATGCCCCGCCCAATGAGCCATAGGAGAGCAAACATGAGGACGCACACAAGTAGATAGTACAAACACAAAACGGGATCAAAATTGTAGTACATCACGAGCGGATTATTGGACGGGACCGTAGACACTGGGGAATAGACGGGCAGAGCGCCCGAATTGCCCATGGACTGAAACAGTCCATTAACAATTCCCCTGCGGGCAAATAGAAATTCAACAACAACCAGCGCGGACAGAAGCATGCCGATGACCGGAATTAAACTAGCCGCGATGGTGCCGTAGCAGTTTGGCAGTAAATGCCGGACGACTACACGCCCTTGCGGAATGCCCTTTGCACTTGCTGTTGTCAGGTATTGTTGTTCGAACTGAGACTCTACCGCCAGCCTAACTGCGCGAGCCACGTACATCACAGGCAATAGTGATAGAATTAAGGCTGGAACCAACGTTCCAGTCCAAAAGTTCGTACTGCCTGCAAAAAACACGTGAATGTTTCGTCCACGCTGATCTAACCAGAAGGACAACGCAATTAACGCCATCACCCAAGTGAAGTCAGGAACTGCTTCCAGAGTCCACTGGACGCCGTTGGACAAGACAGTCCCAGGACTTCGAACGGCAGTATGTACGCCATCATACAGCCCTTTTGCAGTGCCCATCACTAAGACCACGGCAAAGCTGATGAGAAGCAACTCCAACGATGGTAGAACGTTATGAAGGACATCTCTGAGCGGAGTGCTCGACTCAACCGATTGACCTGCCGACCCCGTTAACCACGCATGCAACTGCTGATGAATATTGTCAATAAACTGACGCCATTTGAAGGTATGTATCGGAGACGTGGCCTGTCCGCCGTCCACGAGCACCCCTCTTGGAAACTCTACCAGCAGGAACAAAACAACAATCACTACTAGCCAACTACTTACCCGCGCGGCAAGTGCACGCATCTTGAAACGTCCTCCCGCTGTCTGAACAACCCCCGTATTCGCGATATTCGACTGAGTGTAGGCCATTTCCTCCTAACTGAAAACAGGTTCCGTTCCACTCGTGGGTTCTTGAAGTGGGTCCGTGCTTACGCGGCAGCATCGTTGTCGCTCTGCGTACAGTTATATAGTTGGCTTAAAGGCAGCCAAGACGAGGCAGACAAGGAGGATAACAAAGGCGATAAACAACCAGACTCGGTACCGTAGTGCAACCTGCTGCTCCTCGGCAGACACCGGCTCGGCACGGAGAATCCGCTTGCCAAGTCGAGTCAGAACAATCACGGATATAAAGAAAGCAACGACGCCAAGGCCCTGCATCCCGGCCAGCCAGAATGCACCGAGTTCCGACTTGGGTTGAACAAGGAAAGACAGAATTGTCCCGCCTAGAGCCGTAAATCCAGCGCCGATATGGCTCGTACGCGTGAGGAGCGGAATGAGGGTCCGGACATCCGCCGCACTCCGAGAAACGTTTCGAGCTGGCCAAACGAGTAAAACACCTGTGGTGCTACCGAACCACAGACAAATCCCTGCAATGTGAATAAACCACAGCAGTTCTTTCAATATACGCGTCCCTCCGGTCTGTCCACCATGTTAGCATAGCGCAATCGAAGGACTCGCGCACAGGGTACCTGTACCTCACGAAATGTGATGCAGCAACATTGGCTATGGAAAATAGCAAGGGGCTGTTGTGGATGATGCTCATGGATACCTTAAAGCGACTTCTCGCATCTAACGATGAACCGAGTATAGAAGACTCCGGTCAGTCATCTCCCGGTGAGGCGCAGAACCAACCCAGGCAAAACTTTCAGCCATGGGGGGCTGACCCATTCGCGCCGTGGATGACGCCGCAAAACCATGTCAACGCTGACGGTCAAACCAGCGACACTTCAAAAAGCAAGGAGACGGTAAAGGCCAAGCGTAAGCAAAGTCTCCTGGCAAGGTTTCTACCTCAGCAGAGGACGTCCGCGCAACCCCAATTTCGGCAACCGCCCGGGAGCAGGCACGGGATTGGCGGCTATGGCCAACCAGGCATTCCTCGTGCACCAATGGTTAATGAATGGGGTAATCCGCTTCCGAGACGGCAACCCATGCCACAAAGAGCCTTGCGATTCCAAACGCGCCCACACATGACCGGACATCCACCACAGCCGAGAATGTTACCCGGCGCCCCAAGACGCCCGGGGATGCCGGGTAATCGACCGGTCAGGCGATTGCGCGACCCGTGGAGCTAGCGTTAACTGTAGACGGCCTCTTTCTCAGTGAATACAGGGCCGTCTTCCCTTAAAGCTGATCTTTCCTCAATCAGACCAAGCGTCCGGGCTGTATCAGTCTGAATTTCTTGGTACAGCTTTGGGTTGTTCACGAGTGACAACCCATAAGACGGAATCATGTCTTTTAGTTTTGCTTCCCACTCTGCCATGTGCTGTGGGAAACACTTCGCTAACACTTCGAGCATAACGTGGACGGCAGTCGAAGCCCCTGGGGAAGCCCCAAGCAGTGCAGCGATCGTGCCATCTGCGGCACTGACGACTTCTGTACCAAATTGCAGTGTTCCTCGGCCGTCTTCAGTGTCTTTGATGACTTGTACACGCTGACCGGCCACTACTGTGTCCCAATCCTCGCTTTTCGCACTCGGGATGAATTCACGAAGTTCTTCCATGCGCTCTTCGTCAGACAGCAGCAACTGCTGAATCAGGTATTTCGTCAGCGCCATTTCTTTCATGCCCGCCGCCAACATCGTAACGACATTGTTCGGTTTCACTGAGCCGATTAAATCAAGGTTTGAACCGGATTTCAAAAACTTCGGTGAGAAACCAGCAAACGGTCCAAACAATAGCGTCGTTTTGTTGTCAATGTACCTGGTATCAAGGTGCGGAACAGACATCGGTGGCGCACCCACCTTGGCCTTTCCATACACCTTTGCGTGGTGCTGCGCAACGACATCCTGGTTATTGCAGACCAGGAACAGTCCGCTTACTGGAAATCCGCCAATGTGCTTCGACTCAGGGATTCCGGTCTTTTGGAGCAGTGGCAGGCTTCCACCACCACCACCAATAAACACAAACTTGGCCGTGTGATTCGCGACAACGTTGCTACCTAGGTCTCGGACTTTCAGTTCCCAAGACCCGTCGTCTGTACGCTTTATGTCCTCGACACAGTGATTGTAATTCACCTCGGCGCCCACGCTCTCCAAGTGTTCAAATAACATGCGCGTCAACGCACCGAAGTTCACATCTGTTCCGGAGTCGATTTTAGTCGCCGCAATTGGCTCGTTCGACGTTCGTCCTTCCATGACCAGAGGCAACCACGCTTTGAGTGTTTCGGGGTCGTCGGAGAACTCCATGCCTTGGAACATGGGGTGGTCCACAAGTGCCTCAAACCGTTTTTTCAAAAACTCGACGTCGTGTTCTCCTTGCACCAAACTCATGTGCGGAATAGATCGGATAAAGTCTTCAGGGTTCTGAATGCAATTGCTTTTGACAAGATAAGACCAGAATTGCCTAGACAGTTGGAATTGCTCGTTGATTTTTATTGCCTTACTGATGTCTAGAGATCCGTCTGTTTTCTCCGCAGTATAGTTCAGTTCACACAAAGCAGAGTGGCCCGTACCTGCATTATTCCACTCGTTTGAGCTCTCTTCCCCAGCCTTCCCCAGCTTCTCGAACACTTTGATTCGCCAACTCGGGTCTAGCTCCTTCAGGAACGAGCCTAAGGTCGCACTCATGATGCCTGCGCCAATCAAGATAACCTCTGTCTGATTCTGGCTGGTCGTCATAAAAATCGACTTCCTTTTCCCCATGGGTATTCCTGCACACAGCCGGTGCAGTGATACGCTCAGAACCTACTACTTCCACCCTCAATTATAACCATATCGTAGTCTTTGGTGGCTATTAAATTCTGCCACGATCCGGTATTTATTAACTACGTGTTCAGAATGACTAGGACATTTTGAGGCACCAGAAGTAATTGGTTCTGAACTTGGGGACGGTTTACTTTGAGGTAGCCATTTGAACCAATTGAGCAATCCCAGACTTCGACATAGCGCCGATCCGCATGTAGATGAGTTTGCCCTGTGGACTGATCACGAAGGTTGTAGGGTAGGCGAGCACCGTGTACGACTGCCAAAACTGACCTTTTGTGTCCAGCAACACGGGGTACGTAACACCGTATTTCTTAACGAACGCCTGCGCCCCACTGACGCTGTCGATGCTAGTCAAGTTCACACCGATAAACTGCACTTGACTGGAGAACTTTTTAAATGCCTGTTCAAGGTCGGGAGTTTCCGCCTGACACGGTGGACACCAAGAGGCCCATGCATTAATAATCAGCGGCTTCTTACCGAGCAACTGGTCCAAAGACGTCTGTCCATGTCCGGAGAGGTTCTTCAGAGTAAAGTTCGGGACGCGGCTCCCGACGGATATAAATCCTCCCGTCGAAGAACCGCTCACCGTAGTGTTCGTCACATTGGGGGACACAGGGGGTGTATTGTTTTTTACGTGGCGACTGACGTTTGACTGCGTGGGTGTTGTCCCACATCCTCCAACCAACATACCGCTGATTATGAGCGGAGTAATGACGCGCCAAGCTAACTTCATCAACGCAACAACACACCTCTTCCTGCTACCCTCTAAGTAGTAGTGGGATTACTCAGACTTAATCAGAAGCTTCTTGATGAGCGGAATTTGGCCGCGGTGATGAGCCGCGTGCGCAATCGCGTACGCAATCAGCTGACGTTTGTTCAACTCTCCAACTCTGAGGTGCAGACCTAGCTGCGACAGTTCCTCTTCCTTTACATTCTCCAACACCTCTGCGGCATACGGCAACGACGCGGACCAATCATGATGGACCGCATTCAAATCCCAGCTCTCCGCTTTAAACGGGGCTTGTGTGTCAATATCAAGCGATTCTCCGGCGAGCGCAGAGAAAAATTTCTTCTCGACTCGGGTGATGTGATCGATAACAGAGGTCACGTTGTTGAAGTTCGGCAGCGGTTTTGTCAGCCACTGTTCGTCGGTCAAGTCTTGCACCATTTGGTCCACGCTCTCGTGAACACTCTGTAGCAATGCGTACAAATCAGCGACTTCTGAAACCATGCAATCCGCCTCCTAAAGGTTAAGACATTGTGTCGCGGGTCCAATTCCCCCGAAAATCATACCCCGCCATGTATAAATTCGTCCACACGCACCCCAACCTGCGTCACACGGACAGGTTAGAAACCGTCACTGGAATTTCTGGTTCGAACACGCCCCATCTACAGACACTGCGGAATTTGCGAGACGACAGTCCGTAGATAAAAACCGTGATCATAAATAAAATGCCGGTCGTGCCCATAATCCAAACTGGCGATAGTGTGTTGCTGAGCGCCCCGAAACCGAGATTGGCCAGGGACATAAATCCGCCGGCGAGGACCAGGTAAAAGCTGGTGACTCTTCCCCGCATGTTGGGCACACTCATCTGCTGGATATACCCCAGACTGAGGGTCATAAACATAGCTTGTGACGCACCAACCACGACGACGGCCAAGACAACGAGTTGGTGATTCGTTACTACCGCCATGAGCGACAGTGACAAACCACTCAAGATGGCCGTGACCCAGTACAAAGTGCCACGCATTTTCACGCTCTTTACGCCCGCCAGAATCAGCGTCCCAAGGATAGACCCTAGACCGACCGTGCTCACCATCTCACCGTACAGTCCAGTTGCTCCGTGCAGTGTCTTCACGAACCCAGGCAACATGCCCATGTAGGCCATGGTCAACGCACAGTGCAGACCGACGAGGGAGACCAGCACGCCAATCACAGGTGTACGTCGAATGTAGGCAAAACCGTCAATAAGCGGGCCAAAAGCTCGCCTCCGGCCGATATCCGCTGAAGGGTCGCGGTCTGCCTCCGTCTTCTGCAGCGCGAACACACAAGCAGACGCAGCCAGGTACAAGAGTGCCGCGAACAGGTAAACAATGCCTGGCCCGAACACAACCAGCAGTGGACTGGCCACCGCCGGTCCAACGAACTCTGTTCCCCTTTGTGCGAGGGCCTGTAGAGACAGCGCATTAAACAGCTTCTCCTGCGGAATAATCACAGGAACTAGAGAACTGAGCAGGACGCTGAGCGCACTCGAAGAAAAGCCAAAGACCAGAGCAAGGACAAGCAACCACGGAGGGGAAATTAAGCGCGCATGCGACAGCGAGGCGAGCAGCACTGTCACCACGACTTGCGCGAGAGCCGCCGCGAACATCATCCGCCGGCGGTCCAACAAATCCGCCAACACACCAGCGATTGGCGCGCCAAAAATGTTCGGAATTAGCGTGGCAAACATGATGGCACCTGACCATGCCGAGGAGTGCGTGAGCTGATAGGACTGCCACGTGACAACCAAAGTAAACGTCCACGATCCGGCGTTGGTGAGCGTGGTGATGAGCCACAACCATCTGTAGTCTCGAACACTAAATGAATGCAAAAGTCCCCGCATCTTCGTCTGACCCTCCTGGTGTAAAGTCCTTACAGATTGGCTTTGGCAGTTTTACGCATGCGCGGGCGTGTGGTCCATCGAATCATCGTCAGCAGAATTCCCGCCATCCCGATTCCAGCAGCCAGCTTAAAAGTAAATGAAGAAGCCTGCGAAAATCCCCGCATTGTACTAAGCGTACTCCCGGACATCTGCAAAAAGAGTACCGTCATTGCCACGCCAGACACTCGTCCAAAATTCCTCACAGTCGCCATTAAGCTCCCCGTCAGCCCGGACTTTTCTACCGGCACACTTTCAAGAACAGACACGTTGTTGGGGGATGTAAACAGCCCCATCCCGAGACCGAACACGGTCAATGCAAAAACAATCTGCCAATACGACGCCCCTATGCCTAACGCCGCCATTAAACTGAGGCCAGCCGTACCAAGCAACAATCCCACTGCCGCAGGTAAATTCACGCCAAACTTATCTGCCATCCACCCACCAATTGGAGAAAAAATGATCATACTGAGCGCCTGCGGTGTCAGCAACAAGCCGATGTGCGCTGTCGGGATGCGCAAGACATCGTGCATATACAACGGCAACACAATCCCCGGAAACATCATCATTACGTACGACAAGTAACCGGTTAAATTCCCAAGCGTGAAAGCCCCAGAGCGAAAGAAGGACAGGTCAATCACAGGGTTTTGTGTCTTCAATTCACGCCAGATAAATGCAGCTAGCGCCAACACGCTCAAGACTGTGAGTAGCAAACTCTGAGCACTACCCCATCCCCACGTCGTACCCTCTGATATACACAACATCAGACTGACGATCCCGACGAAAAACATACTGGCTCCGGGGATGTCAAATTTACCGAGTTGTTTACTCGAGCGAATCGGTGAAAGGACGAATGCCGCAACAATTATGGAAACAATCCCAATCGGGACGTTCACCCAAAATACAGAACGCCAACTATAGATGGAGATTAAGATACCACCTAGCGAGGGGCCCACAATGGTGCCCGCAGCAACCACACTGCCGACAATACCCAAAGGTCTGCCGCGTTGACCTTCCGGGAATATAAATGACACGATGGACATCACATTCCCCATGATGACGGCCCCTCCAACCGACTGGAGGATGCGGAACAAGATAAGCTGCGTAATACTATCTGAGAAAGCGCACAATATTGAACCGAGCGTAAAAATGCCCACTCCAATAATAAACACAGTTTTGCGATTCTGTCTGTCGGAAAGACTTCCAACCACCGGAAGTATTCCAGTAATCATCAGTAAATAGGCCGAAATGACCCATTGCAACACCTCAGGACCGACATGAAAATTGCGTTCAAGGACAGGAAGCGTAACATTCATAATGCTGCTGTCTACATTCACCATAAACGTCCCTGAAACAACGGTGGCAAAGACAACCCAGCGGTACCCTTGTCGGTTCACAGGCTCCCCTGACGCGGCTCGAGTCACGCTCATTGATCACTCTCCGAGGCCATTGTCTTAGACTCGGCCAACGACTCGTATTGAGTGATAAAGTAGGTCAAATTGTCTATTCGCAACTGAATGTCTTCATACCACATCGCCAATTCGGCGAACCCAGCTGGAGTCATGTGATAGATTCGCTTTGCCGGCCCTGCGTCTTCGGTATTCCAGTACGAGGTCAGGCAGCCCCTCTCCTCCAATTCTCGGAGGACCCGGTAGACTGCGCCGCTATCAATCCCAAAATGATCCGGTATCAGGTTCGCCATATGGTTCCAAAGCGCGCCGCCATGTGCGTCCTCGCGCGCGAGGAAGAGGAGTAAAAAGGCCGGTATATGCCGGTTGTGCTTGCCTGGAACGGTTTTGTACTTTTCCACAAATAAACACCTCAGATTATTGAAGCTAGAGAATAGGACTCAAACAAAAAGAGACACTATCACCGCCACTGCAGCCCTTGACACTTTATCCAGCGTGATTTAACGTGAATCTGCATACTGTATTATACAGTATAATGTTAAAAATACGAAGGAGGATTACTCTGTATGGATATCCAAACAGCGAAACGCGAGATTATGCTAGCAGCCGCTGCCCTACGGGACGCAGGTCTCATGTTCCGCGGTCACCACGCGAACCTGTCAGCTCGGCTTTCGACAGATACCATGCTCATGACGCGCGGTGGAAACGTTGCAAACCTCGACGAGGACAGCTTCGCAGTGATTCGTACTGATGGAACCGTGCTGGAGGGTGAAGTGATGCCTGCCCAGGCCGAGATCATCCAAATGCACGCTGCTGTATACAGGGCGAAAGAGTCCGTGGGTGGCATCATCCACACTCATGCACCTCATGCAACTGTATTTGCCCTTGCGCATGAGCCCATTCCTGTTGTGTACGAACCTTTGATGCGCTTCGGCATGACGGAACCGGCCCCCGTTATCGCATGGGCCCCTCGTGGTTCCGACGCGTCCGTGAACGGCATCGTCGAAGCAGTCGGAGCGAAGCCTGGCATTGCCGCCGTCCTTTTAGCCAACCACGGTGTACTCGCCTTTGGCAAGTCGCCGGCGGAGACAGCTCAGTTGCTCGCCACGCTCGATGAAGCTGCAGAGTTGATTTTGAACGCACGGTTGATTGGCGGAGAGAAACCCCTACCTAGAGAGGCGTTTGCACAGATTGAAGAACGAAAACGTGAGTTCGAAACAACGAAGGCGTAATTGCGTGAGATATCGCTTAATCGGGATGGAGGTGTCATTTTGACACTTACCTGCGAGGGCGCCGCGCTCTAGGTGTCATTTTGACACTTACCTGTGAGGGCGCCGCGCTCTAGGTGTCAAATTGACACTTACCTGTGAGGACGCCGCGCTCTAGGTGTCATTTTGACACTTACCTGTGAGGGCGCCGAGCCAAATGCCTTTACCACTTTAGTGGCACAAAGTACCGTTGAGCTTATTCTCATTTTGTTGCATAATCATGCAGTCGAAAGGAGATGCCTCAACTTGGAGCAAGCACAACTAAAGAAAGGCATCGGGCTGTTGATGGCAACCGCCCTAGTGACTGGCAATATGATGGGCTCTGGCATTTTCATGCTTCCCGCAACCTTGGCGCAAAAGGCAGGGCCCGGGTCAATTATGTTGGCGTGGATTCTGACCGGTCTCGGTTCCATCTTCTTGGCTTTATCGTTCGCAAAGCTCGGAAGCCAATACCCTAGAACGGGTGGGCCTTACGAGTTTTCCCGGCAAGCGTTCGGAAACTTCACCGGATTCTTGAACGCATGGTTGTACTGGAACGGATCGTGGATCGGCAATGTGGCAGTGATCATTGCGATCGCGAGCTACACAGGAGGTCTATTCCCGGTCCTCGCCTCGAATCACCTCATCGGATTTCTCTTCACCAGTATCATCCTGTGGGTATTTACCGGGATCAACATTCTCGGCGTTCGTTTGGCAGGGAAGGTTCAGACAGCCATTACTGTCTTTGAAATCCTGCTGTTTGTTGGATTCATTGTGATAGCAGCGGTTCACTTCAATGGCGCGAACATTACCCCGTTGTTTCCGCACAACAAGGGTCTCGGGACCATGTCAGGCGCCGCGTCTTCCACCCTGTGGGCGTTCATTGGTCTTGAGAGTGCAACGGTTGCGGCTGGGGAAATCAAAAACCCAGAGAGGAACATCCGCCGCAGTACGATTCTCGGCATATCAATCGCAACCTTGATGTATATGGCCATTAATGTATTCGCGATGGGCGCGATGAACCCTACTCACCTTGCCCAAAGTTCCGCACCGATTTCCGACATCTTGAGTCAGTTTATGGGCAATGGAATTGGCAAAGTTATTACAGTCGCAGCGGTGATCAGCATTCTTGGCACCACCGTAGGTTGGTTGTTGTCGACGGCGCGCATCGCCTTTGCTGCAGGAGAAGACGGCATGTTTCCGAAGGCTTTTGCGAAGGTGCATCGCAAGTATCGGACACCTCATATCGCTCTCATCATTGGCTCGGTGCTCGCAAACATCCTGCTTTTGATGAACTACACCAGGAGCTTCAATTCAGCATTCAGCTTCGTCATGCTGCTCGCTACACTGTCCTATTTGCCGGTCTACGCATTTACTGCTGCTTCAGAAATTATGTTGATGAAGAGCACGAAGACCTTGAACCTATTCACTTTCATCAAAGTTTCATTTATCTCCTTGCTTGGCTTTATCTATGCCGGCTGGGCGATTTATGGTTCCGGCGCACAGACCGTGATGTACGGTTTTCTGTTAATGCTCGCAGGCGTCCCTTTCTACCTGTACATGAATCACAAACGCCTCAGCGAAGCGACGTCAATCGGCACAAATCACGACAGTGCAGCCCCGTCAACAGTGCATTAACTGGCTAACCTCGAGTGTTTGAAAAGCCCCACAGCAGCGAACCGCGGGGGCGTGTTTGCAGCAACAGTCAAAGTTGCTGCAACGACATTGCGCGCAGGAGATTGCTGAACAACTGCATCGTCGTCACCTTCCCGACGCCTCCCGGGGTCGGTGTCAGCGCTGCGACGTAATCAGCGACAGCGGGACTGACGTCGCCGACCATGCGACCATCGGGCAGTTCACTCATCCCTGCGTCAATTAAAATCAGGTCCTCATGCACCATTTCCGGTTGAATTAATCCCGCGGCCCCCACTGCGACGACCGCAAGCGGCACACGCTGCAAATGGGACTTCAAGTCCCTGGTGTGCTCCGTACAGACCGTTACCGTAGCCCCTTTTCGAATCAGTCCATGAAACAGGGGGCTCCCAACCGTTTTGCCGCAGCCAATGAGAACCACCTCACGACCCTTCACTTCTATGTCGTAGTGGTCGATCAGTGCCAGACAAGCCAAAGGAGTCGCCGGATAGACACCGGGATCGCCGGTGATATTCGCCATGCGATTGACATCAGTTAGTCCGTCTACATCCTTACGCGGATCGAGTTGTTCGAGGATTACTGACAGTTGAATGTGTTCAGGCAACGGAAGTTCCAGCATAATCCCGTGTATGTCAGGACTCTGACTCAACCGTCTCACAAGGTCAGACAGTTGGTCTTGCGTGGCACTGGCGTCTAGCTCAAGGACCTCGACTTCGATGCCAAGACGCTTCCCCATGCGCGCTTTTTGCCGCGCATACACAGCTGAAGCGGCATCACCTTGGACGAGAACCGTTACCATCGTCGGTGTGACACCCTTCGCATGATACGCTCTGACCTGTTTTAGCACAGAAGTTCTGATACTCTCGGCGACTGGTACCCCGCTCAGGAGGGCAGCTTGAGTGGTTGGCGCAGCGGTTGACATAGCAGGACCTCCTCGGATTAGGTGTCGAATACAGCCTCGCGGCCGATTCTGACTGCAGTGCCCCGGCGGTCGTGAGGAACAGGTGTCTGAAAAAACACAAAACCGCCTGGACACCGTACATACGGGCGCCCAGGCGGTCGGCAAGTGAGACGATTGCACTCCCTTGTGGTTATCCCCACATTTCCGCCAGTTGTGCAATCGGAAGCTTCATTTTCGATTGTGCCGAACGTCTACTAGCTTACCAACCACAGCCCACAGACGCAATGGGTTTTCGTCAACCCAAATGTTGGGATGCTCGGTGTTCAAACATCGCGCTCTTCAAAATGGGTGTTCGGTGCACGACAGTGGCCTGTACGCCTCGCCCCCCTCCCCCATAAAGCTATACGAACGACTGGGGGTCTATTCCCTGACGGGGGGTGGAGCGAAGTGAGCGATTTCAAAAAGAACATCCAGAAATTAGATCTCGGCGATTTACATGCAGAACAAGTCAAACCGACTGACAACAAGAACGATGTGGAAACCGTCCTCTGGCGCTGCGGCGGCTGTTACCGGTGCGGTGGCTGCGGCGGTTGTTACCGTTGTGGCGGCTGCGGTGGGTGTTACAGGTGTGGCGGTTGCTTTGGCTGTTTTGGCTGCTTTTTCTGCTGGTAACAGGAACCGCGCTCTAGTCACTAAGTTTACCGCAAGACACATGTTCCATCCCCGTCCAACTTGTCTCATCGGATGGGGATTTCTTTTTGGAACTTCTCAACGTGAGGATTGATATGATACCGCAGATGGGGCGGTCATGAACGCCTTCCACAGATGCACCTAGTCTGTCCGATTGACGAGGAGGGTCTGTATGCAGACGGTCCAGCCTTGGATGCGGCTCAAAGTCAAACCGGATACATTCTTTTTGCCCGCCCCAGACGGCAGCGTTTACTTTCGAAACAATGTGAGTTCATTTCGAATGGACGGCACGTCGGTTCTGTCCTGGATCGAGCAGTTGCTACCCGCGTTTGACGGCATGCAAAGCATCGATACCTTGACTGATGGATTGCCTCTCCCCTACCGAGACAGGGTCTATGAGATTGCGGACATTCTCTACAACAACGGTTTTCTCAGAGACGTCAGCACAGACAGTGCACACGGGTTGTCGGAATCACTCCTCGAGACCTACCAAACACAAATTGAGTTTCTCGACAACCTGGAGGGCTCTGGCGCCTATCGGTTCGAGACGTACAGAAACGCCAAAGTGTTCATTGTCGGTGGCGGTTCTCTGCTATCCCCGCTCGTCCAAGCGCTGTTGCAATCTGGATTGTCCGTCATCCACGTCGTGACCGTGGACGCTCTGCCTGACGCCGTGCGCGCCATGGACGCCGTACTGTACGTTTGTGATACGGTCCATCCGGAGGCTTTGCGCCGCGTCGAAACCGTTTGTCGCGGTGCCCAGGCCCTGTTCTTCTGCGCGGTCGCAGTCGGCCCCATCGGCTTCGTCGTACCTGCGGTCATGCCGGCGTCAGGCGCAGACGTCACATTTGACAGCGTATGGCGCCGACTCCACGCGTCCTTGTGGGAACTGGACCTCAGTATCAGCGGATTTACCGATACAGCTGCGGCAGTGCTCAGCAATGTACTCGTATTTGAGTTGTTCAAGGTCGTGACCGGGGTCGATAAGGGCTCCCGGCCACGCATATATGTCCTCAATGGAGAGACCCTCGCGGGCACGTGGCACGACGTGATTCCAGCCGCAGAGAGGTCGACCACTCTGGTCGCAGGACGGGTGGACAACTGGCGGGACAGACTGCTCAATGACGCCGGGAGTATGGAGAACCTAGCTGAGGCGCTGTCGCGCTTCGCTGAATTAACCAGTCCCGTCACAGGGATTTTTCATGTTTGGGACGAGGGGGAACTCCTGCAGATCCCGTTTGCAAGGTGCCAGGTTCAACCCATCGACCCGCTCTCCCCTGGGCCCGCGGACCTGCTCCCTGAACATATCACCACCGCCCTCACACACGATGAGGCGCGACGTGAAGCTGGACTCGTCGGCATCGAAACGTACGTGGAGAAGCTCATCGCTGCCGAGGCTAACAAGTTCCACAGCATGTGCGTTGGCGCCGGACTCACGTTCGCCGAAGCTGTGGGACGCGGCCTGCTCCAGGCGCTGACCCGTGAGTTGTGCCGGGTCGTTCAAAAACAGCCGGTCGTCGTGCGCCGAGTTGTCCTCGGTGAAGTCGACGATGAACTGTGTCAGTTTTGTCTGCGCTCCCTTCAGGCTGTGGATTCGATGCCAGTCATCTGGCGCGGGGATGACCTTTTGTCGATCCCGGTTATTTGGGCCGAGCACCGCGGCAGGTTTGTGGGGGCGGTCGGTTTCACCACGACGATGGCCTTGCGGCGGGTGCTTACCTGTGTACTGCTCTGTGAGAGCAGCGACACTAGCGTGACCACACAGAGCGATGTGATTGAGAAGTCAACAGACGACGTAGTTCAAGCCGACGCGAGTGCCATTCCGCTCGAAGTCCCTACATGGCGCGGATTCAGTGCAGAAGAACTGACTCTCACCGTTGACCTTTGGCATGAATGCGGCGTACACGTCGAGCTTGTGGACATGGCCGTCGAGCCATTCTTGCAGGAGACCGTGGCCGCTGTGGTCGGCGTCACGTTCGAGCGGGGGGAATCGTCATGACACAACGTGTTTGGGTCACCGGACAGGGCGAGTTGGCACACCTCGTCGAGCGACGACTGGACGCCGCAGATTTCTGCACACTGACGCGCAATCCTGAGTGGACGGGTGAGGTTCCAAGCGGGATTGACTTGGGCATTGTCCTTGACGACGGCTGGCAACCGGCTGTGACTGAAACTGCCGAGGCGTCGTTTCGTAGCGCTGGCGTGCCCTGGGTGCGGGGATTTGTCGCGCTTGGCTACGGAATCATTGGACCATTCGTCCGGCCCGGTCATGCCGGTTGCTCACAGTGTGCGGACACACGTCTACTCATGGCTGAGTCAGACCGCCAAGAGATGTGGCGGCTGCGCGAGTGGTTAGCGACGAATCACACCCCCGAACCGGATGAACAGCCTGCTCGACGCCGCGACGCTTGGGTCAGCCGGACAGGACTTGTCCACATGACAACTCTCATCATGGCACAAGTAGAACAGGCGCTACGATGCCCCGACGCTTGTCGCCTTGCGAATCACATTTTGCGGGCAAACCTGATGACACTAGAGACAACCTGGCACTTTGTCTTGCCAATCACCGCTTGCCCGGTCTGCGGTACACCGGCGACGGACACACCAGAGGCAGCGACAATCACGCTTGAGCCAACTCCGAAAGTGTCAGCCACAAGTTTTCGCAGTCGCAGCATCGGTGACTTTGCAAGAAAGCTGAGTCAGGACTACCTCGACCCAGATACGGGGCTATTGAACGCCAAAGTACAGGACCTGGTGACGCCTTTCGCGACCGTCAGTGTGAACCTGCCGCTGCCGATGGGCGACGAGGGGACAGCTGGTCGCGCCAACGTCTACAGCGACTGTGAACCTGTCGCGATTTTGGAGGGACTCGAACGCTATTGTGGCATCGAACCTCGCGGCAAACGGCCTGTCGTGCGCGCCGCGTTTGAGCAGATTGCCAATCACGCTTTACACCCGGCGTCCGTCGGACTACACGACCCACTGCAATACGACCGCCCTGATTTCCCGTTTCGGGCGTTTCGCGAGGACGCGCAGATGGATTGGGTCTGGGCGCACTCACTCACCGAACAGCGGCCAATTCTCGTGCCGCTACACCTCGCCTACTACAGCCTCGGTTTTCACGAAGACGCCTTCGTCTACGAGACGTCGAACGGCTGCGCCGTCGGCAGCACAATGTCCGAGGCGATTTTTCACGGCATCCTGGAAGTCGTTGAACGCGACGCCTTCCTGCTCACGTGGTACGCGCAGTTGGCGCTCCCTCTGCTCGACTTGTCTACTCACCCTGACCGTGAACTACGGTGGATGATGGAACGCTTACGCACTGTCACGGGTTACGGCCTACACTTTTACAATGCAACCATGGAGAACGCCGTCCCGACCGTGTTCGTCGTGGCAAAAAACAGGCGATCACGCGGCCTGAACCTCCTTTGTTCCGCCGCCTCTCACCTTGACCCACTGCGAGCGGTCAAAGCTGCCATTCACGAGACAGCCGGAATGTTACTCCGCTTTGATGACAAAATGGAGGCGGAACGAGACCGTTACCTGCACATGCTGAAGTACCCGAGCCGCCTCCGTGAGATGGCCGATCACTCCATGCTATATGGGCTGCCTGAAGCCGAAGCGAGACTTGGCTTTCTGCTCGACGACAACCGACCGGTCCAAACGCTGGCTCAAGCGTTCCCCCGCCAGTTTGACCAGAGCGCCGACCTGACAGAGGACCTCCAAGCGCTGCTCCAAGTGTTCAAGCGACTCAAGCTCAACGTGATGGTCGTCGATCAGACATCGCCGGAGTTATCCAGAAACGGCCTCTCCTGTGTCAAAGTAATTGTTCCAGGCATGCTACCGATGACTTTTGGCTACCAATTCACACGTCTCGAACACCTCGACCGAGTGCTCAACGTTCCGATGCAACTCGGGTATCGGGACCGACCTCTGACGAAGAAGGAGCTCAACCCACATCCACACCCGTTTCCTTAGGCCGAAGGTAATCGAAAGTTCCGGGGAGGGCGACCGATGCAACTCGACGACTTTTTGCTCCACTTGCACTTTGACATCGACAAAGTCCGTCCCGTCGACGCACAAGTCGACTGGGAAGACGCGCCGCTGCCATTCAAGCTATACCAAGGTCTGCCAACGATCCCGTTGCCTCCGTCGACGTCTCTACAGACACCGATGTCATGCGGCGGTCGTCCGACCAGGCTGCTCCCAACCGGCAACCCAAGTCTCCAGGAACTCGCGACGCTCTTCTGGTACACCTACGGGCTGACACACTTGAGTCACGCAGTCCTGCCGAGATTTGATGAGGGTGAAGAGGCCTGCATTCTGCAAGCCCTCCGGCGGTTCGTACCCTCCGGCGGGGCACTCTACCCAAGTGAACTGTACGCCTACTTGCGCGTAGATGCGGTGCCCCCCGGCTTCTACCACTACGACGTGGCGCACCACCGCCTCGTGCTCCTGCGGGCAGGCAACTACGACACCTATCTCGAATGCGCGCTGGGGCGCGGTTGCCACCTGTCTTCGGCCATTGGCGTGCTATTTGTATCGACCGTGTTTTGGAAAAACTACTTCAAGTACCACGACTTCGCCTATCGGCTGCAAGGGCTCGACGCCGGTGTGCTCGTGGGTCAATCGCTCTCGGTTGCAGAGGTCTGCGGCTACTCCGGTTCCGTGTACTTTCAGTTTCTCGACCGCGCGATGAATCACATCCTTGGGCTAGACGAAAAAAATGAGAGCGTGTACGCCGTCATTCCACTACACCATGTCGGACACGGACCCACCAGTCGGGAAAGAATACGTGAGGCGCCAGCGGCTGTAACCGATGAAGTCCTCACCAGCGACGTCCAGCGACTCAACCATCGACACTATGTAAAGTCGCAGAGGCTCACCCCTTACCCGTTGCTGCGCGAGGCCAACCTAGCCGCGATGTTCCATTCCACAGATGAGTTTCGCAGTGCCAGCAATCAGGAGTTGTGCGAAAGTACTGCGGTCGGTGAACCAATACCGCTTCACGATGAAGACCATCGTCTGGCAGACTTTGATATCGCCTGTCGGCAGCGGTTTTCACCAGCCCTTGATTTCACCTCCGTTCCCGTCAGTCTCAAACAACTCACCACAGTGCTGCGCACAACGGCTCGCCTTTCTTATACCTGCGACACGGAGCCCACTTTCCAGCCTTCACACCCTCCGATTCAACTAGCCGTCTGCGTCCACGGAATCGACGGCATTCAAGACGGCGCGTATCTCTACGCCCCGGACTCAGATGCACTGCACTTGCTCCGGTCGGGAGACGTGCGCATGGAACTGCAATACGGGTTGTCGATGCCTACGGTCAATCTCTTTCAAGTGCCGCTCTGTTTCCACCTAGTGGGGGCAGGTGACCATCGCCGCGCCGACTTCGGGTACCGGGGGTACCGAATCCAGCAGATGGAGGTCGGAATCGCCTTACAGCGACTGCTGCTCGCAGCCTCCGCAGTCGGTCTGGCGGGTCACCCTCTGCTCGGGTACGACGAGGCGGTGTGCGACCGCATCTACCACTTCGACTCGAAACGACAGACTTGCCTGCTTCAGGTTCCGATGGGCCGGTATCGCAAGCAGTCACGGTTCGAGGGGAGACTCTGACTCCGCGGCTGTCCCACTCTCGCCGCTGGCGACGGGGTCGAGACACGCTAAGCCCAGTCTGAGCTGGACAAGCCTCACGTAGCGGAACATTGCCCTCTCACCGCTGCACTTCATTCCACCACCACGCGCAAAGTAAATATAATTACTTTAAAAAGAAAATGTGATTGCATTTTAACGTAATTTAAATTACTATGTACTCAAAGGAGGGTACAGTTGTGGATGAGGACATTCGTTTGAACGTACCGCTGTTGCGCCGGAAAGTGCCCAACCTGACCAATGCTGCGAAAGCAGTTGGCCTTCGCCCTGCGACAGTCTCCAATCTGTGCACTGGCAAAATTCCGCTGGCTCGTGCTGAGATACGCACTCTGGTGACATTAGCCACTTTAGCAGGGTGCTCACTCGACGAGTTAGTGATCAGAGGAGGGAAAACCGGGATGCTGGAATCCGGGATCAAAGTCTTAGACTTGTTTGCACCCTTGGTACGCGGTGGCACAATTGGGCTAGTGGCACGGACAAACGTGGGGCAATTGGTGCTAGTCCAAGAGTTGTTTCATCGGTTTCAACAACGGGATTACGCCACAGTGTTCTGGTCGCCGTTCGCGCTCCATGAACTCACCGACTCGGACAATGTCCATCACGCCATCAAGGACCTGATGGACAGCGCCCAACTCACGGGAACTACTTTGGACGAAATCTACTCTCTGATTGACCAGCGCCAGAGCGAGCATGACATCCTGCTTGCAGCGGACCGGCGCACGGTCCTGTCCGGCGGACTGTGGACACTGAACGAGAAGCTCAACGAATTCGGTGCACGTCCGGTCACGACCATTTTGGTGGACGTGAGTGGCGAAGCCGCGGACGAAGACATACCGTACGGCCCACTTGACACGTTACTTCGCTTCGACGTGAATCTTGTGACACGCTCACTCTATCCCGCAGTTGACCCCGTCACCTCCACCTCTGCCCTGCTAGAAGGTGCTCAGGCGGAGATGACTCACCTCACGATTCAACAGCGTGCCAAGAAACTGCTGCGCAGATACAAAGAATTGCGCTCACTCGTTGCAGCGTGGGGAGTCGATCGACTGTCAGACGTGGACCGGGTCACGTACCATCGTGGTGAACGGTTAGAGGCGTTCTTGTCTCAACCGTTTTATGTGGCAGAGCCATTTACACACCGTGAGGGAGTCTCCGTCCCGCTCGATGACGCGCTGAATGGAACGCGGCGGATTCTGGACGGTGTGGTCGACGACCACCCCGTGGAGGAATTTCTCTACACTGGCAAGCTCGAGTTCTAGCGGCCGAAGTGGACTGCGACCTAGACTAGACGGCTTACAGGCTCGTTACATCAGTCTCTCGTTGCATGGCGTATGCCGGTTGTCCTGCCACTTGCGAGATGCGGCGAAGGAGTACGATCAGGTAGACGCCGGCGGCTAAGAACACAACTGCGGACAGCGACGCCAGCCAGCCGAGTGCGCGGGCACCGACCAAGGCGCCGCCAGCGAATGAGCCGACTGATGTCCCGACGTTCGTGCCAAAGACGCGAACACCGAACATCTGCGAAAAGTCGGTCACAGGCGTCAATTCTAGGAATGCCGCGTCAACAATCGGACCTGGAATCGACGTAGTCGCTGTGCGCGCCAGGTACAGTGCACTGTACGCGCCCGGACTGCGAGAGAAGGCGAGTCCGAGCGTAAGACCAATTGTGGCCACGTAACTAAGCCCCAGAGTGGAGTTGCGGCGGAACTTACGCAAGAGCGCGGAAACAAACAACGATCCGAGGGAGACCATGAATGTCCCTCCCGCCGCAACGACCGCTGTACCGTGTGTCGACATACCGAGCTGTCTGTGGATAATAATGGTCGCAAACTGATTGACGAGCGCCATGCCAATGCCAAACATGCAGGCGTACACCGACATCGCGAGGATGCGCCGCGATGGTCGCCGGAAAGCGGTGTGCGTCTTGGTGTCTCGCCCTTGTGTAAACAGGCGAATCGGCATGGCGGCAAGTGTGACCAGGGCGCCGACTACGACTGCAGTCCCGTAGCCGGACGCTGTGCTGACCCAGCCCGATGCCACGCTGCCAGCGCCAATAACAAAACTGTACAAGGCGACAAATTTGCTCAGAACACTCGCCATCTCTCGGTCGGAACTGAGTCTCTTCAAGACAACGTTCTCCGTGCTCATCAAAAGCGCTGCGCTGAGTCCTGTCACGATGGAGCCGACGGACCAGAGGAGCACAGTGTGAGTGAGCGCCGTGATGAGGTAACCGAGAGCCAAGCCAAAACTTGTCGCCTTCCATACCTTTGACGCCCCGATGTAATCCGCGACGGGCCCGAACAGCAGTGCACCGACGCCGCCGCAAAGCGCATTCAGTGCAAACTGGAAGCCAACCATAGCGTCGCTAGCGCCGTGCGACACGTAGTAGAATGGCTGGGCATATTGGAATAGGCCAATCCCGATGTCGAGAATCACCTCACTGACCAAATATAAAGCTAGGTCGCGTTTCATAGTTGCCTCCTGAAGCGAAATCCCCGGTTCTCGTAGTAAATCAACTATAACCGATAGCAGCCATTCTGATGAGTGCGAAATTATGGTGGTGTCGGACCGAACACGCGTGGCTCGTTTCATCGCATAACTGCAATTGAAATCAATATAATGAGACGAGTGCTTGACGTACTGGCGAAGGGATGTCGTGACGACCTCTGGCCACCAGAAGTGGGCCCGTCCCCTTGACGACGGAGGTGCCCCGTTATACACTTTATTTATATTAAATCTAAATCTAAACTTTGATAGAGGGGAGAATTGCCCATGCCAGACGCTGACAACACCGGAAAGTGCCCGGTCATGCACGGTAGTGCTACGACTCACCAATCCCGCGGTCCGTCAAACAAAGATTGGTGGCCAAACCAACTCAACTTGAACATCCTGCGTCAACATGACCGCAAGTCAAATCCCATGGGTGACGGCTTCGATTATGCCAAGGAATTTGCAGAATTGGATTACGATGCCCTCAAGCGCGACCTTCGCAACCTCATGACAGACAGTCAAGATTGGTGGCCTGCTGACTATGGACACTACGGCCCCTTCTTCATCCGTATGGCCTGGCACTCTGCAGGTACATACCGCATTGGGGACGGGCGCGGCGGCGCTGGAACCGGTTCACAGCGCTTCGCTCCCCTCAACAGTTGGCCGGACAACGTCAATCTCGACAAGGCTCGCCGACTGCTCTGGCCAATCAAGAAAAAGTACGGTAATAAAATCTCTTGGGCCGACCTGATTGTCCTCGCGGGCAATGTCGCGATTGAGTCCATGGGCGGAAAGACAATCGGTTTTGGGGCGGGCCGCAGGGACGTCTGGCACCCTGAAGAAGACATCTACTGGGGTGCTGAAACCGAATGGCTCGGTGACAAGCGGTACACTGGCGACCGCGACCTGGAGAATCCGCTCGGTGCCGTGCAGATGGGTCTCATCTACGTGAACCCGGAAGGACCAAACGGAAACCCTGACCCATTGGCCGCTGCTCGCGACATCCGCGAGACCTTTAAACGCATGGCGATGAACGATGAAGAGACCGTGGCGCTCATTGCAGGCGGACACACATTCGGCAAGGCGCACGGTGCCGGTGATCCGACACAGGTCGGCAGGGAGCCTGAAGCCGCCCCAGTCGAGGCGATGGGCCTAGGCTGGCAGAGCGCACACGGCAAAGGCTTTGGCCGTGACACAATTGGAGGAGGTCCTGAAGGTGCTTGGACAGCGAATCCCATCGAGTGGGATAACGGCTACTTCGACCTGCTGTTCAAGTACGAGTGGAAACTGACCCAGAGCCCAGCCGGCGCAAAGCAATGGGAACCCGTGAATCCCGTGGAAGAAGACCTTGCCCCGGATGTAGAAGACCAGTCGAAACGAGTTCCGACCATGATGATGACTACTGATGTGGCCTTGCGAGAGGACCCAGAATACGCAAAAATCTCTCGGCGGTTTCACGAGCAGCCCGACGAGTTTGCGGATGCATTTGCTCGCGCTTGGTTCAAACTAACACACCGCGACATGGGACCACGAGTCAGGTACCTAGGCCCAGAAGTCCCGACAGAAGAGTTTGACTGGCAAGACCCAGTCCCGACGGTCGACTATGAGTTGACTGACACAGAAGTCGCCGACCTGAAGCGCAGGATTTTGGACTCCGGGCTTACGGTCAGCGAATTGGTGACAACGGCTTGGGCTTCAGCCAGCACCTTCCGTGGCTCAGATATGCGCGGCGGCGCAAACGGTGCTCGCATACGCCTTGCACCACAGAAGGATTGGGAAGTAAACCAACCGTCACAACTCGAAAAAGTGCTTGGCGTACTAGAGCGGATCCAAAACGAACTCGACAAGAACGTAAGCATGGCCGATTTGATTGTGCTCGGCGGCAGTGCAGCAGTTGAGAAGGCTGCACGCGATGCAGGTTTTAACGTCACAGTTCCGTTTTCTTCTGGACGTGGCGATGCAACGCAAGAGCAGACGGATGTCACCAGCTTTGCCGTGTTAGAGCCGATTGCTGACGGGTTTCGCAACTACGCAAAGCCACACCACAGCGCAATTGCAGCGGAGCTTTTAATTGACAAGGCGCAGTTGCTCAACTTGACTGCACCGGAGATGACCGCTCTGATTGGCGGCATGCGCGTCTTGGGTACAAACTACGACGGTACAGAACACGGTGTGTTCACCGACCGCAAAGGCGTGTTGAGCAACGACTTTTTTGTCAACCTACTGGACATGGGCGTTGAGTGGAAGCCAACCGACAGCGGCGTCTATGAGGGACGTCATCGACAGACTGGGGAACTTGTGCGCACGGCGACGATTGTCGACCTCGTGTTTGGTTCAAACTCCGTCCTGCGCGCCCTTGCAGAAGTGTACGCACAAGACGACAACCAGGAGAAGTTTGTCAGAGACTTTGTCGCAGCTTGGGTCAAAGTCATGGACGCAGACCGCTTCGACCTTGGCACGCGGGTCTCAGAAGATGAAAGCCTAGTCTTGGTCTAAAGCGACGACGCAAGTCCACGCAGTCTCTGCATTGTTCGAGAGCCCTCGTCTACAGTGACGGGGGTTCTAGTTATTCTCCCAAGTTTATCATTCATCCACGCATGTCCTTCGCAGTAAGAAGCCTGTCTGCATTGACTAATGGTGTGTTGACAAACACACGACTAGGCCTTAAATGAAGGGTGGTGGGGAATATGAACACGCGGGAGAAATACAAGGTCATCACCGTCACGTTCGATAACCGCACAAATCGCGTCTTTTACGTGAAGTACAAGAACGCGCATACGCGAATCAACACTGGAGAACTCGCTCGTGATGTGTTTACCACTCTTTTGGGCGCCGGCTACAAGCAGCGTGCGGCACTGCGAGGAGACATCTACTCCGTGATTGGATTCACCAAGAAGTACCGCAGCGCGTCCTGCTAAGGCCAAGAGAGTTGCAAGCGACGGGGCGTCCCCAAGGCATGTTGAGGCCTGAAGGGATGCCACCGCCACTTCTGGTCAAGGCGTCCAAATGCGTCTCCCTCGACGCTCCATCCCCCCACTCCAAACCAGCGCGTTTAAGAGAATTAGAATCCCCGCATACACGTACACACCGAACGGAATCAGGGTACTAACAAAGTGTACGGCGACGAAAATCAGAATCAACAAAATGAGAATCGGTACGATGTAGCGGTCCGCCGCTGGAGTCGTTTCAAACGGTCGCGAAAAGGGTAACCCTTTCTCCAAAAAGTGAAAGCTAATCACAGTGTAGACTCCGATGCTCAGACCCACAATGACCAGTTGCGGCACCACTCGCCAGCCAAAGATGAGCGTGAACACGACGCCATCAATCAGGTAGATGGGAAGAAACAGCCGCACCAGAGCAGCTTTCACAGTTCCCCGATAGACGGACGACAAACGTTCTACTGGGGTTACCTCGTAAATCCAGGCCGCCTTGTACTGACTAGAGTGTTTCAACATCATCAAGAAAGTCGGCACCACCAGGCTGATTGCGTAAATAAACAGATACGCCTTCCCGGAAGCCAGCGAGTGCCCTCCGCCTGAAAAGGCTGGGTTGAGCAGGAAGATAAACGGAAACACAAGAGCAAGGCCGACTGATGGGTAAACTTTCAGTTTGAAATCCCGCTCTTTTCCCATCATCCACGAACTGAACTGAAAAAACGTTTGCTCCTCTTGACTTCTGCAAAGAAGTCGAGAAACGAACGGGATCAGCCTAGACTGCCGCTCCCTTTGTTTTGCGCTGTTTGCGAGTTTTTCAAGCCGTCTCTCAAACGTTGGTAACAGCCGAATATAGAGACCTAGCAAGGCAGTAGGCACCAAGACTGACAAAATCGAGAGCACGACGATTTCGCCTCCCTGGTGTCCACTTTGGAGCCATGTAAATGCTGCGCCAAACCAGATAGGTGGGACAACGACCTGCCACCAAGCGGTGTGGAACGCGATGTGCCGATTCAGGAGTGCAAAGGACCGCCCAACAAGTTGATAGCCGACGATCATAACAATCGACAGCGCTATCTGTACGTAATTGATGATGTCCTTCAATCGCTCACCGTCAAAGGCGTTGAGAATAACCAAGTAGAGAAGGGCAGTAAACACCAACACAAACATGTCCATCAAGATGATCATGAGGACAAACAGCAGAAAGAACACGAAACCATGTCGCAACAAAGCGACGATGAGTCCGGGGGCTGCGAGCGTGCCAGTCAACATAGAGAGGTACATTGTGACGTGAATGGCCCGGGCAAAACTAAGCGTGCGCGCAGGGACCGGTTTTGTAGCGATGATGGAAATGTCGCGAACATCGAGCAACACGGCGGCGAAGTCCGAGATCATCGACATCATGGCGAGGAACATCAAGATGGCAAAAGATGTGCTCATCTGAAACAGGTAGGTCTGATTCATCAGAACAAACGGAATCAGAACCAGCCCCAGAAAGGCGTACAGCCAAAGGGACCGGACAAAGCGGTTGCTGTCCTCGTCGAGTGGCTTCTTACGTCGCGCGTTTCGCATGATGGTCGGCACCCTGCGGGTATCCATGGTGAGTTTGACCTGCAGGATGTCTCGCAACAGCGGGTAGTCACAGCCCAATTGCTCGAAAATTTTGCTGAACCGGTCCAACAGCCGTAGAGACAGGAACTCTTTCATCGAGACACCTCTTCGACTGTCGACACAAACCGGGCTGCGATATCTGTGTGTTCGTGGAAACCCGTGATGTCATTAAAAACTTCCTCCAGCGACCGCTCACTGGCTTGTGCAGACAATTCCTCAAAAGTCCCATCCGCAACAACCAGGCCGTCGTTTAAGAGAACGATTCGGTTGCTGATTTTCTCCACAACTTCCATGATGTGAGATGAGTAGAAGATCGTTTTTCCTTTGGCTGCAAGTTGAGTCAAAATGTCTTTCACCACACTGACACTGTTGGCATCGAGGCCACTTAGCGGTTCGTCGAGGAAAAGGATATCGGGGTTGTGCAGTAGACTAGATATCAACAGGACTTTCTGACGCATTCCTTTAGAATACGAGGACAGCCGACTGTTGTACGCAGAGCTGAGGTCGAGAATCCCCATCAGGGCGCGCGCCTTCCGTTCGGCAGTCTTGGGGTCAATCCCGTACAGCCTGCCAATGAACGTTAAATACTCGCCTGCCGTCAGAGCGTCGTAGATTTCTGCTGTCTCCGGGACGTAGCCAATTCTTCGTTTGTACGTCAGTTCGCCATCCTCGAGCGTCTGCCCGAAAATGCGGATCTCGCCGAGGTAGTCCTTGACAAGCCCCAGAACAGATTTGATGGTGGTGCTCTTCCCCGCGCCGTTCGGTCCAATGTAGCCGATGATTTGCCCGCGTTCCACATTTAGGTTGACGCCTTTGAGAACCACATTGGTCCCAAACACAACGCGCAAGTCGCGGATGGACACGGCAATATTCGTCTCTGACAAGGTGAAACCCCATTTCTTGGTCCGAATGAAAGACCGGAAATAATAGGTATGGAAACAAGATGATTGTGCGAATTCGTACCTCTGTCCACCCTGATGGTTCGCCTTGTAGAGCGCCTGATCGGCAATCATCCACCTCAGTTTACCAATCAACGGTTCCTGGGGTCTACTTAGGATTCCGACTTCGTTCAATTTCCTCCGCTCGCTCACTCAAGTAGGCCCAACGGTCGAACAACTCGCTTAGGCGGGCTTCAAGCGACTGTTGTTCCGCGAACAAGCCCTGCAAGCGACCGACATCTACGCCAGTCTGTTCCATCTGGCGACTGACTTCAGCGAGAGCCGCATCCGCCTCTGCAATCCGGCCCTCGATCTCGTCATATTCCTTTTGCTCCTTGTATGTAAACTTGAGCGTGACCCGCTCCTTGCTCTCACCTCTCGTACTCCCCACGCTGCGCAATTCACGTTTCGCGGGCGGGCTGGCGGGGTCTGCGAACTCCGTTTGGTCATCCGCTCGCTTCGCTGCGTAATCGGAGTAGTTCCCCGTGTACACCGAGACTCGTCCGCCGCCTGTGCAGTCAAATACCTTTTCGACCACATTGTCGAGGAAATAGCGGTCATGAGAAACGACGATGACTGCTCCGCGAAAGTCGGCGAGAAACGCCTCGAGCACTGTAAGTGTGGGAATATCAAGGTCATTTGTCGGCTCATCTAAGAGCAAAACGTTTGGCGCGGAAACTAAGGTCTTGAGCAGAGCGAGTCGGCGCTTCTCGCCACCCGACAGTTTGTTGATGGGCGTCCACTGAAGCGAGGCTGGAAACAGAAAACGCTCGAGCATCTGCGAGACCGACACCATCTCTCCATCCGCAGTCCCGATATATTCTGCACTTTCCCGAATGTACTCAATGGCCCGCTGACTCCCGTTGAGTTCTTCGTGCTCTTGAGAGAAGTAACCGATTTTTACTGTGGACCCGAACGACACAGACCCGCTATCTGGTGGAAGTCGATCCGCCATCAATTTGAGCAGCGTGGACTTTCCGCTGCCGTTTGAACCGACGATGCCAATTCGATCCCCACGCAACACGATATAGCTGAACTCGTCGACCACCGCAACTTCGTCGAAATGCTTGGTCACGTGGTCGAGTTCAATCACCTTGTTGCCCAACCGTGATCGAGCGATTGAAACATCAAGCGTCTGGGCCGCTTCGCTCGGTCGCCGTTCGAGGATTTCATAGTAACGCTCCGTTCGCGCCTTCTGCTTGGTGCCACGTGCCTTAGGGCCGCGTTTAATCCACTCGAGTTCGTTGCGCAAGAAGTTTTGCCGCTTCTCTTCTGATGCAAGCGCCTGCTCTTCTCGCTCCAGCTTGGTCTGTAAAAACGTGTCGTAGTTGCCGACGTACTGAAAGAGTTTCGCCCGTTCCAGTTCGAAAATGCGGTTGACGACTCTGTCCAAAAAGTAACGGTCATGCGTGACCATAAACAGAGCACCACTGCGCTTCTGCAGATACGACTCGAGCCAAGCAACGCGCTCGTTGTCGATATGGTTGGTCGGTTCGTCAAGCACAAGCAGGTCAGACGGCTGAATCAGGGCGCGAGCAAGCGCGACCCGCTTTCGCTGGCCCCCAGACAACGTCCCCACTTTTGCCTGGTAATCAAAGATGCCAAGCTGTGTCAGGATGGTTTTGGCTTCGTGTTCGAGTTGCCACGCGCCTTGCTCATCTAATTGTGCCTGCAGCGCAATCAGTGTAGCCTCATCGCCTTCGGAATGTCGTCCAGCCTCAACCGAGCTCAAGACCTGCTCATATGCCCGCAGCAACCGCATGACGGGCAAGTCACCGTTAAACACCTGGTCGAGAACAGTGCCTTCGGCATCGAATACAGGCTCCTGAGGGAGATAGTGAACCGTCAGCCTACTGCCCAGGGTCACGGTACCCGATTCTGGAGAATCCAGTCCGGCCACAATCTTCAACAAGGTCGATTTCCCTGCCCCGTTCACTCCAATGAGCCCAATCCGGTCCCCCCCGTCGATCCCGAAGGTGATTTGGTCAAATAAGGTCTTCTCACCGTAGCTTTTGGATATTTCGCTTGCTGATAAGATGTTCATCTTTGCCTACCCCGCTCGCCGTGTCAGTGTACTGATTCCACGATATCAAACCGGAAGAGGGGTTGCACGCCCAAGTGAGGAACGACTTTGTACCTTGTGCTGTCCACACCGATTCGCTACGTTGCGCATGACATCCATAGTCTTTGGGCTGAACCCTTTAGTTTCGTTCTCCCCGTTAGAACCTCGACTTCCAATTCGTTTTGTTCTACAGGCACCCACGACTGAGTATTTTTCTTATACATAAGGCGTGTAAATCTGTCAGTTACACAGAAACGTGGGGAGTCTAATGAATTTCGTCCTACTTCACGAAGATTCTACATTGGCTCGGCACATCGAGGACAACTGGAAAAGAACGCACGGGGAAAGTCCAGAACTTCATCTGACTCAGACTGGTTCTCTGGACGACCTCAAAAATTGCCTGCCGAACCTTGTCGTGTTGGCATCGGACCAGCCGTCAGAATTTGAACAGACGGTACTAGCAAAGTGCAGGCAGTTCAAACTCCGGGTGCTATCGGTGCTCGGCAGAGGTTCGACAGTGCTGCTTGGTCCGCTCGAGACACCGGGTATCCCAGGCTGTACGACGTGTCTGCAACTGCGCTTTGACAACACCTTCGACCGAAGTTTCATGAATGCTATTTTCAACCTGCAAGACAGCCCAGTGGACATGCCGCTGGAGATGACTGAAACAGACCTGGTCACGTTGGCGGACATCGCAACCCAAGAGATTGAGTCTATCCTGTCGGACGCTCCGACGCCTCCAAACTGTCGAGAGAAAGTTGGTGTATACAAGCCACCAGCACCAGTCGAGTGGGTACCCCTCATCCCGAACCACGATTGTCCGCGATGTGACCTTATGCCAGCTGACAGTCCCGCTCTCGCCCAATTCGATTTCTCCTCCCATGTGATAAAAAACATGGATACTCTACGAGTTGGGACAATCGATTGCACGCGCTTGCAAGCGCTGTTCGTACACCCCGACGTAGGCTACATTTCGGCGATAAACGCGTTTGCGAATGAGGGCCGATACGTACAAGCGAACGCATACATTTGTACCCCCGATGGTGATGACATCGCCGGCTACGGTTCGGGATTGACCTTAGTCGACGCGAAGCAGTCAGCGATTCTTGAGGCCCTTGAGCGGAGTTGTGGCGTTCAAGCAGTGAACCGTCGACCGGTCGTGTTTCAGAGGTATTGCGAATTAGCTGCTCCCGCAGTCCATCCATCCCAATTTGGCTTCCACCTCCCGCAACTGTACAAGTCGTCGCACAGCCTCATACCGTTCGCTGAAGACAGGAGTTATTCATGGATTTGGGCATACTCGACCAAGCAGCGGCAGCCGCTGCTGATTCCGGAACAGGTCGCCTACTATGGACCAACGGCTGACGAGAAACGGTTCATCATCGAGTCATCGAATGGATGCGCACTCGGAGGCACAGTGGAAGAGGCAGTCTTGCACGGGTTATTTGAAGTGCTTGAGCGAGATGGTTTTCTAAACATGTGGTATGGGAAGATGCCGGCACCTGAACTGAAGCTGGACGACACTTGCCCCCGTGAGACATCTGATGTCCTTCATTACCTGTCGGAAGTAGGATTTGAAGTGCGTCTGTTCGACATCTCTCATGACCTGAGCATTCCTGCGGTCTGTGCCGTGGGTATTAACATGGCGAACGACTATCCGAAAGTTGTCAGCGGGGCAGCGGGCCATTTAAATCACCACCAGGCCGTCTACGGGGCGCTGCGCGAGTTAAGTGTTCAAGTGATGAACCTTTTGCAGGCACCAGCAGAAAAACACGAACATGCCGTGCCGATGTTCTTCGATGCCTCCAAAATCAAGACCCTTCACGACCACGTTGCCGTCGCCGCACTGCCTGAAGCGTATCCGCGTTGGGACTTCCTCCTCAGGCAGACGAACGCCGCGCAAATTCGCTCGGTCTCAGAGGCGTACGCAGGCGTAGACATGCTCTACCAAATGAAATCCAGAGACATTCGAGTGGTTCTCAGTGCAGTTCTTGACGATTTACACAGTCGGGGGTTTGACGTGATTGTGGTCAATCAGAGCAGCCCCGAGGTGTCTCACGGTGGGTTCTATGCAGTAAAGACCCTAATTCCCGGAATGACGCCAATCACGTTCGGCTACGGCACGCAACGAATTGAGGGACTCACTAGGCTGTTCGAGTTGCCTCATCGGCTAGGGTATTCCTATGGAGTGCTGTCGCCACAAGACCTAAACCAAGATTGCCACCCGTTTTCGTAAGTAGGGTGAAGGCCAAGGCACATCGCAAAGGCGGTAGGGAGACACTCCCACCGCCTTTGCGCGACTCGCTCTTCGTCGTTTGTCGTCCTACTCTGTTGTATCACAGTTCACTCCAAATAATACGAGAAATCCCTTCGATCGTCGCAATGCCATACCCTTCAGACGGGTTGTTTCGAGTAAGGACACCCACGACGTAGTTCCTCCCTACTCCATTGATATAGCCTATGCTGTTAATCTCCCACCCCTGCGTTCCAATGGGGAGCCAGCCATTTTTGAGCGCCACCGTGGAGCCACGGGGTACACCTCCCGACACGCCCCAATCCTCCCAGGACACGACGTGTTCCATTAAATAGAGTCCGTAGTTGCGCTGTGGGTTGCCTAGCAACTGATTCGGATAGGCGTAATCACGGACAAGGTTGACCTGGTCGAGGGCCGAGGTCTGGGTTAATCCCCAGTATCCGTCTAATCCTGGTGTGGTCTGGTCCAACCCAGCGGTTCGCAGGAATTGATCAATTCCCCAAGCCCCGCCGGACAAGTTCCACAGTTCTGATGCGTCGTAGTTGTTACTGTCCTCAATCATTGGGGGCATGAGGGACCTCTCTTCAGGGCTCAAGGAAGTGTGATGAATTTCAGTTTGATGCAGCAGATTCGCCATAATGATTGCCTTCACAATACTCGCTGTGTCAAACCGCAAGTTTGGATTGTATAAGTAGGTTTGTCCGTTTTCAGCGTCATAAACGGCAACCGAAACTGTACTCGAACGAGATTTGATGTAGCTAAGAAATTGCTGACCAAAAATCGGGGTATTCCACAAATCCCAGCGTAATCCGTCCCAGTTGCTGCGAATACCTAGACGGTTTAGGACTTGCATGATGTACCAGATTGGCATGTAAGTGGTTGGCTTGTTGGAACTCGGGTCAATGTACGTGATACCTGACACGTGTTGTACGAGTGTACCGTTAATCAAGATGCTCATGTCTCCGTGACCCGGGCTTACCCCTTCTAGATTGACGGAAGTCGTGGAAGGCGTCACGAGTTGCAATATGTGCCCATTCCACGAGTTCTTCACCCCCACTCGAGCCAGGGCTTCGGTCACATACCAGATGGGCATGTAGGTTGTTCCACCTGCAACGAGACCGTAAGGACTGCTTACCACTTGACCGTCCAAGGCAACCAAATCGCGCTGGACAGGGTAAGTCGTCGACGCTTGAGCTGCCGACAAGTAACCGCCTCCTGCAAGAAGGACAACCGCAGTTATCAATGACACGACAGTCCTTTTCACAATTTCACCCCCCGCAAATTTGCGTCAAGAAATGATATGCAACGCGGGGTGAAACACTGTACCTGACGGAAGCAAAATCTTATAAAGTATTCGACGATTGCCCGCTTCTGTGATACATGTTTAGTGAGGACAAATTCTTCGATTGACAGCGGTACTGCAATGCATTTGTAGAACAACTTGAGGAGGAGTGCGTTTGTGGAAAGACTGGACATGGAGCAACTCGGCGAGGCGCGCTGGACCCGAAAGACAACCTGGATGTTTATTTCCTTTGTACTGGGACTAGCGCTCGAATCGTACGTCTTTTCGCTCAGCTCAATCGCGATCTACTGGGTCACCATGCCCAAGTCCTTGGGCGAACTGCTACTCGCCTGGGCTCCCATTTGGCTCATCATCGGCATCATGCTAGCAGGTCCATTCTCTGATCGGTACGGTCGCAAAGTCACTTTATACACAACCCTGGTTTTGTACGTAATCGGCGGCATCATTCTGTTCTTCAGCTTCAACTTTGTCGTCATCCTCGTTTCTCTGTCTCTCATGTTGATCGCTGGCGGCGGTGAGATGAACTCAATTATGGTCGCCAGCCACGAGCTGATGCCGAGAAGACACCGCGGTAAGGCGACGATGATGATCATCAACGGCATCAATTTGGGCGGAGTGGTGTTGGCCATTCTAGCGATAACCACCTCTGCACTGAGCAACAAGGCAGTTATCAGCACCCAGCGTGATGTCGTAGCGGTGGCAGTGCTGATCGTGGTCGCGATTCTGTTTGCAACCCGCGTGAGCATGCCGGAGTCGTTCCTGTGGCTTCATAAGCGAGGTCGCGATGCCGATCTCAAGAAGGTGGTCGCGTCGTACTTTGGTTCGCAAGTCGCCGCTTCTGCCGTCATCGCCGAGACGGAAGCGTCCTCTAAATCCGCGGTGCCTGCAGGACCGAAACCAAGCTTAGGATATACCACCTTCACGATGGTCGTGATGGTGCTCGTCGCAGCGGCAAACACGATTGGATTTGGCCTGATGGCCTACGCGCTGGCGTACGCTTTCTTCCCACACCTACAACCAACCATCCTGGCTGTCTTCGAAGGCGCCGGCTTCGTAGTCGGATTCTTTGGGCTCATCGCCGACAGGGTATCGCGAAAAAAGTTTCTGTTTTGGAGCTTCCTCGGCACTTTCGTGATGACAGTCATCGTGGGACTGACCACGAAAGCGTGGCAACACAACATGGCGTTGTTCTGGGTCCTCCTCATTGTCCTAGCCGGTGTGAACTCGCTTTGCTATTTGACCGAAGACACCGTGAAAGCCGAAGTCTGGCCGACTTTACACCGCGGTACTCTGACCGCGGTCGCCCGATTCATCTCCATTGGGCTCTACATTCCGACCATTTACATCACGGCGAATATGTCAACGACGCACTATGTTCTGTTTAACGCGGGCGTTTGGCTAATTGGCACGCTGGCATCCGCCGCTTGGCTCATTTGGGGTCGCGAGACGGGACGCGGACTCAGCATACAGGCCGCATCTGGCGAAGTTTGAGACCACCTATCCACTTCAGCAAGGTTCGGGTAGGCAAACGCTGACATGTTCCATTCATCGAGTAGGAGGGGGCGCCTAGCCCCCGACCTCTCACACCACCGTACATGCGGGTCCGCATACGGCGGTTCATGAAACACCACGAAGTTGTAAATACCTCTCCTGAAGACTCCTCAGACCTAGCGCTTCAAAGTACGCCTTGTTCATGGCCTGGTTCAGGTTCTTCGCCATCAGCCATGGTCCGCGGCGCGAGTTCGCCATCATGTGGACTACCCATTCTGGCTGTCCGAGTGCGCGGAGCTTCGTATAGCGGGTCTTTATCCGCTTCCACTGCTTCCAAATGCACATCCTCAGCCTTCTGCGTATCCACTCGTCAAATCGGTCGCAATGTTGCTTCATCTGTGCAAGTCGAAAGTACGCAACCCAGCCCATCATGTAGGTGTTGAGTCGTCGGATTCGCTCGGACAGCGACATGCTCCGTGTTCGACTTGTTATCTGGCGCACCCTGTCCTTGAATCGCTCGATGGACTTCTCGGCCAGTCGAATCGGAGCCTGCTCCCCATAGAGAAAGCTGAACCCAAGAAACTTTCGTTTCTGTGGTCGGTCTACGGCACTCTTCTCTCGATTCACCTTGAGTTTCAGTCCTTCTTCCAGGTACTTCGTCAGTGAGGCCATTACTCGCTCCCCGGCTCTGCGCGACTTCACGTAAACATTGCAGTCGTCCGCGTAGCGGACGAACTTATGTCCGCGTTTCGTGAGTTCTCGGTCGAAGTCGTCCAGCAGGATGTTCGCCAAAAGCGGGCTGAGTGGCCCACCTTGCGGTGTGCCTTCCTCGTTCCTTACCACGACTCCGTTCTCCAGTACACCTGCGTTCAGGTACGCGCGAATCAGCCTGAGAACTCGCTTGTCCTTCACCTTTCGTGCCACACGTGCCATAAGCATGTCGTGGTTGACGCGGTCAAAGAACGCGGCCAAGTCCATATCGACCGTCCATGCGTACCCTTCTCGGATGTACTCCTGTGCTTTGAGCACCGCGTCCTGGGCTCTGTGGCCCGGACGAAATCCAAAGCTACTCGGTGAGAACGTTGGGTCGAAGATTGGGTTAAGCACCTGGAGAAGTGCTTGCTGGATGAGTCGATCGACCACGGCCGGGACGGTCAGCGCAAAATGCACTTCAGCTCAATCCCCTTTCGGCATCTGTAACTATTACCCATCCATTTCATCCTCTCCACGGGCAGACCTTTGCCCTGCTTAAAGTGAAGCACGTAAATGGGACTGCTCTGTGCTCTCTTCAAACGGATTCCACTGTCCTCTGCGTTCCAGAGTCCTGGACGGATTGGTGTCGCGTCGACTCCCAACCGGTCACCCCATTTAACGCACTGGACTTGAAGGAATTAGCCGAACTCCTTCAAAGCCTAGATGATTCCTCGATCTCAGCAACGAATTTAATTGACAATTGAAAATCAAGGAGGTAATTTCTTATTATGAATACTACTGATAAGAACGAGGCACCTAGAAGATTCAAATCTGTTCCTTTGCAAGACATCAAACAGCGGAAAGGGCAGCTGTTAAAGGCGCTGCCGCCAATGGACCAGATTCTGCGCGGATCCCTTATCACTCGACACGTAAAGTGTGGCAAGCCAACCTGTCACTGCGCGACTGGCGTTGGTCATACAAGCTTATACCTGTCGTCTTTTTATCATGGTAAAACGCAAATGGATTACGTTCCTGCAGCCTGGGAGCAACGGGTCCGAGCTGGGCTCGAAAATTATGAGGTCGCACAGGACATTCTCTCGGAACTGACTGAGCTCAATCTAGAACTGCTTCGACGCCGAGATAACGAATAGTTCGTCGGCCTCGTCGGAGGGGATGTTCGTGTCTAGTTCGGCATTAGCCGCATTGGTCGGAGATGACGCGCAAAGCTTGGACGAGCTCATCACGGTCGTAGCTGGGATGGTGCGTTCGTGCCTTGCGGCAATGCATGGGGAGGAACAAATTCATGACGACAGCACCGTCGAAGGTTCACCCAGAGCACCTGAACAGACCAGCAATTGTGTACATCCGTCAATCGAGCCTAGCCCAGGTCCGGTTTCACCGGGAGAGCACGGAACGCCAATACGCTCTGCGGGAGAAGGCCATCGATCTGGGATGGGCTCCGGAACAGATTCAGGTCATCGACGAGGACCTCGGGATTTCAGGGTCTGGCCGTTCGCAGCGTTTGGGCTTCCAGAACCTCGTGGCTCAAGTATCACTTGGCGAAGTTGGTGCAATCTTGGGTCTGGAGATTTCGCGCTTGGCGCGTTCTTCAGCGGATCTGCTGCGCCTTCTCGAGCTATGTGGCCTGTTCAACACCATCGTAGTGGATGAAGACGGCATCTACGATTTGCGAGATTTCAATGACCGATTAATTCTTGGTTTCAAAGGAACCATGAGCGAGGCAGAATTGCATTTCTTACGCGCTCGGTTAATTGGCGGCAAAAAGAACAAAGCAAAAAAGGGCGAACTCCGTTTTCCACTACCCGTTGGCTATGTGTATGACGCCAACGGACAGACAGTGTTGGACCCTGACGAAGAGGTTCAAACAGCCATTCACAATGTTTTTCGTGCATTTCGTACGACAGGTAGCGCCTACGGTGTGGTTCAGTTCTTTGCCCAAAACGGCCTTCGGTTTCCAAAACGGGCCTACGGTGGTGCGTGGGCCGGACAACTCGTTTGGGGAACACTCAACCACAGCCGAGTTCTAGGGGTACTGTACAATCCCGCGTACACTGGCGCATACGTTTTTGGTCGATATCGCGACCAAAAACGTGTGAATCCTCAAGGGCTGTTTATTCATCATACGGTGCGGCTCCCTCGCGAGCAGTGGGAGGTGTTCATTCCGGACCATCACCCGGGATACGTCACATGGGAGGAATACGAAAGGAATCTCAAGCAACTACACTCGAATCGTACCAACCTCGAGAAAAGTGGCCCCGCACGAGAAGGTACAGCCTTGCTTCAAGGGCTCGTAATATGCGGGAAGTGTGGTCGGCGCATGAGTGTACGCTACACTGGTAACGGTGGGATTTCTCCGCACTACGAATGCAAAGGACGGTGGGAACATGGGCACCGAGCCACATGCACGACAGTGCCGGCTCCGAGCATCGACCAGGCCATCTCAGAGCGCCTGCTGCAGGTAATACAACCAGCCGAATTAGAGCTTGCCCTACAGGTAATGGACAAACTGCTTCACGAAGAAGATGATGCAGATAAGGGCTGGAAATTATCACTAGAGCGGGCGCGGTACGAGGCAGATCGAGCCGAGAGACAATACCAGCAGGTCGAGCCAGAAAACCGTCTGGTAGTGCGCAGCCTTGAGGCACGATGGAATGAAAAGCTTACCGAATTGGCGCAGCTTCAAGAGCAGTACACCCAGTATGTGGAGCGCCGCAGTTGGCGGCCTACCGAACACGATAAGGTGGCAATTCTGAGCCTTGCGAAGGAGCTACCTCGAATCTGGTCCAAGCCATCCACTACATTCAAGGACCGAAAACGAATCCTTCGTTTAATGATTGAAGACGTCACCATATTCGCTGAACCGAGGAACCCAGCTGTTCGGCTTGGCTTGCGATGGCGCAATCAACATTGCGAAGAGCTCTGGGCTTGTAAGCCGTTACCGCAACATATGGTGGTCAAACATTCACCTGAAACCGTTGAGGTCGTCCGCAGGCTCTCCGAAACGATGATCGACCAGCAGATCGCAAAACAGCTAAATGAATCAGGCATGCGCACACCAGACGGCAGAATGTTCACGATTGACTCGATCAAGTGGATTCGCTACATACACAAGATACCTGGATACACTTCACGGCGTCATGGGCTATCCGTCAAAGAAGTTGCTGAGCGCCTTAGAATTGCTCCGGGGGTCGTCTACTACTGGCTCAATCGTGGAATTCTTAGTGCGACAAAAGCTGCTCCCGGGTATCCTTGGGAAATTCACTTGAATGAGCAGAAAGAACTTGAACTGCGGGAACGAATCCAGAAGTCAGGCCATTTGAATTAGCTAGTTTAGCACCAACAGTGTTGCTAGCTCTCCAATTCCAAAACCTTATTGGGAGGCGTGCAGTATGAATTCACCGTCGGAATCCCCAACTTCCTCTGCCCGCCTCCGGGTTTCGGAATCTCGACCCGCCTGACAGGTTGAGGCTTGTAGGTTCCCATGAACAGCTGCTGACGAATGTCAGCCCAGTGCGTCTGGACGTACGACCGTAGTTGTTCTACCGTTACTCCGTCCACGCCCGGCGCTCCCTTGTTCGACTCGACTCGGTACAAGGCCCGCAGCATGTTCTCTCGCTGCAACGCCTCTTCCAGCAAGGTGGTACCGTCTTCGCAGGATGGGGTCTGTCCTTGTGCCGACGACGAACTCGGCCCTCGCTCTCCAGCCTCTCGCGGCTTCACCGCTACCTTCTGGACGGAGGCCCCTTGCGGGGTATTCTGCTGTCTTTGCTCGTCGTACGAACGCATCCAGTCCATCCTCGTTTCATGTTCGGCCCTTCCACCGTCAAGCGCTTGTCGGTGTACTATGGCCTCTGCTGACTCCTGCCCGTTCAGCGCCACCTCCCGGTAGCGGTTACCAGATTTACTGGCGTATCGGACAAGCCTCCCCGGATAAGAACGGTTCCTTTCCTCTCATGCACCCGCCGCAGTGTACTGCAACAGCCCTTGGTGACTTCGGACTTCGTTGTGTAATGGCAACTCATCCGACTGTCACAGCCTCAAATGCGATTCGTGTACCTCGGGTCGAGAGTTTGCCTCCAGCTTCCTTCAGATTCCGCCTCGCGACAGACACCCTTGCTCTTGGCTAACGGTAGGTATGTCACCAACCCCCGCTCGGGACTTTCACCCTATAGAAACCGCCCGTGCCGGGCGTACATCATAAAAGCAGCACCCTCGTGGGGCGCTGCTTTTATGATCTCAAAAAGCTTCAGCTTTGTGCATTGCAATCCTACTCTGAACGAACTGTCATTGATACTTAGGCAAGGTGCTTTACGGCGCAACGATTCGGTCCTGTCTCCAGTTCCGCAATCTCTTCCGTCGTTGGAGTGGCAAAGCCGCGATTAATCTGGACAATGGTCTCGTAGTTCGGAGGCGTTTGCCCAGCGCGACCTGCTACGGCCTCGGTGAACTCCGTTTCACCAACACCTTGCAACAGTTCGTTCGTATTGCGGATTTCCTCAAACCGAGCGCCAACATAACCAGCGGCGGTGATTTCCGACGCGCTTGAGAAGTGAGCTGGCAAGATCAGCACATTGTCCCCAAGGTGACGAAGCTTATTCTCAACCGTCTCATACAGCAGTCGCGCCCACTCTTCAGCCTTTCCACCCAAGTCCGGACGCCCAAGTCCGCTCACGAAGACGGTATCGCCGGACAGAAGATACGCATCGTTTACCATGAAGGACATGCTGCCAGGGGTATGTCCTGGTGTTGGGATAGAAAGCACCTTCAAGCGAGAGGTCCCGAACTCGAACTCAAGGCCGTCTTTCAGCGCCTGATATTCCAGAGGAGAGCTTTGCATCTCGCCGGCATCAATCCAGTAGCGAGCGTCTGTCGCATTGGCAAGCGCCAGAGCACCTGACACGTGGTCCGCATGACAGTGTGTGTCGAGCACATGCTTCACGACGGCACCTTTCTCACGAGCCAAATCTTTATATACATCCGTGTGACGAGCCGGGTCGACGACAATCGCCTCTCCATTCGACACCAGCATGTAAGACAGGCAGCCTTTCGCCGGACGAATGACTTGCAGGAGTTCGAAGTCGTCAGACTTTGTGACAGTCACTGGGTAGTAAAACTCACTCCACTCCTGCATGCCGCCGTCCAAGTTAAGTGGCTCGTAGCCATTCTCAGCGAGGATTGCGGACGCCTCGCGGGAAGCATTCCCCCGTGCGCACACGACGACGACAGGTCGATCCGTTGGAATTTCCGGGTATGCGGCAGGACCGTTTACCTTCAATTTCGATGTCTGAATGTTCACCAAGTGAGCGTGTTTATGGTCAATGTGCCAGTCGGAAAACGCGGATTCACCGCGAACATCCAGAATGATGGTCTCCGGGTTTTGATCGAGTCGGTCCTTCAGTTCTTGTGCAGTAATTGTCTTATACATATTTGCTTATAACCTCCATTTCATTTACTTATAGTCATTATACCCCTATGGGTATGATACGAACTCATTATATATACCCACAGTGGTATTGTCCAGTTTTTTTGGAGTCGGACCGATTTTGTCAAGGCAAGCTGGCCATACGCAGGTAAAACCCATCGCCTTCCCGTTTTGCTGACGAGCGTCGTATAATAGACTGGTAATTGGCAAGCGAATACTGGAGTGTCATGACATTGTTTATTCAATGAAAGGGATGGGCAAAAAATGATCGAACGCGCCAACAATCCCCGTCAGGCTGTACAGGACTACTATCCCGCTGATTTTTCGTGGTGTTATGGCTGTGGTCGGCTCAACGAACATGGGCTACAAATTAAGACGCGCTGGGACGGGGACGAAACCGTTACGGAGTATGTTCCGCGACCTGAGCACATGGCCATCCCCGGTTTTGTCTATGGAGGACTAGCCGCATCGCTCATTGATTGTCACAGCACAGGGTCAGGGTCGCTTGCTTTGTATCGACAAAGCGGCTACGAACTAGGGGATGACGCACCTGTACCTCGCTGCGTTACCGCCTCGCTGAAGACCGACTTTCAAAAACCGACTCCACTCGGTGAAAAAATCGTGATCCGCGGTCACATTACCCAACTGAGCCAGCGGAAAGCAGTCGTACACAGTGAACTCTCAGTCGCGGGTGAAGTTTGCGTCCGAGGCGAAGTCGTGGTCGTCCTCGCTCCGGAATCTATGCTACAGCATGCTCAGTAGGCAGGTGGTTTGCGCGGATTGCGCACTTTCGGGTGAGTCGCGGGTACGCTATTTCAGCGCGCGGCCAGCGACGATGGGAAGTAGAAAGTTGGGCTTCACGAGCGAATACTCAACGACCTTAAAAGGTGACTGAACCAGATTGAGATGTATATCACGGTTCAGATGGCATCCACCTCCGACTCGTTTCCACAGTGGGTTAACCACATTTTGCAACAAACTTGGCACAGGTGCGTCGTGTTTCACATGCTCCAAAAACAGGTATTGACCCGTTGGTTTGAGAACGCGGTGAATTTCTCTGAGTACTTGGTCCACTCGGTCCACGCTGCATAAAACCAAGCTTGTGACAACCGTATCAAACTCTTCGTCGGCAATGTCCATGCGCTCAGCTGGGCTCGAAATAGTCCGAAGGTGCGGGAATTTGTCATTCAAATAGCCGCGCATCGTATCGTCTGGTTCAAGCATTACGGTCTCTGACACGTTTTGCGCTAGTTGGCCAACGTCTAGTCCAGTCCCGGCACCCACGATTAACGTCGCGCCATAAGCCCGGCGATTTTGTTCCGTTCGAACATCTCCGACGACTTTTTCCAAAAGATCTTGGCCCCAAATGTAAGCTTGCGAAAAGCGTGGATGGTTCACCACTCGCATACCCCTCCCTACACCAACTGAACACACCTTAGCACGTTGATGCTTCGAATTCCTCAGGAGGACAGGTGAGTGGCTTGACTTCATGCAAACGCTTGTGGCGTGGTTGGGGAGTGTCCTTTTACAGCGAAACAATTATAGTACCATGGGAAGAGAGCGTAAGGTGATAAAAACAAGAACATGATTTAGATTGGAGTACATATGTCGATATCGCTCGTTCTCGCTGCAGTTTTGATTGTCTTTCTCGGTGCCCTTACACGAACTGTGTTCGGGTTTGGAGAAGCTGTGGTCAGCATGCCTCTACTCGCATTACTCCCGGTTCATCTGCACACCTCGGTGTCATTGGTGGGACTCGTCGGGCTGACCATTGCATCACTAGGTGTAACCTTCGGTTGGCGACATGTGAATCGCAGGGAACTGTTGCCGCTCATTACGGCTGCTGTGGTTGGAATTCCTGTCGGACTCACGCTGGTCAATGTTGTTCCAGAACAGATCACGACGGGAATCCTCGGCATCGCACTCAGTACTTACGGCATTTACTCCTTAACTCGGCAGTTCTTCACAACTGCCGAAGCACAGCATAGGCTCCACCATCCGGTATGGGGATTCATATTTGGTTTTTCCTCCGGTGTATTTGGCAGTGCCTATAACTTTAACGGCGTACCTGTAGCGATCTACGGGTCATTACGTGGTTGGCATCCACACAACTTCCGCAGTACAATGCAAGCCTATTTCTTCATGTCCGGCACCCTAATCGTTGCCGGTCAGGGGATAAGTGGAATGTGGAATGCCGACGTGTTCAGGCTCTATTTGTTCTCTCTGCCGGCCATGGTTGCTGCCTTCCTGGCTGGTACCACACTCAATCGAAGGGTCTCGACAACCAAGTTTCAGCGTTATGTATTCCTCCTCATTGCACTGCTAGGGGTTTTGTTGTTTGTGAAATCGGTCGCGTAGTAGCTCTCTCCCCACTGTTGCCGCACCCCATGTCAATCAGATGTAGTTCAGACAACGGGCTGAGTGACTTACGTCAGTCGGGCTTTCTGCGATTAATGACTCGGACACAGTAGCGCCAAAGCTGTCCTAGCAGTATCGTGACGGCGACCAAGCCGATATCTACAAGTAACCAGACATGCGAGGTGGCCCACGCTTGGGGTCGAAGGGTCGCGTAGGCTTGGTTCACGTTGTTTGAGTAGGAACTGGTTGGATTCCAGCGCACACGTCCGATGAAGAGCCAATAGACAGTTAACAACACCGCCCCAAACAATGCAGTCACAGACAGCACAAACAGGCCTCTGACAAGCTCAACAATTACTTTCACGGCGTGATACCCCCTCTTCGGCCATACTCAACAAATTTGCGTTCCGCCCGAATGTCAGGTCACGATGGATTCAATGATGGATTAATTACTGGAAAGCGCAGTGCACTTGACAGAACGATATAGGACTAGAACGCCTAGAAATCTTTCCACCAAGAACGAACAGCGGACCTCTCAATCACGCCAATAAATGGTCCTTTACATTGTACTTCAACTTCATGTCTCATTTGACGAAGATTTTCACCAGTATGTGAAGCGGCAATTACATGTCATGTCCGCCTATTGTACGGAGGTTTGCATCCGGCGCGAAAAAAAGTGGCTTCCTGTCAGCTGACAAGAAGCCACTGTATTGCCCCGCACGTTTTGCTCGTCGTCTCATGTGGACAGGCTGCCTTTCAGCGCTCCATCACGGGTGTAGCAACAAGGTCCCGATAAGTCCTAAGCCGTAAGCCACTACACCGACAATCACACCTGCGAGGGTCATTTCCAGTCCGCTCGCCCACCAACTCCGCGCAGTGACAGCGCTCTTTGCAGCACCGACCGCGAAGTGCGCAACAATGCTCACAACCGCCGCTGCAATCATGGCGGTGATGCCGCTCACGAAGAAAAACGGGATGAGAGGTACGAAACCACCGACTAAGGTCGAAACACTGCCGATCCCGGCGGACTTCCAAGGGCTTCCGGCTGATTCGTCTTGAAAGCCCAACTCCTCTTGCGCCATGGTCTTGACAAACTGGTCCGTGTCCTTGGAGATACGCTCGGCCATGGAAAGCGACTCGGCTTCCGTAAACCCTTTAAGTTGATACAACAGAGCGAGTTCTTCAAGTTCGTGCTCTGGGTCTTCAAGAATCTCGCGGCGTTCGTGTTCAATTTCCTTTTGGCGCAACTCCGTCTCGGACTTCGTGGCAAGCCACGCGCCCGCACCCATCGAGAGGGTACTCGCAAGGGCGCCAAACACTCCGCTGATGAGCACCGTGTGGCTGCTCGCTGTGAAACCCGCAACGCCAGCAATAATGCCAAAGATGGCGCCCAAACCGTCGTTGACTCCGTAGATGGCATCGCCAATCCATCCGGTAGTATGAGTTTTATGCCAACGTTCCCGGCCTAACATGCGATTCAGATTTTCCGCTACGTGGTCAATTGTACCGGAAGTTTGAACGGACATAATGGTTCCCCTCCCCGCTTCTTAAAAATTGATGAGCCGTGTCGTGAACTTTCGGCCGTACTCATTGTTCTGTGTGGCCCTACAGTTAGTCAACGGAAATTTTCTTCATTTACACACGCTTATTAGGCACATAAGGTACGCCATTCAGGGAGGTTAGCAGGGTCTGCCGCATCTGTGATGATTCAGCCACATAACCTACGCGCGATTTGGACTTCCCCGAAATCATATGGGTGTAGGCAGACGCACAAGAAGAAGGACAGTAACCCACGTACGCTTGGGTATAACCCTATAAGGAGGTCGATCACGTGGCAGAGACTCCAAAACCCAAACCACAAGTTCCCTCTACGAAGCCGACGCCCCACAAGGCGCCAGTTCCGCAGTACCAAGGACCCATGTATGAATCTGACCACTATGAAACAAAGTCCTACGCGTACGGGTCTGTGCAATTCACAAAGGAGACCGTAAAACAATACGTAGGAACGTGGGTTCGTTGTCATTCCATGTACGGGGCACACGAGGGAATGCTTCACCGCGCACTGCGAGACGGGATAATTTTGGTGAACCACATGCAATTGACGACAGGCACAGTACAGTCTTCAGACGACGTCAAGTTGGGGGTATTACGGCCTGAGTGCACTCCCCACGCCGACGTAGAGCAGGTACAGTTTGTACTCCCGTTCCCAGGTATGTTTGTGCCTTACGGAGGTCTCTTCGCGCTCTATCCGCGACCCTTCCTCTGGTAACGAATGCCCGCAGGTTTCAGTTTTCTGTCAGGTGACCAGGGTGCCCGGTGTCCTGTGTCGACAGGGACGCACCTACAAACAGTCGATTTGATTTACAGACGCCACAGTCAGACCCTTGACTGTGGCTGTCAGTGTCAGCCTGTTCAAACCCCAAGTGCCTGGTCGCGAAGTTCACCTTTACCCAGAAGATATATCATGGTATAGTCCCTCTCGGGTGAAGAACATGACAAACTCGAACGACCCGGTTGCAACTTCGGGAGCAGCGCAGTCGCAGCCCACAACTGACGAGTTGGCAGCTCAGTTGGATGACCTCCTCCCTGTCATCACCTCCAAAATCCTGCATTTTATCCGCGCCGTGCCTGGAACAGACATTACACGCGTTCAAGAGTTTCTCATTCGTCACTTGGAAGCGCACGGCCCCTGTACGGCAACCATGATTGGCACTATGCTCGGCATCACCTCTGGCCCAGTGACCAGCCTGACGAAAAGGCTGATTGACAAAGGTTTAATGAAGCGAACCATAGACGCGAGCGATGGGCGCGTTCACTGGTTCTCACTGACCCCTGATGGGGAAAACCTTGCGAAACATTTGGCCACCTACCGTCAAACGGAGTGGAAGCGCCTAGTAGAGGCCCTTGGCCCTGAACGTGTCACACAAGGCCTACAGTTAATTCAAGAAACAATTCAGGGCCTGAAGAACTTAACGTAACGCACAAGCGTCTGTAGGTAGTCGACACACATATCTTCACAATAAAGATAACGAGCTGTCAAAGGAGTGTTGAGGTTGTTCCACCGCTACGCCCGCATGGTCAGCAAGTTCAGATGGCTCATTATCGCTCTGTGGCTAGTCGCAGTGGCAGCTGTGACACTGTTTCTCCCAAGCCTGCCGAATGTCGTCTCACACCAAAGCCAGACCTACCTACCAAACAACGCCGAGAGTGTCATTGCGGGGAACCTCGCGAACCGGACAGATACGCAACACCACGCGCAAAGCACCGTCGTCGTGGCGATTCGGGATGCGCACGGTTTGACGCAGACTGACAAGCTGTACCTGAAGCAAAGGATGGACGCATTAGGTCGCGATAAACCGTCCTACCACATCACCTACATAGAGGATGCCGCCAACGCCCCAAGCAGCGTTGGCAGCCAGTTTTTGAGTAAGGACGGGACCACCGAGATCGCCGTAGTGGGACTGTCTCAAGGGATTACGGACCCAAACGTCAGCGGCACGTTTAAACAGCTGTACGGGTCCTTCAGAAACGTCCCTGCAGGCGCCAAAATGTACTTCACGGGTGACGTCCCCATTCAAGAGGACGCTCTTCACGGCAGTCTGAACGCAGCGAAGAAGACCGCGGCGGTCACCGTAATCCTTGTCCTGGTCATCCTGCTCGCAGTCTTCCGGTCACTGCTCGCACCGCTCCTGACGCTCATCGCCATTGGCCTCTCCTACATGGTCTCCTCTGGCGTCGTAGCATGGGCAGCCGCTCGTGGCATGCCGGTTTCCACCTTCACGCAAACCTTTCTCATCGCCATCTTGATGGGCGCAGGAACAGACTACACAATGATCATGATGAGTCGATTCCGTGAAGAACTCACCCGCACCCACGACAAAGAAGAGGCTCTCACAGCGGCTCTCAAGGGCGTGTCCAAGACTATCGTCTTCAGCGCCATGACCGTCCTCGTCTCCTTTGCCGTTCTGTACTTCGCACGCTTCGGATTGTATCGTTCTGCTGTCGGCATCTCGATCGGCATCTTCATCACACTCCTCAATGGCATCACCCTGGTTCCGGCTGTCATGAGCGTACTCGGACGCGCGCTGTACTGGCCGCTCCAACCAAAGCCTGGGGCGGAGCACCGGCCGTCACGGATTTGGAATTGGACCAGCGCAGTGTCCACCAAGCGGCCCTGGATAGTCCTATTGGTGCTGTTTGTCATCCTCACACCAATCGGCCTGCGGTTTACAAACGACCGCACGTTTAATCCAATGGTCGACATTCCGAACTCGACCTCCGTGGCTGGGTTCAACACTGTTGCGAAGGCCTTTGGGGATGGTCAGGTACTGCCGACTACCATTGTTCTCAAGACCACAGCCGACCTGCGTACGCCAAGCGGTATGGCCACTATTAACCAGATCTCGAAGACCCTGCGCTCGGTTTCTGGCGTCAAGACGGTGGAAAGCGCGACACAGCCGACCGGCACGGTCATTAAGCAGTTTCAGTTGGCTTACCAAAACGAACAGGCGTCGGTGGGGCTTCACCAGATTCAGAGTGGACTCTCCGCGCTGTCGGCAAACTTAGGAAACAGTCACGGAAAGAGCGGCACAAGTCAGGTTGGTCAACTACAAGCGGGATCGGCAAAAGTGACGGCCGGCATGGGCAGTCTAGCCAAAGGCGCCACGCAGTTGGCCAGTAATGGAACGCCATTGGTTTCCGGTGCGCAAGGCCTCGCCAATGGCCTCTCACAAGTGCACTCAGGCGCTTCATCGTTGGCATCCGGCATCTCGCAGGTCGCCACATCTGACCAAAAACTTGCTGGTGCTGCCGGCAGTCTCGCCAACGCAATCGCAGCCTGGGCCAAACAACACCCGTCCGCTGCGCAGTCTGCGTCTTGGCAGCAGATTCAACAGCTGGCGAACCAACTGAGCCAAGGAACCAGCCAGACGTCGCAGGCGACAGCAAAGCTCTCCGTCGGCGCAACGCAAACGGCCGCCGCCCTGTCCGGCCTTCAGAACGGTTCGACGAAACTCGCCAGCGGAACGAAGCAGTTTTCCAATGCGGTTGGCAAACTGGCATCTGGTGCGAACCAACTGAGTGCAGGAAGCGGTCAGGTGACGAACGGGATCGGACAATTGAATGCCGCTCTTGGCAAACAGGTGTCCGGCTTAGGTACGGCGGCAGCCGGCGTTTCGAAGATGGAGAGCGGTGTGGCGCAGGTCGGGGGCTTCCTTCATCAGTCCAAGTCTGCGAGTGACCCCGGATTCTACATTCCGGCCAGCACACTGCGCCAGAACAAGCAACTCCAACAAGCAATGAACGCGTACATCTCGCCAAATGGACACATAGCAAAGTTCACCGTGGTGTTGACAGCCAACCCCTATTCGATGACGGCCATCAACACGATGACCCCGTTGCAGAACGCGGCACAGACGTCGCTGGCGGCGAGTCCCATTCACCACGGCGCCATTTATGTAGGGGGCACAACAGGCACCCAGGCAAACATGAATCAATTATCAAGCCAGGACTTCGTCCGCACGATGAGTATCGTCTTTGCCGCGATCTTCATCTTGCTAGCCATCCTGTTACGCTCAATTTTGACGCCTCTCGTCAGCTTGTTATCTCTCGCCGGTACCTACTTTGTCACTATGGGCATCGTGCAGAGCATCGCGATCCACGTGTTGCACCAACCGGGTGTCAACTGGGCTGTACCGTTCTTTGCGTTTCTGCTGCTGGTCGCCCTCGGTGTGGACTACAGTATCTTCCTGACGACTCGTTTTGACGAAGAGTACCGCGCTGGGAATAGTCCCGTGGCGGCCATCCGTCACGCGATGCGTACCATGGGAAATGTGGTGTTTTCCGCTGCACTCATCATGGGAGGCACATTCGGCTCGATGATCGTCACAGGGATGTCCACCCTTACGGAGATTGGCCTCGCGGTCGTCATCGGGCTGTTCCTCTACACCTTCTTCATGCTTGGGTTCTACACTCCCGCGATGATGGGCATTATGGGGCGTGCTCACGCATGGCCTTTTGCACGGGACAACGAGGAAAGTGATTGGGTCGGGTGAAGTGAACCACCCCGGCCGTCATGGTGGCATGCCAAAGACCGCAGGAAGGCTGACGCGCAGCCGCCTTGCCCTCCTGTGGTCTTTGCTGCCCGATTGGCTGCATCGAACAGTCGGACGGGGTCAGCAGCGCGGCAAGGTTGGCCTTCATACAGATCGAGTAACGCGTCTAGTGCCCAAGCGGTGTGCGTAGGGGTACCGTGAGACAACCTGACGAACCGCCCCTTCACCTCACTCGAACTCGACTCTCCGAAACTAGCTACGTTTTGAAGGCGGCCCAATAAAAAAAGGAACCCGGTATACCGGATCCCGAAAAACACTCCTTGAACCAGCCAACTCGACAGTTGAGCAGCATCCCCTGTTGAAACACAATCTCGGCTGCAGACCGCGTCACTGCATCAATTCATGTTGATATCCGCTGCTGAGTGAGAACGGATGCCCACCAGGTCTTTGAACCCGATGAACTTTTTCTTGTCCTCATCCCACAGTCGGAAACGCAGCGAACGCAGACTAGAAAACAGGTCCACTGTAGGAACGTCCTGCAGATACTTAACCTGATCATAAATCTGCTGAAGGTTGTAGTTCGGCACTTTAGGACCAAGGTGATGAATGTGGTGAAAGCCGATATTTCCAGTCATCCACTGCAACACCTTGGGTAACTTGTAGAATGAGCTACCTTGAAGCGCCGCTGTAACATAGGACCAATCCTCTGCCTTCGCAAAGTAACTGTCTTCAAATTGATGCTGAACGTAAAACAACCAAATGCCCACCATACCTGCCACGTAGAGAATTGGACCTTCAACCAGAAGAAACTGTTCCCACCCTAATCCCCAGCACCCTAATGCTACGGTGCCAACTAGAACGGCATTGGTCAAGTAGGTGTTGAGGCGTTCTCGTGGGCTGGCCCCTTTCCTGTTAAAGCGGTATTGAATCAGAGTCAGGTGGATTGGGCCCAGGCCGAACATCACAAACGGGTTCCTGTACAAGCGGTAAAGCACGCGCTTACGGAGAGGCAACTGGAGGTACTCCTCCACAGTTAAAGTGGTAATGTCTCCCCTCCCCCTGCGGTTCAAGTTCCCATTTGCTGCATGATGAACGCTGTGTTCATACTTCCAGTGGTGATACGGGAAAAACGTGAGAAAACCAGTGATAGTTCCGACGATATCATTGGTCCGTTTACCCTTGAAAAAAGAGTGGTGACCACAATCATGAAAAATGATAAACGTCCGGACCTGGAAACCTGCTGCCGGAATGGCCAGAAGAAACGTTAGCCAGACCGATATGGAGAGGGCAAAATAGGCTGCCCACCACAATATGATAAATGGCACTATCGTGTTGATGAGTTGCCACACACTTTTCTTAATACTCGGATTTCTATAGGGTTCAAGAGCTTCCTTCCAATACTGCGGATCCTCATTTAGACTAATTGTCGTCATCTCCCTTTTCACATTTTCGCTACGACTATATGCATTCTGAGTGATCGACGTGAGAAATAGAGGAATCCGCCTATCGTGACAAACAATCGGCGCAAGTTTGATGCATCGACCATGTGAAGTCTATTCGACTCGGATATTTTTCGTGACTCGATTCATTTCGCTATCGCACATGGGACAGACCGGCTGTTGAACATGAACAAACTCTTCTCGAGACCAGCAAACGCACTTTGAACATTGCCATACAACGGATTCAGCATACACGTGTTCAGAAACCGGCTTTTTCCAACTTCCAAAGTTACCCATCAAAATTACCCCTTCCCGTTTGGTTTGGTGGTACGATGGACTCTGGGCGCATACCAACGATAAAAAGGACTGCCCTTCAGGTATCAAATTGATGCCTAGAGGAACAGTCCAGTTCGTCAGGACCGATTATGCTACGTTAGCTGCTTGAGGACCTTTCGGGCCCTGAACAATGTCGAACGTAACACGTTGCCCTTCTTCAAGGGTCTTAAATCCGTCCCCTTGAATTGCGCTAAAATGTACGAATACATCTTGGCCGCCTTCAACTTCGATGAAACCAAAACCTTTTTCTGCGTTAAACCACTTGACCGTACCTTGATTCAAGGTAATTCCTCCTGCAGTGCTCACCGAGCACAATATTTGTTCAATTCGTCCAAATATAAAACCGCTCGTTTTGCACCCACCATGAGGCGCTAAAGAGAACGGCTCAGAATGTTTACACATATGAACGACCATGCTTGAACGATTTAATCATACACCGATTAGGCAAAGACGTCAAACTCTCGCCGCGAACAGGGACTATCCCCCTCCTACCTCTTCCGTCCAGACGAAGAGGACAGGAGCCAACTCCATGGCTGTTCAAGCAGGTCCGTTCTTTCGTCCGAGTCCAGAATGGTATGTTTCCCCACAAATTGCACAAACTTGACTAAAAATTATGACGGAGGTAGTTTCGTGAATAAGCTTGTGATTATTGGTGCTGGATTCGGCGGATTGACCGTCTACCACCACGTATCGTCATGGACAGATCCAAAGGATGTGGAGATAACCGTCATCGATGAACGGGAAACTTTTCTGGTCAAACCCTCTCTTCCTGAAGTGGCACTCGGAGAAAAGGAGATTCGTGATATCTCCTTCCCGCTACGCCCCGTCATCGAATCCCACGGCCGATTCATACGCAGCCGCGTACATCGGATCGATCCTACAGGACAACAGGTGTACTTAGACGATGAAGTGACTATACCGTACGATTTTCTCGTGATTGCACTCGGGGGAAAAAAGGATTTCGAGTCTGTGCCTGGGTTCAGGGAATACGGGTACTCCGTGTGCACGGACGTTCTCGCACCGCGACTGCATGAGGCTATAGAAAAATTTGAACAAGGGAACATCTTAGTTGGCTCTGCGCCGATGCTTGCCGGAACGCGACTTGCAGATGTTCCCCATCTGGAAACAGCGTGTGAGGGACCCGTTGGAGAAATTGCATTTATGATTGACAGTGAGCTGCGTGAGCGCGGCATCCGCGACCAAGCTCGGATTATCTGTTTTAGTCCGGCTGAAGTTTTCTTTGAAGATGTCGGAGACAAGGTTCATGAAGCGTTTGAAGGACTGGCCAGGAAACACGAGGTTGAGGTCGTGGTTAATAAAGTCATCGAAAAAATTGAACAGGACCAAGTCGTGTTTAAAGATGGCTCCACGCTCTCCTCCGCCCTGACAGTCTTGATCCCCACATACCGCGGTCCGGACGTCATTACAGAATCTGGTCTCGGCGATGAAGCTGGTTTTGTGCCTACCGATGAAAACTTTCAGCATTTGGATCACGAAAACATTTTCGCCATTGGCGATGTGGCGTCAAGAACTGTTCCTAAACTTGGACACCTGGCCGTAGAACAGGGCAATCTCGTGGCCAGTCTGCTGCGCCAACGCATCACAGGACACGGTCAACGATACGACTATGAACCCGAGATTTTTTGCATCATGAATATGGGCAACCGGAAAGCCACGTTAATTCGCTCAAATACCCTATGGGGAGGTAACATGGACATTTCCTATCACAGTTCCATGTCACACCTCATGAAATCGTCCTTCGATACGTATATGGTAAAGTTCAAAGGCAAGATGCCCCCGCAACTGGCGCAAAGATTGCTCAACCTATACCTAGGGCGATTTCAGGAGTGATAATTTACGGCAGCAAGACTTGCGTGTGCTCTGAGGGCCTCCGGCGACAAGGTGTGGGAAGGAGGCCTTTCGAGCAAGCTCGTCTCGCAATCCGCACTGTGAGGAATTGATTGATTCAGTAATATTTTTCTGTTATAGATTAAGATGCAAGTGAAACGCGCTCACCGCGTGCTTTGCAAGGCGGAAGTGTGAAGAAGGGTTGGGTATGAGTCGTAAGCAACGGACACTCGCTGCTTTGGTCTCTCTCTACGCGGAACAACGCCAGCTGCATGCGCTGAACAACAGGATAGATTTTGAGCAAGGCATTACAGCAGATGAAATTGCTTCAAGCCTTCAAATTTGGAGAAGCAATTGCAGCGCCGATTTAAACGACTTGGTTAGGTCAGGAGAGGTATCAAAAATCCCTGGTCGCCCAGTTCGGTACATTCCCTTGGTCTCAGTCCCAGAGCGACAAATCACGGGGCGGAAGCCCTGCGATGCCTCAAACAACGATTCGCAGCCCTCGAATAACGACAGTCGATATTCCGCCCTTGCACAAAGGGATTCGTATGTAAGCGATTACGGACATTCCATTACGTCGCAAGACGCTCTGTTATCTCTCGACGGTGCCCAACACAGCCTAGTCGAGGTCATCACACGAGCCAAAACGGCACTGCAATACCCACCCAACGGCATACACACCCTGCTACTCGGGGAAACCGGAGTGGGCAAGTCCACTTTCGCGCGGAGAATGCATGCGTACGCCGTCCAAAGCGGCTTACTCTGGCCGACGGCCCCCTTCGTGTCGTTCAACTGTGCTGAATATTCTAGCAATCCGCAGATCCTTCTCGACCACCTGTTTGGACATGTCCGTGGTGCGTTCACCGGAGCGATTCACGAACGGGTCGGTTTGGTGGAGAGCGCCAATGGGGGAATTCTGTTCCTAGACGAGGTTCATCGTCTGCCTCCAGAGGGGCAGGAGATGCTGTTTGAAATCCTCGACTACGGACAGTTCAAGAGACTAGGCGAAACGAACAATACACGTCATACAAAGTTTCTCCTGCTGGCTGCAACGACTGAAGCCCCTGAGTCTGTTCTGTTGCATACATTTCGGCGACGCATCCCGATGGTTCTGCGCCTGCCATCTCTGCGCGACTGGTTCATACGCGACCGTTATGGACTGATATACAAGCTTTTTCATGAGGAGTCAAAGACCACGAACAGTACTATCACCGTATCACGCGCAGTCCTGATGAAACTCCTGTATGCGCGGTTCCCAGCGAATATAGGCGACTTGATGAACACGATTCGCAGGGCCTGTGCCATAGCGTATGCAGAAAGACCGAGGAGTTCTTCCCTGACTGTGAGTACCGAACACATCAACGTCTCACAAGTGGATGAACAAGGCATGCAATTGATGGAGTCGCTAGCTGGAATCGGTGATATGGTGGTTCACCCGAACCAGCCCACACCCGTGTTGCCGTCCGAACTTGGCGAGGATTCCATACATATCAAACTTGATTATCTGACCCAAACACTCGCCAGCTTAGGATTTGAAAGCGATGAGATCGGCTATGTCCTAGAACGGGAAATCCAGCGTTCCTACAAGTCTTCTCGAGAGTATTCTCGCGACGAGTTGCGTCGTTTCGTGGGTTCCCACTTCTACGATTGGTCAGAGCGAGCCTGGACGGAAATCGTACAAATAGTAGATGCTGAGCATTCTGACGCCCTGTTTATTCGAGTGACGATGCACTTGTTCGGGATTAACGCCGACCGTGATGAAAATCAGCAGGAGCCCCCCACTAGCTCATTACTAAAATGGGTTCAGTCAGACTACCCGCACGAGTACGAAATGGCGAAGAAGTTTACGAAGCGCTTTTCCGTGGAAAGTGGAATCCATGTACCTGAATACGAGAACGCCGTCGTATCCCTCATCCTGCGCGGAGACGTTGGCGCTACCGAGGCGGTATTTTCTATTTACCTGGTCATGCGTGGGACGCAGGTGGCGGATAGCTTAGCACAGGCAGCCCAGGATATCGCTGGAGTGTCCGAGTTGAATGTGATGAACGTACCCGTATCCCAGAATTGGACTTGGATCCAGTCTCAGTTCGAAAAGGCCGTCGAAAGTGCCCCCGTGCGTAGCGACCTGCTCGTCATGAGCGATATTCCGGAAATGGTTGAATACGTCAGGAACCAGAACCACGTGATTCTCGGCCACCGAGCAGAGGTCTTGTTCCGTCCGGATACGACCGTCGTTCTGCACGCCCTGCTCAATCAAGCTGTCACGCAGACCGTCACGGAGTTGGCGGATGTCCTGAGGGCCATCCAGTTCCAACATATACAGGACCCGGTCCCGCAAAAGAAGCTTGTAGTCCTCGCCTGCTGCCTAACTGGGCGAGGCACCGCAAAGGCAATGAAACGGCTCGTCGAATCTGTTCTCCCCGAGAATCTGGGGAGTGAGGTGGTGGTGGAAACTGCGGAGGTCGGCGTCGCTGGGGAACTCAATCGGAGTATCACTACAAACATCATAGCGTGCGTAGGTTCAGTCAACCCAAAAATCAGAGGTGTCCCATTCTTTTCCGTCGAAGAAGCCTTGACGGACCGGGGAGTTCAACGCTTGTTGAACGTCATTTTGTGCGCGAGTTCCTTTCCCGTCGACACACGACAAGAGCCGGAAGCTGTCTCGCAGAACGCAACGCCCGATTACGAGGCGCACGTCTATCAAATCATGGAGAAGGACCTGCTGTATGTGAACCCTAAGATAGCCTTCCCGACCGTGAAAGACATGTTTCGCCATTTCGAACGTTCAACGACGCGCAGTTACCCTAAGGAATTTGCCGTCCGATTCTATCTTCATGTCGCGTATATCCTTGAGCGATGCATTCGCGACGAAAGTATTTCTCACCCATACGCGGATTTGATTCGCACACGGTTTTCCGATGAGTGGAGCACGCTGCTTGAGATTTGGGCTGTTGCCGAGAACGTCTTTAACATCCCGGCACCTGAAGGTGAAATCGCGTATCTGTTTGAGTTTTTATTCCCCGACCGAAACATCGAGGTGTTTGACAAATGAATCAAGCGAAACCGTATTTCCGAGTCGACGACCGTTTAATCCATGGCCAAGTCGTCACACAGTGGGTCAAGGCGCTAGGAACAAGCACGATTTGGGTGGTCAGTGACAGAGCCGCCGCTCAACCAATCGAGATTACCTTATTGAAGTCCTCTGTCCCCCCCCACATGTCTCTGCAAGTCTATCGCGTTGAGGACGCCCTGACCCAGTGGGCCAAGCAAAGTGAGAATCACCTGCTGATCTTGACAGAGGGCCTGGAAGAGGTGATTCGGCTTTATGACGGCGGTTTTCCAATTGGCGAAGTGAACATTGGCGGCATGCGCTATCGCCCTGGTCGCAAAGGGCTGAATCGGGCCGTCTACATGGGAGAACCAGAGGTTCAACTCCTTCAAGAGATGGAGGCAAGAGGTGTCGACGCGTTCATTCGCATTATGCCGACAGACAACCGAGTGAATGCGTACGAAAGGACACGAAGAAAGTGGAAATAGCATCGTCCCTGCATCTGTGGCAAGTTATAGCGATCACGCTAATCGGTGGGTTGACCGGGGTGGCCAGTGTCTTGGATGAGTGGCAGTGGCATCGCCCTATAATCGCTTGCACTCTCATTGGCTTAGTTCTACACGACGTACCGGTTGGTCTCCATGTTGGCGGAGTACTGGAACTCGTTGCCCTCGGGTGGATGAACATCGGCGCATCGCAGTCACCCGATACCGCCCTCGCGAGCGTGATCGCGACGATTTTAGCCATTCGCGGCGGTAACAACGCAAGTGATGCGATTGCACTCGCTGTGCCAATAGCGGTTGCCGGCAACTTGACCACTGTGCTGGTACGGACACTGACTGTCTACGTGCAGCATCTGGGTGACCGTATCGCGTTGTCGACGTCTTCGTACTACCTAAAATTCCTGAACTACTTTGCCCTGAGTCTTCAAGGCCTGCGCGTGATGGTCCCCACTTTTCTGTTTGTGGTGTTTGTCAACCGCCAAATGATTGTGGGCCTGTTTCACTCTCTGCCCGCCGTCCTCGTCGGGGGCTTCACAGCCGCTAGTGGCTTCATCGTCGTTGTGGGATATGCCATGGTAATTCGACTGTTGCACGCGAACAAGCTCATGCCGTATTTTCTCCTTGGCTTTCTGGCTGCGGATTTCACCAAGGTCACGCTTGTTGGAATCGGACTGGTAGCCATTTCGTTAGCCCTGCTCCATGTTCGCGTGTGGTCCTCAAACAACCTGTCGGTGGAGGCGCCACAGTCAAACCAAACGGGAATAGAAGAGGGGGATGCTCATTCCCTCAGCATCCCTAGACGTGTCATGTGGAAAGTCTTCCTGCGCAGTCAGATGCTCCAGGCTTCTTGGAACTATGAACGGATGCAGAGTATGGGATATGCCTACATTTTAGAACCCGCCCTGGACCACCTGTTCACCGACAGCGACCAACGGTTACAACGTAAGCAGCGCCATCTCGAGTTTTACAACACCAATCCTTTCGTGTCCAACGTGGTAACGGGTATCAACGTGGCTCTGGAGGAACGCTTACAGGCAACTCAGGACGAATCCTATGACCGTCTTGTGACTTCGATCAAACTTGGGATGATGGGCCCATTGGCCGGCATCGGGGACTCCATTTACTGGGGGACACTGCGGCCGTTGCTCGCCTCCGTCTCGGCCACATTCGCTTTGCGCGGCAGTTTGCTCGGACCCCTCTTGTTTTTCTTCTCCTGGAACGCAATTCGACTCACCAGCCTTGGTGGACTGTTGTGGTACGGGTACTGGCTCGGCACCAGAATTGTCGACGTAATCGCGACTGGCGTACTGCGACAGGTCACCGAGATCGCTACAATCGTCGGTCTGGTTGTCATGGGGGCGCTCGTGGCCAATTGGACCCACATCAGTTTTGCAATTCAATGGAATACAGGACATGGTCATGTCACCACGCTGAACCACGTTGTCGCTCAAATTCTCCCCGAACTCCCGGCCCTTCTACTGGTCTTTGCTGTGATGTGGTTGCTGCAGAGGGGTTGGGGCAGCGTGCGAGTCATCCTCATACTTTTTTTGACTGCCATCATCGGCGTCTGGGCGCACGTGCTGAGTCCGTGAAGTCTTTTTCGTGTATCGCACACGCTGTGTTTTCTGTATTGCGTGTGTATTAATTTGTGTTGAATGGAGGATGAGCGCCCTAGTTACACCCGCCACAAAGAGAATTTTGAGTATTGGCACGAATATTGCTCTGAGATTTGCATGATGTAGCTCTTCATCAAATCTCAAGGGGGATTTCGTGAAATGCGCCAAAAGAGATTAATCGGTGTCGTCGCAAGTTTCATCGGTGTGACAGCTTTGGTCGTTGGATGTGGCAACGGTGGTTCGACCAACACCAGCAGTAATGCAAACGCAAACAACACGCAAACCTCAAGTTCGAGCAAAGCCGTTACGCTCAACGTGTTGTACATGAATCAGGCTGGCTACACAACGCAGGTGCTGCACCAGATGGGAAACCAGTTTGAGAAGAAGTACCCGAACGTCAAAATCCATTTCACATTCCTTCCCTACGCACAGATGCACAGCGCGATTTTGACTTCAGCATCGGCCCCGACCGCGCAGTACGACGTTGTCTTGTCCGACCTCATCTGGACTGCAGAATTTGCTTCTAAAGGCTACACCATCCCGCTCAACTCGTACGTCAACCAGAACATCAGCAACAAAAACGCCATTCCAAATTCAATTTGGAACGGGTTCGAGATCAACAACAAAATTATGGCGATGCCGTTCCTGGCCAACTTCCAGAATTTCTACTACAACAAGAAGATGCTCCAGGAGGCTGGGTTCAGTGGCCCCCCGACAACCATGCAGCAATGGGTAACACAGATGCAGGCCCTCAAATCCAAAGGCATCGTGCAGTACCCGTATGAAGATTCGTGGACACAGGCAGAAGGACTGGTCTGCGACTATGTCCGGATTGCTGGCGAGTATGGAGGTAATTTGTTCCAAAACGGAAAGCCTGTCATGAACAAGGGCGCTGGTCTCAAAGCAATGGAATTCATGCGCATGCTGTACAAGGACAAACTAGTCAGTCCAAACTCCCTCACCGCCGATGAAAACACAGCAGCCGCTGCCTTTGTCTCAGGACAGGTGGCGTTTAACACGAACTGGACCAATGTAACTGGACTCATGCAGAGTCCATCTTCTTCGAAGATTGTCGGCCAAGGACAAGTCGCTGCCTTCCCAGTACAGCCCGGAACGAACACCGCCACCGGATCGGCTAGCGTCTCCGGATTCCAGGGTCTAGCAATCGCAGCGAACACACCGAAAAACGTCATCCCCTGGGCGTGGAAATGGATCCAGTTCGCCACATCTCCATCTATCCAGTCTCAGCATCTGCACAGTCAGTGGCCGGTCTGGAGCAACATCGCCAGTTCCAGCCAGGAACAAAAACTCAATCCATGGTATCAGGTCTATCAAAAAAATGTCGCCTCGACCTACAACCGCCCGAAGGTGGCCAACTATCTTTCAGTCAGCAGTGTCATCCAGCAGTACCTGCATGAAGCCATCGCTGGGACCATTCCGGTTCAACAAGCGGCCAACGACATGGTGCAGCAAATCAACGCACTTCAGGCGTAATCAGAAACTGACACCGCCAGAGGATGAGGGAACGAGCAATCGTTCCCTCACAAACACCTTCTAAGGAGAGAGTTATGGAACCCTTAACTGTTCAAACAGGCCCCAACACAGAACATCCTAGGCGGCTGAGAAGTCGCGTATTTGCCCTGCTGACCGGGGATTACTTCTGGTTTTATGTCCTGCTCATCCCATCCATCCTCGTCTTGATTGGCGTCGTGGTCATTCCGATGGTGTTCGCGTTCAGGATGAGCCTCGGCAACGTCAGTGTCACGGTGGTAGGTGGGAAGGGCAGTCTCCAAAACCAGTTCGTAGGGCTCGGAAACTACTTGGCCCTGTTTCGCAGTTCCGCCTTTTGGCAAGCGTTTCGCGAAACGTTTTATTATTTCTTGGTCTCCATCTGTATAGAGCTTACCGTGGGCGTCGGATTGGGAATTCTCATGAACCAGCCGATTCGCGGTCGGAAATTTTTTCGGGTTATTGTGTTCATCCCATGGGCTATCCCCACGATTGTGAACGCCATGCTGTGGGGGATGATTTTCGACGGAAACAACTACGGCGCCCTCAACGACATTCTACTGCGGTTGCATCTGATTCACTCACCCATCGTGTGGCTGAACGTATCGGCGGTATTGACGCGCATTCCTTGGCTCTCGCACGGGCTGTCCGCGATTGGCATGAATGGCGCGATGAATGCCATGATTGTCGGGGATGAGTGGAAAACCCTTCCGCTCGTCGCGATGCTCGTTTTAGCCGGATTGCAGTCTATCCCGTCCGACTACTATGAAGCAGCCCGCGTCGAAGGCGCTTCCCCGTGGCGGCAGTTTCGCTCCATCACTCTGCCCTTGCTAGGCCCCATTCTGACGGTCATCCTCATCTTAAGAACGATGCAGTTGCTACGAGCATTTACCTTGATTTATACGCTGGAACAGTACACCGAGCCACTGCTCTCGATTTCGGTGTACGAGAACGCGTTCCAATTCGGCAACTTTGGTACAGCCTCTGCCATCGCGTTCATCATCGCCATCATTGCGCTCCTCATTTCGTTTGTCTACATCCGCTCTATGTACAGGGAGGAACTGTAATGCAAAGCGCCGTTGCCGGTGAAAGTCAACGAAGTGGATCACGGATCAAATGGTCGAGGGTCGGTGTGTATGCCCTTGTGATCATCGTTCTTCTCTGGACCCTGGCACCTTTGTACTTTCTTGTCATCACAAGTTTCAAGACACTGATTGGAACCACGACCTACCCCATATCGTGGATCCCTCATCCCTTTACACTTCAAAATTACGCCATCATGTTCAGTCATTACAGTCAAGACAGCGTCAGTTTTCGGTTTTTACACGCGCTGCGCAACTCGGTCATTGCAGCCGGAGTGACTACCTTGCTGAACCTGGTCCTTGGCACGGCCGCAGCCTACGTGCTCTCGCGCGCGCGGATCCGAGGCAAGAACATCATCACGATGAGTTTCCTGGCATCCAATCTTGTACCAGCGATCGCCTTGGTCATCCCGTTTTACGTGCTGACCGTGACCTACATGGGGTCATTACACTTGTACGACACCAATACGGTCCTAATCATCGTGTATACTTCATTTTCGCTGGGTCTGGTCATCTGGATTATGCGCGCTTACTTCGATTCCATCCCACAGGACCTTGAGGAAGCCGGAATGGTCGACGGGGCATCGCGCATCCGGACACTGTTGCAAATCCTCCTTCCGCTCACCGCCCCTGGGCTTCTAGCGACCGGCTTGCTTACATTTCTGACCTCGTGGGATAACTTTGTCCTGCCTTTGACACTGGCACCGAACTCTAGCGCGTACAATCTGCCGTTTTTCATCTATTCGCTGAACGGCCAGTACCTCCATATGAACAACGAAATTGCGGCAGGTGGAATTCTGACAGCCATTCCCCCTGTACTCATTCTTATCTTGTTCGGCAAGTACATCGTCAGTGGGCTGACAGCTGGCAGCGTGAAGGGGTGATAACGTTGACTCGAAGGCTCGAGTGTCTCCGCACCCGCGTGGTGGTATGATAGACGGATGGAGAGGTACACGAGACGTTAGGAGTCGAATGATGTTGAACCAATCAAGCCATGTATGTCGGATGGAGCTTGCAGAGCAGACTCTACAGCAATATTTCGGCTACGATGGATTTCGGAAGGGTCAGGCACACATTATACAGGCAGTGCTCAAGGGACAGGATACGGTCGCCATCATGCCCACTGGCGGCGGAAAGTCAATCTGCTATCAGATTCCTGCAATGGTCATGGGCACCATCACGATCGTCATTTCCCCTCTCGTATCCCTGATGAAGGACCAGGTGGATGGCTTGACTTCCATCGGCATCCCTGCGACGTTCATCAACAGCACACTGGATGTAGCGGAACTGCGGCAGCGTGTTCGAGAAACCGAGCGTGGCGCCTACAAACTTCTCTACGTCTCGCCCGAACGGTTGGAATCCGAATCATTTGCGCGTTGGCTGAATCAACTCCAGCCGTCCTTGGTAGCGGTGGATGAGGCGCATTGTCTGTCACAGTGGGGTCATGACTTCCGACCAAGTTATCAAGCAATCGCTCCGTTCTTGGGACAACTCGACGCACGCCCCGTTGTAGTAGCGCTCACGGCCACGGCGACACCGGAGGTGACGAGAGATATCGTCCGCTCCTTGCATTTGGTCGATCCCGAGGTTTACGTCGCTGGGTTCAGCCGAGACAATTTATCGTTGTCTGTACTGTCCGGCTGGGACAGACGAGAGTATATCGTTCAGTACTTGAGGCAGCACCCCAGCGACTCGGGAATTATTTACGCGGCGACCCGCAAAGAGGTCGATAGCCTTTATCAGTACCTTCAGGAGAATGGGCATTCCGTCGGGCGCTACCACGCCGGAATGGATGATCGCGAGCGCACCCGCAGCCAAGACGCGTTTCTCTACGATGATGTTCAGGTCATCATTGCCACCAACGCGTTTGGCATGGGGATTGACAAATCAAATGTGCGGTTCGTGATCCATCACAATATGCCAAAAAATATCGAGGCTTATTACCAAGAAGCTGGCCGTGCCGGACGAGATGGTGATCCGAGCGAATGCATTCTCCTCTACAGTCCGGAAGACGTTCGGGTACAGAAGTTTCTAATTGAGCAGAGCGTAGGAAGCGAAGACAGGCAGCGGATTGAGTTGAAGAAACTCTACGCCATGGTGGATTATTGTCAAACCATGCAATGCCTACAGTCCTTCGTTCTACGCTATTTCGGACAGGAACCAGAGACAGATTGTCAGCGTTGTAGCAACTGTAACCAAACCTTTAATGTTGAGGATATCACCATCGTGGCGCAACAAGTTCTGTCCTGCGTACTCCGACTGCGAGAACGTTACGGAATCAAGGTTGTGGTCGGAGTTCTAAGGGGCTCCAAGGAAAAGAAAATCGTTGATGCGAAATTGGATACACTGTCGACCTATGGGCTGATGCGTGGACTGTCCGACAAGGTAGTCACAGGCTATGTCCGTTTTCTGATTACGGAAGGCTATTTGCGCATGAGTGAAGGACAGTACCCAGTCCTCCAACTCTCTCCGAAAGCGGGACCGGTGTTAAAACGGGAAGCAACTGTGTTGATGAAGGTGTTGCAGGTAAGGTCTGCTTCACGCACCGGTAGTGCCGATGTTGACACCGGGTTGTTTGAACTCCTTCGCGAACTACGCCGTGAACTCGCTTTGACCGATCACGTTCCACCCTACGTCATTTTCCCAGACACGACGTTGCGCGACTTAGCGTCGGTGCGCCCCACTGACCGCGCGTCGCTGCTGCGGATTAGAGGGATTGGTGAGGTCAAGGCTGAACGCTACGGCCGCCAGTTTTTGGAGATTATACAGAACTACGTCGGTTCACCCGGATAATCGGCTTGGACGAGAGGTACGTAGTGGGACTATTCATTAGGTCGATGACGAAGGGACAGACGGAGGATTGCTTTGGTCGCGTTAAAAATGATGGCACTGATTTTGTCACTTGGTATGGATACACTGATGATGTCTATATCACTCGGGTTTGCTCAGACCACAAGAAAATTCAAGACCGCTATCACATTTGCGTGTGCAGAAGCACTTATGCCCTTAATCGGATTGCTATTCGGCAAGGGTGCAGGTCGGCTGATCGGAGACTGGGCGTCGTTCATCGGTGGCCTTGCAGTGTTAGCGGTCGCTGTGTGGCTCGTTTTCTTTGAAGACGAGGACGACGGGCAAGCGAGAGTGGAGCGGAATTTAGTAGGATGGACACTAATCCTGACGGCTTTAAGCATTAGTTTAGATGAATTGGCCGTGGGTTTCTCCATCGGCCTTGTCGGTGTTCCCATCACTCTGACGATAGCTCTAATTGCTTCGCAGGCCTTCGTCTTTACGCTTGTTGGACTCACTTTCGGTTCAAAATTGAAACCGTACCTCGGCGAGTGGGCAGAGAAGTTGGCTGGCATTGTGCTGGGGTTGCTTGGTGTATGGATGTTGATTGATGCTGTTTTAAAAGTCAATGAACTAGCGATAGCCACAAGTATAGACCGGATAGTGTTATAAACAATGTCGGGATTGTGAGCACAATTCCGGTCTTGAAATATTGACCCCAACCAATCTTCACACCTCTTTGGTTTAAAACGTGTAACCACAAGAGAGTTGCTAACGAGCCAATTGGGGTAATCTTAGGCCCCAAGTCGCAGCCAATGACATTGGCGTATACCATTGCTTGATGCATCACACCCGTGGCATTTGTGGAATGGATGGCCAGTGCATCAATCATCACTGTCGGCATATTGTTCATGATGCTCGACAGAATTGCGGCTACAAACCCAGTAAACAACGTACCACCATAAAGTCCCCCGTGTGTCGACCACTGCATCAGGTGTCCAAGCAAATCGGTCAGTCCGACATTTTTCAGTCCATACACGACCACGTACATACCAATGGAGAACACGACAATTGCCCACGGTGCAGACTTAATCGTCTGCCAAGGAGCAATGCTTTTCGTCTTCGTGCCAGCAATGAGAAAGACCAGTGCAATGACGAGTGCGACCGCAGACACTGGGAAATGCAAAAGCTCCGTCAAGATGTATCCGATCAAAAGCACTGCAAGAATGAACCAAGATGTCTTGAACATCCCCCTGTGCTTGATTGCATGTGTCGCATCTGGTAGGTCAATCGGGTTGTATTCCTTGGGGATGTCCTTGCGAAAGAACAAGTACAGCATCAAAAGGCTCGCACCAAACGAGAACAAGTCGGGAACAATCATGTGGAACGCGTATCGTACAAAACCCACTCTAAAGTAGTCTGCCGATACGATGTTCACCAGGTTGCTTACAATCAGCGGCAGCGAAGTCGTATCTGCGATGAAACCACTCGCTAAGATAAAGGGAAACATTTTTTTCGTGTCAAACTTCAATAATTTCATTTTTTCCAGCACGATAGGTGTCAAAATCAGCGCAGCGCCATCATTCGCAAAGAATGCAGCTACAATCGCCCCAAGGATGGTGATAAAGAGAAAAACCTTTCGTCCATTGCCTTTTGCAGCGTGCGCCATTTTAAGAGCAGCCCACTCGAAAAATCCAATCTGATCAAGAATTGTCGAGATGATAATAATCCCAACAAAGGCCAGCGTCGCATCCCAGACGATTTTTGTGACAGACCATACGTCGCTCAAATGCACAACTTGGAGCAAAAGGGCAAGGACGGCGCCTCCTAGCGCGCTCCATCCAATTGACAAGCCTTTCGGCTGCCAAATCACGAATACTAACGTAATGACAAACACACCGATTGCTAGCCATGTCATGGAAGTCATCGTTTCACCATACTGTCACACTGGACAAGTAACCCTTTCTGCTGAAGTTCATTCAATTCATTAGACATGTCAGGCAAATTGCTGAGAGATACGCCCACTTCTGCTAACCGCGCTTTGTTTAATGAATAAAACACCCACATCCCTTTGCGGCTTTCCTTCACAAGACCGACATTCTTGAGTCGGCTCATGTGCTTTGAGACAGCAGGCTGTGAAATCTCAAACAAAGGAACTAATTCACAAACACAACAGTCGCGGATGTTTAACAAGGAAATGACTTTTAAACGTTTTGGGTCTGCGAGTGCTTTCAAAATATCAGCTAGGCCTTCAAAATCCATGTAAGCCTCACCCCGCGTACACTATAACTATATTGTTATTAAGTCGTCAAGGACTCACGGCACCGGCCATGCCAACATAGTCCAGGTGTGACAGAGTACGCCGTGATAAGACAGGCGTCCGAGGCTCAAACCTCATCTCATATCCATGGTGACCGTTCCATAATGGAGGCGAAAAACTTTTCACCAACCCATACGCTTTCGCAAAGATCGGATCTGAGCAACGTGGTGTCTGCCGTGCCAAGCGTATAATCCAAGAGCTGTTTCTAGTGACAACACGTCCCCGGACTCTGGGTTCGTAAAAGTTCGTACGCACTGCTCATCTTGCAAGTTAGAAAGCAAGGTTACCCACCTGTGATGAAGCGTCTCAAGAAGGATTAGTGAAACCTCTATAGGCGTATCACGATAATCATTTAATTCTGCCCATCGCTCTTCCTGATATGGCTTGATGATTGGTTTGTCTTCTGTTAGTGCCAGCTTGAAGCGGATATAGCTGTTCATATGACTGTCTGGTAAATGGTGAACCACTTGGCGAACAGTCCATCCACCAGTGCGATACGGCGTATCCAATTGCTCTGAGGACAATCCATGTATTGCAACCCGCAGCTCAGTCGGCGCTTCTGCAATTTGTTTGACCCAGTCCGCTCTTTGTTCAGCAGAAATCTTATTGCGATTCTGGAATTTTCCAATTGGATACCGGAAGTCGTCCATTTCTATACCCCCTACACTTCGCATAATACTAGCGCTGAAATTTCTCCACATTGTTCTCGGTCTTTCGTTCATATCTGCTTCTCCATAGCACATACCCAATGCAGAGCACCGCCACCACAATGGGAATCTCGATAAAGACCCCAACGAACGGATATGCAACTATACACAGAATACATGCAATGCATGCACATGCCTTACCAGTCCGTGATTGGATTAGACGCACACCCGCCGCAGTACCGAGAATGTATGTGGCAATGCCAAGAGAGTCCGGAACGTACACCAACTTACTCATACTGAGATTGAACAGATACGTAATGATAAGCCCGCTCCCTGCCAGCCCCCCCACCAACAGTACCGCCCTTTGTGGTGCGGGTCGCTGCTCATTGATGTGGTCAAACCACGCAGGTGCCAGCTTTCGATGTGAAAGCGAGTACGCCAGTCGACTAATGCTTGCGACAAACGCATTTGTCGTCCCTAAGCAGATCACTAAGGCAATCACGGCCGTCACCTCGGCCCCACTCTTACCAATACTTTCTTTCATCACCTGAGCCAACGATGCGTTGTTCATAGCCTGGGCTATCGTTTGTTCACCCACCGAATAAGAATGCGTCCCAATGACCGCTAAGACAATCCCGAAATACAAGACACCTACAATAATGACCGCACCCCAAGTGGCCCGCATCACATCCCGCTTCGGATGATGGAACTCCGGCGCAAGACTTGCAATTGCCTCCCACCCGAAGAACGACCAGAAGATGAGCATGGCTGCCCGGCCAATCGGCCTGAACATCGCTCTTGAAACATGCGGTGTCAGAGCGCTGGCATGCATAGATGGAACGGCGAATACAATCGTTGCCAGTAAAACGACGACAATCAATCCACTCGTAGCTAATTGCACCTTGCCGCTAGTTCTTAGTCCAAGGTAATTGCTCACAAGCGCACCAACCAACAGTACGGCTGCGATGAGAAAGGCGATGCTTGTTGGTACATGAAAGACGAAGGTCACGTAGATACCACCAGTAAGCGGTACGATAAACTGCCCAGCAGCTGCAGCAATAAAATAAAACCAACCGATGAGTGCACCTACGTATCGACCAAAGGCCTGTTCCACAAAGGTTGATATCCCACCTGCACTCGGATACTCTCTAGCCAGAAAGGCAAAGGTATAGGCAAGCGGAATGCTGAGGAGAATCATTGCTCCCCAAGAAAACAATGCATTTGTTCCGGCAATGCCTGCAGTCATCCCCGGCAAAATTAGAATCCCTGACCCAATCACAGCTCCTACATACAATGCGATTCCTTGCCATACAGAAATTGATCTTTTTAAGTGCCCCGTCACTTATTTTCCTCCCGAAATCTGTACTATAGACAGAATACAGGTGATATCTGTAGAGTCACATATAATCACGAAGGAACATTGATGGTTTTATATTCATCATGAATATGTCGTAACAATTTCACCTGCATATTGGAGGTCGTTGCAGTGGACCAAATTGATATCCAACTTTTAGAGCTCCTACAGCAAGACGGAAGAATGACCCTCAGCGACTTATCGAAGGCGCTAAATCTCAGCCGCCCCAGCATAACGGAACGTTTGCGACGCTTAGAGGAACGGAACATTATCATGGGATTCGCAGCTCTTGTATCTCCAGCTGGTGTGGGGCGTGGCCTACTGGTTTTCATCGAAGTGGGACAGGTGACTGTACCCTGCCGCAAATTTGAGGCGTTCATAGCCACTGAACCAGATGTCTTGGAATGTCACAGAGTTACTGGTGCGGTCAGCTACATCATGAAGGCTGCTGTGTCCTCCGTGGGCCATCTTGAAGCACTTGTAGATCGATTGATTCCGTACGGACGAGTGAATACGTCAGTTGTTCTTTCATCGCCCGTCACCGCCAGAACCATGATACCGCCAAAGAGCCACCCGTGACTTCGCTGTTCGGTTCCTGATGAACGGCTGCACTGCAAGAGACAATACCGCTGCCAATGATGCGGGCCTATCAAAGCCTTGAGCGGCAAGGTTTCATGGCCACCTTCCGAGGGCAAGGCACCTTCACTGTGGATGATCCCGCCGTCATCGAAGAGAGCCAACCCGTTACGGCAGCGGACGTGACTCATACACATGGGCTACCTCCATGTCCCCCGCCTGTTGCTTCGGCGGGGGTTCTACATTCGCCAAACCGCGTCTATCCAAATAAGCAGAAGGATAATTTTGTTAATCAAATATACATTTATGACCTCGCAATCACCGGCAAGTAAATCAGCGGTAACTGGGACTCCATAGCTTCACGATTCGACTCAAACCAATCCGGGAGCTTTAAATCCGCCCCCAAGTCTTCAACAGATTCATCAATCGCGAATCCAGGGGGATCGGTTGCCAGTTCGAATAACACGCCGCCTGGCTCACGGAAGTAAACCGACTTGAAGTAATTGCGGTCCTTAACTTCCGTCACATGCATCCCTGCATCCATCAGCTTTGTTTGCCAATGAACCAACTCATCTTCGTTCGTCACGCGCCAAGCAATGTGGTGAATGGTCCCAATGGACTGCGTTCCGTATCGGGCATCCTGCTGGCTAATCACATCAATCATCGTACCAGGTCCGCCATTGCCGATTTCATAACGGTAACGGCCCTCGTCCTCTTCAATCAGTCGGAATCCCATCACTTCCGTGAGTAATGAGGATGTAAGCCTGTGATTTTTCACTAAAATTGTAACGCTATAAAACCCGCGAATTGCGTGTTCGCTTGGCACCGGACCTTCTTGCCAACCTGGCCTGTCAGCCGCACCCGCATGTGCAACTAGTTCCAGTGCAATCCCGTCCGGATCTCGGAACGAAATCACGAGTGTTTGCCCTGAACGCTCGGTAGGACCACTGACTGAAACATTGTGGTCTTTCAGTCGCTTCACCCAGTAATCAACTGATTCTGAGCGTATTGAAAATGATGTAACAGAAGCCTGTCCGGCACCGCCGCTTCCTCGTGGACCGTCGCCAAATGGGAAGAACGTAAAGACGGTTCCAGGATTCCCAACTTTGTCTCCGTAATAAAAGTGGTACACATCCGGTGCATCAAAGTTTACCGTCTTCTTTACCATGCGAAGCCCAAGCACACCCACGTAGAAATCCACATTCCTTTGAGCGACGCCAGCCATTGCTGTAATATGGTGAATCCCCAAAATTCCCTGACTCACGTTTACCACCCTCCCAGGACTAGCTAGCGAGAGCACCGCTACTCGCGTCGCAAACCGTAACTCATCACATGAAACTTCCTCAGCTACATTAACTTACTTTTAATAAGTTAAATCTCACACTCAGAATACATCTATACTTACTTTTCGTCAATAGGTATACTTAAATAAGGTTAAGACGTACATCAGTCTTGGACCGACACCCTCAGGCTCATCCTTTCCAAGTGTCTTGCACCTCTTCGCATTGAGTAGCGAGTTCTTGGGAAACGTATACCCATGAAGTCGTAAAGGTCGCGAGCGAATGGTGTACCGTAGGACGATATTGCGCCGTAGAGTGCAGGATAAACCCAAGAAATACGGGCGTAAAGAAGAACCCATGTATTCGGTCCTCAGTCACCGGTTGGCCAACAGCCGGGCGGCGTTGCAGGCTACTTTCGACAACTGTTCGGACCTAGTCTACCGCGAGATAGCCATGGCCTCCGGTCCATCGTTACTCATAGTTTATATTGACGGACTAGTGGATACCAAAATTTTGGATCAAGTTGTCCTACAACCGCTGATTTTCACAGGGGTTCCCCAGGGTGTAGGAAGGTTGCGCAATATCCACGAGATGCTCTCTCGACAACTAGTAGCAGTTTCACAGACGGAAGTTGTGCAAACCCTGGAAGAAGTCGTGCATGGCATCATAAAAGGGAGTACCGCGATACTGAGCGACGGTTCCAAGGAAGCCTTGTTAATCTCCGTACAAGGGTTCGAAAAACGCGCCATTGAAGAACCTAAAAGTGAAGCCGTGTTGCGTGGACCTCGACAAGGTTTTACGGAATCACTACGGGTCAACACCGCACTGCTCCGGAGAATCATCGCCAATCCTGATTTGAAAATGGAGTCATCTACCGTCGGCGATCTAACCCAGACAGATCTTGTGATTGTCTATATAGAAGGTGTCGCTGACGGGTCAGTTGTCCAAGAGGTCCGTCGGCGCATTCGCAACAGCTCCATCCAGAGTGTCCTGGCAAGCGGTTACATTGAAGAGTATATACAGGATTCCACCTGGTCACCGTTTCCTCAGGTCCAGAACACAGAACGGCCAGATGTGGCAGCTTCCAGCCTTATTGAGGGACGGGTCATCATCGTCTGTGACGGAAGTCCGTTTGTTCTCATAGTTCCCATGACATTTTGGGGGGGACTACAGGCCGCCGACGACCATTATGAACGTTGGGAATACGCAGTTTTGAGACGCTGGGTGAGGTACGCCATGACGTTTGTCTCCCTTACGCTGCCTAGCATCTATGTGGCACTGACCACATACAACCCGCAGTTGCTTCCCGATCGATTGATGGCAAGCATCGCAACTGCTCGCGAATTATCTCCGTTTCCGACCGTGATTGAAACAACGATGATGGAGATTATTTTCGAGGGTCTGCAAGAAGCTGGTGTGCGGTTGCCAGGGCAAATGGGCCCGTTGGTCAGTATCGTCGGTGCTCTCGTGGTCGGAGAGGCCGCTGTACGGGCAAACTTGGTATCAGCGCCAATCGTCATCGTTGTGGCTATGACCGGGATTGCATCTTACGCCATTCCTCGTTACAGCTTCGGCATACCTTTTCGAATGCTCCGATTTGTACTACTTATTCTTGCTGCACTGTTCGGTGTGTACGGACTATCAATTGGGCTAGCGGCGATTCTCATTCACCTTGTTACGCTTGAGTCATTCGGCACACCATTCTTTACCCCTGTTGCTCCAGTCGTTTTGTTCCATTTGAGGGACGTGGTTATTCGGACACCCCGGTGGAAGAACAATTGGCTTCAGCGGGGAAGGCGGGGTTCGGACGGTGCTTAAATTCCGGGTCGGTCAGAGAACTGGGAGTCACTCGTGACCTTACACTCCTTGCGTCGGACTGTCTATTCCTTGTTTGTACTAACAACATGCATGTGTTTGACCACAGGCTGCTGGGATATGGTGGAACCCAATCAACGTGCGTTATGGGTGGGCTCGGCAGTAGATGCCGCTCCGAAGGGGCGCGTGCGTCTCAGCGGACAAATCCTTGTACCGTCGGCGATGGCCGAAGGGAAGCAACTCGGGGCGAGGACGGATATCGTCAAGTCGGCTACCGGAGCCAATATATCCGATGCAATGGCGAGACTCCAGCAACAGGTGTCTAGAAAGACCTATCTCTCTCACCGCTTGGCTTGGTTTGTTGGCGAGCCGATGGCAAAACGAGGTTTCAAGACCTTACTAGACGAGTTTGGCAGAAATCCTGACAGCAACCTGCGCACTTACATCCTGGTCGTCAAGGGTGCCGACGGTGCTGAATTTCTGAAAGGTACGACATTCCTTGATGGAACCGCCACACTGTCCGCCGTACGGACCATTCGATTTGGGGACTTTAAGGAAAAGGCCGCGAACCTCCGATTTTTCGCTGCAGAGAGTTTGAAAGACGGGCAGCGTCCGCTGGCGCTCGCAATCGAACCGCGCAGCGCGTCGTCTTCGGCGAGAAGTTCAAGCACCGGAGAGCCTTCACCGACAGAAGCGCCATTCTACATACGTGACATCGCTCTTTTTGACAAGCACGGTCGGTTGGCTGGCTTCCTGACCGATCAACAGGCGGACACGGCGGCTTGGGTAGCCGGTCAACTTGCGAGAGAGTCACTGACCGTATACATGCCTGAGGGACAAGGAACTGTCACGTTGCACCTACAGCATGTGCATCGGCACATCGACTCCCTCCTCCAGCATGGGACAATACTCGTAAGAGTCAGCCTATCAGGGACTGGACTTGTCATAGAGAACAACTCCAGTCTGGATCTCTCACAGCCTCAGAACTTGCACTACGTGCAGCGACGGTTTGAAGAGAGTATCGCGGGACAAACGCGTCGAGTCATCGCAGAGGTTCAGCAAAATTATGGAACAGACATCTTCGGCTTTGGCGAAGATATCCATCGCCGCTACCCGTATCCATGGCGAGGCCTAAGAGGGCAATGGGATGAGCAATTCAGACAGTTGAAGACCGACGTTAAAGTCAAACTTTCCATACGGCACCAAGGGCAAAGGGGACCCGGTTACGTTGGCAACGATGAAAATGCCTAATGTGGTCCGTCACTTGAGTAGGGTGGAGTAAATGTGAAAATTTCTAGCTCTCAGCTGTTTTGGATTATCGTGAACTGTTCCACTCTGAACTATGTTGCGATGAATCCAGCATTCAAGATGGCCAAGCAAGACGCGTGGATTGTAGTCACAGTCTCTGGAGGCGTGACCCTATTGATCACGCACTTAATTGCGCGGCTCAGTCTCGTGTTCGGCGACAGAAGCTTAGTCGGATTTAGTCGCCGCGTGTGTGGGAAATGGATGGGGACGCTGATTGTACTTCCCTATTTCTTCGTTTGGTTTCTGATGGTATCCAGGGACCTGAGAGACTGGGCGGATTATGTATACGTTACGGTGCTACCCAACACACCGCTTTGGCTCGTGACCACATTGATGGCGGGTATCGTGCTGTATGTGACGTTGCAGAAGGGAATCGTCTCCATTGGTCGATTCGGAGAAGCCACGGGATTGCTGTTTTTGGTTGGCATGTTTCTTCCGCTCTTTCTTATGCCACAAGTGTTTGACTGGCGCAACCTTCAGCCAGTCTATGCCGACTCAGGCTGGGTCAATATTCTGCGTGGAAGCGTGCCCGTCACGGCCTACATGTCTGAACCTGCCATGATGCTGTTGATGCTTACACCCTTTTTGTCGCGGCCACAACAGACGCAGTCTCGCGTACTGTGGGCAACTGGGACCATGGCTGTATGGCTGGTGTTTGCGACGACTACCGTATTGCTGTTCCTCGGTCCACAACTAGCATCAATGCTCACACTTCCGTTCGTGAACTTCATCAAGGCCGTCACTATTCTTGATTTCATACAAAATATAGATGCCGTGGGTATTTTCATATGGACATTTGCTTGGACTATTGCAATTGCAACACCGTTGTTCCTAATGAGTTACGGTATTGCCGAGTTGTGGAATGTAGGTGACTGGAGGAAAGTGGCGGTCGGCGTCATCGTGAGCGCCGTTCTTCTCGTGACCGTCACCTCAGGTATCGGTCTATTAAGCGATACCGTCCGCAGAACTGTGTTCGTACGATGGGCATTACCCGCCAACCTCGTCGGTATCCCACTGCTCTTGGCCATCGCGGGGATGCGTAAACGCCGCGATGCATAAGATGCTACGAAGTTCGATACGCTGTCAACCTAGGAGTTGATACGTAGACCGTCGGACAAATCCATTTGCATCATCACTTGCTGTGCTCGCGGCGTAAATCCACCCTCTTCAAGGACCTTTACAAGCACTTGACCGGACGCTGGTGTGTTCACGGTTGAACGGGTGCAAGAGAGGTCAAAAGGTCCATAGACCTCACAGCAGACGCGACGGATGACGCTTGCCTGGTCCGCAATATCCTCGCGAGTGGCGCACTGCAGTAGAGAAATCGCAGAGACCTCTCCGGCGTCGTTGAGCATGCTCTTATACAGTGCGTAAGCCATTGCATCTCCCTTGCTGTCCAGCAGAATTACAGCTTGCCCCCCGCTTACGCTCTGCCACTGTGTCTGCCAAGATGAAAAGGCCTGATAAAATGGTAGCTGGGCGACTTGTTGAGGTAGTCCCCTGACAACCTGCCCGACACCCTCATCAGACTTCGTAAGACCGTTGTTGGACTCTCCATCGCCCTTTAGCCGGAACGCGTCATTGGGCAGCGGCCCAGTGTGCGTGAAGAACGTCAAGTGGTCCACAACCCGATATCCCATTCGTTCATACAGGGCAATAGCTGGGGTATTTTGCGCGATGGCCTCTAGGTAAGCGATATCGACGTCGTGCTCCTTGTACACGTCCAAACAGGCTTCCATCATCCGTCGCCCATACCCGGTGCCACGAAACTGAGGATCGACCCCTGTTCCACCATTCCAGGCAATTTTGACACCACGAACAGTACGAAAACCATTCAGAATAAACCCTACAGGTTGATTGTTCTCCCATGCCACGATAGAGCCTTCCGCGGACAACCCGACCGCTGACAGCCGTGCGATAAAACCGTCAAGTGACATCGTCACGTCTGCGAAGTATCCTTCAAACCCCTTGTTCCACACCTGGATTGCCTGCTCAAAAGTGCATTCACTAAGTCTTGTGATTTTCAACTGGTTATCCCCCTAAATTAGTGCTTCGCTATGGACTGGTGGTGATGGCATCTGCCAGCCTGGAAAGACCGACCGCAGCTTGTGCGGGAGGCATCCGCACATAGTTGAGCCGGGCAAAACCGTCCTCGGCCCCATACAGGCGACCTGGGGCGTACATAACTCCGGACATCACGGCTCGTTCCAGGCGCAATTGGTCCGGCATCGACGCGCCGAACCGCAGCCAAAAGTGGAGTCCACCCGCTGGAAGTGTCCACGTGATGCCCAGCCCGGCCAATGCACTGAGCGAGCGATTAAAAGCGTCACGGCGTTGCCTCAAAACCTGCGACACGGCTTGAAGGTGACTCTGCCACCCCGGGCTGAGAAGGAGAGTGGCTGCGAGCGCCTGCATGAGACCGGGCGTCTCCGCGTCGATCTGGCTGCGAATCTCAGCGAGTCGGTCAATAATCGCCCGCGGTCCCACGACCCAGCCGATGCGCAGGCCTGGTGCGACGACCTTGGAGAGACTGCCTATGTACAGAACTGATGATTGCTCAGCAAGCCGGAACAGGAGCGGTGGCACCTTTGGCGTGCCAGCGACCTGCAGGTGCGTGAAGGCATCGTCCTCGACAATCGGTAGGTTCCATGCATTGCAGAGTGCCACGACGGCTCGGCGTCGCTCGATGTTTAGTGTCGCCCCGGTAGGATTGTGGTAGGTGGGATTCAGCCACACCATCGCCGGCCGGTGAGTGCGCACAAGTTCCTTGAGTGCGTCTGGTAAGACGCCTTCTCCATCCATCGGGATTGGCAAAAGTCGCACACCACACGATTGAAAGAGCGCCTGCGAATAGTAAAAGGATGGCTTTTCGATCGCGATGGAGTCGCCGGGACGCAGGAGACCCCTAGCCACGAGGTAGAGCGCCTGCTGAGCGCCCGCCGTGATTAAGACGGATTCGGGATCAACTTGTGTATCCAAATGTCGTTTCATGTCAAGGCTTACCGCTTCACGCAAGGCTGGCGATCCAAGTGGATGGCCGGTGCCAAGTGCCGCGTTCAGATGAACGTCGGAAAGCAGGCGCTGCATATTGTCCACAGGCCAGATGTCCGGCCCAATGTTACCGTCCGAGAAGTCTAGAATGTCAGCCCGTTGGCGCGTCTCCACGATTTGCCGGGCAAGTGGTGCCAGCGGCCTGAATGCTGCCTGCTCCAGGTAGCGCGGCCAATCCGGGGTTATGCCCCAGAGATCGCCACGCACATACGTACCGCTACCTTGTCTGCGGTCGACGAGACCTCGCGCCTGCAATTCAACGTAGGCAGCGGCCACGGTGCTGCGGTTAAGCCCAAATTGCTGCGCGAGACTGCGTTCCGGGGGCAAGCGCGTAGCGGGCAACCACACACCTTCGTGAATGCTGGCCACAAGCCATTCCACCAACTCCCGCACGGTTCGTGGGCCGTTGCTCATTCACGCACACCTCCGAAAATGGCTGACGTTGAGCCCGCAAATTGGCTGGTGTATTCTACGCCAATTGTTTTTATAATAGCGTGTATCACGATATCGAGCAAATGCGTTGCAGGTTAGGAGGCTTCTCATGGTCCGTTTTTTGACGCCAATGATTCGGGGGTTGGTACCACCGACCGCGCTAGATCGCCTGTGGCGGCGCGTGATGAAACTCCTGGCAGGACTTGTGCTCTATGGCGTCAGCGATTCGTTGCTGGTTCTGGCACATCTTGGCATTGACCCATGGGATGTCTTCCAGCAGGGGATTGCTCTCCACACGGGAGTCCCGATTGGGACCTGGGCAATCCTCGTCGGAATTGCCGTCCTGTTCCTGTGGATCCCGTTAAGGCAACGGCCCGGCCTTGGCACGCTCCTGAACGTGCTCGTAGTCGGGGGCGTGATGGACCTCGTCCTTGCCAACGTTACACCTCCGACTGCACTACCGGTACGCATCACAGTGCTCCTCCTTGGTGTCGGTCTCAATGGCGTGGCCACGGGCTGGTACATCGGAGCAGGCCTCGGCCCTGGGCCGCGCGACGGGCTGATGGTCGGTCTGGCCGCTCGCGGGTTGTCGATTCGGCTTGTTCGCACATCCATTGAAGTAACGGTACTTATCGTGGGCTGGATGCTCGGCGGAAATGTCGGCTGGGGAACACTTCTCTACGCCCTTTCCATAGGTCCTCTAGCACAGATTTTCATCCCACTCTTCACCATGCATCCACTCAAGGGTGCAGACTCTCCAATACCAGCGCCCCCACCGAGCGGTCAATCAGAATAATGCGACTTTCGCCAAATGGCAACGTCTGATATCCCCATAGATGAATCAAGGGGTTTTACGGCACACTTGATAAAAAACATCAAGATGCGGTGAACGAAAGTTACCTTTGGTTCGTATAATCCATGTCCAGTCAAACATCGCATAGATGGCAGGCGAATCCATGAATGAATTGGAGAAAATCACCGCGGCGCAGGGCGGTGACACTGATGCACTGGCGCAGCTGCTTCACGAGCACTATTTGTTTGTGTTCAAGTACCTTCTGCAATTGACACTGCATAGGCAAACGGCGGAAGACCTAACACAAGAAACAATGATTCGAGCCATTCAAAAGATCCGCTCGTATAATACCGTGAAAAGCAAGTTTACGTCGTGGTTAATGACGATTGGTACGCGGCTCTACTTGGATGAACGCCGAAGGAGGCAACTCGAAAAATCACTGCTGACAGAAAGTGATGTCAGCCGCGAACTGCGTTGGCAAGCACGGACGAATCAAGCGGACTGGTCTGCTCTCCTCGACGCGCTCGCGAGACTGCCAAGCCAAACGCGGGCTGCCGTGATTCTCAAACATTACTATGGTTACAGCTACGACGAGATTGCACAGATGCTAACCTTGCATGAAGGAACGGTCAAATCACGCGTACACAGCGGTCTAAAGGCACTTCGAAAGGAGTGGGGTGAAGATGAAGCAGCGTTGTCCACGCAAGGCGGAGAACACCACACCTCATAAAGGGAATCCTTGGCGCAATCTTGACAATGACCATCAGCGGGCCCTTGAAGACAGACCGCCTGCGGCGGAAATGCACGACGATAACGCAGGCTTGATGGCAAATCGCAACGATGGAGCGCCGTCCACCTCGAGCGACGCATTTGCGCTACAACTCGTGCAGAGTCTAGACGCACTGCAAACCCTGCTACCTGCCAAGGAGCCAGAGTTGGAGCAGTTCCGACAACTCGTGGTGGACACGCAGTCTCATGAACAGAGGCGCACTCGAAGAGACGTGCTGGTGTTTCTTGGTGTTGCCTTGCTCGTCATGATGGGATGGACCTTCTGTATGACCTATAGCCCGCATGTGTTTGTCTTTCTTCTGATTGCGGTTTCTACTCTCTCATTGCTCGCTCTACCAGTTGGTTTCGTCTTGCAGCGCTTCCGAGAGGAGACGTCCTGATGCATACACCCGGACACTTAACTTGGTCTGAACTGCTCCCTGTCATCCTCGTGTTACTCGTCCAAGGCATCTGGTTGTTTATGGACGCCAAAACGCGGAGCAGATGGCCATGGTTGTGGGGGCTCTGGGGACTTGTGCAGGCGCCCATCCCCACCGTCGTCTACTTGTTGGTTGTACGCAAGGTGTGGATGTCGTTTCGCCGTCCTGCGAAGGACACTGACTAACCGCCATTTTAACAGCTACAAGGCATCTCCCAATCTCGACAAATTGGAGTGAGAAAAATGGCCGGTATTCCAATCAGCGTGATTTTACCCATAGCATTTGTGGAACTCCTCTTGTTGATTGTCGCTTTAGTGGACTGCATTCGAGCCGAGGCCACAAACGGTCCGAAGTGGCTGTGGATTATCGTTATCATTGTCATCGAGATCATCGGACCCGTGCTGTACTTTGTGTTCGGGAGGAAGAACCGCTGATGGCTCTGCTCGAAGTCCATAACCTTGGCAAATCGTTCGGACAAACGGAGGCTGTACGCGGTGTTTCCTTCACTATCGAAACAGGCCGCTGCGTTGCTTTGATTGGACCAAACGGAGCTGGAAAAACAACCGCGCTAAAGATGCTGGCGGGACTCGTTCGGCCAACACGAGGTGACATTTACTTCGCTGGGCAGCTTGCCACTGATATGAGGCAACACCTGGGTTATTTACCTCAAAACCCCGGATTCCACGAATGGATGAGCGGGTCTGAATTCCTCGTGTATGTTGGAAGGCTCGCTGGACTCTCGCAAAGGGCCGCAAAGGACAAAAGCACAGAACTCTTGTCCCGCCTCGGCCTGGAAACCGCAGCAAAGCGACCCATCCGAGGATATTCAGGCGGGATGCGCCAGCGGCTCGGCATCTGTCAGGCACTGGTCCACGACCCGCAACTGCTCATTCTTGATGAGCCGGTATCTGCACTCGATCCGGTAGGCCGTCGCCAAATTCTCGAGTTAATGGAAGACCTCCGCACTCAAACAACCATTCTCTACTCGACTCACGTACTGCATGATGCTGAGGAAATCAGCGACGACGTGCTCATCCTTCGTCGAGGTGAACTTGTTGTTTCCGGCGCTCTCGATGACATTCAACAACGAAATCACAGCCCGAGAGTGCAAATTACAGCCTCAGTCCGTCTTGAACCCTGGTACGGTCAATTCGCGAAGGTTCCTGGAGTAAAGCGCATAGAAGGGTTTGGAACATCTGTCACGCTCACCGTACAAGACGTGTCAAGTGTTCGAGCACCCTTGCTTCAAGTCCTGTTGTCTGAGGGAGTTCCTGTTCTCCGACTGGAACTAGGCCGCAACACGCTTGAAGACTTGTTCATGGAGGCGGTGTCCTCATGAGCCAACTCGGAATTGTACTTCGCAAAGAGATGCGGGAGGCGTGGAACAGCCGTAGGTTGGTCTGGTTGCCGCTCGTGTTTGTTCTGCTCGGGGCCATGCAACCCGTGAGTACGCACTTCATGCCGCAAATTCTCAAACTGTCCGGCGGGCTACCGGCTGGAACGGTCATCCATATCCCAACGCCTTCGCCTGGCGCAGTTTTCGCCCAAGCACAGTCCCAATACGGCGTCCTCGGGTTACTGGTCCTAGTCCTTGCCTTCATGGGCAGTGTCTCAAACGAGCGACAACACGGCGTGCTTGACTTGGTGATGGTCAAACCGGTTTCATACACGGCTTATATACTCGCAAAGTGGCTCAGCGCTCTCTGTCTGACTACCGTGGCCCTCGTTCTTGGCGACCTTGCGGCGTGGTACTACACGCTACAACTAATCGGTTGGCTCGGTATTGGGACAGTCGTGCAATCGGCAGCCGTGTACCTCGTGTGGCTACAGCTTATCGTGACCATCACGTTGTGGTTTAGCGTCCTCATGAACTCCGCCATTGCCAACGCTGGGATTACGCTGACAGTAGCAGCCGCATTCTCAGTGGTTGCCGGTGTCCTCAAGTGGCCCTGGAGCCCAGGCGGATTGCCATCGCACGCGGTTAGCTTACTGATGATGTCGAAAGGTATTAACATCGCGCGCAATGGTGGGGCTTTGATAGAGTCGCTCGGATTGACAACGCTCATCATCGCAATTCTAATTGCGCTGGCCATCAGTTTGTTTAAACGGCGCACCTTTGAGACGTCCACTTCTGTCTAAAGCGAGAAGGCGCAGGCTCGTGCGATGTAACTTAGTCCGGGTGCCAGCACTGTGGATATGGTTCAAGGTGTTCCGCAATGACGAATGAGCTATCATGAGGTTACACACTGTTGTTGGAGAGAAGGACAATCATGCCAGACGAGAATGGGTTACAGCGCGCGTATAAACAATCTCGCTATCAGATTGCGGGGCATGGCAGAAGAACCGTTCAAGTGCTGAAAGACGCCCTTGCAGATGTGAGTGATGAGTCGGAAAGCGACATGTACGGCAAAGGCAAAGTTATTGAAGCCTTTGAAGAAAAGCTGGCTCGGTATTTGGGTAAGGACACGGCGGTGTTCTTTCCGAGTGGGACCATGGCGCAACAAATTGCTCTGCGCATTTGGTGCGACGAAACGGGTGTCCATCGAGTGGCTTATCATCCCCTGTGCCATTTAGAAATTCACGAGGAAGACGGTTTAAAGGAACTGCATCAGATTCGTCCGATACTGCTTGCGGATGCAAACCGCTTGATTGAACTTGACGACGTGGTTGGCATGAAGGACGACGTCTCGTGTGTGCTACTGGAGTTGCCGCAACGAGAGATTGGCGGACAGTTGCCCGAATTTGCGACACTTGAAGCCATTTCTCAGTACTGCAGGAGCCACAACATCAGACTTCACCTAGATGGCGCAAGGCTGTTTGAAGTCCTCCCGTATTACAACAAGACGGCTGCAGAAGTGTGCAGGTTGTTCGACAGCGTCTATGTCTCATTCTACAAGGGCATCGGCGGTGTGGCAGGTGCCATCCTGGCGGGAGACAGTGCTTTCACAAGTCAGGCGCGGGTGTGGAAGCGACGTCATGGCGGGGACCTCATCAGTCTCTATCCCTACATTCTTACTGCCAATTACTATTTTGACCTCCGCGTCAGCAGAATGGGGCACTATTATCACAAAGCCAAGGAACTGAGTGAAATGTTCAACGGTTGCAAGCGGGTATCGACACTTCCCCACATCCCTGTCAGCAACATGTTCCATGTCCATGTGGATGCGCCGGCAGAGGCAGTGGAACAGGTTCTCATCCGTCTCTGCAACGAAACCGGCGTTGGCTTTACGGGCAACCTTCGCGCCACGGAGGAAGACAAGTGTTCCTTTGAAGTCAGTGTCGGAGATGCATACGACAAAATCCCGCCCAATACTCTGGCGCAGGCCTTCACGCTCCTCAATTCAGAATTGGCAAAGGGCAATGAATCGCATGCGTAGTCATCTATGAGCGCCCCTCTACAATGCAGTCAGACAGCTGTTCGGAAGCTTCTCTTGCAACGCTCGCAGCTAGTACCAGGGTTTGAGGCAACATCTCAGCGCCCAAGCCCTGACGATGTGCTGGCAGTCATTTCCGCGCTAGAGTGTGTACAGATTGATCCGGTGGCGGCTGTAGAACGCAACCAACACCTTGTACTTGCTGCCCGTATCCCCGGTTATCGGCCGAAGCTCTTGAACCAACTGCTCGAAACGCGAAAGGTCTTCGAGTACATTGCAAACGCAGCTTGCGTGCTACCCATGGCGGACTACGCGCTGGTAGAACCCATCCGGCGGCGTCACCAGACTGGGTTGCAAAGCGAGATCGACAAATATCAGGATGTGGTCGGCCTCGTCCTCCACCGGTTGGAGAGTGAAGGGGCTTTGCCGGCCAATGCTTTCACGAGCGCCGACAAGGTACACGGTTACTGGGACAACCAGGTGGCGAAAACGAAAGCGACCTCGCATGTGTTGAATCTCCTGAACGACACAGGAATCATACGGGTTGTGAAGCGTGACGGAAACACGCGGTTTTTCGATATTTCCCGGAACTCTCTTCCGGAGGATGTGTGGCAGCAATCCAGGGTGATTGAAACTGCGGATGCACAGCGGTTGCTGCTCGAAAAGTACATGCGGGCTTACCGGGTGTTGGACGCCAGTGATGCCCGCTTTGGTTGGTCGCACTGGAAGGCACAAGAACGCAGCCGCATACTCGAGAGCTACGTGAGCCAGGGCAAAGTGGTTCCGCTCGCTGTAGCCGAGTGTCGTACACCCTACTATGTGCTGGCCGAAGATGTCGATGCGCTGCAACGGATGGAAATGGACTTGCGAGGCGACCTGGAGCCGTTTTCGGACATCAGAGTACCGAGGTCCGTGGCAGTTGCGGGGCGCGCTATCAGATTTCTGCCGCCGCTTGACAACCTGTTGTGGCGTCGGAGCCGTGTGGTGGATTTGTTTTCGTTCGACTACAAGTGGGAAGTCTACACCCCCGCTGTAAAAAGACAGTACGGCTATTACACCATGCCGATTCTCGCAGGAGACGAGCTGATTGGGCGCATCGACCCGCGACTCGACCGGAAGCAAGGCGCTTTGGTCGTTGAGGGGTTGTACCTTGAGCCAAACATCAAAAGGACGCAAAAGTTGTCAAAGTCCCTCGAGGTGGCGCTCGACAGGTTTGCCCGCTTCCACGGGGTAAACGAGGTCGTCGGAGCTCACTCGGCAGGAAGCGCGGACACATAGAACAACACCGTCGAAGGTGTCCTTCCTTGGTGATTGAGGGTTCGTTGAAACCTATTCGGCTGACCTGCTTATGCGGTTGAGGCGACCTACATCGGAGGAGTGTTCATGGACAAAACATCGGTTTGGGACAAGACACTGCTTCGCTCATATGGAAAATTCGACTTATATCGCATCCAGCGAAGAGGCGGACCCGTATACCCGAGATTTTGGCTCAAATACCGTGACATTTTTGTTAGCGATACGCATTTTGAACCATCCAGTAAAGAGATTGCAGCGAGAGTGGAAGATTGGATAGATGGTCAATTGAATTATCTCGAGTTTCAAAAACACTTAGAACCTTTGATTGACGACCAAAACGAGCTGGTCAGAAACGCCGCAGAAAACTTTGAGTTCCACCTAGAAAACCAGGATGAGTTCGTCCAAGACCCGTTCCGATTTAAGCTCATTGAACCGGGAAGATATAAAACATATAAGCTCATTGAACCGGGGACATATTTGGTGTTCATTCTGGAAAAATACGTAGATTGGGACTACTTCAGCAGCAGTGATATAGGGGAATTCCGCCCAACAAGCCCGTCAGACACACACGGTTTTCGAGCCTTTTTAAACGATTGGATAGTTGGGAGCGCACAAGACAAAATAGATCGAGAACTGCGCCGCCAAATAATTCAGGAGGACATTGAAGAGGTTAGAAATGCCCTGCTAGACTGGATGAATTCAGGGAACAGCTGACAAAGTCGACAGTATCCTCACCGATGAATGCTGGCCCCAGTTGTCAGTGTGTTTGTCGATCCCTAGCCCCATTGGAGTTCGTTGTCCGTCCGGTCGGAGGCATGCAGCCGCATTTCTTCAGCTCCCCTCGCGATCGGCTCCCTTAGTTTGGGCTCAATAGGATACACCCCCATTCACCAGTAACCCATACTCCCTCCGCGGTCCTTCATGCGTCCTAGGCACAGAAGGCACCGAAACAATGTGTAAATATTGACCAATGTGAGTGAAGTTTGCTTTAATTCTTCCAAGCGGACTGTCGAACTTAGGAATGAGAATAGTAGGTGGAGAAACTTGTTGAACAGACAACAACGAGAGTTTCGGAAAAGGATGAAGCAGATAGAAAAGGAAAATCAACTGGCAGGTGTAGAACCTCTCAGCTATCGCTATGAGAACTATCGTCCTAGAAGGCATCGAAAGTCATTGTTCGTAGGTGGTGGAGGGATAGTTGCCTTCCTCATTATCTTGTGGAACTTGTTCGCCGTATCAACCTGGATTCGACCACATGTACCGAAAATCGGTCCGTCCTCTGTCGCTTCTCTAGGAACTACCCCGACTAGCAACGCACTCGGCACAAATACGCAGCGAGAAGTGAACGACTACATACAGGCATCAAAAAGCATCGACCAAGCGTTAGGCCCTCTTGTGCAGCCCTTCTTAAGTCCCAGCAATCTGAACAACATATCGGTAAAAATTTTCGACCAGGCGACAGCGAGATTGAATTCGATGAAACAGACCACAGTAACGAACCTCACCGTCCTTGAGCCCCTACAGAACTACGAACTCGGGCAAATTCAAATCATGGAATCTGTCTTGCAACAGGTTCAGGCATACAAAATCAACCATGCTCCATCAGAATGGCAAACGGTGCAACAACTCATTGAGAAATTCGATGTTAACCAAACGACAGAACAGTCCATCTTAATCTCCATATTGGACAAAGAGCACATGCCATATCGGTTCGGCCACAATGGTGAGATTCAGTATCAGTATCACTGAAACCGTCTGCAGCAGTCATACATAGGAAACTCAGAGGTGCTCCGCATTATGGCAAAACCACGAATAGCCCATGGCACCCCTTATCCAAGTCTCGGCCATCTATCCGTGAACCGCTCTGCTTCCTCTGCACTGAAAAAGGCACTCCAAGGTGAGTGCCTTTCCGCTGTCTGAAGGCGAAGCGTGACCTTGCTGTCTAGCGCATCTTCCAACCGACCGCAGCCATCTTGCGGCGAACGAATGCAAGCTGACCGCGCAGCGGCACACCAATCGGACAGTTGTCGTCGCAAGCCATCAGGCCGATGCATCCGAACACACCGTCTTCACTGCCGACGACCTCAAAGTATTCTAGCTCTGACCGTTTGTCTCGCGGGTCGACCATGAAGCGGGCCACCCGGTTAATGCCGGCCGCACCGATGAAATCCGGCTTCAGGTTCGCCGTCGCGCAGCCACCGATACAGCAGCCGCACTCGATGCAGCGCTCGGGCATCCGCGCGTCACTCCGGCTGTCAAGACGTTCTTGCCGCAGTGTTTCCCAGCTTTGTCGACTGCCCGCGAACTTTACGCAGTTGCGGCCACATGCCCACGGATCGCACAGCAATCATTACAATCGTCATGAGCAGAAAAACCGGAGCAACCACCGTGAACGACAGGTGATGATTCAGCATGAAGTGCACAAATTGTTTGGGGTACCAGGATGTCGCTGCATAGGCGATAACAACGCGGATCCCCAGCGCAGCCAGCCACAGTAACAGGTACCACGGACCACACCAGACTTTCGCTTTGCCATCTTCCCCAATCTGCATGCGTGTAGACAGTACCATCAGCCAGCCAAAGAGTGCGCCGACAGCTGCGCTGACAAGGATGGCGACGACATCATTTCCACTTGTCGGGAAATTGCGCAGATAAACTGCCGAAACAATGATGACTGCAATGTAGGGTCGGATCAGGCTGAACCCGGTGACCTTACGCCACCCGAGTTGTGTAAACAGTACCATGGCTAGGAAAATCCCGATAATCACCCAGCTTGAACTTGTCAATTTAATCCCTCCAAGACCTGTTGTGGTGTCATCGTAATACGTTTTGACACCAGCATCGTCCACACGCGGATGGATTTCCACTTCGTTGCGGCTCTATCTACAGATAGATTGGGAAACCTGAAGGCAGGAGACCGTGCCCTTCGACTGGAATTCTGTCGATAGCGTGGCAGAGGGGTTTGAGTATGAACTTGGCTTCTGGATTATCGAAAAGTCTGCAAAACAGGATGAATCTCTGGCCGATCCGCCTGATCGGATCGGGCGTACTCGTGGCATTTTTTTACGAACAATTTCACAGTAAGGACCACTGGATACTGGGTTTGGCGCTTGCGGTCGTCTTGTATTATTTACTCATGATCTGGAATTCTCGAATCATGCGGAACCTGCCCGCCCTGGTCGCATCCGCGACAATCATCTGCACGATGGCGGTCTATGTCCATGTCACGATGGATGTCGACACAAGTCTTCTGATATTGCCAATGGTCGCCCTGCTGGCGTCCCTTCCTCAATCGCAGACGCTGCAGTCGCTCGTGCTCGCCGCGGCGTGTTCCGTGGTCACTATCATAGCTTCTTACGGAGCGGTCTTTCCCTGGGGAACGCTGTTTGGTTTAGCGGGAATTTACGCCTTCGTTCGCGGTCGCAACGTAGGCGAGCAATTGCGCGAACAGCACTTGGAGGAACTGAACGCAGCGCATGGGGAACTCCAACGTGCGCATCGTGAGTTGGAGCGGTCATCCGTGGAATCCGTCCGATATGCGGCGCTGTCAGAGCGGTCCCGAATCGCGCGCGAGGTCCATGACGTAGTCGGTCACAACCTGACCACGCTGATCGTTCAGTTGCAGGCGCTGCAATACATGCTTCCTGGCGATCCCCATGCCGCCGCCGCTGAGGTTCCAAGGATGCTACAGATCGCACGGTCAGGTCTCAACGAGGTGCGCAAAACCGTCGGAGAAATGGCAGACGATGAATTTGGGCTCGGCGCAGCGGCGTTGCGTGGGCTGGTATCGCAAGTGGTTGCACAGTCTCACTTGCAAATCCACTTCCTTGCCGACGGTCAGGAATCCGACTGGCCCCTTTCCATTAGTGTGGTGTTGTATCGCATCCTACAAGAGTGCCTGACCAATGTATTGCGCTATGCCGAAGCGGGGAATGTCTGGGTCAATGTGACAGAGCGAGGTGAAGTTATCACACTCAGCGTGTCAGACGATGGCATTTACCGAGGAGTTCCCCCGTTGCAGCCGGGTTTTGGATTCAGAGGGATGTCCGAGCGTGCTGCCTCAGCTGGCGGAAAGTGCGAATGGGGCGTCCGAGCGCCGCACGGACTAACTGTGTCCGTGATGGTTCCCTTAACTGACGAGCTTGGAGGAGAGGGAAATCCCCGCAGTGGATGGAGGTAATGGAACATGGGCGCATCGCAAATTCGCATCCTGTTGGCGGACGATCAATCTCTGATTCGTCAAGGGTTACGATACATATTGAACAGCCAGGAAGATATGACGGTGGTGGCGGAAGCGGAAGATGGTAACCAAGTCGTTCAGGCAGCTTTGCAGACTTTGCCGGATATTATCCTGATGGATGTGCAGATGCCTGGCAAGTCGGGCATCGAGGCAACGCAATCGATCGTCGAGCAATTACCTGATGCGAAGGTGGTTTTGCTCACCACGTTCGATGTGACCGAGTACGTTTTCGACGGCATTCGTGCTGGAGCCGTCGGCTATTTGCTCAAAGACACCGACGGTCAGGACCTCCTGGCGCAGATTCGCCTGGCATATCGAGGTTCCGCCATCTATCACAGCGTGAACGCGGCAGAAGCATTGGCCAAGGTGGTTAGTACGCCGGAGGGACAGGAGCTGGACGCTGGTTTTTCGTTGGACGATCCGCTCACAGAACGGGAGACACAGGTGTTGCAATTGATGGCCTACGGGCGAAAAAACAGTGAGATCGCCAGTGCTCTGTATTTAACGGACGGTACCGTGAAGACCCATGTCCATCACATTTTGCAGAAACTTAGCGTGGATGATAGAACCCAGGCCGTTGTCTTAGCCATCCGCAACGGGCTAGTGGATTGAGATTTTGAAGTCATCTGACACCACGTTAGGTGTTCACTCCCCATGCCTAAAGGCTAGCTAAAGCAAAGGGTGTTACGGCGCGTTTGATAAATTCTCCATATTGAACAAAGAGCACATGACCTATCAGTTCGGCCACAATGGTGAGCCCATTGCTCCCCTTATCCAAGTCTCGGCCATCTATCCGTGAACCGCTCTGCTTCCGCCGCACTGAAAAAGGCACTCCAAGGTGAGTGCCTTTCCGCTGTCTGAAGGCGAAGCGTCACCTTACTATCTAGCGCATCTTCCAACCGACCGCAGCCATCTTGCGGCGAACGAATGCAAGCTGACCGCGCAGCGGCACACCAATCGGACAGTTGTCGTCGCAAGCCATCAGGCCGATGCATCCGAACACACCGTCTTCACTGCCGACGACCTCAAAGTATTCTAGCTCTGACCGTTTGTCGCGCGGGTCGACCATGAAGCGGGCCACCCGGTTAATGCCGGCCGCACCGATGAAATCCGGTTTCAGGTTCGCCGTCGCGCAGCCACCGATACAGCAACCGCACTCGATGCAGCGCTCGGCTTCGTAAATCTTCAGCGCTGTCTCGTTCTCCATTCGCCCCTCCTCGGCAGTCGCGTCAAACGGGTCATCGTTGTGCACCCACGCCTCGGTTCGCATCGACATCTCACGAAACCACACACCGGTGTCAACTGACAGGTCACCAAGCAGTTTAAACACAGGCAGCGGCAGGAGCGTCGTGATGTTCGACAGGTCCTTCGTCAGTGTTTTGCACGCAAGGGACGGGCGTCCGTTGACTAGCATGCCGCACGACCCACAGATCGACGCTCGACAGACGAAATCAAAGCGAAGCGTGGGGTCCTGCTCTTCCCGTAGCTGGTTGAGCACGACAAACAGTGTCATGCCAGGCTCCTCTTTTAACGTAAAGTCCTGCAAGTGCGGCTTGACGTCTGGCATGTCCGGGTCATACCGCATGATTCGAAACGTCAGCGATCGCTCTGCCATGAGCGTACCCCCTCTCGTTTACGATGGCTTCGGTGCAGACTTGGAGGTTGCACTGGCTTCCCCGTAGCCGCGGTCGCCAGGTGGAAGTTCCGTGATGGTCACCGTCTCATATTGCAACTCCGGCTCGGCAGCGTCTTCCGGCCAGTAAGCCAGAGTGCGCTTGAGCCAGTTCGCGTCGTCCCGTTTTGGGAAGTCCTCGCGGAAGTGGCTGCCTCGACTCTCTTGACGTTCCAGGGCGCCTTTAGCGATGCAGATCGCGAGGCGAATCATGCCAGGTAAGCGCAGAGCGAGGCCGAGTTCTGGGTCGGCACCGCGGCCCATTCCGCGCAAGCCGATGTTCTGTGCACGTTCGTGCAGTTCGCGCAGTTCGGTGACCGCATCTTGTAGCGGACCTTCGGTGCGAAAGATCCCGACGTTCTGAGAAAGCGTGTTCTCCATCTGCCGTTTCAGCTCGTACACATTCTCCGCGCCGGGTTGCCCGTTGGACTGCTGCAGCCGGTCGATGCGGTTTTGCTGCGTCTGTAGGTGGTCATCAAGCAGTCTCGTCGAGACATTCAACGACACGTCCTTCGTATACTCAGCGATCTTCTCGCCAATGATTTTCCCCGCGACAACAGTCTCTGCCAGCGAGTTGCCACCGAGGCGGTTGAAACCGTGCAAGTCCCAGCACGCAGCTTCTCCGAGCGCGTAGAGGTTGTTCAACCCGTACGCCTGGCCGTTGATGTTCGTACGGATGCCACCCATGCTGTAGTGCTGTGTGGGTCGCACCGGAATCAACTCTGTCACTGGGTCAATCCCGTTGAACTGCCGGCAGATGTTCGCAATCTCGCGCAGGTTGGTGTTGATATGCTTCGCGCCGAGATGGCGGATGTCGAGCCACAGGTGTTCTCCGTACGGACTCTCGACGCCAAAGCCGGCGCGGATGTGCTGCATCATCCGCCGAGCCACCACGTCACGTGAGGCGAGTTCCTTCTTGTTCGGCTCGTAGTCCGGCATAAATCGATACTCGTTCTTGTCGAGCAGGTAGCCACCGTCACCGCGGGCTCCCTCCGTGATGAGAATCCACGACGGCACAATGCCGGTTGGATGAAACTGCACGGCCTCCATGTTGCCAAGCGGGACAACGCCGGTGTCGAGCGCGACGGACATGCCAGACCCCTCGTTGATGACAGCGTTAGTCGACGCGCCGTACAGGCGGCCGTACCCGCCCGTTGCGATGACTGTCGACTTGGCCGTATAGACGCGCAATTCACCTGTGCGCAGGCAACGCACCACCGCGCCGTAGCAGGTGTCGCCGTCCTGAATCAGGCTGAGCGCTTCGACGCGGTCGTGCACTGTAATCCCATACTTCATCACCATGCTGTCCATCGTGTAGAGCACGGTGTGCCCAGTGCCATCCGCCGTATAGCAGGTGCGCCACTTCGCAGTGCCGCCGAAGTTGCGGGCGGCGATGAGGCCGACTTTGGCGGGATCCTCATGAATTTCCTTGCCGTCGTAGATGCGTTTGTCCGTCGTGACCCGACTCCATGGCACGCCCCAGTGGGCCATCTCCCGCATCACAATCGGTGCGGTCTCCGCGAACAGACGCGCAACATCCTGTTCACAGCCCCAGTCGGAACCTTTCACCGTGTCGAGGAAGTGAATATCCGAACTGTCACCTTTGCCCATTGCCGTGTTCCCAAGAGCAGCCTGCATCCCCCCCTGTGCGGCAGAACTGTGGGATCGGCGTGGTGGAACCAGACTCAGAAGAATGACATTTAGGCCGTTCGCGGCCGATTCAATGGCGGCTCGCTCCCCTGCGAGGCCCGCTCCGATGACGAGGACGTCTGTCATGAACATATCGTGACCCCTGTGGCTGCTCGTCATTTCGATGCCCCCAACATGTACAGGATTGCAAGCGAAATGCCGCCGATGATGACAAACAGAACGCTCAACACTTCCAGAACACGCTTCATGCTGTACCGATTGACAAAGCCCCACTTCACAAAAATGCGGTACACGCCAACGCTGGCGTGGTACTCAGAAAGCAGCAACAGCACGGCGTAGAAGATGAGAAAACCCGGATTGGCGACGCGTAGCGAGCTCAGGTTCGCGTTGATCCCGGCAAACGACACGATGGCAACATGCGTAACCGCCAACAGCAAAATGGCGCTGCCTGTGATGGACTGAAACAGCCATGACCAGGTGTCGCCGTGGTGGATGAGTTTGGCATGCTTCCAAATCATCTTCTGTTCCGAGTACTGCTTCGGCATGCGCCGCAGTACAGCGCCGATGTGCGTCCCACCAACGAGGATAAGAAAAACGATGGCGAGCGGGAGCAGTCCAAACCGCTCCATAAAGTGAGCCAGCACATTAAACGCATTCGACCCTAGCCAGATGGAAGCGACGAACACCATATGCATCCACAAAAAAACAACCAAGAGGAGCCCGCTGACCATCTGCAGCGTTTCGGTGATAGCATCAGTGCGAGGGGTGTAGGCCAGTGCCTTCTGAAGCTGCACCTTTGTTTTCGCCTCCTTGAGGGTAGAGATAGTCCACGATGACCGCCCCACACTTCGAGCACACGGGGAAAGACACCCGCAGGTCATACTCGTCATCTGTGCAGTTCGGCACATCCGACCGAACCTCGACGACAATTGGGGCGCCACAGCAACTAGACACCTTCATTGACCTCTCTTCCTCTCTCCAAGGACTGTCATTGAGGCACTGCAGACGAAGCGACTCTCTCTTCCTTGTCTCCGAGATCAATTCGAAGTGAATTGTCGTGGCACATCACACCAACGACTACACCCAAGCCGCGTGAGGCGACCATCGCAGGAACACACTATGGGATTGATGTGAAGTCATCCCCATGTACTCATATGAGAGTTCTATTCTAAAAATACTGATAACTATACGAAAAAAGACAGGTTGGAAGACGGACACCTGGATGTTCTCCAAGTGTCCGTGACAGCCTGACTCAGCCAGCACAAGAGATTGTGTTTCAGGTTGAACCGCTGACGTCTCGCACCGGAGATTTACTTTGTCGATGGAACGCCGCTACCGGAGATAACCCGTTCTAGGCCTACAGCAGTTTCTCCCCGGTCGTTCAGTCGAAACGGCTCAGCATATTGGCTCATTCTATTGACGGCGCTGAACAAAGCCTTGATCGATGAGGTCATGATGTCTGCATCGATTCCGCACCCCCAGAACTTCCTTCCAGTCTCATCCGTGATGGCGATGTAGGAAACGGCTTGTGATTCGGAACCGACGCTTAAAGCGTGCTCCGTATATTCCAAGTTTGCATACGACATACCTAAATTGTGCGACATCGCATTGCTGATGGCGTCCAACCGCCCATTGCCCGTTGCTATCAGTTCCTTTACTTCTCCGTCAATCCGGACCGTAACCGCCGTTTGGTAATTGTCCTGTCTGATGAGGGTACAGTCCACGAACTCAATCGGACTGTCCAGGTTGACAAATGCTTCGGCAAAAATCCCGTAGACTTCACGCGGCATGAGCTCTTTGTGCAGACGGTCTGACACACCCTTGACCAGATAACCGAGTTCTTCACGCAGTTGCGCAGGTAGTTGAAACCCATAGTGTTGTTCAAGGATGTAGCCAATCCCACCCTTTCCAGACTGGCTGTTAATGCGGATGATGTCCCCTTCGTATTCTCTGCCAATGTCCTTGGGGTCGATGAGCAAGTACGGTACGGACCAGTACGGACGTTCCCCTTCTTCGCGCCACTTCATCCCTTTTGCAATCGCATCCTGGTGTGATCCCGAAAATGCCGTGAACACCAACTCTCCCGCATACGGGTGTCTCTGCCCCACTTTCATGTTGGTCAGTCGCTCGTGTTTCGCGCGAATCACCGGAATGTTCTCCAGGTTCAACCTGGGGTCGACACCGTGCGAGAACAGGTTGAGGGCGAGCGTGACGACGTCGACGTTGCCGGTGCGCTCCCCATTGCCAAAGAGTGTTCCTTCTACCCGCTGTGCGCCGGCGAGAACGGCGAGTTCTGCATCGGCGACACCGGTTCCACGGTCGTTGTGCGGATGTACGGAGAGTACAACGTCGTCTCGGTCATTCAAATGCTCACTCATGTACTCAATTTGACTAGCATACACGTGCGGCATGGACATGGACACAGTGGCCGGGAGATTGATAATGACCTTGTTGTCCGCAGACGGCCGCCACACATCCAGTACGCGGTTGCATATCTCCAGGGCAAAATCCATCTCCGTACCAGTGAAGCTTTCCGGCGAATACTGAAACTGAAAGTTCCCCACCGTTTGCGCTGCGCATGAACGCACTAACTCGGCTCCGCTGACCGCGACCTCGATGATTTCTTCCCGGGATTTTCTGAATACCTGTTCACGTTGCGCCCGAGAAGTGGAGTTGTACAGATGAACAATCGCTTTCTTCGCACCTGTCAGTGCTTCAAACGTTTTTTCGATGATGTGGTCGCGCGACTGCGTCAGGACCTGAATCGTCACGTCGTCAGGAACTAGGTCGTTCTCAATCAACGCCCGCAAAAAGGCGTACTCTGTGTCCGACGCCGCGGGGAAGCCGACCTCGATTTCCTTGAATCCGATGCCCACAAGCAGTTGAAAATACTCCAGTTTCTCCTCTAGGCTCATAGGTACGATGAGCGCCTGGTTTCCATCGCGCAGGTCCACGGAACACCACATCGGGGCTTCGGTGATATGTTCCTTGCGGGTCCAGTTGAAGCTCTGAACCGGCGGTACAAAGTACTCTCTTGCATACTTCCTGTGGTTTTTCATGCCGGGCGTCGCTCCTTCGTAGCTTTCTGTCATCTCTTATCCCTCCAAATCATTTCGTTTGCGCAGATGCCCTGCGCGCTTGCTTCCGAAGAATGTCTAGTGTCGAATTGGCCTTTGAAAACAGAATAGGTCGATCATCCTCAAGGGACGATCGACCTGTAGCCGAACGCGGTACCACCCTCGTTGGCTTGGTTATACCAAGCCCAACTCAGTGCAACAGACAGATGTTGCGACCCAATAACGCGGGTTAGACGCTTGGACCTACTCAGTTCTGGAGAACCGTTCAGTCCAATCACTCCGGGGCGAGCTTCGAAATCGAACTTCACTGCGTCGCACCGTCCCGCAGCTCTCTGTGCAAGCTCAAATTTCGCGTATCCCCATCACCGTGTTTTTCATTTGTGAGAAATCAAAGGAGAAAGGCCCATGACACAAAAACAGACCACCGCCTCATAAGAGACGACTGGTCATTCACCAACCGCGTTACCACTCTTGTTGACCCGAGAAATCGGATCCACCTCTGCCGCAGAAATCTGCGCAACCGACTAACGATGGTCAATCGTCCAGGCGTACCCTTCTTCCGCCTGGCCGCTCCCGGGCGAGGTTCAGGAATTCACATACTGCGTCGCACCACCCCGCAGCTCTCTGGCAAGTGAATTTCCCCTAATGCTCCCGTTCACAGCGTTTATCTGAAACTTCATGAATGTTTGGTGTCTTGACGGTAGCACGATTAGCTCGAGCAGTCAAGGAGTTCAAGGTGTAGCGGGCGAATCCATCTCGCAGTTCGATCTCTAGGCACTGTGTGGGTCTGACCCCCCCCCACATCCGATGCTCTTAGTCGCTGAAATAATGGCCGCTGTCGAGATCGGTGATAAGACCGGGCTGCACGGGACTCCAGTTCAACAGTTTTCGAGTTTGTTCACTCGCCCCCGGCAGCACGCTCGGTATGTCGAGCGCGGCTAGTGTGCCGAGAAAGCCGAAGTGCGTCTGCGCCTCTTCTCGGGTCACGCTAACCACTGGTAGGTTGAGGTGCTTACCGATAGCATTGGCAATGTCTCGAAATGGAACCCCTTCTTCGGCTCGGCCGTATAGCAGCGTCCCAGCTGGCACATTTTCCAACGCAAGTCGAAAGAGGTGTGCAGCATCGAGTCGGTGCACAGCTGGCCAACGATTGGATCCGTCCCCGATGTAGGCAGAGACGCCCGTCGTGCGGGCGATTTGAATCAGTATCGGCAGGAAGCCTTTGTCACCCTCGCCATGTACGGTAGGTGGAAGAAATATAACCGATGACCTGACCCCACGCTTCGCTAGCGCAATCACTGCGTTGTCGGATGCCTCCCCGTTTGCGTGAGCTGTTGTAATGAATGGTTTCCCCGAGCCTTCGACCGCCGCACCCATCGCCTCCACGGCGCGTAAATCGCTGGCTAGCGAAGCAGCGAAGTCCGAGAAATCGTGTTTGAATGCGAGGTGAATGATGCCGTCCGCGGTTGCGGCCCCGCTTCGGAGGCTGTCAAGGTCATCAAGGTGGCCGCGGTGTACTTGTGCACCTGCTTTCTTTAATGCAGCAGCACCATTGTCTGAATGAGTCAGCCCGACCACCTGATGACCAGCTTCCATGAGTTCCCGAACGACGGCAGAACCGATGTAGCCCGCTGCTCCTGTGACAAAAACACGCATCTTGACGTCCTCCTCAACATATCGAGTTGTTGTAGTGATGCTTGAATAATTGGAGTGTAAACTATAGAGTGAACTCTAATGCAAGTACTTTGAGGAGCGTGATTCCGTGAAGATTCGAGAGTTGGCTAAGAGGACGGGGCTAACAGCCTACACTGTTCGCTATTACGAGAAAGAGGGACTGCTGGACAGTCGGCATGTGCAGAGAGAGGAGAATAACTATCGCAACTATACGGACGAGGCTCTCGACCGTCTGAGACTCATCAAAAAGTTTCAAGGAATAGGCTGTTCTCTCGCTGAGTTGAAGGGCATCTTACAGGATATTGACTCCAATTCGCGGAGCAATCTAGACATCATTGAGTGGATTGTCCAAAAGATGAAGGAGGTTGAACAAAGGAAGGATGAGTTGGATCACATGCTCAGCACACTGCGCTGGATGTTGGAGTACAGAATGGGATTGATGGATAGTGATGAAAAGAACAGCGCTTTGCTCGAACGCCAGTTGAATATGTAACAATGAATGGAAATCAGTCGAACGGATTTGTCTAGATCGGTAGCACGCCGAAATAGTTACCAACGTGACTCTCCGCTGGCGTTGCTTTGACACAAGAACGTATGTTCTGTATTGTGGGTGGTGTCAATATGACATATCCCGGGAGTGACATGGATAATGAGCGTTGATACTGTCCTGATTGTAATCGATGTACAAGTTGGCATGTTCGCGGAAACGGACCCTGTTTACGCAGGAGATCGCTTGTTGGAGCAGACTCACAATCTTATTAGTAGAGCACGGTCTACCAAAATTCCTGTGATATATGTCCAGCACAACGAAGGTACTGGAGAACCTCTTGAGACGGGCACTTCCGGCTGGCACATACATCCTTCCATTAGTCCTCTGAAAGAAGACCTGATCATTCAGAAATTCACTCCTGACGCATTTCACGAAACCGCATTGCACGATGAATTGACTAAGAGACGCATCAGAACAATCGTTGTCGCCGGAATGCAGACTGATGTATGCGTAGACGCAACTAGTCGTCGTGCGCACGAACTGGGATATGACGTGATTATTGCCGGTGACACCCATAGTACGTGGAACCAAGGAGACCTGTCGGCACAGGAGATCATTGACCAGTACAATGCGAGTTTCCGTTCCTTCGCGACAGTAAAAGTAGCACGTGATGTTGAGTTCTAACGTGTCCGCATGGCACGTTGCGAAACAATCTGAAGTTTGAATTCCTCGTCATATTGTTTCATCACGTCTCCTCCTCAAGTCGTCTTGCTGTGCCTACATGCTCACTTCGTTGTGTTCGTGTCTACGCTTGGAGCATAGGACCATCATAGTCTGTTGACCCGTTCTATGCTCTACACACCCATCGCATACTCATTCGCCTGCACCTGCCATAGGACAAGTGAATACATTACCACAAATTAACCGAAAGGGTCTGATTTAATGGCGGACAACTGCGGTCAAAACGCGATTGGGACATGCTCCACAGCAGAAGGCTTTCATACTACAGCCAATGGGGACTCTTCCCATGCAGAAGGACAATTTACCACAACAAATGGAATCGCTTCTCATAGCGAGGGAAGTAGCAGCCAAACGAATGGCTTGGCCGCGCATTCGGAAGGCGGCGGTACCGAAGCGAATGGCATCGCAGCTCACGCGGAGGGCCAGTATGGGCGAGCCATTGGAGAAGCATCTCATTCCGAAGGATACAATTCGTTCGCGATTGGATTCGCTTCTCATAGCGAAGGTGGCGGTATAGATCCACAAGGAAATTCCGCAGCGACATCCGCTTGGGGACCCAGCGCTCATGCAGAAGGCGTGAACACCAACGCGAGCGGGTACGCGTCCCACACAGAAGGTGGCACAACGGATGTCACATTGGCTCCCGGCCCACAGGCATACGGAGACTTTTCACATGCTGAGGGCATAAGTACAAAGGCGGGAACTATTAGTGGGACCGCGACAACCGGGTCAGGTGCTCATGCGGAGGGAAGTGGCACACAAGCACAAAGTGATCAATCCCATGCAGAAGGTCTGAATACCATCGCAAGCGGAGTATCTTCTCACGTTGAAGGAGATGGAAATACAGCTAGTGGAGTGGCAAGTCACGCTGAGGGAGGTGCAACCGATCCGGCGTCAAATTTAGCACCCACCACGGCCAGTGGTGCGAGTTCTCATGCAGAAGGAATCGGAACAACCGCCGGGGGCTTTGCTGCTCACGCAGAAGGTGGCACAAGCAATGTCGCTGTGGCTATCGGTCCACTGGCACTAGGTGACTTCTCTCATGCGGAAGGAGGAGCTGATACTGCCAATTCCATAGCTGCTCCTATAGCGGATGCCTCCTTCTCACATGTAGAAGGTTCAGGGACGATTACTACGGCATCAGCGACATACGCTCATGCGGAGGGACAACAGACCCAAGCAAACGGAGCATCTTCTCATGTTGAAGGTTTCTTGTCAGTAACAACGGTCAATGGTAATGCTGCCCACGCAGAAGGTTTTTCTTCTACGGCTGATTCTGTAGCTGCTCACGCAGAAGGCTATAGTACCACCTCAAGTGGATTTGGCTCCCATTCCGAAGGACAATTCACTCAGGCTACTATAGCAATTGCGCACGCGGAAGGTGGACACACCATCGCTAACGCATTGTATTCTCATGCAGAGGGCAACGGAACTAGTACGAATGGGCAGGATGGCGCTCACATTATGGGGCAATATGGCAACGCCGATTCGACTTACTCCTGGCACCTTGGTAATGGAACACCCCTAGTCGCGGGTCTTGCAGCAAGAATTGATGGCACGCTCGCTCAGGGCATTGCTACGCATGGTTGGGTGACAGGGACTGCGGATTACGCGGAGATGTTTGAAACAGTGGACGGAAACCCTATCGATGTTGGGTATTTCGTCACGATTGAGGGTAAGAAAATTCGCAAAGCAAACTCGCAGGACGTGTACGTTTTAGGCGTTACGAGTGCGACACCCGGTGTTTTAGGCGCGGCCGCCGAGTTGGAGTGGAAGGACAAGTGGCAGAAAGACAAGTGGGGGCGCTGGTTATTCCACGAAGTCGTCGTGCCCCCGGTAATGGATAAACAAGGTAGAGAAATTGTACCTGGGCATACCGACACGCAAAAAATCGTAAATCCTGAGTATGACGCTGCCAAGCAGTATGTTCCTCGTTCAAAGCGCCCCGAATGGGTTCCTGTCGGCTTATTAGGGCAGCTACTGGGTCATGATGATGGGACGTGTGAAATAGGCGGGTATTGTAAAGCCAATGACGATGGGGTCGCAACAAGTGCTAACACAGGGTATCGAGTTTTAGACCGAGCGGATTCTAATCAGGTGTTGGTCTTGGTGAGCTCAACCTTACAACTAAGTCTAGTTGACCAATTAGAGCAGTTGCTGAAATTGAAAGAGCAAGGCGTTCTAACGGACGATGAATTTGAAATTGCGAAGCAAAGGATTTTACATTCTTAACGCAGATGACCATGTTGAAGAGGCAGGGTCCGTAGATAGAACGGAACACCTTATTTACGAATGCACCTTCAAGAAGCACAACCGGATAGAGGGTGTAAGATCTTTTGTGTAAACTCCCAGTCCCTATAGGGGAGTACAAGATTGGGAGGATATGAAGATGACGAAGGTATCCAAGGAATTTCTGCAGCAGTTTATTCAAGAAAACAATCTCAAGTCAGCGGAGGATGTGCAATCCGCCCTGCGTGACCTGTTCGCAAGTACGATGCAGGGAATGTTGGAGGCCGAACTCGAGACCGAACTGGGCTATGGGAAACACGACGTGAAGAATAAAGCGACGGAAAACAGCCGTAATGGGCATAGTCGTAAGACGCTGATGTCCGAATATGGCGAGGTGGAACTCGCCATCCCCAGAGACCGTCAGGGTGAGTTTGAACCTGAAATCGTCAAGAAGCACCAAACGAAAACGACCGGCGTCGAAGAGCAAGTCATTGCCTTGTATGCACGGGGTGTAAGCACACGGGACATCCAGTCGCATCTGCAGCACCTGTACGGCGTGGAGGTTTCCCCAACGCTCATTTCCAACATCACAGACAAGTTGTTGCCCCTCATCAAAGAATGGCAGCATCGACCGTTGCAAACGGTATACGCCGCCGTGTTTCTGGATGCGATCCACTACAAGGTGAAACAGGAAGGTCGGGTGGTCAACAAGGCGTCATACATGGTGATAGGCATCGATTTAGAAGGCTGTAAAGATGTGCTGGGCATGTGGGTCGGAGAAAACGAATCCTCGAAGTTTTGGCTCACTGTGCTGAACGAACTTAAGGGCCGTGGCGTAGAGGACATTCTTATCGTCTCTGTGGATAACTTGACTGGCTTCAGTGAAGCCATCGCCGCTTGCTACCCGAAAACGGACATTCAAAAGTGCGTGGTGCACCAGATTCGCAATTCGCTCAAATACGTGTCGTACAAGGATTACAAGGCAGTCACCGCTGCACTCAAGCCGGTTTACAAAGCCAGCACCGAGGAAGCAGCAAGGGCCGAACTGGACCGCTTTGAAGAGGCCTGGGGCGCAAAGTACCCAATGGTCATTCGCTCTTGGCGCAACAACTGGGACGAGCTCTCTACCTTCTTCTGCTACCCCACAGAGATGCGCAAACTGATTTACACCACGAACATGATTGAGAGCTACCATAGGCAACTACGAAAGGTCACCAAGGGCAAGAGCATTTTCCCAACGGACGAGTCTCTCCTCAAGATGCTATACCTGGCTACGATGGAAGTCACAAAAAAATGGACGATGCGAATTCAGAACTGGGGCCCCATCCTCAGCCAACTCTCCATCTATTTCGGAGAACGGATTGACCCCTACATCCGCTGAAGGATTCCAAACCGGGGTTTACACAAAACTCTTGACAGACCCACCGGATATTCATTCGACAAACGCCCGCAATCCTTCACGTCACAAAGCTTGCGGGTTCTTTGTGCTTGCTCCAATTTCGACCTACGCTATGATGAAACTCAAACTGACTGGACTCGTGAGAAATGCGAAGTTCGCTATTTCGAGACGAATCCACTTCGCATTCACTCTACTAAAAACCCGAATAACCCGCCCCTGGCCTGTCATCCTAGTTCTGGAATGGTCTGATATGCGCTAAAACACCTTCGTCGTCCACGATTCGCCATTCCAAATATCAGTCACGATGTCTTGATAAAACTCCGGTTCATGGGATATCAGAAGGATGCTCCCACCATACGCGATTAAAGCTCGCTTGAGTTCTTCCTTCGCATCGACGTCAAGGTGGTTCGTTGGCTCGTCGAGCAGAAGCACGTTCGATGGCCTGTTGATAAGCTTGCACAACCGGACTTTGGCCTTCTCACCACCACTGAGCACCCCAACCTGACTTTCAATATGCTTCGTGGTTAAACCACACCTCGCCAGAGCTGCCCGCACCTCCGCTTGACCCATGTGCGGGAACTCCTCCCAGACCTCTTCAAGACAGGTCTTGCTCGGAACGTGTCTGCCCTCCTGTTCGAAGTATCCGATCTCAAGATATTCCCCGCGCGTAACCTCCCCTGACAGTGCAGGAATGAGTCCCAAAATGCTTTTTAACAGCGTGGTTTTCCCGATTCCGTTGGCCCCCACCAGGGCGATTTTCTGCCCGCGCTCCATGAGCAGGTTGAGCGGTTGGGACAGTGCGGCATCGTATCCAACTACGCAATCCTTCGTCTCTACAATGGTTCTGGAAGGTGCCCGTGATTCTCGAAAGTCAAACTGTGGTTTCGGCTTTTCCCGCGCGAGTTCTATCATGTCCATCTTATCAAGCTTCTTTTGCCTGGACATCGCCATGTTGCGGGTAGAAACACGCGCTTTGTTGCGGGCCACGAAGTCCTTCAATTCTGCGACTTCCTGTTGCTGCCGTTTGTACGCTGACTCTAGTTGTTGCTTTTTCGACTCATAGACCCGCTGAAAATCGTCATAATCACCGACGTAGCGGTTCAATTCCTGATTTTCCATGTGGTAAATGAGGTTTATCACGCTATTAAGAAACGAGATGTCATGGGAGATCAGCACAAAGGCGTTTTCGTACTCCTGAAGATAACGAGTCAACCAAGCGATATGCTGCTCATCCAGATAGTTCGTGGGTTCATCCAGCAGGAGGATGTCCGGTTTCTCCAAGAGTAATTTTGCCAGCAACACTTTCGTTCTCTGGCCGCCGCTCAGTTCTTCGACATCACGGTCGATCCCGATTTCATCCAGACCCAGACCCCGTGCGATTTCTTCTACTTTTGTATCGATGGTGTAAAAGTCGTTGTGCGTGAGGAGGTCCTGAATCACCCCGACCGTGTCAAGGAGTTCCTCCAGTCGTTCAGCGGATACATTTCCCATGTCCTCGTACATCTGGTTCATGTCACGCTCGAGATCGAACAAGTATTGAAACGCACCTTTGAGAACATCTCGAATGGTCATGCCGCGGGCTAATACGGCGTGTTGATCGAGATAACCGACCCGGATGTTTTTTGCCCACTCAATGTGACCTTCATCCGGCTCGAGTTTCTGGGTGATGATATTCATAAAAGTTGATTTGCCTTCCCCATTGGCACCAACTAACCCAATATGCTCGCCTTTGAGCATGCGAAACGAGACATTTGCAAAAATAGCTCTGTCACCAAAACCATGCGACAAGTTTTTGACAGTCAAAATGCTCATCCATAACTTCCTTCACCATAAGTTGTATGGGCGCTGATACGCCGCGGAATGGCACCTAAGTCACTGTTCCATCGGCGGCATCCCCGTTTGATTATAACGTGAGTGTACCCATGCGAAAAACCACGGACCACTTGATCCGTGGTTTTGACTGGTGGAGGTGATGCTCCTCGAACCGACATCTTCACAAAGACGATGGAAGTTTGACTATAGGAAACTACCGCCTCTGGACAGATGTCTCAGTTGATATCGAGTTAGTGCAACTTTTTCACAACAATCTTGTCGTAGTTATCAATCGTCTCAATTCCGATCAATTCATGTTTTGCTTTCTCCACCCACTTCGGAATGTCGCGCTGTGACCCCTTATCCGTGGACAATACAGCAACAACATCTCCTACCGCTGATGACCGAATGACTCGAATCAACTCCATCATGGGTCCTGGACAAAAGCTCCCGCGAGCATCGATTTCACGTTTGATGTCGACCTCTACCATATTACTCACTCCTCTGTCAGCTTTGACCTTGCTTAACCCAGGTAAAGCGTCGTATCTGCTTCTGCACTCATCCCAACGAACTCCCCAACGCCGATAATGTCATCTACAATTGGCTCAAAATCGTCAAGTTCCATTTCAAACAGATCAGCCGTCATAGCACATGCATGAACCTTGATGTTGCCCATCTCTTTCGCTTGCACCAAGGTGTCATACCAAGACGGTACGTTCTTTTCACTCATCACCCTCATCATCTCTGGTCCAAGTTCTTCATAGTCTTTGCTTACACTAGATAGTTGCTTTGGGGTCCCCTTTCTAAACGCCAATAGCCCCCAAAATGTCAGGAAAATGTCTACCTCCATGTCATTCATGACGGCTCCCGACGCCATGATTGCTGCCGGATAAAGCTTGTCGACTGTTCCACCAAAGACGACAACACACATTTTTTTAGTATCACTCATTTCATTGGCCTCCGTTTGGTTTAGAGTTTGTCGCTTGTTTTCCGATTTCCCTCACTAACGCAAGCATTACGTTCAGACCAGTCTGAACCTCAGGTTCTTTGAGTGTCCTCATGAACTGCCGAACGCCTAGTTTAGATTTTGGAGGTTCGGTCAATATGGCTTCCGTGGCTGTAAGTAATTCGGGAGCCATCTTGTAAAGCTTGCTTTGCAATAGTTGATCGCCAAGTTCCATCACCCCAACTAGTGTTCCAACAAGTCCATCAACAATTTCAGGAGTCATAGAGTTAAGAGCTGCATTAAAGAGGTGAACGAGGGTATCAAGGTTTTCCAGGCTACCGTCGGTTTCCCACTTGGCAACTGTGTCCAATGCAAGCTCCAGCTTTTGTTGGCGTTCCGAAACATCCACGATACTCATGGCTGCCGCCTCCCTTCTATACCAGTCCTCGGACAGATAACCAATACATCTGATTGAAGGCCATCTTGAACCAATGCACCATTTGCGTTGGGTCCGCCGGTTTCGGTGGGTTGTTGTAGTCGAATTGAATGTGCATGGCTTTGTCCAAGCCACCTTCAATAAAGCAGAACACTTTACCATCGTAGAGAGCCATAGGCCTTTCACCGTGAAGCTCTCGCATAATGTTGCGCACCACGACTTCCGATTCGTAATGAGCAGTCGATCCCGCCTTCGAAATGGGCAGGTTCGTTGCATCTCCGACGACATAGACCCCTTGATATCCCAGCAATTCGAGCGTTGCACGGTCGGTTGGAAGCCAGCCTTCTTCATCCCCCAAACCGGATGCACGAATGACAGGTGCGCCTCGATGTGGAGGGATGGCAACTAGGAAATCGTAGCCGACCTCTTCTCCTTCCAACGTGTAAACAATTTTCTTATCAGGGTCGATGGTCTCCGGATTAAAGAACGTCTCACCAATGATTCCTTGTTTCTCAAAAGCCCCTTCAGCCCAGTCTGCACACGGTTGCAGCGAATGCAGTCGGCCAATGGGATATGTGTACATCAACTCATACCGCGACCTACGACCTTTTTTGCGCAACAGGTCGTCAAACATAAACATGAACTCCACAGGCGCCACGGGACACTTGTGTGGCACTCCGATAATCATCAGGAGCTTCCCTTCTTCAAATCCAGCCAAGTCTTTCCTTGTTTGCACGGCTTCGTCAAACGTGTAGAAGGTGTGTGCTCCCTCCCGGAATCCGGGGATTGCGTCCAAGTCTGGATGTGACCCCGTAGCTAATACCAAGTAGTCGAACTCCATTGCGCTTCCACTATTCAGTGAGATTGACCGCTTGTTCATATCTATCTTCACTGCGGGGTCTTGCACAAGTCGCACACCAGGGAGTAGTAATTTTTGGTGCTCCCGAAAAACAGAGCCCGGTTCAGCCAAGCCCAGTGCCACGTACAAGAGTCCGGGTTGATAAATATGTGATTCGGTGTCAGAAACCAGTGCAATCTCGACCTCGGAATTTTCAAGCTCCGCAGACAAGTGTCGAGCCAACCGATTGGCTACCATGGCTCCACCAGTGCCTGCACCGAGAATTACCACTCGTTTCATTGTCCCACCCTCTCGCGCTGAGTTTTCAGTACGCACTCACCATACCCTAACCAGTAAGGGCATCTAAGTTACATACGGACTTTCCAATGCTCCTATTTTTGATAGTTCATCTGACTCGGCACCCTGATGCATATCGAGCAGAGGATGCCTTCTGCGTAGTACTAATTGCGTTTCAGAACTGCCCAATAGCGCCTATGAGACATGCCGCAAAAGAAAGGAGACTGGCGGGCATCCGCCAGTCTCCAACCTGCTATGTTGTTGTATTATTCGTCCCACAGTGCACATCTCGACGCATTTTCCGTACTTGTCTCAGTTACACAACGGCGGAAGCTACATTTCCAACAGCAGGTGCGCGAGCAGCGCGGCTCGCTGGGGCAAGCCACTTACGACAATGTGCTCATGCTCTGCATGTGGGCCGTCGCCGACAGGCCCAAGTCCGTCCAATGTTGGAGTTCCAACGCCTGCTGTAAAGTTCCCATCGCTTCCTCCGCCAACCCGTGCTGATTCCAGCTGAAAACCCAACTGTGTCGCAGCAATTTGCTTGGCTGTCTCGAACAGCTTCCGAGAATCCTCTGACTGATGAAGAGGAAGGCGGTTGATACCACCCTGCACAGTCAGCGTGACGCGTTCGTCAATCGAAGCGAGACTCCGCATCTCGGCCTCGATCCGCGCTGCTTCGTCAGGTTCAGCAAATCGAACGTCGACTTCGATGGCAGCGTGGTCGGCGACCACATTGGAACGCGATCCACCAACGACCTTGCCGACATTTACCGTCGTTCCGCGCGCCGGGTCTTGGAGTTCAATGATTCTTCCCACCTGCGCACACAATTCGTGGATAGCACTCGCCCCGTCTTCTGGGTGGTTGCCCGCATGAGCTGCTATGCCGTGTGCTTGAATCAGATAGTCCGCCGTTCCCTTTCGCGCCACTTTCAGGGCTCCGGATTTTCCAACGGACGGTTCGACGACGAGCGCGATATCGCTGTCCTTGGCAAGCTCTTCAATGATCGGTCTAGAACTAGGACTGCCTATCTCTTCGTCGCTGGTAAACAGGAAAGTGACTTCAACCGGCAGCTCCTGACCACACGCTCGAATTGCCTTCAGCGCCCACAACGCTTGAACAATACCGGATTTCATGTCGAAAATCCCCGGCCCGAATGCGACGTCCCCATCTACACGATAGGGAAGTCTACCAACCTCCCATACGGTGTCGAAATGGGCAAGTATGAGGACCTTCTTCTCACCCTGCCCGACGCGTGCGCACAGGTGGTCACCCTGTTCGGACTGGTGGAAAACTTCCGGCTCGACTCCGAACTCAGATTGAACCATCCGCGCGATGAGCTGTCCACAGGCGTCAACCATCGACTTGTCAGTGGACGGTGACTCACTTCTCACCAACTGTTCGACCTGTGCCAACATTTGCTGCTGATGTGCTTTCAGGTAATCGTAGATTTGACTCATATTTCTCCCTCCAGAGTGGACCACAGCTTTGAAAGTGATGTCATCGACAAATCATTCACTCGAGTGCCCCGTTCGACGGATCCGAGTCTACGCAGACGGTGGTCACGCGTGCAAGTGGCATGCGGTCAAGTGGCCTGATATCACTTGGCGAAGTCGTGGTGCTTCCGTCTTGCAGATGTCTAGAACTTGCGGACAGCGAGTGTGAAACGGGCATCCCAAGGGAGGTTTTGCCGGGCTCGGCACATCGCCTTGCAACACAATGCGTTCTCTGCGACCGTGCCTTTTCGGTTCCGGAGCCGCCGATAAAAGTGCCTGCGTATACGGATGCAGAGGGTTTTCATATATTTCGCGTTTGCTCGCAACCTCCACCAACTGACCAAGATACATCACCGCTACCCGGTCGCTGATGTGGCGAACTACCGCCAAGTTATGAGAAATGAACATGTAGGACAGGTTGAACTGTTTGCGCAAATCGACCATCAAGTTGAGAATCTGTGCCTGAATGGACACATCTAGTGCCGATACAGCTTCGTCAGCAATGATGAGTTTTGGCTGTAACGTCAATGCCCGCGCGATGCCGATGCGCTGTCTCTGTCCGCCAGAGAATTCGTGCGGATACCGGCGACGGTCATCGGCTCGAAGCCCCACCGTTTCAAGCAACTCTACTACTCTCTCTGTTGCCGTCTTCGAACTATGCCCATTCACCACGAGCGGCTCCGCAATGATGTCTCCCACCGCGATCTTCGGATTCAGCGATGCGTAGGGGTCCTGGAACACCATCTGAAACTTTGGCCGGATTCGCCGCAGTGACGTGCCGCTCAAGTGTGTGATGTCCTGCCCCTCGAGCGTGATCGTCCCGGAAGTCGTGTCGAGCACCCGCATCACCATGCGTCCCAGCGTCGACTTGCCGCACCCGGACTCGCCCACGATTCCCAACGTTTCGCCTTGCTTCAACTGGAACGATACCCCGTCGACGGCTTTCACGTAACCTGCGGTATGCCGGAACACACCCGCTGTGATTGGAAAGTGCTTCTTCAGATCTCGGACTTCAAGCAAGTTCTCAGTCATCCTCGTCCCCCCATTACACGAGCTCGCAGCGCGCAAAGTGACCCGGGCGCAGTTCTCGCAGTTCCGGCATCTTCTCCCGGCAGTTTGCCTGTGCAATCGGACACCGCTCTGCAAACCGACAGCCATGCGGGTAGGCGGAAGCATTTGGCACCGTTCCAGGTATTGAATAGAGCGTATCCTTCTCTTCATCTAACGATGGAATGGACGCAAGCAACGCTTTCGTGTACGGATGCTCCGGGTGTTCGAACATCTCGTCCGCGCCCGCGCTCTCGACAATCTGTCCGGCATACATGACCAGTACGTGGTCCGCCATATCAGCGACAACGCCAAGGTCGTGTGTGATGAGGACAATCGACGTCCCAAACTCCGCACGCATCTTCTTCATGAGGTCGAGCACCTGCGCCTGAATGGTCACGTCGAGCGCCGTCGTGGGCTCGTCAGCGATCAACAGCTTTGGCTCGCACACCATAGCCATGGCGATCATCACACGCTGGCGAAGACCTCCCGAAAGTTGGTGCGGGTATTCATGCACCATCTCTGCGGCCCGCGGCACTCCAACTACCTGCAACATATCGACCGCCTTCGCGTACGCCTCTCGCTTGTTCATATTGCGGTGGCGCACCAGCACCTCTGTGACCTGGTCACCAATCGTCAGCACCGGATTGAGGGCGGTCATCGGTTCCTGGAAGATCATTGAGATCTCGTTGCCGCGTAAGTCTCTCATCTGTCGCTCCGTCAGCTCGAGCAGGTTGCGGCCGTTCAGTTCGATTCGTCCGCCCACAATCTTCCCGTGTGGCTGCGGGACCAGTCTCATAATGGATAGCGACGTCATGCTCTTCCCACAACCAGACTCTCCGACGATACAGACGACCTGTCCTGGCATCACTTCCAAATTGATCCCGTCGACCGCATGCACCTCTGTGTGTCGGTTGATGAAGTAGGTCTTGAGGTCCCGAACCGCCAACAGGGGTTCCGTCATGCCCATTCTCCTTCCGGCTTCGCCATTGCATCCGAAAAACTTCGCAATCTCTACACAGGCGGTACATTCGCCTACAAGCGTCAGAACATCTGGCTTCCTCCGTCGACGCTAATCACCTGACCGCTCACCCACTGCGCCGCGTTCGAGGCGAAAAAGGCCACTGCTTCAGCGATATCCTGCGCAGTCCCGAGGCGCTGCAGAGCAATGTCTTCGAGCAGCGCAGCCTGGCCTTCCGGCCCCATAGCCTGCCACTGCTTCTCGGTACTGGGGTTGCTGCGCACAAAGCCAGGCGCCACGTTGTTCACCGTGATCTGATACGGCCCGAGTTCGCGCGCCAACTGGCGGGTGAAACCAATCTGCCCGGCCTTTGCACTCGCGTATGCTTGAATCCCAGTCAAACTGAAACTGCGTCCGGCTCCCGACGAGACATTCACGATTCGCCCGTAGCGCTGTCGTTTCATAACAGGCGCGACTGCTCTCGCCATGTGAAAAACACCCGTCAGGTTCACATCGACCACACGCTGCCAGTCGTCTCGCGTCACGTCCTCGATCGGTTTGTGACGCTGCCCCACCACTCCGCCGGCATTGTTCACGAGAATGTCGAGTCTCCCCGACTGATCGACAACCTGCGCAACGACTCGGTTTACCTCCGCTTCGTTCGTAACGTCGCAAACGGCAATCCGCCCCTGTCCGCCAAACCCCGCTTCTCGTTCCATAGTCGCCAAGGTCTCGGAAAGCTCTGTCTCGATGATGTCGACCGCCCACACGTGCGCGCCACGACTGGCCAGGGTTACAGCGATTGCGCGACCGAAACCGTGCGCCGCACCTGTCACCAGTGCCACACGTCCGGCGAACACTGGACTCGCGGGGCTCATCGCCCAGTCTTCGAGTTTCTCCATGTCAATCGCCTCCTCACCGATTTAGTTCCCGATGCAGGTCATCCACAGCATTGGCCAACGTCTGCGCCACAAAATTCAGCCTTCGACGTGCCAGCACATACCAGTGCTTCTCCTCGTCACTCCCGGCAACAGCTTGCCCCAAGGCCGTGATGGGTGCGAGGCTCGGTATCGGTGGCAGCGTCAGTGCCGGGTCGTGATCAAAGCGATTGCCCGTACTGTAGTTCAAGGGGACCAATTGACGCGAAAGTCTCACAACTGCACCGTTGAAGCGTTCGTCTGCCAAGCCAGCATTGTACAGCGCATCGACCTCGCTTTGCAGCGCGTCGCATGCCGCCAGTGCGTCAGCAAAAGATACCTTGCCTGCTGCAGCAATCTGATAATCTTCCAAATGACCGCGAATCTCTCTGACCGTCGGACGAAAGTCCAAATCGATGCGTCCCTGTTCCAAGAAGTGCGCGAGCGTGTCAAGGTAGATGCGCGCGTCTCTCAGTAAAAACTCTGGATCAAGTTTGTCCGGGAGGTCGTCCACTGCGTGCCACCACGGCCCGAGACCGCCAGTCTTTCCGTTCCCGCCGAGGAGTGCGCTTACGTTCTCCTGCCCCGAGCCAGGCGCCGCGGGCGGCTGCTCGGACAAGCACATGAACAACGCCGACACACCGACACCGTAAAAAGACTGGTCGCCGCCGCGCGCGAAGCGTCCGCCGTTGAACTCGCCACCGGTCACTTTGCGAATCACCTGCTCTGCTACGTGTTTCGTTTCCGACATCGCCCACGCCTCGGACAACACTGTCGCGCCCTGACCGCCGACGGAGTCCACGTACACGTGCAGCACCATGCGCTCCTCAAGTTCGCGGAAGTGGTGATCGACGTACCACGTCGATCCAGCATAACGGCCGTGCGAGTGGCCCGACCAGAAAGCAACCCGCAAGGTCCGCTGTAGCTCTGCGCGGCGCTGTGAAAACACGCGCAAAGTCTCTAACTGCACCGCGTTCGCGCTGCCGTTGTCCATCGCTCCGTAGTGCCAGGAGTCCACATGTCCGCCGAGCAGCACCACGTCGTTTGGATACACCTGACCTTCAATCTCCGCGACGAGCAGAGGTATGGGACGCCACTCTGTGAGCACGTCCGTGACCAGCGTCGCGGTCACGGGGCCGATTTCCAGCCGCTCCTTCAATTTGTCGCCATCGACCCCAAGAATCGAGACGACCGGCAGGTTGGGAAGCCGGGAAATCGTTTCGGCGGAGGGAGAACCCCACACAGGAGACACAATCATCTCGTGGAGTTCCGGGCCGTTCACAAACACGACGCCGACTGCCTGCTGGCGGCGGGCCTCCAAAGCCCGCTCAGGTGAAGCCAAACCGTCGACCATCGCCACGCACCCTGGCGTAAACCCGGCCTTCTGATAATCGACTGGCAGTCCGGCACCGACAGACACCAGTCGGCCCGCGACCCCTGCGGGTCCAGTCGAGGCTCCCATCGAGTGGGTGATACATGCGGTCTCATCTCCGCCGGACGACGCGCCATCCGTCACGGTCAACTGCCCCCGAACGGGTAGCGAAATGTACGCCGGGTGCGTGATGCGCTCGTATGATACACCCCACTCTTTCAGGCAGCTCTCGATGTAGTCGAATGCCTTTGCCTCATCCGGATGGCCGGACAAGCGCACCCATTTCGCGATTGTCTCGACATGCGCCATCAGGTTTCCAACCGATGTCATGTTGCCTGCTGAATCCACAACTTCCTTCATGCTGTCGCCTCCAACCGTGTTGAAATGCACGTCTAGCCGCTACAAACTAAGTGGTATCTGCCCCAATCGGGTTTCACCCTTGTGCCCGCAGCGTGGGCCACTTGCTTTCGTCAAACGGGTCGAACGACTGACCAGTCAAGTCTTGTACGGCCCGGATAAATGTCGACGTTGTGTGCGGCGTGTCGTAGAGAATCCGAAAAAAGTCCGCCCGCTTCGCTGGACCTGCTGTGTCATACGCGCGCTCAACCATCCAGCGACCATAGTAGTAGCAGGGGTAGTAGAGCCGTTGCACCGGATCCGTAAAAAACCGGTACGCGAGCGCCGCTTCGGTTTGGCGCAGCCGGCCGACGCGCTCCATGTAGCCGATGGCATCATCGTGATGCATCTGGCCCATGTTCACAAAGTACGACGCGTTGGTCATGCCAATCCGCTGCAGGTCCAGGTATGTGCGCCCCGCTCGAAACTGCCGTTTCTCATCGGCTGTGACTTCCGGTGCATCAGATGCCGGGTCGTCCCAACCCAAAAAGTGGAGTGTCGTCTCTGGACCGCCTTCAAACAAAGCGTTGGTCGGGCTGTCAATTAGGTAGTAGGAAGCTTCAAACGGCCACTCGCCGCGTTCGAAGCGGTCGTCCCACCGACAGTAAAAGGCCTGGTGTCCCGGGTAACCCTCGTGCGTCAAAATCGGTACAAACACCGGTTCCGACCACGGACGGTCAAGGTTGAACGTCAAGGTGCCACGGTGCTGACCGACATACTTTGAATAACCACTCCAAAACACACCGCGAATGCCGTTCACGGATTCAATCCCGTCGTCCTCTGGCAGCGAGATGACGCGTGCGAGCGTCCCCCCCTTGCTGCGTTCGAGGTATTTTTCAGCCACAGTGACCACCTGGTCAGGCGGCACACGCCGCTCCTCCAGCCAAGCGGAGAGCTTCGAGCGAAAATCTCCGCGGTAGCCGAAATCGGTCAAGTCTTCGTCCAACAACTCGGCGAGTTGCGCCGCCTTTTCTTCCGCGATGGGTTCACAAGGTGTGTCCTGAATTGCGCGAATCACCTTGTCGTACGGGACGTCATCCCCCTGCAAAGCGCGTGTCAGCGCTTTAAGCGACCCGACGATGCCGCGCAAGTACTCACCCGGATGCCCTCTCAAATCTGCAACTCCACGTTCTGCTTCCTCAATAGCGTCTGCAATCTCGTCAAGCGAACCCAGCGTGGCCTTGGCTGCCGAGTAGCTCGCGGTCACCGCCTCCTGGCCGTGGCGCGCCTTGATGTGTTCGTTCACGCTCAGAACGGCGTCGACCAAGCGGTCACCCGTCTGTTCATCTGCCCATCGAAGCACCCTCATCAACTCCTTTCAGTAGCTGCGCCTCATCCGGGCCCAAGCGCCGTGAACTCGCTGACGAACCGAAGCAGTTTTGCGTCCGAAAAACGAGCCCCGACAAATTCAATACCAGCTGGCAGTCCATCGTCGCCTTCACCGCTTGGCACCGATACGGCTGGGTGCCCGGACAGGTTGAATGCGCCTGTAAAACGCATTTCGTCCATGGTCTCGTCGCCAATGGACGGGTCTTCCTGAGGTGCGACAAAATCGACCGTTGGCAGGGCGATGAGGTCAAACCGCTCGAACCAAGCCGATAACTCACTTGCGAACCTGCGCTGGCGCTCCAGGGCGTCTAGATAATCAACAGCCAGGACGCGCCTTCCCGCCTCGAGTTGGGACCAAGTGAGCGGTGCGTAGTCGTTCTTGCGATTCTGCCAAGCCTGATGCAAGTTGGCTGCCTCGGCCAACAAAATCGTCATCAGCGTCGGCTCTGCACTCTCGAGCAGAGCGAGGTCTGTGGCCGTGAGTTCTGTCACCTGAACACCCAATGCCTCGAGTGAGCTCGTTGCAGCGAGGTAAGCCCGCTTAACGCCAGGGTGCGTGTAGCGCAGCAACGACTCTGGTAACACTGCGGCGCGTTGAAATCCGGACGGCACTTGCATGGCGCCAACGAACGACGAGTCGCCAACGGGGGACCCGCCGAGACTGGACGAGCGCTTGCTACCGGGCCGGTTGACCCCAAGCATGGCATCCATCATCACAGCCGCGTCTTGTGGCGTACGCGTGAGTGGACCGACGTGATCGAGTGATGGAGACAGCGGAAACACGCCCGCTTCTGATACCCAGCCCCATGTCGGCTTGAGCCCCACCACACCGCAATACGAGGCCGGGATGCGAATGCTGCCGCCCGTATCCGACCCGACAGCGCCAAAGATGATGCCGACCGATGTCGCAGCGGCTGAGCCCCCGCTGGAACCGCCAGAGGTACGCGTGGTGTCATACGGGTTGTTCGTCTGCCCGTAGGCTGGGTGTGGCACGCCGTAGGCGAACTCGAGCAGATTGGTCTTGCCGAGCAAAATCGCGCCCGCATCGCGTAGATTCGTCCACACCTCGGCGTCTTTATCTGGCACGAAATCCTTGCGGATGAGCGACCCACTGGTCGTGCGTTTGCCTGCGGTGTCCACCAAATCTTTCAGTCCAATTGGCACACCGGTCAGCATTCCCGGGGCTTGGCCCGAACCGCGCCCGTTGCGGTGGTCTGTGTACAGCTGCTCGGCACAACGCGCCTGCGCCAAAGCTTCGTCGGCAAACACGGTGATAAATGCGTTCAACTGCGGTTCCCAACCCTCCAACTGGCAAAGGGCAGCCTCGACCACCTCAAGCGGAGACACGACGCCGCTTCTGTAATCCGCTGTCAGCTCGGCGATAGTCGAGAACAACTGCGGATTGCCGCCGAAGCGGTCAACTGCCGTCCCACTCACTCTGCGTCTCCGAGCGCGAGCAGTGGGTCGTTCCGGTTAATCGCAAGAGACGTTACAATGAACAGCGCAGTCCCATCCGCCTTTGCGTGATAACGGTGCAAGGGCTCACCGAACTCATCGCAGATGCAGCCGATTTCTTGCCCCGCCTTTACCTTCTCGCCAATCCCGATTGACGGGTACCACAGTCCCGCTTCCTCAGCCCGGTACCAGTCGAATTCGTGCAGCAGCTGTGTTTCTGTCGGCTTTACGTCGCCCTCAATTACGCCGAGCCAGCGCAACACGTTCCAAACACCATCCTGCAGTTGCTGCGACCATTCCGAGCTGAGGATGCCCTGCTGCCCAGCTTCAGCTATGACCGCCAGCTTGCCTGCCTGCGCCATCGCGCTGTCCGTCGCTCCCATCACCTGTCCGGTGTCCGCGATGACATACTTAATCCCGAATACGTCCGCCATCTCTCTCGCCTTGGTGTCAAGCTCCTCATTACCAGAGACCGTGTAGATGGAAAACGGCACGAGCGCTTCAATCATGTCGCCACCATGGAGGTCGAGCAGGGCGTCGGCCTGTGAGTACGCTTCTTCAAACAGAAAACGCGCCAATTGCTGCGACGCAGTCCCAGTGGCATCACCCGGAAACTGACGGTTCAGATTTTTATTGTCAAGCGGGTGCACGTAAATGCTGCGCGCGTAAAAGGAGTCAGGGTTCGCTATCGGCAACACGAGCACCCGCCCTTTCACCTGTTCCGGTTGCAGCTTGCGGCCAATCTGCAATGCAGCGTCTACGGAGGTGTACTCACAACCGTGAATGCCGCCCTGCACCACAACTGTCGGCCCGTCCTCGACACCGTGAATCAGGAACACTGGCAGGGGCGACGACAACCCTGGCGCATACACGTGCCCGTGTGCCTTTTGCCCCCGCGCCGCTGTCACTGATTGCAATGTCCAATCTCCCATGATGACTCCACCTTTCCGCTTGGCAATGTGCTCCCAGTCGTCGTCCATTGCCTTGTCCAGACCCCGTTGTTACGTAAGAGGCTGCTCATGCCTTCCATACAACGCCTCATAGCGCGCTTTAAGGCCATCGAGGCGGTCCCATCCGAGTTCTCCACCCCGCTCCAAGTCGTGAATATTGTCAATCACGTACCGTGTGAGTGGTAATTCCAACCCGAACTGCTCACCCAGCACTGTCACGGGAACAAGCTGAAAATCGACTTCTGTGTGCCGTTTGCGGACGGCGAGGTCTCGCCAAACACCGCTGCGGGGCTTCTTGCTCGCTGCCATGCGCACCGCAAGTCGCTCCCATTGCTCTGCCAGTGCCTCATCGTCCCGTGACATACGCGGGTGGACCAGGACCGGCTCCCAGTCATCGAAGCCCATCGGGGTGATGTCCTGGCGCGCCGCCACATCGAGTACCTCAGCCGTCAACTCGACGAGAGCCTGGCGGTGAGGAAGGCTGCGCACCACTTCCGCCATCGTGGCATTCGTCATCGCAGTCGCAAACAAGAGTGCAGCATAAGACAATTTGCCCCATAGGTAACCCCAGATGTTGTCCGTAATTTCGACGGGTCCCCATGCCGACAATGCTGACTGAATGTCCTGCAGCCGCTGCGTGATTGGCCCGTCGAGTTCACCGAGAACAAACGACGACACACCGGCGTACAGAATTCTCCCTGGTCCTAGGTAATCTGCCGAGAAGTTTACAAAACAGCCGATTGTCCGTTCCCGTCCGACCAGTTCGGCGATGATGTCTTCACAAAGACCGTTCTGACAGGACACCACCTGTGTGCGTTCGTCGCATAAATGCAGCAGCGGTTGCAGCGCGCGCCGCGTATCCTGCGACTTGACGCATAAAAGGACCGTCCGCAACGGATGCTCCCTCGCCACCAGCTCATCAGGCGTGACTGCAGGTACCAACACGGTAAACGTTTCCTGGTCTCCCTCAATCCGAAGGCCGTTCTCGTTGACAGCCTCGACGTGGTCCTCGTCTTTGTCGCACAGTGTCACGTCGTGTCCCGCGCGTGCCAGATAGGCGCCGAGCACCCCGCCGATGGCGCCCGCCCCGACGACCGTGAACTCCATTCGTCCGCTCCCCTTTCAAGGTGCCAACTCGCATGTATGCAACTCGGGACAGGGGTCCCGCTCAGTGCAATCGGATTACTTATCGAGGTGCTCCCACAACTGGTCCAGAGCCCCCTGGTAATGCTGACGGAATGCTCGTGCTGCGTACTTGGGGTCACCGCCACGCAACGCCTCGAGCAGCAGTTCGTGAATCTCCACCACCCTGTCGATCCGCGCTGGTATATGTCTGGAAACTGTCGTGAACATCACTTCATTCACCGTATCCAGTCGGCGATGCGCCTCGAGCAATCGCGAATGACCCGATGCTGCGACGACGGCGTTGTGAAACTCCGTATCGCATTCGACAATGCGTCGGTGGCTCTTTTGTACGGCCGCGTCTTTGAACTCATCCACGAGTTTAGCGAAGTCACTCAGGTCCTCCTCCGTCAGGTTCGGCCACGCAATGAGAACTGCCTCCTCCTCGAGCATGCCGCGCAGGGTGTATACTTCGTAGGCATCCTGTGCCGACAAGGTCGAAACTGTCATCCCCCGATTTGCTCGGTACGTGACCACACCCTCCGCCTGCAGTCTCGAGAGTGCTTCGCGGATGGGTCCGCGCGACACACCTAGCTTCTTCGCAAGATGGGCTTCGTTAATCCGTTCCCCAGGTGCGACCGCTCCGTTGATGATCATGTCGCGAATGGTCCACTGCACACTTTGAGACAGTGTTGCGTATTCGATCGAGACGTTGTCCTGTTGGCTCACTCGTGAATCTCCTCTCATTTCTTCAGCGCGCCTTACGCTGAACCGCTCCCTTGTCGAGGGAACGAGGGGTTAATGGTCGTGTCTCAAGCGGGGGTCAAGCCACATGTAGCTCAGGTCCACAAGAAAATTGAGGACGACGACCAGTGTTGCAGTCACGATGGTTGTAGCGATGATGATGGGGACATCGACGTAATCGATGCCAGTCACCACCAAGTTGCCAATCCCCGGCCAGTCAAAGACCTGTTCGAGAATGATGAGGCCGCTCAGCGTGTACGCAATGTCCATACCGAGCTGGGTGACAAACGGCAGAAGGCCGGCGCGAATCACGTGCTTGCGGGTAATCCGGAAGCGTTGCAAGCCCTTCGCGTGTGCAGTGCGCACGTAATCCTGCTCAAGCACGTCCGACAAAGTTGAACGCAAGATGCGAGCATAGTAGGCTGCGCCCGTGATGCCGTAGGTCAAGGCTGGAAGAACAAGCGACGACCACCCAGCCGGTCCATAGCCGTTAAACCCTCCGATTGGTAAAAGATTCGCCTTGTACGCCACCACGTAAATCAAGATGATGCCAAACCAGTAAGTCGGCATGGAAGCGCCTCCAACGAACATGGCTGACAGCACTGAATCCACCCAAGTGTCCCGCTTATAAGCGAGGTATACGCCAAGCGGGAAACCGATGATGAGCTCTGTCAACACCGCGAACACGCCGAGGTAGAGTGTTGCCGGCAGACGCTGCAAGACGATCAGCATCGCGGATTCATGATAATGGTAGGACATTCCGACATTTAAGTGAAGCAAGTTCCATAGAAAGTGTAAGTAGCGAAGGTAGAACGGCTGGTCGAAACCGTATAGGTGAGCGATTTGCGCCACGCGTGCTGCGGTGGCGTGCACCCCGGCGATTGTCCGGGCCGGGTTCGCCGGAATCAAAAAGCCGATTACAAACGTAATTGTCACGACCCCCCATATCGTGAACACCATCAGTGCCGCTCTGTTGATTAGGTAGCGTGTCATCTTGAGCCTCCTTTCAGCGCCTTCGCGTTGTTGCCTGCAGCCAGCTGTCGCCAAACAGGTTAAAGGAAATCACGGCTACCATGATGCAGATACCGGGGATGAAGAACAGCCATGGGGCTGTGGCCATCGCCCCCTGTCCTTCTGCGACCATGGCCCCCCAGTCCGGCGTCGGCGGCGGCGGTCCTGCCCCTAGGTACGACAGCGCCGACTCGAACATGATGTTTGTCCCCACCTGCAGCAGGCCGTACGCCGTGATCGTCGAGATCACGTTCGGAAACACGTGTCGCACGATAATGCGCAAGCTCGACGCGCCCGCCGTGACCGCTGCCTCTACGAACAGGGAGTGCCGAATGTCCAGTGTACGGCTGCGCGCAATGCGCGAAATTGGCGCCCAGCCGAGCAAGCCGATGGCCAGGATGATGACCGCTAGCGACGGCTTGAAAATAGACGCGACGAACACCACGAACAGGATGAACGGAAAGGCGAGAAACATGTCCGCAATCCGCATGAAAAAGGTGTCAATCCTTCCCCCGTAGTACCCGGCCGTGATTCCCACAACTAGACCGAGAAACAACGTGACCAACGTGGCACCAATCCCAACGGCCATTGAGATTTGCGTTCCCCAAATGAGGCGGCTCAAGATGTCACGACCCAGTTCATCCGTACCAAGTAGGAATCCGTGCGTTCCCGGCGGAAGCGGCGCTCCAATCGGCGACAAGCCATGTGGAGCAATCGTGTCAGGGTTCATGGGAGAAATCACTGGCGCCAGGATGGCGACAAGCAGGAGCAGGATGACAATCCCGCCTGAGATGAGTGCCCTCGGTTGGTGCAGCATCTGCCGTAGCACAGACGGACGCGAACTTGGGAGGACTGTTGCCGGCAGTTCCTCCGTGGGCTCAACAAGGGCCATGATTATGTTCCTCCTTCCTAATCGAGGTTGCCGAACGCCCTGCGCGCGCCCGGCAACCCCGCCTCTAACGCATGCGGTCAGTGCTTAGTCAACCACAGCTGCCAGAACTGGATCGGCAGCACTTGGTGGATGTAGTTCCACTTGTTTCCCGGTTGGACCCACGGTTGCTTCAGAATGTCCATCACGCTGTAGAACAGTGGCACAACAGCCCCTTGCTGGTTCGCAATCTGGTCCGCCGTCTCGTAAGCCTGAGCGCGCGTTGCATTGTTGAAGCTGGTGTCACCGACCTGAATCCAGTGATCAACCGTTGGGTTGTTGTAGTACGAGACGTCGAAGCCACCCTTGTTGTTGCCGTCTAGGTTGTTATAGAGAAAGTCCTGGCCGTCTGGGTAGTCGTCAATCCACTCACCGTAGTTGGCCTGATCGGTATTCGGTGTCAAGAGACCCTGGATATAAGGCGCCTGGGCTTCCGGCTTAAGCGTCACCTTGAAACCCACTTTGTCGAGCTGACTCTGGATGGCTGCAGACAGCTGTGTGGACAGCGGGTCGTTCAACGTGACGAGGTCGAATTTGGCTGGATTGCTTGCGCTGTACCCTGCCTGTTGCAGCAACTGCTTTGCCTTCTGCAAGTTCTCTGGCATCGTCTTCATCGACTGGCTGTAACCGACGAGACCTGGCGGCATCAACTGATACGCCGGCACTGCGCGCCCGTTCATGTCCTGTACGAGTTGAGCGCGGTCGATTGCGTAGGCGACGGCTTGCCGGACCTTTACGTTCGTGAATGGCGCCATCTGCACATTCAGTGAAAGGAAGTTAGTCATCAAGCCGACATTCTTCATGTAGTCGCTCTTCAGCTTTGGGTTGTTCATGGACGACAGGTAGCTGTTGCTGTCAATCTGCATACTCCCGTCAAGCGCCGCACCCATGAGGTCAAGTTTGCCTTGCTGGAACATTAGGAACTGGCTGGACGGTTGTACACCAATCTGGGTGTTGATCTCGTTGATGTGCGGTAGGCCCTTCTGCCAGTAGTACGGGTTTTTAACCATGATGAGCGACTGACCTGGCGTCCACGACTTCACCATGTACGGCCCCGCACCCACCGCGTGCGTGGAGATCTGATTCAGGTTGAAGTTGTACTGCTGTACGACCTTCTGATCAAGAATTGACCCTGTTCCGGCAGCGAGTGACGCGAGAAAGTATGGTTCTGGTTGGTTTAAGAAGAACTCCACCGTGTTGTTGTTGATGACCTTAACGCCGTTAAAGTTGCCAGTCGGATTCTTCTCATAGGCCTGTGCTCCCTGGAGGCCGGCGTAAATGTTGATAGATGCGTTGCTCTTCGGGTTCAGAACGAATTCGACCGAGTACAACACGTCCTGCGCAGTCACGGGGTCGCCGTTCGAGAACTTGGCATTTCTCAAGTGAAAAGTGATGGCCGTGTTGTTCGAGTTCCAAGTCCATGACTTCGCCAGGGCCGGGACAATCTTGAGACTGGTCGGTGAAAACGAGACGAGTTGCGAATACACCGAATCAATGTACTGAATCGACTCTGTATCGACCCCGACGGTCGGTACGAGCGACGGGATATCCGACTGCACGGCGACGTTCAGTGTGCCCCCGTTCACCGGCTTCCCCGGGTTTGTCCCTGTCGAGTTGCCCGCTGTGCCTCCCCCGTTGCCTCCCCCGCCTGTTCCACAAGCACTGACGAGCAACGCTGTACCAACGACGGCTAGCGCCAATCCGCCCACTTTCTTGCGCACACGATCTCCCCCTTCAAAATTGTCACGATATCCATGTCAGATGCCCGGCGTAAAGGTGTAATCACCTCCTGAAAAGTTGTTGCTCGGGAGAACGAGAGGGCGACTTGGCGCTGATGCGTGAACCCGATAGATTACTTAGTCTCCAATCTCAATTCTCACTTGAGATAATATTCAGAGTATATTTCGCGATTAGTCAACTGTCAACAGTTGACCATTAAGGTTTTATAGTCAGAAAAATTAGCCATTTGTTGTGTAGTCGTACTCCACATCTATCACTCACTGCGGCTCGCATTAATTGATTGTTCGTGCTCGTCTTTGAACCAATAAACCCGGAATGATGATACCCGCCAATATCAGGATGACCCCCACCCACTGCACACCTCCAATTGATTCATTTAGAAAAATCGAGGACATGATGATAGCCGCAGGCAACTCGGAGGCAGCGAGGATAGAGCCCAAACCCGGTCCCGTCGCTGGAAATCCGGTTGTGAACAGGATGACGGGTAAAAATGATCCAAACAGGCCAAGAATCCAACCATACCTCACGAAACATAGCCAAAAGGTCACTCCGAAGAACGCGTGGTTGAACACAATCAGAGCCAATACGAATGAACCAGTTACCATGATGGCACTACGTGTCCACGGATTTATGTTCAGTGCCACAGTGCCGCTCAATGTCATGAACAGACTCTGTGCAATAGCTGCCAAGAAGGCAAGACCAACGCCGGTCCAGCTGATGTCGTGCACGCGATGTGTGATGACTCCGGTTGCAACCACCGTGCCACACAAAATAACTAACGCCGATGTCATCCTTGATGCCTTTGGAACCCGGCGGGAAATGATGGCTTCGGTAAAGACCCCCATCCAAGTAAACTGAAACAGAATGAGAATTCCCGTAGGCGCCGATAGATACCGAAGCGAGAAATAGTAAAGGATGCCAGTCGATCCTCCCAGGAACCCGACCGCTAGGAGCTTGCCGATCGCCCCTGTACTGACGTTCGCCGTATGCCTAGTGTCGGTTCGGGTTGGCCTCCTTCTCATCAACGCGGAGAACGCGGCGACAATCCAGAAGCAAATCGCACCGAACAGAAATTGCCCTCCAGTTACATCAGCCAATCGAAAGTGAGCGGCATATGCTAATTTCACAAAAGTAGACAATATGCCATAACTACAACCACCGATAAATACCATGACAGCTCCCTTGAACAATTGCGTCAATCTCGAAGCCACCTTCCTGCTGTTGCGCCGATTCGACTAAAGAAATGATGAATTGCCGTGGATAAGGCGGATATCCAATGGTTTGGATACCCGCCGTCAGATTGCACATATTGTACGTACCGAAACACAAACGCGACACGCGTGGGGTCAGTACAACAACTTACTGGACCTGAACCTGCTTTGGCTTAATGAACAGTGTTGCGACAAATGCGAGTACCGTGATCCCAACAGAGATCCACAGAGCCGTTGTATATCCCCCAAGTGTACCCTTGCCCACCAAAGGAGCGACGAGACCGATGCCAAGGCCTGCGCCAATGCCAAACGCGGCACCATTTAGGCCTGGAAGTGCTGCTGGTGCTTCTGCTGGTGACTGCAGCACGCCAAGCCCGTTCGCCGTCGTTAAAACGAACCCATTGTAAGTAATTCCGAGGATGGCAACTAGGGCGAAGACGGCCCACTTACTGTGTGGAACAAGTGCAATCGTCATGAGGTCTAGTATGCACAGCACCATTCCGACTCGGAGCAGTTTCGTCCAGCTCCACTTGCCGGCAATCCAGCCTGATAGCGGCGCTGCCACCACGCCAATCAAGGCTGCTGGGGTCAGGAACATCAAGCCAGACTGTGCTGCATTGAGTCCAAAGCCAACTTTCTGGTCCTGGCTCAGCAACACCACAGTAAAATTAATCACAGAGAAGACGCCCGTCAAAGTCAGGATTGTGGTTGCAATGACTGGCCACACTTGGCGGGAGCGGAGATGATGGACTGCAATCATTGGCGTCGAGATGTTCTTTTCCACGAACCAGAAAGCAACAAAAAACAACAACGTCCCCACCAGATAGAGTAGCGTAATCGGTGCCACCCATCCAGCAGAGGAGCCATCAGAGACAAAGTAGGTAAGACAAATTAAACCAAGAGATAATGCCGCCGCGCCCCACCAATCCATCTTTCCAGCAGTTGCAGTCGCCTTATTGTCCTTTGGCACCACCAACATTACGCATAGGAGTGCAATGGCAGCAAGAATCAGGATGACGACGAATATAGAACGAAACCCATAGTGGTCGCTCAGCAGACCGCCAACATAACCATCAAATCCACCGACTCCACCGTTTACAGCTGTAAGCACGCCCAGTACAGTTCCGAATACTTTCTGGCTCAACCCCTCGTTCAGGATGACATAGGACAACTGGAACGCTGCGCTAGATGCACCCTGCAGTACGCGGCCAAGCAGAAGAACAGTTAGATTGGGGGAGAAAATGCAAAGTAGCGTGCCCACCGCCAGAATCAGAATGACAACCACCAAAGACCGACGCCGTCCAATAAAATCACTCCAACGGCTCAGTACAACGCCACCAATTGACCCCGCGAGGAAGAATAGGGACGATACGCGTGAAACCGCGCTCACATCAACATGCAAAGACTTCGCGATATCAGGCAGTGCAGGGCTAATCATGCTGGCGTTTAATTGGTACGACAAAACGCAAAGAATTAGTGTGACCACAAGGACAACTGCACGACGCCCGTGCAGTGACACTTTACCGTTCGCTTGCGCTTGCGACAAGGCAAGTTCCATCGCGTGTACCCCTCTCTCGGCTTCCATCAATGGGATTTCAGTGAAGACTCTACTTCTTTCACATTTCCTGATGTCTGTTCTCCGAATAAGGAAAGAAGGGTGTAGTTCAAATCCTTCACCAATGCGCTCGAGTCCACCGCAAGGCAAACTTTCACGTTGGGATTCGGATCACGAAGTTTGAACGGGTCGCCAATCGTTCGACCTGCTGCCTCACCCTCGGTCACCACTGTCATGTGCATCGGTAGTGTGGTGAAGTACTCTGGATGAATGGCCTGGATAACTGCGGACGGATCGTGGAGGTAACATGAACTATCAAGGTCGCTGTGCTGCGAAATGTAGTAGTCCACCATGTCAGCATAGGTTCTCCCTCCGATCGATCCCGTTTTTCTCCACAACTGTGTGTCTGCAGTCGTCAATATAGAACGTTGTGTAACATCTAACCCAACCATCGTTACATCGACACCGCTTTCAAACACATACTTTGTAGCCTCTGGGTCCTGAGATACATTCGCCTCCGTATAGGCATTGACATTGCCCGGAACTGTCAAGGCCCCCCCCATAATCACAACACGTCCGATGAATTCCGTTATTTCGGGCGCCGTTTTCAATGCAGTGGCAAGATTGGTTAACGGGCCCGTAGTGACTATCACCAAGTCCTGCCCGTGTTTTTTTATGGATTCAATGATGAAATCGACCCCACTGATTGATTCTTTCGACTTAAGAGAGGTTTCCATTGAAACTTGTCCAACACCATTTTCACCGTGGATCCGGGCACTTACCTCCATGCGCTCAAAAACTCGTTTGGAGATGGCGTGCTCTTCACCAGCACACACGGGTACGCCCTCGACGCCAAGCATGTGTAGGATGTCCAACACATTCTGGACACCCACCTCCGTGTATACGTTTCCATAGGTGCCCGTCACACCAATCAATTCAATTTCTTTGCACGCAATGGCATAGGCCAGCGCCATTGCATCATCAATGCCGGTATCTAAATCCAAAATCATTTTCGTCACACGCATCTCCTCCTTCTACGAAGTATTTATGCCACCACTGCATGGGGAACTGCGAGTGAAAGTAGTGTGCAGAACACGACCACCACCCTTCTGTTGTTCGTAATTTCAGTTAAAATACACATTACGACAACTTGTATGTGTTGCTGTATGTTTAATACAACTATTAAACCATAAGTGTAAGCGTTGTCAAGATGACAAATTGTTGCACGTACTGAAATACTGAAGGGTCATAGGAAAGAGAGGGGTCCTCTTGTTAGAGCCCCAATTGCCAACTGTCTGCGTAAGAATTTAGAACTGAAGGGATGGAGAGGATAGACAGAGGATAAGGAAGGACAGTTGCTCAGTTGTTCCGGAAGACCTTAAACACAGCACGTTCGAATGGAATGTAGTATTTGCTGTACGCAATGATATTTCCATTCACATCGGTCAATCGTTCCGCGATCATCTGATAGTATTCAGACGTTGCACCGGCAATTGCCTCCTTAATATTGTCAGTCGAACGCACTAATTTGATCTCCACCATCGAAGACCTTGCATCCTCATAGATTTTTGTCTCGAGGTATTCTAAGACCGCACCCTGGTCGTTGAGGTCAATCGATTTCAATTGGTCAAAATCGGTCGCCACATGTGAGAAACAAGACCCTCTAACTACTCCGTTCTCTTTGTAGTACCTATACACAGCGAGAATCACTGGGATATTCCGGTTGAAGACACGTTTGGTATGTTCACTTGACAAATCCACTTCCACGTCAATGTCAACTTTGTCAATCGAGTCCAAGCAACTACTGTAAAAGGGGTTGCCCATTCTCTCAATTCCAACGTTATCTAAATTCAATGTCTTCCTGACAAAGTTACCGACGCCTCTTCGTGCCTCTAAAACACCATCTTCAATGAGCAGTCGTAATGCCTGTCGTAATGTAGATCGGCTAATACCCAACTGTTGCGCGAGAATTGGCTCCGTCGGAAACTTGCTGCCTTCTGGATACAAGCCATCTTGGATCATGTTCAAGAGTTGGTTGTATGCTGTCGCATACCGCGCTGCTTTTTTGTGTATGCGGTTATTTTCGTGCATCCGGTAACCACCTATGTGTGTATCATTTTGTCTATAATAACACGTACTTGGTCAACGGGAGCACGACACTGTCGTGGAGAACATCAAGCCCAAATGGTTAGTATTTGGCACAAATGACCATAGTCAAAACCCATCTTCACTGTCTCCTCTGGAATATCACCCTAAGAGTTCCCCAACCATCGTTTGAGTATGTCCAATGCAAATGTCGGCTGGACCTGCCTCGAAGGTGCCAGCATTGAATTTCGAATGCGAAGCTTTAATGACGCTTGAGATCCGCTTTGAATCATAGTAGTATTATTACATACTACTAACGAACAAAAAGCACTACGCAAAGAAGAGGGTTGCTATGTAGCTTCTAATTGATGCATTCCCAGCTTGCGAATACATCAACGGGATCGGCCGAAATCACTCTCCTGATGACGAATGACCAAGCTGACCGCAGCGTTCACACGATCCACTGACTTTGCCGACCGCAGAAGAAAATCATCTAGCACAGTATTGGGGAGATGAGTTGATGATTGAACACCTAAGACGTATCGGACTTTCAGACCTTGAGGCTCGTTGTTACTTGACGCTACATGAGGAGTCACATCTTTCAGGATACGAAGTTGCCAAGCGGGTTTCCGTCTCGCGCACTAACGTATATGCCGCTTTACGCGCTCTTGTTGACAAAGGCGGATGTCGCATCATTGATGGAGATCCAGTCCTCTATGATGCCGTACCTATTAACCAATTTGCTCAACTGCTGAAGTCAGAGTTTGAAGACACCATTCACGTCTTGTCTACCGAACTCACCACCCGACCGCAGCATGCGCCTGGATTTTACAGTTGGAATGGAGCAGATTCAGTCACTCAAGCCATTCGCAGATTAGTAGTTAATGCAACACAAACTATCGTCGTTGACGCTTGGGCTGAGGACCTTCCGCAAGTCGAAGGCTTGCTACTTGACGCACAGAGCCGAGGTATTACTGTCGTCGTGATCACACTAGGTGAATGGAACACAGACCTAGATAATCTCATTCAACACATGAGATACGATATACCGCCCTCTACGCCAAGGAAATTCACATTACTTTGCGATTCGCGTTCCTCCATCATAGCGAATTTTGGCGGACAGATGAGACCATCTGCACTGGAAACGGAGCATCCAGCAGTGGCTGATGTTCTTAAAAATGCGTTCTACCATGACGTGATTATGCACAACATAGAGGGAGATTTTGGTTCCGAATTAACTGGGCGGTACGGCGAGCAGTATGCGAATCTTCGCGGATTCTACGAACAGAAAGGGTGGACATTCAAATGACCAATGTAGATATCACGACTTGCAAAGACATTCTCTTCAATGTTGGAACTCAATTGTGGCAAAAGTACGGTGAACTACCGACAGCACAAGATAGAACCGAACTCGCTCAACGTATTCATGAAGCCAACCAATGGGCGGCATCGAGCATCCGGACTGCCCTGGAGAGTGTTTATCCGACTATCCACTGGTCTTTCTCAGAACTTGAATTGAGTAAACAACAAAGAGCTGAATTCGACGATGAATATTGGGTGTGTGACCCGGTGGATGGCGCCGTCCATTTGCATCAAGGCTTCGCATTTTGGTCAATGTCTTTGTGCCTCATTCGAAATGGCGAACCCGTCCTGTCAATGATATATGATCCCAGTCGACAAGAATTCTTTCACGCCGTAGCGGGTCAGGGGGCCTATCTGCAAGGACGCAGAATACAAGTGTCTTCAAAAATCAAAGGATATGACGCAATGATTGCAACTGCGCCACCATCGGCAGCAGACCAAGACCTTGAGAATACACAAAGAACCGCTTCCTCCCTCGCTCGTCTCATGCCCCAGGTTGGTGCCACTCGGATGCTCGGGTCTGTCGCACTACAACTGGCCTATGTAGCATGCGGTCGACTCGACGGATACTGGGAGTTTGGAAGTGAGTTCTATGACTGGGTGTCTGGTGCACTGCTGATTCGAGAAGCTGGCGGTGTAGTATCCGACATGTACGGGAATGCCTTCACGTGGGGGGCGACAGGAATCATCGCCGGCTCTCCGGGTATTCACGACATGCTTACAACTGAGATTAAGTCCGCGTCGCAAAATCAGGTCTGAAGGATGGGATATCAAAAAGGCTAGTAGTGGTTTAACTTGGACGCCAACTCGACCCGATTCTTTACATGCAATTTTTGAAGTATGTTTTTGACATGATACTTGACCGTATTGGGAGATACACCAAGTAAATTAGCGATTTGTGCGTTGGTTGCTCCCGTAATTAAATGGGTGAGGACGTCCATTTCACGAGCAGTAAAATCTCTCAACTGGACCTTCATCCCACCTGTCTGTCCCTCTTGCTGAAACACCACAGGACTTTGCACGGTTTCACCAAGCACACGCAATATCGTTGCTACTGTTCTATTTACTACGCGAATGGGGTTCGTAGACGCTCCACTTGATTCTGGTTCAAGGTCAAGCATAACTTGCTTCTGAATGGGTGTCCCTTTGTATTCAACTTGAAATTGGAGAATTAGTCGGATTGACGGCAGTGGATGGTTGTTCCCCATAGTCACGATACGAACCCCCTCCACAATTGTCCATCTGCTCTGCACGCTGCTTGCATCAATCTATCACTGTCACTATGAACGGGTTTACCTCATGGTACCCGCTTTCAAACGGGTGTGTAATTCGAAACACCTCTCCACTGTACGGCAAAAGAGGTGTGGTACAGTGTTGTGGCGTATCAAACTAATAACACAAAGGGAGTGGGTTTAGTGCAAAATCATTCAAACGCTGGACGCCTGCCACCAGGGCAAATTATAACCAAAAAGTTGCCCGTCATGTACGTTGGGGATATACCACAAATCAACCGGACTGAGTGGAGCTTGAAAATATTCGGAGAGGTACAAAAACCGGTACTTTTAAGTTGGGATGAAGTAAGGCAACTTCCTAAATCTCGGTACACATCGGACGCCCATTGCGTCACAACATGGTCACGCCTAGACAATCACTGGGAGGGCGTTTCCTTCTCCGACTTGCTTACTTTAGTTAACCCGGACCCAACCGCGAATTTCGTGATGGTTTACGGCGAACAAGGATATTCTGCGAATTTTCCGATTCACGATTTGCTCCGTGACGGAGTGTTGCTTGCCTATACGCTTGATGACAAGGAATTAGCAACCGAGCACGGGTTCCCATTGCGCCTCGTTGTACCACACTTGTATTTTTGGAAAAGTGTTAAGTGGGTTTGGGGAATCGAGTTCCTATCTACCAACAAACTGGGTTTTTGGGAGCAATCAGGATATCACCCGCACGGTGATCCTTGGTTGCAGCAGCGTTACACAGTCTGACCCACTCTACCTGAGACTTTAACCCTTCCTGAGTGGCAACGGGTAATTTGCCCAGTTCTTTGACAGGCGGCTTAATACACTGCAACTACTCACGGCAATGAGGGTAACTGGGAGAACGACCAAAAACGGAAACCAAATATTCGTGTGCAGGAGCAGTGGGTACATGGACAGCGCCACGCCGGGAGGATGATAGATCCGGAGAAGAGGTAGAAGTATTACCATTGCCAGTGCAGCTAGAACTGCGTAGATTGGACCATGAGCTATCATTGAAACAGCCGTACCGAAACTGGCGGCTAATGTTGTCCCTACAATAACAGGAATAGGTTGGGCGATCGGTGACTTGGGGAGCAGGAGCAATATGGTCAATGTGGCAGCAAACGGAGGAACAAGCCATGTGAATTTCGTTGTCCCATCTAGCAATGCAAGCATGAGAAGAATCGATAAAAACCAAATTGCTTGAGGCCACGACGTTCTACCATGATACATCCAGTTGCCCCACTCGTACTTGACGTAAATCATTCTTATTTGTCTCAACCGTCCCATCATCACTTCACCCCATTCATTGGAATTCGACCGTTCAGAACCATTATGACGTGTACCGCAGAAGATGCATAATTTGGACCAACAAGGCCCCTCCCCACTATCCTCGACTATCGCTTGCCCCACAAAATTTACGATCTCCAAGACAATCACGACTCAGCGTTCACAAACAGTCCACATAACTTACCCGAACGGGTAGGTGAAGTCCCCGCCACTCATTGGTACGCTAATCGAGCAACTTCCAAGATGCAATCGACATCAGGGCATAGGAAATTCAAGGCACTTTCGACCTCGACCGTGGGACTCAAACCCGAGAGAGACTCGCCGTTAGTCGTCTCACCCCTATGCATCATTCACGCTTCCCTAAGTCTTGGAATGCTTGAAGAATGGACGAGAACAATGTGGGGGGAATCAAAACATGAGTCTGTGGATGTGGACGTTCTTGATCGCGCTTTTTACCGCGACCGTGGGACTTGTTCTGTTCATCGGATTTACGTTTCAACAAAAACTGCGGTACCCATTCCTATTCGTAACCTTTCACGTAATTGGTGCAACTGTAACCGTGATTCTCTTCTGCATCCTGTTCATCCGTTGGATCACGCATCACGACGCAACGACCCCATACGCCAGCCTTGTTCTGTGGGCGTCACTGGCGGTCGTGCTCGCAACCTTTGTTTCGGGGCTCTACTTCTACTTCTGGTACAACGCTCGGAAACGACCATTAAGTTACAGGCTGCTGGTAACACACTTGGTGATGGCTTCCCTTGCGTTTGTCAGTGTCATCACAAGTGTGGCGCAACTCTCGAATACGGGGTTACACTCTCATCAGCTATACCGCGCAACAGGATACAATTTCCGCAAACATCGAGACATTCGACAGGCAGAAGCAAATCTATATAAAGCTCACTTATACTAAGAAGGTTTCATCCCTCTCAAGTCAGCTTAGACCGCGGTGAAATACGGACTTCAGTAGTCCAATCATCACTGTTGAGACAGCACCTATACTGGACGCAGAAAGGACTCCCCTTCTGTCAACCTCCTTCCCGAACTCCCTCCAGCCGATTTCTGTCGAGATGACAAGTGGTGCAATTTGAATGTACGGTTTGGTCCACGAGTCCAGGCCTCCGCAAGGCGCAAGACCTGCTGGAAGAATTCGACCTCATTTCAAGGGTTCGTCAACATCAATCCTGTCTCTCACCTAGTGAGCGCTGTGCGTGATTTGACAAACTCAGGGACCGTCGGGTCCGATCTCGCTCTCTCCCTGTTGGGTGCCGCAATTATCGTCGCAGTCTTTGCTCCTTTGACCGTGAAAGCGTATATGCGCCGGGCGTAATGTCCGGCGTACCCGCGCCATCGTCTGGCAGACTCACGGTAAAGGTTGACCCGACGCGTGGCACACTCGTTACCTCCACCACTCCGCCGTGCAGGTCAACGATTTTCTTCACGATGGAAAGGCCCAGCCCCCCGCCCGCTGCCTCGCTGCCGCGAGATTTGTCAACCTTAAAAAACCGCTCGAAGACACGCCTTCGGGCTTCCTCATCCATACCAATCCCAGTATCGGATATGGAGATTTTGAGCCAGCCCCCATCCACCAGACGCGAGGATGAAACCGTGATGGTCCCACCAGCTTGGGTGAACTTCACGGCGTTGGTAATCATGTTGACCCAGACCTGACTCAAAAGGTCCTTGTCGGCTGTGACTTCAATGGGCGCTAGCGACACCGCCATCTCAAGTTCCTTGCCAGTCCACAAAGGTTCGCAACTCAAGATGACGTCGCGAAGCTGTTTGTCCAGCCGGTATTTCTCCAAGTGAAACGGATGGTAGCCAGATTCGAGGGAAGTCAGCTTTAACAGATTGTCACTCAGACGCGACAGCCGATTACTTTCACTTTCAATAATCTCCAGATAGCGCTGTTGGTCCTCTGGCGCAATCGCACCACTGTGGAGTGCTCGAGCAAACCCGGAAATGGAAGTCAGGGGAGACTGAATCTCATGGGAGATATCGGAGACGAACTCCTGCCGCATTTGTTCCAGAATCGCCAACTCCTGCGCCATGTCGTTAATGCTGTGTACCAACTGGCGGAAGGGATGCTTGTCGCCTCCTGGGTCACGAATCATTTCCACATCGAGCTTCACGTCGAAGTTTCCCTTGGCCATCTGACGGATGGCGTCAATCAGACTTTGCCAAATCGCGTTGTTTCTGGGCCCCACAAACCGTCCCACAACGGCACCGCCCAGAATGAGAAGGAGGAATGTAATGCCAATCGTAGTCATGACACTTCCGAAAGAAGCCAAATAGGCGTGGTGGTGGCGATAGAGGAGTGCAGTCAACCCGTACGAAACTGTGAGGGTAAGAAAGAGCACGACGAGGGACAAAACGATACGGGAGGCGATGGCCCATACTGTCGAGGCGCGTTTGGACCATAACGATTTGTTCATACTATCACCTCGAGTCGATAACCTAGACCTCGAACTGTGACAATCCGGAAGGAGGAAGTCTCCTCAGGAAACTTGTCCCTCAAGCGTTTCACATGTACGTCCACGGTGCGTTCATCCCCGTCAAAGTCGTATCCCCAAATGTCCTCAATGAGTTGATCTCGGGAGAGGGTTGTCCCAGGGTAGCTTGCCAGTTTGAACAAGAGCTCAAATTCCTTTTTCGCAAGGGCTACATGAACATCATTACACAGAACCGTATGTGTTGAGGCATCTAGAGCCAGACTCCCCAACGTAATGACTTGTTCCGTGGCAATCCGGTACCTTCGTAGCAGTGCGTGAACGCGAGCACGAAGTTCGTCTGGGTCAAAAGGCTTGACCAGGTAATCATCCGCTCCCAGTCTTAGCCCCCGCACTTTGTGTATCGTTTCGTTCTTGGCCGTCAGCATCAGGATAGGCACCGCAGAGTATTGACGGATCTCCCGACACAGGTCCCATCCGTCCAGATTGGGTAACATGATGTCGAGGACAACGAGATCGACCTTGTGTGCGTCCAGAGTTTTGAGCGCCTCCCCCCCGTCTGCAGCTTCAATGGTGCGAAACCCATCGAGTTCTAAATAGAAACGAAGCAGTTCCCGAATGTGACTGTCATCATCCACGATGAGCACCGACGCCATAACCCCAACACCTTTCCAGACAGCTTCGCTAAGGTTGCGCCGTCTGACCATGCCACTGCCGTCATTGTATTACACTACCGTATCGTACCAATGTGAACGCAATATGAATCGACGTACCACCTCGAGCGAACCCTTGTGCTCAACTCGTTCGGCAATTCCAGATGAATCGTCCTGCACATTTGACCGGCGTCATTTGATTGAACTAACGGAAGCTTGGTCCGACAAGAGCAGGTTCGCCGTTGACTTTCAACATCCTGGATGATACATTCTGTGAAAATTGAATACTCTTTCGAAGAAGATGGTCAGGACCCTGAATTATTGTGCCCAGAGATTCGGTGGTTGGTGTGAACCGAACACACATTCATTGTCTGTTACGCCATTGGAGGTTTGGCGGCATTAGTCGTCAACGGTGGTTCCGTTATCGCTATCGAGTGGTCACTGCAATGATGCACTATACAGTGGCAATTAGGGTGGTAACACGAGATGCATGCCTCGTCCCTTATGGGAACGGGGCTTTTTGTGTTTCATGTTTATTCGTGGAGGAGAGGATACAGTGGAGGAGCCAACGCTATCAGGAACGCAGTTGGATGAAGTCAATCAGCAGGTGGAAATCATTTCAGGCGGAGCAGCCGAGATTGTCCCTGAACAAGAACTGGTACAGAAATTGCAGCGCTCTGTGGCACACCGTGCTCCGTTACGGATGAAGCTAGGCATGGATCCTTCATCCCCGGATATTCACCTGGGGCACGTCGTCGTATTGCAGAAGATCCGCCAGATGCAAAATTTCGGTCATGTTTGCGACCTTGTAATCGGAGACTTCACGGGGAGAATTGGAGATCCTACAGGAAAATCAGAGACCAGGAAGCAGCTAACCGAAGCCGAGGTTGATGCAAATGCCCGGACGTACGTGCAACAGGTCATGAAGGTCCTAGACCCGGCACGTACAAACATTGTCCGCAACGCTGATTGGTTAGCAAAGCTAGATTTTGCAGCCGTCATTCGTCTTGCGGCTACAGTGACTGTGGCCAGAATGTTGGAACGAGATGATTTTTCAAAACGACATGGTGAAAATCGCCCGATTCACATTCATGAGTTCTTTTATCCTCTGATGCAGGGTTATGATTCAGTGCATCTCCGAACTGATATTGAATTCGGAGGGACAGATCAGAAGTTCAATCTCCTCATGGGACGGTCCTTACAGAAGGATTTCGGTTTAGAGCCACAAGTCGCAGTTATGATGCCTCTCCTTGTAGGATTAGACGGTACGCAGAAAATGTCAAAGAGTCTAGGCAACTACATCGGAATTGATGAAACACCAAAGGATATATACGGCAAAGCCATGTCCATACCAGATAGTCTGATGTTGAAGTATTTTCAACTGTTGTTGGGTTCGTCCGACAGGGAAGTTGCAGATTTGGCTGCGGGTTTACAGACAGGAGTCCTGCATCCTAGAGATGTAAAAATGCGCTTGGCAAGGGAACTGGTTTCACGTTTCGTAGGGACGAAAGAGGCTGAGGACGTGGAACATGAGTGGATCACGGTGTTTCAACAGGGAGGCATTCCGGATATTGTACCTACGGTTCGGATTACACCTGGACGACGCCGGCTGGTTGAGGCACTTGTCGAGTTTGAATTAGTCCCTAGCAAGAGTGAGGCACGTCGACTCATACAACAAGGCGGAGTTCAAGTAAATGGACTCAAAATGAACGATGTGTCGGCAGAAATCGACTTGCAAGACGGGACCGTCATACAGGTCGGCAAGCGCCGCTTTGTTAAGCTAGATGCGATGTTGTGAAAACTCTCTAAGGGAAGTTTGTCCGTGACGTCATGACATGTTTTGAATAGTGTAGAGGCATATCATGACGGGAGGGATTCAATTGAACCGGTCGACGAGGCAACTCTGTGCCTGCATCGAAAGTCCTTGTACGCGAGACACCCGACGAGTACTACGAACTAAATTCAAGATTGGGGAAAGGCTCACGTTGACTACACTGTCCGGTAGAACATTTACGGGAAAGTTGGTCCGTGTCACTAAGGGAGTTCTGGTGCTTTCCGTCAGTGGCATTCTTCATTATTTTCCATTATGTCGGGTCGGGGGACCGCGGAAGTCTTGAGCGAAAGGACTTTAGGAGGTGGAAAAATGAGCACTTGCCGTTGCGTTGAAGACGTCTGTAATAAGAGTCTCAGGTTGTCTCTCAGGAAGTATATCGGGCGACAAATACAGGTGGGACTCGTGTCTGGTAAAAGTAATTTTCTAGTTGGCAAACTTCTGATGGTGTCCGCCGGGCTCGCTACAATTCGAGTGAAAGGCATCACGAATTACGTCACTCTGTGCGAAATCGATTACTTCAAACCGATACTTCGGTGACCAATGTCGGCAGAACTCGGACAATTTAGGAGCAAGTTCAAGGGTTCACAGTTCCAGCCCACCCAATGAGACATAATCTTCTGCATGATAAGGGTGATTGAGGATGATTTGCAAATATTCGACTGGACCCCTAAATAACCTGACAGTGAACGGTAAGCTTGTTTCCAAAAATATTATCGTAAACTCGATAAATCAGCATCAACGCAATATGGCTAAGGTGAAAATCAACGTGTACGCGTTAAATGGGAAAAGAAAAATAATTCGTACCGTCGTTCTTCGTGTTAAAGCGAATTCATCCACTTACACTATTCTCAATGTATCAACAGCCATGCAATATGAAGTGCAATTTATCACAAATCAACCGAGGGTTCTTTTTGCATCATTTGGAATCAGCCCCAAAGACCGTTATGTTGCCGCACATCGTGTCGTTAACAGTGAATTAACAAGAATCGTATAGAAAAACAGAGGATGGAGAAGCCTCATTACAGCTATGACTAGTGTAATATTTTCCATCAATACGATCCGGTGCTTCACGGGGAGCGTCGACGCGAATAGCTAAAAAGAGTCGGTGCGCGATGACCGACTCCCTGGCTAAAGGCAAAATATCGTTACCATCCGTGGAATTCTTCTCTATACCGATAGTCGTAACCTTGGCCAAATGCCATGACCCAGAGTATCACGATTAGGGCTATCATCGCGGCGAAATTGAGGTATGGAACAATCATTCCGACCATAAGCAGCAACCACAGTGGGTTCATCCCGAACGCCCTAAACAGCCGCACTGCCCAAATGATTTCGAGAACGAGCACTGCGATTGAATACAGAGTCGTGATAATCGCTAAGGCAATACTGTGAAACGAGAGAGCCAACACATATCCTAGGAAGATGCCAAAAAACCAGCTTACGTTCCACCGCGACTTGCGAATCAGCCAAAAGCCAGGCCAGTAATTTGCGATCGGAATGAAAGCAAGCCAAGCAAGCGAATAGCCTGCCTTTTTAAGCAGTTTATAGTACGGGATCGTGATGGCGAAATAAGAAACGAGGGAGACAACAATGAGAACCGTGATGCCGATTGCGAGCAGACTACCAAGGAACGCCAAGTTAGAAAAATTAGTTAAATTTTGCGTCGACCCGTACAAGCCCCCACTACCTTTCAACTATTTTGTAATAAAAGAGAAGTTCAATTGCATTTTATTACACATTTCGACAGCCGTAAACATTCGAAATGCGAAGATGCAATTAGTACGTTGAGCTCGCTGACAACAGCATGACCACTCGAATCATCTGCAACCCTTACCCCAGCTGCCCGAGGTACTCGGGTACAATCTCCTCTTCCAGAACCCCGTTCTCACTCAACCTCAATCGATATCCTCGAGCGTCCGGTCGAGAGCTGACGGTCGCCTTCAATTCGGTACCAACAAAATGGAACGCCACACCATCATCCGCAGCCAGACCAGGCGCAATCCGGTCGTCTTGCAGTAAGCGATGAAACGTTGGACGCCGTTCTGATTCACCGTCATAGTGAGGGCAATTAGATCCGGGCAAGAGTCCCAGACAGGGTAGCCGGTCCAGCGTCACGCCAAATGAATCCGTGATTGCTTCCTCAAACCAGCATATCGACCCAGCACTTACACCCGCCATCACGATGCCTTTCTCCCAAGCCCGCCTCATGACGCTATCGAGTCCCCAGTCTCGCCACAGAGCAAGAAGATTCTTCGTGTTGCCGCCGCCAACATAGATGACGTCCTTCTCCATCACGAAGGACTCAAGGTCCGTCGTCGGTGGATGGAATAAAGAGAGATGAGACGGTTCGCAGTCCAGCTTTTGAAATGCAGCGTAGAATCGCTCAATGTACGATTCAGCGTCTCCACTAGCCGTCGGGACAAAGCAGACCTTCGGCCTGTTAGTGTTAGTCTGGCGCAGAACGTATTCGTCGAGCAACAGATTTTCTGGGGCCATCGAAAACCCGCCGCCCCCCATCGCAATGATTTGCCGCATTAACAATTCTCCTTTCATCATCACTGACTCTTGCAGACACATACATGCATCCGCCTAGCAATGTTCTTATCCAGCGATACTGTTCACATGAGGTTACGACCAATCACATTCGCTGAAATTGGCTCCCGACCAACTTCTCTTGCCCAAACGGACAACTGACCCATGTGATGAATCTCGTGTGCGACGACGTGCAGAAGAACTTCGCCGTATGTGAAGTCATCCAGCTTACGATTTTCCAAATCTCCGCACCAGTTCATCACGAAGTCCAGTATCCGTGGGCTGCAGACGTCTGACAGGTTCCTGACCGCATCGAGTGAGTCGTAGTCCTCATAGTGGTAATGAAACTCAGGCTTGCCCTGTAATCCTTGGAGGATCCAGGCCTGCTCCACGTCTACAACATGAAACAGCGTTCGCAGGATACTACCGACACCACCTGTGCGTTGACGTGTCAGTTCCTCTGTCGGCACGCTTTCACTCCAATCGAACCAGTCGGCCCGCACTTGCCAGTTGTACCGGAAGAGTGTAAGCAAGTTCGTTCCCATCCTTTCTGCAGCAACTAGACAGTCGACTATACACCCTGATGTAGCTCAATAGGTCGTACGCTCCGTCGACCAAGTTCAACAAGATTGCAGCGGTGTTGGCTAAGTGTTTCATCTTGACCATCTCTTGCGCATCGTCCAGTTGGTCATTTGCCAGTGACTCCGAACGCTTCACTACAAAATTCATGAGCCGTGGAACCACCATGCCAGCCCGCATGGTTGAGCCCATCAAGGTAGTTCTGGAATAAGGTTACCATGAGGCTTAGTGCGTCCGGTCGCATCACCTCGCTCGAGTGTAGCGTAAGCCCAAAGAACCTTCCCAGTTCCTCATCCACACCAGCGATTCCGCAAAAGGCCCAATCTATCATCACCATCTTGCCGGCGGGTGCGACTGAACTCAGGTACGAGTTTCTGCACATATTAGGTTCTAGGTATGTCCTGTCCACATATTTCATGCACTCCGAGACCCAATAACGGACCCAGTTTCGACACAGCCAGTCATGGTCTGGTAGTAAGACAACAAGACGACCAAGCAATAATCGGTCGTCTCGTCGTGTGTTTGGGATACCGAAAACGGTGGCAGGTCGGTTGCGCTTGGACTCCTCACTCTAAATCCTGAATAGTCATCTTCGCTAATTCTCTGTCCCGCCTAGAACGCACCCTGTTTCGACCATCCAAATAAATTGCACCACTCGTCACAAAGAGGACAACACTACTGAATAAGTGATGCTGTATCCCCACCCACCGTAAATAGGCGATTAAGCCAACAGCAATGGCCACTATGAGAACAAGCCCATAGACTGGGCTCTTTCTGCGACTAAGAAACACTTGCAGCACCAAAAACAGCACCAAAAACAATCCAGTCAGCAAAAGGCCAAGAAACGGCATCATCCTTGTGACTCCCCCTTCAACTCTTTATGTTTAGCAATCAAGAGCTTGGCTGTCTCTAGGTCGATTTTGTCTCTTAGCGCTAAATCCCGGACGAAGACAGTGAATGGCTCAGCACTCGCGTCTTCAACCATCTGTATCTTTTGAATCAGTTTGTCCAAACGCAACCTCACTGTGGGGTAACTAACATCGTAAATTTCAGCAATTTTTTTTAGTGATCCGGATGCAAGGATAAAATTTTTCGCAAACTGAATGTCTTCCTCGTCTAAACCCAGCAGCCATTGTGGCACAGATTTCATCCCGTACATCATCCTCTCAGCAACCACCCAAAATTCAATAATATTAAATTACATTTAAACAATATTAAAGTCAATACACATCGTGATATGGATATAATTTATTTCGGTGACATGTAGACAGTGAGGCAATAGCATGTTGACCACATTGTATTAATTGATATAATACAATTATCATAAGTCCTGAGTCAGTATGGCATCGGAGGAAAGGGGTGAGTCGTGTGCAACCGGAGCAGTACTGGCATCCACCCAATCAAAAGCTGGATTCCTCGCGGCCGCTTTACGAGCAGTTCGAGGACATCGTTCGATCGAGCTTGGCGCGCGGCGAGTTACAACCCGGCCAGCGCCTCCCTCCTGTCCGCGAATTTGCTGCACACTTTAGAGTCAATCCAAACACTGTGATGCGAGCCTATCAGAGCCTTGAACGGCAGGGTTTCATTGCCACCTTCCGAGGGCAAGGCACTTTCGCTGTCGATGACCCCGCCATCATCGAAGAGAGCCGGCGGGCGCTGGCTCGACAAGCACTGGGGCAATTGGAACGCGTCGCTCAGTCCCTGGGGATTACCGTCGATGAACTGTTGAAACTGGCGCAGTATCCAGCGGCTCATAGAGAAGGAGGAGAAAATGCATGACCCACGCTGCGAGGGCCATCCCACAACCGGACGAGGCCGCCATTGCCTGTCATCAGGTAACGTTTCACATCGGGAACAAGCAGATTTTGAACGAAGTTGACTTTGCCGTCCAACAGGGTGAAATCGCCGGTCTGCTTGGGCCGAACGGAGCCGGCAAGTCCACCCTGCTGCGGATCATCGCAGGGATTTCTCCTCCCTCGTCCGGCCAGGTTTCCCTCTTCGGCGAGCCCGCTGGCGTCAACACCTTGGCTGACACCGCCTTTCTCCCTGACAGAGGAAAGCTTCCAGGCTGGCTGACCTGTGGTGAGTGGATGGCGTTTGCAGAACGAATTTATCCAGATTGGGATCACGACCGCGCACACACCCTGTCCGACCAGCTTGAGATTCGCTCTGGCGCCCGCATCGCAGCGTTGTCGCGCGGCGAAGAAGCGCGGCTCCAGTTGCTGACATGCTTGGCTCGGAAGGCGCGCATCGTGCTGCTTGATGAACCCTTTGCGGGCGTCGATCTCATATCGAGGCAAAGGATTGTGAATTCCGTCATCCGGGAACTCGCCGAGAGTCACCGCTCATTTCTCATCGCCACCCATGACGTGGTGGAGATGGAAAACCTGTTCGACCGGGTCGTGCTCGTTGGCCAAGGTCGCATTCGCGGAAATCACCTAGTGGAGACACTGCGTGCGCAGTCTTCGTCTGTTGAAGCCTGTTACCGGGAGGCGTTTGAATGAACACGACAAGCGTGAGCGACGGTCGCCAACAAGCGGTGATGCTTTCAGACATACGCACGTTGACCGCGTTCGAAATGGGCTGGTACGGGACAAATTTCGTGATCACAAAACGCAAGATGGAGGGTCGTAGCCGGTGGCTTTCCCGGAGTACGGTGGCGATGCTGCTTTTCCTGATTGCATGCACATTGACCGCCGCCAAGTTACTCGCTCAGGCTGAAGATGTGCTCGCCTTGGTGTTGACAATTTGGGTCGTTGGCTGCATCTTCGTGGGCCTTGCGGTCTCGCTTGGCGTCTCTCGCTCACGATTCAGGGACTGGTGGCTCGGCTTTCCGTATCCCCGCTCGGCGTTGATTTTCTCGAAGTGGCTTGCCGCCGTCTTGAACGCCCTTCGCTGGTTTGGCATTCTGTTCAGCTGGTCGGCCGTCACATACCTCGTGGGCTGGGCTCTTCACCCGGCGCACTTCGCGCCGAACAAATCGCTCCTCTTGTATGCGGTGCTCACCATCGTGACGGTAGTCATTGCGGCCCCAGTTCTCAACGCTTTAACGCTGGCGTTGATTTCAATTGAGGGCATGTGGTCCAAAGTTCTACAGTTAACTGTATTTGGGACGCTGGTATCAAGCTTCTTATTGTTGCAGGCGCTCTGGGCCATCGCCCGCAGTGGAGATTTGACCCCGTGGTTGTATACGCTTGGCGCATTGTTCATCGTTGGCTGGCCTGTGTCGGCCCTCCTGCTCTGGACGGCCGCTAGGTATTTGTCCACTGCATCACGTCCGTTTGCAGATACAGCCTCCATTAACTCACGCCGGTGGCGCCGAGACTTGAAGACCGAGATGGATACTGACCTCGCGCCATCGCTCGCGCAAGGACATCCCGGTGTCGGTGCTGCATCAAATCGCTCGGTGCCCGGTGCTGCGTGGCTGTACTGGTATGAGCAGATGGCAAAACGCCCGGCCCCTCGGTTCTTTGCGCTGTTCTCACTCCAGGCGAGTCCTCTCCGCTGGTTTGGCGCTGGGGCCGACGTCCGGCTGAAAATGTTCGCTCTCCTGCTTCCGATACTCGGGTTTGCTGCTGGACTGGTCGTTCACCGACAAAGTCATGTCGTCGACCTCCCTACCGCCTTCCTGTTCTTTGGTGCAGGCATGACCATGTGGATGGGCGTAAGTGGCGCCTTCGGCCGCACGCTTAAAACGTCAGCCGGGTGGCTACTGGGGTACCCGCTGTCACGGGCAGCCATCCTCGTGGCTTCCTCTGCCGCTTGGTGGATTCGGTGGGGCGCACTGGTCGTGTTCACTGAATCAGGTATCTGGCTTGGGATACTCGTCCGCGGCTTGGTTGACCCCTTGCCGCTCAGCGACTACCATTTGGCCGCTGAGGCCTTCGGTCGAGCGTCCCTGCTCTCCATCGCGCTGTTCCCGCTGCTTCAGCTTATCCTGCAGACGTCTTCGTACGCGTTGCGCAGGCTGAGTGCGTGGTTGCAAGTCGCAGTTCTTGTATCCATCTGGGTCATGTCGACCCGTGGCGTCCACAGCGCACATGCATTCACCGACCCACACTCGTGGTTGCTCGGCTCGCAGTATTGGATCATCATCGCACTAACACTGGTTATTGGCATTCCCTTGGCGATTTGGTTTGTCAGAACAGCTGCAAGAAACTTGCATGTCGTATTCACCAACCCTTTACGGCAACGAATGTGAGGAGCGCACAGTGCAAGTTCTTCGTGCCATTGCTTCTTATCGTATATATTTGTTGGGACTGATTCCTGTCCAATTTTTGAACGCATAATTAAATGCACTTGTGTTCTCGTACTGAAACCTAGCTTTCCTGCGACATCGCCTATTTTGCAGGGTTCACCTTGGAGGATGGCTTCGTTCAGGCAGTTGATAGTCCGCTCGGCAAAAGTCCGTTCTGCTTCCTTTCCCCTCGATAGAATCTCTTGGGCGTAGTGTGCCAGCATATTGAGTAGCTCCGGGTCGGAGAGAGCAATTGAAAGCGACAGATCGTCATTGGATATAAATATGCAGCAACTAGACAGTCGACTATACACCCTGATGTAGCTCAATAGGTCGTACGCTTCGTCGACCAAGTTCAACAAGATTGCAGCGGTGTTGGCTAAGTGTTTCATCTTGACCATCTCTTGCGCATCGTCCAGTTGGTCATTTGCCAGTGACTCCGAGCGCTTCACTACAAAATTCATAAGCGGTAACTTCGTTTGTCGGATCCTATCCTAAAGGGGCAATAGCCCATTTCCCTATTCGCACATCTTTGTCGAGCAGCTTACGCACACTTGCTTCCACTACTTCAACATCGATATCTACGTCAGCACTCCGACTCCCGTTATCACGTTGCAACCATCAGCTCCGGCAATGACTTCTATGGACGAACAGCAGTAGGTAAAAAACCCGGTAGTTGTTCATAAAATTGAGTGAACCTCGTACCGCCGCTATGACCGTGATAGCGTAGATGGGCACAGGGAAGGACCGAGCAAATTTCACCATTTTGATATGAAAACCCAACAAAATCATCTTGTTGTAGCTCATCTTTCCTTACCCAATTGAATTCATTACGTGTGTCTACCATTTCCCCCAGCATTTTTAAAGTCTCTCGTCCGTGAGCGATGATTAATTTTGGCCGATAGTTCAGAAGTACTTGGATAAAGATCTCCTTTGCTCGCTCAATAACAGCTTCAGGTTCATTCCGTAGTTCCTTCGGTTTCTGACTTGGATAGCTAATCATGTTTGTCTCGGCAATACCTACATCGGTGTTGGCTTGCAGCCAATTAGTCAAACCGTTTATACCAGTTCGCGTCGGGGATAGTCTCGTTTTTCCTCTCTGTCTTCGTAAGTCTCTGTAGTACTCAATGAACGCATCATAGTCGGTGATCAATCGTGCGTATGTATCCAAGTCCATTTCTTCTGGTGTAATTGGGGTAGCAGGATTAATACCTACAATAAATATAGAAATCGTGGCTTGGAGATCCCTACACAACAGTGGGCGATAATACGCTTTCCCGTCGATGACTGGTTGACACATATTTTTGAGTTCGTTCAGCTCTAACATGCAATTACCCCTTCTGTACCGTTAAATTGGAGTTCAATCGATCTAGCATTTCACAATTCATCATATTGAACCTTGTAATCCTGTTCAATCACACAGACCTTGGACCCACCCTGCCTAGTTCGGATATTGATATATATCGGAGTCTCATCATCGTAAAAGAAGGTTACTGGAAGCGCCGCATTGTCTTCCTGCCAAAACCCAATCGTTCCACAGTAATCCTCAATGTAATCGGCAACAATCACCTGCCCGTTCGATATGATCACATCCCGTGACAGGTCAAATTCAATCCTTGGCACAGAATAAACTCGTTCCCCATCATAGAAGATAGTTGCTTTACAAGGAGGGTCGACTTCGACTTCATTGCGACTCGCTGGGTTGACGATACTGTTGTAGCTCTTGTAAATATCGCTCACTTCCACACTGTCACTCAGGTCGTAACGAAGTGTTTGCTGTCCCTTCTCGTACACAACAAGTGGGCGGCCTTTGAACCTCAATCCAGCCACGATTTTGCTCGCATTTGAAACATCAACACTCATACAAACGTGCTCTTCTAAGTGGATGCCCATTTTGTCGATCCAATTACCAATTCGAGTGACACTGAATCGTTCCTTAAAAAACTGGACAGATACGAGTACGAACCGTCCCTTCTCTTCCAATATTCCTACGAACACATCTCCCACTTGAACGGAGTGAACTTGGAATCTATCGTATTTCTCCTCGTAATCATCAACGAAACAGTAGTCGTAATAGTCTTCAAACTCACGGCAGTGGCTCTGCATCTTGTGCTTCATCGCATCCTGTTTGATTTGGTCAAAGTCGATGATCATACCGAGGCTCCTCCTTCTTCCTTACTTGGTTACCAACGTTACAAGACGTTCCAACAATGGTTGTGCAAGCTCTTTTCCCCTCATCATTTCGAGCCAGCGCGAAGGAATTGCCTGAATACCGTCACGAATACCTGCGAGTCCGCCTGCCACAGCCGCATTTGTGTCCGTATCGATACCAAAGCTAATTGCCTTTCTGACCACACCCTCGTAAGTCGACTCCCGAAGTGCCAACCGGGCGGCGTTCAGCGTTGAAACCACGTATCCACTTCCGTCGGTAATCGGGGTTTCACTCGCACGAACGACCGTCTCCAGATCGCGCCAGTATTCCGACGTTTCACCGTAATGAACGCGTAAGGTCGCGATTGCGAGTTCATACGAGGCGTCAATATCATGTCCCTGCATCAACCGTCGTGCCCATACGCAATAAAGAGCGCAGCAGACCTGATTGGTTATGTGACCGTGCGTAACAATCGCTTGCGTGTGCGCATCTTCGATCAATTGCGCATCATTCCCTTGATGCCACAGCGCGAGCGGCAAAACTCGCATGAGTGCCCCGTTCCCCTTGCCGTTCGGGTTCACGAATCCTGATCTGGTTGGTGAAACACCTGCCTTAAGTTCCTTGATAGCATCCCGCGTCTGATTGCCGACATCGAACACGAGTCTATCGACAGCCCACAGCCCATTCTCCTTCCAACTCACAAGCCGGTCTGCAAAATCACGAATATGTAGGGCCTCTTTCTCCAGCAATGAGTCTAACAGGCACAATGCTTGTGCCCCATCGTCTGACCATGTCCCTGGCTTGATATGCGGATACTCCCGGTTGTACCCGACAGGAGGCTCCATCTCAATGTCGTCATGTGCGGGAATCTTGTGAGATGGGCGAAACTCATATGGTACACCTAGTGCATCACCGACAAGCAAGCCCCAAAATCCCCCGCGAATACGATCCGAATTGTTTAGCAATACAATCGCCTCCATGCGTAGTTGTGGTAACCCTTGAGACAACTGTACACTCCGCAATAAATATAGTCAATATGTAATATTCGATTCGATTATTTATTTTTGATGATATCATTATGACAAATATAGGCGGGGTAAACGCACCCAAACGGGACATGCTGGGACCTACCCCCACGATGGCATTCGTGGCAAGGAGTGGTGACCACGACAATTACCTCTACCTTGCTTGCAGAAGAATTCACGATCACTGAACTACATCAGGTGGTCACCACGATCATTCCGGTTGAACTGCGCACTGCGCAGCATGCATTTTCGAATGAAGTCCCAGAAGAAATGTGTCGATCAGGAAACGGTAGCTATCATCCACATCGATGGGCATTTTAAACCCCTCATTTTGTTCTAATGAGATGAATCCGTGTACCATGCTGCGAAAACTGCGTACCGCATGAATGGAGGTATAGTCGTCCCATCCGTAATACTGAAATACTTGGACGACAGTTTCGACTAACCTTTGCGCCGCTTGTTGCCACCGCTCTTCTTGTGGGTCGGAAACTCGCTGGACCGCCTCATATAGCCCGGGATGTGAGCGAGCGAACACCAAATACTCTTCTGCTAAAGCGTAAACGGCATTGTCACCGGATTTCCCAATCGCCGCCCGCATTAAGACGGAATTCAGGAGACAACATCCGTGTATGGCGAGTTCAACGCGTAAACCCGGAAGTCCATCGACATGATTGTACAAAGAAGGCGAACGGATCCCCAACTTCTGAGCGAGAGTCGCCAAGCCGAGGGATTCCAGACCCTTAGAATCGACAATCTCGGTAGCAGCTTTCAGGATGGTGGGGAGGTCAATTTTTGTTCGTTGCGGCATGTCGATTCCTCCACATTAAATTCCAAGGGCCCTATCAATGTGCTCCACTGGCTGAGCTAACACGTTTCCATGTCCAACGGCGAGTAATTCGGGTTGATAAACTCGTATTTTGTGGGCGCTTTCCATACCTAGCTCTTTGTTCCAAGTAGCCATAGCAGGAAACGGAAACAGGGGTCTCAGTTGTCCTGTTACAGCAAAACCACCTCTCGTTTGAAAAGCATCCCCGGCAATCAAATACTGAGTACGCGTATCGAGGAAGGACATTGATCCAGGGGTATGTCCAGGTGTCCAAATGGCAAGCAGCGATCCAACCCTGCTTCCATCATCTAAAAGCACGTCTGGCGTCGTTTTAATGGCATGCGGCTTGGGAACGCCTCCTTTAATGGGGGTTTTTGGTTCGTTCGCATCAATCGTCAGGTCACCACTCAACAAACGAGCGTCACGGCGGGAGATATAGACAGGAACATCCGGATACATTTGCTTTAATTTATCCAGCGCCCCGATATGGTCCGAGTGTGCGTGGGTGAGAACAATGCGACGAATTGATTTCCCCACCTTCCTAGCAGCAGTGGCAATTCCATCTGCACTGTTCGGAAGCGCTGCATCAATCAATGTCAATCCGTCCCGTTCGTCCACGAAATAACAATTCACTGGAAAAAAGCCTGGAAGAAACGTTAGTTGATACAAATTACCCTGCTTAATCATTCGCATTACACATTCACCTCTGTCCTTCAAAGATCAGCTGGAACTAACCGTATTTATAATTTAACTAATTTCATTAGTTTATTCAATAGTGTTTGCTTTACAATGCCAATCCTAAAATAGAAGTTCCAAAACGGGGCTTTTGTCTCCTATATGATGTTCGATCCTAATAACTTCCAGATTGACATTTTCGTCTGGCCCAGCCCCTTAATGTGCGCACCGGGCCGCACGACGAATGGCTAGCGTCAAATGATGGCCTGTAAGGGTCTGTGTTTCAAGGGGTATTGCCCTAAATAGCCTAGTGCTGCCCCACAGCATCCCGAGTAAGGATGGCAGGATAATAAGCGGGATCAGAATTAGGATCGGGGAAAGCGAATGGATGTTGAGGAGCTGACCGAAAACAAAAGCAGTAACTAGAGCAAGAAGTGTCGTGAGCCAGTACCGAGCTGGAAGCTTAGTCAAGCTGGGTTTCATCATATATCCCCGCGCAAACAGCGCACTGGCATGAATTAGACTTGTGTTAACTGGTCAAATCCATTTATTGTTCCTCGTCTAAGTCCCATCCAAGCGAATATTGTTCCGAGAGCCATACAGATGATGCCTGTAATGAACATCGGGCTACCCACGTCCTGAGTGATGAAAATCCGTTCTAGAAATTGTAAACGAGACCGAAATCGCCCCAACAATTAAGTCAATAGTGACTAGAGTCAAGTAACTTAAGAGAAATGCAACCAAGTGGCGTTCAGCGAATGGAATCCAGTGCCAGTCCGCTAAAATTACGGTTCCGACAATGAACATCAGAAGGCAGGATAAGGCGACCAAAGATGGCACCAATACGTCTCGTTTCCTGTTTTCAATAGCACGCTTGACGGAAATGAAGAAAATCGGCAGGCCACCGACCAAGAATACAACAAACGCCAAACAACCAACGATTAAAACGGTAGTATGGAGAATTCCGAACTCAGGTGAGCCTTATTCGCTGCTTGAAAGAGAGTCATCGGATCGTCAAGGCGTTGAAACATTCCCCCGCCAACTCCGAACAACATAAATGCGCAAAAAACCATGATCATCCCTGAACGCATACGATTTACCATATACATCACTCCTTCCGAGACACCGTCGTAATTTAAATTCGCGTCTAAAGCACCCAACAATAGGTCAATGAATGTTACAGGGGACACCCCGTGTTCTTCCAATACCGCCAACATCTCTTCTTCATACCGTTTTCGTAACAAATGAATTGACTCATACTTGAGTTAATGCTATCCCTAATGCCAATACGCTTCCAAAAAATAAAATATGAGTAATGTGAACCCGCCCAAGTGCGAACCCGTTCCATACGCGAGATAGGAGGGATGCAAGGCTCACTACAATTAGCCATAACACTCCGACTGGGTCAACTATGGAGAGCATGGCGACGACAATCACGGCTACTCCAACAAGTATAAATACAACCACTTGAATGCGAGGAATGTCGAGTACTCCGGTTCTACGAAGAGCCACGATCCCAGATATCGTCGTAACCAGCCCGTACAACGTCAGTACTGCGACCCCTATCATTCCTGCGTCACTCGCCTAAGTTCATCTAACGTCCCTCGTAAGTTGTCCCGTCTAATTCTTAGGGCCTGCATTTGGGCGTCCAATGTGGCAATTTGGTTTTCGAACTTAGCCGTCACCTCACGTATTAGAACTTCAGAACCACACCCCACAGATTCTTTGAGTTCAAACAGGAGGAGGATGTCCTCAAGAGACAACCCGGCATCCTTTAATTCTTGAATCGTCCTAAATGCCTGCAAATGTTCATCATAATAGTGTTTCTTGTTGTCATTTCTAACGGGGGATAAGAGACCAATTTCCTCATAGTGCCGCACCGTGTCAAGAGTGGTATTCAACGTTCTAACGAATTCTCCAATTCTCATCTTCTTCACCTCGGTTCTATGTTGGAGTACGGGGTTAACCCCATGTCAAGCCAAATTAATCTGCATTCTGCTGCCCGTTAGCAACAGATTATTTTCACGAATCAACACCATAACTGAGTCCTTGGATATGACCAATTGGGGCATCCGACTCCTTAAATAGCACACGTGTGATTCGTTCTGCTGAGCCGTTCACTATGTCCACGTCACCATTTCTAATGGAAACACGCACTCCACCCTGAATTGGAGCGACAGACGAACCGACAATCCTGGCTACCCACTGCCCGTGTTCTTCTGGTTCCTGGGTTTCAACGACTATACGGCTGATCGTCCAATAATCCATTGCGCCGTAACGCAGAGCACGCTCCTCCCAGGTTACGCCATAATCAATAATGAAGGGGTTCCACTTGGAAGGTCCCTCTTCGAGGATTATGTATTTCCAGGATTTATATGTACCGTCATGTCTTTGAATTGAGCTTTCTCGTAGATTGAATTTGATACCTTCATTCCGCAAGTGTTCAGCTACCTGCTCAATGCTACTGACGGAGAGACCAAAGCTTATGGCGCCACCCCCACCAGTGATCACCTCTTGGAGCTTGTTAAACATAGACATGGGTCGTCTCTCTCGCAATAAATCCCAATCGACGATGGTGATGGGTTCAATGTAACCGCGATGCACTCTTGTTACGATGTTTTGTGTTCCATATGAATGCCTTCCACCCTCTTGCATTACAAAACCAAGTTCTTGATACTGATGCCTAGCCTTATCCAAATCCTGAACGTAATGAACCACATGGTCTAGCTCCAAACCGTTCTCCTCCGTTCAGACTTGCTTCACGGTTGTCTTGCTCACCTCTGCTGCCCTAAAGCTACACAACGTGCCCATTTCCAGGCTGATTATTCATGCACTTATGCCTAGATACGACTACAACATGTCCTAATGGCTATTGAGAAAGAAAGTAGACAGCGCGACCACCTGATAACTGGTGGGTGCATGCCCTCCAGGTACAAACTCCAATTCAACATTCGCATCATACTTGGACAATTCGGCTTTCAACTGGCTTAGCAGACTTGGGGGGATGATCGGGTCGCTTTTCCCTCCAACGATCAAGACGGGAACTTTAACGTCCCTAAAGATAATGGAGTTTTTTACGTACCAGCTTGAATGATTATTCGTTCCCTCCCGATTCAATATCGCGAAATAGTCGCTCATGTTCAATTGGTCAACCTGATTGCTTGGCTGAGATTGTATCCATGATACGAAGTCACTGCCTCCAGGCCATGGGCTGACTAGTACAATAGCCTTTACTTGATGATCTGTCTCCGCCAGTTTCATTGCCACGAATCCACCCATTGATACCCCATAAAGCTCAGTATGATTTGCTTCAATTTTCGAACCAAAAGTTGCGGAGAGAGCCTGAAGCCCATATTTTGTATCCAAATAACTCCCATAGGAGCTTCCGACGTCCCCTCCGCTCGGCCCATAACCCGCATAGTTTGGCAGAAAGTTTATATATCCACTTTCTGCCCAGTCTTCGGCTACTTGCTTTGTAACTGTTGGGAACTTGTTGGTATGAAATTTTCCCTTGAGAAAATATCCACCATGCAAATTTACGAGCAGTGGCAGCGGCGTACGACTCGGAGGGACCACCACATATGCTTGGACCTGATTTCCCTGACTCCAATACATCAAACTATACAGTTTCGTGCCCTGTGGCATCCCAGCGTAAGGGGTGAATTTCGGGTTTGGGATTCGCGTCACAGAGATAGGTGAGCCGTTTGTCTTTATTCCAGAGTAATACGTCGTTTTGTTGTTGGCGGTGGTTGTCTCGTTCTTCGAGGGAGACGGGGACACCATTGCAGTCTTAATGGCATTATCATGTGGGGAACAACTCACTACTCCAACCAATAGTAAAGCGGTCAGTCCGCTCCATATCACCCTCAACTTCACTTTTCGTCTTTGCACATTCTGCACTCCTTTGCCGACTGTTTCGCCACAGCCAATGTCGCGCAAATCACGGAGCAGGATTCAAAAACTGTGCTATACCGGGACTTTCTCCTGACCACGCCGTATATCAACCAAGCAATCAAAGAACATTACCACGGCGAGGGCAAGCAATGGGCACTGTACGAGGCGCAGGTTCGAGATATAAAGCGTTTGTGTAACAAAGGACAGTTCAATTTTAGACAACTGTCATTGTCGAAATATGGACGGGTGTGGATAATCCGCCTGATCTGAAATACTTATGGAACTGCGAATCAGCAACTCTGGAATGCTGACCTCCACTACTTGCCTTTGGCACAACGGTAATAGAGGATTTCCCTTGTCTGTCGTGACGCGGTTCATAAGGAATTCGCTTACATTCACCATGCATCTCCAACCTGGCTCCGGACCAAATTCCCCTATCAGCCACGGCTACTTTGCCCCATGAGCTTCGCAAGACGGCGTTACCACCATCCCACGTCATGGTAGGATCGCGATCGCAATCCTAACCGGATGGGTTCTCACCATATGATCATCGACAACTTTCAAGTCGTAACCCGTTAGCAACAGTTCCTGCGAACAGAGTCAAATAATTCATTGGTGTTCTTCACTCTTTGCAACCTCAAAATTGCGACTATTTGCAAGCGCAAGTATGTTACCGATATTTGTTGCGTCGGCCAATGAACTTGGGACAACAATAAGTGATGCTTTCTCTTTAATTCCCTCATACAGTATATTCATTGCCCGGAGTTGCAACGCGACAGGATTGCTATTGTACATTTCTGCTGCAGCCACGAATGATTCAGCCACTTGTTTTTCAGCCTCTCCGAGAATTGTTCTTGCAGTACGTTCTTTCTCTGCCTGTGCTGCACGTGACATGGCATCCTGCAAACTTCCTGGTATCTTAACATCACGAATTTGAACGCTTTGAATGGTTATACCCCATGGCTCCGTTCTCTCATCCATGAGAGCCTTCAACTCTACATCTAGAGTATCTCGAGTGGACAATAGATTTTCTAGATTCGTTTTTCCTATCACATCTCTCAAAGCGGTTTGAGCTGCCCATGATACGGACTCACTATAGTTTGCTACTTCTAAGGCCGCCTTTTTCACATCCCAAACCATCCAGAACAATACAGCGTCCACATTCACCGGGATAGTATCCTTTGTCAAAGTCTGTTCCGCTCTGAACTGTGTCGTAACAACACGTTGATCGACGTAGGTTGGAACAGTATCAACGAAGGGTATAATTCTGAAGAGACCAGGTCCAGCCAATTTGCTAAAATTGCCCAATCGAAGGACAACGGCCTTCTCCCATTGGTTCGCCACTCTGATAGAATCTGATAATAGCCATCCCAAAACTGAAACAATAATAAAAGTCACAACACCGGTTACTATGTGGTGGTATATGGACAGAACTCCTCCCAATGCAACCGAGATAACAAGAAAACAAATAACAACTAATTTTTGGATACCCGATACTTTTCGATTATTCATTAATTTCCACCTCGATCTAAATGATAGAAACAAATCTGTTTGTTCTTCCACCTAGGGACGTTCCTTGCCAGAGTCGATTAAACTCTGCAAACCGGAAATCAATTCAGAAAGTGTGATCCCATTGGCGTGAGCCATTTCAGCTATTACGGATGAAAATTTACTCACCAAATTTTCTCTGGAATTTGCCCCCTTAGCCCACTCCTCTTGTGGGCGAACAAAGGTGCCCTTGCCTTGTTGAGTTCGAATAAACCCTTCTCTTTCGACTTCTTGATATACACGACTAACGGTATTTACGTTAATGGTAATATCAACTGCTAGTTGTCTTACAGTTGGAAGTTGGTATCCTGGTTCCCAATCACCTTGGACAATTTTTTGGATAATTTGCTGCTTAAGTTGTAAATACAGCGGAATCCCACTTCTTGCATCCAGTCTCCACTCCTCCACCAACCCACCTCGCAAAGATATATTGTAATAATACATTATGACAATATGAACTTACTGTCAATTGTATGCCATAGGACTCCCATCAGTACCGTGAAAGCATGTGAAACACAGCCAGTCGCCCACATGATTATCCATATTATTACATGCAGATTTGGCATGGGCTCTTTCTCGCCCCCGAAAATATGGCCCAGAAGTCCTTGCCCGTACATGTTGCTTGCAATTGCAAGTCGTCGGTGAAGGCGACGGGAGTATCTATTTCTCGGCTTAACTGTTGCCTTCGGCAACTTTCAAAAAGAAAACAGATGCAGCGCTCGACCGCAAGCGCGTCACCGACACCGCGATCGACACCGCGTCCATCCGACTGCCCGAGACCTCCTCGGTGTACGACGCCTACAACCATCTGACGTTCGCGTCCCACCAGAAACGACTGACGCCGCGGCGGCAACTTGAGTTGATCGCGGGAGGGCTACTTGCAACGTCCTAACAAGGGAAGTTCAGTTGCCCGTTCCGTCGCGCACTGCCGGCCCGGCACGTGGGGGCCGACTTTCGAGGGCCCCTTCCCCGAGGCAACAAATCCCCCCCGTTCGCCCCAAATTCCACTAGATATGGTACGCTGTACGTGTAAATCGTCCCCAACCGTCCAACAACCGGTGAATGATTATGCATGTAGAAGCCGCATCGTCTTACTGACCTAACGGGTTGTGTCTTGTAACGAGACGGATAGGAACGGCGACAACACCGGAATATCTCAACGTAAAAGCTTGCAGACTTGCCCGAGGCGACCAAACTGGGAATCTTGTAGCACGAGGCGAATGGAGTGATATCACAACATTCGGGAGCGGCGGTGTTTTTATGGATCTGGAAGTGTGGAGAAGCGACATATCTAACAGGACCAAAAAAGGCTTGTCCTTCATTGTTGCATCAGTATTTATTTGGACTGCGGTGTGCATTGTGTGGCTCATGCCGATACAGAATGTTTTATCAAGAAACCTGTTGACTTTCATATGTACGACGATACTTATGCCACTGTCCTTGTTGGTTTCAAAGTTAATAGGAGCAGAATTTTCTACAATTATAACCCCCTCAGTAAATTGGTGATTGAGCGGAGTGGTCACTTCCCCCGAATTGACGAAGCGGGGCTTGCACGGAGGCAGCAGGGTCGTCTGTGGCTTGCATAAACATTCGCCGACGACCGGCAATACTTACTGACCTATGGAGGCAAATAATCCAAATGATCCAACTACTGATATGGATCGTCATTTCAATTATAATCTTGTTCTATGTCACAACGGATGCACCAAAACATGAGAAGAGCCCATTCGGTTGGGGGATTTTCGCCTTCTTCTTCAACTTTTTAGCGCTTGGCATCTACTTATATCAAACCGAGCGCCGAGCGCCGGGCTTACTTTGGATTGTTCTTTGGGCGACAATCGAGTTCGTCTATTTGTTGCACGGGAGATTGCTCTTATAGAGTGTAGCTGCTGAGAGGTTGTATAAATATTCGATGCGATACGCGACCTTTATTGAGCTCTAGGGCAGCGACGTAAGAACCCCACGAGGAGGGAATCCATGGGTACGCCAATGACGAGTCTCAAAGGACAACTGGTGACACTTCGCCCAATTGATGTTAAACGAGATGCTCCCGAATGGTTTGAGGCGATGCTGGAACCTGAGATGCATTTGTGGACAGGTAATAACATTCCGGTTGATGTAGATGAAGTTAGAGATATTGTTTTAGCAACCTATGCCAATCATCCTGACATTTTTGCTTGGTGTATCAGGGAGTCCAAAACAGATAAGATGGTCGGAATATACTGGATTGGCGTCCCGTTTGTATCGGATGAACACCGCCTAATCACATTTGATGCACAACGCATTGCAAAACCTTAATGGAGAAAAGGATTCACAAGAGAAGCAAGGTCACTTGTTTACGATTACGCATTTACAGATCTCGGCGTAGAAGAGATACGAGCATCAGCATGGGAACGAAACACAAACTCCTGTTTATCAATGGAGAGTGCAGGATTTGAAGTTGTTCGCTTGTACCCTCGCTTCAATCCCAAGCACGATTCAGAGTTAAGGGAGGTAGAGTATGTGTTACGCCGTGAAAGGTGGCAGCAGTTAAGCGGAAAATCGTACTGAGCACGGTGGGCATTATCCTCAGGAAACAACCCGGAGTGACATGATAATTGCATAAAAATGCGGCGGTGCTCCGTTGCCACTATGGGAATACAGAGCAGAAGTCCGCAATACAGACCCTTCCAATGCAGTGGATATAAATGGTATGATCAGTGTTGCGAGGGATGAGGGCAATTGTATCAAAGAAGACGGCAATCGAGAGCATTCGTTAGCGTCATGATGACTAGTTAATACGGGCTGTGTTCAAGGTGGTCAAACCGTCATTAGGAAGGGGAGTAGATGATGGACGATTTGAAAGCAGCCCGCATTTACGCTTACACAAGAATATCGTATCTCGTGATTTATTCTATTGTACTAATCGGGTTCCTTGTATGGGCTTTGACCCTAATGTCTCGTTTACCATCGATCCATGGGACTGTGTCAAACTGGTTTCAATTCGACACTCCGTGGGTCTGCTTTGCCGTTCTGATCTGGATACCTGCACTTCAGAACATTTCTTACCGCAGGAATGTGATCAATATCCTAGTAGACAAGGCGAACTCAACTTGCATGATAGAAGAAGGAACATTTGCTGGGCGCTGGAGACTTCACAAAAAGTCACCGCGATCCATGTCAGCTACGAAAGTCCTCACAATCGTTGGATTAGCAATGATCGCTGTCATTATCGCCACCAATCTCGCTGTGTTACGACACGCCATAGAGCCTACAACCAAAGTGTATGCTGTTCAAGGTCTGTGTGAAGCGGGCTGTCTGATGGGAATTTTAACACCCCTTTCGTCTTTCTGGAAATACCCCTACCTGGTAGCCGTCCGCCAAGGGGGCAAGTGGCTTAGTCTGCAATACCGTGACTGAAGTATATCGGTACAAATGTTGTGAAGTGGCTTATCAAAGTACACGGATTTAGACAATCGTACGAGAGTGAATTCTGGGACTAACGGGGGCATAAACGCAACAAGCCGCCTGTGCATGGATATACATGTTAATTAACCGGTATATTATGGTGCTAACGGACAGCTTAGTCCCACGATACGGGCGCAGACTCGATAGTGTGACTTTCATTAACAAGGGTGGTGTTTATGTCAATGATTGGCAGGTTCTTATTTTTCCTCGGCGTTGCTGTCATGGTCGTGGAATTAATAGCGAATGTGGTCAGCATTGCTCGTTTCAGTGCCGCTCACGCCGTAGGTATGAACTGGGGTTCTGAGATTGATGTGTTGTTGGGGTCTTTCTTCGAAGGTGGAATGTTAATTGGATTAGGCAAAATCATCGAGTTGTTAGAGCGGAAACGATGACAAGGCTTATGATGTCGCCGAAATGTCTTCAGGCGGACGGGAACGAAAGTTTAGACCTAAACTTCTTTGATTTGCGTGTTCTTCCGCAGTGCAGTGTTAATTGGGCTTAACTTTACGCTGACAATCGGTCTGGCCAAATATACCGCAGTATGGATGCCCACTATGTGGTATGTCACTTTCGTGGGCATGTTATCTGGGGTGTCTTTGTCTGGGTCTTATCAATTGCGTATCTCTGATTAGTCGGCGAGTTATATCAAACTAAATTCTCCCGGTAACGGGGGCGTGTGTCCGAGAAGGAGTCAGGCTGGATGATACATAAATATACAAGCGGAGCACCGGGACTCTTACCGTGCTTGAAATGAGGAATATAAATGTCAAAGGTAACGAAGGGCTTTCTAGCAGCGGCACTTGTTCTAACCGTGTACCTCGTTTACGTAATTGGCTACCTCGTCACGTCGTCCCAGACTGGACTGGGCTACGTCTTCCCGTTTTTTCATTTGCAAACGTCTGGTGCAGCACAGACACTTCTTAATATATCTGGTGGACTGTGTGTTGTCGCCTGGATACTTTGGGGCATAGGGTTTGTTAGTGAGTGAGTGAGGGGATTGGGCTAAACAGCAGTGGGGCATCTCTGTCGCACTATTATAAAGGGCAAGTCGGCGGATGCTTGCGGGTCTATCGGGCAGGTATGCTCCAGAAGAATCTTGGTCTTGAAAAGTGGGATTCAATTGTGACGCTAGTTAATTACAGGAATCACCTCACGCCAATCGAGCAGATAAGACAGCTGTTGTCGTATGCAGTTGGTTCCGCCACGGATGAGAAGCTCAGCAATATCTTGGAGCAAGTGTACTCGCAGGGCAATTCGAAACTGTATGTTTACATCGACAAAGATGGCTGCGCGTTGGGTATTATTGGGTTCATAAGAGAAGGCGTCTCCGCTGAAATCCAACACATTGGCGTCGATGAACGCAAGCGTAACTGCGGGATCGGTCGAAGTATGATTGACGAACTTCTTATGTCGGAGAAACTCACCGAAATAACTGCCGAGACGGACGGTGATGCGGTTGAGTTTTACCGAGGTTACGGGTTCGAAATTCAGTCCCTCGGTGAGAGATATCCTGGTGTTGAGCGGTTTTGTTGTCGTCTGGTATTGAACTAAGGGCGGAAGAATTACACACTCTCTCTAGGCGAAGGAGGCAGTTGAGTGAACAACCACGAAGGACAGAAGTTATTCCTCTTGTGGGCAATTTTCATATGCGTACTCATTATCACGATACATGCGGTTACGTTCTGAAATATGTAATAAAACTCCTTAAATATAATATAATGTATATACTCAACCGGACGGATTATCTGAGCAAGGTCGTCACTTAAACGGGTTTAGAGTGTTTAGAGGAGGGCTGTTTTGTGCTCACGGCTTCGGATGAAATCGGAGTAGCCGATTGGCTTGTAAGTAGTCTCTTCCCATTCCAGAAATACGTAGCTGGCTCCGTCGTCCCCCCAGGTTATGAAGCATACGCACGTATCCTTCATCCCGCTCAGAGCACCTCCGGGTATGTGTCTTGGGCTGAGATTGCGGACTGGGCAGGTCGTGTTTATCATCCTGCCATGCAGTTCGAGTGTATCGCAACTCCCAGGGATGTTCATGGTGTCAGTCGTCCAAAACCATGGGATGGTCAGGTTCCGTTTCAAATGCCCGTTCATCAAGCCCATGCTTTGGCAAACTTGCTCGTCGCCTTCACTGCGACTCCTGACAAGGTCTGGTATCTGGTCTGGGAGGGGCATGCTGGCGTTTATCGAACGTCTCGCCCTCACGTGCATACATCTCAACAACGTGATTACCTTTTGTATTGCGGTGACATTGGAGATATAGACGGTCGCGGCATTTCAGAGCACCATAGTGAGCCCCCTGAATATTGGTTCCCTGAGGACAAGTCGTGGTGTGTTGCAACTGATGTGGATTTGTATTGGACATACGTTGGTGGCTCCCGTGCCTGCATAGATGGCGTGTTGAACAGTCCGGATTTAGAGAGTGTCCCGGCGGATCTCAACGACGGGCTGACTGTTGAATCAGATGAAGTGAACACACTCAATAGAAAAAAGTGCCCAGAGTGTGGTAGCGAAGAGGTAGTTACAGGCACATTTAGACAGTCACGAATCACTAAGGTGCCTAGGACCTTGTTCAGACCTCCTAGCAGCGAAGTCATTGCATATGTCTGCGCTAATTGTGGCGAGGTCCTTCGGTGGAAAGTTGTTCACCCACACAGACTAAAATGATGAAAACGTCGAAAACTAGGACACTCTTCGCGTGTTCCAGGTTGTCGAGTGCCTTGCGTAGCCATCTCACCTTTGCTACAGCCAATTATCCGTAAACCGCTCTACTTCCTCTACACTCGCAAAATCTTCTTCATCCGCCTCTTTCAATGCCTGTTCGATCTCGCCTCTTTGCCATGCATCTAAATCACGATGCTCCCCGTGACCATCCACAATCGAGTGAATTGCTTCAAATACCAAACGAAGCTCCTTCGGGTCCTCGATCCCGTCAATCATTCTATGCAACTCGTCTTTGCCTACTGCCATGCCAATCTCCCCCTGAAATTTGTTAAGACCTCAGGTGTCACCTTCATTATCCATCATCATTTACAGAAGCTCCATGAGTCAGTCAGCCAACCGCGTGCTAGGTTTCTCCCACAAGGAATGCAGAAGTGTGGCTTCGTTCCCCTTACGCGGACACGTTGCCTTGCTGTAACTGGTACATGTGATAGTACCTCCCCCGGTTGGCCATCAAATCTTCATGCGATCCGCGCTCCACGACAACACCTTTATCAAGAACGAGAATCAGGTCCGCGTTTCGGATGGTAGACAGTCGGTGTGCAATGATAAATGTCGTACGGCCGCGTTTCAGCACTTCAAGTGCATCCTGAATGACCGACTCCGTTTCCGTGTCGATGCTAGATGTTGCTTCATCAAGCACCAGGATGGCAGGATTAAATGCAAGTGCGCGCGCAAAGGATATGAGTTGCCGCTGTCCTGCAGACAAGGTACTGCCCTTCTCTAGGACCGGCGCATCGAGGCCGCCCGGGAGACCACCGAGCAACTTATCTGCACCTACATTGCGCAAAGCACCTTCAATCCGCTCGCGGGAAATTGATTCATCCCCCAAATTCACGTTGGACGCAAGCGTACCCGTAAAGAGAAACGGATCCTGCAGTACAATACCCATGTGCCTGCGCAAGTGTTGGCGAGGCATAGAGTGAATGGGTACACCGTCGATGGTGATGGTTCCGGACTGCGGATCGTAGAATCGGAACAACAGGTTCATGATGGAGCTTTTTCCGCTTCCTGTGTGTCCCACAAGGGCCACGGACTGTCCTTGCTTTGCCGCAAAGGAGATGCCTTTGAGCACATCGACTTTGTCGTCGTAGCTGAATGTAACGTTATCGAACACAACGTCACCCCGGTATCGTTCCATCGATCCGTTCGCTACATCAGTACCGTCCTCGTCCAGCAATTCGAACACACGTGACGCGGAAACGCGTGCCTGTTCCAGGTTGGCGAGCTGTTGCACAATTTGTTGGACCGGCTGGAACAGTCGTCCAAGGTAATCAATGAAGGCATAGAGTACGCCGAACGACACCAGACCCTCAAGATGTAGATACCGCCAGCCAAAGAAGGCCATGAGAGAAATGAGAAAGATGTTGCGCAGGACGTTGGTCAAATTAAAACCAGTGGCTGAATTAATGCCCAAGAGCTTCGTCTGTCCTTCATAGTAAGCGTTGTTAATGGCCTCGAACTCCTGTGCTGTACGCTCCTCTCGGTTGAACGCCCGAATGACAGGTACGCCCTGAATGGTCTCGTTGATCATGGCGTTGATATCGCTGAGCAGCGCTCGGATGCGACCATTGATGGTGACGGCGTACTTACGATAGAGTACAATCCAGACCACTAGAATCGGCAATAGCACGACGCAAATCAGCGCGAGAGTGACGTTTAGGATGAACAAGGCAATGTAAATTCCAATCATGTTGACGATTCCTGATACAACATTGGACATCACCGCGACATAAAAATCACGAATGGCCTCTGTATCGTTTGTGATGCGCGAGACCACTTTGCCTGCCGGTGTGTTGTCAAAATATTGAATAGGCAGCCGGTGAATCTGGTGAAACACATCTCTACGCATCTTCCGTAAGATGCGATTGGCCGCTACCTGTAAGAGGTATCGTTGTCCATACGTAAAGACTGTGGAAACGACCAAAAGGGCGAAGTAAAGTCCCGCTAAAAACCACATGCCGGGGATTTCCGGCTGATAGAAGTGAAAGAGTTGGAGCTTTGTCAGGCGCTGGGCTTTCACGGTCATGGATTTCCCATTCGAATCCACCGTGACAGATGCTCCATGCAGCTGTGGATTCGTCATGTTCGGCAACGCCTGATGCACGACATAAAAACCAGCTCCAACCTCCATCAAGGTGATGGGTGCGCCGCGCTCTTCTCCCTTCGTAAAGCGGTCACCGCGCTTGTACCAGTGGTTCTGATACAGGGTCGCATCGGGTTCCCGTCCTGGGGTCTGATACCACGTCTGCTGTATGCCCGTGATATGGCGATTAATCATCGCTTTCGCCACGAACGGGCCCATCAAATCTGCGGTAACGGAGATGGCCAACATCACCAACGCGATAAGAATCATTCGTTTGTAAAGTGTCGCGTATTGAAGCAATCTGCGACTTACACTCATCTTGATATCACTTCCAGTTCCTCATCGTCTTCTGTCTGCTGTCTGTCGTACTGTTCCTTATACCATCCACCCATCGCAATCAGTTGATGATGCGTCCCTGCCTCGACAATGGATCCGTGATCCAATACGATGATGAAGTCGGCGTGTTCGATGGCAGACAACCGATGCGTGGCGATGAGCGTGGTCTTCCCCTTACGATCCCGCCGGATGGCATCAAGAATCTTCACCTCCGTGCGTGCGTCCACTGCGGACATGGCATCATCGAGAATCAGGATTTCCGGATCGAGAATGAGCGCCCTTGCCAGCGCGATCCGCTGCTTCTGCCCTCCCGATAGGGAGATTCCCTTTTCCCCGACCAGCGTGTTCAGGCCATTGGGCAACAAGGTGAGGTCCTTGGCGAACGCTGCTCGTTCAAGCGCCGTCAGCACTTCCGCTTCTGTTGCATCAGCACGTCCAAATCGGACATTTTCCTCCACCGTGCGGGAGAATAGCATGGATTCCTGTGGGACGTATCCTAACCAGCCATGGACTTGTGCCAGAGTGACGTGTTGCATGGAGAGGCCATTGACCAAGAGTTCGCCTCGGCCCAACGGATACTCCCGCAACAGCTGTTTGATGAGCGTCGTCTTGCCGCTTCCAGTCCGTCCAACGATGCCAAGTGTCTCGCCCTGCTGAATCTTGAGATTGACACTGCGCAGGTTGTCTTGAGAAGAAAGCGGGTAGCGAAAGGTGTAATTGCGAAACTCAATGACTCGCGGCAGAGCGACGGATTGACAGCCCTCTGCATCGACGACATCAGGCGAATACGCCAATGTTTCGCTCACCCTGTCAAGCGACGCGTTTCCGCGCTGCATGATGTTGATGAGTTCGCCGACTGCAAGCATCGGCCAAATCAGCATGCCCAGATAGATATTGAACGACGTCAACTGACCAAGGGTGATTTGGCTCTGGAAGACCATGTACGATCCGTATCCCAACCCAATGAGGTAGGTGATGCCAACGAGGAGTTTGATCGACGGATCAAACAACGAGTCAATTTTTGCCACGGCTACATTCTTCCGATAAACGTCCTCCGTGGTTTCCCCGAACCTGCGTTCTTCAACCTCTTCTTGTACGTATGCGCGTACCACCCGAATGCCCGCAATCGTCTCGAGGACGGCGTCGTTCATATCCCCAAATGCATCTTGCGCTTGCGTAAACCTCTCATGAACTAGTTTTCCGTATTTTGTCATCGCAATTGCCATAAGCGGCAGTGGAATAAGCGAAAGCAATGTCAGCTTCCAGCTGATAAGCGTCGCCATGGTCACAAGAATCGTCGCCGCAAACGTGGTGGAGTCAATCAAGGTTAGAATCCCGAACCCCGCCGTTTGAGAGACTGCGTTCAGGTCGTTCGTCGCCTTCGCCATCAGATCTCCCGTGCGATTTTTCTCGAAAAAGGTCGGCGTCATTTTCAGGAAGTGGCGCATCAAGCGAGATCGCAGTGTCCGTTGAAGGCGATTCGCGCCGCCAAACAGATAGAACTGCCAGGTGAAACCGAATGCGTACATGACAACGACCAGTCCTGCAAAAATGCCGAGTAATACCACGAGTTTATGGGCCGTAAGCGTTCCCTGACTCATGCCGTCGATGGCCTTGCCAATTAACTCTGGCGGAGCAACTTCTACGAAATTCAAGATGAGTAACATCAGCAATGCAATTCCATACCGTGTCCTTTGTTCCCAGAAAAACCAGAACAACTTCCTTAATACGATAAACATAAGTCCACTCTCCCTGTGCCATGCCATCACGAAAAAAAGGTACACCGCCTGCGCGATGTACCCTGAATCCTGAAGGATTCAAAATAAAAACGCAGGCCGCGCGTGGGCGTGACCTGCGTTCGAACCTCGAGTGTCAGACCAAACCGCTCAGTGGCGGTCTGAGAAAATCCTGCTCTTCGGCATCGATTTCGGGATCACAAACCCATAGTTGGAATTGCAATTTGCAACGCTTACACGAAATCCATCCATGGTTTGTGAGCCCCCTTTCCGTATCGTGACTTTGGTAAACGTAACACGGTTATTTCAGATGTGTCAAGAGAGTGTTGAGTCCTTCCTGTTTAGAGCAGCCAAGGTACCAATACTTTAAGTGCCTTCGATGGAGCCAAGCCGCTCTGTTCTCAATTGGATTTTCGTCCCAAACATCGAGATCAAGATAAGCGGAAATGGCTTCGATTCCTTCTGCGTATTTCTTCAACCCACCTTAATCACCCTTACGGATCCGTTCCTCGAAGATGGTACCCACCTGGATGCTGTCCACGTTGTCTAGGTGCGGGCCGATGTCCATGAACCGCTTCATGTAGAGCGGTGACGTGTTGTAGAATCCGTACTTCGACTCTCGAAGCATGAACGGCTCGGGGTTAGTGCCGAGCTTGGCCTTCTCCCCGGCCGGGACAGGACGGTCTGGTTGAAGGACGATAAGTTCCGCTGGTGCGACGGGAAGAATGAACACGAGTTACGGCCGGTATCGAACGAAACATTTTTGTATACACTGAGTATATACAAGTTTGAAGGGGAGTGATAAAATTGGACAAAGCGCAGAGGAAGGGGGCTACGTATGTGACGACCGCTACTGTACGCAAGTGGGGTAACAGCCTCGCTGTCCGCATCCCTCAAGAGGTTTCCGAATCCGTCAACTTTGCAGATGGCGTAGAGATCGAGATGATCGTTACGGACGATAAGGAAGTTGTGTTGCGCCCAGCATTCCCAGAGGCTGAAGACCAGGATGCCTTGCGCAGTCATTTTCTATCGCTTCGTGCGAAATGCAAGCCCGGAATGACTGCCCATGATGAGATGTTCCCCGAGCCTATGGGAGATGAAAGTATCTAATGTCAATTACGGGAACCGTACAACGTGGAAGTGTGATCTGGATGAATCTACATCCGACTCGCGGCCATGAGCAGCATGGCTGGCGTCCGGCCATTGTGCTGTCGGACGGACTTATTGACCCCTATAACTCGACCTTTGCAATGGTCGTCCCTGTTACAAGTGAGACCAAAGGCTACCCCTTCGAGGTGCTGGTCCCCGCGGGGATTTCACTGACACATCCGACCTACACAGCACTGAAAGGCGTTGTGCTCACTGACCAAGCGAAGTCACTTGACTTGAGCGCCAGGAATGCGGAGGTCATTGGCAGAGTCGATCCAACATCTACTTTCTATCAAAATGTAGTGACTAATGTCCGCTCGATACTAGCGTGAGGGAAACTTTCACCCACCTAGTTGCCCAACGACCGGTGAATGAATATGCATTTAGGACCAACAGGGTCTAACTGACCTAACCGGGGCTTTAACGCAATAAGACAGCCCCTTCCTCCATGCATGAAAATGCATCTACATGAATGATCAGGACACTCTGCGCGTCAATGTTTTACCTCTCACCTCCCCCAAAAAGGCGAACGACCACCTGGATTTTCTCCAAGTGGTCGTGGTTTTACATGGTGGAGGCGATCCGTATCAGTTCAGAGCCACGACCTCCACCATTACCTTGTGTTAACGGCCATCGTTTGATGGAGGTTCGAGTCTTACGTTTTAAGAGTAACGATCTCCTCACACGTTGCGGTTTAGCTGTTAAGGTTGACTATGTAAAGAGAAACTACCGATTAGATCCTCAGTCCATGTTATGTCGACGACAGTTTTAAGAAAATCTTCCACATGGTCATTACTATTGAAGAGCTTTATACGACGCAAATTAGTAGCGCCTTCATTGTCTAATGCCTTAGCCATACTCTCTGTCAGAATAAAGAAGAGATGTCTAATCTTATTGTAAGCAACCTTATTGGTCCTCGTTAGGTCATTCCGTTCCCTTGATCCGAGGCCCGCCTCATCACCGATGTGTGCAACAATATAAGTGGCATGCTCATCCCAGTTAGTCTCCAAAATCCCACTTAAATTATCATCAGACCCAAAGAACCATAGCTCCGCAAAGCGAACCAAAATTATCCAAAAGCTCTCTATTACTTGTTGTCATTAATAGTAGCCTCCAGTTTATAAATTACAAATTTAACCCACAGCGCGATTTGCCTGACCACCGTTAACAGCGATTTACTCTTGCCAATTAACAAATGCAAATTGCTCAATGGAGTACTCTCTTTTCAAGAATTCTCCCCAATCTAACCAGGCAGAGAGCCCGTCCTTACCATCGAATAAGTTACCAGGTACCGGTAAATCCCCATCCCCCTCCTCATCTTCTAACAACTCACGTAGAACTTCCATTGATGACTCAATGGGGATTGCTGAGTCTCCCTCGAGAAACCCTTCTGAAAGGTTTGTTAACCATTCACCGAGGGTTCTAGTAGTCTCTGGCAATGATAAAGGTGAATGAAAACACAAGTCTTGTCCACGTTCTGAAACACTGTAGGAATGGTTGGCACTTGCAACTATGGCGTGAGGCGGAATGCTCACATGCTCAGCAAGGATGGGTATACTACTAAAACTAATCTTGCTACCTTGGTCGTGGATAGTGATGTCTCTAGTATCCCATGGTCGAGTTCTCCATGGCATAAGCCATCGCCTTAGGGCTGTGTTTTGTCAAGCCAAAATACCCGTTATTGTCATCGAGAATTCCCCATGCCCCTGATGGGGATTTTTTAGCGCTGTTTCATGAGCGCGTGCTTCATTCGGTAGCTCTCTCCTTCGAATAGCAATAGGTGCCCATGGTGTGCCAGGCGGTCAATCATTGCAGCTGCCATCTGGTCGTCCGTGAACACGGAACCCCACTTCGAGAACTCCAGGTTCGTTGTAATAATCATGCTGCGGCTCTCGTAACTGTCAGCCACCACGCGGAACAGCAACTGCGATCCTTCCTTGTCCACAGGGACATAGCCCCACTCATCCAAAATGAGTAGCTGCGTTCGTCCAATCTCCTTAAGAAGCCGTTCCAGCGTACCGACGCGTTTCGCTTCACTCAGCCGCATGACAAGCTCTGCCACAGTGGTGAATTTCACGCTCATCCCCAGTTCACAAGCTCTCACGCCAATGCCCGTGGCAAGGTGAGTTTTGCCAGTCCCGACCGGTCCGTACAGCACCAGATTTCGTTTGGCTGGCACGAATGAGCAGGTCTCCATGTCGTTCCACTCGAGTGAGGAGGGAAGCTTGAGTCCATGCCGGTCATACCCATCCAACGTCTTGAAAATAGGGAATCCCGCACGTGAGGTCAGCCGGCTTCTGCGGCTTCGCTCTCGATTCTCTACTTCTTCAGCCAGCACACGGTGGAAGAACTCTTCTTGCTTGGGTGTGGCTTCAGTTTCACACAACTTCACGGCAGACTGGTTGAGCATTAGTCGCTTGCAGAATACTGAGATTTCCTCTCGCAGTGCTCCTCGTTCCTTCACAACGTTCATTGGACTTCACCTCCCTCTGGAAGGAACGCTTCATCGTATATATCAAGATTTAGACCTGGCACCCCATCCGGGTCTATCGCGAATGTAGTCAAGCGTGCCGCCAGTACGGCTGCATTCGAGTGGCACAGCCGTCCTAATTTCGTGGCTTCGGTCATGGCCTGAACAGCCGCATCAAAGCCGTATTGTCCGGACAGACCCAGCATCATTTTCAGAGCAGTTTTCAATCCAGCGCGGTCAAAGCTGTCCATCTCTGTTCTCAACTCGTCGGGGACGTGATTGCGCAAACCGCTGTTGCGCCATGCTCCTGGATTCCTCAGCATGCGGCTGAGCGTGGTGCTGTGGTCTACCGTGTCTGTACGACCTTTCCCAAAGCCCCTCTCGTGCTGCGTGATGGGGCTTCCGTCAGCTGCCAATGGTGCGACGGTGTGAGCGCCAATGCGAATCACCAATTCCTGTACGGCGTACTCTGGGGCCGAGGAATAGTGATGACATCCATCCAGAACAAACTTTCCGTATCCATCGGTTTTCACTCGCTCGTAACGGTACGGATTGAATGGGGTTCTGGGCAGGTGCATCAGCGACTGCCGGTCCTGCTCAAAGAGTTCTCGGATGTTTTCACCGAGCTTGTAGTGCTCCCGATCCCAGTCTCTCTCGCACATCGACAACAGGCTGCGGTTGTAGTCCTGCACGTCTAGGAAGGAAGGTAGCGGAACGAAAAAGTTCCGTCGGATGTAACCGACTTTATTTTCAACGTTCCCCTTTTCATACCCAGCATATGGATTACAAAAAGTGACCTCGAACCCACAGTGCGCTTTGAAACGAAGGAAGAGTTCCGTCATCCGAATCTGCTCACCAATACGCCGCCCCACGCCAGTTGCGTTGTCGAACACGAGTCGCGTGGGAATGCCGCCAATGTGCTGAAAGACATCTTGGAGTCCGTGGACCACGCATTCCGCTGTCTCACCGCCGAAGAGCTGGGCGTAAGCAGCGTTGCTGTGTGGAAAGCTCACGCAGAGGTACTTGTACGCCCGGACCTGTCCTGCAATGTAGAAGTCCGCTTCACCGAAATCCACCTGACATTCACCAGGGGGCCAGACCAGTTCCAACGTTCCCTCGTTGTTCTGGTGTCCCCGCACAGCCTTCACATACCTCTGCACCGTTTCGTACGAGCATGTGTACTCGTCCTGGAACTGTTCCTTCAACCGCTGGTGGATGCGCTTGGCCGTGTGGCGTTGCTTGTACCGGTTGCGCTTGTCCTCCTCCAACCACGACAGAATGGTTTCCTTGTACGGATCAAGTTTAGATGGGACAATCCTGACCTCTCTGTGGTTCGGTGAAAAATCCTCTTGTTGCATGTACTTGCGAACGGTCTTTCGATCAATACGCAAACGATTGGAGATTTCCACCGGACCCAACCCCTTCGCCTGCATTTCCTTCACCAATTCAATCTGTCCCATCTTCATCACCCTCTCCAGCACCCCTCTACGCATTCCCGTAAGAATGAACGTAGAGAAGCTAGATTTTCCCGTCAATCTCCCTATGACATTCATGGGGAATTTCACATGACATTTCTGGGGAAGGCACGATGACAACTTGGTACATTTTCAGCTTACATTACACACCTTAGGGCGGCTAAGTGTATATGATATGTATACGCTGATCTGTTGACGAATAATGGACAAACATAAACTGCATCACTTTTTCCGTACCTGACTAAACGATTCCTCCAACGGTAAAGAATATTATGCTGGAAATCAGCATGATGCTTCTCCTTCTTTCGGAGCTCAAAAAAGAGTACTCGTGGAGAAACTCAAGCTGTGGACTGAGGTTTTTTCGATCCTTAATGATTTTTGAAGTGCTTATATCTGGATATGCTGATGGTTTTTTAAACTGCATGTAAAAAGGCTTAAAAGACTTCACATGGCTGTACAAACGCGCATCAGCACCTAACCAGCGTTCTTTGCTTCTGGTAAAATGCTCTATGCTGAACCTATACATAGGGAAACTTAAAACCGCTAGGAACGACTCTAAGGCAAAGCCTACAGTATCCTCGCTAAAATCGGCTTCTATTCTCTTACTTGCCACGTCTTTACCTCCTTCCCGAGGAACCAAGCTAGTGCCTATCGGAGTTTCTAGTCCAATTATTAATTAATGAAAGTACCTGATCCGTAATCGTTGTGCCTTCGTAAGTTGTAAATAATTGCTCCGGAAAGTGTTCATTATAAATGTTCAATTTCTTGATCCACCTCTCGTCGTAGCTTGAACTGCCCAGCATTCCTAGATGCTCCAGATAAACTTCTTCTCCGCTAAGAGAAATCGTAAAGTCTGGTTCAATCCACTTGTTGGAAGCGTAAACCAGTTTTTTTTCATACTCGTACGAAATACGATTGCTAAACAGTAAGTTGGCAATAATGACCTCAGACTTCGAGCGTACCAAGTCCCCTTTATGGGTTGAGTGGATTCTGCCAGCCTTGTGCTTATCAACGCCTAAATATAGTCCAATTTCTTGATGCAATTCCGTTGACGTTGTCGTGTTGTCAAGTAAGTACGTGAAATAATCAAGCAAACCATGTTTATAATGTTTCTTTTCATTTATATCCTCAGCTAGCTTTTCGAGGGTGGATTCAGGAATTTGTTCATAGTGGTTCTCAATGACCAAGCATTTGTCAAAACCCTTTGACAGACGCGCTTCACCATTTGCCACTGCTGCATAGGTTAATGAACTTAAGTCACCAGGCTCCATTCCACTCTTTTTAAGAGTTGTTATTGTTCCTTTGTTTTTTGTCAGTCCATATAACTGCTGCAAGGAATTCGATTGTATTTTAGAAAAAACATCAAGATTGGTGAAGGCTTTGCCACGGATAGAGAGTATCCCTTGATCGAGGTAGTAAGGGAAACACCGCTGTACATCCTCATTTTCAAAGTATTGTAACGTCCGGAGTCCTAAAATCCCTCCGGTGATCTTTGAGTGTACATCTTTAAGTTCGTCAACAGTCGGAAATGAGTTGTCAATGAAATGAGTCTTTTTCACTTGGATGTTCTTATTTGTATACAACACATACGCGTTGGAAGCTTCTCCGTCCCTTGAGGCTCGTCCGACTTCTTGATAGTACTGCTCAACAGACTCTGGGATCATGAAGTGAATCACCACTCGGATATCGGGGATATCAATACCCATTCCGAAAGCGTTGGTAGCAAACACGACGTCCAAGTCACCATTCTTGAAGGCTTGGATGATTTCTTGCCTTTCAAGTGAGGACATATCTCCGTGAAAGTTACTCGCCTTAAACCCTTTCTCTAAGGCTTTGTCACGGAGGTCTTCTGTTCCCCGCTTATTACGTTTTCTGTATAAGTAAACAAGTACTTTTTCACCTTTGTGTATCTCAAGTAGTTGCCACAGCTTATCCTCTTTTTCTTCCTCGGTTACAAACTGTTGTACCTTCAGTTCAATCTCAGAACGAATCAACAAGTCATCCTTTAAAATGCTGGCCTTCGGAATGTTAAAGGCCTCACAAATGTCTCCAACCTCATGGGGATTTAATGTTGCAGTGAGCCCAAGGAACCTAGGCCATTCAACTGAAAAAACCCTGGTGAGGAATTCTGGAATTCGTTTATAGAATGGCCTGAAACTAAACCCCCATTGACTAACGCAATGAATTTCATCAATCACGATCAATTTCACATCGTCTTTACGCTCACGCAGGCAGAACTCAAAGAATCCGTCTGTAGCCATTCTTTCAGGACTTACAAAGATAAAATTTGGGTTAAGCTCACGTCTGTGCAGCTTCCGGAGAATTTCCGCTTGTTTCAAACCGTCTAGACCAGCATGTATTGTTAGCACTGAATACCCCTGTTTCTCAATTTTAGAGGCTTGCTCATCAATCAAGGCCGTTAGAGGGGATACCACAACTGTGACTCCGTCTAACTGAAGTCCTGCAAGCCAATAAATAAGGGATTTTCCTCCCCCTGTTGGCATAATGCAGAGTGTTCGGTGTCCCCGTAGTATCGTGTGTACCGCTAATTTCTGAAACTCTTTTAGAGAGAATTGTTCTGACAATGCGGGAAAATATCTTTTAAAGGAGTCATTCAAGTTAATAACCATGACCATCTTCCCTTATGTTTGATTTCAAAATAGCAGTTTCTTCACTATGGCAACGAGCCACGAAACTTAGAAAACTATCCACCATCACGTACTTGTATTCCGGATTAATATAACACCCTATCTTGTTGGCTTCGGTTTTCAGTAGCAGATAAATCTGAAAAGAATAGTAAACAAATAAATCGTAAGGATAGAAAAAGTTCTGTTGCGTAATAATGTTTTTTGTATCGATCATCAGGAATTCAGAATCTTGGGTGCAGCCAAACGTCTTCTTACCCGATAAATACCACAGCGCCCAGACAGCCTCACGGCTACGGTTCGGAAAGGCCTGAGGGAACAACTTATAAAGGAAATGACTCTTGATTCCCCCACCTATAACGCCGTACACAATGAATTCATCCTCTAAAAGCTCGGACACTGCCAATTCATCTAAACCGGAGACTGAATCATATGTATCTGGGTCGTAAACATCATCCATATACCTACGTGCAAATTCGTTTAGATTCGTGATTACATCTAGCAATTCATTCGCATCGGCTCGTGAGAATTCAGCCCGATACTTATCGAGTTCCTTAACGGTCTTTGCATGTAGGGTGGAATGTATGATGGGACACCGGTCCCTGAGTACCTTGTTCTTAAAATATGATGGATCGTCAGAATGCTCCTCTAAAGACTCTTCATCCATAATGTCGAGGTAAGACTGCCTGTCTCTTTCAAAATCCTTAATGCCCTCTGCAAGAATTGTCTTTAGTCTTTTTGCGACGTCCATCTGACTTCTTTTCTTTATTGCTACCGTGGCACCGAGATTTTGAGCAAGTTGGGCTGCTACTTCAGAACTTATTACATGCCCACTGTTAGTCTCCAAAAAGTTAGAAAAATAGCTATGAAAGTTAGACCTAATTTCAGCTGTCACCCACTCAATATGAGCTTGGTCGTAGCAACATTCTTCAATATCGTTTGGATAATACACAAACGTCACCCCTATGCGATACAATATCAGTTCTCAACGTCCGGATCGCACCCTGAAGACCATTATATACCAACACAAATTCTCCATGCAGATTATAAAAAAAACGCTCCACCTTTTATGTTAGGGGCTGCTGAACCACTCTGTTATACAGAAAATGCAGCGAATGACGAGAACAAGAACAGCGACCCCAGCAGTTGCAGGCAGAAGGCAAACAAAACCCGCAGCCACCGCTCCAGGTTCATCACCAGCATCTGCAGTGAAATTACCGTCAAGCTGGTATCTGCCAGCCGTGCTCGGATGCGGTCAAGCCCGTATCGGCGCTTGGCTTCTCCGAACTTGCCTTCGATTGCATTTCGCTCCGCCGAATCCTGGCGTTCCACTTGCTTATGCGCCGCTTCCTCCGCCTTCGCAGGTCGACCGAGTCGTGGTCCGCTCAGTCGTATTCCTCGGTCTCGGCAGTACTGCAGGTTTGCCCGATTTCGGTACAGTTTGTCTGCCAGCACTGCCTCCGGGTAGCACCCGTACCGCTCACGATAGGCCGCGACGGACTCTTGTAGCAGTTGCCCTTCATTGAAGGTATCCCACTGCACGTGGTCGATGCGCGCGTAACCGTCAACCATGCTGACAGCGACCTTTGCACCGAACTCCACGTTCGCCTTGGCTTTTCCTCTCACAATCGGGCGTACATGTGGTTGTGAGATGCTCACGATTCGGTCATCGATTCGGTGTGAGCGCGTGTCGTGCATCATCTTCTGCTGTCGGAACAGTTCCTGTATGACCAACAGGTTCTTGTACTGCTGGCGGCTCAGATTGGTCAGTGGTGTTCGTGTAGCCAGGTGCTCGATCGACTTTAGGTCCCTCATCACATACCGAAGTTGCTGTCCGATCGCTCTGCGAATCTTTTGCTTGCTCGTTCTGCGCTGCTTGGCGATGATCAGATATGCCCGCCTTGCCTTCTGCCGGTACGTTCTCGGCTTTCTTTCCCTACCGGCATGCGGGGCATGAAGCACGTCAATGAGCTGTTCCAGCTTCTCTCTTGCGCCGTTGAGCAGCGACAAGTCGGTCGGATAGGCGATGTCTGCCGGTGCACAAGTCGCATCCAGAAGCAGTTTCCCTTGCCGTGGCACATCCGGCTCGACCTTCGGTTGCTCGGTCTGTGTACTGGTATCTTGACCGCCGTCGTCCGAGTGCGAGTGGTCGTCATCGTCTGATTCTTCATCTGCCTTTGCCGCCATGATGATCCACTCGTTCACCTGGTTGAGTACATCCGCGCCGAGGCGCTTGCGAAAGTGCGTCATGAGTGAGGCGTCGAACGGAGGGGACTGCTGGAACCCAGGGAGGCCGATGAAGTACTGCAGATACGGGTTCTCAGTGATGTTCTCGACGGTGTCTCGGTCACTCGAACCCAAGCGTTCCTGGATGATGAGCGAACCGAGAGCAACTCTGACGGAGACTGCTATCTGTCCGCCTTTCGACTTCGGCTTGAAGAGCTGCGCATAATGCTTCTCGACTAGGTCCCACGGAATGAGCTGAGCGAGCTTTACCCAACGGTTTTCCTCATTCAGCTTCCTGGTAAACGGCAGGAAGAACTCGTGTGGCAAGAGCAACTGATTCTCGCGTTTTTGGTACATGTGGGCACCCTCCAAGTGCAAGGTTTTTGCGGTCCGATCATCGAAATCCTTGCATATAACTTCGACATTCACACCCGAAAAACCTTGCTACGGCGCCGATTTTCGGTCATTCAGCAGCCCCTAGTTAGTGCCAGACGAGTCAGAACTCTGTCAGTACTTTCATTCACAGCTGGAACAAAGAAACTTAATAAATTCCCTTCGCCTCCCACCAACAAATCAGGTCCCAGGAGTAGATTGGGTAGATCAGGGTTTACAGCACAAAAATACCCTCGTGGTGCCAATAATACCATTTTACGAATGATGTCTCGCTTCACAATATTCCCCCAGTGCATTCCCATGTACACTGAACACATTTAAACGATTTGGACTACAACCCCTATGATACGCTCCACTCCGCATAAACTAGCTTAACTTCGTTAATCCAACATTTAAGTATGTCACTCCTCTCCCGCTTGAGTGATTGTGCTAGCCGAAAGAATCCCTGCCCGGTTGCATATCCACTCGTTTGTGGACCACGATAACACTCAACATACCTCTTCCATGGGCATCTTCAGACACTGATATTTCGCCTAACATCTCGTGAAGTGCGTGTGAATCACATTCTAACGAAATAGTCCTGAGTTCCTGAACAAGTTCAGAATACGGGATCGTGCTTCTTCATTTAGCCCTTTTAATCAAGATAGTCCTGATTTCTTCCGCGGCCCGTACCCACTTATAGTCCTTTATTCCGTATCGCATATTGTCCCTCACAACTCCGAAGGATAGCCGCTCTCCTTGTTAAATCACGCCGTTTCAATATCGGTATCGTCTAGCAAAGTCAACTGTTGGGGTTCTTCTAACAGCTTATGAACAAGCGTATCCTTGCCGATCGATTGGTACCGCTCACTTAATTGACTCTTTAATCTAAATAATCTTTGATGCGCTGTGCGAACTAGCTGATTATACGTAGTGATTTCAACCCTTCCCCTTTCAGGGTGGTCACCAATCTTCCTAATGCGGCTGTTGTTGCTCCGGCTATCGACCTTATATCCCACAACAAAAGCATTTATAAACGGCGAACCATCTAAGTGACCTGAGTTCAGAAGATCTTCAACATAATTGTTAGCCTGGTTAATTTCGTCACGCCCAATTGTAAACCCGCCCCTCTTTAACTCGACAAGGAGGATTCTCCCCATCACAGACAATCCACCATCCGCGTCTGACTCTTCCGTACAAACAGCGGTAATTGTACCTCTCTCCATCACAATAATATCGGGACGTCGCCTCGCATTATAAAAGGCAGACGGCAAGGGACGCTCTCCGAAGAGTTCCTGGACTGCTGTCGTAAGTGAAACGTTGGATGTGAACATCGGAGAGTCAAACTCTGGACCAAAGAGCCAGCGAGACTGTAAAACCAATGGATGAAGAGTTTTAAGTTCATCGGTGGAGGGGTCGATTGACAACCGTTCTAGTGCCTCAAGCGTAAGTAATCGTTTGTCTATTTCATCAAGAACTGACAACGCGTCCTTCACGTCCCAGTCTTCCAATAAGCGGTTCAGTCCGTCAACGTCTTCTTCCGAAAGAGCAGAAAGTTTCTGTAGCAAGCTCGCGCCACTTCGTGTCTTTTCCAAGTGAATTACTGCATCAACCGCAATGGATAACATTTCGGCTTGAATAATAGGGTGGCTGTCGACCATCCGTTGAACAAACTCAGACACTTCAAACCGGCCAGCTGCCGAGAGTTCTCGCAGGGCAGAACGGTGCTCTGTGAGAACTTCCCGAGTGGTCTCGCCAATTTTGTCCTTCATTGCCATCCTATAAAAACCATCAACATAGCTAGCTAAGACGCGCAACACAGAATCCATTAATTTGGAAGGTTTGAAGCCAGACCAATCTGGCAGCACCTCGTTATATAGTCCATCACATTTAACAACGATAGTATGACGTTTAGCAAAATTGGTTCTTCCATCTGCCAGTACCACATCTCCGATATGCCAACCTGGTTTCCCTACCAGGCGATTTCCAACCCAAAAGGCAACGCCATGCTGGCGAGCGGTCTTCGCGGCCTTGGTTGAATCAATAGTGTAGATCCCAAGTTCGACTTCCTCGACCACCAGTACAGTCTCTTCAATAATACCCTTGTGATTCGTCAATTCAATGGATTCTCCGTTTACGTATACCTGAAACTGAGGATCGTGCAAGAAGCGCGCGGATATAACCTCTCTTATGGTGTCTGCGTTGGGGAGATTTCTATGAATCTGTGCGGTAAGTTTGGTTCCGTGTTCATTACTCTGCCTGACCTCATGACTTGTAACCGTAAAGGGCTGCCTTTCTTTGGACGTTTGAACTACAAACATATTACAGTACCCATCTTTACTAGTTTCAATTACATACTCATCTGCAAAGCACAGCATACCATGACGACCTATCCCATTCCTTCCATACGCCCAGCGATACGCTGTTTGGACATCAGAAGGGAACTGAACGATCTCGCCTTGATGCTTTAAACGGTTGTATCCGAGGGTCATCCATCTTTTTCGAAATTCGTCTGCTGTAAGGCCAGTTCCATTGTCCACAACCGAAATTTCGTCAAAAGTATGGCTTGGGATTTGTATGTCAACTCGAGTAGCACCGGCGTCCCAGGCATTGGCCACAAGTTCTGTTAACGCTGTCTCTGCAATCCACGCAAGTGATCCAACTGTCCGGACAAGATAATCCTCTTCGAACAATGAACCCTGTATGATTTCGGCCATCATAAATCCCCCTTCCGTAGCCCCTGAGGGTCATCGAATGATATCAGGCCAGATTCATCACGGAAGGGTTCTATGCTGCATTGAAGGCCGATATCACATCTCACTTCAAATTCTAGCACATATTGTATGAACCTGCCTCTCTATCAACGGATATTGGATGCCTACACAAGTCTCTCGGCAAACCTTCTATTGGAATTTCATTCGAGCTCAGTTCAGTGCGTGTTGATACCGTCCACAGTTAATTGCCCAGTTCGTTATCTTGTTTCGATTAGGTCTTGCGAGTTAAATACATTGTTAGGAATAAAAAATGCTACTCATTCGCCGCTCCACCATACCGTCAAATATTTGGGACGTGGTTTTGGTCCGGTGTGGCGGAGGCAACTTTCCTTACATACCAAGGATTCTTGGTGGAAGCGATCCGTATAAGACCAAAACCACGAATTCACTAAATCGCACGAAGCCATAACAGGCAAACAGAGAGACAGAAAATCTAGAAAGGGTTCACATTAGCTAGACATCAGATACGCGACCGGGCTCATCGGTAACTCCCCTGCTTCCATCAGGCGGGCTCAGTCATTCGTGTAATGATATTGTTACAATAAGGGTTGGACGGCTCCAAGCGCAATCCTAGTTCTGCGATAGTTATTGCTTTTTCCCTGTTGTGAATATGAACATTTAACCACGCAAGCCTTGAGCAATCTGTCGCATCTGCCTCTTGAATTCTTTCCTCCATGACGGAAGCCAAGCGTGTCAGTAATATTTGCTTTTCGTCATTGTCCAAGGTTAAATGCCCACTGCTGAATAGCTTGTTAATTTTATTTGCTGCGTTGCTAATACTATAGAAAGGAACGTCAGGTAGTTGGCATCGTTCAACTAACGAATGTGCCAACCCCTCCCAGTCACCCTGTTCCTCGAAAATGAAGGTTAGCCGGTCCCAGACCACAGAATCCAGTTCATGGGAAGTTGTGTTTTCCAAATATAAAAAAAGTGCGTCCTTTTCGTTAGTGCCGACAGATTCATCTCCATTTTCTTGAATCAAGTCTGCAATCCCAAGCCATGCAGGAGGATATTTCCTTGCTATAAACTGTAACATTGGCATGTAATCGCCTAGCGTTACAAGACTAGCACTGATGTTCCGGGATATATTCTGAAACAACCTTTTGATTCTAGGCGCCATTCCGTGACGTACATCTGTAATCTGTGTAGCGCCAAAATACTGAATCATTTGAGTGTCAGCCTCAACAGCGCTCTTCAATGGACTCACAGAAAGCTTTTTCTTTCCGAATATCGCCGCAGCAAGGGGGATGCTCAAGAAGAGCTCCTGGTCCTCTTCCGAACTTAAAATTTCCACAAAAGAGCTCCTACTTAACTCATCCACCGCACTCTCTACGTCCACCTTTTCTTCGGTCCACGTTCTTAATAGAACCGCTTCAATTGCTAATTGTGGTACAGTGGAGCGCCAATTGCTGATCGTTAAAAAAATTCGCTGTGCTATAGGTGTTAGTGATGAGTAGGTCCTTTCAAATAATGCATCCAATATGTCATCTCGTCCTGCAACAATACGTTCAGCGTTTCGTCTAGACCCAGCCTTTGCTATTTCTCCGAGAAGTATCTTGACGACATATGGATGCCCGTCAGAATCCCTATACAATTCATCTTCATACTCTTGTGTTATCAAATGACTAATACCTAACTTGTCGGAAGTTGTCTTAACTAGTTTTATGTACTCAGGCTTAGTCATACCGGTTATATCAATGGGGTAATCTCCCTTAAAGTCACGAAAACGTGTAGTAATGAGTGCCTTATTCGGCAACCGGATGTAAGTATCAATCCAAGAATAAAGTTCTGCGGGACTGCTAACCGTTTCAAAGTTGTCAAAAACGAACAACGTTGGTCCAATTGAGCTCGCAGTAAACTCTTTGGATAAGTGCTCGACCGGATTGAAGTCCTTTTTCGAGTGACCTTCCGGCCCAATGAGCCTAAAATACTCCTTAGCAACTTCCGATATAGTCAAGATCTGTGGTTTGACCATCTTAGCTCCCGAATCCAATAAATCAATATCTCTGGAGCTGAACCAAACGATTGTGCTGAATCTGTCTGTTTCTGACACCTGATGCAGCACTCGAAGAGCGAGTGAGGTTTTTCCTATACCTCCACGTCCAACTAGTGTTATCAACGGGTGACGATCGTTAATCAAGTGTTGATACAGCTCAGTTTCCAAGGAGATTCTGCTAATATAACCACTTGGGACTGGGGGCAGGTTGCCAAAACAATTCCCTTGGATTTCCAACAAACCAATACCGTCAGTCTCACTAGCGGGAAGCTCCTCGACGGGGAGCAGATATGAATCATTTGGAAGCGATAAAATATTGCCTGTTATGTAGGACAACATTTCAAAATTCTTCGCTCTGAATCCACCATTGGGAAAATAGAAATCGACTGCATCGACGGAGGAATCAATTAGTTCTACAAGACATGGCTTATCAATGAAGACGTACACTCCATTGGGGATGTTGTATTCAGTGGTTGATTTCAGATAGTCGAACTCATCAGCTTCGGGGCTTAGTTTTGTGACCCGGTATTTTCCAGACAGATTCCTGTGCATGTATGCCCATTGGCGTTGAAACAGTGAAAGGTTCTCTGAGAAAATTCGAATGGAAATTTCAAGGTATTCTGCTAACTGGGAACTTCGTTCGCTAAGAATTGCTCCGTGTCCTCGCGTTTTGTTTCGTAATCTCGCAAAGTACTCAAACCATTTTTTGCCATCTATTCTAGCGGGTAAATCTTCGCAACTGCGATCAATCGTCTTTAGACAACGATGCAATTCTTCAACCGCCATGTATTGCCAGGTATCCTGTTTGACTTTTTGAGTGAGCTCGTTCCTCTCTGTGAACGCCCCAGACGCCAAGTTTTGCGAAGTAGGTCCAACCAGCACTTCATCAATCGTGCGCGCCCATTCGCCAATTCCATCTGAACGGACGAGGCTATAAAGATGTCTATATTTATCCCTATTGCGATCATTCTCGATGGCTGCAATGAGACCGAGGCCCACCAGTTTAGTTATCATTTCGCCACAGTAAAGTAATTCCATAAAGAAGGTACTGTCCGAATCTGAGCGAGCTATCTCAATACGGTCAAACATGCGTTTAAGAGGCAGTAGCTCCAAAGCACCCACCTACCCTTCATAAAGAGTTACGAACCACCGGATTATTATACCAAAAGACAGCCCAAGAGTACTGTCGGTAGTAATCTACTCCTCACATTTTGAAGGAATAGTCGTCCGGTTGAAGAATGATCGACATGCAAAGAAGCGTGCTTTGGAACGAGGGTTACATATGAGACTAGTGGCTGGAAAAACGTACTGTTATCGTAAAACTTCACATTCTAAGGGACAGCCCCTCACGCCGGCCGTCGTTGTGAAACTCGGGCCACCAAGCATCCTGTACAAGGACCAATTGTCCCTCGTTCAAAAAAGAGCTCCGCCAACATACAGAGGAGTCACGGACATGCCAATACTTCAGCAGCGATTCAGGGTTTCGTGACCGGCAAGATCAGATTCTCGCCGCCGACTTCCGACGTGAGCAGCAGCAAGTTGTTGAGATTCTGCATTCTTGGTGTGGGGTGGATTTTGTCGCGCAACGAGATCGGTTGGAAGAGCTTGAGAACGAAGTGGTGCGCCTGCGCAAGCTTCTTGCCGGGACTCTGGACTGGATGCAACAAACTGCAGAACAGTATCAATTACGGTGGCTTCGCGCGAAGTACATTGCGACCTACAAGGAACTGACGGGTGGTCTCCCTCCATTGGCAAAACCACTTCGTCCAAGTCACAAACCATCCCGTTCCGCGGTGGACTGCAACAGCCCTGTTATTAATGACAATACACCGCCACCTTATTGGATGAGGGTACCACAGTCCGATTCAACGGTTGAGCTATGGTCCACAGCCAGACTGCCATTCGAGCCAAAGGGCTGGATGCGGCAGATGCGTGACGATCTCCGTCAGGCACTTCATCAGATTCGCCCCGAGACTGACAAATCGTTTCTGCAAGCAGCCTACATATCAACGGACACCGGGTACTTCGATACCGAAAACGTGCTGTTATACAATGTGGGTGTCGCTGCCTTCAAACACCTATGTCTACGAGGAATATCCTTCAAACATATCGTCCAAGTTCCGCCAAGTTGCCCAGTTACACTAAGTGGTGAAACAGCTCACTTTTACCGCTACAAAGTAACACCAACCGCAACGTTACCTTTGACGAACGACAACGACACCATCGCAAAATGGCCCTCGAACGCTTGTCCCCCGCTGACTCAGTCCACAAAGCCCCATGTGATATGGGGTCTATTAAGCCAACAAGTTGCGACCACAATCGTAAGGGAGTGGAACGGAACGTTCGGACTTGAACTGACCCTGTCCGTGCCAAAAGGTGCAGTCCTAAACACTGCCGGACTGGTAAAACCCTTGCTCGACGGAATTGTGAGTTCGTTTCACACGCATGATGGTTCCCATCTAAGCGACGTTACAAACCGACTTGGTAGCCTGACAGGCTTGTCATCTGAATACATCGAAACTCTGTTGATGGATTCGGACAAGGCCGTATTCGGACGCAAACGGCTAATCTATCCCCGCGGACACGGTGTCCAATGGGCTCCGAACGACCATCATTGCGTGGTGGCAACGCTTCACGTCGATTACGTTGACCGCAAGGAATGGACGCTAAGTGGTCGCTTGTACGCAATACCGTAAGGTTTGGGTGGCACATGAAGCCGCAGTACAGGCATTACGGTGTCAATAGACAGCACCCTTCCAGGGTACGCATTTTCTAACGTCGATGAGGTCACCCAAGGTAACCCTTTGATGGCTTGATTACCTTGGGACGTGTTGCAGCGTTGTGGTTTGGTCGGGTATGGTGGAGGTGACTTTCCTTATATCGGATTTTCCGCGCCTTCTGGCAGGGTCTGAATTGGTAATTCGAGTTGGCGCATAAGAGAAAAATAATATGGGCGGGCGAAAGGCATATCCAGTCAAGATGAAACCGGTCGAGTAGAGACAAGCCTTTCCCTTTGCCCTGAGTCATCGGGATTGAACTTGTCCCCCTCACAGATCCGTACAGGCCCAATTAAGGCATACGGCTCCTCAAGTCATTTTACAGTGGTTTGCCGACAGGTTGCCCGTAGATGTGCACATAAATCTTCGGTCCGGGGAGCGGGTGCCGAGCCAGAAAGGCGTTGAACGTCGTGTAGTTAAAGCTCTTCCGCTGGCTGCGGCGATTGAGCCATTTGTACAGCAGTTTGGTCAGTTGGTATCGATAGGCCTCCAGGCTCTGACTGTTGTCTGTGACGGATAGTAACGGTAGTTGCGTATTCCGGATGAAAGTAGCCACCCATTCCGGAAATTCGCGGCCACCGATTCCGGTTAATCGCAGCCACTCGTTCCGGAAAGTCACGGCCACCCATTCCGGAAAATCACAGCCACTTGTTTTGGCGTTTGTCGCCTCGTAGCGTTGGCCTCACATTTCCAGGCAGGGCAGCAACTCGTCATCTGGAATCTAGTTACATTCCGGAGAGAGGAGTTGTCGTCGCCGTTGCCTAGGGGGAGGACACCAATGCGCAAGATTCACGAAGTTTTGAGGCTGCACGCACAAGCAGGTCTCAGCGAACGAACCATCGCCAAGAGCGTTTCGCTCTCACGCAGCACCGTCTCCAAAATCATCACGAGGGCCCAGGAGACCGGGCTCGGCTGGCCCCTTCCAGAGGGCATGGACGACGCTACACTCGAGTCCATGCTCTTCCCCGTTCCACAAGGTCGTCCACGAAACTGCTTCGAGCCGGACTGGGCTCACGTGCATCTGGAACTCAAGCGTAAAGGGGTCACGTTGCAACTGCTGTGGATGGAGTACAAGGAGCAACAGTCAGACGGCTACCAGTACAGCCAGTTCTGTGAGCGCTATCGCGTGTGGAGGAAGCAACTGCAGATTTCCCTACGCCAGGAGCATCGTGCTGGGGAGAAGATGTTCGTAGACTACGCAGGCCCAACAGTCCCTGTTGTGGACAGAGAGACCGGCGAGGTCCAGGATGCGCAAATCTTCATAGCCGTCTTGGGAGCAAGCAATTTCACATTTGTAGAGGCACATCCGGCCCAGACGCTGCAATGGTTCATAGGGGCACATGTACGGGCCTTTGAGAGCTTCGGGGGCGTGCCAGAGCTGGTCGTACCAGACAACCTCAAATCTGCCGTCTTCAAAGCCGACCGCTACGAGCCCACACTCAATCGCTCATATCAAGAGATGGCCGCCCACTACGGATGCGCCATTCTCCCAACACGTCCGCGGAAGCCAAAAGACAAGTCCAAGGCCGAGGTGGGTGTACAGATCGTTGAGCGCTGGATCATCGCTGTGCTACGGCACCGGACATTCTTCAGCTTCCAGGAGCTAAACAGCACAATTGCCGAGTTGCTGGAGCATCTCAACAGCAAGCCGTTTCAAAAGCTGGAGGGCTCGCGCAAGTCCCTGTTTGAGGCCACGGACATGCTCGCCCTCCGCCCGCTGCCCAGAGTCCCCTACGAGTACGCAGAATGGAAGCTGTGCGCGGTACACATAGACTACCACATCGAGGTACTGCGAGCGTTTTACAGTGTCCCGTATTCGCTTGTCGGTCAGCAAGTGCATGCTCGTATCACACAGGGTACAGTCGAGATTTTCTTCAAGGGGCGGCGTGTGGCTAGTCATACGCGCGCCACTCTGCGTGGCGACGTTCGCACGAATCCACTTCATCGTCCGAAGTCACACCAGAAGCACCTCGAATGGACTCCATCTCGGCTCATCTCTTGGGGCCAGGGCATCGGGCCCAGTACCGGAATCCTCGTCGAGCGCATTCTGCAGAAGTACAAGCATCCAGAGCAGGGGTACCGCTCTTGCTTAGGACTTCTGAGTCTGAGTAAGAAGTATTCGCATGCCAGGCTAGAGGCGGCGGCTCTGCGGGCGCTGACAATCAACTCCCCGTCATACCGTAGCGTTCAGTCCATCCTCAAGAATGGCCTAGACAAGGAGAGCATCGTCGTGGAGACAGACTTCACGACGCCAAACCACGGGAACATCCGAGGGCCAGAGTACTACCAAAATCGCCTGTTTCAGTGGACCAACGTAGGGGGCGGAAGCCCCCTGAAAGGAGAACCCATCAATGCTAACAGACCCAACCGTTCACTACCTTCGGCAGATGAAACTCGGGGCCATGGCGGACGCCTACGCGCGTCAGGTGCAAGACCCGGCTATCCACGACCTCACGTTCGAGGAACGTTTTGGACTCCTCGTGGATCAGGAATGGGTGAGCCGGCAGAATCACCGCCAGGAGCGTCTCATTCGGGAGGCGAAGCTCAAGGTCCGTGCCGCACCGGAAGAGGTAGAGCGTCACCCTTCCAGGATCCTAGACCACAGTCTCTTGCGCAGTCTGGCTACCGGGCAATGGATCCAGACGCATCACAACCTCATCGTCACGGGCCCAACAGGCGTGGGCAAGACGTTCGTCACCTGTGCACTCGGCGTCGCGGCCTGCAGGCAAAACATGAGCGTGCGCTACTTCCGGGTGTCCCGACTTCTACAGGACGTGGCGGTAGCAAAAGGGGATGGCTCGTACGCGAGGCTGCGACGTCAACTGCAAAAAGCAGATTTGCTCATCCTCGACGATTGGGGCCTCGCCCCTATGTCCGTTCCGGAGAGCAGAGACTTGCTCGACCTCTTGGACGAACGCACAATGACGCACTCAAGCTGCATCGCCAGCCAGCTCCCAGTTGAGCTTTGGCACCAACACTTTGCCGATCCCACCCTGGCCGATGCTATCCTCGACCGTATCGTTCACAACGCGTACAGGCTAGAGATAAAAGGGGAATCCATGAGAAAATTGAAGAGCGACTTGCCAAATCTCGAAGACTCTGGTAAATAGAGTTCAAGCCACGCTACGAGGCTGACGAAAGTGGCCGTGAATTACCGGACTCAGTGGCCGCTAATTATCGGAATGACTGGCCTACACATTTCCGGAATGGGTGGCCGTTTTCACCGGAATACGCAGCAGTGCCCCGTAAGCTTTTGGGCCACCGTTTTCATGATGTCATCGATATACTCATGCCGATTCTGCCGTATCCACTGTTCAAATGCCTTCACCTTCGCACTGAACTTCTTCCGGCTTGTCTTCCGCTTCACGCGAAAGGTTCCCCTCTGGGACTTCCCACAATAGTGTGTGAATCCTAGGAAGTCGAAGGTACCCGGTTTTCCCTGCCCCAGCCGCCGCATGGTCGATTCCGCAAATCTGCCAAACATGAGAATCTTGGATTTGTTGTCTGCAATCTCAAGTCCAAACTTCGCTAGTCTTTGAACCAGCGCAGCATAGAACCTTTCCGCATCCTGTTTGATCTGGAAGCAGCACACAAAGTCATCTGCATATCGCACCATTTCTGCTTGCCCGTCACACTGCTTCTTCACCACTTTCTCGAACCACAAGTCCAGCGCGTAGTGCAGATACAAATTCGCCGATATCGGGGAAATCACTCCCCTTGTGGTGCGCCGACATCGGTAGGCTCCCATACGCTCTCTTCAATCACTCCAGCCTTTAGAAATCGGCGGATGAGACGCTTCATGTTGGGTCGCCTAGTCGTAGGTCCAGGAACTTCATGAGCCACTCGTGGTCCATGTTGTTGAAGAACCCTCGGATGTCTGCATCTACGACGTAGCAAATGCTGCCTTTCTCAATCACTCGATTGACACTACGCAGTGCCATGTGACAGCTTCTTGCCGGGCGAAACCCGTAAGAGAAGTCAAGAAAGTCTTGTTCATAGATTGCTTGGAGAATTTTAGATGCCCCAAGCTGGACTATCTTGTCCTCATAGGCCGGAATTCCAAGCGGGCGCAGATCATTGCTACCCCCTTTTGGAATGTACGCCCTGCGTACTGGTTGTGGTCGATATGCGTGAGACTTTAACCTTGCGACAAGCTGCTGAAGGTTCGCATCAAGATGCTCCTCATATTCTCGCTTGGTTACGTGATCGACTCCTGCGGACTTGTTCCCATCCAACTCTTCGTGGCATAGCCGCAACATCTCTTCGTTGAGCAGATGGTACAGCGATGTGAACCGCTCTTTGGGCTTCTGTCTCGCGATTTCTGCTATCCTTGCCAATTTCGTTTCCATGATTTCCCTACCCCTGTGTGTAACTGCCTTCCCTCTACCGGCGTTACCCGGTTTCACAGGTACTACGCAGCTATCCGACTCCCTGCACATCGTTTGACATCCTCCCTTTAACTCGGTTATTTGTCATACTCCCTCTGCGGAAGAACATGCAGGGTCTCCCGGGTTCCCGTGTGACCATTGTACAGCATGCCTGGCTCTTCGACCCCGGGGAAGCCACTTGATGCTGGCCTTGGCGCTTCAAGTAGTGTTGCCTTCCGATAGATCGAAACCGTCGACCTTCCCAACTTATATGAGTTTCGGGGCTCAATCACATTCAGGCCTACTGCCTTGCTGTCTACGCTTAGTACAGCAGGTTGCCCTGTTGCGCCCAAGACTCGCTACTGGTGATGTGGCTCACATCTTACCAGGCAGGGATTCCACCTGCTAGGTCACACGACCTTGCCCGGCCGCACCGATCATTGCTTAAAATGATCAGATATGGAAGTCAAGGTCGTGCTGATACAGTCATTGGTTATCCGTTTTTTCGAACTGTGTTGTAGATGCTTAAATCAAACCCAAGCAGCCCCAGAACTCGTTCTATTTGGTCATTGTGTGGTCTGGCCGTCATCCGCTGCCAACCGTTTTCATCGCCTAGCCATACCGTTTGCATCGTCTCCAACATCTCCAACACTGAAACACCCGTGGGGCGCATGCTCTTGCGCTTGCCAGGTAGAATCAGCGGCTCCGTTTCTTTGGCCATCTGTTCGCGTAGAATGTACTCGAACGAGTCATACAGCAACTGTGAAAGAAGCATGACATAGGCGAATGCTTTCACCCGCGTCTGGTTGTGCAGGAACACAGGCCCTACATGGTATGGGCTTTTGAGATGCTTGAAGCCATTCTCCACTTCAATCTGGTCCTTGTATAGACGGAGCACTTGTTCATCTGAAACCCGTTTGTCGTCCCGGATATCCGTTAATAGGACAAATGTTTCTTCGCGCTCTCGCCACTCCCGAAGCACTTGCTCGTCCGGTGCGACAAGGTCGACTGCCAAGCGGTATTCCATGTGCATTCCTGGTGCGGGCTCGTCCTTACGCGGTCGGCCTTTGTGTGCCCGCTTCTCCTGCACCTGTTGTGCGACGACCGACACTTTTAACTCGTGCAGAGCTTTCCTGTGTTCATGGGCAAATGCTTCTCCAGCCGTCCTGGCGTCCCCTTCACAGTTGTAGACAGCCTTACTGGCCTTCTCAATCGCCTTGGTCAGAGTGTCTTTCTCCCGACCTAGCACATCCTCCAACTTATGCTCTTTCTGAGCCGTCAGGCCCGTCGAGCGAACCACGATGAATCGGTATGTCCGCCCATACAACTCGCGGCGAAACGACTGAATCTTGTAGGTTGAGGCGTTGCTTGAAATGGCGGTCTGCCCGATGTCCTGCCACGCCGTTTCCTTCTCCCACGCAGCGCGTTTCAAGTCCGCACACAACTTGACGCTCGAAGGGAGCCGAGAGACAAAGTGTATCTCATCTTTCGCAAAGAGTTCCAGATTCCCCCTAGTGACAACGGCAGAGTCGGCGATATACAGCAGTTTTTCTTGAGTCTGCTCGTCAAGCAGATTGAACAGCCTTGGGACGTTTTCCTTGTTCCATGTATGGTCGTCCTGGTTGCCTTTGTCCACGTTGGCACACAAGGGTACCCCCTTGAGGGTGCACAGCCCAAAGATGATTTGCTTGAGGTCAGGTCTATGCGCCTTTGAATACCCGCGTGCGATTGCAAAACTATCCTGATTCGAATCGCTCTGCTCCGAAGTGTTTGGCTCCGGATAATCGCCAAAAAGGGTGAGGGATGTCGTGTCCGCATGCACAGGTAACAAGTCATCGAACTGTTCGATGATCCACAATTGCTTGACTGTGGCTAGGGCGATTTGTGGATACACTGTATCGAGGTCAAGATCGTACAGGATGTCGAGGGCGCGGCCAAGCGCGTCATCGTTGAGGTCAGCGAAAGACACACCCTCGCCGAGCAGGACTTCCACATCACGTTCTTCATAGAATTCCTGCACCTTATACAAGGCTTTGCGGTCCGTGCCAATATTGATGAGTAAGGCCTTGAGTCGCGTCCCGACAGACAATTTACAATCGTCACGGGCCGCAAGTTTGTCTATCATCTCAACCCAGCCGAACCGGTCGATAAGGCGTGACCAGACAGCGGAGGCACCCATGATGTAATGCCGCATATCAGCAATCAATTTGAAGCCCTCCATCAAAGATTTACACAGAGGTATTCGACACAGCTATGGCCAGCTCCTGTACAATATTTTGGCAAACGAAAATAGCTTACGAAATTCTCACGTCATCATTCACAACTGGAAATTCTCAAGACGACAAATCGAGCGCAATATTCACTTAAATTCAACCCGTTACATCCCTGCAAAAATTAAATAGACCGGAAGGTGCGCGGAAAGTGCGGTCGATCCTTGTGTAGCAAGGATTTTCTGGGTGTAAGCGATCCGTACTAGTTCACAACCACGACGCGGTGGCAAGAACCAGGTACCGGGCACATCGGTAAGTCCGTCGCCTTTCCTATCATGAATCAGGTTGATTCAACCGTCTCTGTATTCGTACCCAATGCCTCTTTACTTGCGTCTCCATCAAGTTAATGGTTGTAGCGTTCTCATCGAAAACGGCTTGAGCCTTAGAGGCATACGACAAAAAGTTCCCACGGCCCTTTTTCCTTTTGCCCATATGTGTATACATTGAATACAATTTTTTTCTATATGCTTTCCGTCCGAACATTTCAGACTTTATTCTGACTGACCTTACCTTTCTATAAGCTCTCGAATAGTACTTAAAAAGGCTTTTCTCACGAATTTTGACCTGCTCCCCGTTGAAAGAGAAACCTAGATAATCCAGACTCGCTTTTTCGCAGCCATTGTCAATGTCGAGCATCTGACCATTTTCAAAAATATAGTGCTTAGTTTTTTGGGCTTGCAAGGACAGGTGAGGTATGCTGTTTACCGCCTGCTCCAATACGAAGTCAACTTCATGAGCATTCTCGCATCGAGTTGATACCGGAATAGCCAGAATTAAGTCATCGCAATACCGTCTATACAGACCGCCGTGTACCTGGGCGTACTTCTTGAGGTGAATGTCAAATTCAAGGAGGTAAACATTAGATAAGACAGCCGATATACTGGCACCTTGCGGTATACCAAATCCCTTTCTATTCCTGCCCACTTTGATTCTCGACTTAAAATCCCTAAACTCCTTATCATCAAAGAGTCGATTGAGTGATCGCAGTTCTTTAGATGTGTATTTGACCTTTAGCTCCTGCTCAATATCTTCAAGCTCTATCCAACTAAATTGAGTTATAGCTTTGAACACAGCATAGAAGTCTGGCGGAAGGGTTTGACTACCGAGAAGATGTTTCACACGCTTCTTCAGGTAACTGTGCTCTAGTGTATCAAAGTATTTCTCAAAGTCAGAGACGAGGATAAATACCTGTGAATGGCGTTTTATGAAGTCTATGACCTCTTTGGCAAAATGAATATTACTTTTCCCGCTTTTGTTTGATCTGTAGGCAGTGACGACATCGTCAATGTCATGCTGTATAACAGCTTCGTTATATCGTTGGTTAAGTAATTCTCCATAATATTTAAAAATATATCCGTCCAAATGCGATGCATAATATATATCTCTAATCTTTTCGGGTTTTCGTTCTCGAGCGGGAGCATCTTTTATGTATTTTTGGCTCTTCAATTGAAAATGGATAAATGGAAAAAACCCGTGCACAGCTACCCACGACGGATTAACTATTTGTCTAGCGACACGCCAAACGGGGACTCGACGGTCAAAGTGTGTGTAACCTTTGATTCGATATTTCTTGATGTCCATTTTAGCAGAGCTGATAGGGTCTGTAACCTTAGCCAATTACACTGTACTAGACAGTAAACCCTAAACAGCATACCTTCTTTCTCGGTCGCATCCTGGGTAAGTACCTTAGATGGACAGGGCTAATAGTAACACTGATGTGCTATGCTTGGGTTAGCATCTGCTGGAATCTGAACGGAGGCGGTCGTGGGATGCTTGACAGCAGTTCACAGATATCCCTCATATCCGTTGCTATATGAGGCACTACCAATTATACCAATATTAAAACAGTCTTTCAAGCCTGTGCTTAACACAGGTAATACTCGCTTTTCCACAGAATAGACCTTCCCCATATTTCTTACAGACTATTGTTCCGGCTGTAGTCTTATCACCAAGGCTCACTGAGTTTGTTGACAATATCACGACGAGATAACACGGAAGCACATCTTTCCCACAAATGTGCCTCAGGGTCGATGGTTACGCGATACTTTACAGTAAAAGCATCCTGTGCCCTATTTCTTTCATGAATGTATTCATTCATTCGAGCCTTAAGCTCCTCTTCGTTCTCAATCCATTCATCATCGATCGTGTCAGGGATGCTGCCAAAAATGTCATAGGTATCCCGCAGGCGTTCTGACAAGACGTTGTAAACCTTCTCATCCTGTGTTTCGCTGTACACTAGATTGAGCATGTCAACAAACTTACGAGCCTGACCAAAACGTTTGATTCTACCCAATCGCTGTTCAAGCCGAGACGGATTCCAAGGAAGATCAATGTTAATCAAGGTGCCCAACGTTTGAAGGTTCAAACCTTCGCAGGCCGCATCGGTCGCTACTACCAGCCTTATCTCACGAGTTCTAACAGCTGCCTTTATGACTTCACGTTCAACATTGTTAAACTGCTCGCCCCGAAAAAGTCCACTCTTTCCAACACCCGCATATACTGCCACAACTTCACCTTTGTAAGTTTTGGCCAATTCTTTCGCGATCCATTCTGCAGTGTCATAGTACTGGCTGAAAATAATACATCCGTGTTCAAGCCAGGTTTTCCCGTCAGTTCTGAATTCAGTTAGAAACCACTTCACCGTGTTGAGTTTAGAATCTACGGCTTCAGCACGTGACAGCTGTATCTCGATTTCTTTGAGACAAGCTACTTCTGCGGGCGTCATTTCAGAAAGGATGTGTTCTACTTGTTCAACACGGTCCTCATCCTCATTTGAAATAGAGTGCTTAAGCATCTTTTGCGCGGTTTTCAAACCGGAAGCAAAACTTGAACAAATACGCTGCAGCATCAGTGATTTCATAAAGCCGCCGGCTTTAGTTCTGGAATTAAGAAGTCTGCAAAACTCTTCGGCTTTTTCATACGCAACCTGAAAGGGCGTGTTTGTTGGAATCCCCAATCCGACAAAGCGAGACTGATACTGTGCAAGGTTTCGGGGTAACGGGTGTGTGTTAACACCGACTTTTTCTAATAGACCGTCGTCTTCAAGCTGTTTTCGCTTTCTCAGGACCGTATGGCGCAACACGGGGTTATTCTCTTTGAAAAATCTGGCGTCCAAACACTCAGAAAGCCACATGTTCTGAATCATATAGTCTAGGTCTTCAAACCGATACGTGCAAATGAAAGAATGGTCATCAATCGCCAACTGATCCCGTATCTGTTGGACTATATGATGTTCTTTAGCTGGAGGAAGTGGGTTACTTAACCATTGCCAAGCCTCTCTCTCTGAAGTAACTTGGCGTTTTCCAGTCACCATTTGGATCGCTTGTTCATGATCTCGCCAAGGGGATAATGAATCCCCAAGAACAAACTCTGCACCGCTATTCAGAATCCCCAATAGGTCCCAAAGCTCCCGGACATCCGTCTGGATGGGGGTGGCAGTACCCAGTATCAAATGCCTGGTGCGCCTTCCGATTTGCTGCATAAAAGCGAGGAGATTATTGGGTTCAGCTGCCTTATCACCTAGCCCACCTCTTGCTCTTGCTTTGTGTGCTTCGTCCAGGATGACTGTCCCAAACCTGTTCTTAAGGAGCATCCCTGCTTCTTTGACAAAATCCGAGCCCTCCCGCTGGTGCATGATCAGTCCAGTCGAGATAATCGCAATTTTATATGGACATTTTTTTATAGAAGATGCATCTCCGCGCGGGGATAAAACTTGGCCCTCAACACCAAGCCACACCTTTTTTTGCGATGACCAGACAGCCGCGGGAACCCCAAGCTTATCCATCATCTCGATTTGCCACTGGATTGTTAATGTGGACGGAGCAAGAATTAGAACTGGTCCATCTTCAAGGAGAGCACTTACCAGAGCACTAGTTGCCATAGAGAGTGTTTTACCAACTCCGACCTCATCGGCCAGAAGCAAACGAGCCTTACCGTATGTCTCGCGGTGCTCTAAGAACATCGTGACAAACGAGCGCTGCCATGGCTGTAATTGCTCTCCTCCGCGATAGATCGGGGCTTCTGCCATTGCAGCAGCCGGGACTTCATGGGGGTTCAATACTTCTACCGTGATCTCTCGACGATTAGCCACTCGATTGATTTCTGCCAATATCGCCTCCGGCAGAGGAACCCCTTCACTCCACAAAGCCCAAAACTCTTTCTCTACCCAGTCTGCACTCTCCTCATCGTCATCCTGCCATACAAGTTCATAGTTGTGAGAAAAGGCACTTTTCGACTCGTTTACTGAGCCAATGAACGATCTACGGCTACCGTCCGGATAGTGTATCGCCCCCGCTTTGCCATGTAGAAACAGACGCTCCTTCGGTACAACCCGAATTTCCACATTTCCCGACTGCAACAACTTGCCCAGGGTCTGATAGCGTTCCCTTTTCAAGAGCGCTTCCGCTTCGACATCCACTGCATTCCAGCGTTCTTTAAGGACCGTATCCCTCCCTGTTGCCACTTGGAAATCAGCCAAATCCAGTTCGGAATTGCAAATAATCTTCACCTCTGGAATTTGAGCAATTTCCTCACCAACAAGTTCGAAAATAGAACTCCTGAAATAACCTGCAATACGGAAATACTTTGATGCACCTTTTAAAGTTTTAGCCAAGAACTCTGTATCCAATCTCTCTGTTCGAGATGAAAAGCGCTTCAACGTCATATCTTATAACCTCTGGTTTCGTATGGCCTCTGCGAGTATACGTGCACAACTCGCCTCGAGCTCGGGTTTGAAGGTCTTCGTGCCTTTAATGCCTTCCCGTTTTTCTGCCAGATAGTCTGCCATTTTAGCTAATAATGCTTTGTTTGGTAGGTAGTTGGGGCAGTTTTCCATCAGGTGTAAGAGCACATCATCCACTTCGACTTCTTTCGAGAGTTCAAAGAGTGCATAGAGTAGGGCTCGTAACGGTGTCCCTGCAATTTCAGCGTCTCCGGACATCATCCCACTCTTGAACTCGGACGAGAGCTTCAAACGTGCAGAATTGGCTTTCGAGCTGTCGCTCATCAACTTGTCAAAGTGATGCACCTGGAAGGCTTTGGCGAAGTTCTGGTAGTTATCCAAGGTTTTGGCGCCCTGATGCTCCATCTCCACCATCTTAAGATAGAAACGCTCCACCGCCTGTAGTTTCTGCCATTCACCCTTTTCAAACCCTACAGGGACAAGAAACTGGACCGCGGTCTGAACTGCAAACTCGATCAGTTCATCGACAAAGGTTTTTTTGCCCTTTTGCCGAGGCGCTTCCGCCTCGGCGATCATGTCCTTGCCGTCAATGCGAGAATAGGCTGTCAGGACTTTCAGAGCCGCAGCATAGCCGCCCATCTGTAAGTCAGCGTCAGTGTAGAGTCCTTCTGAACCTTGGGCCCGAACCCTTTTATCCAACCCGACCAGCGACTCTACCTGTTCCTTAACGGCTTCCTCAATCTCCCAACCCAGATCATCTCGGAAGGTCTCCAATTCTTGATGGCGTTTACGCAGAATTAGAATAATGGTTCCCTTGACATTTGCCCCCTGACGTACAGCTGAATCAGTTTCCGTTACCACATACCAAGCCGCCGTCACTTGCAAGCCACTGGCCCAAATGATGTTTGCCATGTCTGCCCAGATAGCCCCGCTTTGATGGGTAAACATTAGGACCTGAATGCCGTTATCCGGCATCTTCTGGGCCATCTTGTGGTAGGAAGCCACCATGCCTTGGCGAAAGCCTGCATCCTCTCCTTTAATAGCTAAAGAACGGCGGCTGTCCCAGGTCCAGTGAGCAAATTCTTTAGGAGGATCTTTTCTAAGCCAAGCAATGAAAAACTCAGTGATTTCTTCATATTTAACTGCATCTCCGTATGGGGGGTCGGTGATATATATATCGTTTTCAACTGGAACTTCTGAGGCAAGGTCATTTCCGACCCTTGTTTCCGATGTGAATGGTATGCTTTTTATCGGCTTGTCCAACACCGCGAACAAGTCCAATAAAGAACGGCAACCCCAATTATAGAGTGTATTAAGTGCCTGATTATAAAAAACATTAGAAGTGTTATTGCTGGCACCACCGATTTGCTTGCCACTACCATCTTTTGCGATTCTAGCACCCGATGTTGTCCATCTACTCAACTTACTTGAAAAATCCAACATAGATGGTAACAGTGGGTATAGAACAGAATTTTTAATATTTTTCTTTATAACTCCAAGATAGAGTAAGTGTCTCGGATTAAACAAATGGTGCCAGTAAGTCCAGCCGCGTTCGCGGATTGGCTGGTCAGTGTTATATCCCTTTTCAATGACCATATCAGGTATATAACCCTTTTCCTGCCACTTCTCGAGATGTTCATTGACGTAGTCTATTACTTTTCTCTCGCGAGCCAGATCTTCATCTGTGACCGAACGAAATTCATAGTCGTATTTCGACCCCGTTGGTTTCTTTTTCATCCATTGAATACAATAGAGACGCTCTTGAAATATATCATCTGGACGTGGTACAAAATCTGTTTTTTCCCACAAACGAAGGCGATTTTTATTTTCTTCACCTTCTTTGTAGTCTCCTCGAATGGTTTTTATGTTTATCCGATATTGAGTAACTCCATCAGGTGAATGAACAACATTACCATCTTGAATGGTGCCAACCTGAGCTGCGTTCAACTCTTCGGAAGAATTAACATGTCGTACTTCAATGTCGTAGCGCTTACTAGAGTGATTGGGGATTAGTTCTGCAATAACCCCATACCCCTTGCTGATAATTCTGTCCGGCAATAGGGGCACCATCCAACCAGTTTCAGGGCATTTGACTTCAATACAGTAAAGATAAACCTTGGCCTCCCAGCCTTTTCCATCCGTTTCAATACCTAGCGTGTCAATCTCATTTTGCACCTGCTGTGATAGCGTCTTCTGAACCTTGTCCATTTCGGCCCGTTTTTCCGTGCTTGCACCCACGATATTAAAAGCCCCCCACGTGAGCAGAGAGGCAATAGGATTGAGATCAGAAGCATAAACATCACAGCCAAGGCGTGCCGCTTCAAAGGGAATCTGCCCTGAGCCCGAAAAGACATCAGCAACCTTTGGACGACGTCCGAAGCGGGCAATCCCCATCTGTTCTACCAGTTCGGGGAAGGATTCGGCAGATGTACCCAGATGCTGATTCACACGGTTCCAGATATGCATGTGAAGATCGTCGCCTAGTTCTTCGGGGCGTTTGGCTTTACTTACCTGTTCAGAGTATGGCAACACCAGAAATTTCCCCACTGAATCGCGTCTAGAAGCAGGAAGCGTAGCCTCAATGCGCTTTCGCATGGTCTCAGCATCCATCCCCATCAGCATCTCAAAAATCTCCAGATCTTTGAGATGATCCTCTGTAGCAGGAAGTAATGACCCAAGAATACATGCCTTGTTCAAAATAAGCGGCTTGCGACCCTTCCAATAACTTCCTAGAGCTGTGAGTGTTTTGCCTGCTCCCGCCATCTGTTCTTTGTAGCTCTCAGCAGATATTTTTTGGACAGGAAACAAATGTTCAATCAGTGCTGGTTTGTCTTTCCATTCAAATGGTGCTAGGGCCATCAGATATCTCCCTTTTCTATGAAATCAAAAAGAGGCAACGTGTCTTGTTGTTCGGATTTCTCCTTTGTCTTGGGCTTCTGTTTGTGTCCCAACTTAATACTTAATCCGTCAGACAAGGCGCAGTAGAGTGCTTTGCGCCAGCCTCGGTCAGACTGACTGTCCTGCCCTGCTTCCGATGCAGTCTTACTGTAAAGCCACCAGCGCTCCTCGGGCCGCAATGCCAGCCATTTTTGGGATATTACAAGGCACTCATCAGGTGTAGCATGCTCCGCCGCCCACCCAAGCACACACAACTCTCTACCCAGAAATCGGTCCAGCTTGACTCTTCCGATTGTCCAACTGCCGGCACTTTGCTTTTTAGTTTTTAAGCGTGCATTAAAGTCCCGTCTGGCATCATCGCGAATTTTGTTCCAAAGCTCTCGAGCCAGTACCAATCTGCATTCAACCATTTCACGCCGAGCTTCATCACCATCGAAGCCAAAATCCTCGTAAATACAGATAGCTTCCCGCTGACTTGCGGGAATTTCCACGTAAAAATGGTGCATCCCAAATTCGGTTGGCGCTCCAAAACCTGTAGTGCCACTCATTTTTGTTCTACCTCACCGTTGCCTATCTCAATGCCAAGCTGTTTTGCAAATTGTTCTAGATCATAGCCAGTTGGCATATAGGCTTTTTTAAACGTCATAATCACAGGTGCTTCCGATCCAACGAGGCTTTGAAGATGTCCCAGTTCCGTCTCAATAAACTCTGCATCAATCTTAATTTCACCAAGAGAAAGATGAATCGCCCTTGGTGCAGAACCAACCATCAGCATAACCTGTTCAAATTCAATGCTTTTTTCCTTAGCCATCTTCAGTCCCTCATACGTCTTCGAGGAATTATCCAAACGCTTTGGTGACGGACTATGCCAAATTGCTGGCGATTCCCTAATAATTGGGACTTCTTTGGAGCCGGATTTAGCAAAGGTAAAGTTGCGCTTTTCCTCAAGGCCATCACACTCAGCAAAGACATAAACTGTCGTTTCGTCGTCTCCCAACTGAATGGGGCCTGCATAATCGGTTCCGTTTCGAGCTTCTGATCCGTCCAAGGTGTACTTAATAGACCCTTTTGGTGCGACAAACAATTCTACTGTTCTGGAAACCTCGTCAAATCGGTTGCGTAGCGTTAGACGATTCTTCCAGGTCTTTGGGGCACCCGTGAGATTCTTTCCGGTAGGGTCGACGGCGAGAAACTGAACTCGCAGTGCTTTGGTTACAAGTGTATTGTCACTCAATACTGGGCTGCTTTCGGAAACTTCACTATCCTCTGCATAGTGGATTCGAGGACTGTTTCCGGCATTCGCCACATCAATCTTCAACCGCACTGTGCCTGAGTCATCCGGAGAAGAGTCTTCACCGATAATGACCTCCGTTGTCTTTGGCTTCGGTTTTTTTGTAATGGAACCATTCCCCAAATCTTCCCATACACCACGCTGGTATGCTTCAATCACAAGCTGATCAAACCCACGGCTTGGAAGCCACGGCATCTGAGTCTTCTGCTTCATTTTGTCTAGCAAGTCCGTCTTGCGTGCCTCGTCCTGAGAGCCAAAAAGCAAAGACTCTGCTCTGGCACGAAGGGCGTCAAAGTTCTGGCTGATCTCGGTATACAATTTTATAGGATCTGAAGTCAGCGTCTTTACAACCTGCTTTTCACCATTGTAGGGCTCATTGGATGGATACGTACTATCAAGTGCTTTAGGTCGAAGTACATCTTCCCCCCGATTGTTTCCAGGGAAAAGAAGTTTGTCAAAAACTGAAAGAACGGTGGTTTGGAAATCCTGCTCATATTGCGTAATTTTTGTGTCCAACTCTTCTCGTTGGGGATGCGATTGAGGAATTTCTGGATTTGCTTTTGCCACCGCATAAACGTGTCGAGCAGCCTTGTCTATACTAGCCATGGAGGACTTATCACCGGTTAACACGAGCATATTATTTTTGTTAACTAAACCCTTGAAGAAATTCGCAACAACACCTGGAGGAGTTTTCCCATCCGGACTGATTATCAAAAGTGCTCGTCCCGTTTTAAGAACAGCCTCTGCTTCATCCATTTCAGGAAGAGGTAACACTTTTTCATATGCTTCCTTTGTTGTCGGTTTATACATCTCCTCAAGCCGATGGCGTATCAGTTCATCCACCTTGTTTTGTGGAGCTTTATCCGCATACCCCTGAAGTTTCTTCGTTAAATTTTCCTGATGACTAAAATAGTGACGTCCTTCTTGGGTCTGGTGTAAATACCAAGCGGACTTTTGAAGCTCACTGAATGCGGCTAGAAAACCGCTTCCTTGGTGAATGGGGTCGATTAAGCACTCAAGCATCTCACTATCAGTGAGGCCTCTAACAGAATTCACTGCAGTTGAAAGACTGGCCGTTAGCACTAGAGTTCCAACTTGTTGCGCATAGTGATTTCCACTGTGGATGTCGATGATCTGCGCATGAGCGCTGTACGTGGAATCCCAAAGGTCTCTTGCAATCACATCTCTCATTTCTGAGATTTCGGCCAGTTTTTCTCTTACGTCTTGGATGGAAAGATCAAAATGCTGAGCACCAATCAGATAAACGTCTTCGCTGCTTTCCCACACAGACTTTAAAAGCCTCGAAACCAATTCCATTAATCCTCGCGTTTGTTTGAATTTCTCGTTTTCCTTAAACAGAGCAACAATACTCTTGAAGCTTGGATGGAAGGGATAGGTTGATTCAATTTCGTTGGCCAGTGCCTCGGCGCTTCTTTCAACCGTTTTTGCCTTTGCTGCTTCTGCCAGCCTCGACGCATAGACAGAAGCAACTTCTGCAATCTCGCTTTTATCCGGTAACGAAAGGAAGAGTCGCTTGCGAAGAATTTCATATATCTCGTTGGATTCCAGATTAACCGGAGTAATGGAAACTTCAGCACGCCCCAGTTCCTGTGTGGCATCGTCAAGAGCACGTTGTATTAACTTCCCACCAGTATCGTAGGCAGCTTCCAGGTCAGAAACGACAATACAGACATTTTTTCTTTTTTGAGCTGCAGTCAGCATATTGGAAAATGCTCTGGTAATCACGTCGGCAATCGTTCCATGTCCTAAGACCTGCGTGCTGTAATAATGGAAATATGGAGGCATTTCATCCAAGAGAATAAGAACTGGTTCTTCGCCATCGAACAGACTTAGCCATGATTGTTCATCCGGGGCCTTTGCACCAGATTCCCAATATTCCCGAAAGAGGCCCTCTTTTCCTAACTGACGAGCAATTTCTCCCCAGAAATAAGTATGAGGATTATTGCGTCCATTAAAAGCGGCTACCTTTGCTGAATTAAAACCTGACTGATATGGCATAGAGCCTATTTGTGTCTCGCGAAGCGCTGCATCTTTTGCTAGAAGTCCAAATCCAACCATCAGGTGTGTTTTACCACCACCCATGGCTTGTTTAAGATGGAACACGGTATCGTTTGACTTCCCTGCAAGGCGCGCCATCCCTTTGGAAAGAAGCGCCTTCATTCCTTCAGTGATGAAAGTTTTCTTAAAATAATCCGACCCATTGGTGTCATTAATAATCTGATCAAGTTGTTCGATCTGATCCCCAACATTTATTTCAAGGGCCTTGGGCTGTAACTGGCATGCTGATTTGATTGTTCTCACTGTAATATATTTCCTCCTCTTACCCCACATAAACCTCTGACGCTTCAATATATTTACACCGCTTTTGAGGGTGTCCCGGGCGTCTGCGCGGAGCAGCAGTTCGCGCATGTACGGACACACCAACCTGCACCAGCCCGCACGAGTTGCAGCTGCTGCCTAGGTTACATCACTCTTACACGGCCGTGAGCCTCACGGCCAGCTTGAAGTCATCTCCGCCGGCATCGAACGACCAAGGTAGCCCGGCTTCAACCAGGCTCAGGCTAGGCTCGTGACCTTGAAACAGTGTCTGCTCCTGCAGTACGCCCGTAGGCGTCCGAAAGACAACGTTGACTGCATCCTGGCCAATCGGCTCCGCGCTGACGATTCGCACCGAGTCATGCGGCAGTATCCCCTCAATTATCTCGTCCTTCTTTATGTCCTCCAACCGCACCACGCAGTGATCACCCGTTTTCCAAACGCCCCACCGGACGTATTTTTCTATTTCACGTACTACTTCCATTCTCCTATTAGATATTATAGTACATCCCAGCAACCAAAGTAGACGGAAAATTCGGGTGGGCGCGGACAGACCTGCCAGTCATGGTGCATGCAGTTAACACGTGATGCCCCTTCGACTTCCTCTATGGTACGAAACGGACTTGCGTGCGCAATTCATTCATGACAGTTCCTCAAGAATCCATAATGAACTTGCCTTGCTACAGGCATCTGCTACATAGAATTAATTCTTGAAGAATTCTTGAGGAATCACACAGGAGGTGAATGACTGCTGAGTCTCTTTCAAGTAAAGTCAAGACCACTCGGAGGTCCCGACCGCTCGTCGTTGTATTGGGAGAATAGGTTGGTTTGTATCGGTTATCCTGCCATTGGCAGTCTTGAGGGAAAACGAAAGGAAGAAACTCGTGCCATGTATGTGGAAGCGTATCCGGACGACGAATCGGCCCAGATTCGTTTCCACCTTGGGGTTATCAACGCATTTGTCAACACCATCGTAGCTGAACGTGATCTGATCCTAGTTGAGGACAAGAGTGACCCAGTGACTTACGTTGGAATCGCTGGAGAGTACGAGTACGTGGGAGATACGGAGTCAGTCAGATTAGGCCTTACGCACAGAAGACACGTTGACTGGCGGGCGAAGGTCCCCAAATCAGACTTAGTTCCTGAAGTGCAGGAACTGCTGCGCAACCGCCCCACCATCACACAGTTTAAGTACCCACAGTCCGTTGCAATGCTTGACTGGGTCTTCGACACAGAGGCGAAGTTAGATGGCACCGCGGACTTAGTGCACCAGGCACTGGAGGTTTTAAAGGACGACATGGGTCAGACGGAAGACCCGCTTCGAAGAACTCTTGCCGCATGGCAATCCTACGCCAATCTAAGGAGGCTGGCCGACCGTGATCATTGACGTCGAATCAGGTAAAGTGCTGGATACGGTGCCACACGCACGCGAGTACAGGGTGTGGGTCAAGTTGCTGAATAACAAGTACCCGGGCGCGTTAGATGTTATTCGCAGCCACCTTAACGACATCGCGGACTCGAACGATGTGCTGACTTCAAGCTGGATTCCAGGATCCGACTGGCACGGAACTATCTTTGAGCCCCTTTACCACGCCTGCCTCCAGAATGAAGTTCAGGCTGCCCAGTTCTACGGACTGGTACTATACGAGGTCATGATTAACCGTCACGAGTCTTGGGGCTACGGAAGATATACGACTGCGGATGGTCGTCAGATTAGAGGCTTAACGTACTTCCGCTTCTCAGCAGCTTGATACTTGGGGAGTACCACGCCGCGAGAACACTTTGCAAAAGCACAGTCCAGTGACCAATTTAATTTGGGACGCTGGACTGTACTGTTTCGCGGCCGTGCCAAAGTGAAGTGCACTTGTCCGCTACCCTCACTACAATCCGAGGCTTCGAATCGTGTATTGCTTCGCGGCTTCGCCCCACATAGTTTCCCAATCAGAAAAATCTGTACTCGCTCTAATGTACTCATCCCATTTTTCATTCGGGATGGACGTAAAATCCTCTTGGGTTTCAATTGGAAAACCGCTCTTCTCCACCAACTCCTGCATGTTGTTCAATGCAGAGTGACGTTGTACAAACTCGGGTGGAAATAGTTCTGCAAATGACACGGTCTGTTCTCCGTCCAATTGCTGAGCCTTGCGACTCAGGTCATCCAATTCGCGTCGCATATCGTCAAGCCCATCAACCCGAATGTCCATCTCAACACCTCCATACAGGATGTCTGAGAACGTATGTTCCTGTATCATCATTGCACAATTCCTCGATGGATACAACATCCATTTGAAGCTCTAATGAATATCAAGGCCAGTAGGCGTACCCATAGAATTATCGGAACCGTTAATCGTTAGATTGGTCTCATCGACACCGATTTGAGAGAAATTTTCTCGTAATCACCTTTTAATGGATAACGAAATTGAGCAACGATGACGTACTCGGTTAAAGTCCTTTAACCTAATCGTCGCAGAAATACGAATGTGGCTCATGGATGTGCACATCGCACCCAATCTGGGCTGCGTCGTGTACCGGGGTGATTTCGACGAAATCTGTCGGTGACTGCAAGGAGCGGGCTGCACGATTGTTGGGCACGGCACAAACTGGCTAAAGATATGCCCCCTACTGACTGCCGACCGACCCTTGGGGGACGATCAGACGAATCTGATAGGCTGTACTATTTTGCTGCCGGTTACAAAGGCCTAACATGCGAACTGTGCAGAAAGACCATGGCGATACAATACAGCCGACACGACAAGTTTCACGGGTGCACGGAGTTCCTACGAGGTGATGGCAAGCAACCTCTCACGTATCGGGACGACAGCTACCAGACATACTAGGGCGCGACGTGTTCGGTACGATTGAACATCTGCTCCAGAGATCCGTACCCCAACTCGCGAAGTGCCCAATCGAGCCACGTCACTTCATCTTGGTACCAGCGCATGACCTCGCCGACATCGCCCTTGCCACGCTTGTCACGCCGCACAATAATCGTCTCGCGCTGTCGTCCCCCAGTTGCAAAGTTGCGGCGCATGCTGAAATTTCCGTCGACGCAGACAACCTCATCCGGCGCACCTATCTGCCAGCCTAGCCCGCTGGACAGGATTACCCCGGAGACGTGATCGTACCGACGGATTTCCGAGTGGCACACGGGTACAATGGCCTTAAGTTTCTCCTTCATGCCTTGTTGAGCCCACGCCGTGAGCTGCCATAGTCCACTCAGCACTTCAATTCGTAGCCACACATTCTGCCCGCTCGCCGACTGCCGGGCCTTATCCCGTATCTTCGCGGCCAATCGGTCCCACTCATTTGTCGACGTGACGGGTCCCGACATCATTCGAACCTCCGGGTGACTCGTTTTGGTGATCACGAGCTTTGCGACTTCGGTCTTGACAGGTCTCGACTGTCCGATTTCCTTCAGGCTGGTTCCGACTTCATCCACCTGCGCCAGTAGCGCTTGCAACTCTTCTTCGCCTACCACCTTCAGATAATGTCCCTTCACCGAGAGTGAGTGGTCCTTCGCGGGCTTTGCCAACGCACGGTCGAGTTTTTTGACGAACGAATTCGTCTCGCGAACGGATGTGTGTTCGCCGATCTGGGTCACCTCAAACATCACTTTCTTCGAGTCGAGGAAGACCTCCAAATCCCCCATTTTACCGCCCGGCAAACGCGGTTCGAACTCGACTGGCCATCCTCGACGGAGCGCGAATCCGGCAAGTTCCATCTGCACGGAAGCGTGAGTCCACTCCACCCAGGTCCTGTCGCTGCGCAGTGCCTTGCGCACCTCTCGAATTTCGCTTGATCCTTCAGCAACTGTAGCTTCGCGTAAAGCTCTAGCAAGGATACGTAGACGGGAATAGTGTCGTTTTCCGGAGTAAGAAACAGGGAGAAAAACGGATGATTCCTGCCCATACATCTCTGCAAGAATTCATCCCCAAAGAATCAGCGGAACTCTTCCACTGCCCCCGACACCACGCCCCTACCAGTTGAAGTGAGCACAGCAGACGAAGTGACGGACGATGCCCACAGGTCCCAAGTCATTTTGGCATCGCCACGGATCACCCTGAGCCATTCCATCGCACTTTCACTGTTCATACTCCACCCCAACAATCCGCAGACGCTGCCCCTGCATTTCACACGTGGAACATCTACGCGAACATGTATACGTCGCAGTCCGGTCGCAAGACTGCGAGGTCACACCCAACAGCCTTGGCCACAGCCTCCCACATAGAGTACGTGTGGCAACCCTCAACCGGACTCGCACTAGTCGACCAACCCCTAACTGGGTTCCTGTGGTCCCGAACGGCCTCGACTACGGCGTCATCGACTACGCGATCCTTCATCAGTGAATCAAGAAGTACTACTCTTCGACCCACATCTTGCATCGCTAACCACCCGGGTATGGCGACGGTCAAGGCGTCGGTCATGTTGCGGGACCGAGCGGTCGAATTGTCCATACGGGCTGAGACCTTGAATGCTCCTGTCGCGAAACCCTCGTAGACGTAGATGCCGCCGCCACGCGTGGCAGCTCTGGTATCCGTCGTAATCGGACGGTTGCACTGTGCGGCCACCTGCAGCAACGACGGCAGCACAAGCCAGGACATGGCTGTGGCAGCTGCGCCGCTACGTAGGTACCAGTGATAGTGAAGATTGCCGCTCCCCGCCTCTTCGGCGAAGCGCGGCTCGGGCTGGTCGATGACCCACATCGGGGCGTCGATCCCTAGGGCTATCCTGACCTCTCGTGACCTCACATCCGCGCTGAAGCTCTCAAGAAGTGCATCGCGTGAACCTAGGCCGCTTCCGCGGCCAGAAACGTTGCCTTCATGCCCTAACCGCACCCACGCGAAGGACCCCACGCCTGAGTCGATCCCGTACGACACGGCTTGATCCACATGACTCACCCTCCATTCACTGTCAGCCGCCCACAAATTCAACGTTACCTCCCCTTCGACATTTGAGACACATGGCCATGACTGCCCCCCAGCCACGAGTCAATCCACCTAACCATCCCAAATACTCCCTCGTCTTCTCTTTCTCTTGTCGCGCTTTACAAAGAGCGCTTTCCCTGTCCGTTCCTCGATGAGTTTGATTGCTTTGCAAAGTGCAGAGTACCTAACACCACAATCAACATCAACTGTTTCACCATCGTTCCACATAGTCCCAACATAATGGCTCCTGATTTCTTGATAGAGTTCCATTCGGTCTTTCGCATTCACGGATCCCGGCTGCCGTTCCACGAACTTGAGAAATGTGTCAGTCAGCTTCCCTTCGGTAAAAACGGCATTGGTAATTGCATTTTCCAACCGTTTTATCGTGTCCTCGGCTGGCCTGCTCTCATCTATATCATCCAACCAGGATTGCATCGCCGAAATGTATTTTTTCGCTGTATTGCGGTGGACTCCCAACTGTCTCGCAATGTCCCTCTGTGACCGTATTTGCTCGAAATACAGATGTGCAACGCCCATTTGCTCGTCGGTGGATAGCAAGGACATTCCCCCTTACACGTCTGAGTCTACGAAGAATGACCGTAACGCAGCACCTTCGTCGAAATTTTATCACTCTGTACAAGTCTATGCGGAGAACGATCCCTGCTCATTCGACGCGGTTACAGTCAGCAAACCTGTACCAAGGTGATGGACTTTCCCCTAGGCTGACAGCAGCTTGCGCGGCTAATTCGTCCGGGACATTTTCGTCAAGCCATGCGGTGAGGCAGAGGCCTCCACTGAGAAGGATCTAACGGCACTGGTACAATTTTGCGGAAAAACGTCTTCTACATGTATGTATGGGGCCGCGTCAGATTTTCCGCCGCCCACGTACGAGTTGAAAGGAGGAATGCGTCTAGATCCGCCCTATCTCGTGGGAGTGTGTCTTCCGCATATGCCCCATGGTCACTTTCCCGTTCTTCGGGCACTTTAGGCTCTTGCTTCGTAACCAGATGCCGAACCGTGGCAAGCCGTACGAATCCAGTGTACGGAACTTTAGTCATCCACCACAGACGTTCCCCCTTTTCAGACTAGGACAGAAATCTATGAGGACAAGACTGCAACTTGGACTCAAAAAAGGAGAGAATTCCGTGAGCATACCAAGAAAAAAGCGGGTTCAGTCGCACCTTCTCGCGAGCTGAAGTTAAGTGACGTCACTCCAGTCGCCAGCACATACACCCCTAAAGGGACCGCAGCCCCGAGTATGGTGAGTTTCGTGAAGGCAGACGGAAACGGCAACCGCACCGTAATCTCGGCGGACGTGGTGGAACACACCGGCGCGACCGACTCCATCCAGATTCTTTTGCACGATGACGGCCCCATCTTTTGCAACAATGCTCCAGGCGTCGGCAACCGCTTCGGACTTAGGCCGTACGGCAAGAAGCACGCGATTTACGCCTGCAGTCTAATTTTGGAGTTTGAGGCCAAGTACGAATTGGACTTTTCAAGCGCTACCAGCATCAGCTTCCAAGAAGCTGAGTTCATCACAGTCGAAGGTGCACCTGCAGTGCTCATTCCGATAACGAAATCATCTATGACACCCGAGCCACTGTCTCTTGAGGGTTCTGACGACGACCCCAGTGACCTGTAAACCTACAGACGCGAATTGAACGGCCGGGCTGACGTGCAAAGAGATTGCGACGTAGCCCTTTGAATTGCGTCGCAATCGTTCTTCCCTCGATATCTCGATACCTTCGTACGGGCAGCTCGTTTTGAACCAACGTACCGAAAGGTTGTCTTAAGGACTATCCCGCAGGCATCACCCAATAGGAGGAGAGTTCAAACCATGTCGATCGATGATGGCAACACCCTCGTGCGCCCAGAGTTCGATTCCCTTCACGATGGCAAGTTCACAGTGACGGTGAATCAGGCCGGCATCGTAATGCCAACCGCGAGCAAAAAATTGCGCCTAAAGGTTGGTTTGAGAACCAAAGCGGCAACGGTCTAGAAGATTCAGTGCTCATCCACCCTGACTGAAAGGCAGGCAGTCCGTTTCGCAGATTGCTTGAGTTGGCGAGTTGCTTCCCCGAAAGAAACGAGAGCGTAGACTTGGACACGCTGTTGGAGCATGAAGATACGCTTCTAATCTCGGAGATGACACCACGCTACGAACGATCCCGTTTGCTCCACAAATAATCCATCTAAGTCCCTTAACAGTGAACAGTTCATCACGTAGGCTCTCCAGACGCTCTTTTGCTAAACTAGATTCCTGTAATAGTTCAAGATTGTCTATTACGCAAACAATGCCGCCACCTTGACCGTCAGGGAAAATCTCTTCAACCCAATCCAAGATTTGCTTCCTGAAACCACTTGCTCTATATCCGTCTGATGTGTTCGGAGCTGAACTATGCCCTAAAGACCCCCCAACCCAGCGAAGCTCATACCGCCCTGCCATTGTGCGAGTTCCGGAGAATTCAGCCATCTTGAAACTGGCCCGAGATGACTAAGATGATTCCCTCGTTCCCTGATCCCGCGTGCCTCACGTAGTAAAGTCTGTCCGGCTTCCAACGGGATTTCGTGGACAAGCTGCGCGAGTGTTTTTTCGGATCTATTTGAAATGACTTGGCACACGGAATGAGTAGTTCATCGGACTGACCTGACAAATAGGACCTGTACTCTTTGTACACGGCGACATTGGCCACGCTTGTCTTGCCGACCCATTTTCACCTTCCAATGTCGTGCATTTTGGTGGCGATGTAAGACGTCCGTGCAACTTTCTTAAGCCAGTGTTACGACCAACCAGTAATTGCTCGCCTTCCTCGTTCGGCTCCAATGCCAATGTGTTAGTGACGGAGCATAGTGGCCAAAACTTGACGGTGTAAGTTGTCCGCGAATTGACGGCGTGATTGTCCGCTGCCTCAGACAAAGAGGGGGAAGAGTTTCCCCTTCCCCAGTGCTCGTAGATTTTAGACTAGACGTCGATGTTGACTCTGTAGGTTCTTCCCTCGGTAAGACCAAGGGGTACACCGTCGGCAATGACGTACCATGAGCGGGCCATTTCTAGTCTGACAATCTGATCTTTGTCGCCGATGCGTAATTGAAATGCCTCCCCGCAGTGCAGGCCATACCATTCGCCGTCTCCTTCCACTACCCAGCGTTGCAGTTCCCCATCGTATTCCAGCCTTGCATCCTTGAGTTTCATGACAGTTCCCCCTGAATCACCCGGTTGACGATATGATCATCGATGATTCGATGCTTGGTCTGTGCCCCATACATGAGGCAGTGTGTGCACACTTTGTTGACCAAACGGGCTGCACCACTGGAGAACCGATAAATCTCATCGATGGCCTTGTCCGTGAAAATGTCATGCTCCTCTCCTGCGTAGGCCAGGTGCCGACGAATGTACTCGGCCACTTCGGAACGGTCGTAGTACGGCAATTTGCACTGGATGTCGATTCGCTGCCGGATTGCAGCATACGTCTGGAGGTTGAGTCGGTCCCAGAGTTCGCTCTGTCCAACCAGGATGAGTGACATGGGACTCTGTGAATCCATCCTGAAATTCAGCAAAAACCGTATTTCCTCAAGCATCTCCTTATCCAGAAGGTGGGCTTCGTCCACAACACACACCGGCTGTACGTGATGGATACCACGCATAAGTTCGATTTCACGATGTAGTTGTCTCTTTGCGTCTCCCCGGTAGAACTTAGACTCGCATCCAAGCTGCTCGAGCATGCCCTTGTAAAAGTGACGCGGTGTGAGCTTGGAGTCTGACAAGTACAACACCTGATACTTCGCGCCGTCTAGGGTCTCGCTAAAGCGACGGATTGCCGTGGTCTTTCCGGTGCCACAATCTCCTGTGATGACACAAAACAGCTGGCGTGCAGCCGCGTAAGAGAGTCGTCCGAGCGTATCCTCCAGTGATGGCGAGGTGTAGAATTCACTTGCCGGAATGTCTCTGGAGAACGGAGTACGCTTGAACTCGTAGTACGACTCAAACATCTCCCTTCACCTCGTTCCATGCTGAGGTGTAGGAGACCGCCCGAGTCTGTTGCTGCTGGCGGTTTGCATGCTGTATCTCCGCCGCTTCCAGCAGTCTGGATGATTCTGCTGACTTTGGTCCCAAGTGCCCCGGCATATTTGGACGCTGCCCGGCTCGTTCTCCAATGACCATGGGACGGGCCTGCCATGGCTCATGTCCTTCGTGCTCAACGGTGACTTGACTGATGTCCGCCGGGTCGTAGATGACGTCGACGGTGCAGCCGATGAACGACAATCCCACCTCGTACTTGCGGTCCATGAAGCTGATACAGCCAGACTTGTCCACCTTGCGTGTCTCCGCATGGAGGAAGGCGTTGGCGAGGATTTCTGGTTCGACAAACCGAAGTGCCTTCCGGTCGCTTCGGTACGCAGTCTCTGGGCTCGTGGGTTGTATGCCCGTGGACAGAGCTCTATGCGGTTTGTTCTGGTAGCATTCCGACAGCCACACTGCAAACTTGTGATTGAGGTCTTCAAGTGATTGGGGTTTGCCCAACACGGCTTCGCTCAGGAACGAGTCGATGGTGCGGTTAAACTTCTCAACCTTGCCTTTCGATTCTGGAGCGTAGGGCTTCGTGAACAAGAGCCGGATACCAAGCTTTGAGCAGGTTCTCGTCATCCACCGGGTGCGGTATTGTTTACCGTTATCGAAGTACACGGAGTCTGGAATACCGTACTTCTGGATTGCCTGACGGAAGCAATCTTCCACAATGGCTTGGTCCAGCGTGGGGTAGAACTCCGCATGCAACACGTACCGTGTGGCGTCGTCCAGGAAGACAACCAGATAGACCTGTTTCTTTGTGCCGCCAGGGCCAATGGGCAAGTACGGGCGTGAAGTAAGAGACAAGGCGTAGTCGAACTATTTCCTTGCCTCTCCTTCCCGAACCGGACTTGCGCCTCTCAACGCATCCGGCTCTCCATTTAAACGTTGCTCAGAGCAAAGGCGACTTCATCATAATAGGACTCAATAGTCCGCTGATTTGTGGAACGTAGGATGTAGGGGTTCCCGTCGGGATTCCGCCACATAAACCACCCTTTTCGGCTGGTTATGAGCCTCCGAAGTGCCACTTGACCATAGAACCCGCGACTGTTTTGACCTTGTAGCACCCAGACCTTGGCTTTGCCCACTTCGGGGGAACGAACATGGTCTCGCATTAGTGTCCTGAAGCCTCGTTTGTACTTTCGGGCCAGCCAGTATCCAAGTTTCCAAAATATCACTCGGTCAACCTTGCTAAAAATAGTCGCTGTATGGTCGGTGTACTGATAAAAGTTGGCCCATCCTGTGATTTGCCGGTTGAGACTTTCGATGACGTCTATTGTGTTCGCACCGTAATTTCCTGACAGCTGCTTGACTATTCTTTCCGTAAAGCGGCGGTACTTCTCCCACGGAATTGTCGTTACAACCCGCATTTGCCCACGTGGGCCTTTTTTACGGATAATACGATGGCCCAGAAACACAAAGCCGTCATTTACATGGGTGATATGCGTCTTCTCCATATTCAGTGTGAGTTTAAGATGGTCCTCTAGGTAAGCACGACATGCCTCGCGCACTTCTTCTGCATGAGCCCTGGTTCCTTTGACAACAACTACGAAATCATCTGCGTATCGGCAATACGAAATCGCCGGCTTCCACTGCCGACCTTCGCGTATCGCGATAGGGCGTTCGTTTTGTATTCCGAAGTTCCATGCCCAGCGGTCCTTTCTCACCTTTTTGTTCAGGTAATTCGCGTCCATCCATTGGTCAAATTCGTGTAACATGATATTTGACAGTAGTGGTGAGATAACACCACCTTGTGGAACGCCCTCACTTGCAGAACAAAATAGGCCGCGGTCTATACAACCAGCCTTGATTATTCTCCAGAGGAGCCTGAGAAATCTCTGGTCGGAAATGCGTTTGCGGACGGCCTTCATTAGCAGGCGATGATGTACCGTGTCAAAGTAGCTTGAGAGGTCACCTTCGATGACCCAGCGCCCTGCAGTGGCGTTGCTTTGTGCATTCCCGTCCTGCAGTTGCATTCTGATGGTTCGAATCGCATGATGGACACTACGGGCCGGTCTAAATCCGTAGGATAGCGTATGAAAGTCACTTTCCCATATAGGTTCCATTGCCATCAGCATCGCTCGCTGTACGATACGGTCTCGTAGGCATGGGACGGTCAGCGCAAAATGCACTTCAGCTCAATCCCCTTTCGGCATCTGTAACTATTACCCATCCATTTCATCCTCTCCACGGGCAGACCTTTGCCCTGCTTAAAGTGAAGCACGTAAATGGGACTGCTCTGTGCTCTCTTCAAACGGATTCCACTGTCCTCTGCGTTCCAGAGTCCTGGACGGATTGGTGTCGCGTCGACTCCCAACCGGTCACCCCATTTAACGCACTGGACTTGAAGGAATTAGCCGAACTCCTTCAAAGCCTAGATGATTCCTCGATCTCAGCAACGAATTTAATTGACAATTGAAAATCAAGGAGGTAATTTCTTATTATGAATACTACTGATAAGAACGAGGCACCTAGAAGATTCAAATCTGTTCCTTTGCAAGACATCAAACAGCGGAAAGGGCAGCTGTTAAAGGCGCTGCCGCCAATGGACCAGATTCTGCGCGGATCCCTTATCACTCGACACGTAAAGTGTGGCAAGCCAACCTGTCACTGCGCGACTGGCGTTGGTCATACAAGCTTATACCTGTCGTCTTTTTATCATGGTAAAACGCAAATGGATTACGTTCCTGCAGCCTGGGAGCAACGGGTCCGAGCTGGGCTCGAAAATTATGAGGTCGCACAGGACATTCTCTCGGAACTGACTGAGCTCAATCTAGAACTGCTTCGACGCCGAGATAACGAATAGTTCGTCGGCCTCGTCGGAGGGGATGTTCGTGTCTAGTTCGGCATTAGCCGCATTGGTCGGAGATGACGCGCAAAGCTTGGACGAGCTCATCACGGTCGTAGCTGGGATGGTGCGTTCGTGCCTTGCGGCAATGCATGGGGAGGAACAAATTCATGACGACAGCACCGTCGAAGGTTCACCCAGAGCACCTGAACAGACCAGCAATTGTGTACATCCGTCAATCGAGCCTAGCCCAGGTCCGGTTTCACCGGGAGAGCACGGAACGCCAATACGCTCTGCGGGAGAAGGCCATCGATCTGGGATGGGCTCCGGAACAGATTCAGGTCATCGACGAGGACCTCGGGATTTCAGGGTCTGGCCGTTCGCAGCGTTTGGGCTTCCAGAACCTCGTGGCTCAAGTATCACTTGGCGAAGTTGGTGCAATCTTGGGTCTGGAGATTTCGCGCTTGGCGCGTTCTTCAGCGGATCTGCTGCGCCTTCTCGAGCTATGTGGCCTGTTCAACACCATCGTAGTGGATGAAGACGGCATCTACGATTTGCGAGATTTCAATGACCGATTAATTCTTGGTTTCAAAGGAACCATGAGCGAGGCAGAATTGCATTTCTTACGCGCTCGGTTAATTGGCGGCAAAAAGAACAAAGCAAAAAAGGGCGAACTCCGTTTTCCACTACCCGTTGGCTATGTGTATGACGCCAACGGACAGACAGTGTTGGACCCTGACGAAGAGGTTCAAACAGCCATTCACAATGTTTTTCGTGCATTTCGTACGACAGGTAGCGCCTACGGTGTGGTTCAGTTCTTTGCCCAAAACGGCCTTCGGTTTCCAAAACGGGCCTACGGTGGTGCGTGGGCCGGACAACTCGTTTGGGGAACACTCAACCACAGCCGAGTTCTAGGGGTACTGTACAATCCCGCGTACACTGGCGCATACGTTTTTGGTCGATATCGCGACCAAAAACGTGTGAATCCTCAAGGGCTGTTTATTCATCATACGGTGCGGCTCCCTCGCGAGCAGTGGGAGGTGTTCATTCCGGACCATCACCCGGGATACGTCACATGGGAGGAATACGAAAGGAATCTCAAGCAACTACACTCGAATCGTACCAACCTCGAGAAAAGTGGCCCCGCACGAGAAGGTACAGCCTTGCTTCAAGGGCTCGTAATATGCGGGAAGTGTGGTCGGCGCATGAGTGTACGCTACACTGGTAACGGTGGGATTTCTCCGCACTACGAATGCAAAGGACGGTGGGAACATGGGCACCGAGCCACATGCACGACAGTGCCGGCTCCGAGCATCGACCAGGCCATCTCAGAGCGCCTGCTGCAGGTAATACAACCAGCCGAATTAGAGCTTGCCCTACAGGTAATGGACAAACTGCTTCACGAAGAAGATGATGCAGATAAGGGCTGGAAATTATCACTAGAGCGGGCGCGGTACGAGGCAGATCGAGCCGAGAGACAATACCAGCAGGTCGAGCCAGAAAACCGTCTGGTAGTGCGCAGCCTTGAGGCACGATGGAATGAAAAGCTTACCGAATTGGCGCAGCTTCAAGAGCAGTACACCCAGTATGTGGAGCGCCGCAGTTGGCGGCCTACCGAACACGATAAGGTGGCAATTCTGAGCCTTGCGAAGGAGCTACCTCGAATCTGGTCCAAGCCATCCACTACATTCAAGGACCGAAAACGAATCCTTCGTTTAATGATTGAAGACGTCACCATATTCGCTGAACCGAGGAACCCAGCTGTTCGGCTTGGCTTGCGATGGCGCAATCAACATTGCGAAGAGCTCTGGGCTTGTAAGCCGTTACCGCAACATATGGTGGTCAAACATTCACCTGAAACCGTTGAGGTCGTCCGCAGGCTCTCCGAAACGATGATCGACCAGCAGATCGCAAAACAGCTAAATGAATCAGGCATGCGCACACCAGACGGCAGAATGTTCACGATTGACTCGATCAAGTGGATTCGCTACATACACAAGATACCTGGATACACTTCACGGCGTCATGGGCTATCCGTCAAAGAAGTTGCTGAGCGCCTTAGAATTGCTCCGGGGGTCGTCTACTACTGGCTCAATCGTGGAATTCTTAGTGCGACAAAAGCTGCTCCCGGGTATCCTTGGGAAATTCACTTGAATGAGCAGAAAGAACTTGAACTGCGGGAACGAATCCAGAAGTCAGGCCATTTGAATTAGCTAGTTTAGCACCAACAGTGTTGCTAGCTCTCCAATTCCAAAACCTTATTGGGAGGCGTGCAGTATGAATTCACCGTCGGGATACCAAGTGGTCTAAGTTTTCCATTTGCTTTTGGAATATAGACACGTCGGGCGGGGAGCGGGCAGTATGTGCCTGTTAAGAGCTCATACCGTATGGCTTCCAACTCGGGAACTAATCGCGCCTCCATCTTGCGCTTATCAACACCATCTACACCGGGTGTTCGGGAGCCCTTAGAGGCCAATGTGATTCTCGCCGCTTCACTAATCCATGTTCTGTCAGTTATGAGTCTCAAAAGCCGATCAAACTTACGTTCCTTGTCTTCTGATGACCACGTCGCCAGTTTGCTTTGCATTTCACTGATTATCAAAGGTCTTCACCTCACTATGGTCAGTTAATGAGCCAAGCAAACCGTTTAAACTGCCCCCCTTCGCCATGTGGTTGGCTTTCCCAACCTCGGACTACTACGAGGGCTCCGTCAACTTGCACAGCATTGGGGATACACTCCCTTAGCATCTGTGCCAGCCTTCCCCAGTTCACACGTTGGACTCTACACATGGGTGAGGTTGCCTATCGCAGTCTTTGACCTTGCGTTCTGCAAGTCGTAGCGGACATTACGTTCTAGCTGTGCACTCAACGTAATTCCCTGCAGGTCAGCCTACGTGTCTAACCAGCATTCGTGATTCCCGCCAATTCGGTTAGCGTGTCTCAGTCCGCAACCTGCCTATTAAGCGGTGTAGGCAGGGGTGACATTTCAACCCCTAGATGCGGTTTAATAGGTTCGTGTTCCTCAACCGTCCCATGCTCAGCCTAGAGACTCATCTTGGCGTAACCGCTTCGCCGCAAGCCCCGTTTCCCGCAAACTACGTCACCTTGCCAGTGTCGGCAAGTCACCGTTGCTTCGGCTCACTTCCTCTCACAGCAGAAGAAGGGCATGTCCATGGAAAAAAAAGAACCATGTCGACGTGCATTCCAAACGTGCTCAATTAACCGCATGGCATCCGTAAATGGATGATTTGGTTATCTGGGCGTACCAAACTTGATGTCCGATTGCCACAACTCATTTCGATGCCGACGCTGAAAACGACGAGCGGCTGTGCCAGTGGCAGCGTACATGCGCATCTGACGGGAGCTGTAGCCGCGTTCTGTGAGCTTCTCCTGCAGGGTACTGCGCCTGAGCTGGCCAGGCTGTGCGTGTCCTTCCCTCTCAAGAATCTGGATGATCTGCGAGATGCTCCGGGTGGGAACCTCTCGCCGTAGCAGGATCGCCTGATTCAGCAATGACTCCGGAATTGCCTCTTGCCTCTGATGAGTCTTGGGTCTTGGCTTTAGTCCCTGGAATCCTTCCTGACGATACTTGGCTAGGTACCGGCGAAGGGTTCGCTCTGAGATGCCTGTCTGCGAGCAGATCTCGGCCTTAATCTGCCGGGCGCGACCTGCATCTAGGCCCTCCGCCAGTAACTGGGACAGCAACTGCACCCGATTCGCGGCGATTTCCTCTGCTTTCCTCGAGTCTTTCATGCCAACCACCTCCATTTTGCTAGGGTCAGCATGAACGTACTCCGGACAGAAGAGGCTCATAACGCCGAACGGGTATGTACCCACAAATGCAAATTTGCAATGGGCCGGACAACACGTTCCAGCCAACCACGATCACTTCCGACAATGCGTCCGATTCGATGGAGTGCGGTTTGTGGAGGAGCGGACGCACTCTCCACAGTCCACTGAAAACGATGCGCGATGGACTCCAGACAACCGGCGGCATATGGAGCAAAGGTCTCAAACCACTGCCGCCAGCGACGAATGGTTGATTCCTCAACACCTGCAGGTGCGGCTTTGTCCATGACAGCATCCTCAATGACCTGTGCCTCATGACGACGGTAGGGGACCAGGAAGTTGGGTAGCTCGTGGTGGATTTTATGACAGCCCAGACAGCGAAGACGGCGAATGATGATTTTTGCCCTGCTACCGGAGCCTTGAATCCACGTCCGCTTTCTACTTCCTATGACATGGAGCCTACTTTGGCAGCAAGGGCAGGGGACAATCTCCGCACTCCGAACGAAAAATACCGATAGTAAGGCTTTCAACGAGCTCGTAATCTGCTAGAATGACCATATCTGAGGTTTGGGACGTCCCTGGTGTGCTGTTGGCGCAGCGCACATGAGCAGGGGCGTCTTTCCTTTCCTAGGATACGGTCATTTTACCCAGCAACTTTTGGACAGGCAATTACGTCAGCTTTCGGTCATTTGGCGATGGCTAAAACACCAATGTACTGAAAGGATTTGTTGAAAAACCCCACTTTTCCACACTGACAATACTACCCCCCCTACGTTGCATTTCATAATCATACTATCATTTTCCATCGTATAGCAGTATAAATATTACATCACAATATACATTTGAAGATTTGCCTTTGAGTCACTATGGGCAAATGCATTGGACTCTCTTCGTTAATAGAGACCTCTTGCCCCCACCCTGTTTCAACGAAAGCACAAATCGTGTGTGGTGAGACCCATCGGTCCGAAGCACACTCAACACGTATGACGGATGACTGTGTCAATCACACGAGTACGGGGGGCTGTTCGACTTTAATGTTTGTAAACACACCCTTCGCGTATCGAACCCGGATGTGGAAGCGCCGGGAGGAGACATCGTGCACTTCCAGTTTTACTATAAGAATGCTACTTGTTGGGTCTCAGGCATGGTCTAATGGTGTCACAGGCTTAACAATACTTCTATTTACTCAAGGAGTTGCGACTCATATGGGCACTGATAGTACTTCCGATAATTCACTTCGTAACCAAGACGACTACAAGGGTCGCCTGTGTCGGGAATTGACCGAGAAGGTCCATCAGGCGGCACACGAAATTAAGGTGAGTTGCTTGGAAGAAGAGGCCAAGCAAGCTGAGATCAAGAAGGCTGTACGTGGCTACGTCCGCCGTCGCAAAGCTGAAACACAGAACTTCGTCGCATCGATTCAAGCCCCGGATCCAACGCGTGAGGCGCTGATCCGTCAACTGGAACAAGCAACTACAAGCGGAGACTTAGACAAAATCCAAGGAATATTGCAACAGTTGCGGAACCTCGTCTGAGAGTGATGCTGAGATGCGCTTATAGCCGCATACGCAGGTATCATCGTCAGCTGAGTTGTGGACAACATAGGAAGGGCTCGGTGATTTTGTGTCAGGGTTCTGGTCAGAGTTAGGTGACCTTTGGAAATCCGTTTCTGAGAGCGCGGCAGAGATAACGGAAGTCTTGACAGGCGGTTTTGGGGAAATTGTGATCCGCGGGAACTTGGATTATAAGACTTCCTATGAGAAACGAGCAGCTGCGAAGCAAATCATTTCTCTGGCGAAGATGCATTATGACGTGAGTTTGGCTGCATTTGAAACAGTGGCCATGGGAACGCAGATTCTCCTTGAAATCCACTACATGAGAATTGGCATGGCACTAAACGGTCCGGTGAAGGACTGGCTTCGAATCGTGCGAGAAACTCAGCATGTCCCATGGGCTGAGTTGATGGAGAAACATCCAGGCTTCTTGGATTATCTGACCTTTGTGAATGAGGTTGCAATCGAAAGTCTCGTACAATCCGCGCCAGTTCCCGATAACCCACCCTCGTACGATGAGAAACTGAACGCTCCTAATTTTTTTACACCGAACATCATCGGTACTGGAATTGCGGCAGGTTCGCTCACGGTACCTGTCCTCGGGGGGCCGGCGATACTCGTGACTCTCCCGGTTTATGTGACGATAGTAGCGTTTGATCAACATCGGCGCGTGAAAGAAGCGGATGCCTTATTGGCCGGTGCAGAGAAATACCGGCTCGAAGTGGAAAACTCCGTGAAAACAATGGACTTACTGGCAGAAAACTTCCTTGCCACCAAGCATCGTTTAGACGAGGCGCAAAAGCTCATAGATCTGTTTCAGTCCTGTTTAGTCTCGCTTAATGAGAGAGTTCAGCAGGTGCCCATCCGGCAAAAACATTGGTTCAGACGGCTGTTCTTTAAGAGGCTAAGAAAGGACGAATTGAATCTCATCAAAACTTCATACAACTTAGTAGTGGCAATCCATAACCTATGCATTTCGCCTGTGTTGACGAAAGAAGGATTTGTATCATCGTCGTTGAAATACCTGTTGGACAAGCTTGAAAAAGACGCAGACACACTCATTTCGGTCTTCCCGTCGAGGTCAATGCGTTCGTAGTGCCATGCCAAACGCTAAAGGGAGAGAATGCCTGTGCCAAGTCTGCGTCCATTGAATCCAAGAGAACCTGTTGCGAAATCGAGTTCTGCTGCCGATGCGATTTCTGCACTAATTGCGCCGGAAGCGATGGTTGTCACATCCGCGGCCGAAGTATTGAACAATATCATTACATCCGCCAAAGAGTACGCGATTGCTGCGGGCAAAGAACGTACAGAGCGGGAACGCATTGCGGCCGATCTTGAAAAACACTTTGCCGATGTCGAGGCGGATCTGATCAAATTCAGAGCAGTACTTGATAAAAGCCATGATGAGAAGATGACATTGTACACACAACTCACTTTCTCTGTGCAACTCGCTGCTGCAAATGGGGACCACAAAACCATTGAGGTTCTCACAAACTTTATGTACCAACTATATGAGACTGACCCAACACACGGGTATCGTTAGAAAAGAGAGTCTATAAAACCGAACAAACATGTTGTCCTTGCTCCCCTGTTGTACTGAATTTGGATCATACCCCAAAAGGCGAACAGACACCTAGATTTTCTCCAAGTGTTCGTGGTTTTGCATGGTGGAGGCGACGGGAGTATCTATTTCTCGATTTGACAGTTGCCTTCGGCAACCTCTCTAAGGAAGAAACAGATGCCGTTCTCCTCGCTGCGCTCGTGCGCGCGGAGCTGAACCCGGCGGTTTCTCGTCCTCATCCCTTCAACCACATGAAAAAGGCACCCTCATGCGGGTGCCTTTTTCATGTGGTGGAGGCGACGGGAGTCGAACCCGCGTCCGAAGACCTCGCCACGCGAACTTCTACGGGTGTAGATTGTCTACTGAGATGTCCCTATGCCGCGCGGACAATCACGCTCAACAATAGGTGAGTTCGTTTCATTTCACCGGCGGCCCACGAACGCGTGCCGACGACTATCCCGCTAAGTTGACGTTACCGAGTGTGCACGGGCGACACACGGGGTAACGGCCTAACTGCAATTAAGCAGCGAGGGCGACGGTGGTGCTTTTTGAGGTAAAGCGGTTTGCTTTGCCAGTTAACTTATGGTCCGCGTTTTTTACGTGGCCTCGCAGCCCCACGACCCGCCATTCACGCTCGAACTGTCCCCGTCGAATCCAAAGCGCCCCCATGTCGGGTACGCCTGGAAGGACGATGTGTTCGTCCATTCTGGCACGGTTCCTTGGGTTGGCGCCACAAGTGAACCGTTCTCTTGCTTACATAAGCATACTACAACGGACGGCGTAATCAATCAATGGTCGCTTGGTGGTGCGGCTTCCATGGTGCGCTTCTCCAGCAAAAATGAATGCCTGCACTGGTGTCACAATGCGCTCGGCCAACCGGCTGGCCGCCCCGCGGCACACCGACTGGCTTACCGCTGCCTATCGCGGAATGCGCGCTCAATCTCGCGTGCGGCTTCCTTCTTCTTCACGGCTTCGCGCTTGTCGTGCAGCTTCTTGCCTTTGGCGAGGCCAATCTCCACCTTGCAGAAGCCGTTTTTCAAGTACAGCTTGGTCGGCACCAGCGTGGAACCTTGTTCGCGGACGGCGCCGATGAGCTTCGTAATTTCGCTCTTGTGCAGCAGCAGCTTGCGCGGCCGCAGAGGCTCGTGATTGAAGCGGTTGCCTTGCTCGTACGGGCTCACGTGCATGTTGTACACGACAATCTCGCCGTTCTCGACGCGCGCGTACGCGTCGCGGAGGTTGACCTGGCCGCGGCGGATGGACTTAATCTCGGTGCCGAGCAACACGATGCCCGCCTCATACGTCTCCTCGATGAAGAAGTCGTGGTAGGCTTTGCGGTTTTGCGCGAGCAGCTTTCCGTCGTGTTTTGCCATGGTCTCACTTCCTCACCGGGTCGATCGCGTACCTCGTATCATACCACGGTGTGAAGGCGCGGACAACAGCACGTTTCAATTACACCGGGCAATTGCGGCCTGCTTCGGGCGCGTCTTCGCAGGCGATGCGGCGGTCGAAGCGCCGTACGCGGCTCTAATGCAGACCGCTGCGCGCCTTTGACTTGGACTTGCGGCCTGCGCGCACGCCGCCTTTGGCGAACGCGGACGACCGATTGCTGTTCTTCCCTGCACCGGCTGGTCGGCCAGATCCGCCGTGCCCATGTCCATTGCCGCCACCGCCGGTTGTGCTGCGTTCCCCGTTACCGTTGCCGTTCCCGTGCGACTTTGTGCTGCGGCGACGGCGTCGGTTCCCGTTTGGACCAGGCCCGGCTTCGCGATCACCGACGCGAGGAGCCTGCTCGTCGCGGCCGCCATCGCGCCGAGAGTCACGGTTCTCACCATCGCCTGTGTCTGGACGGCCTTCGGCGAAACTGGGGTCAAGCCCGTAACCGCCCTTGCGGTTGCGCTCGGCCCAGTTGAACTTGCGTTTGCCGACGGGCTGGCCGCCGTGGCGATTGTGCGGCGTGGCGGCGCGACTGCTGCCGGCCTGGCGGTTGTGCGGATCAGCGGCCGGGCTGGACTCGCCGCGGCCGTTTCCGTGGCTGCGACCGCCCCGTTCGTCGCCTCGATTGTCCGCGGGTCCACTGCTCGGCCGTCGTGATCCTCTGTTTGCGAAGCCCGGGCTTCGGCTGCCGCGACCGTCACCGCGGCGCTCGTCCTTATCCGCGCCAGGGCGCTTGCCGCGGCGGTCGAAGCGGTCGTCACGAGGAGCACTATCGCCATCGCGCTGGTCTCCGCGCCCGGGGTTGCCCCGTCCAAAACTGTCCCGTGCGGAGTCGCGACGGCTGTGGCGGTCGCCGCGCGAAAACTCGTCGTCAGACCTGTGTCCCCGTTCGCGGCGGCGCTCGGAGCGCTGCCGAATGGCACGTTTGCGGGCGCCTGCTTCGAGGTCCTCATCGTAAATCACCATTTCGCCGCCGTCGTCGTCCACCATTGTCCCTTCGCGATGGTGTGCGACGAGCGAGAAGTCAATCGTCAGGTTCTCTTTGCTGGCGCCGGCCACCTCGACGCGGATGGGGTCGCCGAGCCGGAACACGCGCCGCGTCCGCTCGCCGACGAGCGCGAGGTGGCGCTCGTTGTAGACGTAGTAGTCGTCGTTCAGGTAGCTGACGTGAATCAGGCCTTCGACGCCGTTTTGCAGCTGCACAAAGAGGCCGAACTGGGTCACACCGCTGACGATGCCGTCGAACTCCTCACCGACGTGCTCCTGCATAAACTCAACCATCTTCAGCTGGTCGCACTCGCGCTCTGCGTCTTGAGCCACGCGCTCGCGCTCACTGGACTGGATGGACGCACTCTCCACGAACTCGCGCAGTTTCTGCTCGCGCGTCTCCGGCAATGGCCCCCGCAAGGCTTCGCGGATAATGCGGTGGATGCACAGGTCCGGGTAGCGGCGAATCGGCGACGTGAAGTGCGTGTAGTACTCGGCGGCAAGGCCAAAGTGTCCGACGCATTCCGGCGAATACCGCGCTTGGCGCATCGACCGCAGCATCAGCGTTGCGATGACGCGCTGTTCCCGCGTTCCCTCTGCCTTCTCAAGGATGTCCTGGAGCGCGCGCGGTTTGACGTGATTGCCGAGACCTTTGACGTGGTAGCCGAAGTTGTGGATAAACTCGTTGTACTCCATCATCTTCTCGAGCGTCGGCTCTTCGTGAATGCGGTAGATGAACGGCACGTCGAGCCAGTGGAAGTGCTCGGCGACGGTTTCGTTCGCCGCGAGCATGAACTCCTCGATGATGCGTTCTGCGACCGAGCGCGGGCGCGGCACGATGTCAATGGTGTGCCCTTCGTCGTCGACGACGACCTTCACTTCGTCGAAGTCGAAGTCAATCGCGCCACGGCGCATGCGCATCTTGTTGAGGATGTCGGCGAGCTCCTCCATCCGCTCGAACATCGGTACGAGCGGTTTGTAGCGCTCGATCAACTCCTCATCGCGTTCGACGAGGATGCGCCGGACGTTCGCGTAGGTCATCCGCTCCGCCGTTTTGATCACGCTCGGAAACACGTCATGGCGCGTCACTTCGCCAGCGGGCGTGATCTCCATCATGCACGACAGTGTCAGCCGGTCGACCTGCGGGTTGAGCGAGCAGATGTTGTTGGAGAGGCGCTGCGGCAGCATCGGAATGACGCGATCGACCAAATAGACACTGGTGCCGCGCTTGAACGCTTCCTTGTCGAGCGCCGAGTTCTCCTTGACGTAGTAGCCGACGTCTGCGATGTGCACGCCGAGCAGGTAGTTGCCGTTCTCGAGCTGCTCGACCTGGACGGCGTCGTCGAGGTCCTTGGCGTCTTCGCCGTCAATCGTGACGATGACTTCGTCGCGCAGGTCGCGCCGTCCCTCAAAGTCTTGTTCGGAGAGCTCAATTGGAATGAGCTCGGCTGCACGCAACACCTCTTCGGGGAAGGCCTCTGGCAAGCCGTACTTGCGAACGACGCCGAGGATGTCAACGCCTGGCGCGTCCGGGTGTCCGAGCACTTCGACCACTCGGCCTTCGGGGCCACGGGTGGTGGTGGGATACTCGGTGATTTCGGCGACGACCACGAAGCCGTCGTGGGCGTCGAGCGCGTCCTCGGTCGCGATGAACACGTCCTGCGGGAAGCGCTTGTCGAGCGGCGTCACAAAGCCGTGCGTGCGGTGGCGCGTGAACTTGCCGACGACGCGGTCAGCCCCACGTTCGAGGATGCGGATGACTTTGCCTTCGCGCCGTGATCCGCCGCCTGAAGTCTTCTCAATGCGCACCATGACTTTGTCATTCGGGAGTGCGCCGTTCATATCGGACGCGGGCACGTAGACGTCCGGTTCCCCTGGCGCCTCTGGCTGGCAGAAGCCGTAGCCGCGCGCCTTTACCTGCAACCGTCCGACCACCAGGTTCATCCGCTCTGGCACGCCGTAGCGATTGGCGCGCGTGCGCACCACTTCCCCAGCCTCTTCGAGCTGGTTCAATAGTTTGATGAAGTCGCGAAATCCGTCGCCGCCTTCGACTTCAAACGCCTCGGCCAACTCCTGTACGGTCAGCGGCCGATAGGCGTCGTGGCGCATGTATTCAATCAGTGATTCTTTCAATAAAACCCTTCTCTCTGCGCTCGCACGTGCGAGCCGCGGTGGTTCCCGGCGTCCACGGTATGGAGCATTGCACCGGTCAAACCCGAAATCCATGCTCGTCTCCATAGTATAGGCAATGACCGGCGCATGTACTCAAACTGGCGCACAAACGGAGCGGATGGTGGTTCTCGGCGGGCACGAGCCGGCATCCGTAGCCGTTTGAATCGGCACTGTGCTCGATAGACAGACAGCGCCGTCTGCAGGAGACGGCGCTTGGTCGGTGGTATCCGAATGTGTGCGAACCCTTATCTGATCGTTACAGTTTCAGGTTCGGGTGTGCGTTTAGATACGCAATGGCGAGCGTCACCAAGAAAAACAGGGTGGCCACCACGACCGTCACCTTCGCGAGCAGGGAGTCCATGCCCTTCGGGCGGCGGTTTGTCACCTGATCGCTACCGCCAGTGATCACACCAGACAAGCCCGCGCTGCGACCGGACTGCAGCAAAATGACAGTGATTAAAAGAACTGACAGCACAACAAGGGCAATTTTTGCAACTTGCATCACGGGTACATCCCTCACTATCCAACCGCGCAAAGCCGTTCTGTATGCGGTCACGGCCTTTGCCGGCACATGCTAGTTCCAGTCTACCACGCGCCACCCCATTCGACAAAACGAAAACTTGGAAATTTGGGGTGCCTGTAAGTAATTTATGCCCGGTGCGCGAAGGCAGAACGGCCCGCGAACACTGCGGCGTCTGCAAGTTCCTCTTCGATGCGCAGCAACTGGTTGTATTTCGCGACGCGGTCGGTGCGGTTGGGTGCTCCAGTCTTAATTTGTCCGGCGTTCACGGCGACGACGATATCGGCGATGGTCGCGTCTTCGGTCTCGCCGGAACGGTGTGAGACAACGGCTGTGTATCCGGCGCGCTTCGCCATCTCAATCGCCTCGAAGGTCTCAATCAGCGAACCAATCTGGTTCACCTTCACGAGGATGGAGTTCGCCACACCCTCACGGATGCCGCGTGCGAGAAACTCTGTGTTGGTCACGAACAGGTCATCACCGACGAGTTGCAGCTTGTTGCCGAGCGCCTTCGTCAGGTTGGCCCAACCCTCCCAGTCGTCCTCGGCGAGGCCGTCTTCGAGCGAAATAATCGGGTATTTGCCAATGAGCGACTCGTAGTACGCGATCATCTCGTCGGACGTGCGCGTCACACCTTCGCCAGCCATCACGTACTTGCCGTCTTTGTAGAACTCGGAGGCGGCGGGGTCGAGCGCGATGGACGCATCTTCGCCCGGCTTGTACCCGGCCTTCTCGATCGCTTCGACGATGAGCGCAATGGCCTCCTCGTTCGTCTTCAGGTTCGGTGCGAAGCCACCCTCGTCACCGACGGTGGTCGCAAGCCCCTTGCTGTTCAGGACAGATTTCAGCGTATGGAAGATCTCGGTGCCCATCCTCAGCGCCTCTCGGAATGTCGGCGCGCCGTGCGGCACGACCATGAACTCCTGGATGTCGACGGTGTTGTCGGCGTGTTTGCCGCCGTTCAGAATGTTCATCATCGGCGTCGGCAGCGTACGCGCGGTGAAACCGCCGAGGTAGTGGTAAAGTGGCAGGCCGATCTCGTCAGCGGCTGCCTTCGCCACGGCCATAGAGACACCGAGGATGGCGTTGGCGCCGAGCTTGCCTTTGTTCGGCGTGCCATCGAGGGCGATGAGCGCGCGGTCGATCGCGATCTGGTCACCGGCGTCCTCACCAATCAGCTCTGGCGCGATGACTTCGTTCACGTTTTGCACAGCCTTGAGGACACCTTTGCCGCCGTAGCGGGATTTGTCGCCGTCGCGCAACTCGACAGCTTCGTGGGTCCCGGTCGATGCGCCGGATGGCACGATGGCCCGGCCGCGCGCGCCACTCTCGAGTGTCACTTCGACCTCAACGGTCGGATTGCCGCGCGAATCGAGCACCTCTCGCGCTTGGATGTCAAAAATGTCGGTTGTCATATGTACCCACTCCTTCGAATGATTGAGGTTGTGCGTAAGTGTGCGTAAGTCTCCATGGACGCCTTCGCACCTTGATGTCTCGTTGCCCTCTGCGCGGCGCGGCGGCGGGGCCAACGCGGCGCGGAGCCAACGCGCAAAAAGTTCGTTACTGCCGCTTTAGAGCCCGATTTCCGCGAAACAATGATCAAATAGTACGCTACTGATTTAAAAGGGCCCGATTTCTCCCGAAATCGGGATCATAACGAAACTTTTGATCACAAAAACCTCGAATTATGTCACCTTCGGGCCAATAGCGCACTAATTTTGCGTAACGCGAGCCGTCGGCCCCTCGTGCCACCACAACGCGTAACGCGGCTGCGGAGCGAACGCGCAAAAAGTTCGTTACTGCCGCTTTAGAGCCCGATTTCCGCGAAACACTGATCAAATAGTACGCTACTGATTAAAATGGGCCCGATTTCTCCCGAAATCGGGATCATAACGAAACTTTTGATTACAAAAACCTCGAGTTATGTCACCTTCGGGCCAATAGCGCACTAATTTTGCGCAACGCGGGCCGCCGCCCCGGGTGACAACCGCAACGCGTAACGCGGCTGCGGAGCCAACGCGTAACGCGGCTGCGGAGCCAACGCGCAAAAAGTTCGTTACTGCCGCTTTAGAGCCCGATTTCCGCGAAACAATGATCAAATAGTACGCTACTGATTAAAATGGGCCCGATTTCTCCCGAAATCGGGATCATAACGAAACTTTTGATTACAAAAACCTCGAGTTATGTCACCTTCGGGCGAATAGCGCACTAATTTTGCGTTACGCGGGCCGTTCGCGCTACGCGGGCCGTTCGCGTAACGCGGGCCGCCGCCCCGGGTGACAACCTCAACGCGTAACGCGGGCCCAGCGCGCCCCACCCCGCGCCTGCCCTACTGCCGCTCGCCTTAGTGGTCGATCAGCGTTTTGCCGGTCATCTCCGCAGGCTGCGGGACGCCGAGCAGGTCGAGCATCGTCGGAGCGAGGTCGGCCAGAATGCCCGGGTGCACTGTCACGCCAGGCTTCGTCAGGATGAATGGTACCAGACTCGTCGTGTGCGTGGTGCAGGGGCCGCCAGTGGCGGGATCAATCATGATGTCCGCGTTGCCGTGATCGGCTGTAATCAAGGCTACGCCATCAACAGCGCCGAGGGCATCTAGCACCTGGCCGAGGCAGGTGTCGACCGCCTCAATGGCGCGGATGGCGGCTTGCAAGTCGCCAGTGTGTCCGACCATGTCCGGGTTGGCGAAGTTGAGGATCATCACGTCCACTTCCCCGCTGCGAAGGCGCGCGGCGGCTTCGGCTGCGACCGTATAGGCGCTCATCTCCGGCTGCAGGTCGTACGTCGCGACCTGCGGCGACGGGACTAAAATCCGCTCCTCGCCCGGGAACATCGCCTCCTGCCCACCGGAGTAGAAGTAGGTCACATGCGGAAACTTTTCCGTCTCCGCGATGCGCAGCTGCACGAGGCCATGCTCCGACACCACCTGGCCCATCGTCTGCTGCAACTGCGTCGGCCCGTAGGCGACCGCGCCCCGACCCGCGAACTCGTCGCTGTAGCGCGTCATCGATGTGTAGCGGACGCGCGGGCGGGATGGACCGCGACTGAATCCGGTGAAACTCTCGGCCGTGAGCGCCTCCGTCAACTGAATCGCGCGGTCCGGGCGGAAATTAAAGAAGATGACCGCGTCGCCGTCCGCAATCGGACCGACTGGGGTGCCGTTGGCATCGACAATCGCCATCGGGATCACGAACTCGTCCGTCACCTCTGCCGCGTAGCTGTCTTCGACAGCACTGATGGGGTCGCGGACTTGGTCCACTTGTCCGCCTGTACCATAGACCATCGCGCGGTACGCCTTCTCGGTGCGCTGCCAGCGGTTGTCGCGGTCCATCGCATAGTAGCGACCGGACACGCTCGCGATTGTGCCCGTCCCGATAGATGCCATCGCCTCCTGCAGCTGCCGCAGGAAGCCGACGCCTGTGGTCGGCGGCACGTCGCGACCGTCGAGAATCGCGTGCACAAACACGCGCGGTACGTTTTGTTCCTTGGCCAGGCGCAACAGCGCCAAGAGGTGGTCGATGTGGCTGTGCACACCGCCATTGGACAAGAGCCCTGCGAGGTGCAACGACTTGCCCTCGCTGCGCGCATACGACATTGCTGCGACGAGCACTTCGTTTTTGTAGAAGTCGCCGTTTTGCACAGCGAGGTTGATGCGGGTCAGGTCTTGGTACAGAATGCGACCTGCACCGATGTTCGAGTGCCCGACTTCGGAGTTTCCGAATTGCCCTTCGGGCAGCCCAACTGCAAGTTCGCTCGCTTGCAGTGTGGTCGTCGGGTACTTCGCCCACAGCGCGTCAAAGACAGGCTTCTTGGCCTGGGCGACAGCGTTGCCGGAGGTCTCGCTGCGCCAGCCGAAGCCGTCCAGGATGATCAGCGCGACAGGCCCTGCTCCCGATGGCCTCGCCTGCCGCGTAAACGGCGCATCCGACTTCGAGCGTGCAATCGGCCGTTCCCCCGTTCTTGAGCCCTTCGAGCTGCTAGCTGCTTGGTCGCTCATGTCAATTGCCTCCTGCCAATGCCGTCGCCATGCGAGCAAATGAGGATGCGTCCAAGCTCGCGCCACCGACTAGCGCACCATCGATGTTCGGCTGTGCGCCGAACGCCGCGATGTTCTCCGGCTTGACGCTGCCGCCGTAGAGAATGCGCACAGCATCGGCCGCAGTGGAACCCTTGTCTTCAGAGATCACTTTGCGGATCCCGTCGATCACCGCCTCAGCATCCCCCGGCTCGGGCGTACGGCCGCTGCCGATGGCCCACACGGGCTCGTAGGCGACGACGCTTGCAGCCACCTGCTCCGCGGATAGCCCGGCGATGGCCGCACGCGTCTGTCGCGCAACGACTTCCGCCGTTTGGTTCGCATCGCGCTCGGCGAGGTTTTCGCCAACGCAAATGACCGGTGTCAGGCCGTGCTTGACGGCGGCGACAGCTTTCTGGCCGACCGCTGCATCTGTCTCGCCGAACAGGGTCCGGCGCTCGGAGTGGCCGACAATCGCGAGCGTCACGCCAGCGTCAACCAACATCGCGGGCGAAATCTCCCCAGTGAATGCGCCTTGCTCCTCGAAGTATACGTTTTGCGCGCCGACTTTGACGGACTCCGGCAGCGCCTCCACCAAGGCCGAAATGGCGGTGAAGGGCGGGCAGACGGCGAGGTCGACCGACGCCTGCGCTGCGCCGGACTCGGTGTTTAGGTCCGCAGCGAACGCGCGCGCCTCTGTAGCAGTTTTAAACATCTTCCAATTTCCAATCAACAGTTTTCTGCGAGTCATGGCAGGTCCTCCGTACTTGAAGTAGCGGCGTGCGTCGACGAACACCTCGGAATGTCATACCTGGTCGTTCAGGGTCCACCCAAGTTCTTGGCGTTCGCCCCTGATTCCATCCCGATGGTTCTGCCCACCGCTCACGTTCTGTCGTTCAGGTCGTTGAGTGCCAAGACGCCGGGCAACTCCTTACCTTCGAGAAACTCGAGCGAGGCGCCGCCGCCGGTTGACACGTGCGTCATCCGTTCGGCGAGACCGGCTTGTTCCACAGCGGCGACGGAATCGCCACCGCCGACGATGGTCGTGCCATCGACAGCCGCCATCGCCTGTGCGACGCCGAGCGTCCCAGCTGCGAACGGCGCCAGTTCAAAGACACCCATCGGGCCGTTCCAGATGACAGTCTGCGACTTCTGCACTTCTATTTCGTAGGCGCGCTGAGTCTCCGGTCCGATGTCGAGCGCCATCCAGTCCGCAGGCACATCGCGAACGCTGCAAACCTGATGCTGTGCCTCGGCCGAGAAGGCGTCTGCGATGACGAGGTCGACCGGAAGTAGCACACGACAGCCAGTGCCTTGCACGCTCTCAAGGAACGACTTTGCGGTCTCGACGGCAGTTGCCTCAACCAGCGACTTCCCCATCGCGTAACCCTGAGCTGCCAGGAACGTGTTCGCCATACCGCCGCCAATGAGCAGGGTGTCGACCTTCTTGGCCAGGTTTTCTAGCACCGACACTTTGTCGGACACCTTGGCCCCACCGATCACTGCGGTAAACGGTCGTTGCGGGTTGGCGAGCGCAGCGCCCATCACCGAAATTTCCCGCTCCATCAACAGACCTGCCACCGCGGGCAGGAATTTCGCGATGCCGGCAGTCGATGCGTGCGCGCGGTGCGCGGCGCCAAACGCATCGTTCACATAGACGTCGCCAAGCGCGGCGAGACTGTGTGCAAAGGTCTCGTCGTTCTGCTCCTCCTGCGCGTGGTAGCGGAGGTTTTCCAACAGTAGGACGCCGCCTGCGGCCAAATGTCCGACGGCTTGCGCCACCTCAGTCCCCACGCAGTCGTCAGCAAACTCCAACGGCGTGCCGGGCAACAGTTCCTTCAACCGCTCTGCAACCGGCGCAAGCGAGTACTTGGCGTTGCGTTCTCCCTTTGGCCGACCCAGGTGGCTCATGAGGATGACTTTGGCACCGCTCTCGGTTAACTTCTGAATCGTCGGCAGTGCGGCGCGTATGCGTGTGTCGTCCGTGATGCGTCCGTCTTCGAGTGGCACGTTAAAGTCCACGCGCACCAGCGCGCGCTTCCCTTGCCAGTCGATGTCGCGGATCGTCTGCTTTGTCATTGTGTACTCCATGGCCATCTCGATGCGACCTCCTTTTTGCTTGGCGGACCTAGGTCACGGATACGAGCGGGACGAATTCCATCCCGCACAAGTCGTCTTCATTGTAACACGCGAGCGCTGTATGTAACGCACCCCGAGCCCTGGATCGAGACCCAGGGCCCGTGCGGAACTGTGGTGTGATGGCTCGCTTATTGTGCTGTAACCGGAAGTTTGCTCGCGATGAAAGCTGCGAGGTCGACCACCCGGTTGGAGTAACCCCACTCGTTGTCGTACCAGGCGATGATTTTGATCATGTTGTCACCAATGACCATTGTGGACAGGGCATCGACGATGGCGGAGTGCGCGTCACCGTTGAAGTCGCGCGAGACCAGCGGCTTGTCGGTGTAGGCGAGCAAGCCCTTGAGCGGTCCCTCTTCAGACGCCTTCTGCAAGGCGGCGTTGGCGGACTCGACCGTGATTGGCTTCCTAACCGTTGCAGTCAGGTCGACGACGGACACGTTCGGCGTCGGCACGCGCATCGCCATACCGTTCAGCTTGCCTTTGAGCTGCGGCAACACCAGCGCCACAGCCTTCGCTGCACCCGTGCTAGTCGGGATGATGCTCATGCTCGCTGCGCGCGCGCGGCGGAGGTCTTTGTGGGGCAGGTCGAGAATTTGCTGGTCGTTTGTAAAGGAGTGTACGGTGGTCATGAGCCCCTGCTCAATCCCGAACACCTCATCGATAATCTTCGCCACTGGCGCCAGGCAGTTGGTGGTGCAAGACGCATTGGAGACGACGTTGTGCTTCTCTGGGTCATACATCTGCTCGTTGACGCCCATGACTAAGGTGATGTCCTCGTTCTTGGCTGGCGCAGAGATGATGACCTTTTTCGCGCCGCCTTTGGTGATGTGTACTTCAGCCGCGGTCTTGTCCGTGAAACGTCCTGTGGACTCGATCACGACTTCGACGCCGTATTTTGCCCAAGGAATGTTACCGGGGTCGCGCTCGGCAAAGACGGTAACAGGTTTTCCGTCAACGACGATATTGTCGCCCTCGACGTGAATCTCAGCGTTCAGGTGGCCATGCACCGAGTCATACTCGAGCAACATCGCCAGCGTGTTGGCATCGGTCAGGTCGTTGACCGCGACAATCTCTAGTTCCGGGTTGTTGCGGGCTGCGCGAAAGACATTGCGGCCGATGCGGCCAAAACCGTTGATTCCTACTTTAACGCTCATGTGATTTCCCTCCTAAGGGTGGTGAAGAGTCTGGATTCAAGACTTGCTGTCTGCTTTTGCAGTCTCTTTACTCGCCAGCGACAGGATTTCACTCGCTGCTCCCTCGTCTGTAACGAGGACATTGATGCGGTATGCCTTCGCGGCCGCCGCGATGGCCCGCGCCTTACTGTGTCCGCCTGCGACAGCGAGAACCAACCGCATACGGTCGAGGTCCGCAAGTTGAAGGCCGACCGTGGTCATCGCGTAGACCGGCTGTCCGTCTTCGTTGAAGTAGTACCCGAATGCTTCTGCGACGGCGCCACTCTGTCTGAGGATGGCGATTTCCTCCGGCGTCAACTGCCTACGCTCGGCCATTCGCAGCGCATCGCCAATGCCGTGGGCTACGATGGTCGCGCGACGGATTTCCGGTATGCGCTCGCGCACGTACGGGTCAGTCAGCAGTTGTTCGAGGGTGTGCTGCTGCACGCGGTCGGGTATGTGCAGCATCATCGAAGTGCCGCCGATCCGTTCCGCTAACACGGCTGCCACCGTGTTCGCCTGCAAGTCCACCTCTTCTCCGAGCCCGCCGCGAGCCGGAACCACTCGCACGGAGAACGGCTGTTTGCGCATCGGCATCATGTTCGCGATTGCCGCCATTGTGGAGCCCCCAGCCACTGCGAGAATATCGCCTTGTGCGAGTTCTCCCTGCAGGAAGTTGGCGGCTTGATGACCGAGTGTGTTCTGCACCCAGCCATCGCGGTCGCTGTCCCCAGAGACGACGATGACCCGCTCGATGCCGAGCACCCGGGCCAGCGCCTTACTGAGTTCCGTTCGCCCTTCGAGGCTAGCGACAACTTCGTCGAGAGATTCCAGGAGGTCTTCCCCCTCCTCGGACAGCGCCATGCCTGCCGGTGAGGCCACGATGAGACCCTGTTGTTTGAGGAAGTCGACCTCAGCGCGAAGCACCCGCTCCGTGAGGCCCAGGTCGATGGCCAGTGCTCGCCTGCCAATTGGCTGCGCGAGGTAGATGCGCTGCATGATGCGGACGCGTGAGCGCAGGACATCCACGAGTTCCGGAACAATGCGGCGCGTCAACGACCAGTCCATGCGACCTGCCTCCTCTCTTTGCCTTGGACTCAATCCGTCCCGATGGACGTTTTGTGTCCCGATTACTGCAAAGCAAACTGTTTCACCAATATTGTAGACGAATGGCGTCCGCTTGGCAACTTCTATTCGTCCAGTTTTAGCCAAAGCCGCCGCTCAGAAGCGGCGGCGGCGGTGTGACGGCGGGATCGACATCGCTTCACGGTACTTCGCAACCGTCCGGCGGGACAGGAATACGCCATCGGCTTCCAACTTACTTCTGATCTCTTCGTCAGACAGTGGCGCACCGCTGTCTTCCGACTCAATCATCGCACGAATGGCGTGCTTCGCGGACTTGGCTGAACCGCTGCCGGTTTTCGTCGTGATTTCCGTGGAGAAAAAGTATTTCATCTCGTAGATGCCGCGGGGCGTCTGCATGTACTTGTTTCGCGTCGCGCGGCTGATGGTCGACTCGTGCAGTCCGAGCGCATCGGCGACCTGACGCAAAGTCAGGGGACGCAGGGCACAGGCGCCGCGATCGAAAAATTCTGCCTGCAAGCTGACCAGTGCGTCCGCGACGCGGTGCAGCGTCATCCGCCGCTGCTCAATGCAGCGAACCAGCCACTGTACTGCTTGCGCCTTGCTGGTGAGATACTGGCGCGTCTCGGTGTCGGCGGCCGCAATGAAGCGGTGATACCCCGCATCCAGGCGGATGTTCGGCTGCGCCGAATCGTTGGTCAAAACAACCCACTTGTCTCCGACCTTCTCCACAGTTACGTCCGGGATGATGTACGCCGGGCGGTCTCCCCAGCTCGACAGCCCAGGTCGCGGGTTGAGCTGACGGAGCGCATCCACGGCTTCCTGCAAGGCACTCGTCGAAACGCGCAGGCGACGAGCCAGCCGAGCGAGTCTTCCCGCCGCAACGTCTTCGAGTCCGGAGGTAACGATTTGCTCCACTAAATCGTAATGGCAAACGGGCACGAGGTGCAGCTGCATATACAGACACTCCTGCAGGTTGCGAGCGCCAATACCCGGCGGATCACAGGACTGCAAGCGCTCAACTGCTGCAGCAATATCGGATAGCGGCGCGTGAATCCAGCAAGCGAGTTCCTCGTCGCTCTCGCGCAGGTAGCCTTGTTCGTCAAGAGCCCCGACGAGAAAACGAGCGATCTCAGAGATGCGGTCAGAGGGATAGCTGAGGCGAATTTGTTCTTCTAAATAGTCCTGGAGTTGCTGTGGAGAGGCAACGACCTGTTCGAGTGGCGGTGCTTGCCGCTCGCCAGAAGCGACGTGCGCGCGGCTACTACGTACGCTGCCAAGTCGCGTGCCAGTCCACGGCCGCAGCCATTCAGTCGACACCGGCTGAACGTCAGCGAGCGGATTGGACGACATTTCTTCCTGAACATACTGATCGAGCTCAACAGCCGAACACTGCAGCACCGTAATGGCCTGCCGCATTTGCTGGGTCATAAGTAGTCGTTGGACCTGTTCCTGATACAACCCATACCCCATGCTCATCGTGATCCACCCTTCCTGTCTGGGGCTGGCCTCAGAATCGCGTACGAGCCTGCACAGCTTTCCCTGGTTGAAAGCGTATTCAAACAAGAGACAACGAGACGGAGAAGTCGGCGGATGGGAGGGTTGGACTCGTGATGGTCTATCCTGCCTAGTCTACATGTCCATATCAACACTTATTCTGCATCGTTGGCATGATTCCTGCTAGGGGTACTTGAAAAGATTTTATGCAGCGGCTGGGTAAATCTTGCCTCCGTTCGCCCCATACGTGCATTTTCGCCCGATTGTAAGCGACTCTCGGTATGCCTGCCGTGCCGCTTAGTGGCAGTCCGGAATCGACTGTGTAGCAAACGAGCCTATGGAGAATACACATAGAGTACGGTCCGGCAGAGCACAAGCCGGTGGAATAAGCTCTGGTTGTCCACGGCACGGCAGCCGGGTGAAGGAATGCGAGGGAGCGGCATTGCGCATCGGGATCATTGGAACAGGCAGCATGGGCGGCATGTTGGCCAAAGCGTGGGCCACGGCTGGCAAAGCGGAAGTGTTCGTATACAACCGTACGCCAGAAAAGGCGCGAGAATTAGCGCGCCAAGTCCCGCGAATCCACGTCGCCGCAAGCGCCCAGGACGTCGCTCGGTTTACAGACGTACTGGTCGTCGCCACGCGAGCTTCGGACGGCCGCGTGTTGCTCAATCAAATTGGCGATATTCTCGCACCGTCGCAGGTTCTCGCCACCACTATCAGCACCATCCCGCTCACCGAACTCGAAACCTGTACGCGCGCCAAAGTGGCCAAGGTCATACCCAGCATCGTGCAGTCAGTCCAAAGCGGTGTACTTTTGGTCAGCTATGGATCGCGTTTCAGTGGCCCCGACCAGGAGGTCTTTGAGTCGGTACTCGGGCAGATTGCTCTCCCGTTCGCCGTCGGCGAAGACCAACTCCGCGTCTGCTCTGACTTGACGAGTTGCGGACCGGCCTTCATCGCGTCCATCCTGAACGCGTGGGCAGAAGCCGCCACCAAGACGGGGCGCATCAGCCGTGGCGAGGCGGAGTTTTTGATCACGCACACCTTTACCAGCACGGCCAACCTGTTCTTGTCTGGCTTGTCGGCCGCTGACGTCTTACAGCGCGTCACTGTGCCGGGAGGCGTGACCGAAGTCGGACTCGACGTCCTCGACGGGCGCGTTCGGGCGGTCTTCGAGGACCTGCACGCGCAGACTGAGCAGCACAGTCGCTGCAAACCGGCGGTTCAACCGCTCGCATCTGGGCAGGAGTCGTAGCGGGATGGGGCCCGTATGGGCCTGGCCGGGGGGCCTGGCCGGGGGGCGGGGCCGGGGGGCGGGGCCGGGGGGCGCGGGGGCGGGCGCATCGAGGGGCGCAGGTGTCATTTTGACACCTACGGGCGGTAGCAGGGCAGCGTAAGTGTCATTTTGACACTTACGGACGGGACCACGCCTGCGTAAGTGTCATTTTGACACCTACGCACCGGACCACGCCTCCCTAGGTGTCATTTTGACACTTACGGGCGGAACCACGCCTACGTAAGTGTCATTTTGACACCTACGGGCAGGACCACGCCTACGTAGGTGTCATTTTGACACTTACGGACGGAACCACGCCTCCCTAGGTGTCATTTTGACACCTACAGACCGGACCACGCCTGCGTAAGTGTCATTTTGACACCTACGGACGGAACCACGCCTGCGTAAGTGTCATTTTGACACCTACGGACCGGACCACGCCTGCGTAAGTGTCATTTTGACACCTACGGACCGGACCACGCCTGCGTAAGTGTCATTTTGACACCTACAGGCGGAACCACGCCTACGTAGGTGTCATTTTGACACCTACAGACGGAAGCACACCTGCGTAGGTGTCATTTTGACACCTAGGGAAGGAACCACGCCTGCGTAGGTGTCATTTTGACACCTAGAGAAGGAACCACGCCTACGTAGGTGTCATTTTGACACCTACAGACGGAACCACGCCTGCGTAAGTGTCATTTTGACACCTACGGACGGAACCACGCCTACGTAGGTGTCATTTTGACACCTACGGACCTGACCACGCCTACGTAAGTGTCATTTTGACACCTACGCACCGGACCACGCCTCCCTAGGTGTCATTTTGACACCTACGGACGGAACCACGCCTGCGTAGGTGTCATTTTGACACCTACGCACGGGATGGTAGTTTACAGGTGCGGATCTCGGCCGCCAATTTGGCGCTACTGATACGCCAACGCCACTTTGGCCGGGTCTTCGCTTCCGCCATGTGCTGTAACGCCAAACTGGCGCTGTCTCAACAGCCGGACACAGTAATTGCGCCAGAATGGCGCTCCGCCTCTGTCGTCGACTTAGCACTAGAATCTCTCATGCTCCTGCGGAACGCCAAAATGGCCGCAAGAGACGATTTTCTCATCAATTGCCGGGAGACGAGCCGGCTCCCCCGCCCTAGTCCCCACCTTGGCCCATTCAAGGCCATTCATCGGTCACGGAACGGAAACACGAGAAGCCCCTTGGTTGCCACTGGCTTGGTTACACTGGCTTGATCGCGCCCGGCCACGCCCCGACGCGTCCGATCGAGAGTCCGGTGAAGAAGGCGCGCACGGCGCGCCTCCCCCTACGCCTCCCCCTACAGCAGCTGGCCGAGTTCCTCCGTCTGCTTGGCGAAGAGGTCAATCGTGGTGCGGACGGGATCAGGCGAAGTCATGTCGACGCCGGCCAGCTTGAGCTGCTCAATCGGGTAGTCGGAGCCGCCACTCTGCAAGAATTTGAGGTAGCGGTCGACGGCCGGTTGGCCTTCAGTCAAAATTTGCTGGGACAGGGCCGTTGCAGCCGAGATGCCGGTCGCGTACTTGTAGACGTAGAACGAGTTGTAGAAGTGTGGGATGCGCGCCCACTCGAGTTCGATGTCCTTGTCGACGTCGCAGACAGGGCCAAAGAACTGCTGGTTCAACTCGTAGTAGGTGGCGCACAGCCACTCCGGCGTCAAGGCGCCGCCTTCGGTCGCGTACTGGTGCGCTAGCTTCTCGAACTCCGCGAACATCGTCTGGCGGAACAGCGTCGCGCGCAGGCGCTCGAGCTGGAAGTTGAGCAGATACGCGCGCGTCTGCTTATCCGTCGACTGCTGCAGCAAGTGGTGCAGGAGCAGGGCCTCGTTGCAAGTGGACGCGACTTCCGCGACAAAGATGGTGTAGTTCGCGTACACAAACGGCTGCGCCTCGCTCGAAAAGTAGGAGTGCATCGTGTGGCCGAGCTCGTGGGCGACGGTGAACACGTCGCTCATCCGATCCTGGTAGTTGAGCAGGATGTAGGGATGCACGCCGTACACGCCGGCGCTGTACGCCCCGCTCGCTTTGCCCGGTGTCTCGTAGACGTCGACCCAACGCGAGTTGAACGCCTTCGTAGCAACCTCACCGTACTTTTCGCCGAGCGGGCGCAGAGCCGTTTTGACCGTTTTGACGGCTTCGTCATACGGGATCTGCAAATGCAAGTCCGGGACGAGCGGCGTGTAGAGGTCGTACATATGCAACTCGTCGAGGCCGAGCACGCGTTTGCGCAGGCGCAGGTAGTCGTGCAGTTTCGGCAGTGCCTCGTGGACGGCGTCAATCAGGTTGTCGTAGACGGACAGCGGCACGTTGTCATCGTCGAGGGCGGCTTCGCGCGCAGACCCATAGTTGCGTGCGCGGGCGTAGAACATATCCTTCTTCACGTTCGCCGAGAACGTTGCAGACAGCGTGTTGATGTGTTTGCGGTAGGTCGGCAAAAACGCCTCGAACACATTTTTGCGCACGTCCCGATTGCGACTCTCAATCAGTGAACCGTAGCGGCCGTGCGTCAGTTCAACCTCGTTGCCGTCCTCATCTTTCACCTTCGGAAAGCGGGTGTCGGCGTCATTGAACATCGTAAAAATCTGGTCCGGCGCCTCCGCCATCTCCCCCGCCATCGCGAGCAGTCGCTCTTCTGCCGCAGAGAGGATGTGCGCTTTGTGGCGCAGCATCTCGTTCAACAGGAACGTGTAGAGGCGAAGGTCCTCGTTCTCGGCGAGAAAGCCCTTGATGCGGTCCTCCGGCATCGCCAAAACTTCTGGGACAAAGAACGAGCGAGCACTCTCGGTCTCAATTAACAGCGCGAGGCCGCGGTCGGCGAGCGCTTGGTACTCGGAGATGGTGTTGTCCTCATCGCGCTTGCGGTGCGCGTAGTTCAGCAGGCGCGAGGCCCTTTCGTTGATGTCGTCGGAGAGGCGCAGCGCTTTGAGCAGGTTTTCCGCCGAGTCACCGAGGTGTCCGGCGAGTTGCACAAGCTCCCCAGTCAGCGCCTTGATGTCCTCGGCGTCTTTGTCCCACGCCGCCTGGTTCTCGTAAATGTCTTCAAGGTTCCATTTGTACTGCGGGTCGATCTCGGCTCTCGTCGCTGGTGTCGTTTCCTTTGCCATCTCTTATCCCTCCAGAGTCATTTGTGCGGGTCCAAACGCGTATGGCAACAAGCCTTTGATGGACGTCTGCTTGGTATTGCCTCTCATATCGCCGAGCACCACCGGCATGTCAGGCGGACAGAACTCCGCCAGCACCTGCCGGCATGCGCCGCAGGGCGCGACAGGGCCGTTGCTGTCAGCTACGACTGCCAGTGCAGCGACCGCTGGCGGCGTGCCACCGTTCTCCATCAGCGCGCGAAAAACTGCCGTTCGCTCGGCGCAGTTTGTGAGTCCGTACGAAGCGTTCTCGATGTTCGCACCGAGAATGACACGGCCGTCGCTCAACTGCAAGGCTGCGCCGACGGCAAAGTGCGAGTACGGCACATAGGCCGACTTGTGCGCTTCTTTCGCTTGTTCGAGGAGCGCTCCGAGGTCAGGTAACGATGCTGATCTCGATTCCACAACCACACCTGTTGCCGCGGACGCGCCCACATGTCCGCCGCGCACCGTGTCGAGCACGAGCGGGCGTTCAAACGGAGCTTCGTTCGCAATTCCGATGCACCCACGCAGCGATTTCATCGCCGCCTCGGCGTCTGCCTCCGTCTTCGCGTGCACTTCGACGAGCGGTTCGCCTTGCACAACCCGCTGGCCGACTTTGCGGCGCAGGACGAGGCCAACTGCGGCGTCAATTGTGTCGGTGTGTTTAGCGCGGCCTGCGCCAAGTTCCATCGCGACGCGGCCAATGGCCTGTGCGTGCAGGTATGTAACAACGCCATCTTCCCAAGCCGTCAAGTTGGTTGTGACCGGAGCGCTCGGGAGCAGCGTGAGGTCATCGGTGACGCGCGGGTCGCCGCCTTGAGCCGCAATCCACGCCTTCATCTTCGCGAGCGCCGCGCCGCTTTCAATCAGCTCCGCAAGCGCGTTGCGCGCTTCTTCAGCACTCGCTGCCTTGCCGCCTGCCACGAGCATCTCTGCGCCGAGCGTCAGGCACAGTTCAGTCAGGTCCGCTGGACCGCGGCCGTGCAGGGTGAGAATCGCCTCGCGCACTTCGAGCGCATTGCCCACCGCGTAGCCAAGCGGCTCCTCCATGCGCGTCAGCACAGCGGTTGCGCGGCGACCGGCGTGATCGGCAATCGCGACCATCGTCTCCGCTAGCTTGCGCGCATCCGCGATGTCTTTCATGAACGCGCCGTCACCGACTTTCACGTCCAGCACAATCGCGTCTGCGCCGCTCGCCAGCTTCTTGCTCATGATGGAACTCGCAATCAACGGAATGGCGTCTACCGTCGCAGTCACGTCGCGCAGAGCGTACAGCTTCTTGTCCGCTGGCGCGAGGTCTGCCGTTTGGCCGGCGACTGCGATTGCGATGCGTTGCACCTGCTCGCGGAACGCCGCCATCGCGATGTCTGTCCGAAACCCAGGAATGGACTCCAGCTTGTCGATCGTGCCGCCCGTGTGTCCGAGTCCACGCCCGGACATCTTCGCGATGGGCACACCGGCAGCGGCCACGAGTGGACCGAGCACGAGCGTGGTGGTATCCCCGACGCCGCCAGTGCTGTGCTTGTCGACTTTGATGCCGGGAATGTCTGACCAGTCAAGTTGCTGACCGGACTCCGCCATGGCCATCGTCAGTTCAGCGGTCTCCGTGTCGTTCATCCCTTGCAAGCAGACAGCCATCGCCAGCGCGCTCATCTGGTAATCCGGAACGTCGCCTTTCGTGTAGGCATCCACAGCGAAGCGAATTTCGTCTCGGGACAACACCTCACCGCGGCGTTTCCGATAAATGATGTCATACATTCTCATGCTGTCAGCCTCCGTTCCTTCGCACGACATCCACAGTATAGCAAACTCGGGCCAAATCCCCTCGCCGACGGGCCGTGCAAAGCCCCCTCACAGACTAGCCGCCTGAACAGACAACTGCCTTCGCAATCGCCTGGGCAACTCCCTGCCAGTCAAAACTCCCAATGGCTATTCTCCTGTTCGATCCACACTTGACACCTACTGTCCCCTGTGAGGAAATGAAGATATCTCAGTCGACCGACGGAACAGGGAGGCAGAATGGCTCCTTCCACAGAGACTCAGCAGGCAGAACAACGCCGATTCGTGGTCCTCATAGGCGCTGTGATGCTGTTACTGGCCGCTTTAGTCTGGTTGCTCGCGCGTACTCACCTGTGGATACGCGACTGGCCGCTTGCCGCAGTCATCAGTTTAATCGCCTGTAGCGGCTGGATTGTAGCGGGCTGGACAGCTGTTTGGCACGTGCTAAAGCGCTGGTCACAGACGCGACACGGCGACATGGAAGCAACCATTTCGCAGCTCGTCGAGACGTTCTGCATGTCGGTTGAGATGAAAGATCCATACACTCGCGGCCACTCCGAACGCATGACCGCGTATTTGCTGTACCTCGCGGAAAAAGTCTACGGAAAACTCACGCCGGTCGACGAGGCGCGGATTCGTTCTGGTGGCTTGCTACACGATATCGGCAAGATCTACGTTCCAGACGAACTACTACGTAAACCGGAGCGGTTGCTCGCCGAGGAGTTTGAACTCGTGCGGGCCCACCCACAGACTGGCGCGGACATCGTCAGTCACATCCCGGGACTGCGCAGTTCTATCCCAATCATCCTCTACCATCACGAGCGTTTTGACGGACGCGGTTACCCGGACGGCCTGTCGGGCCACGCCATCCCCCTTGAGGCGAGAATGGCTGCCATCGCTGACACGTTTGACGCCATCACCTCGACGCGCGCGTACCGCGGTGCCCAGAGTGTCGAAGCCGCTTTGCAGGAGATCATCACACAGAGCGGCGACCAGTTTGATCCCGCTCTCGTCCAGACCTTCGTCTACCACTTCCACGGCATCAGGCAACTCCACCACCAGTTCCAGCAGCAAACGCTGCGCCCATCCGCCGGACTGTAGCCGGGCGGTTGCCCCTGCCCCTTCGTTTGACACAACACCCTTGACACAACACCCTTGACACAACACCCTTGACACAACACCCTTGACACAACACCCTTCCACCGACACGTTGCGCCCGTCAAAGCGCCTCAACCGGCACGCCGCCCCCATGTCGTCAAGCGACACACACAGGTGATCGGCCGTGATACAATGCTTAAAGCGCCCATGGACTCGGACGTAGTCCCGGCAGCCTGTTCCCGGAGTGTGTATTGGATGAGTGCAACGAACCCAGTGACGCCGTCGCGCGGCAACATGTCGAAGAGCGCCTTCGTCACGTTCCTCTATAAAGGTGCGCTGTCTGCCCTGACGTTTGTCAACAGCGTGTTCGCCGCCCGCTTTCTCGGCAAAGTTGATCGCGTCGAGTTCCAGAACGCAGGCACCATCGCGACGATGGGTCAGCGATTTGTCGGTGGTTTTGCCAGCTACTATTCATACAGCATACCGCGCGACCCCGATGAAGCCGCCGCCATTGCGAACATGGGCAACCTAGCCGTGTTTACCCTCAGCCTGATTATCTGGGCTGGCACATTCATTCTGACGTTTGCCCCAATCCCACACGTCCACCTACCGCTAGCCTGGACGTGGGCACTACTCGCGATTCCCCTCAACTCCATTTTCAGTTACGGGACGCGTTTGCTACAAGGAACCAACTCCATCTCTTGGCTCAACCGCGCGAACACAATGCAGCCGATTGTCTTTTTCATCATTCTCCTGCCCCTGTGGTTGGCCGGTCGGGGACTCCCGGAGCACGTTCGGCTGCTAGCCATCTACGCAAGTTGGCTGACCAGTTTTATCATTACTGCCGGCGCCACGATGATTGTCGCCTATCGGTTTGTAGCGCTGATGATCGACCGCCGGGCCGCCGCAAAGGAAAGTACAGAAGCACAAGGCAAGCACAGCCATGGTAGCTGGTGGACCGTCGCTAGCTGGCGGTTCGCGCGCGAACACTGGCTCGGCACCCTGAAGTACGGCGGTTGGTTCACCACAGCCAACATGGTTAACTACGTCAACTACCGGATCGACTTCTGGCTGGTGCTCGCATTCGTGCCGCTGCGAATCGCGTCAGACTACGGGATCGCAAGAACGGCTTCGGAAGTCCTGCTCAACATTTCGAGTTCGGTCGCGCAAGTCGTCTATACCCGGATGATCAGCAGCGCCCGCACCGACGCCATTCGGCTGACCCAAACCTCGACGCGGCAGACTTTCGTCTCCTGCGGCATCGTCTCCATCGTCATGTACGCCGTATTCCCCTGGCTCATACTTTTCGCCTACGGTTCTACATACAGGGGTGCGATTCTACCGTTTTGCATTCTGCTCCCCGGCATCATTTTCCGAGCGGCCGGCAATGTTTTGATGGAGTATGCCACCAACACCCTCGGCAGTCCCCGCACCACCGTGTGGATGAGCCTCGTATCGATCGCCATTAATGGCGCGCTTTGCTTGGCCCTGCTGCCGACGCTGCAGATGCTTGGCGGTGCCATTGCATCCTCGGCGGCGTACTTCTTGTCCTACTTTGTGATCCTCTACTGGTTCCAGCGGCAAGCTCACCGTCCGGCACACGAGATGTGGCCGGTCCACAAAGCCGACTACGCGCCTTATGGGATGCTCGTGAAAACGATCGTGCGGCGGGCACTGCGGCGCTCAGCATAAGGGAATGTGTGGTTCGAGCCGCCGTCGGCCGGCCGCTGTCGCGCCAGCCGTCGCGTTGACACAACTGTCCGTCCATCCGCGTATGGCACCGAACGGAAGTGGAAAGATTAACCGCATCTTCGATCAGATGCGGAGGGATTTGCGTGGATGCACAGCGTGCGAAAGAGATTATGTCGTCACCGAGCCAGATTCTCGTGACCCTCGAAGGAAAGCCCGTGTGGATTGACGAAGTGGACGATTCCCACAGCCAGGCTTGGGTGCACGACCTGGAGAATGGTGATCGCCACCAGATTGAAGTGACCCGCCTGCACGAGTCGTGAGCGACGGGGACTAGGGATGTTGGAGTTGAGCGGATTCGGCACCTCCCACTGCAATTGGCTGCTCACACCGTGATTGCAACGCCTCCTTCGGACAGATACCCTGAATGTATGTAGCCGCGCGCGGTACGTTCGAGGCCACTGTCGTGAGGTTGGTCTCGGTCCAGGGAGGAAAACTGCATGCCAATCTCGATCGATTGCCCGTTTTGCCAGCCGCAAGACGACCCGCACCAGCACGTCGTGATCGAAAATGAGACGTGCTACTTTCTGCAGCATGATGGCCATCAGGACATTCTCGAGGGCACCGGCATCATTGTGCCGAAGGCGCACCGCCCAACCGCGTTCGACTTGACGCCGCAGGAGTGGGCCGACACCTACGAGCTGTTACATCAGGCAAAAGCCTATTTGGACGCAAAGTTTGCGCCCGACGGCTATACCCTCGGCTGGAATGTCGGGCTGGTGTCGAATCAGACGGTCCCGCACGCCCACTTCCACGTCGTCCCGCGCTACTCCGACGAACCCTACGCTGGCAAGGGCCTGCGCTACTGGTTCAAGCAGGAGGCGAATCGCCGACAGGGGCGATGATGAGGGGAGTGGTCTTTCCTTGGCCGATCCCGGTACCTACCTGCCTCTAGCGACACCAGCGTCGCTACAGCACGCCGCGCCGCCTCCTCGCTCCCGCGCGAGTGGAAATTTTGTCGCTATTCGACCCTCGCGACACCGCGCAGCGACATTTTTTCCGTTCGCGGCCGGCACACATCCACCCCCCCCCTTCACACGCGTCCCCCACAATCAAAATGGGGCCACCGCAGTGGCCCCACCCTTCTCGTCATTTCTCTAGTTCGTCCCACGCTACCCGCCGATCGAGGTTGCACTCACTGCACCGCTCACAGCCCGAGCCTTGTCGCCCCCATTTCATCCCAGGGCGGCACGATGTCCCTTGCTCAGGCCGTTACTTCACGCCCGGCAGCATAAAGTTCCAGACGTGTCCGTTCCACGTCGTCGTGATGCCAAGCGACTGCAGCACCTGCTGCACATACCAAATCGGCATGTACGTTGTCATTACACCATCTGACATGTCACGATGCGCCACCGTCGGCGCATGCAGCACCAACACTCCGTTCACATACACCGGTGTACCGTGGTTGCTGAAGATGAGGTGCGGCGTCACGCCGGCGAACGCTCCGCTGCTCGTGTTCACCGTCAAGTCCCAGCGGTTCAAGTTGCCGTTCCACACCGCCGTCACGCCTGCCAATTGCAGCACGTTCTGCACGTACCAAATCGGCATGTATGTCGTCTGGTTGTACACCATCGACGGCGAGAGGCTGAACGCTTGCCCATTCACTGCAATCACCCGGTCGTACGCTGGCAACAGCTTCGGTATCACGAACAGGTGGAAAGTCCTAGTCGCCACGTCGCCGCTCTTGTCAGTCACCCGCAGTGTGAACGTGGACATCCCCATCGTCTGCGGTGTGCCAAAGAGCATGCCGTTCGCCGCAATCATAAGACCCTGCGGCAACGTACCCGACGCCAGCGACCAAGTGTATGTGCCATCGCCGCCCGAAGCCGCCAATGTCCCAGAGTAGGCCGTGCCTGCTGTCGCGCCGGGCAGTGAGCCCGCGCCAATCACCAGCGGCTGCGACTGTGGCGGCGTAGGCGGTGTGACAGGCGGTGTTACCACTGGCGTCGCGCCGGCCTCGACCGTCAGCGTGTCGGTCGCCGTGGCCGTGTGGCCTGCGGAATCTCTCACTTCCACCGTGAACGTGTATGTCCCGCTCGCCGTCGGCGTCCCTTGCACCACGCCGTCCGAGTTCAGCACCGCCCCCGCAGGCAGTGACCCGCTCACAAGCGACCACGTGTAGGCTGGTTTCCCACCGTTGGCAATCAACGTCTGTTCGTACAGCGAGCCCTGCGTGCCATCACCGAGCGTGATGCTCTGCACGGTCAGCGGCGATACCGCCTGCTCAATCACCCACGTCGCAGACTCCAGCCGCGTCGCGCCAAGCGAGTCCGTCACCCGCACAGTAAAGGCATACGTCCCCACCTGATTCGACTGGCCCGAGAGCAGGCCGCACACGCAGCCGCCGCGGTCCCTCCCCGCGCATGAAAGCGCGACTTACGCGAACACCGGCTCTTTCAGGTCCTCGAGCTTTAGCATCGACTCGTCGGCGACTTCCTTGTGCAGGCTGTTGCCGTGCGCGTCCATCGTGACGATGGCCGGGAAGCCTTCGACCTGCAGGTGCCACATCGCTTCGGGGACGCCGAAGCGGTCGAGCAGGTCGACGCCCGAGACCTCTTTCACGCAGTTGGCGTAGAACTGCGCCGCGCCGCCGATGGCGTTCAGGTAGACAGCGCCAGACTTCTGCAGGCCAGCGAGGGTTTTCGCGCCCATGCCGCCTTTGCCGATGATGGCTCTCAAACCGAACTTTTCGATGATGTCCGCCTGGTATGGCTCCTCGCGCGAACTCGTCGTCGGGCCGGCCGCTTTGACGTGCCACGTGCCGTCGTCGTCCTTCAGCATGACCGGGCCACAGTGGTAGATGATGCCACCCTGCAGATTGACCGGCGCCTCGTGCTCCATCAGGTAGTGGTGTAACTCGTCGCGACCCGTGTGCATCTCACCTTGGATAATCACGACGTCGCCCACTTTCAAGCTGCGAATCTGCTCGTCGGAGATTGGCGCCTGCAGGACAATCGCGTGCTCGCTGTCAAACGCGGCCACAGGCCGCTCCATTTTCTCCACTGTGTCTTTATAGAGCCAGCGTTTGATGTCGCCCGTCGCCGGGTCGAGCACGACGCCGAGTCGGCGGAATGCCCAGCAGTTGTAGGCGACAGAAACGTAGAAACTCGCCGGAATGCGGTTCATCACGCCAATTTTGCAGCCGAGCAATGTCACCTTGCCGCCAAAGCCCATTGTGCCGACGCCAAGCTGATTCGCCGTGCCCATGATGTAATTCTCGAGTTCAGCCAAGGTCTCATTCGGGTTCGTGTCTTCGAGATCGCGGAACAGTTGCTCCTTCGCCAACTCGTAGCCGGTCGTGCGGTCCCCGCCGATGCCGACGCCGATGAACCCTGCGCTGCAGCCCTGACCTTGCGCCTGGTAAACGGCGTGCAGGATACACTTGCGGATGCCGTCCATATCCCGACCCGCGCGGCCAAGTCCCGGCAGTTCCGTCGGCAGCGCGTACTGGATGTTTTTGTTCTCGCAGCCGCCGCCTTTCAAAATCAGGCGCACTTCAACTTCGTCCTGACGCCACTGGTGGAAGTGGATGACCGGGGTCCCCGGTCCAAGGTTGTCGCCAGAGTTTTTGCCTGTCAGCGGGTCGACCGAGTTCGGCCGCAACTTACCTTGCTTCGTCGCTTCGACGATAGCTGCGCGGATGTCGTCCGCGAACGTCAGTTGGTCAAACCCAGCCGGGCAGTGCACGATGAACGTCGGCATGCCTGTGTCCTGACAAATCGGTTGGGTGTCTTCCTCAGCTGAGACAATGTTATCGACGATGGTATTCAGGGCCAGAGCCGCGCGGGAGCCAAACTCCTCTTGCAATTGTGCGCGCTTGAGCGCACGGCGCGCGTCGGCTGGCAGGTTGGTGGAAGTTTCCGTGATTAGCTGTAGCAGACTTTCTTGAACGGGATTCATCAAAACTCTCTCCCCTCTCAAAGTCGTCAACCTTAACAATTATACAGCATCATCAGTACCCATATCAGGTACAGAAGGACTACCGCGCTTTGGCCGAATGCGCATCAGGACAGTCCCCCCAAGAATGAGCGCTGCGCCAATCAAAGTCGCCACTTGTGGAACGATGCCGAGCCACACCCACTCGATGACAGCGGCGAAGAGCACCTGCGGATAGAACGTCAGCGCCGATGCAATGCCTGCTGGCAACCGCCGCAGTCCGTATCCATAGAGTGCATAGGCAGCCGTGCTGACGATGAGCACAATGTACAAGAACTGCCACCAGCCGCTCGGGTGCAAAGCCCGAAGCGCCGTTGAGACGTAACCAACCTGTCCGCTAAGCAAGGTCCACATCCAGAGCATTACCGCTCCGATGACCGAAGTTCCAAGCAGAACGTCGAACAATGGCAGGTTCTGAAACAAAGAGCGTGACGACACCGTGTAGCCTGCGAAGGCCAAGGCGGACATGATTGCCATTGTAATTCCCGTACCCGCCGCCACACTCCCGACGCCTTCGAGCACGACGAGTGCCGCGACGCCGAGAAACGACACGACGATACCGGCAATCTCCAAGCCTCGCAGTCGTTCGCGCAGGAAGACAAAGCTGAACAGAACCGCGACGAGTGGCGCTGTATTGACGAGCAGCAACGTTTCTAGGGGAGACAGCGTCCGCAAGGCTTGGTAGTAGAAGAGTGGATAGAGTACGGCCCAACACAGGCTCGCGAGCACGAGTTGTAGTTTAACGCGGACCGGGAGCCGAAAAAGATGGCGAAAGCGGCCAAAAAAGGGCAGGTAGCAGACGGCAGTAAGCGTGAACCGCCAGACGGTCAAAGGCAGCGGTGCAAACTGCTGCTCCACTGCCTTGCCAACTACGGCGTGGCCGCCCCAAAACAGACTGACCAGGATGAGCGACAGAAAGGCCATGGCTAGCGCAGCGGCCGGTCTTGCCGCGCTACGTCCGCCCAAGTTTCACGTTCGACCACAACCTTTGCCTCGCCGTCTTTGACGAAGACGACGGCCGGGTGCGGAAGGCGGTTGTAGTGGCTGGCCATCGAGTAGTTGTACGCGCCCGTGGCAAAGACGGCAATCACATCACCCGTCGCAGGCTCCGCCAACAGCGCATCGCGAGCGACCAGGTCGCCGCTCTCGCAGCACTTGCCGGCGATTGTCCAAGCACCCCCCGCAACAGCTGTCGCGCGGTTGGCGACGAGCGCCTCGTACTTGGCGCCGTATAAGGCGAATCGGGGATTGTCTGTCATGCCACCGTCAATCGCGACGTAGTTGCGCACGCCTGGAATTTCTTTCTTGCTGCCAGCCCGGTACAGCGTCGTCCCTGCCGGTCCGACGACGCTGCGACCCGGTTCAATCCAGACAGACGGTTCGGTTACACCGCGAGCGCTAAAGTGTGAACGCACCGTGTCGACCATCTCGGAAATCAGCCGGTCAACAGGTTCAGGGTCATCCTCGTCTGTATAGCGGATCCCGAATCCCCCACCCAAGTTGAGCACCGTAAACGGCAACCCGAGTTTTACCCCGCTAGCGTACAAGTCGACGAGCCGCTCGACAGAGATGGTGAAACCTGCCGTGTCGAAAATTTGCGACCCGATGTGAACGTGCAGCCCGATGCATGACAGACGAGGACTTGCTGCCACCAAGCGGAGCGCTTCTGCCGCTTGACCAAGAGCGAGATCAAAGCCAAACTTGCTGTCCTGCTGCCCGGTCGAGATGTGCTCGTGCGTGTGCGCCTCGACGCCAGGGGAAATCCGCAGCATGACGTCCACCGTTTTGTGATGCCGCTCGGCAACCTGACTGATCAGTTCGATCTCGTTGAAGTTGTCGACGACAATCGCGCCAATCCCGGAGGAGACCGCGTACTCCAGCTCATCCTCGGTCTTGTTGTTGCCATGCATGTAAATCCGCGACGGGTCTACCCCCGCTGCGAGCGCCGTGTAAAGCTCTCCGCCAGAAACGACGTCGATCGCACAGTCCTCTTCAGCAGCAAGTTGGCACATCGCGACGGTGCAAAACGCCTTTGAGGCGTATGTCACGCGGTAGGAAGCGCCGGTTTTACGAAAAGCGTTATGGTAACCGCGGATGGTGTCACGCAGCAATTGTTCATCGTACACGAATAGGGGCGTACCGTACTCGGTCGCAAGTTCGGTAGTGTCACAGCCGCCAATGTACAGGTGGCCGTTCTCTCCTATGGCCATCGTACCGACTAACTGTGCAGTCCCTGCTCTCTGTTCTACCCTCACTCGGTCCGTTTGTTCCACTACGCGAAGGGCGCTCTCCTCTGCTCCACTTGTCATCTCCACTCGTCTCCACTCACTCTCTTTAGTCTCAGGGTTTTATTGTGCCAACGATTTGCGGCAGGGTTTCTAAAAATCAGCAGGATTGTAGGTGATGCGCCCATGTGTGACGATGCGCAACTGTTGCAAAGCGTCATCGTATGTCACATCGCCGTGCCCTGCGTAAAACCAGACCTTCTCAGCAGACTGACCGTTCTCCTCGCGAAAAATAAATACGTTCAACTCGTCTTTGAACTCAAGAACCTGTTCGCAAGCCGGGGTGCGAGGAGATTGGACCGTGAACTGCCACGTATCCCCATCCTGCCTAACATCAAAGCCGACCCCTTCACGGTCCGAGTCAAAGAATACGCGTGATCCGACAGCATGGTGTATGCGCAGCTTTTCGTGCACCCGTACTCCTCCTTTGCAAGAGCGCTGCCGACTACGGCAGGTCAATCCACATCAGCAGCGTCGACTCGTCGGCTGTGACTGTAACCAACTCTTCGCCCTCAATGCGTGCCGCATCACGCGAACGGAGTCCCTCGCCAGAGCCAAGATGCAGTCGACCTTCGATCACGAACAAGAAACCCCGCCGCTCTGCCGACCCTGGCAGCGGCCGACTCATCCCAGTTTGGAGGCGGCTCAAGTAGACCGTCATGTCCTGATGAATTCGCGCACAAACTGGAACAGCATCGTCTGCGACGGGAGGTTCACCCGGCACCACGACAGGGAGCAACTGGTCCTCGAGCGCGTGCACGTCAAATCGAGAGGTGTGGTAGGTGGGCGGTAAACCGCGCCTCGTCGGCATGAACCACATCTGAAGCAAATTGAGTTCTTCACTGTCCGACGCGTTAAACTCCGTATGAATAATGCCTTGTCCTGCTGACATCAGCTGAACCTCGCCAAACGACGTGACAGCGTCGTTGCCAAGGTTGTCCTTGTGGCGCATCTTGCCCTTGAGCACAATCGACACAACTTCCATATCGCTGTGCGGGTGAGCGCCAAAACCGTGTCCTGCCGCGACAAAATCGTCGTTCAGCACGCGCATCGGGCCAAAGGCCGTGTTGTTGCGATCGAAGTAAGGCCCAAAGGAGAAGCTGAAGTTAGATTGCAGCCAGTCTTGCTCAGCGTGAAAGCGAGCGCTGGCTGGTTGGACCCGAATCATCCACAGCACTCCCTCATGTCGTCATATGACTGACTATACCGGAAATTGTTCGTGAGCAGAAGAGGGAGCGCCAGACAGGATGTGACTCTTCACTGCAGTCGCTGCAAGTGCTCTCTGTCTGTGGTCCGCTCCACGATTGCACGATGTCCTCTCACCTCAGCGATTACGGTAACCGCTGAGGAGTAGAGGTATACACCGCATGTGCGGGCTGGCGACACGTCAGTTGCGAAGACCGTGTGAGGCTCAGGGTGCCGACACGTCAGTTGGCGGGATCAGATAAGGCATAGAGTAACGTCACGTGGGATGTGTTCGGACTGCACTGCGTCAGTCTTCTCGATCTTCCACAACCTGGTGTTCTGTCACTACGTGCGTGTACTCATAGCCGTGCGTGCAGTGTTCGCATTCCACCCGTATCAACGTCTCGCCTTCCGGCACGCTGACATGGTTCACCTTGTCGCACCTCGGACAAATAGAGTCAACTTCCCAGTGTCTGTGTGTCACGTGTTCGCCCCCTGACCTGTCCCATCCGATGCCGGAAAGTTAAGCAGGCATCGGTGGGATCAAGAAATGCTTCCAAAGGACATTATAAACTGTCTTTCAAAACGCCGTTCAAGAGGTAAAACCTCAATTTATCGAAGGTTTTATGCCGATTGCACTTTGAGGGTGCCGACCTATTTGACCGCAGGGAGACGGCCTCGAAACACCCATCCGGCCAATAAGATGACAATCGGGAGTCCAAACGCGATCGGCAACGCGATGAGGGGCCAAAATTGCTCGACCAAGCGCATCGCTCGCTCCTGGTCGGACACAACCCAGTAACCCACAGCGCCAAGGACGATTGAGACGGGAACGACCAGTTTTTTATAGTTAGCCACCCCGATGACGTGTGCTGCCGAGATGGAGGCACAGTAGATTGACATCATCAACTGAACGAACAGAGAAAACGCAAAAAACGCAACCATAATCATCTCGTAGCGGTGAATGAATAACCCAATCTCTGCGCTGCGAGCCATCTGCATGCAGGCGAGGATGTAATGACCCGTCTCTCGCGCTGACAGTGTGCCGACTTCAATCAACGGCCACAGCAGAACGAGCACCCCGCCAAACAAAATACCGCCAGCGCCTGCCTTCCACCAGACCTTTGGGTCCTTGACGAAGGGTAAAATCATGGCGGCGGTCATGGTCGCCATCGCGAAGTCAGTGTCCGCGTGGCGGCTTGTGGCCACCGTGTTCCACACACCCGTTTCGAACACCGGCAGCAGTCGTTTGACGTCCATCGCATTGAAACTCCCGGACAGGACGAGGAGATTCAAGATTATAATCGCGAACACGCCAACCATAGCGAGTCGGCCCGTGACCTCCAATCCGTGAAAGACCGCGTAGAGGGGGATAACGACAGCGGCGAGAACAAATACGATGAGTGGAAACCCAGGCAAGAAGTAGTCGCGCATGTGGAACACGAACGTGATGAGGAGCACGATGTACGAGCCGAGGAAAAAGACAAAAGCGATGGTCCCAGCGAGTTTGCCAGTCCACTTGCCAAGCAGCACAGAGGCATGCTCAATCAGGTCCTTCCCCGGGATGCGCCTAACCGCGACGACCGTCACAAACATCATCGCGAGCCCTTGAGCGATGGCGAAGATTGTCGCGACCCACATGTCGGTCTCGCCTTCCCTCGCCATGACGCCTTGCGTGAGGCCAATGGCCTTACAAAACAGCAGGTTCATGACAAACGCCATCAACATCGCATTCGTGATCTGCACTTTCATAAGCGGCTCCTCCCTGGACTGTCAGGACGCGTCGGCGTCCGAAGCAGCACACCGCTGCGGATGTGAGCGTGCACCTGAACGCGGATGACCGCCTGGTCGAGCGCGTCATACCATTTCAACCTGAGCGCTCGCCACTCCATGGGGTAGCGGTCCTCGAACCGGTCCCCGAGGCCGAGAAAGTCCGCGCGTGACTGTAGCTCAGTCTGGATGATGCCTTTGATCTCGTCCTTGAGCATCGACTCTACTTGCGGCGTCAACTGGCGGATTACCTGTTCATGGGTCTCACTGGTCGTACACCCGAGTTCCACGATGTCAAAGCCAGCATTCAGGCGGACGTCAAACCCGACACGTCCTCGCTGATATGTCGGTATCACGTCAAAGGTGCGGCGCTTCAGTTCGAGGCTCGCCTTCCCTTGTCCACCGCTAGGGCAAGGGAGCGCGATTGCCCGCGACTCCGGCGGTTGGATAAACCACATGAGTCCTTGGCTTTGCTTCGAGTCGAGCACACCGGCGAGCTTTCCTTGTTTGAAGTAGCCAGCTCCCGACAGTTCGACCTGGGGCGTCGAGCCAAACTCCTCACTCTGCTCGGACGATACCCCGCGAGACTCCGTCTCGACCACCGGCAGCACAGTATTCATCCCTTCACTCATGTAGTCCGCCTGCATAGTCCGCATGTCGATTCTTGGCGCCTCTGCAACCGAGCGCGCCTGGCGAAACAACTTCTCAATCGATGTCCCGGGCACGACTTCCAGACCCGTTTTGGTCGCAACAATGTCCCTTGCTTGGCCCGGGGTCAAGGTGACCCACGTGCGCATGCGCAACTCGTGATTGCGTGTAAAGAAGTCAACCACGTCGTGTACTCCCCGTTCTCTGGCGTAGTCCTCACTGATCACCACGACCGCGTTCTGAGCCCAGTAGACTCGGCGCGACGAGTAGCGACCGAGGTTGCGCATTGCCGTGAAAATCGAGTCACCTGTGGCGGAAGCCGTCCAGATGGGCTCCCCGGTACCACCAGAAGGGGCGCCTGTCTGCCCCACAACGTCAGCAGGGCGAGCCACCTGCGCCGTAACCTGGACGCTGTCTGGGTCGGACCCTTTGTCAATCCCGACGGCCATCACCAGCGCCAAATCGTCGATATCTGCCGAGCCATAGCAGCCGGGCAAACCAAGAGTGGCCAAGCACAGCAACAGCAGCGTTGCGACCTTCGCACTACGTTTCACGAAGCATCTTCCTCGGCCGCCGCGCAACGCGCCGCCGCGCCCCGTCTCCAGTACCGCGCCCCGACAAGCGCCGTGCGGACGGCGCGTTTGACGAAGCCCCTACCTGCCCCGAAGGTCCACCGCCACCGCCAGCGCCACTGCCGGACGGCTGGCCCTGCCCCGAGGGTCCACCACCACTGCCGGACGACTGGCCCTGCCCCGAGGGTCCACTGCCACCTCCGGTCGACTGGCTCACAGGCAGGGGGGCCTTCGCTTCGGTGCCGCCGCCTCCAGCCCCCTGCGGACCTGGCCGCTGGTCGTTCTCCTGCCGCCCCAGTTGCCCACTGAGGGCAGGGCGTTTGCGCATCGTCCACCACGGCGACCGGACCAAGTTGTCCTTTTGGTCGTCCGCGCGAAACGGGATAATCGGCGCCATATACGGCTCGCCGAACGAGCGCAGCGACAACACGTGCACCGCGAGCACAAAGAGAGCCCCGACAAAGCCGAGTAAGCCAAACATGCCGGACGCGATCACAATTGGAAAGCGCAACAAACGAATCGCGAATGAAGTCTCGTAGCTCGGGATGGCAAACGACGAGATGCCGGTGACTGCCACGACGATGACCATCAAAGGCGACACAAGCCCGGCTTGCACCGCGGCTTGTCCGATAATCAGCGAGCCGACGATGCTGACGGCCTGGCCGACCGGACGGGGCATGCGTAGGCCTGCCTCGCGCATTAGTTCGAACGCGATCTCCATGACGAGCATCTCCACGAGGACGGGAAACGGCACACTCTCGCGGCCTGCGGCTACGCTGAGTGCGAGTTGGGTCGGGATCATCTCCTGGTGAAAGCTCACGAGCATCACGTAGATGGACGACAGCGTCAGGCTCACGATGAACGCTAGGTAGCGCACCGTGCGCGAGAAAGTGCCGATGTAATAACGCGAATAGTAATCGTCGCTCGCCATCAAAGCGTCCCAGAAATAGGTTGGCACGATGAGCGCGAATGGCGTCGAGTCGGTCAGAATGACCACACGCCCTTCGAGAATTGCTGCCGCGGCGGCATCAGGGCGTTCAGTATAGCGGATTGTGGGGAACACGGAGTACGGGGCGTCACTGATGAGTTCCTGGATGTATCCGCTCTCCATGATGCCGTCGACTTGAATGCCTTGCAGCCGCTTCATGACCTCGTCGATCACGTTCTGCTTCGCGAGCCCCTCGATGTACGCCACATTGACAACGGTCTGGCTGCGCTGCCCCACCTTCAACGACTCGAGTCGGAACATCGGGTCTTTGATGCGCCTGCGGATGAGACTGGTGTTGGTGCGAACGTTCTCTGTGAATCCGTCGCGTGGCCCACGGATCACGACTTCAGACGCGGTTTCGCCCGGGCTGCGCGACTCCCAACCTTTGGTGCCAGAAAGGAAGGCGCAGTCCAAGCCGTCCACAAAGAGCAGGCTCTCACCAGATAAGAGACCGTCGATGCCGTGGCCGATGGTGTCCGCCGTCTTGACCTCGGAGACGACCATCCTGTTCTGGCGCACGTCGTCCGGGTCACGCACGCCCGGGACGGACACCGTGCCCGGTACAGACGCTCTACCCGTGACAGACGCTGTGCCCGGGACAGACGCTATGCCCGGGACGGACGCTGTACCCGGTACAGACGCTGTGCCCGGTACAGACGCCGTGCCCGGGACGGAAGCCGTGCCCGGGGCAGACGCCGTGCCCGGGACGGAAGCCGTGCTATGGGAGGCCGTGCTGCGGGACATCGTGATGCCCTGCATGAGGGGACGCAACACACTCTCGTCGAGCAACTGGTTGCTTGACAGCCCATCAATATAAAACAGCACAGCCGGTGGACCGGCACCTTGACCTAGTGTGAACTCGCGCACAATCAGGTCTGAGTTCTTCACCAGGATTAGCTTCACGAGTTCAACATTGTCGGCGAGACGTGTATGCACGGGCTGGGCAAGCATCTCTTTCACACCCAACCCTTCGAACTCTCCCACTGACTCGCCCCCTCGCCATCAACATGAATCGTTCCGTGCAGGACTCCGCCGCTTGTTTAGGTTTCCGACCGAGTCACAAGCTTATACCGGCATATCTTGGCATGCGTATGGAGAACCTACGCTTGTGGACAGAGCGCAATCAGCACGAGGAGCAGCCCTTGCGGTGGAGAGACCTGTTCGTTCGAGGGATACTATCTACCCACGGGGAGGGAGGTTACTGTGGACGTCTACCATAGCTGGATCTACGTTTATATCCTCAACACGACTTGGATGGTTCGAGCCATCCTCTACGCAACGTTCGCGCTCAACATTCTGAGCCCTATTCTCGTCTGGTTCATCTTTCGCGGACAAAAGGTGTTGGGAAAGGGGGGGCTCATCAACGGAGTAATCAAAACTGTAATAGACCGCAAGGGCGCGCAACAACCGTCTCCTACTCAGAAGTAATAAGCAGATTGGCAAAGACTGACTCAGATTCCTTGCCAGCTTCAGTCGTTTGCCCGCATGCGTGGTACCACGGTGCAATTCTAGTATCCTCGCCTTCTTCTGCATCTTGTGATATTATTCACATAATTTGCGCGAAACCGCATACTTACGCAAACTTGTGCGCAAAGCGACCCCACTATAAAAGGAGGCTGTTTTTCGTTTGGCGGAATCTCTCAACTCCTACGTCATTGCACAGCGGCAGGTAGAAGAAGCGGCAAACCTGCTCGGGTTGGAACCCCACGTCACAGAAATCCTGAAGCGCCCTAGGCGTGTACTGTCTGTCTCGTTTCCAGTGCGAATGGACGATGGTCGTATCGTGGTTTTTGACGGCTACCGTTCACAGCACAACGACGCCATGGGCCCTGGAAAAGGCGGCATTCGGTTTCACCCGCAAGTCACCGTCGATGAGGTAAAAGCCCTGTCGATGTGGATGACCATCAAGTGCCAGGTCGTGGGCCTACCGTACGGAGGCGCCAAAGGCGGCGTCGTCTGTGACCCGCGGACCATGAGCCAAGGGGAGTTGGAACGTGTAAGCCGTGGCTTTATCGAAGCCATCGCCCAAATTATCGGACCGGACAAAGACATCCCAGCGCCCGACGTGTACACGAACGCAACCGTCATGGGCTGGATGATGGACACGTACAGTCGCCTCCAAGGAACGTACTCTCCCGCCGTGATCACCGGCAAACCGCTGTCGATCGGCGGCTCCAAAGGTCGCGACGAAGCGACGGCACGCGGCTGCGTGCTCACCGTACTTGAAGCGATGAAAGAACGCGGCTTGCCCGTGCAGGGCGCTTCCGTCGCCGTGCAGGGGTTTGGCAACGCCGGACGCACGGCTGCCCGACTGCTCGCGGAAGCTGGCATGCGCGTCGTCGCGGTCAGCGATTCGAGTACCGGCGTCTACCACGACGGAGGCCTCGACATCGCACAACTCGAGCGGGTGAAGGATGCAGGGTCTTTAAGGGGTGCGACTGGCGTATCGTTCATCACGAACGAGGAACTACTGGAAACTCCCGTCGATGTCCTCATCCCGGCCGCTCTCGAGAACGTGATCACGGCAGAAAATGCGGGCCGGATACGGGCGCAAATTGTCGCGGAAGCCGCCAATGGCCCCGTCACCCCTGACGCTGACGCAATCCTGTTCGAGAAAGGCACCCTCGTCATTCCGGACGTGCTCGCCAACGCTGGCGGCGTCACGGTGTCGTACTTTGAATGGGTGCAGAATCTGACACACAGCTACTGGTCACGCGAAGAGGTGTACGCAAAGTTGGCGGACATTATCGTGCCAAGCTACCACGAAGTGAGTGACTTGGCCCGCGAACACGGCACAACGATGCGGATGGGCGCCTACATGATCGCGTTGCGCCGCGCTGCGGACGCGATGAAGGCGCGCGGCTGGGTGTAACGCACCGAGGTGCGGCCGAGGGCGGCGGCGGGTGCGCCGGGGCGGCGGCGGGTGCGCCGGGGCGGCGGCGGGTGCGCCGGGGCGGCGCCGGGGCGGCGAGGCTTGCCGGAGCGGGGGCGCCAGGGCGGCGGCGTCAGGGCCGCGAGGCTTGCCGGAGCGGGGGCGCCAGGGCGGCGGCGTCAGGGCGGCGACGAACTAACGGGTGCGCCACCGAGCCACGACGGCTACGGTGCGCACCTTTAGTTCTATACAATTCACGCGCGTCATGGCGCGAGTGTCGAAAATGTCGCTAACGGCGGTGTAAAATCCGATTTAGCGACATTTTTCCCACTCGCGGGGCATCGGGACGGGCAAAGGATAGAAGGTAGCGACGCTAGCGTCGCTATCGGACGACGGGACCGGGCGTTTGGACCCCGAGAGTGTCGAAAATGTCTCTCCCTCCGCGGCGTCCTCGCAGGTAAGTGTCAAAATGACACCTACAGCGCGGCGTCCTCACAGGTAAGTGTCAAATTGACACCTAGAGCGTGGCGTCCTCGCAGGTAAGTGTCAAATTGACACCTAGAGGGCGGCGTCCTCACAGGTAAGTGTCAAATTGACACCTAGAGGGCGGCGTCCTTACAGGTAAGTGTCAAATTGACACCTAGAGGGCGGCGTCCTTACAGGTAAGTGTCAAATTGACACCTAAAGCGCGGCGTCCTCACAGGTAAGTGTCAAATTGACACCTAGAGCGTGGCGTCCTCGCGGATAAGTGTCAAATTGACACCTAGAGCGCGGCGCCCTCACAGGTAAGTGTCAAATTGACACCTAGAGCGCGGCGTTCTCACAGGTAAGTGTCAAATTGACACCTACAGCGCGGCGTTCTCACAGGTAAGTGTCAAATTGACACCTAGAGGGCGGCGTTCTCACAGGTAAGTATCAAATTGACACCTAGAGGGCGGCGTCCTCACAGGTAAGTGTCAAAATGACACCTACAGCGCGGCGTCCTCACAGGTAAGTGTCAAATTGACACCTAGAGCGTGGCGTCCTCGCGGATAAGTGTCAAATTGACACCTAGAGGGCGGCGCCCTCACAGGTAAGTGTCAAATTGACACCTACAGCGCGGCGTTCTCACAGGTAAGTGTCAAATTGACACCTACAGCGCGGCGTTCTCACAGGTAAGTGTCAAATTGACACCTAGAGGGCGGCGTTCTCACAGGTAAGTGTCAAATTGACACCTAGAGCGCGGTGTCCTCACAGGTAAGTGTCAAATTGACACCTAGATGGCGGCGTCCTCACAGGTAAGTGTCAAATTGACACCTAGAGCGCGGCGTCCTCGCAGGTAAGTGTCAAAATGACACCTACAGCGCGGCGTCCTCGCAGGTAAGTGTCAAATTGACACCTAGAGCGCGGCGTCCTCGCGGATAAGTGTCAAATTGACACCTAGAGCGTGGCGTCCTCGCGGATAAGTGTCAAATTGACACCTAGAGGGCGGCGCCCTCACAGGTAAGTGTCAAATTGACACCTATCTTCCCGGGTTGGCGGTCATTAGCGACATTTTCGACACTCAGCGCGACCTGGTGCGCTTGAATTTGGTCGATCAGCGACGCCTGCGTCGCTGACCTTTCATCTTTGACCCCACGGAAGCCGCGTCAACGGTAAAAATGTCGCTAACGGCGGTGAAAATCCGATTTAACGACATTTTTTCCACTCGCGGGGCATCAGCACTCCGACAGCCGCATCGACCCACAGGACGATTGGTTTGCCGCGACGTCAGCGGCGGCATACAGAATCCCTACTGAATCCCTACTGAATCCCTACTGAATCCCTACTGAATCCCTACTGAATCCCTACTGAATCCCTACTGAATCCCTACTGAATCCCTACTGAATCCCTACTGAATCCCCCACTGCGCGAGCAGACTGGCCGGCACAGCGTAGGCGATGTGGCTGCCATTCACGCTCTCACTCTCCATGACGCCGACAGCTTGTCCATACCGGTTGAATAGGGGACTGCCGCTGTTGCCTTTGACACTCCGGGCGTTCGTCGCGATGAGATTGCTCAACGTCACGTTGCTAAGGCCGTCCCCAGACACGTTGACCGTGCTGTGCACATCGTTCACCGTGCCGGTCGTGAACGCTAGCGGCCGGTTCGCCGGATATCCCATGACGGCAACGTTATTGCCCTTCTGTGGCAGTGCGTCACACAGCGGCACCGGTGGCACGTTCGGCGGCGTTGCTCCGACAATCTGGAGTACCGCCAAATCATGTGCTTTGTCCACATGCACAATCCGAGCGTGGTACTTTTTCGTGCCGTTTGCGTAGAAGACGTCAATCGCCCAGTTCCAGCGGTCGATAATGTGGTAGTTTGTCACGATGTAGCCGCCCTGGACGACAAAACCCGACCCCACCGTGCCACTCCCAAATACGCCCCAGATGGTGTCGTACGTGAGGACCTTCACGACGCTCCGAGCGTACTTCTGGCGAATGTTGCTCCACCTGTCGTACGTCTGAAAGCTGACACACCGACTCGGCGAAGCTACACCAGCTTGGTTCGAACCGGCAACCCAATAGTAATACACCGTGTTCGGCTGCAGGTTGGTGTCGTCAAAACGGTTACTGGACGTCTGAGCGACGACCTGTGCGTTTGCCAGGTTCGGAGACGTTCCACGGTAGACCAGGTACTGTGTGGCGTGGGAGGACGGGATCCAAGACAGTGTTGCGTCGCTCGAACCGAAAGACGCAACAATGACCGATAGCGGTGAAGCTGCAGGGGTTGTAGGTTTCTTCAGTGACGACCCAGAGGCCAACGCTTGTGATGTATTTCCGGTAGCTGGCACTCCCACCGAAGCAGATGCAGCAAATGTATGGGTTGAGACCAAGCGGTGCGTTAAACTGGGGATCGCGGCACCAATCCCCAGCGAGCACACCGCGGTCGCGATCAGCAAAACGGCAACTGGCGGTCGTTTCATGGCTTCCACTCCCAAACTTTCGAGGCGAAATCCAAGTGTCAATCGCGCGCGAGGCGTGACTGACACCTTCAGATTTTCGGTCTACATCTCCAGTATAGGGTGGATTCCCGTCGAATTCTATCGATAAATCTATGAACTTGTCGATCATCTCGTGACAATCACCCAGTGAATCGCTCGCAACTCAATCCGCCGATAGACTTACAAATGCACATGCAGGACGGATAAGTTGTCGTAGAGCATATAGAGAGCTACAACGATGATGATCGCGGAAAAGACGACTTGGAGTACCCGCTTGTTCCTACCAAGGCGCATCGACAACATCGAGCCGCCGACGCCCCCAACAATGCCGCCGACGACATAGAGCAGGAAGACCCACCAATCGACAAGGCCTGACAGGGAATAAGATACAGCTGTTGTCAGACCAAACGCACCAACTGAAAAAAGCGAACTGCCAATCGCCTCAATCATCGCCATCCCTGTCGAAAACATGAGGCCCGGCACAATCAAGAAACCTCCACCGATACCAAAGAAGCCTGAAACCATTCCAGTGGCCGCGCCCGTTCCAATCACGCGACCCATTTTGATATCCCCACGGTTGTCTTCAGACGAACCCGTCTGTTTCGTCCGCAACATCCGAATCGCAATGACCAACATCAGGATAGCGAACAGAAACAACAGAGCTTTGCCATCAACCCTTTTCCCGATGAACGAGCCGACAACGGCTCCAATCGCACCCGGAATCGCGAACGAAATGGCTGCCTTCCAACGCACGTGCCCTGCCCGCCAGTGCGGCACCAAGTTGATAAACGCGTTCACGGCCACTGCGAGTGCGGTCGTTCCAATCACGACGTGTGCGTCATGAATCCTTACCAAATACAACAAGAGCGGAACCGCAAGAATCGATCCTCCGCCGCCAATGAGTCCAAGCGTAAAACCGACCAGCCCTCCGGACACCAAGGCTAGCACTGTCTGCAAGGCGGTCAGGTGTATAACCGGCAAAACGATCTCTCCTTTAAGCCCAAATGTCTGACGGCTATTCCACCTTGCCAGACCAACTCAGCATGCCACCACTCATATTCTTGACATTCTCAAAGCCTTGACCGACCAGGAACTCGCACGCGCGACCACTACGTCCCCCACTGCGACACACCATGATGGTCTCGACGTTGCGTGAAACTTCATGTAGACGGTTCGGGATCTGTCCAAGCGGAATGTTCTTCGCCCCTGGGATTTTCCCGGAAGCAACTTCCCCCGGTTCCCGGACGTCGATGATTTGCAACTTCTCACCTTTCTCCAGACGAGACTGCACATCACGCGGAGAGATGGCTTGAATCTTCATGACGCTCACCTCCTGTTAGCCTTCCTAGAATGTCCCCTACAGCCCTCAAAATGCAGAGTCGCTGCACTGCAGTTCATGCAGTCTCCCCACGGCAAATATACCCAACGGGGTATAGTCTATAGTCCGTTCAAACCATTGTCAACACCATATACCCTTCCAGGTATTTGTACATGAAAGTCTGCATAGCTTTGAGAGGGGACGAGCACTGAGCCAAATGCTTCGGATCGGAGGTCTATACATGCAGCCAGCAACGTTTGTGACACTGCTTGGCATTGGTCTTGTCGGTTCGTTTATCTCCGGCATGGTAGGCATCGGCGGTTCAATCGTGAAGTACCCGTTGTTGCTGTACATTCCACCGTTACTAGGTGTGGCGGAGTTCACCGCTCACGAAGTTTCCGGCATCAGTGCCGTGCAGGTGCTGTTCGCGTCCGCTGCGGGGGTTTACGCGTACCGCCGCGGCAACTTTTTACATCCGAGACTCATCGCATACATGGGCGCCGCCATCATCGTCGGCAGTTTTGTTGGTGCCATATCGGCCAAGTCGTTCTCAGAGTCTTCGATTAACCTCGTTTACGGCGTCCTTGCCACGATTGCGGCAGTGATGATGCTCATTCCAAAATCTGCAGAAGGCGACCGCGCCATCAGCGAGATTGGCTTTAACGGTCCGCTCGCAGCACTGTTAGCTGGGGCGGTCGGGTTTTTCTCGGGGATTGTCGGCGCCGCTGGCGCATTCTTGCTCGTGCCCATCATGTTAGTTGTGTTGCGGATTCCGACAAGGGTAACGGTCGCATCATCACTGGCAATTACCCTGCTCTCGTCTATCGGAACGACCGCCGGAAAGTTTTGGACAGGTGATGTCTTGCTCGGCCCTTCGCTGATCATGATTTGGGCCAGCATTGTCGGCGCCCCCCTCGGCGCTGCTGTGGGGAGGCGCCTCCAAGTCAAATGGCTCCAAGTTCTGCTCGCCAGTTTGATTCTCGCGACGGCGCTGAAGATTTGGCTGGACCTGCTCAAATAGCGCTGGCCTACTTGGCGCTGTGGCCAAGTTAGCGCGCTGGCCAAGTTGTTGTGTTGTCGCAGGCTGCGGAAAGGCGTCGCGGCCTGTCGACGTGATCAGACCAATCGCACTGCCGCAGGCCGCAACGTGGTTTTGTCCCCACCTTCACGACGCATCGTTGCCCCTGTCGAAGCCATATGCCCGCTCGACTTTACAAACTCGAGTCCAGAAGCTCTCGTACCACTGCTCTCGGCCGCGTTTCTGCGCGACATGGTGGCGCCCATTCTCTCTCCACGCCCGAATGGACAATTCAGAGTCCCAATACGACACCGTGATCCCGATGCCGTCCGCCCCCCTTACGCTCTCGATGCCGAGAAAACCTTGTTGCCCCTGCGCGAGTTTTACCATTTCATCTGACATCTCGCCGTCGCCCGGTTCAATCAAGAATCCCATCCTGGCATGAAACGCAACCGACCCTTTGTTCACAGGCGAAGTCACGGCGTGAACCTCTGTGCAGCCACGCGCTTGCACCGTTGCGAAAAATTGTGCGTACAGCGCTTGCCCCAGCGTTACTGCAGCGACGCTTGTTGCTGCGCCGAACGCAGGACTCCTTCAGCGGCTTCCACGTCCGCCTGCAACTGCCAAACGTTCACTTCGTGACCTTCAACGGCGTTCAGAATCGCGGATTGCAGTTTGCCTGCTGTTGCGTCACGCCTTTGGGTCAGAGTCGAGATCTCGTTATTCAGCGTCGTGCCAAGTGAATTCGTGGCGTTCACGGCAGCTTCCGTGGACAGTTGGAGTGTAGCCATGCCGAACGCGCCGACAGGTGCGTTCAGTTGCTTAAACACCGCCTCGGCTCGAAGAAGTTCCGGTGTTTGCCATGCGAGCCGGTTGATACGCGTCAGGCCGCTTAGCGCAGGTACGCCGTCGAACGATGCACCTGTCAGAGAGTAACCAAGCAATGTGTAAATCGTCGGCATCGTGTCCGTGTGATCGAGCCATTGGTAGGAAGTATGGTCGACCATTACGCCGGGTCCGACCATGATGGCCCACGTATGGAGGATGTCCGGACTCAGCGTGCCGTGGTTCCACAAGTAGTTTGAGTTGTTGCTCCAACCTGTGCCCCCACTGTAGCCGTAGTAGACGTCTGGTTTTGCGAACAGCACAAACGATGGGTTGCGGTCAGAGGCTGCTGAGACGCTCATGTGAAGAGCACTCAGTTCCGCCGGGTCAGCCACGTAGTTCCAGCCAGGGACTGCCGGCAGTGAAGCAAGGGTTTTTGGCAGTTGTGACTGGTCTTTAAGGTACACCAAAGCCCCACTGTCGCCATAGACGGAGATGTTGGCAGGATTTTGCGTGTTCAGGGAATTGTTCGCCAGCCAGCCCGTCAAGTTGGTGGTGAGTTCGCCGTTTGGCATGTAGTGGTCGCCCTCGTCCGTCGTGAGCACAAACAAGGTGTTGGACGGGTTGATTCCAGCACCGCTCAGTTTGCCGAAAAAGTTGGCGAGGTCGGTGTTGTACGTTTGCAGGGTAGACTGATAAGTACCAGGTGCCGCCTGTTTCCCGTTCACTTCATGAGCGTCGTGCAGATAGGTAAACGTCACCGGCACGCCGTGCGTCTGCATCTCATAGGTCGCCTGCAAAGACCAGTTCAGGTCCCCCCCGTCGCTCCATCCCGGGAAGCCGCCGAGAGTTTTAGCGGGGTCTGACCACGACGCCGCGTTGTACAGGTACGGCAGGTTCGGCGACCCGAAGACAGCCGAGCCGTTGACTTCGTGCACCGCAACCCCGAGGTAATCCGACGGATTGGTATCCGCGTTGCCTTGCATCATCGCGGGCGTTACTTCTTTTGAGCTCTCGAGTTCCATGTCCGGTGTGCCGACGGCGCCGACAGACCAGCCGTGCTGGTTAAATGCCGTCCAGTTCGGTGTGGTCGTCACATGCGGTTGGCCATCGGGATCACTCGAAGTCCAGTACCTGAAACTGGAGTATTGGAAACCCGACGACGTGTTTTCAAAGAATCCCTGGTCGATCACGCCCGTTTTGCTGGGGTACTTACCGGTCATATCGGATAGCATGCCGTCTTGCGTGTGCGAGACGAGTATGGTGTGGTCGTTGGCAAACAGCGTACCTTGATGCATGAAGCGCACAATGGCCGGCATCTGCGCAATGTCGCTTTGGTGCACATTATCCATGATGATGTACACGACGTGGTGGATGTGACTGCGAGAATCGCTCACGTGGACAGCCCGCGGCTTCATACTGGCAAACACGTCTTTGGGCGCCGCAACGGTCGCACCGACGAGCCCTAGCGTGGATGCCAGAACTACCAATGGAATGACTTGCTTGCGCGACGTAGACCAAAAATTCATTTCCGAATCTCCTCCATGAATCCAAGAATAGAAGAACTAGTACAGTCCACTCTAGTAGGGAATTATGAAGGAAATCCGCAGGAAATCTATAGTTTGCACAAACTCCTGTAAATGTTGAGTAAAGCGCTCTCAGCCGTGTCTCAGCCGTGTCTCGGCCGCGCAAAATGTCTTGCGTCAAGGGAATCTTGCAGCCAAACGTCTAGACCACTCGAATTAGACTCTGCCACAGGTAATAGGTTGCATAGCTACGCCACGGCGCCCACGGTTCAGACAGTTGCCTCACCTCATCCTCCTTCGGTCGATGTTCTAACCCATACAGTTTTTGGATCGCGTTTTGAACGCCAATGTCCGCCGCGGGCATCACGTCCGGTCTACCCATGCCAAAGAGCAGGAAACATTCAACCGTCCACCGACCAACGCCCCGAAGAGGCATTAGCGTGTCGTAAATTTCGGCATCCGACTTGCTCCACAGTTCGTCCAAGCCAATACGGCCGTTGACAACCGCACGGGCGAAGTCGATGACATATTCTGCTTTACGTTGGCTGAAGGAAAGCGCCCGGAGGTCCTCATACGACCAGTCAGCGACCCGTTCTGCAGAAGGGAAGACCGGCAGCGAAGTGCTGTGCCAATCCACCACCTCACCGCCCAAATCGACCAACCGCTCCACCAAAGTCGCGGCGAACTGAACATTCAGCTGCTGCCCGACAATCACCTTGACCATTGACTCGAACAAATCGGCGTCCTGGATAGCCCGGAGGCCGTAGAGTTGTTTAATGAGTCCCCCCCAACCGGCCTGAGTCTCCATCCGCGAATAGAACCCTTGCAGATTCACATTTGTACTAAACATCCGAGCCAAACGCTCGCGAACCTCAGCCCCTTCACTTTCCGTAAGGCCCTCGGGGTATATGAGACGCAGCATTGGCTGGTCAACAGTCCCCTCGTCAACCACTGTGACCGGTACCAACCGTGTGCCGAGCCGGATTACTCGCGTGAAGGAGCCTGCCGTCGCGTCAATCACCGTGACTTTGGAAGGTCGGGACAACGGTCGCCGAAGCATTTGGCGGAAGTCAAAAGGGCTCGTGGGAATCAACTGTTCAGGCATGTACGTCTCCTTTCTGCTTGTGGCTCGTCTCGCCGCTCTGCTCGTCGCGACGGATGCGGCCATGGGTTTTTACGGGCGCGCCTGATCAGGACGCAAGGATGAACGGTAGTCATGTGGACAAATCCCGAACTCCTTGCGAAACGTCGCTGAAAAATGAGACGCACTCTCGTACCCAACACGCAACGCGATAGCGCCAACGCTATCAGCTGTCGTCCGGAGATAGTCTTGTGCGCGCTGCATCCGAATGCGCCGCAGTCCGCCTGCCGGGGAATGCCCCGTGAATCGTTTAAATGTGCGTTGAAGGTGGTACGGGCTCACGTTCAACTCGTCTGCAAGTTCTTGCAACGTTAACGCTTCTTGATATCGAGAAGTGAGAATCTCAAGGACGCGGTTCGCAATTTCCGCATCAGGTGACATCTGCTTTGGATTATCGGGCTTGCACCGTTTGCACGGCCGAAAGCCCGCTCGGAGAGCTTCGTCCAGGCCAGGAAAAACTCGTACATTTTCACGGTTCGGCAAGCGGGATCGACAGGAAGGGAAGCAAACAATGCCCGTTGACACGATGCCAATGTACAGTTGCCCGTCAAAGTTTGTATCACGCCGCTTCATCGTCTCATACAGTTCGTCCGTTACATCCTGCATCCTTCGTCACCACCTCGCTCAGAAGCTGCGTGCGGACACCTTAAAAACCAGTCTACTTGCGATTGGCTGCCATGGGTAGTGAGCGAAAACAAGAGCACAAGAAACCGCTAGGCTTATTTCTGCCTCCCGACTATCGTGATGTTGCTGTCACATTCGCAAATCCTTACTTCGACGTGTGCCAACGCTTATAGTGGAGGTGCAGAATCGGAGCCCGTCAGAGTTGACGCGCTGGAGGGGTAGAAGAAATGGGACAACAAACGGACGTGTACTGGGACACGCTGCAGCATGGAGACTGGACACTCCACTTTGCAGCCACGGATACAGGGCTATGCTGCATCAGCTTGCCAAACGAAACACTCGATACGTTGCGACAGTGGCTGACGAGGCATGTGAGCGGTGCCAATCCGATTCACGACCCGGAGGGATTGCGCCCATACGTGGAACAGGTTGCAGAATACCTCGAGGGTCGTCGTACAGAGTTCTCCCTCCCGCTCGACCTCAGAGGTACACCATTTCAGGTCAGTGTGTGGCGCACTCTGCTGACGATCCCGTTTGGAGACACACGGAGCTACTCACAAATTGCAGAAGGTATTGGGCAGCCCTCCGCTGTCCGGGCCGTGGGAGCCGCAAACGGCGCCAATCCGATACCAATTGTCATCCCTTGTCATCGAGTCATCGGAAAGAGTGGGAAACTCACCGGATACCGCGGCGGTGTTGAGATGAAGGCCGAGTTGCTGGGGCTGGAGGGGCTCATGTCCGCAAGAGACTGGGGCAGTCACTAAACGGTCGCAGAGCGATGGTGGGGAAAGGGGTAGGCTGCTGGTCGCGGGCTATCCGGAAGCTTTTTCCGCTTAACGCACCAACCGGTAATCTGTCCTGGTATTGTACCACCCTATGCCGCTCCTCCGAAATTCCCCACTCCTCATCCCGCATTCCGCCGTCCTGAATAACGAACTCTGATACATAGAGAAGATTCACTCTAATTTGCAGAAACTAGACAGCCATTTCAGAGAACAATGCACTATGTATTATTCTAGCAGCATCTCCTCTTTGGTGCGATCTAAACCAATAAGAGGCCACATTTTGGTACGCGCGGGAACCAAGAACATCAATATCATGCTGCAACAACGCATTCGAGATAACACTTTGAATTGTGTCCCACTCTCTCTGTTCACGAATGTTACCTACAATTGTAATTTTAGAACACGGAGTAACTTGATGAAATTTTGAGTTTATCTTAGTTAAAGAAGCGTTGAGCACATCCTCATTCGAATAACTAGCGATGTATACAGACCCCTGACCTTGGAAGTGTACCTTCTCGACAACAAAACCATCATCACCATCGAAATCCATAAATTTCCGAACGTCACCTGACGTTTCGGAAAAGCTTATTTGTACAAGCTTATCTGTCAATGCGATGCCTTTAATATTAGGGGAACTTTGTGCCTCGTTGTTTTCGGAATGACTCAAAATGGTGGTACCAGGTGCATCTGAAATTGTCTTGCGAATGCGTAGAGGAACTTTTCTCTCCGCTGCCAAATGAACCGCTGAGGGATGTAGCACAGTCGCCCCATTAGACGATAAATCATACATTTCCGAATAAGATAAGTTAGTAACATGGCGAGCTTCCGGAACGATTCGCGGGTCCGCAGTCATGATACCGTTCACGTCTGTAAATATCTCTACGTATACTGCCTTAAGTGCGGCGCCTAAAACGACAGCAGTTATATCACTACCGCCACGACCTAGAGTCGTCACATCACCTAGCTCGCTTGCTCCTTGAAACCCCATCACAACAGGGATGGTTCCCCTACTAACCAATTCCAACATTCTATCTGGATTCACATTCAAAACTTCAGCGTTACCGTAGTTATCATCTGTAACAATCCCCGCCTGCTGACCACTTAATACGGTAGCACGGAGTCCCCTGCTTTCTAAACAGCTAGCGAATTTAACGGCGCTGATTGCCTCCCCGCATGCCAATAAAGTATCACGCTCTCTCCTAGAGACAGCACCGTCATGCACAAGGGCAAGGAGGGTGTCTGTCGAGTAGGGCTCGCCCTTTCTCCCTATTGCAGACACTACGACTACTACAGAGTGACCCTCTGAACGCGCCTCATCAATATGTCTGACAGCCGCGCTTCGTTTTTCATCTGAATCTAAAGAAGTACCACCGAATTTTTGGACAATAAGCCCCATAAAGCAACCATCCTCTCTCTTGTCTACCCCTGACCAACTAATAAAATATTTTCCACCCCAGAGATGCCATTCAGCTTTTCAATGGAGAGTCCAATTTCAAAGTCCATATGGCTGGTATCGAGAGATATCGTAACCGACGCGATTCCCTGTAATGGGAGGGACTGATTAATGGTTAAAATATTGGCGTTATCTCTAGAGAGAGTATCCAGAACCTTCGATAACACGCCGGGGGTGTGTCTCAACATAAGAGAAATGGTTATTATGTAGGCCTGTTCTCTAGAATAAAATGGTTTTACAACATTTTTATACTTATAGAATACACTTCTGGATATGCCAACCATCTTAGATGCGGTAAGAACGCTCATTTCAGGTTGCTGTTTCAATAATTCCATGACTTCAACCGTTTTGCGCATACCGTCTGGAAGATGGGACTGGCGAATCAAGTAGTACGGGTTATCCATTTCATTTTCCACACCAGTGTACTCCTCTGAAGAACAATTGTATTTTCTATGAGGACATATTAGCATGGGTAAGGAATGACTGCAACGTTATACTGACCAAATAGGAATTTGTCGCATACTCAACAGATCGAAAAATAATATTCCTTATCCTGAATATGGATTATGGTATCTGTAACGCATCTCCGGCACGTGGGTGAGGGTTGTCAGTTGAAAACGGCACTAGCTGCTCAGGGGAAGTTCAAACGGCTGATCGTTGTGTCAGCACCACTTTTTTCCACTTTGCTGTAGGAGGTTCAGGTCCGATCCGAAGAATGCAAGTACCCGTTCGACTTGCGGGTCATGGGGTCTGCCGTCATACGCTTCCATCCGCCGCGGTGGCCGTCCGTCATCGCTCGCCATCTGCTCAGGCAAGATGTCCGTGTACGTATCAGCAGCGACAGGAACATCACGTACTCGAACGACTTGACTCTGCTTTCTACATGGACAGGCGGCAGAATACCGTTCGACACAGAATAGGTGCAGGAAAGACGCCTAAATCCATTCTGCGAATCGGTGACATAGCCGCGCACCCGACAGAGATGTTTTAAAAGTTGTTCGTCGCCCCACCGACCTGGTTATGAGTAGGCGGGAATGTAGATTGTGAATTTTCAATACTTACCATGCTTTCACCTAACACCTAAAGCACTGGATCAGCCGTCATATGGCCCGATATCTGATAACAGAATTGGGCGGACTGGAGTCTGAGCTCTTTGAAGTGGAACTGGCTTTCCTGTCGCCTGCTCAATGATATCACGGACAACCTGTTGGCAGACGCGCCCCTGACAGTATCCCATTCCGGTACGAACTCTCTTTTTCACTCCCGGGAAGGCGTCTGCACCTTCGTCTATAGCCTTCAAAATTTCTGACAGACGGACTCCCTCACATCTGCATACAATTAAGTCGTCCATGTGATCTATCCTCCTATACGAACAGATGCTTCGACCACCATCAGGTATCCACGATTTAAGAAATTTTAAAAGACTAGATTTGATCCATACTTTCGATCCATAATTTCGTTTCATACTTTCGTTCCATATTTGGATAAAGATATGGCCCCTAAAGGTGTTGCACCTAATGGTCACGGCAATGAAGAGTGCACAGCAGTACAGACGATAACGGTTGGCTCGCGCCCCGGTACGTTCAACTCATGGACATAAACGTACTAATCGCACTATGCGATTCCCACAATTCGTTCATTTTCGCGTTCCCTATATCTATATTTGGCAAAAATTTAAAACTGGAATGGTCCCTTGTCTTTTGCACGTTTTGCTCTGCTTCCTCCAGGGTTAGACTCGTTCGTTTCCCCAAAAACCGTGAAATAGCAACTCCCGCAAGTCGTCCTTGAGCCATAGCTACCTTACCACTTTCGATTCCTACGATATTGCCCGCAACAAATAGACTGTCTACTGGTGTAGACAAATCTGGTCCATGTAAAGGTACCACTCCCCCCAACTCGGGGATTCTAACCAGTGGGCAACCAACAACTTGTGCAAAGTCAACCAAGGGGTATAAACCGCCTGAAAGACAGACACTGTCTACAGCTACGTGTTCGCTAGGACCATTTGGGATCCCATTAATTGATACTCGTTGCAAGATTACCGCCTCTACAACATCGGTTCCCTTGATAGCAATAACTGCTTTTCGCAGATAAATCGGGATGCCTTCAAGGTGAAGCAAATTGAATCTCAACGCGTGAATTGCCAGTTTGCTTAACTTGCCAGCCGCAAGGGGACCCATTTTACGATGGAACGAAGAGGTTGCAAGGCTCGAAACACTGGCCAAACGTCGCATTCCGTCAATGGGCAACCCAAGACCACTGTTTATTGGATGCACTGGCGGCAAAGCAACTCCTACTACGTTAATTCCGGCGCGCTGCATTTCAAGGGCCACTGATATGGCTAGTGGGTCGACCCCGACTACCATCACACGTTGACCAATGGATACACGGTGTACGTTCGTGAAAACTTGAGCAGCCCCAATGGAGACTACTCCCGGCAATGTCCATCCAGGCAGGGGTACCGCCCTTTCCACAGCCCCGGTCGCCAGCAGAATTGCTTTGGCGTCAATGTACTTCTCGGATGATCCCCTAAGATGTATCCTCCATTTACCAGAAGCCGACCAAGCTGTAACGCCACAAAAAATTTTCACATTTAAATTGCGCGCTTCTTCTTCAAGTCTTCGCGCCAGTTTCTTCCCGTCCCAAACTTTATCTTGTTCAGGTGCATATGGATCTTCAAATAACTGCCCGAGTAATCGTCCTCCAGGATACGGGTATTCGTCTATTACGGCAGCGGATAGTCCTGTTCGAGCAATTTCCACAGCAGCAGACAAACCCGCCGGTCCTGCTCCGATAATGACAGCGTCAACTGTTAATGTCATTCTTCTTCAAGCCTCCCGGGACGGCTGGAAGAAATTCTAGTACCTTCATGCAACAGTGTCACACACGTGCGAACACCCTGCACCCCATTTACTACTGCACGACACTCATAACAATGGCCGATGCCGCAATAAATACCCCTTGGTTCCCCTAGCGTTTCGTCAAACCGTATTGCTTTGATACCATTCGCTAGGAGCGCGACGGCAATGGGTTCATTTTCATACCCAATAAGGTATTGATCATTAAAAACAAACTTCACCGATTTCCTTTGCATGTCACTTTCATTCTGAGACCTTAAACGGTTGTTTACCGACATTTCCATTCACATCCACCCCTTTCATCCTAGAGAACCGCGATAAAGAAAAAGGTGCCACGTCAAAAGGAAGCTCGAGGTTGCAAACGAGATGAGCCATTACGTCTCCAGTAATGGGGCCTAGCGCTATTCCATCCCCCTCGTGACCTGCCGCAATAAACAATCCGGGCCATTCATCAACTTTTCCAACAATCGGAAGACCGTCCGGAGTAAACGGACGAAGTCCTGAGAATGCGCGGAGTAAGTGAACTCTTGCTAGGTCAGGAAAGGCTCGAACAGCTAGTCCTGCGATGGCCTGTATCACCTCAACCGTAGTACCGGTATCATACCCAACAAACTCTCTAGACCCGCCAATTAACAATGTTCCATTTCCAGTCTGGCCTATTGACAGTCCAATCCCCATAGAGTCCGCAGAGGTAGTAGTCCTATCCATTTTTGCACTAATATAGGAACCGCTCAAAATATTGCATTTTATAAAATTTGGAATCTGTTCAGACACCAGAATCTGCCCACGTCTTGGAATTATGGGAACTTCGAGAGCTAATTTTCGTAATAGGATGGGGGTCCACACTCCCAACGCGACTATTACGCTATCCGCATAAATCTTTTCTCCCAACTCGGTTTGTACTCCAGTAACCTTACCATTGTCCGTGATGAGGGTTGTTACAGTCGTATGTAGTCTAATCTCAACCCCCCTCATTTTGGCAGCGCGCGCGAATGCGAGACTCACATGAAGAGGATTCACCTCAGCGTCTTTGTCCCACCATGTTGCACCTAGTATTTCAGGTGATAGACCAGGTTGTCTTACCCGCGCCTCATCTCCAGAGAGGAGCTTGACATCAAGGCCTGCTGATTGTTGTTTCTGCACAAGTTGTGTAACAACATCTAATTCTTTTGCCGTTTCAATTAAAATCATCCCTCCCCCCATTCGGTACTCAATGTCAAAACCCAACTCGTCCTCTAATGTCTCGTACATTTTGGCGCCGGCTATGGCAAGATCTAGCGTAGGGCCGGGAGTTTTTGATTGAATCATGACAGCCCGGTCACACGACCCAGATGTCCCAGCTGCTATATCCTTTGACTCTATTAAGACTACATCGGCTCCGAGTTTTGAAAGATAATAGGCCGTTGAAGTCCCGATTATTCCACCACCCACAACAATAACCTTAAAACTCATACTATGGCCTCCGGTATTTAGCTACTGTGCGGCATAGGGATAGTTACATAATTCTTATCTACACCTTTGCCTTATTGGCTAGCGGATGAGTCAATTTGAAACAAACCACCTTGAGTTCAGTCATCTCATGTAGAGCAAACTTCACGCCCTCTCTCCCTACTCCGGAACCTTTGACACCACCAAACGGCATGGCATCCAATCTATAGTCACTGCTGTCGTTTATCATGACACCCCCAACCTCCAGTCTCCGGATAGCCTGGAAAGCATGTTCAATATCGCTAGTAAAAATACCCGCTTGAAGTCCGTAACTAACTCCGTTCGCTAGTTCTATTGCCTCATCCAAACTGTCAACTTTGAAAATAGACACCACAGGCCCAAACACCTCCTCCATGGCTACTTGACAGTCTAGAGGAACATTTGTGAGAACTGTTGGTGCATAATAGCTTCCCTTCCGTGTACCACCGGTATGTATCTGCGCTCCCATTTCAAGTGCCTCTAGAATCCACTCCTCTATCCGACAAGCTTCTTTCTCAGTAATCATGGGCCCCATGTCTGTATCCTCAAGCTCTTTTTCTCCTACTCGTATCTGCTGAGTACGTTCGATGAAGCGCGATAAAAACTCATCATATACGCTGGATTCCACAAAGATGCGCTGAACCCCCAGACAGTTCTGACCGGCCGCCCAAAATGCACCCGATACACTTGCCTCAACTGCATCGTCCAGTATCGCATCTTCGAGAACTATTACAGGAGAATTTGAGCCTAACTCCATGCTGATCTTCTTTAAGCCGGCGAGTTTCATGATGTGCTCTCCTGCGTTGAGCCCGCCCGTAAAGGTGACCATCCGAACGGCAGGATGAGATACTAAAATGTCCCCAATTTCCGAACCGTGGCCTGTAACCACACTGAGAATATTTGGGGGTAACCCAGCGGCCTCGAAAGCCTCAGCAAGTTTTAAGGCACTGAGTGGCGTAACGGTCGCAGGCTTTACTATAATGGCATTACCCCCTGCAATCGCCGGACCAACTTTATGAGCTACGAGATTTAACGGGTCATTAAACGGTGTAATCGCAACTATCAGGCCGACCGGAAGCCTATAAAAATACCCAATGCGATTTTGGCCGGATGGTGATTGATCAAAGGAAAGTGTCTCCCCCTCAATCCTTGTTGCCTCTTCGGCACTTAAAGTCAACGTCTCAATACAACGTCGGACTTCCTTACGCGATTCACGTATCGTCTTACTAGACTCCTTAGAGAGCAACTTAGCGTACTCCTCCAAATTTTCCTCAACGTAAGCTGCTGCCTTCTTTAAAATACTCATTCGGTCATAGCTGGTCATCTCGGCTGCAACTTTTGAAGCTCTCTGCGCATCTTCAATGGCCGTTTCTACTTGTTCACGTGTCGCAGCCGGCACTATATCTACGAGACTATTGTCATGCGGGTCTAGTATGTTAATCGTTCTATCACTATAGACCCATTGTCCTCCCAATAGCATGGGGCGTCCAACGGACTGAGTTGGCATGTGACCATCTCCTGTGTGGAATGTAATTGCCGAGACTTCCTAGAAAACGGACCCAACTGCTACTCCAAACGGCTGTCAAGTAGCCGACTATCCATACTCGCTAAAACATTTTCGATTCGTTCTCGTGCGTGTGGTCCAGGGGACACTAAGGGCAATCGCAAACCGCCTGTGGGAAAGCCCATGATTTCAAGGGCTACTTTTACAGACGCTGGATTGCCGTCAATAAAGAGCACTTCGAACAAGGCTAGAAGTTTGTCGTGCAGCTCTAATGCCTGTTCTGGGTGATGTTCTACAAAAAGATTGATCATTGTTTTAATGGAAAGTGAAGCCAGATGGCTTGCGACGCTCACGACTCCGTGTGCCCCTACCGACAATAATGGTAAGGTCAGTGGGTCATCTCCGCTGTACAGTAGCAGGTTCTTTGTAAGACGTCGTATGTGACTGATTTCCAGAACGTCCCCAGTAGCTGCCTTAAAGGCCTTAATAGTTGGAAGTTCGGCGAGTCTCGCCACAGTATCAGGACTTATGGAAGCCCCAGTTCTAGAAGGGATGTTGTAAATCATGACAGGTAAATCACTGGATTGTGCCACAGAGTAAAAATGTTGATAAAGGCCCTCTTGAGAGGGTTTGTTGTAATATGGGACAACAATCATGACCCCATCCAGCCCCAGTTTCGCGGCTCGTACAGTGGAATCAACGGTGTTTTTTGTGTGATTTGAACCGGTAGCAGCAATGACCAACCCTCGTTGCCCGATTCTCTCTTTGATGGACACGTATAGGTGCTCTTTTTCATCAGAAGATAAAACTGGAGACTCACCTGTCGTCCCCGCTACCACAACACCATCACAACCATGGTCGATGAGGTGTTCCGCAAGCCGACATGCCCTCTCATGATCAACGTTTCCTGCCACGTCATAGGGCGTGATCATCGCTGTTAGAAGCCTGCCCCACGGATAATCCATAAATCCCCCTCCTGTCATGTTTCCCGATGGTTCCATATCCTTCGGTTAACCTCTTACTTGCGTCGGCATCTCCTTCTACGTTATTCATCATTGAGTAATGAAATCCTCCCTTGCAAAATATTTTGTTGAGCAATAATATATGAATTAATCAATGAGTTAAGGAATACCATGTATTTGTGTATACCGTGTTATTCATCCATGATGAACAATATGAGTGCCCTACAATATTCTCATCTGTAGTTGTGAGGAGAGTTAACGACGTGCCTAATTTCAAAAGGGAACATCCTATCACGGTAAAGGAAGTACACGAACTGCGTATACTGCAGGTGATATCACGCCTGGATAGACCTGTGGGAAGTAGAGTTTTGCGCCAACAACTACTGCAGCACGGCATTGATTTTAGCGAAGCCACTGCGGGGAGATGGTTAAGTGAACTTAGTGGCTTAGGACTTCTTGAGGACCATGGAAAACAAGGAAGAACTCTTAGCCCAACTGGTGAATCGAGGTTGTTAAAATTAGAGCAGCAGGATGAAAGCTGGTCTCACGTAAACGACTTATTACAAATCTATAAAGCAGCCGATCCTGAATATCTAATTGATCTATTGAAAGCTCGTAGGCTTATTGAACCGGAAATCGCTCGTCTCGCGGCTCTACGAGCCAACAAGAACGACTTAAAAAGAATTACTGCAACACTAGAAGCACGCGAACAGCTATTACAGACAATGCCGACCGATTCCACAGAAGCAGAAGAACGCGAAAGATTTATTCTAGCTGAGACAGATGCAAACTTCCATTTAGCGGTTTCTGAGAGCGCCCACAGCCCCGCCTTGGCAGCGGCCTTACGTCTGCTTAAGAGTGCTGAGCCATATTTCCCAGTCTTCATTGAAATGCGGAGATCTTTGAGAAGCAGGGGATTCAAAGAACACAACGACATCGCTCTAGCGATTTTCCAGCGTGACGAAGCGCGAGCCCGGGACTTGATGTACGAACATATCAGTGAAGTCCTTAATGATATTAGCCGTTATACGTCAGGCCATTGACACTCCAGGACATCCTGGAGTTTTACATATACCAACATCCTTCGTCAGTCCCAAGTCCGGGTTGAAATTTTTATATAATTTCGTCTATCGAGTCATTAAACGCAAAATTCAGGAACAGGTACATTGGAGGGGAGTCGGGCCAATGAATTCAACCACAGCTTGGATAATCGCCGTCGTATTTGCAATCGTATTTCTGAGTGTCGCTTGGACTGTACGCGGCAAAGCAGGTAAAAATTTCGCCGCCTACGCCGTAGGTGGAGCGACGCTACCTTTGTTTTTGGTGATGTTTACTGATTTGTCCACAATCATGGGAGCAGGGAATTTTGTCGGTGAAGCTACAAATGGATTTGAAGTAGGTTACAATCAGCTAGCGTTTGTACTTGGGGAGCAAGGTTCTAAAATAGCATTTGCCTTGATATTTGCTGGATTTGCAGGTCGGTTCGCGTACAAAACACTGGGAGAAATGATGCACGATTTGATTCTGCGAGACAAGGTATCCAGAATCATCATCGGAATTCTAATGTTGTCCTTAATGATTGCTTACATTGGTGGTCAAGGTCTGGGGATGGGATTGCTATTTCACCAATTCACAGGTGTGAATCCGACGTATATTATTCTCTTCTTTACAGCCCTCTTCATTGCATGGACCTACATGGGCGGCATGCATGCAGTGGCGAGGGTCGAGTTCTTGATTGGAATGTTAGTAGTCTTGCTGGGGCTGGTGTACTACGGTTCAGTATTCTCGCTTGTTCACTTTAGTCCGGCATATCTAAACCATCGCCTAGCGGCCGTCGGCGCATCCTCACTGACGAAGTTCAAGTTTGATCCCCAAACTATTACTGCGTTTGTCACGGGCCTACTCGGTGTTATGACCGCACAAATATACTGGCAACGTTGTTTCGCCGCAAAGAACGGCAAGACAGCCCGAACCGGTATGATTATTGCTGGCAGTATCGCGGTGATATTTGTTGCGGCCACAGCCGTGGTCGGGATGGTTGCCAAAGCCTTGAACCCAGTACTTAGTCCAAGTCTAGCCATGCCATGGCTGATGAGCCATGAGGTCCCGGTTTCAATTACGGTAGCTGTCTTTGCTCTCGTCTTAATCGCTGCGAACGGTGCTGCGGCATCAAATTTAAATTCTGCAGCTGTGATACTCATCAACGACTTCTTCAAGGTTCTTTCACCTGAAATGTCCGATAGGTCGATGCTCCGCTGGGCTAAACTTATGACCGTTGTTATCGGTGCCTTTGGCGCATTGGCGGCCATGTATGCAAGCAACATCATAGCATTGTTTTCAGAGGCGTATACCTTGCTCGGTGGCAGCGTGGTTCCCGTGTTGATTGTTGGATTGCTATGGAAAATGGACTACTCAAAGCGCTTTGAAGAAGGATTTAGAAACAGTCGGGTTAGTGCATGGGGCGCACGTGTGGGGCTCGTACTCGGCGCTGTTTTGGCCGTCAGCGTCAATATCTTCGTGGGCTTCGGTGCTGCTGTCGTAGCTACTATTGTTGTATCCTTGTTCACAAGGGGAAGCACAACGGAAGCAGATCGACAAGCCTTAGGATCTGTCCCCGTCGAATCTTAATCCCATTGCCTAACATTGAAAGGTATCCCTCATTCGCTATCGCGGGATACCTTTCAATTCATGCATACTAACGGAGGGATAAACATGAAAAGAATAATAATGGGCGGCATAACTGGCCACACTGGAATCGCTGTAGCACGATGCATCGACGCTGACCCCAACCTCAAACTTGTCGCCGCCGTTGGAAAACTGTCCGCAGGAAACAGTATTGGAGAAGTTCTATACAACAAACCGGACGATCGCCTCATATTTCCAGATCTCTATACTCTATCCGAGGTGAATTCTGCGGACTTTTACGTGGACTTTACTACGGCAGAATCTGCCCAACGCAATTTGTCGGACGCCGCAACATTGGGTTTGAAACTCGTTGTTGGAACGACAGGGATTCCGGAAGGGTTCTTAGAAGACTTGGCATTCAGACTTACGAACGAACAATCATTTGCTCTCATTTCAAGTAATTTCTCACTCGGTATTGTCGCATTAACTCAGTTTGCAAAAAAGCTCTCAACGCTGTTCGGACCAGAGCACATAGAGATTTTTGAGACTCACAACGTGACGAAGAAGGACATACCCTCAGGTACCGCTCTTTTTATACAAAAGCAGTTGAGCACTTCTGAGCAGGGACTGGTACCTATCCACTCTCTACGTGTCTCCGGTACAGTATCGCGCCACGAAATCCATGCCACTATGCATGAACAAGTATTATCGATTAAACACGAGGTCACCAACCCAGAAACCTTTGGTTTAGGGGTGACATATGTTTTAAATAATTGTGACGGCGTATCAGGGGTATTTAGGGACCTCGCTTCATTCAAGGATGCTTCAGGTGCAGCATTCAGCAAGAACGAACATGAAATAGACATTGAATTGCTACCTGACGAATTCGATACCTAATCTGATCACAAAAATCGGCTTTCTCATAGAAACGCCTGTGCACCGTGAACACTTCAGATTGGGCGCTGGTGTTACGTCCACAGCAGAAGCCGGAACTTCGAGGTCAAGGAGCGCCTTTCAATTTATCGGTCAAGTTACCGAGAGCAGAACCATTGAAATCCGGATGGAGCGAACAATCGCTGCAGTTCGACTACTGTCCGATTTTCTCATATGGCTCTGCCGTCGAAGGAAGGCGGAAATCTCCGTTGTCTTTAGACCATGCTATTGTTCCTTGCCCTGTATCATGTCGAGAAATTTTTGTGTGTTGTATGTGACTGAACCGTTGCGGAAGAGGCCCCCGCCAATCAGCAAAATAACATCTTTTCCATACATCTGTAACATCTCAGGAACGCGGTCTAATGTCATTCCGCCACCTGGCGTGGGAAAAATGCTGCGGATACTGCCCATTACCACCGCCGTGCCGTCCGCAATATCCCTGCAGTCTTGCATAGTAAAGGAGAATCGGCCACCGTAATTCGGATAGACACTTGCATCAATGCCCGCCAAGCGCATCAACTGCCCAAACAAAATGCCGTGGTTAATGCCGTGTTCCGCACTTGTAACATGACTCCCAAGAAATGACGGGTGACTCATAATGGGAAGTCCAAAACTATCATCATCCGCCAAGCGACTGACAGCGTCAAACCCAACGATACCAGGCGGAACCAAGATGCCACCTGCGCCGTGAGATTTGGCCAAGAGTGCCTTGTCCTGCAAGGACATGGACGTACCAAGCGCACTCGGCATATAAATGGTATTGCGGCCTGTTTTTGCGTTTGCGCGCGCTACCGCACTCGAACAGAGACGCACTCTCTCTGTCCACTGAGAGAAGGGCTGGTTGGCGAGACCATGGTCGTCCTTGACTATATCAATTCCACCTGCGGCAAATTCGTAGGCCAGGGAGGCCAACTCTTCTGAAGAAAGTCCCATCGGCTTTAACGCAGTGCACAATAGCGGTCGGTCATGAATACCCAAGAGGGACCGGAGTCCTTCACGCCCATACCGAGGACCGCGAAAGCTTTCCAACAGGTGGGCCGGCAGAACGAGTCCGGTTATCCGAACACTTGGAAAGATACTTGCATTCCCGTAAACGACATTAATGAGTTGGCCCAGTTCCCCACCTGTGACCTCGCTTGCATACGAAATTGTTATGTTCCAGTGCGCCTCATCGACTTGATGCATGGCTTCGACCCGACCGACAATTTGCGCTTCTATGTCACCTTCGGGCAGCAAGTCGCGTGGGAATTCCACGGTTTGTTCCACACAGATTGCCTCTGCTATGGCCTCGACAGTCTCTACCGTGCCCCGCACTTGATACGTTACGTGAAACCTGTGCCCGGAAATCTGGAGTGTGACATGGTTGGGTACCATTACAACGCCTCCGCTTTCGAATCACTGTGAACCGCATCTAGTCGAACATCTGCCAACTCTTCCTCCTTGATGTCCAATGTCTGATTCGTCAGTCTCTCTACAGCGTGAATTAAGCTGATGGCATCCAAGCCGTATTCTCTCATCAAATAGCGCGGACTGGCCCCGTGCGCGTACTTATCTTGAATACCTAGTTTCAATAATCTTTTTGCGACACCGTTCTCCGCCATTACTTCAGCAACGGCTGTACCGAGACCACCAAGCACCGTGTGGTTTTCCATAGTGATGACGCCGTACTCGGCCTTCTTTACTGCTTCTACAACTGCTTTATCCGAAAACGGCTTCAGAGTCGTCACATGAAGGTGTTCAATGCCCAGACCCCGTTCCGACAAAACCGCCGTCGCGCGCATGGCTTCCTCAGTACAAATGCCTGAGGTGATAAGCGTGATGTCGCTGCCGGTGGATAGGCGTCGCGCGTGGTTGAACTGCATCGGTTCGTCAATTGGGAATAGCCTCGGAATTTCTCCTCTGAGCATTCGGATATACACAGGACCGCGAATCGCTTGCGCAACATCCAAGACAGACTCCACGTCTGTTGCATCACCCGTCTCAAGCACCGTCATGTTGGGCAGCGACCTCATAATGGCTATATCCTCAATCGCTTGATGGGTTGCTCCACCCGGAGTCAAAATACCCGGAAGAAAACCCACCATGCGGACAGGAAGATTCGGATAGGCAATCGACATGGAAATTTGGTCTAACGCCCTTCGGTACATAAAAACGGCAAATGTATGCACAAAGGGTGTATAGCCCTCCCGCGCCATGCCACCAGCCATACTCATCATATTTTGCTCCGTCATCCCCATGGAATAAAACCGTCCGGGGTAGGTATCTCGGAACAAATCGATTTCCGTAGAACTTGTTAAGTCGCCTGACATTACGACGACCTCAGGGCGGTCTTTCACCCATTCCAAGAAGTGCTTCGCATGCACCTTTGATAGCAGTTCCATGTTCAGACCTCCTGAGCCATTCTCGTTAGGATTCCTTTGTAGAGTTCCATTTCATCGTTATCTCGAAATCTGAAATAGTGAAATTTTGGTGCCCTGTCTTTCAATTGATCAATCCCCTGATACGGGCTGGTATGTGCCAGTATCACAAGCGGTTTGTCCTTCTCGAAAGCTTTGGAAGCTGCTTCGAGCTCATCGATATGATGTCCGTCTACGTCTACAACCGTGGCCCCAAATGCGCGAAGTTTATCCCCGATGTTACCAAGGTCCATGACATCCTTCATCCGACCGTCACACTGCTGCCCATTTACATCCACATATATGCCGATTTTATCCATTTTATAAAATGACAGACCTTCGAACGTCTCCCACGTTTGCCCTTCTTGGAATTCACCGTCTGACATATACACCCAACACTTACCCGAATCGCCGCGTAGCTTACGCGCCATGGCTACTCCCATCGCTTGACTCAGGCCTTGCGCCAGTGAGCCAGTTGTAAATTCCATGCCAGGGGAGTGCTCTGCGCCTATCATCTCTACCGTACTACCATCCCGGTTGAACTGCGCTAAGCCATACTCGGACATACGCCCTGTTTCAATTAGCGTAGCGTACAACACGAGAGCATAATGGGCGGGTGAGAAAAAGAAACGGTCGTACTCAGGGGACCTTTCTCCGTTATAGTTGCCGCCCGTGAAGTAATCTGGGTTATCTGCCCCCGGCACACCCGGAAACGGTATCGGCACTCTCGGCCCTGCACTCGGCCCAATGTTTAATACTCTGGTATAAAGAGTAGCCAGCGTTTCAGCAGCCGAACAGGCCTGGCTAAGATATCCACCCCCATTTTTAATAGTGTGCTCAAGTACTCTTTTGCGGATCCCGTGAGCGGTTTTCCTCGTGAGCGCCTCAGTCGTATCGACGTCAAGCCCGTCTGTCATTGGTTATCCTCCCCATGCATATGCACCTGACTTTCCTTGAACCGCTTGAGAGCGTCGTCGAAAGGCGGATAGATGATGCCTTTTTCTGTGATGAGACCTGTGATGAATTTTGCAGGTGTTACATCAAACGCCGGGTTTCGCACGGGGTACGTTTCCGGCATCACACAAGTCTCACCCATGTGATTGACTTCCTTTGCTGCCCTCTCCTCAATCTCAATTTCTTCACCGGACAATCTCGTCAGGTCCACTGTACTTAACGGAGCTGCCACGTAAAATGGAACACCGTGGGCATATGCTGCAAGCGCCAGATGATAGGTGCCTATCTTGTTAGCCACATCCCCGTTGGCTGCTACTCTGTCACACCCGACGACGCATAAGTCGACCCCCTCGGTCTTCATCATGTAGGCTGCTGCCCCATCGACAATGACGGTAAAGGGGATTTGCAACTGTGTAAGTTCCCACGCTGTCAGTCGTGATCCCTGAAGACGCGGACGAGTTTCATCCACAAAGACGCGAACCTTCTTCCCTTGTTCATGCGCTGTACGGATGACACCAAGTGCGGTTCCGTAGTCGACAGTGCCGAGAGCCCCCGTGTTACAGTGATGAATCACGGTTGCCGTCTCCGGAACGAGGTCGGCTCCAAATTTGCCAATGGCCCGATTCGTTTGTACGTCTTCACTAGCCATAGCGTTTGCTTCATCCACAAGTGCATTTTCCAATTCGTGGACGGTTCTGAAAACCAAATTCTCCACTCGGGTCATGACTCTCTCAATTGCCCAATGCAAGTTCACTGCTGTTGGCCTGGATACTCTGAGATATGCAGCGGCCCGTCTCACTTCTGCCAGCGCGCTGTCGATATCGGCGAACTCAATGTTGGCCACAGGAAGTGCAAGACCGTAAGCCGCAGCGACACCAATTGCCGGTGCGCCCCGTACCATCATGGTTTTGATAGCCTCCGCTAATTCCTGATAACTCCTGATATCGACATACTTCACTGTGTGGGGTAACAGACGTTGGTCCAGCAGCACGAGACTATCACCAGTCCATTGAAGACTGTGGTACTCAGTCATGTGAGTCATCTCCAATACTTGGTCTTGCCTGCGTCATCATGCTGAGTAAATCGTCAATGTGACGGATGGAACCACTAGCCATCACCCACGATGAGCCAATATTCAGTGCCAGACTCTCACACTTTGCGCGTGCGTTCTCGTCCGCAATGCTCTCCATATCCGCGACATGCGCCAGACCGATAATTCTGCGCATCATCTTGGTGCCCCCAAAGCCAGCTGTTTCTTGCAGCAAACGCCATACGTACTCCTTCTGAAACTGCCCATTTTTCCAATCGACCGCATGGTCATTCCACAAAGCCAGGAATTCATCTTCGAATGTATGCCATATTTGCGAAATTGTATCCAGTAACCATTTCTGATAACTCACGCGTTCCGCCGCATCCTGTATGTGACATTCTTGGGAAACGTAGCTTAGCGCCAAGTTGCCAATGAGCGCGCCAAGGTCAAAACCCATTGGGCCGAAGAAGGCAAACTCAGGGTCAATGACTTTCGTTTCATCTTGATTCACCATAATGGAACCGGTATGCAAGTCGCCATGAATCAAAGCTTGTGCCTGGGTCATGAACAGTGTCTTATAATGGTTCACCTTGGCTACCAAAGCTGTGTTGCTGCGCAATTCCCGAACATGCCTGGAAAGCAGGGGATTCACCCTGTTTTCTGGATGATTGGAAAAAGGATGCGTGAAGACTAGGTCTTCTGTGACCTTGCATAACCCCGGATTCATGAACTTGACGACCATGCCCTTTTTTTCCTCAGAAGACAAGTACAAATCAGAAGTATAGAAGAGCGTTCGAGCGACGAAAATACCTATATCCTTAGCAAACTTAGGATATCGGATATGGTCAATAAGCCCGGTTCGAACTATCCGGTGTTGATTTAAGTCCTCCATCATTACCAAGTGCATTTCCTCGTCGAAGTGAAAAACCTTAGGCACCTGGTCAGGAGCAAATTGCGCTTGCAATCTCAATACCTCTGTTTCGATGCGAGTGCGGTCAAGAGGCATCTTGAATTCTTTGCCGACAGCTCGTGCATAAGGCAAGGCTTGCTTGACGATGACAGATTTTCGAACCGGATCCGAAGCACTGTAGACGCGGAAAACTAGGTTCACGTTTCCGTCAGCCAAATCTTGAGCTACAATATCTGTCACATCACCGAAAAGCTCAGTAGCAACTCCAGTCCTTCTGACGTAAGTCACAACCGACGCTTCTGTGAGTGGTGTATACGACATGATATCCTGTCCTTTCCTCCGCATTCCATCTACCGCTTATACAACGTCATTGGACAATCAACGGCCTACCAGCCTAGTAAATTGGAATTAATTTAAACATTATGACTACTATATACAAATTAAATACTTAGATTTTCACCATCAGTTGTTCCGGTTCTTTGACGTTCGATGTCCTCTTCGATGAAATCTCTGTTCAAACCGTTCTCATAATCGATGACATCCTGGGTACGAAAACCTGAAGCAACACCCCAATAGTAGAAAATTAGCCCGATTACGATTACTACGACGGTATCGAGAGGAAATGGCAGCCAACCACGGCCCTTCCCAAACGACCCTATGTAGCTCATCACACCTAATATCACCATGTAAATAGCAAACCACAACCCGGCTTTTACATCGGCGATAGACAATTTGTTAACTCGCCGATAGATAAAGTAGATTACGGCACCCCCCGCATTAATGGCATCAACCTGCCAAACGAGTGGCCAACCTGACCAGTAGAAAATCAATGTTCCCACGATGAACGCCACGGGTCCAATCCAACGAATATGCCCTTTTAGTGAAAATGGACGGTCCGTCGTTGGTGTCGTTCGTCTTAGAACTGCAACCGAAACCCCACTCAGTGCATAGCTCATCACACCTACGGATGACAGTATCCCCACCATTTGTCCCCAAGCCGGAAATGGTAACAATGACAACAAACTCATCACTAACACGACTACCATCGCAGGTACAGGGGCTCCACGCTTACTCAGTCTCCTCGCCCATTTTGGCCCATACCCACTCTTTGGCATCGCAAACAGGAGTCGTGTTGCGGACCCGAAATATACCAGACCATTCCCAAAAGGAGAGAGGGCCGAATCGCCATACAATATAGCCGCCATCCATCCGATATTGAGAGCTAGAGCTAACTGCGCAAACGGCGATGAGAAATTCAAACGTGCCCAACCATGAGCTAGATCTCCATGCCTTAGCGCAACAATGAAGGCAACTTGTAACAGTACATACAAAATGATGGCTAGCAACAAGACTGTGATCATGACTCTCGGGACATCGCGCTTTGGATTTTTCCCTTCCGCAGCTAGGTCCATTGCTTGCCGGAACCCTGTGTACGAAAAGTAGATGCCGCCAACGGCGATAGCAACGAGTACCCCACGAAATCCAAAAGGCATAAAACCTCCGGGTGACGCCGAAGAAAGGTTTGCCCCGCCCCCGTGTGTCAGACCTGTGATGAGGAGTACTACCATCGTAAGTATTGGAACCAAATACTTTATGGTCGTAATGACACTGTTCGATTTTGCAAACAGTCGAACTCCGAAGTAATTAATCACGAAGTAAATTACGACCATGAATGCGGTTACACCGAGACCCGCAGAGGTCAATGTTGTGCCATTATATAGTCCATGAATATACCCTCCCGCATACTGTACCGATGCCTCAGCCTCAATTGCAGGAGATAATCCATATCCAAAGAGTAGTGACCACCCCTGTAATGCTGAGAGAAACGAACCGTGGCTCAGAGATGGATACCGCACCATGGACCCAGCTTCCGGAAATCCAGATGCTATTTCGGCTAATGGAAGTGCTAAGATCATCATGAGAAGACCACCAATGATCCAGGCCACAATCGCTGCAGGGCCAGCATACTGAGCACTATAAAATGCTCCAAAGAGCCAGCCGGATCCTAAAACTGCTCCCGCACTGATCATCATAAAATCGTACAAGGTGAGATCTCTACGTAATTTCCCGTTCAATCACTTCGCCCCCCAAGTGTAAGTTAAGAAAGAGCCTGTTCGAAATCGTGGATAATATCTCCAACCGTTTCAATACCAATTGACAGTCTCACGATGCTCGGGTCAATGCCTACAATCTGTTTTTCCTCTTCTGAAAGTTCTCTGTGGGATGCGACAACTGGATGTGACAGTGTAGTCGTAACATCCCCAAGGCTGGGAACAAATCGAACCAACTCAAGTCTATGAATCATCTCCTGAACCGCGTTATATCCTCCCTTCAACGACAATGAAATGATGGCGCCAAATCCACGACCGAGTAAGTCCTTCGCTATATCATGGTCTGGATGTGAACGGAGTCCTGGGTAGTACACTCTGTCAACTCCGCGCATTCCTTCCAGTGTGCTGGCGAGTGTTAGCGCATTTTGACTCGCACGCTCCATTCTGAGGGCGAGTGTACGTGCCCCACGTAAAGCAAGCCAAGACGCAAATGGATCCGGAGTAAAACCAGCAACATCTACAATTTCCTGAACAACCCTAATCGTGGTGGCAGAACCCGCAATCAATCCTAGGACTACGTCGCTATGACCGCCGATAAATTTAGTGGCGGAGTGCACAATTAGGTCTGCCCCCCATTCAAGTGGGTTTGCGTGAAACGGCGTAGCGAACGTGTTGTCTACGATTACTAGGCAACCTGCGCTATGGGCAACTTCAATAACGTCCCTGAGCGGACTCACTCGTCCAAGGGGGTTAGAAATACTTTCGGCAATTAATATGGATGGTGATTCACTAAGGGAGTTACGCAGACTTTCAAGGTTGTGCGTATCCACCCACTGCGTGTTATATCCCATTGGTCCTAAAATCCGACGACAAATCCCTACAGTTCCTCCATATATTTCTCGCGGCAGATAAATCGTACATGGTTTGGGTTGTAGAGCCAAAATGGCAGCGAGAAGACTAGCTGTTCCTGACGATGTCACAACAGCTCGTTCCGCATTTTCCAAGGAAGCTATAAATTGAGCAAGTCCATCGTAATTGGGATTTCCACCGCGTGTATAGGAATATCCCTCCCTTTGTCCGCCTAACAGTTCATCAACCTCATCAATTTCTTTAAATGAATAGACCGATGTCTGGAAAATTGGGTCCGCAACAGAATTTTTAGGAATTTCAATGTCGGATGGTTTTACGGCTTTGGTATAAATGTCCACAGGTGAAGTTCACTCCTATCTTTACACGGTAAGAGTTATCTACTGAAGACCAAAATGATTCAATCGCTAAATTTACTAACTTCAGCAGGATAAATGCCGATTTACTGACCGCGAATCAAATGCTGCCTATCTTGTTAAGTTTCAAGCACACCGATAGCAGTGTTTTCATCTGTCACTAGGTGAGTGATAATCCCCCCTTCTAAGGCTGCACGAATGGGACGGACTTTTTGTCCTCCGCTCGCCACAATCATGACTGCGGGAATGCGAACCAGTTCCTCGAGTGTTAAACCAACAAGTCGATCATCAAGCGATGTAGGAATCGCGCGCCCGCTTCCGTCAAAGAACCTTCCGAGAACTTCGCCCACAGCCCCGAGATGAACCAATTCCTCAAACTCGTCATCGTTAAGCAAACCCAATCGAAACAACGTTGAGGATTTGTCGACGGTACCTAGACTTGCAATCGCCAAGTCTGCCTGTCGGGCCTTATCAAACACCGATTTAATTTGTGTATGTGATTTTAAAGTCTCACAAGTTGCAGCATCGACCGTCAACGCTGGTGCACTTAACACCGAGGCTGTCGCTCCGTAAGCCTGCGCCAAATTTAGTGATAATCGCAAGGAGTGCAGACTTTTCCCGGTTGACGTAAAGTTACCAATCATTTCTACAACCTCGGTGAGAGAGTGCTCAGTCACACCGGGATCGATCCTCGCATGGGACGGGATGCTAGCAATCGTTCTACCCCAACCAACAGCAATGCTCCGTAGACGCTTAAGGTTGCTGTTGACATAGCGAGCCGCCGCATGTCCCAAGGCACCATACACATCGACCGAGCTCAGCTTTCCGGTTGGTACGATAGCAGCATACTTTATGTTGAATTTGCTTTTTAACCGTTCTTCCAATTCAATACAAGGTCCAAAATCAGAGTTAATGGATATATTGACAATCCCTGATTCTCGAGCTCGTTTGATCAGCCTGCTCACCGTAGGGCGAGATATCCCCATTTTTTCGGCGAGCTCTGCTTGGCTCGACTGGTTTATGTAGTATTCCCAAGCAACTCGAACAAGCAATTCTTCGTCTTGACCTGAAATTTTGTTCATCTCCTGCACGATTTTTCATTCTGACACCCAGAGTTTCGCACATTGCCTGATATGTGTCAACCTTCAATTTATTCAATTAAGTCAAAAGAAACGGTTGGCCATACTGAGCGTCAACCGTCTCATTTTGAATACGGAATTGAAGACGGTAGACCATTGACATCCAGTGCAAATTGCCGCTCTACGACCGGTCCGAAGTGGCCCAGCACATTCGTCGGTCCCTCACCTACGCAGGAGACTGTCATGACGTTTTCGCGGACATGGCCACGATGAAACCTATCGGTTCTCCAGCGGTGCTGCACGTCTGATCAACAGAGTGTGCACACACTGCCTCATGCACGGGGCACAGACCCGGTATCGGATCTCGGATCTCGGATCTCGGATCATCGACGATCACATCGTCAACCTAGTGATTCAGGGGGAACTGTCATGAGACTCAAGGAGACACGGCTGGAATACGATGGAGAACTGCAACGACAGTTCCGGTTTAACTAGACGGGTCAGAATTCAGACCTACTGGTTCCATCCGCCGACTTGACTAGATAAACACACGGGACAAGCCGTTTGGATGTATGTGCCAAAAAACAAATATTTATGCACTCCGTTCAGGGTTCACTGTTGAACTAACGCCGCCGTATGTTTAAGTACCTTGATGGTAGACTTCGTAAAGAATAGCAAGTCTCTGAAATATCTTCGCGAGACTTGCTACTGCGAAACATCCAATCGATTTTAACGCTCACCTAGCAATGACTTTTCACCCGCTTTCTTCTACAGGCTTCATCTTTAGGACAGCCTGTGTTGCTGATGGTAAAGTTGGTTTCATTTTATCCGATGCAACCGCCATCTTATCGGCTAGCGCTCGACATTCATTCAATCCGGTTGCCATCAGCTCGCGCATGGGCGCAATGCGAGAAACGAACCATAGCAGAAGTGCAATCAGAAATACGGGAAGGGAAGCCATTACAGATTTCGAACGCGGGTACAGGCGAGACTTTAGTCGCTTCACGATAGTGAAACCTGCATGCATGCCACGTGCACCGTTCATTGCCTCCACCCACGTTGCGCCGCCACCACGTCGGTGTCCAGCCACCGATACGCTTTCCATGGCAACCGTAAATGGAACGTGACAACTCAGCCAAAGCAACATTTCTGTTTCCAAAACCGAAGGTACTCCCGCATCGCTGAAAAGATCGACCCAACGTTGATCGCTATGCATGGTCTTCTGCCTTGAATTTATCGTTGGTTTGAGCCTTCCCGCCTCATCGAGCGTGGCCATCACGGCCGGCATACCAAATGTGCATCGGTCCCTACCTAATGCATCTCTTAATCGTTCGGGCTCAAAGTTTACAAACATGAAATGAACACATTTGGCCCTGCTACGCTGTAGGACAGGCAAAAGCGGATTAACCTGATGAGCGAGAGTTGTGACTATGACCAGATCGTAAACGGTCTGCTCATCCAAACTGTCGGCAACCCGCACCTCAGCACGTTCACCCGTGTGGAGTACAATACCATTATCTCGCTGTAACTGTTCGAGACGAAGAGAACCTGTGCGCGCAATGACAGTCACTTGATGACCAGCCTTTGAAAGCTGATACGCGAAGGTGCTACCGATTCTACCAACACCCAGAATGGCAATTGAAAGAGATGACTGTGTCTTTATACTTGCATCATCCATATAAGATCCTCCTGTAGCCTAATGTTTATCGTGGGCAACTTTGCCACCTCTTCAGGTCTATAGTCGCTCAGTCGTTAAAGTAATGACCCTCTTCAAGGTCTGCTATTAGTCCAGTTTGTTTGGGTTTCCAGTCTAAGAGGCTCCGAGTCTCTGCAGAAGACCCTGGCATTACGGTCGGTATATCGAGTGCAACAATCGTTCCAAGAAACCCAAAGTGCGCATCTGCTTCTTCACGTGAAATGCTAACTACGGGTAATTTGAGGTGTTTGCCAATGACTTCAGCGATGTCACGAAACGGGATTTCTTCTTCAGCGCGACCATATAACTGTGATCCGGCCGGTGCCTTTTCCAATGCAAGACGGTAAAGATTCGCGGCATCGAGTCGGTGCACTGCTGGCCAACGATTAGCCCCATCATCGATGTAGGCAGAGACGCCCTTCGTACGGGCAATGTTGATTAGTGTCGGAACAAAAGCTTTGTCACCCTCGCCATGTACTGTCGGGGAGAGCGACACAACCGATGATCGTACCATGCGGTTAGCGAGCTCCAAGACCACGTTGTCGGACGCCTCCCCATTTGCATGAACTGTGGTAATGTAGGGTTTATCCGACCCTTCGAGAACTGTGCCCATCGCCTGTACCGCGCGTAAATCGCATGCAAGTGAGCCTGCGAAGTCTGAAAAGTCGTGTTTAAACGCTAGGTGAATGACCCCGTCTGCGGCTGCGACACCGCTCCGAAGGCTGTCGAGATCGTCAAGATCACCTCGATGTACCTCCGCACCAAGGTTATCCAACATCGCCGCACCATGATCCGAACGAGTGAGACCGACAACCTGATGACCGACATTGAGCAGTTCCAAAACGACGGCTGAACCGATATAACCTGTTGCTCCTGTGACAAAAACACGCATCATGACATCCTCCTAATTGTGTTGAGTTTTGTAGCGTTACTTGAATAATTGGAGTGTAAACTATAGAGTTAACTCTAACGCAAGTCATGTCGAGGAGAGATTTTCACGAGGATTCGAGTTAACCGCAAAGACTGGGTTATCAGTCCACACCATACGCTTCTATGAGAAAGAGGGCATTTTGGACAGTCGGCATGTTCAGAGAGAGGAGAATAGATATCGTAGATATTCGGACGATGCAGTCGAGCGTTTGAACTTCGTCAAGACGTTTCAAGGGATAGGTTGCTCACTTGCTGAACTCAAGGAAATCCTTCAGGATCATGTTGCGAATTCTCGTACCGACTTAGAAATTTTGGAATTAATTCGCCCATGCGTATAGTCAACACTTGGTCGTCCAAACTACGTCGACAAGGTTGTTAGGGGTGTTTTGGTGGCTGGGTGGGCTTTCCTCACAATACCTGCAATCCTGATGTCGCTGATGTTTCCGCAGGGCACTGCCTCAGCAATAAGTTCAAGCACGGAAATATCGGTCGTCACCCATCGTGAGAATCTCCCACCAAATTTTGTGGCAGAGCCCGATGCGAAGGCGGCAAGAGTGCCGCGACTCTGTTATCAGCACTTGGACCTACATGAAGTTAACAGCACTGTCATTAATGACACCCAGGACCAAAGCAATATACGAGTCCCGAGCAATGATCACCAATCCAGAGGCAATCAACCGTGCTCATCTTGAGCAATTTCACGATGTTACTTCCAACTGGGGTGGAGCTTGTTTCCATTATGCCCCTCCCTGCGTTTTACTGAACGAGAGTACAGTAAGCTCGAAACTGGTCACTGCATGTATATGCACGACTGGAGGAACCTCTTGTGTGAAGTCAGACCCCGTTAGTCCAAAATATGTACATTCTTAGCTGTTCTTCGCTGGGAATCTGATGCAGTTGGAATTTCCAAAAGGTCAAATGTAACTTTCTGACCCTCTTTTAGAAATCGATAACCACTCGGAAACCTGGCGGGGTCTGGTTGAATATCGCTGAAATGAACAAACACGTGATCCCCATCCCGTCCTTCTAACATGATACGACCGTAGCCCTTTTCATCCTTGTACCATTTGACAATGCCCCACTGTCTGTTATCCACTTTAACACCTCCGTACCGCAGGTAATTAGGTTCATCGATATTCGGCTAAACTGCTCCATAGCGACACAGCTCTTCCTAGGTCAAAATGAATACTCATGCAGTTTGTAGGGAGTCATTCCTGTTCGATATTCGCCAAGTTACATGAAGAAGAACTGAACTTTAATCATGCCTCAAAGTTGAGTCAAACATCGAGACTACTATTCTTCAATTGATGTTCTCCTCGATAATTTTCTCGACTATGACGCAATCAAGCCATCTGCCGTCTAACTTACCGTGCTTTTCATACGTGCCTACTTCTCTAAACCCGCAAGCAAGACACAATTCCCGGCTTGCAACGTTGAAGTCAAAAATTCTGGAGACCAATTTCCAGTACCCAAGGTCTTGGGCTTCATTGATCAAGGCGAGTAACAATTTCTTTCCGATACCCATTCCGCGAAACCTTTCGTCTACGTACACCGAAAACTCGCCAATTCCCCTGTAACATGGACGGGAGCGATACTCACCAGCATATGCGAATCCGATGACCGTACCATCATCTGTTGCCACTACCGCAGGAGCGTTCTGATTCTCTTCAAGCCATCTTTGACGGTCTTCGGCTGTTCGTCGTTCAGTTTCAAATGTTGCCGTTCGTGCCAGTATCCCCTGATTGTAAATAACAGCAATACGTTCGCCATCAGCAGGAACAGCTCGCCGGATTGATACCTCCATACTCTTCTCCCTCTCATACTCTTCATCTTAATTGCAGGTATCTTCCGTTGTCGCAAAATTAATAGATCATGCGAACAACAGGTTCACGACCCACACCACATGATTCTCCCCCTGTGTCACCATAGCAGCTGCGGCGGCATGCTCAGCACAAAATCCCATCGAACATGCGGTATCTATACAGACTCCTGTATACACGTTCCCGCTTTCCGTTAGGATTGCAGCTGCGACTGTTCCCGCTTGAGCGTGTTCGGATAGTTCACGAGGATTCAACACAGATGCGGCCTTGTCATACAACTCTTGAAAGTCCACTTTTACCAGGCTCCTAAATCCATTTATTTAAATGTATCAGGGTTATTAGTAGAACCTATATGGGACTATGCTGCCCGCTAGCGTCATAACAGTCATTCACTAACATTGTATATTTATGTATGAAACACGTCGCGTTCCTCTTCCTAATGTGCAACAGTTCCGCGACGTGAGCATTTGACAGATTAGTCAATGAAGAGGGACAGCCCATCGCCTGTCGAATGCAATTACTACTCTGACACACAGGAGGATTCAACGATGAACTTTGACCCGCAACGTCTGTACCACATCGCAGAAATCCCCGGATACACGCCTGAAATCGGGCGATTGGTATCCATGATGAACTATGCCCGGTGGACCACACTTGAAGCCGTTAAAGGTCTGACGGCTGAACAACTTGACTACCGAATGGACGAGAATGCCAACTCAATTGGTGCGCTGCTCAGCCACTTTGCAGCCGTTGAGACGTGGTATTATGTTCAATCCATTGAGAAGCGTGACATGACTCCACAGGAAGAGGAAGAATTGAAGCCAGCCATCGAGTTGGGTGAAGCAGGTAAGGCGATCGAGGGGCACGAACTCGCCTATTACCTCCACATGTTGAATCGGGTTCGCTCTCGTACGCTTACGTCGTTTGCCAACCTTACCGATGAGTGGCTGGCGGACGAAGAATCCCTTGGAGAGCACCGCAGCTGGAACAACTACTGGAAGTGGTTTCACGTCTTTGAAGACGAGGTGAACCATCGTGGTCAGATCCGCATCATCAGAAGGCGGCTCCCGCTGTAACTCAAGCGTTCCGCCGACCCGACTCACGCTGGTAGCGTTGGCGTCGGGTCGGTTGGTGTAAGCACCCCACTCATGTCCGACAAAGAGTCACCTCCAGACCGTGAATTCTGTGTCACTCTCGTGCCATCTCATCCACGTCAGAGACGGCAAAAGACGATGATCGTGAGGCAATATCGGCTCACGGGTGTTGCTCCCCGCACATGACGTCAGATCGGAGTCAGAAATAAAGGTTAGCGCCTGCCTCAGACCACATCTTCGACCGTCAGTCGGCATCCGTTGTATAGAATCTCTATAGGTGCCAGAAGCAAGCCGCTTTGCAGTTCTTTAATTCGCATGGTTAATTCTCAGAAGATGGTTCGGTAGAATCTATCACGATTTCGGGGTTGAGGATGTGGTAAACGAATGTATCACCTGAGCATTCCATAAGCGTTTTCTTGGCTTCCCTGCTGCTGTTCAACGTTCGAATGACTGATACTTCGTCGACATATTGTTTCCCCCTCAATATGTGACCGTTCGTTGGAAACCATCACCCAAGTGTTGGGGTATAATTCACGAACTTCCGACCACAACATCTTTATCACCGTCCACTATTGTTGTTCTCTCCATTGTAACATCTTAACCGAAGTTGATGACTTGATAATGGGGCTAAACTGCCCCATAATAACACAATCCAGAAAATCCCTCGTTAGATATTTATGCACACTGGGAAGGGAATCCTTCTTCGAGATCAGCCGCCGTGTGCGAACAAGGCTTCTCTAGCAACACTATAGATGGTGATTCAGTCATTACTAGTGCTACAGTGGAGATGAGCGTTGGATGCTAGGTCGGATTGGAGACATGACTATGTGGAGTGTGTTTTTCCTCAGCCATGCATCTTTCACGGGTAATTTTTCATTGGAAGGAGTTGATGCCACTATAAACTAAAGGAGATACCCAAAATGAAATATGCCCATCCTTTGTGGAGGACTTTGCGTTCGCTTAAAGGGAACCAAAGGACTGCCGTAGTTGTGGAACCTCTTTGGTCAGTCCCCAACAACTTGTTTATGCCGTTCGTATCGGTTTACATGGTCGCAATCGGGTTACATGGAGAACAAATTGGAACGATTGTAAGCGTTGGACTCGCCATGCAACTCGTTTGGGCATTATTATCCGGAGCAATCACTGATAGATACGGTAGACGCAAGACGATGTTAGTGTTCGGACTGCTAAGCTGGACTATCCCCTGTTTGCTTTGGGCAATCGCGCATGGCTACCTCGATTTTATGTTAGCCGTGGTCTTTAACAGCATGTGGAAAGTGACAGGGAACTGTTTCGCTTGCATCATTGTCGAAGACGGTGATACCGATAGTTTGGTAAATATATGGACGTTGATTAATTTTACTGGATTAGTTGCGGGGTTCGTTTCGCCCGTAGCCGGTATCTTCATCGACAAGTTCACTTTGGTTCCCACCATGCGTGCAATATACATCTTCGCCATGGTACTGATGACAATGAGATTTGTCCTGCAGTATTACATGTCATACGAGAGTTCAACAGGAAAACGGCGTATCAAAGAGTGTGCAGGACAATCAGTGCTCACTCTGACCTTTCACGGTTGGAGCGTATTCGTTTCCGAACTCCGTAAACCACGTTTGTTCTTGTGTGTGATGTTAATGGCGGTTTTGACCAGTTTTAGCACAGTGCAGAGCACGTTCTGGTCACTATTCGTCACAAACATATACGACGTGAGCAATGCTATGCTTTCTGTGTTTCCATTAGTGTCTTCTCTAACGACGCTTGTGGTTTACATGTTCGTTGTACCACGTATTAACATTCGGTCAGTCCGCCATCCGCTTTTTGTTGGACTCGGTCTTCGCGCAATAGGTATAGTCGCATTACTAGTTGGGGAACCGCTCAGACACAACTTGCTATGGATAGTGTTTCTCTCAGCCATTTGTGAGGCTTCTTCCCTTGCCATTTTGGGTCCTTTGACTGAATCAATCATGTCGGTCGTTATCCCAAGTGAGGAGCGAGCGCGTGTAAACAGTTTCGTCACTGCTTTGATTCTCCTGCTAAGTACTCCAGTTGGATGGATAGCAGGTTCCCTCTTTCAGACGAACTTTACTTTTCCCATGGTTTTAAACTTGTGCTTGATTGCCGTTTCAACAATTTTGACGTTGTTCGTAATGCGTGCAGTTAATCCCAAAGGCGCCATGAACGCCTAGAAAAATGAGCAATAGATGACGTGCCTCTGGTTGGGGCACGTCATTTATCGCTTATTGTAGTTGGCGCTTGGTATAGCATGCGCTCTGGGAAAGAGATTGAGCTACACCTCGGTACCACTTCAGTCCGTGGCACCATACAAAGAGATGAGTCGTGGTCATGGTACATTGTTGTGCAAGGAGTCCATGTTCAACAGGCACAGCAAAGAGGAATGAGAAATAGCCTCATCCCCCTGTCTTCATAACAATTCATTTCGACTTCAGTCTAAGCCTTAGTTGATGCTCCACAGAAAACACCATGGAGATGATGAGGCCAAGCCAAATCACCAGGGCTCCGATAAACGGTAAATGAGCCACGCGAGAAACGATTGCGGCCAAGACGAGAAAAACCAGCAGTGTCCAGGCAAGTCTCCCGTCATCGACCAACAGTCCCCACAAGGTACTGACTATTTTCATGTTCTCACCCCCGAACAGTTTCAGATGGAGCGGCTTGCTTAGTCTGCAACTGAGCTCTAGAACGTGTGATTAAAATCCAAGAGAGGGCAAGGAGAGAGCCGGCAATGTACAAAATCGATAAATCCTTTTGTGCCCAGTGAACATGTAGCCCTTCCCCGACCCAAAACGCACCGAAACTGGTTAACATGATTCCAACAACAAATTTCATCGTATTTTCCGGGACCTTTGTTAGTGGTGCTCGTAGTAACATGCCTACTATGAGCAAAACCACGATAGAGACGACTGCACCAATGATGGAATATGTCATGTTGCTTGTGCTTAACCCAATCGTGATCACGATGAAAATCGCTTCCATTCCTTCAAGGAAAGTTCCACTAAATGTCGTGACAAAGGCGAAGCGATCAATTCCCGAAGAACGTCGTCCTGCCTTCTTCTGCCTTTCAACTTCATCTTGATAGCTCTCGGCTTCGTTATGAAGCGACTTCAACCCAGAGTACCTCAGGATAGCCTTGCGTAACCAACGAATGCCGAACAGCAACATAAACAGCCCGACAATGAGAGCCACCCATGGAGTTTGAATAATCTGCACGAGTGGCGTTCCGATGATTACCACCAGTGCCGCCAGTACAACAATCGCGGCGACAGCACCCCCAACAGCACTCCTCCATCCCCGAATTGTTCCAACCGCTAAAATGATGGTCAGCGCTTCGACAAATTCGACTCCTGTCCCCAGAAAACTAGCCAGCGCTGCATACAGGTTTAATGCAACCATCAAGACCACCTCTTTTCGTTAGAAGCTATAGGTCAAATTTAATTGTCAGTACGTATCAATGGCCATTGATCAAGACGGCATTTAAGAGTGGCTACAGCAGACTCAGCGGGCGTCCGTTCATGGCAGTTAAAATAGTCCCGTGCCACTATCTTCCGAAGTGACTTCTCTAGTTGTGCAAATGTGGCTTCGAAGTCCGAAACTGCTGGATCGAACGTGAACGCCTCACACAGTTGGACAATCCCCTTATACTCCTCGGCACGTTCCGTGTTGAACTGTTCCACAAGCCATGTGGTTTGATCCGGAGAGGCTATCGTTACATCAAGCCAGGTCGTCTGCCCCCCATTTTCCTCGACGAGCCCTTTCAATTGGTTAAGTTTCCTCACTGTCAAGGAAGTCGCGGGAACGATGCATACAGAACTCTGAATAGACAGTGCCCCAATTCGCTTGAGGATGCGCCACGCACGTACTCTAAGGGTAGACGTATCGGACGCAATTTTGTACGAAAATACAACCCATAGCATATTCTCACTCAATTTCACGCATCGCCTCCTAGCCGGGCACGGGTCATTAGATTCCTAGACGAGGTTATCACGCCAGCCCATAAAAACGCAACAGTTGTTTCATTTTTGCTGGGATTGATGAACCAAGGCTATTGGGAATTTACGTGCATTGGTGCTCCCCAATTGAATCAATGATACAATTGATATCGATTTTCGATATCATAAACCGATATGAGGTGATTCACAATCGAAGACCGTGTGCTGCGTAAATTATTTCTTGGGTTTATACAAATTCACATCTTGCATCACGCCGAAACTGAACCCATTTATGGGATGTGGATGTTGGAGGAACTTAAACATCACGGTTATAACCTGAGCGCAGGTACGCTATACCCCGTGTTGCACACCATGGAAAAAGAAGAGCTGTTGATAAGGGAAGACCGGCTCGTGGACGGTAAAATCCGAAAATACTACACGATAACGCCACTTGGAGCAGAAGTCCTGGATGAGGCAAGGAAAAAGGCGTACGAACTTTTTAGGGAAATCTCAGATTAGGAACTGAATGGAGGAAATCCGGTGTCCTTTGAGACTATCAGTCTTATTCTCATTGTACTAGCATTCGCTTGGAGTATCGGAGCGCATTATACCGGTGCTTGCATGGGAATGCCCTATGGTTCAGGTTCAATTAGGCTTGTGCCAGCACTTGTTCTAATGGCTGTTTTGGCGTTACTCGGTGCTGTGTTTGCTAGTCATCGCGTGGAATCAACCGTAGGATTGCACATTGTTGATGCCAGTAAAGTCACTGTGGTCGCGGCACTTGTAATTGTAGTGGCAGCGTTTCTTCTTACGACTGTATATACTGCGCGAAAGATACCTACTTCGACCATTCAAATTCTCGTATTTTGTGTGGTAGGAACTGCGTTAGGCGCCGGCATTCCGGTTCACTGGTTGACCATATTGCAACTTGCTGTCATCTGGGTTATTGCGCCACCATTGGCTTTGGTATTGGGGTATTTATTCACCCAGGGACTAGATCGCATTGTTGGGTTTAATCCGACGAGCCGTCAATCAGGCGTACTTCGGACATTAAGCGTGGTTCTCGTTAGTGTTGGTGCCGCCGCTTCTTTCACCATGGGTGCTAACGATGTTTCAAATGCTACAGGTGTATTCGTTATGACCCACTTATTCAATGTTTGGATTGCTGGACTTATCGGTGGGTGTGGTCTACTCATTGGTGTACTTACCTGGGGTAAACCTTTATTGAAAAAGGTAGCGTTTGATATCGTGCATGTGGACCTATCGATGGCAAGCGCCGCCCAACTGGTTCAAGCAGTAGTGGTACTCTTGGCAGTCGCATTCGGTTTCTTTACGTCTATGAACCAGGCGCTTGTTGGCGCAATGATGGGAGCAGGTATCGCGCGAGGCACCGGAACAATCGAGTTCAAAGCCATATCGAATATCGTCAAGGGATGGATTATCGCCCCTATTTCAGGAATTGCGGTCGCCTTCCTGCTCACCAAACTTGTGGGAATTTGGCTCACACTTTAAGACGGCTGTGGCTGTGCCAGACTGTACTCACGATCAAACAGACCTTCTTTATCGAATCGATGACCACTCCCCATGCCTAAAGGCGGCCTAAAGGCAGTTAAAGCAAGGGGTTTTACGCCGCATTTGATAAGTGAAGAGAAAATCCTTCACAGTCATTCCATCTCTATCCTTGTCCATTTGTGACATAAGCGGCGTGTGGAGGATTGCATGAACACGCAGTGACGCCTCCTGTTCCAGCCCCTGCGCGCCCCGATAACGCCACGCCTCAGTACGTATTGTACTTTCCAGATGGAAATTGGCGCAAAAGCATTGCGCGGCGGTTAGTGCGTTTGGTTCGCAAATGGCTTTCGCCTGCTTCCAATTCATGACCTTAAATGCAAAGCTGGGGTAGTACTCATCAAACAACTTCCAAACGCGGTTGAATACTGCCTGTTTTTCAGCTACAGTTGGCTTCCCGACTGGCTTCAAGTCCAGTACATTTATCGATGATGACGATGTCGTCCCTTACTTGATTTGGGGTGTTTGCGTTGAACAACCTGTAATGGCAAAACCACTTGAAATAATCAGAACCGCTCCCAGTGTGGTGATGTATCGATTATGCAATCACTTCACTCATTTTCAAACAAATCCATGTTAAATATATCAATAAAAGGAGATTGCGTAAACATTGAACGCCCTTCCGAAGGGTATAAAATCCACAAATTTACTTGTGATGCTTTCAATAAGATCCCGATTGTGTCGCCACCTCTCTTGGCTGTTCAACTTAGTCAATCTGCTATCTACGCTTTCTTTACTCGTTTATATCTTTCGGTTTGTCCCACGATAGCAAGTAACGGTAATAGAAGCGACGTCTGATCACTGCCTCTGGCATCACCTCATGCCTACTTGACGTATCTCGCGTAGTGATTCCTTCGGATTGACAATCCGAACGTCTGGATCTTTCATGCCCCCATGAATTCGGTCGATGACACGGATGGGGAAAGAAAGGAGACCGACTGCGACAACATCCATAATGGATTTCTCAGCTGCTAGACCAACTATGAGGAGACGCCACCAGGTGCGAGCACTTGGCGCATTTTGGCGGTGCGCTTCTAAGTTCCATATGATGTAACGTCGCTACACAAGTCACCAAAGAAAAAGGCTCCTCCGGGGACGGGACGGGCATAGTGAGAAAGTCACCGACTACAAGTGACACATTTGATACTGGAGAAATCCGCTGTCTTGCGTACACAATAGCTTCCGGGTCTGGGTCAATTCCCACAACTTGCTCTGCAAACGGCGCGAGACGCGACAATCCCGAAAAACCAAGCTAGAAATGTACCAAGTACCATGTCCAAACACCCCTCCAGAATTCATCAACTAATCTGTCTATAATACTGCGGGTTAGCTACATGACATCATCAAATGACAAGCGCATGTTTACTCAGACTATTTCCGCTATCTATGTCTGTTTTACCCTCGTCCGAGCGAGGACACGCCACGACGTCCTCCCTTGATTATATAATATTATCCAGTTCACCTGATGCCTACCCATCAACCATTCATCGCCATGCCTATGTGCCTGGCCAATTATACCAATTTGCATCCTCTATTGTCCTTGGAGCAGTAAGGATCGATAGCCTTTGGGGGAATTATGTCTGTATTTCAACGCGCCACAGCAAGAGCCCAGGCACCTTGCCGCCTGGGCTCTAATAACAAGACATATCGTGGCGTGGTATCAGGATTTTCTTACAAGAGACGTCACGCACTCCACATGGCTCGTCTGCGGGAACATGTCCACCGGTTGCGCTTCGGTGACCGCGTAGCCGCCGTCGACGAGAATGCGCAGGTCGCGCGCGAGTGTCGCGTGGTTGCAAGAGACGTAGACAATGCGCTCTGGTTTCGCGTCGATGAGGGCGTCGAGCACAACGCGATCACAGCCCTTGCGCGGCGGGTCGACGACGGCCACGTCGAGGGTGAGTCCTTCCTTGAGGAGGTTTGGCAGCACGCTCTCCACCTGCCCGACTTCGAAGCGGGCGTTTGCAACGGCGTTGTGCTCCGCGTTGCGACGCGCATCTGCCACCGCTTCCGGCACACTTTCAATGCCGATGACTTGACGGCTGCGACGAGCGAGGGGCAAGCTGATTGATCCCGTTCCGCAGTACGCGTCAAGCACCGTATCCCCGGGGTCGACGTCCGCGTATTTGAGCGCGGTTGCAATCAGGCGTTCCGCCTGTGCAGTGTTGACCTGGAAGAACGATCGCGGCGAGATGAGGTACTCCAAGTCGACGAGGCGTTCCGTGAGTACGGCCGATCCCGCCAGAATGTCGACGGACCGCCCCCAGACCGGCCCGTTTGGTTGCGACTGGACCGTGCGAGCGACGCTGACCACGTTTGGCAGTGACAGTAGCTTCTGTGCCACGGCCTGCAGGTCGATGTCCGCGTCTCGCACCGCGACGACCAGCATGATGTGCCCTGTCGTGTACGACCGGCGGGCAATCAGGTGGTGCACGGCCGACGCGCGGGCGCCGAGCGTGTCCGTCAGCATGTCCACGGCCGACGCGACGGCCTGCTCCATATCAGACGGCTCAAGGTCACACGTCGCGCTGTGTACGATGCGGTGGCTGCCGGACGCAAAAAAACCCGTCACCAACCGACCTTGGGCCTGACCCGTACCCGTCACGTACTCCAGTGGCACCTGCACCTGATTGCGGTAGCGCCACGGCTCATCCATGCCGAGCGTCGGGTGCACGCGGACATCCTGCAGCTTGGCAATCCGAACGAGCGCCTGTTCGACCACGCGCCGCTTGTGCTCGAGCTGCGCTGCGTATGTAAAGTGCTGCAATTGGCAGCCACCGCATTCCCCGAATACGGCACAGGCTGGTGTCAGTCGCGACTCGGCGTCGGTCAGGCGCTCAATGACTGCAGCACGCAGGAACCTCCGCTCGTTCGCCGTGACTTGCACACGCGCTTCCTCTCCCGGCAGCAGGTCGGGGACAAACACCGTGATGGCGTCGATGCGTCCGACACCATCGCCGTCGTCGTTCAGGCGGTCGGCTGTGACCGTGTGGACGGAGCCGATGGCTGGGGGACTCGCACCGTCACTCGCACCGTCACTCGCGGCGTTGCGGTCGGGACCGGCAGAGGTGACGCGTTGCTGAGACACTGGGCGATCACGGTGACGGGAATCCCCGGTCCGTTGCCGAGCGGACGTTTGCGCCCGTCCATGCTGTTTCGACTGTGGTCCTCTCGCCACCGCGATTCCTCCTAACGGCCATCCGATTCAACCGGACCGCCACCTACTTGAGCTTCTGCAGTTGCTCGATGAGCAGCTTGTTCACGACGCCTGGGTTGGCCTTGCCTTTCGTCACCTTCATCACCTGGCCGACCAAGGCCCCAATTGCCTTCTCTTTGCCGCCGAGGTAGTCTTGCACCGACTTCTCGTTGCCGCCGATGACCTGGTCGATGATGCCGATTAAAGCCGACTCGTCGCTAATTTGCTCCATTCCGAGCTCGGCGATGAGTGTCGGCGCGTCCTTCTTCGTCTCGCACATCGCCTTGAAGACGTCGCGGCCTTGCTTGAGCGAAATTTTGTCACTGGCGACGATGCGGATGAGTTCCGCTAACGCGTCTGGACCCACTGGCGACGCCGAGATGCCAAGACCGGCATTGTTCAGGTACGCCGAGACGTCGCCCATCAGCCAGTTGCTGGTCGTCTTCGGGTCCGGTCCCATTGCAACCACGGCCTCGAAGTAGCGGGCCATGGCCGGGTCGGCGGTCAACACGCCCGCGTCGTACGCTGGCAGGCCAAACTCCGCCACGTAGCGGGCGCGCTTTGCCAGCGGCAGTTCCGGGATGGAGTCCCGCACCCGGTTAAACCACGCGTCGTCAATTTTCACGCGGACAAGGTCCGGATCAGGAAAATAGCGGTAGTCGTGTGCCTCTTCCTTCGAACGCATCGAGAACGTCGACTGCGTCGCCTCATCGAAGCGGCGCGTCTCCTGCGCCACCTTTTGGCCGGACTCGAGCACTTCGGTCTGGCGCTCCACCTCGTACTCGAGCGCTTTCTGCACGAAGCGAAACGAGTTCATGTTCTTCACTTCGGCTTTGTCACCAAACGCTGCCTGACCGACCGGGCGCAGCGAGATGTTGGCGTCGCAGCGAAGCGAGCCTTCCTCCATGCGGCAGTCGGAGATGTCGCAGTACTGCATGATGGACTTGATGGCTTCGAGGTACAGCCGTGCCTCGAGTGGCGAGCGGATGTCCGGCTCCGACACGACTTCGATCAGCGGTACGCCGGTGCGGTTGTAGTCGACGAGGCTGTGCGTGCCATCGGGCGCGTGCATCAGCTTGCCAGCGTCTTCTTCGAGGTGGACGCGGACGATGCCGATGCGCCGCTTCTCCCCTTCGACTTCAATCTCGACGTAGCCGTGTTCGCCAATCGGCTGGTCGAACTGCGAGATCTGATACCCTTTCGGCAAATCCGGGTAGAAGTAGTTTTTGCGGTCGAACTTGCAGTCCTGGCCTATCTCGCAGTTCAGCGCGAGCGCTGCTTTGAGCGCGAGTTCGACGGCGCTCTTGTTCAGCACCGGCAGCGTGCCAGGGTGGCCCAGGCAGATGGGGCAGACGTTGGTGTTCGGCGGTGCGCCGAAGGTGGTCTTGCAGCCGCAAAAGATTTTGCTCTCGGTCTGCAACTCGACGTGCACCTCGAGGCCAATTACCGTTTCGTAGTTCATCGTCCCACCCCCACTTGCGGTGCTGGCAGTATATCGCCGCGGACTTGTTCGTACGCGTGCGCGACGCGCAGCAACGTCTTCTCGTCAAATGCGCGCCCGAGCAGTTGCAAGCCGACCGGCAGGCCATCGACTGTGCCACAGGGAACGCTGATGCCGGGAATGCCTGCGAGGTTCGCCGGAATGGTGTAGACGTCGTTCAGGTACATGGCGAGCGGGTCCTCCATCTTTTCGCCGAGCCGGAAGGCCGGAGTCGGGGCGGTCGGTGTTGCGATCACGTCGCAGTTTGCGAACGCCGCCTCAAAGTCGCGCAGGATGAGTGTGCGCATCTGCTGCGCGCGCTTGTAGTAGGCGTCGTAGTAGCCGGAGGAGAGTGCGTAGGTGCCAATCATGATGCGCCGCTTCACTTCCATGCCGAAGCCTTCACTGCGCGAGCGCTCGTACATCTGCAGCAAGGTTGCGCCTGCCGCGCGGTGACCGTAGCGAACCCCGTCGAAACGGGACAGGTTCGAGGACGCTTCAGCGGGCGCGATCAAATAGTATGCTGCTATGGCGTAGTGGCTGTTCGGAAGTGACACCTCGACGACTTCGGCGCCGGCGCCCTGCAACGCCGCGACCGCTGCGTCGACAGCGGAGCGGACACCAGGGTGCAGCCCTTCCGTGTCGATGTCGCGCACGACGCCAATGCGAAGACCTTTGACGCCCTTGTCGAGATCGGCGGTAAAGTCTTCTGTCGATTTCGGTGCACTGGTGGAATCGAGCGGGTCGTGTCCGCTGATGAGGCCAAGCACGTACGCTGCGTCTTCGACAGAGCGCGCAAGGGGGCCAATCTGGTCGAGTGACGACGCGAACGCGATGAGACCAAAGCGCGACACGCGGCCGTACGTCGGTTTCAGCCCCACGACGCCGCAGAACGACGCGGGTTGGCGGATGGAACCGCCGGTGTCGGAACCGAGTGCAAACGGCACAAGACCTGCGGCGACAGCAGCAGCAGACCCACCACTCGAGCCACCTGGGACGCGGTCGAGCGCATACGGGTTCCGGGTCAACTGATAAGCGGAGTTCTCAGTCGAAGAGCCCATCGCGAACTCGTCCATGTTCGTCTTGCCGATAAGCACGCCGCCAGTTGCTGCGAGCTTGTCCGCAACAGTGGCGTTGTACGGCGGTATGTAGGTTTCGAGAATACGGCTGCCAGCCGTGGTGCGAAGGCCGTTCGTGACCATGTTGTCTTTGAGCGCGTACGGCACGCCGAACAGCGGCGCACTTGTGTCAGCAGCTTCATCTAACGCCTTGGCGGCAGTTGTGGCGCCTTCCTCATCCACACTCAGGAACGAGCCGACCTCGGGGTCGACCTTCTGAATCGCCGCGAGCGACGACGCCGTGACCTCGGACGGCTTTACGTCACGCTGTCGCAGCGCGCGCACTAGCTCCTGCACCGATCGATGAGTTTCATTTGTCATCGCTTAGCCCTCCAATACAGCAGGCACACGAACCTGCTCGCCGTCGTCGTCTGGCGCGTTGGCCAGCGCGATGTCGCGCGGAAGGCTCGGGCGGGACTCGTCCTCGCGCAGGGCGTTGTAGAGTGATAGTGGGTGGCTCGTCGGCAGAACATCGGTCAGGTCGACCGTCTGTAACAGCTCCGCGTAGCCGATAATATCCGTCAACTGTGCGGCGAGGTGCTCTGCCTCGTCGTCGCTCACAGCGAGCCGCGCCAGTGCGGCAACGCGCCGCACAGCGTCTTGTGTGATCTCCAAAACATACCCTCCTCTATGGCGCGTGTCCGGTCGGACAACGTGTTGCTTTCCATGATACGGTGGGGCAACGGGATCTATCAAGGGAGGCAAGCACAAAGAAAGTCGGAAGTCAAAATGGGGAGAGTCGCAACACAGCACTGCCTGTTGGCAGAACTTGCGTGCAGCCACGCAATCGGCAGCGACTCAGTGAACAGCGAGCGCAACGATGATGGAGGCGAGTGAGAAGCAGATGCCGACGAGATACAAGAACGCGACCGTCTGAATCTGACTCAAGCCGGACTTCATCAACATATGAAAGGTGTGGCCTTTGTCTGCGACGTAGATGGGACGGTTGTCCTTGAACCGCTTAATCACGACCCAGATGGTGTCCATGATTGGCACCCCAAGCGCAAGTACCGGTACCACCAATGACACGAGCGTGGCGCTCTTGAAGGCGCCGTCCACAGCGATTGCCGCAAGGACGTAGCCAAGAAAAGTCGCACCAGCGTCACCCATAAAGATGCGCGCCGGGTAAAAGTTGTGGCGCAGGAACCCAAGCGTCGAACCCATCAACACGACGGCAAACACCGCCATCGCTGCCTGTCCTTTCAAGAGGGCAATAAAGAACAGCGTCATCGCCGAGATTGCAGACAGACCAGACGCCAAACCGTCAACACCATCGAGGAAATTAATCATATTTGTAATCGCCACGACCCAGAACACGGTCCCGAGTACGGAAAGCCACACCGGGAACGTGAAAAATCCGTGGTGAAACGGCAAGTTGACGCCTTCGATGCGGGTGCCAAAGGCAATCAGCACGAGCGCAGCGACAATCTGCATCAAAAACTTCGGCCAGGCTTTGAAGTCCTTGCCGCGTGTTTTGTAGAAGTCGTCGAAAATGCCAACGGCGAAGATGACGAGCCCACCGATGGCGATACCGTCAAACGTCCGCCCCGCGTGCCCCATTAACCCTGCTGTGACAACGAAGCTGACGTACATTGACAATCCGCCGAGCAGTGGAATCGGCTCAGTGTGAATTTTCCTCTGGTTCGGCCGATCAACAAATCCAGTTCGCATGGCGAGCTTCCGGATGTATGGGACGGTTACGTACACAAGGAAAAATGCGATAAAGAAACTCAAAACATAATACCAAGGATGAAACATGAATGGAGAACCTCCGTCCTGCACGGTACTGGATCCTTGGACAACGCCGCGACCAACCGTTCTAAGGACTTCAGAGTAAACAGCGCTTAATCCACCAATGGACGAAGCTAGCCGACCCTATTATAACAGAGTCTCATGGCCACACAAGACACCTTCCGGACGCACAAATCGTCCACCGACGCGGCATGACTAACGCTGTCGTCTCATAAGGTGAGACTAGGTGCATGCCTGCACCCATTCGGACGGAAGGAGATGATGTCCATGGTGACGAGCAACGAACTCATTATTGGTTGCGTCATCGGTGTCCCGCTCCTCATTGCCATCGGTCGCTTGTCTACCCGGGTCACGTGGTTTCACGCAAAGGCCGAAGAGAAGTACACTGTGGCCGAGTTCATTCGCGGACGCCAGTAACAGTAGCCACTGTATGCCCGGTCAGGCAGCGGCGACACGTAGATAGAGCCGCGCCTACCGGACACAGTGTAGACGTAACAGACGCTGCCAACGTTACAACTCCACGCCCTCCGCTCGCAATAACGCAATAAACTGCTCCTCATTCATCACCACGAGGTTCGCATTTTGTCCTGAATCGCGAATACTTTCGGCCTTGGTCAGCTTTGAACCAGCCTTCTCCCCAGCAATCACTACGTCCGTTTTGGCACTGACGCTCCCAGTTACTTTTCCCCCGAGTGCTTCAATCCACTCACCGGCTTGTTTGCGGTCCATCACGGTCAGTGTCCCGGTCAACACACAGGTTTTATCCGTGAACCAAGAAGCGCCGTCGCCGAGTGATTCAGCCAATCCCGCTGTACCCTCGCCGGCTGGCACCGCCTCGGTGTCTGTTCCTGCCTCCCGGAGAGCGTCGCCTGCAGCAAGCGCTGCAGTACTTGCCCGACCGCGCACCCGTGGCGCGATGAACGCGGTATTGACGCCAGCAGCGACAAGTCGTGCGAGCAACTGCTGGGCCCCAGGGGTCGCAAAGTACGCGACGATGCTGTCCGCCAGCTTTGGGCCGATTTCCGGGACAGTCTGCAGTTCCTCGGACGAAGCTCGCATGAGGGCGTCAAGCGTGCCAAACTCCTTCGCGAGCGTACGCGCTGCTTTCTCGCCGACAAGGCGAATGCCCAGCCCGAACAGTAGCTTCTCGAGCGAATTCTGCTTGCTCGCTGCAATGGCAGCAACGAGATTTGTCGCAGAGCGCTCGCCCATCCGGTCGAGCGTGACGAGTTCCTCCTGCGTCAAGTCGTACAGGTCTGCCGCGTCGTGGATCAACTGATGCTCAAGCAGTTGCGCGACCCACTGCTCACCGAGACCTTCGATGTTCATCGCATCACGCGACGCGAAGTGAATCAGGCTCTCCCGAATGAGCGCCGGGCAGGCTGGGTTCACACACCGCCACGCGGCTTCTTCCGGCAACCGCACGAGCGGCGCGCCGCACTGTGGACACTCGTAGGGAAAGACATACGGAACTTCCACGCCCGTTCGCATCTCCGGCAGGCTGCGAACCACTTCTGGGATGATGTCCCCTGCCTTCTGCACGACAATCGTGTCGCCGAGCCGGATGTCCTTGTCACGTATATAGTCTTCGTTGTGAAGGGACGCGCGTGAGACGGTCGTCCCGGCAAGTTGGACGGGATTGAACACAGCAGTTGGGGTGACTGCACCGGTTCGTCCAACGCTCAACTCGATGTCACGCAACACAGTTTCTGCCTGTTCGGCCTGGTACTTGTACGCGATTGCCCAGCGCGGGCTCTTCGCCGTAAAGCCAAGCCGCTCCTGGAGCGCAAGGCTGTCGACTTTGATGACCATGCCATCTGTCGCGTACGGCAAGTCGTGCCGCTTGCGTCCCCAGCTGTCAATAAACTCAATCACGTCGTCGATCGCATCGAAGGTCCGCGACTCACCGTTGACGGCAAACCCGAGGCGCTGGGCCATCGCGATGGCTCCGCTGTGCGTATCTGCGAAGCGCTCGGCTTCCACGACGGTGTAGACAAACACGGCGAGGCCACGGTTGGCTGCGACACGGGGGTCGAGCTGACGCAGCGAGCCTGCCGCCGCGTTGCGCGGGTTTGCAAACAAGCTCTCGCCGTTTGCCTCGCGTGCCTCGTTCAGACGCCGGAATGCAGGCTTTGGCATATAAGCTTCACCCCGCACCTCGATGTCGACCGTTTCCGACAACTGCAACGGCACATTGCGGATGGTGCGGATGTTCATCGTAATGTCTTCCCCGACCTGCCCATCGCCGCGCGTGGCGCCGCGTACGAGTCGCCCGCCTTCGTAGCGCAGCGACACAGCCAAGCCGTCAATTTTCAGTTCACACACGTAGCGCACGGCACCGACTGCCTCGCGAATGCGCGCGTCAAATTCGCGCATATCGTCCGCGCTGTATGCATTGCCAAGCGAGAGCATGGAAACCTCGTGCTCCACCTTGGTAAACCCTTCAGCTGGAGGTCCACCGACGCGTTGGGTCGGGGAGTCCGCAGTCACGAGCTCGGGATGAGCCGTCTCCAACGCGACGAGCTCGCGCATCAGCGCGTCCCACTCTGCATCGGTGATGGACGGTTCGTCCAGTTCGTAGTAGCGCCGGTTGTGATACGCAATTAGGTCCCGCAGCTCTTTGACGCGTGCGCTCGGTTCGGTCACGCTTCGTGATCCTCCTTCGGCTCCAGCTTTTCAATTGGGGCAAACTGCGCCATCAGTCGCTTCAGCCCAGTCGGCGCAGCAAACGCGATGGCCAGTTCGAGGTCGCCGCTGCTCGCTTTCACCTCAACCACCGTGCCCACACCCCATTTCCGGTGCACAACTTTGTCGCCGGCGCGGTAATCAGCCGGCTTTGTCGATCCCGCTGCCCCGCCGCGGCTCGCAGCCGCGTTGAACTGGACGACACTGTCCTGACTGCTTGCCGGCGCACGTTGGCCGCTACCTTTGCCGCCCGCGGATGTGTTGCGCACGGACGTTTGCATGCCGACCGTAGTGTTGCGGCCAGACGACCCTTGGCGCGGTTGCCACTCGCGTCTCACAGAGTCGCTGGGGTCTGCGTGCGCTGGGCGCCACACGGAGCCTTCGCGCTCAACCAAGTTCGCAGGCATCTCGTCAAGGAACCGCGACGGGGTAAAGTGGCGGTGTTCTCCGAAAATCATCCGAGACGCACACGTCGTCAGATACAGCTTCCGTTTGGCTCGGGTAACCCCGACGTAGCACAACCGCCGCTCTTCTTCCATCTCCGAGTCGGCGCCAAGCGAGCGACTGTGCGGGAAGATTCCTTCCTCCATCCCAGCCAGAAACACGGTCGGAAATTCGAGCCCTTTCGCGCTGTGCAAGGTCATCAGGACGACTTCGTCAGCATCCGCCTGCACTTCAACAGGCCTGCCAGCGTTCAGGTCGGTGTCGGCGACAAGGGACGTCTCGGTGAGGAACGTCTCGAGCGCTCCATCCTCGGTCTCGCCACTCCAGCCTGCGTCAAACTCCTGCGTCAAAGAGAGGAACTCGTCCAAGTTTTCGACGCGCCCCGCCGCCTCGAGCGTCTTTTCCGCCTTCAGTTCGTCGCGGTACCCGGAGCGTTTGAACAACTCCTCAGTGAGTTCGGTCAATGTCAGAAACGACTTCATTTGTGACAGTTGCTCGATCAACTCGACAAACGAGCCGAGCGCCGCCGCGATTTTACCGCGCACCCCAACCTGCCCCGCATGGGCCAACGCATCCCACAGGGACAAGCCATTGGCGACCGCAAACGCCTGCAATTTGTCAATTGTGGTCTGCCCGACTCCGCGCTTTGGCACGTTCACGACGCGCGCCAGACTGACGTCATCTGCCGGGTTCGCAATCAGCCGCAAATAGGCAATGACGTCCTTAATCTCGCGCCGTTCATAGAATTTCAGACCGCCGTAGATCCGATACGGAATACCCCGCCCAAGCAGCAGTTCCTCAATCACGCGCGACTGCGCATTCGTCCGATAGAGGATGGCACAATCGCGGTAGTGACCACCTTTGCGCAGCGACTGCTCGATTTCCTCAGCGATATACTCGGCTTCGACGTGCTCGTTGCCTGCCGCGTAGAGGGTGGCGTTCGGACCTTGCTCGCCATCGGTCCAGAGCTCCTTGTCCTTGCGCTGCTCGTTGTTGCGAATGACTTCGTTCGCAATGGCGAGGATGGTCTTGGTCGAGCGGTAGTTCTGCTCGAGGCGGATTACCTTGGCCTCCGAGTAGTCACGCTCAAACTGCAAGATGTTGCGGATGTCGGCGCCTCGCCAACCGTAGATTGACTGGTCGGAGTCACCGACGACGCAGAGGTTGTGGTCGCGCGACGCCAACTGGGACACGAGCTTGTACTGCGCGTGGTTGGTGTCCTGATATTCATCGACATGGATGTACGCAAACTTGTTCTGATAAAACTCAAGCACATCTGGCGCTTGGTCGAACAGCTGGACCGTCTTCATGATAAGGTCGTCAAAATCGAGCGACTGATTCACTTTCAGACGCCGCTCGTACTCGAGGTAGGCATCGCCCGCAATTTTTTGAAACAGGTCGCCCGAACTGTCCCGCATCCGGGCGGCCGTTTTCAATTCGTTCTTGGCGTTGCTAATGTACGCCAACACGGCGCGCGGGTCGAACCGCTTGGTGTCGACATTTTGGTCCTTTAGAATGCGCTTCACTGTCGTCAACTGGTCGCTCGCGTCGAGCACGGTAAAACCAGCAGTATAGCCGAGTTTATCGATGTCGCGGCGAAGAATTCGGACACACATCGCGTGGAACGTCATCGTCCAGACGTCCGACGCAATGGGGCCAACGAGCGACTCCAGCCTGTCCCGCATCTCCTTGGCCGCTTTATTGGTAAAGGTGATAGCAAGGATGCTCCACGGCGCAACCCGCCGCGCGGTAATCAGATAGGCGACGCGGCGCGTCAGCACGTTGGTCTTGCCGCTCCCGGCACCGGCCACGACCAACAGCGGTCCGTCAGTCGTGGTCACTGCATCGCGCTGCTGCGGATTCAGACCTTTCAAAATGTCGTCGGCGCTTGCGGTGGACAACATGTGGCATCTCCCTCCCGAACGCCGGCTGCAAAAACGCAATCCCGTTCGCGGCACACGGATTCCTCTGTGGTTCATCACACCTTATTATAGGCCTTGCCCGGAGTCGGATCGAGAAGATGGTACAATGCAGTTGGTGTAGTCGACCCAGTCAATAGCTTCACGCGATTGAACTCTTCCCAAAGCCTCGCGGTTGAATGGGGGGCAAGGATTGGGCTTTCGTACCGGCAACGGGAGGCGATGCATCGTGGACTGTTGCACATCATCGGCAACATAACGCTGTTAAAACGCGCTATCGCCTCATGAGTTGACATAATCCAGACCTTAACGCTATGAAATAGCGTTATCCGCTTCGAGATCTCGATTTTCCCCGTTTTTTTCAACCCATAACGCGATTTCAACGCGTTATCGTCCGCTGAGGCCCCCTTCTCCTGGCCATAACGTCCTCCCGACGCGTTAACGCTTGGCGGTAACGCGATTTCCAGTCAGCATCGACTGTGGAGTCGTGGTCCACCGACGGTCCATCGCAGGTTACCCACTCCGTTGGCGTGGACCGCCCAACGATTGGCTACAAACTCGAGTTGACGCCCATTTTGCGCGCGTGATATAGTATGTTTTGTCGCTGACGACGGAATGTAGCTCAGGTGGTAGAGCGCACGGTTCGGGACCGTGAGGTCGCAGGTTCAAGTCCTGTCATTCCGACCAACGTAGTAGTCGCAAGGGTTCACGGGTGTTTTTCGACAATCAAGAAACGTGTGGTCGATGTCCGACCCAGTTTTCGGTTGCTGCGACCACTTTCCACATCAGATGGAAGGTGGTTTTTCTTATGCTCATGCGACTTACAGTGCTGCCATTTCTCTCACGCCCTCCCTCCACCTAACGAACTTTTCCGCATCAGAACCCCTCATTTCTTGTAAGACTACGTCTAATTGAGATTGGCTACCATAACTGTGTGCTGTTTCGTCCACGGCACGAGCGCTGGATCTCCGATACACTGTCACACAGCACGTGCCACGGACTTTAACATGCGAAGGAGTTGTATGATGTGAAGCGAAACCGCGCTTGGATGCTGACTGGCCTCGCTCTGTCAGCCGTGGGTGTGCTTTCAGGGTGCAACACCTCAGGCACCGGGCAAACGAACTCCCCCTCCCCCACTGGCTCAAACGCATCGAACCAAGTGGTAAACGGGTCCAATTCAACATCAACTTCTACGCCCTCGCCAACACCAAGCACGTCGCTCGTCGGATGGTCCTATATCAACCTGTCTGCGTTCGGCAAAGGTGCCCAGATTGCCGGGTTGAGCACTACGGGCAATCAGCTTGAAGTGACCGCCATGCGAAGTGTGGTAACAGGCAATACCTTGACGTCGGTGTACATGTCGGCCCCACTACATCAGTCAAGCTCGACAGTGGGCGCCACGCACTCCACCAACCAGCCAAGCAGCTACAACGGCCCATGGTCACTCAAGTTTGGCAAACTACACTATACAAAGCCGATTCAGATCACGCTGACCGACCACGGCAGCAGCGCCTTCACACTTCCGCCATCCGTCCCAGGATACGCTTCGGAAATCATGACCGATCCTGCACCTTTCGACAATCAAGTCATTGGGCAAAGCGGCCATTGGGTCTGGCTCGCCATGAAAGGCCCGCTTCATGCCCCACTCCCGTATATGATGGTTGGCTTCCGCTACTGGAACCGCATTGTTGCCGTCAACACACAGACGGACGTACTGCGAGTGTTTTCTATCCCGCGGGACACCTCTCGGGTGTCGACCGCCAACAACGCCCCTGCCTTTGCAGAGCGTGGCCAGTACGTCTACATCGGCACGGGGCCGTGGCTCGGTGTTCTTCCCGCCAACCCTACAAGTACAACGGTTCCGGTTGTACGTCCCGAGCCAAAGGCAGTGGCGCTAAAGGACCAACAAGACATGCTGGCTGGTCTGCAAAGAGAAGTCCAAGCGGGAGCGCAGGGTGTAGCGGCATTTTGGAACGGATACGTAATGAAAGGCGACCAGAAGGACTCTGCTTGGGCTTGGCAAATGCAGCCAACTGTCTGGAACCACGGCTCCTTGCCGTCAAGCGTAAACTGGGCTACTCGATTCCCATTGCAGATTGGCACGAGCGCGTACCAGACCCGTGCGAAGTTATACACCGAGATCAAAATGTTACTCAACAACTCACTCAACTCTGCGTCGATTGCGCTCGACACCAGTGCCAAATTGAAGCAACACTATCACGCGGTACCGCCAGCACCGGTTCCCGGTTATACGATACAAGGCGGCTACTATGTAAAGAACAGCGCGACGGGCGGCTGACGGTGTGGTAGCGCGTGCCCACACCGACTACCCGCGCCTTCTGAAGACGGCAATGCACCCGCCAGAGTCCAAGTACTTGTTGTACCAAACATCTTCAATCTTGATGACTTGCCAGGGGTTGACCCAGCCTTGACCTTGTTTTTGGAATACCGAATCATGAGACACTGCATATCCCGCGTGGCCAGCCATGCCGTCCCCTGTGTACCACACCAATACATCGGCCGGTCTAAACGTGAGATTGCCTGTGTCTCGGTATTCGGCACATTTCACATACCCTTGGCTATGTAACAACCGAAAAAACGGTCCTGGATGGAGCCACTCTGAAATCAGCACGCGACCTTGATCAGGATTGCTTGCCCCCACTACCGTTGCAATGGCAGCCGCGAAACAATTGGCAGTGCCCTCAGAACCAAATGTACCGGCATACTCCTTGAGCAGTTCATAAGGAACAGACTTGTAGAGGGCGTTGGCATGATCAAACGGAACCCCTAGCGCATCTTCCTGACGCCATTGTCTGAGCCACTCCACAATCCACTGTCTGCGGGTACTCAGAGGGAGTTTCCACCAATCGTCCCATGTCAGAAAGTAAGGCCACTCACCTCCGACATCAGGGGTAACCATCTTCGGCAGGTTGAGTTTGTCGAACCATTCGGCGTGATATATATGACCGCGACCATAGTCAATCTGCCGAGCCAACAATCTCTGGCGCAGGTCATCAGTCAGGAAAACAAGCTCAGATGGTTTGGCCACCAACACAAACACGTCTTGCGATAACTTCATCGACCAGAGATGATACACAGAGCCGTAGTGCAAGGAGAACAACGGAAATGTTGATGTGAACTCTTGCCGTGAGAACACCGTCAGTCCATGCCGGAGGCAACTGTTTGCCATGCTCTCATCGTCAAAGAAATACACATCCTTCACGGGAACAAATGATTGGGATATTTCATCGAGAGTCGTCTCGGTAATTACGCAGTCGAAAACATAGGCCAAACCAGAACCTCCTGACTTAATTCCAACACCCCTCGTGGAGCCGCAATCCCGTGCAACAGGCATGATTTTGTGACAAATCGAGTAGGGTAGCTGACACACGAGGCCAATCCCCCGTTGCAGACCCACGGTTGCTACGAAGCACTGTCGGAAACGGAGTTACTTATCTGTTTCCGATTGCTTGGTGAAATGACCAGCAATGTTATGAAGAGAGTAGCCACACACATCAGAATCGTCATACCCACCATCAAATCACGAACACCAAACTTGGTAGCCACAAACCCACCAAGCAGGATGAACAGGATGTTGAGCAACTGTCGCGGCGGACCGATGACGCTGTTGATTCTTCCCATGTGAGACACCGGCATGACTTTCTGTGTATAGGTTGTGAAGCCAACATTCGCACTTGAACCAAACAGCCCCAAGATGATGAGCCCGATGACCGCGGACCAAAAGGAATGCGCCAGCGAATAGAACAAATAGCCAAACGCGCTGAACAGCGTGCCAACGCCCAGTAACCATACAGAATCGACCCGATTGGCCACGACCGACAATAGGAGGGCGCCAGACACGTATCCGACTCCGGCCGACGTCACCATCATGCCATACCCGAATTTCCCGAGATGCAATGCTTGCTGCGCAAAGACAACTTCCTGCGCGTCGGCCGTCAGGGCAAAGATGCCCATAAGTGCAGTCAAACTAAGCAACACCGTGAACAACCGATTCTCAGCAAGAAATTGAAATGCTGTCCGCCAATCTGTAAAAACCGTACGCCAGGGGTGTGACCTTCCGGCGGATTCCTGTGGTAGGCCCAAATCAGGCAAAAGAAAGAACGACATGGAAGAGATGAGGAAACTGATTGCGTCCAACCACAAGGGTATCGCAGCGTGCCCGGCGAGTAAAAGCGCCCCAGCAATGGCCGGCCCTGTCAGGAGCGCACTGTATGTCAGCATACTGACAATCGAGTTTATCCGCTTTCGCGATGGTTCCGGAATGAGCAGGGTTTGATACGGAAGAAACAAGCTCCCAAAGAATGTGCTGCCAATCCCCAACAGAAATACGTCGATGTAGATGTCCAGCAAATGGTGGAGTAAGGGCAAGAGACCCACCAACACTGCGCGAGCAATCTCAATACCAATCAGTTGGTTCCTGCGGGAAAACCGGTCTGCAATACTACCTGCCCACGGTCCGACAAGTAGCGCGGCAATTCTAGATACGACCCACAGCCCGGCGACGGCGGACGCCGAGTGAGTTTGGTTCAAAACAAACACGTTAATGGCGACTAAATAGATAAAATCCCCGATGGCGGAGATACCGACACCAGACACGAAAACAGTTGTCCAAATAGTAGTCCTGAATCGGGAGCTTCTCTCAGCCATTCATACACCTCACCACATTGGCAGCTTCCACTCAGAGAGGCGTAGTTGCATGTTGTAGATTTGCCGCCCTAATCATCATTGCTTCTCCCCCTTGGCTTAGATACCTGCTAAAATCCGTTCGGCAACCTCATCGATAGTCAGTATATTAGTGTCTATGAATTTAGTACAAATCCAACTGACAGGCTTGTCCAGGTGACACTGAGTGCCTCGTGGGGGTATCTACGCCTGCGCGGCATAAAGGAAAATGACTGGCACTCTCGAATCCAAGAGGCAAAATAGTGAGCACGGCGCGTTTGATAAATTGCCAATATTCAAAATGGCTATTATTGAAGAAACTGGACGGCTATGTGATATGATAAAAGAGGAGACTCGGAATCTCGTCGTAAGACGGGACATGAAATTGGGGGGCGACGTGAGTTCGTCCTACTTTGAGGAGTTACCGTCATGGACCGCCTTGATTTACTTCTCTCTGCCTCAAGACAATGGACAACACTTGCGCGTGGGTCACACGTCGCACAGGCAGCTATTCAATTTCTCCGGGAGCACTTTGAGATCGATGCAGGTTTCTTCATCTTCGAACGCCGGCCACGACAGAACGGGATCGACTACCTAAAAAGCCGAAAGCGCATGTTCTACCAATGGGGCCTTGAAGCATCCGACGACGAGATTCGCTACGCGATTCGCGGGTCCAAGCACTTCACGGAGTATATTCACAGCCGCGCTTGGTACAGCACTAACGAATTGCCGCCTGCTTGGGCTGATATTGTCCAGAACAGCGGCATTATGCAGGCCGGTCTTTGGGCCGTTCACTTTGACGACGCACCAGTTGGAGTGTTTGCGCTTGGCAGGCGAACAATATCGCCAGATGACAGCAAGGAACTCTCCCGATGCATGGAACTGATCTCGGTGTTTTTGGAAATGGTGCTTCAGCGCCGGGTGGCAGAAGGATTGAGTGTTCATGATCCTTTGACGGGCCTTTTCAACCGACGTGGATTTCTCACCCAGTTTGATGAAATCGTTAGCGCACACGATGATTCTCTGACGCTGTGTGTCTTGGATGTCGACCGGTTTAAATTAGTAAACGACCAGAGTGGGCACCAAGCGGGAGATGACCTCTTGATGAAAGCCGGTGACATCCTGTCTCGGCACACAAAAGAGTGCGGTGGGATTTGCGCGCGCTTTGGCGGGGATGAGTTCGTCATTCTGACTCGCAGCGGCAGTCTCGATGTCGACGCAACTGCTGAGGCAGCATGCGGCTGGTTCCTTGACGAGGGCATTCCCATGAGCGTCGGGTGCGCAGTCATCGGCATCGACGGTTACGACTTTGACAGTTGCTACTACGTCGCGGACAAGCGACTGTACGAGATGAAAATCGCACATACACGCTCGAATTAGAAAGGGGGACTTGCTGTGTCCGACCGGGCGGGCCAATCCAATCACGCCACACGTGCGCAAGGCGTATATGCCACGGTCACCGACGTCCTCGACACCGTCGCAAGCTTTGACGGTCGCTTCTCATTCACCCCGGTCAACCCCGCTGGCCACGGCACGCTCAGCTTCGCAGCCCGCGACCAAGGTCTCGAGCTCGCCGTCGACGTCACCTACAATGCAGAGGTCGATCACGTACGTGTCACGCTGACACACGTTGACCCTGCCCGCCCTGCGGCGGCTCTCATCAGTACGGCTGGTGCCACAAGCGCAAAGAGCCGCGTTGCGCCTGAGACGGCCCCAGTTGACGATGTCTCAACCACAGCCATTCCGGACGACGACGCGACTTCCACCTCTATCGTCGCCTACGAAGGATTGCTGTCGGCGACCGCGATTTACTATCAGCTCGGCGCAGCGCTCGCGAAGTGGTACGGCGAAGTCGTGCGCAGGCAGTTTGGCCCCACCGTCGGCGAAAACGAGGGTTAGCTGGACAACCGCGGAGCGGCGAAACGAGTGCTGGCTAAGACGAAAGCTAGCCCCCAGACGAGGGCTAGCTTTTCATTTTTTCCACCAACTGCGCGATCGCATGTCGATCCGGCGGGTTGAGGTTATCTGGAATGTCGTCGTGCGCAAACCACTTGAGGGCCGAGGTTTCCGTTTCGTCCGCGCGCATCTCGCCGTGAAAGTCCCGTGACGTAAAGATGACGGCTGCCAAGTAAACCTCGTCCCCGTGCGGGTACACGAAGTGTGTCTGTGGACCTGAGTGCAAACAGAGGACTTGAAGGTCACCCACCGTCAGACCAGTCTCCTCGCGGACTTCGCGGCGCGCCGTCTGCTCAAAGGTTTCGCCTAGCTCCATGGCGCCGCCCGTGATGCCCCAACAGCCGTTGTCCGCACGCAGTTGAAGCAACACGCGGTCCTCACTATCGAGCAATAACACACCTGCGCCGCCCATGATAATTGGGCGTGTGCCAACAACTTTGCGCAAGTCGCTCATGTAATCCGCCATCGACTGTCACCTCTACACGCTCGCGCTTCGCTTGGGCTGGGTGTCGAGTAACTCGCTGATGTCCCGCACTAGTTCGTCCGTTGTGAGGCCGACTTCGGCGAGTTGCTCGTTTCGTGAGCCGTGCTCGATAAAGCGGTCCGGCACACCGCGCAGGAGCACCGTTGCGCGAAGGCCTTCGGCCGCCAAGGTCTCAAGCACTGCTGAGCCCATGCCACCTGCGAGGGAGGCTTCTTCAACGGTGACAAGCGGCAAGCCACGGCGTGCGAGTGAGCAGACTAACTCTGCGTCGAGTGGCTTTACAAACCGCATGTTGACCACTGTGGCAGCTGTGCCAAAGCGGTTGCGCAACTGGTCTGCGACTTGCTCTGCGAGTTGCACCATCGGGCCGAGCGCGAGGATGGCGACGTCGCCGCCCGTGCGCACCACTTCGGCCTGGCCAAGCGGGATGGACTGCGGCTCTTTATCCATTGCTACGCCAAGTCCGTCCGACTTCGCGTAGCGGACCGCACTCGGTCCGTCGTGGTGAAGTCCAGTCCACAACATGTTGCGCAACTCGTTCTCGTCCTTTGGCATCATCACGGTCATATTCGGAACCGTGCGCAGGTAGGCGAGGTCGAACATGCCTTGGTGCGTCTCGCCGTCAGGTCCGACAAAACCGGCGCGATCGATCGCGAACATCACCGGCAGGTTCTGAATACACACGTCGTGGATGACTTGGTCATACGCGCGCTGCAGGAACGTCGAGTAAACCGCGAACACGGGCCGTTTGCCTGCAGTGGCGAGCCCAGCGCAGAAAGTGGCGGCGTGTTGTTCCGCAATTCCGACGTCAAACGTCCGGTGCGGAAACACGTCCGCAAACTTGTTCAGTCCCGTACCGGATGGCATTGCCGCCGTCACCGCAACGATGCGCGGGTCCTTCTTCGCGAATTCAATCAGTGTCTTTGCGAACACTTCAGTGTATCCGGGCACGTCTTTCTTCTTCGCCGTAGACGGCCAGGCGTGGAACTTGTCTGGCGCCTCCTCAGCTGAGGCGTAGCCTTTGCCCTTTGCCGTCACCACGTGCAGCAGGATGGGTCCGTGTACGCGCTTGATGTCCTCGAGGATGTGAACGAGCTGCGGTAAGTCATGGCCGTCAATCGGACCAAAGTACTTGAACCCGAACGCCTCAAACAGCTGCCCAGCGATGACGAGGCTGCGCAATGAGTCTTTGACGCGCTCGAGCGCTCGCGTCAGACGCGGACCCACACCGGGCATACGTTTGACCAGTTGTTCGACCTCGGTCTTCGCGCGCGAATAGGTCGGATCAGCCCGAACCTTGGTCAGGTACCTCGAAAGTGCGCCGACGTTCGGCGCGATCGACATCTCGTTGTCATTCAGGACCACGGTCAAGTCCGTGCCGATATCACCCGCGTGGTTGAGTGCCTCCATCGCCATGCCACCAGTTAGGGCGCCGTCTCCGATCACGCAGACGACCTGGTGCCTCTCCTGGTTCAAGTCGCGCGCAACGGCCATACCGAGCGCAGCCGAGATGGATGTGCTCGCGTGGCCGGTGCCAAACTGGTCATGTTCGCTTTCGTTTCGCTTCGGAAATCCTGCCAGACCGCCATGCTTGCGCAGAGCCGCGAAGTCGTCGCGGCGGCCGGTCAACACTTTATGCACATAGGCCTGGTGCCCAACGTCCCAGACCAATTTGTCAGTCGGGCTGTCGTAGACCTTGTGCAACGCAAGAGTCAGTTCAACGACGCCGAGGTTAGCCCCAAAGTGACCTCCCGTCTTCGACACCGATTCGACGAGAAAGTCGCGGATCTCCACCGCCAACTGCTCCAGTTGTTCTGTTGTGAAGTTCTTCAGGTCACCCGGGTTGTTTACACGCTCTAGCAGCACAGGTGCAACACCTCACCTTGCCAATTTAGGGTCATCGTGATAGGACGCAGGTGCGCCCCTTACTTCACAGACGCTACGACTCGACTGTCGGTTCACGTCCGGTCAGTGTGCTGATAGGGTACCACGTTTGCGCAGTTTTAGCTCGTACGGGTATCATCGCAGCCGGAAACCCATGTGTGTATCGCTGTGTAAGTGCTCGTCGCGACCCCCGACTTCACTGACAAATGCCGCCATCCCGCGCGCCATCAGCCAGTCCCGAACGCCGCCGCTCATCACCACCGGCCGCTTGCGCAGGTCGCCCCAGGTACGGCTGCCCGTGAGCACGAGCAGTTTACGCAGCGTGTCGTGCAGGTGTTCGATGAACGCGGCCACCGCCGCTTCGCCGTCCGGTCGACTGACGAGGCGCAACAGCGGCGCAGCGATGCCGACTGCAGACGCACCAAGCGCAACAGCCTTGGCGATGTCGTGTCCCGAGCGGATGCCGCCGGACGCCACCACATCGACCTTCTTTCCCACCGCCTGGACAACTTCGCACAGCGCGGCCGGAGTCGGGATGCCCCAGTCCTGCCAATCGTCGTCGAGTGCCGCGCCTTGCCGCCACGCCTCGACGGCCATGAAATTAGTGCCGCCGCGACCGCCGACGTCAATCGCCGACACGCCGGCCTGCACAAACCGGAGCGCTTCCGGCGCAGCAACCCCCTGCCCTACTTCCTTCGCGATGAGCGGGACATCAACTTGCCGCACCGTCTCTGCGAGGCGGTCAAGCGCGCCGTGAAAAGCGCGATCACCTTCCGTCATAAACATCTCCTGCGCCACGTTCCAGTGAACCTGCAGCAGGTCGGCGTGCAGCAACTCGACGGCGGCAAGCGCCGTCTCTGTGGGGGCGCTCATGCCGACATTCGCGATGACGGCGCCTTCCGGGTGCTCGTCCCGCACGACTGTATAGGTATGTTCCCACGTGGCATCCCGAACGGCGGCGGTCTCCGAGCCGACTGCCATCGCCAAGCCGTACTTGCGAGCAAGCCGTGCCAACCGCTGGTTGACCACGAGCGCCTCCTCTGTTCCGCCTGTCATTGCATTAATCACGATGGGGGACGCGAGCTTCACTCCGCACAGCGTCGTCGCGAGCGAAACGTCCTCCACATCGACTTCCGGCGCACAGTTGGGCAGCAACTTGACGTCCTGAAACCACGACGCCTCTGGCACATCGCCGAGTGTTCGAACAGCTTCCATATGTTCAGCCTTGCGGCGTGATCGAAGATTGGATTCCTCCACCATCAAAAGCACGTCCTCCTCTTGGCCTTGAGAGCGCGTGTCCATATTAGGCTACGTCAGGGGCTGGCAGGAGTCAACGTGAGTTCGATGCCGGAAAACCAAATCGGGGATGCGGGGGCCCCTTGGAACCCCTTGGGCCGGTCGGCAACACACCTGCCAATCAACGCGGCGCTGCGTTCCTTAAGCTGCCACCTAGTTGGAATCGGATTGTCGTGGCAGACAGTTCGCCTACGCGGAATTAATGCTCACCAGTCGAATTCACACAGACTGAGGTGAAGCTGAAGTCCCTGTTTCAAGACGCAACGCCGGTTAGGGCCGCCATACCCGCCTCAGGGAGTAGCTCCAGTGGCGCCGGGACCTACATTGAGCCAGTTGTGGTGGAGTTGACGTCGGGTAGTCGGAAAACGACCATTTGGTTGTTGAGGAGCCATTCCGTGGGGGCCCAGGCGCTTGTAGATGGCTTTTTGACACCTACGGCTGCTCACACTCCTACTACGTTTCATTTTGACAACTAGCGGGAAGGACTGCATTGGCTGTAGGTGTCATTCTGACACCTACAGCACATCCTCTCTCGCGCTAAGTGTCATTTTGACACCTACAGCGCATCCTCTCTCGCGCTAAGTGTCATTTTGACACCTACAGCACATCCGCCCTCGCGCTAAGTGTCATTTTGACACCTACAGCGCATCCGCCCTCGCGCTAAGTGTCATTTTGACACCTACAGCACATCCGCCCTCGCGCTAGGTGTCATTTTGACACCTACGGCACATCCGCCCTCGCGCTAGGTGTCATTTTGACACCTACGGCACATCCGCCCTCGCGCTAGGTGTCATTTTGACACCTACAGCACATCCGCCCTCGCGCTAGGTGTCATTTTGACACCTACAGCACATCCGCCCTCGCGTTAGGTGTCATTTTGACACCTACAGCACATGCAGTCCGTAGATAGATGGCATTTTGACACCTGCAGTCCCACCCATGCCTAGCGCTGTGACAGCGTGAATTTTGCGTCGAAGGCAGAGGAAAGTCGCGGCGTGGACCAACGCGATCCCGTTGATATTCGGCTAAGGAAATGTGTGGCTACCTTGTGGCTAGGTGTGCGTGCAGACAGTTCCCGCTGCCCGCTGAAAACCTAGTGCGCGTGCTAGTCCGCGTGTGCGCGCTCCGTGCCAGCGCAGAGTTCCGAGTCGCCGTGCGGGTGAGCGTCATCCTCCGTCTGAATCGTGACGTGGCCAATCCCCATCCGCACCAGGCGATTTTCCATCTCGCGGAGCACGCACTGACTCTCACGAACCGTCATCTCGCCACTCACGACAATGTGACAAGACAGCGCATTGACCCCGCTTGTGATGCTCCAGATGTGTACGTCGTGCACATCCACTACCCCGTCGATCGACTTAACGGCTGCGACGACCGCGCGAAAGTCGATGTCTTTCGGAGTGCCTTCCATGAGGATCCCGATTGTCTGCCGCACAATCCTCGTCGCCCCAAACGCGATCAGCACCGCGATGAGCACGCTCAGAATTGGGTCGACCACGTACCAGTGGGTCAGCAGCATGATGACGCCGCCGACGATCACGCCAGCTGACGCGGCCGCATCACCGAGCATGTGGAGGACTGCGCTTTTGACGTTCAGGTCGTGATGGCCGCGCATACCAAGCCCCATATACAGGTTGACGGCCAGTCCGACGCCAGCGCTGACAAGCATCCAGCCTGGCGCGACGTGCTCAGGGTGGAGAAAGCGGTGGTAGGCTTCCCACAGGATAAACAGTGTAACGAGAATCAGCGTGACAGCGTTCGCGAGCGCCGCCAAGATGCCGGAACGGTAGTAGCCGAACGTCATGCCTTGGTCCGACGGTTTTTCCGCTTGCCGCAGCGCGTACCAGGCGAGGCCGAGCGCGGCGATGTCAGTCAGCACGTGACCCGCATCAGACAGCAGGGCCAGGCTGTGGGACAGAAGGCCGCCGGCGATTTCTACGACGAAGATGAGCAACGTAAGAAAAAACGCTGTGCGCATACGGCCCGCCGGTGCATGGGTGTGAAACACACCACCGTGGTCATGGTCATGGTCATGGTCATGGTCATGGTCATGGTCATGGTCATGGTCATGGTCATGGTCATGGTCATGGTCATGGCCGTGGCCGTGGCCGTGGCCATGATGATGGTCCGCACGGTGGTCGTGGCCGGCCTGCTGCCCATCGGCGTGATCCGCCTGATTCCCACGGGAGCAGTCGGGCGTGGCGCGGTCGGGCGTGGCGCGGTCGGGCGTTAGGGTGCTCATGGAACATTCCTCCCGGCTTCGGCTTGCCGCCCGGTCGCGGACTGGACAGTGTGGGCGACGTGATCAATCCCCATCCGAAGCAGACCAACAACGTGCGCGTCATCGCAGGTGTAGTAGACGGTATTGCCTTCGCGCCGATTTTTCACAATGTGCATCATCCGCAGCGTGCGCAACTGGTGCGAAACGGCCGACTGCGTCATGCCGAGAATGGCTGCCAAGTCGCAGACGCAGAGTTCACGCTGAATCAGGTTACTGAGCATCCGGATACGGGTCGGATCGGCAAGCGCCTTAAACGATTCGGCAAGGCTTTGCACCTCCGTTTCGCTGAGCTGTTCCTGCGTCACCTCACCCACGGCTTCGTCGTGGACAAGGGAAACCGAACACTGGTCAACATCATTTATAGAAGTGGAAGTGAGCATCTGCTCTGGGTCCGCCATCGTTATCGCCCCCAAGAATATGAACATGTATTCATATAGACAGTATAGCGAACACCGCGCGAAAGTGACACGGTCGAATTACGTTACACCGTTGAGTGATGGAGTCTGACTTCTCGCGGGAATCCGCGCGGCATGACAGCCTCGAGGAGCGGTGCCCCCCGCGCAGCCTGCGCGGCCGCCTGTTCGTCTGGCCAGAGCGGCGAGAGGAGCAGAAACAGGCGGTTGGTGACGGGATCATAGAAGGCAGCCGCCGGGGCGGGCCCGTGGGGATTCACGCCAACATTCGCCGCTACCGTATGCAGAATTGCCTGCTGCTGCCCTTTGTGGTTCAGCGCGAGTGCGCTGACAAACTTGTCGGGTTTGATCATCACCGCAAGCACTGGCGGCGTCGAACCGAGGCTGTACTCGTGGTGCCTCACTTCGTTCTGGAGGCTGCCCACACTCTCCCCTGTCTGCGGCGCTGTCTGCGGCGCTGTCTGCGGACCTGTCTGCGGGCCTGTCTGCGGGCCTGTCTGTGGGCCTGTCTGTGGGCCTGTCTGTGGGCCTGTCTGTGGGCCTGTCTGTGGGCCTGTCTGCGGGCCTGTCTGCGGGCCTGTCTGCGGGCCTGTCTGCGGGCCGTCCGACTGTTCGTTAACGGCGTTCCGCACTGGACCGAGCATCGCGGTAGAAGGCAACGGCTTGCCGGGAGATGTGGTGTCACCCTGATCACTGCTTGCAGGTGCGGGCCCCGATGCCGCCTTATGGCCTTCGATGAACGGCGTACCGTTCACATACCATCGACCGTCTTTGTGTTCTGCCGTGGTGATCGCGACATCTGCCACGTCATCGAGCCGCTTGCCCCGCATCAATCGCTGCGCGACGAACGCCAGAATGATGCCAACTACAACCCCAATGAGCCAGTGCAAGAGATGCACCAACACAGTCGTAATGGCGGACACGCCGAAAATGAAGAAAATACGCGCCTCGAACGCCGCCGCGAGGGCTTCGATGTAGGCAGCGCCGCGAGGCACCTGCTCGCCGTCATCGACATCCTTCCACGCATCTCGCTCGAGGCCGCGCATGGTGTGAAACTGCGCAGTGCCAAGGGAAACGAACACTCCGGCAGTGAAATCGGGCTTAAAGACTGCCGGCACGGCAAGCGCCCCAATCAAACTCGCGACAAACCCGAGAAACAGTTGGATGGTCAGGCCGTTTGGCCGGGACGGAAACTGTCCTCGATGGCTGGTTAAAAGCAGCACCGCCGTGACGAGGCCCAGCGCAATACCGAGCACAATGCTTAGAAAAAAGGCATGCATAGCGTCGTCTTCCTCCGTTGCGATGACGTAAGCGAAAGATGCACGTGGACAGATGCCCGCGAAGAATTCAGGCGTCCAATTGTGTGCCGCGCAGTCAGGCGATGCGGCAGGTCCGGCAGGGTCAGGGGTTGCAACTTGGCGGCGCGACTTGGCGTGGCACGTGAGGCGCCTAAAACACAAGTGGTCATATTAGGCCTGCCCCCACAAGGTGAGTTGTATGCTCGTCGCTGTCGGTACGCTCGATGCGCGACTGATCGCAGCGACCTGGTTGGTTGAACGCACCTTTTGTGCCACTTTGGCGCTATCCAATCCGGCGCCCCACACTCATTGCGCCAAAATGGCGCTATCCAACCCGTTTGCGCCATTTTGGCGCTATCCACACCGGCGCACCCCACTCATTGCGCCATTTTGGCGCTATCCAATCCATTTGCGCCATTTTGGCGCTATCCACACCATGGCACCCCACTCATTGCGCCAAATTGGCGCTATCCAATCTATTTGCGCCATTTTGGCGCTATCCACACGGGCGCACCCCACTCATTGCGCCATTTTGGCGCTATCCACACGGGCGCACCCCACTCATTGCGCCATTTTGGCGCTATCCAACCCGTTTGCGCCATTTTGGCGCTATCCACACCGGCGCACCCCACTCATTGCGCCAAATTGGCGCTATCCAATCTATTTGCGCCATTTTGGCGCTATCCACACCGGCGCACCCCACCCAGTACGCCAAATTGGCGCTATCCAACCCGTTTGCGCCATTTTGGCGCTATCCACACCGGCGCCCCACACTCATTGCGCCATTTTGGCGCTATCCACACCATCGCCCTCCACTCATTGCGCCAAATTGGCGCTATCCAATCTATTTGCGCCATTTTGGCGCTATCGATACCGTCACCCCCACTCATTGCGCCAAATTGGCGTTATGCGTGAACAGTCACCGCGCCTGTCAAGCCGCATTGGCCGTATGCACCCCTTGGCGGTCATCTTGGCGGTCCCGGAGTCAGGCCGCTGCCTGTGGACGCCGTTGCAGCGCCGCCGATCGGGTATAATCCCTCTAAAAGCTTGTACCCATCATGCGGAGGTGGTTCCCCTGAATTCATCCGATCTAGATCGCGAAGACCGGCATCGTGGAGGCCTAGGCAACGTAGGCCTGCAACGCGACGGTCTGCAACGCGACGGCCTGCAACGCGACGGTCTGCAACGCGACGGTCTGCAACGCGATGACCGAGAACCTCGAGACCAACGGGTGGCGCGGCGTTTGGTGTTGGCGTCGGGATCGCCAAGACGACTCGAGCTTCTGCGTGGGATTGGACTGTCATTTGAGGTGAGGCCAAGTGCTGTCGACGAGAGCGTTTCGCCGGACCTAACTCCACAAGAGGTAGTCGAGTCGCTCGCGCTACGCAAGGCGCAAGCTGTGGCCGAGGAGTTGGCTGGCAACGCGCTGATGGCTGGCAATGCGCTGATGGCAGACGGCGAAGCGGCAGCCGGCCCCCAGGGGGGAAGTGAGCGGGCAGACCAGCCGCTCGTAATTGGCGGTGACACAATTGTTGTACTTGACGGGACCGTCCTAGGCAAGCCGAAGAGTGACGATCACGCCTTGCAGATGTTGACCCAATTGCAAGGACGCACACACCATGTCTACTCAGGCCTGTGCATCGTCGACCTCGCGACGGGTGCGACTTCTGTGGCTCACAGTCGAACTGCGGTGACGATGCGTTCGCTTGATGAAGAGCAGATCCGACTCTATATTGCGACCGGTGAACCACACGACAAAGCGGGAGCGTACGCGATCCAAGGATACGGAGCCACGCTTGTGACCGAGATTGTAGGTGACTATTTTACAGTCGTTGGCCTGCCTCTGGCGCTACTCAGCGACCTTTTGGCCCAGCACGGTGTCCACATCCTGTGACCCGCCACGGCGCCCACAGGCTCAGACCACGGTCCCGCCACGGCGTCCACGGCCTCTGACCAATGCCCTGTCCGCGAGTCGTATGGAAGCGCATCCATGCGACCGTGTTAGTTTTTGAACCGTCTGTGTTTTCACATGACAGAAAACGCGTTCATCGACCGAACCCTTTGATCAGAAACACGTTCGGAGGGGGGAACTACTGGTGAACCTCGTAGGACTACTCGAGGGAAGTGTAAGGCAGTACGGTGACAAAGCAGCGATGCAGTACAAATACGGCGGCGAATGGCAGTCGCTGACGTATCAGCAGTTGTGGCGGCAGATTAGCGAGTTCGCAGCCGGACTAGCAGCACAAGGTGTAAAACCTGGCGACAAAGTGGCAATTCTGTCGGAGAATTGCCCGGAATGGGTGATCACGGACTTCGCCATCCTTGGCCTTGGCGCTGTGACGGTACCAGTCTACCCGACAGTGCCGGCTGATCAAGTTGGATTCATTCTCCGAAACGCTGACGTCACCATCGCGATTGTCGAGAACGCCGAGCAGTTGCAAAAAATCGAGCAAGTGTGGCCGGAGCAGTTACTGCGCGCCATCGTGATCGACGGGCGCGTGAGTGCTGTCGACCGCACAGTGCTGTCGTTCGCCGACGTTCTGCAAAACGGCCGCGCGTTGAGCACGCCAGGCAAGCCTTCTGCTCTATCAAACTTCCGCAACATTCCGGATGATTCGCTAGCAACGATTGTTCACACATCAGGTACGTCGGGATTGCCAAAGGGCGTTATGCTCAGCCACCGCAATATCGTGACGAACGTCAAGGCAGCACTTCAAGTACTGCCTGTCGAAGCGACGGACCTCACGCTGTCGTATTTGCCCTTGTCTCATATCTTTGAGCGCACCGTTGAAGAGTTTGCGCTGTTGTCGACAGGGGCAACGGTGTGTTACTCGGAGGGCATTGACAAGATCCAGGAGAACCTTGCGGAAATTTGTCCGACTATTCTCATCTCTGTCCCCCGCCTGCTTGAAAAGGTGTACTCCAAAGTCCAAGCACAGATCGAGGATGCGCCAAAGGCCATCAAAGGAATTTTGAACAAGGGCATCCAAGGCGAGCGGAACAGCGGCATGGCCTACCGACTGGTCGATCGGTTAGTGTTCAAAAAACTGCGCGTTGGCCTCGGCGGCCGTGTGCGCGCTGTTGTCTCTGGCGGTGCTGGTTTATCTGGCGACATCGCCCGCTTCTACACGAAAGCGGGCATCCCGGTGTATGAAGGCTACGGAATGACGGAGACTGCTCCAGTCATCGCAGCCAACCCGTTTGGCCAAAGCCGACCAGGTACCGTCGGTCGGGCAGTCCCCGGTGTTGAAGTCCGCACGGCGGAAGACGGAGAGCTGCTCGTACGCGGCCCCAACGTCATGATGGGTTACTACAAACAGGCAGACGAGACCAAGAAGACGGTCAGCGAGGACGGTTGGCTGCACACCGGCGACATCGCGGAGATTGAGCCAGACGGCTATATCCGCATTGTCGACCGCAAGAAGAACATCCTAGTGCTCGCGACAGGCAAGAACGTCGCACCTTTCCCGATTGAAAACGCCATCTCCCTTTCCCCTTACATCTCTGAAGCAATCCTTGTCGGCGACGGTTTGAAGTACGTCAGCGCGCTCATCGTTCCAGACTTTGAAGCGCTACAGCCGATGGCAACGTCACTCGGCCTCAGCGAGAACACAGCGACTTGGATCACGCAGCCCGAGATCGGCACTCTGATGCAACGGGAAGTGGCAAAGGCGGTCGGCAAATTCGCGCCGTTCGAACAGCCAAAGCGCATGGCTCTCCTACCGCACGCACTGACTGTGGAAGGCGGTGACATCACCCCTTCGCTCAAAGTCAAAATGAAAGTCATTCGCCAAAAGTACGGCCATGTCATCGAGGCGATGTACACAGGTCAAGACTTCATCCCTGTGGAACTGACCGGCGCCAATGAAGAAGGTGCGTCGGAAATGCCGTCCGCGCTTGTGGCTGCCACATCCGCCGAAAGTGGCCTCGTGAACCGCAGTATCCCAGATGGCGCTATCACTCCAAGCCAGTTCCGGGCTCAAATGTACGGAAAAGAGAACACAGCCCCTTCTGACCTCAATGGCAAGCGCAGAGGCCCGCACAGAGGCCAGCGCAACCTGGCAAAGGCAAAAAACGCACCAGCGCCCGGAACCGCCGTCCCCACTGCAGAAGCAAGCTCACTCGCATCTCCGAAGCCGCGCAGGTCTGGGTTCAAACTGATTATCGCCCTCGTCATTGCAGCGATTGTGGGAAGCGGCGCGGCACTTTTGCACGGCAAGTTGAAAATCCCCGCGAGCGCAAACTTGAACGGTGAAATCGCCTCGATCAACACGAAGAACGACAGTATCAGCAAGGTCAACCAGCAGATTGTCAACACCATGCAAAAGGTCAACCAGACGGCCGGGCTAACCGGTCAGATCGGCTCGAACCTAAAAAACCTGCAAGGCGGGATTTCTAACCAAGGCAACCTGTTATCCGGACTCGATCAACTCAGTTCGGAACAGGTTCAACTCAGCCGTCAGCTGAACGGCTTGTCGCAAACGCTCGTCGCCTCTCTCTCCGCGGTCGATCAATCGGCAGTGAGTGAACACCGCTCCGTGGCGAGCATGGCCCAGACGGCGAACCAACTGTCGAACACAGCCGCACAGATGCTGACGAGCAACCAACAGTCGGCGGTTAAGTTGGCGCAGGCGCGGGCGGAAGCCGACCAAGTCGCACGCGAAATGCCGTAGAGAGGAGGCGCACGACATGAGCAAACTAGTGAGTTACATCGGTATGGTGGTCGCGTTCGCGATTTTCGTCGACCTGATGACCACTACCTTTGAGCTCGCGCGAGTCGACAAAGGGCTGAACTCCAGTCTGCAATCGACTTCCCAGCTTGTCTCGATTGAGCAGGCTGTAACGAAGAAGAACGCAGCCCTGCCCGGCGTGTTGAAAACAACTGAGCAGATGAACGGGCAGTTGAAGGGAATCTCGAGCACTACAGCGGCTACCCGCAACAACATCAACCTAATCGCGTCCTTAAACGCCGGTACTCTGCGACTCAACATCGAACAGGCAGCCATCGCCAGCAACAGCGGCAAGGCAATTGGCGCGGTCATCCAGGACCTTGCGCAGCTTCAGAAGGCGACGTCCTCGCTTGGAAATGAACTCGCAAGTCTCGACCACGTGATCGTACAGGACCGCGCGAACCTCGATCAGATGAAATCTGCCACCACCACCATGAACCAGAAAACACCGGGGGTGTGAGCCGTGAAAGAGACCACCGAAAAAGTCGTCCGTGCACTCTCCGTACCGAAAGTAATCACTGTCTTGTGTCTTATCGCAATGGGCGTTAATGGGCTTTTGCAACTGAGCTTGCAGCGGGACATGGCTGCAAAAACAACGATGTTACAAGCGCGCGTCGCAGCGGCAGGGCAATTGACGGGGCAGATGAACAGCGGTCTAGCCGGTCTGAAACCGCTCGCGACGACAAGCGGCCAGATGCAGGGGACGCTCAGCCAAGTCGAAGCCTTGACCGCTGCGATGAACCAAAGTCTCAGTGCCCTCGACCAAACGGTCGCGAACATCAACAGCACAGCCAAAACGATTCACGGTTCCGTCGCTGAATCGACAACCGAGCTCGCAACTCTGCATCAGTCCAGTCAGCAGTTGAGCCAGATTCTCTCTGGCTTGCAATCGACAAACACAAACGTCGTCAGCCAGTTGAACGCAATGATCGCAGACCAGCAAGCGATCAATCAGAACCTATCACAGATGAACGCCAAAACAGCCATCCTGCCGTAGGCGGCGAAGCCTGTCAGTACTCGTAACTCGTACGTCGGGCGATCACGTCGGTGCAACGTCCGTGCAACGTCGGTGCAACGTCGGTCCATCGCGTCGGTCCATCGCGTCCGTGCAACGTCCGTGCAACGTCCGTGCAACGTCCGTGCAACGTCCGTGCAACGTCCGTGCAACGTCCGTGCAACGTCCGTGCAACGTCAAGAAGGAGGTCATGAGGATGACACCCGCAGTCCACCCCCGAGCGAACAGCCTGAAAGGTCTCAAAATCGGCGCGGGCGTTGTAGTCGTCGCGCTCTGCGTCGGGGCCGTCTCGATGGTGCCAAAATCGACGCTCGCTGGTCTCGCGAAAAACAACATCTTCAGTCTAGTTGGGAGCCTCAACGGTACAACCGGTCAAATGCTCCAGCACACTGAGCAACTTCGCGCGAACGTGAATGGCGTGCAAGTTCAGCTTAGCCAGTTGCAGCAACAAGACGCCATCGTGCAGCAACAACAGCGTACCGGTGCACAATTGCAACAGCAAATGACGACACAAACACAGCTCACCCGCCAAGGCGTCACCTTGATGCAGGCGCTGCTCACCGAAGAAGCCAAGCTCTCACACGTTACGGCCCAAGTCGCGGCCCAGAGTGGCCAACTCACAGGCGTCGTGCAGCAGAACGCAAGCGTATTACAGCAGTTGCTCGGCTCACTGGTTACGAGCAGTCAAGAGTCAAACCAGTTGAACCACCAACTGGGTCTGTTACTCGCCCAGCTCGGCAACTCCGTGCAGGAGTTTAAAGTGTTTGGCCAAGTTGACAAACTGCTTGGTAGCCTGACGGGATCGCACAGTGGATTGGGTCTTTTATCCGGCGTCGGCAACTTGCTCGGGAGCGTATCTGGTAACGGCAGCAAAACCGGATCGAATTCGGGGAGCACCGCGTCGCACACGAACAACACGGCAAACAACGGAACATCCGCAGGCAGCACCCACAACAGCACATCCAATACGACCGGAGGCAACAGCGGTGGCGGCTTACTAGGCGGTTTGCTCGGCAACCTGTTTTAAGAGGTCGGCATAGGGGGAATCACGATGAAAGGAATGAACGTGCTGCTTGGCGTGTTGGCTATCGCGGGGCTCGGAACCACGCTCTACAGCTTGAGCCAGCAGACCAAGGTCCAGCAGCAAATGAACCACACGATGGTTGCCATCGACCAGAGTATCATCACCAGCGGCCAGGTCACGCACCAGACCAACAAGGTGCTCGCGCCGCTGACTGCGACAACCACTGCTCTAGCAGATATCGAAAAACAGGAACAAGTGACGGTCGGAAACTTGGCTGCAATGAACGAACACTTATCTCATATCAACCAAAGCGAAGCAGGGATTGTACAAACCCTGCTAGCGCTCAACCAGTCGACAGGTGGGGCAAGCACTGAACTGAGTGCCATCGCAAACGTCAACCGCGGCTTGTTGTCCACTTCTGAACAATCGTCTGGCCAAGCGGCTACAGAAGCAAGTCAGGTCGGGCAGCTCAATTCGATGACTACGACATCAATCAGCGAAATGACGAAATTAAACAACAAGCTCGCAGCGCTCAAAGCCTTACCGTAACCCCATCCAGGAACACACTAGGAACACGCTCGGAGGTGTCTTCGAATGTTTACGGTCATTCTCATCATTTCACTTGTCATGATGATCTACGGAGCCGCTCGCACCGCTTACGAAGACTATAAGCGGCACCAGCACGTCGGGGTACACGCGCTGTGGATCCCGGGTGGCGCCCTGTTCTTTGCCCTCGGTGTCTGGGCGTACGGGTGGCTATGACATGAGCACATGGATGGCTGTGACCGGAGTGACCGGCGCTGCGTCTTTGCGCATCCCAACCTGGTCTCAAAGTCATCGACGGCAAGTGCTTCATGCGGGAGCACAGTCGACTACTCCCTGACAAACCGATGTGACGTTCGTCAGGAAGAACTCTGTGACGTTGCGGGGCTCGACTGCAGGTAAGCCGACACGGCGTCCCACAGGCTTGTATCTTCGAGGCCCATATGCCAAATGGCGATGCCGGCGACCCCCGCCTGTTGGGCCAGCGCCAACTTCGCGCTGGTGCTCTTGCCGTCTTCGTAATAGACCGTATGCGTCACGTGGTTGGCATCCGTGTACGTGAAGTACGGTGCTTCGTTCGTGGCGTCCCACTGCGGCGTGATGTTGTCTGCCGTGATCAATGCGTCCACCGCTGGCAGAGACAAGGCTTGTGTCTGCCGTCCGGTCCATTCATAACCGTAGGCATCAATCCCGAGCAGAACCTTACCCGCAGGAATTTGGGATGTCGTGTAGGCGAGTACCTTGGCCACCCAAGGCACTGGCGCGATTGGCCCGGCAGGTCCACCTGGATAGGAGTAGTCGTACGCCATGAGAATCACGCGGTCAGCTGCAGCTCCAATTGCGGCGTAGTCATACGCTGCGTTCCACCCCTCAGCAGTCGCACTCGTCTCCGCCGGAAGTGCTACGTACAGTTCCTTCCCTACTGCATGCAGTTGTGCTGCGAGATTCGTGACAAAGGCCGTGTAGAGCTGGCGGTCCGAAGCCGACAACTGCTCAACGTCGAGTGCCACTCCGGTATACCCGTTGGACTCTACCATTTGTACGATATTTTGCTGCAAAGCGGCTGTCGCGCTGGAACTCTGCAACACTGTGTCCATCGCCGGCATCTTTTGCCCGGCTTCTGGCTGGCTCACCACAGTGGCGAATGCTGGCACGTGGTCGCTTGCCGCGTATGCGAGAATGGCAGCGTTCGCGTCTCCAGCCAAACTGCCTGATGCTAGCACGGTGTGGTCAAAGGTCGCAACCTGTGTGATTTGACTGTGGTGTGCCTCTGCATCATCGAGCGACGTCAAAGTACCGCCAAAGTCCGTCACAAAGCTGAGTAGGGTCGGTCCTGCCTTCGTGTTGCTGGCGGGGGCTGGAGTCCGCGCAGTTGGGGCCGTGTTTGTGGTGCTGGTCGCGGGAGGCGCCGTGATCTGCCAAATCCAGCCGTCCCAAGTGTTCGCAACCCCCAGACTGCGCAACATCAACTGCACAGTATACAGTGGCAGATAAACCTGCCCGCCGTATTCAAACGAAGAGACCATCGTGGGTGCCCCGCCGTTTGCAACGACTGCATAGTTGCCTGCAGGCGGCGTAACAGCGGTCGCCTGTGGTTTTCCGCTGCTTGCAATGTCCCACTGCGCACTCCCAGACACTGCGTTCTGTAACCCCATGTCGTTGAGCGTCGACTCGAGGGTCGACAATGGCATATAGGTGGTGCCATTGTGAACGATGCCGGTGACTTCAAACACTGACTTGCCGTTGAGCGACACCGTCTTGATGCCCGCCGGTCCAACCGCTGTTTGATACTGATAGTGTTGCCCCGGACCAGGCAAAATGTCCCACACCGAGTTCAACCACGTACTGGAGTCTCCGGCCCGCTTGAGCACCTGTTGGATGTACCAGATGGGCATGTATGTGGTTCCTTGGTAGACGATACTCGGTGCCAAGTACACGGTCTGTCCATTCCATACAATCGCTCGCGTCGAACTCCGGTATGGCGGGCGGTACCAGACCGAACGGGGTGCTCCAATGTTGGCGATATCCCACTCACGCCCGTTCCACGTGTTCGAAATACCGAGGCGGCGCAGCACCGTTTGAATGTACCAGATGGGCATGTACGTCGTACCGCCCGCAGCGAGGCCGGGTACGTTAAACGCTGTCTGTCCATCTACTTCAATCGCCTTCATACCGACAGCGCTCACTGACGCCGCGTGAGCATTTGCTCCAAACACTGTCGCAGTCAGCCACGTCGCTGATATTCCTGTTGCCAGAGCCACCACACGTGCTGGTTTCATCCGACCTGACCACACGGAGCTGCGCCGTTTCCGATGCAGCCCACGGCGCTTCGACCGTCGCCGATGTTGTCCTTTCACTCGGTCCCCTCCCACCCACGCTACACACCTCTAACCTGCAACCCGTCTTCGCACCTGTAACTCTCTCTAGTCTACGGGTGAACGAACTAGGCTTCGATGTGACAATGTTGGCATGCGAGGAGTGAACTGGAAGTCTCCACCCGGTCAAGTTGTAATTCACAGGAAAATTAGCAGGAAAATTATTGCGGTCTGTCGAAACAATCCTGTCGAAGGCGTAGTGTTGTCAAAATCATCGAAACTTCATCCCAGCTTCGACATGGGAGCGTGCATCCATCCCGTGAAATACCCTCTCTTGCTTCGAGACCGCAACTTCGTCTTGCTGTTGTCTGGCCAGACGCTCGCAACCTTCGGCAACAATATGTATATTTTGGCACTTTTGTGGATGGTGCAGATGGAAACCCTCCATCGCGCACACTCCGCACTGTTCTTGGGTCTCGTGATGATGGCAGCCTTTTTGCCTCGGGTACTGTTTGCGCCAATCGCTGGCGTTCTGACCGACCGCTGGCCAAAACGGGTGCTCATGCTCGTCACCGACATTTCCCGGGGCGGACTGCTGGTTCTGCTCACTTTCTTGACGCTGTTCCACCAAACCGGGCCCTGGGAACTAATCGCGTTCAATTTTGTGCTGTCCAGTTTAGGAACCGTCTTCAACCCTGCGTCAGTCGTCTTGACCAAAGAAGTCGCTTCTGACGAACTGTTGCTGCGCGCACGTTCCATCCTCAACGTCGGTCAAAAGACCATGGAGATTGCAGGACCGGCTGCAAGTGGTCTACTCATCGGATTGCTTGGGTCAGCTGTCGTGTTCGGTATCAACGCAGCAACGTTTTTCTTCTCTGCCCTGACTCTGACATTGATGAGGGTACAGGAACCGGAGCGACGCAAGAGTTCTCTCGCGCCGAAGGCGCTGGTTCAGGACGTCAAAGAGGGCGCGTCCCTGTACCTGGCATCGCCCTACGCGCGGACTCTGACTCCGTTTGTCTTGATGTACAACTTTCCCGTCGTAGCAATCGAGTTTCTGATCGTGAACTTCGTAGCCAATACCTTACACTACACTTCCAACCGCGGCGCATTTATCGTTGGCTTTTTCAACACGGCGCTTGCGATAGGCGAACTTTCCGGAAGTTTTACGATCCCGTTTTTCTCCCGCACCTTGTCCAAAGAACGCCTGCCGATTATCGCCATGTCCATCTCCGCCGCTTGTTTAACGACCGTGGGATTTATGCGCTCGCCTGTCTTGATTGCACTCCTGATGTTTATCGCAGGGTTCTGCATGATTGTGTCGAGCACCATCTTCTTTACATCCATCCAGCTAGCTGTTCCGCATGAGGCCCTCGGTCGCATCTACGCGCTCCTCGGCGCTGTATTCGACGCCGCCACCCCAATATCTCAGCTGCTGTTTGGAACTGTGGCAGCTGTGATACCGGTCTCGCTGCTGATCAGCGGCGCCGGTGGACTGGCGTTTCTCGGCATTTCGTCCGCCTGGCTGAGCCCTTTGGTTCAGCATCCGCCGAAAGATTCCGTGGTCGCGCAACACGATGAGCCCGTCGATTCGGAGGGCAACTCCGGGGGCAACTCGGAGGTCAAGCCGAATCTCGGCCCGGATGTCGATGTAGCAGTGGAGACGCGGGCATTCACCTCTGCTGCACTGGAGTCGAATCTCCACAGCAACGACATCTAGCGGAGGCGCGGCATAGACTAGGCGTACTCATCCACGTCTGTTCGTTCAAAAACCGCCGCGTTGAAAGGCTTTCTTCACTTTAGTCGAATCGGTTCGTGGTAGATTGCCAAGGACTGTTTGCTCGTGATCAGCCCATCATCAACCATGTTCTGGAGAACGATGGCTTGGCGCTGGCGGGCGAGCTTCAGATGAATGAACGGATCAAACAGCGAAGGTAAATTCGGAAGTCCGGCCAGCATGGTCAACTCTCCGGCATTTAACTGTGAAGGGGTTTTTCCGAAGTACGTTTCGGCGGCATCGTAGAGGCCGTACGCACCCGCTCCGAAGTAAATCGCGTTTGCATATAGGGCAAATGTCTCCGGCTTGCTCTGCGTGTCGTAAATGCCAATCGCGTAAAACGCCTGCGTGATTTTATAGGGAATCGTCTTCCGGTGCACGATGATCGAGTTGTCGACCAACTGCTGCGTGATGGTGGACCCGCCTTCCACATAGCCATCTTTTTCTACATCAACGATAAAGGAGCGCATGATACCAATCGGGTCAATGCCGGGATCGGTAAAAAACCGCCGGTCTTCCGTCGCAATCATGGCATTGCGAAAGACAGCCGGAATGTGACTGTAGGTCATGTAGTGTTCATGTCTCAGTGCGACATTGTGCATGACGGCCCGTTGTACGCGCTGACCGACATTGTTGAAAATGCGAAAGTAGAGGAACAGCAGTCCAAAAATGACAGCTACCGCCAACGCTATGAAGACCACCGTCCGAATCAGCCACTTGAGTAACCGCACCTTAAGGCACCTCATCTCTCGTGGTTGGCTTCATACACCAACAAAAACGGCCGCCTAAAAGGCGACCGCAGGGTTGAAAAAGTTCAGCAACCGGTTGGATTTGGGCTAATGGCCCATCTTGCGCCGGTGCTTTGGCCGTCCACATGGCAGTCGAAGCGCAGTCGAAGCGCAGCCGGCGTGGCAGTCGGCGTGGCAGCCGAAGGGCGTACAGGTGTGCGAGACGGAGAGGAGTTCAGGAACAAGGAACCGTTCCAAGCTTTATAGTATCATGGATGGGTAGACGCAAACTGCCGTTCATCTCCCGCAAATGTGGAGACGCTCTGATGAGGAGGTACTTGACATGAATCACAATCCACTGCCGTACACCGCCCCGACCGGGCGTGACCCCCTTGAGTTACATATCACCCTCTACGAGATGCCCGATGGCATGTACTTAGCGACCTGCGCCGAGATTCCACCGTGCCAAATCCTGCGCGGCAACAAGGATCACGCGTTCACGGACGCACGGCGCTTCATCAAACAGTTTCTCGACGAGCGCGCGGACAGCGGTCGTCCATTCGTGTTGCCGGAAATCCGCACAGTGCGAATATAGCGAGAGTAGGCTGCGTAGTCAGCGGAGGGGACTGCCAAAGCCCATCGGGGCCGCATGCGTAGAGTCAGTTTGCGACTCCGTTTCCGTCTGCGCGGCCCCAATCAACCAGCGAAATGGGACAAGGCCTGCATCGTTCCTTACGGCCATCATCTCGGGATGCCACTGTACGGCCAGGAGATTGTCAAACTCAGCGTGGACAAGGGCTTCAATTACGCCATCCGGCGCTTGGGCAGCGACCACCAGACCCCTTCCCACATCCTTTACGGATTGATGATGATAGCTGTTGACCTCTATTTCGTTGTCCCCGTAAAGACTTTGCAGAAGTGACTGAGTGAGCCGGACTGTATGAGCCGTGTACCACCGCGGAATTTTTTCAAAGTTGTGCGTCAACGTCGTCGCACCCAAGTCCGATACGTCTTTGTGCAGGCTCCCTCCAAAGTATACATTGAGCATCTGCATGCCTCGACAGATGGCCAAAATTGGTTTCCTCGCCGCCAGCGCCGCTGCTATCAGACGCAACTCAAACTCGTCCCGTTCGAGGGAGAGGCGCCCAACCCGGTGGTCAACTGTTTCGCCATACTGCTTCGGGTCGACATCTTCGCCACCTGTCACGACAATTCCATCTAGTCGGGAAAGCAGCGGGAAGAGAGAGTCATCGTCCATCAACGGGATCCCGATAGGAATCCCTCCTGCTCTCTCCACACTTCGCAAGTAGTCTTCCCCGATGAGACTAAACGCCTGCCCAATATTTCCACGCAGTTTGCCGCCGTATCCCTCATCGGCTGAAACGTAGTAGCCAGTGACGCCAATCATCGGTCGTGTCGAAGTCATCGGGTAACCTCCATCTTGTGGCCGCCTGTCTTTCTGTGGGCGTTGCGCACCCTGGCGCTGCGTTGCCTGGCCCTCATGCGCACCCTGGCACTGCGGCGTTTCTTGGCGTTGCATTGCCTGGCACGTCCGCCACGCATTCGTTCACATCACTTCGCCACCATTTGGACTGAGAACCTGCCCGGTATAGTACTCTCCACCGACAGCGAGGAACCGAACGGTGTCTGCGACCTCTTCCGGCGTTGCAAACCTCTGTAGCGGAAGGGAACTCGCATAGGCGCTTCGCTCCGCTGCAGAAGCAAGCGCTGGCCCTGAGGTGACTGGCCCTGGGGCAACGCAGTTTACCAAAATCCCGTATGGCGCCAGCTCTCTCGCGAGTGATTTCGTCATCGCAATCAATGCCCCCTTTGACGCGGTGTAATGCACCATCTCGCTTCTACCGACAAGCGCGGTCTGTGACGATATGTTGATGATTTTTCCGCGTTGCGCCTCCATCATGGCGGGGACGAGGGCTTTCGTCATGAGAAATGCGCCTCGCGTGTTAACAGCCATCATACGGTCGAACTGTTCCACCGTCAGTTCGACAAACGGAACTCGTTCCTGAATGCCTGCGTTGTTCACCAACACTTGTGGCGTGCCGAATTCACGCAACACCCGCAGCGCAGCGTTTTGGACAGACTGCTCGCTAGTGACATCCACAGGGATTGCGCACCCGCGAAGCTCGCTTGCCAGCGCCTGTGCACCGGCTTCATCGGTCCCAAAGCAAATGGCGACCAAGTACCCTGCGTCCGCCAGAGCCTGCGAGACAGCTTTGCCGATACCCGTATTCCCGCCCGTAACCACAGCGACAGGTCTCGATTCCGGTAGCTCTGTCATGGGCTTGTCTCCAAGTACAGCTTTCGGGCATTGTCATGGCACACGAGTTGTGCCCATCTCTCTCGCGTCCCCGCACCAGAAAACCGGCTCAACATAGGGTCCTGCAAATGATGCTCAAGCGCGTCTTTGAACAAATCGGCAGCAATCGCAAACAGTTCGGGCCTGGTGTGCGCATCCGACGCGAACAGAAACCGCGAATAAGGGGCAAGCTCCAAGGCCTCCGAAACGACACGTCGAGCCGAAGTGAGCCCAAGCGGCACGATAAGTGACGTGTCAAAGTACACCCCGTCGTACACACTCGCCATGTAGCCAGCTTCGCGATGGTAGGGATATGTGTGAAGCAAAACGACCGCCAATCCCTGTGGCGTAAACGTCTCCACAAAGTCGCGAAGGTGCAACGGATTGCCAAGGCGAAGGTCCGTATCTGGATCACCGTAGCCTGTATGAAACTGCAGCGGCAGGGACTGCTTCGCCAGTATCGGCGCGCACTCCCAGACGAGAAAGCACAGCAGTCTCTCATCCTCCAGTCGCGCTGAATCGGACGACTTCCAGACCGCAAAGGCGCGCTCTGCATCGGCGTAGGAGACGCCGTGCAGAGCGAGTCCTGAGCGGTACGCTGCGATGGACTTCGCACCTACATACCCGTTCGCCCGCGCCTGTCCCACTTTGAACTGCACGCTCTCCCACCACTGAGAAAACGACGAACTCTCTTTGAACACCGCCTCAGCGACCGACTCCAAGCGCAGAATGGGACGCGTCTTCGCGCCGGTCAGTCTGCCTATCTCGCCAAGTGAAGGTGCGCCGGCAGGCGCAAACCCTGTGTCAATGAACAGTTGTTCAAACCGGGCATCGTGAAAAAGCGCTTTGCAATAGGTCGCGTAGTCCACGTCCTGCAAAACGGGGCCGAGTTCCTCATAGGAAGCGACAACGTGTCCCGAATACCGCGAGACATAAGTGAGTACGGCGGGCCAAATCGCCCGCTCCAACAAGTCCTCAACCGGATAGCCATGAGGAGCCTCGGACGTAACACGAAGCAATGCCTCGGTGTCTGCTTGACGGTTGGGGCCGACGATGGCGTGACAGTGATGGTCAATGAGCGGGATCTGTAAAAAATCTGTGTCCACCAAACTCTCCCTTTCCAGTGCAAAGCCAAAACCAAGGCCGAGGTCAAATCCGCTAAAACTTGTAGAAATGGTGTTTTAGTTCAAATTCCGTATCCGCTTCGGCAAACGCCGCATGCTCAGAACGCTTCACCGCTTTGTAGGAACGGATTCTCAGGTCTCCGAGCAGTTGGTCAAAGAAATGGTCGGCTTCCAGGTTGTCTACCGCTTCCGCCAAGGTCGATGGCAAGCGCACGACCCCCATCGCCGCGCGTTCCTGTTCCGTCAATGAAGCCGGGTCAACTTCCAGCGTGCCCCCGGGATGCCAATCGTTGCGGATGCCCTCGAGACCGGCGGCAACGACTGCCCCGAGCGCCAAATAGGGATTGGCCGATGAATCGCTTGACTTCAACTCCATGTTCATCGACTTCTCCTCATTTCCCCAAAACGTCGACGCGATACGCACGGCTGCCTCGCGATTGTCGGGCCCAAAAGCCGTGTAGGCAGAACTCCATGAACGAGGATTCAACCGACGGTAGGAATTCACACTTGCGCAGGTCAGTGCGACGAGACCTGGTAGGTGGCGCAGAATACCGGCTGCAAACTGATAACCAGTCTTGCTCAGCTTGTACCGGTCTGCGGGGTCCCAAAAGAGGTTCTGCTTTCCTTCCTTGTCCCACAGGCTAAAGTGAATATGCGCACCGTTTCCAGCCTCGTTGGCAAACGGTTTGGGCGCGAAAGACGCTATCATGCCGTGTTGTTTTGCCACCGCACGGACGGTTTCACGGTAGCGTACCTGATTGTCAGCTGCGGTCAGCAAATCGGTGGGACTGATGGACAATTCATGCTGACCGTGCCCGAGTTCCGGATAGTATTGCTCGGGCTGGATTCCCTGCGCCTTGAGCGCACGCATGATGTCGAGGATGACAGGGTTTCCGACATCCATCGCGATAGAACTAAAACACAGCGCCTCGTCAATTGGTACGTACTGCCCATTCTCGTCCAGTTTAGCTAGAGTAAATTCATCTTCATACGTAGACATTACGCCGATGCCCATCTGCTCTGCTTGTCGAACCACAGACTTGAGGAAGCTGCGCGGGCAGGCTTCCCACGGTTCGTGGCTAAGACTGATTAAATCACACATCATCGAGCCGACCCCCGGTGAGTATGGCAGAACCCGGAATGAATCGGGATCAGGTATCAGACGAACTTCCCCAACTGGCCCCATCTCGGGTATCGGCTGTAGCTGATCGAGCATGTTCATCGCCATCATCGCGGGCGTCAAACCGATGCCGCCCGTCATCCGACTGCGCAAATGGTCAACGTGTGTCAATTTGCCGCGAATGGTACCAGCGTGATCGACAAAGAGGAATTCTATTAGTTCAACTCCGGCTTCCTCTGCTTGGCGCACGACGTCTTCGATATCCAATCTGTCTACCTCCTCTTTGCTGCGTTCACGGAATGGCCTTGTCGCACTAACCCCCGACTTCAACGTCAAGGTCTCGAACGATGCGGCTTGCGAGACCTGGGTCGCGGGAGGACTGTGCGTTAATGATGATGATTCCGATGACAATCCACGCTAGGGCGATGTATGGGAACAGATTATAAGGGAACGAAGGGACAGGGTAGATATTGCCGTAAATTGGCCACAGTAAAACAATGAATCCGACAACTGGGACAATCAGGTGGCGAACAACAGAGTAATACCCTGCACTTTTGCGTTTGCCGAAGTACCGAATTGCAGCGACGTTAATCAAGAGGTAAGCAACCAACAGCGTAAATGTCCCGATGGTGCCAAAGTACGCATAGAAGTTGGAAGCTCCCGCTGGGAGCCCGATTATCAGGTACAAGACGACCCCCAAGATGCTGATTGTGTTGACAGCAACATGCGGTGTTCCATGACGGTCGTGGACCCGGCTGAGGAACCGCGGAAGCGCCCCGTCGCGGCCGAGCGCGAACAGCATCCGAGATGCGGCATTGGCAGACCCTAGGGAACAGGCAAATGCACTGATCATCGCCGCGAAATCGACGAATGTCCCCATTGCACTGCCAATGTAGGACGAAGCAAGCGTATCAAGAGGTGCGCTGGAACCTGCAAGTTTGGCAACGTGTCCAGCTCCGAATCCAATCACTTCTGAGTAACTGACAAACACGTAGAAGATGCCTGCGGCAATCACCGTGCCATAAATCGCAAGAGGTACCGCCCTGTGGGGGTTCTTGGCCTCCTCCGCGAGTGTGGCGGCCCCTTCAAATCCAGCAAAGGAAAGGACCGCAAAAATCATGCCAGCCCCCACACCGGACAGACCCACAGAACCCATCGAAAACGGCACGGCCGTGTTCCCTGCATTGCCCCCTTTGCCGACAATCACAAAGCAGAGGACGAGGACTACAAGAATTGAAATCCCCTCAAGCAGGAGTGCCGCACGCGTGGACAGCCGCACATCGCGATAGGAGAAAAACCAAACCACTGCCATACCGACGAACACAAGCAGCCACTCTGGTACATGGAGACCGAAATGCAAGAGAAACACATTCGCAAAGTTGCCAAATAGAGCCGCACATCCGGCCGCATAGGCAAAGTACGTTGCCGTCAGGGCCCACCCGGATACGAAACCTGTCTTTGGGCCCAACCCTTGTGCGTTATAGGCGTAGACTGAACCTGAGTGCGGAATGCGCTTTGAAAACTCAAAGAACGACACGCCAACGAGCAGCATCGCAATGGTTCCGACCAAGAATGAGAGCGGTACACTTGCCCCTGCCGCCCCTGCCGCAGGCGCGGTGTTAAAAGCCATCGCCATCGTCGGCGCGACAATGGATACGGATAGTGCCAGAACTTCCACCATCGACAGATAGTTTCGCTTCAGTTTGTTCTGATTGTTCTGCGCCATCTCCCAGCCTCCTTTATCTAATTTTAGTTATGATAATTCACAATTTATAATTTTTATTCTGTTTTGTCACTAGATGCACTTTCCAGTTAAGCGGGACAGGACCACGAGGTCTTCCAAGTGGTTGCGTCGAAGTTTTTTGTCGGTCACAACCACCGTGCTGATGGTCACATGCGGTGTGTGGACAGTCCGGATATTTGAAAGGTTGAGGAGGGGAACAGACATTGAACGACAGCCTGCCCGAAGAATTTGCCCGCGTGGCACGAGCGTTGGCGCAGACCTACCACGTCCCCGACATCATGTTGGCAGAGACGCGCTTGGTGTTTGTACTAGAGTCCCCGCATGTGCAGGAGTTGAAGTACGGCGCACCGGTGTCCGGTCCATCAGGCGCCACCATGACCAAGCACCTGTTTGGCGAAGCCTATGAACGCTATCCACTTGGCCGCCTGGTCAGGAAGAACGTCGACGACGCCGTGCATCGGCCGCGGCTGGACCGAATCGGCCTGATGAACGTCTGCAATATCCCCATGCAGGCTGCTGCGTACGACAATCGGCAGATCGTGCAGACGCATGGGATGTGGATGCAGGCGATGGCGACCCTGCGCTCCTCCAACCAGACTGATACGTACCGGGACCAGCACGTGGAAGCGGTACAGACGGTGCTGGTTCTGAGCCTCCGCCGTAAACTACAGGTCCTGGCGGACCGCCCACTGACACTTGTACCCTGCGGACGTTTCGCGCAGAAGTTCTTCCGCCTCGCCGGCGTGCAGAGTCCTGCGTGGACCGTGATAGACGGCGTTCCCCACCCCTCCTACAACTCATGGGATCGCGCGCAGTACCAGGACGCCGTCGCCCGCGTGTGCCAAGCGCTAAACGAGGAATAGGCTGGAGAGTTCGCGGGACGTGAGCCGTGGAGCGGATTGTGCCGGGATGTGAGCGATGGCGCGGCGCGGGGACGATGGCGGTGGGCGGCGAGCGAGGATGCGGTGGGTTGGCGGTGGCGGTGGGCGGCGAGCGAGGAGGCGGTGGGTTGGCGGTGGGTTGGCGCCAGTTTGGCGCTAACCCAGGACGAGGATGCCCGCGATTTTGCCAGACGAAGGGAGATGTGCACCCGTAACGCCGATGGGCTACTCGAAGACAGGTCCAAGACCAACCTCGAGCAATCCTGCCGCGCAGCGTGCTGACGAGCCAAGCCTCGAGACCGCAATCGAGATCGAACCGAATCGGTAAGCCCCCAAGGTTGTAGCCCAGCACAGCGTGCGGCCGTGCTACTGCACACATCGGCCAGGACGGCCCACCGGCGCGACCGCTCTACTCCACAGGCAACTCGAGTTGGTGCCAAGCGTGCAGTTCTAGGGTGCGGGCACCCGCTGCAACGACCGGATCGGCTTGAGCCAACTGACTGGCCTCTTCCTCGCTGTCACACTCGTACATGACCATTCCGCCTTTGCCGTCGACAAACGGCCCGGCCATCACGACCTTGCCTTGACGGTACAAATCACTGATGTACGCTAGGTGGGCGGGGCGAACCTGCTGATTCAACTCCGGATCGACAATTGTCAGCAACGCCACGTATTTCATCGTTATTTCTCCTCTCGACTAGGTTTGCTTGCGTGGCGTAGGAGTTTCAAGTAGGTCGAGAGAAACTTCGGCCAGTTGCGATTAGACGAGTAGTAACTCTCGAGCAGCGTCTTGAACAAGCCGTACTTCCCCGCATACGGGAACCAGTTGACTTCGCGCAGGCGCTTGCCTTTGTCGACCATGACCGCCGTCTGCCGGCAGAACATGCGCATCCCGTCTGGCCCGTGGTAGCGGCCGAGGCCACTTGACTTCTCGCCGCCAAAGGGGAGGTCGTGGTTGACGATCGTGATCACTACATCGTTGACCAGCACGTTCCCACTCACAAGTTGCGACGCGACGCGACGGCCGCGTCCGACGGCCGCGGTCCACACGCTCGCTGACAAGCCGTACTCGGAGTCGTTGGCGAGGGCGATGGCTTCTTCTTCCGTATCGAAGGGGATCACGGGCAGCACCGGCCCAAACGTCTCCTCCTGCACAACGGCCATGTCTTGGCGGACATTGGTCAGGACCATCGGCTCGAGCCACAGGCCGCTTTCCGGCGCAGTGCGCCATTCCTCAGGCGGGCGTCCGGTCTGAAGCACCGCGCCTTCGGCGAGCGCGGCAGAGACGTGCCGACGCACAATGTCGACTTGATGCGGGAAGGTCATCGATCCGATGTCCGAGCTGGCGTCTGTGCCTTGGCGCAGGTTTCGAACCTCCGCGCACAGCTTGTCGACGAACCTATCGTACACCGATCGCTCCACGTAGATCCGCTCCACCGCCATGCAGACCTGCCCCGAGTTCATCAGGCCGCCCCAGATGGCCGCTTGGACGGCGCGATCGAGCGGGGCATCGTTGAAGACGATCATCGGGTCCTTGCCACCGAGTTCGAGGGTGGTCGGGATCAACTGACGGGCGGCGGCCTGCTGAATGATCTGTCCGGTCCTAGCCGATCCCGTAAAGAATATGTAGTCCGGCCCTGCATCGACGAGGGCAGCCCCGAGGTCCTTGCCACCGTGCGCCACCTGCACCACGCCTTCCGGCCAGCCGCTCGCCTTGAACAGCCGCTCGATCACGACGCCTACCCGCGGCGTCACCTCCGACGGCTTGAGGACGACTGTGTTCCCTGCGATGAGCGCGTTTAGCATCGGCACCATCGGCAACTGCAACGGGAAGTTCCACGGTGCGATGACAAGCACCACGCCACGCGGCTTATACACAACATACGACGTCTTTCCGATAAATAGCAGCGGCGTCGTGGTCTTCTGAGCGCCGAGCGACTTCTCTGCATGCCTCTCGATGTGTCGGATGGCTTCAAGGACGGGCAGGATGTCGGTTGTCATCGCCTCCATCGCGACTTTCCCCGTCTCCTCTGCCACCTGTCCGGCAATGTCGTCGAGTTCGGCCACCATGGTTTCACGCAGACGTTTCAGGTATTTCAGCCGCTCAGCCACCGGCGTGGTGCGCCAGGCGGCGAATGCTGTCCGGGATCGGGCGTATAAAGCCGGTACGCCGTCTGCCGGGCAGACCGGCACGGCACCGAGGTTCTCGCCGGTAGCTGGATTGGTCACCGGCAACGTATTCGGCAAAACGGTGGACATCGGTGCATTCCTCCTTGGATGCTGGGCGAGCTGGGCGAGCTGGGCGGGCGGCGGGCGGCGGGCGGCGGCTACATAGCCGGCTTTTCCTCTAATTTCCGGCATCGATGCCGGAGCAAGAAGTGCATGAGTCCATTCTGCCTCGGGGTGATGAATTCCTCCAAGTTCGGAGGACCTGCATGCGGTTACCGCCGCCCATGTGTCAATTTCGATCACTTCCCGGACGCCGAGCCCTGCCTATGTGTCGATTTCGATCACTTCCCGGACGCCGAGCCCTGCCTATGTGTCGATTTCGATCACTTCCCCGTCGCCAAGCCCTGCCTATATGTCGATTTCGATCACTTCCCGGACGCCGGGCCCCCCGGATGTGTCGATTTCGATCACTTCCCGGCCGCCGAGCCCTGCCTATGTGTCGATTTCGATCACTTCCCCGCCGCCAAGCCCACCATATGAGTCGATTTCGATCACTTCCCGGCCGCCGAGCCCTGCCTATGTGTCGATTTCGATCACTTCCCGGAAGCCAAGCCCTGCCTATATGTCGATTTCGATCACTTCCCACTCTCGAATCGACCTTTGACGCGAACCGCTGGTGGCCCCGGCAGGAATTCACTGCTCCAAATCGAAATTACGTACCAATTCTAACTCTTTCAAGCGCCTGCAGGGAGCCGGTTACCAACGAATGCTGGCAGGGGGCCGATTACCAACTCAGGCTGGCAGCGGACTACGAAGTCATCGTCTGAGAAAGTAGCGCATATGGAGCATCAACATAGACATGCCGCACTCGACGACACCGCGCCAAACTGCGGCAGAGTCTGGCTCTCGGCTGTCGCCAATGCCGCTCGGCTGTCGCCAGTGCTCACGGCGTTACGCATGCGTCGTGCAGCAAGGCGGCCAGCGCTCACCGTGACCCTGCGTATCGACTGACCACCTGACTACCGATGCGGCCTATCGGACATAAGAGGGGGAATCCGCAACCTTGCGCGACTACGACTATTACCGACGTATCTTTGCACCCTTGCGCAAACCGTTTGCCTACGTCGATCTCGACTTGCTCGACGAAAACATTCGCCTCATTGCAGAGCGTGCGGCGGCCTATGGCAAGCGCGTTCGCGTCGCCAGCAAGTCGGTGCGTTGCACAGCAGTGCTTCGACGCATCTTCGCTGCCAGCGACGTGTTTCAGGGTATCATGGCGTTCACCGCTGCCGAGGCAATCTACCTCGCGAAAGAGGGCTTCGATGACATCCTAATCGGGTATCCAGTTTGGGATCCCGACGGTATCGCCGAAATCGTCCGCCTCACCACCGCGGGCCATTGCATCACGTTTATGGTCGACAGCGCCGAGCACCTGCGTCACATTTCGCGCATCGCAGCAGAGCAGGGGCCCGAGGCTATAGCCCGCATCTGCATCGACGTCGACATGTCAACTGAGTTCCCCGGTTTGCACTTTGGCGTGCGGCGTTCACCGCTCAAAACCGCTGCCGATCTCGCACCGCTGCTAGCCGAACTGAGCGCCCAGAAAGCTCATGCACGCCTCGCCGCCACAGGAACCGACTCTCTCTCCGCAGGCACAGGCACAGGCACAGGCACAGGCACAGGCACAGGCACAGGCACAGGCACAGGCACAGGCACAGGCACAGGCGGAGTTAGCCTCATCCTCGATGGCATCATGGGCTACGAGGCGCAGATCGCGGGCGTCGGCGACAACGTCCCCAGCCAAGCCCTCAAGAGCCGCACCGTGCGTTGGCTGAAGAGGCGGTCGGTGCCGCAAATCGCTGACCGGCGCAAGCAGGCCGTCGACTCCATTACGAAGGCCGGGTACGAACTGCGCTTCGTCAACGGCGGCGGCACCGGCAGCCTGCATACGACCGGGCGCGAGGGGGATGTCACCGAGATCACAGTCGGATCCGGTTTCTACTCCCCCGGCCTGTTCGACAACTACGAGGCGTTCCACTACCAGCCAGCGGCCGGGTTCGCAATTCAGATCGTGCGGCGGCCACGGTCGGACATGGTGACCTGCGCGGGTGGCGGTTACGTCGCATCTGGCAGCCCCGGCTGGGACAAGGTGCCAAAACCGTACCTACCTGAAGGCCTCAAGCTGTTGCCAAACGAGGCTGCTGGCGAAGTCCAGACCCCGTTCAGCTACAGTGGCAGCGTAACACTCAATCTGGGTGATAGCGTTTTGATGCGCCACGCCAAAGCCGGCGAGCTATGTGAGCGCTTCCTCGTATTGCACGCAGTGTCAAACGGAGAAATCGTCGACACCTACACGACCTACCGGGGGGATGGCCAGTGCTTCCTGTGAACCAACAGACGAGCGAACAGACCAGCGAACAGACCAGCGAACTCACCACCCACCCCGCCAGCCAACCAATCAGCGCCACGCAGACCTGGCGCAACTGGTCTGGTGTGGTCGAGTGCGTGCCGCAACAAGTCGTCTACCCCACGTCGGTTGACCAGGTCGTCGAGGTCGTGCAGCGCTGCAACCGGGAAGGGCGGACACTGCGCCTCGTCGGGTCCGGGCACTCCTTCACCGCGCTTGTGCACACCACAGACATCCTGATGTCGCTCGACCACCTCGCGGGCATCATCGAGATCAGCCAGATCGAGCAAACCGCGACAGTGTGGGCTGGGACGAAGCTGAAGGCACTCGGTGAGTTGCTGTTCAACCATGGCCTCGCGCAAGAAAACCTCGGCGACATCAACGTGCAGTCCGTTGCAGGCGCCATCAGCACAGGTACGCACGGCACCGGCGTCACACTCGGTACGCTGGCGACGCAGGTTGTGCGCATCACAGCCGTCCTCGGCAACGGCGAAGTCGTGACGTGCTCCGCTGACGACAACGCAGACCTGTTCCACGCGTTGCAGGTATCGCTCGGGTCAATCGGCGTGATCGTCCAGGTTACCTTGCGCCTCATCCCTGCCTACCGTTTGGTCTACGAGAGCAGTCGCGTGACGCTCGACGACTGCCTCAGCCAGCTCGAAGACTTGAAACAAAACAATCGCCACATCGAGTTCTACTGTTTTCCGTACAGTCGTACCGTGCAATTAAAGCGGATGAACCGTACGGACAGTCCCGTCAGTGACCACGGGTTCAAGGACTACTTCAACAAAGTGGTGATGGAAAACTACGTGTTCGGCGCCCTGTCCGGATGTTGCAAAACGGCACCCGGGCTGACGCGTACGGTCAGTCGCCTGTCCGCGTCAAGTGTGCCCGTCGGACGCGAGGTGAACTGGAGCCACCGCCTGTTTGCGACACCGCGACTCGTGCGCTTTAACGAGATGGAGTACAACATCCCAGCCGAGCATATGGCAGCGGCCATCCGTGAAGTGCTCGAGTACATCGAGCGCGAGCGCATTGCCGTTCACTTTCCCATCGAGTGCCGGTTTGTGCGCGGCGACGACATCTGGCTGAGTCCAGCTTACGGCCGCGACTCCGCCTACATTGCGGTGCACATGTACCGCGGTATGCCCTACGAATCCTACTTTCACGGGGTGGAAGCGATTATGAAGCGCTTTGGCGGGCGACCGCACTGGGGCAAACTTCACTACCGCGCAGGTGCAGACATTGCCGCTCAGTATCCAAAGTGGGGGGCGTTCCACGCAGTGCGCCAGACTGCAGATGCGAACGGCGTGCTCTTGAACGACTATCTGCGCAGACTGTTTGGGGAGGTAGAAGCATGAGTCTAGCGCTCTCGCCAGAGCCAAGGGCGGCAACCTCGTCGCGCTGGGGAATCATCGCAGCGTTTGCGATGGTCGCGGCCGCGACGCAGCTGCTCTGGGTGACGTATACACCCATCACCACAGAAGCCGCAGCGTTCTACCACGTCTCCGACTCCGCAGCCGGATGGCTGTCTGAGGTTTTTCCGCTCTTATACGTTTTGCTCGCCATCCCCTGTGGTATGCTCACCGACCGCTGGTTCCGCGGATCGCTCGCTGTTGGCTCCATTCTCACCGCCGTCGGAGGACTCATACGCGTGGCGCCGACGTTCGATGCAGCACTCATCGGCCAGATTGTGATCTCGGTCGGACAACCACTAGTGGTCAACGCAATCAACAAAGCGGCTGCCGTCTACGTCGCGGAAAAGCAGCGCCCAACTGCCATCGCGGTCGGGTCGGCCAGTCTCTTTGGCGGCATTCTGATCGCGATGCTCTCCGGTCCCATCCTGCTCTCCGCGAGCGGCATGTCTGCGGTGCTGTGGAGTCAGGCCCTGTTCGCGGTCGTCGGCACCCTGTGGCTGTTGTGGGCCTTGCGCTCGCAGCCAGTCTACAGCGCACCGGCAGACGTCCGGTCGTCGATTTCGCGGGTCTGGAAAAACGGCCTCATCCGCACGCTGTCGGGCCTCCTTTTCATCGGGTTTGGCCTCTTTATCGCTGTGACCACATGGCTCCAGGTGCTACTCGCAAAGGACGGCGTCACCAGTCTCGAAGTCGGGATTGCGCTCGCGGTGATGACAGCGGCCGGCATTGTCGGCGCTGGTATTGTCCCGCCGTGGGCGATCAAGCACGGCCGTTCACGCCATGTCGTCGTGGCTTCGCTCGCAGTCAGCGTCGTGGCGCTCGTCGCGATTGGCTTCGGTCGCCCATTCTGGCTAATTGCAGGGCTGCTCGCAGTGACCGGGTTTTTGCTTCTGGCAGACCTGCCGATTTTGCTGTCCATCACGGAGATTCACTCTGCGCCTTCCGACGTTGGGACGGCGTCCGGGCTGTTGCTGCTCTTTGGCAACGCTGGCGGTATTGTGCTCGCGCTGCTCGTGCAGGTATTCGTCAACCACTCACTTGTAGCTGTGGGGATACTTGTCATTGGCTCCGCAATCGCGGTTCCACTGACGCGGCGCGTACCGTAATTTGTCCCTGAGCGACTTGTCCCTTCCATCCCTCCTCCTGTTTGCATTGGCTGTAGCAACGCTGCATTCATACAAGTCAAACAGGAGGAACGATCGATGAAGGACGGACCGAGTTTCTTTTTTGCGCAAACCATCAACAGCGAACAGCCACTTGACACAACAACCGTCCCCGTCCTTACACTCTGCGTGTTCGCCGAACGTGAGCATGCCGTCGCAAAACTGGACGCTTCGACTCAGGTTGTGTGCGACGCAGCATCCGCTCCGCACAGTTTAAATATCGAGTTATACCGAAACGGTACGTTCGTCACCAGTCATCTGGTGCAACTCGATGAGTCTGCCGCTCATGTGGAAAACGGATTTCTCGTCGCAACGGACAACTTGACGTGGGCGGACACACCCGACGCTGGCGTCAACCTGTATCAAATGATGATCACGGTGCTCGACGACACGGACGAGGGCGAGATGAAAGGCCGCGCCTTTGCAGGGACGCGCAGCCTCAATGCCACCGTGTTTCCGTAACAACCATCTGTTACTTCGGCAGGTTTCAATCGATCTGGGAGAGTGCAGAGGATTCTTCAAAGGAACCGGACGGTCGTAGCCTGCTGAGGAACCAGAGCACTGCGACGACGAGCAGCAAATAGCCAGGGACGAGCAGAGCTGAGCCGTGAACCAGGTGGTCGACAATCTCCCGCACCAATGACAGCATCAGACAGGCGAGCGCAAAAGTGCCGAGCCAGACGGTGTCCGTGCGGGACATCGTTTTGCCAACAGTCGTGTACTCGCTCCACCAGAGGGAGAAGACCATCGTGATCGAAATGAGGAGCAGCAGCAAGTGGGTACCTTCGACGAGTGGGGAAAAGACAATGACACAGAGCGCAGCAAGAGCCATATCCGCCCGCGGGTCGTCAACACGTCCGCTCCAGATGAGCCAGATGACAAGCAGTGCCAAACCTACGAGAATGGCGAGAAACACAGGTAACACCGCGGCCGGACTGATGACGTGCGCCACATTGGCGAGATACGCGAGGTCGCCTTCAAACGACAGGTTGTGAGGCGCCGGACCGTTTTTCATGCTGGAGTGAAACAGACCGTAAAACGCAGTCACGAACTGCCACAGTGTGCGCCACCCGATCACGAACGCGGCAACGACTGACGAGATTGCGGCGCCCGTCAGAATGCCAAAAGCCATGCGCCACTCTCGTCTGAGCAAGTAGTAAAAGAAGAGGACGGCGGGCGTGATCTTGATGACAGCAGCAATGCCAATTGGGACGCCAGCGAGAAACTTCCACCTGAAAGTGTAGCGCAGGTAGAACCCGAGCGTGATCAGCAACAGAAGCAGCCATGTGACATTACCAAGCAGAACATCCGAGTTAAATCCGTCATTGGCAGCGCACAAAGCAGCAAAAACCAGCCACGGCAAGCCTGCCCCCCGCCGCGTTAGCAGCCGCCCCCGCCCCCGCTTCACAAACCCGAGGCGCCCCAACAAGATGACCGAGAGTGCATAGCCGACGAACGCAAACACGGTCCACAGAATGGACGCGGCCCTGTACGGAAGCGCCGCGAGAAATGAAAAAAACACGGCAAACTGAGGCGGATACACGTACTCATCAGGTGCGTTCACGATGTACCGGTGCTGACGCAAAAACGCTTGCTCGAGCGGTTTATCGTACATCAGCGCAGGCGGGCTGTGGTGCCACACGACTGAAAACGCGGTGTAAAAGAACGCAAAGTCATAATGGAAGTTGGTTATGGTTCGATGTGTAGCGATATAACTCACGTAACCGAGCGCAAAGTAGACGGCGATGGTGAGCAGAAGGCTGGCCTCGACAACCCACAGCAGTTCAGCGGGCTTCAGTGTTATGCCTGGACGTAGTTTGCGGCGAGTCTTGCGGTCGATCGTCATTGTTGCCTCCGGGCTCCGGTCGGGACGAGTAGGCTTGCTCTCTACCTATTCGCAACCAAACCTTGATTTCCCTGCCACCCTCATTATGTTCGGGTTTTGACAGTCACTCCCGCGACCTGAGGTTGCAGGAGTGGCAGACGCGAAGTGGTATACTGTGCCCATGATTTACACAGACGGAATTCACCTCATCTCGTCGGAGAGCCTGGAAGAACTGCACACATTTGCCGTGGCGCGCATCGGCCTGAAGCAGAAGTGGCTGCACAACTCACCGCGCCACCCCCATTATGACTTGATGACCAATGCGGCGGTTGACCGCGCGCTGAGGGCCGGCGCAGTGATGCGTACGTCGCGGGAACTCGTCGAGATCTTGCGCAGCGCCCCCTACCTCGAAGCCATTCGCGAAGCGACTGCGGCACGCCGACGCCGCAACCGGGCGAAACGTGCACATCATTTGGAAACGAGGGACTACCCCATGGTCACAAAAGTCAACTTAGCTGATACGCTGAGCCTATTCGACGATCACTGGAACCCACGCATTGTCGGGGATCTGAACGACTCCTACGTCAAGCTGACCAAGCTGAAGGGCGAGTTTGTGTGGCACTCGCATGAACAGGAAGATGAGATGTTCCTCGTCGTGCAGGGGCAACTTGTCATACGGGTGCGCGATCAAGAAGATGTGATATTGAACGAGGGCGAGTTCGTGATTATTCCGCGCGGTGTCGAACACCAACCGTTCGCGCCGGAAGAGGTTCACGTACTGCTACTGGAGCCGAAGACGACACTGAACACAGGCAACGTCGTGAACGAACGGACACGCGCAGAATTGGAGCGACTCTGAGCCACATGACCCACATGACCCACATGAGCCACATGAGCCACATGAGCCACATGAGCCACATGAGCCACATGAGCCACATGAGCCACTCGCCTGAACTAGCCTCGCGGGCTCCTCGCGCGGCATAACGCTCGTCCAAATTCCACTTCGGCTCCCACTTCGGCTCCCCCCAACACGGTACTCGGCGCTACGACGAGGCAATGGTGAGCGTGAAGTTGCATTGGGGGAGTGGGGGGCCTGGCTGATCACGCTGTCTTTCGGCCTGATGGGCTTTTCGTTCTACTCGTTTGCAGCGTGGCTGCCGCAAATCATTGAAGGCATGGGCTACTCCAAATCCTATTCGGCAAATGCCCTAACGCTCTTTGTTACGATTCAGATTCCAGTCAGTTTGATGCTGCCACTCGTACTGAGGAGATACCCTTCGCGCCGATTGTGACTGGTGGTTGAGTTCGTAATTGAACTAGCCGGCTTGCTGTTACTTGTGATGAGCGCTTTGGGCTCCATCGTGTTGGGCTGGATTGACGACGGCACCCACAGTTTTGTCGCGGAGACGGGAGCGACGGTGGCGCGCGGCTATGTAATCGTTTCGGGAACATAGCGGCCGTGGTGGCGCTGGTATATGATCGTTTCGATCACATAGGCACCGTGATCGCGCTGCTATGTGATCCTTTCGATCGCATAGCCCCCGCAGTCGCGATGATATGTGATCCTTTCGATCGCATAGCCCCCGCAGTCGCGCTGCTATGTGATCCTTTCGATCGCATAGGCACCGTGATCGCGCTGGCATGTGATCCTTTCGATCACATAGGCGCCGCAGTCGCGCTGCGATGTGATCCTTTCGATCGCATAGGCGCCGCAGTCGCGCTGGCATGTGATCCTTTCGATCACATAGCCCCCGTAGTCGCGCTGCTATGTGATCCTTTCGATCGCATAAGCGCCGCAGTCGCGCTGGCATGTGATCCTTTCGATCGCATAGCCCCCCAGGTCGCCCTCACATGTGATCCTTTCGATCGCATAGCCCCCGCAGTGGCGCTGCTATGTGATCCTTTCGATCGCATAGGCGCCGCAGTCGCGCTGGCATGTGATCCTTTCGATCGCATAGGCGCCGCAGTCGCGCTGGCATGTGATCCTTTCGATCACATAGCCCCCGCGGACGCGATACCGCGTTGGTTTCCCGACGTCGCCCTACTTCGTGGTGGCGTACGAGCCCGCGCTCATCCTCGCCAGCTTGCTGCACTGGCATTTATTTTATCCGGATATTATAGACACGTTTATTTTATCCGGATATAATATAAGCATATCTCACGTTGGGAGTGTCGCACTCATGTCTACGTCTCAGACCGATGCAGAGTTCACCGCGTTTCTCGATGACCAATTGGTAGCCAGTGGTTCGTTGCAAGACGTCATCCAAGTGTTGAACGGTCAGTTGGACTCGGCTCAACTTCCTAGTATCTGCTTGTTCGACGATGCCACAGGCAGGCCGGTTGACCTTGACGTGCGCCATGGCGTGGCATCTGCGCCTGCTGCCAACGACTTGCCCGCGACGGACGGTGCCGACCATGGGCAGACACCGACCGATGCGCCCCGATCCGTCGGCCGCCCGAAACTCGGAGTCGTCGCTGGCGAAGTGACACTGCTGCCGCGACACTGGGCATGGCTGAAGAGCCAGCCCGGCGGCGCCTCTGTGACCTTGCGCAAGCTTGTAGAAGAGGCGCGCCGCACAACGGCGGGCGAGGACATCGCACGCCGTGCGCAGGAGGCCGCCTATCGAGTGATGACTGCGTTGGCTGGTGACCGGTCGAACTACGAAGAAGCCCTACGCGCGCTCTACGCCAAGGACGAGCAGCGCTTCCTAGAACTGACGCAGGGTTGGTCGCAGGACGTGTGCGACTATGTTCGCAAACTGGCTAAGCCAGTGTTTGCGCAGAAGGGATCACGGGTACAGAGTTGATTTCAGCGGTACACGGGGCGTAGCTGACGGGCGTAGCTGACGGGCGTAGCTGACGGGCGTAGCTGACGGGCGTAGCTGACGGGCGTAGCTGACGGGGCGCCGACCGAGGAAAGCGCCCCGTCCTCTTGCCACATCCAGGTTGTCGTCGGCATGGGTGCGCACTTGCTTACTTCTGCTCCATCCGCCAGCGCAAACCGGCCAGCATCAGTTTTTGTGCATGCAGCGGCGGCGCCATCTTTTCCGGGTTCAGCCGCGCCATGATGTCCCACAGTTGCTGGTTCGGTGCGTTCTCCACCGTTTCGGCGTAGTGGCGGAAGCGCTGGAGAAAGGTGTCATCCACCGGCATGTGAAACGCGTTGGCGAAGAGGTCAATCCACTCGTCAACCACCGCCTGCACCCTAGCGCTCTCCGGACCATGGCCAGCCTGCTGTGCGGCAATCGCGTGGTCCATGAGTGCCCCCATCGACTGACTCCACGGTTCCGGTTGGACGCGACCGTGATCAATCATCTGCCAAAACGGCTGCACCATCTGCTGCATTTCGTCGCGAAACTGCGGGTCGTTTAACAGCGCCTGCAGGTCGGTCCACGCCGCTGTCTGCTCCGCCCCCCACTGCGTTGGCAACGATTCCTTCAGCTGCTGCAAAAACGCTGTGCGCCAGTCGTCAGTGGCCGTGTCCGGGATCATCGTCTCAGACCAACGCGCCTCCAGCCAAGCCTTTTTTTCCTCCGTGCTCATCTTCATCGCCTCCAGAACAATGTGAAGGTGTGCAAACGAAGACTCCCCCACCGCGTCTTGCGGAATCAAATCAAGGCGGGCGCGGATGTCGGTGAGGTGCGTGATCTGCAGATCGAGTGCCCGTTTGTGCCAGTCGATCACGGTCGCGACGTCGGCCGCCTGGTTCAAGATGCGACTGATTTGTGGCAGGCCGAACTCCATCTCGCGCAACTGGCGCACAAGTGTCAACCGCCAGATGTCGTCTGTGGCGTACAGGCGATACCCGGCTTCCGAGCGCGCCGCCGGTGTTACGACGCCCTCGTTCGCGTAGTGGCGGATGGCCTTGACGGACAATCCTGTAAGTTTGGCCGCCTCACCGATTGAATACAGTCCGCTTGTCATTCGCATCACCTTCTGGTCTGAGGCTACAGTCTCCCGTCGCAGGAGAGTCAAGCGTCAGAGACCGGGGAATTTTTGACCGGTCCACTGGGCTGACGTCTGGCAAGCGACCGCAGTGCTTGGCGCCGTCGTGGCGCTGTAATCGCTCCGTAGTGGCGCCGTAGTGGCGCTGGAATGGCTCCGTCTACCATCCTTGCAATGGGATGGTGATGCCTTGCCCCGCTACCTTTACCGCGGAACCGGCTAATGCGGACTTGTCGGGGACGACGTCACTGCTTGGCAGCTTTGTCTTCGTACCGGTCGACAAGTTCACGAGCGTGACTCTCTGCACGAGCGTTCCACCCGTCGCGTTATTCGTGTAATAGGACTTGTCATAAGCGAGAAAATCTCCAGAAGTACCAACGTCGAAAAAGTTGCCGCCGCCCGCCAGGTAAGACGTCACAGTTGTGTCCTGGTTCGTCTGTAGGTTGAAGATGTGCAGGTCATTGCTACCTGGCTGATTCAGGCCGGGCGCAGCCCACGCGACTGAGTACATGAGCCACTGATTGTTGATCAGTGTCAGGCCCCCGGGATACGCGTAGTACACCTCATTTTCGGCGTCTAACACGCGCAACCACGGAATGGTGTCCGGCATGGATGGCGGCGTGGTCGTTGAACCCCCCGATGTTTGCGTCGGCCCCTGGATGGCGATGGAATACGGTTCCGTGGGGACATTCGCCCACGCCTGATACTTTGGGTTGCCCTTGCGGGACACCTGGGGCTCCATGATATAGGCAATCCCCGCCGGCGTCTGAACAGCCTTTCCTTCGATACCTTGCAGAGAATACGTCTTCCCGCCGACCGAAACGTTCTTTACAGGTGATTGAATGACCGTGCCGCCAATTTGCGGCGCCAGCACGTTATTGAGCAGGTTGTTTGCCGACTCGAGCACATACGGCGCGTACGACCAGTCCTTTGCGTCCGCCGTGTACACGATGGTGACTGAAGGCAAGGAGTTGAACGGAACGTAGTCGTTAATCCCTGCCACATCCTGCCCATTCTTTGCCCGGAACGAGAAGTATGCTGTCTGCGGATTTGGGTGCGAAATCACTGCCGGCGCAAGCGGGCCCTGTACTGAAGAAGTCCCCCAGTTCTTCGCCGAAGCCTGCGCCGCCGCCTTGAAGAAGGGGGCGGCCATGCCATCAGTCGCGAACGGTGAAGCCCCGGACGTGTCAACTTCAATCGACGCATCGGCGCTGTGCAGGTACACCGCATACGAGCTGTCCCCCGCAAGCGTTGCTGTCCCTTTCAGACCTGGCGGCGCGATCAGATAGAAAGCCATCCCTTGGTCCATTTGCACAAAGTACGCGACCAGCTTGCCCTTTAACTGCGGCGGCACCCAGGATGAAATACTCTGCGGTGCCTGCATGACGGAAATCCGGACGGCAGACGTGAACGGCACCTGTACGACCGGCAATTGAGATGTCGACACCGGGTTATTCTGCAGGCCCGGCCACGCAATCGCCTGTACCGGGGTCAGCGTGCCTGCGCCGTACATCTGTAAACTGGTTGTCGTATTGCTCCCCGGCGGCGGCGTCGATGGCACGACCGCGTTGGTGCTTGGCGCGGTTGTCTGGCCTTTCGTCGTCGTGGTACGTTGCGAAGTAGAGTTTGAAACACGGTTGACCGTGCTGTTGGTCACTCTTGGCAGATTGTGTCCCTTGTTGGCCGAGGTGTGTTGACCTTTCCAGACGATCCCGCCAATCACCCCTGTAGCTACCACCAATGCGGCCGCGGCGACCGCGGCTGAACGAAAAACGGCGCTGCCGCGGCGACTATGTCGTCCATGACGGCCCCGAGAGCCTCCACTGGCTGCTGCACCTGCACCTGCACCTGCACCTGCACCTGCACCTGCACCTGCACCTGCACCTGCACCTGCACCTGCACCTGCACCTGCACCTGCCCGAGCCACTTCTGTTCGGCGCCTGCGCGCGGCCGATACGACCTCATCGACGTTCGCTTCGTCCCACTCGCCACCAGGCGTATCGTCAAGTCCCTGCTTCAGCCACTCGTCAAAGTTCATCCGCAAGCACCTCCGCCTGCAATTTGGTCTTCAACTTTCGGATGGCCCGGAAATAGAGCACGCGCGCGTTACCTTCCGATGTGCCGACTACATCAGCAACTTCTCGGAACGACAGTTGTTCCCGCACCCGCAACAGAATGACTTCTCGCTCGTTGCGGCCTAGTTCAAGCACCGCGCGCCAGATGTCGTTGACCGACTCCCCGTCGAGAAAGACTACCTCAGCGGATGGACTGGCCGAATCGGCCCAATCGCGCGCGCCTGCCGTATTCGAAAAGTTGGCACCTGTCGGTGCCGCCGCCGTGTGCCCGTCACCTCGCCGATTGCGGGCAAGCGGCACATCTGGGCTACCGGATGGGTTGGCGAACGGGATCAGCCGGCGAAATCCCGCGGAACGCAGGTAATCTGTCGCTGCATTTCGCGCGATTGTGAACAACCACGTTTTCAGCGATGACTCGCCGCGGTAGTCGGCCCAGTGTTCGTAGGCGCGAATGAATGTCTCCTGCGCCAGGTCGTCTGCGACATCAATCCGGCGGACGATGGAATAGGCGAAACTCCACACGCTCTGCCAGTATTGGCGCATCGCATCGGGAAAAGTTACGGGCCCGTTGGTCACAATCGTCACTCCAGTCTCGAGCCGTATGCTGCCACTTTGACGAGATAGGATGAATAGGTGTTACAGGGTTCGGGATCTATTGAACCACGGGCGAGGAGTGATTGCTGCACAAAGTGTGTGGCGGCGGGGCGGGCATAACGGCTCACGCGGCGTGGGAATAACCGCGCGCGCCCTCGGCGGGCGTGGCGTGGCGTGGCGTGGCGTGGCGTGGCGTGGCGTGGCGTGGCGTGGCGTGGCGTGGCGTGGCGTGGCGTGAATAAGCGCGCACGCCTCGGCGGGCGAAACCGCTCACCCGGTGTGGGAATAACGGCACCAGACAGCTTATCGCGCGAATTTGTGGGGTGTGACGCCGGATTAAGCAGCCGAAAACCGCCAATCAGTGCCAGACGACCCCCTAGATGGGCCTCAACGGGTCCATACGCCGCCCCGGACGGCTTATTGACCGGTCTCGCGAGGCAAAATAGGCGAATAGGCGGTTCTCTGCCGCTATCAGCGCACGAACACGCACGACCGCACGACCGAACGCGCATGCCGGCGGCTGTCGGCGACGACATCTGGATGCCCAAGGGACAAAGCGGGTATCGCAGCACAAACCGGTCGAGTGGCCTTCGGATCTGTGCGGCCTTTCGTTAGCACCTCGAGATCCCGAAATTCATAACGGCACCAGACAGCTTATCGCGCGAAATTGTGGGGTGTGACGCCGGATTAAGCAGCCGAAAACCGCCAATCAGTGCCAGACGACCCCCTAGATGGGCCTCAACGGGTCCATACGCCGCCCCGGACAGCTTATTGACCGCCCTCGCGAGGCAAAATAGGCGAATAGGCGGTTCTCTGCCGCTATCAGCGCACGAACACGCACGACCGCAAGCTCGATCACGCATTCCGGCGGCTGTCGGCGCACGCCGCTGGCCTCCGCTGGCCTCCGCTGGCCTCCGCTGGCCTCCGCTGGCCTCCGCTGGCCTCCGCTGGCCTCCGCTGGCCTCCGCTGGCCTCCGCTGGCTGCTGCCCAAGCGGCAGCGGCAGGGCGGGTGTGGATTAGGCGGGGATTGGGCAGCGGCAGGGCGGCAGCGGCAGCAGCGCGGGCGGGGATTAGACAGGCTAGGCCCAGGGGCAGTTGTCGCCGCACATTTATCCGCCAACGGTATGTTTATTCGTCTGCAGGCTTCAGGGCCGCCCGGAATGATCGCGGAATGGCTGTTTCAAAGCGAAGCGTCTTCCCCGACACGGGGTGCTCAAACGACAAGAGGCGGGCGTGCAGGCCGAGCCGGCCGAGTGGGTTCGCCCTCGCGCCGTAGCGCTTATCGCCGACCACGCTGTGGCCGATGCTCTGCATATGCACTCGAATCTGGTTCTTTCTGCCCGTCTCCAGTCGTACTTCGAGCAGCGACAGCCCCGCCCCGCGCTCAAGTACGCGGTAGTGCGTCACAGCGTGCACCCCATCGCCTGCCCGGCAGACGTACATCGTCATCGTCTTGCTTTCCTTTAACCAGGTGTCAATCGTGCCTGCGTCGGCTTTGACGCTGCCTTGGACCAGAGCCACATACTCGCGTTCAACCACTGCCTCTTCCCAACGCTCCTGCATCTGGTTCTTCACCTCAGGCGACTTGGCGAACAGCATCAGGCCGGAGGTATCGCGATCGAGGCGGTGAACAATGAACACGCGATCACGATGGTTACGCTGCTTCACGTGGTCGGTCAACAAGTGGTAGGCTGTCCGCTCTTTCTCGTCGTCGGTAGCGATGGAGAGTAATCCAGGCGGCTTGTCGATCACGATGATAGCGTCGTCCTCGTAGACAATCTTCATCCCAGCCGTGATCTGCCGGTGTTCGATGGCACCCGTACTCAAAATTTGTACCTCATCGCCCGGTTTCAGCGGGTGGTCGTGCCGCGTGACAACCTTGCCACCGACGACTATCTGCCCACGCGTCAGCAGGGCTTTCACCTTGTTGCGGCCGCGGCTCGGAAACTTTGCAAACAAGTACGGCAACAGCTGTGTGTTTTCTTCCACTGTGAACAGGTTCTGCTTGTCCAGCGTTCATTCCACCTTTAGAGACGAATGTCGTCTATTCCTATTTTACCCGCCGTATGCGGTTGCTAACTCCGCGAGCTTCTTCATCGTGTTCCAGTTGCGCGTAGTGGCGACAGTCCCAAGTTTGTTGAGACCTTGCGCTCGCTTCGAGTCGACGATGCTTTGCCGCAGGTGCATATAGACAGTGCGGCCGATGATGGCAAACTCGTCCCCGGCCGAATCGATTTGACTCCACGTGCCGATGGCTTCGGCTGACGGCACCTGACGCAGAAGCGCCACCTGCAGACTTTCGCCATCGCGCACGGCGTCTGCATCGTAGGGACAGCTTGCGAGAATTGTCGCCCAGTCTTCACGAGAGCGGATCAGCGCTGCCGTGCGCACGCCAAATGCAGCCGCCAGCCACTCTTCCATCTGGGCTTCCAGTAGGTTCGGACGCCCTGCGGACTGAAACAGCACGTTACCACTTTGAATGTACGTCTGTACAGCATCCAGTCCCTGTGCCGCCAGCACGTCCCGAAGGTCCGCCATGCGGATCTTCCCGTGGCCGCCCACGTTGATGCCGCGCAAGAGCGCAAGATATACGGTCCTTGTCGCGGCGCCCGTGTCGCCCATTTGCTCACCCTCTCTTTGTACACTCGCTAGCCTTTACTATTCGCTCGGTACATCAACCGGGCTACGCCGAGAATAACCAATTGGACGAATCCGAAGATGACGAGCGCTGTATAGGTCGCCAGTGATGCCGCCACTCCAATCAGGGCCATGACGATTGCGATGCTCGGCATCACACGAAGCGCCGTCTGTTTTTTCATCCACCCGTCTGGCTTCCCGTCGACGCCCCAGTGCGTGATCATTTTCTCTGGCAGCCCTGGCGCCACGCGCTTTGCCATCGCGAGTTGGGCTAAAACGAACACCAGGCCAACAGCAGTGCCCATGGCGAGATGAACAAGCAGCGCCAATGTCGGCGATTGTCGATGCTGCACTGGGAGGATGTTCGCGGTGCCACGTAGCGATATGTACTTGGCGAGCGACTCCACGTGCGGTGTGGAGATGAGTACCTGTGTCTGGCTGTCCCGAACCAGTAGCCACCGATGCCCGCCGCCGTAGTGAAACGCAAGCACGGACTGGCCGTTGTTCGTCCGGAACTTCCCAGCTTGCAGTGCCCCCGCGCTGACGCCGTTGGTCCGCAGGGCAAGGCCGTACGGTCCGGTCGGCGAAACCCACTCTGCCCGAGCTTGACTGACCGGGATGGCAGCGTTGCCAAACCCCGTCTTCACCGACAGAGTACCCCCTGCGAGGGACCACCCGGTCCCAGCTCCGGAGTAGGCGAACCAAGCTCCAAGCGCGATTAACAGCACGCCGATACCGGCAATCATCGGGGCCACATTGGGACGGCGACCACGCACTGAATGTGCCTGCTGTGAGGACTCGGGCAGCGCGACCCGGGAGCGTGATGTAAGCCACCACGTCGCGGCGACGAGCAGGGTCACAAGACCGAGTCCGGCCGTGATCCAAATCCCAAAATTCATGCTCAAAACCTGCGCAAATGTCAGGTGAAATGACACAGAGCAACACCTTCTTTGCTTTTGCTCGCCGCTTCAACGCGCTCCCAGCAGCTCCGGACGCTGTGTTGACTGAAACTCACCCGCTCTCTTCCCTGTTAGAATCCTAGCATAGGAAGTTCCCTATAGTGTACTGGTCAGATGAAAGCACATCCGGACAGGACACGGCTGTGCGATCGAAGATAAGATCGCTGTGAAGGAGAGAACAAACAATGGAATGGGTCATGCGAATGCGCGACGCAATCGACTGGATGGAGGAACAACTGCCGGGACCAGTCGACATTGACCAAGTCGCTACCCACGCCTATTCATCGCCTTTTCACTTCCAGCGCATGTTCCACATGCTGACCGGCGTCACCGTAGCCGAGTACGTGCGCAATCGGCGCTTGACGCTTGCGGCTCAGGAACTTGCAACAAGCTCTGTCAAGGTGATAGATGTGGCGCAAAAGTACGGTTATGAGTCCCCAGAGTCGTTTGCCAAGGCGTTTCGCAAACTGCACGGGATGTCTCCGTCTGACGCTCGACGTCCAGGGGCGCACCTGAAAGCATTCCCGCGTCTCTCCTTCCACTTGTCAATAAAAGGGGACCAGGACATGGACTACCGCATTGTGGAACGTGAGAGTTTTCAAGTGTTAGGGAAAGAGATTCGAGTTTCGTACAAAGATGGCGAGAACTTCCGCGCCATCCCGAAGTTTTGGCAGGCGTGTTACGCGAACGGGACTGTAGCCGCGTTGCGAGCATCCAGGCAGGACGGGGTGCTCATCGGAATTTGCGCCGATACTGACCATGCTGCAGAGCAATTCACCTACGCGATAGTGGCCGAGAACACAGCTTCTACAGGCTTGTCACAACTAGACGACGTCACCGTGCGAACGATTCCAGCAGCTACTTGGGCAGTCTTCCCGTCGAGTGGCGCCCTGCCAAACGCGATTCAGAGTGTCTGGGATCGCATCTTTTCCGAGTGGTTCCCTGGCACCGGCTACGAACACTCTGGCGGCCCAGAGTTGGAAGTGCTGCCACCTGGCGACGATACCGCCGATGACTATTCCTGTGAAGTGTGGATCCCGATTGTCAAACGCTAAAACGTTGTTTATACCATCTGGAAGTACTCAATTTGACCATGCGGCCCCGTGCTTTCGGATCGTCTAACTCCCCCTCGTGTCCATGTGATTTGGCTCATTGTACGCGCCTAGAAGGAGGACTACACTGAGTGCGTCCGATGCGGTTGATGCGTCAGAGGACGTTTTGCCGCGAAAACACGGTGAGGAGACGATGAAGGTGAAGTTGGAGAACAAAGTCGCAGTCGTCACGGGAGCCGCAAGCGGAATGGGCAAAGAGATTGTCAAATTGTTTGCACGCGAAGGCGCGAAAGTAGTCGCGGCAGACATCTCGAAGGCCGCGCTCGAGGAAGTCGTGGCCGAGATTCGAGCCGACGGTGGTGAAGCAACTAGCGTGGTCGTCAACGTGGCGGTCGAAGCAGATGTGCAAAACATGATTGACACGGCTGTCGATACCTACGGGACGCTAGACGTCCTAGTCAATAACGCTGGGATTATGGACAAAATGACGCCAGTGGGAGAGCTGACAGACGAACTGTGGGAGCGCGTGTTCGCTGTCAACGTCACGGGTCCCATGCGCGCCATCCGTAGAGCGTTGCCGGTCATGGTTGAACAGGGACGCGGCGTGATTGTCAACACTGCTTCGATCGGTGGACTTTATGGCTCTCGCGCCGGGGCTGCGTACACGGCGTCTAAACACGCACTCGTGGGTTTGACGAAGAACGTGGGCTTTCAGTACGCCAACCTCGGCATTCGTTGCAACGCTATTGCCCCTGGCGGTGTCGAGACCAACATTATGGCTGACTCGCCCAATCTCGATATGACTGCGCTCGGTGTCCAGCGCGCGATGGCCGGTATGGCCACGAACCCGCGCTCAGGCCAGCCGGACGAGATCGCGTCCGTTGCCCTATTCCTCGCCTCGGACGACGCAGGGTTTGTAAACGGTACAGTCATCACAGCAGATGCGGGCTGGACAGCGTACTGAGAGCGCGACGCAGCGACACACAATTGTAGGGGCGCGGTTGGGCCACGACGCCCGACCGTGCCGTGGGCGTAGCGCACGAAATCCGCAATCCACTCACGTCGCTGAAAGGGTTTGTGCAGTCGACCTGCGCACCATCGTGCGGGATGTCGGAACGCTAGTGACGACTTTGGTGACGATGCGCGGCATCGAGATACAAACAGAGTACTGGGACATACCGCCGCTCGACTGCGACGAAACCCAACTCAAGTAAGTGCTCATCAACGTGGCCACAAACGGGATAAAGGCGATGGATGCTGGCACCTTAACCATTCGCCTCCGCAGCAACCAGATGGTGAAGTTGGTAACGACGGGCGTTTTACCCTCAATGGTCACGGTTGCGAAGTCATACATTCTCTGCGCCGAGCGTGTGCCAGCCCGTCTCTGGGTCGAGCACTGCGAACCGAAGCCAACCGAAAGAAATCTTCTGGCGGAAGTCTGGCAGATTGTCTAGCACTTGGCGCATGTGATCGATTGGCGCTTGCGCTACAATCAGCAGACGCAACGGCGCGTGATACACAACTCCGTCTGTGGACATGACACTCTGTACTGGCAACCCCGTCAACAGGTCACTGCCATTGCCCTGCATCACACCAATCCCAGACGTCACCGTCTGCGTCGTCTTGTCCCCGCTCCCGTAAGCACTCGCTGCGACGGTCGACGCGTAGTACTGCAGGTTGATCCACTGCGCGACAACGCCCGGTCCGGCGAGAATACCCGCGAGAATCTGCCCGTCTTCGTCCTGCTGCCAATCGTAGCTGTGCAAAAACACCCGCCCCTGCAGGTCCAATCCCTTCGTCAAGTCCCGCCGCCCAATCACGAAAGCTGCGTTCCGGGCCAGCCCCCACTCCGGACGCGTTTCGCTCCAGTCATAGGCGTGCCGAGCCGTCCGCTGGTCCTGCCCGTGTCTGCCGAGGTCCGCACTAGGCAGGTACTCTAGACGTTCAGCCGTGACGTCCTCAGACACTGCCGGCACAGCACGTTGCACAGTGTCAAAAGCTGCTCGGGCCACTGGACTGAGACTCGGCTTGTCGTCGAGAAAGCGGAGTTCGTCAGTCGTCGTAATGTGTTCCATCGCGGCGAACACGGTCGTCTCCGGGATGCTCACTCCACGCTTAGCCAGTCCTGCCCTCACATCCGGGTCGTTACAAATTGCGCTGAAGACCTTGGCGTTAGCGGCGCCAGAGGCACCGCCACAGGCGCCGCAGTCGAGCGCCGACGCGTACGGATTGTTCGCGCTCTGGCTGCCGTGTCCGCAGATGACAACAAGCGGTGCAAAGTGGTCGGTCAGACCGATCGAGCGCAGAGTCGCGTGCACGTACTCGACTTGTTCTGCCAGCGCGATGCCGACCGTGAGTCCGGTCCCTGGCTTGTCAGTCGTCTGCGCCTGTGCGCCAGACTGGGGTTTCACCTCCCAGCCCTTGGGTGCGCCACCAGCCATGAGGTTGCGCACCTGGTTCATGAGCGAACCTGTGCTACTAGGCAGAACGCTGCGGGCGAGGGCCGACAAGCCAAGCCAAACTCCGCTGACTTCGGGCAGCGCCAAACTGGCAAACGAATCGCCCTTCACGCGCTTGAACGCCTGGCGAAGTGGCTCCAGAGCGGCAAGCGGACCCACGCGATTCGGTACATCACGCAGGTCAACAGACCGCCGAACGATATGCCGAGGTTTGGCGATAGCCGGTAGAGCAGGATGCATGTGCCCTCCCGCCGCGTCCTGCAACGCGATTGGCAAGCCAAAGAAACCCGCCACGCCGAACGTTTCAAACGGTCCACTCTGCTCCAGACGGCGACGGACCGGTTCTGACCGCACATCGATGCAGAACAGAAACTGCGCCTCGGAAGCAGTGGACACCGAGGCAGCGGACACCGAGGCAGCGGACACCGAGGCAGCGGACACAGGCCCGCGCTCGCCGCTTACATCGAGCGCGGGACGCTCCGAATTGCAGAGCGTGTCGTGTAGTCGAGCGCTATAGGTGTCTTCCCACGCATTCAGGCACAAACGACGCGCCGTGAAGTCGTCAAACCTCCGCGCAAACTGAAGCCTCGCTACTTGTTCACGTCGCGGCATGCCATCCCACGCCTCGATTGGCGTACCTCCCCAAACCTCCCATGCCACCAGGCAATCCACCAAGTCCATTGAGCCTAGCAAGTCCGGGCCCGACGTTTTGCCCCTCGGCAGCGGCAACTGCGGTGCGACGAGTGCCCACTCCAAGGAAAGGCGGACTGCCATGTAATCGAACAGCAGGTTCGTGTCGCTCGAATCGTTCTCCGCCCGCCAGCGCATCATCCCGGCCCACCCTGGCAGCCGCAGCAGACTGTCGCGCAGGTACGTCACAGTGTCAGTTGGTGCGACGTCGAGCAGGTGCAATGCCTGGGACAGCGCACGCTCCGCATCCTCCGGCCAGTCTTGGAGTAGGCGGCGAACGCTGCGCGGAAGGGCGGGATCGACTGTGACCAACTGCCTCCATGCCCGATAAAAGCCTCGCTCCCGGTGTGGCATTGACCATCCGGACTGCCCTTCGTCGAGATAGAGTTTGCACCACTTGGTCACATGGTAATTGAGATCGCGCCCGTACGAACCCCGACCGAGTTGCTCTAAATGAGTGCTGCGCGCCACGGTCTGCGTATGGTCGTCGAGCGCGAGACGACGGAGGCCACGCGCCGTTCGCTCCACTTCGGGATGGCTAAGCCTTGTCACAGGCAACGGCGAGAGTTTGAGCGCACCGGTGCAGTACACCTCGGTCACAGCGCGTGGCAAGCTCGTTTCGACGTGATCCAGCCAGCCAGCCAAGCGGCGTTCGAGCAAAGCGGGATCAATCTCACCGGCCATGAACGCTCTTTGCAGGACTTCCGCACTCGGATACAGGTCAATCCCGTGATCGCGCCGCAATTCCCCCGCGACCGCCTCGAATGTCTGGTTCTCCAGCCCATACCATGGCGACCTGGCGGCAAACGCCGTGATCGGCCAAAGTGGCGCGACCGCCCGCTCCGCTTCTCGAAGCGCCTGCTCGAGGTCCCATCTCGGCAGGTGTTTTGGCTCGGGCTGGCTGTGTCGAATTTGCGTGTTAGACGACGTCATGTACGTTCACTCTCCGTTCCCGCACCTGCTGCGACGGCCTGTACGACGATTGCGGCGCCAGCTCAGCGGCAGGCGCACGCACGGCTACGAAGACAGCACGACTGGGTTCTCCGAGCCACACCAGCCACAGATACAACCGCGCTGCGACTGCCGGTGCGAACCGCCGCACTAGCGCGAGAGCAAAAGTGGATGCGACGGCTACGCCAAGAAACACCGCCGTCATGACCTGTGCGCCTGGGTGAAGGCCGGCGCTTGACACCCCGCCATGCAACAGGTCCGTGATGCCCACCTGTACGAGCATGAACACTGCCAACACCGCAGCCGTGAGGCCAAGCGCAATCACGCGCATGCTCGTTTGCCCTGCGGCAGTCACAATCTGCCGCAGGGCCAGGGTGACACTCCAGGCAAGTAGCGCTGCACTGAGGATGCGGTCACTGTGCAGCCCCGTCAGTGCTACGTAGATGACACCAAATGCCGCTCCACCGAGGGCAGCGAAAGTAAACGCCAGCAGGTGCGACGACTCGGGCTTGTCGGAGTCCACGGCCATCGCCTTCGAACCGGATTTCGCCAGAGGTTTCGTCACTGCTGAGCCGGATTGCAAGAACAAAGTAGACTTGAAGAACCCGTGCAAAATGAGGTGAATGATAGCAGCTGTATACGCTCCAATTGCGCACTGCAGCAACATGAATCCCATCTGGGCCATGGTCGAACCGATGAGCTGGCGCTTGTAATCCGCGTGCACCAGCGCCACACCGGCACCACGCAAGATGGAAAGCACGGCTACCGCGAACAGGAGCCAGACTGCCCAGCCGTTGTGAAAGGCTGGCGAGAACCGTGCCAGCAAGATGCCGCCCATGTTCACAAAACCGGCGTGCATCACAGCCGAGACCGGCGTCGGCGCGGCAACGCTGTCCAGCAGCCAGCGCGCAAACGGCCACTGAGCAGCGGGAGCAATAGCCGCCGCCACAAGCAAACCGTCGAACACGAACGAAGAACCGAGCGGCAGGTGCGCGTGCGTGAGCAACCAGAACGCTGCGGTCAGCGACCACGTGTGCGTCGCCGCGTGCAGCCAGAGTGCGACTGCGATCAGCGCCGCAATCCCAACCCCGAGCATGACGAGCGTCTCCCGGCTGGCAACCACCGCATCCCGGCCGCGGGTAGTCAGCCGCTGCAACAGGGACAGTCCAACCACCGCCGCGGTCCACCCGACAACCAGCCAGCGCAGGTCATTCACCAACCAAAGCTCGGCGAGCACGTCGAGGACGATGGTCAAAACCAAGAAGTATTTGCGGTACGCGGCACTTCCAAGCAAGTATCGGACCGAAAACTTCTCCACCACCAATGCGAGCAGTGTCACATACACGGCGAACACCCAACCGAGTCGGGTTGTGGCCCAAGGCCCCATGTGCGCGTGTCCCGCAGCCATGCTGAGGCTAGCAACGGCGATGACAAACGGGATCGCAAAGAGGTTCGCATGCACCCGGATGTACCGCAGCGGTACGCGATGTGCCAGGAACAGCAGTCCGCTCACGGCCGTGAGGCCAAGCGAAGCCAAGTATGCGACAAGGAAGACTGATGCGCTCACTGCGGTCGACTCTCCTCTCTACTCCCAAGCTGGTCCGGAGCGGTCCGACAACTAAATCTGTTCGCAGACACCCTCGGCCGGACGGTACACAAATCCGGAGACCTGTACCGAGTCGGGCAGCAGCGGGTGGTCTGAACCCACCTGAACCGTTTGCTTGACTCGCTGGCGGATGTCACCAGTGCCAAACCACTCATCGGGATGAACATTCAGGACGTGTTGCATCAGGTACTGAGCGGCCTCTGCAGCGGGCGATTCGCTGAGCTGACCTCTGAACACAGGCTGTGACGAGACAGTACTCCTGTCGTAGCCCACAACTACTACCTCCACAGCGCCCGAAGTGCAGGCGACACTTGCGACGATGCTTCTCATCAAGGAGCCGTAGGCGTCCCAGATCCAAGCGTCTGCGCAGCGCAACACCTCAAGGCGCACGTAGCCAGACTTCCCTTCAAGGGGGCCGGACTCCACAGCGCCGGGCTTCAGCTCGCGGGGGCCGGACTCCACTCGGACGCGGCCGCTGGGAGCGCCCGAGGAAACGAGCTCTTGGACAGCGGTCTCAAACCGTTGATCGTCCGCAATATCTTGGATCAGAATCACTGTGCCAGTGTCGTCCTTAGCGTCGGTTCGTAAAATTTGAGTCGTCAAGTCAACCGTCTCCCTTCCCACATGGATAGCCGTCAAACGGCCGGGGGTACAAAAAAACCGGAGAGCAGTGTGCCAGGCTGGCACTTGCCTCCGGTTTGTGTCGGGCTCCCCTCACTAGGGGGTTCCCGCTCACCTACCTCAGAACGATCCACAATCGGTGCAAAACTATCAGGACTAGGCGACTTCGCGATCGAGCATAAACACCATCACGCGCTCCCCCGTGCGGGTGCTGACGTCGGTGAAAAAACTCTGGACGGTGGCGCCCGTGATTTCGCCCATCAAGGCGTTCAACTGCGTGATCCCGGACTCCACCAGGTCTTGCCTCAATCGCTTTACGGACAGAAGTCCTTCCCTCGTTTTCGCCAGTTCCTGCTCCGCGGGCGTGAGAACCCCTTGCAGACTGACGATCACCATGTTGCGCAACAAGTCGGTTTTTACCAGAACAGACCCGCGCCCGAGGAATTCCTTCTCCCACTGGGTGAGCGATTTGCTGATGCGGTCTTCGATTGCTCCCTTTGGCACAGGTCCACCTCCAGACATAAAAAAATCGGTATACCTCCGCCACGTCGTGGCGAGGACACCGATGTATCTGCGTCAGCCTCGCGAATTGTCAAGTTCAGCGCCTCTCACACAGACTTCAAATCTGTAATGCCAGACAGCCTAGATAGGACAAATCGCGATTCCCCAGATCCTTCGGTATATCGTTATGTATAAGACTACCTAACGAAACGGCGTAGTGTCAAGAGATGTGAGGGGACACGCTTTGTGCATCGAGCGGGTGAGGGTGTCGGGCGGACGGGGGCGGCGGGAGGCGGGTGGGTGGGTGAGGCGCTTGGGTGAGGCGCTCGGGGGCGCAGACCGATAAACCGCGGTCACCCTGCATGCTAGGACTCCCCGAGTATGGGCGGCCGGGTGAGGGGCGGGGCGGGTAAGGCCCGCCGCCGCGTAGCGCCATTGATGGGAAAATAGCCGTCTGCGGCTATTTTCATCATAATTTGTGCTCCGCAGGAGCATGAGGGATTTTGGCGCTATCCGACAGTGAACCACGCCCGCACTGCGCCATTTTGGCGCTATCCGACACCGGATCACCCACGCTTTGCGCCATTTTGGCGCTATCCGTTGCCATTGCGCCATTTTGGCGCTATCGGACACCGGAACACCCACGCTTTGCGCCATTTTGGCGCTATCCGTTGCCATTGCGCCATTTTGGCGCTATCGGACACCGGAACACCCACGCTTTGCGCCATTTTGGCGCTATCCGTTGCCATTGCGCCATTTTGGCGCTATCCGACATCGGAACACCCACGCATTGCGCCATTTTGGCGCTATCCGTTGCCATTGCGCCAATTTGGCGCTATCCGACATCGGAACACCCACGCTTTGCGCCATTTTGGCGCTATCCGTTGCCATTGCGCCATTTTGGCGCTATCCGACATCGGAACACCCACGCATTACCCCGATTGACGTAACCGGTCGTTGGGTACCACCCGGCACCGGATACAGGTTCGAGTATCGATCGACTTGCGGTCAACTTGCGTATCCTTGGATGCCGGACGCCGGACGCCGGATGCCGGACGCCGACTCGAGCCCTCATTGCAATCTCTCCCTTCCGGGATCAGAATCGCATAGCGCTGCGAGGAGGAGCGCCGTCGCCTGGGTCCCATCGCCTGGGTCCCATCGCCTGGGTCCCATCGCCTGGGTCCCATCGCCTGGGTCCCATCGCCTGGGTCCCATCGCCTGGGCCCCTCGCCTAGGCCCGTCGCATCACCGCGACATCACCCGCTGAAGTTCCAGTAGTCCGCGATCAACTTGGCGGCTAGGTTCTCCTGAAACACCTTGCGGCCACAGCGCAGCATCTCCGCGCGCAAACAAAGGGGTTCCTCTTCCGTTGAGAGCGCCGAATGAGCGGCGTACAAGCTCCCGTTCGCTGTCGTTTCGCCGAGGTCGCGGGACGGCTCATCCGCGATCTCCCATGGCAGTAGACGACTCGTCAATTGCCGCAATTCGGTCTCCGATAGGCAGGGGCTATCGTCGCGCAGCCCCTCCAAGTAGTCCGGCGCGGACATCCGCCACGGCCGGAGTTGCCCATGGCACCGCAAGGCTAAGTTCTCCGCGATCTGCAGACCTTTGACATCCATGTCACCACTGTAGTAGATGATCCCGCCCGCTTCACAGACGGCATCACATAGGCGCAAGGCTGCGATCGACGGTTGACCACTTGGGCACATGATTGGGTGTGGCAACGGCCGCTGTGTCGCACGCGCGCTGTCAATAATAGCGCCGAAGATGGAGGGGTTCTCGACAGCGAATACGACACGAGGAATCCCAACGGAGTGCTCGCCGCCGCTGGCAGGAAGGATGCCGAGGTCAAGTGAAGAGACCGTAAAGAGCGTGAGGGCAATCGGCGTGATCGAGAGACCCGGCCAGCCGGCGACATAGACTGTGGAACTGATGTCGTCAAGGGTGACGCCAAACCGCTCATACACACTACGGATGGATTCACTTGACAGGTCGATACCGGACTCCGAATCTTGTTCGCCAGTCGATGTATCGTCGCGATCACGTTGGAGACGAGCCGCCACACCCACCTCGAGCTCGCTCTGCTGCATAGTCCCTCCATCCGCTTGTTGAGCGTGCAACATGCCCCACAGGAATAGCCGACCTGCCAACGCATTTGTGTCGAGCCCATGCGGGTCCCCCATCACTTCAGCAGCGAGGATGGGCAGGCGGATGCCAGGCCGGCTTTCGCTGCTTTCGCTCGCCCTGCTTTCGCTCGCCTGGCTTGCGCTCGCGTAGCTTGCATCCGTGTGGCTTTCGCTCGACTGGCCCTGATTTGCGCCGAGCTGGCCTACGCCGAGTTGGCCTTCCCCCTCATGCTCTGCAGTGCCGACTCCGGATTGCCGCATTTGGCGTTCAAGCGCCGCGAGTGCGTGAGCGACAGATTGGCTTGTTCCAGTGGCCGGATCATAATCCTCCTGGAAACAGCGGAGAAAAGTACGATAGCCAAGTGGACGGCGCAAAGGGTTCCCCATCGCCCTCATCCACTCCTCGAGTCGTGTGTCGTCCGCCAACGACTGCGCCCACTCGACAAACCTGTGGTAACGTTCAGCTTCTGCGGCCTTTACTGCGCGAGCTGGTGTGAGGTCGTCCGGATACAGTTGCGTCAGGCATTCTTCCAAGGACACCGCGAAACGGGAGTCCTGCAGGGCCCGGTCTACCTCGGGCAGAGAAATCGTCACGCGAGTTTGACCGTGCAGGTTCAACGCCAATAGTCCGGCGAGGGCCTCCCGCTCTTCCGCGGTGACGTCCGAGAGCGACACGCGTCCTGCAACCCGTCCAAGCGAAACATACTTCTGCAGAACCAGCGGCCACAACCGTGCAAACCCAGGTTTGTGGAGAAAAGCATCGAGATCGCTCATGTTATCCCCTCCGCAGCACCGCGATCAGGCGACAGCACAACGCCAACGCCCGAGAGCGCCCAGCCCAGCCCAGCCCAGCCCAGCCCAGCCCAGCCCAGCCTAGTCTACCGAAACAGCAGCTTCCCGCGCGCTGTCCCAATCACCGTCTGTGACCAGGCTCCTGCGAGTACCGTTCCAGTAGTACGGGAAGAGCGTGACAAAGTGCGCGTCGTTCGGCCGATGGATCTCGTAGATCGACAGCGCCGGCACCGTCTCGTAGCAGCCCCACAGGACCTGACTTGTCATCATGTAGTCGAAGTCCATGTCCGTGATGAGCTCGAACATGTCCTTCAAGTTGTCTTCATCGACGCCCGCGAACGCCTCGTCGAGCGCGATGATGCGCGGCGCTGTCAGGTGTGAGTCCTTGTAGCGCGAGTCGGCCGCCGCGAACAAGGGAATGTACATCGCCATCGCCTTCTCGCCGCCGCTCATCACGTTGAAGCGCGCATCTGTGAGCTCGCGCCGGGGCGAATCGCCCTTTTTGTGGAACAGCGTAAACGTGAACCACTGGCGGTAGTCGAGCAACTCACCGATCGCTTGGCGCAAGCTGGTCCCGTCCTCCGCCGCCTGCTTCGCCCAGTCGATGCGCGATTTGAAGTGCGCCATCATCTCTTCGACTTCGTCCTGGCGCAGCGCATCGGTCGACTTGCGCAGGAGCGCCAGCAGCTTGTCCGTGTCGAGCTCGCGCTCGTTTTGCGCCGGGCGCGGCGACCACGCAAGTGAGAGGATGAGCCCACTTGACGTTCGGCGGGCCGCCATGAACCGGTTCATCTGATCGACCCACTGTTCAGCCCGATTGATCCGATCACGAATCGCTCTTCCGACACTATGCAACAAAATCTGCTCATACAGCTCACGGTCTTTCTCGTCGATGAGCGCACTCTGCTGCTCTTCCATCTGCCGCAACTCCGCCGCCAACACAGCCGGCGTGATGGCACGACCACCGCGTCGCGACTCCACCATCATCCGGCCTGTCACCGCCTCCTCGAAGCGTTCGAGCCCGTATTCCACCAGCACAGTGCTCACTTTTGTGAACGTCTCGGTCAAGGCATCCCGCACTTGCTCTTCGCGCCGTTGCTCAAAGCGAGCGCGGAACTTGCGCATCACGACGCGCGCAAACCGTAGCCAGGCCTCAGCACCTGCGACAGACCAGTCGCTGCGGGCCAGCGAATGAGCATCCAATCCATCCCGCTCGTCTCCCCCAACCTGGAGTTGCGTCCCGCTCTGCCGTGCCCTCGCCTCAAGGCGGGCGGCTGCCTCCGTGACCTCGCTGTCCTCGCCAACGTCGACCAAGTCAAGCGCCCAGTCGCTCTGCAGACGCCGCAGGGACAGAGTGAGCCCATGTGCCGCCGCTTCGACCGCTTCCGCTGCACGCTTAGCCTTCTCCTCGGCACCACCCACATCGCGATGCGCTACGCTCTCTGCCTCGCGCAGCCTGCCAGCTTCTTCCTTCGCGTGGTTGCGCGCTTGCCGCAGTTGCTCAATCCGCTCGTAGATGTCGTACATCCCGAGGTCCTCCAGCACCTTCCGGAGCGCTTCGACCTCGATGCGCACTTCCTCCACCTTCGCGCCAATCTCGCGAAGTGCCCGACGTTCCTCGCCAGCACGCGTGTCAGCCGCCGCTGCGTCAGCTGCTAGCCGGCTAAATTCCCCAGCCTTCGCCGTCGCGACAGTCCACGTCGATCGCAATTCCGTGACGCGTCGCAGGTACCTTTCCATTGTCCGTCCGGCTTCTGAGAAGTCTTCCTCTGTCCGCAACCGTTGCCACATGGACGCAAGCTCGTGGAACACCTGCTGCGCCTCACGCCAGAGTCGTTGCGCCTCTTTGAAGTGGTCGCTGGTGGCCAGCTCCTGTGCGATGGCGCGACTCAGGTCTACCTGTGCCCCGCGCAGCGCATCCGCCGCGACCTGCAGAGGTGTCTCCCTCGGCACGCTGTCGCGCTCGTCCGCGAGCACGTCGAGGTGTTCCTGCACCTCGGCAATGGCTTCGTCGAGTGTTTGCAGCCGATCCCGCAACGCCGCCAACTCCGCCTGCAGCTGCGCGATTGTCGCCAGCCGCGTCTGTCGGCGTGCCTCGGCGCCAATCCACTCCGCTCGCGGCTTGGCTTCGACTTGGCCGGACAATGGACCGATTCGGTAGCGCCCACGCGGGGACACTACGGCACCCCCCGGCAGCACATCTCCTACCCCGCCCGAGGCTCGAGAGTCACCTGCCGCAGGCGAGACGCTACCCGAGTCTGCCGCGATGCCTATGCCTGCGACGCTGCCTGTGCCGGTGGCGCTACCCGAGTCTGCGACGCTGCCTGTGCCTGCCGCGTCGTCATCAGCCTCCATGCGAATCGTGCGCAGCACGTCTTCCACCTGCGCAGCCGTCAGCCCACAGTCCGCTGGTGGCATTGGTGCGAGGTAGTCTGCCAGTGACGGGCCAGCTGCGAACTCGCGGCTCGGGACCATCACGGTGTCTTCGTCGTCGCCAGGGAGCTGCCAGCCGTCCGCCGCGATCCACGCATCGACTAGTCCGGCCCGCCACAGTGCTGTCTCAATCGCACCTCGCGTGGCGTCGTCTACCGTGTCCCGAAACTCACACACCGCGTACAACGGCGCACCAACCTTGGCAGCGTGTTCCGCTGCATCGACCCGCGCAAGCAGGTCGCCAAAGCCAACATCGCCAGCCTCGCCTGACGCCTGCGACGCGATGTTCGCTTTACGCCGCTGTCTGGCCCGCTCCGCTGCTTCACTGCGCGGGGGTTCCGGCTCGCGTTTGCTCTTCCAATCCCACAACTCTTTTTCCTTCTGCTCAATCTCGACGGTCAGCACCTGTCGCTCCTGCCCAAGTCGAGCCTCTTCGCGCTGCAGTTGCACGCGCGCTGTGTCAATGGTGCGGACAATCGGCTCAAGCACGTCGCTGTATGCCGTTTCCGGGTAACGGCGCAGGCGGCGCATCACGTCGTACCAGGTCTCGTCCGCCACTTGGGTCACACGAAGGTTTTGCCGCCAGCGCAGCAAGTCGTCCTCCTGCGCGGTCAACACGGCGTCAAAGTTCTGCTCCGCTTGCTGCAAGGCCTGTTCACGACTGTCCCGGTAGGCGCGCGCGCTGCTCATTTGCGCCTCCGCACTCGCCTTGCGCTCAGCGAGCACGCGCACTTGCGCAGCCTGACGCTCCGCTTCGCGCAATCGCCCCCGATAGGACTCAGCGTCCCGTTCGAGCGCGGCCCAGTTCTCGTCATTCCACCCGCCCAGGTTTTTGCCTTCGGGCGCACCCGCAGCCGCTGTCCAGGCCGACTCGTACACAGCGTGATCAGAAAACTCCATCTCCGTCGCGAAGGCTGTCAGCTCTTCGCGCTGGTGCTCGGCGCGCAGACCGAGGCCGGTCAACTCCGCCTTGAGCTTGTCCTGCCGATCTCGCTTATTCACCGCTTCCGCCTCAGCCAAACGAGCGTGGCGCTCGGCTTCGGCCGCGCGCTGTTCGTACGCGTGCAGGAGTTCTACCGCGTCCTCCAACTGCTTCTGCTTTTCCATGCCTTCCGACTGCTCGAGCGCCGCGATCTCGGCCGTAGCGAGCTGCTCCTGCTCTGTCGCTTGTGCCAGGTCCGCTTGCAGGGCCGTGAGTCGATCGACTGCCGCAGTGTGGCGGCGCGCTGATTCGTCAGCCTCGCTCTGCGCTGCGGCCCGTTTTTCTTCGGAGCCGACCGCGTCCGCTGCCAGCCGATACAGTCGGTGCTGGTTGTAGTCCGCGTACCTTCCCGCCAGACTTTCCGCCTCCGCTCGGTGAACGCGTAGTTCTTCGAGGCGACTCGAAATCTCGTCGAGGTCCCCGAGCACATCGGACAGCGGCCGCAGCTCATCCTCACCGAGCGGCGGCAGGGCAGCGGTCAGCGTCTCGTAAATCTTTGACGGTTTGAGGTCCTTCGACAATTTCGGTGAGCGAAGTTGCAAGAGGAGATTGAGCAGTTCGCGATAGGCTTCCGCATCGTCAAAACCAAACAGTTGCTGGTTCACAAGACGGCTGTACTCGCCTTGCTCGCGCACGACTTTGCCGCCGTCAGCGATGACGGCTTCGAGTGCAGGGCGGTCGAGCGGAACTTTCTGCCCGCTCGCCACAAACTCTCGCTCGTCGTAGAGCAACAGGTCCTTGCCGACCTGCCGTCCATCCGTCACCGCAAAGCCCCAGAATCCAACGGTTGAGCGGCCGCGGACCGCATGCAGACCAATGCCGACCGTCAAGCGCTTGGCCGTCTGCGGCTGCACAAACTCGAGGTACAAATAGCCAATGCGGTCGTGGTAGTCTTCACCGGAATCGCCGAGCAGGTAGTACTCGACCTTCCGGTCGCGCGAGCCAAACGGGTCGAGGCGGCTAGGCCGCTTGTCTCCGTCGAGCACGAGCGGCAGGAAACTCTGCATCGACACCGACTTGCCCGACCCGTTCGGACCGCGGAAAATGAGTCGGCCGTCAGAGAGCTCGAACTCGACGTCCTCGTAGTACCAGAAGTTGAAAATGCCTGCACGATTCATCCGCCACCGCTGCGTGTTCACTCCACGTCCCTCGCTTCCACATCGTAGTACCCGTGCCACCGGACGATCCCGGGGTAGAGGATGACACCGGACTCGCTTCGGACACCCATATTCCACGTTTCGAGCTGCTCAGCCACCTGGAATGCCAGTTCCGCACTGGTCAGCTCGCGGAACTCCTTGGTCCACAGATCACCTGACCGAGCGCGAAGTGTCACAAGCAGCCCTTCGAACTCGCTTTGCGTCAGCACGACACAGCCGTTCTCGTCGCGCTCGAACTTGTCTGGCGCCTCGCCGACAACGCCCCGTAACTCGGCGCCAAGCAGCATCATGAGGTCTGACATCGCAGCCTGGCTCGGGAACAAGTCCATCGGACCCGTCAATTCCGGCCACGTGAACACCAACCCTTCGCGGTAGCGGTGACCGACGAGGCCAGTCCACTGCTCGAGTCTGTCAATGAGGGATGCGCGCTGCGTCTGAACATAGCGGCGCGACGCCTCGTCCCACTGCCAGTCGTACACCACTGCTTCCTGGAGGAGCCGGCGTAGGACGCGGTGGCGTCGGGATCGAAGTGCGGCAGTGTCTGATGCGACAGCATCAACCCCTTCGCGCGTCTCTTCACGAAGCGTCGTCTCCAGCCCGTACAACTCCTCCATCCGCTCATAACTTGTGAGGTCTTTCGGGAACCGGCGCAACACGTAGCGGGCCAGCGGCGACGCTTCGTAGAGCACGTCGTGTCCCTCTGCGCTCCGAGCCCAGTCCGACTCGTCACCCTCGACCGCTGCAATCACCTCGAGGTCACGTAGCTTCTTGAGCGCCCGCGACATCGCGAGACGGTGGTCGTACACCGTCCAGTCAATCTCGACAGCAACAGCGAGCAGGTGGTCGCGAATGGCCTCGACCATCTCCGTCAGCAAGAACTGCTCGCCGTCACCGAGTCCTTCAAGGTACCACAGTCCATAGGTGAAAAGCGCATAGTCACGGCCGTCGCGCAGACCATCGACGCGCATCCACGGCTGCCACACGACTGGCGTCTTCTCGAGTTTCACAAACTTGCGGGTCAGAATCAGCGACCAGCCTGTCTGCTCGTGGAACCAATCACGCAGATCACGGTAGTGATCCCTTGCCTTGCTGTACAGCCCGGGTTGGCGGCTATAGCTGATGAACGGTTGGTTGAGCAGCGCCTGCACGACTTCGACACGGTCTTCCTGCCACGTCTGTTCGGGTTTGCGCGGGCGCATGGCGCGCATCACTCTGGCCTGTTTCGTCACGACGACCTCACCGCCTTCACCTGCATCCGGAAGTCTGGCAATTCGAGGTCGCCGTCCGAGAAGTGCAGCGTGGCGCGGGCGTCTGTCGCCGGCGGCTTCAGCTCAACTTCCAGGCCATCCGGCGTGCGCGACTTGCGCGATTGGGTCGACAGGCAGCGGCTGAGCCACGAGAGCAGCAGCGGTCGCTGCTCGGCAGGCAGCACAGGAAGTTCGCTCATGGCAAACGACCCGAGCGCGAGCCAATCTTCAATCAGCTGTGCCTCGCGTGCCTTTTCGGCGAGAATCACCGCTGCAGCCGCCTCCTGCTGCGCCTTCGTACTCTTGACAGACTGCGTCTCCGAACGGCGAGTGCGGGCGCGCGAACGGGATCGCAAAGTTCGATAGATGGGCTCTTCGTCCCACAGGCTGAGGTCCGCTGAGTCTGACGATGCCTCTCCATCGCCCTGCAAATGCTTGGTACCATACAAGCCAAAGGTCAGGGCGCCGAGTTCGTGCGCCTGGTCGGCGTCACCCTCGTCGTGCAAACGGAAGAACCACTGACCGAGCACATCGAGTTCCCGCTTGCGGCTGACACCGACGCGGAACTTCTCTTGGATCGCGAGCGCATAGCGGACGATGCGCGAGATTGCGTCCTTCGTTGCGCGCTCGAGTTGCTGGACGTCACTGATGTCGCGATCGGTTCCAACGAACCACTGGCCGATGACCGCCCACTCGGTTTCGTGGCGGGCCCGACGCTCCTCGACCGGGACTGGACTATCGAGCACGGGCAGCCTCGCCTCATCATTCACCACGGCATCCAGAAACGCGGACCAAGTCTCGTTTGCCGTGTCGCGAAACAGCCCTTCGAGCTGACTCCCGTACCGCTGCAGCCCGAGCACAAAGTTGCGCAAACGGTCCGACAAGAGGTCTTTGAATTCGAGAAACTTCTCGGTCAACATCAACTCTTCCGCCTGCGCGGCGCTTAGACTCGCCAGGTAATCGGAAGAACTCTCGTGTAGTTGGCGGAACGCATCTTGGATGTCATGCCAGAGGTTGAGCGCTTCGTCCGGCGCAAACTGACCTGCGGCGTCCCGCGCCCGAAGCACGAAAGCTGCCAGTTTCTCCATCTGTCGCGGTTCCAGCGACCCGCCGTAACCGGTGATGTTCTCGAGGCTCTGAAGCATCCGCTCAATCTCGACCGCATACGGTGTCATCTGATAGCGGAAGCGGCGTTTCAGGTACTCCTCAATCGACATCGCCCGCCCGCCATCGTGCGCGGCGGTGAGATTCTTCCACTCCCGCAATTGCTCCAAGTCACTCTGACACTGCTCTTCGGTGTAATCACCAAGCAGCCCCATCGCCATGACCTGCTCGTAGACGTCCTGCGGCCGCAGCCAGTACTTAAGACGCTGGTGATTCTCGTAGAAAGTCCGCATGATGAGGCGATAGCGCGCCACGTTTTCCGCGTTGACGTACTTCAGCTCGGGAACGGGCTTGACCCACAGCGCCTTCGACTCGTTTCGATTCAACGCGCTCATCCTCTGCAAAACAATGTTGTCCCAAGTATAATCGACAGACTTCGCCACGGTCAGCCCTCGTCCTTCGATTAGTAGACACCAAGTTTTACAAAATGATAGGGGCGTCAAAGTCGATGCCGAGCTGACACCACTGCCTCCTATCAATATTGGCTGAATCGGCGAGACTTATAAGAAGCGCCACTTTGGCGCTACCCGACACCGGGCGTGGCCTGGCCTGGCGACTTTGCGCCATTTTGGCGCTACCTGCCTGCGGAACACCCACGCATTGCGCCATTTTGGCGCTATCCGACACCCGAACACCCACGCATTGCGCCATTTTGGCGCTATCGGACACCGGAACACCCTCGCATTGCGCCATTTTGGCGCTATCCGTTGCCATTGCGCCATTTTGGCGCTATCCGACACCGGATCACCCACGCATTGCGCCAATATGGCGCTATCCGTTGCTATTGCGCCATATTGGCGCTATCCGACACCGGATCACCCACGCATTGCGCCAATATGGCGCTATCCGTTGCTATTGCGCCATATTGGCGCTATCGGACACCGGAACACCCACGCATTGCGCCAAAATGGCGCTATCCGTTGCCATTGCGCCACTTTGGCGCTATCCGCCTGCGGAACACCCACGCACTGCGCCATTTTGGCGCTATCCGTTGCCATTGCGCCACTTTGGCGCTATCCGCCTGCGGAACACCCACGCACTGCGCCATTTTGGCGCTATCCGTTGCCATTGCGCCAAATTGGCGCTATCCGACATCGGAACACCCACGCATTGCGCCATTTTGGCGCTATCCGTTGCCATAGCGCCAAATTGGCGCTATCCGACATCGGAACACCCACGCATTGCGCCATTTTGGCGCTATCCGACGCCCGAACACCCACGCATTGCGCCATATTGGCGCTATCGGCCACCCGTGAACCGTGGTGCCCGTCCCCCGCCTCGCGTACAGAACTACCTGACACCCTACGGCAGCATCTCCGGGCTGCCGACGCGTTCGTTGGCGAAGAGGGTAGTGAGTTTGGCAATCTGTTCGCGATCCGAGAGGATGAGCAGGTGGTCGTCAGGGCGAAGTGTCGTGGCGCCGCGCGGGACAATGACGCGTTCACCGCGGATCACGGCGTAGCACAGCGTGTTTGGCGGAAACGGGATGTCGACCATTTTGTGGCGCACGAAACGGGAAGCCTCTGTAATCTCGACAGGCAAAATACAGGCACTCTCCCTCGCAATCGCGACGAGCTCGAGAAGGTTTTCAGACGGCGATGGGTCGGTCAAGTCGAGCTTGTCGGCGAACCACCCGACCGTTAGACCCTGAGCGAGGGTCGACGCGATCACGACGAAGAACACGGCCCCGAGCAGTGTGTACGGCGTATTAATTGGCGCAAGCAACGCAGTTAAGGCAAGCACGATGGGCACCGCTCCGCGCAGCCCGGCCCACGATAGGAAGTGCTTCTCTTTCCACGTGAACCCTGTGCCAATCGTCGACAGCCACACTGCAGCGGGTCTGGCGATAAACAGTGCACCGACGGCGAGACCGATGCCAGGCAGGACAATCGGTGGGAGCAGGTGCAGAGAAATCTGCAAGCCGAGCACGACGAACATGAGAATCTGCATCGTCCACGCGAGGCCTTCGTGAAAGCGAAGAATACTGTGGCGGTGTTCAAGTCGTCGATTGCCGATCACGACGGACGCGACATAGACTGCCAAAAAGCCGCTGCCCTGCAGCGCAGCGGCGACGGCAAACGCGAGAAACGCGAACGCGAGCGACATCGTCGGGTACAGCCCGCCTGTGTCGAGTTTGATGTTCTGGTTTGTCCAGGATGCCACGTAGCCAACAGCGACGCCGACGACAAGGCCGACTCCCATCTGCAGCGCGAACGTGCCGACCATGTGAAGGGCGACATGCCCCGGTGACCCGATTCCGTGCGCGGCCCACCCGATGAGGGTCAACGTCAGGAAGAACGTCATCGGATCGTTCGTACCCGACTCCACTTCGAGCACGTCGACCAGATTCCGCTGCAGCGATTTGCCGCCGAGCATGCTGAACACCGCAGCAGCGTCGGTTGAGCTGACTGCGACGCCGAACAGGGCGGCCGTGTAAAACGGGATCTGCAACAGCCAGTAGGCGAGCGCAGTCATCACTGCGGAACTGATGAGCACGCCGAGAGTCGCGAGCGAGATGGAGGGCACAAGCGCCCGCCGGATGCGCGCGAACGACGTATGCAACCCGCCTTCAAAAAGAATGAGAATGAGGGCGACGTAGCCGATGTCTTCAGCGAGTTTGTGTGAGACGTGCGGGGCGAGGTCCCACACGTTCGGTCCAAGGAGCAGACCGATGCCTACGAAACCGACCAAAACGGGAAAACCGAGTCGACTGCCGACACGGGCCGACCACACGCCGCCGATCAGCACAACGGCCAGCAAAAACAGCAGCAGAACCACCCGGTATCCTCTCCTCTGTATGACAATATGGACCGACGAGTTCGGAATCACGGAGTCCCGCTTGTGGAGTATCCCCAATCACGAGGGAATGTTGTTAATCGCGGTGTACACGAGCACGGTATTCGCTTCAACGGGTGTCGAGGCTACCATCCTACAATGAGGATCACGGCCGTCATCGCTACAAAGATTTGTGGGTAACGATGTGGTCTTTCACTCGCCGCCGAAACCGATAGATGAGTCGACGATGAGGAAAGATGGAATCCCCCCAATCACTCGACGCGTCCGGTCCAGGAAATTTTCTCCCTTCATCATAACAAAACTCGTGGACCGCGCGACCGATACCCATTAGGCAGGTGGCTCTCAAGGCTCGTCCTCATCACGTCAACCGACGTGATGTCACCAAAATGGGACTGCATTGAACAGGCATGACACCCGCCAAAACAGCCCCACTGTATCGTCTATTTCACCAGTTGCCACTTGCGACGTTGATGACATTGCAGTCAAATGTCGAATCGCTACCTAACGCCGCATCGCCGTCCCAGTCCCAGTCCCAGTCCCCTTCGGAAAGACCACATCGTCACTGACCATGTTGTGAACGTACTGGCGCAACTTCGGGATGACCCAGTAGTCGGCACCGTAACGTCCTGCGTTGTAGCCTGCCACAATGATGAAGATGCCAAGGAGGATGTCCAGCGGGTTTTGCGATATGGTGCCGCTGAACAAATACATGAAGTTCATCAACATTCCGAAGAACATCGCAGCCGTCGTCAACGTGCCGGTGATGAGGCCGATGCCAACCAGTAGTTCTCCCCACGACACCAAAACATTGATCACAGCGACATTCGGGATTGCGAAACCGTTTAAGAAGTGCACAAACCACGGGTACTGAACAGTCTTGGCTGACGACAAGACCGGGTTTGCCACGGCCCCCTTCAAGAAACCAAGCGCCGTAAACCCAGTCGGCCCCGTGACTTTTTCCCAACCTGCGTGAAGGAACTGCCACCCGACGAAAATGCGAGCAATGGCCAAAATGCCAGCCGACCAGTCGTTGCGGCGCAGCCATGTAGTAAACACATCGTCGTCCCCCTCAACTCGTCGCCGGAGTGGGGCACTGTCGGTCGTCTATCCCTGCAACCGATGCGCTGAACTCCACTCCTTGCTACGTCTGTATTTTGCCCCATCTGGTGAGGGGCCGGCAGGACATATCGGACCAATTTGCGAGTGCAGAGCCTACCCATGTCAAGTAGTCCGCGACGCATTGGGTGATAGTCTAAACTAGTAGGGGTTTCTGAGCATAAAAGCACAAATTCACGCGTGACTGATACGAAATGTCAAGGCCGCGCGACAAAAAAACAGCCATCCCACCAGGCGACCTACCTGTTGGGATGGCCTAGCCGAATATTCGGGTCGGCTTTTAGACCGAGTGCATCTTCCAACCAACCGCCGCCATCTTGCGTCGTACATAGGCAAGTTGTCCGCGCAGCGGCACACCGACAGGGCAGTTGTCGTCGCAAGCCATGAGGCCAATGCAGCCGAACACGCCGTCTTCCGTGCCCACCACTTCGAAGTACTCCTGTTCCGAGCGCTGGTCGCGCGGGTCGACCATGAAGCGGGCCACCCGGTTGATCCCGGCCGCCCCGATGAAATTTGGCTTCAGGTTCGCCGTCGCGCAACCGCCGATGCAGCACCCGCACTCGATGCAACGCTCTGCCTCGTAAATCCGAAGCGCCGTCTCGTTGTCCATTCGCTCTTCTTCCACGGTCGGGTCGAACGGAGCGTCGTTGTGCACCCACGCCTCGGTGCGGATAGACATGTCGCGAAACCATGTGCCCGTGTCGACCGACAGGTCGCCGAGCAGTTTGAACGCTGGCAGCGGCAGGAGCGTCGTCACTTCCGGCAGGTCCTTGGTCAGAGTCCGGCAGGCCAGTGTCGGGCGGCCGTTGACGAGCATGCCGCATGATCCGCAAATCGAGGCTCGGCAGACAAAGTCAAACCGGAGTGAGGGGTCCTGCTCTTCGCGGATCTTGTTCAGAACCACGAACAGCGTCATGCCCGGTTCTTCATTCAACGTAAAGTCTTGCAAGTGCGGTCTAATATCCGGCGTATCCGGGTTGTACCGCATGATTCGAAATGTCAGTGTTCGCTGTGCCATCTGCGTACCCACCCTTCTCCTACGACTGCGTTGGCGCCGACTTCGATGTCGCGCTGGCTTCGCCGTAACCGCGGTCGCCAGGCGGCAGTTCGGTAATCTTCACGGATTCGTACTTCAGGTCCGGTTCACTTGCGTGTTCCGGCCAATATGCCAAGGTCCGCTTGAGCCAAGTTGCGTCGTCGCGCTTCGGGAAGTCCTCGCGAAAGTGACTGCCCCGACTCTCCTGCCGCGCGAGCGCACCTTTGGCAATCGTGAGCGCGAGGCGAATCATGCCTGGCAGGCGCAAGGCGAGGGCAAGTTCAGGATCGGCGCCACGGCCTGTCCCGCGGAGTCCTATGTTCTGCGCGCGTTGGTGCAGTTCGCGCAGCGTGTCGACCGCTTCCTGCAGCGGTCCTTCAGTACGGAAGATCCCGACGTTTTGGCTAAGTGTGTTCTCCATCAGGCTGCGAAGCTCGTAGACGTTCTCGCCACCACGCCCAGCATTTTGTTGCAACCGCTCGATTCGGTCGAGCTGCGCGTGCAGGTGGCCGTCGATGAGGCTCGTGGAGACGGTCAGGGAAACGTCCTTCGTGAACTCCGCAATCTTCTCACCGATGATTTTCCCCGCCACGACCGTCTCAGCGAGCGAGTTGCCACCGAGGCGGTTGAAGCCGTGCAAATCCCAACAGGCTGCTTCGCCAACCGCGTACAGGTTCTTCAGGCCGTAGGCCTGGCCGTTGATGTTGGTACGAATTCCGCCCATGCTGTAGTGCTGAGTGGGGCGGACGGGGATGAGTTCTTTGACCGGGTCAATGCCGTTAAACTCCCGGCAGATGTTCGCAATTTCGCGCAGGTTCGTGTTGATGTGCTTTGCGCCAAGGTGGCGGATGTCGAGCCACAGGTGTTGGCCGTACGGGCTGTCCACGCCGTAGCCCGCGCGGATGTGCTGCATCATCCGCCGCGACACGACGTCGCGCGACGCCAGCTCCTTCTTGTTCGGCTCGTAGTCTGGCATGAAGCGGTAGCCGTTTTTGTCGAGCAGGTAGCCACCGTCACCCCGTGCGCCTTCTGTGATAAGAATCCACGACGGGACAATGCCAGTCGGGTGGAACTGCACAGCTTCCATGTTGCCAAGCGGGACCACGCCTGTGTCAAGCGCGATGGACATGCCAGACCCTTCGTTGATCACGGCGTTTGTCGACGCCCCGTACAAACGGCCGTACCCACCTGTCGCAATAACTGTGGACTTTGCTGTATAGACGCGCAACTCACCCGTGCGTAAGTCGCGGACGACTGCGCCGTAGCAGGTGTCGCCGTCCTGGATGAGGCTGAGTGCTTCGACGCGGTCGTGCACCGTGATCCCATGCTTCTGCACGATGCTGTCCATGGTGTACAGCACAGTGTGGCCGGTGCCATCTGCGGTGTAACAGGTGCGCCACTTCGCTGTTCCACCGAAGTTGCGGGCGGCGATGAGGCCGACTTTGGCGGGATCTTCATGAATTTCCTTGCCGTCATAAATCCGCTTTTCTGTGGTCACTCGGTTCCACGGCACACCCCAGTGCGCCATCTCGCGCATGACGATGGGCGCGGTCTCGGCAAACAACCGTGCGACGTCCTGCTCACAACCCCAGTCCGACCCTTTGACGGTGTCGAGAAAGTGGATGTCGGGGCTGTCACCTTTGCCCATCGCGGTGTTACCGAGTGCGGCCTGCATACCACCTTGAGCAGCCGAACTGTGCGAACGCCGCGGCGGCACCAGGCTCAGCAGAATGACATTCAAGCCATTTGCGGCAGATTCAATGGCGGCCCGTTCCCCCGCCAGACCGGCGCCAATGACGAGAACGTCTGTCATAAACATGTCGTGACCCTTGTGACTATTCGTCATTTCGATGCCCCCAACATGTACAGGATTGCAAGTGATACGCCGCCGACGATGACAAACAGCACGCTCACAACTTCCAACACGCGTTTCATGCTGTGGCGGTTGACGAAGCCCCACTTCACAAAGATGCGGTAGACGCCAATGCTGGCGTGGTATTCAGACAACAGTAGAAGCACAGCGTAGAAGACCAGAAAACCGGGGTTGACAACGCGCAGCGAACTCAAATTGGCGTTGATCCCGGCAAACGACACGATGGCGACATGCGTCACTGCGAGGATGACAATGGCACTGCCGGTGATGGACTGAAACAGCCAGGACCAGGTGTCGCCGTGGTGAATGAGCTTGGCGTGTTTCCACACCAACTTCTGCTCGGAGTACTGCTTTGGCATCCGGCGCAGCACGGCCCCAATGTGCGTGCCGCCGACGAGAATGAGAAAGACAATTGCGAGTGGAAGCAGTCCAAACTGATCCATGAAGTGCGCAAGCACATTAAACGCGTTCTGCCCGAGCCAGATGGACGCCACGAACAACATATGCGCCCACAAAAAGACCACCAGCAGCAACCCGCTGACCATCTGCAGCGTCTCAGTGATAGCGTCCGTTCGCGGTGTGTAGACGAGTGCCTTTTGCAGCTGCATTTCCGTCTTCGCCTCCTTGAGGATAGAGATAGTCGATGATGACAGCCCCGCACTTTGAACACACGTGAAACGGCACTTGCAAGTCGTACTCGTCATCGGTGCAGTTCGGCAGGTCAGACCGGACTTCTACTACTATCGGGGCTTCACAGCAACTGGACACTCTCATTGACCTCTCCTCCATCATGGAAACGAACTGGAGACACGACAACGAGACGTACTTATCCGCTCGTTTGTCTCTGAGGTCAATTGTGAGGCCGCACTTGCATTCCCACATGATGCAACCGGGCCAATCATAGTAGACTAATCCAATTTAACCAATGTAAGCGCTGCATCTTTGTGTGTTGCACTGCGTTTGCCGGATCACGCTTGCCGCCGCGCCCGCTTCCACACCTCCCAGGGTGCGACACGACGGACCTGTACTCCCACACTACGCGCCTCGGATCACACGAAACAGCACAATCTGGATGATTTACCGGCACCTTATGTACTAGTGCAGGCGGACTATTGTGAAATGGATGCCCGGCCTGCGCATTTTGCCGTATGTCTGGGATGGGGATGGGGATGGGGATGGGGATGGGGATGGGGATGGGGATGGGGATGGGGGGCCAGTCGCCCGTACTCGCACCCCTCATTGTACGTACTGCAATTAGGTACAAGGAGAACCCTTTGGACGAGCTTACTAACCCGCTAATGCCACTCAATTGGCCTGGACGCACACCAATATGCTTCTTCCGCCCTCTTACTAGAGGTGATTTAAATGACCATGTGATCGAAAGGATCACTTACTGCCGCGTCAGCGGCTCCTATGTGATCGAAACGATCACATAGCGCCCCACCCGCGGCTCCTATGTGATCGAAACGATCACTTCTCACCGCACCCGCGGCTCCTATGTGATCGAAACGATCACTTCTCACCGCACTCGTGGCTCCTATGTGATCGAAACGATCACTTCTCACCGCACCCGCGGCTCCTATGTGATCGAAACGATCACTTCTCACCGCAGCCGCGGCTCCTATGTGATCGAAAGGATCACTTCTCACCGCAACCACGGCTCCTATGTGATCGAAAGGATCACTTCTCACCGCACCCGTGTCTCCTATGTGATCGAAAGGATCACTTCTCACCGCAACCACGGCTCCTATGCGATCGAAAGGATCACTTCTCACCGCAACCACGGCTCGTATGTGATCGAAAGGATCACATAACGCCCCACCCGCGGCTCCTACGTGATCGAAACGATCACTCAATCCGTCCAGAACGCGATCTCGCACTCAGAGACGGTACGAGAGTACGCCGATCAGGTGACCAGCAAAGCTCGCCCTACTAGGCTTCCCGCGCATGGCTTCCCGCGCATGGCTTCCCGCGCATGGCTCCCGCGCAGGGCTTCCCGCACAGGGCTCCCGCACAGGGCACGAAAATGCGCTATCAGTGCGGACCCCGGCAAAACGGAGGGATCCGAGGAAATAGCGCATAAGAAAATAGTGCATAAGGAAGTAGCACATGAGAAAATGGCGCGTCAGCACTAGCGCACAACCTTTGCTCAGTGAGGTCCTGCCGCCATCGCCATCGCCATCGCGAAGCCCAAACATGCGTCTGGCTACAGAAACTTCCGCGTCGTCCGTTTGCCGTCGCAGGTGAAGAGCACACCGCGGCCCTCGACGACAGTTTCGACATGGCAGGTCCGCCCCCACAGCTGTTGCACATACTGCATCGTCTTTTCGAGGTGCTTCAGGTCGAGCTCGGCCCCCTCATATGCGTGCGTGAGGTAGAGTTCGCCACTTTGGTTGAAGTCGCCGTCGGTGACGTCTATGACCGGGATCCCGCCGTTTGTCCGCGACGCACAAATGGAGTCCCGTACTTTTTCCCAGTTCGTCTCGACAATCCGCCACTCGTTTCCAATCTTCTGGTACAAGTACAGGTCGAGTTTCTCGATCAGGTCCTTGGTCAAGTAGTTGCGCAGGAACGACACGTCGTTGTCGACCTCACGGACTTCAAACATCTTCGCACGGCCTTGGCCCGGCTCGCGACCGAAGCGTTCACGTTCCTCTTCGGTTGGTTCATTCCAACGCTTTTCGATGTCCTCCCAAATAGCGAGCCCAACGTGGTACGGGTTGATGGTGGTCCTCGACGGCAGCACCACACCCGCGTGCATCTTTGCAAACTCGAGGGCGTCGCCGGGAGCAAGGTCGAGATCGCGCATGATCCGCAGATGCCAGTACGTCGCCCAACCTTCGTTCATAATTTTCGTCTCCATCTGCGGCCAAAAGTACAACATCTCTTCCCGCAGGACGGAGAGGATGTCGCGCTCCCACTCGTCGAGCACTGGACTGTGTTCGATCAGGTAGAGCATAACGTCGCGCTGAGGCAGTCCCCGCTCGCGTTTGCTCGCCTCCTCGTCACCTTTGTCCCCGGTTCCACCACCGCCGGACGTGTTTTCGCCGATCGACCACAGGTCATCGTACGGAGTTCGCGTGGCGACTTTGTCCCGGTTGCGCGAATTGCGATCATTTCGGGTCGATCGCGCTTGTTCAAACACCTGTCTCCGCCGCCCACCGTACCTTGATGCATCCACGTGCTCCTGCACTGCCATCGCGGCGTCGAGCACACGTTCGACGCGGTCGCGTCCGTACTCGAGTTCGTACTGCCTGATCCGCTCGGCCGACGAAGCCATGCGTTCAACCATATCGCGCGATGTGCGTGTGAACATGGCGTTGTTCTTAAAGAAATCACAGTGACCTAAAACGTGAGCGCACACTGTCATGTTCTGAAGCAAGCTGTTGCCGTCAAGCAAAAACGCGTAGCAAGGGTCAGAGTTGATGACGAGTTCGTAGATCCGGCTGAGTCCGAAGTCATAGTCGAGTTTCATCCGGTGGAATGCCTTAGCGAAAGACCGAACGCATGAAACAATGATGGATGGCGCGGTGCGATACCAGCCTGCCGTGCCAGGCGTACCACCAAAACACAACCTTGCACGATTTCGTGCAAGGTTGCGCCAATCCCTTCCTGATTTTGCCTGGAAATGTCGAATGGTCGATTACAGCACAGCTTCAGCGACCCCCGCTACCTCGTGGCCAACACGGTCGATCACGGCGTCTGGCAGCCGGAACAGGATACCCGATGGGTCAGACTGCACCAGCTTCACCATCTGTGGCAGCGCATCCGGCGGAATGTTGAACTGTGCGAAGGTGTCTGGCAGGTCGACTTCTGCCCGCAAGTCGCGGATGAAAGCAATCACCGCGTCGAGCGCTTCCTGCGGGTCCTCCGGCACGTTCGCGAGGCCGAGTTCCTTCGCAAAGCCTTTGGCCCGCGGTTTGTAAAAGTCAGGCATCGCCGCCATCACGTTTGGCAGCAACACCGCGTTCGCGAGGCCGTGCGGAATGCCCCACTTCGCCCCATAGGCGTGCGCCATGTTGTGCACCGGGATGGCGTTCAAAGCCACGCTGAAGGCCGATATGGCCATACAGCTGGCGATTAGCATGTTGGAGCGCGCGTGGAGGTTCGTGCCCTCGTGCACCGCCGTCGCAATGTTCTCGACAATCATCCGCGTGGCCTGGATGGCGTAGGCGTCTGCCATCGGGTTCGCCACGGGCGAGAAGTACGCCTCGACCGCGTGCGTCAGGGCGTCAAAACCGGTGAACGCTGTGATGCTCGGCGGCAGACCAACCGTCAAATCCGGGTCGAGCAGCGCGAAGTCGGCCGCGACGAACGGGTTGATGAGGTTCGTCTTGACGTTCAGCATCTCGTTGAACACGACGGCGATCGGCGATACTTCTGCCCCTGTGCCGGCTGTGGTCGGGATGGCGACGTGCGGGATGGGGATGTACTGGGCTTCCGGAAACATCTCAATGGTGTTGGTCAAAAGCCCCATCCGGATGTCCGGCAGCCCTTTGTGCAGCATCCACTTCATGCCTTTGACCGTGTCGAGTACGCTGCCGCCGCCAAGCGCGATTAGGCAGTCTGCGCCAAGTTGCTTGTAACGCTCCACGCCTTTGTTGATAATCCCGCCCTTCGCGTCCTGTTCGACGTCGTCGAACACGCCGACGAGTTTCACCGGCTGTGGCAGTCCGTCGAACAGCTTCCGTACCATCGCCGTCACACCGGCCTTGGTCAGACCTTTGTCGGTCACAAGCAAGGCCCGATGCCCGCCGAGGCCGCGCAGAATGTCTGGCAAAAGCGACCGGCAGCCGGAACCGCTGTTGACTGCCGTTCGCACGCCGAACTGAAAATACGAAGTCGTCATGGAGTACCCGCCTTTCCTCATCTGGATTCCATTCGTACCGTGAGCCGCCAGCCAAAGTCGCTCTCGAGCGAGAGGCTGTCGCTGGCCGCATCCGGGAACGCGTCGATTACATAGTGAACGGGAACCGCGGCCCGCCCTTTCAGCAGAGACGTGATGTAGACGCTGACCTGGTCCGTCTCGAGCACGCAAGCCGCGTGGCTCGGCGGCAGCGCCTTGTCGTACAGGTACGGTGCGGTGCCGTCGCAGCAACCGTTCGAGATCGTCAGAATCAGCGGCCCCAGACGAACCTTCGCGACCTGCTCAATCACTGCGACAGCGCGCTCCGTCAACTCGCAGCTTGGCCCCGTTGGGGAAAAGTCGCCAGTACTCATCCCAGGGTCACCCAAACAGAATGCCAAGCCAGGTCCGCTTCTCGACTTCCGGCAACAGCGACGCGTGCACGTGCTTCACCTGCGTGTACTCGTCGAGCGCATGCCGCCCGAGTTCGCGCCCAAACCCGCTCTGCTTGTAGCCACCAAACGGAGCGTCGGCGCGCAGCATGTGCCAGTCGTTGATCCACACCGTCCCTGCCCGCAGCTCGCGAGCAATGCGGTAGGCTTCGTTGGTGTCGCGCGTCCACACGCCAGCGGCGAGGCCGTAGATGGTGTCGTTGGCGAGGCGAATCGCCTCTGCAACGTCCTTGTATTTGATCACGACGAGCACCGGGCCGAAGATTTCCTCCTGCGCAATGCGCATGTCGTTGGTCACATCCGCGAAGATGGTCGGTTCGATGAAGTAGCCGCCCTCGTACCCTTCCACCATGGCAGGTTTGCCGCCACAGACGACGCGCGCGCCTTCCTGCTTACCGATTTCGATGTAGTTCATGACCGTGTCAAACTGCTGCTTCGACACGACCGGGCCCATGCCTGTGTTGTGGCTCAGTGGGTCGCCAAGGCGGATGTCCTTCGCTTTTTCCACGAGCCGGTCGATCACGCTATCGTACATCGACTCGTGCACGAACAGCCGCGTTCCGGACTCACAGATCTGCCCAGAGTGCAGGAACACGCCGAACAGCGCACCTGGGATGGCGATGTCGAGGTCTGCGTCTGGCAGAATGATGGACGGTGATTTGCCGCCGAGCTCAAGTGACACCTTTTTGACCGATCCCGCCGCCAACTGCATGATGCGCCTGCCCACTTCGGTCGATCCGGTGAACGCCACTTTGTCGACGTCCGGGTGCGTCACGAGCGCTTCGCCGGCGCTTGCGCCAGGACCTGCGACGACGTTGAAGACGCCGGCCGGGATGCCAGCCTGCGACGCGAGTTCCGCTAGTTTCAGCGTCGACAGCGGTGTGTTCGATGCAGGCTTGACGACAATGGTGTTGCCCATGGCGAGGGCAGGTACGACTTTCCACATGGCGAGGATCATCGGGAAGTTCCAGGGTGTCACTGCGGCGCAGACGCCAAACGGCTCGCGCCAAACCTGGCCGTTGGCGGGTCCCGGGAACGGCGGGATGGGCAGGTACTCGACATACTTGTACTCTTGAATAAACTTCGCCGTCTGTTGTAGCAAATCGCCAATCTGCAAGATGTCGGAGAATCCGACCCGACGGACGGTACCACCGGAACTGATGGCTTCTAGGTAGACCAGTTCGTTCGCGTTTTCCATAATCTTTTGCGCGAACAGCATCAACATCGCCGCACGCGATTCGGGGGCTTGCTTAGACCACATCCCGCTGTCAAACGCCTTGCGCGCCGCTGCCACGGCCGCGTTCACGTCGTCAACGCCAGCCTTGGCTACTCTTGCTGCCAACTGACCGGTCGCAGGGTTAATGACGTCAAACGTCTCCCCGGACTGAGCCGGTGTCCATTTGCCGCCGATAAACAGAGGGAACTCCTTCACATCAAGGACTGTCGCCACAATGCTACCTCCTTGTCACATCGGTCTGCCCAGTCTCAACCGACTGTTTGGTTGATGCTGGCTGCCACTTTCGGTCTAGCGACGTTACTCACCGACTGGAACCGCTTACTTGTACCCTATTCAGTATATTCGTAGACTAGCACATCAGTCTGTCTTCGCACACCCCCAGATCGACTATTCGCTCCGTTCTTCGTCATACAGTGTAGGGATGGCGTGCTGCGCATTCTCGAGGTTGCTCGCTGCTTGTTCTGCGGTGTGCGGGGCTCTCTCGTTGCGGGCATGTTCCAGCTCACGCCGTCTGGCCTCTAGACAGATGGCTGCGATGGTCTGCTGCGCCTCTGGGCGGAGTTTAATCAATGCAGGTCACCTCGGGGGTGAATCTATGCAGCGCACCGATTGTCCGATAACCGTAGCTCTCTACTGCCGCGTCAGCACTGATGAGCAAGCGCAACAAGGGTTCTCAATCGCCAGTCAGCAACAGCGCCTCGCCGCCTACTGTGTGTCACAGGGCTGGGAGAACTACGCGTATTACATCGACGATGGCTACAGTGGCACCACGCTCGACCGCCCCGCTCTGCGCCGTCTGCTTCAAGATGTTGCCGCTAGGCGCGTGCAGGCGGTAGTGGTCTATCGCCTCGACCGCCTAGGTCGCAAACAAAAGGACGTGCTGCACTTGCTTGAGGACGTCTTCGAGACGCAGGGTGTCGCGTTCCAAAGCGCTACCGAGCCGTTCGACACCGCAACCCCGCTCGGCAAAGCGATGCTCGGCATTCTCGCCGTCTTTGCACAGCTTGAGCGCGACACGATTGTCGAGCGCACCACAATGGGGCGCAGACAGCGCATTCAAGACGGGCTGTGGCACGGCGGCCGGGTGCCGTTCGGATATCGCTGGGAGCGGGCCAGACAGTCGCTCACCATCCATCGCGCTGAGGCCGCCGTCGTCCGGAGCGTGTTTCGCCGGTTTCTGAGCGGCGAGAGCCTGTCCAGCCTGGCCGACTGGGCAAATGAGCAGAGTGACGTTCGCAACTTCACACACACCGCCATCCGCCAGATGTTAACGCGGCCAATCTACGCAGGCTACCTCAACCGCGCAGGTGAGCGCGTGCAGGGGAAACACCAGCCGATTGTCGATCCCGCCACTCTCGACGCGGCCGAACTCGCACTTCGTGAGCGACAGAGAAGCTACACGCGCGGCGGCAGCTACCTGCTGAGCGGACTCGCCGTCTGCGGTGTGTGCGGCGGAAGCGTGATCCACATTAGCCGGAAAGGCAGCAGTGATGCGAGGGACGGTTCGAAGCGGGACAGAGCCGTCCGCGACGCCGGCACTCTCGCGTACGACTACTACGGCTGCAAACGGCAACACCAACGCAGACGCGGTCAAGGCACTCCGTGTACGCTCGGCTATTACCGGCAGAGCGAACTAGACGCAGCAGTTGTGCAAGCAGTACTAGGCGTGGCACTAGACGGCGAGTTGGTGCAGCAAATGGGTGCAAATGAGTTGGCGGACACGACGACCGCCCGAGCCGAGGCAACAAGACGAGTCGAGCAACTTCGGGAGGAACAAGCACAGCTTCAGGTGCGGCTCACACAGTGGTATGAGGCGTTTGAATCCGGACAAGTGACGATGAACGAAGTTCGTGACCGCATCGCTGAGCTGAAACAAGCACAGTCAGACGTCTGTGCGCGCATCGCTGCGTGCGAAACCGAACGAGCCAGACGTAGCGCTCCTACTCGCGGACCGGAAGCCACGCAGTACCACGCAGACCTACCGCCCGTGCGGCCCGAACAGCTCATCGCAGATACCTGGCCAATCCTCACCGTTGCAGAGCGACAGGCCATCGTGCGCGCAGCTGTTCGTCGCGTCGTGCTTGCACCCGGACGGAAACCGCCCGTGATCGAGTGGAATATGTAAGCTCGTCCGCACGCGGCGGCAGCGGGTCTCCCCACTCCGCCACAGTGTGGTGTGGTGTTACCACAAGAACAGTCCCCACAGTGCGAATATCCACAGAAACGCCACAGCCCACCGCGCCCAGCCAAAGCCCCAACCATATGCCGGATAGCCGTAGCCAGGGCCAGCGCCGTAGCCAGGAGCACCACCGTAACCAGGGCCACCGCCGTAGCCAGGAGCACCGGCGTAGCCTGCACCCATGCCTCCCCAGCGTGCAAGCGCCAGGTCCAGGCGTTGCGCCTCATCCTCACTGACCTCGGCCGACGCCAAGTTCGTCGGGATTTGCTGTCGCGGCGAAAGCACGACCGCGGTGTCGTCCGTCACGCGCTCGATCACCCCAACGTGGTTTCCCCACTGAGTCCGAAACTGAACCATCCGTCCAACGTACTGTTGACAATCCTGCCTCGTGCACATCATTTACCACCTCCTTTCAGTAACGAGCCTAGAGAAGAAAACTGCGTGGCGGGCAGGCTGCCCATCTACGCAGCTTGTTCCTATCAGTAGACCGGCGTGGTTGTGCACGTCGTCACCGTTGTGTACGGAACCAACAGAAGGAACAGCACGAAGATGATCAGGAACACTATTGCCCAACGCGTATAGCCGCCGAGTGCACCGTACATCTGCGAACCCTCCTTTCCCAGATCACGATTGTTACCTGCGTGGCTGCCCCCAGCAGGCTGGGGGCTGCACACAAGCGGCCCTTAGTAGCCCGCTCCTGCACCATAACCAGGCACGAGCAAGAAGAACAGTACAAAGATGATCAGAAACACCACCGCCCAACGGGTGTATCCGCCGAATGTACCCATGAGACCTCCTCCTCTCCTGAAGCATAGTGCAGGGTATGTCTTGGACGAGGGCGTTTGGAGCGGTATGCGCCCGGCTTCGGCGCCTATTTTGCAGGTGTCACCCCAGTTTGCCTAACTGGCAAGGCACAGGGATGCGCCTGTTTGCACAACGGACGGTTCTACGCCTTACCAAACGACCAGTGATGAAAGCGCGTCGGCATGCCGTAAGCCCCAAACGTGTAGAGAACGTCCGCCGGGCAAACCTCATAGCGCATCGGGTAAAAGTCCAGGCCGTTCTTCGTCGCAAGCTCGGTCATCTGCTCAATGCTCGCCTCGAGCTGCTCCATCTCAGCACTGTTCATGCGGGCTTCACCTGCCCTCCTGACGTTGTGAAGAACGTCTTTAAGGCCCGGTAGACATCACTCTTCTCTTTGATCAGCACCGAGCGAAAGTGCGGGTGTACAAACTTGCCATAGGACGACATCAATGTCGATGAACGCTGGTACTGGTTCACTTCCGCGTACCCGAACATCTGCGCACGTTCACACAGCTCCTTAGCGAGTCGCATGACCTTCTCGTTGTCCGAAGTAAGGTTATCGCCGTCTGAGAAGTGAATCGGATACAGGTTGTAACGGTCCGTCGGGTACTCGCGCTCGACCATCTGCAGCGCGTAGTCGTACGCTGACGAGCAGATAGTCCCGCCGCTCTCCCCGCGTGTAAAGAAGTGCTCCTCGCTCACCTCCTTGGCTTCCGTATGGTGCGCGATGTAGCGGATCTGCACGTTGTCGTACTTGGTTCGCAAAAACCGCGTCATCCAGAAGAAGAAGGTCCGAGCACAGTACTTTTCAAACATCCCCATCGATGTGGGCGCATCAGAATTGAATAATGATATAGGAACTAAGGCAGTCGGTAGTTGAGCTCCAGCGAGGTAATTTGTTTGCCGTTCACTGTCACGCGCCTAATCACACTCTGTAGCATCCGCCGCACTTCCTCCGGGTTTGAGTGACCGAGACCGCCGAGCGATTGCAGGTAGTCTGCGACCTGATAGTTCACACGCTCATCACACGATTGGCGCAGACGACGCACTTCTAACTCGTCGACTTCACAATTGCATTGGTTGATCGTCGCAACGTATCGCTCCTTCAGGCGAGTTGCCGTAGAGACTGGCATCGAATCGTCCAACAACAACTTTTCTAAGGCGAGTTCCGCCTTGCTTATCTCGTTTCTCAGTCGCGCGAGTTCCCGCTCGACGTCCGTCGTCTGCGGCACCGCTTCGACGGTCACGTTCACCTGCTGCAGTGGGGTGAGGAGGCAAATCAAATAGGTCCAAATGGCCTGTTCGAGCTCATCCGCCCTGATATTCGGCTGACTACACATCGACCGGCCAAAGCGAAACGCCTTGGAGCAGACGTAATACCGATACTCCCGCTTGGCCTGACGCTGTACTTGGCAGACCATCGTTTCACCGCAGCGCTCGCAGCGAAGGAGGCCTGTCAGCGGATGCTTGGAGTGCTTCGCGCCAGGTTTGCTTCGGGATCGCAATAATGCCTGCGCCTTGTCGAACACCGCCCGGTCGACGAGCGGCGGATGCGTGTCCCGGACCGTCACCCACTCGTCTTCCGGCAAAACGTGTCTGGCCTTTTGCTTGCGATAGCCGCGTTCGTCAAAGATCCGCTTGAGCGTATTGCGCGTGCGTCCATACACGGTGTCCCCGACATAAACCGGGTTTTGCAACACTCGATTGACTGTGAAGCGGGACCACAGCTTACCATTTTTGCTGTATTGGCACGTTCTGTTGAGGTGGTCTGCAATTCGCAGAGTGCCTTTGTTCTCGTCCACATACATCCGGAAAATTGCAACAACCGTCGCCGCAAACTGAGCGTCAATCTCGAGCCGGCGGGCTTTTTCACAGAGACGGTAGCCGATTGGCGCTTCCCCGAGCCACACACCGCGGCGAGCCAGAGACTTTTTCCCAGACGACACGCGCGAACTGATGCGCTTGCTTTCCATCTCTGACATGACGGAGTGAATGCCGAGCAAATCCAGGGTCTCCGGGCGGTCACTGTCAACGTTGTCGTTGATCGCGATCACGCGCACACCGTGCATCTGGAATCGACTCACAATCTCGATGTGCTCCGCTTGGTCACGACTGATTCGACTGATTTCCTTAAACACGATGACGTGAAACCTGCCTTGCTTCGCGTCTTCGAGCGCCTGCTGAATCGCCGGGCGTTGGATGAAGCGGGTGTAGTAACCGCTTTGGTCGAAGTCCGTGTACACACACGTTGCGTCTACTGCGAACTCGTCGCCTAGTCGCCTGATGTACTCCTTGGCATAATCCACCTGGTTATCGAGGCTCTCCCCCTGCCTGTCTGTGCTCACCCGCGCGTACACCGCACAGACCCTCATGCCATTCCGTCACCACTGTGACAACGCTCTGCATCCGCCTCGAACTTCCCCATCCTCTGCGTGGCCGTGTGCACACTCTCACCATCTGCCGCCGTCTCAGCATCATCTACCGTCGTCTCAGCATCATCTACCGTCGTCTGAGCATCATCTACCGTCGTCCCCCTGGCAGCGGGCATGGTGATGTGCACTCGCACATCGCAGCCGACTTTTCCGGCTATGAACCGTCGCAATTCGTCTCCGAGCCAATCGGTGATGGGTGGCGCGTCCTTGGCAAACGAGGGTTTCACATGTACTTCCACAGTCGGGTCCCCCCTTCGCTCCACCGTATGCGCGAAGAGGATTGTCCGATGTAAGGTCTGCTTCACAGCGAGCTATGGAGCAACCGCTGACCCGCTGACCCGCTGACCCGCTGACCCGCTGACCCGCTGACCCGTGGAGCCGTGGAGCCGTGGAGCCGTGGAGCCGTGGAGCCGTGGAGCCGTGGAGCCGTGGAGCCGACACCGGGATCAAAAAACCGGTGAACTGGGTGCAACTTAATTCGTTGTACAACGTCTGGATCAGAAATGGTCAGCAAGTGGTGAAAGGGGGCTCCGGCTCATGAGTGTGAATTCATCGTCTCGGCGACACAGGCTGCTAGCACAACTTGCGTTTGCACGGCGAAGAGTCTGGTGGGCAGTCGGTGCAGGTGTGGTGCTGTTGGTTATCGCCTCACTCGCAGTGACTGCGCCTGGTAGACACGGCTCCGGCGGACAGATGTCAGGCCGAACATCTACGGCGAGCTCCGGCGTCACGGCATCTTCACCAGCTGTGGGGTATGGAGCGGGATCGGCAGAACAGGCAGGCGTAGCGAACAGCGGGCCGACTCATGGTGCTACAGTAGCGGCTTCCGTCGGCCAAACGCGATCGATTGGCTCTTCGAGTGGGCAGCATCTCGTCATTGAGACGGCAAACCTCGATATGACGGTGACTCAGCTTCCGAAGGCGACAAGCGACATAACGAGTCTGGCCGAAGCATCGGGAGGTTTCGTCCACTCGATGAACCAGTTGACGGACGGTCAGGGCCAGAACTCGGCGACCTTGACCATCCGCGTTCCCGAGAACAAGTTTCAGACCGCGCTGAAGAACATCAAGTCGCTCGGCAAAGTCGACACCTTTTCTCAATCTGGTCAGGATGTGACCAGCGAGCACAACAACTTACAACTGCAGGTCACGGAGCTGCAAAGCGAAGCAAAAGCCTACACACGGCTGTTCGACAAGGCCACGAAGATGTCCGATATGTTGCAAATTCAGCAGTCTCTCACAGAGACCAACAATCAGATTTCGAACCTGAACAGTCAACTCCACCAACTGAATCACACCATTCAGTACACGACGATTAACATCACGCTGCAGCCTTCCGTGGTCCCGATTCACCAGGGCAGCGAGCCCTTCTGGGCGCCGATCGTACAGTCGCTGCACTTCATGGACCGAGTCGGTGTCGGGCTGTCAAAAGTGATCGGCTGGCTGCTACCGTGGGCTGCACTTGGCGGCTTGGTGTACGGGGGAGTTCTCGTCTGGCGTCGAGGAGCTTCTCGCAAGGCATGAAGTTGGACGTCTTGATTGACCGAGCAACTCGATGCAAAGGATTCATCCGCGCTTCTTCAGTTGAGAGGACGCTATCCGAAACGGATAACGTCCTCAAACCGCGTTATGGACACAAATGCAGGTAATCTCAACGCGATAACGCTATCCCAACGCGTTATCGTCCCATAGCGGTCTCAAAATTGGGGGAATCGAGGGGCATAACGCGGTTTGAGAGCGTTAAAGGGAGTAATTATGTAAACTCGAGAGTGGATAACGCTGTTTGGAGACGTTACGGTCCGGATTATGTAAACTTAAAGGGCTGGTCCGCGTTCGGGGCCGGTCACCCCAGGCAGGGCATCCAACATCGTCAGATGCAGCCTCTCGCCCTTCCACGCCCCATGCCCAGCCGCCGAGCCGTCCGATTATGTTGCCGGTCGTTTGCTGGCCAGCAGTGTCACCGTCACCAGCACGCACAGTCCACCTAGCATGGAGGCCAATCCCAGTTGTACGTGTAAGACCGCCACTGCCAGGATTGAGGCGGACAACGGCTCGGCGCAGGCCAACAGACTTGCTTCCGATGCGGAGATGAATTTGAGACTCGCAATATACACATAGAACGCAATCAACGTTCCGAATAACACGACAAAGCTCACGAGCCACCAGGCGCCAAACGTGCTATGCCCTGTGAAATGCCACGGTGGAGTGATGAACGACATGCTGACCCCACCAATCAGCATTGCCCAACCCACAACGTTGGCAGAGCCGTACGTGTGGAGTAGGCGTTGCGGATAGAGAGAGTAAAATGCGAGCGTTACAGCTGACACTAACCCCCAAAACACTGCTTGTGGGCTGACCGAGAAAGTGTGAACGTTCCCGTCAGTAACGAGCAGGAATGCGCCACCACATGCCAAGACAACTGCCGCCGTCTGTACGCCTGTAGGAATACGTCGTTGACGCAGCGCAATATACACGGTGATGAAAATCGGTCCCATGTACTGCAGCATCGTTGCCGTCGCAGCATTCCCGTAGCGGATTGCTGCAAAGTACGAGTATTGCACACCAAGCAAACCAATGATGCCAAACAAGACGAGTTTCACAGCGTCTCGCTTGTGCTTCCACACCGCAACTGTCGCAGGCAGACCTGATTTGATCGAAACGCCGGCCAACAGGAGAAGTCCAGCCACACTCATCCGTACCGTGACCAACCAGCCCGGGTTAAAACCGTAGCGCTGGAATAACACTTGTGCCGCAGTCCCGGATACACCCCACAGCACTGCACCTAACAGCACCATCGACAGGCCTTTAAAATGGCCGAGTTTTTTGGTTGCAAGAGCAGACTCGAACGCCGTGGACAGCGGTTGGGGATTTTGATTCTCAAGGTTTATGTTTGACACCACGTACCCCACTGTTGTACCTCCCGCTGGTGTTTTGTTTACTTGTAACATACGGCCAATTGGTTCGACTACAGGGAAGTGTTAATGTTATGGTACCATCTGGCGTAGTTCCGGTGGACGTTCGCCCACAACGACAAGACCGCTTGGTGGCAAGCCCGGGAACTGTGGCACTCTACACAAATACCACCACCAATACAGTACGAACGGAATCACGAAGCGAGGGATTGGCATGCTCGAGAAGAAAAAGCTGAATCGACTCAATGAATTGGCGCGAAAGTCAAAAGTTGAACCCCTGACAGAGACGGAGTTAGTAGAACAACAAGCGCTGCGCAACGAATACCTGGAAAACTTCCGCAAGGGCTTTCGCGATCAGTTAGACCACATTCATTTGGTCGATAAGGACTGGCAATAGTGGAGTGCGTTCCGACGCAGAGATAGCCAGTCTTTATTAAATCCAGTGGGGTCCACAGAACCACTCGTATCCATGAGCGCCAACACCACAGCGTTCGAATCTGGTTTTTCGATTTCATCCCACGTTTTGAAACGCAGGTCGTCAGGTAGAATCCGAATTTGTACACTGGCCTCCTTCTGGTTGCGGCGGATGGCCTCGATGAGCGTGCGCTTCTTGTCGATGTTGCCCATGAGGCCCTTTTTCCGAACGTCGCGAAACTCGATGTCTTGTGCCACCACGCGGTCTGGCGTCTTCGGCGCGAGGTTGGGCAGTTCGAGTTCGCTGAACAAGACCTGTTCAATGTCCTCGAGCGCAACATTTGCTTCCAAGTAGTCCTGACCGGGGCCGTCGCCGGCACCTTGCCCAGGGCCTGGTTTGCCTTGTTCTGGCGCTCCCTTCGCAATGACGTCGCCGACCTGCGAGTCCCCATCGCCAGAACCCGCCTGGCGGCTCTTGTTAAAGTTGTACCGGAACCGATACTCCTCGAGCGACCGGATTGGAATTTTAATAATCTGGCGTCCGTCCGACATGATGATACTCTCTTCACTAACTAAGTCCGCGAGGTTCTCCTTAATTGCTTCTTTCACCTTTTCCCTGTGACGTTCCTGGTCTTGGTGCCCCTTGCGGTGCAGGGACCAGTCCTCTTTCTGCAGTGTGAATTCCACAGATGCCATCGCTGCCCCCTCCTTCAGAGCTGTCACGGGTGAAATGCGGCCCGCCCGAGGCTTGTTTGGCCACGTGGGCAGGCCGAGAAAATGGGATGCTGGAGAAAACCTGAGTGTTCTCAACGATTGAGCAGACTTCCTGTGTAGCGCAACAGTTCGTTCGCGCAAACTGGGCAGTAGCCATGTTCGTCGATTAACCGCGCCACCACTTCGTTCAGCTTCTTCAGTTGCTGTTCGTCCGGCGTCTTGCTGGACGTCGTGATCTTCACAACATCTTTCAAATCCGCAAACAACTTCCGCTCAATGGCTTCGCGCAGTCGCTCGTGAGAGTTGTACTCAAACCGCTTACCGCGCCTCGCGTACGTGGAGATGCGAATCAGAATCTCCTCGCGGAACGCCCGCTTTGCGTTCTCCGAGATGCCAATCTGCTCTTCAATCGAACGCATCAACTTCTCGTCCGGATCCATTTCTTCGCCTGTCAACGGGTCCTTAATCTTCTGCCAGCTACAGTACGCCTCGACGTTGTCGAGGTAGTTTTCAAGCAGCGTCTTGGCTGACTCCTCGAACGAGTAGACGAACGCCTTCTGCACCTCAAGCTTGGCGAGTTCATCGAACTCCTTGCGCGCAACAGACACGAAGTTGAGCAAGCGCTCCTTGTCTTCCTTGGATATGGAGGCGTGTTGGTCAAGCCCATCCTTAATCGCCCGTAACACGTCGAGGGCATTGATACACGTTGTATCGCGGCGAATCAGCGCAGTTGAGATTCGGTTGATCACGTAGCGCGGGTCGAGGCCCCCCATCCCTTCGTCCGGGAACTCGGCGCGCAACTCTTTCAGGTCCGCTTCCTTCAGGCCCTCCACCGTCTCACCGTTGTACAACTGCAGTTTCTTCTGCAAGTCGACCCCCTGCTTCTTCGAATCCCTCAGGCGCGTCAGAATCGAGAAAATTGCGGCCGTCTTCAGCGCGTGAGGCGCGATGTGAATGTCGCGGATATCGCTCTGTTTTACCAATTTTTCATAAATTTTGACTTCATTGTCTACGCTGAGGTTGTACGGCACTGGCATGACAATCATGCGCGACTGCAGCGCTTCATTCTTCTTGTTCGAAATAAACGACTTGTATTCAGCCTCATTGGTGTGTGCGACAATCATTTCATCCGCACTGATGAGTGCAAATCGACCGGCTTTGAAGTTGCCCTCTTGCGTGAGACTGAGTAGGTGCCAGAGAAACTTCTCGTCGCTCTTCAACATCTCCTGGAACTCCATCAGTCCCCGATTAGCCTTGTTCAACTCTCCATCGAAGCGGTAGGCGCGCGGGTCGGACTCGGACCCGTACTCTGTGATTGTGGCGAAGTCGATGCTGCCTGTCAGGTCAGCGATGTCCTGAGACTTCGGGTCGGACGGACTGAATGTGCCAATTCCGACGCGATTATCCTCTGAAAATAAAATCCGCTCGACCGGAAATCTTTCCATGTCCCTCTCATACTCGACCTCAAGTCTCTGTCTGCAGGACGGACAGAGGTTGCCCTCGATCTTTATTCCGTACTGCACTTCGAATTCCGGGCGCAACTCGTTCGGAATAAGGTGTAACGGTTCCTCGTGCATTGGACACCCTTTGATCCCGTAAAGTGCCCCCTCCGGCGCGCGGCTGAAACGCTCCAAGCCGCGTTTGAGCAAGGTGACAATTGTCGACTTGCCGCCGCTGACTGGACCCATCAAAAGCAAAATCCGCTTGCGCACATCAAGCCGACGCGCTGCTGCATGGAAGTACTCTTCGATGAGGCGCTCGAGGGTGGCGTCGAGACCGAATATTTCGTTTTCGAAAAAACGGTAATGGCGTCGACCGTCAGCACCAGTGTCGATTCCCGCCTGTGCGATCATATCGTAGATACGCGCATGCGCTGTTTGGGCAACACGCGGATTTTCGGACACCACTGCGAGATAGTCCGCGAACGTCCCTTCCCAGCGCAGTTCCTCTTCCTCGGCTCGATAAGCGTTGAGACGTTCCAGAAAGCCCATTTGGCATCCCCCTTTGCTTCGGGCAGAAAGCCCTTCATGTGGCATCGAGGGCGCCAACGGGTGAGTCCTGGCCGTGCCCCTCGACCGCCTCAGAAAGCTGCGACCTTCACGCTTATCTGACTATATTCCGCGGCCCCTTGGCCAAATGTCGACCGTCTGTTCGCCAGGCAAGCACCGCACCGCGAGAACATGCCGTTATGCGTATCACACGATATGCAAACGGGTCTCTGGACGTCCGTAGGAATTTTCAGCAAGACGCTATTTTACGTGACTTTGGACGAACTCTAGCGCATCCGGCAGGTGAGCTTGCCAAAAACCCCAGAGGTGTTCACCATCACCCTCGTGATACGAGACGTCAGCGCCTCCTGCAATCAAAATGTCTCGCATCTGCTCGCTGAGTCGATGGAAATTGTGTGTTCCGGTGTCTGTTTCAAGCTTAGTCTCCTGCCTACCGACAATCATGTAGCAAGACAAGTCAGACAGACTTGTCGAGAACCTCGCAGCACTCTGTGCCTCCGGGTAAAAGGCCCCAGAAAACAGCAGCAGCCAGGGGAACGAAGCGGTGTCACTCAGAGCCAAGTTCAGTGAAGCTGCCGCGCCGAGCGACACCCCCGCCAAGATGCGCCGACCGGCGTCCACCCTGTACTGGCTTTCGACATAAGGGACGCACTCGTTTGCAACAAATTGGCGATATGCCTCACTGCGCGCGCCACCCACTGCGTAATCCTCTGTACGGTGTGCTCGATTCACAGCTATGCCGACGATCAACAGTGGGTCAAGTCGCCCTTCTGCCACCATCTGATTGGAAATCGTGGCAATGCGCCCGTGTGTAAAAAATTCGTTCCCGTCCTGGCAATAAACAACCGGGTAGTTCCGAGTTGAATCGTAGCCCGGCGGGAGACAGACTTTAATGGTTCGTTCCTCCTGTAAATGGGTACTGTACAAGCTGTGTGCTTCGACAACACGGCGGGTATAACGAGCGTCAAATGAACTGGATGAACTCGTGGTGTTCGGCATCAAAATACGCCTCCTTTTGAAATCAAGCTGGGGGTACCTATGCACATATAGTTCATCTGTACTATCACACACCAACTGTTATATATCACTTTGAACCATGCATGATACAGGTATTTGCTCTATTTAATGATGATTGATATCACACCAACTCGACTGTATTATAGTATATATGAGTACTGTATCAATGCACGCAGCTTAGCGCAACGAAACCAGATACGAGTGGAGAGAGAGGCGACACAACAATGAGTTTGGTCATGGAAACGAAACCAGTGCCGCACATTCAAGTTCTCGACGAACAGGGCAAGGTCGTCGACTCTGACTGGATGCCGCAACTGTCCGATGCACAGTTGCGCGAATTGATGCAGCGCATGGTCTTTACCCGCGTCTGGGATCAGCGAGCCGTCAAATTGACGCGACAAGGTCGGCTCGGTTTTTACGCGCCGGTGGCAGGACAAGAAGCGTCCATGATCGGCAGCGAGTTTGCAACCAAAAAGGAAGACTTCATCCTCCCCGCCTACCGTGACGTCCCACAGGCTGTGTGGCACGGCTGGCCAATGTATCAGGCGTTCTTGTACTCACGCGGACATCAACATGGTGGTGAGATGCCACAAGGCGTGAACATTATCCCACCGCAAATCATCATCGGTGCGCAAATTGTTCAGGCCTCCGGTGTCGCCATGGCGTTCAAGTTGCGAAACGAGCCCCGCGTCGCAATTACCTACACAGGCGACGGCGGCACCTCACAGGGCGACTTCTACGAAGGGATGAACTTCGCTGGAGCGTTCGGACTGCCAGCCGTATTTATCGTGCAGAACAACCAATTCGCCATCTCGGTGCCTGTCCGCTTGCAGACAGCAGCCGAAACGCTTGCGCAAAAGGCCATCGCAGCGGGCATTCCTGGTGTGCAGGTCGACGGCATGGACGTGCTCGCCGTATACGCTGCCACGCAGCACGCCGTCGAGCGGGCGCGCGAAGGCGACGGACCCACCCTGATTGAGAGCCTGACTTTCCGGTTTGGTCCACACACGATGTCTGGCGACGACCCTACGCGCTACCGGACCAAGGACCTCGAAGAGGAATGGGCGCAGAAAGACCCGTTGGTGCGGTTCCGCAAGTACCTGGAAAGTCGCGACCTGTGGACCGAGAACGACGAAGAGAACGCGATTGAAGAAGCCAAAACCGCAGTCAACGACGCCTTGAAAAAGGCTGATGAATATCCGAAGATGACCATTCCGGGTCTGATTGACTCGATGTTTGCAGAACTGCCGGGCGACCTCGTTCGTCAACGTGAAGAGTTTGCTGGTAAGGAGGCAAAGTGACATGGCACAACTGACCATGATTCAAGCGATTACCCAGGCGATGGATGTCGCCCTTGGCGCTGATGAGCGCGTACTCGTGTTTGGAGAAGACGTGGGCAAGAACGGCGGTGTCTTTCGCGCCACGGAAGGGTTGCAGAAGAAGTACGGCGTAGACCGCGTATTCGACACTCCGCTGGCAGAGTCGGGAATTTGCGGACTTGCGACAGGTCTCTCCATGCAAGGCTTCCGCCCCATCGCCGAGATCCAGTTCTTCGGCTTCATGTTTGAAGCGATGGACCAAATCGCTGGGCAAGCGACACGCATGCGCTACCGGACAAACGGCCGGGTGTCCTGCCCAATCGTCTACCGCGCGCCATACGGTGGCGGCGTGAAGACGCCGGAGTTGCACGCAGACAGCCTCGAGGGGTTGCTCGCGCAAACACCCGGCTTAAAAGTGGTCGTACCGTCGAGTCCGTACGATGCAAAAGGGTTGCTATTGTCCGCGATCGACGACGATGACCCAGTCTTCTTCCTTGAACACATGAAGCTGTATCGCTCCATCCGTGAAGAAGTACCTGATGAGGCCTACCGCATCCCGCTTGGGCAGGCGAAAGTTGTACGCCCCGGCAAAGACATAACGGTCGTTGCGTATGGCGCGATGGTTCAGACAGCCAAGAAGGCAGCTGACGAGTGGGCTAAGACGAAAGGCATCGAGGCTGAGGTCATCGACCTGCGCACCATTAGGCCGATCGACATTGAGACGATTGTGCAGTCAGTGAAAAAGACACACCGCGCCGCAGTTGTTCAGGAGGCGCCGCGCTCAGCGGGTGTAGCGGCGGAAGTCGTCGCGCAGATTACCGAGAACGCGATCTTCCACCTTGAGGCCCCAGTACGGCGGATTACACCTCCGGACACTGTCTATCCATTTGGCCTGATTGAAGACGAGTGGCTCCCAGACGCCAAACAGGTGTTGCAAGGTCTTGACGCAGTAATGAGTTTGTGACGCGCATTCGAAAGAGGTGACATACATGGGACGATATGAAATCCGTTTACCGGAGCTTGGCGAGGGTCTGCATGAGGGCACGATTGGCAAGTGGTTGGTGAAACCTGGTGATACCGTCAAGGAAGATGACGCCATCGCCGAAGTGGAGAACGACAAGGCGCTCGTCGAACTTCCAACGCCTGTCGACGGGACAGTTAAAGAGATCCACGTGGAAGAAGGAACAGTAGCGACTGTCGGAGACTTGCTGATGACCTTGGAAGTTGAGGGCGAAGGCAACGCCAGCGGCGATGGTCATGCCGTGACGCAGACAGAACGGCAAGTGACAGACGCTACGCAAGGCGTCGCCCGCACTGGCACCGAGGCAAACACAGCAGAAGGCATGCGCGGTGCGACGGCTGAGGATGGCGAACAACAGACGAACGCACAGCCCGCAGCCGTGGCTCCCGCTAATACAGCCCCTGCTGCTACGCCTGAAAGTGTACATGGTGCCTCCGTTCACAGCGCCGCACGCGAAGTTCTCGCGACACCAGGCGTGCGCAAATACGCGCGCGATCGGCAAGTGAACATTGAGAACGTGACCGGGACTGGCCCGAATGGTAAAATCACGGTGGAAGACGTGGACATGTTCCTGCAGCGCAAATCGGCGCCGATTACACCTGCCCCCTCGTCAGCAGTTGCTGCGCAAGAGGTTGGAACTGATGGCGCGAGCGCAGAAGTTCCGACGACACCAGTGGCTTCGGGCACTGAGCGGGAAGAACGAATTAAGCTCACGCAGATCCGCAAAGTGATCGCGAAGTCGATGGCAAAGTCGATGTATACTGCGCCGCACGTCACAGTGATGGATGAGGCAAACGTCACAGAACTGGTCAAAATGCGCGAAGAACTGAAGCCGATGGCAGCAGGACGTGGTGTAAAGCTCACCTATCTGCCGTTCGTCGTCAAAGCACTGGTGGCAGCTCTGCGCATTCACCCGACACTGAACGGGACGTACGACGAAGAGAATCAGGAACTTGTCGTGAAGCACTACTACCACATCGGGATCGCAACCGACACCGACCGCGGCCTGCTCGTTCCGGTCGTGCGAGATGCAGACCGCAAGAACATGTGGCAAATTGCCGCGGAGATCAGTGACTTAGCAGGGCGCGGACGGGACGGAAAGCTCGGCGCCAATGAACTGCGCGGGAGCACCATCTCCATCACGAACATCGGTTCCGCAGGCGGGTTGTTTTTCACACCCGTGATCAACTACCCTGAACTCGCGATTCTTGGAGTCGGGCGCATCACAGAGCGTCCGATTATGCAAAACGGAGAAGTGGTTGGGGCTCACATGATGGCTTTCTCGCTGAGTTTTGACCACCGCATGATTGACGGTGTGCTGGCGCAACAGTGTGTCAACGACATCAAGAGACTGCTCGAAAATCCGCGTCTGCTCCTGATGGAGGTGTAAAGATGGTTGTTGGAGAGTTTACGGAAGAAGTTGACGTTCTGGTTATCGGTGCTGGCCCGGGCGGCTATGTCGCCGCTATCCGCGCCGCTCAACTTGGCAAATCGGTGACCGTAGTCGACAAAGCCGAACTCGGGGGTGTCTGTCTCAATCGCGGCTGCATCCCTTCCAAGGCACTGATTTCCGCAGCACATCATTATGAGGCTGCCAAAGACTCGCCGTTCCCTGGCGTCCAGACGACCGCGGAACTAGATTTTGCGAAGGTGCAAACGTGGAAGCAGTCAGTCGTGGACAAGATGACCGGTGGTGTCAACACGCTCTTCAAAGGTAATAAAATCAACTTCGTGCAAGGCGAAGTGTTTTTCTCGAAGCCCGACGAAGTGCGCGTGATGAAAGAACATGAGAGCGAGCGCTTTAAGTTTCAACACTGCATTATCGCGACCGGATCACGGCCGATTGAACTGAAATCCCTGCCATTTGGCAAACGCATCATCTCGTCCACTGAGGCCCTGATGTTCGACAAGGTGCCGGAGCGCCTGGTTGTCGTCGGCGGTGGGTACATCGGGATCGAACTCGGTCAGGCCTACGCAAAGTTTGGGTCACAGGTGACCATCGTGGAAGGTACTGGGTCCATCCTCCCCACCTTTGAACCACAACTGGTTCGACTGGTGCAGCGCAACCTGAAGAAATACAACGTCGACATCCACACCAACGCGATGGCGCAGTCCGTTACAGAAGACGAGCACGGCGCGACACTGACCTTCAAGGTGGGCGATGAAGAGAAGACAGTCACGGCCGACTACATACTCGTCACTGTCGGTCGCCGCCCCAACACGGACGACCTTGGCCTAGAGACGGCGGGTATCAAAGTCGGCGCCAAGGGCCTGATCGAAGTCGACGAGCAGTGCCGCACGAGTGTGCCAAATGTGTACGCGATTGGCGACATCGTCCCAGGGCCTGCGCTAGCGCACAAAGCGTCATACGAAGGCAAGGTTGCGGCTGAAGTGATTGCTGGCAAGCCGAGCGTAGTCGACTACCGCTGCGTACCGGCTGTCGTCTTCTCTGATCCCGAAATCGCCACGGTCGGACTCACCGAAGACGAAGCCAAAGAGCAGTACGGCGAATTGGCAACAGGTCGCTTCCCGTACGCCGCGAACGGCCGCGCCGTCGCCCTCGGCGCCGATGCAGGCTATGTGAAGCTCATCGCCGACAAGAAGAGTGGGCTCCTGGTCGGTGCTCAGGTCATTGGCGAAGAAGCATCTAACATCATCGCGGAGCTTGGCCTCGCTATTGAAATGAGCGCGACGCTTGAAGATGTGGCGCTGACCATTCACGCACATCCGACGCTCGGTGAAATGGTCATGGAGGCCTCCGAGGTTGCCCTCGGCACGCCGATTCACGTCGTCAGCAAGTAGCTTTTAGCGATTGCGGCAGCGACTGCGGCAGCGACCGCGTCGGCGATTGCGACAGCGACCGCAGGCCGTCGACAGAACGTAGGTGCAGAGGCTGTCCCGAAGGGCATTTCACCGTGCCTGACGGGGCAGCTTTTTACACCCCATGACAGTCTGCGGAAAGTCTGAACAACCCTGGCGTCGCTAACCTTTGATTTTGGCCCCGCGCGCGGCGAGACAACTGCAAAAATGTCGCTATCGCCCCGGTTTTGGGGTCATTAGCGTTGTTGCTCCTAGTCTCGCTCACATCGCCTATGACACTTCCTCACCGCCGCACTGACTTGCACAGACGCGCGGGCATCCGCGCGTACTGTGCAGCTTGTCGGTGCCTACTTTTAGAGCCCCAGCCCACCCCCTTGTCATTTCCAAAGGAATCCGGGCAGGTATTGTCGAAGCAAGCAAAACCGTGGAACCTGTGTTGGAGGGATTATTTGTGAAAAAGTCGATCGGTTGGATTCTATCCATTATCTCAGTACTCAGCATAGCGAGCGTTGCAGTTTCAGTTGTGTTGCTTGGGCGCATGTCCACGCTGTCCGGAGCGCTAGGGAAATTGGCTACGCAAGTCACTGTCGTGCAACAAGGCGAATCTACCATCCTGTCGAAAACGAGCCGTCCCAGCCAGTCGTCAAACACGAGTTCTGCGAACACAACTAACACCGCAGGCAACACCACGGGCAACACCACAGGCAACACCAGCGTCAATGCGACGAACAGCGCCACCGGGTCTGGCGGAAACTCCACGCCACCAGTCTCCACACAGTTCACGAATGCCGAAGCTGTGAAAATCGCGAACACCATCCCTGGCATCCAAGCGAATGCCGCGACGGACCCAAATTTCACGGCTATTCCTCAAGGCACCCAAGTGTCATCAAGCGGCTACATCTACATCACTGTCGAATACGCAGACAAGATGCCTAATCACATCAGTGCGTTGTACTGGATCGATGTTCGGGCTGACGGCCTAGTGCGCAACCACATGACCCAAGGCGCGTGGGTTCGACCCTCCAAGTTGACGCTGTCTTACTAGTGGCTCCCCTCTGTTTCTGACAACATCGGCAATGCCTCGACGAACGCTCGAGCATCTGCCAGAGTGCCGCGGTGATCGAATTCTAGATGACCGACACCGCGGTCAATCAGGCAGTCGGTCACGAGATACGTCTGCATACCAATCTTGCCAGCGACTCCATCCTCTTGAACATCGTTTCCGAACATGATGCACTCGAACGGCGAGACGCCCAGTTTGTCCATAATCTCGACATAGTACTTCGGGCTGGGCTTACAAAAGTGGGAGTTTTCCATCGTCGTGACCAAGTCAAACGGCAGGTCGCCGACCCCAGCCCACTCCAGCCGCCAGCGGATCGCGGTTTCCGGAAAAATCGGATTCGTTGCAACTACGACCCGGTAGCCTTTTTCAAGCGCGTTTCGACATATTTCCCGAGAAATAGCGCTGGGCTCGGACAAACTGCGCAGTTCTGCGAAATCTCTTCGGTAAAACTCGTCAAAAAGCGGCCAAATGTCCTCTTCTGTCACAGCCGCACGGCCGAAGAAGGCGGCCTTAAACACCTGTTCGTTTGTCAGGTTCGGGTCTTCATTGCGGATCATCGCTGCTGTAGCTGCCCAGATTTCCTTTGTTGCGGTCTCAGGCTCCAGGAGATGCGAGATGCGCGGCAAGAGAGCGCGAAAGTACCCTTTCATAAAGACATCGAGTTCAAGCGGCAACAGTGTTCCGTCGAGGTCAAACAGCAGCGTATTGAGAGCTGTCTTCAGGGCCGTCACCCTCCTGTAGTAGGATTCGCATGCGGTCAAGCACGCAGGTCAGGAAAACCAAGCTGCCGCAATGCTTCAAACACGACGATCGCTACAGAATTCGACAAATTGAGCGACCGTGCCTCATCGACAATCGGGATCCGCAGCGTCTCGTCCGGATGCGCCGCCAACAGGTCGCGGGGCAGGCCCTTGGTCTCTTTGCCAAAGACGAGAAAGTCGTTAGGCTGGTATTCCACCTCTGTGTAGCTGTGTGTACCTTTGGTCGAGAGGTAGAAAAACCGCCCGTTCGGATGCTTGTCCCAAACCTCTTGTAGCGAGTCGTGGTAGCGAATGTCGAGCAAGTGCCAATAGTCCAGCCCCGCGCGCTTCAACTGCCGGTCATCCGTTGAAAAACCCAGTGGGCGCACCAAGTGCAGAACGCTCCCGGTCGCCGCGCATGTCCTTGAGATGTTGCCAGTGTTAGCCGGAATCTCCGGCTCAACCAACACAATGTGCATATAAATCGCCTCTTTACACGGGGGAATAGGGCTGCGGCCTGCTCCAAGCAGCGAGACCGCAGCTTATAACACAGTGTCAGGGATGTGCAGAAATGTGTACTTGGTCTGCGAAGTCCAGGCCGGGCTGTCAAGGTACTGATAATGCCGATGATAGCTCGGAATTGTGTGCGCATTGACAAGCGGGTCACCGGCGCTGTCAAAGTCCACCACAATTGTCGAGTGAGTGATTCGACCGCTGCCACTCCAATCGTACATAATCAGGTCCCCAACCTTCAACTCACGCGGATCGGACACGGCCTTCGCCTGCGCCTCTGTAACTAGGTGCTGATGCAGAGCATTTGCGACCGACCAACTGTAACTCCACTGTGGCTGCCGCGATGCGTCCCCGTATCGATACCACCAGCCCGTCGCACGGCTCTGCCCGCCCGTCATCCGCCTGTGGCCAGCGAGCAAACACTGAGACACATAATTCGTGCAGTCGTCATCGACAAATTTGATACAGCCTGGGTTGTAGCTGTTCCACCAAAGTTCGGCGTAACGCTGGGCGCGGACGCGGTCATAAGCGGTCCGAGTCGCACGCATCTCCTGCACTTCATCGCCCCAGACGCCGGACGATGAAAGTCCTCCGTCCTGCACAATCGCCGCGTCTGCGCTGCGTTTCACTTCTTCTGTCGCTGTACTGTCTTCAATCAGAACCCAATGGTCCTTCTTCCACGCCCACTTCTGCCAATGCCGGATTACGCGGGACTCGACACCGTAGTCATGGCGATCCCGATACACCCATGTAACGCACTCATCGACAATGATCCGTACCGTCTGCCCACTTCCTGGCTCCATCTGAACAATCGTCACCTTGGTGTGGGTGCGCAGCAAGCGACTCCGACGTCTGCGAAGCTCGCGCTGCTTCTGTTGGATTCGCTGCAACCATCTGCGCACAACGTTGTCAGATGGGTCACACCCAGCTGACTTCGCGAGAACGGTCGTGTCGCCCGTAATCCAGTACTGGTTCAACCTGTCGAAAAAGTTGCGTACAGCCTCTGTGAAGCGGTCCATCCATGTCCTCCCATCGTAGACTGCAACCAACGAATGCACGCGTCGCTGGCGTTCTCGTTCCGTACAGCAGCCCACCGTTTGTGTATGGTATGACAGGACCCCCGTGTGGTGACGCTATCGGTGCGATTGTGTTTTCAGATTTCCCTGATAGGTGCGGCAAATTGACGGTTCTATGGACTTCGTGGTTCCTTTGAATCTACTGTGCTACACTACTCCCCGGAACTGAGTTTCACACTGTGCAATTTGCAGGAGGGTCCACACAGTGACTGAACCAGCATCGCACGAATCGGCACCGACACCCGGCCAGCCCGCGACCGTGCGCGCCGTCGACAGAGCGCTCGATATCCTCCTGTGTTTCTCGAAGGCGGATGGCGGCTTGACGCTCAGCGACATTGCCAGGCAGGTTAACCTTCACAAGAGCACTGTGTATCGGCTGCTGATGTCGCTGCAAGTCAAAGGGTTTGTCCGCAAGGCAAGCGACTCCGACCGCTACCTGCTCGGATGGAGCGTGCTCGAGCTGCTGAGCAGCTTGCACCAATCGGATCAACTGTCTGCGCTTGCGTTGCCGGAGATGACGCGACTACGTGACGCGATCGGCGAGACGGTCAGTCTTTATGTCCGCTCCGCTCTAGAACGGGTCCGCATTCAATCGGTCGAAAGTCGACAGCCTGTACGCAATGTCGGTACCATTGGTCGGCGCTACCCCCTCTATATCGGAGCGTCCGGCAAAGTGCTGCTCGCGTTCGCCGACAGTTCCGTCCGCGACGCGGTGTCTTCCAGCGAAGTACTCCCCGAGGACTTGGACCGCAGTGAATTTCTGGCGCAGCTCGATGCAATCCGTCAAGATGGGTACGCAGTCAGCATTCAGGAGCGAGATGTCAGCGCCGCCGCGCTGTCTGTACCCGTGTTCGGCCGGGACCAACACATCGCGGCCGCTCTTTCCGTATCAGGGCCTGTTTCTCGCTTCACACCGGAACGTATGCGCGACTCCGTGGAACTGGTTCGGGGCGCGGCGTCTTTCATTACAAAACTGCTGTCGCACTAACGTTCCGCAACAGCAGAATTGGGGTGATGTCATGAATCGTCCAACGATTGTCGTCATGGAGGGAGACCAAACCGGGCAAGAGTTGCTAGAACAGGCATTGCGTGTTCTCAGCCCGCAAGTCATCGGCACGGAGCTTTCGTTTGAGCGGTTTGACTTGAGTCTGGAGAACCGCCGCAAGACGAACAACCAGGTAGTTTATCAGGCCGCCAAGGCAATGCGCGAGTCCGGTTACGGCATGAAGGCCGCAACGATTACCCCCGAGGAAAGCGGTGACGTAGGCAGCCCCAACGCCATTTTGCGCAGCGAGATTGGCGGTACCGTCATCGTTCGCACGGGCCGACGTATCCCCGGCATTGCGCCTCCGGTCGGCGTGTACTCTCCCATTTCGGTCGTTCGCATGGCTGTGGATGATGCGTATGGGGCAAAAGAGTGGCGGGAGCACGGCGATGAAGATGAAGTGGCCTACCGGACGGAACACATTTCTCGGCGGGTTTGCCACGGTGTCGCAGAGTACGCCTTCCTTCACGCCCGCAAACTCCACGCTAAGGTCTTCGGTGGCCCCAAGTTCACTGTCAGCCCAGTCTACGAAGGCATGTTTAAGGAAGAACTCGACGCCGCTGCGAAACGCTATCCGGACGTCCCGTACGAGCCGCAGTTAATCGACGCAACGTACGCCCTCTTGTTGGTGAAAGCAGGCGAGGCACTTGTCATTCCGGCACTGAACCGTGACGGCGACTGCCTGTCGGACCTTGTGTTGCAGATGTTCGGATCGATCGCCGGGTCAGAGTCTATCCTTCTGTCACTCGGTAGCGACTGGCAGCCCGAAGTCGTAATGGCTGAAGCTCCACACGGCACAGCGCCGAGCTTATTTGGCAAGAACGTCGCCAACCCGATGGCCATGATTCTCGCTGGGGCATCCTTGTTGTCCTACAGCCAGGACCGCGCGCTGGCAACAGCCTCACGCGCAATTTACGAAGCCACACTCGAGGCTGTGATGAATGACGTGCGCACCTCTGACTTACGCGGTCAGGCAAGCACCACAGAATTCACCGATGAGGTCATCCGCCGCGTCCAGCAGAAACTTGAAGTCTGGAGCACGCTTGGCGAAAGCCGCTAACTGGTACAAACGCCCAACCCACTTTGAGCTCTCCCCGAATACTCTGGGGTAGAGCCCAAAGAAGGTTGGGAGTGATCGGGCATGAAGCGCACTCGGGCCCTCTCGGAGTGGATGCAGGTCCTGCATAACTTCACCGAGACACCCTATGTCTTGCAGGCACAAGTCGATGAACTGAAACGGTCACTGCAGGGCAATCTGGCTTCCGACAACACCACTCAGAAGCGTCAAGACCGCGCGGACGCTGATGCAGGGCGGCCCCCGCGCACCGTACAGACTCGGGGTGAGGGTCAGGCTCGTTACCGGTCCACACAAGCCAAGGTACCGGCTGCAAGGCCAGGCACAACGCGCCATGACGGCCGCGGCGACCCGGGCGTACACGCTAGCTTACAGGTCGAGCGGAAAGACAGCGAAACAAACCCACTCGGCGGTACCAACCAAAGTCTGTACCGCGCTGCGCGGCAGGTCGGCTTTGCGACGAGCGTACTTGATGCCTACCCGTGGAACGCCACAAACGCAGAACCATTCCGCGGCATTCTACGCGTTCAAACAACAGAGGGCGACTTCGCGCTCAAGCGCACCCACATTTCTGGCCAACGCGTGGCATTTCTCGAGCAGTTAACCCGCTACACAGCCGACCGCAAGTTTCATCGGACATCAACATTCCTGAAAACAAAAAAGGGTCGCGCGTACGCGGTTCGCCAGAACGAGGTGTACTACGCGACACGCTGGCTCGATGGCCAACAGGCCAACTTCTCCTCGATGCAACAAGTGCAGGCGGCGGCGCGCGCACTCGCCCGCTTCCATCATGCCAGCCGCGGCTTTGACCCCGCCGGCTTTGTGCCGAAGATGGAGTTCGACCTTGCCAAGATGCTCCGTGAGCGACGCAGTGACCTGCGCGCGCTGTTCACGCAGTGCGAACGCCGACGCACCGTGGACGCGTTTGACGAGGTGTTCCTGGACTTAAAAACCTCGCTCCTGGCAGACGCAGACGACAGCCTGAAACACGCGGAGACATCTGCATGTGTAGAGTTTTTGCAAGACGACCAGGCCACCCCGGGCGTTTGTCACCTTGACGTGACACCGGCAAACATCGTGATGGACACAGAAGGCCGTGCCGTGCTGATTGACCTCGATCTGGCTACGTACGCACCGCGCGTACTCGACCTCGGGCATCTGTTGCGGCGCAGCCTACAGCAATCCCACTGGGACAGCCAGATAGCCTATACCTGTTTTCTCGAATATCACGCAATCCAGCCGCTGCGAGCGCCTGAGTATCAGCTCGTCCTCGCCCTGCTCCGATTCCCGCACCGCGCCTGGCGGCTCGCCCGCTCGCACTACCGAGACGCACCTGACGCACTGCAACTCGACGAGTTGAGGTCTTACCGCGCACAGGAGGAACACCGGCAAAAGTTTCTCACGGAGCTAGAAGCCGAGATCGCCAAGGTCGAGGCGTAAGCCGACAACGTATTCTCCCATGTCTTACAGACCCCTGACTCAGCGCCAGGCGCGTTCGAGGTCAAGAAGACGCTGTTTCAAGTCGACGTGTTTGCCTGCGTATCCGACCAGAGCGCCGTTTGCACCGATAACGCGGTGGCACGGGACGATGACAGAGACCGGATTGCGCCTGTTCGCCTGACCTACGGCACGCACGGCGCGTGGGTTGCCTATGGCGTTTGCGATGTCCTGGTATGACCGTGTCTCCCCGTAAGGGATGTCCCGCAGAGCGTTCCATACCGCCGTTTGGAACGCGGTGCCTTGCAGTGTGACAGGGACCGTGAAGTGCTGGCGACGACCTTGGAAGTACTCTCTCAATTCTGCAATTGCCTGCTCTGCCCAGTGCGCTGCGAGATCACGATCGCTGTCGAGCCGTGCAGTGGAAATGAATGTTGATGCGTCCTCCGAGATGGATGGCGCGTCAACTAAATGCTGCCCTGGATTTGTCTGTCCACCTTCGTCCGGACGAACCCAATCAGTAAACGTGACACCTTCCGAGGTGGCACCAACGCTGATGCCACCAAGGGGTGTGCGTACCGTGCGCCAAGCTGTAGCTATCGCCTCAACCTTGCTCATCTCGACCGTCTCCCTTGGGACGATTTACTGAGGGCCTTTGGACCCGTTCGATTGATTGAACTCAGTGCTCGCCTGCATATCCTCGCGAACGGATTCGTCGACTTCCTGAGTAATTGCATGTGCAACAGCGACTCGACAGTCTTCGCTGTCAATCTGTGCGAGCGCCCAAGCCGCGCTTGCCCGCAGTTCAGGGCGCGGGCTCTGCAAAAATGGGAGGATGTGCGGTACAGCTGCGGCATCTTTGCAGTTGCCAAGAGCAATCAGTGCGTTGCGTTGCCAAGTGCGCAACCCTCGCCAAGCGCCAGCCGTATGCCCATACATCCGCTCGAACTGCCTGTTCGACAGCGCGAGGATAGCAATCAAGTCCGGGTAAGCCAACTCCATCACTGGCGTGAACTCGGCATGTGACGCACTCTCGCTACGGTGGTTTTGCGGACACACCCACTGACAGGTATCACACCCAAACACCCTGCGGCCGAGCGCTTTTCTTAGGTCCCGGGGGATGATACCCTTCATCTGCGTCACGTACGACAGGCAACGGGTCGCGTCGATCACGCCGGGCCCGAGCAGCGCACCTGTCGGACATGCGTCGAGACAGAGTGAACAAGTCCCACAGGCTGCTGTTTGCTCGAGTGCATTAGGTGGAATGTTGATATCCACGCCCAGCGTGCCCAAAAACACATAGGAGCCGTAGGGAGGGGTAAAGAACATGCAGTTCTTCCCCACCCAGCCAATTCCCGCGCGCTCGGCGACGCGGCGGTCCACCAGCGGTGACGTATCCACGGCGACCTGTGCTGTTATCTTGTGGCCGACAAACTCCTCAAGCGCCGCTGCAAACGCGCGTAACCGCTCATGCATGACGCTGTGGTAATCCACGCCATAGGTGTACACCGACGTCTGTCCGTACGCAGTGTGTTCCCCCGCCCTCGTGTCACGCCGGGGGTGGCGCCTGGCCAAGTCGCGGCCCGCTGGCGTCAGGTAGGCGAGTGCGACAGCAATGAGCGATTTCGCCTCCGGCATCCAAGCTCGCGGGTCAATCCGCTGCTTGTCTGCATGCCACTCAAAGCCCGTGCGACCGCGGTCCGCATATTGCGCCAAGCGCGGCTCGAGTTCAGGAAACGGATCGGCAGACGTCACACCGACCGCGTCGAAGCCAAGACTGCGCCCTAGCGCGACGACAGCGCTTCGGTCGAGCCAAGGGACAGGAGAACGCGTCATGACTTTGGCACCGCTTGGCGGGCAAGCTCGTCACAGCGTTCGTTCCACTCGACACCAGCGTGACCTTTGACCTTTTCAAACTGGACTTGATGCTGTTCGACAAGAGAAAGTAATCGCTCCCACAAGTCCCGGTTCTGAACCGGGTCGCCCTTACTGTTCTTCCAGCCGTTTTTCCGCCAGCTGACATACCACTTCTGCCGAAAACAGTTGATGACATAGGCCGAGTCACTATGCACGACGACCTCCGACGGCCGTTTCAGACAAGCCAGTGCTTCAGCCACAGCGGTCAGTTCCATTCGCTGATTGGTGGTCTCACGCTCCCCGCCAGAGACTTCTTTCACGTGCCCACCATATTGAAGCACAGCTGCCCAGCCACCCGGGCCAGGGTTGTATGAACAGGCACCGTCCGTGTAGATGACGACCGGACTGCGCTTGTCCGCCGCCGCGATTGGTTCGGCCATTCGCATCCCTCCGGCTCCTATTATACAGACGCCGTTTCACTCCGTCCTCTCCGACGGCAGAATCCCTCCGCCTAAGCGATGCATGAGAAAAATATTTTAGGTGAGGACTCGCCAAATCGCGACACTGCTTGTGGCAAGGGAAAGCACGGCCAAGAGGTAGGCGGGGAACGCGTAGCCAGAGCCGCGGTGCTTCAGCCAACGCCCAAACGACCACGTGTAAATGGCGACCCAGAGCGGTACCAACATCGCAATGACCATGATGACCACGTCAGACCCGTCTCCCTTCGCGGTGGTTCGTGCCGCGCAACGTACCAAGCAAGACGATTAGGAGCGGCAAAGCGAACACAAGCGTCCAACCCCAGGACAAAACATAATCTCGGTCGATGAAACCGACCTGCGCCACATCCTCAGGCCACAGGCACAAAGACAGCGCGAGCACGCCAAGTCCAGGGACAATCGGGCGGAATGTCGGCCACGAAAACGCGCTGGAGAGGATGTAGGCGGCACCCCACAGCGTGATCGACATCTTCACAACCGCAGCCATCACCCACATCAGGACGAAGATGCTTTCAACGTGCTGGACCCAGCGACCGATGCGGATCATGCGGCCGAGTTGGTACATGGCAAACGGTGACTCTGTCGCTTGATGGGCTGGAAACACCATCAGGAGACTGGCCATGAACACCGTGAGCAACAGCGTCGCGATTGTGATACTACCGACGCCGACCGCCCGCAGAGACCGCGCGTCATGTGCGTGAGGGTAAATCACGCAGAGCAGAAGCACATTGATAAAAATCGATGAGAAGCGCACGCCGGCAAAAGCCACAGAGAGCGGTCCCGTTCCCCACAGCGGCAAAAGTTGAACGGGGTGCCACCAGTTCATCGTAAGGACACATGCGCCTAGAATGCCGATGATGAGGATCGGCTGCACAAAATAGGACAAGCGCGCGATGCCTTCGAGGCCGTAGTAAGCGACAGTACACATGACGACCGTGAACAGGCCGCTGATGACTAGAATCGGGGTCGAAGGCAACACAGTCGTGATGACATCTGCAGTAAACTCGCGCACGACCGTAGCTGTGTCGATCAGAAAGTACAAGACAATGAGCAGAGCCACGAGAATCGCTGCAAAAGAACCAAAGGCCTGCTTTGTCACCTCAACGATATCGAGGCCAGGGAAGTGGCGACGCAAGACGCCTTCGACGAGGAGAAACAGCGCCAGCGTAAGTACCCCTGAGATAAGCGGCACCATCCACCCCGCTTCGAGGCCACTTTGGGCCGCGTACTGCGGGTAGTTGAGAAAAGCGCTACTTGCCACAAACAGCGTCATCATCGCGGTCAGTTCCTTCGCGCCGACGCTCGCTTTTGCTTGCACTTGTTGGCTCACTGCCCGTCATCCCCTCGCTTGCCTGATTGTCCCTTTTTCTTGCTCTTTGTCGCGTGACTCCACGGCCTCGTAATCGGGTCTTCTCGCCAAGTCCGCTGCGTGCGCAGGTAAGCCGGACGCTGATTCATCAGGTAAGCTGGTCCACGCATTAACACGTCTGGCGATGACCCCATGCTTGGCGCAATCGGAGCGAGCAGTGGAACCCCAAACGACTTCTGCACACACAGCCGCACCAGCACGACAGCGGCTAGGAGGCCTATGCCGTAAAACCCAAAGAATGCAGCCGCGGCCAGAAATACGAAGCGAATGATTCGCACAGCAAACCCGAGGTTGTAGTTTGGAATGGTGAACCCAGCTAGGGCGGTGACCGCAATCACAATCACTAAGAGCGGGCTGACAATCCCCGCTTGCACGGCGGTCTGACCGATAATCAAAGCGCCGACAATGCCGATTGTCGGCCCAATCACCGACGGAATCCGGATACCCGCTTCGCGGATCAGTTCGATCGCGAACTCCATGATGAGCATCTCGAAGATAACCGGAAACGGCACCTGCTCCCGTGCACCAGCAATAGCGAGCAGCAAGTCAGTCGGGAGCATCTCCGGGTGGTAGTTAGTGACTGCGATATAGAAACTCGGCAAAAGCATCGCAGTGAACAGGGCAAGCCAGCGGACCATACGCAAGAAACTGCCAAACGGCACTTGCAGGTAGGCGTCTTCCGGAGAGTGAACCATCGTCCAAAACACGACAGGCACCGCCAACACGTAGGGACTCTGGCCAACAAAGATTGCGACGTGACCCTCCGTCAGCATCGTTGCAATGCGATCCGGTCGTTCTGTCGAGAGGATCTGCGGGATCGACAGCCATGGACTGTCCTGAATGAACTGTTCGAACGTCCCGCTCTCGCTCAGGTAATCGACGTCGATGGACTCAATGCGCCGCTTGACTTCCTCGATGAGCTTTGGATTCGTCAACCCATCGATGGACATGACGGCGACGTCGGTGCGCGCGAGCCGACCGACGGAAAGCATTTCTGTGACCAAGCGCTCGCTGCGCAGACGCGCGCGAATCAGTCCGGTGTTCGCGCGAAAATTCTCGGTAAACGCATCATGTGGTCCGCGCACGACGGCTTCTGTCTGCGGTGTGCTAACCGACCTGTGTTCCCAACCCTTGGTCTCGACAATGATTGCGGAGTCACAGCCGTCGACAAAGACGACACTCGCGCCGGTGAGGACGGCTGGGATGAGCTTTTCCCACTTCTTCACCACGCTCACCTGATTGCTCGGCAAGAGCGCCGATTCGACGACTTTGATGCGTTCTTGGCTTGACACCTCTGGCTTCGGACGCGTGAGCAACATCAAGGGTTCGAGCATGTGGGTGTTGATGATCAACTTGTCGGAGATGCCGTCAATGTACACGGCGAACGCGCGCCATCCGTCGACTCCGCCAACCGTAAAGTCACGGACAATGGCATCCCCGTTGTCCGGCATGCGGAATGTTTTTTTCACGTAGGCTTGTGACTTCTCGAGAACGGGCGATACGAATTGTTCATCGTCTGTCTGCGGTTCGTGAGCCGGTCCGGAGACCCACTCCTTCAGCGGCATCGGTCGGATTGGAGAGAGCACAGTCTCAGACGGATGCTCTTCACGAGACGCAGATTGTCCACCGTCTTGCCGCTCACCACCGGACTTCTGCCCGCTGCTACTGTCGGTCAGGGTAAACTGGTCGTCGATCACGCTGTCATCCACGGTCAGCAGAGTTTTTATCCACGCGGGCACTGCAACCATCTACTCACCCTCTCGCTCGCCAGCATCCGGGCAAAAGCCCGGGTTCCAATTCGGAACAACCTTTCCTAGCGTGCGACGAGCAAACAGGCATTATGCCTTTGTGCCAGGGGTACTCTCAGAGGTGACCGGAGAGAGCAGATTGTGGAGTGATGAGCACCTGCACAGACAGTTGCTTGGTTTGCGAGGAGTAACCGAGCACACGCAGCCCGTACGGGTTAGCGGGGCGTGCGGTAAAGTTGATTTGAAGGGTGTTGGTGCTGGTATTCACCGCAATCCAGTGTGGCCAGGGAGCGTGAGCCAAGGTCAAAACGAGCAGGGACGGGGGGACTGGGATTCCACCGAGAGTGGCGCTTTGAATCTGCATCCCCAAATTTCCACCCTGGATGTGCGGCGCGATCGACAGTTGCACAGGAACCGACCGACTTCCCAAGCGCAGCCCGAAGTCTACAACCCACTGGTTGCCAAAATTGACGCGGACGTACGACACCGCTTTCGTCACTTCCGGTTGTTTGGCAAGTGCGTAGGCTAAATACGTGTTGATGGCAGGCGCCCCCATCGTCAGTTCAATCGGTGCCTGCTGTGAAGACCCAGTAGACGACTTCGGTGGCGTGGCAGGGGTTGCGGCCGGAAGCGTGGCAAACCACACCGCAGCCGCGATTGCGATCAAAAGATCGATGGAGATGATGAGTACAAATGCCTTCTTCCACATCGACGGGTGCCTCCTTGGTGTCGAGCGTGGACAATCGCCAACCGCATCCGTTAACATGAGGAACAATGGTCAGAAGCACAAAGGAGCGTCATGCAACGTGAACGTCAATACATTGCGCAATTGGGCGCTTGCCTTCATGTTCGGCGGGTTTTTCGTGATGTACTGTGGTGTGTTTAACCGCACCCTCCTGCCCTACTTGCTGGCAATGGGTGGCGTTGGCGTCGTTGTTGGCATTTTGATGTACTTTCGCTACGGTCCAGTGACGGCCAGCATTCAAACCGTCAAATGCCCTTGTTGCGGGCAAGAAACACGTCTGGCGGGCGCCGTAGACGCGTGCAGCCACTGTCACCAGCGGCTGCGGAAAACCGAGACAGGCAGTTACGAGCCGGACGTGAAGGCCACGTCGCGCGAACGCTAAGACTTGTTCCTGGCCCCTCGCTGGCTGCGACTAGGCTTTTCTTCGAACACTTTGCCCCTGAGCTTCGGATCTCCCTGCATCTTTTGGTAAAAAGCGCAGAACTCACTCACTGGACAGTTGTCACATTTCGGGCTGCGAGCTGTACACACCTGGCGGCCATGGTGGATCAGCCAGTGGTGAGCCTGTCCCCACAGCTTCTGGGGAATGCGCTGGCAAAGCTGTTGTTCCGTAATTACCGGATTCATGCTATTGGCGACGCCAATTCGATTCGACACTCGCTGAACGTGCGTGTCGACAGCCAAAGCAGGCGTGTCAAACGCGTTTGACAGAACGACGTTCGCTGTCTTGCGACCGACCCCTGGAAGTTTCACGAGGTCTTCCACAGTCTGTGGTACTTCGCCGTGGAAGTCTCGCAACAACATGCGAGATGTCTCGACAATGTGCTCAGCCTTGGCCCGGAAGAGTCCGAGTTCTTGAATGTCTTCTTGCAGTATTTCCGGTGTAATCTGCGCGTAATCCTGTGGACCGTGATATTTTTGAAAGAGTCTCGCAGTCACTTGATTGACCCGCACATCCGTGCACTGCGCCGACAGCATGGTCGCGATTAAAAGTTCAAACGGTGTGCTGAAGTTCAGGGCGCACCTGGCGTCCGGGTAGGCTGCTTCCAGCTTGACCAACATGCGCCGCGTGTTGGCGCGAGACATCAGTGCCATCTTAACATCCCTATCTCTCATCTCTCAGATTGGTTTACAATTAACTCTATTGTGTCGCCTTTACCCCTAACCTGTCCAGTACCAGGTTCGCTCTCGCACTCCGAGTAACGCCGCTGCCGCGCTGCAGCGATCAGGTCGTCGCGACGAATAGCGTCACGCAGCACTTCCCGGACCAGCAGCGGCTCAAACTCAATGTCCCTGGCGTTGCGAAACTGGGGAAAGACCAGCGAGAGCAACAGGTACTCGCAAGTGACAACGCGGTACCACCGCTCTGACTCAACCGCTGCTCCGCCAACGGAAAGGGAGAGCAGCCGTCGCCCTCCGTCGGCGTCCCGAACCCAGCAAGCCTGTGCGCCGGCAAGAGCCAAAAACCCAACCACCGCACCGCGAAAGCCAAAACCGAAACCGGGCCGGAGACACGACTTCGGGTTCAGCGAGTCAGCTATCACTTGTTCCAAGTCGCTGCCGCGAAGACTCAGTACAACCGGACGCGTCGGCGTCGAACACGCACCGTGCACGTGCAACGTCGTTACATCGCCGGTAAGTAAACTCGCATTAAGCGCTCCAGCCATCATCAAGCCAAGGTCAGAGGAGTACTTTTCAAACAACGCGTCGACAAGTAGGTTGGCAAAGTCAGACTCCTCATCAAAGCGAGTGATGAGCGGTTTCTGCAGAGTCACGATTGGAGTAGACAAATTTGTCTCGACCTCAAGCAGCAACGCCTGATACGCAAACAGCATCGCTTCATCAAACGCACCGTGTACGTCGACCGGGAGCGACTCGCTGTGAACGCTGACGATGCGCTTGTGGATGGGGTCATAGTTCATCGTGGTGTGGCCGAACGCGAAGGCGTGTTTGCCCGCTTGGAAAATGGCCGTCCGCCCGACCCACTCGGCGGCCTGCATAAACTGGTGCGTGTGCCCACCGAGGATGACGTCAATCCCTGCCACTTGCTGAGCCAGCTCCCTGTCTGTAAACAAGCCTAGATGCGACAACGCGACGACGATGTCGCAGCCGCGGTCGCGCAAGGAAGCAACCGCGGCCTCGGCTGCCAAAAATGGTTCGAGCGCCTGCACTTGGAGGACACTGTACGGGCGCTCGTAGTCCGGTGTTACGCCAAAAACGCCAATTTTGACGCCTGCCCGTTCATACACATGCGTGTCGACAAAGCCAGGAAAACGCGCGCCGCTTGATTGCCTGAGGTTGGTTCCGTAAACCACCGTGCGAGCGCGGACCGCCAAGTTATGCCAGCGGTCGACCGGAACCGTCAGCCCTTCGTTATTCCCAAACACCCAACCGTCCACGCCAAGTGCGCCGAGCAACTCTGCGTTGATAGCTCCGAGCGTGGCCTCCGACTCCGGTCGGACACGATCGATAGTGTCGCCGATGTCGAACGTCAGAACCCACTCGCCGCGCGCGGCCAAAGCACTCCGTAAGTTCCTCAACAATGCGCCAAGCCGCATATGATTTTCAATCTGGCTGTGCACATCGTTGACGTGGAGCAGGTGGATGTCCACTGCAACACCCCTTCGTCGGTAATTTAAGCTCTGAGTGACCGGCGGAGGACTTTTCCGACCGCAGATTTTGGTAAGTCCTGTTTAAACTCAATCAAGCGCGGAACCTTATAGGGTGCTAGCTGCTGTCGGCAAAAGGCGATGAGGTCGGCCTCAGTGACTCCCTCGCCGTCGCGCAACACGACGAACGCCTTCACCGTTTCACCGCGGTACTCATCTGGCACCCCCACGACAGCTGCCTCGAGCACTGCCGGGTGCTTGTATAATGCCTCTTCGACATCGCGCGGGTAGACGTTAAAGCCACTTGAAATGATGAGGTCCTTCTTGCGGTCGACGATAAACGTAAAGCCCTCGTCGTCAATTAACGCAATGTCCCCTGTCAAAAGCCAGCCGTCAACGAGTGTGCGCGCGGTTTCTTCGGGTCGATTCCAGTATCCTTTCATGACCTGCGGACCGCGAATGGCCAGTTCGCCGGACTCTGTGTTCGGCATTTCTCGGCTTGGGTCATCAATTGCTACAATCTTTACTTCTGTTTCTGGCGCAGGGATGCCGATGCTCCCCACCTTGCGCCTGTCACGCAGCGAACTGTGCGTCACGGGTGACGATTCGCTGAGCCCATAGCCTTCCGACATCACAGCGCCGGTCAATTCCTCGAAGCGGTGCAGCACTTGCACAGGGAGCGGCGCACCGCCACTGTTGCAAATGCGCAGCGACGACAGCGCTGTTGATCCCGGTGTCAACACCTGGGTCAATGCCACATACATCGTCGGCACGCCAGGGAAGGACGTCGCTTTGTACTTTTCGACCAGAGTCAGCAGTTCTTTCGCGTCAAAGCGCGGAACAAGCAAAATCGTCCCAGCGAACGCAATCGGCAGGTTCATGCAAATCGTCATCGCGTAGACGTGGAACAAGGGCAACGCACAGACGACCACGTCGTCCGGCTGTGAACCACCCGGCACAAAATAATTCGACTGATAGACATTCGCAACGAGGTTGCGGTGCGTCAGCATCGCACCTTTCGACCGGCCAGTCGTGCCGCCCGTGTACTGCAAAACTGCAATGGTGTCTGCCGGGTTCAAATCCGGTATGACCGGCTCTGGCGCTGAAGGGACAGCGGTCATCCACTCGTCGAACCAGCGGTCTTGCGCAGACAGCGACACAGTCGTCGCGCCAAAGCGCACTGCGACAACGGTCTCCAGCGAAGCGGGCCGCACAGACTGCACAAGCGTCACGACTTCAGAGTACGCGACAAGCGCCCTGCAACCTGAGTCAGTCAACAGGTATGCAAGCTCTGGACCAGCGCTAATCGGGCTAATCTGCACCACGATGGCCCCGATACCTGTGATCGCGTAGTAGGACGCCACGTACTGCGGGCAGTTCGGCAACATGATTCCGACACGATCGCCTGGCTTGATGCCAAGCTCCTGAAGTCGACCCATCACGGTCTGAACCTGATGGTGCAGCTCTGTGTAGGTCAGTTCATCGCCTGCGAAAATGAGCGCACGATTGTCTGGAACTTCGTCAACCGTTTGCTTGAGCATCTGGTACAGTGTGAGACTTGGAATTTCCATCTCTGGTCCCCGGATTGACATCGTCCTGCCTCCCCTGGTCATTCGCACTGTTGCCCATTCATTTATCATGCGGGTTATGCCTTCTCCACCCGTCAGCCCGTGTGCCTTCTGTCAGGCTGTCTGACCGTCGAGACCTAGTTCACCCCGAACGTTTTGGAGCGCTCGGATCACGAAGTCGATGTGTTCGTCGAGATTCACCCCGAGTTCCTCCGCGCCGTTGTAAACGTCATCCCGGTTGACGCCGCGTGCGAACGCCTTGTCTTTGAGCTTCTTTTTGACACTCTTCACTTCGACGTCCGCCAGGTCGCGATTCGGCCGAACCATCGCAACAGCCATGACAAATCCGGACAACTCATCGCACGCGTAAAGCGCTTTCGCCAGTGGTGTATCGCGCACCAGCCCGTTATAGTCAGCGTGCGCTCGAATCGCGTAAATGACATCGTCCGGGTAACCTTGCTGTGCTAAGATTTTCGCCCCTACAATCGTATGTTCCTGCGGGGTTGGGTATTGCTCGTAGTCAAAATCGTGGAGTAAGCCAGTGATGCCCCACTTCTCCACGTCTTCACCAGACTTCTGCGCATATGCACGCATCGACGCCTCCACGGCAAATGCGTGACGCAACAGCGATTCGGATTTCGTGTACTGCTGCAGTAGTTCAAGCGCTTGTTCACGAGACTTCAAACCGCTGTCACCTCCGTCTGAGTAAGCCGCAACAGCGGCTTTACATCTAGAAAACACTCGCGCACGGTTTGTTCGAACTGAGCCGCCGTCAATTCAACTGCCTCTGCACGCTCCAGTCGCAAACCAACGAGCAGTTCTCCCTGCCTACCCTCAAGGCGTTCGGTCAACCGGACAAGTTTCGCCTCATCCACCTCAGTTGCCGAAATTGCTGCGGGGTCCATGTGATTTGGGATGAACACCCATGATTTTGGCACCTGGGCGAGGACTTCCTGTGCATGCACACGCAGTTGTCTTGCGTAGTGCATACGCAACGGCGACTCGTAGATCAGTCCAAACGTCGCAAACACATGTGTCCCCCACAGTCCGATCTGAAAATGTGGGTGCTTCTTATAGCCTCGCTTATCTGGGCAAAAGGCAACCCACGTATCATTCGGCGGGTTCACCGTGCGCCGCGCGTGTTTAGCGACGTGTGCGTACACCGGCTGTTCCCACAGTTCCGACAAAAATGGCGTGAAATCTCTCCCGAGCTGTTCCAGTTTAGGCCGGACCTGCGCGATTAAGGCCTCCATCCTAGCTTCCAGCCCAGGCACAGAAAACACTGCAAAGTCGCGGTCTTCAAAGCCAGTAAATTCCACTCTCTCACTGCCTCTCTACATGGTCAAAGTGCATCCGGAGTCTGTTCTCGTGCACACAAAGTCGTTCTTGTGCACGCTTGTTTGCACAGCTTGTCTCTTCTAACAGTAGACAACAAGCGGATTTCTCGCAAGTCAACTAATCACGGCGCCAGTGGTACGCGCCTTGCGCAAAATCCGCTCAAGCCTGTGCGCCAAAGCAGCCCGAGTGCCGTCAGTCGCAGAGATACCAGCACCCTGCGCTATCAACTGCCGCTCCCGTCTGTCGAGCGCGCGCTGTGCCCAACATGCCGCAGCATGCCAGTCCTTGTCTCGGTGCTCAGCAGCTTTGGCAAGTTCAACAGCGGGCAGCACAGAGTCCGCAAAGCGCTCGTGCATAAGCTCCCACACCCGGGCCGCATCGTGCAGATGTCCCAACCGCTTCAGATGTAAGGCGTGCAACCAGAGCGCTCGCCAGTCTGCATCCGGACAAGCTGCAGCTGCCTCGTAACAAGCGCCGGCAAGGTCATATGCCCGCCACTCTTCATACCAGCGTCCTAACGCAACGTGTTCTCCCGCCAGGACAGCAGGTTGCCGACCTGACAGCAAGTCTGCGACGCGCGCCATCAACACGACGAGGGAGCAAACGTCGGCTGCGTTGTGATCGAGCACTGGGGCCAAGCCGTTTACGTCGCCAGTTCGCAGCCACGAGAAGTAACGGGCTGGCGCTTCTTTACCCGGCAGGTCGTCCACGCGCGTCAACCCGAGCGTATGTTGTTCCAGGTGCCCGAGCGACACCTTGCCTAGGCTCGACTTCCATAATCTGCGGCTGGGGTACAACAAGTCTGCGTGGCCAATCTGCGCGCTGGCGTAGCGAGCGTGGTCGGTTATGCGGTGCATAACCAAGCGGTTTTGTAACAGCGGCCAGTCAAAACTTCGGCCGTTGAAAGACACCAGTACAGACGGCTCTGCGAAGTGCTGCTCGAGCAGGCCCGCGAGTAGGGCGGGTTCATCCATTGCATCTACAAGCAAGTACTGATCAACAGACAACTCGTCCTCGACAATACGGCCAACGGCGTGCAGAAACGGAAACGTGCCGGCTCCTGTGCCAAGACCGCTGGTTTCGGTGTCGTAAAAACGCAGGCTGGAGGCTGCAGGTACGTCCTGTAACTTCGCAACGCGCGCTAAAGCAGTAAGGTCTGCCGCGAGCAAGTCAGAAAACCTACTGTCCCCGTGCATCGTCAGTAAATCGTACGTGAGCGTCCGCACCGAGTACGGGCCAAGCGGACCCACTTCCTGGCGAAATCCGAGCTTCGCCAAGGTCAGGCGCTCCGGAGCTGCAGGTTCAATTGCGTTGTCAGACGCAGTGGGTGCTGCGGGCGATGGCGGTATGCGCGCGACGGACTGTTCAAGTGAGCGCAGGCGCTCTTTCAGGGAGCGATTCATACGCGGTCTCCCGAGTAGAGACCTCCGTCCTGTGCGGCCAAGGGCCGTGTGGCTCCTGCACCGCTGACGACTGCGACCAGCAATTGTCTGGTCAACTGCTTAGGGTCGTCAGTCCCCGCCTGTGGTCCAACGCAAGACGGACAACCGGCGGTGCAGGGGCAGTCCTGCACCATCTCCAGGGCCGTCCCTGCAACACACTGTGCGTCCTTGTACACGCGTTCACTGAGGCCAATGCCGCCTGGATACGCGTCGTACAAATAGACCGTCGGCCGACCCGTCAATTCATCACGCACGTGCACAGCGACATGCAAGTCTGTCGTCGAACACATGCAGTGCAAGGAGGCGGCGTGCCGAAGCACATGTGCAAAACCCGACAGAGCGGTTTCCCAAGCAGCGCGATCAAACGGGAGGTCAGCCTCACCAAAGGAACACCAGTATCCCGTGGTGTGTAGTTCCGCCTCAGGCAAGTGGATTTTGCCCCACCCCAAGTTCTCGTGCGTGTCAAACTTCAACTTTTTGAACAGAGTGGGCGTGGCATTCACCATCACTTCGCCTGTCTGATGCAAAGCCGGAGACGGCGAAAGTTGACGCTCGTCCAGTACGTCAAGGACCTGAAGTCGGACAGAGAGTTCAGCGTCGGTGTAATAGTCCGCTTCGACCGGGCGCACAAACGCCTTGCCGTTCTCGAGATCAAGCCTTTCAACCTGGAACGATCGCGATTGATGGAGATAAATCGCCTCTTCATGCAGCGTGGTCAGTGCACTAAACCGGTCTGTCTCACCAATCACAAGCGGCTTCGGGCCGCTGATGTCGACTATCACCACGTTGTCTTGCGCCGCACTGCGTAGAGATATGGCGTGGCTAGGGAGCGAGTCCGACATCCAGAAGTAGCGGCCATCCGCTCCTTGGTGCAGGACACGTTGTTCAGCAAGGTAGTCAAGGAGCTCTTCTGTTGTCTCCACTCCAAACGACTCTGTCTTCGCAAATGGCAGTTCGTAGGCGGCACACTTCAAGTGGTCCATCAAAATCAGCAGGTTTTCCGGGTAGAGGCGTGCAGCCTCTGGAGACGCCTCGAGCAGTGCATCTGGGTGGTTGACCACGTACTGGTCGAGTGCGGATGCGTTTGCAATGTAGATGCCTGCCGATAAGCCATTTCTTCGCCCCGCCCGGCCGCTCTGCTGTCGGACAGATGCGATAGTCCCTGGGTAGCCGACACTGATAGCGACCTCCAGCGAACCGATGTCTACGCCGAGTTCAAGCGCGTTTGTGCTGACGACACCGCGAATGTCACCACTGCGTAGTCCACGTTCGATGCCTCGCCGCTCACTTGGCAGGTAGCCGCCACGGTAGCCAAACACCTTGTGCTGCATCCTTGCCGATACGTCTCGCTTCCAGTACGACGCGAGCACCTCCACCTGCGTCCGCGCTTTGACAAACGCGATTGTGGAAATATCCTCTTTGAGCAGGCGCGCCCCGATACGCCTAGCCTCCTGTAGCGACGACCGACGCAGTCCGAGTTGAGGAGTTATGATGGGTGGGTTATAGAGCAGCGTGTGGCGCTCTCCAGTTGGCGCGCCTGACTCTGTGATGACATGAACTGGGTGACCGGTTAGTTCCCGCCCAAGGTCTGCCGGATTCGCCACTGTCGCCGAACTCAGGATGAACTGCGGGTGACTTCCGTAGAAGGCGGCAACGCGTTGGAGACGGCGCAAGACGTTGGCAACGTGGCTGCCGAACACACCTCTGTAGATATGGGCTTCGTCGACGACGATGTAGCGTAGATTTTCAAACAGTCTCAGCCACTTTGTGTGATGTGGCAAAATAGCCGCATGCAGCATGTCTGGGTTGGTGACGACAATGTGTCCGGCTTCCCGGACCTTCTGCCGCGCGTGCATCGGCGTGTCACCGTCATAGGTAAACGACTGCACGCCCGTTTCAAGGTGTCCAATCAGTTCGTGCAACTCGGCCACTTGGTCTTGAGAGAGTGCTTTCGTAGGAAACAAGTAGAGGGCTCGCGCCGAAGAATTCTTGCAAATCGCATCGAGGACGGGCAAGTTGTAACAGAGAGTTTTCCCACTTGCTGTCGGAGTCACTACCATCAGGTGTCGTCCGGCGCGCGCAACTTCAGCTGCCTCTGCCTGATGGCTGTACAACTGGTTAATTCCTCGCCCTTTCAACCCACTCAGCAAGTCTTTGTGAATCCACTCCGGCACCGAGCGTAAGCGCGGCAGACGCGCAGGTTGTACGCGCCAAGCCGTCACTTGACTAGCAAACTCAGGCGTACTCTGCCATTCATCGAGTAACGCGGATAACTGCACTGCGCTCACCTTCCTCGTACAGACAAATTCGACGTTTAAGAGCGAACTCCTGTTCGGGTAAAACTGACAGAGACCGCAAAAGCTGATCTTGCTATCTACGAAATTTCAACGATTCTGGTCACGTTCTCGCCCATGCAACATAGCATGGTATAGAGCCCCACAGCACGGGATTGTATGAATCTCGTACAGCTTGGAAATAAAGTATAGTACCGACACAGAGGAGGCGTCACGTCGTGCAAAGCGTAGAAAAATGGGCGACACGCTCCGACGCTTGGACTCCACAGGATGATGAACGACTGTCCGCGCTGGTGCTAGAACACATTCGCACTGGCAGCACACAGTTGCGCGCATTCGAAGAAGCCGCTGCTGAATTGGGAAGAACTGCAGCAGCCTGTGGATACCGTTGGAACGGTGTCGTGCGCAAGGACTACAAACAAGAGATCGAAGAGGCAAAGAGGGCTCGCAAAATGCAGCACAAAGCTCGTACCACAGTGAGCAGTCCGGCCATTACGGCTGAACCGGCCACAATGACTTCGTCCGACTCGATGCGGGAAGTTGTCACGTTTCTCCAGACTTACGACCAGCAGTATCAAAAACTGCGGTCGCAACTCGAAGCGCTCGAATCGGAGCGCCGCAGTCTGACAGAGCAAGTCCGCACCCTCGAGGCCAAGCTGACTCGCGCTCCCATCGTGGACGACGGGCCGCTGACCCCGGAACAGTTGGAGCAGGACTCAAAGGCACTGTTTGCCATCATGGAACGTGCACGTAAATTGCTCGAGGACGACGGCCGGACACACGCGAACGATTAAGCTCGCGCTCTCTATCGCGCCGCTGCCGCAGCAAAGCGCGCTGCCGCAGCGGCCGAAAACGGGCCCTGACGCGCATTTGCCAGGGTCACGAGTGTGTCCCTCGCGGCAAGCGCCGCTGCGACAAGCGAAGAGGGGTAGTTGACGCGCCGCTGTGCAAACTCATCCTCATCCACAACCCGTACGCCACCTACATCCACGCGAACATCTATATCGAGGTCGCAAAACTGAACGCTGTGAGTCAAACCGTCGTACTGCGGCGGTGTAATCACGTTACAGTAGTACTCTGCCCCACTGTCCTTTTGCAACAGGAAAACTTGGTAGAAAGCCTCTGGCCAGAACCAAGCTACTACGGGATAAGGGCTGGACCACACGCGACCGTCAGCTTCGAGCACGGAATCACCCGCTTCGATTAGAAAACTCCAGGCGTCCAGGTACGGCTCAGCTCGTTGCCAGACCCGGTGCGCCGTCCCGTTCCAGTGCGTGCTCACAAGCGACACGGTCATGTACGCTCACCCTCTGGCCGGACATTTTCTCCCGCTTCTGCTTCTTCAGGAAAGAACCCGCGGAAGATCCGTGCGCGCAGCAGGGATTTGAGACCGATCAAAATGATTGGACCAAGAAACAGACCGAAAATGCCGAGCGCCTTCAGGCCTACGTACAGAGCGAACAGCGTTGACAACGTGTCAAGTCCGACGTTCTGCGCTACAAGTCGCGGCTCAATAATCTGCCGGATGATGGAGATAACCAGTTGCAAGATGAGCACCCGCACCCCCATGCTCGTGTCTCCGAATGCAAACGCCCCAATCGCCCAGGGAACCGTCAGAATCGCAGACCCAAGAATCGGCACGAGTCCCGTTAAGCCAAACAACAGCCCAAGAATCACAGCATACGGAATATTTAATACCCACATACCGACAATCCCCAAGGCTGCAGACAAGGTCATGAGCAACACTTGCGCACGGATTGTGCCAATAAACGCGCGAATCATATCATGGAAGACGTCGTGAAGTTTCCCTGACCAACCCGGCGGCAGTGTGTGGAGAAAGCTGCGGTACATGCGCTCGCGGTTGAGAAGCATAAAGAAAGAAGCGACGAACGAGATCACGGCAATAAAAATCAGGTCTGGCAAGCGCGTAACTGAGTTCAGCAGGTGTACAGCCAAGTGCCGAAACGTCGTCTCCACGTTCACGGCTGCATTTAGCGCTGTACTCTCCACCCCCCGCGCGACGTTGGGTGGCAATGCGTGAAAGAAAGTCTGTCCGGCCACGATTTCTTTTTGGACGAATTTTTGCATGTTGGCCACGTAGTGTGGCGCCCGCAACAGCAAGTCGGTCGCTTCGCGCGACAGCGCGACAAACACAAAACCAGAGAGTGCAAGGAACAAAATCACAACGCCAACGAGAACGATCAGCACCGCAGCCATACGCGGTACCCGCAACCGTTCGAGTCCCGCGGCAAACGGCGTTAACAGAATGGCCAGGAGCCAGCCGATGACAAACGGGAATATGTACCTAAAAGTCAGTGAAAAGACAATCACGACAATGGTCAAAAAAACGACCAGCGCCGCGACCTCAATCAATTGCCACATATACTGACGGACACGACGCCGTTCTGTATTCGTTTGATTCAAAGACGGTCCACCCCCGCTCCGATTACCGGGATCGCGCGAGTTTCGCGCCTACAACAAGCGTCGGCGCATCGTAAACCCGCCCACTAAGCCGATGACGGCAACGATGAATGCCACTACTGAGGGAAAAATCATGTCCAACGCGGCAAGCATGCTCCCCACCCCCATGCTAGCGATGGTGCAAAGCGCGACTAAAAAGAAAGCAAATTTCGCTTTTCGACTCATCTCCGGCCATCCCTCCCGGGCCTGATCATACCACAACTTGGGCTGCTAACTGCAGCAGTAGCCGGCAAGCAAAGCAAAAGCGCGGAGTCCGGATTTCATCCGACATCCACGCTTCCCCGGAACAAAAGATGCCCATCAAACTCACGACTATGCAGTCTGCAGGCTTGGCAGAACGCGTAGAACCTGCGGCCACGCTTCTTCCGCAGACGCCGCTACAATCACGCGGTGGGCACCCAAGCGCCGATACAGTGCGGCTCGGGTTGAGTCTGAGGTGACCAGCACGATGCGGTAAACGCCAGCCTCCCGCAGCGACTGAGTAATCAACGCAGTGTGAACGTAGTCTGTGTCCTCGTGAACGACGGCGGCATCAAACCTGCCTGCTGCAACTGCCCGGCTAACAGCCTTGCGGCGACCTAGCGTCTGAAGCAAATTATCCCCGTACCACTGACTCAGCCTTTTATGGTATGTCTCGACACAATCAAGCGCCGTGATGGCCATGCCTGACTGTCTCGCTCGGCGATAATAAGTAGTTCCTTCCCGACTGAACGATACAAGCAACAAATTGAGCATGCCGTTCTGTCACTCCTTACGACTGAGATGACAGCGCTTACATTAATCATTATACACGTGCCCAAGCATTTTGGAAAGCTGTCCAAACGTCACGATTGCGCCCAATCTTCGGCAACGATTGTGTCTCGCGGTGACGCTTGGGCTTCAAGACAAACCGGGACTTTTCCGTTGCGTGTCCGCATCCGTGTGGGCCTGTGTTCCGGCACCACGCTCTTTGTCGAACTGGCGCAATAAATGCGTGCCGTAGGCGTACACAGCGTCTCGCGCTTCGGCCGGGTCGCCTGCTGCAACTGCGTCAAAGACCGCTCGAATTGTAGACAGTCCAGTGATGCGTCGCTCGCGCGCAAACCGAAGCGTGCTACGCATCGCCTCCTGCAGGACGCGCAATGTGTTTGTGAGCACCTGGTTGTTATAGGTCTCCGCGAGGCACAGAAAGAAGGCCACTTCCGCGGCGACTGAATCTTCGCCTGTCCGTCCCGCGCATTCGAGTTGAAACAGGGCATTGCGCACCGGTCCAAGGTCGAGATCCGAAGTATGCTCTGCCGCCAGACTGGCGGCACCCGCCAAGAGTGCTGTCATGAGCTCGAGCAACTGGCGAATCTGCCCATTGCCTAGGAGTACTGCAGCTTCAAGCGGCTCCATCCACACCTCGAGACTCGCTGTTCGAATGTACGTCCCGTCCCCGTGGCGGAACTCGACAAGTCCCTGTCCACGCAAGGCGCTGAGCGCTTCGCGCACAGTTGCTCGGCTGCATGAGAATGTAGCTGCCAACTCAGCGAGTGTTGGCAGCTTATCCCCAGGCGCGAAACTCCCCTCTTCTACCATGGCGCGAATCGCGTGTGCAATTTGCACGTACAGCTTGTCATGTGGCAAATCCGACAAGGCCATTGCCTTCACCTCATCCGCATGCCTGTCATTGCCGCCGCAGTGACTGCAGCGGCCGTGGAACTATTTCACCACCAGGTTGACCAACCGCCCTGGCACGTAGATCTCTTTGACGACCTGCTTGTCGGCCAGCCAACCTGCGATCTCGCTGTCTGCCTTGGCCGATGCGATTGCAGTGTCCGCTGCGGCGTCTGCCGCGACTGTGATGTGCGCGCGCACACGGCCATTGACCTGGACCGCGATGTCGACCTCGTCGTCCACCAGCCACTTCCCGTCGTACGTCGGCCAAGTCGCCGTGAACACGGACTCCGTGTACCCGAGCAGGGACCACAACTCCTCGCCAAGGTGAGGAGCAAACGGAGCAATTGTCACTGCCAAGGTTTCGATAGTCTCGCGGTCAATGCCTGCCTCCGACTCTGCGGAGAGCGCGTTGATGTACTCCATAAATGCGCTAACGGCAGTGTTCAGGCGGAAGCTCTCCATCCGCTCCGACAGCGTCGCAATAAACCGATGGCGCAACTTTTCAAGCGCTGGACGCGTCGGCGCAGGCTGGTCGATGTTCGCTGCCGCGGTTCGGTACAACCTGTGCAGGAAGCGGCTGACCCCTTCGAGCCCGTTCGTGTTCCACTCCGCGTCGTCTTCCGGTGGGCCGACGAACAACTCGTACATGCGCAGCGCGTCGACGCCGTGCAGTGTAGTCATGTCGTCCGGGTTCACAACGTTGCCCTTCGACTTGCTCATCTTCGCGCCGTTCAGTGTCACCATACCCTGGTTGAACAACTGTTTGAACGGTTCGACGAAGTCGATAAGGCCGATGTCGTAGATGACCTTGGTGAAGAAGCGCGCGTAGAGCAAGTGCAGCACCGCATGCTCGACGCCGCCAATGTACATGTCAACCGGCAGCCACTCGTTCGCCTTCTCGCGCGAGAACGGGGCTTCGTCGTTCTTCGGATCCGGATAACGCAAGAAGTACCAGCTCGACCCCGCCCACTGCGGCATCGTGTCCGTCTCACGGCGCGCCGGGCCGCCGCACTCCGGGCAGGTGGTGTGCACGAACGACTCGATCGCGGCGAGCGGCGACTCACCTGTGCCAGTCGGCTCGTAGCGCTCGACTTCCGGCAACAGCACCGGCAACTGGTCCTCCGGCACCGGCACCGCGCCGCAGGTCGGACAGTGGATAATCGGAATCGGCTCACCCCAGTAGCGCTGACGCGCGAACACCCAATCGCGCATGCGGTAGCTGACGGTCGCTTCGCCGCGGTCGAGTTTCTCGAGCTTCACCACGATGGCGCGTTTGCCGGCTTCCACGTCGAGGCCGTTCAGGTCTTCCGAGTTAATCAGCGTGCCAGGCCCAGTGTAGAGCGTCCGCTCGTGGTCCGGCGCTTGTCCATCCGGCGCAACCACCTGCACGATTGGCAGGTTGAAAGCCTCGGCGAACTCGAAGTCGCGCTCGTCGTGTGCGGGCACGGCCATGATAGCGCCTGTACCATAGTCCATCAGCACATAGTCCGCGATCCAAATCGGCATCTTCGCGCCAGTCAGCGGATGCACTGCGTATGCACCTGTAAACTCGCCGGTTTTCGTCTTGTCGACAATCTGCCTGGCGATCGCGGACTTCTTCAGCGCCTCGCTCACGTACAGGTCGACTGCCGCGCGCTTGTCAGCGGTCGTGATGGCCTCAACGAGCGGGTGCTCCGGCGCAAGCACCATGTAGGTCGCGCCGTACAGCGTGTCCGGCCGCGTCGAGAACACTTCAATCTGTGCATCCGGCTTCCCATCGATGTCAAAGACGATGCGGGCGCCTTCGCTACGGCCAATCCAGGCCGTCTGCATCCGCTTCACTTTGTCCGGCCAGTCGAGGTCCTTCAGGTCTTCGAGCAGGCGGTCGGCGTACGCCGTGATGCGGAGCATCCACTGGTCCATCTCACGCTTCGTCACTTCCGTACCGCAGCGGTCACACTTGCCGTCCACGACCTCTTCGTTGGCGAGGCCGGTTTTGCAGCTCGGGCACCAGTTAATCGGCATCTTCTTGCGGTACGCAAGGCCGCGCTTGAACATCTGCACAAAGAAGTACTGCGTCCACTTGTAGTAGGATGGGTCACTCGTGTTAATTTCGCGGTCCCAGTCGTACATCGCGCCGATGTCGGCGAGCTGACGCTTGAAGTTGGCGACATTCTGCGCAGTCGAAATGGCCGGGTGGATCCCGGTCTGGATGGCGTAGTTTTCCGCCGGCAAGCCGAACGCGTCCCAGCCCATCGGGTGTAGGACTTCGTAGCCCTGCAGCGTTTTGTAGCGACTCCACACATCGGAGATGGTGTACCCCCGCCAGTGACCGACGTGCAACCCGGCACCGGATGGATAGGGGAACATGTCGAGGCAGTAGTACTTCGTGCGCGTGCTGTCCTCGCGCACCTTATCCCCGCCGTGCTCCTGCCACCTGGCTTTCCACTTCTTCTCGACCTCAGTCGGCTGGTAGTCTCGTTCACTCTGCGATGTCATCTGCACATTCCACTCCCTGGGTAAATTCCTGCATCAATGCCGGGTTCGCCCCATGCCGCTTGGCAATGTCAGCGATGTGAGGCTGGCTGGCCCGGCCCCTGACTGGCGGCGCCCTGGCCGCCTGGCGCGACCCTGGCCGGCTGGCGCGACCCTGGCCGGCTGGCGCGACCCCGGGCTGAAAATAGAAAACTCCCGTCCCCCATAGGACGGAAGTCTGCTTCCGCGGTACCACCTACGTTGACTGTACGCCCTCGGCTTCTTCTGGAGACTCCCGCGATTCGAGAGTCCACCTGATGCGTCGGGTTCAGCCCACTTTACGCCAGTAACGCTGACCGCGTCCGGGTCTACTAAGTTAGCAGCGTTCACACTTCTCGACATACAGTGACGTCGGTCCGAACCCTGCTGCTGTTCCTCCGGATCCATTCGGGGCGAGTTCGCAGGCGCCGTTTCACCGACCTTCCAGGCAAGGGTCGGCTCCCTGTGGAAACGCGTGATCTGCTACTGCTCCCCATCATTGGTTTCTGATTCTTCAATTGGTGACATTATACGCGAGGCGAGCTAAGGGTAGCAAGTTAGGTGCATCGGGGTTAGGTGAAGCTGCGTTCCGCGGCTACCTTCGGCGGCTCCGCCAGTTTGGCGACCCACCTCATTTAACTCTGTTAGTGGGAAAATAGCCGGCCGCGGCTATTTTCATCCTAATTTGTGTCTCGCATTTTGTACCCCGGATTTTGTACCGCGCTGGCGCACGAGAGATTTTGGAGCAAACTGCGGCGGCGGTGCGTTGTAGCGGCCAAAATGGCGCTCTCTCCCGAATTAAGTGATATCTCACGCATGCTCACTCAGTCGCAGGTAAGTGTCAATTTGACACCTAGAGCGCGGCGTCCTCACAGGTAAGTGTCAAATTGACACCTAGAGCGCGGCGTCCTCACGGGTAAGTGTCAATTTGACACCTAGAGCGCGGCGTCCTCACGGGTAAGTGTCAATTTGACACCTAGAGCGCGGCGTCCTCACAGGTAAGTGTCAAATTGACACCTAGAGCGCGGCGTCCTCACGGGTAAGTGTCAAATTGACACCTAGAGCGCGGTGTCCTCGCAGGTAAGTGTCAATTTGACACCTAGAGCGCGGCGGCCTCACAGGTAAGTGTCAATTTGACACCTAGAGCGCGGCGGCCTCACAGGTAAGTGTCAAATTGACACCTAGAGCGCGGCGGCCTCACAGGTAAGTGTCAATTTGACACCTAGAGCGCGGCGGCCTCACGGGTAAGTGTCAAATTGACACCTAGAGCGCGGCGTCCTCACGGGTAAGTGTCAAATTGACACCTAGAGCGCGGTGTCCCCACAGGTAAGTGTCAAAATGACACCTAGAGCGCGGCGTCCTCACGGGTAAGTGTCAAATTGACACCTATCGACCCGGTTTGGCGGTCATTAGCGACATTTTCGACACTCAGCGCGACCTGGTGCGCTTGAATTTGGTCGATTAGCGACGCCTGCGTCGCTAACCTTTTCATCTTTCGCCCTCGCCGACGCCGCGACAACGGTAAATATGTCGGTGATTAGCGCCATTTTGGCTTGATAGATGGGGCCTGGCGGGACGCATAACATAACGCCATTATGGCGCTATGGAAGCGTGATCAGACGCAGATAACGCCATTATGGCGCAATACGCTGGGGTCACCCGACTCATAACGCCAAATTGGCGTTAACTAGGGGATCCCGTCGAGATAGCGCCATTGATTGTAAGGCAGGGTCCGACGCTGCACCCAAGTTACATGGCGAGCGGGCCTTGGAGCCACCGGCTGACTCCACAGCACCTTGTGACGCAATCGGCAGACTTCACGACACACTGGTACGCAATCAGCCGACTTCACGACGCTCCTCGGCCAACTCCAAACTTGCCCCTTGAACCTCTTTGGCACTTTCGTTAAACTAAATTTTAACAACAAATAAAAGTTTACCGACAGGATGATGGCAAGTGGAATTCTGGTTACGAAACCCCGCCTTCGTTCGGCTGTGGGCAGCGCAGTTCGTCTCGGAACTCGGGGATGGCATGCTGCAAATGGTGCTGGTTGTCACAGTAGCACTAGACACGCACAGCGGCTTCGCGATTGGACTCATGATTTTCACCATGCTCCTGCCACGCGCGTTGGTCCGTCCGTTTGCGGGACCGTTGGCAGATAAGTGGCCGAAGGGCTGGCTCATGGTGTCTGCAGACATGTTCAGACTTCTCGTCGTCCTTGGCATGCTCCCGTTCCGGCACCACGTGACCGTCCTCCTCGCGATGGTCGCGGTGCACGAGGTCGGCAGTGCATTCTTCCTGCCAGCAAGGTCCGCTGCTGTCCCGCTCGTCGCAGGAGAGGAACACGTTGGGCGAGCCATCGGGATCTCGCAGAGCACATCGTCCGCAATGAGCATTGCGGGACCTGCCCTCGCTGGCGCACTGCTCGCGATTGGCCATCCCAGTGCGGTCTTTTTAGCGGACGCAGCGTCGTTTCTCTTGTCCGCCGGCTTCATCTCGAGCCTCCCGGCTTTGATGCGGCGCAGAGCAGGTACTCGTTCCACCAGGTCTCCCGGTGCCTATCTGACGTCACTCCGAGAAGGCTGGTCCGTCTCCCGCCGCACTCCCACGCTGCGTTTTCTGATTCTCTCGCTTGGACTGGTGAGCGTCACAATCGGTATGGTCAACACGGATTCCAATGCCCTGCTGCTCAACTCCTTCCACGTTCCAGTCGTACAGTTCGGGTTGCTGGACTCCGTGGCCGGCGTTGGGGCGATACTCGGTGCCATCGCCATGACGACGCTAATCACCCGCGCACGCCCGGCAACGCTGCTGGTCACCGCGCTTGTAGCAACTGGCGCTGTCATCGTGTGTGCACCTATTGTCAATGTGTTGCGCACACCCTTTGGCCTCCTTCCCGTGTACGCATGGATGGCGATGTTCGGTGCACTGGGTACAGCAGCATCCATTCCCGTCGGGACTCTGCTCATGCAGCAGACCAGCCAAGACATCCGGGGGCGTGTAAGTTCCATCCTGCAGTCTTTTGCCGATGGTGGTAACCTGATAGGGATCCTGGCCGGCGGCGCCATCACGGGTTTGACCAGTGCGCTGATTGCCTGTGTCATTGCCGGTGTACTCACCTTGATGATCACGATTGTGATGCCATTTCTAGCCGGATTTAAGGGTCTGTTCAACACCCCAAATGCGGCCCTTGCGGGATTGCAATCGGACGCTACAGAAAGTGGAGGCGACATTGTTGGCTGAACTCGGTAAAATCTCTGACCTGGAACTGATGAAGCTCCTGCTGGACCCAAAGCGCAGTCAGATTCTCGAATATGCAGCTGGACAAGCTCTGACGGTGGCAGAACTGGCGGAACGAATCGGCGAGAAGCCTTCGCGGCTGTACTACCACGTGCACAAGCTTGAGGAAGCAGGCTTGTTGGAGGTGGTTGAGACTCGGCAGATTGGTAACCTGGTCGAGCGCTTTTACCAGTCCAAGGGGCACAACATGTGGCTGACCCCTGACCTCGACATGCTCAACAAGAATGCAGCGTGGTTCCTGCAACGCGTTCAAACCATCTGGAACCCGGGACTCGGCATGCTTTCCCGTAAACTCGCTGGCGAGTCCACCCATGTGAAGCTCTCCATGTCACTGGAACAGCAAACCGTTGAAGAGTGGCGGAGGCAGTGGCAAGCCCTTGACGCTTCCTTTCCTGCATCAGACCAGCAGCAGACGCACACCCACACCGCCGCGAGCGAGACCGACAGCCAAGCGCAACAAGAAACCGCCGTCAACGACGGCGGCCAAAAGCGAACCTTTGCATTTGTGGTGATGAGTTATGAAATCGACGAAGCGCGGGCACTCGGTCTCTTCCCAGATGACGACGAATAGTCGCGATGCCCTACCTGCGCGACGTGTTGATGCCGAACAGCTGTAGGATGAACAGGAACAGGTTGACGATGTCGAGGTACAGCGACAGCACCATCCACGGCACCATCTGTTCGCTGACACCATAGTGCACCATGCGGTTGACGTCGAACAGGATGTAGCCGATAAAAATCGCGATGCCGAGCCACGTGTAGACGAGCGCCGCTGTCGTGCCAAAGTTGATAAACAGCGATGCCAGCCCCATCAACACCAGCGCGACTAGCCCGATGAACAGGAATCCACGCAGAAACGTAAAGTCGAACGACGAACGCGAGGCGACAAGCGCAGCGACCAGGAACGATGCTCCCGTGATGGCGGCGGCTTCAAGCACCAGCGTCGCGCCGATGGCCGATGCGTATGCAGCGATGGTCGGGTACAACCCCATCCCGAGCACGAATGTGAACACCAGCACAAACGGCATCCCAATTCCTTTGGAACGACGAACGAACATCGCGACGAACAGCATCGCAATGTCGAGGAACCACAGCATGTGCAGCCACAGTGGCGGCACAAACTGACCAACACCAAGTCCGATAACGGAAGCGAGCAAGCTCAGGAACAGACCAAAGAAAACACGGCTCATGAGATGGCTTCTGGAAACAGCGTATGCCCCCTGCATCTCGGCTCCACCCTTTCGTAGTGCATGGATTTAACAGTTCAGACATGTCCAGTTCGCTACCTAAAGGATATGTCCGGTGATTCCATTTTACCACACTTGACTCATCCGTCCTGAAAACCGGCTGAGAGTTCAGTTACAAGCTTGTCGTAAACCCGCGGCCAGGCGTAACTCGACAGGTCGCCCAGCGCAACCCACCGCGCGTTTGACGCAACTGTTCCGGCTAAAGCCTCCACCGACCAGTCGCCAACCGGGCGATAGACTTCGACTTCCCATTCGAGATGAGTGAAAACGTGGCTTGCCACTGCCACCTTTGCAAACGACGCGACACCGGGCACTTCATCGACCGCTTGAACCCCTTCTATCAGTGTCGCCAACTTTCCGGAGAGCAGACGCTCGCGCCAAACAGCTTCCGGACTGGCCCAACTACCGCTGCCCGCACTAGCGTTGCCCCAACTGGCGCCACCCGAGCTAACGTTCCCTAAGCCAGCATTGTCCAAACCAGCGCTGTTCGAGCCAGTGTTGCTTTCTGCCACCGCTGCAGGCCACAGCTCCTCAGCGCCGTTGTCTGCAAGGCCGGCGGCGGCATCAGAGCGACTCGCGCCTGCCGTTCGCGCGGTTGCTGCACCGACGACATCCGCTTCTACGGCTGGCAGCTGCCACATCGAGCCAAGCAGCCCTTTCGCAGGTCGCTGCTCGATGCAGACCAAATCGCCGCGCTGCAGCCACAGGGCGTACACCTTGACCCGCCTGCGCTCACGCTTGGCCGGACGTACAGGCAGTTCGTGCGCGACTCCTTCCCGGTGGCCAAGGCAATCTGCTTGCAGCGGACAGTGTCCGCACTTTGGCGATCGCGGGACGCACACGGTAGCGCCAAGTTCCATCAGGGCTTGCGTCAAGACCGCCGGCGGCGTGGACTCGAGCCACAACCGGACTTCATCCGCAATCGTGCGCTTGACGGCGGGCCGGTCAATCGAGTCTCGAATCAACAGGTACCTTGTCATCACGCGCAGGACGTTGCCGTCGACCGCCGGAACAGGCCGGTCAAACGCGATGCTTTGAACAGCTCCGCAGGTGTACGGACCGACGCCTGGGAGTTGCGAAAAGGCAGCGGGATCATCCGGAACGATGCCAGCATATTCTGCCGCCACCACTTTCGCCGCGCGGTGCAAGTTCTTGACGCGGGAATAGTAGCCAAGCCCCTGCCAGTGCTTCAAAACATCGTCTTCACTCGCTGCCGCCAGGTCCAGCAGCGTGGGGAAGGACTCCAGAAATGCGTGGTAGTACGGGATCACGGTCTCCACGCGTGTCTGCTGCAGCATTGTTTCAGACAGCCAGATTTTGTATGGGTCACGCGTGTCGCGCCAGGGCAGTCGCCGGTGATTGGCTTCATACCACGAACAAAGGCGATTCGCGGCGGTTTCGGTCGACGTGATCCGATCAATCACTGCACAACTCCTCCTCTGCTGGCACGAACCACATTCGGCCTGCGCGGACCACAGGCAGGACGCGGCCTGCTTCGACAGCTGCCGTGAGATAAGCCGCAACAGGTGTGCGCAGCAACACATACGCGCCAGGATTGGCGGGATTCAGTCCAAACTTGCTACAGACTTCAGCTACCACGTCCTCCAACGTCGCTTCGCTCTGCACCCGCTCGATGACGACCCCGTACGCCTCCTCGTGGCGCTGGCACAATGCGCTAATGTGCGGCGATGGGTTGGCGACAGGCGCACCATGTCCGGGGACATACGACGACGCTGCAATTCCCGCCACCGCGCGGGCGCTGGCCAAAATCTGTGGGTAGTTCACCATGTATGGCACGCCGTGCTTGTCCACAACGTCGGCGTCAAAATAGGCGTCCGCCGCGAACAGTACGCCATCCGCGAGGACTCCGCACTGATTGGAAGAGTGTCCTGGCAAAGAAACGGTCTGAAACACCCGCCCGCCAATGACGAGTTCCACCCCAGGGGCGAACTCCGTGTCGACCGGAGTCGGCGGTGCTTGGAGGAATTTGTTCAACAGTTGTGGCAGTGGCTGCGCGCCCTGCCACAAATACTCTGGCTCAAACCGCGGCTGGCGCATGACTGCAGCTTCGCCGACAGGCGCAAACACAGGCAATCGGGCCTGCTTCAACAACTGGGCGTTGCCGCCAAAGTGGTCCGCATGGGCGTGCGTGTTGACAATCGCCACGAGCGGCAACCCCATATCGGCCGCTGCGCGCTGGAGTTGTTTCGCGGCTTGTTTGTCGATCCCGGTATCAACCGCGACGAACCCCTCGTCGCAGCGCACCAACCCCATATTGACTGCTCCGTGCAGGACCGTGACGTCCTGCGTCAATCGAACGATTTCCATGAATTCGAACCTGCCTTTCCATGTCGCGGCATGCGTGAGATCCCGTTACGCTGGACAGACTATTTGCCGGGAGGTGCTGGCCATGTGGGAAATGATGAACGGGATGGCGGATGGAGTTCGGGGTCGCTTCATGCCGCGCCGCAATCGCGGCGTGGGAACGATGACAGCCATGTTGATCGGCGCTAGTGTGGGTATCGCCGCATGGGAAGCCTGGCGGCGAACCCAACCGATGTCTCACGTCGGGGACAGTACCGCCTCTAGGATGGCCCAAGACGTCATCGATCAGTTGCAGGACTAACGAACTGCCCTGTTGTGCCCGAAAGGTTACAGCTGTGCTCCCAGCCCACTCAAAGCCGCTGCGGCAATTGTCGCAGCGGCGCGTGGGCTTGCGTCCATTAAACGACTTCAGCACCGAACACAGACGGAAAGTGCTGCAAACTGTCCGAGTGACCAACTGGGTTGAACGACGCCACCCCGTCTTTGTGCACGACAATCCTGAGGTCTGGCCACTTTGCGGTCTTGAAATCGTACAAGGCGCTCACGGTATAGCGGACACAGATATCCGTACAGACGCCGATGACGTGAAGTTCCGTAACCTTATGGTGCTCAATCATCTTGAGCAGATCGGTATCGTATGCCGCGTTATAGTGCTTTTTTGCCAGATACACGTAGTGTGACTCAGAACCAGAGAGCTCACTTTGCAACTCATCAATCAGGTCTGCCCCAGGCGTTCCAATCATGTTATGAGGCGGAAACAGGCCCGAAGCAATCTCGTAGTCATCGGCATCATGCGCGTCCCTTGCGTCTATGATCAAGTCACCGGCAGTGACAAACGCCTGCACCAGCGACCGACAATACGGAATGATGTTCGTCCCCGCGGCGCCACAAGTAAGCGCACCGTCGAGGTAGACAAAGTCTTTCGACAAATCTACCAAAAGCAATGCCCTAGCCACGTTTCGCACCTCTCTTTTGCTTGTCCGGTTCTACAAATTCCGGCGATGCCGTCCGTATTTTTGTTTCCAAACAGCATACGACAGCCGGCTGCGTTTCATCGAGTCGACGAATTTTTGCGTGTTCTCGAGAACGCGCCTGGCCTCTCCCGGGCTAACCTTCCGGGTAAACATGGCCTCCCCAAACTCCTCCAAATCAATGACGTGGTAGTACGAACGTTCGTACAAGAGCACGTCAACGTACATGTCTTCTACATATATGTACTCCTGGTCTTCCCACACCTTAACCATGTCGACGTAGTGGTCGAACCGCAGGCGCGGGTGTTTGACAGGCGTCCCCTCATTTACGCAAGTACTGACGCCAATGCCCCACTGCGGATAAATTTCGCGCATGTGATGTGTATATCCTGCTTCGAAAGCGGGACGCACAAGCATAATCAACCCCGGACGGCGCACGAGCTTATCGATGTGGAACAACTCGTTGCTTCGGTCAATGCCGTGGTCTTCTCGTTTGTGGATCTGCTGAACTCGCCCTTCCCGGAGCGCCATGAGGACGCAGGTCCCTCCTTTCGAACAAATCGCTTCTTCTCAGCGTACCGCTTCGAAGGAGCGAGTTCAAGCAGAGGCTCTAATGCGGGCGAGTCCAACGTGACCGAGTCGTGGGGCGAAACCCTCGCGAACTGCGCGTCGGTGGACGTGACCGCGGCGTCTGGCGAGACGATGTGGTCGTGAACCGGAACCCCTGCCTGCCGCTTGAGCGAAATGCTCTTCCCGGCAACTGGGGTCCGAAGTTCCGTCGCGATCGAAACGGGCTACGTGGTCGCCGCAGCTTTCTACCACGGCGCACCACGACGTAACCTCCAACCACCAAGACAACAGCTGCCCCTGCCAACCAAGTGGTAGGAATAGCGTCCCACGGCTCTGCGAAGGTCAATGTCGACGGCGAGAAATGCTCTAATACGACGAAAGTGCCATCCGCCGAAAACAAATGAGAGGACGGAGGAAGGACTATGCTCTCACCGCCGGAGCTGTAAAAGCGCAAATACCCTTCCTCGTCCTCGCCGCCGTACATCCAGCCATTGATGACGGATTGGCCAATCGTCACTTGTTGCCATAGTGGGTTTAACGATTGAAACGGGATAATGACACGAATCAGTTCGAAGATGCCAACAAGTGCGGCAAACAGCGCCAACACCACGAACCAGCCTGGCAAGCGCCTCTGTGCACGCGTGCGAAACCCGGCTCTCACAGGCGTCCCTCCATCCCGGTTGTGCTTCTCCAAGTCTATGACTGACTTGGACGAGGCAGAACACCCGGATGGTCAGGTTGCTCGGTCAGCTCTCCGCCGTCACCATTTCAGACAGGCGTGCGACGGCCTGCTCTGCATCCGTGCCTTCCGCGCGGATTGTGATTTCTTGTCCGTGCGCGATTGCAAGTGACATGATGCCCATGATGCTCTTGGCGTTCACAGACTTGCCGTCCTTCTCAACAAATGTATCTGCAGCAAACCGATTTGCTTCCTGAACAAACAGAGCCGCCGGCCGAGCCAACAGTCCCGATCGTAAACGCACAGTCACGCGTTGTTCCACCATGAGAGTCCCCTCTTTGCGAATTCATATATTGTGAAAAGTATATCATGCTTATGCAGCACTACCAACGGTTCTGCACGCAGATCTGTGGACGAACTGGAAAACTCTATGCGCGTGAACTTAGTTTGCCTCCGTCGCTCCCACGCAGACCATCCGCGATTTCTTCCAGTTTGCGAAAGCGGTGGTTCAGTCCCGACTTGCTCACCCGGTTTCCGCTTTGTAGGCTGAGTTCCTGCAAATTCACTTCAGGGTACCGCATTCTCAGTTCTGCCGCCTCGCGCAGGTGAGCCGGCAAAGTGCTCAGTCCGATGCGTTCATCGATCAACTGAATCACTTCCAGCTGGCGCACAGCAGCCGCAATCGTCTTGTTCATGTTGGCCGTTTCACAGTTGACAAGGCGGTTGACTTGGTTGCGCATGCCTTTCAAAATTCGCACGTCCTCGAACTTCAACAGCGCTTGATGAGCGCCGATGATGCTGAGAAACTCGACAATCTTTTCGCCTTCTTTGAGATAGACCACAAACCCGTTTTTGCGACGAATCTGCTTCGCGTGCAGGCCAAATTGGTTCATGAGAGATAACACACTGTCTGCCTGTTCGCGAGCGTTACAGCTGATCTCCAAGTGGTAGGACGCCCCGCCGGGGTCGTTAACCGATCCGCCAGCGAGAAACGCGCCACGCAGGTACGCGCGGCGGCAACAGCTTTTCAACCTTTGTGCTGGTGGCGACCCCACCTGACCCGCGGTCGGAATAGACGTCCAACCGAGCGACCGTAACGTGTGCTCGGCATGAATTGCCGGTACGCGGATTGCATAGACGTTGTTTTTCTTTAAACGCATCTTCTTGCGCACGACCACTTCGGGATGTACGTCGAAGCCACCTTTTAGCAATGTGTAGATTCGCCTTGCCGTAGCCACGTTCTCCGTTTCCACATCGAGTACGCGCCGGCTCTCGGCAACGTGAAAGACTCCGTTCCAGGCGATGATCGCCCGAACCTCCGTCTGCTGACAGCACGGCGCGTCTTCGACCAGGGTCAATTCTTTTTTTGTCTGACCAGCAAAAGACACCTGAGTCCCTCCTCACCGCGCCGCCGAAGCGGCCTAATTCTGCCGTTCATAGCCGATCAGGCTGATGATTTGTTCTGCAATCAGTCGACTGTCGTGACGCGCATATGTGGCGTAGTGGACAAAGTCCCGGGCGACGACTCGCAGCCCTTGCCGATGCAGGGCCTCAATGTCGGCCTGTACTGGATACGACTGCTGCGCCTGGTACTGCGCTAGCGCCTGAGGCGGCAAGGACGCTGCGTTGACCAAAATGTAATCAAACAACTGTCGCCCCACATGCCGTCGGATGACTTCGACGTGTTGTGATGCGGACAGTGCATCTGTCTCACCTGGCTGTGTCATGACGTTGCAGATGTACACCTTTTTCGCTGGACTCTGCGTCAGTGCATCAACAAGCCCTGGCACCAACAAGTTCGGCAGGACACTGGTGTACAAGCTTCCCGGACCGACAACCACTGCATCCGCGTCGCGAATCGCATCGAGCGCCTCCTGTAGCGGCTGAATGTCTGATGGGACGAGTTCGACCCGTTCGATCCGTTCACCGGCCCGCGGGATCTCGGACTCTCCCTCCACGACCTGCCCGTTCGCCAACACGGCGCGCAGGCGTACGTCGTCTTTGACAGCCGGAAGCACTCTCCCGCGCACTGCAAGGACGCGGCTCGTCTCCTTAATCGCGGACTCAAAGTCCCCCATGATGTGTGTCATCGCAGCGAGGAACAGGTTGCCGAAGCTGTGACCCGCCAATCCCTCACCCGCTGGGAAGCGAAACTGCAGCAGACGTTCGAGCAGCGGTTCCGTGTCCGCGAGGGCAACCAGACAGTTGCGAATGTCCCCAGGCGGCGGCATTGCGAAGTCGCTTCGCAGACGCCCGGAACTCCCACCATCGTCCGCTACGGTGACAATCGCAGTCAGGTCGACCTGAAACTCCTTTAGCCCCCGCAGAATGACGGACAAACCAGTTCCCCCGCCGATGGCCACAATCCGGGGTCGACGCTGTAGGTGCTTGACGCGGTTGCGCGCCTCCATCATCTCCCGCCACCAGCCAAACGCAAGCAATGCCATGGCCAGCGCCAAGATGACAGAACCGATAATAAACCCTTCACTCTGCCAACGCTGAAGCCCGAGCGCTCCAGCGAGAATGCCGCAGCCAAAACTCCCTAGTGTCCACGCCAACAGCCACCGCCGTCTCACTGATTGCCCTCCCGCATACTGTCGCGGTGCATCACCGTGGCGTCCGTCTTCTGGCCGATGTGCTCCGCGATGTGGCGTGCGATTGCGACAGAGCGGTGCCTGCCGCCCGTACACCCAACACCGATGACCAGGTGACTCTTCCCCTCTTTTTTAAACTCCGGGATCAAAAAGTCAATCATTTCCTCTGCCCGGCGTAAAAACTCCTCTGTCGCCGGCCACTGCATGACATAGTCGTAGACGGGGCCGTCTTCGCCCGTGTAGGGGCGCAGCGTCTCAACGTAGTGCGGGTTGGGCAAAAAGCGCACGTCAAAGATCATGTCTGCGTCAATCGGCACACCATATTTAAACCCGAAGGAGATGATGTGCACAGGCAACGACGTCGAGGTATCGGCGAATCGCTGTGTCATCTCTTGTTTCAAACGCGCCGGGCGCCAGTCACTGGTGTCAATCACGATGTCTGATTCCTTGCGGACTCGGGCAAGTGCACTGCGTTCAGCCTGAATGCTCTCCAGCAAACGGGACCCTTCAGCGAATGGGTGTCGGCGCCGAGTTTCTTTGTAACGGCGGACCAGCGTCTCGTCGTTTGCATCGAGGAACACCAGGCGCACGTCGAGCTCGAGCTCGTGGCGCATGGTCTGCACCGTGTCGACAAGAGGCTGGAACAGCTCCCCGCCGCGCAGGTCGCAAGCAAGCGCGTAGCGCCCACGCTGGCTTCCGGTCTGTTGCACCAACTCCACCATTTTCGGGATCAGCGCTGGGGGGAGATTGTCCACGCAGAAGTACCCCAAGTCTTCCAGTGACTGCATTGCTACCGTCTTGCCCGCTCCGGACATTCCGGTCAGGATTAGAAACTGGGCCGCTGCGCGCTCGCTTTCTCCGGTTGTTGTCCCTTTTGGCAATCCAGACTGGCTCACGTAGCCCCCCTCCTTTCCTGCTCCGTCCGCTGCGCTCGCTGCCTCATGCATGCTGCGAATTCAGCTGCGCGAGACGGGCTGCGCCAACAGTTCCGGCATCATTCCCAAGTTGTGCAAGACGAACTGTCGTACCGTCGACCGTCCGCGCCAAGGCATAGGAAGCAAACGCCCGCGCTACGGCCTTCCGATAAGGTTCGCCAGCTTTCGAAACGCCACCGCCGATCACAATGACCTCCGGATTCAGCACCGTCGCGCACAGTGACAAACCGTATCCTAGCCAGTCCGCGGCATCTTCCAAGACGGCCTCAGCTGCGGCGTGTTTTGTCTCTGCAAGCAGAAACACGTCGGCCGCGCCACGCACTTCTCTGTTTGCCGGAAGTTCCCCCGCAGCCTGACGCTCGCGAGCTGCTCGAATGATGGCAGTGGCGGAGGCCCGAGTTTCAAGACAGCCATAACGCCCACAACCACAGAGCAGTGGATGTACTCGATCGACCAGTAAATGGCCGATTTCGCCAGCCATGCCATTGACGCCGCTGACAGCTCGACCGCCGATTACGATGCCGCCCCCAACTCCTGTTCCAACCGTGGCCATCAGCACGTTATCACTACCCTGGCCCGCGCCAGCGTATGCCTCCCCGAGAGCTGCAACGTTTGCGTCGTTGCCAATGGCAACCGGTCGATCGAGTTGCTCTGTGAGCAGAGCCTTGAATGCGACGTCCGTCCAGCCTAGGTTTGGAGATTTAAAAATGAAACCTGTCTCATCGTCGAGAAACCCCGCGATGCCAACACCAACACCTCGCACGTCCACAACAGCCACACTCGCTTCTTCCACACACTGCGCAAGTGCCGCCTTGATCCGAACAGCGACATCTGTCGCGCCCTGCTCAGCCAACGTGTCAAATGTGGAGCGTGAGAGAATGGTTCCATCGTTTGCGACAATGGCAGTCTTGACAGCCGTACCGCCAATATCGACGCCAAACCAAGTATCCATAAGGTCCGAACTCCTCTCCCTACACAGACAGCATAGCACGACGAAGATGGGTTCATCCACGCACAAAAAAAGAGTGGCACCCATTGGTTGGGTGCCCAAAGTATATTGAAAAGGGGGTCAAATGTGATGCACCGTCATCTTAACGCGGTTATATTTCATTCGTGTTACAAGCGCTTTAAAAATTTGTGATTCCCACGTTAAGACGAGCCCTTTTCTTTAACCCCTTCGAGCCGTGCGGCCGCTTTGCTCAAGGACGAAGTAGGCACCTTAAACCAGTCCGCGATATCGCGTTGGCGAACGCCGGTCTGACGGTGTTTTTGCGTCCAGTACACTAGCGCCGCCGCCCAAATATCTGGTTTGACAACACGAATGTTGTCTGTGAGATACCCAGCCTGGAGAAACTCTATCCACAGTCGTTTGACTTCGCCAGCGTACTGGGTTTTATGGTGTTCTCGAAGCCACGCGTTCGCTCTGTCCACGACCAGCGGCCAGACCGGATCGACCTGAAGGATGATATCCTTGGGTACGTCGCTCATGCGGATAGAAGTCAGTTCACCGTTCTGCCAAAGGTCCACGCGTCCCCGTAAACCTGTGCGTTGCAGTGCGAACAATGCCGCCGCGCGCAATGAGGAGTCCGTGTCGGGGCGTTTCAGGAACACCCGCAGAGCTTTTTGACCGTCTTCATCGGACAGGAGGGCGAGTGTGCGGATTACGGCCTTCCGCGTTTCCGGTGCCCCATGGCGTAACCCCCAGTACAGCGAAGCACGCAGAAGCGGGTCATGACGCCAGCTAGACAGGTCGCCAGTCTGAAGCCGACGTTTCATCTCCGCGAACTGCGCGCGAAGCGGCATGTCGTACTGGTAACTCACGCGGACTCGCTGTCCGTTGTTAGCGTTCGTATCTAACAATTTCAAATAGTAGTCAGCGACATCAGCCATATCGGGTAACTGTTGCAACAGTTTCCACCACTTGCGCGCCGTTTGCACGCGCCCGGCGTTTGCTGCTGAGGCTGCGAGCGAATGAAGCAGAATGGGTTCAGGCCGGTCAACCATGCGCACCAATCGGTCGAACACAAAGTACGCGTGTGCGTGTTCTCCGGCCAGACCGAGTGTCGTTCCGACCTTCATGGCGTGGTCGTAGTGCAACGGAAATAGTTTTGACAGGCGCTCGACGCAGGCCAGAAACTGCTCTCGCGGTCCGACTTGCGCCGTGAACACTGTGAGGTTGCAGAGGGCATGAATGTTGTCGGGCTGTTCAGTGAGAACCCGCTCCGTGGTCGAAATGGCCACTTCGCACTGACCCGTGTAGTAATATGCGAGCGACAAGTTGTTGCGAGCCGCGGTGTTCTCCGGGTCCCGCTTCGCCAATGCCTCCAGTTGCTCCACAGCCGCCTCGAACTGTCCAAGTTCGAGCAGGTGGCGGCCGTCCTGTTTGGCAAGGTTTTGCTCCTCCTCCCGCCGTTCTGCTTCCCAGCGAGCGTAAACCTTGCCGCCGCCGAACTCATCAAGCAGGACGTCGAGCATCTCCTCAGCGTCGTCCGCGTATTCCCCATCTGGCTCGGCGTCGAGGTAGCGCAGTACGTGGTCTTCAGCAAGCTCGTACTCACCCATATTGGCGTAGTTGTTGGCTAGGTAAAATTGGCACTCTGCCATACCAGGGTCCAGGTTCTTAAGAACATGCAGGAGAACCTCGTTCGATGCTTCAAAGTTTCCAAGCTCCGACAGAACACCGGCCAGGTTACAGTGGTTGACCGGGTTATCAGGCTCGTATTCAACCGTCTTCCGGAATGCTTTCAGGGCTCGTTTCAAGTCGTTGCGTTCAAGAAAGCGCAGTCCACGTTCATAGTAATACGCGGCGTCAAAGCGCATGGGTATGATGTTGGCCGTGCGGGACCGTCGATTTGACTGCCAGTCGTGATTTGTGTTCGAGCTCATCTCCCCACCTCCAAACCTGCTTGCCGCAGAACGGTCAACTGAGCTTAGGGTGAGTATACCACAGGGCCCACACACGCTAAAGGCGGAGGCAACCTAATTTTTTCCTCACGAGAGATACCAAGGGCTCTCCACACCCCGTTTTGACCCCTGCCGAACGAACCGATAATATGAGTAGGAGAACCATTGGAAGGAGACCGCACTGATGCGTACATACAAGTCTGTTCTGGCTGAGCACGCAAGCCGGGTGCTCCAAGTCCCTGAAACGGACGTGCTCGCTCTGATTGAATACCCGCCGAATCGTGAACTCGGCGATTTGGCGTTACCGTGCTTCCGGTTTGCCCGGACGCTGCGCAGGAGTCCACAGGAGATCGCAGCGGAACTCGCGAGCGCACTGCAATCTGTAGCAGCGTTCGCAAGCGCCGCCCCAGCAGGCGGTTACGTGAATGTTCATTTGTCTCGCTCCCAGACCACACACGAGGTCGTCGACCACGTGCAGCAGAATGTGGACGGTTTCCTGTCATCGCGGCGTCTGACCGGACAACGTGCCGCCATCGACTATTCGTCCCCGAACATCGCCAAACCATTTGGTGTCGGACACCTGCGTTCGACGATGATCGGGCAAGCCATCGTCCGGTTGCTTGAAGCCGACGGCAGTGAAACAGTCGGGATCAACCACCTCGGGGACTGGGGTACACAGTTTGGCAAAAACATCGTCGCCTACCTTAAGTGGGGTGACGAAGAGGTTGTTCGCCAAGACCCAGTTCGCGAACTCCTAGGCTTGTACGTCCGCTTCCACGAAGAGGCCAAAGCCGACCCGAGCCTCGATGACGAGGCGCGCGAGTGGTTCAAAAAGTTGGAAGACGGCGATGAGCGCGCTGTTGAACTGTGGCAGTGGTTCATCACCGAGAGCCGAAAAGTCTTTGATGAGACCTACCGATTGCTTGGCGTGTCGTTTGATTACTACCTCGGTGAGAGTTTCTACAACGATAAGATGCAGGCAGTCGTGGACGAGCTGCGCGACAAGGGACTGCTCACCCACAGCGAAGGCGCCGAAGTGGTCGATTTAACGGAGTGGAACATGCCACCTTGTATCATCGTGAAATCGGACGGCGCGACCATCTACGCGACGCGCGACCTCGCGGCCGCACTGTACCGCCACGACGAACTTGGCGCGGACAGACTGATCTACGTGGTGGGTTCTGAACAAACCCTGCACTTCCAGCAGCTGTTCAAAGTGCTCGAACGCATGGGACGGCCTTGGGCGGCTGACTGCCGGCACGTGGCGTTTGGCATGATGAAGTACAACGGTGAACGCCTCTCGACCAGGCGCGGCAAAGTCATCTACCTCGAAGACGTGCTACAGCAAGCCATTCAGGAAGCGAAGTCGATCATCGAGGCGAAAAACCCGAACTTGGCTGACAAGGACGCGGTCGCGCAAGCTGTCGGCGTCGGCGCAGTGGTCTTTAACGACCTCAAGAACGACCGCATGCACGAAGTTGACTTCCGCTTCGAAGACGTGCTCAACTTCGATGGTGAGACAGGCCCTTATGTGCAGTACACACATGCGCGCGCCTGCAGTGTTCTGCGCAAAGCCGGGTTTGAAAACGACGCCAAGGTGACGGTCGATGCGTACACGCAAGTCGACGATTTAACTTGGAACCTCGTCCATCATCTGGCGCAAGCCAACGAAGTGTTCGAGCGCGCCGTCGACGACCTCGACCCGTCCCAGGTAGCGCGTTACGTACTCGACCTATGCCATCACTTCAATCGCTTTTACCACGACGTGCCAATCCTATCGGCACCCGCAGACCTGCGTCAAGAGCGGCTCGCGCTGACTAACGCCTGCCGGACGCTGATCAAGAAAGTGTTGTTCCTGCTCGGACTTGAGGCCCCAGAGCGGATGTAAGTTCACCTTTGCAAAAGGTGCCAACACACAAATGAGCCGCCGAGCCCCTACCAGGGAAATCGGCGGCTCCCGTTTTTTCGGATGCTTAGTCGTAGATATCCGCGTCAAATGCCGTGTCGTCGATTGTCGTCTCATTGGCGATGGTCCGCTCGAGCTCATCGGTGAACTGGCGAGCTGCGTCAAACCCCATACCCTTGAGGCGAAAATTCATCGCTGCCACTTCGAGAATGACCGCGAGGTTGCGACCCGGTCGGACCGGAATCGTGATCGACGGGAGTTCAATGTTCAGAATCCGCACCGTCTCCTCGTCGATGCCAAGGCGGTCATACGCGACGTCATCACGCCACGCCTCGAGATGCACGACAAGCGCCAGCTTCTTGAACGTGCGGACAGCCCCCGCGCCAAACAGCGTCATTGCGTTGAGGACGCCCAACCCACGGATCTCCAGCAGGTACTGCAGCAGCGGTGGGGCACTGCCGACAAGTGTGTCGTCTGTGACCTGCCGGATGATCACGGCATCGTCCGCAACGAGGCGGTGTCCACGCTTAATTAGTTCGAGCGCAGTTTCACTCTTGCCAATCCCGCTCGAACCGGTAATCAGGATGCCGATTCCGTAGACGTCAACCAGCACGCCGTGAATCATCGTCTCCGGAGCGAGCTGCTCCTCCAAGTAAGTGGAGATGACCGCCACTGCGCGGGTCGTCACAAGGTTGACACCGAGCACTGGCAAGTTGCGGGTATGCGCCTCGCGCAGCAGAGACTCAGGCGGCGTTTCTCCGCGGGTCACAATCACGCATGGCGTCTGCTCATAGGAGCAGAACGCAAACACGCGCAGCGCCTGCTCCCGACTGTCCATGCCGCGCAGGAACGACAACTCGGTGCGGCCGAGCAGTTGAATCCGCTCGGCCGGATGGTAGCGCAGGTAGCCGGCCAAAGCTAAGCCTGGCCGGTTGATATCCACAGTCGTGATAGGGCGAGACAGGTCTGCGTCACGCGTAAAAACCGTCAGGTTGAGTGCATCCACGAGTTCCTCGACGGTGATGGCTCGCTCTTTGCTCACCTTGAACTGCCTCCTTTACCGTTCAGACGCCTTTACCGTTCCGGAGCGGCGGCTGCCGGTGCCTGTTCGCGAGCCGCTGCAAAGCGAGCCAAGTCGCGCTCCAGAATCGGACGCAAAAACCTCCCCGTGTACGATCCGGCTGCAGTGCAGATAGCCTCGGGTGGACCGCTCGCGACGACTTCACCGCCGCGGTCGCCTCCCTCTGGGCCGAGGTCGACGAGATAGTCTGCGGTTTTGATGACGTCTAGGTTGTGTTCGATGACGAGCACAGTGTCTCCCGCGTCGACCAAGCGGTGTAGAACAGCCAGCAATCGCTCAATGTCGGCGACGTGCAGCCCTGTCGTCGGTTCATCGAGAATGTAGAAGGTGCGCCCGTTGCTGCGGCGGTGCAGCTCTGACGCCAGTTTGACGCGCTGCGCCTCGCCGCCAGATAGTGTCGTCGCCGGTTGCCCGAGGTGAACGTAGCCGAGCCCGACGTCGGAAAGCGTCTGGAGTTTGCGGGCGATGCGCGGGATGTTTTCAAAGAAGCGCAGGCCGTCCTCAACTGTCATCTCAAGCACATCCGCGATGCTCTTGCCCTTGTAGTGTACCTCCAGGGTTTCACGGTTGTAACGCTTACCCTTGCACACCTCACAAGGGACGTACACATCGGGCAAGAAGTGCATCTCAATTTTGATGATCCCGTCACCCTTACAGGCCTCACACCGCCCACCGCGGACGTTGAAGCTGAAGCGGCCCTTCTTGTAACCGCGCATCTTCGCTTCGTTGGTTGTCGCGAACAAATCGCGGATGTCGTCAAACACACCAGTATAAGTTGCCGGGTTCGAGCGCGGCGTGCGCCCGATTGGCGACTGGTCGATGTCGATGACTTTGTCGAGTTGGTCGAGCCCTTCAATCCCCGCGCAAGCTCCCGGCCGGACGTGTGCACGGTTTAACTCACGCGCGAGGGTTTTGTGAATGACCTCGTTGACGAGGGTCGACTTGCCGGACCCAGACACCCCAGTTACACAGGTGAACAGGCCGAGCGGGATGCTGACATTGACGGCCTTGAGGTTGTTCTCCGTCGCGCGCTTCACCTTGAGCCAGCGCCCGTCCGGGTGTCGCCGTGTCTCTGGCACTGGGATAAACCGCCGCCCTGACAAGTACTGTCCCGTGATGGAAGCGGCATCCGCCATGATGGCTTCAGGAGTCCCGGCACTGACCACGGATCCGCCGTGGATGCCGGCACCTGGCCCCATGTCGATGATGTAATCGGACGCGAGCATTGTGTCTTCGTCGTGCTCGACGACGATGAGCGTATTGCCAAGGTTGCGCATGTTCTCCAACGTCTTGATGAGGCGCTCGTTGTCGCGTTGATGCAGGCCGATGCTAGGTTCGTCGAGAATGTACAGCACACCCATCAAACTCGCGCCAAGCTGCGTGGCGAGGCGGATGCGTTGTGCCTCCCCGCCCGACAGTGTGCCAGCCGACCGCGACAGATTCAGGTAGTCGAGCCCCACGTCGCTCAAAAACCCGAGCCGGGATTCGATCTCCTTCAGGATTTGCCGCGCGATTTGGTACTCCTTCTCCGTCAAGGTCAGTCCCTCGAAGAAGTTCAGGCTTTCGACGACCGAAAGACTTGTCACTTCGGAAATATTCTTGTCTCCGACACGCACAGCGAGACTCTGTGGACGCAACCGCCGCCCCTTGCACGCCGGACACGGCTTTGCGCTCATAAAGTCTTCGATGAACTCGCGGATGTAATCCGACGCCGTCTCGCGGTACCGCCGCTCGAGGTTGGGAACGACGCCTTCGAACGGGATCTGGGCCGTCTTGACCTGACCGAACTCGTTCTCGAAGGTGAAGGTAACCTTCTGCCCGGTCCCGTGCAGGAGCATGTCGAGCTTGTCCTTCGGAATCTCGACGACAGGGACGTTGATGTCGATCCCAAACGACACGGCGGCCGTCTGCAACAACTGCGGGTAGTAGGTTGAACTTGATCCTGCCCAAGGCACGACAGCCCCCTCAGCCAGGGACTTGGAACCGTCCGGGATGAGCAGGTCTTCGTCAATCTCCATATTGACGCCGAGTCCCGAACACGCTTCGCAAGCCCCGAATGGACTGTTGAAGGAGAACATGCGCGGAGCAAGTTCTTCGACGCTAAAGCCGCAGTTCGGGCAGGCGAGGTTCTGACTGAACAAAAGTTCCTGCTCACCCATCAAGTCCGCCACCACGATGCCACCCGTCAGATGTAAGGCCGTCTCGAGCGAATCGGAGAGACGCGTTGAGACGTCCGGCTTCACGACAATACGGTCAACGACCACTTCGATGGTGTGCTTCTTGTTCTTCTCGAGCACAATCTCCTCAGACAACTCGCGGACCTCGCCGTCGACGCGCACGCGCACGTAACCGTTCTTGCGCATGTCTTCAAGCAGCTTCTGGTGCTCACCCTTGCGCCCCCGAACGACAGGTGCGAGGATTTGCAGGCGGGTCCGCTCCGGAAACTCAAGGATGCGGTCGACCATCTGTTCAACGGTCTGCGACGTGATTGGGATGTTGCAATTTGGGCAGAACGGCCGCCCTGCACGCGCGAACAGGAGGCGCAGGTAGTCGTAGATTTCCGTGACTGTCCCGACAGTCGAGCGGGGGTTGCGGCTGGTCGTCTTTTGGTCGATGGAGATGGCAGGCGACAGACCGTCAATCGCGTCGACATCCGGTTTGTCCATTTGCCCGAGGAACTGCCTGGCGTAGGCAGACAGCGACTCGACATACCGTCTCTGCCCTTCCGCGTACAAGGTATCGAAGGCTAGCGACGACTTGCCGGAACCGGACAGCCCTGTGATGACCACGAACTTGTCGCGCGGAATGGTCACGTCAATGTTCTTCAAATTGTGGGCGCGAGCACCCTTTATCACGATTGCGTCGTGGCTCATCAACGAACTCTCCTCTGTCGACCCCACCTGGGGCGCGTGGGCCCGTTAGCGCTAAAGCGAACACGGCCCTGTGCCCCCCTGGTCGAGTGTACCGATAAGTCTTCATGTTTTGGTCAGGACGCGCTCACTCGTGCCCTGCACCAGGGTCTCCCGATAGTCTTCATACCTTCATCGCTGGATGGCCCTGCACCCCGCCTACGAGGCTGAGAGTTCCACGATCATGTCGCGCAGCTCCGCAGCACGCTCGAACTGCAGCGCCTTCGCAGCTTCCTTCATCTCGTTTTCGAGGCGGCGGATTAAATCACGGCGGTCCTTCGCCGACATCTGCCGCGCGCGTTCAGCCGTGGAGAGGTAATCGGACTGGCTCTCGGCTGCCTTCGTCGCCTCGATGACGTCACGCACCGCCTTCTGAATCGTCTGCGGCGTAATGCCATGCTCCTCGTTGTAGGCAAGCTGTTTCTCGCGACGCCGCAAAGTTTCGTCCATCGCCACTCGCATCGAATCTGTGATGCGGTCTGCGTACATGATGACCTGACCGTTGGCGTTTCGGGCGGCGCGGCCAATCGTCTGAATCAGGGAGCGCTCCGCGCGCAAGAAGCCTTCCTTGTCCGCGTCGAGAATGGCGACCAGCGAGACTTCCGGCAAGTCTAACCCTTCACGAAGCAGGTTAATCCCGATGAGGACGTCAAACACACCGAGTCGCAGGTCACGCAAAATCACCATGCGCTCCATCGTCTTGATGTCGGAGTGGAGGTACCGCACTTTGATCCCAAGTTCCTTGAAATAGTCGGTCAAATCCTCGGACATTTTTTTCGTCAGCGTCGTCACCAGGACACGCTCCTGCCGACGAATTCGCTCGTGAATCTCGCCGACCAGGTCGTCGATCTGCCCTTTAATCGGGCGGACGAATATCTCCGGATCGACAAGACCGGTGGGTCGGATGATCTGCTCCACGCGCCGCTGCTCGTGCGCGGCTTCGTACGGCCCCGGCGTAGCCGAGACGTAAATCGACTGGCCAATCCGGCCTTCGAACTCCTCAAACGTAAGCGGTCGGTTGTCCGCTGCGGACGGGAGGCGGAAGCCGTGGTCTATCAAAGTGAGCTTGCGTGTGCGGTCGCCGCCGTACATCCCGCGCACCTGAGGCAGGGTGACGTGCGACTCGTCGATCAGCGTCAAAAAGTCCTTGGGGAAATAGTCGAGCAACGTGTTCGGTGACTCTCCTGCGCTTCGGCCTTCCAAATGCCGCGAGTAGTTCTCAATGCCGGAGCAAAAGCCAATCTCGAGCATCATCTCGATGTCGTACTGTGTCCGCTGCTCAAGCCGCTGAGCCTCCAATAGCTTGTCGCCGGCGCGCAACTCGGCGAGTCGCACCCGCAGTTCTTCACGGATGCGTTCTACTGCCGCCTCGAGGCGCGGGCGCGACGTGACGAAGTGAGACGCTGGGAAGATGCCTACGTGATCGCGCACCCCGACAATTTCACCTGTCAGTACGTCAATCTCCGTGACCCGGTCAATTTCGTCCCCGAACAGTTCTACTCGAATGGCCTGTTCCCCTCGAGACGCCGGAAAGATCTCGACCACGTCACCGCGCACGCGAAATGTTCCGCGTGTAAAGTTGATATCGTTGCGTTCGTACTGCATGTCGACTAGCTTGCGCAGGATGTCGTCACGGCTGCGCGTGCCTCCAGTGCGCAAGGACAGCACGTGGTCTCTGTACTCTTCAGGATTACCCAGTCCATAGATGGCCGAAACGCTAGCTACGACCAAAACGTCGTTGCGTTCCAGGAGAGACGCGGTCGCTGAGTGGCGAAGCTTGTCGATCTCGTCGTTGATTTTGGCGTCCTTCTCGATATAGGTATCCGTCGACGGAATGTACGCCTCCGGCTGATAGTAGTCGTAGTAGCTGACGAAGTACTCCACCGCGTTGTGCGGGAAGAACTCCTTGAACTCGGCTGCTAACTGCGCGGCGAGGGTCTTGTTGTGTGCAATCACCAGAGTGGGTTTGTTGACCTTCGCAATGACGTTGGCCATCGTGAACGTCTTTCCAGACCCGGTCGCACCGAGCAGCACTTGGTGCCGCAGACTCCGATTTACCCCGTCTACAAGCCCGGCAATGGCTCCCGGTTGGTCGCCTTGCGGTTCATAGTCGGAAACAAGTTGAAACCGACCTGGCTGGTTAGCCACAGAACAACCCCTCTCCTTTCGAAATGCTCGTTGAATGCAGTCCGACCGGACAGGCCCGCAAATCGTCACCTGTCTTACGTTCAATTTTAACATATCGAAGCAAAAATAGAACACACGTTCCTGTTTTTTCTGAAGGACAGGTTAAGCGGCGTCGTCACGGTGCCGTCAAAATGACACTTGACCACGGCGCTGGGGGTCGCTGGGGACCTCTAGGTGTCAAATTGACACCTAACCACGTCATCGGCCACCTTTAGGTGTCAAATTGACACCTAAACACGTCGCCTGCCACCTCTAGGTGTCAAATTGACACTTAACCACGTCGTCGGCCGCCTCTTGATGTCAAAATGACACCTAACCACGTCGCCTGCCACCTCTAGGTGTCAAATTGACACCTAAACACGTCGCCTGCCACCTGTAGATGTCAAATTGACACCTAAACACGTCGCCTGCCACCTGTAGATGTCAAATTGACACCTAAACACGTCATCGGCCACCTCTAGGTGTCAAATTGACACATAACCGGGTCGCCGGCCACCTCTAGGTGTCAAATTGACACCTAAACGCGTCGCCCGGCTACCTGTAGATGTCAAAATGACACTTAACCACGTCGTCGGCCGCCTCTTGATGTCAAAATGACACCTAACCACGTCGCCTGCCACCTCTAGATGTCAAAATGACACTTAACCACGTCGTCGGCCACCTCTAGATGTCAAATTGACACCTAAACACGTCGTCGACCACCTCTAGGTGTCAAATTGACACCTAACCGGGTCGCCAGCTGCCTCTAGATGTCAAATTGACACCTAAACGCGTCGCCGGCTACCTGTAGATGTCAAAATGACACTTAACCACGTCGTCGGCCACCTCTAGATGTCAAATTGACACCTAACCACGTCGTCGACCACCTCTAGGTGTCAAATTGACACCTAACCGAGTCGTCGGCCACCTCTAGATGTCAAATTGACACTTAACCACGTCGCCAGCTCCCTGTAGATGTCAAATTGACACCTAAACGCGTCGCCGGCCACCTCTAGGTGTCAAATTGACACCTAAACACGTCGCCGGCTACTGTAGATGTCAAATTGACACCTAAACACGTCGCCGGCTACTGTAGATGTCAAATTGACACCTAACCACGTCGCCACACCGGTAACAGCCAGAACGACGCCGCACCCGGCTCAACGCAGCGCCGTTACTCAACCGTCGGCTCCGCACCCGGCTCCGCACCCGGCTCCGCACCCGGCTCGGCTCGGCTCGGCTCGGCACCCGGCCGGGCCCGGCCCGAAGCAGCGCCGCTATTCTAGCGTCGGCGCCGACTCTGCATCCGCCCAACCGGGCGCTGGTTCGCGGATGAGGACCCGGGCATAGAGGGACTGAAACAACCCAGTTTGCGTCGATTCGTACATGTGGTAGGTGGTAGTGTCATCGGGGACTAGGATCAATCCGAGTTGGTTTCGTGATCCGGAGTAGACTGGTTTGCCGACGAAGCGCAGTTCGCCACGGTCATCCTCAACTTGAAGTTTCGCGTAGGCAGGGCTCTGCGCGAAGGCGAAGTGCAAGTCGTACGAACTGTGCACCGGGACCTGATTGACGTGGGTAATCACCTCGCGGGACAGCAACCCCATCTCTTCCGCGATCGATTCCGGGCTTGTGGCCAAGACGCGCACACCGTGTTTAACCGGCGCGTAGATCGGTTCACCGACCCCTTCACGCCGGCGCATCCGCCACAATGTCCACTCCTTGGCGAAAAGCAACAAGAGCACGCCGACGATGGCGTACCCAAGCCCGAGGCGATACACTGCATAGGCGTCAGCGACCAGCAACAGGCCGGTGAACAAGCTGTCTCGGGCAGATGCCGCAGCGCCTTCCGTCGGGAGCGTAGTCAGCGAAAAGCTGCTGATCCCAACAAACAGCGGCATTCCTGCCAAAGTCCAGCCAGCCGCAACTGCACCGCCCGTCAGAAATGGCCAAGCAGCGGCGAAGGAAAAGTGAGGGAGCGGAAGCGTACCAGGTGACAGAGTCAACACAGGGACGAAAAACGACCACTGCGTGAGAAACGCCCCGACCGGACGACCGCGCTTGCCTAGCACATAGGCAGGACTCGATCGCCTGTGGCGGTGACTGAACACCAGCATCGCTTCAGCCAGAGAAGCCGCGGCGCCAAGCGCGATCCAACTCACGACGTGAATCTGCGTGAGCGGCGCAAACCACTTCGGCAGGCCAGGGTTGTGCCCAATTCCTGCCCACCCCATGACAACACCTGCCAGCACCAGAATGCCGATGCCGTAAAGCGGTGAGAAAAAGCGGAAGCGAATCAGCCCAAGAATGATCGTCAACGCGGACACGACGCCGACCTCAACCGGGGTCACAACGACACCAGCGGCGATACAGACAGCACTCATAGCAACGCCTGTGACAATACCCCAGAGCCACGAACGGATCACGGGGGACCACACATGACTGACGCGAGCCCCAAAAAAGCGCCGCTCCTGACGAGCGGCACGCGAGCGTTCCAGCACCATTAACAAACATCCGATAATCCAGAGCGGGTTTAACACCAGAGTGAGCAGTCCTCGCTCCACACCGTGTCCTATTTGTGAAACCAGGAGTCCGTGCACCGCAGCTCTTCCCTTCCGTCTGCCCACCTGTGGTATCGCGAAACAACCACTCCGGCGCTTTTACGCCTTCAAAAACTTCCGCACCGACATCAATCCGCCCCACGCGCCAATTACAATGCCAATGCCAAACATGACCTCCGCGAGCCGGACGGCAAGCACCGGTGTGCCAACCAGGTGAAACATCAGGACAGCAAAGACACCGCCCGTATGCACATACAGCGAGTGGTAGGCCGTGACAATCACGCCAAACGGGATGAGTGCCCCCACCACCCCGATGATCAGCGACTCAAGCATAAACGGCCAGCGAATAAACCAGTTCGTTGCGCCTACCAGTTTCATGATCTCAATCTCCCGCCGACGCGAGAAAATCGTGATTTTAATCGTGTTCGAAATCAGGAACATTGCTGTGATGACGAGCGCCGCCACAAAGACCAAGCCAATGTTGCGAATGACATCGAGAACGTGGAACAACTTAGTCACAACTTGCTGTCCGTCTTTTACCTGTGCGACCTGCGGCAAGGTCTTTAGTTCTCGCCCGACAGTAAGCGTATGCCGCGGGTCAGTCGCCTTGACGACAAGTTCGTCCGGCAGTGTGCTCTGCGGACTGAGGCCACTCAACACGTTATCGTACTGAGCAAGGTCGTGTTTTATCGAAGCCATACCTTGCGCTTTCGTGACGAGTTGCACTGAACCAACGCCTGGCATCTTTCGCACCTGGTCAGCGACTTGCGCGGCCTGCTGATCAGTGACAGCCTGCTTCAGAAACACGTTCACCTCGAGTTGACCCTGTACGCTGTTGGACATCTGCTGTGCGTTCATCGCGATGACGAGTGATACGCCGAGAATCAGCAGAGTGATGGTGACAGCGCTGACTGAGGCAAATGTCATCCAGCCATTTCGCACCAGGCTCTTCAAGCTTTCGCGAAGGTGTCGCCACAGTCTAATCCTCATAGCCGTAAGTTCCTTTGCTTTCGTCCCGCACAATTTGGCCTCGCTCAATTGCGATCACCCTTTTGCGCAGAGTATTGACTATCTCCCGGTTGTGCGTCGCCATGACGATAGTCGTCCCACGTTCGTTAATGCGTTGAAACAGCTTCATAATGTCCCACGACGTATCCGGATCGAGATTACCAGTGGGCTCATCTGCGATGATTACGGCCGGATTGTTGACGAGTGAACGTGCGACGGCAACACGTTGCTGTTCGCCACCCGACAGTTGCGACGGCAACATGTGCATTTTCTCTTCCAGTCCCACCCACGACAGTGCTTCGCTAACGCGACGTTTCATGTGGCGATGGGAACTCCCGATGACCTCGAGGGCAAACGCGACGTTGTCGTATGCGCTCAGCTTCGGCAACAGCTTAAAGTCCTGGAACACCACACCGATGTTCCGGCGCAAAAGCGGCACCTTGGCGTTCTTGAGGCGTTCAATGTTGAACCCGTTCACAAAGATGTGCCCCTTCGTGGGACGGGTTTCGCGGTACATGAGCTTAATGAACGTGGACTTTCCTGCACCACTTGGGCCCACGACGTAGACAAATTCACCTTTGTCAATTTTGACGGAGATCCCGTTGAGCGCAGGCGTCCCGTTGGGATAGACCTTCCATACGTCCTGCATTTCGATCATAGTAGAACTCCCTTCACAAGCCGTGGAGTCGCTCTGCGAGTCCTGGGGTCATCGAGTCGAACACTGCACGTGTGTGAAGCTCGTCCCATGACTTCGACACCTGAGAGGGAAAATCCTGTTCTATTGTGTCGATTTAAAGCGGCAATGATTGGGTGAGTTCGGATGGGTCAACCACTGGAGGAAACGCAATAGCCAAATTTGGGAGGAAGATCAGTCCGGATCGCGGAGACTGTACATCGGCTGTACGCGGACAGAGCGAGCGGTTCTTTCGTGTACGAATCGTCTGGACAGTCGCCGTTTTGCCAAGGCACTTGCGCGGTGTGCGTCCGTTACAGCCGCGATCAAAGCTTCCGCTGATACAGGTTTACGCAGATAGGAGTGTGCCCCGGCGTCCAATCCTTGCGCTAGGTCTTCCGGGAAAGCCTCTGCAGACAAGATCACGACAGCGACCTGCGGATACGTCTGATGTATGTGAGTTGTCGCCGTGATCCCGTCCATTTCAGGCATGTTCACGTCCATGATCACGACATCAACCTGTGTATGGGTCAACTTCTCGAGTGCAACCAGTCCATTTTCCGCCTCAACAACAACTTCCACAATACTGCTGAACCCGAGCAGCAGTCGTACAGATTCGCGCGTATCCTTAGAATCATCAACAATCATCACGCGAATTGTTCCTGTCATCTGCACACCCCGCTCCTCGCTGAGCCCGAGTGCCCCGGTTCGGCGAGTAAAGTCCCCTGCGAACGTCGAATGAGTCCATAATACGAGCTTCCTAAATCCCTGAATACGGTATTTTGTCCCGAATTCCGTAGGACTTTTGTCCCGACCGCTCGTTAGGATTTAGCGAAGTTCGACTTGTCCCGTTCGTACAGCCCACAGAATGACCTGCGTTTTGTCCTGCATGCCAACTTGGTCAAACAGCGCGGACCAGAGGTTGCGCACGGTCTTTTCAGCGAGTCCCAGCTCGTTTGCGATTTCCGTATTGGTCAACCCGTCTGCCGCGAGTTGAACGATAGTTCGCTGGCGTTCCGACAGCATGGACAGAGTGTCGACTGGATCGACCACGTAGGTGTTGCGGCGAAGTTCGGTGAGTGCCGTCGGGGCGATTTCCGGCCCTAGATACGACCGTCCGTCCGCAACTGACTCCAGAGCACTCTTCAACACTGGGGCTGACGTCGAGTACGAAAGGTACGCACTCGCGCCGGAACGAAGCGCTCGGACGAGCAAAGGCTCGTCGGCCTCCTGAGGTAACATGAAGACGACTTGCAAGTGTGGTACGTTTGTCCGCCATTCTGCCATTAGGCGGGATTCCTTGTCTGTAGCCCCCTGCACGAAGTCTGCAACGAGGATTTTCGGCGCCTCAACTGCAGCCGCAGCCATTGCGCCCGTCAGGGCGGTTGCGTCATCATAAGCTCCCGCGAAGATCAGTTTCGGTTCCGAATCAAGGATGGCGCTCAACCCGAACCCAAACATCGGGAGGACGCGCCAAGTATAAACTGGCACCTGCATGTGGAGCCGCTCCTTATCATCCGATCACGATTGTTTGGCCGACCTGCAATTGATGTCGTTCAATTGTCCCAGGGTAGCATTCCAGAACGCCCTTGGCTTGAAACACTGGCGGCGAGATGGTCCACGGCTTCATCTTTTCCTTCATGTAGACGATGACGCCGTGCTTGTCCAAAAACAGAACGTCAATCGGGATCTTCATAAAAAAGCAATGAATCCAGTTATCCCCTGGAAACCAAAGTGCTTCGTCGGGTTGCAGTGAGTCGTCCCACATCAGGCCGCGAAATTTTTTCCAAAATGTATCCGCGGCCCGAACGTCGGCGACGACAACCTGACCACTCTTAAGCGTTGCTCTCCCCATTCGCTGTACCCTCTCCGGCAGCCTGCCACGTCTTTTTAAGCGCTCCGAGCGCACTCAGCACGCCAACGGCTTCCGACGGGATGAACAGTGTCGTCGCCGGACCTTTGGCCATGCCCTGCAGCGCATCGAACGATTGGTACGTAAGGACGTTTGCGTCGAGGCCACTGGCCTTCAGCAACTCGATTCTCGCCTTCTCCGATTGCGCAACTAGTTCAATGGCCTGTGCGCGCCCTTCTGCCTCTAACCGTTGCGCCTCGCGCAGACCTTCCGCCTGGCGAATCCGCGCTTCACGTTCGCCTTCAGCGCGGAGAATGGCGCTTTGTTTTTCACCCTCAGCCTGTAAAATGGCGGACTGCCGTTGTCCCTCAGCTTGCAAGATATTCGCGCGTTTCTCCCGCTCAGCCTTCATTTGGCGCTCCATCGCATCTTGAATCTCTCGTGGCGGCTTGATGTCAACGATTTCAACGCGGTCGATGCGCACACCCCAAGACTCTGTCACTTCATCAAGCGCAGTTCGCAGCGACATACTGATGCGATCCCGACCAGCAAGCGTTTCGTCGAGTTCCATGTGCCCGGCGACTTGGCGGATGTTTGCGGCAGTGATGTTTTGAATGCCCTGGACGACGTCGGCGATGTTGTATGTCGCCATCTTCGGTTCCACGATGGTGTAAAAAAACACCGTGTCGATCTGTATCTGAACATTGTCCTTCGTAATCACAATCTGCGGCGGGACAATCACCTGTTGCGTCCGCAAATCGAGAACCTTGACCACGTGATCAACGAACGGAAAGATGATGTTTACACCTGCAGACAACACTGCATGGAACCGCCCGAGTCGTTCAACAACGGCCACTCGCTGCTGCGGTATAATCCGGATCCCTCGAAACACGATGAGCAGTACCAGCACAATCACTACGACGATGACAATGGTTGTTGTCGTCAGCATGGCTGTACCTCCCCTTTGTCGCGGCTATCAGGACCAGCAGACTTTCTGGATTGTCGGAATTGACCGGTGCGTCTGATCTGTCAGGGCGGTCGCTCCGTCTGCTTGCCCACTGGCTTAGCCGCGATTGTCTGGCGCTGGCGCGACCTTTAAAATGGCGCCCTCCGCGTCCTTCACGATTACTCCTGCGCCCGCTCTCAGTGGTTCTGTGCATGTGGCGCTCCAGAGTTCGCCCTCAATGCGCACCGTGGCAAACCCCCCGGGCTCAGCTCCCGACACAACTACACCTGTGTGCCCGACTCTCGTCTCTAGGTGGGTGCTGAACGTCCTCGTGCGCCGCCACTTCTTGGCGAGCGGACGCGACGCGAAGTACATCCCCAGACTGAGGACAGCGAAAATGAGTAGTTGCACCCATAGCGAGTGCACGAACGGTGCCACTGCTGCGGTCACCACCGCCGCGATGGCGAACCACAACAGGACAAACGTGACGCTGCTCAATTCCACGATGCCGATTCCGACGCCAAGCACCAACCAAATCCACCACTCCATGTGGGCCACCTCAATCTGCGCTCGCTGAGCAGTTGACCGGACGTGATTGCAATTCGATTGTGGCACAACCCGGTACAATTTACTATAGATCGACATCTTGCACCGAGACTTAGATATTATTCGTCGCAACCGTCTGCACCAAAGCTGAAGTCTGGCACTGACGACAGGCGGCTCTACTGTGTGGGCGTGTGGCGTGTGGCGTGTGGCGTGTGGCGTGTGGCGTGTGGCGTGTGGCGTGTGGCGTGTGGCGTGTGGCGTGTGGCGTGTGGCGTGTGGCGTGTGGCGTGTGGCGTGTGGCGTGTGGCGTGTGGCGTGTGGCGTGTGGGCGTGTGGGCGTGTGGGCGTGTGGGCGTGTGGGCGTGTGGGCGTGTGGGCGTGTGGGCGTGTGGGCGTGTGGGCGTGTGGGCGTGTGGGCGTGTGGGCGTGTGGGCGTGTGGGCGTGTGGGCGTGTGGGCAAAACGGCGCTGTGCCAAGGGATTACTGGTATTGCTTAACGCTCTGCGGACTCGCTATCATGTGATTTGTTCACATAATCAGGCGGCTAACGTCCTCAAAACGCGTTATTCTTTGTTAGATCCCGCTTTTCGGCCTCCCCTCATCCCGATAACGCGTTTCTGGGACGTTATCGGCTCGAAATGGCCATTGTGGAAGCGAATAACGTCCTGACGGCGCGTTAGTGTTTGGTCATAACGCTATCGGAAGGGCTTATTGGTCTCATTTGGTCCGGCTCAGGCATATACCCCTTCCTGGGTATCCGCAATGTCGGGTGGACGAAAAGTACTCCATTGGAGTATGCCGCCCCGCGGCATACCATTTTAACTTGTCCCTCTATTTCGGTCGCTACCTGGCACTCACGCTCTGGCGCCACGTTAGGGTTGTGAGATAACACTGCCGCGACGTGTTATTCTTCGGTCCTTTGGAGTCTCTATGGCTCTGCTCGCTGCGGATGACTCACTGGCCCGTCATACCGAGAGTCGAACGCACTTTTTGTTCGTTATCCGCTCGTTGTTTACATAACTAGACCTTCGAATGGTCAAATTGTTCGCTCGCCTTCGCCAAACCCTCGTTTGTAGCCGATTTTGGCTCCGTAGCGCATTTTTTGTTCGCTATATGACCGTCTGAGGGCCGATTTTCCCGTATAGCGCGCAATTTGATCACCCAACGCCTCAGTAGATACCCCTTCCGGGGTATCCGCAGTGCTATGTATACGAAATCGACGTTTCTCGCCGTCGCTTCCCCCGGTGTAAGGAGCAAAATGAACGCTATCACACTCTGCACACCACCCCACGCACGCGCCCCCGAAGTCTAGTACTCCATTGGAGTATGCCGCGGCGCGGCATACCATTTTAACTTGCCCCTGTCCCTTATCTCTCCTTGTTTCCCCGTACCCGCGCATACGAAAAGGCCCAGCACACTCGGTGCTGAGCCTTCCCACTTCTCTCGCCTGGCGGCGTCCTACTTTCCCAGGGGTCTGCACCCCAAGTATCATCGGCGCTGGAGGTCTTAACGGTCGTGTTCGGGATGGGTACGCGTGTGTCCCCTCCGCCATTACCACCAGACATCAGGTACATCAAACGGTCGGCTGTGCCATACCGTTCCCTGTACCCCAGAAACCAGATAACGACTCTGCCCTATGCTCGTACTCGTCAACCAACGAATCTGGTGAAGCCCTCGACCGATTCGTATCCGTCCGCTCCACACATCACTGTGCTTCCACTCCGGACCGATCTACCTCATCATCTATGAGGGGTCTTACTCCGTTAACCGGATGGGATACGTTATCTTGAGGCTGGCTTCGCGCTTAGATGCTTTCAGCGCTTATCCATTCCCGACGTAGCTACCCAGCGCTGCGCCTGGCGGCACAACTGGGACACCAGCGGTCGGTTCATCCCGGTCCTCTCGTACTAAGGACAATTCCTCTCACGTATCCTGCGCCCGCGGCAGATAGGGACCGAACTGTCTCACGACGTTCTGAACCCAGCTCGCGTACCGCTTTAATGGGCGAACAGCCCAACCCTTGGGACCGACTTCAGCCCCAGGATGCGATGAGCCGACATCGAGGTGCCAAACCTCCCCGTCGATGTGAACTCTTGGGGGAGATCAGCCTGTTATCCCCGGGGTAGCTTTTATCCGTTGAGCGACGGCCCTTCCACTCGGCACCGCCGGGTCACTAAGCCCGACTTTCGTCCCTGCTCGACCTGTCCGTCTCGCAGTCAAGCTCCCTTTTGCCTTTACACGCACCGCGCGATTTCCATCCGCGCTGAGGGAACCTTTGGGCGCCTCCGTTACTCTTTAGGAGGCGACCGCCCCAGTCAAACTGCCCACCTGACACTGTCCCTACCCCAGTTTCATGGGGCCAGGTTAGAAGACAGGCATGTCAAGGGTGGTATCCCAACGTCGACTCCACACAGGCTGGCGCCCATGCTTCTCAGTCTCCCACCTATCCTGTACATGACATACCCATCTCCCATATCAAGCTACAGTCAAGCTCCACGGGGTCTTTCCGTCTAGCCGCGGGTAACCTGCATCTTCACAGGTATTACAATTTCACCGGGTCTCTCGTTGAGACAGCGCCCAAGTCGTTACGCCATTCGTGCGGGTCAGAACTTACCTGACAAGGAATTTCGCTACCTTAGGACCGTTATAGTTACGGCCGCCGTTTACTGGGGCTTCAATTCAGAGCTTCGGGTTGCCCCTAACCCCTCCTCTTAACCTTCCAGCACCGGGCAGGCGTCAGCCCCTATACTTCGCCTTTCGGCTTTGCAGAGACCTGTGTTTTTGCTAAACAGTCGCTTGGGCCTTTTCACTGCGGCTCTTTCGAGCGCCCCTTCTCCCGAAGTTACGGGGCCATTTTGCCGAGTTCCTTAACGAGAGTTCTCCCGCGCGCCTCCGTGTTCTCCACGCGCCCACCTGTGTCGGTTTCCGGTACGGGCACCTAGCACTCGCTAGAGGCTTTTCTTGGCAGTGTGAAGTGCGGGACTTCGGTACTGTACTTCCCTCCCCATCACAGCTCACGCTTCTCAGAGGACGGATTTGCCTATCCTCTACGCTCGCTGCTTGGACGCCCTCTTCCATCCGGGCGCTTCCCTGCTCCTCCTGCGTCACCCCGTCGCTCAAACGTGTTTCGGTGGTACGGGAATTTCCACCCGTTGTCCTTCGACTACGCCTCTCGGCCTCGCCTTAGGTCCCGACTTACCCTGGGCGGACGATCCTTCCCCAGGAACCCTTGGGCTTTCGGCGGACAAGATTCTCACTTGTCTTTTCGCTACTCATACCGGCATTCTCACTTCCATGCGCTCCACCAGACCTTCCAGTCCAGCTTCTCCGCCCATGGAACGCTCCCCTACCACGTACCATTCGGTACATCCAAAGCTTCGGTGCCTGGTTTAGCCCCGTTACATTTTCCGCGCAGCAGCACTCGACCAGTGAGCTATTACGCACTCTTTGAATGGTGGCTGCTTCTAAGCCAACATCCTGGTTGTCTGTGCACCGCCACATCGTTTTCCACTTAACCAGGCTTTGGGACCTTAGCTGTTGGTCTGGGCTGTTTCCCTTTTGACCACGGATCTTAGCACTCGTAGTCTAACTGCCAAGGTGCAACAAGACGGCATTCGGAGTTTGACTGGACTTGGTAACCCTGGTAGGGCCCCGCATCCAATCAGTGCTCTACCTCCGTCCCTCATCCCTTGACGCTCGCCCTAAAGCGATTTCGGGGAGAACCAGCTATCTCCGAGTTCGATTGGAATTTCTCCCTACCCCCAGTTCATCCCCCGGCTTTTCAACGCCGGTGGGTTCGGGCCTCCATGCGGTGTTACCCGCACTTCACCCTGACCAGGGGTAGCTCACCCGGTTTCGGGTCGATGACAACGAACTACTCGCCCTCTTCAGACTCGCTTTCGCTACGGCTCCGGCTTTCCCGCCTTAACCTCGCTCGCTGTCATCACTCGCCGGTTCATTCTACAAAAGGCACGCCGTCACATGTCATGCATGCTTCGACTGCTTGTAGGCACACGGTTTCAGGTTCTATTTCACTCCGCTCCCGCGGTTCTTTTCACCTTTCCCTCACGGTACTATCCGCTATCGGTCGCCAGGGAGTATTTAGCCTTAGGAGGTGGTCCTCCCAGATTCCCACGGGGTTTCTCGTGTCCCGCGGTACTTGGGTACTTGTGCCACGAAGTTGCATTCGTTTCGCCTACCGGGCTCTCACCGTCTCTGGCCGGCCTTCCCATGCCGTTTGGCTACAAATGCAATTTTTGACTTCGCGAGGGGTTTGCAGTCCCCTCCGCACTAGCCCCACTACCCCAGTCCTGCAACGGCTGCAACCTTACACAGCACTGGTTTAGGCTCTTCCGCGTTCGCTCGCCACTACTTGCGGAATCACTCTTGTTTTCTCTTCCTCGAGGTACTTAGATGTTTCAGTTCCCTCGGTTGCCTCCACACACCTATGGATTCAGTGTGCAGTAACAGCCCATGACGGCTGCTGGGTTCCCCCATTCGGACATCCACGGATCAAAGCTCGCTTACAGCTCCCCGTGGCATTTCGGTGTTCGCCCCGTCCTTCGTCGGCTCCTGGCGCCTAGGCATCCTCCGTGCGCCCTTCCTAACTTCACCTGTTGTAACGCAGCAGTTTCCCGCCACGTCACTCGAACACAGTTACCCACTGTGATCATGTCGGTTGACGTTTCTTACATAGGAGTCGTTATCCAGTTTCCAAGGTACAGTTCAGTACCGTGCGCAAGCACACGAATACCGAGTTGAAGTCACCAATGCGCCGCACCAGGACAAACCCGGGCGGGTCATGGCTCCCTCAAAACTAAACACGCCTGTCGTCGACGATCTGCTTCGCATGACTTTGTCGCTGCGGCTCATGGCTCACTCACGTACCTGCGTACGCTCGCTTCACCATTCCCCTTGCTCCTCGTCCTGCTTGCATCTCGTTGCCGACACTGAGCGACAGTGCCTCTTACTCCATAGAAAGGAGGTGATCCAGCCGCACCTTCCGATACGGCTACCTTGTTACGACTTCACCCCAATCATCAACCCCACCTTCGGCGGCTGGCCCCCTTACGGGTTACCCCACCGACTTCGGGTGTTGCCGACTCTCGTGGTGTGACGGGCGGTGTGTACAAGGCCCGGGAACGGATTCACCGCGGCATGCTGATCCGCGATTACTAGCAATTCCGGCTTCATGCAGGCGGGTTGCAGCCTGCAATCCGAACTACGAACGGTTTTCAGGGTTTTGCTCCACCTCGCGGTCTCGCTTCCCGTTGTTCCGCCCATTGTAGCACGTGTGTAGCCCAGGACATAAAGGGCATGATGATTTGACGTCATCCCCGCCTTCCTCCGACTTACGCCGGCAGTCACCTGTGAGTCCCCGCCTTTACGCGCTGGTAACACAGCTCAAGGGTTGCGCTCGTTGCGGGACTTAACCCAACATCTCACGACACGAGCTGACGACAACCATGCACCACCTGTCTCCCCTGCCCCGAAGGGAAGCCACATCTCTGTGACGGTCAGGGGGATGTCAAGCCCTGGTAAGGTTCTTCGCGTTGCTTCGAATTAAACCACATGCTCCACTGCTTGTGCGGGCCCCCGTCAATTCCTTTGAGTTTCAGTCTTGCGACCGTACTCCCCAGGCGGAGTGCTTATTGGGTTTCCTTCGGCACTGAGGGTGGTACCCCCCAACACCTAGCACTCATCGTTTACGGCGTGGACTACCAGGGTATCTAATCCTGTTTGCTCCCCACGCTTTCGTGCCTCAGCGTCAGTCACTGTCCAGCAAGGCGCCTTCGCCACTGGTATTCCTCCGCATATCTACGCATTCCACCGCTACACGCGGAATTCCCCTTGCCTCTCCAGTACTCAAGTCACGCAGTTTCCAAGGCAATCCCAGAGTTGAGCCCTGGACTTTCACCCCAGACACACGCGACCGCCTACGCACGCTTTACGCCCAGTGATTCCGGACAACGCTTGCCCCCTACGTATTACCGCGGCTGCTGGCACGTAGTTAGCCGGGGCTTCCTCTCTCGGTACCGTCTCGACGAAGGCTTTCCACTCCTTCGTCCGCTCTTCCCGAGTGACTGAGCTTTACAACCCGAAGGCCTTCTTCGCTCACGCGGCGTTGCTCCGTCAGGCTTGCGCCCATTGCGGAAGATTCCCTACTGCTGCCTCCCGTAGGAGTCTGGGCCGTGTCTCAGTCCCAGTGTGGCCGTCCACCCTCTCAGGTCGGCTACGCATCGTCGCCTTGGTAGGCCGTTACCCCACCAACTAGCTAATGCGCCGCGGGCTCCTCCATCTGCGGTGCAGTTGCACCTTTCCCAACAAGGAGATGCCTCCTCGTTGCCTATCCGGCATTAGCACCCGTTTCCAGGCGTTATTCCGGTCAGTTGGGCAGATTACCCACGTGTTACTCACCCGTCCGCCGCTGACCCCGAAGGGTCCGCTCGACTTGCATGTATTAGGCACGCCGCCAGCGTTCGTCCTGAGCCAGGATCAAACTCTCAAATAAGTTTGCTGCTCATTTATGCTTCCTTAACTCCAGCCGAAGCCAAAGCCAATTCCGCTTGCGATACACTGTCGCTCTCTTGCGTGTTTAGTTTTCAAGGAACCATTGTAGTGCTGGTATTCACCGCTTGACCGAAGCACCTGTTTGAAGCGGCAACGAGTATCTTACCACGCCTCGCTGACCATTTCCACTGGATGTTTCTGGTCGCTCACTATCTCGCAAGAGTTTCTGCAGCGGTTCAAGACGAACCCTGAAACCGAGTGGAAACCTCGTCTGACAGCCAACTGAAAAACCCGAGAAACCTTGATGTGACGCGGTTTGTGGGGTCTTTCTCAGCGGCACCGCCTCGCGGCGACATCGACTAATATACCACGCGTCCAGGCCGAGATCAACCTAAATTATTCTGGAATGTTTTGGGCAGGCGAATTCACAGTGGGTTGTCAGTATATGTCTGGTCGAGTTCAGCGTGGATTCTTTGTCCAAGTCTACATATGCGTGTTTGTCGTCCATTATGCCATTCACGCCAAGACAACACTTCCACGCGCGGACGTCCGTGCAACAGTCGCATCTATGAAACAAGGACGTAGAATACAACGTGGCCCGAGCAAGGTTCGCTCGGGCCACACAACTCAAACCATACAACTCAAACCACACAACTCAATACTATGATTTGTCCACAACCACGGCGGCCGCCGTGGAGATTACAAGTCGTCGTCGCCGGAGGCCACAGGCCCATTGGCGCGCCCTTGTGCGATTGCCAATTGCCAGCGCAGGTACGCGTTGATGAACGGATCAAGCAGACCATCTACAACCGCGTGTACGTTCCCCAGCTCCTGACCCGTGCGGTGGTCTTTGACCATCGAATACGGGTGGAAGACGTACGAGCGAATCTGGCTGCCCCAAGCAATGTCTTTCTGCTCCCCGCGCAACTCAGCCACGTGAGCTTCCTGCTCCTGACGCTGGCGCTCGTAAAGACGGGCGCGTAGCAGGTTCATGGCTACTTCGCGATTCTGAATCTGCGACCGCTCGCTTTGACAGGTCACGACGATGCCAGTCGGCAAGTGCGTGATGCGCACCGCAGAGTCGGTCGTGTTGACGTGCTGCCCACCAGCGCCGCTTGACCGGTAAACATCGATGCGCAGGTCCTCTGTACGGATGTCCACCTGGATGTCATCGTCGATCTCCGGGATCACGTCGACTGAAGCGAACGAAGTGTGACGGCGGCCAGAGGCGTCAAACGGCGAAATGCGCACCAGTCTGTGCACACCCTTTTCCGCCTTTAAATAGCCATATGCGTTATGACCTTTAATCAGCAACGTCACGCTCTTTAGCCCCGCCTCATCGCCAGGCAGATAATCCAGAGTCTCCACTTTGTAACCGTGGTCTTCAGCCCAACGGGTATACATCCGCAACAGAATGAGCGCCCAGTCCTGAGACTCGGTGCCACCTGCGCCTGGGTGGAGTTCAAGAATCGCGTTGCTCTTGTCGTACGTTCCGGACAGCATCAACTCCAGCTCAAAGCTGTCCAAGTCCAGGAGTTGTCGTTCTACACCGCTGTTCGCCTCAGCGAACAGTTCCATGTCACCTTCGTCTGCAGCCAGTTCAAGGGTAACCTCTAAGTCTTCCTGTGCCGCCTGCAGGGCCTTCATCCGATCGACGATAGAACGAAGGCCGTTTGCTTCGTCGATCACCTTCTGTGCGCCATTCTGGTCGTCCCAGAAGGTCGGTGCAGACATCCTTTCATCTAGCGCAGCAAGACGCCGTTCTTTGCCAGGGACGTCAAAGAGACCTCCCGATATCCGCCAAACGCTGGGCCATTGTTTGCAAAGTACTGCGCAGTTCTCCAAATGTTTCGGCCATGCACAACCACCTCATCCGATAGATTTCGTTCCGGCATAAGCCAACTTGGGGCGACTCACGGCCACGGGCCCGGAGTCGCCCCAGTTGGACTTGACTTAATGTACGTTCAGGCCCTCGCTGCGGTGACAACGCCCGTCAGACCAGCAGCCCGCCGGTCAACCGCCCTGAATCGGCGCACTGTCGTAGACTGGCACAGGCTGCGGCGCAGTCGCGACCGTCGCCTTGAAGACGTACATGATAACCTCTTCTTCCATGCTGTGAATCATCGCTTCGAACATCTCGAAGCCTTCCTTCTGGTAAATCACGAGCGGGTCCGCCTGTCCGTAGGAACGCAGGTGTACGCCTTGACGGAACTGATCCATGGCGTCGATGTGGTCCATCCACTTCGCGTCCACTGTGCGAAGTACGACAACGCGTTCGAGCTCCCGAAGGAATGCTTCCAATTCATTCTCACGCGCGTCGTAGTTCTCCACCATTAGTTCCGTGAGTCGCTCGTTCAATTCTTCTCGGGCCAACTTGCGCAGTTCCTCTTCTGTCGCCTGGTTGGGCAGCAGGAAGTGGCGTTCTGCGTAGGCGATGAGCCCGGGAATGTCCCACTCTTCCGGGATTTGCTCCTCCGAGCAGTACACGTCAAGCATATGTTCAATCAGGTCCTTCGCCATACCTTCGACGATTCCGCGCAGGACCTCCTCTTCGAGAATCTGGCGCCGCTGGCGGTAGATCACCTCGCGTTGTTTGTTCATCACGTCGTCGTAGCGTAGAACGTGTTTGCGGATGTCGTAGTTGTTGCCTTCCACCTTGCGCTGCGCACGTTCCATAGCGCCAGTCAGCATCTTGTTCTCAATCGGCTGGTCTTCCTCGAGGCCAAGCCGGTCCATCAGGCGTGAAATGTTATCCGAGCCAAACAGACGCAACAGGTCGTCTTCGAGGGACAGGAAGAACTGGGAAGAGCCTGGATCTCCTTGACGACCGGCACGACCACGCAATTGATTGTCAATGCGGCGACTTTCGTGACGTTCCGTACCGACGATGTGGAGGCCACCGAGATCGGCAACACCATCGCCGAGGATGATGTCCGTACCGCGGCCAGCCATGTTGGTAGCGATGGTTACGGTTCCCTTTTGGCCGGCGTGCGAAATGATTTCCGCCTCGCGCTCGTGCTGTTTCGCATTCAACACCTGGTGTCGAATCCCCCGCTGAACAAGAAGGTCCGAGAGGTACTCAGATTTGTTGATCGAGGTAGTACCAACGAGTACCGGTTGGCCCGTGGCGTGCCGCTCAGCAATTTCTTCAACAACCGCATTGAATTTCGCGCGCTCCGTCTTGTAGATCACATCGCCGATGTCATTGCGAATCATCGGCCGGTTGGTCGGCACAACGACGACGTCCATACCGTAAATCTCGTTCAGTTCCTTTTCCTCGGTCTTCGCCGTACCTGTCATGCCCGAGAGTTTGTCGTACATGCGAAAGTAGTTTTGCAAAGTAATCGTGGCGAGCGTCTTGGACTCGTTTTGGACGCGAACGCCTTCCTTGGACTCAATTGCCTGGTGCAAGCCCTCACTGTAACGACGACCTTCCATCAGGCGGCCAGTGAACTCGTCAACGATGATGATCTCGTCGCCGTGCACCACGTAGTCTTTGTCCCGGTGCATCAAGCCGTGCGCCTTCAAACCTTGGGTGATGTGGTGCATGAGCGTGACGTGGTCGGGATCAAACAAATTGGTTACGCCAAAGAACCGCTCTGCCTTTTTCACTCCGGAGTCACTCAGGTTCGCTGTGCGCATTTTCTCATCGACATCGTAGTCGTCCTTGCGCAGGCTGCGCACGAAGACGTCCGCGCGGAAGTACAGGTCGGCGGACTTTTCTGCTTGGCCGGAGATGATGAGCGGTGTACGGGCTTCGTCGATGAGAATGCTGTCGACTTCGTCGACGATAGCGTAGTGGAGCGGGCGCTGTACCATCTCATTCACGCTCATGACCATGTTATCGCGCAAGTAGTCAAAGCCGAACTCATTGTTCGTTCCATACGTGATGTCTGCCAAATACGCGCTTCTTTTAGCGTCGTGGTCCATGTCGTGGACATTAAGCCCAACTGTCAAGCCGAGGAACGTGTGTACGCGACCCGCCATTTCGCTGTCGCGACGGGCCAAGTAGTCATTGACGGTGACAACGTGCACACCTTTGCTGGTCAGTCCGTTCAGATAAGACGGCAACGTAGCCACGAGCGTCTTACCTTCACCAGTTTTCATCTCTGCTACGCGGCCTTCGTGTAATACCATACCGCCCATCAACTGTACGTCGAAGTGGCGCTGTCCAAGCACACGTTTGGATGCCTCACGTACCACGGCGAACGCCTCTTCTAACAGGTTGTCCAGTTTCTCTCCCTGCTCAAGGCGCGAGCGAAACTCAAACGTTTTGCCGCGCAATTCGTCGTCGGACAACTTCTCAAGCTCAGGTTCAAATGCGTTCACCCGGGCAACACGTCTACGCAATCGAGCAATTTCTCGCTCGTTGGAATCCACCATTCGCGCTAGGAGTCCCACTGAAGGTCACACCCCTCTCATTCATTGGGCAGTTAGCCCCCAACTCCCCGTTTTAAGATTGTACCTGTCATCCCCTCATATCACAACTCCTAACGCTTGTCACGCTATGTACGCGGAAAGAGGCTGTCCCGGCAGGCATCCATCGCCTATCGGTCAGCCTCTTTTCGCCCTGTCCAGCGCTCTCCCCAGTGGCTCTTTATAAGAACCCGGTGCCGTCACACTGAAGTAACGCAGGGTTCAGGTTTGTACCCGTTCTATGCACGCGGTTCTAGCAAACCGTAATGTCCGTCCTTACGCCTGTACATCACATTGACGTCGTCGCTTTCGGCATTAATGAACATAAAGAAGTCATGTCCAAGTAAGTTCATCTGCATCATTGCTTCTTCGACGTCCATCGGTTTCATCGGGAAACGTTTAACTCGGACGACACGCGGTTCATCTTCGCCGTCCAGTGTCACGGTGCGAAACGCGCCGTTTGCCGCAGACATTTTAATGCGAGTGCGCAGGCCCTGATCACGAAACCGCTGATTCAGCCTCTCTTTGTGGCGGTGAATCTGCTCCTCCAGCTTATCTGCAACGGCATCTATAGAGGCGTACATGTCCGACGATAGTTCTTCTGCACGAAACAAAATGCCGTGGATTTGCAGCATCACCTCAACCCGGTGCATACCTCGTTCCACGGACATGGTCACAGAAACTTCCTTCTCAGGTGGAGCGTCAAAATACCGTTCAAGGCGACCAATTTTTTTCTCCGCGTAGTCGTTCAAAGCGTCGGTGACACCCATGTGATCGCCGCGGACTTGGATGTTCATAGTGATCCCTCCTCCACTGATATAGCCTTCAGTATACACTTTCAGAAGGGACTTTCTAGTGACTCCCAAATTATTCAAACCTGTGTTTTCTTTCTTCCCGCACTGGCCATCTCTTGTGTACAGCGCGCACAAAAACGCCCCACCTGCGTCGGGCGCCCACAGCGTGCGCACGCATACGTCAGATTGGGGTTATCTCGAAGTATCAGTCTGCCTTCGCGAATGAGCGAGACGATCAACGATTCGTCCGTTCCGGTGCGCTCCACCAGCTCCTCCATCGTTGTGTCCCGGTGGTCATGCAGGTACAACCGCACAGCCGCAAACGCCCGGTCTTCCTCCACAATGCAGGCAGGGCAAATGTCGCGACGTACCCGATTGTAGATTTTCCCGCACCGCTTGCAGTGGGCGATGGCCATACAGACCGCCTCCTGCCATCATTATAGTCCCTGTCCAAATGACCGTAAAGCTAGCGGCAGTTCACCCCGATTGGAAGAAACACCGCAATCCAGTCCTCATCACGGACTCACCTGCAACTGCTACGATGTCACCTGTGATCACGGTCGACTCACGGGTGATTGTGCTCGCGCACCGATTCGACGCGCGCAATGGCCACACATGTCACGCCGGCAGCGCCCGCGTGAAGCAGTACCTGCGAGCAGGCCTCGACGGTCGCTCCAGTCGTCACCACATCGTCCACGAGCAGCACATGCTTGCCCGATACATCCGCTCCCGGGCGCATGCAGAATGCCCCAGCCAAGCTTTTTCGACGTTCGGTGACTGACTTTGCAGTCTGAGACTGAGTGAATTCGTCCCTCGCCTGTGGTTGACGCGCTAAGCAGGAATACAACGGCAGTTGTAGTTCTCGAGCTACAGCTGTGGCTAGGAGACCGACTTGGTGATAGCCGCGTTTGCGGAATCGATCCGGTGTAGTCGGAACCGGCGTGATACAGGTCACGTCAGCCAGCACTGGATCGGCCTGGCACGCCCGTACCACTCGACTACTGAACCAGTCCGTCAATCCCAGAACGCCATCGTACTTCCACTTGCGGATTGCAGACCGCGCCAACCCTTCGTACGGCATGGCCGGAAGCACCCGAACCGTCCGCCCCTTCACAGAGACCGTAGCTGGCTGCACATGGCCAGCACTTTGCGCCGCGTCCTGAAGGCAGAAAAAGCATATCCCGATTGGTGCGGATCCCGTTCCCACCCGAGACTCCGAGTCTCCCGCCGCGGCATGCTGGAGTTCATGCATGGGCCGCTGGCAAAGCAGACAAGTCCCCTGTTGTGGCGGAAACAACCAGTTCACCGCTTGGTTTGCTGCAGAGCGAAGAAGAAATCGCCAGGTGTAAGACTCCACTCAAAGCCCTCCCTGCCAAGCGGGAAGCTGTTCGCAATTAGGCCTTCTCGTAGTACACGAGCGCCAGTAGCCCAGGCCCCGTGTGAGCCCCAACAACCGGGCCAAGTTCGTTGATGTCTGTCTCGATATTTGGGTACTTCGCCTCGAGTTGATCGCGCAGGGAGACTGCATCATTGTACCGCTGCGCGTGCACAACACCTACTTTCAAGTGTTTGCCGGTGCTGGCATCCGCATCAAATTCGGTTAGCATCCGCTCCATGGCGCGACGGTGCGTACGTACCTTTTCGAACAGGTCGATACGCCCGTCGCTTATCGTGAGAATCGGCTTAATCTGCAACAGAGCGCCAAATGCGGCGGCTGCGCCGCCAATGCGACCGCCGCGGTGCAGCATCTCCAAAGTGTCCACCACAAAGAATGCGCGCTCACTCGCCAACTCCTTTTCCCACAGCGCCAATATGTCATCCGGCGTCCCGCCGCCATTTGCAAGTTGAACGCCATCAAGCAACGGCCCCGCAATTCCGTAACTCGAGATGCGGGAGTCCACGACGTGAATCGGGCCACCCACCATGTTCGCCGCCGCTTCCGCAGAAGCCACCGTCCCGCTGAGATTGCTGGAGAGAAGAAGGCACATGACTGCATCATGGTCGGCTAATAGGCGCTCAAATGTCTCAGCGAACTCTCCTACTGGTGGCTGTGAGGTGGTCGGGAAGTCTTTTGAGCTCACCAGTCGCCGATAAAAATCCTCCGTAGACAAGTCGAACCCTTCGCGGTACACACTTCCCTCAAAGACCACTGACAGCGGCACCACAGAGATGTTGTGCTCGCGAATCTGCTCCGGTGACAAGTACGCTGTACTGTCCGTCACAAATGCGATTTTGTTCATGAGTTAACCTCCTGCAAACTGCCTTCAAGTCTGGAAAGCGTGAACCAAAAGTCGCTGCCGCGCCCAGGCTCGCTGCTCACCCCGACCTCGCCGCCATGGGCGCCGATGATGTGTTTCACAATCGCGAGACCAAGACCCGTGCCCCCAGATGCCCTGCTCCTGTCTCGGTCCACGCGGTAGAACCGTTCAAACACTCGTTCAATGTGTTCTGGAGGAATCCCAATGCCCGAGTCTGTGACATGCACCTTCACACGGTCGACGAGGACATCGTACCGAATGCGGATCTGTCCGCCTTCAGGTGTATAGTAGATAGCGTTCGATACCAGATTAAGTACAACTTGCAACAACTTGTCTTGGTCGCCCCAAACAGTTAAATCATCACACGGATCTGCGATGAGTTCGATTTCGCGACGCGACGCTTCGTTCTGCAAACGATGCAAAGCACCTGCAATGATATCTGGTAGTCGCACGCGCCCCGGATGCAGATCGCGATCTGTCCCCTCCAGTTTAGAGAGTTCGAGCAGGTCCGAGACCAAATTGCTCATCCGCAGCGATTCATCATAAATGGTTTGTAGAAACGAGTGCTGGGTTGGCTCATCCACGTCTTCATCAAGCAGCGTTTCGGCAAAGCCGCGAATCGACGCGATTGGCGTCTTTAACTCATGAGAAACATTGGCGACAAACTCGCTGCGCATACGCTCAAGTCTCCGCCACTCCGACACGTCAGTGAGCAAGACCAGCGCATCATACCCACTGTCTCCACTCGTCCGACGCCGGACGGACTGAATGACGATAAGACGAGTTTCGACGGTCAAGTCGTCCCGCAACTTCAACTCGCTCTGCCACGTCGTTCCAAACAACAATGCATTGTCAATCGCTGCGCTTAGGTGGTAGTGCCCAAACACACCCCAATGCTCGCGGTCGAGCCACCGTTCGGCAGGTTTGCGGAACATACGCTCAGCGGCTTCGTTCACCATTTGCACGCGACCACCGCCAACGATGTACACAACTCCCGTCGTCATACTGTGCAGGATGTGTTGCAGGACATCACGCTCTTGTGACAGTTCCTCTACGTGCTGCTGAATGACGCGCGTCATGTCGTTAATCGACTTTACAATCGGATGGTCTGCATCACCACCCACGCCGTAGACATGAATTTGATAATTCCCGCTTGCGATCGCGCGAAGAGCGTCTGTCACGTACTGCCAAAAAGCTTGACGGCGTCGACCCTGCCACAACCAAATGAAACCGCACAACACAACTGCCACGGCGAACCCGACCAAAAAACCGATCATAAAGCAGGTCCCGCACCTTCATTAAACTTATACCCTACTCCGCGCACCGTTCTAATGAAGACAGGATTTTTCGCATCTTCCTCAATTTTCTCGCGCAAGTGCGAGACGTGGACATCGACGATGCGCGTATCTGTTGAGGAAGAGTACCCCCAAACGCGATCGAGGAGTTGATCACGCGTCAAGACTTGCGCTTTGTTCTTCATAAAATACTCGAGTAGGTCAAACTCTTTCGGGGTCAAATCAATCTGTTCCCCGCGCACCGTGACTTCATGTCTACCAACATCTAGCACAATCTGCTGGTTGGCGAGGCGCTTTTCATCGACTGGCGCGTCTGTTGCAGCTCCCTCTTCGGCGGTCTCCGAACGACGCAGGACTGCTCTTGCTCTGGCAATCAGTTCGCGCGGACTAAATGGCTTTGTGACGTAGTCATCAGCGCCAAGTTCCAAGCCTAGAATCAGGTCGACCTCGTCGTCTCTCGCCGTCAGCAAAATAATTGGCGTGCGAATCTGTTCCGCCCGCAGACGTTTGCAAACTTCCATGCCGTCCATTCCGGGCAACATCAAGTCGAGCACGATTAAATCAAACGCGCCAGGCGACTTGCGAATCCGTTCGTAGGCATCACGACCATTGCCGCAGGTTTCTATCTCGTATCCCGATCGCTGGAAATGGAACACGACCAGCTTTTGAATCGACTCTTCATCATCGACAATGAGGACCGTTGCCACATCTGACCCTCCTTGGGCAAGCTTTCAGTTGTATTGTACCGGGTGTGTCAGGATCAGGCTAGTGTGGCACGATGATGGTAGCAGTATTCAGCAGATGAATGGAAATGTGCCCCAAAGGCGCCGGTCCTGGAGCGCTGGAAAAGTACTTGATGAAAGTTCGTGAAAGCAGCACCCCTGAGTATGCAGCACCCCTGTGCCAATGAGAGTCGGCTCAGGGGTGTTTTTCGCGTTGATGAATGGCATGGACGCGCGACATCATCCAGTTATGTGGTCATTGCCCTTGCTGTCATCGCCTTCCTCCGCGTCGAGCAACCCAATCTCCCGCACCATATCAATGAACGGTTCGACTAAATCCGGATCAAACTGGGTACCTGCACAATCACGAAGCTCGGCAAAGGCTTCCTCCATCGACCGCTTGCGCTGATAAGGCCGACTTGTAGTCATGGCGTCAAAGCTATCGGCGATTGTCAGGATGCGGGCTGACAGCGGGATGTCCTCACCAGCTATACCGTCTGGGTACCCACCACCGCCGAACCGTTCGTGGTGATGTCGGATGATTGGCAAGCTCGGCGCAAGTGCCGCGATTGGCTTGACAATGTTTACCCCGAGCTCGACATGGGATTTCATGATGTCCCATTCCGTCTTGCTCAGTGGACCGCGTTTGGTCAAGACTTCAATTGGGATCTCGACTTTCCCTATGTCATGCAGGAATGCCCCGAAACGCAAGTAGCGCAGGTCCTCTTCTCCTATGCCAACGCGGACCGCGAGGCTCTCCACATAGCGAACATCGCGCTCAGTATGAGCGTACGTATAGCGGTCTTTGGTGTTTAAGAATGTAAGGAAGACCTTAATAGTCCGAAACAGTTCTTCGTCGTCATCCGTCAAGGCGAGGTTTCGCTTCATTTCGTCAAGCACAGACGTGTAAATGGAAACCTTGTTGCGGCCACTGAACTTGCCTTTGTAGAGTGCGTCATCGACCATCATCAAAAGGTCTGTCTTATTTTCAGCCATCGACGGGAAGTGTGCCACGCCGATACTCACAGTCAGCCGTTTGCCAGGGAGCATCTCGACGCCGTCGATCTTCGCATCCTCCACAGCACGGCGAACGTTTTCCGCATGAACCTGTGCTTGTTCGAGAGAGTAACCACGAAGTGCAATGGCGAACTCCTCACCGCTGTACCGCGCGACTTCCTCATCCGCGATGCGGCGTTCATCCAGCACCTGCGCGATTTCTTTCAGCGCGTCGTCACCGCGCACGTGACCCCACGCGTCGTTGTAGCGCCGAAAGTGGTCGATGTCGAGCATCAGGAGCGCGAACGGCTGTTTCTGCCCGACAAGCTCGTCCATAAACGTTTGAATCCAGCGATGGTTGTACAAGCCAGTGAGCTCGTCCCGAATCGACAACTCGCGGAAGTGCTTCGCCATCTGAAAGTAATCGCGGTACGAGTAGGCTGCGAGTAGCAACAGCCCAGTGAAGAGAAGAGCGCCAGCGAGGCCGGCGTTGCGGAGGGCAAGAGACAGTAGTAGACCGATTAGGATTTCTATTGCATATACAATCACAGAACGAAGGGTTATTCCCTCACGAATGGTAGCAAGGGACCCTCGTCCGTCAAACACAAAGAACAGATGTCCCCACAAGGACAGCACATTCACACCAAAGTAGACCACGGCAAACAGTAACACGGTGACTACCTGCGGTAGCACATTATCTATTGGTCGCAACACCAGCAGTGATGCTGCGTAATGGGCAGCAATGACACTTAACGCGAAAGTGAAACCATTCATCAGCTGCACATGCCAACGCGTACGGTAATATCTGAGGGAAGTTATGACCGCATAGATTAGTGCCGCCCACCCAACGTCATTTATCGGATAGACGAAAGAAAACCCGATTAAATAGATAGTTTCTAGGTTCAAAGATTCCTGTTCAGTCACAGGCACATAAAATCTTTCGGACAAAATCAGAATTCCCGCCAGAGAATAGATAACTACCCAGTCTGGAATCGTCAGTGGTCTATATTCTCTAGCTAGAAAGACCGAAAGAGCAATCCACCAAATCAAAGGATATAGCGGGGCCAGGATACGCTCACGCGTGCTTGTCGACTGCATGAGCCAACTCACCTCGCTTCAACAACATGGCGTGTTGAATAAGTATTACGAGACCGATCCCAAATATAATATCCCCAATACTTATGATACTTGCAGGTTGAACTTGGAAGGAGAAGATGTCACCCAGAAAATTCAGATGGGTCATACTAGTCATTGCAACACTTTTTCCGTAGTGACCTGCAAGTAACGGTCCTACAAGAGCCGAGTCCATCTGTTTTACCGCGGGCAGATAAGCGGGCATGCGAAGACCATTTACCGACATTGCCAAAAAGTTCAGGAAAGTCCCCAACAATGTCCAAGCCAGCCCAGGAGTCTTGAAATTCACCAAGGAAAAAGTGATAAGAGATATGTAACTTAATACCAAGACGAATTCATATACCGTCCCTGTTAGATACGAAATGGACACGTGTTGCAGAATGTATGCCACCGGGAGCACCCAAAGCCAACGGAGTCGAATCTCCGTAATCGACCAGATGCTTCCCTTCCGCACCCAGCCGACCACCAATCCGGCGATAATTACTACGGCTTGAAACGCCAAGATTCCACCTCATTCGACAGTGATTTTAGGAATTTAGGGCCGGGGCGCGCCCCCGGCCCTCCGGAGAACTATGGCCGTAAAGCAAAACCAGCCTGCGCTGCGATTGAAAACAGCGCCATAGCTCCCAAAATCACTGCCGTCTTAACCTTTACTGACATCGGCGGTTCCTCCTCAGAATGGTAATTTTCTACCGTTCTGAAGTGCTGGATAGTGTGCTGTGATGAAAAAGTTGCCCACGCATCGAGAAATTCAAAATCTCTGCCCGCGCAAGCCGTGGCTGCGATGTATACCGTAGGAGTTTCACCCCGATGGCGAAATTATACAACGGACATTGGTGGAAATACTAGAGAATAAGTAGAAAATAGGACTTTTGTCCCGAACCGTGTCCACATGTCCTGACGTTTTTTGTGGTTCTTTGTCGACTACCGAAACATAGCCGCAAGGTCATCTGTCACATCCGCCGCTAAGTTCCCTTGCCTGAGGTCGTAAATACATCCCACCCGCGTATCACACATACACTCGTTTCGCAGCGCCAGCAAAAACTCTGTGTCGTCGGCAACGCGCACGGAGCGCAAAAGGGCAAAATCCTTCTCCATCGCGTGCAGAATCGCTGACGTGTCATCGTCAGATGCCCAGTCGATCACAAGAACTTGGCGTTCGCGTGAGCTAAGTGCCGTACGCGCCATCAAACTGCGGACTAGTCCTTCAATCTGCTCCTCTGCGTTTCTCACGATCAAGATGAACGTCACAGGATAAGGATGCTGCCGGCGCCGCTGCACCCTTCGCACTGTCTGGAATGTCAGCGAAACCGCTCCGTACAGCGCCAACGCCCAAAAAAACAGCGCTTCAATCATAGCCCTCACTCCCCTGCGACAGTCTATGCAGGGGGAGAGTGAACGGCGCATGCGCATGTCTCAAATGTCCGATAATAGACCAAGTCCAGGTTCAACCTGGCTTGACTCGTATAGAGAGCAATTGTTCTTTGACCGCCGCCGACCACACAGCCGGCCTCATCGTTTGTCACTCATAAAACACCACTCAAGACGCATTACTAAAGACTCGCCGCAGAGGATGGCGACAGAACGACCGAGCATTGGTTGTTCAGCGTCATCCAAGCGAGTAAATCCCGCGCTCACACAACGAGCCAATGGTTCTTCACAGCCGTTAACACGGCTTGAGTGCGGTCTGTCACATACAGTTTTGAGAAGATACTTGAGATGTGATTCTTCACCGTCTTCACCGTAATGTGCAACGACGCCGCAATCTCGTCGTTACTCTTGCCTTGTGCGAGTTCCTTCAGAATATCCATTTCCCGAACTGTCAAGATGTGTCGCCAGGAGTCATCAACTTTTGGAGCCTGCTGAAACTGAGACAAAACAAAATCGGTCACCTGTGGGTGCACAACCGCACGGCCCGCTGCGACTTCGCGGATGGCTCGCACGATTCCCACGGAAGAGCCATCCTTCACCAAATACCCTGACGCGCCTGATTTCAGGCTGTCGAGCACATAGCTCTCTTCGTCATGAATGCTGAGCATGATAATTCGCACATTCGGGTGTGCCTGCTGAAGGCGTTTCGTGGCCTCAACTCCGCTCACAAGCGGCATGTTGATGTCCATCAGGAGTACATCTGGCCCTACCGTCCCGAGGTGTTCCAAAACCTCCGCTCCGTGGCCCCACAAGGCGACAACTTCAATGCCCAATTCGTACGACAAAACGTCGCGCAAAGTCTCGCGAAACGGCTGATTGTCGTCTGCGATCGCGACGCGAATGGTCTCTCTCTCCATACTGTTGTCCTCCCGCCGAAATCGGCGCTCTCTGTGCAGAAGTTCGCCTTCAGGCAAGTCTACTCCTGCCGTCTTGCGCCTTCCGTGACGCAAAAAAGAACGCCTGCCCGACTATCTCGGCAAGCGTCGAAAAGGGGTAAGGGTGATGTTACATACTTCGAGCGCGGCAATGGGTTTGTGTCCGTCGCAGCAAAAGATTTTTCAGAGCCTGTTCGAACGCCTTATACGTGACTCCGCAGCAATTCGGCTTTATCTGTGCGTTCCCATGGCAGGTCGACATCAGCGCGTCCAAAGTGGCCGTAAGCAGCTGTCTGGCGATAAATCGGACGGCGCAAGTCGAGGTCACGAATAATTGCACCCGGTCGTAAGTCAAAGTGCGCCCGAATCAACTCCTCAATCCGCGACTCTGGCACTACACCTGTACCGTAGGTGTCGACGCTGATCGACACGGGTTGAGCAACGCCAATTGCGTATGCGACCTGCACTTCACATTTGCGCGCAAGGCCGGCTGCTACGATGTTCTTGGCTACGTACCGGGCAGCGTAAGCCGCACTGCGGTCAACCTTTGTCGGGTCTTTTCCAGAGAACGCGCCACCGCCATGACGGGCATAGCCGCCGTACGTGTCGACGATGATTTTGCGGCCAGTGAGACCCGCGTCACCTTGCGGGCCACCGATGACAAACCGGCCGGTTGGGTTAATCAAGTAGCGCGTGTTGGCGTCGAGCAAATCCTGTGGCACCACTGCGTCAATCACATGGTTGCGAACTGCGTCGGCAACCTCCGTCAAAGAAGTGTGTTCGTCGTGCTGAGTAGAGACGACAATGGTATCGACACGCACCGGGCGGTCCCCGTCGTACTCGACTGTCACTTGTGTTTTCCCATCGGGACGCAGGAAAGGAACCAGTCCAGTCTTGCGAACTTCACTCAACTGGCGGGACAGCTTGTGTGCCAAAGAAATCGGAAGCGGCATCAGTTCAGGTGTTTCGTCACACGCGAAACCAAACATCAGTCCTTGGTCGCCAGCACCAACAGACTCCAACTGTGCATCGGCTGTCGTGCCTCCGCGCACTTCAAAGGCTTCATTAACACCTTGCGCAATGTCCGGTGACTGCTCATCAATGGACGTGATGACAGCACATGTCTCCGCGTCGAAACCAAATTTGGCACGCGTATAACCAATTTCTTCAATCGTCTTCCGAACAATTTTGGGAATGTCGACGTAGCAAGTGGTCGTGATCTCTCCGCCTACTAGGACAAGCCCCGTCGTCACCATCGTCTCACAGGCGACACGCGCTAGCGGGTCGTCCTTGAGAATTGCATCGAGTACGCTATCAGAAATCTGGTCGCACATCTTGTCCGGATGACCTTCAGTCACGGACTCGGACGTAAATAAGCGTCGAGTGGCCAGGGTTAACCCCCCCTTTATCCGTTCACCGCACGTCGTGCGGCTCATACACCTGACGGTATGACGCAAAACAAACCTATCGTAAAGCATTTGGTCAGAGAGGTCAACGCACACGACACGCTTCCCTCAGCAGGAAAAACGCACCAAAGCCCTGCGCACAGAGCGCAGGGCTTTGGTTAGAAAACTTCCGTATATGAAGTTGTCGCTTACGCCTGACCGCCATGGAGCATCTGCTCTGCGGCTTGAATCAATCGACGGGTGATTTGTCCACCCACTGCTCCGGCATCCCGGGCTGCGACGTGTCCCCAGTAGTCTTCACTACCCTGGTGCACCGGCAGACCAAGTTCCGCCGCAATTTCGTACTTCATGTCGTCGAGAGCTTTGTGGCATCCTGGCACAATCTGCGATTTCCCTCTACCCATGTGTGACACCCCCCGGTAAACTCCGAACGAGGTGCTCGTCCCCGAGCCGAATGTCCGGCAAGCCGGTTCCTCGTTCGGGTCGTCCCTGCATCGGGACAACCGTAGTGTCCCCGCTTAGGAAGGTCACACCCTGTTCAGATGTTGGAGGACTAGGATCGTCGGTCCGCTCCGCGTAAAACCTGCCACGCGAACCGGGGCAGTGCCAACTGTCTGCGCCAGCGACTCGGTTGCTTCAACAAACGATACAGCCACTCCACGTTGAGTTTGCGAAAGATTGCCGGGGCCCGCTTCACCGCGCCACTCCAGACATCGATACTGCCACCGACACCGATTGCCACACACGGCGGCAGTGACCCGTGCCACTCGACGATAAAGCGCTCCTGCCTCGGTTGGCCAAGTCCAACAAGCCAGATGGAAGGGGCAAACGCCGCGATCTCCTGAACTACACTCTCAGCCTCCGCAGCCGGAAAGAACCCGTCGCGTCCTGCGAACTCGAGGCCAGGGTAACGTTGTCGCATAACAGAAAGGCAGTTTTCCAGCACCTCGGGGCGCGCGCCGAGGATATACACCCGCGACTTTTCACCGCGCTGTTGCGCAGTCTCAAGGAGGTCAAGGACCAGTTCCACTCCCGTCACACGTTCCTCAACGGGACGGCCTTGGCGGCGCGCAGCCCAAACAACGCCGATTCCATCTGGTGTCACCAAGTCAGCGCGTTGCGCCATGCGCAGAACTTCCGGCTGCTGCTTGGCCATCATGACAAACTCAGGACCTGCCGTAATGACCATGCGAGGTGATTTCTCCGCCAGCCAGTGAAGAATCTGCTCCACAGCCTGCCTGCGTGTATAGCGGTGAAACCGCACACCGAGGATTTGAAAAGTCAATGTCTCCCTTGATTCGTCCCTTAGTTGCACTGCACCATCCCTCACCCGTCCACGCATTCATCGTTTTAGTTATACCACAGGGAACTTCAATTGCACCCGCTTTGTGCCTCTCCGAGGTATGACCTCAGCAGGGCACGCATAGCCTAACCATGCGGTGGTTGTCCAACTTGGGCTTGCGCGACGACAGATTTTCGCTTCGAAAGGAGCATGTACCTTGTCCCGAAATACTGTGTCCGATGTTGAGGAGAAAACAGCGACTGACCTCGAAAACCTTCGCTGTGTTCTGCTGCAAACTGCAGCCAATCATGACGGACAGTTGCTTCACCCGGCAGTCATTGCTGCAAGTCAACGCCTCGACGAAGCTGTGCTGGCTGTCCAGCGTCAGCTGATGCAGTCCGGTCACATCACGTCCCAGGCGTGTTCAACAACGAGAGAATCGGGTTCTGCTGGCTGCCTTCTGACACTTGCGTCAATGTAACCCCGAACAGTGACGGCGTGTAGAGGTAGGTCGTCTTACCGTTTGCCCACGTGATCCAACTGTTCACGTAGCCGTAGATGCCGTTGTGGTAGTCAATCGCCATCCCGCAGTTCTGCACCGTCTGGCCATTTTGTGTCAGGTTCCCAAGCGGATTGAGGTTGATGTACAGCGTGTGGTTGTCCGGCTTCGTACTGTCGTAGGTCCCTTGCAGCTTATGGACAGATCCCGATAACTGTCCAGACGGCGTCATCGTCACCTGGTCTGTGCCTGGCGTTGCCTGAAAACCTTGCCACGTGTGCGAACTGTGCTGTAACAAGCGTAAGTCGCCATGGAAACTCGGCGAGATGTTGAACGTGAGGGTGACGCCAGGGTCAGGTGTCACCGCAGCCTTCTTGAGCAGAGTCGTGAACGCCTGGTTGTACGCAGTCGTCGATTCGCCGAACGTCCGTTGAAACGCTTGCGCAGGCGCCTCGTGCTTTTTCAGACGGTAAAGGTAGTCCGGGAACGCATTCGGTCCGAAGTGGAGAACCAAGTTCTTCACCGCGAGCCAGTCCTGCAGCTCGAGGTCGTATGGTGCGTTGCCGGACAGCACCGCCTGCTCATTTGGCGTCAGCGGCAACAAGCTGCCGTTTGCCGCCGCTTGAATGACGCTCTCAGCCAGGCTCCCTGCATCCCCCGCATACCGGACCGAGTTTTCCACTCGGGCCTGCATACTCATCCCATCGCCTACAGCCAACCCCTCGTTAATCCAGCTAGGGACATAAGACGTGTTGTCGTTTAAAAATGCGTGCGTGAGTTCGTGCGCGAGCGTGTTGGCCAAATCCGGAACATCCGTGTTCTGGTAGAGCGGAATGAGAATGGACTCGTTCTGTGTGAAACCGCCTGTGTCTGCCGAAAAGCTCTTCGCCTGGCTCAGTGATATACCAAACAGGCTATTCAGATCACGCTGGTAGTCCGCCGCTGTCTTCGCCAGGTAAATATGGACATTCGTGTTCAAGTTCATGTGCAGCGTATGGGACACCGTGTTCGCCATTTGGTAGGTGCTGAGCAGTTGTTTCACATGCGCAACCGTGGCGGCGGGCACATCTCCAGTCGGAGCAGAGACAATGATATGAGACGCGTTGTTGGCAGGCTTGTAAACGGGCATCGCTGCTAAATCATTCGGAACCGAGTGCCCGGCTTTTGACCCAGTCTGACTGGCAGATTGGGAAGCCGTACTACCTGTCTGGTGTGTCGAATTGACCACAGGTCGTCCGGTGTCCTGGTTTTTGGCCAATCCCGATTGCGCGGGCAGTTGATTTGACGTCTGGCTTAAGAGGTGAAATGGGCTCCAGCCGGGCGGAAGTCCCCTGTGCGTTGTCTCCGAGACTAAGGTACCGCCAGCGATGGCTGCGAGGGTAAGAGCGAACACACTTACGGTGACATGAAACACCCGGTCACGCCGCTTCGACACTTCCCCCGCCTCCCTCCGCGCTCACTCAACTCCCAGCTCATGGGTGGCTGGGCCCGACTGCAAACCGCCGAACCGCGGCATCGATGTTCCCAGTGTATCCAGATTCACTGTCTTTTCAAACGATAAAATTAATAGGCGGTAATATTTACCGATTCAAACTCGTCCCGAGCAAGCGTCCGCAGAAGGAGACCAAGTTAGGCTCTGGTTTTCTGCGAAAAGAGCGATTCTGACAAGCCTTCCTGAACTGCCAATCCTTGACTTGACATTACGTTGATGATACGATATGGTGGCAAGTCAAATTGATGCGAGTACGAGTGTACTTGGTAGGAGGAAGTAAAGTGCAAGGTACAGTAAAGTGGTTTAACTCGGAAAAGGGCTACGGTTTCATTCAGGTCGAGGGTGGCAACGACGTGTTCGTCCACTACTCCGCAATCCTTGGCGACGGCTTCCGCACACTCGAAGAGGGGCAACGTGTTGAATTTGAAATCATTGATGGACAGCGTGGACCTCAGGCTACGAATGTAACGAAGCTTTAATTTTAACTTCTTCTATAACACTGACCTTTAACGCCCCGTTTACGCGGGGCGTTTGATTTTGCCTCACGCAGCTTCGTGTTCCAGCGAAGTACCGAGCCGTCGGTTGAAAGCAATCATCGCTGCATTCACGAGCAGAATCGCCATCGTGACGTAGAACACGTTGCGGATCCCGAACGTCGACGCCACCATTCCGCCAATCAGCGGACCGATGAGGTTGCCGAGGAACAGCGAGCTGGAATTAAACCCATACGCCGTCGCCAGGTGCTCAGGCGGCGCAAGTTTTTTGACGAGGACGTTGAGCGACGGAATCATGCCGCCAATGAAAAGCCCTAGCAAAAACCGCCCGACCAATAGGGTCGGAATCCCATGCGCGAGCGCCTGCGGGACGTACATCACGGCGGCCATCACCAATGCGCCGACCAGAATTCGGCGTTGCCCAATCCGGTCGCCGAGTCGCCCGAGGGTTGGCGCTCCGATTAAATTCGCGATACCGGTTGCGGCCACGACAAGTCCTGCAATCAACGCCAGGTGCCTGCCGTTGTACAGCGTCTTGGCATACACGGTGACAATCGGCTCAATGCTCATCATGCCAATCTGAGTGACCAGTGACGCAACAAAGACCGGGAACAAAAGCCGCAGGTCCCGCAAGCCGGACAGCCGACTGCCGCGCTGTTTCACTGCTTTCGGTCGAGGCTGATGCTGCTCGTGCACGAACAGCATAACAATCACAGTCGCGACAAAAAGCAACCCGCCGGTCAAGAAAAAGACCTGATGGTATCCAAGTTGCTCAGCCAGCCATCCGCCAATCAGCGGACCAATCAGCGACCCCGCAATGCCCCCAGTCTGCAGCGTCCCAAGCGCGCTGCCAGAGTCTTCGTCGGGAGTGACTGACGCCTGCAGCGATACGGCCATCGAAATGAAACCTGAGAACAAGCCATTGGCAAGCCGCAACACGAGTAGTTCCCAGGGGGCTCCAACGAGCCCCATTAGCCCCGTCATCACGCCCATGCCAAACCCTGCGCGCAACAACATCACCTTGCGCCCGTGACGGTCGGCCATGGCTCCCCAGAGCGGCTGGAAGAGAAACGAGGTCACAAACTGAGCAGAGAACACCCAACTCGACCAGCGTTCGAGCGAAGCGATATGGTGTACACCAAGCGATTCAATGTAAAGCGGCAGGAACGGGATGACCAGGTTCATGCCAGCCATCATGACGAAGTTTGCCGCCCACAAAATCCACAGGGTTCGTTTCCACGCCAACCGTTACACGCCTCTTTTCAAGATGTCAGCGACAGCGCTCCGCATGGTGTCAAGGAGTCGCGCACACGCTGTCTGGGTCTCGGCTTTGGCGCCGTAATACACCTTGAGCTTTGGTTCTGTGCCGGAAGGACGGACCGCAATCCAACTGCCATCGGTGAATAAGTACTTCACGACGTCAGACTCAGGGAGCGTCAACGGTTCAGTGTGACCATCCACAAACGTGCGGATCCGAGCGAGGTAGTCCTCCATCGCCAGTGGCGCTTGCCCCGGCACTTCAACACCTTCACTGCGCAAGCGCGCCATCAGCGCGGCCATTTGCTGCACGCCCTGTGCGCCCGGCAGAGTGACGCTCTGCAGTGCTTCCTGATAATACCCAGCTCGTTCGTAAAGGTCAGACAGGGCATCGACAAGTGTCTTACCGCTCTGCTTGTACGCAGCCGCCATGAGTGCGATGAGTAGGCAGATTTGGACGGCATCCTTGTCCCGCACAATTGGCGAAGCCAAGTAACCGTAACTCTCTTCGTAGCCAAACACAAATACCCGTTCGCCGGTTTGTTCGTAGTCTGTCGCGCGAGCGCCAATGTACTTAAAGCCCGTCAATGTGTCCTCCACGGCTACCCCGTAGGAAGTTGCGACAACGGCCCCGAGGTCGGACGTGACCACGGTTTTGAACACGACTGCATTATCCGGTAGCTCCCCGCGGTCCCGCAGGGTCTTCAGCCAGAAATCCACCAGCAGACCGCCCACTTGATTGCCGGACAACAACTGGTATTGTCCATCACCTGTGCGCACAGCGACACCCACCCGGTCAGCGTCGGGGTCCGTTCCAAGGACCAGGTCGGCTGCCGTCTCTTTGGCAAGCTCGATAGCAGCCGCCAAAGCAGCCGGCTCTTCTGGGTTAGGACTTTGGACCGTAGGAAAGTCTCCATCCGGCAGTTCTTGACTTGGCACGACCTGAAGCGTCGAAAATCCGGCCTGTGCCAACACCCGGCGCACCGGGACATTGCCCGTACCGTGGAGCGGTGTGTAGACCACAGACAACGCCTGGCGCTGCTCGCGCGTGACGTCTGGCACTGAAATCGCCCCAAGTACTGCTGCGTCATACGCGGCCTCGACATCCGCACCGATGAACCGGAGCAGCCCCTGCGCCTCGGCTTCTTCACGCGCTGCCAGCGGGACGTGCAAGAGGTCGCCTGTGTTCCTGATTTCTGCCGTTACTTCGTCGGCAGCGTCAGGAAGAATTTGGCACCCATCGTGGTCGTAGACTTTGTAGCCGTTGTCCTGAGGTGGGTTGTGACTGGCAGTGAGCATGACACCCGCTGCTGCGCCGAGGTGCCGTACAGCAAACGATAGTTCGGGTGTAGGACAGAGGTGTTCAAAAACGTACGCTCGCACACCTTGTGCACAAAGGGTTAAAGCAGTCTCGAGGGCAAACTCTGGAGACATATGTCGACAGTCGTAGCCGATGACAACCCCTCTCTCCGCGGCGTTCTTGTCGGTCTTGCGTATGTACTGGCCAAGTCCAGCCGTCACCCGGCGCACCGTGTATCGGTTCAACCGGTTCGTCCCGGCTCCGAGCGGCCCACGCAGTCCGCCTGTGCCAAAGGAGAGGTCGCGATAAAAGCGGTCGAAAACAGCGTCCGGGTCGCCTGCGATGGCTTTGAGGTCTGCCGTGATGTCCGGGGCGTGCGGTCCACTCGCAAGCCAGCGCTGATACTCCTGCTCTGCACGCTTATGTACAGATATGTCTCTGTCAGTTGGGATTGTATGGTCCATTGGGGTTCCTCCTGTCTCTCCTGCCACTGCGTCCATCCGATTATACCGCGAACCAGCGCACGGAATTAGGTACATGCTCACTTACGAGCGGCAACGACAGCCCGAATCGGTTACGATGAAGAGAGAAAGTTGTCGAAGGGAGTTGCTTGCCATATGGCACAAGACACCTCTGCACAGCAGCGTGTTCACACGGCAGCAGTCATCACGTTGAGTGACGGTGCTCATCACGGCACGCGCGTCGACAAGAGCGGTGACTTACTCGAACAAAAGCTTGCCAGTGCAGGCTACGAAGTCGTCGTCCGACGCGTTCTCCCAGATGAGCGAGCTGAGCTTGCTGCACTGCTGCGCTCGCTTGCCGATGATCACGGAGTACGCCTCGTCGTCACCACGGGCGGAACCGGGCTCGGACCGCGCGATGTCACACCTGATGCAACTCGGGACGTGATCGACCGCGAAGTGCCGGGCATGGCTGAAGCGATGCGGATGGAGAGCCTAAAGAAGACACCGTTCGCGATGACTTCGCGCCAAGTCGTCGGCACACGCGGCCAAACGCTGATTGTCAATTTGCCCGGCAGCCCGAAAGCCGTCGACGAGTGTCTCGACGTCATCATCCGAGTCATCCCACACACCCTCGACCTACTGGCAGGCAAAACGGAACACAAGTAGGCTGCCAAGTCCCTGCGTCGGACTGACACCTTCAAGCCGCACTACTGGAACTGTGGCAGGAATTCGCGGTTTTCGTTCAGGATGTCAGTCAGCAAGCGCTGCGCGACGTCCGACGACTGTACCAACGGGTGTACGGTCAGCGCCTGCCACGCAGCTGCGCGGTCGCCGCGAACGGCAGCTTCAACGGTCAACTCTTCATACGCCTTCACGACCTGAAGCAAGCCGCGCATGTGCGGCGAGACAGGTGCAGTAATGTCGACAGGTCGCGCGCCTTTGGCGTCGATCACGCAGTTCACTTCAATCGCCGCATCCGCAGGTAGAAACGGCAGTGTTGACCCGTTGCGCACATTGACTGTCTGAATGTCGCCACGGTCAGTGACGATCGATGTCATCAGGTTCACTGCGGCTTCTGAGTAAAAGGCGCCGCCGCGCTGCGCCAGTTGCGGCGGTTTGATATCTAGGTTAGGGTCTCGATACAGCTCGAACAATTCAGCCTCGATTTTTTTGACCACTTCGGCGCGCGTCCCACCGTTCGCTGCAGCCTCGAGCTCTTCCGCCAGCATCACGTCCGGCATGTAGTAGTACCTGTGGTAGGCGCACGGCAGGGCTCCGAGCGTCTGCAAAAATTCCGGATTGAACTCGATGTCCGGAATGTTTTGCGGCCGTCCCGTGTCAGCGCCAACACCCCTATCGGCAGCTTGCGCAACGACGCGTTGGTCGTGCTGCATGCGTTCGACCGCCGCCATCTCTGCGAGCAGTTGTGGTAGCACGTCCAAACCGTCCACCCACGCCTTAGTCACCCAGTGCAGGTGGTTGAGGCCAACCACTTCAATCTCCACCTGTGACACGTCTACCTGCTGCCACTTCGCGATTTGCATCCGCGTGCCAATCGGCAGGTTGCAGAGGCCAATCGCCCGGACGGAACTGTGCTTCAGAACCGCCTCGGTCACAATCCCAGCCGGGTTTGTAAAGTTGATTAAGGTCGCACCAGGCGCGAGGGCCTCAATATCGCGACAGATGTCGACTATCACGGGGATTGTCCGAAGGGCTTTCGCAAACCCTCCCGCCCCGGTCGTCTCTTGACCAATGCGGTGGTAGCGCAACGGGATGCGCTCATCGCGCGCCCGCGCATCGAGCAACCCGACGCGCAGTTGCGTTAAGACAAAGTCAGCGCCTTGAATCGCCGCCTGACGGTCGAACGCCAGATGGACAGCGATCGCTACACCGGCGCGATCAATCATGCGACGGGCCAAAGCTCCAACTGTCTCGAGCTTAAACCGTCCAGCTTCGATGTCGACCAGCCAGAGCTCTCTGACGGGCATCACCGGGTACGCCCGAATCAGCCCTTCCACCAACTCCGGCGTATAGGACGACCCACCTCCGATGACGGTGACTTTCAAGCCGCGAGTCTGCACAGTCAGGACCCCTTCTACAAGTTGAGTTGAGATGGGCAGGTTCACCTCGAGAACGGCGGACGGCCCGTGGCAAGGTCCGCCGCTTCGAAACGCTGCAAGACTTCCGACGTCACCCCCGCCCGAACCTTGTCCATGGCCAACATCACAGCGCCAAACACCGGATGCAGCGACGGAATAACAACCTGCGTAGGCAGCGAGAGACGATTCAGTTCCGTTTCGAACGCCGCTAGTAAGTGCGGACTTCTCCCATTTTGGATCACGCCACCGACCAACACCACTGGTACCCGTCTTGCACTGTCTGTGATTGCGATTGGAACGGGTCGTCCCTTGCGCTTGTGCGCCTTGTCTTCTGCCTGCTTCATCTGTGCGAGCAGCGCCCGCGCACTCCGTCCGAGCTCTGTCCCCATGTCCGTCAGCATGCTAACCGAAAGCTCATCACCGGCTGCGGCGGCTGTGTGCACAACGCGCGGGATGTCGTCGAGGGCACGCGGGCAGGTCTGCCAAGGGTCTGCGCCCGCTACCTCAGCCATCAGAGCAGCCATATCTCCGCACCCAAACAGCGGTGGCAGTTCATCTACAAGTACAGACGGCAGGTCGCGTCCCTCCCAGGCACGCACAGCCCTGCGCAGCGCAAATTCTGCGAGCACGTGACCGCCAGCTGCGTCGCCGTAGGCCCAGCCGAACCCACCGACTTGCCACGTTCGGCCGGTTTTGTCGCGCCCGTAGGCGTTCGTCCCGCTGCCACAGATGATCACGGCGCCTGTCAGGTCCGGCGAACCTAACCGCAACCCTGCAACCGTGTCGCACACGAGGGCCGTGTTGTGAAGGGGCAGTTGCTGTAACACCGGAAGCAGCAGTACTTCGTCTGCAGGTCTGTCAGCGCCGGCAAGCGCATAGACAGTGGCGGCGACGTCACTTGGCCTGACGCTAGCGATTCTCAGCGCCTGCTCGACTGCGTCCCAAACCGCGTCCACAGCAGTTACGACTCCGCTCATTTGGTGATTGGCGCCAGCACTGCGCCCAACACCGCGAACACTGCCGTCCGTCGCGGTCAAGACAGCCAGTGTCTTGCTCCCTCCGCCGTCAACACCAAGCACAAACTGCTCAGGCACGGTACTGTCGACCCATCTCAGCGGACCTGTCAGCGGCAGCTCGCAAGGCCTCTGTGACAACGCCGTTCAAATCCCCGGTCTGCATGGCCGTGACGCCCGCGTGCGTTGTGCCCCCGGGAGATGTGACACGCTTTCGCAGTTCGGCTGGCGTGAGGCCCCAGTATTCAAGCGACTTCGCAGTCCCCACAACCGTCTGAAGGAGAAGCGCCCGCGCGGTCTCAGCCGGGATCCCCAATTCAACCGCCGCGTTCTCCATGGCCTCGAGAAAATAGCAGACAAAACCCGGGCCGCTGCCTGAAAACGCCGTCGCAGCGTCCATCAGCGACTCCGGGAGCTCTACCACTTTGCCGATCTGCTCGAGCAAGTACAACACATGCTGTCGCTCGCCGTCAGCGATGTCGGGGCCAAACGTAACTGCTGTAGCCCCAGCCAGCACGGCGACTGGTAAATTAGGCATCGCTCGAATTACATGTGCCCGGCCGTTCACCTGGTCCGTGATCCAGGCCCGCGTCACCCCGGCGGCGAACGACATCAACAACTGACCGTTCAGATAGGGTCGAACCTGGTCGAGGGCAGTCGCCATGTCTGCCGGCTTGACAGACAGGACGACGAGGTCCGACTGCGCGGCCTCCGCCAGCGACTGTGCCGGGGAAATCCCGTACATATCGCGCAACTCTTCTAAACGACCCCCACCGCTGCGATTAATCACCCGCACGTGTCCTGGGGTTACCGCCCGCTCTTCGGTTACGCCCCGGATAAACGCCTCCGCCATCGAACCAGCACCGAGGACGAACACGCGGTAGTTCTCTTTCCTCCGCTCTCCTGGCACACCCATTGGCGTTGTCCTCCTCTACCTTGTTAAAGCATTATAGTGCCGCTGCAAAGCTACCAGCAACTCACAAATCGCTCCACGAATTTTCGGAATCCCCCCAAAAACCGAAATCGCGATGCGAACTCCTTTCGTTGACTGACAATTCAGCGACTGGCTGCACCGCGATGCACTAGTGGTTCGCTTCACGAATTCGCGTCGGCGCCAGACCACCACTATTGGAGGGATTCGTAGATGAAAGCTGCTATTTTCGTGAAACTTGCTTCCGCAGCCGCTGTCGTAGGAATCGGCGGAGTCGTCGCTGGCATGACCGGTATCGCACCGGCGCTTTCCGGCCTCCCGGGCCTGAGTCTCCCGGGCGGCAACTCCTTCTCGGTCAGTCAGAATTCAAACCTCAGCCCAAGCGGCGGTGGCTTCACTTCGACGGTAAACGGCCCGAATGGTTCCGGCGGTAGTTTGACGAGCAAGGTGAACTCATCCAGTATGACGGCTTCCAGTGCTACAAGCCTCTCCGGTCCTAGCGGCACCGGCAGCGTGACCAGCCACTCTTCGCTGAGCCCGAGCGGTGGTTCGGTGTCTGGCAAATTCAGTGGCCCGGACGGCACTGGTGGTTCAGTGAGCAGCGAGGTCTCGACGAGTGGTGGTTCAGTGTCTGGAAAATTCAGTGGCCCAGACGGTTCCGGCGGCTCCTTCTCCGGCTCGGCTGGCACTGGTGGAGCCTCGGGCACATTCAATCTCACGCCTCCATCTGGCGGCTTGCCGAGTCTGTCCACTAGCAGCTTGCCTTCACTGCCGAGTTTGCCTTCACTGCCCAGTCTGTCGACTGCCAGTCTGCCTTCACTGCCGAGTTTGCCTTCACTGCCAGGTCTGTCGACTGCCAGCCTGCCTTCACTGCCGAGTTTGCCAAGTGGCAACCCACTCGGGTCAATCACAAGCTTGTTGCCCTGACACGGAAACTGCTCCCCCGGAGGTGGATGCAATAACCAGCACTTCGCGCATTCCCAAACCGTCCAAACGGTCGGGAGGTACTTGCGGTAGTACAGATCAGGAGCTGCATCCCCAAGTGCCACGTGCACCGGCGAGCAGCTCCTCCTGTTCCGATTAAAGCAAGCGGCACGCCGCCGCGATAAACCGCTGCTGCAGCTCGGACAATTCGCTCGCCACCGCCGGGTTCACCCACTTCCGGTCACATGTCTCTGCATTTGCAGAGAACGGTTGGATTGCGGTCAGGCGAGCCGCGACTGCGATGTCAAAGGAAGCCTTGGTGGCGGCCGCATCCGCGATTGCAACAGGCGCAATCGCGCACGACGCCTCTTCCGCAACCTCGCGCACAGCGGCCACAAACACCTCTTCACCGCGTTCGACAAGGCCGCCTGGCAAGCGCCACTTAGGTTCACCGTAGGTGTGATGCAAGAGCAGGATGTCGCCGTGATCATCACACACAACGACCGCGACTGCGAGCGGATAGGTCGGCTTGAACAGGCGGACAGCCCAGCGCTGTAACAGACCCGGCGCTGCGCTGTAGATGCGGACGCGCCAGCGCGCCAGAATGCTAGGCCTGCTCATTCGCCATAGCAGGACGCCCAGTGTCTGTGTCAGCGCGCAAAAACGCAGTCAACGACTGAATCACTTCCGTTTCCCACGCGTGGTTGTCAAACGTGTGGTTAGCGCCAGAGATGACACGCACCTCTGCTTGATTACCGTAGACCTCGTCGCGGTACTTCAGGGATATCTGACTCGGGACTGTCCCGTCCTCAGATCCGTGCACGAGCAGTACTGGTTTTTTGAACAGCTTCGCGCGCATATATGGCTCGAGTGTCAGCAAGTCAAAGGCGAACGTGCGACCCACGAGAAAGCCACCCCAGTCAAAGGTATCGGCCTGTAAGCTGTCCGCCTTGAGCCCTGCTTGCTGGGCCAAGCCGAAGACAAACTCGCGAAGGTTGCCGGCTGGGGCAATCAGCCCAAGTCGCGCCACGTCGTCAGGCCGGTCCGCCGCCACTAGGCTCGCCACCAGGCCGCCGACGCTGTGTCCGACCAACATCACCTGCGACGGATCAAACCGACTGTCTTGTCGGACAAAGTCGACGATTGCATTGGCGTCGGCGATTTCACCACTCACTGTGACATCCTGGAACCGTCCGTCACTCTCGCCACTGCCAGCGAAGTCAAAGCGCACACTGGCGATTCCGACGCCTTCAAGCGCCAGTGACAGTTTGCGAAGCAACTGGTGAGGTCCCAATTTGTCTGCCGTGAAGCCGTGACAGATCACGACGACTGGGCAAGGCCGACTCGCACTATCTGGGACGTGTTCCATTCCACGCAAGGTGAGGCCACCTTGCGCCAATTCGACGGCTCGCTGCACTCAGTTCCCTCCGATCTTGGTTGGAGCGTATCAGTGTGACATTTTCGGTTATCTCCATTAGTATACTGCCCTGCAGCAGAAACAAATGTTAGACGCGAAATTTGTCAAGTTTTCTAACATATCCGGTTGATCTTCTGCCTTGTCTTTCGCTAATCTATATCATGGAGAAGTCATTAGAACGACATAGGGAGTGGAGAAACCCATGACGCCTCGCGAAGTCCTAGATTTTATGCAGAAAAACCACGTAGTGATGGTCGATTTTCGCTTAGTCGATGTCCCGGGCCGCCAACACCATGTAACAATTCCTGCCGTGGAAATCGAAGAAGAAACTTTGGTCAACGGAATTGCGTTTGACGGGTCCAGTATTCAGGGCTTCCGTTCCATTGAGGACAGCGACATGGTCATGAAGCCAATCCTTGAGTCCGCCTTCGTCGATCCCTTCTTGGCAGTACCGACGCTTGCCCTGGCCTGCCAAGTGTACGAGCCGAACGGTACGCGGTACGACCGCGATCCACGATATATTGCCGAAAAAGCAGAAGCTTACTTGCAAAAGCTCGGCATCGCAACCCATGCAAACTTCGGTCCGGAACTTGAGTTCTTCCTGTTCGATGACGTTCGCTTTGACAGCACTTCGCAAGGTTCTTTCTACAGCATTGACTCGGAAGAAGCGATGTGGAACACGGGACGCGCCGAAGGCCCGAACCTTGCGTACAAGGTCAAAAACAAAGGCGGGTACTTCCCTGTTCCTCCAGTAGACACACAGCAGGACATCCGCACTGAAATTGTCCTCGAGTTAATGAAAGCTGGCCTGCGCGTTGAACGGCATCACCACGAAGTGGCGACGGCCGGACAGGCAGAGATTAACTTTCGCTTCAGTACGCTGACAAAGACCGGCGACAACGTCATGCTGTACAAGTACATCGTTCGCCAGGTCGCACGCAAACACGGCAAAGTAGCGACCTTTATGCCGAAACCGGTCTTCGGTGACAACGGGTCTGGCATGCACGTGCACCAAAGCCTGTTCGATGGCGATACGCCGCTGTTCTACGAAGAAGGTGGCTACGGCAACGTCAGCGACCTCGCGAAGCACTACATCGCAGGTATCCTGTCACACGCGCCTGCACTGCTCGCCTTCTCGAACCCGTCCACCAACTCATACAAGCGCCTTGTGCCTGGCTATGAAGCCCCAGTCAACCTGGTGTTCTCGAAAGGCAACCGCAGCGCGGCCGTTCGTCTGCCAATCGCGTCGGTATCGCCGAAGGCCGTGCGCATTGAGTTCCGCACACCGGACGCCGCGTCTAACCCGTACCTGGCTTTCGCCGCCATGCTGATGGCTGGCCTCGATGGCATCAGGAGAAAGCTCGACCCGACAGAGCTTGGTTTTGGTCCGGTTGACAAGAACATCTACGAGTTGTCTGACGCTGAGAAAGCGCAGATTCAAAGCGTTCCCGGATCGTTCGAAGAGAGCCTGATGGCGCTCGAGAACGACCACGAGTTCCTGCTTGAAGGCGGTGTGTTCAGTAAGGACTTCATCCACAACTGGGTCCACCTGAAGAAGGCCACCGAGATTCAGCCGATGAATCTTCGCCCGCACCCGTACGAATTCAACCTCTATTTGGACCTGTAAGCATCGGTTCAGTTCGCATCAGGCGACCGCACTGCCGAGGCAATCCTCGCGGTGCGGTTGTTTTCCGTTCAGAGCAGTTCAGACGTCACTTTGGTCATCGTCGGGCTCTTGAATTCACCTGGTCCGGGGTTTAGTGTGGTGGCAAACGGGTCCTCGACTCCGCGGTCGACATGCGCGCTTGGACTCATGGTCTGTGGCCGGATGTTTGGCCGAATTGGGCTGAAAGGAGGCTCTGATGGCGGTTGATCACGGAAAAGTTGCGCCCGGAACTCGCAATCCTGTTCGTTGGCTTTAACCCGTCGCTGACCTCCTATGAACGCGGTTTCAATTACGCAGGACGCAGTAACCGGTTTTACCGCATCCTGTTTGAGAGCGGGTTAACAGACCGCCAGTATGCGCCGGAGGAGAGCCCGAACTTGCTCGATGACTACCAGTATGGGTTCACCAACTTGGTGGCGAGGCCGACACAACGCGCGGACGAGTTGTCGCGTAGTGAGTACCGTGAAGGCGCCCACGTTTTGCGGCGCAAACTGGAGGAATTTGCACCGCGCGTGGCGTGCTACGTTGGCAAAGGCGTCTACGAGCAGTTCACCGGACGCCGGAAAGTCACGTGGGGCGTCCAGAAACTGAACGAGGTGCCGGGCGTGATCGACTTCGTCGGTCCGTCGTCAAGCGGCTTGGTCCGAATGACACTGGCGGCACAGGTCGAGATTTACTCAGAACTGGCACAGTTGCTCAAGTGTGACGCTGACTCTACTGCAGCAGGTGCTTCGAATTCACCGGGTGCTACGGATGCCTCGGACCTTACTCGCTAGGAGTCAGCAATTACAGCCGCCCATTGCGGCGCAAGGAGTTTTCACGATGCGCACAGGTCGAATGGTCGCCTACAGCGCCGGCAATGTCGGCGCCTCCATGCTGATTCAGGCGTTTTCAACATTCGCATACTTCTACTACGTCGATCAGCTGCGAGTACCGGATACTTGGATCTCCACCGCACTCGTCATTCACGGCATTTTTAACGCAGTCCTCAATCCTGTCTCCGGACAGCTGTCGGACGGCACCAAATCAAGGCTCGGGCGCCGTCTGCCGTGGATGATCGGCGGTATGTTGCCGCTCGCTGTGGTCTACGTCCTGATTTGGTCGCCACTCGTAGCAAAGACGCACGTTCAAGCACTCCTCGTCTACTTCTTTATCGTCGTCCTTTTATACGACATTTTTTACGTCTTTGTGGTGTTAAACTGGACTTCCCAGTTTCCCGAGTTGTTCCATCGCCTGCGTGACCGTTCCGTGGTCTCTGCCTGGCGACAGATGTTTGGCATCATCGGCATGATTGTCGGCGTCGCCATCCCGCCGCTCATCTACACCACCCTCGGCTGGACGACCCTGGGTCTCATCTTCGGTATCGTTGGTCTCATCAGCTTCGTTGTTGCAGTGTACGGTTCGTGGGACCGGACCGGAGCAGCTGAGGTGAAGGCTGGATTGCCGCTTGGCCAGGCACTGGTTGCTACGTTTCACAACCGCTCGTTCGTCTTTTACGTGATTGGCTCGTTCTTTTTCCAACTAGCCTTTCAGATCATCCCAGGCGCAATCCCGTTCTTCGGCGAGTACGTTCTACACGCCTCCGGACTTGTCCAGACCCTGATGCTCGGCTCGATGTTCATCGTCGCACTGCCGATGGTCTACGCCTGGAGCGCCATCACCAACCGCATCGGCCCGCGCAGTGCGGTCATCACCGCGGGCACCATCTTCGCAGTGTCGCTGATTGGCTTCTGGTTCATCTCTTCCCAGACGATGGCCATCGCATGGGCCGCGGTGCTCGGACTGAGCCTGGCGGGGCTGATGATTCTGCTCGACGTGCTGCTGTCGGACGTGATTGACGAGGACCACGTGAAGACAGGCACTCCACGCGAAGGCATGTACTTCGGCGTGCAGGGGTTCATCGTGCGCTGGGGTGTTTCGCTGAACGCCGTGCTGACGACCGAGGTACTCAACCGCTCCCACTACGTGCCGCACGCCGCGCATGAAGCGCCGGCCGTCGCGGTGGGCATTCACTTTCTGCTCAGCTTTGCACCCATGCTGTCCGTGCTGCTCGCGGTCGGCTCGTTCCTGTTCTACCCGCTGCACGGACAGCGGTTGAAGACCGTCAAGGAACGACTGGCTCCGGCTGGCGGCAGGGCGTCTGGGAGCGCCAAATTGGCGCAATCAGTACCGTGACGCCGAGAACCAGTCGATTAGCGACGCTAGCGTCGCTACAGATTGACGAATTTACGCTCTCTCTCAGACTTGACCGGGATTCCGCCCCGATAGCGCCCGTTTAGCGCAAGGTCGAGGCGCAGCTCGTTCTACTCGCGTTCAAAACGAAACGGCAAGTGCATACACAAGGACTGCCCCATCAGACCGTTAAGTCCAGTGGGACAGCCCTTTGTCCGCAGCAAGCCGCAAGCCGCAAGCGCCAACAAACTCAGCCTGGCCCGGTTAACTCATGTACTCCTTCACACGGTCGTACACCTGTTGCGGAGACATCCCATCAGCGTTGATCACGGGCACGTTCGCGACCACATCCTGCATCCCCATCAGGTTTTGGTCTGCCCCCGTCACAACATAGCAGCAAACGTTCCCCGCTGACGCTTCAGTTGAAGCCGTTGCCGCCTCGGACTGCGCCGGCGTCTCCACACACGAGCAACCCTGGCTCTCCAGGTACTCCTTCACATTGTTCAGCGCTGGCTCTACCGCTACTTGCTTCACTACAATCACCTCCGATTACAGCTCGACCCAAGCAACAGGCCTGCAGTCGGCAGTATGCCAGCCTAGTCCAGCCATTATCCAACGAGTTCTTCTGTCGCCACCAATTTGCGTCCATCCGCCTCGTACCCATACAATAGGGAGAGACAAGCAGCAGCGATGTAGGAGGGTATGTATTGAAGATCACGTTCCTCGGCCAAGCTGGCCTGTTCATCGAGACAAAGTACGGCAGCATTCTCTGTGACCCGTGGTTTCACCCGGCATACTTTGCCTCGTGGTTCCCATTCCCGAGCAATGAGCAGATCGACCGCCAGAAAATTTCTAACCCCACGTATTTGTACGTGTCTCACTTGCACCATGATCACTATGATCCGAAGTTTCTACGAGAGGTAGTCAACAAAAACACGATTGTGCTGTTGCCGGACTACCCGATGAACCACCTGGAACAGGCCCTTCGCGGGCTCGGGTTTCAACACTTCGTCCAGACCAAAAACTGTACACCGTTTGAGCAGGACGGTTTGCGCATGATGATCTACGCGCTCACAGCGCCGACAGACGGACCGATTGGCGACTCCGGTTTGATGGTCGACGACGGTGAGGCCCGAATTTTCAATCAAAACGACTCGCGACCTGTCGACATGGATCTGCTCGCGAGCCATGGTCCCTACGATGCCCTGTTCCTGCAGTTCTCCGGAGCCATCTGGTACCCGATGGTGTACAAGTTCCCGCAGGCGATGAAGGACACGCTTAGCCGCAAAAAACGAGACAACCAAATGGCGCGCGCGCTGAAATACGTTACCGAGATTGACGCTAAGTATGTCGTTCCGTCCGCAGGCCCTCCGTGTTTCCTCGACGACGACTTGTTTGAACTCAACGATTTTCACCGTTCGGACACGAACATCTTCCCGGATCAGACGGTATTCCTTGAGTACATGCGCGATCACGGCGTTAATTCGGGACGATTGATGCTTCCAGACAGCGTCATGACGCTTGCGAACGGCGAGTGCCGAGTCGAGCACCCGGTGCCTGACGCCGAAGTGAATGCTATCTTCACCGACAAAGAGGGGTACCTAAAAGCCTACCAAGCCAGACAACGTGGCGCCATCGAAGCTGAACGCGCCTCGTGGCCGCACGGAGAAGTTGATGTGCTACCGAGGTTGAAGGAATGGTTCGAACCTTTGATGAGGCAGGCGGATGTGACAGCGGCCGGGATCAACGGACTCATTGTTCTCGACCTTGGGTCGGAACGGATTTGTCTCGACTTCCACAACCGCACGGTCGACGTGTGGGATGGCGGTGAGTGGGACTACATCTTCGAGATCGAACACGGTCTCGTCGAGAAGTGTATCCTCAACCACTACGACGACTGGGTCAACGAGTTGTTCCTCTCCTGCCGCTTCCGCGCGCAGAGAAAGGGCGCCTACAATGAGCACATCTACAACTTCTTCAAGTGTTTATCGCAAGAGCGGATTCAGTACCTTGAGGGTTATTTGGCGGAGAAGGCGCCTGTGCAGGACCTATGGGAATGCGATGGCTATCTGGTGCAGCGGCGCTGTCCCCACTTGAAGGCAGACCTGACCCGCTTTGGCCACGTGGAGGATGGAATTCTGACGTGCCGCATGCACGGCTGGCAGTTCGATCTCGAGACAGGCCGGTGTCTGACATCGGACGACCGACATTTGTTTACGCGCAAGATCGAAGGGAAGCTGGACGAAGGCAAGCTGGGCGAATCGAGTGAACAGAAACAGCGGTAGCAGCAGCCAGCTAGACACAGCCGACTGCCACAATGCACGTGCGCAGCCACCATTGGAACGTGCGCAGCCACCATTGGAACGTGCGCAGCCACCATTGGAACGTGCGCAGCCACCATTGGTGCAGTCCTAAAGGATCCACCTCCTGTAGCTGTCAGGAGTACGCGTAGGTGGGCAATGCGATATGCAGTGCAACGGAACCGGGAGAAGGAGGAATTCGCAGGATATGGGAATAGTGCACATGGTGTTAGGTATTCTCTTGATTGTGCTGGCGGTGATTGCGACCTTTCTTGAAGTCACACGCAGCAGCGGCGTGCCGAAGGGCTTGCGCGGTGCCGTCATCGGCCTGCTCGACCTTGAGGTCCTGCTCGGCATTGCTACGTGGATTTTCGTCACCAAGCCACCCAGCATTTTGCACCCCGTTTTCATGGTGGTCGGCGTCATCTGTGTCCACATCTTCACTCGCAGCAACAATGGCAAGTCTAGCCGCGTCTTTGGGTGGATCCTCGCAGACGTGTTACTGATTCTCGGCGCTGTCCTGTTCCGCTGAGGAAACTGGCCCGGCGGGTGGGTGCCTTGGGCTGGTCCATGGGTCCTCGGCACCTGCGATGCTTGAGCCTGCGATGCTTGAGCCTGCGATGCGTAGGCCCGAGGAGAGGTTTCGTGATCACCCCCTCGAAATAGCCGCGCAGAACAGCTAATCTGCCAGTTTTTATGACTTTTCGTGGATTATAAGCCGTCCGGAAATCCCTAACGGTGCAATTTGGCACCCTGGACCGCCGCCATGAGGGCTATAAGCTGTTCCCAACGGCTTAAACAAGCTATTTCCGGGCCATCTACGGCACATAAGCTGTTCGGTGCGCTTATCGCAGCCCCGCGGCTCCCCACGCTCCATACATCCATCGCAGCCCCGCGACTCCCCACGCTCCATACATCCATCGCAGCCCCGCGACTGTCCCAGCTGCCCGGGCACAGCTACCGGTCTGGGGTGCCGTTGCGTCCCTCCAGCCAATTTGTTAACTTTATACCATCGCTGTGTTAACAATTAAGAGGTGCCTATCTCCTCCGAGGCCCCTTATCTGTCCCGAGGTGCCTGTCCTATGAGTCCAACAGATGTTGCAGCAACGGGCACGTTGCACAAGTCCACAACCTCACCACCACCCATGTTCCCACTCTGTGTCGATCGCGTATCTGTCTCCTTTCATACCGCTGATGGCTTTCGTCCTGTGCTCTCCGACTTGTCATTTACGATCGAACGCGGAGAGTGGTTGGCTGTCACCGGTCCGAATGGCAGCGGCAAGAGCACGTTGGGGAAGGTCCTGGCAGGGCTGCTCGCGACATCGCGAGGAAAGGTGCGGTTTGCGGGCGCCGCAGAACACACCCCAGAACACGCTTCAGCTCAGGCACAGGCACAGGCACAGGCACAGGCACAGGCACAGGCACAGGCACAGGCACAGATGCCAGCGCAGACTCCCTCCCTCTCAAATCACGTTCAACTTGTGTTTCAGAATCCGGACGCCCAAATTGTCGGAGCCACAGTCGAAGAGGACCTTCGCTTCGGCCTCGAAAACCACGCGGTGCCTGGTTCTCAAGCGCCTGCCCGGATGAAACTCGCGCTACAACGCGCTGGTCTGTCACTGCCGCTTGACCAGCCGACCGACACGCTGTCTGGCGGGCAGAAGCAGCGGCTCGCAGTTGCAAGCGCACTGGCCGTGGACGTACCGGTGCTAGTGTTCGACGAGCCAACTTCCATGCTCGATCCCGTTCACCAACGGCACCTGCTGAACACCGTCCGTCAGTTGTGCGCAGACGGTCACGCAGTCGTGTGGATCACGCAGCGGCTCGAGGAACTTGCCGCCGCTGACCGGGTGCTGGCCCTCTCCGCAGGGCAGGTTGCGTTCTCCGGCGACCCGCGGAGTTTCTTTTCTGGCCCGTGTCAGGAGATCGGCTTTCCCCTGCCGTACATCGCAGCCGTCGCACAGGCATGCGCAGTACGCGACTTGCCGACGGCCGGCGCACTGACCGTCGAATCACTGGTCGAATCACTCGTCAAATCACAGGTGAAGGCGGTGACACCAGAGTGCCAGTAGTCGTCGAAGGCGTTCGTGTGTTGCCGCCTCGCAGCCGTGATCCGATTCCTGGCGAGCTGAACTGTACCTTTTTGGATGGGCACGTGACCCTCGTCGTCGGCACCTCTGGCGCTGGCAAGTCTAGTTTGCTACGGGCTGCTGCTGGTGTGTGGCCACTGGCGAAGGGCCGCGTTCGATACGATGAGGCAATCCTCTGGGAGGGGGACGGAAAGCGCCTCAACCAAACGGTGCAACAACGGATCGGCTACGTGTTCCAACAGCCCGAGGACCAACTGTTTGCGCGAACCGTGAGAGACGAACTCGTGTACTCCCTGCGTCCATATAACTTGCCGTCAATGGAAGTCGAACGCCGCATTGCCACTGCGATCTCGGATTTTCACCTAGACCCTGCTGTCCTCCACGAGTCACCGCTCAGTTTGAGCGCTGGACAGAAACGGCGTGTGGCGATGGCGGCGACAGTGGCGACGGGCGCCGACTGGCTGTGGTTCGACGAGCCCACAGCCGGGCTTGACCCGATGTCTGTGGGCTCGTTCGTGACCCTTGTAAAAACCCTCGTGTCCAGCAGGCGCGATTCGGGGCGAGGAGGCATCGTCATTGCCACGCACGACCTAGACTGGCTCCTCCCGATCGCTACTGACCTGGTGATACTTGAATGCGGCAGTGTCTGTTGGTCCGGCCCCGTAACATCTGCACTTGAAACCCCTCACCCGTGGCAGACGGCCGGGGTCGGCTTGCCCGACCGGATTGCTCTCGCGATCGCGTTGCACGAGGCGGGATGGACTCACGTTCCGACGCTTGCTGACCCGGACGCTTTGGCAGATGCCATTGTAGCTGAAACGCCCCCGCTGCGAGAGGAGAAGACCGCTCGCCCTGCCATCGCCGACCTGGGCATGATGCGCTTTGACCTACACGCACCTCCGCTTTCCAGCGGGGCCGACCAGACCGAACCGTCTCCGCCGACCAGTGCCCAGCCTGCGCAGCCACACCAGCCTGACCAGGCACCCCGACCTGGCCTGCCAGGCCAGGTTCCCTGGAGCACCCACTCTCCTGTGTCACCGCCTGCGCAGACAGCAGCGGTGTGGCGCCGCGGTTGGTTGGATGGTTTCGACCCTCGCGCTAAGTGGGTGTTCGTTGTTCTCGCATCCGTCGCCGTCTTAGTTCAGACGACCTGGCTCGGAATCGGGCTGGCGGCACTCTGCACGGTGGTGGTTGCAGCGTCTGCTGGGTTGTCCCTGCGCCAGACAGTGCAGGCGCTGCGGCCGTTGTTATGGGTCGCGGCGGCTTCCGGCGTCGTGTCCGGGCTCCGCTTCGGGCACACGACTGCCGGGTTATGGCACGTCGGCCCAGTGGCTTACGCGTTCCACTCTGCCTCACTGACGCTAACGCAAATGGCGAAGGTGATGGTCGTCGTGGTGCTCGGTAGCCTATTGTCAACCACGACGAGCACACTCGCTATGAAAAAAGGCCTGGAGCGCGGCCTCGCACCGCTCGCGAAGATTGGGCTGCCCGTCAGTGCCTTCGCTCTCGCTGCCGCCCTCATGCTGCGCTTTATTCCGCTGATTTTCCGTGAGACAGACCGGTTCGCGCTGATCGCTCGGGTGCGTGGGAAGTACCCCACCCGCGGCAACAGCCTGCGCCTGCGTGACACTCCGTCACTACTCGTACCACTGCTGCTGTCAGTGCTACGGCTTGGCGAGGATGTCGCGCTGGCGATCGAGGCGCGGGGCTACAGCCGGGATCGCCTGTGGAACCGGACTTTCACAGTCGAGCGGGAACCGCTCAGAAGGGTTGAGTGGGGACTGATGGGGATAGGGTTGCTGTGGCTCGTCATGTTCCTCGTCGTGAGTCATGCCCTGCACCGGTAAATGGGGGCCAAGCCGTTACTGCATAATTGGCCCCCACTTGGAAAACGGGAAAATGACAGCGTCCGCCTGCCCGATAATCGCGGAACGGGCGACGTAGTGGTGGACCCAAAACCGGCTGTCATAGGAAACCGGGCGGTTGTCGCCCATCATGAAGTAGTGTCCTTGGGGTACGTGATAAGTGCCAAGGCCATGGACGTTTGGACCGTGTGGCCACGGCTGATTGAGTAAGTGCCCGTTGATGTATACCTGGTTGTACGTAATCGTCACCGTATCGCCTGGCATGCCAATCACGCGCTTGACGTAAATTTGACTCGGGTCGTCCGGAAAGTGAAACAACACGACTTCACCGCGGTAGATATGGCCCAGTTCAGTCGATACACGATCCACGAAGATATAACATGGAGCGGGGATGGTTGGGCTCATCGAATCAGTGGGGACATCGGCCGCATAGGCCACGTAATGGTGAAGCCCAAATGCGATGACGACACCAATCACGGCAGGGTAAATCCAACTCCACGTGGATTTCATCCAGTTCGTAGGAGGTCCCCCTCTCTGTAAGTTAGCAGCCCCAAAAACCACACGCCGGCCAAGCGTTCGAAACCTCTTCAGTATAGCAAAATCCACCGGAGGTCAGCTGTGTCTCCTACTGCTCTATCTCCTACTGCTCTGGTTGCTGTGCGTTCGTCACCATCTCTCGGTACATCCCGTCTACCAGCTCTGCCTCTGTAAAATCATCGTCCGTTAAGCCACCTGCGTGCCAACTGGTCAGTCGCACCGTGACTAACTTGAAGTCAACCGCGATAAACGGGTGGTGATTGCGCGCCTCTGCGAGCTCTGCAACAGCGTTCACAAATGCGATCGCTGATCGGAACGACCCAAACCGGTAGCGCCGCAAGATGGTCTTGTCCTCCCGTTTCCAATCGGGTAGGTTCGTCAGACTGCGTGCGATGGCGGCTTCTTCCAACTTCTCTGCCACATTTTTCACCCCTCTTGAGACGGCGCTTCAGCGTAGACCGTTACAGCGTTTGGCACCGTCTTGTCATGTCCCCACAAACTTGTGACAATCACGCCGGCAGTGGCGAGGGCGCCGCCCAGAATTGAAATGAGATGCGGTACCTCGCCGATCCAAATCCACGCCACGACTATCGCCAGCACAGGTTCGAGGTACAGCGCGCTCGTGACGACCCCCGCACGCCCAGCTGACAAGGCAATCGCCCACGCTCCGTAGGCAATGGCCGCCGGGAAGACGCCGATGTAGAGGATGGTCAGGGTCCCGCTAACGGGTACCCGCGCAATTTGGTGGATGAGCCCAGGTGTGAACCAAAGCATCGGGATCGTCCCAAACCAAGTAAAGTACGCCGACATGTCAATGGGCGAATAGCGCGTATACAACGCCTTCTGATAGACGAAGAAGAACGACGTACCGACGGCAGCAAGTACAAGCAACATCGCGCCGTACGTAAAACTCGGGGAGTGGCCGGACGCAAACGCAATGACAGCGACTCCTCCAAAGCCAAGTCCAATCCCCAGCCAGCCGAAGCGGTTAAGGCGTTCGGAAAGCGCGAACACGGCAATGAGCGCGGTGAACGCAGGTGCGCTCGCGATGATTAAGCTGGCTGTGCCAGCTTGCACCGTGCGTTCGCCGAACGTCAGGGCAATGTGGTACACCGAGATCCCGGAAAATCCGAGCACAGCGATGAACGGGATGTCGCGCAGACGCGGCACCGCAATTCTGCGCACTGCCGCGTAAATGGCAAACACGGCTGAAGCGCTGAGGAAGCGAATCAATACCACGTGTCCCGCTGTGTAACCGGCAGCGAGGCCGACGCGGATGCCTGCGAAGGCAGAAGACCACAAGAGCAACGTCACTGATGCGGCCACCATGGCCTTCACATTCATCGATGTCGCTTCCTTCCGAAGAGACCTAACACTGTGCGGTAGGGCGCCAACCAGGCAGGTCAATGCCTGGCCAGCGCCCGCACCAAGTGCAATTCCACTAAGATACGCGCAAGACGATCTTGCCAGTGTTGGCGTTAGATGCCATATACGCGTGTGCCGCTTGAACTTCGGTCCAGTCAAAGACACGGTCGACGACTGGCTTCAACCGACCATCCGCAAAGCGCGGCAACGCAAACGCTGCAAAGTCTTGCGTCAACTGAATCTTGTACGAACGGCTGCGTGAACGTAGGGCCGTTCCGATAATCTGCAGACGGCGTCGCAGAATTTCACCGAGGTTCAGTGTCGAAACGTCAGTGCCGCCCATCGTACCGATGACTACCAAGCGGCCATCAACGGCCAGCGAAGTAATGTTCTGTTCAAAATAGGGTTCGCCGATAAAGTCGAGGATAATGTCAACGCCGCGGCCGTCAGTCCGCTCGTGCACCCAGGAAGCGAACGGTCCGTTTTTGTAGTTCCAACCTGCCGTGGCGCCGAGTTGGATACACTGATTCAGCTTGTCCGACGATCCCGCTGTCACCATCGACGTCGCGCCCGCCTCGCGAATCAACTGGATGGCGGCGGTGCCGACTCCGCTCGCGCCAGCGTGGACAAGTATTTTGTCGTCAGCCTGCATTCCTGCCAAGCGAAACAGATTGAGATACGCCGTCAAAAACACTTCCGGTATTGCCGCCGCCTGTTCGAAGGTCATATCGTCGGGAATGCGCATCGCCATGCCCGCCGGAACTGCGACGAGTTCAGCGTAGCCCCCGCCCGGCAACAAGGCGCAAACGCGATCACCACGTTTCCAGCCTGAAACGGCCGGCCCCGCGTGTACAACTTCCCCTGCCATCTCAAGGCCAAGGATGTCGGATGTGCCCTTAGGCGCTGGATATCCACCCATTCTCTGTAACAAATCGGCGCGATTCAGTGCCGTGGCGCGCACGCGCACCAACAGTTCGCTTTCGCCAATGACCGGATCGGGCGCCGTACCTAGCGAAAGTACTTCGGGACCGCCAAATCCGTCCATCAGTACAGCTTTCACGCGCACCTCACCCCCTCATGTTGTTCAAGACAACGATACACGCCCCTAAGAAACGCCGCAAGTGAGGGTCCACGGTCGAACAGTGATTTTCCACTCGACAGTCATCAGGTACAATGAACACATTAACGTGGGCCTCAGAACCACGCATGCTCTAGAGAGGACTTTCCATGCTGTCACACCTGCACACCTGGTACCACCTCATCTCTCACGGTGGCTCGGCTGCCGCTGTCATTGGCTTCATCCTCATCGTGATTGTCTCGTTTCTTCCCGTCCTGCCGATCCCGCTGATTGCCGCGGCAGTCGGCGCGGTTGACCCGCTGCCCCTCGCCATTGTGTCCACCTGGTTGGGCGCGTGCGCAGGTGCGCTTGCGAAGTTTTTTCTTGAACGCCTGGTCTTGCGCAGACCCGTCCATCACTGGCTCGGACGCTATCGCGCGTGGCAGTCCGTGGTCGCGTACGTCGAGCGCCACGGCTTTTACGCTGTGTTAGTGACTCGGCTCATCCCGGTCTTCCCCTCCTCTGTCGTCAACACTGCCGGAGCCGTGACAGGCATTTCGAAGTCGCAGTTTGTGATTGCCACGCTCATCGGCAAACTCCCCACGATGGTGGTGTTTACAGTGGCCGGTTCACAGCTGACGACGCACTTTTGGGGCACCATGGCGTGGCTGACCGTCTACGGCGTCGCCGTCGCTGGCGCTGTCTGGTGGCTGCAGCGCGTGCTGCGCTCGCGCGTTTCTGACGGTCGCGGCGAGGAACCGGAGGGCTGACACAAATGACACTGTGGAAGCACCGCGATTTTCTGAAACTGTGGAGCGGGCAGACCGTGTCAGAAATCGGATCACGCATCACCCGCGAAGGTCTCCCCATGCTCGCCGTCCTTTCGATGGGCGTCACGCCGTTGTCGATGAGCGGCCTTAGCCTTGCGACGAAGCTTCCTGCAGCGGCGTTCGGTCTGTTCATCGGCGTCATCGTCGACCGATTCGCGCGACGCCCACTGATGCTTGCGGCTGACGTACTGCGAGCTTGTCTGCTGCTGCTCGTCCCTGTGCTCGCTCTCACCGGCCATCTTCACTTATGGGTGCTCTATGCTGTGGCGGGTTGCTCCAGCATTTTGTCGCTTCTGTTCGATGTCTCCTATCAAGCCTATGTACCTTGGCTGATTGGCCGCGACCGGCTAGTCGAAGGCAACACTAAGCTCAGTGTGACCGCGTCCTTCGCTGAAGCTGTCGGTCCCGGATTGACCGGGTTGCTCGTACAGGCTTTAACGGCACCAATTGCGGTCGGAATTGACGCGCTCAGCTACCTGTTCTCTGCAAGTTCGCTGATCAGCGTGCGAGGGCGGGAACACAGGCCGGAACGTCACGTTCACGCCTTACAACAGCCGTTGCGTCAGGAGTTTGTAGAGGGCTTACGGGTGATTGGCAACAACCGCGTACTTTTCGCTCTGACCGGAGCGATGGCGACATACGGGTTCGCCAGCAGCGCCATCTTCGTGCTCGACACGCTGTACGCACTACGGACTCTCGGGCTTTCACCGTTTTGGTTCGGCGTCACAGTCACCATGGGAGGCTTCGGCTCGCTGCTCGGTGCGGCGGTCGCAGGCCGTACCGCCAAGCGCTTTGGGCTTGGCCGCACGATGGTTGTCTCGCTGTTTGTACAAGCTTCAGCCGGCGGCTTCTGGTTGCTCGCTGGCGGCCCCATTTGGCGGTCAGTCGCCTGCCTGTTCGCTGCCCAGCTGATTGGCGACACAGCTGGCACGATGTACGAAATTTTCGATACGACACTGCGCCAAACGCTGACAAGCGATCACCTGCTAGGACGGGTCAACGCGACCATGCGAGGCCTGGATATTGGCATGACGGCCCTCGGGACGCTGGGGGCGGGCCTAGTCGGCCAGGCCATCGGGATTCGCTCGACCATGGGACTTGCCGTCGCAGGCATGCTGCTCTCTGGGCTGTGGGTGCTCTACTCGCCAGTCCGACGTCTCGTCAAAATGCCACAGGCCACAGGCTGACGCCTCGTGACGAGCGGGGAGGCCATGCGCGACGTGTGGGCGGGGAGGCCATGCGTGACGTGTGGGCGGGGAGGCGACAGACCCGTAAGCCTCGTTGACGCGTTTAGCGACATAATCGACACGTTCAGCAGCGCGATCACGCCACTTCAACGCGCGTAGCTCCACGCCTCCACGCCTCCTCTACTCGTCCCACTTGCTGCGCACCGTCGTCGCCACCAACTCTTGCCCTGGCCGACCGGAGCCGAAGGCGAACGCCAGCGCGCGGCATGCGACACGCTCGACGAGCCCAGGATGGCAGCCCAGGTGGTCCGCCATCGTCAGGCACACGCCGTCGGGTAGAGCGCCAAGCAACTGGCCATGCAACGCCCGCACCAGCCGACCCGTGAACCACAGATACGGCAGCGCGACCACGCGTTGCAGGCGACTGGACCGAGCCAGTAGCTCCCGCGCGGCAGCGTGCACGTCAGGGCCCGGTCCCGCCAAGAAGGCCGAGGCCCAGTTGCCAATTCCGGACGTACGCGCAACCACCGCAGCGACTGCCGCAGCAACCGCAAGTGCATCCGCGCGAGCTGCAGGGTCTGTGCCGCCGCGCCCGACGAAGAGGAGTGCAGCGCCATCGTTTGCCACCACGTTGTGCCCCTGTACACCAGTCGGCAGCCTAGCGCCCGCGTGGGCAAATTGCCCATCGCCCGCCATCACGACTGCCTGCACGCGGGCAGCAGCAACTTCGATGAACACTTCGTCTTGGCCAATCGGCGGCACTACGTCAACAGGAAGATGGACGCCTGAGCGCCGCGCTTGGTCAATCAGCCCGGGGATGTCTTGCTTGGCATGGCCCGCCTCGAACAGCAACAGGGGCACTAGCACGACGCGTTCGACCCCCGCCTCGGCACAGGCGGCGAGGGTCGTGGGTACATCGGGATCGCAAAGTTCGAGGAAAGCCCGCTCCACGCACAGTTCCCCTGGCGCGAGGCCAAATTGGGGCGAACGCGCCAGGATGACCCGGTTCACCTCGTCGCAAAAACGGTGAAACTCGGACACGCCCGCGGTGTCGCGGGTGCCGTGACTGAGGAGGACAATCGCCGTGATCACGCACGTCCACCCACCGCGACCGGACTCAGGCCGTACCCTGGCCGTGTCTGGTTCGCGCCGAGCATTTCGCTCACGCCGTGCCAGCAGAGCGCCGCACAGAGATCCACTTTTGACGGCAAACTGCACCCCAGGTTGCTTGCGGCCCGTGTCAAGCTATTCCACGCGATCTCGGATGTCACCCAGACCGCGTCCACATCTCCGGTGCTGAGCACTTCCGCGACGTGGCGCGGCAGGGTAAAACCTTCTGCGTAAGCCGACGTATCAGCCGAGTCCGACAGGGCAGCATCCGGGATGAGCCCGAGCGAGAGCAGCACCTTGGCGGCGGTCGGCGTTGCCGCCAGCGTGACGCCAGCCAGGCGCCGCACGTCCGCCCCGGTCTCGGCCCACCGCCGGAAAAACAGCGCGGCGTCGAGGGCAGTCGCAAAGGACAGCCGACGCTCGCTGGTCTCGCTGGTCTCGCTGGTCGCCGAGCTCTGTCCGCTCGCCCGCGACAGCTTCGCTGCCAGCCCAACCTCAGCCGCCATTACGCCATGCTCACCCATCACCAGCGACACATCCGCTGCGACCGCGCCGTCGTTCACCATCGCTTCTCGCTCGGACGAAAACGTGACGAACTCCGCGCCGAGCGACTCCAACAGTTCGCCGGCTTGCGTGGCCTCGTGCTCCGTCTCGACAGCGAGGACGACTCTCTTCCCATGCAGTGAACGTTCTGTCACCCATGCGATGTCTGCGTGCATCAGGGCCGTCTCGCCAATGACAATCACGGCCGGTGCACCGAGGCCAGCCGACTCCACTTCGCAAGCGAGCGTGCCAAGTGTCGCGTGGACACTGCGCTGCATTGCGCGAGTACCCCACTGCACGGCGGCAGCAGGCAGGTCCACCGACACCCCACTGGCCGTGAGCACTGCTGCAATCTCGCGAAGGCGTCCCATGCCCATCAGCACGACGAGCGTGCCCCCAAGGCGCAGCAGGTCGACACATGCGGTGACGTCCGGGACCGTCAAATCCCCAGACTGCCCGGTCACAACCGCGAAGCCGCAAGATATGCCGCGAGCTGTCAGCGGGATGCCGGCGTAGGCCGGAACCGAAACAGCCGACGTGACACCGGGCACCACTTCAAACGTCACGCCGTGGCGGCCCATCCACTGCGCCTCCTCACCGCCGCGTCCGAAGACAAACGGATCGCCACCTTTGAGGCGTACGACCGTTTCGTGGCGCCCAGCGAGATCGACCAGCAACTCTTGAATCGCCTCCTGGGTCAGCGCGTGCCGGCCTGGGGACTTCCCGACATACACCTGCTCTGCCTGTCGCGGGACGAAGTCGAGCAACCGCGGGGAGATGAGGCGGTCGTACACCACAGCGTCAGCTGCGGACAAGAGGCGTCGACCGCGCGTCGTCAACAGGCCGGCGTCGCCCGGTCCCGCACCAACGAGGTAGACGCGACCGGTCATCGGAACCGCTCCAACCCGACCCGCTCACAGTAGTCGCCAAACCGCTCGCCAGCCTGTCGCTCATCGGCGTATGCAGCCACAACGGGGCGCACCGTGTTCGCCAACTCTTCCAGCGGCACAAGTTCGCGATAGAGTTGGTTGATGCGGGTTCCGAGCACATCCCCTGCGAGCATGACGTCGTACTTGCCCATCGAGCGGCCGACAAACGCGATGTCCGCGACATACGGGCGAGCGCATCCGTTCGGGCAGCCCGTCATGCGAATGCTGATGGGCTCATCCAAAATGCCAAACTCTGCGAACATCTCTTCAAACTTCGGGAGGACTTGTGGCAGCACGCGCTCCGACTCCGTCGTCGCAAGTCCACAGGTGGGCAGTGCGACGCAGGCCATCGCGTGCAGCTCCACCTTCGACAGTTCGCTTGGCAAGGCGACTCCAGCCGTTTGCAGACGAGCTTCAATCGCGACTCGGTCGGCCTCAGTCAAACCGGAGAAGATGAGGTTTTGCTGCGGCGTCAGATGCACAGTCGGCGAAAACTCGCGTACAATATCGCGCAGTGTCGACTTGAGCTTGCGATGCGGTAAGTCGGCAATGCGACCGCTCGGAATGTAGAGGCCGAGGTAGCCATGTCCATGATTGTCTGAGTGCCAGCCAAAGTGGTCGTCGGATGAAGTCCAAACAAGGTCTCGCGGCGGCGTTAAGGTGCGGCCGAGGCGCGACTCCAGTTCCGCGATGAACCAGTCCATACCTTTCGCGTCCAGCAGGTACTTGAAGCGCGCAAAACGCCGCTCGGACCGATTGCCGTAGTCGCGTTGAATGCCGACAATCGCCGTACAAGTCTCGACAAGCTCTGCGCGGGTGACAAACATCAGCGGTGTGGCAAGCCTTGGGTAGGTCTCTTTGACGCTTGCGGTCCGGCCCATACCGCCTCCAACCAGGACGGTGTAACCCTCTACCTTATCCCCCTGCCTGTGCGCGACCAGCCCGATGTCGTTGGCGTAGACGTCGATGCAGTTGTCGCCTTCGGGCGCAATGGCAAACTTGAACTTGCGCGGCAAGTAGGTCTCTCCATAAAACGGCTCTTCCTCCACGTCCGGTGTAACCTTCTCATCATCTAGCCAAATCTCGTGGTAGGCGTTTGTCTTTGCGCCAAAGCGGTCGACGAGCGCATCGAGGTCACTTTGCATCTGTCGATGGTAGAGGTCGTCGACAGGCTCTGGGCAGGTGTTGATGTTGCGCACTTGGTCACCACAACCGCCAAGTGTCGTGACGAGAGCGCTGTGAATGTCGGCGATGGTCGACTTCAGGTTGCCCTTCAGAATCCCGTGCAACTGGAAGGTCTGGCGTGTCGTGATACGCAAGGAGCCGCCGCCGTAAACGTCCGAGATTTGGTCGAACACCAGGTACTGCATAGCCGTCAGCTTGCCGCCGGGAATGCGCGCCCGAACCATCATGCTGTACGCTTTGTCTTTCCCTTCTTTGCGCAACTTTGCGCGAAGGTCGCGGTCGTCCTGCTGGTAGACGCCGTGAAACTTGAGCACCTGCACGTTGTCTTCCTCAAATTTGTGTGATCCGTCGATCAGCGCCTCAGTGATTGTTCCTCGCAGTTGTCGACTGTTTCGTTTGATTGTTTCCACTTTTGACTCTTCGGGGGACCGCACAGGCGGTGCATCTGCACCGCCTGCCGTGGCCACCGTCCCTTTGCTCGACACCCGTTCCGTCGCTTCGCCTGCACTGTCGATCTCGCTCTTATGACTCAACAGGTTTCACCTCCGCGAGCCCGGCTACGAGGACGTCCGCGACTTCCGGGCGGGTGAACTTCGGCGACGGCCGCTCGCCGCTGCGCAGAATCGCTCTCACCTTCGTGCCAGAGAGGATATAGCGGTCTTCGCTGCTGTGCGGACAGGTCTTCTCTGACGCCATCCCGTCACACTTCTCGCAGTAAAAACTGTTTTCAAAGAACATTGGTGCGATACCAAGTTCTTCTGGAGAAAAATTCGAGAAGATCTTTTGTGCGTCGTACGTCCCGTAGTAACTGCCTACACCAGCGTGGTCGCGACCGACGATGAAGTGCGTGCAGCCGTAGTTCTTGCGCACCATTGCGTGGAAGACTGCTTCGCGCGGTCCGGCGTAGCGCATCGCGGCCGGGTACGCGGCGAAAAACACGCGGTCTTTCGGGTAATATTTGGCGAGCAGTACCTTGTAACTCTTCATGCGCACATCGGCCGGTATGTCGTCAGATTTGGTCTGTCCCACCAGCGGGTTCAGGAACAGCGCATCGACAGTCTCCAGCGCGCACTTCTGAATGTACTCGTGCGCCCGGTGCACAGGGTTACGCGTCTGAAAACCGACCACCGTCTTCCAGCCTTTTTCTTGGAAGATCTCCCGAGTCTGTGCCGGGTCGTAGTAGCTCTCGGCGAACTGTTCATGCTGTTGGCGGCGCAAAAGCGTGATCGGCCCGGCTACGCACCAAGGGTCGCGAGCGAAGACGCGGGCGACACCTGGGTGCTCCAGTTCCGTCGTGCCAAAGGTCGCCGCCGACTCCCGTTCCGGGTCGCCTTTGAATACCTCTGTCACTTCGATCGTCCCGTAGATGTTGCCGTCTTCCGCCACCAGCGCCACATGCTGCCCGAGCGACAGTGTCTTTGCAGTCTCTTCACTGACTGGCAAGAGGATGGGAACTGTCCACACGGCGCCAGAAGGCAGCCGCATCGTGTCGAGGACGCTCTCCCACTCCGCCTTGTTCATGAAACCGGACAAAGGCGAAAATGCGCCAATACCGATTAACTCTAGGTCGGACAGTGTCCACGCCGAAATCGGCAGTCTGGGCCACTGTTCGGCTTCGCGCAACTTCTCCGTGGCCTCCGCCCCCGTTACCCAGCGGTTGATTAGCGTTCCTCCATGCGGTGTCGACAAACCTGCCAAACCAATGTCCTCCTTTGTAATCAGCGCAGCCCACGCATAGAGCGCGGCGCACTGTTCATCCATGTTTTCGGTTCAAGAATTCGATTCGGACTAGACGGGTTCGCCCTTACTTATGCAAACCGCACTCTGTCTTCTCAAAACCAGCCCAACGTCCGCTGCGGGGGTCTTGCCCAGGCTTGACTGGCTTCGTGCAGTGCAGGCAGCCGATGCTCGGATACCCTTGGTCGTGTAGCGGGTTATACGGGACATCGTTCGCGTGGATATAGTCCCACACATCGTCGGAAGTCCAAGCGGCAAGCGGGTTGGTTTTGACGAGACTGAACTTTTGGTCCCACTCGACAACCTTTGCATTCGCACGCGTCGGCGCCTGGTCACGGCGAATCCCCGTAATCCACCCGTCAAACGAAGCAAGTGCGCGCTCAAGCGGTTCTACTTTGCGCACGAAACAGCACTGATTTGGATCACGCGCCCACAGTTTGTCTCCATACTGCTGTGTTTGCTCCGGAAGACTCAGGCGTGACTTGACCTGAATCAAGTTCGGCAACCCGTATTTCGCGACTGAGCGGTCGCGCAGTGCGTAGGTTTCCGCAAATAGGACATCGGTATCAATATAGAACACTGAGCCCTCCGGGTCTACTTTCATCCACATGTCGACAAGTACCATGTCTTCCGCACCGAAGCTGCACGCCAATGCAACGTTCGGGACTCGTTCCTTAATCACATGCAAAATTTCGAGTGGGTCAGACCCATCCAGCGTACTGGCCAGGTACTCGATCTCCGCCTGTGTCAAGGTGCTCTCCAGAACTTCACTCACACACAACACCACCTATTCCGAGCTGTTTAATGTGTTTTAAGTTTCTTTAGTTTACTCAATCGCGCAGTGCGCGTCAATGGAGAATCGGTAATATGAGTGCACCGTCTCCGCAGCACGCCAATTGTCCACGACGGTTTTTGGCGCGCGACAGTTTATGACGCAATTCTGTAAGTTGTCACCACCAAACGGTGTTTGCGCCTGATTCTGTGGAACCAGAGCTGCTCCTGCCTGGCCTTTCGAGGCTAACGACTTCCACCGAGGTGTTTGCGCACCCCTTGTCCACCTTGCGAATTCATTGTACGCTAGCGTCAGTAGGCGAAACGGGGTGCACAGGGTGGGACACCTGCTACGGTATACAATCTGCTTTATACGATGTGGGGAAAGTGTCCTAATGCTAAACCGCAACCGAGCACCGAACATGGGGCTGTGGAACGGCGTGGGGGGAAAGTTGGAACCGACGGAAACGCCTCTGGAGGGAGTGCTTCGCGAGGTCCGCGAAGAGACAGGACTGCACCTTGAGAAGGCAGACTTTTCAGGTATTGTCACTTGGAACACTGGCGGGTCTGGGCGAGCCGGGATGTACGCATTTATGTCAGAGGTTGAGTCCCACATGCAGTGGTCTGGCGTGACACAGACACGGGAAGGGCTCTTGGAGTGGAAACCCAGTGACTGGGTCTTGCACCCGGACAACCACGGTGTTCCGGCGCACGTGTCTCGTTTCCTCACTCAAATGCTTCGCGATCGGTCGTGTTACGAGCACAAGTGCGAGTTCGAGGGCACACGCTTGGCCGGCTACACCATAGTTCCACTTGCTGAAGAGTTTTATCGGGAACACCGACTCCTCGCCGTCAGCGCCCGCGCACTGCGTTAATTCTCCCAGTCAAGCACTTCTTCCGGGTCTGCAAGCAAACGTCCGTAGTACTTCTCTGAGCGGAAGTTGTGGATCTCGCGGCAGATTGTCTTCATGTTGTGCAAGACAGACTTTTCCGCCACTTCACTTGGACTCCAGTAGTAGACGTCCATCGTGTACGGCTCGCCGTCCTCGTCCGACCGCGTATACGTTATGCGCTCGGCTCGCTTAAACCCGTTTCTTTCGTAAAACCGCACGCGCAAAAGCGTGTCAGTGTCCTCAACGTCGGGCAGTTCGACCTCCACAATCAGCGTCTTTCCACGTTGTTTGAAGCGGTCCAACAGGCGACTGCCGGTTCCCTTGCCTCTGGTCTGTGAATTCACCAACAGGTAGTCGATAAACAGAAAATCCGCGAACTCTGCATACGTGACGATAAACTCTGGGCTCTCCAGTTTCCGGTAAGCTTCGTGGTGATCGAGCAGATCGCGAAGCTGTCCGGGGTGTTTCATCTCGTGTTCGGGAAAGTAGTTCGCCAACCGCTCATACCAATCCATGTTCTCTCCTCCTTAATCATCTCTACAGCCGATTGATGCGCGTAAAAGCCGCGTCCGTGGAGCTGTTTCGGCGGGCATGAAGAGGTCTGATGGTTAGCATACCACAATCTGGAGGACGAACAAATTCCACCTCCCCCCAGTTCCATCGTACGTAACGCGCATACTGCACTTACTTTTGTCAAGCAGTTGTGTTACCATAAGCGCATATGGAGCGTGAGGTCGAATGAGTGACGAGTTGATGTGTCCCAAGTTTGAATCCGCTTTTGAACTACTGGGGAAGCGCTGGACGGGTCTAATCATCCGAGCGCTGCTCGGCGGCCCGAAACGCTTTAAAGATATTTCCGCCATGATCCCCAACATGAGCGACCGCATGCTTGCGGAGCGCTTTAAAGAGTTGGAGTCTGCCGGAATCTTAATGCGCCATGTATATCCGGAGACACCCGTTCGCATCGAGTACGAGTTGACCCAAAAGGGGCGCGACTTAGAACCGATGATGAACGAAGTCCAAAAGTGGGCGGACGTGTGGATGGCGGAAGTTGCAAATCACCACAACAGTTGGTAAGCTGCAAAACTGAGATTTCCAATGATCAAAACGGCTGAGGGCCAAGCGCCTCAGTCGTTTTGTTGTGGAATGAAGCGAAATACATCGCCGTGGCGACGCCAGACAATTTGCGCCTGGTCGGGAGCTACCTTCTGCAGCCGCTTGATCGGCTCGTCGATGGGTTCGTCGGAAAGCACAAAGGTATCCCAGTGAATCGGGGCCAGAAATCGCGCACCAGAGTCTTCAAACATCTGCCACGCCTGTTCCGGTGTGCAGTGGTTACCCTGGTAGGCATCTGGTGAATAGGCGCCAATCGGGATCAGCGCCAAGTCAATCGCTCCGACCGACTTTAGGTCGGTGAAACCAGGTGTGTAGGCCGTATCCCCGGCAAAGAAAATCTGAACACCGCGGTACGAAATGAGGTACCCCGTATACCCATAGCCCCGATTCCACGGAAATCGGTTGCCCCAGTGTCGTACCGGCACTGCCGTCACAGCCAGGCCGTTGTCCAACTGAATCCGGTCACGGCCACCGAGTTCTGTCACAGCAGAAAAAGTGAATCGACGCAACAGACGCCCCGTACCCGTCGCCGTTACGACCTGCGTGGCCGAGCTTTGCAGCTTGCGCAGGCTCGGTATGTCGAAGTGGTCCATGTGCGCGTGCGACAGCAAAATGACATCCACTTTCCCGGATATATCCTCAGGACGCAGCGCGGGTGCTGTATGGCGCTTCACTCCGACCGTAAACAGACGCAAAACTCTGAGCCCTACCCTGTCTGAAAACACCGGATCGGTGAGGATTCGGAGCCCATAAAAATTGATGTACACAGTTGAATGTCCGACCCAGCACACGGTCACTTCATCGTCCGAAAATTCGTCCGGCCTTGGGCGCTGTGCGGGCTGTCGGTACGGTGGATTCGGCAGATCACGTCTCCACCTGCGAAAGAGGTGCAGAATAATCCACGCGATCGCGGCTGCGACTAGAAACAGGCTGACTACCAGCCACACGATCCAGTTCATTGCAAATGGTGCCCCCCTGCTTTGACATTGCCGGTTGGAATCGCTACGTTCTACATATGACGACACAATTGAAACTCAAAAGACAGCGCAAGAAACGGCTGGAGCAAGGGCATCCATGGGTTTACGCCAGTGAAATCGACACCGTGTCAGGCGGTGAACCAGCCCCAGGCGACGTGGTGGAGATCGTCAATCACCAAGGTGCCTTTTTGGCGAAAGGGTACGCAAACCCGAAGTCGCAAATTTACGCTCGAGTGCTAACGTACCGGGCAGATGAGTCCATTGATACAGCTTGGGCCGTCCGCCGCCTACAAGCAGCCTTGGCGTACCGGGAGCGACTTCTGCCTGACACCCGGTTCTGCCGTTTGGTGTACGGTGAGGCCGACTTCCTGCCTGGTCTTATTATTGACCGCTATGGCGACGTACTCGTCGCTCAAATTTTATCCTACGGCATGGAGAGACTCAAACCGGTGCTTCGGTCGGCAATTGAAGAAGTGTTTCGTCCGCTCGGCGTGTACCTGCGCAACGACGTCTCTGTCCGCAGACTCGAAGGGCTTGAGGAGCACACTGGTCTCTGGTGGGGCGAGGTGCCGCGCCTCGCACAGATTGAGGAACACGGACTCACTTTCCTGGCCGATTTGTACGAAGGCCAAAAAACTGGTTACTTCTACGACCAGCGGGATAACCGCGCTGCCATCGCCCCGTTCGTTCCAAACGCAGAGGTGCTTGACTGTTTTTGCCACACCGGCGGATTTGCCGTCCATGCGGCGCACTACGGCGCAAAGCGCGTGACTGGCGTGGACATTTCGGGATCGGCATTGGAAGTCGCTCGTCGAAACGCCGAAATGAATGGCCTGGCAGACAAAATTGACTTCCAGGAGGCCAATGCCTTCGATTTCTTGCGCGACGCAGACCGGGATGGCCGACTGTTCGACGTTGTCATGCTTGACCCGCCCGCCTTCGCAAAGTCCAAGCGAGCGCTCGAAGGTGCAATTCGCGGGTATAAGGAAATCAACCTGCGTGGCGTACGGATGGTGAAAGACGGTGGTTATTTGGTCACGGCCAGTTGCTCGTTTCACATGCTGCCCGATCTGTTTCAAGCGACTGTTCTCGACGCGGCGACCGATGCGCACAAAATCCTGCGCCTTGTCCATTTCTCAGGCGCAGCCAAAGACCACCCGGAAATCGCGGGCGTCGAGGAAGGACACTACTTGAAGTACGCGATTTACGAAGTGCAAAGCCGCAAGTAAAACCAAGTCTTCGTTGACCGTTGACCGTTGACCGTTGACCGTTGACCACACCCTACCGGTAGTAAGGAGAGGAGTACATGTCCAAGCAGTGGCGCACTGTCGACGTCGTCGACAACTTCCATGGCACTTCGGTCGCAGACCCCTATCGTTGGCTTGAAGACCCAGCCGACCCAGACACAAAGGCCTTCATCCAGGCACAAAACCAGTCTACCTTTGCCTACCTGCACTCGCTCCCGGTTCGCGACACCCTGCACAAACGCCTAGAGTCGCTGTGGAACTTCCCAAGACGCCAGTCGCCCGGACGGGCAGGGGGTACATACTACTGGTCGAAAAACAGCGGATTGCAGAACCAGCCAATTCTTTACCTCCAGCCTACCCTCGATGCGGCAGGTGATAAACAGGCGCGTGTCTTGATTGACCCAAACACAATGAACTCAACTGGCACTGCGGAACTATCAAACTTCAGCTTTACCAAGGACGGCCGCTATGTCGCCTACGCGATCTCGGAAAACGGCAGCGACTGGCAAGTCGTGCGCGTGCGTGACACAGAGACAGGCGAAGACTTGCAGGACGAACTTCGTTTTTGTAAGTTTACCAACCTCGCCTGGACGCCGGACGAAAGCGGCTTCTACTACACGCGTTTCCCTGAGCCAGGGACGGTGCCCCCAGAGGACGGCAGTAACTATTCTCGGGTCTACTGGCACGTTCGCGGCACCGACCAGAGACAAGATGTACTTGTGTACGAACGCCCGGACGCGAAAGAACTAGGCTTTCACCCAATCGTGACCGATGACGGCCGAACGCTGGTGCTGCTTGTCACCAACGGCACAGCGACGGAAACTGGCATTTACTATCGACCGCTTGACGGCCGCGACGCCCCGCAGGCAGACGAGTTCGGCTTCGTGCGGCTGTTCGAAGCGTTTGATGCAAGTTATCAACCCCTTGGCAACCGCGACAACACTTTCTACTTCCTAACGGACAACGACGCTCCGCGCGGGCGCGTGATTGCCATCGACCTGCAGCGACCCGATAAAGCACACTGGCGGACGGTCGTGCCTGAGCAAGCAGTCGTGATGGCGGACGCCTGCCTCGCGGGAGGGTCCCTGGTTCTGCTCGCCATGCGCGACGCTCACCATGAACTGAGCGTTTACGACCTCGATGGCGGCTTTTCGCACGACATCCCACTGCCTACCCTTGGCGCGCTTCTTGACTGGCATGCGCGGGACAATGAACCTGAGCTGTTCGTCACATTTACATCGTTCCTGTTTCCGCCAACTGTGCTGCGGCACAACGTGATGGACAAAACGACAGAGGTCATCTTTCAACCTGACTTGCCGACCGACTTGTCGCAGTACGAAACCACCCAAGTCTTCTACCCGTCGAAAGACGGCACAAAGGTCCCAATGTTCTTGACGCACAAAAAAGGCTTGCAACTCGACGGCACCAACCCGGTCCTGCTCACGGGATACGGCGGCTTCAACGTCAGTCGTACACCCGCGTTCAGTGTTCCGCCACTGCTCCTGCTCGAGCAAGGTGGAGTCTATGCTCTCGCAAACCTTCGCGGTGGCGGCGAGTACGGCGATGCCTGGCACCGTGCAGGAATGTTGCAAAACAAGCAGAACGTCTTCGACGACTTCATCGCAGCCGCAGAGTACCTGTGCGCAAACGGCTACACAAACCCTGGCAGGTTGGCCATCAGCGGCGGCAGCAACGGCGGCCTCTTGGTATCAGCCTGCATGCTGCAGCGCCCTGACTTGTACGGCGCCGTCGTCTGCGGCGTCCCTGTTGCCGACATGCTCCGCTACCACCTTTTCACTGTTGGCCGGTACTGGGTGCCAGAATACGGCAACGCAGTGGAGAGCGCCGAGCATTTTCGCTTTATGTATGCCTACTCCCCGCTGCACAATGTGGGGGAGGGAGCAGAGTACCCGCCGATTCTCATTCACACAGGTGATACGGATGACCGCGTTGTGCCAGCCCATCCGTTCAAGCTCGCAGCGACGTTGCAGGACAAGGCTGCATCCGCGAATAAAGTGTGGCTGCGGATTGACACGGCGGCAGGTCACGGACACGGGAAGCCCGTCGCCAAGCAGATCGACGAGCAAGCGGACATCTACGCCTTCTTGTTTGACCAGTTGCAAGTCGAGTAACGGATTTATTCGCTAGCCTCAGCCCTCACACGGCGTATAGATACGCGGAGTGGGTTCATGTGACTTTGTCACGGAGTTTGCCCACACACTTCGCCGCCCGCTCTGGGTCGATGTGACGATCACGTAGCGTCCCAGGGTCGTGGCGGCGACCGTTTCCGTGTCCGAATGCCCGGAAGGAATTAGGCTGCCTTTCATCGTGCCTGGCTTGGGTGGGTAGATGGCATCCACCGTGCGGTTCGCTTCATGGCTCACCATCCACTTCCATCGTCTCCTCCCTAGACTGTACACGCCACCGCAATCTATGCCCACCATAAGAGCTTGCGCAATCGACGTGATCGTAGCGAACAATTAGAACGCTAAGAAGGATAATCGCCGCTATGCGCGGCAAATAGCGACCAGAAAGTGCGTTCGGGATCGGAAAAGTGACCAAAACCATGGGTTTTGGCCGAACTAGCGAACTTTTTGAGCATTCGCACGTCGAATTATGTAAACTCCAGACCGATAGCGAGCTTTATGCGCGTTAAACCATCGCCTTACCACGGCCTTCTGTGAACCTGTCGTCGACGATGAGCCAGAGACGGCTGTTTCGCGGGGGATAACGAGCCGACACCGCGTTATCGGCGTGGATATCAAGAATTAAAGTCGGATAACGCGCTCAAGGCGCGTTACCTTTGAGAAAAGGGCGCAAAACCGGGGGTCGAGACGGTCATAACGCTGTTTCACAGCGTTATACAATCGAGTTATGTAAACAAATCAGACGATAACGATGTCTGAGGACGTTAACGTGCTGATTATGTCAACAATCAACGTTGGATCACGTCCCTCATACGGGCGAGAGGGGGCTGTCCCTCAGGCATACACGGCCTTGCGGGACAGCCCCCTCGCTAGTCGTTGAGAATGCGGCGAATCGCCTGCGCCACGCCGTTCTCCAGGCAATCGCCAGTCATCGTGTCGGCAGCTTCTTTCACGACTTCCTGCGCGTTGCCCATTGCGACGCCGAGTCCAGCCCAGCGCAACATCGAGATGTCGTTGAGGCTGTCGCCCATCGCGATCACCTGGTTAGCGTCAATCCCCGCGCGGTCACAAATCAGTTGGAGCCCAGCGGCTTTGGTCACGCCGGCTGCGTTCACTTCGATGTTGAGACGACCCGAATTGGTGAGTTCAAACCGCGAGTCGTTACCAAGGGTCTCCCACAGAGAGTCCATGATGTCTGCATCGTCACTGTAGAACCCGAATTTCAGCCACTCGGCGGTCGCTGCGTTCTCCGGCATGTTGTCGTTGCGCACAAACCGCTCCGTCGTCCGCCCCCAGAAATGCGCGTGCACCGACAGCGCAAGTTGGTGGAGTTCAAGTACATCAGACGCCACGAGCGGGCGTCGATACAGCAGTTCCCCCTCCATGCTCCACACCTCGCCGCCGTTCACAGTGACGAGGGGCATGGTCAGTCCGAGTGCCTTGGCATGCTGCCAAACGACACCTTCCACAGCCCGACCTGTGGCGATGGTCACTTCGATCCCGGCCGCACGCGCCTGTTCAATCGCGGTGAGGTTCTCATGCGAAATTGACTCATCGGGTGCGAGCAGCGTCCCATCCATGTCGAGTGCGATGAGTTTCCAGTCCCCCATAGTTCACATCCTTCGTCTGACTATCCATCTAACGTGCTGCCCACCCAAGCTACGCTCACCCAAACTGCGCCCCAACTGCGCTCACCCCAACTGCGCTCACCCCAACTGCGCCCACCCTAACTGTGCTGCCCCCAGGCTGCGGTTGCGGCGCACAAGAGCCGCCCCGCCCGGGAGAACGCCTCAGAGCGCGGGCTCTACCCGGTGGTGTGTCCCTTGCTCGTAGGCGTACGCGAGGCGAATCAGTGTCGGTTCGGAGAACGCTGTGCCCGTCAGTGTCATACCCACGGGTTCTCCATCTGGCGTATACCCGGCCGGCACCGTGATGGAAGGGTAACCCGCTTTGGCCGCGACCCCAGCCCCCCAGTTGTTCGGGAACAATAGCGCGTCGAGTTTGTGCGACGTGAGCAAGCCGTCGATTCCCTCTTCGCGTGTCACACGCAGGTCGCGCAGGCGGCTTTCAATGTAGGCCGACTCTGTCAAACTGCCACTGGTCTCCTCTGACTTTACCAGCACGGCTTGCCCATACCGCAACATTTCGGCGGAATGTGCTTCGTTGTACGCGATTAACTCTGCTAGCGAGTGGACCGGGACGTTTGTCCCGACGCCGCCGAGATACGCGTTGATGGCTGACTTGAACTCGTAGACGAGGACGTTGATGTCCTCGCCGAGGGCGGCCTTCGGGAGGTCGACGTCGACAACGGTTGCACCAAGCTCGGTCAACTGTGCGATGACACCGTCCATGACCTTTTGTTTAGCTTCCGGCAGCTCCGTGTAGAACGGATCGCGCGGGATGCCGATCCGTGCCCCCTTCAGCGCCGTCTCATCCAAAAACACCGTGTAGTCTGTCAGGGCAACGCCAAGGCTCGAGCCGGTCGCAGGGTCATCAGGATCGACCCCTGTCATGGCTCCGAGGAGCACCGCCGCGTCTTCCACCGTGCGCGCCATCGGTCCAGCGGTGTCTTGGCTAAACGAAATGGGAATGATGCCCGTGCGGCTGATTAGACCAACGGTCGGCTTGATTCCAACGAGTGAGTTCTGGCTTGACGGGCTGAGGATAGAGCCCGATGTCTCCGTCCCGACTCCTACCGCGGCGAGACTCGCAGCGATGGCCGCGCCTGTTCCCGCGCTAGAGCCCCCGGTGTCGTGTGTCCCAGGGCCGTACGGATTGCGCACCTGGCCACCCAGCGAACTGTAGCCGTTGGACATGTTCTCAGCCATAAAGTTCGCCCATTCGGTCAAATTCGTCTTGCCGAGGATGACGGCGCCTGCCGCACGCAACCGTTTCACCACAAGGGAGTCCGTCTTGGCGTAGCAATTGGCCAGCGCCCGGGACCCGGCTGTGGTATGCATCTTGTCTCCTGTGTCGATGTTGCCTTTAATGAGCACAGGAATACCATGCAGCGGTCCACGCGGCCCCTGGCGACGGCGCTCCGCATCAAGGGCCTCGGCGGTCTGCAGCGCGTCCGGATTGACCTCAAGCACCGCGTTCAGAGCTGGCCCCGTCTTATCGAGCGCCGCGATGCGCGTTAAATAGACCGAGACCAGTTCGACGGAAGTCAACTGCCCCGTCGTCATTTGTAGTTGCAGTTCACGAATACTGGCCTTTGCCAGGTCAAACGTAGATTCCAGATCGTAGGTAGGCACGAAGTTGCCGCTCCTTTCGGAATTCTGTTCAATACTATTGTACACTGGTTTTAGCCTAGTGGTATGGTCCCGCCGAATACACAGTAGCGGAGGAGAAAACTGATGTCCTTTGACCCAAGCGATCGAATCGCGAGTCTGCCGACCGGCATCTTCGCCGAGCTCGCCGCTAAGAAGCGCGCGGTGGCCGAGCGTGGGCTGGCCCTGATTGACCTGAGTGTCGGCAGCCCTGACCTGCCCCCCGCTCCGTTTATTCGGCAGGTACTAGCCGAAGCGGTTCTAGATGGCAGCAAGTACGAGTACACCTTGTCAGCCATCCCCAGCTTTGCCGAGGCTGTGGCTTCTTTCTACCAGCGCCGCTACGCTGTGTCCATCGACCCCAGCCGCGAAGTTGTGCAGCTCATGGGCTCTCAAGACGGTCTGGCGCACTTGGCGCTCGCTCTCATCAACCCTGGCGACATTGTGCTCGTCCCAGACCCAGGCTACCCAATTTACGCAGCGAGCGTGCAAATCGCCGGCGGCCAGCTTGTCCCCATGCCGTTGCGTCCGGAACATGGGTTCCTGCCGCAGTTTGACGCCATTCCAGTCGACGTGGCCGAGCGGGCCAAGTTCATGGTCCTCAACTTCCCTGGCAACCCAATCGCGACGATTGCGCCAGCGGCGTTTTTTGAACAGGCGATCGCGTTTGCAAAGCGACACCACATCCTGATTGTCCACGACTTTGCGTACTCGGAACTGGTCTTTGACGGTCTGCGCGCGACGAGCATCCTCGCCTATCCTGGTGCGACTGACGTAGCCATTGAGTTCAACTCGCTCTCGAAGACGTTTAACATGGCGGGTTGCCGCATCGGCTACGCAGTTGGCAACAGACAGGCGCTCAACCTGCTGCAGCTGTTGAAGTCGCACATCGACTACGGCGTGTTTCGTCCGATTCAGGAAGCAGCGATTGCTGCATTGATGGCCGACCCAAGCCACCTAGAAGAGCAGGTGCACACCTACGAACGCAGGCGCGACACACTCGTAGCAGGTTTGCGAAACGCTGACTGGCAGGTGCCAACCGTCCACGCCACAATGTTTATCTGGGCGATGATTCCGAGTCGCTTCGAGTCCTCTCGAACGTTTGCACTTGACCTGCTCGAGTCCACCGGTGTCGTCGTAACCCCAGGCGACGCGTTTGGTCAGGAAGGAGAAGGCTACGTGCGAATCGCGCTCGTCCAATCCGAAGATTTACTCGCAGAGGCGGGGCAGCGCATGGCCGCGTACTTGCAGCGTCTCTAAGCAACAGAGTGGGCCAAACTGACGGGACCCCCCGCCTGCCGGCCCACTTACGTCACAAATATGCATGTACGTCGGAGATTTACGACAGGTTCTGCGTCGACCGCCGCTTTTCGGTGCTCCGCTCAAGGGCGAGGCCGATAAGGCGGTCAAGCAACTGCGTGTACGACAACCCGGTGGCTTCCCACAACTTGGGATACATGCTAAACCGCGTGAATCCAGGCATCGTGTTGATCTCGTTGACAAGTACCCGGTTTGTGCCCCGCTCCACGAAAAAGTCCATGCGTGCCAGGCCACTGCCGTCGACCGCGCGGAACGCCTCAACCGCCACACGCCGAATCTCTTCTGTGACCTGTGCAGGAAGCGGCGCCGGGATGATGAGCTGCGATTCACCGGTGACGTACTTGGCCTCGTAGTCGTAAAACTCGTGATCGGGGATGACTTCACCAGGCACAGATGCCTCCGGCTCATCGTTCCCGAGTACCGCGACCTCGACTTCGCGGACGTCGAGCCCTTGTTCGATGATGATTTTGCGGTCGTAGCGAGCCGCCAAGTCGATTGCAACCGGCAGTTCCTTGGCAGTCTTAACCTTGCTGATCCCGACGCTCGACCCCATGTTCGCCGGCTTAACGAAGCAGGGGTAACCGATGTTCTCTTCAACCTCTTGAACCACTCGAGCGGGTTGTGTTTCCCACAGTTTCCGTGTGCAGAACGTGTACGCCACCTGTGGCAAGCCAGCCTCCGCGAACAACTTTTTCATAAACACTTTGTCCATGCCGACAGCGGAGGCTAACACGCCAGCGCCGACGTACGGGATGTCAAACAGTTCAAGCATACCTTGGATTGTACCGTCTTCCCCGTTTGGTCCATGCAACACGGGAATCACCACGTCAAAGTCGCCGACGAGCTCGGGCGGGACGAGTTCGCCAATCGGCACAACCGCCGCTGCCGAAGTGGCCGCCTGGTTCGCCTCTGGTTGTTGGACGTACTGAGACTGTTCGCCAAGCTCAATCTGGGTAGCCTGGTTCAGTGCGAAAGACGCCTGCTGCCCCACAATCCACTGTCCTGTGCGCGTGATCCCGATCGGTACTACTTCGTAGGCCTCCTGATCGAGCGCGTTCAAAATCGACTGGCCGGATTGAATGGAAACCTCATGTTCACCAGACTTGCCGCCAAAAATGACACCGACCCGGATGCGTTGTGTCAAACCTGCCAACCCCTTCTTCATACATACGTCGAGTATACCTGATTGCCGACAAGATGCAGCCAAGAGTATGCTATGCACAGACCCTAGGCGGCAGTGACGAATGAGCCGCGCGCTGTAAGGTGCGCAAACGCCTACGAATGCGTAAGATGGTATGGTATAGATTTTCGAAGCGGGTTGACCCGATGGGAGTGTGAACGGATGTTGCCGCTGTCTGTTCGTCAGTTGACGGACATTGTGCAAGGCACACAACTGCAAGGACACTTGAAAGGAACCGTGACCGGAGTCGCGATCGACAGCCGGGCGATCCGTCCAGGCGACTTATTTGTCGCCTTTGTCGGAACAGAGGCAGATGGCCATAATTTCGTGGGTAGTGCTTTTGAGCGAGGTGCAGTCGCAGCCCTGGTGACAAAGCACATCGACGGGATGGACCCGTGTGTCAACCTAATTCGCGTCGCAGACCCCCTTGTCGCCGTCCAGAGGTTGGCCGTATTTGAGCGAACTCGGTTTGGCGGCCCGGTCATTGGTGTGACGGGTAGTAATGGCAAAACCACCACCAAAGACATGTTGGCGGCTGTGTTTAGTGCAAAGGGACCGTGCCTGGCCACGACAGCCAACTACAACAATGAACTCGGCATGCCGCTCACTCTGCTTGGGCGGACAGAGGAACACCAATCGATAGTGCTAGAGATGGGCATGCGCGGACTCGGGCAAATCGCGAAACTAGCGTCAATCGCGCAGCCAACCGCAGGGATGATCACCAATATCGGTCAGAGTCACATTGAGCTACTAGGGAGTCAACAGGCAATCGCCGAAGCGAAGGGAGAACTGCTTGAGGCATTGCCGAAGTCAGGGGTTGCAGTTCTCAACCGGGATGACCCGTGGCTCGTCCAGATTGCTGGGAAAACCCGTGCGCGAGTTCTCTGGTACCAACTTGATGCGCCGACCACAACCGCCGCTGCCGCAATCGCGTCAACCACCGTGGCGGCTGACGCGCGTCCAGAGGGAATCAGCGCCGAGTCACGCCCAGTGCCTCGCGATAAAGTTGACGCGTACGCGAGCGACCTTGTCAGTGGACAAAGCGGTGTCACATTTACAGCCCATGTCCTTGGCGACAGCGTTCACGTGACGCTGCCAGCCCATGGGCGCCACAATGTGGCCAACGCACTCGGCGCGCTGTTGCTTGGGGCGGCCCACGCGATCCCGCTCAAAGCCATGGCAGACGCGCTGGCCAACGTCCGGATCAGCAACGGCAGATTTCAACTACAAACGGGCAAAAACGGCACACACGTGATCGATGACACGTACAACGCGAGTCCACTTTCCACCAAGGCAAGCCTGTCGGCACTGCGCGACCTTGCAGAAGAGCGCCCGACAGTGGCAATCCTGGGTGACATGTACGAGCTTGGCGACACGACAGAATCAGGCCACCGGGAAGTGGGCGCTTACGTGGCCGAACTCGGTATCGACTCCCTGTTCGCGATTGGCCCGTACAGCAAATGGACGGCGGAAGCAGCACGCCAAGCCGGGCACACACAGGTACACTGGTTCGAAGACAAAGAGAGCGCCCTGAAAGCCATTCCTGACTTGCTACCGGAACCCGCGGTCATTCTCGTCAAAGCGTCGCGCGGCATGCAACTTGAGGACGTCGTTCGCGCGCTCGTGTAAGTGAGCGCGCGTTTCAGCAGGCTCTGCTCCATGCGAGTCTCTGCCGCTGGTCGGTCAAGCTACATCCTGCCTGACCGGATGATCGACCACACGAGCAAGAGCAACATCAGACCGCCCATAATCAGGCCAACTTGCGTAATCGGGAACCGCCACAAGAGATTACTGGTCTTGGCAAGTGCCGAGGCAATCAAGAGTCCTGCGACGAAGATACTGAGGGCAAGCAGCATGACCGCAAACGACAGCCGATTGCTGATCCGGTCGAGCTTGCCCATAATGTTGTTCACTTCACTCACTTCCATCTGCACCTTCACGCGCCCATGCCCAATCTCACGTACCATCAGTCGCACTTGGCGCGGAAAGTCGATCAAGAAGTCACCCACGTCGATCGCGGTGCCAAGCAAGTGACGTCCAACCGTCTTCGGGTGAAGCTGCTCCTTCAGCAACTGGCGACCGAACGGTTCGGCAACATCCATGATCCGAAAACCCGGATCTAACTCCTCGACAACCCCTTCAATGGTCAGCAGCGTCTTCCCAACCAGTGCAAGGTCCGCCGGGATCTTAATCCGGTGTCGATACGCAACCTGAAAAATGTCCGCGACGGATTCCGCCAGACTCACTTGGCTGAGCGGTATGTCGTAGTACTTTTCCCGCAGAGCGTCTACATCCCGGCGCAGTGAGTCCTCGTTGACATCCACAGGAACCACGCCCATGTGCCGCAGCGCGCGCAGAATCATGTCCGTGTTTCTGCGCATGAGCCCGACGACGAGTGTTGCCAGGCGGTCTTTCATATCTTGCGTGAGGCGTCCGACCATTCCGAAGTCCATGAACAAGATGGCGTGGTTCGGGAGCGCCGCCAGATTCCCAGGGTGCGGGTCCGCGTGAAACACGCCGTGGAGCAAGAGCTGCGTGAATACGGCGCGTGCCGCGTTCTCTGCGAGTTGCTTCGGGTCGTAACCTCGAGCAATTAAGGTGACTTGGTCAGTCAGCTTGACGCCTTCGACGAATTCCATGACCAACACTTTCGAAGTGGTCAAGTCCCAGTAGATTTCCGGGATCTTCACCAACTCATCATCCACAAAAATTTTTCGAATGCGGTCAGCGTTGCGTCCTTCTTGCGTGTAGTCCAGTTCATCGTGGAGTGACCGCGTGAATTCCGCAACGACATCGCTAATTTGGTAGTGCCGGGCCCAGTCGAAGCGACGTTCTGCCATCTGGGCAAGGTCCGCGAGCACTTCGAGGTCGACGCGAATCTGTCCGCGGATATCCGGCCGCTGGACTTTCACCGCGACAACGTCGCCCCCCTTGAGCACAGCGCGGTGCACTTGCCCAATCGACGCAGAACCGATGGGAACAGGGTCAAACGACTCGAAGACTTCTTCGAGCGGATGCCCCAGTTCTTCACTGACCACACCTTGGACTTGTTCAAACGACACAGGCGGGACTTCGTCCTGAAGTTTGGAGAGTTCCGTGATTAACTCGGGTGGAAAGATGTCTCTGCGCAGACTTGCGACCTGTCCGAGTTTGACAAACGTTGGTCCGAGTCGCTCGACCACGGTTCGAATCCGCTCGACGGTCGTCAGGGCGTCACGCTTTTGCACGTCAGAAAACATGCGTTTGGGTAACGTCAGCAAGTCGGCGAGTCCGACTCCGTCGATGAACCAGCCAAAACCGTTGCGAATGAGAATTTGTGCGATTTGTCTGTACCGTTGCAAATGCCGAACGCGTTTGCCGAGGGATGGTGCGGCGTTCACAGGCATCACCTGCCTTCCTGCCACTCGCTTATCACGGTCAACCGATCATGTCCTGATTCTACCACACGGCCTGAGTTGATTCGGAGCCATGATTGCAGGAAGTCAATCGTCGCGTGACATCGCCCGCTGCTGTGACGCCTCGGACCGAGTGCGAGTCCAGGCAGCCCGCGGTGTGCCCGGGGCCAAGTGCGATTCCGGGCGACTTAAAATGGGTCGACGATAATGGGCGTGCCGATGAAAACGTCAGTCTGTCGGTGCAGCGAGTCCAAGTGCACCCCGACCTGCAGGTTCATGCTCTGGGTCCCGCTCTTGATTCCCTTGGGCCCGTTCGCCGCAAAGGCAGATACACTGCTGTCCGTGCCTGATTGCATGCCAGAGAACGCCTTCGCGCCAACCGCTGCGAGTACACGCGCCTCGTCCTGGCGCACTTGAGCCGTCGACGCGAGGCCTTTGTGCACCGTCTCGACGTACGCGCTGACATCCGGAATGCGGTGCTGATCCGCGACTGCGGAATACACCTGCTGCATGAGATTTGTGAGGTTCCGCGCTGTCACAGTGTCCGGTGTCGCTCGAATGACCAGTACGTCTGTTCCTTGACCACCTGCAGCAGGAAAGCTCGATTCATACACAGAGATTTGCGCACCGCCCGCACCGGCTCCGCTTAACTCCACGAAGTTCTCTCCTGCTAGAGACCGCGTAATCTGCTTCGCATTGGTCATGCCCATCGCGCCGGCTGTCGCGGATGCTTCCTGCTCGAGTTGTACCAGCGAGGAAAACTGCCCACCCGACTGTGTGTAGTCGTTCACGAGCGCATGCGTGTCTGTGCCACCTGCCGCCGCCACGGCCCGATTCAAAAATGCAGCCTCTGCCCGCACCCCCGCCACATTTTGACTTCCCGCCCACGCGGTCGCCGCATGCAGTCCCCAGCCGACAACCCCGACCGCAATCAATGTCCACGCAACCTTTCGCACGCCCATCCGGTCCACCTCCGCCTGTCAATCTAGCAGACAGTCTTGACAGGAATGTGAGGAGGTATACCTAGAGTTGCTAGACTTGCAACGGCAAAAAAAAGACAGAGGCTGTGTGTCTCGCCACTGTCAATCCAAAGGGGAACCTGTGATACAGGCGCACCTGAAGACTATCAGGCTTTCCTTGAAATTTGGTCAAAAAAACAAGGCATGTGTCGAATTGTTTGCGGGCGCGAAAGAATCTACGCAAAGATGGTGCGACTTGACCTAGCGCCGTGCCAGAAAACCGTTATGATATAAGTATCCATGATGTCCTGCTTGCGCTCCAACCTTGGTTCTTCGTACGCCCCTTAGCCTGCGTACTTAGATTTGCGCTCTGACTTGTGCTCTGAGTTGGAATCTGAGGTGCGTGGTCTGACTCTCTAATTTGCACACACTAACTTGCGTACTCCTGACCTAACGAGGTTGCTTGTAACTTGACTTGTGAAAACCCTGATCATTGATGAGGTGCGACATGAAGGACACTGTCCATACGCCCGCAACGGATTCCGACTTTCAGTTTGCCATGTTGCCGAATCAAGTTGACTCCCTGGTCACACCGGGGAAAAATGTGGCCTGCGTATACACCTACAACACACTCGAACACGCACTGCTGGTGCTCATTAAATCCGGTTACTCTGCCGTACCCGTGCTCGGCGCCCACGAATCGGTGTTCGGTACCGTAAGCAAAACCAACATCCTGGAATCCATCCTTGAAGTGGATCAGATGAATATCGCCAAATTATCCGACACGACCGTGGAACAAGTGGCGGACACTTCCGCTCCGCTGATCAAGCCAACAGTCAGCTTCCAGCGAGCAATCGACCTCTTGATTAACCGCTCGTTTCTCTGTGTCGTGGATGAACAAGACCGCTTTTACGGCCTTCTGACAAGGCGGACTGTTTTAATCGAAGTAGCGAACCAACTGCGCGTTCATCGCAAGAACTGATGCGCATCTGAATCGCCCGTGAGCACGGGTTCGCCAAACCCGAGCCCGCTCTCGCGGTGCAACACAAAGTCGAGGATGCGTTCGTTCACCACGATTGCGAATTTCATCGGGATCGTATGACGAGCCTTGACAATGTACACCACTTCTGTGCGGGGCAAGCCCGCGCGAAGGATCCCTGCGTAGGCGCGGATGCAAGCAGGCGACTCACAAAGCCACCTGCATCATCCCGCCCTAACGGGGAGAGCCAAAGCCACGGGCAAACAAGCAAATTGCACGGCGCGGAGCACCCGCAAGAAGCACACTCACTGCTGGGTCAACCCGGAGAGTTCCCGCTCGGTTTCGTAAATGGCGTCAAAGAGCGCCTCAATGTCCGACTCCTCAATGCACGAGAAGGCGATGCGCAGGTCGTGGTCACCTAGCGCAATCGTCCCGATGCCCTGCCGTTCGAGCAACGCGACGCGCAGGTCCTCCGCCTTCACGCGCTTTAACTCCAGGCACATGAAGTAGCCCGAGTTGAACGGGTAGTACCGCCACGCCTCGTCGAACCGTCCACTGTCGAGCACCACCTTGACGCGGTTGGCCCGGCGTTTCATGATCTCGAACTTCTCCTGCTTCTGTTCCTTAAATTCCGGCGCCTGCAGGGCCTTCAGAACGAACGTCTGCGACGGGTGCGAACCCGAGGAAATCGTCGCTCGGATGATACCCATCGCCTTTTGTTCGAGGGCTACGAGAACTAAGTCAGACTCCGCGCCAAAGGTCAGGAAGCCGACGCGAAAGCCCCAGACGAACTCCTCTTTCGTCGCGCCGTCGACTTTGATAGGCAGAATGCGCGGGTGCAGGTCGCACAGTTTGCCGAACAGAGACTCTTTCAGCGACTCCTCGAAGAACAGGAAGAAGTATGCGTCGTCCGTGACCGCCACAACGTTCACCCCTGCCTTGGCCCCGCTTTCGATCGCGGCGACGATGGCATCGCCTTCTTCGATACTCGGTGTGTAGCCAGTCGGGTTGTTGGGGAAGTTCAGCAGGACAATCGCCTTACCACGGTCTTGCTGGCTCAAGATGGCCTGCTCGAGGCCCGCCGCATTGAATGACCCCGACGCGTCGTAGAGCGGGTACGTCACCATGTTCGCTCCCCGCCGCACACCAAACGTTAACTCGTAGTTCTCCCAGTTCTTATCTGGCAGAATGACAGCGTCACCTGCATCCGCGAACAGGTCAGCGACAATCGAAAGGCCGTGCGTCAGCGCGTTCGTGACAATCGGGTTGCCAAAGTGCTTGCTGCGCATCGACGGGTTCTCTTCCAACAACTTCTCGCGCCACAAGGAACGCAGTTCAGGTTTCCCAGCCGGCGGCGCGTAGTTGTACAAGTCGTTCGGCGAGAAATCCGCAAGGTGCGACTGAATGACATTGAGGTGCATCGGGACGCCGTCTTCCAAGGCAATGCCAATCGTGGCGTTGAACCGCTTTGCTTTCGCCTTGGCCTCTGCAGACTGGCTGAGTATCCCTTCTTTCGGAAAGTATAGCGCTCGTCCTAACTCAGACAACACCTCGTACGTGTGTGGAGCGTTCTCCTCAAGCACCTCATTTAACCGCTTTGCTGCCTCATGCATGCGTAGCCCTCCTTACTTTTTCGGCATTAAGATGACATCGGTGACAATGGACTGGAGATCGAGTGGCGCATATAACATCGGTTCGGCGGGCGTAGGTTTCACGTCGATCGCGAAGGGAGTGATAAGCTGCCCGTTGACCACGTGCGCGCCTTGTACCGTTTCACCCGGTGCAGCGTCGATCGCGATGCCACGCACCACCCGGTCCTCGGGGCCGAGTCCTTTCCACGCGAGAGTGCCCTTGCTGCCCCGGTGTTTAATCGGGATCCGCTGCGAATACACCGCCCTGAAGTAACCGTGAGACTCAAACAACACGACGTAGAAAGGTTTTTCCCGGTGAACTGCGGAGGCTTGCAACACCCGGTCGTTCTTCGACAGCACAATCAGTTTCGAGCCAGACGCGTTTTTGCCAATGTCGCCAATGTCCTCTTGGGTGTACAGACCGACATACCCGCGTTCTGTCAACGCTACAATGCGGTCGTCGCCGTCCGTCAGGAACACGGTCGCAACCTCGTCGCCTTCCTTCAGCTTCAGTGCTTTCACAGCCACAGAACGATCCGTCTGGTACTCCTTGAGCGTCGTTTTTTTGACAAGGCCGAAGGCGGTCACGAAGCACACTGACTTCTCGGCGCTAAAGTCAGCCACAGCCACAATGTCTGCGATTGTCTCTCCGGTTCCGAGCGGAACGACCGTGTGCAGTGGACTGCCTTCGTCTTTCCAGCGTCCCTCCGGGATCTTATACGCGAGTAAAGAGTAATAGACACCGCCGGTCGTGAACAAGAGCAGCGTGTCCGTGGTCTTGACCAGAAGTGTCAGTTGGACGCTGTCGCCGAGTTTGAGACTCATCGAGTCAATGCGCTCGACGCCCATGTAGGCGCGTTTACTGAGCCTGCGAATGTAGCCGTTTTTGGTCAAAACCACGTAGACCTCTTCTTCCGGGATGGTCATCGCGACGTTGACGTTGAGTTCGACCACTTCCGCCTTAATCGGTGAACGACGTTCGTGCGTATATGGCTTGACGAAGTCGCTCAACTCAGTCGAAATCACCTTGTCCAGCAACTTCGGGCTCGCGAGAATGCTCTCGAGCTTTGCAATCGTCCGTTTGAGCTCTTCCCACTCTTTCTGAAAACTTGCCACTTCGAGGTTCGTCAAGCGGTATAGACGCAGGTCGAGAATCGCGTTCGCTTGGATCTCGGTCAGTTCAATGCGGCTCGTCAACTGTTCGACGGCGTCTTTGCGGTCCTGCGACTCCCGGATGATTCGTATCACTTCGTCGAGGCTTTGCAGCGCTTTGATGTAGCCCTCGACGATGTGAAACCGCTCTTTTGCACGGTCGAGGTCAAACTGCGTGCGCCGCCTAATCACGTCGCGCTGATGCTCGACGTAGGCCGCGACAAACTTCTTCAAGTCGAGTTTCTCTGGCCGCCCGTCGACAATCGCGGTCATGTTCGCCGCGTAGCGAGACATCAGGTCAGTGTTCTTGTAGAGATACGCGACAATCGAGCCGACTTGTTCGTCCGACAACCCCTTCTTCACTTCCACGACGATGCGCGCGCCGGTCATTCCGTGTTTGCGGTCCGTCTCATCCCGGACTTCGACAATGCCTTCAATGTCGCGATTGAGGACGATTTCCTGCAGCGCAATGACAATCTGCTGCTTCACGGCGTTGTAAGGAATGTGCGAGAAGACAAGCTGCGGGTTGCCCTTTTTCGGGTACTCCACCTCAAGCCGCGCCGACATCATGAAACTGCCCGACCCGGTCGTGTACATCGCGCGAATGCCTTTCTCGTCCATCACTTCGCAGCCCGTCGGGAAGTCTGGAGCCTGCACGATGTCGATCAGCGCCTCGTTGGAGATGTCACTGTTCTTCAGGTAGGCAATACACGCGTCGACGACGTCTTTCGGGTTGTGCGACGGAATGTTCGTCGCAAAGCCACTCGCGATGCCTGCGGCGCCGTTGATGAGCAGGTTTGGCAACCTGGCAGGAAGCACCATCGGCTCATCGGTCGTCTCGTCGAAGTTCGGGATCATGCGAACCGTATCTTTGCGGATGTCCGTCAGAAGCTCAATTGCGTACGCAGACAACCGCGCTTCGGTGTAACGCATAGCCGCTGGCGGATCGCGGTCGATCGAACCCCAGTTCCCGTGCCCGTCGATCATCGGCTCGTTCGTCTTGAACGGCTGTGCCATGTGCACCATCGCATCGTAGATCGACGTGTCCCCGTGCGGGTGGAAGTTGCCCATCACATCACCGACGGTCTTCGCCGACTTGCGGTAGCCTTTGTCTGGCGTGTTCCCGGCCATGTACATGGCGTACAAAATGCGCCGCTGTACGGGTTTCAGTCCATCACGAGCATCCGGGATGGCCCGGTGTTGAATGGTGTATTTAGAGTACCGCCCGAAGCGGTCCCCGAGCAGTTCCGCGATGTCGGTCTGCAGGGTCTTTTCTGTCATTCAAGTCTCCCCTTTTCAGTTGGCCGAACAGGGTACCTGGAGAACTCAGGTACCCTTGCCGCCTGTGGCCTGTTCGTCGATTTATTCTTCGTATGAGTCAAAGTCGATGTTTTCGTACAGCCATTGTTTGCGCAGGTCAGAGTTACTCCCCATCAGCGTCGTGATGCGGCGCTCCGCGATGCTCGGGTCACTGACGTCGACCTGAATCAAAGTGCGCGTTTCCGGATTCATCGTGGTATCCCACAGTTGATCAGGGTTCATCTCGCCAAGTCCCTTATACCGCTGCAATTCAAACGAAACCTTCTGTTTTGCGAGGTCGCGGCGCAGGTCGTCCAACTCATCATCGGTCCAACAGTACACGATTTCCTGCTGCTTCGATTTCCCCTTGCCTGACTGATAGGTCAGTTTATAGAGCGGCGGCATGGCGACATACAGGCGCCCAGCTTCGACGAGTGGACGCATGTAGCTGTAAAACAAAGTAATGAGGAGCGACTGAATGTGCCCACCGTCCGGGTCAGCGTCGCTCATAATAATGACTTTGCCGTACTTGGCTTGCGACAAGTCGAATGATGACCCAATCCCAGCGCCAATGGAGTCGACGATCGCCGCGATCTCGGCGTTTTTCAGGATCTTTGCCAGGTCAGTTTCCTTCTCGACGTTCAACGACTTGCCGCGCAGCGGCAGAATGCCGTGGTGCCGGAAGTCCCGCCCTTGCTTGGCCGAACCGCCTGCCGAGTCTCCCTCGACAATGAACAGTTCGTTCTTGTCGTACTCGTGGCTCTGCGGCGGCGTGAGCTTCTCGACCAGGACCTTGCGACGGCCGTTTTTGTCCTTCTTATCTTTGCCTGTACGGACGTCTTCAGCGGCCTTCTTGGCAGCATCCCGCGCACGCTTGGAGAGAATGGCGCGCTGGATGAGATTGGTTGCAAACTCGCGATTCTGGTCAAGGTAAGCGCCAAGTTGCTCAGTCACGATGGTACTGACGATGTTCTGAACTTCCTTGTTCGAGAGTTCATCCTTCGTCTGACCAATGAACTCCGGATTGGGGATGCGGATGGACAACACACAAGTCATACCCTCGCGCAGCAAGTCTCCCTCGAGGTTGTCCTGGCCTGGTTTTAAGAGACCGTTCGTCTTTGCGTAGTCGTTGCACGTGCGCGTGAAGGCTGCTTTGAAGCCACGGACGTGTGTACCGCCACTTTTCGTCGGAATACAGTTGACGAAACTCGCGAGCGTCTCAGCGTAGCCGTCCGTATACTGTAGTCCAATATCGACCGTAATGTCTCCGGAAGTCCCAGAAAAAGCAGCCGGTGTATGTAAAGTCTTTTTTCCTTCGTTGAGAAAGTCAACAAACGCAGATAATCCGCCCTCGAAGCTGAACACCCGGCGTTCCTCACTCGTGCGCAGGTCCGACAGCGTGATGGTCAGTCCCTTGTTGAGGTAGGCCATCATCCGAATCCGTTCCTCGACAATGCCGACTTGGAAGTGCAGGTGCCCAAACACTTCGCTGTCGGGAAGAAACCGAATCAAAGTCCCCCGCGCATGCGTCGTGTCTTTCGAAATTGTTGGCTCACCGGGTTCGCCAATGCGCATGCGCTTGCCGTCATCCGTTGGGCCGCTGCGGTAGGTCTGTTCGTAACGCTGTCCATCCCGCCAGATAGTCACCTGGGTCCACTTCGAGAGCGCGTTTACAGCTGTCAAGCCGACGCCGTGCAGCCCACCAGACACCGTGTAGCCGCTGTCCTTGTCGCCAAACTTGCCACCACTGTGCGGCACGGTCATCGCGACCTCAACCGTGCGCTTACCGGTTTCATGTACGCCAAATGGGATGCCACGCCCGTTATCCAGCACACTCAGGCTTTGGTCTTCGTGAATCGTCACATCTATCCAGTCGCAGTACCCGGCAAGCGCCTCATCCACTGCGTTGTCAATAACCTCTTTAAACAGGTGATGGAATCCCTGCACGCCAGTACCGCCAACGTACATGCCAGGGCGCTTGCGGATGGCTTCAAGGCCTTCGAGGACATGGATGGATGCATCGTTGTATTCTTGCGCTGGCGTAACAAGCGCCATTCAATCTCCCCCAGCCTGTCTGATACTTGTCTCGTCAGGTATGAATCACAGTTTGTCCCTTGTTGGCAGTCTATCACAGGACCCGGTAAACACATACCTTCTTCATACTCGAATCGAGACATGAAAATACCGCTGCCGAAAGCCCCGGCAGCGGCATCATGACTTATGTTCCTGGATAGCCCTTGATTTTGAACTGTTATTCACCTTGCGCAGCATCGTCCACTGCGGACTTCAAAGTAGCTTCGATGCGTTCTGCAGTTTCACGCAACTGGTCATCTCCAACCATGTCGATGAGGAGCGTCGGCAAAGGCAAGCCAATGTGGGTTTTGCCCCCATCTTCATAGACGACAATTTTGCAGGGCAGGAAGTATCCAACCAGTGGATTCTGCGTCAAGACGCCGTTTGCCTCAAACGGGTTGCAGACCTCGAGGATGCGGTAGGGCTGTTTGAAATCAAAGCCCTTTCCCTGCAGTGTCTGAGTCATGTCAAGTTGCCACAGGACACCAAACTTGCGTTCAGCCAGTGCGCTTCGAAGGGCTTCAACGGCCTCGTCTACACCCTTGTCCGACGCCTTGCTATAGTGGAAAAGACTCGTCATTACAAGACCTCCTCGAGAATTAGAGCACGCCTTTCAAACGGCCTCGGAGCACCTGTTTTGGCATAAATCCGACCAACTGTTGAATTGGCTTGCCGTTCTTGAACACCATCATTGTGGGGATGCTCATGATGCCGTATGCAGATGCTGTTCTCGGGTTTTCGTCAACGTTCAGTTTTGCGACGGTGAGATGTTCGCTCTCCTCTTCGGATAACTCCTCCAAGACCGGCGCCATCATGACGCATGGTCCACACCACGCCGCCCAGAAGTCAACGAGTACAGGCTTGTCGCTTTGAATCACACTCTGAAAGTCCTTGTCCGTTACCTTAATGGATGCCATGGTTCACCCTTCTCTAGCGAGATTTCATCAGCAGTTCAATCGCTTCACGAATGACTTGGTCAGCGTTGCCGCCGCCACCCGTCACTTCTTCGCGAATGCACTGCTCCATATTTTGTCCAACTACGTACATAATGACTCTGTCCACCGCTGAACGAATGGCGGACAGTTGTGTCACGACATCCTTACACTCTTTTTCTTGTTCCATCATGCCGATGACGCCGCGCACCTGCCCCTCGATTCGGCGCAGGCGGTGACGCATCGCATCGTTGTATTCCACGGTTCACTCCCCCTTGCCGCCCATTATATCTCCCGCGCAGGCGAGAGGGTATGGACAGGTCAACGCCGAGATCCCCATGCCATCATGCCGCCACGGACATTTCGAACATCCTTGAAGCCTTGTTTCGCAAGCATACGTGCTGCCTGAGTGCTCCGGGCGCCGCTATGGCACATTACGACGACTGGCTGATCACGCTCCAACTCGCCCAGATGATTTTTGAGTTGACCCAGCGGGATGTTCTTAAAACCTTGGGCGTGACCACCGCGATATTCGCTTGGTTCCCGAACATCTATGAACTGCATGCCTGCCGTCTGGCGCTTGTCGTTCATCAGTTGTTTCATGTCCGCTGCAGTCACGGACATCACACCTTTCGCCGGTCGCGACCGCAACACGAAAAAGCCAACGGCCACAACAACCAATACCACCCATGCCCACTTCATTCAGCAATCCTCCTCTTGTGTTGGCGAGATTACTCCGTCCGCCAACTCCAGCTGCTCATGCCGCCCACCATATTCTTGATGTTGTTAAAACCGATCGAATTGAGGTAGTCGCACGCTGCAGCGCTCCGACCGCCGCTTCGACACACGAGGACTGTCTCCTCGTCACGGTTGAGTTCTCCAGCGCGAGCTGCGAGTTCCCCCAATGGAATGTGCAAAGCTCCAGGAATTTTGCCGTATGCAACTTCACTCGCTTCACGAACGTCAACGACAAGCAGCTTGTCCCCGCTGTGCAGCCGCTCGTACACATCGACCGGGTAGATATTTTCAATACCAGCCATGCAGTCATCTCTCCTGTCCGTTTTATACCCTCGTGGGTATATAGGGTACGGGGTATATAATACAAGGCTGCGTGCGCGGTTGTCAAGCTGTCGACCGTCCGGGACTGTGCGTCAGTCTTGAGTCCTGCCAACGTCGTCATCCCTGTTGTCATGGTGACCCTGTTCCGGTCTCGTCGGTGCCGTCAAGACAAATGTGAGCAACTCTCCGATACCAACTGCGAGAGGAATCAGGCCACCGAGCAGCCACGGACCTGTTCCTAGTGTCCACAACCCGATGAGCAACGCCACTCCCACCAAAGAGGTGATGATGCCACTGCGTAACTGGCGCTCCGTGGAACCGTTTCGGCCAGTCCGCGACCACGGCTGAAGGTCTGCCGGGTCAACTCCACGTTGAACAAGCAACATGCGTTCGCGGTACTTCAAGTAACGCATCAACACCACGAAGCCGAGAATCACAGCGATCACGAAGACAGGAAATAGGATGCCGAGCACCGGGATCCACGCAAACGACCCGAATGGAATTACGCTCATTGTGCAGTCACACTCCCTGGAAGTGAATCGAGCCCATGTTGTTTGTGCAGGTCAGGACGGCAAGCGGGCCCAATCCTGGTACTGTATCCGACAGTTGATTACCGGATGCCACCACGTTTGCGCTCGGCACATTGACGCTTGATTGCCCCAAGCTTGTCGACAAGTTGTACTGTACCTTTTGCGCCTTTGTGTCGTTAACTGTGATGCTACCCATGTTGTTGACGAAGTTATTTTGCTTCGCGAGAGGGCCGGTGTACGTGATTTCACCCATGTTCGCCTGAATCGACAAAGCGTCGGTGACAGCCGCAGACACGTCCACAGCTCCCATGTTCGCGTGCAAACTCAGGTCTTGGTAGGAACCGCCCTGCACCCGAATCTTTCCCAGAGAGTTCTCTACCTGCAAGCGCGCTCCCTGTGGGACGTAAATCGTGATCGTTACCCTGTGGAGTGTACCATGTGGGGAAGTCAGAGTTACGTTGCTACCGCTTTGATCGTTGGTTGCTGTGAACTTAATCTGTTTTTGTGCCTGTGACAGCGGAACTCCGAACGCGCCTGAGACCTGAACAGAAGCGTCCACCTGAATTTGCCGACCGGAAGTTGGAAGCACAGTCAACTCGCCGAGCGGCGTGGAAAAGTCAAAGGTCTTCGTGGATGGCACTGTAAAAGACTGGTGGAGTTGCTTGTTGAGGTATCCACCAGCAACTGGGGTCGAAACCCCGACAAACCGAAAGTCAGCCAATCCCCCACTCACAGTCCGGGACAGGACAGCGACCATCCCGGCTAGTACGGCTACAAACACCAAGGACAGAACGGTAACTGAGACCACCTTCGTCTTCTTCGTCAACATCATAGTCACTCACCCCCATGCGAGCTCTTTCATCTATGAGAGCCCCAAACTCCAGCTTTGTTTCAGATCAGTCAAAAGAATCTTGTCGGTCAGAACGCGTAAGCGCATAATGCAGGTAATGACACAGACGGAGGGTTCCTCGATGAACAAGGAACCGCAATCACTGTACCAACAGTGGGTAGAGGACTACTACGAGGATGTTTATCGCTGGTGCCTTCGCTACGCCGGAAACCCGCATGACGCGGCGGACCTGACACAAGAGACTTTCACGAGCGCGTTCCGCCACTTTGAGCAGTTTCGCGGGGACTCCTCCGTGCGGACCTGGCTGTTGACAATCGCAACGCGGGCATTTTTGCGATCGCGACGTCAAGCACACTGGCGCTGGCGCTCACACGACGTGATCGACTTGGAGACTTGGGTTGATCCGGGGAACACTGAGGATGAGGCGATTTTGCGTTGGGAACAGTCCCGTATCTGGGACTGGGTGCGGGAACTGCCGGACAAAGAGCGTGTGGCAATTAGCTTGTTCTACGGCGAAGAATTGTCGTACCAGGAAGTGGCTACAGTCATGGACGCCACGCTGTTCCAGGTCCGCAACTACCTGCACAGAGGACGCGAGCGGTTGAAAAAGCGCTGGCAGAAGGAGGCAGATTGTGAAAAACGACTTCATCGTTGAACAGTTAACACGAAGCGCGCCACACCCCACGCCTCCGCCAGAGCTAAAAGAGCGGTTGCTTGAGATTGCGCGGACACAGGAAAACCGTGCAACTACGCGCGGCTCATGGTCTCTGGCAGTCGTCAGCCTTGGAACAGCAGGCGGCTTGGTTGTGACGGCTTGTTTATTGGTTTGGGCCAGCCTAGGCTCCCCCGCCGGCCTGCACGCCGCTGTCTCTCTTTACACCACAGCAGTCCGTTCCTTCTTTGCAGTCGACCGAATCCTCGCTGGGATTAGCCCTTTGGCGATGGCTGTGCTGTGGGCAGCTCTCGGCCTGCTCGTCGCGGCGCTTTGTCTGCGTTGGCACCGCCTGTACTGGCGTTGAGTTTCCCAACTAAATGAGGTTCGCACGTGCACAAACACCCCCCAAACCCTGATTGGGCTCGGGGGTGTTTGTGCGCTAGTTGCGATGTGCTTAAAAGTGGATGTGAGCGACTGCCAGACCTGCGACGATGACACCGACCACGATAGAATACGCCGCAAACGGGCGGAACGCCCGCACTTCATGTGTACGGAAGTAGCGCATCAAAAACGCGGTGCTAAGGAATGCCACAACGCCTGCAAGCAGTCCGCCGACAATCCCTGCGCTCAGCATGTGTGGTGCGTGCGCCTTTAGCATCTTCGGCACCTCGAGAACACCTGCGCCTGCGATGATGGGTGTGGCCAACAAGAAGCTGAATCGAGCAGACTCTTCATACGAGAAACCAAGGCCCATGCCGGCAGTCATGGTGACACCGGAGCGCGAAAAGCCAGGAATTAAGGCGAGCACCTGCGCACAGCCGACAAGGAAACTCTGCAGATAGGTCATCTGTCGAATTTCACGGTTCCCCGCGCGGCGGCTCCAACGGTCAGCGAGGAGCAGTACCAAACCATTGATGGCGAGAAAAATACCTGCCGAAACCGCTGACGGGAACAACGCCTGAAACTTGTGTTCGAACAACTTCCCGATAATGGCGGCAGGAATCGTCGCGACAACAATCAAAAGGAACGTGCGCTTTTGCGCGCGAACGCGAGACGAGCGAGACGACTGAAATAAGGAGCCAATCAGTTCAATCCAGTCTCGGATGAAGTAGATGAACAACGCTAAAGCCGTGCCCAAGTGCAACATGACAACAAACGGCAGAAACTGCTTCGATTTGAGGATGTTTGTCCAGTGCAGCAGGTACGGGAGCATCACAGCATGTCCAACACTGCTCACTGGAAACAGCTCCGTAATCCCCTGGACCAGAGCAGTAATGATAATTTGCGACCAATGCATCGGTATGTACAACATCCCTTCTTCAAAATCGCGTTCTTACCTCTCATCCTACTACAGATAACAGCATATGAGTGCTGTCAGTTTCGCCTAGTCCACCCCATTTACATGATATTTAGAGAAGATTGACCCCAACTTCACAGAACGGCACTGCCGCCCCATCACGCGAAATCCCGGGCGGAGCTTGGTTCTACATCACGACTGCCGTCCGCGCCGAGGGTGGGTCTCCGTCATACGAAACAGTAAAACTGTCATGGAGATGAGCACGACAATGCCAATTAAGTATAGACTGCTCAGCATGCCGATGGAGTGAATGGATACGCCCAGCAAAAGCCCGCCGATTGCGTATCCGCCATCTCGCCACAAGCGATAGACTCCGAGCACGCCGCCACGCGCCTGCGGTGGAGCGATGTCGGCAACGGCAGCGTTCAAGTTCGGATAGAGTAATGCCATGCCAAAGCCCATGACTGCCGCCGAAGCCATCCACCAAGGGAGAGTATGACTGATTCCAAAAAGCAAAATCCCTATACCAAGCAAGCCCATTCCAGCCACAACAGGCAGCTTTCGACCAACCCTGTCGGACCACATCCCTGTCCCAAACTGTGCAAACCCCCACACCATGGTATACGTCCCGCCGATGAACCCAATCTGCGCAATGGGAACGTGGAGTTCTGCTAGGTACAGCGGCAGGACAGCCCAGACCAATGCATCAGCGAGCTTGTTCACTAATCCAGCCTGACTGCACGCGGACAGCGTAGGGTTCGCAATTGTCGTCATCCAGAAAATCTGACCAACCCTGAGGCCGCCCCGGGTTCCGATCCCAGGCTCACCTCTTTGACCTGCATGTCTGCGCGTCTCGTTCAGGACGTGTCCACGGGTCTCTCGGATGACGAGTACACTCACAGTAAGACCAATCAGTACAACAACAGCGCCGTACAGAAATGGCGCATGAGCGAGACCATAGTGTGCCGCGATGATGCCCGTGAGAACCGTCGAAATGGCAACTCCGATGTATCCAGTCGCCTCGTTGATGCCCATTGCTAGCCCTCGTTGCCTAGGCCCTGCAAGGTCAAGTTGCTGCGTTACCGTCATTGTCCAGGCGAACGCCTGGTTTGCCCCAAGAAAGATGTTTGCGATCACAATAGCCGTCCAACTGTGTACGAACAACAGCAGAGCGCTCATCGGCACACCGAGCAACCATCCAGCAATCAGAATTGGGCGCCGACCCATTGTGTCTGACAGTTGGCCAGCCACCAAATTCAGCGCAGCTTTAGTGACTCCAAAGGCCATGATAAACGTAAAAATCAACGTCAGCGATGTGATGTGATAGACATTTTTCCCGAGTAAAGGCACCACGGTACGCTCCAACCCTACCGTCATCCCCACGAAGACGGTCATCAGGACGAGCCATAAAAACTGTCTCAGGTTCGGTCGAATCCCAAGGTCGCTGGAACTGTGGCGCACGGTCATCACTCCGTCCTACCCTGACGCCGAGGGTGCGCAACCAGCGGGCGTCTACAAATGAACGACTTTCAGGTTATCGTACAACATGTAAACAGCTACGATGACGATAATCACGGAGAAAACCACTTGTAACAACCGTTTCTTCTTCCCCAACCGAGTTGACACAGCGGCTCCACCAACCCCGCCGCTAATACCGCCGACAATGTAGAGGACAAATACCCACCAGTCTACAAGACCCGAGATGGCGTACGATGCTGCCGTCGTCAAACCGAACATACCGACCGAAAACAGCGAACTGCCAATCGCATCGATCATCGTCATACCCGTCGCAAAGAGGAGTCCTGGCACGATTAGGAACCCACCGCCAATGCCGAAAAACCCAGAGATGAGTCCAGTAGCCGCCCCAGTCGCGAGGACTCGCGTGATGCGAAAACCGCGACTCTGGTCATCCTTCCTCGGTTGTTTTGTCATCAGCATCTTCCCAGCTATCACCAGCATCAAAATCGCGAACAAAAACAGTAAAGCTTTACCATTCACCGATTTTCCAATCATCGAACCGACCACGGCCGACACTGCGCCGGGCAATGCGAACGAGATGGCCGGCTTCCAGCGAACGTGCCCGGACCGCCAGTGCGGAATCAAGTTGAAGAACGCATTGACAGCTACAGCGAGCGCTGTCGTGCCGATTACGACGTGAGCGTCTTGAATACCGACTACGTACAGGAGGAGTGGAACGGCCAAAATAGACCCACCGCCACCGATCAGACCAAGCGTGAAACCGACAAGGCCGCCGGACAACAGCGCGAGAACCGTCTGAATGGCTGTCAAGTGAACCGTCAATAAAACTGCCCCCTTCGCTCGTGGCTGTTTGCTCAGCTTTCAGCTTGTTGGTTCGCTCAGGCGGATGACCCTAGGTTGTCGGTCAACTGTACGCGACGCTTTATACCTGCATGGGTATTTAGTCAATAGGTATGACAGAGCGAGACCGGGCAAAAAACGATGGGATCAAAGCCCAGTTGACAGGTACTTCTTGGGGTATAAAATACCCTTTAAGGTATTATCCATTCTGGTCCGAGGGTGAAGAAAAATGGAATACAGTACTGCGGTGTCTAATCGGCTGCGTCGAATTGAAGGCCAAATCCGCGGCGTACTCGGGATGATGGAGAACGGAAAAGATTGCGGCCAGGTAGTCGTGCAACTGTCGGCGATTCGCAGCGCGGTGGACAAGGCCATCGCTGCGATGGTGGTCGAGAACCTCGAACAGTGTATTCGGCAAGATATCGCGAACAGCAGTGATTCCCATGACACAGTGAAGCAGGCCATGGACCTTTTGTTGAAGAGTCGGTAACTCCTGTGCCGAAGATTTTGGAAATCGACGTCAGTAACATGCCCTAATAGGGCACTTTTTGTATTTTGCGACCTAGGTAGCTTGACAATATACCCTAAGGGGTATTATAACGAAGCTATGCGCATTGTGAAGGGGGGCGATGGCGATCATGGAATGCCAAGAAATTTCCGTGGGGCAGTTGAAACACGCCTTACTCAGCGGTACACACGCACAGTTAGTGGACGTCCGAGAGATTGACGAATACCGGTCTGGGCATATTGAAGGTGCCACGTTGATTCCGCTCGGTGTCTTGCCTTATCGATTAGATGAGGTCCGTCGAGACCGCGAAACGGTTGTAATCTGCCGGTCCGGGAATCGCAGCAAACAAGCCTGCCAGATTCTTTTAGAGCACGGCTATTCTAATGTGAAATCACTGCGCGGAGGACTAGCTAGCTGGAACGGCTAATGAACGCCTAATCAACGGCTAATGCTGAAACAAACAACCAACAGGAGATGAACTGATGATTACACAATGGACAGCTAATGACGTACAGCAGCGTATGACTACCGGACAACCTTTGCAAATTATTGATGTTCGCCAACCAGGGGAGTATATGTCTGGTCACATTGCCGGTTCAAAATTGATCCCGCTTGGCGAATTGCCTGGACGTCTTACGGAAATCGACCCCAACATCGAAGCCGTCATCGTCTGCCACAGTGGTGGACGTAGCAGCCAAGCGTGTGATTTCCTTCTCCGCAACGGCTACGAGCAAATCCGGAACCTCCGAGGCGGAATGATGTTCTGGGACGGAGACGTCGAATAAGGAGGTGGAGCAATGCCGAGATCCATTACTGCCGAGGAACTTAAGCGGCGCATGGATTCCGAGCAAGGAGCAATCGTTCTCGACGTGCGCGCTGTGAACGCGTACGAAGACTGGCGCATTCAGGGTGATCGACTCAAATCCGTGAACATCCAGAACAGCAAACTGAAGGAGTTCGGCATAGCGTCTTTTAGCGAGATCCCGAAGGACCGTGAAGTCGTCACTGTTTGCGCGAAAGGCGTGGCAGCGCAGGAAGCTGCCGACATGCTAGAAGAACAGGGCTACCATGCGGTTTACCTGGAAGGCGGAATGGGTGCTTGGTCGGAGTTTTACGAGCCGGTAAAGGCCGTGGACACAGAATCGGTAACCATTTACCAAGTGATGCGACTTGCCAAGGGATGCCTTTCGTACGTGATTGCTTCCGGCGATGAGGCCATCGTTGTAGACGCGGGAAGGCATATCGACCGCTACATCGAGTTTGCCAAACAGATCGGCGTAAACATCCGTGAGGTGTTCGACACGCACCTCCACGCGGATCACATCTCGGGTGGTGTAGAACTTGCACGGGCGGCAGATGCGAACTACTGGATCGCGCCCGAAGAGACCGAAGGTGCAACGTTCCAATACAACGCTTTGACCTCCGGTCAAAAGTTCTCACTTGGTGATACACATGTCGAAGTCGTAGGACTGCGGACGCCTGGCCATACCGTGGGCAGTACCAGCTTCCTGATTGCCGACAAGTTTCTCCTGTCGGGAGACACGTTGTTTGTCAGCGGGTTAGGTCGTTCTGACTTGAAAGGCCGGGCGAAGGAAATGGCCCAAATGATGTTCCACACGGTGCGCACGACAATCGCCGAGTTACCTGATGAACTGCTCGTGCTTCCGGGCCATTACTCTGACTTCCGCGAGATTAACTCAGTCGGTTTTGTTGGCGAACCGTTATCCACCATCCGCGCCAACAACGATATGTTGCACATGCAAGACGAAGATGAGTTTGTACGAATTGCCGTTGGCAATGTCGGTGTGACCCCTCCCAACCATGAGACTGTCATTGCCATCAACCGCGGCCAAATCGAAGCTAGTTCTGAACAGAAATCAGAACTTGAGATTGGCCCAAACCGCTGCGCGGTCAAGCATTAACCGGGACAACTGGCAGTAGAGGTCATGCAATGAGGGAGGAAAACCGATGCAATGGTTGCGTTCGTGCTCGCGGAATGGCATTTGCCCCGGACAGGTGATCGCGATTGGAGTCGGGAGTCTTTGGCTCATCGGCACACTGATTCACCAGTTCTTTTGAATCGCTGCTGACTGAACACTAGGAGGAGAGCAACATGCTTTCAGACAAGGACCGCTCAGCCATTGAAGAGCGACTTAGGCCCATGCGCGAGTCCGTCATCGTGGAGTTCTTTGAATCCACGCTAGGCTGTGATACATGCGCAGAGGTCAAGCAGCTTCTCCAAGAAGTGTGCGAGTTAAACAACCTGTTGCAGCTGAACGTCCACAACATTTATACAGACGAAGACCGAGCCAAAGCGCTCAATATCGATAAAGCACCGGTTCTTCACATTACGGACGATTCGTTGCGAGACACCGGAATTCGGTTCTACGGTGCTCCCAGTGGATATGAATTCGCCACTCTGTTGGAAGATATCCTGATGGTATCCAGTCGAGACTCCGGCTTGCAAGAAGCCACAAAACAAACGCTCCAGACTTTGACCGAGCCTGTTGAACTCACTGTATTCGTTACGCCGACTTGCCCCTACTGCCCGGCTGCGGTTCACCTGGCGCATAAACTTGCGTATGAATCACCTGCCATCGTCGGCAGTATGGTCGAGTGCACCGAGTTCCCAGATTGGGCAAGTCAATTCGACGTGTACGGCGTCCCAAAGACTGTCATGAACCAAAGCAAGTCAATCTTCGTCGAAGGCGCCGTTCCAGAGTCAGCGCTACTCAAGCGCATCATGGAGATCCCGACGGCGTCCTAGGGTGACCGCCCCGCCGCTTCAAAGCGACTGACACCGTAGCGATGAGCATTCTCCACTCCACTACATGCCGCTGGCCTTTGGCTAGCGGCATTTTCCTCCCCACCAGAAATAGACCTCAATTGCGCCCTATGGACTAGGACATTCTGTGTCTGACATAGATTTTCGCTACGACCAAACTACGCTTTACAGCCCCTGGCAGAAAGGAGTGACACGCTTGCCCTGCTACATTACGTTCCGGGGGATTAATGTCAACGTAACCTCACAGAACGCCGGGGTTTTTGTTGGGGATATTCGTGTCCCAGGTTGGGACGCGAACCAAAAGACTAACAGTGCACACGCCGCTATTTATGGCTCCTCAAACATCGAAGCCACTACGATTAACGTAACCGTGGATGGTCAAGAATTAATCGACGGAGTGATCAACGATCAGGACGTCAAACCCGTATGGGGGATGAACGTATGATTCAACAACGTGCAACCTCTCCAATCACTACTTGTGTCGGCACCATGACTGGGAACTCGGGTGTTTATATTTCCGCGCGTAACGTCGTGTGCGGGATCAGCCGGCATTCAAAGTCAAATAATGGATTTGGTTCGGTTGGGTCACACAACCTCATTCGCGGAAACATCAACCTCGTATACGACAACGATTCCGTAGACACGCCGATTGACGACCGTGACGTAAAGATTTATCAAAGCGACTCCGCCGTCCCCAAAGTGACACAGGTTGCTTTCGACAACATTAACGTGACAACGATCTCACAAAACTCCGGTGTCTTTGTCGGCGACGTCCAAATCACCGGAATCGACTCACACTCCAAGCAGAACAGCGCCCAAGGCACAACTTTCGGACACCGCAATGTCGAAATGCAGAACCTCAACTATGTCGAGGACCGAGACGTAATCGACGCGCCAATCCAGGACCAAGACTTCAAGGTACTGTCACGGTAACAGGAGGGGCGGCGAATGTCATCACTGATATACTTCGGTGCCATCAACACAAACACTCCACAGCAAAATGGGGGCGTCTTCATTGGCGAAATCAACTGTGGCGGATGGGACGCGAACCAGAAGCTGAACATGGCCCACGGAGCTGTATACGGCTTTAACAATATCATTTTGAACCAGCAAGCTTATCTGTTCGATAATTTCGAGGTGATAGACGGTGTTATGAACGACCAAGATTTCAAACCGATCATCAGTGCAAATTTCTAAGTAACTGTCACCTGACGGATTCGTGTATCTAGACAAACACGTTGAGAATACAGTGAACCAATCACTTCACGACACACTGTAGTCGAGGGTTCACGGACAGTTACATCAACAGGGCAACCGAGTACGAGAGGAGGAGATCACCATACCGGCTATCGTATTCATTGGTGCCAACAACTCCTACACCCCACAGCAGAATGCAGGGACCTTTATCGGGCAAATCAACAATGGCAGTTGGGAAGCGAACATGAAGTTCCAGGCCGCCAAAACCGGTAACTTTGACCTGTTGAGTGTCAATATCCAACCGTTCAATTTCTTCTATGACAGCTTTGAATTTATCGATGGAATAGTCAACACACAGCAATTCAGCCCAGACGCAGAAGGAAATGTGTAGTCTCACTCGCGGGAATCATTGCGCGATGAACACGCGCTCTTACGAATGAGGAGGGGATTGCAATTCCAGTATTAATTTTGAGCGGGGCTGTAAACACCATGACGCCACAGCAGAACGCAGGGGTTTTTCTGGGGCAAATCAACATCGGTGGTTGGGATGCCAATCAAAAGTATTCAGCCGCCAAGGCAGGCAACTTCGGTTTCTTCAACGTCAACACAAGTTATAATGTCATGAATGACAGCTTCGAGGTCATTGACGGGATGATTAACGACCAGGACTTCAAGCTTCACTTTGAAGCAAATCTATAGAATCCAACCAAAATCCGCACTCACCGTTTATTCTCCGTTGATTCTTGGCGTTCGCGTTCGGCCAAGTGTCTCCCCCGACGCTGTAACCAATAGCCAATCAACCAGATGAGAAGTACGGCTATGACACTCGCCGACACGGTAATCAAGTCTCGACGTGCCACGCCAAGGAAAATCAGTGTAATCCCTAAGTAGTACGGGATAATGCCTACAACACTCGTCCACAAGTAGTTCCAAAGCGAAACAGAGGGCAGAATACCTGCGATGTAGTTCACTATAAAAGCCGGTATTGGCGACAATCGAACGATTAATAGTCCAAATGTTCCGCGTCGCGTAACCCATGAATTCACGGTATTAAATCGCTCTTTGGAAACCCAACTGCTAACGAGTTCACTGCCAAAAGTCCGCGCTATCCAAAAGGCAATAAGCGACCCCAAAATGAACCCTGTCCAGGCATAAATCAAACCGAACGTAGCGCCATAGATTTTTAGACACATCAGTAATACCCCCTCTGTCGGCAAGGGGGTTAGACTTGCAACTGCCATAATCAATATCGCGGCAACAACACTGCCTGAGCCGGAAGAGTGCACAAGTTTAGAGATATGATTGTCTCGGTCAAGATACAAAAATCCGGCGACCAGTGCTAGCCCAAGGACTAACGATACGGAAGAGAAAATCAGGCTGCGCGCTGGCGGTCTGCCCGGCGCGAATTTTGGTGTCCGGGGCAGGCGGTTTGACATCTGAGTCCTCCCCAACGAAAAGTCACTACAAAGACACACAACCGGTGTCATTGGTTCATGGTGAAAGAAAAGTCCATGTCGTTAACATGCAACATCAGCAGGTGAACTATATGCCGTTCCCCTGAAATTCATGTTTCGCACTCCCTCTGATGACCTTGCGTCGCAGTCCATGCGTAAAACCAAGCGTGAGCGGCAAACCCGGCACGCCGCCTAAACGCTCTGCTACCACAACAAACAGCGGGGCAAACACCCGCTTCCTACTCGAAATTTGGCAGGACGACGCAGAACTACTCCGGGCAGACCTACAACAAACACCTGCTGCAGGCGTCAATATCTCAGCCGTCTCTTACGGACAATTGGATTGCGAGTTCGCCGAGGTTTAGCCACATGATGCGAGTGATGAAATCACTTTGGAATACGGGGACCCTTGGATTGTTTTGAGCGTAGACGACATCGAAGTGGTCGCTGGCATTGTATCCCTGGGGACGATAGCCAGGCAGTGTGGACCATGCACCCTGGACTGGTCATGCACTGGTCTATACTCGAGTCAAGTTTCGGACCCAATTTAATCGGACTTCGCAAATGTTTTAACGTTGGATCATCCGGGTTCACAATTGCAACGAAACTAGGCCTGATAAACTAGATCACGGCTCAACGGAAGACGGGATACAACTGGACTGCCGATAGAATTGGCAGTCCAGTTGTATCCCAGAATTTCTGCAATTAAGCTCTGACAATGTCGTCGCGTTTTGCGAGGTATTCGTCATACGACCCTGCAAAGTCGACCAGCCCGCCGGGCGTAAGTTCAATGATGCGGTTCGCTACGTCAGTGACCAACTGGCGAGCGTGTGAAACAAAGATAACGCCGCCAGAGAACTCCACTAACGCCTTTGACAGCGCGTCAATTGACTCCAAATCGAGGTGGTTTGTTGGTTCGTCGAGTACCAGTACATTGCCCTGTAAGAGCAACATCTTGCCAATCATCAAGCGTGCTGCCTCTCCACCGGACAGCACGTTTGTTGATTTATGCACTTCATCTTTCGAAAACAGCATACGGCCGAGAATACTGCGGATGCCTTGCTGATCCATTTCCGGATCAAAACTGCGCAACCACTCAATGACCGTCGTATCCGTCCGGATGGTGTCGTTGTGGTCCTGCGTAAAATACGTCGCATCCGCCGACTGGCCCCAAACGACTGTACCGCTGTCTGGTGAAAGCTCACCCATCATGACATTAAGTAGCGTCGTCTTACCAATACCGTTTGGCCCAATGATGGCGACTTTCTCTCCATTCATGATGTCAAACCTGACGTCTTTCAGCACCTGCAAATCACCAAACGATTTGTTAACGCCATCGAGCGACACAATTTGTTTGCCGAGCTGCTGCTTCGACGTGAATTTGATATAGGGCGATACCCGCGAGGATGGGCGGACTTCTTGAATGTCAATTTTCTCAATCTGCTTCTGTCGGCTCGTAGCCTGCTTGGCCTTACTCTTGTTCGCCGAAAAGCGCTGCACAAACTCGCGAAGTTCTGCAATTTTAGCGAGGTTCTTCTGGTTTTCCGCAACCAACTGCTCGCGCGCTAGCGTACTGGCTGCTACGAAATAATCGTAGTTTCCGGAGAACAGGGAAATTTGCTTATAGTCAACGTCGACCATATGGGTGCAGATGGTGTTGAGGAAATGACGGTCGTGCGAAATAATCACCATCGTCCCTTTGTGCGTCAACAAGAAATTCTCGAGCCAACGAATGGAGTCCAAATCCAGGTGGTTGGTGGGCTCGTCGAGCAGCAAGACATCTGGACGACCAAACAGCACTTGCGCTAGCAAGACACGCAATTTGAACCCGCCGACGAGTGAACTCATAGGTTCACTGTGTTTCTCCACCGCAACGCCGAGTCCTTCGAGTAGTTCGGCTGCAAAGTATTCAGCAGAGTACCCGTCCATATCGGCAAATGCGCTTTCAAGTTCGCCGACGCGCATCCCCTCTTCTTCGGACATCTCTGGCAGTGCATAGAGACGCTCACGCTCCTGCATAACCTCCCACAGTTCCGGATATCCCATCAGAACTGTATCGAGGACGCGGCAATCGTCATACGTATAGTGATCTTGCCGCAACACACCAACCCGTACGCCGGGCAGCACTGTGACCGTACCCGTAGTCGGTTCAAAGTCGCCAACGAGAATTTTCATGAACGTTGACTTGCCTGCCCCGTTTGCCCCGATCAAACCATACCGATTCCCCTCATCAAAGCTGAGGTTCACATCTTCAAACAAAATGCGACTGCCAAATGAAACGGAAATATCCTTTACACGAATCAATCAAATTCTCCTTTGATCCCGATCCCCGACCCAAAGCGGCGGAGGGGCATGTCTTTTCATCACCCCACTATATCACGAATGTTAAAACGCTGCCTTGGAAAATCCAGTTGTCAGCGGATGGAGAGACCTGTTCGCCACCCCCCTGTTCTTCAGAAACTGACATCATCGTCCACTTACGAACAGCTTGGCGGCACTTAGTATCGGTTGCGAATTCTTCGGTGCCTTCTCTATGGGTTGCATGTAAATTATTGAACAACTAGTTCCATTTGACTCCAATATGATACCGTCAACGGCTCCATGACTGTTGAAATACTCCACGGCATTTATATTCCCAATCTTTATGACTTGACTTCTTCCCTGCGCAACCTGGGCGCCAGCCATCTCTGTTACCGAGAAGCTCAGTTTGTTAGTCGAGTCGTATAGGAAGAACATAACCTGATCGATCTTATTGTGAATCATTGGGGGGGTAGTAGAAACGGTCAGGCCACTGATATTCCAATTCGTTCCACTTATCCTTGGTTTCAAAACAGTGAACTTCACTTTGTGCTGAATCCTCAAAAATGGTTGATCAACCTTGATTGTGTTTTGCCGAGGTGTGTTTTCAATAGACGACGCACTAGTGTATTGTTGCGCGACATGTATCATGACGCCCACTATGATTAACGCTGTCACGCATGCGGCTGCAACTACGGCGACGCTGGTTGTGAGTCGATCAAAGTGCTTGCGTCTAGACCTTAGCGTACCTTCATGGTCTGTATTACGGTGTTCCTCAATTATGCTGTAAATCTTGTTTCTCAACTCTCTTGGCATTTTTCGCTCAGTTAGCTTGTCATACTTCAGTCGAAGTTTATCTACCTCACGCATGAACATCATCTCCTCTCGCAAGAACTTCTCGAAGTTTTACTATGGCACGATGCAGCGTCGTCCGTACCTTAGCTTGACTCCAGTTAAGAAGTACAGCTGTTTCCGATGTGCTTCTTTTGTGAATCACCCGCTCGACAAACACCTGTCTCTGTATTACATTTAGCTGTCTCAGGCTATCTTGTAAATTCAGTTCGTCTAGCACATCCGACACCGATTCGTCCGCAAAGTCATCAATCAGCGGAATAATTGCCTGTTGCCTTCTCTTCTTCCGGAAGTACTCCCGCACACAATTGTTTGCTATGGACCAGAGCCATGTTTTCGGACTCGACTTATGATTGAACCGCTTCCATGACTGCAGTACACGAAGGAAAATATCCTGGACGATGTCTTCGGTGTCCGACTCGTCGGTAACGGTATATAAGACATACCGATAGATTTCATCACCGTGCTGTTCAAATAGCATCAGAGCGACATCGGAGACGCTTTGTTCTTCCACCTTTCATCCCCCTTTCCATTTGATTAGTGACTTTTATCGATATTTTGTTACAAACTTCTGTAAAGGTTTCCTTTTGATATTTCCACCCAAAACAAAACCGCCCCGGTGCCGGGGCAGTTGACCAAACGGTACAAGGCACAAATAGTAACTCACGCATCGTCTCCTGAACTTGCCTCTTCTCCAGTTCTCTTTCGCGTCGCAAACACCTTGCTTTCTCCCCCGCTCCAACGCTCGTGCCCAGTAACGCAAGACCGCCTCCAAAATGGAGGTGCATGTTCAGGTACTTTCAGCTGCTGTACTCAGTGATCGGGAACCAAGATGCTGTAAAAATCTGAGCAGATATCCATCGGGATCGACGATGAGCACCTCTTTGTTTCCTAACACCTCATCGTTCATACGATACCAATTTTCCTCTGGACCTAGTTTTATTGGATAGTGGTGGGACTTGACAGGTCTTAGCACGTCATCCAAGTCGTCCACTTGAAGAGCAAGGTTGATTCCCCGTCCGTAGGGGTATTCCAAGGGAGCCGTCTCCCAGTGACCATTCTGCTGTTCGATCATTATTTGGCTGCCTTGCAAACTAAGAAATGCAAAGCGATGTTCTGGTCTCTGAAAATCCACAGAGAACGGCAATACTTGAGTATAAAACGAGAGACTGCGCTGAAAATTAGACACGCTCAGTTCGGGGATTAAGCGGTTGAAATTCATATTGTTGAGCCACCTTCACTGTGTCGTACTCCTGCCCGATAGCGGCGTTTCGGCGTTGCCATCGGCAACGCATATCCATGCAGATTCAGGAACGCGCAGCTTGTGTAGACTCCCCCCCCCTTTAGCCCAATATCTTGGGGTTTGCTTCGTATTTGCTGGTTTGTCTGATTATCACTTTATGTCGAGGGACTACGTGTACTTCGGATATAAGTCGTTCTCATGAGGTCAAGTTAAAGGTCCAGCGCTCCTTTCTTCGACTCCGCTCTAGAAACGATGGAGAAGATATAGAAAGCAACTACAAACTCGACCATTACAACAAATACGCCAATCACATTAACAACTACATTGGCAGCAAACGTTTCAAAATTCATTGTCTTTTGATTGGGTATCAGAAGATAGGCATAATACCCGCTGCCGTGCATCCATGCTAAATAGCTCACGTATTTGAACACGGGAGCGGTCACGAAATATAAAAAGAAAACCCCGACTGCAATTACTATTTTCTTACCGATTAACAGTTGGTTGGCAGTATAGGCGCATAAGATTGGATTTGCAATCCACGCTATTAAAATCACAATGATTGAAATGACAGCAGTTGCAATACCAGTAGCGCTACCATGATATCTCACCAAATTCCAAACCGCAAAAGCAACGGCTAGATAAACCATTTGTAGGGCACCGACACTTAATGCGAGTCGTATGGGCCGCCTCATCGAACGCCTCCTCTGTGCAGCGCTGATATTCTGACAATAATGAAACTGTCACTCTGCTGACTTCGGGTTGGGTAGCTTGTCTGTAAACGCAAGTATCAGCGTCGCCAGAGGTCCAAGAATGATTGAGATACCAAACCAATTAAGCCCACTCCGATTTTTGCACTGAGCAATGTTGGCATTCACTAAAGTTAGAACGGCAGAGACCGCTCCATAAGTAGTCACGTGAACATGCATCCAAACACATCCTACCTTAATGAATCAACCTCAGTTTTTATGTAATACGTCTGCCCGTTAGTGCGGGAATGTTGAAGTTAGCGACTCCTCGCGACCCGAATAATTGAAGTGTCCCATTCGTATCTGGTGAAAACATGCGACTCGTTACGCCTGCGTACACAATGGAAATAGCGATGATGCGGACCAAGAATCGCAATAATAATTAGGACGCCGGATACCACCTGAGTTGGGAGGAATTAATTGTGTTCGTATTTTTCGGATATCCGTAGTAGTATAGTTCCTTTCCCTTGTTCGACAGCGCTACCGCCTGATAGTTTACAATAGTGCTCTTCCACGTAAAGACAATCGGATGACCCGGTGTAATTATTTTTTTCTGTATTTGTGAAGTTGGCCCGCCCTTAAGCGGACCTACTTCAATAGCTCGCACATGAGTGGTGGTAGTTTCTACGGCTAAAACGCCGAGCTGATGACCGTTCACATCGACGCTGGATCGACTGATAGTTTGCACTGGATCCGAAGTCTTGTTCGTCACGCCGGTTGCGAGCAAGTGCCAAAATAATCCCTGTCGCTGAACAACGGCAGTCACGTACCCTGAGTTCGTTTTGACGACGTAGACTTGAGCCCATCCAAAATTCAAATCATCGACAACAGTTGCATTCTTGCGGCTATGAAGCATCGGAAGCAAAGCACCTCTCGAAGTAAATGATCCGCCGAAAAACCGTACTCCCAGAGCGACAATGACCAGCACAGAGATCACAAGAGTTGTTCTGCGTATCACACGCAATGGATACCACCACCTTCTTAGGAAAAGCATCAAGCTGGCGTTGACGATAACCGCCCGTACGTCCCATATGCATCTGCCGATTTGCCCTGTATAGTCATGCGTAACACCATGGCCAGTCAACTCGCAGTTATTACACTGAACGCCGGTTGCCGAAGTTCCTCACAACAGAATTCCGTACCCGACTACAAGCACTTCTGGGCTAATCTCGACTTGTAAACATATGGCGTTGCCACCTCACACTGTGATTATACCTCACATTCTTATTTCATCCATAACTTGCTATTACGTGTTCCTAAGTTCCTACCTCATACTTACAGGAGTTCGCATGATGAAATTGGCATTGACATGACAATGGGCGGCCAATCGTGATCAATGTGAGTAATTACCTACTGTTCAATGGCGTGTGCTCAATCCAGGGGATTTTACCAGTCATGCCTTGGGGATGAACTGTCTATTACAACCGTCGGGGAATCGCCAACCGCACACGGCCCCCGTACAGGGCAATGCCGTTTTGTGTGTGTCTATCGAAGAACCAAAAGGGGCCAACGATGAAGGCTAACGGCTTCACTTTTGGGGTGAAAAAGCCACAAATGACCAATGAATTGACTTTGCATTTGGCGTTGTGATTGACTGTGATAAAAGACCTCTGAAAATGAGTAAAACACTTTCGAGAGGTCTTTTATCTAGTCCTTCAAATGAAAAGCTGGCCCGGCGAACCAGATTAAAACACTCTTGCTGACGAAGTTCCTTCTGTCGCTAACACCCCACGTTTAATACAACAACGGTTGTTGGGAGTACACTAAAATCAATCGGACCTTAAATCGCTTTTAGTCACCTTCGTCTCTTGTAAAGAAGAACCCCTATACTTGCCACGGAATTTACTACGCCGGTAATGATGTAGCCAACAGTGGGAGATGTTGATGCAACGCCTCCCGACATAACATTTCCGGTTCCTTGAAATAAGGAGCTTAGTCCGGCAGCTACAGTTTGAAATCTACCCATGATGGATGCTGGAACAGCTCTTTGCATGTACGTACCATAAAGTACGTATAACACTCCAAGGGCAAAGCTGGCTAGAAAGGACATAAGCAAAACTGAAAGGACCGAAACCCATGTTCCAATTTCGATGTACGCAATTGCCATTACCAATGTCATGGCTGCATAAGAAAAGGACAGCCACGTATCATGAATTTTTCTATTCACCCATGGAGCGACAAGACCTCCGAGCAGCTCCCCAATGTTTTGGGAAAGAACAGCAATGCTAAAGAACCAGGAACCATGAAATTCGTGAGTTACATACACCGGTAGCAAAACTCCTGTTGCTCCAAGGGAAAAGTATATCGCGGCGTCAATAATGAACATTTCGAAGAGTGTTGAATCAACCCGAAGAGTCCTCCATACAACTCTGAAGGAACTCATTGCATCATCGTCACTCCCGGTCCTGCCTTCTTCTTGATATAACTGAACTTTGCCAATCAGAATGATTGTCACGAGTGCAATAATGTAGGTTGTAGCATCTAACCAAAACGCCAAGCTATATAGTTCTGTCGTAATCAATGCTCCTCCCAAGGCAGTGCCAATCATCCCCCCGACGATTGATGTAGTTCTAAAAGCACTGTTTGCGATATCCAAGTTTTGTTCATCCACTATAGCAGGAAGATACAGAGATACCGTTGAGAACAGCAATGTCCATCCCGCCCCCAAAATCAAGGCGCATACAATGATCAGCAGAGGAACATCTTTCACAATCGGAATCAGCCCTGTTCCAAATGTACTGAGGAGAAGGCCAATAACCGTCGAACGGTACGCACCCATTCTGTCGATCTGATTACCCAAAATGGGGGCCAAAACCGTGCTTGGGATTTCACGAGCTACAAACACAACACCAATCAGCCATGGATTGTGTGAAACTCTGAGAATAAATAGTGGAAGCGCCACACTACTTACCGCACCACCTAAAGCAATAAAGGTGCCGCCTATAACAAAAAGACATACTCTTCGGTCCATCAGAAGGAGTTTGAGCATAGGAACTGATGTCCCCTTTCAAAATAAAACGACCGTAACAGAGAAACTCTGCTACGGTCGGGGATAAGAACCGTAAAGCTATTACCTATGCCCGTTGTTCGCTATGCATCACGAAAAATGGGCATACCTGTCCCCTGCGAACTCAGGGCGAACAAAAAATTCACATACAGTATCCGCAGGAACACGCATGCCCACCTCCTAGAACATTTTTGCACATAGAAGATATCACGTGGAGCTATTTTTGGCTATACGTCTACGCCAAGAACACCTGATGTGTCACCAACCCGCTCGTTGCTTGAATGACAACAACCTAAAGTCACTTCGAATGTAATTAATTTAACCACCCCGCCCACGTTTTCGAACATGGTTCAAATGATAGATGAGCTGGTCGGAATCCACCCACATGGTCCCAAAAGAGCGCTCTGCGAAGGACTGCGTTTCATAGCGTTCCGAGAATTCCAGACACCTGCAATAGAGCCATTCCAGCTTCAGATAGTAGGTCTTGGATCCGATTCCGAGGATTTCACACCCTTCTCACCGGTGTACGATTCAGCAAGAGCTTTGCAAAGGCGGGCAGGATGTCGCTGCGTTTCTGATGGTAGGAGAAGTTCTGGCGCTGTTCTAGAAGAACGTTGGTGATCTTCTTGCATGACTTACACTACCAATTTACGATTTGCCTGTACTGGTGCCTCGGCGATAAACCATCTCTGGCGCATCGAATGGTGCTGCTTCAGTAGACGGACATTCGGGTCCATGGAACTCATACTCCGGATCCATATCTTGAACGGCTGTGATCCTCGACAGACATGCAATTTCTTCGGCCACCGACCAATTTGATAATCGCCATGTAGTACATCCACCGGCAGTTCCGGTTGGTTTTATCGGATCCGAATTGCACTCGAATGCCCTGCCCTCATCACGTGCGCTCCCGATGATCTTGTAACGATACGGAGCGTGTCGCATCGGCTGCCAATTCGTACGCCATTTCCTGTGTCACTCACCTTTTCTGCACCCCGAAAGTGAACCCGTTACGATCAAGGCCCGGTCTCTTTTCTTTGGAGACAGAAGCACCACGAGAAAAGTGCAGCTCTGACAGAATTTCTACATACCCTTCCGATCCGTTTACGCGGATCTGCTGTCCGTCTTTAATTAACTTAGTAGCGTATTCTACCCCCGCCAAACTTGCATGTCCTAGAGCGGGTCAGGTATCCACCCCGTTACAGGAATAAGAAGACCAGACATGCATGTATTACATCACTTCGTGGAGTCCGCTGTTCTTAGTTAGACCACTTCTTAAACACAAGCACAGCATTGTGTCCTCCAAATCCGAAGGAATTGGATAAGCCGATGTTTAAGTCTGCCTGCCTGGCTTTCCACGGGACATAATCGAGATCACATTCTGCGTCCGGTGTATCCAAATTGATGGTAGGCGGAATCACATTGTCCTGAAGCGTTTTTGCAAGCGCCACAGCTTCCACGCCACCAGCAGCGCCAAGTGTATGTCCGACCATTGATTTGTTTGCACTTACAGCAAGGCGATACGCATGCGAGCCGAACAACCTCTTTATTGCACGGGTCTCGGACAAATCTCCAAGATGCGTACTTGTTGCATGGGCGTTGATATAGTCCACGTCTTGGATTTCAATCTGGGCGTCTTCTATCGCTGCCTTCATGGCCTGTGCCGCTCCTATTCCGTCGGGTTCCGTAGCGACCATGTGAAAAGCATCGGAAGAAGAGCCATATCCAATCACTTCTGCGTAAATGTGAGCAGCACGTCGCCGCGCATGACTTAGAGTTTCCAGTGCCAGAACTCCAGCTCCTTCGGATGCCACAAATCCATCTCTGTCTTTATCGAAAGGACGGCTTGCCAGTTCGGGTTCAGCGTTACGCGTAGATATAACGGTGGAGTTCCCAAATCCTGCGTAAGTCAGCTCCGTCATGACAGCTTCTGTGCCGCCAGCTAGCACGATGTCTGCCTTACCGTACTGCAGTAATCGGTAAGCTTCCCCAATGGCAATATTTCCAGTGGCACAAGCCGCAACCGGGGCTAGGCATGGTCCTTTAATTCCATAATGAATGCTGACTTGTCCAGCAGCCATGTTCGGAATCATCATGGGAACCATCGTCGGACTCACCCGATTCGGTCCACGTTGCAACAATATTTCATGATTCGTAAGTAGCGTTTGAATGCCACCGATACCACTCCCGATATACACCCCCACTCTTTCAAGGTTCTCGGCGTTGAAATCCAATTTTGCGTCCGTCACCGCTTCCTCAGTTGCAGCCATGGCAAACTGGCAAAAACGATCCATGCGACGAACCTCACGTCCAAACATTGACTCGGGGTCAAAGCCACGCACGACTCCGCCAATTTTCGATTTTGACCGGGAAGCATCAAATGTATCAACCATAGATATTCCTGACTTGCCATGAACCAGTGCATCCCAGAATGTAGCCACATCGTTTCCGAGTGGGGTGATTACGCCCATGCCCGTAATGACAACCCGTTCCACCGAAACACCTCCATTGTTAACGCTCATATCGCGATCATGCCACGACTCATTATCCTAATACAGATGTGCATTTATCCTGGTATAATGAGTGATATGATGTACGATACCACTGCGAAACGAGGAAACTTCAGTCCATGAGTGACTCTTCACGTCATCAGTCCTTGTCCGATTTTCTAAGGACCCATAGAGCGAAGTTGCAACCAGATTCGGTTGGTTTACCGGTCGGAAAGAGAAGACGCACACCAGGACTCCGAAGAGAGGAAGTTGCTCAATTAGCAGGGGTGAGTACTACGTGGTACACGTGGCTTGAACAAGGTCGTGACATCTCGGTATCGGCACAGGTTCTGGACAGCATTGCTAGTGCTTTACGTTTCAATGATGATGAACGTAGGTACCTGTATGTCCTTGCAACGGGTCACACGGAGCATGTGGCAATCAATCCCGCCCCCCCAACAATAAGCCCAGCGGTGCGACTCATCATTGACCAACTTGAACACTACCCGACAATCGTATCGGACAGACGGTGTAATGTGGTTGCATGGAACCAAGCTGCTGCTGAAGTTTTTATTGACTTCGGCAAGGTGCCGGCCGAAGAGCGTAATATCATCTGGCTGCTGTTTACGAGGAAGGAATTTAAGGCTTTAGCTTCAAACTGGACTGACTTCATTCGTGGGTTCGTGGCAATGTTCCGTTCATATTACGGTCAGTATATCGGTGATCCTTGGTATAACGAGTTTATCGAGATGATCCAAAGCCGAAATTCGGAATTTTTGACCTTTTGGAATCATAATGAAGTCAATGCTGCACCGGATGTCTCCATCGAATTTCGACATGCGAGAGCAGGTAAAATGTTGTTTGACTTAACAAGCCTCCAATTGCAAGGAAGCCATGACTTGCGCTGCAGCATCTACACTCCGTCGGTTGGTTCGGATACGGAAGAGAAAATCGTCCACTTAATTCATGGGTAGTCTAGGCGCTTGCTATCCCTTATGTGAAGTAAGTATCGACCGGACGGCGTTGTTCTCAAGCGTGCCCGTTTAGTAGGTACGCCATTAAATATTTAATGCGATCTGATCTGGGACTAACGCCGCCGTATGTTCGATAAGAACGGCACCTTGCCGACAGACGTGCAATATCGCACATTTGTCCCGCAACCGCCGCGAAAGTCAGGGTATATGGAATCTACCCATTCCTGGTCGGGTCATCGCGTTGTGCCAGAGTATCCCTAATTGCACCACCTGCTTTTTCAACATACATGACTTGGAAATTCGGGTCTGACTTGTACGATCGGTATTTAGCCGCAATGGATGATAAGCTGGATTTTAACCGAGAAAAGTAGACTGCATCAAGCTGCGGAGCATTGTGGTTATTAGGGTATATAGCGCCAAAAGGTTATCCAAGACCTAGCTAGGTTGACAGTATGGCTGTCTACATTCTGTGTACGAGGAGGCAAGATATTCATATCAATGACAGTCAGCCCATTATAAATCTGTTGAAGGTCCTGGTCAGACAATCCCTGACTAAGCAGTTCAGGATACATGTTCCCCCACAATTCATACAACTGTCCCACGTCGACTTTGACATTGACATTGACTTCATAGGGCTTTCTCCAAGGGATTTGTCGGATTTGGTGTAGCCTGCTTCATATCCATCTGAGTCTTAGCTAGGACATTGGAAAATTCCGCCACATCGCTATCCACACGCTTTAACGTTTCTTGGTGAAATCTATACCTCCGGCGATTCCCATAGACAAACTTGCGGCCCGTGACGATTGTAAATTGTCTGTCGGGACGCGACTCAAGGCCTTACTCATCAATATTGGCACGGACCGCAAAGCCTTGTATAAGGTGCAGGAATTCTATGAAGAACGTGATGTGGAAGTCCTGCTCGGCGAGGGTGTGTCTTTCGCTGACCTCAACGATGACGCGCTTGGCCGCGCCCTCGACATCCTGTACGATCTTGACCTCGATACAGTGTATCCACAAATCGCCCTAGCCACAGTCAAGCAATTGTGGATCATCGAACAGTTCGATGACTTGTTACCTGTGCATGCGGACACGACATCCCTCACCCTTTTTGGCGGTTATCCGGAGCCAAACACTTCGGAACAGAGCGATTCGAATCAGGATAGTTTTGCAATCGCACGCGGGTATTCAAAGGCGCATAGACCTGACCTCAAGCAAATCATCTTTGGGCTGTGCACCCTCAAGGGGGTACCCTTGTGTGCCAACGTGGACAAAGGCAACCAGGACGACCATACATGGAACAAGGAAAACGTCCCAAGGCTGTTCAATCTGCTTGACGAGCAGACTCAAGAAAAACTGCTGTATATCGCCGACGGAATCTGGAACTCTTTGCGAAAGATGAGATACACTTTGTCTCTCGGCTCCCTTCGAGCGTCAAGTTGTGTGCGGACTTGAAACGCGCTGCGTGGGAGAAGGAAACGGCGTGGCAGGACATCGGGCAGACCGCCATTTCAAGCAACGCCTCGACCTACAAGATTCAGTCGTTTCGCCGTGAGTTGTATGGGCGGACATACCGATTCATCGTGGTGCGCTCGACGGGCCTGACGGCTCAGAAAGAGCATAAGTTGGAGGATGTACTGGGTCGGGAGAAAGACACCTTGACCAAGGCAATAGAGAAGGCCCGTAAGGCTGTCTACAATTGTGAAGGGGACGCCAGGACGGCTGGAGAAGCATTTGCCCATGAACACAGAAAAGCTCTGCACGAGTTAAAAGTGTCGGTCATCGCACAACAGGTGCAGGAGAAGCGGGCACATAAAGGCCGGCCGCGTAAGGACGAACCCGCACCAGGAATGCACATAGAATACCATTTGGCAATCGACCTTGTCGCACCGGACGAGCAAGTGCTTCGGGAGTGGCGAGAGCGCGAAGAAACATTTGTCCTATTAACGGATATCCGGGATGACAAACGGGTTTCAGATGAACAAGTGCTCCGTCTATATAAGGACCAGATTGAAGTGGAGAATGGTTTCAAGCATCTCAAAAGCCCATACCATGTGGGGCCTGTGTTCCTACACAACCAGACGCGGGTGAAAGCATTCGCCTACGTCATGCTTCTTTCACAGTTGCTGTATGCCTCGTTCGAGTACATTCTACGCGAACAGATGGCCAAAGAAACGAAGCCGCTGATTCTACCTGGCAAGCGCAAGAGCATGCGCCCCACGGGCGTTTCAGTGTTGGAAATGTTGGAGACGATGCAAACGGTATGGCTCCGCGATGAAAACGACTGGCAGCGGATGACGGCCAGACCACACAATGACCAAATAGAACGAGTTCTGGGGCTGCTTGGGTTTGATTTAAGCATCTACAGCACAGTTCGGAAAAACGGATAACCAATGACAGTATCAGCACGACCTTGACTTCCATATCTGATCATTTTATACAATGAACGTGGTTTCATGTTGACTGGATATGCCTTTCGCCCGCCCGTATTATTTTACCTTATGCGCCAACTCGAATTACCAATTCGGACCCTGCCGGAAGGCGCGGAAAATCCGATATAGGTGATAAAGTAGACATTTATCAGAAAAAACAGAACGAAAGCGAAGTCGTACCAGCGATGTCGAAGCGGAACCACGGTGTCCAGATTATTCAGTACGTCTGTTCTAAGAGAGAGGTCAGTATGTATGCATCGACTCACCTCGACCTTTCAGTAGCATAATAAGTCTGCAAATTCCAATACGCTTGAGATTCGTCTTCAGACTTATGGATGTTGAGATGGCAGGAGAGAAGTTGACTTGTCATTGAGTTCCACCACGTCCTATGTCGATATACCGTCCTTTCCACATGACCCTCCTTCGAATGAACGACTGGTACACCGAAAGCACCAGAATTACAAAGAAAAAGAGGGTGGAGAGAAAATGGAGAATAGGATGAACCACGCCGAAGCTACCGATATAACGGTTAAAATAGAAAAATTGAAGCACGTATAACGAGTAGGCTATGAGCAATGGCACGAAGTACGGTGTACCGATGAAGAACAAAAATGAATCCGCTGCAATCAGGCAGACAATCCAGAGAACCATAGGTATGATTGTCAGGATGCGAAAGGATGCCGTACCTAAGGCCACTTCTTTCGAAAATCCCTCCACTTCACTTTTCATACCGTCAGGATACATCCGGAATTGAATGACCTCTCCGCCAATGTAATTCGTCACTCGAATTCCTGCTTGCTGGAAACGTTCACCCAAACTCATGTCATCCAGCAATTTCGAACGGATGCTGCGATGTCCGTCAATGGTGTCGTAGTCTTTTCTTGTTGTGACAATGCACGCTCCGAAAAGACCTTTTCTTCGATTGGACCTTTCAAAAGGGGAGGCAAAAGCAAATACCATCAGCATGTTCAGCAGCATCGCGAATTTTTCATAGAAGTGATGGGCTTGATGGTATGGGAGGACGGAGATTACTCCTCCTTGTCGTTGCCGTTCCGAGACTAAAGTTTGAAGAGCATTGCGGTGAAGCCGGACATCTGCATCAAGAAACACCAGGATTTCTCCTCGCGAATGCAGGTATCCATTCCACAACGCCCAGTTCTTACCCGTCCAATCCTCTGGGAGAGCCGGTGCTGATAATACTGTGACGCCGTAACTTTCTGCGATTGCTTTGGTTTGGTCGTCAGAATGGTCATCAATGACGATGACCTCGTCAGGCCGAATCGCCTGTTCAAAAATCGAGTTCAGCAATGGGGCAATATTTAACTCTTCGTTTCTGACAGGAATGAGCACGGATATGCTCCCTTGCTTCGCGGAGCTACCGTTTAGTGCCTTCATGACGGTCCCCCTGAACAGAACCGTTCCAGCTATGAGTCCCAACAAGATGACGATCAATATGACCACGACAATATCCGTCCTTTCCTGACATCAAATGAAAACTACCAGTACACTCGCCCTGTCCCAGTTGAGATCAACTCTCTCATGGCAACAGAACCTGTTCAAACCCTCCGCTTAAACGGGTTGTCTGTCGGGATCATGCGGACCAAGAGTGCAAGCGGAATTAAGATATAAGGTGAGTAGACACCCAGCACGACTAGGGGGTGCGGGGTCGGCGTAGCGCCACCCATCTCCTCGAACATGATAACAGTGAGATTCGTTAACATAACGGACGAGTAAATGATGGCAGGAATACGGATCCAGTTTCGGCCTCTGACAAACGCGTAGGTGGCAAGCACATAAAATGGACCGAAGCCGAGCACGTCAATCCAAATGGTTGCCTTCCACCACGCGGCTCGCGCCATGAGGTCGGGGTCATACAATGCCCCGTAATGATGAACCATGCGAATGAAAAACATGGGCGGCCAAGCGGGAGGGTTAAAGTGATAGGGGTTTGAAACAATAATCTGTTCGATATCGATGATGTATGTGACAAAGCAGACATTGATGAGAAAAAAGAACACGAACACGACATCGTACCAGCGCTGTCGAAACGGAATCACAATTTCCCTATCGCTCTGTACGCGGGTTCCTAAAGAGAGATTAGTAGACACGTATGCACCTCGACCGTTAGCAATTTTGTAATCTGGATACCCGTTTCACAAAGCCATAAACGTTTGAGTTAGACCACTGGGTTTGCATACTCCAGGAAATCTACTAGAATTTTCTGTACAATTCTGACGGTGTGTTGTATGGTTAGACCCCCTCTGACGAGATCATTCGTTGCAGTCACTGAATCACACGACAGTTTATCACGCTCAGATTTGCGTTTTCTTAACAAAGTATTAAGGCGTATTTCATCAGCAACGGTTCGCAACCCTGGTCCCTCTGTACGCTACAACGGAACCTTCAAGGACCGTTACTCAGCCCGTAAAAACAGCAGCTTCTCCGCGTGATACGGAAAAGCTGCTGCTGCACCTAACTCAATCATTGACGTAAAGCTGTCTCAGCCATGTCGTACAGTGACTCAATCGCAGACGTAATTGTGAGGGATAACTTCAAATGGCATAAAAAGCGCCTGATTCCAGGGTGTTTTTTGATGTAAAATGGCATTGTCAATATCGTAAAATGACATAAAGCGTAATTTGTATAACATAAACCGGCATAAATCGTTTTACTTATTGCGAGCAAACACACGCCCTGTACGGAATCTGAGCTTTGCGTCATTGATTGCCTTTACGACCTCAGAATATGTATATAACTGTTTATAAGAAATACCTGTAAAATTCGCTATTTTCTGGACAGTTACATGTTCCTCGGTTACCGCTAGCTGTTCTATGGCCATACGGACTTCAGCCATCATAAATTCCTTTCGCTCAGCAATGCGACGTGCCGCATCCTGTTTAGCAAGAAGGGCTATCCACCGAGTGACTCTACTGTGGTTCCGACTCATGTACTTATGAGTACGTCCCATGTGCAAGCATACATCCATTACCGTAAATGGTTCACTTCGCATCTGCTTGTCCCGAACGAAATCTCGAATTTTCGTTCTTAGTTCTTTGCGTTCTTGTTTTATTGCACATGATCTTTGTTCGGCTTGGGCCTGCAATATCATTTCTTTGAAGGGGCTGGTTGATAACAATTGAACGTTAATTGCAAGCGACATAGCTAAATCTGCAAACGTAATCCTATTCGTGCTAGCCTTGCATGTGTGTAACAATCGACTGAGTCTATCACGAAGCAGTGGTGACATCCGGTTCTCGTCTTTATGAGCTGATATTCTCTTAGCTTGTTCGGAAAACAAGTAATCTTGTACTTTTGGGGATGCCATGTAGTAATAAAAGGTTTTACGGTCCCATCCAAATAGAGACCTGGCCCGTGTGACGCCCTCTAAAGGATGATTGCCGATCTGCTTTATACAATCCACAATATCTTCCGGTTCCTCATCAACTGAGTATACAGCCATCAACTTTTTGTTCAACATCTTGTAATAGGCTAAATAGCCCATAATTCGACTAACGACGAATGGATGAAACCCAAGAACTTCCCGAATTCTTCTTTGTGTCATTCCCTGGTTCAGGAGATTACGGACATTCTCTATAGAACTGATGTCGTCACAGGCCCGGCCGACAACATTTTCCCAGTTACCACCCTTTATTCCGTATTTCATATAGCAACCAGTACATATATATGGGGGATAATAAAAAGCCCCATTCCCTTTGAAGCCATTTTTCCACGTAACGCGCCTAAGCCCATTACCCGTTCCATAATATTTGCACCAGGACGCCAAGCAACATCCAACTGTTGTATCCGAAAGTTGAATTGATTTTACGAATGAATCGGGAACGTTCACATTCTTAAGCGTAGTTATTGAAATACCGGCGGCACGGATGAAACTAAGAAATTTTTCGATGCTTATCCATCGGGGATTATCCCTGTCGCTGATCATGCGAACAAGACCATTTGATAGTTCTCTCTCAAGTTGTACCTCTTTGGGGCTATTTTGTGATACATATAACATCGTGATGGCCAATGATTTTTCGTTTGAGTAGCTTGTAATCGGCTGTACGAGATTACCTTCCTCAAATGAAAGCAACTGTCTCCACTCGGAATATTTTCTCCTTTGATACTCAAGTTTGTCCTGCTCCAACTCAACTATTTGTCCCAGCCGAGTCTTCATACTGGTTCCGCAAAAATGGCACGTACATGTGGCCATAGAATCGGATATAAACGGTTGGTCAGATAAGCAAGTTGGGCATGCGGTGCTTAACCGTACCCCATGTCGGTCACAGATCACAATTTCCTTTATTTGCCAAATGAGTTTGTATACCCCTTCTTCTCGAAGACATTCAGTACAAAATCGACGTATACGTTTGTCCGTAGAAACCTGCATAACTGAACGATATTTTTCCGTTGAATCAACTTCATCTAAAAACTTGGTGTAAACGGGATGAAAAGTCATGGTATATAAGGTTTGTGTCATTGCATTAACTAGTTCTGAAAGCAGTGATAGGTCAATTATACGTTCTGGTAAAATGTCAAGATGATGAGCTTTGTCTCTCGCGTAAACCGGATTACCAGTGCTTATTAGCTTGAATAGCTGACGATAGTTGATGAGATTTTTGTGGGCCACACGTACTAAAAACCCACTTAATGATTCTCCAGATTTCGGTACGGGACGTATGCTAAATCTCTTCAACCCCATTTGTGTATGGCCTCACTCTCAAAATTCTTCATCGTAGTTCAGGGAGTCATTTATTATCCTACACTTCCGGTTGTGCTGTATGATCCGTTCATAAATATAAGTCGTAAGTTCAGGCGCAATTCTCCAAAGACCTGTACGGTTTATTCTACATGAATTATACAGAGCATTAGAGGTTACCGTTGTGTTTGAATTTTGGAGCAAGAATTCTTCAACTTTTTTATATATCAAATCTTTTCTATGCTGGACTCTATTCTCCCATTGGATTTGCTTCGCCTCCGCGATGAGGTCGTTGCATCCCCAATGCCGAATCGTCTCCGGACAAACGCCTACAATTTCACAAACCGACGCAAGTGTAATATCCTCATTCTTTTCCAACAAATCCTCTACCACCTCACGGACTATTTCACGTTTTATTGCACTATTGGTCCGCTTAGATGGCCGAGGCCGCTTCATCTCAATCAAAGCACGCATGACCTCTGGATGGAATCGATAAACGAGAAACTGCTGATAGCTCTCCCAGCAATTCCACTGCTGAATGGCCTTCAATTTCGCTCCTTTACAAATATCGTTGAGAACTCGGTCAAGCAACGCATTGTCAATCTCAACCAAAGCCCCACTCCATTCATAGGGTTCCATCCGTGTGCAGAAATAAGCTAAGCATCGGCGGGTTTTGTCCTCAGTGAATCCGATACTACGTGCCAGATCCTTCATCCCGCTCAGTGGATTACCCGCACTCCGAAGTGACTGATATCCTTCAATGAAATAAGTCCGCTCTTTAAGTACTCCCTCTTCATCGACGGCGTATTCACACCCGCACTCCGTACAGGCGAGATAATACAACAACGTCTCACCGGATTTACGCCGTTTCAACGTCGTTCCCGTTCTCACGAGTGTACCCGGCTGCTGATACCCGTTACACCAAGGAGCAAGACAACATAATTGTTCGGCTCTCCTAACTACTCCTTGTCTCAATGACTTCACGAAACTGTCCGGAACGGTGACCCGAAGAAATTCGTCCATGGAAGTTTGATGTTCATACAAAGTCTTCAACAGAAATGAAAGGTGGAGGATTCTTTTTTGAGACAGACTGTCTCGTGCGTGCTGGAGCAATGTGGGTAGAACAAATGGCAATGCCTCTTCGGCCAGTTGCCGTTCAAAATCCAGTCGCCGCCCGCAAAGTAAATAAAGTATGCGCATGGCAACCTCGGGCGGGTCGATTAGAGAGCCCCCTGGTTCAAGGAGGGTACATAACGCCTCATGTATCCATCGCTGTTGCTCTCGTTCGTCGCCGTCAATCGCTCGTGCTTGGCATTTGATAAGTGAAGATCCGCAGTGAGGACATGCATCGAGGGCTTCGACATCCCGGAAGCTGATTTGTTTTTTGCAACTAGAACATGTGTCGACCAGGTACAGTTTGTGTTCAACACAGGATGTTACACAACTCATCTTCCATAGTAGCCGATAATATATTCTCTCCTTCAAACACGTGGGACAAAACCGATATGAACTCAATATCATGCCCGACATGAAGCGAGTCCGTTGAACGTCTTCCCTTGCGCCAAACTTGGTTAGTAAAGGTTGAAACGTTGTACGCAATAGTTCCTCCACTGTACGCCCGGTTAAATTTGCGAACTTCCCCATGTCCACTAAGCTTCCGGGAGATATATCAAGCAGTCCGAAATCCGCTCGCTGAACGTACTTTTGCTCCCAACTTTTTATGGAGTTTAAGACGGTCAAGACCGGAATCCCGTTTTGATGGGAGAGACGGCGCAGATAGCCCCAAAATGACTCTCCGGGCAGCGGTTTCGGGCGAACTGCAAAAAGGGTGTTTCCCATTTGTAACTCCTTCCAGTATGAACTGGGATCAGTTATTCCCAAACGGTGCATAAACAATAATCTGAACACGGACTACCTAAATAACGACTGCCGACTGCGACATTCCTCAACCGATGCCACGGTGACTACCGCTGTACGATACGCCATTCAGTTCCAAAGCCTTCATTTGCATCATTTTGGTCAAGACGGAATAGGCCGGTGAATGGCGAGAGCACCAAGCCAAACCTTTAGGATCGGAACCGACAAAGTCATACATCGACCTTCGTCAACACCCAACAGTGATTGTCTATAACAGCCCAAGCCTCATCTTTGCTCAGGTATTGACGCATCCTGCCCTCCTCCCCACCCTCTCGTTTGGGGTACCATTGAACATCATGTGGCTGTGCTCCAACTATAGAAACCGCCCGTGCCGGGCGTACCCAAAAGAAAAGAGAGCGGTTGCCAACCGCCCCCTATTCGTTCATTTCTACGTCCATTTATTCCCTTATCACGAGCATAACTCCTGCAAGAATTAAAGTCGCACCAATCCAAAACGTCATTGTCACTTGCTCGCCAAGAACAAGCCACCCTAGAAATGTCCCGACGAGCGGCTGAAAGAAGAAATACAAGCCACCACTTGCTGCATCAACCATCTGCAAGCCCTTGTTCCAGAGAAAGAAGGCACCTGCTGTCGAGACGATGCCGAGGTATAGCACACCGCCCCAAAGGACTGGGTGGGACAATATGTTACCCAATCCGTGCATTTGTCGAATGCCGACTGGCGTAATCACAATGGTCGCTACGAGGATGGCGTAAGTCGTGACAACGAGCTGTGAATGGGCCGTCGACACTCGTTTTACCAACACGGACATTAACGCCCATGTAAGCGCAGCGATAAACAGGATCACCCCACCGAGTTCGTAAGAACTTCCGAATCCACCGATGCCAACAATCATCAGGACCCCAATGGTTGCCAATCCGACGGATAACGCTTTTCGGAGTGTGATCCTTTCGCCTAGAATCAGTCGTCCGAAAACGACCATCAACGCCGGCGTCGATGATGTAATCATAGCGCCCATCTGTGCCGTAGTCAGCTTTGTTCCAAGGAACTGAGTCCAAATGGATATTGCATACCCAACAATTCCAATGGCAACAACCACAGGTACATCTCGCCAACGTATTCGCCACGATTGCCTTGTTGCGAGTATGGCAAGTACCAGCGCCGCAAGAGCGACGACATACCGCAACCAAACGAGCGCAAGTGGTTGAACGACTTCCAAAACGATTTTGCTCACTACATACATGCCGCCCCATATGCTTGCGGCAAGCGCCAAGAGGACGGCACCCAAATATCTCTGCCTCATTTAATTCCCTCCGCCTTGTCGGATTTGGCGTGTTCCCGACGAAGGGATATGAATCAATCCGCTTCGCTCAGGAGCGAAGGGATGCTGGAACATCGTTTTCGAATAACATGTTGTAATACACAACTATCACCTCCGTCGAACCAAAACAAGTCATACCGCATGTACTACTCTTGTTGGTTAGATCCCTTGCGAGCTAAGATGGCCACTGTCACAATGATGCACAATCCTCCAAGCACTGCCGCCAAACCCATTTCCACGTGCAGGAAAGCAACAGCGATAGTTGCTGCCGAAAGTGGTTCGCCGCACGCTAAAAGGCTTGTTTCAGAAGCAGAAATATACTTCAGACTGGCAATGTAGACGTAAAATGCGATGAGCGTGCCGAACACTACAACAAAACTTACTAGCCACCACGTTCCGAGCGTGCTATGGCCTGAAAAGTGCCACGGCGGAGTGATAAGCCCATTCCGATACTACCAATGAGCATCCCCCATCCAGAGACGGTTGCAGCGCCATACTTCTGCAATAAGGCTTTTGGATAGAGCGTATAGAACGCAGCAGTTAGTGCTGAAATGGTTCCCCAAACTACCGCCAACCATGCAACTGAAAAGCTGTGGAAATTTCCATTTGTTACTAGCAGAAAAGCACCAGTCAGCGCAAGAATGACAGCCACCAATTGAGACGTGTGCGGCATACGACGACTCCGCAATGCTACATACACGGTTATGAAAATTGGCCCCATGTACTGGAGCATCGTACCGGTGGCTGCGTTACCGTACCGGATCGAGGCGAAGTACGAATATTGAACTCCCAGCAAGCCGATGATTCCTAGAAGAACCATTCTCACGGCGTCTATTTTATCCTTCCACACTGCAAAGGTTTGCACCAGACCAGAGCGTATCGAAACGCCGATCAAAAGTGACAGTCCCGAGATGCTCATGCGCACCGTGACTAACCAGCCCGGATTAAATCCATACCGTTGAAACAACACTTGGGCAGCTTAGAGAGGAATGGACTGTTCAGCAACGAACATAGTAAATGCCAAATCTGGTGGAAACTACAAGGGAATCGGGAAAGCCGTGGTCAAGTTGGTGCCAATGACAATTGAGAAGTATGAGACGTGGTTGGACGCTAATGTAAAGTTTCATGCCGAAGAAAAGGTGCGAGTGGGCAACGTCTCGGCTGAAGAGGCGATGCAGGTTTCACAGCATGAGTTTGAACAGATAATGCCTGATGGATTAGACACCTTGGATACCTATCTCTTTAATGTCAAAGATGAAAACAGTGACCAAGACGTCGGCTGTTTATGGCTGAAGGTGCGTGATGAAGGGAAGGGAATGTTTATTTATGGCATTGAAATGAACGAAGATGCAAGGGACAAGGGTTATGGACGACAAACCATGCAAGCTCTCGAAGCCCTCGTGAAGCAAATGGGTATCCCCAAAATATCGCTACATGTTTTTGAATACAACGAAGTTGCAATTAATTTGGCGTCTTCGGAATATAGTGTTTAAATCCCATGTTAGGCATTAGGATCTCCGGTGAGACCATTGAATAATTATACGACCCAAATGGGCTATCAAGCAAAACCCCTATTCAGTTAACGCCCCCATGTGCGCAATAAATTGTCTACCACGTAAAGAACAAGCAAACGTATAAAGGCAACCCGTAGTCGGACCGCCTTTATATAAACTTAGATATGACAGCACCCACAAGCGTCTTCTTTTCCCCTTGCTTCCTCGATTGCTTCCCATCCCTCTTTGACCACGTAATAAACGAGAGCTAATGCCGCTACGGAGTCAATCCACCACCAACCCAGAACAGCGGTCAGTACCACACCGGCTATGAGAATCCACGACATGTATGCACAGACCATGCTGCAGGAGCCGTCCGAACGAAGAGCCTTGCTACCAATGTCCGTTCCAATTCGCTTCTTTGTTCGTGACAAATATGGCATGATAATGCCGGACGCAATGGCTAAGCCGAGTCCAAGGTAACTCGTGTCAGCTCCCTGGTGGCTGACCAGCTTAACAATGGACGCGACAACGATGTAGACCGCGAGCAAGAGTAAGGCGACTCCCACGACCCATGACGAAGTCTTCTCTGCCCGCTTGATATGAGCTAAACTTGCTCCACGGGACTCAACTGTCAACCGCCAAAGTAAAACGCCTCCAGCGACGAGTTCAATCACACTGTCAGCACCGAAGGCAGTCAGAGCTAAAGAATGTGCAATAATTCCTGCGCCAATTGCGACGACTGCTTCAATGACCATCCAGGCAATCGACATCAACTCGATGTTCACACCCTTGCGAAGTGATACATTGTGTGTTGGTCTAGACACGCATTAAACACCTCCCTTATTTATCTTCGTTTGCGCAGTAATTCACGCAATCAGCAATACGCTGTGCATTATCCGCCACCACTTCATCGGCAACATTCAACAAGTGCAATATTTTTTTATCAGCCACACGGTAGTACACATGTCGCCACTCTTGCCGATTCAGCACCAATCCACAATCCTTCAAACAAGCCAAGTGGTTAGATACATTGCTTTGTGAAAGACCTGTTTCCGCGCTCAACGAACTAACGGTCTTCTCACCTTGGCGAAGTGCCAATAGTAATGTCAAACGTGAAGGGTCAGCCAACCCGCGAAAAAACTTGGCTCGAACGGATAAAGCGGTGTCAACCGTCGTGCTCACATTCTCCACCTCGTTTCATCACTTCATAACCTGATGATATGATATAGTCACCCATTTCACAACGGGTTGGTGTCTTGTACAGATTATTTATCTTACTTGCAGCTCAATTCACTCTGTAGCGCGAACTATTCTGAGAACATATATAACGGGAACGGACGAACGCGAAATTCACTGCATACGGTATGTCTCAGTTTTTAAGGTCTGTTGCTCTCAACGTTTCCGACATCAAAATGGTTACGGTAACGCCTGACAAAAAGACGATAGCCGCCAACACTATAAAGATGCCGTGGACGCCGATCCAATCTGCACCTAACCCCAGTAAAACTCCCCCGATGGCATAGCCTCCATCACGCCACATGCGATAGACACCAAGCGCAGAGCCGCGCCACGATGGATGCGATGCATCACCAACGGCGGAAAGCAACACAGGGTATACCAGAGCTGTGCCCAACCCCGTGAGTAAGGCGACAATCACCCAGACGGCTAATGAATGTGCTATCAGGGCAAAAGCAATGCCGATTGCGTTTAGGATTTGTCCTGATGCAATCGGAAGTTTGCGTCCTACATGGTCACTCCAGATTCCTGAACCAAGTTGAAGAACCCCCCATGTGAAAGCATAAATACCACTCATTAACCCAATTTGTGCAACTGTAAAGTTACCCCTTGCCATTTGTATAGGCACAAGTCCCCAAATTGCCGTATCGCTCAATTTGTTAATCAAACCCGCCTGACTACAGGCAAACAGTGTGCGGTTTTTGAAACTCACTAAGGTAAACACACGTCCAAGTGATGGTGTCATTTCATGTGATGTTTTCGTTGGCATCTCCAGTTTGGTAAAGGGCAAGGTCTCGCGAATGAAAATCAGTGCGGTTAGAAGTCCGATCACCCCAATTATCTCTGATACGATGAATGGAATCGGTCTGGGACTATAGGCGGAAGCCAAATATCCTGCAATCGTACTGACCGCTGCAACACCAATATAACCACTGAACTCGTTGATACCTAACGCCATTCCTCTTCGTTTCGGTCCAACAAGGTCCATCTTACTGGTGACAGTCATTGACCATGCAAAACCTTGGTTGGCTCCCAGTAAAAGATTTGCAATGACGATCCATGTCCATGATGGAGCCAATATAATAATCAAGGGTACAGGCAGTCCGAACACCCAACCTGCGATTAAGATGGGCTTTCGTCCCCATCTGTCTGCCAATCTCCCTGCAACTAAATTTAAAGGTCCCTTCACGAAACCAAAGGACGCAATGAAGGCAAGTAATACCGCCAACGAACTTAAGTGAAATGTTCTCTGCCCCAGGATCGGCACAACTGTACGCTCAATTCCTACCATAGTTCCAACAAAAGCGTTGTTGACAGCCAGTAAAACAAATTGCCCTATGTTGGGTCGAAGCCCAAGCCTTATAGACTGTTCTTTCATTGCGTTGTCCCCCTATAAAAACGGCGGGAACGGCTGTGACCGTCCCCGTTCCAACTTGTTCATTTCTCGTAACCCATGTTCGTCCTGCGTATCTCATCGAAATTCTCAGGCTTTGGAGGGACATCTTTCGTCATAAATGTTACAAAATCGGTCTCATCACGAATTTGCAGTCCCTTATTGAACTGACGCTCAAAGCCAATCGCACATATCTAGTCTCGTAAGTGACTTGGGCTGAGCCCCCACTTAGGCAGTTTGCCTAACATTTATTGGGGGCGCTAATGCGCAGGTGTTGAGCAGCCGTTCTACGAGCCCGTGCCCCATATGACGACGGTTCAATCTGTACGTAAACTCGGCAGCGTACAGTTGCTTGTACTGCTCCCGTCCATGGTATGTGCCGTCAATGAATGCCTTCAGGTTGCTAATCAAAGTATCGACCCAGTGGAACGTTTCATGAGCGTTTTCGTCACTGGACAACGTCACCACATGCGGGATGTCCATTTCCTTTGCACTGGCGCTGTACGACCAATTCCCGTCCGTCTCTAAGACGACATCAGCCCCGAGATTGCCTTGTAGTACAGGCAGTATCGAATTCTTGCTCAGGTCGTCAACTGCCTCAACGAAGCAGTATTGAGGTTTTCCTTTCTTGAGTGAAACCCCCATGACCATGGGTGACTGCGCTGTACCACGTCCCCGTTTGCCTTTGCTTTTACCGCCGAGGTAGAAGTCATCGACCTGTACGATGCCCTCCAACTTGTACTTGGCGTTTCGCTCCGCCATCGCATGACGGATTTTATGGAGCATATTCCAAGCCGTATCGTAAGAGACACTGATGTGACGCTGAAGTGTCTTCGCAGAAACACCACGCTTGTCATTGCTGACCAAGTATATTGCGAGGAACCACTTGTAGAGCGGCGTTTTGCTCTTGTGAAAGATGGTTCCAGCGGTGACGGAAGTCTGGCGGTGACACTGCTTGCATTCGAACAGCGGGACTCTGCGGTCGGCGTCACGCCTGTGGTTCGCATGAACCAGTAGGGCTTCTGAATGATTACACTTGGGGCAGGTGAAGCCTCCCTTCCAACGCAGTTGAATGAGACGCTCCTCACAGGATTTCTCATCAGAGAACTGTTGCATAAACTCCAGGAGATTCATGAATACCACCTCGATATACGAACGTGTGTTCCTATATCGAGTTTACCACTTACTCCCCACTTTTCAAGCACACCTTACGAGAGTCGATATGTGTGAAGCCAATTGACGAAGCTGGTTTTCCACTCAACGCGCGACCGCAGACTGATCCCGAAAAAGCACCTGGATAGACTTCGATATAGTCATCCATGCCCAGAAACTTTCCAAGACTCTCGAATAAATCAGATGCACCCTTTTCAACATCGGAGGCAAGTTCAGTCCTCCCTACGTCTCCGACCATCAGTGTGTGCCCCGTCAACACAAACCACGGTTTTTCCCCTCTTGATATATCCGTTACAAGCAGGGAAATATGTTCAGGCGTATGTCCAGGCGTATGAAGGACACGAATGACGACATTCCCTGCAATGATTTCATCTCCATCATCGACACCCATAAAAGAAAAGTTGGTTTCTGCTGACCGATGTAACACGTACTTGGCTCCCGTCTTTGCAGCCAATTTGCGCCCACCAGAGATATGATCAGCATGCAGGTGTGTATCAAAAACATGTGTAATCTTCATTCCAGCGGCATTTGCCTGCTCAACGTAAAAGTCAATTTCACTTTCCAGAGGATCAACAACGACACCTTTGCCTTGACCACCGCAACCAAATAGGTATGAAGCCGCAACAGGATTAAAGTGTAGATATTGCCTAAATATCACTTGAATCACCCTTCCTAATGGATTTTTCACTTCTGGTACGTGACGATTTCAGAACGTGCTCAATGTAACGGTTGCTGTTTCCATTCACGGACACCTTCATCAATGCGAATTGCATGAATCCCATGTTCTCTAAGCATTTCAACAGCTTCTACCGCGTACATACAGTATCGCCCCCGACAATAGGCAACTACAGGGCGATTCGTATCTATGCTTAATAAGTGATCCGCAAGTTCCTTCACGGGAATGGAAAAGGCTCCAGGGATATGCCCGTATTCAAACTCCTCTTTGGGTCTTACATCAATCAGATATACCTCATCCACATCCATCCTTGCCTTCAATTCGTCGAGGGTAAGGGGTTCAAACGAATCGCGATTCGAAAGGAATTCGTCCCGCAGTAATCTGACCTCCGCCAAAAGGTCTTCCCCTATCGCTTGAATGAGGAGTAAGAGAGCAGAAATTTTGGCATTGGATAACTGATAGACCGCGTAAGTGCCCTGTTTATCAAATTGAACAAGACGTGCTTGTAAGAGGGTTTGTAAATGCTGAGATACATTCGCAACACTCATTCCCGTTTCAAGCACCAATGTTTCAACATTCTTCGGACCTTGTGATAGAAGGTCTAATATTTCGAGTCTGCGTGGACTGGATAACGCCTTTCCAATCCGCCCAAACTGTTCGTATATTGCATCTTTCCAACCTCGTGTATCGGTACCCACTTTACTCACCTCCGTTTGTAAAGTATTCAATTGATTACTTGAATAATACTCTGACTGTCTGATGTTTGCAAGTCATTGACTTAAATCCCGCTATTTACGGTTGGTAAAAGTTGGACCATCTGATGAATATAGTCTTCTTTTGCGTTTCCCGATTGACTCTTGGTGATGTAGAATTCACTTTGAACCACATAATCCGTCATAGGAGAAGACATTATGTCGAAGTATCGTGAATCTGGAATGCCTTCAGAAGACATTTGGGAAGGGTATTATGAACCAGAAGTAATATTGCGACAACTCAAAGTGGACAAACGTGTGGATACTTTCGTTGATGTCGGGTGTGGGTATGGTACATTCTTACTACCCGCTTCACGATTGGTTAGCGGAACTGCTATTGGTATAGACATAGATAGGGGAATGGTGGAGTCATGCAGGAAGAAAGCAATTAGAGACGGACATAACAACATCATCGCGATTCAAGGCGACATATCTGATGATTCTACAACCAGTATCCTTAAAAGCTACTCTGGTAGTATCGACTACATTTCGCTATTCAACATATTGCATTGTGAAAATCCTGCTTCTTTATTGAAAGTTACTCATAGCTTGTTGAATTCTGATGGTATGATTGGGGTCATTCACTGAAAACGTGAGGATACTCCAGGAGGACCATCTATGGCGATTCGCCCAACACCTGAACAAATTATTCGATGGGCTAATGAGGCAGGGTACGTGGTGGATGTTCAAGTTGACTTGAAACCGTATCATTTCGGATTGGTGTTTGTAAAGCGAAAATGACTGGTTGACCTTGAACTAACGGAGTCCTGAACCTTACTACCTACAATTCGGTTTTCGTAAAGAAGGAGTGAGGAGGCGTGGGTAAGGCTAACCACCTCACCCCGCGCAACACGAGAGTTTAGAAACATCTGTATCAAACGTAAGCGTTGCCAGTTTTAACCCTTCCGCCATGGTCAGATAGGGAGCGAGCGTTCCTTTCAAATCCTCAATCGTAAGACCAAATTTCACAGCTAATACCGCCGAATAAATTACGTCACCCGCGTTTTCAGACACAACATGCGCCCCAATGATTTTGCGCGAAGTTGCGTCGGCTACGAGTTTAAATACACCTGTCGTTTCTCGATTCACAAGTGCTCGTGGAACCGCTTCAAGCGGTAATACCGACGTGATGACATCATAACCTTGTTGCTTTGCGTCAGCTTCGGTCAATCCTACAGTTGCAATCCCTGGGTTCGTGAATGTGACCCCTGGGACAACCGATAGATCCACCTTCCGTCTTTCTTCATCGAAAGCATTCGCCGCAACCGTTGCCCCCTCATAAGCCGCTACATACACAAACTGCTGTCCAAGCGTGACATCACCTGCGGCGAAAATATCGGGGTTACTTGTCGTTAAATACTCATCCACCAGTATTTCACCACGACTGCCCACGTTCACTTTGGCATTTTCGAGCCTGAGTGAACCCGTGTTCGGTGAACGTCGCACTGCCACCAGCAAGGCATCACCTGTGATGACACGAGCTTCACCGTTGACGGTCACATGCACGCTCTTGATTCCGTTCTCTTCGGTCACACGCTCATACGTCGCACCGTGGATGATCTCGATGCCTTGTTCACGCAGGGCAGCTGTCACAGCTTCCGATACCTCTGGCTCATACGATTTTAAGATTCGATTACTTCGTTGAATCATCGTTACGTTTGCCCCAAGGTTAAGCATCATTTGTCCAAGTTCGAGCGCAATGTAGCCAGAACCAATAATCACAAGATGTTCTGGCAGGGCAGTCAGTTCAAGGAGTGATGTACTCGTCAGATAATGACTGTCTCTAAGTCCTGGGATATCGGGTACAAATGGGGATGCCCCTGTTGCAACTAAAAATTTCGAAGCGGTGATCTGCCGTTCCCCAACTTGCACGGTATTCGCGTTTACAAAATGAGCTTCTCCGCGAATGAGGTCAAATCCGTATTCTGAAATTAAATCCTCGTACTTGTGTCGACGTAATTCGCCAACCAACTCGTTTTTCCGTTCTGTTAGTGTTTTTACATCAACAGACCCCGATGAGGTATGTAGACCGATAAATGGATTCGTGTTTGCCAAATGATTGATTTCACCTGCGCGAAGCATCGTTTTGGAGGGAACACAGCCAACGTTCACGCACGTTCCACCAACAGTCCCGCGCTCAATCATGGCAATGCGAGCATTGTATTTCGAGGCTTCGATGGCGGCAGAGAAAGCGGCTCCGCCTGAACCAATGATTACGAAGTCGAAATCAACGCTGTTATCAGGATTAAAGCTTGGTTGTACCTCAGTAGATTCCTGCATTTCAATGCCAACAGGAACGTAACCTGCATCCTGAACCGCCTGAAATAATGCGCTCAGGCTCGTTTCAACGCCCGTTTTGAAACTGGCTTCTCCCTGACGAAAATCTGCTTTAGCTTGCGTTGCTCCAACCGATGAGAGCGCAGATTCGATGTGATCCTCACAACTAGTACAGGTCATACCCTTAATTTTCATCTTGAAATCCTGCATGGTGCACCTCCACATGTATCGAATTCAATTTCTCCACAAACTGATTGAGTAACGAGTGCAATCTCGGTGTAGTTTACCCGTCCACCTTACATTTTTGCGACTGACAGCCATGCAACCTGGGTAAGTTCCACATGTTCCCTCTACATTCGTGTTCAATCGCTGATATGTGCAGCATAGTCTGCCACAATCCCTTCAACCAATTGAATAATTGTGCGAACACGCTCATCCGTGACGCGATACAGCACGTTTCCCTCTTGTCGGGATAAAACGTACCCGCACCACTTCAAACAAGCCAAGTGGTTGGAAACTTGTCCTTGGGATACACCAACCGCTTCGACTAATTCCCCCACACTTTTTCCCCTGTCTAACAACAGCTCTGTTATTTCGAATCGTGTTGCATTGGGGTCACAACTTTCACGTTTACTCCCCACAAAGCATGCACCTTCACATGGAGCTGCATCGACCCCTGTGATATGCCCAATAACGGGTGGTCTATGTCGCACGCGGGTTACATGACCGGTACAATCACCGTCAAATGAATTTTCGCAATGCCTCCCAACATCGGTTGCCGCCTGGAGTCAGGTAGCAGCCATTTTCTTTATATATTTACGATTCCTGCGCTGTCTACTTCATACCAGCATGTTCAGCAGCTGACACCATCCGTTGCAGAGACATTGGCCCAATCAGGTGAGAAACAATCTTTCCGTTCCCGTTGACCAGGATGGTTTCAGGCTGACCTATCACTCCAAACGCGTGGGACCAGTGGTTGTTGGGGTCTAACAGCACCGTAATGGACGATGGGAGTTGATAGTGGCGGACGTAAGACCGAACGTAGGGCACCCCATCTCCACGGTCAACCATCACAATGTGAATACGGTTTCCGTACCGTTCGGCGAACCGAACGAGATCTGGAGTTTCCTGAATACACGGCTGACACCAAGGAGCAAAGTAGTCGATAAAGACCGGTTCTCCACGCAACGAACTCAGCGCAAAGGGTGTCGAAGATATAGTCGTCGTCGTGATGTCTGGCGCTTGGTCGCCAACCCCGGCGACTTTTTGGTTTTGAATATACTTCGCTACAATCCACGTAGATAACACGACTAGTACAGCCATAACTGCAATGGGAATGATGAGTCGGCGACGCGAGACATGGACCTCGCTCACTTTAACACGCCCTCCAGTGTCACCCTACAAGTTGCGCAGGGCTTCGGATTCAAGCGCGGGTGTCTGGCGCTATCAATGCTTAATGTTACCACAGGGTACTACCTGTACTAGTCCTTTCGGAACTTGCGGTCGTTGCAATAGTAGATGGACAATAAACGCGAACTCATTGCAGAGGGGGGAATCTCCAATGAGAACCGGGTTCATCGCAGAGGGTGTCGCACTGATTTTGGTGACATTGTCCGGATGTGCGACAGCACCGTCGTACAGAACAGGGATGCCAACCGGAGGCATGATGGGAACGTATGGCTCGTACTCATCGAATCAGACCGTAAACAGTTCGAGCGGGGCCAACACATCGATATCCGATTCGCCGGATGCCAAACAACATGTTCATCTGACTATCCTACCAGGCATGAAACTCGGCCCCGACGGCAAAAAACACGATGCGTTTTCTCCAGCCAACTTCACACTCATGCGAGGGGTCCAGACGGAAATCATCATCTACAACTACGATGACATGCCGCATAGTCTTACGGACCCTGCGCTCGGACTGAACGTTCAAGCCGCCCCTTCAAAGGAAAGCGGCCGTCCTGGTGTGACAACGGTTACGTTCACGCCAACGCACGCGGGAACCTCGACCTGGCGGTGTGTGGACCCTTGCGATTTAGACAATGGTCAGTGGGCGATGTCCCACCCTGGCTACATGACGGGCAGCATCACTGTCGAATAGGTGCTATTAGGTTGTGACGCTTGCCCAAGTGGGCATAACGGGGCATACCACAACTCTTTCTTCATGCCAATCCCCCTATCTCCTGATGCACGAGTCGCTATTTCATCTGCCCCGTGCGTGCAATCTTGTGCCGCAGTGAGGACACACATTCCACTCTTCCCGAACGTAGCGCTGACAAAAGGAACACTTTGTGTGCGTCCGTTGGGTGGCCTTCACGAGACTCCAGCCTCCAACGACTACTATGGCCATCACGAACATCATCACCAACACATTCACCGTTCGTATCGTTCCCATACGCGGCGCTATCGCCGCTATGGACATGATGGGTGCGAAGCCTAGGCTCGCAATGACGAGACAGGACAAGCCGGCCACCACAAGTACAGATGCAATAATCCAGTCCACGTGCTTCAGTCAGACCATCCCCATGATCTTCAGCTGCTTCCCACGGTAGGCGATAATTGTGCAGAAAGTGTGTGGAGTTCTGGGACGGTCTGTGACAGCCGGTGTCGCGCAGGTTAACTTTGAGGTGGGTCGAGCGGTAATTGAACCGTGATCGTGGTGCCTTGGTTTTCTTCACTTGCCGCAGAAACATGCCCATCGTGTGCCTCTACAATGTGTTTGACAATGGCGAGTCCCAATCCACTACCTCCACTCACGCGAGCTCGCGACTTCTCCACTCGGTACATACGCTCCCAGATATGCGGCAATTCATTCTGCGGAATCCCGATTCCCGTGTCCGACACATCCAATTCCACCCACTTGCCGATCTGCTTCACACTCACCCGCACAGAGCCTCCAGCCGGCGTGTATCGAATGGCGTTATCAAGCAGATTGACCAGCACCTGCTCCATTCGTGCCCGGTCCGCAGATACATTCGGGATCGGCGATAAAGTGCAACTCAAATTGATCCCCTTTTCCTCTGCTCTGTGGCGCATTCTGTCGACAACGCCTGACGTCACCACCCCCATATCCGTGGCTTGCTTGTCGATCGCCAAAGCGTGTGAATCGGCTTGAGCAAGAACAAACAGGTCGTTGACCAAGGTTTCAAGACGCGTTGATTCGTCGTGTATGATTTGCACGTACTGGTGCCAGTCCTCTTCCGAATTCGCCAGACCGTCATTCAAGACTTGGCTGTAACCACGGATGTAGGTCATTGGCGTGCGCAATTCGTGCGCCACATCCGATAGAAACACTTTTCGAGATGTATCGAGTCGATTCAGGTTGACTGCCAGTTCGTTGATAGCTTCGCCAAGGGTCCCTACTTCGTCTTGCCCGATTACCGGTACGCGGGCCGAGTAGTCGCCGCCCGTCATCGTCTTGGCAGCCAACGCCATGCGTTGCAGTGGATTCGCGATTCGCCTTGACAGGATCACGACGAGGCCAAGCGCAACAAGGACTCCTCCCACACCTGCGACGAGAAGCAACCACGTCACGTGACGAAAGGCCGCTTGAACTGCGCCTTCAGGGCGAAATATAAGGACAGCGCCAGACTCGCCGCCCTGGCCTTGAATGGGTACGGCCGCAAGAATGCCGGTACTCCTAAACAAACGGCTATAGCCCACTACTACTCGTCCACCGCCATGTAGCGCCGCTGACATCGCTGACTGATCACTTGTATTCGGCGATGTCAATCGGAGAGACGGAGATGCCGCGACCACCTTCCCCCGTGGGTTGACCATGACTAAAGAGGCGTCTGCGGTGTTGCACAACATCTGCATCATCATCGTTCCGCCCATGGCCGACATGTTCGCGTACTGCTGTGCCTGTGTGAGAAGTTCGCTGGCCGCCTGGCCGTTGAACGCATTTTTGAGCAGGCGATCGAGCGCAAAGAATTGCAGAACAGAAACAAGCAAAATCAGGGCCACGATTGACACCCCGATTTTTGCCGCAAGACTTCGGCGGATCATGAGTCGGCCTCGAAGCGGTATCCGATTCCCCACACCGTCTTCACCGGGCTAGGCTCGAGTCCTGCATGCCTCAGCTTCTCTCGAATGTTCTTCACATGACTGTCCACCGCGCGGTCCGCCCCCTCGTAGTCCCTCGACCAAATCCGGTCAACTAGTTCTTCGCGGGAGAAAGTTCTTCCGGGATGTCGGGCCAATTCCAGCAACAGGTCGAACTCTTTAGGCGTGAGTGGAACATGCGATTTGTCGACCGCGACGCTCCTCCCTTTGACATCAATTCGCAGTCCCATCAAATCAAACGCCAGTTGTTCATCCTCTTCTTGAGCGGAGCGCCGGAGTAAGGCGTGCACCCGGGCGACCAATTCCCTGCCGTCAAACGGTTTGGTGAGGTAATCGTCCGCCCCGTGGGTGAGACCGGAAACCCGGTCCTCCACCTCTGTTCGAGCCGTCAGCATGAGGATCGGGAGCGATGCTGACATATCGCGGATCCGCGTACATACGTAAAACCCATTGAGCCCCGGCATCATGATGTCGAGAATCACAACATGAGGCCGAGACGCTTCCACCTGACGCAGCGCCTCTTGCCCATCCGTCGCTTCCACAACGGAAAAACCTGCACTCTGCAGGTAAATCCGGATCAGATTGCGCATCTTTGCTTCGTCATCGACGACGAGGACTCTCTTCACAGTAGTCCCTCCCGTGAAAAACCACAATCTTCGTTACTCATCCGCAAATTTGTCACACATCCCGCATTCTTTCTCCACACTTGCGCTTTATAACGATCTCGAAGGAAGATCCTGCGTCCCAGAAAGGACGGTGAGTCTAGTGAAAAAACTGCTCTGGGTCTTGCCTGTGCTTGCCATCGGCGTTGCTATTGGCGGACTCACGATCCCGAATGTGTTCGCCTCAAGCACTGCTTCTGCGAGTGCAGCGTCCACACAGGCAGGAGAATGGATGGGAAGTTCTCTGAGCACTCCTCAGGGCCAGGCCATGATTCAGGCCTGCGAGGGGTACATGAGTCAGTACGATCAGTCCAACAAGTAGCGCGACCTTCGCCGGGCGGGACGAACGTCGCTTCATCCTGCCCGGCCATCAAAACTCTGGAGCCTGTCTCCCTGAAGGAGTGGATTGTCATGATGTACGGTTTTGCCGGTTCGGGCTGGTATGGCTGGCTGTCACCCATGCTTTGGATTGTCATTCTCGTCGCCGTCGTGTACCTGGTGGTCTACGTGCTCGATAAGTCTCTTCATAGGTCACACACGGTGGAGTCGGACGCAGCACAGATCTTGCGCGAACGGTTCGCTCGCGGTGAGATTGACGCCGCCACGTTCAGCGAGATGAAGAAGCAACTCAAGCAGCGCTGAACGTATCCCGAGTCTTCCCGACACAGTCCCAGTATAGCCTTTACGCTAGCACACCGCCGCTGAGGTGAAATGGTCCAAAGTGACCATTCGTACAACTGACAAGGCGATTGCAATACCTGTGAGGAGGTTTGTCACATGTTACAGACCTTAGGAACCATCGCTCTCTTCCTGATTTGCCCGCTCATGATGGTGTTCATGATGCGCGGGATGCATGGCGGACATTCCGACCATAAGATGCGCGGCCAGGCAAAACTAAAGTGCCGCTCCCCCCAGGAAAAACTGGCAGCACTGCGTGGTCAATTAGACGACCTGCAGGCTCAATACGACCACTTGGAACATACCATGCATGCCGAAACCTCACCGACGTCTGCGGCGGTCGACAGATACCGGGAAAAGCATTTCTGACTGCGAAAACAAAGACGGGAGATGGGGTCATGCAAATCTCTACGAAGTTCGTGCAGCGCAGATATGACCGGATTGCCCCCTTGTACCAAGCCATGGACCGCATGATAGACGACTCGCAACGCACGAAGTTGCTGAGCGCTGCACATGGAGACGTGCTCGAAGTCGGTGTGGGAACTGGGGCCAACATCCCCTTCTACCCACTTGGTGCAACCGTGATTGGGATCGACTTGAGTTCGCGGATGCTTTCCTACGCGAAGCGACGAGCCAGGGAGGCCAGAGCACAGGTGCGGCTGCTCCAAATGGACGTACAGCCCTCTCCTTCCCTCCAAACACCTTCGACACCGTTGTCTCTTCATGCGTGTTCTGCACTGTACCTGACCCAATCCAGGGCCTTTCTGAAATTCGACGCGTACTCAAACCCGACGGCGTCCTACTGATGCTTGAACACATGCAAAGCGAGCACCGCTTGATCGCGTGGGCACTTAACGCGATCAACCCACTCAGCGTCGCTTGACGGGTACGAATGTGAACCGCAAAACACTCGAAAATCTCCAGACCGCCGGATTTGAGCTGGAAAGGGCTGATCCCGTCGCCTTTTTCGATGTCTTCCGGCGCATTGATGCCGTTCCTGCACAGGGGCAGGCGGCTAGGGGACTACACTCGGTCGAGCATTGGTGATACATGGGAGGAAACTGACTCATTGGCCGAAAGATAACAGCTACACGAAATCGACCTCATGCTCGCCTTCATCATGTTGTGCGTGCTGGCCGTACATACCACGTCGTTCTTCAACTCCCTAAACACCGACATGCCCCTCCATGCGCATGACCTCCTCAAACGAACATATACAAACCCGTAGTGGTAAGTTCACTTGCGGCATGGTACCAGACAAAAAGTATGTGCCTGCGTGCGCATCGGTGGGAACTCGCGCACTTCAACACACGACGTATTTTCCCCGATCTCTACTCTGAACCTCCGCTTCGTCTGGCGAACCAGCACTGTTTTTGAGTTCGTCCAAGCTGGATATGGAGAGCCCTGTTTCTGTGGGAGTAGGTGCACGTGACTAGCATGAGTACGGTCGCCCCGGTGTGTAATCGGAGGCCTTCGTCGGTCCTGTCTCTCAGGTGACTTGCGACAATTTGTTCTTTGTTTCTCCATCGTTTCCACACAGTTTTTGCGTATTCTGAGGCTGCTCGAACGGGGGCTTAGTCAAGGAGGTGTGTACGATTGGGGCTGTTCGACCGTTTGCGCGGGGGCATAACCAGGCAAGACGCCGGCTCCCCAGAGCATCTAGAAGGCTACCGGCGAATCGGTGAGCAAGTCTACGAAGCGAAAGTGGAACTGGCTGAAGATGCGAGCCCTCGCGTCAGACTGCTATTACACATTGCCGAGGCGTTTCAGGTCATGGGTGACGCGCTCGTTCTCGATCTAAGTGGCGCAGACGCACATGTCGCCAGAACCACACAAGAACAAGCGGAGACATGGTACGGACGCATTCCAGATTTGCTGATCGCCGCCAGAAAAGAGTCCGTGTACCCTGGCAGCGGTCAGGTATCTTTGCCGATCCAAATTGGTTCCCACGCGTTCACTCAAGAAATGTGCCCGCTTGGCTATCTGCTGGGCTTGCGCAGGGCTGCGGGCGATATGGAGGATCTCATTAATCCGGAGGTGCTGCGTCTTCGCACGAACAAGGACGAGTTTCGCGAAACACTTCTCCTGTATGAGGAAGCTCGCACCCGCAAGTCGACCGGAGACGCACTGATTGGGTCCATCATGGGAGGACGCAATGTCCCGCACGAAACCCATGAGGATGCCCGAATACAATATTGGCAAGCACTCACGAATTACCTGCTGATGATCCAAGGCATTCAGGACAATGCACTCATCGTCGACCTCTTTTCACCCAAAAGCCGCTTGGATGACGATGATGTGTGGAAAGTGACTGCCCGACTGGCCGTCGACGACGTTCGAGCAAGTGGAGAACTCGAACAGACGCAACAAACGTTAACCGAGTTCTGGGCCGCACATTCCATTACCGATGAAGAGCGTCGGTACCAGAACACCGTAGAAAGACTGCTCAAAGAGGGCGCTATTCAGGAAAATGGTTACTGGTACAAACCGCCTTTCAACCCTGTGTACCTCGTTGTGTCGGTTCGCGTAGAGGTGCTCGGGCGGAAGATTCCGCAGGGGCATGAGCTCGTGTGGGATTACCCATGGCAGGGACAGGGTATGAGGTTTCTGACCAGACCATCCTTCCGATATGCAGAGCAACGCACGCACTGACGCGATATAAATCACGAGAGGAGACGTCGGATCCATGTCACTACTTACCCGATTCAAGGACCTTGTCAGAGCAAATTTGAACGATTTAATTTCGAAAGCCGAGGATCCCGAGAAAAGCTTGAACCTCTTCATTGAGGATGCCACTGAACATGTTCGCGAGTTCACCGTGGAAGTTAACCGTTATGAGGCGGAACGAATCATGCTACGGGACCGCATCAAGGCCAGTCAAAAGGCTACTGACGAATGGCAGGAGCGCGCTGAACTTGCCCTGAAGCAAGAAAAGGAGGATTTGGCGAGGAGAGCTTTGGAACAGTCGCAAAAGGAGAAGACTCACCTCGAAGAGATGAACGCTGAACTTGTTGAGATGGACCAAACATCTGTGCAATTGAAAGAGCAACATCAACTGCTCCAGGAGAAACTCGCAGAAGCAAAAGAGAAACGAGACGACTTGATCAGAAGAAACCGATTGGCAACGGCGCAAAAAGGGGCGGCGGACTCCCTGAATGGTGCCAGCAAAACCGACCCGTTTGCGAAGTTTGACCGAATGGAGGACATTGTTCAACATAAAGAGGCCGAGGCTAAGGCTGCGTATACGACCATGACGGGAACACTGTCCTACGAAATAGATCAGTTAAAAAAGGATCAGCTTGAAAGCGACGTTGACGGTGCGCTCGCCAAGCTGAAAGAAAAAATCGCAGCGGAGACAAAGACATCCTGAGCACCGACCATTCGAGGAGGCAATCATCATGGGCTGTGGTGGTGGCGGATCCTTTATTCCCTTCCCGATTTCCATACCCGAGACAAGACTTGCTGAGCAGCGCCCGTCAGCGATTGATATCTTGAAGATGCGCTTGGCGCGGGGTGAAATTACGCTGAGTACTTTTCAGCAAATGCTTGCAGTGTTGGATGGTGAAACAATTGTACGACCCAAGGCACCAATTTCGCACATTCGGATGCCGTGATGCTGTCATCTGTTATCAGTTCAGGAGATGCCTACCCTAGTCTGACGGGCTCTGTTTTGACGTACAGAAGAGTACAAAACAGGTGATTGATTCAGGGAATGGCGTGCCAAATTGGCAATGAATTTGGCGCGCCATCTTTCTTGTATGCTGAATACAGCCCCCATCGGTCTTCTCTTCAGTTCGCTAGGCACCTACGATACAGCCACTCAGCCACGAACGGTCCATACAACTCCCCGACAACCGCCATCGTGAAGACAGCAGTGCCATTGGTTTCCCTGGACTTAACCCGCACAGCACGAAAGCTTCGATACGTCCTTATCAAACGTCAGCGCCGCCAGCTTTATCCCTTCCGCCACGGTTAGATACGGGGCAAGTGTTGACCGTAGATCCTCGACGGTAAGCCCAAACTTGACTGCAAGCACGCCGGAGTATATGACGTCACCTGCGTTTTCCGCCACTACATGAACACCAAGGATATTGCGTGTCTTTGCATCCGCTACGAGTTTGAATACGCCAGTCTTTTCTCGATTGACCAAAGCCCGAGGTACAGCGTCAAGCGGAAGTACGGAAGTCAAAACTTCGTATCCGCTGGATTTTGCCTGCTCTTCTGTAAGCCGAACCGTTGCAACCGCAGGGTTCGTGAATGTCACACCAGGAATGACCGCCAAATCGAACTTTTCTTCGCTTCCAGCCAGTGCGTTCCTCGCCGCAAGCGCACCTTCATAAGCTGCCACATATACGAATTGCGGTCCCATTGTAACGTCACCTGCGGCATAGATCTGGTGATTGCTCGTGCGAAGATATTCATTCACCACTACTTCGCCATGATCCCCTATTTCCACCTTCGCCGCACTCAGATTTAACGCTTCCGTATTGGGCTTGCGACCTGTTGCGACCAACAAGGCTTCCGCTTCGACGACTTGGTTCTGGCCATTCACCGTGAGATACACCCGTTTGATGTCCCCGTCCTGCTCGACTCGATTGAATGTCGCATTGGTGATGATGTTGACCCCTTGGTCTGTCAACGCCGTTGTGATTGCTTCTGAAACTTCAGGGTCGTACGACTTCAATACACGAGCACTTCGTTGCATCAGGGTAACCTCTGCACCAAGATTGTGGAACATCTGGCCGAACTCCATGGCGATATATCCAGAACCAATTACGGCCAATCGTTTTGGGAGTTCCTTGAGTTCAAGTGCCGTGGTGCTGACCAGGTAATCCACATCTTCCAATCCAGAGATGTTTGGCACAGCAGGCGATGCTCCGGGCGAAATCAGGAAGTTTCGAGCCTTAATTTCGCGTCCATTCACTTCAACTGTCGACTCATCTATAAAATGAGCCTCGCCCTGAATGAGTTCAAAGCCGTACGCGGCAATCAAGTCGACATGCTTATGCTGGCGGAGTTCTCCGACTAATTCATCTTTACGGTCGATAATTTCCGCCAAACCGACTGGCGCGGCATCTGTATTAAGGCCCAAGAACGGATTCTGCTTTGCCAGGCGGTTGATCTCGCCCGCTCGAAGCATGTACTTAGAGGGTACACAGCCAATCTCTACGCATGTCCCACCGACAGTTCCCCGCTCCACCATGGCAACTTTTGCACCGTACGACACTGCTTGGATTGCCGCCGAGAACGCTGAACCCCCCGACCCGATGATTAGCAAGTCGTAGTCGAAGTTCCCGCCAGTTTCGGATAGAACGCTAGGCTGTGGTTCGCTGAGGACGGTGGCGTCGCCAGGCTTGTATCCTGTGTCCGCAATTGCCTGTTTTACGGCATCCAGACGATTTAGGTCAGTTAATTCAAACGTCGCTTCATTTTTTCGAAAACTGGCAGATACACTTTGAACCCCCACGTGTTGTAGCGCATGGGATACGTGCCTTTCGCAATCATCACAAATCACTCCGCTTACAACAAGTCGGATTTTTTCCCTCGTTGATTCGGTCATTCAAGACATCTCTTCCCCAATTCAGCATTCGGAACCGACGTGAAAAGATACAGAACGCAAATGATTACATTGTAGTGAAAAGTGAGTGTGTGCATTGTTGTCAACTACAATCTCTTTAGCCCAACTGCAAAATTTGACGTATACGTTTATCGGAGACGCGATACAAAGTGTATTTTCCCGCTTGTCTTCATGTCACGGAACCACACCACTTCAAACAGGCCCATTGCTTCAAGTGTAAATTGTCCGCCTTGAACCAAGGCGAGCCCAAGGAGTAACAGTGCTCCAAGACCCAAGCCACATGCGTATGTTGTATCATTCATCGTTCTCGCACGGTACAGACATGCTCAGCACGCATCGCCATAGCTTGCGTGTAGTTTGGTGGATGTCGCCCCTCGTCCGGCTATATGAATCAGCAAACTCACCCTCGGTTTTCACGCGCCGATGTGTTGTTCAATCTGAGACTTCAGTTGATTAAATCCTATGAGTCCCTGATGGTACCACATGATGTGCCCGGAGGCAGACACCAGTGCCTGCGTCGGGATGCCATTCACACCGTACATGTTAGCAACGGAGTCTTTACTGTCGAGTGCAATGGGAAAAGGCAAGCGCAGCTTTTGAGCGTACGACTTGACGTGCTCTGTGGAGGATTCCGAACCTCGTAAGTCGATGCCGACGACACCTGCGAATCCTGGATGCTTTTGGGACCATCTCTGCAATTGAATAAGCGTTGGCATTTCTTCCTCGCAGTCAGGACACCAGGTCGCAAAGAACTCAAGCAGAGTAGGCTTGTTTCCGGCACCGACGGTGATTTGGCTCATGGTCCCACCAGGCTGAATGTCCGGGAGGGTAAAAGAACGCTGTGCGGCCCCACTGGGACCGAATTTTCCCGGCAGGTAAGCTAACTTGCGCACGGAGGGTATCGCGATATTTGGGTGACCTGGGATCAGCGGCACCACTTGCTTCATGATCATACGAACCTCTGTGCCGATGACCGGGGTGGATGATTGGTCAGAGTTAAGGTAAATCCAGCGCTCGTGCCCATCTGGACCAATCACGTACACCGCTGGCGTATGTTGAATGTTCGTGCCGTTTAGAACGACGGACTGTACGTAATACGCATTCCAGACTTTCTGGAGCTGTGAGCGCGAACCTGTGAAGTAGTGCCACATATGCAACACGTGGTGTTCTTTTGACCACGTGTAAGTATCCTTTACGGATGTCGCGTTCTGATTTGCGTTCACGGCCACGAATGCCACCTTTGAGGCGGATTTACCAAGGTCGTAACGGACATTTTGCAACACGGCCGCCGTAAGTGGGCACACTGTCGTGCACTTGCTATCGATAAAACTGAGAATAACAACCTTCCCACGAAAAGAAGACAGGCTCCCGGAATTCCCAAACTGATCCGTGAGGTGAAAGTTCGGCGCCACTTTCCCAGATAACTGCGTACCGGGATCCACTGACGCCGCGACGATGTTTGAGATGGAGTTGGTTTGCACCGGTGTTGCGTACTTTGGATTCACGTGTAGGTGAGTGCTCAACCTCCACATTCCGACGCCAGCACCCAACACCAGTACTACCGCAAGCGTCGCAAAAATCCACTGACGCAATTGCCCTGTACCCTTTCTCATAACATAACCCCCCCAGACCACAGGTTTGCTCTTGTGCACAATTCAGCTAAGAAAGACCGTGTGCAGGCCCGGCCCCCAGACCCAATACCACACCAAGTAAACGCCGCTCGCAGCCATCACGATGGCGCTTAACCGATGCACCATTGGAAGAGCAGTACGAATGAACCTTCTAAGAAACGAGTTCGCCAGCGTAGCCAAGGTAGATAAAATGGTTATAACAAGTCCCATCCCAACGGTATAAGAGGCAAACAGCATTGCAGTGCCCTGCGCACTCCTCCCCAGTCCTTCGGCGACCACAGCAAGGAACACTGGCAGACTGCAGGTCATGGAGATCAACCCGTAGCTGACACCGTATGCGATAAATGACGGGCTTGACCCTCTTCTAAACACCGTTTCAATGCGACTGGACACTCCACCAAAGGACAAGCGATCGGAGAGCGACCCACGCCACATAAACCATGCTGCCACGAATAAACCTGCGGAGACAACGAACGATATAAAGGGAACCACTTTGAAGAGCAGTTGTCCAACCACCCCGATAAGAAGACCGGCAGTGCCGAACACCATCATAAAACCTATTGTCATCAAAGCCCCTGATGCCGTTCCGAAGTACCACTTCCAGCGGCTTTCCTCGCTCCTACCGGACATCAAATAGACCAGGTAGGATGGCAGCAGGCCGACCCCGCACGGATTGAAGGCGCTGACAATTCCCGCCGTAAACGCGACCAACAAAGAAACGGGCAGTGTCGCCACCTCCGATCTCAACATTAAGGCTGCATCTGTGTCTGCCATGGAATCCTAAAGTCATAGATGACAGCATGAGCCCCTCGCTTGCTCCTATAATCATGGAAGGCAATTGGAACACAGTTCGTACTAAGCCTAACAAGGAGCAGAGAGGGCGGTCAACCATTACGCCTCCACCGATACAATTGAGACTGCTACACCCCACGATGTAGACTGTCCGCGCGTCTTACAAGTCCTTAGACACGCACTGTCCAAAATAGTCCATCCGAACGGTTGCATTATATACAATACGGGGGTATTGTGTCTATACAAAAGGAGGCGAGATACTGTGGGATGCTGTGGAGGCGGTAATTTTCGAAGCATGGGGTATGGCTACCGGGGCCATCGCGGTTACCAAGACGAACCGATTGAACGCGACGTGCGCCGCGCACAATCCAGTACGCCGCTTGATTTACTCAAAGAACGGTTGGCTAAAGGTGAAATCACAATTGATGAATATCAACGGCTGTCTGCTGTGCTCAGTTCTTAAAATGTACATGGTTTTACGCGGTGAGGGCATCAATGAAGTCAAGGAGGGAAATTAGATGAGCGTAGATCCGGTATGTGGGATGGAAGTCAAGGAAGATGGCACTCCTTCCGTGGAGCATCATGGAAAGACGTATTATTTCTGCTGCGAAGGTTGCAAAACGGCATTCAGTAACGACCCGGAGAAATACCTAAACAAGTCGAACGACGTGTCTCACGGACACCACGCGGGCCACCACCATTGAGTCGTTGAGGTAACTTTGTCGTGGGTCGAACGCCACGCATCGATGAAGGGTGCCGATGTGTGGCGTTCAACACAGTTTGCGAGAGTCATCAAGAAGTGGTGCTCTCATCCAATCACAGTTGTCGAATTAGCTATTTTCCTCCCCGAAAACACACACTTCAGCTGTGCGTTGAACTTTGACTCAAATACTATACGGGGGTATAATACATGTGAAGACCAATCAGGAATGGGGAATTCATCATGTCGGTGCATGTGCACAGTCACAGTTACGGGCCCAAGAAAGACGACCTTCAGCGGCGGCTCAAACGCATCGAAGGTCAGGTGCGGGGCATTCATAAGATGATCGACGAGGACCGCTACTGTGTGGACATCTTAGTACAGATCGCGGCCATCAAGAGCGCCCTTCAGCAGGTCGGCCTGTCGCTACTGGAATCCCACACGCGTGGGTGTGTAGCCGATGCTTTGAGCCACAACACTGGTGGCGACGAAAAGATCGATGAATTGATGGATGTCATCCGCCAGTTTACGAAATCCTGACGAATGTCTTAACAATCGAGGTGAACACACATGGCTATATCCACAGAAATCAATTTGCCTGTTGAAGGCATGACTTGCGCGTCCTGCGCAGCCCGCATCGAGAAGAACGTGGCAAAGCTCCCTGGAGTCAAGGAGGTCAACGTAAACCTTGCCTCTGAACGCGCCAGGGTTGTCATAGATGGAGAATCAACGTGGCAGGACGTTGTCCAGAAGATCGAGAAGTCCGGTTACTCGGTGCCGGAGCGAGAAGTGGACCTGAACATTACTGGCATGACCTGTGCCGCTTGCGCCGCTCGTATTGAAAAGGTGGTCGGGCGACTGGACGCCGTCGACAGGGTGAACGTCAACCTGGCCTCGGAGAAGGCGCACATCGTCTACTTTCCGGGCGTGCTTCAGGAACAGGACCTCATTCGGGCCGTTGAAAAAGCCGGGTACGGGGCAACACTGGCGTCAGAAGCTACCGCGCATGAGGAGAAGAAACGCAAGGAACAGGCTTACCGCCGTGAAGTGTGGACGTTCTGGGGGTCAGTCGTACTCACCCTCCCACTTGTCATTCAGATGTCTGTGCTACTGTTCGGCGGCAGTGCCTTTATGCCGAACTGGGTGAGTTGGATTCTGGCGACACCGGTGCAGTTCTACGTCGGGTGGCGGTTCTACAAAGGCGCGTATCACTCCCTGCGTGGGGGTGCCGCCAACATGGACGTTTTGGTTGCGCTTGGGACATCGGTAGCCTACTTCTACAGCGCCGTCTTGACGGTTCTTGGCCATGCGGAGACGTACTTCGACTCGTCGGCGACCGTCGTGACCCTGATCTTCATGGGCAAACTGCTTGAAAGCCGCGCGAAGGCGAAGTCCAGTTCCGCCATCGAATCTCTGGCCAAACTGGGCGCCAAAGTGGCACACGTCATTCGTGACGGAAACGAACAAGACGTGCCCGTGGAGGAACTGCGCATTGGCGACGTCGTAAGGGTTCGCCCAGGTGAGAAGGTGCCAAGCGACGGCACAATTTTAGACGGCAGTTCAACCATCGACGAGTCGTTTTTGACCGGTGAATCCATGCCTGTGGCTAAGGAACCCGGAGATACCGTGGTGGGTGCTTCAGTCAACCAATCCGGCGTCTTCAAGATGGAGATCACCAGGGTCGGCGCTGACACTGCGCTTGCACAGGTCATCCGCCTGGTCGACCAAGCGCAAGGCTCGAAAGCTCCGGTGCAGCGGCTCGCGGATAAGATTTCCGGGATCTTCGTTCCAATTGTCCTCGGCGTCGCCTTTTTCACCCTGCTTGTGTGGGGGTTCATCGTCGGCTGGACACCCGGTCTTATCGCTGCAGTTGCAGTTCTCGTCATTGCCTGCCCATGCTCACTCGGACTCGCCACGCCGACGGCGATTATGGTCGGCACAGGCTTGGGCGCTGAATCAGGGATACTCATCAAGGGCGGCGAGCATTTGGAGAAAGCTCACAAGGTCAACACAATGGTTCTTGACAAGACGGGGACTGTCACGCTCGGCAAACCGGCCGTCACCGACATGTGGGTGGCACCGGGTACGTCAGAGGAGGACCTGCTGGCGGTTGCTGCGGCACTTGAGGCACAGAGCGAACACCCACTCGGCGCAGCCGTGATCGCTCATGCAAAGGAACGCAACATGGACATTCCGTCAGCAGAAGGCGTTCAGGCTGTTCCGGGAAAGGGCATTGCTGGCGCTGTAAACGGTCAAACCATCCGCATTGGGAACCGGCGTTGGTTGTCCGACACTGGCGTTGCGGACTTCCCGGACGATGTGCTGGCACAGTTCGAGAATGAGGGCAAGACAGCCGTCCTTGTCGCGTCCGAGTCGACCCTTCTCGGCATGATTGCCATGGCAGATACCATCAAGCCGGACTCGGTGGAAGCCATCCGGCAATTGCGGGAGATGGGTATCGACGTCTGGATGATCACAGGCGACAACGAACGTACCGCGAGCGCGGTGGCCACAGAGGTCGGTATTACAAACGTGATCGCTGGTGTACTGCCCGAAGACAAGGCAAACAAAGTCCAGGAATTGAGAAACCAAGGCCGAGTGGTTGCCATGGTTGGCGATGGTATCAACGACGCGCCTGCACTCGCTGCGGCGGATATCGGGATTGCGATGGGCACCGGAGCCGACGTCGCCCTCGACGCAGCCGACATCGCCCTGATGCACGGGAACATGCAAGGCGCAGTCGACGCCATTCGGCTGTCTAAGGCGACGATGCGCAAGATTCGGCAGAATCTGTTCTGGGCGTTCTTCTACAACGTGCTTGGGATCCCGCTCGCTGCCCTCGGCCTCCTCAGCCCCATCATCGCAGGGGCTGCAATGGCAATGAGTTCCGTAAGTGTCGTCTCCAACAGCCTGTTGCTCCGGCGGTTCCCACTCGGAAAGGGGGTGTAAGCCAGGCAACTTGTTGACGTACATGCGACAGTTATCGTAGGGCTGGAATTAACCCTCCCCTACCTATCCAAACCACTTTTAGAGGAGATGTTGGATGTGACGACCGAAACCATTACCGTCAAAGGCATGACATGCGATGGCTGTGTGAATTCTGTAACGAAGGCGCTGAAGGGCGTCTCCGGTGTCGAAAAGGCCGATGTTGACTTGGCTGGTCAGAAGGCCACCGTCACATTTGACGATAGCAAGACCAACCTGGCAGCCTTGAAAGAGGCCGTCGAGGAAGCAGGATACGACGCAGACTAATTAACGAGAACTGAGCAACTTGTGACAAATCCAAATTCCCGCCTCGTCAGGCAACTCGGGGCGGGAATTTGCATCTTGCTGTGAGAAGGAAAGCCAACGCCGACAGCATTCTAAATAGAGGTGATATGAGATGGCACCAAGTTGGTTGACTGTCCTTCCTACGTATGGTTCGTTTTGTCCGCAATTCACCGTCTTGGTCGACTCCCCTCGCCTAAGAATCACAAGCAACAATCAACCACACTGTCAACGCCGGGTTACTTTCGAACCTGGGTCAATTGTAGTCCGGCGTTAACACACACATCCAGGAAGATGTCCTGAAAACCTTACAGACCAGAAAAAACCCCGTACATTGAGATCAGTTTCCTCTTTACATCACTTGCGAAATCTCCTTGTCCGAAGTCTCTTCAGGTACTTTGCTCAGGTCCTCATTCATCTCTTTCTGTGTACCTGTTCAGTTTGACAGACCATACATACTGGGGTATTGCGAACATATAGGACAAGAGAGTGAGGCACCAAAAAGGGCGCTGACCATGCCAATCATACCTACGGCCCCAAAACGGAGGACCTTCTAACACGACTTCGTCGGGTTGAAGGGCAAGTACGTGGTATTCAAATAATGATTGACGAGGACCGTTACTGGGTGGATGATCCTAACGCAGATAGCTGCAAGCCAAGTCTTAAGTGACCAAGCATTAAATTCAGGTGAATATCTATACACGAGCATAACGTATCACAACACCAATGATAGAAGGTACACTACTTGTTGAAGCATGGCGAGTGGATCCTGTGCTGCCCGTGTCAATACTATGGCAAATCTGTGCTGTATTGCTTTTGTAAACGTCAACATGGTGTCTGACCGGACACGGGTCGCCCTAAAGTGCGGTTTCACTTACAAAGATGTCGCTGTGAAGTTCGACAAATCAGGATACGCAATGTCAATACGAGAAGGGAACTTGAACATTACAGGAATGACGCGGGCGGCCTGTTCCGCTATGATTGAAAAGGTATTAAGTCGATTGGAAGCCGACAAAGAAGGCGAGTTTCAGTGGTGCATCAGAAAAAGATTACATCGCACTTAGCCCATATTAGTTAGAACGTTGGGTAAGCGCTAGACATCGAACCGTGCGCTGCGATTGTCACCGCCTGATTGCCGAGTTGGTGCCAAGCGCCAAGAAAGTTAGCTCTCTTCACCGGCTCGTCCTTTTGGCCTGTGAGGGGGTTGTTGATGTAGATGTAGTTCTGATCATAGCCGACTATCAAAACCGCATGCTCCTCCTGTGTTACGCGTATAGGGCCTTCAGGTGTCTGCCACGTCTCCCAAAACCTATCCGTCGGTTTCAGGTTTGCAGTAACCCACGCTTCAACTGGTACACCTCTCGCTACATAAGACAAAAGCTCTCCAAACGGATGCTCGGTCAAATCCAAACCTTCGCCAGGTAGAATTTTGTTCATAAGTTTTACTATAGGACCGTGATAGATACCAAAACCGTCTACCCACACATACGGAGACCCCACAAACCCGACGTTCGGATTACCCCATGAGATGATTCTGCCTGAAGCCGCCTTCACGCGTGGTGTCGGGTCGTATGGCTGTTCCTTGGCCAGCGTCATTTTGCTCACTGGGTGTCCAATCGCAGTAAAGAGCATCGACAGACTGGTCACTTCGCAGCCGTTTGGGAGTTGCGGGTTTTGGTTCTGCGGTGGAACATTGAGCATCACCGAGGCCGGGAGCGTGGTACCTTGGCTCAACGTCGTGTTGTTGTTCGGCACGCTTCCGTTCTGCTGGTTGGGCTGGGCTTTCGGTACTGTTCCTACCTTTGGGTCAGACTCGCCTTTTAGGCTCTGTTTCGACTTCGCGGCTGCTGTCAGTCCACCGTGCGCTCTGACGGGGATGAGCCACCACCTGGAACTCGCCCAACCTACGATTCCAAGAACCACGACCGCCCCCACGGCCACCAAGCGCCTGCGTCGCCTGGCAGCCCGCTGGCGAAGGCTCTTACGCGTCGCATTGAGTGCCCGCAGCTGTTCAAAGTCATCCATGCTCTCGTGCCCCCCACCACACCTGCAAGCTCCTCCAGTTGTCAAAATAGTGTAGCTGTGTCCCCAGCCTGACAGTCCCAGAGCAAAAGATAGGAGAAAGTCGCATTTTAAGAGTGCTGTGCTGTTCTGAAGTCTTGCCGTCTGTTTGAGAGGTCCTGTGTCGTTGTGCGAGTCCAGTGCACATGACCATGTACCGTTGCATTTTGTTGCGTACGCATCCTTGTGTCGACTCGTCCTTTCTATGCAACAAATTCTCTATTAAGTATAGAACGAGCAGACGCATAATGTCGATCCGTATCGAACCCCCTTTGTATGCATTTAGTCATGACAGAACCGCAGGCGTCTTCCTTACCCCTTGCTGCCTCAACCGCTTCCCAACCTTCGCGGACTGCATAATAAAAGGAGAGTGCCGCGATGGAGTGTATCCACCACCAACCGAGGATGGCCGTCAGTACCACACGGGATATCAGAACCCATGACATGTACGCACAGACTATGCTGCAGGAGCCGCCCGACCGAAGCGCCTTACCGCCGATCTCAGTCCCGATTCCCCTCTTCGTTCGCGACAAGCAGGCATGATGACGCCGGATGCTATCTCTAACCCGGGTCCTTGGTGGGTCTGCGCCCTGGTGACTTACCAGCTTAACAATGGATGCGACAACGATGTAGACCGCGAGCAACAGCAAAGCGATCCCCAAAACCCATCACGAAGTCTTCTCTGCTCACATGACCTGAGCAAGATTTGCCCGACGGAACTCGATGGTCAACCGCCAAAGCAGAACCGCCTCCGGCGACAAGTTCAATCACACTCTCAGCGCCAAGGTAGTAAGAGGTAATGACTGGAACCGACACATACATCCAGGCAACCACACCCCCGCTCCGTGCTCTTCGGGCCTCCGTTTAAACGGAGGTGCGTGGAGAGCGCTGCACATTTCCAGTCCTGTACACCCCCAAGTAAAGCGACCGAGTGGGCTCGCAATGCTCTACTATAGACGATTGTTGTCTCAAAAACGTGACAAAGATAGGATGTTATCCTTCTAGATAAATATTATTCCTTTCGCAATTTCCTGTTTCGTCTTCTGCTGTTGCAGTCTCTGCTTTTGCTCCTGCTGCTAATACGTGGAAAGTTTGTCCGCATACGACACGGACGGGAACGCAACCAGCGCCGCCGTAGCCATCGCCGCTGACCACACCAAGAGAATTCGCCGCTTCATCAAACCGTGTTCGCTCCATTCGCCGCAGCCCATGGAGCACCGCCTGATCTGCCGTGAGGCCAGACCATTAGGTCGGTCCATTTGGCGTTGGACAGATCGGATCAACTTCCACGGTTCGACGCTATCTGCTAAGATTCCACCCACGCCAGCACGATTGGAAAAATCGACCGGATGGGCCGGTATCGATGCGCACATTATCGTGATCTCAGTGCAGTCATGGCCATCACTGCGCGTGCGTGCTGACCGTGCAGCCCATTCGGTTCGTCATCGCGTAAAGGATGTAAGCCGCTGCTCTTCAAGTTATCGGGCACGCATGTGGGGGTCTTCAGTCACTGAGCCAAGGGAGTGCTTCAGAGCAATCAAAGCACTCCCTGGTAACCACTGGTGCGTTTATTTATTGGCGAAGAACCAGTTACTTTCGAAGTCATTTGTAGAGTCTATAAAGTATGCACCCGGGCATCACCCAATGTTAATCGACTGACCGCTTGGAATTCTAGCTTGCTCGAATTCCAACTACAGAATAGTGGTCAATAAACGCATTGCTGATGATGTCCGGCGCTATTCCAGCCCTCACCAAAACACACGGGGGTGGAGAGAACTCTACAACGAACGGACATCCGTTGAACGATGATACTCCCGGCTCAAACGAAGTTTAACAATGAACGATGTGCAAAACGCTCAGATATGTGTTCCTTCCCCATTCGATACGCATTGCACTAACGCAAGACAGTTCGCTCTTGATCCATCCACGAAGCAGGCCGGTGATATGCGGACCTCATTGTACTTTTCATGTCTTTCTGCGCATCGTCCCAGAACATTCAACACCAAACAGTTTTCATTTTTCTTAAATCTCCTCTCCGCTTTGCTGTTTGGCTATTCGCCCAACTCCCATTAACTCAAGCGGGGTTTCGTTGTCTCTTAATTTTGTACTAACCTATGAATCGTCCTCCCACGGCGATTACCCATTTTCTTAGTCCACTGTGCTTATATCGGGGTGTATGTGGTGTTATCCAGCCGAAAGTTGCCTAAGCATGCCGGTGTATCGCCGCGTGCCGCAAAGTCTCCTCTTGAATGCTCAGTAAGGTGCGTGTACTCCCTGTCATGTGTGCCCAGCGCTGAGTTCGTTTCATTTACTCTGTCCGCCCCCTGAACTCATGGGGTAAGTAATTGCCTTATGGACTTGTCATAGCTCATGGTCCGGCATAACATTAACATGAGGAACAGATTTCGATATCCAGTTTGGTTGTTGCAAGTGCACTGAACAGGTGAATGGGCGAATTTTAACGCCTTATACGTCTTATCACAAGATCGGCAGATGTATCTTGCTAGGTGGTATGCAGACCAATTAAATGGAAGCCGGCCTAATACAAGAACCAGCACACTCGACAAACCATATCTCTAAGGTGTGAGTAAGTTGAAACCATACACCATTCTAGTGGCAGACGATGAGCCCAAAATTGCGGACGTAATATCAGACTATCTGCAAAAAGCCGGCTATTCAGTAGCGTGTGCTTATACTGGTCGTGATGCCATATCAATGACCGAAACAGTTCGCCCCTCCCTCGTTGTCTTGGACCTCATGCTGCCAGACATGACGGGTGAAGAAGTATGCACACATCTTCGGACACGCACATCTGTTCCGGTTTTGATGTTGACTGCAAAGCACGCAGAAGAGGATCGGTTGAGGGGATTACTCTTAGGGGCGGACGATTACGTGACAAAACCGTGCAGTCCGAAGGAAGTCGTCGCACGGGTTGGGGCAATTTTACGACGGTCGTACAGGGGTGAAACTTTAGCCAACCGACTTGTCTACCGCCATGGTAATCTCGTTATTGACGACGAGAAGCAACTTGCCTTGCGGGGTGGGACAGACGCATCTTTAACACTTATGGAGTACAGGCTGCTCGCCACCCTCTGTCGACATCCTGGTCGTGTATTCAATCGAGAGGAACTTATCGAAGCGGCTTTCGGGCTCGACTTTAGAGGGGAATCACGTGCAATCGATGCTCACATAAAGAATCTGCGCTCGAAAATTGAGGATGACCCTAAGCGACCCGTATATATTCAGACGGTGTATGGCATGGGCTATCGGTTTGGAATCTTAGAATCATGAGTATGCGATCCAAGTTGATGTTGACCCTTTTCTTAACGATGACGGCTCTTATCCTTCTTCTTGCCTTTGTACTTCGGCTCGAGATACACCAGTGTTTCGGACTGGCATGCGAGGAGGTTACGTCATTGCCATCATCTGCGTCGCTAGCGTTACAGAAGCGCTTCGACGAAGCCTTAACTCAAAGTCTCATATGGACGCTACCGACCTTCGTCTTCATTATAGGCCTTATCGCCGTTACTACTCAGGTACCCGCTGAGTCCAGGCTAGAAATAGCTGGACTCAGCGGTCTTTTGTTTGTAGAATGGTGGTATGCAGATACAAGGACGCCACCTTACCGAACAAGATATTGCATGGATACGTGAACTCATCCATTGTCACCCTGACTGGAATCGCACTCGGTTATCGCGCGAACTGTGTGCGACTTGGAACTGGACAAACGGCAATGGCCAGCTAAAAGACATGGCCTGTCGTACCATGTTGCTCAAACTTGAGCGACTGAAATACATTCGACTTCCAGCCCCTCGCGCCGTCGGCGTTGGAAACGCGACAAGAATCGTTCGTTCCGTTGCCCATGACACTACCCCCGTTTCGGGTCCCTTGCGAGATCTGTTGCCGCTGCGAATCGAGATTGTAAAGACATCCGCATCATCAGTTTTGTTCCGACATTTGCTCGCCGCATATCATTACCTGGGATTCTGCGGCGCGGTCGGTGAAAACATGAAGTATCTTGTCTACGACCGGTACGGACGCCCATTAGCGTGCCTGCTCTTTGGGTCTGCTGCTTGGAAAGTTGCGCCACGCGACGCGTGGATTCGCTGGACACCGGGTGTTCGTCGGAATTCCTTATCCCTTGTGACAAACAACATGCGCTTTCTCATCCTCCCTTGGGTCACCGTTCCCAATCTGGCTAGTCATCTCCTCAGCCGCATCGCCAGTCGCATCTGCCGAGACTGGATGGACAAGTATGGTCATCCGGTGCACCTGCTGGAGACGTTTGTCGAACAGCAACGATTCCGTGGCACGTGCTACCGGGCTGCTAACTGGATTCAAGTCGGCCAGACGCAAGGGAGAAGCCGCAATGACACGCACCATACCTTGAGCGTTACACGCAAGGATGTTTATGTGTATGCCCTGGTGCCCAATGCAAGGGAGGTACTTTCGAATGGAATTTGAACTGGAATTTAAAGCAATGGAACGTGAATGCATTTTGCAAGTATATGAACAGGGACCTGATGCGGTTGTTGATTTGGTACGAGGACTCGTAGCTATCGTTGAGCAACAGGCGGCTGAAATCCGCGAGTTAAAAGAGCGTGTAAGGGTCCTCGAGAGCCAAGTGAACCAGAACAGCCGCAATTCCAGTAAGCCTCCATCTAGTGATGGATTTCGTAAACCAACGAATTCACGCCAGCCGGGTGGTAAGAGAGGCGGCCCCAAAGGGCATAGCGGGCACACTCTGCTCATGAGCAAGACCCCCGATGAGGTCATCGTCCACAAGCTTAACGCCTGTCCCAACTGTGCCGCATCGTTGGAAACGGTAGCCACGAAGGGCCTCGTGAAACGTCAGGTATTCGACTTGCCCGCACCTCGTCTCGTTGTGACAGAGCACCAAGCCGAGGAAAAGCGCTGTCCCTGCTGCAATACATTGCAACGTGCCAGCTTCCCGGATGGCGTCAAAGCTCCAGTGCAGTATGGGGATGGATTTGCAGCATGGACCACATATTTAAATGCCTATCATATGCTCCCTTTAGACCGAATCGGACAGTTCTATGCCGACCTAACTGGACAACGGCCCAGTGAAGCGACCCTGTTGAGCCAATTAGAGAGCATGGCGGGTGCCGTGGAGTTAAGCGCCATCCCCGTCATTCGGGAGAACTTGTGCAATGCGCCGCTGCTCCATACCGACGAAACGGGTGTACGTATCGTCAACAAACAACATTGGTTGCATGTCGTGTCCAATCCAGAATGGACGCTCATGGACACTTATCCACAGCGTGGTACCGGCGCGATTGAAGGCATGGGGATACTGGACACCTTTAAGGGCGTCGTCGTTCATGACTGCCTCTCGGCCTACTTCCGACCCATCTACTCATTTGAGCATGCGCTATGCAATGCTCACCTCCTGCGCGAATGTCAAGGTATCCTGGACAATGATGGACATCAGTGGGCTAAGCAGATGAAGGAATTGCTCCGAGGCGCTTGGAAGCTCACTAGGGACGCCCGGGAGAAGGGTCTCCCGCTCGCTGATGAAACCATTGCCGAGATTGAGACGGCTTACGATGCCATTCTTGAGCTAGGCAAAACTGAATGGGCGCTGGATCCTGTGCCGACGAAAACAGGACCACGTGGACGAAAGTGCAAAAGCAAAGCCGCTAATTTAGGACAGCGATTTGAGTCGCACAAGGAGTCCATCCTTCGCTTCCTTTGGGATGCGAACGTGCCCTCTGACAACAACCAGGCGGAACGGGACATTCGGATGACCAAGGTGAAACAGAAGGTCTCCGGGCTCTTTCGTACACAGGAGGGCGGTAAGACCTTCTCCGTACTCCGCAGCCTTATCTCTAGCCTGTTAAAACAGAACCTTCCTCTACTTCCTTCCCTGGTTTCGGTCCTTCGTGGCCAGCCGGTCTTCGCAGGGACCTGACAAAAGTAGCCCAAAAAGTCTGTCGCAAGGGGTGTCCTCAACACCCCCTTTTGGGGTGCCTTGCGACGGGGTACCTGAGTAGTAACCCTCATGGTGCTTATGTTACTTGAACATGATTGGAATGCGAACTGGAAAATAAAGAATTGATTCCGGGCACTCGCCCTTCCCCTGCTACGAGGGGAAGTGAGCCGAAGCGGCGGTGACTTGCTGGACACTGGCAAAGTGACGAAGTCCGTGAGAAACGGGGTTTGCGGCGAAGCGGTTACGCCAAGATGAATCTCTAGGCTAAGTATGGGACGGTTGAGGAACACGAACCTATTAAACCGCATCTGCGGGTTGAAATGTCACCCCTGCCTACACCGCTTATCAGGCAGGTCTCGAATTCGTCTCAGACACACGTATGGGATGAGGCGGCGATTGTCAGCTGGAAATGTATGCTGGCCGACATGGAACTGCGGGGAGCGCGTAGCTAGACCGTAGTGTTCGAGACGACTTGCAGCAAGCAAGGATAAAGACTGCGATAGGCAGCCTCGCCCATACGCTATAACGTCCAACATGTGAACTGGGGAAGGTTTGTACAGATGCTAAGGGAGTGTGCCCCCGATGATGTACAAGCTGGCGGAGCCTCTATAGTAGTCCGAGGCCGTGAAAGACGGCTACATGGCGAAGAGAGGCAGTTTAAGTGGTTTGCTTGGCTAATTAGCTGACCGTAGAGAGGTGAAGACCTTTGATAATCAGCGAAATGCAAAGCAAACTGGCGACGTGGTCAACGGCGAACAAAGAGCGCAAATTTGATCGCTTATTGAGGCTAGTTGCTGACAGGACATGGCTAAGTGAAGCGGCCCGCATCACGCTGTCATCCGGCGGAGCCCGCACATCAGGTGTGGACGGCGTCGATAAGCAAATGATGGAGGAAGCTCTCCAGCAAGAGCTGACAACGATACGCGAAGAATTACTGGCGGGCACCTATACCCCGCTTCCTGCGCGTCGGGTCTACATCCCGAAAAGGAACGGTAAGCTCAGGCCACTCGGTATTCCGACGGTGAATTCATACTGCACGCCTCCCAATAAGGTTTTGGAATTGGAGAGCTAGCAACACTGTTGGTGCTAAACTAGCTAATTCAAATGGCCTGACTTCTGGATTCGTTCCCGCAGTTCAAGTTCTTTCTGCTCATTCAAGTGAATTTCCCAAGGATACCCGGGAGCAGCTTTTGTCGCACTAAGAATTCCACGATTGAGCCAGTAGTAGACGACCCCCGGAGCAATTCTAAGGCGCTCAGCAACTTCTTTGACGGATAGCCCATGACGCCGTGAAGTGTATCCAGGTATCTTGTGTATGTAGCGAATCCACTTGATCGAGTCAATCGTGAACATTCTGCCGTCTGGTGTGCGCATGCCTGATTCATTTAGCTGTTTTGCGATCTGCTGGTCGATCATCGTTTCGGAGAGCCTGCGGACGACCTCAACGGTTTCAGGTGAATGTTTGACCACCATATGTTGCGGTAACGGCTTACAAGCCCAGAGCTCTTCGCAATGTTGATTGCGCCATCGCAAGCCAAGCCGAACAGCTGGGTTCCTCGGTTCAGCGAATATGGTGACGTCTTCAATCATTAAACGAAGGATTCGTTTTCGGTCCTTGAATGTAGTGGATGGCTTGGACCAGATTCGAGGTAGCTCCTTCGCAAGGCTCAGAATTGCCACCTTATCGTGTTCGGTAGGCCGCCAACTGCGGCGCTCCACATACTGGGTGTACTGCTCTTGAAGCTGCGCCAATTCGGTAAGCTTTTCATTCCATCGTGCCTCAAGGCTGCGCACTACCAGACGGTTTTCTGGCTCGACCTGCTGGTATTGTCTCTCGGCTCGATCTGCCTCGTACCGCGCCCGCTCTAGTGATAATTTCCAGCCCTTATCTGCATCATCTTCTTCGTGAAGCAGTTTGTCCATTACCTGTAGGGCAAGCTCTAATTCGGCTGGTTGTATTACCTGCAGCAGGCGCTCTGAGATGGCCTGGTCGATGCTCGGAGCCGGCACTGTCGTGCATGTGGCTCGGTGCCCATGTTCCCACCGTCCTTTGCATTCGTAGTGCGGAGAAATCCCACCGTTACCAGTGTAGCGTACACTCATGCGCCGACCACACTTCCCGCATATTACGAGCCCTTGAAGCAAGGCTGTACCTTCTCGTGCGGGGCCACTTTTCTCGAGGTTGGTACGATTCGAGTGTAGTTGCTTGAGATTCCTTTCGTATTCCTCCCATGTGACGTATCCCGGGTGATGGTCCGGAATGAACACCTCCCACTGCTCGCGAGGGAGCCGCACCGTATGATGAATAAACAGCCCTTGAGGATTCACACGTTTTTGGTCGCGATATCGACCAAAAACGTATGCGCCAGTGTACGCGGGATTGTACAGTACCCCTAGAACTCGGCTGTGGTTGAGTGTTCCCCAAACGAGTTGTCCGGCCCACGCACCACCGTAGGCCCGTTTTGGAAACCGAAGGCCGTTTTGGGCAAAGAACTGAACCACACCGTAGGCGCTACCTGTCGTACGAAATGCACGAAAAACATTGTGAATGGCTGTTTGAACCTCTTCGTCAGGGTCCAACACTGTCTGTCCGTTGGCGTCATACACATAGCCAACGGGTAGTGGAAAACGGAGTTCGCCCTTTTTTGCTTTGTTCTTTTTGCCGCCAATTAACCGAGCGCGTAAGAAATGCAATTCTGCCTCGCTCATGGTTCCTTTGAAACCAAGAATTAATCGGTCATTGAAATCTCGCAAATCGTAGATGCCGTCTTCATCCACTACGATGGTGTTGAACAGGCCACATAGCTCGAGAAGGCGCAGCAGATCCGCTGAAGAACGCGCCAAGCGCGAAATCTCCAGACCCAAGATTGCACCAACTTCGCCAAGTGATACTTGAGCCACGAGGTTCTGGAAGCCCAAACGCTGCGAACGGCCAGACCCTGAAATCCCGAGGTCCTCGTCGATGACCTGAATCTGTTCCGGAGCCCATCCCAGATCGATGGCCTTCTCCCGCAGAGCGTATTGGCGTTCCGTGCTCTCCCGGTGAAACCGGACCTGGGCTAGGCTCGATTGACGGATGTACACAATTGCTGGTCTGTTCAGGTGCTCTGGGTGAACCTTCGACGGTGCTGTCGTCATGAATTTGTTCCTCCCCATGCATTGCCGCAAGGCACGAACGCACCATCCCAGCTACGACCGTGATGAGCTCGTCCAAGCTTTGCGCGTCATCTCCGACCAATGCGGCTAATGCCGAACTAGACACGAACATCCCCTCCGACGAGGCCGACGAACTATTCGTTATCTCGGCGTCGAAGCAGTTCTAGATTGAGCTCAGTCAGTTCCGAGAGAATGTCCTGTGCGACCTCATAATTTTCGAGCCCAGCTCGGACCCGTTGCTCCCAGGCTGCAGGAACGTAATCCATTTGCGTTTTACCATGATAAAAAGACGACAGGTATAAGCTTGTATGACCAACGCCAGTCGCGCAGTGACAGGTTGGCTTGCCACACTTTACGTGTCGAGTGATAAGGGATCCGCGCAGAATCTGGTCCATTGGCGGCAGCGCCTTTAACAGCTGCCCTTTCCGCTGTTTGATGTCTTGCAAAGGAACAGATTTGAATCTTCTAGGTGCCTCGTTCTTATCAGTAGTATTCATAATAAGAAATTACCTCCTTGATTTTCAATTGTCAATTAAATTCGTTGCTGAGATCGAGGAATCATCTAGGCTTTGAAGGAGTTCGGCTAATTCCTTCAAGTCCAGTGCGTTAAATGGGGTGACCGGTTGGGAGTCGACGCGACACCAATCCGTCCAGGACTCTGGAACGCAGAGGACAGTGGAATCCGTTTGAAGAGAGCACAGAGCAGTCCCATTTACGTGCTTCACTTTAAGCAGGGCAAAGGTCTGCCCGTGGAGAGGATGAAATGGATGGGTAATAGTTACAGATGCCGAAAGGGGATTGAGCTGAAGTGCATTTTGCGCTGACCGTCCCTTCCCTACGAGACAGGATTGTTCAACGGGCTATGCTAATGGTTATGGAACCCATTTGGGAAAGCGATTTTCAGGCTTACTCTTACGGGTTTAGGCCGTCCCGAAGTGTTCACCATGCGATTCGTACCGTCAAAATGCAACTAACAGCTTCAGATGATCGAGGCAGCGCGGGACGCTGGGTCATCGAGGGTGATCTCTCAAGCTACTTCGATACCGTCCATCATCGACTATTAATGAAGGCCGTTAGCCAACGCATTGCTGATAAGCGGTTCATGACCCTGCTGTGGAAATTTATCAAAGCAGGGCACGTCGACAAAGGTTTGTTTCGTGCATCAAGTGAAGGAGTTCCTCAAGGTGGAGTCATTTCACCAATACTATCCAACATTATGCTCCATGAGTTTGATGAGTGGATGAACGACAACTACCTGAGCAAAGAAGCGCGAAACCGCCGATGGGGATGGAACGATGGAATTCGCAAACAGCGACCAATCGTGATGAGAGAAAACCGTCAGTGGAAACCTGCGATATCATACTGCCGCTATGCTGACGATTTTGTGGTCGTTGTAAAAGGTACAAAGGCACATGCAGAAAGTATTCGTGAAGCCTGTCGCGAGTTCCTTGAGGATAAGCTGAAACTCACGCTGAATATGGATAAAACCCATATTACACATGTGAACGATGGTTTCGTCTTCCTCGGACATCGAATTATTCGCAAGAGGGGCTCAAAGGGACGAATGCACGTTGTGACCACAATCCCATGGGAGAAATACCGAGGTTTTGTCGGGAAACTAGTCAAGCAACTGTCTGGCAACTACAGCATAAGCCGCATAGATATGGTGGAAAGTCTAAACCGCCAAATTGCAGGCTGGGCAAACTTCTACCAATACACGGACTACACCGCCACTATATTCGGCAAAGTGGACCGCGCAATCTTCTGGAAGCTAGCTCATTGGGTGGCAAGGAAGTACAAGCAAGGCTTTAAGAAGCTAATGCGCACCCATGTCCGTACGCCTGAATCTGGAAAGGCGAAAACATGGGTATTCCGGGGGCAGAATAGCCAAGGTCGATACGTTGAAGTTGCATTACGTAGACTCATAACCAGCCGCAAAAGCCGATTCCTTTGGCGGAATCCTGAACAGAATCCATATCTGCCGCATAACGACCCAACGCGTCGTATGATTGAGTCGCGTTATTGGGACGTCGCCTTTGCTTTGAGTAACACTTAAATGGAGAGCCGGATGCGCTGAGAGGTGCAAGTCCGGTTCGGGGAGGAGATGCAGGGAAATAGTCCGACTACGCCCTGCTTCTCACTCTACTGTGGACAACCGAAGGCTGGCTCTACGTTGCGAGCATCATGGACTTATTCACACGTAAGATTGTTGGCTGGAGAGCGGGTTCACGGATGACGAAAGAGCTTGTCATCGAAGCTCTGGAACAAGCTTATGAACGTGAGAAGCCTGAAGCCGGTGTCTTGCACCACTCGGACAGAGGTAGCCAATATGCATCCAAGGAATACCAGGACAAGCTCAAGGAGTACAGCATGGTCGGTAGCATGAGCCGAAAGGGCAATTGCTGGGACAACGCGTGCATCGAGTCTTTCCACAGTGTGATCAAGCGAGAGCTGATACACCTGGAGAAATACTCAACACGAGTTCATGCGCAAAGGGACATCTGGGAATACATTGAACTCTGGTACAACCGCAGGCGGATTCACTCCTCCATCGGCTACCATACACCAGCTCGATTCCAGACCATGTATTACCATTACAAGGGAACCCGATCGTCAAGTCAATGATCTCTACTGCAACTTAGACTGAATTTTCATATATTCTCTGTTTGGTGTGTCCACCCTATTGACTTAAGACCATGTTTTCGGTCGACTATGGAACTTGTGTTCACTATTTGTCTACTGCTCAGCGACCCTGGAAAATATCTTGCCCAGTACTTAAAATCCGGGTGGCGTGAAGCTAAGGAAGAATATGAAGATGCCGTGAAAGGCCCAATGAACAGTCAGTATCCGGAATGGTCTGAGTCGTACAAGAATGGCTTGGATTTATTCCCCACAATGTGTGGACTGTCAGATGAGGAAAAGAAAAATATTACTTCTATAAAATATTTTCCCACGCCTACGCAAATCGTGAAACAGGGCAGGAAACTCAAAAATGAATATCTAGAACCACTGGACAACTATACACGTGAATTCTTGGTTGAACTAAACAATGGATATTATTCCAGTATGGTATCTAAAATCAGCCACTACTCCGAATACGGTGTCGCGTGGCACGCGGGGCCACTCATTTGGAAAGAGTACCCTAAAGAACTCCAGGACATGTACAAGTCACAGCCAATCGGCATTTCAGTATTCATCTTGCTGTCCATATTGTCCGAGATTTCAATACACTTTAAACTGAGCAACGGACAGAAGTTAAAAGAACTGTGGACATATACGACGTCGTCGGTACCATTGCAAAAACAGCTATATGAAATTAAGTATCAGAAACTTCTCTAAGCCCTTCAAATGGGCTTTTCTTTTCCCCGTTTGCCTGTGTCCCATCGAGATAAGCAGACCGCACACAAAAAAACCTTTACCCATCACCATAAAGTGTCTCAGAATCAATCCTAGGACTTCTGAGAAATGTTCCTCTTCCCCATCAATGACCGTCCATTCTCAAACACCAATCAGCATCAAAACTAACTGCAGAATTAATTTCAAAACTACATTGGGCGTGACACTGCCACCCCAGATGGCTGTGGAATGAGGAAGAAGAACCGCGCAGTGTCGCACTGGTTCCCCTTCCGTAGGCGGGGTTGCAGCATAATCACGCTTCGTACGTCTCCGCTTTATTCAACAGCTCCAAGAACTTTTCTTCAGATTCACCCAATACATACTTTTTTGCAATAAGAAGAGCATTTACAAATAGTTCATGGTCATCTAAGTCATCTAACTCGTGTTCATTTAGCATAATCGTAAATGCTCTCTGCAGAATGTGAATGAGCGGTCGGAGTACTCCCTGACTCATTCTGTGAAGGAGTTGAGGATAATGCACATCTAGATCTCCCAGACCTAAGGGATTCGGCAGGTCTACATGCTCCTCAATCTTGGCCAAGAGGTCGCAGAACCTCTTATCGCACTCAACAAACCGTGGCAACTGAATGGATGGAAACCTGCTATAATACTGAAAGTTGATCTCGGTCAACTGTTTTGCTGCTGTTGTACCAGCGCATACCACCGATATATTGCCTATATTTGTTAAATTCTTGATTGCTTCCATCGCTTCGATTGGTTTGACACTTCGGGATGTTAAGATGAAATCCATTTCATCAAGAATTAGCATTTCAACACGTTGTTGCCCTATAAGTTCCACAGCCTGCTGCTTTACGTCGCCCACCTTTGTACCTGCAGCTTGAGGAGCACCCAAGGCATTCACAATTTGATGGTAAAATTCATACATCGTAAACGGTTGCGGTAGATCCGTATAGACTACCGGTCGAATATCATACTCTGTCCCGTCCTCATCCACATCAACGTATCCTGGGTTCCTCTTAGCATACTTACGCAACAAAGTCGATTTTCCAACGCCAGATTCCCCATAAAGAAACAAATGTCGTGGGCTAAATAGCTCGCCGTGCATACCCTCTTCTGGTCGAAGGGAGTCTAGCTCTGACCAGATTTCTCGATACCTGAGATGTTCAATGTTAAGGCTTTTCACCCGCTTCAACAGTTCCTTTTTGGCCTCGTCACTATTCATAGTTCATCTGCTCCGTCTTTTCTTCTTTTATTCGCCGACTTCACAACGTCCGCAAGCTGTTCCAAGGATGGTGTGTGTTTCGGGGGATTAACCGGTTGGGGTTGTCCCACCGTAATTTCCATATTGGCACGCTGTGCCATTTGTCGAGTCTTTCGACGAGCTTTTATCTTCTCTTGGACACGTTGTTGCAATTTTACTTTCGCATGTCTTACCATCTTTGTACCTGGAATCTTGTTTGCCTTTTCCTTAGCTTCCTCCTTTGAAATGTCACGGATGAGCTTATAGGTGTATGCATTCATACCCTTTAACTCTTCAGCGGCGGGTAACACCGCCGGAACTTCAATGTACTCGGTGGAATTCGGCGGTTGAAGGTAAATCCGTGAGATATCATCGATGTCATACTTCACTTTATACTTTGTGCTTCTCGGACCGATCAAATGAGCTAACTTGTCCAACTTATACAGTCGATTATCCAGCCGAATCCCGTCACGTGTGTAGGGTTTCATCACCGTCGGTAACAGTTCAATTTCATACTGCTCTTCGTCTTCTGGGCTTATAAAATCTGGATATCCAACCTTGTTGAGCCCGTCTACAAACCTCGTGATTGGTCGATCCGCGTTCAAGGGAAGCCCTTTATGAGGACTCATGTGGTATAGGTCTACAATATACATTGTCAGAAGCTCACGGATGTCTTCGAGAGTAAAAACCGCTTCCTCCTCTGGATTGTATTCACCAAGGTCCGCTACACTGCTCTTACGAGTCCCATCGAGCCTATGTATCAGCTTTGAATTCAAGGTACCAAAGAGCCTCTCGATAGCGGCGCCATACTCAGGGGTTCTTCTCGGCCTATATCGGACGTTGGACCTTAGGGTTTCGTTTATAATGCGCCTTACAGCCACGCTGCGGAAGTCCTTACCATTGTCCAATAGGATAACTGTGGGTATCCCAAATACCTCCCACTCGTTAAACAGATTGTATTTCTCCTTTACTCGTTTAAAGAAAACCCCTTGTTGAATGGCCTTTCGTACGACATTTGCAGATGGGGGCTCGAAGGAGACATACATGCACCATACCATCCTGCTGTAAACATCAATGCCCAACGTAATCCACGGACGACCGAGAGTGAGTCCAGAAGTGCCGTCAATCACATCAAGATCAAGTTCCGTATGATCAATTTCAACAATGTGAAGCGGATATTGGGCTTCTTCGTTGGAAAATCCTCTTTTGAGGTCATCGTATTTCTTGGCGGCTTTATTGCCATCCCGCATTCTCACTTTGATTTGTGGATCTATTCGATTCAACAGTTTCAACATGGTAATACGTTTTGGTGGCTCCTCAATTCCCTGCCGAGTACACCGAACCGAAACAGACTCATAAAAGGCTTCGTTTGACATCCGTTTTAAGGTGAGATACTCCTTTTCGATAACTTCCTTGACAATGGGTATGTATTTCCCGTCTATACGGACATCCAGCACCTGTAGAACCTCGTCTGGTTTCTTAGGGTGACAGATGACCAATTGTTTGTTATCACTACGTGATACGTAGCCAATGCCAGCTCGGCTGATTAGTCCCTCTTCTCCACGCATTTCCGCTTCACTTTCTGCTCGTCGATACGCTGATAACAGACGTTTTATCGTTCTCACAGATGCCCCCTTTTTCCTTTCGCCGTCTTCCCCAACGGTTGAAAATCTTTGTGAGACCTTATGGATCAACTCTTCTTGGGTTAACTCATTAAGCGTCTGTCCGTCGGAAAGGTAATCCCTGTGATACATCATAAACTCATACATTGCCCTGATGTCATGTTGCTTAACTCGCTCGAAGACAAGGATCGGCCTAATCATTTTGAGACGTTCCGAGACCTTGTGCCGCTGCTCCTCGGCTAAGGTGTCCATCAGCGACATGAATTTGGTATTATCCTTCTCGATTTCCTTTAACATTGTTTTACCGGCTTTGAACGAGGGATTATTCACCAATTCCACAAAATTAATTTCAACAGACTCTCCATCCCCCTCGATACGTTTGATCACAACGTTCGGTGGAGAGATAGAAAGCACTGTATATTTCCGACCGAAGTACATGAGTTCCGCATTTAGTTTCAATTCGTTAAAAGTCATATTCCGTCCCCTCTCCGGATTGTAAAATGAGTCGATCTGTCTCAGACGATATTCTAACCGTTGAGTATTCATTGATTGGTTCATTGACATTGACCCACAGAATTCCTGTGGCAATGAGGTGGTAAATAACAGGTAAAACTAGCTGTAGTCGTCAAATCAAATTGGTTTCTGACTCACTCCCCCCTCAACCCTGCCTCTTCCCTTGCCCCACAAGGATTTTCCCGCCTTCGCCCTCACTCCCTTCCATATTCTACCGTCAAATTCGATCTACAGTGGATCACGCCTTTTTTCACCCGTTTTTCTCCGTGATTTTTCCAGATTCATCGATTTTGCGTAAAAAGAAGTTGGTCGCTGGCGCGAAGGGAAAAGCAGGGCTGGAGGGTTGAGGGAGAGCAGATTTGGTCGTGTATTTTTTCTCATTTTTGATCGGGCATGGTCGAGGAATCCTTGTTATATCGGGCTTTTTCGCGTCTTATTTCCTTCGGTTTTGTCTTACCCTTGCCCCAAAACGCCTCGTCCCTGCAACACAAAAACACGGGCGAATTCAGGCTTTTGACCCGAATCCACCCGTGCTGTAGGAACCAACTTATTTTACTCAGGGTCGAACTTATTTTGCTGGAGTAGAAATTCGTTTTGCGAACACATAGAACAGGGGCGAGGAAATTAAAGGGTTAAGAACTTTCATTATTGATTTTATCCATACAAAGATCAATCAAAGCAGTTACTCGATAAAACAAGTAGTCAACTTGTTTAAGAGATTTAATCTGTATTTTGTTCTTCTCAAAATGACGAATTTGATACTTATTGCCTATACTTGTCAGTGTTGTGAATTCATCATTGAGAAGCTGGTTGAATTCCTCTGTTTCTCCCGCTACATTCTTAACAAGTGTCGTCGCCGATTGTTTCTTGTTGTTAGGATCATAAAATGTTTTTAGTCTCTCAAACGCATCCCAGATCTTTTCGAGAGCATGTGCGCGGTTTTCTTCCTTGGGGCTACGTATGTTCCGAACAGCTTGGTCTACCAATTCATTCAAACGAGAATCTGACGATTTAACATCAAGATGCTGAAGCAGGTTATCCAACTCAGTTGGTAAGTGCCGTTTGATCATTCCATCGGAATCCAGATAAAATACAATACCATTCCTTTCAAAAATGTGATTAACACTCTCCCTGAATCGTTGCTTAGCGTTTTCGGATTCAGGAAAGACAAGATGATAGTGGTTAAAATAGTTATGTAAGTTTCCCTCTTCTACATCCGAGATATTTCTATATCCGAATTCAACCAAATCAAGGGTCGCGTATTTATCTATTTTCTCCCACTCGGATATCTTCGTGCTTAGAGGTGTTTCAAGATTCGGTATTTCTGCTTCAATTGCTGTGTAAAGTAAATGCAAATTAGTACCGTAACACAGTGATCTGTTATCGGGGCATCCTTCTGGAAACCTCCGTGAAAAATTCCTTTCATACTCGTTAAACAGGTTTATAATCCCGTTGTACACTGAGCGGGTTATCTCCTCAGACTTGAGTTCCTTCTTACCAAGCTCTCTATCGCTAAAGTAACTGTTCATAACGCTATCCACCTCTACATCACAATCATCTAACTCGTTCAGTACACGTACTTCATAGCGCAATACGTTTCTCCTTCTACCTTCAGCCTTACCCGACCTGCGGACGCAAAATGAACTTCAAAATCGAATATGAATTGTAGTCTCCTGATTGAATGTTCCCAAATGTGCGTAGTCTATCGGAAGCACTGCGCTCAGACGTTTCAGGACTGGTAAGCATATACAGCAATCCAAAGGGCAAAAAGTAGGAGCGAAATGTCATGTCAAATAGCTGATTATCGGGTCGAGCATTATATGCATGCTTCAGCTCCCCAAATATGTCCAACAAGGATTGGCGTTTACTCTCAAAGTGTTCGAACTTGTTCTTTATCTCCTCGTCGTCTGTGCCAAACGAATACTGCACCAAAGCCTGAAAGAGATTGTGCCCCACTGTATTTTCGCTAAAAACACCGAAATGAAATGGCGTACACGACACACGAGTGTAAACTGCATCGTCAGGAACAGTGATCTCTGCGGTTGGATCGCACTTGCCTTGAAGCATCGCCTTATCACCACAACCAGTGTCAAACAATTCTACTGTAAATGAGCGCAAAGCAGACTCCATTCGGAAAGCTTGCATCTGGCTATCGATGAACGCTCCACCTAAATCAAGCAGAAGTTTGCCAATGTGTCCTGACCGAGCTTTTCGTGTAAGGGGTTTGATTTTACTTTCTAATATAATTACGTGGTTTTCGACGACCACAACTCCGTCTGATTCGGCTGGTTGCCCCTGATAAACATACTTACCTGAGAACACAGGCTCGCCTAATTGATTCTCCATCCAACTCCGAACGAATCGTTCAAACGCATCGCCCCAACTTCGTGGATGTCGTAAAAGTTCCTTTATCTTATCGTAAAGTCCAAAACAATCGATTGACGGAAGAGGCATGAAATACTCAAACTCAGTATGAGGGACAGGGACCAACCATTCAGAGTCAACATTTATTCCTTCGATGGCAAATGGATGATTAAACTCTTCATTTAGGCACTTGGTACTTGATAGTGCTGTCAAATAAGCTATTACCACGTCCCGCGGAATCCTTTTTCTCAGTCGATTGCACAGTTCATCTCCCTTTAACCTCGGTAACGGTGCTGGAGACTTCAAGTATTGAATAGCCATCGCTATAATTTCACGCGAGATAATCATAAACGACTGCTTATCAATACCAAGGATTTCTTTGATCTTGTCCTGATATGAATCCAATATTGAATCCAACATTACCAGAGTGCTCTCTGGAGGATACTGAATATCTTTGTATAAAGCATCATGGAAAACAGCCTTTTGAAAATACGGTATTGGATCATTAAGAAACATCAACTGAAATTGGTTATCGATACGAAAATCATACAGATTCAAGAGGACGGACGCGATCTTCTCGATTACTCCAATTGTCTCAGGATATCCCTTCCCTACTGAAGCATCGGTTGCAGTAGTCGTTTTGATCGCAAGGTGATAGAGAAACTTTCGGGTTATGTTTTGTGTCGGAGCAAACATATGTGTTTCCAAGTCAAAAGTGCTCTTATACTCCGACAACATGCGTTCAAGGAATTTTATAGCTCCATATTGTCGAATCCTCGACTCGACACGTGCGAACAGAATCAGGGCAACTTCGTCTCGGTTTTGCAAAATCCCATTCACTATCACTGCTTCTTTTACATGATCCTCAACATAGCGGACGGTGTGTACATATCGCCAAAGTTCTGGGTGTAGCCGTAGGCTATTTTCGAAGCTGTCATAGTTATGACCCAATCGTGTAATCCACACTGTTAGAATTATGATCTTCGTCAGGGTCACGTCAGATATCGGATTCCCCTTGTTACGCGTATCTTCGGGGTTAGGACGAATATATTCACCAAATCGCTCGATATAATTCCAGGTGGTACGAACATCATCACCAAACTTAACATGTCGGTATAGATAGTATTTCTTCAATTCATCAATCACCTGGCGCAACTCAATTGCATCAACATGTTTGATCCGTCGTTTCAGTTTCTGATCAACAACATCGAAAACCTCTTTGGTAGTTCGAATGTTTTCATGTGCAGGTTTCACACGGAAAAACGCATAAAGTTGGTCTAAGTCTATGGACCCTTTATGAAAATTCGCACGACATTGTGCATGCAAAGCAATTCGTTCGATTGTTTCAGCCAGTTTCCTTATGTCCATATCCACCATTCCAGTCCAGTAACACTACTGGGATATGATATTGAGTCCTATCCTGGGTATAACTCCGTCAGCTGAGTATATATCCAGCTTTCGTAAGCTCTTTCCGAATACGTTCTTGCCAGTTATCATCAAAGTTCTCTATTACACCGCCAACGATGTCGGATGGCTGTTCAATAGGTTGCTTGTTTTCATCAGACTTCGTAAACGCCATGACATTACTCCGCCCAAGTTTCCCGATGAAATACCCCAGTTCAAGGATGACATTTTGTCTTGCCCTGGATTTTGCTGATGACTGACCATCTCTCTTCGCATACCCCACATCGTCTGGTGAAAGAAGCACGATCGCGAATTCGGCTTCTCCTGCATTGGTTTCGAACTTCTCCATAACTGACTGAAAGCCGCCATTCGCCTCATCTGACAGAATGATTGGTTCCAGCTTCAATTTATACAAGAAGAGAGCGACTTTCTGTTGCATGCTTTCATCATGACCATGCACTATGAACACGCGGTTACTCTTGCCTTTCGAGGTTTCAGATGGGTCGTTATTGCCAAATTCACCTTGTTCATCTCGCAATTGAACGTATTCAATCATCGAATTTACAAGGCTCGTTGCACTTTCCACTGCTTCATTCCAAATCTTAATGTCTGACTGAGTAGTACCTCTACCTGCAATGGACACCATAGAGTACCAATGAATCGTATGTAGTTTGTTTGCATACCGAGTTTGGGCATTTTCATCATAGGGGAAAATGGTATGGATGTATGTTTCGGCTTTGTCTTGAAAAGCAATACGATCCGATTCTTCGCCATAATTACCTTTCAAAGAATCCAGCACTGGTATGAGGCTTCGAAGTAGGTCGATAGCACGTTCCGAGTTCATGTACTTGTCCCCCACATTTTCAATAACCGCTGATAGGTGAATTAACTGTCCACCCAAAAGAACCCTGCGGGCTACATTGTTTTCCCACAGGGTTCTTGTCGGGACGTTTATTTGGTATCATGACGTACACAGGATATTTCTTTTGCCCAGGTTCTTATTGCGGTGTGACAGCACCACATTGAACCTGGCTTTGTTTTATCTTGTTTGCTAAGTAATGACCCAACAGACCCAACCCTACTTGAAGAAGACGAGTTGGGTTCCCTTCTTCGATAGCCAGGATTAGATTCCCGCCCCAATAAACCGCGCTTGCTGTGTGAATAATCGCAGGCAAGTTTTGCTCAATTCCCTGCTCCAGTCCTTTCATTTCCGTCTGCATGTTCTTCACCTCCTTTGTTGGCGTACAAAAGATGCCACGCTACACCGAGAATACCTGCAATGAGGAAAACCATTGCGAGATTTGGGAGTGTTTTTCCGTTTTCCAAGTTCCAGACCGTTCGTTTGGAAACTCCTAACTCCTTTGCTAAAGCTTCCTGAGTATAGCCTGCTTTCTTTCGGAGTTCCCGAATCCTTGGTTGTGGTTGTTGGAATTTTTTATCCATGACTTACTCCTCCCGAATCTACTATACTACGACGTTATGTGGAAATTCAATTGCCACTTTTGTTGAATTCAGATTTTAATAACGTCTGTGAAAATGCTTCTCCTTTATCTTTCAAATCCGTCTATCCTGTGCGACACTTGTAAAAAGCAGGATAAGGTAGAAAATCGATTGAAACGAGGCGGGGAAGGTGACTACAGATTCAATTAAAGTCGTCAGAGAATCCCTTGAGGAATATCTCTATGAATATCTTGATCACTATGACGAAGATGCACCAGATATTGTGATTAAACACATCGATGATGACAAGGTAATTGTGTTTGATGTAACTATCGAAAAGTCGGTTTGTATTAAATGGATTAACTTATTGAAAACTCCATTACAAGAGTGGTATGAAAGAAACAAAGGCACAATTGACATACACATGTGGAACGAAATTTTTCGAGGTTCCTATGATTATACATTGGATAACGAACGGTTGGTCTACCAACCTGGGCTTTTTGTTCATAAGGGGTACGCGGAAGTACACATCGAATATGCTTCTCTGCATTTTAACAGTGAAGTCGATTGTTTTAAGATTGGGGATGTCTCTTGTGATGTCGGTTTTCCAAGTAGCATGTACACCCTGTTACACAAGCACATGGAAGACGGAGACACGTTCACTGCGGACGATTGGTCATCAATCTTTACATTAAGGCTTGAAAACATAACTCGCGAGAATTACAAAGCTTATTTGGAACAGGCTCTTTTTATTCTGTACTACTCCAACCCGCCCCAATTTGACGGAGATTATCCACATGTAGCGTTTTCTGGAAAAACTGATTCCCCAATATCCCAAAGGAGCACGGATTTTCTTCATACAGATTTCCCAACCGCAAACTATGTTGAGCCATTGAACTTTTTTAACACTGGAGGGAGCACAGGTGAAGTATTATACTTTTACAAAGTAATTGAATACTTTTTCTTAATCAATCGAAAGCAAGAAATAACCTCTATTATCCAAAGCGATCAAAATATTGATCGCAAAATAAGTGACCTCACAAAAGTTTATAAGGAAGACGAAGAGAATCTCCTGATTTCCATAATGCACACACTCAAGAGCCATCACAGGTTCGATTCGGTATTGCACTACGCAGTCAACAGAAACTTGGTGAATTCGAACGACACCAATGAGTTTGCAAACAAGATGTATCTCTACCGAAACAGTATCGTTCACGGAAAGAAGGATAATCGTTTTGACATTCTGACACGCGACTTAGTTGACCAAGAACCAGATGGATGGTTCATCGTAATAAGAGAGGTAGCCCTTATCTGTATTGAAGTCTTCTGTTACCAAGACAATTTGAAAGAAATGGTACAGAGCGTAGATGAAGTATAGTAGAGGATTAACGTGTATCTTGAATGGGGCTTATCAGCCCCTCAAACTCTTTGCGGAATTCCTTCTCTAACTCCCCCCGAATTCCAGCCTTTCTCACGATTCTCCACCACTGCAAGTCCTGCCCCTCACGCTCAATCTCCTGCACTGCCCACCTGATTCGTCGTAACTGAAAGTCCTCAACTGTTTCCTTTACAGACTCGAAGTATGCGTTTGTCTGCGGCATCTTGCTCAGATGCTTTTCCAACAGAGACAAGTAACCGATTCGCTTCCCTATCCTGCTAATTGAAATCCGCTCTGGCTTCCCGTCCGATGTGAGTATGCTCGTCACCTCAGTTCGAACCAAAGCAAGAATCTCCTCGTCTCGCTTATTCCAGTCAACCCGCGAATTCGTCGTGATTACCCGTGTTGGTTTCGGCGAATGTTCTATTAACCAACTCTTATCATTGCGGTAAAGCCATGTGTATAACGCTTTGTTTAATTGTCTGAGTTCAGTTCGTGACTTCTGCTCATTCTGTCTTATCAATTCGAGCCAAGCCCGCCGCTGACGTTTCCGAAGGTCAGCGGGGACAGCAGACGATATTGCCTTGCGATGTTGTTGGGCAAGGTCAGCGTACTTCTTTACCGTGTTGACATCGACGTGCAGTCTTCGGGCAATCTCCCGTAAACTCAAGTTTTCTTTCAAGAGTTCACCGAGTTTCCGCTCCCACACTGCCCCAAAAACCTTTATTCTCCCGACTCTGTACTTGTCATCCGCGCTGGTGTCTGGTCCCTTCCGTGAATAGACAAACCCGCACGAACACACAAAGGTTCCAATCGGTTTCTTTATCTTGCTGTCGTAACGAATCGACAAATCCTCAACAACAGGTTGTTGATAATGGTCGGCGGCTGAATTTAAACAAAGCCACGGGGATGAGCCAAAAGGCTGATACACTGGCTCTTTTGAGAAGAGGTCCTCCAAGCTGATACCAAGAAACTGCATCAGGAGCAAATGTCGTATTGGATGAAATGTTTTGCGATGTTTTCTCACTATGGCGTTCATCCAGTTGTCATCTCGATCCGAAACGGAAGATTGCATGATCTCCAGAAATGGTTCCCCGTAATAGTTTAGGAACTCTCGTCGAAACTCGACCTGTCTTACATGTCCATGCACGTTGGCAAGTCCCATCTTCTTCAGCCGCGCAACATAATGGTTCGCAAACCATTCCATCGGACGATTCGGGTAGCTGGAGTTGAGTAACTTATCCACATTGTCCACAAGCATTCGATATTTTGTGGACAACTCATCATCTTCTAACAATACGGTTATCTTTGAAGCGGCATCATCCCATGTTGACGGGACACCATGGGCGAAGATTCCCTCACCATCCTTATTGTTCTCTTGCATATCACGGTGACAATCCTCATGAGCGGCGGAGACAAACTCATGTCGATTCATGGGTAATGAATGACTTCGATAAAGAAGAGTTCTGTGAATCGGACATATATAGACCCCAGGTACCTGATGAACTCGATGCCAATACGGCTCTCCCCAACGTGTCCTATCCTCTTCAAAACATTTACCGCAGTATTTGAGCGTCTTATCTGTACTGATTGAGCTTGCCATGATTCCAAGCCTACCGTGAACGGAGTGTCCAATGTCGCCTTTCATGGACTCAAAAACCAAGTTTGCCCGTTGTGGTGGAAGAAAGGCACTATAAAACGGGTATAAGGTATGCATTTTAATCAACTTTTCGGCAGTGTAAGGGTGCTGTATCGGAAGATGCTCAATTAGTGAATCGAAATGCGCGGGCAAATCAATGACGGCAGTTACACTCGTAGTACCGTACAAATCCATGATGGTTGCTTTCGGACTGATGTTGCCGCTTGCGGCATGAAAACGAGCCAGTACGCTGTACATTACTTCATCACTTGCAAAAGGCGTAGGAAAGAATGCAACCATCTCCTTCACCCCACTACAAACAACGGATCAGTCGAAGTCGGGTTAATGATTCCACGCTGTTTCAACACTTCATAGGCACTCAGTCCCTTCTTCTTGCCCTCTGCAACTTCAGCACGGATATCGCCCTCGATAGCTTGCCCCTTCTGGTCGGATCGCCCATCAGTTTTATCCGACTCACCTTGAGCATGAAGAGCCAAAGCAGTTTTGACAACGTTCGGCACGGTCAGAATTCCCTTTCCCTCCATCACTTTATTGACCAGCCGTTTGGCTGTCGCAGGCGGGATTTCAAGCTCTAACAGCTTGATGATGGACTCTTCTGTGACACTTGTTGCCTGACGTTCAGCCTGTTTCTTCGCTAATTGCAACTCCTTGATCTTCTGACTCATCCTGGCGGCTGAAGACTCCCGTTCGATAAACGAACCGATGTCGATGGGCTGAATGTCCTCATATTTTGCAAGTTCACGCACGTTGCCAGATCGCAATGAAGAGAGCATGGGCTGAACCAAACGTAGTTGTTCGTTAGCCACCTGCCGAAACAAGAACGCACTCAACGTCTCTTTTCCAGAGGACATGGCGCGGATCTGAGCCATGACAAAAATCTTGACCGCAATATCCACGATCCCCTGGCTGAGATCATACAATTCCGCACTCAATTCAGGTGTTATAGGCACAGGCTTTCGGACCCACTGATAATCCCATATACCTTCAAGCAACAAATCCCAACTTGCATCTTGCTTCATTCGCTCCCAAACCATATCGCCTTGCCCACTGCCGCGACGAGCTTGCCTGAACTGCGATTGAAGTACCCCTGCCGCTTTGTTGGTTCCGATTAGCACCACTGGGATTCCAATGGTATTGACCAGTGTGACGAAGTAATTGAGCATTTTCTCCGCCCCTTGGCTCTTGGCGGTGCTCAAGTGTTGTATCTCGTCAATGACAAGCAAGCCCAATCCATATGTACGTGAAATCTGAGACATGGCAGGTTGAAGTGCACTAATTGGGTAACGTGCAGATCCGTATTGGCGGTAATATCTCGTGCCCAACAACAAATCAACATTTCGAAAGAAGTCTATGGTTAAACCCTTGATTGATCCATCGTGTGGACAATCGACTTTCAGCCAGGTTATTTGATCTGCACTGAATGGGATACCCTGATATTCCGAATGTACAATGACTTGTGGATACAATGATAAGATTCTATTGATTGCTGTGCTCTTCCCCAATCCACTCGGTCCGATAATCGTCAGTGCCGACTGAGAACGAAACCCTTGATTTCCGCTTGCCTCTACATGACGGCTCCTAATCCATTCTTGCGCCCCGTCGATTTGTTCCAAAAAGCCTGATGGAATAGGATTACGATGCACATATCCCTGCCGTATGAGGCGTGAAATCCGATTTTCCAAGTCGAGGTGAACGCCAAGTGGTTGGAAATACTGAAAGAGGCGTTGAACCAAATGAAAACGAATATGCGTCTCCAACTGTCGCTCTTTCGGATCAAGTGGAGGGTATATGGCTAAGTGGTCGATTACTTCCTCTTGCGACAGTATCGGTGGAAGTGCCTCGATAAACGGATTAAACCTGTAATCCACAACATCCTGTTCTCGATATTCCGCCACGACAGCTTCGCAACCATTCGGTATAAGCACTTTATTCGTCGTTTGCATCGCGCTTCTCCCTTTGTTTTTTCTTCAACAAAGCCAATTCTGGATTGAGTTCGTCATCGGGTGTTGGGTTCAGTTGAACCACTTGCCCTCCGTCTTTCTCTACGGATTGCCGCTTGTCCAATTCGAAGGCATCCATCTGACGATTCAATGCTTTCTCCACACCACGATTGATCCGAATATCCCGAACCCGCTTACTCTTACTCTCCCCCGCATTTCGCTCCTGTTTTGTCATCCTTTCCGCGTCTTTGATGATGTCATCAATCTCAGATAGGAGATCCACTTTTTGCTGTAGCATCCTATCCTCGTTTGCACTTCGGTCGAACTTCTCTTGCTCAAGAAGATGCTCGATCTCCTCCAGGGTTTTGTCCCGATATCGCGCCTGATGATTGAGCAGGTAACACTTATCAAAGCCCTTGCCGTCCTCGTGCGGTATATAGATGTAGTTTAGATTTCGGGGATCGTAGGATACTGTGACTTTGACACTCTTACCATCATTTCGCGCTTTCTCGAACCATCGCTCTCGCAAAGCCTTCTCAGTGGAATACAACAAACCCTTAAAACAACGGATTCCTCGCGCGGTGATGGATGCTTGAACAGTGGGCATTAGGTGCAAACGCATTAAGTCTTCGGGGATAGTACGTAATTTTCCAGCGCGGTTTTGGATGCCCCAGTTCCACAGTTTCAGAGGTATTGGGGGTACATCGTCCGCAACCATTTGTGCATCCCGTTGGTACGAGTTCATCGAGGTGCTATTGTGATGCAAAACCGCCCGAATCATAATTTGGGTGAATTGATATAGATCGAGCGTCGCGTCAAGCCTATAATCATGTGACCCCCGCTCCCGAAAATCAGGTTGAATCCCGCCAGGTAATATAGGTTTTACATATCCGTTCAGTGTCTTGAAGAACCGTTCAACGATTGGTTTCCAGTCGGGTCGAAAGCTACCTGTGGTCATAATCTTTACATTCAAATTCCGAATGAGCGGCTCTGCCATTTTACTTGCCATCTCACCCTGATCAGCTAACAAAGCTTCTGGCAGGTGGTGAACTGGAAAGTCCTCTTCGGCTATATCGATGATGCCGTACTCCTTACAGAATTCAACCTTGTTTTGTACGGTATTGTAGAGTGCACCCATTGCTCCTAACCAACTTGGACCTTCCAAGCCAACATACAATCCACAGACCATGCGAGAGAACGTATCTATGACACCATAAACGACGGGTCTGCCGATGACCCAGTTACGGTTGTACCTTGAAACGAGATAAACATCAGCAATCGTAGCATCTATTTGATAGATACTACCAGGTCCGAAAGCTTGAGATGTTCCATCCCCTAAAAGGGATCTATGACGCTGAAGGTAACTTTTCTTAGATTGGCGAGCAGATATTTCGTGTTTCCAGTCCCGTTCTTTGTAAAAATGATATTTGAATTGTCCAAGTGTCGGAGTTTCCGCAGTCGATTTTAGTACCCTCTGTTCTGTTCCCTCGGCATCCCGCACTGCATCCGAATAATACTCACGGCGCATCAACTCGTAGCTACGTACAAGAGATAGTCCCTGCCCATAATAAAAACGGTTCAGAGCTACTCGGAATATCCGTTTGGTCGTTTCGTCAACATTGATCCCGTTTCCGACAATCTCTGCAAACTTTCGTGGGCGACCTCTCTTTCTTCCTATTAAAGTAGAGCTTCGGTTCATCGCCCCCGCCCTGTAGTCAGGCACAAGTGCATTTTTGTGTTGTCCACGTTGCCAGAATCGTCGTAGATACGAGCGAATTGTTTTTTCGCTAACCCCAAATAGCACATTCGCCTTCTTTATCACCTCTACGCGATGAGTCGGATAAAAGACGTTTGGTTGGTTCTCCGTGCCCGCGACCACCTGAATAATCTCCCATGCCTTATCTCGAATGGCTCGTTCTTTTTCAGTTAGAGAATTTTCGGTAACGATCTTCATGTGTGGGTCATCCGATAATGCGATGACATCTCCCAATGACAGCAACGCTAAGATGTTATCCACCTCTCTGAACTTTGGCAGACTGGTGCGTCCAAGAATCTCGATAGTCACCACTTGCTTAAAGTGTTCATCCACCCAAAGAACTCTCTCGATGTGACCAGGCGACCCAGCCTCATTCATAAATTGGATCAGCATATTAACCGTCAACTGCATCTCGAACATCACCGCCATTCGCCATGAAATTAGTGACTCGAACAACCTGGTTCACTGGTTTACCCAGATCGATGCGTTCATCCATGTTTACCAAGACCTGTTTGTTCGCGATCAAGTGCCGAAACAACAGTAAGCCTGATCCTGGATCGAGGTTGAACTGACTGTCCAAAGCGTTGGTCACATCCCTCACGGACTTGTGGCTCGAATCCAGCCACTCAACGAAGATTTTTGTCAATCGTGAAACGTTATGTGTAGAAAGACCGTCCAAGGTCTTTGCTGAATGCACCCATTCGATATTCTTGGCTCTGATAACGTTGATATCGTATTGGGTGACAATTCCCCAATCAATCTGCTTTTCTGAAAAATAGCGTCTCAGTAACTCGAAACGTTCCAGGACTTTGGACTTCTCCAATTCAGCGGCGGCTTTCACGCTCCGAGCGACGTACTGTTTCTTTCCGTTCGCGTCCTTCAGAGTTAAAAGAAAGGTGGTTGTGAAAATATACGGCGTACCACTTTCCTTATCTCGGAACTTGTCCAAATCAATATCGCAATCCCCAAGAGTGTCTTGGAGGTCGAGGATTGGGTAATGTTCTCGAATGTCCAAACAAACCTCATCAGTGTCGAATTCGACAAGGTAAAAATAGCGAGTCTCAATATCACTGAAAAAATGATGGATGCGACCAGTCTTCCAGCCCTTTATGCGACTGGAACGCCCGTTGGAGGCGACGTTCTGTATAGTGAGCCAAGGTCGGTATCCTTCCAACTCGCCCTGCCCACGTCCCTCGCGTATCCATTTATTCATCTTCTCATTTGTCCACGGCTGTTTCGCCATTGGCATCACATCCTTTTCTACGGACAAAAACGGTGTCGTTTATATGCCTGCCTTACAAGCTCCTTGACAAAAAACAATGGGGTTCCGTTTTTTTTAACGGAACCCCACTTACGACGCGATGGTATCTCACTTTAAAATCACTTCTCATAGCATTACCAGCAAAAGCTTGAATTCCCCGCCCCCCTACAGGAGTTCTGCCTTACGCTTCATCTCACTTCTGCTGGGATTTGTATACAAAAGCGTAACCTTCAGATCCTTGTGACCACATTGATTAGCCACCTCATGAACGGAAAATCCATTTTCCAAACAGTTGGTCGCATAGAAATGTCTTAGCATGTGCGGCGTAATAACCTGGCTGAACCTCTTGAACTGCTTATTGATAACCGTCCTGTCCACCCGCTCTGTTTCACGGGAGTTGAACAGGTATTCACTTTCGGATGTACGAACTTTCATGTATTCCCGAATCGCCGAAACGATCCTGCTGTTTAGATAAACTAATCTCTGCTTTCCGCCTTTGCCCTTACGAACAACGACTTCCTTTGCCTCCAAACTGAGGTCTGTTAGTTTGACATGGAGAGCTTCACTAATCCGCAATCCCGTGTAGGATAACAATGTCACCAGGGCATATAATCGCTTGTCTCCAGACTCTAAAATTTCTTGCCTGAACTTTTCGACATCACTCTTTGAAATAATGCACGGATTTGCGAACTCCAGTACCACCTTCAGGAAATCGGATTTCTCAACCACGACATCATCCTGAATGCCTTGTTTAATCAAGAATTGATTGAATGAGACCAACGAGCTTAAGCACCCATTTACCGTCTTTGCATTCAGATGCTTTCCCTTAAACCGTTTCACATTGATGAGGTAATTCCTGAAGTCCAAAATATTCTCCCGATACAGCCGCTTGCAATCCATTCCATATGTATCACGGAACCAGTTCAAATACTGGTGGACGTTCATGACGTAAGTCTTGATAGTATTTTCACTCTTACTCGATTGGGAGAGAAACGCCGAAAAACCTTCAACTAAGTGCTCCATGCTCTCCCCCTCCATCCTCCATCCTCCAGAAATTCTGTTGCATTCATACCGCTTCACAAACGCCAGAGTTGTGTTGCATTCATGTCCAAATTTTAACTCCAGATTTGATAGAAATGCAACACAATCGGGCTTATGTTGACATGTCCAATATGTTAGTCTTAACGCCATGTAGTACAAACCCATTCAACAAGACAGGATTACATACAGAAAGGTGTTCCCTGATGCCAAAAAAAACAATGAATCCGAAGGTTGATAAGTATCTTGCGGAAGGGTGCATGCGTTGCAAGTTGGGGGGCACTCCAAACTGCAAAGTCCATAATTGGGAGGAAGAATTGAAGATATTGAGAGCGATTCTCCTTGACTGTGGGCTGACCGAAGAATTAAAGTGGTCTCTGCCTTGTTACACATACCAGAAGCGAAACATCGTGATGATGACTGCCTTTAAGGATTACTGTTCATTGAACTTTATGAAGGGTTCCTTGTTAAAGGATACCCACGGTATTTTAGTAATGCCTGGCGAGAATACGCAGGTAGGTCGTCAAATTCGATTCACCAATGCCCAAGACATAGCTATGATGGAACCCATCTTGAAAGAGTATATATTGGAAGCTATCGAGGTAGAGAAATCTGGTGTAAAACCGACTGTCAAAAAGAAGCCAGTACCAATTCCAGAAGAACTCCAAGAAAAACTGAATGACATTCCTGCGTTAAAAACAGCTTTTGAGGCATTAACACCAGGACGGCAGAGAGCCTACATTCTTTATTTTTCAGCACCCAAACAAGCCAAAACTCGTGAGTCAAGAATTGAAAAATGTATTCAGAAAATCCTCGACGGGAAAGGATTGAATGATTAGTATGTTCCACTCTAACATGAGATAAAGCGGGCTCTTTCAAATGCGGTGTATGACAAATGCGGCGTTCATACTGAAAACGAGGCTCATGCTCTCGTATGCACAAGCCTCGCCTATGTCAGTGGTTTGTAAATAATTTACATTGAATGTACGCAAATTAACTTCCTTTAGTGGGCTTATGCGTGACAATCTACCACCGATTTAGTCCGTTAACACTTTTTCAAGGTGATTAGCCATGCTCTGCCAACCATACAATGCACCACTGAATGCTTGCTCTTCCTTGAATCCAGTTTGATCGAGATGCACATGAGTGGTTCCATCATCGACCTGTTTCAAAATCCAGGTGACTGTAGTGTTTTCGCCACCACTTACCCATGTGTATGATAGTCGATGAGGTTCGTCCACTTCGAGGACCTCGCAATGTACAATCCCATCCCACCATTGGTTCGGCTCGGTGCGGAATTGAAAATTATGTCCCACGATTGGTTTGAAGTCATTTTCCTGAAATAGCATCCATTTTGCAAGAGTGTTCGAATCTGTTAAGGCTACCCACACTTGCTCGATTGCACTCTTAAATTCAAAGTCTAATGACACGTCTTTTCCCATGTTTTGCTCCTCCTCTAATAATCGATTTAAGGCAACCATTTTGTTTGTCCAAAATTGTTGATAATAGGATAACCAATCTTGAATCTCCCGAAGTGGGGTAGGATTGATCCGATAACGAGTCTCCCGTCCGACTTTTCGGTCTAAGACCAGATTGGCATCTTTCAGAACGGACAAGTGTTTTGATACTGCCGTTCGCCCCATTTGAAACTGAGCCGTCAACTCATGCAATGGCAATTCTTTTGCATCCGCCAACAGACGAATCAGTTTGCGTCTGGTTGGATCGGCTACCGCAAAATAAACGTCTCGTGTTTGACTGGTATCGGTCAAAACCACCCTTCCCCTCTTAAACGACACCATTTAGGGTCTAATTCATCATATGACACCAATTGGTGTCTCGTCAAATATTACGAACGTACAGTTGTGCCGTCCGCACCGCGAGAAATGCTACACAAGACCAATTCTGTTGATAGTCCCCCCCCTTTGCTCGGTCTGTGACCTATTCTCGGTGAACCAGAGAGTAGATCAAATCAGGAGAAGAACCGCCGTTCCGCTCCTGATCCGCATAGTAAGTCACTATAATCAAGCCGATGTTGAGTCCTCAATTCCAAAAACATACTTTACCCGCAACTCAAGCAAAAGCTTTGGTTCAATCATGTTATTTTCTGGTACAGAGAGACATTCGCTCGCCATAGCCAATACTGCATATGTTTGAAACGCATTGAGTTGCTTCCACTTCTTTCTTAGCTTCCTTAGTGCCAAATGCACATTATGCGAGTCAATAGATTCAATGGAGTCAATATGGTCAATGTAGATGTCTGTCAGTGTGCTTTGGTCAAACATGGACGGCGTAGATAGTGAGTTGCAACACAAACACAAGATGAGCAACGCTTCAGAGAAGGTAAACACATTTTCCAGTTCGACCTTTGACTCTGGGTACCGTTCGTGCAATTCATCAAAATGTTGCTCCAAAAATTCGGATACTTCAGTCATGTTTATACTCATCGTCAATTCGCTCCTCTATTGATTATATTGGTGTGGGAAACCATCTTCTGCGCTCTTCCACACTGCCCGCTCTGTGAATTTCCTCTTATCCCTGGTGTTTGCCGAAAAGGAATTCACTCAATCGAGCGGCTTCCTGTTCCGCATCTATTTCGACCATATCTTGCATGTCGTAGTAGTAGACTGTACCGACAAGTTGTCCTTTGGATTGCAAGACGAGTTGGCACTCATCATTGGCTGGGTCAATCATGGAAATCGCCTTGACTCCGTAGCTTCGTTCCAAAGCTGTCACCATGCGATTCATGTTCTCGGCTACCATCCCTAATTGGTCTTGTTCGACTGTTGACTTGTCCAATTCTTTAATGGTCATGCTCATCAGAGAGTCCTCCTTTATACTTGAACAAATGTAGAATCTCTTGACAGCCAAACTACTCCTGTGTCCACCTCGTTGTAGCTTTTTCTCACCCTCAGTGGGAACAACGCGGGAGACGCTCACCCGCATGTCCCACCTGATTGGCATCAGTTTTGTTGCAGGAACTTCCTAACTTCGTCAACAGCTTCATCGGTGCTGACATCATTTACCTCGTCGATTTTCCCCTCGAACAAATGCAAAATGCGGTCTGCCTCATCTTCAGCGTCACATTGTAGGAGTACATCCTGGGTGTAACACATGACTCCACAATCACCGTTGTGTACCTCACTCTCCAGAACTACCAAACGAACTTTGCTCTCCTTGGAAGTGAGTACCTGAGTAATCCGCACACCATACTCGTAATGGAGAATCGAGTGGATGTGATCCAGCTTTTCGTCAACCAACTTTGTAACCAAGTCCTGAACTGTTACCTCTACAATTGCGGTTGTTTTTGTCGTCATAATTCTCTTCATCCTTCCAATTTTAGTTTGTTGGCACACGATAACGAGGAGTTGATTCCTCTTCCGTTGCCAACCGATGTGTACGAGGGATACCGAACGTGAGCGGCGTTAGGTACCCCGTGCTATATAGTTGTCAAGGAACAGGTTTGAAAACTCACCTTTGGAGGCAAAACAAAAAAGCTGATTTACTCCAAAGGTGCTTTCATTCACTTAGACTCACAACCTCCAGCGGGCAGAGATATCCCAATGAAGATTCGATAAAAAATATGTCTAAGTAAAAAAGCACCTCTCGACTAAACCAGCTTCGTCAGCATTATGAGAGGAAACTCACTAAAACCAAAGTGTTCCTACCAATGAAAAATGTTCTTATTCGCTTGTGTAAAAGTAATCTACCATGGACATTGACCTCTGTCAACACCTTATTTTCCGTACCCTATAGGAAGCTCACTCGACCGTTATAAGATGAGAAGCAACCATCACTAACTTCTACGATGGCGATAGCGAGTCCCTTCCTCTCTTGGCACATCAGGCAGAAATCGTCCCTCATCGCTCGTCAGCATACGAAGTTCATCCTGTTTCCGCACCAACTCCAAACGCTCTGCTTTCGATTGCTCTGCCCATTGCAACACTTCGACCTCAAAGTCAAAATCATCATCACGCACCTGCGATCCCCCCTGTTTTGCTTCAGGGTAATCTGAATGTTTCTGTTTGTCCAGGGTCCGTTTACGAGAGCGCGGCGTTACTGAGGAGGACTGGGTAATCTGATTTCGAGTTCGTCGGATTAAGGCTATCAACAGGCGAATTACTTCTTGGGCACGACTATTTAACATGTCGTAAGTTTTTTGATTGATATACGATAAATGGAGCGAAAGATGAATCCACGAGAGCAACTCGCTTGCCGAGCCTTTTGCAATTGCATAGAAGCTCAAAATTTTCTTCGGAAACTCTACCCCTGATTCGGCGATGTTGGCACCTATTGACGATGCCGCCCTTTGCATTTGACTCACAACTCCGTACCTCTCAAATGCTGGATAATCTTCGGTAATCCTGTATACCTCCACAGTCAGTTCTTGAGCTTTCTGCCATGCGATCAATCGTCTAAAATCCCTTGTGTCGAAATCCACGTTATTATTGTTACCCAATTTCAATGTTCCTCCTTTACATATGCGTACTCGCGGTCAGGTTTAATTCCTCTAACTGCCGCACTTGTTCCCTTGCGTTTTGCCCCGCCAATTCCCTCAACAGAATCTCTGTATTTAAGCCCAGTTCCAAGAGTCGAAACCTGGTGTCTTCGAGCAGTTCTACGTCTTCCCCAATAAACCGACAGCGGATAAAGGCTTCTTTTAAGTTGGAAATCTGTTGGAGCAAGTCAAAGAGTACATTGGGTTTCTTCGAGAAAAGGGAGTGAAGGAAGATATCATGCTCGATGCAATCAATTGCTTCTCTGATGTTCTGAAGTTGCAACCTTAGAGCCTCCTTTCATACGATGATTTCTTTTAATTTGATCTTACTGATGGATATCGGATTGCGATATAGAAAATATGTCGAACCTCGTCTGACCCGCTGATACATGGGTTGACAGGTCACTGTTGTACTTGCATCGACATGGTTGGACGAGGAAATCGACAGGTCTTGTCGTGATGTGCGGATATGAATTGTGGTTGTCATGCGGATGCATATAGAGTGAAATCAGATTTTGATTATGAAAATAATAGAGCCGAAAAGTTGTCGCTGAAGTTGTCACTTTGTCTTTTTATATATAGAGACCAATCCTTAGAACAGTGACAACCTTTCGGTGACACCCATAATCGATTCTGATTTATATCAACCAAATAGCTTGACGGCATTATGTATCATAATCCATATTCACGAGTGGAATGGTGGTCTTGTAATCTTAATTTCAACAAAAAGCACAGTGGGACTCACGTCTCAAACGGAGGTTGGCTAACCACATAGATAATCTGGTGGCTGTTGCACTCCTAAAGAGGTTTTCAATGGTCGCAATGGGAGTTTCCACAAAAGACGAGGGCTTTCATGAACCACAAACTTTTGGTGGCGGTTGGGATTTTTTGCTCATCCTGCTTAAATGGTTTTTTTGTTATATACAGCAAATCCGCAACTCCTTGATTACTGATGAGCCATTGGTGGCATTCGCTATCCTTGTCGAAAGTATCAACCTACAAGAGAAGAGTTTTCACATGGGATGAGGGTATACAAAACCATGTCACATTCATTTGCTATTGGTATTTCTGAAAATGGATATCTATCAACTGATGATGACTCCCGTACAAGTGATGCCTTTCAACGTATCGCCACTACCTTTTGTGACTATTTCAATCTAAAAAGGCGATGAAGCAGTAGCAACGGTTTCATTTAGTTGAGAGTTCAGCGTTACCTGGTGGCTCTGAGAAAACAATTAACCAGCAATGCACGTACAGCACTATGTAAAATGTAGTTTTGGGAGGATAAATGTACTCTTACGACTGTCACGTCCCGCAAAGACGGGGCTTCATCAACACGCGGGAATGCACTTCGGTTCCAGATAATGTAATATGCAACCAACCCTTCTCGCTAAAACAAACAAAGGGGTTTATTCATTAACATATTGGAAATTCCCACGCCGCCGTATAGTATATCTTAGGAACAAAAAACAGGGTGGCATCAACCACCCCGTCTACCGTCCAAATCGTTACACCACAACTAACTCTTTCACAGCCCCGTTCTGCTCGGAAACTGGTTCCTCGATTCCTGGCACTCTGAGTGTAAATACTCCATTTCCCACAATTATTCCATAAGCGCCCAAAACTGGTGCCAGCCTTACTGCTCTCCTTTTAAAGTTTGCACCATCTTTTTCACCAAATTTAGATCGTACATCGATGAATTTAATCTCAGCGTTCCCTTCTTTCTGGTATCCCCGAAGAATTGTAATGAGTTCCCAATCACGCTCATTAAGTCGCTGTTCCTTTGGTTTCTCCGTATTATCGTGCTTACTCCTCGTGTTCACACCCCAGTGTTCCTTTACATACTTGATACCTGGCAACTGATTTCTCACAATACCTACAGCTACCTCGTTCGAGCAGAAAAGGTGAATCTCTGACGGCTGTGTATTATCTCTGGAGATACGTTTGATGGCTTGATACAACTCGCCTGCAATCCAATAATTTCTAATATTGTCTGTTGGCTCATGCCTAAATTTAGGGATGTCTTGAAAGGAATACTCCTGGTCTATTGCGTGAAAGAAATAACTCGTCAGTACATAGGTTGCGTAATCGAAGTTTGGGGTTTTGACAATTACGCAGGTGTCGAATGTACGCCAATCGTTCTTGCCGAGTAAGTTCCCGTGGTATTCAACACTGATATCCACCCTCAACTTTCGTGATATATCCGCCAATGTCTCGTTCTGGTTATCCTCATCACTGTAATGTTTCACAATCGTCTGTTCGAGTTTCGACTTGTGCTCCATATCTGTGACAAACAGAACACCCTTACGTCCTTGCAACTCTACCGTATCGATGACCTGATCGAAAAACCCGTCGGATTTCTTTAACGCAGTCTTCCCTGTATTGACCTCATAGTGATGAAGAATTGATGTCGAATAATCATAGACCTTGGGCTGGTGTTTTACGATGAATCGCTTCGACAACTGATATCGATAGTCAAATCCGTTTGCATCCAAAATAATGTTGTTCTTCAACAGAACATAGTCGTATCGAATATCGTAGGTATAAAACACATTATGACTGTAATAACAATCATTACGGAAAAGTTGTTGAAATCGCTCTAACAATTCTCGACAATCCTTCGTCTTTTTCGATTTCAATAGTTTGGTGATTTCGGTTTTGTACTTCTTGTAATCTGCGGACGCAAAGGTACCCCATTGAAAGGTACCAGGGTTTATAAGTTCCTCTCTCCGAAGTTCCCTCAATTTGTCACGGAACATGATCAGCATCTCGTCGAGAATGTCAGACTCAAGGTACACACTATACCGATATAGCTGGGATAAATCCTGCGTAGAAATTCTGATTTCCCTCATTAAGTTAGGGAACTCATCCATGATCAATATATCTCTATTCTGTATAAGCTCGTCATGGCGTGATTTCTTTATCTCGGCATACATCCGATGGGTAATCACTAAAACCTGTGGTTCAATCGCCGTTTTCTTACTTCTTCCCCTCTTCGTATCTTCTCCATCAATTGCCATAGCAACGTTCCTTCTCGCATGTTTATTGATTTCATCAGCAGTAGCATCCAGAAGTCTTCGCTTATCCGAAAAGAGTTGAACCCACAGAACTCTGTGACGACAATCCGTGTTTCTGAACATTTCCCCTATCATCCGCAACGCTTGCCGCGTTTTACCTAACCCTGCCTCGTAATCAAATGCAATAAAGTGCTCAGAATCCCATTTTTCAGGATTCATAATCTGTTCTCGCAGTTCCCCGAAATAATTCTCGTGCTTTGATATCAAAGTCATTTTCCCCTTTCGTTTGTTTGCGCGGTGTCGCACTGGTTTGTTGTCTCCTGGACGCTTCAGGCATCGCATACCTGTCCCCAGGGACTACGGGCACAACACAAAAAAGCTGGTTTAAGTTGTCAAGGTGCCGTAATTCTCTCAAGTGCCCCCAGGACAGACTTGTCCCAGGGAGACCCGTAAAAGAATTTGGAAAATGGCACCCCAACACGTAAACCAGCTTTGTGATCAACGCGATAGGGAAAATGTGACTTCTGATTGAAGTCGTAGCACAAAGATAATATCGCTGTTGCCCATTGTCAAGAATTTATTTGCATTATCCCCAGTCAACCCCAATGGTGTTTTCTTCATAACGAGAAGCAAATCAATCACTTACGCTTTCTGCCTCGATCAAACTGAGACGCGATATTTCGTGGTTGCCGTGTAGGGTCAGACGCGATACGTCGTGTAAATGCGAATCAACTGACAACGCCCGTCTATCATATAGAAACAGAAAATAAAGGAGGATTTTTTGCATGACTGAACAACCGAAGCAACTAAGCCTGGCAATTGATTCTGGAAAGTCACTCACCAAGTTCGCTTTCTACTCCAACGGAGAATTAAAGACGATGAGTTTTCGAACATTGGTTCAAGAGGTGGAACACCTGGGCGTGGAGCTTCAGCCGAACAACTATCTCATAGAATTCGGGGGACAGACCTTCCTCGTGGGGGACATGATCAGCGAAGAGAAATTCAATTACGACCTCAGTAAACAAACTTCCACCCATCGCATCAGCATTCTTCTCGCGTGTGGACTCGCTATCGAACGTGCTGGTCTCGTCAACCAAGGCATTGTGAATGTGAGACTTTCCGTAAATACGCCGATATCTACGCACAAAAACCAAAAGTTGAAAACGAATTTCGAACAGTTCATTCAAAATGATCAACGGGTTGTATCGCTCAAAATCAACAACCGCCCAGCAATTCTACTTCGAATCGAAACGGTACTGGCACTTCCTGAAGGGACTCCGATGTTTGCGAATACGAGTTTATATCGCGACAAGCGGTGTGTCATATTCGACATTGGCAGTTTAAACGTGAATTTCTGTCAAGTGGACTCGCTTCGTCCTTCCTTGTCAGGGAGCTTTCTCTCCAACCAAGGCATAGCCATGCTCAAAGGCAAACTTGCAGAATCATTAACCGCAGAATATGGAGTCACTATTGGCATGGACGATACGGAAGTAATCCTGAAACGCGGCTACTTATCGGTGAATGGCAGGAAACTTGAAGACAGCCCCAAGATTATTAAGGGTATGCTCAAGTCGCATCTGAACGAGATCATCACCTTTGCCAAAAGCCGTGGGATCACCTTCAATAATATCGACGAATTGGTCTTTACAGGTGGTGGGAGCATCGTGCTCAGAGATGAAATTCAAAGGGAGTACCCGAACGCGGTGATTGACCCAAACGGCTCTTTCGGAAATGTGCTATCCTATCTCGCCATCATGAAGGCGAAGAACCTTGCCTAAGCCTCCGAAAATCAGTATCAGTTTTAGGGAAGAGTTCCTCCCCTTATATGACTGGTTAAAGAGCAGGGATAACATTAGCGCATACATCTGCCAATTAGTCGTCGCTGACATGCAAAATGGGGTACATTCTGATGATTTCGAGGCAAAAGTGGAAACAATCCTGCTCAAATTGCTGAAAAACAGGAACTTGATAGAGCAGGGCGACGGAATTAAGGTTGAAAGGGACAAGCTCGAATCCTTGTCGAACGACGAGAAGGATTTGATCAACTCACTGTTTTAGCCCCAGCAGGTAATTGAATAGACCAGGAGAGCCGTCATGGCTCTCTTTCTACTCAAGCACCTTTCCCCATGACTTTGACCTATTTTCCCACATATGTACCGCAACTTTGACAATATCGAACATCAGTGTTGTTACTTCTCCAAAGCATCCTTAATCAGCTTAATATCTAATTGAATGCCAGAAAGATTTGCCGCGCTGTTTTGATCCACGATACGAATGATTTTTTCCAACGTGTCCACTTGCTGTTTCAAGGTGCTGACTTCTGTTTGAATGTCCTTTAATTGGTTGGAGACTTGGTGGATGTCGTACCGAATGCGATCCTCCATCTCCGATAGAAGTTCCTTAAACTCGTCGTCCATGCCATCACGCCCTTTCCTGTCTCGTTCTCGACCCTTGTAGCCCTTAGTCCCTACCATGCCCCTCGTCCACTTAAGTCAACGAGCATAAAAAAAGCCCAGTCATACGACTGAGCGGCTCCGAAAATCTATATGAAATTCCACTCGAAATCTGGTTATCATTCTTCTCGCCTTCTCCTCGATAACTATTCACCTTTGAGGCAGATTAAGTTGCAAAGCCGAGTCACAGGAGCAGGTACCCACATCCCACAATCCGTACTCTTCTCCCTGCCTTCATCCCCACGCCAACTGCGAAACTGTAACCGTCTCATGTACAGACTTGTCATTTTCGCCATTGGATTCGCTCTGCTTCTGTGCTTGGAGGATATATTTGTCCAACTCCTGGCTCACGGTAATGACATCACGATGCGTTAAGCCTCCGTTTACTTCTGCCAGTTGGATCATCTTTTCTCGCAAATATTCTATGATATCGGCATACTCATACACTGATTTCACCCAGTCCCAATCGATATCTATCTCTTTTATAGCGATACTTTCTCATCGATTGGGTAACTATGTTAATAGTCCTTGAACCGTTTTATCGAAGACGGTGCTGGATCAAGCTTTGTTATTTTATGCGAGCATTCATTAAAACACGGAGCGGCAGTAATATGCCGCTCCTATCTGCATAATCAGATTCAGGATTCTTTGATGACAAAGACAACACCGATCAGAATCAAGAGTGCCCCGAACCAAAAGGAAAGCTCCACAACTTCTCCGAGAATCAGCCATCCCAGAAATGTTCCTACAAGCGGTTGAAAGAAGAAGTAAAGTCCTCCTGACGAGGCATCCACCAATTGTAACCCCTTGTTCCATAAGAAAAAGGCACCTGCTGTCGAGACAACTCCCAAATAAAGGACTCCGCTCCATAGGCTTGGCTGTACCCATGTACTTGGCGAGACATGAATCAGTTGGTTGACGGCTGTTGGGGTGATGCATACGATTGCAACCAGTATGGCGTAAAAGGTGACAGTTAGTTGGGAATAGCCGTTAGGGACAAGCTTGACAACGACGGACATCAAAGCCCATGTTAGAGCGGCAACAAATAGGATGACACCGCCCAGTTGATAGGAGTGGCTGAACCCACCAATCCCAACAATCAGCAAAACTCCGACTGTTGCAAGCCCAACCGAAATCGCCTTTCGAAGTGTTATTCTTTCGCGCAACAGCATCCGACCGAACACAACCATGAAGGCTGGTGTTGCGGATGTAATCATTGCACCCATCTGCGCCGTCGAGAGCTTTGTACCGAGAAACTGCGTCCAAATGGAGATCGCATAACCAGCGACTCCAATGACGGCAATCAGTGGGACATGTCGCCATGAAACTCTCCACGACTGTTTTGTGGCAAGGATACTGATTGACAAGGCGCAAAGAGCGACTACATAGCGGAGCCAGACCAAAGCAAGTGGCTCAATATTTTGTAATAACACCTTGCTGACCACATACATGCCGCCCCAAATACTTGCGGCAAGTGCCATGTATAGCCCGCCTAAATATCGTGAATTCATCTCAATCCCTCCGCATATTAGGACTTATTTGTCCACTGGCGAAGGGAACTCATGTTGAATTTCCTTCGCTCAGTAGCGAAGGGTGGGAACATCGTTCTCAAACAATGGGCTATAAAACATCTATTTCACCTCCATGCTTTCACATCTGATCACCGCAGACATTGTTGCTTGCTCCTAAATATGTATATATCGATGCCTGGTCAATGCCATACGCCCGCACGCTTCGGAACCTGCGAGTTAACCTGATACTTTATTCTAACAGCTTGATCGGTCCCTGCGTAGAATCCACAGGCTCTCGTCGCCCAAAATTATCTGATAACCATTATAAAAGGACGATCCCAATGGAATCGCCCTTTGCTCAAGCTTAATAACCGCCCATTCCGCCACCTGCACCTCCGCCGTAGCCGCCGCCGAACGCGGGAACCAGCAAGAAGAACAGCACGAAAATAATCAGAAACACGACTGCCCAACGAGTGTAGCCGCCAAACGTACCTCCACCGTACATAGCGCGTTGTCCTCCCCTCTCACCGACATACCCTCACGATATGTCCACTTGGAAAGAGCAGGAACGACAATTGCCTGTCCGTATTGCAATCAGGGTTATGGGAGCTTTGCTGGTGCTGTTCCCTGTAGGGGGTAAAGGGTAGCCCAAATCACGGGTGTCCTGCCATGCTTTCCGCAATAACTCGATTAAGTTGACCAATTTTCGTCAATTGGAACTCAATCAAACGGTGAGCTTGATTATTCCAAGCTCGCTTTGTTCAAAACGATATTTCCAACTTTGCAAAAATAGATGGTGATGGCGATTGTAGGGGCAAGTCGGAAAGGTGATTGGAGTCGGAGGACGACTGTGTGTAAACGAAGGGGTTAGGTGGTCAAAAAGGATTTAATGCCTTCTCCAGAACAGTCATTGTTTCACAGATATCGACGGACTTTCCGACAATATTCCATGTATGCTTCACCGTGAATTTTCTTCAAAGATTCTTCTTCCAGAAGAACCTGACGGTTGAAGAGCCAGAACCCTGCAATGACGTAGAGTAACAGTACCCAGTTGAGGAAAATCAAAAAGATGCCTACGAGGATGAATCCGAAAGCTGTGTAGATGGGATTGCGGCTTATTGCAAAAACGCCCGTTGTTATCAACTTGCCTGGTTTCTCCTCATCGATTCCGACTCGAAAACTTTTTCCAAAGGAGACCAAACTCAAGAAAAACAGCAGAAGTCCAAAGATGCACGACGCTACGCCAATCCAACCTATAACCTCACTCTGAAACAGAACCGTCCCCAATTTTGGCAGGTGTAAAGCACTGGACAACACAAGGTAGAAAAACAACAAAGCAAATGGAACAATGAGGAAATCCCTCTTATCCATGTCTCCAAACTTCATGGCATGAATCCCCATTTTCCGTAGGAGAAACACGCGAATCAAGACCATCAAGATCATCAGAGTGAGCGTTGCGATTGTAAAATACTCCTGCATAAGCTCACCCCTTTAGATTCTCGTTCCAGGCAAGTTGCCCTTCTTAAATTTTTCCAGACAATTTTGGCAGATACACGATTTTGTCGTGCTGTTTGACGAAACGTTTTCAAATATCTCCTGCGGAAAGACCGCCTTATCGCACCAACATTCTCCGTGCTTCATGCCAGCAACATTCCCACACTGGTTATCTCCTCCGCAGATTGGGCATTTGCTCCCGCTCATTACTGATTCCACCTCCATGCACATTTCGGGGACAAAAACGGATCAGGACTATCCTACGTCATAATTGCTGTAGAACGATGCTCACACAATGACTTGTTCTTCTATTGGCTTTCTTTCAATCTCAATCGGTGAGAAAACAGAGGGTAGAGCGTACTGTGAATTAACGTCCATAACATTTCCAGCGCAAAATACGCCATAGCTAAACTCGATACTGTAAAAATCCCACGTAGCAACTTTTCGCCAATGAATTTGCGTGACCATGCTACCAATGCTGAAATACCTATACACCACACAAATGCTCCCACAGAAAAACCGAGGAATAAGAGCAACAGCTTGTCGAGCAATGGCATACCTGCGATATGCGTCGCAAAGCCGCCACCAATGCCACCCCAAAAAGCAATGCCAAAAGGGTTCGCTAATGAAAAAATGATTCCTGTAGTGAAGTCCCGCTGTTCCTTCTTACTGCTGTCCAAATTCAAATCAATCGGCTTACGAGCGTCCAAAAAGGATAACCATGCCATGCGGAGCAGAAATGCTACTCCTGCGATGCCCAGAATAATTTGTACAGGCAAAAAGTGAAATACAAGCGCAACTCCCGTTAAACCAATAATTGCCCACGCCAAGTCCCCTAATAAAGCCCCAAGTTGCACCAAGAATGCAGGGACAAAGCCTCTCTGTAATCCTCTGCGTAGTGCTTCAGTATTCACCGCTCCTGGAGCCGCACTGTAAACAAAACCAAGTACACATGCTGTAATGATTAAAGCTATCATCTTGACACCCCTCTTTAACCCGCGTAGCCTTCAATCCTTCGGTAATCCTTTAGACATGAGATTCAATATTCGCTTGAATGAAGCTTCTGTCACGACTTCCTCCAGGCAGTTGACCACTAATGACTGAAACAGCCTAACATATGCAATATCTGCGTCCCACAGATTTATCTCATCGAGAAGCGGAAATCGAGAACCTACCGCCTTCTTTCTGGCATAATCACGGATAAAATCATTCAGAAACATGGTGACGAACAAGACTTCAGGGTAAGAGATGGTGCATGGGCGTGTGTAGCCCGAGGTATCCTCTGACACGTCATTTACCGTGCTCCGCATCTTGTTCGATTCAAATCCACTGTCCTTGAGTTCGACTTCTGGATCTCCCTGAATGGCATGACGCAAATCGGTACAAAGCGAAAGCACTAATAAACGATGACCTTCGACACCATGTTCCCCTTCATCTCCCACGATGGTACGTAAAGACGAATATAACGCATCCAAGTCCTGTTGATTACCCAATATTTCAATTCTGTCCATATTCGGTGTATTGCGGAGAGTTAACATGCATGTTCACCTACGTCTGTGTGCTGTTGCTGAAATCCAGTATAGTGGTACAGACCGCTATGTACAGTTGGAGAGTTTGCACTTTATTTTGCGTAGATTGCAGAATACCGACCGATTAGATGTTTATCCAATTTCTCGCGTTCTCAACCACGATCCCTTGCATCGATCCTACTCCCCAACTATTGCACTGACCTCTTTAATCCCATTCACTACAAAATTCGCAGATCCATTGATTCAATTTGTCGTCAAACCATAGTTCCTGGCTCCACCCCGCCCAGAGTTCGCTTTGGCACCGTGGACACACTGTCACGGAGTCAGTTACGAGACAGCCTTCCGCTGAATCTTCATATCCTAAGTGCTCGTACTGCTTGATAATCGGCATCAATGAATCGTAGCACTGCTCTCTGTCCTGTTCGTTATCAAAAATCAGGAGTTGGCGACCCTCTGTGTAAATACCTCCCTCGTTCGTGCGGTACAGTTCCTTCAATTCGGATTCGAGGAGTTCCGCCAGTATGTCGTTGACCTGTGGTTTCATTTCCTCCCAGTACACAACCATACCAGGCACATCATTAACGATTGAGGGGTGCCAATCCTGTATCATGATGAGTAGCGTCTCTAAATCACAGACTAACCGTTGCCCTCTACGTGCATAGAATGAGTCAGGGGCAAGTTCTTGTCCGTCAAACCACCAATCACGCCAGCTTAGCAAATCTTCTACAGCTTCCGAAAGGTCATTCTTGTCATCATATGATGCCAATTCGCTATACTTCCGAAAGACCGCGCGATTCTTGTCAACAAACTCCGAGTAATCCCAGAACCCTTCCTGCTCATGCTCTTCCGATGGAACACAGTCTTTACTGCAATACGTCCCCGATGGGGTTATGTAGGGGATTTCAGTGAAATGTTGACTGCATTCTGTACACGTTCTGGACTTGTTCAGTGCCACATTCCGCGCCCAATCTGGCATGTCCACTTTGTATCTAAGACACGAAGTATGCACTCTTGCTCGAATATAATCCCATGTCCCATCACGCAAAGACTCGGCACGCCGCTCTGGGTTATCGAAGTAGTCAATGGAGCTAAGTAATCGCTCTCTATCTGGAAATACATATGATGAGAGCTTCACTGGCAATCGTCTATAACTCATCACGGCTCCCCCCTTAGAGACATTGTATAATTCCATGACAATCTCTCGCGCAACGCGCAATGATTTGAGGGCGTATTGCGTCCCGAAAATGGATTGTCTTCATGGGCATTTATACATCCAGTAGTGATGGTCAGAATCAGTCTTTCGTGACTCTGATGTCCTACGCGCTCTCTAAGATCCCTTTTATATTGTGGCGCGGGATGACCTGCAGCGTATTCGTAGACATTTAACCAAACACTTGATCTCTCGTCTCAGAAAAATTTAATACATCAACTGAAAAATCAATGACCTTCTTTTACAAAATCTTGTGGATTTCATCAAAAAGCGTTATCGACACAAAAAAACTCTGCTCGTGACTTGAAATACAAAGTATAAGCAGAGTTTTTTTACTAAGTTGTTCGGTTTTATTTACACGCATTGCTCTCTAAATCAATGTCGGAATCTTGAGCCGCTCGCCAGAAGTCAACATTAAATGTAGCTCATCATCCCACTTCGCTGGTTCTATGGCGTATTCAATTCCAGCAAAAGACTTCAAAATTGCCTCCACAATGATCTTTACTCCCAGAGGAGGAACAGCCATGCCGATTTGTTTTCGCACACTCTCTTTGCCACCCAAGAATTCATACCAATCAGGGAACGTCTGTAATCTGGCGCGTTCACGATTCGTCAAAGCCCTTGGCTGACCATAGTGGTACATATGTGTACCGCCGCCACCCGAACCCGTAACTGTATACGAGGGCACATCAGGATTAAGCCGTTTATATATGTTTGATAATCTGGCTCCCTTTACATTCAACCGCAAATGTTCAGGTATTCCGTCATACCAGGCATTTTCACCAGGCGGAATATATTTCAACATTTCAACCACTTTCCCCTGATGCTGTGTAAAATCATGATTCATGGCATCGTCTGAGATTGGCGGTTCCTCCAACGCTTGCCGTGAAGTTTTCCACGTTGAAGAATCTTTGAACGGGGCTTTCGGCACTTGAAACTTCCATCCAAGGTCTTTCCGAATACCTACTATGATAATTCGATGTCTTGATTGAGGTACTCCATATTCTTCAAATTTATACAAATGAGGAGTAATGGTATATCCCGATGACTCCATCTCTTGGAGTATCTGGACAAAAGCATTCCCATCATTCGCACTTTGGAGTCCTCCTACGTTCTCTGCCATAAACCATTTTGGTTGGTGAGACTTCAACACTTTGATACCATAGGAATAAAGAGGACCGAAGTTACCATCCAGCCCCTTAGTTTCACCGACAATACTGTAATCATTGCAAGGAAATCCAAATGCGAAAGCATCAATTGCACTCAAGCGTTCAATATCTAACTCTCGAACGTCTTGATGAATCACACTATCAGGATTTTCAGGGCATATATTGTGACGAAACGTAGCGCACGCCCCTGCGTCGTAGTCATTCGCCCAGACATGCTCAACTTTATATTCTTCTCCCAGTGCTTCAACACTTGCCATACTTGCCCCAAGTGACAAACCACCAGGTCCGCAAAACAACTCACCTTTTCGAAAAATCATTTATCAAAACTCCACCCTATAGTCCATCTCATTTGACTCCATTATAAACTATCAGGCTCTCTCATGGCGAACATTTGTTCTCAGAGCGAATCAATTTGAAGCGCGGATATCCTTGCATTGGAAGTAAATAACTGTCTCAAAACATTGTGATCAATCGGATTGACCCGATGACGTTGTAGAAGACGCAACAAACTTCGTGCGGTGATGACACTTCCACCCACATTAGTCTCATTCGCAATGCTGTTTACCTGAGAATCTATATTAGCTCCGAAGCCATCTGCAATATACATGAAAAACGCCAAGTTTTGAGCCAAATACGTAGGGATATAATTTCGTACCATACGATTGCGATGGTCGTTGGATATACTGTATGACCGATATGCCTTAGTATCAATGATTCCTGAGTAGTTCAACGGAGACTCAACAAAGATGTCTGGATGCCGTGGCAGACTACCGACATGCTGTGCGCGAAAGTCCAGTAGTTCAAAGATATCGCGAGTCGCTCTCTCAAATTCGGTAGCTCGCTCTGTTCCCGATATAGCCATATTAAGATAATTTGCCTCAAACGTACTGAACGTATCGGGTCTAAAGCCGCTCAAAGCATCTTCTACTTGTTGCGGAGTGCAGCCAACTGCACGGGCTATATCATCAATAAGTGTAGCAGAGACATCAACAATTGGGGAAACCCTTGCCATATGTAATAATTCACTGCGTACACGGCGTTGCATGTACAATGCATCGGTAACTGTCTGCCCACCAAAGACTCTATTGTCTCTGTTTTGACCAGGAGCCAAACCGAAATTCCGTTGGAAATTCTCAATTCCAAATGGATGATCTGGATTAAATGTCCGCAGGCGTGTACCATCCGACAAAATTGCCTGAACATCAGCCGTTCTTTCTTGTGGGATAAAAATACTCCTACCAGCATCTCTCGAAATAAGCTGGGTGTATTCAAGATAATTTATGATGGTATTCGCAACGTCTTCCAAGTAATCAAGCGTATCTTCCATAGACTGTACGCCACTTGTACTACTTGGATAGAGGTCAACGAAATTGGGAGGTAAAATACTATCCCCCAGAGAACGGTAGCGACTAATTCGGTCCACTACATGCTCGAAACACTGAGGTGTTTCGTTTTGCCCCTCTGTTATGACAAAACGTGCTATTTCCGCCTTTGACAACCTTTGCACGCGGTCATCTGCGAGTAACCGTAACAAAAATCGAAACGGTCTTACCTGGAATCGAGAATGTATGTTTACGCGGCTCCTTATAGAGTACGGAGACGGGTATTGCAATTTCATCAACTGATTTGTGATTACTGGAACGGGAGGAACCCCATCCAATAGTGCGTCGCCCGCCAAAGTAGTACGCACAATATTGGTGTTGGTTTCAACAAAAATGAGTCCTAAGTTAAAGAGCCAAGATTCGTAGGTTCGTGCTCCTCCCGCTCGTCGATCTCTCCTGCGTCCAGGTCGCTTAATGCCATAACGTTCCAACTCTGATTCAAAATCAAGTTGACGATTCAAGTCTTGTCGCCATACATCACCCAAATTTTGTATCGCAAACAAGGACAAGATATCTACAACTGGATATAGCTTCCGTTTATTCCGTGGAACTTGCCAGTTGTTTATCATCGTGTTACCTCCAATTGCTACATCAAATCTCCCACTACTATAAGCTATCTGGAAACCATTTACTATAGTCGATATACACTCCAAAGCCCTCCATCATTGCATAGAAAAGAAATTCTGTGTGATAAGCTTGGTCCTGGTGTGGTAATCGTTACTACCTTCAGGAGAAACACTCCTGGTTTTAATAAAAGAGCATCTGAGTCTCGTACAAACAGGAGCCGAAACTCCTCTAAAAACTTTCATCGTTATTATTCAAATCTCCTCGTGTCGGAGTAGTTTATCGGTCCAATATGTAGAGACGTTGGTTTCCCAACGCCCTTCGCACTCCCTTCTCTCTACGTGGTCCCTACCGCTGTCACACGATCTGGTACTCATACCGAAAGATGTCGAACAGTGGATAGCTGACGTTTTCAATCATCCTACTAAAAATCCGCACCAATTCGTCCACCGTTTCTTTCACGTTGTCGGAGGCTTTGAAGTAACAGCCGATTGCATTGTCGCCCACCTTTACCCTCTCATCGATCTGTTCGCGCAACAGCCAAGGCTTCATGGAAAAAAGTTGAAACAACTCGCTGTTTGATCGATCAAATCTCAGTTCTATGAACGCCTGATTCCTTCGATTTCTCGCAGAGATGAAGAACTGCACGCCTGTGCGTCCACCCCCAAGCATGATCGTAGAATTCGGCTTTTCCTCATCAAAGTGCTTCTCACGTTGCAGTGGCAAGAAATTGGGTACCGCCTCCCGCAATCGATAAAGCACGTATCGATTCACATCCGCACGTTTCGAGAAATCGAAATCATGGTTATTGGGGACTGGTTTCGGACAAAGAAACTTGTAACGGGGATGTTCAATGGTTGTGACGATCCGCAGTGGCTTCGGAACTTCATCCAATAGTCCCAGAGAGTCATAAATCTCCAACTTGTTCATTGCATTGAGCCTTTCAAGTGGCTCCTTAACTTGGTCATTTATCCTCACCAACAGGAGTTTAATCGGGTTGTCACTCCGACTCACATGTTGCTCCAATTCGCGAACATGATTGACCTGAAAACCAATTGTCAGGTAAATCAATAACGCCCCTTCATCAAGTTCATTGATCAGATTCAGGAGCCTTTCCTGGTGATAACCAGGACTCCTGCCCAACCAAATTTCGGATATCACTGGAATACCCGTCTCTGCTTCGTAACCTAACAAATCCAGTTTGTAGCCCCGCCAATATGATTCAAGCAACAGATCGGTTAAGCCTCGACCGACGACATCCTCCAGAATGCGTTTGTGTTCTTTGAGGTACAGTGAAAAGATGAACTCGCGCTCGCTTCCCTTTAAACTCATACATTCACCCTCCCATGCTCGTCCTTTCAAAGATAGAGAGAACTCTGATAGAGTCCTCTCTGCCTGCCCAAAGCTCATTGCCGAATCAATCTAAGAAACTCGCGCACCTTTTCAATGATCACGATGCTGTCCCGTACTTTGTTCTTACCGTCAAGGTCACTGCTCAGCACAGTCTGTAACATTTCAGCAAGACTGTCCTTCATAGCCTGATTCACTTGAACGTCGTTATGGAGTGTGTAATGATGCGTGAGAACAAGCTCTATCAAGTCCTTCTCACGCTGTTCCTCTTCATTCATTTCCATGAGTTCTTGAGGTGAGACCCCAAGTACAGGTGCCAATTTGTAAATTATCGGAACAGATGGAGCTTTTCTGGAATTGTTCTCCAGGCGGTTGATATAACTCGGCGACACGCCCGTCATTCTCTCCAGATCCTTCAATGAAAGATTGAGTTGCTTTCGCAAATATCGAATCCTCGCCCCGACTGAATCAGGAATTTCTCGCCCGTCTTTTGCCACTTCAAATCCCTCCAAATGTTTCCCGTGATGGGAATCCTGTTGTATGTGAATCTATTTCTTTTACTCAAGAGATATAGAAGTTATTCAAAAGCAGAGGCTGAGAAAGGCTGAATCAAGGAAGGTGCGTTGCGAGGTTAGTAGAACCGCCAATTGCCTTTCGTAATCAAGAAGCTGTTGTGTAGAACCATATCTACTTCCACAAGTTGAAGCTGAAACGGTGACACAATTAGAACAAGAAGTGTAACCGTAATAGGAGACATAAATGTTTACATTTGATGACATGGCAAACAAATACCTGTGCTAAGTCGTTGGAAAGCAGGCACTAAGGGGCGAGGATATAGAACTATTGTCAAATGTGGGTATTCTTCTCGTGGTGGATTGGACATGTCCGTCAGCAGTCTGACATGTTCCGTGTCAGTCCGACAGGATATTCGTCATCTTTCACTGTCTCCGTTATTTACTTCACGCGACACTTTTCTAACGTACTTTGGAGAATAACGTCTCCCAGTTTGTTTGTCCGCGAGTTCGAAAGTCGAACTTCAACGCGAGTATCGCTCGTGAGTCGTGCAGATATCTCGTCAAATCTCCCGACCCATGCGGTTCCTCCGAACGCACTTGGAAAGTCCTCCTTTACGGGATACATTTTGAATCTCCAACTTATCGTTCCAGGTATCTGTGCAAATCCCTCATACTGGTCATAGTCGCCAAACGATGCAGGCGACGGAAGCCAATCTCCATAAACACCAACGCTAATCCTCTCACGGATGGGGCTGTTCGTGGAATCCGTATATGGCTTTCTTACCGTGGTAATGAAAGCAACACCTTGAGCGTTTTGGATATCCCTCGCCGCTTTCAAAACCACACTACATGGATAGGATACTTGGGGTGAGGCTTTTGCATTGATTGTCGTAATATTCAGCAACATGACAGCAAAACCAATTACTACTCTTTTAGTCGCCTTCATCATCTCGATACCCCCAGTCTGAGGGTATTATTTACAATTACTGTTGGGATAAACGTCCATTATCAGCAAACAAACGGTTATGACCAGAACAACACCTTTAAGTAACTTTCTTTCTAAAAGTACTACTCATCTGATAGGGTACGATTCCGTTGACCAATGTCGTTGCCCCCTTCGCGTAGGCGATGATTGCAACACGATTTTGTCTCTAATCCCAGACGAGTCTACCATGGCAATCGGGCTACCAATACCAACGGAAACGAAACCTTGGAATCTGATACTTTGGACCTTCGCCTACTTCAAGAAGTTGGATGGCTTCACTTTGCGACGAAAGACACCCCTGTTTCATTTTGCGTGATGAGACACGGTTTTCCCCTTATCGCAGACAACAAAACCAAAGAAAGTGGAGTCCTCTGCAAGTGGAGATTAGACCATGGCGTTTTCGTGGTTTTTGAAAGTAGAGATCAACCTACGATATGGTTCATCAATCCACCTTCAGGGATTTATTCCCACATGTTTTTTCATGCATATATAGGATTATGTTTTCCGAAAGTTGTTTGGGTCGATCTTCCTTACTGCCACAAGGGATTTCAGACTTTGTGTGCGTACTTTTAAGAACAGGGGGAAGTTCGAAACAGAGGGGGCTACTGCATGACAAGGTTGCTCTTTTGGGACAAAACAAACAGTTAAAGTTCCAAATCAACAAACGAAAATGGTTACAAAAATGGAACCTTAAATGTATACATCTAAAGAAGTGGTTGCTTTTCTTGAACCACTTTAAGCGTATGACGCTCTCATAACCTCACTTCGTCCTCCGTCATCACAACACCCGCTTATCCTGAGAATTGCAATGCGACGGCGAACCAGATTCCCGTTCATTATGACCTTCTCCCGATCACCCCCTGTGCCCAATCTGTTATTATTCATCCATGCAAAACATCAATGACTCCGATATTTCATATTCTTCAGCGGTTCCCCGCTCAACAAGCCCGAATCGAACCAACAAATCGCCCAATTCGCTGTCGAACAGATCCGCATCGTACCAAGGCAGTTGCTTACGATAATCCACAACCTGATTCAGACCGTATTTTCTGCAAGTCTCCTTAAAGGCATCATGAAATCCGCTGGTACCCTCCATCTGCATCCACCATGAATAGTATGTCGATTTTTCATATTCATAGGGCGGTCTGCCCTGGCGAATATCGTTCTGCTTAAATACCTCAATTACCTTTTCACGGAAATCAGTCATAAATTCCTTGGTGAAGCATTTTTTGATCTCCACTGGCATTTCGTATTCGATGGTTAAATCATCTCGAATCGGCATAGATTTATCCCCCTCCGCGATTACAAAGAAAAACACGATATGGTGGGTTGTGGCGTTGAGCGATGGCATCCTACGCGCCACATAAGTCGGCAAGTATCGTAATCCGCTAAACTCATTATAATCCTTGAGCATTCTCCACACACAGGATGTTCATATGCCTTCTCGTTTGGATCAAGAGGTAGCATCGGAGGAACAAAACAAATCATATTCCATAACAAGATATAGAACTGGTTACACTTATGAATCGGGGTATTGCAACTCTACGGCGGAGCGATAAAAAGGCAGGCGAGAGTTAGCGAATAGGCTTCGCATTAGAGCGGGATGAGTTCCAGTAAATGCATAAGTGACATGGGAGTGAAGTTGATACAGCGCACGTAGTCGTTTGGTCAGGTGGTCTCCCCCAATTCGAGTAATCTCTTGCCAGTTGCCGAACCATACCACCAGTCTTTTGCTTTCCTTCAACCCGATACCTTCTGCCAGTCCTACAGCCCAATCAATCTTTTCCCATTTATTCATCCGCTCCAAGTCATCCATTTCAAAAACGTCTTGAATGATCTCCTCGACATTTGACTCAGACAATCCATCACGCACACCTTCAATGTTATTTGCCGACGAACCATTATCTTCCGACAGTAGTCGAAGGAATGTCTGTGTCAATACGTAAGCAAACTCTTCGATAGAATTTATTTCCATAAGGTCAAAATGGGCAGTTAGACAACCCCGTTCTCGTAGCCCTTGAAATACATTGTTCGACACCTCAGTTCCAACATCATGGGGCACCGTAAACGTCACACTACAACCGTCGTGAAGACGCTCGACCACTTCGCGGACGAATTTACTTCTCCTGTCATTCTTCGAGAACATAGAGTCGTCACACTTAGAATCCCCATCCATAACATCGCCCCACCTAACCAAACGTCCTCTTATCCTTTACCGTTGTTACGGAAAATAGAGTGTCAATGGTTACTCTTTATCCAACACCACAGGCGAATGAACGTAGAACTTTTCCACTACATAATCGACCTCATCGAATTTACGGCATATTTCCTTGCATTTTTCCTCGCTAAGAATCATGGATAAAAATGTTTGCTTGTCAATCGCTGGCTGGATATCTCGACGAGGGAATTCGATTAACTTGCCCATTTGAACCCTCCTATCGTAGAGTCAATATAGCTCTGCCACGTTCAATCTCTACGCCCCATCTTGTATGCTTCATTCCTGCTCTTCTTCCAGTGTTTCCTCAGAAGTTTCTCCGCCCGCTCTTCTCTTGTCGCCTTCAAATCCAGCACAAAATAACGATTATCTTCGGGTTGGTCAAAAAATCCAATAGGTTCGTCGGCAGTGAAGAGTTTTTATCGGTTTGGATTCGCCCTCGATTCATTTTTCGTGCATTGCCTATCACCTCTCCCCATAAAGGGTGGCAAAAAGGCACTCAACCGCCCTTCCGACTCATCTATCAAAAAAGGCGGCATAACGCCACCCTGTTGAACGCACCGATGCGCCATATTCTCGGTTTAACCTCTCCGTGACGCACGGGGAGGAGCCTTGCAACTGGAGCATAGCAGATGGACGAGATTGGATCAATGAGGCAGTGATAAATGGGAATAGGATTAACAGGGCGAATACATTTTCTATTGCAAACAGATAAACACAAGCATTGGCATAACAAAATCAATTTCTGTTTACACAATCAGAAACACTTATGTTTACATTTCTTTAACCATATCCAACTCAACCCATCTTCTGACCTTACCGTTCTTCACCCTCAAACATCGTTCGACACTTTTTCGGCTGACCAAAGCTTGACACCATGATAGGGTGGGATCAAGCAAAAAAAAGGGAGGAATGAATTAACAATGAACACAACTATTTTCGTAGGGTTTAGGCATCAAGGGATGATCAAAGGCTGCACGTGGCAAAGAACGTTGAAGCAAGATACAGTGGGGAATCGAGTCCTCGACATCCTTGGAGCCGTAGATGTTGATTATGCCAAGGAGATTTTCGAATGTATTGAGTGGAATCCACGGGGCGAGAGCCACAGGGAAAAGGATGGAACTTATTTGGTTAAACTGCTCGAACTTGGCATTGAGGAGTATGAAGAAACGTTGCGTAGAACTCTAAAATTCCTGTATCGAAACATTAAGGGGAGCGACATAAAACGTGACCTTGCAAGATATCTCAGAAAGAGAAACGGCAAAACGATGGCTCGATTAGTGGCTTCATCTTTAGACTTCCAGCAAAATAGATTCAGCACCGCGTTTATCTTTGATCTGGATGCCAACCAAGTAGAGGTAATCGAAAATCGTCGTATCTCAGTGTCATAACCTCGCTGGGGGAACGGTTTGGCACAAATAGTTCCTGGGGGCAAGAAAACGTACAGGCACGCCGTTCCTGAGTTAGCAAAAACCAACGTTGACGAATATACCTTGCCCTTAAATCGGGGTACGAAGAATTGTTCATTATCCCAAAAAGTCGATAATCTTGGTGGTGATTTCATTGTAAAGGACAAAACAGACGGTTTCGAGGAATTCAAGTCAAGTCTCTATGAGGAACAAGATGATATCCAAGGACTTTGTTGAAGCTTTTAATCACACCCTGTAATTGTATGATCGCTCGAATATCACCACAACCACACCCCTACTCCAGAGCATTCGCCTTTGACTTTCCCTCATAGAGCCGCTTGTCAGCCAAGTGCAAACACGAATACAAACTGTCGTCCTTCTTTGCAACGGTACATCCGACACTTGCGGTGTACTGTTTATGTGTAAACAAGTCCGTCACCTGCTGGGTTAGTGTTGCGACATCCATGTCCGTTCTCACCGCAAACACAAATTCATCCCCGCCGTAACGCGAGACAATGCCTTGTTGACCAATTTTCTGCCGAAGCGTTTGAGCCACATCAATGAGAATTGAATCCCCTTCGAGATGTCCCAGGCTATCGTTGATATTTTTGAACTCGTTGAGATCGAGCATACCCACAATTAGCGCACCCTCATGCAGAATTTGCAGTCGATTGAATTCCTGTTCAAATCCCCTGCGATTCAAAACATTCGTCAACGGATCGTGAAGGCTTGCATGCTCTGCGATACGACGGGATATCAACATTTCGAGAACGAGAGAGACGTGCGTCGCACAAGCCGCCATCATCTCCGCATCCATCTCATCAGGTTCAGTTTTCCGTCCAAGCACAATTGCGCCGACATTCGTTCCTTTTACAGCGAGCTTCCAAGCTCCGACATATTGAACATCAGCATCCAGCCAGACTCTTTTCCAGACGGGAGGTGCTTCATTGACGGAAAGCCAAGTTTCAGTGACAACATAGGCTTCACCTGAAAACCATGCACCATCGCCGATAAAATGCGTTAACTCTGACTCGGAATAGTCGATTCCCCAGGGATTGTACACTCGAACCGTTGAATCTGCCCCTTCTGTAATAAATTGCTTTCGATATATAAACATACCTGACTCAACAGCGAACGCCTGCTGTAACACGTCAGCTACCTTCGCAAATAAATCCCTACCCCGTTCCACAGATGCCCAATCTCGTGATTGTTCAATGAGGGTCTTCAATGAGTGCATATTGACCGCCCCTAACACACAAAAAAACACACCCACTCAAACTTGGATGTGCCGCATGTGTCTCCGATTTAGCGGCAACCTGGCAGGCATAGCGTAAACGCTGTAGCCCCATGGCTTTGTGCCCCGTCCTTTCGGATCGGTTTACCTTTTTCCTCTATTGAAGAATATACTCCGAAAGGTTCAGAAAGACAACTGAAGATAGGGTCAAGTAAGATCAGGATCAAGGGAGACGGGATTATTAACTGCGACCGATTTCGCAAAGACGGGAATTAGTGTTTCCCAGATTCAATCCAGACTTTATATATAAGTCGCTCTTTTACGTATTCGGTCGATGCATGCACAATTGCTATAGGAATCGACGGATCTTGCCTTCTTACAAACTCCGCCCAGCGCGGTATCTCTCTGATAAGAAGGTCTGCCACCTTTTTATCAGGTGTGGCATAGCCTACATTCACGAATCCCTCACCAATGATATCGGGATACAGCGAATCCGCCCATTCTTCTGCTTCCCAAACTGAATCAAAAACCCTACTGTCTTCCTTGTAACGCCCATGAATCCACTTGACACACACTTGATCATCCCCTCACTAATGATTGTTCCAAGGCATCCACGGTACCCAGGAAGTAAACACGAAAGATGAGAGCAATATCGCGGACAGAAAGTAGATATCAAACGCAAACACGATGCCGAGACATGCGGTAGTAATGACTCGCCATGCGGTCGCCCATTTTCTTTTCCAGGCAAAATAGGTGGGTAATGCAAAAAGCCAAAAGGTCGGGGCGAGTGTCATCAGCACAAATGACAGGGTGTCCATAAACACCCACAGTGGAGGTCTAAGCCGTAACGCCGTTTCGAATCCGCCATGGATACTTGAAAGAAACCATAGTCCAAGTCCACAAAGGAAACCGACTACGCCCAGACACAGAAACAACATCCCATACAAAATGAGCTTCACTGTCCTCAAATCACCTCACCCCATCACAACAGTGCCGTAGCAAAGCAGATTAAACCCGTGACCCTATTATTTTCATCATATCACGGAGTCGAGCAGGAATACGCGATGATATCACCAATAAAAAGGAGCCGAAACAGGAGTAATCCCGTCCCAGCCCCTCGGCACTCAAACCCTTACTTACTTTCCTTCCACTGTCTCCACGCTCGTTGCTACCTCATCGCCCGCATTCGCCGATTCACCGCGAACTTTGACATTGAAATGCTTTTCGAATTCCTCGTTCATGATTCTCAGCCGTTTCTGGACATTTTCCTTTTTGGCACTTCCTGATGTGTACGCTTCTACATACGCTTCGGGAGGTGACTGCAAGAAACCTTTTGCCCATTCCCCAAACATCTCCGCAGGGATATCTATTTTTCTATGTTGCATGTCGAGCGTCAACTTGAAGAGCATCGGGATATGCACTTTCCGCAAGAGCTTTTCTTTCTCACTGGGGAAGGCTTCATTCAGGTAAAAGCAAACGTTAGTGAATTGCGACTTAAATCGGTCACGCTCATGGTCATCTCGCAACTTCTCAACAAATTCTTTCATGTCTTTCTTGCCAAATCCCGTTTTAGGGTCGTTCAGTAAAGCGAGTATTTGCAGAACCAACTCTTGATCGACAAAGTGATTTCGTGCCGCTTTTGAAAGATTGAGCTTATCCTGGAAGAACGGAACCTTCGCCAAGTTCTCAACGAACTCTAATGCTGATTTGCCCAGCAACGCCCTGGTCGTCTCAATGGGGCGAAGTGGGACACCATTGTTAAGGCGGCAGAAAATGTCTTCTATCTCCGACTGACTAATTTCCTCCACCACATCGATTTCAAATTGATACTCCTTAATTCTCTGCTGGAACCCATCTGACAACTGGGTGAATGTCAATCCTTCTACTTCAATGTCATCAACCTTGGGCTTGGACGTATCCGCGAAAGAGAGAGCATATTCATCATTGAGAAAAGCAAAAATGCTCGACAAGCGTTGTTTGCCATCCAGAAGGTAAAATACGTTCTCGTCCTTGGTGGCAAATAGATTGGGAATCGGATAGCCAGCAAGCACGCTATGGATAAACATCGACTGACGTTTTACGTCCCAGATGTTTTCTTTGCGTTGAATCGACAAATCAAAGGAAAGCCTTTTCCCCTTGTACATGCGTTGCAGTTGCGAGACCTTGTGTTTCACTTTCGATGCCTTCATCTACGTCACTCCCTGACGGAATCGTTCACTTTGCCCTTGAAATGAGCAGAAGCGCAAAACTCAATACAGTTACGTTCTAAACATTTTCATCGGTATTATAACTTAAAAATTCAGGGATAAGGTGAAAGTTTTTCGGCAAAGTCCATGGAAAAAGGGGCTACGTTATTGGAAATGGTAGAAGTTTGATGCGGAGCGTAGATCACATCGTAGCGGAGGTATTCCTGGTGAAATTTCTTGCCTTTCCGTTCTCGTAAATACACTACTCTGTCTGTTCATCAGTATCGCCTGGATCACACAAAAGTTGTTACAGGTCGTTCATAGAGTGATATCAGAAATCATTATGATAAAACTGAACCGAAAAGTTGTTCTTGAATCCCTTTATATATAGTGTAGGCTCAAAGCGAGGACAACTTTTTGGTTCCCCCATAATTATCTCTGATTTTTCTAAATACGAATAACAGGTTACATCTCCACCTACTATGGATGTCCATGTCTAAGGTTATATTTGCAATTTCTGAGGAAGAGACGCTCAAAAGATGACTCATTAGGTACGCGAAGTTCTGGTGGCAGGGTGCTATCTTCGTAGCTGGTGGAGTCTTGGCGTAGGCGGTTTCAACATTTGCCCTTCGGCACAAAGGAATGCAAGCCTGTCGTTACCATTAAACTTTTCTGGATAGTGAGGTTTGATCATGTCGCAAAGTGCGAATAGTCTTTGGGGCTGTGGCATTCTCAGAGACCACTAATAACGACTTTCACCAAACAATAGCATACCGCAACGATGCTTGACTTTGATAACAATTGCCACTTAAACGTAGGCTTACCCACATCGGCAAGACAGATGCCATCATTCATCTACCACAGGTTTGCAAGACAAGCAAACCAAGATTAAACGCCGTATCCAGACCCTCGGCGCAAAAGCGAAATCGAACGCCCTGTCCTTACCTGGAATCCCATCTTTTCACCTATTGCCTCGACCAGTGGTGTCCCCCGTCAGTCGTAGCATACTTCGTGGTCTTACCAGACATAACATTCTTCACAGTTGCGGTTCCATTCTCAGCATTTGTGAAAACTAATTTTTGAACACGATTTTCACCTGTAAATGGCAAAGAGGTTTTCATCCATTTATTCCCTGCATCGTGCGTGATTTCCAACGTGTTTGTCCCCGTCATATCTGTCTTCCCTGGAATCCCGCATTTCGGACAAAAGCTAACGAAGTAAGCTGTTTGGCTGTCTGGTGCGTAAAAGTTGGACAAATACCCTTCCGCCGAAATTGACGAATTATTGTTTGCATACGTCCATGTGATTCCGTTGTCATTACTGTGATAAAGTGCACGTCTTGGGAACTGATTATCATTCCACATTGCCATGAACCAAGTCAACTTCTGGTTCAGCGTTACAAATGTCACCTGTGGTGCGCCATATTTATAAGCCCCTTGTATCAGGCTTGCTGGCAATAATACCTTTGCCCAGTGCGCTCCCCCATCAATCGTGCGATATACTGCAAGTTGACTGTGTTGACCTCTTGCTCCGTAGATAATTCCCGTCGTGGGAGTCTGGAAATGCACTTGTTGTATGTCGCCAGGAAGCGGGGTTTTAAGCTTTGTCCATGTCTTCCCTGCGTTGTGTGACACAAACAAAGCCGACGTAGGATTGATTGGCTTATCCCATCCGATCACGTAGACCAACTTGTTCGTTACCCACTCAGGTTGTGCAATGTATTCGTCAGGCTTTGAAGGCAGATTATAGTTGTTGCTGTAATTGGGCGCGGACTTTTTGACTACTCCCGTAGCTGTTCTCGTCACTTTGCTGGACTGTGTTTGGACAGATGCTGTATTAGATACGGTGTGGTTTGGTGTTGAATTTGTCTTGGCACACCCTGATACCAATGAAATTCCGATCATGGCTGTTGCGATGAGTGGAATGTGGCGATTCATGATGAATATCTCCCTTCGTTTTCACGAATAAGACGGAATGGTGAAGGGGTTTGTTTCACGGCATCTTCTGGGAATTTTCTACAACTGACAGGAGTTAACCCTTTGACTGATTCTTACGCAACTATCGTCGATGAGACTAATCTCGTCTGCTAAGTTGCCTCATTTTGTCTGAACCACCCCATCACTCCCACCAACTCTGTTTTCCACTAATACGGCGAGACACTCGCGGCTTCGATACCCGCCTTCAATTCTGGATGAGCTTTCAGCAATTGACTCTGACTCACCACTCCACGAATCTCGAAAATCTCATTCCCTCCGCCGACGGCATTCACCAAGTTAACTGGAACGCCTATGGGAATCCGTGCCCAACCATTATCTCCTAAATACCCTGTCAAGTTGTGTTTCATGTTCACCGTTTGATAGATGTGCCAGCCGTTTTGCTCTGCTTCTTTAACGTAAGCTTGTACTTGTGGCTCTGGTGATTTACCAAGTGCGCCCCACTGTGCCAAGTCCTTTGTAGTCAGCGTATCGCCTGTCATCACATAGTTGTGCATTGTCCCACCATACATGAGCAACCAGACTGATTTCGGGTTCTTGGGGATGGGGCTTGTTTGTGGTGGAAAATATGCAAATAGGTCACTGTTGTTGACCGTCTCAAATACCACGCCAAGAGGAATGTAGACTGTGACATGATTCCCTCGTTCCTCAAAAACAGGACCATGATCTTGAATGCCAGTTCCCTGCGTAGTCAGTTGATGACCAATCATGACCCCGACCTTCGCTTTGCTGACATCCATCATTTCGACTTCGAGATACTCTGCATTCTTTGGGATGCTGGTCGCGAGATCGCCATGTTTTGGGATGACACGATTGTTCAAGGATGAGTGTAGTAAAGGGTTCGAGGGAACGGCGGTGTGCTGACTTTGGTTGGTTTGGGTCGTCGCCATATTTCTGGTTTTATTTGTGATGCTTGATGTATTGTGAGAGGTCGTTGCACTACTGCACCCTGATAATGATAGGACTGAGACACACAACAAGGCACTGAGGGGCATAGATTTGCGGAAGTTCATAGTTGTCGTCTCCATTCTTGCTATCATTTCATTTGTAGAGACGAGGTACATCCCAACTATGTGACAGATCGGGTCATCCAAAGAAGTGCGTAGAGTTGTAACAGACGCGGCGTTCACTCCGTCCATATTATGTACGCAAGGGGGTTCGAAGTATTGAAAAATAAAGTATTGCTCGGAGCACTGTCTGGATTATCCCTCTTTACTTTAGTTGGGTGCAGTAGTGTCAATTCTGTCAGCAACAACGGAGCCTCAACCAGTTCCAAGTCAGCCACACAGAACACGTCAGCAAATACCTCGGCACAAAATTCACAAACCAAGGCGTTTACGCCAGAACAACAGGTTCAGGATATCTATCGTGCCCTCCAAAACATTCCCAAAACCCCGAAGGCATATGTCGAAGCATACTTACAGGCGATAGCAACGCGCTCTGGCTCCCTGGCGCGTGGGTACTTGGCACCATCTATTCGAAATCAAATCCCCGCGCGAGTGATAGGCTCATCAAAATGGATTGGCAAATGGACGATTACCCAAACCTCGTCAGGTAATGGAGCATACGACTTTCATGTCGTTGCTTATCAATATGTTCTTCCTGCATCACCAAAAGAAAAGGGTTCTTGGATGGAAGCCTTTCATGCCAAGTTAACGGTTCAAAGTGAAGGATACAAACACCAGCATGAACCTTGGCTTATCACTGCCCAGCAGATTACATTGCGCAAGGATTTGAGCTTCTGATGTAGTTGAGCAAATATTTCGTTGCAACTTTGGATTTTTCCAAACTTGATTACTATGGATATAACAAATCAATGCCACAAGCAGAGCCTCCCCAGTTCGTCAGATAGCGACAACCAGAGTGTGCTAAACTGGGAATATAATTTTCGGAGGAAACGGGTGGAAAGTATGAGTTTACCACAGAGAGAACGAATCTCTATCGAAGCGTTCTATAAAATGAGGGAGACCTCCGACCAGTTACTTGAATACATTGACGGGTTCGTTTACATGTCTCCGTCCCCATCGACGAAACATCAACGCATTTCAATGCGTCTGAGTTCGACTCTCTTTGCATTTCTCCAAGGCAAGCCTTGCGAAGTGTTCTCCGCACCATTTGACGTAGAGTTACATCGTGACGAAATCACCGAGAACAAGGTCGTCATTCCAGACTTGAGTGTGATTTGTGATAAGACTGGACTGACAGATCAGAAATATGTCGGTGTACCCACTGTCATCATTGAAATACTGAGTTCATCCAATCAGTCGCACGACCTCGTGACTAAGCTCAATCTCTACATGCAGTATGGGGTTAAAGAATACTGGATCGTCAATCCAATCAGTGACGGTATTCTAATCTACAAGTTAAATGACAACGGTGAATATGAACTGGACATTTTGCAGGCGACGGGAACTGCGAGTTCAAGTGTACTTCATGGATTCTCAGTCAGTCTAAGCGATTTGTTCGCATAATGTACCATCCCAAGAGGAAGCACTATTCTACCCAGTTTCGAATCTAAAAGTCGAATGCGCGTTTCCCATAGGCAAATACCCTTTTGGGAGCAAACGCGGTCGATGCCAAATCGCCTGACCGCGCCTTTTCCCAATGCTCTATTTTTACACGGGTTGCAACGTCTCTGCTACCGCCTGAACAAGTTCGGATATGGTGTATTTCGCTGGATTAGGTTCGATACCAATCCAGGTGTTTCCCTCTTGCAAAGCAAACAAATCAAACCTTGCGCCGTCAGTGTACTTAAATGTGTACCACTGTCCATGTGCGCCGCCAATCAGCGTATAGCTTCCTCCCTTATCGATTGCTGGCTTTTCATTGGCAGATGAGAAGTAACCAATCAGGTTAGTCCAAGACGAAGCTTCGTAGAACGACATGTCTTCAAACGGAACTACAACAACATGGTTTGAACCATTCGGCGTTCCTGGAACATACCAACCACTGGGACCACCCATTTTACTTGGTATATAAACCTTTACGCCCTGTTGCTTAGATAAAGCGTCAATCTTGCTCGTTTCTGAAGTTGAGTATTTCACGGTGTTCAGCGTTTGATAATCTTGGGTTGTTGCAGTCTTGGAACCACTCGCTACACCAGTAACATCCTGCGGTGACAGATTCCACGTTGACCCGCTCCACTTTGCGAACATCGAAAGTCGATTTGCAAGAAACAGGTTGGCGTAGTAAACAGGAACATAAGTAGTTTGTTCACCACTGGCAGGATCTTTTGTGACCAACTTTGGTGCCCTCACATATTCAAGCTGGTTGCCTCCCATGGAAAATTGCATCTGTCCCGCTGGGGCTGTACCCTTCACTGGCTCATTTAAGGTGTATTCACTCCACCCACTGGGCACTGAGGTCACATCCAGCGTATTTCCATCCCATGTTGTTTGAACGCCGACGGATTTCAATTCTTTTTGCAAATAATACATTGGAAGCCAACTCGTCGGTTTTTCAGACCAGGGATCATTGGCGACCACATGCTGTGGAGTAAGCGTTGCCCCGCCCGTCATTTTGATTGTAGTTGACGCATAATGAGTCTCTGGTGCTGGAGTTCCAACAGCAGGTGTGGTGTGAGAACCAGAACTGCTATCTGCAAAAGCTACGATTGGGGTTAGACCTACAGCAACAATCCCTGCCGCTACAACACCAATCAAGCCAGCCTTATGTTTCAAGTAAATCGTCTCCTCTGTCATTCTGGTTGCCATTTAAATGTATTCATAAAGTTAGACGGAGCCAGGATGTCGAATGTGACAATTCGTCTTTTGAATGACACTGTAGACTGCCACTGTCTAATCCCCCCGTAGTCACCAGCCAGTTTTGAAGAAAGTCGAATCCGACTATATCATGGGTATTTCAAGGAGATTAGCCTAATGGTATGATCATATCCAAACTCGGAAGCTCAATACTTGGACTGGTCGTGGCTCCAGGTGCAGGTGCGGGATCGTTTTCGGGTAGAATTTTAATGCCTTTACCGAAATTTATGGGTTTCTCAAACACTGAAAAACCGTATACTGTCTCCTTATTTCCATTGAATGATTTGTGTGTCGGTCCAGCAAGATCAGGAATCATTACCGTTTTTCCCGACGACCCATTCAAATACAGATGCACATTTTGTCCGCGCTCAATCGTGTAATGATAATCGACCACAACTGTAGCTGGGGTAATACTCACTTGGTCGATACCCAATGCAATCCCATTACTCGTTTTGGTTACATTCGGTGTATATGTTGTCGTATTATGGAACTCCTTTGTTCCAGAAACGGGAACCTGGACTTCCCAATAACCGTGCGTGTTACCGATCTGATGGATTACGATTTGGAGGTCAAAATTCTTTGGAAATGTTTGGTTTGTTGACTCAGGGAAAATTTCATTTACTCCGTGCCATTCCCGATTTGATACACTTCCTGCCGCCCCGCCACTTGTCATATTTAGCAGTTTCCCATTCATGTAAAAGTCCATGTTAGGCGCAATAGCGGTTTTGCCAAGTGCTCCACTCGGCGAATTGAGTTGATATTCTAACGCCACACGACCTTGATCGTCATAAACATCGGTGGCAGTAAAAGTAATTCCTCGGTCTGTAGATGAAATGTGTACTTTGTCAGTAAATACACCTGCTTGATTTAAACCTGGATCACCAAACCAATCGTAGACTTGATTGATGATTGGAGTTTTATCCATTGCGTAGGCGATATTTGACGAAATGAGCGAGAGTCCTAAACCGCTACCTATGAGTCCAAGAACGCCGATTGCGACGGAAGCCACCCCACGACGTAGATACTTGTTCAACGAACGCTTATTCATTCTCTCGTCGTGATTGAATCGAGTCCACACCTTCTCGAACGTCACGGATGGTTCGACATTACTCACAACTGACTCTAATGAATGCTGAATGTCTGATTTCATGTAAGCCCTCCTCGTGCTTCAAACTCAAAAAAATCGTTGTCATTCAACTGCTTTCGAAGCTGGTTTAATGCGGTATGTAGCCGCGATTTGCAGGTTCCAATTGGAATGCCGAGTGACTCGGCAACTTCTGTGAGGGTTAATCCAGTGTAGAAATGTAAGATGATGACCTCTCTACTTTTAAGACTGAGCTTGTCCAGTTCATTCTTTATGACAACCGTCATTTCATCCTGTAGCAATTGTTCGATCGGTGTACGCTCGTTCGGATCAAGCCGTTCTTGTGACTCATCCACGTCTAACAGCCACTTTTGCTTGCGTATCATATTCTTCGCGATGTTTACCGTTATGCGATACAACCACGGCTTGAATGGTTTAGATGCATCGTACATGTGATACTTACGAAAGACCTGAATGAATGTCTTTTGCAAAATGTCGTCTGCGAGTGTCTTTGATTTACACAACAGGTATGCGGTTTTAAAAACATACGTACTGTGTTCATCAAATAACCGACGCGCATTCTGTTCGGAAATCTGCTTTACCACTCACATCCCCCTTTCTTATTGTTTCACCCTATATACACACCAAAACCACAAACGGTTCGGTCAAAATCGAAATTCAACTCTTAACCCAATCCTGCTGACACAAGAGAACTCGTTCTCACGAATTCTGAAATAGACAAATCAGAATTACACCTGCGGTCACGTAATTCTCACCAACACAAAAGGACTCGCCGTTTCACGAGTCCCCAGCATGTAGGTTTTTTGATACTGTTTATTGAACTTCCTGATTTTCCACGAACACCTTACATCACTTGACCGTTATGAATGTGTGCCAACTAACCTTGCCATTCCCTGCTGTAATTTTATAACTCCCAGGCTGATTCCATTTAACTGTGGTTGTAAAGTCACCATTCGAATCTGTGTACACGGTCCCCATATTTATATGATCAGGCACGTTCAGTGTAAATCTTGAATGAGATACACCGCTCCCACTCGCTGTAAGTAGTTTCACATGAATCGTTATCGCCTCGCCTACTTTAGCTGGGTTTGGTGTTGCTGAAACCTGTACCTTTGCAGGCTTATTACTTGGGTTCTGATTCCCTTGTCCGCCTACGACCGTTTCGAGAGCCTTCAATGGATCGCCATTTTCCTTCAGAGTGTATACATGATTCGCTACTTGCCAAGCAACGGTGTTTTGTGAAACCTCGGGGTTATTCGACGAACTCGGCTGTACAATGGTAATTACACCTTTTGTCTCTGGAGCAGGGAGCATGTGTGTATGCAAATACGCCACCACACTTTTTGCTACTTGGCTACCCAGAGAGCTATCTCCCCAGCCTTTAAAAAGTATCGTCCAGTTCCCTTCGTGCCATTTGTAGCTATATGTCCCTGCTCCGCCCGAAAAATCAGCCTTAATTCCCGAACCTAAATCAACAGGCGGACCTGACGGGTTCACTTGACCAAAACTTTTTTCAATATTCGCTATGGCATTTACTGCATCCGATGAACTCGAATAGGATGTTACGTTAATTTTTGAACCCGATGATGTTGTTTGAATTGATGTGTTCGCCATACGACTTGGTTGATTGGAAGAGGTTGTGTTATTCAACGTCTCATTTGAAGGAAATTTGACCGCTGTAGATGTAGTCGTAGCTTGATTAGATAAAGCAGTGTTTGCAGAACCTGATGACGATAATGCGTGATTGACTGTACTACAACCCACTAAGGTCACGATTGAAATTCCGACTCCACCAAATAAAGCAATGCTTTTCCGTCCGTTCATTATTTCGTCCCCTCGTTGTGTAAGTTCACACTCGTTAGACGAAACAACTCACAAACATGTTTCAAAATGTATCTCGAACTTCAACCACAAATCTAATTGCGTTATACCCCCCAAGAACTCAAAAAGGGAGCCACCGACATCCGATAGCACTCCCTTGCGTTTACTGAATAAAAATTTAACGAACATTCGACTTGAAGGCGATGTGAACGCACTGTATTTACCTACAACCCTTGGTTTTTTCATCCATTCATAGCCTATTCCGTTTCCGCGTCGTCAAAGGCTCCATCTGGCAGAATGCCGTCGAGAATTTCGCTGTCATCGTCATCGTCGCCAAGTTCAACCGTCCGACCGAAGAAACTCCACCCTTTACTTTCCAGCCACTCGATGAATGCATCCGTGAATTCATCTTCAGATACCGTGGTGTAGACATTGCCAATGATGCGAATCGTGTTCCTGTCGTCTGGGCGTTCCAGAATCCATCTCGTGTTATGGTTTGAGTCGTTGTTTTGGTCAGTCACTATTTCAACCCTCCTGTCGGGTCCCAACGATCTGGTGAATGGGAAAAGTTGCAAGGGACTGACGTTCAAACATCGTTTCAGCGAACGCTATCACATCCCCCAAACTACTCCCCTGCGGGAACGCGGTCGAATCGACCACCGCACACTTCAATCATCGTTCAAATTCCCCGTGTTCCAACATTTTTATGGCTTCCTCGGTGGAATAAACACGCCCTGCCTTGATGTCTTGTTTGGCTCTGTCAATTGATGCTTTCAACTCTGGGTCATTTTCAATTTCCTGTTCAATCTCGTGTCTGATGGAGTGAACAAACGCCATCACATTCCCCAAACAACAACTCCCCTGCGGATTATTGACCTCACAGCCACAACGATCCGCCTGAATTTGCTCACTGATGTGTTGAACAGGATTCTGGTTCTCATGGATGGCTTTCATAATCCGTTCCCTTGTCCATCCGAAACAGTAGCACACTGGAACATCATTACCCCTATCTTTTTGAAACACAGGCACTTTGAGCGCATCTTTGTCGAACGACTGCCCATCAGAGAAGTAGACGACAGAGCAGTTGGTATTCGTGCAGAATGCATAGGACAGCGCGGAATCAAGGGGTTCCAAGGCTGACGGCATAAGTAAAGCTTACAGCGTAATAAGTTGCACACGTTTCCCCTTTTGACGGCATACAGGGCAAAATATCAGGTCAACTGCCGTACCTGGGATTTGACAACAATCATCCACGAATGAAGCTCTCCCTCACGTTTTTTCTTCACACTTAGCCCTCACCTTCCGATTCCCTCTATTTGCATGATGCGTACATCTTTACATTCTTCCTGCCACTCTCCTTCGCCTCATACAACGCTTGATCGGCATGTTTCAACAACTCATGTCTGGTGGTTCCATCCGCAGGAAAAAAAGCGATACCAATGCTGGAAGTCATCTCAAAGACGTGCTCTCCAATCTGCCATGGAGTCTGAAGAGAGGCAAGAATTCGGTTTGCTACGCCCAGGGCATCGTGTTCCTCCTCAATGTGAGGAAGAAGGGCAGTAAATTCGTCGCCGCCAAAACGAGCCAACGTATCGCTCTCTCGAAGGCACCCCTGTACTCTTTCAGCAAATTGTTGGAGAAATTCATCCCCTGCATCTTGACCAAATGCATCATTGATTTGTTTGAATTTATCCATATCCATATACATTACTTCCATCTTTTGCCCATGTCGCACTGCCTCTTTAATGGACTGTTCCAGCCGTTCTTTAAACAGCCGTCGATTTGGGAGACCTGTCAAGGTATCGTGATATGCCATGTGACCGCGTTTTTCTTCGAACAATTTTCTCTCCGTAATATCTCTGGTTACAGTCTGATAGTGAAGAACATTCCCCTCTTCATCAAAAACAGGTCTCCCTTTCGTCTCCATCCATACCCAATGACCATCTCTATGTTTGTGGCGAAACTCAACCATATTGCTTTCCTTGGTCTGAGTCATCTCCATAAACGTTCCCTGAACATGCGAAATATCATCTGGATGTATCATATGAAAGACAGGATTCCCCTGATAAACATCAGGCGTGAAACCTAAAATAGACTCGTGGGACGGTGAAGCGTACTGTACGACTCCGTTCAAGTCTAAGACGCACACAAGATCCGTCATGTTCTCAGCAATCAATCGGTATTGCTCTTCACTCTCCTTCAATGACTTCTCCAACCGTTTTTTCTCAGTGAAATCCTTGACGACAGCGAAGACCCCGACCAATTTCTCTTCAACGATTAACGGGATGAGTTTCACGAGTAGATGCAGGGGCGTGCCATTTTTGTGAAGAGTATCGGCGTGATACGCTGTTGGAATCCCTCGTAGTGTCTCATGAAAGCATCGGTTAACGCCATTTTGAAAATGTCCGAGGAAGGTCATCTCTTGGTAGGAGCGTCCTTGAACCTCCTCCTCTGTGTAGCCAAACAGGTCTGTTGCGGTTTGATTCACTTCTAAGATTGTGCCATTCGCAGATAGGACAAGAATGGCATCAGGGTTTTGCTCAATGATTGACTTAAAAACCTCAACGTATGAATCACCATACAACAGGCTCATACCTGTATCCTCCCCAGACAACTCGACTAACACATGGCAGTTTTCTGCCCATTTTATTGCGTACTGACTTTCGTTAAGTTGGCTTGTCTCTCACCGCCCCAAATAGCTCGTCAAGCTTTTCCTCCGTAAGCGGAGACCTGTCTTCGCTTAACCTGTTCTTTCGGTCTAAGAACAGCCGCAGTGTTTCAGAAACATCCTTGATTTCAATTGGCTTGGCTAAAAAGTGAGAAGCACCCGCTTCTTTAGCCAGTTTCTTATTCTCTTCTGTTGCCTCTACCGAACACATCACAATGAATATATTTGGGGATTTTTCAGAAAGCAATCTACAAAGTTCGAGACCATTTTCCCTGTCTAATTGAATGTCCAGAGAAACAACATCCACGTCTTTGTCAGATACGAGTTGCCACAGTTGTTCAGCGTTTTGTGCAACGCCAAGGATCTCAATATCGTCTTTCAACCCATAAAGATACGAGAGTATCTTTGCGATTTCGATCTGATCATCAACAATCACCACGTTAATCATATGTAACGCCTCCAAACCGAACATTCCGTTCCGTGTTGTATGCACGGCTTCGTCTCCCATTTACTTCGACCAATGTGTTGATATGGATGACCTTTGCACGAATAAATCCACTCTGGTCTTCCACTCGAACACTTGTCTCTATTCCAGAAGGAGTCCCCAACTCAGATACGTACACGGATTTTTTTGCTGTGACAAACCCACCCCGCAACCCTTTTCGAATCGAAACCGTTCTCCCACTCTCCAATGTGCTGGATTCAACATTCCCAGTAATGATAATGTTACCGACGCTTTGCAATGAACTGGATACAACATTTGTAGCTCGTATAATCGTGGATTCTTGTGGCAGTCCCCTGATTTCCTTATCAAGAGCTTTGATTTTGCCCAAAAGGGTCTTAATGTCACTGTCGGAGACTTTAAAACGACTCTCACCACTCCACTTGGATTCGACCAACTCTTTCAATACTTGATAGGCACTGTCGAAGCCAGACAACTCATTTGAATCTTCATCCACAAGCGTCGCCAGCATGTGTTCTAACGCTGTGTGCCGTTTTTCAAATAAAATTGAGGGTATCCTTGACAACGTATCAGCCATATCAGATCGTTTCGTGACATGTTCCACCATCAATGCGTGTTCTTCTTGGAATCGCTTTAGTTCAGGAACGAGCTTTGCAATTAGATTGAGCAGGCTCTCATAATGAAATTGCTGGTATCCCGAAACTAACTTTGAGTCGTAAATCCCGTTCTGAACAACGACTCCAGCCCCAGAAAAAACAGAAGACTTTTCAATATGTCCGTAAACTGTAATTAGCCCCGATGCCTTAACAACTGCCCCTTCTTGAATGGAACCGTTCACAATGATATTGCCATCAAACTGGACTTCACCATCTTCTATAGAGATATCCTTTTCAAAGATGAGCTCAGGAACGACATCGACGACCTGTTTTGTGTATCGCGGTCTACCATCTCGAATGGCGACAATATCCCCATTGACGTTGATAACACCGCGTCCGAAATTGAGGGTCGTCTGTTTCCCATCATACTTCGCTTCAATGGGTATGCCATACACATTTATCCCTGGTACTCCTTTAGTCCCAGGTTCCAGCACCGCAACGGTCGTTCCAATCGAAACCGTAGAAAATCTGCTTGTGTGAAGAATTGGGTCATGCTCCACGCTCAATGCCGCAGATGCTCTGAATTTCGCAGGCAATCCCTTTTGGGGTAAAACGCCACGAAGAACGATTTCTTCTTGATGATTCGATGGGTGACACAGGCGGTTTACTGCCGCATAATCAATCGTCCCAGTGTACCCATGTTTGGATAGGAGATTTAAAATCACTTCTTGAGGCATTGGTTCTGGATGACGATGGGTCTCTTCCATCACAAACTCCAAATGTCTACATGGTTCGACATCTTCAAGGCATAAGTTTACACCTTCTACCACGCTCGCCTGTACCTCCACGCTTAGTTCATCCTCTGATACAACCGCTCTATATGAAATGGCGGGTTCGACACTCGTAACTTGCACCTGAATTGAATGGGACTCACTGACAACCACTTCACCGTAAACTTGTTCCCCGTCCATAAAAACTTGAATCAGAGGCGTTTCAGGAACAATGATGGTGGCATAGGCTCCATCATGTTTCGGATCAGTGACGATGACGTTTCCATTACGAAAATAAACTGTTCCATGTACCATCGGACGCGCCATGATTTTGGAAACCATTGATACAATAGACCGCTCCATGGTGGGTACATTTTCCCTGGGTCGTCGTAAGTGAAGAATTTTCGATTGGAAGAATTTCTTGAAAACTGTCGTCAAGTTCATCTGGAGTGCCGCCCCATTTTGATGTTTATTATTGAACGAATGTTTAGAGAGGCGAATACGAGATCATCTCGGCAACCCATCAATCATAGACTACTTTCGCCCTTAGATACGTGGTTTTGCGTCCCTGACTTACGTCCAGGTTTGCCTGCGAGTTCTTACTATTAGTAAGTAAATCGGGTGTCAGCGTTCAAGATACTACAGTGTGCTTAACGGGTAGAATCACATCGACGATGGTTCCTTGATTTAAAACACTATCTATACGAATTGCTCCTCCGTGTTCATGGACAATTTTTTGGCTGATCGTCAGTCCTAATCCCGTCCCTTTCTCCTTTGTACTGTAAAATGGCTCTCCAATATGCCTCAACCGTTCCTCAGTGATGCCGCATCCCTGATCGATGAATCGGAGTCGGATCGAAGCTGAATTGAGCCACCTCGTTTCAATTTTAAGAATTCCTCCGTCTGGCATGGCTTCTACGGCATTTTGAAGAATGTTGATGAACACCAGCTTGATTTGATTTTCATCGCAGGGTATGTGTGGCAAATTCGTATCATACTCATCAACGATTTCAACACTTTTCAAGGTGGCTTGTGTGCCGAATAACGTCAGCACTTCTTCCAGCAGAATCTTTATATCAACTTCTTTGACTTGATGGACATGAGACCTGGCAAGTGATAAGAATTCATCCACGACATGCTCAATCCGAGTAATTTCAGACAGTATCATCTCGGTGTACAACGGCTTCTCTCCCCCATTTTTCAAGAGTTGAGTAAATCCTTTAATGGACATGAGTGGATTCCGAATTTCGTGTGCAACGCCTGCGGCTAATTGCCCAGCAACGGAAAGCCGTTCCGATTTGCGTATAATATCTTCCGTCTGCTTGCGTTCCGAAATTTCACGAGCTACAACTAATACCCTATTCACTTCACCATCTATAGTTAAAATCGGACTCGCAAGCGACTCCACCCAGATATAAGAACCGTCAGCCTTCATATACCGCCACTCACCGCTCGCGGCAGTTTTCGTACAAATGACCCTATGAAGCAATTGCTTCGTATAGGAAAGATCATCTGGATGCACTCTGGTGAACCCAGGTGTGCCTTCTCTTTCAGCAGTTGATATTCCAAGTAGCCTGTCATGCGACGGTGAACTATATTGAATTGTGCCGTCCACACCGAAAATGATAATAAAATCATCCGAATTCTCAGCAATCAATCGGTATTTCGCTTCTTGTTCGATGAGGCGTTCCGTAAGACGAGTAATTTCTTGTTCTTTCTTTACACGCTCAGTAATATCAATGCATGATGCAATGACTTCGACAACCTGTCCACCTCTACGAATCGGGCGCAAAGATGCCAAATACCATACGCCATTGTATTCTGCCTCATATGTAACATTATCTTCACCCGCCCAAGCTCTCCGATAGTATTCAAGCTTTCTTTGGGCATCATCAAAGTTGCGGAAGTCCGTTAATTCCCTACCTACAATTTGTTCAGGAATCAAGCCAATTCGATGGACTAATTCTCCATCACACAGAGTATGGATAAATTTCTCGTCCTTCTTAATAAACTTAAAAATCATCCCTTGTTGTTGCCGAATGGTATCTCGTAATTCTTGGCGAGCCTTTTCCAACTCATCTTCCAACCATTTTCCCCTGTATACTTCTTGAGGAATTCCTTCGAGGTGAACAACCTTTATAATTTCTTCCCATTTTCTTTCGAGTTCATCTGGAAGCAGAGGCTTACTGAGGAAATATCCTTGACCTTTATTGCAGAGATTCTGTTGAAGAAAAATCAGATGGTCTCTGGTTTCCAATCCTTCAGCAACGACATCGAGTTTCAACTGGTGAGCCATCGCAATAGTTGCCTGAATAATTGTTGCATCCTTCGTATCTACCGTACAATCTCGAACAAATGATTGATCAATCTTAATTTGATCGATTGGGAATTCTCTCAAATAGAGCAAGGAACTAAAACCTGTTCCGAAATCGTCTAAGCTGATGCGGACACCAGTACTTTTCAAGTCTTTCAAGACTGGGAGGACGCGATGGACATCCATCATGGTACTCTCAGTAATCTCAATCTCTAAGTAATTAGGCGTAAATTTTGTTTCGTGCAAAATGGTTTGAATGCGTTCTACAAAGGTGGGGTCCTGAAGCTGGCGACCAGAAACATTGACCGCCATAGTCATGGATGGAAGACCAGCTTCTCTCCATTTTTGGTGTTGTTTGCAAGCCATTCTTAACACCCAGTCCCCAATCGGTAAAATCAGCCCTGTCTCTTCCGCCAGAGGAATAAAATCAATCGGAGAGATTAGTCCCTTTTCTGGATGTTTCCAGCGAATTAACGCTTCAACACCAGTGATTTTTCCATATATCAAATCAACGTTTGGTTGATAACAAAGAAAAAACTCTTGTCGTTGCAAAGCTTGTCTTAAATCTATTTCCAACCTTTGCGGTTTATGTTCATTTACATTATTGTAATTATATGGTTTATCAGGTAGGTTATACCCCCCCCCCCCCCCCCGAAGGGGTTTTTTACCATTTATTTTATATATTGTATTTTCTTGTGCCATTCCCTTCACCTCGTCACCCGTACAGTGTTAAAGGCGACCCCTTTACTACAGAGCCGCCTTCAAGCAAACAATATGTTTGAAGTGGCAACCTGGCAATCATAGGCATCCATGCCCTAAGACCCATGGCTTTGCGTCCCAGCGTTTCCACTGGTTTGCCCTGAGACACTTTCTGTCCGATAAAATTCATATACCCGCATTATACTGCACCAATCGACATTTTTCTATGAAAAATGAGGTTGAAAAAACTAAACGCATGTCCGTGATTGAACTGTAAAAATCTGAGCATAAGCACCTTTGTCCACTAAATATCTTAATCCCCTGGGTACAACACGACACAGAACAAGGGTGAGATAATTGAGGATTCAATTCAACGAAACAGAACGAGTGATGATTCCTCATTGTATTCAAGACGAAATTGGATTGGGATACGTGACAGTATTGATAGCTGGGTAGATAATGATGCACTCGTTCTTCGCAAGTTTCAGTCCCAATGCATTTTTGTGCGAAACCCAGTCTATCAAAGTAACACCTTTCAAAGACAAGTTCGTCTACCAAGAATGTTGTAAGCAAATCGTCACTATGTCCCTTGTAAATATTGCCCATATGTCACATTTGTAATTACAGGGTTTATCGGGCACAGGGGTTCGCATCCCCCCCCGTCGAAGGCTTCGCCCAAGCCTCTTGTTATATCGTAGTCACGACACTGTATTTGATGACGGTTTGGGCACATGTAGTATCTTAATTGAGGCATTGATATGAACCGAGGGTAGAAATCCCAGAAATCACCTACGGACCGTGGGGAGGTAAGTGTTATCTCGCCTCCCAAGCCCCTATGACCACCCTTTCACTTCACGTACTTATAGATCACATTCATCAGTTCGTCGTATACCTCGTCTTCCCCACTCTGAATGGCATTCGTGGCACAGGTTTTCAGGTATTTTCGCATGACTTCTTTGCCTACCCCACGCAATGCCTCATGAATGCTGGAAATTTGCGTCAAAATGTTGACGCAATTGCTGTCATCTTCCTCGATCATCCTCTTCACGCCACGGATTTGTCCCTCGATAACCGATAAACGTTTAGTGCACTTCGAGATGTGTTCCTGTCTCTCCTGTTCTTCCACCATGGGTAACTCTTGCACGCTGATCCACTCCCTTTAACCGCGCTTTTAAACGCATGGAATTGCCAACAACGATGAAGGAACTAACCCCCATGCTGGCTGATGCCACGACAGGTCCTAAAATCCCCAACCCCGCAAACGGAAGACCGATGCCATTGAATAGGAACGCATAGATGAAGTTTTGTCGGATCGTTCGGTAGACTTTACGACTTAACTCAATCATGAATGGAATTTGCCCAAGCTCACCGTGTATCAGCGTGATATCGGAGGCTTCATTGGCGATATCGGTGCCTGTTCCCATGGCAATGCCGATATCTGCTTGCACCAATGCAGGTGCATCGTTAATCCCATCACCGACCATGGCAACAAGCCCGTACTGTTCTTGGAGTTCATTGATTATTTGTGCTTTATCTTGCGGCAATACTTCTGCCACGACATGATCAATACCAAGCTCCTTGGCAATGGCTGTTGCTGTGTGGCGATTGTCTCCCGTCAGCATCGTTACCGTGATACCCGACTGTTGAAGGCTCTCGATAACACTTTTCGCTTCTGACTTTATGTTGTCACGAACCGCAATCAGTCCAAGAATTTCATCTGTTGAGACCCACACGACGGTATGCCCTTGGTTCTCCAGTTCTTGCTTCTGCTTCGCGAGTGGCAGGGGGATAATAAACCCTTGATCCGTCATCAGTATCGTGGTTCCGACGAATACACGCTTGCCATCGACTGTACCAACGATTCCTCGTCCTGGCAGGGCTTCAATGTCAGTTGCATTTCGAAGTCCCTGCCCCTGCTTTTTTGTGTGCTCGACAATCGCTCGACCTAATGGATGCTCTGATCCTTGTTCTACCGCACCAGCCAATGAGAGAACATGCTCACCAATGACAGATGTCACCGATGGCTTACCCTCAGTGAGTGTGCCTGTCTTGTCGAAGACAATATGTTTTAGCTTGTGCGCGGCTTCGAGCGATGCGACGTTTTTAATCAAAATGCCACGTTTTGCGGCTTCACCTGTGCTCACCATCACGGCAGTTCCAGGAGCGAGTGTTAATGCACAAGGACAAGCAATTACGAGTACAGCGACCATATGAGAGATGGCTTGAATCAGTCGATATTCGCCTGTATAAAAGACCAACCAAGCGATAAAGGTAATCGCTCCAAGACCGAGAACCAGTGGGACGAAGACCCGACTTAAACGGTCACTAAATTCGACAATTGGGACTTTAGACGTTTGGGCTTGCTCAACCAGGCGAATGATTTGAGACAACATCGTCTCTCGACCAATCTTCGTGACTTCAATAAGCAATGAACCATTTTGATTCATCGTTGAGGCAAAAACCTCAGTACCCGTTTCCTTTCGAACGGACTTACTTTCCCCTGTCAGTGCCGCTTCGTCCACAAAAGATGATCCCCCAATTACAACACCGTCCACAGGTACTCGTTCTCCTGGGCGGACGCGAATCAGATCCCCTACAGCAACTTGATCGATAGGGATTTCTTGCTCAACGCCATCTCGCACACTTCGGGCAAATCGTGCCTGCAAAGACACAAGTGAACGAATGGCTTCCGACGACCGATAGGTCGCACGAATCTTTAAGTAGTTACCCGTTGAAATAAAAGCGACAACCAGAGTCGCCGTATCAAAATACGTCGCCGCGCTTCCTGGCAAAAGCAATGCTCCAATCGAATACAGATACGACGACAACGCCCCAATGGTAATCAACACATCAGTTGTAACCGTTCGAGCGTAACGTATCGCTTGATACGCGCCAACATAGTATTTCCACCCACCGTACAGGACGATTGGCGTGGTGAAAATCGCCATAAACCATGCGTTCCCACGGTTAAAGGGCAGTACGTGAAAATTAGGAAAAATCCAAAGGGCAATCATCAAAAGAATCACGGGTATACCTAATATCCATGCAATGAAGAGTCGGCGTTTGCTTTGCCTGAGTTCGCGAATATGCGCTTCTTCACGTGACTGAACTTCACTCTCAAGAAGTGCCTTGAATCCGATCTTCTCGACACGTTCTTTGATATCTTTAACGCCGATGACCTTGGGATCAAAGGCAACGTGTAGTTTCTCAGTGGCAAAGGTCAGTTCCGCCTTTTCTACGCCATCTTGTCGCGAGACACCCTTTTCAATCGCACGAGCACACGAAGCACAGTGCATGCCTTCAATGACCAATTCAACATTTTTCGTCGCCATATAGGTATACCCCCTATCCGTATGCATTATGTAATCACCATACACCCCCACCCCCTCCCTGTCAATATACAACGAGATGACTATGGAAAAATATGAAACGAACTGAGCATGCTATACATAGGCGGAGAGTCACTGGTAACACTATCCGATGGCACAACAATTCCACTCCAAAGGGGATGATTCAGAATGTCAATGACAATGACCGCGACGAGTAAGTTCCAAGCGTGCATCGATGCCTGTCACCAATGTCACGAGGCATGTGAGAAAAACTGCACAGAATGCTGTCGGATGGATATGTCTCAAATGGGCAAATGCGTGGAACTATGCCGCGACTGTGCTGACATCTGCAAAATGGCGGAATCCTTTATGATTCGCGATAGCCAGTTCGCCAAACAAGTTTGCCAGCTTTGTGCCACGATTTGCGATGCCTGCGCGACTGAATGTGCCAAACATCAAAATCCGCACTGTCAAGCTTGCGCTACAGAATGCAAGAAATGCGCGGACGAATGCCGTAAGATGAGTGCCTAAATACAAGGGGAGGTGTTATGCCTCCCCTTTATCGAAGGAGATTGGGCAATTGGAAAGATTGTGTCGAGCAGAAGTAAATAGAGGTTATTTGTGGGGGGGAGGGAAACGGGAACAATCCACCAGAATGCGCCTGAAACCAATGTTCGGTCATTACTCAAATTCTCCATGTTGCAACATTTCTATAGCCTCCTCTGTTGAGTATACGCGCCCCTCCGCGATGTCTTGTTTGGCTCTATCAATTGATGCTTTCAACTCTGGGTCAGTGCCAATTTCCCGTTCGATCTCGTTTCTTGCCTTTGAGTCAGCGATGGAGCGAACGAATGCCGTGACATTCCCCAAGCAACAACTACCCTGGGGATTATTGACCTCACAGCCACAACGACCGCCTGAACCTGCTCACTGATGTGTTGAACAGGATTCTGGTTTCCATAAATGGCTTCCGTGATCCGTTCCCTTCTCCTTCAGGTCAGTTGAGCGCATTGCAATATTTTTCCTTGAAATCACTGCGGCTTCATATACAAGACATGGCTACCTATCAGGGTTCATTTAATCATCTGAGGCAAAGAGCACTTTGCCCTTACGACCATTCAGTTCAGCTTCTCTGACTGCACTCTGATATTGCTGTAGCCTAAACCGAGATCGGGCTGGATGTATCAACAACTGCCTTTTTTGAACTAACGTAAATACTTCGTGGAAGACTTGATGCCATCGAGTATCAGAAACGCCTTCAATCCATCGTCGGAGCCAATATGGTTTCACTGTAACATGTCGATAATCTCGCGAGATTTGCTCCCAATTCAGTGGCACTCCCGATAAGAGACCGATACTCAACACTGTACCATTAGGGCGCACACATTCTATCAGGTCATGCCCGTCCACTCCGCCTATGCTATCAATACCTGCGTTGGCTCCGATACCATGCGTTAGTTCTTTAACGGCTTCGCGAATGGGTGTTTTGGATGTGTTTAGGACTGCCCAAGCACCCAGCGACAGTAGCTCTTCGGTCGAACTGTCATTTCGAACTAAAGCGATTAGTCGATAACCCCAGAGCTTGGAAAGTTGAGCAAATATTCGTCCTATCGCCGATCCGCACGCATTTACGACCAGGACATCATCGGATTTCAATCGTAATTCTTCTGTGCAGATGAGCCATGCTGTAATGGGATTGATATACGTTTGACTCGCAGTTTCGTTGTCTATGTCACCAGGAACTGGAATTGCTAACTTAGCTGATGTCCTTACGTATTGTTGCCAAGTCCCTTCCCCGCGCAAAGGAAGGACCCGTTTTCCCAATAGAGAACATGATACGGACGAACCGATCTCCTCAACAACGCCTACGCCCTCATACCCTGGTATTGCTGGTAATTGAATTCTATGTCTGTAGGCACCGCGAATCGGTATTAAATCCGAAGGATTGATTGGACTAAACTTCATACGAACTAATACTTCGTCGTGATTGAGCAGTGTATCTTCTCGATAGTTTATTTCTAATACATCGAGGGGATTTCCAAATTCCCGATAACATAAAGTAATGGATTTTATTAGTTGTCACTCCTTTCTCTGTTCCACTAAACTGTTCGCACCTGAGTTCAATGATAACGTGAAACACGGCAGGTTCGATACCCACCTTCAGATTTGTTGTGCTTTTAGCAATTGCTTGTGACTCACCACTCCACGAATCTCAAAAGCCACATCCCCTCAGAAAATGGCGTGATATCACCGTCATCACCCATTGTCTTTTTCATAGCCCATATGAACCTGTTCGAGAAAACCATCTGTTGTCCCTCTCGCCCATCTCCCCAATACAGTTATGTTCAAAACATCATTGAACCATATTTTTACATATCAATATTCTTGAGTTATCATGATGAAAAATGAGTGAACGAATAGGTTGATGTGCGGTAGTCTCGGTGCGGGACAGGAACGGGGGACACAAGTTGGGAAGTAATCGGGAACAGTCAAACGGCAGACCATCTCATAGGGTAAAGTTGCTGAATCGACCAATTTGCAACACACATGTCCCCATGGCGGTCAGCACAAAACGCATCTTTCAGAGACATCAAGAAGTGATCAACAAGTTGAAAAGTTATCTGAGGGAGTAAGGATTCATGGAAAACGCCGATTTCAATGAAAACTGCGAACGGCATGAGTTGATCGAAGTAGCAAAGCACCAAGCCATCGTGAAAAGGCTCCAATCTATCAATGTACAGATTCAAGTACATGAAGAGCGGTATCATGGGACATTCCAGCACTTGTTCAGCCATCTGACGAATCATGAAATTCTCGGAGTGTTACAAGAAGTTACTGCCTGGAAGGAGCTTGTCGAAGAACGTAAGCGGCTTATTGAGGAATTTGATGCTGATGATATTCCAGACGGGATTTATGCCGTCCCCCTGACCCCGAAGTCTCCAAAGGTGAAAGTCAGAAAACTGGTCAATTGGTGCAGGGCAAATGGCATACCGTTATCTGAAATCCAGCGTCCTCCTCAATCGATAATGGAGCAGTTCCTCGTGTATCCCGATAAAGACACGGCGGAAGGCGAAAGGGAGCGAGATTAGTTTCGATATCTCCTTGCCCCACCAAGCCCTGAAAACGGAGGTCTGAGAGATGTTCGTAATCCACTGCAATAACTGCACTCGCGAAGTTGAATGGAGAGAAGGGTCGGAACTTGGGAAACTACAAATCGAGATGTGCGGGAGCGTGGTCACTTGCGCCTGCGGTCACGGAATCGGCGATGACAATGGGACGTTGCGGGAGTTTGACGTGCCTGATGCGGAGTAAGAGCGGGAGAGTACAGGGTCTTGTGGGTGAAGGGAATAACGCATGACCTTGCCTGATCGGGAGCGGATGGTACGCACACTGAGCCAATATACCACCCAAGGGGATATCATCACCCTTCGAGTGATATTCAACTTACGCCGAGCCTTCGTTGTCAAATCCGCCGACCGATTGTCCACAGCCGTACAGATTCCACTGGCTTATTGTATGTCAACTATTCCCGACATCCTTTATCCCTGACCTTGGAGGTGTTATCCATTACAGACGAAGATGCTTCGAAGCAGATCGGAGACGCTCAAATAGGCAAACCAGGCACAGGAGCGAGGATTGTTCGAAAACGTCTGCGCATCAATGCTCCTATGCCTACTCTCTCGCCGCGTGAACGAAGGGTACAAGAGGAAAGTCAACGGCTTATCATCCTATACGGAACAAAGCAAACTCATACATCAGGAGAGTTATGTGACTGATTCAAACCATGTACAAACGTCGTGACATTACCCAAACAGCAACTTCCTTGTGGGTTGTTCACCTCACAGCCACAGCGATTCGCTTTTACCTGCTCACTGATACGCTGGGCAGGATTCTCTTTGTGCCTTATCGCCTGTATAAGTCTCTGTCGCGTCCATCCGAAGCAATAACACACAGGAACTTCTGAACTCTCGTCTTTCTGATAGACAGAAACTTTAATTGCATCCTTGTTGAACACCTGTTCATGAGAGAAGTAAACGACCTCACAAGCTGGGTTTGGGCAGAATGAGTAGGAGGATGACGGGTCGAGGATAGATAGGACGGATGGAGTAAGCATGGCTTTCAGGGTGATGAGCGGAACGCTCTTTCCTTGGTGCTGACATACAGGGCAGATCAGAGAATCAGCCTGCACCTTTTGCGCTGGAACTTGACAGCAGTCTTCCATCATAAACGACTCCTTCGCGTTAATTTATCCAATCAAAGTCTCGCCTTTCACTCCACGCTGTTCTTCTCCAACGTGACCTGATAGAGTTTCCGTGGCAGTCCACCCTCTTCGAATTCATGGATATCAATCAGTTCATATCCATCTGTCAGTGTCTCAACCTTCGCTCGGTCAAAAAAGTGAACAATAAAGCCGCCAACTTCATACAGGTCTTCCGCTCGGTGAACCCCTTGTCCATAATGCGCGTCTCCCTTGTGCCGAACCGTGTAAATGTTATATCCACCTGGGCGCAAGACTTGTCGAACATGGTCATTCAAAGCGACCAATTCGTCAGTTGTCAGAGCCATGCAATATAACATGTGTGAGTAGCAAGCATCGAAAGACCCGCTCGGTAATGGAAAAGGTTGCCGAACATCATGTTCAACAACTGTAATGCGATCCGATAACCCCTGTTCTTTCGCTTTCTGCCGAATCCGCTCTGTACCCTCGCTGGTGTAATCCAACACATGCACCTGAAAACCGTTTCTGGCAAAAAATAACGTGTCACGACCTTGCCCCGCGCCTAACTCTAATATCCGTTCCTGACTGTGACTCTTAAAGATTTCTGCGGCACGAATAGCGGCATCGCTGGGAGACTCTCCGAACATCTCGTTGTTCTTGGCAAAAGCCTGTTCCCAATGGAGTTGTTGTCGATTCAAATTATCCAGATCCTTCATTACAAATCCTCCTTACCTTTCTCCCGCTTCAGATCCTCAACTTCCCGCCGCAGATGTTGAATTTCACGTAACAACTCCGATGTGTCCTCTCTTTGCCGATGATTGTGGTCGCGGTTGTGTCCCATCATCATCCGCCCCATGAAGTACATCATCGCAATCATCATCACCACGCCTAAAATCGGGAAGAGCATTCCAAATCCGCCCCAACTGCCATATCCCCACATCACTGTAAAGCCACCTCCTGGTTATCACTTCTAATCTCATTCTTTACAAGGGAATCCTCTTGAATCCTATAAATTCATTGATATCAGGCTATGATTTGTTCACGCTTGTCCGCGTTTCCGACATCAGCACCATTACGACAATCCCAGATAACAATACAACAGCCGCCAATATAAGAAATATGTCTTGCATGCCCAGCCAATCCGCTCCGAACCCTAATAAAACTCCTCCGACGGCGTAGCCTCCATCCCGCCACATGCGGTAGACACCCAGAGCCGAGCCACGCCATGCTGGATTTGATGCATCACCAACGGCGGAGAGTAACACTGGGTATACCAATGCTGTGCCCAACCCCATAAGTAAAGCGACAATCACCCACATGGCTAATGAATGTGCCACAAGAACGAGAAAAATTCCCATTGCGTTTAGAATTTGTCCGAATACAATTGGGAGTTTGCGCCCTACATGGTCACTCCAGATTCCTGAACCAAGTTGAAGAATTCCCCACGAGAATGCATAAATGCCGCCGATTAACCCAATTTGTGCAACTGTAAAATGACCCCTTGCCATTTGTATAGGTACAAGCCCCCAAATTGCGGTGTCGCTTAATTTGTTAATCAGTCCTGCCTGACTACAGGCAAACAGTGTGCGATTCTTAAAACTAACCCATGTAAACACCTGTCCAAGCGATGGTGTCGCTTCATTTGACGCTTTCACTGGAATCTCTAACTTGGTAAATGGCAATGTCTCCTTAATGAAAATGAGCGCGGTTAGACCGCCACATACCGCAATCACCTCAGACATGATGAACGGAATGGGACGCGGACTATACGCGGAAGCCAGATACCCTGCCACGGTGCTGATGATCGCAACACCAATGTAGCCGCTAAATTCATTCACGCCCAGTGCCAATCCCCTTCGTTTCGGTCCAACCAGATCCATCTTACTGGTCACAGTCATCGACCACGCGAATCCTTGGTTGGCTCCCAGTAAAAGGTTTGCAATGACAATCCATGCCCATGATGGAGCCAATATGATCATAATGGGTACAGGCAGTCCGAAAAGCCAACCTGCGATTAAGACGGGCTTTCTCCCCCACCGATCCGCCAATCTGCCTGCAAGCAAATTTAACGGTCCTTTGACCAGACCAAATGAAGCAATAAAGGCAAGCAATACAGCCAATGAATTCAAATGAAATGTTTTCTGCCCTAAGATGGGAACCACGGTTCTCTCAATTCCCACCATCGTCCCAACAAATGCATTGTTGACAGCCAGTAAAACAAATTGCACAAGGTTAGGTCGAAGCCCAAGCCTTATAGACTGTTCTCTCATTGCGTTGTCCCCCTATAAAAACGGCGGGAACGGCTGTGACCGTCCCCGTTCCAACTTGTTCATTTCTCGAACCCCATGTTCGCCCTGCGTATTGCATCGAAATTCTCAGGCTTTGGAGGGACATCTCTCGTCATAAATGTCACAAAATCGGTCTTATCACGAATTTGTAGTCCCTTATTGAACTGACGCTCAAAGCCGATTGACGAAGCTGGTTTTCCACTCAACGCACGACCGCAGACTGATCCCGAAAAGGCACCAGGATAAATTTCTACATAATCATCCATGATCAGAAACTTTTCAAGACTGTCAAATAAATCGGACGCGCCTCTTTCAATATCGGATGCAAGTTCAGTCCTGCCTACGTCTCCGACCATCAGCGTGTGTCCCGTCAACACAAACCACGGTTTCTCTCCTCTTGATCTATCTGTTACAAGCAGGGAAATATGTTCAGGCGTATGTCCAGGTGTATGGAGGACACGAATAACGACATTCCCTGCAATGATTTCATCTCCATCATCGACACCCATAAAAGAAAAGTTGGTTTCTGCTGACCGATGTAATACATACTCGGCTCCTGTTTTTTCAGCCAATTTGCGACCGCCAGAGATATGGTCAGCATGCAGGTGTGTATCAAAAACATGTGTAATCTTCATTCCAGCGGCAGTCGCCTGCTCAATGTAGAAGTCAATGTCGCTTTCCAGAGGATCAACAACGACCCCTTTGCCTTGACCACCGCAACCAAATAGGTATGAAGCCGCAACAGGATTGAAGTGTAGATATTGTCGAAAGATCACTTGAATCACCTTCCTGATTGATTTTCCACTACTGTTGAACAATGATTTCAGAAAGTGTTCAATGAAGCGGTTCTTGTTTCCATTCACGGACACCTTCATCCATGCGTATGGCATGGAATCCATGCTCTCTAAGCATTTCAACGGCTTCTACCGCGTACATGCAGTATCGTCCCCGACAATAGGCAACTACAGGACGATTCGTATCTATACTTGATAAGTGATCCGCAAGTTCCTTTACGGGAATAGAAAAAGCTCCAGGAATATGCCCGTACTCAAACTCCTCCTTCGGTCTTACATCAATCAGATATACCTCATCCATATCCATTCTTGTCTTCAATTCGTCGAGGGTAATCGGTTCAAACAAATCGCGATTCACAAGGAACTCGTCCCGCAACACCCGAATTTCCGCCAACAACTCTTCACCTAACTCTTGAATCAGAAGTAGGAGCGTCGAGATTTTTTCATTCGATAATCGGTACACAGCGTAAGTCCCTTGTTTTTCAAATTGTACTAATCGAGCTTGCAGGAGTGTTTGTAAGTGCTGTGACACGTTGGCGATACTCATACCTGCTTCTTTAGCGAGTGTTTCGACAGTTTTTGAACCCTGAGATAGCAGGTCTAATATTTCCAACCGTCGCGGACTGGACAGTGCCTTTCCAATCCGTCCAAAATGTTCATATATTGCGTCCTTCCACGCACGAGTTTGATTATCCATCCCACCACTCCCTGGTTTATATTCAATTGATTACTTGAATATTACACGCAAACTTTTCAAGTTTCAAGTTCTTAATCGTGACGACCTTGGCATGAAAATACCAAACGACAATTTCTCAAGGATATATTCGCGGTTGGTCTGGCGGCGCAATTAAAACGAAGGTTCTACATGGGAACAGAGAAAAGCCGTGAGCGTCGCTTCACGGCGAAGATTTTTGCACAAGCCAGAACAATCTTAGGCGTAGTATTCTCTAAAGTTTGTTTCCGCAATTCGGACAGAACGACCCTCCGCTGACTTCCGTTCCACACTTTGAACACCTCAACGGTTGAGGTTTGAGATTATATCCACAATTTGAGCAGAAATTATGATTCAATCCATTTTCGTGACCACAACTTGGACACTGGATGCTCGCAACCCGTCGAACAGGACTTGCAACGTACTCCCGTTCATGGTGATGGTCATGATGGTCATGATGGTCATGATGGTCATGATGATCGTGATGATGCTCGTCGTGATGTCCGTGATGCCGATGGTGTTCGTCATGGTCTCCGTGATGTCCATGATGCCCATGACCAAATAATTCTTTGAAGAGGTCTGACAATGTAATCACTCCTTAAAGAACATTATCTTGTAATCGACTCTTCCTGACAAATTGTCGATGGATTTCGTCACCATTCCCACACTCTGAAAACCCTCATAAAGAGGATGATTTTGGTTTTTTCTAAATTATCGCATCTTAACATTTATTACAATCGACAGCAATACTATCTAAATCCAGGTTCAAACCGTGTTGAGCCTTTAAAATCACTATACCCGCTCCCGATAAGCGTAAACCTCAATAGGAACTGTAGCTGTAGTCTTCGTCCAGAGTAAAGCAGATTTCCCAGCATGCTTTACTCTTCTCTCAGTCCCGACCTTCCGTACTGCCCATGTCCCATTCTCGTCGTTTCCCGTTGCACGTCCCTTTTGCTCACCGTCAAGTATCCCACGAAGATCACGATAAGCACGGTCAATATGCCCCCAACCATCCCATCACCATATCCCAGACCCGTGATACTCTTCGGCTTTCCAAGCCAGTCCGCGAATGAAGCCCCAAGGGGTCGGGTCATAACGTAGGCAAACCAGAATGCAAAGATGGGGTTAAGGCGAAATAGAAAGTAGCCAATGCCTGGGAGGAGGAACAACACGATGAACAGAATCCCTGACGGCAAGTAGCCCAGATGTAACGTCATCGCGGTCATATCCCCTGTGGCAGTTCCCATCGCGAACGTTGCCAACACAGCCGCCCAGTAGAATATCTCTCGGCGACGGGTATTGATGCTGTGGATAGACAGTGTTCCCTCCACCTTGTACCAAGTCGTGAACACCAGAGTCAAAATAATGGCAAATGCGATGGTTGAAGCATAGTAAGGTACACCCAGGACAATGTGCGTAACATCAGCAACCATCGTACCGAAAATCGCTACCATCATGACAAATAGCCAGTAAACCCACGCCACGTATTTACGGACGGAAAACTGTAGGACAAGTGCGATCACGAAGCCAATGAACCCAAGAACGACAGCAATATACGGATTGATGTGATAGACGAGATAGTCAGATGTCGATTCGCCCATGGCGGTTGTCAGCAACTTCACGATCCAGAAGTATATCGTGATTTCTGGAACTTTCATAAAGAAGCGGTTGCCTCGACTTCTGCTGGTGGAATAGGACTGATTCATAGATGCATTCGTTCCCTTCTTTCGAGGCTTTACCTGTATTAAGCCTACCACATAGTCAGGACAGAACAGTGATTTACTCCCTCACATTCCCAAAACAGCGCACTTGGAGAACTGCCCTGGATCCGAAGCACCCTTCTGGTTCACCCCTGCTCAGACTGATTTGTTACCTTTGCCTTAAAGTAATCCCCACCTTTAAATTGAACATCGTCGGTTCCCCAGTGAATGTCTTTATCAAGTCGCTTTAATAAAGGAATGTGTTTGGAGCAGTGAATATATGCTTCCTCAACTTTAATACGAACCCACCGTTCTGCACGCGAATCCGATACACCATCCACTTCCTGTTCGATCGTCGCCGTTCCGTTTACATGCAACCCGATACAATGCTCAAAAAAGTCAATGAAAAGTAAGCCAATATGGGGATTATCAAGGATGTTTCCTAAACTTGCATAAACGCCATTGCCTCTATATTCGGGGTAAACAATCGTCATTTCATTTAACACCTTGACGAAACCTGGATCTCCACCGCGAAACGAGGTGTCACAATTGCCACGAGCATCCGCCGTTGAGATAAATACCATTTGTTGCTTCGCAATAAAATTCACCATCTCTGGATTCAACTTTTGGAGCATTTGATTGTCGTAGAAACCTTGCGCTCGATTTTGAGTCCCATATTGTAATTGAAGCTGTCGTTCTCCGTTTGAACCATTCACACTTTGTCACCTCAACTACATTGTGACGATTTGTGGACGTGTAATCCAGCGAGGATTCACGGTAGCCCTCCCCCCTATCCCCAATTTCAAATCCAACCCATGAGTTCTGAAATCAAATTTAGCTTCCTGTACTATGTAGTCGTCAAATCAAATTGGTTTCTGACTCACTCCCCCCTCAACCCTGCCTCTTCCCTTGCCCCACAAGGATTTTCCCGCCTTCGCCCTCACTCCCTTCCATATTCTACCGTCAAATTCGATCTACAGTGGATCACGCCTTTTTTCACCCGTTTTTCTCCGTGATTTTTCCAGATTCATCGATTTTGCGTAAAAAGAAGTTGGTCGCTGGCGCGAAGGGAAAAGCAGGGCTGGAGGGTTGAGGGAGAGCAGATTTGGTCGTGTATTTTTTCTCATTTTTGATCGGGCATGGTCGAGGAATCCTTGTTATATCGGGCTTTTTCGCGTCTTATTTCCTTCGGTTTTGTCTTACCCTTGCCCCAAAACGCCTCGTCCCTGCAACACAAAAACACGGGCGAATTCAGGCTTTTGACCCGAATCCACCCGTGCTGTAGGAACCAACTTATTTTACTCAGGGTCGAACTTATTTTGCTGGAGTAGAAATTCGTTTTGCGAACACACTAGCAGAGGGTCATATTGCGGGATGAAACTCTGGGATAACTCAGTTATGGAAGCGCGTCCAATGAATCGAAGTTTGGATATGATTTGGGGGGCGTAGCTTTCAAACCACCTCCGCTTCTTGGTGAATCCGGCGAGTAGATCTATATTCCTGGAGACAACTTTCGGTAGTGACTTCGGGTAAATGACAGTGTAGTTCCACCCATGTGATGTTGCGTACCTTTCACAAGCCTTATCGATGATTTTTAGCTTTGCCTCTGAGTCATCCGGAGATTCTTTGGTCTGATAGAGGTGAGGAATGGAGCCTTCCCGAAAAACGAGGACATCAGGTACATGCGTCCAGCTTTTCAGGTTTCCGAAATCATCAGTGTACGGTACGTGAATGCGCACTGGTTGGACGTAGTAGCGAACTGTGTCCCTTTCTAGTTCGAGTAGTGAATAAAACGCCCACTCTGTCAACGACTCGTATTCCGCAACGACATTCATCTTGTGACTGTGAAATGCTCCAATCACATGAGGCCGTTGTTTACTGTCCCTGTTATCCACTTTCCTTTTCGGCGCAAATTCAACATCTTCTTTTTCCCATGCCTTTCCGATCCAGTGCATGGCGGGCCTCCTCGCGGATTCACGGCACGTCTTATGCCATTTGTTGAGATTCGATCTGCTTGAACTTCAGTATACTGTGTGTTACCACGAGGAATATTATACCTTTTCCGAAAATTTTCGTTCGAGTATATAAAAATCCCGCCATGGCAAGGATTATACCATAGCGGGAGCCAAAACGAAGTGTCATTTGCAGTTACGCGCGAGTGGCAAAGTTAAATATTTTTTGTGCCATTTGAAGCTATAACTCATAGTAATCAAAAATCATTGTTCACACGTTACTCCACCGTCACGCTCTTCGCCAAGTTGCGTGGTTTGTCGACATCACTTCCACGCGCCACTGCCGCGTAGTACGCCAACAACTGAAGTGGAATCACGGCAGCGAGAGGTGCCAAGAGCGGCAGCGTCTGTGGCAGGTAGATCACCTGATCTACAGACTTCTGCAGGTCCTCATCGCCTGCCCACGTCATGCCCATGACGAACGCACCTCGCGCCGTCACTTCTTTGATGTTGCTGATGGTTTTGTCATAGAGCGCAGTCTGAGTCGCGAGGGCAATCACCGGAACACCCTCGGTAATCAGCGCGAGTGTGCCGTGCTTCAGTTCCCCCGCCGCGTAAGCTTCTGCGTGGATGTAGGAAATCTCCTTCAGCTTCAGCGAACCTTCCAATGCGACTGCAAAATCGAGCCCACGCCCGATAAAAAATGTGTCATTTACGTGTGCCCAGTCCTGAGCAAACTTCTCAATCTGTGGAGCTGTGTCAAGCACTTGGTCGGCGACCTGCGGCAGGCCATCAATGCCCTTCAGCACGGCGTGAAGGTCGTCGACACTGATGCGGTTGCGTGCCACTGCAAAGTGTAGAGCTAACAGGTACAGCACCACCAACTGCGTGGTGTAGGCCTTGGTCGACGCCACCGCAATTTCCGGACCCGCCTGCGTGACGAGCACATCGTCAGCCTCACGAGCTGCTGAACTACCGACGACGTTTGTGATTGCAAGCACCCGCCGACCGCGTCGCTTCGCCTCACGCAGGGCCGCCAAGGTATCTGCGGTCTCACCGGACTGGCTGATCACGACAACCAGCGTGTTGTCGGTTTGAATTGGCTCGCGGTACCGGTACTCGGATGCGATGTCCACCTCAACCGGGATTCCCGCCAACTCTTCAAGAACCGCCTTGCCAACCAGTCCCGCGTGCCACGCGGTCCCACAGGCAACGACGTGAATACGGTCTACCTGTTCTGCGTAACCCGCCGGCCACTTCAATTCTGTGAGCGTGACCAACTTTAAGTCCTCAGACACCCGCCCAATCAGTGTGTCACGGATAGCTTTTGGCTGTTCGTGAATCTCTTTGAGCATAAAGTGATCGTACCCGCCACGCTCTGCTGCAACAGCATCCCATGTGACTTTGTAGACTTCTTTCTGCACCGGTTCGCCGTCAATCGTAAAGCACGTCACGTGACTGGTATCGAGTACTGCCATTTCTCCGTCTTCCAGAACGTAGATGTCGCGCGTGTACTCGAGAATCGCAGGAATATCGGATGCGACAAAGTTCTCGCCTTGCCCGAGCCCGACGATGAGTGGGCTTGACTTGCGCATGGCAATGATGGTGCCTGGCGCATCTTTTGTAATGGCAACAAGCGCGTACGCCCCGTGCAGGCGCTTGCCGACTTGAACCATTGTTTGAATGAAGTCACCGTTGTATAGTTCCTCAATCAGGTGTACGACGACTTCCGTATCTGTTTCCGATTTGAACTGGTGGCCCTTCGCTGTCAACTCTTCGCGAAGTGCTAGGTAATTCTCGACGATGCCATTGTGCACAATTGCAAAACGGCCACTGCAGTCCTGGTGCGGATGCGCATTTTCATCTGACGGACGGCCGTGTGTCGCCCAACGCGTGTGTCCGATGCCAATACTTCCCTGTACAGGTTCTGTGCTGAGCCTCTCCTCAAGCGCAGACAGCCGACCGACGGCTTTGACGACATGCAGTTGCTTGTCGTCGATCGTCGCGATCCCAGATGAATCATAGCCGCGGTACTCCAATTTTCTCAGTCCGCCGACAACAACTTCCGACACGTTCCGTGGTCCAACGTACCCAACGATTCCACACATGAACGGTATCGTTCCTCCTTGGTTGACCTACTCACTCTTGTGCCATGAGTCACCTCATGGTTTTCGAGCCCTGTTTGCGGCGCGGTCCACGCCGGGAGGCACCCGCCGAATGGTTCGCCTACCTCCTCCGCGTCAACTGACGAGGGTCAGGAACATTCCACTGCCCTGTAATCAGTCCTGGCGCTACCTGTGTCGTCGAGTGGAAGATTCACAGCGACACCCTTGCTCGGTCGTCAGGTCGCACACCGAACGCGACTCCGGCATTTTACGCATTGTGATGTCGAAGTGAAACCTGTCCGGTTGACTTCCCTCACTCTAGGCTGCTAACCCGTCATCAGCCAGCAACACCTCCTCTCCTGCTCCGACTGTCAGTTGCCAAGTTCGTCCTTGATAACCCTGGCCATCTCTTCGACGCAAGTGCGCAGCAGCACCTCATCAGGTCCCTCGGCCATTACGCGCACAATCGACTCGGTGCCTGACTCGCGCACAAGGACGCGTCCTTGACTGCCGAGTTGCTGTTCACAGGCGTCCATGACCGTGAGAATTGCTGGGTTGTCTCGCCACGCCCGCTTGTCTCGCACACGGATGTTCTCCAGCAACTGCGGATATCTCGTCATGACTTTCGCCAGTTGACTGAGCGGTGCTTGTTTCTGCACCATCGTATGCACTAATTGCAACGCTGTGAGGACCCCGTCCCCAGTGGTCGAATGATTGAGGAAAATGACATGTCCTGACTGCTCACCACCGAGCACGTAGTGCCCCGCGCGCATCGTTTCCATCACATAGCGATCTCCGACAGCTGTTCGCTCTACTGAAATGCCGCGGTCGGCCATCGCTTTGACAAAGCCAAGGTTACTCATCACAGTTGCTACTACCGTGTCGTTCGCTAGTAGTCCTCGCTCATGCATGTGCAAAGCGCTGATTGCGAGGATATAGTCGCCGTCGACGACCTGCCCGGTCTCATCGACCGCGATTAGCCGATCGGCATCCCCGTCAAACGCAAGGCCCACATCGGCTCCGTACTCGAGCACCGCGCGCTGAACGACGTGTGGGTAGGTCGAACCACAACCGACATTGATGTTAGTACCGTCGGGCTGGTCGTTCACCACTGTGACCTTGGCTCCAAGCGCACGGAACACGTGTGGAGCAATATGATAAGCCGCTCCATTTGCACAGTCGAGGATGACGTGCAAACCTTCGAATGAAGAAGTGACCGTGCTCTGCAAAAATCTCTGGTAGGCGGCAACTCCAGGTTCCTCGTACACACGCCCAACCTTCACGCCCTCTGGGCGAGGCAAGGTATCATCCGCCTCGGTCAGCAGTCGCTCGAATTCCATCTCCACTTCGTCTAGCAATTTGAACCCGTCTCCGCCAAAGAACTTGATCCCGTTGTCTTCCACGGGATTGTGCGAAGCCGAAATCATTACGCCAGCGTCTGCGTGTAGCAGTCGCGTAACATACGCTACGCCAGGCGTACTGATGATTCCGAGGCGCAGTACATCCACACCCATCGACAAGATGCCGCTGATTAGGGCACTCTCGAGCATATCGCCAGAGATTCGGGTGTCTTTGCCAATCACAAAGCGCGCCCCTGCTTGATGGTCCGTCAGCAGATACGCGCCAATTCGTCCTAAACGAAACGCCAACTCCGGCGTCAAGTCGCGATTTGCGACACCACGGACGCCGTCGGTTCCAAACAATCGAGACAAGAGACGCACGCTCCTTCAGAAATCCTCACTCATTCTGCCACAGAGAACCGGATCAGACAATGGCGTAAAATCACAGCTAACGACTTAATGTGCCGCCCCAGACACGGTCACTGTCGCGGTGCGCTGCGAGAGTTGGGTGACTTGAACCCACGCGGGGACGAGCACTTGGATTGTTGCACTGGTGCTGCTATTGGCAAGTGTCGATGCATCAATATACACCGTAAAGCTGCTCGCGGTGAGCGCGCTAACGACCGACTGTGGGCCTGAGACAGTCAGGTTCACAGTGTGAGTCGACGCAAGTTTGACTGTCTCTCCTGTGGAAGCGTGCTGGATTTGGATTGGAACGCCTGTAAACGTGCGCGACAAACTCTTTTCGACCCTCACTGTCACTGCAACTGAAGACGGCGATGCATTCTGCACTCCATTTTGGAGCGGAACTGGCACTTGTAAAGTGCGGGTCGACTGAAGACCTGTGACATCTACCGGAAGTTGAATCTGAAGCGGCCCGCCGTTCGGCTGCGTTGGGATGGTCCCGGTCACTTGCACGGTCCCCGGTTTCACCTGTAACCCAGCGATTGCGTACCCCCCTGCCGGGAGGCCAACGACTTCTGGCTGAATCTGCGCCGACTCCGCGGGCGTGTTGACAGGCACAGTCACCGTGCAGTTCACAGGCGACGTCGTGACGTTTGGCACTGGGTTCCCCTTGGCGTCGACCGGGATCAAGTTTGCAATGTGCGTTACCGTCTGTTTTGCACTAGCGACCGACACGTTGGCAATGACACGCTGGACACGCGCCACATCCGCCTGTGCACCGCTGACTTGTACCGCAGCTACGTCGGTGCTCGCCTGTCCGAGCGAATAGCCACTCTGGGGACTGCCTTGTACGTCTACTGTCACGTTGAACGAGCGGGTAACCGAAGGAGCTAACGTAACGGTCACCAAGGACGGTTGCACAGAAAAGCTGCTGCTGTGCAGTGCCGGCATATTCAGGGCAGCGACGTGTATCTGATGTGTGCCTGCGGTCAGTCCGCGGGCATCTGCAACCAAAGTCACACCAAGCATCTTTGCAGGCAATCCCGGCAAATCTTGCACACTGGCGTTGACCACCACGGCGCCACGGCTCGGCTCTACGGATGTAACCACGAAACCGTGCGGCACTTCGACTTGTATCGCCTTGGGAAACTGCTGCGAGATGCCGATGCCATTCGTCACCCCTGTTGCGCCGCTATTCGGCGCGTGAACTCCGAGCCACAGGGCAACAGCAAGAATAATTGCGATTACTCGCAACATCGTGTTGTTCATCAGCAGCCGGTCCATGTCAGGATTCCGCCTTTCGTTTGAACCACGACACCGGTTTCGATTCAGGGGAAACCAACAGGTTCTGTAGTTGCTCGGTCAGGGCGCTTTCGCTTAAGTTGCGGGTTAACACGCCGTCTACCGCAACGGAAACTTGTCCTGTTTCTTCGGACACGACGACGACGACAGCGTCAGATTGTTCGGTCAGACCGATCGCAGCTCTGTGCCGAGTGCCGAGCTTCTTGTCCAAATCACGGTCATCGGTCAGCGGCAGAAAACACCCTGCAGCGACCAATCGGCTGCCACGGATGACTACAGCTCCGTCATGTAGAGGCGTGTTCGGGATAAACGTGTTGATCAGCAGTTCCGAACTCGCCACGGCTTCGATCAGTGTGCCAGTCTCGGTGTATTCCGTGAGGCCGGTCCGACGCTCCATCGCGACGAGCGCCCCAATTCGATTTTTGGACAACACCTGTGTAGCCTTCACGACTTCAGAAATGACGTGACGCATGTCCTCGGCAGATGCGTTTCCGAGAGAAAATCGAAAGAATCCGCCACGTCCGAGTTGATCAAGCGCACGGCGCAGTTCAGGTTGAAATACGACCGGGATGGCGATGAACCCAATCGTGATGATTTTATTAAGCAGCCAACTGAGCGCCTGTAAGTGCAGCACGCTGCTGATGGCCGTGGCGATGAGGATCACGATGACGCCTTTGAGCAGCTGTACCGCGCGGGTACCGCGAATCAGCACCAGGAAGCGGTAAAGGACAAAGGCGACAATCAGGATGTCGATGATGTCAAGTACAGTAAACTTGCGCAAGACTTCCAGCCACAACGCCATTTCTTTGCCACCCATCCTGGACAACGCTGGCCCTTTCGCTTCCTTCCATTGTTTCGCACTCGCATAACTGAGTCAAGTAGTCGTCGTGGGCATTCTGTGTCTACGGGTCGCAAGGCCGGGACGATGCTTGGTCGGCTTACTCAGGCGCGTGGAGTGGGTCTGGTCGCTGCGCCTTTTGTAGACGGACAACAAGGCTTGCGCGATGCGTTGATGGCCCGTGTCGTTGGGGTGCACAGGGTTGCCGCGGAACTTAATGTCGCGAATCTGTCCGCGCTGATAGCCGTCAATCAAGGACTCTTCCCGTCCCTGAAACACAGCATCAAGGTCGACGATGCGCAAGTGATGTCGCTTTGCCACCCTGCGAATTGATTGGTTCAGCGCATTCGTGTACTCGGCCGCTAAGACAGAGTTTGGAAACGGGTTGTAGACGGTGCACAAGAGCAACGTCGACGTCGGCCGGGACACACACTGCACCACTTCGGTCAGGTTGTCGTACAGGCGGCCGGCAACCTTCATCACGTGCCCGGGATTGCTCTCCACCAGCCAAGGTGCAGCCCACAACAGGTCATTGCCCCCGATTAAAATTGTCACAACTCGAGCCTCGTCCCAAATGCACTCCGGAGTCCGCCGAACGGCTCGCAACAATTGTTTTGAGGTCCATCCTGGTTTCGCACACGTGTACAAACTGACCTTTCCCTTCCGCGCGAGCGCCCGACGAACTCGAGCCACGAAACTTCGTTCATCCTGCGAAGCGCTGTATCCGAACGTGATCGAATCACCAAGCGCAGCGTACAGCACTCGAACCCCTCCTTCGCCCGTCTTGGTACGAAAGCCGCACGCGAACGAGGGTCGACGTGGGCCGACTGCTGTTACCGTATGTTTAGCAGCGCCTACCCGAAACGCCAAAAGCCCACCCCGGTTGGGTTGGGCTTTTGCGCGCCAAGTGTTAAAAAACTACGTTCTCTATATAACCGTCTTGCCAAACAGCGACTGAGCTAGTTCGACGGCCATCCGGGCTGTCCTGTTTTCCGCATCCAAAATGGGGTTCACTTCCACGATGTCGACCGAAGTCACCTTCCTCGACGCTGCGAGCAGTTCCATCGCGAGGTGCCCTTCTCGGTATGTGACCCCGCCGTTGACCGGGGTTCCGACACCAGGAGCGAACATCGGGTCAATCGCGTCGAGGTCGAGGCTCAGATGAATACCATCCGTACCGCGCCCCGCGATGTCGATCGCTTCCGCCATCACAGCTGCCATCCCCATCCGGTCGATGTCTGCCATGGTGTAGGCCCGTATGCCAGTTTCGCGAATCAAGGCGGCTTCGTCGGCGTCGATCGAGCGGATTCCGACAAGCACTACGTTTTGAGGATTCACCTTCGGGCTGCTGCCGCCGACAGCAAGCAGGTCTGCGTGGCCTTTCCCGACATTCACGGCGAGCGGCATGCCGTGGATATTCCCGGATGGCGTGGTCTCTTCCGTGTTCATGTCACCATGCGCGTCGAACCAGATGACGCCGTACGACCGTCCTCCTGCAGCCACACCAGCAACACTGCCAATGGAGATGCTGTGGTCTCCGCCGAGCACAATCGGGATGTGCCCATCTGCCATGACCCGAGCGACATGTTCGTTCAAGGCCTCACAAACGCGAGTCACTTCCGGAAGGTATTTCAATTTTTCATTGACAACTTGATGCATCTCCGGCGTCGGTACGTCGATGTTACCGAGGTCCTTGACGACGTACCCCAATGCCTGCAAGCTTTCGGCAAGGCCGGCGTAGCGAATAGCACTCGGCCCCATATCGACTCCCCGTCGTCCTTGTCCGAGGTCCGATGGCGCTCCGATAATACGCAGTTCCTTCATAGACTCCACTCCTTTGTACTTGATGTGCGCTCCTGACCACGTTGTTCTGGCTTAGCCAAGGAAAGCGCGGATGAGATGAGGCGTCACCAGAATTTCAATGCATGCAGCCACCCATAAGATGGCCAAGATGAACGGGATCCTTCCGATAACGTGGCGAACTTCCTGACGGAAATTCGCAACTGGGGTCTCGTTCTCGACCCGGGCCAGCGCAAGTCCACCGCTAGCGCCCTTTGCACCTCCTTTGCCAAGGAGGGCCCAGACAGATTGTAGCGCCGCAACCGCCAGCCGCAAACCCAATGCGCAGGCCCACGTCAAGGCCGTCAGTTCAAAAATACCGTGTGGCATTTCGCCAAACAAGACCACCTTCCACCCTTGCACATGCACGTGCGCTGCGGTGACGTGAGTCACGACTCCCATCATCAAACCGTTTGTCCACATCGTGAAGATTGGAAAAACCCCAGCGAAAACACCGAGCACCATCATCAACAGTGCCACCCGAGTATTGTTCCAAAACACTGTCCAGATGGCGGTTAATGCGTTGCCATTGCGGTCGATGGTCCGAGCAATGTGCTGAATGTGCAGGATGGATGGGCGCAAGAGGTGCAGGAAATGCGCTGGCCATAGCTCTCCAACCACGAACCCCGACGCCAAGAGCGCAACAGCGACGAGCCAGTACACGAGTCCACCTCGCGAACGCAGTCTGTGTTCCATACGGTTCATCGAGATACCTCCACTAGTTGGGAATAGTCATCGCGCTCACCGCACACACTTTGCACAGGTTTGAGAAGGAGGTCCGAATCTTGAAAACAACACAACGAACGTTTCACCGTCGCTTGAGCACCTTGCTAGCCAGCATCGCCATCATGGCCGCCGCCTGCCCAGCGTCAGTGAGCGCGAAAGAGGCACCAGCTGTAAAGACGCCGAGCGCGGTCTACAAAGTTGACACAGACCAAAAGGTTGTAGCTCTCACCTTTGACATCTCATGGGGGGAGAAGGTGCCAGAACCTGTGCTTGACGTGCTCGAAAAAGACAAGGTCAAACACGCGACGTTCTTTCTCAGCGGGCCGTGGACCCTGCGGCACCAAGAGACCGCCAAGCGAATCCACAGCATGGGCTTTGAAATCGGCAGTCACGGAAACCTACACAAGGACTTCTCCAGCTATCCGGACAGTTGGGTCCGTGAACAGGTACAGATCGCAGAGAAGTCAATTTACCAAGTGACCGGCGTCAAAACCCGGTTGATTCGGACGCCAAACGGTGACTTCAACCCACGTGTACTGCGCTGTCTGAACGGCATGGGATACACCGTGATCCAGTGGAATACCGATTCGCTTGACTGGAAAAACCCAGGAACGCAAGCACTCATCAATCGGGTCTTAAAGCGGGCTGTCCCTGGTGACATCATTCTGATGCATGCCAGTGACTCTTCGAGACAGATCACGGCGGCCTTGCCGCAAATCATCGCAGGCCTGCGGCAAGAGGGCTACCACTTTGTCAGCGTATCTGAGCTTCTCAATCAGGCCAAGGTTAAATCCGAAGTACAGTGAGTTAGACACGTCACAGTCCCACCCGGCTGCCGCATTCATGTATACGTTGACATGCCTCTCATCATACAGCACGGGGTCGGCCCTCTCAACGAACTCAGCTCGCATAAGGCCCCGTGCTGTTACACATACTGAGCGAAAGAATCAATGGATACAGGCAGGAGGACCAGAAGTGAAACTTCGAGTCAAAGCGTGGGCGACCCTTTGCCTCTCGCTACTCTTAACCGTTGGGTGTGGGACTGGAAACATGGGAACAGCTGCGGACGCCAGCAGCGCCGGACAGCAGGACTACGGGACAACCAAGCAAATGGTGGTCGACATCCTTCATTCACCGGAGGGCAAGTCTGCGGTTGAGGAGATTCTTAAGGATCCGTCTGTTAAGAGCCAGATTATTGTCTCCAACACGGACATCGCCAAAGCAGTCGAAAAGTCTTTGCAAACCAAGCAGAACCAGTCTTTTCTTGCTCAGCAAGCGAAAGACCCCGAGTTCGCTGCAGCGTTGTCCAAAGCTGTCCAGCCTGAGCTGACGGCCACGATTAAACAGCTGATGAAGGACCCGGAGTATCAAAAGGAAATGCTTGCACTGATGCAGTCTCCCGAGTTTACGACATACCTGCAAACCATGATGAAGAGTCCGCAATATCGCGGACAAGTCATGCAGATCATGACCGACGCGTTGCAGACGCCGAGTTTCCGCATCCAGTTTGAGGACGCTTTGAAAGGCGCAGTTGCACAGTCGATGAAAGCTGCAGGCGGGCAGTCCCAGGGACAAAGCTCTGGCAGTGGTAGCTCGAGTTCAGGCGGTACAAGCAGTGGCAACGAGAGTGGCGGAGGTAGCGGTGGTGGCGGGCAGTCGTAAGACCGAGCGTGAACGACGAGGGTGTCGTCCTCCACGGTGTGTTGGTCTTACACGTGCGAAAAATGTCGCCGCAACGGTGAGTTCCCGCTGACAGCGACATTTTCAACGTCAACCGAAACCAGCATACTGACACTGGTGCCGGACACACTTGTGTTCACATCGCAGCTGGTGCCTTGACGCCGAGACGGTCCATCACCTGTACGGCAAGTTTCGCAAATACCGCCGCTTGCTCGGAGCCTTCCTCAAACAAAGAAGAGTTCTGAGTGTCCATGTTCGCAAGCGGAATTTGCGCCAACAGGTCGGTGCGCAGTTCCTTCGCAACGCGCTCGCCTCCGCCGCGACCAAACAGGTACGTGCGTTCGCCGCAATGTTCGCAAGTGAGGTATGACATGTTTTCGACAACACCCAGTACCTCATGATTTGTCCGGACACCCATGACGCCTGCGCGAACTGCTACATCGGAAGCAGCTGTCTGGGGAGTCGTCACAATGACTTCCTTGCTCTTCGGCAACAGTTGATGAACATCCATCGCGACGTCGCCCGTGCCAGGCGGCAGGTCTAGCAAAATTATGTCCATGTCTCCCCAGTGAACCTCACCGAAGAAGTTACGCAACATCTTTCCGAGCATAGGCCCGCGCCACACAACTGGATTGCCATCTGGAACAAAGAAATGCATGGAAATCAGCTTTACCCCATGTGCTTCAATTGGCAGAATCAGCTCGTCGATCACGGTTGGGCGCGCTGCTTTCACGCCAAAAATGCCAGGAATACTGAAGCCGTAAATGTCTGCATCAATGATGCCCACGCGCAGCCCTAGCTTCGCAAGCGCAACCCCGAGGTTTGCGGTTACGGTTGACTTACCAACTCCACCCTTACCCGAAGCAATCGCCACAAATGCGACGCCGTTCTCCGGTTCCAGAAGCTTCGGCACTGCCTGGCTCTGCCCTTCTGGTTTTCCCCTCAGTTTTTCTGTGAATCGGGCACGTTGCTCGTCGTTCATGTGGCCAATCACGACGTCCACCTCGGCTACACCAGGCAAGGAGAGCAGGCGTTCGCGGACAGCGTTCTCAATCGTTGTGTGCAGGGGACAACCCGTGATTGTCAGAAGGATTTCAACGCGAACCCGGGACTCTTCCACTGATATCTCCTGGACCATCTCAAGTTCAACAATACTTCTATGAATCTCCGGGTCTTCAACGTCCCGAAGGGCTTGGAGTACTTCGTCTCGTGTCACCAACGGTATGTCCCTCCCTTTTGGCATTCCGCATCTCAGTGTACAACAGTGAGGCTCGGTTGCCAAACAGTCAGCGAGGCACACTGGCAGCATTACCGAATCGTCAACGCCTCGTACACAGCGTGGTTGCCTTGACGCCACACAACGGTGACTTTTTGCGGCAGCGCTTCCCCCAGCTCGAACCAGGCGCTTTGCCCCGCAAGTACTGTGACTGGCGGCATGGCAACCTGGCCATGCTGAGGAAATGGCGTTGGCAGAGCGTTTCCCGACCAGACAATTGGCAGTGGTTCATTGCTCCAACTGTAAATCTCTAAATAGGATAAGGGGCGTTTCGACACATCTTTCAGTCGATACAGCGGGCGATTGTTCCACGTTGAATGGGTGGCCACCACTGTCAGGGGCAGGTTCGACGTATTGGCGTGAACCGTGATTCCACGAATCGCGTCCTGACCAGTAGGGGCCGCGCGCTGATGAGTCCACCAGACAGCGAGAATTCCAACGCAAGCAACGGCAACCCACAACGGTCCCCGCGTTTTTCGCCTTCCCATCGTTTCACTTCCTTCAGGGTAAAGCAGCCGTAGGTTCATCTTTCGAGTTCTCAACCTGTCCAAAGTACTCGACCACCGACTTATACATGACAAACGCTACTCGCTGCCGGTACGCAGGTGTCTGCATGGCCGCAGATTCTTGTGGGTTCGTCATGAAACCAATTTCCGCTAGTACAGCGGGACCCTCGATACGCCTAAGCAAGTAGAGTGTGCTAGTGTCGTCAATCGTTCGCTTTGTCGGCAGCAGGTACGCTCTGAAGTTCTCTTGCATCACTGTCGCAAGCGCTTTGGCTTCCTCGTTGCCATCGCGGTAGATGACGTGAGCACCTCGCCATGTCGGTGACGGGGAGCCGTTACAGTGAATGCTGATAAATACGTCTGGTCTCTTCTCCTTGGTGTATACCGTCCTAGCCCTCAGCGAAGCGTGCTGTCTATGCCCAAGGTCGGATGGTTGGGTCAGGTCGGTGTCTGTGTCGCGTGTCAGGTACACTTGCGCGCCCGATTGACGCAGAAGGGCTGCTAAGTCATTCGCTACAGCCAGTGTCGTATCTTTCTCTTTTCTTCCATCGGCCGATTCAGCGCCACCATCACGCCCGCCATGACCGGCATCGATCACGATGCGCTTGCCGACGAGACCCGGTTCCGTGCTCGCTTGTGCTGACGGACTAAACAGCGTGATTCCGCTGAGGCACGCAGCGGTTGCGAACGACGCAGCTATGATTCGGCGCGACTTCCGTCGAATTAGCGCAAGATTGGTCAATCCGTCACGTCCTTTGTCACGGCCGCCATAGACGGCCTTCTGGTTGTCCAAAACCCTTCCCGGTACAGTGTACGCAAAACGCAAAAAAGAGATGCCATTGGCATCTCTTCGATTGGACAAATCGATTGTCCGGCAACGATGTAATTAGCGCTTCGAGAACTGCGGAGCACGGCGAGCGCCTTTCAAGCCGTACTTCTTACGTTCCTTCATACGTGCGTCACGAGTCAGCAAGCCCGCCTTCTTCAAGGTTGGCCGCAGGTTCGCATCGACACGGAGCAACGCCCGGGCGATGCCGTGGCGAACAGCGCCTGCTTGACCGGAGGTGCCGCCACCGTAGACGTTTGCGTACACGTCGTAGCGACTGGCCGTCTCCGTCAACAGGAGCGGTTGCTTTACGATCAACTTCAACGTTTCCAGCGGGAAGTAGTCGCCAAACTCACGGTTGTTGATCACGACCTTGCCGTCACCCGGCAACAGTCGTACACGCGCTACTGCATTTTTACGCCGACCTGTACCCCAGTACTGAAGTTGTGCCAAGAGCAGTACCCTCCTTTCGATTAGTTTGTGGAGACCTCGAGCTTCTCAGGTTGCTGCGCCGCGTGCGGGTGTTCCGGACCGGCATAGAGCTTCAACTTGGTCAGCTGCGCCGCTCCAAGCGTGTTGTGTGGGAGCATACCTTTCACAGCCGCATACAGAATCCGCTCCGGATGTGTGTTTAACACTTCGCGAGCGGTAATTTCCTTTAGTCCACCCGGGTGACCGGAGTGACGACGGTACAGTTTGGTATCCATCTTATTAGATGAGAACACGACCTTATCAACATTGACGACGACGACGAAATCGCCAGTGTCAACGTGCGGCGTGAACTCAGGCTTGTGCTTTCCGCGCAGAATCGCAGCGATCTGCGTGGCGAGACGGCCAACGCGCTGGTTCTGTGCGTCGATCACGTACCACTTCCGCTCGACTGCGCCCGGCTTCGCCATATACGTTGTACGCATGCGGTTCTTCCCTCCTACAGTTGAAATATTCTATCGCACGGTGCCCAGCCAGTCAAGCATGGGCGTGAAACTCAGCGTCGTAATAAACTTCCCAGAGGCTCAGCCCTTCTGGTGGTGCGGTGCGCCCGGCCGCTGTTCGGTCTCTGGCCTCAAGAATACTTGGCACACGGTCAGCATCCATCTTGCCGAGCCCTACATCGACCAGGGTACCTGTAATGATGCGCACCATGTTCTGCAGAAATCCGCTGCCAGTGCACGTGATGAGCAAGTACGAACCACGCGGCTCGACGCTCAGCCGATGCACCGTTCGGACTTTGTTTTCCACCGGCGTCGCTGCCGCGCAGAAGCTCGTGAAGTCATGTTCCCCAACCAGGTAGGCCGCGCCTTGGCGCATCCGCTCCAGGCTAACCTTGACTGGCAAATGCCACGAGTAACGACGGGTAAAGATATCAGGCTCCGTGGCCGTCTGTATCGTGTAGCAGTAAGTCTTTGCTACAGCTGAGAAGCGCGCGTGGAACGTATCAGGTACCGTCGTAACGTCGCGGACCAACAGATCACGCGGCAGAATGCGCTGGAAGATGGCCGGGTACCGTTCCGGTGGCGGCCCGACGGACTGTTCCCAGTGCACCACTTGACCCTCTGCGTGTACACCCGCGTCCGTCCTACCCGATCCGAAGACTTCGATTCGCGAACCGGTCAGTCCCGACAGCTTCTCTTCCAGGACACCCTGCACGGTGCGTAGTCCACGCTGACGTGCAAATCCGTGGAAGTCTGTTCCGTCGTACGCGACGGTTGCCCGCATCTTCACGACTTTCACCGCCCGTCCAAACGCCAATCCCGCTCGGCTTAGACCAGTTCGAGCAGAACCATCGGAGCTGCGTCACCGCGGCGGGGTCCAAGCTTCAGAATGCGCGTGTAGCCGCCGTTGCGCTCAGCAAAGCGCGGTGCGATCTCCGCGAACAGTTTTTGAATCACGTCTTGCTTGTTGTCTTCGTCGACCGGTTCCGGGCGAACGAAGGCAGCTACTTGACGGCGCGCGTGCAGGTCGCCGCGCTTCGCGAGCGTGATCATCTTATCGGCTACTTTGCGAATCTCCTTCGCTTTCGCCTCGGTCGTCTCAATTCGTCCGTATTGAAACAAGTCGGTCACCAAGCTGCGGAACAGCGCCTTACGCGCAGCCGAGGTGCGGCCGAGTTTGCGGTATGACACGACGTTACCCTCCCTCACAAAGTCGTTCTCTCTCGCCGACCGCGTCACCGCGGCGGCAGTTAGTCTTCTTCGCGCAGCGACAATCCGAGTGCGGAGAGCTTTTCGAGCACTTCCTCGAGCGACTTGCGTCCAAGGTTGCGCACCTTCATCATCTCGTCCTCAGTCTTGCCACACAGTTCTGCTACAGTGTTGATGCCAGCACGCTTCAGACAATTGTACGAGCGCACCGACAAGTCGAGTTCTTCGATCGGCATATCCATCGCGCGGTCAGACAGTGACTCCTCTTTCTCAACCATGATGTCAGCGTCCTGACCGCGGTCCGTCAAACCCACGAACAACATCAAGTGCTCCGTGAGAATCTTGGCGCCGATGCTAACCGACTCCTGGGGCGCGATGCTGCCATCGGTCCAGACCTCCAGGGTCAGCTTGTCGTAGTCCGTGACTTGCCCGACACGCGTGTTCTCGACCGTATAATTCACGCGCGTGATTGGAGAATAGATGGAGTCGATTGGAACGAGCCCAATCTCCTGTTCTTCGAGCTTATTCTTGTCCGCCGACACATAGCCACGCCCACGCCCGGCACGCAGTTCAGCGTACAAATGCGCCCCATCCGTCAGGGTAGCAATGTGCAGGTCAGGGTTGACAATATCCACGTCCGAGTCGGCGCGAATGTCGCCTGCGGTCACAGCGCCAGCTTGATTGGCGTCGATAATGAGGACCTTCTCCTCGTCGGAGTGAATCTTGAGCGAGAGCCGCTTCAGGTTGAGGATGAGCTGGGTCGTATCTTCCACAACGCCCGGGATAGTGGAGAACTCGTGCAAGACTCCCTCAATCTTCACCGAGCGCACAGCGGCTCCCGGAATAGACGACAACAGGATTCGGCGCAGCGAGTTCCCAAGCGTGGTGCCGTACCCGCGCTCCAGCGGCTCTACGACAAATTTGCCGTAGTTCCCACTGTGTTCCGCCACCTCAATTTTCGGCTTCTCAATTTCGATCATCCATAACCCTCCTCCTCGACCTAAGCCCCGGCATGAACGGACGCCTGGCGATGATTACCGTGAATAGTGCTCGATAATCATCTGCTCGGCTACCGGCGTGTCGATCTCTCCACGTTCCGGCAGGCGGGTTACCTTGCCGCTGAAACTCGCCACATCAAGTTCCAGCCAAGGCGCGATGGTCTTGGACTCAGCTGCTTCCATCAAGTCTTTGATGCGGTCGACCGATCGACTTTTCTCCCTAATCACGATAACGTCCCCTACCTTGGTCAGGTACGAGGGAATGTCTACGCGATGTCCGTTGACGTCAAAGTGTCCATGGCGCACCAACTGACGTGCTTCTTTGCGTGATGCAGCAAAGCCGAGTCGGTACACGACGTTGTCCAGTCGGCTCTCAAGCAACCGCAACAGGTTTTCGCCTGTGACACCCTGTCTGCGTGCAGCTTCTTCATAGTAGCCTTCAAACTGCTTCTCAAGCACACCGTAGTAGCGACGCGCCTTCTGTTTCTCTCGCAACTGCAATCCATATTCTGAGCTCCGTCGGCGGCCTTGCCCATGTTGTCCGGGCGGCGTTGGGCGGCGGTCAATCGCGCACTTCTCGCTGAAACACCGCTCGCCTTTCAGGTACAGCTTGATGCCTTCCCGACGGCAGAGACGGCACACTGGTCCGGTATATCTTGCCATTCTAGTGTTGACACCTCCAATTCGATCTATACCCAAGCAGAAGACAGTCTTCTTCTGCCGCTTTTAGAGATTCCCACTCGTGCGCCTTGCACCCGACTTGCGCACCGCCAGACGTCAGACGCGGCGGCGCTTCGGTGGACGGCAGCCATTGTGCGGAATTGGCGTCACGTCGCGGATGCCCGTCACTTCGAGACCAGCGGCCTGCAGTGAACGGATGGCAGCTTCGCGACCTGCACCAGGTCCCTTAACGCTTACTTCTACCTGTTTCATGCCATGCTCCATTGCGGTGCGCGCGGCGGTCTCTGCTGCCATCTGGGCAGCAAACGGCGTGCTCTTGCGCGATCCTTTGAAGCCGACGTTGCCCGAGCTAGACCACGACACTACATTGCCGGTCGCGTCGGTGATGCTGACAAGTGTGTTGTTGAACGTCGAGCGAATGTGCGCGACGCCAACTTCGATATTTTTACGGTCACGCCGCTTAGTGCGAGTTGCGGCTGCACCTTTGCGCTGTGTCTTCGGCATTCGTGATCCTCCTTATTACTTCTTCTTGCCAGCTACTGTCCGGCGCGGACCTTTACGCGTGCGGGCGTTAGTCTTTGTGCGTTGTCCACGGACAGGCAGGCCGCGACGGTGACGATAACCGCGGTACGAACCGATTTCTACGAGCCGTTTGATGTGCAGAGCAATTTCTCTGCGCAGGTCGCCTTCGACCTTCAATGTCTTGTCAATGACGTCACGCAGTTGAATTACCTGTTCTTCGCTCAAGTCCTTCACGCGAACGTCTGGGTTAATGCCAGCCTGTTTCAGCACCTGGTTCGCGGTGGTGCGACCAATCCCGAAAATATAGGTCAGGGCGATTTCCACCCGTTTGTCTCGCGGCAAGTCTACGCCTGCGATACGTGCCATGCGCTTCGTCCACCTCCGAAAAGATATCATCTATTCAAACACGGTGCAGACCCCTTGCGGGCAGCCGCGCTGCAGACCGCGATTGACGGAACTAAACCGGCCGGACGGCCGGACTTCCTGCACCAACAGAATCCGGCAGGATTACCCTTGGCGCTGCTTGTGCTTCGGGTTTTCGCAAATGATCATGACCGTACCCTTGCGGCGAATGACCTTGCACTTTTCGCACATCGGTTTGACAGACGGTCGAACTTTCACTTTGCACCCTCCTCATCCGGTATATCATAGCGAATCTGACGACAAACAGCCAGTCTCAACTATTTGTACCGGTACGTAATTCTACCACGGCTCAGGTCATATGGGGACAACTCTACCGTCACCCGGTCGCCTGGCAGGATTTTGATGTAGTGCATCCGAATCTTGCCGGAGACATGCGCCAAAATTTTGTGGCCGTTTTCTAGCTCGACGCGAAACATCGCGTTCGGTAGAGGTTCAATCACTTTTCCCTCGACTTCGATCACGTCATCCTTCGCCACGCTCTACCCCCTCCTCCTCTTGCGCTTCCATGCGCTGTGGATGTTCTGCCAAGAATCGCCGAACTGCGTACCGCAGATTTGCGTTTGTGACTCGGCCCCCACCCGCGACGATCTGCGCCACTTCATCCGCCACCATGGGCATCGTGCGGATGTGCAGGACGTTCTTCTTCTTCGGGCTGTCGACCTTACGCTTGTCGCCGTCGGCAATCTGAACGAACCGGCTTGGTTCGTGACCGACGACCACGGCGTATAAACCGCGGTCACGCCCGCGAACGACTTCTACGATACGCCCGATTTCTGGCAGCGCGGGAGTTTTCAATCCCTGTCACCTCGACCTGGACTGCAAGCGATCAAGTTCGCGCTTGATCTCGTCGTATACACTGTCAATCTCCTGTTCCCCGTCCACCTGTCGCAGAAGACCGCGCTCCTGGTAGTAATCGACAAGCGGTTCCGTCTGGGCGTATTGTTGCAGTCTCGTCGCGACCTTCTCTGCAGTGTCGTCGGTCCGCTGATATAGCTCCCCGTCGCATACATCACAGCGGCCTGCTCGCAGAGGCGGCTGAAAAACGAGGTGGTACGTAGCGCCACAGGACTTACACAGTCTGCGTCCGGTCAATCGCGCGAGCAAAACCTCCTCTTGTACGTGGATGTACAGTACGCAGTCGAGTGGTTTAGCGAGTGCCTTCAACATTCCATCTAGCGCTTGCGCCTGCGGCAGCGTGCGCGGAAAACCGTCGAGCACGAAACCGAGGGCAGCGTCCGGCTCTAGCAGACGTTCACGCACAATGCCGATCGTCAACTCGTCTGGAACAAGGCGACCGCTCTCCAAGTAGCTCTGGGCCTCGCGTCCGAGCGGTGTCTGTGCAGCGATTGCCGCCCGGAACATGTCACCTGTCGAGATGTGCGGGATGCCGTAGTCCGCATGGATTCGGCTCGCCTGTGTGCCTTTGCCAGCGCCCGGCAATCCGAGCATCATCACTTGCATGACTGGTTCCCCCTTCGAGAGCGGTTGCTAGCGAATAAACCCGCGATAGTGACGCTGCAGCATCTGCCCTTCCATTTGTTGCATCGTCTGCAGCGCAACACCGACGATAATCAAGAGCGACGTGCCGCCGAAGTACACATTCTGTAGGTTCATGCCGGACAATAGCAGGAACGGTAGAACCGAAATTACGCCGAGGAACAGTGAGCCGAACACCGTGATGCGGTTGACGACACGAACGATGTAGTCTTCCGTGTCCTTACCAGGACGGATGCCAGGAATGTAGCCGGCGTTCTTCTGGAGCTGCTCAGCCATCTGCTGGGGGTTCAACTGCACGTGCGTATAGAAGAACGTGAACAGAATGATGAGCACAATCTCAGCTGCGATAAACCACGGCGAATTTGGGTACAAATACCGCTCAATCGCCTGCGCCCACGTGTACTTCGTGAAGTACGAGGCAATTGTGGAAGGCAGAATTAGCAGCGACATCGCGAAAATCACCGGTATCACACCGGCGGCATTCACCTTCAGTGGAATGTGCGTCTGCTGCCCGCTGTACACCGTACGGCCGACGACGCGTTTCGCGTATTGAACAGGAATCTTCCGCTCCGCCTGCTGCACAAACACAATCATGACGAAAATCACGACAATGCCAGCGAAGAGCAGTAGCACCTTGAGGATGTTCAGGAACAAGCTCCCCGGGTGAGCAGTAAACCAGTTGGCCGCGATTTCCTGGCCAATCTGCCCAAATTGCGAAATGATGTTGGTGAAGATAATGATGGAGATGCCGTTGCCGACGCCCTTCTCCGTAATCATTTCACCAAACCACATCAACAGCGTATCGCCAGCCGTCAGCGCCACGACGACGACGGCGTACGACCACAAGGTATTGGAGTACAGAAGTCCGCTGCGCGTGAATTCGTACGTAAGCCCTGCGGCCTGCAACAGACCGAGTACGACGGTCAGGTAACGGGTGACCTGCGTGATCTTCTGACGCCCGGACTCTCCCTCTTTCTGCCACTCTTCAAACCGGGGCACAACCCCATATTGGAGCAGCTGCATGATGATTGACGCCGTGATGTACGGCGTAACACTCATGGCAAAGATGGAGAAACGGTAGAACGCGCCGCCTGAGAACATGTTCATCAGGTTGAAGAAGGCGTTGTTTTGCGTACCTGACAGAGCCGCGGTGTTCATGCCCGGCACCGGGAAGTACGTGCCAATCCGGTACAGGGCAATCACCATCAGCGTAAACAGAATACGTCCCCGCAGATGCTTCAGTCGCCAGAGGTTGGCGATCGTCTGCCACACCTTATATCACCTCAGCCGTGCCACCTGCCGCTTCAATCTTCTGCTTCGCGGCTTCTGAAAAAGCGTGTGCGCGAACCGTCAACTTAACTGTCAAGTCGCCCCGTGCAAGGACTTTCAGACCGTCCTCCAGCGACCGGATGATCCGCTGTTCAAGCAACAATTCTGGTGTGACAACGGTGCCTTCCGCCAACTCGTTCAACCGTTCAAGATTGACCGTGACGTAGTGTTTCGCGAACGGAGCGTTCGTAAATCCACGTTTCGGCAGGCGACGGAACAACGGCGTCTGTCCACCTTCAAAGCCCGGGCGGACTCCGCCGCCAGAGCGGGCCCATTGACCCTTATGACCGCGCGTCGATGTCTTACCCATGCCAGAACTCGTGCCGCGACCCACACGTTTGCGGGTCTGTCGCGATCCAGGTGCCGGGCGAAGTTCGTGCAGCTGCATACCTGCCACCTCCTTGTACTTAGGCTTCCTCGACGGTGTTCACTTCGACGAGGTGCGAGATTCGACCCACCATACCGCGAATCGTCGGCGTATCCTCTTTCACAACGGTCTGCTGCAACTTCCGCAGTCCAAGAGCAAGCGCCGTCTTGCGTTGATTTTCGGGACGACCGATGGGGCTTTTCTTCAGCGTAATCGCCAATTTACCGGCCACGGTTTTCCCTCCTATCCGAGAATTTCTTCAACGCTCTTGCCGCGCAGGCGAGCAACTTCTTCTGCGCGCTTCAACTGCTTGAGCGCATCAAGCGTTGCGTGCACCATGTTGATCGGATTTGCTGAACCGAGCGACTTGGTCACGATGTCTTTGATTCCAGCTGCTTCGAGCACAGCGCGCACTGGTCCACCGGCGATCACGCCGCTGCCTTCCGGAGCCGGCTTAATCAACACCCGGCCAGCACCGAAGTGTCCGAGCGCTTCGTGCGGGATGGACGTCTTCTTTTGTGGTACGTGGATGAGGCTCTTTTTCGCGTCCTCGATACCCTTGCGAATCGCGTCCGGGACCTCAGCGGCTTTGCCAAGGCCTGCGCCTACGTAGCCATTGCCGTCGCCGACGACGACCAACGCTGAAAAGGAGAAGCGACGTCCGCCTTTAACCACCTTCGACACGCGGTTGACCGAGACGACTTTTTCCGACAGTTCGAGTTGATTCGGATCGATGAGCACGTGTACACCTTCCTTTCCGGTTAGAATTGTAAGCCGCCTTCACGCGCTGCGTCCGCAAGCGCCTGTACGCGTCCGTGGTACAGGTAACCACCACGATCGAAGACAACGGCTGTCAAACCTTTGTCGATGGCGCGCTTTGCGACCAAAGCGCCAACCTTCTTCGCAGCTTCCACTGTCCCACCATTTTGCACATCGCTTTTCAACTCGGGGTCGAGTGTCGATGCGCTCACGAGCGTCGTACCATTCACGTCGTTAATGACCTGCGCGTAAATGTGTTTGTTCGAACGGTACACATTCAGACGCGGACGAACTTCCGTGCCGGTGATCCGTTTGCGAACCCGCAGGTGGCGGTGCTTACGCGCGCGGTTACGGTCATCCTTCGTAATCATGCAGAGTTCCTCCTTCCAGAGCCAGGCTTGTGCAGGTTACAGCAGTTGCGCATTACTTCTTACCAGTCTTACCGACCTTGCGACGGACACGCTCGCCTTCGTAGCGGACGCCCTTGCCCTTATACGGCTCTGGTCTGCGAATGTCGCGCACTTTCGCCGCGTACGCCCCCACCAGTTCCTTGTCAATGCCGCGCACAACCAACTTCGTTGCCACAGGAACTTCGACCTCGATACCTTCGACAGCTGGCAACTCAACTGGGTGTGAGAACCCGAGAGACAACGTCACTTTGTCGCCGTTTTTCGCCGCGCGATAACCGACGCCGACGAGGTCAAGGTTTTTTGTAAAGCCGTTCGTCACGCCTTCGACCATGTTCGCCACGACGCTGCGCGTGGTGCCGTGCAGGCTTCGGTGCAACTTCTCGTCACTTGGGCGTTCCACGAGAATCTCACTCTCACCAACAACCAGCTTCATATCCGGGTGAATGCGACGGGTCAAAGTTCCTTTCGGACCCTTCACCGTCACTTCTGTTCCGGCTATTTCCACGTTGACACCGGACGGAATTACGACCGGCTTTCTTCCGATTCTGGACATCGTTACACCCCCATTCGTAGACCGGGATTACCAGATGAAGCAGAGAACTTCTCCGCCCACATTCAACTTGCGCGCTTCCTTATCTGTCATAATGCCACGTGAAGTGGACAGGATGGCAGTACCGAGTCCGCCCAGGACGCGCGGAATGTTGTCGTGCGCCGCGTACACGCGCAGGCCGGGCTTGCTAATGCGCTTGAGCCCTGTGATGACACGTTCTTGGCCCTTGCCGTACTTCATAAAGACGCGAATCGTGCCTTGCTTGTCGTCCGCGATAAATTCAGCATCGCGAATGTAGCCCTCGCGCTTCAAAATCTCTGCAATGGACCGCTTAATATTGGAACCCGGAATCTCCAGCTTCTCATGGCCAACCATGTTGGCATTGCGGATCCGAGTCAGCATGTCTGCAATGGGATCAGTCATAACCACCGTCAAAGAACCCCCTTTCAAGCAAGCAGATTACCAGCTAGCCTTCTTCACGCCGGGCAGCTGGCCCTTATACGCCAGTTCGCGAAAGCAGATTCGGCAGATGCCGAATTTGCGCAGTACCGAGTGCGGTCGTCCGCAGATTCGGCAACGCGTGTAGGCCTGCGTGCTGAACTTCGGCTTCCGCTGGGCTTTCACGACCATGGATGTCTTCGCCATGTCTTCGTCCTCCCACGGATTAAAATTTTTAGGCCTGGCGGAACGGCATGCCAAACGTTGTCAAGAGCGACCGTGCTTCTTCATCCGAATTTGCCGTCGTGACGACGACAACTTCGAGACCACGCACCTTGTCGACCTTGTCGTAGTCAATTTCCGGGAAAATCAGTTGCTCACGCAGACCGAGCGTATAGTTACCGCGACCGTCAAACGCCTTCGGTGACACGCCACGGAAGTCGCGCACACGCGGCAACGCGACGTTCATCAACTTGTCGAGAAACTCATACATCCGCTCGCCGCGCAGGGTTACCTTCACTCCAATTGGCATCCCCTGCCTGACGCGGAACTGTGCGATTGACTTTTTCGCGCGGGTGACCACTGGCTTTTGACCGACAATCAACGTCAAGTCCGCGAGTGCGCTGTCAATCACCTTCGGGTTCTGCGTCGCTTCACCGAGACCCATGTTGATTACGACCTTTTCAACTCGCGGGACCTGCATCACGGACTTGTATGAGAACTTGCTCATCATTTCCTTCACGATGGAGGTCTCGTACTTCTCACGTAACCGACTCACCGAAACTCCTCCTGTCACCTGGCTACTCGTCGATCGTTTCGCCAGACTTTTTGGCGTAGCGTACCTTTGTCCCGTCTTCGAGCACCTTCATGCCGACCCGAGTCGGTTTGCCGCTCTGCGGGTCAGCGAGCGCTACGTTCGAAACGTGAATCGGCGCCTCTTTCTCAATCACGCCGCCTTCCGGACTCACCGCGTTCGGCTTCGTGTGGCGCTTCACCACATTGACCCCTTCGACCACGACACGCGAGGCTTTCGGGTCTACCAACAGCACGCGGCCGGACTTGTTCTTGTCCTTACCGGCGATCACGACGACTTTGTCGCCCTTTTTCACGTGAAGTTTTGTCACTGCAAGCACCTCCTGGCCCCCTGGTCTTAAAGAACTTCCGGCGCCAGGGAGATAATTTTCATGAACTCGTGCTCGCGCAGTTCGCGGGCCACTGGACCAAAGATGCGCGTGCCGCGCGGGCTCTTGTCATCGCGGATGATGACAGCTGCATTTTCGTCGAACCGGATGTACGACCCGTCTGTGCGCCGCACACCGCGCTTGCTGCGGACGATGACAGCTTTCACGACATCGCCTTTCTTGACAACGCCTCCGGGTGTTGCACTCTTCACGGAAGCGACAATGACGTCGCCGATATTGGCAGTCTTACGGTTTGAACCGCCCAGTACGCGGAAGCACATGATTTCCTTGGCGCCTGTGTTGTCCGCCACCGCAAGTCTCGTCTGTGGTTGAATCATCGCGCTGCCTCCCTTCGCGAAGCCGCTGTTAGATCACGACGGCCTTCTTGACAATCTCGAGTAACCGCCAGCACTTGTCCTTGCTCAGCGGGCGTGTCTCCATGATCCGCACGGTATCGCCAATATTTGCCTGGTTCGTTTCATCGTGGGCCTTAAACTTGGTCGTCCGACGCATGGTCTTGCCGTACAACGGGTGTTTAATATACTCCTCAACGGCTACGACAATCGTCTTGTCCATCTTGTCACTGACGACTCTGCCGACCCGTACTTTGCGGTAGTTGCGTTCCATCCCTGTCAACCTCCTCTCGGATTAGCTGATGCCGATCTCGCGCGCCCGAAGAACTGTCTTTGCGCGGGCGATGTCTTTGCGAACCTGGCCAATACGCATCGGGTTCTCCAGTTGCCCCGTCGCGAGTTGGAACCGGAGGTTGAACAGTTCATCCTTGAGCTGGTCGATGCGGCTTTCAATCTCTTCGTTTGATAACTCCCGAAGTTCGTTAGCTTTCATCCGCCTCACCACCCACTTCGTCACGGACTACAAACTTCGTCTTGATCGGAAGTTTGTGTGCGGCCAATCGCATTGCTTCGCGCGCTGTCTCTTCCGAAACACCGGCGAGTTCGAATAGAATGCGGCCAGGTTTCACGACCGCTACCCACTTCTCTGGAGAACCTTTACCGCTACCCATCCGGGTTTCGGCAGGCTTCTGGGTGACAGGCTTACTCGGGAAGATTTTAATCCACACTTTACCGCCACGGCGGATGTAACGAGTCATAGCAATACGTGCGGCTTCAATCTGTCGGTTCGTAACCCAGGCGGGTTCAAGCGCCTGCAGGCCAAACTCTCCGAAGGTCACCTCGTTGCCGCCTTTGGACTGCCCTGTCATCCGGCCGCGGTGTTCTTTGCGGTGTTTGACACGCTTTGGCATCAACATGGTTTAGTTACCTCCTTCTTCGACGCCTTTCCGGGCCCGCTGTGGCAGGATTTCACCCCGGTAAATCCAGACCTTCACGCCGATCCGTCCGTACGTGGTGTGCGCCTCAGAAAGCGCGTAATCAATGTCAGCCCGCAACGTGTGCAGAGGCACTGTGCCCTCAGAGTAGCCTTCGGTACGAGCAATTTCAGCACCGCCGAGGCGACCTGACACTTGGACACGAATTCCCTTTGCACCATTGCGCATCGAGCGCTGAATCGCCTGCTTCATGGCGCGGCGAAAAGACACACGGCGTGCGAGCTGTCCCGCAATATTATCGGCGACCAGCTTCGCGGACAAGTCCGGTGATTTAATCTCAGAAATCGAGATGTGCACCCGCTTGCCAGTCAGTGCATTTAACTCGTTGCGAAGGGCGTCAACTTCCGTACCGCCCTTACCGATGACCATGCCAGGTTTCGCGGTGTGAATCGTGACATTAATGCGCGTCGCTGCACGGTCAATGTCGACGGACGCAACCGCAGCGTCCTTCAATCGACGGAACACATAATTGCGGATCCGTAGGTCCTCATGCAACAAGTCCTGGTAATCCTTCTTGTTCGCAAACCATCTGGATTCCCAGTCCCGAATGATCCCAATACGCAGACCAACTGGATTGACCTTTTGCCCCATTCGCCGTTATCCCTCCCTTTTCTCGGCGACCACCACAGTGATGTGGCTCGTGCGCTTGAAGATGCTGTACGCCCGTCCCTGTGCACGGGGGTGGAAACGTTTCAACGTCGGTCCTTGATCGACGAATACTTCTTTGACGATCAGGTTGTCAACGTCTAAGTTGTGGTTGTTTTCCGCATTCGCCATCGCAGAGCGCAAAACTTTCTCCACGACAGGTGACGCGCCTCGCGGCGTGAATTTCAGAATGGCCAAGGCCTCACCGACCCGTTTCCCACGAATCAGGTCTACCACCAGACGCACCTTACGCGGCGCGATGCGGATGTACTTGGCCACGGCACGCACTTGTGTCGCTTCCATGCTAAGTTCCTCCTTCCGGCCCATGGCCTAGCGCGATCTCGAAGCCCGTTCGTCACCAGCATGGCCTTTAAACGTCCGAGTAGGTGCAAACTCACCCAGCTTGTGACCAACCATGTCTTCACTGACATAAACCGGCACATGCTTACGGCCGTCGTGTACGCCGAACGTGTGTCCCACAAACTGTGGGAAAATCGTCGAGCGACGCGACCACGTTTTGATGACCCGCTTTTCGCCGCTGGCGCTCATGGCTTCGACTTTCTTCATCAGGTAATCGTCAACAAACGGCCCCTTTTTCAAAGAGCGTCCCATGTTCGAGTCCTCCTTTCTTGAGCCGGAGCGAGCTAACTCGCTCAGCCCCATGCCCAAACTGCCACCGAATTACTTCTTGCGCCGCCGGACAATGTACTTGTCGGTCGGGTGATTTTTCTTCCGCGTCTTCTTGCCGAGGGTCGGTTTGCCCCACGGCGACATTGGCGACTTGCGGCCTACAGGCGCGCGACCTTCACCACCGCCGTGCGGGTGGTCGACCGGGTTCATGACAACACCGCGGACCGTCGGGCGCTTACCCATCCAGCGCGAGCGTCCAGCCTTACCGACGTTGATGTTCTCGTGATCCAAGTTACCGACTTCACCGATGGTTGCGCGGCACTCCACACGCACCAGGCGAACTTCCCCGGACGCAAGGCGAAGTGTCGCATATTCGCCTTCGCGGGCCATCAACTGAGCAGAGCCACCTGCGGAACGAGCGATCTGACCGCCCTTCCCGGGCTTCATCTCGATGTTGTGCACTACGGTACCAACCGGAATGTTCGCCAGCGGTAAGGCGTTGCCAGGCCGAATGTCCGCTCCCGGACCGGACACCACCGTGTCGCCGACCTTCAGGCCGTTGACCGCGATGATGTAACGCTTCTCGCCGTCAGCGTAGTGAAGCAGCATAATGCGCGCTGAACGGTTCGGGTCATATTCGACCGTTGCTACTTTGGCCGGAATACCATCTTTATCCCGCTTGAAATCGATAATGCGGTACTGACGCTTGTGTCCGCCACCCTGGTGGCGAACCGTGATCTTGCCTTGGTGGTTACGTCCAGCCCGCTTCTTCAGCGGCGCTAGAAGCGACTTCTCAGGCTGATCGGTGGTCAGCTCTTCGAAAGTCGATACAGACATAAATCGCCGTCCCGGTGAAGTTGGGCGATGTTTTTTGATGCCCACCGACAGAACCTCCCTTTCCTCGTCCGAGTGAAACTCGGACCGTCATGACGCAACGAACAGAACATTGCTGCGCCTTGGTTTATGCCTCGCCGAAGATCTCAATCGACTTGGAGTCCGGCGCCAGCTTCACGATCGCTTTTTTCCACTCCGACGTATAGCCCACATTGTTACCCACGCGCTTCTTTTTCGCCGGCACAATCATCGTGTTAACCTTCTCAACCTTCACGTCGAACATCTTCTCAACAGCTTGACGAATTTCCGTCTTGTTCGCCCGTCGGTCAACCTCAAACACATACTGGTTATTGTCCATCAGTCCTGTAGACTTCTCGGTGACAACCGGACGCTTAATCAAATCCCGCGGATCCATCAGGCGAACACCTCCTGCACTTTCGCGATGGCGTCCTGTGTCAGGACCAGCGTCTCGTAGCGCAGCAGGTCGTACACATTCACACCGTTTGCCGCGACGTATTTAATCCCCTGCAGATTGCGGGCAGAGCGGCTTGCAGCCTCTACAACCTCTGCATCGACAATCAACGCTTTCCCGAGCTCAAAACGCTTCAGTAACGCTGCAACATGCTTGGTTTTGGCTTCCGGCAGGTCAAGCTTGTCAAGCACAACAACGCGTCCATCATCGACCTTGGACGACAGGGCGCTGTACAGAGCTGCTCGACGCACCTTGCGCGGAACGCTAAATTTGTGAGACCGAGGCGTTGGCCCAAAGACCACACCGCCACCCTTCCACTGCGGTGAACGGGTGCTACCTTGGCGAGCGCGCCCCGTTCCTTTCTGACGCCACGGTTTGCGACCGCCGCCGCGCACTTCGGAACGCCCCTTGGTATCGTGGGTTCCCTGGCGCTGTCCAGCGAGGTACATACGGACCACTTGATGCATCAAGTCCGGACGAACCGGCGCCGCGAACAGACGCTCGTCGAGCTCCACTTCACCGACTTGCTCTTTATTCACGTTGTACACTGGGACTTTCGGCATGTGCTTGCCCTCCTTTCTTCGTTACTTCGCTTTCTTTGCAGACCGAACGGTCACAAATGAGTTTTTCGGTCCAGGAATTGCTCCCTTGATGAGCAGCAGATTGCGGTCGGCATCTACACGCACTACGACCAGGTTCTGCACCGTCGTACGCTCGCCGCCCATCCGGCCTGCCATCGTCTGTCCTTTGAAAACACGGTTCGGCGCAACCGCACCGAGCGAGCCTACACCGCGGTGATATTTCGAGCCGTGAGCCATCGGACCACGCGCTTGGTTGTGACGTTTCACTGGACCCGCGTAACCCTTACCTTTGGACGTCCCAATCACATCAACAACTTCGCCCTCCGCAAACACATCAGCACGCAGTTGTTGACCGATTTCATACGTTCCAAGGTCCACTCCACGAAACTCGCGCACAAAGCGTTTGGCGGCAGTGTCCGCCTTTTTCGCGTGACCCTGTTCCGCCTTGGTTGCGCGGTTCGGCTTCTTATCGGCAAAACCAACCTGAATGGCTTCATAGCCATCGACCGCTACGTCCTTCTTCTGCAAGACGACGCAAGGGCCAGCTTCGATCACAGTAACCGGAATGACTGTTCCGTCTTCCGAGAACACCTGTGTCATCCCGAGCTTCCGCCCCAAGATGCCCTTCATAAACGCACCTCCCAGCACTCCAAACGAGTTCTAGCGCCTGCTCTCCGCGTCACACCGGCCTTCTTGTAGCAACGGCACCACGCATGTCGCAAGGCGTTTCCAAACAGATTACAACTTGATTTCAATGTCGACACCAGACGGCAGGTCGAGCCGCATCAGCGAATCTACTGTCTGTGGTGTTGGATTCAAAATGTCAATCAGACGCTTATGCGTCCGCATCTCGAATTGCTCCCGCGAATCCTTGTACTTGTGCGGGGCACGCAAAATGGTGTATACCGTGCGCTCCGTTGGTAACGGAATGGGCCCAGCAACGCCAGCACCCGAACGACGGGCGGTGTCCACAATCTTCTCTGAGGATTGATCGAGGATTTGGTGATCGTAAGCCTTGAGTCGAATCCGAATCTTCTGCTTCGCCATATGTTTTCCCTCCTTTGTCGCCCAATGATTTGGACATACTCCGCAGAAATTCCCCTCAGTGGTGCCCCATATGGCAGTGGACACATGAGCAACCTTCTGCCTCATCGCTGTCAGAGACCAACATTCGAAATTATACTAGACGCGCGCCTCGAAAACAAGCGTAAATTCGACTTTTACCCACTTAATCAAAAGAGTCGTCCACAGCAGTTGACCTGCCGGGACGACTCCCAATGACATTCAAACTACAAAGCTGTGTCTCACTTACTTCGAGATGTTGCTGACGACGCCGGCGCCGACCGTGCGGCCGCCTTCGCGAATGGCGAAGCGCGTGCCTTCCTCTAGGGCGATCGAAGCAATGAGCTCAACATCCATCGTGATGTTGTCGCCAGGCATGACCATCTCGGTCCCTTCCGGCAACTGGCAAACGCCAGTGACGTCGGTCGTGCGGAAGTAGAACTGTGGGCGATAGCCGTTGAAGAACGGAGTATGACGTCCGCCTTCTTCCTTCGTCAAGACGTAAACCTCGGCCTTGAAGTTGGTGTGCGGCTTGATGGAGCCCGGTTTGCAAATGACCTGCCCACGTTCGATGTCCTTGCGCTCTACGCCGCGCAGCAGTGCACCGATGTTGTCACCGGCCTGTGCGGAGTCGAGGAGTTTGCGGAACATCTCAATCCCCGTTGCAACCGTCTTGCGGTTCGCTTCCTGTAGACCGACGATCTCAACTTCGTCACCGACCTTCAGCGAGCCACGTTCCACACGACCAGTTGCGACGGTACCGCGGCCGGTAATGGTGAAGACGTCCTCAACAGGCATCAGGAACGGTTTGTCGACGTCGCGTTCTGGCGTCGGGATGTAGCTGTCGACAGCGTCCATCAACTCGTCGATAGCCTTCAGGTAGTTGGCATCGCCTTCGAGTGCCCTCAACGCGGACCCGCGAATAACCGGGATGTCGTCGCCAGGGAACTCATACTCAGCCAGCAGTTCACGCACTTCCATCTCGACGAGTTCCAGCAACTCTTCGTCGTCGACCATGTCGCACTTGTTCAGGAACACAACAATGTACGGAACGCCAACCTGACGGGCGAGCAGGATGTGCTCACGGGTCTGAGGCATTGGGCCGTCAGCGGCGGAGACAACCAGAATGGCGCCGTCCATCTGTGCAGCTCCGGTAATCATGTTCTTTACGTAGTCGGCGTGGCCCGGGCAGTCGACGTGCGCATAGTGACGGTTTTCCGTCTCGTATTCCACGTGCGCTGTATTAATCGTAATACCACGCTCGCGCTCTTCCGGAGCCTTGTCGATCTCGTCGTATTTCTGTGCTTGGGACAGACCCTTAGACGCCTGGTGCGTGGTAATGGCAGCCGTCAGTGTAGTTTTGCCATGGTCGACGTGACCAATCGTGCCGACGTTGACGTGCGGTTTGCTACGGTCAAATTTTGCTTTTCCCATGAATTGTCAACTCCTTTGCTTTATTCGCCCTTGTTCTTGGAGATAATCTCCTGTGCAATCGACTTCGGCACTTCTTCGTAGGAGTTAAACTCCATCGAGTAGGTACCACGTCCCTGCGTACGTGACCGCAGGTTCGTCGAGTAACCAAACATCTCAGCCAGCGGGACGTAACCGTGGATGACTTGCGCGTTCCCTCGCGCATCCATGCCTTCCACACGACCACGGCGAGAGTTGATATCGCCCATAATGTCGCCCATGTACTCTTCCGGAACCGTGACTTCCACCTTCATGATTGGCTCGAGGATGACAGGACCAGCTTTTACCGCACCGGCCTTGAACGCCATCGAACCAGCAATCTTGAAGGCCATTTCCGAAGAGTCGACGTCGTGATAAGAACCATCATAGATGGTGGCTTTCATGTCAATCATCGGGTACCCTGCTACGACGCCGTTCTGCATGGCCTCGTGGATACCTTCGTCAACGGCCGGGATGTACTCCCGAGGAACCACGCCGCCAACAATCTTGTTTTCGAACACGTATCCTTCACCACGTTGCAACGGTTCCAGAATGATTTTGACATGCCCGTACTGACCGCGGCCGCCAGACTGGCGCACAAACTTACCTTCCTGTTCGACGCGCTGGCTGATGGTCTCCTTGTAGGCGACTTGCGGACGGCCCACGTTACACTCGACCTTGAACTCGCGCTGCAGTCGGTCGACGATAATCTCCAAGTGGAGTTCGCCCATGCCCGAAATGATGGTCTGACCCGTCTCCGGATCGGTGTTCGTGCGGAACGTCGGGTCCTCTTCCGTCAGTTTGCCGAGTGCGATGCCCATCTTATCTTGGTCGGCCTTCGTCTTCGGCTCGATTGCAACCGAGATAACCGGATCAGGGAACTCCATCGACTCGAGAATCACTACATTCTTCTCGTCGCAGAGCGTATCGCCGGTCGTGGTGTCTTTGAGGCCGACAGCCGCCGCGATGTCGCCGGCGTACACGGTTTCGATCTCTTCCCGGTGGTTCGCGTGCATCTGAAGGATACGCCCGATGCGCTCGCGCTTGCCCTTCGTGGAGTTCAAAACGTACGAGCCGCTGTTGAGCGTGCCCGAATACACGCGGAAGAACGCGAGCTTACCCACGAACGGGTCGGTCATGATCTTGAACGCCAGAGCCGCGAACGGCTCTTCGTCGCTCGAGTGACGTTCCACGTCCACACCGTCGGACGTCACGCCTTTGATCGGCGGTACGTCAAGCGGCGAAGGCAAGTAGTCGACCACAGCATCAAGCATTGGCTGGACACCTTTGTTGCGGTAGGACGATCCACACAGGACCGGGAACAGTTCGACACTGCATGTTCCCTTGCGAATCGCAGCCTTCAGTTCCGCAATCGTGATCTCTTCACCTTCGAGGTACTTCATCATCAAGTCCTCGTCCACTTCGGCGGCAGCCTCAATCAATTCGATGCGGTACTGTTCCGCGAGTTCCTTCATATCTTCCGGAATCTCGCGGCTTTCCGCTGTGGCGCCGAGGTCGTCCGTGTAGATGACTGCATGGTTTTCGACGAGGTCGATCAAACCTACGAATGAATCTTCCGCGCCGATCGGAAGTTGAATCGGAACCGCTTTTGCGCCTAAGCGTGTGCGCATCTGTTCGACGCACGACAGAAAGTCCGCGCCGATGATGTCCATCTTGTTGACGTAAGCAATACGCGGTACGTGGTACTTGTCAGCCTGCCGCCAGACGGTTTCAGACTGGGGCTCCACGCCGCCTTTCGCATCAAACACGCCGCAGGCGCCATCAAGCACGCGCAGAGAACGTTCAACCTCAACCGTGAAGTCGACGTGTCCCGGGGTGTCGATGATGTTGATACGATGGTTCTTCCACTGAGCAGTTGTCGCGGCGGATGTGATGGTGATACCGCGCTCCTGCTCCTGTACCATCCAGTCCATCGTCGCCGCGCCATCGTGAACTTCACCGATTTTGTGGACGCGACCCGTGTAGAACAGAATGCGTTCCGTTGTCGTCGTTTTGCCGGCATCGATATGCGCTATGATCCCAATGTTCCGGGTCTTCTCTAACGAAAATTGACGTGCCAAGGAGCACCCTCCTTCCATTCAGATTCGTTGTTGCCAGACTCACCAAGGGTGCACACACATCAAAAGCCTACCAGCGGTAGTGGGCAAACGCCTTATTGGCTTCGGCCATACGGTGTGTGTCTTCCTTCTTCTTCACAGCGCCGCCCGCGTTGTTGGACGCGTCGAGCAATTCGCCAGCCAACTTCTCTTGCATCGTCTTTTCGCCGCGCAGACGGGCGTAGTTGACGAGCCAGCGAATGCCAAGGGTGATGCGACGATCGGTCCGAACTTCAATCGGAACCTGATAGTTAGAACCCCCGACTCGGCGTGCTTTGACTTCAAGCACCGGCATCACGTTACGAAGTGCAGCCTCGTACACTTCCATCGGGTCTTTGCCAGTGCGTTCGCGAACCGCATCGAGCGCTCCGTACACAATACCCTGTGCAACACCTTTTTTGCCGTCATACATAATTTTGTTGACCAGGCGAGTCACCATCCGGTTTCCGTAAATCGGATCCGGCATCACTTCACGCTTGGGAATAGGGCCTTTTCTCGGCATTGTTACGCCTCCTTTCGATTAAGACTTCTTCTTCGCGCGCTTCGCACCGTACTTGGAGCGAGCCTGTTGGCGGTCCTTCACACCGGCGGTATCAAGTGCACCGCGCACAATGTGGTAGCGAACACCTGGCAAGTCCTTCACACGTCCACCGCGAACGAGCACGACGGAGTGCTCCTGCAGATTGTGACCAATGCCAGGAATGTAGGCTGTCACTTCAATCTGGTTCGTCAAGCGCACACGTGCGTACTTACGCAGAGCTGAGTTCGGCTTCTTCGGTGTCATTGTGCCTACACGAGTGCACACACCACGCTTTTGCGGTGACGGGAGATCCGTCTGGTCCTTCATGAAGCTGTTGTAACCTTTCTGCAGTGCCGGTGCCGTCGACTTCTTGTCGATGGCCTTCCGCCCTTTACGGACGAGCTGGTTCATCGTCGGCATCACTGCACCTCCCTTCAAATTGTCAGCGACCTTGTCACTGCGCCGTTTCTCATGTCCACAGAGCCTGGTGGTTCGCAGGTGGGCACACAAACCCTCATCCGTTTAGAGCGCATACGAAACCCCGCCAACGGAACAGCCGGGGCCCGTTTCCTGGTTACTGCAGCCTCAGTCCTTGAGAATCGCCGCCGTCGCCGCTCCCACTTCAATGCCACATGCCTTGCCCAGTTGCTTCATGGAGTCCACCCAGCACACTGGAATACCCTTCTGCTGCGCAGTTGTGACAATGGGACGAATGACGTGTTCTTCTGCGTCCTTCGCTACAAATAACTCGGTGACAATCGACTGTGCAACCGCCTTAGCGGTCTGGTTGGCTCCAATGGTTTTCTTGCCTGCCAAGCGAATGCGGTCGAGTGACATCGCTGGGCCTCCCCGAGAGTACAGACCATGCCCAAGGCACACTCAGAGATTCTATCATCCGTGAGAGCGCGGTGTCAACTTCCAAGAGGCCACCAGTTTCTTGTCATTGCCTGTTCATTTCCCAACAACCTGGGGCGACAACAGGCCGCCCCAGGACTGATAGGTTCCCTTACTCCGGCACAGAGACAGCGTCTCCTGCTTCTTTCACCGACTCGGCCGAAGGTGTTACCGTCTCGTCGTCCGGACTCACCGTCTCGATGTGGCGGTAACGAGCCATACCTGTGCCAGCCGGGATCAATTTGCCGATAATCACATTTTCCTTCAAGCCAAGCAACCTGTCGACCTTGCCCTTGATGGCAGCTTCCGTCAACACCCTCGTCGTCTCTTGGAAGGAGGCGGCAGACAGGAAGGAGTCTGTCTCGAGTGATGCTTTGGTAATTCCAAGCAAGGCAGGTCGTGCTACCGCGGGCTCACCGCCGCTGAACAGCGTCTGTCGGTTTGCTTCCTCATAGTCGAACAAATCGACATAGGTGCCCGGCAACAGTTCGGTGTCTCCGGCGTCGAGAATGCGCACTTTGCGCAACATCTGCCGCACCATGACCTCAACATGCTTGTCGTTGATGTCCACACCTTGCAACCGATAGACGCGTTGCACTTCGCGCAGCAGGTAGTTTTGCACGCCCTGCAACCCCTTCACCCGCAGCATCTCTTTCGGGTCAACCGAGCCTTCGGTGAGTTCGTCGCCCGCCTCGATTTTCTGTCCCTTCGCGACGCGGATGCGTGACCCATATGGAATGGCGTAGACCTTCACTTCGCTCTCGCCGGTCACTTCGACCTCACGCTTGTCTTTAACTTCGCGGATATCCGAAATCACGCCATCGAACTCGGTAATGACAGCTTGACCTTTCGGGTTGCGCGCCTCGAACAACTCCTGAATACGCGGCAGACCTTGTGTGATGTCGTCGCCCGCGACACCACCGGTGTGGAACGTACGCATCGTCAACTGGGTACCAGGTTCACCAATTGACTGTGCAGCGATAATACCGACCGCTTCACCAATTTCGACCATTTTACCGGTTGCCAGGTTACGACCATAGCAGCGGACGCAGACACCGTGGCGTGTGCGACACGTCAGCACCGAGCGGATGGTCACTTCTTTAATCCCAGAATCGATGATGCGAGTCACCATGTCGGCTTCGATGATTTCGTTCTTGCCGACAATCTTTTCACCCGTGTTCGGGTCCAAGAGGTCCTGGAAGGCAATACGTCCTTCAAGACGGTCTGCCAAGTCCTCGATGATTTCCTTACCATCGCGGATTTCCACGACACGCAGGCCCTTGTCGGTGCCGCAGTCAATCTGCCGGACAATCGTGTCCTGCGCGACGTCGACGAGGCGGCGTGTCAAATAGCCTGAGTCTGCGGTCCGCAGCGCCGTGTCAGCCAACCCTTTACGAGCACCGTGCGTGGAGATGAAGTACTCGAGCACCGTCAATCCTTCGCGGAAGTTGGACTTGATCGGCAGTTCAATGATCCGACCGGACGGGTTCGCCATCAGCCCGCGCATACCTGCCAGCTGCGTAATCTGCGAGTTGCTGCCGCGGGCGCCTGATGTAGCCATCATGTAGATGGAGTTAAACTCATCCATGCTAGTCATCAGGGTCTGCGACAGTTTTTCCTTTGCCTCAGTCCAAATCTGGCTGAACGACACGTAACGTTCCTCTTCCGTGATTAAGCCGCGTCGATACTGCTGCATCAGACGGTGGTCCTTCGCCTCAGCCTCCGCCACAATCGTGTGCTTCTCTTCTGGCACGATGATGTCCGCCACGGAAATCGTGATGCCGGCCCTCGTCGAGTAATGGAAACCAAGCCGCTTCACACGGTCAAGGATTTCACTCGTAATGGTCGTGCCGTACCGCCGGAAGCACTCGCCAAGAATGTTCCCGAGGTCCTTTTTCACAATCGGTTTCGGAACCTGACGGAGGCCTACCCGTTCCCGTACGTCGACGCCCTTGTCGAAAATGAAAGTATCGTCCGGCGTCCCTTCGAGCAGATTGCTCTTTGAAGCCGAGTTCATGTACGGGAAGTCGGCCGGGAACACTTCATTGAAAATCAGTTTGCCTGGCGTCGTGATCAACATCGCCTCGTGCTGTTCGGGAGTAAATGACTTCTTCCCGAGTACACGCGCAGGAATCACGATACGCGAGTGCAACGTAACCTCTTGGTGCTGTAAGGCCATGTGCACTTCGTTGGGGTCCGCGAACACGCGACCCTCGCCCGGCACAGCCTTTTTCTCAATCGTGAGGTAGTACGGGCCTAGCACCATATCCTGCGTCGGTGTGACAACCGGCTTGCCGTCTTTCGGGTTTAGGATGTTGTGCGCAGCCAGCATCAACAGGCGAGCTTCTGCCTGTGCTTCAGCAGACAAAGGTACGTGCACGGCCATCTGGTCGCCGTCGAAGTCGGCGTTGTAAGCCGTACAAACGAGCGGGTGCAATTTGATCGCCCGACCTTCGACAAGGATCGGCTCAAACGCCTGAATGCCAAGACGGTGAAGCGTCGGAGCGCGGTTCAGCAGCACCGGGTGCTCTTTGATGACGTCTTCCACAACGTCCCACACTTCTGGAGACACACGCTCAACTTTGCGTTTCGCGCTCTTGATGTTGTGCGCGAGACCACGCGAGACCAACTCTTTCATGACGAACGGCTTGAACAACTCAAGCGCCATTTCCTTCGGCAGACCGCACTGGAAGATGCGCAGTTCCGGACCGACAACAATAACGGACCGACCGGAGTAGTCAACGCGTTTGCCGAGCAAGTTCTGGCGGAAGCGCCCTTGTTTTCCTTTGAGCATGTGCGACAGCGACTTCAGCGGTCGGTTGCCAGGTCCGGTGACTGGGCGCCCGCGGCGACCGTTGTCGATCAGGGCGTCGACCGCTTCCTGCAACATGCGCTTCTCGTTCTGCACAATGATGTCCGGAGCGCCGAGGTCGAGTAACCGCTTCAGGCGGTTATTCCGGTTGATCACTCGACGATACAGGTCATTGAGGTCAGACGTTGCAAACCGACCGCCGTCAAGTTGCACCATCGGGCGCAGGTCAGGGGGAATCACAGGCAGGGCCTCAAGGATCATCCAACTTGGGTGGTTGCCTGAATTACGGAACGCCTCAAGCACTTCCAAGCGTTTAATCGCGCGATTGCGCCGCTGTCCCTGTGCGGTGCGCAGTTCTTCTTTCAATGTCTCGACTTCGCGCTCGACGTCGATGTCAAGCAGCAGTTTGCGGATGGCTTCCGCACCCATACCAGCGTGGAACGCGTAACCGTACTTCTCCCGATAGGAGCGGTACTCCTTCTCTGTCAGGAGTTGCTTCTTTTCCAGAGGCGTATCGCCTGGGTCTGTCACTACGTAGGACGCGAAGTAGATGACTTCTTCGAGTGCACGCGGCGACATGTCGAGTACTAGGCCCATGCGACTCGGAATGCCCTTAAAGTACCAGATGTGTGAAACTGGAGCGGCCAGTTCAATGTGCCCCATGCGCTCGCGGCGCACCTTGGCTCGGGTAACTTCGACGCCGCAGCGGTCGCACACGACGCCCTTGTAGCGAACTCGCTTGTACTTGCCGCAGTGACACTCCCAGTCCCGCTGCGGACCAAAAATCCGCTCACAGAACAGGCCTTCTTTTTCCGGCTTAAGTGTTCTGTAGTTAATCGTCTCCGGCTTCTTGACTTCACCGTGTGACCATGACCGAATTTTTTCCGGTGAGGCCAGCCCAATCTTCATATATTCGAAGTTGTTGACATCCAGCAAGGAGCACCCTCCCTTTTTGTTCAGCGAAACGGCTGAGTGTTCTGTTTGCGCGTGTCACCCGAACACGGCTGTCAGTCCCCCACTTCGTGCATCTCGAGGTTGAGGTTCAGCTTCTCGCCACTATCCTCTTCCTCGTCGCTCTCCCGCATGACGATTTCCTGCTCATCCTCGCTGAGGATTTTGACGTCCATGCCGAGGCTCTGCAGCTCTTTGATCAACACCTTGAACGATTCCGGTACGCCAGGCTCTGGCACGTTCTCACCCTTAACGATGGCCTCATAGGTTTTCACGCGGCCCACCACATCGTCCGACTTCACGGTCAGAATTTCTTGCAGCGTGTAGGCGGCGCCGTAGGCTTCAAGCGCCCACACCTCCATCTCGCCGAAGCGCTGACCGCCAAACTGCGCCTTACCGCCAAGCGGTTGCTGCGTCACAAGTGAGTACGGACCTGTCGAGCGAGCGTGAATCTTGTCATCAACCAAGTGAGCAAGTTTGAGCATGTAGACGTAGCCAACAGCGACGCGGTTCTCGAATGTTTCACCCGTGCGGCCGTCGTACAACTGATGCTTACCGTCGCGGTTATAACCTGCCTCTTCCAAGGTGTCAAAAACATCCTCCGGATGAGCCCCATCGAACACCGGCGTCGCAACGCGGAGTCCGAGCGCCTTAGCTGCCATACCGAGGTGCATTTCAAGCACCTGTCCGATATTCATACGTGATGGTACGCCGAGTGGATTTAGCACAATTTCTACCGGTGTACCATCCTCGAGGAATGGCATGTCTTCCTCAGGGAGGATGCGGGCCACAACACCCTTGTTTCCGTGGCGACCGGCCATTTTGTCACCCTCGGAAATTTTCCGCTTCTGGGCGATATAGACGCGCACCAACTGGTTCACGCCGGCCGGGAGTTCGTCCCCGTTTTCACGCGTAAACACCTTGACGTCGACAACAATACCCGCGCCACCGTGCGGTACACGCAGGGAGGTGTCACGCACTTCCCGCGCTTTCTCACCGAAGATGGCGTGGAGCAACCGCTCTTCTGCAGTGAGCTCAGTTACACCTTTCGGAGTGACCTTCCCAACCAGGATGTCACCAGTCGTGATCTCCGCGCCGATCCGGATGACGCCGCGCTCGTCGAGGTTTTTCAGCGCGTCTTCACCAACGTTCGGGATATCTCGCGTGATCTCCTCAGGTCCGAGTTTGGTGTCGCGCGCTTCGAGCTCGTATTCTTCAATGTGAATTGAGGTGTAGATGTCCTCCTTCACAACTTTCTCAGACAACAGGATGGCATCTTCGTAGTTGTAACCTTCCCACGTCATGAACGCCACGAGGACGTTGCGGCCAAGAGCGATTTCACCCATGTCCGTCGCAGGACCATCTGCCAAAATGTCACCCTTCTTCACCTGCATGCCAGCTCGGACGATCGGCCGCTGGTTAATACAGGTGTTCTGGTTCGAACGTGTGAACTTCTGAAGTTTGTACTTGTCGAGGTCGCCAGTCACGACTTTGCCGTCGACCGTGCCTTCGACTCGTACCCAGATTTCACGGGCAGTGACACGCTCAACCGTACCCCCGCGTTTCGCCACCACGCACACGCCTGAGTCCTTCGCTGCTTGGTGCTCCATACCCGTCCCCACGTACGGAGCGTCCGTCACGAGCAAGGGCACTGCCTGACGTTGCATGTTGGACCCCATCAAAGCGCGGTTCGCATCGTCGTTCTCCAAAAAGGGAATCATCGCCGTAGCGACGGACACCACCTGTTTGGGTGAGACATCCATGTAGTCCACGCGTTCGCGGGGCACCGTCAAGACTTCGTCACGATAACGCGCGACCACTTCCTCCTCGAGGAAGTGCCCATCTTCAGCCAGCTTCGCATTAGCCTGTGCAACTACGTAGTTGTCTTCTTCGTCTGCGGTCAGATAATCAATCTTGTCTGTCACCGCGCCAGAGTCTGGATCAACACGTCGGTATGGCGTTTCGATGAAACCGTACTCGTTAATTCGCGCATACGATGACAGCGAGTTAATCAAACCGATGTTCGGACCTTCTGGCGTCTCAATCGGGCACATCCGACCGTAGTGCGACGGGTGAACGTCGCGGACTTCGAAGCCAGCACGCTCACGCGTCAGGCCGCCCGGACCAAGTGCAGACAGGCGCCGCTTGTGCGTCAGTTCAGCAAGTGGGTTTGTCTGGTCCATGAACTGCGATAACTGACTGGAGCCAAAGAACTCCTTAATGGCCGCGATGACAGGGCGAATGTTGATCAAGGCTTGCGGTGTGATGGCGTTCGCATCCTGAATTGACATCCGCTCTCGCACGACACGTTCCATACGGGACAAGCCGATGCGGAACTGGTTTTGAAGCAGTTCACCAACCGAACGAAGGCGACGGTTGCCGAGATGGTCAATATCGTCCGTATCGCCAACACCGCGCAGTAGATTGAAGAAGTAGCTGACAGCCGCCAAGATATCAGCCGGCAAGATGTGCTTGATAGTGCGGGGCACTCCTCCGTTGCCGATCACATTGAGAATCTTGCCATCCTCGGTCGGACTGAAGATCCGCACCATCTGGAGCGGAACGGTCTCCTCGTCCGTCAGGTCCCGCGCCGCCCGGACAGTCAGACGGCCAACGTTGCCCTCAAGCGCCGGGATAATCTTGTCGAGCAGGCGGCGGTCGATAATCTGACCCGCTTCAGCGACTATTTCACCGGTGTCCGCGTCGACCAGCGTTTCCGCCAAATGCTGATTCAGTAGACGGTTCTTAATGTGCAATTTCTTGTTGATCTTGTATCGACCGACATTGGCCAAGTCGTATCGCTTCGGGTCAAAGAAGCGCGATGCCAACAGCGCACGGGCATTCTCGACGGTCGGCGGTTCGCCAGGCCGCAGGCGCTCATAAATCTCGACAAGAGCACGGTCCGTCGAATCTGTCGTGTCTTTGTCAAGAGTGTTCTGTAAATACTCGTCTTCCCCGAGCAAATTGATGATGTCAGTGTCGGAGGAAAGACCCAGGGCCCGCAATAAAATCGTGATTGGCAGTTTGCGCGTCCGGTCGATTCGGACGTAAACAATGTCCTTGGCATCTGTTTCAAACTCCAGCCACGCACCACGGTTCGGGATGACTGTCGCCGCGAACGTCCGCTTGCCGTTTTTGTCGATCTTGCTATTAAAATAGACACTCGGTGAACGAACCAACTGGCTGACGATGACGCGCTCGGCACCGTTGATGATAAACGTACCGGTGTCAGTCATCAGCGGGAAGTCTCCCATGAACACTTCCTGCTCTTTGACTTCTCCGGTTTCCTTATTGATCAGGCGCACTTTGACGCGCAAGGGTGCTGCGTAAGTAACGTCGCGTTCCTTCGAATCGTCGACATCGTACTTTGGCTCACCCAGACTGTAATCGATAAACTCCAGCACCAGGTTGCCAGTGAAGTCCTGAATCGGCGAGATATCTGCAAACATCTCTCGCAAACCCTCACGCAAGAACCACTCATAGGACTTCTGCTGAATTTCGATCAAGTTCGGCAAATCCAGCACTTCTCGAATGCGCGCGTAAGAACGCCGCTCGCGCCATCCGTACTTCACCATGTGTCCCTGCAAATCCGTCACCCCTCATGCTGAATTCAAGTGCCCAGTCGAAACTCGCGTCCGAAAAAGGGTGGAGTCTCCCACCTGCAAGCCATGTCACACCGAGCCGCAGCAACTACCATCAATGCGGTCGATCATCCTCATCAGCCGGCGCTGAATTCAGAGGAATGCAAGGCCTTCTCACGCGGAGACTTCACCCCTTTGCAGATCGAATCGAAAAAGGTTTCGACAAAACAAAAATAAAATGAGGTTGCATGGAACCACATTTTCAAAGCCCATTCGTTTGAGATTCTAGACGTGACGCGATGATATCGTCATCTCCGTGCGTTCAAAAATAGTTTGCATTAAGAGACTATACCACTCCAGAAATATTGTGTCAACGTCTACAATAAATTTTCTTAGCACTTTCTCACCACTCGCAACGCAGCACTCGGAATCCGCCTTTCCTTTCAACCACGCGGACGTCTGCTCCCAACTCCGCCAACTTCCTCTCAGCACTCTCTGCTCCGTGTTTCTTGTGAATCACGACCCACAGTGTACCTGCTACAGCCAAATGGCTCCGGGCCTCTTCGAACAGTCGATAGATCACGGCCTTGCCTGCCCGAATCGGAGGATTCAGCACAACCGCATCCGCGCACAGGTCGGGCACCGCAGCGAAGCCATCGCTCGCGAAGGCAGTGATGCGTTCGCGATAAACCTCTGTGTTTCGCCGTGCCAGCGTGACCGCACGCTCGTTGATGTCCAGCATGACAAACGACAAGCCGGGATAGACAACCGAGAGTATAGCGGTCAGCGGACCGTATCCGCAGCCAAGGTCGACGACAACCCCTCGATTCGGGAGCTCTACCGTTTCGATCAACAGGGCGGAACCGGAGTCAAGTCCTCGCTTTGCGAACACGCCGTTGTCCGTCCAGAGCATCCGCTCAACACCTCTGCACCGAATCGTCACTGTTCGAACGTGACTTTCGCTCTCAGGTGTCGCCGCGTAGTAGTGGTCTGACATCGTTGCCCTCCCCGACAGAGGTACCGGACCGGCCGGACCCAGTGATTCACACCTGTTCCCGGGTCGGTCTTGGTGTTCGAAGTGGGGCACCCAATTGAGTGCCCCACTTCACCGTATCACGCCGCCTAACCGTTCACAGCGCACTGCACTGCTATGGCGCGAGAAAATTGCGGAAACCTTACTTCACTTCGACAGATGCGCCAGCCTCTTCGAGTTTAGCCTTGATCGAGTCGGCCTCTTCCCTTGCAACCTTCTCTTTGACAGCCTTCGGCGCGCCATCAACCACTTCTTTCGCTTCCTTCAAACCAAGACCGGTAATCTCGCGGACGACCTTGATCACGCCGATCTTTGAACCACCGGCACTGGTGAGAATGACGTCGAACTCTGTCTGCTCAGCCACTTCTTCGGCACCAGCTGCACCGGCGCCAACCATGGCGACCGGAGCCGCTGCAGTAACACCAAACTCTTCTTCGATAGCCTTGACCAAGTCGTTCAACTCGAGCACAGACATCTCTTTAATGGCTTGCAAAATGTCTTCTTTCGACAACGAAAACGCCTCCTAGGTTTCCTGAATTTAAACGGAGAGGACCACGCCCTCCGGCTTACGCTTCTTCCGCTTCTCCGCCGCGCTGTTCAGCCACTTGCGAAACAGCATAGGCGAAATTGCGCATCGGTGCCTGCAGGACACTAAGCAGCATGGACAACAATCCTTCGCGATTCGGCAAAGTAGCGAGTTCAGCAACTTGAGCCTGGCCGACAACCCGCCCTTCCACAAGACCGCCTTTCAGTTCTAGCGCCTTGTGCTTCTTTGCGAAGTCGTTGAGAATCTTCGCAGGGATCACGGGGTCATCATAACTGAAGGCGATAGCACTCGGGCCGGCCAAGAATTCCTGCAACCCGGGTACGTTAGCAGCATCAGCAGCCCTGCGCGAGAGCGTGTTTTTCAACACCTGGTACTCGACGCCTGCGTCACGCAACTGACGGCGCAGTTCCGTGAGCTCAGCTACGCTCAACCCGCGGTAGTCTGTCACGACGGTGCCTTTGCTGCGATTCAGTCGATCTGTGATTTGTTCTACTGCTTTCACTTTTTCTTCGCGTACACCCATGGTCTGTCTTACACCTCCTGACAAAAGCGCCTCCGCAGAGCGGAGGCGCGAATGAATCCGTATCTTCACATACGGTTCGCGAACCTCGGTAGGCGGTCTCCCATTATCCGTCGTGGACGGACCTACGGTCTACGGTTCTTTCCGATGAAATTGGTCAAAAGAAGACCCGCTCAGGTCGCGACACAGGAAATCCTACTTGACGCCCAGGAAGAAGTCAAGTGGCGAATTTCTACTCTGCGGAAGACGACGCCAAGCGCTGTACGTTGACACGCACGCCAGGTCCCATTGTTGAACTGATTGTCACACTCTTGAAGTACTGACCCTTCGCGCTGGCCGGTTTTGCCTTCTGCAACGCGTCAATCAGCGCACGGAAGTTACCAACCAACTGCTCTGTGTCAAAGGACACCTTGCCGACCGGGGCGTGAATGATGCCCGCCTTATCAAGGCGGTACTCAATCTTACCAGCCTTAATTTCAGAAATTGCGCGCGCGACGTCAAACGTCACGGTACCCGTCTTCGGGTTTGGCATGAGTCCTTTCGGACCGAGAACGCGGCCCAGACGACCGACGGAACCCATCATGTCCGGAGTTGCCACGACAACGTCGAAATCAAACCAGCCTTGGTTAATACGCTGGATGAGGTCGTCATCTCCAACGAAATCAGCGCCAGCTGCCTCAGCTTCCTTCGCCTTGTCACCTTTCGCAAAAACCAGGACTCGCGCCGTCTTACCGGTGCCGTGCGGCAACACGACAGCGCCACGCACCTGCTGGTCCTGCTTTTTCGAGTCAACACCAAGGCGGGCCGCAACCTCCACCGTCTCGTCAAACTTCGCGAACGCAATCTGTTTGATAAGCTCGAAAGCTTCATTTGCTTCGTATTGTTTCGTCTGCTCGACGGCCTGCAGTGCCTGAGCAAGTCGCTTTGAATTCGCCATCTTTGTATACCCTCCTGTGGTATGCGGTTGGGGAACCTCCCACATGTTCTATCGAGAAGACGCGCTCCACCGGGAACGCGTTAGTCTTCGATGGTAACGCCCATGCTGCGAGCAGTACCTTCCACCATGCGCATCGCAGCTTCGACGGTGTTCGCGTTCAGGTCCTGCATTTTCTGCTCTGCAATCTCACGGACCTTGGACCGCTTCAGTGTGGCAACCTTTTTCTTGTTCGGCTCAGCCGATGCCGTCTCAATTCCCGCGGCCTTCTTAATCAACACTGCAGCCGGGGGGGTTTTTAGGTCAAAAGTGTAAGAACGGTCTTCGTATACGTACAGAACAACTGGGATGATGAGACCCACCTGATCGGCCGTACGCGCGTTGAACTCTTTACAAAAGCCCATGATGTTGCCAACCTGGGCCTGACCGAGCGCAGGACCAACCGGAGGTGCAGGAGTAGCTTTCCCAGCTGGAATTTGCAGCTTTACGATTTTCACAATCTTCTTTGGCACTTACGTCCAGCTCCTTCAACTCAAAATGTGGTAGTCGGGCTCTTGGCCCTCCCACGGTCGAACACTAGCTTCAGGACAGTTTCTCGACCTGGATAAAGTCGAGTTCCATCGGAGTCTCTCGTCCAAACATGGATACGAGAACGCGGAGTTTTTCTTGATCGGTGTTGATTTCTTCGACCGTCCCAATCATATCCGCAAACGGGCCGTCGACGATCCGCACCGCTTCCCCCACTTCGTAATCCAACCTCATCTTCACTTCATCCACACCCATTTGCCGCAGAATCATGTGGACCTCTGCCGACAAAAGCGGTACCGGTTTCGAGCCTCCACCCGGAGACCCTACAAACCCAGTGACACCAGGTGTGTTACGGACCACGTACCACGAGTCGTCTGTCATGATCATCTCGACGAGCACGTACCCAGGGAAGACCTTGCGTTGAACGACGCGTTTCTTGCCGTTCTTCACTTCCATCTGTTCCTCAGTCGGAACGAGCACACGGAAGATTTTATCTTCCATGCCCATCGTCTGCACGCGACTCTCAAGGTTGTTCTTGACCTTGTTCTCGTAGCCGGAGTACGTGTGAATGACGAACCATTGTTTTTCGAGATTGTCCATGTCGAGGGCGGTCTGCCCCGCACCCCCTAAGTCCGACAATTAAACCAATCCAATCAGCGACATAAGTTTGGCCACACCAATGTCAAACGCCCAGACCAATCCACCCATGATAATGCAGGTGATGAGCGCAGCCGCCGTGTAGTTAATGACTTCCGTCCGACCCGGCCACCGGACACGTTTGAGTTCCCAAACACTCTCGCGAAAAAACGAAACCACACGGTTCATCGAGCGGCCCGTCCTTTCCGGCTTTTTGGCGTCAGATAGTTTTTCCACCACGGTCGGTTCGGTCTTTTCCACAACGAAACAACCCCACTTCCAAAGAGACCGCTATCAGCGCGTCTCGCGGTGAACCGTATGCGTGTTGCAGGTCCGGCAAAACTTTTTGAACTCCACGCGATCGGGATTGTTCTTCTTGTTCTTCTGAGTCGTGTAATTCCGCTGCTTGCAATCCGTACAAGCGAGAGTAATGACGACGCGCACTCTGTGCACCCCCCTTGGCGAGGCCAGTCAAATCAACGGCGAAATTCAACAATATAAAATAAACGAACCTCCAAACAAAGGAGACCCGCACGCCTCAAGTAATTTAGCACAAGCGGCATGCGGTGTCAACTTTCCCCTATAAAACGAGCAGTTTCTGCCCGTTGATTAGGCGTAGACATTGCGAAAGGCGAGGTACTTCTCGAGCTTACGTTTGACGCGCTGGAGCGCGTTGTCGATCGATTTGACATGACGTTCAAGATCGATCGCAATTTCTTGATAAGAACGGCCATCAAGGTAGAGCATCAAGACCTTGCGCTCCAAGTCGCTGAGCAGTTCTGCCATGCGGTCTTCGATGTCATCAAACTCTTCCTGGTGAATGATTAGCTCCTCAGGGTCAGTCACCCGCGCAGTACAAATGACATCCAGCAGCGTTCTGTCAGAGTCTTCCTCGTAGATTGGCTTGTCCAACGACACATAGGAATTGAGAGGAATGTGTTTTTGTCTAGTAGCTGTCTTTATGGCTGTGATGATTTGCCGCGTGATGCACAGTTCCGCAAACGCCTTGAAGGATGCCAGCTTGTCCTCCCGAAAATCACGGATAGACTTATAGAGGCCAATCATTCCTTCTTGTACGATGTCTTCGCGGTCCGCACCAATAAGAAAGTAGGAGCGAGCTTTGGCGCGCACGAAATTTCGGTATTTATGGATTAAATACTCGAGTGCTTCGTGATCGCCGAAGTGCACGGCTTCTACAAGTTCCTCGTCAGTACGGTCCTCAAGCGGCAGAACCTGAACATCTTCCAACTGTGTCGCCAACCGAACATCACCTCAACCGCTGCAAGGATGACGACATTATACATTATGTAATCTATGACGATCAATGATAGAATTCATTGCCGCCGCCATTTTTCTAGAATCTTCATAACATCCTGTCTAATTTGGTCACCTAAACGTGCTCTCTGTAAGTCCACTGTCTCGTTTCGCCCTTGAACAGATTGCTCAATCTGTTTTTCGGTGGCAGTCAAGCGTCGGAGCCATTCGTCAGCCGAGATGCGAAGTGCCCCCCCGCCGAAAGCAATCTGTTGTTCAGCGGCGTCAGATGTTGCCACCACCAACTGCCTGTAGCGGTCCCGCAGGTCGTACACCAACCGCTCAATACGCTCATCAGCCGTTTCCTGAGGCTGTGTGTAGAGCACTCGGACGCCCATAGTGTCCTCGTCGCTGCCGTGACCTGTCGTCTGGTGCGCGTCGTACACGATAATCACATCGCTCCCCGTAAACGCGTGGTACTCCCCAGATTTCGAGAGCAGCCACGCACGGGCGCTTTCCAGGTCCACAGTCTCCTTGAACCCCTTCTTCAAACGGCGACCAAGCACATTGTAGCCGTCGACAATCACACAGGTGTCAACCCGCCTTTTAGCCCCTCTGGCGGACGATTTCATACATCAGCACGCCCGCGGCCACGGACGCGTTCAGGCTCTGTACCTTACCGTGCATCGGCAGGTTGACCAAATAGTCGCAGCGCTCGCGGACCAAACGACTGATGCCCTGACCCTCGGAGCCGACCACCAGCGCAATCTTACCCTTATAATCAACCTCCGTATACGGAGTACCAGATTCCGCCGTGCTCCCGACGACCCAGTACCCCGCTTTCTTCAACTGGTCAATCGCTTGGTTAAGATTGGCCACGCGCGCCACAGGGAGGTACTCAAGCGCCCCAGCCGCTGCTTTCGCAACGGTTCCAGTGAGCGGTACCGCGCGGCGTTTGGGAATGACCACACCTTGTGCACCTGCACCTTCTGCTGTCCGTAGGACCGCGCCGAGGTTGTGCGGGTCACTCACCTCATCGAGCAAGACCACCAGCGGCGGCTGGCCTGTCTGCCGACTCATCACGTCCGTGAGGTCAGCATACTCATGTGCCGCCACATAGGCGACTACACCCTGATGTCCTTCGCCTGCAATGGTGCTGAGATGCGGCCTTGGCACCTTCTGCATCAAGACCCCTGCCGCCTTCGCCTTGCCGACGATTTCCGCAAGGCTGCCTCCCTCAGCGCCTTCTGCAATCAAGAGTTTGTTAATCGCGCGCCCTGCTCGCAACACCTCGAGAACGGGCCGCCGACCTGCGACAAACTCAGGCGCTTCCGACACTTCCTCCGTCCGTACTGATGCCGGTTTCGCCCGCGACGCGGTCGCCGCGGAGCGGGACTCTAGCTGCCGTGGAGCTCGCACAGTTCGCCCGCGACGTCCACCTCGCGCACCATCGTCCTGCATCCGCCCTTCACTGCGTGCCCTTCTCCCCTCGGCACTGCTCCGACTGCGGCGCGGTCCCTCTGCCCGACTCGTTGGTCCTCTACTGCTTCGTTGCATTGTTGTTATCCTCCCATTCATCAATCCAGGTCAGGGCCGCGCGGCAGAGTTCGTCCAGTCGCTCCTGATCACCAGTTCCGTACAAGTACCCAAGCACTGCCTCAAAGGCCGTACTGTGCCGGTAGGTCAAAACATCCGTACTCTTTCGCATGTGTCCTGCTTTCGCATTGCGGCCCCGACGCCACACTGCCTGTTCGGGCTCTGTCAACAGCGAGTAAATCCTGTCCGCCAACCAAGCTTGAGCGCTAGCCCGCACGTAGCGCGTCGCCGCTTTGTGCAACTCGGATGGACGTCGAACACCGAGACACAACACGTGGTTGCGCGCGTAGACTTCCCACACCGCGTCTCCCACGTAGGCCAAGGCTAGTGCGGACAACCCCTGTGCTGACCAGCCAACAGTCATTTGCGGCGCCACCGGGCGCCTTGAGGGGTATCTTCGATCACGATGTCCGCTGAAAGTAATTGATCGCGGATTTCGTCCGACCTCGCAAAGTCACGTTCTGCTCGCGCCTGCGCCCGTTCACGGAGCAACGCTTCCACCTGTTCGGCGGTCCACTGCTGGTCGTCTGGGTCGTCCGCTCCAGCTTCCGTGAGCGGCACCAAAGTCGCATCCGTCAACCCAAGTACTTCGAGCAGTTCTTGCAACATACTCTGCCAGCGCTCAATCCCGACCAGACTTACCATTCGCCCGGCCAGGTAGCTGTTCGCTTGTCGCACACCCTCAAACACGGCAGCAATCGCGTCTGCTGTGTTGAAGTCGTCGTCCATAGCCTCTTGGAACTGTCTCCGAACCTCTTCGAGGGCTTGCGCCACCGACTCTGAAAACGCCGAGACTTGGTCCTGGTGCAGCAGGTCTTTGGCCTGTTCCAGACTTGCCTTGCGGTGGTCAAGGTTCAGCAAGGCTCGGTCGATGCGGTCGAGGGCTTGTTCTGCTTGTGCCATCGCCTCTTCCGTGTAGTTCAGCGGCCGACGGTAGTGAGCAGACAGCAGGTAAAAACGAATTGTCCGTCCGGCGTGCTGACGCAACAGGTCGCGCGCCGTGACGAAGTTGCCCAGGGACTTCGACATCTTCTCTCCGTTGATGTTGATCATCCCGTTGTGCATCCAGTAGTTGGCAAAAGGTTCGCCTGAGTGCGCTTCACTCTGCGCGATCTCGTTCTCATGGTGCGGGAACATCAAATCACGTCCGCCACCGTGAATGTCAATGTTTTCGCCAAGATAGAGGTAGTTCATGACTGAGCACTCAATATGCCATCCCGGTCGCCCTGGCCCCCACGGACTATCCCAGTATTCTTCACCAGGTTTCGCAGCTTTCCAGAGCGCAAAGTCCGCCGGGTGTCGTTTCTCATCGCTGACTTCAATGCGAAACCCTGCCTGCATTTCATCGGTCGCCTGATGTGACAGTTTCCCGTAGTCTTCGAAAGATCCGGTGTCAAAATACACAGTCCCGTTTGATGCGTAAGCATACCCGTCGTTGACGAGTTTGGCAATGAAGTCGATGATGTCAGGAATGCACTCTGTCACGCGAGGGTGAACTGTCGCCTCGCGGATACCGAGCGCCTTCGCGTCGTGAAAGTACTCGTGAATGTTTCGGTTTGCGACTTCCCGGACGTTCATCCCGAGCTCATGTGCGCGATTGATAATCTTGTCATCCACATCCGTAAAGTTCTGCACGTAGCGCACGTCATACCCACGGTACTCGAGGTAACGTCTGACCGTGTCAAAGACAACAAACATACGGGCGTTGCCCAGGTGAAACAGGTCGTAGACGGTGGGTCCACATGCGTAAAACCGGACCTTCCCGGGTTCAATCGTCTGGAATGGTTCTTTCTCTCGAGTCATTGTATTGTACAGCACAATCCCCACTAGGTAAGCCCCCCACTCTATCGATCCGACAAAGCTGTTGGCACCAGCAGGGCCACAGCCTCTGCCGCGATGCCTTCTTCTCTACCGATACTCCCAAGCCGCTCCATCGTTGTCGCCTTGACACTGACGCGATCGACAGAACAAGCAAGGACCTTCGCAATCTTGTCACGCATCTCCGGGATGTGCGGTTGCAGTTTCGGACGTTCGGCAATCACCGTGATGTCGACATTACCGACACTGTAACCCCGCTCTGTTACCAGCTTGACGACGTGCGCAAGCATGAACGCACTGTCGACATTCCGATATGCCGGGTCGTTATTGGGAAAGTGTCCACCGATATCGCCAAGAGCAAGCGCGCCAAGGATTGCGTCAGTGACTGCATGAAGCACGACATCCGCATCGGAGTGACCTTCAAGTCCAAGCGGATGCGCTATCTCTACGCCACCGAGAATGAGCTTCCGGTCTCTGGCAAAGCGATGGATGTCAAATCCGGTTCCAATTCGCACTACTTCATCCCCCATTTGCACTGCGCCAACCAATCAGCGTATTGAAAGTCTTCTGGCGTTGTCAATTTCGGGTTGGGCGCAGTCGCTTCTACCATCGTCACAGGATAGCCAAGCTTCTCCACCAGCGCTGAGTCATCAGTTGCCACCGCCTGTGTCGTCCAAGCTGCAAACCCCGCTTTCAGCCAGTCCAGGCGAAACACTTGTGGTGTCAAAGCGTGCCAAAGGGCGCTGCGCTCGAGCGTTCGCTCAATTTTATCGCGCTCAACCCATTTCATCGTATCAATACATCGGCGCCCGAGTACGGCCGCACCGGTTTTGATCGCAACATCGAGCACTGCACGAACATCCGTCTCGGCAACAAACGGACGGGCTGCATCGTGGACGGCTACGATGTCGACCCGTCGGTCGCCCGCCGTGTCAGAAGCGCTCCACGCCTCCACGGCCGCTACGCCGCACGCGACTGACTGGGCACGGGTATCGCCGCCTGCCACCACGCGGCAGACTGTGCCAAGACCAGCTCGATCAACTTTTTCGGTCGTCAGAGCCACATCTCCCAGTGGAATGACCAAACAAATTCGATGCACGCCGCCTGCCAAGAGCGCTCTTGCGGAGCGTTCCCACACTTCCACGCCTGCGAGTACAGCGTATTGCTTGCGGAATCCCATGCGGGAACCTAATCCGGCTGCGACCAGTACCGCGTAGATCATCCCATCCCAACTTTCTTGACGCTCAACAACTTCAACATACCACGGACGTAAATGCGCATGCAAAAGGGGTCAGTGCCAGCCTGACCCCTTTGCTCGAACTGATCAGCCTACTTTGGCAACGCCTTTGATCGTCTTCTTAGCGCTGCCTCACAGTGCCTTCTCGAGCATCTTCGGTTTCGCGAAAATCATACGCCCCGCTGACGTCTGTAAGACACTGGTCACCAAAACATCAATGCGACCACCGATGTATTCCCGTCCGCCTTCAATCACGATCATCGTGCCATCGTCCAGATATGCGACTCCTTGATTGTACTCCTTGCCGTCCTTGATGACCTGGACATTCAGTTCTTCTCCCGGCAGGACAATCGGTTTCAAAGCGTTCGCCAAGTCGTTGATGTTCAGAACCTGAACACCCTGCAGTTCGCAGACTTTGTTCAAATTGAAGTCATTCGTGACGACCTTGGCAGACTGCTGCTTCGCAAGCCGCACCAGTTTACTGTCGACTTCCTGCAAGTCGTCGAAATCAATTTCAAGGACCTGCACTTTTACCTTAAGTTCCTTCTGAATGCGGTTCAGGACGTCGAGTCCGCGACGACCCCGGTTGCGCTTCAACACGTCGGAGGAGTCAGCGATGTGCTGCAGTTCTTCCAGCACAAATGACGGAATCACCAATACCCCATCCAAAAAACCTGTCTGGACAAGGTCGGCGATGCGACCATCGATAATCACACTGGTGTCGAGCAGTTTCGCCTCTCCCGCGCGAAACAGTTGCCCGGTGCCAGCCTTTTTGTCCTTCTCTTTCTCCTTGTCGCGGTCCCTCTCTTTTTTGTCCTGCCGCCCTGAAAACAGCGAAAGCAGTTCCTCCCGCTTCGTGAATCCGATGCGCAGTCCAAGGTAAGCCAAAAGAATACTGACGAAAAACTGCAGTGCCGTGCCAACGACTTTGACATCGCGCAGTGGCGACAGATACGCCACCAACAGCCCGAAAATCATGCCGATGGTGCCTCCGATTAGGTCAGCAAGCGGCGCCTTTTGCAACTTGTCTTCGACCCAACGGATGAGCGTCACCACATAATTGACCAGCCAGAAGGTAGCCAAGAGAAAGATGGCACCACCGAGCGCGGCGCCGAACCATTTTGACGAGAACGGCGCTGACTTGAGATGAAAGACATACAGGAATAAGTCCGGGGCAAACGTGTACCCGATCACCACCCCAATGACCGTGAAAAACAAGTGGACAATTCTCTTTACCATCGGATTGTCACCTCCTAGTCCTAGTATGGGCAAAAATTTCTGGACCAAACCGCCAACACGGCATCACAGAGCCAGGTTTAGAGGACGCCAACTGCCCGACAAGCTCTTGAAGAATTTGGGGTGTATCTTGAGTGTACCATCGGCTGTGTATGCCGTCAAAAGTGGGTTCATAAACGCGACAAAGCCGAAACAGCACAGCTTACCTTCCGCTGCACTTTTTCGACCCTGTCCCCACACATGGCTTCGTACTGCGCCAATGCCATGATTCTTCTCTCATTATTTGATCACCAGTTTACACTACTTCGTGTGAGAGCTCCAGCGTCACTTCAAGCCCGGCTTCGCGGGTTCAGCTTCCCTGTCGTTGCGAAGGCGACGCCGATGCCGGAGCATTCTCCCAATGCCGTAGACGGCGTAGAGCGCCAGTGGCACAAAGATGAGGCGATTCACGACAGCGTATTGGTAACGAAAAATGATGTATACGGCGATTGCCAAAAGCGGCACAACGACGATGGCCGAACGCGGAAAAGCCACTTTTTTGAAGTTTGGATAACGTGCATGACTGACCATGAGGAGCGCCAAGACTACCATCCCTAAGGGCAAGATCACGTTCGCCGGGTCAAGCAGGTTCCGGTACAGCGCGAGTGTCGCCAGGATGCCGCCAGCGGCCGTGATCGGCAGACCGATGAAGTAATTCGTCGCCTTCTTCGCCACGTTAAAGCGCGCGAGTCTAAGCGCGCCGCAGATTGGGAATAAGATTGCGATTGCGACGCCGACTGTTCCCATGTCGCGGAGCACAACGTGCCACAAGATGAGCGTCGGCGCGACGCCAAACGTGACAATGTCCGAGAGGGAATCGAGTTCCCGCCCGAACTCGCTCTCTGCGTGGAAAAACCGCGCTGCTCGACCGTCAAAACCGTCGAGCACCATCCCAATCACAACCATCAGAGCTGCATCAGACGTCCGGCCCTTCGATGCAAGCAACAGCGCCCCGATGCCGAGCGCGAGATTAGATACGGTTAAGAGACTGGGTATGCGCTTAGTGACTGCGTCAATCACAGTTTTAACCCCCCATCATGCGCCTGCCAGCGCCACCCGTTCGATGTCAACCAAGACATTAGATGTGTCGGTCAATGAAGACCTGTTCCTGAATTCGTTTTAAACCATCCCGAACTGCTCGTGCCCTGACGGCGCCAATTCCTTCCACAGCGTCGAGTTCTTCGGTGGATGCGGAAAGGACGTTCGTGAGGGTCTCGAAGTTCTCCACGATGTTTTCGATCACCGGCTGAGGCAGACGGGCAATCTTGTTCAACAGCCGATACCCACGCGACGACACCGCCTCATCGCTAACGTTGGTCGGGACATTGTGACCGAGTACCTTCGCAAGCACAAGGTACTCGAGCAACTCGTCGTTGCCGAGGCTGTGCAGCCTGGACAGCAATTGGTGCGGCGTCTCATCTGGACCAAAGCGGGCATAGTCCTTGACAAGCAGGTACGCTTCTTCGTCGACTTTGGCAACGAGTTCCTCAAGCTGCATGCTGATGAGGCGACCCTCTGTTCCAAGCTCTGTGATGTAACGCTTGATCTCGGACTTGATGCGCAAGACCATCTCAAAGCGCTGTAACACCAGTGTCACTTCCTGTAGCGTCACGAGTTCTTCGAACTCGAGCGCACTCAGGTTCGTCAACGCCTGGTCAAGCACAGCCTTGTACTTCTCGAGTGTCTGCATAGCTTGATTTGCCTTTGTGAGAATCACGCCGATGTCTTTCAGTGCGTATTTGAATGACCCTTGGTACAGGGTAATCACGTTTCGGCGTTGCGATATGCACACGACAAGCTGTCCCGTTTGTTTCGCCACCCGCTCCGCGGTGCGATGCCTAGTGCCCGTCTCAGAAGTCGGGAGGGTGTGATCAGGGTTCAAGTTTACGTTTGCGTACAGCACCCGTTTGAGGTCTTCACTCACGACAATTGCGCCATCCATCTTGGCCAATTCGTAGATGTGGGAGGGAGTCAGTTCACACTGGATGGAAAAACCTCCGTCCATGAGGTTCAAAACTTGGTCTGTCGCACCGACCACGATGAGACCGCCGGTTTTTGCGCGCAGGATGTTTTCGACGCCTTCTCGCAGCGTCGTACCAGGGGCTACCATGCGCAAAATCTTGTTGACGTCCTGGTCCCGCTTTCCATCCTCCCGCATCTGTCCACCCCTACAAGGCCAACTGAAGCGCTTCTTGAATCGAAGCCACGCCCTTTACCTCAATCCGCCCATTGTACTTCCAACCGCCAAGGCTGTGTGTTGGCACCAAGCAGCGCGCAAACCCGAGCTTCTCAGCTTCTCGGATTCGCTGCTCCAGGCGCGACACCGACCGAACCTCGCCAGTCAGTCCAACTTCTCCAATGTATACGTCTCCCGCTGCCAGCGGTCGGTCGCGAAAACTGGAAGCCACCGCGAGGGCGACACCGAGATCAATCGCGGGTTCATCGACCCGCATACCCCCGGCGACATTGACATAAGCATCTGACGACTGCAGCTGGAGGCCGAGTCGCTTTTCGAGCACCGCCATCACCAGACTGACGCGGTTGTGGTCTGCACCCGTACTCATCCGACGCGGTGTGCCGAAACTCGATGACGCGACAAGCGCCTGCACCTCGAGCAAGAGCGGTCGAGATCCTTCGAGCGCTGCAACGACAGCCGATCCGGGTGACTGCAAGGCTCGTTCCGACAGAAACATCTCTGACGGGTTCACAACTTCCTGCAGCCCCTCGTTCTTCATCTCAAAGATCGCCAACTCATTTGTGGACCCGAAGCGGTTCTTTACCGCCCGCAAGACCCGAAAGGCTTGGTGACGTTCTCCTTCAAAGTATAGTACTGCGTCAACCATGTGTTCAAGCAAGCGAGGTCCCGCCAAACTGCCGTCCTTCGTGACGTGCCCGACGATAAAGGTAGCAATGTTAAACTGCTTCGCGACGCGCAGGAGCAGACTCGTGCACTCGCGAACCTGCGCTACGCTGCCTGGCGCGGAGGTTAGTCCTGAGCGGTACATCGTCTGGATTGAGTCAATCACGAGAAAACCAGGGCGGACCTGCTCCACCGCTCGCACAGTGACATCGAGGTCGGTCTCCGCGAGTACCAATAGGTTCTCGTTCGTCGCTTCGATGCGTTCTGCCCGCAGTTTCAGTTGATTAGCAGACTCCTCGCCGGATACGTACAAAACTGTGTGACCCCGCCCTGCCATTGTATGCGACAATTGCAGTAACAATGTCGACTTCCCAATGCCAGGGTCGCCGCCTACCAACACCAGCGAGCCGGGGACAACGCCACCACCAAGTACCCGGTCGCACTCCGGGAAGCCGGTTGCAACGCGCGTCTCCAACTGTGAAGGGATATCCGGAATGCGGCGTGGGACAGCTGCATTCGCGAGGCCACTTGGCAACGACGCAACCTTTGCAGAGGGTCGCAGTTCTTCCACATATGTGTTCCATTCGCCACAGCCGCCGCACCGGCCTGCCCATTTGGCTGACACATGTCCGCACGACTGACAAACATACTGCGTGTTTGACTTTGGCACTTGCCCACCACCCCGTTCCTGCTAGACTCCATCATAACAGGTAGCGCTTGGGACTGCAGGCTGCCCTCAGTGGGAACGGAAGGCTGCCCCGCCGGCATCGCAATGCCGTCTGGGCAGCCTCGTCAACCTGCTGCTCTTATGCCTCGCTCACGCTTTACGCTTCTGCACGGTGTCTTCGCGTCAGCTCTTCACAGCCTTGCGAGTCTCTGCTGGGCCGACGACGAGACCCCCATCGCCCACGTCAATCAGCACCCGACTCCCCCGCTTGATGCTGCTGGTCAGCAGCGCTTCCGAGAGTTTGTCTTCGATGTGCCGCTGAATCGCGCGCTTCAGCGGACGCGCACCGTACTGTGGATCGAAGCCTTCCTTGGCGAGGAACGCTTTGGCCGCGTCCGTCAGCGTAAACTCGATCTCCTGCTCCGCCAGGCGCTTCTGCAGGTCTTTCACCATGAGGTCGACGATGTTGCTGATCTGCGCCTCGTCGAGCGGGTGGAAGACGATGATCTCATCGACGCGGTTGAGGAACTCCGGACGGAACGAGCGCTTTAGGTCGTCCATGACTTTCGCCTTCATATCTTCGTACCGGCTGGCCGTGTCCGGCTTAAAACCAAGCGAACCACCCTTGCGGATCTGCTCTGCGCCGACGTTCGATGTCATGATGATCACGGTGTTCCGGAAGTCCACCGTGCGGCCCTTCCCGTCCGTGAGACGGCCGTCGTCAAGCACTTGCAGGAGGATGTTGAAGACCTCCGGGTGGGCCTTCTCAACCTCGTCAAGCAGTACGACCGAGTACGGTTTGCGACGGACTTTCTCAGTCAACTGGCCGCCTTCCTCAAAGCCGACGTAACCTGGAGGGGCGCCGACCAAGCGGGCAGTCGAGTGCCGCTCCATAAACTCAGACATGTCGACACGGATCATTGCGTCCTCGTCACCGAACATCGACTCCGCGAGGGCGCGAGCTAGTTCTGTCTTACCAACACCGGTCGGGCCGAGGAAGATGAACGAGCCAATCGGCCGCTTCGGGTCCTTCAGCCCAGCTCGAGCTCTGCGGATGGCGCGAGCCACAGCGGTGACGGCTTCTTCCTGACCAATCACGCGGCTGTGCAGAATCCCCTCCATGTTCATCAGCCGTTCCGATTCCTCTTGCGCCAGCTGCTTCACAGGTACGCCAGTCCACGCCGCCACGATGTGCGCGATGTCGTCCGCTGTCACCCGGATATCGTCGTTGGCCTGCGTCTTCTGCCACTCGGCTTTCTTCGATTCCAGCTCTTGCTTCAGCTTCTGCTCCTGATCGCGCATGGAAGCAGCCTTTTCAAACTCCTGGCTCTGCACCGCGGAGTCTTTCTCACCGCGCACTTTCTCAAGCCGTTGTTCCAGTTCTTTTAAATTTGGCGGAGCGGTGTGCGTCTGCAAGCGGACGCGGGACGCCGCTTCATCAATGAGGTCAATCGCCTTGTCAGGCAGGAAACGGTCCGTGATGTAGCGGTCTGACAGGCGGACTGCTGCGTCGAGCGCCTCATCCGTGATCTTCACGCGGTGGTGCGCTTCATAGCGGTCGCGCAGTCCGTGCAAAATCTGCACAGCCTCTTCAGGCGTCGGCTGGTCGACCGTGATCGGCTGGAAACGCCGTTCGAGCGCCGCATCCTTCTCGATGTGCTTGCGGTACTCGTCGAGCGTCGTCGCACCGATACACTGCAACTCGCCGCGCGCCAAAGCCGGTTTCAGAATATTTGACGCGTCAATCGCGCCTTCAGCACCACCGGCGCCGATTAGGGTGTGCAACTCGTCGATGAAGAGGATCACGTTGCCTGCCTGGCGGATCTCCTCCATGATTTTTTTCAAGCGGTCCTCAAATTCGCCGCGGTACTTCGTGCCAGCTACCACCGTGCCCATATCGAGCACCATGACGCGCTTGTTGCGCAAGGTCTCTGGAATGTCGCCGTTCACAATGCGCTGCGCAAGCCCTTCTGCGATTGCCGTCTTACCGACGCCAGGCTCACCGATGAGCACCGGGTTATTTTTGGTACGGCGGGAGAGCACTTGAATCACGCGCTCAATCTCGCTGCTGCGCCCGATGACCGGATCAAGTTTCCCGTCCCGCGCCATCTGCGTCAGGTCCCGCGCGAGTCCGTCGAGCGTCGGCGTACCCGCAGCCGAGTCTTTGTCCGGCCCAAGGTCGGTCAAATCGCCGCCGAGCAGTTGCAGCACCTGCTGGCGCGCCTTGTTGAGGCTGATGCCGAGGTTTCCGAGCACACGGGCCGCAACGCCTTCTCCCTCGCGGATGAGACCCAGCAGGATGTGCTCGGTGCCCACATAGCTGTGGTTCAGTTTGCGCGCCTCGTCGATCGACAGTTCAATCACTTTCTTGGCGCGCGGGGTGTATGTCATGGCACTGACTTGACCCTGGCCGGGGCCGATGATGCGTTCGACCTCAGACTGCACCTTCTCGGCGCTGACGCCGAGGCTGATCAGGGCCTTCGCAGCGATCCCGTCCCCTTCCCGCACTAATCCAAGCAAAATGTGCTCAGTCCCGACGCCAGGGTGATGCAAGCGGGACGCTTCGTCCTGCGCCAAGGCCAGAACTTTTTGGGCTCGTTCGGTGAATCTTGTGTACATAGTTACTGCACCTCCGTATCGTCGAGTCTGAGTCGCTCGCGGATCAGTGTCGCCCGGCGCAAGTCGCGTTCCGCGGGGGGCAACTCCTGGTTGTAGTACTTCTGTAAGAACGCCGGTTGGCTCATGACAAGCAGTTCTTTGAGGATCCCGGCGGAAACACCTGTAATCATGCCTAAGTCAATCCCGAGTCGGACATCGGACAAACGCTGCAGTGTCTCTTTAGAATCCATTCGTCTCGCGTAAGCAAGGATTCCAAAGGAGCGGCTCACGCGGTCTTCGAGTCCATCCCGGTTCTCCTGCACCAGTACGCGGCGAGCGCTGCGTTCGTGATCAATCAACTGGTGGACGACACTGTCGAGGTTACCAATAATCTCTTCCTCAGTTTCGCCCAACGTTACTTGGTTAGAAACCTGAAATAGATTTCCGGCTGACTCGCTGCCCTCGCCGTACATCCCGCGTACGGTAAGCCCGACCTGCGATACGGCAGATAGCAGTCGGTTAATCTGACCGGACAGAACGAGACCTGGCAAGTGCAACATCACGGAAGCTCGAATTCCCGTGCCAACGTTGGTCGGGCAAGCTGTCAGGTAGCCATAGCGGTCGTGGAACGCGTACGGGATCTGCTCCTCAAGTGCATCGTCTAACTTATTTGCCACATCCCATGCCTCTTCGAGTCTACGTCCTGGCATCAGGCACTGAATGCGCAAGTGGTCTTCTTCGTTGATCATCACGTTGATGACCTCATCTGAACGCAGAGCGACAGCACCGTGTCGAACTTCTTCTGCTAAGTCTCTGCTAATGAGGTGTTTCTCGACAAGGACTTGGCGGTCGAGCGCGGACATGTCGGCAATGCGCAGAAGCTCAAACTGTCCACTAGCTGTTACCTTGGGGCTGTTCAGCGCGCGCTCCACTTGTTCGATCACGGCATTGGCGTGCGAGTCCGTCTGCAACATGGGAAAAGGGACGTCTTCGATGTTGCGAGCGATTCGGATTCGGCTGGTAAGCGCGATGTCGTCGTCTGGCCCGCTATCCTTCATCCACTTCGTCGTTGCGCGCTGGAGAAAGTCCTGTAATGACATCGAAGATCACCTCCTACTGTCCATGCGACTGCTCGAGCCCGCGAATCTCGTCTCGCAACTCAGCAGCCCGTTCAAACTGCTCAGCTGCCACAGCCTGTTGCAGTTCCGCCCGCAAGTGATCGAGCGTCTTTTTGCGTTTGACTTGCTCTCCCGCTTTGCCGGGTACTTTGCCTGAATGCTGGCCGTTGTTTTGGATGCGCCGCAGCAGCGGCTCGAGGCGACTCGAGAAGCTGTCATAGCAGTGCGGGCAACCGAACCGCCCGGTCTGTGTGAATTGATTGTAGGAAAGTCCGCACACATCACAGCGTTGCGTTGTCGGCTGTGGCGCGGCAAACCCCGGTGAGGACTCCATGTTGAGCAACCCGCTCAACAAATGGTTGAAATCGAAGGCCTGAGCGGCCTTGGCAAACACGTTGCCTTTCTCCTTTGCGCACGTCTCGCACAAGTGATATTCGGTCTTCTCTCCCCCGACAATCTTGGTGAAGTGGACCGTAGCCGGACGCGTGTGACACTGTTCACACAACACCCTGCAACACCCCCCGTCAGTCGTCCGAAACTTATTGGGTTGAGCCCTCTGGCTCAACCCTCACCCTCGTCTGCCTTCGCCACAAACAGTGCAGCCAGCATCTGTGCCATCAGCCGCGCACGCAATTGGTCACGCAGTGGCAAGTTGATGTGTAGGGTGTCTCGGTTAATAGCAGCGCGAAGCAAACTGGCTTCGCGCTCAGTGATGACGTCTTCTCGCCTCAGGCGGTCGATGATACCCTCCGCCTCCCGCTGAGTCATTTCCACACCGATTGATTGTACGATATGAATCAGCGGCTCGTGTGCGTTCAGCTGCATCTGGCGAATGCGAATGTACCCGCCACCGCCACGCTTGGACTCGACGACATAACCTTGTTCAAGCGAGAACCGCGTGCTGATCACGTAGTTAATCTGGGACGGCACACACTGAAACAACTCTGCTAAATCGCTTCGCTGCAGTTCAATCATGCCAGCCTGACTCTTTTGGATGATCTGCTTCAGATACTGCTCAATGATATCGGAGATGTTGTTTCCCAATTCACTCCCCCTCCGCTCATTGTACGTATGGTTCTCTGACGTTGTTTGATTTTGACTTTGACTATTGTTGACTTTATTATAGCGCAGTCGATCGCGAATGCAAACACGCCGTCATTTTTCCGCGCACACGCCCCAGTTATGCCTATTGATGAGGCTCGTTGACCCTGTCACACTTTCACGATACACTTTCCCAAAAGGTACTGAGTGGTCTGAGAGAAGGGTGGTCACCGATGGCTGCGAACCGGCAGATGGAAATTGCACTTGCCGCCGTCAAACTATTTGAACGCAAAGGGTATCATGCAACTTCAGTGCAGGACATCGCAGACGAAGTCGGGTTGCAAAAGGGGAGCCTGTACCACTATATTCACTCCAAAGAAGACCTTTTGCTCCAAATCGCACACCAGGCGATCACGGACTTCAACGACCGCCTCGAAGCCATATTGGCCTCTAACCTGCCAGCCAAAGAGAAGTTGATTCAAGCAGTTGAAAACCACCTCACGGTCTCGACGGCCAACATCGAGACGACGACTGTGCTGCTACGCGAAGCGTTCTCTCTCGGTGAGAATCAGCACCAAGTCATCCAGGACTTGACGGATCGATATGTGGATTTGTGGGCGGCAATTCTCAACGAGGGTAAGGCCAATGGCGAATTCCATGTTGAACAGCCAAAGATCGCGGCACTCGCCATTCTTGGGGCGTGCAACTGGGTATACCGTTGGTATCGTACGTCCGGTAAACTCGGCGCCAAAGAGATTTCGCGCATATTCTCGGCCGTTTTCCTGGACGGCCTCTTGGCTTAGCTTATGAATGTTTCCCTACGGCTATCCGATCTGCAGCGCCACCTGCGTCCGAACGGTGACACGTAGGTCGATCAGTCACGTTCGATGGAGTCACGTTCGATGGAGTCACGTTCGATGGAGTCACGTTCGATGGAGTCACATTCGTTTTCATTACGGTCAAGATCGTCACGGGCGATTTCATTACGGTCGTTTTCATCGTGCGGATCGATGCGGCAGAAAGCAACTCGCACTTACCGGTTTGGACAAAGCCTATCGTTCAACAATTCGCTCTGCGTCGGGCTTGCGCAGAGCTTTCTTGTCCCTGAATCCGCCAGAGGACGACAGGCCCTCAATTGCTCAACCGGACATGACCGAGCTCGATCGCGTCGCGCTGTAGTGAGTCTGATCGCATAACGCTACCAACGGTATCAAACCGTGTCACATCCGTGTAACCTTTCGAGTGACAGCCGGCGGTACCCACCTTACCCATTTTGCTTAACGCTCTGTCGACTCGTTATCGTGTGATTTGTTTACATAATCAGGTGGCTAACGTCCTCACAACGCGTTATCCTCTGTTAGATCTCGGTTTCCCGCCCCCACTTGTGGCGATAACGCGTTTCTGGGACGTTATCGCCTCGAAATGGCCATTGTGCAAGCGAATAACGTCCTGACGGCGCGTTAGGCTTTGGCGATAACGCTATCGGAAGGTCTTATTGGTCTCATTTGGTCCGGCGCAGGCATATACCCCTTCCTGGGTATCCGCAATGCCAGGTGGACGAAAAGTACTCCATTGGAGTATGCCGCGGCGCGGCATACCATTTGAACTTGCCCCTCTATTTCGGTCGCTACCTGGCACTCACGCTCTGGCGCCACGTTAGGGTTGTGAGATAACACTGCCGCGACGTGTTATTCTTCGGTCCTTTGGAGTCTCTATGGCTCTGCTCGCTGCGGATGACTCACGGGCCCGTCATACCGAGAGTCGAACGCACTTTTTGTTCGTTATCCGCTCGTTGTTTACATAACTAGACCTTCGAATGGTCAAATTGTTCGCTCGCCTTCGCCAAACCCTCGTTTGTAGCCGATTTTGGCTCCGTAACGCATTTATTGTTCGCTATATGCCCGTCTGAGGGCCGATTTTGCCGTATAGCGCGCAATTTGATCACCCAACGCCTCAGTAGATACCCCTTCCTGGGTATCCGCAGTGCTATGTATACGAAATCGACGTTTCTCTCTGTCGCTTCCCCCGGTGTAAGGAGCAAAATGTACGCTATCACACTGTGGACACCACGCCATGCGGCCTTCCACTCTCCGCTTCGTTGTGAAACTCACCATCTGTACGCACCCCAGCACCGGAATCACCGACGTTGGGGCGCATATACCCCCATTGGGGTATCCGCTATGTGGACGTTTTGTACACTTACGCCGCTGACCCTCCACTTACGCAACCGGACCTCCACCCCGAAGTCTAGGACTCCATTGGAGTATGCCGCGGCGCGGCATACCATTTGAACTTGTCCCTTATCTTTACCCGTCCCCTCGGAACTTGCCCTTATCTCTTCTTGTCCCTGTTCCTGTCCCTTATCTCTCCTTGTTTCCCCGTACCCACGCATACGAAAAGGCCCAGCACACTCGGTGCTGGGCCTTCCCACTTCTCTCGCCTGGCGGCGTCCTACTTTCCCAGGGGTCTGCACCCCAAGTATCATCGGCGCTGGAGGTCTTAACGGTCGTGTTCGGGATGGGTACGCGTGTGTCCCCTCCGCCATTACCACCAGACATCAGGTACATCAAACGGTCGGCTGTGCCACACCGTTCCCTGTACCCCAGAAACCAGATAACGACTCTGCCCTATGCTCGTACTCGTCAACCAACGAATCTGGTGAAGCCCTCGACCGATTCGTATCCGTCCGCTCCACACATCACTGTGCTTCCACTCCGGACCGATCTACCTCATCATCTATGAGGGGTCTTACTCCGTTAACCGGATGGGATACGTTATCTTGAGGCTGGCTTCGCGCTTAGATGCTTTCAGCGCTTATCCATTCCCGACGTAGCTACCCAGCGCTGCGCCTGGCGGCACAACTGGGACACCAGCGGTCGGTTCATCCCGGTCCTCTCGTACTAAGGACAATTCCTCTCACGTATCCTGCGCCCGCGGCAGATAGGGACCGAACTGTCTCACGACGTTCTGAACCCAGCTCGCGTACCGCTTTAATGGGCGAACAGCCCAACCCTTGGGACCGACTTCAGCCCCAGGATGCGATGAGCCGACATCGAGGTGCCAAACCTCCCCGTCGATGTGAACTCTTGGGGGAGATCAGCCTGTTATCCCCGGGGTAGCTTTTATCCGTTGAGCGACGGCCCTTCCACTCGGCACCGCCGGGTCACTAAGCCCGACTTTCGTCCCTGCTCGACCTGTCCGTCTCGCAGTCAAGCTCCCTTTTGCCTTTACACGCACCGCGCGATTTCCATCCGCGCTGAGGGAACCTTTGGGCGCCTCCGTTACTCTTTAGGAGGCGACCGCCCCAGTCAAACTGCCCACCTGACACTGTCCCTACCCCAGTTTCATGGGGCCAGGTTAGAAGACAGGCATGTCAAGGGTGGTATCCCAACGTCGACTCCACACAGGCTGGCGCCCATGCTTCTCAGTCTCCCACCTATCCTGTACATGACATACCCATCTCCCATATCAAGCTACAGTCAAGCTCCACGGGGTCTTTCCGTCTAGCCGCGGGTAACCTGCATCTTCACAGGTATTACAATTTCACCGGGTCTCTCGTTGAGACAGCGCCCAAGTCGTTACGCCATTCGTGCGGGTCAGAACTTACCTGACAAGGAATTTCGCTACCTTAGGACCGTTATAGTTACGGCCGCCGTTTACTGGGGCTTCAATTCAGAGCTTCGGGTTGCCCCTAACCCCTCCTCTTAACCTTCCAGCACCGGGCAGGCGTCAGCCCCTATACTTCGCCTTTCGGCTTTGCAGAGACCTGTGTTTTTGCTAAACAGTCGCTTGGGCCTTTTCACTGCGGCTCTTTCGAGCGCCCCTTCTCCCGAAGTTACGGGGCCATTTTGCCGAGTTCCTTAACGAGAGTTCTCCCGCGCGCCTCCGTGTTCTCCACGCGCCCACCTGTGTCGGTTTCCGGTACGGGCACCTAGCACTCGCTAGAGGCTTTTCTTGGCAGTGTGAAGTGCGGGACTTCGGTACTGTACTTCCCTCCCCATCACAGCTCACGCTTCTCAGAGGACGGATTTGCCTATCCTCTACGCTCGCTGCTTGGACGCCCTCTTCCATCCGGGCGCTTCCCTGCTCCTCCTGCGTCACCCCGTCGCTCAAACGTGTTTCGGTGGTACGGGAATTTCCACCCGTTGTCCTTCGACTACGCCTCTCGGCCTCGCCTTAGGTCCCGACTTACCCTGGGCGGACGATCCTTCCCCAGGAACCCTTGGGCTTTCGGCGGACAAGATTCTCACTTGTCTTTTCGCTACTCATACCGGCATTCTCACTTCCATGCGCTCCACCAGACCTTCCAGTCCAGCTTCTCCGCCCATGGAACGCTCCCCTACCACGTACCATTCGGTACATCCAAAGCTTCGGTGCCTGGTTTAGCCCCGTTACATTTTCCGCGCAGCAGCACTCGACCAGTGAGCTATTACGCACTCTTTGAATGGTGGCTGCTTCTAAGCCAACATCCTGGTTGTCTGTGCACCGCCACATCGTTTTCCACTTAACCAGGCTTTGGGACCTTAGCTGTTGGTCTGGGCTGTTTCCCTTTTGACCACGGATCTTAGCACTCGTAGTCTAACTGCCAAGGTGCAACAAGACGGCATTCGGAGTTTGACTGGACTTGGTAACCCTGGTAGGGCCCCGCATCCAATCAGTGCTCTACCTCCGTCCCTCATCCCTTGACGCTCGCCCTAAAGCGATTTCGGGGAGAACCAGCTATCTCCGAGTTCGATTGGAATTTCTCCCCTACCCCCAGTTCATCCCCCGGCTTTTCAACGCCGGTGGGTTCGGGCCTCCATGCGGTGTTACCCGCACTTCACCCTGACCAGGGGTAGCTCACCCGGTTTCGGGTCGATGACAACGAACTACTCGCCCTCTTCAGACTCGCTTTCGCTGCGGCTCCGGCTTTCCCGCCTTAACCTCGCTCGCTGTCATCACTCGCCGGTTCATTCTACAAAAGGCACGCCGTCACATGTCATGCATGCTTCGACTGCTTGTAGGCACACGGTTTCAGGTTCTATTTCACTCCGCTCCCGCGGTTCTTTTCACCTTTCCCTCACGGTACTATCCGCTATCGGTCGCCAGGGAGTATTTAGCCTTAGGAGGTGGTCCTCCCAGATTCCCACGGGGTTTCTCGTGTCCCGCGGTACTTGGGTACTTGTGCCACGAAGTTGCATTCGTTTCGCCTACCGGGCTCTCACCGTCTCTGGCCGGCCTTCCCATGCCGTTTGGCTACAAATGCAGTTTTTGACTTCGCGAGGAGTTTGCAGCACCCTCCGCACTAGCCCCACTACCCCAGTCCTGCAACGGCTGCAACCTTACACAGCACTGGTTTAGGCTCTTCCGCGTTCGCTCGCCACTACTTGCGGAATCACTCTTGTTTTCTCTTCCTCGAGGTACTTAGATGTTTCAGTTCCCTCGGTTGCCTCCACACACCTATGGATTCAGTGTGCAGTAACAGCCCATGACGGCTGCTGGGTTCCCCCATTCGGACATCCACGGATCAAAGCTCGCTTACAGCTCCCCGTGGCATTTCGGTGTTCGCCCCGTCCTTCGTCGGCTCCTGGCGCCTAGGCATCCTCCGTGCGCCCTTCCTAACTTCACCTGTTGTAACGCAGCAGTTTCCCGCCACGTCACTCGAACACAGTTACCCACTGTGATCATGTCGGTTGACGTTTCTTACATAGGAGTCGTTATCCAGTTTCCAAGGTACAGTTCAGCACCGTGTGCAAGCACACGAATACCGAGTTGAAGTCACCAATTCGCCGCACCAGGACAAACCCGGGCGGGTTATGGCTCCCTCAAAACTAAACACGCAAGTCGTTGCCGACACCGAGCGACAGTGCCTCTTACTCCATAGAAAGGAGGTGATCCAGCCGCACCTTCCGATACGGCTACCTTGTTACGACTTCACCCCAATCATCAACCCCACCTTCGGCGGCTGGCCCCCTTACGGGTTACCCCACCGACTTCGGGTGTTGCCGACTCTCGTGGTGTGACGGGCGGTGTGTACAAGGCCCGGGAACGGATTCACCGCGGCATGCTGATCCGCGATTACTAGCAATTCCGGCTTCATGCAGGCGGGTTGCAGCCTGCAATCCGAACTACGAACGGTTTTCAGGGTTTTGCTCCACCTCGCGGTCTCGCTTCCCGTTGTTCCGCCCATTGTAGCACGTGTGTAGCCCAGGACATAAAGGGCATGATGATTTGACGTCATCCCCGCCTTCCTCCGACTTACGCCGGCAGTCACCTGTGAGTCCCCGCCTTTACGCGCTGGTAACACAGCTCAAGGGTTGCGCTCGTTGCGGGACTTAACCCAACATCTCACGACACGAGCTGACGACAACCATGCACCACCTGTCTCCCCTGCCCCGAAGGGAAGCCACATCTCTGTGACGGTCAGGGGGATGTCAAGCCCTGGTAAGGTTCTTCGCGTTGCTTCGAATTAAACCACATGCTCCACTGCTTGTGCGGGCCCCCGTCAATTCCTTTGAGTTTCAGTCTTGCGACCGTACTCCCCAGGCGGAGTGCTTATTGGGTTTCCTTCGGCACTGAGGGTGGTACCCCCCAACACCTAGCACTCATCGTTTACGGCGTGGACTACCAGGGTATCTAATCCTGTTTGCTCCCCACGCTTTCGTGCCTCAGCGTCAGTCACTGTCCAGCAAGGCGCCTTCGCCACTGGTATTCCTCCGCATATCTACGCATTCCACCGCTACACGCGGAATTCCCCTTGCCTCTCCAGTACTCAAGTCACGCAGTTTCCAAGGCAATCCCAGAGTTGAGCCCTGGACTTTCACCCCAGACACACGCGACCGCCTACGCACGCTTTACGCCCAGTGATTCCGGACAACGCTTGCCCCCTACGTATTACCGCGGCTGCTGGCACGTAGTTAGCCGGGGCTTCCTCTCTCGGTACCGTCTCGACGAAGGCTTTCCACTCCTTCGTCCGCTCTTCCCGAGTGACTGAGCTTTACAACCCGAAGGCCTTCTTCGCTCACGCGGCGTTGCTCCGTCAGGCTTGCGCCCATTGCGGAAGATTCCCTACTGCTGCCTCCCGTAGGAGTCTGGGCCGTGTCTCAGTCCCAGTGTGGCCGTCCACCCTCTCAGGTCGGCTACGCATCGTCGCCTTGGTAGGCCGTTACCCCACCAACTAGCTAATGCGCCGCGGGCTCCTCCATCTGCGGTGCAGTTGCACCTTTCCCAACAAGGAGATGCCTCCTCGTTGCCTATCCGGCATTAGCACCCGTTTCCAGGCGTTATTCCGGTCAGTTGGGCAGATTACCCACGTGTTACTCACCCGTCCGCCGCTGACCCCGAAGGGTCCGCTCGACTTGCATGTATTAGGCACGCCGCCAGCGTTCGTCCTGAGCCAGGATCAAACTCTCAAATAAGTTTGCTGCTCATTTATGCTTCCTTAACTCCAGCCGAAGCCAAAGCCAATTCTGCTTGCGATACACTGTCGCTCTCTTGCGTGTTTAGTTTTCAAGGAACCATTGTCATGCTCGTATTCACCGCTTGACCGAAGCACCCGTTTGAAGCGGCGACGAGTATCTTACCACGCCTCGTCGGCCCTGTCTAGTGGATGTTTCTGGTCGCTCACTATCTCGCAAGAGTTTCTGCGTCGGTTCAAGACGAACCCTAAAACCGAGTGGAAACCTCGTCTGACAGCCAACTGAAAAACCCGAGAAACCTTGATGTGACGCGGTTTGTGGGGTCTTTCTCAGCGGCACCGCCTCGCGGCGACATCGACTAATATACCACGCGTCTAGGCCGAGATCAACCTAAATTATTCTGGAATGTTTTGGCGGGTGAATTCGCAGCGGGGTTCCCAATATACGCCTAGCCGAGTACAGGGTGGCAGGAGCCCGTAGCGGGCCATGGACTTCGCGTCTCAATTCTCCCGGAGCGGTCATACACTTCGGTGTCTCAATTCTCCCGGAGTGGCCATCCACGTCGCGTCACAGTTCTCCTGGAACGGTCTGCGGGGCACACCATTCCCAACACCATTCCCAACTCCATCTCTCATAAAACAGAGGCCGGTAGCTTTTGCCGGCCTCTCCACTCCGTCTTTGTCCGTACTTTAGTCCTCGTCCACTACGCGCTCGCGCATCAGCGGGAACAACAGCACGTCCCGAATCGAGGACTGGTTCGTGAGCAACATCACGAGCCGGTCAACGCCGATGCCTAGCCCACCAGTCGGCGGCATGCCGTGTTCCATCGCCAGCAAGAAGTCCTCATCCAGTTCCTGTGCTTCGTCGTTGCCGGCCGCTTTTTCTGCCACCTGTTGCTGAAAGCGCTCGCGTTGGTCGAGTGGATCGTTCAACTCGCTAAATGCATTGCCGTGTTCACGTCCGACGATAAACAACTCAAACCGATCGGTGAAGCGCGGGTCGTCTGCATTCTTTTTCGCAAGCGGCGACACTTCAACCGGGTGACCGTACACGAATGTCGGTTGCAGCAGTGTGTGCTCAACCTTTTGCTCGAAGAACTCATTCAGGACGTGCCCAAACTGCATGTTGGGCTGGACCGTGACGCCGTGTTCCCGAGCAAGGCGGTGTGCCTCCTGCGTGGAAATGACCGCACGGAAGTCGACACCCGTCTCTTCTTTGACCAAGTCTGCCATGTGTCGACGTGCCCACGGACTTTCGAGGTCAATCGTGTCCTCACCATAGGGCAGTTGCAATGTACCCGTCGCGGCTTGAGCCGCATGGCGAATCATGGCCTCTGTGAGGTCCATGATGTCGTGGAAGTCGGCGTAAGCCTGATACAACTCCAACATTGTGAACTCCGGGTTGTGCTTTGTGCTGATTCCCTCATTACGATAAACTCTGCCGATCTCGTAAACCCGCTCCAACCCACCCACAATCAGGCGCTTCAAGTGCAACTCAAGCGCAATGCGGAGGTTGAGGTCCATGTCCAGAGCATTGTGATGCGTCAAAAACGGACGAGCATGAGCGCCACTAGCCACCGAGTGCAGAGTGGGCGTCTCAACTTCCAGAAACCCGCGGTCGTCGAGAAAATTGCGCAGCGCCTGGATGATTTTTGTACGAAGGATGAACGTCTGCCTGACATCCGGGTTAACCACGAGGTCCAGGTAACGCTGACGGTAGCGTGTTTCGACGTCTTTCAGGCCGTGCCACTTTTCCGGCAGCGGTCGAAGGGATTTCGACAACACGTCGAGTTGTTCGATGAGTACCGTGATCTCACCACGGTTGGTCCGAAACACAGTGCCCTCGACACCGATAAAATCACCGAGGTCCAGCAGTTGGAAGAGTTCATAGGCACTTTCGCCGAGAACATCGACTTTCGCGTAGATTTGAATACTGCCTGTCCTGTCCTGCAGCACGGCAAAGCTCGCCTTGCCGTGACCGCGTTTGATCATCAAACGGCCAGCTATGCGTACGCGAAGGCTCGCGTCGTCAAGGGCCTCCTTGTCCAATTCCGCACCGAACTGGAGGATATCCTGCGCATGGTGAGTGACTTCGTAGCGGTGCCCGAAAGGGTCCACGCTCCGCGCCCGAAACTCGTCCAACTTGTGCAACCGCGTCTCAAATAATCCAGCGTCATCCATTCTCTAGGCTCCAATCATAAGAGGCGAGCGGGGGACCGCTCGCCCAAATTTCCACAGTGCATCCAAGTTTACCAGGTCACCTCGGCATGCACAGCGAGGGAGGACTTATCGCTTGATGTTCAAGATCTGAAACTGCAGCGACCCAGCCGGCACTGCCACGTCCACAGTGGATCCGACAGACTGCCCGAGCAGGGCGCGTCCCACTGGGGATTCGTTCGAGATCTTATTACTCGCCGGGTCCGCTTCCGCAGAACCGACAATGGTGTATTCGACATCTTCGTTGAACTCAAGGTCACGCAACAGCACTGTTGACCCAATGCTCACAGAATCCGTCTGCACATCGTCTTCTTGAATAATACGGGCGTTGCGTAGCATTTTCTCGAGCGTCATGATGCGCCCTTCGATAAAGGCTTGTTCGTTCTTTGCATCCTCGTATTCCGAGTTTTCACTGATATCTCCATAGCTAATGGCTAGTTTGATGCGTTCCGCCACCTCGCGGCGTTTCACGCTTTTCAGGTGTTCGAGCTCATCCTCTAACTTCTGTAGGCCCTCAGGGGTCAGCAATACTTCTTTGTCAGCCATTCCTGTCTCTCCTTTACAAAACTGCAGACAAGCTCAGCGTACGAGTGTAGCGCATGCTCGACAGTGCAGAACCCTAAATGTCGTATACGTAAGCAGTTGTCCCTGCAAACCTTTTGGTGAGGCGCCCTCTGCAAGCGCGACCATGAACAAGAGAAAACCGCCTGGTGCATGCGGTCGGGATCACGTATACGCGCAATTATAGAGAGCACCCTACCCATTGTCAACGCATGAAATTGTACCCACCCGCCCTATCTGAGTGCAATCCCTAACGTTCCACGGCACACAATGATGGCGGATTCACGGCTTCTGCATCAAAATCCCCCCGGGCTCGCCTCGACCAGTTCTTCGACAGTGAGTCCGCCGAGTAGTTCCGCTTCAGGCACCTGAAGCACAGTGGCGACGTGCGTGATCATTTGCCGAGACGGCACACGTGTACCGCGCTCTAGGGTACCTACGATCGCGATACTGACACCGAGTTGTTCAGCTAATTCCACCTGGGTTAAACGCTTCAGTTTCCGGTATGCGCGAATCCGCCTACCAAAGGCATCCAACATCTCGAACTCCCCTCCCGTGGAATTCAGCCGCCAAGTCTGCCACCGTACGACCACCAGGGCCTCGACGGTTCGGCACGAGATGAGCTAGAGGCACTAGCACGAAGGCTCGCCGCCACATCCGTGGATGCGGGATCTGCAGCGACTGAAAGCATACATATTCGTCATCGTATAAAAGAATGTCCAGATCGACCGTGCGTGGGCCAAATCGAATCAAACGTTCCCGGCCGAGCCCATGTTCTATCTCGTGCAGCGCGGCGAGTAACTCGAGTGGACGCAAATCTGTCCGCACCTCCAGCACGGTGTTGAAAAATGCTGGTTGATCGAGTAGTTCGACGGGATCCGTTTCAAAAATCGGGGCCGCGCGAACAATCTGCACCTCAGCGTCAAAGGCGTCTGTTGCACGCCGCAGGTATTGCAGCCTGTCCCCAAGGTTTGACCCAATCCCGATGTAAGCCGTGTGCCTTAGAGACGTCACGACGAACTACCTCCCTTTGCGTCGCGAATCGCTTCAGCCATTCGGCATGTGCGCAGCGATTGCTTGACGTCGTGGACGCGAACCGCCTGCACCCCGGCCCAAACACCAAGCGCCACAGTGGTGAGCGACCCTTCCAGACGTTCACCTACATCTACTCCAAGCGTTTCTCCGATTACTCGCTTCCGGCTTGTGCCAAGCAAAACCGGATACGGCAGTGCACAGTACTCGGACATTTTGTGCAACACAAGCAAATTGTCCTGCAGTGTTTTTCCGAACCCGATACCAGGGTCAATCCACAGTCTGTCCGCACGGACTCCGGCAGCCAATGCGAGTTCTACGCCTCGATGAGTCTCCTCGATGAGGGCGGCAAAGGCGTCTGCAGCCGGTTCGTTGCGGTTGTGCATCCATACATATGTACAACCCGCCTCCGCTACCACCCGGAACATGTCCGGGTCAGCAAGGCCTCCCCACACATCGTTGATCACAATCGCGCCAAGCTCAAGTGCCCGCGCGGCAGTTTGAGCCCGATATGTGTCTACTGAAACAGGAAAATGCAAGACCTGACAGAGTTCATGGAGGACGGGGCGAAGTCTGGCCCACTCCTCCTCTGCCGTGACTTCTGTCGCTCCAGGACGTGTGCTCTCACCGCCTACGTCGATGATGTCTGCACCATCTTCCATCAGCTGGACCGCACGAGCCACTGCATCTGAAACCTGGTAGGCGAGACCGCCATCTGAGAACGAGTCAGGCGTGACGTTCACGATGCCCATCACGCGTGTTGTCCGACCAGGTTGAAAGTGCTTGTCCATTCAGTCTGACCTCCCAGAACTAGCGACTCCCCGTTGACACGTTGCACTCACTCGTCGATGGACGTCGCCTTCACATCAGCAAGCAGTTGCTCTAGGTCCGCGCGGTCAAACTGATACGCTTCATTGCAGAAGCGACACACCAATTCCGCCTGTCCCTGCTCCTCAATCATCGACTCCAGCTCGGCTGCCCCAAGCCCTGCCAAAACAGACCCAAGCCGCTCCCGCGAGCAGGAGCAGCGAAATTCCACCGATGAAGCGGTCAGCCCATAAGCGTCCGGAGCAAGGTACCACAACAGTTCCGCTGCCGTCGCCCCCGTCTTCAGGAAATCCGTGACACTGCTCAACTTAGCCAGGTGTTGCTCAACCGCGGCGATATCCTCCTCCGTGTGCCCTGGCAAAAGTTGCAGGATAAACCCACCCGCCGCAACCGCGCGGTTGTCCGTCTCCACCAGCACGCCGGCTCCAACCGCTGACGGGGTCTGCTCGGAGACGGAGAAATAGTACGTAAAGTCGTCGGCAATTTCGCCAGTTTGCAGCTCAACTGCTCCTCTGTACAGTTCCTTTAACCCGTAGTCCCTGATCACGTAGAGCATGCCCGCCCCCACGCCGCCTCCGACGTTCAGTTTTCCTTGGGCGTTCGGTGCCAGATGTACGTGCGGGTTCTTCACATACCCGCGCACATGACCCTGTGCGTCGGCATCAACAAGGATGGAACCGAGCGGCCCGTCACCTTGAATCTGCAGAGTCAGGCGGTCGTTTCCCTTCAGCATGGCGCCCATCATTGCGGCGATTGACGCTGTTCGGCCGAGCGCCGCCGTCGCGACGGGCCAGGACTGGTGTCGACGTTGAAGTTCATTAACGAGTCCTGTCGTCGTACAAGTCAAGATGCGGGCGCGGCCTTCGCGAGATAGCCCGCGCACAATTTCATCAGGAATCTGGCTCAAGCAAACTTCTCCTCCCTAGCGGCTCTTTCACCAAGCGATTCTTTTCCCACAGCAGACGCAGTCCGACGAGTGACAGGTCCGGATTCACCACTTCGATACGGTGTGACACCTCGCCAATCAACTCCGCCATCCCGCCAGTCGCAACAACTCGAAACTTTTGCGCAAGCTCAGTTTCTACTCGCCCAACCAACCCATCGACAAGCCCAGCGAACCCATACAGTACACCAGACTGCATGGAGTGAACGGTGTTGCGGCCGATCACGGACTTCGGCCAAGAGAGTTCAATTCGCGGCAGCTTCGCAGCTCTTTCGTACAAGGCGTCTGTGGCGATGCGCAGACCAGGCGCAATCACGCCTCCAATGTACTGTCCACGGTCGTCTACTACACACACGGTAGTGGCCGTACCGAGGTTTACGATAACAACCGGAGTTCCGTAAAGTTGTACTGCTGCGACTGCGTTGACAATACGGTCAGCGCCGACCTCCCGGGGGTTCTCCGTCAGGACCGGGAGACCCGTCTTAATCCCAGGACCAACGACAACGGGTTCCAGCCCGAGGTATTTTCGACACATTTCCTCGACGGTGTTCATAACGGGAGGTACGACGGAACAGACGGTCACACCAGCCAACCGTCCCGGGTCAAGTTTTGCATCCTGGAACAGTGCCCTGATGAGCACACCGAGTTCGTCGACAGTGCGCTCGCGGGACGTGTGGATACGCCAGCGCTGCAAAATCGTCTCGCCTTCAAATACACCAAGAACAGTGTTTGAGTTCCCTATATCCATGACAAACACGTGTTCCAAAGCGCCACCTCCCCGTAATCAAATCAGCACACAGCTGCTGGAGTAAGCCCGTTATCGTAAAAATCCCCCGAGTGTCGCACTCGAGGGTTCTTTCGGAAGATGTTCTGAAACTCCGACCACCGTGTTAGACGGTAGTGGGCGGCGGTAGGTCGTTCGGTTCGCTGTCGTCTGCGCTGTGGTTAACACTTGCGCCCGACCCCGTCGCCTCGTCCCCAGTTTCCGTCGATGAGCCGGTAGCGTCTGTACCGATGGTCACCTCTGGGGAACCACCCAAGATGCCCCGGATTTCATCCTCGTCGACTGTCTCTCGTTCAAGCAGAGCGGCAGCCAACGCGTCTAACTTAGCACGCTGCTCGGTCAAGATAGTACGCGTGCGCTCGTGGCACGATTCGATGATGGACTTCATCTCTTCGTCGATCTCATACGCTACACGGTCGCTGTAGTTCTGCTCCGTCGAGAGGTCTTTGCCAAGAAAGACCTGACCTTGCCGGCTGCCAAACTGCATGGGACCGAGCTTTTTGCTCATGCCGTACTGAGTGACCATCTGCCGCGCGATTTCAGTAACTCGTTCGAGATCGTTCGACGCGCCGGTGCTGATTTCGCCAAGGACAATCTCCTCGGCCACTCGGCCACCGAGCAGGCCGCAGATGCGGTCCAGCATTTCTTGCCGAGTCATAAAGTAGCGGTCCTCTTTGGGCAGCGTCACAGTGTACCCACCGGCCATGCCGCGCGGGACAATCGTTACTTTGTGCACGGTCTCCGCGTTTTGGACAAAGAAGCCGATGACTGCGTGACCAGATTCGTGGAACGCGACGAGCTTTCGCTCGTGGTCCGTGATAACGCGACTACGTTTCTCCGGTCCCGCCATGACACGGTCAATCGCTTCATCGATTTCGCCCCAATGAATTTGCGATGACTGCCGTCTCGCCGCGATTAACGCCGCTTCGTTCAAGACATTCTCGAGGTCGGCGCCGGTGAACCCTGGTGTGCGTTTGGCCACCACATCGAACTTCACATCCGGAGCAAACGGCTTGTTTCTGGCGTGCACGTGCAGAATCTCTTCGCGGCCTTTGACATCCGGACGATTGACGATGATCTGTCGGTCAATTCGGCCAGGCCGCAACAGTGCCGGGTCGAGGATATCCGGTCGGTTTGTCGCAGCGATGATAATAATGCCCTCGTTACCCGAGAACCCGTCCATCTCGACAAGCAACTGGTTCAGCGTCTGTTCGCGTTCGTCGTGCCCACCGCCAAGGCCTGCGCCGCGGTGACGACCGACGGCGTCAATTTCGTCGATGAAGATGATGCACGGCGCATTTTTCTTCGCCGTCTCAAACAAGTCGCGCACGCGGGAAGCACCGACGCCCACGAACATCTCGACAAAGTCAGAACCACTGATGGTAAAAAAGGGAACGCCGGCTTCGCCAGCGACTGCGCGAGCCAACAGAGTCTTACCTGTACCAGGCGGTCCGACAAGGAGCACACCTTTGGGGATACGCGCCCCGAGGACCGAGAATCGCTTTGGGTCTTTCAGAAAATCCACAATCTCTTCAAGCTCGGTCTTTTCTTCGTCGGCACCAGCGACATCACGGAACGTGACCCGCCGCTTTTCTTCCGAGTAGAGTTTGGCTCGACTCTTGCCGAAGTTCATCACCCGGCTCCCGCCGCCCTGCGCCTGATTAAAGAGGAAGAACATCATCACAAACAACAGGATGAACGGTATGACCGACTCCAGGAAGCTGACCCAGACGGACGTCTTTGGTTGTGGCAAGACGTCGATAGACACGCCGTGAGACGTCAGCCAACCTTGAATGTTGTAGCTTCCGTCGTCCAGGGCAAGCGTTGTAAACTTCTTGCCACCTTGCAGCGACCCATCTATCTGAACGGTAAGCCCCTGTGGTGTCAATGTGACCGGTCCGGAAATCTGCTTTTGGTTGACATCACTGACAAATTGACTGTAAGTGATGGACTGCCGGGTGTGATCCTGGCCAGTAATGTAATTCACCACGCCGACGATTGCCAGCAGGATGATCACATAGAAAATGATGCTGCGGTAAAAACGGTTCATGCCTTACCTCCTCCCGGTCCATAGCAGAGTCATTGTACCACACTGAGAGTGGGCAAAGACAACGCGTCAAGGCGCTTAGGCAGATTCAATGTCAATGTTCATAGACTTCGCGTTTGAGAACCCCCACATAGGGAAGGTTGCGATAGCGCTCAGCGTGATCGAGCCCGTAGCCGACAATGAATTCATTCGGTACTGTAAAGCCGCAGTAGTCCGGTGTGATGTCGACCGAGCGACCGCCGGGTTTGTCAAAAATCGCAGCAATCTTGACGGACGCCGCGCGTCTGTGAACCAGTACGTCCCGCAGGTACGCCAATGTTAAGCCGGTGTCGACAATATCCTCGACGACCACGACGTGACGTCCTTCCAGAGGACGATCGAGGTCCTTCATAATACGGACAACTCCGGACGACTTGGAGGACGCGCCGTAGCTCGAAATCGCCATAAAGTCGATTTCCAGCGGAATTTCTACCGCCCGAACCAAGTCCGCGATAAACATACAGGCACCTTTTAGGATCCCGATGAACAGTGGGTTTTTGTCCGCATAATCACGGGCAATGTCGGCGCCAAGCTGCGCGGTGCGGTTTCGAATTTCTTCCTCTGTAACTAACACGCGTTCTAAATGTGGATGCATGTAAACCTCCTGATGTGACTCACCTTCACCTTAGCATACGTCGTTTTCCCCAGTAGATGTACCCTTTGTACACCGAGAAATCAGCGCGGCGCAGAGACCGACGCATCCCGAACCATGAAAGGATAGGCGCGAATTACGTATCCATCCTTATCGCTGTCTCGCACCAGATGGGCTGCGGATCGACGTACACCCGGTACCCACAGCACTTCAGTGTCTAACCAAAAGACGGGCCACTGCTCGCGCAAGCGCCTAGGTACCTTTGCATCGACAAACACATCCTGAAGTTTCTTGTGTCCGCCGCCTTCCAGCAACATCCGGTCGCCAGCACAAGGAGTTTTCAAGGTCAATTGGCCAATCTGCGGTATGTAGGCTTCAAATGCAACGCGCGCCTGGGCACCACGCTCGTGCCAGGTTTCACACGTGAACCGCCAACTCCAGGCTGGGGGGGTTCGAACCAGTTCTTTGACAGCACCGCTCAGAAGCTGCCAAGTCTCTTCGTAGTGAGCTTCTCCCTCGCCCACTGCCACACTTTGGCGCTCGAGCCAGAGGAACTCGTATTCCCGGCGAACCAACAGGGTGGGATCAAGGAGGAACTCACTCGAAGGGGTTTCCGCCGTCGCGATGTGCAGGATCTGTTCCACATGCGCAAAGGAAATTGGGCCGGATTCCAAGCAATATAATAGTATTTGAATCATTCGACGTTGTAAAGGACGCGCTGCCCGCGCGAAGGACGTGAGGTCGATGCGAGCGCGTCCAACTTGAACAAGCGCCGTGGACGCGAGGAGGGTGTGTGCCTCTTGGTCGAGCCAGGCGTCCTCTTCCTGCACGATGCGTGAAAACGTCGCAATGTGCTCAGCTGCCCGCGGCTCAATCTGCTTTAGTGCCGGTACAACCGTGTGGCGCAGGACATTTCGAGTAAACTGAAGCGAAGAATTGCTGGCGTCTTCAGCGTACGGAACGCTGTACTCGCTTGCATAAGCATAGATGTCGGTCTTTTCAACAGTCAACATCGGGCGCAACCACAAGAGACCAAGTCTCGTCCCCCGGTCCCGCATCCCCCCCACGCCGGTGCCTCCGGTGCCGCGAAGCAGCCGCCACAACACAGTTTCGAGTTGGTCGTCCGCGTGATGCGCAAGGCACACAGCGGATGCCCCGACGGACCGCGCCGCCTTAACGAGGGCAGCGTAGCGCAATTGCCGCAGGTCCGCTTCGAGCCCCTTACTGTCACTCGCGAGAACGGTGTCTTTGTCGACGTGCGACACCACCGAGGAAACGCCGAGCGTGTGACAGAACGATTCAACCAATCGAGCGTCATCGTCAGCCTCTAGGCGCACGTGGTGGTGAACGTGCAGCACGGTAATCAACTGGCGCTCTGCCCCGTATAAGGAACACAGAACGTGCAACAGCACCATCGAGTCGACCCCGCCCGACACAGCGATGCAGAGCGGCTGTCTTAGAAGTGATTGTCCATCCGCCCCTATGCCTTCACGCGCTACAAACCGTTTCACTGCAGTCACCACGTTCTGTGCCTGTGGCAACGTCTGAAGCCTCCTCGTAGTGGTTGCCACTATTCTACCAAAACAACCGACTATGGCACGACTTACAACAACTGCCCCCACGCGGCCACAGCCATGACCGCCGCAGTGCCAAGGGACAACCACATCAGCCACTCTGACCAGTCCCGCCCGGATTTGGCCGCGCTTCGTCGAGCGCCCGCTCTAGGCCTGGTAGCCGCAGTCGAGACAGACCCGCTTGCTCCGGCGTGAGCCCGCGGTTTATGCAGTGCGCTAGCGCGCACTCGCCGAGTCTCGACGGGCACAGTCGCCAACCTTCTTAAAGCGTCCTCTGCGTCGCGAATCTGCCCTGTCAGGGCCTCGACCAGCCAAGCGCACAGCGCGTTGTCACCGCGTCTGCGCACGACCTTCAACAACCACTCCTGACGCTCCGAGACACTCTGCTGAAACACTAAATTCGGCGGCTGGGACTCATTCGTAAACAACCACACCAATGCGATGGCAGCGACATCATAGGCAGCATCAGCCTGTCGGTTACCGAATCCCCAGAAACCGCGGTCATAAATGGGCGTAAACTGGCGCACGGACCGTCCGAACGCGGTGACGCCGCCAACATCGACAAACCGCACATTAAGGTGAGGCGTAATCGCGACTAGCAGGTTCTCTGGCTTCACATCACAAAATGCGTAGCCCGTCCGGTGGAGCGCCGCTAGGCCTTCAAGAGTCAGCTTGAGAACCAGCCGCGCGTCCGCGCTGCCGAGCGTCGGAACGACATCTTTCAACGGCCGGCCAGGAACTGACTCCATCACGTAGAAATAGAGCCCAGCGGGCTCTATGCCGTCATCGATCGCGATTGGAGTGGGAAAATGCGGGCACAGCTTGCCCGCTCGCTCGAGCAGTCCCCACTCCATTGCTGCGTCTTCCGCTGTAGCGCACACTTTCATCGCCGCGCGACCTCGTGAGGTATGCACGAGGTAGACAGCACCGTTTGCACCTTCGCCAAGGAGTTTGACCACATCTAGAGAGAGCTTGCTCCACTTGCCGTTGATGCGCGTCCCAGGTGCCAGCATCCGCCCCCCACCTTTGTCCTAGGCTGTTAGCTTCCGGTTGCATCTGAACCGCGCGGCCCGTCCTCTTCGTCTGCAGTTTGACTCCGTTTGACGTCAAACCGCAAAATCGCGGCATCGATCGCGGGTCCCGTCGGGGTTCCGCCGCGAGCGGTCAGCATGCCGGAGAGCGCATCGAGGTTCAGGTTGGGCGTAAACTCTGAGACCACACGAGTGATTTCGTCGCCACTGCCTGGAAACGCAATCACAGCTACTTCACTCTCGCCTTCGCGGGCCTGCAAGCTCAAGTTCAAGTCACGCAACGCTTCCCGCACCGTGCCCATCTTGTCCTTCATGCTGGCACTCGTGTCGACGCAGACGACGAGTTCTAGTCGAACAGCCTCCTCAAGGCGGTCGACCACCTGCATGACTTTGGAACGCTGGGCTGGTGGGAGGTCAATCGTGTCCTTTCCAATCACTTCTTGCAGTTGCTCGCTGACAACCTGTTGCAAGGTCAACTGCATAGTCTGATGCGTCAGCATCTGTGCGGTCGCGGACAGCTCAGCGGGACGAACAATGCGACACATGCCACCGCCAGCATCCGCGATCGACATCGCTTCCTCCTGGCCCTTTTGCCCCATTTCCCCGCCGTCGACCACGCCGACAACATTGACTGTCACGCCACGCCGCTTAGCGCGCGCGGAAGCGTCTACCGGGTCTTCCCCAACATTTGAAAAACCGTCAGTGATTACGAGAATCTGTCGAATGGAAGGCGTATGGTCCGCCATGTAGACACCCCCAGTTGGTTTGCTAGCCAGTATAGACATCTTCTCTAGGGGTCATTCCAGTCACGTCACGCGCCCCTCCTTTTCTTTTCCTGTTTGCGCAGTCCAGTCACACCAGGCAGCTTAATTGCCGCCCACTCCGGCTGGTGACGGGCAATCCGAGCCACCACTACGGTCATGTCATCGTCAATCTGGCCATGGTTGATCGCGGCGGCCGCGTCGAGCAGCGTGTCTGCGATGGTCTGCGGGTCGCACTCGGACAAACCGGCAATCCGCTCGGCAAACCACTCCTCCTTGTCGTACACGGCCGGTGCGTCGAACACCCCATCCGACATCAGCACCAACAAATCACCGTCCTGCAGTTGCTCGTGAATGGTCTGGACGTCGATGTCTTGCAAGATCCCGATTGGCACATTGGCCCCTGCAACGCTTCTCACTTCCCCGTTCCGGCATAGGAAACTCGGAGCAGAGCCGATTTTGAGGAACTCTGCCCGCGCGCTAAACAGGTCGACGAGCGCCATGTCCAGCGTCGTAAACATCTCTTCGCGAGAGCGCAGGAGTAGCGTAGAGTTGATGGTCTTGATGGCCAGTTGCTCGTCAAACCCCGCTTTAAGCAGCTTCTTCAGCAGTTCCAGTGCGGCTTTTGACTCCTTTTGGGCACGCTCGCCGTTGCCCATGCCATCGCTCACCGCAACGGCAAACCGTCCATTGTCCAGGTCCACCGACGCATAAGTGTCCCCCGAGACCAGTCGCCCGTCTCGGGCAACCGTTGCAGCTGCAGTCTCCACGTCGTAGATGCGGGCAGACGTAAAGACACTCGTGCACGGACCTGGGTCGTCGTCGCCAAACACCTGTGTAACGGTGATGTTTTCCCCAACGATGCCGGACAAAAGCGGCGCGATGACTCGTACGGAGTTGTCGTACGACCCTTGTGACGGCTGCGTGACTTCCACCTCGACTTTGCCTGGCTCGAGACTGACAATGTGGACGTGATCGACATACAACCCCATTTGTTCCAATGCGTCGAGGATTTGGTCTTCCCCGGACCAAGATGACTCGTTGCCCTGTTCAATTTCCGAGGCAATACCGCGGATTACGTTTGCAACACCGGCCAACTGCGCCGTCACGAGGCTCCGCTGTTCCCGTAGTTTCGTGATCCACTTGGCGTCGCGGTCAGTCAGTTCTAGATTGTTTCGGAGCACGCTCAGCATCGAGTCAAGGCGCACACAGCGTTCGCGAAGGTCTTGGGTGGCCGGCGTTTGCAGCCCCGGAGACTGCTCGAGTTTGGCAATCGTGTGCACCAATGCGTTGTACGTTGCCACACCTTCTCGCTCCCAGCACTTTGAGAGCATGGGGCAAGACGTACAGACGCTGTGCATCGCCGCTCCAACCATGTCCGAGAGCAACTGTTGGTCTGAAACCACCTGGCTTTCCCCGACTTCCGCGAAGGTCTCAGACAGTTCGTCGAAGACCTGACCCATCTCCTGCACCTTTTCAAACAAGAGTGAACGGATCCGTCGCACGCGCTGCTGCTCGGATAACCGATGTTCTGCCGTCCCAGGGACAAACTCAGCGAGGAAGGCCCGGAGTTTCTTCGTACTGAGGAGGCAGAAGAGTGATGCCACGCCCGCCTCGATACAAGACAGAAAGAGAGCGTGCCAAGTGGGGTGGGCCGATGCTCCGAGCAGTCCCATACACAGCACGAAGACCAGACTGACGAGCCACCGCCCCGCGTCTTTAACGACACCGGACAATAGGCCAGCAAAGGACAGCACAGCAACGGAAGCAAGCGAGACAGAACCACTGAGCATCGACAAGATGCCAAGCACAACACTCCCGGTCACACTTGTCATCGGTCCCCCGACGACAGCGAGCATCAAGACGCTCCAGTCAACCGCCACCTGACTGATGACGACTCCACGTACTTCAAGACCTGACAGTCCCGCAATTACGGACCCTACAAAGATTGTCAGACTCATCCACTGATCCAGGCGGAGGTCGCGCGAGGTGATTCGGCCGGTCAACATCGGCAGCGACTGGATGAAGATTACTGTCAGGATGGTGACCAGGGCTCCTTCAGCAAGCGCGATCATCACATCGTAACGCGTCCAGACGCTCCCGACAGCGGCAAGCCGTGCAGCCACGTCCACAAATCCCGCCAGGAACGGCACCCAGTGGATGTCAGGCCGGTGCTTCCGAAACAGCATTTTCCGAATCGTCAGATACAGCACCACAGACAGCGCCATGACTGTGGCTGTCCCAACACCGCCTTGCCAGTAAGCACCGACCACAACCAGCAGACCTACCCAGTTGCGGCGGGATCCTAGAATCTCCATGAGTGCTGCGACGTAGGCGAGGCCAAACGGAGTGACTGCATGTTCGATGTTCGCGCGCCCTAGCAGAACAGCAAGTCCAGCCAGCAAGACGAGCCTCCCTACAGACTGACGACTTTGCTCCACGTCGGCCGTCCGGTACTCTGCCACCCATCCTGTCCGGATGGACATCCCGTCCGCCATGTTTCCTTCCCCCTCCAAGCGATGTACGGCCATTATACGGACCCGTCGCGACTAAGTTTGTCAAACCAAGGTGTCGAGCGAGACAAACTTTCCGACACGATTTCACGCCTTCGACAGGCTAACGCGACTGTTCGACGGTAGATTCGCCCTACATTTTGGTGAATTCTCTTATAATAAGAGCGGACACCGGGTTGTCCGGCAGCAGAGGAGGCGCGCAAGTATGCCAATTACAGAGGACAAGCACCATTCGACACGGATGTCGTGGGACGAGTTCTTCGCGTCGCAAAGTCGGGTTATGGCGATGCGTTCGACATGCCAGCGACTGGCTGTGGGGTGTGTGATTGTTCGGGACAAGCGGATGATTGCCAGCGGCTACAACGGATCAATTCACGGAGATGAGCACTGTACGGACGTCGGTTGCAAAGTTGTCGACGGGCACTGTGTGCGCGCCATTCACGCGGAGCAAAATGCCCTTCTGCAGTGCGCGCGATTCGGCATTCCTGCGGAGGGGGCTGACCTGTATGTGACCCACCTGCCCTGCCTGCAGTGCACAAAGAACCTGATTCAGGCCGGCATTGCCGCCGTCTACTACGAAGAGTCATACCGCCCAGACCCGTACGCTCGACACCTGCTGGAAGTCGCCGGAATTCCGGTCGTCCAGGTGCGTAGTAATTTAAACCTGTTAATTCATCGTTCTGGCAGTCGGACCGACGATTGAGCGGGCGCACAGTCAAGCTGTGACGCGTATGCTATAGCATCAAGAACTGGAGCGGGGGTCCCGACTCTGTAGAAGAGGTGAGGTCATGCCCCAGTGGCTATGTGTGCAGCTGCGCCGGGCCTTTCTCAATCACGATGCGCGATCAATCCAGATGCTTAACCAGGCGTTCTTTCGTTATCATGTCGCCAGGCAAGTCACACAGTGACACCACCACCCAAACGCAAAGGAGCTGCCCCCGCTTCGACGGGAGCAGCCCCTTTGCGCTCACACGCTGCCTGATTTGGCACATTCGTTCACGCTACGACGTTGCAGAAGCTGTGACCACGACCCCACGGAACTTCTCCATAATCCGGTGGAGAACATCGTGATCGACCGCGCCCAAGTTTGCTTTGTACATGTCGAGCGAGATATGACAACCATCGCGGTCGTCTTCCTCAGTAAACGTCAGCATCACGAGTTCACCGCTTGTCAACTCGTACTGCAAGTAATAGGGAGTATCCGCCACACCATCCGCTCCTTTTCGCAGCTAATCGAAAAGCGGGCACAGGAGACCCTGTACCCGCTTTTTAAATGTCTAATTGACAGATGAAAACAGGCGACGCTGTCAGTGCCGCCGACCGCCTCTGCCGCCGCGCTTCGACTCGCTGCGGCGAAGTGCCTGCAAGCGTTCGTCACTGTCTTTCATAAACCGCACCAATTTGTCTTCGAAAGAGGGGCGCCCAGGTCCACCGTGGCGTCCACCTCGAGAAGGACGCGGGGGAGGATTATCTGCCGCTTGCCGAATCGACAAACCGACCTTTCCTTCTTTGTCAACGTTGATGACCTTCACAGTCACTTCATCATTGACTTTGAGGTGGTCATGGATATCTTTCACGTACTCGTTCGAGACCTCTGAGATGTGCACCAGACCCGTTACGCCTCCCGGCAGTAACACAAACGCGCCAAAGTGCGTGATGCCGGTGACCTTTCCCGCCAGTTTGCTGCCGACTTCAATGGACATGCAGCCTTAGATCCTCCCCGGTTACTGTAAGTGCATTTATAAGATGATACCATAGTATACGAAACAACCCAGCCGCGTGCAAGGAATCAGAGGTTTGCTGGCGCCTGTTCCTGATGTTGATCAGTGTTTCGGCGCCACGATAAAAAGCTGTTGTCCAGGTGCAATCAAACCGAAGTGCCGCGCTGCGTACTCCGCCAAAAACTGTTTGTTGTTGAACTCTGAGACTTTTGCCTTCAGCTCGCTTTGTTTGGCCTTGAGTGAGGAGAGTTGCGACTGAAGCGACTGCTGCTGATGACGCAGTGTCGATAGTTGTGGCATCTCTATGCTCAAAAAACGCCACCCCGCCCACACTAGAACGACGAGTACGACTACGTAACGCAGACGCAGCCTCCGATTGCCTTGTACATGTGGGGCACGTGCCATGCGAGGTTTTGTGGACGATGAAGGCACAGCCGCTCTGGCCAAACCACGACAACTCCTTCTGTAGAGGTCAGGTGTGTTTCGAAGTACGTATCAACCACTTCGACACCTGCCCTAGAATCCCCTCCCATTCGCTGTACAATTTTCCCCGGAATTCTTGAACCGGCTTGGTCCAGCGACGAAAGGGGAAAAAGGCTACCTTCCACCAGAACGACATCACCCAGAACACTCCGTCCTCCGCTTTACAGAGGATGCGGTAAACGAGACGCAGGATGAACCGCACTGCGAGCATGGCTTCTTGCAGCGGCCAGATTAGAAGTCTGTAGATAATGCGCCAGAAAAACCGCAGCACTGCCTGTACAATTCGAACGACGACAAACGCACTTCTCACAACGCGCCGGTGGAACCATGAGCGGTAGAGCAAGTAGCCAATCACGAGCAACGGGAACGTATACAGCCGCAACCTGCCGTCGTCAGTGGAAAACAACACGAAGAATACCAAGACAGCTGCGACAAGCCAGAACGCGAGGTCCGCAACAGGCCGGAAAAAGCGCAGCACCTTGGATGCGCCAGTCACAGTATTGTACACATCAAACAGGGCACCAAGCAGTGCAGCAGCTGCAACCAGCTCGAGTACGGAACGGATCTGCTGCAACGCGCTCACCGCAGCAGTCGCCCCGTCAAACGCCGCCGTTTGTTTTGCTCAGACGCGTACTCCAGACCAGATACTGTCCCCTCAATGATCACAACCCCAGTTTGCAAGTCCAGGTGTCTCATGTGCAGACCTGCCCCGCGGATATGCAGCGGTCCAGTTTTTGTCGTCAGGACAAACGAGTTTGCGTCAAAGCTGTCGACACTACTAATTCCCGTGACTTCGACCTGCTTTCTCCCGGAGATGTGAATGTCATGCGTCGTCTCATCCGACATGGGTCTCCCCCCAACCTGTCCGGTTCTCCACAGAGTTTATGTCGGCTCGCGTGCGGGTAGAACAAACGTCGCACAATGGTAGCAGAATCAGCCGCGCGGCAAACGGTGGTAGGGGTCACACGGTGGTAGGGGTCACACGGCGGCAGGGTCACACGGCGGCAGGGTCACACGACGATGGGGCAGAGACGCTAGCCTCAGTGTCGGACGAGTTCTGAGCGTTGACTGGGTGCGGAAGTGTCGAAAATGTCGCTACGCGGCGGAGATTTTCGCTGCAGCGACATTTTTTCCGTTCGCGCCGGCAGCATGCCCGTGGAAGTCAATCGGTAGCGACGCTGGCGTCGCTATCAGATGGGTTCTGGGCGTTGACCGGGTGCGGAAGTGTCGAAAATGTCGCTACGCGGCGGATTTTTCCGCTGCAGCGACATTTTTTCCGTTCGCGCGGGCAGCATGCCCGTGGAAGTCAATCGGTAGCGACGCTGGCGTCGCTACGGTCCATGTTAGTCAGTACGAGACCCCGAACACTTTGCGGAACAGCTATGGAAGGCCGGAACATTGCCGCAGATAGCAGCTTATTCGGCGTTTCAGCCGCCAAACCAGGCCAAATAGCCTGCCAGAAACCGTTTAACCAACGATATCGCCCCGGATTGGGCCCGAGATCCCGATGATAGGCTGCTCTGGACAGTCTAATCCGTCAGGTTACCCCACTAAAAGGTCCGATAAGCTGTTCTGTGCGGTAATGGGCACTGGGCACTGGGCACTGGGCACTGGGCACTGGGCACTGGGCACTGGGCACTGGGCACTGGGCACTGGGCACTGGGCACTGGGCACGGAGCACGGAGCACGGAGCACGGAGCACGGAGCACGGAGCACGGAGCACGGAGCACGGAGCACGGAGCACGGAGCACGGAGCACGGAGCACGGAGCACGGAGCACGGAGCACGGAGCACGGAGCACGGAGCACGGAGCACGGAGCACACACCTGGCTCCTGGCCCCGGTCGCGGTGCTCACCGCGATGGCTGAGCTACACTGGACCAACGGAGAGGTGCAGTGCCGGCCGGCTATACAAAGACGGAGGGCTGTGCTGCCAGGCCTAAAACGCCTCGCAGCACAGCCCCATCGGATATCGATGTTACTCCCCGTCGACGGCGCCCTGTTCACCCGAGATGACTTCATAGAGGTCAACCGCCGCATCCTTGCGCGGGTTATCGACAAGCTGGCGCACACGTACAACTGTGACACGCTGTCCGTATCGAATGGTCAGTTCGTCCCCAACATGCAGTTCAGTGCCGGCCTTCGCGACTCGACCGTTGACGTCCATACGTCCAGCGTCACAGAGTTCCTTTGCCACCGTTCTGCGTTTCACTAAACGCGACGCCTTGAGGAATTTGTCGAGACGCAATTAGCGAATGACTTCCTTCAGCTTGTTGCCAGGTTTGAACGCAGGTACGACAGACTCCGGGATCGAAATCGTCTCACCGGTCTGCGGATTGCGTCCAGAACGAGCAGAGCGCTTGCGGGTCTCAAACGTTCCAAAACCAATGACCTGCACCTTCTCGCCTGCCGACAGAGCTTCTTCGATGGCACTGAATACACTGTTGACGGCCAACTCGGCCTGACTTTTTTTCAAACCTGTTTTCTCAGCAACTTGGTTCACCAAATCCATTTTGTTCACTGACTGGATGCCCCCTTCGTGACAATGTCAGCAAGGTATTCTCGTTTCCTCCGTAAATTCCTGCTAAAAGTCCGATTCTGTCGCGATTTTCGCCTCTTGCCAGTACCTTTCAAGACGTTCCAAGTGAGTAATGTCAGATTTGTCCATGTCATTGACTGCACGTTCCACGACGTAGTTAAACCGCCGCACGAACTTCTGATTGGTAGCCGCGAGCACCTGCTCCGGGTCTAGCGACAGCCAGCGCGCCAGGTTAACTACAGTGAACAGGATGTCGCCGAGTTCCTCGGACATCCTCCCCTCACCTTCACGTTGCGCATCCTCAAATTCAGTCAACTCTTCACGCAGCTTCGTGACAACGCCTGTAAGGTCGGGCCAGTCAAAGCCGAGCTTGGCCGCGCGCTCTTGCAGGTCCATCGCGACTTGCGCAGCCGGACGCCCCCAACGTAGACCAGCCAACCAGGAAGCCTCTGCGCCCAGTTCCTCTCCGCCCTCAGTTTGCTTCTGTGCGGACCAAATGGCCTGCGCTTCTTCCACGGTCCGCGCCTTCTCCTCGCCAAACACGTGCGGATGGCGCCGAATGAGCTTGTTCCCAAGGCGTTCATAGACGTCGCCAAGCGTAAACAGACCTTCTTCAGAACCAATCTGCGCGTGGAGCAAAACTTGCAAAAAGAGGTCGCCGAGTTCGTCCGCAAGCGCTTGGTCATCACCCTCGTCAATCGCGTGAGCCACTTCATACGCCTCTTCGATCACGTAGGGTCGCAGCGACTGATGCGTCTGCTTGCGGTCCCATGGGCAGCCGCCAGGAGCACGCAGCCGCGCCACCAGCTCTGCCAGCATTACCGGGTCTCGCGCAAGCGCCGCTTCACAAGGCGGTACGTAGAGCGTAGTCAAGTGGTCCAGCCAATCCAAGTGGTCCAGTTGGTAGAGCGGGACCTCGAGGATACGCTCTTGCCCCGTCACCCCAGCAGCTCGAACAACAGTGACGAGGTGCTCATCCGGGTAAACGTCCATCAGCGTCAGCTTGACTTCGGTCGCCACGGCTCGTCCAAACACCTGGGCAACAAGGGTCGGGATGTCTGGGGCAAGTTGAGCAGCACGCAGGCTTGTCCCATCGAGAAGAACCAGGCCGTTGATCGGGTCGAGCGAGAGCGCAGTGCAGACCGGATCGAGAAAACTCTGGCCAGGACCAATCTTCACCTCGACGTGTGCGTCAGCGAGTAAATTCTGTACCGATTGTTCTGCCATCAGCGGGTGTCCTGGCACCGCGTAGAGAACCTCACCGCGGCGCTGCGCGGCCTCTGTCAGCGCCTTTGCAATGCTTCGGTAAACGTGTTCAAAGGTCGACTCCGATTCGTAAAATGCGTCAAACGACTCGAATTTAACGCCAAGCTCCCGCAACTGGGGTACTACGGGGTGCACCGCAGTGCGCAAGTACACAGGCATCCCAGATTGCAGCAAGCGGTACGTGGAGACAGGCAAGCTATCTAAGTCACCAGGGCCAAGGCCCACCACGTGAATCGTCGGCACGGCAAATCCTCCTCACTTGAGCAGGCCGATTCTGTCACACCATGATACCAACTGCGGACCCACCTTGGGAACAGCCTGCAATTCCGCGCGATCCATGCTGTTTGTGACGAGCAGTGCGGCTATGTACGTGGCAATCGCGATGCTAATCACGAACAAGAGGCTGAGCCCGGCAGCGATACGACCTGCGTCGAGGACGCCCCAGATGGCTAGTTGTCTGCTAAGTCCAAACGTCACGCTGCCCATAATGGCCGCAGCAAGTCCTGGTCGGACAAGCCAGCGCAGCCAGTCAACCTCCATATTCAGGCACCTTTTGAGCGCTCCGACGTTTAGTAGCGTAGCTGTAACGTAACTTGCAACTGTGGCCGCTGCTGCCCCCTGGATGCCAAAGCGCGGCACCCACCACAGGTTCAGCACCAGCTTGACCCCACTCGCGATGAGTAGGTTCACGACCGGAAGGTACATCCACCCCGCTCCCTGCAAGACTGCGGCGAGCGTGGCCTGGACACTCGCAAAGACAGTTGCGAGTGCGAGAATTTCAATCGCGCCGGTGCCTGCGCCGTTTTGAAACAGCGCAATGTTGACCGGTCTGGCAAGCAGGACAAGGCCAATGCCGGCTGGCAGAGACAGCAAAACCGTCAGCCGGATGGCCATGTCAATCCGCTCGTGGACCAGCTCACGGAAGCCGAGTGTAAAGGCTTCTGTCACCGCTGGCATTGCCGCAATGCCAATGCCTGCAGCGAGTGTCGTCGGCAGCATCATCAGTTTAGCCGCCCGTCCCGACAACAATCCGAACTCAGTCGTGGCGAGGTGCTGCGGTTCACCCGCGGATTTCAGGAGGTTGACGACGGTAATGACGTCGATGTTGTTCATCAGGGGGACGACGAGTGCGCCAAGGCTGATGGGAAACGCGTAGTACAAAAGTTGTTTGGCGAGTGTGACCGAAGAGGTGCGCGTCGGCTGTGTGTGTTCTGGCGGGCGGTAGTTCCGCCAATAGGTAAACAACAGCAGCAGCCCCGCGCAAGCGCCCGTAACAGCCCCGAAAGCCGCTCCTGCGGCAGCCGTCGCTTGCCCGTACCCACGCGACATCAGCCAAAAGGCGAGCCCGAGAATGGTTGCGACACGCACCCCCTGCTCAAGCACCTGCGACGCGGCTGTCGGCTCCATCCACTGGTGACCCTGAAAGTAGCCCCGGAGCACACTCATCACCGGCACAATTAAAAGTGCCGGAGCAATGGCGCGAATCGCCGGAGCCGCAGCAGGGTCGCCTGCGACGCGCGCCCACGTCGATGCAAAGCCGAACAGGATAACAAAGGCGAGAACGCCGCCAAGAGACAAGAGTACAAGCGCCATCCGGAACGTCTGTTTCGCCCCGTAGACATCGCCCACAGCCACGCGCTCTGAGACAATTTTCGAGATCGCGACCGGAAACCCAGCGGTCGCTACTGCAAGCAGTGTAGCGTAGATTGGATATGCCATCTGGAACAGACCCATGCCGTGGTCGCCGATGATGTTCTGCAAGACGATCGTGTACACCGAACCGAGCCCTTTTGACAACACGGCTGCCCCCGCGAGCAGTAGCGCGCCGCGCACAAACCCATGATGTGGCCGCAATGTCTTCCCCCCACAGTTTGACACTGTGCAAGGACGTGCCGTGCCCGTCCTTACACCTCCTTCCTATGGGTATGGACGAAGGCAAGAGGTTAGTCCACTCGGCGAGCAAAATGGCGTCTGATTATGGCCTTCAGGCGAGTCGTCAGACGGGCCTGAAGGCCGACCGTCAGGCGGGTCGTCAGGCGACCTAACTACCCGCAAGACACGTGAAACAGGGTGTCCTCACGGGGCTAGCACAGCCCTTCGGGACACCCCTAGACACACGGCCGAAGCTCGCGTGGGTCTATTGTTCCATCTGCTTGCCAAGGAAGCCAGCCGCTGTCTCGGCTAGTTTCTGCTCCAGAGCGCCCATCTTGACGTTGTCTTCACGCGACAGTAGCAACACCGCCCCAATCGGGTCACCCGCTGCGATGATCGGCGCTATCACACGGGAAGAGAAGCGCTCTGTTCGATCCCGTACGACCATGTACTCCCCAGGTGTCGTCGACACCAGTGTCTTCCGGTCTTCCATGGCCTGCTCAACATCCTCCGCGACCGGCTTGTCCAGGAACTCCTTCTTGGAGCCACCCGAAACCGCAATCATCACATCTCTGTCTGCGATCACGGCGATATGCCCAGAGGACTCTGCCAAGGACTCCGCATATTCACGGGCAAAGTCACCGAGTTCCCCGATTGGGGAGTACTTTTTCAGAATGACTTCTCCGTCGCGATCAACGAAAATTTCCAAGGGATCGCCTTCTCTGATGCGCAGCGTTCGTCGAATTTCTTTCGGAATCACAACTCGACCGAGGTCATCAATTCTCCGTACGATGCCAGTTGCCTTCAATCGTAGATCCCCCGCCCTCCGTATTGGTGGTAGTAGTTCACTTCACCTCTAATTTGTGTGGAATCATCTGCCAAACGCGAAAGGGTTCCTCCGACCGTCAGACTCGTCTAGACAGCTTTGCTTAAAATGGCGGATGTTGGCGTGCGATTAGTATACGCGCTGTCCTTGGCTCTATGCACCAGCGTTGGCAGGCGACCAAAGTGGCCGGCCGCCAACCGCAGGAGTCCCGATTTTCCGGGGATTACTTGGCAACTTCAGTAACTTGTTCAGGGGAACGCAGCGCCTCGTGGAATGACCCGAAAAACTGCAACAGAAGTGCGCACAGCTGCCGCTCAGCGAGGTCGCGTGTGCGGAACGTAACTTGCAGAACGCCGTTGGAACGCTTCACGTACTGCCCCTTCATGCGCTTGGCGAGCGCAAACAAAGCAGCGTGATCGACGTCATTCGAGCGCTCTGGCGGGATGCGGATACTCGACTCGTGGCCTTGCTGAGCAACCGCTTCAATGCCATAGCGGGCGGCGTAGCTCTTGATCCGAGTGACGTCGAGTAAGTTGCGGACAGCGTCAGGGAGGTCGCCGTAGCGGTCCTCAAGCTCCTCTTCGAGGTCATTTGCCCCGTCCTGACTGCGGACAAACTTAAATTTCTTGTACACAGCGATTTTCTGCGCTGGGTTCGGGATGAAGTCGTCTGGCAGGTATGCTTCGATGGCAAGGTCAATCGTCGGCTCTGGCGGGACCTCCTCCACTTCGCCTTTCGCCTCTTTGACAGCCGCAGTCAGCATGTCGTTGTAGAGGTCAAAACCGACGGAGTTGATGAAACCGTGCTGCTCAGCGCCAAGTAAGTTACCAGCGCCGCGGATGGCTAGGTCGCGCATCGCGATCTTGAACCCACTGCCAAGTTCTGTGAACTCCTTGATGGCCTGTAGCCTTTTTTCTGCGATCTCGGTCAGCACCTTGTCGCGTTGATAGGTGAAGTACGCGTAGGCGATGCGATTCGAACGCCCGACGCGACCGCGCAGTTGGTACAGCTGCGCCAAACCAAGACGGTCTGCGTCGTAGACAATCAACGTGTTGACGTTGGGAATATCCAACCCTGTTTCAATGATCGTAGTTGTGACAAGTACGTCGAGTTCCCCGTCAAGGAAGTCAAGCATGACTCGCTCTAATTCGTCCTCAGCCATCTGCCCGTGTGCAACGCCGACGTTAGCGTTTGGGACCATGCGCCGAACTCGGTCGGCCATGCTGCGGATACCGCTTACGTGGTTGTAGAGGACATAAACCTGTCCACCGCGGTTCAACTCTCGCTCAATCGCCTCGTGCAGCAAGTTTTCGTTGAACTCCACCACATACGTTTGCACGGGAAAGCGGTTTTCCGGCGGGGTTTCGATCACGGACAAATCGCGCACACCTAGCATGGACATGTGCAGGGTTCGCGGAATCGGTGTAGCAGTCAACGTCAAGCAGTCCACATTCGTGCGCATTTGCTTCAGCCGCTCCTTATGCGTCACGCCAAAGCGCTGCTCTTCGTCGACAATCAGGAGACCCAAGTCTTTAAACTTGAGCGACTTTTGCAGTAGTCGGTGCGTGCCGATCACGACGTCGATACTGCCGTCTTCGAGTCCTTTCACGACAGTTTGCGCTTCTCCCCTCGTGCGAAAGCGACTCAACACCTCGACTGTCGCCGGGTACCCCGCAAAGCGCTCCTTGAACGTCTCGAAGTGCTGGTGGGCGAGCACGGTGGTGGGAACTAGCACTGCGACTTGTTTGCCGTCCATCACTGCCTTAAAAGCAGCCCGAATTGCCACCTCAGTCTTGCCGTATCCGACATCGCCACAGAGCAGCCGGTCCATTGGCCGCGGTAGCTCCATATCCCGTTTGATCTCGTCGATCGCTCGCAATTGGTCAGGTGTCTCCTCGTACGGAAACATAGCTTCGAAGTCCTTCTGCCAAGGCGTATCCAAGGGGAACGGGTGTCCCGGTGTCGCCTGCCGTGCAGCGTACAGCTTGACCAAGTCGTCGGCGATGTCTTGGACGCTCTTGGACACGCGCTGCTTCACCCGCGTCCACTCGCCACCGCCTAGGTGGTTCACCTTTGGCGCCCTCTCCTCGGAGCCGATGAAGCGTTGAACTTGGTCGATTTGTTCGACCGGTACGTACAGCGTGTCGTTGCCTGCGTACTGCAGGTGCAGATAGTCCTTGTGTCGACCGTCAATTTCAAGTGTTCGGATGCCAAGGTACTTGCCGATCCCGTGGTTGACGTGCACGACAAAGTCTCCGACACGCAGTTCTTGATAACTCTTGATGCGCTCAGCGTCGGACATCTCTGCGCGCAGGCGACGGCCTTTCTTGCGGGTGCCAAAGACCTCCGTTTCAACAATCAGGACAATCCGACTCATCGGCAACTCAAACCCGGAGGAGAGGTTGCCAACCAACACCTGTGGAGTCGTCGTATCCGTCAAGCTCTGAGAGCGCAGAGCGCGGATGCGGTAGTCTTCGAGTACCCGTTCGAGCCGGTCGGCGCGCTCCGGGGTCGCGGCGAGCATGAGAACGCGCATGCCGCTCTTCAACCACCGCTCCGCTTCCGCTTTGAGCAGGTTCATTTGACCGTGGAAGTTCTGCATCGGTTTTGCAGTGACACCGGCCATCGCCACGTAACGGTGTGTGCCGGTGGGCCGGGCGAATGTGGAGAACTGAAAGCACGCGAAGCGGGGGTGCGCCCAGAGCTTGTCAAAAGACAGGCCGAGGACCGTGCCGGAGAGGATATCTCCACGCATCAAGGCGGCAGTCAACCACTCCTGAAATTCCTTTTCGAGCCCCTTTTCGCGTTCTTGAATCCGCGCTGGCTCGTCGAGGATGAGTGTGTTGAGACCTGGGAAGTACTCGAGCAGAGTTTGGATGTGCCGCTGTAGTACCTGTGTGTAGCGTAGTTGCCCATAAAACGGTAGACCTTCCCGCATTCTCCGGACGTCTTCTCCCACAGTACCCTGCAACCGCTCACGCACGTCCACGTCCGTGAGTGTGCGAACGCGCTGCTCGAGGTGGTGTTCGAGTTCGTCGGCCACCGTCTCAAGCTGCGAAGCGGGGACGAGAAAGTCGAGTGCCGGCCCAATGGTGACTTCCGTGCGCGAATCGAGCGAACGCTGTGTCCCGACGTCGAACGTGCGGATTGAGTCCACTTCCGTGTCAAACAGTTCGACGCGTATTGGGCGCGGTTCCGTCAGTGGAAAAATGTCGACAATCCCACCGCGAATTGAGAACTGTCCTTGACTGTCGACCATCTCCACGCGTTCGTACCCGGCGGAAACGAACTTCTGTGCGTAGTCGCTAGGCACTTCCTTACCGACTCGCCAAGTGAAAATGCTATCGCGGCAAAAATCGCGTTTCATCACAGGTTGAAGCGCCCCGGCAACTGTAGTCACCACGACGGCTGGTGTCCCTGACGCCAGATGCTGCAGCACCTGTAGCCGCTCTGCCATGACATCGCGGCTAAACGCAATCACACCAGCGATCAGGAGTTCACGCTCGGGGTACAAGAGAATGGGCGTGTCCGGCAAAAATTCGCGCAAGTCGTCCGCAATTATCTCTGCTTCACCTGCGGAGTGCGTGACAATGAGCAGCGATGTATTCGGGCGATGTGTTTGCTGATAGAGGTAAAGGGCGGCATAGTACAGGTGCCTGGCACCGCCGCTTAAGCCGGTAACCAAGCCGTCTGGGCTGTCCACAGTCACCTGTTTTAATACGGATTGAAATTCTGGTTCAGACGAAAGCAGTTCCGCCAACTCAACCACAGTACCCCTCCTGACCACGACAGGCCACACCAGAGAACGCAGAAAAGAGCCTTAGTTCGGCTCAGACAGGGAGTGGCAATGCACGTCCCGTTCTGACGCCTAAGGCTTGTGCGCTCACTGCTACAACTGCCGTACTCGCCCGTCGCAACTGGGAAGTTTACTGGAACAAATGACCTTCGACCAGCAGTTCTGGGTGGTCTTCGACAGCGCTTTGACAATGGTCGCACACAGTCTGCACATAGATGGCGCCGTGATCCCCATTATATGCGATAAATTCTGAACGCTCCACTGGCGTCAGGTGCTGAAAACCACAGTAACGCTCTGCATCCGCCTCTGTCCATGTCGGCTGATTGAGCGCCCCAACAAATTGCCTGCAATGCCGACAATAGTATTCAATACGCATCTGCGTCACCCTCCTCTGACTCTAGTCAAGAGTCTCCATTGTTAGTATGGAGGGTTTAGCGGCAGAGCATACGTGGGAACACGACGCGGTACGAACTGCCGCGTCAAGTCCCGTTAAACCGATTCATCGCAAGCGTAAAACTGTTTTGGAGCGCGAACAACACAGCCTCCGCCGCGTGATTCACGGTTTCGTCCATGGCAGGTCGCTCTGCTGCAGGAAATGGGCTGAGGACGTAGGAGATGACCGCAGACTTTTGCTCTGGCCGTCCAATCCCCACCCGGACGCGTGCAAACGACTCGGTGCCAAGGTGTGCAATCAGCGACTTGACACCGTTGTGACCGCCTGCGCTGCCTTTTTCGCGCAGGCGAAGGTCGCCGACGGGAAAGTCCATGTCGTCGTAAATCGCAATCACGTCGTCTGCCGACAACTCGGAAAAGTAGTCGAAGACGGCCCTGGCCGCTTCTCCGCTGTTGTTCATGAACGTCTGCGGTTTACAGAGTATCACTCGCTCGGCGCCGACCCGCACCAGAGCGGCGTGACTCTTCCACTTTTCCCTGCTGCACTCGCTTCCTAACCGACGCGCCACCTCGTCGACTACCCAAAAGCCCACGTTGTGACGCGTCGCCGCGTATTTGGCCCCCGGATTGCCGAGCCCAACAACGAGTTTCATGTCTACCTCCCGACTCCCATCAGCCCCGACGCGTCCGGCACACCTTCACCCGACCAGCTTGTCCACTAATCGAACAACTGGCTGATTGACCGGTGCGTATGCACGCGCAGGATGGCCTCCGCAATCAGTTCTGCAACAGACAGCACTTTGATTTTTGGAATCTGTTTCTCTGGCGGCAACAGGATGGTATTCGTAACCACGACCTCGCGAATTTCGGAACTCTCCAGTCGTTTGACACCTTCACCAGACAACACTGGGTGGATACAGCACGCGTAGACGTCTTTGGCCCCGCGTTCCAGCAACGCCTTCGCGCCTGCCGTGATGGTGCCGGCGGTGTCAATCATGTCGTCCACGAGAATGGCAGTCCGTCCGTGAATCTCACCAATGATGTTCATCACCTGCGCGACATTTACATCCGGGCGCCGCTTGTCGATAATTGCCAGAGGCGCACCGAGCCGCTCGGCGAGCGCCCGTGCGCGAGTCACGCCACCCATGTCCGGTGACACCACGACAGGGTTCTCGATGTTCTTCGCGAGAAAGTAGTTAGCGAGAATCGGCATACCAACCAAGTGGTCGAGCGGGATGTCAAAGAAGCCCTGAATCTGCCCAGCGTGCAGGTCCATACAGATGATTCGGTTGGCTCCCGCCTTTTCCAGCAGGTTCGCCACCAGTTTCGCCGTGATGGGGTCGCGCGCTCTCGCTTTGCGGTCTTGACGAGCGTATCCATAGTACGGGATGACGACGTTGATACTGCGAGCGGAAGCGCGTTTGAGCGCATCGATCATGATCAGTAGTTCCATCAAGTGTTCGTTTGCCGGCGCCGATGTCGGCTGAACGATGTATACGTTGTCACCGCGCACACTCTCAACGAGTTTAATGCGGACTTCACCATCCATAAAGCGACTGACGGTGCACTCCCCAAGCGCGATGCCAATCTGGTCCGCGATTTCCTGCGCCAACGGCGGGTTTGCGTTACCGGTAAAAAGTTTTAGGTCTCCTTCGCGTGCCATGTCTACTTCAGGGCCCCTTCCGTTCATTAGGCGCCGGGTCGCTATCTTCCTCCCGTCGAGCGCGCCAGTTTTTCACATAATCTGGTTTCGTCACCTGCCGGTTGCGGGCAATCGCAAAACCGTCTGCCGGAACATCCTCGGTAATGGTCGAACCTGCGCACAGGTAGGCATCCGCGCCCACATCAAGTGGCGCGATAAGGTTGACGTTTGACCCTACAAAAGTGCCATCCCCAATGACAGTCCGGTGCTTGCGCTTACCGTCGTAATTGACCGTGATGACGCCGCAACCAATGTTCACATCGCTCCCGACGTCCGCGTCGCCCACATAGGCCAAGTGACTCACCTTCGTGCGGTCCCCAAGTGTAGAGTTCTTGACCTCGACAAAGTCGCCCACTTTGACGTTGGCCCCGATGTTGGAACCCGGTCGAATGTACGCGAACGGCCCAACGTGCGTGTGTTCGCCGATGGAACTGTCGCGCGCTACTGATGTTTCAACTTCCGCTCCGAAGCTCACGCGCATGTTCGTCAAGCGCGTGTTTGGCCCGATGACGCAGCCTTCACCAATTTCGGTCCCGCCCTCGAGCACCGTCCCCGGCAAAATCAGGCTGTCTCGGCCGATGGTGACGTCCACGCCAATCGTCACGTGCATCGGGTCGATAATTGTGACGCCTTCACGCATCCAGTGTTCACAGATGCGCATCTGCATGGCGCGTTCCACGCGGGCCAGTTGAATCCGGTCGTTGACGCTGAGGACTTCCTGTGCATCCGCAGCGGCAACCCCGTAAACAGGTCGTCCACTCGCTCGCATGATGGCGATTGTATCCGTCAGGTAGTACTCCGCCTGCGTGTTCGTCGGCCTGACTTTCGTCAGTGACTCTTCCAGGTCGGCGCGCGCAAACGCGTAAATCCCCGTATTAATGCGGCGCACAGCGCGTTCTTCGGGTGTGGCATCCTTTTCTTCGACGACGCGTTCAATTGCACCGTCGAGGCCCTCAAAGACACGTCCAAGTCCACTGGGGTCGTCCACATCAGCCGTCAATACCACAGCGGCTGCCCGCCGTTGTTCACGGGCGGCAAACAGGGCTTCCATCGTCTCGGTTCGAATCAGCGGAGCATCACCGTAGAGAACCAGCACGCTGTCGGTGTCCGGTAGAAGTTTTGGGAGCGCGGCCTGTACGGCGTGCCCCGTTCCCTTTTGTTCGTTTTGGACAGCAATTTCTGCCCGTTCGCCGATCACAGATTCGACCGCTTCACGCTGCTGACCCGTAACAACAATGACTTGGTCGAGCAAAAGCGGTTGGATTTCATCGAGAATGTGTAAAATCATCGGTTTGCCGCAAACTTCATGAAGCACCTTGTGCTTTTTCGACTTCATTCGCGTGCCGTGGCCAGCGGCCAGGACGATCGCGCTTCTGCCCACACCATCGCCTCCCGGGTTGCATCGCCTCCAGTGTACCTAACCCGGGTGGTCATTTCAATTTATAGCTGTCCGGAAGCCAACATATGGGCAGACACGACTCGACAACAGTCGACAAAACGGCGCGAAAAAGCTGGCGCAGACCAAAACAGGGCCGACCGGGCCGCCCTGCTGGGGTCTACGCACAAAGTGTGTTTACGCGCTTGGTTCTTGCAACCCGTCCGAGCTGTACTCGGTCCGGTTATACTCCTCCAGCACGGCGTCCTGGATTTTCTGGCGCGTTGCAGATGAAATCGGATGGGCGATGTCGCGGAACTCCCCATCTGGCGTCTTCTTGCTCGGCATGGCGACAAACATCCCATTGTTGCCGTCGATGACGCGAATATCGTGCACGACAAACTCACTGTCGATAGTGATCGATGCGATCGCTTTCATGCGACCTTCACTGACCACCTTCCGCAAACGGACGTCTGTAATCTGCATCCTGGTCACCACCTTTGCCTATCCATGGACGGTTCAGAACAATCCATTCCACGCCGAATAGGCAAAGTCCTGCAAATCGTTACAATTTATCAAAATTATTTGTGCGCGATGCACTCAATTTCGACTTCTGCGCCTCGCGGCAGTCCAGCAACCTGTACTGTGGAACGGGCAGGCCGATGATCGCCGAAGAATTCGCCGTAAATTTCGTTCACGGTCTGGAAATCGCCGAGGTTTGTCATAAAGATGGTGGTTTTGACAACATTGGCCCGGCTCAAACCGGCCGCGGTCAGAACTGCGTCGAGGTTGGCGAGTACCTGCCGTACCTGTTTGTCAACACCACCAGTCACCAACTCACCTTCAGCCGTGAGCGGGATCTGTCCAGATGTGTAGAGCATATCTCCGATTTGAATAGCTTGCGCGTAGGGTCCGATGGCTGCCGGGGCATTCGTTGTCGCAACTGTCTTCATAACTGTTTGTCCTCCTTTATTCCCCATCGCCGCTGTCGCTCGACATCCAGGCGGAATGGGTGCGCACTGTCACAGGTTGGCCTTCGATAATCGGGTCAAGCTCAAACAACGCTCTGTAATCCTCCACCAATTTGTCAGCTGGCTCCGATGTCGCCAATAACACAGCGGTGCCAACCACTTCTGCAGAGAACTCCGAGAGCAGGTTTTTGACGGCGGCTGCCGTGCCTCCCGCGCGCATAAAGTCGTCAATAATGAGTGCGCGCGCGCGCGCTGGCATTGCCCGTTTGGACAGCGACATGGTTTGAATTCGGCGCTGCGACCCGGATATGTAGTGAATTGAGAGGGCGGCGCCTTCCGTCACACGCAACTCTCGACGGGCAATGGCTAGAGGCAAATGCAAATATCGGGCCGTCGCAACAGCAAGTGGAATACCTTTGGTTTCCACGGTGACAATGACGTTCGCGCCCGCATCCTGATAGGCAGTTGCCAACAACTGACCTGACACATCGAGAACATCGGGGTCTCCAAGCACGTCAGACATGTACAGAAACCCCCCCGGCAGCGTGCGCGACGAATCGGACAAGCGCCGCGTCAGGTCTGCAAAGAAAGCCAACCGCCTGTTTTCTGGCACGTTTGCCACGTACTTGACGCCACCGGCGGAGCCCTGAATGGACCTGATGCTCCCTGCACCGTATGCCTCCAAAACGTTGCGAATGCGCGCCACGTCTTCGCTCAGGGAGGACTTCGCCGTATCGAGCCCGTCCGACAGTTCGGACAGCGACAGTGCGACGTTCGGCTGATCGACGAAAGTCTTCACCAGTCGAATGAAGCGTTCAGACCGCTGCACGACGCCACCCCACTTTCCGGCTCACTGATAACCGTCCACAAGCGCCGTTACACTTGCGAATATATCAGACAAACCGGGACAAATACACTTCCTTGGCGAACCCGCGGAAGGCGTTGTACAATCGTTGCCCGGTGGACTGCGCCGGAACGAGACAGAACAGTGTAGGGCCGCTGCCCGACATGTGCACTGGAAAGCGGGCCACGTGGGCCGCCCGTTTCCAGACCTCCGCCACCTCCGGGTACAACCGCAACGTGGCAGGCGTTAGACCGTTAGATACCAATTGATTGACTGCCTCGACGTCACCAGACCGAAGTGCAGTGACAACTTCTTCGCTGATGGCTCGATTCTGGTATTCCTCTGGTCGCATCGCAGCGTACACTTCTGCAGTCGAGACGTGGACTGGCGGGTGAACAAGCACGACCCACGCCCGAAGACCGTGATCCACTCGCTGCAGACGTTCACCCCTGCCAGTAGCCAGAGCGCACCCGCCTGCTACGCAAAACGGGACATCCGAGCCAATCCCCGCGCCAATCTCTGCGAGCTCGTCCAAACTCAGTCCTGTCTCGTACAGGCGGTTGAGACCGCGCAACGTTGCCGCTGCGTCGGCCGATCCGCCAGCCAGGCCCGCTGCGACCGGGATCTGTTTGTCGATCCAAATTCGAACAGAAGCTTCGATGCCAGTATGTCGGAAAAATGCCGCGGCAGCTGTCCACGCCAAATTGCGGTCGTCTTGCGGCACATGCGAGACGGAGGCTCCGACTTCAAGCCCCCGCCTAGAGGTTTTCTCGATCCACACCAAGTCTGACAAGTCAATTGTCTGCAGCACCATGTCAACTTCGTGGTACCCGTCCGGTCGACTACCGAAAACGTCGAGCGATAAGTTGATTTTTGCGTAGGCGCGCTCTGCCAGCAACTTTTCACCCCGAATCGCGAATTCTGCTCACCTAAGAATGCTTCGATTCGGTCTGTCCGTCAAGCAAGCGTTCGATTTACACCATCGCCATCCGAACTTGTCCGTTGGACAGTGAGAAGTCGGTAGTTGTTTGACCACCGCGCCGCAAAACGACCTCTTCCACACCGTTGTAATCCTCGTAAAACGCCGCAACAATGTCGTCCGGCCCGCTCTCGTCGAGCGCCCGCTCAAGCGCTTGCGGTTCTGACAACACTACCGTGCACCGCTTCTCCGGACAGACGCGCCACAACTGCGACATGATGAGCGCCGCAATTTCTCCTTCGCGGCGGCCGCGTTTGTCTTTGTCCTCCTTGACGATGAATTCGTCAAAGATACCTGCAAGTTGCTCGCCGCTCTCTCGGACGACAGAGTCAGCACGGTCGCCGGGGACGCCAACAACACCGATCAGGCGACGGTGCGGCACCGTTTTCAACCAGCGTCCAATCTGATAGAACCCGTCCGGGTTGTGTCCGTAATCTAACACCACACGTCCACCGTTTGGCATGCGGAACAATGTGCAGCGCCCTTTGTTGTTGTGCTGCGGAGAAAAGCTGCACAGTGCCTCAGCACACTGTTGCCGGGTCAACCCGTAGGCGCGCAGGGCTGCTAAACCAGCCAAGCAGTTTTCCACTTGGAACGGCGCCGAACCGCCAAGTGTCAGCGGGATGGTGTTGACAGGGACGACTTCCCAAGTCAGATTCCCCCGCGCCTCGATCAGCCAGCCGCGCGATACGTAGTAGCCAACTCCGCCGCAAGCCAAGTGGCGACGAAGGGTTTTGTTATCTTCGGATCCGGCGAAGTAGACCACGCGGGCGGCTAGCCGGGTTGCCAAATCAACGAGGTGCTTGTTGTCTGCATTGAGCACCACGATACCATCGTCCTCCACGCATTCCGCGACTAGAGACTTGATGTGAACGAGGTCTTCAACGCTTTCAACGCCGTCCTGACCGATGTGATCGCTGGCAATATTCGTCAACACCGCAACATTTGCCTTGTCGTAGGCCAGCCCGCCGCGGACAATGCCTCCGCGCGCGCATTCCAGCACCGCGACTTCAACCGCTGGGTCAGACAAAACGACGTTGGCGCTGTCTGGTCCCGTAGTATCTCCCCACAGCACCTGCTCATCGCCAACGTAGACACCTCCAGTCGTGGTCATGCCGACGATTTTCCCGGTCTGGCTGACCCCGTGACCAATCAGGCGAGTGGTCGTCGTCTTGCCGTTCGTCCCAGTCACCGAGACAATCGGAATTCGGCCGCGGCCAGTTGGATAAAGCGACGTGACGATTGCGTCCGCAACGTCGCGCGACTGTCCGTAGGAGGGGGACTGGTGCATACGGATTCCAGGGGAAGCGTTGACTTCGATGATGGTACACGCCCCGCGCCGATACGGTTCAGTTGGAGCCGCTACGACCATGTCCAGCCCACATACATCGAGTCCGACCAAACGGACGGCGCGCTCTGCAAGGCGGATGTAACTGGGATGCAAGTCGTCCGTTAAGTCAACCGCTTCTCCACCCGTGGACAAATTCGCGCTCTCGCGCACGTACACCACTTCACCAGGGGCAGGTACAGAAGAGAGAGTCAACCCTTGGCGCAACAGGTGTAATCCGGCGGTCTCGTCGAGCGGGATTTTGGTTAGTGGCTTTTCATGGTCCTCGCCTCGCCGTAAATCCGCGTTGGCAAGTGCGACGAGTTCCTCAACCGAGTGCTGACCATCGCCGCGAACGTGAGCTGGGATGCGTTCACTCGCAGCGACAAATTTACCGTTTATCAGCAAGACACGGACGTTACGCCCCTCTTCATAGCGCTCCACTAACACCCGCGGCGCATATCTCTGCGCAGCCCGGAACGCCGCCTCAACCTCATCTTCAGAAGTGAGCGAAAGACTCACGCCACGGCCCTGATTACCGTTGTACGGTTTGACAACTACGGGCGCCTCCAACCGGTGCAACCACTCGATAGCCTCTGCTGCAGTTCTCGCTGTGCCACCCTCAGGCACCGGGATGCCGGCGCTCTCCAGCAACTCTTTGGTCGCTTCTTTGTCACTGGCGATGTCTACGGAAACTGCCGGTGTTTGCTCCGTAATGGTGGCTTCGACGAGTTTGCGCTGGCAGCCATACCCGAGTTGAATTAAACTGCTGCTGTTCAGTCTGCGCACCGGAATCCCTCGACGTAAAGCGGCGTCGACGATGGCCTGCGTACTGGGTCCAAGACCAGATTCTGACCACACCTGCGCTGCCTTACGAAGTGTCTCCTGCACTGACCAGGAGTGTCCGCTAAGACATGCACTCACGAGCGCGATAGCGTCTTGCAACAGGTACTTCTGACACTCGTACTCCTTGCACTCCATGACAATTTCGTAGCGACCAGGCGCACCCGCATACAGCGTTTTGCCATAGTGCACGTCCAGGCCGAGACAGCACGCCAATTCGATGGCTACGTGTTCAGCGATGTGTCCAAAGTACGTGCCACCGTAGAGCCGCTCGACAAATCCACCAGGGGCACCTTTTGCACAGTGGTGCTCGCGCAGCCCCGGGAGCAGGCGCAACAGCCGATCAGAAAAGCCCTCAAAGTCAGTACTCTCTCGTTCAGTGAGTGGACCAAGTTCAACTTCTGCGACCAGTATGGGTTTGTAAATGTATATGTTGGGACCGGCAATGTGACGTGTCCGTGTGATCTTCATTCGTTCCACTCCTCGCCGCCGTTTTCCGAAACAGCGCCCCAGTCTGTCACAGGTCGGCGGCTGTTCAGGTTGTATCCGTACCCATCGGGTAAGATGTGCAGGCGGATCCCGCACAGCGCCAACGATTCGTCGCGGTGCACGTGTTCAAGGTTGGAATAGGTCAGTCCGCCCGCATCCACGACACTGACCGCACCTTCTCCCACCACGCGAAATATGCGGTCGCGGATCACAATAGCGGTATTCTCGTCAATTCCGAGCCCAAGGTGGTGCGGGTATTGTGCGACGGCTGACAGCAATCGTCCCAGCCGGCCTCGTTCAGCAAAGTGTTGGTCAATCACTACGCCGTCGATAAACTCCATTCCTGGAGCCATGTCTACCACGCTAATTCGAGGGTTTGTCTCCGCCTCGCCCTCAACGATCATCGTGCTCGACATCATGGAAGCCCCGGCACTCGTCCCCCCCAAAGTTACGCCTCGCGCGAGAGCTGCATGCAGTGCCGCGTCAACGCGGGTGCCACCTAGCAGTTTTGTGATGCGCAGTTGGTCGCCGCCAGTGAAGAAAATACAGGTAGCGTCCCTAATAAATGCTACAGCGCTGTCCTTGTTCGCTGCCGTCCGGTCCGACACATCAAACGTACGCACGTCTTCGGCTCCTAACTTTCGAAACACCTCGATATACTCCATTCCGACATCAATGGGCAGTTCTGTCGCGACAGTCATCACCAGCACGCGTGCGTGCGAGCCTCCTCCGAGACGCAGAAACTCCCGTAAGATACGGCACTCTCCAAGCTTGTCCTCGGCACCGCCAATGACCACCAGCGGTCCTGGCTGCTGCTGCAAAGAACTCCCTCCTCAAGGGCGGCATGAAAAAATACAAACCCTAGGCTGTCCACACGGGTTGATCCTATACGTGAATAACAGAACGCCGGGGCGTTGTTCTCCCCGGCGTTCTGTCTAGTCGGTTGTCGGGCAGTACTGCTAAAGCCTAACGCCCTGACCCTCGCTCTGCCATCGTACGCTCTGCAATTTCAATCGCTCGTTTCACCATGTTCCCCGCATCGCGCGTGGTAATTCCGCCCCAACCCTCGCGCTCGACGGTGTCGTAAAAGCCGAGTTCCTTGGCGAGCTCGTTCTTAAACGCCTCTGACATGGTTCCGCCACGACGCCTCATTGCACAACGCCTCCTTCTGGTGGTCTCTAAACAGGGTAACCCTGTTCAGCCGCACCACCGGCAGCACGATTTTGTAGCCGACTGTCCGACAACCAGAGCGTAGTTTTGGTGTAGAAGCACGATGGTATGCAACCCAAGGCAAATAAAAAAGTCGTGGCTTTCGCCACGACTGCGATTTCTTTACACCTTTAACCAAAGAAGCCTACTGCACTTCTGAATAACCCACTCGAACATTCCCGCCGTCTTTGCACAGTTCTAACTCGACTGTCTCCGTTAAGACATCCGCGTAGCTGTACGAGACGCGTTTGAACGAGCCATCAGGTGGATCAAGCTTTACGACGAACACAGAAGGATACGTTTCCTCCAGCACACCGAAGCGTTCTACTGTCTTGCGTCTGCCCCCATTGGCTCGGAGAAGGACCCGTTCCCCAATTAACGTGTCCAAACTTCTCTTGATATCGTGGAGCGCATTCTTCGCCAACACACACCACCTCTTTCCATGGCCAATCATACCACGGAAAGACAGTCCTGTCAATTGAGAGCCCATCATTATATCAACGGATGATTTTCCTTGTCAATGGGTACTATAACAATTTTATGCCTCGGTCAGTAAAGCGATTTAGGCAAACCTAACCGGTACTTGCCGCGGGACTCAAGGCCACCGATTCCATCGGTTCCTGTGTACGTGGAACGTACAACATCGTAGACATTGATCGTCTCGTTGACGGGGGTGAAAGCAATCTTCTCAGCGATAAATACAGGGTCTAGCGCATGAATCATAATCCGCTGTGGAGAACTGGCAAAGTTCGCGCCTGCGTCGAGAATTGCTTCGAAGTGCGACTGACAAGCACCAGCAATAATCACTAAATCATCCATATTCCGCTCATGCCTTCTCGCGTTCGCGACTGCCTTCACGAAGTTGCCCGAGTTTCTGTAGTTGCCAAGGTCTGCCCAACTTTTATTTTTACGGATCACGCCGTCGTGTCCGGTAATGATCAAAATATCCGGTTCATACTGTTGAAGCAATCCAGTTACAGCGTCTGGCATCTGGAGTTCCGAAACGTGTTTCCCAACTGCCCGGATGCCGAGTTCACGATACATTGTCAGGCACTTATCAAGATAAGTACCGTCTCCGTCCAAGTGCAGAACACGCCCGGGCCGTTCGAAAAAATCCGGGTCCGATTGAAAACGCGTTTCCTTGCGCAGCGATCGCTTCTCGAATTCAACACTGCGGCGGTTGCGGATCAGCCGCAAACATTCGTCTTCGACGCGGTTCTGGCGCGCCTGAAACTGCTCGCGCTCCGTCTCCGTCACTCCTTCAAGGTCAGAAAACGGGGCATCCGCCATGAGTCGGACGTCGAGACCTTTCAGGATCGCTGTTTCACTTGATTCGTCGACCTCGACGATGACAAAGCAAACATCTTTCCCGTAGGAAGTCCGTGTCACCAGGTCGCCTGTTTTCCACAAGGCAGCTCCCCTCCTTCGATTCGATCGAAGACCATGGGTGGTAAATTCCCCTCAGCATATGTCCCGGAACAGCTTCCTGTGCGACGTCCGCTGGAGAAAGAGGAGATGACGTGACGACTCTTATCACAGCCGTGATTCCGGCACACAACGAGGCAGGTTATGTGGGTCAAGTCTTGCACCAACTCGTCCGGGCTGGTGTAAGCCACTGCGTAATCGTCGCAAACGGCTGCACAGATGACACAGTGAGAGAGGTTAAAAGTGCTCACAGTCTGTTTCGATCTGTGACAATCGTCGACCTGCCTGTTCCTCTTGGTCCCGATGTCGGACGCGCAGTAGGGGCGATTGCGGCACTGCGGTTAAATCCCAAACCGGACTGGCTAGTGTTCGTCGACGCCGATTGGCAAGGCGCCTTTGGTCCTCTGCTGGCTGACTTTCTGGCAGTGGGCATCCGAGGGGAGAAGCGAGTTTTGTTTGTCGGACAACGCGAAATCACGCGTTTGGATCAGCGCTTGTGGCAGGCTGCCTTGCACCAGGTGCGCGCTGACTTGTTCGGGTTGCAGCCTAGCCTCTTGCCACTGTTAATTCGTCGCAGTGCATTTCAGATGCTGTCGCCTCGCTGGCTGGCGCATCCTGGGCAGTTTGCAGCCTTGTGTGTAACACACTTACTTGCCAGAGATGTGGGTGTCTACGTTGATTGGGAACCACGCGTAGTGGGAAATCGCCAGCGTGGATGGAGTCACGACCACGCTATGCGTGACTTGTTGCTCGGAGATGCAATCGAAGGTATCGGCCTGCTCGACGGAAAGCGCCAGATTCGCGCGTGGCAGGGCCAGTTGCTGGACGGCGGGCACTCAAGTCGTCGCTACGACCTGCTCGACCGCTGGGCAAATGCACTGACAATTGGTGAGGCCGCAAGTCTGCAGGAGGTCACGCTTGCTCAAGACTTGGTATAGCGGTCTGCGACTTTGGATGCGCAGTAGGCGTTTGGTTTGACCCTCGCCTCGTATCCACTCGCCGTGATCCAGCTGACGATTTCCCGGATCAGTGCTTTGGTCGCCCCACGCTCGCCGATGTCGAGGTGGACTTCGAGCGCCCACTCTGCCCCACGCTGCTGCAGTTCTTCGGACAGCTGCCCACAGACCTGGAGGGAGTACGCGGCCTCGGTGAACATGCGCTGCCGAAGCGAGAAGCGATGGCCTTGTTCTTCCCGGTGGATGTAGTACCGCGCCCCTTTGCCAATGCGGTGCAGGATAATCGCAGAGACGAAAGTGGCACTGTGTGCTTTGGGTTGAGAATCTGTCCCAATCATCAGACGATAATGATCATGCGGATGCAGGCTCACTTCCTGCATCATGTCCTCTGCGACCTCCGCCAAACTGAGTACGCCGCGCGTCGGACTGCGAAACATCATCATACGATTGCCCTCCCTCGGGCTATTGGCACGCCTGTTTTCAGTATATCACGCGGCGGAGCAAAGACTCAGGACGGCTGTACCAAAGTGTTCGCAATGTTGGCAAACTCAGCGAGCGTCAGGGTCTCGCCGCGCCTGCCCCCATCAACGCCAGTTCTCGCCAGTAGAGTAAGTGCAGACTCCTTGGGGATACCCAGTCCAGTACTGAGAGCGTTTGCGAGCGTTTTGCGCCGCGTGGCAAATGCCGCTCGAACAACGCGAAAAAAGGCAGCCTCATCAGTGACTGCGACAGGCGTCGTCAACCGCCGCTCAAGACACAACACGGCAGACTCCACGTCAGGAGGCGGTAAAAAGGAGCCGGGACTGACACGAGCAACGGTTTGCACATCTGCACGGTACTGAACTGCGACAGACAACGCACCGTAGGTCTTGCCGCCAGGAGGGGCTGCCATCCGCTGCGCAACTTCGCGCTGCACCATCACCACCATGCGCGCCCAGTCGACTCCCGCGTCGAACAGGTGAAACAAGATGGGCGTTGTGATGTAGTACGGCAGGTTGGCCACAACCGCCACGTGCTCACAGCCTGCTTCGGCAAAGTGCTTCCAGATACGTGCAAGGTCTACTTCCAAGACGTCGTCGTACACAATCTCTACGTTATTGCAGCCCTTCAACGACTCTGCCAGCACCGGCGCGAGCGACCTGTCCTTCTCAATCGCGACGACAGATTTGGCGCGCTCTGCCAACCTCCGCGTGACCACCCCGGCACCCGGACCAATTTCCAGCGCCCCGTCACTGTGAGTTAAACCGCTAGCGGCTGCGATGGCGTCAAGCACGCGCTCGTCGACGAGAAAATTTTGGCCGTACTGTTTCTTCAACTGAAACCCATGCCGAGCCATCAAGTCACGCAGCGCCCGCGCACTCGTCAGTTTCAATACATCATTCATGTTCTGACCAGCGCCTCCTTCCACTCTTCACGCGTGACACCCAGCACGTTTAATTTGCGCACAAAGGCCTTTGCATTGCCATAGCCGATGCCCAGTTGTTCTCCGACCACTTGCCTGCGCTGTGCCGCATCAGGTGTCCCGACAAGACCTGCAGCTTCAAGGTCCGCAAGAGAAAACTCGGCGGCTGTTGCCGGTTCTGCCGCCACGGTTTGGCGTGCTTGTAGCAGTGCTTCTACAATCGCCTCGTCCGGTGCGTGTTCAACACCGACGCCGTGTGAACTGCGAGCCAAGCGACGGGACAAAAACGCGTGGCGGACGCCGGGGATGGCGTCCGCCACGCGCCTTCTGATTCGTTCGCCAGGGCCGTCTGGATCAGTCAAGACAATCACGCCGCGTGAAGTGGCCGCTCTGCGCAACTCTGCAAGGGTACGGTGTGCGACGCGGTCGCCGCCGAGCACCCAGACGTCTGCCTGAACAGCTCGTTCTACCGCCTGTCGGTCGTGCAGACCTTCAACGACGACCACCTCGCTGATGATAGGGCGCGCATCCAAGTTCATAATGCCGTCACCTTGGCGAACAGCCGCAGGGCGTTCTCTGCCGTCTGCCTAGCCACTTCTTCTGTATCTTGTCCACGCACACGAGCGAGTTCCGCCACGACGAGCGCAACTCGTTCTGGTTCGTTGCGTTTGCCGCGCAGCGGAGTGGGTGACAGGTACGGCGAGTCGGTTTCTGCGAGCAGACGGTCAGCCGGGATGACCTGCGCCACCGCACGCACGTCGTCCGCTTTCTTGAACGTCACGGGACCGCCGAACGAGATGTAGTAGCCAAGGTCCAGACAGCGCTTGGCGACAGCCTCAGATTCGTTGAAACAGTGCATGACGCCCGTAACTCTGCCCCGAAATGACTCAATCATCGCGACGAGGTCTGCCGTTGACTCGCGGTTGTGCAAAATGACCGGAAGTCGACAGCGCTCTGCCAGCTCGAGTTGCCGCCGCAGTACATCCTGTTGCTCGGGTCTTGGCGCAGCGTCCCAGTAATAATCGAGCCCAATTTCACCGACCGCGACGACTTTCGGGTGAGACGTGAGTGACTCAATTTGGGCAAAGTCTTCATCGGGCACGTCTTTAGCTGCTTCCGGGTGGATGCCGACGGCTGCAAACACCTCCGGCTCCTGCTCAGCCAGCCAAATCGCCCGCTGTGAAGACGCCACGTCGACCCCCGGCACGACGATGCGCTTGATGCCCACTGCTCTGGCGCGCGTGAGCACGTCTGCCAAGTCGTCGGCAAACTGGTCGTCATTGAGGTGGCAGTGCGAATCAAACAGCATTTTACTTGACCACCGCCCCGTTCGGCATCGACTCCGGCACCGTCACAAGGGTCAGCTCATCGCCTTCCGAGGCTGCGAGAATCATCCCGTTCGAATCAACACCGCGCAGTTTCACCGGTTTCAAATTGGCTACAACAACGACTTTGCGGCCGACGAGCACGCTCGGTGGGTCAAAGTACTTTGCGATGCCTGAGACAATCTGTCGCACCTCACTGCCAAGGTCGATTTCGAGACGGAGCAGTTTGTCGGCTTTCTCTACACGTTCTGCGGTAAGGACTTGGCCGACGCGAAGTTCAACCTGATCGAACGTGTCGATCCCGATGACCTCCTTGCCCTCTCTCGCCGCCTGCTCCTTCACTGCCTCGACGGGGCCTCCCGCCGCTGTCGCTGCAGCCTCGGGTTTTGCAGGGTCGGCTGACGGTAGTGCTGTCTTGAGTCCACCATCCTCAAGCTGTGTCAGTTGTGCCAGTTCAGTGACCTCGTCGTTGACGTCGAGCCGCGGGAACAGCGGCGTGCCCTCCGCGACGTGTTTCTTTGCGCTGAGTTTCCCAGGCTCCGTCAGCGTGTTCCAATCCGTCTCTTCGACCGTAAAGCCGTACTGCTCAAAGACGCGGTTCGCAGCTTTGGGCATAAACGGCTGCACGAGAACGGAAATCACTCGAATCGTGTCGACGAGCGTGTACATGACTGCGTTCAAGCGCTCTGTGTTTCCGGATTTGTTCAGCCCCCACGGCGCCGTGTCGTCGATGTACTTGTTGGCTTGGGCAACCAGCCGCCAGATTGCCGTCAGCGCCAACGAGAACTGCAACACTTCCAGCTGCCGCTCCGTCTCCTGCACCGTCTCTTTGGCGAGTTGCGCAAGCGCTGCTTCAGCATTCGTCAGCGCCGCACCAGTGGGCCGAGTGACCGTACCCGCACAAAAGCGGTTCAGCATCGCAGCTGTGCGGTGAATCAGGTTGCCAAAATCGTTCGCAAGGTCAAAGTTGAGCCGCTGTACCATCGCTTCCGGCGTGAACACCCCGTCTTGACCGAACGGGATCTCCCGAAGCAGAAAATAGCGGATTGCGTCGCTGCCATACCGGTCAATGAGCAGTTTCGGGTCGATTACGTTGCCTTTGGACTTGCTCATCTTCCCGTCTTTCATCAAGAAAAAGCCGTGCCCATAGACCCGTTTCGGCAGAGGCAAACCAAGCGCCATCAAGATAATCGGCCAGTAGATCACGTGGAAGCGCACAATGTCCTTGCCGACGAGTTGTAAGTCGGCCGGCCAGAACTTCTCAAACTTCTCCTGCAGCGCCGGGTCATCCGAACCGTAGCCAATCGCCGTGATGTAATTGGTGAGCGCGTCGAGCCAGACGTAGACAACGTGCTTCGGGTCGCGGCGGACATGGATGCCCCAGTCAAACGATGTGCGCGAGACACACAAGTCTTGCAGACCTGGTTTGATGAAGTTGTTGATCATCTCGTGCTTGCGCGATTCCGGCTGAATAAACTCTGGGTGCTCGTCGTAGTAGGCGAGCAGGCGGTCGACGTACTTGCTCATCCGAAAGAAGTAACTCTCTTCCTTAACATACTTCACGGGGCGGCCACAGTCTGGACAGTTGCCGTCGACAAGTTCGCGCTGTGACCAAAACGACTCGCAGGGCGTACAGTACCAACCTTCGTAATCCCCGAGGTAGACGTCGTCTTGCTCAATCAGTCGCTCAAAGATCGCTTCCACGACTTTCTTGTGGCGCTCCTGCGTGGTGCGGATGAAATCGTCATACGTGACGTCTAGGCGTGCCCAGAGGTCTTGTGACCAGGCGATAATCTCGTCGAGAAACGCCATCACGTCTTTCCCCGCCTCGATGGCGCGGTTTTGAATTTTCTGTCCGTGTTCATCCGTTCCCGTCAGGAACATCACGTCGTACCCGCGCAACCGCTTATAACGCGCAATCGCATCTGCCGCAACGGTTACGTAGGAATGCCCGATGTGGAGCTTGTCATTCGGGTAGTAAATCGGTGTCGTCACATAGAACGTCGACTTCGCCATCTGAATTCCTCCTCAATCACCGCTTGGATGCAAAAAACCCGCCCCAGCATTGGGGCGAGCGAACTCGCGGTACCACCCAACTTTACGCAGTCATAAGCCGCCTGCCCGCGTGGGCAAGCGCACAGATGTGCGTCTCAGACGCCGGACATCGGGACCAAAGCTTCTACCCGGAATCCGGCGGGTCGTCGATAACGGGGACACCGTTCGCGCCTACCTCTTCCTCAAGAAGGCTCAACGCAAAGACCCTTCGGAACCATACTCCTTGGCTTCTCTCACCAGGCTCCCACCCTCCCTGGCTCGCTGTCGAGACACGGCCAAGTACCATTCCTGCATCGGCCACATATGAACCTTTAGGACAACCGTCCGGTAATGCTTGGATCATGATAGCAGAGGCCGCGTTTACAGTCAACGAAACCGGACCCACAGCTGTGTATACAGGCGAAAGTGCAGTGCGACGCTATACATTTTCGAGTGGCAGATCTGAGAGAGTGGGGGTTGCAAAATTAGTAGAACGCGGTATAGTTGAGTCAATTCAATTTTTTGCATGTGCTGATAGTCAGTCCCTAGACATCCAGCATGCAAATCGCTTTCGAAGCAAAACCAAAACTGCAAATCCAGCTATGGAAATTAACGGAAAACCCGGAGGTGCCCAGAGTGAAGTCAACAGGTATTGTCCGCAAGGTAGACGAACTCGGTCGCGTAGTCATTCCGATCGAATTGCGCCGGACCCTCGGCATTGGTGAAAAGGACGCACTCGAGATTTACGTCGACGGCGACCGCATTATTCTAAAGAAATACGAACCCGCCTGTATTTTCTGTGGGCAGGCCGACGAGATCATTCACTTTAAAGGCAAGAACATCTGCCCGTCCTGCATTGCTGAGATGAGCTCCTGAGTGAAAAGCACAAAAAAGGAGGTGTTCCAGATACTGGAACACCTCCTTTTTTGTGCCCAATCTTAGGCTTAACCTGGCGTCAAGGCAGCGTCAGGCGATACAAGTCTCTCCTGCGGACGCCGTGTGACAGAGCTGCCTCCTGCACCGCTTCGGAATGACTCATTCCCTCTGCCATGGCCCTTCGCACTGCCGCGACGGCCTGCGCAAGCGATGTTGCTTCTACAACACCCTCATCGCCTCTTTGCGACACAACTGCCGCGAGCACAATCACGTATTCACCACGTGGATGAACCTCTGTCACGTACCGGGCGAGTTCGATCAATGTACCTCGAGCAAACCCTTCATGTCGTTTCGTCAATTCCTTTGCCAGTACCGCCTGTCGCTCCGGCCACCGTTCCGCTAGTTTCTCCAGAGTGCCGACCAGGCGGTGTGGCGATTCATACAACACGACCGATCCCAGCGCGCGATCGAGGTCGTCGAGCACCTTCCGAAGTTCGCGGTTGACGCGCGGCAGAAAGCCGACAAATGTAAATGGCAGCGATGGTAGACCGCTTGCGACGATGGCTGCCAAAACAGCACTTGGCCCAGGCACAGGCACTACCGGGACTCCCTGCTTAATCGCCAGGCCGACTGCGTCATCTCCAGGGTCTGAGATCCCTGGAGTACCAGCGTCCGTGACAAGCGCGATCGTTTTGCCTTCACTCCACCAACGCATCAGGTCGGGTGCCCGATCGCGCAGGTTGTGCTCGTGATAGCTGACCAGCTGCTGCGGGTGGATGTCAAAGTGCGTGAGCAGCTTGCGCGTCTGGCGCGTGTCTTCAGCCGCCACCACATCCGCAGTCCGCAACACGTCAAGCAGCCGCAACGACACATCCTGCAAGTTGCCGATCGGCGTGCTGCAAACGTACAGTCGCGGACCCTCTGTCGCGAAACTCGCCACCATCTCCGTCATAGATAACCCTCACTAGAGCGGCCGGCCACTGTTTGGCCGGCCGCTTGTCGATACAAAGCGTACTTTGTATACAAAGCGTACTTTTTCTCACTTCTGAAGAAAAGCCATACAGAACAGACACTCGCCCTCTGTCCGCAAACTTCCGTACTTAACGTTGCAAATGTGAAAACCCTCTTGGTAGATACGAAGCAAATTCTCTTTGCCCGGACGTGCCCCATCTCCATCCGGACGGGTCCCCTGTCGAGCTAACTGCACTTCTTGTTCGAGCCGCTGATTTTCTTCGATCAACGCCAAGATCTTCTCTCGCAAGGCGCCGATCTCTGTGTAGAGTTCTCCAACACGCTCCTCGAGATTGGCGACTTCGACGAACAGCGACTGTCTATCCATTACAACACGACGCCCTGTTCTTGGTAGGTGTCATTTTCAAACTTCAGACAGCACATCAAGCGACCGCAGAGGCCAGAAATTTTCGTCGGATTGAGCGACAGACTCTGGTCTTTTGCCATCCGGATGGAGACCGGATCAAACTCGCCCATCCACGTGCTACAACACAGCAGCCGCCCACACGGCCCAATGCCGCCAAGCACTTTCGCCTCGTCGCGCACGCCAATTTGTCGGAGCTCAATTCGAACACGAAAGACGGACGCAAGGTCCTTCACGAGTTCACGGAAGTCCACGCGACCCTCCGCAGTAAAATAGAAAATCAGTTTATTGCGGTCAAACGTGTACTCTGCGTCGACTAGCTTCATCTCCAGCTTGTGCGCGCTGACTTTCTCGCGAAAGACCCGCATTGAATCTTGCGCCCGACGATGATTGTCGTCTACTGTCGCGGCGTCCTTCGCTGTGGCTACGCGCATAACGCGCTTAAGCGGCAAGACCACGTCGTCATCGCCGACAACGCGCTCCCCAATCACAACCTCACCGTATTCAACCCCTCGGGTTGTCTCCACGATGACGTGGTCGTTGCGATTCAGTTTTTCATCGCCGGGATCAAAATAATAGACCTTACCAGCAGGTTTGAACCGAACACCCACTACGTTATACATTCGCTAACCCCCTTTGCACCCGGATACACATCTGCTCCAAGTTCAAGAGCGGCGCGATATGAGATTGCAGCCGCACCTTTGCGTCCAAAATTCGTTCCACGACAGCTGCAATCTGAGCAGGTGTCGCAAGTTTCGCCTGTTCCGACAGTTCTTGCGAAAAATCGGAGAAGCGAATGTATGCCGATTGGCCAAGCGCCATGTGCATGACGTCGCGCAGCCACAGGGATAACAACTGGAGTGCATCTGCAGGGCTTAAACGACCAGCAGACTTCATGAATAAATCTGCAAGCTCAAGGGGCGATGCAGAGCGAGACAGACAACTCCTTGACCATTGTATCATCGGCGAGACAAAAGCCGCAAACACATCGCCAGGCTCCTCCAGCTGCGTGGAACCCTCGGCGTCAGACACAAGCAGAGTTGGCGGATCGGGGTCTTCCCAAAGGTCGCCTGCATCGGTTGTATACGTAAAGGTTCGCGACAAAATCGTCGGTAACACACCGCGCGCATGCACGGCCGTAAGCAGTGCAATGATGGGAAGAGCCGGCTCTTCGAGTGTTTTTAAGAGCCTGTTCGCAGCCGCTGGCGTAGCCTTGTCGATGCCGTGAATGATGTAGACTAAAGCGCCCCCGGCGTGCGGTCGTCGACTCAGTCTCGCCTGCAAAGCCTCGACCGCCGCGGTTTTGATGCCGCCAGCAGCGATCCCGTCGAGAACGTGCACATCCGGGTGATTGCCATCGGTCACAGCTCTGCAAGCCGCGCACTCTCCGCACGGAGCTGGGGATTCGGTGCAAACAAGGTACTTAGCCAAATATTCCGTCAGTTTTCTCGAACGTTCGCGTTCTCCGACAAACAGCTGCGCATGCGGAACGACGCCCTGTTCCAACCGATGATATAAGTCAAGCAACGACTCGCTCTTGACAGGCCACTCCGGGAACGGCCTCAACGTTCGGTCCACACCCACTCACCCTCACGTCTGTAACTTGTCCTCGTTGTTGATTCGACTGTCGTTAGAACTGCTCGAATTGTGCAACATCAACAACGAACACGGTAGCTCCTCCGACTTGCACGGTCACCGGGTAAGGCACGTACGACTCAAGTTGATTGCCCATGGGTGACATCGGTGTCACGACCTGCTCTCGCGACCGACAACTGGCCTGGATTACCTTGAGGACCTCGTCCACCTGTTCGTCCTGCGTACCGATCATAAACGTCGAGTTCCCTGCGTGCAGGAATCCGCCGGTGCTTGCTAACTTCGTCGCCCGGATTCCTTGTTTGACCAAGTTTTGCGCCAGCCGTGCGCTGTCCTTGTCCTGCACAACTGCCAAGATCAGCTTCATCCTCACCACCCCTTTACTGACAACAAATTCGAGACACTCTGCCAAATCTCCTGCTCTAGCTCGTCAGGCGAAGACAGCGCGTTGAGCACTTTCACCCGTTCTGGTTGCAGAGCGGCAATGTCCAAGAACGCCTGCCGCACAGTGCTAAAGTATTCATCGTCACGCTGTTCGATTCTGTCCACAGCCGCGGCACCGCGCGTCTTTCTGACGCGCACTTTGCTTTCTTCCACAGGCAAGTCAAACAGAAACGTCAGGTCTGGTGTCAGACCGCCCGTGGCAAAGCGGTTCACTTCGCGCACGAGTTCGATCCCGATGCCTAGACCCGCTCCCTGATAGGCGATACTCGCATCGACAAAGCGGTCGCAAACGACAATTTTACCTTGCTCGAGGGCAGGTCGAATCACCTCACCGACTAGCTGTGCACGAGACGCCGCGTACAGCAAGGCCTCAGATTTCGCAACCATCGAGTCCGACTGCGCAGACAAAAGCAACTCTCGAATGACGTCCCCAATCGGCGTGCCGCCAGGCTCCCGCGTCCACAGCACGTGTTGACCCACGGCTTCGAGACGCGTTTGTAACCTTGTGACCTGTGTACTCTTGCCTGCCCCATCAATGCCCTCAAATGTGATAAACAAAGCTCTTCGTCATCCTCTCTCTGCAGGCGCACCTTCAGCGACAACTGCCAGTGTCCCATCAGCCTTCAGTCCGTGGACCTCTGTGCCTTCGGCGCGCAGCGTCTGAAGCAAGTCCACTGTCTCTTCGTCAAGCACCTGTCCAGGCCAGATTACGGGGACTCCTGGAGGGTACGGCGTGATCGGCAGGGCAGCGATACGCCCCTTACAAGCGGTGAGTGAAGTGTATTCCCGCTCTGCTAGCCACACTGCGCGAGGCGGCATAGCGAAGCGAATGGCGGCGTGCGCAGCAACAGGCGACAACCGCATATGCTCTCTCTGTGTAAACAGTTCGGCGACAGGCGCTTCTGCCGCCAGCCACCGAGCCAAGATGTCCTGATACGAACTCACCACCGCAGGCGTGACGCCAAACCCAAAAATCGACAGAACCCCCTCGGCATCTGCGTACTCCGGAAACAGTCCAGCCTGTTCAAGTTGCTTCTGGAGCCGCCGACTGGCGGAAAGGGCAGTGCCGCGTTCGAATCTGCGCAAAAAATCCCGTGTGTTTCGACCGCAGTAATGATTTGCACCGACGCGGCCTGGAAGTTCGTCATTCCACAGCGGTCGCAGCACTTCGTACGCATGTTGTGCTGCTGCCTCGCCCTCAAGTCGCAACCAAGCCTGTGCTGCATCAAGCGATGCCAGGAGCAGATAAGATGGACTCGTAGTCGTCAGGTTGTACAGCGCGTCGGCAATTCGCTCGGGGGTGACCCGCGATTTTCGGACGTGTACCCAGGCCACCTGTGTAAGTCCTGGCAATGTCTTATGCACGCTGTGCACGACGACGTCCGCCCCTTGTGCGACGCTGTGCGGTGGAAGCGCACGGTGCAGGCCAAAATGCGCACCGTGCGCTTCGTCCACGATGATTGGCAACCCCTGCTCGTGCACAAGGCTCGCAATGGCGCCAACGTCGGCAGCATCGCCACGATAAGTCGGGGATGTGAGGTAGACGGCGCCAATATCCCCACTGCCACGGTGTGCCTGAAGGACCTGCGCGACGTCTTCGAGCTTCGGCACGCCCAGCCGTTCTGCGCTGGGACCAAACCAGCCTGTCGGCAGAATTGGGATTGCACCTGCTTGCACTAAGCCACGCCACGCACTGACGTGGAAGGGATTGAGAAAGAGTACAGACTGGCCTTCCCGGACGACCCCGGCGATGGCAGCCATCACCCCTGCGCTCGAACCGTTGACGCTGTAGAGGCAGGTGTCTGAACCGTAGTGCGTTGCAGCGAGCGCTGCAGACTCGGCGATGCACTCCTTGGCGTCGTGTAAGTTGTCGAGTCCGGGCAACTCCGTTAAGTCGATTAGCGGTGCAGAACCCAGCCAGGTCGACAACACCCCGGGCAAGACGCGCCCCTGTTGGTGGCCGGGTACGTGCAAAGGGAAGCGCGAACGCTGTACCTGGACGGTTAACTGACGCAGAATTGGGGTCTCGCCTAGCACCTTCTGCACTCTCCCTACACGACCTGTACGCAAGGTGTACGGTGCGGGCGACTGTGCCTCCCGTTTCGCGTGGCCGCGTTCACTGTACCGCTATCATACTGGATTACACGCAGCACATACAAAAAGAAAAGGCATCGCACACACGGGAGAGTCCCCGGGGGTCGATGCCCATGACGCCATGAATCTCGCAACTTGCTGCAACTCTAAGAAATTGCAGCCAGCCAAATTTGTTTCATGCGTTCGATGTAATACCGGTACTTTACATCCGTCACGTCCGAAACGACAATATCGTGTTCACACTCTGTGCACAGGAACTGCCCAACAATGTGAATGCCCGCGGTTCGCTCGTGACCGCAAACGATACAAGTCTCCACTTTGGACGGTTCGGCCCGCGCGCCAATTTGTTCTGTCATTTCTTCCACCTGCCTGACTGTCATCGCAACTTTCTCTAGTAAACAGTATGACACTGTCCACCAACGGTTATACACCTCACGCAGTCGCGGGCACTACCACGGTATGTAGCGTTGTTGCGACACGTGCCTGGGTGTGCAAGAATGCGTGCCCGGGATGAGAAGTGACGACTATGCTATAATTCTCTTGCTCCATGGGACAGGGGGGGAACTTGGTGCAGCGCAGAAGCCTGACGCGCGGCGCGTCGGTGATGGTTGTCAGCGTCGCAGTGGCTAAGGTCTTGGGTATCCTCTATATCGTCCCACTGACCTCCCTGATTCACAGAGAAGGATTAGGTATCTACTCGAATGCGTACGCGCTCTACGCAATTCTTTTGACCCTCGCGACATCTGGATTTCCGACCGCCATGGGAAAAGTGGTATCGGAGCGCTTGGCGTTGCACCGCTACGCGGAAGTCGAACAAATCTATCGGGTCACGATGCGGGCGCTGTGGCTGTTTGCTTTCATCCTGGCAGTTGCGATGTGGTTTGGTGCGCCCTTGTACAGTCATTTAGTCGCACTGCGCGACCCTAGCGGCGCGTCCCGTTACCTAGTGTTAACAATCCGCGCCCTTGCGCCAAGCGTACTCATTGTCCCGGCAATGAGCGGACTGCGCGGTTACCTGCAAGGGTTTCAGCGGCTGGAACCGTCCGGGTACTCGCAAGCTGTGGAACAGTTCTTTCGCGTCTTAGCCATGGTGGTCGGCGCCGCCATCGTCATGCGAGTGACCCACAACAACATCTCCGACGGCGCTGCTGCCGCTACCTTCGGCGCCTTTATCGGCGCGCTCGCAGGGATGGCTCTGTTGCAACTGGCGGTGACACGCCTGCGCCGTGAATTCCGCCGAGAGCGACGCGCCAGTAAGGCAGCGAGGCATTCAGGCCTCACCAACGCACAGGTGCTTAGGTCCCTCTTCCACGTCGGTCTGCCCATCAGTTTGGCGGCGCTCGTGGTTCCCATCTCGAACTTAGTTGACTCCGTCACCGTACAAAACCTGCTCATGGTCTCGGGTGAGAACCTGCGTACGGCGACGGCGCAGTACGGCATCTTGTCGCGCCAGGCTTTTCAACTGGTCCAGTTGCCACTCGCCTTCGGTATGGCCGTAGGGGCATCCGTTCTACCGTCAATTTCGCATGCGAAAGCTGTGAACGACCAACAGACAATTGAGCGCAATGTCGTCGGCACCATCCGGTCCATGTTCTTTATGAGCTTCCCGATTGCAGCGAGCCTACTGATGCTCGGGCGACCTGTTGATATTCTGCTGTTTGGCGGCACAGAAGGCGCGCTAATCATCTCCGGGGTGTCCTTTATGGGCATTCTGAGCAGCCTTGAACTCATTTCGACGTACATGCTGCAGGGGCTTGGGAGCCTGATGCGACCCGTACGCAACATGTTCATTGGGGTCACGATAAAACTGATTTTAAACCTCACCCTCATCCCCCACTACCACATCATGGGCGCTGCCGTTGCGACGACCGTCGGTTACTTGTTCTCTTCCATGCTGAACATTCTCGCGGTGCGCAAGTATGGACATTTGAAATTCTCTGTGTGGCGACTCTCTGGCCCGATGATCGCAGCTGCTATACCGCTGTGTTTGACTCTTGGCGGTGTGAGCTTTGTGGCGTATCACGCTGCACATGCGCTCTACGGCGGCGCAGACCGCTTCGTGGCACTGACCCAGATTGTACTTGCACTGCTCGTCGGCACTGTTGTATATGTGGTCGCCGCGATTGTCATGCGCGCTGTCTCCGCGGCCGAGCTGAAACGCCTTCCGGTCGTTGGCAGCCGCCTTTCCCGCCTCGCAGGACAACTGCAAAGCTCCCGCACCGCTGTCTGAACACCAAGGCGGTATAATCTGACACTCGCTCACACACCCTACAGTTGGTCAAATCTTGCGCGATGCCTGCTCCGACCTGAAGTAGAATCAGTCAGTCAGGTACAGAGGGTCCGCGACTACACCCGGGGAGTGATTGATATGAGTTCCTTGCAGAAGGCGGAGTGTCCATACTGCGGCGATTCATGGGAGATCGACTTGGATGCTCCTGAAATCTCCGATCAAGACCGCATCGAACTCAGCGAACAGAGGGTGGCTCAGGTCGTCTGCACGGACTGTCTGGACCTTCACCTGCACGACTGATCCCGATACCTCCCGACCTGTTATGAACCAAATGGGTGACCTGTCGGCATGTCCGCCGCACAAGTCACCCATTTCGCAAACTCACCAACATCCATTTCAATTGACCTTCAACGGATTCAACCTCGATTTACAGAACCACCTCAAGGAGATTCAACCGTTTACTCGTTACAGCTTCGTCAAGTGCCGATTTGAATCCATCGATTGAGTCCACCCGTCGGTGGTCGATGCCGAAACTCGCAGCGAACAGTGCGAAGTCCGGATTTGTGTAGGAGATGTGCGTCACGGCCAGTCCTGCATCGCGCTGTTTTTTCGCGATTAGGCTGTATTGCCCGTCGTTAAACACGACCACGGTAAACGGTACGCCGAGACGGTGCGCAGTCTCTAATTCCTGCGCATTCATTAGAAACCCACCATCGCCTGACACCACGACGACCGGGTCGGTCGGGTGCGCCAGTTTGGCCCCAATAGCTCCAGGAAGTGACCCCCCCATTGAGGCAAGGCCGTTGTAAATAATCGTCCGCGCCGGAAGCTTCGGCTGGTACCACCGAGAAACCCACACTTTGTGCAGGCCGACATCCGAGATCACGACGGTCTCCCGCGGCAGCCGCTCCGACAGGTGCCACATGATTTGACGTGGCAGTGCCTCTTCGCTGGACGGCAGACTGCGCAGTTCTTCGAGCCTGCGCGACCGGATGTCTGCATGTGCCGATGGACCGGTACGCGGCTGCAGCATGCCTGCGAGCATGCGCAGCATCTCGCGTAAGTCGCCGACAAGTTCAAGCTGCACAGGGAAGTGCACGTCGGTCTCAGCCGGGATGGAATGCAGGTACAACACCCGGCGGGTCGAGTCGTCATTCCAGTTCGCTGGGTCGTACTCGACAAGGTCAAAACCAACGGCAATCACCAAATCTGCCTCCTGCAGGGGGCGCAGACCAGGCGCATACGGTGTGCCGCCAACCGTGAACAGGTTCTGCGGGTGGTCGAACGGCAAAATTCCTTTGGCCATAAATGTGTTGGTCAGCGGCAGTCGACTCGTCTCGACGAAGCTCTGCAGCGCTTCCCATGCGCGCGAGCGGACCACACCGTTGCCAGCGAGAATGACGGGGCGACTCGCCTCTTCAATGAGCCGAGCAGCTTCCAGCAGGGCGCGGTCGTCCGGTCGGACCGTCGCGGCAACAGCGGCCGGGAGCGGGCGCAGCGCCGCCACTTGTTCCTTGGCCACGTCTTCGGGCAGTTGCAGGTGCACCGCGCCCGGACTGCCCTCTGTGGTCAGACGAAAGGCTTTACGCACCATTTCCGGGATGGTTGTCGGGTCCATGACCGCGCGGTTGTACTTCGTAATGCCTTCAAACTGCTGCAGCGTATCTACGTTCTGATGGGATTCTTTGTGCAGGCGCGTAAGTTCGGCCTGCCCGGTGATGGCGACGAGCGGCACACGGTCGAGGTGCGCGTTCGCGACACCTGTGATGAGGTTTGTCGCTCCTGGCCCCAGTGTCGCCAAACACACGCCAGGTTTGCCCGTAATACGACCGTAGGCGTCCGCCATAAAGGCAGCCGCCTGCTCGTGACGCGTGACCACAAATTGAATCGACGACCGAGATAGTGAGTCCATCAGGTCAATGTTCTCTTCACCCGGAATCCCGAAGATGTATTCAACGCCTTCTGCCTCCAGGCACCGTACGAACAGATCACTCGCTTTCAACCGTCACAGCCCCTCTCTCCACGCGACTGGTTTCTTCTTGAGTATGCGGAAACCATCCGCAGTTCGCAAATCAGAGGGGCTTTCTCGTCAAGCCGGGAAGACCCATAAGTGCATGGCCACCAGCGCTGCGACACCTGGGATGCCAAGGAATCCGGCTGTCAGGGCGGTCATGGCGTTGAGCGCCAAGTGGTAGTGAAAGTACTGCCCGACCCAGTTCACAGCAAGTACAAATGCCAGACCTAGCACCACGCTTTTTCCCAGTCGCCAAGCGATGCGGCCCGGGTACTGGACGATTTGGGTCATGGCAAACAGCGCAGCTGCAACGATGACAGCCCACCAGACCCACGACAGGTGAAGTCCATGAAGCATGTCCACCGCACCTCCTTGTCCTTTGTCAGTCTTCTTCGTACCAGCCCCAATTCACGCCGTCGACCGCGATCGACAGGCGTTTGGCCATCTGAAACAGGTAGTTAAACCGCTTCTCAGCAGCACCAAGACGAAACACAATGTGGTCGACCAAAAGCGGGTCTGTCACCGTGTCGAACTGTCTGCGGGCCGTCACGACCTCGTCGCGAGCACGCCGAAGCTCCTGAACAAACTGCGCCACTTCGACGTCCGTAAACGACTGTGCATCGGGAAATGGAAGTTCACCGACAATATGGGCATGCGGGGTGCGCTCTCGGTCTGACAATGCAGGCATCTCGCGAGAAGTCACTGGCTATCGTCCTCCCCGTCCTTCGGATAGTACATCTTAGTCGGGGGAGGACAAGTTTATGAACACATTCGCTAGTCTACAGAGAAACTCGCTGTGTGAAACGAGGTATCAGTCGCATCGCTGCGACAGAGGGTTATAGTTCGCGGCGGCCTTCAAACGCCTTGGCAAGCGTGACCTCGTCAGCGTATTCGAGGTCACCGCCGATCGGCAGTCCGTGGGCAATGCGCGTCACCGTGACCGCGAACGGTTTCAGGAGGCGGGCAATATACATCGCCGTCGCCTCCCCTTCGACATTTGGGTTGGTGGCAAGAACCAACTCAGTGATGTCTGACTCGTTCAGTCGGTGTAGCAGTTCGCGAATCCGAATGTCATTCGGGCCAATCCCTTCCATCGGCGAGATAGCGCCGTGCAGAACGTGATAGATTCCACGGAATTCGTGTGTGCGCTCAAGCGCCATGACATCTTTGGCGTCCTGCACGACACAGAGTAGACTCTGATCCCGCGACGTATCGGCGCAAATGGAACAGGGGCTCGTCTCCGTGATGTTGCAACAGACGGTGCACTCCGTCAGCTTCGTCTTGACGTCGCCGAGGGCGCGCGCAAACTGCCTCACGTCGTCAATGGGCATCCCCATAACATGGAAAGCGAGGCGTGCTGCGGTCTTTGGCCCGATACCGGGCAGTTTCATAAACTGTTCAATGAGCCGACTGATGGGCTCCGGGTAACCCCACATCGCTAAAATAACCCAGGCATGTTTAACCCGCGGGTGTACTTGCCAAGCTCAGTCTCGGTCAGTTCATCAACCTGCTTGAGCGCGTCGGCGATGGCTGCAAGCACAAGGTCTTGCAGAGTCTCAATGTCATCCTTGTCGACGACTTCCGGGTCAATCGTCACTGCCTGCGCCTCCCGGTGACCATTCATCTGCACGCGCACTGCACCACCGCCGGCGCTGCCTTCGACAACTCGGTCTTTTAAGTCTTCCTGTGCCTTCGCCAAGTTCTCCTGGAGTTTTTTCGCCTGGCGCATCATCTGGTTCATGTTCTTCATGCCCATCTCTTCACTCTCCATCTTGAATTTCTACGACTTCTTTGCCGAACACGGCGATTGCGCGGTCCACTAAGTCCACTGCGGTCGGTTTTGGCTGTGGTTCACTAGCAGCTGTCGCTGCCTCAGTTGCGATTGATGCCGTAAACTGCTCCCAGTCTTCCCGCGTCAAGGCAAGGATGCGCATGTTTGACCCGGTCTCGCTAGAGAGCGCCGATTCGATGAGCGTCCGGTCAGCAGGCTTCATCACTGCATCGCGGTGGATGCGGCTCGAAAACGCCAACACAGCTTCATCTGCCGTACAGAGCGCAACTTGTCCGTTGCAGAGCCAGGCGTGCGTCTGGATCTTCTGCGCCCGAACTCGTTCGAGCACAGCGTTCCAGACCGCCTGGACGCGCTGCAGGACATGCGGGTCGGCGCGGGACGACAGGTCTTGCAAGACCTCGAGTTTGCGCTGGGCGCTGCGCGGCCCATCGGCCGCTGCTCTCGTCTTCACCCTGTCTGCTCGCACAGGCGTGTTCGCCGCGTGATTACTCACGGCGCCAGGAGCGGAACTGCTTGCAGCGACAGACTGCGCAGGGGCCGGAGCACCGCCACCCGCAACTTGTGGCGCCGAACCTGTAGCAGGGGCAGCAGCGGTCGATCCCACGCGGGCTGACAGCGCTGAGTCTGACATCGACTGGGCCGACCCCGCAGCAGGAACTGTCGGAGCCGGGTTCGCGGCGACCGCAGCGTCTCGCGCAACTGGCGGAGTCAAACTGAGAATCGACGTCTCAAGCGCCAGTCGGGGTTGATCGACGTAGCGAAGGTTTGTATATGTCTCTCCGAGTTTTCCCACAGCGGCGAGCAGCCACTCTGAGTCCAACTCTTTCGCAGCCTCCGCGAGCCGCTGCCGCACCGGAGCAAATGACGTCTGTTCGGCGCGGGCCGCAGACAGTTTGACGATAAACAAATCGCGCATCACTTGCAATAAATCCTGAACAATACGCGCTGCGTCTTTGCCGCTCGCGTACCACGCCAACAGTTTATCCATAGCCGTCAGAGCATCGCGTGACGCCAGCGCAAGCACTAGCCCAACGAGCGACTCCGTGTCGACGCCGCCGACGACGTGTGCAGCAAACTCTGGCGTGATGCGCCCCTGGCCGTACGCCGCGGTCTGTTCCAAAAGTCCGAGTGCGTCGCGCAGTCCGCCGTCTGCTGCCTGCGCGACTTTCCACAGCGCTTCTGCGTCTGCCTGCCACGACTGTGCAGCACAGATGCGCTCAAGCCGTTCGACAATGACTTCCGGCGCGATCCGCCGAAAATCGAAACGCTGACAGCGCGACACAATTGTGCCCGGGATTTTGTGCGGCTCTGTGGTGGCAAGCACGAACAGAGTGTGCCGCGGTGGTTCCTCAAGGGTTTTTAAGAGCGCGTTAAACGCTTCCGTTGTGAGCATGTGAACTTCGTCAATGATATACACTTTGCGCGTCAGGCTAGTGGGTGCGTACTGTACTTTGTCACGCAGTTGGCGGATTTCGTCGACACCGCGGTTCGAAGCAGCGTCAATTTCCTCCACGTCGACGTTGCTGCCCGAATTGATGCTGCGGCATGCCTCACACTCGTTGCACGGGTCGGCGCCGTCCCTGTGTTCGCAGTTAACCGCCTTCGCCAGTACTTTGGCTGCACTGGTTTTGCCTGTCCCACGCGGTCCACAAAACAGGTAGGCGTGCGCAACCTGCCCGGACAGAACAGCGTTGGTCAGGGTTTGTTTGACGTGCGGCTGGCCAACCAGATCGGAAAAAGTCTGTGGTCTCCATGAGCGATAGAGTGCCTGATACGACACGCGGTTCCCTCCCGTCCGGCAAGTGCACTGGACATGCCATAACCGTATCACACGGGAGTTGCGCGCGACAATCCGACACTCTCAGCGAAGAGCTTGCGCAACAGGCAACCGCATTGTGAATGTGGTACCAAAGCCCTTAGACGACACCCGAATCTCACCTTGGTGCGCTTCCATCACCTTTTCAACAATCGGCAAACCGAGTCCGATGCCCTTGTCCTTCGTCGTGAAAAATGCGTCAAAGACCTTGTCCATCATGTAGTACGGAATCCCCGGGCCGCTGTCGCGCACATGAATCTCCAAATGGTCCCCAGTCTGCGCCGCGGAAACGGCCAAATCGCCGCCTGCTTCCATGGCTTCGACTCCGTTTTGAATGAGGTGAGCAAGCGCAGTGCGAATCATCTCAGAGTCAGCCTCGATATAGATGTCGTCGGGAACATCGACTCTGACTGAAATGGCGTCTTGACGTCCCTCCCGTGACGGCAGTACTGACCTAACGAGGTCAAGTACTCGACTCACCGACCTCTGCCCCGCACGCGGCGTAGACAACAGCAACAGTTCGCTGACGAGCCGCTCAAGTCGTCCCATTTCCGCCATCATCACGTTTGCAAATTCCAGCTCTGTATTCATCTGCGCAGCTTCGAAGCGTTGTGTGAGGACTTGCAGAAAGCCTTTGATCGCGGTCAGCGGGTTGCGGATCTCATGCGCGATTCCTGCCGCCATCTTGCTCGTCATCGAGAGTTTTTCCGCGTGTTGCACCTGTTGGTCAATGGATGTGAAGTTCCCAATGTCCTTCATGAACATATACAGACCGCTCTGTCCTGTCAGTGGATTGACGTCCTGAAAGGTGTCAATGAGGACGTGGCGCACGCGTCCGTCCACTTCCCAGCGCATCACGAAGTCCCGGAGTTCCTGTGCTTCGGCAGCCGCCTTCGCCAGTACACGATACTCTTCCCCTTCGGTTGGAATGCACACCGACAGAGGCACACCGCGGTACAGCGGTTGTCCGGTGTTAAACAGCGTTCGCGATTGCTCATTGCAAAACCAGAGGTTACCCCCTGTGTCGATAAAGAGAACCGCAGCGTTCAAGTGCCACGGCGGATTGATGACATCCTCAGGCCTCGGCGCGACATCGTGCGCATTCGTGTCTCCCATGATGACGTCCCCCCGTCAGTGGTGAGGCCACTCCTCAGTCTCGTGAGGGCATCAAATTCCTCGTCCACTGCAGGATTCCTGCTCTACGACAAAACTTCTAAAGAAGCGACACGAGTCTCCAAAACAGGACTGATGGATGCGAACAAACGGGCTGTATCCTAATCGCTCATGCGACAAGATACAGCCCGCTAACAGACAAATTTTTGCCCACCGTGACCAAGAACCAAACCAGGTTGCCCCGCGTCACCCGGAAGGTCTCCCTTAGTGCTGCTTCCGTCAGGACCTGACACGGTTCAGGAGTTTCCGCCGCGCGGGACCCAGTTTGGTCCTTGGGCACAGTGGGCAGTTGGCGGAGAGAGTGGGATTCGAACCCACGAGCCCCTTGCAGGGCTACTCGCTTTCGAGGCGAGCTCTTTCGACCTCTCAGACATCTCTCCAGGTCGATGCAAAAAAGCGTATGGTCCACGCGCTTCGTTCAGCCGCCAGCGGACGGCGAGCTTCAGGGCTTGCCCGACTTTGCGGCGCGCAAGCGTTGAAAGAACGCCTGCAGTATCATACCACACTCTTGGGCAAGGACGCCACCAGTAATCTCTGGGTGATGGTTCCACCGCCCAGCGCTGAGCAATTCTACTTTCGAAGCGATCGCGCCACCCTTCGGGTCTGTCGCTCCGAAGTAGAGGTGACGGATGCGCGAGAGCATAATGGCTCCTGCACACATTGGGCAGGGTTCAAGCGTGACATACAGGTCGCAGTCCTGCAGGCGCCAAGCCCCAAGCCTGCGGCTCGCCTCGCGGATCGCGATCATCTCCGCATGCGCTGTGCCATCGCGCCAGGTCTCTCGCCAGTTGTGCGCGCCTGCGATGACCTTGCCATCGTGGACGACCACAGCGCCAATCGGGACCTCACCGCGGTCTTCTGCAGCACGTGCAAACTGGAGCGCTTCGCGCATCCACCGCTCGGCTTCCAGGTTTTCTGACTCTACCGCCGTCATGCCTGTCTCCTTCCTCTTCTTGTGGTGTACTAGGCACTTCCCCACAGCCTTGCGCCCGCTGTGCATAGCGTATAGGGAACTCACTCGGATAACAGCCTGCTTAAGGAGGTCTTTGCGTGGGACGTGGCGATCTCGACCTTATGCGCGGTTCGTTTAACAAGTGGCAGATGCACCGCGTCTTGTCCGGTGAAGACATCGGCCCTTGTCACCTGCCTGAGACGCAGCTCTGGCACCCTCAAACGCTGTTGCCGTTCCTCGACAAACACGCGGAAATCTACATCAAACCCCTGCACGCCTGGGGGGGTCAAAACGTTGGCGTCGCACAGCGACGCGGCAGAGAACTGCAGTTCACAAGCGGCGGACAGTTCCGCAGTTACGCCTCCGGGTCGGACCTCGTCCTCGCACTGCTCACAGTTTACCCACCGCTTGCTGCGATTGTCCAACAAGCGGCCCCACTTTGTCGATACGACGGTCGCGTGTTTGACATCCGAGTGCTGATGCAGAGAAACGAAGATGACAAGTGGATCACGGCCGGCATGCTGGCCCGGGTCGGCGGTGACGGGGCGGTCGTCTCCAACGTAAAAGCGAGCCACGGCAGTGTGCAGGAGGTCACACACACTTTGCGCCGGGCGCTACCAAAGGCCGCCGCCACAGTCAACCAGCGACAGCGCATTAAGGCGGCGTTACGCACGTCAAGCGAGCGCATTTGCAACCTGTTGTCCCCCTACAGGCGGTTCTCTGAAGTCGGACTCGACTTCGGCATCGACCGCAGTGGCAAGCTGTGGCTGATCGAAGTCAACACCGATGACGCCATTGGCGGGCCGAGCCACGCCCTGTTTGCCGAACTGCCTGACCCCCGTCTGTTTCTCGAGATTCAGGAGCGTGCTTATCGAAATCAGGTGCGTCGAGTCAGCGGCCGCTGATGTCTTGCACCAACTGCTCGAGGATGTCCATGTCCTCAAGGCCCGTGACGTCCCCTTTAACCGTCCCTTCCTGGATGATCTCGCGAAGCATCCTGCGAATGATCTTGCCAGACCTCGTCTTTGGCATGCCTTCGACGAAGACGACCTTGTCGGGGCGCGCAAAGGGGCCGATGTCACGGACGATCTGAGCCTTCAGCGCCGTTTCGAGCTCCACAGACGGCGCCAATCCCTGTTCCAGCGTGACAAAGGCGACTGGCACAGCGCCGCGCACTTCATCCGGCTGACCGACCACTGCGGCTTCCACGACCGCTTCGTGCTGGATCAGCGAACTCTCCATCTCCATCGTACTGATGCGGTGGCCTGACACATTGATCACGTCGTCCACCCGCCCGAGCACCCAGTACTGACCGTCGGCGTCGCGCACGGCGCTGTCGCCCGTGAAGTACGCGCCAGGCACCTGGCTGAAGTACGACTTGAGATAGCGGTCGTGATCGCCAAACACGTCCCGCGCCAGGCTCGGAAACACGTTGCGGACGACAAGGTAGCCGGGTGTGCCATCTGCGACCACCTGACCGTCGAGATCAACTACATCGAGTTTGTGGCCGAAGAAAGGTACACCGCACGATCCGGGTTTCATCGGCACGGCCCCAGGCAACGACGCGAGCGGTGTCCCGCCCGTCTCGGTCTGCCCCCACGTGTTGTTGATGACTGCCTTGCCGCCGCCCACCACACGCCGCACCCAGTGCCAGGCCTCTGGGTTGAACGGCTCGCCGACGGAGACCAACAGTTCGAGCGTCGAGAGGTCGTAACGCTGTGCGACCTCTTCGCCGTGCTTGAGCATCATCCGGTACGCCGTCGGAGCCGAAAACAGCTTGTTGACGCGGTAGCGTTCGACGACTTCGTACAACCGTCCGGGCTGTGGGTAGTCGAGCGCGCCTTCGTAGAGAATCGTCGTCGTCCCGAGCGCCAACCCGCCGACAAGAACAAAGATGTGCGACGTCAACCAGCCGATGTCCGCTGTGTTCCAGTAGACGTCTTCCGGCCGCAAGTCGAGCTGATACTTGGTGTAGGCGTACGTTCCGAGCAGAAAGCCGCCTCCGGCATGGACGATGCCCTTGGGTCGCCCACTCGTACCGCTCGTGAAGATGAGCAGCCCTGGGTCGTTGCAGTCCAGCTTTGCGGCGGGGCAGGATGGCTTGGCTGCGGCCATCAAGGCGTCGTAGTCGTAGTCGCGGCCAGCCGTCATCGGAGTGTCAGCAGACGGAATGCGGTTGAAGACGACCACCTGCTCGACGCTCGCGACACCCTGCACCGCTTCGTCGACGGTCTGTTTGAGCTGCAAAACCCGCCCGCGCCTGTAACTGGCGTTCGCGCAGACGACCATCTTGGCGTTTGAGCTGACAATGCGCTCGCGCAGCGCCTCTGCGGAGAAACCCGCAAACACCGTGTTGTAGACGACGCCAAGGCGAAAACATGCGAGCAGAACCACGTACGTCTCAACTAGGTTTTGCATGTAGACGCTTACTACGTCGCCCTTCTGCAGCCCGAAGGAGCGCAGGATACTCGCAAACTTCTGCACTTCGTCGGACAACTGCAGGTACGTGACCGCCCTCCGGTCGCCGTTCTCGCCTTCAAAGAACAGCGCGACTTTGTTCTTCGTGAGCGGGTTCTCTGCGTGTCGGTCGACGCAGTTCACGGCGACGTTGATGCTGCTGCCAGGGAAGAAGCGAAAGTTTGGCATGTCTCCTTCAATCACGGTTGCGCCCCGCTCATCCCAGGTCAACTCGTCGGCGACACTGGCCCAAAAACCTGCGGGATTGTCAATCGAGCGCTGGTACAGGGTTTGGTAGTCCTCGTAGCTTTGCACATACGATTTGAGACGATACGACTCAGGTGGCTGAATCTGTTCACTCTCCGCAATCAACGAAATGCCCGACGCTTCGGCCATCGCGATCCACTCCCCCTGTCTATCATTAGGTTGAAATTTCAGCAAATTCATTCTAGCACAGACGCTTGTCAGATTGGGCAGGGGGAATGTTCCATCGGCGCCCAGCCGGGGGCGCAAACCCGCGCTGGGCACACAGTGGCACGGGGGCGCAAACCTGCGCTGGGCACACAGTGGCACCTATACCCGTCGCTGGCCCATGTATGCCTGGACAAAATCGCAAAACGTGCGTCCAACGGCTGAGACGACGCCAGAGTCGTGCAACAGGTACGTGCGCGCAACAGGCAGCGAAAATGAGTCAGGGACTGGTACTTCGACGGCTGACCCAAGCAGCAGCGCGCGTCGGACTGTGCTCTTCGGCAGACAGGAGAACCCCATGTCCTCCTCAATCCAGCGCAGTGTGACGTGAACCTGACTGACGCGCATGCTGCGCAGCGCTCCGAACTGCTGGCGCAACGAGGTCAGAATGTCGTCCCAGTAGAGCGGGTGGTTGTGCGTGAGGAGCGGATACGTCGACAAGAGTTCTTCCAGGGTGCGTGGTGGACCATCGAGATCATGTGGACCAACCGGCGCCACGACCACCACTGGGTCGTCGTAGAGCGGAAGCGATTCAATGCGGGACAACTGCGACGGCATGCGGCTGAAGCCAAGGTCGCAAACGGCGTCCGCGATCGCCTGTGCAATGTCAGTCGACTCCATCACCTGCACAGCAACTTCGACGTTTGGATAGTCGCGCAAGAAACCTTGGAGCCAGCGCGGCAGATACGTCGCTGCGATGAGCGGTGAAACTGCGATCGCAAGGGTCTGGTCGTACCCTTGCGCGAGCCTCGCCACGGCTGTCTGCCCGCGTTGGAGGTCCGCGAGCACTGACTGTGCGTAGGGCAGGAACCGCCGCCCGTGTTCTCCCAGGCGCACACCGCGGCCGGAGCGTTCAAACAACAGCACGCCGAGGTGCTGCTCTAACTTGTCGATGTGCAGGGAGACGGTCGGCTGTGCCAAGTGCACTTTCTCCGCTGCCTGCCGGAAGTTCTCTGCCTCTGCCGCCGCGACAAACGTCTCCAGCCACTGTGTATCCACGCTCGTCCCCACCCACCCTGCCTCGATTACCGATTACATATTGTGATTATTATATACACATTTATTCATTATACAAAATCAATTTCCGAGAGTACGATCACGGTGTATCCCTACACACGGATCCCTTACTGCGAACTGGATAGGAGGAGTTTGTCATGGCATCAGTCAATGGTTTAGATACGGTAGTTGCCGCAGAGACGGAACTGAGCATGGTGGATGGTCAAGCGGGTCGGTTGGTGTACCGAGGGTATCCGGCGCCGGAGTTGGCTGTGCACCACTCTTTCGCAGAAGTTGCGCACTTGTTATGGACAGGGGACTTGCCGGACGCAAAACAGTTGTTACAGATGGAGGCGAGTTTGAAGGTCGCGCGGGTCATGCCACACGAGCTGCAAACACTCGTAGGCGCCCTGCCGCAAGCCATCGATGTAATGAGCGGCGTACGCACGGTTGTTTCTGCCGTGGTGCCGTGCCAGGAGTGGCCGCCAACGCTCGCTGACGCGACGCTGCTGACCGGCCTGTTTCCGACCCTCGTCGCAAGTGTCTACGCAAAGTCTGTCGGGCAGTCTCTCCCTGCGCTGCGCTCTGACCTCTCGCACGTCGAAAACTACCTCTACATGCTGTCCGGTCAGGTTCCGTCGGCTGCGCACACGCGCGCGCTCGAAGCCTACCTGATTCTCACCATGGATCACGGTCTCAACGCCTCCACCTTTGCCAGCCGCGTCACGCTGTCCACCCAGTCCGACATGAGCGCTGGCCTGACTGCGGCGCTTGGCGCTATGAAAGGTCCGCTGCACGGGGGCGCACCGTCCGGCGTGATCGACATGCTAGACAAAATCCAGACGCGAGAGAACGCGGAGGCTTGGCTGCGAGCGAAACTGGACCGTGGCGAGCGGCTGATGGGGTTCGGGCACCGGGTCTACAAGACGGCGGACCCGCGGGCGGAGGCGCTAAAGGCGGTCGTGCGCGACCTTGCTGGCGCCGACCCGTGGTTTGACCTCGCAACGCACGTCGAACAGACTGCGGTGGCGCTGCTCGATGAGTACAAACCCGGCCGCAGGCTCTACACCAATGTGGAGTTCTGGGCAGCGGCCATCTTGAGAACGGTCGGGATTGGAAAAACCCTGTACACACCGACCTTCTCGGCCAGCCGCGTGGTGGGCTGGACTGCGCACATGCTAGAACAGGCGCAGAACAACCGGCTGATCCGGCCGCAGTCGCAGTATGTGGGGCCGCTGCCGCCGCGCGGAGGGACGGCGACGGGGGCGACGGGCGCGGCGGGGGCGACGGGGGCGGCTATGTGATCGAAACCGACACTTAGCCGCCTGCACGGCGCCGCTATGTGATCGAAACCGACACTTGGCTGCCTGCACGGCGCCGCTATGTGATCGAAACCGACACTTGGCCGCCTGCTCGGCGCCGCTATGTGATCGAAACCGACACTTAGCCGCCTGCTCGGCGCGGCTATGTGATCGAAACCGACACTTGGCCGCCTGCTCGGCGCCGCTATGTGATCGAAACCGACACTTAGCCGGCCGCACGGCGCGGCTATGTGATCGAAACCGACACTTGGCCGCCTGCTCGGCGCCGCTATGTGATCGAAACCGACACTTGGCTGCCTGCTCGGCTCCGCTATGTGATCGAAACCGACACTTGGCCGCCGGCACGGCGCCGCTATGTGATCGAAACCGACACTTGGCCGGCCGCACGGCGCGGCTATGTGATCGAAACCGACACTTGGCTGCCTTCCCGGCGTCGCTATGTGATCGAAACCGACACTTAGCCGCCTACCCGGCGCCGCTATGTGATCGAAACCGACACTTGGCCGCCCATCCGATGCGGCTATGTGATCGAAACCGACACTTGGCCGCCGGCACGGCGCCGCTATGTGATCGAAACCGACACTTGGCTGCCTGCTCGGCTCCGCTATGTGATCGAAACCGACACTTGGCCGCCGGCTCGGCGCCGCTATGTGATCGAAACCGACACTTGGCCGCCGGCACGGCGCCGCTATGTGATCGAAACCGACCTTACCTGCCGCAAGTGCCTGCCCGCCTGGCCGCCTGGCCGCGATAGGTGATTACGCTCGCACGAACTGCACCTCGTGCGTCTTGCACCACTGCCCAAGGGCGTGAAACAGCTGATCCCGGTCCTCTTGCGAACGAAAACGCATGCCGCGCGAGACTTTCGGCAGTCTCCCGCCGTCTTTGACGTATATGCCGATGGCAGCACGCGTGACAGAGATCCGATCGAGCTCGTCCGCATTCAGGACGCGCACAACCTTCTTCCCGCGGTGCACAGAGATGGTGTCATCGTTAAAAGTAACGGAAGACTTCTGCCACAGACGCCACATCGCAAAGATGAGCGAGACGAATAAGACGATGTCAACGACTGCAAAACCTGCAGGCGGCATGTGACGAAACGCAGTCAGCACAATGACCGCTAAGAGCGGCACCCCCCAGGTCAGCATCCACGTGTTTTCCCGAGTTGGGATCGTGATCGGTTTCATCGGAAACCTCCTTATTTGGCCCCATTCTACCACAGCCGGACCTGCACGCCCCATGGTCCCTCTGCATAAGGTGACAGGTGTTTTGACGTGGGCATCTGCCCATGTAAAGAGGACACCTCGAAGGGGGCTTGGGACATGTGTGGAATCGCCGGGTGGGTGAATTGGGATCGCGACCTCACCCATGAACAAGGAACGCTCTTCGCCATGGGCGAGACACTGGTGTGCCGCGGCCCAGATGCGGATGCCACGTGGCTGTCGGAGCACTGCGCATTTGCGCACCGGCGTCTGATTGTGGTTGACCCGAGCGGCGGCGCCCAACCGATGACCCGGACGTTTGGAGACCGCAGCTACACAGTCGTCTACAACGGCGAACTCTACAACACGGAAGACATCCGCAAGGAGCTGCTCGCTCGCGGCTATCCTTTTCAGTCCTACTCTGACACCGAGGTCCTGCTCGTGTCCTACGTCGAGTGGGGACCCAACTGTGTCGACAAGTTAAACGGTATTTTTGCATTCGCGATTTGGGATGAAGCGCGTCAGAATCTGTTTATGGCCCGCGACCGCCTAGGTGTCAAGCCACTGTTCTACACGCGCAAAGGCGCGAGCCTGGTGTTCGGCTCCGAACTAAAGGCTCTGCTTGCGCATCCAGAAGTGGAGCCCGTGGTCGAAACCGACGGGCTGGCTGAGGTGTTCGCGATTGGCCCAGCAAGGACCCCGGGTCACGGTTTGTTCAAGGACGTCCACGAACTGCGCGCTGGCTGGCACCTCACGGCGACGCGCGAGAAACTGGACGCGAAAGTCTACTGGCAGCTTGAGAGCCGTCCGCACGAGGACGACTTGGAGAAGACGACCGAGACTGTTCGCGACTTGATGGTCGACACGGTGACGAGGCAACTCGTCTCCGACGTTCCCGTATGCACGTTTTTGTCTGGTGGCCTTGACTCGTCCGCTGTCTCGGCCATTGCCGCAGAGGCGTTTCGAAAGGCAGGGAAGCCGCCCCTCCACACCTACTCAATCGAGTTCGAGGGGATGGAGGAACACTTTGAGGCGAATAGCTTTCAGACCGGCCTTGACAGCCCGTGGGCGCGCAAGGTGTCCGAGTTCATTGGCTCGGTCCATCACCCGGTCGTGTTTGACGTGCCGGAGATGGTCGACCACCTGCTGACACCGCTCTCCTTCCGCGATGCGCCTGGAATGGCAGACATCGACGTGTCACTTTACCTGTTTAGCCGCGAGATCAAAAAGGGCGCCACGGTTGGTTTGTCAGGCGAGTCAGCGGATGAAGTCTTTGGCGGCTACCCGTGGTTCCACCGCGAAGAGTCGCTCAAAGCGGACACTTTCCCTTGGTCGCTCAAGCTGCAGGAGCGCGTCAATATCATGTCGCCAGAGTTGCGCCAGCGGATTCACCCAGAAGAGTATGTCGCAGACCGCTACCACGAGGCCTTGGCGGAAGTGCCTCGGCTGCCCGGCGAGTCGGCAGAGGAGGCAAGGATTCGCGAGATCTCGTACCTCAGCATCACCCGTTTTCTGCCGACCTTGCTGGAGCGCAAAGACCGCATGACGATGGGTGCGAGCCTCGAAGTGCGCGTACCCTTCTGCGACCACCGGCTGGTCGACTACGTCTTCAACATCCCGTGGCGCTTGAAGACCGCTGGCAACCAGACCAAGGGGATTTTGCGCCGTGCCATGCGCGGCTACCTCCCGGAAGACGCGCTCGCGCGCAAGAAGAGCCCATATCCGTCCAATCCAGACCCCCGCTACCTGGCTGCAACCCGAGCACGGGCGCTGGAGTTGTTGGACGACCCAGACTCAGCAATCCGCACACTCGTCGATCCACAAGCAGTCAAGGCGCTGGCGGAAGCGAGCTATGGGAAACTGGAGCATCGGCCGTGGTTCGGTCAGATTATGGCGACAGCGCAGCTGTTCCACTATTTAATCGAGATCGACGCCTGGATCCGCAAGTTCAGCATCCGGCTCGTCTAACGAGTGCATCATCTCCGCTAGGTACTCCCGAAGCGGCAACTGGGCTGCCCCGACAGTGCATTACACCGTTTGGGCAGCCTCCGTGCGGCTTTGTCACCCCGGTTATCTCTCGATGAGGTCATCGCTTCCGCCTACATCACCTCTGCGCACGCGTCTGCGCTCACCGACAACGCTCACCGACAACGCCCACGAGCGACCGGGAGGTCGACCCCGCCCAAAACCCGCCACACAGGATCCTGTCGCTGGGTTCGCTGGGTTCGCTGGGTTCGCTGGTTGAGCGAATGCGCGTACGCTATCATGAAGAGGAGAGACAAGAAAGGAGGGGCTGGCGTGATCATCGGGTTTGGTTTTGGCAACCCCTTGGTGAGCCTCCTGATGCTGCTCGTGACGGGGACTCTCAGCTACCTCATCTACCGGGCGACGGCCCGTCGCAGGGGCGGGACACCTCCCCGTCCGACGCGCGCGCAGATGCGCCAGTACTACTACGAGCAGCGCAGGCGAGCGCAGCAATTCTCAAACGAGTACAACCTCACCGACGAGGAGATTGAGCGGCGGATCGACGAAAAGCTAGGCCCGCCGTCAGATAAGCAACCGTAAGTGATTTGGCGTACACAACTGCACTGCCAAGGTGGCATCGCCAAGGGGGGTATCGCCAAGGGGGGTATCGCCAAGGGGGGTATCGCCAAGGGGGGTATCGCCGATGCAGTCACACGAAAACACACCTGCGCAACATGCGGTCGACCGCGGGTTGCGGTTTGAGCAACTGCCGCAGCGGCACACCGACCGCTACCAATCTGACATCCGCGTGCTGTTGCCGACCTACGACGGCCTGCACACACTGGTCGACGCCTACCTGCGCCCGTTCGTTCCGGACGATGGCCGCGTTCTCGTCGTCGGCGCTGGCGGCGGGACAGAGTTGATCACGCTCGGCTTAGCACACCCGAACTGGACTTTCACAGCAGTCGATCCCGCTGCCAACATGCTCGCTTCCGCCCGCTCCCGCACAGAAGCGGCTGGCGTGGCAGAACGCGTCCGGTGGTGCTGCGGTGCGATCGACGCAACCAACCCCCATTTGCACGACGCCGCGACGTGCATCTTGGTGCTGCACTTCGTCGCCGGCGACGACGAGAGACGGACCCTGCTCCAGGGGATCGCGTCCCGGCTTCGCGAAGGTTCGCCGCTGATTCTCGTCTCGGCTGTCCGGGACGACGGCAACGGCGACCTTCCGTCGGCCGTGCACAGCCAGGCGCTCTACGACGGCGCCATCGCAGCGACGGGCCAAGAACGCCTCGCCGCCAAGCTGCGCCAGAACATTGAGCAGAGCGCCGCCATCCCCGGAGATCGTCTCAAGCAACTGCTCGTCGACACGGGATTTTCAGAGCCTCTGCAGTTTTTCCAGACCTACCAGTTTGTCGGCTGGCTGACGACGCGGACATGAAAAGGGCGGCCGTGTTGGCCGCCCGCAAAGCGCCTGCCCAAAAGTGTGATCCACACCAAGGCACCCCATGCTCTGTATGGTGGCACCGCAGCTCAAGTACTCTCACGCGTCGCCGCGGACTCCCTGCATCCGGTGCAAGCCATAGCCGCATAGGACAGCTTATGACCGGGAAACACCGGGATCTGGCGCTCCTTAGGCTGTCCGAAACTGCCTAAGGAGCCTTGAAGGGACGGATCGGGGGGCTTCGGCCCACCTTAAGCGGTCCCTAGCAGCCTAATCACCCATCCAAGCCGCGAAAAGTAGTGAATAGGCTGCCCTGCGGTTACTACTCAGGTACCCCGTCGCAAGGCACCCCAAAAGGGGGTGTTGAGGACACCCCTTGCGACAGACTTTTTGGGCTACTTTTGTCAGGTCCCTGCGAAGACCGGCTGGCCACGAAGGACCGAAACCAGGGAAGGAAGTAGAGGAAGGTTCTGTTTTAACAGGCTAGAGATAAGGCTGCGGAGTACGGAGAAGGTCTTACCGCCCTCCTGTGTACGAAAGAGCCCGGAGACCTTCTGTTTCACCTTGGTCATCCGAATGTCCCGTTCCGCCTGGTTGTTGTCAAAGGGCACGTTCGCATCCCAAAGGAAGCGAAGGATGGACTCCTTGTGCGACTCAAATCGCTGTCCTAAATTAGCGGCTTTGCTTTTGCACTTTCGTCCACGTGGTCCTGTTTTCGTCGGCACAGGATCCAGCGCCCATTCAGTTTTGCCTAGCTCAAGAATGGCATCGTAAGCCGTCTCAATCTCGGCAATGGTTTCATCAGCGAGCGGGAGACCCTTCTCCCGGGCGTCCCTAGTGAGCTTCCAAGCGCCTCGGAGCAATTCCTTCATCTGCTTAGCCCACTGATGTCCATCATTGTCCAGGATACCTTGACATTCGCGCAGGAGGTGAGCATTGCATAGCGCATGCTCAAATGAGTAGATGGGTCGGAAGTAGGCCGAGAGGCAGTCATGAACGACGACGCCCTTAAAGGTGTCCAGTATCCCCATGCCTTCAATCGCGCCGGTACCACGCTGTGGATAAGTGTCCATGAGCGTCCATTCTGGATTGGACACGACATGCAACCAATGTTGTTTGTTGACGATACGTACACCCGTTTCGTCGGTATGGAGCAGCGGCGCATTGCACAAGTTCTCCCGAATGACGGGGATGGCGCTTAACTCCACGGCACCCGCCATGCTCTCTAATTGGCTCAACAGGGTCGCTTCACTGGGCCGTTGTCCAGTTAGGTCGGCATAGAACTGTCCGATTCGGTCTAAAGGGAGCATATGATAGGCATTTAAATATGTGGTCCATGCTGCAAATCCATCCCCATACTGCACTGGAGCTTTGACGCCATCCGGGAAGCTGGCACGTTGCAATGTATTGCAGCAGGGACAGCGCTTTTCCTCGGCTTGGTGCTCTGTCACAACGAGACGAGGTGCGGGCAAGTCGAATACCTGACGTTTCACGAGGCCCTTCGTGGCTACCGTTTCCAACGATGCGGCACAGTTGGGACAGGCGTTAAGCTTGTGGACGATGACCTCATCGGGGGTCTTGCTCATGAGCAGAGTGTGCCCGCTATGCCCTTTGGGGCCGCCTCTCTTACCACCCGGCTGGCGTGAATTCGTTGGTTTACGAAATCCATCACTAGATGGAGGCTTACTGGAATTGCGGCTGTTCTGGTTCACTTGGCTCTCGAGGACCCTTACACGCTCTTTTAACTCGCGGATTTCAGCCGCCTGTTGCTCAACGATAGCTACGAGTCCTCGTACCAAATCAACAACCGCATCAGGTCCCTGTTCATATACTTGCAAAATGCATTCACGTTCCATTGCTTTAAATTCCAGTTCAAATTCCATTCGAAAGTACCTCCCTTGCATTGGGCACCAGGGCATACACATAAACATCCTTGCGTGTAACGCTCAAGGTATGGTGCGTGTCATTGCGGCTTCTCCCTTGCGTCTGGCCGACTTGAATCCAGTTAGCAGCCCGGTAGCACGTGCCACGGAATCGTTGCTGTTCGACAAACGTCTCCAGCAGGTGCACCGGATGACCATACTTGTCCATCCAGTCTCGGCAGATGCGACTGGCGATGCGGCTGAGGAGATGACTAGCCAGATTGGGAACGGTGACCCAAGGGAGGATGAGAAAGCGCATGTTGTTTGTCACAAGGGATAAGGAATTCCGACGAACACCCGGTGTCCAGCGAATCCACGCGTCGCGTGGCGCAACTTTCCAAGCAGCAGACCCAAAGAGCAGGCACGCTAATGGGCGTCCGTACCGGTCGTAGACAAGATACTTCATGTTTTCACCGACCGCGCCGCAGAATCCCAGGTAATGATATGCGGCGAGCAAATGTCGGAACAAAACTGATGATGCGGATGTCTTTACAATCTCGATTCGCAGCGGCAACAGATCTCGCAAGGGACCCGAAACGGGGGTAGTGTCATGGGCAACGGAACGAACGATTCTTGTCGCGTTTCCAACGCCGACGGCGCGAGGGGCTGGAAGTCGAATGTATTTCAGTCGCTCAAGTTTGAGCAACATGGTACGACAGGCCATGTCTTTTAGCTGGCCATTGCCGTTTGTCCAGTTCCAAGTCGCACACAGTTCGCGCGATAACCGAGTGCGATTCCAGTCAGGGTGACAATGGATGAGTTCACGTATCCATGCAATATCTTGTTCGGTAAGGTGGCGTCCTTGTATCTGCATACCACCATTCTACAAACAAAAGACCGCTGAGTCCAGCTATTTCTAGCCTGGACTCAGCGGGTACCTGAGTAGTAACGCCCTGCGCCGCTATTCGGAACGCCACTCGCCACTCGCCACTCGCCACTCGCCACTCGCCACTCGCCACTCGCCACTCGCCACTCGCCACTCGCCACTCGCCACTCGGCTTACAGCAACTTAGCCGCCGTAGAAGAGGCCGGTCTCCTTCAGCGTCATCGGATCGCCTTCGCGGTGTACGCCCGCGTCGATGACTTCGCCGACGACGAGCGCGTGGTCGCCACGATCGACGATGTCTGTAACTTTGCACTCAAACCACGACAGAGCGTCTTTGAGAATGGGGCTGCCAGTTGTCTTCGTCTCGAACTCGTAGCCAGCAATCTTGTTCCCTTCCACAGACACAGGCTTGAAGAACGCAAAGGCGAGGTCCTTCGATCCGGTCTCCAGCACGTTGACCGAGAACACGCGGCTGTGCTGAATGCCAGCCCATGAACCGGAGTCCTTCTTGACGCCGATCGCCACCAGCGGCGGCGCGAATGACGCCTGTGTCACCCAGTTGCCGGTAAACGCGTGCAGACCGTCTTCACCCTTCGTGCCAATCACGTACAGGCCGTAACTGATGCCGCGCAGTGCAGTTTTCTTCGCTTGATCATCCATCTTCTGATCTCTCCCCTCGTTCGAATAGACAACTCCCGTTTGGAGTCCATTGTCCTCATGATACAAAACTGGGCACTTCGTTTCACACCTGGCACACCAGAAGTTCACGCCTGGCGCTCGAGTAGTTCGCGCCTGTGGCGGCGAATCCTGGTCAGTTGTCTACCGACTAAATTACTTCACGGCTTGTTCGAGCAGGTCGCGCAGTTCCTTCACAATCAACACCTGATACCCGGTGTCTTCGCCGTAGCGCTTCACAACTTCTGCGCGAGCGGCGGTCAGCTTCTCCTGATAGTCCGGGGCTTCGCGGTCCGGGTTGTCCTGTTTGAACCGGGCCATCGGCTCCTGCACGTAGGTCGGGCGCGGGCCCCACTGCGAGATGACGCCGCCGTCCTTGTCGATGAACAGCACGACCGGGATGGACCGGCCACCGTAGGTCAAGAAGCGGTCGATGACGTCAAGGTGTGCTTCCATGATAAGCATCCGCGTGTCGATCCCGGCCGCCTCCGTCACCTTGAGCACAACCGGGACGTTGCGGACGACGTCGCCGCACCACTCTGCGGCGATGATCAGGCAGCGAACGTCCGTGTTACCGCGCAGCCCAGCGATGTAGGACTGTGCCGCCTCGTCCATCCAGGTGAAGCGCTCGCCCCAGTCGAGAAACTTGTCCTGGTTCCGGGTCATCTTGTCGATAAACTCCTGCGGCGCCAGCCCCGCTTCGAACGCTGCTTGTACGTTTTCAGCCATTGTCAGTCTCCTCCCCCGGGTCGTCGTTTATTTCAGGTGTCGGTCCAGAAAGTCTGCAATCGCCCCGTACGCCTTAATGCGGTTGCCGAGTTTTACGACACCGTGGCCTTCGTCTTCAAAGCGCAGGTACTCGACCGGGTGGTTGCGCGCCTTGAGCGCAGCCACCATCTGCTCGGCTTCACCGACGGGCACGCGCGGGTCGTTCGCGCCGTGGACGACAATCATCGGCGCTGTGATGCGGTCGACGTGGTGAATCGGCGAGATGGCGTCAAAGAACTCCCCATCCGCCGCAATCGTGCCGTACTCCGGTTCGCGCAAGTGCCTGCGGTACGGGCTCGTGTTCTCGATGAACGTGCGCAAATTGGCGATCCCGACGATGTCCACGCCAGCTGCCCACAAGTCTGGGTAGTGTGTCACCGCGGCGAGCGTCATGAAGCCGCCGTAGGAGCCGCCCATGACAGCGATGGCGTCACGCTTCGCGTCTCCGTGATCGACCAGCCAGTCCACGCACTGCGCCAGGTCTGCGACGGAGTCCATGCGCTTGCGAACGTCGTCGAGGTGTACGAACGTTCTGCCGTAGCCGTCGCTTCCGCGGACGTTTGGCACAAATACGGCGTAGCCGCGGTTGACGAAGTACTGCACGATTGCGTTGAAGCTGTTGCGGCTCTGCGACTCCGGTCCGCCGTGCACGTACACGACGACCGGGTACGGCCCGGAGGTGTCCTGCGGACGGTAGTAAAACGCCGGCACGGACAGACCGTCAAATGAATCGTAGTGCACGAGCTCCGGCTCGACGAAGCGCGAAGCTGGCACAGAGGAGATGGAGGCGAAGGTAACGCGGTCGATGCGCCTCGCATCGACATCGAGTTTCCACACCTCGGTCGCGTATGTAGGACTGCTCAGGGTCAGCGCAATGCTGCGGCCGCGCTTGTTCCACGTCAGGCTTGCGATGACGCCAGCCGGCGGTTCCGGCAAGCCGCTGACGTACGCGAGTGTGTCTCCGGACGACTTCGTCAGGTCGGCGACATACAACTTCGATGTGCCGTCTTCGTTGCGGCTGTAAGCGAGGAACGACTTGTCGGCCGACAAGGAGAGCGCGTCAACGCCCCAGTCGTCTGCAGTCAGCCAGGTGATGGCCTGTGTCGCCATGTCGATCGCGGCGAGCCGCACAAACTCACTGTCTTTATCCGTCAGCACGTACAACGTTGACCCGTCTTCGCTGAACCGCGGCGCCTCAAACCGCGCCTCGCCCTCGTGCGGCGTGAGCAGGGTAGTCTCGCCGCTTGCGATGTCGACCAAAATCAGGTCGTGATTGAGGTTCGTGTGATGGCGCGAGACCAGCACCTTGTCGCCCGACGGGTGGAACACAGACGCGTAGTTGGTGTGCGCACTCTCGTGGACAGGCGTGTGCCTGTTGTCGGCAATGTCGTAGACGTAGAGGTCAAAGTCGCGGCCGTTGCGGCGGTTCGTGCAGTAGGACAGCCGCTTCCCGTCCGGACTGAAGGCGCCAAGGCTGTAGATGTGCGCCGGGTCGTCCGTGATGTTGACCGGGTCTGTCCCTTCGAGGTCCATCAGGAACAGCTGCGCGCGCTCGCTGCCCCCTTCGTCTGCTTCGACGCAGAGCAAAGGCTCAGTCGGCGATGGCGCGACGCCCATGACGCGGTCGGAGAAAAACGTGATCTGCTGCGGCCACGGCACGGCCGGCTGCTGACGCCACACCTGCGGAATGCCGGTCAGAGTCGAAACGAAGTACATCGCGCTGTCGTCGTAGGCGAACACGCCGCCGGCTGCGCTGCGGACCTCCATGTAGCGGGCCACTGAAATTGGCTTCATTGGAGCCACCTCCCCGGTTGAAATGCTGGAACGAAGTGCGTCGGTACGGAAACGGCCGGGCGGGTTGTGGGCCACCGCGGCCGATGTTGCATTGTGGGTCGCCAGACGACATTGTGTTGCGGACGACCGCGGCCGATGCTCACGCTTTACACGGCCACAGCGGACATGTCCTCGAGGTACGTCTGCAGCACGCGCTCCATCCCGTCTTCGCTAGTCTGAGCGTTGATCACGTTGCGCAACTCAGCCGCGCCCGGCATGCCTTTGATGTACCACGCCGCGTGCTTGCGCATCTCCTTCACGCCGGTGATCTCGCCTTTGTGTGCGACAAGCAGATGCAAGTGTCTAATCGCGACCATGATGCGCTCCTCAAACGACGGCTTGTCGAGCTTCTCGCCGGTGCGCAGGAAGTGCGCAACTTCGCGGAACACCCACGGGTAACCGAGCGCGCCGCGACCAATCATCACGCCGTCGCAGCCGGTCTCCTCAATCATGCGCAAGGCGTCTTCCGGCTCGACGACGTCGCCGTTGCCGATGACGGGCACATTCACAGCCTGCTTGACCTGCCGGATGATGTCCCAGTCGGCACGGCCGGAGTACAGCTGTTCGGCGGTGCGACCGTGCACGGTGACGGCCTTCGCGCCCGCCTCGACGACGGCTTGGGCGACTTCGACGGCGTTGACGTGACCATCGTCCCAACCCTTGCGAAACTTGACGGTGACGGGCTTCTCCACGCGCTCGACGACGCCGCGGACGATGGATGCGGCATATTCGGGATCACGGGCGAGAGCCGCACCGGAGCCGTTCTTGTAAATCTTCAGCACGGGGCAGCCCATGTTGATGTCGATCAGGTCGGCGTTGGTCTCGCCGACCAGCTCAGCAGCCTGCACCATCGAGTCTTTGTCGTAACCGACCAGTTGCAAACTGACAGGGTGCTCGTCGGGCAGAATGGTCAGCATCCGCTGGCTTTTTTCATTGCCGTGCACCAGTGCCTTGTCGCTGACCATCTCCGCGCAAACCATGCCTGCGCCGAGCTGCTTCGCAATAATGCGGAACGGCGGGTTGCAAACCCCCGCCATCGGAGACAAGATCACAGGGTCCTCGATCTGAATCCCACCAATCGTAAGCACTCTGGTCATCCTCCTTTGGTCACTTCTTTATATAGATTGGTGTTCGCTCGCTGCGGCGAGCGAACTATCCGATTGATTTGGCTTGAGCATTGTGCGCCTAACGTAAAATTGTAGCCGAAGCTACGGGGAAAGTCGAACACTACGAGGGCGTGGCACAGCGGGCGTGGCACAGCGGGCGTGGCACAACGGTCGTGGCACAACGGTCGTGGCACAACGGTCGTGGCACAACGGTCGCGATCAAAATGGACGCTATGCAGAGTTGCAATGGTCAAATTGTACGCTAAGACGCCGAAGGTGACATAATTCGAGGGTTTCGTGATCAAAAAGTGCGCTGTATTCGCAAAAAGGGCGATTTCTGCCGATTCTACACATCACAGCGCACTATATGAGCGTTAATTCCGCCAAAACTCAGCTTCCGCCGTCCTCAGCGATCATTTTGCGCACTGTGACTCGGCGGTCGCGCAGGGCACAGCGGTCGTGATCAAAATGGACGCTATGCAGAGTTGCAACGGTCAAATTGTACGCTAAGACGCCGAAGGTGACATAACTCGAGGGTTTCGTGATCAAAAAGTGCGCTGTATTCGTAAAAAGGGTGATTTCCGCCGATTCTACACATCACAGCGCACTATATGAGCGTTAATTCCGCCAAAACTCAGCTTCCGCCGTCCTCAGCGATCATTTTGCGCACTGTGACTTGACTGTCGCGCTGGGCGTGACGGTCGTGATCAAAATGGACGCTATGCAGAGTTGCAACGGTCAAATTGTACGCTAAGACGCCGAAGGTGACATAATTCGATGGTTTCGTGATCAAAAAGGGCGCTGTATTCCCAAAAAGGCCCGTTTCCGGCGATTCTACTCGTCCCAGCGCACTATATGAGCGTTAATTCCGCCAAAACTCAGGTTCCGCCGTCCGCAGCGATCATTTTGCGCACTGTTCCTTGCCCATCGCGCTGGGCACAAACGCATGTGGTGCCTGCAATTGACGCAGGTAGGTCGGCGCCCTTTCCTCCAGACATGCCGTCGCTCCCCGAGACATATTAGATCATGGTCCCGTTGCGCGACGGGTGGATTCGATAAGCCCGAACACGCTTTTGCCCACCCACAGGCTCGAGCCAGTGCATCTTGACAAGTTTGCGCATATGACGACGGGCGGTGACGACTGATATGTTGAGAGCTTCCGCTACTTCCTTTGGCGTGATTGGCCTCGGAGAGTGCGCTGTATACCGCAGCATCTCCCGCTCGCCAATTGTAGCTTCGGAGAAACTCTCGTCTACCGCAGACCAACGTCCGATAACGGCTTGGATCATCTGAGCACAAATTTCCGGGTGATCATGAACATCGTCATAGGCGAACCGCAATAGACGCCAGCCGTCGAGCACGAGGGCGTTTTGCCGTCGGCACTCCTCTGAGTGGTCATAGCGTGTCGCATCCCTGCGGTGAGAAGCATAGCCGTCGATCTCCAACGCAAGCCGGTAATAACCTCGTATGTAGGCGAAGTCGATGTAGCGCCAACCGCGGCCGACGTCGCGGATCTGGTATTCCGGATGCAACCCATCGAAATGATAGAACATTGGCCACCAGACATTCTGCAGAAACAGCTTTTCCGCGTGACCTAGTCCATCCGCGAGTCGGGACGCCGCGGCCCCACTGCGGCGCTGAAAGTGTGACGACACAAACTCCCTATAGGCCAGTTCAAAATCCAAACTGCATTCCTCCCGGGCACTAGTCCAAGTTGGCGGAACTCCATGTCTGTTTCCGGTCGCCTTGGTGTCTCGAGAGTACTTCCTTACGTCCGGTGAGTCGATTACGTGCGGAACAAACTTCCATACCACAGTTTAGACGACGGCACAAAATCACGTCAGCCAATGCAGAAGCGGACCGTTGCCGTTGCCGTTGCCGTTGCCGTTGCCGTTGCCCTGCCCTGCCCTGCCCTGGCCTGGCCTGGCCCTGGCCTGGCCCCGGCCGCTACCTGTCCAAGCCGTGGCGCACCGCGTAAATCGCCGCCTGCGTGCGGTCCTCCACGCCGAGTTTGATGAACACGTTGCTGACATGCGTCTTCACCGTCTTCACGCCAATCTGCAGCGAATCCGCAATCTCCTGGTTGCTTCGGCCGGCAGCAAGCCCGCGCAGCACGTCGAGTTCGCGGTCCGTCAGGTCCTGCCACGCCTCGCGCTCCGGGCGCGTCTGCAAGTGGCCGACGAGGCTTTTCTGCACCTGTGCGTCAAGCACCGACTCCCCGTTCGCGGCGCGACGCACAGCCTCCACCACTTGGCGCGCCGTGCTTGTCTTCAGCAGGTACGACAGAGCGCCAGCGCGTAGCGCCTCGACAACTTGCGTGTCGTCCGTAGAACTCGTCAGCACGACGACGCGACTGCTGCAACCGGCCGCGTTCAGCTGGCGCGTCGCCTCAATCCCGTTGACGCGCGGCATGAGCAGGTCCATGAGGATCACGTCCGGCTCCAAGTCCAGCGCCTGCACCTGACGCACCGCCTCGTCGCCGTCCCCCGCAACCGCCACAACTTCGATATCATCCTCCGTCTCCAGGTAGCCGCGAAGGCCGAGGCGGACAATTTCGTGATCATCCGCAATCAGTACCCGTATCATCAGGACTCCTCCGTCTCTTGTCCGTTCATGTGTATGCGCGGGATCACGACTGTCACCGTCGTCCCTCGGCGCCGTTGCAACAGGCTGAACCGTCCACCAAGCGACTCCGCGCGCTCGCGCATAGCGGTGATGCCGTAGGAGTCACCTGCTGCCGATGGAATCGCCTCGCGGGTGTCGGCTGAAGATGCGGACAGGACCGCGCTGCCCGATGCCAACGCGTCGGAAGTGTCGGTCACCGAGCCCGCCGCATCCGGCGCCTGCGCTCCGTGAGGGGCTGATGCCACAGCATCCCCCGCACTCGAACCGCGGGTCGAGAAGCCGACGCCGTCGTCCGTGACGGACAATTCGTACGTATCAGCGGCAGCTGCCAACTGCACCCGGATGCTCGAGGCCCCAGCGTGCTTCAGGACGTTTGCAACAGCCTCCTGCAAAATGCGAAACAGATGCTCTTCGATGAGCACCGGGATGTCGGTGTCAATCGTGGACGTAAAGCTGCAGCTTAGGCGATAGCGCTCCTCAACGGCGCGCAGGAAACCAGATGCGGCCTCTGGCAGGGCGCGCCCGGCGAGATCCACCGGCCGCAAGTGCAAGAGCAACGCGCGCATCTCGCGCTGAGCGCTCGTCGCGAGGTCCGCGATGGTCGTCAGCGTCTCGTGCAGCTTGGCTCGGGCCCGACTCATCCCGATACCGCCAGCGCCATCGGCCGCGCCGGCGACACCTCTGGCCCCGTCCTCAGCACCATCGGCCGTGGCCACACCCCCGGCAGCTCCAGCAGCCAGACCCCCGGCACCGGCCGCGCCACCCTCTGCCTTCGCCTCGAGCCGCAGCGCCGTCTCCGCCATCATCGTCAACGCGAACAACTGCTGACTCACCGAGTCGTGCAAGTCGCGCGCGAGGCGCTGGCGTTCCTCCATCGTTGCAGCGCGTTCAGCATCAGCTGCAAGGCGGCGGTTTTCCTCTGCCAGTCGCTGCAGCAGACCTACCTGTTGTTCCAGCTTCTCACCCATCTGATTGAACTGGTCGGCGAGTTGGTCAATCTCGTCGCGCTCCCCCGCCCGCTCGACGCGGTGGTGCAGGCGGCCAGCCGCGATGAGAGCAGCCGCCTCTTCAATCCCGTACAGTCGACGCCGAAAGCCCTGCGCTAAGCGGTAACTGGCAATGAGCGTCAGCGCAGCGACGACAGCCGCGTCCACCGCGAGTACCTGCCAGTGTAGCGCGAGCACGGCGCGACTGGCTGTGCCACCTAACGCTAGCACCGCCACGACACCGACCACATTGGCCACAATCGCGACGCCAACGCAGAGCGTGATTACCCGAGCACGGATACTCATCGGCTACACCCGCACAATGCGGACGTCGCCAATCTTCAGCGACACCGAGATGGTGACCCTGCGCGTTGAATCTGCGAAACCTGGCTCTTCGAAGTGAACATGGCGCCCGGTACCAGAATGCCTTTCGTCAAACACCACGAGGTCGCCAATACTCACCCCAGCGTCCACCGCGACGTCGAGATTGCTCGGGACCAGCACGCGGACGTCACCGATCCACCCGCCAATCTCGATGTGGTAATCGCCGTCTTCCACATGAGCGGTCGCAAGGTTGACACGGATGTCACCGACGCCGTTCCACATCTCCATGTCTTTCAACACCCACGGGTGCCCTCCCACCGAGAGGTCGCCAATGAGGCGCCAGGTGCCGCGATCGCCATAGCGGTCTTTGTGCCGCTTGCCTGGAGCGTCGACGACAATGTCCCCGTCCACGACATCTCCGTCCCACTTCCACTTGTCCTTGTCGCCTGCGGTCCCGTCCCATTCCTTTTTGTGGCGCTTGCCACCGTGGATCACGACGACTGGCACCATCGGCCCCCGCCAACGGCGGGGCATGAGTAGGTTCAACCCGAAGAAGATAATCAGCAGCGCCCAAAACAGGTTGCCGTCGCTGATACGCGTCAGCCAAGGAAACAGCCCAGTCGCCCGGGCGGATAAACCAAGGCCAAGGACGATAAAGAACAGCGACCAAATCGGTATCTTGCCTCGGCGAAACTCGTGCAGCCCGGAGCCACCGAGCAGCACCAGCAACAGCGGCCAAAGCACGGCGCCGGACCACCAAACCGGCGTCATGTGAATCACGCCCGTCGCATTCAATAGGTAGAGCACGCCGACCGCCACAATAATGATGCCAAGTCCTGCACCACGTCGCATGTCAATCTCTCCGTTCGCTTCCACCTGAGTCTGGTCTTATCGTCGAATTTCATCATCGTGGTTCGCAACCGCGTCTCATATCACGTCACATGTTGCATTCGTTCGTGGCTTCATCGTACCCCGGCGGTGTACGCTGGACAACCGGCTTTCGGTCCCTTTTAACTCCGACTAAAGTCTGAGACGACTGCCCGTTTCGAGGCCGATGGCAACAGGTTGGCAGGAGCTTACGATGAGTCTAACGAATCAAAACAGCGCAGCGACTCGACCGCGAGCACCTCGACTGGGGCCCTCGGCTGGCGACGGACTGCGCCGAGGGGGACCTTGACAAGTGTCTGTGCTTACGAAGAACAAGAACTTCGCCACGCTGACAGCAGGACAGCTAATCTCGACCATCGGCAACAACCTCTTTAGCCTCGCGCTACCGTGGTACGTGTTTGTGCGAACGGGATCAAAAGTAGACTTAGCGTGGGCTGGCATCGCGATGACGTTGCCGTCCTTGCTCGGGTTTGTGAGCGGCGTGTTCGTCGACCGCTGGAACAAGCGCTTCACGATGGCGGCTTCCGACACGCTGCGTGCCATCCTCTGCGCCGTTTTGACGGTGGCCGTGCTGCTGCATCAGCCATTGTGGGTGATTCTCGTTGTCGTGTTGGTACTGGAGGCGATTGGAAAGTTTTTTGATCCCGCAGCCGCCTCGCTCCTGCCTCAGATTGTCGCGAAGGATGAACTGCCGTCCGCATCCGGGATTCAGCAGTCCAGCAATGCAACCGCACAACTCGTCGGTACGCTGTCCGGCGGCGCACTGCTGACTGCGCTTGGACCCGCGCTCTTGTTTGCCAGCGACGGCGCCTCCTTCCTCGTTTCGGCGACAAGTGTACTGTTGATCCGCATCCGCGAAGTGCTGCCAGGACGAGCGCCGGCTTCCGCTGGCATCGCCGCGGCCGACGGAGCGGGCGGTTCAAGTGGAACGGGCGGAGCGGGCGCAGACGGGCGCGCTGTAAGCGCTACAGATGATGGGGGAGCTTCACGATCAGACTCAACGGCTTCGGCACCCGCCGGTTCCGCTTCTTCCGCCATGTCCCGCTTCGTCGCTGAGTGGCGGGAAGGCTTTCAACTGTTGAGAAAGTCAAAGTTTTTACAGCTGCTTGTATTGCTCTCCGTCTGTGCCAACTTCGCGCTGTCCCCTGTCGATCTCGGCTTGACCGCCTGGGTGAAAGGACCGATGCACGGAAATGCGCTGCTGCTCAGTCTCATCAACGCCTTCTTCTTCTGTGGCATCATTGGCGGAGGGTTCCTCGTTGGCACGGTCAGTCGACGCGTCTCTCTGCGTAGCATCCTCATCGTCGGCATGGTGTTTATCGGTGTGATTTTCTCCGGCATCGGGTTTTGGGCTAACTTTGCCTGGGATGCATCCCTAATGGTTTGCGGGGGCTTGGGCCTTGGTATTATCAACGGCGCTTCCGGAGCGCTGATGCTGCAGAAGATTCCAGCGCACCTGCGCGGCCGCACGATGGGCACGACCTTTGCCCTCTCGACGATGGCAATGCCACTCGGCATGGTCCTGTTCGGTGCTCTGGTTGCACATGTTCCCCTGTCCGTGGTGTTCGCGGTCTGCGGCGCTCTCTGCGCCATGACTGGTATGATACTCATGCTGCCTGTTCGGGACGACCTCGACGAGGTATTTAGCAGCGTCACCCCACAGGGAGTCGGCGCTGAAGGATTCGGCGCGGCGCAGTAAGAGTCAGAAGGCGGCGTCCGGGCGCGGTGTCGTCGCGTGGTGTCGTAGCGCGGCAAGGTTGATGTGATGGAAACGGGCTGCCCCAGCGGTGCGCTTTGCACCACGGGGCAACCCGCTTCTTATAGGTAACTCAGGAAGTGCAGCTAGTCACTCAGCGAGGCTACTCGCGAGGCCAACCGGCAAGTCACTCAGCCACGTGACTCTTGCCCCGTAACGCGGCGAAGTCAGCCGACTTAACGTCTTGAGAGGGCGTTATCTCACGATTTGTTTACCATAATCGACCGCTTAACGTCCTCAAAAAGCGTTATCGGCGATTTGCACCCTGGATTTCTGCCTCTCTACGACTCATAACGTCTTCTCACAGCGTTATCCGGTTTTTTCAGCAGCGTCCTAACCCGATAACGTCTTCTCAGCACCTTATCATTCCGGGATACCGTCGTCCGAAGTCGTTAAGGTGAATCCAGTCCACCCATGGAGACCACCTGACCTACGTCTGATCTACGCCAGTCCCATCCCCGCCGCCGCAGGGTCCGCCCGCCGCGCAGTTTACGCCTTGGTGAAAGCCGGGTCTTCGAACGGGTGGGCCACCCAGCCAGACGGGTCGATGAACAGCCGCACCGCGACGAAGCGGCGCTCATCCGTCATCGTGAAGAAGTGCGGGGTCTTTTCCGGCACCGAGATCACGTCGCCAGCCGACAGCACGACGTCAAAGTAGCCGCCGTCTTTCCCTTTGATCACGAAGACCCCGCTCCCCCCCGCCATCACCCGTACCTCGTCCTCGGTGTGCGTGTGGACCTGCTCGAACTTCTTCAAAATTTCCTCCAGGTTCGGCGTCTTCTCCGACATCGCGACGACGTCCCACTTCACGTAGCCGCGCTCCGCCGCGAGCGCCTCAATCTGCGGGCTGAGCGCCTCGAGAATCCGCTCCTTCTGCGCGTCGTCCAGCGAGAACTCCTCGCGCAGGTCGGCCGGGATGGCATCAAGCGTCCAGTGGTCGTAGTAGACTTCGTTGCCGGTCAAAAACTCACGCACCGCAGACTCATCGCTAATCTGCTCGCCAGTGTTGCGAATCTGAATAATCGCCACTCCAAATCCCCCTCTAACCGTTTCGATGGCCCCATCGTAAGGCACGGGTGGCATTTTGTCTATGCAAGCGGGATCCCGGTATCGCGGTCGCAGCGTCATACCGAGGTCGCATCATTGCGCGGAGGTCCCGCGTCGCCAAGGTCGCAGCATTGCGCGATCACGGTGCCCCTAGACCGCGCCTAGTGTTGGCAGACTTCACAGTAGAACACCTTGCGGCCGGCGTTCTCCGTCCGAACAATCGGCATCCCGCAGACTCGACACGCTTCCCCGCCGCGGTTGTACACAAAGAAACGGCCGTTGTAGCCGCCGGTCGTCGTATCGGTCGTGGAAAACGGGGAGGCCATGTAGCCGCCAGCCGCGATCGCCTGCTCCAGTACAGTGTGCATCGCGCGGTACAGTGCGGCGAGTTCTTCGCCACTGAGGCTGCCGGTCTTGCGCAGCGGTAAGACGCGGGCAGCGAAGCAAATTTCGTCCGAGTACCGGTTGCCGATCCCGGCGATCACATGCTGGTCTGTCAACTTGACTTTGAGGACGGTCGACCGACGGGTCAGGAGGGAGGTGAAGAGTTGCGGAGTGAGAGCGGGATCAAACGGTTCCAGGCCAAGTTTCGCAAGCGCCGCGCGCAGTTCGCTCGCCGTGAGCAGGTGCAGGTAGCCGAGCCGCAGGCCGACAAAGTAGAGGTGCTGCTCGCCGAATGACATGATCACCTGGCAGGTGTCTAGCGGCCGCTGCACCGCCGTCCCGTAATGCATTGAACCGCCGAGCATCAAGTGGAGCAGCAGCGCATCGCCGGAATCGAGCGCAAAGACGAGGTGCTTGGCGCGACGCACGATGTCGACCACGGTGCGGCCATTGACACGCCGGACGAACTCGGCAACGGGAACGCCGACACTCTTCTCGCGGTTGACTTCGACGTCCGTGATCACGTGATTTCGGACGGCCTCGACGAGGCGCCTACGATAGTTCTCCATCTCCGGCAGTTCGGGCAACGAGGTAGCCTCCTTAGGTTGCGAGGATAATGCCTGTAGGCTGAACCGAACCGAGGGAAAGTAGTCACTGCACGCCGCCGTTGAGCCGTTGAGCCGTTGAGCCGTTGAGCCGTTGAGCCGTTGAGCCGTTGAGCCGTTGAGCCGTTGAGCCGTTGAGCCGTTGAGCCGTTGAGCCGTTGAGCCGTTGAGCCGTTGAGCCGTTGAGCCGCTAGGCGGCGGGTGGGCGGCGGGTGGGCGGCGGATGGCCGGCGATGCCACACCCTCGCTGAGGATCACGCTGACGTATCTAACGGCACAGAACAGCCTATCCGGCCAAATTCAGGTGCGATAAAGGTAAATAAGCGGCCTCAGGCCGCTTATCACCTATTTTGGGGGGCGAATTCAGGCGATTTCGCGGGTATAAGCGGTCCCGGAAAGCCTATTATCCCTCGGCAGCCAGCAAAAGTCGCTGATAAGCCGTCCTATGCGGCTAAGTTGCTCGGCAACGCCCGCGAGCTGGAGCCGCCGTCGCCGCCGCCGTACCGTCGCACAGCCGCCCTTGCCCACGTTCGCGCCTACCAATCCCGGTGCCACTCGGCAGACACGAGGTGGAATCGGTATAATACTCACATCGCGCGCGTTCGGCTGACGCAAAGTTCCACGCCACGTTGAACGCCGAAGTTGTATGCCAGAGGCGCACGTTAAACCGAGAGTAACGGCAATTCGACTCCCTAGCACAGTTGAGGTGACTTCATTGGAACGTTCGAGTGACTACATATACGCGACCTACCGCATCCGCGATGGCGCCGACAAACTGAAGGCCCGCGCAGAGGGCATCGCCGTCGGCCTCACGGTCGGGTCGTGGACCGACCTCCCCGCCGCGAAGCAGGAAAGTGTGCGTCAGCACTGCGGCGTAGTCGATGCGATCACGGTCGTCGAGCCGGGCACTGGCGAGCCGGGCACAACTCTGAATGGCGCCACCGAACCCGGCGCCGCCGCGGACCAGAGCACTACCGCCGACGGCGCGGCTGGCCAGAGTGCAGCGGCCCAAACCGACACAGCCGCCCGAACCGACGGTCCTCCGGCAGCTACCGTCACAGCTGACATTACCATTGGCTACCCCGCCATCAACTTCACGCCGAGCTTTGCGGCGCTGCTGACCACCGTGTTTGGCAAGCTGTCGATGGACGGCGTGATCAAACTCGCGCACCTTGAGCTACCGGCGTCGTTCACCGACGCGTTCCCAGGGCCGAAGTTCGGCGTCGGGGGCATCCGCGAGCGGCTCGGCGTGTACGACCGGCCGCTCCTCATGAGCATCTTCAAGTCGTGCATCGGCAACTCGCTCGACGAGTTGACCGCACACTTCACCGAGCAGGCGCTCGGTGGGGCTGACCTAATTAAGGACGACGAGATCTTCTTCACCGAAGCCTACGCCACACCCGAAGCGCGTGTCGAAGCGTACGCGAGGGCCGCGCAACGCGCGCAGCAAGAAACCGGCAAACAAGTCCTGTACGCCGTCAACCTGACCGGGCCCGTGTTTGAGCTGCGCGACAGGGCTCGTCGACTCGCCGCCCTCGGCGCCGGGGCGCTCTTGCTCAACGTCTACGCATACGGCCTAGACGTCCTCGCGGAACTCGCAGCCGATCCCGCTGTCTCCGTGCCCATTCTCGCCCACCCGGCTGTCTCGGGCGCGCTCTACGCTGCGCCCCATCACGGTATCGCAGCCGACATTCTGCTCGGTCAACTGCTGCGGCTCGCCGGGGCAGACGTCGTGATCTACCCATCACCGTACGGGTCCGTCACACTTGAGCGGGCCGTCGGCGACCGCCTCGTCAACGCTCTGCGAGAGCCTGGGGCGCAGCGAGAGGTGTTGCCGGCGCCGTCGGCCGGGATTCACCCAGGGCTCGTCCCGACGCTGCTCACCGACCTCGGCACAGATTTTATCGTCAATGCAGGCGGTGGCATTCACGGCCACCCAGACGGCGCGACAGCTGGCGGCCGCGCCTTTCTCGCCGCCATCGATGCGGCGCAGCAGAGCGTCTCGCTCGAAGTGGCCGCACAGGACAGCGCGCCACTGCAGCGGGCGCTCGAGCGCTGGGGAGGTGCCGCGAAGTGACCGGCAACTCCGCGACCACAGTGAAGCCCGCGGTCCCAGGGAACTCAGCGACCCCAGAGAATCCCGCGGCCACAGCGAGTTCCGCAGACGCAGCGCAGAGTCAGCCGCTGGGCGGCCGCGCCGCACATGTCCATACCCAGAGCCCGCTCGGCTTCTTCTGCGACTTTGATGGCACGATTTCGACCAAAGACCGTATCACCGCCATCATGCGCGAGTTCGTGCCAGAAGCGTCCGCTTCGCTCATCGAGCGCGTCAACCACAGGGAACTCTCCGTGCGGGCCGCCGTCGAGGCGATGTTCGCGCTGATTCCGTCCGCCCGCTTCGACGAGGTGCGTGAGTTTGTCACTTCAACGACCGTGATCCGCGAAGGGTTTAGCCGCTTTGTCGATTACGCGACCGAGCACAGCTGGCCCATCGCCGTCGTCAGCGGTGGCTTCGACTTTTTTGTCGATCCCGCCATCGCCCCGTGGCGCGACCGCCTGACCGTGTTTTACAACCGCATCGACACGAGCGGTGAGTATCTACGCACCATCTGGCCGCACCCCTGCGACGCCCTCTGCGATGCGGACTGCGGCCTGTGCAAACCGACGATTTTGCGCAGCTATGAGCAATCCGTCCGACGCAGCGTGGTCATTGGCGACGGCGTCACAGATTTCGAAGCAGCGCGCCACGCCGACTTCGTCTACGCGCGGGCCAGCCTGCTGACTGAGTGCCAGCGTCACGGCTTGCCTCACCAGGCATTTGAAACGTTTGACGACATCGTGGCAGACCTCAGCTCCGGACGCGCGCAGGCTCTGCTTTCAACCAAGAGAGGAGGCGCCAACCGATGAGTTCAACCACCTACCCTTCATTTGACCGAGCCGTCGACGAGCTTCGCCGCCTTGGTGAAGACTTCGGCCGCAACGGCTGGCTGCCTGCGACAAGCGGTAACCTGTCGATCCGCTTGTCCGACGCCCCGACGACGTTCGCGATCAGCCGGAGCGGCGCCGACAAGCGCAACCTGCAACCGGAGGACGTGCTCGAAGTCGACCTCACCGGCAAGGTGCTGACCGACACCCCCTACAAGCCGTCCGCGGAAACTACCGTGCACACGGCGCTGTACGGCTCAGACCTCGCTTGCGGTTGCATCCTCCACGTGCACACGATGTTCAACAACCTCGCGTCGCAGCGCCACTTTGCGCAAGGGCACGTGACCCTAGTCGATCACGAACTGCTCAAGGCCCTCGGCCACTGGCACGAGGGGGCGCGCATCACGGTCCCAATTGTCGGCAACTTCGCTGACCTGCAGCGTCTCGGCGAGGCTGTGCTTGATGCAGCGAAGGCTGACGTGCCCGGTGTGTTGGTGCGCAACCACGGGATTTACGCCTGGGGCGAAGACGCGTTTGCGGCACGGCGCCACCTCGAGGCATTCGAGTTTCTATTCGAGTACGACACCCGTTTACGGGAGCTACGCGAGCGGTAACCGTGCAGTGGTCGCGAGGTGACCTTGCGATGAGCGATTGGACAAACATTTTTCCCCAACTCTCCACACCGCCTGCTGCATCGGATACAATGGGCTCAAACTGACGCCCTCCGCGCAACTCTGCAGGGTCCGTCAGGTACCTGAAGAGGAGCGGATCCCGAATGTGGGTCGTAGCCCATCGCGGCGGCGCAGAACTGTATCCGGAAAACTCGATCACTGCCTTTACGGAACTCGCGAAGCAAGGCGTCGACTTAGTCGAATGCGACGTGCACCTGTCTCGTGACGGACACCTGATGGTCATGCACGACGACAATCTGAGACGCACTGCGGGCATCGACCGGCGCGTCTCTGACATGACGCGTGCAGAGTTGTCCGAAGTGGACGTCGGCGACGGCCACGGCGTGCCGAGCCTGACCGACGTGCTCGAAGCGGTGGCAATCCCGGTCGTCGTCGAACTGAAGACGCCGGAGACGGTGCATGCGCTCGATCAGCTGCTGCAAGCAAACCCCACGCTGCAGGAGCGAGTTGTCCCGCTCTCCTTTTTTCACGACATTCTCCGTTATCTATCCGCCAAGTACCCGGCACTGACCTGCGGCGGGTTGTTGGCAGGATACCCGGTTAATCCGGTTCACGTCGCCACCTCGGCCGGCTGCAAGATGCTAAGCTTTCACCACGAAGGGCTACAGGCGGAGTACGTGGAGCGTTGTCACGCAGGCGGCGTGCTGGTGAGCGTCTGGGCGCCGAGCACGGAAGAGGACATCCGCCGCTCCATCGCAGCCGGTGTGGACGGCATCGGTTCGGACCGTCCCGACCTCGTCCTCCAACTGCTCGCAGAGGCGGAGGTGCCAAAGTGAGCAATCGCGATCACGACGACGGCATCCCCACCTCGATGCCCACTTCCTCGGCGGCGACCACAGCCGACGCGCCTGCTGCGACTGGCGGCCGGAGCAGTCGACCACCGTACGTCCACCGCCTCGGCATGGCGGGCCTCAGCCGCAACGTCGGCTTCGGTTCCAACAAGGTGTTTGCGGCTGCACTCCTCCAGACGTTCAACGCGTCGCAGCCGGTGATTGGCTTTGTGCTCGCGCTGGAGGGCTTGTTCGGCCTCATCCTCAGTCCGTTGACCGGTTGGCTCAGCGATCGTACGCATCATCCCTTCTGGCGCCGCAAAGTGTACGTCCTCGTGGCACTGCCGCTTGCAGGCATCACCTGGCTGCTCTTTTGCTCTTCTCACAACTTCGCGCTCGCCGCCGTCGCACTGAGCCTGTTCTACATCTTCGAGCAGTCCTCCGTGAGCCCATACCAGGCTTGGATCCCGGACATCACCCCACCCGCCCTCTGGGGCGTGGCCTCCGGCTGGCTCAACTTGTGGTGGGAAGTCGGCAACCTTGTGGCGTTTCTCGCCATCCCGCTCGTCTGGGAAGCCTCTCACCTTGGCGGCTACGTATTGACGGCCGTGCTCGTCGCAGGCGGCGGGCTGGTGACGGGGTTGTCTGTGCCGGAGGCAGCGTCGGGCCGGGCAGGGAACGTGGCGGGTGCAACTCCGGCAGGTGCGGCGTCGCCCCAGGCGGCTGGCGCAGCGTCAGGGGTCGCGTCAGGGAAAGCATCCGGTATCAGCCGTCAAAACACCCGGCCGCGCCCCAACTACAAGAAACTCCTAGAACGCAACTTCGTTTTCTACTTCCTGTCGCAGGCGCTCGCGTGGGTCGCGTTCGAGTCGATTGGCTCCTTCTTCACCTTGTTCATCAAGCACAGCGCGCACGGTACCACTCTCGACGCTGGCCTTGCGATGAGCGTCTTCACGGTGACGGGGATGGGCGGTGCCGTCTGGTCCGGCAGGAAATATGGCCAAGGCCGCTGGACGCCGAAACGACTGCTCGCGTCCTCGCTAGCGTTGTTTGGAGCGCTCGCCGTTCTCGGAATGTTCTACCACAGCCTCGTGCTGGTGTTCGTGATCGTCGGAATTGAAGGGGTCTTCTGGGGCGTCAACCTGACCGTTGCCTACGCGCTCGCGACAAGTCTTTTGCGCGACACGGCGCGCGATGAGGCCGAGGAAACGGCCATCCGCGGCGGCCTCTACGGGATGAGCAACTTCGTGCAGTCCGTCGGCCTGATTGTGGCCGCCCCCGTCGCTGGCATCGTGATCCGCCTCGGCAACGGCAACTACGGCGGCATGTTCCTCGTCTCCTGCATCGCTGGCCTCGCAGGTGCGGTGATGGTGCTGTTCATTCGGCCAAAACACGCCGCGACGGCGTGAGAGATGGCGACAGTATGGCGTTCGAGTAGGGCAATAACGACGCTCACGTCGCTAACCTTTCATTTCTGAGTAGATGCGACCCTCGTGAACGGTAAAGATGTCGCTGCAGCAGCCGAATTGCGCCGATAGCGACATTTTCGACACTCTCACAACGGGTGTGCTCGGCTTCGGCCGCATGCAGCCCACGCAGCCCACGCAGCGCCACAGCCACAATCCTTACAGGTGCTTGCGGAAGTAGTCCAACGTGCGCTTCATCACATAGTGGTCGCGCGCGAGGGCATGCCCGCGATTTGGCAACAGCAGCATGTCGAAGTCTTTGTCGGCACGTATCAGCGCGTCGACCAGCCGCATGGTAAGCGCCGGGTGGACGTTGTCGTCGACGTCCCCGTGCATCAGCAGCAGATGGCCTTCGAGGTTGGCCGCGAGTGCCTGGTTGGCTTGCGCCGGCGCTTCGTTTACCGCGTCGGCCGTGCTCCAGTCGCCCATGTAACGGTCCCACCAGGTGGCGTCGTAGAGGCGGTTGTCGTGATCACCACAACACGAGACGGCCACCTTGTACACGTCCGGCCAGGTCATGAGCGCCCGCGCAGAACCATAACCCCCGCCGGAGAACCCGTAAATCCCAACGCGATCACGGTCGATAAAGTCATACTGCGCGGCGAGCTGTTCAATCGCGGCGACGTGATCGGCGAGGCCCGCTGCCTCCCCAAGTCGGCTTTTCGCGTGGTGGAAGTCTTTCGAGCGCCCCGGTGTGCCACGGCCGTCGACAATCATCGCAGCGAAGCCAAGCTGCACGAGCATCTGCGCGTAGACGCCAGCGTCCCACTCCCGGCTCACGGTGAATCGCTTTGGCACCAGCGACTGCTGCGGGCCGCCGTACTCATACTCGACGAGCGGCACCTTCTGGCCAGGGGTGAGTTCGGGCGGCGTGATTAGCACCCCGTACAAGTCCGTCTCGCCGTCCGCCGCCTTGACCATGAACCGCTGCGGGACCTGATAGCCCGCCGCCAAGACGCGTGTCACATCCGCTTCCCCGAGCACAGTGACTAGCGTCCCGTCGGCCCTGCGCAGGACGCTGACTGGTGGTAGGTCGATGCGCGAGTACGTGTCCACGAAGCATGTGAGGTCGGGTGCGAGGGTGACGGCGTGATCGGCATCTTCTGGCGTCAACAGCTGCAGGTCCGATCCATCCGTACGGACGCGGTAGAGATGGCGCAGATAGACATCGCAGTCAGCCTCCCGTCCCGCCCCGAGGAAGTAGACCCACTCGCCCGCAGCGTCGACGCCGAGCAACTCGCGGACCACCCATTCGCCGGACGTGAGCGCTTGGCGCAAGTCACCCGTCTGCAGATCACGCAGGTACAAGTGGTACCAGCCGTCCTCTTGCGAGGTCCAGACAAATCCCCCGACGGATTCAATTACGCGGACGTCTGGGCGCACTTGATAGTCTCCGCGCATGTCGAGGTCGTAGAACATGTCGCCCGTCTCTTCCAACACTTTGCAGGCTACACCCGTCTTAGCGTCAATCGACCAGAACTGCAGCGACTTACAGCCTCGTGTCGGGCGAATGAGGTAGACGCTCTTTCCGCCCATCCCCCACCACGCGTTCTCCCAAAACGGACTGATTGGAGCGTCTGTGTTGTAAATCTGTATCGGCTCCATGGCCACGTCCACGCGGCTGCCATCGATGCCAAGGATGTGATGCGTAACCGTCGGAAGCGCCTCATCTCCTGGCAGCGGGTAATGGACCGTACGCATTTTTGCTGGAGCCGGATCCCGAGGGCCATCCGGCACGTACTGCATGACTGGCAAGCGCCGCACTTTGCGCTGATCGAGGTGGTGCGTCAACAACCGCGTGGAATCTGGCGACCAAAGTGCGGCCGGCTTCACCCGTCTTCCGGCCAGTTCGTCTACCGTTTTCCTGCCGTAGAAGTCTGGCCGCGTTGCGTAGCCGAAGTCACGGCGTCCATCCTGAGTCAACTGCCGCTCCCAGCCTTCGACAAGCGAGCGGACCCAGAGGTTGTTGCGGCGGACAAACGCAGCCAATCGTCCGTCCGGCGACACCAACTCGTACGGGCGGGCGGCGACACGGTTTGTATCGCGGCGAAGTGTGCAGTTCTCAAGCGAACACAGCCAGCGGGTGCCGTCTACGACAAACGCGATCGCATGTCCGCGATCGACGAACTCAAACTCATCAAACGGGAGGGTCTCCGCTGTGATCGCCGTTGGCGCGGCCTCCGAACTGCCCGGCTCAGAATCCGCATCGCCAGAACTGCCAGTGCTGCCGCGTGGAGGTTTGCGGTTGCGCAGGCGGGCAGAGAGGGCCTCCGCGAGGCGGTCGTGATCGAACGCGGGCTTTTGCGCACCCGTCGCCGTGTCCACGAGCATAAACACCTTCCCGCGTGGCGGCAGCGAATCTGGCGAATCTACATCATCCGCCGCTGCCCCCGTCTCCTCGCTGCGCCACACGTCACGGACGTACCAAAACCGATTGTCATCGACAAAGTGAGCATCCACAGCCAAATTCAGCACCAGTTTCCCGAGTCTGTACGGCGCGACGCGTTCAACTTTGGAAAAATCCAGGTCCATCATGACACCCTCCCCAGGTTTGTCTGTTGAGCTTCTGAGACAACCGTCAGCGTAGCGTCTTTGTCCAGAACCCCCCGCGAAACGATTTCAGGTCATGCGCGACCACGAATGCGTTTGGCGCCACTTCATCGATCAGCCGAAGCAGTTTTTTCTCGCTGCTCCGCTTGGCGAGGACCATCATCGACAGGCGCAGCCCGTCCCGGCCCTCTGCCGCCCAGCTCGTGACGCCGTAGCCACGTTCGCGCAACACTTGCGGCAGGTGTGTGTTCGCCGTATCCACGACAATTTGAAAGGTCACATAGCCGAGAGCCAGCCATGATTCAATCTTGCTGCCGAGAAACACGCCGCCACCCCAACCTACGCAGTACGCGATTAAATTGATAGGCTGATGGATGTGTTTGAGGACGATGCTGAGTCCCATCATATAGGTGAAGATTTCGATCATGCTTACTAGTGCTGCTGTTGTCCGCCACGACTTCATCATGATAATGAAACGAACGGTCGAGAGAGTCACATACACCACATTGATGACGACAATCGTCAGCACCATGCCCACCACAGACATTTCCCTTGCTGCCTCCTCTAGTTGCCTTCCATGCAGTTGCAGTACAGCAGGAGGCTTGTCGCTCGCCAGAAATCCCCGTAGCATAGACACATACGGAGGAGGTCCGCCGGATGGATATCGAATCACTCGCACACGCACTCTCCAGCAAAGGCACGCCTGTGTCCAGCTGTACATATGCGCTCATCGAACACTTCTGTACCCAACTCACTGACATCCGGCGTGATCAGTCGACGCCACCTGCAGAAGCCACGCGGGAAACTTCACGAGAAGCTGCACGCCTTGTCGCCTGGTGGCAGGCTGACTTCTCGGCTATACACGGTGACCTGTCGTTTCGACATAGCAGCAACGCTAAAGTCAAGCCGGACTGGCTGAGGAAGGCATTCGGCATCGGGGAAGCGTGCGAACCGCTCGACATCCTCTTGGCCGCCGAGACCTGTTTCAGTCTGCTCGTCCGCGTAGTCGCCTATCGAACAGTTGCCGAATACCTCGGTGAAGCGGATGCACTCGAACGACTCGCCGAGCCGTGTGCGCTTGCTGATGTGATACACGGCGACTTCTTCGAGCGGCACAACATTCACAACTACTGTTTTCCCGATGCGTACAGCTGGTTCCTCTCTGTCTGGAACAAAAACACGACCCAGCGACTAGAAGCGTGGCTCGCAGCGCTGGACAGAACTCTGGCGCCTGCTGCTGTGCCAGTTGCTGGTACGCCCGCTGCTGGTACGCCCCGTGCTGGTACGCCCGCTGCTGGTACGCCCCGTGCTGGTACGCGCGGCGGCGTGCCTGACGGTGGGTTGAGGGGATCGGCGGGAACAACGTGGCATGCGGCATCGTCTGGAACGACTGGGGATAGCTTCAAACGACTGTACGAAGCTCTCTTTCCACGCCAACTGCGCCACGCGCTCGGTGAGTTCTACACACCCGAATGGCTGGCGCAGTACACCGTGGCTGAGACTTTTGCGAAAGCTGGCGCAGTCCCGTGGCAGTCCGTCTGCCTCGACCCCACTTGTGGGTCGGGTACCTTCTTGCAGGCGCTGATCACGACCATCCGCAGGGATGGGCGCACAGTTGGTGCGGCACCGGGATCACAGACCGAGTCCGCCCAGCCGCCGGATGCCACCGCGAGGCCAACCACTCCGACTGAACAACTGCAACGGCTCTGTCAGGTCGTGCGCGGCTTCGACGTCAACTTGCTGGCCGTGGTCATGGCGCGGACGAATTTTCTCTTATCCGTGCTCGACCTCTGGGACGGGAGGGCAGCCATCGACTTACCAGTCGACTGGTTTGACGTGATCGACCGTCCGCATGCGGAGAATAGCCAGGTGACGGTGAACCTGCACGGCGAGAGCATTTCCGTGACGCGTGGAGAGGGAGCGTTCGGCAAGTACGGAGCCGACGGAGCCGCCAAGCGGCCCGACGGGGCCGTCGTGATCGACAAGCGGGCGGGCGGCGGGTTCGGCAAGAGCGGAGTAAGCCTGTCCGTGTCACTTCTGGCGGACGCAGATCTCGAAACTGCCGCAACACGGGAGCGTGCGGGCACCCCGGTGTACGAGAGCTTGCGGGCAGCCTACATCGCGAATCGGCTGCGTGGGGCGGCGCGACAGCCTGTGGACATCGTCGTCGGCAACCCGCCTTGGGTGAACTGGGAGTACTTGTCTAAGTCCGTTCGCGAGAGGACCCACCACCTCTGGCAGGCCTACGCCCTCTTCGACGCCTCCGGGCGCAATCGCGCGCTCGCCAAGGAAGACCTCTCGACCCTCCTGACTTACGCCGTTGCCGACCGAGACCTGCAGCCCGGCGGCTGCCTCGGCTTTGTGCTGCGCCAAGCCGTCTTTAAGTCGAAGCAAAACGGGGCAGGTTTCCGGCGGTTGCAGATCGGTCGGTCGGGTCCACATCTGCAGATCGTGCAAGTCGACGACCTCACCCTCCTTCAACCGTTCCCGGGAGCTACGACGGCAACTGCCGTAGTGTTGCTGCGTAAAGCCGCGGCTACCGCCTTCCCTGTGCCATGGCGCGTCTGGCGTCCTCGCCACTCCGGTGAACGCCCCGGTGAACACTCCGGCGAACACTCCGGCGAACGCCCCGCCACCAGTCGGACGCCGCCGCTCCCCCCCACTGTGACGCGAGACATATACGCCGCATGGCCGGTTCGTCGGGACGAGACGACTTCCCCCTGGATCACGCTTCCTTCCACCTGCATCTTAGCCGCCGACCGGATACTCGGGCGCAACGCGTACCAAGCCCGCACCGGTACCTTCACGGGCGGTGGGAACGCGGTGTTCTGGATCCGCGTGGAGGGCGCGTCCGAAGGCGTAGGAGGCACGTCCGAAGCCGGCCTCGTTCGCGTCCATAACGTCACGGAGCGCGCCAAACGCGAGGCTCCCTCCGTCACCGCCGACGTGGAAGCCCTGTTTGTCTACCCGCTATTGCGCGGCGCAGACGTCCGGCGCTGGCACGCTGAGCCACAGTTGCACCTACTCTGTCCGCACACCAGCGAGACTCGAATGGCGGCGGTACCGAGACCCCAGCTCGAGCAACTCGCCCCTCACACCCTCGCGTATTTCGACCGTTTTACTGACGTGCTGCGCGCTCGCCGTGGATTCAGTTGGGACAGAGTGCAACTCGAACGTACGCCGTACGCGATCCAGCGCATCGGCACCTACACGTTTGCACCGTACAAGGTGGTGTGGCGCTACATCGCGACCTCGTTTATCACTGCCGTGGTATCTTTCGTCGATGATCCGGTTCTCGGGCGGCGGCTTGTCCTACCGAACGAGAAGTTGATGTTCATCCCGACGGACGATGAGGCGGAGGCGTACTACTTGTGCGGCGTCCTCAGTTCCACGCCGGTGCGGGCCTGCATTGAACAGGTGATGAACCCAACGAGCATCAGTGCGCACGTCCTGGACAACATCGCGATCCCGACGTTTGACCGGGACAATCCGCTACACTTGCGGATTTCGGAGTTGTGCTACGCTGGGCACGCGCTGCTGCGAACGCCTGGTACAGAAGCGCCACTTAGCGCCGCGGGGGAAGGAAGCGTGATAGCGGCAGCGGCTGGTGCCGGGAGGCCTCTCTCGGCTGGTGCCGGGACACCCGTAGCTAGGCCAACTACAGATGGATCGGCCGTCGCCGCCTCCGCTTTGGCCGAGGTCGAGGCGCACCTTGATGCGACCGTGTCTACACTCTACGGGCTGACTCCCGCAGACCTCACCGGCTTCGCCGAGCTTATCGTCAGGCGGTGACGTTGTGACACGAGCACACGCTACCCGGCTTGTGTGGGTGCGGCCTGGACGCAGCCTTACCCCTGTGCCGTCCGACTCCGACCGCGCAGAGAACAAAAAGTTCGCTATCGGGCCAAAACGGGCCAAACACGGACGAATAACGTACAACAAGTACGTTCGGGATCGAAAAAAGGCATAAAACAGGGATTTTGAGATGCTGAACGGACTTTTTGTCGATTAAGAGGCCTCATTATGTAAACTTGGAGACGATAGCGAACAAAAAGTGCTCTACGCCGCACGAGGTAGTGACAAAATGGCGCTAGAACGGAACGCAAGCCGCTGGCTCGGAGGTAGTCGGACGATACGGCAGACCTCAATCGGGGATAGCGCGATAAAACTGCGCTATCTTCAACTAATAACGCGCTGACAACGCGTTATCGACGCGGAGGCGGGGAATGTGGGCAGCTTAACGCGCCTAGGACTCGCTATAGGCGAGAACAGCGGGTGAAAACCGGGATCCGAAACAGTATAACGCTGTTTGGACGTGTTACAGGGCTGATTATGTCAACTAATTAACGGATAGCGTGTTTTGGGAGCGTTAAGCTCCCGATTATGTAAACCGCCGCAACCTGGCCGCCGCAACCTGGCCGCCGCAACCTGGCCGCCGCAACCTGGCCGCCGCAACCTGGCCGCCGCAAACCGGCCGCCACAACCTGGCCGCCCGCTACACACCGTCCGCGGCGCCCCAAAACAAACCGCAGCTGCCCACAGCACTCCCTACTGCTCCGGGCTGGCGAGGACAAACGTGTTGCCGTCGGGATCCCGGAAAATAGCCTGCATCCCGCCCCAATCAGAGCGCCCCGCCGGCTCGACAAACTCCACGCCACGCGCCGCAAGCGCTTCGTACTCGGCCATCACGTCGTCGCTCGTGAAGGCGACGTTTTGGAATGTGCCAACAGCAGCCTCCCGGCCTGGCGGCGTGAACAACACCACAAGCGTCTCCGAACCAGGTGGGCGCAGCTCAATCCAGCGCTGTCCGCCGCCAAACGGTTGGTCCGTGACAACTTCGAAACCAAGCTTGTCCCGGTAAAAGGCGAGCGACCTGTCCTGATCGCTCACCGGGATGCTCACAAACCGCACTCGCATCGTCATGCGTCTGTCCCCTCCGCGTGAATCTGCTGCAGCGCCTGGACGAATACCTCGACAGGCTGTGCGCCGGAGATGGCGTATTTGTCGTTGAAGATGAACAGCGGGACGCCCGAGATGCCGGCTTCCTGCGCAAACGTCAGATCCCGTTCGACAGCCTGCCGCACAGCCTTGCTCTGCACCTTCTCGCGCATCTCGTCGCGGTCAAGGCCGAGCGACACCGCGATGTCGAGTAGCACCTCAAGGTTTCCGATGTCTTTGCCCTCTTCGAAGTGAGCTGCTGTCACCGCGTCCGTCATCTGCGTCTGCAACTCAAGCGGCGTGGCGAGAATCAGTTGATGCGACAGGATTGTGTTCGGCATGTTGTGGACTTGCCCAAACGCGAAATCGAGGCCGCAAGCTTCTCCGGCTTCGCAAATGCGGTCCTGCATTTGTGCAACGCGCTCCTCGCCGCCAAACTTCTTCGCGAGGTCGCTGTACGGGCGGCCTTCGGCCGGCGTCGTTGGGTCGAGCAGAAACGCTCGCCAGTGAATCTCTACAGGTTCCCCGTTCCACGTCTCCAGCGCCTGGAACAAGTGCTGCTTGCCAATTCTGCACCAAGGACACACCGTGTCCTGAAATACGTCAATTTTCACAGTCGTGCACCTCCTCCACAAGCTGCAGGTTCGAAAACCTGCTTCTACCCTTACGCAACCTGCTGAGCGACCACAGTCTTATGCAGTGGCAGCAACAGACCGGCCAAGAAAGCGATGACAGCGACGCCGAACACCACCAGGAACACGTCGTGCATACCGTGCTCCAGCACCCCCTGCACCGCGTGGAACACCGCAGGCGGCAGTTTGCTCGGGTTCGTGTTGAGCACCTGGCCGACGCCCGTGCCAGATGGCATGTTGTGCAGGTGCGTCTTCGCGTACAAAGCAGTGGAACGGTTGAAGATGGCGCCGAACACCGTGATCCCGACCGTTTGCCCGAGCGAGCGCATAAACGTGTTCGACGCCGTAGCCGCACCACGCATGTTCCAGCCTACCGCTGCTTGTGTCATGACAGTAGTCGGCGTAATCGAGTAACCCATTCCAAGACCAATCACGACCATTAACCCGACAACGTACCAGTACGGCGAGTTCAGGTTGATCGCCGCCATCCACGCGGCGCCGAGCGCGACGAGGACAACGCCTGTCATCGTCGTCAGCTTGGAACCGATACGGTACATGAAGCGCCCGGACAAGGTCGCGCCAAGCGGCCATGCGACAGACATCGGCATCAGCGTCAGGCCCGAACTCGTGGCGCTGTGTCCGAGCAGAGACTGAATCCACATCGGCAGGTAGACGTTGGCGCCGATGAGGACGAAGCTGAGGAAGAAACCAAGCGAGTTCGACACCGAGATCGTCCGCTTCGCGAACAGACTGAGAGGCAACATCGGCTCTTGTGCCTTGCGTTCGACCAAGATGAACAGCACGAGGAACACGACAAACGCCACAAACAGGCCGATGATGACGCCGGAATTCCATGCGTACTGTCCGCCTCCGTTCAAGAGAGCGTACAGGAGCGAGCCGATCGCGATGGTGAAGACGGCCGCGCCGAGGTAGTCCACCTTGTGTTTGCGCCGTTCAAACTTCTCGTGCAGGAACGACATCACAAGGATGATCGAGACGATGCCAACCGGCACGTTGATGTAGAAGATCCACCGCCACGACAAGTGGTCAACGAACAGACCGCCGATGAGCGGACCAATAAGACCTGCGACACCCCATACCGCACTGAACAAGCCCTGCATCCGCGCGCGTTGTTCGCCAGGGAACAAATCCCCGATGATCGTAAACGTGACCGGCATCACAGCTCCCGCACCAACGCCCTGAAACGCGCGGAACCAGACCAACTGATCCATATTCTGCGATGCGCCGGAAAGCATCGAACCAATCACAAATACGATGACGCCAAATGAAAACACCACTCGTCGGCCGACCAAATCGGCAAGTTTTCCGTAGATCGGCGTGGTCACAGCGGTCGTCAGCGTGTAAATCGCGAATACCCAAGTGTAAAGATTCAGACCGTGCAATTCACGAATGATCTTTGGCATCGCAGTACTGACAACAGTGACGTCGATAGCCACCAACAAAATCGCCACCAGCATGGCGATCGTCACCATTCTTCGATTTGTGTGCTTCTCCATACTGCGATCGTTCCTCCTACCCATATCACGTGCAACTCCCCTATTAAACCACGTCAAACAGGCCCTCGCCAACGGGCAAGCGCTGACTTGGGCAACTCCTCAACTCGATCAGTGATTACGTTTGGCATCCAGCGCAAAGTGGACTTGCAGACGAAGTAGCGTAGTGTCTGATTGCTCTACGACAGGGAATCCCATGTGCCACCGCTCGTCGGCGACAAGTCGATGACACCGCGAGATGATGCTCCTCCGACGAGCACGACTTGCTCTCCCCCTGAGGCAAACATAGTAGCCGTCGTCATATCTGGCCACACTACACCGCTCCCTGCCGTCATCGAGAAGGTGTTTTGCACTGTACCCTGTGGCGTGACCACTGTCCATCTCGGAGCGGATGATCCGGTGCCGACAAACACCACGTTGCCATTTGACTGCAGCGCAAAGAGCAAAGCTGTGCTACCGAGGTTTTGTTGCACAAGCGGCGTCGGATGGCCGTAATCTCCCGTAAAGGTCTGATTATCGAAAAGCGGACTCCAAGTTGTTCCACCGTTGTTGGACTCGACCGCGATATACGCAGACTGGCCTACGCCGCTGTCTCCACCCGCGTACAGCACCGCAATGTGACTCCCGCTCACTTCAATCTGCGTTTGCCAGGGCAGTTGTGCGTTCAAAGGTGGCCAGAACAACTGCTGCCAATTGCTCCCGCCATCGGTCGTCTCATATACTGCTGTACTGGCCGCCACAACGTAGCAGGTATTCGCGTCCACAGCTGTGATGGCAGTAACCTGTCCAATCGCAGCAGAAGATAGCGGCTGCAGTTTTCCGTTTATGTAGCGGTAGAGGGTACCCCCGTCAAGCAGCCAAACCACACCGCCCGCGACCGATACCTGTGTCAGACCCGCGGATGGCAACTGCAGGTTTGCCTGCGTAAAGTTGATCCCGTTCGTCGACACCCACAACCCGGAGGTCGTCCACGCAACGGTCACACCATCCCCTGCCTGAACCTCGTCAGATGTGACGCCGACTAGGCTGCCAGTCACCGTGGCCACTATCTGCCACGTCTTGCCACCGTCTCCCGTACGGTACACATGGTTGGCGTCCGTCACATAGCCGATTTGACCTCCGCTCGCGTTCGCCGACGCTACGGTGGTCGTCGAGTTCGTCGTCGAGTTCGTCGTCGAGTTCGCCGTCGTGCTCGTCGTCGTGCTCGTCGTCGTGCTCAGGCCTGTGGTCGAAGCTGCAGTCCCCGCAGGTGGCGCGAACCACACCGAGGTCAACGTGGATGCGTTAAGGCCGGAGAATGCAACGGGTACTGACACGTGTACAGACGTCGATGGTTTCCCTGGTGTCGACCCGTCCTTTTTCCCACTCGACCCAGTTTGACCGGATGTCACTCTACTACCTCCACTGCCAGCGGAGGCTGAGGACCGACTTCCCGTCTGCTGATTCGTTGTGCTCGTCTTGACCGAGTTCCCACTGCTTTGGGCGGAGTTGCCACTCTGGCCTGTCAACTGGCCACAGCCAGAGAGCACAAGCGACAGGACAACAAATACGGCGGTCATCTGGGCTGATTTCTTCACGTCGCTTGCTCCCTTCTACAGAGATTAGACGTTGCAAGGCCCATTTTTGTTTCCTTGACGGTCGAATTGTTCGCAGCCGCAGCAACCCGATTGCAAACAGCTCGTCCACAGATTATACACAGCGTTTTGTGGACAACCCCTGAGTTACCCACAATCCAGGTACCTTGTACACAGGATATCCCCGGAGTTATCCACAAATCTATCAACATCCTACTCCTGAAAGCCTTGAGTTACCATTGAATTTTACCTCTTGGAGGAATTTTTTCCTACCCATTGCACGCACGCCTCCGTGTTCGGAGGGTACAGTCACACACCCCACAAGGCCGCCTTCGCACCACCGAAATGGCCGGGGACAGCCTGCAGACGTAGCTGAAAATCTGCTGAATGCGTGGAGTTTTTTCAAGAATAATGTACACTAGAGGACTGAGGTGACATCCGGTGTACGAACCCAAAGACATCAAGATCTTGTTGGTCGACGACGAAATCAGTATTTTGGAATTTCTTGAACTCGGTCTTCAAAATGAGGGGTTCCAGGTTCTGACCGCTCAAGACGGGATTGCTGCAGTGAACGCGGCCAAACAGTTCCAACCTCATATCGCTATCCTCGATGTCATGATGCCGGGTGTCGATGGCTTTGAAGTTTGTAAGATGCTCAAAAAGGTCGGCCACATAGCAGTGATTATGTTGACAGCGCGTGAAGAAGTCGACGATCGCGTCAAGGGACTGACAATTGGCGCGGACGACTATATGGCCAAGCCGTTCAGTTTTGCAGAACTGCTCGCCCGCATTCACGCACGAATCCGCAACCAGTTTCCGCAACTACTTGATGAAATCTCGTATGGACCGTTTCGGATTCAAAACAGCCGCAAGGAAATTCTGTTCAACGGTGAACCACTCGCACTCTCTACGACTGAGTACGAACTACTGCGGTACCTCGTCGTAAACCACGGCATTGTCCTTAGCAAAGCCAAAATCCTTGATGAAGTTTGGGGTTATGACTTCGGCGGCCAAGAGAACATCGTGGAAGTGTACGTCCGCGCGATTCGCGAGAAGCTGAACGACACCGAGCACCAGTTAATCCGCACCATTCGCGGTTCCGGATACCGGATTGACATCTCATGAAGGCATTACACCCGCTCCGGCACGTCATCGCCCCACGGTCTCTGCGCCTCCAATTATTGTCAAGGAGTCTGCTGATTCTCTCTGCCATGCTCCTGCTCATAGGCGTCAGCCAGTTCGTTCTCATGAGTCACTTTCTGTATCAGGCGACAGCGTCGAAAATCCGGGCAGAAGTCGAGGCTACGCAGCCACATCTGTGGGAGTCGTTTCTCGGCGGCCCGCACTCGACCCCAAGTGACAAGGATGAGGACAAAGAGACCGGTGGCGGACCCTTCTTTTCTTTAAACGTGGCCTCTATCGCATTTATCAACAGCAACTCCGGCTTTAGGACGCTCGATGGTTCTCCTCCAGTACTGAGCAAGAAGGAGTACCTGGACGCCTTTGCCAAGCCTCCGACGATGTCTGCGTACGACATGGCTCGCGACGCCAGCGGTCGCATTCAGTTGCTCGTAATCGTGCCGATTCGGGCCAGCGAAGACGGGCCACGCGGTCTGATCCAAGTCGGCACGTATGTCCGCCCGACGGAGCACGTGCTGTATGAACTGCTAATCGTGTTTGTTGCGCTCGCCGTCAGTTCGCTGTTAATCGGCCTCTTGTTATTCCTCCCGATTTTACGGCGGACACTGGTTCCCCTCTCAAACATGATCGATACGGTTCAACGAATCAACGCCGGTAACCTGGAAGAGCGCGTTGAGGACAACCACGAACAGTTGGAGATCGAACAGTTGTCGACGGCCTTTAACGCCATGCTCGATCGCCTTGAGACTTCGTTTGACACCGAACGCGAGGCGAATGACCGGATGCGACGATTCGTGGCGGACGCCTCGCACGAACTCCGAACGCCCATCACGTCGATTCACGGCTTTCTCGAGGTACTCCTGCGCGGCGCCGCGGCTAGACCTGACCAGTTGCAGCGCGCCCTCAAAAGCATGTACGGCGAAGCGGAGCGCGTGACCAAGCTTGTTCAGGATTTGCTGCTGCTCGCACAATTGGACCGCGAACCGAGACTTGTGCAAAAGGATGGTTCCATCACGAACGTCATTCACGAGATGGAACCGCAGCTGCGACTGCTGGCCGGTGACCGACACGTGGAGCTCAATTTGTCGCCGGAGGCATACGTGCACTTCGACAGCGACCGGATCAAACAAGTTATCCTCAACCTGTTTCACAACGCTGTCCAACATACGGACCCGGAGAAGGGCGTTGTCCGCATTGAGGTGTCTCGCGAGAACAAATGGGTGCGCATCGCCGTCGTCGACAACGGCCCAGGCATTCCAGAGGACAAGCTGGCGAAGGTGTTTGAGCGCTTCTATCGACTCGACTCTGCGCGCGCCCGGTCGGCAGGTGGGGCGGGCCTCGGCCTCGCGATTAGCGAGTCGATCGTCGACCGCCACGGCGGCACAATCACCTGCGAGAGCGAGCTCGGCCACGGAGCCACGTTCATCGTGCATCTGCCAGCCATTGACGGAGCGCCAAACGAGTAACTCCCGTGCCAGTTGCGACCTGCCAGTTGCGACCTGCCAGTTGCCACATGCCAGTTGCCACATGCCAGTTGCCACATGCCAGTTGCCACATGCCAGTTGCGAGCCAAACTTTGCCTCTGCACCGATTGCCTAGCCTCCGCGCGAAATTGTGCGGAGGCTTTTTCTTCTCAGACGCGAATTTAACCCGAGTGAAATTTACATGCGCAGAAACAAACCGATGCAGCCCGTCGTCTGTATGGGATACAAAGGGGAGAGAGCCTAGTGGATGATCCGCCGCAGACGCGAACAGAAATCATCACGGCGCTGTTCGATGCCCATGCAGACAGTGTCTACCGCTATGCCCGGTACTCACTGCCGCCCGACATTGACGCACGCGATGTCGTTCAAGAAGTATTTTTGCGCGCCTTCCGAGCCTGGAACGATTTTCACGGAGACGCGGACCCCAAAACCTGGCTGTTACGGATTGCCCGCAACTACGTCTACGACTTGTTGCGCGCGAAACGTCGACAACGGGAGTTTGAAGCCATGCGCTCACTCGACGATGCGACATCAACCAATCTCAATTCCATCCTCGAGCTTGAAGACGCCGTGTCGCGCCTCTCACTCGACTACCAGCAGGTGCTCAACTTGCGTTGGATCGAAGACTTGTCCGTCACGCAGACTGCTGACATTTTGGGCTGGACTGAAGCCAAGGTACGCCTGACATTTCACCGAGCAAAGAAGAAGTTGAAAGAACTTCTAGACCAACCGCTGATGGCAGTTGATCCGCCGAATTTGTCTATACTGCCAGCCGAATCGACACAAGGAGGTGACCGACGCCATGGCAAGCGAGGACAATAATCCATTGAAACCCTTGCAGCACACGGGGCTGCCACCGGACGACAAAGCCAAGCTACGCAGTCAACTCATTGACTTGATGCAGGCGGAAGAAGCCGGTACGCGGTCGCGGACTACCGGTCATCGTCGAGGAAAGCGCAGAACTTCTCGGCTGCCAGGACTGCTTGCGGGAGCGGCTGCCGTCGTCGTGGCAGGTGTCATCGTGGCCAATAGCGTCCATCAATCACATGCCTCCAGTTCGCCAAATGTCGGTCTAACTTCTTCCACTGCTACTACGACCAGTAGTACAACTTCGTCAGCGTCCGGAGGGCAAGAAACATCAACCACGCGCTCAAGCGCCAGTGTGCCCCATACGAATTCAAATAGCACGGCTGCCGACAACTCTAGCCTTGCAAGCAACGCTACACCGATGGAAGTCATGGGAATCGCAGGGGGTCTCGAATCGAGGCAAGGCTGGCCACTGAACGGCGCTTCCCCACAGAACACTGGCTCTCCCATGTTCGCAGCACAGTACAGCAGCAGCGGCTTCACAATCGGCGGCGTGCACTGGACATGGCCAACGTCAGACACGAACCCATCTCACTACATCGTTGTGCCGACGACGGTGAACGGCAAACCATTTTTGGTGTGGAGTCACTTAGGCGCACAGAAGCATCTTGGCAACCCAAACGGAGGCTTTCCGAACGCGATTGAGCCGACTGCCGCGTCGTCCCTGTATATGACGCCTTGGAGCACGTCTGGCGGTTCGCTCGCTGCCGGCGCCCAGCTCATCACCGGCAACATTCCACCGCTGTTCAGCACGAGCGGGCAGTACGTCTTTCCGAGCAACCCGCAAGACACTTCCCCTGCGTCGCTCGCCAGCTCTGCGTGGACTGGCTGGTTCCAGTGGGGAGCTGCTCCCGCAGTGCATCTACCTGTGGTCAATCCGTCCGCATCGCCTGCTCCGACGATGGCCTGGCCAAGCTCATTGTTTCCCGCCTACAACGGCGTGGTGCTCGCGGTGGAGTCGCAGATGCTGTTGGCAAACCAAGGAAATGCAACCAACCTGTACTACATCAACTTGGCGACACACCACATCGTGGGCCTCGGTAGTCTGACCAATGGTGGCGGACTGTTCTATTCGATGCGCGTGGTGTCTGGGATGGTATTCACCGGCGCCGCTTCAGACCTGACAGGAAACGGTAGCACAATCACGGCTGCTTACATTTACAACGAAGCGACTGGGCAACGCCTATCTATCCCGTCAAACCCCACTGTATCGACCACCAATGGATTTGCTAACTGGACCATCCACGGCGGCAAAGTCTACGACACGAATAACAAACTTGTCGCAGACCTGCAAGTGCCAGCCGCAGCGATTGACGAACCATCCGCGGCAACATTCGGAGTGTCACCGTAGCAGCGGGTGGGCGTGATGGCGGGTAGTTCCGGGATTGGCTATTGTAGGGGGGGGGAATGGCGCGCGTGACCCGCTGTAGTGCGGATTCGGAGGCTAGGAGTAAGTAGATGAAAATAGCCCATGGGGCGATTTTCTCCAACTCGTCCTTTGGTAGAGTTGGTTTGCGACACTGGTGTCGCAAATCGACTGAAAAGCCGCGTGAGCCAGTGTAGAGCGGGGTGTCCACGGCGGAATTCGGTCGAAAGTGTCGCTAAATCACGTTTTCCGCCGAGGACGCCGCGCTCTAGGTGTCAATTTGACACTTACCTGTGAGGACGCCGTGCCGTAGGTGTCAATTTGACACTTACCTGTGAGGACGCTGCGCTCTAGGTGTCATTTTGACACTTACCTGTGAGGCCCCCGCGCTCTAGGTGTCAATTTGACACTTACCTGCGAGAACGCCGCGCTCTAGGTGTCAATTTGACACTTACCTGCGAGAACGCCGCGCTCTAGGTATCAATTTGACACTTACCTGTGAGGCCCCTGCGCTCTAGGTGTCAATTTGACACTTACCCGCGAGGACGCCGCGCTCTAGGTGTCAATTTGACACTTACCCGCGAGGACGCCGCGCTCTAGGTGTCAATTTGACACTTACCTGCGAGAACGCCGCGCTCTAGGTGTCAATTTGACACTTACCTGCGAGAACGCCGCGCTCTAGGTGTCAATTTGACACTTACCTGTGAGGACGCCGCGCTCTAGGTGTCAATTTGACACTTACCCGCGAATGAGTGAGCATGCGTGAGATATCGCTTAATCGGGAGGGAGCGACATTTTTCACTTCGCAACAGCCGAAAAGGCCGAAACGCAATTGGTTTGCGACACTGGTGTCGCAAATCAACTGAAAAGCCGCGTGAGACCGTCGGGATCCTGTCGAAAATGTCGCTAAATCACGTTTTCCGCAGCTGCTGCGACATTTTTCACTTCGCAACGGCCGAGAAGACCCAAACGCCAGTGGCTGCGACCCTGCGACTCAGCCCCACCGCGTCAGCCCCTCATGCGCCGAACATCTCCAGCAGCTCAGGCAGTGCGTGAATCGTGTAGTCCGCGCCTGACAGTTCCTCGTCGTTGCCAAAGCCAAAGCAGCAGCCGATGGCCGGGATCGAATGTGCGTGCGCAGCTTCTACGTCCGAGGCGCGATCGCCGATCATGTAGGCGTCTGCCTTCGGAAACACCTCGAAGTGCGCTGAGAGGATGTCAGCTTTGACGCGCCCCTGCACCGACTCGATGCACAGCGGGTTCGTGAACAGGTCCAGAATCCCCTGGGACGCAAGCACAGACGTCAGGTACGTGATGCCGCAGTTGCTTGCGACAGTCAGCGTGTGGCCGCGTTCCTTCAACTCCTGCAGAACTTCGCGGGCGTGCGGCAGCAACAAGTCTGCGCCTGTGACGGAGCGCTCGACGTAGCTGTTGCGCAGGTGCGATGCCTTCTCGCGCTGTGTGTCCGTCGTGTCTGGCAACAGCGTGTCCCAGAACTGCGCGTCCGTCATCCCGTAGGTCTTGCGAATCGCGTCGTCTGACGGTTCATTCGGCACGTCAAACGCTTCGAGCGTCGTGCGAACCGCCGGGATGAAGATCGCGGTCGAGTCGATGAGCGTCCCATCGAGGTCGAAGATGAGTGTTGACATGGTTGCCCCTCCACTGGTTACCCGAGATGTGTGTTGACATGCTGTCCCGTCCACTGCGTGCCTAAGTCAGGCTTGCGCGAGTGCTTGTACGCGTGCCTGGACAAGCGCTGCACTTGCCAGCGTCAACACCTCGTCTGCCAGTGCCCGTGCACGGTCTGTCGTGACGCCGCGCAGTTTCACCTTGACGTCTGCGATGCGCGTGGCGCTCATCGAGAGCTCCGTTACGCCGAGCCCGACCAGCGTCTCCGCCATCGCGGCATCGCCGGCAAGCTCACCGCACACGCCGACAGGAATGCCGACTTTTGCAGCGGCATCGCAAGTCATCCGAATCAGGCGCAACACAGCCGGGTGCGAGGCGTCGTAGAGGTGCTCGATACGCTCGTTGCCGCGGTCGACAGCCAGCGTGTACTGCGTCAAGTCGTTGGTGCCAATGCTCATAAAGTCAACGTGCGGCGCCAGGATGTCAGCCATCACGGCTGCCGCCGGGATCTCGACCATAATCCCGAGCTTGAGCTCGCCGAACGTCTGTCCCTCCGCCTTCAGCTGGTCACGGCACTCGTCAAACAGCGCCCGAACGGCTTCGACTTCCTCGACGTTCTCGACCATCGGCACCATGACGTGGAGATTCCCGAACATTGCCGCCCGCAGCAGCGCGCGCAGTTGTGTCCGAAACACGTCAGGGTTGGCAAGACAGAAGCGGACGGCGCGCTGACCCAGAAACGGGTTGTCTTCCTTCGGCATCTCCGCGTAGGGAAGCGGTTTGTCGCCGCCAATGTCGAGTGTCCGAATGATCACGGGCGCATCCCCAAACGCCTCGAGCACAGCCCGATAGGCCTCAAGCTGTTCCGCTTCCGTCGGCCAATGGTCACTCTCCTGATAGAGAAACTCCGTCCGGAACAACCCCACGCCTTCCGCACCGCCAGCCAACGCCGCTTCGACATCCTTCGGGCTGCCGATGTTGGCCAGCACCTCAATCCGGCGGCCATCCGCTGTGACTGCAGGTGCGCGCCCGGCAGCGAGTGCCTCCGCACGGTGTTTCGCGCGCTCGGCCTGGCGCGCGCGGACCGCTTCGAGTTCTGCCGCGTCCGGCTCGACGTCCACGGTCCCTGCGTCGCCGTCCACCACCACCGTCTGGCCGTCGCCGAGGTCATCGAGCGCATCACCGGCGCCAACTACCATCGGAATTGCAAGTGTACGCGCGATAATTGCCGCATGTCCCGTCTTGCTGCCGCGCCGCGTCACAAGACCGACGACGTCGGACGTCAGCTCCGCCGTCTGCGACGGTGTCAATTCATCTGCCACTACGACACTGCCGGGCGCAAAGGTCACAGTCCCCTTCGTCTCGCTGCTCAGCAGTCCTAACAGCCGGTCTCCGACGTCGCGAATGTCGGCTGCTCGAGCGCTTAGGTACTCGTCCGGGAGCGAGGCCAACATATCGCTGGTCTCTTTCGTGACGGCACTACAAGCCCCGGTGGCGCTCAGCGCTTCCCGGCGAATGCGCCTGACAGTTTCGTCGACGTAAGCGGGATCGGCAAGAAAGGCGAGGTGCGCATCGAACACAGAGGCCTCTTCCTCACCGACCTGCTTTGCCGTGGTGTTGCGAAGTTCTGCAATCTGCTCGCGGGCCGCAGCAACAGCCGCGTGAAACCGGCTGAGTTCCGCGTCGACTTCGTCTTCCGAAATGTGACGAGGTACATCGTCCGCCCGATCGTGTTTGCGAAGCCACACAACCTTACCAATCGCTAAGCCAGCCGCAGCCGGAATAGACTTGATTTGTCGTTCCAACGCAGTCCGTCCTTTCACACCGTGGAGTCTCCTAGTCGTCTCCGTGAACGAGCTGTGAAGCGGTGGCGTAGTCAGTTACAAGCACGTTGACGAGCTGCGCCGACAGCGCAGCCCGAATCGCGTCCAATTTTTCTACGCCGTAGGCAACGCCGACGATGACGGGAATTTTCTTGAGGTTCTCGAGTGCAACGGAGATGACGCGCTTGTTCCAAGCTACATCGCACGTTTGTCCGTTTGCGTCAATGAAATTATACCAGATTGGAGAGCCGGACCCTGCATCGATAAAGTGAAAGGACAGGGGAAGGGACAGGGGAAACGACGGGTGCGAGGGTCCCGGCGTTCATGACGAGTCGACCCCCGGCCAAACCGCTTGCCGCGTGGTACAATGCCGGAGGGTTGAACCTATCGCTTTCAACGCAAGGTCTATTCAGAAGCAGTGCCGAGCGGCTGGCATCGTGATCGTCCAAACAGTACCTGTTCAAAGGAGAGAGCAGCTTGTGAGTCTGTCATCGGCGCGTCGTGGTCCCAACCGAAGCCAGAGCTATGTCAAGGTGCCCGAAGTCACCGGTTACTTTTGGGTCATTAAACTGTTGACGACTGCGATGGGCGAGGCCCTCTCAGACTTTCTCGTCTATCACATGAATCCGTTTGTCGCTGTGTTTCTCGGTGCCGCGTTTCTCGCGGGGGCCTTCATCTTGCAGTTTCGCGTCAGACGGTACATCGCGTCCGTGTACTGGCTGGTCGTGCTGATGGTCGCGATCTTCGGAACGATGGTCGCTGACGCGACGCACATCGCCCTTGGTGTGCCTTACTGGCTTTCGTCATTGGTCTTCATGATCTCGGTCGCCGTCGTCCTCACCACCTGGCACAAGGTCGAGCGTACCCTTTCCATTCACAGCATCACGACGAGGCGGCGCGAGGCTTTTTACTGGTTGACCGTGCTGTGCACGTTCGCGCTCGGAACCGCTGCGGGCGACATGACGGCGTCGACGTTTCACCTCGGGTTCCTCACATCTGGCATCCTGTTCACCGTCGTCTTCGCCATTCCCGCAGTGGGCTTTCTCGGGTTCCGATGGAACGAGGTCTTCTCGTTCTGGTTCGCCTACATTCTGACGCGGCCCGTCGGCGCGTCGTTCGCGGACTGGATTTCCGTCCCGCACAGCATGGGTGGGCTCGGGCTCGGCAAAGGACCTGTGGCAGCCTATTTATTCATTCCAATCGTTCTTTTGGTCGCCTACCTGACAGTCTCCCAGCGCGATGTGGGGAAGAAGGCTGGCGCGCCACGGTCAGTCGGGGTTTAGGCGCCGCGGTACGGCGGTTGTCATGCTCTGGTCGATCCGGCTATCGCGGTGCCTGCAGATGCCAGTGTCGGTGCCTGCCGGTGCCAACAGATGCCTGCAGATGCCTGCCGGTGCCAGTGTCGCTGCAGCACCCAAACCAGGCCCCCGGCCGCATCGGTTGCGGCCTTTTTGTCGCTATTCGGCAGCGCCTCACCTCCACGGCGCCGCCACATGTATCCTCGTGTTGCACTTCGTCGCCAGCGACGACGAGAGCCGGACCCTGCTCCGGGGGATCGCGTCCCGGCTTCGCGAAGCGGCGCCGCGCGGATCAAGTACTCTGACGGATCGCTGTGAACTCCCTGCATCCGGTGCAAGCCATAGCCGCATAGGACAGCTTATGACCGGAAAACACCGGGATCTGGCGCTCCTTAGGCTGTCCGAAAATGCCTAAGGAGCCTTGAAGGGACGGATCGGGGGGCTTCGGCCCACCTTAAGCGGTTCCTGGCAGCCTAATCACCCATCCAAGCCGCGAAAAGTAGTGAATAGGCTGCCCTGCGCCGCTATTCGGAACGCCACTCGCCACTCGCAGGCCGGCAAGCCGCCGGAGCCCACTCGCCGCACTCGCGCCACACACGTTTCCTCCTTGCGACTCAGACCACACATCCCGTTTTGCCTCCCCATCGGCTATGATGGGGTTGGGTGATGCGACATGGTCAGAAAAATACGAACACAGCGATCGTCCAAGCCCCTCATCGTGACGCTCGTCATCATTGCAGCCATCGTCTTCATTCACGTCGCGCTCGACCGGCTGTATGCCTTCCGTCTGCACGGCGCGCTTGGTTATGGCGCCATCTACGCGAAAAACATGTGGTTCGAACTCGCAACCCGCTACCTCGGTGCCGCGCTGTACGCCGGGCTCGCTTTCTTAGCCGTACGGCCGTTCACAGACCTGATGCCAAAGGCGATGTACCGCGCGCTGCAGGTGTTAGCCGTGGTACTTGGCTGGATTATCGGGTTTGGCATGTGGCACCTGCAACCGACAGCCTGGTTTTTATTCTTTCACCACCAGCCGTTTCACTACCGCGACCCACTCTTACATATCGACATGTCGTTCTACGTATACCAATTGCCACTGCTCATCGGGCTCGTCGGCCGCATGATTGGTACACTTGCGCTATGGCTTGTGATTCGACTGCTGACCGTTGTTGGGGCGTTCTTGCACCAGCAGACGCAGATTACGAAGCCAAACATTGACAACGTCATTCACCGCCAGGCTCGCCTCAGCCTGACCTTGCTCGGGGTGCTGTTCATCCTCTTCGCAGTGATGACGTACCTCAACCGCTTCACCCTGATGCTAACGAGTGGAAACGGGTCGTTTGTCTACGGGCCAGACTACGTGCAGGCACACTTCACGCTGCCCATCTTCTCCTGGCTGCACATCCTGCTCCTGTTAATCACGGCCGCCGCCATCCTTTGGCAGGCTCGCCACATCGAACGCATCGTCCCGACTGATGCAGGCTTTTCCGTGCCTTCGTGGCGAAGTTTTCGACGACCGCTGTACTCCTTCGCCTTTTACGTAGCTTCCGTGGTACTGAGTGGAGTCGTCGCGAGCCTCGTCAACGCGCTGTACGTCCACCCCAATCAGAACACCGTCGAACTCCCTTACATTAACGACAGCATTCAGGCGACGCGTTGGGCGCTCGGAATCGATCACGTCGCCACCCAGCCACTGTCGCCATCGCCGACACTCACGCAATCAGATGTGGCTGCGAGCCAAGGCGCGCTCGACAACGTGCGCGTCAACGACCAGGGGCAGACGACGAACATCTACAATCAGTTGCAGAGCTTGAAGAACTACTTCCAGTTCACTACCGCCGCCGTCGACCGCTACAACGGCACAGAGGTGTACGTCTCGGCGCGGCAAATGAATGTGAACAACCTGCCAGTGCAGACGTGGGTGAACCGGACTTTTGTGTACACACACGGCTATGGCATCGCTGCAAGCCCCGTGAACAAGTTCGACGCAGCCGGCCTGCCCGTGTTTCTGGCGCAAAACACGCCGCAGCAGACCAGCCCGCCCTTGCCACACGTCACGCGGCCGCAGATTTACTTCGGGTTGATGAACAACAACGTCATCGCGCCGTCCAAACAGCCGGAGTTCGACTACCCTGTCGGGAATGGTGACCACGCATCGCACTACCAAGGCGGCTACGGCCTGCCCATTCGCGGTAACCGTCTGCTTCTGACGATTGAGCAAGGCAACCTCAAGTACTACACCAGTCAGCAGTTCACATCCAAGTCACAGTGGCTGTTCGACCGTAACATCTACCAGCGCGTCCAAGCCATTGCGCCGTTTTTGACGTACGATCACGACGCCTACCCGTTCATCAACTCTGCCGGCCACATTGAGTGGATCCTCGACGCCTACACCGAGTCCGCGAACATCCCCTACGCGCAGTCGTTCATGGGTACCGGCTACATCCGCAACTCCGTGAAAGTCGTGATGGACGCCTACACCGGCAAGGTCACGTTCTATGTGGTGAACCGGCATGATCCGATGTTGCAGAGCCTCGCGGCGGCATACCCGTCGCTCTTCACCTACAAAATTCCCGCCGATGTGTCAGCGCACTTCCGCTACCCAACCGACCTTTTCGACGCCCAAGCGAACGCGCTCGCGCGCTACCACATGACCAATCCGTCGTCATTCTACAACCAGGACGACCTCTGGCAACAAGCACAGCAGATCTACAACCAGAACCAGACGCAGACGCGCCCACCCGTCTACCAAATGCTCCAAATGCCTGGCCAAAAGACCACACATTTTGTGCTCAGCGAGCTGTTCACTCCGCAGACCAAGGAAAACCTGAACGCGTGGCTCGTCGCGGACAACGGCCCAGTCAACTACGGGCAACTCACACTCTACCAGTTCCCGCAGTCGTCGCTGTTCTTTGGTCCCATGCAGGCAGAGAACCAGATTGACTCCAACCCGACGATTTCCGCCCAGATGTCGCTGTGGAACCAGCAGGGCTCGCATGTTGTCCGCGGTAACCTATTGCTAATCCCGCTTGGCAACACGCTGTTGTACGTCGAGCCAGTCTACCTGGTAGCTGACCGCAGCAACTCACTGCCGCAGCTCGAGCGCGTGATCGTCGATTCGAACAAGCAGGTGTATATGGATACCTCGCTCGGCGCTGCCATTGCCGACGTGCTCTCGGGCACCTCACCGACGAGCATTAACCCGAACACGCCAGGTGGAACTGCAGGCGGGTCTACCAGTCCGGGCACTGGCGCGGGAAGCGGTGGCACATCGGGATCAGTCGGTGGCACTGGCAGCACGACCTACAGCAAGCTGACGACCGCGCAGCTCATCACGCAGGCGAATACGCTGTTTGCCAAGTACCAGCAGGACACAGCGTCCGGACAACTAGCGCAAGCCGGGACGGACCTAAAGAACCTCCAGACCGTCCTCAACCTGCTTAACGCGCGAGCTGGCAGCACTCAGACCGGGCAGAGTGGTCGAACCGGCCAGACCGGGCAAGTAAAGCCGTAACGGTGCAGCCAAGCGTGCACTTGCTCAGCGGGATCCCGCAGATCAACCGCGGCGTCGCCCTCGGCGGCGGTAACACCTATGTGCTGACTGCCGACGATCAGATCGTTGCACTCCGGCAGTCGAACGGCCACGTCGTCTTCAACGTAACGGTTGGGAATGAGGCAAGCGGTGTCTTCGAGTCGATGGCGCCGCTCTACGCGAACGGAAACTTGTGTCCGAAAGTCAGCGCCCCTCGACATAACTTCGCCATTTACAATCATTATCGATAATGATAATGTAAATGCCAACGAACTAGTCATGGTTTCGGGAGGTGTGCGTTCTCTTGAAGACAGATTCTATGACAGAGTTGATGCTCCACCCCGTGCGGTTTCGCATAATTCAGTGCCTGCTCGGCGATCATCACAAGACCGCACAGCAGATTAGCGAGGAGCTCCCGGATGTCCCACAAGCGACGCTGTACCGGCATCTCAACAAGTTGCTCGATGGCGGCGTGCTGCACATTGTCGACGAAAACCAAGTGCGCGGCGCGGTGGAAAGAGTGTACGCACTGCATGCAAAGGACGCCGACGTCAACAATGAGGTCATGGCGATGTCACGTGACCAGCTGCGGCACACGTTTATGATGTTTGTCGCCTCTCTCGTCGACGACTTCGACCGTTACCTCAAGCGTGACAAGATTGACCTCTACGCGGATGGCGTCAGCTACCGCAAGGCAACGGTGTACCTGTCTGACGACGAATTCAACGCCCTGCTTGCTCAAACGAGGAAGTTACTTGAGCCCACCTTGCGAAACGAACCGGCCCCGGGACGTAAACGCAGGGTCATCGCGACCGTTGTTATGCCGGATTCCAACCCCTCGGACGGAAGGTGACTTATATGACAGAAACCACGGACCCCGGCAACCAGCAACCTGAACGCCTGCAACCTGAGCACCAGCAACCTGAACGCCTGCAACCTGAGCACCAGCAACCTGAACAGCCTCGAGAACAGCCTCAGCCGGACCCACACGCCAACGAGCCAGGACTGGCTGCCTCGCCAATCATCAGGACCGTCCTGCCGTTGGTCCCGCTGTACCTGCTCGTGCCGGTGCTGTTTGCCCTGGTTTTCCTGGCGTTTGGCTACCCGTTGGCCTGGGGTTTGTTTGGTATCGGCGCAGTTGGCTGGTGGATCGCCTACCTGCTACGCATGCCCATCAGCCTCGTGCTGTCAAAGGGAAGGACCGACCGACAGCCAAAGGGCATCGTCTACTTTTCGGGGCCGCTTGAAGAGGGGGTCCGCCTTGTGGCGCTGCTCATCTTCGGGACTTCGCTGTCCACCGCTCTCTCGATTGGTCAAGGGTGGGCTGCCATTGAAGTGGTGTTTGCCATCGTTCAAGGTGTCGCCATCACATCACTCAAATACCGCACAGATGAGAAGGCGATGCAGGCTAAGGCGGTGCTGGCCGAGAACGGCATCCCGACCGAAGGCAATCTTTTGTGGGGAGTCGTCGAGCGCCTGTTCGCGAGCGCGTTTCACATTGGGGCGGCGCTCGTGATCGCCTGGAACCCGTGGCTCGTGATTGTGATGACGCCACTGCACACCTTGTTCAACGTGAGCGTTCTCGGTGCGGTCAAGCGGTGGTCAATCGCGATGGGTGAAGCGGTGGCTGCAGGATTTGGCGCCGTCGTTCTCGCGGCCGGGCTGTTCCTGCACCTCGTTGCCTAAAAGCAAAGGGCCGCTGCGGGGGTCTCGTTCTCTTGCTCCCATCCGCAGCGACTCTTTTGTTGACTCGTGCTGTTCAGTTCGTCTGTTGCCCGCCCGTCAGGTACCGACACCGCCGTGAGACGCTCCACGCGTTATGCCCGCCCAAACCGCGGTGTCAACCGCCGCAACGTACGCGCGCGTTTGCGGTTGGTTCCGACTTCGACCGCTGACGCTTCATACATCCACTGCGTACGATTGATACGCTCCACTTCTACCTTCCGCTGTTGTAACAGCCTTTGTGACTCGTAGTAGTTATTCAACATTTCTCTCCACCCCCACAGTGGTCTCCCCGTTTGCTTGGTGTATTGATTGCGGGGAACCCTATGTCTGAATCATACTAACTGGGGGTGCAGCCAAGTAGCGAGGAATGTCAACAGTTTGGCTGCCAAATGTCAACGTTGACATTTCGCATCGCCAGTTACGCCGCTTAAGCACTGGCTAACCGCCTGTACGTAAACTGTTTCAGGCGCCAGCGCAGCGCGCCTACAGCTTGAAAAGTCCCACTTCAAGCGCAATCGCAACCGCGTCTGTCCGCGACTTCGCGCCTAGTTTATCGTAAACACGCGAGAGGTACGTGCGGACCGTACCTTCGGTCAAGAACAACTGGTTCGCGATTTCCTTGTTCGTGAGTCCCTTCGCGAGCATCTGCAGCACCGTCAGCTCTCGTTCGGTCAGGTCAGCCCCAATGCCGACCCGGTCCTGACCCGCGCGACTTTTGCCCATGCGGCCGTTTCCAGCCCGCGCTTTGCCTGTCAGTTCCGCACCGGCCTGTTCGTCGCCTGCGACCTCGGCCCTCCCGCGTTCGCTTCCTGAAGGCGCGTTTTCCAGCGAATCCTTCCCCGCCCGACCTTTCTTCCCGTCACGGTTGTCTCCGATGCCGTCCGGCTCCACGCCACGAATCCCTTCATTCCCCCCTGCGTCCGTTTCTGCTTGGCGGAGTTTCTGCAACTCTGCCTCAACGGCCCGTGTTACCGCTGGCAGCCACGTCCGCGCGTTCGTCGCCGACACAGGCGCGGCGGCGACTCCCAGGTCTTCGGAAGACCAACGCGATCGCAGGCGGTCAGCGGCTGCACGAAGCGCATCCTGGAGGTGCGTCGAAAAGTCAAACGTCGCGGCAGAGCGCTTGCTAGCTGCCTCGAGCAGTGGCAGAGCGGCCGTGTCCATGCCGCAGGACGTGAGCAATAAGAAAGTCCAAGGCACAAAGTTCGCCGTCATCCCGGGGTCGTGCAGCGTATCGCGCAACACCGTCAAGCCCTCGCAGAGCGCGAGCAGAGCATTTGGTTTGTCTCCCGTCGCCTGGTAGCACCGCGCCAGCAAAAGCCAGGTCTCCGCCGCATTCGACTGGTGGTTCGCCTGCATGTACGAAAGCGAGTCGCGCAGGTATGGAATCGCCTCTGCCTCCGCACCTGTGGCGACGCCGAGAAAGCCTGTCATCGCGCAGGCGTACGCGTGTGCAAACGTGCCTTCATGCCCTTTGGCAGCTGCCAGCGCGAGCCGCGAGTGGCCACTCGCCTGTTCCAAGTCGTTCATACAAAGTGAGAGATAAGTGAGGATACCGTGCGCTGTGACCACCTTGGACCAGTGTGTCGCGACGGCAAGAAGTTCTTCGAGTAGTGCCACCTTTCGCGCCGCCTGCGACGGGAGCAGCACCTGCGCGAGTTGGATTAAACCGACTTGCACGGTGCTTGAATCTCCAATGCGCCGCGCGATCGCTAGACCGTCCTGCACGCACTCCACAGCTTCATCGCCCCGCCCAGCGACGCGCGCGAGCTGACCCATGCCGATTAGCACGAGCGCGCGGTCGCGCGTTTCTCCCTGTGATCCCGGTAAGTCGACGATCTCGCGCAGCAACTCGTAGCCGTACGTCTGCTGCCCCGTCGCGTAGTAGTACGCCGCCAGTGGGAAGCTCATCATGAGCGCAGTCGGCGAATCCGGCTGGGTCGTGCTGTAGCGGACGGCCGCGATTACGTTGCTGATGCGACTGCGCACTTCCGGCAGACTCGGCGCGAGCCCGGTGTACTGTTCGCGGTACTTCTCGTTCACTTTCGCAATAAAATCCGCGTAGTAGTCGCGGTGTCGTCGACGCAGCAGCGCGCCCTCACCGGAGGCGTTCAAGCGGTGTAGTCCGTATTGGCGCAGCGTCTCAAGCATGCGGTACCACGTGACGCCAGCTTTGGTTGTAGCCGTCACAATCGACTTGTCGACAAGGCGCGACAGCGTGTCGAGCACTTCGTACGCAGGCAGGCGGTCGTCTGCCACGACCGCTTCAACATCCTCGAGCGGGACGCTGGGTTCAAAGACGGACAACCGCTGCCACAAAACCTGTTCCGTTTCCGTGAGCAAGTTGTAGCTCCAGTCAACAAGTGCTTGAAACGTCCGCTGCCGCGGCTCCGCGGAGCGCGAGCTGCGCGTGAGAATCTGGTAGCGATCGCCGAGGCGCGCCGCGATTTCCTCTGGCGTGAGCACGTTGATGCGGGCTGCCGCGAGTTCTATCGCCAATGGGATGCCGTCAAGCGCCCGACAGATCTCCGCGACTGCGTGAGTGTTTTGTTTGGTCAACACAAAATTCGGGTCGCGTTGCCGCGCCCGCTCCACAAACAAGCGCACCGATTCCACGCTGCCTACAGCCTTCAAGTCGGACTCCGCTTCGGGCAGCGGGACGTACATAGGTCGCAGCGGCTGCACGACTTCGCCTGCAATGTCGAGCGCCTCGCGACTCGTGGCCAGAATGTTCACGAAATCGGTCTGTTCCAGCAGCGCGGTCGCAATCTCAGCACACTCGTCAATCAAGTGCTCGCAATTATCGAGCAATATCAGCAACGATTCATCGAAGTGTTCGATCACGGCCTCAGACAGTGTCCGACCGCGCAGACGCACGCCGAGCGCACTCGCGATGTGAGACGGAATGGCGTGCGGGTCACTCAGCGGCGCGAGCTCGACCATATATACGCCACCAGGAAAGCGCACGGCCACCCTGGCCGCGACTTCCATCGACAGTCGTGTTTTTCCCGTTCCGCCAGGTCCCGTGATGGTGACCAAGCGCGTCGTCACAGCGAGTGCGGAAGCGACTAGATTTAACACTTCTTCGCGTCCAATAAACTGGGTGAGCGGTCGGGGAACGTGGATGTGAGAACTTGCTCGCAACTGTGCCGACTGCGTGTCTTCCATCTCGCGGACCACCTCAAATCGTCCGTTCCTGTGTGCAGGACTAGATCCTACTTGTATTTTACTGCGAACCGAGGGTTTAAAGGACAATTTTGTTCACAGTCGGTCAACCCAATGCGGAAAAGGGGCTGTCCCACAAGACCAGCGCGCCTTGGGTAGCCCCTTTCCGTATTGTCGCAGTCGAGAACGCCCTCGCCTTCTTAGAGCTTCCCGTACTGCTCGACGATACCCCCGAGCACAAGCTCATCACCGATGCCAGTCACCTGTGCAGCGGTCCACATGACCCCATGCTCGCGAATCAAGTCTTGGACCCGCACTGCCGCTTCATCTGCAGAGTTGTCGTAGTGCAGCCCAAGCGCAATCGCTTCAATCAGAGCCGGCGTCGGTAGGCCCGCCTTTTGCGCCAGCAGGAGCGGCGAAACCAGTCGGTCAGGCGCCGACAGTTTACGCAGTGGATCACGCCCAACCCTCTCCACCTGGTCGTGAATGTGCGGATTGAGAAAACGCGCCCGCACGCTCTCTGCGTAGTGCGTCAGAGCTGGCAAGGTTAAACTCTTGTGGCGAACCGCAAGAGCAGCGGCCGCCTCCAACTGCACGGCCTCCACCAGGCGGGCAATGTCCTTGTCGCGCATGGCTTCGAGGATGGTCGGCAGGCCCTTGTGATAGCCCGCGTAGGCCGCTGTCGCGTGTGCGCTGTTGAGGATGAACAACTTGCGCTCGAGGTACGGGTCGAGCTCGTCAACCAGCGTCGCGCCAGGGACTTTGAGCGGTGCCACAAGGCCCGCCTTTTCAACGTCCCACTCGAAGAAGCGCTCAACCACCGCGTCAAGTGGCAACGTGGCGTACCCTTCGCGGTTCGGCGCAATCCGGTCAACCGCAACGTCGGCAAAACCAACGTGATCGGCAATCCAGGTTTGCAGGTCCGCACGGTCCCCGACGTGCCGCAAGACTGCGTCGCGCAAAGTCGATGTCGCCCGAACTGCGTTCTCACAAGCGAGGACGTTCAGGAGCGACTCGGCGTTTTGCTCGCGGCGCAGGCGCAGTCCCTCGGCGATGACCGCTGCTGTGCTGTCCAAGTTGCCAAGGCCAACCGCTGTGGTTACGACCTCCGCCAAAGCGATTTCCCGCACGCAGTCTGGTGACCCGATGAGCACCGCTCGCACTCCGGTGACATGGGCTTCTTCGACCTGTTCGTCTAAGGTCAGTACGCGGTACATGCGGTCACGGTCCAGTTGCTCGACCAGACCCGGCACAACGTCCGCGAACACGACCTCGTAACCTGCGTGATGGAGCAAGAGGCCAATGAACCCCCGCCCGATGTTTCCCGCGCCGAAGTGGACGGCGGTCCTCATCGACTGACCTCGAGGATATTCATGACCTCTTCCTTGGAGGACGCATGAACGAGTTTGTCGACATTCGCCACTTCCATGCAGACTGTCGCGATGTGCGACAGCACCTCCATATGCTCGTCCCCTTTGCCCGCAATGCCAATCACCAGCTTCGCGACATTACCGCCGCCAAAGTCGACGCCATCCGGGTACTGCGCTACGACGATGCCTGAGCGGCGAATGTACTGTACGTACTCTGGCATACTGTGCGGAATCGCGACCTCGTTGCCAATATAGGTGGTCATCGACTCTTCGCGCTTTTGCATGCCTTCAATGTAAGCTGCATCGACATAGCTGTTTGCGACCAAAGTTTCGCCGACGCGGGCAATCGCGTCCGTCTTGCTCTCTGTCGCGACGTGCAACAGGATGTTCTCGGGTGGAAGGATGTGGTTCACTTCAATCACTCCTCTATAGTCTCCATAGCTTGGCGCATGCGCTCCCTGACCTCGCCGACAGGTGCCTGACGCAACAGGTCTACCATGTCTCGGTCCATCACAAGCGCGGAGCTCAATCGGCCCAGGCACTGAATGATAGTCAGTGACTCGCTCTCTCGGGCAAGTAGTACAAGAACCGTGTCAACCTGTTCCGCCGTGCCCGCCACGCCCTTCAATGTCAGGGGAGCGGTCAAACGGCACAGGCGGATTTGACAACGGTGCAAAGCGTCCGTACGCGCGTGCAACACAGACAAGTGCTGCCCTGGCAAGACAATACTGCCGAGGCGCTCTCTGTGCAGCATCGCCTGCATCAACGCGTCTCTCGTATCCGCTTCGCCATCTGTGTACATCGCGTCCGCGACTTGCTCGATCACCGCATGGATGGCGGTTGCCGACACCGTTGCAATCTCAGCTCGACCACTCAACTCCACAGCCACTCTCGTAGTCGAGGGGGTACGGTGCGGCTGACGCAGAACTGCTTGCCCTGACTGCTGAATGGCCGGTGATCCCTGCTCCAGCCTACGCAACACGTCGAGCACTTTATCGCGCTCCGTCTCTGTCAGAAACGGTGAGACCGTGACGACGGGAACATCTGGCTCAGCGAGTGGCACAGTCGAGAGTATCAGGTCGTACGGTACTGCCTGGGCTTCGTCACGCCCCCCAAGCCCGACAATCTGAAGTTGTGGCAACTCTTTTTCAATGCGGCTGGCCAGCAATTCGGCCGAACTGATGCCGTTCAAACAGACAATGCGCGCCCTCCATTTGCTCTTTGCCCGCTGGCGTTCCACAGAGGCGCCAAGGTGCATCGTCAAATACCCAATTTCCGCGTCGGGAACGACGAGACCGTACGGCGCCAACACTTCGTCGCTCGCTGTTCGAATCGCGTCGAACAACGTTTGGTAATGACGTAGAATGTCCGGGAGCAGTGGATTGCGAATGTGCAGCCCGGCTGTTAGCCGATGAATGGCTGGCTCCAGGTGTTGCGCCATGCCCGCGATCAAATCCTGGTCCCGAACCAGCGGCAGGCCTAGGTCGTCTTCGAGGTGGCGAACCATCCGGTAGGCCAAATCGACAGCCGTGATGTGAATTGGAAGGATGCGGTTTTCCTCCGTCATCAACACCTTCGCCCCACGCAAGTGTTTGGCTAAATACGCGGCCTCGCCCGAGTAATCGGTACCTTCGGGCAGCAGCCGCAACAGAATTCTACGGCACACCTGTACGTCTTGGGAGGCGTCGTCAACGTCGTCGGCCGAGGCTGAAAGATGTGCCCCCTGGTCCACCCGGGCCACAGTCAACAGCACGTGCAGCATGAAGCCGAACAGGGCGGCGGCGTCCAAAGGCGGGTTTGAGTCGGCGAACTCGCTTTGCAGCACCTCGCGAACACGCGTCAGCGTCGCCGGGCGAAACCACCGCGTGAACCAGTTCCACCACGGTTCGTGTGAACCGTCGTGATGGGGCTCGCGAAGCGCTGCTACAAGCTTTGGCACCGGCACCTGCTCGTACACAAGTTCTGCCAGAGCTTCTCGCCGTGTCGCCTCACCACCTTCGACTTCTACACCATACCCGCGCTTGCGGATCAGCTGCAGGCCGCGCCCTTCAAGCCAATCTGACACGTCGTCAAGCGATTGGCTGAGGCTTGCCGGCGTTACGTGTAACAAGCGCCCAAAGTACTCCAGTTTCGACGGACCAGCTTCCATCAAGAGGTCCATCAGCACTTGCAACTCTCTATCTTTTTGCGTCATCGTCACAGCGTCAGGAAGTTTCCCGACGGCCAAGCGCATCCGTTCGATGTCCGCTTGTTTTCCTGCGATGCGAATCGTATGTGCTCCAGCTTCGAGAGCGAGATCGAACGCAGAGAGAAGCGCACCGACGGCATTTAGATCGCGTTGAATGGTACGCCGACTGACCATCAGTCGACGTACCAATTCATCCACGCTACTCCCGCCTTCGGTCTCAAGCGTCAGATGCAGAATGTACTTCTGTCGAAGCGTGAGCTTTGCAGCCAATCCCATCCCCGCTTTAATCGATCTGCTTCAGGTCCTCCACCAGGCGCTCGTAAGTCGTCTTGTCGAGGAAGTTTTCCACGACGTAGATCTTTGCATTCGGCGCAACCTGTTGCGCGCGTGTCAAGAAACTGTTTTGCGTGAACACAACTTCGGCGTTCGCAGGCAGTTGATTCACAGGCAAGTGGTCGACTGGAATGGCGAACCCCGCGTCCTTCAACTGCTTCTTCAAGATAGAGGCGCCCATCGCACTCGACCCCATGCCCGCTTCGCAGGCAAACACAATGCGGTTGGGTACGGCCGTCAGACCTCCATCAGCGGCCGTTGGAGCAGCAGCTGTTGCCACCGTCGTGTTCGCCGTGGCTTGACCTTTGCTCTGCGCCTTCATGTCCGCGACGATGCTCTGTGCAAAAGACAGCGAGTCATCATTCATCTCGTCTTTTGAACGGCGCAGGAAGAACGAGGCAATCAGGAACGAGACCGCGGCGCCGACGAAGATGCCGAGCAGGACTGGGAACAGTCCGCCTTTCGGCGACATGATGATCTCGGCAAAAATACTCCCCGGAGACGCCGTCGCAACAAGGCCCGCGTGCGTCACCATGAACGTCGCATCTGCCGCCATGCCGCCAAAAATCACGGCCAGGACGAGAATCGGCTTCATCAAGATGTACGGGAAGTACACTTCGTGGATGCCACCCAGGAACTGGATGATAATTGCGCCTGGCGCAGACTGACGAACTGTGCCTTTGCTAAACGCCCAGTACGCGGCCAGAACGCCCAGGCCCGGGCCTGGGTCTGTCTCGAGCAGGAAAAAGATTGACTTACCAGTCTGCTTCGCTTGCTGGAGACCAATTGGGTCGAGAATACCGTGGTTGATCGCGTTGTTCAGAAACAGCACCTTGCCGGGCTCGATGAAAATCGCGATCAGCGGCAGCAGGTGAACGGACGTAATCCAAATCGCAGCCGCTCCCAGTGCATTCGAGACTGCGTCCATCACAGGTTGTACGCCAAGCGAGCCAAGGATGGCCAGACCGCCGCCAACAATGCCTGCGGAGAACGTGTTGACCAGCATCTCAAAGCCGGCCTTGATGCGGTCTTCGGTCAGGCGGTCAAACTGTTTGATCAGGTAGCCGCCGAGTGGCCCCATAATCATAGCGCCAATGAACATCGGCTGCGATGCGCCAATTGCCACGCCCGCCGTCGCGATGGCGCCAACCACCGCACCACGGTTGCCGTACACCAAACGGCCTCCTGTAAAACCAATCAGGATTGGAATCAGCAAACTGACCATCGGGCTCACGAGGCTGTCAATATGTGCGTTCGGTGTCCAACCGGTAGGAATAAAGAATGCAGTAATCAAACCCCATGCGATAAAGGCCGGGATATTCGGCATCACCATTCCAGCGAGGAAACCGCCAAAACGCTGCATGCCCGCGCGGGCCTTCCCACCGGACGCTCCGGCCGAGACACCACCCTGCGCGACTGCTTGGGTCGCCATGCTAAACCCTCCTTGAAAATGAAATCGCTTACCACACGCTTATTTAACCTCCCTCGCTGTTTCCGAGGCAAGACAAACAAATTCAGCTCTGACGCGCACTCCGGCGACAAAATTTAAGAGCGTGTGGAGATTGCCTTGACAAACCCTTGGCGCTCTGCGAATTAGTGTGTTGTTGGACTCTCGCGCTATGATGGAGAGTGACAGCTTGGCAGTGGCCCGGACAGCGCCCCTTCATGGAGCTTCGGATGGAGAGTGTCGACCGTGGCTCTGCCAGTGGGCGGTGCTTTGCTATCGACTGAGGCTCTGCTAGCGTGCGAGGCTTTGCTATCGACTGAGGCTTGGGATGGAGGATGTTGAGTGAGACTTTGGCACGAACAGTTGATCCCGCTTCTCCCCCGCGCCCAACTTCTCGGCCAGCACCGGGAGTGCTGTGCGCTGCGCGGCGGCGGTTGGGGCAAGCCGCACGCGACTGTGAACTATGTGTTCACGCACCCGTTTGAGTATCTGTTGCAGTATCACAGGCTTGTCATCGCAGAAATGAAGCGACGCGGCTACAACGTAAGCCCGGAGTGGACCGACGAGACCTACCGCGGCAAACAGACGCCGCGAGCACAAACTAACGCATCACGGTACGCTCCGTCCTCCCCCATCTACCCGGAGCACGATGATGTGTATCTCTCGGAGTGTCTCCAAAACCTCCGCACGAAGGGGATAGTGCTGGCGCGACCGTGAGAGCAGTATCATCGTATCTTTTGCCCGTCCCGATGCCCCGCGAGTGGAAAAAATGTCGCTAAATCGGATTTTCACCGCCGTTAGCGACATTTTCTACACTCTCGAGGCCCAGACACCCTTGTGCACCGTCTCCGTCTCGTCTCCGTCCTACCCACGCCTTGTTGCTCTGGCCTCGCCATGGGTCCCGGCGGATCTTGCCTTCTGGTCAGTGTACTCTCGGCCCCTCCCCTGCCAGTGTCTGCCGGGACAGGACGTCGAAGCAGTCGGCCAGGCTCTCCAAGGGGAGAATATGGGGCAGTCCGTCCACGCAACTGTGTACGAGTGATGCGGGCCCACCGAGATAGACCTCGGTAGCAGGCATTTTGGCGGCCAAGGTGTTGAGCTTTTCGAACCAGCTCTCATGCCGTTCGGCAGCGGACACCCCGCCCGGGTATGCCGCACCTACAGATCCGCTCTCCGACCCGCTCCCCGATCCGCTCTCCGCACCGCCGGCCGTAGTTTGTGCGTCGTTGCCTTCGCCGCAGCCGCAATCGACGGACCTGCCTTCGAGGGCTTCGTGACGCGTCGTCATCGACAGCAGCAAAACGTCAGGGGTCAGTCGCGTCAGTGCTCGCTCGATTGCGCCAGGCGCCGGATCCGGTCCCAAAAACAACGTCCGCCAGCCCTGCCGTTTCGCTTCGAGCAGCGCCACCTGCAGCATGATGTCATGTCGCTCACCGGGAACGCACGATGCGAGCAACACAGGGGCGTCCGGCGGCACGTCTGGCAAATCCGCCAACAGTCGCACGAGAAAGTTGCGAACTGTGAGACTCGACAGATGCTCCTGGTCCTCACTCCACGAGCCCATGCTCCAGAGCCATCCGACCTCCTGCAAGAAGGGCGTCACGACACAGTTCACGGCTATCCGCAGACCCTCCGACACAAAACAGCGCTGCAGAATCGTCTCCAGCCGCTGCAAATCACCGACCGCCCCCGCCGCAAGCATCGCCTCCAGGACCGAGTGCAACGGGTTGTCGCGGAGTATTCTCGCGCGATGAGACCTAAACTCAAGCATCTGCTCCGACACGTGTTCGGATGCCTGTTCCCGCCTGCGTCTAAACGTGTTTTCTTGTGCCTGCAACAGCTGTACGCCAACAGCCATCGAGGAGTCAGATGCCGCGTCAAACACCTCACCCCGCTCAGCGGTCACGAGGGCGACTGCGCGGCGCACCGGTATACCACGCTCGACAAGGTGCGCGATTGACATCAGGATCCGCACATCGTGCTCCTGATATACACGGTAACCGTTTTGCATCCGGCGCGGTGTCACTGCCCGATACCGCTGTTCCCACTTGCGGATGAGTTGTTCACTCAGCCCCGTGCGAGCAGCAACCTGTTTGATTTGAAGACCCGTAACCGGGTTGTTCACGACAGTGTCCCCCACATCTGTCAGCCGATCTTTGATACACTTACTGTACATACTTGTATAATCTTTGTCAAAGGTATATCATCGGACGTACAATCTTGTTGGAATTAGGCGATGACAAGCGCCACGCAACCTTGCCTCATGAGCGTCGGCGCATAGGGGGAAAACAAAGCTATGTCCGCACAAAACATTACTGCACTCCACGCAGATGTTGAATCTGATCACAAAACGAAGCACACGGACGGAGTCGATCAAGCGGCTATCCGCGCCGCCGTCCGTACCATCCTTGAGGCAATTGGTGAAGATCCCGACCGTGACGGCCTGCTGGATACGCCCGATCGCGTCGCTCGCATGTACGCTGAAGTGTTTGCAGGACTACATCAAGACCCGGCCGAAGTTCTGTCTGCCCGCTTCGAGGTAGGCGACAGCGAACTCGTGCTGGTGCGCGATATCTCCTTTTACTCTATGTGTGAACACCACCTCGTGCCGTTTCACGGCAAAGCGCATGTCGCCTACGTCCCGAAGAACGGGGTCGTCACAGGACTGTCCAAGTTGGCACGCTTGGTCGAGGTCTACGCGCGCAGGCCGCAGGTGCAAGAACGTTTGACAAACTCGATTGCAGAAACCTTATACAATGAACTCGAGGCCGAAGGTGTCTTTGTCATGATGGAAGCTGAACACATGTGCATGAGCATGCGAGGCGTTCAAAAACCAGGCAGCGTCACAGTGACCAAAGCCAAGCGGGGCAACCTGAGCAAAGACCAGGAACACGAAATCCTGGCCATGCTACAGACCGGCAACCGCCACTGAGGATGCGCAATGGCGGCTGAGAGTCTAATGCTTTTTCAGGGCTGTGAGGCGTTTTGGCGAGATGTAAAGTACGCGGTGATGGCTCGCAACTACCGACTCGTCAAAGAACTGTCGACCGAACTGCGAGCCATCCGGCGTGACGGTGAGCCGCGTGTGGCAAAGTTGCAGGCGTGGTTACTGTCAGTCAAGCAGGTAGAAGCGATGGCGACAACCGATGTTGCCTTGCGCAACACCGCATACCACCTGCTCGGTTATTGGAAAGACATCTTGCCAGCAGACGTCCGGCGAGCCATGTCCAATTTGGCAATCGTGCGGCCGGATACCGTGATCGACATTCTCCACATGCGACTCGATGACTTGCCAACTCCATACCTCACCACGTCCTATGTGTGGCGCGATGAACCTTGGACGGAGGCGCTGTTTCGCGTGAAAGGTTCGGCCTACCGATTTCAGGTGAGTGCCGAGCACGCCCTGGCGCAAAATGACCCAGCGCTCATCGATATGACCGTGTTGATAGATGCGCAGAGTGCGTGACCCAAACAACGACCGCTACGCTCAGATAGCAGCAACTTGAATTCGGGTCTCAACCACAGTTTCACTCGACGACAGCAACGTTCGCTCACAGTTTGGAGGCCCTGATGCAAAAGTCAGTCTTGGCGGCGGCAGGCACGTACCTCAGCAATGGACTCCTTGGCGCTATGCTCGGTCCGGTCGTGCCTGCGCTGATGACACACTTCCACAAGACGTATTCGCTGCCAGGCTACCTCGTGTTTGCACAGGTCCTCGGGTCCGTTATCGGCGTGCCGCTCGGGGCACGTCTGTCGCAACGCTTCGGTCACCGCACAGTTGTTGCCGCCGTGTCCGTCGTGACAGCCGTCGCCACGATGCTCTTGTCAACTTTGCCGGGCCTGCCTGGGTTCTACGCTTTACTCGCCATCATCGGCTTTGGCGTAGGTGCATCGGAGGCCATCATCGCATCGTATGCCATGGTAACCTTTCCCGGTCGGCGAGCGGTTGTCATGAGCAATCTCGAAGTGGCCTACGCCGTAGGTGCGCTCATCAGCCCCGCAATCGCCAGCGTGTTTCTGCACTTGCAGGCGTGGCCCTGGACGTTTGTGGCAGTTTCTATCATCATGCTCGCTTCCACCGGACTGTGGCTGACTAACCATACAGAGACAGTCCCTGATGGTCCACAGCTCCAACTCGACGCCAATCCACCGGCTAGCGTCACCGCTTCTCCACACAGGCAGGCCGTCCTGCTTGCAGTGTTCGGCGGCATCACCTTTCTCTATGTCGGAGTCGAGACCAGCCTGAACAACTTCCTCCCCGCCATCTTCATTCCGCACTTCCACGTGCCCGCGTACCTCGCTTCGCTCAGTGTATCTGCACTGTGGATCGCGATGGTAATCGGCCGGGTCGCCACTGGCTTTGTGATTCGCTCCGTGCGCTATACGCCATTTTTGGTCGTCAGCAGCATTGCCGTTGCCGTGTCACTGTGCTGCCTCTCGCTGATGCGAGACAGCGCTTTGGGCTACACCCTCGTGTTCGCGGCAGGACTGTTTATGTCCGGAATATTCTCAGTCAACCTCGTACTCGCGAACCACTCGCTCTCCATCCGCCCGCACATCGTCACGAGTGTCGTCACGCTCTCTGCCAGCATTGGCGCAGGCATCCTGCCAATCCCGTTCGGCTTCGCCCTCAATCACACCAACTCGACCGTCACGCTCAGCATGCTCGCCGCCGTGATGCTCCTCTTGACCCTCGCATTTTTACTCGTTGGCGCGAGTGTACGACATGCACCCGAGTCGACCGCGGAACTTCCCTTGACGTAAACGTCAAGCAAGCGTTATGTTCAAGTCAGCTCGACGGGAGGGCAGTTGGATGACTCGCACTTACACGATCACGGAATTAACTGAAGCGTTTGACGTCACAGCTCGCACGCTGCGCTACTACGAAGAGGTCGGATTGCTACAGCCAGAGCGCAGCGGTCTGCAGCGGGTGTACAGCGAACGTGATCGCGTTCGGATGGGGCTGATTCTCCGCGGCCGACGCCTAGGCTTCTCACTGCAGGACATCCAGGAGATGCTCAGCCTCTACGACGCCGACCCGACAGAGGTGGTGCAGTTGCGCGACGTGATTGGCCGGGGTGATGCTCGCCTCAGAGAAGTCGAAGAGCAAATCCGTGACTTGACGGCGCTTCGCGACGAGCTCCTGGCAATGCGCGGAAAGCTCGAGCAGACGCTCGCAAAACGACTGCAAAACGGGAGAGGGGAATGACCATGGACCACATTTCCTACGCGTACGGGCAGAACCACTTCACGGCGGACGGCGATTTGCAGGCGGTGCTGCGCCGCTATTGGGATGACTACGGTGCGAAGCAGTCGGAACTCACCGACTTTGGCGCGCTGGCAGGCGGCGAGTTGTACGAGAGTGTCTACCATGTCGATCACGATGCTCGCCCCGTCCTCGTCACTCACGACCTCGACGGCAACCGCGTCGACCGCGCGCGGCTTTCGCCGTCGCACCGGCGAGCGCTTGCCCTGACCGCGCACATCAACCGACCACCGTACGAAGGCGGCAGTTGGCACCACCACTTTGCGCTCGGCTACCTGATTGGCGATCCGGGTCTCTACTGCGTCCTGACGATTACCGGCCAGACGGTGTACGCGATCCACAAATACGCGCCGGAGTTCTCCGATTGGAAGGAGCGCCTGCTCGACGGCTCGGCTTATGGCGCGACCTGGATGACGGAGTCGCAGGGCGGCAGCGACCTCGGCGCGAATCAGGCAGTGGCGCGGCAGGGAGACGGCGAGAAGTGGCACCTCACGGCCGACAAGTACTTCGCGAGCGGCGCCGGACTGACCGATGTCGCCATTACGACTGCGCGTCCGGAAGTGGGCCGCCCCGGCCCCAAAGGACTTGCGTTGTATCTGCTGCCGCGCCTGCGTGAGAACGGTGAGCTCAATTTCCACATTCGCCGCCTCAAGGACAAGAGCGCGACGCGCAGCGTTCCCTCCGGCGAAGCGGAACTGGCAGACTCGGAGGCCTATCTCATCGGCCGCGCCGAAGAAGGCATCTACTATACGCTCGAAAACCTGACCGTCTCGCGCCTCGCGAACTCGGTTGGCGCCATGGGTGTCGCGAAAAAGGCGCACCTCGAGGTGCTCGGCCGCGTCCAGCGCCGCCAGTCGTTTGGCAAGCTGCTCATGGAACACCCGTTGATTCGCCGCGACTTGACAGACATGGCCGTTCGCATGGCAGGCGGCCTCAGTTTGTCGTTTCACGCCATCGACGCCTTCGATCACGCTTGGTCCTCCCGCCCGCCGTACAACTCGGCTTATCACTACGCGCGCTTCCTGACGCACGTCGCGAAGACGCGCACAGCGAACCACGCCGCAGACCTGACGGCGATGGCGATGGAACTGTTTGGCGGACTCGGCTTTCTCGAAGAGTACGCCGTCGCGCGTTGGCACCGCGAGGCCCTCATCACCCCCATTTGGGAAGGCCCGAGCAACATCCAGTCGCTCGACTTCCTCGAGACCATCGTCAAGCAGAAGTCGCATGAGCCGTTTTTGGCGGAGTTCGTACCAATGCTCGAAGGATTTGGGACGTCGGAAGCGCGGCTCGCGCGCGACCGTATCGAGTCTACGCTGGCCCACCTTGCCGAGCTCGCTAGCGAACCCGCGCGCGCCCAGTGGCACGCCAAGCACGCGCTGACGACGGTCGCAGATGCAACCCAAGTCGCCCTGCTCTACCGCCTCGCCGAAACGGAAGGCGAGCGCTATGCGAAGCTCGCAAACCTGTACGCTCACCACTTCCTGCTCGGTGAGGAGTACCCGGACTGGGCGCTGACCGACAAAGCGGTGTGGGGCGCAGGGCTGGCGGAGTAGGACGGGGTCGGGGTCGGGCGGACTAGCGCCAGAGTAGGACGGGTTCGACGGGTTCGGAGGAGTAGCGGCTAGTTCGGGCGGGTTCGGACGGGGTTTAGCCGTGTCGACCAGTAGCCCAATCGCCGCGAGTTCGGGCATTGGCATCCTGACAACAATACGTCCGTTCGGTGAAAAACGGCCTGAGAAGGCCGTTTTCCGATGTCATGCGTACTGATTTGGCGCTACGGCGGGACCGAAACGGCCTCTGGGCACTAGATGTCCATTCGGCACGCCACAAACCACCAAACCACCAAACCAATCGACCTCGTCGAATACGTAACGCGCCCACAGAGCGTTATCGCGGAGCTTGATAACATAATCCAGCCTCTTAACGCTCCCAAACAACGTTATGTGTCTCAGAAACACTCATTCAAGGAGCTTCTGGAAGGAATAACGTCATCCCAGCGCGTTAATGTGCTCTGGACATGGCCCTAGAGGGCGTTAACGCTGTCTGACGACGTTAACCATTTGCGATAACGTCCTCTAAACGCGTTAAACCGATTCTCTCGGCATGTGCCTGCCTGCCGGCCCGACGAAATCCACGATGGACTGTATTACCTCTGCTTCCCAGACAGAGGAGTCGAAGGTGTGGTTCGCCTCGGGCAACAGCCGCACATTTGCCCTCCCGCCATACGCCATTTCCTGATACTCCGACGCGGTAGCGCTAGGTACAACCTCGTCCTGCTGACCGTGCAGAATCAGCACTGGCCCTCGGTACGTTTTCGCTCGGTCGTAAACTCGAAACGCTGCCAGGTCCTGCAACAGCGTGCGGCTGACGCGATTGCCGAGATAGTCGTAATACGGCATGTCGACTGTAAGGTCCGCGCCGCTCTCGGTCAGAAGGGACGATACGACTTCGTAAACACTGCCTCCGGCCGGTCCCAACAGCACGAGTCTCTGTACATCATCGGGACGGTCACCGGCCACCTGACTGGCCACTAGTCCGCCCATACTCATGCCGACCAAGGTCACCCGAGCGGGGTCCACGTTTACGTCAGCCAGGACGTCAGCCAGGACGTAATCCAGCATCGCGTGCGCCTCCGCAATTTCCCCGCTAATCGTGACGTCTTCGAAGTCTCCGTCGCTCTCGCCGTTGCCCGAGAAATCAAAGCGAAAACTCGCCATCCCGACACTCTCCAGCGCACGTCCAATCTTGACGAACAGCCGGTGAGGTTCAATTCGGGTTGCAGTAAATCCGTGGTACATCACGACCGCGGGAAGAGGCTCAGTTGCGCCGTCTGGAATGTGCGCCATACCACGCAGAGTGAGTCCATGGTGAGTTAATTCGATCGACCGTTGCACAGTGCAGCCTCCGTTCACTTTACCGGGACAATGAAAGTCCGAACTGCTTTAGCTTGCGCACGACTGTGGACTGACTCACGCCAAGGTGTTCAGCGAGTTCACGTGTATTCCGAGCCCGCTCAAGGGCTGCGCTGTAAATCTCATACTCGGTTCGCTCCATATGCGCTTTCCACGGTTTCTCGGGAGTTTCAAGAAGCCCTGAAGAACGGCCGCCTGTTGCCGATTTCATGCCGCCAAACTGGCCACGCGATTGGGCAACTAATTCACGACTGTGCGCCGACCGCACCACCTGCGGCAAACGGCTCAGGTCAATCCGCTTGTCTTCCGACGTAATTACGAGGTACTCTACCATATTTTCTAACTCGCGAATATTCCCAGGCCATTGATAGGTCGTCAGTGCCGACATTGCGTCCTCCGTAATTTCAAACGATACTCCCCCGTACTGCCTGGTGAACCGCTCGAGATAGACGTCGATGAGCGGCGTGATATCTTCCGGACGATCCCGCAACGGCGGGATCTCGATTTCCACGACATGCAAACGGTAGTAGAGGTCCTCACGAAATGTCCCCACCTCCACCATGTCTCGCAGATTGCGATTGGTTGCAGTAAGAATGCGGGTGTCGACGTAGGTCGGGGACGTGGCACCAATGCGCTCAATCCTCCGCTCTTGTACAAGGTCTAGCAACTTCCCCTGCAGGTGCAGTGGCAACTCGCCAATCTCGTTCAGAAACAGCGTGCCGCCCTCAGCAAGTTCCACTTTTCCCGCCTTGCCTTCGCGCCTTGCGCCTGTGAACGAGCCGCGTTCATATCCAAATAGTTCACTTTCAATGAGGCTCTCAGGAATCGACGCACAGTTGATTTCGACAAATGGCCTCCCAGCCCGATGACTCGACTCGTGGACATACTTGGCAACTCTATTTTTCCCGACCCCAGTTTCGCCTGAGATCATCACGGCAGCTTCGGTTCGCGCGACTCGACTGGCAAGCCGCATACAGGATTGCATCGACGGGCTGTTTGAGACAAGCTGCGCTGCGACGTTGGCTCTCGTGTCGGACCGTTCGACCACAGCAGCAGAGCGGTGATTCGCAGTGAGCAGTTCCAATTCGGTGACGTCTTTCGCGTACGATATCACGCGTTTGACCGTACCGTTCTCGTTGAAAATTGCGTTGCCCGTAGAAACCAGCCTCCGCCCGTCGACAGTGCTTTGCAACACAGTCTGCTGCGTGCGGTGGCGGAGCACCATCGCTGTGACAGATGGATAAAAAATGCGCTTCTGTTCGAGTTCGAAAACCGACTTCCCAACCAATCCTCCGACAAGTGACCCGTACAGTTGTTCGACCTTATCGTTGACTTGTAGCGTGATGCCCTCACCATCGGTGATGTACCATTCGTCAAGCGAGGAGTTGATGAGTTCGGCAAGTTCAGTGTTTTCCTGCCTCAGTTCCCAGATTGTGCGCTCGTCTGGACCTTCGGGCAGACGCAAACACTCAATCATGGTCAGGTCTGACTCAAAGGCATCTTTGTGCAGAACGTAGGAAAAGCCATCAGGCAAATTACGGTCCTCATTCCATGAATCCAGATGGATGCCCTCAAAAACCGTCATCTTTGCCGCTTGGTTTACCCAATGAAGATGCCCAGAGGCATCGAGCAACAACAACGGGGTGTCGAGCACGTTCAGCACCTTCAAGACCTCTTCACGAGACATACAGACCAGCCTCTCCAATTCCGGCTTTGACCTATCATCATTTGATTCAAAATTTAATCACACATCCTTCAAATTTGGCAATTTGATTCTAAAAAAACTCAAAATTATGGCGGACAATCTATAGTTCATATTGCACAATCTGCTTCTTGGACTCTCCAGTCTCCCCGTTGCATCGCGTTCGATCAGTAGAAACTTTTGATTACGTCTAATTCAGAAATCATTGGCACGGTGTTTGCTATTCACTTTGACTGAGCCAACACAGAAATGTGGCCGAATTGTTACCGCTTGCAACAGAGAGACGACAGGAGGGACCGAAGAATCATGGCTTTGAGAGTGGAAGACAGTAAACGCTTGCAGGACGACACCGAGAAGACTCTGCCGTATACCTTGTACGTAGACAAAGAGATTTTGCAGGCAGAGTACGCTAGGGTATTCAAACAAACATGGCAATACGTAGGGCACGAAACTCTAGTTGAAAAACCGGGGGACTACGTAACGTGCTCAATTGCCAACGAGCCCATTCTGATTGTCCGCGGAACGGACAATGTGGTGCGTGCGTTCTACAACGTTTGTCCCCATCGTGGCACCAAGATTGTGAACGAAGAGTGCGGCTCCAAAAAAGTCTTGCAGTGCATGTATCATGGGTGGACATTCCATCTCAGCGGGGCGCTGAATCAGGCGCCGAACTTCAAGAACGTGACAGGATTCTGCTCCACCGATCACGCCTTGCGGCCGGTGCACATCGCCATTGAGAACTCACTGATGTTCGTCAACCTCAGCGAGACCCCAGCGCCGCTCTCAGAAGAATTCGCAGATTTTTTCAGCGACTTGAAACAGTTCAACTTTCTGTCCGGATTGAGTTTGTACAACACTGAACAGCGCATCATCAAGTGCAACTGGAAAACCTTTATCGACAACTATTTGGAGTGCGACCACTGTCCGATTGCTCACCCTAGTTTCGTCTCAACGCTCGACATGACGAATTATCAGATCATCAACCGTGACAAGTGCAACATTCAAGGGTCCGGGATTAGAGAAAACCGCTCCGACCTCGACGACGCAGAAGTTCGCGAAGGTCGCTTCTACTGGTTGTGGCCGAACGTGATGTTCACAATCTACCCCGGCCCTGGGAACTTCCGGTCAATTCAGATGGTCCCAATCGACGAAGAGACGACGCTTGGCATCTACACGGTGTACGTGAAGGGGCAAGAACCGACCCAAGAGCAAAAAGACCTTATCGCGTTCGCCAAGACTGTAGCCGATGAAGACGTGGACCTCGTGGAATTGCAACAAATCGGACTTGGCTCCGCGGCGTTTAACCAAGGCTTGTACTCGCCAACCGAACATGGTCTTCGGCTGTTCCACAGCCTGGTTCGAGAAGCACTGAGTTAGTGATGAACCTGGGGGGTAAAACATGTTAGTTGAAAAACGAAGTATCGACTTCATTCCCGACGAGGAGCGGCACGGTAAGCCGAGCAGTCTGTTCAATATCTGGTTCAGCGGAAACATGCAACTGACACCTGTTATGACAGGTGCAGCCTTACTCGCCCTCGGCCTGAATGTGTTTTGGGCAGTCGTTGTGGTAATTGTGGGCAATATCATTGGCGGATTGTTTATGGCCACTCACTCGGCACAGGGCCCCAAGCTCGGAATCCCGCAGATGATTCAGAGTCGCGCGCAGTTCGGCGTCATTGGTGCGATTTTGCCACTCATCCTCGTCATGGTCATGTACATTGGATCCGTTTACTACAGCGGCCTCCTCGGCGCACAAGCCATTCACAGCGCGCTGCACGGTGTGCCCGTGTGGCTCGCGATGATTGTGCTGAATGGTATCACCCTCATCGTGACGACCTACGGCTATGATGTCATACACGCTGTAGAAAAGTACTTCGCCGTAATCTTTGCTCTATTCTTTCTTTTTATCACGGTGGAAGCTTTCCGCATGCCATTTCCGGCACACAGTTGGTCGCCAAGCGGATTGAAGTTTGGACCGTTCATGATGGCGATGAGCATCTGCGTCAGTTGGCTGCTCACCTACGCCCCGTACGTAGCAGACTACTCTCGTTATCTGCCAAGGAACACGTCGACTAAAGCCACGTTTGGCTGGACCTACGCGGGCGGTGTCCTTGGCACGGCGTGGCCAATGCTAGTCGGTGTACTGCTCATTGCCACGGCTGCAAAATTTGGCCAAGACCCAACGGGCGTATTGGCCAAGATGGTCGGTCCGTCGATCGCACCCATCTTATACTTCGTCATTGTCCTTGGAATTCTCGGCGTCAACGTTCTCAATTTGTACTGTGCCTTTATGGCCACAGTGACAACAATTGAACCGTTCACTAAACTGAAGGTGACGCCGACCAAACGGCTTGTCTTGCTTGCAATCATTGACGCAGTCGCCACCTGGATTGGCATTCAAGGACAAGGGAGCCTCATCACCATCATCGGTGACTTCATGCTGATGTTGCAGTACATCATGGTGCCTTGGAGCGCCATCAACCTGGTTGACTTCTACTTACTGCGCAAAGGCAACTACAGCATCAAGGACATCTTCGACCTGAACGGTCGCTACGGTCGATTCAACTGGACAGCCATTGGCGCCTACCTGTTGACGATTGCCGCACAGATTCCGTTCGTCAACATCGCCGGGATCTACGAAGGCCCCATTTCAACAGCCCTCGGGCATGCAGACGTCGCCTGGATCATTGCGCTTCTCCTGCCTTCGACAATCTACTACTTCGCCATGAAGCGCCGCGTTGCCGCGGAAAAAACTCTCGACGGCGAATCGCTGCAGGAGATTGCCGGCTAAACACAGGCAGCAGGTTGTTACAGACAGAATGGAGAGACAGACATGATTAAGCACTCAATTGCAGTAATTCCGGGGGACGGCGTAGGTAACGAAGTCGTCCCTGCGGCTTTGAAGGTCCTCGAAACAGTTGCCGAGATTCACGGCGGAGTACAATTTGAGTGGACGCACTTCCCGTGGGGCTGCGAGTACTACTTGCAGCATCAAGTGATGATGCCGAGTGACGGAATTGCGACCTTGAAGTCCTTCGAGCAGATTTTCCTCGGTGCTGTCGGCATGCCGCAACTTGTCCCGGACCACATTTCGCTCGGCGGTCTACTGTTGAAAATTCGCCAGGAGCTCGAGCAATCTGTGAACGTCCGACCAGCTAAGCTTCTGCGCGGCATGAAGTCCCCGCTCGCTGAACCGCAGGCGTTTGACATCCTTGTCGTGCGCGAGAATTCGGAAGGGGAGTACTCCGATGTCGGGGGTCGCGTGCACAACGGACAAGAGGAACTCGCCCTGCAGACCGCTGTCTTTACGCGCCGCGCGAGCGAACGCGTGATGAGGTACGCCTTTGAACAGGCGCAGCGCCGGCATGGCCGCGTGACGTCCGCAACGAAGTCGAACGGCCTCGCCCACAGCATGCCGTTTTGGGATGACGTGCTCAACACTGTGCACAAGTCGTACCCGGACGTTCACACCACGACAATGCATATCGACGCGCTCGCAGCCTTGTTCGTGATGAGACCACAGGTCATCGACGTGGTTGTCGCGTCCAACCTGTTCGGTGACATCCTGAGCGACATTGGCGGTGCGATTATGGGGAGTATCGGGATTGCCCCAGCGGCTAATCTGAACGTAGAGCGCAGATTCCCATCGATGTTCGAGCCTGTACACGGGTCGGCGCCGGACATCGCGGGACAAGGCATCGCGAACCCAATTGGACAGATTTGGACGGCTAAAATGATGCTCGACTTCCTCGGCTACGAGGACATGGGGAACCTTATTTTGCAAGCAATCGAACACTCTCTGGTGGAAAACGTCAAGACTGCCGACCTCGGCGGCACAGCAAACACCAGTGAAGTCACGGAGCACATCATTTCGCACATCCGTCACCTTGCGGACCACCAAGCGTAGACAACCGAGAGGGAAGGGATTCACTTGAAGAAAGACCTATACATCAACGGCGAATGGCTAAAAACGGACCACTACACAGAGCTCAGAGCGCCTTACGACCACCGCGTGATTGCTGAGATCGCGTCCGCCTCCGTTGCCGACGTGCATCACGCCATCGCTTCTGCAGACCGCGCTACCAAGGTCATGCGGAAGATGCCCGCGCATCAGCGTGCGCAAATCCTCGAGAACCTCGCAATTTTGTTGAGAGAGAAGAGGGACGAAGCAGCCACAATTCTCGCAACAGAGGCGGCGAAGCCGCTGACCACCGCATACGCTGAAGTCGACCGCACGATTCAGACCTACAAGTTTGCCGCTGAAGAGGCGAAGCGCATTCACGGCGAAACTCTCCCGATGGACGCGGCGCCAGGCGGTGAAGGTCGCGTCGCCTACATGGTGCGCGAACCGCTCGGCGTGATCGGCGCGATTACCCCATTCAACTTTCCGATGAACCTGGTGGCACACAAAGTCGGTCCGGCCATCGCAGCCGGCAACACTGTGGTTTTGAAGCCCGCCAGCCAAACGCCACTTTCTTCTCTGTTCCTCGCAGAACTGCTGGCAGAGGCAGGCCTTCCGGCTGGCGCCCTGAACGTCGTGACAGGCAGTGGGCGCACAGTCGGCGACCAGTTGGTGACCGACCCACGCATCAAGATGATCACGTTCACTGGCAGCCCAGGCGTCGGCACAAGCATTCGTCAGAAGGCGGGCTTGAAACGGGTGACATTGGAGCTCGGCTCGAACTCTGCCGTGATTGTCGACAACGGCGTCCCGCTCGACAAAGTCATTCCACGCTGCGTCGGCGGTGCATTTTCTTTCCAGGGTCAGGTCTGCATCTCACTGCAGCGGATTTACGTGCACGAGGCCTTGTACGAAGAGTTCGTCGAGCGATTCGTGGAGCAGACCAACGCCCTGAAAGTTGGCGACCCGCTCGATAAGGAGACATTTGTATCGGCGCTCATCTCGCAAGGAGATGTGCAGCGGTCACTCGACTGGATTGCGGAAGCTGTAGGCCAAGGCGCAGTGGTCGCAGCCGGCGGCACGGCGGAAGGAAACGTCCTGCATCCGACCGTGATCCTAAACGTGCCTGTCGATGTAAAAGTGTCCTGCCAAGAGGTGTTTGCACCCATCGTGCTCATCAACAAGATTGCTTCAGTCGAAGAGGGCATCGAACTGGTGAACGACTCGCGGTTTGGACTGCAAGCCGGCATCTACACGGAAAACGTCCACAAGGCGCTCGACGCAGCGGACGAACTGCACGTAGGCGGCGTGATGATCAACGACATTCCAACCTTCCGCGTCGACCACATGCCGTACGGCGGCGTGAAAGACAGCGGTATGGGCCGCGAAGGGGTGCGTTTCGCCGTCGAAGAGATGACCGAGTTGAAACTCGTGGTGTTCAATCGCAACTGACGAACGGCAACTGACGAACGGCAGCAGGGCGACAACAGGGCTGTCCCCACCGTGTCTGACAGGGGGCAGCCTGAATTGTTTCGATTCCGCCGCCCGGGACCAGCGACTGTAACAACCCAAGTCACCGAACTTCCGCGACGAACCTTCCTCCTTTGGTCCCGCCCGCCGTCCTACTTCACCAAATCCCGGTAGAGATTCGGTCGGCGCAGTCGGTAGTAATCAACCGTGGCGTCGCGGTCGGCCAAGTCATTCACGTCGATGTCGCAGACGAACAGTCCCGCATCGGGTTGCGCCTCAATCAACCACTCGCCGTTCGGGTGCATGCAGCAGGAACCGCCGCAGAAGTCTGTGTCGAACTCGGGACCGAGGCGGTTGACGGTCGCGGCAAAAACTCCGTTCTCGAGCGCCCGCGCCGCAGTGAACGTGCGGTGCCACGGGCCAAACGGGTGCATGTTGTCGGCCGGAAAGAGGATAATCTGCGCGCCGTGCAGGCCCGCGATGCGGGCGCCTTCCGGGAACTCGACGTCAAAGCAAATTTGCACCGCCAACTTGCCCCACGGCGTCTGCCACACCGGGAAGACGTCTCCCGGCACAAAAGACTCCGCTTCGCTCCCGAACAAATGCACCTTTGCGTATGTGCCGACCAGCCCTTGCGGCGATACGAGGGAGGCCGCATTATACAGTGGCATGTCCCGTCCGTCCCCCGCCATCTCCACGCCGTACCGCGACGTCCCGTGCTCAACGGTCTGCGCTCGGTAGGATGGGTGCCCGAACACGATAAACAAATCTTCCCGGGCGGCGACCTCTTGCATGCGCGCCAACCAATCGAGCTCGTCTTGCGGTGTCGGCCGCCTCTCCCAGTACTCCGGGTAGTACCCTGTGACGTACAGTTCCGGATACGCGAGCAAGTTCACCTGCCGCCCGCTGCGGCCGGCTTCCGCCGCATAACGCTCCATCTGACCCAGCGTGCCTTCCATGTCCTTGACCACAGGCGTATCCTGAACAAGACCAAGGCGCATCCAGTCCCGTTGCTCCACGTTGCATCCCTCCGTGATCAAACATTCACCTATCCGAGCACAAATCCTGCTGTTAGAATTTCACACAATACTCTCTTCTATACTTAGATTCTGAAAAGCTTCATAATGATGTAAAATAGATTTGGCCTAGGTCTCATTTACTGGCCAGAAGTCGGAATCGAGAGGAGGTAAAGCCGTGAACAACACTTCGAAGCCCCGGGCGAGCCGGTGGTGGTATCTGCTCGCGCTGATTCCCCTGATTGGAACGCTGTTCCCGTCGTTCTACGCATCGACGACACCCATGCTATGGGGCATCCCGTTCTTCTACTGGTACCAGATGATGTGGGTTATCATCAGCGCGGTCATCACGTGGATTATGTATTCAGCTCTCAAAAATGGTTGACAAAGGAGGCGAACGACGTCAATGAACGGTACCGCTTTAACTGTGTTTATCATTCTATTCTTATTTGTAACGGTGTTGGGTTTTGTAGCGGCTCGCTGGCGCCGGGGCGACCTCAGCCAACTTGAGGAATGGGGCCTTGCAGGACGCCGGTTCGGGACAATCGTTACCTGGTTTCTTGTCGGCGGCGACCTCTACACTGCGTATACTTTCATTGCTGTGCCAGCGCTCATGTACGGTGCCGGCGCCCTCGGTTTTTACGCCGTACCTTACACGATTGTTGTCTATCCGATCTTCTTTATGATTTTGCCGCGGTTCTGGTCGGTCGCCAAGAAACATGGCTACGTGACCGCTGCTGACTTCGTCGAAGGCCGCTTCGGCGACAAGACGCTGGCTCTCGCCATCGCTGTCACCGGAATCGTCGCCACAATGCCGTACATCGCGCTACAGTTGACTGGTATGCAAGCTGTCCTCGGCGCGATGGGACTTGGTGGTGACTGGCCCCTCATCATCGCGTTCGTCATCCTGGCCGTCTATACCTACAGCAGTGGACTGCGGGCGCCTGCGATGATCGCGATTGTCAAAGACCTGCTGATCTATATCACTGTGATTGTCGCCATTATTGTTATCCCCATTAAACTCGGCGGCTTTGGCCACATCTTTGCGAGCGCCGCCAAGGCGTTGCCGACGCACACACCACCGGGCTCGTTTATCCCATCTGCTACGGCGTTCTCCGTTTACGGCACCTTGGCGTTTGGCTCAGCCCTTGCACTGTTCCTCTACCCGCACGCCATGACAGGCGTGTTTAGCGCCAATAGCCGCAAGACCGTGCAACGCAACATGGCGTTATTGCCCGCTTACTCGTTCGCGCTGGGCATTATCGCTCTGCTCGGCTTCATGGCACTTGCCGCCGGAGTCAAAGTAACGTCGAGCTCGCAAGCCGTACCAGCCTTGTTTTTGAAAGAGTTCCCAAGCTGGTTCGCTGGCTTTGCCTTCGCGGCCATCGCGATTGGCGCGCTCGTGCCCGCTGCCATCATGTCCATCGCGGCCTCCAACCTATTCACCCGCAACATCTACCGGGCCTACTTTAAACGCAGCGCAACGCCACAACACGAGGCCAAGGTGGCTAAAATCGTTTCACTGCTCGTGAAGCTCGGCGCCCTGGTGTTCATTCTCGGATTCCCGCAGACCTACGCAATTAGCATGCAGCAGGTTGGCGGCATCCTCATTCTGCAAACCCTGCCGGCACTGGTCTTGGGCCTCTACACCCGGTGGTTCCACCGCCGTGCCCTGCTCCTCGGCTGGCTGGCTGGGATTATCTACGGGATTTACATGTGGGGAAGCACAGGCTACAAGTCGACCGTGTACGTGCTGCACATCGGCGGCGCCGCAATTGGTGCCTACGCTGCCATCTGGGCGCTCATCCTGAACATCGTCGTGACAGTCGTGCTGACGTGGGTGTTCAATGCGGCCAAACTGTCGCGTGGTCAAGACACCACCGACGAGGAGGACTACCAACTGGAGGCGAACGCCTGAGGAGAGTTGGACGCAGGAACGGTCGAGGTTCGGATTGGCGCCTGACCTCGGGACGCTCTAGACACGCCCCTCCGATGTTGACCGGTGACAACTGACTGACAGGGCATGGGGCTGCGGACTGCCACCGAGTACGGTGTGGTTCGCGGCCCCTCGCCTGTGGCCTTGACCGTTGCCAGGTGAGAACACACTGGGGTCAGACCGAGCGGATATTCGTAAAGCATATAAAAAACTGCTCTTTACAAGCAGTTTAATCACAAGAACATATGTTCGTTTCTTGGGGCAATTAAAGTAAAAATGTTCAACCGCAATTTTTATATTATTAGTCTAAATCAAGAAAAATTATAAGTCTATACTTGACCTTTAAAAAAAATTATGATATGTGAGCCGCCGTTGGAATCGCTGAAGGAGGCTCGTACACATGAATAAAATCAAATTGCTACAACCTTTTATGACTTCCCGTTCATTTACTGCACTCTGGGGCGGGCAACTCTTTTCAGAACTGGGAAATCAAGCGTTCGGGGTCATTTTACCGTTGGTGGTTTATTCGTTGACGGGTTCAGTTTTGACCATGGCACTCATCATGACCCTGAGAGTTCTTCCTCAAATCCTGCTTCAACCGTTCACGGGTGTCATGGTTGATCGATTACCTAGAGTCTCGGTAATGCTAACGTCTGATTCGCTACGGTTCGTCTTACTTATGGTTCTCAGTATCCTTGGGATTTATCATCGCCTAAGTATTTACGCTTTGGATGTTAGTGTATTTATGTACGGTGCGATGTCCGTCCTCTTTCGACCTGCATATATGGCACTGAGAAGGCAGATATTCACTCCGGAAATCAGAAATTCTGCCATTTCCCTCACACAAGTCAGTAGTCAACTAACTAGCCTGGTGGGACCATCTCTCGGTGGTTTGCTCATGACCTTCGGATCGTCAGTAGTTGGCTTTATATTTGATGCTGTGACATTCGCCTTTTCCATCGTCAGTTTATTGTTTATTCGAAGCACAGATGCAAGGTTAAAGCAGCATCGTTTAACATCTCAAAAACAGACCTTTACGAAGGAGTTGCTTGCTGGGTATCGAGAGACAGTGAGGCACCCTTGGATTTGGGTCGGTATTTTGTCTTGGACTTTTATTATCATTTCTTACAGCGGCATCATTCCAATTCTCTTGCCATGGTTGCTGAAAATTCATCTCAAGGATCCTGACTATGCTTACGGCTTAGTCGTTTCCATGTCGGGAGTCGGTGCTGTATTTGCGGGTATTATTGCTGGTTGGGTACATAGGTGGAGACATAGGGGGGTGATTTCCTATGGAGCAGTTGCCATCCAAGGCTTAGCCTTACTGGGTATGTCGCTCATACGGTGGTTACCTGGTCTCATGATGCTGATGGCAGTAAGTTCCGCAGGTAGCATGTTATTCGGGATTATACACGAAGGTATTCTGCAGGAATTGGTTCCGAACGAATACTTTGGGCGAGTCATTAGCCTTGAGATATTCTCTGCTTCGATTGCGCAACCCATTGGTTATTTATTAACGGGTGCACTATTCCACAATATCGGCGGCATTTACACAATGATGATGGAGGCAGGTACGATGGCTTTGGTCGTACTGTTAACATTGTGCATTCCCTCAATCAGGAAATTCAATTAGCATTCTCCACGATGATGCCATTCAGGTTATTTGGGAGCATAGATGCGACAAGCCGCCTGCGCATGGATATACACGTCACAGAGGCTACTATCATTAGGAAGGGGAGTAGATGATGGACGATTTGAAGGCAGCCCGCATTTACGCTTACACCAGAACATCGTACCTCGTGATTTACTCTATTGTACTAATAGGGTTCCTTGTGTGGGCTTTGACCCTAATGTCTCGTTTACCATCGATCCACGGGACTGTGTCAAACTGGTTTCAATTCGACACTCCGTGGGTCTGCATTGTCGTTCTGATCTGGATACCAGCGCTTCAGAACATTTCTTACCGCAGGAATGTGATCAATATTCTAGTAGACAAGGCGAACTCAACGTGCATGATAGAAGAAGGGACATTTGCTGGGCGCTGGAGACTTCACAAAAAGTCACCGCGATCCATGTCAACTACGAAAGTTCTCACAATCGTTGGATTAGCATTGATCGCTGTCATTATCGCCACCAATCTCGCTGAGTTACAACAAGCCATAGAGCCTACAACCAAAGTGTATGCTGTTCAAGGTCTGTGTGAAGCGGGCTGTCTGATGGGGATTGGTACACCCCTGTCATCTTTCTGGAAATACCCCTACCTGGTAGCCGTCCGCCAAGGGGACAAGTGGCTTAGCCTGCAATACCGTGACTGAGGTATCGAAGTTTAAACAGCGTGCCAAATCATCCGATTGGCACGCCGCTTCTTTGCGATTGTGGGTTTCCAAACAATTGCGAAGCCATATGTGAAATCGCTCGTTGCTCAGTTCTGCACAGCCTGCGAGGCCAAACTGCCCACCGTAGCCAGCACTCGCTCGAGCTCTTCCACCGTGTTGTACGGAGCCATGCCGACGCGCACCAGCCCGCCAATCGACTCAATCCCAAGTTCCTTGACCAAGGTCATTGCGTAGAAGTCGCCGTTCCAGACGTAAATCCCCTGGTCGCCCAGCGCTTCCGCCACTTTATCCGACGTGACACCTGCAAGCGTGAAGGAGACGGTCGGCGCCCGCAGGACATCGCCGACAGGTGGGCCGTACACTGTGACGCCGGGGATGTCTTGCAATCCCTGATAGAGACGGCGAGCCAATTCGTGCTCGTATTCGTAGATTCGGCGCATACCGGAGATGATTTTCTCCCTGCGCGTCAGCGCACTGACATCGCCAAAGCTGGCGAGGAAATTCACAGCCGCGGTCGCTCCAGCCAGTGCCGCGTGATTCAGCGTCCCTGTTTCAATCTTCTCCGGCGCTGATTCCAATTGTGGGCGAACCTTATCCGTCACCAACTCATCAAGCGCGCCAGGTTTCGAGTAGAGCACACCGATGTGCGGGCCAAAGAACTTGTACACGGAGCAGAGCAGGAAGTCGACGTCAAGCGTCACCACATCGATGACGCCGTGCGGCGCAAAGTGAACGGCATCAACGACAAGCTGCGCACCCACCTCGCGGGTCCACTGCCGGATGAGCGGGATGTCGTTGACCGTGCCGACCGCATTCGACGCGTACCCGACGGCAACGAGTTTAGTCTGCGGCGTCATCAACCGTTTGAACGCATCCATGTCAAGCGATGCGCTCTCCAGCACCGGAACCTGTTTGACAACCACGCCAAACCGCTCCAACGTGAGCCAAGGCGCGACGTTGGAATCGTGATCAAGCTTCGTGACAATCACTTCGTCGCCCGGCTGCAGTTTGCGGCTGAATGCCCGTGCCAGAGCGAAATTCATCGTCGTCATGTTCTGTCCAAGCGAGATCTGCATTGCATCGGTGGCGCCAAGCAAATCAGCGAGCGCCTGCCTTGCCCCGTAAATGACGCCGTCCGTCTCCCGACTGGCAGCGAACAGTCCGTGCGTGTTGGCGTTCGAGGTCTTGTAGTAGTCGCTGATGGCGTCAATCACGGACTGCGGCACCTGTGTGCCACCGGGTCCATCTAGGTAGGCGACTGGCTGCCCCGCTACTTCACGCCGTAAGGAAGGAAACTGGTCGCGACACGCAAACACTTCTCCCATTCCCAAGCCCTCCAATTCTAGTTGGTCTACCCGTTCTACTTTTACTCGCGGAAAATGTACGTGCGAAGCGAGTGATTGAATCTTCTAAGCCCAATCTAGCCCAGCGCGCATGCCTCCGTCTACAGGGATGACGGCTCCAGTCATGAATGAAGCAGACTTAGAACTCAAGAAGAGGGCGACGTCTGCAATTTCGCTCGCTTGACCATAGCGGCCGAGAGGCGGAAACTTCCACTTCATAAAATCGTCCGCTGACCTCACTTCTTCGCCTGGACGCAGCATGGTCCGCATTCCCGGCACAACATCGCCCGGAGCGATCACGTTGACACGAACGCCGGACGCTGCCAGATCGAGCGCGAGCATTTTGCCCGCCATGTTGAGCGCAGCTTTGGTCACGGAGTACGCGCCGATGTCGGGCTCACCGACAATCCCGGCATCAGATGAGACGAGAACCACGCTGCCTCGGCTGACTGTGAGTAGTGGCGCTGCCGCTTGAACAGCGGTGACAGCACCCTGAACGTTCACCTGAAACAGTCGCGCGAAATCGCTGGCAGCGGTTTCAAGTAAACGCGCCTTTCGGCCGACCCCCGCCGAACAGACCAAGGACTCCAAGTGTCCGTAACGTTGAGCGATGCTGGATACAGCCTGGTCGACAGCAGCGGGATTAGCTACATCGGCCTGAACAAACCACGCTTCGTTGGGCAACTCGAGGGATGAAGCGGTGCGGCGAAGACGTTCCTCGGCTGCGTGCCCTCGTGCCGCGTCGGACCCCACAATCACGACTGATGCCTGCGCGCGCAAGAAGCGCTCGGCAATGGCGTATCCAATGCCCGATGTCCCTCCAGTGATGGCCACAACGCCATTTTTAAACGAAGGTGCCGGATCATCCACCTCAATGTCGTTCTCCTGGTCGTTCTCCTGGCTCATCAAGAAGTACTCCTTTCCTTGTTGCCTTATGCCAGTTTCTCCGCCGTCAATGTGAATGCCTGCCTCTATGAGGTACGCGGTTACCGACGAGGCGCCCTCTCGCTCACCCATGAAAGCGGTAGATGACGATTCCGAGGTAAATTGCGGACGCCCACATCATCACGGCCGATACCCGGTCAAGGATGCGGTAGGACGTGTTTTTCACCGCCACCTGAGCAAAAAAATGCCCGACAGTAGCCAGCGTGAAGAACCAGAACCACGACACGGACACACAAGCCAAGCCGAACATCAGGCGGTCCGCCGGATGCGTGTAGGCCACTGCACTGCCTCCAATCACGGCCAGCGTGTCGATGAGTGCGTGGGGGTTGAGCAGGGACACGGACAACGTGAAGCCAATCTGCTTCTTCGCCGTCCAAGCCGTGCTCGAGGCTGTCGATGGGTCCTGTGGCTGCTTGCGCCATGTGGCGATGCCTAGATAGACGAGAAAGATGATACCCACGAGTCCCAGGGAGTACCGGATTGCGGGAACGCGAAGCGCAGTTGCCGAGACGCCGAGCACGGCCAACCCGATTAGGAACGTGTCGCACAAGCCGGCCGTGATGACGGTTGGCAGCGTACTTACCCAACGCTTGTGAAATGCGCCTTGCGTCAACACAAAGCCATTCTGCATGCCGAGGGGTAGAATCAATCCGATTGCTAACACCAACCCGTTAATGAGCGCAATCAACAAGGCTATCGTCTCTCCTGTTCAAATCCTGTGCAGCCATGATTGCGCCATGCCTGCGCCGCGACATCCTCACACGAACCGGAACTCGTCCTCGGTGCGTAGCGAAGTGACAAACGCCTTGAACAGGTCCTTCGTCTGTTCGAGGTCGACCAGGTCAATGACTTCGATTGGCGAGTGCGTGTAGCGCGACGGGATGGAGATCACGCCGGTCGGCACGCCCTGGTTCGCCATCGCGAGTTCGCCGCCGTCCGTGCCGATGCCTGGGAACACCTCGAGTTGTACCGGGATGGCGTTCGCCTTTGCCACGTCGATGAGCCGCTCGCGCACGGCTCGGCTCGTGATGAGGCTGAAGTCCATCACCTTCACACACGGGCCAGCGCCGAGCGACAGCGTGTCGTCCATCGGCGCTTCCGGCGTGTCGCTGACAGCTGTCGTGTCAATCGCGACGGCTACGTCCGCCTGTACGCTGTGAGCCGCGACGCGTGCACCGCGCAGTCCGACCTCTTCCTGCACCGAAAACACCGCCGTCAGCGTACCGTGCAACTCGTCGGCAGACAGCTCTTCGAGCGCACGAATCACCACCGCACAACCAGCGCGATCGTCCATCGACTTGCCAGACACCCGCTGCTTGCCGAGTCGCTGCAGCGGATTCGCCCATGTCACGGCGTCTCCCACCGCGATGCCCATCTCCAGTACCTCTGCCCTGCTCGCCGCGCCGACGTCGATGTACAGCTCGCGGTGGCCGCGCACCTTCGACGCGTCCTCGAACTTCACCATGTGAATCGAGATTGTCCCGATGACTCCCTCGACTATTGCTTGGCGCGTCAGAACCTTCACCCGTTGCGCCAGTAGATTACGGTCGTCGTGCCCGCCCAGTTTCTCGAACCGCAGCAGACCGTCCGCTTCAATCTTTTTGATCACGAACCCGACCTCATCCATGTGCGTCGACACAACGACGTGCGGCCCCGGATATGCGCCGCGCTTGGTAGCAACCACGTTGCCAACCCCATCCACTGTGACTTCGTCCACGATCGGCGCCACACGCTTTGCGATATACCCTGCAACATCATGCTCGTAGCCACACGGGCCGCAGAGGGATGTGAGTTCAGTGAGTAATTCGTACATAGGTGATTCGTACACGGGCAACCCCTCCTCGCCGTTCATGATACCACGCTAAAAAGTGAGGGGGTTCGAGGTCAAGGCAGATGTGGGGATTGAGGTCATCGACGCCGCAGGGCCGCGGGGCCAAAGATTAAAGGTTAGCGACGCCAGCGTCGCTAATCGACCAATGACTGGTGAATCCGGCACCTCTGAGTGTCGAAAATGTCGCTAACGGGTGCGAAACTGACATATGGGTGGTGCTACGGCTCGGCTATGTGATCGAAATCGACACATAGCAGGCGCTTCGGCTCGGCTATGTGATCGAAACCGACATATGGCTGGCGGCACGACTCGGCTATGTGATCGAAATCGACACATAGCGGGTGCTACGGCTCGGCTATGTGATCGAAATCGACACATAGCGGGTGCTACGGCTCGGCTATGTGATCGAAATCGACATATAGCTGGCGGGACGGCTCGGCTATGTGATCAATAGCGACATTTTTGCACTTGTCCGGACGTGGCCTGCGTGGCCTGCGTGGCCTGCGTGGCCCACGTTGCCCACGTTGCCTGCGTTGCCTGCGTGGCCAAAAACCAAAGGTTAGCGACGCCAGCGTCGACCAATGACTGGTGCGCTCGGCACCGCTGAAGTCGAGCTACTCCTCTTCCGTCACCTCGGCCACTAGCACTTCAACGCCGCTTTCTTGGATCCCACGCGTTAACTCACCAGCAATTCCAGAGTCAGTCACCATCATGTCGAGCGCCGTGATATCTCCAATCACGGAAGTGGCCCGCACTCCCATTTTGCTCGAGTCAATCAGTCCGATGATTTGGCTGGCGCTCTTCAGCATCACTTTGCGAACCTGGACTTCGGCGTCGTTGTAATCCGTCAAACCGCGATCCAACGAGAGACCGCCCGCAGCGATGAACGCCCGGTTCGCGTGGAAACGCTCGAACACACCCTCCGCGATTGGTCCAGTTAGGTAGGGCTCGTCGTCCTCGAGCTCTCCCCCTGTGACAATCACGCGAGCATCCGAGTTGCGCTTCATCAAGAGCGCCACTTGGAGCGACGGTGTAATCACCGTCAATCGCTTCTTCTCGAAAAGTTGCATAGCAAAAGAGAGTGCCGTCGTGCCGACGTCGATGATAATTGTCTCGCCGTCTTCCACCAGAGATGCGGCAAGCGCCCCAATTGCGCGCTTCGCTGCGACGCGATGACGTTTCCGGCTGTGATACAGTTGGACTGGGCTTTGCCTTGCATCCACGGCACCACCGTAGACGCGTCGGACCACCCCTTGTTGTTCTAACAGTTCAAGGTCGCGGCGAATGGTTTCTCCCGATACGCCAAAGCGCTCTACAAGGTCGACCACGCGAACCGACGAGTGCACAAGAACCTCTTCAGCGATCAGTCGTGCGCGTTCCATCTGCAACAACGGCGAAGACACCCCCAAGGCACCGGCCTCCGTAACTGACATCCGTAACGCAAGTTTCACACAATCACCGCGACTCCACAACGCTTAAAAACCAGTCCCAGCTGGCACCCACATGACTGGGCTGATGTGCGTCAGAACCAAAGACAACAGGTATACCATCCCTTGCGGCTGTACGTATGAACCAACTTGGCACGTAGGGAACACCACATGTCGACACTCGCAGTCCTGCGGTGTTGGCGTCAACCCCAACACCACTTTGTTTGAGCAGCGGCAACAGCGCCTGAAGTCGCTCATCCATGTGGGACTCGCTGACTTCTGGAAGCGCGCGACGAAACTTGTAGATTAAGTTGAGGTGACCAATTCGAGTACGCAGCGGTAAAGACGCTGCGTACTGAATGGCTGTCTCCACCTCGTCGAAGTATGCGTCAACGACACCATCCATAGTGCCGTAATGCGCGATCAGACCTTCCTGGAAGTCTTTCGGCGACCAGTCAATGCACCGCATACCGCCGACACCGGGCAAGAAGTGCACAGAGACAACAGCCTCTTGAATCGCGAACCGGCAATGCTCGACCAACTTCCCAGTGAAGCCCTCCGAACCCGGCAAATAGTCGAGTTCAAGTCCAGGGATGATGGTGAGTCTGCCGCTGTATGACTGTCGCAGACGGGCCACGGTGTCCAGGTAGTCGTCAAGGTCTCCGTCCCGCATCGCAAGGGCCTGCATCTGCTCGTCCTGGTTCAGCCAACCCTTGGGCAATGGCGGGTGTTCCGTCACGGAGTACTGCTCGAAGCCGTGGAAAATGGCTTGTTCTACATATTTCTCCAGACCAGCGCTGTCCCCGTGACGGCAGAAGGAAGTGTGCGTGTGTCCGTCCCATTTCAGGACATCACACTGGGTCTCAGTCGCTTGGTCGTCGCGCTTGAGTGGAATCTTTGCCACCGCCTCAATTAGGTTGTCGCTTGCCTTAGTGCTCTGTTTCAAACGCCGCCGGCGCACTGTCCTTAGTGCCCTCCGCCAAACCCGGATAACACAGCACAAGTCCTACAACGTCTCCAACCTGGACTTCCTGTGACAGTGAGGACATGGCGTCTACCGTCAACAGTTGTCCGGCGACCTCAACCTTGTACCGAGTCGTTGGCCCCATGAACTGAGCCGTGCGAACGATGCCGTTAAGTTCAGACTCTGCACCGCGTGTCAGTCGAACTGACTCGGGCCGCACGAACAATGTGACCATGTTTCCCACGGTCGCATCCGCCTCGTCGACTAACCAGGTGAAAGTAGCCCCGTGATAGTACAGCGACACCTTGCGCATGCCGTTCGCCCACGGCTCCGTACGTTTGACGACAGCCGCAATCGCGTTGCTTTGGCCGACGAAAGATGCGGCAAACTCCGTGCGCGGGGAGTAGTAAACCATGGCCGGTGTGCCTACCTGTTCAACCCGTCCCTGGTTCATGACGACCACTTGGTCGCTGAGTTCAAGTGCCTCTTCCTGGTCGTGAGTGACCATGACGGTCGTCACCTGCAAGGCGGACTGAATTTCCTTAAGCGAAGCGCGCAACCGTTCGCGAACCTTTGCGTCGAGCGCTGATAGGGGTTCGTCAAGCAGCAGCAGCGGTGGCCGAAAAGCCAAAGCTCGCACGAGCGCGACGCGTTGGCGTTCGCCACCGCTCAGTTGTTCCGGGTAGTAGCTCGCACGATGCGCCAACCCTACCAGTTCAAGCAACTCGGCCACGCGCACCCGGATGTCCTCGCGGTTCCACTTGCGCACGCGCAGCGGATACGCCACGTTCTGTGCGACCGTCATGTTCGGGAACAATGCATACGACTGAAAGACGAGCCCGATGTCGCGCTTCTGTGGCGACAGGGAAGTGACGTCTTTCCCGTCAATCAGAATGCGCCCCGACGTGGGCTCGGTCAGGCCAGCTACCATGCGCAGAATCGTCGACTTGCCCGACCCGCTGGGTCCGAGAATCGTGACGAACTCGCCCTTTCCCACCTCAAAAGAAACATCCGAAGCCGCGTGAAACGACCCGTAGTGTTTTGCAAGGTTGACAACTTGTAGCACAGTTTTACGCCCCCCTCTTCCGTCCAGAGACGGTCATCAGGCTCAGAAACACGGCAAGAATCGCAATCACGAGCGCCAGAACCGCCATTGCGGCACCCTGAATCGGGTTGTCCTGGAAAGTCACCTGCAGGTAAATCGGCAAGGTCATGTACGATCCCCCAGTTGTCAGCTGCGTGATGGCGAACTCACCCATACTGATGCTGAAAATGAGGATCGCGCCATTTACAACACCGGGGCGCAACAGTGGCAATTGGATACTCCACCACGACCGGAATCCGGAGGCGCCGAGACTGCTAGAAGCATCGTGATAGGTTTTCGCATCCACCAGACGCAGTCGGTTGAGCACAGCTTGCAGGTAGTACGGCATGCCAAGGAGCGCGAAGGCAAACGGCAACAAGTAAGGCGTACCTGCCCAAGCCAGCGGCGGGTTGCTGAAAAACTGCACATACCCGAGCCCGAGCACAACACCAGGCAAAACAAACGGCAGAAAGCTTGCGCCTTCAATCCACTTCACGATTTTCGGTCGGTACATGTAGGCGTACCAAAGCGGCGGTGTGAACAGGACTACGGAGAGCGCGATACTGACCAGCGAGATGACAAGGGAGTGAACGAGCGACTGCCGAAACGTCGGGTCTTCAACCATGGAAAGGTAACCAGAAAGAGAGACACCGGACGGCGTTTGCAAGCTGAATACCAACAAGCCTACGAGCGGGATCACCATCTCGAGCACAAACAGCGCCAACACAACCGTCGTCCATCCTCTACGCTGCATTGGAGACGCTCCTCCGCTCGGTTCCAGACATCGCTCGCGCCGCGCGCGTCCGCTGCATGACTAGGTATAAAGCCACGGCCAACCCGAGCACCACCATTTCTTCCATCGCCAGAGCGTCGCCAAGCGCCACGTTCATACTGACGTTTCCGTTCATCATGTAACCAATCTGCAGAGGAATCAGGTTCACACTGCCGCCGGCCAGCTCAAATGCGGTGACGTACGTGGAAAAGGCGTTGGCGAACAGGAGTGCAAATGTGCCGAGGAAGCTTGGCAGAAGCATCGGTCGGACGACGCGCCAAAAGTAAAACCACGTAGGCGCTCCCAGAGTTGCTGAGGCTTCCTCCCAATCTGCTTTCATGGAGCCAATGCTTGGCAGCAGTAGCACAATGGCAAGTGGGACCAAAAACGAGGTGTAGACGACCAGCAAACCGCCAAACGAAGCCAAATTCCAGCCGAGTTGCGTGAGATTCAGGTGGAGAGCGTGTTGTAGCAAATTAGTGAGCAAACCGGACGCGCCAAGGGTCGTCATGAACGCCACAGCGAGTGGCAGTCCTGCGAAGTTTGCCATCGTGCTCGACAGCGCAGTCAGTGTGTTTTGGATCCAGCCGATTCGCGTCCGAACGAGACTCCAAGTAACGACGATGCCCCAGACGACACTGACCAGAGCGCTGTAGAGTGACAGGGCAGCGGTCGTTCGAAACGAGTTCAGGTACTCTCCAGTGCTTGTCGCTTGGTAGAAGTGCAACGTGACGCCCTGACTCGTCACGACGCTGCCGATGAGCATGCCGACAGCGGGGACAACGGCGAAAACCATCACAAATAACAGCAACGGCGCAAACAGCAACCAGCCAAACCGCATCACGGCACCCCTTTCGCAATCAGGGCACCCACTGCCGACACACTCACAGTGAGCACCCCGCTAACCCACGAGTTGCGATTACTGACCGAGTACGTCCTTGCCCCACAGCGAGTTCATCTGGTTCACAGCGTTCGTGAAGTTTCCGACCAGGAAGTGCACGCTGTTCATGTTGAGTGGCGGCAGGTGAACACTGGACGGGAGTTTCAGGTACTTCAGGCGAACCGGGTAAGCGCCGCCTTCTGCGTACGAAATCTGACCAGCATCCGAGAATAGGTAATCGTTCAAGAGGCGAGCAGCGTACGGGTGCGGAGCGTACTTGTTGACCACTTCGACATACGGTCCGGCCACTGTACTGTCTGACGGAACGACAATCTGGATGTTCGGGTGACCCTTGAACGCCTGTTGGTCAGCTTCAGCGAGGTAGTTCCAGCGGATCTCGATAGCAGCTTGACCGGTCTGCAGCACCGACGTACCGTCCGGCGTCCCCGTCCAGTTTCCTGACTTCCGCAACTTCTGGAAGAACTGGATGCCAGGCTGGATGTTTTGGGAGCTACCGCCGAAGGCGTAGGCTGCTGCGATGACAGCGTCGAAGTTCTCAGCGGCCTGACGCGGGTCGCCAAAGCCAATCATGCCTTTGTACTCCGGCTTCAGTAGGTCGCTCCAGGTCTTTGGCACATTTTTCACTTTGTTCGTGTTCACTTCAAACGACATAACACCGTAGTACGCAGCAGCCCACGTGCCGTTCGGGTCTTTTAACTGGCTCGGGATTTGGTTCCAGTACTGGTTCTTAAACGGCGCAACGACACCCATCTGTTGTGCTGTAGGTCCAAATTGGATGCCGATGTCACCCACATCGCCGATGGAGTGGTTCTTTTCCTTCTGGAAGGCTTGCAACTCTTCGGCTGAGGTCATGTTGCCTTCGGCCTGGTAGACGGTCTGAATGCCGTACTTTTTCGAGAACGAGCTCCACATGCCGCCGAGGTTCGCCCAGTTCGCAGGCATGCCGAACCCGTGAACGACGCCTTCCTTCTTCGCGTTCGCGACGAGCGTGCTCATCGGAATTTGCACCGGCAAGGCGCCCGATGCACTGCTCGAGGACGTCCCCTTTCCAGCCGAATTACCAGATGACCCGGTCCCCCCGCTTGTCTGAGAGGTAGTGCCGCAACCAGCAACCGCAACAACGAGCGCAGAACCAAGTAACAGCGACGACAGCACATGCTTATTCATGATTAGTTGTGCTCCCTTCTTCGAACCAGCTTTGAATTTCTGCTTGCGCGCTTGCCATGGTCGCAGCTTTCTCGACACCGAGCAGGTGGCAGAAGAGATGTGCCAGATGCAGTTGCGGGACGAGCGACTCTGTCACACCGACTTGCTTCAACTTTGGAGAGAACAGGTAGAGGGGAACGACCCGTTCCAACTCTGTAGTCCCGCCGTGCGATCCGTTCGGGTTCATTCCGTGATCGGCAGTGACCAGCACTTGGTACCCATCTCGCAACCAACCTGGGGCAAACACAGCTAGCAGGGCGTCCGCCATCGCGGCTTGCGCGCGGTACTCCTTGGATGTTCCGCCGAATTTGTGCCCGATGTCGTCCACCCCCATCGGGTGAATGACGACCAGTTCTGGCGAGTGGCGGAGGCGCAGGGATTCCGCATCGGCGTAAACGTGTGAGTCCGGATACGTATCTTCGAAGTAAAACCTGCCGTGCGTGTAACTGCTTGTGTTGTGCTCCTGATTGCGGTGCAGGACAGGGTCGAACGGCGCCTCATGGTACAACTCACTCATCCAGTGGTAACCGCTGATAGCAGATGACCCACCGGCGGCGCGAACTGCGTCAAACACGCTTGGTACGGAAAGCCTGTGCGCGGTCCGATTCGACAGGATGCCGGTGCCAAACGGCTCGACCCCTGTAAAAATACTTGCGTAGCACGGCCGGGACAGACTCGGCAGGATGCTCTGCGCGGTGGTGCGCAGGCCACGTCCTGCTTCAATCCAACCTTCCAGAAAGCCGAGTTCCTCTTCTGCGGTCGCATTGTTCAGACCATCCACAATCACGACGACAAGCTTGTCTAGTCCTGCGATTGCTGTTCTCCTCCCCAGAGTGCGTGATTGTCACTGGCCTACTGCGGATGTGGAATTATGTTGATTTCGAATACAATCTATCATGTGGTTGTGTGGAATTAGTTGAATGTGTGTGAATTGTGGGTAAGTGAGGTGTAAAGACTCTGTAAACCGCAGCTCGCATTTCGCTATAGCGTGTTGTGGACCAATCCGGCTTGACGGGATTGACTTCGTTCCACCGGGAACAGCATACTGAATCGTAAGAAGGCGGCTCGAGTGTGAGCCGCCTTTGCCTGAGCCTGGCGTGCGCATTGCCATAACCTTGAGACTTAAGCCGATACGACAGCCTATTCGTCAAAAACTGGCTTTGGGCCGGCCCAATAGGCCACTGGCAGCAGCTTAACGTCCAAATGTAGGACCGATCGGCCAGTATTTCGGGGGCACAAGCAGCCCCCGGACGCTTAATCTCAGCAAAATAGGGGCGAGCGGCCCTTTAAGCCGTTCGCAACCGCTTAAAGGTCGCCCATCGCCCACATGCAATTCTGCCAGCACGAAAGGGCAGGTCTTACCGCGACGTGTCCCTCATGTTGTGCTCACGTACCCCTACTCGCTGTGCATGATAGTGAACAAACTACGGAGGTGAGTGTCTTGACGACACATCACGAACGACTTGAGGCTTACGCCGAACTTGCCGTCCGAGTCGGTGTGAATTTGCAGACGGGACAAGGCCTCCACGTGCGAGCGTCGACCGATGATAAAGAGTTTGTCCGCCTGGTTGCAGAAAAGGCCTACGACGCAGGGGCGAAGACTGTCTACGTCGAGTGGAATGACCAGTATCTCGACAGAACAACCTTATTGCGCTCGCCGCTCGATGCCCTGTCAGAATTTCCACAGTGCATCGCGGATGGCAGAGTCTCGATGGCGAAAGAGGACTTCGCCTTTTTGGTCATTCAAGCTCCGCGCCCCAGTTTTTTGCAAGATGTGCCGACTGATCGAATGACTGCACGTACCCGAGCCAGCCAAAAGGCACTGCGCGAGTATGCAGAATATACGCGGTCGGACCGCGTGGCGTGGTCGGCCATTGCTGTGCCTACAGCAGAGTGGGCCGACGTGGTGTTCGCTAGTGCTCCGCAAGAAGAGCGTATGGAGCGGTTATGGGACGCGATTTTTCGAGTCACACGGGTGACTCAGTCCCACCCCCGCCAAGCCTGGAAGGAACACGTCGAGAACTTGCAAAACCGCGTGACAGCGCTCAATCATGTGCGCTACGAGAGCTTGCATTACACCGGGCCTGGTACAGACCTCACTGTCAAGTTGCCGAAGAACCACCTCTGGGTTGGCGGCGGGGCGACGAGCGAGAACGGTGTCTTCTTTGTGCCGAACATTCCAACCGAAGAATGTTTCACAGCACCGCTGCGCAGCGGGGTTAGTGGCGTAGTGTCCAGCACCAAACCGCTTGTCTTCGCCGACAAGGTGATTGACGAATTCAGCCTCCGCCTCGAACAGGGACGCATCGTCGAGTACCGAGCAGAACGAGGACAGGACGTGCTTGAGTCGATTATCGAGACGGACGAAGGGGCGCACTACTTTGGTGAGATCGCGTTGGTGCCCCACAACTCGCCGATTTCCCACGAGGGCGTGGTTTTTTACAACACGCTTTTTGACGAGAACGCCGCCTGTCACATCGCCATCGGCAACGCATATTCAATCAACGTTGAAAATGGCCCGTCACTGTCGCCGGACGAGCAAATGGCCGCGGGATTGAACCGCAGCCAAGTGCACGTCGACTTTATGATTGGTTCGGACCGTCTCGACATTGACGCAAAGACTGCGACAGGCGAGACGGTGCCACTGTTCCGGAGCGGAGAGTGGGTGTAAAGTGACACGCCTTTACTCCACTTCCATATAGCGATAGCGCTCTCGGGACTGTTTATTACCCTTGTCTCGATCGCGTTCGCGCTTGGCCAGCTTGCGCTCGATGTAGCGCATCTCCTTTTGCATCTTATGAAAGCTCTGAAGACGCGCTTCAGGCAGTGTTCCTGCAGCGATGGCAGCGCGCACCGCACACCCAGGTTCCTGCTTATGCTCGCAGTCGCCAAACTGGCAATTATGAGCCAGGGATTCGATGTCATCGAACGTGCTGCTGAAACCCTCTTGGTGGTCGAGCAGTTGAAACTCCCGCATTCCGGGCGTATCCATGATGAGCGCCCCACCTGGCGCAATTAGCAGTTCACGGTGCGTGGTGGTGTGTCGACCGTGGTCGTCCCCTTCTCTCACGGTGTTGACAGCCATCACGTCCGCACCGATTAAGCGGTTAATGAGGGTAGACTTGCCAACGCCGGACGACCCGAGCAAGGCTACGGTCTGCCCTATGCCCAGATATGGCGCGAGTTCCTCCAACCCCTCATCTTGTTCGGCACTGACTGCGTGAATGCGAACACCGAACGCTACGGATTCCACCTCGCTAACCTTCGCGCTGACATCTTCGCACAGGTCCGTCTTGCTGAGCACGACCACCGGGTTCGCCCCGCTTTCCCACGCCAGAATCAGCATTCGCTCGAGGCGACGCAAGTTAAAGTCGTGATTGAGGGCAGTCACGAGGAACACAGTGTCCACGTTTGCGGCGATAATCTGCTCTTCAGTGACAGACCCTGCTTCCTTGCGTGAAAACTTGCTTTTGCGGGGTAAGACTGCGTGAATCACCGCTGTCCCGCCCTGCGGTCCTTGCACGGCGACCCAGTCGCCTACCGCAGGGTAGTCGGCCCTGCCCCGTGCGAGATGGCGCATTTTCCCTGTGATCTCGGCGTCACACTCACCGTCGCCAGTGTACAATCTGTATCGTTGTCGATGCTCAGTTGCCACGCGGGCTGGCACGAAACCCTGATCGGCATACGCCGCAAAACTTACTGCCAACTGTTCAGTCCATCCAAGGCGTACAAGGTTCATATTCAAACGATTTTCCTCCAATCGTCTATTTACCACGACAAAAAAAGCCACGAACAAGCTACCCGTGGCCTCATAAAAACGCCCTGGGCAGGTTGACCCAAGGCTTATCTGTCAGACGATATGGAAGAACCTACTCCACGTCGGACCAGACAAGTGAGGGCCATGTCTCATTGCAGCACAAAACAATGCTCCGCTGTTTCATAGCCCTCACTCCTCTGCGTCGAAAGTGCCCTTATCGTAGCACGCCGCTGCCGACAACGCAACATTCAGTGGCGTAGGCGAATTTCAACTTGCAGCCTAAAACTTCAAGTCGTCCGGGTCCGGGCCGACGCGTGTGCCGTTGTTCAGAGAGTCAATCGCGGCCATCTCCTCCACCGTGAGCGTAAAGTCGAAGATGTCTGCGTTCTCCTTGATGCGGTTCTCGTGGACAGACTTCGGAATCGTAATGACACCGTGATCTAAGTCCCAGCGCAGGATAACCTGAGCCGGAGTTTTGCCATGTGTTTCGGCAATCCGCGTGATGGTCGGGTCGTCGAGAATCTGCCCGCGCATCAGCGGGCTCCATGCTTCGAGTCGAATCCCTTTGCTCTCGCAGAACTCGCGCAGTTCTGCCTGGTTCAGGCGTGGGTGTAGTTCCACCTGGTTCACCGCTGGCACCACTTCACTGTCGGAGAGAATGTCCTCGAGGTGGTGAATGTTGAAGTTGCTGACACCAATGGCCCGCACGTGACCGTCCTTGTACAGCTTCTCAAAGGCCTTCCACGTCTCTTTATACAGGCGGGTGCCTGGCCAGTGAATGAGGTAGAGGTCGACGTAATCCATACCGAGTCGCTTCAGACTGGCGTCGAACTCCTGCAGCGTCTGGTCGTAGCCCTGGTCAGTGTTCCACAACTTTGTCGTTACAAAGATGTCCTCCCGCTTTACGCCAGAGTCGCGGACAGCTATTCCGACACCTTCCTCGTTGTCGTAGAGCTTCGCTGTATCGATGCTACGGTAGCCGTGTTCAATGGCCATGCGAACAGAGGTTTCGACCACTTCTCCTGGCGGTGTCTTGTACACGCCGAGGCCAAACCACGGCATCAGGACGCCGTTGTTAAGTGTGGTGCAATCACCGATGTGTGTAGGCATAGTTGACCTCCTCAAGGATCACAAATTCGTACAAACTGCCTTGTGCAAGAGAGGCACAAGCCATTTATCAGTATAGCAAAGTAGGCGACAGGACTCCCCATCAGTCTGCAACTGGCGGGATTCATTGCACGTGTTCAGATGGTCAATTTCACACTAGGCTTGTCTTGGCCACGGGGAAGACAGTGAGAGAAGACGTGAGAGAAGACAGTGCCTGACCTGCGCCGTATTATTTACAGTTGAATCCCCTCAACGCCTGATTCCCCGTGAAGCGGCAGAACAATCCTCACAGTCGTACCGACGCCCAGTTGGCTCGAGATGTCCATCCCGCCATTGTGTGCCGTGACAATCCGGTGGCTCACCATCAGACCAAGACCCGTACCGCGCTCCTTAGTCGTAAAAAATGGCTCACCGAGCTTCCGCAAACTGTCTTCCGGGATGCCTTCCCCTTCATCGACAAAGTCAATCTGCAACTTCCCGTCCATCGTGGACCCTTTGATTTTTACGGTACCACCAAGAGGCATGGCCTCAATCGCATTTTTAATCACGTTGATAAACACCTGTTTGAGCTGACTCGGGTCACACAACACGAGCAGTTCACCTTCCGCAAAGTCGAGTTCAAGCGATACACTTTTCATCACCGACTGTGGGGTAACGAGCGTGATCACCTCTTGTAACACCAACTCAATGTCATGCGGTTGGTAGGTTACACTCTGCGGTTTCGCGAGCACGAGCATCTCGTTTAAGATCATCTCAATTCGGTCCAGTTCACCCAGCATGATAGTAAAGTAGCGGCGGTTGGGCTCGCGCGACTTCTTGTGCAAAATCTGCGTGAATCCTCTGAGCGCTGTCAGCGGGTTGCGCACCTCGTGAGCGATGCTGGCCGCGAGTTGTCCAACAGCAGAAAGCTTTTCCGATTGCAGCAGTCGTTCGTTTGTTTTCTCACGCTCTGTGATGTCGCGGAACACCACCTGCACGGCTTTACCGCCCATGGGAGTACTCACAACTTCGAGGTAAAAGACCTCTCCGCTCAGTTTGCAGAACCGCTGGTCGGCGAATCTGACAGTCTCTCCGCTGTAAAGAGCTTGGACGTTTTGTGCGTACTGCTCGTGGTAATCAGGATGGACAAAGTCGAGGACGCGCCGACCTACCAGTTCTTCCAGTTGCGCTGCCCCAAACAAGGCGAGTCCTGCCTTGTTCAAATACGCCCATATGCCGTCTTCAATGACGCCGATGCCGTCGAGGGAGTTCTCCACGAGCAGTTGATAGCGTTCGTCGCTCGCCGCCAACTGCTGTTCAAGCAAGCGCTGCTCTGTGATGTCCTGGAACGCACCCACCATCCGGACGGGGACCCCGTCTTCGTCGACCATCATTTCACCTTGCGAGTGCAAGTAGCGAGTCGAGCCGTCATTCGTTCTGACCACGCGAAAGATGCGGTCGAAATGAGTGCCTATATCAACTGCCTTTTTCACACTTTGCGCGACCAACGTGCGGTCTTCAGGGTGAACCCTTGCGAGAAACTGCTCGTAGTTGATGACCCCGTTTTTCTCGATCCCCAAAATGTCACGCGCCTGCTGTGAGTAGACAATGCTGTCGCATCGCAAATCCCAATCCCAGTGCCCGAGCTTGGCGATTCTCAGCGCGTGCTCGAGTGACTCTTGCATGTGCATCTCCTCCGACACATCTCGCGACACGGAGATAATGTGGACTGCGTTTGAGCCGTCTCGGCGCACTCTCGTCTTTGTCTCAAACCAGCGGTAGTTGCCGTTTTTGTGCCGAACTCTCGCCGTCACGCTGCCCTCTTCTGAACCAGACGCCATCACCTTGTGATACTCGCTTACCACCCTCTCCACGTCGTCTGGGTGACAAAGGTGACTTGCGGATTTACCCAGTAGTTCAGCGGGTTCGTAACCAAGGGTGGAATGAATGGACGGGGAAACGTATAAGTACCCGCTGTCCGCCAAGCCGTAGGTGATGATGTCCGTCGAACTCTCAAGGATCATGTTGTAGAGTTGTGTGGTCTGAGATAGCTTTTGCTCAGCGAGTTTGCTCTTCGTGATGTCTCTCACAATGCTTGCCATGCCAACGCTGACACCAGCGTCGTTGCGAATCGGCGAGGTTGTCATATTCACCCAAATCAACTCACCATCGCGCCGCTGCATGGTCAATTGCACATCCTGTACGTACTTGCCTTCATTCTCTATCGCGCAGATCGGCGCTGCATCGGACGCAGCGTTGGCTGGGTTGAACGGAAAGTGTTTGCCGATGAGTTCCGCCTCCGAGTACCCAAGAATCTGTTCAAAGGCGGCGTTAACTTGAGTGACGTAGCCATTTACATCGAAGATTGCGATGCCTTCCGAGCTGTTATCATAAAACGATTTCAGTCGGCGCAGGTTGTCTTCCGCCACCTTGTCATTTGTCATATCCACGATTTGGGCGATTAAAAACGGCAAGGGTTCAGAATCCTCCACGACCGAGGCGATATGCAACCTGCCCCACAGCGTTTCGCCTCCCTTGTGCAGGTATCGCTGCTCCATTTGCAAAGCAGAGATCGATCCACTGAGGAGCTGCTCCCGATACATAATCGATAAAGGTACATCTTCCGGGTGGGAAATCGCTGTGAAGTCCATGTCACACAACTCTTCTTTGTCGTAACCAATGAACTTACAAAATGCTTGATTGACATCGAGGAATTTTCCTTCTCGACTCACTAACGCCTTTGGAATTGGAGAGTAATTGAATGCGATTTCGACCAGCGTACGTTCACTTACCGCTTGCCCATTGTATGTATGAAAGTAATTCTCTGCGCCCGACAAAAGGGACCCTCTCTTTCAGATAATTCATGTTTGCACGCTTGATACTACCATAGAATATTTCGGTTCAAAATATACTTTTGAGTCGTCGACAAAAGCTGTCAAAAGTCGTAACAAAACAAGTATTTCTGCAACAAAAACTGCTGCGCCCATGACAAGCGCAGCAGTTTTTGCCCTTACACCACGAATTTCGCCCGATTTAGTTGTCCTAGTCGACCACAGCCCAGCGGTTTGCCTGTACTCCATGCATCGTGGAGACGACCTGGCCAGTTGCAAGCGACACGGCAACCGTCTCCTTTTTGTTCTCGACTGTTACGTAGGCGTATCGGCCGGACGAATCAATCGCCAGTCCGCTTAGCTTCGACCCCGAACCGACTGGAATGTTCTTCTCAAACATGTTCGTTACAGCGTTGTACGCCATGATGTCGCCGCTAAACGACGCGGCATACACCGTCTTCCCGCGTGGACCGACTGCGAGCTGCATGAAGCCTCCCGTAGAGCCCATCATGTTGCTCGGGCTGAATCCACCACCTTGTGTTTCGTGAATGGTTGCCACGACCTTGTTGTCCTTGGTATTCACAACTGTCATAGCTCCCGTCGTCCAGTTCGCCAGCCACAAGGTGTGGCGCTGCGGGTCGTAGACAGAGTTTTCGACCTGCCCGACCGGGATGGTCCCCATCTGCTGACCCGTCTTCAGGTTGATCACCGCGGTGTCAGCCGCCCCGTTCCCCGACAGGTACGCCGCACCGCCCGCAACCGCTAGTGTGTTGCCCCCCTGTTTCACCTGCCACTGCATCGTGTGGCTCGGCAGGGAATAAGCCGTCACCGAGCTGGCACCTGTGAGGAGGAGAAGTTTTCCCCCGTCTGCGATGCTCGCAATTCTAGCGTTCTGCGGCGTCATAAAGTGGCCCGTGACCATTCTCGTGTTGAGGTTGACAACGAACGTTTCGCCCTGCAGTGTCGGGACATACGCCGTGTGTCCTGAAATGGCCGCCTGCAGGGAGTTCGCCCCGGTCGACAACGGAACATTCGTCACCATGGCCTTCGTGACGTTATCGATGAAAAATCCACCTGACCCAGAACCCATCATCGGACTGGCTGAAGGGCCGACGAGCAGGTCACCGATTTGCAGCGGCATCCCAGCGGAGACTGTCCCTTTCATCAATCCTGTGCTGCTGCCCATCGACCCAACCGCGTTGCCCGTCATGCCAGACGAGTTACCTTTGCTGTTCGCCGCATTGCTCATACCGCCAGCGGCGTTTGACATTGAAGTATTGGTCGTGTTCCCCATCGCCTGTTTGCTCGAACCCGAGGCCGCTTGGGCGGACACAGCGCCACAGCCAGCCAACAGGCTCCCCGCCAAAACGGTCGGGACAATCACGCTTAGCCAACGCTTATTCATCGAACCGTTCCCTCCTCTGACTCTACGTAGGCACTGATGTCGCACGCCCCACAAAATACGGGGGCGGGTACTTATACTACACAGTGTAGTATAAGTACCCGCCCAGATCAACACAGTTTCCAAGGCTGCCCGCGACGCGCGGTCAAAACACAATGCGGAGATTGCGTCAGTGGCACCAAATAACTAAGGCTTGAATCATCGTCAAAGCCACAGCCAGCGCACTTGTCAACAGCCGATTGCGCATTGACGTATCGAACAGCTGAGGCGCACGTCCTGTTTCCAAAAACTCAACGCGCGCCTCCACCAACCCAGTTAGTCCCGCAGACCAAGTTTCCACCTCCGGGTAACCCGGTCCGGTAGCAGTGGACAACAGGGCAGACAACAGGGGTGCATCGTCTCCGCCAAAAGCCGCCAGAGCAGCTTCATCCGCCAGAATCTCCCGCCGAATGAGATAGCGACTGTAGAGCGCGTCCATCCCAAGCGGTCCGAGAGCGTCGCGAAGAACCCACAGCAAGGACTGCTGCAGCGGATCATACGATTTTGCATGTGCCGCTTCATGGTGCATAACGGCCACCAAAGCTTGCTCGTCAAGCGTCTGAAGCAGGCCCGTCGAGAGCACGACGGCGGGGCGCAACAGTCCACAAGTGAAAGCTGCAGACCGGCCGTCCTGCAACACATACCACCGTGCGAGCGGCGATATAGCGCCAGGTACCGACAACCTTTCGGAGAGGTCCTTTAGTTGTGGACGCAGAAGCTCGTCAATGCTTCGTTGGCGCTGCTGCCAGCGGACGACCGCACGGACAAGCCGGTACCAGAACACCATCGCAGCACCAGCACTGAGGACGGTGATTGCCCACAGCCACAGTTCCACGAAACCTCCGGATTTTGTCGGCATCATGCGCAGCCACAGTAAATGACGAATCGAACTGACAAGCACAAACCCTGTCGCCCCCGCCGTCGCCAATGCTACGGCTAGACCCAACAACGAATATGTATAACCTCGCAGCAGCATGCAGAGGGACCGCAGTGACGCGAACCTTTGCACCTGCTTCGGGCAGGCTCGTACCTGTGGCAGACTATCTGACCGGACCTCCATCCGCTCGACACTACGGCTGTTGTTCATGTTCGCGCTCCTTCTTCGCGCGACGCTGTTCGAGCAGTCGCTCAAGCTTTTCGATCGTCTCCGGCTTGATGCGCTCGATGGTGTCCACAAAGTGTGCGAGTCCCACGTCACCGGACTGCGACAGCAAATCAATGGCAGCCTTTGCAGCTCGCTGGCGCGCCGACTCTTCCGTTGGTTTGACTTCATATAAGTAGTGCCGTCTTGTTCCGGTGCGGACTGCGATTCCTTGGTCAACCAGACGATTGAGTACCGTCTGCACAGCGCTCATGGAAATTTGGCGCTGTTCGCGCAGAGCGCCACACACTTCTGCGAGTCCGGATGAACCGCTCTCCTGAAGAATAAACAGTACTTGCTCGCGGAGGCTCTCTCTTTCCATACGCGTCACCACCTGACCGCATTTTACTACGTTGCGTGGTAAAATGACCAGCATGGGCTGAATGAATGATTCTTCCATAGCCCTGATGATGTCTGTGACTCCGTGGCAAATTTTTGTCGCACCGTATTGGATGGAAGAGACGTTTACACTTGCATTCCAATCACCGGAGCCTTGCCGTGGAGCGCGTTCTGCAGCGCTTGCTGCAAGGTTGCCTCGACCTTAATCCGCTTCGCCAATTCACAGTCTGAATGCAGCAGCCGTCTTGCCGTCTGCGCATTCATACCAGTGAATACAGCCTCGCAACCAAGCAGCGTGGCACCCAACAAGATTCTGTCCAATTTGCCCATGTCAAGGTCATCCGCTGTGAACGTGCCAGATAGATCAATGAAAATCTTCCTCATACCGCTGGAGTGCAGTTGCTCCAGAAGGCGTCCCTCGATCAACTGCAACCGAGCATTGTCCAACGTGCCGACAATTGGGAGCACGCCAATCCCGTCCAACAACGGGATGACTGGCACCGTTAACTGCTCTATCATCGCCTTTTGCGTGTTCAGCACTTCTTCTCGGTATTTCGTAAAACTCACGTTGAAATGAATAATGAAAGTATCGAGTGCCTCAGATGTTCGGTCTGCAATCGCAAACACACTCGCAGCGTCAACGTTCTTGGGCTCGTAGTACCTTTCAAGGAACATCCAAATCACCTTGCGCAGTGCGTAGAACCACTCCATTTTCGAAATGATCGGGATATCCGACTTTGCCCAAGCGGTGCCGCGCTCCTGCGCGAACTCGACGATATCCTGTGTGAGGTCCTCGTGGATCAACTCAGTGATTTGCCGTGCGTGATTGAGCAGGTCCTGTTTGGTGACAAATTTGGATTTCGCAACAACCTGAAACGTTGCAGGCGCCTGTTGTTCCAACAGCTCAGCAAACCGCTTTTGGTTAATGCGAAAAAAATCCCGAATGTCATCGGCATGTTGCAGTACAACATCAGTCACGTGTGTCGTACCTCCATCCTCACCCTGATGTATCGGAGATATCGGGAAACGGATCGTAAACGTGGTACCTTCCCCGAGCTTGCTGCTGACCTGCACCGTTGCCTGGTTCTCATGCAGCACCGAATACACCTGTGTCAGTCCCATGCCAGTACCTGTGGTCTTCGTCGTGAAAAAGGGCGTGCCAAGGCGCTGAAGGTCTTGTTCTGCAATTCCGACCCCAGTGTCTCTGATGGATAACACGACTGTGTCGCCCGTCCGGTAGTGTTCAATGGTGACCGTACCCGAACCTTCGATTGCTTCACTCGCGTTCTTGATCAAATTAAACAGTGCCTGCTTAATCTGATTGCGTTTCCCGCGAATCCGTGCGGCTCGATCACTCCACTTCTTTTCAAACTGAATTTCGTATGTATTGTGTTGAAAGAGGGCTAATACGTTCTCCACTTCAACACACAACGGAAAGTCGGTCGCTGCTTCTGAATCCAAGGCAGGTTTGGACACCGCCAACAGGCTCTGGACAGTCACCAGAGCCTGGTTCAACTCAGAGAATACGACGTCCCAATGTTGATATTCATGTTCTTCTCTGAGAAGTGTCAGGAATCCCAGCACTGTAGTCAGCGGATTGCGAATCTCGTGCGCGATGCCGGCCGCGATCTGCCCCACTGAGGACAGTCTATCCCGGAGTTCCTCTTCACGGTCTCGCGCTTCCATGTCGCGGTTTGCCATGCAGACAGAGCTCCCCCTATTTCTTCTGTGTCGCTTTAAAACTGCAATGATTATAGCACGCACTTATGCCCCAAGGGGCATCCTAGCAAGCCGTCAATTGTCCAAATTGTCTATGCTAGAATAGAGTATGATACCGCATAGCCGCATACGTTGGCCAAAGGAGACACGCGCCATTGCTCCCGACAGGACTCTACGAACAGGTCATCAACCGTCTCATCGCGAATGCACTGAGCGAACTGGATGACCGCGACTTCCACATACAACGCGACTACCTTGACGACGCCGAGTCCGCGACCACGCTCGCGCACTACATGACCGACGTCATCGAAGCTGGCCTACGCGCTTTGCCTACACAGGACGCCCTGCAACGGCGCATCGCCATCTGCAACCAACTGATTGCTTTGCTCGCCCGCGAGACCGGACAAGCCTACATACAGGACGACTACACCATCGCGCCCGACGCCGAACTGCTGTTGGCACTGCTAGACAAGCGCAATACTGCACTTGGTGTCAGTCGTCGTGCCCAAACGAACCACATCCCCCGCCCGGAGACGTCTATTGCAGAGACGTCGCTCTTCACAGGTGCACCACATGAACCGAGCATGATGGCGGAACTCAAGAAGGAAATCACGACGAGCGACCGCATCGACATGCTCGTCTCTTTCATCAGGTGGAGCGGGCTGCGCCTCCTGATGGACGAGTTGCGAGAGTTCACACAGACGGGACGCTTGCGCATCATTACCACTTCATACATGGGCGCAACCGACATCAAGGCAATCGACGAGCTGCGGGAGTTGCCAAACACCGACATCCGTGTCTCCTACGACACACACCAGACCCGCCTGCACGCCAAAGCGTACATTTTCCATCGGAAGAGCGGCTTTTCCACCGCCTATGTCGGGTCATCCAACGTCTCAAAAGCTGCCCTGATGGACGGCCTCGAGTGGAATGTGAAGGTGGCGGCGAAGGACCTGCCGACGACGTTTCAGAAGATCACGGCAACCTTCGACGGTTACTGGCACGACTACGGATTTCAAGCGTATCACGCCGACGAGCGTGCAACGTTTGTCGCAGCCCTTCGCGCCGAGCAATACAAGGGGGCAGGTAGCGATACGTCGTTTGCGTTCGACATCCGCCCCTATCAATACCAACAGGAAATCCTCGACAAACTCGATGCTGAGCGACGCATCCACGGCCATCTTCGCAACCTCATCGTGGCGGCGACTGGGACGGGGAAGACCGTGATCTCGGCGTTCGACTACAAGCGCTTCTGCACGGACACTGATGGTCGCATGCGACCAAAGCGGCTGCTATTCGTCGCGCACCGAGAGGAGATTCTCAGGCAGAGTCTCGATTGTTTCCGCGGCATCCTGCGCGACCCGAACTTCGGCGACCTGTTTGTCGGCGGATATGAACCATCGAACCTCGACCACCTGTTCGTGTCGATTCAGACTCTCAACTCTCGGAGCCTTCTACAGGCAACTACGCCAGACTACTATGACTTCATCGTCGTCGACGAGTTCCACCACACAGCGGCGAATAGCTATCGGGATCTATTAAATTACTATCAACCCGCCGTCCTGCTCGGTCTGACCGCCACACCAGAGCGCCTCGATGGTCAAGACGTTACTGCGTACTTCGACCACCGCATCGCTGCTGAGATTCGGCTGCCGGAAGCAATTGACCGCGGCCTGCTCTCATCGTTCCAGTATTTCGGCGTAACCGACACTGTTGACCTGCGCACCTTGCATTGGCGTCGTGGCAGCTATGATACAGCGGAGTTAAGCAACCTCTACACTGACAACCGCCAACGTGCGGACCTCGTCGTTCGGTCGCTGCGCCGTTACGTCACCGATGTCGACCAAGTCATTGGGCTTGGCTTCTGCGTCTCCGTCCATCACGCCAGCTTTATGGCGGCCTTCATGAATCAGCACGCTATCCCGTCGATTGCCCTCCACGGCCAGTCCTCCGGAGAAGAGCGCCGCGATGCCAAGCGACGCCTGACCAGCGGCGAACTGCGATTTATTTTCGTGGTGGACCTATACAACGAAGGTGTTGACATCCCGGAAGTCAACACCATCCTTTTCTTGCGTCCGACGGAGAGTTTGACCGTTTTCATGCAACAGCTTGGCCGTGGCCTACGCCTTTCCAATAAGAAGGAATGCCTAACGGTTCTCGACTTTATCGGTCAATCGCACCAGAGCTACCGATTTGAGGAGAAGCTCGCCGCACTGCTGCGAAACACGCGCCGGTCCGTGCAGAAGGAAGTCCAAGACGGCTTCCTAAACACGCCGCGCGGCTGCTTCATTCAACTGGAAAGACAGGCCAAGGAGTACATCCTCGACAACATTCGCACAGCCATCAGCACGAGGAGAGGCCTTGTCAGTAGAATTGCGGCGTTCGCAGAGGATTCAGGTCGTGACCTGACTGTCGCGAATTTCGCCGATTACTACCACTTGACGATGCGTGACTTGTACCGTGGTCAGAACGCACCTAGTTTCGCCCGGCTCTGTGTGCAAGCGGGCGTGCGTGACTCATTTTCAGATCCCGACGAATCTACGCTCGCCAAAGCTCTGCCGCGGATTGCAGCCGTCAACTCGCGGCGGTGGCTTGCGTTTTTGCTAGGTGTCCTTGACCGTAGATTGGACCCGCCTCCGGGCACCTGGAGTGAACCCGAGTACCAGATGCTGCTGATGTTCCACTACACGGTGTGGCAGAAATCCGTCGTACAGTGTGGGTTCTCGTCGTTGGCGGAGAGTGTGGACACAGTGCTCAATAACCCCGTCCTGTGCGGCGAGATCTGTGACATTCTTCACTACAATCTCGAGCACATCGACTTTGTCGACGAACCTGTCAATCTCGGCTTTGACAATGTTCTCGACCTGCACTGCACGTATTCGCGCGATCAGGTACTTGCCGCGCTTGGGTTCTATGCGGAAGATAGGATGCCTGCAATGCGAGAAGGCGTGAAGTATCTCGAGGACAAGAAGCTCGACTTGCTGTTTATTACCCTGAACAAATCGGACAAGGACTACTCCCCGACCACAATGTACCAAGACTACGCCATCAACGACGTGCTGTTTCACTGGCAGTCACAGAGCACCACGCCCGCCGATTCGCCGACAGGTCAGCGGTATATCCACCACCGGTCGACTGGCAACCGGGTCGCCCTGTTTGTGCGCGAGTACAAGTCAGATGCGTCCGGTACGACACCGTATACATACGTTGGGCTTGCAAACTACGTCCAACACACTGGGTCACGCCCGATGAACATCACGTGGCGGTTACAGAAACCAATGCCTGCGGCTATGATGAGACAGGCAAATCAGGTGGTGGTGGGGTAAGAACGCTCGCTCTTGGACCTAATCAGCACGCCTGATAACACACCTAAAAATTCTCTATATTCCATAATGTGGGTTGTATCTAGTCGAAACGTCTTGATGTGGGGATTACACTGCCGTGGCCATCGACATTTGACCTTCTCTGATGCTTCCGGATTGGTATTTTCTTTCCCAGCCACGTTGCAATCTCCGTAACGCACATGGTAATCAAGAGAAATTACAACACACCATATAGTAACATTATTCATAAACACCGAACTTAGTGTACCCAGACCGTCTGACGATCAGAGGTTCTATATCGTTATCGGTGAGCGAGAACTGCATAAACGGCTTGTCAAATTCCTTGGCGTATTCGATGAACAGCATTAGAAGTTTATCTTTATCGGTTGGCCAGCGGACGAGATTTAGCCACTGTTTAATTTCATCAAGCTTGTGCTGTGTCGCCGTTGTGAGGATCCGGTGGCCGAAGAAATCGTGCAGAGGATAGAAATGAACACTAAGCAAGAAATCCCTACCGTTTTTGTAGGCCTCCTTTTCACTGGGCTTCCCATCCAGATACTTTTCCACCACTGCGCACGCCAACTGGTATATGCGACCATTAATCAATTCACGAACTGCCTTGTACCGATACACCCTATCATAAGAACTAATATAAAATGCTAGACAAGAGAGGGTAAAATATCCGTCGTCCACCTTCGTGTACGAAAGGAGGACCTCCTCCGGCAAATCCTTCTTGAAACGCCTCATGAAGATCAACAGGTTCAATAATTCTTGATTGTAATGCGAATTGTATTTTAGCAACTCGTAAGACTTTTTATAGATCAGGTTTAAAACGTGTTGCATATCCTGAGTTGCTGCGTACTTGTATAACTTCGTCATGAAACGAACATAATCTATGACGTGTTGAGCGGTAATAGAGTAAGACAAGGTTGAATGAAGAAGGTCGACGAGAGCAGATAACAGATAAAGTTGGATGTTTCGGTCGCATTTTTGCATGATCGAAAAAACTTCCTCGAATCTCGTTCGGAAAGAACTGTAAACATAGGAGACAATATGATCAGTCTGATCACCGTGAGATATAATGAATCCTCTTAAAGATTCAATAAATCCACTGTGCAACCTAGATAGCAGCTTGTACTGCCAGTTCTTGTTTGCCACCTCAGCGCCGCGTAAACGGGCCAGTAAATCATTCAGACTACCAAAGAACTCGCGGACTACAGCTCTTACACTTGGAACCCATGACCGTGCTCTTAGGAAGGGCCTTTTCTCCAGTTGAATTTTCGACTCGTTCAGCTCCATCTTAAACAGACGGAGTACCCTCTCGTACTCTAGCCGAACTTTGTGGCATGTTGACTCGTCAATTCCGAAAATAAAGATGTCGTCGACGTACCGGGCGACTTCATAGTGATGTTTTTGGATAAGCCCCTGTCTTTCCAGATCTTTTAAAACGGTGACATCTACACGCATTAATACTATCTCAGCCACCCAACGTGAAAACTCTGGGCCGACTACTATACCATTGGTCTCCCTGTAATTTGACATTTGCATAACCTTGTCGAGGAGAGAGGATACGCGTTCATCGTACTTTTGAAGCTCCTTGGCAACATCTTTATCACCTACATACGCCCAATCGATGCTATGTGTATAGAGATGATCAAAGCAGTTCTGAATGTCGATTCTGTGCAGAAATGAGTATTTAGACTCTAGGCGTCTAAAATACCTCGATCTATAGAAACTTGTTATCTTTGAAAACCTGCTGATTTCAAAATATCCTTCCACAACGTAATCTGCGTCATTGTTCTTATACTCCTTCTCTTCATTTAGCCAGAACATAAGTTCATCATGCACTTTCTCGTCATTTGACTTTACAGAATCCCGTTGAATAGCAACTGGGTGCCGAATCGAAAAAACGTTGTAGTTCCGATAGTAGCCAAGTAAGTCGTCGGAGTGCGTATCGATAAATTTCTGCATTTGTAATTGAGCGAGCGGGTGCAACAGAGACAACCCACGCATTGACTTTTCGTTCTTCCAAACCGAAAACTGATACGGAACGCTCGGAGACAATGTCTTTGACTTAAGCTCAAGTGAATCAAATCCCGTACCTTTATCTATCTTGATCCCACATTTGATGAAATCGCAAAGTGCCTTGTTTGAATAAATGATCGGAATCTCGCTTGGCAGAGTATCCTTTAATAGAAATACCTTTGAATCAACCCTCAAACGTATCATCTCACCTTCACGGATGTTACAATTATACATGGAAACATTGGGGGCTGGTAGTAACCCCTTCTTTATCCTGGAATATTGCATTCTAGCATTGGATCTGCTAGGTTTTCCGCAGATCCGATATTACACAACCGCCAGTTTGCCAGTCCCCGGTGGTGCCTTTTGAGGTGATAAGCGTGTCGTATTTGGATGAAGAACTACTGGAGAACTACTACAGTTCTCTCGTCCCACGACTTAGAACGGGACTTGACCGCGTAACCCCCGCAAAGTTTGAAGTGAGTCGAGGGGAACATTTCGCCATCGTAATCCGTAAGGTTCAAAATGGCACATACGGATTCTCTAGACTCAAGACACTGAAATTGTCTAACGGACGGCGTGTGTTTGTCCCAACTATTAGAGATAGAATAATTTTGGATATTTTGAAGGATAGAATCCGAGGTAAATACAGGGTAAAATACGGAAATCGTCCCGATATAATTGATGAAATAATCGGTAAACTAAGGATAAATATGCCTTATTTCATCGTCAGACTCGACATCAAGGACTACTTCGAGTCTATACCTCACCACTTACTCCTACACAAGTTGCGAAGAAGTGCATTACTAGACTATGAGGAGTATCTCCTGGTTAAGCAGATTATTCGTAGGGACCGAACATGTGGAATCCCCCAAGGGCTCTCAATTTCCAATGTCCTATCGGAAATCTTTCTAGAGAGCTTAGATGACTCACTGAGACTGTCCCATCCCAGGATTAATTCATACTTTAGATATGTGGACGACATATTCATACTAATAAATGGCAATTTTCTCCCTTCGGAGACCGAACAATTTAAACAGTGTATCAATTCAATTTTCGCGTCTCACAGGTTGTCGATCAACAATGATAAGGCGCAGTACCTTACGTTTCAGAGCAACCGCGATGATGTGACACCTGTTGAATACCTTGGGTATAAGTTCTCTTCGAGTGGAGGTAGGCTCCATGTCTCGATCGCTGACAGCAAGGTCGCGAAACTGAAGGATCGGATAGATGCCATCTTCAAGGCGTTTGACAACACAGGGAACTACGCTGTCCTGTTCGAACAACTAAAGTACATTACCTATAAAAAAAGCGCCTTTAGGACGAATGTGAAAATTATACGTGGAAGACCCGTCCGGCTCAAAAGAAAAATCTATTTTGGCGTTACCGAAAGCTACAAACGGGTTGCAGTAGAAGATAGTGTATGGGCTAATTTAGACCGTTATCTTCGTGGTAAGATCCGATACAGAAAGGCGTTAGGGAAGCTGTCGACGCGACACCGCTTAAGGAGTTTGTTTTCGATCAGTTTCGCCGCATGTCGCCAACATGACTACATATACAAACTACACCTGTTGTCACGGACGGATCTTATTGACAAGCTTCTGCGTCTAGATCCGGCCTTAGTACGTAGTCACCTTGCTACGGAGTCGAGGAACCAACTTTTTTCGAGATATTTCGCCATCGTAAACATATCATGAACAACCAAGGAGACCTTCCTACTAATTTTTGTGGCTCACGCAACTACGTCATATGCCTCAACTCTTAGCCTGTCTCTTCCGCTCAAAATAGACGTGCAGCCGGTACAAACATATCTCCCTTGTCCACTTAAACAAATCGGTGTTGAGGTCCTCGCGGTCGAGTTCAAACCAGAACTCCGTTCCACTAAACCTCGCAATCCCCTTTGACGACCCCGACCACTTGGTCATAGGCATCTCAGCGATGAGATTGGCTACCTTACCTTGATCATACTGAATCAAGTTTTGCGTCTCCCGATCGTTAAAGTCGGTCCGCCGACGATACTCCTTCTCCACGTAATAGGCGTGGAAGAACGGGGCCACCTCCCCCGGGGAGATTGGCTTCGGCCAATCCTGTTCCCCGCGTTCCAGCATAGCGTGCAACAAGACCATCTTGTAACTCTTCGTCATGCGTGTAGACTCGACTTCCCGAAACCAGTCGTCGAAGTCCCGAAGGACGTCTTCTTCTCTTTCACCTAACTCTCCAATCGCACTGAGAAACGGAAAGTATCCCCCGTATTCCTGTTTGATCGCTTTGCTGTCCGTACTGCCGTGCAGGTGCATCTCGAGATAAGTGGGTCTGCGGCCGAGGTCCCGTTTGACGGAAAGATAACCCTCACGCAGGAGGTCCTTTCTTGGGTGCCGCTTCGACCGCATGACGCGAATGAGATCGATGACCCGTAGGTCGAGGTCAATCGAACATTCATCAGGCACACTTGGCGGAATGCGGATGGTCCGCACGCTCCGAACATCCTCACGCACTTGCGCAGCGTCGAACAAGCCCAGCTTGATGTCAGCGTTACGGTAGTTGCCGATAAGGTCAATGATGGCGCAGTGCGTCTTACCCTCGTGAATCCGCAGTCCGCGCCCGACCTGTTGAGTGAACACAGTCAGCGACTCCGTCGGCCGCACAAACAGTAGAGTATCTACTGCTGGGATGTCCACGCCCTCATTGAACAGATCCACTGTGAAGATGAGTTCCAAATCCCCACTGTTGAGCTTCTGAATCGCCTCTGCCCTCTCACGCGCTGACGAACCGCCGTGCAAACAGACGCAACTCACACCGCGCGACTGGAAGAACCGCTGCAAAAACTGCGCTTGGACCACAGACGAACAGAACGCGATAGCTCGGGTCTGCTTGTGAGTCTGCCAAGCGCTGTAGGCCAATGTCGCCATGGACTCTCGAGTTTGCACGGCCAGCAGCTCTTGTTCGTCATATCGCGATCCTAACCAGCGGATTCGGCTATAATCCGTCTCGTCGTATACACCGATATAGTGAAACGGCGAAAGCCACCGGCGCTGTATCGCCTCGACAAAATCCATTCGATAGGCTACGTTCCCGTCGCAAATCGCGTACACATCACGGGCATCTGTCCTGTCGGGTGTCGCCGTGATGCCAAGTAAAAAGTCCGGCTGAAACCAATCGATCACAGCTTGGTAGCTCGTGGCGGCTGCATGGTGAAACTCATCGACCACAATGAGGTCAAAGTGATCCGGAGGAAATTGGGTTCTGTGATGCTTACGCGCGAGCGTCATGACCGAGGCGAACACAATATCGCCATCGGATTTTTTCTCTGTACCGGTGAATAAACCGCCACGCCTCTCCGGCAGAATTCGCGCAAATGCGCGCTGCGCCTGCACCAGTATTTCTTCTCGGTGCGCAATGAACAGGACCCGCCGAAAGTCCTTGGCGAAGAGTGCGGCCAAGAACGTTTTCCCAAGGCCGGTCGCCATGACCACAAGCGCCTTGTCGTACCCCTCATCGCGTGTGGATGCCAATTCCGCCAGCGCCTCTTCCTGCGCAGGACGAAGTTCGATAGCATCCGGATAATCCAGCTTTGCGTCGTGCACTGCATCGGCGTCCTGCTCAGTCGTAGAGACATCCTCGAACATTGTGGCCAACTCTTCGGCCTCGGACCACGCCTTGGCCAGGTTCATATGCTGGCTGTGGTATAATTCGTACTCCTCTTCGTACGCGGCAATGGTCACAGCGTTGACCGATACAGTACTCTCTGAGTAAAACATCTTCAAAAAACGAACTTCAGCCTCATTCACTGGTATGTCACCGTCCGGTGCTGCAACAGCTAAGTTCCATTCGACACCAGTTGTTAAGGCTGACCTCGACAGGTTGGATGACCCGACGATGACGGCGTCGTCGCCGATTGCTTTGCGAAATATGTAAGCCTTCGGATGGAAGGAGACGCCTGCGCTTTTCCAGAGGCGCACCTCTATGCCCGGGTGGATGGCAATCAGGTCGGCGAGTGCCTCGGGCTGCGTGACAAACAAGTAGTCTCCTGTCAAAAATTTAATGTCAGCACCGCGGTGAGCGGCTTCTCGTAGCGCAGACTCAATCAGGTCCACACCAGATATCATAGTAAAGGAGATTAGGAGATAGATTGTCTCTGACTCCTCAATATGCCGGAGACATTCATCAATCAGGTGTGACGTAATCAGCTTGATAGAAGTCATGTTTGGCTATGCCCCGTTCGCGCCCACGGATTTACTTTATTGTATACTAATTTATTAGATTAGACTGATCCGGGGAGGAGCGGCTGAAATCGAAAACCCTGCAAACGAATTCAAGAGAGACCTGATTACGGCGTACAACCGACAAGCCGCAGAGCGCAACGCGTCGTCGAGGCAGGACTGGAAGGTAAGCGAGCGCGATGCTTTCCTCGCCTCTATCCGCAGTTCGGGATTGACAAGACTGCTCGAGATTGGAGCTGGACCGGGGCACGACTCGCTGTTTTTTCAGGAGAACGGGCTGGACGTGACGAGCGTAGACCTCTCCCCGAACATGGTGGACCTGTGCAAAACGAAGGGCCTGCGAGCAGAGGTGATGGACTTCTCTCACTTGTCATTTCCTGACGATTCCTTTGACGCCGTCTGGGCCCTGAACTGTCTTCTGCACGTGCGCAAGGCCGAACTGCCCGAAGTCCTGACAGAGCTTCGCCGTGTACTTCGGCCAGGCGGGTTGTTTTACATGGGCGTATATGGGGGACAAAACTCGGAGGGTGTTTGGGACGACGACACATACGAACCGAAGCGGTTTTTCTCCTTTTTTGAGATGGACACGCTCAAGGGCATACTCTCTGAGCACTTTGCCGTGCAGGACGCGCACGCTTTGCCGCACTCCAGCGACCTGATGTTCCTTTCCTTCACTCTGCAAGTTCAATCGTGAAAAGAGCCCCTTCACAGGGGCTCTCCGTAGCATTGCTTAGGCCATCACTTCGGCGTCGTAAAGGGTGACTTGAGCCTGTCCGTGAGATTGTTGCGTCTGCTCCGGATTTTGACCACCATGGTGACTGCGGAACGACTCACTGTGGATGTATTTCTCAAAGTGTTCGCGGGACTCCCACTTCGATACGGCTAACAGTTTTCCTGACTCTTCGACCCACATTTCAAACCCGAGGAATCCTTCAAACTGTTTGAGGTCTGGCGCGTTGCTGCGGAACCTCTCAAGCATCCGGCCGCTGTGCTCTTTCGGAACATCAATGCTATTGGCTGCGATAAACATTGGACATCCTCCTCTGTCGAAAATGAGCTGGTCGTACATATCACAAACGCACGGGGACAAGCGACACTTCTTGGCCAATAGTCACCTATGACTATCCGGCTCGATTGTAGCCTCTTTGACCAATATAGTCAACAATGACTATAATATACGTAACGAAGGTCTGCGAAGGAGTACAACTATGGACAATCGCGCGTTGCTCATCCTAGGTATGCTGATGGCGCAAAGCCAGCATGGATACCAGATCAACGAATTTATAGAGAAGAACCTCAGCCGCATCACGGACATGAAAAAACCCACTGCCTACGCGACGTTGGACCGTCTCGGCGAGAGTGGATGTGTGGATGTGAAGTTGGAGCAAGAAGGGAATCGCCCGACGCGCAAGGTGTACTCGATTACGCCGCGAGGCGTGAGTCGCTTTTTTGAGTTGCTCCGAGCCAATCTGTCGCAGTCGGACAAAATGAACTTCTCCAGTGACATCGGCATGATGTTCATCGATCACTTGCCGTCCGAAGAGTCCGTCACCCTTCTCGAGGAGCGGCTTGGGCAGTTGTCCGTGCAGATAGGACTGTATGAAACTGCGCCTCGCCACGGCTACGGTCTCGGCGTCGACTTTGCGATCGAACACGACTTAGTTCACCTCAAAGCCGATCACGATTGGCTTCGTTCGGTGATTGCACGTCTGCGCGAAAACGGCACCGTGTAGGTGCCGTTTCCCGCTTGGAGCCTTTGTGGGGCCATCTCTGGCATCGGGTCAAACCGTTCAAGCCCCCATCGACAGCTGAACGATTTTTACGACGAGCATCACCACAGCAATCACCAAATACCCACGTAGCGTGGCCATGGCCACCTTCTGAGTGGGTGACCAAACCGCTTTCGGCAGTTTGGAAAGCGGCGGCATTCTCCATGTGTCACGGTCTGCCTGCGATTGAACCACTTTGGCTGCCGGGCGGCGCCGCATCCACAGTGCGCCTGTCACCAATAGACCCGCCAGGAACAAACTAGCGGAAATGAGAGCCAGCACCTGAACGTTCACATTCGGGAAGAACGTCGCGACCGCGAGAATCAGCGAGAGGACGACGAGCACGCCCACGATGACGCTGCCAATGACATTTAGCCACGGGCGATTCACCCAAGGCCCTAACACGGCCTTGTCGTTGCACAAAAGCAGCAGAAATACGGTTGCGCTCGGCAGCAGAATGCCTGCCAAAGCCTGGACGCCGGTCGTGATGAGCCCAAGTGGAGCGTGCGGAATCACGACAACGCCAGCCGAAAACAGGATGACAGCCCCATACACGAGGTAAAAGCCCAAGCCATCCTTCACAGAGCGGTGCAGCGAGTGTTTGGTCCCAACCACATCTCCGAACGCATACGAAGTCGACAGTGTGACTGCGGCCGCCCCAATCAACGAGGCGTTCAACAAAATGATGGCAAACAAGTCCCCCGCCAAGACACTGACGTGTTGAGACAAACCCGTCATAACCGTCCCGGCGTTCACGAATTGCCCAGCCAAATTGCTGCCCTGGAACGCAAAGGCTGTGGTCGCAATGATCGCCGTCGCACCAAGCACAACAACGACTGAGCCGATGACCGTATCAGCCCGCTCGTACGCCATCCACCGCGGCGTCAGTCGCTTGTCGATCACGTTCGATTGTTGGAAGAACAACTGCCACGGTGCCACCGTTGTGCCGACCATGCCGATGATGAGAAGGAGTGCGTTTGACGTAAAGCCGCCGCGTACACCGGGCTGCAGAAAACCTGTGACAATCGGGCCGGCGGCGGGATGGGCCATCATCACGAGCGGGATCACAAGGAAGTTTGTGATGACCAGCACGTACATAAACCGCTCCCAGCGCTTGAAACTGCCGGTCACCGTGATGCCAATCAGCACAGCGGCCGCAACCGCCACCGAGATGAACGGACTCACACCGAAGTGACTGAGTGCCATGCGAATTCCAATAAATTCGGTCACGATGGTCAGCACGTTCAGGACGAACAGGTCACCGACCGAGAAAGCTCCCCAAAACTTGCCGAACCGCTCAAAAATCAGGCGCGCGTGACCCACTCCCGTCATTAGCCCAAGGCGCACCACCATTTCCTGATTGACAATCAGAACGGGGACGAGCAAGAGCAATACCCAGAGCAGGCTGGTTCCGAAGTTTTGTCCCGCCTGAGCATAGGTTGCAACGCCGCCGGCGTCATTATCTCCAACCATCACGATGAGTCCCGGACCCATGATGGCGAGCAAAGTCAAAATCCGTGTTTTCCAACCCTTGCGAAGGGCATGGTCGGACACGCGTACGGTGCCAAATGCCCCTTCGATGTCACCAACATGCTGGCTGTCGAGAACAGCCAGATCTTGAACCGCTGCATTTCCACGCATCATTGTTAGCCTCCTTGAAGACGTGATAGGAGGGACAGAGTTCCCCACAGTACATGTTCAAAACCGAGTAATTCAGCTGCTGCGACTGATGACTAGGGCCTGCGTCCACACCTACCACCTCCTTCAAAGAAGCAAAGATAAAAATCCCCCGGCCGCAGCTCGGGGGATTGGTTTTGCGCATCAAAACAAAGATGTTTCGTGCATCCCCCTGGTTGAGCTTTAGCACTATGCAACGTAGAGTTTTCACTCAGCCACGTTAGGTAAAGCCTTAATCCGGCAATACCTGTTGACCCATTGGCGTCTTTCGACGTTTCCGGGTAGTGGCTTGTGTTCACATAGACGCCTCGCCTAACGAGGACTCACTGTATTCAGTTCATTTCCGACAACTCATTATGCTTCCCGCTTAGTCGCATGTCAATGAAAAGATGAGGCGTTTCTGAGCAGCCTAAAAGCTGAACAGAAACGTCTCATCAGAGACGCATGGAGATGAACTGGCGCGCCCGGCAGGAATCGAACCTGCGCGTGCAAGTTTAGGAAACTTGTGCCTTATCCGCTTGGCGACGGGCGCATGTAGTGAATGAGCGAGACCGTTACAGTATACAAGACGACTACGCTTACAGGCAAAGGGGAACTGCCCCCTCAATCCGCCCACCCTATCACGTGCGCACACGCCCTGTTTCCTGCGGTGCAGAAATTCTTTAGTCGAATGGCTCGTACAACCGGGATTCCCCTCGCATTGACTAAACCAAGATGTATCGCACACAGATGAGGGGGAACTCTACATGGCCATTCAAGCGGGAACTTGCGTTGGTGCCCTGTACTATAAGCAAACAAACGGGAGTTGGGTTGTCGGTGTCCACAACGGCAAAACCAAGCGGACTGTAACGAGTCAGACGCCATTGTATCTGGTGCATGTCAGTAACCGCAAAGAGTTCTTTCAAAAGAATCCGAAGCCCATTATTTTTTACAAGACAGAGGCAGAATACCGAAAGGCCTTGCTGAATCCGCCGAAAAATGGCACACCCTTCGGTATACGCATCGCGACCAAAGTGACCTCATCCCCCGGAGCAAGTGGATGTATTGCCTTCCTTGAAGGAGGTACTACCGCTCACAACGGTGTGTTCATAATGTACGTGACCCCTGACGGAAAGGTGTACACAACTGTCGACAAGGCCATTGCAGCCGTCAAAAGCATTCCTGGCGGAACCTTGACCTACTTGCACTGGAACCTCAAGCCGCTCGGCAGCGGGCGCTACAAGCTGGTACAGGAGACCACGGCGAAGACAAATGTGACGAACCTGCGATTGCTGCCATAGTAGACTGTTGACCTGTTCAACAGTGCCGTCTCGAGCGGCAGCGCCCTTTGACCTGCCGCTCTGTCATCCCGTTCTTATGCGTCCTTGAATAAGAGTGTGGCAACCGGTGAAAGTTATCAGTAATCGTCTGTATTGTGCCTGGAGGTGTTTTCTTGTCAACCACAGAGCCGGCAACTTCGTCCCCGTATCCTCGTCTCAACGAACCAGCGCCCGATTTTCAAGCTGTGACCACACAAGGTGTAAAAAAACTGAGTGGTTACCGTGGCAAGTGGGTTGTGCTGTTCTCCCACCCCGCAGACTTTACGCCAGTATGCAGCACTGAGTTTCACGGCTTTGCTGCCCGAGCTGGCGAATTCGAAGCGCGCAATGTACAGTTGCTCGGCCTCTCGATCGACAGTGTCCATTCGCACCTAGCCTGGATAACCGATTTGGAGCGCATTTTCGGTCAGAAAATTCCGTTCCCGGTCATTGCCGACCTGGACATGAAGGTAGCAAAACTGTACGGCATGATTCATCCGGGTATTTCCAACACATCAGCTATCCGCTCTGTATTCGTGATTGACGACAAAGGGGTACTGCGCGCCATGATTTACTACCCTATGAGCGCGGGCCGTAACATCTCTGAAATCCTGCGGCTTGTCGATTCGCTTCAAACCACGGACACGCACGGTACTCCAACTCCTGCAAACTGGAACCCCGGCGACCCAGTCATCGTCCCTCCCCCTGTGGAAGCATCTGCAGTGGAATCAGAGCAGGAAGCGCAAGAGAAAGGGTACGATTACAAGAGCTGGTACTTGCGGTTTAAACAGTTGTGAGATAGAACGAGCGTATGGCCACATGACTTCGGGTGGGATATTCGCAATGCGCGGCAGCGCCAGCGGGCTCTGCCGCGCGTTTTAGCGACCTGATCAACTCTTCGGCGCATACGAAAGTTCGGCTAAAACGACTTCAGAACACGAGAGGTACGTACCCGTCATTTATGTAGTCTGACACCGTCTGTCCGACGTATTCCAGTTGGATCCCAAGTTGCGCGAGTTTTTCCGTCACTCCACTGTTGTCGGATATAAATTTGCATGCGACTGGCACCTGATACTCAGCCAGCATCGCAATAGCCTGCTGCACTTCCTCGTCCTCGGCAAGCAGCGATTCAAATGGGCCAAAAAAACAGACCTTAACTTCCTCCAACCACTTGTTTCTGATCGCATTGATGCCATACAGTGTACCCGCTAACGCCTTTTCCTTTTCCGCTGTAGACAGAATTAACAACACTTTTTTCCCCACGGTAAAACCCCTCCTTAGATTTACTCTTCGGATATCATATTAACCGTCATGCCGCCGTCGATCACTATGTTTGCACCTTGTCCACCGCCCGTGACGATGACAACCTTCCCATCGCAGCTCAGGCGGGATCTCCCTCCAAGCATTCACGGTTGCTTTGCAGATGCCCAAGTAACTCCGGGTTAGCACATATCGCCAACAAAACCAACAGCAGCCCAGAGTTAAAGTCTGTGGCTAACGGGTCCTGGATTTGACCAAACGACTGCCCGACCCACCAGTAGAGAGTAAAAAGCACGATGGATAACCAAACGGCAACGCGCAGTCGAATCCTAAAAAACAGCATGATGGCGAGGGCGAGTTCGATGCAACCCAATACCACCGAATACACCGCTCCATGACTATTCAAGGCCTGCGCCAACCACGGCACCATAATCGCCTGCCGCAATCCGCCTGCAGTTAAATACACTGGCTGTAGGTGTAGTACAAAGCCAAGAGCCAACAGCCCAGCGAGTGATACCTGTGCAAATCGAACAGAACTACCCTGCCATTCCCGACTATTTCTTCCTTTCTTCGGGAACACCGCAATCCCTACGAGAGCGTAAATGACCACGGCGCCAGGCGCGCCGTTCAGCAAGAGCGTTTGACCCGTCAGGAGCTGTCCTGTCCCTTCGCCGAAAATCCAGACAATACCGCTCCAGATGAGCGACGCGACAATGGTTTGCCTGACTTTCACATTGAACATCAGGGCCACCCCGAGTGCCAGCTGTACAAGCGCAAACAGTGAGTTCCAGACGACAAGGTTTCCCGCAACCACGTGGGCGCCCCAGTGGATCATCGTCGAGATCCACACAGGTTGTCCGTCACTGGTTGGGAGTATCACCTGCTGGATAAACGCTTGGCTAAACATCTGGGGTTTCAGTTGGAAAATGCCGTCAAGTAACCACATCACGCCTAATGCGGACTGCATGGTTCGGCGCGAGACGGTGAGTGAAAATGGGGTGTCTCGCCTATTCATCGCGGACCCTGTGCTCGCAGCGACGGGCGGCGCATCTTCGTGCGCAAGTTTTTCAAGCTTCGTATACAGCTTCAAAATGCCAAAACCGAACATAACAACGAGCCCTAGGCTGAAGACCATCGTCCAATAAGTCACCATACTGTTCACCACTCTACAAGCGCCATTTTGCTCATTTTTAATCATCCATCGCGCCCGATTCACTGTAAACACTCGATCTCGACCCAGTCATGAGGGTTCTGTGCCAATCCTGTGGCAACTTCGTGACCACACGCCGCACCCCACTACCTGCAGCCTTCACCTCACCTCGGGGCCCTACCCTGTCGTACGACCAAAGTTGTAGGCCGGACTACGACTTTGCGCAGACGCCTCACGACCCCTCGCGGATTTACGCTCGTGACAGCAAGTCGATTGGCGGGAGACTCTGCACGGTCCTCACGACAGTCATCGAAATGCAACCGAGGAGGAGGGCTTCACATGACAGCAGTAAATTCGAAGGTCGAAAAGCAATCCAACACGCCAGTCGTCGTCATCACGGGTGGAACTCAGGGGCTTGGCCTTGCACTGGCACAGGCCTTACTGAACGCCGGTTTTGCCGTGTCGCTCTGCGCGCGAACCGGGGCGGACGTTGAAGCCGCCCGGATGCTACTGACCCGCAAACACCGCAATAGCGTGGTCGGCGAACAGCTCGGTCAAAGCGTTGACAGCGACCCTGCCCGGTTGCTCGCCATGCCTGGAGACGTGGCCGATCGCGATTTTCAACGCGCGCTGATTGCTAAGACAGCCGAGACGTTTGGACGCATCGACGCCGTGGTCAACAACGCCTCAACGCTCGGCATTTTGCCGATGCCAAGCGTGACGGACAGTACGACAGAAAATGAAGCGCAGGTGTTCGACGTCAACGTCTTTGCGCCGCTGCAACTCATCCGGCTGGCTTTACCGCACCTTGCGACACAGACGCAGAGCCTCATCCTTGGCATCTCAAGCGACGCAGCCGTCGGTGGCTATCCGGGCTGGGGTGTGTACGGCGCGTCGAAAGCGGCTCTCGACCTGTTTCACAAAACGCTCGCTGCTGAACTTGCTGACCAGCGCATACTGGTTCACAGTGTTGATCCGGGCGACATGGACACCGCCATGCACCGCGCCGCCGACCCCGGCGCACAGGGGCTGACTTCCCCCGCTGCGGTCGCTGCTGCGTTGCTGGCGCTGTTTCAGCCGTTGAAAGGCGAAAACAAATTCCTGTTTACGAACGGTGTCCGCCTGCAAGTGACACGAGACGGACTTATGGAGGTGACTGCGTGATGGCGCACCTTCAAAATGACCTGGTGTTGTGCGATGAAAGCATCCTAGCGAGTTCGGCTCAGAGTAAACCCTACGACTTGTCCCTACACTTGTCTGCGCAGCCGCTTCCGGCGACGACAACACCAGAGGAGCGCGGACTGGAGCGGGATGCAGTGCGACTACTGGTGCTGCACAAATCCACGGGAAAGACTCAGCATGTGCGATTTCACAAGATGGCGGATTACCTCGACCCCGGCGACGTGGTCGTCGTCAACACCTCGAGGACACTGCCAGCCAGTCTGCCCGCCACGAACATCGTCACGGGCGAACCGCTGCGAATCCACGTCGCACTCCGCATGACGCCGCGTACCTTCGTGGTGGAGCGCAGGACGGTCGCCGGCGAAGCCGATACGCGTTTATTCGAGACCGGGGAACAATTGCTCATCGGCGGTACCCGCGCCACCGTCATCGGCCGGTTTCACCCGGACAGCCGCCTGTGGTACGTCGAGACGAACGACAACCTGTGGCGGGTGGCGGAGCAATTGGGGCAGCCGATTCGCTACGGTTATCTGCAGTCGAAACCAGAGATTGAGGCGTATCAGACCGTGTTTGCGCAACACCCCGGGTCGGCAGAAATGCCATCCGCGGCGCGGCCGTTCAGCGACCGCGTTGTAGAAGCGCTCAGGCAAAAAGGCGTCGTCATCGCCGACATCACGCTGCACACGGGCGTGTCGAGTCACGAGGTGACAGGACCGCTTGCTCGGCACCCATTTTTACCCGAGTGGTTCAGTGTCTCAGAGGCTACCGCGCAAGTCGTCAATCGGGCGAACCGTGAGGGTCGCCGGGTCATCGCGGCAGGGACCACTGTGGTGCGCGCCCTGGCCGCTGCGACAGACACAGAGCGGCCTGTCATCGAAGCAAAGGCCGGTTGGACGACTATCGTGATCACGCCGGACAATCCGGTTCCGACCGTCACTGGCCTCATCACTGGGCTGCACGACGACGCAACGAGTCACCTGGCGATGCTGTATGCCTTCGTGCGGCCCGATTGGCTGCGGGCGGCGTATGAAGAGGCGATTGCGCGCGGGTACCTGTGGCACGAGTTCGGAGACTCCAACCTGATTTTGTAGTGTAAACTGGAACTACATGGGCCGGGACTGGCCACAGGTTGAGGAGGATAGGTATGGAGGAGCGCGGCTTTCAACAGGCGCCAGACCGCATCAGAGTCTTTCGCGACATCGCAGAGGCGCTCAACCAAGCCAACGACATCTCCGCCGCAATGGAGGCGATTCTGCCGATGCTCGGCGACGCGCTCGGGCTCGAGACGGCGTGGGCCTTCCGCTTCGACGAGCACAAGCGGTCATTTGTCGAAGTCGGCGCGAGCGGTCTGCCACCCGCGCTCGACGAGTGTCAGCAGGCGAGGCTGCGGACCGGGTGGTGCGAGTGTCAGGACCAGTTCGTGGAAGGCAAGCTCGGCGAAGCCGTCAACATCGTCCGTTGCAGCCGGCTCAAGTCGGCCGTTGGCGATACGGGCAACCTGCACTTTCACGCCAGCATTCCGCTGCGCAGCAAAGGCAACTCGCTGGGAATTTTAAACCTCGCCGCTCCAGGTCGCACCGTGTTTGACGAAGCGGCGCTCGCGTTCCTGCAGACGGTCGGGCAGCAAGTCGCTGTCGCTGTCGACCGCGCCCGCCTGTTTCAACAGGTGCGTGACAAGGCGACGCGGTTGCAGCAACTGGCAGAGATTGCTGCAGCCTGGGTTAGGACGACTCCACCGCAGACGCTGTTGCAACGTGCGCTTGAGTCGTTTGTCGAGAAATTCGGATACGCGGCGTGCGGCGTAACGAGCGATAACGCTGGGAGTGCCGAGATTGTCGCGGTGGCCGAGGCGAAGCCGGGTGCAAGTGAAGATGAAGGCGCGTATGTGTATACGGTTACTACCGCCGAGGAGACAGATAATCAAGCCCCGCCTGCCGCTGACTGCGACAGCATCCTCTTGGCACTGGCGTACACCGCCGTATCGACACCGCTGCCGCTGACAGCGTATGAACTTCGACTGGAAAGCCCGCTGCCAAACGCGTTTAGCGCGGCGGACCAAGAACTCCTCGACGCGTTCGCCTGGCAGCTCGCCGCCGCGTACGCCGGTGCGGACGCGCATGTGCAGGCGATGCGCCACGCCTACCTCGAGGAACGGCACCGCATTGCGGCGGAACTTCACGACTCTGTGAGCCAGCGCCTGTTTTCAGCGCAACTGCTGCTGCGAACTGCTACCGCGCAGATGGAGTTGCAAAGTCCGGATGCCGAGGTGACGGTGGCGCGGGTTGGGCAACTGTTGTCCGAGAGCCAGCAGGAGATGCGCGATTTAGTGCGGGCGCTTCGCCGCCTTGATGACGAAACATCACTGCTCGCAGACCTACAGGCCCGCATCTCGACTCTAGCCATGCAGCCCAAGCCAAAGGTGGAGTTGGTGCTGTCAGCATCAACCATGCCAGAACCTGCGCCATTCGTGCGCGCGACGCTGCTCGCGATCGTCGACGAAGCTCTGCACAACGCGCTCAAGCACGCGAATGCCCAGTCGATTCGAGTGTTGGTTGACAAGACGGACGACAATTTGCTTATCACAGTCGTGGACGACGGCATTGGCTGCCCGCTCGTGGCAATTGGCAGGGGACTTGGCACGCGTACGATGGTAGAGCGAGCGGCTGCGATCGGTGGGACCGTGGCGATCGACGGGCAACCGGGCCGCGGCACTCGCGTGGTGATTGACATTCCGTACGGTGCTTCCGGGGGGCTGGGCAAATGAGCGAGGAAAACACCCGCATCCGCGTCGCTATTGTCGACGACCACCCGGTCGTTCGTGAAGGACTGCGCGCTTTTTTGCAGTTGGCAGGTGACATCACGGTGGTCTGCGAACTCGACACTGGCGAGGCGGCCGTGCAAGTTCTGCAGGACACGCACTTGGCAGTCGATGTGGTTGTGATGGACTTGAAGATGCCAGGGCCGGTCGATGGCGTCGAGGCCATTCGGCGTCTGCGCAATTTGCGGCCAGGCCTCAAACTGCTCGCCCTCACTTCGTTTCAGGATAGGGAGACGGCCATTTCCGCGCTGGCGGCTGGGGCTGTCGGATACTTGCACAAGGACGTACCGCCCGACCTTTTGCTCGGAGGCATTCGTCAGGCGGCCGCAGGACGTATGGTGATGGAACAAACAGCGTGGGCAGCGACACAGGCGAGCCAACCAGAGCGACTGCCACGCGTGCATTCTGAACAGGCAGTTGGAGATTCTGCCGCCGCGGAGCCCCTAACCGATCGTGAGCACGATGTCCTCCAAGCCATGGCACATGGTCTGTCCAATAAAGAAATTGGAGGAACGCTCGGGATCAGCGAGAAAACCGTCAAGGTCCACGTCAGCCACATCCTCAGCAAACTTGGTGTGCTCGACCGAACCCAGGCGGTGCTGCTGGCAGCGAAGCGCGGAATGGTAGAGATTTAGTCGCGTGCAGCGGCCACCGGTGTGCATAGGTCAATTTGTATCGCTTCCTGTGGTGGCGGACCCATAAGCGCTGAGTCGTAGAGCTCGCAAAAAGTCGTAGAGTTCGTAACACGCGACATGACTCGTTACTGTAGCACGCGTCTTGCGAACACAAGGGAACGCCCGAACCATGCACGGCTGTTGTTCAACGACTCGACTGTGACTTTGCCGCGTCCGCCGCCTTCCTGAATGATTAAACCGTTGCCAATATACACTCCGACATGGCCTTGACCGTTCGGCGCTGCGGCATTCGCAAAGAACAACAAGTCGCCCGGTTGCAGGTACTTGGTCTTGTCGGTGGCGTCAATCGTCACTGGCGAACCAACGTGGAAGCGTTGATAGACAGACGAACCGCTAAATGAAATCCCGATCTGCTTGTACGTCCAAGCGACGAAGTTGCTACAGTCGAAACCGACATTGGCCTCTTGTGTCCCCCACTTGTATGGAACCCCAAGCTGTGTCAAGCCCGCCTTAATCAGCGCCTGCTGTTGTGTGGTGTCTCCCGCCAGGTTGATGGTGACTGGGACACCGTTTCCGGCAGTCACGTGAATCACGTCTTGCGAAGAAGTGGGCGCTGGCGCTGGTGACGGTGACGGTGACGGTGACGGTGCTGGAGTTGACGAGGTGGTGTTCGCAACATGCGTGTAGTTGCGGTTCGTAGTGATGTAGGCATCACGTCCGTTGACATCAATCTCATACCAATAGGCGTTGGCCTTCTTGACAAGTGGTGCTTCTTGTCCAAGGTCGAGACGGCCCAGCACGGGACTCGAGAGTTGCGCCCTGCTGTGGTACGTCACCCATCCATGGTTCGTCTCAACGACCTGATGAGTAGTGCCTGCAAAGGCAGTCGGGGTGAATAGTGTGAAAGCGGTCAATCCTGCAATCGTCAGGCGTCGGATCGGGTTCATCTAATTCTCCTTTGTGAGCGTGATGGGCAATATGTACGAATTTGATGTTTCTGGCAATCAAACAGCGACTGAGAGATGTTGTGGCGAGAGAGAGATGTTTTACCGATGCAGATTTGTTCTCCCATATATGCGGGTTCGTCTTTAAACAGGAGAAACCTTTCGGTAATAGTTTCCTCGATTGGGATAGCAGCCTTTACAACGGGGTTTAATTGGGTGCGCCGAGGACATAAACTGACCTTAACCTGACGAGACACCAAGGCGACGAGAGGCTTTGCGCAACGACAGCGCCTACCCCCCCGCCCGCTGCACTCCGTACGGCTGCGCCAGTTTGTACATTGCGTTGTCCGCTGCTACTGACTGGTTAAAGAACTGCGTAACCCGGCTATACGTCGCCGAGCTCGCGTGGCCACCACTTTGAATCAACAGCGCCAGTCCCTTGGACCACGCCGACTCCCCCTGGTACAGCTTGTCGAAGACGGGGACCAATGGTTTCGGCGCCTGTTGTCGGTGCGATTCGCTTGTGGCAAGCAGAGCTACCAGGGACTCCTGCTCTCTCTTGTACGTCTTCAGCGCACTTGCAGGAGATATGCTCCCTTTTCCGGCGCCGTTGAACGCATTTACCGTCTCTTGCTCAATCAGCACGAGCTTGTTCTGGTCAGAAATCAGGCGCGACACGCTCGTCCCAGTATCACTCGTTCCCCCATACGCGATGGTGGAAGCTAGTCCCAGCGTGGCAAGCAGCGTCGCAAGGCCAATCAACCATGTCCAAAACTTTCGGGATGCGCGGTAAACCACAAGCTCCATGACAATGCCCCCGGTCAGCAACCCGCCGATGTGAGCGATGTTGCCGATACCAGTCGTAGAAAATCCGATGGCAAAGTTCAGCACGAGCCAAAACAGCAACTGATAGAGCACGCCTCGCGGGAGGTTTTTGTGCAGCGCCATAAGCAGCGCGATGCCAAACACGCCCATGATGGCCCCTGACGCACCCATACTGACCGCCTGATGGCTGCCAAGCAACACTTCTGCGAGGTTGCCGCAGATGCCGGACGCGAAATAAATGATGAGGTAGCGCAGGCGGCCTGTGAACATCTCGACGACGCCGAGGGACGCCAGCGAGATCATGTTGATGGCGATATGCGCGTACCCGCCATGCACGAACATGGACGAGAGCACGCGCCACCACTGTCCACCCATGACCACGTCCGTGTAGTCCTGTGCTCCGGATTGCAGCAGCCCGGTCGTCGTGAAGCCGTTGTGCAGCTCGACCATGAACCAGAGGATGTTGATCACGATGAGCGTTATGGTGACTTTCGCGTTCCGAAGTTGAAGCATACGGCACCTCCGCGGTCAAGTCTATCTTCTATGATAGCCTAACTTGCCGCGGGAGCAGCCTTTGTGAGAATTTATCCGTGGCCGTATGTCATATCACATGACTTCACCACGTTCCGGCACCACCCGGCCGAGGCTGCGATTGGCGTCGATTTCGGCGAATGCCCGCTTCGAGAACGGCAACAGGTAGCTTAAGCCGCCGATGATGGGACTGACGCCGGTCAACATCAGCACGTCGCCTGTCGGCAGGTACAACAACAGGCTGCCGAGCACCGCGACGCCAAGCGGCATCGCCATCCGCGAGGCTGTCGACAGCGTGGAGTAGACGCGGCCGCGGACATCTTCCGGGATCATCAGCACCCGCACAGCACCGCCCATCCCGTCCACCACGCCGAGCATTAACCCCGCGACAAACAGCACCCCGGCGTCCCAGTACACGTTTGCCCACACCCCCGCCAGCGATACGCCAAGGCCGAGCCCAACCAACGTCACGAAGTCGATCATCCGGTAGCGAAACCGCCTGCCAGCGTGGCCGGCGAGGAGTCCGCCGAGAATCATGCCGACGAGCAGTGCCCCGTAAATCATCCCGAGTACAAGCGCCGAGCCGTGGAGCGTGTCTTTGACCCATGGGGTGATGACGATGCCAAACGCCGACAGCGAGAAGTTGTTGACCATCGAAGTTAGTCCGGACTGCGTCAGATAGCGGGACTTCAGGATGATGCGCATGCCGGTTTTCCACTCTTTGATCACGTTCGTGTCCGCTGTTCGCGTTCGCTTGACCTCGGGGCTGCGAACGAATGTGAGGCTCACGACCGATGCGATAAACGACAGCGCATCGCCGAGAAACAGCCGCGTCGCTCCGATGAACGCCAGCAGCGCGCCCCCGCCAATCATCCCGCCAAGTGAGGCAAAGGCACTACCTGACATGTTGATCCCGGATGCCGCCGCCATCTCATCCTGACTCACGATGTATGGCAGCAGCGAGGAGAACGCGGGCGAGAAGAACGTACCTGCCAATTCGACAGCGACCACCACAGCCACAATCCAGGCGAAGTGCGGTGTGTTCATCGTCGTGATCAGATACAACAAGAGCAGGAGTCCGGCTCGTGCAATGTCAGAGGCAATCATCGTGGTCTGCTTGCGCCAACGGTCCACATAGACGCCGATAAACGCGCCAAGGAGCGGCGGCAGCGTGGTGGCAAATCCGGTCACTGCGAGGTCACCCTTGGAGTGAGTCAAGTCGAGCACGTACCAGAGCAGGGCAATCGAGTACAAGTTATCGCCGATGCTCGATACAAGTTGGCCGGAGAAGAGAATTGTAAAGTTGCGGTTCTTGAAAATCGACACCAAAGCTCACTCCCAGGGGTTGCTAGACTGAGCATAGTGCCTTTTTGTCAGAGGAATATCAGAGGACTTGTGGTTCGCCGAGGATGCCTGTCAATTGCTTCTTGGACGCGTGGACGAGCTGTGGAAATTTGTACTGCTTCGAAAGTTCCTGCCACACTTGCAGCACTTTGTTGTGCAGACGCCGATTCGGATAGACGGTATCAAAAAAGTGGAGGAGTTCATGCACACGCCCGATGTAGTAGTGCACGAAGCCGATGGCTCGCAGGTGGTCAAGACCCTGGTCCAGTAACCTATTCGCCTGTTGCTCGTCGGACTGCACCGCCCACGCGCACATCGCCTGCAGGATGAGCAGGTACCCGGCTTCGCGCTGCCACTGCAGCTTGGCAATGGTCTTCTCCGCGACGTCGAGTTTATCTCGCAGTTCGTCAAAAGCGCCCGTGTACAGAGCAAACATCGCATCCCGAAGGCGGACAAGGCCGAGGTATCCGTCGAGATAGTCCGGCATCGCCTCATAGGAGAGTACAGAATCGGCCATCCTCGAGAGTGCTCTGTCGCGTTGCCCGGTTAGCAGGTAAAGAAACGGCAGGTCGAACGTGATGGTTTCGATGTGGTGCTCAGTCCGCAGCAAATAACTGTCGACGGATCGTTCTGTAAAGAAGAGCGTCTTGTTGTAGTCAAACTGCATGTACCGGTACGTGGTCAGAAGCGATGCCAGCCGCTCACCGATGGGCGTACCGTCATCCACTAGGACTTCGCTGTAGTCACCCTGGATGTAACGTGTCCTTGAACGGAGAATCACGTCGCGGTCCACCCCGAATACCGCCGGGTTGGCAGCCATGGCACGAATGCCTGGACCGGTTCCGTGCAACACGTAGGAGTTGAACAAATCGCGCATCTGCCTGCGGTACTCTGAGTTGCCGAGCAGTGGATTTTTGGCGTTCTCCGCTGCGTATCGAGCTTGCTGATGGAGTACCAGTTTGTACCCCTTACCACGCACGGTCTCAAGGGTGAGTTCACTGGCCAGGGGCGCGAGTTTCTTGCGCAAGCGGTAGATGTGGTCGTCAACGGTGCGATCGACTGGCGCGTCCATCGGCCAAACGGCTTCCAGCAGAGCTTCACGCGAAAACGTGCGGTTGGGATGGTCGTAGAGGAACCGCAGCAAGTCGAACTCCTTGGGGAGAAGAGTAATTCGGTTGTTGTGGTGGGTCACCGCGCGCGCTTCGTCGTCGAGCACCAACACTTCTTCCCCCCTTGCGTCCTTACCCCTAGCTATATCGTCAATGACAGGGGGTGTCAACGCAAGAAGTACTTTGTTCTAGCTGCCTCATATGTCCAAAAGCCGACACCATAAGACGCTTCACGACATACTTGTCGCAGGAGCGGGCAGAAGTGCGCAATATTCACTGCTCATCGGATTTGATAGTATTACAGTATCTAGCTCCCTCGTCCCAGGATGGATGTGATGCTGCTGAAGAGAGTAGTCGCGTTTCTCCTCGTGATGGAGTTTATGCTTTGGGGCTATCTCTTGTACGAATTGGTCGTCATGTTCTTTAGGTTAAGAGGGCTGCTTAGAACGGGTATGACCTTGAAAGCAGCGGTTATAGAAAGTGTAGCCGTCACGTATGAAAGCAGTCGAGTTTTGCATTTTGTCGTTGGAGAACTGCGCATTTGGAAGTTCGCATTCTTCGGTTGGGGCAGAGCACGGGCGGTGAATGCCCAGTTCACGCTGCATAAAAGCAGTACATACTTTGGATTCTTTATTGTGATGCTCCACGAACAAATTATTGAAGGAATCGCCCTTCACTTCTGGCTACACAGTTTTAACCCAATATTGGCGTGGGTATCAACAGGACTGCACTTCTACAGTATCGTATGGATCATCGGTGACTACAACGCTATTCGGTCAACAGGTATATCCGTATCCGAAGATCGGTTGGTGATTAATGTAGGCTTACGCAAACGGGTATCCATTCCCATGCGCTCAATACAAGGTGTTCAAGCATTCGACCCTCGAACTATGGGAACTTCCCAAGACCGCTTCATTGCAGCTGTACTTCCTTTGCCGAGGTTCATGGAGGCATTTCACGAATTTCCACAAATCGCGATAAAAGTAAAGGAACCGGTCGCGGCAGAATCCTTTTTGGGCAGGAAGCAGTTCGTAACTAACATTCTCATCAGAGTCGACCATTCGTCCGAGTTTCTGACAGCATTACAGGCAGCTCTGTAGCGGGAGTCATTGTTATTACCGTGCAATTAACGTTGCAACAATGCGCACCGTTCATGCTTAAACCACCGTTGTGCAGCCTGTAAGGCTGTAGTCCAGTGCGATGTTGACAGCCTCTCGATAAGGGCCGGCAAATTGCCTATGCATAGAGACACAGTGCAAAGAATTTTTCCCTTGTGGCATTTAGGTCCCTTTTCATATTATTAAATAATAAGATGATGACTTGTCGAGGTGAGGACATGAGTGTGGTAACCGACCCAGGGTTAGCCGTGCGGGCGAAGTTCTTTCGGGGCTTAGCAGACCCGTCACGTTTGGCGTTGCTTTTGGTACTTCGTGCCGGTGAAAAAACGGTCAGCATGTTGAGTGAAGAGACTGGGCTTTCACAAAGTAACGTCTCAAACCATTTGGCGTGTTTGAAGGACTGCGGATTGGTTTTGAACCGTCAAGAGTGGAGACATGTTCACTACCGTATTGCAGATGAGAAAATCTTGTCACTGTTGGATGTTGCTGATGAGGTTGTCTCGGATAACGCACAGCGCATCGCCGATTGTGTAAATTACTGTGCGCACGAAGACAGAGGGGTGCGTGGCTAATGGCAACCCCAGTGCACAGCGTTTCGGTTCGCAAGGGCGTAAACATTGAAGTGATATCTATTGTCTGGATGGTCATTGAAGCAGTAGTCGCAATTGGTGCAGGAGCCATTGCACACTCTTTAGCTCTGACTGCCTTTGGCGCGGACAGCGTCATTGAACTCGTCGCAGGCGGCGTATTGCTTTGGCGGTTGACCATCGAGTTCCGTGGAGCAAGCCTCGCTCAGGTCAAACGGGCAGAGAAGACTTCGTCATGGGTCGTGGGTATCGCTTTGCTGTTACTCGCAGCCTACATCGTTGTCGCATCCATTATAAAACTGGTGAGCCATCAAGGGGCGGAACCGAGCTACCTTGGATTGGGCTTAGCCGTTGCATCCGGCGTCATCATGCCATACTTGTCACGAACCAAGAAGCGAATCGGAACGGAGATTGGCAGTCAGGCACTTCGCTCGGACGGCTCGTGTAGTATGGTCTGCGCGTACATGTCATGGATTCTCATCGCTGGCGTAGTTCTGACGGCCGCTCTAGGATGGTGGTGGATTGACTCCATAGCCGCATTGGCACTCGTTTACTACGTGGTCAAAGAAGGCTGGGAGGCAATCGAGGAAGCAAGGGGAAAAGAAGATGCCTGTGGTTGCAGTCATGGCTAAGTGCGGACACAGGCGGTCCGTTTACGGATCGCCTGTGGCTAGTGCGTGTGAAGTCATCGATTTAAACTACTGCATCCTACTTGGTTTTGACCGGGCACGTATTCACCCCGAACAGCCGGTATATTAGGCAGAACCCAATGATCCCGGTGAGCAGCGCTACAGCCCCGACAATGTAGAGGATGATGGCGAACGTGTGACTGGTGACCTCATATCCAGCGAGGACGAGGGCGAGCCCAACAATGATTCGAAGGAAGCGGTCGAATCTGCCTTCGTTGACAATAGACTTCACGACAATCTCCTTCTCTCCTCGGGTTGCTAAGACTACTTGGATTACGTCCAAATTATACCCACTAGGGTATATTGAGTTCAATAGTCCATTTGAGTCAGGTGGCGTAGTTCAATTGGAGGAACTCTTGGAACAGCTTCACGGATTTGGTCTCAAAGTCAGACTTCCTCACCACAATCGAGAACTGTCTTGTAATCGGAGAATCAGAAAATGAAACTACCTGCAGAGTGTTACACGTCAATTCCTTTCGGATTGACCACTTCGACAAGATGGTGATACCGAGTTCGGCTTCGACTGACTCCTTGATGACTTGCGTGCTGCTGTACTCAATCAGGTTTGTCGGATGGATTCCGTATGCCTCAAACACGTGATCGGTGATTTCCCGCGTACCGGAGCCTTTTTCTCTGACAATCCACGTTTCCGCAGAGAGTTCCTCCGGAGTTACCACTGACTGCAATGCGAGAGGGTGCGAACTAGCGGCTACGACCACAACTGTGTCTTCTGCAAACGGGATCGAGTGAATGCCATTGACGCGAATGGTACTCCCCTCCACGACGCCAACATCCAGTTGTCCATGCGCCACCTGATCAGCAACTGTTTGTGTGTTTTCCACTGTGATACTCGGCGATATTTTCGGGTACTCGCGCCGGAACTCAGCGATCACATGTGGGAGTACATATTCTCCAAACGTGAAACTGGCACCGATGGACAGTGGACCGCTCGCATCTTCCTTCAGGTCCTGGACAAGCCGACTCATTTGCTCGTAAAGGCCCAAGATGTCCTTCGCGTAGTGATACACGACGTCACCTGCCTTGTTGAGCCGCACGTATTTGTTCGTTCTGTCGAGCAGTGTCACGTCGAGGCGTTGTTCGAGGTTTTGAACGTGCTGACTGATCGCCGGCTGGCTGATGTGCAGTTTTTCCGCCGCGCGCGTAAAGCTCCGCTCCTCGGCCACCGTGACGAATACCAGCAGTTGCTGATCCATGATCAATCACTCCGGTCTGTGCTTTCTTGGCTTATTATAATATATTACTTATCGTATTTATGTCAATTAAGTATTTTACTTATTTTAAACAGAGACATACGATGTTCTTGCACGAGACGAGGGGGTAGACATGATGAGCGTGATTAAACAATTTGGGCCAAACTGGTTCACCACGGTGATGGGTGTGGGGATAGTTGCCGGGTTGACTTATACATCTCCGTTCCCAATCCCATTCCAGCACCCGGTTGGTGAAGTATTATTTGCCGTCTTAAATGTGGTCTTTGCTGTAGCCTTACTGCTCTGGTTCATGCGCTGGATACTTCATCCGCACGAGGCGTTGGACGATTTTCGCCATCCAGGCAGAGCGCTTTTTTACGGTGCGTTCGCGATGGGCATTAACGTCGTTGGCAATGACTACCTATTAGTTGGCACACACATTCTGAACAGCGCCATGGCCATCGAGATCAGCAAGGCAATCTGGGTGGCTGGCACCATCGTTTCGATCTTTACGGTCATCGTTGTGCCCTATCTACTGTTCACTGAACATGACGTCAAGCAACACGAAGCCCTGGCAACATGGCTGATTCCCGTTGTACCACCAATTGTCGCAGCGGCTACGGGCGCCAACCTGATCCCGTACTGGGGCGGCACGAACTCGCAATTCTCCGTAACTGCTCTGATTCTGGCCATGTTCGGAACCACATTTTTCCTGTTCATTATGGTGAGCGGACTGGTCTACGCCAGGTTGGTGTACCACAAACGGCTCAGTGGAGAAGCAGCCCCTAGCCTCTGGGTGGAAATTGGGCCGATTGGAATGTCAATGGGCACCTTTAGCACCTTACCAGTTACGACACACGCCATTTTGGGACCGTACGGGAATGCTCTGCACGCGCTTGGGATGGCCTTCTCCATCGCTCTGTGGGGTGTCGGTGTGTGGTGGATCGTGATCTCCAGCATGCACACCTTCCTTCACCTCAGCAAACGCGGCGAAGGCTTGCCGTTCCATATGGGCTGGTGGAGCTACGTCTTCCCAATTGGCAGTTTCACCAGTGGAACTTATGCCCTCGGTCACCTTGTGGGGTACCCGTTCTTCACGATTGTCGGACTCGTTCAGTTGCTGATTCTCTGGGGATGTTTTGTCATTGTCTTCTCTCGCACAGCACATGGCGTTTGGAGCGGGGCGTTGATTCAGTGGCGCAGAACTCCCGTTCGAATTAGCGCCGCAAACGCCAGAAAACCTGCTTAAAGGGCGAACGGCTGGGGGGTCGGCTGGGTGAGTCGGCTGGGTGAGTCGGCTGGGGGGTCGGCTGGCCAACGGCTGGGCAACGGCTGGGCAACGGCTGGGCAACGGCTGGGCAACGGCTGGGCAACGGCTGGGCAACGGCTGGGCAACGGCTGGGCAACGGCTTGGCGCGTCAAAGGGGTAAACGAGCGGTGCGCAACGGCGGACTCGATGGAGTTTGTCGCGCGCACCGCTTTAGTGTACGTCTGTGGCGCGCCCGGCAGGAATTGAACCTGCGCATGCAAGTTTAGGAAACTTGTGCCTTATCCGCTTGGCGACGGGCGCATTTATAACTCCATTGTAACACGTGATGGAAGTGAGCCCGAACGAGGTCACTCGAGTCCTTTCCGGGCCGCCCCGGCCCACCTATGTGATCCTTTTCGACTTTTCCGGGCCGCGCGGGCAGACCTATGTGATCCTTATCGACACTTCCGGGCCGCGCGGGCCCACCTATGTGATCCTTATCGACACTTCTGGGCTGCGCGGGCCCACCTATGTGATCCTTATCGACTTTTCCGGGTCGCGCGGGCCCACCTATGTGATCCTTTTCGACTTTTCCGGGCCGCGCGGGCAGACCTATGTGATCCTTATCGACACTTCCGGGCCGCGCGGGGTACGCGGGTCGCGCGCGCCGCACGCTACTGCTATATAATCAAGCCATCAGGATGACGGCATGCGGAACAACCACTGCCGCGGCAAATAGAGCTTAGGAGAGTGGGCTAGATGTTAGTAGTGACAACGGAAAACATTCGAGGGTATCAGGTGGAGCAGGTGCTTGGGCATGTTTTTGGCGTGGTCGTGCGCAGCCGCGGCATCGGTGGAAACATTACAGCAGCGTTCCGAAGCCTAGCGGGTGGGGAAATCAAGGAGTACACAGAGATGCTCGAGGACGCGAGAAAGAGCGCGATCGACCGGATGGTGCAAAACGCACACAACATGGGGGCGAACGCGGTTGTGATGGCCCGCTTCGATTCGAGCGAAGTGGGACAGACGATGTCAGAAGTTGTCGCCTACGGAACTGCCGTCGTTGTGCGCGAAGAATGACCGAGTTATGGAAGTTCTTAGTATCGTACTATGTGCTTGAGGCGGTCATCGTCGTCCTCGCTATTGTCGCCACGTGGTGGGGCCGAAAAAAGCGCCTACGCTCCAAGCAGAATCAAGGCCCGCCGACAGGTTTCGTAAAGACAAACGAAGTATTCGTGGACCCCACGACCAATATCACGCAGCAGGTGTGGTATAACCCGTCGACCGGGGAACGACACTACGAGACACTGGACAAAAAGTAACTGCCGAGCAGAATATCAAGTGTTCGGCAACGTAATCCGAAATGTAGTTACGTCGTCGTTTGATTCACATTCAATCGCGCCATTGTGGCGCAGGACGATCTTTCGGCACAAGTACAGCCCAATCCCAGTCCCGAGTTCCTTACTCGTCACAAACGGCTCAAAGATAGTTTGCATCATGTGCGGTGGGATGGGTGGGCCGTTGTTTGAGATGCTGAGGATGACCTGGCCCGGATGCGTGTGGGCGTTAATGGTAATCTGCTTTTCCTTGCAAGCTGACAGTGCGTCGAGCGAATTCATGATGATGTTGATCAAAACTTGCCGGATCTCGTCCGGGTATCCGCGCAAATGAATGGAATCATCAACGTCCAGGGTAATTGTCACACGGGCGCTGACGATCATCGGGTACAAAAACTCCAGAGTTTCATCTACGACTCGGTCCATTTCAAAATCTGACCGCTCTTTGTGGTCGTCACCTCTCTTCGATACGAGCAGGAACTGGTTGATTCGAAAGCGCAGTTCGTTCAGTTCTTTGCTCATCACATCCAGATATTCCAGTGTTGGATACTTTTCCTGTAGGAGTTGTACAAAGCCGATGACGGAAGTCAAAGGGTTGCGAAACTCATGGACAAAACTGGAGGACATCTGCCCTAATATCGTGAGTTTGTCCTTGTGTGACTGTTCGATGAAGGACGATTGCTCCGCGATTTTGCGGTTGTTGATGTCTGTGTAGTGGTGAACCGCAAAGTAGAGGAAGGTGTCAAATGTCCCATTGATCGTGTGCCAAACCGGGTGCAAAGCGTCCATCGGCAAATCCACTCGCATCATGTGGTCTAAAATTTCACTGCGACCGATGGTCACGTTGTAAATAAAGTCTCCAATACTCGCGTTTGATTTAATTCGCTCCATTGCTACCTTTTGCGCGAAATGACGAAGACTGTCCTCATCAACGCGCAAATCCCTAGAACACGCTATGACTAAATCAAGCATGAGCGAGCCATTTAGTCTGACGACATCCTTGTACGGGTCAGTTGCTCCCACAATCACTTTGCTCGACCAATTGTTAAGAAGTAGCGAGCGGTTGGTCTCAAGATAATCGGCAACCTTCTCGCCAGCAGTCTGTAGCACGTCCGTATCCCCATTCGTCGAAAGAACTTTATGCCGAACTGCGACACGGATACTGTAACATTTCGTCTATTAGCGATGACCGCCCGTACAGTTCGCATGCGTAATATTTTCCACTAAATTCGGCGTCTCCACCATTTATCCTGCCAGTTCAATACAAAATCATCGAACCGTGCTCCCTATATCTAATCCCCGTTATTTTCGCATCAGTAGCGACGTATACATGTACCGGGCGTGTACCGCCTGCATACCCAGTCGTTATACCTCAGTACGGGAAAGGAGGGTTTGGATGCTGCATATTGTCGCGTGCATTAAACAAGTGCCGGACAGTCGCGAGATAAGAATTGACCCCAAGACCAATACACTCGTTCGCCAGGGCGTACCCGCGATTGTGAACTACTTTGACCTGCACGGCGTGGAAGAGGCCCTGCGCATCAAAGACCAGTTCGGGGCGCGTGTGACGGTCGTGACCATGGGACCGCCAACTGCCGAAAAAGCGCTCTCCCAATGTATTGCGATGGGCGCCGACGAAGGCGTTCTAGTCAGCGACAGGGCATTCGCCGGCGCAGACACACTGGCAACTTCCTACGTGGTGGCTCTGACCGTTCAGAAGGTCGAAGACACCTGGGGACCCGTCGACATCATCTTCTGTGGCAAGCAGACACTGGACGGCGACACAGGGCAGGTCGGGCCAGGCGTGGCTTGTCGCCTGGACATCGAGCAATTGACGTACGTGGAAAAGACGGAACACTTAGATATCAACACACGTGAGATCGTCGTTCACCGGCACCTGGAGGACGGCGTGGAACGCGTCAAGGCCAAGCTGCCTGTTCTGATCACGGCGCTTGCCGAACTCAACCAACCGCGGCGTGCCAGTTTGCCTGGAGTGCTGCGCGGGATCCGCTACAAGCCCATTGTCTGGACAACCAACGACTTCCCGGACATCGACCGGTCGAAAATCGGCCTCAAAGGTTCGCCGACGATTGTCTCCAAGACCTGGGTGCCCGAGCCCAAACAGGTCGACACCGAGTTTCTGGACACTAGCGACAGCAAGGCGGCTGCGAACCAGTTGGCCGACCGGCTCTACACGTTGGGATCGCTTCAGAATTCGGTCTTGGCGTAAGGAGGTAACAGATTGGCTGAAGCAAAGAAGAAGCGCAAACCGATGATTGGCCTACAACCGGAGGGCGACGTCGACTGGTCACGCTACCGTGGCGTCCTTGTCGTTGTCGAACAGCGAAAGGGCATCGCAAAGCCCGTTTCGCTGCAACTCCTTGGTGAGGCGAGACGCTTGGCGGCGAAGCTCGATGTCCAGGTTCTCGCCTTGGTCATGGGCTACCAGGTGTCGCAGCTGGCGCAAGAGGCGGTCTACTACGGAGCCGACAAAGTGTACCTCTGTGACTCACCGGAACTCGACCACTACCGAACGAGGCCCTACAGCCGCGTGTGCTTACACGTGATCCGCAAGTACCTACCAGAGATTGTGCTCATGGGTGCGACGAACACAGGCCGCGACTTGGCTGGCGCCATCGCGACCCACCTCCCGACGGGCCTGACCGCTGACTCCACACAACTCGACGTAGACGAAGACCGCCTGCTCTTGGCTAGCCGTCCCGCGTTTTCGGAGAAGATGCTGGCCACGATTCTGTGCAAACAGTTTAAGCCGCAGATGGCGACAGCGCGCGCTGGAGTGTTTGAGCAACTACCACGAGACCCGACGAGAACGGGCGAAGTCATTCCTGTACCACCGCAAATGTCCGCGCATGAAATCTCAACGGAAATAATCGAATTTATAGAGTCATTCGAGCGGGTGAATCTGCAAGACGCAGACGTGATTGTTGCCGGCGGTCGAGGCCTCGGCAGTCCGGCAGCCTTCAACCTCCTAGAGGAACTCGCACAGGAATTGGGCGGTGTCGTAGGTGCGTCTCGGGCCGTTGTCGATCTCGGTTGGATTGACCACGACCATCAGGTTGGCCAAACGGGCGTGACCGTCCGCCCGAAGCTGTACATTGCCGTTGGCATTTCGGGAGCTGTGCAGCATGTCGTTGGGATGCAAAACTCCACTTGCATCGTGGCTATCAACAAAGACCCGAATGCGCCAATCTTCAAGATCGCGAACTACGGCCTTGTCGGCGATTTGTTTCAGATTGTACCGGCGCTCATCGAAACGGTTCGGGCACGAAAAGGTGATGCCATCCCCACGAACATGTCGGTGAACGCCTGAGACCATTGGAGATGAGACTATGGCAGATGAACGCTTTGACGCCATTGTGGTGGGCGCCGGGCCTGCCGGTACGGCGGCTGCGTACACGATGGCAAAGGGCGGGCTAAAAGTCGCACTGATTGAGCGCGGCGAATTTCCGGGTGCGAAGAACATCTTCGGCGGCGTACTATACCGCAAACAGTTGGAGGATTTGTTGCCGGAGTTCTGGAAAGAGGCCCCACTCGAACGAACGATTGTGGAGCAACGGCTGTGGGTACTCGGTGAGGACAGCGCCGTAACCCTTGGCTACCGGGACACTCGGTTTCAAGACCCCCCCAACTGCTGGACCGGCCTGCGGGTCAAATTCGACCAGTGGTTTGCGAGCAAGGCAGAACAGGCTGGTGCGTTGCCAGTTTATGAAACCGTTGTCACCGAACTGCTGCGCATGGATGAACACGTTGTCGGAGTGCGTACCGACCGCGAGGATGGCGACTTGCATGCCAACATCGTGATCATTGCAGACGGGGTCAACTCCTTGCTCGGGAAGTCCTTGCTGCTGCACCGAGAATGGCAGCCAGACCAAGTGTCGCTCGCAGTCAAAGAAGTCATCTCGCTGCCGAAGCAGACGATTCAGGACCGCTTTAACCTGGATGACAATGAAGGGTGCACGATTGAGCTGATCGGTCAGACAGCCGGCATGGCTGGCCTCGGATTCCTGTACACGAACAAAGACACCCTATCGCTCGGCGTCGGTGTCATGGTCAACGATTTGAGGGAGAAGCGAATCAAACCGTACCAAGTGCTTGACAGCGTGAAGCAACACCCGATGATTGCGCGACTGATTCAAGGTGGAGAGGTCAAAGAGTACTCCGGTCACCTCATCCCGGAAGGCGGCTTCGACTCCATGCCGCCGCTCGCCGGGGACGGCTGGATGGTCTGCGGTGATGCCGCGCAGATGGTGAATGCGGTTCACCGCGAAGGCACAAACCTCGCGGTGACGTCAGGCCGACTGGCCGGCGAGACGGCCATTGCCGCGCACAGGCGAGGGGATTTCACCTCTCACACCCTTGATGCATACAACACAGCAATTAAAGCGTCATTCATCCACCGAGACCTCAAGAAGTACCGGGGTGTCCACGGCCTGCTCGGGTCTGGCGACTCGGAGCAACTGTTCGACAAGTTCCCGAACGCACTCAACGAAGCCATCTATCAGATGCTGCTGGTCGACGGAGTCTCAAAGAAGCAAAAGCAGAAGGCGGCGATGCGGCTGCTCCGTGAGGCAGCTGGCGGCAACATGGACCTACTTCGGCTTGGCATCAAAGGTTGGAGGGCGATGAACGGATGAGCCAGAGTATCGAAGAACGGCTGTTCACCATTCGCTACAAGGCAGACGACAAGTCACACCTAGTGATTGAAGATCAGCTCGTCTGTGCCACGTGCACCGACAAGCCCTGTAATTTCTTCTGTCCATCGGATGTCTACCTCTGGCACGACCAAGAGCGCATGACGTCCGTAGCGTACGAGAGTTGCATCGAATGCGGCACCTGCCGACTCGCTTGCCCCTACTACAACATCGAGTGGGTGTACCCGAAGGGAGGTTACGGGATCACGTACAAATACGGGTGAGTTGCGCTGCCTGCCGGCTCATCGGGGGGCGCCGCTCTTTACCCCGACAGGTGGGAGGAAAAAACGTGGGAACGCGAGAGGAAATGTTCAGTCGCTTCCGCCGCACGCTCGAATGGCAGAAAATTGAGTTTCCAACCCTGGGCCACCTGGTTCACGAGGTAAGGGAATCAGGCATTGAGACGGTTCGCGTCGACACCTTTTCCGAGTTCCGGGCCAGTGAGCTGTCCTTCGTCTACTACGTGACGACCACGCTGTTTGTCACTGCACTGTGCAGAGAGGAGTGCGCCATCTACGTATACACCGAGCGGCTTAGCACTACGGCCTCAAACGGAAAAGACTCGGATGTATTGACGGAATCGGAATCGTCGCTGACCCGGCTGGAGGACGTCCATCGGGAACTGCGCGAAGCAGGCTTCCTTGTTCGTCACGGGCGTTACGCACAACCGGATGAAACCTGAATGACCAGGCCTTGGGCACCCATTGCCAGAGGCCGTCGCCTGGTCACTGTCTTTCGACGGCGCCACTCTGCGTCGACCGTCCCGTGAAAGTCGTCCCACCGCTGCCCGCGCCCCGGCGCTTTTTCAACGTCGCCTGCAGTTCGCCGACCGGCGGGAGTTTGAGGTCGGCGAGCGCGATGCGCAGAAAGCCGTTGTAGGTTTTCAACTGCCTTATCGACACGTTGATGCCAAGCGGGCTGAGCAGAGACGCCACGTTCACCTTGAGCGCCTGCTGCAGCACCTCAATGCCAGCCGGGGCGTCTTTCACGGCTTCGCGCAACGACCGCTCCACAATCCCCGCAGGGATGGGCACCAACTTGTGCGCAGTGATGTCAATCGAAACTTCGCCGTCGTCGCTGCAGGACGGTTGGGCAACGAAGTCGATATTCCAAACTAGAAAGCGAATCTGCCCCTTCACTCCGCCTTCCGTAATCGTGTCAAACGTAATTTTGTCATCGTCGGTAAAGTCGTGCACAAGGTCCGCCAAGTCCGAAGCTGTTAAGTCCATCGTCAAATGAGATAAGCGCACGGGGAGCCTCCTTTGGACGTTCTACCGCCGCTACCGGCCCGACAGGGTGTGACCCGCTATCGCGACGAACTACCCACTCTCCTCAAGCAAGTGCAGACCATGCGCCTAGCCCCTCTGCGCTTCCCGCGAGGCCTTCGACGCGATGCTGACGGCGTCCGCGGCGCGCTTGCCGTATCCTGCGGCGCCCTCCGAGGTGAGGACATCTGTGCCCATGTACGGCACTAGCGCTTGTGGCAGACGCACGCTGCCGTCTTTCTGCTGACCATTCTCGAGGATCGCGGCGATTGTCCGTCCGACTGCGAGGCCGGAGCCATTCAGTGTATGCACGAACTCCGGCTTTGCGCCTTCTTCGCGGCGGAACCGCAGCCCTGCGCGGCGTGCCTGATAGTCCTCGAAGTTCGAGCACGAGCTGATCTCGCGGTACGTGTGCTGCGCGGGCAGCCAGACCTCGAGGTCGTACTTCTTCGTCTCTTTCGCACCGAGGTCAGCTGTGCAGATCTCGATAATCCGGTACGGCAGCTCGAGCGCGTCAAGGATGGTCCCGCAGTCGCGCACCAGGTTTTCGAGCTCCTCGTAGGAGTCTTCCGGCTTCACCAGTTTGACGAGCTCAACCTTTTGGAACTGGTGCAGACGGATGAGACCGCGAGTGTCCTTCCCCGCTGACCCTGCCTCAGAACGGAAGCACGAGCTGTACCCGGCAAACTTCACGGGTAGTTGCGAAGCGTCGAGAATCTCGTCTCGGTAGTAGTTGGTGAGCGGAATTTCCGCCGTCGGGATGAGGTAGTACGGCAGCCCTTCAAGCTTGAACATGTCTTCGCCGAACTTCGGCAGGTTACCGGTGCCGATGAGGCTTTCCTCATTCGCGATGAACTGCGGGAACATCTCGACGTAGCCATTCTGCTCAACCTGGTAGTCGAGCATGAAGCTCGCCAAAGCCCGCTCGAGTTTCGCGCCGAGCCCTTTATATAAGACGAAACGTGACCCAGTAATTTTGACCGCCCGCTCAAAATCTGCGATCCCGAGGTCCTGCGCAAGGTCAAAGTGCGCCTTCGGCTCAAAGTCGAACTCCGGCACCTGGCCGTAGAAACGCAGCGGGACGTTGTCGTCCTCCGACTCGCCGTCCGGAACCGAACTGTGGGGGATATTCGGGATCGTCAAAAGCAGGTCGCTTACACGCGCCTCATGCGCACGTACATCCTCGTCGAGCGTCTTGATTTGGTCGGAGACGGCCTTCATCTCGGCGATCGCGCCGCTCGCGTCTCCGCCCGCTTTCTTCGTCCGAGCAATCGCTTCAGACGCCTTGTTGCGCTGACTCTTTAGGCGCTCTACTTCGGTCAGCCCGGCGCGCCACGCCTCGTCAGCGGCGAGTAGCTCGTCGATCAGCGCTTGGTTGGCGTGCTTGCGGGCGAGACCCACTCGAAACTGTTCAGGGTCGTTACGAATCGCGCGAATGTCCAGCATTGACCTCGACACAACCTTTCCTCGAACGTTCTCAGATTAACCGCCCTGAGGCGGCTCGCAGCTGGCCCGCCGACAACCTTCACCCTGTACCACGCAACGGTCTATGAGGACGGGGCCACGCTGCTCAGTACCCGCCGTCCGGTGGACGCCGAGCGCTGGAATTACGCGCTCGGCTGCTTTGTCCACGCTTCGACTTTCTGCAGGAAATACCGATGGATGCGGTCATCACCCGTAAGCTCGGGGTGAAACGAAAATCCGAGCAGGTGGTCCTGTTCCACGCCGACGATGCGGCCTTCGTAGTACGCAAGCACTGTGACAGCGTCTCCGACTGCCTTCACGTGCGGCGCGCGAATGAACACGGCTGGGAACGGTTCGGCGCCAAGTGCGGGGATGTCGAGATCGGTCTCAAAGCTCTCGCGTTGCCGTCCAAACGAATTGCGGTCGACGACGGTGTCGAGAAGGGCGAGGTGCGGCTCATCTCCATTTGCGATCTCTTTGGCAAGCACAATCAGTCCCGCACATGTCCCCATGATTGGCATGCCGCTTTTGGCGAGCTCGCGGATCGGAGGAATCAGGTTGTACTCCCGCATCAGTCTACCGATCGAAGTGCTCTCGCCGCCCGGTACGATGAGACCTTCAACACCTTCAAGGTGCTCCTGCTTTTTCACATATAGGGTGTCTACACCCAGCTTCTGCAGCATGTGCTCGTGCTCGCGAAACGCGCCTTGCACGGCGAGGATTCCAATCTTCATCACGATGACTCCGTTTCTGTAATCGGGTTTCTGTAATCGGGTTTCTGAGCCCTTTGCGCTGCCTTGCAGAGCAGGTTACAAACGCTCATTTGAACAAACGGCCGCCGAAAGGGCGGCCGCAGTTGATTCACAATCTGATGCGAGATCAGAGTAACGGATTACCAGCCGCGCGTGGCCATCCGATCTTCGTCCTTCAACGTATTCAGGTCGATGCCCTTCATCGGTGTTCCAAGCCCCTTAGACAGTTCACGCAACAACTCGTAGTCTTGGTAATGCGTCGTCGCCTGAACAATCGCCCGGCCAAACTTCTCCGGGTTTTCGGACTTGAAGACACCGGATCCAACAAAAACGCCGTCGGCGCCGAGTTCCATCATCAGCGCTGCGTCAGCCGGGGTCGCGATACCGCCTGCCGCGAAGTTCACAACCGGCAACTTGCCCAGTTCGCGCACCTGAAGCAAAAGTTCAAACGGAGCTTGAATGTTCTTGGATTCAGCAACCAATTCGTCTTCTGACATGTTTTGCACCTTGCGGATTTCGGACATCATCGTCCGCATGTGCTTCACAGCTTCGATGATGTTGCCTGTACCGGGCTCACCCTTGGTGCGGATCATCGATGCGCCCTCCGCAATCCGGCGTAGAGCCTCGCCGAGGTCGCGCGCACCGCAGACAAACGGAACGGTGAATGGTTTTTTGTTGATGTGATACTTGTCGTCCGCTGGAGTGAGAACTTCACTTTCGTCGAGGTAGTCAATTCCGAGCGTCTCCAAAATTCTCGCCTCAACGATATGACCGATGCGGCACTTGGCCATGACGGGGATGGACACCGCGTTCACGACTTCCTCCACGATTGTCGGATCGGCCATGCGGGCTACCCCGCCTGCCGCACGAATATCAGAAGGCACGCGCTCAAGCGCCATGACTGCACTTGCACCGGCTGCCTCTGCAATTTTCGCTTGTTCTGCATTGATGACGTCCATAATGACGCCACCCTTTTGCATTTCCGCCATACCTCTTTTCACAACTTCCGTTCCGACTTTCGCCATGATGGTTTCTCCCCTCTAAGTTTGAACATGTTTCGCCAGCGTGGTACGACGTTTGTACCAGCATGAGCGGGATTTGAAATTCCCTACGACAAGTGGGACTCAGGCTTCATGTGAACAGTCACCTCTGTACACTACCCTCTATTATCGCACGACTTGGTCCTGTTTGAAAACCGCCCACTGAAAGATGTGACTACTCAAACTTGGCCGTTTAATCCGCGCTAGGCGGAGTCACAAGGAGCGTCGACCTAGCTTGTTTCCAACCATGTGCTTGGCGTATCTTCCAATCAGATGTAAAGTACCCCCAATAACACGAATTTTCCATCGAACTTTATGGCAGCAAAGACACCATGGCGATGACAAGAACTTTTGGAGGTGGAACACAGTGTCCAAATCTGTTTCACTCGCTAAAATCGGGGTTGTCGCTGCATGCTGCATCTGCATCGGGGTCGTGTCACCTGCAGCCTTCGCGAACACAACACAGTCTGCGAATTCAAACACTCATACGGACTCTTCGGTGTCAAGCAACGGTGCCGTCAATACGTCAAAAGCCCAAACCACCTTTGTACCCATCACTCAGCGGGCGAACGCACCGAGTTCTGGCTCTGATCTGGCCATTCGTGCAGGTACCCCCTGGTACCTGCCGCATAAAAGACGTTCAGGAAGACCCGGCCCCATACCGATGGGTGCTGGCGCCGTTGCTTTCGCAAGCCAAAGCAATGCGAACGTGCAGACAGAGGGACAGAAAATAAAAAGTCAGACAACCACGAGTTCTAGAGCTGGCGAGTCACAAACTGGGCGCACAGGTACGACTACAACCGCCACGACTACAGCCGCCACGACTACAGCCGCCACGACAACTCGGCAGTCGTCGACAAGCATGAGTCAAGCGCCTCAAGCCGGTCCTGCAAATTCAGTCAAAACGAACTCGGGAGCGGCGTCGGTCAGCCTCGCTCCAGCGCTGTCCCCAGTTCCAGGACTGCAGCAACGCGCTGGCACGTCAGGTTGGTTGTACGCATTGGGAATCCTCGTAGTTGCCGCAGGTGCAACAGGCGTGTTCAAGTTTAAGCGGTTGTTTGGACGCATGTAGTGTCACAGTGAATGAAACAAAAAGGCGTTTCGGACTAGAAATCGGTAAACTACGAGGCTTCGGCTTTCACCCCCCTCAGCGAACTGGCCACTTTCGCGCCGGTAGAGCTGAGGGGGGTAAGTCTGCTAAATGGAGTAGTTCGGTGCCTCTTTCGTGATGTGCACGTCGTGCGGGTGGCTCTCGCGAAGGCCGGCGGCCGTGATCCGAATGAACTGTGCGTCGTCCTGCAACGACGAGATGGTCGATGTGCCGCAGTAGCCCATGCCGGCGCGAACGCCGCCGACGAGCTGGTAGAGAATTTCCGCGAGCGAGCCACGGTATGCGACGCGCCCCTCAATTCCTTCTGGCACCAGCTTCTTCGCTTCCTCCTGGAAGTAGCGGTCGCCGCCGCCCGTGCGCATCGCACCAATTGAACCCATGCCGCGGTAGACTTTGAAACGGCGTCCCTGGTAGATCTCGGTCTCGCCCGGGCTCTCCTCCGTACCCGCAAGCAAGCTGCCGAGCATGACCGTACTGGCTCCCGCCGCGATGGCCTTCACGATATCGCCCGAGTATTTGATGCCGCCATCTGCGATGATTGGCACACCAGATTTTCGGGCTGCGTTCGCGCAGTCGTAGATGGCCGTGACCTGCGGCACACCGATTCCGGCGACCACTCGCGTGGTGCAGATTGATCCCGGTCCAATCCCGACCTTCACCGCATTCACGCCGACTTTGATCAATTCCTCGGTCGCCTCGGCTGTCGCGACGTTGCCCGCGATTAGCTGGATGTGCGGATACGCTCGACGCACACTCGCGACAACGTCAATGACACCCCGCGAGTGCCCGTGCGCAGTGTCGACGACAATCGCGTCAGCTCCGGCCCGAACGAGGGCGTCCACGCGGTCCATCGTGTCCTTCGACACTGTCACTGCCGCACCGACGAGCAGGCGACCCTGCGCATCTTTCGCGGAGTTTGGGAACTGTCGCGCTTTCTCGATGTCCTTGATGGTGATGAGGCCGCGCAGGATACCGTCCTTGTCAACGAGCGGGAGTTTCTCAACCTTGTGCTTCCAGAGGAGTTCTTTTGCGTCGTGGAGGGTGGTGCCAACGGGGGCCGTAATCAGATTCTCGCGCGTCATAACTTCCGAGATGGGTCTGTCGAAGTTCGGTTCAAAGCGCAGGTCGCGGTTCGTGATAATTCCGACCAGCCTGTGCGTCCCATTCTCCACAATCGGCACACCGGAGATGCGGTACTTCGCCATTAGTTCTTCTGCGTCGCGCAATGGATGGTCAGGCGTGAGGTAAATGGGGTCAGTAATGACGCCGCTCTCCGACCGCTTCACCTTGTCGACCTCTTCCGCTTGGCGCTCGATCGTCATGTTTTTGTGCACGATGCCGATGCCGCCCTCGCGCGCAATCGCAATAGCAAGCGCCGCTTCGGTCACTGTGTCCATCGCGGCGCTCACAATCGGAATGTTCAGTTGAATATCTGTGGTCAGCTTAGTCGAGACATCGACGTCCTTTGGTAATACTTCCGATCGGGCGGGGACTAACAACACGTCGTCAAACGTGAGTCCCTCCAACTGAAACTTGCTTGTCCAGCGGTCGCTCACAGAGCTCCCCTCCTGTCTTTTTCTCACTGTGAATGAAGCTTGGGCAGGTTTTCGTGCGGGAATAAAACTGTGTAGGGTGTGGATATTACGCGTAGTATAGCAACGCCTATGTGGGGTGTCAACGAAAGCCCTTTCCCGTTATCCACAGTTCGTCCACAGGTTATCCACGGGCGGGTCTGCGGCGCCATCCCTTCAATCTAGGCGTACACCGGGAGGTTTTTGCCGCGGCTTCGAGTGGCATGTGGAACCATAGTGCAGAACAACTCCGCCGCCTGCAGAGCGATGCAGTGTCGCTGCGGATGCTAAAAGAGATTCATCCTGACGCGCCAATCGGCGCTTTGTACAACAACGCCGCGAAAGTAGCGACCAATGCGCGGCAAGCCGTCGCGTACGAGGAGTCTGCGGCGCGGGTAAACATCGAGATCGCCCCACTGATTTGGTATTACGGCTACCTGCACTGGATGAAGACGCTCTTGTACCTGTCCGATCTCGATTATCCCCGCGGCAGTTCCCTGCTTCAGCACGGCATGTCCGTTCGCAAGGTGAAGCGCGAAGTCTACCGCTGGCCGCTCGACTACACGTATATCTACAAAGAGGGCGTGTTGCAGAGCTTCCGGGATGTCGTGGCACCTGACCTGACTCTTCCTAACAAGGTCCCGATTGGCCTTCTGCTTGGGTCCATTCCCTCGGTTGCCGACGCCGTGGCGGAGTTCTACCCGGAGTTTCAGCACATCTATCCGGTGGTGTCGAGTTCCGCGTTGGCGGGTGCGGCGCAGGGGACGGCGCAGAGTGCGGCGCAGAGGTCTTACGTCTCCCGGCGAATCGCCGCAAACATCGGCCTCACGCCTACTGAGTGGCTGACCTCATTCACGGTGGCAGGAGAAGGCAACCACCCCCAGCGTGCTTTGGAGGACGCCGCCATTCCGACATCTCATCAAAAGCCTTCACATGGCGTACGCGACCGTGATCCGACCGGCTTTTTCGCGTTGCCTGCGTTTGATTCTACGCACCCGTGGCTGTATCACACTTCCCATGGGCAGTGGATTGGAGACGGGCACGCTTATCCGCTTTGGGTCAGTCACCTGGTCACCGTCTACGTTCTCAGTACGCTGTGTCGCTACAACGCGGTAGAGTGGCTGGACATCGTTCACTGGAACAACGACAAGGACGCACATCTCGTGCGCGAGTACCTCGCATCGGTCCCTACCTTCCCGGAACTTCTGGAAACGAGAAGGTAGCGGTAACGGACAGGGTCTGCGCAAAATGAACACTGTCACACTCTGGACACCACGCCTGGTGGCCTTGCGCTCTCCGCTGGTACGCACGCGAGCCGCGGACTGCGCCTGCCTGTGAAGCAACTGCGGTTCGATGCGGTTCGTGGCCTTAACGCCCACTGAGGACGTTACCGATTTCGCTTAACGCTCTGTCGACTCGTTATCGTGTGATTTTTTTACATAATCAGGTGGCTAACGTCCTCACAACGCGTTATTCTTTGTTAGATCCCGCTTTTCGTCCTCCCCTCATCCCGATAACGCGTTTCTGGGACGTTATCGGCTCGAAATGGCCATTGTGCAAGCGAATAACGTCCTGACGGCGCGTTAGTGTTTGGCGATAACGCTATCAAAAGGTCTTATTGGTCTCATTTGGTCCGGCTCAGGCATATACCCCGTCCGGGTTATCCGCAATCTTAGGTGGACGAAAAGTACTCCATTGGAGTATGCCGCCCCGCGGCATACCATTTGAACTTGTCCCTCTATTTCGGCGCCTGCCTGGCACTGACGCTCTGGCGCCACGTATCGCATTGAGATCACACTTTTGCTTCGATGCGGTTCGTGGCCTTAACGCCCTCTGAGGACGTTACCGATTTCGCTTAACGCTCTGTCGACTCGTTATCGTGTGATTTGTTTACATAATCAGGCGGCTAACGTCCTCACAACGCGTTATTCTTTGTTAGATCCCGCTTTTCGTCCTCCCCTCATCCCGATAACGCGTTTCTGGGACGTTATCGGCTCGAAATGGCCATTGTGCAAGCGAATAACGTCCTGACGGCGCGTTAGTGTTTGGCGATAACGCTATCAAAAGGTCTTATTGGTCTCATTTGGTCCGGCGCAGGCATATACCCCGTCCGGGTTATCCGCAATCTTAGGTGGACGAAAAGTACTCCATTGGAGTATGCCGCGGCGCGGCATACCATTTTAACTTGTCCCTCTATTTCGGTCGCTACCTGGCACTCACGCTCTGGCGCCACGTTAGGGTTGTGAGATAACACTGCCGCGACGTGTTATTCTTCGGTCCTTTGGAGTCTCTATGGCTCTGCTCGCTGCGGATGACTCACGGGCCCGTCATACCGAGAGTCGAACGCACTTTTTGTTCGTTATCCGCTCGTTGTTTACATAACTAGACCTTCGAATGGTCAAATTGTTCGCTCGCCTTCGCCAAACCCTCGTTTGTAGCCGATTTTGGCTCTGTAGCGCATTTTTTGTTCGCTATATGACCGTCTGAGGGCCGATTTTCCCGTATAGATCACCCAACGCCTCAGTAGATACCCCTTCCGGGGTATCCGCAGTGCTATGTATACGAAATCGACGTTTCTCTCTGTCGCTTCCCCCGGTGTAAGGAGCAAAATGTACGCTATCACACTGTGGACACCACGCCATGCGGCCTTCCACTCTCCGCTTCGTTGTGAAACTCACCATCTGTACGCACCCCAGCACCGGAATCACCGACGTTGGGGCGCATATACCCCCATAGGGGTATCCGCTATGTGGACGTTTTGTACACTTACGCATCTGACCCTCCACTTACGCAGTTGGTCTTCGCGCCCCCGAAGTCTAGGACTCCATTGGAGTATGCCGCGGCGCGGCATACCATTTGAACTTGTCCCTTATCTTTACCCGTCCCCTCGGAACTTGTCCCTGTCCCAGTCCCTTATCTCTTCCTGCTTCCCCGTACCCGCGCATACGAAAAGGCCCAGCACACAGTGTGCTGAGCCTTCCTCTTCTCTCGCCTGGCGGCGTCCTACTTTCCCAGGGGTCTGCACCCCAAGTATCATCGGCGCTGGAGGTCTTAACGGTCGTGTTCGGGATGGGTACGCGTGTGTCCCCTCCGCCATTACCACCAGACATCAGGTACATCAAACGGTCGGCTGTGCCATACCGTTCCCTGTACCCCAGAAACCAGATAACGACTCTGCCCTATGCTCGTACTCGTCAACCAACGAATCTGGTGAAGCCCTCGACCGATTCGTATCCGTCCGCTCCACACATCACTGTGCTTCCACTCCGGACCGATCTACCTCATCATCTATGAGGGGTCTTACTCCGTTAACCGGATGGGATACGTTATCTTGAGGCTGGCTTCGCGCTTAGATGCTTTCAGCGCTTATCCATTCCCGACGTAGCTACCCAGCGCTGCGCCTGGCGGCACAACTGGGACACCAGCGGTCGGTTCATCCCGGTCCTCTCGTACTAAGGACAATTCCTCTCACGTATCCTGCGCCCGCGGCAGATAGGGACCGAACTGTCTCACGACGTTCTGAACCCAGCTCGCGTACCGCTTTAATGGGCGAACAGCCCAACCCTTGGGACCGACTTCAGCCCCAGGATGCGATGAGCCGACATCGAGGTGCCAAACCTCCCCGTCGATGTGAACTCTTGGGGGAGATCAGCCTGTTATCCCCGGGGTAGCTTTTATCCGTTGAGCGACGGCCCTTCCACTCGGCACCGCCGGGTCACTAAGCCCGACTTTCGTCCCTGCTCGACCTGTCCGTCTCGCAGTCAAGCTCCCTTTTGCCTTTACACGCACCGCGCGATTTCCATCCGCGCTGAGGGAACCTTTGGGCGCCTCCGTTACTCTTTAGGAGGCGACCGCCCCAGTCAAACTGCCCACCTGACACTGTCCCTACCCCAGTTTCATGGGGCCAGGTTAGAAGACAGGCATGTCAAGGGTGGTATCCCAACGTCGACTCCACACAGGCTGGCGCCCATGCTTCTCAGTCTCCCACCTATCCTGTACATGACATACCCATCTCCCATATCAAGCTACAGTCAAGCTCCACGGGGTCTTTCCGTCTAGCCGCGGGTAACCTGCATCTTCACAGGTATTACAATTTCACCGGGTCTCTCGTTGAGACAGCGCCCAAGTCGTTACGCCATTCGTGCGGGTCAGAACTTACCTGACAAGGAATTTCGCTACCTTAGGACCGTTATAGTTACGGCCGCCGTTTACTGGGGCTTCAATTCAGAGCTTCGGGTTGCCCCTAACCCCTCCTCTTAACCTTCCAGCACCGGGCAGGCGTCAGCCCCTATACTTCGCCTTTCGGCTTTGCAGAGACCTGTGTTTTTGCTAAACAGTCGCTTGGGCCTTTTCACTGCGGCTCTTTCGAGCGCCCCTTCTCCCGAAGTTACGGGGCCATTTTGCCGAGTTCCTTAACGAGAGTTCTCCCGCGCGCCTCCGTGTTCTCCACGCGCCCACCTGTGTCGGTTTCCGGTACGGGCACCTAGCACTCGCTAGAGGCTTTTCTTGGCAGTGTGAAGTGCGGGACTTCGGTACTGTACTTCCCTCCCCATCACAGCTCACGCTTCTCAGAGGACGGATTTGCCTATCCTCTACGCTCGCTGCTTGGACGCCCTCTTCCATCCGGGCGCTTCCCTGCTCCTCCTGCGTCACCCCGTCGCTCAAACGTGTTTCGGTGGTACGGGAATTTCCACCCGTTGTCCTTCGACTACGCCTCTCGGCCTCGCCTTAGGTCCCGACTTACCCTGGGCGGACGATCCTTCCCCAGGAACCCTTGGGCTTTCGGCGGACAAGATTCTCACTTGTCTTTTCGCTACTCATACCGGCATTCTCACTTCCATGCGCTCCACCAGACCTTCCAGTCCAGCTTCTCCGCCCATGGAACGCTCCCCTACCACGTACCATTCGGTACATCCAAAGCTTCGGTGCCTGGTTTAGCCCCGTTACATTTTCCGCGCAGCAGCACTCGACCAGTGAGCTATTACGCACTCTTTGAATGGTGGCTGCTTCTAAGCCAACATCCTGGTTGTCTGTGCACCGCCACATCGTTTTCCACTTAACCAGGCTTTGGGACCTTAGCTGTTGGTCTGGGCTGTTTCCCTTTTGACCACGGATCTTAGCACTCGTAGTCTAACTGCCAAGGTGCAACAAGACGGCATTCGGAGTTTGACTGGACTTGGTAACCCTGGTAGGGCCCCGCATCCAATCAGTGCTCTACCTCCGTCCCTCATCCCTTGACGCTCGCCCTAAAGCGATTTCGGGGAGAACCAGCTATCTCCGAGTTCGATTGGAATTTCTCCCCTACCCCCAGTTCATCCCCCGGCTTTTCAACGCCGGTGGGTTCGGGCCTCCATGCGGTGTTACCCGCACTTCACCCTGACCAGGGGTAGCTCACCCGGTTTCGGGTCGATGACAACGAACTACTCGCCCTCTTCAGACTCGCTTTCGCTGCGGCTCCGGCTTTCCCGCCTTAACCTCGCTCGCTGTCATCACTCGCCGGTTCATTCTACAAAAGGCACGCCGTCACATGTCATGCATGCTTCGACTGCTTGTAGGCACACGGTTTCAGGTTCTATTTCACTCCGCTCCCGCGGTTCTTTTCACCTTTCCCTCACGGTACTATCCGCTATCGGTCGCCAGGGAGTATTTAGCCTTAGGAGGTGGTCCTCCCAGATTCCCACGGGGTTTCTCGTGTCCCGCGGTACTTGGGTACTTGTGCCACGAAGTTGCATTCGTTTCGCCTACCGGGCTCTCACCGTCTCTGGCCGGCCTTCCCATGCCGTTCGGCTACAAATGCAGTTTTTGACTTCGCGAGGGGTTTGCAGTCCCCTCCGCACTAGCCCCACTACCCCAGTCCTGCAACGGCTGCAACCTTACACAGCACTGGTTTAGGCTCTTCCGCGTTCGCTCGCCACTACTTGCGGAATCACTCTTGTTTTCTCTTCCTCGAGGTACTTAGATGTTTCAGTTCCCTCGGTTGCCTCCACACACCTATGGATTCAGTGTGCAGTAACAGCCCATGACGGCTGCTGGGTTCCCCCATTCGGACATCCACGGATCAATGCTCGCTTACAGCTCCCCGTGGCATTTCGGTGTTCGCCCCGTCCTTCGTCGGCTCCTGGCGCCTAGGCATCCTCCGTGCGCCCTTCCTAACTTCACCTGTCGTAACGCAGCAGTTTCCCGCCACGTCACTCGAACACAGTTACCCACTGTGATCATGTCGGTTGACGTTTCTTACATAGGAGTCGTTATCCAGTTTCCAAGGTACAGTTCAGCACCGTGCGCAAGCACACGAATACCGAGTTGAAGTCACCAATTCGCCGCACCAGGACAAACCCGGGCGGGTCATGGCTCCCTCAAAACTAAACACGCCTGTCGTCGACGATCTGCTTCGCATGACTTTGTCGCTGCGGCTCATGGCTCACTCACGTACCTGCGTACGCTCGCTTCACCATTCCCCTTGCTCCTCGTCCTGCTTGCAAGTCGTTGCCGACACCGAGCGACAGTGCCTCTTACTCCATAGAAAGGAGGTGATCCAGCCGCACCTTCCGATACGGCTACCTTGTTACGACTTCACCCCAATCATCAACCCCACCTTCGGCGGCTGGCCCCCTTACGGGTTACCCCACCGACTTCGGGTGTTGCCGACTCTCGTGGTGTGACGGGCGGTGTGTACAAGGCCCGGGAACGGATTCACCGCGGCATGCTGATCCGCGATTACTAGCAATTCCGGCTTCATGCAGGCGGGTTGCAGCCTGCAATCCGAACTACGAACGGTTTTCAGGGTTTTGCTCCACCTCGCGGTCTCGCTTCCCGTTGTTCCGCCCATTGTAGCACGTGTGTAGCCCAGGACATAAAGGGCATGATGATTTGACGTCATCCCCGCCTTCCTCCGACTTACGCCGGCAGTCACCTGTGAGTCCCCGCCTTTACGCGCTGGTAACACAGCTCAAGGGTTGCGCTCGTTGCGGGACTTAACCCAACATCTCACGACACGAGCTGACGACAACCATGCACCACCTGTCTCCCCTGCCCCGAAGGGAAGCCACATCTCTGTGACGGTCAGGGGGATGTCAAGCCCTGGTAAGGTTCTTCGCGTTGCTTCGAATTAAACCACATGCTCCACTGCTTGTGCGGGCCCCCGTCAATTCCTTTGAGTTTCAGTCTTGCGACCGTACTCCCCAGGCGGAGTGCTTATTGGGTTTCCTTCGGCACTGAGGGTGGTACCCCCCAACACCTAGCACTCATCGTTTACGGCGTGGACTACCAGGGTATCTAATCCTGTTTGCTCCCCACGCTTTCGTGCCTCAGCGTCAGTCACTGTCCAGCAAGGCGCCTTCGCCACTGGTATTCCTCCGCATATCTACGCATTCCACCGCTACACGCGGAATTCCCCTTGCCTCTCCAGTACTCAAGTCACGCAGTTTCCAAGGCAATCCCAGAGTTGAGCCCTGGACTTTCACCCCAGACACACGCGACCGCCTACGCACGCTTTACGCCCAGTGATTCCGGACAACGCTTGCCCCCTACGTATTACCGCGGCTGCTGGCACGTAGTTAGCCGGGGCTTCCTCTCTCGGTACCGTCTCGACGAAGGCTTTCCACTCCTTCGTCCGCTCTTCCCGAGTGACTGAGCTTTACAACCCGAAGGCCTTCTTCGCTCACGCGGCGTTGCTCCGTCAGGCTTGCGCCCATTGCGGAAGATTCCCTACTGCTGCCTCCCGTAGGAGTCTGGGCCGTGTCTCAGTCCCAGTGTGGCCGTCCACCCTCTCAGGTCGGCTACGCATCGTCGCCTTGGTAGGCCGTTACCCCACCAACTAGCTAATGCGCCGCGGGCTCCTCCATCTGCGGTGCAGTTGCACCTTTCCCAACAAGGAGATGCCTCCTCGTTGCCTATCCGGCATTAGCACCCGTTTCCAGGCGTTATTCCGGTCAGTTGGGCAGATTACCCACGTGTTACTCACCCGTCCGCCGCTGACCCCGAAGGGTCCGCTCGACTTGCATGTATTAGGCACGCCGCCAGCGTTCGTCCTGAGCCAGGATCAAACTCTCAAATAAGTTTGCTGCTCATTTATGCTTCCTTAACTCCAGCCGAAGCCAAAGCCAATTCTGCTTGCGATACACTGTCGCTCTCTTGCGTGTTTAGTTTTCAAGGAACCATTGTAGTGCTGGTATTCACCGCTTGACCCAAGCACCTGTTTGAAGCGGCAACGAGTATCTTACCACGCCTCGCTGACCATTTCCACTGGATGTTTCTGGTCGCTCACTATCTCGCAAGAGTTTCTGCAGCGGTTCAAGACGAACCCTGAAACCGAGTGGAAACCTCGTCTGACAGCCAACTGAAAAACCCGAGAAACCTTGATGTGACGCGGTTTGTGGGGTTTTTCTCAGCGGCACCGCCTCGCTGCGACATCGACTAATATACCACGCGATGAACACCCAAGTCAACTGTCATTCGTAAATTTATACATGCAATGTCCTGATGAAAGTTTCAACACAAGTAGATCGACAGACAACTTCAATGAACTTCACGACGTTTCGGAAACAGGAAAAGGCTTTAGGACAACACAAGCCCCTACCTTACGCGAGAACCCGCCCTACTCAAGGTCCCTACCTTACTCGATGCCCTACCTTACTCAAGGTCCCTATCTTACACGAGGGCGCACAAAGCAAACGCCGCAGACAAATGTCTTGTCTGCGGCGTTGTTATAAACCATTTACCGTTTCGGCACAATCGCGTTAAAGAACAATACCGCGAGGCCGACCAAAACAATGAACGCAAGAAACTCGCCACCCTGCGTTATTGCGAATTCTTCTATGTTCACGTTCCGCCGCCCCCCTCTACTGGTACGATCATACCGTAATCCATTCCCAATGCCAAGCGTACTTGCGAACGTGCCTGTTTACATTTGCAGTCGAGATGCCCATGACAAATGAGTCTTGCAACACACCTCTAAGCGTACTATCCAACAAAGTGTGCCCAACCAGAACGTTGAAGCACCTCTTCTAGTTTGAACCGTATCGACCCTTCATACCGGGACGTTTCACACCACAGCGGCACTATTCTCCGCTGTCTTCGCCCGAATCGCTCGGTTCCACGTCGTCGCTCGGTTCCACGTCGGAATCATCATCGTTGCCTTCAGCCGCGCCATCGGACTCGCGCGCAACATACTCAGCCTGCTCACCGTCAAGTTCGTCCAGCTCTTCGACGTCCTCTGCGTTGTCTGCGTCTTCCGACGTGACAACACGAGCGACCGTAGCCACTTCCTCACCTTCCGGCACGTTGATCAGCTTTACACCCTGCGTATTGCGGCCAAGTGTGGAGATATCCGCGACTCCGATGCGGATAGCGACACCCGCGTTCGTGATAATCATCAAGTCATCGTTGTCGAACACCATCTTCAACGCCACAACTTCGCCGTTCTTTGGTGTACAGTTCAATGTCTTGATACCTTTTCCGCCGCGCGTCTGAATGCGATAATCGTCCGCCTTGGTTCGTTTTCCGTAGCCGCGGGACGTCACGACGAGCACGTCCGTGTCCTCTTCGATCACGTCCATCCCAATGACAGCATCATCTTCTCCGAGCGCAATGCCTTTTACACCCGTCGCAGCACGACCCATCGGCCGCACGTCGTCTTCGTGGAATCGAATCGACATTCCGCGCTTCGTGGCCATAATCATGTGCCTGTTCCCATCGGTCAGCCGAACCCCAATCAGTTCGTCGTCCTCGCGCAGGTTAATCGCGATAAGCCCGACACGCCGGATGTTCGCGTAGTCCTGGAGCAGTGTCTTCTTAATGACGCCCTGGCGAGTCGCAAAGAACAAGGTCAATCCCGCGACGTCCTCCTCAGCGAGCGACCGAATTGGAATCACCGTGGAGACCGTCTCTCCTTGTTCAATCGGGATCAGATTAATGATCGGCAGACCTTTCGCCTGGCGGCTGTACTCCGGAATTTCATATGCCTTGAGCGCGTACATTCTGCCGCGGTTGGTGAAGAACATGACGTAATGATGCGACGACGTGATGTACATATGCTCGACGAAGTCCTCTTCGCGCGTGCCCATCATCGACATACCCCGTCCACCACGGCGCTGCTGATGGTACGTGTTGAGCGGAATTCGCTTGACATAGCCCGCGTTCGTGATGGCGATGGCGACGTCGGTGACCGGAATTAAGTCTTCGTTCGTGATTTCGCCTTCCACCGCAACAATCTCCGTCCGCCTCTCGTCGGAGAACTTGTCGCGGATGTCGACGAGTTCTTTGCGGATCACGTCGAGCAGTCGGCCCTCGTCGGCCAAAATGGCGCGCAACTCGCCAATTAGCTTTTGCAGTTCCGCGTACTCCGCCTCAATCTTGTCACGTTCGAGGCCAGTCAAGCGCTGCAGCCGCATGTCGAGAATCGCCTGTGCCTGTTCCTGCGATAGTTGGAACCGGTCCATCAACCCAGTACGGGCGATTTCTGGTGTCGCCGACGCGCGGATGAGCGCAATCACTTCGTCAAGGTGATCGAGCGCGACTAACAAGCCTTCCAAAATGTGTGCGCGGGCTTCCGCTTTGTTCAGGTCAAACTGCGTACGCCGACGCACGACCTCGCGCTGATGCTGCAGATAGTGATACAAAACTTCGCGCAGATTCAGTACCTTCGGTTGTCCGTCAACCAGTGCAAGCATGATAACACCGAAGCTGCTTTGCATCGCCGTATGTTTGTAAAGGTTGTTCAGAACCACCTGCGGTTTCGCGTCGCGCCGCAGTTCAATCACGATGCGCATGCCGTCGCGGTCAGACTCGTCGCGCAGGTCGGTAATCCCATCGATGCGCTTATCACGGGTGAGTTCCGCGATCTTTTCGATCAACCGAGCCTTATTCTGCTGATACGGCAGCTCAGTGACGATAATGTGTGTCTTTCCGCCGTGACCTTCCTCAAACTCCGCTTTCGCACGCACCGCGATTGACCCGCGCCCCGTCTCGTACGCGCTGCGGATTCCTTCGTGTCCGAGGATCACGCCGGCCGTCGGAAAGTCTGGCCCCTTGACTACCTGCATTAAGTCCTGGAGCGTCGTCTCCGGGTTGTCGATCATCAAAATGACTCCGTCAATCACCTCGCGCAGGTTGTGCGGAGGAATGTTCGTCGCCATACCGACGGCAATGCCGGACGAGCCATTGACGAGCAGGTTTGGGAAACGCGCTGGCAACACCAGTGGCTCCTGTTCGTTGCCGTCGTAGTTCGGACCGAAGTCGACCGTCTCTTTGTTGATGTCGCGTAAGAGTTCCATCGCAATCTGCGACAATCTCGACTCCGTATACCGCATTGCAGCAGCAGAGTCGCCGTCGACAGAACCGAAGTTGCCGTGGCCATCCACGAGCAAGTAACGCGTCGAGAAGTCTTGAGCCATCCGGACAAGCGCGTCATAAACCGCCGAATCGCCATGAGGGTGGTATTTACCAAGTACATCACCGACGATACGCGCTGACTTCTTGTATGGCTTATCTGGTGTCATGCCAGATTCGAACATCGCGTACAAGATACGACGGTGCACCGGCTTCAAACCGTCGCGCACATCTGGAATCGCGCGGCTTACGATAACGCTCATCGCGTAGTCGATGAATGAGTTTTTCAGTTCCTGACTCAGTTCAATCGGCAGAACCTTGCTGTCATACGAGTCTGCCAAACCGATTCACTCCTGTCCGTTTCAATCGGCGGTGGCGCGCCAGATTTCACTCAAGGCCCACGACCGAAGGCAAAAGCTTAGACATCAAGGTTGCGAACGTACTGTGCGTGTTCCTCGATGAATTCGCGCCGCGGTTCTACTTTGTCGCCCATCAGCGTGTAGAAAATCATGTCCGCTTCCATCGCATCTTCCATGTTCACCTGGAGAAGCGTGCGTGTGGCCGGGTCCATCGTTGTCTCCCACAACTGCGTCGCATTCATCTCACCGAGGCCTTTGTAGCGCTGGATGTTGATCCCGTTGCGCCCAATCTCCTCAAGTGCAACATCGAGCTGTTTGTCGGAATAGGCGTATCGCTCCATTTTGCCCTTCGTGATCTTGTAGAGCGGTGGTTGCGCAATGTAGATATAACCCGAGTCGATGAGCGGTTTCATAAATCGATAGAACAAGGTCAATAAAAGGATTCGGATGTGACTGCCATCGACGTCCGCGTCCGTCATGATGATGATTTTGTGGTAGCGTGCCTTCTCAATGTCGAAGTCTTCACCGATGCCAGTTCCGACAGCAGTGATGATGGCTCGTACTTCTTCGTTCGACAGCACCTTGTCAAGGCGCGCCTTTTCGACGTTGATAATCTTGCCGCGAAGCGGCAGAATCGCTTGGAAGTTGCGGTCGCGGCCGCCTTTTGCTGAACCTCCAGCAGAATCTCCCTCGACAATGTACAGCTCGCTGATGGAAGCGTCTTTGGACGAACAGTCGGCTAATTTCCCAGGCAACGAACTCACTTCAAGCGCGTTTTTGCGCCGCGTCAGTTCGCGCGCCTTGCGGGCGGCCTCGCGGGCACGGGCTGCTGTCACCGACTTGTCCAAGATGCGCCGCGCGATGGAAGGATTCTCGTCGAAGAACTGCTGCAGCTTTTCGCCAAACAGCCCCTCTACAATGCCGCGCACTTCGCTGTTCCCGAGTTTTGTCTTGGTCTGGCCTTCAAACTGCGGTTCAGGCACCTTCACGCTGACGACCGCTGTCAGCCCTTCACGCACATCTTCGCCCGAGAGTTTGCTGTCGTCGTCTTTCACCAGGTTGACCTTGCGGCCGTAGTCGTTGATGACGCGCGTCAAAGCGCTTTTGAAGCCAGTCTCGTGCGTGCCGCCTTCGTGCGTGTTGATGTTGTTCGCAAACGAAAACAGCGTCGTCGCGTAGCCGTCGTTGTACTGTAATGCCACTTCGACCGTGACGTCGTCCTTCTTGCCAGCGACAAACACTGGTTCAGGATGCACAACGTCCTTGTTGTGATTGAGATACTGCACAAACTCCGCCACGCCACCCTCGTAGTGATAGCGACTGGTCTTTCCGTCACGCTCGTCCTCGAAGATAATTTCGAGGCCTGCATTCAAGAATGCAAGTTCGCGCAGCCTCCCTTGCAGGATGTCTGCTTGAAACTCCGTGGTCTCCGTGAAAATCTCCGGATCAGGTAAAAACGTCACCGTTGTTCCTGTGTGGTCTGTCGTACCGACGACCTTCAGGTCATACTTTGGCACGCCACGTTCATACTCTTGAACGTAGACATGTCCATCACGATGGACTTCAACCTTCAGCCCCGTCGACAGAGCGTTTACGACGGATGCCCCGACACCGTGGAGTCCGCCAGAGACTTTGTAGCCGCTCCCACCGAACTTACCGCCAGCGTGCAGAACCGTAAGTGCTGTCTCAACAGCCGGGCGGCCAGTCTTCTGGTGAATCCCGACTGGAAATCCAGCGCCGTTGTCAATTACTGAGACACTGTTATCGGGATGAACTTGAACGATGATTTTTGTGCATCGTCCAGCAAGTGCCTCGTCTACAGCATTGTCGACGATTTCCCAAGCCAGGTGGTGCAGGCCACGGCTGCTCGTCGACCCGATGTACATACCGGGGCGTTTTCGAACCGCTTCGAGTCCTTCCAGCACCTGAATTTGCGACTCGTCATATGCTTGGTCTGCCAAATCGTTTCCCCCCAAGAGGCACAAAAATGACGAGCGAACCGAGTTCGTTGCTGACCTTAGCGAAACTCAATCCGTTCTGATGTTTCGAGTATCGAAGCACGCCGCTTTAGCGTCGCAGAAGAAATTGGCGAAAAATAAGCGGTTCGGTCTGTCAGCACCATGGATTTGACTTCACCCACATCCACGGTCTGCGTACGCTCCTCACGTTCGAGTCGCTCAAGAAGTTTTTGTACAGCAGGTTCTTGCTGGACGCGAATAGGAAAAATCCCGATGATGTCATCCAGCGCCACCATCGTGTCCCCGCCAATATGTATAAACATGGCCATCTAATCCTCCATCTGTATTATACCAGATTGGACATAAAACAACTTCGCTGATACATGCAGCTCGTGTTCAAGGTGAAACAGGCTGGTGGTGGTCAGAACAGTTTGCACCTTCTGGCTCATCGACAACACGAGGTTTTTTTGCCTGGTGTCGTCAAGCTCCGACAACACGTCGTCAAGCAAAAGCACTGGGTATTCTCCGACTTCTTCGTAGATAAAGTCTATTTCAGCCAGCCGAAGAGACAGAGCAATCGTCCGCTGTTGACCTTGACTGGCAAACGACTGAACCGGTTGCCCGCCAATGAGGAGTGAAAGGTCGTCACGATGCGGTCCGACCGAGGTGTGGCCCTGGCGTACGTCGCTCGCTCGCTTTTTCTCGAGCTCAGACTGAAAAACAACGGCGATCGCAGCCCGGTCTCTCCATTGTTCTTCATTCAGCGGCAAACTGCAAGCATACTGGATGTCCAACATTTCTCGGCCGTCCGATATGGCTGCATGCACTCTTTGCGCATAGCCTCGCAATCGTTCGACGAAGTGTGCGCGGCGAGCGTAGACTTCCACGCCGTGTCCGACCAATTGCTCGTCAAGGGTGTCGAGCATTGTGTCATCGACCGTTTGTGGAGCCCGTAGCAGTGCATTGCGCTGCTGTACCGCTCGGGCATAGCGAGTCAAGTGATACAGGTAGGTTGGCTGCGTCTGCGCTAACTCCATGTCGAGAAACCGCCGCCGCAGTGCCGGAGCCCCTTTCACCAACTGCAAGTCCTCTGGCGCAAACAAGACGATTTGAAAGTGGCCGACGAAGTCACTCATCTTCGCTTGCGGAACCCCGTTGACCAACGCCCGCTTGGTGCCTTTCTGGTAGTCGACCCGCAGTTCTCTGCGCGTCGCGTATTTTGAATTGACACGAGCGCGGATGGAGGCTTCGTCCTGTCCCCACGCAACGAGGTCACTGTCTCGATTTGTCCGATGAGACTTTCCTACCGCCAGGCAGTGAATCGCCTCTACGACATTGGTTTTACCCTGCGCGTTTTCTCCAAGCAAAATGTTTACGCCGGGCAGGAACGAAATGTCCTGCTCAGCGTAGTTCCGAAAGTGCCGAAGGGTCAATTCCTCGAGAATCATCTCTGCGTTAGCGCGTCAACACAGGTGAGATTAATTGCAGAGCCGTATCGTCGCCAGGTTCCTGAAGAATAAACGGCTGATTCGGACCGTTGAAGCGGACGACCACTGACTCAGACGAGATAGCATCGAGGGCATCCAGGACGTTTTTGCCGTTAAAAGCAATCTGCATCACATCACCTGACTGTGCCTCGACGCCAACTTGCTCAGACACATTCCCTACTTCTGCTGAACTTGAGGAAATAGTGATATAGCCGTTCGTAATCTCCAACCTCACCTGATTGTTGTCTCTGTCCCTGGCAATTAATGTCGCGCGATCAATGGACGAAGTAAGCTCATGCGTTGGCAGAGTGACTTCCGTACGAAAGTGCGTCGGGATGATGCGGGATGTATCTGGGTAGCTGCCGTCAATCAGCCGCGTGTAGAAATGTGTCGGTCCGACTACGAACAAGCTGTGGCTGTCGCTGTGTTGGACAGAAATCGGAGAGTCGTCATCCGGCAGAATTTTAGACAATTCGAGCAGGGATTTTCCAGGTAAAATCATGTTCCATTGTAAACTTTCATCCATTTCGTCGAAGCGGACAGTTCGCGTTGCAAGACGCAATGCATCTGTCGCTGTGCAGTTGAGTTCGCCTCTTTGCAGTTGAAAGTGGATACCTGTAAGGACAGGGCGAACTTCTGAATTCGAAGCTGCAAAGGCTGTAGTAACAATCAGTCGCTTCAAAGTGTGGCTGTCCACTTGAACCGGATCGACATCATGGAAGACAGGCAGTGTCGGGAATTCTGCTGCGTCAATGCCGTGGAGGTGAAACTGTGCTTGTCCGGACTGAATTTCCGCTACGTAATTATTTTGAATTGTGACTGTGACATCATCGGCTGGAAGTTTTCGTACCACGTCGGATAAGTAACGTGCTGGTAAGACGATCGATCCCGGTTGTTCTACAGAGAGTCGAGTTGATTCGTCTGCGACTACGTGGGTCTGAATTCCGAGTTCCAAATCATACGCTGTGGCCGTTAAAGTTGTGGGCGTAGCTTCTAGGAGAATGCCCGTTAACACTGGCTTTGGACTACGAACGGCAACTGCGCGTGAGACAGTTTGACTGAGTTGGAGCAGTGTACTTTGTTTGATGGAAAACTTCATGTTTTTCAGCATTCCCTTCTCGAGTCGGCTTCGTTGTTTGCTTCGGCTGTGCTGCGTGCCGCTTTTCATTTCGGGTTGGTATAAGTATTAGGATGGATCGTAAAAAATCAGCAGTGCAAGTACTAGGGCCTGTGTTTCCTGTGCATAACATCGATGTTTAGCGAAAGAACGCGTTTTACAGTGTTTTATGGCTGTGAAGAAGTTGTGCATAAGCAGTTACTCGACTCATGACATTGTCCACAGTCTCTGTGCAAAATCGGCAGTTTTGCGCGACTGTAGTCTGCGAACGGAACCGACTTGCGCCTTAGTGGAGCGTTCGGATGGCTTCTGACAGGCGATTGACTGTATCTTGCAACTGCGGGTCTTTCTCAAGCTCAGTTGAGACTTTTTCACAGGCGTGCAGGACGGTTGTATGGTCACGTCCGCCAAACTCGGCGCCGATGCGCGGCAGTGATAAATCGGTCAACTCGCGTACTAGATACATCGCGATCTGACGAGGAAATGCGACGTTTTTGGAGCGGTTTTTTGCTTTCATGTCTTCCATGCGCAAACCAAAGTGGTCTCCGATCACCTTCTGAATGCGCTGGGGCGTAATCACCTTTGGTTGGCTTGGAGAAATGATGTGCTTCAGGGCCTCTTTGGCGAGGGCGACATCAATGTCGCGGTTGACCAGCGAAGAATAGGCCACCACTCGAATAAGAGCGCCTTCGAGTTCACGGATGTTCGTGTCAATTTGGTTTGCAATATAAAAAGTCACGTCTTCAGGCACATGAAACCGATCAGACTTTGCTTTGCGTTGAAGAATCGCAACGCGCGTCTCGAGGTCGGGCGGCTGGATATCGGTGATGAGTCCCCACTCAAACCGGGAGCGCAGCCGGTCTTCGAGTGTTGGGATCTCACGTGGCGGTCGGTCGCTGGAAAGGACAATCTGTTTACCCTCGTTGTGGAGTGCGTTAAATGTATGAAAAAACTCTTCCTGAGTTGATTCCTTCTTAGCCAAGAACTGAATGTCATCAACAAGTAACACGTCAATGGAGCGGTAGCGGCGACGAAACTCATTGCTGGTATTATTGCGCAGCGATGTGATGAAGTCGTTCGTGAACTGTTCGCAGGATAAATACATCACGTTTAAGCGGGGGCTGCGCTCGAGAATCAGATGGCTGATGGCGTGCATCAGGTGCGTCTTACCAAGACCTACTCCGCCATAGATGAACAGAGGATTATATGATTTCGCAGGTGCCTCAGCGACTGCAAGGCAGGCAGCATGTGCAAAGCGATTGCTTGCGCCAATGACGAAATTAGTAAATGTGTAGCGCGGATTGAAGCTTTGCGCAGGGAACTCTGTATCGACAGCTTCTGTGGCATCGATTGCTGAAAAGGGAGTAACGATGGTATCCAACACACCAGTGTGCCGAACTGTCATGTCGGGAATGTGTCCGGTGTCAGGCAGCGGAGACTCTTCGTCTGTCCGATCCTCTTTGTCGCCTGGGGAAATGAATCGAACGCGATAAGGCTCACCTGTGTACGATGCACACAAGTGTGAGATGGTTTCACGGTAGTTTTCAGCGATCCAGTTCTTCGTGAAGGATGTAGGGACGAATACCGTCAATATTTGGTCGGTTTCAGTAAAATCGACAACCCGCGTTCCGCCAAACCAAGTTTCGAATGTTCGTGGATTCATTCGTTCGCGGATAGTCTCTAGTACTTTCCCCCAAAGTGAGTCAAAAAACGTGGGATCGAACGCAGTGCTCATGCTCATGATTACCCCCAAAGAACTACGAAAAATTACGAGCGGATGAGTGCATGTGTAGTGCAAATAGTCGTCGAAACAGGTAGGAAGATGTCGAATTTAAGCCGACATGTGTTCCCCGGACGCCAATAAGCGGATGGAGTAAGCGAGTCCCTGTATCGGTTGGAGATAACCACAGAAATGGCGGATGATTTTATCCACAGCCTGTGCATAATTCTGTGGATAACTGAGTGTTATCCACGGTTGTGCGTAATGTGGCGAACTCTATCATACCAAACTGGAAGAGGACGGGGCAATGCATTTTGCCGTTTATCCACAAATGCAACAATTGTTCGCCCACAGCTAAGTGGATACTTGGGACAAGTTGTGGATGAAGTGATTTTGCTTGACAAAAATGTGGAGGGGTGCCTATAATGATGAACAGTTTCTGCCCATAAGGTAAAAGGGGGTGGCGCAATTTGAAGCCGACCTACAACCCAAATACACGCAAGCGTAAGAAGGTACATGGATTTCGTAAGCGGATGTTGACGAAGAACGGTCGCAGGGTGATCGCTGCTCGTCGCCGCAGAGGGAGAAAGGTTCTTACCGCATAAGGCCGCTTCGGTGGCCTTTTTTGATTTTTGTGGGTCGATTCGCGTCGACTTCGGGTATTCTGTTGAGGCTCAGGTCGAATTGGGAGTAGTGGGAGGAGTTTGTGCTGTGCGCGCTGAACATCGGTTGAAGTTGAACCGCGAATTTCGAAGAGTGTTCGCGCGTGGGCGGTCCAAAGCGACAGGCCGCCTGGTTCTTTATTGGTGGCAGAAGCGAGATGGTCACTTTCGAGTTGGTTTTTCTGTCAGCAAGAAAGTCGGCAACGCTGTAGTCCGCAATCGTTTGAAACGTCAGTTGCGCGCGTGCCTCGCGCAGTATCAAAATATATTGGCGGAGCACTCTGTTGACTTCGTGTTTGTGTGTCGCCCAGCCGCAGCTGGATCGTCTTTTGCTGAGTTAAATGAAGACGTGGTCAGATTACTGCGCAAAGGACAGTTCATGGTATGATGGGGAAGTTGGGGGATGAATAACTTGAAACGTCTGGTCCTCTTGCTGATTCGGTTCTATCAATTGGCGATTTCACCGATGTTTCCACCAAGCTGTCGGTTTGTTCCAACTTGTTCACAGTATGCGGTTGAGGCTGTGGGCCGGTTTGGTGTGCTCCGCGGCGGGTGGCTTACGACGAAGCGGTTGCTCAAGTGCGGTCCGTGGCACCACGGCGGGTTCGATCCCGTACCCACCGAGCGGTAGGAGGTATATTGTTGAACGGACAAAATAAGTCCAAGCCCAAATGGCTGTGGGTCGTTGCACTGACACTGACCTTTTCATTGACCGGTTGCGGTATGTATCCGTCTGCGCCTGGTAAGTGGCCACATGGCTTTTGGGGTAGCATTTTGCAGGCGGTTTCACACGTCATTACGTACTTTGCGAACTATGTCGGGTACGGTCTGGCGCTGATTATCGTGACGATTATCGTCCGGCTGTTGATTTTGCCTCTGATGATCCGGCAGATTAAGTTCTCGAAGTCGATGCAGCAGCTGCAGCCGAAAGTGAGCGAAATCCGGAACAAGCATAAGGGCGACAACCAGAAAATCCAGCAGGAAACCATGAAGCTGTATCAGGAACACGGTTTCAACCCGATGTCAGGCTGCCTGCCGATGGTTGTCCAGTTGCCAGTTTTGTATGCGTTGTTTGGTGCGATTGAAGGCAACGTGGCCCTTCACAAGGCGACATTTCTACATATTTTCCAACTTGGCCAACCTGATCACACGTTCATTTTGCCAATTCTGGCGGGCATTACAACGTATCTGTCTTCACGCGTCATGATGACGGGACAAGACACGCAACAGAAGATGATGCTGTTCATCATGCCGATTTTCGTCTTTTTTATGGCGACTCGATTCGCGTCTGGTCTAGCGTTGTACTGGGTTGTCGGCAACATGTTTATGGCTGTTCAATCGTATTTCATCCGCGTCCGCCCCGCGCAATCGGCACAGGCTGCTGCTGTTTCCGCTGGGAAACTGCCTTCTAGGGCTGGTGGTTCCACTACGGCGCCTGTAAAAGAACAAAGTGGAAGAGTCAGTGCAAAGGGCGGGTCCTCCAGTCAGAAAAGTGGGCAGCCTGGTTCATCGAAGTCCGGTAACGCCTCGGGAAGTGGTAAGGCAAAGAGCAAACAAGCTGGTCCCACGCAGAAAAAACCTGTGCAACAGAAGTCCGCACAGAATGATTCTGCGGAGAGTCAATCCGGTGACAAGCCTGAAGCCAGTGTTCCGGTGTCACCTCCAGCGAACGCTACGCCCGACAGCACAGAGGCAGGAAACAATCAGGTCCAAAGAGAAGAAGAACAGTAGAATCGCGTCTAAAGAGGGGATCGTCAGATGAAGCGGGTCGTCGCAACGGGCAAGACAGTTGAAGATGCCATCACTTCTGCACTGGTTCGGCTCGGCGCTACGCGCGCACAGGTCGAAGTGCAAGTGATTCACGAGCCCGTCAAAGGCATCTTGGGCTTCATCGGCGGCAAGGACGCACAAGTCGAAGTTCGACTGAAACTCCCGCCCCAGGAGGAAGCCAAGCAGTTCCTTGTTGATATGGTGACGCGAATGGGTGTTGACGCTGCCGTGCGGGTGCGTCCGCTGGAGAGTGGAGAAGAACACTCGTATCTACTCGAGGTTGTATGCGACGATGAGGCTGAGCTTGCGTCGGTCATTGGGCGCCACGGTACCGTCCTAGATTCGATGCAGTACTTAGTCAACATTGTGGCGAATAAACAGCACGGTGACTTTATCAAGTTCGTCGTGGACGCTGGAGGATATCGTGACCGTCGACGCAAAGGCTTGGAACGCATTGCCGACCAAGCCGCGAATCGAGCCGTGCGGACTCGCCGGCCGGTGGAGTTGGACGAAATGCCATCGTCTGACCGCAAGGTAGTACACAGTCGGTTGCAGACACGTTCTGATGTAACGACTTCGAGTGAAGGCGTTGACCCGCACCGTAAGGTAATCGTTACACCGGTTCGCGGGAACCGGAGCCGACGCTCAGGACATCACGGAGTCTGATTGAAGGCATAAACTGTGCACAAAGAGCGCAGTGGTGCTGTTGATAGAGCAAGATGAAAAGCTAACGACCCTTTCCACGAGGAGAGGGTCGGTTGTTATGTGGTGGACCAAGGAGGTATAGACTTGGCGATGGAAAGCACGTTCAATCACGAACCGATTGCAGCGGTTGCGACTGCGCTAGGTGAAGCGAGCATCGGCGTTGTTCGCGTGAGTGGAGTTGGCGCGGCCGAAGTAGTGAAGCGTGTGTTTCGTACATCATCCGGGCGAGCTTGTACTCTCCCTCCCTCTCGCAGCGTGTTGTATGGGCAGGTCGTGGACCCAACACTGTACACGCTGGTGGACGAGGCTATTTTGGTGTGGATGCCTGCACCACACAGCTATACTGCAGAAGATGTGGCAGAGCTTCAGGTGCACGGCGGCATTCACGTCGTGCAGTCCGTACTCGAGTGTGCGCTTGCAGGGGGAGCGCGTCTAGCCGAGCCCGGTGAGTTCACGAAACGAGCGTTTCTGAATGGGCGCCTTGACTTGTCACAGGCCGAAGCTGTCATGGACCTGATTCGTGCGAAGACTGACTTGGCTCAACGCGCAGCGCTGGAGCAGGTCAAGGGGCGACTTCGGGATACCATCACGGAGTTGCGCAGGGAGCTCATCGGCTTGCAGGCGCATGTCGAGGTGACCCTCGATTATCCGGAGCACGATGTAGAACAGGTTGCCTGTCAGGCGGTCGTTGTGACGGGATCAAAGCTGATTGAGGAAGTTGAACAATTGGCGGCCGCTTCCCGCGTCGGGCAAATTCTTCGAGAAGGAATTGCGACTGTGATCGTCGGGCGTCCAAACGTCGGTAAGTCATCGCTCTTGAATGCTTTGCTGCGCAGAGAGCGGGCTATCGTCACCGACATCCCGGGTACCACGCGGGATGTGCTGGAAGAGTACGTCAACCTGCGCGGTATACCGTATCGGTTGGTCGATACCGCCGGGATGCGCGACACAGAAGACGTCGTGGAGAAGATTGGTGTAGAGCGGTCGCGAGCGATGATTGATCAAGCCGAGCTAGCGGTTGTTGTCTTGGCTGGGAGTGCGGCGCTAGCGGAGGATGACTTGACGCTGCTCGGATTAACAGATACGGTGCCGGCGCGGGTCGCTGTGGTGAATAAATCGGATTTGCCGCGAAGTCTCGACCTTTCGCAGTTGAAGGAGCAGTTGCGACCGAAGGATGCTCTTGTCGAGGTTTCTGCGCTTGCAGGGACTGGACTTTCCGATCTCGAATTGGCGATGGAGCAAGTGGTGCTGGGTGGTGAAGGTCAGCTCAATGAGCGCACAGTTGTGACTAACGCAAGGCAGGGAACCCTTTTACGGCAGGCGGCGGTTGACCTTGAGCTCGCGGTTGACGCGGCGAAGCAGAGCGCTACACTCGATATCATCGCTGTCGCATTACAGGCAGCCTATGCGTCGCTTGGGCTGGTCATTGGTGAAGAAGTTGGGGAAGATTTACTCGATGAGATTTTTTCGCGCTTCTGCCTTGGTAAGTAAGTAGTTTGAGGAGTTGCGCTGTGCTTGAGTGGTTATAGAATCTGACTGTGAGGAGCGATCGGTATGTCCTACCAGGCGGGAGAGTATCAGGTGATTGTGATTGGTGCCGGGCATGCGGGTTGTGAAGCGGCACTGGCAGCGTCGCGCATGGGTTGCAAGACGCTGCTCATAACGATTAGCCTCGACACGATCGCGTTTATGCCGTGCAACCCCTCCGTCGGAGGGCCGGCAAAGGGCGTAGTCGTGCGAGAAATCGCGGCGCTTGGCGGAGAAATGGCTCGCAATATCGACCGCACTTACATTCAAATGCGAATGCTGAACACGGGTAAAGGTCCGGCGGTTCAAGCGCTCCGGGCGCAGGCGGACAAAGCACTGTACGGCTTGACGATGAAGCATACACTCGAGCGCGAACCGAACCTGACGCTTGTGCAGGGAATGGTTGAAGAACTTTTAACCGAAGGCGGCGAGATTCGCGGTGTAGTTACGAAAACCGGTGCTGAGTACTGCGCGTCAACGGTCGTCTTGACCACTGGCACATACCTGCGTGGACGCGTTTTTATCGGTGATATCTCGTATGAAAGCGGCCCGAATGGACAGATGCCTTCCGTCCGGTTAACAGACAGTTTGTTGGACCTTGGTTTTGAGTTGGTACGCTTTAAAACGGGTACACCTCCGCGCATCAACCGCAATACAGTGGATTTTGACAAGCTGGTCGAGCAACCGGGAGACCCAGAACCACAGCATTTCAGTTTTGACCCAGATGTGCCCGTTCGAGAACAAGTGCCGTGTTGGTTGACGTACACAAACGAGTCGTCGCACAACTTGATTTTCGGAAACCTGCACAGGGCGCCGATGTACACCGGGGATATCCAAGGGACCGGTCCGCGTTACTGTCCCTCGATTGAAGACAAGGTCGTGCGCTTTCGCGAGCGACCGAACCACCAGGTCTTTCTCGAACCGGAAGGGCGAGACACCTCTGAGTGGTATGTGCAGGGGCTGTCAACCAGTCTTCCTGAAGACGTACAGCGTGACATTTTACGGACGATTCCGGGGCTTGAACGTGTGGAGATGATGCGGCCAGGTTACGCGATCGAATACGACGCGATTGTGCCGACACAGCTGTGGCCGACGCTTGAGACAAAGCGTGTACGTGGCCTGTTTACCGCCGGGCAAATCAACGGGACTTCCGGGTACGAAGAGGCCGCCGGACAAGGAATTATGGCTGGAATCAATGCGGCGCTCCAAGCGCTCGGTCAAGAACCACTGGTATTGCGGCGGTCCGAGGCGTACATCGGCGTGATGATCGACGACCTCGTCACCAAGGGTACGAATGAGCCGTATCGATTACTCACGTCGCGCGCGGAGTACAGACTATTGTTGCGGCACGACAACGCCGACCTGCGGCTGATGGAGATTGGGCACGAAATTGGTCTGATCGAAGACGTGCGCTACAAGGCATTGATTCATAAAAGGGAGGCTGTTGCAAAGGAGATGGCGCGGCTGAAGCACACGTATGTGAAGCCGAGCGAGGCAAATCCAGTACTAGAGCGAATTGGCTCACGCCTTATTGAGGAACCGATGGCGCTTGACCAACTTCTGCGGCGGCCGGAAGTATCCTATACAGATGTTGGAAATCTTGGAGGTGCCGCGGCAGATGCGCCTTCCGACGTGACAGAACAGGTAGAGATCCAAACCAAATACGCAGGGTATATCGACCGCCAACTCGCGGAAATTGAACGGCAGAAACGGCTTGAGGATAAGCCACTTGGCGCGGACATTGAATATGCATCGATTTCCGGACTGTCGATGGAGGCGCGGGAGAAACTCGGCGGCATACGTCCTCAATCGGTCGGGCAGGCGGCGAGGGTTCCAGGTGTGACGCCGGCTGACATCTCAATTTTGTTGATTTACCTCGAACAACAAGGGAGGCAGCGTGAGCATGCCTGAGTGGGACGGCAGTGAGTGGGGGTGGAGTGAGCAGGCACGGACCCGATTTGCTCGCTACTACGAGCTGCTAGTCGAGTGGAACGGACGGATGAACCTGACCAACATCGTCGACCGCCATGAAGTCTACGTCAAGCACTTTTACGACAGTGTATGGGTGCGCGAAGTTCCAGAGTGGCAAAGGTTGATGCGTAATGGTGGTCGGGTCGTGGATGTCGGTACCGGAGCCGGCTTTCCCGGTATGGCGCTCGCAATTCTCGAACCTGAGTGTGAGTTTGTGTTGCTCGACGCTCTGCAGAAGAGGATTGGCTTCTTGGAGACCGTTGCCAATGAGCTTGGACTTGGGAACGTTCGGGTGGTTCACGCGCGAGCGGAGGATGGAGCGCGTCAGAGCGGATTGAGGGCGTCTTTTGACGCAGTGTTATCGAGAGCAGTAGCTAGACTTAACGTTTTGATGGAGTACACCTTGCCGTTCGCGAAAGTCGGTGGGACTGTGTTTGCGTACAAAGGACCAGGCGTGGAAGAAGAGTGGCAGGATGGTCAAGGTGCTGCTAAAGTCCTCGGCGGGTCAGTCCCAGTTCGGGTTGACAGGACGCTGCCGGAGCAGATGGGTGAGCGCGTGTTGGTGGTCGTTCCCAAAGTGATGCAGACTCCGAAGACCTTCCCGCGCAAAGCCGGCACGCCGCAAAAGCAACCCCTGAAAGCAAAGTAGTGCCGCAGTTTTTGCCGGTGTCCGTAGGGAACCAACCGCGAGGTGGCGGTGCGTCGCCTGTCGCATTGTGACGAAGGCTAGGAAGCTTTGTCGGCGTGCAGGATTTGCTGACTAGGTGTGGAACTCGTGACAGTGTAAACAGAGCGGGAGTTGTAAACGTACCGAACTGCCCGACAGGGCTTTGAAAACGGGGGAGATGGGATGAAAGAGTCCTTGGTGAGTCGGATAGGCGTGACCCGCGAAAAGGTCGAGCCCAGTTTGGGCGTCGTCGATCTCGACGTCTCAACGATTGTCTCGAACCCTTTTCAACCGAGGTCCGTTTTTGACGAGGACAGCATTGCAGAACTGGCGCGAACTATCCAGACTCACGGTGTAATTCAGCCAGTGGTCGTTCGCTTTCGAAACGGCGCGTATGAGCTGATTGCAGGTGAGCGTAGGTGGCGCGCGGTACGCCATCTTGGGTGGTCAACGATTCCCGCGATTGTCCGTGAGATGAATGATGCACAGACAGCGTCTGCGGCGCTGATTGAAAACTTGCAACGTGAGGGCTTGACGCCGATTGAAGAGGCCGTTGCGTATCAACAACTGTTGGAGATGCACGGTTTAACGCAAGAGAGTCTGGCGCAGAGACTAGGTAAGGGTCAGTCAACGATCGCCAACAAGCTACGGCTGTTGCATCTGCCAGAAGCCGTTCAGCAAGCTTTGTTGGCACGTCAGGTGACAGAGCGCCACGCGCGCGCGTTGCTCGCGTTGCCGAGCGAGGAAATGCAACTAAAGTTGTTGCAAGAGGCAATTGAGCGCGGGTGGAACGTGAAACAACTCGAAGAGCGGGTAAAGAGTGTGATTACGAAGCTAGAGCGGCAGAAGCCAAAGCGTCCAAAGAAGCGTGGGTTATCGCGAGACGTTCGCTTGGCAGTGAACACGATTCGACAGTCACTCGAAATGATTGAAAAGACGGGATTTCAAGTGGAGTGTCAGGAGAATGACGAGTCGGACTTCATTGAGTTTGTGATTCGTGTACCAAAGTCTGGAATGAAACCTACACCTGTAGTCGCAGAGGCGGAAGAACCGGTGTCTTGATACTGGTGTGGGTTGTGAACTCGCTGAGAGGCTTTGACTGCTGCCGTCACATACGCGGCCGTATCTCCCACGGCTGCGTATCGCTGCTGGAAGTTTTCTGGACAAGTCCCCCCATTTTTCGCGATTTGAAGTACAATGGAGAGTAGCTAATCGGACGAGCATTCCCCCGTAGGTCGACGTAGTCGATGAACTTACGGGAGGTGTTTTTTGTCTGTGTAAGGGAGGTCGCTCGAGTGACCACTGGTCGGGTCATTGCGATTGCAAATCAAAAGGGCGGTGTCGGTAAGACGACGACAGCCGTGAACCTCGGTGCCTGTCTCGCAAGTCTTGGGAAAAAGGTACTGTTGATCGATATAGACCCGCAGGGTAACACGACGTCAGGTATTGGAATTAATAAAGCAGACGTAAAACACTGTATTTATGATGTCATTATTAATGATGTGGCAATTCAGGACGCAGTGCTACAAACACAAGTGGACGACCTGTCCCTTTTGCCAGCGACAATTCAACTGGCTGGGGCGGAAATTGAGCTGGTGCCTACGATTTCTCGCGAAGTCCGGTTGCGGCGTGCTGTTCATCCACTGCGGCAACAGTTTGAATACATTCTGATTGACTGTCCGCCGTCGCTGGGTCTGCTCACCGTGAACGCCTTAACGGCCGCAGATTCAGTACTCATCCCGATTCAGTGCGAGTACTATGCACTCGAGGGATTGAGTCAGTTATTGAACACCATCCGGTTGGTACAAAAGCACTTAAACACGTCACTGGAAGTCGAAGGTGTGCTTCTGACCATGCTGGACGCACGTACAAACCTTGGGCTTCAAGTCATTGAGGACGTCAAGAAATTCTTTCGGGATAAGGTCTATCACACGGTCATTCCACGCAACGTTCGCTTGAGCGAGGCACCGAGCCACGGCCGACCCGTCATTAACTATGACGCGCGGTCAAAGGGCGCCGAGACGTATATGGACTTGGCAAAGGAAGTGATCCGCAGTGACCAAACGGGCGTTGGGAAAAGGGCTTGAGGCACTAATCCCTCAGTTGGACGTGACGGATAACGACACAGTCTCGTCAGTATCGATTGGCCAGTTGCGGCCAAACCCGTATCAGCCGCGGCGGACCTTTAACGAGGAGAAACTGACTGAGCTCGCTCAGTCGATTGAACAGCATGGAATCATTCAACCCCTCGTCGTGCGCAAGAGTACAGTTCGTGGTTACGACATTGTAGCGGGAGAAAGAAGGTTTCGCGCCGCGCAGCGGGCCGGCCTTTCGGTGGTACCCGTCGTGGTGCGAGAGTTCTCTGATGTCGAACTGATGGAAGTCGCGATCATTGAAAACTTGCAGCGTGAGGACTTAAATGCGATTGAAGTGGCGGATGCGTACGCGAATCTCATGAATCGGTGTGGTTTGACACAAGATGAACTAGCGACACGGGTGGGCCAGAGTCGCAGCCATGTGGCGAATATGCTGCGATTATTGAACTTGCCGAATGCGGTTCGTGAGTATGTTTCACGTGGAACATTGTCCATGGGGCACGCTCGAGCACTCCTGGCAGTAGACAACGCTGATGCGCAAGAGCAGTTGGCTAAGCGGGTTGTGGAAGAGGATATGAGTGTGCGGAAGTTAGAGTCGGTCGTGTACAAGCCGGCGACGGGTGTTTCACGTGAAACACAAAAGAAACACCATCCCGAGGAAACCCGCTATCGCCGATATGAAGAACAATTTCGTACGGTGCTTGGAACTGCCGTCAAGATCCATCCAGGAAAAAAGCGCGGAAAAATTGAGATCGAGTATTTTTCACAGGAAGACCTAGAACGGATTCTCAATCTCCTCTCAACTCAGAATCACTAGGTGGTGTTCGCCTCTTGTTTCTCGCAGGGACGCTTGTCAACACGTTCGCAATTCTCCTTGGTGCCGGCATCGGCGTCCTTGTTCCCAACATCCCTGAACGGGTAAAGACGACAGTGATGCAGGGACTATCCCTAACCGTGATTGTGATTGGACTCAGTATGGCGATGAGTGATACCAAGGACATCCTCATCGTCATTCTCAGTCTCGTGATTGGTGGACTGCTCGGAGAGTGGATAAGCATCGAGGCTTGGCTCGACCGCCTCGGTGGGTGGGCGCAGCGCAGAAGTGGGAAAAATCCCGGAACAAGCTCAGTATCTGACGCGTTTGTCACAGCAAGCCTCGTCTTCTGCGTTGGGTCCATGGCTGTAGTCGGCGCCATTCAAAGCGGCCTGCAAGGCAATAATACAACTCTGTACGCAAAGTCCATGTTGGACTTCGTTACGTCCACAGTGTTTACGACTACCATGGGCTTTGGCGTGGCTTTGGCCGCGGTTCCCGTTTTGTTCTATGAAGGGCTGATTGCAACCATTTCTCACTTTGCGGGGAACGCCTTGAATGCCCCCGCAGTGATTGCGTGCATGACAGCGGTTGGTGGCATTCTAATTGTAGGCATTGGAGTCAACCTACTCGGTGTAAAGAAGATTGCCGTTGGCAATCTGCTCCCTAGTATGTTCGTCGCAACTGGACTCAAAGTCATCGCACCCATTGTCACTCACTATGCAACGACTTTGCTCCATACATGAGCCATCCATAAAATTGCCAACACGAAATGACGAAGCGAATGGCATACTAAGCCCACTGAAGCGTGAACCATAGACATGTAGGCGGTCCGCAAGAGAGGCTGGGGAGGTACAATCGGGATGTTAACTCAGATTCAAAGTCATTTACTCATCACGTTTGGTGTCGTCGCAGCAGTCGCTGTCATCGCTTTAATCATCGCCATTGTGGCGCTCTCAGTGAACGCGAAGCTGCGGCGTCAAGTGCGCCGTTGGAAGTCCATCCATGAAACTGCGGACCTAGACGTGGTGTATGAGAACACGATGGGTGCGGTCCACGAGATGAGGGCGATTCTCGAAAAAATGGAGCAAGCAGAAATCGCCGGCCTGCACCAGGACATCCAAAACCTGCGCAGGGTCCTTCGCAGCAAAGTCGGGACGCCGCAGGTATATCGCTACAATGCGTTCTCCAACCAGGGTAGCGACCTGAGCTTTTCGGTGGCGTTGCTTGACGAAGACCAAAACGGTGTGGTCTTCTCCTCCATTTACGGCCGTGAGGAGTCGCGTACATATGCAAAACCAGTGATGCAAGGCGCGTCGCGTTATCCCCTGACAGATGAGGAGACGAGCGTCATCTCGCAAGCGGCTCCGACGGCAGAGCCGGCGGGACGCAGCGACCATTAACCTGCTGGAAGCGTCCCACCGGGAAACCCCTGGGCTTCACGACTGGCCGCTGTAGAGCGGTCGGTCGGAGCCCCAATGAATGTCCGCCGCATTGCAAGTCTGTGAAAACTCGACAAGAGCGCCTCCACGACGACATCCGACATTCGCATGACAATGCCAAGACGAGTGTTCTGTAAGACAAAGTACTCCATAAAACCCGACACGTTCACTACACCGGTAAGTGTGTAGTCACCGAAGGCTGGCAACGACTTCTTGACGCCAGCGCCTGGACGTAGTGGTCCGGGCTCCATAATGATCTGCCCGACGTGATCAAACTTCCCCAAACAAGCGTCGACCGCAATGATGTAGGGCGAAGCCGTATGAGTACGATGAATTTCCTCAAGTGTTGATGCGAGGTTTACGGCGTGGACGGGCTCGTCCAAAGTCCCAAAAATCTCAACCCACGGCCAACGGCTGGAACGTTTCAACTTCGTGCCCACAATCGGCCCGAACGCGTCTCCAGTCGAACGGTCCGTGCCCACACAGACCACGGTTAATCGTCGGTCCCCTAATCCAAACAGCACACGGTCCAAATCACTCGTCAAGTCCTCCACTGCCGAAGCGTCGTCAAACAAGACACGCACAGACGGTAGAGATGAAGTCTTGCTACCATTGAAGGGCTCGTCTCTCACGGGAATCCTCCTGCATCGGAATATTCCCAGTATACGTACGCGTAGCTTCAACTATACCTGCTGAAAAGCGTCACAAGACTCACAAGGTGTAGGAGGATGGTCGCTTGTTGGACTTGCTGTTTGTCATGGAGTGGATGTGGTTTTCCTTTTCCATCAGCACGAGAGGGTTACAACTCGCAGTCCTATGCAGTGGGGGGGTCGTAGCATCGAGCTACGCTGCCGCACATCTTTCGGGTTGGATGGCACGCACCTTCACACCCCCGACGAGTCACGCATTTCTCTGGCTCTCCCACCACATCTCGACGAGGCCAGACGTAATCTCGGCACTGGCCGGATTTGCACCTGCCACGACCGTGGCTACCGGTGGTGACCCGCTACACCAAGCGCTAGCGCTGCACATTCTCCACACCCTGTTCTATTTCGTGATCACGATTGCAGTTTTCGGCCTGTTCATCATGATGTGGCACTTTACAAACGCGCTGTGGGACCGCGAAGTTGCGGGGAGCCAACGCCGGTCTCTGCTCACTGTCGGCTTGTCAGTTAGCTGTGGAGCGTACTTGACAGCCCTGACTGGCATCCTCGTGGCGAACGTCGCGTGGCTTCGTGAAGTGCCGTTCCTTGCCCAAGCCACAACTCACTCCTTCGGAATGGCAGGTGTTGAAGCCGTCGTCCATCTTTTGCATGTGGTATAGTTACTGACATCTTCTCTATCGATCAACCGACAACGACAAAACGTTGAAAGGGGGCGCGTGATGGCGCAGGTCTCGTTTCATTTGGATGACGTTGTACAACTAAAAAAACCACACGCCTGTGGCTCTAATCAGTGGCGCGTGATTCGTATGGGGATGGATATCCGAGTTAAATGCGAGGCATGTGGACACAGTGTTCTCATCCCGCGCCCACGCTTTGAACGCTTGGTTCGTAAGGTTTTACACCCCGGGAGTTCGGTTGCGGCTGAAATGAACAGCAGCTCTACCGACTCATGAGTCAAAGGAGAGAGGAAAAGGGTTGTGCGGCGGTCAACCTGCGGCTGTCGACGGCTCACTAAGCCACCCTTGTGGTGGTGTAGTTACTACGAATGAGAAAGCAGGCAGACCGCCTGTACGGCACGACCTTCGAGCGTTCACAACCCAGTCCGCCGCCTTATGCGCAGGCGCCTAAATGTCCGTTCTGACCACGGCCCTGACGGTGCTGCATCTCGGCGGCAAAACCTTTTGTAGCAAGCCGGCGCACCCTCAGTTTGCGAAGTAGTCGTCTCAACATGATCCCACCTCCTCGCGAGCTTAGTGTGTCATAAAAGAGGTGGATTATCCAGCGCCATTGTCCTGCTGTGGGTGCAACAAGCACCACAACGCGGCCGAAATCTTGTGAAATCTCATCCGCACGTACAAAATCAGGCGATTTGTCTCCGGACGTCATTGTGGCACAGGGCCACTTTTTCTATAATGAATCCCGTCAAGAACAGAAAGAGGTGTACGCGTTGCCGCTTCAAGCTGGAATCGTTGGGTTGCCGAACGTCGGCAAGTCCACTCTTTTCAACGCCATAACCAGGGCTAAGGCGGAAGCCGCCAATTACCCGTTCTGCACAATCGACCCGAACGTTGGAGTCGTAGAAGTGCCAGACGAGCGATTGCAGGGACTTTCTGCAGTTGTCCACCCCAAGCGCATTGTTCCGACGACATTTGAATTTGTTGATATCGCCGGACTGGTCGCAGGGGCCAGCAAAGGTGAAGGACTCGGGAACAAGTTTCTCGGACACATCCGGGAAGTTGACGCTATCATCCACGTCGTTCGGTGTTTCCAAGACGGAGACGTGACACATGTAGCAGGGTCAGTAGGTCCGGAACGCGACATGGATACGATCGACCTCGAACTTGTCATGGCCGACCTCGAGTCCGTCGAGCGTCGCCTGGACCGCACGCGAAAGCATCTCAAATCTGGGGACAAGCGTTACGCACTTGAGGCCGACGCCCTAGCGAGAATTGCCGAAGCCCTCAACAACGGTCAAGCGGCGCGGTCGGTGGTGCTCTCCGACGAGGAGCAGGCAGTCCTGCGCGACCTGCCGTTGCTCACGCACAAACCGCTGCTCTACGTGGCCAACGTCTCTGAGACAGACATCCAGGGCGACCTCGACGGGAATCAACTAGTCCATCAGGTTCGTCAACGCGCAGAGCGGGACGGTGCCGAATTTGTCGTCATCTCCGCACAACTTGAGGCGGAAATCGCAGACCTTGACACCGACGACCGGCAGGTCTTCCTGGACGACCTGGGACTTGCCGAATCCGGACTGGACCGATTAATCCGCTCTGCGTACCAACTGCTCGGTCTCGTCACTTACTTCACGGCAGGGGAACCAGAAGTACGCGCCTGGACAATTGTCAGAGGCACCAAAGCGCCTCAGGCTGCGGGGGTAATTCACACAGACTTCGAGCGTGGATTCATCCGGGCCGAAGTTGTCAGCTATGTGGACTTGGTTACAGCGGGATCATACGGAGCCGTACGAGAGTCAGGGAAGCTTCGGCTTGAGGGAAAGGACTATGTGATGCAAGACGGAGATGTCGTGCACTTCCGGTTTAACGTCTAACCGGTTCTTCGCATCTACTCCAGAAAACTTGTACACGCCCTTTTCGTACAGGCTTATCTATGGTATCATCTTATCTTGGCACGTTTTACGGGTTTGTGCCGCCTTGCTCTGCACGCGATGCAGGGCCATTGTCCAAAAGGAGGTGACTCAGGTTGCGCCAATACGAAACGATGTATGTTTTGAAGGCGGACTTGGAGCCAGAACAGACCGCGGAACGAGTGGCAAAGTATCAGACGCTCGTCAGCGATGAAGGCGGTCAGATTGACCAGCTTCAAGAGATCGGAAAGCGTCGGCTTGCCTACGAAATCGACCATCATCGTGAAGGCTACTATGTCTTAATGCAGTTCTCGACTGACAAGAACTTGCCAGAAGAGCTCGAACGCGTGATGAGGATTGACGATTCCATCCTTCGTTACCTCACCGTGCGCTTAGGCGAATAGATCGTTATCTGGAGGGGTATCGATGCTAAACCGGGTGATTCTCATTGGCAGGTTGACGCGGGACCCAGAACTCAGGTACACAAACTCAGGCACGGCCGTGGCGTCGTTTGCACTCGCAGTAGATCGACAGCGACCGAATCAGTCCGGAGAGCGTGAAACTGACTTCATTAACATTGTGGTCTGGCAGAAACAAGCGGAGTTGTGCGCGCAGTACCTCCACAAGGGCCGCCTTGCGGCGGTAGACGGTCGGCTGCAGATTCGCTCCTATGAGAATCGCGAAGGGCAGAAGGTCAATGTCGCGGAAGTAGTGGCAGAGACCGTTCGCTTCCTCGATAGGGGTGACTCTACCGCCGCTCCTTCGAACTCGGGTTCGTACGCATCGAACCCTGGTGGCGGGTCCGCACCGAGCACCCAGCCACGACCACAGCGTCCGGCTGAACCCCGGCCGCAGTACGAAGATGACCCATTCGCAGACGACGCACAAACCATTGATATTTCGGATGACGACCTCCCGTTCTGACGTCGGTCAACTGGGCTTGCCAGAGGCCCCGTACAGGCGGGTCGAACAAGAGAGGTGACGAAGGATGCCGCGAAAAGGTAGAGGCGGAAAACGCCGCAAGGTGTGCCAATTCTGCGTGGATCAAATCAAGGTTGCAGATTATAAAGACATCAATCGGTTGCAGAAGTTCCTGACCGACCGCAGCAAGATTTTGCCGCGCCGGATCTCCGGAAACTGCGCACGCCATCAGCGTCAAGTGACATTGGCGATTAAGCGCGCAAGGCAAGTTGCGCTCTTGCCATACACTTCTGAGTGATGGCGCCACAAGGGGAGCGAGAGCATGGGCTCTCGCTCCTTTTGGATCTTTGTCTAGAATCGGAGTGTTCACGACAGACCTGTTGCACGGACCGTCCTCACTCGACAACCTGACCGTAAAGGCGAGGCTGTCACAGTGCTTTGGGAGGATTCTCGGACGGCGCGTGGAATAGGGATGAAAACAGCAATTCCAGTCTCCACGGCCAACCGTCTACCCACGAGAGCCGTCTGACTGGTGCAGTGCAAAAGGAGGCGTGATGGTGCCAACCCCCGATCCCCACGTGCAGATTGCCCGGAAACTGCAGTCGATGGAGACCGCAAAAGTTGAACTGGTCCGCCAGGTGGCGGACGTGTTGCGCGCGATTCAGCGCGGCAGTGAACGGGAGATGACACAGGCTCTCGGCGGTGTGGTAGCTGTCTCGTACTTCCTGGCAAATCAACTCGGCCTATCCTTAGACGCGGTGGACCGCGAGGGGTGCGATGCCCTTCCGCGCACGTTACTGTCGGATGCACTTGATGCCGCAGACGTTGAAGTTATCGCGCGTCACCTTAGGTCCACGAGGTGATGCGGTTGACAGAGTCGAATTCAAGCCCACGTCGGGCGGCCGCATTCGTCCTCTACGTGGTCCTGCTTGGCCTCTCTCTGTTGCCGGGGGGTGCACTATGGACACTGTGGTTGGTCCCCGCACCGCTGATTGCCTTCCACGTCACAGGCAGTCGGCGACTGACCATACTGCTTGCGAGTCTCTACACCATCTTTCTCGTTTTGGCTGGTTGGAATGTAGCTGCCTTCGCCATCGGCGCCGGTGCCTACTTTCTCAGCTGGGTGATGGGCGACGCCATGCTAGACTCCGAGTCTCCGTATCCTGCCCTCATCACCGGAACGTTCGTTTTTGTCATGATCGAACTGGTATTGCTTGCATTTTACCGTTGGTCAGGCGGTCATCTGTACGCTGACCTGAGCAACGCTATGACAGCGTCCATTGCGCAAGACCAAGGACTACTCGGCGCAACGCCGACAGCTGACGCGACACAGGCAATCAACGTATTCATCACTTGGCTGCAAACCTCCTTGCCTGGACTCCTTAGCGTCCTAGCGATACTCATCGCTTTGGTCAACTTAGTTGTTGCGAGGCGTCTGACGGGGCGTCACGTGTCCCAATCAATTTTGTTCGATTGGCGGTTGCCCGGAAGCGTCGTGGGCGTCTATATCATCGCGCTTGCGATTGTGATGCTTGGCGCATTACGGTCCATCCCGCTGTGGTGGCAGGCAGCAAACAGCGCTGTGATGGTGGCGAGTTTTCTGCTCGGCATACAGGGCATTGCCTGGGTTTGGCGAAGGATTTATCACCACCGCTACGCAAAACTGTGGCTGACGCTGTTGGTAGTGGGTGGCTTGCTCCAATTCGTTCGTAGCATTTACGTCTTGTTGGGTCTCATCGACATGATGAGGCGTGTACCGCGGACCTGAAACGGCTATGAGGAGGTTTTGTCCATGAAAGTGATTTTGCTTGCTGATGTAAAGGGTCAAGGAAAGCAGGGGGAAATCAAAAACGTCTCAGAGGGGTACGCGCGCAACTTTCTGTTTCCAAAAAAGTTGGCCGTTGAGGCGAACGACGCTAACCTGCAACAGCTTCAAGGGAAAAAGGACGCTGAAGCGCGCAAACACGCCCAGGAGTTAGAACATGCAAGGGACCTCAAGCAGAAGCTAGAAGCTCTCCGCGTGGGCGTGAAAACTCACGCAGGTGAAGGTGGGCGCTTGTTTGGTGCTATCACAACCAAACACATCGGTGATGCTCTGCACGCAGTGGGGGTTGAACTCGATCGCCGGAAGATTGTTTTACCTGATCCAATCAAGAGCCTTGGTGGTCACCGCGTCGAAGTCAAACTCCACCCAGAAGTCACTGCAGTTCTAACTGTATTTGTTGAAGCCGACACAGACAAAGCTTGAGCTAGCCGCGCAAGCGGTACAAGGGGTGTACAGACTTGGACGGCCTCGCGCGCGAACCACAGCATGAAAACTTGACGCCAAATGACCAGAGTATACTGCGACTGCCACCTCAACACATTGAGGCAGAGCAGGCCGTGCTCGGCGCGATGCTGATCTCTGCGGACGCCGTAGCAGAAGCTGCTGAGTCGCTTGAACCCGATGACTTTTACAGAACTACACACCAACTCATCTTTTCCGCGATGCGCAACTTGTTTGAACAGAGCCAGCCCGTTGACGTTGTGACCACTGCCAATGCGTTGCAGGCGCAAGAAAGCGCGCTCGACCGCGTCGGGGGTATTGAGTACCTGGCCAGTTTGGCTGCCTCTATCCCATCGTCGCTCCACGTCGAGCAGTACGTTGAGATTGTGCTCGAAAAGGCACTGCTTCGGCGTGTGATTCAAACCGCTACGTCAATCGCCACTGCAGGTTACAGCGGCGAACAGCCAGCTTCTGAAGTGTTGGCTGAGGCGGAACGGCGCATCCTTGAACTGTCACAGAACCGGCGCGTTCGGGACTTTACGCATATTTCCGATGTGCTCGGACTGACTTTTGAGCGCATCGAGCAATTGTTCGAAAACGCTGGAAGGTTAACAGGCGTAGCCACCGGATATGCCGATCTCGATCGGATGACGAGTGGGTTTCAGAAGTCTGACCTCATCATCGTCGCTGCTCGCCCCTCTGTCGGAAAAACCGCGTTTGCCCTGAACATTGCGCAAAACGTAGGTGTCCGGGAGAGTTTGCCTGTCGCCATCTTCAGCCTCGAAATGTCAAAGGACCAACTCGTACAGCGTATGCTCTGTGCAGAGACTTACATTGATGGGCACAAACTGCGTACCGGAGCACTCGATGCAGACGACTGGCCGAAACTGTCAATGGGTGTCAGTACGCTCGGCAACGCGCCGATTTACATTGACGACACACCGGGCATCACCGTGTCGGAGATGCGCAGTAAACTGCGTCGGCTAAAGGCGCAGGTCGGTCTAGGGTTAATTGTGATCGACTACCTGCAGCTTATCTCAGGCAGACGCGGCAGCGGCGAAAACCGCCAACAGGAGATTTCCGAGATATCTCGAATGCTCAAGCAGATGGCCAGGGAACTTGAAGTCCCGGTAATCGCGCTCGCACAGCTCAGCCGGTCTGTCGAGCAACGCCAGGACAAGCGTCCGATGCTATCCGACATCCGAGAGTCCGGGAGCATCGAGCAAGACGCGGACATCGTCGCCTTTCTCTACCGGGATGATTACTACGACCCGGAGTCGGAAAAAAAGAACGTCGTTGAAGTCCTCATCGCCAAACAGCGCAATGGCCCGACTGGCACTGTAGAGCTCGCGTTTCTCAAGAATTACAATAAATTCGTCAACCTTGAGCGGGCGCACGCTGACTGATGGATAAGGAGCGTACGCCACTCGACAGACATACGTACCAACGCATTTTGAGCCGCAAGAGACAACGTGCCAGACGGCGCCGTAGAGCGCGGTTGCGCAGGCTGAGAATGTTTCGTGCGCTCCGCTCCGCCCGTTTTTGGAGCCGCACAGGCGCATACTTTCTGGTGGGGCTGTGTATCGTCTTTTGGGCGAAATTTGCCTTCGTTTACAACATCCCACCAGGTGTACGCCAGGGCGCTCTCCTCAACGTCAGCGCCTACATCGCGGTGAAAAACTGGTGGTTCGGACCGCCCGTGTTTGACCTCGGGAGCTTTTTGCCCGCGTTCAGTGAAACGCGTTTGACTGTCGGACCGAGCACCTTCTTAGCGATTCAACTTGGGAAGTATCAGTCCATCCTCGACCCGTCGGTCATTGTCTGGGCTAGACATCTGCAGTAGCTTAGGTGTAGCCGTTGCACTGCTTGATGATATCTACGGCTGTATCGACAAGGCCGTTGTCACAAACGACAGTCAAGAGGTAGTTTCGACCGATCATTCCGTCTGGGTCACCGGCCATGCCGCTTGCTGCCGGGTCTGCGGAGAGTAAAATCCCGACGTCCCGCGACGACGGTTGTGCACCTAATGTCAATGACGACAGGCTCTGAATTTTACCGCTGATTGTGTATGCATCCCGCGGCTGTGCATTGTTGCTGTACCCATTCAGTTCGTCGACCTGTGCGACTTCAATGCCGCGGCTGTGGATTTCAGCAGCTGCCTTGGCAGCCTCGCCGTGAGAGTAAAATGAAGCTAAAATTGTCCGTTCCCCCATGTCCTGCGCCTCCTTTGGTGTCGGTCGTTCCACAGAGGCAGTGCCTCCACACACGTTAGTGTGAGCTACTGCCAAATGGACCATGCTAGCCAAAAACCGCCTACAAGCGGTGTGACCAGGGCTCCTGCAACGACGAAAAGACTTGTCCCGGCGGAGGTGACCTGTATGCCAGCGATTCTGGTCGTCGATGACGAAGAACCGATCGCCAACATCCTCCAGTTCGCCCTCCAGCGAGGAGGCTACGAGGTACGGGTCGCCTACGACGGCGAAGAGGCGATACGGAGCGCGCGAAATTTTCCCCCAGACCTGGTGTTGCTCGACATCATGCTTCCAGAAAAGGACGGATTTGAGGTCTGTCGAGAAATTCGCACGTTCAGCACAGTGCCCATCATCATGTTGACCGCTCGCGAGTCAGAAGTGGACAAGGTCCTTGGCCTTGAACTTGGTGCCGACGACTATGTGACAAAGCCGTTTAGTACTAGGGAACTGCTGGCTCGGGTCAAGGCAAACTTACGCCGCCTCTCGCTTGAACGCGATGACGATAGGCAGCGGCTCGCTGTCGGTGACGTCGTGATCGACCTCGCGCACTACGAAGTGACCAAACGCGGCCAAGTTGTGCCGCTGACACACCGCGAGTTCCAGTTGCTCGCGGTGCTTGCTACTCGGCCGGGTGTTGTCTACACCCGGGAGGGCTTGCTCCAAGAGGTCTGGGGTATTGATTACGAAGGGGACGAGCGTACGGTGGACGTCACTGTGCGCAGACTGCGCGAGAAGATTGAAGATGACCCGGCAAACCCGGTTCACGTCCTGACCAAGCGCGGTGTCGGTTACTTTGTAGGGAGGCCGACGTAACGTGTGGCGCAGCATTCGCGTCAAGCTGGTCGCTGTCTATCTGCTGCTCATTCTGTTCTCATTGCAAGTCATCGGTGCGTACTTTGTCCGTTCCCTGAACACGTCGCTCATGCGCAACGAGACGCAGACCGTGAAAGCGCAGGCACAGCTCATCGCATCCATGGCCGCTCCGGAAATTACGAAGGCCGCCAAAGACCCCCAGGGTTTCAGTTCTGTCCTCGCTTCCATGCCGCAGCTCATCAACGGTTCTGCATATATCCTGAATCCGCAGGGTGTCGTGCTCGACACCTCAGTTGGCCGTGCGCTGATTGGACAAAAACGCGTCGACTCTGTCGTCACTGAGACGACAGTTTCCAAGCAACCTGCTACGGCAATACGCGTCGACCCGATTACAAACCAGTACCTGCTCGAAGTGGCGGTGCCCATTACCGACCAAGGTCGGTTTCAGGGTGTTGTCGAATACGACGTTCCAGTACAGGGCATCTACACCACGATCCATCAAGTGACAACCATTTTCTACACCGCGAGCCTCGTCGCGCTGCTCTTAACTGCAGCGCTGTCCGTCATCCTCGCTCAGACAATCGCGCGCCCCGTCGTGGAAGTAACCCGACAAGCGCGCCACATGGCAGCAGGGGACTTTACACGACGCGTCGCAGTGAACAGCAACGACGAGTTCGGCGAGCTTTCAACGGCCATTAACGACCTGGCAGAAAAACTTGCGGAGGCATTGGCGGAGAATGCCAGGGAACGTGATCGACTCCAAGCCGTAATCACGTACATGGGGGAAGGTGTTGTCGTTCTTGACGCCAACCGCGAAACGGTGTTTGTCAACGACGCCGCTCACAGGCTTCTCACCAACCCTGAAGACCAGGCACAGACGGTTGCGGACCTGCTTGGTGTCCGCAACCACGCAGGTTCAGATTCAACCGAAGGTACGTTTGTCCGTGCCATTGGCGACAACCTGATGCACGTGCACCTGACGCCGATGCGCCAACATGGACAGGTCGATGGCTACGTCGCGTTAATCCGCGACGTCACAGAGCAGGAGAAGCTCAATCAGGCGCGCCGCGACTTTGTCTCCAACGTTTCGCATGAGCTGCGGACGCCACTGACGAGCATCAAATCGTATCTCGAGGTCTTGCTCGACAACCAGGACGCTGACGCGAAGACACAGCGCGAATTTCTCGGCGTGATTGAGCGAGAGACAGACCGAATGGTGCGGTTGACCCAGGACTTGCTGCACCTGTCGGGTCTCGACAGCCGCCAGACACCAATCCGCTGGTCGGACATTGGAGTTAGCGACTGGCTTACCTCCGCCGTCGATCGGTTCCAGTTGCAGGCGGCAAGCCTCGGTGTGAAGCTTGAAGTACAAGGAAAAACGGACGCGGTCATTCGCGGTGACCGCGACATGCTCGACCGTGTACTGGACAACCTCCTTGGCAACGCCCTTAAGTACACTGCGTCAGGAGGGCGAATTACGCTCTCAGCCATCCCCCACAGCACGGTAGTTAAGGTGGTCGTCGCTGACACGGGCATGGGCATTCCGGCTGAGGACTTGCCACATGTCTTTGAACGTTTCTTTCGTGTTGACAAGGCCCGCTCGCGCCGCCGCGGGGGTAGCGGCCTTGGGCTCGCGCTCGTCCGGGAGATCACGGAACTGCACAGTGGGCGCGTGCGCATCTCGAGTGACCTCAACGTCGGTACGACAGTCACGGTAGAACTGCCGCGAAGGGGGGTGTCACACTGATGCTGTCGCGAGCAAAGACAGTTGCTCTAGGGCTGCTTGTTCTACTCAGTATCGTTCTCAGCTTCGAACTCTGGCACGGCCCGTGGTCGACGCCCTCTGTGGCGCCGTTCACAGGCCCACTGGGACTCAGACCTGTGGCAAACCCAAACCTCAAGCAGGTAACCAGACCTGTGCGCGTCGTCTACCAGACGGGGAATCCACTCAAATACAGCGTGGGTTTGCCAGGCACGGCATCGTACGAGACAGTGCTCACTTGGCTCCAGAAGGCTTCTGTCTCAAAACAGAACTCCATCAGCACGTACCAAGCCGGAGAAGGGACCGGAGTCGACGTTCGCTTCGGAACACCGCTCAGTCGCTCACTCTTGTTGGCGTACGTCCCTAATGCTCCGACCCTGCCTGCTGGAGCGACTGTCAGCGGGTTATGGCTGACAGTGCCGCCGAGGTCAAATCAAGTGTTCTTGACGGTTCTGACCAACAACGGCGAGACCTCCGCAGTGACAGATTTGTCCGTTCAAAGTTTTGAGGCTGGAGTAAGCAGCGCCGTCCGGACCGAACCCTGGCAACAAGTCGGCGAAGACTCTTATCTGCCAGTTGCCTCGTTCCCGGTCGAGCGGCAAATCTGGTCCACATCGAGCCCCCAGGTTCTGCCGCTTGTGCGTTCCTTTTTCGTCAATCCGCAAGTGATTACCCGAGTTAGTGGACCCAATCAAACCGTCATCTGGACCGATGGCAGCCGGGCCGTGCAGTGGAACGAAACGTCGAACACACTGCAGTTTTCTGACCCAAACGCCACAACCTCAAATACGGCGTCGAGTAGTCTGCGGACTATCGTCTCCTACCTTCAAACTCACGGTGGGACGCAAGGTCAGTCGATCGCTTTGAAGAACGCGACAACGAGCCCTGTGCTGTTGGCCCACACATACAGCTTCCGCCCGTACATCGGCGGGCTGGAACTCCTCGGTACGCTTGGCAACTACACGGTCGACTGGCTGGATGGTAGTCCTGTTGGCTACGAGCGGCCCCTGACTGAACTCGGTACACTACAGAGCACCACGGCGGAAAAGACCCTCTCTGCGGCCGCGACAATGGACATCATCGACGCCATGGTACCAAAGGCTCTGTTGCCATCAATTAAGGTTTCGCTGGCCTGTGAGGCGCAACTCCAGTCGGCCAATACCGTGCTGATTGAGCCGGTCGTTGACATCACACACGCTGGCCAAGACGTTTTGCGCATCGACGCAGTGACAGGACAAGTGTTGTCAGGAGGGAGCGCATCGTGAACTGGGAGACGACAAAAACGTGGCTAATTGTGAGTTTCTCCCTGCTCGACCTATTCCTCGGTTGGCAGCTCGTACAAGACCGCCAGGAGATGCAGAGCTACACCGAGCCGTATGCGGACCTGCTTGCGAGCACAAAGACTCTTCTCGCCGATCACGGTTTCAGTCTCGACACTTCTGTCCCGTCATCAGCGCCGAACCTGTCCACACTGAAAGCGACGTTTGCAAAGCCTAAATTGGCAAATCTCGTTGCAGAGGCATTCCCTAAAAACACCTCGGCGCTTCGCCAGAACGCTTCCGCAGGCACTGCACAAGGCGCTCCCGGGAGCGTCAAGCTCCTCGGAAATGGAACGTGGCAAGTCAGCTATACCGTCCCCCAACCACTACACCAAGGCCATCCAGGGCAAGTTCTCAACTGGGTGGACAACGGGTCTCTCTACCATCTGGACCCGATTCTCTCTGGCCCAGGTACGAAGATCTTTGACGAAGTCTACAACGGTTTTCCGATTTTTGACGCAACCGTGGACAGTACAGTTGACACGACACACCTGTACGGATACATGCAGACTGAGCTCGTTCATATTGCGCCTGCAGACAAGGTGAAACCGGTGATTACAGCACTTGACGCGCTCGACAGTCTGGCACAGTCGATGGACAAATCTACGATTGGACCGGATAATAAAATAGAGAGTATTACCTTGGGCTACGCACAGAAGGTTGATACCACAGGCAGTGAGACGGCTGCTTCTAACTACTGGTTTCCGGTTTGGCGCATCGTGTCCGGCAGCACAGTTTATTACATCAACGCATTTAGCGGCGAAGTGGAGACCGCTTCTTCCTGATGAGAGGGTGTCACTTTTGCGTTTTAGCGTTCTGGCGAGCGGTAGCAGCGGTAATGCGGTCTACATAGAGTCTGACGTAACAAAAGTCCTCCTTGACGCTGGCATCAGCGGTAAGCAGATTGGCTTACGCCTGCAAGAGGCGGCAGGTCGCAGCATCCCTGACCTAGACGCCGTACTGCTCACACATGAGCACATTGACCACGTCCGCGGGGTTCGGCAAATCGCGAAACAGGCTCAAACCGCGCCCATTTACGCGACCGAAGGCACATGGTCGCAGATTGTGGACGAGTTTCGCGACGAAACGGCGACACGGCGCTGGAACCGTGTTGTCGCGGACACCCAGATTGTGATTGGCGACATTACCGTCACACCGTTCACTGTCTCCCACGACGCGGAGGAACCAGTCGCTTACCGTTTTGACTGCGACGGGCAGTCGCTTGCAGTTGTCACCGATCTCGGCTACATGACTGACCACATTAAGTCGGTCATCGCTGGGTGTCAGAGTTATGTGCTGGAAGCGAACCATGACGTCGATATGTTGCGAGCAGGGCGTTACCCGTGGAGTGTCAAACGCCGCATTCTCAGTGACAAGGGACATTTATCCAATACTGATTCCGCAATCGCGCTCGCAGATTTACTGGGAAACGACGAAGTGGATGTCTACCTGGCGCATCTCAGCGAAGAGAACAACCAGCCCGACCTCGCAGAACTGACTGTCTCCTCGGTACTTCGCGAGATTCGCGAGATGTATCTCGAACAAGTCTCGCTCCACCGCACCAGCCGCGCCGCCGCAACTGCTTTTCGCAACTTGGCCAGCGTCTAACCGCCGGGTGTCAGCTCTGCTTCAAGGCGATAGCGAGCAATTGTCGCCCTGGCGCAAATGAGCCTGTTTCATGCCTGCCACCGCCTTCCCATGTATGCAGACGAAGTTTTGGGAAACACTATGTCTGGTTTTCATGGGAAGGAGTTGACGCCCAATGGGCTTTTATCGTGAACGTAAAAAACGTGAAATTTCGAGGCAAGGGAGATTCCGCACGCGTCCTTCCATGCACCTGGTCGCCGTAGCGGTCTTCTCCGCACTGGCTGGTTCCGGTGTAACGCTCGCGACGATGCCAGCACTGTCGCGCCACGGCACGACCGCCTTTGCATCGACGGGGACGTTTGGTCAGGGGGCTTTGTCGGCGCAAAGCACACTGCCTGTGGCTAGTCTGCGGCTGCGAGGGAGCGACGGGATAGTCCAAGCTGTCCGGCAGGTTAGTCCAGCCGTGTTCGGTGTGGTCAACTACGCGTCCGTTTCGGACTTCTTTACACAGCGTACGAAGCTTCAACCTGCTGGTGTAGGGACAGGTGTGCTGTTCTGGAAGAATGGTCGCAACGGCTTCGTGGTGACGAACAACCACGTCGTGGAGGGTGCGAGCAAAGTCGAACTCGTGCTGGCCTCCGGCAAGCACATCCACGCATCCGTAGTTGGGACCGACCCGTACACAGACCTCGCGGTGTTGCGCGTTGCCGCCGCAGATGTGAAGAACATCCAGCCCGCGCCGTTTGCCAACTCAGATGCCATTGAAGTCGGTGAACAGGCAATCGCCATCGGCACTCCGATGGGCCTCGACTTTACCGATACCGTAACGGCTGGTATCGTGAGCGCAAAAAACCGCATCATGCCGGTAGAAGACCCGCAGAACCAGAACATGGTTCTCGATTACCAGGCGGTGATTCAGACCGACGCCGCCATTAACCCAGGCAACAGCGGCGGGCCGCTGCTTAACATCAAAGGCCAGGTGATCGGCATTAACAGCAGCAAGATTGCGGCCCAGATGGTGGAAGGGATGGGCTTTTCCATCCCGTCGAACGAAGTTCGCGCTATAGCCGAACAGATCATGCAGACAGGACACGCTGTGCACCCTTCACTCGGCATTACGGGGTACTCCCTCGCTACCCTGCCCGAGCAGTTGTGGCCAGACGTGCCGATCGATTATGGTGTGTACGTACAGAGCGTGACCGCGGGGTCGGTCAGGAAAGCCGGGCTCCAACCGCAGGACGTGATTGTCGGGATTAACAAGCATACGGTCAAGTCGATGGCCGACTTACGGACGTACCTGTTCCAACTTCGCCCAGGTGATCACGCCGCGCTGCGAGTCTACCGCGGGGGACGAGAACTCACGGTACAGACCGTGATCAGCAAAATGGAGACAGCAAACGATGCAGGCGCGTCTCCGTCGTCCACGCAGGAGTCGACGGATCCGTTCGAAACACCAAGCACATTTGGGGACTGAGGCATTGTGCAGGTTGTGGTTGCAACCGTTGGGAAACTGAAAGAGAAGTTTTGGCGAGAGGCGCAGGCGGAGTACGTCAAGCGCCTCTCTGCGTATATGCGGCTGGACATCGTCGAAGTCGATCACGCACCTCTCCCGGCCAAACCTTCCGACGCTGAGATAGAAGTCGCCGTGCAGGCTGAGGCTACACGGCTGGCGGGGGTGCTGCGTGATAGAGACGGTGTCATTGCACTTGACCGCACCGGCCGCGCCTACAGCTCGGAAGCGTGGGCAGCAGAGTACGAGCGACTGATGGGCGAGGGCTTTGGTCGCCTCGTCTTCTTCGTTGGCGGCTCACACGGCTTGGCGCCAGAGCTGTTGCAGCGGTCGGTGAGCAAATGGAGTTTTGGTCCTGCAACATTCCCCCACGAACTCGCACGCATCATGCTACTTGAACAACTATATCGCGGCGAGAGAATCTTGCGCGGTGAACCCTACCACAAATGACGACAAGTTTTTTGGCGTCTTGCCTGCCGTGGCGTGGGACCCGTGGAGAAGGAGGACGCCCAGTTTTTGCTGACCTCGAGTGGAGGGCAAAACGGGGCGTCTTTGTGTTGCGGCAGGGCGCACCTTGCTCCGGTTTTGGAGTGTAATGGAAATTGGACTCTCGTTGAAACGGCGACCAATGTAAATTCTTCAAATGTCTCTGAGCGCCAGTTTATCGCAGAGAACAACAATCGCCACATGCAGTGCGTCTTCAATGGTATCTTCGTCCGCAACTCTAATCGTCTGGTTGTCAACAATGCGCCTCACTGAGCCTCCAAGATTTTTTAAGACTGTTACTTCATAAGTGTCATTTGAAGGTCGATCAACTTGTATCTTATACTCTGCCCCATTGACTTCAATCACTTTCTCCATCGGATCACGCCCTCTGACCGGTGTATGGTAGACGAAAACCTGACTTTACAAATAAAATTTCACCCATCAATAAAAACTATAGCAAAATTCGAAACTAATATGAAGAGGTAGTATTCTGAAACCGGACGGCGAAAAGCTAAGGTAAGATGCTCAGGACGCGCAACTATGAGGTGATGGGGTGGTCAGTATCACTGAAAGGCAGGTCCAACTTGAACAACTGTTTGTTGAATGGAAAAACCGACTTCCTAAAGAAGTCAACTTCGTAGAGGATGGACTGGTAGATGAGGATGCCTGGGAACTTGTCAGTCCGAGGGTCATGGTCCTACTCAAAGAGGCGAATTCCAATGAAAGTTGGAAATACCAGGACTTTATTCGGAACGGGCAATACCTGTTAGAGAGCACAACATGGCCGACCCTGATTAGATGGGTCTATGGATTGCTTCATGGGTACCCCGCGTACACAGAGGTTGAGGAGAACTGGACTAGGGTTCGCGAACAGTCCGTGGATTTCTTTAAGGGCGTCTATTTCGCGAACGTTAAAAAAATTCCGGGTGGACCCAAAGCAAATGATTATCGCGTCCTTGAATTTGCCACAAAACACGCAGACCTGTTGGTGAGGCAAATAGAGATAGTGGGGCCAACGCTAGTGCTTTGCTGTGGCAACGTTGTGTACGACTCAGTGAGGTCGTCGCTTCAGCAACAGCATGAAAAGTTCGTGGATGGGTCCACAGATGGAGGCCTACGTTTTTCGTCTTGGAATAGGATGTCCTGTCGAGTGGTTAAGTACCATCATCCCCTAGCTCATTATCCTCGTGGCATGTCATACACATTTCTGATGAGTGAATTTCGAAAACTGATTTGAAAGTTTACCTTCGTCTAGATTGGAGTGACATTCCTCCGTAGTTTTTCTTGCCCCGCAGGGGAGGTCAAACCGACACAGAAATTCAGTACATTCTTGACAACTCCAGAATCCGTACAAACGTACACAACGAGGAAACTGTTAGGCTTGCCAATGACCACTTGGATCAGACGTGTGGAGTGAATTAAGTCTGATACGTAAATTCCTCATCCGCTTGGTATAGACAGCATGATTTCAATGGGAAATCAACTTCCCATAGTAACTGAATTTATGATATACTTACGGAAGCAGGGGGGACAAGCCATGCAGGATGAAGTAGAGAGGCCAATTCCGAAGTTGCGCGAAGCCCGTTTAGAAGCCAAAATGACGCAGATTGAATTGGCAGAGAAAGCTGGGGTGACGCGAAGAACGATTTCAAATTTGGAATCCGGCAAGACTCTACCGAACCTCAGTTTGTTGTTTGTACTTGCAGCAATACTTGGTGTAGCATGGTTCGCTCTCTATACCGGGAGAAAGGAGGACGAACTAGGTGGACAAGCAGAGTGAAAGGTTTTTGGGACATTTGTTGAGTGGTGCCGTCGGTGCGCTGTCCCTATACACAGCGATCAAGGACAACAATCCAACTGCGCTACTTGGAACGCTGATGGGAATAGCAGGGCACATCATGGTCGAAAAAGCAAACAGCCAAAACAATGCTTGGGCATAAGCAAAGTCTTGGCACGCAAAAGCAGACACCTGTATTGTAACAATTCCCGCTTGCAAGATGAAGCGGGAATTGTTACATGTTCTTAGGATACAGGGTCGAGTAATCTTTACACCAATCTACCTTACGGCGCTACATATGTCGCTAGAGTATTCTTGTTCGGAATGAGGTTAGCCCTCGATTCGGGAACTGGCGCACCGTTCGCCAAGTATCAGGTCACTTCATTCCGGCAAGCAGACTGCCCGCGACCATCTCCAACTGGCGCCTCGGCCCAAGAGGCCGTTGTTGCGACACGAAAGTCAGGTGGTTGTACACGTCGTACACGGACGAGTCGGCACTGACCGACCCGGTCATCTCCTGCAGTCCCTTGCGGCCCAACGGCGACGCCGCCATCTGCGACAGCCTAAGCAGGCCATCTCGGCCGATCTGCGTTTCCGTGGCACGCTGCAGTGCCGCACCGACGCCATCCATGCGCGCGACCGCCTGTGACCCGAGATCGCGTACGTGGGTGAGTAGCCCGCCTCGATCCCAGCCGCGGTGGACAATCCTCTCCTTGGTCCCGCCGCTCCGCACAACGGCCCCGTTTGAGCACACGAGCCGCAACAGGAATGTGTTCACGTTCAGCACCGCCTTGCCGAGGTCGTCGTTCACGAGTTCCCATCCGCCCGAAATGATGTCGCCGACCTGTGGCTGAAACGTCAACGACTCCGAAACGCCGGTGAGACGCATCCGCCCCCGGTAGAGCGTGACGGAGGCGTTCGACAGGTCGAACGAACTGATGGCGCCCTGGAGCAAATCCGAGTTCGTGACCGGCGTGTAGCCGGCGCTCAGCACCGCGTGAATCGCGCTGCCCCGCGTGCGGAATGCGAGCTGCCGGGATGCAGCCTTCAGCCTGCGCTTGACGTCGGCGTGCACGTCCCTCGGCTCGACGTCTTTCACGTCCTCCCAGTTGAGGTGCAGGAAGTGCAACAACTGCACGAAGGCGGACTTCGTCATGGCGTGGGTGGAGCCGTCGGGGAACCGAATCTCGGCTAGGCTCGGCATCTTGATCTCGTCAGTCGACGCGGTAGTGTCGGCGGTCGGGTTCGCGTCCAGGAAGGCCAGCGCCTCGTTCAGGTCGGTGAAACGGACCTCGTCCAGCGGATTCGCGAAGTTGAATGACATGGGTATCCCTCCGTAGGTATCGAATGGCGCGACGTGCACCGCTCACAGCGTGATGGTGAGCGGAAACACGCCGTCCGCAGAAAAAGGCCCTTCCGGCTGCGAACCGGAAGGGCCTCTCAAAAAGTCTCTTGCAGGCGTTCGTCCAGCGTGAGCTCAATCGCCCCGACGGACCGGCCTTTCACCTCTATTCGCTTGACGAGCAGGTGCAGCAGCGCCTTCTGCTGCTCTGGCGGAGCGTTCTGCAGCAGCCGGTGGAAATGGGTCAGCGTGGCCTTGACCACGGCCCGCGGCACCGGCGGGGCATCGTTCTGGGTTGCGAGCTCCGCGCGGAGTTCTGACCGGCGCGCCTCGAGCCGCTCGCCCTGCGCCTTCAGCTCGTTGAGGCGTCCCACCAGCATGTCGCGTTCCATTCCGTCTTCCTCGTACAGGCGGTACCATCGCTCCTTGCGGCCGTTGAGTTGCTCGAGTTCCTTCTCGACTGACTTCAGTTCTGACGCCAGCGGCTTCGACGATGCGGAGCGGCGCGCGTTGACGCGGTCCACGACGTCGCGCAGCACGTTCGGCCTGACGACGGCCTCCTTCAGGCGGTCGAAAACGGCCTGTTCGGCTTCGTCTGCGCGAACGCCGTTCGACTTGCAGACCGCGGACCCCTTGTTGCGGAACGCGCCGCAGACGTACGAGCGCCGGTACACGACCGCCCCGTCCTTCAGCGTATCCTTGACTCGATGCGCGACCATGCCGCTGCCGCACTGCGGGCAGCGGAGCAGGCCGGTGAGCGGGAAGGAGCCCTGGAACACGCGCGGCGGTCGGCCGCTCTTCTTGTCGTACAGAGCCTGCACCTGGTCCCACAGTTCCTGCGATACGATGGGCTGGTGCTCGCCGTCCGCGATGATTGGGTGTTTGTTGATGCCCTTTCTACGTTTTTCCGCCCAATTCTCGCGCACGTTGTAGCGGATCTTCCCCACGTAGAGGGGGTTTCGCAGAATCTCGCTGACGCCATACACGCTGAACGGATTTCCCTTCTTGGTTCTGTGTCCTTCGTGGTTGAGCCGGTTCGCGATCGCCTTCAGACCGAGGCCGGACGTGCCGTACATTTCGAAGATGCGGCGAACGATAGCGGCTTCCTCGGGCACAACCTCTAGAGTGGTGACACGTTCGCGTCTGTTGCCGCTGGCCTTGAGTTGCGTCGTTTCGTACCCAAGAACAATGCCTCCATTCCACTGGCCCCGGCGCGCCCGCTGCTTCATGCCACTCTTGACGTTCTCGACAATCGTGTTGCGCTCCAACTCTCCGACGGCGCCCATCATCTGCAACGCGAACTTCCCCATCGGGGAGCTCGTGTCAAACTTCTCGGTGAAGCTCTCGAACCCGACGCCCAGCTGCTCCAACTGCTTCATGATCTGCATGAGGTCCAGTTGCTTGCGGGACAGTCGGTTGATGCGCCACACCAACAGCTCGCTGAAGTTTCCGCGCTCCGCATCGTGCAGCATCCGCAACAGTTCCGGGCGCCCCTCAATCGTGGTGCCAGAGACACCGCGCTCTACATACTCATCTGTGATAGTCTTACCATGGAGTTTGCAGAACGTGCGCAATGTGTCCAGTTGGGCATCAATACTATAGCCGTACTCCGCCTGTTCCTCGGTGCTAACGCGTACGTACAGAGCGACGCCTTGCCGCGGCTCCACCATTCACTATCCCCTCTCTATGCGATTCTCCTGTAGCGACGCGTGCCGAGCAGTTCAGCCGTTAGCTCGTCATCCATGCACCGACGCTCTTCCAAAAGCATCTGGCGCTCTATCCAACTTAGCGGGTCAATCGCTGGCTTCTTCACGACCACGTACCGTCGGGCTCTGACGGCCGACTCCGCCATATTCGCCAGCAGTTCGATGAACTGTGAGTAATGTGCTTCCTTGACTGCTTCTCGCTTGGAAAGCACACTTCCAAGGCTCGAATCCATCTCCCCAATCCCCCCTCACATTCACGTGCGTTGGCCCAGTCTATCTGATACACGGCTGCGAGGAAAGTAAATTGCTTCCATACATCCGCGGATTCAGGAAGAGGTTAGACTGAGCAAAGTCGGCTGCGTTCGATCTCCACTGGCGGACGACTTTGTGTCAGTGCTGTGAACAACGCGGGCGTCCACGTACGAGACTCACGCGGTGCACCGGACGCGATGGCGCGGTCGGTATGAGAGCGGACTCGTGTTGTGCAGATGTCTCCTTGACGTAAACTGTCTAGCGACGTTATGTAGACGTTTCGGACACATAGGGGCGTGAGGCGTGCACGTGGGACTAGTACTCGGAGGCGAGCATCATTGTGGCGTGCTCGCCGTCGTCAATGATGAAAACCTTCACGGCGACCGGAGCGGACACCCGCATCAAGTTCGTGGCGACGTAGCATGGTTGCTCCTGGCTCTGACGGATGGCTTGGTTCAGTTCGCTCGCACGATCCATGAATGGAGACAACTCGAACACCTGGAGGTAGTCCGGCTTTACGCCTGACTGGAGACAAAGCAAGTCTACCATTGCCCAGAGCGTAAACTGGACATCCTGCGGCAATGTCCCCATGACCCCGCGCGTGGCGTACCTTGGCGGATCAAACATCTTTCGGACACATGACATGGCCTACACCAGTCCCTTTGCCTTCAGAGATTCGAACCGCCCCTGATCGCCGATGATGATGTGGTCCAAGACATCGATCCCGAGGATTTTGCCTGACTCGCACAGGCGCTTCGTCACTGCGGCATCTTCGGGGGAGTGCGCTGGAATTCCCGACGGATGACAGTGCAGGCACACTATGGCCGACGAGTTCGCCAATACCGCTATCTTAAAAACTTCCCTCGGGTGAACAATCGTCGCGTCGAGTGAGCCGACGGATACCACCTGGATTCGGGTAGGCTGGTGCTTGGTGTCCAGCGCGATGACAACGAATTGTTCACGGTCACAGTCCTCCAGGAACTGGGCCGCCAGGGAGACGGCATCCTCCGCACACCGGACCTGGCGCCTTGCGTAGAGGAGACTCGATTCCTTGATCATTTTCAGGCTCACGAAGTCGACCCGCTTGGCGGACCTCGCAGCGTCACTTCGTCGCTCTTGCTCTTGTCTCCCTCTTGTCTCCCAATACGGCACATTCCTCAAGGCTTGGTTGTCCATCATTGGCTTCGTCCTTTCCTGTCGCTTCTCTTACGATTCGAGGTAGGGCGTGATCCACCCGTCCACTGCGGGGTGGGCGCCTGCTAGCGTGAAGACGGTGTCCAGGTTGTCGTTGTCGAACATGACGACGAACCGGAGCAGGGGCGGGTCGGACGTTCGGTCAAGCTCTCCCCACTCGGGAAAGCCCTCGGCCAGGTAGCGCAGGACGTCGGATTCCTCGTCGGCCGGTTCCAGAACAACGAGGTCCCCGCCGTCAAGAAAGAACTCTTGGTCGGCCCCGGACACGTGCAGAGCCTCACGGAGTTCCTCGAATCGGACCTCTACAGCTTCCACAAGCGCACGCGGGGAGGCGGACGAGTACAATTTGCCGAGGTCGGCCCGGCATCGGATGCGGATCACCGGGGAATCCTCCGTGAGGGTTGCGCCGCCCGCTCGCGCCACGTAGACGGGCGCCGCGGTGCGGTTGTCTTGCGTACGGCCCAAATAAACAGCAGACCGACCGGAACCGCGAACAGCGCAAACAAGCCGATGAGTACAAGCAAGAACAGGAATCCCATGAATTCGGCCATGTGCAGATACCTCCTTTGAATGAAAAGCAAGAACCCAACACCTCGATTGAGGTGTTGGGTTCACTGGAGCCTGGGGAACGGGTCACTTGCCGAAGTTCTTGTCGAGGTAGTTCTTGAGTGCCGCATTGTGAACGTGGGTCAGACTGTGTACTTCGCCCGACGCATGCAGCTCTCGCAACCTTTCATTGACCGGTTTCTCCAGATAGAGCGTCACACGGTCGTAGCGCTCTTCAAACCGCAGGCGACGCTTGGTGGTCGGTCTGTCTGCAGATTGTGCCGGAGCGGCGGAGACTGTGGAGGCGGCTACGGCAGGGCCCTGCGACGCGATTGGGCGGACGGTACCAGGTGGTCTTGTTTGCTGAGCGTTTCCTTCCCTGTCCATCGAAGCGCTAGGCTCCGTCGAAGGGCTTTTTCCCCGGCCCGCGCCAGGCGTCACCTTGCGGGCACGTACTTGCCTTTCTGTCGACTGCTGGTAAGGATGAGCGTTGTGCTGCGGTGAGTCCTCCACGTGAAACATCTCCCCAACGTCATGAGTACGTGTCATCCGCGTAGACGTCACGTCAATGAGTTGTTTCGTAAACGGAGTGAGGAGATGTCAGCAGTTGGACCTGCGAGGAGTCGTCGAGCTTGGCGCTACGGAGACGGCCTCGTGTTGGTGGGAGCTCATCAAGTTAACTAGCTCTGAGGACGAGTGCCCTTGCCCATCGCGTGAAGAATGATGGTCAGTACCGCGATGACAATCTCGATGACAGCCTGAGTCATTGTAGACCTCCTTTGTAGATGCTGAATGCACATAATCTGGTAAATAATGTATGTCTGAAACTTGCGACGGCGCAGTTCCCAGCAAAGACCAGAAGGAACTTCAGAGGATTTTGGGGGGAATGGGGGCAGAGGGGGCAGGGGGCAGACGGTTTGAAAAACCACCTCCGTCAGAAGGCGCTGCGGAGCCGTCCCCGCACACCGACCGGTAGTGCGGGTTCCGTGTGCACGGCAAAGTTCAGAAGGCTCTGCCCCCAGCCCCTCTGCCCCTCCCTCACGTTCTTCCCCCAGGAACCAAGAGAGGGGGTGCAAAGGACTTGCGCGATTGAATTTGCCCTGATAAAGTCGGGAGACGTACGATAGGTTGTGGCAAAGATTATGTGTCTCCGTGTGAGGTGGGATTCCGGTGATTTCACAGGTTGTGGACGTGGTCGTGGATGAATTGGCGGATAGCCTCGTTGGGGACGAGTTCCACATTGGGTTAGAAGCCGTCAAACGATTTGCGCTGTTCTGGTTGGTAGTTGAACGAGAACAAGCTCGCCAAGACTCGGACAAGATAAGCATTTACGAGTATGCGAAGCAGGCCCGCCCCAAGAACAAGCTTGCTGACGAATTTGAAGAAGCAGACTGGGTCAGATATTACGAGCGGACGCTGGACCACTTTAATTCACTAAATCTCGAACAGAAAGTCCGCCTGCGCCTGCGACAACAGCAGGAAGCAGCGTACAGGGCAGCTAAAAGTGCGCAGGACAAGGAGCTTAAGGGGAATACTGGGCGCTATCAGGGCAATAGCCTTTTCCCATATCAGAAGGACGAGTTCTCGATACTGGACGGAATAAAGGACGGAGGATTTGACAAGGCTATCGAGACCACATATAAACGGCTGGTAAGCGAGAAAGGTTATTTGCGGAAAATGAACTTCAAAGAGTACCGTGCCTTTGTCGATGTGCTCGCCGATGGTATAGAGCGCTCTAGTGAAGCGCATAAAAACATTAGTTATTACAAGTTGGAGAAACGGCTAGGTTTTCAAGCGATGAAGAGCGTGTTGAAGGCACTCCACGAGTCGAACGAGTTCGGCAATGGAACGCAAGAGGCTGCCTGCTCTGACCTCATGCTGGTGCTGAAGTTGCCCTTGCTGTCGGAACGACAGCAGTACGCCGAAATCTATCCGGGCCTAAGCGAATCCGAAAAAGTGAGATGGAGAATCGAAGTTGACGGGTTATTACGTTTTACGGGCTATTGCTGCCAGGCACTTGCAGGGCTTCTGTCGGGGGGCGATGAGGGTCACAACAGAATCGCCCTTGATGAAGCGGACTGGGATGCGTTTAGCCGTCTCTACACGCCCAATACGTTCTCGAACGATTACCTTCTAAAGCGAGATTTTTACGCTTCGGACTTCGACACATTCATGCAAGCGCTGGACAAGCACAATATGCTGGAGTTCTCCACGATGACAAACCCTCGCTAGAACCGGAGAGAGTTACTCTTCGACAGACCACGGCATGAGAGAGAGTGCATGCCGTTCCGTGAAACATACGTATTCTTCCCAAGGGGCTTACCGCCCGAAATCCTCTACAATTCTAGGCGTGGGACAGGCTAAGTCATTCCAGCGGTATACCGATAACGGGACACAGGAGGTGGCATGCGAGAAGTCCGCCTCACTCGAAATACCCGGATCTCTCCCAAGGGATTCAAATCGTGAAAGCGCCTAGACTCTGGCTAAGGGATTGATAGAGCTAAGCGAAGTCACTCCCTACGTACATTGAAAACTGAACAAAGGAGGTGGGCCATGCGGGTAGTGTACGCTGTTGACCTTGAGACCACGAGCCTGTCGCCGGATGAAGGGGATATAAGGCTTGTGGCAGTGACAGGCGCAGACGGCAGCAGGGTCACGAGCAACGTAAGGGATGTCGAGACAATACTACGGGACCCGTCCGTGCTCAAGGTGTTTCACAACTCGCTGTTCGACGCGTACTGGCTCCGGCGCAAGAAGTTCGAGGTAAGAAACTTTGCCGACACGATGGTCCTGTCCCAGGTCCTGCACGGTGACGTGAAGGCTGGCAACAAACTCGTAGACCTAGCGAAACAGTACCTAGGTCTCGAGCTCAACAAGGAGTTGCAGTCGGCCGAAAACTGGCTGGGCGAGCTAACCGATCAGCACGTGGCGTACGCTACGGCGGACAGCGAAGCAACCTATCGGCTCTATCCGATATTAATGGACCGGATAAGAGAGAGGGGGCTGGAAGCTGTGGCAGAGCGCGAGACGCGGGCGCTGACAGCTCTCATAAGGATGCAGTCAGACGGCATTCTCTTCGATTATGAGGGGTGGACGTCTGAACTGGACAGGTATGTAGCCAGCGCCCAGGCATTGCAGGAGGACATTCGTGCCAAACTCGAGTGCCCGGAACTCAATCTTGGCTCGTCCGTGCAGTTGAAGAGTGCACTGCTCAGTGTCGGTGTGAATGTGTCGAGCACTAAGCAAGAAGAGCTGGCGAAGTTCGGCTATGCCTCTCCCGTCGTGGAGATGGTGCTACGGCACAAGAAGGCACTCAAGATTCTGTCTGCGTACGGGGACAAACTGCTTAGGAGGATCGGTTCGGATGGCCGTCTCAGAGGAGACTGGCGGCTGCTCGGCACGGTCACTGGGCGGTCTACTTGCTCCAATCCGAACCTGCAGGGGTTGCCCAAGACCGCAAAGCGGTTCTGTGTTGCGGAGCCCGGGTGGTCCATTGTGACGGCCGACTTCTCTCAGATCGAGTTGCGGGTGCTGGCTGAACTGTCCGGAGACCCTGAGATGCTTCAAAGCTTTCGGGATGGGAAGGATTTGCACCGCAAGACCGCTGCAAAAGTGTTTGCAAAATCTGAGGAAGATGTGACGGACCGAGAGCGCCAGGCTGGCAAGGTCATTAACTTCGGACTCGTCTACGGGATGACTGCGTTCGGACTGCGAAACAAGCTTAGCGCCCAGGAAGGCCTGTCGATTACGCTTGAACAGGCCGAGCGGTTCAGAAACGACTACTTTGAGCTGTACCCCGGCGTGCTACGGTTTCAGGACACCATGCTTCGGTCCTCGAGGGTTAAGTCGCTCGGCGGAAGGCATTGGGATTCAAAGGCCCTGAAGGAAATCATGCGCTTCAACTATCCGATCCAATCGACAGCCGCGGAAGGCTTCAAAGAATCGCTGATCCTCCTTAACGATCGAATGCCCGGACACTGGAGGCTCATCGCAGCAATCCACGACGAGTTAGTAGTTGAGGTTCCGGAGCAAGAGGTGGAGAGGGCGGAGCAGTTGCTGCAAGATTGTATGACCACGGGGATGGGCTGCCTCGTCACAGGCGTGCCCATCGAGGTGGACGTCAACGCGGGGGCCCATTGGATAAAGTGAGTATACCACGCGGCTAAGACCTTGATGAACCAACAGGAGGGAAACTAGACACATGACAACGGGAATGGATTCTACCCTTGACAATAACGAAGGGGTTCAAAGCAACCCCGGGAATTCCGGCAGTACGGCCAGTTCCTCAGGCAGAGAACAGGCCGCAAATCTTGCCATGTCTCCCGCAACGGCGCCGTCACCTTCACCAGTTCCTCATACGGCACCAGACCAATCGGATACACAAACGGGAGATTCAAGCGACATGATATTGGACTTCACGTACAAGACTTCGATGCCGGCAGGTGACTTCCTGTTTTCCGACACGGATGTGCAGATCCACCGAAACCAGTCCACGCGTTACGGGATCCGACACCAAGTCGTGGTCACGTTTCATGTGGAGCTTCCGACGGGAACTTTGCTCGTGGACCGCAAATTCATGGCCTCCAAGAGCTCGGTTTCCCAATTCTATCGCTTCGTAGTGCAGATGCTTGGGCGGGCCGTGGGAAAGACGTTTGACTGCTGTGAGCTTGCGGGGATGACCGGGATGCTGCGGATCGTCCACAATACCAGCGATGAGGGCGATACCTACGCCAACGTCGAGCAAGTCTGGAACTGCTCGCGGAAGGGGACCCGCCCCTTGCCACCTGACGAGAAATTGCAATGATGAATCGCATGGACGTGAAGACGGACCAAATTGCGTTTAAGGACGAAGCCGTCCCGATAGGGCAGCTAGTGTCCAAACGTGGTTTTGGGGCTCTCGACAAAGCGATCCAGAACAGCCCGTACTTCAATTGGGTGATATCCAACCCAGAGGCGCTGACCAGCGAGCACTTAAGCTCGCTGGCGGCCAACCTTTCGAACATGGGGCTTGCCGGCAAAAAGCTGTTTGACGGAATATTGGCATCTGCAAGGCCGGGGCACGAACAAGAGAGCCGTGCGCTGTTCGATGAAGCTGCGAAGGCAAAAAAGCGCGTTACCTATGAGGCACTCAGTGCACAAGGCTACCCTTTGCGAGGCGAGGCCCCTCAGTCTAATCCGGTGGATGAGACGCTTCGGGTGCGCAGGGAACTTGAGCTAACTGAACGGGGGTTCGTTCCTAACGCAAAGAATCTGCCTATTCTCAACCACGACTTCTTCGTCACGTACCTCTTTACTCGGGCTGTCATTGTCGAGTGTGGCGGGGCCTACTACATCTATGATTCGGCTGGTTTCTTCCGTGAGATTTCAGCAAGGAAGATCAAAAAATTGGCCCGTATAGTGCTTCACGAGGTCTGGCCTAACCTGTGGGACCGCAAGCTCGGCGAGGAGATTATGGAGGCCTTCAGCCTGCAAGTGCCGCAATTTCCGGGAATGGATGTTCGTCGCGATACCGTTAACTTGACCAACTTAACGCTGAATCCACTGACAGGGGAGACAATGGGCCATTCGCCAGCTCACCTGTCGACCGTACAGCTCGGCTTCGCATACGATGCGGACGCCCAGTGCCCGACGTTCGACAAGTTCCTGAACGATATAATGCTCGACGATCGGGAACTGATAATGCTGGTCCAGGAGATCATGGGGTACCTCCTTACGTGCGATGTGAGAATGCAGAAGGCGTTCTTCTTTTACGGAGAGGGATCGAATGGAAAGAGCGTGCTGGCGGAAGTGATACGGCACCTCTGCGGGTTGCGCAACGTGTCCAATACACCGCTCAAGAGGCTTGAGGGTAGATTCGGAATGCAGAACTTGCCCGACAAGATGGTCAATATCTCCACGGAGAACGAGTTGAATGGTCGGGAGATTAGTACAGAGGCGTTTAAGTCCATCGTCGGGGGCGACGCGGTGGACATCGAGCGCAAGTTCATGGGGTCGCACAGCACAAAGCTGTTCGTTAGGCTGGTTGTGCTGATGAACACTCTTCCGCACACGAGGGACCTCAGTCACGGGTACTTCCGACGGATACAGTTTGTCCCCTTCCGGCGGACCTTTCGGGAATGCGAAGCCGACAAGGTCTTGCTGGAAAAGCTGCTCACGGAGCTACCGGGTATCCTGAATTTCGCACTGGAGGGCCTGCACAGGCTGGCCACCAACGACTACACGTTGACAGAGGCCAGGGCGGCACGGGAAGTCCACGCAGCGTACCAGGAGGACCAGAATCCGTTCCTCGATTTCTGCCGCGACGCGTTGGTGCCTGACAGCAAGTTCGCGATTAGCCGCGCAGACATGCAGAAGGTGTTTTCTACGTGGTGCGTGGCCAACGGACTCAATGACTGGGCAGGCCTGCAGTCGCAGCGCTTTTGGGCTCTATTTCGCACAGCTGCTGCCCGGTCCGGGCTCGTCCTAGACGACAAGAAGGTGCGTGGGGTGAGGCACGTGGCCGGCGTTAGAGTGACTTTCGACATGCCCGATAACAACATGATCCTGGACCTCTAAGCCGTGGAAAGCAACAGTGCTTTTGGGGGGGGAGGCACTCGGGGCCAACTCAAGACGCAGAGGCCAACCCCGTCTCCCCTGGGCTTTGCCACCTGCCACCGTGCCACCTCATGCGGCTCACTAAAAGCAAACAAAAAAAGACTAAGGGAGAGATGGATGTTGAACAACAACTCAAGCAACGCAGTGAATAGCGGGACACAGGGCGCTTACGCCGACCTCAAGCTCCAGAAGCTCAAGAGCAAGCAACGCCGGGGCGGAGGTCCCCGCAAGCCTGCCGTCTTGTCAATCGTGAGTGCGGGGAGGTGCGGCCACCGGTTCTCCACAGCTTCTAAAGTGATTGAGGGCATCGGGAACCCGAAAAGGGTCTACTTGGAGATAACCGAGAATGCCCTTGCGATCCGCACATGCAGTGATCCCGAGGACGGGTTTGAGCTCCGAACGGATGGCAAAAGGTACTTCGTGTACTCTAAGGATGCCGTGGAGGAGGTCACTGAAGCGCTGGGCCTAGACTTCAAAGGTCGCACCAGCCTGTCGTTTAGCGAAGTGGTGTTCGTCAACGACGGGGATGACGTTGTGGCCCTAATATCGATTTCCGGCGTTAGTCAGGCAGAGCTTGGTGGAGACCATTCCAGGGGCGATTTGGTGAAGTAAGCAACGGGGGTAGTCCGAAGTCTGGCAGCCCTAAGGTCGCGACGAAAGTGGAAAAACCGAGAACGCGTCGCTGGTTTGCCCAGCGGCGCGCTTTTTCTGCTGGGGTATGGTACTCAAATCTGTTCGTACGTTTTGGTCTCACGTCCAGCCGGGACCGCAGTGGGGCTCGTGGGCCCCGCAATGACCAGTCACTCACGACAAGGGGGGCAAAAGGCAGTCGGCTCCCCCAGCTAGGTTTGGTATTAAAAAGTTTTACCACCGTCCGGACTGTTCGGCGGGGGGTAAGTGTGTTGAAAAAGAGCCACATCGTAAATGTGTGGCTCAAAGCGCTGTATGAGTGTACATGGGTTCATTCGTGTGGCCTTCCTTGGGCTACACAGTCTGGTTCGGTTCCGCGGGCGCCTTCTTTACCTTTGGCTTCATCGCGCTCAGTATGATTGTCCAGAGGAACACGAGCCCGCCAGTAACGACGGAGAGAATCCCCCACAACCAAACGTTTCGGTTCTTCTTCCTTGCGAGTCGGACATTGAGGACAATGAGCACAAGCCAAGCCAGGATTGACAATGCGACAGCCACGTTTCTCCACTCCTATTCACGATCGTATTTTGATGGGGACTTGACAATTGCCTTTCTATTTGGCCGATTTGGAGGCAACCGGCAGGGCCTCGAACTTCTGCCCGGCCAGGTCGGTCTGGAGCATCACAACCCCGCTCTTTTGCGAAGTAGGCACCTCGAAACCGACGACGCCAGTCACCGTCCCCCCGGGAGCGAGGGTGCCAGTCTGAAGTGCGCCGCTCACGGTCAGCATCTCTGTGGACACGTTCACCATGTTTCCGCTGGGGTCTTTGAGCTCGAAGTACATGGGGTTGTAGCTGTAGTCCGACTGCCCCTTGTTCGTGAGGGTGACCTTTGCCGCAACGTACATCGTCCCAGGGGCGGGAGGAAGCATGTCGCGCGTGGGCTGGTAGACGGAGATGCTGTCCACGACCCCCCGAACCGACTGGCCCGGATTCAGCGCCTGCTTGATGGAGGACTGGCCCACAGATGTGCCCGTCGCGGTGACTGCAGTGCCGCAGCCGCCGACCGCCAAAGTCGCAGCCATGAACGTCATAGAAGCCCAAAATGTTCTGTTTCTTACAGTCAAACTGTTCCCCCCTGATGGTTTGCGCGTGGTTTGCCAGTGCGAAAACCACACTAAAAGGATGATGGTTCGCACAAATGACATCTAAAGATTCTACGCAGAGACAAAAACACCTCTTTAGTGTGTTCATGCCGAAATTCCACCTCCTATAAGCTTGATCCGAGGTGGTCACGATGTCGGAACTGTCCCAGAGGCTGGGCGAAAGGATACGGATCTTGCGGAAGCAACGCGGGCTCAGCCAGGAGAAGCTCGGAGAACAGGCGGGATTACATACCAACTACATCGGGCAGATGGAGCGCGGCGAGAAGAACCTGACCATCGGGACCCTTGAGAAGGTTGCTTCGGGGCTTGGAGTGTCGCTGGAGGAAGTGTTCCGGTACGTTGACCCCGCTGTGGGCGAGGACAAGATTTCCGAGATCACTCACCTACTTTCGGTACGGCCTTCCGAGGATCATGAGATGGTGCTGCGGGTCATCACCGCCATACTTGAATGGGAGCAGTCGAAGAAGCATTTCTAAGTTGCGGTCATATTGCCGGAATGCACCTACAGTCGCCACATTCCGTTGAAGGATTGAACCCGAGTTACGGGTAGGGTGCCAAGCATGGTCCTTTGCCGAGCCTCGTGTCCGTCATCTCCCGCAGGCGTGCGTTGATCAGGTGCGCCACAAACCCCTCACTGCCTAGCCCCGGGGTCGAACCGTTGCCTCACCTTCGCGCATGGCACTGGGGATGCGGCACAAGTTGGGTAGTTGCATCTGCTGTCTCTGTTCAGAAGGGCAGGTCATCTGCCGAGATGACCAGGTCTTCGTCTTCCGCGATTCTGTCGCTCCGGAAGAAGCGAAAGGTGTAGTACCCCGGGCAGTCTTCGGTTGGCTCGGTCCAGTCCGTCACCTCCGCCCTATCGAAGTAACGGCCCATCTCCATACCGAGTCGCGCCTCTTCAAGCCACGGGTACGGCGGGTAGGAGAGGCATACTGCGATCGTTCGGGAACTCTCGCTACCTTCGTTGAAGTCGACAAGGGCGGATGGGAGGGGCGGCAGAAGGCCGCACAAGGCCTCATGCCCGCGGTTTCCGAGCATGGCCCGGGCATCCCCGGGGTCCGGGGCCCCGCCGCTGTAGAACAGCAGCAGAGGCCTCGCGGTGTTGTTTGACTCGTCTGCCATCCATCCGTCGTCGTCCGGCAGTAGCAGCAGTTCCACGCCGTCGAAGTCGCGGTGGCGCATTCCAATCAGGAGCGCGTCCCCAGGCTCGTCGGCGTCGCTTACCTCGTAGATCGACCAGTCTTCTCTCATGTTGGCTCACCTCGGTTTGTTTGATGGCACAGCAAAGGGGACTCGGCAACGTTGCCGAGTCCCCGTGTGTCGGTAATCCTGGGTTGAGTGCGGAATGGACGGGCTAAGTCTCTACTCCCCGAGTTTTCGCCAGAGCGCATCGTCGACACGGTCACCGCCAGCTTGGCGGAACTGCCTGCGAGCATAATCCGCGGCGGGACATTGTGGCTATAGAGGGAATGTTCCGCATCGTCCGCAGGGCAGTAGGGATACTCAATCGGCGATTCCTAGCTTCTCCAGAATCTAGTGACGAATTCGGTTGGGGTGGTACAATGGTGAAAAATGTCGCCAGCGTACACGAGGAGTGCATCCCATGAGCCAGCAGAACTTATCGTCTTTCATATGGTCCGTCGCCGACCTTCTTCGCGGCGACTACAAGCAGGCTGACTACGGCAAGGTCATTTTGCCATTCACGGTGCTGCGCCGTCTGGACTGCGTGCTGCGCGAGACGAAGCCCGCGGTACTGTCGCAGTACGAGGAGAAGTCCAAACTCGGCATTAACCCGGAGCCGTTCATGCTGCGCGAGGCGAAATACGGGTTCTACAACACGTCGCAGCTCGACATGAAGCGGCTGATGGGCGACCAGGACCACATCCGCGAGAACCTCTACAGCTACATCCAGTCGTTTTCGCCCGAGGTGCGGGACATCTTCGAGAGCTTCGAGTTCCACACGCAGGTCGAGCGGCTGCACAAGGCGGGGCTGTTGTACCAGGTGACCGAGAAGTTCGCGAACATCGACCTGCATCCCGAGACAGTGGACAACCATCAGATGGGAACCATTTTCGAAGAGCTGATACGGAAATTTGCGGAATTGTCGAACGAGACGGCCGGTGACCACTTCACGCCGCGTGAAGTCATCCGCCTGATGGTCAACCTAGTGTTCATCGAGGACGACGAAGTGCTGTCCAAGCCCGGCGTGGTGCGCACGATTTATGACCCAGCGGCCGGCACGGGCGGGATGCTGTCGATTGCCGGCGAGTATCTGGACGAACACAACCCGGACGCGAGGCTCACGGTGTACGGGCAGGAGCTGAACCCGGAGTCGTACGCGATCTGCAAGGCTGACATGCTCATCAAAGGCCAGGACACCGCGAACATCGCGTTCGGCAACACGCTGTCCGACGACGGCCACACGGACCGACGGTTCGACTACATGCTGTCCAATCCGCCGTTCGGCGTTGACTGGAAGAAGGTCGAGGCGGAGGTGCGCCGCGAGCACGAGCAGAAGGGCTACAACGGGCGCTTCGGCCCCGGCCTGCCGCGGGTGTCGGACGGGGCGATGCTGTTCTTACTGCACCTCATTTCCAAGATGCGCCCGGCCAGCGAAGGTGGTAGCCGGTTCGGGATTGTCCTGAACGGCTCGCCGCTGTTCACGGGCGGGGCGGGCAGCGGTGAGAGCGAGATCCGCCGCTACGTGCTCGAGAACGACCTGCTGGAGGCCATCGTGGCGCTGCCGACGGACATGTTCTACAACACAGGTATCTCAACGTACGTCTGGGTAGTGTCGAACAGAAAGCCGGAATACCGCAAGGGCCTGGTGCAGTTGATTGATGCGAGCAGGTTCTGGCAGAAGATGCGCAAGTCGCTCGGCAGCAAGCGCAAGGAGTTGTCTGACGAGGACATTGCGGAGATCACGCGCGTATTCGGCGACTTCCGCGAAGTGGAGAAGGACGGTAAACCGATCAGCAAGATATTCCGAAACAGTGACTTCGGGTATCGGACGATCACGGTGGAGCGCCCGCTGCGTGACGAGCAAGGAAATGTGGTCATCGGAACGCGAGGGAAGCAGAAGGGTAAACCGCAACCAGACACGAGCCAGCGCGACACGGAGGATGTGCCGCTGAATGAGGAGGTAGAGGTCTACTTCAAGCGCGAGGTTCTGCCGCACGTGCCAGACGCTTGGATTGACCACGACAAGACAAAGGTCGGGTACGAAATTCCGTTCAACCGCCACTTCTATGTGTTTCAACCACCACGTTCGCTGGAGGAGATCGACGCAGACTTGATGGCTGTTGCAGAGCGTATCAAGGTCATGCTTGAGGAGCTGAAGGCATGAGTGGTTTGCGGAGATACGAGAAATACACAGCCAGCAATGTGGAATGGCTTGGTGAGGTGCCGGATCATTGGGGGGTTGGCATCGGAAAGAGGATATTCAGGCAAATCCGTGAGGCAAGTAAACCTGACGACGAGCAACTTTCGGCCACACAGCGTTACGGGGTAGTGCCCCAACAGCTGTTTATGGAATTAGAGGATCAGAAGGTGACACTTGCCCTTACTGGCCTCGGCAATTTCAAGCATGTCGAGAAAAATGACTTTGTGATCAGCTTGAGGAGTTTTCAAGGTGGAATAGAGATCAGTCGGTACGTTGGGTGTGTGAGTCCGGCGTACACGGTACTCAGAGCTGAAGGCATGATTGAAAGTAAGTACTGGGCCCTTCTGTTTAAGTCTGAGGCATACATCTCGGTTTTGCAATCGGCGACGGATGGGATTAGGGAAGGTAAAACTATCAGCTATGAACAGTTTGGACAGATTCCATTGCCTGTGCCGCCAATCGTTGAACAGCGGGCAATAGCGGCCTTCCTAAGCGGTGAAACGTCAAAAATTGACGCGTTGGTGCAAGAGCAAGAGCGTCTCATTGCCCTACTCAAAGAAAAGCGGCAGGCGGTCATCTCTCATGCTGTGACCAAGGGGCTTGACCGGAACGTTTCTATGAAGGATTCGGGCATCGAGTGGTTTGGTGAGGTACCGGAGCATTGGGCTGTTAAGGCGTTTCGGTATGTGGGGACTGTGAATGAAGGGCAAGTTAATCCACAGGACAGTGAGCACGCCTCTAAGGTGTTGGTTGCGCCCGACCACATCGAGAGTGGCACGGGCAAGTTATTGGCCCAAATTACTGCGGTTGAACAGGGCGCTGTCAGTGGGAAGTATGAGGTGTTGCCAGGACAGGTCATTTACTCGAAGATCCGTCCCGCACTTAATAAGGTATGCCTATCCGAAGGGCATTGGCTCTGCAGTGCTGACATGTATCCTATTACCCCGGCTGCTGGAATTCTCACTAAGTGGATGTGCTATTTCATGCTTAGCCACTCTTTTGTAGAGTACGTGTCTGTCACCTCCCAACGTGTTGCGATGCCCAAAGTTAACCGGGAAGAACTTAACACAGTCCCGTTCGTGATTCCGCCGACTGATGAACAAGAGATGATTATTGACGTTCTGGACAACGAGACCAGTCAGCTGGCAACGCTGATTTCAGAGGCGGAGCACGCCATACAGTTATTGAAAGAACGCCGTTCCGCTCTCATCTCTGCGGCGGTCACCGGCAAAATCGATGTACGCAAGTCGGTTGACGAGGTGGTTACCACGTGAGCGTCCATAAGGAAATGGAGTTCGAGACAGAGATCTGCGAATACCTCGGGAAATACGGGTGGCTCTATACAGTAGGCGACGCCCAGAGGTACGACCGCGTCCATGCGCTGTTCCCCGACGACGTGCTTGCCTGGGTACAAGACACCCAACCGAAGTCATGGGAAACATTAGTACAAAGTCAAGGTGCCGCTGCTTCCAGCGCCCTACTCGACCGACTGAGGAAACAATTGTACGACAGGGGCACACTTGACGTGATCCGCAACGGAATCGAGATGCTCGGACTGCGCCAGCCGTTGCAGCTCGCGCAGTTCAAACCTGCCCTTCCCATGAACGAGGGTCTCCAGGCGAAGTATGCCGCGAACCGTGTGCGCGTGGTGAGGCAAGTTCATTACTCCGAACACAGCGAAAACTCCATCGACCTCGTCCTGTTCTTGAACGGCATCCCCGTGGCCACTGTGGAACTGAAAACCGACTTCACACAGGGCGTGCAGGACGCAGTCGACCAATACCGCATTGACCGCCACCCGCACCCGAAGGGGCAATCGGAGGAGCCACTGCTCCAGTTTCCCTCGGGCGCGTTGGTGCACTTCGCGGTCAGCAATTCTGAGGTCCGCATGACCACGAAACTGCAGGGCGCGTCAACCGTGTTCTTGCCGTTCAACCAAGGCGACCACGGCGCTGCGGGCAATCCCGTGAACGAGAACGGTCACAAGACCGCATACCTGTGGGAACGGGTATGGCAGCGGGATAGTTGGTTGCAGATTATCGGCCGGTACCTCGTAACAACGCGGGACAACAAGAAGCAGATTCAGTCCGTCATTTTCCCCCGCTATCACCAACTCGACGCCACGCGCAAACTTGTCGACGCAGTCCTGCGTGACGGCCCGGGCGAAAAGTATCTCATCCAACACTCTGCAGGCTCAGGCAAAACCAATTCCATCGCCTGGACAGCACATTTTTTGGCGGACCTGCACGACGAAGAGGCGAGCAAGCTCTTCGACTCCGTGCTCGTGGTGAGCGACCGCACAGTGCTCGACGACCAACTGCAGGAGGCCATTTTCGACTTCCAGCGCACGACGGGCGTCGTCGCGACTATCAAGGGCGAGTCGCAGAGCAAGAGCGGTGAGCTTGCGGCGGCGCTTGCCGGCGGGAAAAAGATCGTGGTCTGCACCATCCAGACGTTTCCCTTCGCCCTACAAGCGGTGCAGGAACTCGCGGCAACGCAGGGCAAGCGGTTCGCCGTCATCGCGGACGAGGCGCACAGTTCGCAGACGGGCGAGGCGGCCTCCAAGCTGAAGCAGGTGCTGTCCGCCGAGGAACTGGCGGAGCTGGCCGACGGCGGGGGAGTGGACACGGAGGACCTGCTGGCCGTGCAGATGGCCGCGCGGGCCAGCCAAACAGGCGTGACGTACGTCGCCTTCACCGCCACACCGAAGGCGAAGACGATGGAACTGTTTGGGACGCGGCCCGATCCGTCGAGACCGGCTGGACCGGACAACAAGCCCACGCCGTTCCACGTGTACGGGATGCGGCAGGCCATTGAGGAAGGCTTCATCCTCGACGTTCTGAAAAACTTCACACCGTACAGCCTCGCGTTCCAGCTAGCGAGCGGCGACCAGCAGATTGACCAGAAGGAGGTCGAGCGCAGCGAGGCGCTGAAGGGCATTATGCGCTGGGTCCGGCTGCACCCGTACAACATCTCGCAGAAGGTACAAATCGTCGTCGAGCACTTCCGCGAGAACGTCGCGCCGCTACTGAGCGGTCACGCCAAGGCCATGGTCGTGGTGGGCAGTCGACTGGAAGCAGTTCGATGGAAGATCGCGATCGAAAAGTACATACGCGATAACAAGTACGGAATTGGCACCCTAGTGGCGTTCTCGGGCGAAGTGAACGACGGTGAGTCCGGGCCAGAAGCATTCACAGAGGCGAGCAAGGTTTTGAACCCCGACCTGCGCGGTCGCGACATGCGCGAGGCATTCGCCACTGAGGAATATCAGATTCTGCTTGTCGCGAACAAGTTCCAGACCGGGTTCGACCAGCCGCTCCTGTGCGGGATGTACGTGGACAAGCGGCTTGCAGGCGTGCAGGCGGTGCAGACGCTGTCCAGGCTGAACCGCGCGTACGACGGGCCGTTCGGGAAAAAGGACACGACATACATCCTCGATTTCGTGAACGATCCCGACGAAATCCTGGAGGCGTTCAAGCCCTACTATGAGACCGCCGAGCTGGCCGGAGTGACGCGACCGGAAATCGTGTACGACCTGCGCGCGAAGCTCGACGCGACCGGGTACTACGACGACAACGAGATCGATCGGGTGGTCGCGGCCGAGCTCAACCCGAAGTCAACGCAATCCCAACTGTATGCCGCGCTGGAGCCGGTGGCGGACCGACTCCTCAAACGCTTCAAAGAGGCGCGCTCGGCACGCGACGAGGCGCGGGAGAAATCGGACGCGAAGACGGCGCAGGAGATGCAGGACCGCATGAACGAGCTGGTCCTGTTCAAGCGCAATCTCGGCGCGTACCTGCGGGTGTACAGCTTCCTGTCGCAGATCTTCGATTACGGCAACACCGCCGTCGAGAAACGGTCGATTTTCTACAAACGCCTGCTTCCGCTGCTGGAGTTCGGGCGGGAGCGCGAGGGCGTGGACCTGTCGAAACTGGAGTTGACGCACCACAAGCTGACGGACAAGGGGAAGCGTGACATCCTGCTCACAGGAGGGGGGCAACTGCAGCCCTTCACGGAACCGGGCACTGGCGAAGTGCAGGACAAGGAGAAGACTCTGCTGGCGGAGATCATCGAACTGGTCAACGAACTCTTCGAAGGTGACCTGAGTGATGAGGACAAGCTGGTCTACGTGAACCACGTACTGAAGGGTAAGTTGCTGGAGTCCGACACTCTGGTGCAGCAGGCAGTGAACAACACGAAGGAGCAGTTCGCGAACAGCCCAGACCTATCCAACGAACTGCTGAACGCCATTATGGACGCCTTCGCAGCTCATACTGCCATGAGCACGCAGGCGTTGAACTCGGCAAGGGTTCAAAACACACTGAGAGACATCTTGCTCGGCCCGGCACGCCTGTATGAAGCGTTGAGGGAGCGTGGGGGCGCAAGTTAGGAGGTGGGAACTATTGGTGACATTGCGGCAGATCAATACCCTTGAAGAGTTCGTGAGGCCAAGTACACGCGCGGTGGGTACATCGTAATCGTCGATTCTACCGAAAGTAAAACACACATGCCAAGTTGTGCTGACGTCAACATTGCACACTTTCGTGAGAAGGTGGTCGATAATCTTGAAAGAAAAGGAGGCTATAAGTTCGTCGAAGACTTGGTCCTAGCAGCTGAAGAGTTTAAGGCGAAGAAATGCCTGAACTGTAGGCCAAAGTAGAGTTCTCAGCGTTCAGAAGTATGTCGCTAGGTTACACAGTGAACGGTTGACGAGGATATATGTGCCTGCGGTGCCCGTTTTTCATGAGATGTTCCATCCATACATTGCTTGAGTCATTTCGAAACCTCTAAGGATCAGGTCATAATGGTGAGAGGAAAATAGGGGGGGTGAGTCCGTGGGTGAAGAAGTCATACAAAAGAGAAAACTGTCGCGGGAAGAGAAGCTAGAACAAGAGCGGAAAAAACTCGAACAAGAGTTGTCTGAAGGAGACTTTGGGACCTTACGTGCGCGCGTGGCGTACATTTTGAACCGCTACCCTAAGACACGAGATAGTGACATCGAACTACAACATAGGTATTGGGCGACATTTCATCCGGAGCAGTACCGGTACGGGCAAAGTGTAACTGCTGACGACATGATGAATCTAGCTAGACTAACACACCTAACTAGAATGAGAGCTAAGATTCAGAACCAGTTTGGACTATTTCTTGCTTCGGAAGGGGTAAGAGAGGAACGAAAGCGCTTGGCCCAAGCTGTGCGGGAAAACATTGTGGTAGATGGACCGATAGGTATGGATTCGAGCGCAGTGTACTGTGACGAAACAGGGAAGGATTCCACGTTTCTCGGGGTCGGTGGAGTCTGGTTCGCTAACGTACATGATTCGTGGCTTTTACAAAAACACCTCAAGCGCTGGCGAGAGTCCAATGGCGTCAAGTCCAAGGAATTCCATTTTACAAAGTTGAGTAATGGGTTACTGCCGTTTGCCATGGACTTTTTTTCCGAAGCCGTTTCTCAAGCGACGTCTTTGGGGTTCAAGGCTGTCTTTGTCGAGCGTCAAGGATTGAGACACAATCAGGAGGACACCCTTCGTGAGCTACACTATCAAGTTGTATATCATGGAATTATACATGAAAAACAAACTGGGCGGACAAGCTTTCCACGGGCTGTAACGATGTGGAAGGACAAAGATGAAGGCTGGGATCTACTACATCTACGTCGACTTCATGATGACTTAGAGGTTGCAATAGATAGACGGTTTGGTGAAGATGTCAAACTTGGTCAAGTGTTACCGGTAGGATCCCAGGACAGTTTTGTGATCCAACTGGCTGACTTGTTCATGGCCAGTCTTAATCGTGTGATGGAGCGCGAAGCTGATTCAGATCATGTGAAGGATCGGATGGCAAACCACGTACTAAGCACCTTAGGAATTACGTTTAAGAACGGGCAGCAGTTTAACCTAGCTAATCAAGACTGGGTGTCAATTGATTTCATTAGTAACGATTCGAACTTGGCCCTTTACTCGTAGGTCTAACAAGGCGATAAGTTTCACCATCGCACAGTGCTGGTCCACCATAACCGTTACGGAGGGATTATCGTGTTTATAGGTGTAGAGCGAACAGGAAACAACGAGAGGACGCTGACATTTCTAGAAAATGTTATATTAGACCCAGAACATTGGCTGGATCGAGTGCTTTTTTGTGGCTCTGAACAGGGAAGTTTGCTTCTGATGAATGCCTTGACTGTACTTAGTTTTCGAGGGTACAAGGTGGCTTACTTTAGAGAACAGGATATCTTGAACACTGGCAGCGAACCGGGTTGGTATAATAGGGGGCCAGACATTGTTGCATTGGACGGATTGTTTTCCCAGCAAAGTTTGACGGAAGAGCAAGCAGTGCGTTTACACGACTTTCTGAACATACACCAACATTCTCACCTGTGGGTCACCACCCGGCTCAGTTCAGACCAGATTTTCTCGCCAGGGGTAATTCAGAGTCTAGACAGCGGAACTACGTGGTCAAGGACATTCTTGGGTTGCAAACAGTTATTCCTCGAAACTCAGGAACTGAACAGGTTTTTGGAATTGGCTAGAAACCTCTCCACAGATGATTATAGACTAATACAAACTATTGACTTTTTGAGTCATCCTGTAAAGCCATATAATGAGTTTGAGGGTGTTTTTACGCGACATGACATTGTTAAAGCCCTTGTCAATGGAAATGACCGACAGAACAATGTCCTTACTGTTTCTACATCTGGGATCGTCGGTTTAAGGAACTTCAACCATATCAAAAACTTTCATGACATTGCTGTGAGGTCAGAGGCCTACATGGCTGGCAATGGATATGTTGGATCTGAGCCTACAACGAACGAGCTAGATGAGACTTACCTGCTATTGCTTGAGGGTTATTTAACATATCTGGAGACCGGGGAAGAACAGTTTAGGGATGTTAGGATGAGTAGAGACTCAGAGCATCAACTGTTGATAGCCATCAAAAAGCGACTGGGAAAATGACTGTATTGTATGCTACCTACTACACTGGTGCGGAACCAGCCGTAAAGTCATTCAGCAGTTTGCTTTACGGCTGAAGGCATCGAGTATTTTACCAGTAAACTTCAATCCCTTTGTGTTTCCTGTGACACTGAGTGACCCAGGACGACACTGACTTGTGAAAGTGGGATGTCTTCGTTTTTGCTCTGGTCCAGTCGTCTTCCACGCCCGTCGCAAACATCGGGGAATTTTCACCCTTCTGGTTAAGCGAGAACTCCAGTTCAGTACGGCAAGTCATCCACCCCAATCTCCCTAACAGGTATATTGTCTCCGGTGCCTCGCTCGTTCATGTAGAATCGGAAAGTATGAGTACCCGCTGCGTTTTCGCCGGCTCCGTCCAGTCCATCAGCTCGACGCGTTCGAAGTACCATCCCATCCCATCCCCATCCCCGAAATTCGCCTCTTCGAGCCCTTGTAAGGCATCATGTGGTACAAAAACTTGCCGTTTGACCCGTTACGGTGAACCCTACCACAAGTAGATGCAACCTTTTTCGCCTCGGTTTGAGTCTACCGTGCCTTACGCGGCGTGACTGCAAACAGGATGGAGTAAACGAGTATAGACAACAGGAACCCGAGAGACATCCACAACGACATCACGTTTTGTTGTCCATCTGACAAGAACGCTGCGCCTGTAGCCCAAGATACGAGTGTAGAGAGAAGTCCAGCGATGGCAAGTACAGTCCAATTACCTCGTCGGAGCATCGCGGCCATGACCAGCACGGCAATCGTAAACAGAAGCAGCAATGTCCCCGTTAGGATGTGGACGTTTGTCAGGGTGCTATGTTGAGACACCCACTTGGAAGCATCCCCTCCAGGCAAGCTAGGAATGTTCACGTATAGATTCGTCAACATCCCGAGAATAAACTGCACCCCAAATAGAAATAGCGTCGCGACGAGGGTATAACGAAGAGCTTTTACAACGCGCATACCTGTAACTGCCACGAACAAGACCTCCTTAAGCTGTATAACAGCTCACAAATATCTGTCTGTCTGATTGAGGCGATTGGTTGTTTCTAACGAATATCCTAATAGAAAAAAATCGAATAGTCAATATTGACTATTCAGTGATGATTAAACTGTGATAAGCGCAGTTACTTACGCACCCTGGATGCGCAAGAGGGCCGTGGAATGGCGACGTGCCCCGCTCACAGCGTGATCGTGAGCGGAAACACGCCGTCCGCAGAAAATAGCCCTTCCGGCTGCCAACCGGAAGGGCCTTTCAAAATAAAACTACGCACAATCTCTCGTCCATTCGTTCTTGATTTACATCAACTCATGAATTTCAATACCAGTTTGAACAATCTCATCCACAATCCCAAGTCGTTCTTCAAATTCTTTGTTTGTAAACGCCACAGGTTCCAAATCTACTTTACATCCAACTGCCTTTCGCAGGAGGTAGGTGATGCCTTCGACTCTCGATATGGATTCGAAGTAATCTGAGAAAATGGCCACATCTACGTCACTGTCGGAGCTAGAATGCCCTTTAGCAAATGAGCCGAAAATGATTGCCTTGCTCACGGGAATATCGCGTTCAATCATCTGAACATAGTCGATAACAGCGGCCTTTATTTCTTCAGGGATTGTAACCATACAAACGCCTCCTTTGATTGGGTCAAAACTTCCTTGGCCTTTTCTTGGCTGACCGCCTTTGTTAACTTTTCACGATAGGAAGGATATCTCTCCGAGATGTAGTAGGCTAACAACTCCGCAAAGAAAGGCTCAAACTTGTCCGAGAAGCTTAATACATTGGAATGTAGCGGCTCCTCTTCCTCAAACAGAGGCCTAAGAACAAAGTTGATGTTGTGAGTTCGTGGAGCTTCAGATCCTTTGTAAAGTACGAATAGTCCTTTGGCCAATTTCTCGATGGACTGTTGACACATGAAGACAACATAAAGGTATCTACCGCTTTGAAACATGGCCTCTGCAGTATCCATATCGTATTGGGAGATGTCTTCCCAGTGATTATATTTCTCCAGATTATCCAAGACGTTTCCCCCAAACTGTATACAGGAGCTTAATCGCCTTATCCATTATACCTCGATCCGTTGAGAATCAGCTTACCATCACGTTGAACTAACTCCTTTTTGAGAAATGGAGAACGTGTGACCGTGAACTTGCCATTTGCCCGGTTACGGTGCACCCTACCATAAGTGACGGCAAGTTTTTCGGAGATTTCCCTCGAGTGGCGGGGGAGGCGTGGAGAATGAGGATGCCCCCGTTTTGCCGACCTCGAGTGAGGGAGCAAATCAGGGTGTCTTTGTGTTGCGGGTAGATGCTACCGGAGCCTTGAATCCACGTCCGCTTTCTACTTCCTATGAGATGGAGCCTACTTTGGCAGCAAGGACAGGGGACAATCTCCGCACTCCGAACAAAAAACACTGGCAATGGGGCTTTCAACAAGCTCGTAATCTGCTAAAATGACCATATCTTTGGTTGGTGACGTCCCTGGTGTGCTGTTGGCGCAGCGCACATGAGCAGGGGCGTCTTTCCTTTCCTGGGATACGGTCATTTTACCCAGCAACTTTTGGACAGGCAATTACGTCAGCTTTCGGTCATTTGGCGATGGCCAAAACATCAGGATTACCGGAGGATAGGCGTCGGCGTTTATCCCTTATAGGTATCCGTGCCACACTCTGCCCGCATTCGCGCAGGTTTGTATATACTAATGTCACGGGGCTTTCAAGCGGAGAAATACTTCGTGATGCATTCTTCATGAGAGGAGAAGCGTATGAAACGGCTACTGCTGATTGACGGTTCGTCGCTCTTATTCACTTCGTTTTTCGCAAGTGCGCCGAAGGCATACTTGCGGGCACGTACTGACGAAGAACGAGACCAGGTTCTCCACAAGATGCTGAAAACCAACTCGGGTCTCTATACAAACGGTGTGCTGACAATGACCCGAATGTTGTTGAAGCTCACGTCCCAACACGGCTTCTCACACTTGGCAGTCGCTTGGGATATCAGTCGGGAGACACATCGTAAGGAGCGGTATGCTCTGTATAAGGCGCATCGACCGGAGGCAAGACCTGAACTGGGGGAACAGTTTGGCACGATGCAGCGGGTGCTGAAAGCCATGAACATCGCTCAATTCAAAGTCGACGGTTTCGAAGCCGATGACATCATCGGGACACTTGCCGACCGATTTGAACGAGAGATTCCTGTCATCATCGTCACGAAAGACCAAGATGCGCTTCAACTCGTATCCGAGCATACGAGAGTCTGGCTCCAAACTTCAAAGGCAGACGAATATCGCGAACTGTGTGGGAGTACCGGGTTGCCTTATTCCGTACCGGATGGCTATTTCGAGTTCACGCCGATCACATTCGAAGCAGTATACGGACTATCTCCGGTGCAAATGGTGGACAAGAAAGCGCTCGAGGGCGATTCATCGGACAACATTCCCGGTGTGAAGGGCGTGGGAGAAGCATCTGTTGTACCGCTGCTCCAGGAGTTTAGGACAGTCGAGGAACTGTATGCGCATATCGAGAATTTGTGCCCAGCAGACGAGGCGGCGATGAAGGAACTGTTTAAGGCACTCGGACTGAGACGGTCCCCACTATCGTATTTGCTCAAAGACCCGTCGGAAGATGGCGATTTGGTCGGGAAAAGGGCAGCCGAGCTCAGCAAGGAGCTTGCCAGCATTCACCGAACGGTTCCGATTATTATGGACGTGCAGATGGACAGCCTTCAAATCGAGATCGACCGTTTGGGTATGGTACGGGTATTTGAGGAACTAGAATTTAAGGCCTTACTGAAGGCAGCAATGTAAGCTCACCTGCTGAACCGGTCAGATAGATGTCAGGTATTCAACATTCCGTATGGACATGTCGATGTTGATAGCCGTGCACCCTGTGACGCCGATGGATACGTTGTGGCTGCGCCATGCTGAAGCTCGGTGCTCGCAGCCGGGTGACCAAGTTTTTCGTCGCCTGTGCGTCCGGACCGGACTTTGGAATGACGGTCAATGCAACCATTTTGTCAGGAGATATGGGGAGGACCCGGCTCAAATATGTATAACAGTGAAGTGGTCGCATCTTGAACCCTACCACAAGTGACGACAAGTTTTTTGGTGTTTTCCCTCGCGAGGCGGGGGAGGTGTGGAGAATGAGGACGCCAATGCCGCATGCCTCAATATGCCGGGGAACACGGTGTAGGTTATGTGCTGCTAAGCGGTGAAAAATTTCGTGATCGCACTTTCCGGAATCCCCGATATCCCCCTTCTCTGGGCGTGGCGAGCCGTGAAACGTTCTCCCGAATGAGCGCCGGAATCACACTATGATTGTTTCTTCGGAAGCGTTTTATAACTTATTGTGAATATGATGACTGATGTAACGATTCCTACCAAATCAACGAAGCCCTCGGCGGCCCACGACTCGCCTATACCCGAGAACGTCGGCGTTGTGAAGTAACTCTCATACCCACTGTCGTACAGCGCGATTTGGTGGTTGATATGGACGCAAGCTATCACTAACCCTAGCAAGGTGAACCTACTAATCCATTTCATTATGGGCTTGTTGTTCGTACGGGAGAACTGGGTAGCGAGATAGGCACAGACAAAGGCATTCACTATAGAGACCAGGAAAAACGTAAGAATCCCGAACATGCCGGCGTGTGAGAAATTATTCCGCCATCCGATGGACTTCCATAAATGAGAAATCACGATGAAATAAATAATCTCTCCAATGATGACTCCCGCAGTCTTCAACCACAACAAAGCCCATCCCTCCATGCCGAAAATTGTGAGTGTACATCGGTGCAGGTCGTCGATGGTACACCAAGTGTGTCCTATCTATTCAGAGTAAAAGAATCCTGTAGATGGATCATACATTGAAATCGCGTATGATTGTGGGCCGTAGATCAATCCAGCGGAAATTTCCTCCATGTTGTCAAGCACCCAGTTTGGGACGGGGTTTGAACAGGCTTGTGAGGTAGCTCACATGAACCCGCCTGCTCCCAGAATGTTGTCCATTACCGTTTGGCAGTCGGACCCTGGGACCCAGTAAAGTGGTGGATGATTGTGAAGATACTGCACTTCACGCAAAGCTTTTTCGGCTTCGGTAGAGGAAGTAGAGAAAACGGAAGGGGGTACCTTGCTCCGGGTTTAGTTTATGTTCTGATAAGCGCCCGGGCTCAGGAGATCGTGTCCAAGCCCGCTATAGCGCACTTTCGAGGTACGCGCGATGACGAACTAAAAAGCCAATCATGATGACATCCCACTCCTAGCGGCAGGTGCTGCGGAGGAAGATGAGTCCCCAGAATCCTGCGTACCATGCATGTAAGTGCAACACATTTGACTCATGCCTATTACGCTATGGAGCAGAAGAACGACAGAACGACGAGGAGCGGTTCCGATGGATGTAACAAATCAATTGGAACAAATAAAATCTTGTCCGAACTGTGTAAACACCGAATTTGTAGGTGGCGTAGTGAGTTCCGCTGGAATGGGTTACGGAAGAGTCAAAAAACCATCCCTCGAAGGGGATTTGCGCACTCATCAGGCGCAACTGTCGATGATGGCATGCAAAACCTGCGGCTGTGTGATTCGTTTGTTCGTTAACCGCCGGATCGACTGGAATGAAGGCAGCCCTAATGCTGGTGCATCTGTAGCAATGATTTTTCGTTGATTCTGTTTGAACATGTGGTCGATCAGGCAGTGTGCTTGTGTCGCACATGGGCAGGAATTTTCACTATCATATCCGTGTAAGAAATGTGCTTTTGCTATTGAATCAGTTACGGAGACTTCTTTCGATAGTTGGTCTTACCTAGAGTTAATAAATCGTTCCTGTCGATTTCAAAAATGAGGAAGGCTGTTGAGTTTGCTAAGCAGTTCTGGGTCGAAATCCACCCCAGCTGCTGTGACCTCTTGACGCATTACTTCAGCGATTTCGTTCTGAAGTTTTGTCTCCATATCCGGCAGATTTTCCGTTAAAACCGCCCTGGCAACCGAACTCCCTTCGGTGTTAGCCAGTTGCTGAAGTACGTCGGCATAGGCCTGCCGATAGTTTTGTATAGCATCAGATTGAACCATGTCTTCGCGGCATGCAGCGCAAAGCGTAGGATAACCCACGTCGACTCGCCCCATCACAATGTACCCGGCTTGCTTGCAGAACTCCGTAAACGGTGGATGCATAACCGCCATCGTCGCCTGCCCTATTTTTAAAGCTTCAAACCGTTGCGGTGTTCCTCCCGCCGCCACAACTTCGTATGACAAATCCGGCCTGTTTTCCCTCAGCCATTTATAGGCCAGTCTACCAAAGCCGGAGTGCGGATTGTCGACCGCCAGTACGTGTTGCGCTTTCGCGTTCTGTACCGTGACAAGTTCCAATGGCCCGACGGTTCCGGAAAGAAACGGATGAAGACCGGTTGCATCTGGCAATGACAGGTTATCCGGCGACGTATGAATCACGTCTACTTCTCCATCCTGGATGGCCGCGATTTGCTGGTCTCTCGACTTCGTGTATTTTATTTCAACTGAATCCATCAGCCAGAGCGGTAGATTGTGCGCCCCTGGAAAAACCATAACTCGAATTTGGGTCATAAGTACTCTCCTTCTGATGCTGTGACGTTGTTCAGCCGAATCTAGCGTAACTCAACTTCAAACAGTGTTCTATGCTGTGCCGAACCCGGGCAGCGTCCTGCCTGTTTTCCCGGGGCGTCGGCGACGTAGACGATACAGACTCACATGAATGCCTGAACGTTTTCCTTCACCCACTGAGAAAACGTATGTGCCGGTCTGTCGGTTACGGCTTCGACTGTATCCAACACCGGTTGAGGTTGGATTCTCGACCCGACCATCAGATCAAACAGACCATCCACAATGTCTTCAGGCATGTGTTGTGTCATGTACTGTCTGGCTATATCTTTAGGGATGCTTTGAAATTCCACCTTTCTATCCAGTACATCGCCAATGATGTCAACTTGCTCTTCTGTTGCGTTGGGAACTATCGACCCGAGACGATCAGGTATGGCCTCAGGGGTCAACAATGTCAGTCGGCAGATTGGCATCTCATTTGGAATCGCGTTCCTCGGGGCGATGCTTACCGATTGCTATAACATCTACATTGAGAATCAAATTTTGGCTCTGCATTTGCCGCACCTGAGCGCCGCGGTAAAAACACAAATTATCGCTGGCCTCCAAAAGGCGGGAACGATTGCAGCCAGTACCGGATTGAAGACGAATCCCAATCAGCCAAATCCCTACGCCCGCTCTCCATTTTTCCCCGACGTACAGACAGCTGTGAGGATTGCCTTTATTCACGGCATGACGGACATGTTGCTATGGGCAAGCGGTTTTCTTGCTGTCGGTGCACTGTCGGCATTGTTCCTGATTCGGAGAAGGGACATGTATTATCTTGGACATGACACATCCACATGTTAAGCCCGAGTATGCGCGCCAAGAGCCAGTAAAGGAGGTCTGCCGCAATGTCTTTCTGGCGATCGGTAGGAGGTTTGTTCCGGCGTAGGGAGGTCTCCGTATATGTTGCACTGAGTGACCAGTACCTGTACCACGTTACAGGAAAACTGGATTCCGAAAACGTGCAGCCTACGATACTGCGTTAAACAGAAAAATTGTAATTGTGGCGGTGAGAAAGCTGGATTCACTTCGATCACATTTCGGCTCTAATTCATGTCGTTGGTATGACTTAAAAGCCAATCTACAATGTCGTCCACGGACAAATGTTCCTCGCCGACGCGAACGACGAAATCCTCAATCTCTCGGTGCACACCGGTAATAGAAATCCAGTTTAACTGTAGAAACAAGCCTACAGCTGCAAACGCAGTCCGCTTGTTCTCGTCTTGAAATGGGTGGTTGAGTATCAACGAGTGAAACATGGACGATGCTTTCTCAATTACAGTTGGATACGCATCGCTTCCGAACACTGTTGTTTGAGGGCGTGCGACAGCTGATTCAAGCTCACCGCTATCCCGTACGCCATGCAGTCCTCCGAAGCGGTCAATCATTTGGAAATGAATGTAGAGGACCTCTTCGACGGTCAGAAACCTCATCGATTTGCCAGCCCTTTAAGAATATCTCCGTATTCGGTCACGAACCGGTCAACTGCCTCGTAAAACTTCGGTGAGATGTCAGAAGCTGAGGACGTAATTGGGCGAAGCACGATTTCCCCTCGTTCGTTACGGGTGACCTCAACAGGTTGTTCTTCCAGACGCATTTCACGAACCCAGTCGGCTGGAATCGAAACCGCAAAACTGTTTCCAGCTCTGAACACCTTTCTCACTTCCATCAATGTCTCCTCCACGGCATCAGATTATAACAATTATAACACGGACAGAGGAATTTATTGGAATTATTGTTTTCTTTCCTGGTTTCCTCGTAGCGGTGAGACGAAAATAGGCGTAGAACGGAAACTCTCTTATGTCGCATAAGGGTCCATAAATGCAACAAACAAGCCGCCTGTGCTTGATATAAGGGTCACTCAACCGGTGCATTATGGTAGTAGACGGCAGGTAGTTCAGTGTGCTCACCAATTGGACATAACACATCCACATGCTAAACCCGAGTACGCGCGCCAAGAGCCAGTAAAGGAGGCCGCCGCAATGTCTTTCTGGCGATCGGTAGGAGGTTTGTTCCGGCGTAGGAAGGTCTCCGTATATGTCGCACTGAGTGACCAGGACCTGTACCGCGTTACAGCTGGCATCTACTATCACACAAAGACTCCTGGGATGACGGGTTTGGGGGATCTAAACACTAACAATTTCATACCGGGAGATGGCAATCGGTTACCGAATACGAAATCTATGTAAAACGGGAAGATGCTGAAAGAGCTGTCTACGTAATTGGTTCAGGGGGCTTTTGAGCACCAATGCAGAACCCGTAGTCAACTTTCAGGGGCTTGAGTTGAGTGGCATTTGGCTGTGCACGTTGCATGATTATGCGTTCATGTAGGTTGATGTTTCTGTTGCTTACGGGTAGCTATGTGCAATACGGGTTCGGCAATTAAAACAACAGTTATTGGAGGTTCACCATGGAAAGAATCCTTGTCAAGACATGGCTCTACACGTTCCTCGTCACACTGTCTCTGTGTATCCTCTATGTTCCAACCTATTACCACAGCAATTTTACTGGCTCTGGCTATGTGGTATCTCTACGTGAATACGTATTAGAGTTGCTGAGAACGTCATTGTCGGTAAGTCTGATCGTCACTGCGATTGCTGCGGTGTTATTGGGGGTTCGCTTCGTTCGTAAGAAACGATGAGATGATGAATGCCCCGTAAGGAATGAGAGTGTGTGCCTGTCACAACTAGCGAGTCACTGTATGAACAAGCACTGGGCGAGGCACTGCGCTCGTTGCGTTAGCGGGAAGGTTGCCTTCATCTGATTAATTTAGAATACATATACAATTATACCGGGAGAATTTCCTCTTTGTTTAGAAATTATTAGTAATATAAAGCATCCCCTTAGAGATGTGAATGTTTGCGGGTCTGTCCATGTATGCGTTCTTCCTGCAGAAGTGGGGCAGAAAAAGAACAGAGCTATTCGAAGGGCACCTTTATTTATGGAAACACATTCCATGCATAAAGGTGTTTTTGATCATGTCGACAAGGGAGTTTTTCCGGAAATCGGCGAAGAAAGTCTTGCTCCGTCGCGTGAGCAGCACATTTTTGTCAGCTTTGACCACCAAGTGTGATGAATTCTCAGCTTCGGCAGTCTAAACAAGTGAATCGAGGTGGTCAGGGGCATATGGGCGATCACGACGAGGCGCAAGATGCCATTCAGGTCTTATATGAAAAATATGCTGGTGACGTATACCGATTTGCACGAATAATGCTTTCCAGCGATTGTGATGCCAAGGATGTTGTTCAGGAAACTTTCTTACGCGCATTTCGCTCGTGGCAGGGGTTTCGGCAGGAATCGAACCCTAAAACTTGGTTTATCTCCATTGTCCGAAACTGTGTCAATGATATGTACGGCAAGCGAAAGCGCGAATTGGCGCTGTTGAGAAACTATGAACCGCCATACCTTCGCAGCGGAGAGACTGAAGCCGAAACGGTTGTCATAATCGAGGACGCGCTATCTCGTTTGAAGGATTCCTACCGTCAAGTCGTGTTTCTTCGCCACATTGAAAACATGTCCGTGGAGGATACAGCCCGTGCCCTTGGTTGGTCAGAAAGTAAGGTTACCACGACTACTCAACGAGCGCTCAAACGACTACGTGGAATCTTAGACGATGGCAATGAAAAGGGGGCACCCTGATGAATGATGATCTTCTTGATAGACTATCCGTCATCTCACAGATCGATTTATCGCCTGTAGATAAGTCTGATTTGTGGCATAAAATTCAAGACAAGATGGGTGAGAGCAGAGCCAAGCGAACTAGGCATGGTGGGAAACGACCTAGCAGTGCGGTGGGTGGTATCGGTGCCGCAGTGGCGGGGGTAGCCATTGTGGCTGTGATGTTGACTTCACTTCACGTGTCTACTACGGGATCTCACGGAACCGGGACATTCGCTGTTGCCATCAATTCGAATTCTGTTACATCAACTCCTATGGACACATCTTCGTTTCGTAATACATTGCAAAAGTATCTTGAGCGTTACCCATTGTCGAGTAATAGTTCATCTGCTACGGTTCCAGCCGGGTCTAATCAAGCATTAGCGTCACTGCCAGCGAGCAATAAAATTTCGGACCTTGCAATTCGCTGGAGTCAAGTGCTAGACAATAAATACGGGTTCGCGTTCGTCACATATCTGGCAAACGGAAAACCTGGGATTGCAGATGTCCTGGCACTCAAAACAGGGACAGATAAATGGGAGGTCACCCAGCTCGACAATACGCCATCCACAATCTCTGTCTCTGCCATAGCGAAGAGGTTCCCCGTCTATACGATTGAGGCATCCGGTGGTGCTGGTTTTAATACAAACACGCCTGCTCAGGTTAGTTATGAGTTTATGGCAGGGCTTATCGTCAATCGGTCAATCACACGAGTGGAGGTTGTTCGAACAGGAGGGGGTGGCGTAAATGTGCCAATCACTAATGGAGCGTTTGGATATGTTGAATTCGGTTCAAGCGGTAATCCGATTCCAAACGGTTCCCCGACGGTCAAAGCCTACGACAACCAGGGACACTTAGTGTATAAGCAGTGAACGGGTTATACGACGGGAGCAACTCGCTTCACTTGGGCACGAGTTAAGTCCTCCACGGCTTGCAAATCATCCTGTACGAAAGCATTCATCATATTGGGGGCGTGGGACTTACGATTCGAGGCATCCATCTCGCTGAAGGGGTCAGAAAGCGTCGTTCTTGTTGACTTTCATCTGACCACTAAAAACTATCCCAAACTGACCGTTTTATGCAGGCAGCGTTCGTCTATAGTATGTATATCTTTCGCAGAAAGGACGCTGCAACGTGACAGAGAAAATAAACCTGAAGCATGAAGTGGGGCGGGGTATATCACCTCAGCAATTCATGGACGGAATGCACACTTTGACTATGGAACTCAGTAATATCCCTGATACGAAAGCACAATTCCTCCAGAACTACGACCACTTTAACTGGCATCATCAGAGCGATGAGCGCTTCTTCTCCGAACTGACGCAGAAGTCAGGCATTCACTGTCTCATTCTTGGTACGGATTGGTGCCCGGACGTCATTTGGAATGTGCCAGTGCTATTTCGGGTCATGGAGCAAGCGGGCATAGCAACAGAAGTCCTGCCTATGGAGGAGCATCCGGATACAGTGGACCTGTTTCTGATAGACGGCGGGAGAGCACAACCTATCGCCTTGTTGGTGAATGGCGCCGGAGACGTTGTTGGAAAGTGGGGACCACGTCCCGCTTATATTCAAGCTGTCATGGATCAGTTCAAGCGCGATCATCCAGACCGCCAGTCCCCAGAGTACAAGGAGCACATTTCATACGTGTACCGCAAAATTGGTGCATTGTATCATGATGTAGCAAGATATCAAGATGCGATGATCGCGGAACTTCGAGCACTGTTAACAGACTTCGCGTAAGGAAAGTCTGTGCCAGGGGCGTATCGTTAGCGTCCTAAGACATTTTATGTGGAGGAATGCTGTGTGTATGTGACGATTGCAGACTTTATGAAGGAATGGAATCGAGAAGCCATGCTCACACAAGAAGTTCTGGATGGCTTGACCGATGAGTCTTTGAAACAGAAAGTATATCCTGAAGGTCGTACATTGGGGAGAATAGTGTGGCACATTACGACTAGCATCCCAGAGTATCTGGCGCATTTTGGCCTCAAGGTCAATACACTTGTCAATGGGCAAGATGTTCCAACGTCAGCTCAAGAAATTGCCGCAAGCTTCGACAAGGTAAGTGCCGAAGCGTCTCAGGCCATTGAACAGCAGTGGACAGATGAGTCTCTAAGCCAGGTACAGAATGCGTTCGGAAGAGAAGAGTCAAATGCTACGATTCTCATGGGGCTCATTAAACATATTGTTCATCATCGAGGACAAGCAACAATTCTTATCCGTCAGGCGGGACTCAAGCCCTATGGTGTTTATGGACCACCGAAAGAAGATTGGGTTAATTTGGGTGTCGAAAATCCACCTGCTTAATGGACTCCGAAAACGTGTTGTCTCGGATACTGCGTTAAACAGAAATGGGCACAGGGAGACCCTCTAGGGCGATTCCCCATCCGTTGGTCACGTTCTCGATGACTTGCAATACCACCAAGACACCCCCATAAACCACGGCCAGCCCCACCGCCAGTAACGCAGTATGAACGCAAACGACGCGTCGTCCAACGCCCTTTTCTGGCCATACCGACGCGTAACTTCGGACACAGCAATCACGTTTGTCGTCACTTCTCGGTCCCTCCTTGGGATCGCACTGCCTCGTGAATCAGCGCGATCAGAGTATCAGTGTCCAGGCCAAGTGTGACAGGCCTCACGCACAAGGGGCTCTCCCTAATCCTTGGCAAAGCGCCTACGTCGCAGTTGGAGTATGCGCTCGCGGGCTCCGGTAGTCACGAACATGCCGATGCCGCGATCTTTCGTCAACAGACTTTGTTCAACGAGGAGGTTGATTCCCTTCACCGCTGTGGTTGGGTTAATCTGATAGTATGTCGCCAACTCATTGGAAGATGGACCTCGCTGACCCTCATCTAGCGAACCGTCCGCGATTTGCTGCGCGAGACGATTGCGAGAATGGTAAGGGCCGCACTTGAACCTTGCCTACTGCCTTGGACAGCTTGACTCTCCCCTCTCCCTATATAGTCACAGATAATTCGTCACAATTGACTAATCGGCAGCATTGTAGACCGTTTTGGCCAAAATACTCAACGATGACTATAATGACATGGCTTACGTCCTGTTCTCAATAACTGGGTGAGAGGCGAGACGGAGAGACTGTTCACTCCCCCCCGAACCGACTGGCCCTGCTTCAGCACCCGCTTGTGTATTCGATCCGGCCGGCCTCCTCAAACTGTAGAGCCACAGTGTTATCCCCAAAATATTGATATTATTACCAGAGTGAACAGGAAACTAGTCTTTCAGCGAGAAGTTTCTATCCAAATGAACTGGCAGCGGTGTGTCCGATTCTGTTGGCGCACGTCTAATGTGTGAAGGGGATGACGTGGTGAGCGAACATTGAGTAGCCCAGGCGGCGTTGAAGAGGCAATCGAGTTACTGTACGAGCGGTACGCTCATGACATATACCGGTATGCGCTGCTGAACCTGAGCGACGGCGGGGTTGCCAAAGATGTGGTGCAAGAAGTCTTTTTGCGCGCATTTCGGTCATGGGGCTCCTTTTGCCGTGAATCGAGTGAAAAAACCTGGCTGATTGGCATCGCGCGCAACTACATGATCGATTTGACTCGGAAGAAGAAAACGGAACAAATGGTCCTGGTTTGTCTCGTTCAGGACGGGTGGCGATCGGATGGCCTAGGACCGGTCGAAATGCGGATGATGTTACAAGCAGCCCTAGCGCAGCTGCGCGACACGTACCGCCAGGTGTTCGTCTTGCGGCACGTGCAGCAACACTCCGTCGAAGAGACCGCGCAAGTGCTCGGGTGGACGCAGAGCAAAGTCAAAACGACGGACCAGCGCGCCATTGCGGAACTTCGCCAGATTATGGGTCTGGGTGTGGAGGTGACACAATCGTGACGGAAGACAGAGACGTGATTGAGCCGTTTGAATCCTTGAGAGAAATCATCATGCCGGCACAGGAATACGACGAGGCGTGGGAAGCGGTCTCCCGGGAAATGAGGCCCGCGCAGCAGCACAGTACAAAGCCGCGCAGAAAGCGAAGGAGTGCGGGAGCCGTCGCGGCAGCCGTCGCCGGTGCAGTCGTGGTAGTGGGGGCTGTGGCCGGGATTGTCCATTATAGCGGGGTGGGAGCCGGGAAGCCGGTGACCGCTGCGAACCGTTCGACCGGGCCGTCTGCTGCAAAGGTGAAGCCGGGACAGTGGTCAGCGGTTGGCTCCGTCGGAGAAACAGCGGGCGGTGTCCGAGCAATGGCCGAGAGGAATGGTGTCTTGTACGCCGCCACCGCACTTGACGTGATGTTTTACCATGGCGGCAAGTGGCATCTGATGAAGGGGTCACCGATGAGTGTGAAGAGCCTGCAGAGTACGAGCACAGCGATGTACGCGGCGAATACGAGTGGGGTTTGGGAATACAGAGGTGGGACATGGATGCGGCTTCCAGGGGCACCGAATGGAATTGTCGGCATTGCGCAGTATCAAGGGACGCTGTACGCGACGACCGTGCAGAAGCTCTACCGCCTGGTTGGCGGTAAGTGGAAAGTGATGGCGAACGCACCATCGGGCGTCCAATCGCTGGTGGTCGCAAACGGGCTGCTGTACGCTGCCGCCACGAGCCAGTCAAACCACGGGCTGTGGACGTTAAATCAAAAGACTTGGTCGCCTGTGGCCGGCGCGCCATCGGACATCATCAGTGTCTACGTCACGCAGAGTGCGACATATGTAAGCTCGCCGGGAGCGGTCTGGATGGACAAGAAGGGAACGTGGACAAAACTGCAGGGAGCTCCGACACAAGTGGTGATGTTCGACGTGATGGCAGGCGTCTTGTACGTGAGTAGCTGGGGAGGCCAAGGCAACAACCGCGTGTGGCAGTATAATAACGGCGCGTGGACCGTACTGCCCGGGGCAAACTTCGCCACCACGACGCTGTTGCACATGAACGGCGTGCTGTATGCCGGGTCCCTGTACAGCAGCAACGATATCTACGCATATCACAGTCGGACACATGCGTGGTCACATGTCGGTAAAACATTCTCCCCCAACTACGCGTTGAGCCTTGCCCGAGTGAACGGGACACTGTATGCGAACACGTTCTCTGGAATCTTCGCGTACCGCAGCGGGGCGTGGAACTTGTTGTTCGGGACGCCAACGGGGACGGCCGCCCTGGCATCGTTTGACGGACAACTGTTTGCAGCGAGTCAGGACGGGGTATGGGCGTATCAGGGAGGTGCGTGGCAGCACTTCGCAAACACGCCGAAGAATATGGATGTACTCACGGTCGGCAATGGACAACTGTACGGCGGAGTGCAGACGGGGACGAGGTATCCGCAGACAAATCAAGGTGTTTGGGTGTATCGGAACAACCAGTGGTCGCCGGAACCAGGCGTTCCGAGCCAAGTGACGGTGCTGCTTGCTGTCAATGGGAAGCAGTACGCGGGAACGGAGTCCGGCATCTACCAGTACGCACACGGCCAGTGGAGCTTCATCAAAGGGTCTCCGAAGTCCATAACGGCGATGGCTGTAAATAACGGCGTGTTGTACGTCGGCAGCGGGGGGAACACCAACCAGACTCTGTGGTCCTACACGGCTGGGACGTGGAAAGGGGTCGGTAACTGGCCGGCTGGTGCCGTGGCTGGGGGTGTGACCTGTCTGCAAAGTGTCCACGGCGTCCTGTACGTTGGCACCGGCGAGGGCGTGTGGGTGTACCAAAACGGACAGTTGAAGCAGGAACACAATGCGCAGGCGCTCGGCCCTGTCATCTATCTCACACAGTCCCACGGCGTGATGTACGCGGCGACGTCGAACGTGGGCGTGCAAGCGATGACACCGGTGAAGTAAGGTGAAGCACGTCTCCCCACTGAGCGGCGACGACCTTTGGGCGCCGCTCTTCCTTTTTTGCAGTCTTCGTCGACGAAGCTGCAGCTAAAACTGAAGATGCGTACATCCGATTAAATGAGCTGTCAATGGGTAGTTGACGGGGTGTCTTTGTTTGCGGCAAGGGCACGCTGTGCCTTTTTGGTGTATCATGGAAATGAAACGAGCAACTCTTCTTAATAAACGAATAGAAGAAACCAACAACTTGCTTTTGTCAGCAGTCAGGTTGGAGGTGTAGAGAAGTGTGGTCGAATATTTGGAGATCAATTCTTCTTACTTTCGTGATATCGATTGGTGCGTCGCTACTCTCCTACATTGTGTCACCTTTAATCAGTAGGGCTGTTGATTTAGCAATTAGCTTAAACCTGATGATTTGCTTAATCTGTTTAATAGCATACGCCTTTTCGGCAGCATTTTGGCTGACTAGGCAACGAACCAGATTCCACGACCTTATGTCAGTCGGTGTCGTACCTTTACTGATTGGTTTTCCGTTAGACACGGTTTCGAGTCCTCCATACGGACCCACTTTAACGCTGTGGAACGGTTATTTGGCACCGCTTGAGAATATTGCGCGCCATTTCAATGCAGTGATTTTGACCAACCACTTTCTTCTTGTCTTCGAAATCCTATTGCCTCCATTGCTCATGTGGGGAGGTTTAGTGGTGAAGCACAGAGCACCATGATGGTGTCCCGGTGGCGGTAATCAATTTGGAGCGATTGTGCTAAGGGACTTCACCACGACGTGCATGAATATTGGCTCCTATTGGCGGCTCTGAATTGTCGCTATTGGGCAGCAGTGTTTCAAAAATCGTCCGCGACAAGAAAGGTTCTTTCCGACTGGTCTTGCAAAATGAGTTTTCGTCGCATAGTATATAAGTATATTTTTATATGCAACTACAAAGATGGCGATTGGGAGTGAATGAACTCACACAGGAACTGCTTCAGGTAGCGGCTGCCGTGGCTGTGGGATGTACGGAAGGTTCGTCATAAAGGTGTGGCTCGGGAAGCTGTAGCTCCCAATAAAGGTATGGACGAGGAGGAATCGGGAATGAAAATAGACTTTTTTGATCCAGACATGTGTTGCTCTACCGGGGTGTGTGGTACCTCTCCAGACCCAGAATTAATTCGCGTAGGTGAGATGGTGGAGAAGCTCAAGACGGACGGCCACAGCGTGGCTCGTCACATGCTGAGCCGGGATTCGGCAGCCTTCACTTCGAACAAGCACGTATATGAAACCATGTTGAAGCAAGGCTTGACAGTGTTACCGATAGTCACTGTGGATGGGGAAATTCGAACCATGGGTCGCTATCCGCAAATGGACGAATTGTTTGCAACAAGGGAGTCCTAATCATGACCAGGTATCTTTTCTTTTCAGGGAAAGGTGGTGTCGGAAAGACTTCACTTTCTTCCGCTACAGCCGTCATGTTAGCGAAGCAAGGCGCGAGGACGTTGTTGGTCACGACAGATCCGGCTTCGAACTTAGGAGACGTGTTTGGGCAAGAAGTGGGTCTCGAAGCCCGAGCGGTTCAAGGGGTCCCGTATTTGTTCATTCAGGAGATTAACCCGAATCAAGCCCTCCAGACCTATAAAGACCGGGCCTTGGCACCTCTTCGAGAGTTATTTCCGGACGAGTTTGTGCGGGCAGCCGAAGAAAAGATGAGTGGGCCTTGTACGGAGGAAATCGCGACTTTTGACCAGTTCATCGCTTGCATGCATCAGCCCGACTACGAATGGGTGGTGTTTGATACGGCACCCACGGGCCACACACTGCGCTTGCTGGAATTGCCGAGCAGTTGGAGTTTGCACATTGAGGAAAGCGCACAGGGAAGTGGGCAAACGTGTATTGGCAGTGTGGATGCCCTTGCGGCCTCTAAGGAACAATACGACAACGCGGTGCGCGCGCTGCAAGACCCGGATACAACCACGTTTGTGTTTGTCACACAGCCTGCCCGACTGCCGATGGATGAGATGCTGCGTTCGGCGGGTGAACTACAGAAACTGGAGATTTCCAATCAGATCGCGATTGTGAACGGGGTGATTCCGGAAGACGAACGTACTCACCCCTATTCCGGTCGAAGGTGGCAGAAGCAAGAACCGTTTATTCAGGACTTGAGGTCTCGCTTTGCGGGTTCGATAGGGTACATGCCTCTCTATGCAGACGAGGTCAAGGGGATCGCGATGTTGGAGCAAGTCGGGAGGGATTTACAACATGCCATTCAACTATGATACGTTGCCTGCCGATTTACTTCTGCCTCGTCGCGGAAAGCGCCGAAGAATTTTCCTGGCTGGAAAAGGGGGCGTCGGAAAGACGACGCTCGCGTCCACAACGGCGCTGTTTGCAGCGGATCAAGGCTTCAAAACGTTGCTTGTGACCACCGACCCTGCGGCTCACATCGGGAACGTATTCGGTCAGACGGTCACGTCAGTCCCACGTCAAATTTCTAGCTCAAATCTATGGCTAGTACGAATTGACCCAAAGGTGGCGTTTGACGCCTACCGTAACCAAGTCCTGAACTCGCTGGAACATCAGTTTCAAGACACCGAGACTGTCGAACGCGTCAGTGAGGAATTGAATTCTCCGTGCACAGAAGAAGTGGCTGTCTTTCAGGAGTTTCTTGATTACGTTTTGAGTGACGAGTTTGATGTGACGGTGTTTGATACTGCCCCGACGGGCCACACCGTCCGCCTTCTGCAGTTGTCTTGGGATTACGAAAAAGAGCTCGAGTATAAGGATGCCTTTACGGCGGAAACGGCGGCTTTGGACGATGCCCAATTGGCTCGGATGAATACAGCGATCCGCACGTTACAGGATGAAGAAGAAACAGGGATGTTATTCGTCACGTTGCCGGAATCGACGCCCATTGCAGAAATGGAGCGAGCGATTGCAGACTTGGAACGAACTCACATTTACACGCAAGGCATTGTAGTGAATCAGGTACTTCCTGAAGAGGCTGCGACCAGTCGCTTGTTTGGTAAGCGTCTTGAATCACAAATGGGGCACATTGACCGGTTGAAACAACGCAACACTAACCGAACCATTGCTGTTGCGACCTTGCAAGACGATGAAATCATTGGCGCGGACCTGTTGACACGCTTCGCCAATGAAATCATTGAAAAAACGAAGGAGGCTATACAATGAGCGGAAAAATTGCGATTGTGATTAACTCTGGATGGGATCAAAAAGATAAAGTAACATCGGGAATGCATGTAGCCAAGCGGATTTTCGACGCGAAGGAAGAGAATCAGATTGATGCGGTGGAGGTCTTCTTGTTTACGGGGGCCGTAAAGTTACTCGAATCCGTACCGCCAGAAGTAGACAAGATTTTGACTGAACTACAGGAAGCAGGTCTGGTCGTTGGAGCTTGCTCGAATCAAGTAAATAACTGGGGATTGACGAATCCAGCTGCTAAATACAGCATTAACTTAGAATTTGCTCGTGATGCTTTCTCCCGGTACGCTCGGGAAGGATATACCGTCTTAACGTTCTAAGGGAGTATGGCACATCGTGCGACGTGGTTCCTTAGGAAGAGCCCTTGAAGTTACGGAATAAGAAGTAATTTGAGCGAAATGATGAACATGGAGTTGAGACTCCTTGCTCTGTCGTGAATGGAGGTGCACAATCTATTGACCGGCACATTTGAAGAATTAGCAGAAGTATACAAGGCCCTCGCCGATAAAACTAGGCTACACATGCTCGCGCTGTTAGAGCTTGAAGAGCTATGTGTATGTGAACTCGTTGCCATTTTTGACATGTCTCAGCCTGCGGTCTCACAACACCTGCGGAAATTGAAGCAAGCAGGATTGGTCAAAGAACGCAAAACAGCACAATGGGTCTACTATTCCGTGGACCACACAAAGTTCTCGTTACTGCAGAATATTGTAGACAGCTTGCCCCATGTAGAGAATGAGATTGAGCTATTAAAGTCGAAAGGATTGCGGGTGCAGTGCACCTTATAGGAACTGGATATTCCAACTGAAAATTTGTGACACGATTGGATGCCATCCGAAATTTGTGTCCAAGGAGAGATGGGTTTTGGAGAAACCGATTGTTTACTTTATTTGCACGGGAAATTCGTGCCGTTCACAAATGGCCGAGGGGTGGGCACATCATTTTGCTGGGGACAAGGTAACCGTACTGAGTGGCGGCATCGAAGCACATAGTCTGAATCCCAAAGCCATACAAGTGATGCAAGAAGCTGGAATAGATATGTCCAATCATACGTCGGACTTAATTGACACCGACGTATTGAACCATTCGGATTATGCCATTACCTTATGTGGCGATGCGTATGACAAGTGCCCGGTGACGCCCACCCACGTGAAACGCTTGCACTGGGGATTTGAAGACCCGGCGCGAGCAGTGGGGACCGAAGAGCAGGTCATGAACAAGTTTCGAGAAGTCCGGGATGCCATTAAGGAGCGCGTGCAGAGTTTTGTCAAGGAACTCGAAAACGAAGTTGGACAGTGACATGTCCACAAACGGACAGAATCAAGTGCTGGTACCTTTGCATGCTCTAGAATAGACATTTTTCCTCGTCGGCAAAGTCGACGTCGAGTACATGGGCTTGATGCCTCTTGTTGGCGTGCGGGTACAGGAAGCGACCACGATACCCTAGGGGGACCGTTCTAAGGTGTTTCGCGATCCCGACGGCAATCCTCGTCAACTTCTCCGCGCCAGTGACCGAGGAAGCGATCAAGCGGTACAGAGGCAGACGTTGAATATCCTGAGGTTTTACTCTTTGATTCGGATCATTTCCTCATGAAGTTTCGCGTACATGACTGCCTCAGAACGCGCGATTTCACGTCCGGTGTCGAGCATAATATTTAAATCGTCCGGTGAAGTGTATTGGGCAAGAATGTCTTTACACAGTTGGTAGTGGTGTGGTTCATGTTCATCTGCATGAACGTCCCAGAAGAGAACGTTTAGCTTTTGCTGCTGATTATAAGATGGATGTTGCAAACCTTTGGAAATCATACCCATAACTTCTCCGGCGAACATTTCAGAACCCAGCCCAACGGCTGCCATCGCTTGCAAAGGAGTCGCGTTACGGAAGAACTGAATAAAGGTATCGATCGCCTCACTGACAGCCAAGGACATTGGTGCGGTTGGTACCCCTTGGTGATCTACAGTAATATCAGGGTCCACGGAGAAGAGAAATGTCTTATAGAGTTGCTCATGTGACTTGCCTTTTAACCCACGCCCAGCTTCATCCCAGAGGTTGTCAGCTAATGGCACCCACCATGTATCTACAGGCGGCATGGCAGAAATGGCTGCGCCTAAGACTCGCGGAAAGTGTCTGCTGTAGTAGGAATATTGGATGGCAAAGTACTTAATTTGGGAGAGGGTATATGCCCCTTGAAGGAGATGTTTGAAAAATGCGCCTCCCATAAAATCCTCTTTGACCACTTGTCGCATCTTCTTCTCGACATCTATGTAATTTTGACTTGGTGAAACTCCTTGCATGATAACCCTCCTCAAAACACGATTTTATCATAAGTAAGGACCCATTGGGCAAACGCACATTCCATAACCGTTATGGTATGGGATTGTCTGTAGGGGGAGTGGACATTTCGCCGCGTCGAGAGCAATTGATGGGGACGAGCACTTTATAATCTCTTGTACTTATGATGTCTTGTACCATATCAGCTCGGACTCGAATATGGCTGATTAATCGACCATTGACTGTTACTGCTGCGCCATTTTGTCCACAGGCTGACGGTGTCTGTTGTCCTAATCCTGACGGACAGGATGTCCGAGTTTAACTTAACTCGTCATGGCGACGAGGTAAAATGTCCACACAGACACTTTGGTTGACACAAGCGTAGATGACGGCGCATGTTGTCCGTATCAAGTTATTTTCGGGCGGATTGGACACTGACACCAGACTTCCCGTGGGAACCATATCCTTGTTATGTAGGACTTCCGGCGCCTCGCAGCAGCGATTGTACCGACTGTGAAGGAGCCAATGCACCCAACTGTTGTTGTATATTTATGCAATTTGCAAATGCGGCTCTTCTTGCACATCTTCCCCCGTTAACGCAGGAAAGGTTGTTTATCATTACCCGAGTAAATAAGAGATGATGTCTTCGTTGGTGCTCAGAAGATAATCTGGGATATCATCACGTAGTGAATTAAGTCTAAAATAACAAGTCTCGGCTTTGTCGCCGTACAAACGGTATCGTAGCAAATTCTTGTCCCTCCCGAGTTTGTTTAAGATGTGTTCGTAAAACTGAGCATGAGTCATCATATCCACCGATCCCAAGTGAAATATTCCATTTAATTCATTTTCAATAATGAATCGTAGCTGCTTGGCTAACACAATATCCACAAGATTATTGTTGATGAGGTTGCTGTAGACATCTATAACTGCATTGTTTCTGATGTTTTCCTGTAATGAGTTCCATCTTGGAGCATCCTTACCCCATATTGCTGGGATGCGGATAATAATCGCTCGATCACCCAAGATGTTATTTAGGATAGTTTCGCATTCAATCTTAAAAGTTCCATAATCTGATTGAGCAGTTGGTATGTCATTTTCCACGTGGGGTTTTGATTCGTCCCCATCAAATACATTTGTTGTGGAAAAGTAGTACATTCGACTGGTATTGTTTTCTAATTCTATAGCCAGTTCCTTATGAAGGATGAGCTGTTGTTTAAATTCCCCTCCTACACACGAGATGACGATATCAGGGTTGATTGAACGGGTAATTTCACTTAGCTTATTAATGTCCTGAATGTCCACCCGGAACTGTTTGTCACTTGGGAGTTTGGTTAGCGAAGAATTATATGTTCCGTAGACATCAAACCCACCTTGGAGTTCCTCACTCAAAGCCCTTCCTACAAGTCCACTTGCTCCAATAATAAGCACCCTTTGCATTACAACTTTCCTCCGATCGACGCCATTTTCTAGTAAACGAATAACGCAGCAAAAAGGATACGCGGTTCCAATCGCCAGGACCAGAAGTGCAAGAACTATAAACAAAACCGTCAGTCTAGTGTTCAATATTTAGACCATTTTTGTACTGCTCCGTCATGACTATTCATCATGCCCTAGAGTGACAGGGTCGCTGTCCATCAGCCAGCGCACAATAATGCAAGCAAGCACCAAGGTTGCTTGCTGCCGAATGGCTTTGAAAATCAGGAAATCGAATCAGAACGAAGCAGCCCCATAACCACTTGGTCCGTTGGTACGCCTTTAACGAGAACTGCTTCTCTCAATGTCCCTTCAATCTGGAAACCAATCTTTAGATACGCCTTTATCGCTCGCTCGCTCGTTCCCACTCCGTCACCGCATTCCCATGAACCACTCTACTCTCTCCCTCAAAAATCGCTTGTTGCCGTACTGACGATAACTGCCCTGTTAGTACCACAATACACCAGTCGAGTGTCATGTATATTCATGCACAGGCGGCTTGTCGCGTTTATACCCCCGTTTGTTCAGTAGCGGATACCTCTTACTGCTGTGCCCCCAAGAAAACCATGGAACCTGCCATTTGTTCAATCTGGGCTTGTGATACGGTTTTCAAACTTGAGTAAAGGCTGATGTAGGTCTTACCCATCGAATCCATAAAGTAGTAAGTGGTTCCGCCTGTTGTTGAATCGGACACGTACCAAGTACCAGTTGCTCCGTTCGAGAGTTTAACTGAATTGGATTTGCGAATAGCCAACTGCGATGGTTGTTGACTTCCAAGTGATACGGTGAACCCTCTAAAATCCAAACTTACGTATGCTCCGAACACCACATTCGCACCAGAATCGGCATTTAGAAATTGTTGTCCTTGCGGAACTTGGTTAGGGACATATACCTTGCGACCGTTCCCGAACGTCATTGCGTTTGAGTTTCCGTTGACTCTATTGACGGACGTCTCAATCGTTTTGATTTGAGCGTTGGTTAAATTTAGATGTACCATGCTTGCACTTGTTGTTGAACTAGGTCGTGTGGTGTTACTGGTTGTTTGGTCTGTACTTGTTGCATTTGTGCCTGTTGTTGTATTGGTAACCGAATTGGTCGAAGCGTTTGCTGGTAAGTTTGTGCTTGTATTTGTTGCAGTGTTCGTCACTGCCTGATTACTCGTGTTTGTGGGAGCGGGAGCAGAGCCACCAGTTGTACTGTTGGCATTACCACACCCTACAAGAATTCCTACAATGCTTACTGCAACTCCGCCTGTTGCCCACTTCTTATACTTGTTCATTAAGTGAATGCCTCCCCACGTTGATTACAACAGTTAGACGGAGTCATCCCGCTATTTGGTTACGGTCCACGTCGCCGAATTTTTCCTATGCCTGTGAAAGCCATATAACCTTGAAAATCCCTTGGCGTATATTTGTGTACGCATGGGAGCAAATCCTTCTTAAGGAAAAGCCTTTCCTTACTCGCTTATACCTTTCGGTTTGTCCCACGATAACAAGTAACGGTAATAGAAGCGACGTCTGATCACTGCTTCTGGTATCACCTCATGCGCTACTTGACGTATCTCGCGTAGTGACTCCTTAGGGTCGACAATCCGGACGTCTGGGTCTTTCATGCCCCCATGAATCCGGTCGACGACACGGATCGGGAGAGCGAGAAGACCGACTACGACAACATCCATAATAGATTTCTCAGCTGCCAGACCAACTATGAGGAGCCGACCACCAGGTGCGAGGACTTGACGCATTTTGAGCAGTGCGCTTCTAGGTGCCATATGATGTAATGTCGCTACACAGATGACCGAAGAAAAGAGTTCCTCCTGAGAAGGGACGGGCATAGTGAGGAAGTCACCGACTACTAGTGACACATTTGATACTGCAGACAGTCGTTGTCTTGCGTGCACAATAGCTTCCGGGTCTGGGTCAATTCCCACAACTTGCTCTACAAACGGCGCGAGACGTTGGAGTAGCAATCCATCGCCACAACCAACATCGAGAACTCGTCCACCGCGATTCTTTGCGTCTGCCACTAACTCTTCGTGGAACGCGGTATTGTGATTCCAGTATGTATCCATCCACCCACTATCCTTCTATTAAAAACTGCATTTTCCTATCTGGGAGCGATAGAATTGTTCCTACCTGTGGCTGAATATTCATGCAACCCGTACCACATCATCACTACTACAAAACACGGGTCACATCCTTAACACGTGCTCAATGAAGGCGGCTTTGGATTTTGAATATGCTTCGCGGTCATTACCGAATTTTGCTGCCAAATCTCTCTTGAGATTGGCGTAATCGGAAATCAGAGCCGGGTTTCGCTTCAGTCGGTCACGAAACTGAAGCTGTTGTTCCCATCTGGGTTCCCCTTTCAGCATAAGGTGAAGGTGAGCGACACGTTTGTTGTTCTCTACTTTTATAAAAAACCTTCGCCAAGCCCGATTGTCGAGTTCTGGCGGAACATAGTACCAATGATGGGTTTCCAGCGACTCCGTTAATTCGCTTATACGGTCGTAGGAGGCGATTGAAGCCATGAGGTCCAGGATTGGTTTGGAGGGTAAAGCAGGGATAGACGTACTTCCGATGTGTTCAACTTCATCCACACCAAATGATGATAGCAGACTCAACAATTCTTGCACCTCGTGTATTCCCTGCGATATCCAATTCAGATCGTAATTCTCAATTTTTACTGCTTCCGTCGCCCACGCGGGCAATCTCGTCTTATTTGCATCTTCCAAATTAATCACCTCACTTGTGACAGCCAATCGAACTAACCTGCCCAATTGCGACGGATCGGTCACACACTGCCACAGTATATCCATGCAATTTGCCGGTGCTCCTGTGTCCCAGTATCGCCTCCGTTATCACGGGACGACTAGTAATCGCTGTCTGGATTCAGTGAGAGCCAGTGAGTTGCATTATCAGGGGCATGATACGTTGAAAATCCAATCGCTCGATAGAACTGGTCTGCCACTGGATTATCTGTTCGAAGGACGAGAGTCGCATAAAACCGTCTTGCTTCCAAAATAGCGTTGGAAACCAATCGTCTGCCGACACCATATTTCCGAGAATCAGTGTGCACGTATAGCCTGCGAACTCTGCCAACGTTAGCGAATTGTGAATATGGATCTCGATTCAGTCCGCATATACCGACAATCTGGTTCAATTTCCGGGCAACGAAGAGTGCCTCTCCGTCACGGTCGAACCGATTGGCCCCACTTACATACTCATCGTAGAATCGCCCTACAAAACGAAACCCTTCCTTCTTGCTTTCAAGCACCAAGGGGTATACGTCATCGACGTTTAAATCCCAAACCTGGGTGACAAGCACGTTTGGCAAATCGTTACCTCCCACACTCTTCCATTTTTCAGTTCCGCTCGTTACGTCGTGATAAAAGGCATCAGCATGGTATGTTTATGTATGGAACATGTCGAACTTTTTTGTGTTAAACCCTGAATTTTCGGTAGGCAATAGACGGACTAGCCTGCTTGATATACCCGAACCCCTACAACGCGAATTAGTTACATTCGAGAGGGGAATGCGCAAATGAAAAGGGACTTTGAACGGTACCTGAAGGAACGGTATCCCGGACAATTCGTCTACAAGATGATATCTGCGGACATCCTCGGAGATAAGGAAACCGAAGCTCTTCTGATTGGGAAAAATTCTACACCGTTAACCCTATTGAGTTTGGAACGAGACTCTATCTAAGATTTCTAGACAACTACAACCAATGTTACGTTGGCGGTCCAATCCACATCATCGGGTGCACGGACAACGGTAACATCATTGACTTTACCACCATCACGGACAAGTACAAAATGAAAATCGTTGGCGGTCAGGGACTCAAGAGGACGATGGCTGGCTTGTACGAATGGGCTCAGACGAGAGCATGACAACGATAAAGCATCTGCAATCATTGTGGGATTCCTTAGACCACTACTGCGCACTCCTGTCCGTTAGTTCCATAACAGTTAGCACAGCCGTACTATTCGGTAAGCACCTTGGACATGAGAATATTGGTGGCTACATAGCCTGAGGACTTGTACAAGTTAATTGCAACTTCGTTGTATCCAAAAACGTGTAGTGATATTTTGGGGATACCCATTTGCTTCACGCGGGCCTCAAGAGCTTGCATGGTTTGTCGTCCATAACCCTTGCCCCTTGCATCTTCGTTTATTTCAATTCCATAAATAAACATTTCTTTCCCTTCGTCACGCACCTTCAGCCATAAACTGCCCACGTCTTGGTCACTGTCTTCATCTTTGACATTAAAGAGATAAGTATCCAAGGTGTCTAACCCATCAGGCATTATCTGTTCAAACTCATGCTGTGAAACCTGCATCGCCTCTTCAGCCGAGACGTTGCCCGATCGCACCTTTTCTTCGGCATAAAACTTTACATTAGCGTCCAGCCACGTCTCATATTTCTCCATCGTCATTGGCACCAACTTGACCACGGCTATCCCTCGATTCCCTTGTGGGTTATACCAGATTTGTAATTGATTATGTTCGTTGCTGAACAGTGCATTCCTGCTGCTTACTGAAACAAGTGGGTCGTGTAGCTGGCAGGAAAATATACATAAAAATATATACTTATCCGTACTGAAGCGTCTCTTCGCATAGAGATTTCAGCCACATGCACACGATAACCTCATTCATGAACCGTCATGAAGTATCATCAATCCAATTACATTGACTGTCATAGTACTGTGATGTATGATGACGGTGTCGAGGTGATGATATGAGTCAGAACAAGATCACATCCGACCTGCTGCGAGGACATACCGACACGATGATTTTGCGGCTCTTGTCCGAAGCTGATCGCTATGGCTACGAAATTGTCAAGCTGATTGCTGAGCGCTCAGGCGGTGAGTATGAATTGAAGGAAGCAACCATGTACTCCAGCGTCCGGCGCCTTGAGGCAGACGGTGACATCGAGTGGTATTGGGGCGATGAATCTCAGGGAGGACGGCGTAAATATTTCCGGATTACCGCGAAAGGTAGGTCCACTTACGCCAGCAACAAAGGCAATTGGGAGTACGCAAAGCGCGTACTCGACATCTTATTGTAAGGAGATTGGATGCTGTGAACGAGAAATTGACGACTCACTTGAATGAGGTATTTGCGCCATATGACGGGGTGAAAAGCGTTGCCGAACTAAAGGCGGACCTTCTCTCCGATTTGCAGGAGCGGTTTCGTGATCTTAAAGGCGAAGGCAAGGACGACGAAACGGCTTTTGAAATGACTATTGACAGCATCGGTGACATCTACCAAACGGTACAGGAGGTAGCTGATCTCTCTCGCTCGCTGGAACGCCAGGTGCAGATAAACCTCAGTGCGCGCAATCTGACAGAGAGTGACTTCGCGGGTGTTGTTTTGCACAAAGGAAAGTTCAAAGCGAGCGCGTTGGACGCAGCTGACTTTGCTGGCGCAGACTTGTCCGGCAGCTCGTTTGCTAGCAGTAGTGCACGCGGAGCCAATTTTGATAGTGCAGACCTGACAGACTGTAGCTTTTCCGCCACTGACCTTTCGGATGCGAGCTTTCGCAAATCAGTCCTAGTACGCACTAACGTAAACGTTTCGACACTGAATGGCGCGAAGTTCACTGACATCAGACTGACGGATGTCAACCTGACCAAGTCCGATCTTAAAGAGGCGACATTCGACAACTGTATCTTTGACGGCGTTGATTTCAAATCCTCCGACCTTCGAGGGATCTGTTTTAGCGGTCAGACCTTCATCGGTGTGAAGTTTGACAAGTCTGCACTGAACGACGTGTCGTTTCGGGGAGCAATACTCAAGAATGTGTCATTTACTCTACCGTTTGCCGTGACAAACAAATCATACCGCGAATTCAAAACCGTCTGCTTTGATGGCGCAACGATGGATAAGTTGACCTATGCTGCGCTTAAAGGACTATGGGTCGCCGACTTGTCAAAAGTTACGGTCATATAGGGTTTGAACAGAACGTTACGACGTTGGGAAAAAGAAGGACGATTACAGCCGGATGAAACAACGCCCGGAGGCCATCGTCGATACAATCTGGTGAAACTGCGACCGGAATGGTTTCGTCTTCAACGAAGCGAGAGAATAACCGTAGCATACGCCAGAGTTTCAAGTCATGATCAGAAGGAGGACTTGGAACGTCAGAAGCAAGTCCTTGAAATGTACTGTGCTGCACAAGGGTGGACGTTCGAGGTCGTTGCTGATGTTGGGTCAGGCATGAACTACCACAAGAGTGGGACAAAACAAGAAAGCATGCCGTTATCTGTACGAGAATGGACATGCTTGGCATGTGGTACTCATTATGATCGCGACCTGAACGGTGCAATCAATTTGAGGAATTGGGCCGTGAGTTTCACGGTGGCAGCATGTGGAGAGGATATAAGACCGGATATCACAGAGGTAGCCTCGACGAGCAGGAATCCAACGTCAAAGCTACCTATGCGTAGGTTTGAGTGAGTTTGGAGGAACGAGACTGGAGATATGCAAGTGTCGGCGATCCAAATGAAGGACGTTCACAAGTCCTACAAACAGCTTCATGTCCTACGTGCTGATGTAGACGCTAGAAAGAAAACTAGCCTAGAACAATGCGGTTGCGCCCCGCTGTTTTCGCCTCATACATGGCAATATCGGCCTTATCGAGAAGTGCCTCTAAGGACTCTCCTTGGCGCTCAGCAACGCCACCGCTGATGGTTACAGAGATCTTTTCTTCCTGATAGGCAAAAGTAGTTCTTTCTATAAGGTTTCTGATTCTCTCCGCTATCTGGACGGCGTCATCAGACTGCGTGTCGGGAAGTAAGACAGCAAACTCTTCACCCCCCAATCTAATGAGGACATCAGATGGGCGTAAATTTTTCTGGACCAGACGCGACACACCCTTAAGTACGATATCTCCTGCAGAATGGCCGAGAGTGTCATTTACCTGCTTGAAGCGGTCGATGTCGAAGACAAGTATGCTATAAGGCGCATTGGTAGCACGGAGGGACTGAAATGAAGAATCTAGGTATCGTCGATTGTAGATGTACGTCAAATCGTCCGTCATCGCAAGTTGTCTGAGTTGGTTGACCGTGCGGTCTGACTTTATTACAAAGAATGTAAAAGCGAGCGCGATGACCCAACTGACACAGGATGTCACGACAAAGCGAAAGGCAAAACCAGCGGGGACGTGATGCGAAAAGGTGACGTATTCGATGACTAGACGCGTCGCCGCGACGATGATGACAGAAGAATTGGCCACGAACCATCGCGGGTGTAGTACGACTGCACTCAAGACGGGAAGCGTAAACAGCATCCACAGTGCGTCGCGTGGGTAGAGTGAATTTAGGGTTAGGGCAAGTAAAAATGCCACTAACGTGAAGAGGTAAAGCGAAATCCGGCTGAACATGGCACCCCTGCCCTCATCACAGTATATCCGCCTTTTCTAAGCGCGGTCGTTCCTCCGTGCAGAGGGTTCACACGCCGGACCCACTGTACTGTGGGCGACGGTTGTGCTCTGTCACATATACGGCGCAATCACTTGCCTTACAATCCACCTTTCTGTAGTACCCTGTCAAAGCTGCGGACAGTTTGTCAATCAATTGTCATAAACGTAACATGGGGAGCAATCTCCAAGGGATGTATCAGAAAGTTTTTTCTTCAGAATGTTGGTGAGATCTCATCTCCACTACATTGTCGTGTTGATCATAATGCGTAAGAGATCAATTCTTGTTCCCAGAGAATCTGTTTCATAAGGTGCTTTCGCTTTATTCTGGGATGTTGGAGTGCCACGAATAGCAGATTAAATTGTAACACGTTAGGGAAGAGACATGAGTGCAGTTTCTCGTTCATTTCACGGCTGAGTACGGCCGACGTTTCCGCGGGGTTTTCGAGAATAGGACGGTAAGACTCCACCTCTCCTCGGCGGGATTATTACTGCAGGTGATGTTGACGTTGAGACATTTGAGTCTGCTGAGTTCCGCTGGCCTGCCGGCAGGGACCGGGGACACACTTCATCAGACAAGTCCGACGGGCTTGTCAAGGAGGAGGACTAACGGATGATTCACACACCACTGACTCGTGACTGGGGCTTGCGTTATCCCATTATCGGCGCGCCGATGGCTGGCGCCGCGGACGGTCGTCTGGCGGCCGCTGTGTCCAGTGCGGGGGGACTCGGGATGATCGGCATTGGCAGTCAGGCTTCGAATGGATTTATCCACGAACAGGCCGCGGTAGCTCGCCAGGGCGGAAAATTTGGACTAGGGCTCATGGTCTGGGCGCTAGCCGACCGTCCTGAGCTCTTGGAGGCTGCCGTGGCGGCACGACCGAATCTGCTGTCCCTGTCGTTTGGCGACCCGACGCCATATGTCCCGGTATGCCATGCGGCCGGGATTCCAGTGGCGGTTCAGGTCCACAGTCAGGCCGAGGCGCGTCAAGCAGAACGCGCCGGCGTCGACCTCATTGTTGCGCAAGGCACAGAAGCCGGGGGACATACGGGCGCTGTCGCGACGCTGCCGCTCCTGCAAGTTGTACTGGACACCGTGTCGGTGCCGGTCGTCGCGGCTGGTGGCATCGCCACGCCGCAAGGACTTGCAGCGGTGCTGGCTGCGGGGGCCGCAGGTGCGTGGATTGGCACCGCGTTGTTGGCCTCGCCCGAGGCGGCGCACAACGCGACGGCACAGGCCCGCCTCCTGGCTGCTGACGAGACCGAGACACTTTTGACTCATGTCTTCGATTGCGTGCAGGGACTCGCGTGGCCCGAGGAGTATCCGGGTCGCGCGCTGCGCAATGACTTTGCGGCTCGTTGGCATGGGCAGGAAGAGACCTTGATGCGGTCGGAGCAGGCTATCGAGGAGTTCCATCAAGGACGTGGAGACTATTCTGTCGGTTTTATCTATGCGGGACAGAGTGTCGGCCTTGTGCGACAGGTACGGCCTGCGGCCGACGTCATAAGTACCCTAGGTGAGGCAGCTGAACAGTGGCTGTCACGCCGACTGACGATACTGAGTGGCCAGGACTAGCATCGGCATCATATCGCAGCGGGGTGCATCAGCAACAGGAGACGGAGCACACTTAGGTTTTCAAAGGCGATGAGACCACATCCGTTGCCTATTTTCCGGGATACTTTGTGTGCGTAGTCCTTCGGGGCTTACGGTGCACCTGATGAATGCCCCACTCACGACTCCGCCAGCGTTTAACCATCCAAACCTCCATGCGAACTAGTCGTTATGTACTAATGCAGACTAGTACGACTATCCTCCCCTAGTCGGTCAGGACTGTGACTAACCGCGCTCCCGCTAGTTCAAAGCAACAGCACAAAAAATAGTGCAAGTCGGTCTTCTTCGAATGTACCCTCAACCGTTAACATGAACGTGTCTTACAAAAGGGAAGTGACCATTAGCAAGCGGTGCAGTCGCAGGTCTGTTGGGCTCAGAAATATGGCACGTTATTCGTCCATAGAGACCTTGCGAGTCTGGTGCTCAGTCAAAACAGAGTGGTCATTCTGGCCTACATGCGCTGAGCAGCATTGTCCAAGTGAAGTTGTGCCGAAAGAGTCTAGCGCATTTTTCTAAGGACTCGAAGAATCTGAGCGACAGGGGGAATTGAAATGGTAAACATGTCGAATGTCTGGCCCAATCACTTAATGGATTGGCTGTGGTTGGGGGTATTTATCCTTTTTCTAGTCGGATCGTACCCCCATGGGAAAGGACACGACAAAGGCGGTGACGATAAATGAACTGGACGACGAAGGTTCGCCATACAGTGTCAGAACAGTTGACTTGGGACAATTTACTTCCGTCAGAACAACCGGTTTACGTGTCTTCGCTAGTCTACAGTTTCGGGATTTTCACCTTGAGCAGTTTGGTCTTCGTAATCATGTCAGGTATTATTCTCGCTTCGAAGGGCGTCACGTGGTACCAGGTGTCCAGTCTTGGTGAGTTTGTCCGCAGTGTTCACTTTTGGAGTGTGCAGGCATTCTTCTTCTTTATGACGATGCACCTTGTTGGTCAGTTCTTCATGGGCGCGTGGCGCCAAGGACGTGCGTTCACATGGATGCTTGGCGCTTTATCGTTCGGCGTATCTGTCGTCGCCGCATTCACAGGTTACCTGTCCCGTGGCGATTTCTTCTCTCAATGGAATCAGGTGCAGAGTAAAGATGCTTTTAACGGAGCGGGGTTGGACGGCTTTCTCAACATCTTGAACAACGGCCAAGTCTATGGTTTGCACATCGTGGTCATTCCGGCCATTCTCCTGGTCCTGGTCGGTTGGCACTTGGTTGAAGTTCGCAGAAACGGCGTCGTCCCTCCTTATGAGACCAAGGGTGAGAGCGGGGTTGAAGGAAAATGAACAAAAAATATCGGGCGACCCTCAAGTATCCACAGAAAGAGTTTGACTTGCTCAAGGAGGGTGCGATTGGTATCGGTGCGACAGCGGTCCTGGTGATTGGTGCAGCCGCCATCTTTGGGGCGCCGTATCGTCCAGCAATCACGAACCAACAGGTGGCAAAAACACAGCCTGTCGTGATTATGCAGACAGCACTCGGCGACCTCGACGGTCAGGGTTCAATGTCGACGTACGGTCCTCCGTACAACAACAATACTGGCAGCACGCAGTCCATAGCCGGGTTTAGTCCAGAGGCGTGGTGGGGAACGCCGTATCAGGTAAATACAGCAAAAGCTGATGTGTTGACACCACTCAGTATGCTGGCGAAAGCATCACAGAATACTACGCTGTCATCGGCGCTTAAACAGTATGAAAGCGCGCCAGCGTCTACTCAGTTGAAGTGGGACCAGAATCTGACGACTGCACTCAACAAAGCGACAGTCACAAATGGCCAGGTTGGTATTCCCGCGGGAAACTACGGACCGGTCCAAGAGATGATGAACAGTGAGCTATCTCTCGCCTCATCTGGTCTTCTGTCTGGTGCACTTGATCGCGAAACGAACCAAGGCGTTTACCGCTGGAACAACCAGAACGACTTGTTGTTCCTGCAGGGCACAGCACTTCATCAAGTCGCAGGCACACTGAATATGAAAGGCGAGCAATGGGGCATCAATCACGACGAAGCCGCCTATCCAGGCCCGTGGTGGCTGACTCCGTACACGTTCTTGTATCAGATTCCGCCGTACTCCACTTCATCGGCTGGCGACCAAATGGCCGCTTATACGATGGGCTTGCTGTTTCTGATTTTGGTCTTGGTCCCATTTATCCCGGGTCTTAACAAACTGCCGAAGGTGTTGCCAGTTTACAAGTGGATTTGGCGTGACTGGTACAAATCACAACGGCGGTCAAACCGACCGCAAGCGAGAGCAACAACACAGAATCCAAGTCATTCGCACGCTTGACGCAAACTGTCCAAATAAATGGAGTGGGGGAATTACAATGAAGCAAGGTATTCGTTTATGGGTAATCTGGCTGTTCGCATTGTTCACTGGCGTGTACGGCACGGCGGAAACTTATCAAGGCATCACTACTTCGCAACATATGGATTTGACGTACGGTGTTCCGATTTTACTGTTCGGGATTTGGGTCACGGGGAATATTTGGGCGTCAGCGCGGCAGGCATGGCGGCGCCAGCGTGCACAGGCCAAGGCGGGCGTACACAACGCATAGTGCCCGGCTGCTGAAAACAGGTTGGGAAGTCGCTCAGGAGTGTCCGGTAGAGGCGGTGATATGGCATCCATCGTGCTCGTCTCTGCCACAAAGCCAATGCTGAACCAAACCCACCCTTTGAAAAGGGGTGGGTTTGCTCTGTATCTGAGTTATTGACGTTCCACAAAGTTGCGGTTTTGAAATTTCGACACAGTCATCATACCTGTTCTGGGAACGCAGCGAGTTCATACACACCTGACGTGTCGCTTCACTAAGGGAGTAGTGAGCACCCTAGGCCCACCCCTGAAACGGCGGCGTGGGCCACGTGAGCTTTGTTGAGCGATGCGCCTGCAAGTTTGGGCAAGGTAGAACTGGTCCATTAACCGACCGCGATCTCGGCCAATCCTTGTTCGCTCTCTAACGTGCTCGGTACGTCGATTGTGGCAATAACTTTCAGGGACGGTATCGCACGAATTTCAACTTGGTCATTTGCGGAAGCCACCATATACAATCGATTGGCAAACACGGCGATGCCTTGAGGCGCTTTCGATCCCGTAGTTTCGTCCGAGAAAATCAGCTTGCGCACGAGTTGGTTCGACGGGATAGCGATCGACAAGAGGCTGTCCACAAATTCCGACACGAACAGCAGTTTCCCATTCTGCGATACGGCGATCCCGTAAGGGTCACGACTGCCCACATATCCCACAGGAATTTTCGCGACCTCGGTTTGTGTGGCGGTTTTAATCACGGAAACATTATTCGACCCGGAATTGACCACGTAAGCTCGTATCCCTCTAGGGGTAAAGGCGATATGTCCGGGATTTTTGCCGACTGCGATTGTTTTCATCCGTGTCATCGTGAGTGCGCGATACACGGAAACGTGATCCGAAAGGGTGTTCGACACATAGACGGTCTTTCCGGTTGGTGAAATCGCGAGTCGGGAGGGACCTTGCCCGGCGGACAAAGTGCGCACGACTCTCCGTGTACTCACATGGATAACTGACACGTTGTTGCTGTCCGAGTTGGCTACCCAAACACGCTGCCCACTCGGAGTCACCGCGATGCCCTGCGGAGACCGACCGACTGGAATTTTGCAGATCAATTTCTTTGTTCTTGTATTGAACACCCAAACGTTGTTGCCAGACTGGCTGGTCACATAAATTCTTTGGCCGCCAGGTGAGAGGGCGATTCCACCAGGGGCGGGAACTGAAAGTTTACCGATGACTTGGTTTGTCTGACCACTGATGATATAAACCGCATTCCCTGGTATGTTTGTCACGTAGATATTGGCCACGAGCCACACTTCCTTTACGGTAGTATGGGTTAATAGATGCAACGTTGAAGACTCACGAAGCGGCAAATGTCAGTCACCATCGCACAGCTTTTCCCCTGCCTCTGGTCCGCACAACGAGGCCACTCATTTCCATCCAAAATCATCTCAATCTTTAGTAATATAGTGACTAAAACCACGCGTTGCCGGTGGGGGGAAGGGGAAAGAGGCAAAATGAGTCAGGAGTCTCGGGACGAACTCTCTGGAACTGTCAGTCGGGCTCGCCGCAACACGCTCTCAGACCTGTTGTCGCGCAGTGCCGCTCGTTATTCGGGCAGACGAGCCCTCGTTTTTCAGGACGAAGCAATCACGTATGCAGAGTTTGAAGCGCGTGTGTGCCAAGTGAGCCGTTTGTTCGCGGAGGATGGGCTTGGTCACGGATCGCGCATCGCCATTCTATCCCGGAACAGCCTTGACTTTGTGGTCGCCGCCTTTGCTACCGCGCGAATTGGCAGTACGCTGGTACCGATCAACTACATGTTGACGGTCGACGACGTCGCGTATATCACGCATCACGCCAAAGTAAACGCGCTACTTGCGCCGCTTGACCTGGCCCCCCAGCTCGAAGAAGGGTTCATGCGAGAATCTGGCGCCGCGAACACAGCGGCAGAAACGTCTCGAAGCGATGCGCCTCGCTACCTGCTACAGACGGAAGAAGCGGCCGCAGTGCTATCTTCCATGTGGAAGCCGCTACGGTCGGCACACGCGCTTTCCGACCAACCGTTCGACAGCGCTGTTGCCGGGACGGACGTAGCTCAGATTCTCTACACCAGCGGTACCGAGTCGCGGCCAAAAGGAGTCATGCTGACGCATGACAACTTGATTGCCGAATACGTCAGTTGCATTGTAGATGGTGAGATGGAGTCACGGGACGTCGCAGTTCATGCACTTCCTCTGTACCACAGTGCTCAGCTCAACTGTTTTCTGGGTCCGAGTGTCTACCTCGGCGGAACCGGGATCATCTTGGAGCAGGCAGCTCCGTCCGCCATTCTGGAAACTATTGAAACGCACGGCGTCACACAGTTGTTTTGTCCGCCAACCGTGTGGATCGCTTTGTTGCGCCATCCGGACTTTGAGAAGCGTGACTTGACATCGCTGCGCAAGTGTTATTACGGAGCTGCGATTATGCCGATGGAGGTTCTGAAAGAACTAATGACTAAACTGCCGCAAGCTGAGTTCTGGAACTTCTACGGCCAGACCGAGGTGGCCCCCTTGGCCACTGTATTGAAGCCGGAAGACCAACTGCGCAAGTTGGGCTCTGCGGGACTGCCAGCCTTGAACGTCGAAACGAGAATTGTCGATGACAATGGCGACGAAGTCGCACCTGGTGAGGTGGGGGAAATCGTCCACCGTACTGCGCACGCTATGCTTGGGTACCTAGACGACCCGGAGCGCACCGAGCAGGCGTTTTCGGATGGGTGGTTCCACAGCGGCGACCTCGGGGTGCGTGACGAGGAAGGTTATATCACCGTGATTGACCGGAAGAAGGACATGATTAAAACGGGCGGTATCAACGTGGCAAGCCGAGAGGTGGAAGAGGCGATCTACCAATACCCTGGGGTCTCGGAGGTGGCGGTGATTGGGGTGCCGGACAGCTACTGGATTGAGGCTGTGACGGCGGTTGTCGTCGCGAAACCAGGTGTGACTCTGACCCCGGACGAACTTGAGGTGCACTGCCGCGATGTCCTGGCCAAGTTCAAGGTGCCAAAACACATCGTGATCGCAGATACACTACCGCGCAACCCGAGTGGCAAAATCCTCAAACGCGACTTGCGGGAGGCGTACAAAGGGTTGGCGTAAGCAACCGGACTACGGCCGTGCAGGGGCGGCTTATCTTTCTTCATGTGATCCCGATGATAAGCTGTCCACAGCGGTTTCGTGTCTGAATGACCTAGTCAGTGTCCTTTGACGGTAATGGTTGTTCCCTGTCGACCGGCATCGACAATCATTTCAGCGCCAATTTCATCAGCGCGGGTTTTCATCAGTTCCAACCCGAATTTGTTGCCACCCGTAGTCCCGGCTGTGAATCCGCGACCGTTGTCCGTCACAACGAGTGTCCACTCGACATCGTCGGAGGGCCCGCTAACTTGAACTAACACTGTGGAGGCAGCGGCGTGTTTGATGATGTTCGTGATGGCTTCCTGTAAGATCCCGAACATATGCACTTGTTCTGCAAGTCCAAAATCTGGGCTGTCGTCTGCGTAGTTGAGTTGCCAAGCAATCGCAGTGCCGGTGAAAGTGCGGCGGAGATACGACCGGAATCTCGCTTGCAGATTGTCGTCAGGGGCGCCATCCTCGCGCAAATTAAAAATCGCCTGACGGATGTTTTCGTCAATCTCCCGCAGCGACATCCGTACTTCCTCTAGTCGTTCAGCCACTTGCGGCAAATCTGTGGCAGCCTCTCTGGCAGCGTTGACCTGAACTCCGGAATAAAAAATCGTTTGAGCAATCTGGTCGTGCAAAACCCTTGCCAGACGTTCTCGTTCCTGCAGCACAATGCGTTGCGCTCTTTCTTCGTTTAACTCAGATTCAGTGGCTGCAAACCGCTGGAGCAACTGACGCGTAATAATCGCGATGACAGCTGCATCGATACAGGCCGTGATCCAGTTGCCCAACTCCAGCGGAATCACTTGTTCGAGCAACGTGTGGCGGATGGTTTCAAAGACGCCAATCACAACCGCTGGGACAATGAACAGCATCCATTTCATCCGGCGTAAGTTCATGTGCTCCCCCTGTGATACAATATGGCTTGTTCAATATGCTCCATTCTCGCATGAGAGGTGGACGGAGTCGAATGAAAGCGCATGACGTCCTCATTGCGGATGACAGCGCGCGGGCGCGCCGGGCGATTCGCCTCATTCTCGATGGGTCGGAATCGTTCAGGGTTGTCGCTGAGGCAACAACAGGGATTGAGGCCGTTGACTTGGCCAAGCAATTGACGCCTGACATTGTCCTCATGGATATTCATATGCCTCAGATGGATGGCCTGCGCGCGACGCGGTTGATTAAGCGAGAGCTACCGAACCTGCAGGTTGTCATGCTCAGTGTATCCGACGACGCTGCAGATTTGTTCGAAGCGATTCGTTGCGGTGCGCAGGGCTATTTGGTAAAAAGCCTTGATCCGTCAGATTGGTTGTCCTACTTACAAGGTGTCCTCGACGGAGAGACGCCGATGTCTAAGGTGATTGCTCAACGCATTTTGGCGGAGTTTCGCTCACCCGACCAATCAACGGGTAAGTCGCCGGAATCGGGTCTGCTGACGCAGCGCGAACTTGAGATCCTCGACTTTGTGCGTCAGGGGGCGACCAATAGAGAAATCGCAACCCGTCTGTTCATCTCTGAGAATACGGTCAAGAACCACTTGAAAAACGTCATGGCGAAGTTGCACATCGAGAACCGTGTGCAGCTCGCTGCGTATGCCGCAAAGCATCAGCAATAACTGATTTAGCCCCCTGAAGTCCCCATTCTTCCTCCTACTCTAAACTGATGGCCCGAAAAATAGCCCAGTTGGGCTACAGGAACATAATCCCGACCCTGTTATCATGAAAGTCTAGCAGTCGACCTGACCGACTGCCTTTGTACTGTGCCTTTTAACTTACAGGAGAGGAGTAGGGGCCGGTGTTGTCAGTTTTCGCGAAAGCCAATCCGATGGACGTCATTCAACCTTGGATCGCCGTCGTTGCCGGTAGCGTACTACTCTTGTACCTGCTGACTGCGTACGGACCGATACGGAGGCTGTACGGCAATCCGGGTTCCGTTTCAGCGAAGGAAGTGACGCTGTTCACATTTGCTTCGGTGACGTTATACCTTTCGTTCGGCGGGCCTCTGGACTACATCTCGGACAACTACTTATTCTCAGCCCACATGTTTCAACACATGACTGAAATTGTAATCATGACACCGCTGTTCATCGCGGGGACTCCTGATTGGATGGTTCGGCGCTTGTTGGACTCACGACTGGTCCAGAATGCTTCGGCGCAGCACACCCATCCGATTTTTACGGGGCTCATTTTTAACGGTGTCATCGCCATTTTCCACATTCCACAGATCTACGACTTTGCCCTCGAAAATGAGGCGTTTCACTTTTTCGAACACCTCTGCTTCTTTGTGGTCGCGCTCATCTTGTGGCGTTCACTCTGGGACCTCACACCGGGCAGGAAAATGTTGGCGCTCTTGCTCAACTATAATTTAGGCATGCCTCTGGTTATATTCATGATCATCGCCAGGCACCCGTGGTATACGTTCTACGTCTCTCGCCCGAGAATCTGGCCGTGGCTGACACCGTTGGCGGATCAACAATGGGGAGCGATTATCATGGCTGTTATGATGATGGGGGCGTTCGCAGTGGTTGGCGTGAGAGCCTATGCGAAACAGGATGAGTCGATATGGTACGCGTAGGTGCAAACGCGCCAGTCGGCGGAGACAAAGGGGTCGCTGTGTACAACAACAGTGCGTTTCGCACGCTGCGCATCGGTATGGGTGTGCTCTGGTTGCTTGATGCCTTGCTGCAACTTCAGCCTGGCATGTTTGACAAGGCCTTTTACGGCAATTTGCCTGCCTCGACAATGCCGTCGCTGCTGCAAACCGTGCGCGAATCCGCTGTCGGTCCGGCCGCATCGGCCGTACAGTTCACGCAGTCTCTGTACTCTCATACGCCAGTTGTCGTGAACTTGTTTGTCATCGTGATCCAGCTTATTCTCGCGGCGCTCTTGCTCCTTCCGGTTGGCAGGGGATGGGTCCGTGCGGCCGCCGTGGGGACTGTCGTTTGGGGCCTTGCGGTTTGGCTGTTTGGGGAGGGACTAGCAGGCTTGCCGGCACTGGGCGACATGACGTTTTACAGTGGTTTTCCAGGCTCGGCCTTCTTCTATACTGTGGCTGGAGTTGCTCTGCTTTTTCCGCAGACAGCCTGGCAGACAGGCCGCGCCCAGCGCACTGCGCAGTATGCCTTAGTGGTTATCCTTGGAGCCTGCGCTCTTCTGCAGGTTCTGCCTGAAAATCTGCAGTGGCACGCGGATTCCTTGATGAACGTATTCGCAAACAGCGGTTTTCAGCGACAGCCAGCCCTCCTCTCGAACCCGGTGATGGCGTTCTCGCTCTGGATTTCCGGGCACGCGATTCTCGCAAACACCATTCTCTCCGCAGCACTTGCCGGTGCCACCATCGCTCTTCTGTTCTGGCGGTCAGTGCCTAGGCTGGTGCGTATAGCGGTATACGTATGGGTCTTTTTGAGTTGGTGGTTCGGGATGGACTTCGGCTATATCTTCTCTGGTTTGAGCACCGACCCGAACTCTGGACCTGCCGTGGGCCTCTTGGCGTTCACCGCCTCAATGTGGAAGTCGGCATCGGACAAAACAGGCGCGTTACGGCATGACCGATTGCAACGATAAATCACAGTTGTGTGAAACGAATCGTCAGGGGGGATTTTGATGAAGAGAAGGTCACTGTGGTGGGCCAGCGGCGGAGTGATTGTCGCTGTCGCGCTCGGAACTGCCTTGGCGATTGTGCACAAACCGCCTGCGCCGACGCCGGTATTTAAAACGCCGGTTACAACACAGGTCAATGACCCGGTCGATCCCGGTACCAGCCTCGGAGGCACACCTGCGCCTAACTTCACTCTTACGGAACAATATGGGAAAAAGTTCTCGCTCTCTCAGTTTCGCGGGAAGGTGGTTGTGCTCGCTTTCGTAGACAGCCAGTGCACGACAATTTGCCCTCTGACGACGGAGAGCATGATGCACGCCGTGCAACTGCTCGGACCTGAGGCAGCAGCACATGTGCAACTGCTCGGGATCAACGCGAACCCGATTGCGATTGCTCCGAAGTACGTCAAGGAGTATTCTGTCGCCCACGGGATGATGAACTCGTGGCACTTTGGCACGGCGTCGCTCCCTCAACTCAAGGCGATCTGGGCGAAGTATCACATCAGCGACCAGATTGTGAACGGCAATATCGACCACACGCCTGCACTATACATCATCGACGCACAAGGTCGAGAGCAGGAACTGTTTCTCACCGCCAGTCAGTATGCAGCCTTGTCGCCTGAATCTGACGTGTTGGCAAAGCAAATCGCCCGTTTCCTGCCGAGCGGCGTGAAAGTGAACAAGATTGGGTCGACAACCTACCAGCCGTCGACTGTCGGGCCAGACACACCTGTGCAACTGCCAAAAGTGACACCTTCGGGAGTGCAGGGGACTGTGACGGTCGGCCCTGGCAAACCACAACTGACTGCCTTTTTCGCAAGTTGGGTGCCGAATGTGCAACAGGACCTGACAGCGCTGAGTGCATACGCGGCGGCGAAGGGAAGTCCGAGCGTGGTCGGCATCGACGTGGCGACTACGGAACCATCCAACACCGCGGTGGAAAAGACGCTGCGTGGCGCACCTTCACTGACGTTTCCGGTCGGTATTGACCAGACCGGCGAACTCTCCGATGGGTATAACGTGTCGGACCTGATGTGGCTAACACTGACTGACGGCAAGGGACACATCATCTGGAGTCACGACGGTTGGCTGCCGGTGAACTCTCTGCGTGCCGATGTGACACAGGCGCTGGCGGCGCATCACGTGCAGTGACCGTGCCGGGCCGCGGGGGTGCGGGGGTGCGGGGGTGCGGCTGAGCGATAACGGCACTGGGCAGCCTATTCGGCATTTTTCGCCTCCCGCTTCGGGGAATAAGCTGTTGCCCGTGGTTTATGTGGGCAATTACTGTCTCTCGGAGGCCTTCACAGGGCCAATAAGCTGCGCGAGGCCAGGCTATGCGCCTTGTGGATCGCTCGATTTTGGTACTTAAGCTGCCCTGTGCCGCTATGTCCTCCGAAAATGCTATGTCCTGCGAAAATGCCCTCAACCGCTACGTGCTGCCAAATGCCCTCAAATGCCCGGTCCCTGTGCCGTCCACCGTGGTGCCAGCCACTAATCCCGCTCGAACGCGACGATGTGCAAATCCACAAATTCGCCGCGCGTGAGGACGTAGTCAATCGGGTTCGCCTTGATGCGCTGAAAGACGCCTTTCGGATATAGTGGCTGGCCCGCGACCAACTGCGAGACCTGTAGTTCTTGAGCGGTTTGCACAATGGTTAGACCGAGGTCGTGATTAACGGCTGGCTTCATCAGAAAATGGGCGTCAAACTGTTCTGAAAGGTGTCTGATTCGTTCGAGATCCCGTTCGTCCTCCGAACTCAACTTCTCATCTGTCATGACGACGAGCACCCACAATTCAACGTTTAGCCGATCAGCGATGCGCCAGCCCCTGCGGATCAGTTTCTCCGAGTGCGGGCGGTGGTTGACGCAGACGAGAATGCGCCCGAACTCCGTGGAATCGGTTGTCCCGTTGCCTCGGCGTGCACCTGCTTCGATCCGAGAACGGTAGTTGCGCTGGTCGACGTCGTCTGCGACTTCTAGTAGGGCCAACTCGCGCAGTGCCGATAAATTCGCCGTCTGAAAGAAGTTGTCGAGTGCCTGGCTTACCTTGTCACGGGTGTAAATTCGGCCTTCGACAAGTCGCTGCTGGAGCGTCTCAGGTGTGACGTCAATCAGCTTGATCTCTCGTGCGAGTTTCATAAACCAGTCCGGGATACGCTCGCGCACCTTTACGCGTGTGATGTGCTCGACTTTGTCGTGCAAACTCTCCAGGTGTTGCACGTTAACCGCAGTGACCACGTTGATCCCCTGTTCGAGCAGGTAGAGGATGTCTTGATAGCGCTTTTCATGCGGACTCCCCGGCACGTTAGAGTGAGCGAGCTCGTCGATTAGCACGATTGAGGGCCTGCGTTTGGCGATGGCCTCAGCGTCCATCTCCTCGTAACTGTGTCCCTCGTAGTCAACCTGTTTTTTTGGTACGACTTCCAAGTCGCCAATCTGGTCCGCAGTCTCCTGCCGCCCGTGCGTCTCGATGAGGCCAATTACGACGTCCCAGCCACGCTTGCGCCAATCGTGTGCGTCTTGCAGCATCTTGTACGTCTTGCCGACGCCAGGCGCAGCCCCAACGTAGATCGTCAACCGCCCACGCAGACGGTGCGCCGCGCTCGAATCACTGACTCCGAAGTTCGATTGGTCGAGCTGGAAAATGGGTGTAGGCGCATCGCGCCAGCCGACAATTCGTAGGTCGGTGTAACGAAGGTGGTGTAGCAGGTAGCGCACAGGGGTGTCCTTCCAGAGCGCCCACTTTGGACTGGAGGCCGGTTGGCCGATGACAATCTGCGTAGCGTTCAGGCGCTCAGCGACTTCGGCAATCACGGTGCCGATGCGTCGGTCGTTGCGAGGCTCTACCACCCATTCAGCTTCGTGCTCTAAAGCTAGTGCTTGCAGTTCCTGGAGATTCGTATTTTCTTGGTCGGTCAACATATCCTGAGTGGAATTGGTGATGCAAAGCACGTACAAGTCAGCTTTCATGCGAGTGGCCATTCGATAGCCGCGTCGAACTAACTTCACGGCGCGCGAGTAATACCCGCTCACGCACACCATGATGACTTCTTTGGCACCGACAGGGCCCGGAATCTTCTTGCGCGAGTAAGACCGCTGCAGCCGCTCGTCTACGTCCTCCGCGACGACGCGCAGTGCAAGTTCGCGTAGTCCGGACAGGTTGGATTTGCGAAAAAAGTTGGCGAGTGCCTGATTAATCTTGTCCGGCGGGTAAATGCTTCCGTCACGCAGCCGCTGGCGCAGCGTTTCGGGTGTCAGGTCGACTACAGACACCTCATCCGCCCGCTTAATCAGTCCCTCAGGTATCAGTTCGCGCACCGGGATCCCGGTGATTTCCTCTGCCTCTTTGTGGATCCCGACGATGTGCTGGACGTTCACAGTGGTCAGCACCGAGATTCCCTGGTCGAGCAAGTATTCAACATCCATGTAACGTTTAGGGAACACTGAACCCGGTACATTACTGTGTGCCAACTCGTCGATGAGGACGACGTCCGGGTGACGTGCCACGATGGCGTCGAGGTCGACCTCCTCAAACGTGCGGTGTTGGTAACGGATCGCCTTTCTCGGCAATACCTCTAGACCGTTCATCTGCGCGGCGGTCTCCGGACGGTCGTGGATGTCCACGTAGCCAACCACAACGTCGATTCCGCGTTCCTTGAGCGACACGCCTTCGCGCAGCATGGTGTAGGTCTTGCCGACGCCTGGAGCTGCGCCGATAAAGACTTTCAACTGTCCTGGTTCTGACCCAAATGCTTCGCCGTCTCCAGACGCCACCTGTTTCTCACCCTCCGCCCGATGATGTTCGTAGTTTCACGATACTACCTTAGCCCGAAAACGGGAAGGGTACGCTGTCAGCGCTGTAACAAAGGCTCGTGGACACACCCCGGAAATCGGGTAGAGCGCCATGTGATCGTAGCCAGGGTTTTCGTCAATTTGGTGTAAAGAACAACTCCGAGGGCATAAAAAAACTATAAATACTGGGCGGGGCGCTGAAAACGGATGTATAACTGGAGTAACATTTAAAGGATGGAGACATACGGGATGAGACAAGTTACAGCGTCCGGCCTGAAGTGGCGGGTGTTGACTTCTTACGTAATGCCGTGGCCAAACCCTGACAAGTTGAACGACGATACGACTAAGGGAGGTCGCAAAAGGCGGATTTTGCCGTACTTGGCTGTGACACTCATGGTCACGGCGCTCACGCTGCTATTCTGGAAGATTGGCTACGCGTTTACGCTTGTCAACCTGGCGCTCCTGTATTTGCTACCTGTACTTGTCAGCGCCGCTCGGTGGGGGCTTGGTCCATCGTTCTATGCCGCCGGCGTGGGTGTGATTGCGTTTGACTTCTTTTTTGTCCCGCCAATTCACGCGTTTACGGTGGCAGACATCCGCTACGTCTTGTCGTTCGTCGTCTATTTGGCTGTAGCTGCATTCACTGCGAGCCTGGCTGCACAATTGCGCCAGCGGGCAAAGGAAGCTATCCAGCGCGAAGCCGTCACGTCATCTCTGTTCACACTCAGCACACAAATTGCCGCGGGTCGCGACTTGGATACAGTACTGCGTGAGATTGTCCTGCACGCATGGAACACGTTCGGGTTGTCGGCTGCTATCATCGTGCCCAATGGGGGTGGCGACTTGCACCCCCAAGTGATGGCGGGATTTGCGCAGGACGCACTACAGTCCGCTTTAGAACCCCGAGTGCTGCAGTGGGTGTTCAAACATGGTCAGATAGCTGGGTACGGGACAACCTCGCACCGCGACGCGAGGTTTTTATACGTGCCGCTTAAGACGGAGTCAAATGTATACGGGGTGATGTGCGTTGGACCGGACCGTCCGCGCGACGGCAGCAGCCACAGTGCGCGCATTCGTGTGGCGCAGGCTCTGGCGGGGCTTGCATCGGTTTCGATTGCTCGCGCGCGGTTTGAAGAAGAAGCGAAGCTCGCGCATCTCACGGCGGAGTCTGAGCGCCTGAGAACTGCCTTGCTCGACTCGATCTCGCACGAACTGCGCACGCCGCTCGCGACCATTATTGGGGCGGCCACTGCACTTGACGAAGGCACAGCGGTGCTCACGCCGGATGACCAGCATGAGCTGTTTCTGACAGTGCGTGAAGGTGCTATGCGGATGAATCGATTGGTCACGAACCTGCTTGGTATGGTGCGCATCGAGAGCGGTATGTTGCGGTTGAACAAGCGGTGGTGTGACGTCTCAGATATGGTGGGCGTCGTTCTGTCGCAGGTGCGTGAGGCGCTGCAAAACCGCAAAGTGTCAGTTCACCTCCAAGCTGGCATGCCCGCTGTTTCCGTGGACGATGTGTTGATTGAGCAAGTCCTTGTGAATCTGCTCAGCAACGCCATTAAATACTCGCCGGACGGCACCGGGATCGACCTTGATGTGCTAGAGTACGACGGTGTTTTCACGCTGAGAATTCGGGATCATGGGATCGGAATTGACGCGGAAGAAGCGGAGAAAATTTTCGACAAGTTTTATCGAGCCAAGACTTCACAGGGCATTCCTGGCACGGGGCTTGGCCTTGCAATTTGCCGGGGAGTCGTCCAGGCGCACGGGGGCGAGATCTACGCGCGTCCAGCCGATGGCGGGGGGACGGTTGTGACGATTCGACTCCCGGTTGGTGAACTAGAACAGGACGTTGAGTCATCATTCTGTGAAGCGCGGGGGGCGACTGATGATGGGCGCTAGAATCCTGATTGTGGATGACGAGGTCCAGATTCGCCGATTGCTTCGAGTCACCCTTGCAGCACACGGGTTCTCTACGATAGAGGCGCCTACTGGCAAGGATGCGATACTTCAGGCGAGCATGGCTAGGCCGGACTTGATTATCCTCGATCTCGGCTTACCAGACATGGACGGTGCAGAAGTCTTGACCCAAATCCGCGCGTGGGCGAGTGTTCCGATTCTGGTGCTTACTGTCCGAGACGACGAGGCGGGCAAGGTTTACGCGCTCGACCACGGCGCTGACGATTACATTACAAAGCCGTTTAGCATGAGCGAGTTGATGGCGCGCATCCGGGTGGCCCTGCGCCATGTAGCACGGGAACCCGACGAACCGGTCTTGCACATTGGACCACTGATGATTGACTTGGCGCGGAGGATTGTGGAAAAGGACGGGGAAGCGCTCAGACTGACGCCGATTGAGTACGACTTGTTGAAGACTCTCGCGAGGAATGCTGGTCGCGTAATGACTCATCGACAGCTGTTGCATGAGGTGTGGGGAGAGCACAACTACGAGACGGCAGGTCACTACTTGCGAGTGTACGTCGGCCACTTGCGAAAGAAGCTGGAGGATGACCCTACGAGTCCGCAGCTCATTCTCACAGAGCCGGGTGTTGGCTACAGGCTTGCCGCAGACCGCGACGACACGGACGTCATCCCTCCGGGATAGTTCGCGTAGTCGCAAAGGGCCCTTCGTGTTTAAATTCTCCTCCATTTCTCGAGCTTGACCACGTTCCCTGCGCGGTGAAGCTGTTTCCCGGATTCCGCTTGCGGCGGGCTGTAGCGAACAACCAGTACGGGAATGCTCGACCGCAGGACTACGTCGCGACTGACGCTTCCGGAAATGACTCGACTGATGGCTCGTTTCCCGCGGCTACCGACGATGATGAGGTCGCACTGGCACTCGACGGCCGTTTGGCAGATAACCTTTGCGGGAATGACGCCGATTTTATGCTCGAAGTGAACCCGATTCATCAATTTTGAAAAGTGGTCTTTGCGAAGCGATGTTTGAATCTGTGCGGCCACTTCTCTTTCGTAGTCCATCCCAAGCAACGGAGCAGCTCCGAATTTGGTGGGGTATAGCTGAGTTACGTACAAGACGTACAGTTGAGTCTGTGGATTTTCGCGCAGCAGGTCACGAGCTGCCTGCGCAGCCTGTTCTGACGTCCGCGTGTCGTCCATCGCTAATAAAATCTTCTCCATACTCATCCTCAGGCACCTGCTCCTCCCGGCCAAAGTCTTAAGGTATTCCTATTGTAGTGCGACTGTGCGTAAAAACAGGAGGATGAATTACCCGTGTAAGTATAAAGAAATGGTAAACACACTCATTTGGAGAGACTCTGCGCACGTTGTTGCGCGCGGTCTAGTGGGTTTCGTTGACGACCTTTTTACACCGGCGCCCCGGACTTCGCACCCCGCTTTTATGTCTACCTGACTAAAATCGAACGTATCCGAGCCAGACAAGAGGGGATGGATATGGACAGCCGGTGCTGCTTCTATTTTGGTTGCAGAGGCAATCTAATCGATGAGACAAGTGGGCAACCCAGGTGGTTTTCTGCTGTGTGGACATATTCGAACGGGGAGCGATCGGTTGTCGCATACTGGTTCGCCGACACTGAGGATGAGGCGTACGGAAAGTGGCAGCAGTCCAAGTGGTATAAGCACTGTACGGTGCTGTTTACCCCCTCTCCGGTTCTGCTAGCTTACGAAGAGGTGCAGAAGATGGTCTGACAAAAGTGGCTTGGATGAACATCGTTGTAGAATCACAGCCGGTTGCTTGTTGATGTCCGGACAGCGTGTTGGGGTGCGAGCGAAACTATAGGTGTCGAAGCACGCCTTGAGGGTGCGGTTGCACGCTGATTGTAGTCATATGATGCCGCTGAGCCGGTCAACCGGCGAGGCGGCATTTCACTATTGTGGTTCGTGTGAGGTCGGGCATGGGCATGGGCATGGGCTGATAACGGCACACAACAGCCTATTGCCTCTTTTTTACGGTCTGAGTTCGATTATAGGCCGTTCGCAGATGCCTATCGGGCTAAATACGCCCTCTTCCGGGGTACTAGACGTGCTATAGGCTGTCCGTGACCGGCTAATCACTGCCGAATGCCGCCGATTTGGGCTAATAAGCTGTTCTGTGCCGCAAACGAACACGGAAAACGCCAGGAGGCGCAGCAACCAGGGGAGGCGCAGCAACCAGGGGAGGTGCGCCTCACCACGGCACTCCGGCCGTCAGATGCGGATGTTACTGTGCGAAGGGTGTAGCGTATAGGAGCGGATCCGGATATCGCCGGCGGCAGGTTGCAGCCACTGTTTTTGCGCGAGGCCGCGAAGCAGTCGTTGCGCATAGTCAGACCCGATACCGAGTTGGGCGCAGACGTCTTTCGGCGTGATTGGCCGAAGTGACCGGGTGGCAAGGCGGACGGCTTCGCGCTCGAAAATAGTCAGTTTGCCTAAGGACTCGGAACTTGCCAACCAACGGCCGAGTAGTTGCTGAATCGTCTGTTGACACACGCGTGGCCGTTCTTGGAGTTGGTTGTACGTGATCCGGAGAACGTACCACCCGTCGATGATGAGGTGATTCTGCCGTTGACAGTGGTCGTCAAACTGCCACGTTGTGATGTTGCGAAAGTGTGGGCCGAAGCCATCGATCTCGATTGCGATGCGGAAGTTTGACTGTATGTACGCGAAATCCAGGTAGCGATAGCCATCCTTGTAGTCGTGAATCTCGTACTCTGGATGAAGATTGGCGAAATGATGAAATGTTGGCCACCAAACTGCCTCTAGAAAGAGCCTCTCGGAGTGGCCGTTTCCGTCCTTCAGTCTGCGCAAGCGCTCGCCGGACCGTCGTGCACAGTGCCACGCCAAAAACGCCTCGTAGGCTTCGTCGAATTCCACATTGCCACCACCCATGCGCGTAATCACGGACACCTAGTATGCTAAGGCCGGGATTTAGATACGTCGATGACGCTGAGGAGAGTGCTGGCAAGTGTAGAAATAAAACCGGTAGATTCTGTTGTGCGTAAAGCTTACAGTTTAAACTTTACAGCTTAAACTTTCCGATTTAATCAAGTTAACTTTTCCGATTTGAACTTTAAACTTTGAGCTTTAGCCTTTGGACTTTACATTTTTGACTTTACACTTCAAGCGGGAAACGACACTTCGACGGTGATACGTGGGTATTGAAGCGGAAACTCCTCATATAAACTTCAAATTCCTATAGGTCGTACCCCTCCTCTTGCACTCCGGTTTACCTTGTTAAAGTTTGAATTGGACGGACGCAAACAGACCCGAATCTACGAATCTCCTATATCGCCCACTGCCGCTAGCAACTCCAGTCAAAGAGTACTCCGCAAGCAGTCAAGTTTCGGAGAGGAGAGGCCCCGTGCCCAAGAGCGAATCCCTGTACACGACGATTCTGTTGTGTGTTGACAATGGCAGCAGTCACATCAAAGTGATCTACGACGACCTTTCGCAGACCTTCGTTTTTCCGAATGTTGTGTCGCAGCCCGTTGGAGAGCGCCAACTGCTGATGGATCAAGGGAACCCGCTAGACTTTCTGGACGTACAGATTGTCTCCCCCGTTTTGAATAGCGACCCGTATCGACACGTGTATGTCGGCAACCTCGCGATCGGAGATGAAGGCGTCGTGCACGAGATTGTCGGGGACAAGGCCGCGCAAAAGAAGGCGCAGCGGCCAGAGACCTTGGTCACACTGTTGACTGGGGCAGCGTACGCTGTGGCGAAAAAGCACGAGACGGAAATACGCCGCGGTGTCCGCCGGATCAAAGCGGCTGTCAACCTCGGCACCGGACTTCCAATCAGCGAGATCACGAAGTTTCGCACGGAATTTGCGGACAAACTGCAAGGCGGTGTCCACACCGTCACGTTTGTCACAACCCCGTCGTACAAAGGCGTGACTGTGGAACTGGAGATTGCGCTGCCCATCGATATTTCTATTGACGATGTATCCGGTGTTTATGACATCGAGGCGACAGCCAAAACGCCACTGTCGCACAAGGGTTTCGGCATCGCGGATGTCGGAGGCGTAGACATGGACATCGCGTTCTTCAAACTCGGACTCGAACTAGACCAGCGCAACTCGACGGGCACCAAGATCCATTTGAATGACGCCCTCGAGAGTATCCGCAATGAAGTCAATGCTACTGGTGAAGAGTTGATCTCGAATACGGCCGAACTGACCGAGATGCTCGTCAACAAAGAGTACGAAGTGTACGCAGAGGGTCGAGTTGTTTTCGATATGACTAACCTCGTCAACCGACACATGCAGATACTGGCTGAAAAAGTACTTAAGGCAGCGCGAAACGCTTGGAAGCATGCTCGTTACGCAAGCGAGTTCTGGTTTATCGGCGGGGGTGCAGTGGTACTCGAACCCTGGATCGAGAAGCTGAACGCAGGACTTGGCCTGCCGATTCGGTTTGACGCCACGGAGTACAGTCAGTTCCGTAACGTGCGCGGAATGTTTTTGCTGCTCCATCACGCGTTGCACAACCGTGACGAAGTTGCAGCGACCGCCGACATCGGCGCCAGCGCTAAGGCTCGGGCTGCGCGTGCGGACCGGGATCAGACGAATCGAGCGGATCGAGCGGATCAGGCGGACCGGGGTCAGGCGAACAATGAAGCACAAGGAGATCCTGGGGTATCGTGATGAGGAAGCGCCGTAGCACGGTCTACGTGCGACCGGGTAAAGACGTCACGCTCTACGTGCCGTCGGACACGCCGCCTGAGGTGTGCGCTTACCTCAACCAGTTGAAGGCGGATGGGGTCTTCAGCCAGGGCGTGATGGAGATTCTGACGCAACACATCATCGGGTCTGAGTCGCCGCCAGGTGAGCCGCTTGATCCCGCTCTTGACCCGGCACCTAACATGCGCTTTGACTCGCCCCCTAACACTCATTCCCGTCCCGACGTTGTCGGAGGCCTCGCTACTCTCGGAGGTTCCGCTGCTGTTGGACATCCCGACGTTGTCGGAGGTCCCGACGACTCCCACAGACTTGGGAGCGACCAGATTTTTCAGCAGGCGCGACGGAATGCGGGGAAGCTGTCGGGATCGAGCGAGGCATAGAGTCAACTAGTTGTCCCAATTTTCTTCTGGGGCTGTGATGACACCGTGTCGGCTGTGTTGGCTCCCGTCAAGTGTGTCTCAATGGGAAGATGGACCTGAAAACACGTCCCATTCCCCGGCGTAGACGTCACAGTGATTCTCCCGTGCAGGTCTTCGACCAGTCGATAGGCAATCATCAAGCCGATTCCCGTGCCGTCGGTTTTTGTGCTGTAGAATGGCTGCCCGAGCCTAGACATTTGTTCCTTTGACATGCCCGGTCCGTTGTCCTCAATCTGTATAGTGATACGGGACTGACTCGGTTCTATGCGCAGCGACAGTTTGCCACCTTGACCCATCGCTTCGATTGCGTTTTTGCCGATGTTGAGCAGAACCTGTTTCAGCTTTCGAGAGTCGAATTGAGCGTTGGGGATGTCGCTCTTCATGCAATTGATTTGGCATCCGTACTCATTTCCGTAGGCTGTTAATAGTTCCGAAACATCAGCGACAATGGTGTGCAGGGGCTCGAGCTGCAATTCAGCCGACTGAGGCTTGGACAGACCCAGGTACTCTGACAGAATGTGGTGTGCCGCGTCTAACTCGTTGATCGCGTACGTCAGGTATTGTGTGATATCTGCGTCGATCACTCGCTCCCTGATCAACTGCATGAATCCTCTGGTTACTTGCAGCGGATTTCTGATTTCGTGCGCCATGGAAGCGGCAAGGTGTTCCACCAGCTGTGCCTTTTCATACTCCACCAGTTTCTCGCGATCCCGAATATGACGGCGAATCAGCATTATGACCATCACCGTTGTGAGCGAGAGGACTATTGCATTCATCAAACCGGAGAGGCGATCTACGAGGGTCAGTTTCCTGATGATGGATATTATTCGTGTCTCACATGCAGCGTTTGCCGCTGCGGTTTTCTCGTCAAACAAGCTGAGGACAGGTAGTTCACTGAGAGAGACTGGAGTGGAAAGGTGGCTCCCGTGTCGAATCAGCGCGACCTGAGGTTTGCCGTAGACACTCAGCCACTTCTGCCCTAGCGAGATTGGCGCAAGTGCAGTCGGGGCTAAGTGCACAAAGCCGTTGACGTTGGATTGCAAATTTGAGGACAAGCTTTCATAAGTTGCGATTGCCTGAAGAAAATTGATCAGATACCGTCGGTTCTTGGTCAGCACATATTGCTTCTCTGCCCGAAAAGCAGCGTACAGGTCGTTTTGGACACGGTCAATCGAGCTGTTGATATAGGAGAGTTTGACCACTTCGGACTGAAGGGTATGGGCTCGCACCAGAAGAACCACATGACTTGTGACCAGAATGAGCACAGCGGCGATCTGTGCGAGGATAACTGTGCCTAAATTGTGACGAGCCCCAGACATACGCGACAGCGGGTACAGGGTTCTCACTCCCACAGGCCGGATTCTGAATTATCTTAATTAAATACAATATACTTCCCGACTTGTTTATTGACTATATATTCTATTAAAAAATTCGAAACTTCCTCTAGAAACATCGACAAATCTATCGTTCGACCCCCATAAACTCGCAAACCATGTCGAAATGTATCACCACCCGGGAGGCGCACGTTGCTTCTCGTGTTCAGTTTTAGGAGGGGATGCACGATGGATCTCGCACTGGACCTTGGGACCGCTTACTTTCGCGTCGGGGAATTAGGGAGCGATACGATCCACGCAGAACCTGCTACTGTGGCCTATGACAAGAACGGACAGACGACTGCAGGTGAAATGGCTGAACGGCTGGTTGGACGAGCTCCGCAAGGGGTGTCCGTCTTGCACCCTATCTCTGCAGGTATCGTCAAAGACTTTGACGCAGCCGTAGTGCTCATCCGCCACGCTATCGCTTCATTGCAAGGCAAACGCATGGCCACTCGACCGAACATCACTGTGTCGACGCCTACCGGGATCACGGCTGTGGAACAGCGCGCGATTGAAGAAGCGGTCAGAGAAGCTGGAGCCAAACAGGTACACCTGTTTGAATCCGTGATCGCGGCGGCCGTCGGAGCTCGCCTGCCTGTCGAAAGTCCACGCGGGCACCTGATCTTGAACTTGGGCGCAGGCGTTACAGAAGCTGCAGTGGTCTGTCTCGGTGGCATTGTCGACTCTCGCAAGTCAAGTTTTGGCGGGCGCAACCTAGACGAGGCCATCGCAGAGTCTGTCCGCAAAGAGCACGGGTTTCTCATTGGCATCAAATCGGCGGAGCAACTCAAATGGAATGTCGGTGAGTATCCGGACAAGCCAACTTTTGAAGTTCGCGGCCGGGGACTGTCCACCGGACTGCCGGAAACACTTTCTGTGTCACGAGAATTGGTAGAGACCCAGGTCGAAAGCTACAGCGAGACAATCGTCGGCCTGCTGGTGAGTGCGCTTGAGTCCTCGCCTCCGGAGCTTGTTGGCGACTTTATGGACAGTGGCATTGTGGTGATGGGCGGGGGGACTCCCCTGCATGCGCTGTTAGACCGACTGCAGGAGCGGACGGAGATGCCGATTTTGACTGCAGACGAGGCACAAACATGCGTGATCCGCGGACTATTGTCGTCGAATGTTGGACGTCGCCGAAGTGCGACGGGTGAAAAGGCGTCTACTCAATTGCGCAAAGGCAAAGCCTATCAGCGTGTCGTTTCCCGCGTACAAGGCATGTTGCCTCGCGGCTGATGGACGGAATCATGCGGCTGTTGCGGCCGTAACCACCGAATAACTACGCAGGAGCTGGCACACCGTCAGTTCCTTTCTTTTCGCCGAAAGTAGTCGTTGCAGACGATGATACATGCGGCGGGCATGTGGCGACGATGAAGCGGCGCGGCCTGGCATGCGGTGCGGCCTGGCATGCGGTGCGGCCTGGCATGTGGCCTGGCATGTGGCCTGGCATGTGGCGCGGCATGTGGCGCGGCATGTGGTGCGGCATGCGGTGCGGCATGCGGTGCGGCATGTGGCGACGATAGCGGCGCGGCCTGACATGTGGCCTGGCATGTGGCCTGGCATGCGGCCTGGCATGTGGCCCGGCATGCGGCCCGGCATGCGGCCCGGCATGTGGCCTGGCATGTGGCCTGGCATGTGGCGCGGCATGCGGTGCGGTATGCGGCGCGGCATGTGGCCCGGCATGCGGTCTGGCATGTGGCGCGGCATGTGGCGCGGCATGTGGCGCGGCCTGGCATGTGGCCTGGCATGTGGCCTGGCATGCGGTGCGGCATGCGGTGCGGCATGTGGCGCGGCATGTGGCGCGGCATGTGGCCTGGCATGTGGCCTGGCATGTGGCGACGATAGCGGCAGAGGACAGCTTATCAGCCTCAAAGTGAGGCTCGGGGGGCCGAATAACCTGTCCAGGACAGCGTATGCCGGTGTTTATGCGCTGAAACAGCCCCGTGGGACGGACTTAAGCTACCCACGACCGTCTATATGGGGATGAAAAGGGGAGTTCTAAGCCGATAGGCTGTGCTGTGCGGCAATTTGCCGCCCACCGCCCACCGCCCACCGCCCACCGCCCACCGCCACCCGCCACCCGCCACCCGCCACCTGCCACCTGCCACCCGCCACCCGCCACCCGCCACCCGCCACCCGCCACCCGCCACCTGCCACCTGCCACCCGCCACCCGCCACCCGCCACCCGCCACCCGCCACCCGCCAACCGCCAACCGCCAACCGCCAACCGCCAACCGCCAACCGCCAACCGCCACCCGCCACCCGCCACCCGCCACCCGCCACCCGCCGAGCCGAGCCCCATCGGTTCATCATCGAAGCGTTCTACATTCCACACCCCAAGTCCTCTAGTCTGTGAGCGTGATCCGATCCCGTCCGAGCGCAGTTCGTTGGCACAAATCCAGTGGTTTACATCCTGCATAATTTCATGGGAATCTGCTTTATACAGGGCTTCTGTCCGGTCGAAACGCGACCAACAGGCGCGGTTCTCCAGTAGCGCTTGTCTCCGAGCCTCCGCGACAAGTGTCGTCTTGCTGTCCCGTCAGTCAATGCGCGAATTTTTTGGTGTTTTAAAACCGAATGTATAGAAGTATGATTTCACTATCTTTCATCCGCATGGCGAGAAGGGTCGGGGTAAGATGTACCTATTGGTAGGAACGGCAAAGGGGCTGTTTCGGTACCACAGTGACGACCGGACAGAGTGGACAGCACTGCCACCGGTGCTGCAAGGCGATGAGGTTTACACGACGTCATACGACGTAGACACGAAAACCCTCTACGCGGGCGCCAATTCGGTGTTTCACGGCGCAAATGTCCGGCGCTCCCGCGACTGGGGGGAGAACTGGGACACAGGAGGAAGCGGTCTAGAGTACACAGCGGATGATCCCGAACGTGTCACCCGCGTTTGGTCGCTTCGCCCTGCCGGTGGTGGTCGGGTATACGCCGGGGTTGAGGCAAGCGGGTTGTTCCGTTCGGATGACGGTGGCGACACCTGGGCGGAAGTGCGCGGACTGCGTGAACACCCAACACACGAGACGTGGGAGCCAGGCTTTGGCGGAAAGTGTCTGCACACGATTGCTGTCGACCCATTCTCTGCAGACCGCCTCTACATTGCCTGTTCCTCCGGCGGAATCTATCGGTCTGACGACGACGGCGATAGCTGGCAGCCAATTAACCAGGGAATCCGAGCAGAGTTTATGCCGGACGACATGCAGTACCCGGAGTCCGGTCAGTGCGTACATAAGTTCTGGCTTTCGCCGACGACCGCGGGCAGGCTGTGGCTGCAAAACCATGGCGGTGTGTACCGCTCTGACAACGGCGGTGACGACTGGGAGTACGTCGGCGAATCCCTGCCGTCAGACTTTGGCTTTCCTGTCGTAGGCCACCCGGCCAATCCCGACTGCGCCTACGTTCTGCCGGTGCAGCGTTGGCCTCGCTGGGCACCGGATAACGTCCTCGCCGTTTACCGCACTCGGGATGCTGGTCAAAGCTGGGAAGCCCTCCACAACGGCTTGCCGCAACCTTCGTTTTCGGGCGTTCTGCGCGACGCGTTTACAGGCGATACCGAGACGCCGTTCGGTCTGTACTTTGGCACCACTTCCGGCGCGGTTTATCACTCCGCAGACGAAGGTGTCACGTGGCACCTCGTCGCCGAGGATTTACCCCGGATTTACTCTGTCGTGGTCGCCGCAGAGGGATGATCACCGTCCATCTGCCGGGCAGCTTGACCGACCAATTTCATGCCGATCCCGTGGTCTCCCTCCCCGCTCAAACGCTGAGCGACGTACTGGTATGGCTTGACGGGACGTGGCCTGGGATGGCGTCGTGGTTGGTTGAGCCCGATGGCTGTTTTCGCGAAAACCTCAGTGTGTTCATCTCCGGCCGCCGGCTACCCCCGCGCGCGCACGTGTCGACACCAGTGGGTGATGTCGCCGAGGTGTGGATCCTGCGCGCCATTTCCGGCGGCTGACAAGTTGCGAAGGTATCAGGCTGAAAATGGCGCGCAACGCGTGGTACCATGGAGGGGTGCGAGACTCTACATAGAGGTGATGTTTGATGGACGACATTCGCTACCCAATTGGGAAGTTTCAGCCAGTAGACCTGATTACTAAGGAACAACGTGACGAGTGGATCGCTCAGGTTGCCGCTGGGCCAGCTGCCCTGAAGTCCGCGATTGCAGGACTTACTCCCGAGCAACTTGACTCGCCTTACCGGGAAGGCGGTTGGACGGTAAAGCAAATCGCTGCTCATTTGGCGGAAAACGACATGCTGGTATACAGCCGGTTCAAACACGCGCTGACCGAAGATAACCCGCCGATCCATCGCGCAGAGGAGGCCAAATGGGCAGAACTGCCGGACAAGACAGTGCCAATCGAGTCGTCAGTGGAGTTGTTCCGCCTCGTCCGCGAGCGTTGGACCACCCTGATGAAGGGCATGAGCGACGCCGACTTTGAGCGCACGTTTCAGCATCCGCTGCAGGGTTCCGTGCCGTTGCAAAGGACACTTGGCCTGTACGCTTGGCATGGCCGCCATCACATTGCACAGATCGAAGCGTATCAAGCTAGACTCTGACTCGGAGGGATGACGTTGTTGCAGAGGCACGGGGCAGAGGCAGGCCAAGGTTCGGCAAACTTCGCGGTTGAGGCGCGTGGACTAGTGAAAGTGTTCGGTGACAACCGCGCAGTCGATGGGGTAGACCTCGAGGTGCGCGCAGGCACTGTCTATGGTGTGCTTGGTCCCAACGGGGCCGGGAAAACCACGACGGTTCGCATGCTTGCGACGCTGTTGCGACCGGATGGTGGGACAGCTCGCGTGTTTGGGCACGATGTAGTTAAGGAACCTCACGTTGTTCGGCAGCTCATCGGCGTGACCGGACAGTATGCATCGGTTGATGAGCGGCTGAGTGCCATGGAGAATCTCGTCATCTTCTCTCGCTTGCTCGGTCTGAGCCGACGGGAGGCACATCGCAAGGCAACTGATTTGCTCGACGAGTTCGGGTTGACTGAAGCGGCGAATCGGCCGCTTAAGAAGTTCTCAGGCGGGATGCGACGTAGGCTCGACCTAGCAGCAAGTCTGATTGCGCAACCGCCACTGATTTTTCTCGATGAGCCGACGACCGGTCTCGACCCGCGTACCCGAGCACAGATGTGGGATACAATCCGTCGCCTCGTGAGCCTCGGCTCGACTGTTCTTCTGACGACTCAGTATCTCGACGAAGCTGACCAGCTCGCCGACCGCATCGCCGTGATCGATCATGGACGCGTGGTCGCAGAAGGCACCGCCGACGAGCTGAAGGCGTCCGTCGGCACGTCTTCGCTGCAACTGCAGATTTCCAACCCCGAGCAGACCGCTGAGGCTCGCCGCCTCGTCGAACAGTCCCTTGATACACGTTCCGTCGTATCGACATCAGCTGGGAAAATCACTGCGCCGATGACCGATGCAGACCGAGTCACGGACCTGCTCGTTTGTCTTCGCGATGCGGGCATCGGGCTGTCTGAGATGAGCGTGCAGAAGCCAACTCTGGACGAAGTGTTTCTCACCATTACCGGCCACGGTGACACGGCGAAGAACAATGACGATGAGCCAAATCGCCCGCTTGTTGAGGAGGCGTATCGACAATGAGCAGTCAGACCATTACGCCAGTCAGGGAGCGGAGTTTGAGGCAGCACCCGAGCCTCGGTTTGAGCCTTCAGCACTCATTCACGATGGCGTATCGCGGCTTGTTGAAGATTCGTCGAACGCCTGAGCAGTTGTTCGACGTTACCCTCGTGCCCATCATCTTCACCGTGATGTTCACCGAAATCTTCGGCGGCGCAATCTCCGGAAACGTCCAAAACTACCTGCCTGTCATTATTCCCGGCATCTTGGTTCAGACCGTCATCACGACGTCTGTCGTCACAGGTGTTCAGTTGCGGGAAGACATGGATAAAGGTGTGTTCGACCGTTTCAAATCACTGCCAATCGCTCGCATCGCCCCCCTCGCAGGGGCGTTGCTCGCCGACACAGTGCGCTATACCATTGCCACGGTGCTGACCTTTGTGATGGGCTACGTCATGGGCTACCGACCTCACGGGGGATTTGGCAACGTGGTCATTGCAGGTGTGCTCGTGATTGTGTGTTCCTGGGCAATCAGCTGGATTTTCGCCTTCTTCGGCGTTATCGCTCGCACGGCGTCAAGCGTTCAGGGCATCTCGATGCTGATTCTGTTTCCACTCACATTCCTCTCGAACGCGTTTGTGCCGACCAAGACCATGCCGAACTGGCTACAGTGGTTCGTCCATATCAACCCCATCTCACATCTCGTTAGTGCCGTGCGTGACCTCGCGAACACGGGCACAATCGGGAGTAATGTCGCGATCTCGCTTGCTGGCGCAGCCGTTGTGGTCCTCATCTTTGCACCCATCACTGTGCGTGCCTACATGCGTCGAGCCTAACAACTTGGCGCAGACTCTGGTCAAGCACCGAAATCACGAACGTCGCCGCTTCGTTTACAGGACTGCAGCGAGTTCCGTCAGATAGAGGCAGTAAATCTCCTGCAAGCGGTAGAAGTTTTCAAGGCGCAGGAACTCGTTCGGCGCATGGGCCCGTTCGTCTTCCCCGGAGGCGCCGACAGTCACGGTCTGGACCCCAAGCGCCCGTTGCAACAGGCCCATCACCGGTACCGTACCGCCACTCATGCCAAACCCAGCCTGCTTGCCAGTCGTCTCAAGCAGCACGCGCTGCAGGGCGTCCACACTTTTGTCATCGGACGGTAGGCGGTAGGCGAACGCCTCACCAGGCAGGTCAGTAAAGGTGACGCTCGCGTATTCTGGTGTGACGCGGCGAATGTGCGCTTTGACCTGCTCGCGAATCACAGCAGGGTCCTGGTTCGGCACCAGTCGGCAGGTGATTTTGGCGAACGCCTCGTGCGGGATCACGGTTTTGATGCCGTCGCCCTGGAACCCGCCCCACACGCCGTTCAACTCCAGCGTCGGGCGCACCAGAGCGCGCTCGGTCGGCGAGTACTCCGGTTCGCCGAACGATGCGCGAATCCCCGCCGCCTCTGCCGTCCGTTCATACCCGGCAGCTAACTCGCTGACCAAGGCGCGCTCCTGCTCTCTCACCGGCTCCACGTCGTCGTAGAACCCTTCCACCAGAATGCGCCCTTCTTCGTCGCGCAGAGAATTGAGGATGCTGATAAGGCCGTGCAGAGCGTTTGGCACAAAGCCGCCGCCACCAGAGTGCATGTCGATGTTCGCCGTCTGTACCCGCACTTCAATCCCTGCGAGGCCGCGGTTGCCGATCCCGATTTTCGGGTCCTCCTTGCTGCCGATACCTCCGTCTGCGCTCACCGTCAAATCGCAATCCAGGAGGTCCTTGTGTGCCGCGACGAACCGGCCAAGTGACGGACTTCCGATTTCCTCTTCGCCTTCAATCAAAAACTTCACGTTCACCGGCAACGCTCCGGTGGTTTGAAGGATGGCTTCACAAGCGGTAATGGGAAGCAGCACGTTTCCTTTCATGTCAGACGCGGCGCGTGCATAGATTCTTCCATCTTCCACGTGCGGCTCAAACGGTGGGTGTGTCCACAGTTCGAGCGGTTCCGCCGGCTGCACGTCAAAGTGTCCATAGAAGAGGATGGTTGGCTTATCCGCAGACTCGATGCGCTCGGCGTAGACGAGCGGGTGGCCGCCAGTTTCCATTATTTGCACATCCTCTATCCCTGCGCGGCGCAGCCGGTTCGCAGTCCACTTTGCAGCGCGGCGGACGTCCTCGCGGTGGGCAGCCAGCGTGGAAACACTCGGGATCTGCAGAAACTCTATCAACTCTTCTAAGTAGGCGTCCTTGTGTTGCTCCAAGTGCGTTTTCCAGTCCGTCACGTGGTTGACCTCCTTCTGGCTTGCGGGCCTCGGCCCGACGCACCCCCCTCGGGGGCGTTTGAATCTGCTTTGTCTCAAAATTGCGTAGACTTCCTTCGGCTGAAGACTGACAGAATCCTGCTCACGACACGCAAGACAAAGGTCGCGGGCAGGTTGTAACTGCGGTGTCGATCCGACGGGATTTCGTTGACAGTATCCGTCAAAACCATCTATTCTGTTCAAGCACAACAGGTTAGAGAAAGGAGAAACGCACCGATGCAGGAACAGGCACTCCATGTCAACAAACGACTTTTGATGGCTGTTATGGTCGTTGGCGCCTTCATCGCGATTTTGAATGAGACGCTGCTCAACATCGCGCTGCCGCAGATTATGCGCGACATGACTATCTCTGCCAGCACAGCGCAGTGGCTGACGACCGCGTACATGCTGACAAACGGGGTGCTCATCCCAGTTAGCGCGTTTCTCATTCAGCGCTTTTCGACGCGCAGTCTGTTTATCAGCGCGGTTGGCATTTTCGCCGCTGGGACGCTCATCGCCGCGATCTCGCCCGACTTCGCAGTTCTTCTCATCGGGCGCGTCGTCCAGGCGAGCGGCGCTGCCATCATGCTGCCACTCTTGATGAACGTTGTCCTTACCATTTACGAGCCGCACCAGCGCGGGGCGGCCATGGGCATGATTGGAATGGTGATCACGTTTGCACCCGCTATTGGCCCCACCCTCTCGGGGTGGTTGGTTGAGCACCACTCGTGGCGGCTGCTCTTTTTCATCGTCTTGCCGATCGCGCTGCTCGACCTCTTGTTCGCCGTCAAGAGTCTGCAGAACGTGATGCCGCTGTCGAAACCGAAGGTGAGCGTTTTGTCGGTCTTGCTCTCGACAGTTGGTTTTGGCGGGTTGCTCTATGGATTTAGTAGTGCGGGGACGGCAGGTTGGGACAGTCGGACTGTCATTGCATCGCTCGCGGTCGCTCTTGTCGCGCTCACCGTCTTCGTCGTCTACCAACTCCGGCTTCGGGCACCGATGCTAGAGTTTCGCGTGTTTACCTACCCAATGTTTTCACTGACGACCGGGATTATGGTCTTGATGATGATGGCGATGTTTTCATCGATGCTGCTACTGCCCATCTACTTGCAGACGATGCGTGGCTTTACGTCGCTGCAGTCGGGGTTGCTGGTGCTGCCTGGCGCCATCTTGATGGGCATCATGTCGCCCATTACGGGCCGGATATTCGATAAGATTGGCGCCAAGCTGCTTGCAGTTGTCGGCGCGTTGGTCACCGCAGTCGCGATGTTCGGCCTTGCGCGCATCACGTTGCAGACTTCGTTTGTGTATATGGCGGTTCTCTATGCTCTGGTCATGTTCGGGATGTCGGTGATGATGATGCCGACGATGACGGCCGGGCTCAACCAACTGCCGCAGCACCTCAATCCGCATGGCACGGCGATGTCGAACACGATGCAGCAAGTGGCTGGGGCCATTGGGACGGGGTTGCTCGTCACTGTCATGACGAGTGAAACGAAGGCGCACCTGGGAAGTCAGATGCGCGCTCTTGGCACACCGACGCCAAGCCAAGCACAGGTCGCACTCGCTGTGCGCCACGCGAGTGTGCTTGGGATGAACGACGCGTTCCTCGTTGCGGGTCTCATCAGCGTGGCAGCGTTCGCGATGGCCTGGTTTATCCAGCGCACTGGCGCGCACCACGCGGTTCTCACAGAGTTTGAGCCGGAAGACTTGGCGGCGGGGGATGCGCAATGACTGTGTGGAAGATTCCTCGCGAACAAAAAAAGGTTCTCATCGAGCGTGTTCAGTCTTACTTTGAGTTGGAGCGAGACGAATCGATTGGCGAGCTTGCTGCGGAGCACCTGCTCGACTTTCTGATCACGGCCATCGGCCCCACCCTCTACAACCAGGCCATCCGCGACGCACGCAAAGTGGCCATGGCGCAGATGGTACGGGTGGAGGAAGAGATCGATCTGCTTGAAAAACCGGAGGAACGGGCGCGTTAGCCCCGACCTCCGGCTGACGTCTGGCGAAAGAGGTGGGGTGTATGTCCTTCCATGGGCCTTTTCGTCAAGTCCCACAGTTTCAGCATGGTCCGGAGCGCGCCAGTGCAAGACCGCCACACACACAACACGTGGACTGGCACGCCCGGTATCCAAACGAGGTGATTTTGCGCGGACCGTCCGACCGCAGAGCAGTCGCCTTAACGTTCGATGACGGACCAGACAATGTGTGGACGCCGCTTATTCTGAGCGTTTTAGCCAAGTACAGTGTGAAGGCGACATTCACCTGCGTCGGTCAAATGGTACAGGGCAACCCTGCGATACTCCAACAAATCTTCCAAGCAGGGCACAATATTGAAAATCACAGTTGGAGCCACCCAGACTTCACCAAAGTCTCGGCGACGGAAGCAAAGTCGCAGATTGAGCGGACAAACCTGCTCATTTCGCAAATCCTCCATGTGAAACCCCGCTTTTTCCGTCCTCCGTACGGAGCCATCAACGATCAGGTCATCGCTGAGGTCGTATCGCTCGGAATGAAAATCTTGTACTGGGACGTGGACAGCCTTGACTGGTCAGGTCTCACCAAGGAACAGGTCGTCGCGAACGTTCTCGCACACACAGAACCCGGTTCTATCATTCTGATGCATTCCGCCGGCGGGCGAGGCGGGCTTGCGGACACCGTTCAAGCCCTGCCGTCCATTATCGAGACGTTTCGTCGCGAAGGCTACTTGCTGACCACATTGGCAGACTTGTTGCGAGAACCAGCGTATCAGTAGGGCGAACGGCCTGCTTTGAGACTGCGAGTCTTGAGAGGGTCCCGATCTGCGCTTGTCCATGTCACCGGAATCCTACCTGACGTATCGATAGATTATCTGATACGGAAAGGGGGAAAAGCTAAATGGCCATCACTCGCAATAACACCGTATCGAATCGTATTCTGGCAGCTTACTTTAGTAAGACTTGGAGGCGCCTGCCGGGCTTGGACGGGCGTGTCGTCTACGTTGCCACCGCGACTCCATCGACAGTGACCCTAATTGTCCAAGGCACGCGCAACCAGAAGCTGACATTCAGTGCAGGGCAGAGAGTAATTGTCGTCGGGGGGACGTTTCACTTCCCGCCGCACACGACCGTGTTTCTGTAAGGATTCGGACGGGAGTTTGAAACGGGGCTGTCCCGCTGTGCTACTTGCACAGCGGGACAGCCCTTTCTTGTACTCGTTTTCGCGGTGGTCCTCGACTTGCGCGCTGATTGGCGGGCTGATACACCTCTCTGTTATCTTGGTAGTGTGCGAGGCAAGCCAGAGAGGAGTGCTAAGATTGGCTTCAAAATATTGGACCTACGAGGAAATGTGGCAGGAACTGCGCCGGATGCAGGCGGCCTATCCCAACTTCATACAGGTCGAAGTCATTGGCCACAGCCGCCAGGGGCGGGAGATGGCAGGGGTGACCTTGACGAACCACGCGACAGGAGAGCCGCAGCATAAGGCGGCGGTCTTCGTCGACGCAAACATTCACGCCGGCGAAGTGGCGGGCAACGCTGTGGCGATGCACTGGATTTCCTGGTGCCTGGAAAACTACGGCACCGACAAGGAAGCAACCGAACTGCTCGACGCACACACCGTGTACGTTGTCCCGCGCATTGCGCTCGATGGCGCCGAGTTGTACCTGACCACGCCGGCTCGATTTCGTTCGAGTCCGCACACGTATCCGTATTCGGAGCCGCCGCATGGTTTTATTCCCGACGACGTCGACGGCAACGGACACATTCTGCAGATGCGCGTCCCTGCGGAGGACGGCGGGTTTGTGAAGGACGAGGTCGATCCGCGCGTCATGCGCCGACGCCGTCCGGGTGAATTCGGCGGCGAGTACTTCCACGTGTTCCCGGAGGGCCGCATCGACCGCACCACGCGGACTGGTGCCTTGCCAGCGTTCCCAACTGCGAAAAACGCGCGCCGTACGGCGATGGACTTCAACCGGAACTTCCCGATTCGCTGGGCTGGCGAATTTGGGCAGCCAGGGTCAGGGCCGTACCCTTTGTCCGAGCCAGAGCTTCGGGGCTTGGCCGACTTCATCCACGCGCACCCAAACATCGCGGCCTATGTGGCTTTGCACACGACAGGCGGCGTGATTCTCCGGCAACCTTCGACCGGCGATGACACGGTGCTTTCGGTTACAGACCGCACGCTGTTCACGCGCGTTGCCGAGATGGGGGCGCAAGTGAGCGGGTATCATGCGGGATCGAACTATAAGGTGTTTGCTACCGGCCACGAAGAAGTGCTGATGCCGGGCGCCGCAGACGATTGGATGTATGAGCATTTCGGCGTGCTTGGTTTTACGCTTGAAATTTGGGACCTCGAAAAGCGGGCCGGAGCGCGCAGCTACGGTGAAGTTGGCATGCGCAAGTTAATGGAACTGACGCCGGAAGAAGAGGCGGAGGACGACCGCAAGGTGTACGCCTGGGCCGAACACGAGGTTGGCGAGAAGGGCGTGTTCGCGTGGACAGCCTTTGAGCACCCGGACTTCGGCCAGGTGGAGATTGGCGGTCTCGACCCGAAGTTTGTCCTGCAAAACCCCCCGGAACACCTGATCGGCGAGGAGTGCGTGAACGTGAGCGCTTTCCTCACGAAGCTCGGTTTATCAACGGCGAAACTGGTAATCCTGTCAGTCGAAGTCCAAGCGCTCGACGGGGACGGGGACGGGGACGGCAGTGTTGGCACGGGGCAGCCTGGTGAACGCCGATACCGTATTGTGGCCGAGGTTTCGAACGCTGGTTTCCTGCCGACATCAAGCACGGACAAAGGCAGAAAGCTGCTGCTTGAGGGCGTGCGCGCGTTTCTTGACGGCGGTGGGAGTGGCGAGTCTGCACGGGGTGCGTCAGCTGGAGTCGAGGTCGTGGCTGGGTCGTCACCAGTGGAGTTGGGCCACCTCGACGGCTATGGCAGCCAGAGCACTTGGTCGCCACAGACCACGCAGCGCGGCTACGCGGAGTGGGTGGTGAAGGCAACACCGGGATCGACAGTGACTGTGGGCTTTGAAGGCCCGCGCGCGGGACGCGTAGTGCGCGAGGTCAAGCTTGGGTAGGGCGTCCGGGCGGCTGGGCTTGGGTAGTTTGGGCTTCCGGCGGATGACGTGGGTTTGGCGGATTGCGAAAGATCGGGTAAACTAGAGTTTGGTGCTAAACATTAGTAAGCGAGTTGGAGGGATGCACATGTCAGCCGAACACACGTCTGCAAAACAATCTGGGAGCTTCACCATCGGTGGCGATTTGACTGTGAATCGCCTTGGCTATGGCGCCATGCAGTTGACGGGGCCTGGAATCTGGGGAGACCCACGCGACCCAGAGGAAGCTGTACGAGTTCTCCGGCGCGCGACGGAACTCGATGTGACGTTTATCGACACGGCTGATTCATACGGGCCGTTTGTCTCCGAAATGCTGATCAAAAAGGCACTCCATCCGTACCCGCAAGACCTCGTCATTGCGACGAAGGCGGGACTCACCCGCTCCGGCCCGAACGATTGGCGCCCGGTTGGCCGTCCTGAGTATCTCCGCCAACAAGTGCACCTCAGTTTGCGCCACTTGGGCCTTGAGCGAATTGATCTGTTGCAGTTGCACCGGATTGACTCTAAAGTGCCGCTTGAGGAGCAGGTCGGTGAATTGAAACTCCTCCAAGAGGAAGGGAAGATTCGCCACATTGGCCTCAGTGAAGTCACTGTGGAACAGATTGAGGCGGCCAGCAAAATCGCACAGATTGTGTCCGTCCAGAACCTGTACAATCTCGCGAAGCGCGACGCCGAGCCGGTCTTAGCCTACTGCGAAGCGCATCAAATTGCGTTCATTCCTTGGTTCCCGCTCGCGACCGGTCAGCTTGCGAAAGCAGGTGGGCCTTTGGACGAAATGGCGAAGCGGCTCGATGTCAAACCGTCACAACTGGCCTTGGCCTGGTTGCTGAAGCGCTCGCCTGTCATGTTGCCGATTCCGGGAACGTCGTCTGTCGCACACTTGGAGGAAAACATGGCCGCTGTAGGCATTGAACTTCACGATGCTGACTTCCAAACGCTGTTGGACGTGGCGACAGCGAAGTAATCAGGTTGGCCAAAGCGCATTTGTTGGCGTGCATAACCGCTACATTGTGAGGAGACGGCCACGGGCAACCGTGGCCGTCTTTCGATCGGTTCAGGCCAAGTGGCCTTCGTGGCGTAGAGCGTGAGGATGAAGAATGTGGACACAGGACGCTGTAGTGTGCCGCGGGTCAGACCGACAGTGTACAATAGGCGTTACATGTGCCAAGAAAGGACGATCTCAGTTGTACGAGTTGAAAACCCCTGACTATCCGGCCGTGATCGCACGGACCTTGAATCTGAAAGTGCAGCAAGTACGTGCTGCCGTTCGACTGATGGACGAGGGCAACACAATTCCGTTCATCGCCCGTTACCGCAAGGAGATGACGGGTGAACTCGACGAAGTCCAGCTACGCGACATTTCTGCGACGTACGAGTCGGAGCAGAATCTGTTTACGCGCAAGTCCGACGTGCTCAGGCTCCTCCAGGAACAAGGTGTGCTCGCGGACGAAGCGACCGCTCAGACCCTGGTGCCGAAGATTACGGCAGCAACTTCGCTGACTGCGGTCGACGACCTGTATCGCCCGTACCGCCCGAAGCGCCAGACGCGAGCTTCTGTGGCGCGCGACCGCGGACTCGAGCCGCTCGCCAACTGGCTTGAACAGGCGGACCCGAGGACGACCGCTGACGCAGTGGCGAAAGAGGCGCTACAATACGTCGCACAGGACAGCGAAGTGCCGAGCATCGACGCAGCGGTTGCGGGTGCACTCGACATTCTCGCGGAGCGCATCGCGGACGATGCGGACAACCGCCAGTACATACGGGATACAACCACCAAGCGTGGGCAGATGCAGAGTACCGCGGTACATCCCGCTGCAGAAACGGTCTATGAGATGTACTACGACTATGCGGAGCCGCTGGTCAAGTTGCCGCCGCACCGCGTGCTCGCGATGAACCGTGGCGAGCGTGAAGAGGTGCTGCGCGTGTCAGTCACTGCGCCAGAGGAGGAGATTCTCGCCTCCCTCTACCGCCGACACGTCGACCGTCGGGCTGGCGCAGGCCATGCTGTGGCCGGTCGTTCCGGGGCCGACTGCGCTGCTTACAGTGAAGGCAGCGTTGGCGCTCTGCGTCAGGCGGTGTGCGCGGACGCGTACAAGCGACTGATCGCACCTTCTGTCGCCCGTGAGGTGCGGGCGGTGCTGACCGAACAGGCTGAGGCGCACGCCATTCAGATTTTCGGCACGAACCTGCGCCACTTGCTTCTGCAGCCACCGCTGCGCGGCAAACGGGTGCTCGGCGTCGACCCCGCCTATCGCACTGGTTGCAAACTCGCCGCCGTGGACGACACGGGTAAGTTGCTGGAGGTTGGCGTGATCTACCCAACACCGCCGCAAAACCGCGTGGATGAGGCGGCGGCTCGCGTGCTTGAACTGTTTCGCACCTACACAATTGAACTCGTCGCAATTGGCAACGGCACGGCGTCGCGCGAGACCGAGGCGTTCATCGCCGACTGCGTCCGCCGTTATCGGGAAGTGAGTGGGGAGACGGTGCCGTATGTGATGGTCTCGGAAGCGGGCGCGAGCGTGTACTCCGCGTCGCCGCTCGCGGGGGAAGAGTTTCCGGACCTCGACGTGTCGGAACGGAGCGCGATCTCAATCGCTCGTCGCCTCCAGGACCCGCTCGCCGAGTTGGTGCGCATTGACCCGAAGTCCATCGGCGTCGGCCAGTATCAGCACGATGTGTCGCAAAAAGAGCTCGGGCAACAACTGGGCACCGTGGTCGAGAGTGTCGTCAACCGGGTCGGCGTCGACGTGAATACGGCGTCACCGAGTCTGCTCGCGTACGTGTCGGGTCTCAACCGGACGGCAGCCAAGAACATCGTGCAGTATCGCGACGAGAACGGACGCTTCCGGGACCGCAGAGCCCTCTCCCGCGTGCCGCGCATTGGGCCAAAGACGCTCGAGCAGTGTGTCGGATTCCTGCGCGTTGTCGATGGCAACAACGTACTCGACGCCACGCCGATTCACCCGGAGTCCTACGACGTGGTCGCAAAGTTGTTGCAACGGACGGGAGAAACACAGGCGGTGCTCGTGGACACAGCTGCTCGCTCGGAGTGGCTGCGCCGATTGCGTGCGGAATCTGCCGAGAAGTTGGCCGCGGACGTCGGCGTTGGCGTCCCGACCTTGCGCGACATCTTGGAAGCGCTCGAGCGGCCAGGTCGGGACCCGCGAGACGATGTGCCAGCGCCAATTCTTCGCACGGATGTGTTGAAGCTCGAGGACCTCTCGGTTGGCATGGAGTTGACGGGCACGGTCCGCAACGTCGTCGACTTCGGCGCGTTTGTCGACATCGGCGTCAAAAACGACGGCCTCGTCCATATTTCCCAACTCTCGGACCGCTTCGTCAAGCATCCGACCGACGTCGTGGCGGTTGGCGACATTGTCAAAGTTCGTGTCACACAAGTCGACGTGGCCCGCGGCCGATTGGGCTTATCGATGAAGTCTGTGTAAGTCAAGACAGGGCCGGGACGGCTGTATGGGCGGACCGGCTTGTAGGGCCGGAACGGCTTGTAGATGCGTGTCGAGCGGCGTCGTGGTCGTCCCTCAAGTGCGTGGGAAATGTTTGGGGAATAACACGATTGTGGTCGACATTTCCCGGGAAATGTCGAACGGGCACGGCGGGGAAATGAACATCATTTCCCCGAACGCTGCGACAGAGCCACCGCGCCGGTTGGTGGCCGTGATGAGCAGCGCCTTGGACGCGCGCCGGTTGAACCCTATAGGCCGAGTGCGTTCTGCCCTGCATCGACGCCGCGAACCCGCCGGTTGAGAAGGACGAAACTGAGGACAGCGCCGATCTCGCACACCGCGATCACAATACCCATCGGCCCTGCCGCATGACTCCCCGCGATGCCGGTGAACGGCGCAACCACTGCACCGGCGAGTAGCTGTGGGACGCCAATTAGAGCCGCTGCGCTACCAGCCGCTTTGCCTTGGCTGTGCAGTGCCAGCGAAGTCGCCGTCGTGGAGACGCAGCCGACGCTGCTGACGACGAAGAACAGCGGCACGATGACGCCAAACAGGCTTGGGTGGATGACGATTACGCCGAGCAACACCACTCCGGCCACACCTGCCAGCGCAAGTCCACCTTTTAGGATGGACCGCTCCGTGTACCTCCCGACCAGTCGCCCAGCCACCTGGCTCGACAGGATGATGCCCGCACCGTTCACGGCAAACACCACGCTGAACATCTGCGCCGAGATCCCAAACATGTTCTGCAACACAAACGGCGACCCGGAAATATACCCGAACATCGCCGCGAACACCAGCCCCTGTGAACTGGCGTAGCCCATAAACGCGCGGTCGCGCAGCAGTCGCCCGAACGTCGCGAACGCGTGCCCCACACCGCCCGACGAACGTTTGCCTTGGGGCAACGTCTCGCGCAGAAACGCGATGACGGACACTGTGATGGCGATGCTCACCACACCGAGCACCACAAACACCCCGCGCCAACTGGTGAACCGCAGCAACTGCCCGCCGATGACCGGCGCTGCGATCGGTGCAACACCGCTGACGAGCATCAACAGCGCGTAAAACCGCGTCAACTCAGTACCGGAGTAAAGGTCGCGCGTCGCTGCCCGTGCGATCACGATGCCAAACGCCCCGGACAGCCCCTGCAGCAGGCGAATCGTGATCAGAAGCCAAACTGAAGGTGCTATTGCGCACAAAAACGCCGTGACGGTGTACACAGCCATCCCGACGATAAGCGGTCTGCGCCGTCCGAAGCGGTCGCTGAGTGGCCCGGCGACCAACTGCCCGAGCGCCAGACCGAGCAAACACATGGTCAGGCTCAACTGTGCGAATGACGCGTTTGTGTGCAGTTGCCGCGCGAGTGTGGGGAGAGAAGGCAGGTACATATCGATCGACAGCGGGGCAAGGCCCGAGAGCGCCCCGAACAGGAGCGCCATAGTATATCGTTGTCGTCTGTTCATGACCAGTTTCCTTTCATGTTAAGCGTTGATTTTACACTACAAACCGCCCGAATTCCAGATTTCGAGAGGCACAAGAGAGAGTGTCGCCATACAGTATGGGGAGGCCCCCGTTATAGGGGCGAATGGGACAGAGGAGGGGAAACCGTGCCGAAGAAACCAGTCAAGCGTGTTCGTCGGCAACTGAAGCAAGGTGCGGCAAAGAACACGACACAACCGACGAATCGTCCTCCGCTCGCAGCAAACCAACCCGTTGCAGCAGCCGGTCAGAAACAAGCCTCTGGCTTTGATAACCTGAAGAGCAACCTGAGCGGGAAGCGGCGAGCGATCTTCGAGATCCTCGACGACGTCAAGAAGGTCAAGCCGGACCAGTGGCAGAATCCGAACGAAGTCGAGAACCTCGCGAAGAACTTCGCCAGCAAGTTGGGGCTCCCGGTTCCGGAGCAACGGATTAAGCAGTTTGTGAACGCCTACAAGGACGCCACAAAGAACGGCCCGAATGCGAACGTCGACGAACTCGTCCAGAAGTACGGCCAAAACATCGACGACAAGACCGTCAAAGAGATCAAGAAATTCGTCCCGAAGTCGAAGTAAGCGAAGCCTGGCGCTTCGCTTCTTCATGAAGTCGGAGTCAGCGAAGCCTGGCGCTTCGTTTGTTTATTAGAATAGCTGAGCGATGACTGATTACTGTGGTATCGCAGTTCCGTCACGGTGAGTGCGCCCGGCACTAGGGGATCACGTCCCTTGGGCCGGGCTGTTTTGCGTCGCCGCTGGCTGGGCAGCCCGTGGGTTGGACGCGCGGGGCGGGGTGGCACGGGTTGGGTGGCACGGCGGGGGCGGGGCCACGATGGGGATAGCGCCATAATGGCGCTATCAGCGACTGGCCAGGGTGAATAGCGCCAAAATGGCGATAACGGTGGAGCTGCGACAGGGGATAGCGCCATATTGGCGGTAACAGGGTGAATAGCGCCAAAGTGGCGGTAACGGTCGGGATCGCGACAGGAGATAGCGCCAAAGTGGCGGTAACAGGGTGAATAGCGCCAAAGTGGCGCTAACGGTCGGGATCGCGACAGGGGATAGCGCCATATTGGCGGTAACAGGGTGAATAGCGCCAAAGTGGCGCTAACGGTGGAGCTGCGACAGGGGATAGCGCCATAATGGCGGTAACAGGGTGAATAGCGCCAAAGTGGCGCTAACGGTCGGGATCGCGACAGGAGATAGCGCCATAATGGCGGTAACAGGGTGAATAGCGCCAAAGTGGCGCTAACGGTCGGGATCGCGACAGGGGATAGCGCCATATTGGCGGTAACAGGGTGAATAGCGCCAAAGTGGCGCTAACGGTCGAAACCACGAAGGAGATAGCGCCATAATGGCGCTATCAGCGACTGGACAGTGTGCATGCCGACAATCTGCAGCGGCGGTGTCTGGGAAACAGGGGCCAACGTTCAAAGCGCAATCGGCCAGGCGCACCCGTCACCCTTGCTGCCCCCCAGGGGCTTGCCCTCCAGGTTGCTGCCCGTAGCCCGGTTGCTGCCCGTACCCCGGCGGTTGTCCGTATCCGGGCGGAGGACCATAAGGCTCCGGTTGGATCCATTGGCCGGGTTGACCCCACTGCCCAGGCTGGCCATAGGGGTTCGGTGCTCCGTACGGCCCGCCCTGCCCCATGCCGCCCTGCCCCATGCCGCCCTGGCCTGCGCCGGGCTGGCCTTGACCACCAGCCGCTCCCGCTCCTTGACCTTGCCCAGGCTGCCCACCCTGACTACTCTGCCCACCCTGGCCGTTGGCAGGTTGACCTTGCGCGGATTGGGTCGGATTCTGGGTTTCTGTCGACCCGCCTGAACTGTCGCTGTCATCGCCGGATCCCTTGAAGATCTGCCCGCCAATCGGCGAGTTCATGAGCGCGACCAGGATGCTGGTGAAGTCCTCGGTCGTCAAGTTCTTGCCCTTGTATTTCACCAATTTGTCGAGCACGCCGCTCTCTTTGAGGGAGTTGGACGTCACATAAAAGGTGTCAAGCATTTGGTCGGCTTGCTGCAAGTACCTCATCCAGTTCTTTACGGTCCCGCGCAGGTTTCCGACTGTCTTTAGCGACTCCTGCAAATTCTTCGGTGACAGCAGCTGCGACAGTGAACTGGTTTTGGACTTGGACGCCGGTGCGTTACCCGTCCCTGTCGATTTGGAACCGCCTTTGGGCTGGCGTTTCGCAAGTCCAGTGGCGTTTCCAGGACGTTTGCCCGATCCCGTTTTTCCCGTCCGCCCCGCAGGCGCACGCGCCGGTGCCTTGGCTGCCTGCCGCGGTGGGTTGCCTTTTGCTAACCGGATGTCGTTTATGAGCGCTCCGCGAACCTTTGGACTTGGCTTCGCGGTTGCATCGAGCGCTCTCAGCTGTCGTTCGAGTTGGCGCAGGCGCTGTGTAGGTGTCGTGCGGGATCTGCGTGTGCCCATGGTTCCACCCCCCAACCCACAAGTTCTCGCTACCCCATCTTATGGCCCAGCGTAAGAATGGTGCGGAGAACTTGACCGGGCGAACGCCTTTGGCAGTCACGTTGGGAACATTACCGGACTAGTCTGGGGCGATCACGCAGTCACCTTTGGCGACCGCCTCGGGCAGTCACGTTGCGCGTGCCGCTTCGGACTGCGCCTCAAAATCCGTTTCACGGTCGGCATCGGCGTGTCGCGCCTCATCTCCAAATTGCCCCTCTGCGTTCGGATAGCGACTGGATAAGGGGCGTAGACTACGGACTGAAAAGATGGGGGAGGTGAGGTAGATATGCGTGATCAGGTGGAGCGTTCCCTTCACGCCAAATACGGCGGCGTTCACTTTACGCAGCTGCAACCGGCGCAGGCCATCAACGAGTTCGTCCGCGCACTCCCGGATGACAAGCGCGACAGCATCTTCGAGGTTATGGAGGAACTCGACCGGGCCGGCTACATACGGCTTGAAAACGATGAAGCATGGTTTGATCCCGAAGGCGAACAACACCCGTAGCAACCTCTGCCAGCGTTCGCTCGACTATGTATGCAGCGAGGCCCCGCTTCTCCGCAAAAGCCTGCGGTTGTTGAGCGGGGCCTAATATTGTTTGCTGCTGTCAGATACGTAGGGTCAGACATGCCCGGTCAGATACGCCGGGTCAGATACGCCGGGTCAGGCATGCCCGGTCAGACATGCAGGCAGGCGCGGTCGGAGTCAATCGACGTGTCCGCGAGTTTGTACTTCAGAGCGCGTTTCTACTTCAGGGACTTCACGAAGCGGCCGATGCGCTCGAGCGCCTCTTCCACCTCTTCGTACGAAACCGCGTAGGACAATCGGATGTTTTGTGGAGAGCCGAATGCACCGCCAGGAACGGTGGAGACCCACTCGCTCTCGAGTAGAGCTTCGCACACCTCGTCGGCTGTCTCCAACACCTTGCCGCTATGCGGACCGCTGCCATGGAAGGTCTTGCCGAACAGGCCCGAGACATTTGGAAACGCGTAGAATGCGCCGTCCGGGAGTACGCACGTGATCCCAGGTAGTGCATCTAGGCCAGCCACAAGCGTGTCGCGGCGGCGTTCGAACTCGTGAACCATGGCGGGATCAAACGAGTCAAAGGCGACGAGGGCGGCGTGCTGCGAGATTGTCGAAGGGCTGCCGGACGCATGGCTCTGCAGGCTGGTCAGCGCCTTCGCGATATCTGGCGGGGCGGCGACGTAACCGAGGCGCCAGCCGGTCATCGCGAACGCTTTCGAGAAACCGTTGACGACGATCGATCGCGATAGTAACTCGGGCACGAGTGCCGGCAGGCTCTTGTGTTCGACACCGTAGACGAGCCGCTCGTAGATCTCGTCCGTCACCAAGTAGACGTCGTGACGCAGCAACACTTCGCCGAGCGCGCGCAGCTCTTCTTCCGAATAAACTGCGCCGGTCGGGTTGGACGGCGAGTTGAGGAGCACCGCCTTCGTTTTTGGCGTGATCGCGGCCTCGAGTTGGTCGGGGGTCATCTTGAAGCCAGTGCGCTCATCGCACGAGACAATCACGGGCACTGCGCCTGCGAGGCGGATCTGCTCAGGATATGACACCCAGTAGGGGGCGGGGAAGATGACTTCGTCACCGGGATCACAGAGGCAAAGAAACACGTAGTAGAGGGAGTGCTTCGCGCCGGACGAGAGCACAATCTGCTCGGGCGCATAGGACAGCTGGTTCTCGGTCATCAACTTGCGGGCGACGGCGCGGCGCAAATCGAGGCTACCGGCCGCGGGCGTGTAACGGGTGTAGCCGTCGGCGATGGCCTGCATGCCGGCAAACGCGACCGCGACGGGTGTGTCAAAGTCAGGCTCGCCGACGCTCATGTTGATGACTGGCTGCCCTTCGCGCATGTACGCCTTCGTCTTGGCGTCCATGCTGACGGTGGCTGACGGAGTGATGTTGCGAACGCGACTCGACAAACGGCTTTCCACGACTGGACACCTCTCGCTCTGTCCGCTCCGGCCTCCGCCTCAGCGGTTGTTTGCCCAATTGTAGCACAGAACCGTCGAGGCTGAGGCTGAGGCTGAGGCTGAGGGCTGAGGCTGAGGCTGAGGCTGAGGCTGAGGCTGTGACGGTGACGGTGACGGTGACGGTGACGGTGACGGTGACGGGTGGCTGCAGCGACGCAGGTGTCGCTGCAGGCGGGGGGATGCAGGGACGGACAGGCGGCGAAGGGCAAAATGTCGCTGCGCGCCTTCCGCGCAGCCATTAGCGACAAAACGACACGTCAGGCGGCGGGATCAACCGCGTGGCGGAGCCTTCGGCTCAGCTATGTGATCGAAATCGACACATGGAGGGGCGTGCGGTTTGGCTATGTGATCGAAATCGACACATGGCAGGCGGCAAGGCTCGGCTATGTGGTCGAAAACGACACATGGAGGGGTCTGCGGCTCGGCTATGTGATCGAAATCGACACATGGAGGGGTCTGCGGCTCGGCTATGTGATCGAAACCGACACATGGCAGGCGGCAAGGCTCGGCTATGTGATCGAAATCGACACATGGCAGGCGGTAAGGCTCGGCTATGTGATCGAAACCGACACATAGCAGGCAGCAAGGCTCGGCTATGTGATCGAAATCGACACATGACGGTGCCTACGGCTCAGCTATGTGATCGAAATCGACACATGACAGGCGGCAAGGCTCGGCTATGTGATCGAAATCGACGCATGGCAGGCAGCAAGGCTCGGCTATGTGATCGAAATCGACACATGACAGGCGGCAAGCCTCAGCTATGTGATCGAAATCGACACATGACAGGCGGCAAGGCTCGGCTATGTGATCGAAATCGACACATGACAGGCGGCAAGGCTCGGCTATGTGATCGAAATCGACACATGACAGGCGGCAAGGCTCGGCTATGTGATCGAAATCGACACATAGCAGGCAGCAAGGCTCAGCTATGTGATCGAAATCGACACATAGCAGGCAGCAAGGCTCGGCTATGTGATCGAAATCGACACATAGCAGGCAGCAAGGCTCGGCTATGTGATCTAAATCGACATATGACTGGCGCTGACACTTGGCGATGTTATCGCTAGCGACACGGACGGCTCGAAACTCTCAGATTCTGTGGCAACGTGCGGAACGCAATGTTGAAAATGTCGCGCCTCCCGCGCAGCCATTAGCGACAAAATCCCCCTCGCGGCGGCAGTCGCGGCCGGACGCGGGTGCTGCAGCGACGCTGGTGTCGCTACAGGCGGGAGGCCGAACACCGGCACGGCCAATCGCCGACCTCGGCTGTTCCATCCGTTCCATCCGTTCCATCCGTTTCATCCGTTCCATCCGTTCCATCCGCGTCCTCCGCGTGCCTCCGCATGCCTCCGCGTCCTCCGCGTCCTCCGCGTCCTCCGCATGCCTCTGCGTCCTCCCTACCACCACCGGCGCAGCCACGCAGGCAGCGGCGGCATGTGAGAGCCCGGGGCCGGGTCGACCGCTACCTTGTGCAGGGAGCACGACTGGGTCGGTTCGGTGCCTGTCAAAAACCAGTCGGTCTCGCGGTTGTGGCAGGCGGGGGTTGCGAGTTCGGCGGTTGCCGGGTCGATCGTTCGCTGCACGACGCCACCGGGCGGTGCGTACCAGCCGCTGGGAATGTGCTGTTGCGCCACGCCCATGAACTTCGCCCAGACTGGGCCGGCGAGGTGCGACTCATCCAGTGTCAGTGCGCGTCCATCGTCGTAGCCGACCCAGACCGCGCAGACGACGCGCGGCGTGTAGCCGACCATCCAGGCGTCGGAGTCCGTGGTGCCCGTTTTCGCTGCAGCCGGGCCGCGCAGGTAGTGGCGTTCCCCGTAGCCCGTGCCGCCCGGTTGGAAAACGCTCTGCATCAAGTCACTCATTTGGAACGCCGCTTGCGGCGTTACCACGCGGGTCTTTTTCGGTGTCGTCTGCCACACTTGCGTGGCGTGGGCGTCGCGGACTTCGCTCACCGTGTACGGGTCGACGCGGAAGCCGCCGTTCGCGAGCGCAGCGTAGGCGGTTGCCATCTGCAAGGGACTGGTCGGAAACACGCCGAGCGCGAGCGACGGGTACGGTTCGAGGGGAGTCGTGATCCCCATCTCGCGCGCCGCGCGGACGACCTCGAAGGGGCCAATGTCGAGGTTGGTTGTGACGGCGTACACGTTGTCCGATCGCGCTATTGCTTCGCGCAGGGTCAGCGGGTGGTGTGCGTAAAAGTCGCCGTAGTCGTGCACCGTGTACTGTTTCTCGCGGTCGTAGATGAACGTGGTCAACTCGCTCTGCACTTCGCGCGACGGCTGCCAGCCGTGTTCGAGCGCGGCTGTGTACAAAATCGCTTTAAAGGTCGATCCCGGCTGTCTCTCCGCGAACGTCCGGTTGTAGGCGCTAGTCTCGTAGTCGCGGCCGCCTTGGAGCGCCAAGACGGCGCCGGTCTCAGGGTCGAGCGCGACCACCGCCGCCTGCAAGTGGCTGTTCTTCGGCAGAGTCGTGGCGATGGCGCGCTCGGCGGCTTCTTGAAGAACGGGATCGAGCGTCGTCACAATCGTCGTGTCACCCTTGTACAAATCCTCGCTTGTCAGGTTGTAGCGGCGCTCTGCCTCTTCAATCGCGGTCGACGTGAAGTAGGGCGCCTTGACTGGCGGGGTGCGCAGGGTCGACAGGTGCAACGGTTCCCGGTAGGCAGCGACGGCCTCGTTGCGCGTGATGTAGCCAGCTTTGACCATGCGCATCAAGACGACGTATTGGCGCTCCTTAGCTGCGTGGAAGTCGACAAACGGAGAGTACAGGCCCGGACCGTTTGGAAGGCCAGCGAGCATTGCGCACTCCGCTAAGTTCAGGTCCTGCACAGGTTTATTGAAGTACAACACGGCCGCTGACCCTGCTCCGTACGCGCCATGTCCGAAATAGACGACGTTCAAGTACTGTTCGAGGATTGCGTTCTTCGACTCGTGCAGTTCCAACTGCATCGCGAACAACGCTTCTTTAAACTTGCGCGTCACGGTCCGGTCCTGATTGAGAAAGAGGTTTTTGGCGAGTTGCTGCGTGATTGTCGAACCGCCTTCTACGATGTGTCCGTGCCGCGCGTCGACGAGCAGCGCGCGCACCGTCGCTGGCAAGTCGAAGGCGCGGTGTTGGTAGAAGTGCGTGTCTTCGACCGCGATGGTCGCGTGTTGAAGGTCGCTCGGAATGTCGGAGAGAGACGTTTGTTCGCCGCGGGCCGCCCGTAGGGACCAAACGGCGAGCGTTTTCCCTGACGCCGTCACGACTCTGGTTGGACTCGCGTCATTGGTGGCGGGAAGCGGAGTTGCGCGCAATACTAGAAGCAGCGCCGTCATACTGCCAAAGCCTGCAACAAGCGGCAGGGCAAAAGCCTTCGCCCAGACGTCGGGTTTACGCCACCACGGGCTGCGGTACGTTCCGTCGGCGGCAGGCGCTTCCATCTGGGTCGGCTCGTACGACATCCTTCTGGCCCTCCTCATCGCCTCTCGCGCATCCTGCGAGAGCCGCGCCAGTCTTACTGGCAAAGTCGCCGTTAGTATGCGCACACCCGCTTGTCTCCATGCACTGCGCGTGAATTCGACTGTTTGCCGCCATTCCTTTTGATCATCTGCGCAAACTACCTCTATAATGGGGATGCCCTTGGCCTTGGACCAAGGGCGATACGCGACTTAAGGGAGGCGTCCAACCCGTGTCAGATGCACACTTTTGGTTTACCGAATACCAGAACAATAACCTTTCGATTGGCCTGCGCATTAAGCAAATCATACATAGCGAGAAGACCGACTTTCAGACGCTCGATGTCGTCGAAACGGTTGAGTACGGGCGGCTGCTCGTGCTCGACGGCTGTGTCATGACGACGGACAAAGATGAGTTTGTCTACCACGAGATGCTCTCGCACGTCCCGATGCACACGCACCCCAACCCGAAGAAGGTGTTGGTTGTGGGCGGCGGTGACGGCGGTGTCATCCGCGAAATTATCAAGCACCCATCCGTTGAGAAGGCGGTGCTCGCCGAGATTGACGGGCGCGTCATCGAGGCGTCCAAAACCTACTTTCCGCACATCGCGAGCGGTCTGTCCGACCCGAGAGTGGACGTGCAGGTGACGGACGGGATCAAATACGTGGAAGACCATCCGAACGAGTTCGACATTATCCTCATTGACTCGACAGACCCGATTGGCCCGGCTGTCGGACTCTTTGCCAAAGACTTCTACCAGAGCGTCCATCGCGCCCTCAAAGACGACGGCATCATGGTCGCGCAGACCGAATCGCCGTTTGCCAATGCGAAGCTGATTAGCAGCGTCTACAAGGACGTCTCCGAAGTGTTCCCGCAGACGCACCTCTACCTCGCCTTTGTGCCCACCTACCCGACTGGTATGTGGAGTTTTACGATGGGTAGCAAGAAGTACGACCCGAACGCCGTGACAGAGTGCCGCGTATCCGGTACCAAGTACTACACCAACGCAGTGCACAAGGGAGCGCTCGCGTTGCCGCCGTTCGTACAGGAGTTGACGCGCTGATGAGCAGTTGGCTTCCTGGCGAAGCGTCTGGACACACGTTCAATCCCGCTTACTCCGGCAACATCTTCATCGGCGCATCGCAGGACTTTGCGGGCGCAAAGACCGTGATTTACGGGATGCCGATGGACTGGACGGTGTCGTTTCGCGGCGGCACGCGCCTTGGCCCCACGCGTATCCGCGAGGTGTCGCTCGGACTTGAGGAGTACAGCCCGTACGTCGACCGCGACTTGTCGGACATCGCGTTCTTCGACGCCGGTGACATCCCGCTCCCGTTTGGCAACCCGGCGGCGAGCGTGGAGCGTATTTACGACTACGTGGCGACGCTGTTTCGAGCGGGCAAGTTTCCGCTTGGCCTCGGTGGCGAGCACTTGGCGTCCATCGGCTCAATCCACGCCGCTTGGGAAGCGCACCCGGACCTGCGCGTCATCCACATCGACGCCCACGCCGACCTGCGCGAGCACTACGAGGGCGAGGAAAACTCACACGCGACCGTCATCCGCAAAGTCTGTCGCGGCATCGGGCCAGAGCGGGTGTATCAGTTCGGGATTCGCTCGGGCAGCCGCGAAGAGTGGGCGTACGCCCGCGCCAACACGCACTTCCACCCGTTCGATGTCGTCGAGCCGCTGAAGAAGGTTCTGCCGGAACTGCGCGGTGTGCCTGTCTACGTGACGTGGGACATCGATGTGTTTGATCCCGCTGACGCCCCTGGCACCGGCACCGCGGAAGCTGGCGGTATCACGTCGCGCGAAGGTCTGGCGGCGATGGAACTGCTGCGCGAGCTGCAGGTCGTCGGCTTCGACCTGGTCGAGGTCTCGCCACCGCTCGACCCGTCGGAACAAACGCCTATCTTGGCCGCGAAGCTGGTGCGTGAAGCGCTGCTGTCGTTCACGTGACGTCCCGCCGGGCGGAGCCGAAACGCGACAGCACCAGCAACGCTGACGCGCGCGACGGCCTCGCCCTGCGTAACTTGATGGAAGCGATGCGCTACGAAGTTGCGCAGGAACTGGGCGGACCTGGCGCCGCAGAGGGTCAATTTGGCGACTGGACCACCGCGCAGAGTGGGCGGTTTGGTGCGATCCTCTACAAGCGTGCGAAAGCTCTGCTGGCGGCGCAGGGACAGAGCGGTGCAGCGGCGAAGTATGAGACAAGCGAGGCGTTGGTGCCGGAAAACGGGCGGGATCTGACGGAGGATTCTGTGCCGAAAAATCGGCGATCGCCAAAAAATCGGCACAAGGGGAACCCCCATGCCAAGCAAAGAGGTCAATGAGCAGTGGCTCACCGCCATTCTTGACACCATCGATGAAGGCATCCACGCGGTCGACATTGACGGTGTGACCATCTTCTACAACGGAGCGGCCGCCCGGATGGACGGCTTGTCGGCTGCGGACGTGATTGGTCGTCACGTCCTTTCGGTGTTTCCTTCGCTGGGGCAGAACACAAGCACGCTGTTGCAAGTGCTGCGCACCGGCCAGAGCATTCACAATCAGCCGCAGACGTACACCAATTTCCTCGGCGTCACGGTGCACACCGTGAACGCCACGTTGCCCATCCGCGTTGATGGGCAGGTCGTTGGAGCACTTGAGATCGCGAAGGACCTCACGCAGGTTCGCCGCCTCTCCGATCAAGTCCTCGCCCTCCAAGCGGAGGTTCTCGGTGGTGCGCGCAAGCCGCGCCGCCGCGGCCAACCGGACACCACGTCGCACATTGCCAGCTACACGTTTTCCGATATTTTGACGCGCGACCCGCGGATGGAAGACGTCAAGAGTCGGGCAGCGCGCGCAGCGCGCACTGCATCCCCCATCCTCGTCTACGGCGAGACCGGCACCGGTAAAGAGCTGCTCGTGCAGGCAATCCACAACGCCAGCCCGCGTCGCGAAGCGCCATTTCTCGCGCTGAACTGCGCCGCGCTGCCGGGGACGCTGCTCGAAGGCATTCTTTTCGGCACGGTGCGTGGGAGCTTTACGGGATCGGAAGACAGACCGGGCATGTTTGAACTCGCAGACGGCGGTTCGCTGTTTCTAGACGAAATCCAGTCGATGCCGCTCGAACTGCAAGCGAAGCTGCTCCGCGTGCTGCAGGAGGGCGAGGTCATGCGCGTTGGCGACACGCGTGTGCGCAAGCTCGATGTCCGCGTGATCGCGGCGATGAACCAGACTCCGGAGTCCGCCGTCGACGACGGCACCCTTCGACGCGACTTGTACTACCGCGTCAACGTCGTCCGCCTCGACATTCCCCCGCTACGTGCGCGCCGCGGTGACATGGGTCTGCTGACCGAGCGTTTCATTACCAAGTGGAACGCTCGCTTCGCGAGCGAAGTGACAGGTATCACGCCGCGCGTTGCGCACCTCTTTGCAGAGTACTCGTGGCCCGGCAATGTGCGCGAACTCGAAAACGCCATCGAGGCGGCGATGAACCTCGTGTCGTTCGGCGACATCGACGGCGACGCCTTGCCGGCTCACCTGCGTGAGCGGCTGGAGGCGGACGCCGACGCCGATGCCTTCGGTGCGACGGCCTTCGGTGCGGCGGCAGGCGGCGGTGGCGACGGCGGGGACGAGCTGCGTCGCGCGGCGGCCTTTGGTGCGGCGGTGGCAGGCGGCGGTGGCGGGCTGGGTCGCGCGGCGGTGGGACGCGAGTGGGTGCCCTGGCTGGCGGAAACTGGCCTTGACGCGCTGTGGACTGGGCTTGGGGACGCAGCGGTAGGGGAGAAAGAAGGTCTGGCGGCACAAGGACTCGGCGGGCAAGGACTTAACGCGGCCGTACCAGCTTGGCCGAGCGTGCAGACCGCGATCGAGCGCGTCATCATCGAACGCGCCCTCATCGCCGTTGGCGGCAACGTGGCCCAGGCAGCAAAGAAACTCGGCCTGCCGCGCCAGACCCTGCAGTACCGCATGCAGCAGCATGGGTTGTAGTGGGAAGTCGATGGGCGTTGCATAGGGGCCTTGGCGCCTCGGAGGCTGAGTTGTCTTCGGCCATATTGGCGGTAATGGACTCATAGCGCCAATATGGCGCTACCGAATGTGTGATAGCGCCATTTTGGCGCTATTTGGCCCAACTAGACTCCAATAGCGCCAAATTGGCGCTATGCTGGGGCAAGTGGCGAGAGATTGCGCCATTATGGCGCTAAGCATGGGAGATTTGACTCGGTAGCGCCATTATGGCGCTATACCCACCTGCAATAGCGCCATAATGGCCGTATAGCTTATCGCTACGCGTGGTTTGCGCCAATTTGGCGCTATCAGATGTTAGCCACCTATTGATAGCGCCATATTGGCGTTATCCTGCTCGGCATGGGTCGAATAGCGCCATATTGGCGCTATTCAGGCCGACCTTTGCGCCAAATTGGCGGTAACTACCCGATAGCGCCATTCTGGCCGTACGAAGCGGTCGATCCCGGTGGTTAGCCACGACCTTTGCGCCAAATTGGCGGTAACTACCCGATAGCGCCATTCTGGCCGTACGAAGCGGTCGATCCCGGCGGTTAGCCCCGACCTCTGCGCCAAATTGGCGGTATGGCCGCTTCGGCCGCCGCACCCCCACATCCCCCCGCCGCCACATCACCCCCCACCACACCTCCGACAACACGCCCTTCCTTCACAATCCAATTGGTCTTGGCATGGTTCTTGCATTATCTCTTCGTGAGAAGGTCTGCTCTACCGCGAGGAGGTTTTGACGTGGAAGGCAAGGCATCATCGATACAAGGCTCAAAAGACTCGTACAACGAAGCAAAAGTCACACTGACGTCGAGCACATCGTCGGCCACATCGTCGGCCACATCGTCGAGCACATCAGCGGGATCAGAAGCGTCCGGAACTTCGCAAACAGCGACGGACTGGCGGCACGGCGATCCGTTCGGGTTGCACCGCGTGATTGAACCCGTCGGTGCGATGCCGCAGGGCGCGTGGCGCGTCGACGACAGCGTGGAACTCTGGGACAACGAGATCCGCATCGCCGTCGAGATGCTGAACATCGACTCCGCGTCGTTCGCGCAAATCAAGGCCGAGGCCGCCGAAGATTCGGCGGACGGCACAGTAACGGCAGAGGCGGTCGCTGACATCATGCAGCGGATCGTCCGCAATCGCGGCAAGCACCACAACCCGGTCACCGGCTCGGGCGGCATGCTCATCGGCCGCATCGACGCGCTCGGACCCGTCATCGCAAGCCGCGGTGACCTGAAAGTCGGCGAGCGCATTGCGACGCTGGTGTCGCTGTCGCTGACGCCGCTGACCATCGACGCCATCAAAACCGTTGACCTGAAAACCGGGCAAGTCGCCATTGACGGTCATGCAATCCTGTTTGAAAGCGGTATCTACGCGAAGATGCCAGACGATGTGCCCGATCGCGTTGCGCTCGCCGTGTTCGACGTCTGCGGCGCGCCTGCTCAGACGGCGAAGCTGGTGAAGCCCGGTAATACCGTCGTGATCCTCGGAGCGAGCGGCAAGTCCGGCCTCACCGTGCTGCGCCAAGCGCGGCTGTCGGCGGGACCTGACGCGCGCATCATCGCAGTCGACTACGGCGCCGCGGCGAAGGCTCGTCTGGAAGCCTTGGGCTGGGCGGATGCTGTGCTCGATCTCGATGCCACCCGCCCGGCCGACGTCTGGCGCGCCGTTCAAGAGGTGACCGGACCGGGGCTGGCGGACGTCGTGATCAACTGCGTCAACGTCCCGAACACGGAGATGTCGTCCATCCTCTGCGCGAAAGAGGGCGGCACCGTCTACTTCTTCAGCATGGCGACGAGCTTTACCGCTGCGGCGCTCGGCGCGGAGGGCGTCGGCAAGGACGTCGAGATGGTCATCGGCAACGGCTACACGCGCGGCCACGCACAGCACGCGCTGCAACTCGTGCGCGAGAGCCCGGAGCTGATGGCGGCGTTCGCGGCGAAGTTCGAATAGGGCGGGCGGTCCGTCACGGTCGTTGTCCGCCAGCCGCTGCCACCCTCGCTGCGCCATTAGCGCTAAAGCGAGCATGTCGCAGCGAGGGCGTCACCGGATGCAGACGCTTCGTGATGGGCCAGCCCTTGAGTATGTAGCAAGCACGTCAGCTGTCTGAAATCGAGTTACTACGTTCCTACCCGCGCTGCAAGGGTTCCGGCTATGAAACGTACGGGGTGCCCTGCCTCTCCGACTCGACGCTTGCTTTAGCACCAGGCGAGGCGGAGAGGTAGGGCATCCCGAGGATGCTTGCTTTAGCACCAGGCGAGGCAAAGGGCTTGGGCGCACCCCCAGGTTTACTGCCGGGATCAAACATACAAGGAGGCCTTTATCCATGAGCATAACCGAACACAACATTACGTACGGCACCAAACACCGTCACTTCCGCGACATCGAGCTGTGGAAGGACGTCACCGACGAGCAGTGGAACGACTGGAAGTGGCAGTTGACGCACACCGTCAACACAATCGAGGACCTCGGCAAAGTTGTGAACCTGGTTCCCGAGGAGACGTACGGTATCGAGCACGTGAAAGAGACGATTCCGCTGCGCATCACGCCGTACTACGCGATGCAGATGGATCCCGATGACCCGAACTGCCCGATCCGTCTGCAGGCTGTGCCGCTCTCGAACGAGATCCAGCGCTCGCCGTGGGACATGGAAGACCCGCTCGACGAGGACATGGACGCGCCTGTGCTCGGACTTACGCACCGTTACCCGGACCGCGTATTGTTCCTGATCACGAACCAGTGCTCGATGTACTGCCGCCACTGCACACGTCGGCGCTTCTCTGGCCAGGTCGGCCACGCGGTGCCAAAGCCGCAGTTGGACGCCGCGATCGACTACATCCGCAACCATCCGGAAGTTCGCGACGTGCTGCTGTCCGGCGGTGACGCGCTGCTCGTCAACGACCGCATTCTTGAGTACATCATCAGCAGCCTGAGGGCCATTCCGCACGTGGAAATCATCCGGATGGGCACGCGTGCGCCGGTTGTGTTCCCGCAGCGCATCACGGACAATCTCTGTAACATCCTCCGGAAGTACCACCCGGTGTGGATTAACACGCACTTCAACCACCCGGACGAGATTACGCCGGAAGCGGCCGCGTCCTGCGAGAAGCTGGTCGACGCGGGTGTCCCGCTCGGCAACCAAAGCGTGCTCCTGCGCGGCGTCAACGACTGCATCCACATCCAGAAAAAGCTGCTGCACGACCTGGTCAAAATCCGCGTCCGGCCCTATTATCTCTATCAGTGTGACCTGTCCGAGGGCCTGGAGCACTTCCGCACGACTGTGTCGAAGGGCATCGAGATTATGGAGCAACTGCGCGGCCACACCTCTGGCTACGCTATCCCAACGTTCGTCGTCGACGCCCCTGGGGGCGGCGGGAAGATCCCGGTGATGCCGAACTACGTGATCTCGCAAGGCCACAGCAAGCTGATTTTACGCAACTTCGAAGGCGTCATCACGACCTACCACGAGCCGGTCTACGAAGATGCGGGCTGCCCGCCGACTTGCACGCACGACCACTCGAAAGATAAAGACGAGTTGATTGGCGTGGCGCGGTTGCTGAACAACGTCGAGTTGTCGCTCGAGCCGAAGGGTCTGAAGCGCTCGGAGCGCAACCACCACGAAGGATAGGGTAGGGTGGCGTCGCGCCGCGTTGCGCCAGGTGTGAGGCACGACGGCTGCTGAGGCTGCTGAGGCTGCTGAGGCTGCTGAGGCTGCGCATTGCATCGTCCTAGGTGTCAAAATGACACCTAGAGGGCGCGGGCTAAGGATGTAGGTGTCAAAATGACACCTGCCGCGCGCGGGCTAAGGATGTAGGTGTCAAAATGACACCTAGCGGGCACGGGGCATGGATGTAGGTGTCAAAATGACACCTAGCGGCCGCGGGCCATGGATGTAGGTGTCAAAATGACACCTACGGAGTCCGGGCCGTGGATGTAGGTGTCAAAATGACACCTACCGAGCGCGGGGCGTGGATGTAGGTGTCAAAATGACACCTAGCGGACGCAGGCCATGGATGTAGGAGTCAAAATGACACCTAGCGGACGCGGGCTATGGATGTAGGTGTCAAAATGACACCTACCGCGCGCGGGGCATGGATGTAGGTGTCAAAATGACACCTACAGGGCGCAGGCCATGGATGTAGGTGTCAAAATGACATTCAAATTGGTTATGAAGCCGCCCAAGGCGGCTTCATCCACCGAATTGGAGCTTTTAGCGTAGTCGGGGCGCAGTAAGCCAAGCTAATGACGAGAGGAGGCGGACGGAGATGGGAAGCGAGGTGCGTGTCGGCGGGCGGCCAGACCAGATCACAGTCTCGGGCTCGGGCGGCAGCACGAGCGAAGGCGCCGGCGAGATCACACGTCTCGCGATCAATCTGCCAGCGCTGTGCCGCGAGCGGAACTGGCGCAACCTAGCGTTTATCGGCGTAACCAAGCACGCCGGCAAGACGACTGCACTCAACGCGTTCATTGCGCAGCTGCAGGCGGACGCCGGGTCACCCCAGTCTTCAACGTCCGAACGCATTGGCCTCCTCTCGATCGGCCTCGACGGAGAGCGACTGGACACCATCATGGGCATCCGTAAGCCGCCCGTCGAGGTGCCAGTCGGAACCCTGGTGGCGTCGGCGGAGGGAGCGCTCGCCGAATCTGATGCGGGCCTCGAGTACCTGGAGGCGCTGCCGATCGATTCGCCGCTCGGGCAAGTGCTCGTTGCGCAGGTGACGCGTCCGGGACACGTCCTGTTGGCTGGTGTGCGACAGCGTCAACACGTGCAGCAGGTCGCGACCCGCCTGCGCCACTATGGCGCGACGTGGTGTTTGGTTGACGGAGCGTTCGATCGCGTTGCTGCCGCGGCACCTCACCTCGTCGATGCCGCGGTACTGGCGGTTGGGGCGACGGCGGGGGCGACGGTGGATGCCGTGATCGCCCAGGCTACGCCAGTTGTCCAGCGCTTTTTGTTGCCGGAGGTTGCGGAGGACCTGCGGGATGAACTGCATCCTGCTTACCAGCGGGGGGAAATCGGTGTGTTGGGGCACTTCGCCACCGAGCACGACGCGGCCGAAGGCGCCCGCCTCGCCGCGGCACAGGAAGCGTGCCGAGACGCGGCCGAAGGCGCCCGCCTCGCCGCGGCACAGGAAGCGTGCCGAGACGCGGCCGAAGGTGCCCGCCTTGGTGCGGCACAGGGAGATCCGCTCGGCGCCGCAGAACGCACCGCGCTAAACGTGCCGCATGGTGTCAGCGGTCATCCCGACTACCCCATGACGCTCGTCTGCTTGCCGAAAACTGCTGCTACGACAGGGCCGTGGCTCCACCCCGATTGGCCCGGGGAGTTGAGCGCCGTCCGCGCCGTGTACGTGCCAGGCGCGCTGACCGCCTCGCTGCTCGAGGGATTGCTGGCGCATGCGACGGCGCCGACTGGAGTCCATCTCGTCGTCGGCCACCCGGCACAGGTGCTGGCGCCGCGCGCCGCGCTCGAATCGTGGTACCGGCGCGGCCATCGCCTGTCCGTGTGGACACCCCTGCCGCTTGCTGCGATTGCGGTCAACCCGCACAGCGTGAACGGCGCCGATTTGCCGGTCGTCGAACTGGCAGCCGCGGCTCAGGCGCTGGCTCCCGGCGTGCCGGTGTTCGACGCCTTGGCGCTCGGCGGATCTCTCGCTTCGGCAGACCGGATGTTCGACGCTGTGGATTCCGGCCCACCGACGGCCCTCGCTCCGGCCTCCGCGAATAAGGAGGTGACGGAGCGATGACGACGGCTCGTCAGGCGGTCAATTCGACACGTCCAGCTCCGTTCCTTAATCCCGACAGCATCGCTGACTTGCACTGGCATACCATCTGGCAGGTGTTTGCCCCTGTGACTCCGTTTGGCCGCCGCGCCAAAGCGGCGTTGCAGCCATACCGCACAGGCGAAGAAGCCGCAGCCGAGCGGGAATTCGACCAACTGAAGTCTGACGTCGCAAGGTTGGACGCGACCGCGATCGCCGCGATCGCGGAGGGCCTGCAGCACGTACCAGATGTCGCCGACGCGCTCGTTGCCCTCGCCGAGCCCGCGACGGTGTTGTCCGTCAAACAGCTACTCGCGCTCAAACAGTTTCTCTTCTATGGCGCGGGATTGGCCGGGGCTGCATCGGCTGGCGCGGGACGGGGTGACGCTGGTGTTGCAGATGCTAGGGCGAAAGTCGAGTGGACATCGCCCAGCCGGTGGAGCGCCAGCCTTGCGCAGTTTGGCGAGGTGGCAGTGCCGTCGTTCGCCATCGATCACGTTGCCGACGACACCTGGCGCACCGCTGCCGCCGCCTTGACCCAGGCGACGTACGCCCTTCACATGGCGAAACAAGACCGCGACAAGTCGTGGCAGGAAGAGGTTGGCGTGCGGCCGACGCGCGAGGGACACGTCGTGCTGCGTCTGCCCCAGCAGCGCCCCCTCGCCGAGCAGTTGATGGCTGACGGTCGCTTACAGTGGTTGCGCAACACGCCGTTTGAGGCGGTCTTTGCGGTGCAACCCACGCCGCACCTGACCGCAGCGGAAGCGGGCCTCCGGGTGGCGAAGGAAGCGCTTGAGACAGCGCAAGATTACGTGCTTGCGCAGTTTTGTGACGCCCTGCGCGGGCTGCTGCCTGACTTGCAGCGGCTTGCGGAGGACATCGCAGCGCTCGACTTGCGCGTCGCGAAGGTTCGCCTCCTGCGCCAGTGGAACGGCGCAGTTCCGACGATCGGAGAAAACGTTCGCCTCCAGGGTGGGGTTCACCCGATTGTAGCCGCGCGCCTACAGGACAGCGGCGACGCTACACTCGCCAACCCGGCTCGTCCGACTAGCGACCTAGCTCGGCCACTGGCCAACCAGGCTCAGTCTGCAGCATCGAGCTCGGCTCGGCCGCCCGCCAACTCGCCCGGCCCACCTGCCTCTGCCTACGTCCCGCTCGATTTCAATCCCGACCTCGGACCCAACGTCCTCTGCGGCGCGAACATGGGCGGCAAAACGGTTGCGATGAGTTTGCTCTGCCTCTGCCAAGCCTTGACGCAGTACGGTCTGCCGGTGCCCGCGCAGGCGTTCGAGACGCGGCTGTTTCGTTTCATCCGCTTTTGCGGCCGCGCGGGCACTGACCTCGACAATGGGCTGTCGGCCTACGGTCGGGAGATCACGAACCTCGAACACACCTGGGCGCTCTGGCAGGACGTCGGCGACGGCTTCGTGTGCTTGGATGAACCGGCGCGATCGACCAATCCGCTCGAAGGCGAGGCGCTCGTCGTCGCGATGTTGCGCTTGATCCGCGAACAGCCGCGCAACTCGGTCTGGATTGTCGCGACTCACTTGGCCGGAGCCGTTGCGGAACCGGGCCTGGCGAAGTTTCGCGTGCGCGGGCTCGCGGGGCGGCTACCGCCAGGCGCGTTGCCTGTTGCAGGCAGTGTCCCGCCAGGCGAGGTCTCGCCGCCAACCGAGCCTAGCCAGACGGAGGCGCAGCGCCTGACTTGGCTGGCGCGCGCGATGGACTACCGCTTAGTCCGAATGACCGATGACACACCGCCAGCCGAAGCCCTGCAAGTGGCAAAGTGGCTTGGCTTGGCGGACGAAATTCTCACAGAGAGCCAGCGATACCTGGGGGAGGGAAAACCATGACATCGAAATTGCATCTCGACGAAACCCTCATTCGGCGCGGCAGAGCGGCGGCAAGTACAATCGCCGACGCCGTGGACGAATTTATTTCCAAGCGCAGCACTGTGGCGGTGGAACGCACCGTCCTGAGGCTGCTTGGCGTAGATGGTGTGGATGCAGAAGGAGTGCCGCTGCCGAACGCAGTGGTGCAGACGCTGCAAGCGACCCATTCGTTGACAGGCGGCGTCACGCGACTATTCGTCAACGGTTTGCTTCAGACCGGGCTGACACCGCAGAGTCTCGCTGAGGCCATTGCGGCGGGCAGCGTCGAGCTCGACACCCTGCCGCGCGCAGCCGAGGCTGATATCCGCGACCTCGGACGCAAACTGGCGATAGAGTCGCTCGACCGCGTCGCCCGCAATCGCCAGACTCGCGACGGCTTGCTCGACCGCCTCGGCGAAGGACGGCAGCCGTACATCTACGTCATCGTGGCCACCGGCAACATCTACGAAGACGTCGTGCAGGCGCGCGCCGCAGCGAGGCAAGGGGCGGACATTATCGCCGTGATCCGCAGTACAGGCCAGAGCCTTCTCGACTTCGTGCCGTACGGGCCGACGACGGAAGGGTTTGGTGGTACCTATGCGACGCAGGCCAACTTCCACATCATGCGCGAAGCGCTCGACGAGGTCGGCGAAGAGGTCGGCCGGTACATTCGCCTCTGTAACTACTGCTCCGGGCTGTGTATGCCGGAGATCGCGGCGATGGGCGCCATTGAACGCCTCGACGTGATGCTGAACGACGCGCTCTATGGCATCTTGTTCCGCGACATCAACATGCAGCGCACGCTCGTCGACCAGTCGTTCTCGCGCATGGTGAACGCGTACGCGGGCGTCATCATCAACACGGGCGAAGACAACTACCTGACGACGGCGGACGGGTTCGAAGCCGCCCACACGGTGCTCGCATCGCAGTTCATCAACGAGCAGTTTGCACTGCGCGCTGGGTTGCCGGAGGCGCAGATGGGACTCGGGCACGCGTTTGAGATGAACCCGATGATTGAGGACGGGTTCCTGTACGAGTTGGCGCAGGCGCAGATGGCCCGGGAAATCTTCCCGGACGCCCCGCTCAAGTACATGCCGCCGACCAAGCACATGACGGGCAACATCTTCCGCGGGCATGTGCAGGATGCGATGTTTAACATGATTGGCGTCATGACACAGCAAGGCATCCAACTGCTCGGCATGATGACGGAACAGATTCACACGCCGCTCATCTACGACCGCCACCTCGCGATTGAGAACGCGAAGTACATCTTCAACAACGCACGCCACCTCGGCGATGAGATTGAGTTCAAAGCGGACGGGATCATCGTCGAGCGCGCCCGCACAGTGCTGGCGGAGGCGGTCGCGACGCTCGAGGACATCGTCTCCATCGGCTTCTTCCAAGCGCTCGGCCGCGGCATGTTCGCCGACGTCAAACGCGCAGAGACGGGCGGCAAGGGACTGGCTGGCGTGATCGTCCGCGACGCCGACTACTACAACCCGTTCGAAGACGAGCTGCGCGCGCGGCTTGGACTTCCGGCGCTTGCTGCGGAGTTGGGGGATTCAGGTGTGCTGGCAGACGCGAATGTTGCGGCAGATTCTGTGCAGAGCGAGGGGGTGAGGGCATGAGCGTGAACGCATTGGATTCTTCGCGCGGTGACGCACAGGGCATGGCACAGGGTACGGCGCAGAACGTTGGGCAGGGCACAGCGCCGGGTGACGCACAGGGCACGGCACAGGGCGCCGTTCAGTCGGCGTGGCGTGGCGAAGTCGCGAAACCTGATTTCTCCCGCATCCGCCCGTACGGCGACACGATGAACGACGGCAAGGTGCAGCTCTCGTTTTCGCTGCCGGTTCCAGACGGCCCAGAAGCGGTAGAGGCGGCCCGGCAGCTCGGCGCGAAGATGGGCCTGTCGACCCCGACTGTGGTCCACCACGAGGACATCGGCGAAGGCTTCACCTTCATCGTGATGTACGGCAACACTGAGCACACGGTCGACTACGCGCACATTCAGGTGCCGAAGGTCGAGACGACGGTGATGGACTTCTACGAGGTCAACGAGTACATCCGCGATAACATTGGCCGCCACATCACGGTCATCGGCGCCTGCGCCGGCGACGACGCGCATACGGTCGGGATCGACGCGATCATGAACATGAAAGGCTACAACGGCGAGTATGGCCTCGAGCGCTATCCGGAGATTGACGCCTTCAACCTCGGCAGCCAAGTCACGCCGGAGGAGCTGCTGCGCAAGGCAGTCGAGCTGAACGCGGACGCGCTCCTGGTGTCGCAGGTGGTGACGCAGAAAGACACGCACGTGCACACGCTCAGCGCGCTGGTCGACCTGCTCGAGGCGGAGGGGATCCGCGAGAAACTGGTGCTCATCGCTGGCGGCCCGCGGATCTCGCACGAACTCGCGCTCGAACTCGGCTACGACGCAGGCTTTGGCCCAGGCACGCTGGCACCGGAGGTAGCATCCTTCATCGTGGAGGAAATCGTTCGGCGCAGGCTGGCGTAGGAACACGTACTGCCGCGGGCTTGCGTAGGTTGCGGCGCCGCGGGCTTGGTCTGGCCGTCCACGCTGGGGCCGGACCGTGCGGGGGCGAAGGGTGCGCCGGGATCGTGCGGGGGAGAACCGTTCGCCGGGGTCTCGATATGACGGGTCGGGTGGGGTGGCTCAACCACACAGGCGTCGCTAATCGTTGCGGAGTTGCGTGATCCCGGTCGTGGGCCGTGGGCAAGTCACAGTGCGCAAAATGATCGCTGAGGACGGCGGAAGCTGAGTTATGGCGGAATTAACGCTCATATAGTGCGCTGTGACGCGTAGAATCGGCTGAAATCGCCCTTTTTGCGAATACAGCGCACTTTTTGATCACGAAACCATCGAGTTATGTCACCTTCGGCTCCTTAGCGTACAATTTGACCATTGCAACTCTGCATAGCGTCCATTTTGATCACGCCCGTTGTGCCACGCCCGTCACACCGAGCGCGACGGTCAAGTAACAGTGCGCAAAATGATCGCTGCGGACGGCGGAAGCTGAGTTTTGGCGGAATTAACGCTCATATAGTGCGCTGTGACGAGTAGAATCGCCAGAAACAGGTCTTTTTGCGAATACAGCGCACTTTTTGATCACGAAACCATCGAGTTATGTCACCTTCGGCGTCTTAGCGTACAATTTGACCGTTGCAACTCTGCATAGCGTCCATTTTGATCGCGCCCATCACGCCCAGCGCGACAGTCAAGTCACAGTGCGCAAAATGATCGCTGAGGACGGCGGAGGGTGAGTTTAGGCGGAAATAACGCTCATATAGTGCGCTGTGACGAGTAGAATCGCCAGAAATCACCCTTTTTGCGAATACAGCGCACTTTTTGATCACGAAACCCTCGAATTATGTCACCTTCGGCGTCTTAACGTACAATTTGACCGTTGCAACTCTGCATAGCGTCCATTTTGATCACGCCCGTTACGCCCGTCCCCCTCGGTCACGCCCGTCCCCCCCGCCCCCCCGTCAACTAACAGTGCGCAAAATGACCCGCTAAGGACCGCGGTGGTGCGCATCAACCTGTACGACGCGCAGGTCTGACATCTGCAGAATGGGTCGATGCACGGAACGTCATCGGTGTCGCGAGAATAAGATGTGACCGTCTACACGCTACGATGCGGGGGCGGAGCTATGAAACTGAACGAAACACGCATCCTGGTGACAGGGGCGGACGGCTTCATCGGATCACATCTGGTGGAAGCGCTCGTGCGCCACCACCAGTGTCACGTCACGGCACTGGTTTTGTACAACGCATTTGGCCAGTGTGGCTGGCTAGACTCCATTGCATCTGACGTCAAGAGCGAAATCGATGTTGTAGCTGGCGACATACGCGACGAGACGCTGCTCCTTCGCGCGATGCGCGGTTGCGACGTCGTCTTTCATCTCGCGGCATTGGTCGGCATTCCATACTCCTATCAGTCACCCGTTTCGTACGTAGACACGAATGTCACAGGTACCCTGCGTGTGCTGGAAGCCGCGCGGGCTGCCGAGGTACGAAAGGTTGTCCACACTTCCACCAGTGAGGTCTACGGCACAGCTGAGTATGTTCCTATGACTGAAGACCACCGGCTCCACGCACAATCCCCCTACGCCGCGACGAAAATCGCAGCCGACCAGCTTGCATTGTCGTTTCACGCGACGTTTGACACACCTGTAGCGATCATCAGACCGTTCAACACGTATGGGCCGCGCCAGTCGCTGCGGGCTGTCATCCCCTCCGTCATCACGCAGTTGGCCAGTGGGCGCAGGCGCCTGCAACTTGGCGCACTTCACCCGACTAGGGATTTCAACTTCGTCGACGATACGGTGCGTGGCTTCACCGCCATCGCAGCGTCCGATCAGACGGTTGGTGAAGTCACGAACATCGGCAGCGGCTATGAAACTTCCATTGCAGACGTTGTTCAGCTCATCGCAGATGTGATGGAGTGCTCTGTGCAGGTTGAAACGGATGCAACACGCCTGCGTCCGCCCGGGAGTGAAGTGGACCGCCTCTGCGCGGACAACACAAAGGCCTTTGCGTTGACCGGGTGGTCTCCGGGTTTTGCCGGACCAGTGGGACTGCGGCGCGGCCTCGAGCGAACAGTCAGATGGTTCTGCGATCCCGAAAACCTCGCCTCGTACCAAGGCAAGGACTACCACGTATGAACCGGACAGCGCTGGTGACAGAGGTCCTCGAGAGGCTGAAGCGGGTGCTCCCGGTGACAGACAGGCCGATTGCCCTGCACGAACCTACTTTTGTCGGCACAGAGTGGCAGTATGTCAAGGAGTGCCTCGACACCGGTTGGGTCTCGTCCGTCGGAAACTTTGTCGACAGGTTCGCAGCAGAACTTGCGTCGTTTACAGGCGCGAAATATGTGATCCCGACCGTCAATGGAACGGCTGCACTTCACACCTGCCTGAAGCTCGTACCGATTGAACCTGGTGACGAAGTGCTAGTGCCTGCGCTCACCTTCATCGCAACCGCGAACGCCGTCTCGTACTGTGGCGCCATCCCGCATGTCGTCGACAGCGCCCCAGATACGCTCGGGGTCGACCCTTATAAACTGGGCGATTACCTCGCTGATATTGCTGAAGTTACCGTCGAGGGCTGCATCAACCGTCGTACGGGGCGCCGGATTCGTGCGCTGATTGGTGTGCACGTACTCGGGCACCCCTTTGACGTTGATCCGATACAGACAATATGTCGGCGATTTCGCCTCGACCTCGTCGAAGACGCTGCCGAATCTCTCGGGTCGTATTACAAAGGGCAGCACACCGGTACCTTCGGGACAGTAGCAGCGCTCAGTTTCAACGGCAACAAAACTGTGACGACGGGCGGTGGTGGCGCAGTCTTGACGAACGACGCCACTCTGGCTGCGCGCGCGGCGCATCTGACAACTGTGGCCAAGCAACCACACGCCTGGCGCTACGACCACGATGCCATTGGCTACAACTACCGCATGCCGAACCTCAACGCGGCGCTCGGGCTTGCTCAGCTCGAAAATCTGCCCTCCTTGCTGGTGCAAAAACGTACGCTTGCTGCGCGCTACCAGGCTGCCTTTGCCGACCTTCCCGGCGTGGAGTTTGTTGCTGAACCTGTGTTTGCAAAGAGCAATTACTGGCTGAATGCACTGCGCCTCTGTGATGCGACCGACGGAGTTCGCGACGAATTGCTGGAGAAAACGCACCAAGCCGGTATTCTCACACGCCCGCTGTGGACCGCGCTGCACAGACAGCAAACCTATCAGGACTGCCCCCGTATGGCCCTCACGACTGCAGAGCAGTTGGCGACAGAAGTCATCAACCTGCCGAGTAGTGCGCACCTCGGTGGTTCGAATGAGTAAGTTCAAGGTTTGCGTGGTGACCGGGAGCCGCTCAGAGTACCATCTGCAAAAACGTGTCATACGCTTTCTTCAGGCAGATCCCGACATTGAACTGCAGGTCGTCGCAACTGGCATGCACTTGTCGCCCGAGTTTGGCCAAACCGTTCAGGAGATTGAGGCCGACGGCTTGCCCGTAACCGACCAGGTCGAAATGTTGCTGTCGAGCGACACGTCCGTCGGAGTCATCAAGTCGGTCGGACTCGGATGCATCGGCTTCGCCGACACGTTCTCGCGACTGTCGCCGGATGTCGTGATGGGACTGGGAGACCGGTTCGAGTGGTTTGCCGCTGCCCAGGCTGCGTTCTTCTCCCGCATCCCAATTGTCCACATCGCTGGTGGCGACGTGACACAAGGGGCCTTCGACGACGCCATCCGCCACAGTGTCACGAAGATGGCCTCACTGCACCTAGTCACGAACGCCCTATCCCGTGAGCGGGTGATTCAGCTTGGCGAGGACCCAGCCTTGGTTTACAACGTCGGTCACCCCGGACTTGATGGACTGCGCGACCTAAACCTGCTTCGTGGTGACGAGTTGGCGCGTCAACTTGGCTTCGCATTTCAAAAACGCAACCTGCTGGTCACCTACCACCCGCCAACAGCGGGGGCAGCGGACGCGGTGGCAGAGTTTCAAGCACTGCTCAATGCGCTCGGCCGGCTCGAGCCAGATGTGGGTGTCGTGTTTACGAGACCGAATGCCGATCCCGGTGGTCGCCGCCTGTCGCAGATGGTGGACGATTATGTTCGTGGCAACAGTCGGGCCGCGGTCTACACGTCGCTAGGACAGTTGCTGTACTTCAGCCTGGTCAACTGTGTCGACGCTGTTGTCGGGAACTCATCAAGCGGTATCTGTGAGGTGCCGAGTCTGAAGAAGCCGACTGTCGACATCGGTGAGCGGCAGAAAGGGCGTATGCGTGGAGCTTCCGTGATCCACTGTAACCCACTCACCGACGACTTGCCGGCGGCTATCCAGCGAGCGTGGGAGATGGACTGCAGCAACCTGGTTAACCCTTACGGAGATGGCATGAGCAGTCCGCGCATCGTTACAGCACTCAAGCATCATTTGACTGTCGGGTTCGTGATGTCCAAGCGTTTTTTCGAGGTGGGGAAGTAGATGAAACGGAACAACTGCTTGATCGTTGCGGAAGTGGGTGTGAATCACAATGGCTCGCTCGACCTGGCGAAACAGCTGATCGACGCTGCCGCTGCCGCTGGCGCTGACGCGGTGAAGTTTCAAACGTTTGACCCTGATAGCCTGGTTAGCGTGTCGTCGCCAAAAGCCGGGTACCAGCGGCAGACGACGGACGCGGGCGAGTCGCAGTACGAAATGCTGAGGAAGTTGAAGCTTAGAGCGCAAAGTTACCGCATTCTCCAACAGTACGCCAAACACAAAGGCGTTGAGTTTCTGTCGACACCGTTTGACGAGCGCAGTGTTGACCTCCTCGTCGGTCTCGGAGTCCGCGTCATCAAAGTGGCGTCCGGCGACATCACGCATGCGCCATTGCTGCTGCACATCGGGAGAAGTCAGAGAGAAGTCATCTTGTCGACGGGCATGTCTACGCTCGGAGAGATTGAGGAGGCACTATCTGTGTTGGCGTTTGGTCTGACCGACGCTGGTCAGACGCCACCCGGGCGCGAGGCCTTTCGCACCGCATATGCATCTGAAGCGGGGCAGTCCTCCTTGGCTGCACACGTCACACTGTTGCATGCGACGTCTGAATATCCCACACTGCCAGGTGCAGTCAACTTGCGCGCCATGGATACTCTGGCGACGGCGTTCCGTTTGCCGGTCGGACTGTCCGACCACACAGAGGGCATTGCTGTACCCATCGCGGCCGTCGCCCGCGGGGCTGTCGTGATCGAGAAGCACCTAACACTGAATCGCAACCTCCCCGGGCCGGACCACTTGGCGTCTCTGGAACCGGTGGAGTTTCAGACAATGGTGCACGGGGTGCGCGAAGCCGAAGAAGCTCTCGGCAGCGCGGCCAAGCTGCCGACTTCAGAAGAGATGACGACGGCCACCGTTGTGCGCCGCAGCCTAGTGGCGAGTCGTCCCATCAAGGCAGGGGAGTGCTTCGCAGAGAGCAACCTGGTCGTCAAGCGGCCGGGCACAGGTTTAGCGCCTAGCCGGTACTGGGAAGTCCTCGGTCAAGCTGCCAAGCGTGGCTATGACAAGGACGAGTGGATCGAATGAAGGTCGCCATTTTCGGTGCTGCAGGACTCGCGGTGGAGGTTGCGGATGTGTGCGCCGACCTCTTCGCCTTCGTTTTCCGGCGCTGTGTACGCGAGCCGAGCAGCTCTTGAGTGACTACTGGAGTGACCTCTTGAGTGGCTACTGGAGTGACTACCAGGCACTCAATCCGCCATCAACAAACAGATTCTGGCCAGTGATGTAGCTCGATGCAGCAGAGGCCAGGAACACCATTGGACCCACCAAATCTTCCGGTCTCGCCATTCGCTGCAGAGGGACACGCGCACTGTAGCGGTTCACGAATGTATCGTTCTGGCCGCTTTGAACACCGCCCGGGGTGATGCAGTTGACCCGGATACCGTACCTGGCCCACCGCGTAGCAAGGTATCGGGTCAAACCGACAATCCCCGCCTTGGAGGCAGAGTAGACAGCGGGAGTGTTGATGCTGACACCGAGGTAGCTGGAGCCTTCATAGATGCGGTCGTCTGGCCCGAGCAAGCCGTAAATCGATGACATCTGGACAATCGAACCGCCAGTGCCTTGGGAAATCATTTGGTTTCCGACAGACTGAGCGACGAGAAATGCTCCGTCTAGATTGACCGCGAGGATGTCGCGCCACTGGTTGAGTGTGTAGGTTTCGAAGGGCGCGAAGAACGAAGCTACGTCGTTCGACTTGCTAGCCGCGTTGTTGATGAGGATGTGCAGCCCGCCAAGTTCTCTGACTACACGCTCGGTCATGCTGCGAACAGACTCCGGTTCCGCTACGTCGCACCCGACTCCCATCGCCGGATTACCGTACTGGCGCGCCACCTTCGCTGCGAACTGTGTGCACTTTCCTTCGTCGAGGTCGACCACCACGACAGATGCACCGCGCTCAGCCAACCCTTCACAGAACGGTCGCCCCAGTATACCGAGTCCGCCTGTCACTAAGGCGACTTTGCCGAGCAGGTCAAATGCACTCTTGTCCGTTAGGCTCATGAAGACACCTCCCATTCCACAGAAACGATACGACCGCGAAGTCTAGTTCGGAGTCGATGTCCAGCGACCGCTCCGGAGGCATCACATACAGCCGGGTTTGCTCGTGAAACAGGATATCGGAGTGCATGAGGGTAACACGCGTCCACACGTAGATCGAAGCGTTCAGGTCGTACGTCTGTGGTGCGTCCTGACGGCGAACAATCTGCTGTGTGGGTGATTTTGCCAGGTGCACCTGGCCACATGGGTCAAGTTCGACCATGTTGAAGTACGGCGACCTCCGCGAGGGTGTGCCCGTAAGCACATTGTGGGCTCCTGTTTCCTCCAGAAGTTGAACAGCTGCCGCGATGTCTGCCGGAGTCCGCAGGGGTGAAGTGACATCGAGGTCGACGACAGTGTCGAAGGCGTGACCCGTTCGCTGCTCGACGTCACTCGCACAGTGCCTGATAGACGGCAGCTTTGGCGCCACGTCCGTGGCTAGCTCAGGTGGACGCCGCACCAGATAGGGGACACCGTAAGTCCTTGCGATGCAAAGGATTTCCTCGTCGTCACTGCTCACGGCAATGGCGTCGAACAGGCGCGATGCGCGCGCTTGCAAAATTGAATGTGCGATGAGCGGCGTGCCGCCGAGTTCTCGGACGTTTTTGCCAGTCACACCCTTCGAGCCCCCGCGGGCGCAGATGGTACACAGTCGCTTCACCGAGTCACCCACTTTCCTGTACTAGCGGACTGTTCCGCAGCATCTATTAACTGCAAAGTGACCAGCGCTTCTTCGACGGTGCACAGTGCAGAGAGGTCGCCTGTGAGCACCGCTTCGTGTTCGGCCCGGTAGGTTGCGTCAATTGAGCTAGGCATGTGCTGTACGAGGTCGTCCACTTGTAGCGTGTCGTGAATGAGGCACGCTCGGTATGTGTGTCTGTCCGTATTTACGAGAATCTCTCGCCGCTTTGCCCGGTCGAGGTAGTTGATCTGTATGCTGACGAGAGGGCAGCGGTTCGTTGCTATGAGCAGTCCATATGTGTCGTCACTGTCGATCTCGAGCGAACTGTACCGCCCGCCCATTGCTGCAACGCGCTGCCAGTGTCCAAACAGGTGCAAAGTTGCATCGAGTTCGTGGCTGAGGTCGCGTAAAACGCCTCCCCCTTCTGCTCGTCTCGCCGAATACCCGAGCCGATAGTCTTGTCTTCGCCAAGTCGGTAGGTACTGTCCAGCGTAGACCTGTGCTGAGATTATGCGTTCGAACTGAAGTTGTGCGCAGAGTGCTCGCATGACCGGATGAAACCGCAGATTATATCCGACAAAGACGCGACCAGTTGCTGTCGAGTCAACTGGCAAAGGGGTATGGAACAGAGGTTTCTCGACCAGCACCGTTCCGTCGTACCCTCGGTCGAGCAGGGTCATCAATGTGTTCCGATGTTCGTGTGTCCGGTTTGCGATGACTACGTAATCCGGCTGCAGTTGTGTCAACGCCGCCGCTGTGCTTCTGTAGATGGAGCTGTCCATGCGATGTCGACTTACCAAAGCGGTATCATGGCCCAGTTCTTTCAGAATTCGCATGTGGCGGCTGCCGATTGATCCACATCCAACGACTAGAGCCTTCATCCAAACACCTCATCGTACTCGTTGTTTGCACGCAGGTAGTCGTCCATACGACCAATGTCTAGCCAATACTCCCGAATCGGGAAGGTAGAGACGGGGAGGTCATTGGCCAGCAAGAGTTGCAGGAGTTCGGTCATGTCTGTGCATGTATCCTTTGGAATGTACCGCAAGACTGCGGGATCAAGCACGTAGACACCAGCATTAACGAAGACTCTCTGCGCTGGTTTTTCGACCAGCCGCCGCAGCCGATGGTCGTCAATCACAGTGACACCGTACGGGATGCGGTATGTGTATTCTCGTACGCAGACCGTGGCGATGCTGCGATTCTCCGCATGAAATTGCAACAGGTGGTCGAAGTTGACGCTGGTCAACAAGTCACCGTTAATGACGAGGAACGGGCTGTTCGGCGCCTCGGGGAGCAGCGACAGTGCACCGGCTGTTCCGAGTCGTTTGCGTTCCCGCAGATACTCGATGTTACTCCCCCACTTCTCACCGGTGCCAAAGTAATCCTCAATCATTTCCGCCTTATAGTTCACTGAGAAGAAAAATTGGCGAAACGAATGGTCGATGAGGGATTTTAAGATGGTCTCAAGAAGTGGCCTGGGTCCGACTTTGAGGAGGGGTTTTGGGCACTGGTCCGTGAGTGGTGCCAGCCGGGAGCCAAGGCCGCCAGCCATTACGATCGCCCAATTTGGGCGGGGGCGAGGGGGGAGAAAGTCTTCGAGCAGCGCTAGGCCAAGCACGCGAGTCTCACTATCGACAACTGGAATACGGCGAAGACCGCGTTGGACCATGAGTACATATGCAGTCGATGCACAGTCTGCATCTCCAATCACGGTTGGACTGCGATTCATGACCGAAGCGACGGGGTCATCGAGGGAGGCATCGCGCAACAAGGCGCGCCGAATATCTCCATCAGTGATAGTCCCCTGCAACCGGGCGTCAGGGTCCACCACGAGCGCAATCTGCCGGGCGTCTTTGTCAATGACCTCGATAGCGCGACGTATCGACGTGGACGCGTCAACCAAAATTTCGCGGCAGTCTCGCATCCCAACCACTCCCTCGTGTTCGTTGACCGGAGCTGAACCCGTGCCCAGATGATGCCGGTCCACCCGCGCACCCCTGTCTTGGCAAGGTGTCCTTCAGAGACAGGGGTGCAAATCAATTCGCTCATACGTGTCCTTGAGCAAAAGTTTGTAACGTGCTGCCAGCAGCGTTGGCTTTTTTGGAGGCGATGCGGGTGAAGGCTGTAAACTTACCAGGTGTAAACGTGAAAATTTTTCCAGCCGTGAGGGTTTCTACGTTGGAACCAGGGTCATCGTACCAGTTGGTACCATCGGCACTGAGTTGAATTTTGGCGTTGACGTTCCCTGCGGCGCTTGAATTTCTGACCGTAAATGCGAAGGCGGACAACTGCAACACATTTTCCGTAAAGCCTGCGAAGTACGTTGCAGTCGACGAGACCACGTGTGTGGATTGTGTGCTGACCGTGGCGCGACCGCCGAGTTTCACGAAGGCAGCTGTTGAAGCGGTGGATTGGACCAAGGTCATTCGCAGCAGAGAAGCTAGAGACTGGAACACGCGGGCGCGCAAATTGGATTGCGCCGTCTGCACAACGCCTGCTTGCAGCAGCGAGTGCAGGGACTGGAACACGCGGGCACGCAAATTGGATTGCGCGGTCTGCACAACGCCTGCTTGTAGCAGGGAGTGCAGAGACTGGAAGACCCGGGCGTGCAAATTCGATTGTGCAGTTTGCACGGCGCCTACCTGCATCAGCGAGTGCAGGGACTGGAAGACGCGGGCGCGCAGGTTGGTCTGCGCAGTTTGGAACACGCGTGCTTGTAGATTGGATTGCGACGTTTGAAAGACTTGACTTCGTAGCGTGGACGCGACTTCTGAAAATACCTTTGTTGACACGGTTGTCATCTCCCTTGCAGTGATGAAATCAAAATATGGTGGCTGTCCAAAAGATTGTAGGTGAATGGCTTGGGTATGTACCTGTTTTAGCGCGGATTGTGAGACGTCTGTCACGAAACATCAAAAAATGGGCGAAACACTGTAAGGTTAACCGACGGCTTGTGCCTGGAATACGATATGAAGTTTCGTTTGCTCGTCTGAGGAAGAGGAGCGATACAGTAAGCGCACATACTTTGAGAACAGCAAAGGGGTGACAATCACCACTTGATTGGCTGGTATCGTGATTGCGCCTTCGAGGTCCTCTGCGAGATTTTCGCAATCCGTGCCTACCTGGACCACGACTTTTGCGTTAGCAGAACCAAGGTTGTGGACCAGGTAGACATACTTTATGGCGTGGCTGACGTCCTGAAGCGGTAGGGGCGCAAAGTCATGGGTAGCCACGACGTTCCGCGTGTCCTCTCGGAATGTCACGTTGCCATGATGTGAATGGACGCCTGGACTTGTCAGCAGGCGTCCCTTGCGGTCCACGCGAACGGGAATCACGGTTCCGTGATACTTCCCAAAGACCTGTGCACGCTGAATGGGTGATGGCTTCGGTGCGTTGCATCGACGCCGTTGACGATGTCGATGGCAGGGGGAAGAGGTCTGCTTGTCAGACGAAACGTTGACTCGAACGCAGACCGTCTTCTTAATCGGGCACACCTCAACCTTGACCCACGGCCGAGTGGCTTGATGGCGTGTGGATGCCAATGCACTCACCTCATTGAAAATCAGCGTTCCATCAAAACTTCCACCATGCTATGGCCGGAGCGGGACAGAGGTAACCACGGATGCCTAATTGGCGGGGACAAGTGAGTGGGAAGTTCCTGCTTTAAGGGTCGCAGGGCTGACCAGCACGTGAGTCCACGTCCTCCAGGGAAGCGCAGACTCACGTACATCGTCAGTGTTTCTTATCTGTGGATCCTGCGAAGGGTGTGCACCGCGTACGCAATTGCTTGAGCAGCTGTCGTGTGACGCTGATCGAGCAGGCGCTGTCGGATGCGAAGCAAGTCTCTCTCCGCTGTGATGAGTCGACTAGGCATTGAGTTTCCCCCCTTTCATTCGGTGTTCCAACCACCATACGTTTTCAGGAATTGAAAGTGTGGGACGAGTGGGTGTAGCGAGTCAGGAAATGGGCTCGAGTGTATAACGCAACGTCCACTGTTTGCAGCCCACGTGCCTAATGGCTAAACCTCAGCGGGGCGGGCGTCCACTCGCTCCATCGAGGTGCAGTATATATTGCTAGTGGATTAAGCGGGAAGGGGGAAGTGCTGTGGAGCACGCTTCGGAGAACGAGCGGGCCAACCTAGAAGCTAGACTCCGCGGGTCTGTGGAAAATTGGTACGCATGGCTGACATCGAAACCGGATGTGTTGTTTTATGCAGAGGACGTACAAACCATGCAAAGACCTGTGGCTTATTTTCATCAGGCCAACGAGTGGTTGAGCCGGACGACGATGTTAAACGCTGACTGGTTTTTTCAACAAGGTTCGGATATCGTCATGAGCCGCTGGAAAAAGGGAGAATATGATGCCTATGACACCTGACACAGACGCGCTCGTCACCTCTATCGAAAAAGGTTGTGCTTCGTGGCGTCGGGGTGACGACTATGAAGGACTCGGGTACTTTCAGCAAGGGTGTCTGGTATGGCTTGACAAGTTGGATGTGGATGCGAGTGAAGGCGACGGGAGCCTGTCGACGGATACGCTCTTCGCCCTAGTCCAGGGCTTGGAAAAGGTGTTGGACTGTCTTGCAAACCGGGACACAATCTATGCAACGGATGTCCTAGAGTATGAGGTATTGCCAGTCTTGCAGGCACAGAGGTGGTCAAACCATGGATAATCCAATTCTGACTGACAACATCGACAGCCTGCCAGAACCTCTGAGAGGGATATTACGAAACTTTGAGTTTGCCAATGGAGCAGATGTGTCCACAGTGCTTGGGGAAAAAGGATGGCCTGTCGGTGTTGTGCGTGTGGGTGGCAACGAGGTGCACACGAACAGTTTCGTTGACCCCTGGGTTGAGGCGCAGCACTGGGCAGAGACACTCGATTACAAAGACGTATTCGTTAGCTTTATCTATGGGTGCGGGTTCGGCTATCCGCTGTTAGAGTACGCAAAACGCAAAAAACTGTATACGGAGACTGTGGTCGTTGAACGCAACATCAGCTTGTTTTACGCCATGCTCACCCGGATTGACATGCGGCCAGTACTGACAAACCCCTCCATCCATTTTGTCGTTGGCGACCTTGAGCAGATTAAGACTCAACTCGCAGCCGTCATTACGCCTGAGTTTCTGCTCCGAGCGACTAAACCGGCTGCATTTTTCACGTGGCTTGCGCACCGCAATCAGAAGCGAGAGTACCTGGATATCCACGAGTGGGTATTGAATACCTTGGAATTACACTTAAGCAGTGTGGGGAACTCCGTTCACGACACCTTAGTTGGTATGTACAATACACTCGATAATGTCGATGTAATTCTCGACAGTCCCCGATTGACAGACGTCCAACGATGCTTTGCGGGTCGCCCAGCTATCATTGTGTCGAATGGTCCATCCCTTGACCGGAATGCGGATTTGCTCAGTGAAGCCGTCGGCAAATCGATTCTACTGACAGCGGAATCGGCGTTGCGCCCGTGCTTGCGCAGAGGCATCATTCCGGACGGAATCTGCGTGACCGAGCGCACCCCAAACGTGTACCATATCCACTTTGAACAAGAAGATATCCCTGAACAACTTGTGATGGTCGGACTCACTTTAATGGATCCGCGGATTCCCCGGACATTTCCCGGCTCGTGGCTACCAGTGTTTCGTAGTGGAGAGTCGACGGGACGGTGGATTCAGCAGGCCATCGGGAGTGGTGAGGTCGGGCTCAACGGTGGCGGTTCGTCAGCGCACCTTGCGTTCGAGTTTGCTCTGTGGGTTGGCGCAAATCCCATCATTTTTGTCGGGCAAGATTTAGCGTTCGGACCCGACCAGCAGACCCACAGCCAGTTATCCGCTTACTCCGAAGACTACTTAGCCGACCAAGTTCGGCTGTTGCAGTCGCAGCCCGCGTTCGAGGTCAAGGGGGTCGACGGCGGTTACGTCAGAACAACGAAAATATGGTACGAGTTTAAAACCTGGTTTGAACAACGGATTCGTCAACACCCGGATACCCGTTTTATCGACGCCACAGAGGGAGGTGCGTATATCGAAGGAACGGAGTTGATGACACTGCGGGAGGCCATTGACCATTTTTGTGTGGAGCCCCTGCAGAACGATTTACGCTCTTGTCTGCCTATGCCCGTACAAGGTGGTACTGAACGAGCACGGGCGTATCAAAATCTGTTGGCGCAAAGTGTGGAAATCCGAGACAAATTTCGGAGTCTTGCACAGCGGGCCGAGGCAGACATCCGTGACTGCGCGATGGTTGAACGGGCATGTGCGCTGCACGAAAGACACTCTGGAGTTGAACTGCCAGCGTTTGTGGAATCTTTGTTCCAGAAAATCACGAACGCGTTTCGAGTCTATGCGGTGGATGAAGACGTGGTGCCGTTCACTCAGCAACTGATCTTTGCGACACACAAGCGTATCAACGACATCGGCGAGGTCGACTCAGTGGAACGGCTGAGACAAGTCGCGCGATTACAGCGTCAAATGTTTGAGTACCTGAAAAAAAACTGTAGCTTAGTGGCGGAACACTTCGATTTGGCGAGAGAGCGCTTGGTGAAGCGCTCATGAAGGCAGAGTCGACGAATCGGAACAGAGGCCGTTGAATCTGTCTTGTTCGCGTAGCTCAGGTTCGAAGGCGTGGTTTAACGTACACACTATGCCTGCACGTGCCCACCTATGGGCGTCTGTATACGATGATGATAGCAGGTGTAAGCGGGGAGAGAGTCGTTCAATATGATAAATTCAACGGGAGACTATACAGTACGGTCCGACAGTGACCTACTCACCTTTATGCACATTCCAAAAACAGGTGGAACAACACTGACAAACATCATGTGCCAACAATATCAAAGTAATGTGAAGTACAGTTCGATGAAGTATGGTGCGGAACCTTCTGGTGTCGTGAACCTATTGGCTGAACTAAACTGTGCAGAAACACTTTCAGGTCATTTTGCCTACGGGGTGCATCGCTACATTCCGAGACAATGCAGTTATGTCACCATACTGCGGAATCCAATCGAGCAGGTTGTGTCGTGGTTTCACGTTCGCAACAAGAGCCCATTCTACGATCCATACGAGGACCCGATTGAAGCCTATGTCGAAGACCCCCGACTTGAACACGAGAACTTATGCATTCAGACTCGATTTGTGTCTGGAAACATGACTATGCCCAATCTGGAGGATGCGAAGTACAACTTAAAACACGGTGTGGAAGTATGCGCTATCCTGGAACGGTTCGATCCGTCGCTTGACCTTCTAAGACGTGAGTTTGGCTGGCAGTACGTCAAGTATCAAAGGGCGAATGTAAATCCAGACCGGCCGTTGATAGCGAGTCTCTCGAAAAGCACAGTCGCAAAAATCAGCAAGAAGTACGAGATGGACATGGAACTCTACCAGTACGCAACCCAACTGCTTTTGGAAAAGCTCCGTGATCTGTAACCGTTCATCGTGGCATGAATGATGTGCCTCGGGGATGCTGGTTGAATCAGGCGCGGAGCCGAATCGGACCTTGGGCTGCAAGGTCACCGTCGGTGCCAACCGTACCCCATCTCCCCACTTTGCGGATAGCGCGATCAGAAGCTACCGATGGACTACCCGGAATGAACCACATGAACGTACACGACAGTTCCTGTCTTCGAGCATACGTGGCAGAACTGTGGGCGCGCATGAATTCAAGCATGACCCGTTGACAAAGAAATTAAACAGCCGCCTTAGACCGTGAGACCTAAGGCGGAACACATCTTTCGCCGCTGGACGGTTTTTCAGTGGTGGTTCTAGCCGAGTCAGAGATAGTTGTCGTAATTCCGCTCAGAAAGAAAATCGACGAGTTGCTTTAACTGGTCTTCGTGGTCTCGACTGCATACGAGCAGCGTGTCCCCTGTCTGTACGACGATGAGGTCATCGACACCGAACAAAGCGACTAAACCGCGTTCGCTCTCGACCAAACACCGATGGGACTCATGCATCACCACAGGTGCTTCGTCTTGGGTTCTGCGAGAGGAGAGCGTTTCGATGAAGGAACTCCATGTGCCTAGGTCGGTCCATTTGAATGTTGCAGGAACCATGTAGATGTCGGTTGTCCTTTCAACAAGGGTATATTCGAAGGACTGTTTTGGTTGTTGAATGTACCACTGTCTCAACGATTCATCGTCAAGTTCCTGCCAATGCGGAGTCAGTCTGGTTATCTCACGATACGTTGTTGGAAGATGAACTTGAACCAGTTCTTCTAGGGTCGAAAGTTTCCAGATGAAGATGCCTGAATTCCAATAGATACTGTTGTCCTGCATGTATTGACGCGCGGTTTCAAGGTCCGGCTTTTCAACGAATTGATGCACTTTGAAGCCCTGCCCCACAGTTTGCGTTCGTGTTTGAATGTAACCATAATGAGTCGACGGATACGTCGTTGGTACTCCGATGGTTACTGTGCCACCCGTGTCCGCAGCCAATTCAGTCGCGTTCTCTAGGCATTGCACGAAACTTACCGTGTCCTGAATGTACGCGTCGGTGGGCAAGATGACGATGACATCATCCGCTGCAATGCCCAGGACGTGTGATGATAACAGGATGTAGGCAAGCGAAGCCGTCGTGCTGTGTTGACAGGGTTCGATTATGATGTGGTCGACGTTTACAGCAGGAATTTGCTCTCGCACGTGCTGTGCATATTCTGGTGTAGTGACAACATATAGATGTTCCAGATGGACGAACGTCGATAGTCGGTCCACGGTTTGTTGCAACAGTGTCTTGTGCCCTGTGATTGGCATAAACTGCTTTGGCAATGTCTTTCGGCTCTTTGGCCAGAGTCTGGTACCCTTCCCGCCAGCCATCAGCAGTACCCTTACAGATTTAGTCATATGGCCTCTCGCCAGTCGTTCGTTCTGCTCTGAGCTTGTGGCGCCAATAGTCCAGCGTGTCTTGGACGGTTTGTTCGAGTGGTATCGTGGGCCTCCAGCCTGTACGAGTCGATAGTTTGTCAAAACCGGCCATCAAAAGTTCGACGTCGGATGGACGGAGGCGCGTGGGATCAACTTTGACTTCAACATTCAAGTCCGTCAGCTTCAGTAGTTTGTCAACACACTCTTGAATGGTCCAGGACAGGCCAGTTCCAATGTTGTAAACCTCTCCAGGTTCTCCTTTCTCCAGCGCAAACCAATACGCTCGCACCACGTCACGCACATCGGTGAAGTCGCGCTTCGCCTGCAGATTTCCGACGTGCAAGACTGGTTCTCGTAGCTGCATTTCCATTTCAGCAATCTGCTTTGCAAAGTTCGATAGCACAAACACCTCACCGCGCCGGGGCCCCTCGTGATTAAATGCCCGAGTGCGGATGATGTGAAGGCCGTAGCTCCTGAAGTATTGGTAGCCCAGGAAATCTTGCGCCACTTTACTCACGGCGTATGTGCTAAGTGGTCTCAGAGGGTTGGTCTCCTGGATAGGTGATTCCTCCGGTAAAACCAGACCATACTCCTCGCTGGAACATGCAATCTGCATGCGCACATTCTTGTCAAGACGACGAATCGATTCCATCAGATTGACCTGCGAAATGACGTTGTTTGTCAGAGTGTCCGTCGGTGAATTCCAGGACGTCGGGACGAAACTCTGCGCCGCTAAGTGAAAAATATAGTCAGGTTGGACGGTATGCAGCATTTCATGTACCGAAAACGCGTCGCGAAGTTCGCACTCCACGAGATGAATGTCACCAAGGATGCCTCGTATATGTTCCAGCGGACTGCGTATTCTTCGTGTTCCGTAAACCTCCACGCCCTGCTTCAACAGGAACTCTGCCAAATGACTTCCAGTAAATCCTGTGATGCCAGTAATCAAGGCTCTCAACTTGGAATCCTCCGTTCCGTCAGCGATATCCATGCGTGCGGTCTTACTAGTCATACTGTCTTGTTACGCGTATTACAGTAGATGAACAGGGAACCTGATTTCCTAACTAAGTGCAGGGGCGGGCGACCCAAGCACAAGCCTTATTGTGGAACGACGACGTATTCGATGTTTGTCGTGGGGATACGTAGCAGCAGACCAGGACCATACGGGCCGTATGGCTCTTGCACTTGGATGTACGAAACTGCAACATCAGTCAATGTTCCGGAGAAAACTGTTCCACCGGTTACTGTGACGTCGACCACCCGACCAATATACTCGGCAAGCATTGACGTGAACGTCATTTCGGAGAGCCTCCGTCCTCTATTAAGCTGCAGAAGTGATTTTGCTATACGGAATGATCAAAATGTCCCATTGCTTTCAATGCTTCGACCGCATTAGTGCCAGCAACCGTAATCCTACCTGAGATGGATTCCGCTGCCGTCGTCACGGTTACTACTTCTCCGCGGACACTAGCCGCGGTAAAGAACGCCTCCAATGCCGGGTTTGCTGCCAGCCCACTTGCCCGTTTCGAGGATGACCATTTCTCCCGATCTGCAGCCGATTCACTGTTAAAGTGCCCGCTTCGATGGGACGTGTTCGCACGATGTCTGTGTTGAACACTCGAACGCATCCTCCCATATGGCCCGCCGACTCCTTCCACGATTCTCTTCCTTCATCGGCATACTACGGTGCACGGATGAGACGTGCTCGGGCATGTACCTAACTTCATGGCAAGTAACCATACAAATGGGAGGCTATCCTGATGGATTGACCGAACAAACTGTACTGATGCCGTCTCAGTACGGTCAGTCGGCGGATAGTATGGTCGAGAGTGCATCAGTGTTTCGAAAGTATCCTGACTTGTGAAGAGAGGAACGAAACATGCCTGAAAGAGTCATCATCCTTGGGGCGGGTGGGCATGCAAAGGTGATCGCCGAGACCCTGCGTATGAACCCTGACTATGAAATTTTAGGTTGTTTATCCGAAAAAGGGATTTATTATATCGGAGGTAGGCTCCGAGTTATCGGAGACGACACGCTGCTTCCTACACTCTACAAAGACGGTGTCCGTCAGGTGGTCATTGGGATTGGAGACAATCGAGTCAGACACGAACGAGCAAACGCGGTGCGCCACCTCGGCTTCAGTCTCTTGAATGTGATTCACCCAACTGCCTATGTCTCGGAATCTGTCACGTTGGGGTCAGGGGTCGTGATTATGGCGAATACCGTCGTGAACACGGATACACGCATCGATGACAACACCATCATCAATACGGGCACCACTGTCGATCACGACTGTGTGATTGAGGACTCATGTCATATTGCACCTGGGTGCACTCTCTCAGGCGGCGTTCGTGTAGGTGCTGGAACATGGCTTGGCACGGGAACAAGTGTCATCGACCACATTTCGATTGGTGCCTGGTCAGTCATCGGGGCGGGCGCAGTTGTTGTAACGGACCTCCCCTCTGATTGCATCGCATACGGAGTTCCCGCACGCGTACAAAGGTCGCTGAAATAATTACTCTTCGGAGGGGTGGTTCAGAGTGTTTAACTCCTATCCCGTATCGGCTCCTACGCTGAATGGCAATGAACGTAAGTATGTGATGGACTGCGTCGACTCGACGTGGATATCTTCAAAGGGAGGATACATTGACCGATTTGAAGAAGAACTCGCCACATTTTGCCACGCAAAACATGCCATCGTCTGTAGTAGTGGGACAACGGCACTGCATCTCGCGCTGATGGCCTATGACGTTCAGCCGGGGGATGAGGTGATGGTTCCCACGTTGACCTTTGTTGCGACCGCAAACGCGGTGACGTACTGCGGAGCCGTTCCCGTCTTCGTCGACGTCGACCCGGTCACCTGGAACATGGATGCCGCTCTGGTTGAGGCCAAGATTACCCCAAGGACCAAAGGCATAATCCCTGTTCATCTGTACGGTCATCCAGCCGATATGGACCCGATTCTGACAATCGCCAGGAGGCACGGATTGTTTGTCGTGGAGGATGCGGCCGAGGCGATTGGGGCTCAGTACCGGGGACAATCCGTCGGTTCAATTGGTAATGCAGCGATTTTTAGCTTTTTTGGAAACAAAATCATTACGACCGGTGAGGGTGGGGCCGTCACAACCAACGACGACACCATTGCTGCGAAGGTAAGACTCCTTCGGGACCAAGGGATGGACAGGGCCAAACGCTACTGGTATCCCACAATTGGCTACAACTACAGAATGACGAACGTACAGGCTGCGATTGGGTGTGCTCAACTGGAGAGAATTTCATGGCATATCGAGCAGAGGACTCGGGTCGCGAAATTGTACACCGAGTTTCTCAACGAGTGCCAAGATGTGATGTTGCCACGCGAGCGGGAATGGGCCAAAAGCGTTTCTTGGATGTTCAGTATCGTGCTCCAGTTCGGCTCGGAGGTTTCGAGAGATTCCATGCAGAATCGTCTTGCAGAAGTGGGGATTGAGACCAGACCGTTCTTTTACCCAATGCATAGGTTGCCCCCATACGCCCACCTTCACGAGAATTCGGAGTTTCCGGTCGCTAACCGCATTTCAACCCGCGGTCTGAACCTTCCAACCTATGCAGCACTCAGACGAGAGGACATTGACTACATCAGCGGCCAAGTCAAAGATGTCGTATCAGAGCTGAGTCAGTCTGAGTGATTCGGTGAATTTCCAGGCGTCACTCTCGCCGCCAATGCCAGATACTCCTTGGCCACATGTACCCATGTGCGAGTCAAAAGGGGCTTGATGACTGCCTGTTGCCTTTCAAACAACGCTGGCTGAGGGTGGAATAGGTCTGCTATCGAGTGCTCCATCTCATCGAGATCACAGGGATCAAAGCTTGGAAATACGCTGATATCCGCCAGTAATTCCTGGATTGGTTCAATCCGGCTGAAAGCGACAGGGGTATCCATCAACAGGGATTCGAGTATTTGAAACGGGAAACTGCCCTCAAACAGTGTGGGTACGACAGTCCCCACCGCGTATTTGAATAAGGACGGTAAATCACTGGCTGGAATGCGGCCAACGAAGATAACGTGATTTGCAACATCGCGATAAACCCGAAGTAAGGATGATATTTCAGACTTCAGGGGGCTGTTCATGTAGTGGTCGGTGAGGACGAGGTGATACGTAGCTGCACAGCCCGTCTGTGACCGCAGGTACCTCAGGAAAGCTTCAATTAACCTCGGATGATTCTTGTGCAGACGAATAGCAGATGGATAAACAAGATAGGGTCTGGACAATCGATACCTATGACGCAGCGTCGCCTCGTCGAGTATCTGCATCTGTTCGTATTCCTCGGTAGGTGCAGCGAGTCTTATCATTTCGGTTTTCGAGTCAGGTAACTGCAGTAACCTACCCTCGTTGGTCCTCGTGAAATTAGAGGAAAAAACGACTGCCGCCGCTTCCTTTGTCATAGATTGGACGGTCTTGTCAAATCTGCTGAAGTAGTCGGGAAATCGAGGAACGTACACGGACCGGAAGTGTTCGTGAACCAAGTCATGTAGACACAAGATGAACGGTTGCTTCAACTCCAGGGCAAGTTCTAATCCGACGTACGGAACCAACCATGCATCAACCTGGAGGTGTTGGTTCACCCAGTTTAGGTTTTTCCTCGGATTGAATGGGTCGCACTCGTAAGTGAACAGGCGTGCTGAGTACCTGGATTTGATTCGATGAAGCAGTTGTTCGACGTTTTGAGCGTTCAGTTTGTCGACGACCAGTCGAAGGGTCAGTCTCTCGTTGGCCATGAGCATTCCTTCCACAATCCGCGCGGTAAAACGTCCTATACCTTCACTATCCATATCAGTCATTCTCTGCTTATATGCCAAAAACACACCAATGACAGGCATCTGACTCCGTGCTCCTCCATGTACCATTTGCTTGCATTGGATTTTATGCCTCGATGGCTCTGCATGTGATCGTGTTTGGGGGCACTTGTCGGGTCGGGGGTCACACGCTCCTTCTACTTGATTCAAGACTGGACAGCCATCCATGCCGGGGTCTTGAGTGGATTCATATGATCAACTAGCTCGGGGCTGACCAGGGCGGCAAGTACCTGAAGGAGGATTTCTATGCGGCTGTTGGTTTGGTGCTCTTCGGCATCCCTAGGCGGAGGTACGAAACTGTTTAACGGTCTGGTTTCAGCTTTGGCAAAGGACGCGAACATTGAGTTTATGCGAGTGGTGTTAAACTGCCCACCTGAGATGAGGAGGGACATTCGAATTGAAAGGAATTTGAATGTGGAGATTGTAGAGTTGCCGCAGGGTGACAACTCAACCGGCCTGGAACAGGCAAGGTTACTGGCACAAGATTGCCATGTGGTGTACTTCTTTTGGCCTCATCAGCGCGAGTGGATGGACCTGCGCCGTCCAACAGTTTGTACTTTTCACGATACAACATTGTTTGACTATGTACCGCCATTTGCCGTCGGGTCTCACATCAGTGCAGAGTATAAAAGAGCTGTGCGCTGGATGTCCAATTCGACCATGGTTGTGGCTCCGTCCATACACGTCGCGTCTAGGATTCAAACGCATTTCGACGTTGTACGGGACCACATCACAGTGATTCCTCATGTCTTAATGCCTGCACCGACAAGCTCTGGGAGCATCCTTCATGAGCGGTTGAGTGAGATACCCGAAAAGTACATTCTGTATCCCGCCAATACATCACCGCACAAGAATCACGCCAATTTGTTTCTCGCCTATCAACGTTTTGCGGCTCATAATGAATATCCCCTCGTTCTCACTGGATTTTTAACAGACACACTGCGCAAGGCTCCGCCGGAATGGTCCGAGATTGCCTATATTCCCTGGTTGCAGTCCGTGATTAGGGATGCCGGGCTTCGGATTGACCGTCAGTTGTACCCGCTTGGATTCATTTCACATCAACACATGCAGTCGCTGATTCAGTTTGCCACAGCCGTAATTATGCCCAGCATTTCCGAGGGCGGAGGAAGTTACCCAGTCGAAGAGGCCCTTCAGTCTGGGACCCCCGTCCTTTGCTCGGATATTCCCGTGCTTCGCGAACAAATGGCGTCTCATACAGCGAAGGTGATATGGTTCGACCCGTGGTCTCCGGACTCGATTGCCCGCGCTCTTGAAGAACTCATCCGCGGCTACGCTGGATACAAACGCTCCGCCATCGAGGGAACGAGTAATCCCAAGATGAGCTGGGAGAAACTCGCACAGAAGTACTCCTCCACATTCAGCGAAGCGTATCTGCGCTACCGCCGTTCACTGTCATGAAACTGGTTGTCCCATCGTAGTCGTGGGGGGGAGAATCGTTGCAGAACAAGGAGCGCCGTATTCTCTGGCTATTAAATCACAAAACCTTAATGCCCTTCGAAGTTCCACTCCTGCAATCACTGGGCTTTGAAGTGTTCACCCCAAAAGTCATACCCAATCATACTGGGGATTTTCGTAGTACGATAGTTGATTTTTCGTATGACAGTGGACTAACAATTCCCGACGATGTACTTCGGAAGCTCAATTCCTTTGACTTTTATGCCGACAGACCGTGGCCTAGCGATATCACGGCGGCTTTGAATCATTACTTTGGAATAGCTATCACATGCATCATGAAGTATCCGTTTCAGGGCATCATGACGGGGTTTTCAGGAAAAGTCATCATGCGCGTCTTTGGCGTAGATAACACGATGACCTATGGAAAGGTTCTGCATCTAATTTTCGGTGAACAAGTGGATTCCTGGTTGGAAGCGGTGAAGGACCGATTTTGGTTTGGCGAGAGTTACGAGCAACTGGCGGAGTGTGAGGCTACGTTTCTTCGAGACAGGGCCCTGTTCTTACCCGTTGGTATTCCGCAAAGTGTATGGAGGTTCCAGAACACATGGCAAGGCACAGACAAGCAAGTCTTGTTTGTGTGCTCGAACATCAACGACAATCCCTACTATACAAAAGTGTACCGAGATTTCAAAGAACAATTCGGTGACTTTCCACATGTCATCGTGGGTCAACAAGGGTCTCCCGTGAGCGATTCGCATGTCTTGGCAAACGTTCGTGACGACCAACTTCGCGAATTATTTCAGCGCAGCAAAGTACTGTACTATCACTCTCACGAAGCGAGGCATCTACACTACGCGCCCGTGGAGGCAGCTATTTTCGGCACGCCAGTTGTGTTTTACAGGGATAGTCTGCTTAGGCGCATTGCTGGGGATGAGGTACACGGAGCCGTAGATAACATCCATCACGCGCGCGAGTTGGTTTCTCGGCTCTTGCAGAGCGATTGCGAGACTGTGGAAAGCTTGCGACAAAGCCAGCACGTCCTCCAATGTTCGTTCACTCGCGAGTACTGTGAACGAACATTTCGCAGAAATTTGTCGAAGCATGGCTTTCTCTTACCGTCTTGAAAATTCGCTTTGCGTGTCGTGACGTCAGCCGTTTCGTCTGCCAGGTGTTGTGCACAGTATACGCTGTCCTTTGTGGAGGGAGCGGTAGACGCATGCTGGTCGGTGCTTTACAACGCATGGTACACGTTGGGCTGTTCCTCGGATACTCCATTGACGTTGGGGAACATTTTGATGGAGAAGGAATCGGTAGATTTATCATCCGCTTGACAGACGGCTTGTTGCGGTGTAACCGCGCGCTGGTGCTGCACGTGACGACAACGGAGAGAAACTATCAAGTTGTTGAACAAGCTTTACAACGGAACCTGTCCTCGATGAATCGTACTAGGATGGTTCACCACAAATTTAGCACTGTAGAATGGGTAAATCAGCACGTTGAGGTGTGTGGATGGATTGTACCCTATATCGGCATGGAGATGGCCGTCGGACTAGAGCGACCGTTTATTGTGTCTCTCCACGACTTGGTGTACTTGCATTTCCCGGATGTGTACGACAAAGCTCACCCGGGTTTTTTTGAACCGTTTGGACGAGTCGTAGATGCCGTCACAAGTCGGGCATCTAAGGTGGTTTTCCATTCGGACTTTACACGTAATCATGAAGGAATGGTTTTCCTGCAGACTCCTCCCTCAAAGGCGCATGTCATTCGGCTTGCGGCTCCCATCGAAGAGTACAGGTCCTTTGGAGTCAGTGTTGAAGATGTCTTTAGAAACCACTATGGTTTGTTTCAGCCCTACATCGTGTACCCGTCGATGATTCGACTGCACAAAAACCATGTCCGCCTCATTCAAGCGTTCTTGAATTTCCGGCAGTCTGCTGTAGGGTCAAAGTCCAACCTCAAACTTGTGCTGACAGACTGCCTTCAGAACCGGCCACAGCATGACGAAATTTCGCAGTTACTGGCGGATTGCAGGAGTGAATCCGATAGAAACAGTGTCGTTTTCTTGGGGAGAGTGGCGGCGCAAGACCTTCCGTCTCTGTATAAATACAGCGTCGGCACAATAATTCCCACGTTGTTTGAAGGCGGTTTTCCATTCCAAGTATTGGAGTCCGTGGTAATGAACACACCGGCGGCAGTTAGCCGAATCGAGGTTATCAGGGAGTCATTGCCTAACTTGGACGCGTTTATGGCATTTGATCCCTATTCACTAGAGGAACTTGAGTCGGCGATTTCAAATCTGTGGAAACTTGGTGGTAGCCTTGTTCCAGCACAACAGGCTGCCACACGACACTTGTTGAAGAGGACTTGGACACAAGTCGCTGCAGACTATTGTCAATTGCTCATGTCAACGGTCAGTGAATCGCAATGAACCCAACCACGAAGGGTTTGCGTATGACGAATGCTCGTCAAGTCAATGCGAATAGTCCGCTACCGTTTTTGATCGACTGAACCTACTGATGCACTGGAAGGTCGAGTTTATGTAGCCTTCGATAATTCAACGCCCAATTTCTGCGTAGCCGCCGAAAGCGTCAAACGGTCGCTGGTCGACATCTAGCGTCCCCATGCATGTTTCTGCGCTTCCTTGATCAGGCTAACCGCTAACTGACATGGAAAGGTGCGGTCCTCATGGCATGTTTTCCTGCACGCGCCGTCAAACGAAGTGTCAAGAGCACCGCAAGGCGCATTGCCAATCAAACGCTTGACACGCGCGAGTTTGCGGTCCGTTCACCGTTTACGGCGACAACTTGTGTTCCCGTGTACACCAACTCGGCGAGGTGGGGGTCGACGGACCGATCTAAACGGGAGTACGCGTGCCAGCCACGAGATTTCGTATCATGATGCGGGCGATCACGGTCGTCGTCGGGTGGGTCGCAGCGATCGCGATCGGCTGTACGCCAAGCCCTGCCCTCGCGGAACGCACCGTCAACGCGCCATCAAACACACACTCCTTCATCGTCGTCGACACGAACCAGAATCGCCTGACTCTGTATGAGGCAGGAGTTCCGGTTCAAATGTACAGCGTGGGGCTCGGGCGACCTGCGTCACCCACGCCCATTGGCGAGTGGCAGATCACGGACAAACAGCGTGACTGGGGCGGCGGCTTTGGTACCCGCTGGATGCGTATTAACGTGCCGTGGGGCATCTACGGGATCCACGGGACAAACAAGCCACACCTAGTTGGTGGTGACGTCAGCAGCGGCTGCATCCGTATGCGCAACCAAGATGTCGAGCAGCTATACGACCGCGTGGGCGTAGGGACGCCCGTGGTGATTGAAGGGAATCCGCTGCGCTATTCGCGGCGCCTGGAGTACGGAAACATCGGATCAGATGTGCTGCTTGTGCAGGACAGGCTGAGACGGCTCGGGTACTATCAAGGTCCGCGAGACGGCAAGTTTGGTTCTGCGACGGAGGAGGCACTGAAGAAGTTTGAGGCAGCCAAAGGGCTGCCTGTTGATGGGGTTGTTGGAATTGTCGATTACCGGGCGCTTGGCTTGGAAGAATAGTTAGTGTGCGGCTCATATGCACCTGGTGTCGTGTTCGTGGATGGTTGATCGCCTCATGTGGGTGAATTCGTTCCAGTTTCCGCCTCGCGAAGTCGAGGGTAGGACACATCCTTTTGCGACAGAATAGGTGCTGAATACGGCCATGGAATGCCAAGCTCAGGGTCGTTCCAGGCGATTCCTCGTTCGTGTGTCGGTGAGTAGAACTCGTCTACCTTGTACAGCACCTCAGTATTCGGGACTAGAGTACAAAAACCATGAGCGAATCCTCTCGGGACTAGCAAAAGCCGGTTGTTGTCTTCGGTCAGTACGATACTTGACCATCGGCCGTACGTTGAAGAGCCTGTTCGTAGGTCAACGAACACGTCGTAAATCGCACCCCGCAAAACGCGAATCAGCTTGGCTTGTGCTTTCGGGGGCAATTGATAGTGAAGCCCTCGCAAGGTGCCAGACTGTGTGGAGAGCGACTGGTTATCCTGAACGAACTCGTTCGTAACTCCGTGTTTCGTGAACACGTCTCGATGATAGACCTCACTAAAATGACCCCGATTGTCCGCAAAAGTCTTCCATTCTAAGACCACTGCGCCTGACAGTGGCGTAGGCATTACGACCATGCTGTTCCCCCATTTCTACTTTTACATGTCCGTTCTACTGTTGTATGTCCGTTTGTGCATTCTTCTATTGCCGTTCACAGAGACTCGTTGCGCTGCTACTAGGTTGTATGCTGCTTGTCGCGAAAGTAAGCAGCCAAAGCGTCACGCCAGTCGCGCAGCGGGGTGAAGCCAGCAGTCTGCATGGTTGTGCTGTGAAGAGCAGAACTCAGGGGCCTACGCGCTGACTGCGGGAATTCGGCCGACGTACAAGGGATTACTCGGACATCTCTCCTCGCACAGCGGAAAATCTCTTTTGCGAACTCGTACCAGGAACACGTGCCCGCATTCGACGCGTGATAGATGCCGTAGTGGTCTGTATCCAGAAGTTGCACGATAAAACCCGCCAAATCTCGGGCATACGTGGGGCTGCCCGTCTGGTCGTTGACAACCTGAAGCACCCCTTGGTGTTCAGCTAGGGCGAGTATTTTGGTAACGAAGTTTGCGCCGTACTGACCATACAGCCATGAGGTCCGGACGACAAAGTGAGCGGGAGTTCCCGATTGCGCAAGGACCTCGCCGAACCATTTAGACTGTCCGTAGACATTGATGGGGCTAGGGCGATCGGTCTCTCGGTACGCCCCGTCCGACGTGCCGTCAAAGACGTAGTCGGTGCTGATGTAACACACTTTAGCGCCGACTCGGCGTGCAGCCTCAACGACGTTGCGGGTGCCAAGGGCGTTGACACGCAAAGCCTGTAAAGCATCGGTCTCCGCGCGGTCGACGGAGGTATAAGCTGCTGCGTGCACGACCGCATCAGGGCGGAGGTCCTCGAATACAGATTGCACACAGTCCACGTTACAAACGTCCAACTGGTGCCTGTTGTACCCCACCATCCTGAGGTGCTCCTGCGGACCTTGCAGCAATTCTTGACCAAGCTGGCCGTCAGCTCCCGTGACCAATACCGTCTTCATTGTTCATCTCCTGCCTTTCGTGCCCCGCCGGGTTCCGCGTCGTGATACGTACCTGACAGTATGGGGCGCCACCACCATTCGTTCGCCACGTACCAGCGCACGGTACTCAACAGAGCCTGTTGAAACGAATACTGCGGGGTCCATCCTAACTCACGCGTGATTTTGCTAGCGTCCGTGGCGTAGCGACGGTCATGGCCAGGACGGTCATCGACATATTGGATCAAAGACTCTGGTTTGTTCAGGTAGTGTAGGACCAACCGGGCGACCTCTAGATTTGTTCGCTCGTTGTCACAGCCAACGTTGTATACCTCCCCGACCTGACCATGCTGAAGTACGAAATCGATGGCGCGGCAGTGGTCGTCGACGTACAGCCAGTCGCGGATGTTCAGCCCGTCACCGTACAGCGAGACCGGTTTGTTCTGCAGCGCTTGCGTGATCATGCGTGGAATCAGCTTCTCAGGGAACTGGTACGGACCGAAGTTGTTTGAGCAACGGGTGATTTGAGCAGGTACGCCGTACGTCCGAGAATACGCCCCGACCAAGAGGTCGGCGGCTGCCTTACTTGCTGAGTAGGGGTTGTTTGGGTGCAGTGCTGTATCTTCGACAAACTTCCCGGTAGCAGGCAATGATCCGTAGACTTCGTCTGTCGACACGTGGACAAATCGACGGACCGGATGGCGGCGGATGGCCTCTAGCAACGTGTGCGTACCAACAACGTTGGTTCGGATAAACTCCCGCGAATCGACAATGCTTCTGTCGACGTGGGATTCCGCGGCAAAATGGACGACGAAGTCGACGCCGAGACGCAGGACGTTCTCTACATCTTGTGCATTTGCGACGTCGCCTTGTACGAAGCGGTAGTTCGGACTCGCTGCGAATCTCTTCAATGTTGCAGGGTGCGCTGCATAGGTCATGGCATCCAAGTTGATGAACTCGTCTCCCGGATGTTGCGTCAGGCCGCGCGCAATGAACCGGCTACCGATGAAGCCTGCACCACCTGTGATCAACCATATGGCCATACGACTTATCACCTCTTGGTCAGATAGGGTTAGCTCCGTATGTTGGACCGCCAACCGTCAGGACGACGCAGTCGTGTCCACGCTTAGTGTATGTGCGCAATGGCGGAACGTTTTGACTTGCACCTACTTGTTCTTCCTGAGTCCGGCCGGGATGGGACAAAGGCACATTTTTTGTACTTGCCTACACGAGATTGAACGACGTACATATTTCTGGTGCATAGACAAGTATTGGAGGTGGCCACGATTGGCGAACGTAGGTGCAGTCCGTGTGCGCAAAATCACTGTTGGCGAGGTTAAGGTGGGGCGCGTCGTTCGAGTGAAGAGCGGTGGGGCTAGCAGGTGTGGGAGACGCGAAGACCCTTACTTGCTCATTCGTAGACTGAAACATGAATTCAGACACTTTAAGCGGACGGTCGAGCGCGAGCAGGCTGAACAGAACAGAAAGATCGAGCGGTTGTCCCACCAGGTCAGGCACCTGTATAGGGACATCGAAGAGTTGCGTGAAGAAATCCGTAGGTTGCAGACCCGTGTTGCGGCCTTAGAGGCAGCCATCGCGGTGCTGCAGACCGAAATTGCGGCGCTACAAACAGAAGTTGCGACGCTGCGGACAGAGATTGAGAGCGGCATTATCCCGAACCCGGCGCTACAAGCATACTTCGAGTCAAAGTTAAACCAAACCGTCACTGTGACGACACCCGACGGGAATATTTCAGGCGTGGTGATCGTCGTTGGCACCGATGCTGTCGAGATTCGCGAAGCAGGTGGAGATATCGTGATTATCCCGTACAGCAAGGTGACTGCAGTTTCATAAGGAGGCATTGGTATGACCTTTCAAGAAATGTTGGCGTCGTTTCTTGGCAGACTTGCGGAGGTAGCGGTTCCGAACCAGTTTTTCGAAGGAACCATCTACCGAGTTGGCACATTGAATTTGACTCTGCAATCTATACCACCCATCTACGGACCGCCGACTGAGACTGTGATTCCCTATATCAATATCGACTATGTCCGCATCCTTGTGAGTGCCTGACGCAGGCTCACTCGGCAACCCGTCGCGGTTTAGAAAATGTACCATTGGAGCCCGCCAAGGAAGTTTCACCACTTCCTGGCGGGCTCACCCCGGTGGGTCATCGCAGGTGGTAATAGCGCTATTTGAGACGGGAGTGTGTGTGATGAAAGGTGTCATTTTGGCCGGAGGGACGGGAACTCGGTTGGCTCCCCTGACCCATCTGTTTAACAAACACCTGCTTCCGGTGGGGCGGTACCCGATGATTGTGCATCCATTTATGCAAATGGTGAATTCCGGGGTGCAAGACGTTCTCGTTGTCACTTCACCCGACACCGTGGGCTTCTTGGCCCGGCTCATCGGGGATGGTCATAGGCAAGGAGTTCAGGTGTCCTATCGGGTACAAGAACATCCTGGGGGCATCGCGCATGGATTGGCGCTGGCTCGGGATTTTGTCGGTGAGCATCCGTGTCTGGTTATACTCGGCGACAACATTCTGACGGACAACCTGAAACCGTATGTGGAAAGCTTTCGCGCTGCGCCACAAGGTGCACACATCTTTGTGAAGGCTGTTGACGACCCGACTCGCTACGGCGTCGCAGAGGTGCGTGGCAATCAGGTAACGCGCATTGTGGAGAAGCCGAAGCAGCCAAAAAGCAATTATGCTGTAACTGGAATTTACTTGTACGATGAAAGGGTTTTTGCCGTAATCGATCGCTTATCTCCATCGGGACGCGGGGAATATGAGATTACCGATGTCAACAACGACTATATCGGGCGCCACGCGATGTCACATACAGTACTCACCGGGGACTGGGTCGACGCGGGAACCTTTTCCTCGATGCAGGTCGCGAATCAATTGATGCAGGATTGCACGTATCCGGAGTTTGCCTGAGCGACAAACGCGCATCGAAATGGGGCGGGGTATGGCACACTCGTCCCGTGCTTTTTCATTTCACCTTGTTCACTTCGCATCACTGAAAGCGTGTCGAGCTCTTCATCACCCACGCATTTACGAGAATGTGAGTAGGAATCTGTGGCCTTTCAATCCCCTCTGTGTCAGCTTTCCGGTAAACGGCAGGAAGAACTCGTGTGGCAAGAGCAGCTGATTCTCGCGTTTTTGGTACATGTGGGCACCGTCCAAGTGCAAGGTTTTACGGTCCGATCATCGAAATCCTTGCATATAACTTCGACATTCACACCCGAAAGGCCTTGCTACGGCGCCGATTTTCGGTCATTCAGCAGCCCCTAATTTGAGATGACGCTCCCTTTGCAGCCCTTTTCGTGTGCTTTCCAGGCTTCTAGCGTGTCCGTTTCGCGTGCTTATTGCTTACGTTAAATAACGCAATGTTACTTGTAAAACACTCGTTATCACTCTGGAGTCGGAGGTGAGGGCATGTGAAGGTGAGCGTTATATTGAATAGTTATAATAGGCCTAAGCTAATCCGTCTTGCCGTAGAAAGTGTGCAAAAACAAACATATCCACATTGGGAATTGTTTATTGTCGATGACAATTCAAATGAAGACACTAAAAGCGTGTTGGCCGACCTCGCAAAAAACGAGCCGAAATGTACTGTGATTCAATCGAATGTTAAGGAGGAAGATCGCTCTAAAACAACGCGTTATGCAACGTGTATCAATATGGCCATTCCGCAATTGACCGGAGATTTAGTCACCTATTTGACGGATGATGATATATATTATCCAGACAGGTTCCAACAAATGGTTAGGGTGTTTGTGTCTAATCCCGATATATACGTGGTATATGGTCGTCAACGTCTTACTGGTATTGACCGTGGTCAAACTGTTGAGCTTGGAATTCGGAGTGCAGTTGGCGTTACTAGAACTCCAGCTAGCCACATAGACCATTGTTCTGTGATGCATCGTAAAAGTTGTTTTAATTTTGTTCCACGTTGGAATGATGATCCTTTGTTATGGTGTGCTGCAGACTCAATTTTTTTTACTGAATTAGCTGAGTACTATGCATTTTATCCCGTGGATTTCATAACCGATGAACATCGCCAACACTTTGATGGAGTACAGGCAAAGCTAGGACATGGGGTTAATCCGTGGGAAGGAAATTTTGAGTAATTGGGTTCATGTCACGAAACGGACATTTTTGTACGCAAAAGGATTTTATGTCATGCAACGACTCGCCATCCCAGCATAGCTACAATACCGTCTGAATGAATTGTACCTCACACGCTTAGTAACATGGGAGACTTTTCGCTTTACAAGCACACACGCCCACTGGGATATCGTAACGCAGCGATGCAATCTTGCGTCGGTGGGCTGTCCCACGCTCCGCCGCACGCCCAAAGCATCTCATCGTTGATCAACACAAAATCAAGATTTTCAAAGAGTCCTTCGTTCTGACCCATGTCAGCGCCAAGAAAGCGCAAGACTCCCGCCGCTGCGCTTGAGCTACAGCGATGCAGAGCGAAGACGAGAAACAGTTTTTAGCATGTGTCATCACGAGAGCCTCCCGCCTATCATTCCTCAGTGTGTTGGATCCTCCTACGTTGGGCCAGCAGAGGTCGACACCGACATGCAGCCAATCCGCGCTAGGTTTGGTACGTCAGGTCAGTGTCCAAATGATGGGGCTATCCGCGCTATCCCACTCGAACGGGGACGCCCGTTCATATAGTGGGACCAACGTCGAGTTACGTGTGATTTAACATGCGGATAACTTCAAGGACCAAAGGTCTACGTTCAAAAACCGGCTCAAAGTGCAGGTGACGACTGTGTTTGGAAGTAGCAATATCCTGACGGGGTTCTACTTGAATACACGAGACTACATGGCTGAGCGCGTGTCTGCACCCGGGCATCATTACCTGCCTGTCCACGCTGGGCACGGCAGCATTGATGATTTTGTAGCCGTCCTTCCACATGGCCGCGTGTGGGGTGACGCAGGTTGTGTCGTTACGCCAAATCACAAAATCCTCTGGGATGTCTCTCACGAATGGGACCTCACACCAGGAAGGCACTCGATTTTAGAGCGGCGTGAACTGCCAAGAGTAAAGTACACGGCGGCAACTGTTGCCGTATTGGCGAAAATAGGGGCTCAAAATTACTACCACTGGATGTTCGACGTGCTACCTCGCGTCCATCTGTTGCGCACGGCGCAAGTTGCTATTGAAAAGTATGTCGTACCGCATCCTCTGGCTGCGTTTCAACTCGACACTCTGGAGGCAGTTGGAATCGGGAAAGACCAGCTGATTTTAGCCGATCCGGAATTCCATCTCGAATCTGAGCGGCTTGTAGTGCCGTCGTTACCGCGAGAAGCGAAGTGGGCGTGCGAGTTCACTCGTGAGCAGCTCTTACAGTTTGCATGCCCAGGACACCAGGAGCAGCACCGGCGTTTGTACATCAGTCGGAAGCATTGCATTGGGCGAACGGTTGTGAACGAAGGTGACCTTTTGCAGGCGCTTGACGCGTTCGGATTTCAGGTCGTCACGCCTGAGGCGATGACGGTGGCGGAACAAATTCAGACTTTTTCGGAGGCCGAAATCATTGTCGGACCACAAGGGACCGCGTTCACCAACCTGTTTTTCAGCCAACCCGGCACGCCGGTAGTCGAACTGATGTCGCCAACCTTTTTCATCACGAGTACCGAGAAAATCAGTTCTTACCTAGGGACTAACTATCACCGTATCTTGGGCAAAGCCTTACACAATGACCGGTATCCACGCAACGAGAGTTACTGGCACGGACTCGATAATATTTGGGTGGACGTTGCCCATGTGGTCAATACGGTGAGGGGCTGTTTGTCGTAACCGTGAAACAGTCCTCTCAGTGACACATGCAGGTATCCGACAGGGGTCTGGGGGGATGCGAATTGAGAATACTTATTGCCGCTGCATTTCCGCTCCACCGTGCGGGGGGGATAGGTACGTATGTTCGGGAACTGAGGAGCGGATTGGAAGCTCACGGGCATTTCGTTCATGTATTCGCACCCCACTCGAGTCTTGCGATGAAATTTGCCCTCGACGGGGACGTTGTCGATGCAGATGCCATTCGTCGGCTAGTCTATCCGGTCATTCGACAGTATGTCCGTCACGGGCTTCCTCGCCAACCGCGTTCCTTGGTGGAGTACCTCGAGATGGAGCGCTACTGCTTGGAGGCGGCGGCTCTCTACTTTGGAATTTCCAGTTTCGACGTAATTCACGCGCAGGACGCGTTAACCGCTCTTGCACTTGCACGGGTAAAATCGCCGCTAACACCGCTGATTACGACCTTACACAGTAGTATGTCTGCGGAGTTTCTGATTCAGGGGCGGTTGGAGAGCACAGACAGGGCGCAACAGACGTACGTGCAGTTGCTTGAACAAGCGAGTGTGATGGCGAGCGATAAGGTCATCGTGCCGTCACGTTGGCTGCGAAATCTTTTGCTGCAGCGGTTACAGGTGGAAAGTGAGCGCCTCGCAGTCATTCGCTCCGGACTCGACGTCTCAACATTCCTGAGCCGTGCCAACGAGTCCGGTTCGCTCCGCCTCCCGCATGGCAGAAAACTCATTGTTTGTGCGGCGCGGTTAGACGCTCTAAAGGGCCATGAGCACCTCTTTGACGCCCTCGTAAAACTGCAGCGGCTCCGAACTGACTGGGTGTGTTGGCTGCTTGGGGACGGCCTGCTCAGGGAACGCCTGCAAGAGCGCGTGAAGAGATTGGGGCTTCGTCGTCAGGTTTTATTTGCAGGTGAACAACCAGACGTCGCACCGTATCTGAAGGCAGCGGATGTTGTCGTGTTGAGCAGTGTGCAAGAAAACCTCCCTTATGTGGTGATGGAGGCCCAGGTTGTCGGGACACCCGTGGTTGCGACGGATGTAGGAGGGATTCCGGAAATGATTACACACGGGGACACAGGCTTGCTATCGTCAGCTCGGGACAGTGAGGCCCTGTGTCGGAACATCAACTGTGTGCTTTCGGACCCGACGGTGGCCCGCCGCATCTCTGGTCAAGCGCAGGACTTTGCAAATCGTGCGTGGCCAAAGGAAAGAATGATGTCCGACCTTCTCTCGACGTATCAGGACGCCTTGTCGGCGAGTCGAGAGGAGGGGCAGGAACTGCATCGTGACGGCCCGGACAATCAAACGTGGACTGCAGGCAACGAGATACGCTCGCAGACTGCAGACAACGAAGTACGCCCGCAGACTGGGAGAAGGCACCTGGTTCGGGCAAAGGACTATCAATCTCTGTTCTCGCGGGCCTTTGAATTTGAATCTGTGAGGGTTCAATCCTCCGTATGGGACCGAGTGATGGCAGGTGCGCCAGCGGGGTATCAAATTCCTGATTCGCTTTTGAACGATTGTTTATCCTTGACAACAGACATTCCACTTCAGCGGTTACCGGAACAACATCGACGATGAGGAGGCTACGTGGTGAACATCTTGATTGCTACGATATACTCCTTCCCTCAAATGGGCGGTCTGGGAAGCTATATCAGACAACTCGCCGATGGCCTTCAACAACGTGGGCACAGTGTTGAGATTCTCGCGTGTAGCCCGGACTTTTCTGGGTACTACACGATTACTGACAAGAAGCTAATACTGACGAGTGCGATCTGTACACAGAGCTTTTACGAGTCACACCCAGAGGTCGCACCGGGTCGTACAACCGTGACGGAGTGGATTAAAGGTCGTGAACTGGAGCGTCTGACCTTTCAAGCGGCTGCAGCGTCTTTTAACTTGGCCGGCTATGACCTGATTCACACGCAAGACGTCATTGCAACGCGTGCCATGATGGGGGTGGCGGGGGGCTCTATTCCCATTGTTCAAACCATTCACGGGTCATTCACACACCAGTTGACGCTGGAGCACTCCACGTCCATTCGCAACACAGACATATGGAGGTACGCAGTCGAGCTGGAGCGGGTAAGTGTGGAATCGAGTGTCATGACATTGCTACCGTCGCGGTGGATGAAAAACCTCCTTGCGACGCACGCCGGCGCGCCTGTAGACAAGATGCATGTCGTTCCGAACGGAATCGATGTGGACGCATTTCGCGGGAGCATTGGCGAACAACCGCGCGCTAAGACGAAAGTTATCGCTTGTGTCGGTCATTTGACCAAGCTGAAAGGGCAACAATACCTTCTCCGGGCGCTCTCTACACTAGCTAAACGGCGTGCGGAGTGGGAGTGTTGGTTCATTGGCGACGGACCAGACAGGGTCAGTTTGGAGTCTCTTAGTATGAGTCTAGGGCTTAATGAACGTGTCAGGTTCTTGGGCAGGCGAACCGACATCCCAGCGCTGCTCGGCCAATCTGACGTAGTCGCGTTGCCGAGCTTGATGGAAAACTGCCCATACTCGGTGATTGAAGCCCAGGTGGCCGGGAAAGTCGTGATCGCATCGGCTGTCGGGGGTGTCCCAGAGATGATTGAGCACGGCAAAACGGGATTTCTTGTCCCGGCCAGGGATGCCCGCGCTTTGAGCGCCACTTTGCTGAATGTGCTCGACGACGAAGGCCTGCGCCGCCAAATCAGGGCTAACTGTGAGCTCCAGAGCTATCATCGCTGGTCGACGCAGACGATGGTGAACCGTGTTCACAGACTTTATTCTACGGCGTTTCCTGGTGGTTTTTCCTAAACATCCCGCACGTGTCGCGGGCAGTTGAGAGCGGTACAGCGATTCCCCCCAGTACCACTTCCCCCGGGATTGTGCTATTTTTAAGTGGAATCACTGTCTAAGACATAAGCTCGTCGCGTCGTCTCGTACTTTTGTAATGAATCAGAAACAGTCCTCACGCTGTTTTATTGGGTTTTATTCGTACCGACCGTTTGGTAGGGAGGGATTACATCCATGTGGTACGTCATCCAAGGCATCGTCTTCGCAGTGCTCATGCTCGGTGCGCTGTACTCCTTTGGCATCGCCATCTACAACCGGTACAAGCTGCTGAAAGCGGCAGCACCGGACCCGTCGCGCACGGACCGCCGCGGTGAGCGCGCCTGGAACTTCGTCAAGTACGTGCTTGGGCAGCGCAAGGTCATCGCGGAGCCATCTGGCCTCGCTCACTTCTTTATCTTCTGGGGCTTCCTTGTGCTTGTCTTTGGCGATCTCGATTTTATTGTCTACCACCTTACGCACTGGCACTTCCCATGGGGCATGGCGCCTGCGTACCTGTTCATTGAAGAGATGTTCTCGCTGCTGGTCATTACTGCGCTCATTATTGCGGCGATTCGCCGCTACGCGATTCAGCCGATGCGCATTGACCAGGGCTTTGAGGGTGGCCTCATCCTCAGTTTCATCGCGCTCATTGTCTTGACCTATTGGGTCGCGACCGGCGCCGACATGGCCAAGGAAGGCGTGCACCCGGGTTGGGCTGCGCCGGTGTTGAACTGGGTCAGTACAGTGTTTGCGCACGTGTCGCCGGCGGGTCTGACCGCGATTTCAGAAGTTGCGTTCTGGATTCACGTGCTGACCATTATGGTGTTCCTGATGGTCATTCCGCGCTCGAAGCACTCGCACATGATTGGCTCGATGTTCAACTGGTATTTCCGTCGTCTCGACTCCCCTGGCAAGCTGCGCAAACTTGACCTCGAAGACGAGAGCATTGAGGAGTTTGGCGTCGGCAAGGTGTTCGACTTCACCTGGAAGCAGTTGCTCGACGGTTACGCCTGCACAGAGTGCGGCCGCTGCCATATCAACTGCCCAGCCACTTTGTCCGGCAAGCCGCTGTCGCCGAAGTACCTGATTCTGAAGATGAAAGACCATGTCAACGAAGTCGGCCCTGGCATGCTCGCGAAGATGGCGGCTGGCGCCGAAGACTACGAACCAGAGAGCGTGTGGGCGAACACCTTCAGTGAAGAAGAAGTGTGGGCCTGTACGACCTGCCGCGCTTGTGAAGAGGCGTGCCCGGTCGCAAACGAACACGTACAGGACATCATCGACCTGCGCCGCTGGTTGGTTCTGACGGAAGGCAAGGCGTCTCCGGAAGTCAACAAGGTGTTCCAGAACCTCGAGCGTCAGTCCAACGAGTGGGGCATCACCCGCAAGGAACGCGCGGCCTGGGCAAAAGACCTGCCGGTCCAGACGATGGCGGAGGTCGACGGCGAGGCCGAGTACCTGTTCTTCGTCGGAACCGCCGCGTCCTACGACCAGCGCGCACAGAAGATCGCGCAGTCATTCGCGAAAGTGCTACTCGCAGCGGGGGTGAACTTCGCGATCCTCGGAGCTGAAGAAGAGAGTGACGGCGACTCGGCACGCCGCCTTGGCAACGAGTTTTTGTACCAGGACTTCGTGCAGCGCAACATCGAGGTCTTCAACACCTACGGCGTGAAGAAGATCATCACAACGGACCCGCACGCCTTCAACACCTTCAAGAACGAGTACCCGGACTTCGGCTACGAAGCGGAGGAAGTCTGGCACAGCACGCAGTTCGTCGCGAAGCTCTTGCAGGAGGGCAAGGTCAAACCAACCAAGCCGCTCGACGAGGTCATCACCTACCATGACTCGTGTTACTTGGGCCGGTACAACGACATCTATGACGCACCGCGTTATATCCTGGAGTCCATCCCGGGTGTAAAATTGGTGGAGATGGAGCGCAGCCGCAACAAGAGCATGTGCTGCGGCGCAGGTGGCGGTGGCATGTTCAAAGAGGAGACTGGCACGCGTATCAACGTGATGCGCGCGAAGCAGGCAATTGACACCGGCGCATCTATCGTCGGCACAGCCTGCCCGTACTGCATGAACATGCTGATCGACGGCACGAAAGCGAACGGCAAAGAGGAAGAAATGTCGACGTTTGACGTGATCGAACTGCTCGCGATGTCGATTGAACTTCCGCAGGAAGCCGAGCAGGTTTCCTAATTGCTTGGCGTGCTTGGCAGTGAGTACCTTTCTAGAGCCCAATTGGCGAGTTATCCACAGCGCACCATCCCGCTGGCGCACACAGCATCAGCGGCTGATTTGAAAATGGACACCCCGCCTCGCTCAGGCGGGGTTGTCCCGCGAACAGGAGGAGACGCATCGTGACGAAGTCCGTGATCGTGTCAGCTGCGCGCACGCCGTTTGGCCGCTTCCTCGGCGGTCTGGCGTCGAAGACGGCAGCGGAATTGGGCGGAATTGCGATTGGCGAAGCGCTCAACCGCGCGCAGGTCGGAAGCAGCGAGGTTGACCAGGTTTTGATGGGGATGGTGCTGCAGGGTGGCGCTGGGCAAATCCCGGCGCGCCAAGCATCCCGCCACGCTGGCTTGCCCTGGGAAACGCCCAGTGTTACGGTGAACAAGGTATGTGCGTCGGGGTTGAAAGCGGTGACGCTGGCGGACGCGCTCATTCGCGCGGGCGACATCGACGTCGCGGTCGCGGGTGGCATGGAGAGCATGTCGAACGCGCCTTACGCGATGCCGAAGGCCCGGACAGGGATGCGCATGGGGGACGGCAGCGTGATCGACTTGATGGTCCACGATGGCCTCACTTGCGCGTTTCACAACGTACACATGGCGGTGCTCGGGAGCGAAGTGGCAGGGGAGTACGAGATTTCGCGCGAGGCCCAGGATGAGTGGGCGCTGCAGAGCCATCAGCGGGCACTCGCCGCAATTGACGGCGGCCGGCTCGCGCAAGAGATTGTGCCGGTCACAGTGCGTGCGAGGAAAGGTGAAGTCGTCATCGATACGGACGAAGGTCCGCGTCGCGACACATCGCTGGAGAAGCTGGCAGCGCTTTCGCCAGTGTTTGATCCCGCCGGCACCGTCACAGCTGGCAACGCCCCGGGCGTAAACGACGGCGCGGCGGCGCTGGTGGTGATGTCAGACGACCGCGCCCGGTCAAGCGGCCGCACCCCGCTCGCCACGGTGCTTGGCTACGCCGAGGTCGGGGCGGAGGCGAAGTACATCGCGACGACACCGGGCCTCGCGATTGCGAAGCTGCTCGACCGGACTGGGTACAAACTCGCAGACATCGACCTGTTCGAGGTGAACGAGGCGTTCGCCGCGGTGGCGTTGACCGCGGGCAAGCAGCTCGGGTTCAATCCCGCTCGCGTCAACGTGAACGGCGGCGCCGTGGCGCTCGGCCACCCCATCGGCGCAAGCGGCGCGCGCATCCTGACGACCCTCATCTACGAACTGCGCCGTCGCGGCGGTGGTCTCGGCATTGCTGCCATCTGCTCAGGCGCGGCCCAGGGCGACGCTGTGCTGGTCGAGGTGCACGGGTAACCTCGGCGCCGGGGTTGGCTCGTGAGCGTGGGCCTGACGAAGGCGGTGACCGGGCAGGCAACTGTGATCGGCGGGGGCATCGGGGGCATCGGGCATCACGACCGTGATCCGAAACTCAATCATCAGCGTGCCCAGCGTGCCCAACTGCTAACGCGCCTTTTGTCCGCTATTCCCCGATTTGGGGCGAAAACCGTGGCTTTAACGAACAGATTTTGCGTTATGTTCACCAATACCCCCGATTTCGGGAGGATCTCGGATGAATAGCGCAATTTTTGCTCATAAGAGTGGTGAGTTATGTCACCTTCGGCGCAATAAGGTACTTTTTGTTCGCTACGCCTGACACGGCGGACGACACGGCGGACGACACGGCGCCTGACACGGCGCCTGACACGGCGGACGACACGGCGCCTGACACGGCGACGCAGCGTGAGAGTCCGCTGGCCGCAGTTCGAAAGGCCGGCGTCCGCACGTCCGACGCGGGCGCAGCGAACACGTATGAATACATACGAAACACACGAATACACCCGAGGAGCGAGTGACTATGAAGCACATCGAGAAATTGTTCGTCGTGGGCGCAGGTCAGATGGGCGGCGGTATCGCACAGGTGGCCGCGCAGGGTGGTCTCGAAGTCACGCTGAACGACATTTCGCAGGCCTACGCGGAAAAGGGGCTAGGCGTGATTCGCAAGAACCTCGAGCGAAACGTCAGCAAGGGGCGCATGACCGAGGCAGACATGAATCACGTCCTCGATCGGATCACGCTTTCGACCGACATCGCGGACGCTGCGGACTGCGACATGGCCGTGGAAGCGGCGACCGAGAACATGGCCATCAAGCTCGAGGTGTTCCGCAAACTTGATGCCACGATGCCGGAGGGTGCCATCCTCGCGTCGAACACGTCGTCTTTGCCGATCACCGAGATCGCGGCGGTCACCAAGCGCCCTGAGCACGTCATCGGTATGCACTTCATGAACCCGGTGCCAGTGATGAAGTTGGTCGAGATCATCCGCGGACTGGCGACCTCGGATGAAGTTTACAAGACCGTGTACAGCCTTGCGGTGCGCATGGACAAGACAGCCGTCGAGGTCAACGACTACCCTGGCTTTGTGTCGAATCGGGTGTTGATGCCGATGATCAATGAGGCGATTTACTGCGTCTACGAAGGCGTTGCGTCGCCGGAAGCGGTGGACGAAGTGATGAAACTGGGGATGAACCATCCGATGGGACCGCTCACGCTTGCGGACTTCATCGGCCTCGACACCTGCCTGGCGATTATGGAAGTGCTCTACGAGGGCTTCGGCGATTCGAAGTACCGTCCGTGTCCGCTGCTGCGCAAGTACGTCAAGGCTGGCTGGCTTGGGAAAAAGACTGGCCGCGGCTTCTACGTGTACGAGTAGCGGCCAGGGCGGTCCAGGTTGGGGTCCTGGGTGGGGTCCTGGGTGGGGTCCTGGGTGGGGTCCAGGGTGGGGTCCAGGGGCTCGAGCGCTCAAAATTAATCCTACGTGGGTCCCGCCGGTGCTGTAGCGCTCAAAATTAATCCTACGTGGGTCCCGCCGGTGCTGTAGCGCTCAAAATGAGCACTACGCCATGCGATCTCGGCGCTCCCTGGCGCTGTAGGTGTCAAAATGAATCCTACGTGGGTGCCGTCGGCGCTGTAGGTGTCAAAATGAATCCTACATGGGTGCGGCCGGCGCTGTAGGTGTCAAAATGAATCCTACGCAGGTGCCGTCGGCGCTGTAGGTGTCAAAATGAATCCTACGCGGGTGCCGCCGGTGCTGTAAGTGTCAAAATGAATCCTACGTGGGTGCGGCCGGTGCTGTAAGTGTCAAAATGAATCCTACGTGGGTGCGGCCGGCGCTGTAAGTGTCAAAATGAATCCTACGCAGGTGCCGTCGGCGCTGTAGGTGTCAAAATGAATCCTACGCGGGTGCGGCCGGCGCTGTAGGTGTCAAAATGAATCCTACGTGGGTGCGGCCAGCGCTGTAGGTGTCAAAATGAATCCTACGTGGGTGCGGTCGGCGCTGTAGGTGTCAAAATGAATCCTACGCAGGTGCCGCCAGCGCTGTAGGTGTCAAAATGAATCCTACGCAGGTGCGGCCGTCGCTGTAGGTGTCAAAATGAATCCTACGCAGGTGCCGCCAGCGCTGTAGGTGTCAAAATGAATCCTACGCAGGTGCCGCCAGCGCTGTAGCGCTCAAAATGAGCACTACGCCATGCGATCTCGGCGCTCCCTGGCGCTGTAGGTGTCAAAATGAATCCTACATGGGTGCCACCAGCGCTGTAGGTGTCAAAATGAATCCTACGCAGGTGCGGCCGGCGCTGTAGCGCTCAAAATGAGCACTACGCCATGCGATCTCGGCGCTCCCTGGCGCTGTAGGTGTCAAAATGAATCCTACGCAGGTGCAGCCAGCGCTGTAGGTGTCAAAATGAATCCTACGTGGGTGCCGCCAGCGCTGTAGCGCTAAAAATGAGCACTACGCCACCCGGATCTCGGCGCTCCCGGCGCTATAGGGTTCAAAATGAGCGCTACGCGAGCGCCCCCGGTCCGCCGCCGCCGCCGACCCGGTGCCGACCCGGTGCCGCCGACCCGGTGCCGGCTCGCAGCCGCAGCCGGTCCAGACTACAATCCCGTCGAAAGGAGGCGTGGCTCCGTGGACTTTTCGTGGAGCACGGAAGAGCGGGAACTGATTCAAGTTGTGCGCAGCTTCGCGCGCGAGGTAATCGTGCCAAAGGCGGCCGAGATCGACGAGACGGACGCCTTCCCGCGCGACATCATTCGACAGATGGGTGAACTCGGCATCATGGGTTTGCCGATCCCGGAAGACTACGGCGGGGTTGGCGCCAACTTTCCCACCTACATCAAGGCGATTGAGGAGATTTCCTACGCCTGCGCTGCAGTTGGCGTCATTCTTGCCGTCCATACGTCCGTCGGGACGTTCCCGATTCTCTACTTCGGCGACGAGGACCAGAAGCGCCGCTTTGTGCCGAAACTCGCGAGTGGGGAGATGATCGGTGCCTTTGCGCTGACCGAGTCAAACGCCGGCACCGACGCAGTGTCAATCCGGACGCGCGCGGTGCGCGATGGCGACCACTACGTGTTAAATGGCAGCAAGGTGTTCATTACAAACGGCGGCGAAGCAGGCGTGTACTGTGTGTTCGCGGTGACCGACCCGAGTAAGGGGCCGCGCGGCATCACAGCGTTTCTTGTCGAGCCTGGCATGCAGGGGTTTCGCGTTGGCAAGAAGGAGAAGAAGATGGGCTTGCATGGCTCGAACACCTGCGAGCTGTTGTTCGAGGACGCTGTCGTGCCCATCGCCAACCGACTCGGCGCGGAGGGACAAGGTTTCTCCGTCGCGATGCGGCTGCTCGATGGTGGACGCATCGGCATTGCGGCGCAGGCCCTTGGCATCGCGCGGGCTGCGTTTGACGCAGCGTACGACCACGTGCGCGTGCGCAAACAGTTCGGTCAGGAGCTCGCGAACTTTCAGGGCGTGCAGTTCATGCTCGCGGACATGGCGACCAAGATTGAGGCGTCGAAGTGGCTCATTTACAACGCTGCAGAACTGCGTGGCGCGGGTAAGAAGTGCACGCGCCAGGCGTCGATGGCAAAGATGTTCGCCAGCGACTCCGCGATGCAGGTGACCACAGACGCTGTGCAGTTGTTCGGCGGCTACGGCTACATCCAGGACTATCCCGTCGAACGCTACATGCGGGATGCGAAGATCACGCAAATTTACGAAGGCAGCAACCAGATTCAGCGCGTGGTAATCGCTCGCCAACTCGCGGACGACCGCGTGTAATTACTTACTTGGAGACGGAGGAATTGACCCATGGACTTTCTGCTAAATCGCGAACACGAACAGATCCGCCAGTTGGTGCGCGACTTTGCAAACAAGGAAGTTGCCCCGGGCGCAGCAGAGCGCGACGAGGCGGAGGAGTTTGACCGCAGCATTTTCGACAAGATGGCACAGCTCGGGCTGACTGGTATTCCCTGGCCAGAAGAGTACGGCGGCGCTGGCATCGACTACCTCGCCTACGTGATCGCCATCGAAGAACTGTCTCGCGTCGACGCGTCGGCTGGCGTTGTGCTCTCCGCGCATACGAGCCTCGCAGGCTGGCCGATCTACAAGTTCGGCACCGAGGAGCAGAAGCTGAAGTACCTGAAGCCGATGGCGGAAGGCAAGTGGATCGGCGCGTACGGGCTGACCGAGCCAGGGTCCGGATCAGATGCGGCCGGCATGCGCACCACAGCTGTGCGCGACGGTGACGAATATGTGCTGAACGGCAGCAAGGTGTTCATCACGAACGGGGGCCCGGCGCACGTCTACGTCGTGTTTGCTTTGACTGACCCGTCGAAACGCGCCCGTGGCATCACAGCGTTTATTGTCGAGAAGGACACGCCAGGCTTCTCGGTCGGCAAGCACGAGAAGAAGATGGGCATCCGCTCTTCGACAACTGTCGAGCTGATTTTCGACAACTGTCGCATCCCGGTGGAGAACCGCCTTGGCGAGGAAGAATTTGGCTTCAAGATCGCGATGATGACCCTCGACGGCGGTCGCAACGGCATTGCGGCGCAAGCGCTTGGCATCGCCCAGGGCGCGTATGAGAAGGCGCGCGACTACGCCTTGCAGCGCAAGCAGTTTGGCGCGTCGATTTCGAGTTTGCAGGCCATCCAGTTTAAACTGGCCGACATGGCGACGAAAATTGAAGCGTCACGGCTGTTAACGTACCAGGCGGCGTGGCTGGAGTCGAACGGTCACGCGTACGGCCAGGCCTCTGCGATGAGCAAGGTGTTCGCATCCGATACGGCGATGGCGGTGACGACGGAAGCCGTGCAGGTGCTCGGTGGCTACGGCTTCATCCGCGAGTACGAGGTTGAGCGGATGATGCGCGACGCGAAGATCACGCAGATTTACGAAGGCACGAACGAGATCCAACGCCTCGTCATCGCCCGCAACTTGCTCAACGCGGCCGCGAAGTAAGGGCTGCCGGCGAAGTTGGAGCTGCCGGCGAACTGCGGTGGCCGCGCGGCCCCGCCCGACTCTTCGGCGGCGCAGAGGTAGATGAGGTAAGGAGGTGCTGTTGTGCACCCACTCGCACAGCGGATTTTGGCGGGCGACCGCCGGGCCGTGGCGCGCGCGCTCACGGTGATTGAGAACGATGCGCAGGACAAGCGGCAACTCCTGCAGGACCTGCACCCGCATGCAGGGCGCGCTCACATCATCGGCTTCACGGGGGCGCCTGGAGCCGGCAAGAGCACGCTGGTCGACCAGATGATCGCCCACTTGCGCGGGCAAAACCTCACGGTCGGCGTGCTCGCGGTCGACCCGTCGTCACCGTTCACGGGCGGGGCGCTGCTTGGTGACCGCGTGCGCATGACCCGCCACAGCGCTGATGCGGGCGTCTTCATCCGCAGCATGGGCAGCCGCGGCAGTCTCGGCGGCCTCGCTGCCGCCTCCCGCGAGATGCTCGTCGCGCTTGAAGCGTACGGCTGCGATGTCGTATTGTTGGAAACGGTCGGAGTCGGGCAGGCGGAGCTTGACGTGATGTCCGTCGCAGACACGGTCGCGTTGGTGCTGACCCCTGGCGCCGGTGATCACGTTCAGACAGCGAAGGCTGGCATCATGGAGATCGCGGATGTGTTCATCGTCAACAAGCGGGAACTGCCGGGTTCAGAGGCACTCGTTCGCGAGGTGCGACTGATGGTCCACGAGCGATCGCACCACCGCGAGGACTGGGAGCCGCCGGTCGTCGCGGTGAGCGCGATTGAAAACGCAGGCATCGCAGAGTTGTGGAACGCCATCTCGGCGCACGCGGCGCACCTGCGGTCGAGCGGTTTCTGGGAATCCCGCCGCCGCTCGCGCCATCGCGCTGACACGGAGCAGGTGTTGCTCGCGGCGTTTCGGGCCTATGTGCGCGGTCGCGCTTCGGCGGATGCGGCCTGGCGTGTTGCTCTTGACGATCCCGCTGCCGACCCGTACACTGCAGCCGCTGAGCTGCTGCGGGGTCTGCCGTTCGATGCGGCGTTCGACGCGTTGTTCAATCGAGCACTTGCCCCGAGGTCGCCGTGACGAGGGGAAATCCGTGTGCTATAATCATCACATTTGTAGACCCTGAGGGGGGATCTGCTTGGCAGCAACACTGACGAAATCAAATGACGAAATCCGCGAGATGCCGCTTGTTGAGCTGGCATACGAGATCCTGAAAGCGCACAAGGAACCGGAGTATTTCCGTGACCTGACGCGACGGATTCAAGAGCTCCGCGGCATGACAGAAGCTGAGATGATGGACGTCATGGCGCGCTTGTACACGGAGATTAACATGGACGGCCGGTTCATCTGCATCGGTCAGAATGTGTGGGGTCTTAAGCGCTGGTATCCCGTGGACAAGGTGGCAGACAAACCGTCGACGAGCAAGCGTTTCGTGCGCCGCAGTGGCGACGCATTCAGCGACGATGAGGAAGACCTCGACGCGGATTACGACGACTCTGACGACGACGATGAGGAAGAAGAACTGCTTCCGCTTGACGTGGTCGACGACGATGCAGACGACGAGGATGAAGAAGCAGACCTTGCCGCGGACGAAGAAGACGAGGACTTCGAAGAAGACGAGGAAGAACTTGCGGACGATGCAGAACTCGAGACTGAGGAAGAGGAAGACCTCTCTGACGACGAGGACGAAGAGTACTAAACGAATCACTCGGCGTGCACCGCGCATCCACTTGTACCAGGGGCGCGCCACCCAATCGCGGTGCGCAGTTCGCGCACCGCACTCTATTGAATCTACAGGCACGCAAGTGTACTGACAGCTTTGTGCAGGAGGCACTGTATGGCCAAATTTATTTTTGTCACGGGTGGTGTCGTCTCGGGTCTCGGCAAGGGGATCACGGCCGCGTCGCTTGGCCGGTTGCTGAAAAACCGAGGGTTGCGCGTGACCATTCAGAAGTTCGACCCCTACATCAACATCGACCCCGGCACCATGAGCCCGTATCAGCATGGTGAAGTTTACGTCACCGAAGACGGTGCGGAGACGGACCTTGACCTCGGGCACTACGAACGCTTTATCGACAACAACTTGACCTCGGCAAACAACGTGACGAGCGGGAAGATCTACTGGTCCGTCATCACGAAGGAGCGCCGGGGGGATTACCTTGGCGGCACTGTGCAGGTCATCCCGCACGTCACGAATGAGATTAAAGAGCGGATTATGCAGGCGGCGACGCCGGACACTGACATCGTGATCACGGAAATTGGCGGCACGGTCGGCGACATCGAGAGTCTGCCGTTCCTCGAAGCCATCCGTGAGATGCGCAGCGATGTCGGCCGCGAAAACGTCGTGTTTATCCACGTCACGCTCATCCCCTATCTCGGTACCTCGGGCGAAGTCAAAACCAAACCGACACAGCACAGCGTCGCGGAACTGCGCAGCATTGGCATTACGCCATCCGTGATCGTCTGTCGGACGCAGGTGCCGCTAGCGCTTGAGGTGAAGAAGAAGATCGCGCTGTTTTGCGACACCGACGTCGAAGGCGTGGTCGAGGCGCGCGACGCCGACAACATCTACGCACTGCCTGTGATGCTGCACGAGGAAGGTCTCGACGACATTGTCCTGCGGCAACTGCGCATGGACCTACCGAGCCCGGACATGACGGAGTGGACGGCGATGCTCGACCGCATTCGGTCGCTCCACCACAACGTGACCATTGCTGTCGTCGGGAAGTACGTCGCGTTGCCAGATGCGTATGCGAGCGTAATTGAGGCGTTGTACCACGGCGGTTTTGAGAACGACACGCACGTGGACATCAGGTGGGTCCACTCAGAGGAAGTCACTGACGAAAATGTGGACGAGTTCCTCCGCGACGTGGACGGAATTCTTGTGCCTGGAGGTTTCGGGGACCGCGGTATCGATGGTAAGATCACGGCAGTGCAGTATGCGCGGGAACACCAAATCCCGTTTTTTGGAATCTGCCTTGGCATGCAAGTCGCGGTCGTGGAGTACGCCCGCAATGTCGCAGGTATGCGCGGCGCACACAGCAGCGAGATCGCGCCGTCGACGCAGTACCCGGTGATCGACCTGTTGCCTGAGCAAAAACACATCGAAGACAAAGGCGGCACGATGCGCCTTGGCGCATACGCTTGCCGACTCGTTCCCGAGACGAAGGCTGCCGTCGCCTATCAACACACGTGGGTCACCGAGCGCCATCGCCACCGCTACGAGTTCAACAACAGCTATCGGGACGAGCTTGAACAGGCGGGTCTTATCATCTCTGGCACGTCACCGGATGGACGGCTTGTCGAGATCGTAGAAGACGCTGCCCACCCGTGGTTTGTCGGAGTGCAGTTCCACCCTGAATTCACGTCGCGGCCAAACCGGGCGCAGCCGCTGTTCCGTGACTTCATCACTGCGGCGCTGAAAAGACACCAGTCGCTGTAACGAACGGTGCAGTCCGACCGTCGACGGTACGGCGCGAGAGGAGAAAGGTACGATGGCAAACAAGGTCCTGGTTGTCGATGACCAATTCGGGATCCGCATCCTTCTCCAAGAAGTGTTGCAACGCGAGGGGTATGAAGTTTTGCAAGCGAGTAACGGGACTGCAGCACTCGAACTGGTAAAGAATGAAAACCCTGACTTAATCCTGCTCGACATGAAGATCCCAGGCATGGACGGTCTCGAAATTCTCCGCACAATCCGTAAGTGGGAGTACGACACAAAAGTCATCATGATGACCGCTTACGGAGAACTCAACCTGATCCGTGAAGCCATGGAGATGGGTGCACTGGCGCACTTCACGAAGCCGTTTGACATCGACGAACTGCGCCAGGCGGTCAACGCTCACATGCTGTGAGTCACAAAGACTGGGGGCGACCCACGATGGAAAGCATCATCCGGTTGCGCATGAGCGAGCACGACGCGCATTACGGCGGCCGACTAGTCGACGGCGCGCGTATGCTCGCGCTCTTTGGCGACATTGCAACGGAGCTCCTCATTCGCCTCGACGGCGATGAGGGGCTGTTTGTCGCGTACGACAATGTGGAGTTTCGCGCGCCTGTCTACGCTGGCGACTACATCGAGGCGCGCGGCACAATCACGAAGGTCGGCAACACCTCCCGCAAGATGGAGTTTACGGCGACCAAAGTAATCGAGAGCAATATCGACCCCGCTACCCCATCCGCTGCTCGCGTCCTCGACCCGCCCGTGATTGTGACCTATGCCACGGGCACTTGCGTCGTGCCTAAGGACAAACAGCGTGGCGGCGGTAGCGCGGCCGCTCGCGCCTCTGCGGTTCCCGCCGGTGCGGCTGACGGTGCGGCTGACGGTGCGACTGACGGTGCGACTGACGGTGCGACTGACGGTGCGACTGACGGTGCGACTGACGGTGCGGCTAGCGCCGCCGAGCGTGCCAGTTCGCCAGCCGCCGGTGAAACTGCGGGTGTGACCGGCGGAGAGGGCGGTGGCACGCGTGGATAAACTCATCATCACCGCTGCGATGGTCGGCGCAGAGGTGACGCGCGAGACGCAACCGAATCTGCCGATCACTCCGGACGAGATCGCGGCTGCGGCGCTCGCCTGCCGCGAAGCTGGAGCGAGCATCTGCCACCTGCACGTGCGCTTCGATGACGGCACACCGACGCAAGACCGCGAGCGCTTCCGCGAGACAATCGCCGCGATCGAAGCGAAATCGGACATCATCGTTCAGGTTTCGACAGGCGGCGCCGTCGGGATGCAGCCGGAGGAGCGACTGCAACCTGTGACGTTGTCGCCGGAGATGGCGACGCTCACGTGCGGCACGGTCAACTTCGGGGACGAGGTGTTTTGGAACAGTCCCGACCTGCTGAAGCAGTTCGCAACCGAGTTGAAGCGTTATGGCGTGCGGCCGGAGTTCGAGATCTTCGATGCTGGCATGGTCGCAAACGCCCTCAACTTGGTTCGGCAGGGCTTCGTTGAACCACCACTGCACTTTGACTTCGTCCTCGGCGTCCCAGGCGCACTGCCGGCGTCCGCGAAAAACCTACTCTATCTGACCGAACTGTTGCCGGAAGGCGCGACGTGGTCAGTTGCAGGTGTCGGCCGGCAGCAACTGCCGATGGCCGCGCTTGCCGTCACGCTCGGTGGGCATGTGCGCGTCGGCTTTGAGGACAATATCTACTACCGCAAAGGTGAACTGGCCACGAGCAACGCCCAACTGGTCGCTCGCGTGGCGCGCATTGCGGCGGAACTTGATCGACCGCTTGCGACACCGGACGAGGCGCGCGCGCTGCTTGGCATACAGAAGCGCTGACGAGCAGGCAACGCGAACCGGAACAGCGTGAACTGGCCAGCAACGCGAACCGGGACGGCGTGAACTGGCAAGAGGTGTGAACCGTAAGTTTACATAGACTCAAAGAGGAGTGGATGAGACGTGAAACTGTTTATCGACACCGCAAATGTAGCTGAGATTAAGAACGCAGCTGAGATGGGCATTTTGAGTGGCGTGACCACGAACCCTAGCCTGATCGCGAAGGAAGGTCGCAACTTTGTCGAGGTGCTGAAGGAGATCATCGAGATCGTCGACGGCCCGATTAGTGCTGAAGTGGTCAGCCTCGACGCCGATAACATGGTCGAAGAAGCGTTGCCGCTCGCTGCGCTTCACAAGAACATTATCATCAAAGTCCCGATGACGGCGGAAGGTCTGAAAGCCGTGCACCGTTTGGCGAAGCGCGACATCAAAACCAACGTGACGCTCGTCTTCAGCGCGAACCAGGCGCTGCTCGCCGCTCGCGCAGGCGCGTCGTTTGTGAGCCCGTTCATCGGTCGCCTCGACGACATTAGCTACAACGGCATTGAGCTAATCGCCGACATCTCTACGATTTTCGACATCCACGGCATCGATACTGAAATCATCGCCGCGAGCATTCGCCATCCGATGCACGTCACCGAGGCGGCAAAGGCGGGCGCGCACATCGCGACGTGCCCGTACGGTGTCCTCGACCGGATGATTAAACACCCGCTCACCGACCAGGGCATCGAGCGATTCCTGGCTGACTGGAGCACCGTCAACAAGTAAAGCCTGCTTGGTGGCGCGGGCGATGCGAAGACCGCGCTTGGCGGCGGCTCGCAAGTGCACGGCGCGTGCACGGCGCGTGGCTCGCGCCACAACTAGATGCGCGGTCGTACATACCTGTGGGAATCACCGGAGGTGCCGCGAGGCGAGTACGCAATGGGGGAGGTTTACCAGGTTCATGACAGATTCACACGTACAAAATTTGATCGCGGAACGTATCGGCGGGAAGCGGTTTGGTCAAGACACCGTGATCTACAAGTTTGAGCGCATCAAGCGGGCCAAGGCCGCAGCGCTCGCCGCTCATCCGGAGCGGGAGATTATCGACATGGGCGTCGGCGAGCCAGACGCCCCGGCGCATCAAGACGTCGTAAATGCGCTGGCCGACGCGGCCGCGAATCCCGGCAACCGGTTCTACGCAGACAACGGGATCGACCTGTTTAAAGAAGCGGCCGCGAAGTACATGGCCGACGTTTACGGTGTAACTGGGCTCAATCCGGCGACTCAGGTGGTCCACGCGATTGGCTCGAAATCGGCGTTTGCGCTCCTGCCGTACGCGTTTGTGAACGAAGGCGACGTCGTGATTCAGACGGTTCCGGGCTACCCGGTGCTCGCCACCATTTCGAGTTGGCTCGGCGCAACTGTGCACAACCTGCCGATCACGCCGGACAACGGCTTCCTGCCGGACCTGCACTCGATCCCGGCCGAAGTCCTCAACCGTGCTAAGCTGCTCTACCTCAACTACCCGAATAACCCGACCGGAGCCGCTGCGACGCGCGAGTTCTTCGAAGAAGTGGTGGCCTTCGCGAAACAGCATCACCTGCTCGTCGTGCACGACGCTGCCTACGGTGCGCTGACGTTTGACGGCTATGAACCGCTGTCGTTTCTAAGTATCCCGGGCGCGCTCGAAGTTGGCATCGAGGTGCACTCGATGTCGAAAGCCTTCAACATGACTGGCTGGCGCCTTGGCTTTGTCGCTGGCAACGAGACGGCGGTCAAGGCGTTTGCGACGGTGAAGGACAACAACGACTCGGGCCAGTTCCGAGCCATTCAGATTGCCTCCGCAAAAGCCCTCGGCCACCCGGAGTGGACGGTGGAGACAGCGGCGAAATACAGCCGCCGCCACGAACTGCTGGTCGACGTGCTGCGGGACGCTGGCTTTGAGGCGAAGAAGCCGAAGGCCTCGTTCTACCTGTACGTGAAGGCGCCGAAAGGTGTCGTTGGCGGGCCGACATTCGCTAGCGCTGCTGATTTTTCTGAGTATCTGATCAAGGAGCAGTCGATCTCGACCGTCCCCTGGGACGACGCCGGCCACTTCGTACGCTGGTCGGTCACCTACGAAGCGACGGACGAAGCGGACGAGGTACGTGTCATGAATGAAGTGGCGCGCCGTCTCGGCCAATTGGAGCTCGAGTTCTAAGCGAATCGGGAGCCGCCCGCGAAGTGCCTGTGAAGCGCGTGTAAGTTGCTAGCCGGCCGCCTGCGGGCGGCTTCCCTATATGGACTTGTAGTGGGCCGGGCGTGGCGGCGGTAGCGGGACGAGCCACAGTCGCGGTAGGCCCGGGGCGGGGCTGCGGTTGGGCTGCGGTTGGGCTGCGGTAGCACTGGGGTAGCACTGCGGTAGCGGCAGGCAAATGTCGGTTTCGATCACATAGGCGGCCGACGGCGCCGCACAAGTGTCGATTTCGATCACATAGCCAGCCGGCGGCGGCGCGGAAGTGTCGATTTCGATCACATAACCAGCCTGTGGAGCCGCGGAAGTGTCGATTTCGATCACATAGCCAGCCGGCGGCGCCGCACAAGTGTCGATTTCGATCACATAGCCGGCCGGCGGCGCCGCACAAGTGTCGATTTCGATCACATAGCCAGCCTGTGGAGCCGCGCAAGTGTCGATTTCGATCACATAGCCAGCCGGCGGCGGCGCGGAAGTGTCGATTTCGATCACATAGCCGGCCTGTGGGACTGCGCAAATGTCGATTTCGATCACATAGGCAGCCGACGGCGCCGCACAAGTGTCGATTTCGATCACATAGCCAGCCGGCGGCGCCGCACAAGTGTCGATTTCGATCACATAGCCAGCCGGCGGCGCCGCGGAAGTGTCGATTTCGATCACATAGCCAGCCGACGGCGCCGCGGAAGTGTCGATTTCGATCACATAGCCGGCCGACGGCGTCGCGGAAGTGTCGATTTCGATCACATAGCCAGCCGACGGCGCCGCGGAAGTGTCGATTTCGATCACATAGCCAGCCGGCGGCGCCGCACAAGTGTCGATTACGATCACATAGCCAGCCTGTGGAGCCGCGCAAGTGTCGATTTCGATCACATAGGCAGCCTGTGGAGCCGCGGAAGTGTCGATTTCGATCACATAGGCAGCCTGTGGAGCCGCGGAAGTGTCGATTTCGATCACATAGCCGGCCGACGGCGTCGCGGAAATGTCGATTTCGATCACATAGGCAGCCTGTGGAGCCGCGGAAGTGTCGATTTCGATCACATAGCCGGCCGGTGAGGCCGTGGAAGTGTCGATTTCGATCACATAGCCAGCCGGCGGCGCCGCGGAAGTGTCGGTTTCGATCACATAACCGCCCGGAGGAGTCGCCCAAGCGCCGCGTGTCCACCGGATCACGCCCAGTCCGCGTCTAGCAGCGCGTGTGCCTGTAAATTGGTATGTCACATTACCGCGACGGTGCTATACTAAATCAGGCGGTGCCACGCGCGAACCATCAAAACGAGTTCGGCCACACGCCGAATCGCACCAAGCATTCACACCAAGCATTCGCACACCAAGCAATCGCACCAAGCATTCGCACCAAGCATTCGCACACCAAGCGTTCGCACCAAGCATTCGCACCAAGCATTCACATAAACAGGAGAGGTGACCTCTGTGGATCGCGAATTGTCCCTGGAGATTGTACGGGTTACGGAGATGGCGGCGCTCAACTGTGCGCGCTGGATGGGGCGCGGACAGAAGATGGAAGCGGACGATGCCGCGACGACGGCGATGCGCAAAATGTTCGACACCGTGCAGATCGACGGCACAGTCGTGATTGGCGAGGGCGAAATGGACGAGGCTCCGATGCTGTACATCGGGGAGAAGCTTGGCACCGGAGTAGAGCCAAAGGTTGACGTCGCAGTTGATCCGCTCGAAGGCACCAACATCCTCGCAAAAGGCCTGTGGAACGCGATGGCAGTTGTGGCCATTGCACCAGCGGGATCACTCCTTCATGCTCCCGATATGTACATGGAAAAGATCGCGGTCGGGCCCAAAGCGCGCGGAAAGGTTGACTTAGACGCCTCAATCGAACATAATTTACAAGCAGTCGCACAAGCGCTGAACAAAGACGTATCCGACGTGGTTGCGGTCATCCTCGACCGTCCACGCCACCAACACATTATCGACGAAGTGCGCCGTGCAGGGGCGCGCATTAAGTTGATCAGCGATGGTGACGTGGCAGCAGCACTCAATACCGCATTCCCAGAGACTGGCGTAGACATCTTATTTGGCACCGGTGGCGCACCTGAAGGGGTGTTGGCGGCCGCAGCATTGAAGTGCCAAGGTGGCGAATTGCAGGGTCGACTCGTGCCCGAGGACGATGAGCAACTTGCGCGCTGCCACTCTATGGGCATCGAGGACGTATCACGTGTATTGCGCATGGAAGACCTTGTGAAAGGCGACGACGCAATTTTTGCAGCGACAGGCGTGACAGACGGGGAACTCCTGCGTGGCGTACGACTCGAGGGCTACGCCCGCGCAACGACTCACTCCATCGTAATGCGCGCAAAGACTGGCACAATTCGTTTCATTCAGGCTACACATGACCTGTCCCGGAAGACCTTGCTGTAACCTCGTTCTTTGTCCCATCCTGTATCTCTCAGAACGCCAAGCAGGTAGAACCACTGTGGGTCCATTCTGAGGACGTCGGCATAGAATAGGTTTTGTCGGGCAAACATGTGACTATCAGAACGGACCGCACACGTGGTGCGGCCGGGCTTGGAATGTGAGGGACGATGATTGGACATTCGAGATCTCGAGGCTCTTCGATTGACGGATCTCTATAAATTCGCGAAAGAGTACCAAATCCCCTATTACGGCAATATGAAAAAGCGAGAGTTGATTTTCGCCATCCTCAAAGCACAAGCCGAGAAAGACGGGCTGATGTTCGCTGAAGGTGTGCTGGAGATCATGAACGAAGGCTACGGCTTCCTCAGACCGGTCGGTTACCTGCCGAGCGCCGAGGACATCTACGTCGCAGCCTCGCAAATTCGCCGCTTCGATCTCCGCACGGGTGACTCAGTCTCCGGTAAGGTGCGAGCGCCGAAGGAGAACGAACGGTATTTCGGGCTACTACACGTCGAAGCCGTGAACGGTGTCAGTCCAGAAGTTGCGGCAGAACGGCTCCACTTCCCGGCACTCACTCCACTGTTCCCCACCAAGCGGATGACGCTCGAAACAACACCTGAGAAAATCGCCACACGGCTGATGGATTTGTTTGCGCCAGTCGGTTTCGGTCAACGTGGTCTGCTGGTAGCGCCACCAAAGGCCGGTAAGACCCTGCTGTTGAAGGAGATCGCGAACAGCATCTCCACCAACTTCCCGGAGTCGGAACTATTCGTGCTTCTGATCGACGAGCGACCAGAGGAAGTCACCGACATGCAGCGCTCGGTGCGCGGTGAAGTCGTCGCATCCACGTTTGACGAAGTGCCAGAGAACCACATCAAGGTCGCCGAGCTCGTGCTCGAGCGCGCCATCCGTTTGGTGGAGCACAAGAAAGACGTCATCATCCTCCTTGACAGCATTACTCGACTCGCCCGCGCGTATAACCTGGTCGTGCCACCGAGTGGCCGAACCTTGTCTGGTGGTATTGATCCCGCCGCCTTCCACCGCCCGAAGCGCTTCTTTGGTGCAGCTCGTAACGTCGAAGAGGGTGGTAGCCTGACTATCCTCGCAACCGCACTCATAGATACCGGATCGCGTATGGACGAAGTCATCTACGAAGAGTTTAAAGGCACAGGCAACCTCGAGCTTCACCTCGACCGCCGCCTCGCGGAGAAGCGAGTGTTCCCAGCGATCGACATCCGCCGTTCCGGCACACGCCGCGAAGAAGCGCTCATGGCGAAGGATGAACTGGAAAAAGTCTGGGCGATCCGCAAGTCGATGGGTGAAAACCAGGATTTCACGGAGATGTTTATCCGCAAGTTCAAACACTACAAAACGAACGAAGAATTCCTCGGCAGCCTGGAACTTCACCGAGAACGGAAGGTCTGATGCAAGTGACACAGCCAAAACTTCTCTTCGCGGACCAAGCCGGCCGAGTGATGAACCACGACACCCTGCTGCCTGCGGCCCGGACAGGAGCCTGGCTGACAGACGTGCAGGAGTCCGAGTGGATCCCGCTGCCTGACGGTGCTACGCTCACGTGGTTGCCGGGGACGAAGGCGGTCGGGATCGACCCGAAGTCTGGCGAGTGGGCACGCCTTGGCGAAGATGCATACGCAGTGGGTGCCCTGCTTCCGCAGGGCTTTACACGTTTGCTGCTGCCGGGCTATGTCAAGCGCGACAACGACCTGACGCTGCCGCTGTTCGGTTACACAGCCGTCGGCTGGCGTGACGGCAAGTTCGTCGTCGCAGCAGACCGCACAGCCAATCCAGAGCCTTGGAATCCGGCCGCCATCAGCGATACAGAAATCGAAGCCGCCGTCGCCAGGGTGCTCGCGGAACACCCGGACAACCGACTGTTCAAACACATCTCGGGTTGCGCGCTCGAATACGGTTGCATGACGGCGAAGAACACGTTCCTCGGCCGAATCGAAGGCGCGCTCCCAGTTTCGTCCACTTGCAACGCCGGTTGCGTCGGCTGTATCTCCGAACAGCCGGACGATGCCCCGTTTCCGTCGCCGCAGACGCGCCTGCAGTTTTGGCCGTCGCCCGACGAGATGGCCGATGTCATGTTGACCCACATCCGCGCCAATCCGGAGGCCATCGTGAGCTTCGGCCAAGGCTGCGAAGGCGAGCCGTCCACTCGTTGGCCGCACATCGTCCAAGCCATCCGCCACGTCCGCGAAGAAACGGCCGACGGCTACATCAACATCAACACAAACGCGGGCATGACCAAGGCGATCACGGCGATCGTCGACGCCGGCCTCGACTTGATGCGGGTGAGTACGATCAGCGCGATGGACGAACACTACAACGCGTACTACAAGCCGCGCGGCTACGACCTGCGCAGTGTGGCGGAGTCGCTCCAATACGCGCGCGACGCCGGTGTCTACACGTCCATCAACTACCTCGTCTTCCCAGGCGTCACCGACCGCGAAGAGGAAGTCGAGGCGATGGTCGAGTTTCTGCAGGAGACAGGCGTGAAACTCGTGCAGATGCGCAACTTGAACATCGATCCAGAGTACTACCTCGCCCGCATCCCCACCCAGCAAGGCGACCTCCTCGGCATGGACGCGGTGATGGAGATTTTCAAGGAGGAGTGCCCGGGCATCAGGATTGGCTCATACACAGTGGTGCCTCCAGTGGGCTGGCCGCGGCGGGCCCTGTCGGCGAGGCAGGCATAGGCAGGCACCGAGCCGCGGACGCGGGCGCAGGGTGCGGAGCCGCACGGGGCTGGTGTGGGCCGGTGCGGGTGTAGGGCTTGGGGTGCCGAGCCGCACGGGCAGGCGTGGGCAGGCGCACGGATCGGTGCGGCACACTGGACGTATCGTGATCGCAAAGTGCAAAAATGTCGCTGCAGCACTTTTTCAGGGCAATTAGCGACAAAAAAGACGTAGTCTGATCCCGCAGAGGCTCATATAACGACACTGGTGTCGCTATTGCGGCCTTTGGGAGTTGATCTGCCCGCATTTTAGGGCGTTTTTGTCGCTATCGGCTGCCAAGTCCAGCTGTAGCGACATTTTTTCCACTCGCGGCGGCGCTATCACCCTACCCCCGCGCGATTAGCGACAAAAACGACAGAATGAGCCACCTGCGTGAGCAGGCCCACGGTCTGCGCGTGTGGTACCCTTGCTCGGGCTACCCACGGGATCAAGCGGGAGGTACCAAAAGCGCAAATTGGAAGGCCGCAGCTTGCTGCTGCGGCCCTAAGCCCTCCGGCGATAAGTTAAACTCGCGCTACAACTCTTTAGTCCAACCAGTCAGGTGGCTCCGGCGCACTGGGCTCCGGGGAACCTGAAGTAGGCGCACCTGGCTCCGACGAACCCGGCTCCGGCGCACATGGACTAGGCGCACCTCGTCCGGCGCAGCCGCGAGTACATGTCACATAGCACATGTTAGATTCGAGAATGTGGCACCGTGGATTTCCTGCGTGACAAACACCGTGATCGTGTGATATACTATCCCTCAGTGTCTGATGTTCCATTTTGAAGCGAGGTGAAACGCATGAAACCCGAGATTCACCCGGCCTACCATAAAGTAACCGTTACTTGCGCATGCGGAGAAACGTTTGAGACGGGATCCGTCAAAGAAAACCTGCGCGTTGAGATTTGTTCCAAGTGCCATCCGTTCTACACAGGCAAGCAGAAGCTCATCGACGCCGGTGGACGCGTCGACAAGTTCAACAAGAAGTACGGCCTCAAGCAAGCAGAGTAGCAAGGTTCAGGGTCTGTCGCCACGAACGTGGCTCGCTTTGGTGCGGGCTACAGAACAGATCCCGAATCGCTGTGCTTGCTGGGCAAGACCCGGATGATCGACAGGGCCTGACCGCACACGCGGCAGGTCCTTTTGCCGTTTCGCCCTCACCCGCAACGGTCATCGACGAATGAATCGAGGTGTTTGACTATGTTTGACCGACTAGCTGCTATCGCGCGGCGGTATGACGAGGTGTCTGAGCGCCTTTGTGATCCCGCTGTCGTCAGCAACGTCGCCAAGCTCCGTGAGTATTCGAAGGAGCAGGCGGAGCTCGCGCCGACCGTCGAGGCGTATCGCCACTTCAAGCAGGTGGGCGAGCAAATCCAAGAGGCCAAGCAGATGCTGCAGGAGAAGCTGGACGAAGAGATGCGCGAGTTCCTTCGCGCCGAGCTATCCGAGCTCGAAGACGAGCAGCAAAAAGTCACGGATGAGTTGCAGATGTTGCTGTTGCCGCGCGATCCGAATGATGACAAAAACGTCTTCCTCGAAGTCCGCTCTGCAGCGGGTGGCGACGAGGCGGCGCTGTTCGCGTCACAGCTGCTGCGCATGTATTCGCGTTACGCGGAGCGCCAACGGTGGAAGGCCGAGGTCATCGACGCCAGTTACACCGAGCTCGGCGGTCTCAAGGAGGCGACGCTGTCCATCCAAGGACAGGGCGCATACAGCAAACTGAAGTGGGAAAGCGGCACGCACCGCGTGCAGCGTGTGCCGGTGACCGAGTCTGGCGGGCGCATCCACACGTCGACCGCGACCGTCGCCGTGTTGCCCGAGGTCGAGGACATCGAGGTCGACATCAATGAGAAAGACATCCGCGTCGACACCTTCTGCTCGACCGGGCCCGGCGGCCAGAGCGTCAACACGACGCAGTCTGCGGTGCGCATCACACACATGCCGACCGGCATTGTCGTCTCCTGTCAGGACGAAAAGTCGCAGCTGAAGAACCGCGACAAGGCCATGCGCGTCCTGCGTGCGCGTCTGTACGAGAAGTACGAAATGGAGCAACAGCAGGAACTCGCCGCCCAGCGCAAGGGCCAGGTCGGCACCGGCGATCGCAGTGAGCGCATCCGGACCTTCAACTTCCCACAGAGTCGCGTGACCGACCACCGCGTCGGCCTCACTTCGCACCGCATCGAGTCGATTCTAGATGGCGATCTCGACGAGATCATTCAGGCTCTCCACCTCGCCGAGCGCACCGAGAAACTCGCGGCTGCGGCGGAGGCGTAAGCGGCGTGGCTGCTCCAGATGATCCCGAAGTGTTCACGGCTGACCCTGCCGGCATCCCGACCGTCCGCGCCACGGCCCCGGCTGACCCTGCCGGCATCCCGACCGTTCGCGCCACGGCACCGGCTGACCCTGCCGGCATCCCGACCGTCCGCGCCGCCATCGCGTGGGTAACGGTTGAGCTGACCTCTGCCGGCACGCGTGCACCGGAGGCGGAGGCTGACATTTTGCTTCAGTGGGCCACCGGTTGGTCGCGCACGCAAATCCTCACGTCGGTTATGGATGCTCTCCCGGCAGAGGCAGCGGCCCGACTGCACGAGGCGGTTGCCAAGCGTCGACAGGGCGTACCGGTGCAGTATATCACCGGCCAGGCGGGCTTCTACGGCCGCCTGTTTGCCGTTCGCGAAGGTTGCCTCATCCCGCGCCCGGAGACGGAAGTGCTGGCCGAGGCCGCGATTGGTTGGATCACGGCGCACGCCCCGACAGCGCGTGTTGTCGACCTCGGCTCGGGCAGCGGCGCTCTCGCTGTGACGCTTGCCCTCGAGTGCCCACAGGCACGCGTCACTGCGCTTGATCTGTCGCCGGAGGCGGCCGCGATCACTTGTGAGAACGCACAGCGCCTTGCCGCCGACGTCGAGGTCGTCGTCACGGACGGTTTCGCGTGGCTGGCGGCGCAAGCTGACTTCGAAGTGCGGCTGGGACCGTCGGCTGAGGCGGGCCTGTCCGCTGAGGCGCGACTCCCGGCTGAGGAGGGCCTGTCGGCTGAGGCGCGACTCCCGGCTGCGCGCCCCCAAGTGCTCGTCAGCAACCCGCCGTACATCCCAAGCGCCGTGATCGAAGGGCTCGACGCAGAAGTCCGCGACTTTGAGCCGCGTCTCGCGCTTGACGGCGGGGAAGACGGGCTCGACCCTTACCGTAGGTTGGCAGAACTGGGTGACCGGTTTTTTGAACCCGCCTCGCCTGCCGCCCTCTTTCTCGAAGTGGGAGACGACCAAGCGGACGACGTCATCGGGCTGTTTACAGGCAGTTCAGACTCGAATAGTGAGTTGGGCAAAGCGCCCGACGCAGACCCGGGCGCCGCTCAGAATGGTGGAGCGTGCTGCGATCTGGGCCCTGCGCACCACCGCGGACCAAGTAGCGCGACAAGTGTGCAGTCTCGTTGGCTGGGCTGGCGGTTCTGGGACATCGCGGATCTGCGCGGCGTGCGCCGCATCGTGGCCGGCGAGCGACTGTCGCCGCCCGGGCAACTCTAGCGACAAGCAACCGTCCGGTACGCACCGCCGACTGTCCCGCAAGCACCGCCGTAGTCAACATCTGCCCGGTATTACCCGGGCGCTTGGTGCACGAGCTGGTGTATCAGGCCACCTTTCCACTGACTGAGCTCCTACTCCGATTTCACCTGGCGCGGGTGCGGCTGTACGACTGTAGGTGTCAAATTGACACTTCCCGGAGTGCGCGTACGGCTGCAGGTGTCAAATTGACACTTACCGGCTCGCGGGTACGGCTGTAGGTGTCAATTTGACACTTACCGGCTCGCGGGTGCGGCTGCAGGTGTCAAATTGACACTTACCGGATCGCGGGTGCGGCTGCAGGTGTCAAATTGACACTTACCGGATTGCGGGTGCGGCTGCAGGTGTCAAATTGACACTTACCGGCTCGCGGGTACGGCTGCAGGTGTCAAATTGACACTTACACGCGCGCGGGCACGGCTGTAGGTGTCAAATTGACACTTAGCGGCTCTCGGGTGGGGCTGTAGGTGTCAAATTGACACTTCGACGCGTGCGGGTGGGGCTGTAGGTGTCAAATTGACACTTAGCGGCTCTCGGGTGGGGCTGTAGGTGTCAAATTGACACTTACACGCGCGCGGGTACGGCTGTAGGTGTCAAATTGACACTTACCGGAGTGCGGGTGCGGCTGTAGGTGTCAAATTGACACTTACCGGAGTGCGGGTGCGGCTGCAGGTGTCAAATTGACACTTACCGGAGTGCGGGTGCGGCTGCAGGTGTCAAATTGACACTTACCGGAGTGCGCGTACGGCTGCAGGTGTCAAATTGACACTTACACGCGCACGGGTGCGGCTGCAGGTGTCAAATTGACACTTACCGGATCGCGGGTGCGGCTGCAGGTGTCAAATTGACACTTACCGGAGTGCGGGTTCGGCTGTAGGTGTCAAATTGACACTTACCGGATTGCGGGTACGGCTGTAGGCACCGCCAAAATTGCGCCTCTCTCAAATCTCGCAGGTATAAACCTATCATCTCGTGGTCAGACTGCTTGCTAGAGATGATAGGAGGCGGATGGAATGAGCGCGAAGCGGCTTCTCGTGTTCTTGGCAGGCGTAGCAGTGGTGGTCGGAGCAGGACGGATGTACTTGCAGCAAGGAACGGCGAACGCACAGGTGATCCCGCCCGGCAGCAGCAGCATCGCAGGCGGCGCGTCCGCCTCCGCCGGCAGCAGCAGCATCGCAGGCGGCGCGTCCGCCTCCGCCTCCAGCAACAGCAGCCTCACGGCGGCGGCGGCTTCGGTGGACAGCGTGATCCACAACATCGCGACCCCGAGCGCCGCGCCCATCCCGAAACAGGCGCTGCGGCTGCGGATTATAGCGAACAGCGACAGCAACGCCGACCAGTCAGTGAAGCTGAAGGTGCGCAACGCTGTTGTCGTGCAGGTGGCAGAGTACCTGAGGGGCGCGAAAAATGCGCAACAGGCGCGCACGATTGTCGAGGCGCACATTCCGCAGATCGAGGCGCTTGCGAAGAAGGTCGTCCGCCAGAACGGCTTTACATACGCTGTGAAGACCAACGTGGGCATGGTGCCGTTTCCGACCAAGATCTACGGCAACCAGGTCTACCCGGCGGGCAATTACGAGGCTTTGCGCATTGAGCTCGGCAAGGCCGCGGGGATGAACTGGTGGTGCGTGTTGTTCCCGCCACTCTGCTTCATCGACATCGCGGAAGGCGATGCAGTACCGAACACCGGTGGGTTCCCGGACCTGCCGCCGCTCGAGACAATCAAGATCCCGAATCAGAACGGACAAATGACCAACGTGCAGGTGCGACTCGCCTCCGTCGACTACGGCGAGGAATTATGGCACGCTGTGCAGAATTGGATCTCGAAGCATGCATGACTGATGATTGAGCGTGACAGCGTGACAGCGTGACAGCGTGACAGCGATGTAGCGTGACGATGTAAGGGAGTGTTGTCGATGCACGTCTGGCCTGATACCCTGGCTGGCCTGCACGCCGCAGCGTCTGTGCTGCGTGCAGGCGGCCTCGTCGCGTTTCCCACAGAAACTGTGTACGGCCTTGGCGCGAATGCCTGGAACGAGTCGGCTGTTCGGCGCGTGTTCGAGGCGAAGGGCCGCCCGGCGGACAACCCACTGATCGTGCACGTCGCCGGCACACGACACCTCGAAGGCGTGGTGCAGGATGTCGCGACGCTGCCGCAGACCGTCCGCCGCGCGATGGAAGTCTTCTGGCCCGGGCCGCTGACGCTGCTGTTGCCCGCACACCCGCGACTTGCACCCTCGACGCACCCGATGCTCCCGACCGTGGGGGTGCGGATGCCGAATCACCCAGTCGCGCTCGCCTTGCTGGAACAGGCAAATTGCCCAGTCGCAGCGCCGTCCGCCAACAAGTCCGGTCGCCCGAGTCCCACGCTCGCCACAGACGTCGTAGAGGATCTCGGTGAGGCAATCGCTGGCGTGATCGACGGCGGCCCATCCAGCATCGGAGTCGAGTCGACGGTGGTGGCCATCGGGATCGACCATGCGACGATTTACCGCCCCGGCGGCGTATCGGCCCAGCAACTAGAGGACGCCTTGTCCGTCCCGGTCTCCCTCGACGCCCACCTCCTCGACCCGACCTCGGCCCCGCGCGCGCCCGGCATGAAGTACCGCCACTACGCGCCGTCTGCGGAGGTGATGGTGTTTATGGGTGACACCGCGGCCGTCGAAGACACGATTGTCCGCGTGGCATCAGATCCCGCAGCCTCCCCGGCCGCGATCATTGCACCGGAGCAAGTGCGCGGTGTCATGCGCGGATCGGTGCTCGACTGGTGGCCGGAACCTGGTGAGAACTACACGGTGGCGCTCAGCCGCGAGTTGTACCGCCTACTGCGCGCATTCGACCGCGCGGGCGCCAAGCGCATCCTCATTGCAGGGGTCGACCCGCTAGCACGCGACGCGCATCCGCTCGCGCTCGCGGTCATGAACCGCCTAGAGAAAGCGGCCTCCGGTCGCGTCGTCCGGGTGTAGCCACTCGCGGAGCCACTCGGGTCTGGGTGGCAGTCGGTCGCGGGGGCAGTCGCGTCGGGGTGGGTCGGGTTGCGCCATTGCGCACAGAGTGCGTATACTGGGACGCCCGTTCAAGTCGCCCGTTGAGACTGCCGGTTGAGACTGTCGGTTGAGACTGCCTGTTCAGGCCTGTTAGCCATCCAGCGAACCAATAAGTGCGTCCGTTTGGTAGAAACGGCCCGAACGGGCCGTTTTCCGATTATGACGAACTTTAATGACCTGTTGCGCAGATGTTTGGCACGAAACCGACACATAGCTGGCGCTACGGCTCGGCTATGTGATCGAAACCGACTTATAGCTGGCGCTACGGCTCGGCTATGTGATCGAAATGGACACATAGCTGGCGGCAAGACCCGGCTATGTGATCGGAATCGACACATAGCTGGCGGCAAGACTCAGCTATGTGATCGAAATCGACACATAGCTAGCAGCACGACTCGGCTATGTGATCGAAACCGACACATAGCTGGCGGCAAGACGCGGCTATGTGATCGAAATCGACACATAGGTGGCGGCAAGACCCGGCTATGTGATCGAAACCGACACATACGGGGCGGCAGGACTCGGCTATGTGATCGAAATCGACATATACGAAGCGGCAGGACTGGGCTATGTGATCGAAATCGACACATGGCGGCCGCTACCGGCTCGGCTATGTGGTCGCTGGCGCCGCTAAACGCTTGACCTCGTGACGCTACCCGGCAACCGAACCACCACCGAACTACGCCACATTGACGCTATACGAACGCGGGTCGAAGGTGCCCATCTCGCAAATCCATTAGAAGGAGAAAATCGCCTCAGAGGCGATTTTCAACAACTTTAGGATAGCCAAGATTCGCAGAGTGACAGGCTGCCATATAGGAACACTGCCCCGCCACAGCCTGCCCCACGCCCCTACGCCTCACGCCCCACCCCTTTACGCCTCACGCCTGCGCCCCACCGCAACTTGGACATCTTCACGTGGACGAGCGCATATAAGTGGGAGAGTGGGTAGGAGGGCGATCACGGTTGCTCAGTCAAGTTTTCTCACTCAATCACGTACACGACGGAATGCAAATCTTCATGATGGCGATTGCGCTCGGTATGGACGCGTTTTCCCTCGCCGTTGGGCTCGGCCTGCAAGGTCTCTCGCGCGAGCGGGCGCTGCGGCTGGCGTTACTCATCGGGATCTTCCATGTCGGCATGACGCTCGGCGGCCTGTATGCCGGAATGATGCTCCACGGTGTGCTCGGGCAAGTGACGAAGTGGTTCAGCGGAGCGCTGTTGATAGGACTGGCGCTGCACATGATCTACGCGAGTTTGTTCCACCGCGACGAGGCTGATAAAGTCACGCTCGGCGCAACCGCAGTGGGCGCGGTCCTGTTCGCTGGCGGCGTGTCGTTCGACGCGCTCTCCGTTGGCTTCAGCCTCGGCCTGCGCAGCACAGCCTATGGCCTCGTCAGCGCCGTGGTGTTCGGCGCCGCCGCGACCGTGATGGTTGTCCTTGGCGTCCTCGTCGGCAAACGTGCGAACGCGCTCACCGGAACGTACGGCGAGTTGATCGGCGCAGCCATTCTCCTCGGCTACGGTCTCCACTTCCTTTTGCAATAGCTTTCATCCGATCCCGCCCGCCTCCGGCCGGCCCCACGCCCGGCCCCGCTTGATCCCGCCCGCCTCCGTTTGGTCCTGCGCCCGCCTCGGACCGGTCCTGCGCCTGGCCCCACGCCCGGCCGCGGTTAATCCCGCCCGCCTCCGCCCGCCTCCACGCCTCTCCGCGAAGCTCCCAGTTGATCCTGCCCGCTGCGCAACAGCGGCATCTATTTCGTAAATCCCAATTCTCCGATAAACTACACACAGCATGACCAATTGAGCGAGGGCTCCCCGTCCATCTGGACCGTGATCTCACAGTTCGTTGCATGACGATTTCTTACAGCGATATACTGCAATCGAAAGCGCAGGAGGGATGCATCGTGCGCCTGTTGTTCGTGTGTACGGGAAACACCTGCCGCAGTCCGATGGCAGAACACATCACCAAGCAGAAGTTGAAGGATCGCGGTCTCAACTGGCAAGTCCGGTCCGCAGGGGTGTTTGCGGGTGCGGGCATGCCTATGGCCGATCACGCTGTCACCGTCCTCAAAAGGCGTCAGATTCAAGCCTCGCACCGATCGAAATCTGTGACTGAGAAGATGCTCGACGGTGCAGACATTGTGCTCACCATGACCGAGGCGCACCGCCAAGACTTGGTGCGGCGCTTCCCTCAGGCCGCGGACAAGACCCACGCGCTGTTGCGGTTTATTGCGGACGACGACCTGGGCCAGACAGGCGATGGGGCAGGCGGCTCAAGCCACGGTGCGGGCGGCGACTCGGTGGCTGCTAGCGGGTCCGCGAAGCTGTTCGGGTCGGCCGGACAATCCAGCGGTCAGTATGATATTGTAGATCCTATCGGTGGGCCCGAAGCCGCCTATGAGGCGTGCGCGGACCGGTTAGATTCGGCGATTGACGACCTTTTAAACCGGCTGGAGGCGCAGCAAGAGATCGACCGCTTGCACAAACCGCGTGGAGAATCCTGAGCAAGCACCCGCAGCACCCGCAACAGCAGCACCCGCAGTAGGACATGCACCAGCACCAGCCACCTTGGCTAGCCTGCAGCATCTGTACCAGCACCTTGGCGAGCCTGCAAAAACGAACGGAGGCAGTTACAGCAATGAAAGTAGCAGTCGGATGTGATCACGGTGGCTTCCACCTCAAACAGACAGTGCTTGATACGCTTCGTGACCTGGGCGTCGAGTTCGACGACCTTGGCACATACAGCGACGGCTCCGTTGACTATCCAGAGTTTGGCAAGAAAGTTGCGACGGGAGTGGCGGCAGGAAGGTACGACCGCGGCATTCTCATCTGCGGCACCGGCCTTGGCATGTGCATCACAGCGAACAAGGTAGCAGGCGTTCGCGCGGTGACGGCGCACGATGTCTTTTCCGCGGAGATGTCGCGCCGCCACAACAACGCGAACGTCCTCACGATGGGTGAACGCGTCGTCGGCCCTGGTGTCGCCAGGCAGGTCGTGGAAGTCTGGATTAAGACTGACTTCGAAGGCGGTCGCCATGCGCGCCGCGTGGACCAGATGAACGCGCTGGATGCGGTTCGGGATCACGGTGATGGCGCGCACGGCACAGCCGCTGATGCGGTGTCGTACCTGTCCGCAACCAGTTCCGGGGACGGCGGGAGTGACAAGCCGTCCGAGCAGGCACTGGCCGCCGACGTGGCAGGTGGCGGCGGGTGCTGAACGAAGAAGTCACTCTCGGCAGCGTCCGCGACGAACTCGCGACCTGCCTGGCTGACCTGCAACAGGTTGCACAACTGCGCCCGGGGCATCTGTTGGTGGTCGGGGCGTCGACAAGCGAGATCGCCGGAAAGCGCATTGGCACGGCGACCTCGGTTGAGCTCGGCAAAGTCGTCGTCGACACGGTCCTTGCGTTTGCGCATGAAGCCGGTTGCGACGTGGCGTTTCAGTGCTGCGAGCACCTCAACCGGTCGCTTGTCGTGTCGCGACACCTGGCAGACGCTCGCGGTTGGCAAGAAGTCGCGGCCGTACCAGTGCCCGGGGCCGGGGGCGCGATGGCTGCGCACGCCTATTTTGCGATCCCGGACGCCTGCCTGGTGGAGAGTGTTCGGGGTGACGCCGGGATCGACATCGGCGACACACTCGTCGGCATGCACCTGAAGCGGGTGGCGGTGCCGGTTCGCGCGTCACGCAAGGAAGTCGGCCGTGCGCACGTGGTGATGGCGCACACGCGCCCACCGCGCATCGGCGGCGAACGCGCAGTCTACGACGTTGCAGAAGCGCGGCGTCGATTGGGCCTCGACGGCGATCGGCCAACCGGCGACGAACCCGTCGGAGACTGCTAGGTGAAGGGTCATCGGCGCGATCGACCACAGTTCGACCCGCCGTTGGGTCCAATAGGCTCGGTACATAAAAGGGGGAGAGGCAAATGCCAAACTTGGCAGCATGGGACGAGGACGTAGCGCGTGCGATGGAACAGGAGTTGCATCGGCAGCGAGACAAGATTGAACTGATCGCATCGGAGAACTTCGTCAGCCAGGCGGTGCTCGACGCAATGGGCAGCGTGCTGACGAACAAGTACGCGGAGGGTTATCCGGGCAAGCGCTATTACGGTGGGTGTGAATATGTGGATGTGGTGGAGAACATCGCGCGCGACCGGGCGAAGCAGTTGTTCGGCGCGGAGCACGCCAACGTACAGCCACACTCCGGCGCGCAGGCGAACATGGCGGTGTACTTCGCCGCACTGAAGCCGGGCGACACGGTGCTCGGCATGAACCTCGCGCATGGCGGCCACCTCACGCACGGCAGTCCGGTGAACTTTTCCGGCCAGTTGTACAACTTCGTCGCCTACGGCGTGACGGAGGAGACGCAGACGATTGACTACGACGAGGTCCTGCGGATCGCGAAAGAACACCGCCCGAAGATGCTCGTGGCGGGGGCGAGTGCGTACCCGCGCGTGATTGACTTCCAGCGGATGCGCGCCATCGCGGACGAGGTCGGCGCGTATCTGTTCGTCGACATGGCGCACATCGCAGGCCTCGTGGCAGCCGGCCTCCACCCGTCACCCATCCCGCACGCCCACTTCACCACCACGACGACGCACAAAACGCTGCGCGGACCGCGCGGCGGCATGATTTTGACGACCGAAGAGTGGGCGAAAGCGATTGACAAGAGCGTCTTCCCGGGCGTGCAAGGCGGCCCGCTGATGCACGTCATCGCGGGCAAAGCTGTCGCGTTCGGCGAGGCCTTGCAGCCGGAGTTCAAGGACTACTCGCGCCGCATCATCGACAACGCCCATGCCTTGGCCGACGGCCTGCTGCGCCGCGGCTTCAACCTGGTGTCCGGCGGCACAGACAATCACCTGCTCTTGATTGACGTGCGCAACCTCGGGGTGACGGGCAAGGAGGCGGAGCACCGCCTCGACGAGGTCGGCGTGACGGTGAACAAAAACGCCATCCCGTTCGATCCCGCCAAGCCCTTCGTCACCTCCGGCGTCCGCATCGGTACGCCTGCGGTCACGTCTCGCGGCATGGACGCGGCGGCGATGGACGAGATCGCGGAGGTCTTCGCCCTGGTGTTGGGCGCCTCCGGTTCATCGGCAGGCGAAGGCGCAGTCGACGCTGCCTCCGCAACCAGCCCCGCTGCCACGGAGCGCGAAGCTGCGGAGCGCGAGGCTGCAGCTCACGAGGCTGCCGCTCACGAAGCCGCCGCTCACGAAGCCGCGGAGCGCGTGCAGAAGCTGACGGCGCGCTTCCCGCTCTACTCGGGCCTCAGCTACGTGGAGTAACTTTTGAGCAGATTGGAGCCGGGCCGCCGGCACAGCCGGGCCGACTGTGCCGACTCGTTGTGCCGGCTCGCTGCGCCGTAACCGCCATGACGGCTCGCCATCCGATTGGATTTCGAAAGGCAAGTTGGAGGTGGGCCGTTGTGACGGCCCACCAACCGATTGGGTATTGGGTTGGGCTGGGTTGGGCTTGGGTTAGGCTGGATTGGGCTTTAGCAGGCCGTGGCCTACCGCTAAGTTCCGGCATATTAGCCTCAAGCCAGCGCCAGAATGGCGCTAATGGTGTGATAGCGCCATATTGGCGGAATCCGTGCGGAGTCTTACGGCGAATAGCGCCAGAATGGCGCTAATGGAGTGGATAGCGCCAAAGTGGCGCTATCTATGCGGAGTCCTACGGCGAATAGCGCCAGAATGGCGTTAATGGTGTGGATAGCGCCAAAGTGGCGCTATCTATGCGGAGTCCTACGGCGAATAGCGCCAGAATGGCGCTAATGGTTTGGATAGCGCCAAAGTGGCGCTATCTATGCGGAGTCCTACGGCGAATAGCGCCAGAATGGCGCTAATGGTGTGGATAGCGCCATATTGGCGCTATCCAAACGGAGTCCTACGGCGAATAGCGCCATTCTGGCGCTAATGGAGTGGATAGCGCCAAAGTGGCGCTATCCAAGCGGAGTCCTACGGCGAATAGCGCCAGAATGGCGCTAATGGTGTGGATAGCGCCAAAGTGGCGCTATCTAAGCAAAGTCCTACGGTGAATAGCGCCAGAATGGCGCTAATGGTGTGGATAGCGCCAAAGTGGCGCTATCTAAGCGGAGTCCTACGGTGAATAGCGCCAGAATGGCGCTAATGGTGTGATAGCGCCATATTGGCGGAATCCGTGCGGAGTCCTATGGGGTATAGCGCCAGAATGGCGCTAATGGAGTGGATAGCGCCAAAGTGGCGCTATCTAAGCGGAGTCCTACGGCGAATAGCGCCATTCTGACGCTAATGGAGTGGATAGCGCCAAAGTGGCGCTACCTAAGCGGGGTCCTACGGCGAATAGCGCCAGAATGGCGCTAATGGAGTGGATAGCGCCAAAGTGGCGCTATCCAAGCGGAGTCCTACGGCGAATAGCGCCATTCTGGCGCTAATGGAGTGGATAGCGCCAAAGTGGCGCTATCTAAGCGGAGTCCTACGGCGAATAGCGCCAGAATGGCGCTAATGGTGTGGATAGCGCCATATTGGCGCTATCACTCCGCCACCCGCCACCCTGCCTGCTTACCGTCGCCACCCGCCACCCGCGGCAAGCCTGCCGCGGGCCCCCACTACGCCCGCACGTCGGCCGCGCCGTCGCCGTCCGGTTCCGCGTCGAGGCGGGAACGGCGGGAGTTGCGCCGTGATCCAGTGGGGAGGATGAGGTACAGCAGCCCCATCGCGAAGATCATGCCCCCGCTCGCCCAAAACGGCGCCGCCGTGCCAACCTTGTCCCAAAGCAGACCGCCGACTGCCGGGCCCGTCGCCGAGCCAATGCCCTCCACCGCCATGAAGACGCCCCATAGGGTGCCTTTTTTGTCGGGATCAATCGACTCGTCCTGGACGAGGTTCCACGCTGGCAAGATAAACGCGTAGCAGGCGCCGAACAGCCCAATCGCCGCAAACGTCGTTGGCACCGTGGGGTGCAGCGGGTAGAGCACAAGACCGACGCCGGCAAGCCAGAGGCCGGGGATGAGGAACATGCGGGATCCGATGCGGTCGACCAGTTTGCCAGCCGGCACGAGGAGCGACACCGCCAGCAGGCCGCCAAACACGAGCAGCGCCGCGTACAGGGCGCCGCCGAGATGCAGCACTTCTTTGGTGTATACCGACAGAATCGGCAGCAGCGCCGCAATCGCGAAGGTCTGCGCGAACATGCCGGGGAACAGGTAGGCGGCTTCTCTCAGGTTGCGCAGCAGATCCCGCCAGTACACCAACCGCCTCCGCCTCTCGATGTCGAGTGTTCGGCGCGCCCGCACACTCCCCGGCGCCGCCCCACCGGCCACCGTCCCACCGTTCGCCGTCCCACCGCTCGCCGCCCCACCGGCCACCGCCCCACCGGCCACCGTCCCACCGGCCGCCGCCCCACCGGCCACCGTCCCACCGTTCGCCGTCCCACCGCTCGCCGCCCCACCGGCCAGCGTCCCACCGGCCACCGTCCCACCGGCCGACGCCCCACCGGCCGACGCCCGCACGGCAGCCTGCGCGAGCGTTCTCCGTCCGCCGAAGAAGGAGGCCAGCACAAGTCCAACGGCCGCCATCACGACGAGCAGCCAAAACGCAGCCGCATCGTGCGGGCTGTGGACAAAGCCGATCACCAGTCCTGTGACGACCGGGCCAGCGCCAGCGCCGCCAAGCCAAAATAGGTTCAGGTAGCTCATGAACACGGCGCGTTTTTGCACCGGCGTTGCGAGGCTAATGGCCGACATTGCGGCAGGCCATACCGGCGCTAGGCCGACGCCGTACAGTGCTGCTGCCAACAACAGCGCATGGACTGTCTCGACGTGCATCATCGTCACAATCGCGGCGATCATCGTCGCATATCCCGCGGCGAGGACTGGCCGGTGGCCAACGCGGTCGATTAACCACCCTGCAGGTGCCCGCAGCGCTGTATCGACTGCGTACTGAATCGACAGTGCGAGTGCCGTCCACGCGACTGGAAACCCAAGTACCACGTGCCCGTACGTCGGTAACAGGCTCAGCGCGAGCGCACCACGCACAAATTCCGAGATCGTCAGGCAAATCAGGATGCCTAGTAAAAACGGCTGGAACAACTCGGGTTCCAGCCAGCGGTTCAGATTCAGATAACGTCCTAGTGACTCGCGCAAACTTACGCCTCCTCGGGTCACCCGATGTCCCATGCCGTTTTACTCTGCGCAGAAGCAGGTCCCATTTGCAAATCGTGACCGGGGCGATTCTCCGCCTGCCGACGCTCTGCTAACGCGATGACTTCTCGCGCGATCTCGCGAGACGCGTGCAACTTGCGCACTCTCGCCGCCTGTTGCTGCATGTCGGCGCGTAAGGCCGGGTGCCAGAGCAGCAGATTGTGTACGTGTTGCACGACGTCGGCCTGGTTCTCGGCTAGCACCGCGGCGCCCGAGCGAACCAGGAAGCGTGCGTTTTGCACCTCTTGGCCCGGGATGGGCCGATACAGCACCATCGGCAGCTGTGAGGCGAGCCCTTCCGACACCGTCAGACCGCCAGCCTTCGTCAGCATTAAGTCGGAGACGGCCATCAACTCCGCAATTGTGTCGATAAACCCGAACACGCGCACTCTTTGCTGCCACTCCATCGGCCGGTCGGTCAGCATCGCCTCCAGCTGCGCGCGCAGGCGCTCGTTGCGCCCGGTCACCACTAATATCTGAAGCGGCGGCAGCTGGCTAGGACGCGGCAGTCCGCTCGGAATCGGGAGCGGCCGGCTAGGACGCGGCAGTCCGCTCGGAATCGGGAGAAGCCGGCTAGGACGCGGCAGTCCGCCAGAAATCGGCAGCAGCCCACTCAGGAGTGCCGGTTTGCCGCTGGCCAGGCCACGGCCCAGCAATCCTGTGCCGCCCACCGGACTCTCGCCGCCCGCCCCATTGAGCAGGTTGTCGACGATGCTCTCGATCTCGCCGAGCATTCCGTACCCGCCGCCCATGATGAGCAGCGTCGGCAGCGCAGGATTGAGTCCGTAATGCTGTTGCACGGTCGTACGGTCGGTCTCATGGTGGGTACTGTTAAAAAACGTGGAGCGCAGTGGAATTCCGGTGACCTTAATCGCTCTCGCCGCCACCCCACGCTTTATCAGGCCGGCTTTCACGGGGTGCGAGCCGACGAAGTAGAGGTCCGTGTGCGGGTGAATCCACTGGCTGTGGACCGCGTGGTCGGTGATTACGGTCGCCAGTGGCACGTTCGTCCGCCGCAGTTGCTTCAAGTGTGAAGCGACTCCGGCAGGCGTCGGGAATGTGCAGAGCACCACGTCTGGTGCCTCCCGCCGCAGGAGTTCGTCGAGTCCATTCAAACCAATCGAGTTGAGTTGGCGTTGCACAAGCGAACTGGGCGCGATTTGACTCGTCCCGTTGTAGAACCAGCCATACAGCATTGGCGCAAAGCGCACACTTTGCAAGTAGCAGTACTTAGCGATCGAGTCCAGTGTCGGGTGCATTGCACGGATGTAGTCGACAATCACCACTTCCGCCTCGGGGCACTCGGCGCCAATCGCGTCTCGAATCGCAGTCGCCGCTTGCTGGTGGCCTTCGCCATAGGAAGCAGACAGAATGAGAATCTTCACTCGTTTCGCCACGATTCGACACACCCCCGTTTCGCTTCGCCGCCCACAGGCGCCGCCCTTCGCCGCGCCCGGGATTCTGCTATAATGGCTCTGAAATGGCTCTGCACAAGATACGGCCTTGTTACACTCCATTCTAGTCAACTTGCCGGGAATCAAACGCCCAGACAAAGTTACTTATCGTCAAGTGTACGCTTTTGCAAAGGAGATACGCCAGTGGGACAAGTACACGTGCTCGGACACCCGCTCATCGCGCACAAACTGACTTACATGCGGATGAAGGACACACCAACCAAAGAGTTTCGCGAACTCGTGCAGGAAGTTGCGATGTTGATGGCTTACGAGATCACGCGCGATTTACCGCTGGCTCAAGTCGAGATTGAGACGCCTGTGGCCACCACACAAGCACAGGTGATTCACGGGAAAACGCTCGCCATTGTGCCCGTGCTGCGCGCTGGACTCGGGATGGCGGACGGCATTCTGCAACTCATTCCGAACGCTAAGGTGGGGCATGTCGGCCTCTATCGTGATCCGGAGACGCTCGAACCGGTCGAGTACTACTGTAAACTCCCGAGTATGCTTGAGGAGCGCGAGGTCATTGTCGTTGACCCGATGCTCGCGACAGGCGGCTCGGCGTCCGCTGCTATTACCGCCGTCAAACAGCGCGGCGCAAACTCGGTCAAGCTGATGTGCCTCGTGAGCGCGCCGGTTGGAGTGGAGCGAGTGCAGCGTGATCACCCTGATGTGGACATCTACGTCGCGTCAGTCGATGAGAAGCTCAATGATCACGGTTATATCGTCCCGGGTCTCGGCGACGCGGGCGACCGCCTCTACGGTACGAAGTAGCGCAGTCTAGCGCAGTCTTGGCAGCGGTGAACTGTCGTCGGGTAGCAGCACTCGACCCGGCCAACAGGATCGATTTGAGGAGGATTTATGTGGGCAGGGACCCCATTCGCGTGATGACAGTCTTCGGCACCAGGCCGGAGGCAGTGAAGATGGCACCGCTCGTGAAGGAACTCGAGGGCTACAGCGACATCGAGTCGACTGTGTGCGTGACGGCGCAGCACCGCGAAATGCTCGATCAGGTGCTCGACGTCTTCCACATCACGCCCGACGACGACCTCGACATCATGGAGCCGAGTCAGACGCTTGGCACTATCACTCGCAAGGCGCTCGAAGGTCTCGAACAGGTCATCGCGGCGCGCAAGCCTGACATTGTGCTCGTTCACGGCGACACCACGACGACGTTTGCGGCAGCGTTAGCTGCCTTCTACCAGCAAGTCGCAATTGGCCACGTCGAAGCGGGACTGCGCACCTACGACAAGTACAGCCCGTACCCGGAAGAGATGAACCGCCAACTCGCCGACGTGCTGTGCGACCTCTTCTTCGCTCCGACAGACTGGTCCAGAGACAACCTGCGTAAAGAGGGCAAACCGGAAGAACGGCTGTTCGTGACGGGCAACACGGCTATTGACGCGATGCGCACGACCATCCAAAAGGGGTACCGGCATGAGGTGCTCGACGCCATTCCGTCTGGCAGCCGCATGGTGTATATGACCTCGCACCGGCGCGAGAATCTTGGCGAGCCGCTCGAGAACATCTGCACGGCTGCGTTGCAGCTGGTTAACGAGTTTCCGGACATCCACCTCGTCTACCCGGTGCATCTCAACCCGAGCGTGCGCAAGACCGTGTTCGAGGTGCTTGGCAACCACCCGCGCATTCACCTCATTGACCCGCTTGGCATCGTCGACAATCACAACTTCATGGCTGGGGCGTATCTGATATTGACGGACTCCGGCGGGATCCAAGAGGAAGCGCCGTCGCTCGGCGTGCCGGTGCTGGTGATGCGCGATACGACGGAGCGTCCGGAAGGGATCGCGGCCGGCACGTTGAAACTAGTCGGCACCAGTCGCGACGCCATTTTTGACACGGCCTGCGAGCTGATGCGTAATTCGGAGAAGTACGCTGACATGGCGGGGCGCAAGAACCCGTACGGCGATGGCCAGGCGTCGCGCCGCATCGTCGAGGCGATTCTCCACCACTTTGGCCGCGGGCCGCGGCCGCAACCTTTCACGGTAGAAGAGGAGTGACCGGGAATGTCTGAAGAAGTCTTGCTGGCCGGGGCGGTACGCACAGCGATTGGCAACTTTCATGGCACACTGGCGCCGATGTCAGCGACGGACTTGGGGGGGATAGTCATCCGCGAGTCACTCGCGCGCGCCGGCGTCGACGCTGCACAAGTCGAAGAGGTTCTGATGGGCAACGTCTTGCAGGCTGGCCTGGGCCAGAACCCCGCGCGCCAGGCCGCGATTCGCGCCGGTCTCGCGCACGAGGTGCCGGCGACGACGATCAACAAAGTCTGCGGATCGGGTCTGAAGACGGTCATGCTCGCCGCCCAGGCCATCCGGGCGGGGGACGCGGGGGTGCTCGTCGCAGGCGGCATGGAGAGCATGACGAACGCGCCGTACCTGATGCCGGGTGCGCGCGCTGGTTATCGGATGGGTGACGCACAAGTGGTCGACAGCATGATTAAAGACGGCCTGTGGTGCGCATTCTGCGACACGCACATGGGCATTACGGCCGAAAACATCGCCGAGCGCTACTGCCTGACGCGCGAAGAGCAGGACGAGTTCTCGGCCTGGAGCCAGCAGAAAGCGGTCGCGGCGATCGAGAGTGGGCGCTTCAAGGACGAGATTGTCCCGGTGGAAGTCCGCGGTCGCAAAGGCTCGGTCGTCTTTGATACGGATGAATTCCCGCGCGCAGGCACAACGGCGGAAGGCCTCGCGAAGCTGCGCCCGGCCTTCAAGAAGGACGGCACGGTGACTGCCGGCAACGCCTCCGGCATTAACGACGGCGCCGCCGCAGTGGTGGTTGCCTCAGCGAGCCGCGCTGAGTCGCTTGGCTTGAAGCCGATGGCGCGCGTACTGTCGTACGCGAGTGTCGGCCTCGATCCCGCCGTCATGGGCCTCGGCCCCATCGAGTCAACGCGGCGCGCACTGGACCGCGCGGGCCTGACGGTCGCGGACATGGATCTGATTGAAGCTAACGAAGCATTCGCCGCGCAGTCACTGGCGGTCGGCAAGGAACTCGCATTTGATCACGACCGCCTGAACGTGAACGGCGGCGCTGTCGCGCTCGGCCACCCGATTGGCGCGAGTGGCACGCGCATTCTCGTCACCCTCCTGCACGAGCTGCAGAAGCGTGGCGGCCGCTATGGCCTCGCCACACTCTGCATCGGCGGCGGCCAAGGCGTGGCCATGGTCGTGGAGCGCCTGTAGCGGCAGCACGCCCGCCCGCCGCGCGGGCAATCTTTGGCGGCGGCGGCGCGGGCAGGGCAGGGCAGGGCAGGGCAGGGCAGGGCAGGGCAGGGCAGGGCAGGGCAGGGCAGGGCAGGGCAGGGCAGGGCAGGGCAGGGCAGGCAGTAACGCGGCCGCGGGCTGGCGGGCTGGCGGGCTGGCACTCTGCGAATCTTGGCTATCCTAAAGTTGCTGAAAATCGCCTCTGAGGCGATTTTCTCCTTTTAATGGACTTGCGAGATGGGCGACCTGCGGACCTGCGTTCGTACAGTGTCAATGCGGCGTAGTTCGTTGGTGGTTCGTTGGTGGTTCGTTGGTGGTTCGTCTGCCGGGTAGCGCCACGAGTTTAAGCGTTTAGCGGCGCCAGCGACCACATAGCCGAGTCCCGCCGCCTGGTATGTGTTGACTTCGATCACATAGTCGAGTCTTGCCGCCAGCTATGTGTCGGTTTCGATCACACAGCCGAGCCGCAGCGCCAGCCATGTGTCGGTTTCGATCACACAGCCGAGCCGCAGCGCCAGCCATGTGTCGATTTCGATCACATAGCCGAGCCCTGCCGCCAGCTATGTGTCGATTTCGATCACATAGCCGAGCCCTGCCGCCTGGTATGTGTCGATTTCGATCACATAGCCGGGCCTTGCTACCAGCTATGTGTCGATTTCGATCACATAGCCGAGCCGTAGCACCTGCTATGTGTCGGTTTCGATCACATAGCCGAGCCGTAGCACGAGCTATGTGTCGATTTCGATCACATAGCCGAGTCTTGCCGCCAGCCATGTGTCGATTTCGATCACATAGCCGGGCCTTGCTACGAGCTATGTGTCGGTTTCGATCACATAGCCGAGCCCTGCCGCCAGCTATGTGTCGATTTCGATCACATAGCCGGGTCCTGCCGCCTGGTATGTGTCGATTTCGATCACACAGCCGAGTCTTGCCGCCAGCTATGTGTCGATTTCGATCACATAGCCGAGCCCTGCCAACAGCTATGTGTCGGTTTCGATCACCAGTTTCGCCTGCCATTGGTTGATTAGCGACACTTTGTGTCGCTAACCTTTAATCTGTGGGCTGCAGTTACCGGCATTTTGGAAGGACGTCCCATCCTCAGCGCCATAGTGGCGTACAGTTGCTTGTTGCGCCCTCCGCCCTCCGCCCTCCGCCCTCCGCCCTCCGCCCTCCGCCTTCCGCCTTCCGCCTTCCGCCTTCCGCCTTCCGCCTTCCGCCTTCCGCCTTCCGCCTTCCGCCTTCCGCCTTCCGCCTTCCGCCTTCCGCCTTCCGCCTTCCGCCTTCCGCCTTCCGCCTTCCGCCTTCCGCCTTCCGCCTTCCGCCTTCCGCCTTCCGCCTTCCGCCTTCCGCCTTCCGCCTTCCGCCTTCCGCCTTCCGCCTTCCGCCTTCCGCCTTCCGCCTTCCGCCTTCCGCCTTCCGCCTTCCGCCTTCCGCCTTCCGCCTTCCGCCTTCCGCCTTCCGCCTTCCGCCTTCCGCCCTCCGCCTTCCGCCTTCCGCCTTCCGCCTTCCGCCTTCCGCCTTCCGCCTTCCGCCTTCCGCCTTCCGCCTTCCGCCTTCCGCCTTCCGCCTTCCGCCCTCCAATTACACGCGCGCAGAATTACACCCGTTCCTCACCTCTGTGTCTATAGTTTGTAGTGGTTGAATGAAACAGATTTATGACATCGGCAAAGGCCCGGGACAAAAACCGTCTAGGCTGAATTTGCGTTCATTGACAATGAATTTTTCGGTAGTGTACTATTATCACGGGTTCTGGCATTTCACTGTGAGGTGCTGCTGTTTCACAGGGTGCAACGCTGTCTCGCGGTGTACGGTACCCGTCTGGTTTGGCCTAATCACATATGCCGAATCCTGTCTGCAGAAGGTTGTGAGAAAGTGCGCAGCCGCGATCGGCCGGTAAAGAGGACGCCCCAGAGATGGACGTCCTGCAGAACGGTAGAGAGCGTTGCAGACCGCGCCGCAGATGATGCGCTAGAAAGACGCGCTGCGGGCGAAGCGGGTTCGGGCGTGCGGCCCACCTTCGCGATCACGATGTGCGCGAAGAGAGTCGAATAGTGGCGATTGAGGCGGATGAATGGAGTTGCGCAGGGAAGCGCTCCCAATTGCGACGGCAAGGCGGTACGTGGGCTATAAACACGCCGATAAGCGCGGCGATCGCATCGCCAGCGCTGACGGACGCCACGAGCGCAGGTTGGACGCAATGCAACGGGAGCCGAACGGGCGCGACAAACCGAGCGCACGCGGTGGCAATGCTTCCGGGTGAGTTCGCGTAAAGGGTTGCAGTAGTCGTGATCATCGCGGTTGGGGCGGTCAAGGCGAGGTTTCGCGAGAAACGTGACGAAGACAAACAGTCCAGATTCGGAACTGAACGGACTCCAGTTGCTGGCAGCTGGGGCCTGCGACTGTCTACGGCACATGTTGCGAACCGAGTCGAGGGACCAGTCGAACCAAGTCGATTCACGGGCGTGATCGAGTCGAGTGGACCGTCCAACGACCAGTCGGATTGACGAATCGGATTGACGAATCGGACCGACCAAAGGGCTGGGCAAATCGGACTGGACCAACTGGGCCGTTCTCGGCACAGTCACTGGGCGACCGGCCCGCAGGTCCGGAACGCGAAAATCGGCCCGCGACGAGGTGACTCAACCCGCAGAACGTGCCGCTGGTAATCTATCATCCCGCATCTGGGCAATTCAGCGCCAGGAACTCAACGCCAGGAACTCAACGCCATGGGCTCTGTACAATTGGCCAAATCACGACTTGGACCGACCTGCAATCGCTTCCTGTACCTTCAGGGGTAGGGTGGTGGAAGGGTTCGCGAACAAGCAAAATAAGCCCCGCAGCGACATGGCACCGTGGCGAATGTTTGCACTCTTCTCGGGTGCAACGCTGCAACTGCCCACGTGCATCGTCGTGTTTGGATACTTCGGTCATGTGTTCGGCTTGCGCTGGCACCACCCGTGGTTGAATGTCGTCGGCGTAGTCGTCGGGTTCATCGTGGGTTCGTCAGGGCTTGCGTTCCTCGCACATCAATTCTTGGGAGATAAGTCATGAATGATTTAGAACGCCTCAATCGACGGCTGCGAACCATTAAGCTGACGGGGCTCGGGATTTTCGTCCTGACCGCCATTGCTTGGTTTGTCTTGCCGATGTGGCGAGTTGAGGTCAATGGTCTACTCCTAGGCGAGGTCGGCGGTGCCTACGTGGTCTATAGTATGATCCGCCAAGGACACGTGAATGATGGTACGCAGGGACCGATTCTCATCGCGTCCGGTATCATCGGTATGGTCACGCGGTGGATTGTACTGCTAGCCGTCGTGGTCATTGCGCTGAAGGTCCCTCACATCAACGTGTATACCGCAGTCATCGGGTATGTGCTCGGCATTGTCCTGATTATCGCCGGTCTCTATGGCTATGTCAGAAACCAGAATTCCATACCAGGGCAAGGTAGGTGATAACGTGCCAGCGTTTCCAACCCTGTTTCCCAACAGCTTCCCAATCAACCTGACCACCATCGCGATGATGGTGTTCGCGGGACTTGTGGTGCTCGTCGTCCTGCGCCTCGCCGTGCGCAAAGTGTCGATTCACCCGCGCGGTCTGCAGAATGTCATGGAGTGGGCTGTCGAATTTACGCGGACCATGGCGAAAGACACGATGCCAAACGAGCAGATTGTGAACTGGATCATGCCGCTTGCTTTCACCATGATCATCTTCCTGTTCGTGTCCAACTGGCTGGGTCTGATTGCCACAGTCGCAATCAAGATGCACCATCCCGTTCCCTCACTTGGCATCACGGCTCACCAACTGAGCCTAGGCAAAGGCGAAGTCATGTTGTTCGACTCACCGACTGCCAACATGAGCATGACGCTTGGGATGGCGGTCATGGTGTGGATCATCTCACACGCGATTGGGTTGCGGCATCCGCGTCAGTGGTTGAAACACTTCGTCTCGCCATCGCCGCTCGCCGTCCTCGAGGAGATCACGAACCCGCTCACGCACGGCATGCGTCTTTACGGCAACATTTTCGCCGGCGAAGCGCTCATTGGAATCTTCCTCGGGATCCCGCTGCTCTTTGGCTGGGTGCCCATTGGATTGCCGCTGCTGTTAGTTTGGCTGTTCTACTCCGCCTTCGTCAGCACCATCCAGGCGTATGTGTTCTCGATTCTGACGTGCCTTTACATTGGCAACAAGTCGTTTTCGGGCGCTCACCATTGATTGACGCCTGAGGACGTTTGAAAAGTTCAAGGGCTACCTCTTCCTGGCGCGTGAGTCCTATTGTCTGTGCGCCACAGAGGTCCGCCGCAAGTTTGCTCTGCAAGTGCTCCCAACCAGGGGGCGCGCGACAAAGCAAGGAACAATCTTAAGTGGGACAATGAAAAGGGAGGACGTTCTATCATGTTTACAATGCAACAAGCGTTGGCAGATGTCGCGGTCGCTCTGATGCTCGGTTTGGCTGCGGTTGGCTCCGGTGTAGGTGACGGTTTGGTGATGAGCAAGTATGTCGAAGGTGTAGCCCGTCAGCCTGAAGCACGTGGTTCAATCTTTGCGAGCGCACTGCTCGGTGTTGCCTTGGTTGAAGCCTTCCCAGTTATTGCGCTCGCCTTCGGGTTTATCCTGCTGTTCACGGTCGGTAAGCTCTAAGCCGAGCTTGGCAAACAGAGCCCTGTGAACAGGTGGGCGAATCTGACAAGGGAGGTGGCCTTCGGTGGGTTCGGTGTTTGAGGTCGGAACGTTTGTAGTCTCCATCATCACGTTCCTGATTCTGTTCTGGTTGATTCAGCGGTTTGGGTTCAAGCCACTTGCGAACGTCATGGAGCAGCGCAGGCTGCACGTAGAGAAACAGATCTCGGATGCAGAAGAACAGCGCACGGAGAGCGAGAAGTTGCTACACGAGCAGCGGACGCTGCTCGAACAAGCTCGCAAAGACGCGAAGCAACTGCTCGACGCGGCGCGCACGCGCTCCGATGAGCAAGCTCGGGAAATCATTGCTGAGGCGCAAGCTGAGGCACAGCGTCTCCTGAATGAGGCGCGTCAGATGATTGACCGCGAGCGGACAGAAGCGCTGAACGCGGCGCTCGAGAAAGTCGCAGGAATCACCGTCGAACTTGCTGACAAGTTACTGCGGGGCCACGTCACCGAACCGGTGCACGTAGAGATGCTCGCAGAAGCCGAGAAGCAGTTGGGTGAATTGGTATGCTGAGCGGCGCAGTCACAAACCGCTACACGCAAGGGCTGTTTTTGTTCGCCAAGGGGCAAGACCAGGTCGACGCGATGGATGGCAGCTTGAAGGTGCTCGCAGATGTCCTGCGCAGTCACCCCGAGTTGCAGGCCATCCTCAATCACCCGCTCATCCCTGCGGACGCAAAAGTGAACGTCGTGACCAACGTGCTAGGTGACCTGAGCCCGCTCGTCGTGCGTTTTTTGAAGCTGCTGCTCGAGCGTGGCCGAGGCGAGTACGTGGTCGCGATTTATGAACGTTTTCACGCGTTGGCACAAGAGGCCAAGGGCGAGATGACCGTACAGGTCGAGAGCGCAATGAAGTTGAGTCCTGAACAGCTCGCCGGGATTGAAGGACAGCTCGGGGAGTCGCTCGGGAAGAAAGTCACTGCGACCCTGACTGTCAATCCCGACCTGATTGCAGGCGCCCGAATCCGCGTAGGTGACCGCGTCATCGACGCAACGGTTCGAGGAGCCCTGTCGCAGTTGGGTCAGAAGCTGGCCAATGGGGCTGTCAAGGAGGGAACCCTTTGAGTATCCGACCGGATGAAATCAGCGCGCTCATCCAAAAACAGATTGAGCAGTTTGAATCGCAAGTCCAAGTGTACGACACAGGCGTTGTGCTGTCCGTTGGTGACGGTATTGCGCGCCTGTACGGCTTGCAAAACGTCATGGCCGGTGAGTTGGTCGAGTTCGGAAACGGCGTCTACGGTATGGCGTTCAACCTCGAAGAAGACAACGTCGGTGTGATTGTTCTCGGCTCCGTCGAGGGCATTCAGGAAGGCGATCAAGTGAAGCGGACAGGCCGCATCGCACAGGTCCCTGTCGGTGACGCGATGCTCGGTCGCGTCGTAAACTCGCTCGGGTTGCCAATCGACAACCGCGGTCCGATTGAGACCACCGAGTTTCGGCCGATTGAGTCGCGGGCGCCGGGCGTGATCGAGCGGAAACACGTTGCTGAACCCATGCAGACCGGTATCAAGGCGATTGACGCCATGATTCCGATTGGCCGCGGTCAGCGCGAGCTCATCATCGGCGACCGCCAGACCGGTAAGACCGCCATCGCGCTCGACACCATCATCAACCAGAAAGGCAGCGGCGTGAAGTGTATCTACGTCGCCATCGGCCAGAAGCGCTCGACAGTTGCGCAGGTCGTAGAGACCCTGCGTAAGCACGGCGCGATGGACTACACTATCGTCGTCTCGGCCAGCGCCTCCGAACCGGCCCCACTGCTGTTCATGGCGCCGTATGCGGGTTGCGCAATCGGCGAGTACTTCATGTACAAAGGCGAGCACGCCCTCATCATCTACGACGACTTGACGAAACAGGCTGCGGCTTACCGCGAAATGTCGCTGCTGCTCCGCCGCCCGCCAGGCCGCGAAGCCTTCCCGGGCGACGTGTTCTACTTGCACTCCCGCCTGCTCGAGCGCGCGGCCAAACTGTCCGACGACCTCGGCGGTGGCTCGATGACGGCGCTGCCGTTCATTGAGACGCAGGCCGGTGACATCTCAGCTTACATTCCGACCAACGTGATCTCGATTACCGACGGTCAAATTTTCCTCGAGTCCGACCTGTTCTTCTCCGGCATCCGTCCGGCTGTGAACGTCGGTCAGTCCGTGTCCCGCGTCGGCGGCGACGCGCAGATTAAGGCCATGAAGAAAGTGGCGGGTACCTTGAAGCTCGACCTCGCGCAATACCGCGAGTTGCAGGCGTTCGCGCAGTTTGGATCCGACCTCGACCGCGCCACGCAGGCTCGTCTGGCCCGCGGCGAACGCACGGTCGAGATTTTGAAACAGACCCAATACGCTGCCATGCCAGTTGAACGGCAGGTGGTTTCCCTGTGGGCCGTCGTCAACGGCTATGTCGATGACTTGCCAGTGAGCGCAGTCCGCAACTTTGAAGAGCAGTGGCTCGCGTACGTCGCTAGTAACTACAGCGGCATCTACGACGGCATCCTCTCGACGAAAGACTTGAAAGAGGACACGGTCGCTCAACTGAAAGAAGCAGTCGAGAAGTTCAAGGCGACGTTCGTGGCCTGAGGTTGCGACTGATGCTGGTGGCGCGTGAGCACCGGCAGCAACTCGGCAGGGTCCGGCAGCAACCGGCAGGGTCCGGGCTGGCGCCTGTGGGCGTCACGAGTACGAACCGACTTGTTCCGGTCGCGGTGAATCCGCGCGCCGGCAAAGGTGGTGAATGGAGTGCCGCAAAACACCAGAGATATCAAGCGCAGTATCAAGAGTAAGCAGGATACTGCGAAAATCACGAAAGCCATGCAGATGGTCTCGGCCGCCAAGTTGCGCCGCGTTCAGGAAGCCGTGCAATTGTCCAAGCCCTACCTGGCCAAGATGCAGACGATGCTGTCGAACGTGTCGAAGTCGGCGCGCTATGTCAAACACCCGCTGCTCGCCACTCGTCCCGTGAAGCGCACGGGGTACCTGGTCATCACCGCCGATCGCGGCTTGGCCGGTCCCTACAACGCGCAGGTCATCCGCATGGCCTTGCAGAAATTTCGCGGCAAAGACACATCGACATACGCGCTTTACGCCGTCGGTCGGCGCGGCCGCGATTTCTTCAAGCGTCACGGTTACCCGCTCGCGGGAGAAGTGATTGGCATCCCGGATTCACCGTCGTACCACTCGGTCAACGACTTAGCCGAGCAGGTGGTTGCAGCCTACGAGGCTGAGGAGTTTGACGAGTTGTACTTTGTCTACAACGAGTTCATCAATGCCGCCACGCAGATCCCGGTCGTGAAAAAGGTCCTGCCGCTGTCCGACATCGGGGATCAGAAGAGTCCGGCTGAATCGGGTTCTGGCAATCTCGCGTCCGGCCAATCGGCATCAGGCCAATCGACGGTGCAGTACCTGTACGAACCGGATGCGGAGACGGTGCTCTCCGCACTGCTTCCGAAATACGCTGTCACCCTGGTCTACCAGGCGGTGCTCGACGCCAAGGCGAGCGAGCACTCGGCGCGGATGGCTGCAATGAAGAACGCGACGGACACGGCGAACGAGATGATCGACAATTTGACGCTCGCGCTGAACCGCGCACGTCAGGCGGCGATCACGACGCAGATTGTCGAAATCGTCGGCGGTGCCGAAGCACTGAAGTAGGCTCGCCACGTCGACTCGGTAGCGACATTGGTGTCGCTAATCGGGTGCGGGTCGGCTGATACCGGCGCCGCGAGTGGAAAAAATGTCGCTACAGCGGAAAAATGAGCCGAATAGCGACAAAAACGACACATCGACCGACCGCCCGCCGCCTGACGGCACTGCAGCGACTGCTCCAGGAACCAATCGGCGCGGCCGGAGATATGCAAGAGATTCGAAGACGAAAGGGGACCGGATGCAATCGGCGAGCGCCGATTGCTACCACCCCGGAAGCAAAGGGTTCGAAGACGAAAGGGGGTTGGGTGGCGTCGACGAGTGCTCGCTTTGGCGCTTGCGAGCTGAGGCCATCCGACCCCCGCACAGGGAGGCGAAAGATTTGAACAAGGGGCAAGTGGTGCAGGTCATGGGCCCAGTCGTGGACGTGCGCTTTCCCGAGGGCCAGCTGCCTGCCATCAACAACGCCTTGGTCGTGAAGTATGAGGGCGAAGTGTCCATCAACATCACGCTTGAAGTCGCCCTGCACCTCGGCGATAACGTCGTCCGCACCGTCGCCATGTCGTCCACGGACGGTCTCATCCGCGGCGTAGACGTTGAGGACACCGGTCGACCAATCAGTGTGCCAGTTGGGCCGGAGACGCTCGGACGCATCTTCAACGTGCTCGGCGAAGCCATCGACAACAAAGAGCAGCCGCAGACAGAGCAGCGTTGGTCCATCCACCGTGAGGCACCAGCCTTCGCGGACCTGACCACGAAGATGGAAGTGTTCGAGACAGGCATCAAAGTCATCGACTTGCTCGCACCGTACGTCAAAGGCGGTAAGATCGGCCTCTTCGGCGGCGCTGGCGTAGGTAAAACGGTGCTGATTCAGGAGCTCATTCACAACATCGCGAAAGAGCACGGCGGTTACTCCGTGTTCGCTGGTGTTGGCGAACGTACTCGTGAGGGCAACGACCTCTACCACGAGATGAGCGACTCCGGGGTTATCGAAAAGACCTCGATGGTGTTTGGTCAGATGAACGAGCCGCCGGGCGCGCGTCTACGCGTGGCGCTTGCCGGTCTGACACTCGCTGAGTACTTCCGCGACGAAGAGCAACGTGAGGTGCTCCTCTTCATCGACAATATCTTCCGCTTTACGCAGGCCGGTTCTGAAGTGTCCGCTCTGCTCGGCCGCATGCCGTCCGCTGTTGGTTATCAGCCGACGTTGGCGACTGAAATGGGCCAATTGCAGGAGCGTATTGCATCTACTGTCAAGGGTTCCATCACGTCGATTCAAGCCATCTACGTTCCGGCTGACGACTACACCGACCCGGCGCCTGCGAACACGTTCACGCACTTGGACGCGACGACCAACCTTGACCGTAACATCGCGGCGATGGGCCTCTACCCAGCCGTCGATCCGCTCGGTTCGACATCCCGCGCCTTGTCACCAGACGTCGTCGGCGACGAGCACTACGACGCCGCCCGTGCAGTGCAGGGGATTCTGCAGCGGTATCGCGAGTTGCAGGACATTATCGCGATCCTTGGAATGGATGAATTGAGCGACGACGACAAGTTGACCGTGTCGCGTGCTCGCAAAATTCAGAACTTCCTTTCGCAGCCATTCTTCGTTGCGGAGCAGTTCACGGGCGCAGCGGGTAAGTACGTGCCCGTGAAGGACACGGTTCGCAGCTTTAAAGACATCCTCGAGGGCAAGTGCGACGACATTCCGGAAGTTCTCTTCCGCTACCGCGGCTCCATCGACGAAGTCTACGAGGCAGCCAAGGCAGAAGGCATCACGGTTTGATGTGCGAGTGTAGCCCCTAGTGAGTTAGGGCTACACTGTCGCACCCTTACCCGATTGTCGCTAGTCAAGTCCGAGGAGGTGGCGCAATGAGTACGGTGTTGCTCGAAGTGGTTACGCCCGATCGGCTGTTGTTCTCACATCCAGTCGAGTTTGTCGTCGTCAAAGGCGGCATGGGCGAAATCGGCATCCTGCCTCGCCACGCGCCGCTCGCCACGACAGTCCAACCGAGCATCGTTAAGGTGCGCATGGAAGGCGGCGGCGAGGACTACATCGCGGTCAGCGGTGGATTCCTAGAGGTGCGGCAGGACCGGATCACGCTGTTGGCGGACGCGGCTGAAACCTCTATGACGCTCGACGTGGAACGCGCCCAGCGCGCGAAGCAGCGGGCAGAGGAACGGCTCTCCCAGCGCGGCGAAGGGATTGAGCTTACGCGCGCGGAAGCAGCCCGTGACCGGGCAGCGCTCCGTCTGCAGATGCTCGAGCTCTCCAATGCGTCAGGCAACGTGTTCGAGAAGGTCCTGACGGAGTCAGTGAGCAAGTAAGGACAACAACTGAAGCGTGTAGGGCTGAGGCGTACTAGGGCTGAAGCTTAGAGCTGAGGCTTAGAGCTGAGGCTTAGAGCTGGGGCTTAGAGCTGAGGCTTTACAACGCGACTTTTCGGGGCTGTCCCAATAGGCGTTTCGATGCCTTCGTGGGGCAGCCCTCGTTGTCGATTGCGCCGTCAGGGGCCGAGGGTGATTGGTCGTTTACACAACCATCATCTTAACGGCCTGAAAACGCGTTATCCGGCTACTGGTTGACATAATTCGACCCTGTAACGCTCCCAAAACGCGTTAACGGGACCGAAACCGCCCACCGACCCTCCTTTGGACAGCAATAACGCGTCCAGGGAGCGTTATTGCGCTGAAATTCACGCCGTCCAAGTCAATAACGCGTTGCAAACGCGTTACCGATTTCGGTTAACGCGCCCACGGCTCGTTATCGACCAGCGGGGCGGCTTTGCACGTTCTCATACCGTCTGTTGCGAATGAATGGGCACCGAAACCAGGGCACTTCTGTGGCTCGAGCAACTCCCAACACAGAGCGTGAAAGGAGAAAATCGCCTGGAGGCGATTTTCATCAACTAAAGGAGCAAAGGGCCGAATTCCCCCCGCTACGCTTGGAAGCACATCTTCATTGCGTCCCTCGTGTGCTATCCAGCAGAAGTCATAGAAATTTAAAAATCACCGAGTCGCGATGTTGCTTCGATCCAAATTCCCAGCCTGAGCCTGAACGTAAGGCACGAAGCGCTCCCTGAACACCAATTCCAATAAACGCCAATTCGAAAAACTGTACTAATTGTAGAGGCAAGGCTGTAATAGTCCAAACGTACCAGTATGATACGCCGTTTTACTCCAAAAAACCCGTTTGCTATAATGATCGAGGTCGACACACACTGATCGGCGTGGAGGGAAGACCAATGTTTACGTATTGGAACGGGTACCTTCTTGTGTTCCTGTTTCTGTTAATCGGTGTGTTCCTGCCGTTTGCCTCTCTATGGGTGATTGGACCGGTGTTACGGCCAAAAAAACCGAGTAAAGAGAAACAGAGCACCTATGAGAGCGGTGTCGAACCAATCGGCGACGCTCACGTTCGCTACAACGCCAGGTATTATTTGTTCGCTTTATTGTTTGTTGTGTTTGACGTCGAAACCCTGTTCCTCTACCCATGGGCCGCGAGTTACCACAAACTCGGCCTATTTGCGTTGACTGAGATGCTGATCTTCATCTTCATGCTCGTGGTCGGCCTCATCTACGCGTGGAGAAAGAAGGTGTTGGAATGGACTTGAGCCAGATCGACTTGACTCGTGCTTCGCGGCTCCCAATGTTCGAATACGAAGGCTTCACCCCGGAGGAAAACGCTGAGTTGAATCGGGGTGGTTTACTGTTGGCGCCGCTCGAGCAAGTCAAGGCTTGGGCGCGCAGCAACAGTCTGTGGCCGATGACCTTCGGCCTCGCCTGCTGCGCCATCGAGATGATGGGAACCGGAGCGTCCCATTATGATCTCGACCGCTTCGGCGTCATCTTCCGCGCTTCGCCGCGCCACTCGGACTTGATGATTGTCGCAGGCACCGTGACGAAGAAGATGGCGCCGCTGCTCAAGCGCCTCTATGACCAGATGCCCGATCCGAAATGGGTGATCTCGATGGGGTCCTGCGCCACCGCCGGCGGTCCGTACGTCCGCAGCTATTCGGTGGTGAAGGGTGTCGATCAAATCGTGCCAGTCGACGTCTACATTCCCGGCTGCCCGCCATCGCCGCCAGCGCTGATTTACGGCATCAACCTGTTGCAGGAGAAAATCCGCAACGACGCACGGCCGAAGAAGAAGGTGAACCCGGCGTGAGCGATGAAGAGAAGAAGTCCGACGTACCCGAGACCGGGGAGCCAGAAGTAGCAGCACAGAAACCGGCTGAGCCTGCCGCTGTGAGTCCGACCGCCGAACCGACCGCGGCGCCGGAGCAGTCAGCGTCGGCACAGTCCGAGGCAGCCGGCGCGCCAGCTGCCGCAGAGAAGCCTGCTGCTGTAGAGAAGCCTGCTGCCGCAGAGAAGCCTGCTGCCGCAGAGAAGCCAGCTGCTGCAGAGAAGCCAGCTGCTGCAGAGAAACCTGCCCGGCCCGAGGCAGCCGGGAAGCCAGCTGCAGGAACGACAGCGAAACCAGCAGGCGCAAAGCCGGCTGCGAAACCGGCGCCGCCACCTGACCCCCGCGTCGTAGCGGCAAAGGCAAAAGCAGAAGAACTGAAGCAGGCAATCGAAGCGCACTTTGCTGCGCCTGACGCATCCGTACGGGCCATCACCGCAGGTGCCGTCGAGCGGACACTCGCCGCAGACGCAGCGAGCGATACGGCACCGCCGACGCCCGCTACAGAGGCGACCGCGAGCGAGGGCACACCCGCCACGCCTGCGGCAGCACAGGAGCTCGCAGCGACCGACTCAGCAGAGCCTGCCAAGCCCGGTGTGGTCGTCGAGACCGGAGCGGCGCACCATACGCCGATGGTCGTGATTAACAAAGACTACTGGCGCGACGTCGTCGAGTTCCTTCGGACCGACGACAACTGGAAATTCAACTACATCGAGATGATGGCCGGGACAGACTACCCGGACAAAGGGTACATCGAAGTGACCGTGTACGTGCAGTCGACCAGCCTCGGTCACTGGGTCAACCTCAAGACCCGGGCAGACAGAGCCAACCCAGTTGTGCCATCACTCGTGCCCGTCCATCCCGGCGTGAACTGGGAGGAGCGGGAGGTGTACGACCTGCTTGGCATCACGTTCACCGACCACCCGGACCTACGGCGCATCATGATGTGGGACGAATACAAAGGTCACCCGCTCCGCAAGGACTTCAACGACTGGGACGTAGTAGGGGAGGATGCAGATGGCTCTTCTCGATGAAAAAGACCAAATCCGAACCGAAGAGATGCTGCTGAACGTCGGTCCTCAGCACCCGAGCACGCACGGCGTGTTCCGGTTGCTCGTGAAGGTGAACGGCGAGACCATTGTCGAAGCGGAGCCCGTCATCGGCTACCTTCACCGTGGTACCGAAAAGCTCGCCGAGGGCTTGCAGTACACGCAGATTATTCCGTACACCGACCGCCTCGACTACCTGGCATCGATGCTGAACAACTACGCGCTCGTGCACACCGTCGAGGAAGCGATGGGCCTGGAAATTCCGGAGCGCGCCGACTACCTGCGCGTCCTCGTGATGGAGCTCAACCGCGTCGCATCGCACCTTCTCTTTATCGGCACTTATCTGCTCGACCTCGGCGCAATGAGCCCGTTCCTCTATGTCTTTCAGGAGCGCGAGCGAATTGTTCAGCTGTTCAACCAGATCTGCGGTGCTCGCCTCACCTACAACTACATGCGCGTTGGCGGCGTGAAATGGGACGCGCCTCCTGGATGGCTGGAAGAAGTCAAGAAGTTCGTGCCGTTCATGCGAGAACGTTTGAAGATGTACGACGAGCTCGTGACCGGCAACGAAATTTTCCTCAACCGTGTCCGCGGCATCGGCAAGTTTGACACGGACACCGCGCTCGCGTGGGGAATGAGCGGCATCAACCTGCGTTCAACCGGTTTCAATTGGGACCTGCGCAAACAGAAACCGTACTCCATCTACGACCGCTTTGACTTCGAAGTCCCAGTTGGCAAAAACGGCGACTGCTACGACCGCTACTACCTGCATCTGCTCGAGATGGAGCAGTCCCTGCGCATCGTGGAGCAAGCGCTCGATAGCTTCCCCGAAGGCCCCGTGCTCGGTAAGGTGCCGAAGATGATTCGCGTGCCGGCTGGCGAGCATTACACCGGGATCGAAGGGGCGCGCGGTGAACTCGGCTTCTACATCGTCAGTGACGGCAAAGATAAGCCGTACCGGATGAAGATCCGCAAGCCGTCGTTTGTCAATCTGCAGATCTTGCCGGACCTGCTGCGCGGGCAGACGATGTCCAACTTGATTGCCATTCTCGGCGCCGTCGACATTGTGCTCGGGGAGGTGGACGCCTGATGTGGAACTGGGCGAACCAACCGCTCACCGGGCTGCATGTGCTCGCAATGGTGATTGGCGGGCTGGTCATTCTCCTCCTGACGCTACTCGTCGTGATGTACACGATTTACTACCAAAGAAAGTTGATCGGTTGGATGCAGGGCCGCATTGGTCCGAACCGCGTCGGTCCACTCGGGCTCCTGCAGACCGCGGCTGACGTCCTCAAGCTGCTGATTAAAGAAGACGTCACGCCGGACCGGGCAGACAAGGGCCTTTTCCTGATCGCGCCGATTATCGCGTTTGTCCCGTCCTTCATGGCGCTTGCTGTCCTGCCGTTCTCCGCGCACCACGTGTTCACGGCGAATCTCGGCATCGGCGTACTTTACTACTTGGCGCTGTCCGCCATCACGATTCACGGTGTCATGCTCGGCGGCTGGGCGTCGAACAACAAGTACGCGCTCATCGGCGGCATGCGCAGTGCAGCGCAGATGCTCGCATATGAAATTCCGCTTGGCATGTCCATTGTCGGCGTCGTCCTGATGGCTGGGTCGATGAACCTCAACCACATCATCACGGCGCAACAGCACAGTTGGTGGTACGTCGTGCCGCAGTTCCTCGGCTTCTGCGTGTTCATGGTGGCGGCGACGGCGGAGATGAACCGCACGCCGTTTGACTTGCCGGAAGCGGAGTCCGAACTGGTCGCAGGCTACAGTGTTGAGTACACGGGCTTTCGCTTTGCATTCTTTTACCTGACCGAGTACATCTATTTGTTCGCGATGGCTGGTCTTTGTGCGACCTTGTTCTTCGGCGGTTGGAGCGGGCCGTTTTTGCCCGGCTGGCTGTGGTACGCGATTAAAGTCTTTATCTTTATTTCCGTTCAGTTCTGGATTCAGGCGACCATGCCGCGTATCCGCGCAGATCAGTTGATGAGCTTTGCTTGGAAAATTCTCTTGCCGCTGGCATTGGCCAACTTGGTCATTACGGCGGTGTTGAAGGCCATCTTCGGATGAGAGGGAGGGAGATACGATGTTTGGATTTCTCAAGGGACTCGGCGTCACACTGAGTCAACTGCCGAGAAAAAAGGTCACCCTCCAGTACCCGGACGTGATGCCCGAGTGGCCGGAGCGTTTCCGCGGTGTTCACCGCTTCATCCCAGAGCTCTGCATCTCCTGTCAGCAGTGCGCGCGCATCTGTCCGACGAGCTGCATTTCGCTCTCCGGAGCGCGTGACCAGAACAAGAAAATGCGGATTGAGACGTACGACATCAACTTCGAGATCTGCATCCTCTGCGACCTTTGCACAGAGGTTTGCCCGACGGAGTGCATCTTGATGTCGGACACGTTCGAGCTCGCGTCGTACTCGCGCGACGACCTGTATCTCGACATGCACTGGCTGCACGACAACGAGCTGCACTACGAGCGCAGCCACCCGGAGCGCTTTGCCGAGGCAGAAGTCGCCACGGACGCAGCGGCTGAAGCAGGTTCGGCTGACGGATCGAACGCTGGCGTTGACGCGAAGGCGTCAAGTGAAGCCGCGAAAGCAGGTGAACCGCAGTGACGTTTACGTGGAACTTGCCGACCATCGCGTTTTTCATTATCGCGCTCGCTGTGCTCGGCTTTGGCGTCATGCTGCTCAGTTTTCGCAAAGTCGTTTACATGGCGCTGTCCATCGGCGGCGTCTTCATCAGCTGCTCGCTCATCTACTTCATGCTCGGCGCCGAGTTCGTCGGCATCGCGCAGGTTGCGATTTACGCGGGCGCCATCACGATTCTCATTTTGTTCGCCATCATGCTGACCAACCACGAGGCCGTCGAGCCACCGCAAAAGGCTTCCTTCCACAACGTCGCCGCTGCCATTGGCAGTATTCTCCTCGCGGCGGTTCTGTTCTTCACGATTCGGTCGGTTGCCTGGCCGAAGGCGTCGAGCACGGTGAATATCAATGGGGCCGGCAACTCGAACCCCGTTGCCATCGGTATTGCCATGTTCCGCGGTTATGCCGTGCCGTTTGAACTCGTGTCGCTGCTTTTGATTGTGGCCCTGGTCGGCGCGGTCATCCTTGCGCAAGAGCGAAAGGAGGACGAGTAGAATGGGCGGCAGCGGTCTTATCCCAGTCCCAACCGCATCGATTCTCGCGCTCGCAGCGTTTCTGTTCTGCATCGGCCTGTATGGGGCGCTGACCAAGCGCAACCTCATCATCGTGCTGGTGTCCGTCGAGTTGATGCTGAACGCGGCGAACATCAACCTGGTGGTGTTTTCTCGCCTCGGCGTCGCGCCGAACTTGGATGGGCAAGTGTTCTCTCTGTTCGCCATCACGGTGGCGGCGGCGGAACTTGGCGTCGGTCTGGCCCTGCTTCTGGCCATCTTCCGGCTGCGCAAGACCAGCGAGGTCAAAGACCTCAACACTTTGAAGAGGTGATTTTGTGGCACAGCATGCTTGGCTCGTCCCATTGTTGCCGCTGGTTGCCTATGTGTTTCTGCTGGCCCTCGGCAGACGGCTCCCGGAAGGGCTGGCAGCGGGCGTCTCTACGGTCCTGACCTTTGTGTCGTTCCTGCTTAGCATTGCCATCTTTCGGGGGCTTGGCAAAGGACCGCAGGGCAACGTCACGGACACGTTCCACTGGCTGACCATCGGGACGAAGAGCATCGATTTCGGCTGGCAGGTGACACACCTGAACGCCCTCATGCTCGTCGTCGTGACACTTGTCAGTACACTCGTGCTCTTGTTCTCGAAAGGCTACATGCACAACGACAAACGCTTCAGTGTCTTCTACCAGTACCTGAACTTGTTCGTGTTCTCGATGCTGGCGCTCGTCATCTCGCCAAACTTGTTGCAGATGTACATGTTTTGGGAGATGGTCGGGCTCTGCTCGTACCTGCTCGTCGGCTTCTGGTACTTCAAGCCGGAAGCGGCCGCGGCGGCGAAGAAGTCGTTCATCGTCACGCGCATCGGCGACGCTGGTCTCTTTATCGGAATCATCCTGCTCTTCCTTGCGAGCGGGTCGTTCAACTTCAACACCATCTTTCAGGCGGCAGCGTCGCACCAGTTGTCACTCGGCTGGATTTCGGCGGGTGGCCTGGTGACGCTCACTTCGTTGCTCGTGTTCCTCGGGGCGATTGGCAAGTCCGCGCAGTTTCCGCTGCACGTCTGGTTGCCGGACGCCATGGAAGGTCCCACGCCAGTTTCCGCGTTGATTCACGCGGCCACGATGGTCGCCGCAGGCGTGTACCTGGTGGCGCGGATGTATCCGCTGTTCCTGCAGAGTTCCACAGCGCTGACGACAGTGGCTTGGATTGGCGGCGTCACCGCTTTACTCGCGGCTCTCATTGCGCCGACGCAGCGGGACATCAAACGCGTCATCGCCTACTCTACGATTTCTCAGCTCGGCTACATGATGATGGCGCTTGGTGTCGGAGCGTACGCGTACGGCGTCTTCCATCTGATGACGCATGCCTTCTTCAAGGCGCTCTTGTTCCTCGCTGCAGGGTCCGTCATCCACGCGGTGGACACGCAGGACTTGTTCGAGATGGGTGGCTTGCGCAAGAAGATGCCCATCACTACTTACACGTTCCTCGCCGGCGCACTGGCGCTTGGCGGCATCGTCCCCTTCGCTGGTTTCTGGTCGAAGGATGATATTCTCGGCGCGGCCCTCGCAAGCGGCCACCCGACACTGTATTGGTTCGGGCTCATCGCGGCGTTCTTTACCGCGTTCTACATCTTCCGCGTGTTCTTCCTGACCTTCACCGGCACGCCGCGCGACGAGGCGAAGTACGAACATGCGCACGAAGGCTCGTGGGTGATGACTGTGCCGCTCATCGTGCTTGGCATCCTCGCGACCGTCGCTGGCTTCTTTAACAGTCCGCTCAACGGCTACGCGCTCGAGAAGTATCTGTTCAACGACTACCCGGTCGTGGCCGGTAGAACCCTGACAGGGCAAGGCGTGGTGTCCACCATCGGCCACATCTACCCGCCGAACATTCTGTTCATGGCCATCAGCGTCACCGTCGGTCTGCTTGGCATCCTGCTCGCGGCGCTGATGTACTGGCGCCCGGTTATCAACAGCGCGAAGATGAAGCAGAACCTCAGCTTCTTCTGGACTATCTCGAACCGCAAGTTCTTCTTCGATGAAGTCTACGGCTTCGTGATTGTCGGAGGTGGCAAGGTCATCGCGGCCATCGTCGATATCGTCGACCGCTACATCATCGATGGCATTGTCAACATTGTTTCGCGCATCGCTTACATTATCGGCCTTGGCCTCAAGTACACCCAGACTGGTGAAGTCCAAGTCTACGGTGTCGTGGCAGCCTTCGGCCTGTTCTTGATTCTCTGTATCGCGATGTTCCACATAGGAGGTGTGTTCTGAGATGAGCCTGATGTTCTGGCTGGTCCTCATCCCGCTCATTGCTGCGGCGCTGATTCTGCTGCTGCCAAAGCTTGGCGGACCCTTCTACAAGCTCATCGCGTTCCTTGGTGCAGTGATTCCGCTGGTCCTTGCTCTGTGGGCGTGGTTCCACTATGACTCGGCCAAAGGCGGCTTCCAGTTTGTTTCGCACGTCGTCTGGTTCACCCTGCCGGATTTGTGGCGCGGGCAGTCTGTGCCCATCTCGCTGTCGTTTGGCGTAGACGGCTTATCGCTGCCGCTGCTGGTCCTTGCTTCACTCGTCGTCACGGTCGCTGTCATTTCCGGCAAGAGCCTGACGCCGCGGCGCAAAGAGTATTACTTTTGGATCACGCTCGTCTCCGCGGGCCTGTTCGCGGTGTTCACAGCGCTCGACCTGTTCACGTTCCTCGTTGCGCTCGAACTGGGCCTGTTCTCGACGTTTTTCCTGCTTTACGTGTTCGGTGAACCCGGCAGCCACAAGGCCGCCTTCAAATTCCTCATCTACCGCGGTCTTGCCACTGTCGCGCTGCTCGTCGCCTTCGTTGGCTTCGCGTACGCAGCGGTCGGCGCGTTCGCACCGGTTGGCGTCTCCACGTCAGCCTCCGTGCCGGCAATGTCGTTTAGCATCCCGGCGCTTACCACCAACATTGGCCAAGCCTCGACGGCGCTGTTTCCGAACAGCGTCCGCGTGACCTTGTTCCTGGTCCTGCTCTTGGCAGTGTTCATTGAAGAAGCTTTCGTTCCGTTCCACACTTGGTTGCCGACGGCACACGAGTTCGCCGATACGCCGACGAACATGATTCTCGGCGGTGTTCTCACGAAGACCGGCGCCTACGTGCTGTTGCGTTTTGGCGTTGGACTACTGCCTGGCGAGGTTCGCCACTTCGGCGTCCTCATCGCCGTCTTCGGCGTCATCAACATTCTCTACGGCGCGTTTGCCGCCTGGGCGCAGAGTGACTGGCGTCGGCTCATTGCCTTCGGCAGCATCAGTCACATGGGGTTGGTCCTGCTCGGCATCGCCGCCTTGAACAGCGCTGGCTTGCAAGGCGCCATGTTCATGCTCGTCTCGTCCGGCTTGCTCACAGCGCTGTTGTTCCAACTGACTGGCTCCATTCGCGAACGGACGAAAACATTTCGTCTCGCCGACCTCGGTGGACTGTCCAAGGCGATGCCGATGCTCTCCGGCTTCTTGCTCGTCGCCGCGCTCGGCTCGCTCGGGTTGCCGTTGACCAGTGGGTTCATCAGCGAGATCCAGGCGTTTATCGGCGGCTTTGGCACCTACCCTGGAATTTCTTTCATCGGCGTCATCGGCATCATCCTGTCTGCCGTGTACCTCTTATACGCGATGCAGAAGACGACCTTCGGCCCTACGGCCGAACAGTACGCCGCGCTTGCGGACGCCAGACCTCTCGAGTATGTGCCGATGGTGCTGCTCACGGCGATGGTGTTAGTCATCGGCATCTTCCCGGAGGTTGTCGGCCATCTGTTTGGCCTCTCCGCCCAAGCGCTGCTGAGGATAGGAGGGTAACAGATGCCGACCATGAATGTACTCCACCAACCGTACTGGAGCACGATGGGCCCGCTCATCGTCGTCGTCATCACCGCGTTTGTCGTGATGATTCTGGAGTTCCTGTTCCAGAAAGGCGACAGGCGCTGGCTCGCTGGCGTGTCGTTCGTCGGCGTCGCCGTAGCGCTGGTAGTTGCGCTCTTGCAGTACGGCCATACGCAGACCTTGGCACTGCATGGCCAAGCAGCCCCAACGGTGCTGAACACGGTTGTTGCAGACGCCTTCGGCAACATTTTCAGCGTGCTGCTGCTCATCTCCGCGCTGCTCATCCTGCTGTTCACGATGGACTACGCGACCAAGCACAAGGTCGCTGCCGAGCACACTTACCTCATCTTGTTTGCAATCGCCGGCGGTCTCGCGATGGCCACCGCGATTGACCTTGTGACCTTGTACGTCGGCCTCGAACTGCTGTCAGTTTCGAGTTACGTGCTCGTCGCGCTGCGTAAACGCGCCGTCAAGTCGGTCGAGGGCGCCGTCAAGTATCTCATTATGGGATCGATTGGTTCCGCCGTATTGCTCTACGGCATGTCATTCATTTACGGCATCTCCGGCACGACCAACCTCGACTCGCTCGGCCAGGCAGGGCCGACGCTGTGGGCAAACTACCCGGCTGTCGTGCTGCTGTCGTTCCTACTCATGCTCGCTGGGATGGGCGTGAAGTTGTCGTTCGTGCCGTTCCACATGTGGACGCCTGACACTTACGAAGGGGCTCCGGCTCCAATCAGCGCGTTCCTCGCAACGCTGTCCAAGACTGCTGCGTTCGCGATGCTAGTGCGCATGCTGCTCTACGTCTTTAACGCAGCCGGACCGCATATTTACTTCTGGGCGGCGATTCTCGCGGCCGTGACGATGATTGTCGGTAATCTCATTGCTTTGCCACAGCGCAACATGAAGCGTTTGCTTGCATTCTCAAGTGTCGCGCAGGCCGGTTACGTCCTCGTTCCGTTCGCGCTGTTTGGCACCATTGACCCAGCGTCTACGAGTGGCGCAACCATCCAACTTGCAGACTGGTCAAGCTTGTTCTCGACCATCACGTTCTACCTCTTCGCCTACACGTTTATGACCATCGGCGCCTTTGCGATTGTGCACCTCGTGTCGTATGCGCGTCAGTCGCACGACGATGAAGCGCTCGTCGGGCTCTACCGCAGGTCGCCGTGGCTCGCCATCGCACTGACCGTATTCATCCTGTCCATGGCTGGTGCACCACTGACTGCCGGATTTATCGGGAAGTTCTACATCTTCACCGATACGCTTCACCTCGGCTACGCATGGCTAGGTATCATCCTGTTTGGCACCAGCGTGATCTCGTTCTTTTACTACATCGGCTGGCTCAAGAAAGTGTTCCGCTCAGACCTCGGCGACGCACCGGATTGGAAAATTCGTCGGCAGTTGTTGCGCGAAGCGGGCTACGTGACGACCGGCGGCCGTGTGCCGGCGGATGCTGCGGACGGTGCAGCAGGGTCAGGCACGGCACGGCTCAGCACGGCGGGTGCAGGAACCGCGGGGGGTGCGGGTGCCGCCGCTGCTACTGCTGCCGCAGCGGTCTCTCTGTCGCCAGACATCGCCCCAATTCGGGTCAGTCCGGTGATGCACGTCTTGCTTGGAGTGTGCGTAGCGGGTACGCTGGTGCTCGGCTTCGTTCCGTCGTCGCTGTTGCATGTGTTGGTGAGTGCCCAGTGGTTCTAGGAAGGCAGGGTGTCGCGTAATGCCAAACGGCACATTGCCGGGAGTGACGAGCGCTAACGCAGCGCTCGTCGGGATCGACGGGATGGTCTTCATCGCTGCTTTCCTCGGCGGCATGTACCTGACCTGGCGGGCAATCGGGATTCTGCGTTGGGATAAGTTCACGGTCGACCCGTTTGGCCCGCAGGCGAGGCTTTTGCGCGTGCTCATCGCGCTCGTCGGCGGCCTCATCTTCGGATGGGTGATTGTGCTCTTTATCCTTGCGACGCAGTTGCTCAAGCTGGTGTAATTGCACCAGATTCGTGCGCTGTAGAGGGTCAACAGGCCGCAGCAGCGACCGCGCGACTGCTTGCGACATTTTCCTATTTTGACGTGCAGGAATCAGAACGTCGTAAGTAGAAAACATTAAGGTGGAGTATGTATATGAGGCGGCGCATGACTGCACGTTTCTGAGAGCTTCACAAACATGCCAGCAAGGCGTTCCAGCTAAGCGTTTCAACAAGGCGTTCCAGTAAGGCGTTCCAACAAGCATTCCGTCGCGTTTGTCGTGGTAGGTCCCTGTGCGCTGACGTCTAAACAGATTTGAATCCCGTACAATGGGTATACCCCCACAACTCAGAAATTGCATCGAATCCTGTAATGGATCTCGATTCTCGCCTGCAGCCACGCTTGCTGTAAGGCAGTTGGTGACACGGAGGTTTCTCGCAGTGACCAGAATGATTATCGAAGGCGGGCGACGGCTAGAGGGCCGCGTTCGCGTCAGCGGCGCCAAAAACGCTGTACTACCGATTCTCGCTGCCAGCACGCTGGCTTCATCAGGACTCAGCACGATTGATGACGTGCCGGACTTGCTAGATGTGGCGCACATGATGGACACCGTGGCCGCCATCGGGGCGACAGTCCGTCGAGCCAATGGCAGTGTACGCATCAACGCCGAGAGTATCTGGAGTACGGAACCGCCGTACGACCTCGTGCGTCGAATGCGGGCGTCTTTTGTCGTCGCCGGACCGCTCTTGTCCCGCTTCGGAACCGCGACCATCGCGCTTCCTGGCGGTTGCAACATCGGCCCACGGCCGGTCGACTTGCATATTAAAGGATTTGAGGCGATGGGCGCTACGGCGAGCATCGACAGTGGCGCTGTCCGTCTGCAGGCACCTAAGGAAGGACTGCACGGGGCGCGCATCTACCTCGACATCCCGAGCGTCGGCGCGACGCAAAACATCATGATGGCTGCCTGCCTCGCGAACGGACAGACTATCATTGAGAACGCTGCGAAAGAACCGGAGAACGTCGATCTCGCCAACTACCTGAACGCCATGGGCGCTCACGTGCGCGGCGCAGGAACGGACACCATTCGGATCGACGGCGTGAAGAGTATGCATGGTGCGAATCACACAGTCATCCCAGACCGCATTGAAGCGGGTACATTCCTGCTCGCAGGCGCCGTGATCGGCAATGGCGTCTACGTGGAGAACGCCGTATCGGAGCACATCATGTCGCTCATTGCCAAGCTTGAAGAGGCAGGGGCGAAAATTGAAGATCACGTCTCTGGCATTCGGGTCTGGCCTGTCGAACGCGGCCGCCTGCGCAACCTGGACGTGAAGACGCACTACTACCCGGCGTACCCGACAGACCTGCAGGCGCAGATGGTCGCCGGGCTCACGACAGCGTTCGGGACGAGCACCATTTCCGAGACTGTGTTCGAAAACCGCTTCATGCACGTTGCCGAACTGCAACGCATGGGCGCTGAGATTCACATTGAAGGACGCACGGCCATCATCAATGGCACGGAGCGCCTGTCCGGTGCGACGGTAACAGCGACCGACCTGCGCGCAGGCGCAGCTCTCGTCATCGCCGGCCTGATGGCCGAAGGCCAGACCGAGGTACTTGGCCTGCATCACATTGATCGCGGCTATGACAACCTGGTCGGCAAACTTCAGTCCCTTGGCGCCCGCATCCGCCGCGTCGATGACGACGACGAAGGCACAGCGCGTGCTCTGCTGAAGCGCACCGGCTCGATGTAGGTGCGCCGCGAGCATGCTCGGGTGAGGCGTGATGCGTGCGTGCGTGGGGCGAGCATGCTCGGGTGAGGCGCGTGGCGTGCGTGCGTGGGGCGAGCATGCTCGGGTGAGGCGTGAGGCGTGAGGCGTGATGCGAAAGATGAGAGGTTAGCGACGCTGGCGTCGCTAATCCACCAATTAAGCCCGGCACGGTCGGCCACGGTCGCGCTGAGTGTCGAAAATGTCGCTAATGACCGCCAAACGGGGTCGATAGCGACATTTTTACCGTAGACGCGGCGTCGGCGAGGGAAAAGATGAAAGGTTAGCGACGCAGGCGTCGCTGATCGACCAAATTCAAGCGCACCAGGTCGCGCTGAGTGTCGAAAATGTCGCTAATGACCGCCAAACGGGGTCGATAGCGACATTTTTACCGTAGACGCGGCGTCGGCGAGGGAAAAGATGAAAGGTTAGCGACGCAGGCGTCGCTGACCGACCAAATTCAAGCGCACCAGGTCGCGTTAAGTGTCGAAAATGGTTACTACTCAGGTACCCGCTGAGTCCAGGCTAGAAATAGCTGGACTCAGCGGTCTTTTGTTTGTAGAATGGTGGTATGCAGATACAAGGACGCCACCTTACCGAACAAGATATTGCATGGATACGTGAACTCATCCATTGTCACCCTGACTGGAATCGCACTCGGTTATCGCGCGAACTGTGTGCGACTTGGAACTGGACAAACGGCAATGGCCAGCTAAAAGACATGGCCTGTCGTACCATGTTGCTCAAACTTGAGCGACTGAAATACATTCGACTTCCAGCCCCTCGCGCCGTCGGCGTTGGAAACGCGACAAGAATCGTTCGTTCCGTTGCCCATGACACTACCCCCGTTTCGGGTCCCTTGCGAGATCTGTTGCCGCTGCGAATCGAGATTGTAAAGACATCCGCATCATCAGTTTTGTTCCGACATTTGCTCGCCGCATATCATTACCTGGGATTCTGCGGCGCGGTCGGTGAAAACATGAAGTATCTTGTCTACGACCGGTACGGACGCCCATTAGCGTGCCTGCTCTTTGGGTCTGCTGCTTGGAAAGTTGCGCCACGCGACGCGTGGATTCGCTGGACACCGGGTGTTCGTCGGAATTCCTTATCCCTTGTGACAAACAACATGCGCTTTCTCATCCTCCCTTGGGTCACCGTTCCCAATCTGGCTAGTCATCTCCTCAGCCGCATCGCCAGTCGCATCTGCCGAGACTGGATGGACAAGTATGGTCATCCGGTGCACCTGCTGGAGACGTTTGTCGAACAGCAACGATTCCGTGGCACGTGCTACCGGGCTGCTAACTGGATTCAAGTCGGCCAGACGCAAGGGAGAAGCCGCAATGACACGCACCATACCTTGAGCGTTACACGCAAGGATGTTTATGTGTATGCCCTGGTGCCCAATGCAAGGGAGGTACTTTCGAATGGAATTTGAACTGGAATTTAAAGCAATGGAACGTGAATGCATTTTGCAAGTATATGAACAGGGACCTGATGCGGTTGTTGATTTGGTACGAGGACTCGTAGCTATCGTTGAGCAACAGGCGGCTGAAATCCGCGAGTTAAAAGAGCGTGTAAGGGTCCTCGAGAGCCAAGTGAACCAGAACAGCCGCAATTCCAGTAAGCCTCCATCTAGTGATGGATTTCGTAAACCAACGAATTCACGCCAGCCGGGTGGTAAGAGAGGCGGCCCCAAAGGGCATAGCGGGCACACTCTGCTCATGAGCAAGACCCCCGATGAGGTCATCGTCCACAAGCTTAACGCCTGTCCCAACTGTGCCGCATCGTTGGAAACGGTAGCCACGAAGGGCCTCGTGAAACGTCAGGTATTCGACTTGCCCGCACCTCGTCTCGTTGTGACAGAGCACCAAGCCGAGGAAAAGCGCTGTCCCTGCTGCAATACATTGCAACGTGCCAGCTTCCCGGATGGCGTCAAAGCTCCAGTGCAGTATGGGGATGGATTTGCAGCATGGACCACATATTTAAATGCCTATCATATGCTCCCTTTAGACCGAATCGGACAGTTCTATGCCGACCTAACTGGACAACGGCCCAGTGAAGCGACCCTGTTGAGCCAATTAGAGAGCATGGCGGGTGCCGTGGAGTTAAGCGCCATCCCCGTCATTCGGGAGAACTTGTGCAATGCGCCGCTGCTCCATACCGACGAAACGGGTGTACGTATCGTCAACAAACAACATTGGTTGCATGTCGTGTCCAATCCAGAATGGACGCTCATGGACACTTATCCACAGCGTGGTACCGGCGCGATTGAAGGCATGGGGATACTGGACACCTTTAAGGGCGTCGTCGTTCATGACTGCCTCTCGGCCTACTTCCGACCCATCTACTCATTTGAGCATGCGCTATGCAATGCTCACCTCCTGCGCGAATGTCAAGGTATCCTGGACAATGATGGACATCAGTGGGCTAAGCAGATGAAGGAATTGCTCCGAGGCGCTTGGAAGCTCACTAGGGACGCCCGGGAGAAGGGTCTCCCGCTCGCTGATGAAACCATTGCCGAGATTGAGACGGCTTACGATGCCATTCTTGAGCTAGGCAAAACTGAATGGGCGCTGGATCCTGTGCCGACGAAAACAGGACCACGTGGACGAAAGTGCAAAAGCAAAGCCGCTAATTTAGGACAGCGATTTGAGTCGCACAAGGAGTCCATCCTTCGCTTCCTTTGGGATGCGAACGTGCCCTTTGACAACAACCAGGCGGAACGGGACATTCGGATGACCAAGGTGAAACAGAAGGTCTCCGGGCTCTTTCGTACACAGGAGGGCGGTAAGACCTTCTCCGTACTCCGCAGCCTTATCTCTAGCCTGTTAAAACAGAACCTTCCTCTACTTCCTTCCCTGGTTTCGGTCCTTCGTGGCCAGCCGGTCTTCGCAGGGACCTGACAAAAGTAGCCCAAAAAGTCTGTCGCAAGGGGTGTCCTCAACACCCCCTTTTGGGGTGCCTTGCGACGGGGTACCTGAGTAGTAACCGAAAATGTCGCTAATGACCACCAAACGGGGTCGATAGGTGTCAATTTGACACTTAGCTGAGAGGACGCCGTGCCGTAGGTGTCAATTTGACACTTACCTGAGAGGACGTCACCCTGTAGGTGTCAATTTGACACTTAGCTGAGAGGACGCCGCGCTGCAGGTGTCAATTTGACACTTAGCTGAGAGGACGCCGTGCCGTAGGTGTCAATTTGACACTTACCTGAGAGGACGTCGCCCTGTAGGTGTCAATTTGACACTTAGCTGAGAGGACGCCGCGCTGCAGGTGTCAATTTGACACTTAGCTGAGAGAACGCCGCGCTGCAGGTGTCAATTTGACACTTACTTACCTGCGAATGAGTGAGCATGCGTGAGATATCGCTTAATCGGGAGGGCGCGACATTTTTACCGTTGCCTCGGCCGTTGACGCAGCGTCGGCGAGGCCAAAGATGAAAGGTTAGCGACGCAGGCGTCGCTAATCCACCAAATTCAAGCGCACCAGGTCGCGTTGAGTGTCTCCCACCCTAGCGAAACTCTACGGACCACAGCTAGCGCCCACTCGACTTTCACAGCATTACCGCACATATTCTCCCTATCGACCTCATATCGTTCTACTAGACAAACTACTAGTCAGTGGCCGCGGCCTAGGCACAGCAGTACGGCCAGAGGTACACGACGAACGGAGGTTGATCCCGCTTGCAACACCCACCGGAGCCACCATCTCGTACTGCAACTGTCATTCGGATCAAGGACTCCATCAAATCGCGCAACAAACGCCGCCGTCTCGTCAAGGCCGTGCGCGCTGCGACGGAGGCCGCCATGGAGCAGGCAAACCCAGGCACACACGCCTCGTCCGCCAGAGGAGTGGCAGGTCCCCCGTCCCGCAGACATACAGCCAGCCGGCGTAGGTTTCGCGCTGGTACCTGGGCCGCGACTACTTCCGACCAGGCCGCCGGCTCCGCTCGGACCGCTGCCGGGACTGCCCGCGCCGCCGCCGGCTCCGCTCGTGCCGCTGCCGGAGTTGCTCGAGATGTCCTCACCGTCCGGACGGCTCGGGTCGCGCAGGCCGTCCAAGCAAAGTTTGGCGCCACGACCCGTGGCGCCACCCAATCCGAGTCCGAAACGTCGCAGCAGATTCGCTTCGTTCGCACTAGTGATCCCGGCGGTACCGCCCGCTTTGTCTGCACTTCGGACACCACCTCGCGCACGCACGCCCGGTTCCGCAAAGGTGCGTATGGCGGACAGACTGGTGCCCATTCCGCGGCAACTGCAGCGTCGTCTGCAGCCGACGCCGTCAACTGGCTTGCCCGCCTGTTCGTCAGCGGCTTCTCCAACCTCCTCGCAAGCCGCGCTTTGAGGAGGTTGGCGGGGCCGCTGAGGCGAATCGAGATCGAGCGGCCGACAAAAGTGATCCTCGCCCTGACCGGCGTGTTCGCCGCGCTCATCTGTGTGCCGGCCGTAAGCGCATGGTCCATCCATCGGACGAGCCCCGACTTGGTCGGGCGCTGGATCAACAGTGTCGACGCCCAGACGACCATCTCCGTCTACCGCATTGGCTCGGGCACAGTCAGCCACGTGCCGCTGAACAACTACATTGTCAACGTGCTCGCCGCTGAGCTTCCGCCGACCGCGCCCATGCAGTCTCTCGAGGCTGCGGCAGTCGCCACGCGCACCTACATCGTGTACCTGATGGCGCACAAAGGCGCCGCCATCACGTCGATTGCCGCCCAACACGGCGCACTGGTGACGGACGACCCGCTGCTCGACTTGCCGTGGCTGACCGAGGCGCAGCAGGTGCAAAAGTACGGAGCCAACGACGCGACCTACACAGCGCGGTTGCAAGAGGCCGTGATCGCGACAGACGGCAAGGTGTTGACCTACCAAGGCAGCCCCATCCCGGCATTCATGTTCGCCCTCTCCCCCGGGCGCACCCGCAACGCGTCCGCAGTGTTTGGCCGCAACATGCCGTACCTGCCGTCGGTTGCCTGCCCGGCTGACCAGGCCGATCCAGCTGCCACCCGCACGCTCACCTTCACTCCGGCGCAGCTCGCCTCCCACCTCGGGCTCGCATCCGGCACCGCGGCGACTGGCGGCACGGCGAGTGGCGGTGCCAGCACAACCGGCGGTGCTGGGGCCAGCACGAGCACGGGTGGTGCCAGCACGAGTGCCACCAGCAAGACCGGCGCCAGCAAGACCGGCGCCGCGAAGACTGGCGTGACGACGACCGGGATCCCGAAAACCAGCACCTCCCCATCTCGCACTAATACAGCAGCGGCTGGCACTGCGGCATCTCGCACGGGCGCGCTCAACCCTGCGGCCTTCACCGTATCGTCGCGGGGGAGTGAGGGCTTCGTCCAAACTATTAATATGAAGGGAAGTCTGCGGGCGTGGACCGGCATCGACTTTGCCAACCGACTGGGACTGCCATCGGCCGACTTTACCCTTGCGGTGCAGGGTGGCAATCTAGTCGTTACGACCAGAGGGATTGGCACAGACATTGGCATGAGCCTGCATGAAGCGACGGTGCTCGCGGCGGGAGGTGATAGTTGGAAGGCGATCGTCAGCCACTTCTACCCGGGGACGACCACTGTGTCGGACCTCCCGTTCTTGACAGGGAAGTGAGCGAGCGTGGATTGGGCATCGGGAGGGGGAACGGGAGCGGGAGCGGGAGAAACGGCGGTGCGAAAACCCGATGCGAGACTCGGGTGGGCGATTCGGGCGTGCGATCGCGATGGCGGACCCGGGTGCCTCCCTGCGGCGCCACTCCCCGGTCCGCCTGCGTGTCAGAAGTCTGCAGCCCGCCGACAATAGCGGCACATAACAGCTTATCCGCCAAAAATCGGGGTCGGCGGTGTGCGATAGACGGCTGGCCGCCGCTTATCAGGCTCCGAGGCCCCCAAATTAGGCGCCGGGATCGCTGATAAACGGTTGTGGACAGCCTATTTCCGGAGTTGAGCCTCCCAAACGGGCACATAAGCGGTTCTGTGCGGCTATTATCTGCCCCTCGCGCCGTCGCACCCGCCACGCTGGCCACTGGCCACTGGCCACTGGCCACCCGTCACCGTTCGCATCTAGCATCCCGTTTCGCGCCAGGTTCCGTGCCGTTGTGGCTGACCTGCACTCACGCGTGCACCCGATGCGACGCACGGATGGGCGATTCGGGTGGGCGATTCGGGCGTGCGATCGCGATGGCGGACCCGGGTGCTTCCGGGCGCGGCCACTCGCTGGTCGGCCTGCGTGGCGAAAGTGTGCACATCCCGCCGACAATAGCGGCACATAACAGCTTATCCGCCAAAAATCGGGGTCTGCGGCGTGGGATAGACGGCTGGCCGCCGCTTATCAGGCTCCGGGACCCCCAAATTAGGCGCCGGGATCGCTGATAAACGGTTGTGGACAGCCTATTTCCGGAGTTGAGCCTCCCAAACGGGCACATAAGCGGTTCTGTGCGGCTATTATCTGCCCCTCGCGCCGTCGCACCCGCCACGCTGGCCACCCGCCACGCCGTCGCACCCGTCACGCTGGCCACTGGCCACCCGCCACCCGCATCCAGCACCCCGTTTCGCACTAGGTTCCGTGCAGTTGTGGCTGACCTGCACTCACGCGTGCACCAGCTAATCGGTCATGTGCGTCTATCGCCGCACATCTCGAAGAGTCACGAGCGCTTGGCGCAGGCACAATCCACCAGCTAATCGGTTATGTGCGCCTATCGCCGCACATCTCGAAGAGTTACGAGCGCTTGGCGCCGCGGCAATCCCCCAGGTAGCCCGACCGTGATCCCGTGATGCGTATACAACTCCTTCACCTGCCTGCGCGAATCGCGAGATTTGCGATCTTTGTTACTCTCTTTCTTCCACAGGTATAAGACTCTCGCAACGTGGCGAGAATGGCCTAATGAGGTGAAGGCCATATGGATGAGAAGAAGCATCCGAGTCAACCGTCTAATGGGCAAGAGAACAAAGAGGTTGAGCAGAGTCGTAAGCTAGACAATCAGAAGGTAGATCCGCTCGCTGGCCAGAAGGTCGCGTCGCAAGCCGGATTGAATGCCCAAAAGGGGAGCAAGCACGAGCGCAAATCCAACTCTCCGCGCCGCCTGTTCTCGAAGAAGTGGGCGTACCCGGCAATCTACCTCGGAGCAGCAGCACTGATCATTGGGTTGATGTACGTCAAGTCACAGATGGGGGGCAGCGCGCCGGCGACGAGTAACGCGATCGACACAGGTTCGAGCGTGAACGCGACGACGTCGACGAATACCACCCAGCCATCCCTGCCGACGCTCGCGTGGCCATACGCGTCCGGAACCAGCGTGAAGTTGTCGCTCGGGTTCTTCTCGGACAAGGGATCGGCGAAGACTCAGGCCACCGCACTCGTCAAGTACGACAATGCCTACTATCCACACGAAGGCTATGACCTGAAGTCGCAGAGTGGGCAGCCGTTCCAGGTGACCGCCGCAGCGAGCGGTAAGGTGACAAGCGTCGAGAAGAATCCGCTCTATGGTGAAACTGTCGTTGTAGACAGCGGCAGCGGCTACACGGAGACATACCAGTCGCTCGGCACGACCGAGGTCAAAGTGGGCGACACCGTCTCCCAGGGCCAGGTCATCGGCACCAGCGGCACGAACCAGTTCGAGGCGAGCGCAGGCAACCATCTCTACTTCCAGGTTTCGAAGGATGGTCAGCCGATCGATCCCGCCACAGTCCTCCCGCACGCGTAATCCTGCGCGGGATCAGATGGGACCCGGTCAGATGGGATCCGGTCAGATGGGATCCGGTCAGATGGGACCCGGTCAGGTCCTCGGGATACTCCGGGACCTGGGCAAGAACCAGCCATTCTACAGATGAGCTGTCCGACGAGGCACGCAAGAAGGCCTCGCGGACGGCTCTTTTTTTGTGGAGGTTGTGGGGCGGCATCACAGTCGGCTACTCCGCGCACCTACGTCCTCAGTTGGGGTGGTCGGTGAGCGTGTGGTGAGGGCCGAGTCGCCGAGGGGCCATGGCAGGGATACCGGGTAGGATGCCGGGCGGGATGGCGGGTAGCTGCGGTAGCGCCATAATGGCGCTATGAAGTAATCGCTGGAGGCAATACCGCCATTTTGGCTCGATGAGGGGCCGGTTTGCGCCATATTGGCGCTATGAACGCCCCGCCGGAGGCAATACCGCCATTTTGGCTCGATGAGTAGCCAGTTTGCGCCAAATTGGCGCTATGAACGCCTCGCCGGAGGCAATACCGCCATTTTGGCTCGATGAGGGGCCGGTTTGCGCCATATTGGCGCTATGAACGCCCCGCCGGAGGCAATACCGCCATTTTGGCTCGATGAGCAGCCGGTTTGCGCCATATTGGCGCTATCGTCGAAGTTCGTAGGCCCTTAGCGCCATAATGGCGCTATTGCCATCGTGATCCCGCTCGTATTACGCCAAATTGGCGCTATGAACGCCCCGCCGGAGGCAATACCGCCATTTTGGCTTGATGAGAAGCCAGTTTGCGCCATAATGGCGCTATCGTCGAAGTTCGTAGGCCCTTAGCGCCATAATGGCGCTATTGCCATCGTGATCCCGCTCGTATTACGCCAATATGGCGCTATTCATCGATAGCGCCATATTGGCCGCAGCGTAACGCGATAACCCTTCTCCATAGCGGCCAAATTGGCGCTATGAACGCCCCGCCGGAGGCAATACCGCCATTTTGGCTCGATGAGCAGCTGGTTTGCGCCAAATTGGCGCTATGAACGCCCCGCCGGAGGCAATACCGCCATTTTGGCTCGATGAGCAGCTGGTTTGCGCCACATTGGCGCTATGAACGCCCCGCAGGAGGCGATACCGCCATTTTGGCTTGATGAGCAGCCGGTTTGCGCCATATTGGCGCTATGAACGCCCCGCCGGAGGCAATACCGCCATTTTGGCTCAATGAGCAGCCAGTTTGCGCCATTATGGCGCTATCGTCGAAGTTCGTAGGCCCTTAGCGCCATAATGGCGCAATCGCCATCGTGATCCCGCTCGTATTACGCCAATATGGCGCTATTCATCGATAGCGCCAGTTTGGCCGCAGCGTAGCGCGATAACCCTCCTCCATAGCGCCAGTTTGGCCGTGCCAGGGACTTGCGCCGGAGTACTAGCGGTGGGGGGAACAAAGAATAGGAACGTTAGCGCCGTCGCGGCGCTAACGCCCATCTACTCACGCCGCCAGACTTGCCGCCACGGACGCCGCCACACACGCCGCCAGACTCCAAACACTCAACCGCCACAAGCAACCGATAAACGCTAGCCGCTAACCTCGTGACACATCCGTCGTGATCCCGCGTCCCATATACGTAGCCTCTACTATTGCCCACGCATACGGGTTATTTCCCGACGAGAAAACGAGAGATAGAGAGAGATATAAAGACGAAACAAGCTCTGACAAGCTCTAATCACGTGTCGTGAGGCATACCGTGTACACCCCCTCATATACTGTATCAGACCATTTGGATAAGAAATGGGGAGGCGAGGGGAGTGCATGATTACATCAAGGAGCGTACTCTGAAGATTGGAGAATATATTGTAGAAACCCGGAACACAGTGCGGACGATTGCCCGGGAGTTCGGTGTCTCCAAGAGTACGGTCCACAAAGATCTGACAGAGCGGCTGCCAGAGATTAACCCCGATTTGGCCAACCGGGTCAAGGACATTCTCGAGTATCATAAATCCATTCGCCACCTCCGGGGGGGAGAGGCGACCAAGCTGAAATACCATAAGGACGACGAGGCAGCGGAAGATACTGAGGACTCTTACGAAGTGGCCAAATAGGGATCCGGACTCCATCCGCCACCAGGCTCAATGGCCGTCAGGCTCAATGAGCTACCAAGCTCAATGAGCTACCAGACTCAATGAGCTACCAAGCTCAATGAGCCACCAGGCCCGATACGCCACCAGGCTCAATGAGCCACCAGGCCCGATACGCCACGAGGCTCAATGGGATCCAAGGGGCCTTCGGGCCGCTGGAAAAAATAATGTCGTAAAAACTCAATTTTCATACAAGGAGATCAGAGTAAATTGTAGAAGTTACCACACTGGAGTCTTGCGTACGAGCAGCCAATCTGCACTTGCATTCGCACCCCATTTCGTACTACTTCCCGAGCGGGCAACAACGACCGGTGGACAAAACCGGGATCATTAAACCTGTCTTCGGTTCATGTCGAATGCTGTCGCTCGCAACACAACTCACGTTTCTTGTTGACACCACGTGCCAAACATCATGCAGACATGCACGCCTAGCCAGGGAGGACTCGCCGCAAATGTTATCTCGAGATATTGGTGTTGACTTAGGAACAGCGAACGTGCTCGTACATGTTCAGGGAAAAGGGGTCGTGCTCAACGAGCCGTCGGTCGTGGCTATCGATCAAGTCACGAAACAAGTGGTCGCCGTCGGTGAGGAAGCTCGGCAGATGCTGGGGCGCACCCCCGGCAACATCGTGGCTATCCGGCCGTTGCGTGACGGCGTGATCGCGGATTTCGAAGTCACGGAAATCATGCTCCGGCACTTTATTCGCAAGACGCTCGGCAAAGGTATGATGGTTCGACCGCGGGTCATGATTTGTGTGCCCGCTGGCATTACCTCCGTTGAACAAAAGGCTGTTCGCGAAGCGGCGGAAGCGTGCGGTGTGAAACATGTCGATCTCATTGAAGAACCGAAAGCGGCCGCCATTGGGGCGGGACTCAATATTTTCGAACCGAGCGGCAGCATGGTCGTAGACATCGGTGGCGGGACCACCGACGTCGCAGTGCTGTCGCTTGGTGATGTCGTGACCTCCGCGTCCATTCGCATCGCGGGGGACAAGCTCGACGACGCCATCGTTCGCTACATTAAAAAGGAGTACAACCTCCTCATCGGCGAACGCACAGCTGAAGAGCTGAAGAAGGAATTGGCCACAGTGTACGAAGGCAGCCGCGAGGGCGAGACCGACGTGCGCGGGCGGGACATGATGAGCGGCCTCCCCAAAACCGTCACTGTCCATGCCAACCAAATGCGCCTCGCGCTGATGGAGCCGGTGGAAGCCATCGTCGCCGCGGCGAAGAGCGTGCTCGAGAAAACTCCCCCCGAGCTCGCGGCGGACATCTTCGACAAAGGCGTCATCTTGACCGGCGGCGGAGCCCTCGTCGACGGCCTCGACAAGCTGATGATGGACGAGCTGCAGATCCCGGTCCACATCGCCGAGGATCCGATGAAGTGTGTCGTGATTGGCACCGGCATGTATATCGACAGCCCGTACCGCTTGAAGTCGCATCCGAAGGCGGTAGGCCGTCGGCGCTGGTTCTAGTCGAACCTGGCGCGCGCCGACCCGCCCGCGTGGACTGAGCCAGGCGCGCGCGCCGAAGCTCGCGTGGACTGCCTGGCGCCCGCGCCGACCCGCCCGCGCCGACCCGCCCGCGCCCGGCGCGCAAAGACTGCACAACTCGGACGCGCAATCCCACTCGCGGGATGGTACTCTCAGCTTCCCACTCGCGGAATTCTACTCGCGGCCTCCGGCATCTACCGTCTTTTCGACGGTCGGCGTCGGCAGGCCGCGATTTGTGTATAAAATTTACTTTCCATTTACAAAACATTCATTGGTAATTTACGTTGAGACACTAGGATACAAAGCAGGAACTGTTTCATACTTAATGCGAATCCTCAGTGAGGGAGGTGGAGGTTCATGCAGGAGCTATCCTGCGTGAATCCGAAAACGTATGTCGCAGAATCAAAGCGTCGCGGAAGCGCTCAATGAAGCGCCACTTGGTTTGTTTCATCTGCGAGCGGTCATTACAGCAGGTCTCGGTTTCTTTACAGATGCGTACGACCTATTCATCATTGGTGCGGCACTTTCCGTGATCAAGACCCAGTGGCACCTGACTAGTACACAGGTTGGGTGGGTTGGCAGTGCGACGTTGATTGCGACCTTTGTTGGCGCATTTCTGTTTGGTCGCCTCGCCGATGTCTATGGACGTAAAAAACTCTACGGCTGGGAAGCCGGCATCATGGCAGTCGGTGCGATTCTGTCGGCCTTTGCTCCCAACGTTACATGGTTGATTATCTTCCGAATTCTCATGGGCGTCGGTATTGGCGGCGACTACCCGACCAGTGCTGTGATTATGTCCGAATTCTCGAACACGAAAGACCGTGGCAAGACAGTCGGTATGGTCTTCTCGATGCAAGCGTTAGGAACGTTGGTCGGTCCAGTTGTCGCCATCACGTTGCTTGGCGCCGGCATACCTGACCACATCGCATGGCGTCTGATGCTCGGCCTTGGCGCGATTCCAGCGCTTGCCGTCATTTACTTGCGCCGCACGTTGCCCGAGTCGCCTCGTTACCTGGCGCAGGTGCGCGGTGATGGTGCCCAAGCTGCGAAAAGCATTCGCGAGTACTCCGACGGACTGGTCACAGTGGACGGTGCAGCTAGCCGGGTGAACCGCATGACGTTTGGTCAGTTCATCACAAATCCCAAGTACCTGCTGATGCTGCTCGGTACTGCAGGAACATGGTTCGTCTTCGACTACGCGTATTACGGCAACACAATCTCTACCAACGCCATCCTCAAACTAGTATCCCCACACTTGTCGCTCATCCAATCCGAGTCGCTGTCTCTGATGATCTTCGCGATTGCCGCCGTACCCGGTTACATCCTGGCATTCTTGTCGATTGACCGAATCGGTCACAAACGACTGCAGTTAATTGGTTTTATAGTGATGGGCCTGATGTTCCTTGGCATCGGCGTCATCCCCGGCATCGTGTCGCACATCGTGCCGTTCATCATTCTCTACGGCATCAGCTACTTCTTCGCTGAATTCGGACCGAACACCACCACATTCGTCATGGCTGCAGAAGTTTTCCCAGTCTCGATGCGGACCACCGGCCATGGCATGTCCGCTGGCATCGCGAAGATTGGCGCGTTCATCGGCGTCTTCATCTTCCCGATTCTGAGCCACAAACTCGGTCTGAACGGAACGCTCGACATCACGTTCGTATTTGCACTCATCGGCATGCTGCTGACCTTGGTTCTGCCAGAGCCAGCGAAGAAGTCGATGGAAAGTATATCTGGGCAAGACCACGCGTCTTCGGCTGTGACCAGAACGACAACGGCCACGGGCGCGTAAACATACCGGTCAGGGAATCGGAGCTGTCGGGTCCGGCATCACTACATTGGCCGTTAGTCATTGCCGCCGACCAGCGCGCCGACCAACTCCGCCAGGCAAGTCGTCTACTCAGTTCGTCGTCAGCTCATACAGGCAGCCTTTGGCAAGTCGCGAAGGCTGCCTGCCGCTATCTTCTGCCAATTTAGTCAATCAGCTAATCCCGGCAATCTATCGCATTTCCGCGTCACTTCGGCGCTCGTCAGGTCACTCGTCTCTTGCACCGCTTCCAGCCCGCCAGTATAATTGCGGTGTGTAGAAGGGGGCTAGGGACGTGAATCTCCCGAACTTATTGACCCTGATTCGCCTTTTTCTGATCCCGGGCTACCTATGGGCATTCTACGCAACAAAGAGCGAGCACAAAGTGGGCGCGCTTATTATATTGTTGTTGGCCGGCGCGACGGACATTCTCGACGGATACATAGCTCGCCACCGTGGACAGGAAACACAGGTCGGCCAGTTGCTCGATCCGCTCGCGGACAAGCTGATGATGGTAGCCGTCCTGTTCTCCCTGATTGAGTCTGGTCGTGTCCCCTGGCTGTGGGCCGGATTGCTCGTTTTCCGCGACGTCGTGATGATTGTCGGCGCAACCTTTTTCCACTTCCAAGGTAAACGAGCCGTGCCCAAAGCCAACAAGTGGGGTAAAGCCACCACCGTCGCGTATTACATCACCGTCTGCGCCATCATCCTCGCACTGCCGACAACGTCAGCCGGCGCGTGGTTCATGGGCTTTACGGTCATATTATCGTACATAACCAGCGTGATTTATGTAGCGAGCATGCAGATTATCGACATCCATCGCCGCGTACTCTAATGGCCGATTGCCTGTGCCCGACGTAAAGCGACAGTGCCGTTGCTGTCCGCACGGATGAATGTAAGTCAGGCCTTGGGTGTCGCCGCACCCGTTGGCAAGCAGCGCGGACAGCAGGCACCTATGGGAACCCCCGCGGGAGGATTGCTGCTATTGTGTGGAGCGGGCGGGGGATGTATGTCGGTACAATCCACTGCCGGAGGCACATTCTGGTCGTTGCCCGAACCGGACAACCCAGCATACGTCGCGCGGCTGTTCACGTCGCAGATACTCTGGGTTGCCGTTCACCCGCTTCATCACTACATCCGAAGAGGAGTGCCGCCATTTATGGACCTCACGTTGCCCCTATATGCGGAGGACATCCGCCGCATTTTGCCACATCGCTACCCGTTTCTGCTAGTCGATCGCGTCACCGAACTCGAACTTGGTAAACGCGCCGTTGGCTACAAGATGGTGACCGCCAACGAGCCGCATTTCACCGGTCACTTCCCCGAGTACATGCTGATGCCAGGCGTCCTCATCGCTGAGGCGATGGCACAGCTTGGCGGCATCGCGGTGCTCTCCCTACCGGAGATGGCTGGCAAGCAGCCGATGTTTGGCGGGATCGACAACATGCGTTTTCGCGGCCAGGTTCGCCCGGGCGACAAGCTTGAGATGGACGTCACGATTGACCGTCTGCGTGCGTCGATGGGCAAAGGCCACGGCGTTGCGATGGTGGACGGCAAGGTTGTCTGCGAAGGCGAAATGGTGTTCGCGCTCGGCTGACAAATGCCGCCGGCACCTTACACGCCGCAACGCGCAGTGGGCAGCTGGCTAAGGCAGCACTCGGGCAGCTCTCAGAGCGCTCAGTCAGCGCTCAGTCAGCGCTCCTTTTGAGACCAGGGCGGGCAGGCCGGAGCTTGAAGGCTACAACCGCTCCGGCAACGCACCGCCCCGTGCGAACAGCCCACCGCCCACCGCACGCAGGCAACGCCCCATGCGATACCGCCCGCCCAGCCCGCTTCGACGTCTTTCTCTTTACTCCGTCCACACCTTGCGCAGCTTGCGGAACGCCCGTTTGCGCCAGGTCTTCACCGTTTCAACCGACACCCCTTGTTCCTTGGCTATCTCGCTGCACGACAGGCCCATCAACTGCCCTCGTATGCTCTGTGCCTCGCGTGGGCTAAGGTGCGCCGCCTCCATCATCATCCGCAGTTCTACGCCGGCCATTCCGCTGCTGCGCCCCAGCCAATCGGACCCGTCGTCCAGGTGGTAGTCCTGGAGCGCGACACTGCGCGCCTCGACGGTCCACAGGCGGCGCATTGCCGTTCGCACGTCGCCTTGGACGTGCGACTTCGCGTAGGCTGCGAACGGGACGCCGCGCGCCGGGTTGTATGACCCAGTGCACTCGAGCAAGGATAGGTAACCTTCTTGGAGGGCATCCTCGTAGGCGACGTGGCGGTACCGTGACGCTGTCGCGCGGATTAATGGAGTAAACGCATCCATGACGGCGACTTGTGCCGCGTTGTCGCCGTCTTGCGCCCACGCCACCAGTTCTTCAACTAGCCAGCGTTCTGTCCTATCTTTCATACTTCTCGCTCCCACCTGGGAGACCGGCCTCCTGCAAATTACGCGCAGATGAAGCATAGACGCGGCGCCGACCCGCGTCGAACGGTGAGTGGGGCGGAGTCAGTTACCAGGACTAGGCAAATTGTCCTAGTCTATTGGGGGCATTTACAATTAGTAGATAATCGTTGCTATACTGGTGGCTGTAAGCATCTTACGGGTTCAAGCATTGGCCGATGCAAGCGAGTGCGCGGCGAGCAACAAGAACCGATGCATGTGACTGGGAGCAAGTCATCGTGCGAATGTCTGACCTCCGCAACTAGAGGAGAGATGAAGTTTGGCGGATGAGGAAACAACGTCGAGTCGGACACCTGCACAGGCTATCCCGGAGCAACTAGACATTGTAAATATCATTCCGCGTTACCGCAGTCTTGCCGAGCAGCCCAGCCTGCGTAGCTTCGTCGGCGACCTGCGTGGGTGGCAGGTGCTCTATACCGATCACGGCAACTCCCTGCTCCTGTTCAACGACGATGGGCCCATGCATTACCTTGACATTCCGGGTTCGACTCTACTGAAAGCGCTTGCGGATGTCTGGTATCTCAACTTGCGCCAGTTGAAGACAGCGTACTTTACATGGACAGGCCACAGGAGCGCAATGCCCCTCCCGGCTGGCACGAGCGGAGACCTCTTGGTCGCGTTTAAGACGAGGCACCCACGGACGGTCAACGACGGCAGTTTTTCCTACATAGCAGGCGGGCACATCGCGGACATCATTCCAGAGAGCGCGACGAGCTGCAAGCTCGTGCTCCAATCCGGCGCTGAAATCCCCGTGCTGTGGTCGCTGCAGCAGTGCATCCAGCAGGTCCGCACGGGCGGGATGTTCCTCTCGCAGCTCATTCACGAACGCGCCATCCCAGATGCCTCAGCGCTCGTCAACCGTTGCCAGCCCGAACCGTTTCTCCACCGCCTGCCAGCGCACCGCAGGTACAAGTGGTACTAGAGTCGCACGTCGGCCCATCCGACTGCCAGCGCACCGCCGGCATAAGTGGTACTAGAGTCGTACGACCGACCCATCCGGCCGCCGGCCGAACCAGGCTACATCATCCATTTCAATGCGGGCTTGTCCACTCGACAAGTCCGCTGTCATCTTCGACAAACGCTCCGCCTCTTCTTCTGTAACCGTCAGGTCCATTCCGACGTCTTCCGTAAACGTCTTCTCTCCGACGAGGTACTCGGCCTGCGCGTAGGCGTACTCGAGCTTGCCGAACGTGGCGTAGTCACAGCTGACGCGCACCTTGCGCATGCGCACACACGTGAGCGCCGTCGTCGCCTCCATCGCCGCTTGCGAAGCGTCCTGGTATGCATGCACGAGCCCGCTGGCGCCAAGCAGCGTGCCGCCAAAGTAGCGCGTGACAACCACCAGGGTGTTGTGGATGTCTCGCCTGCGCAACAGTTCGAGCATCGGCCGCCCGGCCGTGCCGCTCGGTTCCCCGTCGTCCGAAAACCGCTCCACAGGCGTTCCATCCAGCCCTATCGTGTAGGCGAAGCAGTTGTGACTCGCAGTTTTGTGTGCCTCGCGTAGAGCGCTCAGAGCCGCATCTGCCTGCGCAACCGAAGTGACAGGCAGCAAGTGCCCGATGAACCTCGACTTTCTAATCACGACCTCCGCCACACCTTTGTCCTCAAACACGACCAACGGTGTCAACCCCCTAACGATGGCTCAGCATGGAATGAACCAAAGTAGCGCCGTGCCGGGGCGCCTGCTTACTGAAGCGAGCCAAGTCGCGCCCGATTGGGGACAGTCCAAACCATATCACCCGACTGCACGGCGGGCGCCCCACAGACGGCCGTTAAGGCGTCGTAGAGTACGCTTGGCATGGTCGCGCCGCCAACGTTGCTGACGTACAGGAATCGTTGTGGTTGCCGCGTTTTGATGTACTGCATCAGCGCCTGCTCTGTACTGCTTTTGTGCGCGGAAGTGTAGCCGGCGGTGAACAGCAACTGATTTGCCGCTTTGCGCGCCAGAGACCCGGACATCGCGTAGTGGGTATACGGAAATGCATACACATTGTTGACTGGCACCGTGTAGTGATCCTCGGCCAAAAACTGCATGTCCACACCAAACGTCCAATAGCCCTGCGTCAGAACCGTGGTGACGTGTCCGTTCAGCAAGGGATACAGGCTGCCGCCCGGTTCGACGGCGATGACAGAAGAGGGCACCGTCTGGGTTGGGAAGCGTGGGGTCGGCAGCCAGGCTGCGATTGTGATGAGGAGCAGTGCCAAACTCGACATCGTCCGCCACACGACGCGGCCAGACCGGATGAATGTTTCAAACGCCAGGGCAATGAGCAACACACTTGCTAGGTCCACATAAATCATGAGTCGGCTCGGGAACGCATTGTCCATCATGGGTAGGCGATTGATCACGGCCCACGGCAAGACAATGTGGGTTGTAACACCGAGGATATGGAGACGCGGACCGAGTGACAACACAATGGCACAAAAGATAAAGGCGATTAAGGCACGAGCGGACCGCTTCGACCACAACCGCACCGAAGCCCAGAGTGCGCACAGGACGAGCGCGATGCCAAGATAACCGTCTGTCTCTGCCAAATTGAGCTTCGTTCGGGAAGTAATCCGGTTCGTCAGGCTTGTGTGCAGGAACTGCGCGCGGGTCGGCGTGAGCAGTTGTGCTACGTCCGTGACAAAGTGGTCGGAAGGCATCAGAGGGCCTGTGACTGGTGTCCAATCGGCGCCTGAGAAAAAAACAGCGAGACCTGGCAGGGCCAATATCACAAGGACGAAGCCAGCCGAGATGTAAGCCGTGGAGAGGACGCGCCGGACGGCGAGCAGCGTTGGCTTCGGGTTGAACAACAAAGATAGGACGATGAAGCCGGCGGCCATGAGCACTGTCGTGGCGAACGCCTCCGACGACGAGTAGAACTCCATGGCAAGCGCGCAACCAATTGACACCCCGAGCACAAGGCGACGCCACGCAGGCGGGGGTGGAGTATCTTGCTTTGACTCCGCTTGGATGGCAATCACCGCGAGATAGAGCGCGAGTAACAGGAACATGGGAGCAGACACGAGGTTGATGTGACCGTCCACCAACTGGTTGATAATAGGCGGAGCGCATTCCAGCAGAATGCCAGACAAGATGGCGATTGCGGCGCGAACTCCGAGGCGGCGGAGAATGAGCGCGGTAAGGGTCCCGATTCCGACCATAGTAAAGGCAACGACGAAGTTGAAGGTTGCGACGGCGTTCGTCAGGTACATCAACCAGCCAAACAGTGCGCCTTCGGCTGCAATGGAGGTATTTCGCATCAGGTTGACGCCGAAGGGAGCATTCATGGCATTGGTGAGGAAAGGGTTGAGTCCGTGCGCCACAGCGTGCCAAAACCAGCCCAGGTACCACATAAACTGACCTGAGTCTTGGTTTTTGCCGATATAGATGCTGCCAGGAGACAGCATGACGTGATGAAACACCACGGCCACTGGCACGAGGGAACCGCCAAGCGCGGCGGCAAAGAACAAGAGCGGACGGGTCAAATCTGGGCTTCGAGTGGAGACCGCACGTTCATATGCCATATCTTTGAATGCTCCTACCAAGCGCAGATAGTTGCAATGTTCTCGTCATTCGAAGAAAACACCCTTTCATAGACGTTGGAAAATGGGACTTCGTTTCACTGCGAGGAAACTTTTGCTAGGTCCAGCCATTTTCCTGATGTTGTCGATTTGTGTCATATCTCAATCTTGTGTATCGTCTATTGTACATGATGTTCTGTTGCATCGGATGAATGAACGCTGGCTGAAGTGATTAGTGGTCGGTTTACCGTGTTAGGAGGACAAGCTTTGTTTGTCAAACGCCCCATTTTTCTCGCGCTCGTGGTGTGGTTAGCGTTGCTGGCACGCCTGCTGTTCCTCTCAAAAGTGCATCCGGTTCCCGTGTCCGACTTTCACTGGTATTACACGCAGGGTATGGCCATCGCGAACGGGCAGGGGTACCGCTACAACGGGCAGCCCACAGCGTACTTCCCGATTGGGTACCCGTTGTTTCTCGCCGGCATTTTTAAGCTCTTTGGTGCAAGCTGGTGGCCGGCTGTACTTGCCAACGTGATTTTGAACAGCGCGACGGCTGGTTTGGTTTATCTGGTCGCGGAGTACCTTTGGAGCCCGGCAGTGGGGTTAATCAGCGGCGTCGCCATGGCACTGTACGTGCCGCACATCGAGTGGACCAGCGTCATCTGCAGTGAAATCATCTTTTCTTTTTTGTTCCTCCTCACAGGCTACCTCTGGTTGCGCTCGGACAAGCAGTCGTGGCGGTTGATTGTCGTCTCCGGCATCGTGCTTGGCATCACGTCGATTGTCCGACCGGTCACGCTGTTGTTCCCGGCCGCCTACCTGATTTACGCATTGTATCGGCGGTTTGGCTTTTGGGCGAGCGTGCGGCGGTTTGTCGTGATTGTCGTGATTATGCTCGTCACGATTTCTCCCGTGACGATTCGCAATTACGAAGCGTTTCACCAAGTGGTACTCGTCTCAGCCAATGGCGGCGTGAACTTGTGGCAAGGCAACAACCCGAACGCCAACGGGACGTACTTCTGGCCGGAGAACCCGCAACTCAACCCATTCCTCGACTACAAGACCAAGGCGGTTGCAGAGAATCCAATTGCGAAACATCTAGCAGAATCGTACATTTTGCACCATCCACTTCACACCATCCGTATGGGCTTTGTCAAATGGCACTACTTCTTTAAGGGCGTGGCAAACGTCCAGTTCTATACGACCAGACTTTCCGTGCCGCCGGTGTCGGCCGGCTTCGCTGCGATGATTGCAAAACTCTCATTCTGGAGTTACGTCCTATCGTATCTGCTAGGTGCGCTTGGACTCCTTTTCAGCGTCCGTGACGTGATACGAGGACGCAACGCGCGCATTGGCATCCTGTGGTTGGCCATCCTCTACTATTTGGCGCTGTTCTTCATTTTCCCCGCGTGGTCGCGCATGCGGGCCCCGATGTCTCCGTGGGTGTTGGTCTTTGTCGGTTTGGGTGTTTGGCAGGGCTTGCGGGCCGTGTCGGGCCGGATGCGCAAAGGGACGTAAACAAATTCTGTAGCTCTCCAACAGGATGCTGTAAAATAAATGGCAGAGCCGGACGAGCTGTCAATCAAAGAGTGGAGGAACTTATGAGTAAGCTAACGCGCCCACAGTGGATCTCCTTAGTCATTCTCGTTGGAGTGAACCTTATCATCCGCATGGTGTGGATTTTCCACTACCATCCGGTTCCACAATCGGACTTCGGCTGGTACTACCAGCACGCCATATCCATCTCGCAGGGGCACGGGTATTCTACGAACGGACAGCCAACAGCCTACTGGCCGATCGGTTATCCCTTCTTTTTATCGCTTATTTTTGACTTTACCGGGCCGTCAGTTATGGCAGGATTGACTGCGCAGGTCTTGCTCAGCGCAGGTATTGTGGCCATCATCTTTTTACTGGCGCTGCGGACTACCAAATCGACGATGGTGGGCATCGTCGCGGCGATTGCCTATACCGTACTGCCCACTTCGATTACTACCAATTCTGATCTCGGTTCAGAAGAGCTCTTCACGTTCCTTTTGGTGTTGGGCTTATACATGTATGTCATCGTAGACAGCGGTCGCACCTGGTTGCGGTTGATTTTGACAGGTATCGTGCTCGGTGCGGCTTGCGTCGTCCGCCCCCTAGCGGCCTTGTTTCCGATTTTCATGGTCGCCTATGAATGGTGGATTGTCCGTCGCTCCTTCAAGCGTTCACTGGGGCGCGTGGTAGTTGTCCTTGTGATGATGGTGTTGGCCATCAGTCCCGTGACCATTCGCAACGAAGTAGCCATGCATCACCTCATTCCCATTTCCACCAACGGCGGCGTCAACCTCTGGCAAGGTACGATGTCGAACGGGTACTACTGGTCGACCAATCCGAAAATCAACCCGTTGCTTCGCACGAGCAACGAAATTGTGCGCAACCAAATCGGTGAAAAGGCGTTCGAGACGTACGTCATCCATCACCCGACAGCGGTGATTCGCAATGGCTTCGTGAAGATTTTTAACCTGTACCGAAACGATCGCGGTTCCGATGTGCAACTCCCGTATGGACCCATCTATACCCTGATGATGACCGTCGATTACGCCATGTACCACGTCTGGATTTGGCTCGCACTGCTTGGCATCATTCCGCTTGTACGGCGCTACGACTGGCGCAAGACGTCGTTCATCCTGGTCTTTATCGGCTACTACACGGCTGTGTTCTTTTTCTTCCCAGCGTGGAGTCGCTTTCGCTTTCCGATTATGCCGCTCTTGTCCATCCCGCTCGGCGCACTCCTGGTTTGGCTCGGCTCTATGGTTTCCCGCCTAACGAGACGGACAGAACAGAGTCAGTAGAAAGACAGCTTGCGTCTCACATACGAAGGGGATGTCCCGCTTGTGCGCCGGGACATCCCCTTCGTCGTTTGGATTGCAAGTTGGTGGTGCTACTCCAGAGCGTGTTGTCAGGCCACCCATTGCCCTGTGGTGAACAAACCGGTCAGTACCACAAGGAAGATGGCGCTTGTCGCGATGGTCACCATGTACGTTTCGGTCTTCTTAATGTTCGCGCCTAAGTAGAAGAACATCGGAAACGCGATGAGCACAAAACGAATCATCGACATCGGGTACGGTGAGTACTTACCCGCCGAGGACAAGAGCGGGATGATGATGAAAAATGCGCTCAAGATCCACTGTTCGAGCGGGATCTTCCGAATCGCAAACACGAGCAGACCTAAGAACACCACGGATGCGACAAAGCCCAGCGGATCGATGCGGTAGTCAGCGTGCAGCGACGTCCAGATCCACGTGAATTTCCTGTGCCAGTGGTGTTTTTCCGCCCACAGGAACATCAGCGGGTTCTGGTACACCCGGTACAGTAGCAGCAAATACAGGCTTAGGAAAAATCCGGGGATGGCCGATACGGTCAGGCCGTTGCGGATGAACTTCCCAACATCCTTGTGTTCACGGAAGTCGAGCCAGACCAGCCACAGCAGAGAGGCGACGACAAAGATGCCGAGGTTGCGCGTCAGAGCCGACAGCCCGATGCTGATGGCAGCTAGGAGCCACTGCTTGCGATAGCCGAACAGCATCCCAAATACCACAAACAGGAGGAAGAGCGACTCGCTGTACGCCGAGGAAAAGTAATAACTAGAAGGGAAGAGTGCCAATAGCCACAGCGCGCGCAGTGTGACGCGTTCGCTGTACTTCATGCGGCCCAGCCAGTACAAGCCCATCAGAATGAGTAAAAAGGCGACGTTGGAAATCAAAATCCCCGCCGCATAATACGTCTTGTCTGCAACAGGCCCAATCGTTCCAAAATGCCGAACAAAACTGAGCGCATGCCCACCAAACCCCATGAGAAACGGGAAGCCGGGAAAAAATGCGGGTTCATTCGGATTGGAGAGGACATAGCCGTTCTTTGCAATCAGCAAAAACCAACTCGAATCCCAATGCGCGAATGCTGAGACGAAATTGCCTAAACTGTAGCCCCGTTGGCGAGTCGCAACCGACCCGAAGTAGTGGACCCAAATCGCGGCCGTTGCACACATGACCACGGAATGGACAACAAAAATAGACCAGACTGAACGCAGCGCACTACGCAAAATGTACCCTCTCCTCATTTTGGCCGGAATTCCGTGTACTCCAACCACACATGCACATCAAACACGACAGTATTTTGCGTGATTACCATTCTTAGAGACTGCAATTTAAGGTAATAAGTTTTGTTTCCTTGAAAAAAACCTCCGTAACATGAGACGTTGAGGCGGTATTTTCTGTTTCACGCCGCTTGTGCCGGGGTGACGCCGCGGGAAGCGATAATTTATTGCAGGAGAAGTGAAACCAAATGAGTGAGTAAACCGTCTAGTAGGTTGGGGCGAGGTTGGGACGTGTCAGAGAAAAAATTTCCCGTCAGCTGACGACAAGGTTCTATTTCGCAAAGACGGCCATACGTTGTGAAGGATTGAGTGGAATCGTCATTGCAAACCCACCTCATCAAGTCCTACTATAAAAAAAGACATAAAATCCAATGAACCTGCGCTAGAATGCGACAAAAAGGGCACTCACTCTTTACGCACCGTGGATCCTTCTGTATACTAAAATCCTGAAGTAGATTGCCCTCGCCTGCCGACTGACAGAGAATACATAGAGCGAGGCAACGAGAATTTTCGCAAAAATATGCCCGCCTGCAAGGATTTTTGGGGTCTCTGTCGTAGAAGTCAGATAGGCATCATATTTGCCCTATCGAAAACGGTGACAGAAAGAAACAAAAGGGGTCAAGTTTAGACAGGCGGCACTACATCTTGCACTGAAGGGAGGGATGTCTTCCTGTGAGGCCGACCGACAGGCCCTCGACTACATATGCGGGTGCGCAGAGCGGAGATTAGTAGCGCACTGGCGGTTTGTCTTTGAGTAGCCCCGCGAGGTACACGCAGGAGACAAGACACGAGTTAGCAATTAGGTGACTCGTTCACCGATCCCGTTCAGTAGATACAACAGTTGTCTCAGTAATCTGTTGGCAACACCTAAGGAGGAGAAACGCACTTGAAACGTACGCTTACAGGCATCGCTGCGGCGTCAATGGTTCTCGGCACAATCGCGCCGATGGCGTTGGCCGCTACAAGTTCTATGCAGTGGCAGTACAACACACTCAACATCAACGGTAAGGCTGCCATCAGCAACGTCCCAAGCACGGTGAGTGGCAACACCACGTACATCTCTGTGTACGACATGCAGCAGTACCTGACCCAGTTGGGCTACAACGCTACATGGAACTTCAACACGATGAACATCACGGTGTCCGGCAACCCGGATACAAGCAGCCTGCCGCAGGTCGGCGGCAACGCCATGATTCAGGTCAACGGCACAACGGTGATGAAGATGAACCACATCGTTGCGCAGCCGAAGGGCTGGACACAAGCGAGCTCTTTCGTGCCGATTTATGACTTCCAGCTGCTGTTGAATGCACTTGGCATCAACCAGAGTTGGAACGGCGTGACTCATACTTGGAGCGCGATGACGACTCCGGTGGCTGGCACACTGGCCATCACGGGCGCACCGAGCTCGGCCATCCAGACCAACGTGCAAGAAATGCTCGGCCTGACCAACAACGGCACGTCTGAGACGAGCGGCGTGACTTGGTCCGTCAGCGGCACAGGCGCCATCGTCAGCAACTCCGGCGCGTTTGTGGCTTCCCAACCGGGGTCGTACACCGTGACGGCGACGTACCTGGGCAAGTCCACCTCGACCACCATCACCGTATTCGGTACAGCCGACCACATCGTGCTGACGCCGATGACCTCGTCGGTTGCGGCTGACGGTGCGGCGACTGACACCGTCACCGCGACAGTCGTCGACGCGCAGGGCAACACGGTGCAGAACTACAACGGCAAAATCGGCGTGGTGCTGCAGGGCGCAGACACGCAGTACGAGCTGCTTCCGACCAACGCGCTAAACGGCGCAACGGCAGCGAACAATGCGAACGACCCGTACTGGTTCCAGGCGACGAACGGCGTGGCGACCATCCAGATGTCCGAGGGCGGCAACGCACAGACCGCGTACGCTGGAGACACCGAGAAGCTGGTGCCGGTGATGAACGCGGTGCTCGAGCCGTCCAACGCGGCGACCATCAGCGTGGTCGCGCAACAGGCGACGTACGACATCCTGGGAATGGCTAATCTCAGCGGTCTGGTCGGGGGAAACAACAACCCGCAACTGTCCTACGGGAAAATCCCGACCATCATGAATAACCAGACAGACGTTCCTTTGGGAGCCTTCATTGGGGACCAGAACCAAGTGCTGATGAATTACGGTCTTGGTCTTGGTATTGGCGATCAGGGCACGGTGAACGTAAACGTATCGGGGCCGGCGACGCTCACGCAGGAGTCGTTTGATCCGCTACTGAACAACGCTCCGGTGGCTGGTGCAAGTGGACTGACACATGCGACGATGGATGTGGGTACTCTCAGCGGTGCTGTCGACTTCGTCAACCTTGTGCCTAACGCCAATGCGACCGGTACGGTGACGCTGACGCTGACAAACCCGACGAACGGCCTGGAAGTTGGGTCACCGGTTACCATCCAACTGGTGCCGCCGCAGAACACCACGAGTTGGAAGATGGTGTCTGGCACGACGTCCTTCACAGCTGATGAAGTGGCGAACGACTACTACGCTAACAACAACGCGAGCGAAATGGCGTCGCGTTGGAACGGCACTAAAACCATTAATGGCAACACCTATTACCTGTCGCCGAACTACACCATTCAGGCGGTTGCTGGCACTGGAGCGCAGGGCTCGGCGCAAACGCCGTCTGTAACGGTCACAACGACGGGTGGTCAGAGCGTGAGCGGACTGACCGTGACAGGCGTTACCGGCACACTTACTAGTGGCACATTCACCTTCCAACTGGCTTATGAAAAGGGTACGATGCTGAAAGACGGCACGTACGACATCCATGTAAGCGAAGGCCTGATGACCACTGCCACAATCCCGGTCACCATCTCGAATGGTATGGCCTACAGCTACAACGTGACGTCGAACCCGTCGACGAACAACGACTACGTTGACGTGACGCCGACAAGCCCATCCGTCACCGTGAACCTGCAGGTGCTGGACGCCCTTGGGAATCCGGTCTCTGCCCCTGCCGGGACACAGGCTCTATTCTATGGAACGAACAGCAGCGATCTCAACTTCACTGGCGGCACGGGCTACGCGAGCGGCCAGGCGGTCGACATCAACTCCATGGGTCAGGCGACCATCACGGCGTCCGCGACCACACTTGGAGATAACGGCTACGTTGACGCCTACGTTAAGGTGCCAGGCACACAGGTTTCGCCGAAAGGGGATTACCTGTACTACGGAAGTGGGAACAACGTCTCCGGCTTCACTAGCCAAGGGACAGGCGACATCTATGAGACCCAGACCCTGGTCAACAGTCTCGCGCCGTCCGAAAGCGGCATGACCAGCTGGACTGCTGGTTCGACCGGCAGCACAACCATTAACGTTCAGCAGGAGAACGCGGCGGGTTCGGTCGTCGGCTCTGGCAACACGGATAACCTGCAGTACACCATCACAAGCAAGAATCCGAACTTTACCTCTGTGAGCGGCGCGTTGGTGTACGATTCGACGACCCACATGGCGTCGGTGACTGTAACCAGTGGTACCGTCAAGAACTTGGCTGGTACGTACACCGTGACCGTCACGGATCTGAACAACAGCGCGGTCAAGCCCGTGACAGAGACCTTCACGGTCACGCCGGGAGCTGGTTCCAAGGTTGAGTTCGTGAACAAGAATGGCACGCCGGTGAGCACGACTGTTAACTTCACGGCCAACTCGACTGAAGGGCTGTACGTCGAGTACACCGACATGTACGGCAACGCAGTGACAGCGCCGACGGGCGGCATCGCGGCCAATCTCACAATCACTGGCACCACCACGGCACAGTTCGAGGCCACCAGTGGCGGCGCAGCCATCACGTCGACCACCATCGCGTCTGGTTCGACGATGACCGAGGTCTTCTTGACGGACCGTAATTCAGAGCAGTTCACCATTGGCGCAACTGAGGTGCCCGCACCTCCTACCACGTCCAGTGATACGCTGCTGACCGCGACTGCTTCCACGTCAACTGGTGTCATTGACCTGACGTACAAGACGGCCTTGCTGGGCACTACGACCATCGACCCAAGCCAGTTTACGGTGATGGTTAACGGTGCAAGTGATACGGTGACAAGTGCTGTTGTCAACGGCAGCACGGTTGTACTGACGCTGGTCGCGCCGATTACCAACGCTGGTGAAAATGTGTCGGTGAGCTACACGCCGAACAGCACGGGACCTGTGCAAGACGCAAGCGGCTTGGATGTCGCAGCAATCAACAACCAAGCAGTAGCGGTCCAGTAACAAAAACACGAAACGTTACTCGATAAGTGTATGCCATGACTGGCATTGCGAAACGAGTGGGACTTGGCCCCGCGCGAGCATGCGCGGGGCTTTGTTCTAACTGTTCTGCCGAAGTGGCGGGTGAAATGCCCGCCTGTGGCAACAGCCTACGGCCACATGCCTAATCCTCCTGCGCTCCCGGGCGTTTAACTGCGGGCGGGTGTGAAGTCAGGTGAAGTCGTGCCAAAGAGGCGCGGGGCTCCTTAAAAGATCGCTATGGTTAGGACGACGAATCCGGTGTGAGGCGACCTGTGCAAGCTGTTGGCGAATGGGATACCCTGGGCCCGCCAGCGGTCGGTGCATTTTGGATAATGCGCCGGGATCAGAACAATTGGGCTGTTAAACTGGTCTTTCGCAGGCCGGTGACCGGAAACCTAAGGCGATCAAACAAAGGGATAAGCGGAACGGAACGTTTGAGGTCCCGGATGATGAGGCGAGTTAACGCCGTAGAGGCATTCGGGAAGTCAGCGGGCCTATAGTAGCGAGGAGGACCTGCCGTTTGAACCCGAAGTGGTGACACAGGCGGGGAGGGGAAAACAGGTCGGAGCCAAGGGGCCCAGTCGGTACTGCATGACCTCTGTTCGTATGTTTTGCGCAAGCTGGCAGGACCCACAACTTGCGTTGGGGGTCCTCTTTTCTCCAGTACATAATGAGGGCGCCTTCATCCTGTGGCGTCACCTGCGTCGAATGTACGTGATCGTGCTCTATCGATGGAACGCCGTATGCGGTGAAAGCCGCACGTACGGTGTAGACCGGCCCAAAGCCGTAAGGCTAGGCGCGGAATGGTATAGAGTACATCTACAACGCGGTTCAGCTTCTCAACGCGGAAAGCGACCCGCTCATCACGACGATTCAGTTCGGAGCGAACATCAACATCACCGGTCTCGCGCAGACGCTCAGCTTCGGTCGTCTGGTCAACCTGAATCTTGGCGGGTACACGCTGACGGGCAACGTGTCGCTGACGACCAACGCCACAGGTTCGGTAACATTCGGGAACGGTACAATTGACGGGAATTTGACGGTAAATGCTCCAAACGTGTCCTTTGACAACTCTGCCACCACGCCGTACACGGTTAGTGGGGCAGTAACGGCAAACAACCTGACCGTTTCGGGTACGCAAACGGTAACGGCGTCTGGAGTGCCCGCCACGGTGACCGCCACGACGACCGGTGGCAACGTGAGTGCGGATGCGGTCGCCGCAGGTACCACAGCCGTGACCTTCCAGGTCACGGACGCCAACGGTAAGGCAGTACCGAACGGTACAATCGTGAGCCTTGCGCTTGCTCACACTGGCACAGGGTCATACACGCTTGTGAACGCGTCGGGTACACCCATTACCTCTGCTCAAACAAGCGGCGGTTCGGTGACCGTATACGTGACATCCACACACCCTGACGCTGGAGATACGTTTACCGTGTCTGCAACCGCCCAGGCGGGCAGCAACACAGTCCCTAGCCCGGCGGCGAGCGTAACTGACACCGTAATACCTGGTGTGGTCAAAACCTTCACTGTAGCGACGCCTGGGACGCAAACCGCCGGATCGCAATACACGACAACCGTGACGGCGACGGACGCCTACGGGAACCTGACGGACAATGTAGGAACGGTGACTGTGAGCGGGTCCGCACTGGACACCTCTCTCAGTGGCACCCCCGGCGCGGGTTCCGTCGGAACGTTTAGCAAGGGCGTGGCGACACTGACGGCGACGTCCTACGCGGCAACAACGTCTGCGGTCCTGACGGTGTCGAACGGCGCCAGCACACCGATTACCGTCTCCACCAGCGCGTTCACGGTGAGCCCGGGTCAAGTCAGCACGTTTACCGTAGCGACGCCTGGCACGCAAACGGTCGGGTCGCAATACACGACAACCGTGACGGCGACGGACGCCTACGGGAACCTGACGGACAGTGTAGGAACGGTGAGTGTGAGCGGGTCAGCAGTAGGAACCTCTCCCAATGGCATCCTTGGCACGGGTTCCGTCGGAACCTTTAGCAACGGCGTGGCGACACTGACGGCGACGTCCTACGCGGCAACAACGTCTGCGGTCCTCACGGTGTCAAACAACGCCAGCACACCGATTGGCGGCGTCAGCAACCCGTTCACGGTGAGCCCGGGAATAGTGCAGAGCACCAGTTATGTGTCTGTGCTCCATTCCACGGCCGTAGCGGGTCCCGGCAACATCGCATTCACGGTCAGCCCTGTCGACCAGTATGGGAATCCGGTGACTGGACTGTCAGCCACTGATTTTGCGGTGCTGGGACTTGCTGGAGGCGGAACGCCTTCTCCGGACGCGGGCTCGTTCTCTGAGTCTAACGGCGTTTACACGTTTACAATCACGGATACCAATGCCAACGAAGACTTCTCTTGGAATCCGCAACCGCAATTTCTGACGGTTGCAATCAACACAACCAATAACGGTAATGTCGACTTGTATCAGATGGCGATGGTAACGGTCTTTCCAGGATCGCCTGCGGGTGCTACGCTGTCTTCGTTCGGAACGTCAACGGGTAGCTCAGGTGTGTACAAAGCGTCCGCTACGTACACGCTGCACGATGCCTACGGTAACGGGATCTCCGGATTGCCGAATTCTGATCCCAACTTTGCGGTGTATGACGTCACGGGCATTACCAACCCATTGCCGGGACAAGGGGTAAAATTGCAGGAGTGGACAGGTACAGGTTCACCGACGTCTGCAGGTTACTACACCATCACGCAGATAGGCATAGGTACCTACACCCTTACTGTGTGGGTTAGTGACTCCGGGAATTTCACGATCGACGTATACTATTGAGAAACGACTCCTAAAAGGAAGAGGCCTCCCCAGTGGAGGCTTCTTCTTTTTGGACATTTAGGGAGCACTAGGACTCTATAGGGTGAACGTGCCGACCGGGTGGGTGACAAACCTACCCTAACACACGACATGCTCATGGCAGGCGTGAGGCGGAAGGTTACAGACAAGCGGGGTTTGGGATTGCGGCGTGGCGGCACTGACGGCGATTACATTCCGGTAACTGCTACGGCTACGGATTCGTACGGCGATGCAGTCAGTGGGGCAACGGTCACGTTCACGCTGCAATACCGTGCGGGCGACGACAGGGATACCAGCCAAAGCGGCACGACAACTCGACACAGCGTGCAGGTACTCACAAGTGGCAACGAGTAGCCCGGAGTACGACTATATCACAGTCGAATCGTCGATTGACACGGTTACTGTTACCGTAGCCGGGCTGGCTCAGACGATAAACATTTCCTGACCTTGTCCAGTGGATGAGAAGTAGGCAATTAGCCGTCGCGGAGCGCACAATCAGGCACACGGGAGATCCGCTTCTGGATCTCCCGTGTGTGTTTTCCGCCGGTTTCACGCGTCGCCTACGCATGCAAAGTCGCAGGGCTGAAGCAGGAGCGCGGGGGTGGACTGAGAGCACCAGCTCTCTGCAAAAGCAATTCTAACTCGCTACAAAACCATGGCAGAGTCTACATTGAACGCAGTCACCGATGCTTGCCTGCCATCGTGAAGCATGCACTCACTGCTTCTGGGCATCGGATGGTCACGCGAGCCACGGGAGAACACGGGCTCCATCTGGCTAAGCAGTCATCCCACACGTGATTTTGCTGAGTGGGGTCTTACCGGGTATGAATAGTTGGGAGCCGACTAGGGCTAGTTAGGTAGTTGGGATGAGGGGGATTCGGAGTCCCACGTACAAAGATGTGCGAACGGCACAGTGACGGCCTTACAGCCGCAGAAGAAAGAGTAGGACGGATCGACTCCCCATTCCTCTGCGGTCACGTACCGAAGAAGCCGCACGTCTGACTAAAGCCCTGCTGACCTGAAGCTTACGCTGAAACTTCAATCTTTTCGAGCACAAAACCTGGGTGATTGGCGTACGGCCTCGATACATCCAACACCGCATCTCCAAGGTGATTGCGCAAGCGTTCGAGCACGCGTCCATTGACCTGCGCAAACGAAAACGGCGCGTCCAGCATGTGAGAACTGATGCGGCAGTCCGAGAAATCGACCGACAACCCTGTCAGTTCACGAATTCTGAGAGTCATGAAATCCCGATAAGCCGACGAGCGGGACATCCGCTCCATGTCCACAACGAGGTCGGCCATGCCGACAGATTCAATCGTCGTGATGGCATAAATGTGCAAGAACATCTCATACGCCAAATCAAAGCGCAGTTCCTCCGCATAGGGTAGGTCGGGGTGTTCGGCGAGGAGCGCTTGCATGTATGTGTTGTCGCCTGGGTTGGCGAGCATGGGTTGAAAGTACCTCAGGAAGTACGGATTGTTCGTCTCCCGCCAGAAATGAAACCCGGATAGCCACTGCTGCACAGGGTCGCGCACGGTGACGATGTGTAGGGCATTCGGGAAGGCTTCCCGGATCCACTGCAAACGTCCGAGCGACTTGCAAAACCCGAGCACCGCCTGTCGGCCATCCGCTCCCGCGAGGCCGAGCAGCGAGTTCAGGTAGTTGTGCTGGGCGCTGAGGTCCCCGGTCACGCGAAAGTACTCACCAAAGGTGAACTCTGTGTCAAATCCGCGGATTCCGTGGTTCTCCGGTGTCATGAACGGCTCGTATTCAAGGTAGTACGGGTCCATCGGCGCGTGTCTGGACTTCCAGGTCTTTGGACCGTGATTGCGCAGAAAGTCCAGCGACATGCGGCCGAGTTCTTCGCTAAACGGCTCATAGAAACAACGCGTGTCGTCGAGCATCCGAAACTTGTTGAGCAGGTAGGAACTGCCCGAGCGCATACCACTGTGAAGGAACACAGGTCTTCTGGGCATGCGCGAAGAGGTTGCCCCAAGGAGGTCCGTCACCTTACTTCCTCCCCTGGGCAAACTGTGCGGGCACCGCGAACGAACTTCCAACAGAAGCCCGGCCCTGGAGCACGCTGGCGAGCTGATCGGTTTGCTGCTCGATGTTGGTGAGCATTTGCTGCACAATCGGGTTGCCGGGTGATATCTGCAGGGCTTGCTCGTAGTGTCTGAGCGCCTCCACCATGTTCCCTTGCAACCGTGCGATGTCACCGAGTGCTGCTGTCGGCCGCCATGAACTGATGTCGCTGCTGAATGACACAACTCCGCGGTAGGTGTTCGCGGTAGTGCGCGCTTGCTGCATCGACTGCTGCGCGTTGGCGAGCAGCTTCAGCGCGTATTGAATCTCTGTGCGTCCTTTGCCGTACCATCCACCTGGGAACGTCGTGTCCGACGTCACAGCCCGCCGACTGACCTCCAGGGCTTCTTCGAAGCGCTCCTCGGCCAGAAGTATGTCGACGAGGTACATGCGCACCTCCGGCATGCGCGCGTACGTGGGGAAGTCTGGAGCCAATTTTTCTGTCTCGTAAAAGGCTGCAATGGCCTCTTCCTTCTTGCCTGTGAACAGCAACTCCCGGCCGAGAAATCCCCAAGAGGCGATATCGCGAGGGTCGTCCTCGACGCACTTGCGCAGAAGGTCGATATTGCGGTCGAAGCGGCCCTTTTCCTCCGAAATGGCAGGCTCATAGCCGTCGTGGTCGAAGCGGATCCGCACGACAGGGCGGGAGTAGATGACAGACATGGGCCCGCCCTCGGGAGGCCCGACCTGTTCGTGAATGCGGCCCCAAAAGCGCAGGCCGAACCGAGTTGGAAACATGCGCGACATGTCGAAGTTTGGGTCCGTTCGCTGGCCAATGTGGTTGACCTGAACGACCCGAAGAATGATAGGATAGTCGTCGTCGAAGACCCCGGCTGCCGTCCGCACAGCCTCAACATCATCCGTGACCAGCAGTTCATCAGCGTCGACGCACACCACCCAGTCGCAAGTCACCTTACTGAGCGCGAAGTTGCGCGCGGCGGCGAAGTCGTCAACCCATTCAAATGAATACGGTTCGACGCCATTTTCGCGAATGATTTCGAGCGTACGGTCGGTGCTTCCCGTGTCGACAATGACGATTTCGTCGACAGCGGGCTTCAGTTTTTGAATCGCTTCCCCGATGGTACGCTCCTCGTTCTTGACGATGATTGCGGCCGCCACGGTCACATTCTTGACCTGAAGCAACTCCTCAATCCATTTCGGAGCCTTGGCGTGGCGAAACGCTCCAACGCGCGCTTCCATCGGTGTGGCCCACGCAGCCTGTGGGTCGAGCAACCAGCCGCGGTCGTAGGCGCGCCAAGCAGCTGCCTTGTCGTTCATGTGCTCGAGCGCCTCGCCGAGAAACACCCAAAGCTGGGCCGAACGCGGGTAGAGTTTGATCCCTTCGATGGCATCGGATTTGGCCTGTACCCACTTGCTGCTGACCAATGACTGTTTTACTCGTTCAACAATTTCGTCGACGTCCGCGTGTTTCACATCTGTCACGGATTACTTGTCTCCTTCGCGGTCAGGCTCCGGCCCTCGAAGCGAGCCGTCAGCCTGCGGTGAATAGGGCTTGTCCTGCGTATCATTCTATCATGCGTCTGGCAGCGGCGAACACCGGTGCGTTGAGTATAAAAAGAGGGCTTCTGCCCAACTCAAACGGCCGCCGCAGTCAGCGCTGAGCGGGCTCGACCGATGGTGTAGCAACGGAAGCGGCCCGCGGCACAGAGGTTTCAATCTTCTCCAGTACGAAGTTCGGCGTCCGTTCATAGGCTGGCTCCAAGCCATCTGCGACTGGTGGTAACGGGTGAGACCTGAGCCAGTTGCGGAACACGTTGACGATGAATTGGTTTACGGCGGGCATGTCGACAGGAACATCGAGCACCGAGTGAGTGGGAAGGCGAGCGCCAGAGAAGTTGGGCCTGCAGTCGGTGTGCTCCGCAATCTGTTCGGTTACATAGTCGCGATAGGCGACGGACTGACTGAGTCGGTCCATGTCGACGATGAGATCGGCCTGACGAACTGCGTCCATTGTACTCGTGGCATACACCTGCAAAAAGTACTCATAGAGGAAGTCCAGCCGAACCTCATCGGTATGCAGCGCCTCGCCGGCCTGGCGTTTGAACTCCTGCATGTACTCGTGATTACCGGGATTGATTCCGATGCTCCGGTAGACGTTCATGAAGTAGACGTTCTTGGTTTCCTTGTAGATGCTGTACCCGGAATACCACTGCTGAGCGGGATTTCGCACCAGAACAATGTGATAGGCATCCGGGAAGTTGCGTCGCATCCACTCCAGGCGACCGAGTGAGCGGACGAATCCGAGCACGGGAGTAGTCCCGCGCGTGCGCGCCAGTCGAAGGAGGTTCTCCAGATACTCACGCTGATGGGGTAGGTCCTCGTTGACAACGTAGTAGTTTTGGAAACTGAACTCCTCTCGAAACCCGTGAATCCCCTTGCCGTCCCCGTTCAACAGAGCCTCGTATTCCAGAAAGTACGGCTCGGTGTCGCTGTGCCGCGAGTGCCAAGACCTTGGGCCAAGACCGCGTACCGTCTCCACCGTGATGGCGCTGAGGATTTCCTGAAACGGTTCGGTGAAGCACATGGTATCGCGCAATACCCGGAAGCGATCGAGAAAGTAGGTGCTCCCCGTGCGCATTCCACTGTGAATAAACACTGGCCGATGGCTGGTATGGTCTCCGCCTGCCATATCCTTTCACCTCATAAGTCCATGATGAGTGCACAAATATATTCTACAACTATAGCACGCGGGCGGGCAGCTTGGACACGGATGTGGGATAAACTGGACACGTGAAAGGGGACTCCCTGCCGCCCTGAGGTCACAGCTGTGTCCGCGCCATTGCTCGCCGGGTACGTGGTCGACATAGCATAGGCATTGTGTGGTTGATTGTCAGTAACTCCGGATGGGCCTGAATTCAAACGCCCATGCCCGTAAAAAACAGAGGACAAATCAGTCTTTATGATCCGATATCTATATAATCATCCTATTTAGTTGAGTGGTATAATTAGCTGGAGTTTGATACAAGGGCTTGTCGTGGTGGCAGATGAAGGGGGTCCATACGCGAGCCCGATTCATAATGCTCGCACGGCTAGGCAATCAGATGAATCATGCCAATGGGATTTCGGAAGACCAGGGCTGTTCGAGCAAGCCCTTCCGTTATGCCAGAACTGCGAGAGGCCCGTATGGGAACTTGAACTACCCTAGAGGCACTTTAAGAGAACGCTGCGACGAACAGCGGTGTCCAGGTAAACGGCCCCACGGCCGCCCCTGTTCATCATACGGCCCTCGGCAGAGCAGCACCTATGAGCTGCTACATAAGGTTCGCGTCCCTACCGTCGGAGCCAAAAATTCAGTTAAAGAAACGAGGGGAACGTATGGGAGCAAAGTCAAGAAAGTGGCCGTTAGCATTCACTGCGGCCGTAGCCACGACACTGCCGGTAGCACTACTCGCTGCCGGGCCAACGGCATCTGCGGCCACGCTATTGCCGAGCAAAGATGCGGTGTTGCCGGCATCTGTCACTCAGCAACTGTCGCAGGTGAAAGCACTTGACCCAAGCCAGAGTTACACGTTCAGTGTCATCCTGCCGTCGAAGAACTGGGCGGGGCTTCAGGCGTTCGACGCTTCGGCGAGCAATCCGAAGTCCCCCAACTACCGTAAGTTTCTGAGCGCGGCACAGGTTCAGCAACAGTTCGGAGCAGACCCAGCGCTCGTGAAGAGCACCGAGACACGTCTCCAGAATGCCGGTTTCCAGACGAAGGTCAGCGGTCAAGTGATTCACGTAACAGGCACAGTTGCGCAGGTCAATGCGCTCTTTAAGACCCAGATGGTCAAGTACAAAACACCAAAGAATGTGTCCATCATCGCGCCGAAAAACGGAGTGGCCAACGTTCCATCTTGGCTACGGCAAGCTGCCACATTTACGGGTCTCGTCGCGACCCCTCCGCAAGTAGGAGCAGTGCACACGGCCCTGCACCAAGTCCGCTATACGACGAAGCAACAACTCGAGCCCACCCCAGTTGGTGCTACGGCGACTGCCACGAACGGCAAAGGGATGAGCGTAACTGTGAAGCGGGTCACGGTTGGCTTGCGCCTTCCGGGTGAAGCGGTACGATACGAAATCACAGCTACCCTCAACGGGCAGCCAGATGCCATTTGGCCTTACTATACTGGGGCCGGTGTGGTGAATGTACAGGGGCCTTACGCCGGAGCGGACCCAACATGGAACTGGTATCCGAGCACGGAAACGAACAAGATTCTGTTTGACTACACCCTGTCACAGACGCAAACGGTCAGTTTGGCCATCACGGTGCAGGACGTAAGCGGCAACAAGACCACAATTCAACTTCCCGCCGCCACGTTCTTTGGGCCGGCAGCGAAGACGACGCGAGCGAGTTCGCTGTTCGGACCCACTGATACCAAAACTATCGTTGCTCCTTGGAATCCAGCGAGCAACAATGTGAACGTAGCGATGAACGCAACACAATTGGCGGGGCAGGAAGCGGCTACTGCGTCAGGAGACGGTACGTACCAGATGTACAATCCAACCACCGGTCAAACGGAGACCTATCACAAAGGTGCACCGACAATTGGTATCTACACAGCAGGCGGTATCGGCACCTCGTCGTCCAATATCTCATTCGCGGCCACAGAAAACGACGCCAACCTGTTCGCTAAGCAGTTCCACCTTACGCCAGAAACTTTCCACACCGCGTACGTCGGGCCCCACTCCTACTACCAAAACACCTACGGTGGCATTCAAGGGGAAATGAGTCTAGACCTGCAGATGGTGGAAAGCAGCGCGCCAGGTGCAAACATTGATGTCTATTCCGCTGCCGCCATGCCGAACGCCCTGAACCAGGTGGTTCAACAGGACGCGGTCAGCGTCTTTAGCCTGAGCTATGGCGTCGGTGAGCAGGTCATTAACCAACTTTCTCCCGGCTATTATCAATCGTGGAATCAGCTCGCCGCAGAGGCCAACGCTGAGGGCATCACGATCAGCGTTTCCGCGGGCGACAGCGGTGCGTACAGTGGTGCGCAACTCCTGGGTTACTATGGCGTCACACCCTCTGTGGCGTTGGCCGCACAACCAAGCTTCCCTGCGGACAGTGGGTACGTGACGTCGCTTGGCGGCACAGAAAACAGCGTGGGCGTCAACGGACACGTCACGCAATCAGCCTTGTGGGGCGGCAATCTCGGTGCCGAGATCTCGCACTCTGACCTGCTGAGCTATCTCGAGTCGGGCAACATGATGGGTAGCGGGGGCATCAGCACGTTCAACACGGCGCCATGGTACGAAATGCTGATGAACAGGAACCTACCGGGCGCTATAAGTCCCGACGTATCCCTGCCAGCGTCAGTCATCACGCCAGGATATTTCGGCTACTTCAACGGCGTCCCCAATCTTTCAGGAGGCACGAGCGCGTCGGCACCGCTGTTCGCGGGCTACATGGGCGACATAGCGGGTCATTACGGCAGGGTGGGCAATGTGAACCCTGCACTCTACCTACTTGCGGCCAACGAATCGCCGTGGATGCCGTTCGGAAACGTCACAGCGCCAGTGGCCTTCGGCAATAACGGAGCCTATAGCGTCACGCGTGCCGACAACGCAGCGACAGGGCTAGGTCAGTTCCAACCAGATGCTTTCTCCAGCCAGCTGCTGGGAGCCGGGGGTTTCTTTCGATGAGGTAGGACACTCCCTGCAATCTAACAAGAAGGAAGGCCCGCACAGCAGTGCGGGCCTTCCTTCGCAGATAACAACAGAATTCAACATTGGGAGACCTGTCAAACGCAGGTTCCCTAAAAGGCACCGCGAGGCACACTCAGAAAACTAGACCCCGTTGGTTGACGGTCCTCGCATCGTCTGCCCGAAGATGGAAGGCTTTTAGCTGAGAACGCGAGGCTACGGTAACGTCAAAATCCCCTCTGGTGCAGTCAGTTCTGGGCAACAGCCTTTTCCGCGGGTACGATCTGCCGCAACGGTGCCACTGACAAATCCAACTTTTCCAACACGGAATTGGGATGGTATTCGTAACCCCGGCTGGCCGACTGTTCAACAACAGGGAGGGGGTGCCGCCGGAGCCACTGCCGGATTGAACTGGAAACAAACGAATTGATACGGTAGAAGTCAATCGGGATGTCTCCAGGGTTGTGGTTAGAGACGCGGCTGTCTGAGAAGTCCACCTGCTGTCCAGACTGCGCGCGTATTGTCTCAGTAATATAATCGCGATATGCGGGAGATGATGACAGGCGGTCAATATCCACGACGAGATCGGCGTGAGGAACAGCTGAGCAGGTGCTCCAGGCGTAAACATGCGCGAAAATTTCGTACAGGCGGTCGATGCGAATATCCGTAGCTTCGAGGGACTCCTTGAAGGCGTCTCTAACCTCCGCCAAGTACTCACTGTCCCCAGGCGACAACATCATTCTTCGGTATGAGTTCACGAAGTACGCATTCTTCTGCTCAGTGTACATGGAGTAACTCGATATCCACTGCTGGACCGGATTGCGAATCAACACCAAGTGATACGCATCGGGGAAATTCCTCTTTAGCCACTCTACACGTCCCAAGGAGGCGCAAAACCCAAGTACAGGTACACGTCCGTCCTGTTCAGCGAGATCGAGTAGCCCCTTAAGATAGCTTCTCTGCTCCGGCAAGTCGTCGTTGACGCGAAAGAAATTGTCGAAGGTGAATTCAGGCCGAAATCCGCGGATTCCCGGAGCACTTGGGTCTAGTAACGGCTCATACTCCGCATAATATGGGTCTGTGGCGCTGTGCCCCGAATTCCAATATGCCGGTCCCAGCCCCCTCAACAACTGCGCGTTCATCTGTGCAAGCACTTCGTTAAAAGGTTCTGTGAAGGCCATGGCCGTCGGTAATACTCGAAAGCGATGAAGAAGATAAGTGCTCCCGGTCCGCATCCCACTGTGAATAAAAAGAGCACGACTCGACACGTGAGTCACCTCTACCCCTCTGATCAACTGTGCCCAAAGTATAGCATGCTGGACTGCACTTGGACAGACTTCGGAACCTTCTTGCAATAGACCTGACTACGACACTGAAATCGAGAGTCGTCAGTCACGACGAACACTGTTGAGCCGTCGCCTCTCTCATTTTCCGGTCAACGTGGTAGACTCAACTTTCTTTCTGCGCAGGTTGAGTTATGAGAGGAATTCTGCAACGGAAGTTTTTTCGGAGGTAGTTTTCAGACAGCTGAGTGAGTTCTGACAACACCCCCAATACGACCAACCCGACGGCCCTAAGGACGGTGTCTACAGGAAAACATGGGCGGGGCTCATAAATCCTCAAAACAAGGAATCAGAACAGGCTGAAGAACTACATTCAGCCAACCGTCACGCCAGGCAATAGAAATTATCGGGAATTCATGACGACGAGTCAATTTGCTCGGGTCTACGGACAGTCGCCACTACCTGAAAAGAACCCGAGGGTCCCATCCTATATCGCTAACTCAATTTTGGCCGTACTTGGACTGACTAACTATGCGCCGTTTATGCGTTCTGGAAGGCTTACGGCATTACCACAAAACCCAATCGCATCACAACCGTCAATGTGGATGGCGGCGCGGGCGTAGCCGTCGACCCGTCGCAGGGACGAGGTTTATACCTATTTTGCCCTTGTAATCTTTGGATAACTGGATTAAAGTGTAAGTGCGCAAACATACGAAGATAAATTAGAGTCTTGTCGGCATCGATGGAACGCCGCATGCGGTGAAAGCCGCACGTGCGGTGTAGACCGGTCGAAATCCCGGGTTCAGGGCTACAAACAGGTAAATCGGCCCACTGTGGGATAGACACGGAATGGGAGTCCAGTTTCAAGGAATGAGTATCAAGTTTTATGGAATCGAAGCAATGTTGGAAGTGTCTGGGTAAGTCAGTCTGTTCATCTGTCAGGTACAGTTGTGACCGCTCACGGCGTGGTTGATGCCAATGCAACGCTGACAATCAACTCGAATGACGCTACTTTAAACAGTCAGACTGTTCAGACGAACGGGAGTGGTCAGTTTCAACTGAGCTATACGCCGACTGCGACGTCGCCTACAAATGTGCTGATGACTCTGACAGGAAAAGGCGTAGCTCTTGGGCAAAGCACGAAAATTGCCGTGTATGGCACTCACATTGCTACTGTGAGGGTCGGGAAGCAGCCAGCAGCTGTTGCGTACGGGGACGGGAATATCTATGTGACGAATGAGGATTCCGGTACGGTCAGCGTCATTGACGCCAACACGAACAAACTGACGGCCAGCATTCACCTTCCTTTCGGATCGTACCCTGACGCTGTTGCGTACGGGAACGGGCATGTCTATGTGACAAATTTCGGTGCAGCCTCGATCAGCGTGATTGACGCGAACACGAACCAGGTGACGGCCACTATTCCTTTAGGACTGTACCCCTTTGGTGTTGCGTACGGGAACGGAAATGTCTATGCGGCGAATGATGAGAGTCCGGGCACGGTCAGCGTGATTGACGCTAACACGAACCAGGTGACGAGCAGCATTCGCGTTGGACTGTACCCAACCGCTGTTACGTACGGGAATGGGTATGTCTATGTGGCGAACTATGGCTCAGGCAAGGTCAGCGTGATTGACGCGAGCACGAACCAGGTGACGGCCACCATCACTGTCGGATCGTACCCAGCAGGTGCTGCATACGGGAATGGGTATGTCTATGTGGTGAATGCGGGTGCCGACACGGTCAGCGTGATCGACGCCAGCACGAACAAGGTGGCGGCCACCATTCCAGTCGGCTCAAACCCCGACGGTGTTGCATACGGGAATGGGTATGTCTATGTGGTGAATGGGGGTTCCAACACGGTCAGCGTGATCGACGCCAGCACGAACAACGTGGTGGCCACCATTCCTACCAGTTCGAACCCTGACGGTGTTGCGTATGAGAACGGGTATATCTATGTGACGAAATTTAGTTCGAACACGGTCAGCGTATTGAATGTACCCTAAGGAGAACCCCGAGCAAGTTTGCTCCCTGTGTGCCATCCGCTGGTTAATGTAGCGGATGGCTGTTGCTTTGATGGGCACGCATAAGACGGCGCCCGCTTCCTGGTGGGAAGCATTGCTGAAAACCTGCCCGACATGTGTCGGGCAGGTTTTCGGGTGTCATCGTGATCATCCGGGGGCGAATTGAAAGTTATAAGTTACTGGGTAATCGACCAGACCACGCCGTCAAAAGAGTTCTTGTAACCAAGCGCGTTCACAGCCTGGACGAACATGCTCATGGGCAGGTAGGTGGTGTAACCGGTGGAAGTCGGTACAACCAGCCCTCTGCCGACCGCAACCTTCACACCGTTGACAAACACAGCCTTGTCGCCTGAACCCAAGTATGTCGGGGCCATCGGCTTGGAAGCGTTCGATGCTTGGAACCACAAGTCCGTACCGTTCCAGCGGCTTGTGACGCCGGCTTTCTTGGCTAGCTGCTGGAGGACCCAGACGGACACGTAGGTAGTGTGGCCGACGGTAACTTCCGGCAGTGTCCCGACGGGCTGACCGTTGATGGCAACTTCGACCGCTGGCGAGAGTCCCACGATGCCAGCCTCGACGCTGCTTGCGAAGCGGTTGCCGGACAAGTGCGTGGTCGGAGCATTCGTCGCCCAGATGCCGACACCCTCGTTCGAAATCATGTTGTTCGCCACCGTTGTATTCGTCACTGGCAGCACGCCGCCAATCAACGCAATGCCCGTGGGGCGCCCATCGCCGACACCGCTATCCGCACCGTTCATACTCATCGTGTTTCCGACCACGACGTTGCCATCCACAACGTCGCCCGGCGTGTTGCTGTGAACGATAACGCCTGGAATGAAGTTGTTCGTGATGGTGTTGTTGGCGACGATGTTGTCCTTCGCGACGGTGCCTGGGACGTCAGCCGCAACGACGACACCGGCCACAATCTTGTTAATCGTATTGCCGACCACTTGGTTGTTCAGGACGCCGCCGCCGGGATTGTACGCCGCGACCACGACACCGCAACCGCCCATATCGTTGTTGATGCTGTTGTCGATGACGAGGTTTCCGATGCCAGGCACCGACTGAATCGGCGGTGGACCAGACGGATTGCCGGTCGGCGGGGTGAGGGGCATTGGGGCACCGGGATCAATCATACCGTAGTCCGTGACAGAAATGCCTCCGTCGGCCATGTTGTTGTCAACGGTGTTGTTCGCTACCACGGAGTATGCTGTGCCGTCGAGCAAAATCGGTTTATCCTCTTGGATGGCGGTTGTCTTTGTCGTGGCTGGGACGAGCCCGTTGTGGTTGACGACATTGCCCATCACGGTCACGTTCGAGGTGTCCTTCACCCAGATGCCGTGGTCATTGGCGTTTTCGATTGTGAGCCCAGAAATAACGGTGCCTGCTGCACCGGCACCGTTGACGACGATTCCGTTGGCCAGGCCTGTTGCGTCTATGACTGTGTTGGCCACGGCGTTCGTTTTGGAACTGTCGGACTCTAGTGTTACATCTTTGGTGATTGTCACAGATTCCTTGTATGTACCGGGTTCGACAACGATGGTTGTGGCTGGTGCGGCAACAGCGACTGCGTGGCTAATCGTCTGATACGGGTTTGCCGCGGTACCGGTCCCCATCGTGTCGCTTCCTGTCGTGCTGACGTAAATCGTTGACGCGTTCGCCGTAGTCGCGGCTTGGGCGGTCACGGTGGACCACAACGGCGTCGACAAGACAGCGGCGGCAGCCATGACACTAGTAAAATATCTAATTCTCTTCAATACTATCCCTTCCCCCTATAAAATTCTTGCAAATAGAATCATAGGAGTAAATCGGAATAGGGTCAATCTGCGCACGAATTGGGGGGATTACAGGATGGACCTCGCCGATACCTTGGTTCTTGTGGGAGGAACAAACGTAAAGCTGTACCGCACACCAAGAGACGCGTGCGGTACAGCCTATATTTAGGGTCTGCAGCTTGCTTGTTTATCTGCGGGTGGGCCGTCTAAAGGGTCTACTGACCCAAGCTCCCGTCACCTGGTTGACAGGGATGGCCATAGCCCAGCCGTAGCCGTTCCCAATGTAAAGGGTCCTTCCTAGTACCGTTGGATTGTTGGTAGAGACATCTCCGCCGACGTGGTAGGAGTTGAGCAGTTTGCCAGTTTGGATGTCAAAGGTCAGCAGGTCCGGCCCCGCTGGCTGAATCAGGTCAGGACCGACAATGACACCTGGGGCCTCACCCATCACTGAGGTGTTCGTCTGCCAATTGATTTGCCCTGTCCTTACGTTAAGAGCCGCTTCGGTGTTGTTCAGTGGATTGCCGAGATAGACAGTGCCGTTTTGGTATACCGGTGTCGATGCGGTGAAGCCGTCCGGGATGGGCCCGTTTCCAAGTGGCTTCGTCCACTCTACTGCACCGGTCTGGGCGTTCATGCCAACTGCGAGCAGCGTCGCATTCTTCAAGTTCGAAGCTGCGTTCACCAGCGTGTCCGTGACGACAATCCCGTCTCTCTGGTCGACCACCGGAGTGGCGTCACTGAACCCGGTGTAGGTCGTCTGATATCCGGTGCCGCCAAGTTTTTGCTGCCACACCACCGTATCTGTATTCAGGTCAATGCCGTACATGACGCCCGGCATCGTGGTCCCCACGACCATCATCGGAGTTCCATTCGACGCCATGTAGATGTTGGCGTTGTTGGTTACGTTGTAGCCGCCGACGTGCAGTTTCGGATTGCCCTGTGCATCGATAAAGGTAGCGATAGGTTTGCCTGTATTAGCGTTGATCGCCCAGACGTTGCCATCTCCGTTCACCCAGTACAGGTTACCGTTGTAATAGAGCGGCGTCATCATGTCTGTCCCGCGCGTGTAGAAGGTCCACTTCTCCTGGCCGGTGAAGGGGTTCAGACCGTGCAGGGCCTGGAAACTCGCGCCGATGTGAACGGCCGGGCTGTTGGTTGCAAATTGCTGCACGGCTGCGAAGTTAAACCACGGATCCCCTGAACTCACGACCACTGTGTTCGGCGTAACCAGGGGTTGGCCGAAGTTGTTGTTCATCGTGTTAAATTTCCAGACGACCTGCCCGGTTGCGGCGTTGACTGCTGCGACCGTATACCGTCCGTCGCCGACATACGTCATCCCATTTGCGACTGTGACGCCAGTCCCTACGCCCATACCGAGCCGCGTCATCACGGTCGCTGTCTGTTGTCCAAATAGGTTGGCGCCGCGCGGCAGGCCATTCAAGGGAAGGGCGTGAGCGAACGGCGTTTGCCACTGGACGTTCGATGGCCCTCGCGACACGTACGCATTGTGGCTGGGTCCACCCGCATACGCACTCCAAGTGGTGGGATACAGTTCCCTGAAGTGGAACCATCTAAAGAACCACGCCGCCATTGGGTTGAAGTAGCTCGGTTGCTTCGGGGCGACCGGCAAGTTGGCTTGAATTTGAGACGGTAGCGGCTGTGTCGGAAAACCAGGTGTCGTCATGACGAACTTAGCCGGCATGGCAAACACCCATCCAGAAATGGAGCCGATATAAAGCTCATTCCCCACAATCACGGGTTTCGCAATGCCCCAGACAGCGAGGAACCCGGGATCGGTGAAGGTGTTAAGGATTTGTCCTGTAGCGGGGTCAATCGTGTAAATCACGCGTCCAGCGGCCTCAATCAGTTTTCCGTCGTAATAGGCTGCGCTGGCCCGGGGTTCGGCGGGGCCATTGGTGGATGGTAAGGGTGTCGACCACAGCCTCCTGCCAGTGGCTTCATCCCACGCCTGATAGGTCTCGTTCAGGAGGTCGCCCACGTACAGAACGCCGTTATGTACCATCGGCACACTGCCCTTAAACGCGACCGGCTTGGCGACGAGCCCGTTTTGGGCCATGTGACTCCACTTCAGTTTGCCAGTAGAGGCGTCAATAGCGAGGACATCGAGGTTGAGAATCGGTTTCGCCTTTGTGCCACCCGCATGTACGTCGTTGACGAGGGCGTCGGTCATGACCATGCCTGTAGTTGGGTCCACCACTGGAGGGACGTCTCCCATCCCGGTGTTGATTCCGTTCGGGACCTGATATTTCCACGCGAGCTTGGGGGCACTCGGATTCGATTCGTCTACCGCCATCATATAGTTCTGGTCTTGTGTTCCATAGATAATCAACAGCTGATTTGCCCAGGGTCCCGTCGTCGGTATGTACCAATTGGCTGACGACATGCTGCTGAATCCGGGGTTTTGGAAACTGGATTGCAGTTGACCCGTTGTCGCGTCCACTGCGTACAGGTGGCCGTCACCCGTGTCGAAAAACAACGACCCGTTGTGATACACCGGTGTCGGCATGGCCTCGCCTTTCGTGCCGAACTTCCAGATGGTCTTGCCTGTCAAACCGTTGAGCGCGTATACGGCTGAGAAGTTGGCACCGCGAACCGTCGGTCCAGGTGGTTTGCCCCCGTTCGCAAAGCCCAAGGCGTTTTGCACGGTAAACCCGACATCACCGGCAGCGACAAAGACAATGGGGGTCCCGTTGATGTTCTCGACCAACGTGTCTCCCATGTTGGCGTTGATGGTACTCGCTTTCCAGATGACTCTGCCCGTCGCAGCGTCAAGCGCGTACACTTTGTTGTTGCTCTCCTGAACGTAGACGATTCCGTCCACGACCGACACTCCGGTGACGTTTCCTAACCACTGTGCGACTTCCGCCCCCCAGGCCTGACCGCCATCTTGTGGATAGCGGTTGAAAGCGCGGGCGAGTCTGAGATACTCGTCTCCCGTCAGGGGAGCTGCCCAGAACGACCCCTGAGTCAGAAAACTGGGAGCATTGCTAGGCACAGAAAACACAGAGTTGTGGGTTTGGCTACCGTTCAGTTGGTCCCATGACTGAGGGAACATGTTTCGGTATTGTTGATATGTGTTCGCGGTTCCAGTCGGGAACTGCGACTGTGCGAGATGTAGTTGGTGTGAAAGACTGAAAGCTTTGTCTCCGGCAACTTGGAGCGATGGAATGGTGGTTGCGTTGGCGGACAGAGGGGCCAACAACATCAATACGCTCGCTGTCATTCCGAGAGGTACAAACCTTCTTTCAGTTCTGTGAATTGTTTTTTGATTTTTTCTTTTGCCTGTCATTCATAGCCCTCTCCCGGTTTTGGTTTTGTTAAATCTAGCTAATACACCTCCTTTATGCGTAGGTTTTAAGGAATATCACTGTTCTTTATAAAGAACATTATAGACCCGCGTGCACAAAAATGGAAGCGTTTTGAGAACATATTGTTCTGTATGAAGAACTCAGAAGAACGGGGGTGCAAAGGAGGGTGTAAAGGGGGGGTGCGCGTTATTAAAGACACATTTCTTCTTGTGGAGATTTAGTGTGGACAGGAAGGGATGAAATCGCTAAACGGGTATATACCCACTTTTGGAGAAAGGGCAGGTATCGCGGCGCTCTGAACAAGCATTACGCCATGGACGCTTTCAGCAAGCTCATACTTTGTTAAAATGAATATAGGTCCTATATCTGCGACGCCACTGGTGTGCTGCATTCCATCAACGATGATGGGGACAACCGTATCCAACTGAGTTCCGTTCCAGCCCTATTCAGTGGCTGAATTGTGGTTGGGGTGGGCGCCATATCACTTCTATGACAAACTAGAATGGCCGGATATTGGACACGGCTTGCATGATTTGTAAAACAAGTGATTGTTGCACATTTTTCGACAACATTTGCACGCTCAAGATAGTATCATTTGTAATTGACAGACGCGGAACCCGTGGGGGGAATTATTATCAATAAACGGCATGTAGTCCTCATCGGAAGTGCCAGCGTAGTAATGCTTGGTGTTGCCGGATGTGCAACACAACAAGCTGCTCATTCTACTGTTCCTATTAAAACAGTCAGCAACAAAATCACGAAACGGATACATAAACCGGGTCCGATAGCGCCAGCCAAGGCCTATTCCCAGACTAATTCTGCCTCTTCAACGGCATATCCAACATTGAGCATTGGGGCCTCAGGAAATAGCGTAGTGGCGTTGAATGAGAGGCTCGCGCAATTAGGCTATTTACCTGTGCAAATTTCTACTAGCGCCAGTACCATTACCTTGAGTAATATAAACAATCCGCCGCAAGCCAATTTTTCTTGGCGTTTCGGCAACGTGCCATCGCAATTGTCCAACCAGTGGGTGCCGAACAGCTACACAGTGATGACGGAAGGTGCCGTTTTGGCGTTTGAAAACCAAAACGGTCTGACAATTGACGGGACCGCTGGCCCCACAGTGTGGGAGAAACTGCTGTCAAGCAGCGCTGTTGCAGACCCCCAACCGTATTCATATGTACTTGTCAGCAAAAGCACCCCGGAACAATTGCAAATCTGGCAAAATGGCAGTTGGGTGTACAGTTCCTTGGCCAACACGGGTGTGCCTGCCGCGCCAACGCAAAATGGCACTTTTGCTGTGTACCTAAGATACCGTTCGCAAACGATGCGCGGGTATAACCCAAATGGTACTTATTATGTCGATCCCGGCATTCCGTACGTAAACTACTTCAATGGGGGCGACGCAATTCACGGCTTTAACCGCGCGTCCTATGGTTTTCCGCAAAGCGTAGGATGTGTCGAGTTACCACCCAGTCACGCGCAAGTTGTCTGGGGACTCATTAATTATGGGACGCTCGTCACAGTGCAAGGCACCTACACTGGCGGGTACCCCTCATCAAACCCAACACCCGCAAAAAGTAACCCTGGGAGCACCGGAAAAGGTAACACTTCTGGTCACAGCACGGGGAATACGACGGGTGGGAACAGCACGGGGAACTCGACGGGCAACAGTACCGGCAACTCCACCGGTGGGAGTACTGGCAATACGACAGGGAACAGCACGGGGAACACAACGGGCAACAGTACCGGCAACTCCACCGGTGGGAGTACAGGGAATACCACTGGGAACACAACGGGCAACAGTACTGGGAACTCCACTGGTGGTACGGGGAATACGACTGGGAACGGCACGGGCAATGTTACAGGCAACAGTACAGGGAACACGGCGGGAAACTGACGGAAACGAAAAGACCGCAGCGCCATCACGTGCCGAGACGGCATCGGTGATGGCGCTGTTTTTTATGCATCCATACAGATATGCTCTCTCGACTGTTTAGCGCTGACCACAAGCTGAGCCGCCGTCTGCAACCTTTGGTGCAGAGCCCATGCTTGCCAGCCACAACTAGCCGCTAGCTCTCCCGACCTTCGTTGTTGCGGTTGGGTCACGGAAGGGTTGGTGACCTACGTCGTCGCCAACGGTCTTTGGAGATTTGACGAGGTACCTGCATGGTCGTCAACCACCGTGCGATTTGCCCTCTCCCGGTCTGACCGCACAGGCAGACATGGATTTGACTTCCTTGATGCGATGTGGAGAGGGGCCGGTGTTCGGTGCCGTATTCAGACCGCTCACACGGACAGGCTGTTCGGACGCCAAGGGATAGTTCTCGCCGTCGACGTAGCGAAACCCGGACTTGAACACATACAGGGCTGGAGTTCTGGGAACTAATTCGTGTCGTTCCAAGCTGTACACATACTCGGTCTTTTCCGTTGACACTGGATTCATCACTCCACGGGCTAGGAATCATGCTGGGCAGATAAGCGGTTTGTGCGACCGCCGACTATAACTGCGTCTGTGAAGCTGCACGGTCTTTGCGGCGCCTTTTCTTGACGTCTCTGTACTCATCGACACTGCCTAAGACAGGGATGCTCAGGTGGCGAGCTATGTCCTGTTCATTCTTGAAGCGCAAATCCAAGTACTCTCTTAGGAACGCCAAACCCAAACCGGCAATTAATGCCATGGCTGTGGCGAGGATAATGGTGCGTTTTTGGTGCAGCAGGGCAGGGGTGGTTGTGGCAGGGTCAATGACAGTCCCGCCATTGAAACCAGGGATGTTGTGATCAGTCGTCATGGTCGTCGAGATGGCCCGGAGCAGGTCAGTACCGTATGTGGCATCGGTCGTATTGAGTGACATGGTCACCAAAGTTCCGTTGAATGTAAACACAATGGGCAGCAAGTCTGTTAGCGTATAGTGTGAACCTGTATCTTGATTGATGATGTCGGTGAAGAACTGGCTTTGCAGGACCCCCGTGTCTGTCGCGGTATCCGGCACCCCGTTCAGTTGGTTGGTTTCGGTCATGAGCACTGTCTCACTCACCGTGTAGGTTGGTGGCCTATGCATGATGTAGAACCCGCTCACAATGGCGGTGACAAACGGAATGAACAGCACCATGAGCAATCGTCTGCGAATGACGTACCAGTACTCCCGCAGTTCCATCTCAATCCCTGCCTTCGGTTTAGGGTGATTTACAGGTTCCAAGACGATGTGACTTGTTGATTCGTTAAAGTTGCGCCAATGGGATACTTGCGGGCGTGCTTCGGAACGCGATTCAAGATACCGCCAATGATGTGAACGTCCATTTCCTTTAATTGTGCCAACGCCTTTTGTGCCACAATCCGGCTCGTTCGTTGTGCATCCACGACAAACACGACTCCGTCCGCCAGACGGGCTATGACGAGTGCATCACTGGTTGTCAAGAGAGGCGGGCTGTCTAGCAGAACGACATCAAATTCCTGCCTGACCTGGCTGATGAAACCGTCAAATTGGTCCATGGCCAGCAACGGCGATGGATTTTCCGGTTTGTGGCCGCCCGGAAGAACCTGGAGGTGCGGGATGTCAGTCGGGATGATGCATCGAGGGGATTCTTGGCTGCTAGAAAGCACACTGCTCAATCCCACGTCGTTGTTGACATGGAGCCGGTTGTGAATGTCTGGATTGCGCATGTCTGCGTCAACGACTAGCACTTTCAGGCCAGATTGTGACAGCGTGACCGCTAGGTTACAGGTAGTTGTCGTGCGTCCCTCACCTGCTGCGGCGCTGGTGACCAAAATGACCTGACCATGGTTGGCCTCTGTCCGAAATTGAATGTTGGTTCGGATGGTATGATAAGCTTCCGCTGCAACTGAACTCGGACTGGACTGGGTAATTGGATCCGGGTGTCGCTTAGTTCTGGACATTGTGTCTTCACTCCTCACATCGTTCTATATAACGAACGTATTGAACGCGTTCAAACTCAGGACCGAACGAGGCTCCAACCGGTAGTCACGCATCGATGTCATCATGTGCGCGGTCGCGCGCGGCCGCGCGCGGCCGCAGACGACTCGAGCAGCACGCAGGGGGAGTCGTGCCCTACCACGAAACGCTCCTTCGCCCCGACGCTAGAAGTCTTCCGCAACCAGAGACTGAACGGACACATTTAGAACTTTCGAAATCCGTTCTATGACCTGAAGCGACGGGTTCGTCTGGAGGTCTCGCTCGATCGCGCTCAAATACGACTTCGCGACGTTCGCGCGTCTGGATAACTCAGACAGTGACAGTTGTCTTTCCCGGCGCAAAGACTGAATTCGCTTCCCGATCATAGACATGTCCCCTAAACGTCAAGGACTTGGCCCCGAGTACAGAGCACTGTAGATGCGAGTGCCAGACGCCTTGTTCTTTTTCTTCGTTCACAATACAGCACATTGATGTTCTTTATCAAAAACAATAATCCGAGTAATGCAGAGAAAACGGGAGGTATCAAGCTTATTTTGTTCGTTATAACGAATTTTGAGTGAATATCCGATTTTTCAGTCAAGCTGTCGTGAACTATAGTGAACATTATCGTTCTACATAAAGAACATTCCGTGTTCGAGGTGTTCCCAGTGAACCACTTGGCTAGGTACAGAAAGACGCTTGGGTTTCTGACAGACCTCATCACGATGGTGGCCGGCTATTACGTTGCGTATTGGCTAACGAGCGTCTTCGACGGGCACGCGACCTTTGCCTATATGCATGCTAGATTCCTGCAGACGGAGATGCTGTGCTTCGTATCGTGGACGCTTACTGTTGCCATCTACGCCGAATACCCGAGTCGGCGCAATGCTGGCATTGCGCGGGACTTGCTGAAGGTCGTCTCTATGAATCTGTGGGCTGTCCTGATTTTTTCCGTTTCGACATTCATCTTGAAGGAAATTTCGGTCAGCCGGCTATTCGTGTTCAGCTACGTCTTGACAGAGGTCATTCTGATGTTTCTGAATCGATACTTCGTGCGGCTGGTGCTGTACCTGCTTCGTCAGTACGGTTGGGATTCCAGAACCAGAGTCCTCGTCGGTGTCAGCCAGCACGCGCTGCGCTATTTAGAAGAAGTGGCGGAGAACAAACAATTTGGTTTGCAACTGGTCGGATACGTTGCTGACGCCGAACACGAGTGGGACATCCCCTATTTGGGGTCCATTTCGCATATTGAATCCATTTTGTCTCAGTTGACGCCGGACGGCGTGGTCATTGCTCTGAAAATCTCCGACCCGAACACTGAGCGTGTCATTAGCGCTTGCGAGGTCCTCGGTATCTCCGTGGAACTGCTCCTGGACGGTTTGTCTTCGAAAATTGCTTCGAGCACTGTGCATCACGGAGCAAGGATATCCAGTCTTGCGCTTTCTGCCATCCCGCACACCCCTACGTCGCTGCTGGTCAAGCGCATTACGGACATCGGGATTAGTGTGTTGGCCATTCTCTTATTAAGTCCGCTCTTCCTCTTTGTCGCGATTGCCATCCGCATCGAAGATGGTGGGCCTGTGTTTTTTGTGCAGGAACGTGTGGGGCTGAAAAATCGCAAATTTCAAATGTTTAAGTTCCGCAGCATGCGTGTCGATGCGGAGGGCTTAAAGCCGAGTTTGCTCCACATGAACGAAATGTCAGGTCCTGTCTTCAAGTTGACCGATGACCCCCGAGTGACTCGTGTGGGGGCGATGCTTCGCCAAACGAGCATCGATGAGCTCCCTCAGCTGTTTAATGTCCTCCTTGGCAGCATGAGTCTGGTCGGACCTCGGCCGCCGCTTCCATCAGAAGTGGCTCTGTACGACGACATGCACCGTCGTCGGTTGTCTGTCAAGCCAGGTTTGACGTGTCTGTGGCAAATTGCAGGCCGTAACGACATTGACTTTGACCGCTGGATGGAACTTGACCTCGCCTATATCGACAACTGGTCCTACCTGAACGACGTAAAAATCATGTTCCGGACGATTCCGGCTGTGTTACGGCGGCACGGAGCGCGCTAAGGAGGGGGAGAACCGGTGAAGGTAGTCATCGTACACGACTATTTGAATCAACGTGGAGGGGCAGAGCGTGTGGTCGCGGTGCTGCATGAGATGTATCCAGAGGCTCCGATTTACACGTTGTTTGTCGACCGAGCGAAGCTCTGGCCAGCCATGCGGGATGCCACTATCATCCCAAGCATTTTGCAACGCTTTCCTTTTATCGTCAACCACTTCAAGTTGTTCTTCTGGCTGTATCCGTTCGCCATTCGCACCCTGCGTCTTCCACCGTGCGACGTAATCATCACGTCGAGTAGCGCCTACGCCAAAGGGGTTCGCCTGCCCAGACGGGGTTCGCGTCCGGTACACGCATGCTACTGTCACACCCCGATGCGCTTTGCGTGGGACTATGACCGTTACATTGCACATGAAACAAACAGTCGGTTCCTTGCGCGGATGGCCCGCGTGTTGGTTCCGTCGCTGAAGTGGTGGGATGTTCATACCTCGCGGCAGGTGGATGCCTTTATCACCAACTCCACGGCTGTGAAAGACCGCGTCCAGACACTGTATCACCGAGACGCAGTCGTCATTCACCCACCCGTCGACACGAACCGCTCAACTGGCGTACCTCTCGTGCCTGGCAATACAGACTACTACCTGCTCGTCGCTCGTCTTGTTTCCTACAAGCGGCTTGATTTGGCTGTGCGCGCATGCACATCGAGCGCTCGCAACCTCGTCGTCATCGGCACGGGACCGGACCTGGCACGGCTACAATCCATGGCTGGACCGACCGTGCAGTTTGTCGGGTGGCAAACGGACGCAGCGGTGGACCAATACATGAGTGGCTGCAGGGCGTTGCTTTTTCCCGGGGAAGAGGACTTCGGCATTGCACCGATTGAAGCGAATGCAACCGGCAAGCCAGTCGTCGCATACCGCGCGGGGGGTGCGCTCGACACCATTCAACACGGAGTGAACGGCATTCACTTTGCTGACCCGACGGTCGAGTCATTGCTTTTTGCTTTGGCAGAGTTGGAGACGAAGGTGTGGGATGCCGCGCAGATTAGGCGACACGCCGCAAAGTTCTCGCATCCGCGCTTTGAGCGGCAGTTTCGGACCTACATTGAGAGACTGGTGGCAAACAGCGGACGACTTAGCCGAGATGTCACTTTGACCGTGCACGAAGGAGGTATCGCTCAGTGAATGTGCTCATTGTCGGGACTGGGTATGTCGGGTTAGTGACCGGCGTCTGTTTTGCAAGCCATGGCCATGAGGTCCTATGCGTGGACGCGGATGCGCGCAAAGTGCGTCAACTTCAAGCCGGTCACTGCCCGATTTACGAAGACGGATTGGAGTCGTTGCTGCGGGAACAACTGCAGGCTGGTAGGCTGCGTTTTGCCGCGCAAGTTCCACCAACTGCAGCCCATGAGGTCGCCTTGATTGCTGTCGGGACACCGTCTGGCAGCGATGGCACTGCAGACCTCACAAACGTGTTCGCGGTGGCTAAAGAGCTCGGCCGGAAGTTGCAACCGCGGGCTGTGCTGGCGACGAAGAGCACAGTACCGGTCGGGACTGGGGACAAGTTGGAGCGCATGCTCGTCGACATGGGTCGAACTGACCTGCATGTTGCATCCACACCGGAGTTTCTACGTGAAGGGACTGCGCTAAAAGACACGCTGTATCCAACTCGTCTCGTCTTTGGGATTGCTGATGTGCATTCGAGCGAGGTTTTGAAAAGACTCCACGCTGGTGTCGAAGCACCCGCAGTGCTCTGTTCACGCGCGACCGCGGAGATGATTAAGTATGCCTCCAACGCATTTTTAGCGACCAAGATTTCGTTTATCAATGAAATTGCGAACATCTGTGCACGGGTGGACGCAGACGTCTCTCAAGTCGCCATCGGTATGGGGATGGACCCCCGCATTGGCGGCTCATTTCTGCGCGCCGGTCTCGGTTACGGTGGGTCGTGTTTCCCAAAAGATACGCGCGCACTCGTGAACATCGCTGGCGATGTCGATTACGACTTTAAGCTCCTTAAAGCGGTTGTCGAGGTGAACCAATTGCAACGCACCGCTCCGCTTCGGCAACTAACCGATTGGCTCGGGGATTTGTCGGGCAAACACATTGCCATTCTTGGCGTTGCCTTCAAACCAGGGACGGATGATACTCGCGAGTCCGCTGCTTTGGAACTGGCGCGCGTTCTGCGTGATCAAGGGGCTCGATTGACGCTCTATGACCCAGTGGTCCGCCGCTGTTCAAGTCACTCCGGGTCGCCAATCTCCGTGTTGGACGACCCTTACCTGGCTGTGCTCGATGCGGACGCGGCAGTCGTCGTGACAGAGTGGTCGGAGATTGTCGATCTCGATTGGCCACTCGTCCGGCAGCGGATGCGACAGCCATTTCTCTATGATGGCCGGAATGTTCTGGCACCCTACACCATGCAGTCGATAGGCTTCACGTTCGCTAATGTCGGCCGGCGCGCGATGTCGGCAGCACTGCAGGTGTGACGACAACTGCTGCCTATTTTGGTCACTCGGAGGTCGCTGTGTATGAATATCCTCGCTAGTGGATTGGAATGGTTTTCCGACCGCCCTGGTGGCTTGCCGCGGTACTTTAGCGAATATCTGACCGCGTGGACTGGCCAAGGCGAGGAAGCGAGCGCCCTGGTGCGTGTCCCACCGCAATCACCCCAAGCCTCCCGCCCGAGTTATGTGCAAGGGCTCCCGTTAGACTCGAAGAACCCGATTGCAGTCAGGCGAGCTTGGAAAACGACCTTCGAGGAGGAACTCAAGCGGAGTTCTTTCGACGTTTTTAACCCGCATTTTGCCTATTATGCGTGGGGCTGGTTGGATGTGAGGTCGACCATCCCGATGGTGACTCACTTCCATGGTCCATGGGCGTACGAGTCCTTAGTGGAGAACGACGGACAGAATCGGGTGAAGAAGTCACTGGAGTTCAACCTGCAACGGTGGATTGAGCGCAGTGTCTATCGCAACAGCAATCGGTTCATTGTACTGAGCCAGGCATTTCGTGACGAGTTGGCGAGCCATTACGGAGTACCTGTGGAGAGAATCCACATCATCTCCGGTGCGGTAGACACGAACCGATTCACGGACAGCTTCGCGCGCCAGCGCGTTCGCAAGGCACTGCACATCCCCGAGGACCGCTTCGTCCTTTTAACTGTCCGGAGACTGGCACGGAGAATGGGCCTGGAAAACTTAATCCACGCCATGGCCAATCTGCGCGAGTCGTTTCCAGACGTGTTGTTGCTGATTGTCGGTGGGGGCCGCCTGTACGATGAGTTGCGCGTGCTCACGTCGAGGCTCCACGTACAAGACAGCATTCGATTCACCAACCGTGTACCGGATGAAGTCCTGCCTCTGTATTACCAAGCTGCAGATTTATCTGTGGTGCCCACGGTCGCCCTCGAGGGATTCGGATTTGTCACCGTAGAGTCGATGGCTTGCGGTACGCCTGCCGCAGGTACACCGATTGGTGGGACAAAAGAGATTCTCGAGAACTTCGACGCGAATTTGCTGTTTGCCGGCGCTACGACGGAGGACCTGGTTTCGGGGCTCGGGCGGTTGCTTCGCGATCGAACGCAAATCCCCTCACGAAGTGCGACGCGCAATCACGTTCTGAATCACTACACATGGGATGTCGTCATTCCGCAGATACGCCACGTGTTCGAAGCGGCGGGTGCAGGCCGATGAGCTTGAGCGATAACGCGCTGCCACGAGACCTGACTGTCAGCCGTTCTGACGGCCGTCGACTTCGCGTCCTCTACTACAGCCACTCCGCGGATGTGAGTGGGGCGGAAATCAGCCTGCTTCTGACCGTGTCTCACATGCAAGGCGAGGTGGTCGACACGGTTTTAGTCGCACCTTCAGGGGAAGTGACGGACCGTGCGCGGAACCATGGCATCTACGTCGTCCCTGTCCGCGGTTATCGTGCCCGCATGTCTTTGCATCCTTGGCCACTCGCGAAAGGCATGGTCGGAACCGTTCGCGCGGGTATCGAACTTCGGCGGGTGGTGCGGAAAGCCGCACCGGACATTGTGCATGCCAATTCCATTCGCGCCGGGCTCATCGCAGTCGTAGGCGTGATGGGCCGTCGGACTCAACTGGTATGGCATGTGCGCGACAACTTGCCTAACAATGTGGTCGGCAGGGGGATTCGAACCGTCGCGTCATGGCGGGCAAACAAGGTGTTTGCCATCTCGAGAGCCATTGCAGCGAACTTCGCGATGGGTCAGCGCCTGCAACGGAAAACGACAGTCGTCCACAACGGCATTGATGTTTGTGAACCCGAGGGAAAGTCCATCCGCTTTCACACCGACCTGTCAGCAAGCAGATTTGTCCTAGCGGTCGTCGGCCAAATCGCGCCTTGGAAGCGGCAGCACGACGCGGTTCAAGCGTTTGCAGCATTTTGTGAGATTGCCCCAGACAGCGAACTGTGGATTGTTGGAGAACCGAAGTTCCGTGACGAGAACATTCAGTACGCCAACACGTTGGAAACAATGGTGCAGCGACTGGGCATCGCGGACCGGGTTCGTTTTTTAGGGTTTCGCACTGACGTCGCCAATGTCATGGCGTCGATTGACGTTCTCGTTGTACCCTCCGAGAACGAGCCGTTTGGACGCGTAGTCATTGAGGCAATGCTGGCGGGGAAGCCCGTCATCGGGACGCGCGGCGGGGGCATTCCAGAAATCGTGATGGATGGACAGACTGGTTATTTGGTCGAAACCGGTGACACAGCTGCCATGGTGGAGCGGCTTCGCACGTTGCATGCCGACCCGCTGCTCGCGAAACAAATGGGGAAGCGGGGAAGAACGCGCACCTATCAGGATTTTTCCATTGAAAGCAAAGTTGAGCAAATTCACGGAGAGTACAGGGCACTCATCTTGAGTCGGTCACAGAGGGGGTTGTAACGTGAAACGACGACACATAGTCTTGGTGGCGAACGACGTCGGCGGGGTCGGCGGAATGGAGAAGCATCTGGAAGAAATGATTGCGCGCATGAAGCAGGACTTTGCCGTGACGGTGGTGTCTTCGTCATTCCGTGTCAAGGACCCATCTGGAGTTCGGTTCATCCGCATCCCGGTCGTTCGTAAACCGTTTCCGCTGATGACAGCGATGTTCTCGGTCCTTGCGTCAATTCGTTTGCGGTTCTTGCGCGAGTCCATCATCCACACCACAGGTGCGATTGTCTTTCACCCGGCCGATGTGGCGACCATCCACTTCTGCCATGCAGGCTACGTCCACGGAGTTACCGCGGATTCGAGACAAGGCAAGGCGTTGCCTCAGAAAGTCAATGCGCTGCTCAGCCTTCGCATCAAACTGTATATGGAAAAACTCTGTTATCACCCCCGTAAAACGGCACAGTTGGTGGCTGTCTCGGGTCGGGTCCGGCACGAACTGCAGGCGTTTTATCCGTATTCATCGGAGGCTATCGAAGTCATTCCGAACGGGGTAGACGTTGCCCGCTTTTACCCCCGGTCGGCGCAGGAGAAGTCTCGCCTGCGTACGGTCAAACACTTGCCGCCAGACGGAATTTACTTGCTCTTTATGGGCGGAGATTGGGAACGTAAAGGTCTGCGGCTGTTGCTGAGTGCATTCAATGTGCTCGCAGGGGACTATTCAAACCTGCGTGTGGTGGTGGTCGGGTCTGGGGACGCAGTTGCCTTCATGCGCACGGTTGAGCCCATGTTCCGTGACCGAATTTACTTTGCGGGTCGACAACGTGATCCCGAAGCTTGGTACGGACTCGCCAACATCTTCGTCTTTCCGTCTCACTATGAAGCCTGTTCGCTCGCTGTCCTTGAAGCGGCTGCCAGTGGCCTTGGTCTGGTGCTGACGGATGTGGGTGGCGCTCGCGATGTCGTCGATGATGGTGCCAGCGGCTGCATCGTCGCACCCTCTGGTGCCGAGATTGCCCGCACCATCGCCGCACTGCTGGACAATCCGGTGCGGATGCAGGCGATGGGGCAACTAGCGCGTGCACGAGTGGAATCCATGACTTGGGACGATACCTATCGCCGGTTTAAGGCGTTGTATGACCGCTTGTCCCCTGTACCAGAACAGCACGCACAAGGCTCGAGTAACGAACCAGAAGGGGCGGCGAACCATGCTTGACATTCATGCGCAGCACGTGGAGGCAGAGCAAACGCTGTCCGAATTTCCGCAATCTACGCAGCCGACCATCCTTGCCGTGGTCACGCAGGGGGATAAAAGTGCCGATGCCGAGCGACTGTGCGCACTCCTGAGTCAACTGCCGTACGAGCTGTTTCCCTTTCATCGTCACGGGAAACGTCGGGCGTTTGTCGAGTTGGCGGCGAAGTTGTGGCGGGACAGACCGGACCTGGTTGTGCTGGAAGGTACAGGGTTGGCTGGCGGTCTGGCGGTACTCCTCGCGCGATTGGCAGGGCGCTCGCGCTACGTCGTCAGCACTGGCGATGCCATTGGGCCGTACGTACGCAAGTTCCATCCAGTCCTTGGACTTGCCTTTTCGTTGTACGAACGCGTTTTGTACCGTTGCTGCGCGGGAGTCATCGGTTGGACTCCCTACTTGGTCGGCCGGGCATTGACATTTGGCGCTCCGTACGCCATGACGGCTGCCGGCTGGGCGCCGTTTGAACGCACAGAACAAGAATTGCGCGAGGCGCGCCAACGAATTAGGCGCAATCTAGGAATCCGGTCTACTGACATCGTCGTCGGCATCGTCGGGTCGCTCAACTGGAATGCGCGCGTGGGCTATTGCTACGGCTATGAACTGGTGAAAGCGCTGCTTGTATCTGACCGCAGTGACGTACACGTGCTCGTTGTCGGTGACGGAGACGGGCGCCCAGTGCTCGAGTCGTTGGCTGGTTCACAATTAGGGCGTCGGATTCACCTGACAGGGCGTGTGAATCGCGATGCTGTACCGGATTACTTGGCTGCCATGGATGTGGCCAGCTTACCTCAGTCCATTGACCAAGTCGGAAGTTTCCGGTACACCACGAAAATCAGTGAATATATGTCCGTTGGGCTGCCGATTGTGACAGGGCACCTGCCACTTGCCTACGACTTTCCGACAGACTTGTTTTGGCGCTTGCCAGGGGATACCCCCTGGGGGGAGACGTATATTGCGGCGCTTGGCGAGTGGATGAGCGCAGTGTCCGCGCGTGATGTCAAACGAAGGTCTGCGCATCACGCGACCCACATGGTCATGTTTGACAGGCAGTCGCAGACGGAACAAGTCACTTGTTTTATACGGGACCTGTTGGGCTCTCGTGACTTCGTTCGGGACGGCATCAGCAAAGAAACCCACGGTTGAGAAATCACAACCCATTCGCTCCAGTCCCCTGAGAAGTTGTGTTTCTTATTACGAACAAAATACGCAAATATCCTTTTCACAACAAGTTGAGTGCGCTATACTTTGGATAATGTTCGTTATACAGAACGCTTATTTTGTGAACCGGGTTGTGTCAGACAGCAAGTGACTCCGGGCTGTGAATGGAAAGTGTGTTGAGTGGAGGTCACCACATGCATGTCATGGTTGTTATGCCACTTGGAGAGTTCGGCGGTGGCGCGGAGAGGATGCTGTACAACTACCTTGCGCACCGAAAGCAAGACGGTTCTCTGCGCGTATTCGTTGTATTCCTGAGTCCGGGAAGGTTGGCGGACTCAGTCAGAGAAATGGGCTATTCGACTGCCGTCGTGTCGGCCGGGAGAGTTCGAGAGGTAGGCCGATTACTGGCGACCCAACGCAGTGTTGGACAGTTGATCGACACCTGGAGCATCGACCGCGTCCTGGCCTGGATGCCGAAGGCCTGTGCTTATGTCGCGCTACCTGCGCGGATTCGCGGCGTGCCACTGCTGATCTGGCGGCATGACATTCCGACCGCTCTCGACCGCTTGGACAAACTGGTTCTTCGGCATGGACGCCCGAGGAGTATGGCTTGTTCAAGTGAGGCTGCGAACCGCGCATTACAAGCCTGTGGCGTTTCGGGAGTCTCGACAGTCGCCATCCATCCGGGGGTTGCTCCAGTTTCGTTCGATGCCGAATCGGTGCAAGCGATACGCGGCAAATTTCTTGGGAACTCTCCGGGACCCATCGTCGGGACCGTGACACGTCTGCAGCCTTGGAAACGTGTGGACCTCCTGTTGCAGTCCGCAACCCTGCTCAAGGCTCGTTTCCCGGAAGTCAAGGTGTTGGTCGTTGGCGGCGAGAGTCATGGGTTGTCGAAGGGTCACGCGGCCCAACTCCAATCATTAGGCCGGCGACTGATCGGCGACGATGCCCTGTTCGTCGGTGAGCAAAGCAATGTCGGCGACTGGCTGCAGGTCATGGACGTATTCGTCTTGCCGAGCAACTGCGAGCCATTCGGGATTGCGCTGGTTGAAGCACTCCTGGCTGGCAAGCCCGTGGTTGCATGCGCGGGCGGGGGACCGGATGAAATCGTTGGCGATGACGGCATTGGTGTGCTTCTGCCCGCATCTCCGACGCCACAGGACATGGCGGCCGCGATTGCACGGTTACTGGACCCACGCGCACGCTCCAAGGCAAGAACAGTCAACCCGAAATCAGCCGCTCGGTTCGCGCCTGAGCAGATGGCCGTGCGTATCGACGAGTGGTTAACCACTGCGGATTCGTTTGAGCATTCGCACTAGAAGGGAGGGTTTCACGTGACACTGTGGTTTCGACTGACGAGCGCGGGCCGCCTGACACTGGGCTTTGTGGTGTTAACCGCACTGGCATTTGCCATCGGTCGCGTCGGACTCGACCCATTGATGATTCGTACACTGCTGTTTGGTGTACTGTTGCTGTTCGCGCTGGGATTAAGTGTGAAAAACCCAGCAGCCTCGATGTTTTTCTTGATTCTGTACGTGCCACTCTTGGGGTTATTGCGGCGGATTCTCATCCCGGTAGCTGGTTGGGGAACCTTTGACCCACTGGTCATATTAGAACCCGTCGTCGTTCTGTTGCTCGGTTCTTACTGGTTTTACCGGACCTATTTTCTGCGTGAATCCATTGTGAATGACACCCGCACCTTTAAGTTGATGAGATGGATGATTCTGATTGACGTACTAGAAGTCATCAACCCTAAACAGGGTGGACTCACTGTTGGCTACGGCGGGCTGATATTTTACGTTGTCCCGCTCTTTTGGATGGTGCTTTCAAGACAGTACCTCGATCACAGGCGGATGAAGAAAATCATCGCTGCGTCGACCGTAATGGGCGTTCTTGTAGCGCTGTACGGGTTGAAGCAGACCTATTTTGGCTACTTTCCGTTCGAGCAGCAGTGGATTGCACTCACCAACATTATTTCGATGAATGTGTATGGCTCGGTTCGGGCGGTATCGACCTTTACCAGTGCACAGGAGTACGCGACATATCTGGGCGTTGCCATGATGTTTGCCTGGTTCTACGTACTACGTGGCAAGCGGTCTCTGAAGATGCCTGCACTCGTTGCGCTAGGAGTAATGGGTTGGGCGCTGTTCATGGAATCTGCACGAGGTCCGATTGTTACGACAATGCTTGGCATGGCGATGATGACGGTGTTCAGCGTGCGGCGTTTACGAAGTCGACTCACTCTTCTCGCTGTTGTTGGCGGTTCTCTCGTCGTGGTGTTCATTGGTATTGGTCACATACATTCAGGCAATGGACTGATTGTCCACGATGTCTCGGGTTTGACCAACCCGTTACACTCGAGTGCTACAGGACACCTTACGAGGATGTGGGCAGGCATCTTGACTGGTCTGAAGATGCCGATTGGTTATGGTCTTGGCAGTACGACAACGGCCGCAGGCAAGTTTGTCTCAAACGGCAATCTGGGAACGGAGGTAGACATCAGCAATATGTTTGTCTCCGACGGTGTCATTGGTGGAGTCCTCTACATCGCGCTGTTGGTGAGTGTATTTTACCAGGCGTTTCGCCAAGCGCACTTTAGATCAAACACGGGCCTCATCGCCATTGGTGTACTGTGTGCCGCGGGTGGACAGTGGGTAAACGGAGAACTCTACTCTGTTGCGGCTCTGACTTGGATTATCGTAGGCCAATTAGATCGCGAGAGTCCTCACTATCGAACTGAATCAGCTTACGCGAGTGGCACGGGTTAAGGGAACCGCTCTCACCTAAGGAATGCTGTATAGGGCAACATGCCAACGCATATTTTGCCGGAAGGGGAAGCCTCGATTGCGAATTGCGTGGATAGGACCGATGGTTAGTGCTACTGGCGGTGGGGCGAGTGGCGTGTCGCGTCAATTATTGCTTGAATTGGCAGCCAGGGACCTCGAGATTGATTGCTACTTGGCCGGCGCGTGGGCTGCCTTGCCTGAGGAGTTGAAGCGGCAAACGAATCTTCGATTTATGTGTCAGAAGTCATCGTGGGAATGGAACAGGTGGTACAGTCGCAATAATTTTTTGGCGTTTGTAACTGGGCAGGCGGCCAACCTGCGAACGGAGAACCGACTGGCCCACGAGTTGTTACAACGACACCGGTTGCAACCGTATGACCTCATATACCAGTTTTCACACATCGAGTTGTCGTCCTTGCGTCGCTATCGCAAACAACTTCCGCCGATTGTGATTCATCCTTCTGTGCACGCGCATGGCGAGCTTCGGTGGCACAGACGGGAGGCACAGCTCTCAAAGCGGACGGAGAAGTTGTTGGTTCGACTGGGGGTTCGGACACTCCTGATGGCGCGAAGTATGGTGCAAAGGCGACACATCCAACTGCCTGAACGTGTGCTAGCTTTGAGCCAAACTTTTGCCCAGGACCTCATTTCTGACTACGGATTGTCTCCGTCGACCATTGACATTGTGCCAAACCCGGTCGATCTTCACATGTTCCATCCGCTTTCCGCACACCTTCAGGCCACAGTTGAACGCAGTCGTAGGCGGACGGTCATCTTATTTGTTTCCCGAATCGCGGTGCGCAAGGGGGTCGAACAAATTGTGGAACTTTCGCATCGATTGGATGACCTCGCCGACAAAATTGAAATCCATGTGGTCGGGAACAAGTCGCTCTGGTCCGACTACATGGGGCTGCTCCAGGCCATGAACCAGAGAACCGCAAGGTATCTTGGCGCAGTTTCCTACCGAGAAATCGCAGAATTATACAGAAACGCTGACATGTTGGTGCAGCCGAGCAAGTATGAGCCGTTCGGGTTGACGGTTGGCGAAGCTTTGGCAAGCGGTGTACCGGTAGTCACCAGCGATAAGGTTGGGGCTGCAGAGTCGGTACACCCCATGTGTTGCAGAACATTTTCAAGTAACGATATGAGTGCGTTCGAAAACGAAGTCAGGAAACTGCTTCATGACCTTTCCGACACAACGCTCAAGCACGATATCTCCCAGTTAGCCCGAGCGGAATCCGTGCGTCTGTACGCTAGTTCAGTGGTGGGCGACACGCTCCTGCGCAGCTTTCGCCAACTGGTCGATGACGAGACACACGCCGCAGCGACGCATACTGGGCTTCGGTTTGGGGGGAGTGTATGAACATTTCCGTGGTAGTCCCCACGTACAAGCGACTTCACGACTTGCGGCGCTGCTTATCTGCCTTGGACCAGCAGACGTCTTTACCGTATGAGGTGATTGTCGTGGCGAGGTCTTCGGATTTCGAGACACTCACGTACATTCACCAGTGGACAGCTCAGAAGGCCTCGTACAGTCGCAAGCTTTGGATAGTTACGCTGCCAGGGCAGGTTCACGCCTTGGTGCAGGGAGTGGAAGCTGCAACAGGAGATGTAGTCGCATTTACAGACGATGATTCGGCGCCTTCGTCCAACTGGTTGCGAAACATGGCTGTCCACTACCAAAATCCCCGGGTCGGTGGCGTGGGGGGGCGAGACATCCTCAGAAATCACCCCGTACTTCCGCTGCAGAGAACAGTCGGCAAGCTGACATGGTACGGCAAATTAATTGGCAACCACCATTTGGGTGAGGGACCGCCGCGCGAGGTAGACGTCTTAAAGGGTGTGAATATGTCCTTTCGAACGCAACTGGTGCAATTCTCTCCATTTTTGCGGGGGACCGGGGGGCCGGAGACACACAATGAAGTGGGTGTGTGTTTGCGGGTGAAGCGCCTTGGCTATGCGCTCATCTATGACCCTGAAGTCGTCGTGAATCACTACGCTGTCGCCCGGGTCGATTCTGAACAACGCACTCAACTCAGCACGAGACTCGTGCGACACTCCGCCTTCAATATGCAGATGTCCCTCCTAACGTGGACACCTTGGCATCAGAAGCTATCCCGACTCGCTTTCGCGACGCTCGTTGGAGATAAAGCCTACCCGGGGCTTGCCCGATTGGGCATCGCCATATGTAGACGGGAAATTCGCGTCATCAAGTCTTTCGCTCCCGCCCAGCTAGGCTTTCTGATTGCTTTCATGTACTGGCTTTTCCGTGCAGGGAGTGACAACAAACGGCGGGCTTCAGAAACTCCGACTCCACGGCACACAGTGACCACGGAGGATGTGTAAAATGTCAGGACCCAATGCCTTTCGATTGTCGGTGTGTATATGCACGAGAAACCGACCGACCGAGCTCATGAGAGCGTTACAATCACTATCCGCCTGTCAAGGGTACGTTCATCAGGTTGTCGTTTCTGACGATAGCACTAGTGACGAAACCTGCGATATTGTCAAAAATGCAGCTTGCGCCGTTCAATACGTGAGAGGGCCAAAACGCGGGTTGGGCGCAAACCGAAACCATGCACTGCGGGTCGTTACAGGGACGCACATCTTGTTTGTTGATGATGATGTGTTCGTCGAGTCCGAATTTGTCCCCAATATCATCCGGCACTACGAAGGCGTGGCGGCACACAAAAGGCAATCGGTGATTGTGACTGGGCTTGAAAACAAGCAAGGCGAGCTCATTGTTCCGCATGAACAAAGCTTCCTAGGGTTTCAGAAGAAAGCTTACGGGGAGTCGACAAAGCTCCGAACCATCGTCATCAATAGCACCGTATTCCCTGCCGAGGTTTTTGCAATTCTGCAGTTCGATGAGCAATTGGTCTATGGTTATGATGAGGTAGACATCGCGACCCGTGCATCCTATACAGGGTTTGAGATTGAACTGTGCCCGACAGCTATCAACAGCCACTATCCTTCCGAACTGAATCGAAGCGCTTACCGCCCCTACATCCATGCGTCTAGATTGTATGTGACATTCAAACGCTATTGGTACAGCGAGCGCCGTCCCATCAAGGCATTGCTATTCGTGCCCGTCGCGGTTAGCCACCTCTTGACTGCGTCGCTGCTACACCACGGCATTGCCGGAGCCACGTCCGCGGCACGCACGATTGGGCTGGCACTGTCGTACTCGCGAAAGGCAGTCAACACCGCTCCGTGGATGGAACAGTCGAAATGATTGAGCAGACTGAGACACGGAAGACGATGTCGAGGAGCGCGCTGACACTCGTAGCTCGGCAAACCACAATACAGGCATTTTCTTTGTTCGCCTCTGTCATCTTGGCGCGAATCCTGACGCCTCGAGACTTTGGTTTGTACGCCATCATCGGATTTTTCTTGCAGTTTCTGACGTTGGTCAGTGACGGCGGGATTGGTGCGGGTCTGATTCAACAGGGCAGGAAACCTCGTAAGGATACGTATGCCATAGCGTTTACGCTGATTCAACTGCTGTATTTCGGAGCATGTGTTCTTGCGGTGCCTGGGGCGCTGTTGTTTGCTCACTTGTATCGCTCAATGTCTTTGAACATCTGGATGATTTACACGTTTATTCTAGAGTTCTATTTAAGTTCCTTTCGGGTTATTCCCGCCGCCAAGCTCGAGCGTTCGTTAAAGTACACGAAACTAGCAGTCGTGGAAACCTGTGAGTATTTTTCTTTTCAGGTCGTCACCGTTGTCCTTGCGTTTCTGGGTCATGGGGTCTGGAGCTTTGTCTTTGGAGCGCTTGTCAGCAGAGTGGTGGGTCTGGTCCTGCTGTACACTTTGTCTCCATATATGCCGAGGCTTCGGTTTGAACGGGACACTGCACGTAGACTGATGAGATTTGGCGCTGCGATGCAACTGGCGAATGTGCTGAGTTTTGCACAAAACTCCATTTCCCCTTCATTTGTTGCCTTTAAGCTAGGGACAGCTGCTGTTGGCTTTTCAAATTTTTCCTATAAAGTGGGCTCCTATCCTACCTACCCGCTAAATGCAGTGCGCCGCATGATGTTTCCGCTCTTGTCACGCATACAGGACAACGAAAAATTGTTTCGACGAACACTGAACGACATCATTAGGGTCAGCAACATTGTGTTGTTTGGAACGACAGCTGTTCTCCTTGGCGTGGTACCGGACGTGGTCAAAGTTGTATTCGGCAGTAAGTGGATGCCTTCTGTAGAACTCATCTACGGGGTTCTTTTCGGGACTTTGTTGCTAGGTTATACGAGCCCAATCTACGCCGCGATTCAAGCCAAGGGGCGTGGCAGAGTTTTTCTCATGACGAGTGGTCTGAGTGCGTTCGTGTCCTGGATTGTTGCAATACCGGCCGTGATTCTATTCGGATATAACGGTCTGATGGCGATGTATCTCTCGACACTGCTCACGTTCCCCGTATTGTTAGTGATGGCCAGGAAATACGTCAAAGTGCGCATCTGGGCTCACTTCTGGCGCCCTGCTTGTGCGCTGGCAGCGACCTACGTCACGCAACGCCTTGTCGTGGATGGGCTCCATCCTCATACGCTTGCTTCTGTGCTGGTTTGTGTACTCTTCGGTGTACTTCCGTACAGCATTGTCATATTTACCCTAGACAAAAAAGTGAGAAGGTGGACTGTATCCGCTATCGTGAAAATCTTACACCAAGGTTCGCCTTTCGGACGGCGAGCAGAGCAGCACATATAAGGCTGCTGTGAATACGGAGTGGAACCTGTACAGACTACGGTTCATTCCTACATGGTTTTCCATCTGTGTATCACTGAACGGAATGATTGTGAGGAGGTGAGTATGTTGGCGGAGAATCGACAACTACGGATTTGTATGGTGAGTGAAGAAACCATTGTCGGCAAGAACGCGATGATTCCCGGAGGGATTGGACAGTACATTTTGAGGTATAGTGAGTCGCTGCGTGACATGGGCCATCAAATCACGGTTGTCTGTCGGGCTGAGCGTAGTTTTGATAGCGTTGACGAGGGTCTGCGCGTGGTTGGACTCAACTGCAGGAAGGTGCCGTGGAATCTGTGCCTGTTCAAGTGGCTGTGGAGGAATCGATTTGACATTGTGGAAATTCCTGATTGGGGTGGCCAAGGAGCTGTTGCGGCCGTGTTCCTCCCGCGCAGCAGGGGAGCTATCGTGACCCGAGGGCACGGACATAGCTTGTTCGTGCAACGGGCTCATGGGCGACGGGAGGTAAAGGGGCGACAATTCTACAAGGAGCGAGTGCAACTGCACTGTAGTGACGGTATTCTGGCGAACTCCTTGTATTTACGTGGCATGTTTACAAAAGACTTCGACATCAAGGAGCGGGAGATTGACGTCTGCCACATTGGCGTGGACCCAGGTGCCGTTGGCAACGTAGGGACAGTCGACCCTCAATTCAACGGGGCTGTCCTCATTTACGTGGGGGGACTCGACAGACGAAAGGGCCCCGTCCACTTGTTGTACATTTTACAGAAAATGAGATGCCGCTATCCGATGTACGACACAAAGCTGATGTTGGTGGGACCCGATACGCCGACAGGGCCGGACGGAACTTCATACATGGAGTACTGCAAGACTGTGGCAGACGAACTAGGAGTCTCCGAGAGCGTGCAATTCTTTGGAGTCGTACCGAGGAAACAATTAGCGTCACTGTATGCTCAAGCGAGTATCTTCGTTTCGGGTTCGCACACTGAAACCCTGGGAATTCCGTTTCTTGAAGCCATGAGTATGGGACTGCCCGTGGTGACCTGGCAAAGAGGCGCCGCCCCAGAACTGATTGTCCAGGGGCAAACGGGGTACACCATCGAATTTGGCGACATGGAAGCCTTTGCTCAGGCGACGGCCTCAATGATAGTCGACCCTGTGACTTGGCAGGCGTTCTCGCGAGCGGCGAGGCAACACGTGAGGGACAATTTCTCGGAATCCAAGCTGCTGCACAATCAGGTCACGTGGTACCGCGATGTGGCGGCGGGGAGAGCCAGACTGGAAAAATGATGCCATGAGAGATTTTCCGTAAACAAGGGGAAGCAGTGAGGAATTGGTGTACATCTGCTGTTTCGTTCATTATAATGAACACATAGAAACGGTATATCGCACAACGCTTCTGAATTTGCTGCCGCTAGACACTACACGATATCCGCCAATTGGCATGCGGCAAACGCGGACTGCCGATGCACACGCAAAGATGGTGAGGGATGAAGGGATGACTCGCAACGGGCGACCGAGCCTGAACGCAGAACACAATCGGCTGTCTAACAAACACGTTTTTCACGAGTCTGGCTTCATCGCAGGCACAACTGCGCACATTTGGCACGCGTCTGTGGCGGACGTAGCGGCATCGATAATGGACTACTACGCTGTTTTGTCAGACACAGAGAAAGTGAGAGCTGACAGATTTCACAGTTTGGAAGACCGGCGCGATTACGTGCTACGCCGAGCGGTTAGGCGGTTGATATTGGCCGAATACGTGGGCTGTGACCCTCGCGAAGTTGAGTTCGGAACGTACCAACATGGCAAACCGTTCTTGCTGGGCTCTAACGGTTCCATCAGGTTCAATGTCACCTATACGAAGCATGTCGTGCTCGTCGGTGTGACGAATGGGACAGAACTTGGCATTGATGTGGAGTTCATCAATCGTGAATTTGATTGGCTGCCAGTTGCACGTAAATTTTTCCCCGAGCACCAATTGAAAGACCTCAGGTCCCGTACGGGTGATGCGGCCAGAACCCTCTTTTTTTCGTTGTGGACGCAGACTGAAGCCATTCTTAAGGCGCGTGGAGTAGGTCTCTCTGGCATCAAAGAAGCGCTTGAATTCGATGGTACGACGGCCAAAGACTTTAGAATTATACCTTTTGAACTACAAGGCAGCTGTCACGGTTCATTGGCGGTTGCTCACGCGATTTATCAGGTTGATTTTTATCGTTATGCAGACGTTTTTACTAGATAAGGCGCTCACAATGCGATGTCAAAAACTAAAGTGACGCGGGTACGAAGGGGCGAAGGTCATTGTCGATTCATCAGGGACAGGTTGCTGAAGACGAGTTGGACATATCGCTAATCCACTCCGACCAGGTGCGGTTGCTCCATGGCCTATTTGAAAAGACCTCGCAGTTGTTCCCACAAAACTGCGCCATTGAACACCTCGGTGACAGATATAGTTACCTTGAAGTAGAAGCCATGGCGAACCAACTGGCACATTTTTTACTCCAAGAAGGCGTCCATATCGGGTCAAGAGTGAGTGTTTGGCTGCCGCGTGGTGTGGAACAGTACATTAGTCTCTTAGGTGTCATGAAAGCCGGCGCAACGTATGTTCCGCTGGACGAGTCGTGCCCAACCGACCGTGCGTGTGACATTTTGGAGGATGCACAAGTCACGCTACTGCTCACGAACAAAGCGGTGGTCAGCGACCGGACCTGCCATACCAGCGTGATGTTGTGGGATGACCTTCACCACCAAATCAATGGCTTTCCCACGCACCCGCCAACCACGAAAGGTCAGACAAGCGACTCACTTTGCTACATTATTTACACTTCGGGATCGACAGGAAGGCCAAAGGGCGTCAAGGTCAGTCACCGCAATATCATCCATTATGTCGACGCAATCCAGAAAGTTCATCCGGCATTTCCGCAAGACCGCGTCTATCAAGGCTTTAGCATTTCGTTTGATGCAAGTCTCGAGGAAATTTGGTTAGCATTTTCAAGCGGAGCAACCTTGGTCATAGGACAAACCGTCCCGACCTCAGAGTGGTTGAGGCGGATGGGGATTACCGTGTTGGGATGTGTGCCGACGTTGCTCAGTATGTTGGACGGCGACATCCCATCCCTTCGACTGGTTCTTTTGGGCGGGGAAGCGTGCCCATCCCAATTGATTAAGCGTTGGTACAGTCCGGGCAGAGCCATATATAACTGTTACGGTCCTACGGAAGCCACAGTTGCGGCCACTTATGCGCTATGTGATCCGAATCACCCTGTCACGATTGGCAAAGCGTATCCGGGTTATGAGGTTGTTCTGCTGAATGAGGCGTTCGCAGCTGCGAACGAAGGGGAGATATGCATCGGAGGTCCAAGTGTCTCCACGGGATACGTGAATCGTGAGGACCTCACCAATGAGAAATTCGTTGCGTGGCCGACCGGATCGAACAATCGATTCTATCGAACGGGTGATTTAGGTCGGTACGATGACCAGGGTAATATCGTTTTCCTGGGGCGAATCGATTCGCAAGTGAAAATTCGTGGCTACAGAATTGAACTCGAGGAAATCGAATCAGTGCTCATCTCGTACACTGGCATCCAGCAGGCAGCGGTGAATGTTCGGCCTGATGCTTCCGGTACTTTGGACCTCGTCGCGCACTTGGTTCCTGTCACATCGATTGATGAACAGCGTTTGTTGGAGCACTTAAAGAGCTCGCTTCCACTTTATATGATCCCGACTTACATTCACTACGTTGACAGCCTGCCGCTGTTGACGAGTGGGAAACTTGACAGAAAGGCGATTCCGGATGATGGGGAGTTGCAACGGTTGGTCGGCCGTCACAGCCAACACGCAGACCGAACTCTCTGGAGCGCTGAGGAACAACAGCTCGCGGACATCTGGAGACAACTCTTGAAACTTGATGAAGTCGGACTGAACGACAATTTTTTTGATTTAGGTGGTCACTCTCTATTAGCGGCCAAAATGTTCGCAGACATTGAGACGGCGTTTCACCAGTCGCTTCCGGTATCCGTGATTTTCGAAGCGGATACGATTGCAAAATTGGCCAACCTATTGACGACGGGGAACGGTGACGAGAATACTTCGTCGTTGGTGACCATGCAACGAGGTGAATCAGCCACACCAATCTTTTGCATTCACAATGTGGACGGCGAGGTTGTCGCTTATCGCCACTTGATCAAGCACTTCAAAGATAAGTATACAATCTATGGGGTTCGATACGCGCAAGACCAAAGCGGTTCGCGTCCGACGGTGGCTGACCTAGCTCGACGTTACGTAGAAGATATCAGAAGAGTCCATCCTGACGGTCCCGTTGTACTGGTCGGTCACTCGCTTGGTGGCGTGATTGCCTATGAAATGGCAAGACAATTCATCGCGCACAAACAGCACGTACACTTACTGGCAATGATTGATACCACTCAGCCAGAGTACACTTTTGAGCGAATGTCGCTATGGCAAAAGACCGTAAACGATGTAAAAATCGGGCGGTCGATGTCATCTCAACGCTTGGGGTCATTTGTGCTGCGTAAATTGCGCAACCTGCTTGCTTCTGGGCTGCAGCGGTCTGCGGGTGAGCAATCCGTTCAACTGCCAGTGATGACTCAGTCACAGGAACTGAGCTATGCAACCTGCCTCTACACACCTGTCCCTGGCGTTGAAAAGATCGTTCTCTTTCGGGCGTCACACCGAAAAGCCGAGGACGTAATACTCGATGAAACACTCGGGTGGGGGAAGGTTGCAACCGTGGATGTCTACCATGTGGCAGCGAGCCACAATAGCATGCTTGACGAGCCACATGTAACGGACATAGCCGCGCGCGTTATCAACTACCTCGGGTCTGTCTAAAAGCGCATCGGCGGTTACTGAATCAGCCTGTGTTTGATGTGGCGCGCATAGCTGATTAACAGCTCGGGATGTGCGGCTACAACCGAGGCCGCTGCGAAAAATTTACGTTGTGAATACAGTTGTCGAGCACGAATTTCTTCGAGGGCAGCCGACGCATCTCGAATCTTTTTCTGCAGTGCTTGTGCCACATCCCGATGGAGGTTGTATGGCTCACTGGTTGACAGTTCGCGTAGCAAGCGAGCCCAATTTTCCCAACCCGCGGCCGCACTCTGTGTCAGAGAACCCGGGCGCGATCGATAGTAATAATGCGCTCTCGGATCGATGACCGCTTTGGCACCTTGAACCAGGCAGTCGAGTAAAAACACGTAATCCTCGCCAAAGGCAATCTGGTCTTTGTAGTGAATGTCGTGCTGCAGTAGGAAGTTTGTATGTATCAATGGCTGTAGGACGGCATAGTCGTCCTCTACCATCTTGTGAGGCGTGAGAACTCGGACGTCATCCATGCGGCCGATGACTTTTTCCCTCGATTGAAAGTAGCGAATCCACGGGACATCTGCTCCGTCCTCGATCAAATACAAATCATCGCATACAACTTCAGCGTTGTACTGTTCGGCCACTTCCAGCAGGTCCTCTAAGCGGTTCAGAGTCCACCAATCGTCCGCGTCAAGTACAGCCAGCCACTGTCCCTCGGCTTTGCTGATGGCGTGATTCCTCGAGAAAGAGGGCCCGCGATTTTCAGTATTTTTGTACAGTTTGATGCGCGGGTCCGCAAGGCTCCGCACGACTGCCAATGTCTTGTCCGTGGAACAGTCATCGACAACGATGACTTCAATGTTTGGAACGGTTTGTTCCAACGCCGACCGGATGGCGCGTTCGATGTATCTTTCCACATTGAAGGCTGCCATGATGACAGAGACCAAGGGTTTGCCGTCCATCGTATAGACACTCCTCAAGGGCATCGCCCAGCTTTGTCCTGATACAGTTCAAAGCGGCGACGGAGTATGCGGTATGGAAGTATCTGCAGAAGTCTGCCTACATTGGTCAAACACTTTGGCGCAGATACTTTGATACACTTCCAACTCTGCTCCAAGCAGTTGGCGGTTGGTGTCGAGTAAGGCTACGAACTCCGTCTCACTGCTCGTGGCCGAAACGACCTGGTTTACAGCGTTGAACAGAGCACTCCGTGCTGCCGGCGCGTAGGGATTGGCAGACTGAATATCCCAGTAGACCTCCGCGGTACCAGAGGAAATTCGCGCCAGAATGGCCAATAGTGTCGCGTGCGGTGGAGGGGCTAGGGTGCTGACGAGAGCCAGGTCAACCCCTAATTCCCTTAACGCTGCGCCGAATGCGAGGACCGTGGTATGAGTTAATACCTGCATGGCCGCGACAAGTCGGTCGTGCTCTTCGGCAGTAACTCGGATGACCTTTCCACCCCAAGACGAAAGGAGGTCGAGAAGTTCATCCGAGTTCGGACCACCGCGTTGTACGATTGCCGCAACTGACCGGCCGAGAACGCCTAGACTCGGGGCAAACATCGGGTTGAGCCCAACCACTTCTACAGCCGGCTGTAACGTTTCAATGGCGTTGGACATTCGCGACTGCACCGATAGAGTGTGGGCGAGCAGGGCATTAGCTCGCATTTGCGTACATAGACTCGGAACCATTTCGATTGCAACACGCTCGGGCAACGCCAATAAGACCATATCTGCTGTGCGAACCATCTCGCGAGCGTCGATGGTTAAGTTTGCGGCGTCGCATATCTCAAAAGGGAAATTGCCAGTCGGTTTGATGTGGTCTATGACAGACACTTGTCGCCCTGATGTCTGCAACAAATCTGCGAACAGACTTCCCACCGCGCCCGCTCCGCCGATTACCACGCAATGTCTCAGGCTCATCATTTTTCTCCTAATGAAACAGGTTCTGAAAGTGAAGTTGAGTAGCTGGCTGCTGTGATGGCTGAAATCATGGCTCTGGCTTTCACTTGAGTCTCTTCGAACTCCTCTTCAGGGTCTGACATGGCAATGATGGCGCCGCCAATTCCGAAGCTCGCTTTGCCTTCCGTCATCACGATGGTGCGAATGACAATGCTGAGGTCTGTTGCACCGCAGAGGCTAAACCATCCCAGGCAGCCAGAGTACACGCCGCGAGGTCCGGATTCGAGTCTATCAATGATCTCCAAAGTGCGTATCTTTGGAGCGCCAGTCATCGAGCCTCCGGGGAACGAAGCGCGAACACAGTCAACTGCTGACTTGTCTGGACTCAGCGTTCCACGGACTGTGGACACAAGCTGATGTACCGGAGCGAATGTCTCCACTTGAAAAAGTTGAGGAACATGGACGGAACCCACGGCACACACCGAGTTGAGGTCATTTCGTACTAAATCAACAATCATCAAATTCTCCGATCGGTCTTTCTCACTGGTTCCCAAATTTCTCCGCAGTTCTTCATCCTCAGCCGCGGTGACGCCGCGGGGGCGCGTCCCTTTGATTGGCTTTGATTCGACAACTCCGTCTGAGTTGATGGCTAAGAATCGCTCGGGGGAAGCGCTTAGTACCGAAACGTCCGGGAAGTTTAAAAAGGCTCCGTAGGGAACAGGGCTGACATGCCGCAAGTGTGTGTAAGTCACCCAGGGCTCTAAATCCGTTTCGACAGTAGCGGTATTCGTTAGGCAGATTTCGTATGATTCGCCGTTTTTGATTTCTTCTAGACATGTGTTGACTAGGTCGAGGTACTTCGCCTTGTTATGGCGGAGGGTTACGTCCAAATTATGACCTGGCACTACCGTAAGTGGGGCGACCTTTTCCTCTACGGAAGCGCGAGGCAGCGTGCGTAAACGCTGTGCAGTGCCTTCCAGCCAAGGAACTGCCTGGTGCTTGTCGGTGGCTGTAGCCAAGCACAACAAATAGGTGACCTCTTCGACATGGTCAAAGACAATCATCCGATCGACAAAAAGCATCGCCGCGTCTGGGTGTTCTGATTGGTGTTGGTTACCGTTGCCACACGTTTCACCTTTAAGTTCGTAGCCAATATAGCCAACGTAGCCAAGGTTGAAGTCAAAGGGGAGGTTGTTAGTTTTGGGAACATGGCGACGGCGCAGTTGTTCGTCAAGGTAATCAAAGAAGTGTTGGTGAATGTATTGTGTGGGTAGACCGGGACGTGTTACGACGACTGTTTCATCGGGAACCGAATACGTAACGTACTCCGAATGGGGCCCCTTGCTATCTCCAAGAAACGAAAACCGTGAAGACCCGCCGTTGCTGTCAAGCCAAAACGCATGCGGTGACTTTGAGAACATCTCTTCAAACGTTGCCTGCGGGTCAGGCAGGAATGGCAGTGTACGAACATGCACTCGGTAAAACTGAGCAGAAGACTCTGAGGAGTCGGTATTCATTGATACGTCGCTCGAAGGAACCACAAGACGTGCGTGGGTAATCTCGCGGAAGTTATCTAGCAACTCCAGGCCATACTGACTGCAGATCGACTCTGGGTGGAATTGAACGCCCCATAACGGTACGGTCCGATGTCGGAGTCCCATCAGCAGCCCGTCTTGAGTCCACGCAATTGGCTCCAGTTCGTCTCCTAAGCGCGTTACGAGCAACGAGTGATATCTAACGCTTGGAAACGGCGATGGTATACCAGAAAAAATATCCGTTCCGGTGTGATGAATGAGTGAGACACGTCCATGCATGGGTTCCTCGGCGTGTTCCACTTGACCCCCGAATAAGTGAGCAATGCCCTGGTGACCCAGGCACACCCCGAGAACAGGCAGACCGGACTCCAGAATGGCCTGGGTGCTGATGCCGAAATCCCGAAATCGTTCGGGCCTTCCTGGACCGGGAGATATGACAATGTTATCAATGTCTTTGAGCGCAATCTGCGACCAGTCAGAGTCATTTCGAACCACGATGGGTTCGCGTCCGTTGACCTGACTCAACAGCTGATAAAGGTTGTAGGTGAACGAGTCATAGTTGTCGATCAGGAGTGTTTGGGTCTTGTGAGACACGTGAAATTCTCCTTCCCTAAGTAAAGACTCGCGGGCACCGTCGCCCTATTGACCAGAGCCACTCATGACTAAGTCCTCAACACGGCAGGTCTCGGCAATAACCAACTCATACAGATTGCGCAAAAAGGCGGGGGCGATGTTGTGCTCGGTAGCGTACTGAGCTGCACGCTCTTGGACGAAGTTGATGCGATGCGGCTGCATCATGGGGATGTCATGCTCCCGTTTAAACTCTGCAATTCGAACACAGCACTCGATGCGGGCCCGCAGGGCATCCAACAACAGTTCATCGATTAAGTCGAGGTCACCACGTAGCCGTTCTAATCCTTCTGCGTGTTCCAACTATTTACACCCCTTCTCGTTGCTTCGAAAGTCAGACTTTGATGCAGATCAATCACCTTTTCTGTTCAGTATAAAGAACAGTGTTGTTCTGTCAATAGAACTTCAGTAGTTAATCGTTCCCGATGAAGAACAAAATGCAGAAAAACAAGCTGCCAACGGCCCGCTTGTTTTTGCCGTGGGGAGGGGTTATGATAACGATGTTCATTATATAGAACGAAAATCGTTGCGGAGTGCATGCGCGTACCGTTGTGCTGCAAAGGGGGGATTCTTATGCCAAAAGTGCGCAAAGCAGTCATCCCGGCCGCTGGACTGGGGACGCGATTCCTTCCAGCGACGAAGGCGATGCCAAAGGAAATGTTGCCAATTGTAGACAAACCCACAATTCAGTACATCGTCGAGGAAGCAGCGGCGTCAGGCATTGAAGACATACTGATTGTAACGGGCAAAGGAAAACGGGCGATTGAGGACCACTTTGACCGTTCTGTGGAGTTGGAAGAGTTACTAACCCATCGGGATAAGCATTCGCAACTCGCGGAAATCAGGCAGATTGGGAGCTTGGCTAACATTCACTACATCCGCCAAAAGGAACCATTAGGACTTGGGCACGCAGTTTGGTGTGCAAGGCGGTTTGTTGGGAGTGAGCCGTTCGCTGTGTTGCTTGGGGACGACATCGTCGATGCCCATACCCCGTGCATTCGGCAATTGATGGATGTCTATGAGACCTACGAAATGCCGGTCGTTGGAGTTCAAAATGTGCCCAAAGAGGCTGTTTCTCGTTACGGGATTGTCGGTTCGATACCAATGGGCACATCTCGTCGATTGTCACAAATCCGTGAAATGGTCGAAAAACCCCAACCCGTCGAGGCGCCATCGAACTTGGCGATCATTGGCCGATACGTCTTGACGCCAGACGTGTTTGACTTTTTGGAACTCGGTCAAATCGGCGCAGGGGGTGAGATTCAGTTAACGGACGCACTGGTTGAAGTGAATCGAAAACAGGGCATGATTGCCTGTGAGTTTGAAGGACGTCGCTACGACGTGGGTGAGAAACTTGGTTTCATTGAGGCCACCCTTGAGTTGGCGCTAGGTCGCAAAGACCTCCGGGATGAACTACAGGCGATGATGAGGCGAATGATAGTGGCTGAGGAATTCGTTGTCGGTTAATCCGAATCTGCTGCAGAGAGGGTCTGGCGGGGGACCGCATGACTCAGATGGAAGGATGCAGATTGCGTTAATTCACGAAATTGTCGTTTTAATTATGGCGAGTTTTCAAGGAGGATGCCTGTGTGAACAAAGGACCCACAGACCACTCACGACGGGACACGGTCAAGCAAAAGAGGAAGAAACCTACGTGGAAACGCCTGCTGGCATACACCGGAATTGGCATTGCCGCCGTTGTCGTGGTGGCAGCCGGCCTTGGTTTCTACGAATATCAACGTCTGCAACCAAAGAACCACTTCAAGAACCTGCCGACTGTCGCGCCGACAGGCACCGTCACTGCTGCCAACACGACCTTCAGCACCATATCTAGTAAGTCCACCGCATCGAAGCCCACCTCTAGTGAAGCGCCTGGGGTGTTCAACGTGCTGTTGTTTGGCTCCGACGCTCGCCCGACCGGTAGTGGCAGCGGGTTGTCGGTCGCAGACAGCCACACGGATTCGATCATTCTGATTCACGTGAATCTCAATACACACCAATACAACATGCTCAGCATTCCGCGCGATACGCGTGTGTACATGCCGGGTTTTGGTCACACGAAGATTACCAGTGTGCAAATTCTCGCGCAGACCAAACTCGGTCCCAAGCAAGGCACCCTGTATGCGGTGCAATTCATCAGCAAATTCACCGGGGTTCCAATCAACTACTATGCAGAAACGAACTATTGGGGTTTGCAGGCGATGGTCAATGCGATTGGCGGCATCACGATGAACCTACCTTTCCCCGTCACACTGACACACCCGTGGTACACACAGGATGCTGGCATGAAGTTTTCCGCTGGGCCACACTTTCTCAATGGGCGGCTGGTGGCAGAGGTCGTACACGAACGTTTTTCCGTACCTGGGACCGACTACGGTCGCCAGAAGTTACAGGCGGCAGCACTTAAAGGCATCGCGAAGGCTGTGATGCAGCCTTCCAACCTAACCAAGCTACCGCAACTGTCGAGGTCAGTATCGCAGTACCTGATGGACACCAACATGACCCCTCAGGACTTCATCAGTATTGGGCTTGGCGTCAAGGGAGATTTCCATTCGAGCCAAATTCACTACTACCAGGTAAGCGGGAAGGGTGAGCTCATCTACAATGACCCACTCGGGGCCATGGATGACGAGATCATCCTCAACATGAATCAGCTCAAACAAATCATTCATGCCCACTTTTAGCGACGGACGGGCGTCACTGGCCACGAAGCAAAGAGGGCCGTTGCTGCGTGGCGGCTAACGGACGGACCGGCGTAACGTCATACCCTTTTCTAGGTTGGGTAGACTCTGTGAAGAGGTGACGAATATTGGATCGCGATCTGCACCAAGACATGCAAACCATCAAAGCTACCGAGCAAGCGCGTCGCCAACAGAAGGCCGACGAGCAGGCGCATGCGAAGGAAACGTCGAAAGAGCTGACTGAACAGGTTCAAGACGCCTTCAACTTGTGGGCGCTCGAGTATATTTCAGGTGATCCCGACCGGCTGGCCGTCAACTCTGAACAACCGCCCGTCGGTTTTTCTATCCAGTGTGACTCGCTGCATGAAACCCTGAACCCGAGTTGGTCTCTTCACTCCTTTGATGTTGCTGCGACAATCGAACATGACCACGTCACGGTGACTGTGAAGGACGGGCATTGGCAAGACATCGAAGGCTATCTGGGCAACTGGGCAAACTGGATCGATGAAGTACCCGTCTACAGCGACCTGTTCGATCAAGTCAAGCTCCGCAAAGCGCTTGACCAGGCGTTCCTCAGTTGGTATAAGCGCATGACGAACCCACAGTGAATGTGTCAAAGCCCTCGCACTTTGCTGGCGAGGGCTTGTATTGTTTGTGTTGATCGTGTTGTTTGAGTTGTTTGAGTTGCTCGAGTTGCTCGCGAAAAGTGAAGTGCGTTGCCCCGTCCTGAAAACCACCTGGACATTACACGAAAATTACCTGGGGGCTTAACTGTGGTGCGGCCCGGCGGTGATGTGCAGCGACAGCGACCCCTTTAGACCGCCGATATGGACTTGACTGTCCGGCAGGTGACCGAACTTACTCCACAGCGTCAATTCGGCGTTTGCGGAGCCAGGCTTCGCCGGAGACGTAGTTGCACTTTTGAGCGTTGCCGTCAGGTTGTTTAGCTCCTGCGCGGCCTTTTGCATGGCCTGTGCTTCCCGTTCATCGCGTGTCACCACTGCGCTGATCGCACTCACGGCTTTTGCAATGTGGTTGCTGTTCTGGTCTTTCAACGATACTTTCTCAGACGTGCCGACTTCTTGTCGGTCGTTCATCGCTTGCGACAGTATGGTCCTTAGACCTTGTGTCTGCGAAATCGTGGTCTTCACCGCGCTTGCGTCCCCACTGCGTTCGGCCTGCTGCAACGCCGCGCGGAAGTTCTGAACGGCTTGTTGCAGTTGCTTGCGCGCAGATTGGTCGTCCTTGATGGCCGCGTGGAGCGACTGAATGGCGCTCTGTAGCTGCGCGCGAGCCGATGTGCCCGAAGGCTGCGTCGACGACGTGGTGTTGATCGTTACGGTCCCCTGCGCGGAGGACTGAGTGCCCGCGGAGTCTTGCCTCAACGTGGCGAGCGTTGTCGCTTTTCCGACCGTGATTGTCGGTTTGGAGGTGACCTGCACAGAGCTTGAACTCTTTGCTTGCGCACTCGTGCTGTGACTTGCGCTGGTGCTATGACTTGCGCTCGTGCTGTGACTTGCGCTCGTGCTGTGACTTGCGCTCGTGCTGTGACTTGCGTTCGTGCTGTGACTTGCGTTCGTGGCCTGTGTCGAGCTGGTGCCCGCGAGTGCCGTGCTGGCCGCGCCAGCTGTCATTCCCACTGCACACAATACGCCCACACCCACAACCAGACGTCTGTTCATCCTATCCAACCCCTTTCGGCCTCGTGTGTTGTAACGATTCATAGAGTTCGTTCGCTAGCGGTACAAAGTGTCCGTCACACGGAGGACGATTGGATTGGCGTGGGAAGTGAGAGGATTGGAAGGAGAGAGGATTGGAACATTGCCCTGAGATTTGATAGCGGCACAGCGCTGGGGCTTGGATAGCTTGGATAGCGGCACAGCGCCGCCTATTGGCTTGAAATTCCCGGCCAAAGTGGATATTAAGCGGCCCGAGGCCGCTTAATCCCGATATTTATGGGTGTTTTGCCGTCCTACGGGTCCGTTAAGCAGTTGCGGACAGCCTATTGAGGTCCGTGGAGCCGCTAAAATGGCACATAAGCTGTTCTGTGCCGCTACGGAGGCCGCGGAAAAGTCGAAAACGATCACATAGCGAGCGGCGGAGGCCGGAGGCCCCGGAAAAGTCGATAACGATCACATGGCGAGCGGCGGGGGCCCCGGAAAAGTCGATCGCGATCACATAGCGAGCGGCCGGGGCGTCGGAAGTGTCGATAAGGATCACATAGCGAGCGGCGGGGGCGTCGGAAATGTCGATAAGGATCACATAGCGAGCGGCGGAGGCCCCGGGAATGTCGATAAGGATCACATAGCGAGCGGCGGAGGCCCCGGGAATGTCGAAAACGATCACATAGCGAGCGGCAGGGGCCTGAGAAGTGTCGATAACGATCACATAGCGAGCGGCCGGGGCCTCGGAAGTGTCGATAAGGATCACATAGCGAGCGGCGGGGGCGTCGGAAGTGTCGATAACGATCACATAGCGAGCGGCGGGGGCGTCGGAAGTGTCGATAAGGATCACATAGCGAGCGGCGGAGGCCTGGGAAGAGTCGATAAGGATCACATAGCGAGCGGCAGGGGCCTGGGAAGTGTCGATAAGGATCACATAGCGAGCGGCGGAGGGCCCGGAAGTGTCGATAACGATCACATAGCGAGCGGCCGGGGCGTCGGAAGTGTCGATAAGGATCACATAGCGAGCGGCGGGGGCGTCGGAAATGTCGATAAGGATCACATAGCGAGCGGCGGGGGCTTCGGAAAAGTCGATCGCGATCACATAGCGAGCGGCGGGGACGTCGGAAAAGTCGATCGCGATCACATAGCGAGCCGCCCGAGCCGCGGAAATGTCGAGGCCACGACTCTATCTGAGAATTGGGAAGAACGGGTCGTTCCGATCCATGAAACAGTTCGAAGGATCCCATCCTGTATATGGATTTTGGTGTCTGTCGCGTCGAAACGGCAGCCGTGGCAACGATGGAAGTGTAACGGGGCGGGATCGATATGCGTCTTTTAAGTGTTGGTGTCAGGGGAGGTGGCTTTTGGATATAGGAGCTCTCTTCAGCGAGTACGGGGACGATGTATTCAACTTGTTGGTTCACATGACCAGGGACCGATACGCGGCAGAAGATTTGACACAGGACACATTCATTAAAGCCTTCCGACACGATGCGAACGTGATGAACAGTGCCCTGAATAGAGATCTTGGGAAGATTGTCGATATAATGGGCGCGACACGCGCTACAAAACTTCATCAAATGCTGACGAGAGAAACAATCATCATGGACAAGGTTACATTTTCCGACAACGGAATTGAACGGCCTGCATTGGGGCCAGACCCGCAAGCAGAACAAGCGATTCAGTCTGATTTCAAGCAGTTGCTTCAGATGGTCCCAACACAGGTGAAATCCATCCAAGCACACTTGTTGTCATCTGCGAGTCTTCAATACCCACAAGTCGGGGACATAATCAGCCACTCCAAAATTCATGGTCCACGCATCCACAATCCCGGTGGTGGCGATGTACCCGTATGTCGGGAAAGAAGTGTGGAGAAATGCGATCTCTGTGGTATGGTCGGGTGGGAATTCAACCCCATAACCGCTGACATTTATAAGGGACACACCGAGTGTGAGGTTTTACACGCGAGCTAGAAAAAATAAGGCCATTTAAAATCATGTCACGAATTGTCGTATCTATGGCTCATTCGCTATTACACAGAGAACGAGGGGGGAGATGTCCTGTTGTCCTGTTGTCCTGTTGTCCTGTTGTCCTGTTGTCCTGTTGTCCTGTTGTCCTGTTGTCCTGTTGTCCTGTTGTCCTGTTGTCCTGTTGTCCTGTTGTCCTGTTGTCCTGCGCCATCGTGAGCCTGCCAAACGAGACAAAAGACCTATATAACCGGGACAAAAGTCCCATGGAAGGCCACTGTGGTTGGAGTACTATATGTATGAATATACATAAAAACACAGATATAACAGGGTGGGTGTTGCAGTGGAGCTAGAACTTGTTTGGTGCCTAGCTTGTCTGACTCTTGTAACTAAGCATCCTGCGGTTCAAAAGTTTCAAACTGGATACAGACAAATTGCGGAAGTCGACTATCCACTCGCAATCTGCAAGTCCGACACCTGTGAAATCTGCCTAGCGAAGAACCGAATCTTGTCAGATGCCCCCAAGAAATGAACCGCCCCCAGTACTGACGTGATGGATCTGCACGGAATCCGGCACTCAGCGGTACCTGGTGCGTCTGAAATTGGTCGCTTAGCGACGCTGGCGTCGCTAACCTTCAATCATTGACCTCACGGAAGCCGAGACAAGTGCAAAAATGTCGCTCCCACCGGCGCACCGCCGCAACTCTACTAGGACAAGCCCCTCTGCTATACTGTCTCTATCATAATTCGACACCGCGAGCCGCAGCCGCAGGCGACAGCAGCCGCGTGGGAACGGCCGTGATCAACCGGGGCAGAGTTGCGCTGGGCCACCGGCCGAGCAAAAGGGCCGCCGCCCACGCACAGAACAGAGCGGTCGCCAGGCGATCGAAAGGATGAGACTCACCGTGACGAACAGACTCGCGCGACTCCTTGGCGCTTCCGCAGCTACAGCCGTTGCGACGGCTGGTATGACCCTCGCGACTCTGCCGGTCGCGTTGGCCAGCCCAATACCCGCCGTTCAACCGCCGGCAAACTTCCTGCCGATCCCGGACATCTGGGCGTCGTGGAACCCGACCGACAGTACGGTGCTCAGGGCCATCAACAACGCGCACAGCCACGCAGAGTTCATCCCGACCATCGCGCTCCCTTCGAACTACAGTTCGCTCACAGCGGCGGAGAAGCTGCTCGTGATCGCGAACCTAGAACGTCTCTCTCGCGGCCTACCTCCGGTGCTTGGTCTGAACGCGGTACTCGACACGGCAGCAGAGGTCGGTGTGCAGAATTCGACCGATCCGGTATTTCCACGCAACGCGCCGTTTTCATTTGTCGCGTGGGGCTCGAACTGGGCGGCTGTTCCGGGCGGTGTGCTTGAGGCTGACTACGGCTGGATGTACCAGGACGGGCAGGGCGGAGACAACATCGACTGTACGCCGACCAACAGCACTGGCTGCTTTGGCCACCGCGACAACATTCTGTCGAACTGGACGTCTGCGTATTCGCCGCTCAGCCTCGTCATGGGCGCGGCCGGTACGAGCCGCACCACATCGACCAACAACGACTTCACGGAACTGTTCGTCGCGGTCCCAGGCGCAACGCCACCGGCGCTGTACTTCACCTGGCAGCAGGAGCTACCGTACTTCGATAGCCAGACGATCTCGGTCGTAGCCGGCCAGAGCGCGTCGACGCGGTTGATGGCGACCAACGGCGTCGGCCCGTACACTTGGACCGCCACCGGCGCAGGCTCGAGCAACGGTGGGGCGGCCGCCACTGGCGCAGGCTCCAGCAACGGTGGGGCGGCCGCCACTGGCGCAGGCTCCAGCCCGGCCTCTGGCAGCACGAGTGTTGGCGATGGACTGTCGCTGTCGTCTGCCGGCGTTCTGACCGGGACGCCGTCGCAGTCCGGCACATTCACGTTTCAAGCGACTGTGACGGATGCGAGAAGGCAGGTCGTCGCGCAACCGACGGTGACGATCGCGGTTGCGTCACCCCAGACGAACAGCGCTTCCGGTTCGGGATCAGGTTCGGGACTCGGCTCAGGGGCAGGCTCTGGCTCCGGTTCTGGCTCAGGGGCAGGCTCCGGCGCGGGACCGCTCGTCTCGACGGTCGCGAACTCAAGCGCCTCCACGGTGACCGGGGTGGACGGAAAGAACGTGATCAGCGTCTCCATTCCAGCCCAGGCCTTCTCCTCGCAGCATCAGTTGACAGTCTCGAGTGTGCCGACAACGTCCTTCATCTCCGTCGATCCCGCCGACGCCACGCCCATCGCCGCCTTCGATGTGAGCGTCTCTGGCAGCGCCGCAACACATCCGATGTCGCTGACGGTGTCGAGTCCGGTCATCCCGGCCAACGCCCGGGTATACGTCCAGGCTCCGAGCGGTGGCCAGGCGCCGAGCGGCGGTCCGACGTCAAGCGGTCGCCAGACTTCGAGCGGTGGCCAGGCGTCGAGCGGAGGTCAGGCCCCGAGCGGAGGTCAGGCCCCGAGCGGAGGTCAGGCCCCGAGCGGAGGTCCGACGTCGAGCGGTGGCCAGGCTCCGAGCGGCGGTCCGACTTCGAGCGGTGGCCAGACGCCGGGAGGCCTCACCCAAGTGCCCGCACAGGTGCAGGCGGGCAAAGTCACGTTTGGGTTCACCGCGGGGGAGACGGTCGTGATCGCCGCCCCGATCGAGAGCGCCCAGCGCCTCGCCACGCGCAACCTGACTTGGTCGTCCCGGACATTTGAACTGAACGGCGTCAAGCAGTTCGTCGTCCCGGGCTTCACTTACCGCGGGACGTACTACACCTCGGTCTACGATGTGCAGCAAATTTTGCAGCGGCTCGGTCTGCAGAACGTCTGGCACGTGAACATGCTGAACATCGACAGCTCGTCGTTCGACGTCAGCCTCATCCCGACGACCCACGCCGGCGACGCCTTTATGGAAGTCAACGGCCGCGCGCTGATGGCGGTGCCGCACATTGTGACGGCGCAGCCTGGAACGTCGACGCTGACTTCCTACATTGAAATCTGGGACCTACAGCGCATTCTCAACAGCGTCGGCCTGGACGCGAATGGGTACAACGGCGTGCAACGTGTGTGGAACATCGTCTCGAACTGAGTAGCCTGGCGCGGCGTTGAGCGGAGAAACTGGAGGCGAGAGGGGGCACCATCACGAATACAACTGGAGATAGAACTTTGTCCATTTTCTGGGGTGGTAGCCAAATTAGGACACGCGCACGATAACATTGGTCTGAGACTGGATAGCGGCGCAGCCCAGGGGTTGGGCAGCCTGGATAGCGGCACAGCGCAGCCTATTGGCTTGATATTCCCGGCCAAAGTGGATATTAAGCGGCCCGAGGCCGCTTAATCCCAATATTTATTGGTGTTTTGCCGTCGTACGGCCCCGTTAAGCGGTTGAGGACAGCCTATCGAGGTCCGAGGACCTGCTCAAATGGCACATAAGCTGTTCTGTGCCGCTACGGAGGCGGTGCAAGCTTCATGAGCGGGGGATCGGAGGGGGCGGAGGCCGTGGAAGTGTCGATAATGATCACATAGCGAGCGGCGGAGGCCGTGGAAGTGTCGATAATGATCACATAGCGAGCGGCGGAGGCCGTGGAAGTGTCGATAATGATCACATAGCGAGCGGCGGGGGCCGCGGAAGTGTCGAAAACGATCACATAGCGAGCGGCGGAGCCCGCGGAAGTGTCGAAAACGATCACATAGCGAGCGGCGGAGCCCGCGGAAGTGTCGATAATGATCACATAGCGAGCGGCGGAGCCCGCGGAAGTGTCGATAATGATCACATAGCGAGCGGCGGAGGCCGTGGAAGTGTCGATAATGATCACATAGCGAGCGGCGGGGGCCGTGGAAGTGTCGATCGCGATCACATAGCCAGCCGTGCCAGCCGTGCCAGCCGTGCCAGCCGTGCCAGCCGTTACCGCCCGATCTCCACGCGCAGTTGGGCGATGTACGCCTCCATAAACTCCGTGCGCTCGCGCGCGATGCGCCGCGCCGCCTCCGTGTGCATTCCATCCGCCAACTTGAACAGCTTCACGTAGAAGTGGTCGAGGCCGTACGCTTTGTCGTCAGGCTGCCTGTCGTCCCCGAACGGATCGCCGGGATCATAAAACGGTCGCCCCATCTCGGAGCAGGTGGCGAATAGTCGCGCGATCCCGATTGCTCCGATTGCATCGAGCCGGTCCGCGTCTTGCACAATCCTTCCTTCCATATGCTCCGGCGTCACGCCACGCGAAAACGAGTGGAACCGTATGCAGTCGAGAACCTTCTCGCGCTTCGCCAGTGGGTAATCGGCCTGTTCGAGCACCCCGCGCGCCAACTCTGCGCAGGCGTCGCCGGAATAACGCGACTGCGGATGCCCCTTCGGGTAGTTGAAGAGTTCGTGGAGCAGGATTGCGGGGATCACGATTTCACTATCGGCCCTGACTTCCTCCAAAAGGAGCTCCGCGTTCTTCCGCACACGCTCGACGTGCGAAAAGTCATGCGCGGGATCGCGCGAAGAAGCTTCCCGCGCCGCCTGCAGAAATGGTGAGTAATCCACGCTTCGTTGCCTCCTCGCCCCGTCTCGTGCTCTCGCTCTGAAATTGGACAGCGACGCGGGCGTCGCTTCCATTAAGTTTTTCCATCACCGCGCCGAAGCCGCCGAAGCCGCCGAAGCCGCCGAAGCCGCCGAAGCCGCCGAAGCCGCCGAAGCCGCCGAAGCCGCCGAAGCCGCCCCGCGCGCGGCCGCCCCATCGCGCCGAAGCCGCCACCAAATCCTACGCCAGTTCCTTCTCCACGTAGGCGGCCACTTCGTCCGCCGTCGTAAAGTCGCGCAGCGCCTCGACGAAGTCGTTGTGCATGAGCTTGCGCGCCAGCTTCGCCAGAATCTGCAGGTGTTCGTTCGCGGACTGCTCCGGCACCAAGATCATGAACAGCATATCCACCGGCCTGTCGTCCAGCGACTTCCACTCGACCGGCTGCGCTAGCTTCGCGAACAACAGCACCGGTTCCGTGACAGCGTTGGTTTTGCCATGCGGGATCGCGACGCCTTTCCCGAACCCGGTCGTGCTCTCCTGTTCGCGCGCTAGCACGGCCTGGACCGTCTGGTCGACGTCCGTCACCTTGCCGTCTTCGCGCGCCCGGTTCACGACGGCCCGCACGACGTCCTCTTGCGATGGCGCCGCTACACCCATCAAGACGTTGTTCGCATCGAGCACTCTTCACGCCCCCTATGTAAAGTTGTCACGCTCACGCTCACGCTCACGCTGCACGCGGCAATTTCACTTCTAAACTGGAAGCGCGCGGATTGCCTCCGCGCGCCTCTTTGACATCTACTCTACTCGTCTTTCGGTTGGAACAAGGCGACGAGGGTAGCCATCGCTTGGTCTTCGTCTGGACCATCGACGGTGAGCGTGATCGTTTTGCCTCTGGCGACGCCAAGACTCATGATTCCCAAGATACTCTTCCCATCGACCGTCTTATCGTTAAACGTCACCTGGACGGACGACTGAAAGCGGCCACTCGTGTTCACGAACTCCGATGCCGGCCGCGCATGCAAACCCGCGGCGTGCGTAACTTCAACAGACTCCTGGCGCATCGAGCAATTCCTCCTCGCCCTTCGGTTCCTAGCGGGCAGCGTTTTCAAGAGATCCCGTTGCGTGATCCCTGTCAATCCACATCGATTTTATCGAATGATTGACCTGACGTCATTTTACACTTTATAATGAGCGTATTCAATCACAAATGAGCACAAAACGCCGACATATATCGCTGAAATCGTCACGAAAGCGCATGCACACGCTCTACAGGCACCGCGCTGAGACGCACACCAGCGCCAGGGCTACCACGCCCAGCGTCGCTACCACGCCGCCGAACGCGCGTTGCGCACCGCCACGCGACACGCGACACGCGACACGCGACACGCCGCCGAACGCGCGCTGCACACCAGCGCCAGCGGCCAGCGTGCTTGCGGCGGCAATCTGAGGGAGGTCCGGCCGATGTTCGTCCCGGAACGCCAAGCACAAATCATCGCTTATCTCCAGACTCACCGCCGGGCGACCGTGGCAGAACTCGCGGCGCTGCTCGACAGTTCCGAGTCGACGATCCGCCGGGATCTGCAGGAGCTCGAACAAGCTCACCAGTTGAAGCGGACGCACGGCGGGGCCGTTTTGGACGATCACGCCAGTTACGAACCGACCTGGCAAGAAAAGGGGGGCGAACACGCCGACGCCAAGGCGCGCATCGGTACGACTGCGGCGGCGCTTGTCGAGGACGGTGACACCGTGCTGATTGACGCTGGGACGACGACGTGGCACATCGGGGTGCAACTTCGGGATCGCCCGATCACGGTTGTCACCAACAGCCTCGCCGTCGCGAACGAACTCTCAACTGGGTTTGCCGGCCAACTTGTCGTGCTCGGCGGCGAACTGCGGCCGACCACGGGCGCGTTCGTCGGGCCGTTCACGGAGCAGATGCTGCGCCAACTGCATGTCGATATTCTGTTCCTCGGCGCCAACGGCATGCATGAAGGTGGCGTCACGACGCCAAACGCGGTCGAAGCAGCGACGAAACGGGCGATGGTCGCGGCGGCGAAACACGTGGTCGTGGCGAGTGATGTGAGCAAGATCGGCCAGACCAGCTTCGTGCACGTGTGTTCCTGGGACGCGGTGCACACCCTAGTCACGGACGCGAAAGTGGGCGACGAATCGTTTGCGCGCGCGCTGCACGACAACCACGTCGCAGTGCGCACGCCGAGCGCTGTGGAGAGGGGGTGATGGCGACGCCAGACGGCACGTTGGCGAGACGCGACAACTACGAACCTACCATTGTGACGGTCACGCTGAATCCCGCCGTCGACCTGTTCATCTCCGTCGGTGAGCTTTGCCCGGGCGAACTGCACCGGGTCGAGGCGCCGCAGCAATATCCGGGCGGGAAGGGCATCAACGTCGCGAAACTCCTCGCTGAACTGGGGATCACGACGCGCGCCACCGGCTTTCTCGGCGGCTCGCGCGGCCAGTTCATCGCGCAGGAGCTCGACAGGTTGGGCATCACGTCGGACTTTGTCGAGATTGCGGCCGAAACGCGGGTGAACGTCAAGGTGATTGACGCGGCCGGCAACTTGACCGAGTTCAACAGCCCGGCGCCGGTCATCCGGCCGGACGAGTGGGCGCAGCTGACCGAGTACCTGCGCGGCCGGGGTAAGCTGGCTCGCGCCGGCGCCGTGGCTGGGCGCGCCGGGGGCGTGGCTGGCGCGGCCACCGTCACTGCCACCGGCAGCGGAGACGTGGCTCGAGCTGCCATCGCCACTTCCACCGGCGCCCAAAGCTGGGTTGCCTACTGCGGCAACTTGCCGGCCGGTTGCCGAGAGGACTGGTACAGCGAAGCCATCCGGGCGGCGAAAGGAGCAGGCTACCACACGTTGCTAGACGCGAGTGGCTCCGCGCTGGCGCGGGGGATTGAGGCCGGGCCGGATGTGATTAAGCCGAACGTGCGTGAGCTGAGCGACATCACGGGACGCGACTGCAGCTCTGTCGACGCCGTCGCCCGCGCTGCCGCGGAACTAGTCGCGGGCGGAGTCGGTATAGCAGTCGTCTCAATGGGGCCGGACGGCGTCGTCGCGGTGGCGGGGGAAGGCTGGGGCGATGTGTCGGGACCAAGCGGAAACCGAGCTGTCAGTGCGCCCGAGCACGAACCGTCAGGGAGTGCCGGACCACCAGCGGCTGTCGAAGCGCTGAGCGCAGCGCGCGGCGCAGATAACCTTCGCGCCATCCGCGTCCGGGTGCCGACCGTGCCGGTGACGTCGCCGGTGGGAGCGGGAGATACGGTCGTCGCGGCGCTGTTGTACGGACTGTCGCGCGGCGTGCCGTTTGACGAAGCCGTGCGCTATGCCGCCGCAGCCGGCACCGCGAAGGTGCAAAAGCCCGGGAACACGCACCCGGGGAGAGACGACATCGCGGCGGTGCTGTGCGGCACCAGCGTGGAGTCGCTGCAGTTGTAGGCCATTCGGCGGCGCCGAGGAGCTCGCGCCTGGTGCCGCGGCACGGACCACCGGATTCACGCGGCGCATCGCGCGCCACGCCACGCGCACCGCGCCTGGCGCCGCGGCGCAGACCGCACCGTGCCACCAGATTCACCTCCGGGCGTTTTGAGCGCCGGGATCATTCGGACTTCATTCTAGATTCATCGATTTGTACAATAGGAGGGTTTCCTATGAGCAAGTACGTCGCCATCACCGCATGCCCGACCGGCATCGCGCACACATTCATGGCGCAAGAGGGCCTCGAGCAGGCGGCCAAGGAACTCGGCGTCGACATGCGCGTCGAGACGCAGGGCGCAGCCGGGTCCGAAGACAAGCTGACCGACGCGGAAATTGCGGCAGCTGACGCAGTCATCATCGCCGCGGACAAAAAGGTTGATCTCGACCGCTTCGTCGGCAAGAAAGTGCTGCAGGTGTCGGTGACGGCCGCGATCAAAGATGCGAAGTCGCTGATCGAAGAGGCAGAGGCTGCACCTGTATACGGCGTCCCCGTAGGCCAAGCAGGCGGCGGCCGCGATGCGACCGGCGAGTACATGGCGAGCATCGAAGCGCAGAAGCAGGCGCGCAGAGGTGGCCAGCCCGCCGTCTACCGGCACCTCATGAACGGCGTGTCGCGGATGCTGCCGCTCGTCATCGCAGGCGGTATCTTCATCGCGCTGTCGGTCGCGATTGACCTGAACGGCAAACAGCCGCTGTCGGCGGCGTTTAGCAACATCGGCGGCGGGTCGGCGTTTGCGCTGTTCGTTCCGATTCTCGCGGCCTTCATCGCAGAGTCCATCGGCGATCGCGCCGCCTTCGCCGCTGGCCTCGTCGGCGGCTGGATCGGCACGCAAGGCACGATGTACGGCGAGCCGCACGCGAGCGCCGGCTACATCGGCGGCATCATCGCAGGTTTTCTGGCGGGTTATGTGACGCTCGGGCTGAAAAAGGCGTTGCCAATGCCGCGATCGCTCGAAGGCGTTAAGACGGCCCTGCTCATCCCGGTCTTTTCCGTCGGCATCGTCGGCCTGCTGATGATTTTCGTCCTCGGCCATCCGATTGCGGCACTGATGCACGCCATTTCGGCTGGTCTCACGAGCATGGGCGCCACTGGATCGATCGGCCTTGGCGCGCTCCTCGGCCTGATGATGGCGTTCGACATGGGCGGCCCGTTCAACAAAGTCGCGTACTTCTTCGCTGTCGGCCTGCTGCCGACTGGCACGCCGGAAGCGCAGATGATCATGGCCTCCGTCATGGGCGCCGGCATGGTCCCGCCGCTCGCACTCGCGTTCTCCACCTTCATCGCCCGCAACAAGTACTCCCAGGATGAACGCGACGCCGGCAAGGCCGCGGTTATCCTCGGCGCGTGTTTTATTACCGAGGGGGCGATCCCGTTCGCGACCCGCGACCCGCTGCGCGTCATCCCGAGCATCATGGTCGGCTCGGCCATCACCGGCGCGCTGTCGATGATGTTCCACGTCACCAACCCGGCTCCGCACGGCGGCGTCTTCGTCTTCCCGCTGATTGGACACTGGTTCCTGTTCCTCATCGCGATTTTGATTGGCGCCGTCGTCGCCGGCCTGATTGTGACCGCGCTGAAGAAGCCCATCGCGTCCGCTACCTCGCCGCGCACCACTGTGGCGGAGGCGTAAGGTTCGGCGTAGAGCCTAGGGTGTGGCTGCGCCTCGGCGTGTCAGTCGACTGAATACAGTGGATGGAGGCCCCGCATGGCCTGTGCGGGGCCTCTCCATTTCGGGTGTTGGGTCGGGCTTTCGGCTTGGCTCAGTGGCGCGCCGGCTCAGTGGCGCCGCAGCGACGCCAGTGTCGCTAATCGCCGCCAGCCGGTGCTCACGGGCCCCCCATCGGGCCGCCATCTTGCGCTCACGGGCCCCCATCGAGCCGCCTCAACCACCTGCGGTCGACGCACGCCTTCCCGGTCAGGCCGCCACCGAGCGCATGACGTGTGGGGTCACAAGCCTGCCAACCATAGCGACCTTTCGATCCACTTGAAAAGGTTGCGATTTACGACTACGGGATCCCAACGGTACATTGGGGCAACCTCTTCGACGAGTCCAACCTCTCCTTCTAACCGGTAATGCACCGAGTTCCTCGGGATTGTCTTCTGGAGTGTCCATATCACCTCGAAAACGTTGTCTAAAGAGTACAATCCGATATCGCGCCCGTGTATCCTCCATTGAACACGTGAAAATGGATTTGGGCCTTCGGTCATTTCTACTTCCCACCCGGTGTGAAGGGGGACCTCATTGGCTACCAGCATCGGACGGTTTTTTGCGAAACCGTAAATTCCTGTGAAATGTGCCCAAGCATGCATAAATGTATAGGTTCCCACGCCCAACGCGATGAAGTCCGTCTTATCAATGTTTTCACGGATCACTTCAAATCGCTTGCGCTGAGGTATCTTTTGCAAGTCTAAGCGGACGATCTCGATTTCCTTCATCGCTGGTGCCGAAAATGCCTGTGCGATTCTGGTTTGCGGGAACAACCCGAAATCTCCGGCGTCGTACAGCGCTAGGAACACCAAGACAAACTCCTCCTTGGAACAAACATATGCCTGTGTCGTCAGTGGGGTGACAGGTCACGTGGAGGATGTCGATCCAGGACCTGATGTGGGGCCGATTTCGTTGCACGCGGACCCGTAACCTAGGTGGCGTGTGCAATCCGAGAGAAGCCTACTGGCATCCGGCAGGCATCCGGCGTGATCCGCTGTGGTCGGCGCACCGGGTGGCGGGTGCCTGCCGGGCGTCGTCGCCAGCCGTGGCCCGCTTGGCGTCATTTTGCTATCTAGAGAGAGCCGCAGCTTGGAGTAGTTGTCATTTTGACAACTACAGCGAAGGGAGTCTGTGGATAGAGGTCATTTTGATAGCTAAAATCCGCCCGACTGTCTGCCGCGCTCCGCTTAGCGCCATTTTTACCGTTGACGCGGCGCCCGCAAGGCGAAAATGAAAGGTCAGCGACGCAGGCGTCGCTGATCGACCAAATTCAAGCGCACCAGGTCGCGCTGAGTGTCGAAAATGTCGCTGATGACCGCCAAACCGGGTCGATAGGTGTCAATTTGACACTTACCTGTGAGGACACCGCGCTCTAGGTGTCAATTTGACACTTACCTGTGAGGGCGCCGCGCTCTAGGTGTCAATTTGACACTTACCTGTGAGGGCGCCGCGCTCTAGGTGTCAATTTGACACTTACCTGTGAGGACACCGCGCTCTAGGTGTCAATTTGACACTTACCTGTGAGGACACCGCGCTCTAGGTGTCATTTTGACACTTACCTGTGAATGAGTGAGCATGCGGGAGATATCGATTAATCGGGAGGGAGTGTCATTTTGCTACCTAGAGAAAGCTGCGGCTTGGAGGGAGTTGTCATTTTGACAACTCCAGCGAAGGGAGTCCGTGAATACAGGTCATTTTGACAACTAAAATCCGCTGTGCTGCCAGCGCGCCCCACGCCGTCGCCGTCGCCCCTCCCCCCCGAGGTTTGAAAATCTTCCATAGAATCGCCCGAAAGTAGTCGCCCGAAAAGTAGCCCGAGATACTCCCTAGCGAAGTAGCAGGTTGGTATAATACTCAATATCGCATACGGGTTGTGCGGGCGGGCGACAGTGTGCCTTCGCGCGAACTACGGCGTACACAAGAGAGGAGCAACAAAGTTGCGCCAAAAGAGAGAGAAACCATTGGGGAGAGGGCGGCGGGCGCTGAACGCGACAACCGCTGTGATGATCACGCTCGGCACCGCCATGAGTTTCACCCCACCGCAGGCAGTGGCGGGTACGGTGCCGTCGGTGACACCACAACAGGTGCAGCCGAACGTTGTGACGGCGCGAAACGGCAGTGAATGGGTGGTCGTGTCAAGCCCCGCCAATCTGTGGTACATCGACAACCACCAAACCGGGGCGATTGCATCGGGATCGACGGTGGATTACCTGCATGCCAACATCCAATTGACGGCGGACATGTCGCTGTCAGGGGTGTGGGCGCCGATTGGACAAACTGGCAATCCGTTCGTCGGGACGTTTGATGGGCAGGGGCACATGATTGACGGACTGACCGTAGTCCCGCCACAAACACCCGTGCAGCAAAACGGATTTTTCGGCGAAGTCTCTACGGGTGGCGTCGTGGAGAACGTCAATGTCAGCGGAACGATGACTGCGCAATCTGCATCACAACCGGAAGTATATGGGCTCCTCGCTGGTGTCGTATCCGGCGCGACCTTCGTCAACGACGCAGCGTCAGGAACTATCGACGGCGTAATGGGCGCGTACGCTGGCGGACTGGTTGGCGAAGTGCTGGGTGGAACCATCACGGATTCGCATGCGACCGTGAACTTGACGGACTCATTCACCGGCGGCGTGGCCGGCGGTTTAGTGGGGTTGCTTTCATCAGGTACCATTTCGGATTCGTACGCGCTCGGGTCAACTAGTGCGTTCAGCGGAGTCGTTGGGGGCTTGGTCGGGTTTGTCCAACACTTCGGATCCATTCAGTCCTCATACGCGGTCGGTGACGTTGGGGCGGGCACTGCGCAAATTGCAGGCGGCCTCGTTGGCATCAACGGTGGCAACGTGTACGGGTCGTTTGCGTCTGCGACCGTGTCTGGTGTGGACACTGTCGGTGGCTTGGCTGGAAAATCGAATCAGGGCACGGCAGAGAACGACTACTCGGTGGGGACGGTCGCAGGGCAAGGCCAGGTTGGCGGCTTCGTTGGAGACTCCATGGGTGGTTGGATTACAGACTCGTACACGACAGATAGCACAACTCCTTCCGGCCATGCGTTTGCCGGTCTATTGTCGCAAACTGTGGAGTTCAGTGACTACTTTGGCCCGGTGTCTGCGACCGTCACGAATGGCGGCGCAACTGGCCTCACTGCTTCTGAGTTGACCACTGCCGCGGCGTTTAGAGGCTTCGACTTCACGTGGACGTGGACGACTGACCCCAGCGGCGTGACGAACGGTGGCATGCCCTACTTTACCGCCATGGCCCCGATACTTGGTGGCCCCGATGTCATCATGTCTATGGAGAACCAGCCAGTGGCGCAGGCCGTGCCCGTCATTCAGGGCATCGTAACGGGCTGGTCTGCGCAGGGGTTGCCGAGCGGGCTGACCTTGACCTCGGACGGACTCATTGTGGGTCACGCGCCCGCTTCCGGTGTTTATCCGGTGACCGTGACCGCGAGCGGCGACTTTGGCACAGTGACACACACCTATACCCTCGACGTGCTGACAACTTCGTCAACGGGGGCCATCGAGGTGTCGAATTGGACGGATTTGCAGGCGATTGACCAATACCAGAGCCTGTTCCTCGGGTCGACCATCGAGTTGATGAACAATATCGCGGCGCCGTCGGGATCGACATCGAATTGGACGCCGCTTGGCACCAGCGCGGCTCCCTTCGTCGGCACTTTCAACGGACAGGGATACACGGTGTCGGGCATCTCCGTCTCTGGCGGTTTTCAGGATGCGGGTTTCGTTGGCGTCCTGAGCGGCACGATTGAGAACCTGGGGGTTGTGGACAGTGTGACTCCGTTTGCTAACTTCGAATCCCTCTACGCAGGTGGCCTAGTCGCGCAGATGGAAGGCGGGCGCATCACCAACGCGCATGTGAACGGTCAGGTCAATATTTCTACCTACGGGAGTGACGCCTATGTTGGCGGCTTGGTGGGTCAGATGCAGAGTGGGACACTGTCCACTTCCTATGTGAATGGCACAGTGGAGGGAAGTGCCATCGGAGGAGGCAACTACGGTAATGCCTATGTGGGTGGTTTGGTGGGTGAGGTGCAGAATGGAACTCTGTCCACGTCCTATGTGAGCGCCACAGTGGGTGCGAGTACGGACGGGGGAAGCAATCACGGTGACGCCTATGCGGGCGGTTTGGTGGGTCAGATGCAGAGCGGGACACTGGTATCTTCCTATATGACCGGCACGGTGGGTGGGAGTGCCGCCGGAGGAAGCAACTACGGTAACGCGTATGCGGGCGGCTTGGTCGGTGAGATGCAGAGCGGGGCACTGTCCGCTTCCTATGCGAGCGGTCGGGTCAGTGGCAGTACTTACGGATCACCCAATCAGGGTACGGCATTTGTGGGTGGCATCGGCGGCTCGGCCGCAGGCATGGTCACGGACACCTACGCAGGTGGCGAGGTCAACGGTGCGCAGGTCTCCGGCGGGACACTGTTTGCGAGTGGCCCTGCGTCCGGATCGTTCGGCGCACTGACCTCCGCGCAGATGACGGTGCAGTCGTCGTTTGTCGGCTTTGACTTTACCGGCACCTGGGCGATGGACCCGAGCGGTGTGATTGACAACGGCATGCCGTATCTGCAAGCTCTGTACCCGATACTTGCCACGACGTCGCTCGGTATGGCTGTGTCCGGCGCGGCCTACTCGGCGTCGCTCACTGCTTCAGGCGGATCCGGTCGTGACACGTGGAGTGTCACCGGCTTGCCTTCTGGACTTACCGTCGATCCCGCCACTGGCGCCATCTCTGGAGCTGCGACGACGGCGGGCGCCTACACGGTCACGGCGACTGTGACGGACAGCCTCGACCTCAGCGACACGCGGGTGTTGACACTCGACGTTGCGAGCCCGGTGGTGGTTACGGTGCCGTCATCGACCACCATCGAGTTGCCATCGTCCGGAACCGTGAGCGGTCTGCCCTGGACGCCGAGCGCCACAGGTGGCGCTGTCGGCGGCGGGGGTGTTGGTGGCACGTACACCTGGTCGATGAGTCCGACATCTTTGGACGGGCTTGGACTCACGCCGAGCGGTACCTGGACGGGCACGGTGGCTACGACAGGGCAGTACTCGGCGACGGTCGATGCTGATTCGAGTCTTGGCATTCTCGGCTCCGCGACTGTGTCCTTGGATGTGTTGCCGGCATTGGTCCTGAAGACGACGTCAGCGCTGCCCGAAGGAGAGGCGGGCTTCGCCTATCAGCAGTCGTTGAGCGCATCGGGTGGGTCAGGGAGTTACACCTGGGCACTGGCGAGCGGCACGACGTCGGCGCAGACGGACGGTCTGTCGCTGTCGTCTAGCGGTGTGTTGAGCGGCAATCCGACTGGGCCTGGCACCTTCACGTTCACGGCGACGGTGTCAGATGGCTATGCGACGGAGTCACGTAGCTTCACGCTCGATGTCGCACCGGCGCTGTCACCGCTGAGTTCGGTCCGGCAGACGGTACTGGCGGGTTGGCCGGACACCTTCACCTTCACGGAGATGGGTGGTTACGGCCCGTATACGTGGTCACTGGCCAGCGGCACGCTGCCGCCTGGCTATACGCTCTCACCAGACGGCGTCCTTTCGGGCCAGTCCAATGCTGTCGGGACGTATGCCTTTACCGTGCGCGTGACAGATGGGCTTGGCGCGACGCGGCTGGAGTCTGCGACGTGGGTGATTGAGCAGGCGGTATCGCCCCTGACCGTGCAGAGCATCATGCTCGGTAATGGGACACAAGGTTCGCTATACGAGCAGACGCTGATTGCCAACGGCGGCAAACCGGCCTACACGTGGTCACTTGTCGGCGGTTCGTTGCCTGCGGGGGTGGTGCTGAACTCGGACGGCGTCGTGCAAGGGACGCCGACAGCAAGTGGAACATACACGTTTACGGTGTCAGTGAGAGATACTGCAGGCCACACGGCCACGGCGACCGACACGCTGACGGTTGAGGCGGGGTCGACGCCGGTGACACCACCCGTGACACCGCCCGTCACACCACCACAGTCGCAGCCGCTGGGGATTGGCGCGAGCACACTGCCAGGCGCCACGGCGGGCACGGCCTACTCTGGAACATTGGCGGCTTCTGGCGGCGATGGCAATGGCACATACACTTGGTCGCTGGCGTCCGGCACGCTGCCGCGGGGTCTTATGATTGCGGCGAACGGCACACTCTTTGGCACGCCGCAGTCAATGGGGATGTCGACATTCACACTGCGGGTGACGGACAAGAGCGGTGACGTCGCGACGAAGACCTTCCACCTGTTTGTGATGCCGCAGTTGTTGCCTGCGTACGATCGGGTGATTGAAGTGAACGGCCAAGCGTTCAGCCTCTCGCCGTCGATGGTGTACAACCAGACAACGTATATGCCGATTTGGTACGTACAGAACGTGCTGCAATCGGCAGGCGTGAACGCCGTGTGGAATGGGAACTTGAATCGGTGGGACCTGACGGTGAACACAAGCAGCGGAGCGTTCGCGGGTGTGACGCCGCACCTCATCTTCAACAACCACGGCACACCGGTGTATGTGAACGGAGTGTTGGTGCTGCATGCGCCGACGGTGGCGCACCGTGATCTGTCGGATGGTGTAATGACGACATACATGCCGATTTGGTATGTGCAGCAGGTGCTGAAGTCGCTCGGAATCACGACGACGTGGAATGGGCACGTCTGGAACTTCCTGTTGCCTGCCGTGGAGTGAGGGCGGGAATGATGTGCCGAGGCGACCGAGGACGGTGGGCCGTCTGGGATGAAGTGAGGGCGACTGGGGACGGTGGCCGTGTCATCCGGGCATAGGGCAAGGATAAAACCAAAGACAGGACGAGAAGGGTGGGGCCACTGCGGTGGCCCCATTTTGACTGTGGGGGCAGCTTAGCGCCACTGGCGTCGCTAAAGGGGGTGGCGAGGGGCCTCGCGCCGCCCGCGAATGGAAAAAATGTCGCTACGCGGCGCTCGCACGGGCGAATAGTGACAAAAACGGTTACTACTCAGGTACCCGCTGAGTCCAGGCTAGAAATAGCTGGACTCAGCGGTCTTTTGTTTGTAGAATGGTGGTATGCAGATACAAGGACGCCACCTTACCGAACAAGATATTGCATGGATACGTGAACTCATCCATTGTCACCCTGACTGGAATCGCACTCGGTTATCGCGCGAACTGTGTGCGACTTGGAACTGGACAAACGGCAATGGCCAGCTAAAAGACATGGCCTGTCGTACCATGTTGCTCAAACTTGAGCGACTGAAATACATTCGACTTCCAGCCCCTCGCGCCGTCGGCGTTGGAAACGCGACAAGAATCGTTCGTTCCGTTGCCCATGACACTACCCCCGTTTCGGGTCCCTTGCGAGATCTGTTGCCGCTGCGAATCGAGATTGTAAAGACATCCGCATCATCAGTTTTGTTCCGACATTTGCTCGCCGCATATCATTACCTGGGATTCTGCGGCGCGGTCGGTGAAAACATGAAGTATCTTGTCTACGACCGGTACGGACGCCCATTAGCGTGCCTGCTCTTTGGGTCTGCTGCTTGGAAAGTTGCGCCACGCGACGCGTGGATTCGCTGGACACCGGGTGTTCGTCGGAATTCCTTATCCCTTGTGACAAACAACATGCGCTTTCTCATCCTCCCTTGGGTCACCGTTCCCAATCTGGCTAGTCATCTCCTCAGCCGCATCGCCAGTCGCATCTGCCGAGACTGGATGGACAAGTATGGTCATCCGGTGCACCTGCTGGAGACGTTTGTCGAACAGCAACGATTCCGTGGCACGTGCTACCGGGCTGCTAACTGGATTCAAGTCGGCCAGACGCAAGGGAGAAGCCGCAATGACACGCACCATACCTTGAGCGTTACACGCAAGGATGTTTATGTGTATGCCCTGGTGCCCAATGCAAGGGAGGTACTTTCGAATGGAATTTGAACTGGAATTTAAAGCAATGGAACGTGAATGCATTTTGCAAGTATATGAACAGGGACCTGATGCGGTTGTTGATTTGGTACGAGGACTCGTAGCTATCGTTGAGCAACAGGCGGCTGAAATCCGCGAGTTAAAAGAGCGTGTAAGGGTCCTCGAGAGCCAAGTGAACCAGAACAGCCGCAATTCCAGTAAGCCTCCATCTAGTGATGGATTTCGTAAACCAACGAATTCACGCCAGCCGGGTGGTAAGAGAGGCGGCCCCAAAGGGCATAGCGGGCACACTCTGCTCATGAGCAAGACCCCCGATGAGGTCATCGTCCACAAGCTTAACGCCTGTCCCAACTGTGCCGCATCGTTGGAAACGGTAGCCACGAAGGGCCTCGTGAAACGTCAGGTATTCGACTTGCCCGCACCTCGTCTCGTTGTGACAGAGCACCAAGCCGAGGAAAAGCGCTGTCCCTGCTGCAATACATTGCAACGTGCCAGCTTCCCGGATGGCGTCAAAGCTCCAGTGCAGTATGGGGATGGATTTGCAGCATGGACCACATATTTAAATGCCTATCATATGCTCCCTTTAGACCGAATCGGACAGTTCTATGCCGACCTAACTGGACAACGGCCCAGTGAAGCGACCCTGTTGAGCCAATTAGAGAGCATGGCGGGTGCCGTGGAGTTAAGCGCCATCCCCGTCATTCGGGAGAACTTGTGCAATGCGCCGCTGCTCCATACCGACGAAACGGGTGTACGTATCGTCAACAAACAACATTGGTTGCATGTCGTGTCCAATCCAGAATGGACGCTCATGGACACTTATCCACAGCGTGGTACCGGCGCGATTGAAGGCATGGGGATACTGGACACCTTTAAGGGCGTCGTCGTTCATGACTGCCTCTCGGCCTACTTCCGACCCATCTACTCATTTGAGCATGCGCTATGCAATGCTCACCTCCTGCGCGAATGTCAAGGTATCCTGGACAATGATGGACATCAGTGGGCTAAGCAGATGAAGGAATTGCTCCGAGGCGCTTGGAAGCTCACTAGGGACGCCCGGGAGAAGGGTCTCCCGCTCGCTGATGAAACCATTGCCGAGATTGAGACGGCTTACGATGCCATTCTTGAGCTAGGCAAAACTGAATGGGCGCTGGATCCTGTGCCGACGAAAACAGGACCACGTGGACGAAAGTGCAAAAGCAAAGCCGCTAATTTAGGACAGCGATTTGAGTCGCACAAGGAGTCCATCCTTCGCTTCCTTTGGGATGCGAACGTGCCCTTTGACAACAACCAGGCGGAACGGGACATTCGGATGACCAAGGTGAAACAGAAGGTCTCCGGGCTCTTTCGTACACAGGAGGGCGGTAAGACCTTCTCCGTACTCCGCAGCCTTATCTCTAGCCTGTTAAAACAGAACCTTCCTCTACTTCCTTCCCTGGTTTCGGTCCTTCGTGGCCAGCCGGTCTTCGCAGGGACCTGACAAAAGTAGCCCAAAAAGTCTGTCGCAAGGGGTGTCCTCAACACCCCCTTTTGGGGTGCCTTGCGACGGGGTACCTGAGTAGTAACCAAAAACGACACTATCGGGGGCGCCGCGGACCGTCTGGAGGGCGATTAGCGCCACTGGCGTCGCTAACGGGATAGGTGAGGGGCCTCGCGACGCCCGCGAATGGAAAAAATGTCGCTACGCGGCGCTCGGCCGGCGAATAGCGACAAAAACGACACTATCGCCGGCGTCGCGGCCAGTCTGGAGGGCGAATAGCGACACATGTGTCGCTACCGGGGTTTGAAAATCTTCCATAGAGCCGTCCGGGATACTCCCTAGCGAATTCGCAGGTTGATATAATACTCAATATCGCATACGGGTTGTGCGGGCGGGCGACAGGGTGCCTTCGCGCCAGCTACGGCGTACACGAGAGAGGAGCAACAAAGTTGCGCCAAAAAAGAGAGAAAACATTGGGGAACGGGCGGCGGGCGCTCAATGCGACGACCGCTGTGATGATCACGCTCGGCGCCGCCATGGGTTTCGCCCCACCGCAGGCTGCGGCGGGCACGATGCCGTCGGTGACACCACAAGAGGTGCAACCGAACGTTGTGGCAGGCCGAAACGGCAGTGAGTGGGTGGTTGTGTCAAGCCCCGCCAACCTGTGGTACATCGACAACCACCAAACCGGGGCGATTGCAACGGGATCGACAGTGGACTATCTGCACGCCAACATCGAATTGACGGCGGACATGTCGCTGTCCGGTGTATGGGCACCGTTGGGGCAAACTGGCAATCCGTTCGTCGGGACGTTTGATGGGCAGGGGCACATGATTGACGGACTGACCGTAGTACCGCCACAAACACCCGTGCAGCAAAACGGATTTTTCGGCGAAGTCTCTACGGGTGGCGTCGTGGAGAACGTCAATGTCAGCGGAACTGTCACCGGGCCATCGGGAGCTCAACCGGAAGCATACGGTCTCCTCGCGGGTGTCGTATCGGGCGCGACATTCGTCAACGACTCGGCGTCAGGAACAATCGAAGTATCGTACGGTTCCCGCGCTGGCGGACTGATTGGCGAAGTGCTGGGTGGAACCATCACGGATTCGCATGCGAATGTGAACTTGACGGAATCATTAGCCGGCAGCGTCAGCGTAGCCGGCGGTTTAGTGAGTGTACTTACATCTGGCACAATTTCGGATTCGTATGCGCTGGGGTCAGTCAGTGTGTTAGGAGGGGTCGTTGGGGGCCTGGTGGGGATAGTCCAACATTCCGGTGCCATTGAGTCCTCATACGCGGTCGGTGACGTTGGGGCGGGCACTGCCCAAATCGCAGGCGGCCTCGTTGGCATCAACGGTGGCACCGTGTCCGGGTCGTTTGCGTCTGCGACCGTGTCTGGTGTGGGCACCGTCGGCGGTCTGGTTGGACAATTGAATCAGGGAACGGTAGAGAACGACTACTCGGTAGGAACGGTCGCAGGGCAAAGTCAGGTTGGCGGCTTCGTCGGACGCACTTTCCTTGGTTCGATTACCGACTCGTACACGGCAGATAGCACAGTCCCATCCGGTAATTCGTTTGGCGGTCTAGTGTCGCTAACTGTGGCGTCCAATGACTACTTCGGGCCAGTTACTGCGACCGTCACGAATGGCGGCGCAACTGGCCTCACTGCGTCTGAATTGACCACCGCCGCGTCGTTCGGCGGCTTTGACTTCACGTCAACGTGGGCGATCGATCCAACTGGCGTGACGAACGGAGGCATGCCCTATTTGGCTGCTTTGGCCCCGATGCTTGGTGGCCCAGATTTAATCATGGCTGTGGAGAATCAGCCAGTGGAGCAGGCCGTGCCCGTCACTCAAGGCATCGTGACGGACTGGTCAGCGCAGGGGTTGCCGAGCGGACTGACCTTGACCTCGGACGGACTCATCGTGGGTCAAACGTCGGCATCCGGCGTATATCCGGTAACCGTGACCGCGAGCGGCGACTTTGGCACAGTGACACACACCTACACCCTCGACGTGCTGGGGGCCACGTCAACGGGCGTGATCGAGGTGTCGAGTTGGACGGATTTGCAGGCGATTGACCAAAACCAGAGCCAGTTTCTTGGCGATTCCATTGAGCTGATGAACAACATTGCGGCGCCGGCTGGCAGCACCAACAACTGGATCCCGCTCGGCGACTCCAACACTCCTTTCGTCGGCAGCTTCGATGGAAACGGCTACGGCATCACGGGGATGTCGATCGAACAGCAGGTGACCGGTGTCGCTGTACTGTCTCCAACCTACGAGACCGCAGGCTTTTTCGGCGTCATCGGCAACGGTGCGCTGGTGTCCGGGCTGACCATCGAGGGGAATTTGTCCGCCGCGGGCACGTCGCTCATATCGAACAGTGTGGTCGGGCTTGTGGCGGGAGAGGCATTTCAGTCTGTGACCTTCACAAACGACCACGCGAGCGGCAGCATCTCGGGATTGTATGACGCAGGCGGCCTCATCGGCTATCTCGGCTCTGGGACCATCTCCAAGTCATCCTCCACTGTGAACATTGTGTCAGACTCCGCTACCCAGGTTCCCCAAACGAACATCATCGCTGGTGGTCTGGTCGCTTTCGTGGAGGCCGGCACCATCACGGATAGCCAGTGGAGTGGGACGATGACGCTCGCTCAACAGGCGTATGGTGGTGGTCTGGTCGGGGACGTGGATTCCAGCGCAAACTTCACAGGCGACCACGTCAGTGGAACCTTGGCGGGTGGGGAGTATGCAGGTGGGTTCGTCGGGTCCATGTACTCGGGAACCATTGCCAGCGGAACCGTCTCAGGGGACCTGTATCCGAGCAATCCTCAATTCAGTATGGCCGGCGGCCTCATCGGGTACGTGGGTTACGCGACCATCTCGGATTCGCGCGCGAGCGTCAGCGTGAGCGGCGGCTACGCAGGTGGCCTGGTTGGTTATGGGTCCTCGGGAACCATTTCGAATTCTTCTGCCACTGGAGCGGTTACCACGGTTTCGGGCGATACTGCGGGGGGTCTCGTCGGCGAAGTAATTCACGGAAGCGTGTCAGGTTCATATTTCAAAGGTGCAGTCAGCCTGTCTGGCAGGGGCGATGCTGGCGGTCTCACGGGCTATCTGCAGGACGGGAGTGTCTCCGATTCATACGCCACCGGAACGGTGACTCTGACAGATACCTCTGGCATCACCGCCTACAATGATGCCGGTGGTCTGATCGGACAAGTCGGTACTTCAGCGGACATCAACTCGTCCTTTGCCGATGAACACGTCTTCGCCAGCGCGGGCGCGAATGCGGCGTTCGTCGGCTGGATGCAAGGTGGCACCATCACCGACTCCTACGCTGTCGGGCGTGTGGCTGTGTCGGCCGCAGACAGCAGCACCGCCGGTCTGGTCGGGGAACTGGCGGGCGGCGTCATCTCCGGCACCTACGCCTGGGTCACGTTGAGCGGCTCCACGCATGGCCTGGTCGGGCAGATGCAAGCGGGACAGGTCGTTCACTCATTTTATCCATCGGGCGACGCAGCCGCCGTCACAGGCACCGGGGCAAGCGACACTTCCCTAGCGGTCTCTGCCACGAATTTGATGAGCCCTACATTCCTGTTCCATCACGGCTTTAGCTCCGCCACATGGGCACTTGACGCGAGTGGTGTGATTAACGGCGGATTGCCGTACCTGCAATCGATGTATCCGACCCTGGACAAGCAGGCGTACACACCTGCTGAAGTGGGCCAGTCGTACAACGACCAACCGTCTGTGTCTGGCGGCACCGGCGGCAACTTGTTCACTGCAGCCGGTTTGCCGAGCGGACTCACGATAAACACTGCCACAGGTCGCATCACAGGTTCCACGTCAGGTCCGGGACAGTACCCGGTAACTGTCACGGTGACGAACAGTCTGGACCTTGCCGATTCCATTACGTACCCGCTCGTGGTTGTGCCGTCGCTGGGGGCGCTGAGTCCGGTCCGGCAGACGGTTCTGTCCGGATGGCCGGACACCTTCACCTTCACGGAAACGGGGGGACAAGGCCCCTACACGTGGTCGCTGGCCAGCGGCACGCTGCCGCTTGGCTATACGCTCACCTCAGACGGCGTGCTCTCGGGTCAGTCCAATGCTGTTGGGACGTATGCGTTCACTGTGCGGGTGACTGACTCGCTTGGCGCGACGCGGCTGGAGTCTGCGACGTGGGTGATTGAGCAGGCGGTATCGCCGCTGACCGTGCAGAGTATCACGCTTGGCGCCGCGACGGAGGGATCGCTGTACGAACAGACGCTGATTGCCAACGGCGGGAAACCGGCTTACACGTGGTCTCTTGTCGGCGGGCCGCTACCCTCTGGGCTGGTGCTGAACTCGGACGGCGTGGTGCAAGGGACGCCGACAGCGAGTGGAACATACACGTTTACTGTGGAAGTGAGAGATTCGGCAGGCCACACGGCCACGGCGACCGACACGCTGACGGTTGAGGCGGGATCGACGACGGTAACGCCCCCCGTGACACCGCCCGTCACACCGCCACAGTCGCAGCCGCTGGCGATTGACGCGGCCTCTCTGCCAGGCGCGACAGCAGGCACGGCCTATTCGGGGACATTGGAGGCTTCGGGCGGCGATGGGACATACACTTGGTCGCTGGCGTCGGGCACGCTACCGCGGGGCCTGATGATTGCGGCGAACGGCATGCTCTTTGGCACACCGCAGACGATGGGGATGTCTACGTTCACACTGCGGGTGACGGACAATAGCGGTGACGTCGCGACGAAGACCTTCCACCTGTTCGTGATGCCGAAGTTGCTGCCAGCGTACGACCGGGTAATTGAAGTGAATGGCCAGGTGTTCAGCCTCTCACCGTCGATGGTCTACAACCAGACGACGTATATGCCGATTTGGTACGTGCAGAACGTGCTGAAGTTGGCAGGCGTGAACGCCGTGTGGAATGGGAACTTGAATCGGTGGGACCTGACCGTGAACACGAGCAGCGGGGCGTTCGCGGGTGTGACGCCGCACCTCATCTTCAATAACCACGGCACACCGGTGTATGTGAACGGAGTGCTGGTGCTGCATGCGCCGACGGTGGCGCATCGTGACATGTCGGATGGTGTGCTGACGACGTACATGCCGATTTGGTATGTGCAGCAGGTGCTGCAGTCGCTTGGAATTGTGACGACGTGGAACGGGCACGTCTGGAGTTTTTTGCTGCCGGGCGCGGAGTGAGGGTGTAGGGATGTGCCGCCCGAGGGCGACACGGCTCGGGCCACGAGCGGTGCTGCGAGGCCAGGACTCGTGCGGTTCGGAATGAACTAAAGACAGGACTAGATGGGTGGGGCCACTGCGGTGGCCCCATTTTGACTGTGGGGGACGCGTGCGGACGGGGCGGTGGGTGCTGGGCCACCTGGACGACGCTTGAAGACGGATTAACGACACAGGTGTCGCTAGCGGGGCCGATGAGGAGATCCACACCGCCCGCGAATGGAAAAAATGTCGCTGCGAGGGGCTTTGGCGGCGAATAGCGACAAAAACGACACTATCGCGGGCGCCACGGATCGTCCGGAGGCGGAATAAGGACGTAGGCGTTGCTAACCGGGTAGGCGAGCGGGATCAAGTCGCCCGCGAATGGAAAAAATGTCGCTACGCGGCACTCGGACGGTTAAATAGCGACAAAAACGGTTACTACTCAGGTACCCGCTGAGTCCAGGCTAGAAATAGCTGGACTCAGCGGTCTTTTGTTTGTAGAATGGTGGTATGCAGATACAAGGACGCCACCTTACCGAACAAGATATTGCATGGATACGTGAACTCATCCATTGTCACCCTGACTGGAATCGCACTCGGTTATCGCGCGAACTGTGTGCGACTTGGAACTGGACAAACGGCAATGGCCAGCTAAAAGACATGGCCTGTCGTACCATGTTGCTCAAACTTGAGCGACTGAAATACATTCGACTTCCAGCCCCTCGCGCCGTCGGCGTTGGAAACGCGACAAGAATCGTTCGTTCCGTTGCCCATGACACTACCCCCGTTTCGGGTCCCTTGCGAGATCTGTTGCCGCTGCGAATCGAGATTGTAAAGACATCCGCATCATCAGTTTTGTTCCGACATTTGCTCGCCGCATATCATTACCTGGGATTCTGCGGCGCGGTCGGTGAAAACATGAAGTATCTTGTCTACGACCGGTACGGACGCCCATTAGCGTGCCTGCTCTTTGGGTCTGCTGCTTGGAAAGTTGCGCCACGCGACGCGTGGATTCGCTGGACACCGGGTGTTCGTCGGAATTCCTTATCCCTTGTGACAAACAACATGCGCTTTCTCATCCTCCCTTGGGTCACCGTTCCCAATCTGGCTAGTCATCTCCTCAGCCGCATCGCCAGTCGCATCTGCCGAGACTGGATGGACAAGTATGGTCATCCGGTGCACCTGCTGGAGACGTTTGTCGAACAGCAACGATTCCGTGGCACGTGCTACCGGGCTGCTAACTGGATTCAAGTCGGCCAGACGCAAGGGAGAAGCCGCAATGACACGCACCATACCTTGAGCGTTACACGCAAGGATGTTTATGTGTATGCCCTGGTGCCCAATGCAAGGGAGGTACTTTCGAATGGAATTTGAACTGGAATTTAAAGCAATGGAACGTGAATGCATTTTGCAAGTATATGAACAGGGACCTGATGCGGTTGTTGATTTGGTACGAGGACTCGTAGCTATCGTTGAGCAACAGGCGGCTGAAATCCGCGAGTTAAAAGAGCGTGTAAGGGTCCTCGAGAGCCAAGTGAACCAGAACAGCCGCAATTCCAGTAAGCCTCCATCTAGTGATGGATTTCGTAAACCAACGAATTCACGCCAGCCGGGTGGTAAGAGAGGCGGCCCCAAAGGGCATAGCGGGCACACTCTGCTCATGAGCAAGACCCCCGATGAGGTCATCGTCCACAAGCTTAACGCCTGTCCCAACTGTGCCGCATCGTTGGAAACGGTAGCCACGAAGGGCCTCGTGAAACGTCAGGTATTCGACTTGCCCGCACCTCGTCTCGTTGTGACAGAGCACCAAGCCGAGGAAAAGCGCTGTCCCTGCTGCAATACATTGCAACGTGCCAGCTTCCCGGATGGCGTCAAAGCTCCAGTGCAGTATGGGGATGGATTTGCAGCATGGACCACATATTTAAATGCCTATCATATGCTCCCTTTAGACCGAATCGGACAGTTCTATGCCGACCTAACTGGACAACGGCCCAGTGAAGCGACCCTGTTGAGCCAATTAGAGAGCATGGCGGGTGCCGTGGAGTTAAGCGCCATCCCCGTCATTCGGGAGAACTTGTGCAATGCGCCGCTGCTCCATACCGACGAAACGGGTGTACGTATCGTCAACAAACAACATTGGTTGCATGTCGTGTCCAATCCAGAATGGACGCTCATGGACACTTATCCACAGCGTGGTACCGGCGCGATTGAAGGCATGGGGATACTGGACACCTTTAAGGGCGTCGTCGTTCATGACTGCCTCTCGGCCTACTTCCGACCCATCTACTCATTTGAGCATGCGCTATGCAATGCTCACCTCCTGCGCGAATGTCAAGGTATCCTGGACAATGATGGACATCAGTGGGCTAAGCAGATGAAGGAATTGCTCCGAGGCGCTTGGAAGCTCACTAGGGACGCCCGGGAGAAGGGTCTCCCGCTCGCTGATGAAACCATTGCCGAGATTGAGACGGCTTACGATGCCATTCTTGAGCTAGGCAAAACTGAATGGGCGCTGGATCCTGTGCCGACGAAAACAGGACCACGTGGACGAAAGTGCAAAAGCAAAGCCGCTAATTTAGGACAGCGATTTGAGTCGCACAAGGAGTCCATCCTTCGCTTCCTTTGGGATGCGAACGTGCCCTTTGACAACAACCAGGCGGAACGGGACATTCGGATGACCAAGGTGAAACAGAAGGTCTCCGGGCTCTTTCGTACACAGGAGGGCGGTAAGACCTTCTCCGTACTCCGCAGCCTTATCTCTAGCCTGTTAAAACAGAACCTTCCTCTACTTCCTTCCCTGGTTTCGGTCCTTCGTGGCCAGCCGGTCTTCGCAGGGACCTGACAAAAGTAGCCCAAAAAGTCTGTCGCAAGGGGTGTCCTCAACACCCCCTTTTGGGGTGCCTTGCGACGGGGTACCTGAGTAGTAACCAAAAACGACACTAGCGCCGGCGGTGCAGGCCGCCGAAGCCAGCCGAAGCCCCCGGGCCGAGACCGCATCGATATCGGATTCGCGCCACAGGTGTCGCAAACGGGGCCGATAAGGGGCCTCGCGCCGCCCGCGAATGGAAAAAATGTCGCTACGCGGCACTCGGACGGTTAAATAGCGACAAAAACGACACTAGCGCCGGCGGTGAAGCCCCCCGAAGCCCCCCGAAGCCCCCGGGCCGAGACCGCATCGATATCGGATTCGCGCCACAGGTGTCGCAAACGGGGCGGATGGGAGCTAGAGGTAAACCGTTCGACGATGGCACGTGACGGCGGGAGCGCGCGGCGAACCTTTTGCGCTATGTATGGCGTCTAACTGTGGGGGCCGCATGCAGAGGGCTGTGGCCGATAGTCTCCCAACTCTATCTATGCAACCGATCGTTGTGTATGATTGGAAGTGCGAAAGGTATGAATTGACATCGAGAGTCCCCCCTCCAATCGCAAGATAACCAGACTGATTTTGAGATTCTTCCATCTATATGTCACCTGATATGAAAGCGATTCCGCACAACACGCGTTATTCAATGCAAAAACGAGTTGCGGGTCAAGAAGGAGGATACAGAGGTTGCGTAGCCAGAAAGAGAAAAAGACAGGTAAGGGGCGACGGGCGCTGAATGCGACGACCGCGGTGATGATCACGCTTGGTACGGCCATGAGCTTTGCTACACCGCAAGCGCTGGCAGGGACGAAGCCACCAGCACCGCCATCAGCACCGCAGGAAGTTCAACCGAAGGTTGTGACGGGGCAAAACGGCAGCGAATGGGTGGTTGTGTCGAGTCCCGCCAACCTGTGGTATATCGACAACCACCAAACCGGGGTGATTGCGTCCGGATCAACCGTGGACTATCTTGGCGCCAACATTGAACTCAGTGGGACCGTTGACATGTCAGGGGCGGGAGCCGACTGGATACCGTTTGGCCACAGTGTCAATCCGTTTTCGGGCACATTCGATGGGCGGAATTACACAATCACCGGCCTGACGGTATCCGGGACTTTATTTAATGAAGGATTCTTCGGTGTCGTCAGCGGTGGGGTTGTAGAGAATGTGCATATTGTCGGCAGTGTGCAGACGTATTCAAGTTACTATGCGAATACGTCTGCGGGGGGGCTGGCTGGTATCTTCTCTGGCACCATGAATAACGCCTCCTATAGCGGGACGATTTCGGGGGCAGCCTTCGCTGGCGGCCTGGTCGGAAGCTATAAATACGGAAGTATCACAAACTCAGACGCAACAGTGACGATTCCGACCGAACAACTCTCTGCCGGGGGATTGGTTGGCCAAGCACGTTCTGGTACGATCACGAACTCCTTCGCGCATGCCACCCTGACCGGCACGAGTCACGCGACCCTCGGTGGGTTGGTTGGAGACGCCTATTATGTGGGTATCAACGACTCCCACGTCTATGTCACGCTGACCACACAGAATGGGGGACACGCGTCCGCAGACGGTGGGCTGGTGGGGGGGTTATTGACGGGTACCATCGCGGACTCTTATGCGACTGGCACCGTGCAAGGAGCCAACGCAAACGGCGGTTTGGTGGGTTCGATACAAGGCGGTGTGACCATTACAGACTCCCATGCGAGCGTTTCCGCCGGTGGTGGGTACTACAACGGGGGTTTGGTGGGGGATTCGACATTTCGCGGTGACCTAGAAATTAGTCAGTCGTATGCGTACGCCACCGTGTCCGGTGGGACAACGGGTCACGACGGTGGTTTGGTCGGAAGCCTGACGAATGGCAGTATTATCGCATCGTTTGCGAGCGCTACGGTACGTGGTGGGTCATTCAGCCGCGACGGCGGACTGGTTGGAACGATGACCAGCGGGACGTTGACAAACGTTTACGCCACCGGCTCTACATCTGGCCAGAACAATGCATTCGTCGGTGGCCTCGTTGGGCACGCCTGGCAATCCGACAATCAGATCTCGTACGCGTACGCGTCGGAAACGCTAAGCGGCGGGACATCCAGTTCTGTCGGCAGACTTGCTGGGGAGGTAGACACGGGAGCGGGAACTTGGACAGATGTGTACACAAACAATACAAGTCCCTCCCAGAACCTGGCCGGCAGTGGTGCGTTGTTCAGTTCCGGCATTGTCAGTTGGTTGACAGCTTCGCAGATGACGTCGCAGTCAGCGTTTGTCGGATTCGACTTCACGTCGACGTGGGCGATTGATCCGAGTGGCGTGATTAACGAGGAGATGCCCTACCTGCGGGGCATGTATCCGACGATCGACACGACGTCGCTCAATGTGGCTGTGTCAGGCGCGACCTACTCGGCGTCGTTCGCTGCTTTAGGCGGATCCGGTGGTGACACGTGGAGTGTCGCCGGCTTGCCGACTGGCCTCACGATTAATTCCGCCACTGGCGTCATCTCTGGCACTGCCACGACGGCGGGTGTCTACACGCTCACGGCGACTGTGACGGACAGCCTCGACCTCAGTGACACGCGGGTGCTGACACTCGACGTTGCGAGCCCGGTGGTGGTGACGGTGCCGTCATCGACCACCATCGAGTTGCCGTCGTCCGGTTCCGTGAGCAGTCTGGCGTGGACGCCGAGCGCCACAGGTGGCGCTGTCGGCGGCGGGGGTGTTGGTGGCACGTACACCTGGTCGATGAGTCCGACATCTTTGGACGGGCTTGGACTCACGCCGAGCGGTACCTGGACGGGCACGGTGGCTACGACAGGGCAGTACTCGGCGACGCTTGAGGCGACGTCAAAGCTTGGTGTGCTAGGCTCAGCTACTGTGTCATTGGATGTGTTATCGGCGCTTGTTCTGAAGACGACGTCAGCGCTGCCCGAAGGAGAGGCGGGCTTCGCCTATCATGACCAGTTGAGCGCATCGGGTGGGTCAGGTAACTACACCTGGGCGTTGGCGAGTGGCACGACATCGGCGCAGACGGACGGTCTGTCGCTGTCGTCTAGCGGTGTGTTGAGTGGCGACCCGACTGCTTCCGGCACCTTCACCTTCACGGCGACGGTGTCAGATGGCTATGCTACGGAGTCGCGCAGCTTTACGCTGGACGTCGCGCCGGCGCTGGTCTTGCAGACGACGTCACCGCTGCCGGAGGGAGAGACCGGTGTTGGGTATCAGCAGTCGTTGAGCGCGACGGGTGGGTCGGGTAGCTACACGTGGGCCTTGGCGAGCGGCACGACGTCTGGTGAGACGGATGGTTTATCGCTGTCGTCCGCAGGCGTGTTGAGTGGTGCTCCGGCTGTTGGGCCTGGCACCTTCACCTTCACGGCGACGGTGTCGGATGGATATGCTGTGGAGTCGCGCAGCTTCACGCTGGATGTCGCACCGGCGCTGTCACCGCTGAGTTCGGTCCGGCAGACGGTGCTGGCTGGATGGCCGGATACGTTCACCTTCACGGAGATGGGTGGATACGGTTCGTACACGTGGTCGCTGGCCAGCGGCACACTGCCGCCTGGGTACACGCTCACATCAGACGGTGTGCTCTCGGGCCAGTCGAACGTGCCTGGGCGGTACGACTTCACAGTACAGGTGACGGATTCGCTTGGTGCGACGCGGTTGGAGTCTGCGATGTGGGTGATTGAACAGGCGGTTTCGCCTTTGACGGTGCAGAGCATCACGCTTGGTGATGGGACAGCGGGATCGCTGTACGAGCAGACGCTGATTGCCAACGGCGGGAAACCAGCCTATACGTGGTCGCTCGTCAGCGGTTCACTGCCTGCGGGAGTGGTGCTGAACTCGGACGGTGTGGTGCAAGGCACGCCGACGGCAAGCGGGACATACACATTCACGGTGTCAGTGAGAGATACTGCGGGCCACACGGCCACGGCGACGGACACGCTGACGGTTGAAGCCGGTGCGACGCCGGTAACGCCACCAGTGACACCGCCTACGCCTGGGCCGCCACAGTCGCAGCCGTTGGTGATTGGCGCTGGCTCGCTTCCTGGTGCCACGGCGGGCACTGGCTACTCTGGGACATTGGCGGCTTCTGGCGGCGATGGCACATACACCTGGTCGCTGGCGTCGGGCGCACTGCCGCGGGGACTTATGCTGGCTGCGAACGGCACCCTCTTTGGCACACCGCAGACGATGGGGATGTCCACATTCACGCTGCGGGTGACGGACAAAGGCGGTGACGTCGCGACTCGGACCTTCCACCTGTTCGTGATGCCAAAGCTGTTGCCAGCGTACGACCGGGTGATTGAAGTGAACGGCCAAGTGTTCAGCCTCTCACCGTCGATGGTGTATAACCAGACGACCTATATGCCGATTTGGTACGTACAGAACGTGCTGAAGTTGGCGGGCGTGAACGCAGCGTGGAACGGCAACTTGAACCGGTGGGACTTGAGCGTGAACACGGGCAGTGGAGCGTTCGCGGGCGTGACGCCGCACCTAATCTTCAACAACCACGGCACACCGGTGTATGTGAACGGAGTGTTGGTGCTGCATGCGCCGACGGTGGCGCACCGTGATCCGACGGATGGTGTGATGACGACGTATATGCCCATCTGGTATGTGCAGCAGGTGCTGAAGTCGCTTGGCATCACGACGACGTGGAACGGGCACGTCTGGAACTTTGAGTTGCCGGGAATGAACTGAGGGGCGGGACAGATGCGCCGTGGCGGGACTCGTGTCGCACGGGGCAGTCGCGGGCCAGTGAGGGACGTACCGCCCGGGCGCGATCGAAGGACAGAATTCGTGTTGCCCGACGACCACATGAGGGCGACTGAAAGACGGAATGTCGAGTCATTTTAGGATAACTAAAGACAGGACTAGATGGGTGGGGCCACTGCGGTGGCCCCATTTTGAGTGGTGAGGCTGTTTTGCCGCGAGAGTTGCGGGAGTTGCGGGGGCACTGCGGCTCAGCTATGTGATCGAAACCGACACATGGCTGGCGCTGCGGCTCGGCTATGTGATCGAAATCGACACATGGCTGGCGCTGCGGCTCGGCTATGTGATCGAAATCGACACATGGCTGGCGCTGCGGCTCGGCTATGTGATCGAAATCGACACATGGCGGGTGCTACGGCTCGGCTATGAGATCGAAACCGACACATGGCTGGCAGCAAGACCCGGCTATGTGATCGAAACCGACACATGGCGGGCTGCGGGACTTGGCTATGAGATCGAAACCGACACATGGCAGGCGCTACGGCTCGGCTATGTGATCGAAATCGACACATGGCGGGCGCTACGACTCGGCTATGTGATCGAAATCGACATATAGCTGGCGCAACGGCCCGGGTATGTGATCGAAATCGACATATAGCTGGCGCAACGGCTCGGCTATGTGATCGAAACCGACACATGGCGGGCGCTACGGCTCGGCTATGTGATCGAAATCGACACATGGCGGGCAGCAAGGCCCGGCTATGTGATCGAAATCGACACATGGCAGGCGCTACGGCTCGGCTATGTGATCGAAATCGACACATGGCAGGCGGGATGGCTCGGCTATGTGATCGAAACCGACACATGGCTGGCGCTGCGGCTCGGCTATGTGATCGAAACCGACACATGGCGGGTGCTACGGCTCGGCTATGAGGTCGAAATCGACACATGGCTGGCGGCAAGGCTCGGCTATGTGATCGAAACCGACACATAGCCGGCGGCAGGGCTCGGGTATGTGATGGGGCACAGACCCCGAAGGCCCCCTCCGTGTTCATGACGTCCATTTCAGACATTGTACCGTACAATTCGCCTCAATTTGACGCCATTTGCGCGCGGATGGCGGATTCGATTGCTCGAGGCGATGTGGCGCCGAAGCGCACGGCAAATCGGCGGTAACGCAGCGGTCGCACCATTGACGCGGATATCGCCGTCTGCAATTTCCATCATACGACCGTGATCCCGGCGCGGCCCGACCGAGTCCCCGCGAGTCGAGGTCTCAACCGATGTGCAAAGCCTCACCCAGTCTGAATTGGAGGGGATTTGGTACGTGCAGCAGGTGCTGCAGCTTGGAACTGCGATGACGTGGAACGGACACACGCAGAATTTCGGGTTGCCGGAGATGAAGTGAGGGGAGGAAAGGCACCAAGGGCTGGACTTGAGGCGCCGGGCACGAAGGAAGGACAGGACTAGATGGGTGGGGCCACTGCGGTGGCCCCATTTTGAGTGGTGAGGCTGTGTGCGGCGAGGATTGCGGGACCAGCACAGGGGCGTGTTTGAGGGCTAGTTAAAGTTAGCGCCACTGGTGTCGCGAACGGGGGAGGCGGCGGGGGCCGGATCGCTCGTGAATGGAAAAAATGTCGCTGCACGGGATTCTGGCGGCGAATAGCGACAAAACCGATACTATCACGGGCGGCGCAGGCTGCCGAAAGCCGTGCGCGGGCCGCTGACGCATCCCGGCTCATCCCGCGCAACCGCTGCGGGTTTCGTCATCAGCCTGAGCCGCAGTCCCCAGTCCACCCCTGACCATTGCTACTAGGGGCGACTACTAGAGTTACAGGCGCAAATTAGTAGATATGGAATGTACCTAGGTCTCAAAATTCGAGTATATTAGACACAAGTAGATACATGGGCACGATGAGCGACTGCCCCAGACCATCTATCCCCGTGCGTTCGCACTCTCGTAACTGTGAGGCGTCCTGGACTCGTTCAACTTAGAGAAGCAATTGCGAGACCGGTGCAGAACTGCGGCTATTGATAATCCAATCCAAAATGAAGTTGCGCTGTGAAGAGAGGAGAAGCGAATTTGCGAGAAAAGCAAGGGAGAGGGAACAAGGGGCGGCGGATGTTGAACGCAACGACAGCCGTGATGGTCACGCTTGGCACCGCGATGAGTTTTGCCCCGTCGCAGGCACTGGCAGTGCCGATAGCAGGGGTGACGCCCCAACAACCTAGCGTGATTACGAAGCAAGACGGCTCCACCTGGGTCGTGGTGTCGAGCGCGGCCAATCTGGAGTTTATCGACATGTACCCGATGAGCTCCATCGCATCGGGAGTGGCGGTGGACTACCTCCACGCGAACATTGAGCTGACCAGTAACATTGTCATGACAGGCGTGAACTGGACTCCGCTGGGGAATAGCGCCCATCCGTTCGCTGGCACCTTCGACGGACAAGTGTACACGGTGTCGGGTGTCAGTGTATCGGGGAGTCCCTCCGATGCTGGTTTCTTTGGCACACTAGGTACGAGTGGCACGATTGAAAACGTCCAAGTGTCCGATACCGTGACGACGTCCAGCCAGAGCAACTACCCATCTGAAGGTGGGCTCGTCGGATATATGGCGGGCGGTAACATCACAGACGCGTACGTCAGTGGAAGCGTCTCGTACAACGTTAATGGGCCAATTTACACAGGAGGCCTAGTCGGCAATATGCAGGGCGGGAGCATTTCCGGATCGACTGCAAATGTCACACTCTCTGACAATACCGGCGCAGTCGCCTACATGGGTGGTCTGGTGGGCGAAATGCAGAGTGGTAGTATCACCAATTCACACGCGGTGAGCGGCAGCTTCACAGGCACCGCCGGTGGAACCCTTGATGCAGGTGGCTTGGTGGCGGACATGATGGGCGGGAGTATTTCGGGATCAACCGCCACCTACGTGTTCACCGACCTGAATGGCGGGGGAAGCGTGTCTCTTGGCGGCTTTGTCGGAGACATGCAGACGGGCACCATTACGAATTCGACTGCGAGCGGTACGCTCCAGTCTGACACGACCGGCGGTAGCACCTACGCCGGTGGCTTTGCGGGATCGATGGAGGGGGGGAGCATCGCCGGATCGACTGCGATGAGCACCCTCCATCCTGGCGCCGCCAGCGGTAACACCTACGCCGGTGGTCTCGTGGGGGAGATAAATGCTGGCAGTGTGACTGGGTCATCTGCAGCTACGCAGATTAGCGATCAAAAGTTAGCGTCCGACAGCTTTCTCGGAGGCCTAGCGGGCGACATGCAAGCTGGCAGCATCACGGATTCACACGCGAGCGGCACAGTCACAGGGTCCGGTACCGCAGGAATGACTGAGAGCTACGTCGGCGGCCTAGTCGGCCAGATGCAGGCGGGCAGTGTGTCGGCTTCATACATGAGTGGCAGCGTCACTGCTGACGCTGACGTGATTGCCTATGCGGGTGGCTTGGTGGCAGAAATCGTGAGCGGGAGCGTCTCAGAGTCATTCATGAGCGGCACAGTGAGTGCTGGCCCTACCGCAGGTGTCGGGACTTACGCTGGCGGCTTGGTGGCCGAAATGCTCAGTGGCGGTGTCACCAACGCATACATGCGGGGTACAGTCAACAGTTCAGCACCCGGTGGTGGCTACGCTGATGGTGGTGGACTGGTGGGTCAAATGTCTAGTGGCAGCGTCACGACATCTTACGTGAACGCTGATGTCACGGCCAATTCCTTTCTGTCCGCCGCCGCGGGTGGGCTAGTCGGCAACACATTTGCAGGCACCATCACAGACGGTTATGTCGGTGGGAACGTCAATGGAACTGCGGTTACGAGCGGCACGCTGTTTGGGAGTGGCTCTGCGCCGTCCGGATCGTTTGGCGCACTGACCTCTTCGCAGATGACTCTGCAGCCGTCATTTGTCGGCTTCGACTTTACCGGGACGTGGGCGATGGACCCGAGCGGTGTGACTAACTCGGGCATGCCGTATTTGCAGGGCCTGTATCCGACGATTGCGTCGACGTCGCTTGGTGTCGCCGTGTCGGGCGTAGCTTTCTCCGGGTCACTCGCTGTTTCAGGCGGATCCGGCGGTGACACATGGTCTGTCACCGGCTTGCCAACCGGCCTCTCGTTTAATCCGGCCACTGGCGCCATCTCTGGCACGGTCACGACGACTGGCGTCTACACGGTCACGGCGACTGTGACCGACAGCATGGACCTCAGCGACACGCGGGTGTTGACACTCGACGTGGTGAACCCTGTGGTCGTCTCGGTGCCGTCCTCGACGACGATTGAGATGCCGTCGTCTGGTTCTGTGAGCGGCCTGCCGTGGACGCCGAGTGCCACAGGTGGTGGTGCCGGTGGAGGTGCCGCGTACACGTGGTCGATGAGCCCGACTTCGTTGGACGGACTTGGGATCACGCCGATTGGGGACTGGACGGGGGCGGTTGCCGGGCCGGGGCAGTTCTCGGCGACGCTTGAGGCGAAGTCGGGCCTAGGTGTTCTCGGCGTCGAGACTGTGTCCTTGGACGTGTTACCGCCACTTGTCCTGAAGACAACGTCAGCGCTACCGGAGGGAGAGACCGGCCTCGCCTATAATGACAAGTTGAGCGCGTCGGGTGGGTCAGGTAGCTACACCTGGGCGTTGGCAAACGGCACGACGTCGGGGCAGATGGACGGCTTGTCGCTGTCGTCTGGCGGTCTGTTGAGCGGCAACCCGAATGCTTCCGGCACGTTTACCTTCACGGCGACGGTGGCAGATGGATACGCGACGGAGTCGCGCAGCTTTACGTTGGACGTCGCTCCGGCGCTGTCCCCGCTTGCGCCGGTCCGGCAGACGGTTCTGTCCGGTTGGCCGGACACCTTCACCTTCACGGAGATGGGGGGATACGGTTCGTACACGTGGTCGCTGGCGAGTGGCACGCTGCCGCCTGGCTATACGCTCACCTCAGGTGGTGTGCTCTCGGGCCAGTCCAATGCTGTCGGGACATATGCGTTCACTGTGCGGGTGACTGACTCGCTTGGTGCGACGCGGCAGGAGTCTGCGACGTGGGTGATTGAACAGGCGGTATCGCCGCTGACCGTGCAGAGTATCACGCTTGGTGATGGGACACAAGGCTCACTGTATGAGCAGACACTGATTGCCAACGGTGGGAAACCAGCCTACACGTGGTCGCTTGTGAGCGGGTCACTGCCTGCGGGGGTGGTGCTGAACTCGGACGGCGTGGTGCAAGGGACGCCGACGGCGAGCGGGACATACACGTTCACGGTGGAAGTGAAAGATTCCGCAGGTCACACGGCCACGGCGACCGACACGCTGACGGTCGAGGCCGGCGCGACGCCAGTGACACCGCCTGTCACACCGCCTACGCCGCCACAGTCGCAGCCGCTGGTGATTGGCGCGGGCTCACTGCCCGGCGCGACAGCAGGCACTGGCTACTCTGGGACATTGGCGGCTTCGGGCGGCGATGGCACGTACCAGTGGTCGCTGGCGTCGGGCGCACTGCCGCGGGGACTTTCGCTAGGGGCGAAAGGCACACTCTTTGGCACGCCGCAGTCAATGGGGCTGTCCACATTCACGCTGCGGGTGACGGACAAGAGCGGTGACGTGGCGACTCGGACCTTCCACCTGTTCGTGATGCCAAAGCTGTTGCCTGCGTACGACCGGGTGATTGAAGTGAACGGGCAGGTATTCAGCCTCTCGCCGTCGATGGTCTACAACCACACGACGTACATGCCGATTTGGTACGTGCAGAACGTGCTGCAATTGGCGGGTGTGACCGCGGTGTGGAACGGCAACTTGAACCGCTGGGACTTGACGGTGAACACGAGCAGCGGAGCGTTCGCGAGCGTGACGCCGCACCTCATCTTCAATAACCACGGCACGCCAGTGTACGTGAACGGAGTGCTGGTGTTGCATGCGCCGACGGTGGCGCACCGTGATCCGACAGATGGTGTGATGACGACGTACATGCCCATCTGGTATGTGCAGCAGGTGCTGCAGTCGCTTGGCATTACGACGACGTGGAACGGGCACGTCTGGAACTTCCTGCTGCCCGGCGTGGAGTGAGGGCGAGAGGGATGCGACGAGGCGACACGGTTCGGGCCGTACGGGGCCGGGCGAGTGAGGGATGTACCGCACAGGCGCGAACGAAGGAGAGAAGTCGTGTTGTCCACAGACCACATGAGGGCGACTGAAAGACGGGATGTCGAGTCATGTTAGGATAACTGAAGACAGGACTAGATGGGTGGGGCCACTGCGGTGGCCCCATTTCGAGTGGTGAGGCTGTTTTGCCGCGAGAGTTGCGGGAGTAGCGGGGGCGCGGACCGACCGCGAAGGGTAAAAATGTTGCTGTACGACGATTTTGAGGCGGATAGCGACAAAAACGACACTACCGCGGGAGCAACGGCCCGGGTATGTGATCGAAATCGACATATAGCTGGCGGGACGGCTCGGCTATGTGATCGAAACCGACACATAGCTGGCGGGACGGCTCGGCTATGTGATCGAAATCGACACATGGCAGGCGGGACGGCTCGGCTATGTGATCGAAACCGACACATAGCTGGCGCTGCGGCTCGGCTATGTGATCGAAATCGACACATGGCAGGCGGGACGGCTCGGCTATGTGATCGAAACCGACACATAGCAGGCGGCAGGGCTCGGCTATGTGATCGAAACCGACATATGGCTGGCGCTACGGCTCGGCTATGTGATCGAAATCGACACATGGCTGGCGCTGCGGCTCGGCTATGTGATCGAAACCGACACATAGCAGGCGGCAAGGCTCGGCTATGTGATCGAAATCGACACATAGCGGGTGCTACGGCTCGGCTATGTGATCGAAATCGACATATAGCTGGCGGGACGGCCCGGCTATGTGATCGAAATCGACACATAGCAGGCGGCAGGGCTCGGCTATGTGATATCGCCGTCTGCAATTTCCATCATACGACCGTGTCCCGGTGCGGCCCGACCGAGTCCCCGCGAGTCGAGGCCTCAACCGAGGTGCAAAGCTTCACCCAGTCTGATTTAAAGGGGATTTGGTACGTGCAACGAGTACTACAATCGCTTGGAATTGCTATGACGTGGAACGGACACGTCTGGGACTCCCTGTTGCCGGGGATAAAGTGGGGGCGAGGATGATGCGCCGAGGACAGGACTTGAGGCGCCTGGCACGAACGAGGGACAGGATGAAGGAAGGACAGGACTAGATGGGTGGGGCCACTGCGGTGGCCCCATTTTGAGTGGTGAGGCCGTTTTGCAGCGAGAGTTGCGGGAGTAGCGGGGGCGGGTTTGAGTTAACGACACAGGCGTCGCTGAACTAACGGGGGGACACGGGGGTGCGGACCGCCCGCGAAGGGTAAAAATGTCGCTAGGCGGCGAAAATCTGGCGGATAGCGACAAAAACGACACTTCCGCTGGAGCTGGGAGTCCTGGACGTTCGTGATCGTACGGTAGGGGTCGTCACGGTAGAACCCGCTACTGAAGTGGTCATCTGAAGTGGTCGTCTGAAGTGACCAGCGCCGCGTGGCGGTCTCGATCGACCTGCGACATCTAGGTTGTTACTGAACGCGGTGATGTTCGGCCGCTAGCTGCCTCGCCGTCAACTTGTAGGCGCTGATGACGAGCGGTGAGTTTTCTAGGTGAATGCGCAGTTTGATGCGCACTTGCAGTGCGCCGCACGCGTCGGCAGCAGGACTTCGAAATCCGTTTCCTCCGTCATTGCTGTGAGACCGCGCCGTCTCATCGCCAACACGAAACCGCAGCGTGAGGTCGTCGCCGAGTGTCAGCAACCGCAGCCACGGGCTACCGTCTCGCCATGGCCAAAATCCGCGTCCGACGGACAGACCGTTCCAATCCGTGTCGTGAGACCAGGACGCTATCACATGCGTGCCTTCCCCCCGCACTTCCACCCCAATGACGTCAACAACGGTGACCGGTAGCCGGAAGGCAATGGCAAACTGCCTAGGCACGCCATTCCAAGCGTACGTCACCGGGTCGCGTGCAGAGTCGCGTGCAGAGTCGCGTGCAGAGTCGCGTGCAGAGTCGCGTGCAGAGTCGCGTGCAGAGTCGCGTGCAGAGTCGCGTGCAGAGTCGCGTGCAGAGTCGCGTGCAGAGTCGCGTGCAGAGTCGCCGGTCGCATCCGGGGCGCTATGGCTGATGTCGAATGACAGTTCCTGATACTCGCCCGTTGACGCATGCGTGATCTCGCATTGATGCACCGGTGTCAGCATGTCTCCTGCTCGCTCAACGAACATAGCCTTCCAGTGTGTCAATTCGGTCAGGGAGTTGGCTGCGATGAAGCGAAAGTCACCATAGGCGCGCTCGATGGCTGACTGGAACGCGTCGTCGTCCGCAGTTCGGTCGGCAGCCGCGCGTTCGATGAGGTCGTACACGGTGTCCACCATGGCTGCTCCGGTCGCCTTCCGCAAATCTTCCCGCGTTGACGCGTGGTGGCGCAGGCTCGCGTCGATAAACTCCGCCATGTGCGCTTCCAGCGCAGCGTCTTCCGGCCAGAGTGGCAGATTTAGCGCCTCGCGGGTATGGAGCAGTGTCGACTTCCAGTCGGCGAGGTAGTTGGTATAGGGAATCAGGACACGCCTTCGACCTCGCGTGTGGTAGAGTGCCGAGAGGGTGTAGGACAGCCAGAGGGCGAGACCTTTCTGAATAGGGATCCCGTCCCGCCGCTCGAGGGACAGCGCCGTCTCAAGCGGGTTGCGGACCATGATGACGAAGCATGCGTCCACGCCGGTTTCCTCGAACACACGCAGCCACAGCGGTAGCGTGATGCAGGTCCGCGGATCTTTAAAAGCCCACACGGCGTGAGGCAGGAACTCCTCGCGCACAAGTGTGGTGAAGTGGCTCTTGGCGCGCAGTGCCGCTGGGTGCGTATCGGCCCAATCGTCCGGTAAGGTGGGATTGGGTTGGTCGGACCCGACCAACAGGTTGTTCAACAGTGTGGTGTGCAGGTTGTAAATTCCGAGGTGTTCAAAGTATCCTTTCGGGTTCGACTCATTCGCTGGCAGAAAGGACTCGCCGAGGTAGGCGCCAAGTGCGCCCATCCCACGGGTGAACGCAGACGTACCGCTGCGGTGCATGCCGAGAATGCATACAGCCTGACTCAACGTCATCACCTCCACTCGCCTTGATTCGAGCCATGGGCGGACTCGAGAACGTCGAAAACGTGCAGGGCCTGTCCAACCGCTTGGTCCATGTTGAGATACTGGTAGCTGCCGAGTCGTCCGGCGAAGGTCACATTGGGTGTGTCCTTCGCAAGGCTCGCGTAGCGGGCGTAGAGCGCCTTGTTCGCCTCGGTCGGCACGGGGTAGAAGGGGTCGCCCTCGGCACTCGGGTACTCGTAGATAAGTGCCGTTTGCGGGTTCGATTGACCCGTGATGTGCTTCATTTCAGTGACGCGCGTATAGTCGTGATCATTCGGGTAGTTGACCGTGGCCACGGGCTGAACCTGCTCTGCATCGACCGTTTCTTCGCGAAAGCGGAGAGAACGGTAGGGCAGGCGGCCGAGTTGGTAGTGAAAAAACTCATCGACAGGGCCTGTGTAGACCAAGTGGCGGTAGTCGACGCGCTGGCGCACGTCGTCAAACGCAGTGGAGAGGAGGACGTCGATGCCATCGTGATCGAGCATCTGGGCAAACAAAGCTGTGTATCCGTCCGCCGGGATGGCTTGGTAGGTGTCTGTAAAGTAGCGGTCGTCACGGTCCGTTCGCACGGGGATGCGGCCGCACACTTCTGGTGCAAGCTCATCCGGTTCGACGCCCCACTGTTTTTTCGTGTAGTTGCGATAGAGCTTCTCATACAGATCGGTGCCGACCTGGCGCACCACAACGTCCCTTGAATTGCGCACTCGGTCGATGTTGATCCGCACGGACTCCAGGTAGGCCGTTGCGGATGCGCTGTCGTGGTTTGTGCCGTACAGTTCGTTTAGCGTGTCCAGGTTAATCGGCATCGGTACCCGCTTCCCCTCCACACTGGTGAGCACCCGGTGTTCGTACGCGCGCCACGTGGTGAACTGGCTCAGGTAGTGAAAGACGCGCGCACTATTAGTATGAAAAATGTGCGGGCCGTAGCGGTGCACGAGGAGGCCAGCTGCGTTGTGAGTATCGTAGGCGTTGCCGCCGATGTGTGATCGCTTATCGATGACAAGCACCCGTTTTCCTCGTTGCGATGCCAGTCGCTCAGCCAGCGTCGCCCCAGTGAAACCGGCACCAACAATGAGGTAGTCGTACGTCGTCACACCCATTCCTCCTTACGCGCTTATCCTCACGCGTTCCTCCTCACCCGTCCATCACAAGCCCATCACCTTAAGCCAGTGCAGAGACAGGCCGGCGGTATCAGTCTGTTTGGGTTCACAGGCCTGTTTGGGTTCACAGGCCTGTTTAGGTTCACAGGCCTGGTTGGGTTCACAGGCCTGGTTGGGTTCACAGGCCAAAGCTTCGTTCGAGGAGGAACTGGATAACTTCCCGGTTGTTCAGCTGTGACTTGCCGATCCCGTCGAGCACCCTGGCGCGCATCTCGCGATACACGTTGTGCACACCTTCCCGTTCGGCTTCGTTCAGCAGGTGGCCAAAGTCTCGTTGGACGATTTCAAATAGTTTGGTATTCTCAATTGCGGTCTGCATCGGATCACGCTGCGAATTCCCGCCTGGGTGCAGCCGGTAGTAGCCGAGTGGTTCATCGACGTAAACGCACTGGGCTCCGTGCAGGACGAAGTTGATGTGGCGGAGCCAGTCGTGCGTGATGCGCAGCCTTGTGTCCTCGAGTCCGAAGTTGACGAACAACTCCCTGCGGTACAGCGCCCGCGGACTGATGTGCACGCCTTGGAGGATGAGGCTGCGCCAGACCGCTGGGTTGTCGTTTGGGAATCGTGCGTCCGGTCCGCCGTACATGTGCGCAAACCTGGGATCACGCGGCGTGCCGTACAGGGTGGTCGACAGCCGTTGTGTGCCTTCGAGGACCAACAGATTGGCGAAGCCGATGTGGGCGTTTCGTTCATTCATCGCAGACAGCACCCGCTCGCAGTACGGCGGGAGGTAGATATCATCGGCGTCCAAAAATGTCACATATTTGCCCTGCGCGCGCAACAGCAGTTGGTTGTATGTAAATACCGCGCCTCTGTTGTGGCCATTCGTATACACCCGGAGGCCGTGTTGCTCGTACCGCCGCGCGATGGCGAGCGTGTCGTCCGTCGAACCGTCGTCAAGCAGGATGATTTCGCGATCGGCGAAGGTCTGGGACAACGCCGACTCAATTGTCTCGTCGAGGAACGGGGCGGCGTTGTACGCCGGGATCAAAATGGAAAGAGTAGGGGCCCAGTTGGCGTTGGACAAAGCTTGGGTCGCGGTCAGACCTTGCATGGGTGCTCTCCTTTGTCGCTCTCATCTGTAGCTCTCATCTGTAGCTCTCACTAGAAATTGTGACGGATTCTAGTCGCTATCTCTTTGTGTCGGTCGACTTTGTGCACCGGTCCTTCTGCACCATCACATCGTAGTTCGCTTCGACGCGGCCACCTGAGGTCATGAGACCGACCGTCGGTCAGAAACCCTTCCACTGACACATAGCTGGCGAAACGGCTCGGCTATGTGATCGAAACCGACACATAGCAGGCGGCAAGGCTCGGCTATGTGATCGAAATCGACACAAGGCGGGCGGGACAACTCGGCTATGTGATCGAAATCGACACATAGCGGGTGCTACGGCTCGGCTATGTGATCGAAATCGACATATAGCTGGCGCTACGGCTCGGCTATGTGATCGAAATCGACACATGGCTGGCGCTACGGCTCGGCTATGTGATCGAAATCGACATATAGCTGGCGAAACGGCTCGGCTATGTGATCGAAATCGACATATAGCTGGCGGGACAACTCGGCTATGTGATCGAAACCGACACATAGCAGGCGGCAAGGCTCGGCTATGTGATCGAAACCGACACATAGCAGGCGGCAAGGCTCGGCTATGTGATCGAAATCGACACATAGCGGGTGCTACGGCTCGGCTATGTGATCGAAATCGACATATAGCTGGCGCTACGGCTCGGCTATGTGATCGAAACCGACACATAGCAGGCGGCAAGGCTCGGCTATGTGATCGAAATCGACACATAGCTGGCGAAACGGCTCGGCTATGTGATCGAAATCGACACATAGCGGGTGCTACGGCTCGGCTATGTGATCGAAATCGACACATAGCAGGCGGCAAGGCTCGGCTATGTGATCGAAATCGACACATGGCGGGCGGGACAGCTCGGCTATGTGATCGAAATCGACACATAGCGGGTGCTACGGCTCGGCTATGTGATCGAAATCGACATATAGCAGGCGGCAAGGCTCGGCTATGTGATGGGGCACAGGCCCCGAAGGCTGAAGGGACAGAGACCCCGAAGGCCGCTCCGTGTCCGTGACGTCCGTTTCAGACATTGTACCGCACAATCCGCCTCAATTTGACGCCATTTGCGCGGGGCCGGCGGATGGCGGATGGCGGATGGCGGATGGCGGATGGCGGATGGCGGATGGCGGATGGCGGATGGCGGATGGCGGATGGCGGATGGCGGATGAAGGTCACCACGCAACTGCGGGTGTGTATCTGCGGCCGATTTACGCCCTCCTCCTACCCGACGGACGCGTTCTGGCTCGACTTCCTCCGGGGTCTTAATCTCGCGCATCCCACGCCGAACGTACGGTCTGACATGCGCAGTAATGTGGCCAGACGTTCCGGACCTCCTGGCCCGTAGGCAATGGCCTGCGCAATGGCCTGCGCAATGGCCCGCGCTCCGGCCAGTCGACGACGTTGCTTCTCATCCAAAATAGGGGTAAACATCTCGGATCGTTGTTGAATGCGGGCTAAGCCCGATCACCGTCTACAACTACGCGTTGGAAGAGAGGGAAGAGGCGAGGGTTCTGGAGGAGCGCATTGAGCGGCTAGAACTCCACCCTGAGACGGCCATACCGTGGCATGGCGTGCGCCGAACAGGACGCCCGGATGAGTTGACCGGCGGTTTGAACTTCGGTTCGACGAAGACGCCTACAAGGAGTACCTGAGGCTAGACAATTCGGTTGCCAAGATTGTGGACGACTTTTTCGACGCTCTGGAGCTGCGGGCGGACGAGATTGGTAAGGAATTGATCAACAAGCAGTCGACTAGACTGCACGGGTGCAAGGAGATTAAGCTCAAGAAGGCGGGCATTCGCATCGTCTGCCGGGTGACGAATGAGACCGTGGACGTTCTGCGCATCGTCTACGTCCCTACCATAGAGAAGCGTGATGACGGTTTTGTCTTCCGGGTGGCTGACACGCGGTTCAAGAGGCTCAAGTCGAGTAAAGATATGAGGGTCGACTTGGCCAAATCCCGGAATCGTAGGGGGCGCACAGGCGCTTCGCCTGGCTCGGACAAGCCCAGGCACAAGTAGCGCGATCCCCTGGAAACACTTCAATCAACCACTTAGGCAATCGCACAACGGAGGCGGCGCTACGGGGTGACCGCCCTTGTTTTGGCCGTCGAGGCGGAGCGTTCGCCGGTGTGACGCCGCACCTCATCTTCAATAACCACGGCACACCAGTGTATATGTGAACGGAGTGTTGGTGTTGCATGCGCCGACGGTGGCGCATCGGGACTAGTCGGATGGTGTGATGACGACGTACATGGGGATTTGGTATGTGCAGCAGGTTATGCAGTCGCTCGGCATTACGACGACGTGGAACGGGCACGTCTGGAACTTCCTGCTGCCGGGGATGAACTGAGGGGCGGGACGGATGTGACCACGGCGACATGGCTAGCGCCGCAAGCGGTGTAGTGAGGCCGGGACTCGTGCCGTCCGGAAAGAACTAAAGACAGGACTAGATGGGTGGGGCCACTGCGGTGCCCCCATTTTGACTGTTGGGGCAGAAGTCGGGAGGACGAGCGGGATCGAGCGGCGGCTGGTGTGAAGGCTAGGTTAAATTAGCGCCACAGGCGTCGCTAACAGGGCTGGTGAGGGGTCGCCCGCCACCCGCTAAAGGAAAAAATGTCGCTGCACGGCGAAAATCAGGCGAATAGCGACAAAAACGACACTAGAAAGTGATAATTTGTCATCGATGCCACACATAATTGTGTATTATTAGTAAGTAGAAAAAGAAGACATCCATACCATCTATGAACTAAATTCATCCTTCCATCCACTCACCTAGCGTGGACTTCCTTGTCTTTCAAATGCACCAACCGAACACAACTAGCGAATTGAGAAGGAGGAGACAGAGGTTGCGAAGGCAGAAACTGAATAGAACAGGTAAGGGGCGGCGGGCGCTCAATGCAACGACCGCTGTCATGATCACGCTGGGCACCGCCATGAATTTTGCCCCGCCACAGGCGAGTGCAGGGACGGTTCCAACGGTGCAGCCACAGCAGCCACAGCAGCCACAGCAGCCACAGCAGCCAATCGTCGTGACGAACCCGGGCGGCACACAGTGGGTGCTGGTGTCGAGCGTAGCGAACCTGGCGTTCATCGACATGCATCCGATGAGCGCGATTATACCGGGATCGACAACAGCGCCGGACTACCTGAACGCGAACATTGAACTGACAAACAACATCGACATGTCAGGTGCAACCGCGGACTGGACGCCGCTGGGTCCATTTGCAGGGACGTTCAACGGCCAAGGCTTTGCGATCTCGGGAGTTATTGTGTCGGGGACGGCCCAGGACGAAGGGTTTTTCGCCTCCCTGAACGGAGGTACCATCGAGGCCATGAGTGTCGTGGATAGTGTGAACGGAGGCGTCAATGCTGGCGGGTTGGTCGGTGACGTCATCAGTGGCAGCATTACCGATTCGTACGTGAGCGGCACAGTCAACTCGGACCTTCAGACCTCGAACGCTACGCAGGTTGGTGGCCTAGTGGGTGACATGCAGGGCGGGAGTATTTCGGACTCTTCTGCAAGCGGCACAGTGAAAGCTAGCGGTAACGCGGGATTCCCTGCGTACGCTGGGGGCCTGGTCGGTGTGATGCACAGTGGCAGCATTGCGGACTCCTATGCGGGCGTTGGGGTCAATGCCAAGGCGCTTGGTGATCCGACTGTCGCCTACGGGGGTGGCCTGGTCGGTCAGATGCAAGGCGGGAGCATTTTACGCTCGTACGCAAGTGGGACAGTTGCTGCGTCCGCAGCGGACGGCAATCCCGCCTATGCTGGTGGTCTCGCGGGCACCGCTGCGGGCGTCGTGACGGACGCTTATGCGGGCGTTGATGTGAATGGCACTTGGGTCACCAGCAACACCTTGTTTGGCGGCGGCTCACCTACTCTGTCCGGCGCCGTGAGCGCGCTGACGACTGGACAAATGACGATGCAGTCGTCCTATGTCGGCTTCGATTTCAGGTCAGCGTGGGGCATCGACCCGAGCGGTGTCATCAACGGAGGCATGCCGTACCTCTCGTGGATGGTGCCAACCGTGATGACGGCAGGGTTGCATGTTGCGGTAGAAGGGCAGCCGTTCAGTCAAACGGTGTCAGGGATGGGGCTCGGAACGTGGTCCGCAGTTGGGTTGCCAAGCGGACTGACCATACAACCAAACGGAACGATTGACGGCACGACAACAGCCGTAGGGGTACACACTGTGACGGTGTCGGTGGACAGCAGCCTAGGATGGGGGACAGCTCAGACCTACACGATGGATGTGCTGCCTGCAACGACGAGCGGCGTGATCGAAATATACAATTGGCAACAGCTCGAGGTCATCGACCAGAACCAGCGACAGTTCCTCCACTCCAATATCGAACTGATGAATGACATCGCGGCGCCGAGTGGCTCAGCCGCGGACTGGACACCGTTTGGCTACTATGGAAATCCATTCGCTGGCACATTTGATGGGCAGAATTACACGATCACAGGTCTGACGGTATCTGGGTCACATTCCAATGAAGGGTTCTTCGGCGTAGTCAACGGTGGCGTCGTGGAGAATGTGCACCTTGTTGGGCGTGTGCAGACGGACTTCAGTGCGTATGCGAGTGCAGGCGGCCTGGTTGGAACCCTCTCGGGCACCATTGATAACGCTTCCTATAGTGGGACGATTTCGGGCGCATCCTTTGCGGGCGGCTTGGTCGGTTCCTTGAAATACGGAAGCATCGAAAACTCGGACGCAACGGTGACGATTCCGTCAATACAGGTCGGTGCTGGCGGCTTAGTCGGCGGCGTGATCTCGGGCACAATCACAAACTCCTTCGCCAATGCCACGCTGACCGGCTCGAACCATTCAACCATCGGCGGGCTGGTCGGGGACGCCTATTATATGGGTATTAACGACTCCCATGCCTATGTCACGCTGACCACACCGAATGGGATCTATTCATCCGCACAAGGCGGGCTGGTGGGGGCGTTATTGACGGGCACTATCGCCGACTCTTATGCGACTGGCACCCTGCAAGGGGCTGCCGCGAATGGCGGCTTGGTGGGCGTGACAGAAGCCGCTGTGACGATTGCTGACTCCCATGCGAGCGTTTCCGTCACAGGTGGGTACGAAAGCAACAACGGGGGTCTGGTCGGGGGAGCGTCATTTCGCGGTAACCTGGAAATTAACCGATCGTATGCGAACGCTACCGTGACTGGCGGCAACACGGGCAGCGACGGCGGGTTGGTCGGCAACATTACGGACGGCAGTATCACGGCGTCGTTTGCGAGCGCCACCGTGAGTGGCGGGCCATACAGCAGTGACGGCGGACTGGTCGGGTCGCTGACCAACGTCACGGTGACAAATGCTTACGCTACCGGACGTACATCAGGTGGGGACCATGCACTCGTTGGTGGTCTCATTGGGCACGCCTGGACAGGCAATCAGATCACGGACGTATACGCGGTACAAACGCTGACCGGCGGGATCTCCAGTTCTGTCGGTGGACTTGCTGGCGAGGTCGAAACGGGCGCGGGATCTTGGACAGATGTGTATGCCAACGCTACCATCAACATCCCTAGCGGACTGACTCAACATAGTCTTGTAGGCAGTGGAACGCTAGTCACTTCTGGCACGGCCAGTTGGTTAACTTCCTCGCAACTGACGATGCAGCCGTCATTTGTCGGCTTCGATTTCAGTGGCACGTGGGCCATCGACCCGAGTGGCGTGATTAACGCTGGCATGCCGTATCTGCAGGCGATGTACCCGACGATTGCGCCGGCGTCGCTTGGTTTGGCTGTGTCGGGCGCGGCGTACTCGGCGTCGCTCGCTGTTTCAGGCGGATCCGGTGGTGACACGTGGAGTGCCACCGGCTTGCCGACCGGGCTCACGATTAGGTCCGCCACTGGCGCCATCTCTGGCGCTGCGACGACGGCGGGCGTCTACACGGTCAGCGCGACTGTGACGGACAGCTTGGGTCTGCGCGACACGCGGGTGTTGACGCTTGACGTTGCGAGCCCGGTGGTGGTGACGGTGCCGTCTTCGACCACCATCGAGTTGCCGCCGTCCGGTTCCGTGAGCGGTCTACCGTGGACGCCGAGTGCCACCGGTGGCGCTGTCGGCGGCGGTGGTGTTGTCGGTGCCGGAGGCGGTGGCACGTACACCTGGTCGATGAGTCCGACTTCACTGGACGGACTTGCTCTCACGCCGAGTGGGACCTGGACGGGCAGTGTGAGGGCGGCTGGGCAGTACTCGGCTACGCTTGAGGCTGATTCGAGCCTTGGCATTCTCGGCTCCGAGACTGTTTCATTGGATGTGTTGCCAGCACTCGCCCTGGAGACGACGTCAGTGCTACCGGAGGGCGAAGTTGGCTTCGCCTATACTGACAAGTTGGCCGCATCGGGTGGGTCAGGCAGTTACACCTGGGCCTTGGCGAGCGGCACGACGTCTGGTGAGACGGATGGTTTATCGCTGTCGCCTGGTGGCGTGTTGAGCGGCAGTCCGACTGCTTCTGGCACCTTCACGTTTACGGCAACGGTGTCAGATGGATACGCTGTGGAGTCGCGCAGCTTTACGCTGGACGTTGCTCCGGCGCTGGGGGCGCTGAGTTCGGTCCGGCAGACGGTGCTGGCGGGTTGGCCGGATACCTTCACCTTCACGGAGATGGGGGGACAAGGCCCGTACACGTGGTCGCTGGCAAGTGGCACGCTGCCGCCTGGCTATACGCTCACATCAGACGGTGTGCTCTCGGGTCAGTCCAATGCTGTTGGGACGTACGTGTTTACTGTGCAGGTGACGGACTCCCTTGGCGCGACGCGGCTGGAGTCTGCGACGTGGGTGATTGAGCAGGCGGTTTCTCCTTTGACCGTGCAGAGTATCACGCTCCGTAATGGGACAGCGGGCTCGCTGTACGAGCAGACGCTGATTGCCAACGGTGGTAAACCGGCCTACACGTGGTCGCTTGTCAGCGGGGCGCTGCCTGCGGGGCTGGTGCTGAACCCGGACGGCGTGGTGCAAGGCACGCCGACAGCGAGTGGAACATACACATTCACGGTGGAAGTGAGAGATACTGCGGGCCACACGGCCACGGCGACCGACACGCTGACCGTCGAGGCCGGTGCGACGCCGGTAACGCCGCCTGTCACACCGCCTGTCACACCGCCCGTCACACCGACACCGCCTGCGCCGCCTGCGCCGCCTGCGCCGCCACAGTCGCAGCCGCTGGGGATTGGCGCAGCCTCGTTGCCCGGCGCTACGGCAGGCACTGGCTACTCTGGAACCTTGACGGCTTCTGGCGGCGATGGCACGTACCAGTGGTCGCTGGCGTCGGGCACGCTACCGCGGGGACTTATGCTGGCAGCGAACGGCACCCTCTTTGGCACACCGCAGACGATGGGGATGTCCACATTCACGCTGCGGGTGACGGACAAAGGCGGTGACGTCGCGACAAAGACCTTCCACCTGTTCGTGATGCCGAAGATGTTGCCAGCGTACGATCGGGTGATTGCAGTAAACGGCCAAGTGTTCAGCCTCTCGCCATCGATGGTGTACAACCAGACAACGTACATGCCGATTTGGTACGTGCAGAACGTGCTGCAATTGGCGGGCGTGAACGCAGCGTGGAACGGCAACCTGAACCGCTGGGACTTGACGGTGAACACGAGCAGTGGAGCGTTCGCCGGTGTGACGCCGCACCTCATCTTCAACAACCACGGCACACCGGTGTATGTGAACGGAGTGCTGGTGTTGCATGCGCCTACGGTGGCGCACCGTGATCCGACGGATGGTGTGCTGACGACGTACATGCCGATTTGGTATGTGCAGCAGGTGCTGACGGAGCTTGGGATTGTGACGACGTGGAACGGGCACGTCTGGAACTTCTTGCTGCCGGGCGCGGAGTAAGGGCGGGACGGATGCGCCGCGGCGGGACTCGCGCCGCACGGGGCACCGCGGGCGAGTGAGGGATGTACCGCCCGGGCGCGAACGAAGGACAGAACTCGTGTTGTCCAAAGACCACATGAGGGCGACTGAAAGACGGGATCTCGAGTCATTTTAGGATAACTAAAGACAGGACTAGATGGGTGGGGCCACTGCGGTGGCCCCATTTTGAGTGGTGAGGCTGTTTTGCCGCGAGAGTTGCGGGAGTAGCGGGGGAGGGTTTGAATTAGCGCCACTGGCGTCGCTAACGGGGGAAACGCGGGGGCGCGGACCGCCCGCGAAGGGTAGTCGCTGCACGACGATTTTGAGGCGGATAGCGACAAAACCGACACATGGCGGGCAGCAAGACCCGGCTATGTGATCGAAACCGACACATGGCTGGTGCTGCGGCTCGGCTATGTGATCGAAACCGACATATGGCGGGCAGCAAGATCCGGCTATGTGATCGAAACCGACACATGGCTGGCGCTGCGGCTCGGCTATGTGATCGAAACCGACACATGGCGGGCGCTACGGCTCGGCTATGTGATCGAAACCGACACATGGCTGGTGCTGCGGCTCGGCTATGTGATCGAAATCGACACATGGCTGGCGCTGCGGCTCGGCTATGAGGTCGAAATCGACACATGGCTGGCGGCAAGGCTCGGCTATGTGATCGAAACCGACATATGGCGGGCAGCAAGACCCGGCTATGTGATCGAAACCGACATATGGCGGGCAGCAAGACCCGGCCATGTGATCGAAATCGACACATGGCAGGCGCTACGGCTCGGCTATGTGATCGAAATCGACACATGGCAGGCGGTACGGCTCGGCTATGTGATCGAAACCGACACATGGCTGGTGCTGCGGCTCGGCTATGTGATCGAAATCGACACATGGCAGGCGGGACGGCTCGGCTATGTGATATCGCTGTCTGCGATTTGCATCATACGACCGTGATCCCGGCGCAGCCCGACCGACTCCCCTCGAGTCGAGGCATCAACCGAGGTGCAAAGCCTCACCCAGTCAGATTTGGAGGGGATTTGGTACGTGCAACGGGTACTACAATCGCTTGGAATTGCGATGACGTGGAACGGACACGTCTGGGACCCCCTGTTGCCGGGGATAAAATGGGGGCGAGAATGATGCGCCGAGGACAGGACTTGAGGCGCCGGGCACGAACGAAGGACAGGGTGAAGGAAGGACAGGACTTGATGCACCGGGCACGGACGAAGGACAGGACTAGATGGGTGGGGCCACTGCGGTGGCCCCATTTTAACTGTTGGGGCCGTTTGCGGCGCGGGTTGCGGGAGTAGCGGGGGCGGGTTTGAGGGGCTAGTTAAAGTCAGCGCCACTGGCGTTGCTAACCGGGAGGACACGGGTGCGCGGGCCGCTGACGGAGATGCATCCCGGCTCATCCGCGCAGCCGCTGCCGTTTCGTCATCGGCCTGGAGCCACCGTCCCTAGTCAACCCCTTCCCCGCGCGCGCACCGCCAACACGCATCGTCCGTTGTGCCAATTGCTACTAGGGGCGACTACTAGAGTTGCAGGCGCAAATTAGTAGATATGGAATACTGCCTAGGCCTCAAAATTCGAGTATATTAGACTCGAACAGTTACATATAAACGCGACGAACGACTTCACCACACCATCTATCCCCGTGCGTTCGCACCTACGTAGATGAGAGGCGTCCTGGACTCCGACTCGTCCAACTTAGAGAAGCAATTGCGGGACCGGTGCAGAACTGCGGCCGTTGATAATCCAATCGAGTATGAAGTTGTGCTGTGCAGAGAGGAGAAGCGAGTTTGCGAAAAAAGCAAAGGGGAACGAACAGGGGGCGGCGGACGTTAAACGCGGCGACAGCTGTGATGATCACGCTTGGGACTGCGATGAGTTTTGCCCCGTCGCAGGCATTGGCAGTGCCGATAGCAGGGGTGACGCCCCAACAACCTAGCGTGATTACGAAGCAAGACGGCTCCACGTGGGTCCTGGTGTCGAGCGCGGCCAATCTGGAGTTTATCGACATGTACCCGATGAGCGCCATCGCATCGGGAGTGGCGGTGGACTACCTCCACGCGAACATTGAGCTGACCAGTAACATTGTCTTGACAGGCGTGAACTGGACCCCACTTGGGAATGCCACCAATCCCTTCGCTGGCACCTTTGACGGACACGGGTACACGGTGTCGGGCGTCAGTGTATCGGGAAGTCCCTCCGATGCTGGTTTCTTTGGCACACTAGGTACGAGTGGCACGATTGAAAACGTCCAAGTGTCCGATACCGTGACGACGTCCAGCCAGACCAACTCCCCATCTGAAGGTGGGCTCGTCGGATATATGGCGGGCGGTAACATCACAGACGCGTATGTCAGTGGAAGCGTCTCGTACAACGTTAATGGGCCAATTTACACAGGAGGCCTAGTCGGCAATATGCAGGGCGGGAGCATTTCCGGATCGACTGCAAATGTGACACTCTCTGACAATACCGGCGCAGTCGCTTACATGGGTGGCCTGGTGGGCGAAATGCAGAGCGGTAGTGTCACCGATTCATACGCGGTGAGCGGCAACCTCACAGGCGCGGCCGGTGGAACCCTTTATGCAGGTGGCCTGGTGGGCGAAATGCAGAGCGGCAGTGTCACCGATTCACACGCACTGAGCGGCAGTGTCACAGGCACCACCGGTGGAACCCTTTATGCAGGTGGCTTGGTGGCGGAGATGATGGGCGGGAGCATTTCGGGATCAACCGCCACCTACGTGTTCACCGACCTCAATGGCGGGGGGAACGTGGCTCTTGGCGGCTTTGTCGGAGACATGCAGACGGGCACCATTACGAATTCGACTGCGAGCGGTACGCTCCAGTCTGACACGAGCAGCGGTAGCACCTACGCCGGTGGTTTTGCGGGATCGATGGAGGGAGGGAGCATCGCCGGATCGACTGCAAGCAGTACACTCCAACCTGGCGCAGCCGGTATCACCTACGCCGGGGGTTTCGTGGGGGAGATGAATGCAGGCAGTGTGACTGGGTCATCTGTCGCTACGCAGGTTAGCGATCAACAGTTAGCGTCCGACAGCTTTCTCGGCGGCCTAGCGGGTGATATGCAAGCTGGCAGCATCACGGATTCACACGCGAGCGGCACAGTCACCGTGTCCGGTACCGCAGGACTCGATGGAAGCTTCGTCGGCGGCCTAGTCGGGCAGATGCAGGCGGGTAGTGTATCGGCTGCGTACATGGATGGAAGTGTCACTGCTGACTCCCAGGGTGTCGCCTATGCAGGTGGCTTGGTGGGCGACATGCAAAGCGGGAGCGTCTCAGAGTCCTTCATGAGCGGCACAGTGAGTGCTGGCCCTGCCGCAGGTGTTGCGACTTACGCGGGCGGCTTGGTCGGTTCAATGAACGATGGCGGTGTCAGCAACGCATACATGCGGGGTACAGTCAACAGTTCAGCACCCGGTGGTGACATGGCTGATGGTGGTGGACTGGTGGGTCAAATGTTAGGTGGCAACGTCACGACATCTTACGTGAACGCGGATGTCACGGCCAGTTCCTTTCTGTCCGCCGCCGTGGGTGGGCTAGTCGGCAACATCTCTGCAGGCAGCATCACAGACGGTTATGCCGGTGGGAACGTCAGTGGAACTGCGGTCACGAGCGGGACGCTGTTTGGGAGTGGCTCTGTGCCGTCCGGATCGTTTGGTGCACTGACCTCTTCGCAGATGACTCTGCAGCCGTCGTTTGTCGGCTTCGACTTTATCGGGACGTGGGCGATGGACTCGAGCGGCGTGACGAACGCGGGGATGCCGTATTTGCAAGCGATGTATCCGACGATTGCGTCGACGTCGCTTGGTGTGGCTGTATCGGGCGCGGCCTACTCGGCGTCGCTCGCTGTTTCAGGCGGATCCGGTGGTGACACGTGGAGTGTCATCGGCTTACCAACCGGCCTCTCGTTTAATTCCGCCACTGGCGCCATCTCTGGCACTGCGACGACGACTGGCGTCTACACGGTCACGGCGACTGTGACGGACAGCCTCGCCCTCAGCGATACGCGGGTGTTGACACTCGAAGTGGTGCAACCTGTGGTGGTTACGGCGCCGTCCTCGACGACGATTGAGATGCCGTCGTCCGGAGCCGTGAGTGCTCTGCCGTGGACGCCGAGTGCTGTCGGTGGCGCTGTCGGCGGAGGTGGGACGTACACCTGGTCGATGAGTCCGACTTCGCTGGGCGGACTTGCTCTCACGCCGATTGGGGACTGGACGGGGGCGGTTGCCGGGCCGGGGCAGTTCTCGGCGACTCTTGAGGCGAAGTCGGGCCTTGGCATTCTCGGCTCCGCGACTGTGTCATTGGATGTGTTACCGGCACTTGTCCTGCAGACGACGTCAGCGCTACCGGAGGGAGAAGCGGGCCACGCCTATCAGCAGTCGTTGAGCGCAACGGGTGGGTCAGGCAGCTACACCTGGTCGTTAGCGAGCGGCACGACGTCTGGTGAGACGGACGGTTTATCGCTGTCGTCCGCAGGCGTGTTGAGTGGCGACCTGACTGCTTCTGGCACGTTTACCTTCACTGCGACGGTGGCAGATGGCTACGCTGTGGAGTCGCGCAGCTTTACGTTGGACGTCGCACCGGCGCTTGTCTTGCAGACGACGTCGCCGTTGCCAGAGGGAGAGACCGGTATTGGGTATCAGCAGTCGTTGAGCGCATTGGGTGGGTCAGGCAGCTACACGTGGGCGTTGGCGAGCGGCACGACATCGGGTGAGACGGACGGCTTGTCACTATCGTCCGCAGGCGTGTTGAGCGGCGACCCGACTGCTTCCGGCACATTCACCTTCACGGCGACGGTGGCAGATGGCTACGCTGTGGAGTCGCGCAGCTTTACGCTGGACGTCGCGCCGGCGCTGGTCTTGCAGACGACGTCACCGTTACCCGAAGGAGAGACCGGTATTGGGTATCAGCAGTCGTTGAGCGCCTCGGGTGGGTCAGGCAGCTACACCTGGGCGTTGGCGAACGGCACGACGTCGGGTGAGACGGACGGTTTATCGCTGTCGTCCGCAGGCGTGTTGAGCGGCGACCTGGTTGCTTCTGGCACGTTTACCTTCACTGCGACGGTGTCAGATGGCTATGCCACGGAGTCGCGCAGCTTTACGCTGGACGTCGCGCCGGCGCTAGTCTTGCAGACGACGTCACCGCTGCCAGAGGGAGAAGTCGGCCTCGCCTATCAGCAGTCGTTGAGCGCATCGGGTGGGTCAGGTAGCTACACTTGGGCGTTGGCGAGCGGCACGACGTCGGGTGAGACAGACGGCTTGTCACTGTCGTCCGGGGGCGTGTTGAGCGGCGACCCGACTGCTTCTGGCACGTTTACCTTCACTGCGACGGTGTCAGATGGATATGCTGTGGAGTCGCGCACCTTTACGTTGGATGTCGCGCCAGCGCTGGTCTTGCAGACGACGTCACCGCTGCCCGAAGGAGAAGCCGGCCTCGCGTATCAAGACAAGTTGAGCGCATCGGGTGGGTCAGGCAGCTACACGTGGGCGTTGGCGAGCGGCACGACGGCGAGTGAGACGGACGGTTTATCGCTGTCGTCCGCAGGCGTGTTGAGCGGCGACCTGACTGCTTCTGGCACCTTCACGTTCACTGCGACGGTGTCAGATGGGTACGCGACTGAGTCGCGCAGCTTTACGCTGGACGTCGCGCCGGCGCTCGTCCTGAAGACGACGTCACCGCTGCCGGAGGGAGAAGTCGGCCTCGCCTATAATGACAAGTTGGCGGCATCGGGTGGGTCAGGGAGTTACACCTGGGCGTTGGCGAACGGTACCACTTCGGGTGAGACGGACGGTTTATCGCTGTCGTCTGGCGGTGTGTTGAGCGGCGACCTGACTGCTTCTGGCACTTATACCTTCACTGCGACGGTGTCAGATGGGTACGCGACTGAGTCGCGCAGCTTTACGCTGGACGTCGCGCCAGCGCTGGTCTTGCAGACGACGTCACCGCTGCCTGAGGGAGAAGCGGGCCTCGCCTATCAGCAGTCGTTGAGCGCATCGGGTGGGTCAGGTAGCTACACGTGGGCGTTGGCGAGCGGCACGACTTCGTCAGAGACAGACGGCTTGTCACTATCGTCTGGCGGTGTGTTGAGTGGCGACCTGACTGCTTCTGGCACCTTCACGTTCACGGCGACGGTGTCAGATGGCTACGCGACTGGGTCGCGCAGCTTTACGCTGGACGTCGCGCCAGCGCTGGTCTTGCAGACGACGTCGCCGTTGCCTGAGGGAGAAGTCGGCCTCGCGTATCAAGACAAGTTGAGGGCAACGGGTGGGTCAGGGAGTTACACGTGGGCGTTGGCGAGCGGTACGACGTCGGGTGAGACGGACGGTTTATCGCTGTCGTCTGGCGGTGTGTTGAGTGGCGACCTGACTGCTTCCGGCACGTTTACCTTCACTGCGACGGTGTCAGATGGGTATGGTGCGGAGTCGCGCAGCTTCACGCTGGATGTCGCGCCGGAGCTGTCACCGCTGAGTTCGGTCCGGCAGACGGTGCTGGCGGGTTGGCCGGATACGTTCACCTTCACGGAGATGGGTGGATACGGTTCGTACACGTGGTCACTGGCCAGCGGCACGTTGCCGCCTGGCTATACGCTCACGTCAGGCGGAGTGCTCTCGGGCAGGTCGAATGATGTCGGCACGTATGCCTTTATCGTGCGGGTGACGGACTCGCTTGGCGCGACGCGGCTGGAGTCAGCGACGTGGGTGATTGATCAGGCGGTTTCTCCTTTGACCGTGCAGAGTATCACGCTCGGTAATGGGACAGCGGGATCGCTGTACGAACAGACGCTGATTGCCAACGGCGGGAAACCGGCCTACACGTGGTCGCTTGTCAGCGGTTCACTGCCTGCGGGGGTGGTGCTGAACTCGGACGGCGCTGTGCAAGGGACGCCGACGGCGAGCGGGACATACACATTCACGGTGGAAGTCAGAGATACTGCGGGCCACACGGCCACGGCGACCGCCACGCTGACGGTTGAAGCGGGGTCGACGCCGGTAACGCCACCTGTCACACCGACCCCGCCTGGGCCGCCACAGTCGCAGCCGCTGGGGATTGGCGCTGGCTCGCTTCCTGGTGCCACGGCAGGCACGGCCTACTCGGGAACATTGGCGGCTTCTGGCGGCGATGGCACATACACCTGGTCGCTGGCGTCGGGCGCACTGCCGCGGGGACTTATGCTGGCTGCGAACGGCACCCTCTTTGGCACACCGCAGACGATGGGGATGTCCACGTTCACGCTGCGGGTGATGGACAAAGGCGGTGACGTGGCGACGAAGACTTTCCACCTGTTCGTGATGCCAAAGCTGTTGCCAGCGTACGACCGGGTGATTGAAGTGAACGGCCAAGTGTTCAGCCTCTCACCGTCGATGGTGTATAACCAGACGACCTATATGCCGATTTGGTACGTACAGAACGTGCTGAAGTTGGCGGGCGTGAACGCAGCGTGGAACGGCAACTTGAACCGGTGGGACTTGAGCGTGAACACGGGCAGTGGAGCGTTCGCGGGCGTGACGCCGCACCTAATCTTCAACAACCACGGCACACCGGTGTATGTGAACGGAGTGTTGGTGCTGCATGCGCCGACGGTGGCGCATCGTGATCCGACGGATGGTGTGCTGACGACGTACATGCCGATTTGGTATGTGCAGCAGGTGCTGACGGAGCTTGGGATTGTGACGACGTGGAACGGGCACGTCTGGAACTTCTTGCTGCCGGGCGCGGAGTAAGGGCGGGACAGATGCGCCGCGGCGGGACTCGTGTCGCACGGGGCAGTCGCGGGCGAGTGAGGGACGTACCGCCCGGGCGCGAACGAAGGACAGAACTCGTGTTGCCCGACGACCACATGAGGGCGACTGAAAGACGGGATGTCGAGTCATTTTAGGATAACTAAAGACAGGACTAGATGGGTGGGGCCACTGCGGTGGCCCCATTTCGAGTGGTGAGGCTGTTTGTGACGAGGGTTGGTCGCGGGAGTTGCGGGGGAGGGTTTGAATTAGTGCCACCCGCGTCGCTAACGGGGGAAACGCGGGGGCGCGGACCGCCCGCGAAGGTAGTCGCTGCACGACGATTTTGAGGCGGATAGCGACAAGATCGACACATAGCGGGCGCTGCGGCTCGGCTATGTGATCGAAATCGACACATGGCTGGCGCTGCGGCTCGGCTATGTGATCGAAGTCGACACATAGCAGGCGCTACGGCTCGGCTATGTGATCGAAATCGACACATGGCTGGCGCTGCGACTCGGCTATGTGATCGAAATCGACATATAGCTGGCGCTATGGCTCGGCTATGTGATCGAAATCGACATATAGCTGGCGCTGACACTCGGCTATGTGATCGAAATCGACACATAGCGGGCGCTGCGGTCCGCCTAAGTGATCGAAATCGACACATGGCGGGCCGCGGGACTCGGCTATGTGATCGAAATCGACACATAGCAGGCGCTACGTCTCGGCTATGTGATCGAAATCGACACATGGCGGGCCGCGGGACTCGGCTATGTGATCGAAATCGACATATAGCTGGCGCTGACACTCGGCTATGTGATCGAAATCGACACATGGCGGGCGCTGTGGCTCGGCTAAGTGATCGAAATCGACACATAGCTGGCGCTGACACTCGGCTATGTGATCGAAATCGACACATGGGGGGCGCTGTGGCTCGGCTATGTGATCGAAACCGACACATGGCGGGCCGCGGGACTCGGCTATGTGATCGAAATCGACACATGGCGGGTGCTGCGGCTCGGCTATGTGATATCGCCGTCTGCGATTTCCATCATACGACCGTGATCCCGGTGCGGCCCGACCGAGTCCCGGCGAGTCGAGGCCTCAACCGAGGTGCAAAGCCTCACCCAGTCTGATTTAAAGGAGAGAATGATGCGCCGAGGACAGGACTTGACGCACCGGGCACGAACGAAGGACAGGATGAAGGAAGGACAGGACTAGATGGGTGGGGCCACTACGGTGGCCCCATTCTAACTGTTGGGGCCGTTTGCGGCGCGGGTTGCGGGACCAGCGGGGGCGGGTTTGAGGGCTAGTTAAAGTTAGCGCCACTGGTGTCGCTAACGGGGGAGACGGCGGGTGCCGGATCACTCGGGAATGGAAAGAATGTCGCTGCGCGGCGGTCGGACGGTGAATAAGCGACAAAAACGACACTACCGCGGGGTATCGCTCTCTCCTGTTATCAATTATCCAAATTTTATTGGTTGTTCTGGTATAGTAAACACAGAAAAGCCAGTGCGATCAGACACTCATCGTAACTTCCAGGGTACGTTACGTATCTTTTTTGTTGTGGGCAAGCGAAGTGAGGAGCAGCGAGGGAAGACGTCGCGACAAGAACCGTCTCTGCCGTGTGGATGCTCGATTCGATTCGATTCGATTCGATTCGATTCGACACGACACGACACGACACGACACGACACGACACGGTGCCCGCTGTGACATTCGGAAGGAGAAGAGAACATTGGGCTCATCGAACGGACTGAAGCACCGAGGCAAGCGAGCGCTGACGACGACCTCCGCGGTGATGATTGCGCTTGGCACCGCCATGAATTTCGCACCGCCACAGGTGAGCGCACAGACCACACCGACGCCAGTTGCACCGACCGTGCAGACACTGGGAGGTACGCAGTGGGTGTTGGTGTCAAGCGCGGCCAATTTGCTGTACATCGACCAGAACCAAGAGGCGAAGATCACGACGACATCGACCACAGACTACCTGGACGCGAACATCCGGCTGTCTGGCACCATCTCAATGGCGGGTGTGACCGGGTGGGTGCCGATTGGCGACACGACAGCGCCGTTTGTCGGCACATTGGACGGGGCGGGCCATCAAATCACGGGACTGAGCATCACCGGGGCCACGGCGAACGGGTATGAAGGACTTGTCGGACTATTGGGGTCAGGCGGTGTGATTGAGCATCTCGGTGTGACTGCGGAGGTGACAGGCGGCCAGCCTTATGCTGGTGGTTTGGTCGGCTACGAGGCTGGCGGCCTCATTACAGATTCCTACGCCACAGGAAACGTGAACGGGCAGGCTGCCGGTGGCCTCGTGGGTTGGCAGAACAGCGGCACCATCCAAGACTCGTACGCCACGGGGAGCGTGAACGGTACAGGCAGCAGCTCCATCGTCGGTGGCCTCGTGGGTTGGCAAAACAGCGGCACAGTCCAAGACTCACACGCCACTGGGAGCGCGAACGGAAACCTTTTCACCGGTGGTCTGACAGGTCTTCAGAACAGCGGCGTTATTCAAAACTCCTACGCCGCTGGCAGCGTGAGCGGGGTGTATGCCGGTGGCCTGGTGGGCTATCAGCAAAATGGCACCGTGCAGGACGCCTACGCCACCGGGAGCGTGACTGGTGAGACGTTGGCCGGTGGCCTAACGGGTTTTCAGTACAGCGGCACCATCCAAAATTCGTACGCCACGGGCAAAGCAAGCGGCGGTAGCTCGGCTAATGAAGGCGGCCTGGTGGGCCAGCAGCACAGTGGCACCATCCAAGACTCCTACGCGACGGCGAGTGTCAGCGGGGGGGCTGCCGGCGGCCTGGTGGGTGTGCAACGCGGTGGCAACATCACAGACGCCTACGCCGGCGGTGATGTGAACGGGATCCGGGTCACGAGTGGCACGCTGTTCAGCAGTCCAACGACGTCTCTGTCGGGAACGGTCAGCGCCCTGACAGCGTCGCAGCTGACCTTGCAGTCGTCCTATGCCGGCTTTGACTTCACGTCGACGTGGGCGATTGACCCGAGTGGCGTGATTAACGGGGGGATGCCCTACCTGCAGGGCATGTACCCGACGATACGCACGACGGCAGTGGCTGCAGAGGTGGGAACGACCAATTCGCAGCCGCTTTCGGCCTCTGGTGGATCCGGTGGTGACACCTGGACCTTCACGAGTGGCTCCACGTCTGCCACGACGGATGGGTTGTCGCTCTCGCCGAGTGGAGTGCTGAGCGGGGTGCCGATGCAGACTGGGACGTACTCGTTCTCCGCGCAGGTGACCGATAGCCTCGGGCTGAGCGACACGCGGGTGTTGACGCTGGACGTGGGGCCGGCGCTGTCACCGCTCACTCCGGTCCGGCAGACGGTGCTGGCCGGATGGCCGGATACGTTCACCTTCACGGAGATGGGTGGATACGGTTCGTACACGTGGTCACTGGCCAGCGGCACGTTGCCGCCTGGCTATACGCTCACCTCGGGCGGAGTCCTCTCGGGCAGGTCGAATCGGGTGGGGACGTACTCGTTTACTGTGCGCGTGACTGACTCGCTTGGCGCGACGCGGCTGGAGTCTGCAACGTGGGTGATTGAGCAGGCGGTTTCTCCTTTGACCGTGCAGAGCATCACACTCGGCCATGGGACACAAGGCTCACTGTACGAACAGACGTTGATTGCCAACGGTGGCAAGCCGGCCTACACGTGGTCGCTCATCGGTGGGTCACTGCCTGCGGGTCTGGTACTGAACTCGGACGGCGTCGTGCAAGGCACGCCGACGGCGAGCGGAACATACACATTCACGGTGGAAGTGAGAGACACTGCGGGCCACACGGCCACGGCGATAGACACGCTGACGGTTGAGGCGGGGTCGACGCCGGTAACGCCACCAGTGACACCGCCACAGTCGCAGCCGCTGGGGATTGGGACGACGGTGCTGCCAGGCGCGACGGCAGGCACGGCCTACTCCGGCACGTTGACCGCGACCGGCGGCGATGGCACGTACCAGTGGTCGCTGGCGTCGGGCGCACTGCCGCGGGGCCTTTCGCTAGGGGCGAACGGCACGCTCTTTGGCACACCGCAGACGATGGGGATGTCCACATTCACGCTGCGGGTGACGGACAAAGGCGGCGACGTCGCGACAAAGACCTTCCACCTGTTCGTGATGCCAAAGCTGCTGCCAGCGTACGACCGGGTGATCGAAGTGAACGGCCAGGTGTTCAGTCTCTCGCCGTCGATGGTGTACAACCAGACGACATACATGCCGATTTGGTACGTGCAGAATGTGCTGCAATTGGCGGGCGTGAACGCCGCGTGGAACGGAAACTTGAACCGGTGGGACCTGACGGTGAACACGAGCAGCGGAGCGTTCGCGGGCGTGACGCCGCACCTCATCTTCAACAACCACGGCACACCGGTGTATGTGAACGGAGTGCTGGTGCTGCATGCGCCGACGGTGGCGCACCGTGATCCGACGGATGGTGTGCTGACGACGTACATGCCCATCTGGTATGTGCAGCAGGTGCTGCAGTCGCTCGGCATTACGACGACGTGGAACGGGCACACGTGGAACTTCTTGCTGCCGGGCGCGGAGTAAGGGCGGCAATGATGCGACTAGGGCGACACGGCTCGGGTCGTCTGTGATGAAGTGAGGGCGAGTGAGGACGGGCAGAATGAACTAACGACAGGACTAGATGGGTGGGGCCACTGCGGTGGCCCCATTTTGACTGGTGAGGCGTTTGCGGAGGGCCGCACTGGGGGCGAACCGCCCCGCGAACGAAAAAAATGCCGCTGCGTGTCAAATTTCTGCCGAGTAGAGACAAAATTTACGTGAGGCCGGCGCAGCAGGTAGCCAATGACCGTGTAGCGGCAGTCAGGAAACCGAAGAAGCAAGCGGGCGCAATCGAGGGGAAAAAACGCGAAAGAGCAGGTAGGGTACAACTGTAGAACCTCGTGACCAGAGCCGCTCAACTAGACTACTAGGGGATGTTCCAACTATATCCATACAACCGATGTTCGTGTATGATTTGGAAGTAGCGAAGCTACCAATGAGCATCGGGAGACTACCTCCAATCGCGAGACATCCAGACCAATGTTGTTATTCCTTAATCTATTGGATATCTGATATGAAAGTCTCTTTTCCAAGTCACGCGCTATCCGACGCGAGTCGAGTCAAGAAGGGGGAGACAGGGGTTGCGAAGGCAGAAAGAGAACAGAACAGGTAATGGGCGGCGGGCGCTCAATGCGACGACCGCAGTGATGATTACGCTTGGCACCGCAATGAACTTTGCCACACCGCAGGTGGCTGCGCAGACCACGACGACGCCGGTTGCGCCGAGCGTGCAGACCATCGGAGGCACAACGTGGGTGGTGGTCTCGAGTGCGGGCAACTTGCTGTACATCGACCAGAATCAAACCTCTGCGATTACGGCGGGATCGACCACGGACTATATGAACGCGAACATCCGGCTGTCTGGCACCATCTCGATGAGTGGTGTGTCGGGGTGGGTGCCGATGGGCGGCTCCGGAGCGCCGTTTGTCGGCACATTTGACGGGGCGGGCAATCAGATTACGGGGTTGACCATTAATCCAACGGGCAGGTCGAATTCCGGGCTGTTCGGAGTGTTTGGGACGAGTGGGACGATTGAGAATCTGGGTGTAAACGCGCAGGTGACGGGGGGCACTCGCTCCCAAACTGCTATCTTAGTAGGCATGCAAGACGGTGGCACTATTACAGACTCCTACACGACGGGGAGCGTAACTGGGAGAAATGTTGCGGGGCTCGTAAATGAGTTGATATCTGGTGCTATTGAAGACTCATACTCAACGGCAAAAGTAAATGGGGAGTATGGGGGGTGGGCTGGTGGACTGGTGGGTACTCAGAGCAACGGCGTCATTCAGAGGTCGTACGCGGCGGGGAACGTGAGTGGCGATGGTAGGGGGGGTGCTTATGGTGGACTGGTCACAATACAGTTCGGGGGTACTATCCAAAATTCTTACGCGACGGGGAATGTGACTGGACCAGGGGTAGTCGGGGGCCTGGTTGGCTGGATGGAGGCCGACGTTGGCACCATCCAAGACTCGTACGCAGTGGGAAGTGTCAGCGGAGGCACGGCAGGTCGCCTCGTGGGTGGGCAGGACAGTGGGACCATCACAGACGTCTACTTTCCAAAGGGCTCAGTTTCGGCGATTGGCTCACAGAGCGGGGGAGTCGACACTGGCGTGGCGGCGCTCAACAGTGCGCAGATGACGAGTGCCGCGTCCTACGCTGGTTTTGACTTCACGGGTACATGGGCGGTCGACCCGAGTGGAGTCATCAATGGCGGGATGCCGTACATCCAAGCCATGTACCCTACGATTACCTCGTCGCTCAGTGCCCATTTGTCTGGCACGACACTCTCTGGTCAACTCTCTGCAACGGGCGGCTCAGGCGAAGATACGTGGTCTGTCAGTGGCTTGCCGTCCGGGGTGTCGTATGATCCCGCCACCGGCGCCATCTCCGGCACCGTGACGACGCTCGGCATCTACACGATAACCGCGACAGTGACCGACAGCCTGAATCTCGCGGATACACGCGTGATCACGCTCGACCTGGGGCAGCCGCTCGTCCTTTCGGTGCCGTCATCAACCACCATCGATATGCCACCATCGGGTCAGACGACGGACAGCCTGCCGTGGACACCAAACGCCACGGGCGGTGGTGGAGGCAGCTACACCTGGTCACTGAACCCAACCCCTTTGGACGGACTTCAGCTGACGCCGAGCGGAAGCTGGACTGGGACGCTGGCAGCGCCTGGGCAGTTCTCTACGACCATCGACGCGAGGTCGAACCTTGGCGTGCTGGGGTCGGCGACGGTGTCGTTGGACGTGTTGCCGACACTTCTCTTGAATACAACGTCTCCGCTACCGGAAGGAGAAGCTGGCCTCGCCTATCATGACAAGTTGAGCGCATCCGGTGGGTCAGGTAGCTACACCTGGTCGCTGGCAAGCGGTACCACTTCCAGGCAGACGGATGGTCTGTCGCTGTCGTCTGGCGGTGTGTTGTCCGGCGACCCGGCAGGGGCTGGCACCTTCACGTTTACGGCGACGGTGGCAGATGGGTACGCTGTGGAGTCGCGCAGCTTTACGCTGGATGTGTTGCCGGCACTCGCCTTGAAGACGACGTCACCGTTACCCGAAGGAGAGACCGGCATTTCGTATCAGCAGTCGTTGAGCGCCTCCGGTGGGTCGGGGAGCTACACCTGGGCACTGGCGAGCGGCACGACGTTTGGTGAGACGGACGGTCTGTCGCTGTCGTCTGGTGGTGTGTTGAGTGGCGACCTGACTGGACATGGCACCTTCACGTTCACGGCGACGGTGTCAGATGGCTACGCAGTGGAGTCGCGCAGCTTTACGTTGGATGTGTTGCCGGTGCTAGTCTTGCAGACGACGTCACCGTTGCCAGAGGGAGAAGCCGGTATCGCCTATCAGAAGTCGTTGAGCGCGACGGGTGGGTCGGGTAGCTACACCTGGGCGTTGGCAAGCGGCACCACTTCGTCGGAGACAGACGGCTTGTCGCTGTCGTCTCGCGGTGTGTTGAGTGGCAGTCCGACTGGACCTGGCACGTTCACCTTCACGGCGACGGTGGCAGATGGCTATGCCACCGAGTCGCGCAGCTTTACACTCGATGTCGCGCCGGCGCTGTCACCGCTGAGTTCGGTCCGGCAGATGGTGCTGGCCGGATGGCCGGACACCTACACTTTCACGGAGACGGGTGGATACGGCCCGTACACGTGGTCGCTGGCCAGCGGCACGCTGCCGCCTGGCTATACGCTCACATCGGGCGGTGTCCTCTCGGGCCAGTCGAATCGGGTGGGGACGTATGCGTTTACTGTGCGGGTGACTGACTCGCTTGGTGCGACGCGGCTGGAGTCTGCGACGTGGGTGATTGAGCAGGCGGTATCGCCGCTGACCGTGCAGAGCATCACGCTCGGTGCCGCGACGGAGGGCTCGCTGTACGAACAGACGCTGATTGCCAACGGTGGCAAGCCGGCCTACACGTGGTCGCTTGTCGGCGGATCGCTGCCTGCGGGGGTGGTGCTGAACTCGGACGGCGTCGTGCAAGGTACGCCGACGGCAAGCGGGACATACACGTTTACGGTGGAAGTGAGAGATACTGCGGGCCACACGGCCACAGCGACCGACACGCTGACGGTCGAGGCCGGCGTGACGCCGGTAACGCCACCCGTGACACCGCCTACGCCTGTTCAGAACCCGCCGCTGGTGATCGGCGCTGGCTCGCTGCCCGGCGCCACGGCAGGCACGGCCTACTCTGGAAGCTTGGCGGCTTCGGGCGGCGATGGCACGTACCAGTGGTCGCTGGCGTCGGGCACGCTACCGCGGGGTCTTATGATTGCGGTGAACGGTACGCTCTTTGGCACACCGCAGACGATGGGGATGTCCACATTCACACTGCGGGTGACGGATAAGAGCGGCGACGTGGCGACGAAGACTTTCCACTTGTTCGTGATGCCGCAGCTGCTGCCTGCGTACGACCGGGTGATTGAAGTGAATGGTCAAGTGTTCAGCCTTTCTCCGTCGATGGCCTACAACCAGACGACGTATATGCCGATTTGGTACGTGGAGAACGTGCTGAAGTCGGCAGGCGTGAACGCGGTGTGGAATGGGAACTTGAACCGCTGGGACTTGACGGTGAACACGAGCAGCGGAGCGTTCGCTGGGGTGAAGCCGCACCTGCTATTCAACAACCACGGCACACCGGTGTATGTGAACGGAGTGCTGGTGCTGCATGCGCCGACGGTGGCGCATCGTGATCCGACGGATGGTGTGATGACGACGTACATGGGGATTTGGTATGTGCAGCAGGTGCTGAAGGAGCTCGGAATTGTGACGACGTGGAACGGGCACGTCTGGAACTTCTTGCTGCCGGGCGTGCAGTGAGGGGCGGGACGGATGCGCCGCGGGCGAGTGAGGGATGTGCGGCCCGGGCGCGAACGAAGGACAGAACTCGTGTTGTCCGAAGACCACATGAGGGCGACTGAAGACGGGATCTCGAGTCATTTTAGGATAACTAAAGACAGGACTAGATGGGTGGGGCCACTACGGTGGCCCCATTTCGAGCGGTGAGGCTGTTTTGCCGCGAGAGTTGCGGGAGTAGCGGGGGCGCTGCGGCTCGGCTATGTGATCGAAATCGACACATGGCGGGCGCTGCGGCTCGGCTATGTGATCGAAATCGACACATGGCGGGCGCTGCGGTTCGGCTATGTGATCGAAACCGACACATGGCGGGCGCTGCGGCTCAGCTATGTGATCGAAATCGACACATGGGGGGCGCTGTGGCTCGGCTATGTGATCGAAATCGACACATGGCGGGCCGCGGGACTCGGCTATGTGATCGAAATCGACACATGGCTGGCGCTGCGGCTCGGCTATGTGATCGAAACCGACACATGGCGGGCCGCGGGACTCGGCTATGTGATCGAAATCGACACATGGCTGGCGCTGCGGCTCGGCTATGTGAGCGGAACCGACACATGGGGGGCGCTGTGGCTCGGCTATGTGATCGAAACCAACACATGGCGGGCCGCGGGACTCGGCTATGTGATCGAAACCGACATATGGCGGGCGCTACGGCCCGGCTATGTGATCGAAACCGACACATGGCTGGCGCTGCGGCTCGGCTATGTGATCGAAACCGACACATGGCTGGCGCTGCGGCTCGGCTATGTGATCGAAACCGACACATAGCTGGCGGCAGGGCTCGGCTATGTGATATCGCCGTCTGCGATTTCCATCATACGACCGTGATCCCGGTGCGGCCCGACCGAGTCCCGGCGAGTCGAGGCCTCAACCGAGGTGCAAAGCCTCACCCAGTTTGATTTGGAGGGGATTTGGTACGTGCAACGAGTACTACAATCGTTTGGAATTGTGACGACGTGGAACGGGCACGTTTGGAACTTCCTGCTGCCGGGCGCGGAGTGAGGGCGGCAATGATACGACTAGGGCGACACGGCTCGTGGCCCCAGGATATAAAGTGAGGGCGACTCGGGGCAACCGGGCCGCGCGGAGATGAACTAACGACAGGACTAGAAGGGTGGGGCCACTGCAGTGGCCCCATTTTGACTGTTTGGGCCGGTTGCGGCGAGGGCTGCCAGGCTAGCGGAGCTGGTGTGAGGGCTGCCTCGGACTAACGACACTGGCGTCGCTATCGGGGCTGTCGAGAGGGGCCCCATGCCGCCCGCGAATGGAAAAAATGTCGCTGCACGGCGCTCGGACGGCGAATAGCGACAAAACCGACACTACCGCCGGTGCTGCAGACCGTCTGGAGAGCGATTAACGACACTGGCGTCGCTATCGGGGCTGTCGAGAGGGGCCCCATGCCGCCCGCGAATGGAAAAAATGTCGCTAGACGGCGCTCGGACGGCGAATAGCGACAAAAACGACACTACCGCCGGTGCTGCAGACCGTCTGGAGAGCGATTAACGACACAGGCGTCGCTATCGGGGTTGGCGAGGGGCCACATGCCGCCCGCGAATGGAAAAAATGTCGCTAGGCGGCGCTCGGACGGCGAATAGCGACAAAAACGGTTACTACTCAGGTACCCGCTGAGTCCAGGCTAGAAATAGCTGGACTCAGCGGTCTTTTGTTTGTAGAATGGTGGTATGCAGATACAAGGACGCCACCTTACCGAACAAGATATTGCATGGATACGTGAACTCATCCATTGTCACCCTGACTGGAATCGCACTCGGTTATCGCGCGAACTGTGTGCGACTTGGAACTGGACAAACGGCAATGGCCAGCTAAAAGACATGGCCTGTCGTACCATGTTGCTCAAACTTGAGCGACTGAAATACATTCGACTTCCAGCCCCTCGCGCCGTCGGCGTTGGAAACGCGACAAGAATCGTTCGTTCCGTTGCCCATGACACTACCCCCGTTTCGGGTCCCTTGCGAGATCTGTTGCCGCTGCGAATCGAGATTGTAAAGACATCCGCATCATCAGTTTTGTTCCGACATTTGCTCGCCGCATATCATTACCTGGGATTCTGCGGCGCGGTCGGTGAAAACATGAAGTATCTTGTCTACGACCGGTACGGACGCCCATTAGCGTGCCTGCTCTTTGGGTCTGCTGCTTGGAAAGTTGCGCCACGCGACGCGTGGATTCGCTGGACACCGGGTGTTCGTCGGAATTCCTTATCCCTTGTGACAAACAACATGCGCTTTCTCATCCTCCCTTGGGTCACCGTTCCCAATCTGGCTAGTCATCTCCTCAGCCGCATCGCCAGTCGCATCTGCCGAGACTGGATGGACAAGTATGGTCATCCGGTGCACCTGCTGGAGACGTTTGTCGAACAGCAACGATTCCGTGGCACGTGCTACCGGGCTGCTAACTGGATTCAAGTCGGCCAGACGCAAGGGAGAAGCCGCAATGACACGCACCATACCTTGAGCGTTACACGCAAGGATGTTTATGTGTATGCCCTGGTGCCCAATGCAAGGGAGGTACTTTCGAATGGAATTTGAACTGGAATTTAAAGCAATGGAACGTGAATGCATTTTGCAAGTATATGAACAGGGACCTGATGCGGTTGTTGATTTGGTACGAGGACTCGTAGCTATCGTTGAGCAACAGGCGGCTGAAATCCGCGAGTTAAAAGAGCGTGTAAGGGTCCTCGAGAGCCAAGTGAACCAGAACAGCCGCAATTCCAGTAAGCCTCCATCTAGTGATGGATTTCGTAAACCAACGAATTCACGCCAGCCGGGTGGTAAGAGAGGCGGCCCCAAAGGGCATAGCGGGCACACTCTGCTCATGAGCAAGACCCCCGATGAGGTCATCGTCCACAAGCTTAACGCCTGTCCCAACTGTGCCGCATCGTTGGAAACGGTAGCCACGAAGGGCCTCGTGAAACGTCAGGTATTCGACTTGCCCGCACCTCGTCTCGTTGTGACAGAGCACCAAGCCGAGGAAAAGCGCTGTCCCTGCTGCAATACATTGCAACGTGCCAGCTTCCCGGATGGCGTCAAAGCTCCAGTGCAGTATGGGGATGGATTTGCAGCATGGACCACATATTTAAATGCCTATCATATGCTCCCTTTAGACCGAATCGGACAGTTCTATGCCGACCTAACTGGACAACGGCCCAGTGAAGCGACCCTGTTGAGCCAATTAGAGAGCATGGCGGGTGCCGTGGAGTTAAGCGCCATCCCCGTCATTCGGGAGAACTTGTGCAATGCGCCGCTGCTCCATACCGACGAAACGGGTGTACGTATCGTCAACAAACAACATTGGTTGCATGTCGTGTCCAATCCAGAATGGACGCTCATGGACACTTATCCACAGCGTGGTACCGGCGCGATTGAAGGCATGGGGATACTGGACACCTTTAAGGGCGTCGTCGTTCATGACTGCCTCTCGGCCTACTTCCGACCCATCTACTCATTTGAGCATGCGCTATGCAATGCTCACCTCCTGCGCGAATGTCAAGGTATCCTGGACAATGATGGACATCAGTGGGCTAAGCAGATGAAGGAATTGCTCCGAGGCGCTTGGAAGCTCACTAGGGACGCCCGGGAGAAGGGTCTCCCGCTCGCTGATGAAACCATTGCCGAGATTGAGACGGCTTACGATGCCATTCTTGAGCTAGGCAAAACTGAATGGGCGCTGGATCCTGTGCCGACGAAAACAGGACCACGTGGACGAAAGTGCAAAAGCAAAGCCGCTAATTTAGGACAGCGATTTGAGTCGCACAAGGAGTCCATCCTTCGCTTCCTTTGGGATGCGAACGTGCCCTTTGACAACAACCAGGCGGAACGGGACATTCGGATGACCAAGGTGAAACAGAAGGTCTCCGGGCTCTTTCGTACACAGGAGGGCGGTAAGACCTTCTCCGTACTCCGCAGCCTTATCTCTAGCCTGTTAAAACAGAACCTTCCTCTACTTCCTTCCCTGGTTTCGGTCCTTCGTGGCCAGCCGGTCTTCGCAGGGACCTGACAAAAGTAGCCCAAAAAGTCTGTCGCAAGGGGTGTCCTCAACACCCCCTTTTGGGGTGCCTTGCGACGGGGTACCTGAGTAGTAACCAAAAACGACACTAACGCCGGCGCTGCAGACCGTCTGGAGAGCGATTAACGACACTGGCGTCGCTACCGGGGCTGACGAGGAGTCCGCCGCCACGCCGCCTGCACGCCGCCGCCCGCATTCCGCCGCCCGGTCTCCGCCCGCCGTGCCCGGCCCTATGCCCGCCGCCCTGCTCCGGCCTTAGCTTCCCGCCAGTAGCCGCGCCTGCTCGTCGATGAACTGCAGCTGCTGCTCGAGCGCCGGGTTGCCGGGGGAGGCGACTAGCGCCTGGCGGTAGAGTTGCCGGGCCTCGACGAGGTTGCCTTTCGTCTTCGCGATGTCGCCGAGGGTCGCCAATGCGCGCCACGTCGTGATGCTGCTGTCGTACGAGACAATCCCGCGGTACGCCGGTGCACGCGTCAACGCCTCGCGTACCGCCTCCTGAGCTTGGCTCAGATTGTTCAGCGCGAACTGCGTTTGGGCACGCCCTTTCGCATACCACGTCGCGGGAAAGTCCGGGCGGGACTCAACCGCGCGTTTGGCGACCGTGATCGCCTCATCGAATCGGCCCTGCGCAGCGAGGGCATCGATCAGAAACATCCAGACTTCCGGCATGCGGCCAAACTGTGGGATGTCAGGAGCGAGTCGGTCGGCTTCGTACAGCGCGCGCACGCCTTCCTCGACCTCGCCCGAGAACAGGAGTTCGCGCCCGAGGAACGCCCACGACGCGATGTCGCGCGGGTCGTCTTCCACATTTTTGCGCAGCAGGCTGATGTTGCGTTTGAAGCGGTCCTTTTGGACCGTCATATCTGGCTCATAGCCGTCGTGGTAGAGGCGGATGCGGGCAGACGGGCGGTAGTAAGCTGTGCCGGACAGGATGCCCTCCGGTCCCGCCACCTGCTCGTGCACCCGCCCCCAAAAACGCAGTCCAATCCGCGCCGGGAACAGCCGTGTCACATCGTAATTCGGTTCGACGCGGCCAGCGGCTTGGTTCATGATCCCGATTCGCACCAGCGCTGCGGGCTCCACCCCGTCGAACAGCCCTGCGACGGTGCGCACCTGGGCCACGTCCTCCGGGAACAACAGCTCGTCCGCGTCGACGCAGAACACCCAGTCGGTCGTGACGTGACTGAGCGCGAAGTTGCGCGCCGCGGAAAAGTCGTCCACCCACGCGAAGTGCAGCGGTTCGACGCCTTGATTCCGAATGATCTCGACCGTATTGTCGGTGCTGCCAGTGTCCACGACGACGATTTGGTCGACGGCGGGCCGCAGCCGATCGATGGTCTCGCCGATGGTGCGCTCTTCGTCACGCACGATGATCGCGGCCGCCACCGTCACCGGCTTCACGGCCAGCAACTGGGCCATCCACGGCGGCGTGACGGCTTGCCGAAACTGCGCGAGCCGCTGCTCCACCCGTGCCACCCAGGTGGCTTGCGGGTCGAGGAGACAGGCGCGATCATAAGCTTTCCACGCCCCGGCTTTATCCCCGAGGTGCTCGAGTGCCTCGCCGAGCCACACCCACATCTGCGCGACGAGCTTCTCCTCCTGCAAGAAGGCTATCGTCGCGTCTTTCGCTTCTTGGTAGCGACCGTTTGTCAGCAACTCTTGCACATCACGAATCGCCTTCTCCGCACGGTCCCTCTCGATGATTTGCAAACCGGTACACCTCTCTGTCCGTCTCAGCCTATCTCTGTCCATCGTTCAGATGGGCTGGGCTGCGCTGCGCCACGCCACGCCACGCTCTGATGCGGACAACAGCGCAACCCTTGTTTGCGACATTGTACCGCACAATTCGGCTGGTCTTGATAATTTTCGCATGGCAACGGGGCCTTTCTAGTAGATCATCTAGTGGCTCATCTAGTGGCTCCATTTGCAGGTCTACTAGGATGAGTGGACTATTGGTTCGGAATCACCTGTCGATGCCGTGCGAAGTTGCCAATCACCGATGTGAGGAACCCGGTGAAGTTTCCATCGCTGAAGGAGTGGTTTGCACCTTCAAGTTCCAGGTGGATGCCTGGCTCGGATACATACTTCTGTGCGAATGCTCGGTACACGTCTTTCGGCACCATGCTGTCAGCCGTCCCGTTCAGCATGAGAATGGGTGCCCGGATGTGTTGAAAGCCCTCTGTGGGGTCAGATTTTGCATATGCCTCCGCACCATCGCGAGTACCAATATTACCGGCAAAGTTGACGGTCTGCGCGCCTTCCGGGAGCTGTTTCAGCATGTCTTGACTCAGCTGTGCGACATTGAGGGCTGGACTCATCATGATGATCCCGGTCACCAAGTCCGCCCTGGACGCCGCGGCTTTCGCTGCGACAATTCCGCCGAGGCTAAATCCGAGCGTCATGACCTCTAAGCCACTCAATTGTTCGCTGTCTTCAATATATCGGAAGATTGATTGGACGTCCTCCTCCCACAACTCGCTCGAGATTTCGTGAAATTCTCCGTCGCTTTCGCCTTGCCCGGTGAGATCAAAACGTACCGAGGCTACGCCAACAGCCTCTAGCGCGTTGGAAATTTGGACAAGGAGTCTGTGAGGCCCGACCTTCGTGCCGCCGAGGCCCGGATAAATGCAGACCACTGCCTTGATAGTTTCGGCATCGGGGGTGTGTACGATGCCGCGTAATGTGCGAGAGCCACTCGGAATGCTGACCTGAACCTTCATTCTTCGATCGCCCTTTCCCCTACCTGGCAATCTATTTTATCCTATTATAAAGAAATCTTGGTGTTTGGTCATCTGTTTGCCTTCGCTACGAGGATGTAACTGCGCTGCGGGCTACGGGTTCGGGCTACGGGTTCGGGCTACGGGTTCGGGCTACGGGTTCGGGGTACGGCCATCGTGATCTCGTTCGGATAGCGTCATACTGGGTATTGGGTGCATAGCGCCATACTGGCGCTAATGACCATCGTGATCTTGTTCAGATAGCACCATTCCGACCTAGAATCTCCACTAGTAGACACCTAAAGCGAATGGAGTCCGCAAATAAGTGTCATTCTGACACCTACAGCCCTCCTCAGCAAAGTGGGGCACCAGCTAGGTGTCAATTTGACACTTACGTGCAAGGACCAAATGGTGTAGGTGTCATTTTGATACCTACAGCGAAGGGAGTCCGCAAGTAGGTGTCAATTTGACACCTACAGCCCTCCTGCAGCGAAGTGGGGCACCCGCTAAGTGTCAATTTGACACTTACGTGCAAGGACGAAATGGTGTAGGTGGCATTTTGACACCTACAGCGAAGGGAGTCCGCAAATAGATGTCAATTTGACACCTACAGCCCTCCTGCAGCGAAGTGGGGCACCCGCTAAGTGTCAATTTGACACTTACGTGCAAGGACGAAATGGTGTAGGTGTCATTTTGACACCTACGGCGAACGGAGTCCGCAAATAGATGTCAATTTGACACTTACAGTCCCCCCGAGCCCACTGGTGCACCATCTAAGTGTCAATTTGACACTTGCGTGCAAGGACGAAATGGTGTAGGTGTCATTTTGACACCTACGGCGAAGGGAGTCCGCAAATAGATGTCAATTTGACACTTACAGCCCTCCCTGAACCCTGGGGCACCATCTAAGTGTCAATTTGACACTTACGTGCAAGGACGAAATGGTGTAGGTGTCATTTTGACACCAACAGCGAACGGAGTCGGCAAATAGGTGTCATTCTGACACCTACAGCCCTCCCTGACCCCCTGGGGTACCAGCTAAGTGTCAATTTGACACTTACGTGCAAGGACGAAATGGTGTAGGTGTCATTTTGACACCTACGGCGAAGGGAGTCCGCAAATAGATGTCAATTTGACACTTACGGCCCACCCCGAGCCCACTGCTGCACTGGCTAAGTGTCAATTTGACACTTACGTGCAAGGACGAAATGGTGTAGGTGTCATTTTGACACCTACAGCGAAGGGAGTCCGCAAATAGATGTCATTTTGACACCTACAGCTCACCCCGAGCTGACATGCACCCAAGGTTGGCAACGCCGTGATGGTCGTAGCCCAGCCCGGCCCACCCCGAGCCCGCTGGTGCCACAGCCAGGCGAAGTAGATTGCCAGTCCCCAGTTGCCAGTCCCCAGTCCCCAGCCCCCCCAATCCCCAGTCACTCAGAGCAGCAGTCTACGAAACAATGCAGGGGTTGCAGACGTCTATTCGTCGACACTGTTCGACGCACTTTTAACCACTTTTCCAAATTTCGACCCACCCATGAACCATATGACCGTGGTAAGCTGTCCATAGTATAGTCACCCTAGCAAATTGTGAGCCTAGCAAATTGTCACCGTAGCAAATTGTCACCGTAGCAAATTGTCACCCCAGCATCCCCTAGATTCCAGGAGGTACTTGACTGCATGAGAAGATCCGCTGTCGCCACACTCGTTTTGGTCGTCCTCGTTATTGCCGCCGCAGCTTACCAATACTTCCGGCCGCTGCCCAGTCTGCAGATGAAAACCCTGCAACCCACGTCGTACAAGGTGCCGGGGAAGCTGAAGATCAACTGGCCAAGCCAGGGGTCTGCTGCGGTCGCCGTACAAGGCGTTGGCGTGATGGGTTCGTCAAACGGCAACCAAGTGATGCCGCTCGCGAGCGTCGCCAAGATGATGACGGCGTATCTGACGCTGAAAAATCACCCCTTGGGAATCGGCGCGACTGGTCCGACGATTACCATTACGGCTGCCGACGTCGCAACTTATAACTCAGACAACGCGCAGGGAGACTCGGTCGCACCTGTGGCTCTCGGCGAGAAGATAACCGAGCGCCAGCTGCTCGAAGCGCTGCTGTTGCCCTCGGGCGACAACATCGCGACACTGCTCGCGCAGTGGAACGCTGGCAGCGTGTCGAAGTTTGTGGCTGAGATGAACCAGACAGCGAAGCAACTCGGCATGAACCGCACGCACTATGCCGATCCCGCTGGTGTCAACACAGCCACCGTCGGGTCCGCGCTCGACCAAATCAAGCTGGCGGAGATCGACATGACCAACCCGGCATTTGCGAGCATCGTTAGTAAGCCGCAGGTGACACTGCCGTACGGTCCAACCCAGTACAACACAGATTACGTGCTGGGGCACTCCGGGATCATCGGGATCAAAACGGGAAGCATGCCGCAAGCCGGCGGCAACTTCGTGTTCGCCACACAGCCGAAAATCAACGGCAAACCAGTGCTCATCATCGGCGCCGTGCTTGGTCAACAAGGTCTGTCCATCCTGACCGACGCACTCAACGCAGGCGTCTCGGTGGCACAGCAGGCGCAAGCGAATCTGCAACAAGTGTCGGTGCTTCAGAGCGGGGCGAAGGCCGCCGCCATCACGGCGCCTTGGGGACAGAACGCCGACGTGATGACCACGAAGGGCGTGTCCTTCATCGGCTGGCCAGGTATGGTCGTCAAGGAGACCGTGAAGGCAACCGCGCCAAAGGGACCCACACTCGCAGCCAACACGGCGGTGGGGCACTTGGTGGTCTCAGCAGGGTCGCAAACTGCGGATGTGCCACTACGCAGTGCGGGCGTCATTAAGACACCGACGTGGAAGTGGAAGTTGCAGAGGTAGAACTGTTTGGTCACAACAAGCCAACATGAATAAAATCAAGGCACCTCGGGTCGGTGGAATTCCACTGGGCGGAGGTGCCTTTACTGTACCAACGCAATGCTTTGGAAGGGCGTTGCGTTCACAGCAGACTGATCATACGTGACGTTGTTGTTGCCGCTCATCGTGATGTTCGATGCGCCGTTGCCTCGTTCAACGACAATATTGCCGTTGATTGCACAGTTTCCGGTTATGTTGGGGTTGCCCCCACCGATGACGTACAGATTGCGTTGCTTGCGTTACCGCCCTTGCTGGCGAATTGTGCCCCTGCGAGGGCCGCTGCATCGACTGCACTCGGACTAGTGCCTGACCGTCCTCGTGATGTCGAAAACCACGACCGCACGACACGCGGCACCGAATGGTTGGCGCGGGCAGGACGGGACGTTGCTTCATGGACGTGCACCAGAACGCAGCCGATAGATGCTGACGTAATCCCTGATGTCAGCGTCCGACACGGGTTTTGCCAGGAAGTGTTGGGCACCGCAAGATTCTGCGATGGTACGGTTCTCCCTGGAGTCGTCCGAGGAGCAGATGGTTGCAAATAGATGAGGTTTGGTGCGGTGGACGAAACGGCATAAATCCAGTCCACCTAGAGGGTCTGCGTCCATGTCTATGACCACTGCGTCAATTAGTTCTGTTTCGAGAGCCTGAAATGCGTTGAACACTTCGCCGACAGCGGCGACGACTTCGATGCCGCGCTGGACGTGCCAGACGGACGTGGCAGCATCGGTTGAACTCGTTTCACCGCCTACTACAAGAACGCGCACCCGAATACCCCTTTCTCAACTTGACGAGATCGGCCTCCAGGTGCGCATCCACATGTCTAGTATGTACGCGGTCGTGGCAACCTGGCGGTCATAGGCTGATGTGCCCGTAGACCCATGGCTTTGCGTCCCCGGCTTTCGCACGGGTATGCCTTGATCACATTGTCGATTGGTGGAATTATATGTCGTATTCTGTAATTTAGCAAGAGGGTGGAGAGATCAAAGCCCTGTCGCAGAAGAGAACAGCCCACCCGCGAAATGCGCGATTGGGCTGTTCACTGGACATTTCCTGGGGTGGTTCTCCTACTGAATGAGAGAAATCGTCTGGAACGGTACCTTGTCCACGACGGCAGCGTCGTACGTTACGTTCGTCCAGCCAAGTGACAAAGACTGACCGACGACAGAACCGATCACTTGATTGCTGCCCAGGCTTATCGAGCCATTTGGTGCGTATAGGACGCCAGTGAACGTGCCGCCGCCGCCAATGGTGATTCCCGCCCCGCCTTCCTCGGTTCCCTGGTGATTGTATGGGAAATCCGCTACGGTCAGACCCGGCTGAGCGCCGGACGTCGTGCTGCCGCCTAAGCTGATTGAGCCCCCTTGGTCGATGACGTACCCTGTTACGCTTCCGCCACCGCCGTAGGTGATACCAGAACTGGATGACCCGTTTCCTTCGGTTGCCAAGATGTTGCCATTGACATTGATACCACCAGAAATGTCAATATGACTCCCGACATCAATGACATCGCCAGCGATGTCAACATTATTGCTCGAGCCAGCCACGGTGATGGAAGCATTGGTCACGCCGTAGCCGCCGTCGTTAAATATCCCGACCGGATTGTGGCCTGGAAAAGCCGAACTCGGCAAGGCTCCGACACTGTCTCCACCGCCGACGGAAATGGAACCGCCACCGCTCACGTAGATACCTCCGCTTACGTTGACGTCTCCCTGAAGTGTGACGCTTCCTCCACCAGTCACATAGATACTCCCGTTTACCGGAATTCCGCCGCCGATGTTGACGCTCCCGCCGCCGCTTACAACAATGTCTCCGTTAATAGCTGCTCTGATGGAATTTGTTCCACCGCCGCTATCCGTCAAGCTGCCCCCTCCACTTATGTAGACACCGCCTTGAGAGACCTCGCTGTTGGATATTCTCACGCTGGCGCCGCTTGTGGCATAAACCGCGTTAACGGCTGTGTTCGTCACAGTAACCGTTGTACTGCTCGGTGCAACGCCGCTCGGCGGGGCGGGGATGGCCGCAATTGTGGGTGGACTCGGTACGTTCCACTGCGGCATCGGCAAGGACGGTTGGTGCGGACTCAGCTTGAACTGCGGAGCCTCATAACTCGGGACATTGATGGCGCCTGTCGCGTTGACATCTCCGGTAATCGTTGTGCCGCCTGAGATAGATATCGTGTCGTTCGAATGCACACTTCCTTTGACTGTGCCACCAATTTGGAGGTTTGAAGTAGGCGAACCGGAGAACAGAGCGTAATTAAACGCCTCACCTGGTCCATACGAAGCGACAGCCCTGGCGCTGACCGAAAACTTCGGAAAGCCAAACAAGGCCGCGAAACCGCCCGACACAGTCTGAGTCGCGGTTGCTACGACTTCTGACGGATTCGTGGTGTTAAGCGACACGGTTCCGCTCGCTCCAGGGGCGTTATTCAAAATAAGGCTTTGCGAACTGCTTGCGCTGCCCCCTTTGCTTGCCGTTTGCGCGCCAGCCAGGGCTGCTGCGTCGACAGCGCTCTGCAGTTGGCCTTTTTTGTAGTACACGACGCCGAGGTTGACGCCAAGTCCCGCTATGCCTAAAACGACAAGCGAAACAAGCGCCCAAAGCACCAGCACTTGTCCATCGTCGCGATGCAAGTGGAGTCGACGCCAAAATGCTCCGACTTTGCGGCTCGAAAGAACCGCAGGTAGAAAACGTCTTTTCATTCATCCACCCTTCTTTCGCGAAAGCAAACCCCCGAAACCCGATATTATACCCCTACCCATAGCATAAACTGAATGATAGATTTTGTCAGTGTTTTTCTCCGTAATCTTCTACAAAAGTGAGCTTCGCAACCAAATCTATTGCAAAATCGACGCAGTGAGACATAATGACAGCAGGTAAAAAGATTCCGACTGGCACGGTTGTTGCCTGAGCAAGGTGGTTTATCGATGGTGCACTGGTTCCGAGGGCTTCGTCGTTTGACTTCGCAGCAACATGGACAGGCTCTGCTTGAGTTTGCACTCGTGCTGCCTATCCTGTTGCTACTCGTGTTGGGTATCGTCAGCTTCGGCCTGTATATTAATGCTGACGTGACGATTCAACAGGCAGCTCGCATCGGCGCGCGGGCCGCGTCAATTGGGGCGACACTCGGTTGCCCAGGAGACAGTGCCAAAGCGCAGATTCAAAGCGGGTCCAGCGCGACAGTCTATGGCGTGGTCGATGATCAAATCAACCAGGGCGTAGGCCTCTCAACCGGTTCAGGGTCGAGTGCCAAGCAGGTCTTGACGCCGACGCCGACCATCGTTACGAATCCCAATGGGACTGCAGGGGCAAACAGCATTGTGACGGTCACCGTAGCGATGACATACAACCCAATTGTCCCAATCCCAGGTCTCTTGCCACCTTCCATGACGATCAAGCAAGCGTACTCAATGTTAGTAGAGGACCCACAGCCGTCTAATGCGACGAGACCAACAGACGAGTCTGCCAACACGGTGAAAATGGTGTCGACCACGACATGTCCGTAAGGCAACCGAACTGCGACCAAACAACACCCAGAACAACCCACCTAACTAAATTTGTAGAATGTTTAATCATTGTGCCTACTTGACGAAGTTGCCGTCGATTATATAATAGAGTCGAAACTTGGTAGTTTTATAGTTATGGCCATCATACATAGACGACCGCGAAACAGCGGATAAAGGTCACTCGGCACAGTCTCCGCTTGCAAGCACCATCGTCCGGGTGAAGGGTATGTGGTCGACGGTTTCTGTTGTCAGAGGTCTTATGTATCTCTGTGTTCTCCAACAGAAAGTAGAAAGCAGGAGGGGTTACGGTGAAAAAATTCATGTGGAAAAGCTGGTTCTGGATGCAATCGCTGAAGAACCGCGAAGAAGGCCAGGGTATGGTCGAGTACGGTCTCATCATCGCTCTTATCGCGGTCGTTGTGATCGGCGCACTGATATTTCTCGGTGGCGGCATCGGCAAGATCTTTGGCAACGTCGCGAACACAGTCAATAACGTGGCGTAAGTGTAGGACCGCGTCCTGCTCGCCTGTCACGGGCGGGCGGGACGCCTTTCATTTATTCCGTACATTGAAACACCCCATCTGGTCCGCGGCACCTTATCTCGTGCCTAGGGATGGGGCATTGTCATATACGCACTGTTCGGTGTTTTCACCGTCCGTTGTTCGTGCGACCGCCGACCGCAGAAACATCAGTAAAGCGGTCGCTTCGCGCGTAATGAGACGGCGTGAAGGAGGCAACTATGGCTAAGCGCAGCAACCTCATCCTGTTGCTTGTGTCGCTCGTGCTGGCGCTCATTGCGACACTTGTAATCATTAAAACTCTGCCCAAGGCAGGTGGCAGCAATATCGCCGCACCCGTGACTGCAACCACCTCACCAGTCGTCGTTGTCACTCAGAATATACCGGCGTTGACAGTCATCACCTCGGCAGACGTGCAGGTGCAACAGGTGCCTGCTGGGTCAGTTGAGCACGGAGCGTTGACCGACCCAAGCCAGGTGATTGGGCAGTATGCATCGACTGGTTGGGTTACAGGCCAACAAGTCATCCAAGGGATGTACGAGACGGCTGCACAGGCGAACATTGCGAACACCGTCCCTGTCGGAGACGTGACCTTCACGATTCCGAACTCGGCCCTTGCCGGTTCGGACTATCTAGTATTGCCGGGTGACAAGATTGACTTGTTGTTCTACGGTCAGCCGAGCGCAACGGCGTCGACCGTGATGTCCAATTTAAAAGTGTTGTACGTCGATCACGTTCAGGCGGCGGCGGGTGCTGATACACAGCCGGCGGGTTCGTCCGGCGCTGACTCCCTTACGGTCATTGTGACGCCGCAACAGGCACAGCAGCTTGCCAAACTGGTCTCGACGGCGATAGTCGGAAACGGGACTTCCCCGGGTAACCTGCACGTCCTGATCCAAGGTACGAAGTAGTTCTCACGGATCAAGCTGTGCGGGTCTAAAGGCGGAATAACAGGGGGTGCCGGCCAATGGCTGAGACCATTGAAGTTCTACTGATTGACGAATCATACGACGAACGGCAAAAGACCAAAAGTCTAATCGGCACTTCGCACGGCGTCGAGGTCATTGGCGAAGCGCGCAACGGCCGCGAAGCGCTGCAGCGACTGGAGGTCATTTCGCCAGACATCATCGTCATGGCGGTGCCAGAGGAAATCACGGACAACGTCCGGGATTTGGAGCAAATCACGCTACAACACCCGCAGGTCGGAATCATTGTCATGTCGGAACACCGCGACTGGCACTATGTGCGTCAGTACATGCGCGCGGGTGCTCGCGACTACCTCTATATGCCTGTGACGGGCGACATGCTGTTGAAGACGATCGAAGACGTGTATCGACTCGACCGGGCCATGCACCAAAGGGCCTCGGAAGCAATTTTGACCGATCAGTATACGCATGAAGTTAAGATTCTTTCGCTTGTCAGCAGCAAGGGTGGTGTGGGCAAATCCACGATTGCAGTGAATGCCGCGGTGGGCTTGGCTCAACGAGGAAAGGAAACCGTTCTCGTCGACTTGGACTTACAGTCGGGCATTGACCACATGTTGCTGAACATCAATCCGAACCGCACCATCGCCGATTTGACGAACGATATGAATGAGATTGACCCGGAGGTTATGGAGCGGTACCTGGTCAAGCATGATTCCGGCTTGAAAGTGCTATGTGCGCCGCGACTGCCGGAAGAGATGGAACTCGTTCAACCTGCCGACCTGCGCGTCATTTTCCAGTCACTGCAGAAGCGCTATGACTACATCATCGTCGACACGGCCCCAACCGTAAACGACATTTTGCTCACCACGCTGGAACTCTCGGACCAGATACTGATGGTGGATACCTTGAATGTGGCTGTGCTAAAAAGCAACAAGGCATTGGCTCGATTGTTCACAGACCTCGGGTACGACGCCGCGAAAGTGAAGCACATCGTCAATCGCGGCAATGTGAAAAATGGTGTCACGATTCAAGATGTTAAGCAGACGTACGACGAAGACGTGTTCTGGGAGATGGATGACGATTACCGTTTTGTGGAGACTGCGAGCAATGAAGGGGTGCCGTTCGTGATCGGGTCGAAGATGAGCAAGTTGTCCAGGCAAGTACTCACTTTGGTCCAGAAGATTGTCGGCGATGACGCGAAACCAGTGACCAAACTCCCTGGCCTCAGGCGCAAAACGCTCAAACGCGGGTAGTAAGGGGGAGTCGCAACCATGTCCTTGCTTGACCGATTGGAGAAGGAAAAGGCGAAGCGCCAAGGCTCGTTTGACGGCCGTGGCACTGTGCCAGTCGAGACGTTCGATCAGGAGGATGAAGCGCGGGAGCGACCGACAAAACCGTCGGCGCCTTCTGCACCGGACATCTTTGAAGAGTGGAAGATCCGCCTGCACCAGCAACTCGTCGAAGTGATTCTAGACAGTCCAGGCAATGAAGAGGACCTCGACACATCCGTGCAGCGCATTATCGAAGAAGCCGACCCGCCACTGTCCCGCAGCGCGCGCGAGCGCATGGCTGTCGAGTTAAAGGCAGAAGCGCTCGGGTACGGTCCAATCGATGGCCTGCTTAATGACGACGGCATTAGCGAAGTCATGGTCAACGGGCCAAAGAAAGTGTACGTGGAGCGAAGCGGCAAGCTTGAATTAACCAACATTACGTTTTTGAATGACGCTCACGTGATGCGGATTATCGAAAAAATCGTGGCTCCGCTCGGGCGGCGCATCGACGAGTCGTCACCGATGGTGGACGCTCGCCTCGCCGACGGTTCACGCGTGAACGCCATTATTCCACCGCTAGCACTCTCCGGCCCGACGATTACCATTCGAAAATTCGCGAAGGATCCGTACCAAGCGAAAGACTTGATTCGCTTTGGCACCCTGACTGCGCAGATGAGCGAGTTTCTGGAAGCTTGCGTCTCCGCGCGCCTGAATGTGCTTGTGTCGGGCGGTACAGGCTCTGGTAAAACGACGACCTTGAACGTGATTTCGTCGTTCATTCCACACTACGAGCGTGTTGTTACGATTGAAGATGCGGCTGAACTCCAACTCCATCAGGATCACGTTGTGACACTCGAGACGCGGCCGCCCAACATTGAAGGCAGAGGCGCCATCACAATTCGCGATTTGGTCAAAAATAGTTTGCGTATGCGCCCTGACCGCATTGTCGTCGGCGAGGTCCGGTCGGGTGAGGCGCTCGACATGCTGCAAGCAATGAATACCGGTCACGACGGCTCGCTGACCACAGTCCACGCCAATACGCCGCGTGACTCGCTGCGGCGTCTGGAAGTGATGGTGTTGATGGCCGGGATCGAAATGCCGGTACGCGCCATTCGCGAGCAAATCGCTTCCGCAATTGACGTGGTCGTACAGCAGGCACGTCTGCGTGACGGCGCTCGCAAAATTATCAAGGTGTCCGAGGTCATCGGCATGGAGGGCGAAAACATCGTACTGCAGGACATCTACAGCTTCGATGAGTACGGCCGAGACGAGAACGGCAAGGTGCAGGGGAAGCATGTGCCGACGGGCATCGTGCCGAGTTTCATCGAACGCCTGCGCGACCAAGGCTACGCAATCGATTTCGAGTGGTTTCAAAGGAGCGAAGAATCGTGGCGCTAGCGTACGTTCTCGTGTTCCTTGCGGTGTTTTTGTTCGTCTACGCGCTGTCGACATTGTTGACGGCTACGCGCCGCCGGGTCGCTCTGAGGATTGAAGCGCTTGACCCGAAAGAGAGGACTGTCAAAGCAACTAGGCGCAGACAGCGGCCGGAACGGCCCGGGAACCGTCTCCAGGTCAAGGTCAACTTCATGACGAATCTCGAAACGGCTCTGATTCAGGGCGAGTTTGACATCGCGCCGCGTGACTTTCTGGTCCGTTGGCTGCTGATCACGCTTTGCATTGCCATCTTGGCTTTTTTGTTCAAGGGGATTGTCGGCGCCCTGCTCGTGTTCCTCGTGTCCATTGTCATTACCCTGTTCTACGTCCGTGCCCGAGGTAGCCGCCGCAAGCGGCGCTTTGAAGAAGGTCTGCACGATATGCTGACGATTGCGGCGAACTCGCTTCGGTCGGGATACTCGTTCCTCCAGGCGGTGCAAGTCATCACGGAGGACATGCATGGGCCAATACAGGAAGAGTTCAAGCGGGTGCTCAACGAGATGAACGTCGGCGTCCCGCTCGATACGGCTTTAAAGTCGGCAGCGATGCGGATTCAAAGCGAAGACTTTGGCCTTATCGTCACGGCCATCCTGATTCAGCGTCAGGTCGGCGGTAACCTGGCAGAGGTGCTCGACCAGATTTCCATCACAATCCGTGAACGCGTCCGGTTGAAGGCCGAAGTGAAGACGCTGACGGCTCAAGGGCGCATGTCTGGCATCATCTTCATGGCTATGCCAGTTGGCGTGGGTACGTTTGTCTATGTCATCGACCCCACTTACATTGGCATCTTATTTCAGTCTCTAATCGGCATCGCTATGTTGATAGGCGCAGGAATAATGCAAATTGTCGGATACTTCATCATCCGCAAGATTGTTAACATCGAAACCTGACGTTGACCGCTCGGGGAGGGGGGATAGGGAATGAAGTGGCTCATCTTCGCGACGCTCGCGATTTGGTTTTACCTCTTGTTCTCGTTCCTGACAGTACGACGACGGCGCGTGCGGGACAGGCTTGTGGAGTACGTTTTTGAGGGAGCCGACCTGCGCAAACGGCCTGAATCCGCCCAACCGCGGGTGGCTATCTGGCATCGCATTCTCGGTTCCTTCACGCAGTCGTGGATCCGGCGGTGGCCGCGCAAGCGTCTGGAGCGGATTCAAACGCGACTGCTCCGCGCGCACAGTTCGCTGACAGTCGGCGAATGGATCTCACTGCAACTGTTTACAGTCATCGGCGGTGTCGTACTTGGTATCGTCGTTTTCATTACGAGCGGGCACCAGCCGAAGGCGCTATTCATCTGTCTGGCCGTGATTATCCTGGCTTGGATTATGCCGGATTTCATGCTTTCGCGCCGTATCACACAGCGCCAGAATACTCTGCGCAAACAACTGCCGAGCACGCTAGATTTGCTCACTGTCAGCGTGGAGGCGGGCCTTGGTTTCGACCAGGCGATGAGTAAAGTGGCAGAAGAGGCAAAAGGTCCAATGGCGGAGGAGTCGAAGCGTATCCTGCACGAGATGCAGCTTGGCACCCCCAGGTTGCAGGCACTGCAGCGCTTCGCGGAACGCACAGGTGTGGATGTGATTGAACTGTTTGTGTCCGCCGTGGTACAAGCAGACAAACTTGGCATCGGTCTCACAAAGGTGTTGCGCATTCAGGCCGAGGACGTTCGCCGCAAGCAACGCGAGGCGGCTCAGGAACAGGCCGCCAAAGCGCCGCTCAAAATCCTGTTCCCGCTCATTATGTTCATCTTCCCGGCGTTGTTTGTCGTCATCCTCGGGCCGGCTGTCCTCCATATCGTGCAGCTATTCAAACATACGGGTGGACTTTAACGATGGCTGACCGGAACGAGCGACTTCCTGAGAGGGGGCGAATGCGTAGATGGACCTAATGCAGGTGTATGTCGTAAACGAGGCGAAGAACCTTCCTTTCAAGGAACTCCTCGAATCGTGTGCGGGCATGGATGTGACCGGACTGACTACGAGCTTTACAGTTGCCCGCCAACAGTTGAGCCTCGCCACGCCGGACATCATTTTGTACAACCCGAAGGAAACTGGGAGTGAATTCGCCCGCATTCATGAAATCCGCGAGCTTTGTCCGCCAGCGATGTTGGTGATTCTCGCCGCGCCGCGCGACCCGGACTACGTCCGCAATTGCTTGCGGGCTGGAGCGAACGACTTTTTGGCCACCCCAATTGAACCTGCAGTGTTGCAGGCGGAACTGGAGAAAATCCACGACCGCAGCCAGCGGCGGCAAAAGCGTGAAACCTTGTCCGTGCTGATGGACCATTTTACGAATAAGCCGCGCATTGCGAGCTTTATCAGCGGCAAAGGCGGAGTCGGCAAGACAACAATCGCCGTGAACACGGCAGTCACGCTCGCCCAAATGGGGAAGCACGTGGTTTTGGTCGATCTCGACGCGGACCTAGCGGGCACGGAATTGTTTCTTGGCCTTGAACCGCAGCACACACTGTCTGACTTGGCTGAGGTACCGGTTGAGGACATCCCGGCGCGGATTATGGAGTTTGTTGAATGGCACTCGTCCGGACTCGCCGTGCTCTGTGCGCCAAAGTTCAGCACGAGCATTGGGGAACTCAGCGTTCCACTGGTTCGCGTTGTGTTGCAGGCTCTCCAACGCTGCTTTCAGATTGTGGTCGTCGACCTGCCACCGGTCGTGGACACATACAGCCTCGCAGTGCTCGAGATGTCTCATATGTCCTATATGGTGAGTACACCAAACCTCTCCACGCTCTCCACCAACAACAAGCTACGCGAGTTGTTCGTTCGTCTTGGCTACGACGTGAGCAAGGTGACACACATTCTCAACTGCGTTGGTGTGCGGCACGGTGTGCGCATGCAGGACTGCGGCCGCCTCTTACACAGCCCGATTGAGTTGACGCTTCCGTACGATTTTCGCCGCACCGAACAAGCAACGAATCGAGGAACTCCACTCGCGCTTGAATCTCGGTCGGCGTTAGCGAAGTCATTTAGAGCCATCGCGGAGTCCATCGCAGGCACTCGGCGCGGAAACGCGCAGACAGAGGTCGCAGTTGCAGCAGAGTCCGACGAGACCAAAGTCAAATGACCGTCGATATCCAGGCGCATGTACACCCTGGCCTCGATGACACACCGCGTGCCTGTGGGGCGGGAGGCACACTTCCGCGCGCATTCAGAGAAGCGGGGACGGACGTCGTCTGCAAGCCGCACTACCTACATCTCCAAGTCGGCCTCGACCTAGTCCACGAACTCGTGGTGCATGGGACTGAACCTGGCACGGAAGGATGCACAAGGGCTTGATCAAATCGCAGCCAACACTGGCCGACACCGCATCGAGTCACAAGCAATTGACGCGTAAAGTCTTAATTGTGATGTCAGCCCTACAGTTACTCATTCTTGCTTTTGAGATTGCTGGCGCTTCTGCTCTTATGACCGCGTTCAGTCTTGTGTTAATTTCCGCTATCCTGCTAAGCATCACGTATGCACTGGCCACGCGCCTCGGTGACGGAGTGTTCCGACACCTAGAGTGGGTTCTACTTGCCTTGTTCTCCATCGCGCTGCTCCTGTTTGCCCACGCGCAAATCACGGTCTCTCCGCAGTACAGCACGGACGAGATGTCGTTTGATCAGTATGCGGCTTACCTGCTTTTCCACGGCTACAACCCGTATACAACTACACTTGCGCCAAGCCTCTCCATGTACCACGTGCCGCAGATACACTGGACGTACACTCTGGACAACCGACAATTGACGAATTTATCGTACCCCGCGTTATCGTTTCTCCTGTACGCACCATTCGTCGGCTTAACATCCTTTTCCGGCGTGTACGTCAATGCCGTCTGTTGGCTAATCGGCGCGTGGATTCTCTATTTCGCGCTTCCATCACCGTACAAATCACTATCGCTCTGGCTCGGGGCGTTCTGGTACTTTTTTCAGATACTCATCTTTAGCTTTTCTGATTGCCTGCTAATGCCGCCGCTCATCTTTCTAGCCTGGCAGTGGCGACTGTCCTTTGAACGTAGCGGGTGGCGTTCGCTTCTGCCACCTATCGCACTCGGTCTGGCAATGTCAATTAAGCAAACTGCATGGTTCTTGTTCCCCGTCATGCTGATCGCCGTGTACCGCGAGACGAAGTCAGTTCGGCAAACGCTGAAGTTTGCAGTCGCCGCCACAGCAGCATTCATCATCCCCAACATTGTCTTCATCATCTGGAGTCCCGTCGCGTGGCTAAAGGACATACTTGCACCGATAACATCAGGTTTGCTGCCAGGTGGTGTAGGACTTATACAACTTCCGCTCCACCTCCACCTAGGTGGTGCATACCTGTCGCTCTACACTCTAGCCGGCCTGCTGCTGTGGTGCGGATTCCTAGCGGACGAGTTGCTCAACTACGACATCGTCAAGCGGTTTCTGTTTATCATCCCGGCACTTGTGTTGTTCCTGCCTACGCGGTCCTTCCCCATCTACCTGATGGATGTTTTTCCGGTACTCTTCATCACGATGTTCCAGCGTGCGAACACCACGCCGGCCACAGAACCGCGTAAGCGCTGGTCGACGTTGGTCTACGTGCCCACTCTGCTCACGCTTGTCGTCGCGATTGCGCTGCCAGCCCCACTTACTGTCATACGAGCGCAGTTAGACTATTCGAATGCGCTGCACGGAGTTGACCAAATTGCGATCACGGTGCGTAACCGCACGGATCGCCCGATCTCGCCAAACGTCTCGGTGTTCGACAATACGCTAGACCCGCTTTGGACCCGGATAGAGGGGCCTCGTGAGATTCCAGCGGGATCGACAGCGACTGTCACTGTGCAGTCATCGAGTCTGAGCTACGCTCTCTCGTTAAACAGTGCGTTTACAGTGAACCTGTACGCCAAACACCCACCGATGGTCACTGTCAGTAAGCCTTTCAGTCCCATGCAGTGGCGTTTGTCGATTGCCCGATCTGGAAACCAAATTGAGGCGGCCGTCATCGAACAAGGTGGGAACGCTGTCCACATCAAAGACTACCCGGTGGGGATTGAAGCGGTGAACGCGACGTCGCGTAAAGTGGAGCGGACATATATGCTGCACACGGACGCGAACGGGGTGGTGAAGCTGAACAGTGCACCTAATCCCGGTGTGTATTACCAAGCTTACCTGGCTGGGCCTACAAGATCGGGAACGGCAAGTGGGTTTGTGCACTGAAACGCAAAGTGGGAAGTGCACGACCTGTTACTACAGACCCTTAGAAGCGATGCTCATTAACATAGGTTATAGGTTAGACCAGGCACGAGTTATGAGGCCTGCGACGGTACGAGTGGTGATTACCGGCTGACTGGCTTGTGTCAAAGGAAGATCATCGAGACTGAGCTTGCTTGTGTCGAACAGCTGTAAATTGTGTGGGATTTTTTTCATCACTAAATTTGAGCAGCCAGTAAAATTCCCTGTCTCGTGGGAGACAGGGAACTGTTTTCCGTAAAACACTATGGTTTTTTAAGTAATTACGGATGGATTCTCCGGATTCAAAAGTTGTCCAATCGGGAATTACGACGCAACGCCCCATCCGCCAGCAGGCCGATGGAACAAAGCAAATACCAAGTGCTTACCCAGAGCTCACGCGCATCTCCACCAATAGTCACCATCATGATGGCAAACACGACGACTGCGACGAGGACGATTAAGTGGATGAGAGACGCGTCTCCACCGTACGTCAGAACTCGGGTGAGGAGCTGCAACCCGAAAACGAGCGTGACAAGGCCGAGCACAAGTCCTGGGTGGGTGGCTGTCCCGCCTAACAGGATGGTAATGATAAGGGCAATTGCCATGACATATACGACATTAAACACTCTGTAGGAAAGGATCCGCTTGGTCACGGTTGTCCGCCTCCTTTGGCTACTACTCTCTTTTCATTTTACGACATATTAGGCCCGTACAGGAACCGCTGTTGTCGAATGTTCGTGCAGCACGACCTAGGACTTCAGGAACTTGGGATGGGAGGTTTGTACGTATCAGAAAGAGCAAACTACAGTCTTCCGGAAAATGTGATCGATGGCATTGTTCACTGTTGTCCACACCCATCGTCGTGACCATCGCGAACAACCTGATTGTGCGGTACCATAGCCGGAACTTCACCAAGCATATGGTGTTGTTAGGGTATACAGTTGTGCATTTGTTTAAGCCCACTTTGTCAGGTCAGGGCGACGATGCCTGCTTGGCCGACTACCGGGACACAGTGTTCACAAGACACCAGTGTTTGAAAAAACGCTCTATTACTCTGCCACGACAAAGGACAAGGAGCGGCGTCGCAGAAACGCGATCGTGCCTTGGCGGGCCGACATGAGCTCTATGCCGCACAGATAATTCATCTCACGAGACATATACGAGTTTTAACCATGAAGGAGAGCGTGCCAAAACCAGCCGAGAAACCACATGAATTGAAAACTGTCGCCAGAGTCACCCATACGCTCTGTGGCTAGGTGTCAGAGCATCGCTACTCTATTTGCCCGTTATTGGACCTACTTAAGTCGAGTAAAAATGCCATCGAATTATGCGAACAAATGTCATCATGCACCGACAGGAAGTTCCTTCAGTTGTCGGCCGGCTTTGAACAAACTTGTTATATTGCGGAGAGGTAGCGCCCTGCAAACTTTCTGTGCGAATTTTTCTGCGTTCTGTATGATGGGCCCAGCACGGGGCTTCCTATGACAAGCTATGGAAGGTGAAGGGTTTGCTCGAATCTAGGCCCAGGCTTGAAGAATTGGACTCGATACGCGGGATTGCTGCCTTGACAGTTGTGTTCTATCACTGCGCCACGGTCGTTGGCGGAGGTGCCTTGGGAGTTTATCTGTTAAGGTCGCCCTTTGCCATACTAATAGCTGGTCGCTCTGCAGTCATCATGTTCTTCATGTTAAGTGGTTTTGTACTATCGCTGCCCTACCACAGGGCTACCAAGGTTAGTTACTCGCGCCTTATGATAAAGCGTATCTTTCGGCTGTACGTGCCTTACCTCGCGGCAATCCTGACGGCCTTATTGGTGCGATCTCTGTTCAAACACCCGCAGGTGCTGTCTTTCTGGATTCAACCAATTACGCCGAAAGCATTGTGGCAAGACTTACTTATGATTGGTCAAAACAACCAAATGTACCTTGACCCAGTTACTTGGTCACTCACGCAAGAAATGCGGATCTCGATACTCTTTCCGATTTTGATGTTTATTGTTTTGAGATTCCGCTGGGAGAAAACATTGCTCATCGGTTTTTTGCTGTCTTGTACTGGAATTGTGTATCATCTCATCTGGCAAAACTCCGTGGACCTGTACACGAATTATTTTGATACGCTCCATTACATCATGATGTTTATGGTTGGTGCTTTGATAGCGCGGAATAGATCAAACCTTGGGAGGTTGTTCACGCATATAGCTACACCCACGAAAGTGGTTGTGGGGATATTTGGATTGATTTGTTATTCGGTCCACGACTACTTGAGCTGGAAACTGCAAGAGTACGGCTACGGTACACTTGGTCCATTCCTTCTGACCGACTGGGTAGTTGTCATCGGGGCAGCTATTCTCATCGTTACGGCCATCACGAACAAGAATGTGTCGAGGACGCTTCTGTTTCCTCCGTTTAAGTTTCTGGGTAAGATTTCGTACAGCCTTTACTTGTTCCACTTCATTGTCATTTTGACGCTGATGAAAATTTTCCCGCATGCCCCATTCTACATAATTGACCCATGCGTTGTTTCAATATCCATTTTAATCGGATCCATTGCGCATTATCTCATCGAGTCCCCAAGTATGAAACTCGGTAAACTCTTGACCGCTAAGCACTATTCCACTGGGAAAGGTAGCCTCGAGTTGTCGGTCTCCATTAAATTATATGGAGAGAGCGAACGCAGATAAGAACGCATTCCATATACGCAGTCAATCATCCGTTCGTTAATCAGAGCGTTACAGGTGGGAGTGAGTCTGGCGCGCCAGCTGCAGCGATTTTGTGAGTCTGCTATTTTATCATTGAACGAAGGGCAAACAAGGAGGAACAGAACATCCATGAACCTGTCCAAATATAGAGATGAATTCCCGTTGTTAAAGGACAAAATCCACTTGGGAAACTGCTCGCAATCGCCTCAAGCGAAGCGGGTTCTCGCCGCGATGAACGAATACCTGGATAACTGGAGATACGTCGGTATGGATTGGGACTTTTGGGTGGCGGGGGTCGAACAGGCCAAAGCTTCGTTTGCCCGGCTGATCAATGCGGATGTCGATGAGGTCGCTGTCTTGAGTTCTGTGTCGGATTGTGTCTCGATGATTGCCTCATGTTTTCCACTCGAAGGGAAACGTCACGTCGTGACGACGGTGGATGAATTCCCAACCGTCGGTCACGTTTGGCGGGCCAATCAAAGCACGGGTGAACTGACGGTTGACTTCGTTGCGTCTGAAGACCACTTTTACGGAGAAAACCTTGCGCCCTATTTTAAGAACGACACGGCTCTCCTGTCCATTCACCACGTCGCCTATAATTTCGGTGCCAAACAGGACATTGCCGCTCTTGCGAAACTGGCGCATGCGCACAACGCCTACATCTTCGTGGATGCCTATCAAGCCGCTGGCACGACACCAATTGATGTGAAAGAAATGGACATCGACATGCTTGCTTCTGGAAACTTGAAGTACCTTCTCGGCATCCCGGGCATCGCGTTTCTGTACGTTCGCCGCGAAGTGGCCGAGAAGATGTTCCCTCGAAACACCGGCTGGTTTGGTCGGGTGAACCCCTTCTACTTCAATGCCAATCACATCGATTACGCGGAGGGCGCAAAGCGCTTTAATACCGGTACGGGTCCCATCCTCGCGGCATTTGCTGCGCGCGGGGGCATGGACTTCATTCTCGAGGTCGGTGTAGACGCCATCGAGCAGCGGATTGAGGAACTCTCCGCGTTCACAATGGACGCGGCGCACGCTCGTGGATTACAGGTCATGAGTCCGCGTGATCCAAAGAAAAAAGGAGCCAGTACAGCCATTTGGGTCGGCGATTCTCACGCCGTGGAACAGCACTTGATGGAGCAAAACATCATCGCTTCCGCGCGCGGAGATGTGATTCGGATTGCGCCCCATTTCTTCACGTTGGAGACCGAAATTGACCAAGCCGTGGCTGCCGTTGCGCAGTGGGTCGACGAGCAACCATGAACCAAGGAAGAAAGGGGAAACCAAGGAAGGGCCGAAAGCATAGGTGAGAGTAGGATGGCTGGAGGCTTGCGGAGTGAAACAAGATGATGAACCGCGTCGGCTGAAACTTCTATTGCACTGCCTTGCTGAATGGGTCGAACCACACATTATCGAGGGAGGTCGGGATTACTACGAGTTTGACTATGTTCTGAGACTGGAAGTTGAGGGAGACGCCATTCATGCATTGGTTCGAGGCAGTCAGGGGCCGTATAACACGACCGTAAACCTCGCTGATTTTAGCAAGAGTGAGTGTGACTGCCCGTATGAGGACTACTGCAAACATATGGTTGCGGTGGTCTATGCTGCTGCCCAGCATGACAAGGACATTGTTACCGACGAAAAGTCCGTGCCTACGGTGGATAGTGTGATGACGTTGTTGGCCACACTTCTTCATCGGGATCTCCTGGAAGTCATCAGTTTGGCGCTAGAAGATAAGCCGAAACTCGCAGCACATATCTCGCTGTGGTTTGACCGCTTTACGACCAGACAGGATATGAAACGAGTACTCGTAGGGATGAACACGCTCGAAGCCGTCCAGTATTTCGATAGTCGCGTCGCAAATGTGGTGATGGAAGCAGAGCGGATGTTTGAATCCCATCTCTCGAACGATGAAACGGAAGAATACGACAGTTGGGGCGACTCGGTGTATTCGATGGACATCTGGCACTGCCAGGAAGGTGTTTCCCACGTTCGCAACTGGTGTGACGCACTGCTTGAAGCCTTGACAGATGAGACGGTGATTTCTGTTGTGGTAGGCCTTGCACTTACAGTTTCGCGTGTGTCGAGGTGGCCCAAGCTGTATCCAGAGGAAGCACAACGCGAACTGTCCGACGCATTGTCTGGGTGCAGGAATGTGCTCGACGAAGCTGTTGGTCGACTGCAGTTTGTGATGGAACGAAACCTTCATCTTTGGCAACAGTATGTCGCGTTTACCGATTGGATGACCGACGGGTGCAAAAATATGGGGTATTTGGTGGATTGGACAGAAGCTTTGTCATCCTGCGTCTTGGATGGGCCACATCTGATGCGGGTGTATGATCGGTTACTCACAAACAACCCAGCGTTTCTCCTGAGTGATGAATTGCTCGATGAGACTGGCAGTTCATCGAAGGAGTACAACGGATACGGACGCTACCTGGTTGATTGGTGGTGTCGGATGTGTTTGTTGCACGGAAAAGTCGAAGAAGCTGAAAAGGCGTTGCTGCCGTCCTTTACAGAGGCGGGACCTATCGCTGACATTGCAACCATACAAATGCTTGCAAACTACTTTGTCAGTCACGGGCAGAGACGTAAGGCCGCTCATTACACGGGCCTGGCTGTTCGACTGAATCCACATGCAAGTGCCCAGGACTACGAATGGGTAGCGGAGATGTATCAGTCCATCCAGATGATGCCTGAATCGGTGCGGGCCAGAGAACAGGCATTCCTCTCGTGGCCAACCTGGGAGCGCTTCGAACAATGGATTCATGCGGTTCCATCTATCGAAGACCGACAAGGGAAGGTCAAAGAGCGGGTGGGTATGTTCGTCAATCAAGGACAAATTGGACTTGCGTGTCGCATGCTCTGGACTGTCGGCCTAATCGACGAGGCCTGGAGTGTCATCAGTGGGCAGAGAATCAAGATGCATCTCATTGACGACAACCTTGCGGAATTCCTAAAACACCTTGAGACCTACAATGTGGAGCAAGCAGTCACGGTCTACGAAGAGATTGCGCTCGTTTTCATTAGGGACGGTCACATCAGGTCTGCTTATCGAGAGGGTGCAGCTTGGCTACAGGCCATGCACGATGCGTGGGTTGGTGCGAATCAACAGGACACCTGGAGGCATTTTATTCAGGCGTTCCACAGAGAGTACCAGCGCCTACCTGCGTTACAGGACGAACTGCGAAAAGCAGGACTCGTATAAAGTATCATGGCGGATATCACCACAATCTATAGGGGGAACCGATGAATCTTCGGGCGTTGCGCAGCCGATTGAAGGCTCTGGAGAAGACCGAGTTGCTGGAGACCATTGTTCAGATCTACAAAGTTTTGCCGAAGGAACTGATTGAAGAGGAACTCATTGATGACATAATTGCAGACCGAAGCGGGTACTTGGAACTGCGCCAACGCGAGAAGGAGGAGGAGAAGCGATATAGGCAAGCATACCAGGCAGAGAACGTAACTCATTTGGCCGCCCTTCAGAAATGGAAGACCATTCCTGAGCACGCTCGCGAGTTGCTGTTGAACAATGTATGGTGTTCCCGGTGTGGCGAGACCCGGTTAAAAGACTATACCGTGGAACATGCTGGACCCAACATTGTTCTTCGTGGTAGGTGTACAGCCTGCCATCATGATGTTGCTCGGCATGTCGAGATTGAATAGCTCACGGGATACGGTCATTTTACCCAGCAACTTTTGGACAGGCAATTACGTCAGCTTTCGGCGTTCATCTGTCGATTGGGTAAAGTGAACACAAGCACGACATCATCTCGGTGCTAGTCCGTGCTACACTCTTATCAGAGGTGGATGTTATGCCGGAACGGTCTGAGGAAACCAATGTTCAAGACTCACGAATGAGCCCGGATGAACAGTTTTCGGAGTGCGTGGTCGAACTGTTGCCGCTGTTTCAGAATCATCCGAATGTAAACCGGGTGATTCTATTCGGGTCCCGTGCACGCAGAGATCATGAGGAGCGTTCAGACATTGACTTAGCTGTAGACGCTCCTAAGATGGACATCCTCGCGTGGGACAGGTTGTGCTTTGCCGTGGCCGAAAATACAACAACCCTGTTGCCAGTTGACTTGATTTGGCTGCAGCAAGCTTCCGCGGGCCTTGCACAACGAATCCGAGATGAGGGTGTGGTCCTGTTTGAACGAAAAGACGAGTCAGTCAATTGAGAACTTAAAACGGGCACTGTCGAGACTCGAAGAAGCCATAAACTCTTCTGCTGTGGAACACGGTAGTCTGTTAGTTGATGGAACAATTCAGCGGTTTGAATTCTGCATTGAATTGCTTTGGAAAGTGTTGAAAAGAGCACTGTTGGAAAATGGAGTTGAAACTGGTACTCCCCGCGAGGCGATCCAAAAGGCTTATCAGGCAAAATGGCTACAGGATGAAAAAGTCTGGATTCAGATGTTGCAGGACCGCAACCGAACAAGTCACGTATATGAGGAAGAAATCGCCCGGGAGATCTTTTTAAGAATTCCTGATTACTACAAAACCATGCGAGAGACCGTATCAGTAATTGAAGGTAAGGTGTGACGCTAATATGACCAGCATCGAATGATGGGAGCATAGTACGACTGTCTACCGCGTGACGAAGCCTCACAGTCGCGTAGTAGAAAATCGGTCCAAAAGGAGAGCGGAGTGCCCGGTTGTACGGGCACCCATAAGCTTAAGACCTGGGGACGGAAACATGGCCAACCTGTGAGCCTCGTGTTGCCTTGTGCTTCGCAGTGACGTCCAATTTTCTTTTGCTAAAAATCAAATACAACGAACCGGCCACGACAAGCCCAATGATCCAGGAAACATCACCGTTATGGAGCCACTTGGCAACAATACCTTCATACAATGACGTGTTCATGAATGGTAGTTCCATAATCAATCCCGCGACGTAAGAGGACAGGGCAATCAGATTGATTTTTCCGTATTGGCCATCAGGCGTGTAGATGTCGGAAATATTGTAGTTCCCTTTACGCAAGAAGTAGTAATCTCCTAGGTTGATTGCTGTCCATGGTACGAGGAAGTCAATCAACAATCCTAAGAACGACTCGAAGCTGTTGAGCAGATTCCCCTTTTCCAAGAACGCAAGATACGTACCGAGAATCGCAATCGGAACGATGAACCAAATACGAAGCCCTAGGTTAGCTTTTAATTTGCGGAAGAATGTCGTACCGATCGTTAAGCTTGACATAAACCCACCGTAAATGTTCAAGGCATTGATGCTGACAATACCGAGTGCGGCCGCCAAAAGAACAAGTACACGGAACCACGGCCCCAAATGAGCCGCGAGCATAGCAAAGCCGGCTACCGGATTGCCATTGGGAGCTTTCGATTGAATGAGTGCACCGAGAATCATCATCCACATGTTCGAAAAGGCGATGCCGATATAGGTGTACCAAAACGTCGACGCAATGGAGGTTTTCTGTGGCAGATACCGTGAATAGTCAGCAACGTAAGGGGCGTATCCGAGTGTGTTAATGACTGCCAAAGAGATGCTTAAAAGAAATGGACCGATTAAGAATCCACCATGCGAAACGTGCGTGATAACAGACGCATGAGCGTGGCCAATCGGTACACCGGTTAAGAGCATAATGGTGAGTACACCAAAAATCCCGGTAAAGAAATATGACATCCAACGATTAAAACGATGGATAATGTTGTATCCCGCCAACACCAATAGGAGAACTGCAATCGAGCTAATCAGAATGCTCATGCCTACTGAAATGTGAAACAGCATCGCTAATGCTTCCGCGCCAATGACGGCTCCCGAAGCGTAGAAGCCTAAATACATCAATACCACCATGATGAGTGGAATGACGGCTCCGTAGTAACCAAACTGTGCGCGACTCTGAATCATTTGCGGGATGCCGAGATGGGGACCTTGTGCCGAGTGGTATGCCATAAATACTGTACCAATCAACGTGCCAAGGATGATACCCAGCACTGCCCATCCAAAACTAAAGCCTGGGGTAATTGCCATTAGTCCAGTAGCGACGACAGCCATTTGCGCATTCGCACCGAACCAAAGAAAAATCAGATCTGAGGCCTTTCCGTGTCTCAAGTTGTGGGGAATGAAATCAATGCTGTGTCGTTCGATCAGAAAATTACTCTTTGACATCCGTTACCCTCCTTGGATTGCTCGCAAGGAGAAGCGGAGAAACCAACTTAGCGACATGCTATACGGTGTGTGAAGTTGATAGACCCAGTACCAACATACGCAAAACCGAAAATTCTTCTTAACGCTTGCGAAGTTAGCTGACGGGTTCGGGTAGAAGTTCCCTACAAGACCAGATGGCCTCGATTCACCCCAAAGGTTGGTTCCTCCGCTTCTTCCTAACGAAGAACTCAGCGTATTGCTCATGTGATTAAGTCTAACATGAAATGTTTGTTCGTGAAACATCCATCTACACATGTGCAAAAAAGTAAAACATGACCAAACGGAACAAGTCTGCTCGCGCGGAGCTTAAATACCACCATGCCAACGGATGTTGGATACCGAACTCGATTTTGAACTTGCGCTTGCTCCGAAGGGCCAAGGAACACCTTCATGGGTTCGTGGCGTCTTGTTCTTCGGCATTTTGCGGTGCATACACACTCAACTTAGCCCAGGCATTCCGATTAAGATGGTGAGAACTGATAACCATTTGTCCTATTGGCATAAAAGGTTGTTATAGGGCGACGGATTTGACTTTCCCGTCACCCTCAACGCGCTAAGTAAATTGCTTCGTAGGAACTCGCTTATTGAGGTCTTTCTTGAGACACGTGGAACATGTCTTTTTGACGAATCAGAAATAGTGCACATAAGAATCCGACTGCGAGAAAACACCCGGCGATGATCAATATATGAGTGGTTGCGTCTACAAATGATGTCCGGGCAATGTGTGCAACGGCAGGAAAAAACGCTTGATGTTGATAGCGGCTTGGCGCACTTTTCAGACCGAGGCTACCGGCGATCGGGCCGGCTTTTTCAATCCCATGAATCATGCCATGTCTTGCGCTGGCAGACAGTTCAAGTGCGTTGAGTTGGGAGATTTTATCATGTACCAGCGCGTTGTACCGATTCGAAAGCATTGCACCAAAGAACGCAATCCCAAATGAAATACCCACTTGCCGACTGACGTTGCTGACACCTGAAGCCATGCCGATTTTCGATGGATGGACCGTCCCCATTGCGAGTGATGACAAAGGAGGATTTGCCATTCCATTAGCGATTCCGGCGATGATAAATGCTGGGAGTAAAACAATCCAGTCCGTTGGCTTGTCAGTGGGCGAGATGCGTGTCATCAGAAATACCGCGATCGACATCAAGCCCAAGGAAGTGACTAGCAACCATTTCGGGCCGAATCTGTCGGATATCCTTCCTGATAGAGGTGCTCCAACCAACACCAATGCACTCATGGGCAAAAACCGTAACCCGGCTTGAAGTGGATCGAAACCAAGGAAGTTCTGCAAAAATAACGTCAGATAGAAAAGTAACGAGTATAAACCTGCACTTAGACAGAATGCTGCAATGGCAGATGCAGTGAAACTGGGATTCTTGAATAGACGCGGATCAATCATGGGGTTCTTGATTCTCAGTTCGCCAAGAATGAAGACGACTAGCGCGACTGCCGCGACAATGAACAAAGTGAGAATGTATGCAGAGGTCCAGCCCTTGTTGTTCGCTTGCATTAGAGCCAAAACGAGACAGAACATACCCCCGGAAAATGTAATCAAACCGAATATATCGATGAAGTGCGAGGTGTGTTCGTTTTTGGATTCACGGATAGCCCATGCAGACAACACAATGCCGATAATGCCAATTGGCACGTTGATGTAGAAAATAGACTCCCAATTGACCTTTGCAACCAACAGTCCACCTACCAACGGCCCGATTGCGGTAGCCAGCCCTGCAACGCCGCCCCAAATTCCGAAGGCTGCTCCGCGCTCCTTGCCATGAAACTCCGTTGAGATGATGGACAGAGAGAGCGGCATCATCGCGGAAGCGCCGATTCCTTGAATTGCACGTGAAATATTTAGGACGTCGATGTGATGTAGACCGCTAATAGTAAAATCACCTGACAGGGCACAAAGAAGTGAACCCGCGCTGAAGACGGTCAGTCCCGTAATGAAGATTTTCTTCCGCCCCAAAATGTCACCGAGTCGGGATGAGGTGACAAGGACGACTGCAAGCGCGATGGCATAGGCGTCAATCACCCACTGTAGGGCCGAGAATTGTGCGTTTAAACTCCGCTGAATCGTCGGCAAAGCCACGTTGACGATGGTGACGTCGAGAAGTGCCATGAACAGTCCGAAACATACTGCTGTAAGCGTCCACCACTTGTGAGAAGGACGCCCCTGTGCTTCCACAGCATATTCTTTCATCTAAAATCGCTCCTTTAGTTAATCTTTTCCCACATACGATGTGCCCACTCCATCTCGAGTTCCCACTGCATTTTCATGTGTTCCATAATGTTGAGTGAATTGGACATGTCAGATGGGATGGTGGATTCGCGTTGTTTCAAATCCTCAATTTCATGTTCGATGTGGTACACGTGCGTTTGACATACGTGAATGAAGTGCTCTATCAAGTGCATCTGTTCATCGGTGGTCAGAAAATCCAAAAAGGCAAACTTGAACCCAAAGATTCTTCGATAGTCTCCAAGGTTTGATGTCGTATCCATCATCAGTTTATAGAACCGCTGCCTTCCCAACTCCGTAATTTGGAAGGTCTTGTGTCGCTGTATCCTTTCTTGGGACGGACCTTCCACCGCTTCGATAAATCCCTTTTGTTCCAACTTGTCGAAGAGCGGATACAACCTGCCGCTGCTGATTTTTGCATAAGGACCAATCATATCGTTGATGATTTTCGCAATGCGATAGCCGTGCGACAACGAGCGCATGAGAAAGCCGAGAATAATCAGTTCATACATAGATTCACCCCCTGATGTTTGTCGTTCAATGATATTATACAAAGATATATCACAGTGTTATAACATACGCAAATGTCTTCGTCTTGGCGAATCGTGTTACGCACGAGGCCGGCATAATCAATAAATTATCGAACAGCGCACTCTCTACCTGGCGAAATGCAAAAAACCCACACTTCACACCTCGCAGTTCTCCACCTAGATTCGTCTAATCCGCGTTGTATCAGCGCTTTTGGCTGTCCACGTGTTGCCAAGCGCAACGGACAAACTGCCCGAGAGTGGTTAGAGACACATTGTGCTGAAATGGCCTACGTGGTCATGTGCACCTTCCGCAAATGACCGACTACCTTGTCATCTGCAGAAAGTCTGCATCTTACAAGCTGCAAATGACCAGGTGCATTTTTGAGAATCCTTGCGTAGCAAGGGGTGAAGTGGTCAAAGTGGAGCCGCTTTTGCGCGAATTTTCGATATGAAAACACACGAAAGGGGGACAACGTCCGAAGACGTTGCTGTGAGCTATAAAGAGGTCGGGGACTTACAAATTGTATGCAATCACAACGGAGCCCTTGGTGAGGGCGACCCGTTAGGGTCGGACTTGCCAAGGGCGGACTATCGGTAGGCGCAAAACCAACGCGGTCTAGTGCAACAGACTCTGCGCCGTATAAAGCAAATCGAACTTATCGGAGCACTCATGTATCACTACGGACTCCTTGCTTTTGAAAATCTGAACGTGCAAGGAATGTTGAGAAATCACCACCTTGCCAAAAGCATTGTTGATGCGTCTTGGAATCAACTCGTACACTACACCACGCACAAAGCGGAAGAAGCTGGTCGTCGTGTCGTACTGGTCGATCCCAAAACACGAGTCAACAATGTTCGAATTGCGGTGAAATAGACCCCAAGAAACTGTCTGAGCGTATACACAGGTGCGAGCATTGTGGCTATAGAAGTGAATCGGCAGCGTTTGACCAGGGTACACGTCGTGGAGCAAGACCCCGAACAGTGGCTGGATTCCACCGGAGACGTGTACTTGGTGTCCGCCTTGCCACACTGTGGTCTGAATCGCTGTGGGGCTCCCATGAGCGAGGTAGGCCGACCATGTGTTGGTGCCGGTGTTTGTCATGACCACGGTGCCGGGGTAGGTCATCCCTGGGGCAATGGTACTGACGGGCGTCGGTGTCGAGTATGGGCTGGCTGTGGTGTAGAGACCGACGGCATCAAACCGCGCCTGTGCGCCACGTCGTAGGACGGCGAAGAGGAGGAGGCAAATGGCTTTCTTCGCAGCCGAGCCGGTCGCATGGCTTCACCGTTTGGTATTGTTTGTCCCGCCACAACTCCCCGACCCCTTACCTTCATGTGACACCTCTATCTGTACTCTAGCATTCAGTTGCCGTTCAATGATGGACTACGTACACTTTATCACCATTTCTGTCGAAATCAGAGACTTATTGTCGTGATGCGGACACCACGTCCGGCCGATGTACGGTCCAAAGTTTTGAACCGTCTGCAGTGACCATGGGTATGCCGCAGGATTGAGACAGGGCGTATTCCAGCGACGGTGGCAGTGGCCGAGTGTACCCGGTTAGCCACAAGATGTAGGAAGGGTGGCGTACTCGCAAAAACGCCCTCAGTTTCGCCAACGCTTGTGCATCGGTAAGGGTATTGAAGTCGGGCGAATACAGGAATCTATTTGGGAAAGACGTTTCCAGGGTCCCCCAACTGGCTGCAGAGGTGTACGGGAACCCGTATACATTGGTCACAGGGAAGGGGTATCCGGCGGTTGCCAAAGCGGACATTACGCTCCCGAATTGCAAATACGCATCCATAATAACTGTTGTCGGACGGCTACCAATCGTAGCCCTAACAACTCCAGGCTCTGTTAGGAGGCGGGAGGATGGCGGGGCCGCAAGGCTGGGGAAGCTTAGCGTTGGCATCCACAGCACAATGCTGGCGATGACGATGGCCAACGAAGTTATTTGTGGCATGAGGCGGCCCCTGCTATTGTTGGTCCAGTGGTCGAGGCCTAGAACGACGAGAGCGACAAGTGCAATGTCTTCGTACATTGAGAACCGGCCAGCAGTTGCTTGTCCGAGGAGCGGGATTCGGTCAACCACCGACCACGGCAGTTGGACGTTTGTGACGACTCCATCCACGTGCAAGTAGGGTCCCATCGACAGCACGCTCGCAAACACACCCATGAACAGCAAGAGCCATGTCCACCGCTTCTTCCGCGCCGTAAAGAGGGCGAGAGTCGCACCGACAAGCATCGCGACACTGAGATATGCCCCCATCTCAGACACGCCACCCGTGAAATGGTTGACGATGTGAGTGGACAGGGGCGTGTGGACCCATTGGGCTGGAGTCGGGATTAGGAAGCTGAGGATGTCGGAGACCCATGTATTCGGTGGCATGATGTGCGCATAGGGTCCGTGCGGTGCCTGCAGGAATGTCAGCACGCCGGGAGAAGCGAACACGAGGATGGTGATGGCGGCTATGACCAACACGCGAGTGTACGGACGTAGATGAGTGCGAAACTCCTTCCAATAGGTCGGCAACGAAATGACGAGAAGGACGCCGCCCATGAATACAAACGTGGCGAACACCTCTAGGGATGTGTAGAACAGGGCAGTGAACAGGAGACCCATTATCACCCCGTCCCACACAGATTGCCTGTGAGCACGCACGTAGCGAACTGTCATCCACGCAATGGAAAGTACAATGGTACAGGACATTGAGAAGTTGATGTGGCCGTCCACCAACTGGTTGACGGAAAACGGGTTGACCTCTAACAAAAGCCCTCCAAGGAACGCTAGCCAAGGACTCACGCCGATGGCTCTGAACAGCAGGAATCCCAGTACTCCCGCCAAGAAGAGGGAGGTGGCTACCACAACATTGAAGGTAAATACAGGGTTGGCGATATACACGAGTGGGCCAAACAGGACCGATTCCGTCAACACCGAGGTGTTCGTCATCAGATTGAGTCCGGAGGGATAGTTCAACAGATTGGTCGTCAAGGGATTTTGCCTATGTACGACTGCGTGCCAGAACCACCCCAAATACCACATGAACTGTCCGGAATCCTGATTGTCACCCACATAGAATGTCAATGGATGATGTATCGGGGAGCGTTCGATCATCAGGACAGGAATCAGATAGGCGCACACGAGAAACGCACCAAAATAGATTCGAAAGCGAGTCGGTCGTGGAACTCGTTCTAGTAGCAGCAAGGGTGTCTCCTTTGCGCGTCAATAGTCTTCCCAGCACACTGTATCACTGTGCGTGGCGAAGTGTGAGACCTGTTATTGATTCATCCGAAATTATCTGTTCTATGACTGGATTTTTATTCCTGTCGCCGTCTCCCGTGCACTCGTGTCAGCAGGATGCAGGATGCAGGATGCAGGATGCAGGATGCGATGGTTCCGTAAACAATTCACTATCTTGTGCATGCGCCTGTTGTGTGGGGAAGTGTAGCTTGGCCCTGAGTGCACTTTGGCATACAACTTTAGGTCAATTGCATTCAGGAATACAACTTTGCTAGAATTGCATTGTAGGGTGCAACGGAAGACGCATCGCGGTCAGCCGATGGCAGAAACGTCGAGGTGGGCTGAATGGGAGTTTCCGGATCGGTCTTTATCATGGATGTTGCGCGGTCGAGTCGGATGAGCAATCCGACGGACCTCACGGACTTCTTGAAGTTTACAGTAGCTTGGGTGCGTGCTGTTGCTGCGCGCACCTCTGACTCAATTTCTCTCTCGCACCGCTTCGGAGATGAAATTCTCCTCGTGACGAGGGGGGCTGAGGGGGCCTATGTCCTCGCCTTCTACATCATGGCGACTTGGCCATTTCCAGAGCACTTGCCGTACTTCGGTGTCGGGTATGGTGACCTGCGGACGGAATTTCCGCGTGACGAAGACCTGGAGGTTTGGAACAGTCCTGTGGTGAAACAGGCCAGGACCGCCGCTGATATGTTGAAGCACGAGAAGCCTGCGAACCGCCCATGGCTGCTGTTTAGCACAGACGACCTCGCTACAGGAGACCTACTGAATGAATACGCGCTCATTCAGGACCGGTTTTTCCGCATGCAAACCCATGCCGACCACCTGGCTGCCGCGATTTACACGATACGAGATGTTCAGGCGTGGGTCGCGGAGAAGTTGGGGAAGAGTCGGTCCACCATCTCTCGACAGGTACGAAAGTCGAATGCAGATGTCATCATCGCAACGAAGAACCGCGTCGTCTCCGTTCTGCACGAACTAGGCCGGTTGAGTGAAGATAGCGCAGGTGCGCTGAATCCGAGAGTCCTGGAAAATCACATCCAGCACGAGCTGACGAGTCGCACGCAGGAAATTCTCCGCTCCTCACAGAGAGGGGCAAAAGACGGCTAGTCGTAGCGGGATCGAATAGGGCATATATCTCCGGGGAAAGATATCACCTTGGGGGTATCCGGATGGCGGAGTACTGCGCAATCGTGTTCGATCTGAAAAACTCGAGAGGCCTCGCCAATCGGTCGCAGGTGCAGGGAGTCCTCATCGAGTCCATGAAAAAATACAACGACCAGTTTGCAGACAGAATTGCAGCTCCTTTTCTTGTTATACTGGGAGATGAATGGCAGGGTCTCCTTCGACCGGACGCAGACTATCAACACACTATCGACTTTTTCCAGTCAGCACTGCAACTCCCGTTTTACGTAGGCGTAGGTGTCGGGGAATGTACGGTTTTCAGCGCGGAGTTGACGGTTAATCAACTCGACGGCCCCGCCTTTTACAAGGCTCGCCAGGCACTCAAGTTCGCCAAGCACCACGGTTACACGAAGGTCTATATTGAGTGAACGAGGCTGATTCACTTGCTCATCTCCCTCTACCTCTTGTCTCATTTAATTGGCGACTTCCCCTTGCAATCTGACCTTATGGTTGCTTTGAAAGCAAAGCGGCCGTGGTACGCGAGTTCGCTCGTGCCACACGCTGCTGTCCATTTCCTGCTTGCCGTGCTGTTCACTCTACCTTATCTCGTCGTCGCAAATCAGGGGTGGCGAATCCTTGGTGTGAGCGTAGTCAGCGCGGTGTTGCACCTGGTGATAGACTTTGGCAAGGTTCGAATAGATGGCCAGGTACAGGATTGCGGCGGGTTCAGCGCCTGGGTCAACAACGCAGTGTTACGACTCGTCCCGGCACTACACCCGGGCGAGTCGGCGACGAAACAAGAGGTCCAAGCTGCGTCAGTGTCAGCGAGGAAGCGCGAGGTCCGGACTGCGCCGCCGTCGAAGCACGAAGTCCGGTTTACCCGGCTGGGATTGTTCGTGCTGGACCAACTGGCTCACGTCGCAGCCATCGTCTTTGCCGTTTGGCTGTTCGAACCTAGCCTACTCGCGCGAACGATGCAGTACCCCTCCGCAGTCATCGCAGGTCAGCACCCGTTCTTATCCCCCGCGCAGAGCATGTTGGCCATCGTGATTGTCCTGTTGTACGCAACCACCGTGAGCGGCGTCATTGTTCAGACGCTCACCTCGCCTGCGCCATCGGCTGAGGCAACCTCCGCACAGGGGCAGGAACCGGAGGTTCCTCGAGGTAAGCTGATTGGGTACCTCGAACGTATTTTTGTCGTCTGTGCTCTCTGTATGGGGGCATACACGATGATCCCCCTAGTTGTGGGCGCCAAATCTCTTGTCCGCTTCAAAAAATTCGATAGCCCAGGGTGGGCTGAGTACTTCCTGGTCGGAACGCTCGGTTCGATTCTCTGCGGCACCCTGTCCGGGCTGGCTCTGAGGTTTCTGCTGCACCTGTGATGGGTGGACAAGCGGGTTGGACGCCACGGATGGGATAGGCATGTCGTGACACCTGTCCCTCGTCTCGCATGTCCACTGCGAAAACATATGCTGCTCACATCAGCACCTTCGGTTCATCCCCGGTCAAAAAGTCAAACCAGCGCTGGCGGAAGCGCACCTGCGGCGCGTCCGCCGGGACGTGGGCTTCCATGCGGAGTGCCTCCGGGATGGGACGAGGGTGTTGGCTCTCCACCACTGCCTGGTCTTCGCGCAAAATCTTGCGGCTGTAGTTGGAGAAGATGCGGCTCATCCCCGGGACGTGCTTGGCGAACGTCCGGCCGGCAAACCCGAATATCCTCGTGTGGTTGCTGTCGATCGGCGAGAACACTACGTAGTTGATGAACTGGGCGTTAGTCGAGCTGTCCGGGCGCAACATCCACTGCTGCGGGAACCGGTACTCGAGCAGTCCGCCGCCGTTGTGGATGGAGATGACGTCAGGGGACCCCGCAGCTTCGAACTGCATCTTCTTGATCTCGGCGGGAACGCGCCGGCCGATGGTCTTCTTGTGCACGAATGCAAGGTGTGCCACGTCGAGCACGCTCTCCACGACGCGTGTGAGGTGCGCCCGCCACTCCTCGTCGTACGGAGCGAGGACAAAGCGCGGGTCGTTCAGCTCGGGAAAGACATTCAGAGCGGGCGCTTTGTCTTTGTCGCATGGGGCGTCACCTCCTGCGTCGCTCGGATACACCCAGATGAGTTGAGCCTCTTCTCGCACAGGATAGGCTCTGACGCGGGCAAAGTCCGGGACTGGCCTGTTCGGGTGGGCGGGGATGTGTTCACACATGCCCGATTCGGCAAACTCCCAGCCGTGATACGCGCACTGCAGGCGTCCGTTGACGCACTTCCCCAGTGATAAATCTGCCCCACGATGCGCACAGTAAGCTTCGAGGCAGCGAACCTGTCCCCTTCTGTCTCTATACAGCACGAAGTCACGGCCGACGAGGCGGCGCTTGATTGGCTTGCCTTTGAGTTCCTTCGACCACGCCACCGGATACCACGCTACAGGGAACACCCTCTCGTCGCTCGGCAGCTTCTCTATGGGGGTTGCACGCTTGGGGGCGACAACCGACTCCGTCATCACCATGGCGATTCCTCCTGTGCTCAGGGAGATTAATTAACCGTATAGTATAATATTGTGCCGCAGGTTGCAAATAGAACTTCCGGTCTGGGCGGTGGAGGTGGTAAAGGACACGCGTGAGTATGGCGCGTCCTGGTTGCACGGAGCGGGTGGGCGCGTCAGAATGATTGAAACCATCTATATATTGATTGAAAATGATTGGTATTTGAATGTAGTTGACTGAATAAGTTTAAATGATCTAATATACAGTCAATACGGATGACTGAATTATGCGCGGACAAGATTCTTCACTCACAGCAGGTGCGCACGGCACAACGGTCGTCTAGCTGAGAAAGGAGGTTCCCGGAAGGTTTATGGGTAGGAGTGAAAACCATATGAAGTGGAGTGAAAAGGATGGCGCAAAACGGACAACAGGAGATGTTTGTTCGTAATGCGACGGGGCTGGTCCGGGAGTTGAGCGCATTTGACGCGTTTAACCTGGTGTTCTCGGCAGTGTTAATCCCTGTTGGCATTTCTCAGACGCTTGGCTTTGCCCCTGCGGCGTTTCAGGGCAGCAACGTCATGGTCGCGTATGTGCTTGCTGCAATCGTCATGTTTTTCTTTGGTTGGGTGTACCTCAGTTTGACCGTTGCGATGCCTCGCTCAGGTGGCGACTATGTGTGGGTGAGCCGCATGCTGCATCCGTCCGTCGGGTTCGTCACGAACGTATCCCTAACGTTTGTGTTCCTCACTTGGATATCTTTCAACTTTACGACGATGCTTAGTTACTTTGCTCCGGCAGCGTTTTATGTCTGGGGCGCATCCTCATCGACGGTCGCAGCGATTTCCAGCCCGACCTCGCAGATTATCGTCTCGACCGTTCTGACCATCCTGTTCGCCTTTTTGATGTCGATGGGTACGCGCAGGGTCGCGGTTTACATGCGTGTTCTCTTCTGGATTGTCTGGATTGGCATGGGCATCTGGATTGTCGGCCTGCTCATCACAGGCCACGGTGCATTCGCGACACACTTCCAGCAGACGACTGGTGTGTCTGCTACACAAATCATGACCATCGCGCAACAAAATGGCTACCATGCGACGTCCGGAATTAACTGGGGGATGACATTCCTCGCGATGATTTACGCGTTCCAGACTCTCACCGGGTTCCAGTGGACGGGTTACTTCGCTGGGGAAATTCGCAACGTCCGCCGCACGGCGACCACCTCAATTCTCGGCGGCCTCGTCGCAGCCGCACTGCTCTACATCATCGGCAGTGGTCTTGTCTACAAGGCGGTCGGGTACAACTTTTTCAACGCGCTGACGTACATGGGCTTTCACGATGCGTCCAAGTTACCGGCGTCAGTCCAGTACGTGTTGCCGGCGATGACCAAGTATCTCGTGCTGCCAGCCCTGCTCAAGGCGTACGTGGCGTTGTCGTTCCTGCTGGCGATTCTGTGGTGGACGCCGACGGGCTTCATGCTGGGCACGCGCAACCTGTTTGCGTGGGCGTTTGACCGGATGATGCCACAGTCCCTCGCAGACGTCAGTGAGAGGTTCCACACGCCGGTCAAGGCGATCTTCACGATTGCGGTCGTGGTCGAGATCATCAACTTCCTCAACGTCTACGCGGGGCTGTCTTCTTTCCTCGTGAATATCATTGCCGTCATGTCGCTCGCGTTTATCTTTGTGAGTTTGGCAGCGACAGTATTCCCGTATACGCGCAAGGACCTGTTTGACAGCGCGCCGAGCCTGGTCCGGTGGAAACTCGCTGGCATTCCGTTTGTGAGCATCGCGGGCGTGATTGGCATCCTGACTTGGGTGTTCGTGCTGGTCGTCGCGTTTAAAGCCAGCCAATTCGGCTTGCAGGTGACGACGAAAGCGATGGTCGAGGCGTTTGCTGTGCCTGTGCTGGCGATTATCTACTACGTCATCATGGCAGCGGTGCGTAAGTCGCAGCACATCGACATGTCCGCGACCTTCCGGGCGTTGCCGCCGGAATAAGTCGAGCCAAACAAGTCGAGTTCAGATTCGAAAGAGGGTGGCGCCATGAAGTCCAACGAGGAACTACAACGTCATGCGTCAGACATTCTGGCCCGGGCACAGTCGAAGGACTCGAGTCTACGCCTCTTGGGTGGAGTGGCCATCCGACGTCTGTTTCCAGAACCCGCAGAATTCCCGCCACTGCAGCGGACCTGCAAAGACCTCGACTTTGGGGTTGGGCGCAAAGACGCGAAAGGCCTCGCGGAAATCTTCGCGAGCTGCGGATTTGAAGCGGATCGACAGTTTAACGCCCTGCACGGAGCGACCCGGCTGATGTTTATGGCCGGGGACCTCCAGGCGGACGTGTTCGTCCGGGAGTTCGCGCAGTGCCACACGCTAGACCTCGAGCCGCGTCTGCGTCTGATTGACGCGGCTCTGCCGCCAGCGGACCTGCTGCTGATGAAGCTGCAAGTCGTCGAGACGAACGAAAAGGACTTCCAGGACATGTGCGTGATTCTGCTCGGCGCAGAAATCGGGTCGACGGATGCGCCGCGCGTCATCAACGCAGAGTACATCGCTGACCTGACTGCGCAGGACTGGGGTTGGTACACAACCTGTGCGGATACGATGGACAAACTTTCGGCCTACGTCGATGCAAACCTACCCCAGGCGGAGCAGACGGTCGTCTTGTCCAGGCTGAAGCAGCTGCGGCAGAAGATGGACGATCGGCCGAAGTCGATGAAGTGGAAGATGAGAAACGCCGTGGGGCGGAAGGTCATTTGGTACCAACTGCCGGAAGAAGCGAGGAGGTGACAGCTTGAGACGGGATGTAAAGGTGTTCTTCGCGACAGACATTCACGGTTCCGAGCGGTGTTACCGCAAGTTCCTGAACGCCGGAAAGGTGTACGGCGTCGACGTGTTGGTACTGGGCGGCGATGTGACAGGGAAGGCGTTGGTGCCAATCACCAAGCTGTCAGATGGAACGTACCGTGGACGTGTGGAAGGCAAGGAACAGACCATTTACGAAGACGGGATTGCCGACGTGATTGCGACCATCCGCAACGCCGGGTTGTACCCGTTTATTGCGACACCTGACGAAATTGACCACCTGTCACAGAACAAGGACGCCCTGCGTGAAAAGTTTGAAGTCGTCGTGCGCAAGAGCCTTGTCGACTGGGTTGAGCTCGCTCACGACCGGGCCAAGCCAAACGGCATTGACGTGTACATCCAGCCGGGCAACGACGACGAGCCGGCGGTGCTCGACGGCATGTCGAGCGACTTCGTGGTGAACCCGGAAGGGAAAGTGTTGTACCTCAAAGACACCGTCCCGATGATGTCGTACGGCTACAGCAACCACACGCCGTGGGACAGTCCGCGTGAGCTCGATGAAGCGGACTTGGAGGCGGCGTATGAGCGGATGGCTGCGCAAATCAGCGACATGAGCTGCGCGGTCTTCAACCTTCACGTCCCGCCCAAAGACGCGACGATTGACCGCTGCCCGATGCTCGATGACGACCTGAAGCCAATCGTCCGGGCTGGAGAAATTCAGACCTTTGGCGCAGGGAGTACTGCTGTGCGCGGCGTCATTCAGAAGTACCAGCCAATCGTCAGCCTACACGGGCACATCCACGAATCGGGCGGCATGGCGAAAATCGGCCGCACTGTCTCCATCAATCCAGGCAGCGAGTACAGCGATGGAATTCTCCGTGGGGCGCTGGTAACGGTCGACGCCAAGAAGAAGAAGGTTCACTACCAACTGACATCAGGTTGACCCACGATATAGATGAGGTGACAGACATGGGATTGTTGGATGGGAAGATCGCGGTTGTGACTGGTGCCGCATCAGGCATTGGCCGCAGTATCGCCACTCACTACGCCGGGGAAGGCGCGACTGTCGTGGTTGCAGATTTGAATGTGGAAGCGGCAGAGGGCGTGGCTGCACAGCTCCGTCAAACGGCGCCGGAGAGCATGGCGGTTCAGGTGAACGTCACGTCCAAGGTGAGCTGCCAGGCGCTGTACGAGACAGTCTATCAGCGCTACGGCAGAATCGACATCGTCGGCAACAACGCAGGGGTTTCGACGATGAACCGGATCGTCGACCTGACCGAAGAAGAGTGGGACTTCAACATGAACGTCAACGCCAAGGGTGTGTTCCTGTGCACGCAGGCGGCGCTGCCCTACCTGATTGAGCAGGGCGGAGGCCGAATCATCAACACGGCGTCGATGGCAGGCAAGCGCGGCACGCCACTCTTGGCGCACTACGCGGCCTCGAAGTGGGCTGTGATTGGGTTCACCAAGAGCACCGCGCTCGAAGTTGCAGAGCACGGCATCACCGTCAACTGCGTTTGCCCGGGGTTTGTAAAGACGAGTATGCAGGACCGGGAAATCGTCTGGGAAGGCCAACTCCGCGGTATGGACCCGGCTGATGTGTACGACGAGTACATCCGGCTGACGCCGATGAAGCGGATCCAGACGCCGGATGACGTCGCGAGAATTTACGTGTTCCTCGCGTCACACCTGGCAGACTTCGTCACTGGCGAAGCGGTGGATGTGACGGGCGGAGCAGACCTGGTCTGATGAAGGGGTGGCGTGATGGGCATCGTCCGAGCGGCGGGGCGGGAGATGCAGTGCGAGGTTCTCTGCCTCGACAAAGACGGACTGATGTTCGAGCGGGGCGTGTTCTGGCGCACACTGTGGCGCGCGCGGGAAAGGGCGCTGTCCGACATGGCAAGTGAGGTGGCGCTGCAGGAACTACGGTCTCTACTCGGTGTGAGTTCAGAGATTGAGGCGGACGCAAACGGCCCGTTTGCCCTGATGTCACCGGGCGAAGAAGCTGTGGTTGTCGCCGCGCTCCTGTACCGGGATAGTGGACTTCCGTGGGACACAGCGCTCGAAACGGCGAAACAGCGCCTCAAGCAGTCGGACGATGACCTCGACCTCCGACAAGCGCTGGTCCCACGTCCGGGGTTCCCGGACATCCTGCACCGGGCGAAGGCAGCTGGCATGAAGGTCGCAGTCGTGACGGCAGACGACGAGTCCCGCGCGCGCGAGTCACTGGCATTGTTTGGAGTGCGAGATTTGGTAGACTTGGTCTGTACACCCGCCCAAGTCAAGAATAGTAAACCGTACCCTGACATGCTGAGGTACGTAGAAAGGGAGCTCGGCGTTCATGCTGCCAAGCTCGTCATGGTGGGCGATTCCCTGGTCGACGTGCAAATGGCCGCGGCGGCGGGGGCGAGTGGGATTGGAGTACCGTATCCGGAAAATCTCAGCCGATTTGACAGCCACCTGACTGTCGACACGCTGGATGACATTGAACTAGTCAGAGGCTGATCAGTACTAGTCAGTACAAGGTATGGGGGCGCACGTATGGTCTTGTCGATTCGTCAACGCAAAATTCTAGATATCGTAGAGGAAAACCAACAAGCGACAGTTGATGACCTCTGCGCGGCACTTTCGGTGTCTGAAGCTACGGTTCGGCGGGACCTCGCCACGCTGGAGGCGAACGGGCTGGTCAACCGGACACGGGGTGGCGCACTGCCCGCGAGCAGTGTCGGCTATTCGCCGTTTGTCAGCGAACGGGCTCAGTACAACCTCCGCGAGAAACAGGAAATTGCTCGCGCGGCTGTGGAGATGATTGACGAAGGTGACGTCATTGCGATTGATGTCGGCACGACGTGCTTGGAACTCGCCAAGTTGCTTGGGCGTTTTCAGCGGCTGACGGTGTTTACGAACAGTATGCTGACAGCGCAGGCCTTGGGCAACTCTAACTTCACCTTGCACCTCATTGGCGGTCGGTTTCAGCGAGACGAGATGTCGATGGTCGGAAACATCGCTCGCGATACAATCCTGAGGTTCAACTTCGACAAGTTTTTTCTGGCGGCTTCCGGGTTTGATCCCGAAACCGGCCCCACCGACTTTAACCTCGACGACGTCGAGGTTAAGCAGTGTTACATCCAACGCGCGCGGCAGACGATTGCGCTCGTTGACCACATGAAATTCGGGCAGGTGTCTCTTGCCTCAATCTGTTCGACCGAAGACTTGTCTTACGTCGTAACGGACTCGGGCACACCCGAGGAAGACGTGGAGAGCATCCGGGCAAAAGGAACCAAGGTCATCCTCGGGTCACCGGAGTAGCGGTATGATGGACAATCTCAGAGCCTTGGTCATTCCATCCATAGCGAGTTGGTGCAGAGTGAAAGAATACGTGATTGGAATTGACATCGGGACCACTGCAATTAAGCTAATCGCGCTCGACGAAACGCACCGGGTCGTCTACGAGCAGAGCCGTTCGCACCCGCTTTACACGGACCATGTGAACTGGGCAGAAGAGGACGCAGAGCTCTGGTGGCATCACACGCGTGACTTGCTCCAAGGGGCAACTGAGGCCCTGCGCGAATTGCCTGGAGAGAACCCGCGAATTCGGGCGATTGGGGTGAGCGGCATGGTGCCGGCCATCGTTCTCCTAGACGAGAATGGAAGGCCGCTTCGCCGCAGCATTCAACAGAACGACGCCCGGTGTACGGAACAAATCAGTGAGTTGCAGGTGGCTTTGGAGCAAGACACCTTGTATGAACGAACCGGTGGATATACGAACCAGCAGCATGTGCTGCCAAGGCTACTGTGGGTGAAGAAACACGAGCCTGAGGTGTGGAAGCAAGTTCGCACAGTTGTAGGTTCATACGACTGGATTGTCCACTGCCTGACGGGAGAGTGGTCGCTCGAAGAGAACTGGGCGGCCGAGAGCGGACTGTTTGACATCCGCAAGCGCGAGTTCATCCCGGAATACCTCGTCCCATTCGGTGTGTCGCAGGACTGGTTCCCACAGGTCAGGCAACCGCTGGACATCGTGGGAACTGTGCAACCGAGCGTCGCGGAGGAACTGGGCCTGGACTTGGGAGCTGGTGTTGCGCCGGGGGCTGGATTCGGACTTGGCGAAGGGGTCAGCGTGATCGCTGGGACAGCGGACCACATTGCGTCCGCCCTGTCGGCTGGCGTAGTGGAAGAAGGCGATTTGCTGATCAAATTTGGCGGCGCCGGTGACATCCTCTTTTGCTCGGATGAACTGGTCACGCACGACAAGCTGTTTTTCGACTACCACGACATCCCTGGCAAGTACCTGCTGAACGGCTGCATGGCGTCGAGCGGGTCGTTGGTGCGCTGGTTCGTCGAACAGTTTGTCCCGTTTGATCCGCAGTCGGGTGATGGGAACGTGTTTCACGCCCTTGATGACCAGGCCGAGGGAATCGGGCCGGGGTCAGACGGGCTGGTCATCCTTCCGTATCTGCTCGGAGAGAAGACGCCCATTTTCGACCCGAAGGCTCGCGGCGTGTTTTTCGGATTGTCGCTGCACCACACGCCAGCGCATGTCTTTCGCGCGATTCTAGAGTCGGTCATCTACGGATTCCGGCACCACATCGATGTGTTGGCGCAACGCGATCTGCATCCGAAGCGAGTGTTTGCCACCAACGGCGGCGCCAAGAGCCGGCTGTGGCTGCAAATTGCCAGTGACATCCTGGGGTTGCCACTGACATCCTTCCGCAACCACCCTGGGTCGTCTCTGGGGGCGGCGTTCCTCGCCGGCAAGGCGGTCGGCATGTACCGCGACTGGAGTGAGGTGCTCGACTGCCTGTCCGAGCAGCAACACTTTGCGCCCAATGCGGACGCACATGCGACCTACAACGTGACATACGGTGTCTATCGACGCTTGTACGAGGTCTTGAAAGATGACTTTCACGAGGTCAGCGACTACTTTCAACAACTACCCACGAGGTGATGCGCCGTGACATGGCTGAAAGAGGTTATCGGAACAGAAAAGGCAATTATCGCTATGTGTCACTTTCTGCCGCTGCCGGGCGATCCTCTCTATGACAGAACGAAGGGCATGGAGTATGTCGTCGACATGGCGCGCAAGGACTTAATCGCGTTGCAGGATGGCGGCGTGGACGCTGTCATGTTCTCGAACGAGTTTAGCCTGCCATACTTGACCGACGTGAAGACGGAGACGGTAGCGGCAATGGCCCGCATTATCGGGGAGTTGATCCCGGCCATCACCGTCCCGTTTGGCGTGAACGTGCTATGGGATGCGAAGAAGTCCCTCGACTTGGCGGCGGCTACGGGCGCACGGTTTGTCCGTGAGATCTTCACCGGTGCGTACGCCAGCGACTTTGGTGTGTGGAATACCAACGTCGGCGAAACGGTGCGCCACCAACACAGGTTGGGCGCGAGCGACGTGAAACTGCTATTCAACATCGTGCCGGAGGCTGCGAAGTACCTGGCCGATCGCGATGTCGAAAGCATCGCAAGGTCTACCGTCTTTAACAACTGTCCGGACGCGCTGTGTGTTTCGGGACTGACGGCAGGGGTGGAGACTGATGCGCAGACCTTGCTGAAGGTGAAGCGGGCGGTGCCAGACACGGTCGTCCTTGCGAACACAGGCGTGCGCCTGGAAAACTTGGCCGAGCAACTCTCGGTCGCCGACGGCGCCGTGGTAGGCACCACGTTTAAGCGCGACGCCGTGTTCGAGAACCACGTGGACGTCGAGCGCGTCAAGCGGTTCATGGACGGGGTCAGGGGATTTCGCGGGGAGTAGGGCATTGAGTTTTCCGGCAAGCGGCGTTGTGTAAGTCGATTGGATGCGGTGTGGTGGGGACGGCTGAGGCGAACATGCGGGGCCCGATGCGCGATGCGCGATGCCTGATGGGCGGGGACCGATGCCTATAACAGCACACAGCCGCTAATGGGCTTGCATGACGGCTATCACGTCACATTTAGGCGGCCGTCAGCAGCTTATCGGAGATTTTGAGACCAAAATTTGATGATCACGGCCGTGTAAGCGGCCGTGAACCGCTTATTGGGATGCATAAGGCTACAAATACGCCAGATAGGCAGTTCTGTGCGGTTATCTGTGTGCCCGCATCGCATCGCATCGCATCGCAACGCAACGCAACGCAACGCAACGCAACGCAGGTAGACGCTGCCGTCCCCGTACGCCCCGCCGTTGGAAATGCCGCGCCTCGCGCCGGACAGTGCTACAATGGGAGGACCAACAGGAAAACTCGACCAAACGTGTGGACAAGCTGGGGGTGACGGCTCATGAGCAACCACCCGACGGGCGAATCGCGACAACGTGGGCAGAGTTCGGGCGGCGCAGGTAGGCGCGTGCAGCAAGGCGGGAACAAACTCGGTAAACCATCCGACGAGGAAATCATGCGGATTCTCCGTGGTGCGGATTCCGTGATCGGCACAGCGGGGCGAACGATGCTCGCGAAAATCCTCAAGGGCTCGAAGGACAAGAAGGTTCTGCAGTTTTCACAGGACATGGAGCTGCGGCAAAATCCGGCGTACGGCAGTTTGTCGCACTACACTCTCGTCGAGATCACCGAAAAGATTGACTGGATGATTCGGCACGACTACTTGGCGCTGGAGTATAACTGGAAGCTCCCGGTAATTGTCTTCACGGAGATGGGCTGGGAGGTTGAGCGCGAAGAGCGGGCAAACGAGTTTCTGCGCGAGTGGGACGCGTGGATTGAGAACGGGACGCCCGTGGTCAGCATGGAGTACCTCAAGGGGCGTAATCGCGGCATGATCACGCTGTTTCTACAAAAGGTCATGGCGACGAACGATGCCAAGTACCTGCCCCTGCTGCGCCAGTGGGAGCCGGTCGACTTCCAGAAGGTCCGCGCGATGATTCGCGAGGTGATAGCGCACCTGGAGAAGTCCGGGAGGTAGGGGTAGGGCGGCTGGCCCGCCGGCTGGCGGGCTGTGGCGCCGGGGTGGGCCGACAGGGTAGACCGCTGAGCCGCCGGGGTGGCACCGGAGGCCCCCGGCTCCCACCCGCATCCGAGGGGCGCCCGGCTGGACCGCCAGAGTGGACCACCATAACCGCACATAGCAGCTTATCGGCGGATTCTACGTGCCCAAAGTGGATGATAAGCGGCCCAGGGCCGCTTATCCCCTAAAAATGGGTGGCAAATCGGCGGTTTTCGGGCAAGTAAGCCGCGGCGGACCGCCTATTCGACGCCGCGAGGCAGCCAAAACACGGAATAGGCTGTTATCCGCGGCTATCGGCGCCCGCGGCCCGCGAGGTTCGTGGCTCGCACCGGCCAACCGAGGGTCGCCGGGCCGGGTCTCTGGCTGCGGCACTAGGGTGGGCGGCAGAGTGGGCCGCCATAACCGCACATAGCAGCTTATTGGCGGATTTTACGTGCCCAAAGTGGATGATAAGCGGCCCAAGGCCGCTTATCCCCTAAAAATGGGTGGCAAATCGGCGCTTTTCGGGCAAGTAAGCCGCGACGGACCGCCTATTCGACGCCGCGAGGCAGCCAAAACACGGAATAGGCTGTTATCCGCGGCTATCGGCGCCGGCGGCCCGAGAGGCCCACGAGGCCCGCGGGGTTCGTGGCTCGCACCGGCCAACCGAGGGTCGCCGGGCTGGGGCGCTGGCTGAGGCGCCGGGGTGGACCACCATAACCGCACGTAGCAGCTTATTGGCGGATTTTACGTGCCCAAAGTGGATGATAAGCGGCCCAGGGCCGCTTATCCCCTAAAAATGGGTGGCAAATCGGCCGTTTAAGGCCCAGTAAGCGGCTGCGGACCGCCTATTCGACGCCGCGAGGCAGCCAAATCGCGGAATAGGCTGTTATCCGCGGCTATCGGCCCGCGGGGTTCGCGGCTCGCAGTGGCAACAGAGGCGCGGGGCTGGGTCGCTGGCTGAGGCGCCGGGGTGGGTGCCGGGGTGGACCACCATAACCGCACGTAGCAGCTTATTGGCGGATTTTACGTGCCCAAAGTGGATGATAAGCGGCCCAGGGCCGCTTATCCCCTAAAAATGGGTGGCAAATCGGCGGTTTTCGGGCAAGTAAGCGGCTGCGGACCGCCTATTCGACGCCGCGAGGCAGCCAAAACACGGAATAGGCTGTTATCCGCGGCTATCGGCCCGCGGGGTTCGCGGCTCGCAGTGGCAACAGAGGCGCGGGGCTGGGTCGCTGGCTGAGTCGCCGGGGTGGGAGCCGGGGTGGACCACCATAACCGCACGTAGCAGCTTATTGGCGGATTTTACGTGCCCAAAGTGGATGATAAGCGGCCCAGGGCCGCTTATCCCCTAAAAATGGGTGGCAAATCGGCGGTTTTCGGGCAAGTAAGCCGCGGCGGACCGCCTATTCGACGCCGCGAGGCAGCCAAAACACGGAATAGGCTGTTATCCGCGGCTATCTGAGGCAAGGCCCGGCTCTGGCGCCCCCGCGCCCCCGGCGGCAAAGCCCCGGCTCCCCGGCGGCAAGGCCCGGCTCCGCCGCCCCCGGTGCTCCCCCGCGCGCCCCCCGCTCCTACAGCCCGAGCACGGCGCGAATGTCCGCTTCCGTCAGCGCACCTAAGCCGCCAGCGTCGCCGTCTGGCCGATTGGAGCCGACGACCTGGTCAATCAAGTCTCGCTTTTGCTCCTGCAACTGGTGCATCTTCTCCTCAATCGTGCCCGCGGTCACCATGCGGATGACCTGTACGGTTTTCTTCTGGCCGATGCGGTGCGCGCGGTCGGCTGCCTGCTCTTCGACGGCGGGGTTCCACCACAGGTCGTAGAGGATGACCGTGTCGGCGCCGGTCAGGTTGAGTCCCGTTCCCCCTGCCTTGAGTGAGATGAGGAAGACGGGGGTATCGCCCTCATTGAAGCGCTGGCACAGTGCGAGTCGCTCCTTGGCGGGCGTGGTGCCGTCCAGGTAGAAGTACGGCACGCTTTGCGCGGTGAGTGCGGTTTGAATGATGCCGAGCATCGACGTGAACTGCGAGAAGATGAGCATGCGCTGACCGGCGGCGATGTACTCGTCGACAAGTTCCAGTAGCTGTTCGAGCTTACCCGACGTGCCGCTGTAGTTCTCCACGCATAGCCCAGGGTGACAGCAGACCTGGCGCAGGCGTGTCAGCCCCGCGAGGATTTGAAAACGACCCTTCTGAAACCCTTCGCCGGCCAGCCGTTCTGCCGTCTCCGCCTGAATCTGCGCGAGGTAGGCGAGGTAAATCTTTTTCTGATCCCGGCTCATGTCCGCGGTCTGCAGGGTCTCGATTTTGTCCGGCAACTCCATCAACACATCTTTTTTCAGCCGCCGCAACAAAAAGGGGTGGGCCCGCTTGGCCACAGCTTGTGCACCCAACCGCGCAAACGATTCGCGGCTGCCGAACAGGTCCTTGAAGACTGCGTGAAAGATGGACCACAAATCCTCGAGCGCATTCTCGACGGGCGTTCCGGTGAGGGCAAACCGGCGTGGGCTCGCAATGGCGGCGACCGCTTGTGCGGTCTGCGTTGTGTGGTTTTTGATGGCTTGCGCCTCGTCCAAAATCAGCGCGTCAAACGCGTGCGCTTCGTACATCTGCACATCACGCCACAGCAGCGGGTAGGAAGTAATCAACACATCGACTGCATGGCCGGACTCGACAATCTGAGCGCGCTCAGGCGCATCACCGGTCACGACGACTACCTTGAGCTGTGGCGCAAACCGCTCGAATTCGCTTTTCCAGTTGAACGTGAGCGACGCCGGACAGACGATGAGCGCCGGCGCTTCCGGGTTGCGTGACGTTCGCTCGGAAAGTAGGTAGGCAATCGTCTGTAGCGTCTTGCCAAGGCCCATGTCGTCTGCGAGGATGCCGCCAAAGCCAAAGTGGGACAAGGTCTTCAGCCACTGAAATCCGTATGTCTGGTAGTCGCGTAAGGTTGCGTTCAGGGAAGCAGGCAGCGAAAATTCGAGGCTGTCCGGGTTGCGCAAGGCGTCGAGCCATGCACGCAGTGACTTGCCAAGGTGGACCTGTCCACTTCGACTCGGCGCGCTGTCGACCATCGACAGCGCGCGCAGTGTTGGCAACCGCAGGTGGCCACTTTGCAAGTTCGCGCCGCGCAGGTCGGACGCTCCCACACCCAGTGCCTCTACGAGCTGCGAGAGCGCAGCAAATCCTTCGTCATCGAGGCGAACCATCGAACCGTCCCGCAAGCGGTGGTAGCGCTTCTTTTCGACCAGTGAGCGGAGGACCGCGCGGATATCGTGATCGGACAAACCATCCAGATCAAATGACACATCCAGCCAGTCCGTGGACGAACTGATGTCCACTTTGCTCTTCGGTCGCACGGTGCGCAGGGTCGTCAGGCGGTCCACGGCAGCCGTGCAGTAGACGTCGGCCTTAGTCTGCAGGATGGGCAGGACATCGAACAAAAAGTCGTACACCGCCGCTTCTCCTTCGAGGTACAGCGCAGCCTCGGCGGTGGTGAAGCCTGCCTGTGCCAGATCCCGTAGGATGCCCACCTCCGCCGCGGTGTCGCGCACCACCACCAAATCGGTAGCGCGATGTGTAGCCGCAGTGGTCGAGTGGGCATCGAACACGACGTCGCCGTAGGCGTATGACACGCGGGCAGAGAGCGTTTCAGCTGCGTGATCTAGGTAGATTCGCTTGACCAGCGGTTGCTCAACGAACCGCTCTTGGATGCGGGCGCTCACCTTGACCTGGGCCATCTGCCGCAGCTTCGGCAGTACATCGCTCGCAAACGGGGCCAAGTCAGCCGCGACCATGGGAATGTGCAAGGATTTTGTCTTTCTGCGCGTTTCTCCCTTGTAGAGCTCCACCAAGCTCGCAAGCTGTTGTATTTGCGCCCCTGATGCCTGGTACAGCGTAGTGTCGACAACAACACAACCGTACTGCGGCAGTGGGGTGAGGGCGTCGAGGCCTGTCACAACGAGATCGAACTGGTCCATCTGTTCGGTGACCTTGATCTGCAGCGGGAGGGGGCCATCGACGACTTCCAAGGGACCGAGGCCTCCCTTGTGCTCCATGTACGACGTCGCGCTTTGCAACAGCGGTAACATCTGCTGCCACATGGACGGCGGAATGAGCAGGTCGCGTTCGTGGCCTGATGGCCCATCATACGACTCATAGCCGAGGATACTGACCCGGTAGGCTCGTTCCTCACGCAGAATTTGCAGCAACAGGTCGACGATGGGACGGTCGCTCTCAGAAAAGCGAAATTCTCGGGCGTCATAGGTGAATTTCGCTGAGAAAAAGTGTGTGGTCCCGCGCTCGACCGAACGCAGAAAGGCACGAATGTCCTTGATCACGTACGTACGCCTGGGCCCAACCTTCATCTCTACACGCATCCAGGTGCCCCGATGCGACGAACTGGGCTGGCAGAACCAATCGACGCACAGGTCGCGCCGAGCATCGAGCTCTCGATGCGGCGAACTGTTTTCGGCCTGCACTTGCAGCGTCTGTTCCCCGGTGTCCCGGAACAGCGCTAGCAGCCGGCGCGCTGCCGCGCTCGTCTGTGCGGAGGGTGCCGGTGGCTGTGCTGGCTGTGCTGGCTGTGCTGGCTGTGCTGGCTGTGCTGGCTGTGCTGGCTGTGCTGGCTGCGGGGGCTGCGGGGGCTGTGGCATCTGCGGTTGGTGCGCTGACCCGGCCTGTACCCGCGTTGCCACGTGGCGAGCCTGCCTCTGCTCTTGCTGCATCTGCTGAGAGATGGCATACAGAACGGCCGCGACGTGTTTACATTTCGATCTCGGTGTAAAGGCCGGGCATGTGCAGTCTGTGTCCCACGTGTCCCGCAGTGCGACGCGGACTTGGTATGTTATCGAACCGCGTACTTGAGCGTGCCAGGTGGCTGGGTTTTGCACGACCCGTTCCAGCGACTTGACCCGCCCTTGTTTGAGGTAGGAGGCGCCACGTGTGGCATAGGTCGAACCACACAACTGGCGAACCTGTTCGTTTGTCAGAGTGGTCATTCGACTGCCCCCTACGACACACCGCGCGGTGCAGTTTGCTAGTGTTCATGACACCTCGAAATGCAGTTTGCTCGTTTTCATTGTATGGCGTGTCTTAGCGTGGTCGCAAGCCCTCGGCTATCGACGCGCGGGGTGGGCCCTATCCGTCCACGGGGTTGGTAGCTGCTGGCGCCGGAGGCTCACGGCTCCCACCCGCAGCCGAGGTGCGCCGCCATAACCGCATGTAGCCGAGGGGCACCGCCATAGCCGCACGTAGCCGGGGGGCGCCAGGCATAACCGCATGTAGCAGCCTATTGGCGTATTTTGCTCGGTCAAAGTGGATGATAAGCGGCCCAAGGCCGCTTATCCCCTGAAAATAGGTGGAAAATCGGCCGTTTTCGGTCAAGTAAGCCGCAGCGCACCGCCTATTCGTGTCCCCGAGGGGGCCAAATCGCCGAATAGGCCGTTATCTGCGGCTATCGTCGCACGGGGTTCGCGCGGGGTAGGCGCTATCCGTCCGCGGGGTTGGTAATTTCCGGAATCGGAGGCCTGCGGCTCCCACCCGCAGCCGAGGGGCACCCCGCATAACCGCATGTAGCAGCTTATTGGCGTATTTTGCTCGATCAAAGTGGACGATAAGCGGCCCAAGGCCGCTTATCCCCTGAAAATGGGTCGAAAATCGGCGTTTTCGGTCAAGTAAGCCGCAGCGCACCGTTTATTCGCCGCCGCGAGGGGGCCAAATCGCCGAATAGGCCGCTATCTGCGGCTATCGGCCCGCGAGGCCCGCGGGGTTCGCGGGGTTCGCACGGGGTGGGCGCGGGGTAGGCGCTATCCGTCCGCGAGGTTGGCAGCTGCCGGCCGCGGAGGCTCACGGCTCCCACCCGCAGCCGAGGGGCGCAGCCATAACCGCATGTAGCAGCTTATTGGCGTATTTTGCTCGGTCAAAGTGGACGATAAGCGGCCCAAGGCCGCTTATCCCCTGAAAATGGGTAGCAAATCGGGGGTTTGAGGCCCAGTAAGCGGCTGCGGACCGTTTATTCGCCGGCGCGAGGGGGCCAAATCGCCGAATAGGCCGTTATCTGCGGCTATCGGCCCGCGGTGTTCGCGGTGTTCGCGGTGTTCGCGAGGTTCGCGGGGTTCGCACGGGGGGTGGGCGGTCCGTGAGGTCTGCGCCTATCCGTCCGCGCGGTCGGGATCTGCAGGCGTCCCCCGGCCTCGGCGCCACAACCAGCCCCAGCTCCGAGTCATGGGCGTTAGTCCCCGATGCCGTACTGTCGAATTTTGTAGTACAGCGCCCCGCGGGAGATGCCGAGGAGTCGCGCAGCTTTGGCCTTGTTCCCGCCAGTTTGCGCAATCGCGTGTTCGATGCGCTCGCGTTCGAGTTCTTCAGAAAGGGCGCCGAGCGGGATGGCGGCGTCCGTCAGCTCTTTAAAAGTCTTCGGGCGCATCGCAGAGGGGATGTCGGAGAAATCGAGCGGCGCGTCACCCCCGGCGATGACGAGGCGCTCCATTGTCCGCTGCACTTCCGTCAGGTTGCCGGGCCACGTGTACGTGGCGAGCGCCGCGGTAACTTCCGGCTTCAGGGTCGGCGTCGCGATCCCGAGCCGTGTGCTTGCCTGGCGCAAGTAGAAGTGGCAGATGCCTGGGATGTCCTCGCGGCGTTCGCGCAGAGGCGGAAGGGTGATTTGCTGGAACAGGTACAACAACTCCGGATCAAGCAGAGGCGTCGAAGCCTCACCGCGACAGGACGCGATGATGCGGCAACGCAGCGCCGTAAATTCGCCGTCCGTCGTTGTATAACCGCTGTCGCGAATGGCCTGCGCCAGTTTGACCTGCGTCGGGATGGGCATCTTGTCGATGTGCCGCAGGTATACTGTGCCTTCGGCCGCGAGTTCGAGTTTGCCGAGCTTTTTCGACGACTCCTGCGCGAAGTAGTGTGCGCCTTGCCCGAACAGTTCAATGTCGAGCAGCCCTTCCGTCAGGGCGCGGCAGTCGAGTGTGATAAACGGAGCGGAGGGGTGCACGCTGTGCGCGTATCTGGCCAGGAGCGCTTTGCCGACGCCGCTTTCGCCGATGACCAAAAGCGACGAGGTGGGGTCGAGCGCTTCCAGTTTTTCAAGGAAGGTGAGCGTCTCTTTGAGATCTCGGTTGGCTGTATCGAAAATCGGCTGCCACTCTTCGCTGCCGCCCACATCGTGCTGGTGAAACCGCTCGTCGTTCAAGCGAACGACGTCGGTGATATCGCGTTCGATCGAGATCGCGCCGATTAGGTCACCCCGCTCGTCCGTCACTGGCACGGTGTTAATGTACACATGTTTGTCTGGCCGTGGTTGGTGGTACACGCCGTAGACGGGCAACCCGTTGTCGATGACCTGCAGCAACATCAGCGACGCCCGTTGGAAGAACTGCGCGATGGGCTGCCCCACGATGTCTTCGCGGGGGATTTTATACAGTTGCTCTGCCGCTTTGTTCCAGTTGAGAACCGTCCCCGACCTGTCGACGACGGTCACCGCTTCGGTCATCGCGTCTAGCAGGCTGTCGTAAAACGGGAGTCTCTGGTTTTGGCGATCATTCGACATCGGCCACACACCATCCACGCAAAATTTGTCACATCACCCTGTCAGACCATCTGACGGACCATCTGTCGGACCGTCTGACGGAGCGTCTGACGGAGCGTCTGTCGGACCATATAACGGACCATCTCGCACTGGACCATCCGACGAACCATCTCGCACTGGACCGACAGGAACTGGGTCCAGACCCACCAGATCCACATCCACTATAGGGGAAAAGTGCCCACTTTCCTAGTTGCGCAGACCACACAGCGGACGTTAAAATACAGATGTGATTTATTTTGAACGATTTGTAAGCATGTGATTAAAATTGAACACATGCATTGGGCCATGACCCAGTGAGGAGGACGTCCTATGACAGTCAAGCCTTATCAAAACGAACCGGTGATCGATTGGAGCACGCCGGAGCGCGCTGCCGAGCTGAAGAAAGCGATTGCGCAGGTGCGATCGCAGTTCGGTCACACCTACCCGCTTGTCATTGACGGCCAGGCCATCACGACCGAGCGCGTATTGCCGTCCGTTAACCCGGCGCAGCATGAAGAAGTTGTCGGCAATGTCAGCCAGGCGACGCAGGACCACATTGACCGCGCGATTGAGGCGGCGAGCCGGGCGTTCGAAACTTGGTCGCAGACTTCCTTTGAAGAGCGCGCCATGTACCTGTTCAAGGCCGCGCAAGTCATGCGCAACCGCAAGGCAGAACTGATGGCGTGGCAGATTCTCGAGTCCGGCAAGAACTGGGCCGAGGCGGACGGCGACGTCAACGAAGCTATCGACTTTCTCGAGTTTTATGCGAGAAACGCGATTGAACTCGACAAAGGCGTGGAACTCAATCCGTGGCCGGGTGAAGACAACCGGTTGATGTACGTCCCGCTCGGGGTTGGCGTCGTGATCCCACCCTGGAACTTCCCGCTCGCGATTCTGACCGGCACGGTCACCTCTGCGCTTGTCACGGGCAACACGGTGCTGCTGAAGCCATCTCCGCTGTCGTCTGTGATGGCGGCAAAGTTCGTGGAAATTATGCAAGAGCTGCAACTTCCGGCTGGCGTGCTGAACTTTGTACCGGGCGACCCGGCGGAGATTGGCGACTACATGACCGGCCACAAGGATGTGCGGTTCATTTCGTTTACGGGATCGAAGGCAGTCGGTCTGCACATCGACGAGGTCGCACACCGTCGCATCGACAACCAGCGCTGGATTAAGCGCGTCGTTGCCGAAATGGGCGGCAAGGACGGCAGTGTCGTCGATGAGACGGCCGACCTCGATTGGGCAGCGGCGGAAATCGTCGCGGCAGCGTTTGGGTTCCAAGGGCAGAAGTGCTCAGCGGGATCACGCGCGATTATCCATGAAGCTGTGTACGACGAACTGGTCGCGAAAATTGTGGAGCGCGCCGCGAAGCTGACGGTTGGCCCATCGGAAGAGAATCCGAGCGTCGGACCGGTCATCGACCCGAAGGCGTTTAACAAGATTTCGCAGTACATCGAAATTGGTAAAGGCGAAGGCCGCCTGGTGCTCGGCGGGGAAGCAGACGACGCGACTGGCTACTTTGTCACGCCGACGATTTTCGTGGACGTCGACCCGAAAGCCCGCATCATGCAGGAGGAGATTTTCGGACCGGTCCTCGGGATCTGCAAAGTGAACAGCTTCGAAGAAGGCGTTCGCGTCTACAACGACACGGAGTACGGCTTGACGGGCGCTGTCTTCAGCCGGCGCCGCGACCGGCTTGAGTTTGCGCGCCGCCACATGCACTGCGGCAACCTCTACCTCAACCGCAGATGCACGGGCTCGCTCGTCGGCGTTCAGCCGTTTGGCGGCTTCGACATGTCGGGCACGGACGCGAAGGCGGGATCGAGGGACTACCTGCTGAACTTCGTGCAGGCGAAGACGGTCACGGACCGGTTCTAAGCGGACGGCCGCGGGTGGCGCCGGCCTGGTGACCTTGCTCCGTCGGCGGCGAGGCGGTTCTCATTTCAACTTCCGAAATCTTGTCCCCGGCCGTTTTGCCAGGCCGGGGGCGAGTGTCTGGATAAGGGAGACTTCATCATGGAAGCTGCGATGCGCTCATTCTTTTTGCATCTTGCGCAGAATCGGACGCTGTCCAATATGGCCAAGCGGTACGGCCTTCGCTACGGCGCGCAGCGCTTTGTCGCTGGCGAGACGATCGAGAGCGCGATCGATACGGTTCGCAAGTTGAACCGGAGTGGTATGGGTGTCACGCTCGACCACCTCGGCGAGTTCGTCGAAGACGAACGGGACGCGCGCGCGTCCACTGACTTTTGCCTGCACACGCTGGAGGCGATTCACGCGGCTAGCGTCAATTCGTCGCTGAGCCTGAAGATGACACAGCTCGGGCTCGACATCCGCAAGGACCTCTGTCGCGATCACATGATCGAGATTTTGGACTACGCCTCCGCCCGCGACATCTGGGTCAACATTGACATGGAAGACTTCGGTCACTGCCAAGTCACGCTCGATTTGTTCCGGGACTTCGCGGCTTCATACGACAAGGTGCAGACGGTGATTCAGGCGTACCTGTACCGCAGCGAGAAGGACGTGGAGGAGCTCGCGCAGATGGGGGCAAGCATTCGCATCGTCAAAGGCGCCTACAAGGAGCCGGCGACGGTGGCCTACCCGGAGAAGTCGGACGTGGACGCCAACTACAAGCGCCTGCTCGACATCCACTTGCCGAGTCCTGGGCTGACCTCCATCGCGACGCACGACGAGCACATGATTGATCACGCGAAGCGGGTCATCGCTGAGCACGGGCTGTCGCCGGACAAGTATGAGTTCCAGATGCTATACGGCATTCGTAGCGACCTGCAGGAGCAACTGGCCCGCGAAGGCTACCCGGTACGCATCTACGTCCCCTACGGCGACGACTGGTACGGCTACTTCATGCGCCGCCTCGCCGAGCGCCCGGCCAACGTCGGGTTCGTCGTGCGCGGCATGTTCCACTGAGGAGTTTGTTGGCCGCCGGGTAGGGCGCGGCTGGTGGTGCGCGGCAGGGTGCGCGGCAGGGTGCGCGGCGTGCGGGGCCAGGGTCGGGGTAGGGCGCGGCTCGGCTGGTGGTGAGCGGGCAGAGTCGGGGTAGGGCGCGGCAGGTGGTGCGCGGCGATAGCGGCAGATAATGGCTTATTCGCCTCTCAGCCGTGGAAATAGTGACAATTAGGATGCCCCAAACCGCTTATCGACGGTTTGGGGCCTTGATTTAGGTGATCACGGCCGTGTTAAGCGGACGTGAACCGCCTATTCGCCTCGAAAAACCCCCAAAAAGGCTGTATAAGCGGTTCTGTGCCGTAATGTGGCGGCCCTGGATAGGCGGCCCCGTAGCGAGGGGGGGCCGAGGCTAGGGCGGGGGGCAAAGCCCGTGAGCCGAGAGCCGTGAGCGACGGGGTGGGCGGACCCGACCGCGGTTCATTGGATGATCAGCGGGATGAAGCAGCGTTCTGAGTTGATTAGCGACGCTGGCGTCGCTATCCTTTCATCTCTGGGTCGAACTGGCCCCTGTGAAGTGCAATAACGTCGCTGCAGCGCTCCATGACCGCGATTTGTGACATATTCGCCCTGATCCCGGCCGTTTCGCACAGGGCATCAGTCAATTTGCGACCCTGGCGTCGCAATCCGCTCGTCTGTGGCCCTTACGCTCCGCCCCTCTACTCCGCATTGCCTCATCCCGAGATATCGCGTTGTACCCCTTCTTCGCCCACTGGAAATGCCGTATGATGAGGGCGTATCCGGCACTCCGCGCACCCCGTAGTCGTCCCGGCACGCATCATCCTAGCCTTGAGCCGACCGCGCCGACCGCGCCGACCGAGCCGACCGCGCCGACCGCGCCGACCGCGCCGACCGCGCCGACCGTGCCGACCGTGCCGACCGTGCGTCGTGCGTCGTGCGTCGTGCGTCGTGCGTCGTGCGTCGTGCGTCGTGCGTCGTGCGTCGTGCGTCGTGCGTCGTGCGTCGTGCGTCGTGCGTCGTGCGTCGTGCGTCGTGCGTCGTGCGTCGTGCGTCGTGCGTCGTGCGGCCGCGACCCGGTCAGAGTGCAGAGTACCCCCCAAAGGAGCAGATAGTTTGCGATCGTACCCATTGTCCGTGCTGATGATGCTTATCGCTGGCGGCAGTTACGGCGTTACGGCAACCCTCATCGACCTGTCCTACCGGGGCGGCTTTCCGCAGAGCACGCTAATGCCGGCGATGTACGGGTGCGCTGTGTTGATCACGGTCGTGATCTACCTGGTCAGGCGCAAACGTGAGCCGCTCCCGAGCCGGCGCGACCTCTGGCTTCTCGCCGGGACCGGTGCGGCCAGCGCTGTGGCGTCGTTTTCGTACTTCTACGCGCTGCGGCTGATGCCGGCGTCCGTCATGATCGTGCTTCTGTTCCAGTTCACGTGGATGGTGATGCTGATTGACGCGATCATCAGCCGGAAAGTTCCGTCGCCGTCGCAGTGGCTCGGCATGGCGGTGATCGTCGCCGGGACGTTTCTGTCGGTCGGCCGGCTGGGCCCGCATGGTACGCAAGGCACCTCGGGGGCGCACGGCCTGCACATGACTGTTGTGGGCATCGGCGTCGGGTTGCTCGCGGCTATCTGCTATGCCATCGCGCTGGTCCTGCCGCAGCACGTCCAGAACAACTCGAGCCCGGCCCTGCGCACCGCGACATCGACGATCGTCTCAGCCGCCGTCATCACTGTCGCATTTCCGCACTATGGCGCGACCCTGCACAGCATCGTGCACGGCCTGTGGTTGTGGGCGCTCGTGATCGCACTCGTGGGCCAAGTCATTCCAACTCTGTTGATGCTGATCGCGATCCCGGTGATTGGCGGCCGTCTCGCCGGCGTCCTCGGTGCGATCGAGCTCCCGGTCACGGTGCTTGTAGCCTTTCTCGTGCTCGGTGAGCACGTGTCGGCTCTCAGTTGGCTTGGCGTGGCGCTCATCTTGGTCGGCATCGTAGCGAGTGAAGGGGTCGGTGTCGGGCGGTATTTGCGTGAGCGTCGCCGCGGTCGGCGAACCGCGCGGCCGCACAGCGGCGGCCAGAACCACGGCGAGCTGAACCACAGCGAGCTGAATGGATGCAGCCAGGGTGGGCGGAGTCACGGCGAGCGGAGCCAAGGTGGTCAGCAGCCGGACACTGCAACCGACGTGGCGGAATGAAGCTGTTTGTGCGAAGTGGCGTGCTGTGGGTCGGGGTGGCCGTGATCGACTGAAAAGCGAAACGTCAGCGACGCGTGCGTCGCTGATTCACGACAAACCGGCTCAACATGTCAGGTGTCATATATTATCATTCAAATAATTCGGCTAATTTAGTACAATGCAATGATTAAAGACAGCGCGGTTATTGTGTGGCTGCGAGAGCGCGGGAGAGCGTTACAAGCGTGATGTGGGTTGGTGCTAGGAGGCAGACCGTGCCAGGAGGCAGACAACCGTGTTAGGATGCAGACCGTGCTAGGATGCAGTTAGGCGCGGCTGAACGAGGACAATCAAAGGTGAGCGACGCGAGCGTCGCTAATCGACTGTCTGACCCCGAATTCGCGACTCCTCTCGTATTGTGCCCTCCGGCGCGTCGTGCGGTTGATTAGGCCATGGCGATGGCGATGGCGCCCGGCCGCGACACTCGGGAGCCGTTCGAGATCCAGCGGCGATGGCATGGCGATACGATAGAACAGGAGGAGCGATCCTTGGACTTTGAAACGATCGACCGGCTGAACGAGAGGCAGGTTGTCGAGCTGTACGAGATGTATCAAATGGAGTGGTGGACGCGCGGCAGAAGGCTGGACGACGTCCAGGCAGCGGTTGCCAACTCGGACGTGATCGTCGCGATCATGAAAATCGAAACTGAGGAACTCGTCGCGTTCTCACGCGTGCTGACCGACTACGTGTACAAGGCAATTATCTTTGACGTGATCGTGAAAGCGCCCTACCGCGGCGAGCGCCTTGGGCGTCGAATCATGGATACAATTACCGCCTATCCGTCCCTCCGCAAGGTAAAGCACTTCGAGCTTTACTGCCGACCCGAAATGGTGCCGTTCTATCAGAAGTGGGGGTTCACAAGTGATCTCGGTGAACTCGAGTTCATCAGGCGCGGCTGACAAGATACGGCGGACAGGATGCTTCTGACGTGGCACGTGGCACGCGGCTGACAAGATGCGGCTGACGTGCCTGACGAGATGCGGCTGACAAGATGCGGCTGACAAGATGCGGCTGACGTGGCGCTCGGCGGGCCAGCAGCGCTCGGCTTCAGTCCGTTACTCGGCGGGTCGCTTCGTAAAATAGACTGTGCAGCACGTAACGGCATTATCCATAACCCAGGTCGGTCCAGCGGGATCGGCCTATTTTACGTCCCGAAAAAATTGAAAACGCATACGTCGAAAGCACACGTTGACGTAACCTTTGGTTTTGTATTATGATCTTCTCTTGTGGGCCAGCCACTTTTATTACTAAAGACACTAACTTTACGGAAGGGTGCGGCGATTGTGACACTCAACTTAGCTCAGACGCGCGGCGCGCGTTACAAATGGGTCGCTCTATCGAATACAACGCTCGGCGTGCTGATGGCGTCGCTAAACGCCAGCATTCTGATTATTTCGCTGCCCGTCATTTTCACTGGGCTGAAAGTTAACCCGCTTGCGAGTAACCAAACGGGCTTGCTGTTGTGGGTGCTCCTCGGATTTAACGTCGCGACGACGGTATTCCTCGTGACGTTCGGCCGATTATCCGATATCTTCGGGCGTGTGAAACTCTACAACCTAGGCTTCCTTGTCTTTACCTTCGGTTCCATCCTGTGCTCAATCACGTGGAGTAAAGGCACGGCTGGCGAGGTTGAGTTGATTATCTTCCGACTCGTTCAAGGTGTCGGCGGCGCATTCCTATTCGCCAACAGCGCCGCAATCTTAACGGATGCATTCCCGGCCAACCAGCGTGGCTTGGCACTGGGGCTGAACCAGATTTCCGCTGTTGGCGGCGGCGTCATCGGCCTTGTGGTCGGCGGGCTGCTCGCGGCGACGGGGGACTGGCGCTGGATCTTCCTCGTTAACGTCCCGATTGGCATCATCGGCACCATCTGGGCCTACATCGGCCTGCACGAGATCGACCGCGAACACACGTCGCCGAAGCTGGACATGCTCGGCAACCTTACACTCGGCCTTGGTGTGCTTGGGCTGATGATTGGTTTGACCTACGGGATCATGCCGTACGGACATCACGCAATGGGCTGGAGTAATCCGTTTGTCATCACATCGCTTATCGTCGGCGTTCTCATGCTCATCGCGTTCATCGTCGTGGAGAACGTCGTCTCTGAGCCGCTGTTCCACATGGACCTGTTTTTGATCCCGGCGTTTGCCCTCGGCAACTTCGCCAACTTCCTCTCGGCGCTCGCCCGTGGCGGACTGCAGTTTATGCTCATCATCTGGCTGCAAGGCATTTGGCTGCCGCTGCACGGTGTGAGTTTCGCCAACACGCCGCTGCAGGCTGGTATTGACACACTGCCGCAGATGGTGGGGTTTTTGGCCGCAGGGCCGCTCAGTGGTTGGCTGTCCGACCGTTTTGGCGCCCGCGCCTTCGCAACCGTTGGCATGGCGCTGTCCGCGATTGGCTTCTACTTGCTGAACACGCTGCCGGTTGACTTCCACTATCCGCTATTTGCGGTGTACCTGGTCATCGTCGGAATGGGCATGGGCCTCTTCTCATCGCCGAACAGTGCAGAAATCATGAACTCCATACCGGTCAAGTACCGCGGCGTCGGCTCGGGCATGCGCGCGACGTTTATGAACGCGGGCCAGATGATGAGCATGGGCGTGTTTTTCTCCATCGTGATTGCGGGCTTGGCAAGTCGTTTGCCGCACGCGGTGACGGTGGGTCTAACAGCTCAAGGGTTGCCCGTTAAGGTTGTGCACGGTGTCGCATCGCTGCCACCGACAGCTTCGTTGTTCGCGGCACTCCTTGGCTACAACCCGCTCGCATCGATGCTGCCAAAGCAACTGCTTGCGGTGCTGCCGAAGCACACCGTCGCGACGGTGACCGGCCACTCGTTCTTCCCGAGCCTCATCGGACCGTCGTTCATGCACGGCCTGAGCCTCGCGTTTATGATCTCGGTTGGCCTCTCACTGGCAGCAGCACTCGCATCCTTCCTGATTCGCAACAAGGCGGCGGTTGACGCTGTGCCTGTCGTGGTGAATAACGACGTGGCGGAGGAGATTCCGTCGTAAGGCGTGCGGTGTGCGGAGGCGGTGCGGAGGCGCGGGGGCGTCGGCTTGCGGCTTGCGGGCAGACTACCCCGCGACATGGCGCTCGCGGCACATGGGGGCGCGGACCACTGTGTAGGCTAGGTGCCGCGTGTAGGCGGTGCGGCGTGATGTGAGTGCCACCGCGGACGCGTTGCGGTGTTGGTGCGCTCCAGTGCGTGACGTGGCGCTCGCGGACGCGGTGGCAAACTGAAGAGTAGGTGGCGAGGGCTGCCCCGGACGGCACGGTCTTGATGCGTGCCCCGTGGGGCGGGCCTTCGTTTGCGCGTGGCATCGAACATGAGGTTGCTGAGGGGCTTGTCCGTGCTCGGCTTGGGGTTGTCCGTGCTCGGCTTGACCGCCATCGCTATGCGCAAAAAGTCTCTTATTTGCGTCTTGTTTACATAACTAGACCTTCTAATGCTCAAAAAGTTCGCAACACCTCCCAAATGCCTCGATTTCAGCCCTTTTTGGATCTCGAACGTACTATTTGCTCGCTAACCTACCCGCTTTTGCCCTCTATTCCCACATAGCGCGCTATTTGTACCCATGGCCGCGGCTGTGCTCACATTACCTACCGCGGAGGTCCGAAACCATCGCGGTGCCTCATCCCCGTGTGTGTTTTACCGTGCTCGGCTTGACCGCCATCGGCAATTCCGCCATCGCTATGCGCAAAAAGTCTCTTATTTGAGTCTTGTTTACATAACAAGGCCTTCTAATGATCAAAAAGTTCGCAACACCTCCCAAATGCCTCGATTTCGGCCCTTTTTGGATCTCGAACGTACTATTTGCTCGCTCACCTCACCGCTTTTGCCCTCTATTCCCACATAGCGCACTATTTGCACCCATGGCTGCGGCTGTGCTCACATTACCTACCGCGGTGGTTCGAAACCATCGCGGTGCCGCATCCGCATGTGTGTTATTACCGGGGTCCCGAACTCAGGCTCCCTCGCTTCTGCAACGCGAGTGTAGTACTTGATTGGTGTATGCCCCGACGGGGCATACCGATGGAACTTGGTCCTTTGAACTTGCCCTTCCTTCGCCGCGGATGTGGTACTCTGCAACGAGAAGCGACAGATGGGAGCGACGAGTTCGTTGCGTGTTGGTCCGAACGGGACGGGGAGCAACGCCACTGCATGAACTCGTGTCAATATGACGTCCTGCGTAGGACTCTGTGCCAAAATCTGTCGAATACGAGGGCAGAGATCAGATGAATTAGGAGGATCACATGGGACTGCAGGCCGAACGCCTTTACTACACCAACAGCTACCTACGCGAGTTCTCGTCAGTTGTCGAAGAGTGCCAAGAACGGGACGGCGAAACTTGGGTTCGCCTGCGCGAATCAGCCTTTTACCCCACGTCAGGTGGGCAACCGTTCGATACGGGATATCTCCAAGTGAGCGGGGGCCGCAGTAACGATTCAGCAGGCGATCACGGTGGTACAGCGCGAGCCGCCCAAGCCGATCCCGACCCACAGGCGCAGGCCACGCCTGGCGACGGTGATGCGATGGACGTCATCAACGTGATCGCGGTGGAAGTCGAAAACGGGCACGTCTGGCACCACATCACGACTCAGCGGCCGCCAGCTCGACAGGATCCGGTCGCCCAGGTCGCGGGCCTGGCTGATGGCCATCAAAATTTGGTCGCGGGCCCAGCTGCCGCGCAAGCCGCCGCCCAGCAGACCCAGGCTGTCGAAGCGCAGACCGCGGACTGCCCCTTGAAGGTGGGCCAAGCCGTGATCGGCTACATCGACTGGGCGCGCCGCTTCGACTTCATGCAGCAACACAGCGGTCAGCACATCCTGTCGGCGTGCTTCGAGCAGATGCAGGGCGCCAACACGACCAGTTTTCACATGGGCGACACCTACTGCAGCATCGACCTCGACGTCGTCTCACTGTCGGAGGAGAAGCTGCGGGACGTGATGTGGGAGGCGAATCGCTGGATCTGGCGTGATGTCCCAATCCGAGCCCGCTTCGTCTCGCAAGCGGAGTTGGCGCAGATGCAGCTGCGCAAGGCGCCGAGCGTGACGGAAGACATCCGGATTGTCACAATTGAAGGCCTCGAGGACAACGCCTGCGGCGGCACGCACCCGTCTTCGAGTGGGCAGGTCGGGCAGATTCTCGTCACCAAGACCGAGCGCATGCGCGGCGGCGTCCGCGTGACGTTCGCCTGCGGTGAGCGGGCGTTGTCGGCGGGGAAGGAAGCAGTCCATCTCGTTCGTCACATTGCGACCGATCTGTCCGTTGGGCCCGCTGACCTGGCCGGGGCGATGGAGTCTCTGCAGAACCAGGTGAAAGAAGGCAACCGTAGGTACGAAGAGATGCGTAGCCGGTACGCCAGCTTGCTCGCCCGTGACTTCGCCGCGAACCAGACGAAAGTGATTCACGGGACGCATGTTCTGGTCGCTGTTCTGCCCATTCTCGACGACGTGCAGGACGTGAAGCGTATGGCCCTAGCGTCCGCCGAGTGGCTTTCGACGGGGCATCCGGGCGCACCGCAACTAGTCGTCTTCGTTGGCGAGAGCGGCGGCCGGACGCACGTGGTTGCGCAGGCGACGGACGGCGCAATCTCAAGTGCGGACTCGGTCATCAAAGCGGTCTTGCCGGCGCTCGGTGGTAAAGGCGGCGGCAACGCCACAGCGGCGCAAGGCTCGGCGCCGACGTCTGCCAGCGCAGTGTTGGCGGCGATTGAGGCTGCTCTGCCGAGCTGAACGATGGGTCTGCAAAGGAGCTGGTTTCCACTTTATTGCGCTAGTTTTTCGTACGCTGCTTCCCTTATGTGGTATATCATGAATTCATAGCAAATACAGATCAGGGATATGCCGGGGGGCAGCGTTGCGAAACACGAGCCGGGGGTGGGTACGTGGCGACCGACTACAGTCAGGCCCAGCGCCTGATCCAGATGTTACACATGATTCACGCCGAGCCAGGGGAGTACACCATCGAGAAGCTGGCTCATTACTTCAATGTCAGCCAGCGGACGATTATCCGAGATGTCAATGACCTACGTGATCTCGATTGTCGAATTGAGACGAAAGAAGGCACCGGCGGCTACCAAGTCTTCTATGACCCGCTTCGCCTGCCGATGCGGCTGACCGAAGAAGAGAGGGCCGCCATCGACCTGATGCCGGAGCTCGCCGCTTCGCGCAGCACGGAGCCCGGCTTCGGTGAGGTGCTAGCCGCGTATCACACCGCGATTGCGAAGGTGTACGACAAACTTGGATTCAGCAGCGGCGAGGGGAACCGGCGGGATCGGCTGACAGAGCGCATCCTGCTTAGCCCACGCGACGAGGACGGCAACCACGACGGCAGTATCATCGAGCTGTTCGACGCTGTTCAGCGGCAGTCGACAGTGGACATGATGTACTACACCGCGAGCACTGACAAATGGACGCAGCGCATGTTTGACCCCTACTACATCCTCCCTCGACACAACAACCTGTACGCCATCGGCTACTGCCACCTTTCGGATTCGTTTCGAACGTTCCGGGTCAGTCGCATGCGCAACGTCCGTTGTCTCGACCGACCGTACATCGAGCACGAGGACTTTATGCTCAAAAAAGTCGTCGAGCAGGCCTTTGGTGTCGACTCCAACGGACAACTCATCACGGCCGTGGTGCGCTTTCCTAAGCGGGTGATTGCGTACGTCAAGGAGGATATCGACAACAAGAACAGCATTCTCGAGGAGACGGAGGCAGGGTCTGACAACGTCCAGTTGAAAATCCGAACACACCTGAATGCGGAGTTCTTGCGCTGGGTGTTCCAGTATGGCTCGGACATCGAGGTCGTGGGACCAGATGAGTTGATCGCCGAGATCCGCAGGAGCGTACAGACCTTGGCACAGCGGTATTTGGGGGCTGGACAGGCCGTGGTCGAGGCATGAAAGCCTAGCTTAGGGTGGTTCTGCGCTTTAGGTTCTGGCTACGATCGCCTATTGTGGCTGTGGCGGCACGAGTGGTGTTGCGGCGATTTCCCTGGCCTGGCTTTCGATCTCGGCAATCCGCCGCAACAGCGCCTCTTTGGCGGGAAGTTGCGGCGGACAGGCGTAGTAAGCGTCCGCGTAGGCCTTCCTGGCTGCGGGCAACAGTCCGGCCAACTGGAGGGACTCCGCGAGCATGGCGAGCAGGTTCCACCGATCCAGCCCGCTCACCTCGGAGAACTGCAAGTGCGGCTGCTGCACGAGTTGTTGCAGCGATTGAATGGCGCCACGCAACATCTGGACTGCTACGGAGACGTCCGCGCGCGCGGACAAATAGGCGGGATCGACCAGATGTGGATAACGTTCAGTCAGAAGAGTGGCGTGAGCGCGCGCGGCCGCGACATCGTTGGCTTCCATGAGAACCTGCGTCAGCAGCAACTCCGCCTCTTGGCGCCAGGGGAGGGCGGGATCGGCTAAGGCAGCTTGCAGGTGCCCGACGGCTTGTGCGTAGCGCTTGGCCTGCTGACTCTCCTTCGCGAGATAGAGGTGTTGTCCGCTCGTCGGGGAGACGAGTGGCCCTGGTTTCGCGGTGGCAAACTCGGCGACAGCGTCCGCGATGCCACGGCTCATCGTCTGCACGAACGAGTCGAGCGAAAACGGTGACCGCTCGGTGGCGCTGCGCTGTAAAAAAGCCTCGATGGCGTCGAGGTAGCCGTTGTACTGTGCATCCGACATCTGGGTGAGGTAGGCGTAGAGTTCTTCGTGCGTGTTGAAGTGACCGCGGTCGATGAAGCACTCGGGCGGAATTGTGTCTGTGACGTGGCTGTCTCCCCAGTACACCGGGACGCACCCTGCGAAGAACGAGTCGAAGATTTTCTCCGTCAGGTACCCAGGCATCCCTTTCGCGTTTTCGTAGCAGATGGAAAACTTGTAGTTGGACAGCACCTGCTTTTTGCCGTGCGCAATTCCTTTGTAGTTTTTGATCCCGACCTTCTCCCACCCTCTCCCGTACAAGTGCAGGTCGTCTGGGTGGTGCGTGTTAAACCACAGCAGGGTATTGACGCGTTCGGAGTACAACTGCTGCGGGTGGGTGAAGTATTTGTGGCCGTTCATCATCACGCACAAACTGGCTCGCTCTTTGCGGCGCAGCATGGGCACGCTGAAGTCGTAACAAAATGAGTTGAATTTGATGTATTTGTGACCGTCTACCATCTGGTCGAACTCGGTGAACACCTTGACGAAAGCGTCGTGATTGCTCATCTGGTGCGACGATGGGTACACGACGGGGGGTTCGTAGTTCCACAGAATCATCGGCTTGTTGTGTTGGCGGGCGTAGGTGTAGACGGGATCGCCGGTTGCGGGCACTTCGTGGAAGACGAAGACGTCAATCTCCTCTGCTTGGAACCGCTGGGCTTGGTCAAACCGCCAGCCGATGGTGTTCCCGTACGCCTGTAGAGCGCGCAGGCCGGCGAATAGGTCCTCGCCAAAGTCGGTGCGATTGGGCTGGAAAAACAGCTTGTTCTCTCCAACCCAGATGCTGTAAAACGCGACGTTCATCCGGTGCGGCCCCTTTCGTTACGGCTTGCGGCAGCAGACTCGCCCGACAAGTTCCGATACACTTCGACAAGCTCATGCGCGCCGGTTCGATAACAATCTACAAGCATCTCAGGCAACATCCTTCTCATGATATATCAACGGAGTGAATGGTGGATACGGCAGAATAGCATTCGCGTGGAGGCGGCGCCGAGCGGCAAAAAGAGCGTTTGCTCTGCTCCATCCGCTCAGTCACGCCGCCCGGCACAACCCGCGCTTGCGCCAACCTGCGAGGTTGAGGCGACCGCTCGCTCGTGCTAGACTGAGGCGGTTGATGAGAGGGTGGGAGAGTAAATGAACATAGATGAAGTGTTTTTACAGTCGACGGCTGCCATTGTACGCGAGGCGGGGGCCATCATTGAGCAGATTGCAGAAGCGGGTTTCGAAACGGAGTATAAGGAGCGGCATGATCCGGTGACGACCGCCGATCACGCAGCGAACGACTACCTCAAGGAGCATCTGCTCGCCTTGTTGCCCGAGGCCGGGTGGCTGTCAGAGGAGACTCGGGACAACGCGGATCGGCTCGACAAGGAGTATGTGTGGATCGTCGACCCGATCGACGGGACGAAGGAGTTTGTCCAGCGCGTGCCACAGTACGCTGTGTCGGTGGCACTGGCGAAGAACGGCGTGGCCATCCTGGGTGTGGTCTACAACCCGGCCAACGGCGAGTGCTTCACGGCGCTCCAAGGCGCGGGGGCCTGGTTGAATGACGAGGTGATGAAGGCGGATCACCCGTCCGAGCAACGCCTCGCGGTGCTCGGTAGCCGCTCGGAGATGAAACGCGGCGAGTTCGAGCCATTTCTGGACGTGATGGACGTGGCGGCAGTCGGGTCAATCGCCTACAAGCTCGCTCTGATTGCCGCCGGCCGGGCAAACGCGACGTTCAGCCTCGGCCCAAAGAATGAGTGGGACATTGCAGCGGGCGTGATTTTGGTCCAGGCCGCCGGCGGCCGCGCCACGGACAAGGCCGGCACTGACTTCACGTTTAATCAGAGAGACACGTTGACAAACGGGATCTTCGCGGCGACCGCTGCGGATTATGACCGGGTGCTGGAGCTCATCAAAGGTCGGTGAGGGCGACGAGCGGTGAGGGCCGAGCGGTGAGAGCGACGTGCGGTGTTGGTATGTTGGCATAATCGGGATCATAACGACCTCAAAGCGCGCTATCACCGCAAAGGTTACATAATACGACCCTTTAGTGCGCTTAAAGGTTACTACTCAGGTACCCCGTCGCAAGGCACCCCAAAAGGGGGTGTTGAGGACACCCCTTGCGACAGACTTTTTGGGCTACTTTTGTCAGGTCCCTGCGAAGACCGGCTGGCCACGAAGGACCGAAACCAGGGAAGGAAGTAGAGGAAGGTTCTGTTTTAACAGGCTAGAGATAAGGCTGCGGAGTACGGAGAAGGTCTTACCGCCCTCCTGTGTACGAAAGAGCCCGGAGACCTTCTGTTTCACCTTGGTCATCCGAATGTCCCGTTCCGCCTGGTTGTTGTCAAAGGGCACGTTCGCATCCCAAAGGAAGCGAAGGATGGACTCCTTGTGCGACTCAAATCGCTGTCCTAAATTAGCGGCTTTGCTTTTGCACTTTCGTCCACGTGGTCCTGTTTTCGTCGGCACAGGATCCAGCGCCCATTCAGTTTTGCCTAGCTCAAGAATGGCATCGTAAGCCGTCTCAATCTCGGCAATGGTTTCATCAGCGAGCGGGAGACCCTTCTCCCGGGCGTCCCTAGTGAGCTTCCAAGCGCCTCGGAGCAATTCCTTCATCTGCTTAGCCCACTGATGTCCATCATTGTCCAGGATACCTTGACATTCGCGCAGGAGGTGAGCATTGCATAGCGCATGCTCAAATGAGTAGATGGGTCGGAAGTAGGCCGAGAGGCAGTCATGAACGACGACGCCCTTAAAGGTGTCCAGTATCCCCATGCCTTCAATCGCGCCGGTACCACGCTGTGGATAAGTGTCCATGAGCGTCCATTCTGGATTGGACACGACATGCAACCAATGTTGTTTGTTGACGATACGTACACCCGTTTCGTCGGTATGGAGCAGCGGCGCATTGCACAAGTTCTCCCGAATGACGGGGATGGCGCTTAACTCCACGGCACCCGCCATGCTCTCTAATTGGCTCAACAGGGTCGCTTCACTGGGCCGTTGTCCAGTTAGGTCGGCATAGAACTGTCCGATTCGGTCTAAAGGGAGCATATGATAGGCATTTAAATATGTGGTCCATGCTGCAAATCCATCCCCATACTGCACTGGAGCTTTGACGCCATCCGGGAAGCTGGCACGTTGCAATGTATTGCAGCAGGGACAGCGCTTTTCCTCGGCTTGGTGCTCTGTCACAACGAGACGAGGTGCGGGCAAGTCGAATACCTGACGTTTCACGAGGCCCTTCGTGGCTACCGTTTCCAACGATGCGGCACAGTTGGGACAGGCGTTAAGCTTGTGGACGATGACCTCATCGGGGGTCTTGCTCATGAGCAGAGTGTGCCCGCTATGCCCTTTGGGGCCGCCTCTCTTACCACCCGGCTGGCGTGAATTCGTTGGTTTACGAAATCCATCACTAGATGGAGGCTTACTGGAATTGCGGCTGTTCTGGTTCACTTGGCTCTCGAGGACCCTTACACGCTCTTTTAACTCGCGGATTTCAGCCGCCTGTTGCTCAACGATAGCTACGAGTCCTCGTACCAAATCAACAACCGCATCAGGTCCCTGTTCATATACTTGCAAAATGCATTCACGTTCCATTGCTTTAAATTCCAGTTCAAATTCCATTCGAAAGTACCTCCCTTGCATTGGGCACCAGGGCATACACATAAACATCCTTGCGTGTAACGCTCAAGGTATGGTGCGTGTCATTGCGGCTTCTCCCTTGCGTCTGGCCGACTTGAATCCAGTTAGCAGCCCGGTAGCACGTGCCACGGAATCGTTGCTGTTCGACAAACGTCTCCAGCAGGTGCACCGGATGACCATACTTGTCCATCCAGTCTCGGCAGATGCGACTGGCGATGCGGCTGAGGAGATGACTAGCCAGATTGGGAACGGTGACCCAAGGGAGGATGAGAAAGCGCATGTTGTTTGTCACAAGGGATAAGGAATTCCGACGAACACCCGGTGTCCAGCGAATCCACGCGTCGCGTGGCGCAACTTTCCAAGCAGCAGACCCAAAGAGCAGGCACGCTAATGGGCGTCCGTACCGGTCGTAGACAAGATACTTCATGTTTTCACCGACCGCGCCGCAGAATCCCAGGTAATGATATGCGGCGAGCAAATGTCGGAACAAAACTGATGATGCGGATGTCTTTACAATCTCGATTCGCAGCGGCAACAGATCTCGCAAGGGACCCGAAACGGGGGTAGTGTCATGGGCAACGGAACGAACGATTCTTGTCGCGTTTCCAACGCCGACGGCGCGAGGGGCTGGAAGTCGAATGTATTTCAGTCGCTCAAGTTTGAGCAACATGGTACGACAGGCCATGTCTTTTAGCTGGCCATTGCCGTTTGTCCAGTTCCAAGTCGCACACAGTTCGCGCGATAACCGAGTGCGATTCCAGTCAGGGTGACAATGGATGAGTTCACGTATCCATGCAATATCTTGTTCGGTAAGGTGGCGTCCTTGTATCTGCATACCACCATTCTACAAACAAAAGACCGCTGAGTCCAGCTATTTCTAGCCTGGACTCAGCGGGTACCTGAGTAGTAACGCTTAAAGTGCGCTATTCATCTCCGGATCCCGGTTTTCACCTAGTTTTATCCAGGATAACGCCGTTTCAGCGCATTATCGACTCCAGAATTGGCCGTCACGCGGTTATAACGCACTCTGAGGACACTAACGTTTCCAGATAACGCGCTCGCGGCGCGTTATGAGGGCGGATGCGGTGTCGGATGCGGAGCGGAGGTGACACCGGGATCGTGGAGATGGCGCTTCGAACTCACGGTGAAGCTATGTTGGCATAATCGGGATCATAACGACCTCAAAGCGCGTTATCACGGTGAAGGTTACATAACACGACCCTTTAGTGCGCTTAAAGTGCGCTATTCATCTCCGGATCCCGGTTTTCGCCTAGTTTTATCCAGAATAACGCCATTTCAGCGCGTTATCGACTCCAGAATTGGCCGTCACGCGGTTATAACGCACTCTGAGGACGCTAACGTTTGCGGATAACGCGCTCGCGGCGCGCTATGGAGGGCGGTCCCGGTGTCGGATGCCGTGTCGGAGTTGACCTCGGGCTGGTGGGGGTGGTGCGTCGACTCACGGTGAAGGTATGTTGGCATAATCGGGATCATAACGACCTCAAAGCGCGCTATCACCGCGAAGGTTACATAATACGACTCTTTAGTGCGCTTAAAGTGCGCTATTCATCTCCGGATCCCGGTTTTCACCTAGTTTTATCCAGGATAACGCCATTTCAGCGCGTTATCGACTCCAGAATTGGCCGTCACGCGGTTATAACGCACTCTGAGGACGCTAACGTTTGCGGATAACGCGCCCGCGGCGCGCTATGGAGGGCGGTCCCGGTGTCGGATGCGGTTTCGGGGGCGCTGGTGGAGGTGACACCGGGCTGGTGGAGATGGTGCGTCGACTCACGGTGAAGGTATGTTGGCATAATCGGGATCATAAGGACCTCAAAGCGCGTTATCACCGCGAAGGTTACATAATACGACCCTTTAGTGCGCTTAAAGTGCGCTATTCATCTCCGGATCCCGGTTTTCACCTAGTTTTATCCAGGATAACGTCATTTTAGCGCATTATCGACTCCAGAATTGGCCGTCACGCGGTTTTAACGCACTCTGAGGACACTAACGTTTGCGGATAACGCGCTCGCGGCGCGTTATGGGGGGCGGGTCCCGGTGTCGGATGCGGTTTCGGGGGCGCTGGTGGAGGTGACACCGGGCTGGTGGGGGTGGTGCGTCGACTCACGGGGAAGGTATGTTGACATAATCGGGATCATAACGACCTCAAAGCGCGCTATCACCGCGAAGGTTACATAATACGACCCTTTAGTGCGCTTAAAGTGCGCTATTCCATCTCCGGATCCCAGTTTTCGCCTATTTTTATCCAGCATAACGCCATTTCAGCGCGTTATCGATTCCAGAATTGGCCGTCACGCGGTTTTAACGCACTCTGAGGACACTAACGTTTGCGGATAACGCGCTAGCGGGCGCGTTATGGGGGGCGGGTCCCGGTGTCGGATGCGGTCCCGATGTCGGATGCCGTCCCGGTGTCGGATGCCGTCCCGGTGTCGGATGCGGTGTCGGAGGTGCCCCCGGGCAACGGCCCCCGCGCCCTACCTCGCGTCGCCGTTGCCCTCGCCGTTGCCCTCGCCGTTGCCCTCGCCGTTGCCCTCGCCGTTGCCCTCGCCGTTGCCCTCGCCGTTGCCCTCGCCTCGCCGTTGCCCCTACCGCGCTCCGGCACGAGACGGTTCCGCGTGCGCGTACGGAAACGGCCCTTGAAAGTAATCGTTTAAGGCCAAGGAGGCGGCGCCAGTCGCGGTCGCGTTTCGGCCCAGGGAAGATAGCTCGACGCGTGCCAGTGAACCTGGGACCCCGAGTGCGGCGGTGTGGATGACTTCTTTCACCGAGTTGAGCAGATATTCTCCGGCCTCGCTCAGGCGATTGCCAATCACGACGAGGCTCGGATTCAGGCCGTTAATCACGTTACTGATTCCCATGCCGAGGTAGCGGCCGACACTGTCGACGGCTTCGATGGCGTTTTGTTCGCCGACAGCAAGCCGATGCATGATCTCGTCAAACGGCACCGCGGCCCCGGCGAGTTGGGTGTACTTGGAAACTAGTGCGCGTGTGGACGCGTACATTTCCAAACAGCCGCGGCTCCCGCATGAACAGCGCAGGCCCCGCGCTTCGACAATCATGTGCCCAAACTCACCGGCGGTGCCGCCGCTGCCGCGGATGAGTGTGTGATTTAGGACGATCCCGACGCCAATTCCAGCCCCGGTACTAAAGTATACGGCGTTTTCATCCGCTGTCCCGACGCCGAACAACTGCTCGGCCAGCGCTCCTGTGTTCGCCTCGTTGTCGATAAACACAGGCAGGTTGATATGCGCTTCCAAATATGCGCGCAGTGGTACATCGGACCAGCCTAGGTTGGGGGCGTAGAGGACGTTGCCCGAAGCAAAATCCACGAGGCCCGGCACGCCGAGACCGACGCCAATAATCCCGAGTTTTGACTGCGGTGTCTTCGTCACCTCTTCATTGATGCAGTTGACGATTTCAGCCACGACGCTGCGTACGTCCGTGGTCGGGAGCGGTGATTCATAGCTGGAGACCACTCGTCCAGCCAAGTCGACCGTAAGAACGCGGACGTAATCAATCCCAAGTTCGACACCAATCGCGTAGCCGGCAGTCGCGTTAAACCCGAGCATGCGAGGCCGGCGGCCGACGGCTGAGCGAACTGAGCCGAGTTCAATCACCAGGCCCTCCTGAATGAACTCATCGACAATGGAAGACACTGTCGCTTTGTTCAGGCCACTTTCTACCGAGATCTGCGCGCGGGAGATCGGACTCTGATTGCGGATCAGGTTCATAATGATATTTTTGTTCAATTCCTTGATAAGTGTCTGGTCGCCAGTTCTCATATGTCATGTTCCCATCTGATGAGAGGTATCTCACTTGTGTAAATCTGCTCGCGAATAAGTGACAAGTGTTAATTACTCATTATACAGTCATTTCTCGTTTGCTCACATTGAATTATACTTGTAATTGTTTTAGTGTCAAACAAACTAATGTAAACAAAGTGAGGAATGGCAGGCGTCTACGCGGCCTGCGAGGGACGTGCATTCACGAGACCGGGAGGGGTTTTCTATGTCGGACGCTAAACATCGGGCGAATGGGATGACGATGCTGCCAACGGCGGAGAGAGTGCTCGCACTTACCTTCGACGATGGGCCGGACGCAGAGTTCACGCCGAGAGTACTCAACATTTTGCGCCGCTACGGGACTTGCGCGACGTTCTTTTGCCTAGGCGCCGAGGTTGCTGCGAACCCTTTGGTCGCTATGCGCATCGTGGCAGAAGGTCATCAGATTGCCAATCACACATGGAGTCATCCGCACGCTGCAGACGTTACGGTCTCCGAGCTTTTGCGAGAGGTATCGAATACATCGGATGCAATTGCAGAGGCTACAGGCGAGCGCCCGCGCTGGTTTCGGCCACCATTCGGGGAACTTACAGACGTCCAAGCAGCGGCCATTTCAGAGGCCGGCTACAAGGTGGCGTTCTGGACGGTGGACTCGCTCGACTGGTCCGGGATTGCTGGGCCGCAGATTGTCGCGAATGTTGTGCCGGCACTGGAGAACGGCGCCATCGTCCTGCACCACAGTGCGGGGAATGTGGCGGGAATTGTCGACGCGCTGCCCGATTTGATTGAGGTGTGTCAGCGACTTGGTTTCCGATTTGTTCGCTTAGATGAAGTTAGCTAGACGAACAGTTGGGAGCGTTTTCAGCGAATCTCTCAAATTGATGTTGTAAACAGAAAGGAAACGATCTACAATTCCTTTTAGTTTATTGGATAGCCAAACTTAAGAGCCAGGGGTGAATAATGTGAAAAAGGCTAGCAAGGCATTGTTCGCAGGTGTAAGCGTTCTCGCGTTGGCCGGACTTGTTGCTGGTTGTGGTTCTACAAGCGGGACGAACTCAGGTAACAGCTCGACAGGTTCGAGCAGTGCTGCGACTAAGTTGACTTTGTGGAGCGTGGACAGTGGCGTGGCCGAACAAGTGGACCAGAAGCTGGTCTCGCAGTACAACAAAGCCAACCCGAACACACCGATTACGGCACAGTTCTTTCAATCCAATCCGTACCTCCAGAAGCTGCAAATCGCGATGGGGGCAGGCCAAGCTGCCACTATCTTCATGAACTGGGGAGGCGGGCGCCTGTACAACTACGTGACCCCTGGGAAAGTGGTGGACATCACTTCGCAGTTGAATGCGGACCCGACGTGGAAGAACAAGTACCTGCCGTCCGTTATGAAGTCCGTCACCTTTAACGGCAAGGTATACGGTGTGCCATTTGGAAACATGCAGCCGGTGAACTTCTTCTACAATAAAACGCTGTTCAAAAAGTACAACCTCACACCTCCGACGACGTGGAATCAGCTGTTGTCTGACATTCAGGTGTTTAAGTCGCATGGCGTGATTCCGATTTCGCTCGGTGCGAAGGACAACTGGCCAGACCTGATGTACTTCGAGTACCTCGTCGACCGTATTGGCGGTCAGCAGCCCTACAACAACGTCGCAGCTGGGAAGCCGAATGCTTGGAGCAATCCGGTCATTTTGCAAGCACTGAAGGATATGGAGCAACTGGTCAAGGCGGGTGCCTTCGAGCCGGGCTACAGCGCAGTCGGTTCGAACGACGGTTCCGACGCAGCCCTGCTCTACAGCGGCAAAGCAGCCATGTGGCTGATGGGCAGTTGGGGCTATGGCTCCATCATGACGAGCGACAGCAGCTTCATTTCGCAACTCGGCTGGTTCCCATTCCCGGCGGTGACGGGCGGTAAGGGCAACCCGGCTGACGTCGCAGGCAACCCGAGCGACTTCTACTCCATCCCGACATCTGCCACCCCTGCACAGCAGAAAGCGGCGATTAATTTTCTGAAGAACTACAACCTGAACCAGCAGAACATCACGAACTTGCTCAACATCGGCTACGTCCCAGCGGTGAACGGCATCAGTGCGCAGTTGCAGCAGTCTAAGGAAGCGTCGTATGAGACGTTCTACTACAACTTGGCCAAGAACGCTCCGTACTTCCAGCAGTCTTGGGACACCGCGCTGCCGGCGGCAGAAGGCAATGAACTCGATACAGACCTCGGCAAGTTCATGGTCGGTCAAATGACGACGAGCCAGTTCGTGTCAGACATGAATTCGTATCTCAACAAGTGAGTATGTAGCCGGGAGAGGGGACTCTCCCGGCCATAAGCGACATGTAAGGAGTGTGCGCAAATGCTGGGCTCCCGCATGAACTGGCAACGCTGGGTCATGATGCTGCCGGGCGTCATCTTTTTCGGGGTATTCGCGCTGCTGCCCATGTTGGTCGCTGTGTACTACAGCGGATTGAACTGGGACGGCGTCTCGAAGGCGACCTGGGTCGGGTTTTACAACTGGACGCACGCCTTTGCCAGTGGGCAGGCGCTGCACTCCCTGCGGTTGACCGTCGAACTGATGGTCCTGTGCTGGATTCTCCAGAATCCACTGAGTCTCGTGCTTGGCGTGTTTATGGCCGGCAAACAGCGGCACCGAGTTGTCTACGGCGTGGTGTACTTCATTCCGCTGCTCTTCTCCGCGGTCGCCATCGGCATCACGTGGTCGTACATCCTCGACCCCGAGTTCGGACTCGTCGACTCTCTGCTACAGTCAATCGGCATTGGCAACGGCACGGAAAACTGGCTTGGCAACCCGAGTCTGGCGATGTTTGTCGTCGCATGCATCATTGCGTGGCAGTTTATTCCGTTCAACTCCCTCTTGTATCAAAGCGGTGCAAAGCAGATTCCGGCGTCGCTCTACGAAGCAGCCATGCTGGATGGAGCTGGCCCAATCCGATCGTTCTTCCACATCACGCTGCCGCAGTTGAAGTACACGATTATCACGACGACAGTGCTCATTCTCACCGGTACGCTCACCTACTTCGACCTGATTTACGTGGTGACGAACGGTGGCCCTGGTGACTCCACCGAAGTTTTGGCGATGGACATGTACAAGGAAGCGTTCACCAATCTGAATATTGGCGCTGGCAGTGTCATCGCGGTCATTCTCGCGGCAGCAGGACTGCTTCTATCCATCCTGATCCTGAAGTTTACCGGGTTCAATCGGATGGAGAGCCAGATGGAGGGGTCGTGACTGAGATGGGGACACAGACGGCAAGTGTTCAACAAGCGAAGGTCAGACCCAGGCGCAAAACTAAAGTCACCGGTCATGGCATCGCGTTTACGGCCTTTGGCACAATCTGGCTGATTATCGCGGGGTACCCGCTGCTGTACATGGTCATGACCAGCTTCCGGACGCAAAACGGTTATTTGACTGGGAAGCCGTGGCTGCCGCCGACGCACCCGACGCTCAGCAACTACACACAGGTGCTGCAGGCTGACTTCTTTCACTACTTCCTGAACAGCGCCATCGTCTCCGTATCTTCCGTGGTCTTGATTGTGTTGTTTGCGCTGTTGCTCGCATATGTCATCGTCCGATCGCGCAGCCGCACGGTGCGCACGGTGTTTAACGCGTTTTTGGTTGGCTTGGCGCTGCCGATTCAGGCCGCCATCATCCCGGTTTACATTTTGATCAACAAGCTTGGGCTGTACGACACGCTCATCGGCATGATTCTGCCGATGGTCGCATTCGGTTTGCCGCTGTCGTTGCTCATTCTAGTGAACTTCGTTCGCGACATTCCGAACGAGCTGTATGAGTCGATGGGACTCGAGGGTGCTACGGACTTTCAGATTGTGCGCTACTTGGTGGCGCCGCTTGCGATGCCAGCCCTCGTGTCGGTCGGGATCTACGAATTCATCCAGTCGTGGAACAACTTTTTGTTCCCGCTGGTTCTCACGCAAAGCCGTTCCGTTCAGGTCCTCCCGCTTGCAATTGTCCAGTTCCAAGGGCAGCACACGATTGACGTTCCTGTCACGATGGCTGTCGTCATCTTCTCAGCGTTGCCGCTCATCTTGGCCTACATTTTTGCGGGCAAATACCTGCGCAGGGGCATCCTGGCCGGGTTCGGCAAGTAAGCAGTGCGACGACAGACTGATCGAGGTGACAGATGGACAGACAGCGAGTTGTACTAGGCATTGACGTTGGCACCTCGGGCACCAAAGTGATTGCGGTTCGTCTCGACGGCACCATCGTGTCGGTGGCGACAGCTTCCTACGAGATGATGACGCCGAAATCGGGCTACGCAGAACAGCATCCGGAGGACTGGTGGAGCGCAACTGTTTCAGCCATACAAACCGTGATGACACAAGCGGGTGACGTTTCGGTGGCAGGCATCGGCCTGTCCGGACAAATGCACGGGCTCGTGCCGCTCGACAAACAAGGCCGGGTGATTCGTCCGTCCATCATCTGGTGCGACCTGCGCTCGGACGCGGAGGCGCTGGAACTCGAACGTGCTGTTGGGCGCGACACTGTGATTCGACTCACGGAAAATCCGCCGCTGCCGAACTTTACCATCACGAAAATCCTCTGGATGAAGCACCATGAGCCTGACCTCTACAGCCGGATCGACAAGGTCCTGCTGCCAAAAGACTACGTCCGCTACCGCCTGACCGACTCGTTTGCGATGGATGTGTCGGACGCATCCGGCACGCTGATGCTCGACGTCGCGAAGCGCGCGTGGTCGAAGGAAATGTGCGAAGCGGCTGGCATCCCACTTGAATGGCTGCCGCCAGTGTACGAGTCGAACGAAGTGGTGGGCCACCTGTCGGCGACCGCGGCGCGCCTGCTCGGTTTGCCGGAAGGTGTCCCGGTCGTGGCGGGCGCGGGCGACCAAGCCGCAGGCGCCATCGGGCTTGGCATCGTCGAGCCTGGCACCGTCTCAGCCGTGTTCGGGACGTCCGGTGTCGTGTTGGCCGTCACTGACAAGTCTTTACGTGATCCTGCTGGCAGACTCCACACCTTCTGCCACGCCCAGCGCGACAGCTGGTTCGTCATGGGCGTCACGCAGGCTGCTGGCGGGTCCTTACAGTGGTACCGCAACCGGCTTGCGCAAATGGAGCAAGCGGTCGCAGCGCGCTGTGACGCCGACATCTACACGCTCCTCATGAACGAGGCGGAGACGGTGGCACCTGGTGCGGACGGGCTGTTGTTCTTGCCCTACCTGATGGGCGAGCGCAGTCCGCACCTTGACCCGCAGGCGCGCGGCGCATGGATTGGCCTCGAGTGGCGGCACACCGCGGCGCACCTGGTCCGAGCCATCCTTGAAGGCGTGTCGTTCAGCCTGCGCGACTGCTGGGAAGCGATGCAGGAGCTTGGCGTGACATCGTCCGGGTGGAAAGCATCCGGCGGGGGCGCGAGCGGCCGGCTGTGGATGGAAGTGTTCGCGAGTGTCATCGGCGAACCTGTGCAGATTTTGCAGTCGAGTCACGGTCCGGCGCTTGGCGCGGCCATCTTGGCAGCCCAAGGCATCGGCGCACTGTCCGAAGACCCGGCAGCGATTCAAGCGTGGCTTGGAACTGGCAACAGCATCCCGCCGCGCGCAGACTGGGCGGACTTTTACAACGACCTGTACCCCTTGTTCCAAGAGGGCTATCGGGTGACGAAGAACCTGATGCACGACCTGAACGGGTTGGCAGGGAGGTTGCAAGCATGAGTGAACTGTACCGGGACGCGAGTCGGCCCGTTGAAGAGCGCGTCGAACACTTGTTGTCTTTGATGACACCACAGGAAAAGAGCACGCAACTCGGTAGCTTGTGGGTGTACGAAGTGCTGGAGAAATCGACGTTCTCGAGGAGCAAGGCAGAGGCGCGGATGAAGGACGGGATTGGCCAGATCACGCGGATCGGCGGGGCCAGCAGCCTCGACCCTGTGGACGGTGCGGAGGTCGCCAACGAGATCCAGCGCTACCTCGTGAACGAGACGCGCCTTGGTATTCCGGCCTTGGTGCACGAGGAGTCGTGCAGCGGTTATATGGCCAAAGGCGCGACGCTGTTCCCGCAGACGATTGGTGTCGCGAGCACGTGGAACCCGGACTTGACGGAGAAAATGGGCGAAGTCATCCGCACCCAGATGAAGTCCGTCGGCGCGCACCAGGCCTTGGCGCCGCTGCTCGACGTCACACGCGACGCGCGCTGGGGCCGCGTCGAAGAGACGTTCGGCGAAGACCCGTACCTGGTCACGCAGATGGGACTGTCGTACGTGCGCGGTCTGCAGACTGCAGACGTGCGCGACGGTGTCATCGCGACCGGCAAACACTTCGTCGGCTACGGCGTGTCGGAGGGCGGCATGAACTGGGCGCCGCCGCACATCCCGGAGCGTGAGCTACGCGACGTCTTCCTGCAGCCGTTTGAAGCGGTTGTGCGAAAGGGCAAGCTCGGCTCCATCATGCCAGGCTACCACGAACTGGACGGCGTGCCATGTCACGCTTCGACTTCACTCCTGACGGACGTGTTGCGCAAGGAGTGGGGCTTCGACGGCATCGTGGTGTCGGACTACTTTGCGGTCGACATGCTGCACAGTTACCACCACCTAGCCGATGACAAAGGGCAAGCAGCGCGCATGGCCTTGCAAACGGGCGTCGACGTAGAGTTGCCGAGCATCGACTGCTACGGCGCAGCGCTCGTCGAGTTGATGGAGCGGGGCCTGATTGATATGGAGCTCGTCGACGCGGCTGTACGGCGCGTGCTCACTGCGAAGTTCCGCATGGGGCTGTTTGAACACCCGTACGTGGACGAGTCGCAGGTCGCCCTGGTGTTCGACAACCAGGAGCAGCGCGCTCTGGCGCGGACAATTGCGCAGCAGTCCATCGTACTCTTGAAAAACGAAGGCAACATGCTGCCGCTGCAAAAGGACGTGGGGACGATCGCCGTGATCGGCCCGAATGCACACAGCGTCCGCCACCTGCTCGGCGACTACGCGTACCCGTGCCACATCGAAACGCTGCAGGACATGACGAACACGTTTAACACGGCGGTGCCGGAAAAAATCGAGCTCGACTTAAACTTCGTCGCGATGCGCACTGTGCTTGAAGCCATCCGCGACAAGGTGTCGCCAGAGACGCGCGTCGTGTTCGCGCAAGGCACACAGACGCTAACGGGATCGCAGGCTGGCATCGACGAGGCGGTTGCCGTCGCGAAAGCGGCGGATGTCACGATTCTTGTCGTCGGAGACAAGGCGGGCCTTATCGACGGCTGTTCGTCCGGTGAGTCGCTCGACCGAGCAAGCCTCGATTTGCCGGGCCTGCAGGAGGAACTGGTTCGCGCCGTGCACGCGACGGGCACCCCGGTCGTCGCAGTGCTCGCGAACGGCCGACCGCTCTCGATTAACTGGCTGAACGACTACGTGCCGGCAATTCTCGAAGCGTGGCTGCCTGGCGAAGAGGGCGCCGCCGCAATTGCGGATGTGCTGTTTGGTGACTACAACCCGGGCGGACGCCTGCCGATGTCGGTGCCGCGGTCGGTCGGACAAGTGCCGGTCTACTACAACCACAAGCCGTCCGGCGGACGTTCGCACTGGAAGGGCGACTACGTGGAGATGAGCGCAAAGCCGCTCTACCCGTTCGGCTACGGCCTCAGCTACACAGAGTTCGCGTATTCCAACCTGGTCGTCTCGGACGCTCCCGCGCCGGTCGACGGCCGTGTAACGATTCAGGTCGACGTCACCAACACGGGCGCTGTCGCGGGCGAAGAGGTTGTGCAGTTGTACGTGCACGACCCGTACGCCAGTGTGACGCGGCCGGTGAAGGAGTTGAAAGGGTTCCGGCGCGTAGCGCTCGCGGCTGGCGAGACAAGGACCGTGACGTTCGTGCTGCCAATCTCGTCGCTTGGGTTCCACAACGTGGACCTGAACTACGTCGTTGAACCGGGCGTGTTTGAGGTGATGGTCGGGAGTTCATCCGAGGACATTCGCCTCACCTCATCGTTTGAAGTCACGGGTGAGCCGACCCTCATCAAAGACAGAGAGTACACCACAGAGGCTTTCTAACCGGAGGAGGAGATGAATCATGACATACTTTGAGGGCGTCGACAAGATTCAGTTTGAAGGCCCGGATTCGAAAAATCCGCTCGCATACAAGTACTACAATCCGGATGAAATTGTCCTTGGCCAGCGGATGGAGGACTACCTGCGCTTCTCGGTCGCGTACTGGCACACGCTCGTCGCAGACGGCACGGACCCGTTTGGCGTCGCGACAATGCAGCGCCCGTGGAATGGTTACTCCGGCATGGATTTAGCCAAGGCGCGCGTCGAAGCCGCGTTTGAGCTGATTGAGAAGCTCGGCCTGAAGTACTTTGCCTTCCACGACAGAGACATTGCTCCGGAAGGCGACACGCTGACTGAGACGAACCGCAACCTCGACGTTGTCGTCTCGATGATCAAAGACTACATGAAGTCATCCTCCGTCAAACTGCTGTGGAACACGGCGAACATGTTCAGCAACCCGCGCTTTGTGCACGGCGCCGCCACTTCGCCGAACGCGGACGTGTTCGCGTACGCGGCTGGACAGGTGAAGAAGAGCCTCGAGATTGGCAAAGAACTCGGCTCTGAGAACTACGTCTTCTGGGGCGGACGCGAAGGGTACGAGACACTGCTCAACACGGACATGGGGCTTGAACTCGACAACCTAGCGCGCTTTTACCACATGGCCATCGCGTACGCGAAGGAGATCGGCTACACCGGCCAGTTCCTGATTGAGCCGAAGCCGAAAGAACCGACGAAGCACCAGTACGACTACGACGCAGCGAGCGCCATTGCGTTCCTGTACAAATACGACCTGATTGGCGACTTCAAGCTGAACATCGAAGCGAACCACGCGACGCTCGCTGGCCACACGTTTGAGCACGAACTGCGGGTGTGCCGCACGTACGACGTCCTCGGTTCGGTCGACGCCAACCAAGGCGACCCGCTGCTCGGCTGGGACACTGACGAGTTCCCGACGGACCTCTACAACACGACGCTCGCGATGTACGAAATTATCCAAAACGGTGGCCTGCACAGCGGCGGCTTGAACTTCGACGCGAAGACGCGGCGCGCCTCGTTTGAGGCGAACGACCTGTTCTACGCGCACATCGCCGGCATTGACAGCTTCGCCAAAGGCTTCAAGGTGGCGGCGAAACTGGTCGAAGACGGCGTACTCGAAGACGTCATCGGCCAGCGGTACGGCAGCTATAAGAGCGGTGTCGGCGCGGACATTGCAGCGGGATCGACAGATTTCAAGGTACTCGCCGAGTACGCCGCACTGCGCCCGATAACGAACCAGTCGGGGCGCCAGGAGATGCTGAAGTCCATCTTCAACCAGTACCTGACGAGCCTGTAATGGCGGGGGCCAGAGTGCTGGTGGACGCGGCACGGAGGGGAGACGCAGCACGGGCGGGAGACACGGCACGGACGGGAGACACGGCACGGACGGGAGACACGGCACGGACGGGAGACACGGCACGGACGGGAGACACGGCACGGACGGGAGACGCAGTGGAATCGACTTTTCACGGGGAGCGCGCCGTCGTTTTGCAGTGGGGACACCTGCAGGCGACTGTGCTCCCCGAAGTCGGGGCCAACTTGGTCAGTTTTCGCGACCTCGCGCGCGGCTTCATGTTCTTGCACGAGCCGGGTGCGGACGAGATGGATGACTTTAGGCAGAAGCCGTATCTGTACGGCATACCGGTTCTCTTCCCCCCGAACCGCTACGACGGTGGGACGTTCACCTACGCAGGCAAGCGGGTTCAGTTGCCGGTGAACGAAGCCGAGACTGGGACACACTTGCACGGGTTCTTGTACGACACTGCTTGGGACGTCAAGGACTCCGGCAACAACCGGGGCGAGAGCTACGTGGTGTTGTCGGTGGCGGTGGATGAAGCGCACCCTTTGTATGCGCAGTGGCCGTTTTGCTTCACGGTGGAACTGCGGTACGGGCTGAACGAGTTTGGGCTCTCGCAACGCATTTCGGTGCGAAACGACGGAGACGACCTGATGCCTTGTTTGATTGGGTTCCACACGGCGTTTAACGCCCCGTTCACAGAGCACGCCGGCGCCGGGCGAGAGGGCGCAGAACCAGGAGGCGCAGAACGACGAGGAAGCGCCGAAGCTTACCGTTGCCGCATTTCTATCGGCGATCGCTGGGAACTTGACGATCGCGGCTTGCCGACCGGCGCGAAGTTGCCGCTGACCGCGTACGAGCAAGCTCTGCGCGATGAAGGGGCGTATCCGTTCGCAACGCCGATGGACAATCACTACACGGCCCTTACGCGGGGCGGATACAACCGCATGGAACTGTGGGACATGCGGTCCGATGTGACGCTCGTTTACGACGTGGGGCCACGTTTCCGCCAGTGGATGCTTTGGAACCACTCTGGTCAGCCTGGGTTCTTCTGCGCGGAGCCCCAGGTCAACGTGGTCAACGCCCCGAATCTGATGCGTGGGCCAGACGCCGGCGATGCTGCGAATCTGGTTGACTCAGTGAATGTGGTTGATGCTCCGCGAGCGGTGAATGACTGGAAGGCTGGGCTGGCTGCGGACGAAATCGGGCTGATCCCGGTGCGACCTGGTGAGGTGTGGGAAGCACATTCCCGCCTGTACGCGCGCGATGGCGGATTGAACTAGGACCCCACGCAGTCGTGGTACCTCCGCAGACGTCGTCGTGTTCGAGAGGGCGGGAGCGTGGTCCTATGGAGCGGCGTCGTAACGGAGAGAGCGGCGTCGTAACGGAGAGAGCGGCGTCGTAACGGAGAGAGCGGCGTCGTAACGGAGAGAGCGGCGTCGTAACGGAGAGAGCGGCGTCGTGCCCGAGAGAGCGGCGTCGTGCCTGAGAGAGCGGCGTCGTGCCTGAGAGAGCGACGTCGTGCCTGAGAGAGCGGCGTCGTAACGGCACAGAACAGCTTATTCGCTCAATTTCAGACGGGAAGAAGGTAGATAAGCGGCCTCAGGCCGCTTATTTCCTCTTTTGGGGCTTGAATTTGGCCATTCCGACTGCTGTAGGCCGTTGTGGGCCGCCTATTAGGCGGCCTCAGCCCGAGAAAGTATCGGATAAGCGGCTGTGTGCTGTTATTGGAGGACAGCATCCCGCGACATCCCGCGACATGCGACGACATGCGACGACATGCGACGACATGCGACGACATGCGACGACATGCGACATCGCGGTGTGGCGAAGAGCAAGGCTTTACATTTCGCGCTGATGCCCCGACCTCTTTTTGATGTCCGACATTGCCTCACGCCCCAATCCCGCTAGAAGGATGCCTACACCTAACCACTCATTGGCGGTAAGCCCAGCGAGCCTTTCTAACGGAGGGGTCAGGGTTGTGGTGATCAGCCATGTTACCGCCACAACAATCCACAACCAATGAATCCACGCACGCACATCGTTGTAATTTTGCAGGGATAGGATGAGGAGCAAGCACATGATCGAGAGAACGATGATGTCACGCTGAAGATACTCAGCGTGATCGACAAAGAGACGCACGATCAACCAGACGCCTGTAGCGAACAAAATGGTGTTGGTTAAACCATGCAGCACAGACTGATCCGCCGCGACTACTTTGTGAAGTCGCTTGTAAAGGAGGAGAGCAGATGCAAGCAGACCGAACAGCCAGCCATAGTCAGGGGCTTGTGCGAGCACCGTCCAGACGTTCAAATGGATGACTTCGGTTGGATATACCAGTAATCCCGAGAACCTTGCCGTGATAAAGTACGCTACTAAAACCTCGCCAATCATTGGTGTCAAGGTGGAGCGTAGCTGTTTGTTCTGTAGACGCAAAAACACCCACGCCGCCACGGCACACACAGATATCGCTACGAATTGTGAGGGGATTCGCTCTAAAGTAGTGAAAATCATGAGTTTTCAATCCTGTTCAGCATGGAGGTTAATTCCGCATGAGGAATTGCTCCCGAGAAGCGCGCGACAATTAAGCCTTTGCGGTTGATAAAGAACGACGTGGGGATTGCGATCACGTCGTACAAGTTGCTGGCAGCGGCCGTCTTATCAAGCAGCACCGGGTACTGAATCCCGAATTTTTTTACGAATGCTTGCACGTTAGGCAGGGTGTCCTGGTTCGTCAGATTGACGCTGATAAATGAAACCTTGTTCCCATATTTTCGATATGCCTGTACGATGTCCGGCGTTTCCGCTCGACATGGGGGACACCAAGAGGCCCAAAAGTTGATAAATATCGGCTTACCGGCGTACTGGGCGAGAGAAACGGACTGCCCGTTTGAGAGTTGGGTGAGGGTGAAAGGGGGCGCTGAATATCCCTCGAAAGGGTGGGTAATTGCCGATGGGTTAGTCGCGATTGGTGCCGATGCTTTTGGATGAGGTGTGAGGACAGTCAGCAGCAAGACAGTCACCCCTGCGCCAATCATGCTCCATTTTAGACCTAAATTCATATGACCTTCCCCCTAATCACGATCCCGACGTCCATTGTATCCATTGTGCACATCTGTGACGTGATCATCATTCCCAAATTGATATTGTGTACTTTTCCATTGGGCTGGGTGAAGAGGTCATTGTCCGATATCACCGTGTACTTAGTTCAATTTGTGTCAAGCCGTCTTGGATACTAAACATGACAAAAAACATCCGCACCTGCCACACTGTCTTCGTTAGTCAGATTGACCCTAACACGTTGGACATTACAGCAGTGGCACGAAGGTCAACGGGTGATCCAATTTCCGATGATACTTCAAGATGGTAACCCTGTATACATCGATAAGAGAGGGGTAGAAACCCAAGACTCGTTTGAGGGGGGGGTTAGAGCCTACAGACCGCATAGTCGATCAGGCGAGTGTCGAAAATGTCGCTAAACGCAGTTGTGGACGGGACTTAGCGACATTTTTCCCCTGAGTGACACCGGGATCGGCAAGAATTTAAGGATTAGTTATCACGAACGCAGGGCGGCTTCTAGTCACAATTCCGTGGATTAGTTGGCAATAGGACCGAATGCCCGTCATTAGTTCGTGGCAGCTCCTTGTAAGACGGAGAGATAAGATGTGGCTCGACCCACGAATATCAGACTGCTCACCGTCGACATGTGTTTTTGTCTTCGAGCCGAGCGACGCCAGCGTCGCTATCCGGTTCCAGAGCACACCGTTGCGGTCCTGACGATGTCGAAAATGTCGCGCTGAAAAACCGATTATGCCACATTTTTCCCACCGCCGGGGCCAGCCGGCCCTCACGAACCTCAGGATCCGCCTCGACCGCCCCTGATGCCCTGATGCCCAGTATGTCCAGCTTAGAACGTCGGCGGCGTCATGGCCCAGATGGACCTTGACGTGACATCGCCTGGATTGGCGAAGCGGTGCGGCGTCGAGGACTGAAACGAGATGCTGTCGCCTTCATACAAGTGAATCTCCTGGTCGTCTAAACGAACGATGAGTTCCCCTTCCAGTACATATCCGCATTCCTCGCCGGCATGGGTGACGAGGCCTTCAGGGTCGTGGGCTTGACCGGGATCAATCTCGACCAGTAGAAACTCTATCTGACCTTTCAGGTTCGGGCTCAGAAGTTGATAGCGCAGGTGCGAGTCAGGGAGTTGGATGATCTTGCGCTGCCCGCGGCGCACAACCATCGTTTCCTCCGCATCGCGCTTTTCGAAGAAGTCCTGCATGTGTGTATCCAACGCGTTGCAGATCCGCCAGAACACAGTCAAGGTTGGCGTCACCTTGCCACGCTCCACTTGGCTGATTAGGCTGGGGCTGACGGAGCAGGCATCAGCCAGGTCTTTGATCGTCATGCCTTTTTGTTGACGGATTTCCCGCAGCCGGTCGTGATCAAACTCAGACATTTGCAATATCCTCCACTAAGTACCGTGCAAAAATTGTGTTGATCCCGTTATAGCACATTACTGGTAAAAATGCCGTGCAAAGCGGCTGCGCTTACCAGCCTCACTTTGCACGGCACTCACGATATTTAGTCTATGGATGGGCACCGCGCATGGTTCCGTGAAGCTTTACGCCTCTGTCGCGTTGCCGGTCGAAGCAGCCTGCCGCGAATCTTTCAACCGCAGGTAGGCGACCCAGTACAGCAAGCCCACTGCGATAATGACGGCCGTCTTCACAATGTCACCCATCGCCTGCTGTGTCAGGGCGATGATCACGCCGATGATCGCGATCACGGGCGGGATCGGCCAGATTGGCATCCGGAACGGACGCTCTGCGGAGCGCTGGCGGAAGCGGGTCACGATCGCTGAGATGGCGATGAGCAGGTAGATCACGACGATAATCACGCCGGTAAATGTGATCAGGTTGTTGAGAGACGTGAAGTAGCACAGGATCGCATTGCCGACGCCGAGGAACACAAAGCCCCACTTCGGCACGTTGTGGCGGTTCATGCTGAGGAAGAACTGGTTGATCGGACCAGGCCAGCTGTTGTTGCGCGCCGAGTCGAAGTAGATGCGGGCGTACGCCAGGTTGCCACTGAGGCCGGTGTCGAACATCGCGATCACGACGCCGATAATAAGAATTGTCGCCCCGACGTGCCCTGTGACGGCCTGCGCCACGTAGGTCAGAGGCGCGCTTGACTTCATCGCCGTCGCAAAGTTCGGGATGGCGAGGGTGGAAGCCACGACGGCGAGGATCTCGACGATAACCGAGGTAAACACCGCGATCATCACAGCGCGCGGCAGGATGCGGCGCGGCTCGTGCACCTCTTCGGCGAAGTAGAGCGGCCAGTCGTAGCCGTTAAACGCAAACAGCGCGGGCACGACGCCTGCCATCATCGCCGCGAAGCTGACGCCGACTACTTTTCCATGGGAGTTCAGCGTCTCAGGGTGCAAAATGAACCCAATCGGATGGCTTGCGCCGGCGAAGGAAACACCGATGAACACGAGGATCACGGCGAGCTCGATGACGAGCATCACCATCGCGACCCAACTCGCTGCGCCGATGCGCTCCAGGGAGAACCAGGTGACGATGATCATCATAGCCACCGCGACCAAGTTCACGGGGAGTGCCGGGACAAGCGAGTTCAGGTAGGTAGCGGACGCCACCAAGATGCTGGCTGTTACTACGATCCCAAGTACGAGAAACAGTAGAACTGAGACGAATCCAAGCTGCTTACCTAAGGCTTGTCGGACGATCCGGTAAGCGCCCCCCGCACCGGGGAACATCGAACCGAGTTCGGCGTAGCAAAACGCCATCGATATTGCGATACACCCACCAATAATGAATGCCCAGAAAACCCCCGTGCCTGCAGAATCCAGTCCTGCACCGTAAACCAAGAAGACCGATGTAGTCGGCGAGATCGCGGCGATGGCAATCGCCAAGACCTGGCGCAGTCCCATCACCGGCTGAAAGCCTCGCTGCTGTGTAGTTGGCCCGTTCACAGGATCGTCCTCTCCTTCCTCAATACTTTTAATAAACTGAATGATTTGTTCCTAGATTACATTATCCTAACCATGTATGCGCTGTCAATCAGTCATTATGCGGGAAAAGCGGGCAGCGGTTTTAATACGGCTAAAATCTACTTTGTTTTGTTGCAGGATATTGAAATTGGAATCGCTGAATTCTATAATGGCTCCCGTTAAGAGTAATACGAGGCGGAGGGATGGTTCGATGTACAGGGCACCTAGTGGACACATAGTATTCGATCTGCATTCGGACATTCCGGCCGACATCGCTCTTTGGCGAGCAAAGGGGGAGAAGGCGGTCTTTGCCACGCGTCACGCGGACCGACTCGCGGCAAGCGGCGTCCGCGCTGCTGTGTTCGCGCTGTGGGTGGAACCGCAGTACCGAAACGCTGCGGCGACCAGGCTGACGCAACTGGCCGGAGCTTTGCTTGCCGATCTCGGTGAATCCCCCGAGCGCGTACAGCTAGTTCGAACAGCAGAGGAGCTCGACGCTTGTCTCTCGTCTGGTCGCTTCGCGGTGATGCTCGGCGTCGAAGGGATGACGTTTGTTGAACAGTGGCCCGCTGACATTCGGCTGACCGCTCAGATGGAGGATCGCGCGGCTGAGGGTCACGCGGCCATCCTCGACGAGCAAGCTCGTCAGTCGCTGCGCTTGCTCTCTGGCGTCGGCCTGCGCGAAGCCATCCTGGTGTGGGGAGAACGCAACGCGATCGCGAGTGGCCCCGTCCCGACCGCACAGGTGGAGGATGAGTCAGGTGGGCTCACAGACTTCGGCGGTCGTGTGGTTCGGCTGTGTGAAGACCTGGGTGTCGTAATCGACCTGTCGCATTTGAACGAAGCTTCCACAAACGACGTGCTCGCAGTTGCAAAGGGCACGGTTATCGCGTCCCACTCGAACGCGCGCGCACTCTGCGACCACCCGCGCAACTTGCGCGACGAACACATCAAGGAAGTTGGCCGCAGGGGGGGAGTCGTCGGGATCAACTCGTATGCTCGCTTTGTTCACCCGGACAGGGCGACGCTCGACCGCTACATTGACCACATCGTGTACGTGGCGGAGCTCACCGGGATTGATCACGTTGGCCTCGGCTTTGACTTTATGGACTACCTTCCGGACGACCTTGGGTTTCCGGAGCGCACGGAAGGACTGGCTCGGGTGGAGGACATACCGCAGCTGCTGCAACGGCTATCCGAACGCGGCCTGACGGATGAAGAAATAGCTAAGGTCTCATGGCAAAATGCAGCGCGCGTCATGGGAGTTGTTCGCACAAAACAGGAGGTGGGCAGCACATGTTAATCGGAGTGGCACGGGAGATCAAACAGAATGAGAACCGGGTCGGACTGACACCGGCTGGAGTCGCAACACTGACAGCGCAAGGCCACACAGTTCGCGTCGAGTCTGGCGCGGGGGTAGGGTGCGGGTTTTCGGACAAGGCGTTCCAGAACGCCGGCGCGCAAATGGTCACGCACGAAGACGCCTGGCAGGCGGAGCTCGTCGTGAAAGTGAAAGAGCCGCAACAGTCTGAGTACAAGTTTTTCCGACGCGACTTGACGCTGTTTACTTACCTCCACTTGGCGGCTGAGCCGGAACTCGCGGAAGCCCTCGTTCAGTCGGGCACGACAGCGATTGGCTACGAGACCGTGCAGGCGATGACTGGCGCGTTGCCGCTGTTGGCGCCGATGAGCGAGATCGCAGGCCGGATGGCGCCTCAGATTGGCGCCCAGTTCCTCGAGAACCACTACGGTGGCCCGGGTGTGTTGCTCGGCGGCGTACCTGGTGTGCGCGCTGCGCACGTCGTCATCGTCGGCGGGGGAGTCGTTGGCACAAACGCCGCGAAGATCGCGGTCGGCATGGGTGCCCACGTCACGATCTTCGACAAGAGCAACGAGCGCCTTGCGTTCCTGGACGACCTGTTCGGCAACAAAGTGCAGACGTTGTCGTCGAACCCATACGAACTGACTGCCAGCGCAGAGACGGCTGACCTGTTGATTGGATCTGTGTTAATTCCGGGCGCAAAAGCCCCGAAACTGATTACCACCGACATGGTGAAGTCGATGAAACCAGGCTCGGTCATCGTCGACGTCGCGATTGACCAAGGCGGCTCCGTGGAGACCATCGACCGCATCACGACACACGAAAATCCCATCTACACGGTGTTCGGCGTCAACCACTACGCGGTTGCGAACATTCCCGGCGCTGTGGCAAGGACGTCGACTGTAGCCTTGGTGAACGCAACCCTGCCGTACACGACGCAGATTGCAAAGCTCGGTTGGGAACACGCCGCACAACAGAACCTCGCGTTGCAGCGGGGCGTGCAAGTCACGAATGGGCAAGTCGTCCACGAGAGTGTCGCTCAGTCCTTGGGATTGGTCTTTCACGACTTGGTGCTGGCGTAGTTCAGCGCCACGAGGTGGAGGGATTGGATTTGATCAGGGGCACAGCATCGCTCTATCGCGGTACGTGGGCTGAAGTCGATCTCGACGCCATTACGTTCAACGTCAAATCGGTGAAGCAGCATGTCGGTCCGCGCGTTGAAGTCATGGCGGTCGTCAAGGCAAACGGGTACGGTCACGGCGCCGTGCCTGTCGCCAAGGCTGCCATCGCGGCTGGCGCAACGTGGCTTGGCGTCGCCACGCTCGGTGAGGCGCTGGAACTAAGGCAAAGCGGGATCACGGTGCCTGTACTCGTACTCGGCTATGTCTCCCCTGACGCTGCCAACGTCGCGATGGCGCAGAACATCACGCTGACGGTGGCTTCCGTGGCACACGCGGAGGGACTAGCTCGGTCGGTTGCAGCTGTGGATGGCGCTGAGTCCGCAGTTTCCGTTGGGCGGGGTGGGTACGTTGGGCAACCGACTGACGCTGCTTTGCTTGCAGGGCGGTCGCCGGGTGCGCTGTCGCTCGCGGGTCACTCGCTCAACGTCCACATCAAGTTGGACAGCGGCATGACGCGGATTGGCGTTCGCAACCCCGAAGAAGTACGCGCGGCCATTGCAGCCCTGGCGACAAACTCCGTGATCCACGTGACGGGACTGTTCACGCACTTTGCCCAGTCTGATGGGAAGGACCTGACCCATGCGAGGCGTCAACTTCGGGCCACGCTGGAGATGTTCGACGCGGCAAAGAGGGCGCTTGCGGACCTGGCGAAGGCTGGCGATGGCGCGAAGGCTGGCGATCGTGGCGTGAACGACCGGGATCGACTTATGCTTCACGCGGCGAATTCTGGTGCCATCATGCAGCTTCCGGAAAGTCACTTTGACATGGTGCGTCTCGGCATCAGCTTGTACGGTGTAGCGCCGTCCCTCTATCTGCACGCCAAGCCCGTCGTCCCGCTCCGGCAAGCTCTCAAATTGTACTCACAGATTGTGATGGTGAAGGAAGTGCCGGCTGGAACCGCGATTGGGTACGGGGGGACGTTTGTGACAAGCCGACCGACGCGTGTTGCAACGGTGCCAATCGGGTACGGGGATGGGCTTGCGAGGCTGCTCTCGAACAGAGGCAGTTTTCTCGTGCGCGGCCAGTCGTGTCCGATCGTCGGACGAGTTTGCATGGACCAGACGATGATTGACATGTCTGCAGTGCCGGGCGTCCGCGAGGGCGACACAGTCGTCGTCTATGATGACAGACTGCTGCTAGAGTCGGCTGAGCTCGCGGGCACGATCCCGTACGAACCGCTCTGCGCGATTGCGCCGAGAGTGCCTCGCGAGTACGTCGGAAGCGCTGGTGAGCTTGTGGTTGATCGCGATCACCATCGCACCGTTGGCACCGCGTATTCGGTGCTGTAACGGCAGCGAACTCCCTATTGTGTCAGATTCACGCAGGAAAGCGGTGGATAAGCGGCCCAGGGCGGCTTATCTCCCTTCATAGGGGGTTCCGATCCTCACGGCTCATCAACTCTGCGACGGGAAGCGCCGACTGACCTGCCCGCGCTCTCAACTCTTCGAAGTTGCTGTCGCTTATCTGCAGCTCCGTTCTCCGTTCAGGTGCGGTTGCTAACCTGTCACAGCTGGAAAATCACAAGTGCACACATCACAACGCTGTCGTGGCGAGGTACACTGAGTGCAGACGATCACGGACGAGGATGACATCGGTATCTGATGTTGTGGGAAACGGATCACGAAGGGAGTTGTGCACATGCGGCAGTTGCTGGAGATTACGCCTTTACCTGGATACCCGGAGGACATCGGCCGGTGGCTCTGGGCGATGGAGGCCGTGCGCGAGGAAAACTTGGAAGTCGTGGGGGGGCTTACTCAGGAAGAACTGGACTGGGAAGGTCTAGACGGGCAGGAAAACTCCATCGGATCGCTCTTGTACCACATTGCGGGTGTCGAAATGGGGTGGTTGCACTTTGACCTCCTGCAACTGAAGGAGTTCCCTCCTGAAGTGAAAGAGGACTTCCCGCATGACTTGTTCGGCGCCGACCGGCTGACAGCCATTAAAGGTGTGCCGCTCGCTGAACACCTTGGACGCCTAGAACGCAGTCGCGCCGTTTTTCTCGACGCCTTTCGCGGCATGACACTGGAAGACTGGCGGAGCTTGCGGGCGCCGGACGGCGAAAACTACGAAGTGACACCGGAATGGACTGTGTTTCACCTGGTTGAGCATGAGGCGGGGCATGCTTACCAGATCCGCAGCCTCAAGCGCCGCGCAGCTCACGCCCTCCGTCAGTAGACGATTAGGCGGGAAAGGTTAGTGACGCGCGACGCGGGCGTCGCTAACCGACTAATGGCTCGTGCGCTCAAGCTGCCGGAGTATCGGAAATGTAGGCTAACCGCTACGAAAACGGGACTTAAGCGACGCATTTTCACGTAACGCTGGGTCGCATAAGCCAGAGGCGCAGACGTAGAGAGGTAAAGAGGTAGAGAGTTCCACCCCATCGACGATGGACGGGTTGGTTGCCGTATTTAACGGCACAGAACAGCCTATTGGGCCAATTTAGGTGCCATAGACGGTAGATAAGCGGCCTAAGGCCGCTTATCACCCATTTTTGGGGGGGAATTCAGCCGATTCCGCAGTCATAAACGGTTGCGGAACGCCTATTCAACCGGGGGAACCACCAAAAATCGCGGATAAGCTGTTATGTGCGGCTAAGTTGCGCCGCAAACTGCCCGCGGCCTCCGCGCCGTCCCGCCGAGCGCCCCCGCGGGTCGCATAAGCCAGAGGCGTCGAGGTAGAGAGGTAAAGAGGTAGAGAGTTCCACCCCGTCGACGATGGACGGGTTGGTTGCCGTATTTAACGGCACAGAACAGCCTATTGGGCCAATTTAGGTGCCATAGACGGTAGATAAGCGGCCTAAGGCCGCTTATCACCCATTTTTGGGGGGGAATTCAGCCGATTCCGCGGTCATAAACGGTTGCGGAACGCCTATTTAACCGGTGGAACCACCAGAAATGGCGGATAAGCTGTTATGTGCGGTTAAGTCGCGCCGCCGCGCCGCGCCCCCGCACCGCCGCCGCAAACTGCCCGCGGCGCCGCCGCCTTACTTCACCATCGCCGCCGTGATCCCAATCTTGTCGAGCGCGAACGCGAGGTGCTCCGCAGCCTCGTGCAGGGCGTCGAGGCGGCCGGATGCGCCGAAGTGGCCGGCGCCCATGTTCACCGTCATGAGCAGAGTGTTCTGGTCTGTCTTCGTCTCGCGCAGGCGGGCGACCCACTTGGCAGGTTCCCAGTACGACACGCGCGGGTCGGTCAGGCCAGTCGTGACCAACATGTGCGGGTACGGCTTCGCCTCGACGTTGTCGTACGGGCTGTACGACTTCATGTACGCGTAATACGTCGGGTCGTTCGGATTGCCCCATTCGTCCCACTCGAGTGTCGTGAGCGGGATGGACTCGTCGAGCATCGTCGTGACGACGTCGACGAAGGGGACATCGGCCGTGATGACCTTGAACAGCGTGCCGGCGATGTTCGCCACCGCGCCCATCAAGAGGCCGCCGGCGCTGCCACCCTGGGCGGCAATCCGGTCGGACGTCGTGTAGCCGCGCGCGATGAGGTCCTGTGCTACCGCGACAAAGTCGGTGAACGTGTTCTTCTTGTGGAGGAACTTGCCTTCGTCGTACCAGCGCCGTCCCATTTCACCACCGCCGCGCACCTGTGCCGTCGCGAGCACAATGCCCGCGTCGAGGAGCGGGAGACTGGCGGCACTAAACCGCGGATCGCGGTCGATTCCGTAGCTCCCATAGCCGCTGAGGCGCAGCGGGGCAGGGCCGTGATCGAGCGCGCCTTTGCGGTAGGCGAGGTAGAGCGGAACTTTCGTGCCGTCGTCCGCCGTCGCCCATAGTCGCTCCTGCGCGTAGGCGGCCCGGTCGTACTCCCCGGGCACTTCTGCGACTTGGAGCACAGTCTGTGCGCCTGTTTTCAAGTCGATCCCGATGGTTGTTCGCGGTGTCAGCAACGACTCGTAGACGATGAGCGCCTCCGCTGTATTGAAGCTGAGGTTGTTGCCCACGCCGACGCGATAGACCGGTTCGTCCCACGTCAGTTTCGCCAGCGACCCGCCATTCTGTTCCCCGCCGCTCAGTGCCCCGTTACTCAGTGCTCCGCCATTCTGTTCCCCACCGCTCAGTGCCCCGTTACTCAGCGTCCACAGTTCCGTTAACCCGTTCTCTCGGCCGGACACGATGACGGCGTCGCGAAACGGGTGAACGCCGAGGAGGTAGCGGTTCTGGTCGTGCGGTATGACCTCAGTCCGCGCGCGATTCGACGTGTCTGTGACTGGGCAGGTCAGCAGTTTGAAGTTGGGCGCGTCTTCGTTCGTGAGGATGAGGAACGAGTTGCCCCAGTGTTCAACATCGTATTGGATGTTGGTGCGCCGGGGGTCAAATACGCGCCACTCGCTGGTCGGTTCGTCGGCTTTCAGGTAGCGGATCTCGAACGTTTCCTTGTTTTCGGCGTGCAAGAACAGGTACGCGCCGCTCTGTGACTTGCTCATGCGCATGCCATACGTGGCGTCGGTCTCTTCGTAGATGAGGGTGTCGCTGTCTGGTGAAGTCCCAAGCTCGTGGCGCCACAGTTGGAACGGACGCTGCGTGTGGTCGACGCGGATGTAGAAGAGATACCGGCCGGTTGCGTCCCACTCGAGACTCTCGTCAATGAAGACGTTGTCGATCTTATCCTGGAGCAGCTCCCCGCTTCCCAAGTCCTTCACGAATGCGGTGTAGCGATCGGTTCCGTCGCGGTTCTCGAGGTAGGCGAGGAGCGTCTGGTCGTCATTTAGCGTCTGAACCGTGACATCGAGGTACCCGCCGTCCGTTACCATGGTGTTCAAGTCGAGCAATACCTCTTCCTCAGCGGTAGCGACATCGGCCCGAGTTGCGGCGCGTTTGCGAGCATAAATCGGGTATTGAAGCGCTTTCTCCATGCGCGAGTAGTAGAAGTAATCTCCGAGCTGGACTGGGACGGCTGCTTCAACGTCCGGCACGCGCTTGACCATCGCTTGAAACAGCGCTTCTGTCAGCGGTTCAAGCGGCGCCATCTGTTCTTTGTAGTAGCGATTCTCATCCTCGAGGTAGCCAATCACCTCAGGGTTGTCTCGCTCACGCAGCCAGTAGTACTCGTCTGGTCGGACGTCGCCGTGGAGTACGTGTTGATAAGGGATTTTCTTCGCTCTCGGTGCCTGCATAGGAACCTCCCGGGTTGTCGGAATGATAGGTACACAAAACGAGTGTATCCTATCTACGGTGCAAAAAGAAATGGATGTCGAATGATGGGGAATCGTGACGAAGTTACCACAAATTTATCAACCCACTGTGCCAAAAATCGGTTAGAATAAATTGGAATGGAGAATGGCTGGTTGTTGCGGGTTCTACGCGGGTGACATCAGGTGTCACCTGCGTGATCCAATATAAAAGGTGTAGACAGAAAACTCACCACAGAGACATGACCGCAAAATGGGCGGTCGGTAAAGGGTACCATGGTGAGGGGAGGGTCTGCGATGTCGACTTGGAGTCGCTCGCAGAAAGTGTGCGCAACCTGTCGCTACTGGGGCGGGGAGCGTGCGATTCACATTCTGGGTCAGTCCGTTAAGCCGACGAGCCCGACAGGGGTGTGTCAGGGACCTGACGACAGTCTTCGCGGGACAGCTACGCCCCAGGCTTCGACCTGTGCAAAGTGGTCCTTGTTTACCGCTTAATGCAAGCTGCTCGCTTGTAGGTGACCTCGCCAGATGGCAGAGGGTGAAACAAAAATGCGTCGTTCGGGCGTTGTGGTTGAGCGCTCGGCCGACGCATTTTTGTCGGAGTTCACGGTGATTGATTGGCGAACGTCCATGATGTGCACTGACGTGGGATTACCCATCGATTCACACCTCGACAGCCGTGATACGATACAGGCAGACAGGCTGTGCAAGTTGCGACTCGCTTCGATTCAATCGACTCAATAGATGTAGTGATTCTAGCAGTCAGTGGAGGGGTACAGCGTGGAAATGTCGACGCTCGATTTGGAGCGACTAGCGGAAGCAGTCGACCTGCTCGAACACCCGACACTGGGGGACAAGCTCTCCAGACTGGTCGGGCGACCGGTCGACAAAGCCCTGCACATGATACCAAAACGTCTGCAGCGAGGGATTGATTCAGCAACTGATCGCGCAGTTCGCTCCGCGCTCGATGTTGTGCTGCGGTCAGTCGACATGACGAAAGTCGGTAAGCCGTCCGCTGACAAGACGCACAAGGTACTTGCGGCGGGGGCAGGGTTCGCTGGCGGTCTCGCCGGCGGGTGGGGCGTGTTGTTCGAGTTGCCATTTTCGACTGGCATCATGTTGCGTAGCATCGCAGACATCGCGCGCAGCGAGGGCGAGGACTTGTCACTTCCGGCAGCCCGTCTCGCCTGCATCGAAGTGCTCGCGCTCGACACCACGCACCCGCTCGCCAGCGTAGACGACTCGTGGACGGCGTCCGTGGGTGGCCAGTCTACCACGCGCGCGGCCAGCAACCGCGCGTCGCATGCGGACGGCAGTCGGGCATCCCTCGGCGCTTACTACGGCCTGCGCAGGGCACTCGATTCCGCGGTCGCCGAGGCGGTGGCGTATTTGGCGGGACAGGCCGGGTCCGTCACAGTGGCTGAAGTCGCGGCTGCCGGAGCGGCTGCAGCCGCTGGGTCCACAGCTGGGTCTATGGGTCGTGCTATCAGTGGCGCAGCCGGAGCAGGACTAGCCGGGGTTGCGGGCGCCGCCACCGACAAGGGACTCCAGGCGACTTCAGGTAAAGCTGCGCCCGCGCTCGTTCACTTGGCTCAGCGCATCGCCGAACGCTACGGTCTGACGGTTTCAGAGCAAGTCGCAGCGCAGTTGATCCCGTTCATTGGCGGGCTTGGCGGAGCGACGGTCAACTTCATTTTCACTGACCATTTTCAACGTGTCGCGCACGGACACTTCATCGTCCGGCGCTTGGAACGCAGCTATGGAGCTGAGGTTGTGGCGAGGGAGTATCAGCGAATCCGCAGGGGCGGGGAGCCGGTGTTCTCTGTTGGAGCAATCGCGGCGGCGGGGGCAGGCGAGCCTGGTGACGTTGCCGAAGTCGCCGCGCTGCCATCTGCCCGCGAACTGGCGGAAGTCGTGGTCGTTGACGGGGGCAGTGAGTGGTCTGTCCGCGACCCATCGTGATTCGAGGACACGCGGTTGCGGTACGCCTCAAGGACAACTTCGCCGCTGCGCCAGAGGTCAGCGGTGGAAGACGCAGCGTTGGTCGTACCTACAATGACACAAGTGACAGCGGCTATCGGTGCAAGTGTGGCAATCGCCCAAGTGATGAGCGAGATGAAGATGACGGGTATCAATAAGAAGATGAGTCGCGCGCGTGTCGACAAGTTCCCTTCAATCCGGACCGAAGGGTTGGTCCCGTACAGGGCGTAGCGGACCTCGGCGGCGGGAGCTGCAACCCGGATTGCGGCATAGTGCAGTGCCTCATGGAAAACCAGACAAACGGCGATGGCCGTGATTGTCAGTGAGACGTGCCACGCCCAGACCGACGGGTGAAGCCAGGTGTCAAACGACCAAAACCAACCGGGGATGGTCAATAGTCCAACTCCGTTCAGCAGCAAAGTTCGACCGTTCGTTGTCATCACCCACCTAACTGGCTTGTCCTACTGCAGCAGGATGGACCTGTTGCAAAGGCAATAAACCTTCGTTAGTGGATGTCTATGCAAAGAGGCTGCACGGTAACCCTGACAGGCGTGAAAGGGCTGGGGGGAATGGAAGTCCTCAGTCGCTGGCACGGCATTGCTGATAAATGGGGTATTACCCGTCGTTGGACGCGTCTGAATCGTGTCGGTTCGTGAGGGACTCTAGCGAAATTTCCCGGAAAATAATTGACTTCCCGATGGGACTCTCGTAGGATCTATATAAAAATTTACAGCGGATTGAGTAGTTGCTGACTGAATGCGTAGTCTGTTGTCGTTTTTCGCTTGGACCTAGGGGGGAGCGAAGTGTCAAAGTTGCAGTGGGATTATCTCCCAAGGTCATTTCGTACGATGCTCGGGGACTTGAACCGTGTCTTGCGATGCTCGCAACTGTTCATTGTCCGAAGTGAAGACGGGCTGACGCGAACCATACCTCTGTACACGCAAAAGGATGACCGCCTGACTCCCACGGGAGCTTGGCTTGACGAATTGCTCGAAACAAATGCACCGCACATCCGGCCCGTCGTGGTAGCGGATGCTTCGATGTCTGCTCACAGCCGATTGCTTCTACGCTCAAACGTCGGCGCATACGTGGCTGCACCCATCATTTTGCGGGATGACCGCCTGTTCGGCTACCTGTGCGCAACGGACGACCAACCGCGGGAGTACGAACCAAGGGAAGTCGAACTTCTCGACTGGTCCGCTGGACTAGTTGCGTATTTGGTCGATGTCGACCAGGCCACAATCGTCGACCCACTGACAGGCGCGCTCAACCGCACCTTCTTACAACGGCTGAAGTCCGGACTGCACCGCGATTTTCGACCGCCGTTTGCAGTTGTTTTTATTGATCTCGACAATTTCAAGGAGATCAATGATAAATACGGCCATAACTTTGGCGACGAGGTTCTGAAGATCGTCACGCACCGGCTCAAGCGGCGCGTGCGCCTCGACGATGCGGTGATCCGCTATGGTGGTGACGAGTTCGTAGTACTCATGAGTGGCATTGCCGACCGCAAGCAGGTTGTTGGAGCTGCCGCGCGGCGGTTGCTCGACGCTGTGGAGCGGGACTATTCCATTGAAAACCAGGGCATTCGCATCAGTGCAAGTGTCGGAGTCAGTATCTGTTCAGGAGACACGGAGGACATTGATGATCTGATTCAGGCAGCAGATACTGCCATGTACGCGCAGAAGGCGAACGGCGGCAGCGGTTTTCAGGTCTCGATGCCTGAAGATGCCCACCTAATCTCCACCCGCGAGGTTTGACCGAACACAGTATAGGAGCCAGCTGGATTGGCCGCCGCGACGAGTCGAATCTACGACCTCCCGGCACGGGAGCAGTGCACTGACGGTACACGTGAGCGTGCGAGCCATACTACCCGTTCTAGTGGAGCGCCCTTGGCACAGACCATACGTAGACACCGACACTGCGGTCTATCACGGGGTGACCACAGAGTTCGGTGAGCACGGTTGCGAGTGTTGGCGGAAGCACCGTCCCCGGCGACACGGGGACAAACAACACCCACGATACATGCGTAGCATGGAAAATGTTGCGAACATAGTTCATGGTGGCGGTCTGCGACATGTTCTGAAAAGCCGCGAGGTCGTAGGGACGCACGTGGTTTTCGGTGGGATTGTTGGCCGTGTAAACGTATCCGTTCGCGACGGGGAAGCGATAGCCACCGTCGGCGAGACTCTGCAACACATCTTCTACGTCGTTCGACAGGATGAGAGTGGGGGCGGAACCAATGCGAGCGACGATTGGGCTGCCTGGCTGTAGTGCTTGCCACGAAGGCGGTGTAGCACTATGGATAGCGACAGCAGGCGCCCAAGACGCCAAAAGGAGCAATGCCGTAGCGGCGACGGCGATTGTACTACGCTTTGGAGTCCGTTTGTTGAGCAAACTTAGGGAGTCATCTGCACGGCTCCTGAGGGCTTCTTCCAAGGCTATGAACACGACCAAGACTGTGAGGACGTCCCCGTAGAACATCAGCCTGGCTGGAAGGGCTTGGCCGATCAACGGGATCTGAGCAACAAACGCCCACGGTAGGAACACGGGAGTCCGGTGCCCGTTCACGTGCAGAATAGCACCGAGCGAGAACACTGCGATCAGGACCAGCAATGGCATGGCGACACGGACGAAGGGGCGAATCCAGCCGCGCCGCGCCGCCCAAACGAGGAGGATGAGCCCAACCACTCCGATGTACCCATCCTGCTCGGAGTAATTGATTACAACGTGTGAGGTGATGGCCGTCGTCCAGGCGCTGTGTAGCGCGTAAAGCGGTGTCGGAATGAAGAATCCAAGCAAGTCGTTAGAGACTATCACTGCTGCGTAAGTTATTGGAATGATGCCGCCTTTAGGAACATTAGGACCAAAAACGAACTCGTAGAGACCAGGACCTACCAGAATGATACAGCTGATGAGCGCTGCTGCAACGAACCGCAGCGGAATGCGCCGTAGCAGTTCGCGGGTTGACTGACGGGCAAGCAGGCCGGCCAAGGCAAAACCGATAGTGACCACAAATGCACACGTGGCAGTGACTTCGACGGATGTGTAGAATTCACCCGCGAGCAGGACACCGACGCTGACCCCGATGAGAACTGCGTGACGAGGTTTCGCGCGAAGGACACGGAGGGTGAGGTAGAAGGCAGCGAGGAGCCAGGCTGTGACCGCCAGTTGGGCGTGTGCTTGCCCCTGCGCCGTCGTATAGGGCAACAACTGAAACGCAATCCCGCCGATTCCCGCCAACCACCACCGAACGCCAAACTCCCTCAAAATCAGTCCACCTAGCCATCCGCTCACAACCAGGTTGGTGAACAACAAGGCATTGTAGGCAAATGCACCGTTGACCAGATATTCAAGCGGGCCGAACAGGGCAGCGTCGGCAGGAATAGATGTATTGACCATGAGATTGAAACCGTAGGGGTAATTGAGCATGTTGGAGACGAAGGGGTTTTCGCCGCGTACAATGGCGTGCCAAAACCAACCCAAGAACCACATCGTTTGTTGCGAATCCCCGCTCCACCCAAAGATTTGAGACGCTGGGTTAAACAAGACAGGGAAAAACACGACCAAACAGACACCAAGGTAGAGCCACCCAAATCGCCGGGTAAACGAGGCGGTGGAGGTGTGCCTCCCTTCGATTCTGTTGTCCGGGGATTGTAGAGCCAGACTCACCTGCGAACTTCCTTTCCTACCCAACTTAGCACGATTATACAACGTAAAGTGTCGAAGGTTGTCTATTTCTGCAGAGAAAATCCGTATAGGTGTGCAAATCACCTTGCGAGGGTGGGAGAAGGAGCCTGTACAACGGGGCAATCGGGTACGAACTCCTCCTGTGACCGGGTCGGATGTGGTGGTTGTTGCATACCATGAAACGGCTTGGCATCGCTATGTAAAACAGAGACTGCCCCGCCAGGCACGAAAACGCCTGTTGGGACAGCTTCATGTGACGCAAGTTTTGAATTTGAGTCAGAGCGCCAGCGTACTAGTTCGAGTGCCAGTAGCAGTGAAGGCGCGGGTCTTGGCGTCTGTCTCTCCTCAGTAACCGCCCATGCCTGCTCCGCCGCCTGCGCAGGACCCGCCCATCGCTCCGCCAAACGCTGGCACGAGTAGGAAGAACAGCACGAAGATGATCAAGAAGACTACCGCCCATTGCGTGTAACCGCCGAATGCACCCATTCTGGATAACCTCCTTTAAATTCATCGTACCGTGTAGGGTATACCGGACAAGCGCCAAGCGGGTAGGCAGAGTGGACGCGTGCGGTCAAATTGGGCGGTTAACCGGGCAGAAGCGCAGTCGATCACGGGCACAAGCGCGACCGACCCCGGCTGGTAGCGGACATCATGACCTGACATTGGACATTTGGGTAAGCTGCGGTTTGGCGCGCAACTGTGAGGCAAACGAGTAGATCACTAGCGCGGAGATCAGTACGACCGGCAGCCAAATCGCATACAGGTGCCAGTGCAGGACGAGTGCGCCACAGGTCGCTGCGCCAAGGCCGTAGAACACGATATCCGTGATCCATACAGCGATGGTCGCGGGCGACGTATGCGGACCAGGCTGGGGCTTGATAGTTGACCCAGAAGGGCCTACTGGCCCTGAAGCGGCGTCGCTACCTGTTCCTGTGGGCGTCACAGGGCCACACGCGTTCCACACGAGTGACTCCATCAGGCCAGTGGTCAGACTGGTGATCACGGTCGTCGGTATACCATTCACCCCGACTCGCCGCGCCAAGGCTCCTTGCACGCCCATGCCAAAGGTCAGCAGCAAAGTGAGTAGGAGCTTAACGCCTTCGCCACCGACGGATGAGAATGCGGACGTCGGCGTGCCGATCATCCCGATTGTGCCATGTACGAATATCTTGGCCGCAGTAGCAGTTCCAAGCGCACTTGCGTGGGGCAGATGCGGCGGATTCGTCGCTGCGGCCACGGTCGCAATGACGCCAAATAGGACCAAGGCTGTCCACTGCATCAACAGCACCCGCGACACCGTCAAATTCACCCCGGTCTCGAGTCGACGATTGCGTAACCCCAACGCTCCGGTGGCCGCGCCAAGCATGAACCCGCCGAGCGCGATGACGTAGCTCATGGGTTCAAGCCCGTCGGCGTGTACTATGGCGAGACCAAGAAAGACGGTGTTTCCTGTCATCGCGGCGACCAGTACTTGCCCGAGCGCTAAAAATCCGATGGCGTCTGCGCACCCGGACACAGCGGTCATTACAAGCACGTGCACAATCCTGCTGTCGAGTTTCCCCACGTTTCTTACACGACTCCCTTCAACGCGTCATCAACGCGCAACATCTCACAGTCCATGTTCCATGGGCCAAGCGAATGCTTGGCCGTGCTTCTCCATTGTACACGATGTCATAGTTACACCTGCACGGAGATTTGTGGAATGAGGCGTCTACCAGTGTGCGCATGCAGGCCTAGGGCATAGCGGCACTTCCGATGCTCGACGAACGCGCGTGGAGCTCGGCGGCCGAACGACAACCCTGGTTGAATTCAAAACAAATGCGCGTAACATCTCGAAATAAAAGGAAAATGATGTTTTGTATCGAATGCTTTTGACAAATGCGAAAGCGATGACACAGCACGGGGTGGGGGCGCAGTGGGGCGACAGAAACATATTCCACATCTAAAATCATACTTTTTATCCGATCGAGGTCAGGGGTTTACTGAGTATGGACTAATACTTGGCGCTGTCGCTGTGGTTGCGATTGTGGTGCTCGTTGTGGTTGGCACGCAGGTTCAAGGTATGCACCAAAGGAACGCCAACGCCGTCAACCAAGTGGCGTCGAGCAAGCCCTGAGTTGCTGCCGCCGTACGGGCGGCAGCTCGACGAGTGGGGTCTCAGGGGCGGGGTCATTCAAGCCGGGTAGAGGCACGCTGGGTCTGTTGCCAGCGCATCGCCTGTATGCGCGTAAGCGCGTGATCGCGATCCGCCACAGAGGTCCTGAAACTCGCACATGCCACACCTGCCGCTGAACGCTGATGACCGAATCTGCTTCAGCAAAGGGCTTTCGCGGTAGATTGTGGACAGCGGAGTGTCGCGAATGTTGCCAAGCGGCACCGGCAGGAAGCCGGCTGGGTAAACTGTGCCGTCGTGAGCGACGAAAACGATTCCCTTGCCATCTCGTGTACCACTCGTCTGCGCGCGCGAGGGCGACCGAGCAGGGCCGAGCCGCAGCACCAGGTCTTCCGCCAGTAATCGGTACAGAGCACTGGTGTTCACAGGCGCGGCAAGTGAACTTGAAGGGTGCGCGGTTGACTGGGGTGAGTGCTCATTCCCGGTCGCTTTTTTGCGCAAGTCAGGGTAACCATTCAAGGTCTTCTGACTCGTGTCGGCTGTATCTTCTTCCGCTGCTTTGCGAGCCATGACGACGCGGCGGAAGAAGGGGGCCTCGACCGTACGGACGACCATGCCGTATTTGGACGCGTCGTAGAGAAAGTGACAGACATCCTCTGTGGAACGTGGCGGTAGTTCCGTGACGTTCTCCGAACCACGCCCCCGTCCGACTTGGATGAGGAAAAAAACCTCCCAAATCTTCACGCCGATGCCAACGAGTAGTTCGGCCACGGCGGGAAGCTCTGATACGTTTTCCTCCATGACAACCGTGTTGACTTGGACATCGAAACCGTCACTCACGAGACCGCGCAACGCGTTCACGGTCTGCTCAAAGTGGCCGGGGATGCCGCGGACACGGTCGTGGGTGGCGGCGGTCGCCCCGTCCAAGCTGATTGACACCGTTTTAACACCGACGTCTCGCATCTTCTGGCGTGCGTCAACGGTCAGACGTGGTGTGACACTTGGCGCGATGCCAATCGGGATGTGTAAAGACTTTGCGTGCTCAGCTAATCGGAACAAGTCAGGTCGCATCATGACATCGCCGCCAGTGAAGATCAGCACTGGGTATGGCTGGCCAAACGCAACAAGGCTGTCAATGAATGTTGTTGCCTCATCTGTGGATAGTTGGCCTGGGAGCGGCGTTGCCATAGCCTCGGCACGACAGTGTCGGCAAGCGAGCAGGCACGCTTTCGTCGACTCCCAAAAGACCAAAATGGGTCGCTCATCGAACTTCAATCCCGCCATGTGAATGCGCCTCCGTTTCACGTTGAGTGTAATCCACTTGGCGCACTAGCTCATGACCCATACCACCTAGTTGGCATGGGCAAGAAGGAGTAGTCCGTCTTAACTTCCTCCGAAAGTGACCCACAAATTTAGTCCTACTGGACTATGGGAATCGGTCCTATCCTCTGACGAAAAACACCTCTGTCCCGGGTAAACTAATCGTAGCAAGAGAAGTTCGAACCTATGGAACAGAAGTCGATTAGGGGAGAAGGTGATCGGTGATGAAAGCTCATCGGGGGTCCCGCTGGAGTGAGTGGACAGCTGCCGCCGATCGCACGGTCCTACGCACCATTGAACAACATGCAAACCTGATGACGGCGATTGTGGTGTTGGGACTGTGTGGTTGGGGGATTGTAACGCTGCACATCTGGTTTGTCATCGGGGTTATCGCAGTCGGCGCGGCAGCCTACTTGCTCGGCGCGACGGTGGCTCTGATTGGCGCTTTAGTCCTGACAGCTGTTGGGACACACATGGGGCCGAGTTTTAACTTGGACGTGACGACCACGCTGTTTGAACTCGTCGGGTATGCGTTGGTGGCGCGGCTCGGGTACGGCCATCGAGTGACGCACGCAACGCTGCAGAGAAAGCAGATGGAGTTCGCGTCACATCACGACCAGATGATGCCATGGCACGTTTCCAATGAAATTCGAACTTCACTCGCTGCCGTGCGGTTCCTACTGTTCCCGGTGACGGATGAACACAATGGACGTGCCGTGGAAGAGGCTGTTAAGGAACTGGCGCGGCTGGAGAATATCTTTCAACAACTCGAGGATGAGCGGCTTCACGCGTCCGACACTCAGTGACGGAGAAACCGCTCGGTGGAGGAACCCATAGTAACGTCGCGTCGATGGACGATAGGTCATATGCAGCGAGCTGAGTTTACGAATCGTTGCGCTTACGGCTTGCCACTCGTGCTTTCATCGGTATAACCTTCACGCAGCGCGTATGCCGCGGCCTGCACGCGGTTCGTCAAGTGCAACTTTTCTAGGATATTGCGGACGTGGTTGCGAACCGTATTCTCACTGATGTAAAGAATCTGGGCGATTTCGCGATTTGTCGCACCTGTACTGAGTTTACGTAGCACGTCAAGTTCACGGTCCGTGAGCGCATCGACATCTGGCTTCGTGGAAGCAGGTTTTGGCTTTGAAAACTCAGTGATGATCTGCACTGCCAAGTCACTCGGAATCACCGGTTCACCGTTGTGTACGCGGACAATACTTTCGATCACGGTCTTTGGATTAGCGTTTTTTAAGACATATCCAGAGGCACCGCATTTCACGGCTTCGAATAAGGACTCTTCTGTGCTGGAAACAGTCAGAATCAGAACTTGTACGTTTGGATGCTGCGCTTTAATCACACGGGTGGCTTCGAGGCCAGAGCACACTGGCATATTGATGTCCATCAGGATGACATCCGGTTCTCTCGAGTTACAAAAGTCGATGGCTACCTGACCGTTTCCGGCTTGGCCGATGACCTCGATGTCAGTCGAACTGCCAAGAATAGCGCTGACGCCCTGCCGAAACAATTCGTGATCGTCGCAGAGCAGGACGGAAATTTTTGCCGTTAACTGTGTCTCCTCGTTGTTCGACGCTTCAGTCACTTCTACATCCCCCCAGAAGAACCTGTTCCTTAGGATGATGATAGCGCACCTGGCTGTGTCTGCGCACTATAGAAAAATCCGGACTCCCTTTGCGTTATAAAAACTAACATATTAAATTAGTTATGAGTGTAAAATTGGCTAATTTCATTTCAATTGTGTTATATTATCTAACATTATATATTGACTGAGGAGAATAACTGACATAAATTCAAACCATTCAGCGCTCAATTGATGACTTCATCGCGGGGGTGGAGCACATGCAGAAAATTGTTTGGTTGCCGGAAGACATTGAGCGGTTGCGGGAGGTCGTGGCGGAGGCTACGCGTCAGGGGCGGACACGGGAAGATGCGTTTAAACAGTTTGCGCAGGAGAACGGGATCAAGTCAGTGAACGCCGTCCGCTACCAGTGGATTACGGCTGGTTGTGCAGTGGTAGGCTCAGCGGGTGATTCCGACTCTGGCGCTCTAGACCCGAGCACTCCGACGCGGGATGAGGACATCCTCGATGTACTGCGGGAGAACGCCGCTCTGAAATCGGAGTTGAAACGACTGCGTTTGCTCGTCAGCACCTTGAGGCGACGAAACACTGGACTTCGGCGCGAGAGCCGGCAACTTGTCGACGCTGTGCACGCTATCCTCCAAGTAGCTCCGCACTCGACCAGCCCCGTACTTGTGATCCAAACCGGCGGTGGCCGTCATACGGAACGTCTAGCTCGACTGCTCAGCACACCGGTGCGGGAGGGTTAGTCACGAGCCGTCCATATGGACCAGGGATGGGATGCTGGGTGTCTATTTCAGTCGCGCGGTGCCTGAAGCGAGTCCGTTGCGGTGGTTTAATGCGGTGGTTTAATGCGTGACCGTGCGGCTAACGCAAGCGCACCAACGAGCCCTGACAGGTCACCGAGCCCTGGCGGGACAATGAAGGCGTCGCTGGGCTTTTCAGGACTATGCTGCTTAGGGAGAGCGTTCCCGTTGAGCGAAGCATTGACGGAAGAGTTCGTGTTTGCGGAGCTTGGCAACTCGATGTACCCGGCGAGGTACTCCCTCACTCTATCGCGCACCTTGTCGTACAGCTGTGCTTGGTGCATCACGCCTCCGCCGAGGATTACGCGCTTGGTCGACAGCACAAGCGTCAGATTGACGACCATCTGCGCGAGGTAGTCCGCTTCCATGTCCCAGGCCGGGTGGTCAGCTTCGAGGGCGCTCCCCTTACTGCCCCACCGCAACTCGACAGCCGGCCCTGACGCTAGCCCTTCCAGACAATCGCGATGGTATGGGCAACCACCTGCAAATGAATCCTGCGGATTCCGCCGTACTAACATGTGTCCGATTTCCGGGTGCAACAGGCCGTGCACGAGGTTCCCGCCAGCCAGTACTCCGCCGCCGATCCCGGTTCCAATCGTCACATACACACAGTCCGAGAGTCCAGCTGCCGCACCGTACATGGCTTCACCCAGTACAGCCGCGTTGACATCTGTTTCGATCACGACCGGGCAGCCAACTTGCGCAAACGCCCGTGGCCACTCAAATCCCTTCCACGGGGTCTTTGGCGTGTTGAGGATGGCGCCGTAGTTGGGGCGGTCGGGATCAACCTGAATCGGTCCAAAAGACCCGACACCGATGGCTTCTACCTGCTGGGACAGAAAGTAGTCCAAGATGGGGGGGATGGTTTCCTCGGGACTAGTTGTTGCCACGGATTTCATTTCGAGTACTGTCCCGGTCTCGTCTCCGATTCCGAACACCATCTTCGTTCCGCCTGCTTCGACCCCACCCAGTCTCATCGGACACACCTCATATTCCTAGTCCCACAGGGAGTTCCCGTGAGTAATCCGTGATTCTAGTGCGACTGACTGTGTTCGATACTTTCATAGCACGCAAGTGGCGCTACCTATCACGTGTCACGTGTGGTTTCGTGCAAGTAATTCTATCACAAGTGAGTCGGTTCGAACGGACTGCTGCACGGACGGTCTCGGACTGCTGCACGGACTGCTGCACAGGAATAAAGCTGATGCAGCGATGACACATTATCAGAACAGGCTCTCAGCACTGAGAGGTCTTTGAGTAGCCAAAAGCGGTAACGCGCGAACGGAAAAAATGTCGCTGCAGCGCAAAAATCAGGCCCGTAGCGACATTTTCGACACTTCAGCGGACGCGACAGGCCCATCAGCAGTCGATTAACGACGCTGGCGTCGTTACCGCTCGGGGTTTGTGTGTTTGCGGCCCTCGCGAACGCTGTTCGGCCAAGGCCCGCTATGGGGCGTGTTAGGGCTCGCTCCGCGAACTTAACATTCGTGGCCGACACTCGCCGGCAAAGTTAGATTGGCATTTCACTGAGATAAGAGAGGGGGGAGCGCGGTGCGCATGCGTCCCATCGGCACGGCTCTCGCGTTGGTTGTGAGCCTCACGCTCACGGGTTGCACGCAGACAGCGGGGGCGTCGAAGGTGATGGTAGTCAACGCGATCGACTCACACGTGAGTAACCGGGCGACGGCACCGTCCACAGCTGCGGGATTTGCGGTACCACATGTCCCGGGTGCTTCGGGTGCTTCGGGACAGCGGGCATTCCACGCAACCGCTGTTGGCATGGGTGGACCGTTCGCGGTGACGTCAGGTAGCGCACATGTGGGGACAACGTACGCGCGGATGTTGTTGCGCCCCGGTGGCCTACCGGGATCTCGTCTAAGTGGGGACGCCACGTTCGTACTGTCAAGCAAAACTCACGACCTTACCGTCACACTTCGCTTGTCTGGGCTCGTTCCCGGAGTGCGGTACCGCGCTGCTATTACCGACCCTTCGGGGCGAGTGCTCAGCAATTTGGCTCCGGTTGCGGCCGCCCGTGGCAAACCTGACCAGGGCTCCTCAGTCACACTGATTCGCCATGTGGTCGTGATTCAACCGTCCTGGCGAGTCGTGATCGACCAAGTGTGAGTGGAGAAACGGATGCGGATTGTCCAAATTCGTATGTGAAGTTGCCCGCGTGTGGGCGAAACCCACGGGTGCGGCGACGTCGAGCATAAGGTTAGACAGGCGGGCGGAGGAGATTGTTGATGACCAAAGTTGGATAGGCGACACATCGAGGACCTGCAGCGGCTGTTGTCGGGCGTGGCGGTTAGCGTGACACAGTAAGGCCACGGGGGTGAGCGTGGAGGCCGGCTTTAGGCAGCAAAGGAGGGAAAGGACATGAATCCAATCATTGAGAGGTTGACGGGGCCGGCTGCGCTGACGGACGAGATCATCGTGACCGACTTACTGATGGCGGCAAAGACTGGCGTTCGCACCTACGCGCGGGCCTTGACCGAAACGGCAACACCTGCGGTCCGCGAGACTTTGCACAGGCATTTGGATGACGCTATCGCGGCACACGGGCAGATTTTTCAGTACATGCTCGACATGGAGTGGTACGACGCGTACGTCGTGTCGAAGCAGGTGGAGCTAGACATCCAAAACGCTCAGACCGCACTGGGGTTGCAGTAGGGCGCCGGGGGGTGCCGCGGCACCACGGAGATGACGCGTCCAGGCGTCCAGAAGGACTCGTAACGGAGGATCACGGTCGTCGGCAGCCGCGGACTTGGGCTTGGGATGGTCTTGGACGGCTGCAACCGGCCCGTTGCTTACGTCGATAAGGAAAATGTCGCTCCCGGCCCATGCGAGGGCGGAGCGACATTTTTGGCCTTCTCAGGACGTACAGCGGCGATGCAATCGTTGCGAGTTGCTCATCGACGCGAACTTAAATTGGCACGTGCCAGGAGAGCGGGATGAAGTCGAGGCCATCGGGATCGTTCAGATAACCCGTCTTCGAGCTAGCGACACCTTTGACACCGTACTGCCAGACGATTTTGCCGGTCTTCGGGTCGATGATGACGATGCGGTCGTTGAAGTCGTCATTCAAGACAATGTCGCCGTTTGGCAGCGGCATTGCAAGCGATGGGCTGTTCAGCGCGCCAGGGCCGGACGTCTGGTAGTAGTTGAAGACCACTTTACCCTGCGGTGTCACTTCAATGACGCGCCCCGGCGTGCTGTAGTCTGCGACGAGGAGGTTGCCGTTTGGAAGTAACTGCGTGTCGGATGGGTACGCGACAAGCGGGAGGTTCACGCTATAGCGCATCGTACCGTTCGGGTTAATGTAGTCGGCGTAGCCTTGGCCCGTGTAGCCCGAGCCGATCTCGGTGACGAGAGTACCGCCATTTGGCAGCGGGGTGTCGCCGTTTGGCGCTTCGAATGACTTCGGCGGGTTGTGGTAGCGATAGCCGGTGATGCCGTACTGTTTGACAATCTTGTTCGTCTTCGGGTTGATGAACAGGATGCGCTGGTTCTTGATGTCGGCGACGCTGACCAGGCCGTTTGGCAGCATGTAGGCGTCGTCAGGTGTATTCAGGTAGCCAGGTTGTGAGCCGGCGACACCCGGGTGTCCGTACGTCCAGACGATTTTTTTCGTTCTGATGTCGATGAGTGCGATCACGTTGTTGTTCTCTTCGTTGATGATAATGTGCCTGTGATCAGGTGTGATGAACGAGTCGTCCGGCCCGAGCGAGTTGACACCAAACACGCCACCTGGATTGATCGTCATCTGCCACAGCACTTTCTTCTGCGGATTGACGATGAGGAGACGGTCGTTGCCGCGATCGGCGATGAGCAAGTCACCCGGCAGTGGACCCTTCGGGACGGCGACGGGCTTTGTGTTGTTGGCGCCTGCGGAGTTCGATTTCGCTGCGTTCGACCCATTGGCACTGCCCGTCTTGTTCGAGTGGGTTGCGTTGGTCGAGCTGGTGTTCAACCCGGTGCTGCCAGAGGGTGCCTGGCCGCAGGCGACGAGTCCGATGCAAGCTGCGACGGTGGTGAGCGCGAGAAGGGGGCGACTCCAACGGTTTTTCATAACTTGGCCTCCAGTGGTGCGAAAAATTCTTACAGACTCAACTTCCACGCGGCGTTTGTCGCCTGTGTGTAGCTCGCGGTGGGCTCGCCTCCGGTTATGTAGCCGGTGTTGCCAGACTGCGCATAGCCCATGTCTGCGAGCGGCGACGGCAATTGACCGATGACCTGGACTTGCTTTGTCACCAGGTCGATCCCGTAAATTGTCGTGCTTGGCTGCCCGTTCGCGAGTAAGCCGCCCGCGACAAGCAGGTAGCGACTGCCGACGTGAAACGCTGCGGCTTTCTGCAATGCGTGCGGCAAGTGCGCAATCAGTTGGACACCGTGGCTTGGTGACCACAGGTACACAGTGTTTGTAATAGATCCGCTAGTTGTCAACCCCCCAGCGTACGCGACAGAATTGCCTAGTGCCGTCGCGGCGATGTAGCGCAGCCCGACGGGCATGGTAAACACGTCCTGCAACGTGAGACCGCTGCTGCCAACACTTGCGAAGCGGACGGTACGGTTAAAAGCCTGTCCATTGTACCCGCCAACTATGAGTAGACCGCTCTGTCCTTGCCAACGATAGGGCACGGCGGTTGCGTCAGACAGGTAGTCCGGCAGGGTGCCAGCGGAGGATACCTGGCCGTGGGAAACTTTTGTGATGGAGTTGTAAGAGGCGTTCTGGCCGCCGCCGAACACGTACAAGGCGGATCCGATGTAGCCTGCCGCGGCGTCGTGTGTCGGTTGTGGCAGGTTGGCGAGCACCACGGGGGCACCAGTCGGGTTGACGCGGACGACGCCAGTGAGCGAATACGCGCCTGTGTAGCCGCCGGAGATGACCGGGTTGCCGGCGGGATCGATAGCCAGGGCATCGCCGAGCATGTCGACGGGCAGGGTGTGCAGCGCTGTGAAGTGGACGGTGGGCCAGACGGGGGCCGTCGATGTGGCGGCGCCGGATTTCTTCGCCCCGCCACTGGCCGTCGATGCGCCATTAGACTTCCCGCTCTGACTGGTGTTGGTGGCCGCAGTGCCCGTTGTGTTGTTCGGGAAGACGGCCTGCCCACAACCGGACAACATGCCGGCGAAGGTGAGGGTGGTGAGCGACAAGAGAGAGGTTTTCAGCAAGGTGCCAGGTTTCATGTGGCAACCTCCTTCGTGTCATGGTCTACTTACAGTTTTGCTGTCGGGCGGCGCGGTACGACGACTGTAAACGTCGTCCCGACGCCCACGGTGCTTGCGACTTCAATGGTGCCGCCGTGCGCCTCGGCAAACCCTTTCGCAATCGCGAGGCCAAGACCCATGCCGCCAGTGGTGCGTGAGCGGTTGTTGTCTGCCCGGTAGAAGCGGTCGAACACGTGCGGTAGGTGCTCGGGCGCGATTCCTGGACCCGTATCAGAAACGGCGACGGTGACAGTGTTTGCGGCGGATGAGAGAGTGACGGTCACGCGGCCGCCGCTCGGTGTATGTGTGAGCGCGTTGTCGACTAGGTTTACCAAGACCTGCGTCATGCGGTGCGGGTCGCCGAGAATTTCTCCAGCGGGCTTGTCCAGGTCAGCGCTGTCCTCTACGTGCATAGCGAGATCGACCTGGCGAGACTCGGCTTCGAGTGAAAAGTTCTCGACCACGCGCTGCACGATGTCCGTGAGGTCGGTCCGCTGACGATTCAGCGTCAACTGGCCTGCGTCTGCCAAGGAAAGTTGATGCAGGTCCTCAACGAGCCCGGACAGGCGGATGACTTCGTCGAGCATCGGCACAAACGTTTCAGGCGAGGCGCTCTTCAGGCCTTGCTGAACAAGTTCGAGCTGACCCTCGAGAATTGTCAGCGGGGTCCGCAACTCGTGCGCGACGTCGGCGACCAACTGTTTGCGCACGTGTTCGCCTGTCCGCAGTTGATCTCGCATTTGGTGAAAGGCCTTCGCCAGTTGCCCGACTTCGTCGCGGCCGCTGATGTTCACTGGTACATCCCAGTCACCGCGGCCCATCTGCAGAATCGCTTGGGACAGGCGGTGCAGCGGGCTGGTGAGGCGCCTCGAGAGAAAGTAGCCGAGTGTGAGCGCAACGGCAGTCGCGAGGAGCATCCCCCAGACAATTGCGAACGTCATTGAGCGCATGACTTGGCTCTCCATGCCGAGCAAACCGCCCGGGCCGCTGTCGCCGATGTAAAGCGTTCCAGAAAACTGGTTGCCAATCTTGAGCGGGTAGCTGACCATGTGGACTGAATCGGCGTCGGCACTCTTCTTAGTGGCAGGGGTATCACTGTCGCCGCTGGTTACGTCGAGCACCTTGTGGCCGTTTGAGTCCACGATGACCAGACGGCTTACCTGTTCGTCCTGGTCAGCTGACTTGCTGTTTGTCGCAGGGTGGGCGCTCTGAACTGTCGGACCATCGGGAGGGGTGACGCCAGACCCGGATACAAACCCATTCCCGCTCACTTGAGCCCCCTTCGTAGCGCTTGCAGAGGGGCCCAAGTTAGCGACGGTTCCATCTGTGTGGTCCTCGCTGGAGCTTTGTTCCCGCAGCAAATCCTGCAAGAGCGGCGCGGTTTGGTTCCAACTGTTGCCGCTGCTTGTGTAGTAGAAGCGGATGACGCGTGCCCACTGCGCGGCTTCCTCTGACTCTGCAGTGGTCGCGTACTGGCGGAACTGGTGCACGAGGTAGCCGCGCGACAACGTGAAAAAGGCGCCTGCCATCAGCAGGACCAAGAGTGCCATCGATGCCAAAAGTTTTGTGCGAACCGTCACCGTGTTCACCCGCTCGCCTGTCCTGAGTCCGCTTGCGCTTTGCCGCTTAGCCCTCGCCAAACCGGTACCCGACACCGTACACAGTCTGGACGATGCGAGGGTCTGCCGGGTCGTCTTCCATTTTCCTGCGCAGGTGACTGATGTGTGTGTCTACTGTGCGCTCGTACTGCAAGTAGTCCGTGCCCATGGCTGCTCGTGAGAGCTGTAGTCGACTGTATATCACGCCCGGCCGCTCGGCTAGCGTCAACAAGATTTTAAACTCGGTCGGGGTCAACTGGATTTCTTGGTCGTTTCGCCAGACCTTAAACCGTTCGACGTCAATCGTCACGTCGCCGCGCCGCAAAACCTGTGGTTCTTCCTGCGTGTCTTGTGCACGCCGGAGCACGGCGCGCACCCTAGCCGTCAATTCGCGCAGACCGAAAGGCTTGACCAAGTAGTCGTCGGCGCCAATCTCGAGGCCGACGACGCGGTCGGCTTCATCGGAACGAGCTGTCAGCAGGATAATGGCGACCTTGGAATCCTTGCGCAGTTCCCGGCAGACGTCAAGTCCAGAAATTTCAGGGAGCATCCAGTCCAGGACAATCAGGTCCGGATCCCACTCTTTCGCCAGAACGAGCGCCCGTTTTCCGTCGACTGCGGTGCGCACCTGAAAGCCTTCCCGTTCCAAAAACGGTTGAATCACATCGAGTACTTTTCGTTCGTCATCGACGACCAGAATTCTTTGTGCCACGGAATGCACCTCCGTCAAGGCGAGACTGAAGATGTCGCGTTGCTCGCCGCTGCTACGTGAACGCCAAGGCCATGGTCGTACACCATCGATCCGCCGATAAACCCAGTCACACTGACCATCGCCATCGCACCAAGTGTCACGATAAAGGAGAGGAAAGACACATTTTGCAACCTCGCCAAGAACACTTGCAAGCCAAACGAGATCACAAGAAGTACTCCGGTCAGTTCTCCGTCACGCTTGTGAATTGCGAGTGTTCCCGCCACACCGTTCGCCTGCGGATTCACGTAGAATTCACTAATGACCCCGGCAACTCCGGCTGCGATGGTCGCGATGATCGAGAGAATCAGCAGCATAAAGTAGAGTTTCGAAAAAAAGTTGTCTCTACGCCAGAATAGGCCGATGAAACCTGCGAGTCCCGTCAAGTAAATGATGGCGATTGTAAAGTGAATCACCATTGGGTGAATCGTCGGAGGGAACAGGTGATAAAGAGTCGCGAGCAAGTTAATCTCCCACCTCATGCTGAGTTTGACGTGCCTTGTGTTCTGAGTCGAGACGACACGAGACTAGTCGTCTGGAGTCGAATCGAGTCGCAAGACAGGCAATGATACTTTCAAAGAGCAAGCATACTCGACTGCCGATTCGTTCGGGTGAACAAACATTGGACAATCCATGGAAAAGTTATGGAGGCTCCATGGCTGGGAATGAAGTCGAAAAGCAACGGGTGTTCGCTACCGCATGTCCTGTGTTATGTTCATTCTAAGGGATAAACAGGCTAGGTCCAACTACGGGAGCAATGCGACATCCTCTGAACTGACTGTTTCTGGTGCAAACGCGATGGTGACGGACTCCGGAACGATGACAGTGTCGCAGAAACGAGGTCTGTGAATTGTGGAAGGTCATAAGGCAGACGGCTGCGTACCGATGGATTGGACTGGCCGTTGCCTGTATCGTGTTTGGTGTTGACCGGACGTTAAAAATCCTGACGAACCAGGGTCGCCTGCACGGCACGTTTGGCCCGCTCCAGCTGATCCCGTTGCACAACACCGGCGCAATGGGGGGCTCGTTTGCCCACGCCACGCTGTTGCTTGGTTTGATTGGCCTTGTCGTCGTCGGTGGACTGCTTGTGCTGTTCGTGCGTTATCGCCCGCGGGCTACGCGCTCGCTGTACGGTGTGGCGTGGGGGTTTTTGTTCGGGGCTGCGGTCGGCAATACGTACGGGCGCATCGTCAACGGATACGTCACTGACATGTTTCACTTCCCAGGCAATCACGGTATTTTTAACTTTGCAGATGTATCGCTGCAGCTTGGCATCGTGCTGTTGCTGATACACGTCTTTTTTGGACAGCCAAAGGCTGTCGACGAGAAGCGGGAGTACCAGGAGCGTAAGAGCGGCTAAAGTTGGGCTATCACCCAAATGTGCGCTTAGTACGGGGCAAATACCGCCCCCGCAGCGCAGACGCGTACATATTTTGCAGCATGCCAGTGAGAAGGGAGTGCATGCAGAATGTACGGTGGAACATTTGGTGGCTACACCCGTTGGGCGGTCGTGTTTTTGATCATCTTCGTCCTGTTCTTCCTGCTCGTGCCGGGCTACTATGGCGGCGGAAGCTGTGCCGGAGGCGCAGTCGGTTATTGATCGACCCCCAAAGTGTGCAGGTGGACCGGCAACCGGTTCACCCGCACACGCTTGCCCCTCGATGATTTCCTCAAACTCCCTCTCTAGATAAAACAGCTTTCGATGGAAGTGGAATAGTATACTAGACTGCGTATGACCACGACTTCGGAAGAGATGCGAGGGGGGTCCGCGATGAAGCGGCGGCTTCGTCCGCGCTCCGGCGGCAGACGGTTATTTAAGCGCAACACTGCGAGAAGGATGCGAGCGCGCTCGGTCGAAAAGGCGAAACTTGAGAAGCAGCGTCGAAACCTGCAAGTATTTCGGTCGAGCACCGTGTTTGTGACGGTGTTCGTCGCGATGTCTGCTTTGGTGTTTCGACTTGGCTACATTCAGATCACGAAAGGCAGCGCCTTTCGTGCGAGTCAAAACGTGACGACTGTCCAGCGGATTCCAATCATCCCCGCCCGCGGACGCATCTACGACTCGACTGGGCAGTTGTTAGCGTACGATCAGCCGAGTTACAGCGTGTACTTTACACGCATTCAGAAGATCAACACGACGAATTCGGAAATCCAGAGCATGGCGACCCTGCTTGCGCCGCAGTTTCATCAGACAACAGCACAGGTAGTGCAGTTACTAAAGTCACAACAGCAGTATTCCACCATCACATTATTCAAGAATGTCACCGAGGCACAGTTGACGTTCGTGACTGAGCACCAGGGTAACCTGCCAGGTCTGAGCGTGCAGCTAGACAGTCAGCGGACATATCCGTATGGCGATCTGCTTGGACAGGTACTCGGTTATGTAGGGCCGATTACGCCTCAGAACGTCACCTACTACCTCAATCATGGATATATGGAGAATCAACAGGTTGGGGTTGCCGGCCTCGAGTTGCAGTATGAAAACCTGTTGCGCGGCAAAAACGGGTATCAAGAGGAGCAGTATAGCCTGACCAGTGCCGCGGCAACGCATGTTGGCACAGTTCCGCCCGTCGCTGGCAACAACCTTCAGTTGACGATTAACGGACGCGTGCAAGCCGTGACCCAGCAGCTGATGATGACGACGATTCAGAACTACGACCGACAAAACAACATCAAGATTCCGACGGCGGCCGCCGTGATGATGAACGTGCACACTGGCGCCATCCTCGCGATGGTCAGCTACCCGTACATGGACCCGAATTGGTTTGTACCTGGGAACAACTTCACAGCGCACGCGCAGTATCTGTCAACGTCCGGGGCGGAACAGAACAGTGCGATCCAAATGGCACTCCCGCCAGGGTCAACGGCAAAGCCGAGCAACCTAATTACAGCGCTCGACTACGGCATCGTCACGCCAAACACGACGTTTAACGACAACGCCCCGTACCAGATGATTGGTACGTACCTGATGCACGAGGACGCCAACTACGGTATTGTCAACGACGTCACGGCGCTCGCGGTGTCTGACGACCGCTTTTTCTACAACGTCGGGCTCAATTTTGGCAAGTGGCTTGGCAGTACGACGACCAACGGCGGTTATCCGATGGGCGGCCACTTGCAGAAGTGGCGCGACACGTACTTCATCCGCGGATTGACCGACATTGCGGCGGGAGAACTGCGGTTTGGGCTCGGGCGGATAACGGGCATCGACTTGCCGGGCGAAGTGGCGGGCGCTTTTTACATCGAAGACCAGCAGCAAAACAGCTCTAAGACTGTGCTGTTGACGCAGCAAGATATTGTAAACATTCGCGCGCAATTGAAGAAGACGGGGTCATACACGAACTACGGTTCTCCATACGACTTGGCGGCTATGGCGTTCGGCCAGGGGCAGCAGTTCACGCCGATTGAGCTCGCTCAGTATGTATCGACGATCGCGAACGGTGGCAAACGTCTGACCCCGCACCTGCTTGAGGCGATTTACCCGCCGGGTCTGCACCAGACCCTCGCTGGACAAACGCCGGTCAAGGTCATCCCGACACAGGTTCAGGCCAATCTTCATCTCAACCCGACCTACCTGAACTTGGACCACCAGGGCATGTATCAAGCGGCTCACTATCCGCTCGGTACCGTCTACGGCGGATTTGTCGGCGCACATTACGCCGTGGCTGGTAAGACGGGAACGGCCGGGATCTACCTGCCAGGCATCGGCAAAACCAACAACTCGGTGTTCATCGGTTTTGCACCGTACAACAACCCGCAGATCGCGGTGGCCATCATGGTCCCGGGCGCCGGCTATGGCGCCACAACTGCTGTGCCGCTCGGCCGCCAGATGATGGACGCCTACTTCAACAGCGTGCACGCGAGCTTCATGCCGAAGAGCGGCTGGACGAACCAAAATGTGCCGTCAAACTGGACAACGATGCCCGCCTACACGCAAGTGGAGCAGGCGAAGTAGGGCGCGGCGACGGGGCGACGGGGCGACGGGGCGACGGCAGTCCGGTGACGTCGAGCACCACAGGCGCAGCGGGGGACGGATGGCGCCAAGATGGCGGTATGACCGTCGCGATCGCGTTGGGTAGCGCCAGAATGACGTTATAGTCACGCACATTGCGCCATATTGGCGGTATCAGGTCCGGCTGGACCTCAATAGCGCCAAATTGGCCGCGTGAGGGTGTTGACGTGCTGCTGATAGCGTCAAATTGGCGCAAAGACGGTGAATAGCGCCAATATGGCCGCGTGAGGGTGTTGACGTGCTGTCGATAGCGCCAAATTGGCGAAAAGACGGTGAATAGCGCCAATATGGCGCAAAGCGAGCGGGATCATGTTGCGGATAGCGCCAAATTGGCGCAAAAGCGGTGAATAGCGCCATTCTGGCGCAAAGCGAGCGGGATCACGTTGCGGATAGCGCCAAATTGGCGCAAAGACGGTGAATAGCGCCAATTTGGCGCAAAGCGAGCGGGATCACGTTGCGGATAGCGCCAAATTGGCGCAAAAGCGGTGAATAGCGCCAAATTGGCGCAAAAGCGGTGAATAGCGCCAATTTGGCGCAAAGCGAGCGGGATCACGTTGCTGATAGCGCCAAATTGGCGCAAAAGCGGTGAATAGCGCCATTCTGGCGCAAAGCGAGCGGGATCATGTTGCTGATAGCGCCAAATTGGCGCAAAGACGGTGAATAGCGCCAATATGGCCGCGTGAGGGTGTTGACGTGCTGTCGATAGCGCCAAATTGGCGCAAAGGCGGTGAATAGCGCCATTCTGGCGCAAAGCGAGCGGGATCATGTTGCGGATAGCGCCAAATTGGCGCAAAGGCGGTGAATAGCGCCAATATGGCGCAAAGCGAGCGGGATCACGTTGCTGATAGCGCCAAATTGGCGCAAAAGCGGTGAATAGCGCCAATATGGCCGCGTGAGGGTGTTGACGTGCTGTCGATAGCGCCAAATTGGCCCTATAGTCACGCGCATTTGCGCCAAATTGGCGGAATTGTAGTATTATCGCTGTACCGATTGGCCACCAACGGACTCTTTACTACGCGGGAGTAATCTCAACATGGGCACACCGCCGAGCGTCACACCGCCGAGCGTCACACCGCCTGCCGAGCGCCCGACCCTGTGGCGGCATGTCGACTTTTTGAAGCTGTGGTTCGGCCAGACCGTGTCCGAGTTCGGGTCGCAGGTCACAGGACTGGCATTCTCCCTCACGGCCGTCACATGGCTCCATGCCAGCGCTCGCCAGATGGGTTATCTTGAGGCACTGCAAACTCTACCATTCCTGCTCATCGGGCTATTTGCAGGTGTCTTTGCCGATCGCGTCCGCCGTCGCCCAGTGCTCGTCAGCGCGGACATTGGCCGAGCGTTGTTGCTCGTCGTTGTGCCGACTCTCGCGATCGTTCACGGTCTGACCCTGTGGTGGCTGGCGGGCGTCGCCTTTGGCGTCGGCTGCTTGACCGTGCTGTTTGACGTCGCCTATCAAAGCTACCTGCCGAGTATCGTGACGAGCAGCGAACTCATCGAAGGCAATGGCAAACTTGAGGGGACGCGGGCGGTGAGCGGTATGGCCGGTCCTGCCATCGCAGGCGTGCTCGTGCAAGTGCTGACGGCTCCGGTGGCGCTGCTGGTCGATGCAGCATCGTACGTTGTGTCCGTGCTGTCTCTGCTCTCCATCCGGCGCATCGAACCGAGTCCTCAGCCAGCCAACGGGCAACACATCTGGCGGCAGATTGGCGAAGGTCTCTCGTATGTGCTGCGACACCCATTTTTGCGGTCCGTGATCGTCTCGACCGCGTTCTCCAACTTTTTTGCCGGTGTCACGAGTGCGGTGATGGTGTTGTTTGCGGTGCGCGATCTCGGCTTTACCGCGTCGCTGCTCGGCCTCGTCTACGCTGTCAACGCGGTCGGCGCAGCGATTGGCGCGATTGCGGCCGCTAAGATGGCAAAGCGCCTGGGGGTGGGCTGGGCGATTGTCACCGCATCGATGATCGCGATGCTCGGCACCTTCATTTTGCCGCTTGCGATAAGGCCGCTGCCGCTTGCGTTCGGGTTTTTCGTCGTCTCTGGCATGCTGACCAGCTTTGGCGCTGTCGCCTACAACGTCAACCAGGTGAGTGTCCGTCAGGCGATCACGCCGCCGCACATGCTCGGCCGCATGACCGCGAGTATCCGCTTTATCATCTGGGGAATCATGCCGTTCGGCGCGCTGACCGGTGGCTTACTCGGCTCGCATATCGGCCTGCGGCCTACCCTCATTACCGCTGCCGTCGGCAGCATCGCCCCAGTTGTGTGGTTGCTGTTCTCGCCGCTGCGTCCACTGAAGCGCGTCGATGGCAATCCTTCTTACGAAGCCGATTCCCTCTCGAAGGCGTCTCAAAGTGATGGCGCCGACACTCCCAATTGAGATCAACTCTCGTGAATCCTCCGTGCAATTACCAATTTTAGACCAGCGCTGGCGCGGGAATAGGGGGCGTATGCTGTATAATAATGAATCATAGTATTCAATCAACTCTGTCAAGTTGGAGGTGTTATGATGCCAAGCATTGGGGTCATCCTGGAACGCAATGCCAGACGGGTCCCGGACAGACTGGCCTTGGTCTGTGACGAACGGCGGTACAGCTACCGAGAGTTCGATAACGTCGTCAATCAAGCCGCGCGCGTGCTGAGTGACTTCGGGGTCCGTCACGGCGATTGCGTCGCAATCATGGGGGCGAACAGCGATACGCTCGTGATTGCCTACTACGGGTTGCTGAAGCTCGGCGCAATTACAGTACCGACTAACATGCGCCTTGCGCCGCCGGAGTTGGCCTATCAGCTGGAGGATGCGGCGGTGCGGTTGATTTTGCACGATCCCGAACTTACCCCGGTGGTGACGGCCGCGATCGATCTGGTCGAGACCCAGGCGGCGGCCGACGGCAAATCACCGCCCGTCGTGAAAGCGCTTGCGTTCGAGGAACGCGAGAACGCTGCTGCGGAAACTAGCGGGATGGCAGGCGCGATGACGGGTGGGATGGCAGGAGCGATGACGGGTGGGATGGCAAGCGCGATGACGGGTGGGACGACAGACGCGATGACTAGCGGGATGGCAGGCGCCGGGACCGATGGGGACCCAGCCGCCATCGCGGGGGTACATAGCCTGCGGACGCGGATGGCGCGCGAATCAACCGAATCGCTTGGCGTCGATGTGGGGGAAGACGATGACGCGCAAATTCTGTACACTTCTGGCACGACGGGGCGGCCCAAGGGAGTGCTGCTCGATCACCACCGGATTGTCTGGACCGGCATCAACGCCGCGATGGGCGTGGGTCTTCGGGAAGGCGACGTCCTGCTGCATGTGGCGCCGCTGTATCACTCAGCCGAACTCAACCTGTTTTTGATGGCGGGCACTTACCTCGCGGCAACGCATATCGTGGTCCGCACGTTTGATCCCGCTCTTGTCCTGCAAGCGATGTCGGAACACCGGGTGACAGCGTTTTTCGGCGTCCCGACGATGTACCAGTTCATGCTCCGCAATGAGAATCTGCTGCGGACGGACTTGTCCGCCTGGCGCATCGGCATGTTCGGCGCTGCCCCGATGGCGCCGTCCCTCGTGACAAAACTGGCAGAAACGCTGCCAGAGCTAGAACTCTATAACTTGTGCGGACTGACCGAGATGGGCCCTGGTGGCGTCTTCGTCGGTGGGGATGAACTGCGTGATCATCCGAGCGCTGCCGGTCGTCCGACCCTGAATACGGAGGCGCGGGTGGTCAACGACGACTTCGCGGACGTGGCACCCGGGGAAGTGGGCGAATTGCTGCTGCGCGGCGAGACACTCATGAAAGGCTACTGGAACAAGCCGGAGGCGACGGCCGACGCCATCCGCGATGGTTGGCTTTTTACTGGCGACCTCGCCACGGTGGACGATACGGGTCTGGTCTACCTTGTGGATCGGAAAAAGGACATGATTCTAACAGGCGGCATGAACGTCTATTCGGTGGAGGTGGAAAACGCCGTAATTACGCACCCGGCAGTCGCCGACTGCGCGGTCGTCGGCGTCCCACACCCGGACTATGGCGAGACGGTCACAGCCATCGTGTCGGTTGCCCCCGGCGCGACGCTGACGACTGAGGAATTGCGGGAACATTGTAAGGCGCTGATCGCCGACTACAAGGTTCCGCGCATCCTGGTTGTCGCCCCGATTCCACGCAACGCGTCCGGGAAAATTCTGAAGTACCAGATCCGCCAGCAACTTACCGAGGCGGCGGCGAACTAGGGCGCCGATTGGCGCGCGGCTGGCACAAGCGAACTACGGCTTCGATTGGCGCGCGGCTGGCACAAGCCGACTACGGCGCCGGCAGGCGCGCGCTGGACTAGGGTGCCGGTTGCCGGCAGGTGGACTGATTTCGGGGGCCTCAGGTCTCTTGGAACTAGGCGGGATGGAACTGGCGGCTTTGTTTCGCGAGGGGTATAGTACGAAGGGATACAGAGTCGCCAGGAGGTTCTTCATATGCAAGGTTCCGAAGGGACTCGCTGCCAGGCGTACGTTCGTGACAATCGGCTCGTAGCGCATGTAGGAGATTGGCTCTACCACTTTGATGAGACCGGGCGGCTACTGATGGCGGCTGGTCCGCGGCAGGTCGTTCGCCGCGGGTTTGACAACCGCCTGCTGCAAGTGACAACGCCGAGTTTTGCTGCGCAGCGTGAGTCTGTAGTGGCAGGGGCGGTTGGCGCTGCGCAGCGTGAGTCTGTAGTCGCAGGGGCGGTCGCTGCCGCGCAGCCCGGTGTTGGCGCTGATGAGACCGATGCAACCGCGGTCGGCGCTGCTGAACCAGGCGGGCTCATGCCCCGGGCGACGGCCGTGATCGACCCGACAGTGGGGGCGCTTGTCTACCGCGCGTATCACGAGTTAGACACAGGCGCGGCGGCTGATTTTTATCGCAGTGCCTACGGTGCCGCGCGTCGAACGCTGCAGACGATGATGTCCGCAGCCGATGGCGGCGTGGACCTAAACCATGAGCAGTGGGTGGAGTGGGCACGGCGGCTCGCGCAGTGGTCGCCCGAGGCCTTGGCAACAGATGCCGCAGCCTTTCGCACGGTGTACTCTCCGATCAGCATCCTGCCGCCCGATCAGTACCACTCCCTCGTAGTCCAAGTCACACTCGGCTGCTCGTATAACAAGTGTCTGTTTTGCGACTTCTACCGGGATCGCCGGTTTCACATTCGCTCTGAAATCGAACTCGAAGCGCATCTCGATCACCTCATGGCGTTTCTCGGCCCTCGTGTCGCTGACCGGAAGACTGTGTTTCTCGCGGACGGCAACGCCTTCGTGGTGCCGACCGAGCGCTTGATTCGGATGATCACGCAGATTCGCCGCCGCCTCTCTGCAACCGCGGGAGCTTCGGGATCGACCGGGAACGCGGGCACGGGGGGCTTGCTCGATGCGACCGGCGGCATCGAGTTTAATGCGTTTATGGACACCTTCACATTGGAGTACAAGACGCTGGACGACCTTCGGCGGATCTACGAAGCTGGACTGCACACGGTGTACTCTGGTTTGGAAACGGGATCGAATCGGCTACGCCAGTTCCTCGCGAAACCTGGATCTGCGGAGGAAGCGGTAGAGGCACTGAACACGCTGAAGGCAGGCGGCTTCCGCCTCGGCGTGATTTTGCTCGTCGGCGTAGGAGGGCCTGCGGCAGCGGATGAGCACCTTGCGGACACGCTCCAGGCCCTGCAGCAGATTAAGTTTACGGACGGCGACCTGATTTACCTGTCCCCCTTTGTCGATCCCGACGCCATCACGGGTTACCGCGCAACTCTCACGGCCGGTGGTTTCGACTCGTTCACGCAGGATGGGCTGGCGCAGGAACTCGTGCGTTGGCGGCGAGCGCTCGCCGCTATGCAGATGCCGGATGGCGACGCCCGGCCGCTGCCGGCCAAAGTAACGCTGTACTCCATCCTTGAGCACATCTACGGCTGAGCGTGACGGCTGAGCGTGACGGCTGAGCGTGACGGCTGAGCGTGACGGGTGAGGCGGGTGCAGGCAAACTGTCCACCATCCGTCCCTAATCCCATCGTCGCCTGTCCCAAGACATGAAAGGCCTGTAAACCACAGCTATCCCTAGGTTTCCGCCGCTTCCCAATTGGTGCCGAGATACTCGCCGATACAACCTGTGGCCGCCTGTACGTACCATAGCGGTGGGTGCATTCAGCCACTTGGGAAGGAGGTGGGCAGCGATGTATCATCCGCTGTACTATCAGGCGACTCGCTACATGGGCCGGCCGGTGTACGTTCATCACATGAATGGGCGCACGTACCATGGGACCATCACGGGCGTGAACTCAGGAGGGATCTACGTGGTGCAGCATCCCCCTGGCGCAAACCTGGCCGCAACCAATGCTAAACAGTTTGCATGCGATCACGCATTACACGACGGTGACCTCGCCCTAGACCTCGTCTACTCACCCGGCGCGTACTTTGGCTTCGGCGCACTGACGGGGCTTACGCTCGGGGCGATGGCGGGCGGCCTGTGGTGGTAGTGTAAGGTGGTCTTGACGCTTCGGCAATGATGGACGAATGAGGTCCACTTGCAGGCAGTAGCCAACCGACCATCCGCCGCCCATCTAGTCGGATAATCGCCGGCCCTGCGCCGGCGATTTCCATTTTCAGTGCGGGAAGCACGCGGTGCCGTAGCGGCAACCTCGACCTCAGCATGGGACCCTGGCAGACGGCTGACGCGATAGCACGGCAGGCACGCTAGCAGACGATGGCAGGCGATGCCGCGATAGCACGGCAGGCACGCTGGCAGGCACGCTGGCAGGCGATGCCGCGATAGCCGCGCTGAACGGCTTATCCTCGGATAATCCCGGCTCATCGCGTCGATTAGGCGGTTCGAAGCAGCTTATGACGCTATAAACGCCCCGAATTGAGCGGAAAAGTGGCCCATAGGCGGTTTTGGACCGTCTATGGATCGCTGATTGGGGTGTTTTTTGGCGGATAAGCGGTTCTCTGCGGTTATTCCGGCGCAACTCCGCCCGCCGCCATCCGCGGCCCATCTAGTCGGATAATCGCCGGCCCGGCGCCGGCGATTTCCATTTTCAGTGCGGGAAGCACGCGGTGCCGTAGCGGGAACTTCGGCTTCAGCATGGGACCCTGGCAGACGGCTGACGCGATAGCACGGCAGGCACCCTGGCAGACGATGCCGCGATAGCACGGCAGGCACCCTGGCAGACGATGCCGCGATAGCCGCGCTGAACGGCTTATCCTCGGATAATCCCGGCTCATCGCGTGGATTAGGCGGTTCGAAGCAGCTTATGACGCTATAAACGCCCCGAATTGAGCGAAAAAGTGGCCCATAGGCGGTTTTGGACCGTCTATGGACCGCTGATTGGGGTGTTTTTTGGCAGATAAGCGGTTCTCTGCGGCTATTCCGGCGCAACTCCGCCAGCTCCGCCCCCTGCGCCCGCCGCCATCCGCCGCCGCTCCGCCCGCCGCCATCCGCGGCCCATCTAGTCGGATAATCGCCGGCCCGGCGCCGGCGATTTCCATTTTCAGTGCGAGAAGCACGCGATGCCGTAGCGGCAACCTCGGCCTCAGCGTGGGACCCTGGCAGACGATGCGGCAATAGCCGCGCTGAACGGCTTATCCTCGGATAATCCCGGCTCATCGCGTCGATTAGGCGGTTCGAAGCAGCTTATGACGCTATAAACGCCCCGAATTGAGCGGAAAAGTGGCCCATAAGCGGTTTTTGACTGCCTATGGAGCGCTGATTGGGGTGTTTTTTGGCAGATAAGCTGTTCTGTGCGGCTATTCCGGCGCCAGCTCCGCCCCCTGCTCCCGCCGGCGCAACTCCGCCAGCTCCGCCCCCTGCGCCCGCCGACGCAACTCCGCTCCTCCGCCCCTCCGCCGCCCGCGGGCCCATCTAGTCGGATAATCGCCGGCCCGGTGCCGGCGATTTCCATTCAAGTTCCATTACAGCTCCGGGTTCTCGTGCTTCGCGCGCAGGCGGCGCCAGCGGCGGTCGACCTCGCCCTCGAAGTGCGCGAGCGTCTCGGCGTTCTCCGGCTTCAGCATGTGGCGCGTCTTGCCCATCGTCTGCAACCAGTCGGTAACCGGGATGCGCTCGTTTTTGGCTGCCGGGTCGTAGGTGATGTTCGTAACGCCGTGCTCGACCTCGTATAGCGGGAAGAAGTTGCACTTCACGGCCGCACCGACAATGTTGTTGCCCTGGTCGTCCGCCGATTTCCAATTTAAGGGGCAGGCAATCAAAATCTTGCCGTACACGAGGCCTTCGTGCGTCGCGTAGTACTGCGCCTTTGCAGCCTTCTTGATAAGGTCCTGCGCGAACGCCTCCGTGCCCGTAAAGACGTACGGGATGTTGGTCGCCGCCATAATCTGCGCCGTGTCCTTGTGCGGGAACGTCTTGCCGGCGCCTTTCGGGCCGACGCCAGACGTCGAGGTCATGTGACCTTCCGGCGTCGAGTACGAGAGCTGTGCACCTGTGTTCATGTAACCCTCGTTGTCGTACTCGAGGATAATCATCTTGTGGTTGCGCAGCGCAGCGCCAATTGCCGGGCCCATGCCGATGTCCATGCCGCCGTCACCGGTGACCATGACGAAGGTGATATCGTCGCCGATCTCGATTTCTCCGCGGCGCTTCTTCTCCCAGAACATCTCGACGAGGCCGGACAGCGTCGCCGCGCCATTTTGGAACAGGTTGTGCAAGTACGTCACGCGGTGCGACGTGTACGGGTAGCCGGTCGTCGTGACCATGCCGCAGCCGGTTTGGTAGAGTACGACGACGTCACCTTCGATGCCCTTCAAAAACGTCTCGACCCCTGGGAAGATCCCGCAGCCCGGGCACGCCCCGTGTCCCGGCGCGATGCGCCGTGGTTTCGCGGTCAAGGCACGCAGGTTCGGCACCTTCACCTGCAGCCCGCCGCCGTCTGGGGAAGGTGTCACCGACACGAACCCGCTCATCTCTTCTTTGGTCAGGGCCGGCAGCCCGCCTGCGAACACAGCGTTCGCTGCGGAGTCAGCACCGGAGTCAGCACCGGGATCGACACCGTAGTAGTCAAAGTCCGCGACCATCTCGCCGCGCAGCCAGGCGAGCGCGTGATCGAACAGGTGGAGCGCGTCTTGCGGGTAGAACTCCTTGCCGCCAAGGCCGAACACGCGGGACATGACATGCGCCCTCGAGTGCACATCCTGCAGCGCTGCCTTGACCTCGTGCGTTAGGTTCGGACCATGGCCGCCGTAGGAGTCGGCGCGCTCGGCCACGAGTACGACCGTCGCGTTCGCCAAAGCTGCCTGAATCGCTGCGGCCGGGAACGGTCGGATGATGTTCGGCGAGACGATACCAGCTTTGATGCCTTGGTCGCGCAGCTCATCGACCGCGTCGCGCGCGGTGTCGGCGGCGGAGTTGAGCACGAACAAGACGACGTCGGCGTCGTCCATCCGGTACAGGTCGAGTGCTTCGTAGCGGCGGCCGGAGACCTTTTCGTACGCCGCCGCGACTTGCTCAAACACCGCCGCCGCGTTGTACATCGCCTGCGACTGCTGGTACTTGTTGTTCATCTGGTCGGGATCATTCATATACGGGCCAATTGTCACCGGGTGGCGCGGGTCAAGCGCAGTCACCGGCGGCGTCGGCATCGGGCCGACAAAGCCCTGGACAGTTTCGCGATCGCGAAAGAAGTTCACCCGGCGCTTGGCGTGCGAGGTGAAAAAGCCGTCGTACGCGACCATCACCGGCAGCCGGACGTCGCTGTGTTCGGCGAGGCGGAGGGCCATCAGGTTCATGTCGTAGACAGCTTGCGGGTCGCGCGCGAGTAAAATTGGCCAGCCGATGTTGAGGCCGTAGTACAAGTCTGAGTGGTCGCCTTTGATGTCGAGCGGGCCGGACACAGCGCGCGTCACGAGGTTCAGCACCATTGGGAAGCGGGTGCCGGACTGGACCGGCAGGTTCTCGAGCATGTACAGGAAGCCTTGTGACGACGTCGCGTTGAAGACGCGGCCGCCGCCTGTCGAGGCGCCGAAGCAGATGCCGGCCGCCCCGTGTTCGCCGTCTGCCGGCACCATCGTGATGTTGTGCTCGCCCTTCACGCGCATCTCGTCGAGGTACTCGGCGACTTCGGTCGACGGTGTGATTGGGAAGTAGCCCATCAGGTGGTAGTCAATCTGCGCCGCCGCCCTCGCAGCCATCTCGTTGCCGGAGTGGAACTCCTCCATCTGCTGCGGCAGCTCGGTGTTCTGCGTCGGACTGGTCGCGCGGTTTGGCGCTGTATCCTCAGATGCGGATGGTCGTTCTACAACATTCATGCTCATCGTACTTCAACCTCCTTCGCAAAGTGGTGCACGACACGGTGTGCGAGCACGTACTCTTCATCGTCAGCAATCGTCGACAGCGCATCGGTCGGGCAGGCGACGACGCATTTTTGACAGCCCTTGCAGTATTGATAGTCGATCCCGGTCAGGTACTGGAACTGCCGCCCCTTGCCGTTGTCGCGCGTCTCCCAGACGAAGCAGGCGTCCGGGCAGACCTGTTCGCAAGCGGCGCAGTGGATACAGCTGTCGACGTTGAATGCTGGAATGAATCCGTTGCGCGAAGCGGTCAAGTCCTTGTGGTAGGAGTTTCCCGGCGTGGGAATGGTACCGCCGATGAACGCGGTGTCGTAGCCGAGTGCCCGGTGCTTATGCTTCTTGGGTGTCACGCCAGGGTGAATCGCGACGGCGTCTTCGCCGTCGACGTCGAGTTCGTGCAGCGGCGCTTGCTCGATGACTTCGTCGCGCCCGGCGTCAAAGGTGCGCAGGTTGGCGTCGAGCAGGTGCTGATACTTGGCGGAGAACGTCTGGGCGATGCCAGTGCGGACAGCTTCGACGTCGAGTAACGGAATGACGTGACACATCGCCCCGAGCATCGCCGTGTTGATACGCGTCTTTTCACGCACCGAGATACCGAGTGCATCCACACACGCGATGGTCACATCGTCGCGGCCGACTTGCGACCGAATTTGCGCGGGTGCGCGCTTGGTGTTGACGAGCAGCGTCCCGCCTTCGCGTAGCCCTGCCAGCGTCGACGGCTCGTGCAGCAGTTCCTCGTGGAAGACTGCGATGACGTCCGGTTCGTCGACTGGATAGGTTCCGCGGATCTCGATTTCTTTTGGCGCAAAGCGGATGAACGCTTTGACTGGTGAGCCCTTCTTCTCGGACCCGTAGGAAGCCGCGTACCAGCCGTTCAGACCTTGCCGGAGCACGCCTGACTCAGAGAGGATCTTGCCCGCGAGGTTTGCCCCGAGACCGCCGATGGACTCCATCCGGACCTCGAGGAATCTGTGTGATACAGTAGTGTGTTCGTGTTGCATAACAGCTTCACCCCCGAACCGATTTCCGTTCTGTCACAACAAACTATAGGTTGGTCTCTGTGTTAGTGAGAGTGGTGCACGATATTGCAACAGCTACACGTACAGCTTATATCTCTCGCATAAGTTTACAGAAGGTTCATATGCGTGATTCCGCCTAGTCTATTTGGATTAGTCCATCTCTACATGTGTAGAAGGACTCTTCAGACATCGTGTCGAAATGAGTGCGGAATTCATCAAAAGAAGAACGGATAGAGGGAATTCAGAAGGGTGATGGAGACTGTGGGGAAGACAATCTTGGCAATTGGAGCAATTGCTGGTGCTGCAGGTCTGCTCATGGCACCAGCGGCACCTGTAGCAGCCGCGGCTGGTGCAGTTACGAATGCCCCAATGATTCGCGCGAACACTGTGGTTGGCGTTTTTGGACGCAATTTCCGTCTAGGCGGACCGGGATATGGAAGAGGTGGACCCGGTGGCGGAGGACCGCCTGGCGGAAGACCACCTGGTGGAAGACCACCTGGTGGAAGACCACCTGGTGGAAGACCACCTGGTGGAAGACCACCCGGCGGAAGACCACCTGGTGGCAGACCGCCTGGTGGCAGACCGCCTGGTGGCAGACCGCCTGGTAGCGGAGGACCGGGATGGCCCATTTATACCAAACCCGTGCTCGGATGGGAGTCAAGCAACTGGTCAGGCTACGCTGTTACTTCTGGACACTACAGTGGGATCACGGGGAATTGGGTTGTACCTGCCGTACAGGCCAGTCGACAGACGCAATACTCTTCTACGTGGATTGGGATTGACGGGTTCAGTAACAGCAATCTAATTCAAACCGGCACTGAACAAGACGTTGTCAATGGCGTACCGCAGTACTACGCGTGGTGGGAAATACTTCCGAGTCCTGAAACGCCAATTATGGTCACTGACCAGAACACGCAAGCGACGGTACAACCAGGTGACCATATGTCAGCTTCGATTCAAAACCAAGGAAACGGCTACTGGAAGATCGAAATTGCGGATACAACTCGGGGGTGGACATATACAACTACGCAAGCCTACTCGGGTTCGGCCACGTCCGCAGAGTGGATTGAAGAAGCACCGATGGTTAACGGCATCATCACGCCTTTAGCGAATTACGGCAGCTTGACCATCAACCCGGGCACTGTGAACGTGAACGGGAACCCCCGGTTGGTTGTGGCCGACGCAGGGGGCCTTGTCCAAGGCAGGAGGTTAATTTCCGTGCCGAGTCGACCGGATACTGACACCGATGGCTTTGCGGCTCAATATGGTGCAAGCCAGCCACTTGCGCCACAGTCATAAATTCGTCTGATATGCATTAAAACAGCCCACTTCGCCTCCGTTCGAGGATGAAGTGGGCTGTTTTCGACATGCGTCCCGTCGGGCAAGACTAGGTCTCAGGTGTCTCGATATCGTGAAATAACGGCGGTATGTGGTTGGTCATGGACATCAGTCTCTCCTCCCAATGCGCAACAGTGGGACTGCGATGAAGATTGCGATGACAGCCAACACGATGCCGACAGCAAAAGGTGGAGACACACTTTGAGCGTATTGGAAATGGCGCCAAGGAGTCGATACCGGGATCATGAGGATAGCGGCAATGAACCCGACGATTAGGGAAAAGATATTCAGCGCAACTCGTCCGTTTCGTCCTGATACGTGGTAGCCGGGGCGCTTCGTTAAATCATGTGCCACCAGGCGGGGGACTTTGCGAAAATGGGCAAACACATGAACGGCGACAAGCGGGATCCATAGCGCGACACTAGCGGCGTGGATGTCAAAGAAAAGCCCCATCCGGCTTGGACCTAAGATCGCCAAGGCAAAGCCGCTGGCAAATACAATCAGGGTCAGAAGCACCATAAACGGAGCGACAAGACGAAGCAACCAATGCGGCGGTCCTTTCTCGACAAACACTGGCGAACCGGTGTAGTAGCGAGCAAAGCGGTACCCAGTACTCAACATCTTCACGGTGAGTGGGCCGGCTAAAACGATGCCGAGGAAGATGTGCACGGAGAGTAAAGTGTGTAATTTGGCGGTGACGACGAGTTCGACCAAGAGCAACACAAACAGTGCCAGACCAGCCATAGCAGTTAGCCGTTCGTTGCGCAAAATGGGCAAGTGTTTACGGCTGCGCGTCGCCCGACGACGTGTATACCTTTGTTCGAAATCGATCAATCCACTTCGCTCCACTCTTTCTATCTATGTTGGTGTGTTGTCGTATGGAGAATACCACGCCTAAGTCCAAGAAAAATTGAAAGGTCGTTGAGAAGTTGTGGTGATCCCTTTAAGGTTCGCCGTATAGCAGTTCATGGGCGTGCAGAAAATATCCGCCGGACATGCGAGGGAGGGCGTTTGTGGCACAGCTATTTGTTGGCGCATCGATTGTTTGTTTTGTACGTCATTCGCACAATCAGGCGCCGCGAGGCTCACTGAACCGTCGCGGCGCCTTTTTTGTTAGTCAATCGGCTTCAGGTTTGCCACAATTTCCTCGCGTTGCGGCTCGAGGAACGGTGCCAGTACGACTTTCTCGCCGAGCGTGTCGATGTCCTCGTCGACGCCAAAGCCAGGTTCGTCGGTCGCGATCTCGAACAGGATGCCGTTTGGCTCCCGGAAGTAGATGCTTCGAAACCAGAAGCGGTCAACTTCACCGCTGTTCGGGATTTTGTACGACCGCAGTCGTTGCAGCCAGTCGTTGTACTCGGCCATCGTCGTGCGGAACGCGACGTGATGCACACTGCCTGCGCCGGGCTGTGCCGGAGGCAAATCGGGTTGCTCAGCGACGTGCAATTCGGCGCCCGCCCCACCTTGGCCCATTTCGAATACGTAGATGGTGTCTGAAAGGCGCTGCGGGTGCGGGTACTGGCGGACGAGCCGCATGTTCAGCACTTCCGTCAGGACGGCGGCCGTGTAGTCAAGTTTCGGGACGCTGAGTTGAATGGGGCCCTCTCCGCGAATCTGGAACTCGGCAGGGACGGAGCTCTTTTCCCACGCGTTGAGCGGTTCCTTCGGACCGCCGGGTTCGGCGGTGCCGCCATCGTCGATGAGGGCGAGGCGCTGACCTTCCGGATCGTCGAAGAAAATCGTTGCACGTCCGTCGATCACGGCCGTCTCCGTATGCAGGACGCCTTGTTCGGTCAGCCATTTGTCCCACCACGCTAGCGCCTGTGCACCGTGAACGCGCAGGTAGGTGCGGGTGATGCTGTGGGTGCCGCGGCGCTCACTTGGCACGTTCCAGTCAAAGAATGTGAGGTCGTTGCCTGGCGCCCCACGTCGGTCGCCGCTGTAGAACAGGTGATACGCGCTGACGTCGTCCTGGTTTACGCTGCGTTTGACGAGGCGCAGACCGAGGACTTTCGTGTAGAATTGGTAATTATCGCGAATGCGTGCCGATACTGCCGTTAAGTGGTGGATCCCGATGAGGTCCATGCCACACCCCTCCTGACGTGTATGAAGCTTAGCTTACCCTAGCTGTTTGAAGACTTGTTCATACACATACTATAACACAGTTAGTGAAAAAAAGTAAGTATGATGGAGGTTGACTGATGGAGACTATGGATCTCGGCTTCGTACATAGGCTGGTGCAAGCGCCTGGACAAAGTCGGCGGACGTTGGTCCTGCTACACGGGACGGGCGGAGACGAGTCGGATTTGCTGCCGCTTGGCCGCGCGCTTGATTCAGACGCCACCTTGCTTGGCATCCGCGGCAAAGTGATGGAAGGGCCGATGCCGCGCTTCTTTCGCCGGCTGGAGGAAGGTGTGTTCGACGAGGAGGACCTCGTCTTTCGGACGCACGAGTTGGCTGATTTTCTGCGCAAAGCTGTTGCGGCGTACGACCTGGATGCCTTGGAGCTAGTCGCGGTCGGCTACTCGAACGGTGCGAACATCGCAGCGAGTCTGTTGTTGCTCGAGCCGAACGTGCTTGCACACGCGGTGCTGCTGCGGTCGATGGTGCCGGTCGTGCCCGCTCAACTACCAAATCTGGCAGGGCGTAAGGTGTTCATGGCGTCCGGGTTGCACGACCCGATTCTGCCTGCCGACAACGCGCAGCGTCTGGCAGATATGCTGAAGCAGGCGGGGGCAGAGGTGGACCTGCAGTGGAGCAACGCTGGCCACGGACTGCTGCAGCACGAGGTGGAGCAGGCTCGGTCATTTGTGGCGAGCCTCGGTTGAACGAATTCGCAACGGCCATTGTCCTTTATAGGTTGCTTCGGCTGAACAACCTGTCCAAGGTTTAAGCGGCCGAGCAACCGCGGATTGTGGTAGCATGGGTTGTGTGAAGGGTGTGATCAAAGAGCGTGAGTGCAGCACAGAAGACCAAGGAAGTGCTTAGCTGGATTTGGCCGATCCTCATTGGTGTCTTGATCGCACTTGGTATCCGGGAGTGGGTTGCGGAACCTGTTCGTGTCCCCTCCGCCTCCATGTATCCGACCATCCCGGCGCTTGATGCGCAGAAGCAGTCGTATGTGTTGGTCAACAAGATTCCGGTCGAGTTCGGACACCTCTACCGCGGAGAAGTTGTTGTGTTTCACTGGCCAGACAACCCGAAGAAGCTGTTCGTGAAGCGCATCGTGGGGATGCCAAATGACACCATCACGGTGACCGAACATGCGGTCTATATCAATGGAAAGAAACTCGTTGAGACCAACCCGGGGATTGCGAAGTCAAACGGACCGTACCTCGGGACGTGGCACGTGCCAGCGGGGCACTACTTTATGTTGGGCGACAATCGGCCGATTTCAGACGACAGCCGTCTGTGGGTACATAAGTACGTGGCGCGCAGCGCTATTGTCGGTGAAGCGGAGTTCGTGTTGCTGCCGATTAACAAGATGACGTTCATCAATCAGTCCTTGCAAGGGTGACGATGCGGATGCGAACGGGTGGCGTAGTGGTGCGGGAGTGGCTGGAGTCGAGCGGGATCGGCCACTTCTTCCACGTTCCGGGTGAGACGTTTTTGCCGATTCTCGACGCGCTTGTGGATTCGTCGGTGACACTGGTCACGTGTCGCCACGAGTCTGGCGCCTCGTTTGCCGCGACGGCCTATGCGCGCCACGGCCGTCAGCTTGGTGAGCGTCGGCCTGGTGTCTGCATGGGCACTCGCGGCCCTGGCGCGAGCAACCTCACGATTGGCTTACATACGGCGATGTATGAAGCGCTGCCGCTCGTAGTGCTGCTCGGCCAGGTGCCGACGACAGTTCTCGACAGCGGCGCTTTTCAGGAAGTCGACATGAAGTTTCTCTACGCGCCGGTCTCGAAGCAGGTGCTCTACGTGGCGGAGGCGGAATCGCTGCCAGGTGTGCTTCGGCAAGCAGAACTGACAGCACTCACCGATCGGCCGGGACCGGTCGTCGTGGTCTTGCCGCAAAACCTGCTCAGTCACGCGGTCGCTGCGCCTATGCCGCCGCGCGCCACGTTCGTGACGCCGGGCCATGTGTCGGCTGCTGACATAGCCCCTGTGATGGATGCACTTGTGTCCGCAGAGCGGCCGCTGGTTCTGTCCGCGGTTGACTGGAGCGATTCGGAGCAACACGTGTTGGCAGACGCTGTGTCACGGCTCGGCCTGCCGGTGATGAACGCCTGGCGCTACTACGCATCGTTTCCGAACCAACACGACAACTTCTGCGGCAATCTCGGGCTCGGCGCTCCGTCGGCGGTGGATGCCGCGCTGCGTGCGGCGGACGTCATTGTCGGGCTCGGCCCTGTCTTGGAGGACGTCAACTTGGGCGGCGGCGCTAAGCTGCACTCCGACGCGCACCTGACGGTGGTCTGCCCCTACACGGACGCGGCCGGTACGCGCCGCACAGGCAGTGCGGCCGTGCGCTTTGTCACGGTGCACCCGGCAGCATTTGTTGCGGGACTTGGGGGTTGGGTTGGGGCGAACCCGGTGGCCGCGCAGATGCTGCGCGACCGCTTCGCTGGGTACACGGCCTCGCTACATGAGGGGACTATGAGCGAGGGCGCGGGGGCTGGTGCGGTGGCTGGTGCGGGGGCTGGGAATGACGTGGCGGTCGGGAAGGCTGGCGGGCTTGGAGCGGTGGCGATGGATTTCGACGGCTCCGACGCGGGGGCTTCTCGGATTGGTTCTGATGGCCATGGCGAGAGTGAGGACGCCCATCATGGCGTCGAAATGGACGAGCTGTTCCGAAGGCTAGAGGTCGTGATCCCGAAACACGCCGTCGTCTCTAGCGACGCTGGCAACTTTGCGCAGTGGCTGCTGCGACACCTCCGCTTTGGTGAGCGCAAGTTTGTCGGCCCGGTCAACGGGGCGATGGGCTACGGGTTACCGGGGGCCATCGGCGTGAAGCTGGCTGACCCGTCACGCCCGGTCTGGTGTATCTCCGGGGACGGCGGATTTCTGATGACGGCCGCTGAGTTGAATACGGCGGTGCGACTGGGCTTGGATCTCGTCTGCGTCGTGGTCAACAACGGCGTCTACGGCACGATTCGCGCGCACCAGGAACGACAGTTCCCAGGGCGACCAGCGGGCACTGAACTCGGCGATGTCGACTACGCGGCAGTCGCCCGCGGCATGGGTTGGCAAGCCTGGACTGTATCGACTGCGGATGAGCTGGCGGCCGCGCTGAGAGTGGTCGCGGAAACGCCGGGGTGCCGGTTGATCGACGCGCGAGTGCGGCGCGACGTGCTCGCGGTCGGGCAGTAAGTAGGGGGGCCACGGGAGGTTTCGCGGGAGGCGCCATTCCGCCCACCTGGGCTATCAGGTAAAAATGTCGCTAATGCACGGATAAACCGCGATTAGCGACATTTCTTCATCTCAGAGGTCAAGGCGCTACCTCCGGCCTCGTATTCAGGTGGCCGAAGTCGCGCGCAGCTTACTCAGGCTGCTTGAGGACGTCGTGATCGACATACCGTGATCCGGCCAATTCACTCAACAGGTTAATCGCCACGCGTGCACCATCTCCGGCGGTGACGATGGTGTGAACGCTGACGCCTGCGACAGTGCCCGCAGCCCACACGCCCGGCACATTCGTGCGGCCCTCGGCGTCGACGTCGATGATCGTCTTCACACGCGGCTCCGTGCCGTCTTTCGTCTTGACGCCGAGGTTGTCGGCGAGGTCGGTCCAGAACCCTGTCGCGACAATCACGTTCGCCGCCTCGTACTCGCCGGACTCTGTCACGATTTTAAAGCCGTCACCGGACTTGCTCACGCTGGTGACCTTGGCTTCCACAGACTCTGTGCCAAACTGCTGAGCCTGCTGCTTGCCCGTCGCAACCAAGTTTGGCCCATCAACATCGACCACACCGTAGTGGTTGCGCACCCAGGCGCGCTTGGTCACACCCAAATCGCCGTCAAACATGACGGTTTTCTTGCCTGCTTTTGCCGTGAAGATCGCGGCACTTGCTCCTGCCGGACCGGATCCGATTACTGCTACGTCGTACATGTGCACCCTCCTCCACTCTTGCGTGATCGCACTCCCCATTGTACCAATTTACTGGTGTGATGCGAAAGCTTCCGGCAGGGCGGCGGTGACGGGGCTGGGGCTAGCAGGGCGCGTAGCAGGGCGGGTAGCAGGGCGGGTAGCAGGGCGGGTAGCAGGGCGGGTAGCAGGGCGGGTAGCAGGGCGGCGATGCGGACAGCGACCGGGATCAAATAATTCATGGGCGGATAACGGAAGGGATTACGATTCTCCGGAGAGTCATGGATGGGGAGCGCGATTGAGATTGCATTTGGAAGGACGGCACAACCAGCCTGCAGCCTAGTAGTGGGACGGTGTGACATGGACTTCGACGAAGCATATTCGGCGTTGCTGGAGGATACTGCGAGGGAGCGAGTCGGATTCTCAGCAGACCGGGTTGCCAATGGCCTCGGCCATGCGGAACGGTTGTTCCTGCAGACCGTTTGGTGGCCGGCCTTTGGCCAGTTTGACAACTTGTACCCAGAATACGAAGTGCACGACTTTGCGGACCGAGGTCGCTATATCGACTTTGCATACATCAGGCCGCACTATCGGATCGCGGTCGAGATCGACGGCAAAGGCACCCACTGGCAGAACATCACGTTGGAGCAGTTTAACGATCACGCTCGCCGCCAAAATGACCTGCTGATCGATGGGCGGCACGTCTTGCGCTTCACATACGACCAATTGACACGGTTGCCGAAATCGTGCCAGCAAACGGTTGTCCAGTTGATTGGCCGCCTCTCGGGAGACGTCCGTCAGGACTGGTTAGGGATCCCGGCGCTTAACCAAGGCACACTGGACCTCGCGGCCCATCTTGACCGCCCCATCCGAGCCAAAGACGTTGCAATTCGCTTCGGTGTCACGTCGCGAACCGCCACCCGGCATCTCCGGGAGTTGGCTGAATCTGGGTGGCTGGGTCCTGAGACGCGAGGGCGGCGCGTTCACGGATATCGGTTGGCGCGAAGGCGGCGCAGGTAGGGCCGCGCGGTAGCGACCGCGTGACTGCAAAAGCCTATCGGTAGCGACGCTGGCGTCGCAATCACTGTACTCCGTTCGCCCACCAATCTTGTCACTTTCTTCGGCTAGCTCTTCTTACAGTTTGTCTGAAGTCTACACGAGTCGCATGCCTTATGATTGCATGAGATGCGAACGTGGCCGATTGTAGCCTCGCCTACAAAACATACGTGGGGGCTTTTAATCGGGTGCGCCCAACTGACCCAGGCCAACGGCCCGCACCCGGCCAGTCGGTTGCACCCGACCTCACATTGCACCCGTTCGCTTGGTTCATCCATCTTAGGAGGTTGCTCATCGATGCACATTGGACTGCCGAAGGAAATTAAGGCACTAGAGTCGCGTGTCGGTCTGACGCCCGCAGGCGTCAAAGCCCTGGTGGATGCCGGGCACGCCGTACATGTCGAACACAACGCTGGCGATGGCAGCGGTTTCAGTGACGCTGACTACCAGGCTGCAGGCGGCATCATCACAGACGCCGCGACAGCGTGGGCGAGCGACATGGTGGTCAAGGTCAAGGAGCCGCAACCGGAGGAGTACCCATACTTCCGCGACGACCTTAACTTGTTCACCTACCTGCACCTCGCGGCAGACGAACAGCTCATGCGGGCGATGATGGCGTCGGGGATGACCGGCATTGCGTATGAGACCGTGCAGCTCCCAGATCGCAGCTTGCCGCTGCTCGCGCCGATGAGCGAAGTGGCCGGGCGGATGTCCGTGCAAGTCGGTGTGCACTTCCTTGAGAAGCCGCACGGCGGACCGGGTGTGCTGCTCGGTGGTGTGCCAGGCGTCCTGCCGGGGAAAGTCGTGATCCTCGGTGGAGGTATGGTCGGGACACAGGCGATGCGAATTGCCGTTGGACTTGGCGCGGATGTGACCGTGATTGATGTGAGCAGCGCGCGGTTGCGCTACCTCGACGATGTCTACGGCGGCCGCGTGAAGACGCTGATGTCGACAGCGTATGCGGTGGCGGAAGCGACACGGGATGCCGATCTCGTGATTGGTGCGGTGCTCATTCCGGGCGCGCGCGCGCCGAAGCTGCTCACCCGCGAGATGGTGGCGCAAATGAAGAAGGGCAGCGTGATTGTCGATGTCGCAGTCGACCAAGGCGGTTGCGTCGAGACGGCCGACCGCGTGACGACCCACGACACCCCGACCTATCTCGTCGACGGCGTGACGCACTACGCTGTGGCTAACATGCCGGGAGCCGTGCCGCGCACATCCACATTTGCACTAACGAACGCAACTCTACCCTATATATTGAAAGTTGCAAACCTCGGCGTAGTGAAAGCGGCGGAAGACCCTACCATCCGCGGTGGCCTCAACATCGTCAATGGCCAAGTCACCTTCCCGGGTGTTGCGCAGGCGTTTAACCTGCCATATGTCGATCCCGCTCGCGCCCTGCACCCGACCGTCGTCGCGTAATTCAATCTGCACGCCATCGGCCCGCGCATCTGTGCGCGGGGCCACAGCCTGACTTTCCGGAATTCTCTGTACTTGCCAGGTGATGGCGACCACATCCCACTCTTTGTGATAGGAGACGAAGACTATGTCTATCAGCGAACCGACTCAGACAACTGGCAGTGAATCGTGGCGCCAACGTGATCGCGAAACTGTCTGGCACGCGATGTCACCGTATTCCGCGAGCCAAAACCCGATGGTCGTCAGCCGTGGCGAGGGACCCTACATCGTCGACGAGGACGGCAACCGCTATCTTGACGCGATGTCAGGCCTGTGGTGCATGAACCTTGGTTACTCCGAACGTGAACTGGCCGATGCCGCCTTTGCGCAGATGACCGAGATGCCGTACTACCCGATGAGCCACACGAACAAGCCCGCCATTGCGCTCAGCGAGAAGCTGAACGAATGGCTTGGCGGCAAATACCGCATCTTTTACTCGAACAGCGGTTCCGACGCGAACGAGGTTGCGTTCAAAATCGCGCGGCAGTTCCACGCGCAAAACGGGCAGCCGCAGCGGTGGAAGGTCATCTCCCGCTACCGCGCCTACCACGGCAACTCGATGGGTGCGCTCGCTGCGACCGGGCAGTTCGAACGCAAGTACAAGTACGAGCCACTCGCACCGGGTTTTGTCCACGTACCACCCCCGGACTGCTACCACTGCCCGTTCGGGAAAAAGCCTGACGGCTGCGGGATGGAGTGCGCGGAAATCTACGACCAAGTGATCAACTGGGAGACTCCGGAGACGGTCGCGGCTGTCATTCTCGAACCCGTCATCACCGGCGGCGGCATGATTGTGCCACCAGACGGCTACCTGAACCGGGTGCGCGAAATCTGCGACAAATACGGCGTCCTGATGATTGTCGATGAAGTCATCTGCGGCTTCGGCCGGTCCGGCAAACCGTTTGGCTTCCAGCACTTCGACGTGGTGCCGGACATCGTCTCGATGGCAAAAGGCATTACAAGCGGTTACTTGCCACTCTCCGCCACCGCCGTGCGCGCCGAGCTGTTTGACGCCTTCCGCTCAGACGATGCGTACGCGCACTTCCGCCACGTCAACACCTTCGGCGGCAACGCCGTTTCTTGCGCCGTCGCGGTGCGGACGCTGGAAGTCATGGAAGAGCGCAACCTGGTCGACCGCGCCGCAGAACTCGGTGCACAGCTGCAGGCGAAACTGCTGCCACTGACCGCGCATCCAAACGTCGGCGACGTGCGTACCTTCGGGTTCCTCGCCGGCATTGAGCTAGTCAATGACAAAGCGACCCGCGAGCCGGCGGACGGGGCACTGCTGGCGAGCGTGATCGCAAAGTGTAAACAGATGGGCATCATCATCAGCAAAAACGGCGACACGGTGCGCGGACAGGGCAACGTGTTGACACTGTGCCCGCCGCTCGTGGTCACGGATGAAGAGCTTAGCCTGATTGTCGACACCGTTGTCGCGGCGATTGAGTCGGCGACGGCCGACGCGCAAGTCGCAGCAGGAGGCAACTGATAATGGCGGACTGGCGCGACAACCGACCGGCGCGCGAGTCAATGTGAGCGTGAGTCGATGTGAACGCGATCGACCACACGGAGATAATTTTCACCGAGAGGAGACGAACGAATGACGACATCCACGGACGTAAAGGTGTTGCAGAACTACATCGGTGGCCAGTGGGTTGACGCAGAGAGTGAGGAGCGCCTTCCGGTGCCCAATCCGGCCACGGATGAAGTGCTGGCGTACGTGCCTATCTCCAATCGAACTGACCTCGACAGCGCCGTGGCAGCGGCCAAAGCCGCATTCCCCGCTTGGAGCCAGACTGCTGTGCCAAAGCGCGCGCGTATTCTGTTCCGCTACCAACAGTTGCTCGTCGAGCACTGGGATGAACTAGCTCGGCTAATCACGCTGGAGAACGGCAAAAGCTTCAAAGAGGCGTACGGTGAGGTACAGCGCGGCATCGAGTGCGTCGAGTTCGCTGCCGGCGCGCCGACGCTGATGATGGGCACGCAGTTGCCAGACATCGCGACGGACATGGAGTCCGGCATGTATCGTTACCCGGTGGGGGTCGTTGGCGGCATCACACCGTTCAACTTCCCGATGATGGTGCCTGCGTGGATGTTCCCGCTCGCGATTGCGTGCGGCAACACGTTTGTGTTGAAACCGTCGGAGCGGACGCCGCTTTGCGCGATCCGTTTGGCGGAGTTGTTCTCGGAAGCAGGGCTGCCGGACGGCGTGCTGAACATTGTGCACGGCGCGCATGAGGTTGTAAACGGCATTCTGGAGCACCCGGACGTCACAGCGGTCTCGTTCGTCGGGTCGCAGCCGGTCGCAAAGCACGTCTACACGACTGCGGCGGCAAACGGCAAGCGCGTGCAGGCACTGGCGGGGGCGAAGAACCACACCATTGTCATGCCGGACGCTGACATGGACGCCGCCGTGAAGGAGATCATCGGCGCCGCGTTTGGCTCCGCGGGCGAGCGCTGTATGGCCTGCTCTGTCGTGGTTGCAGTCGGTGACGCAGCCGACGCACTGGTCGACCGCCTGGTCACTGCAGCAGACGACATTCGCATGGGCAACGGCCTCGACGAAGACGTCTTCCTTGGCCCGGTGATTCGTGCCGAGCACCGCCAGCGCACGATTGGCTATATCGAGGCAGGCGAGCAGGAAGGCGCGACGCTGGTCCGCGACGGCCGCTCGGACGACCTCGCGGCGGCGGGCAGCGGCTACTTTATCGGCCCGACGGTGTTCGATCACGTTCGCCCCGGCATGAAAATCTGGCGCGATGAAATTTTCGCCCCGGTGCTGTCTGTGGTGCGTGTGGAGAGTCTGACGGAGGCGATTGAGACCACGAACAAGTCGGAGTTCGCCAACGGGGCCTGCCTGTTCACGGACAGCGCGTCAGCCATCCGCCAGTTCCGTCAGACGATTGATGCCGGGATGCTCGGTGTCAACGTCGGCGTCCCGGCGCCGATGGCGTTCTTCCCGTTCTCGGGCTGGAAGAGTTCATTCTACGGTGATCTGCACGCCAACGGCCGCGACGGCGTCGAGTTCTACACGCGCCGCAAGATGCTGACCGCCCGCTACGCGCCGAAGGCGTAAGGGGCGGGGACCTGGCGCTGGCTGGCGCTGTCGGGCTGGCTAGCGGGTCGTCTGGCTAGCGGGTCGTCTGGCTAGCGGGTCGTCTGGCTATCGGGCTCGCTGGCTAGGCGGGTCGACGTCTGGAAGCGTGTGAACGTCTGAGAATGTTTGCACGTCTGAGCGTGTTTGAACGCTTCAGAGCTATCGCTTGGGAGAATATTTTATCGATAGGATAGGCCGGGGGCTGTTTTGTGCCCTCGGCCTTCCGAATGTTCTGGGGTGTGTCGGTGGTGTACAACGGGACGGCTCGGCTTAAGGAGCTTTTTGCCGCTGCAGCTACGCGGCAACCTGGCCAAACCACTTCGACCCGCCCGAAAGACCGACATTGACAGGAGAAAATCGCCTGGAGGCGATTTTCATCAACTGTAGGAGAACTGCAAAGGCGCGGTGCAGGAGCTCATTTCCCGCGCATAGCGCCGACTCGCGCTAAGCACTCATTCGCGCCAAGCACCCACGCGAGCCACCCGCGCGAACCACACCCACGCGAGCCACGCATCAACTCCCGGTCCCGCGTGAACCCAGCCCCATCTCAGCACCTACCTCAGCGCGACGCCGGTGATGAAACTCAGCACCAGCGTCGTCACGACGCGGACGGTGAGGTCGCGGAAGTCGCGTTCGGGATCGACACAGACAGTGTCCATCGCCAGCACATTCGGTTGCTGCCCGAGCCACTCAACCGCCTCAATCGCGTCCCACACGTTGAGGCCGCCTGTGCTTGGCGCAGGCACGCCTGGCACGAAACTCTGGTCGAGCCCGTCGATGTCGAAGCTCACGTAGACGCCGTCCGTGCCATCGCTCGCCATCGCAAACGCCTGCTCGACGAGCGGCACCAGGCCGCGCCGGTGCACCTCGCGCGCGGAGTAGACCGTCACGCCTTTGTCGCGTACGTACTCGAAGTACGGCTTCGAGTTGGCGAAGTCCTTCAGCCCAAGTTGCACGATGTTCCGACCGTCGACCGCGCCCGACTCGAGGATGGTCCGAAACGGCGTCCCGTTGTGCCGCCCGCCGTCCTCGAGGTTGCGGACGTCGTGGTGGGCGTCGAAGTGGACGATCCCGATTTTCCCCGACCGCCCTGCCGCGTGCCGTCCCGCAACCAGACCGAGCACCGATGCGCCGGTAATGCTGTGATCGCCGCCGAGCACCACGAGCGGTTTGTCGTGCGCCTGCCAGTACGACGTGGCTGCGTCTTCGATCGACTGTTGGCATGCCGCCAAATTGGTCAGGTGCATGCGCGCGTTGCCGATATCGACGAACCGCAGCTGCTCCGACAGGTCAAGCGCGTGGTGCACCGAAAACGGCGTGAACGTCTGAAACTGCGCGCGCACGCTGTCCGGCAGCCGAAACGCGGCCGAGTGGCTAATCGACGTCTTGCTCAGCGGCGCCCCAAGCAGCGCCACGTCAAACGGCTCGTCAGATTGATACGGCCGAATCCAGTCGGCGACTTTATTGTCCAGCCGATCGCGAAACCGTCCCCCAGGCTTCTCGACGCTCGTGATGTCTTGCCTTTGTATGGCGTTGTCACTCATGCTGCCACCTCCAAGTCGCTTCGCTCACCAAGACGCGGGCGGCCCTGGCTGCACGCAGAGCCGCCGCCGAGGTCACACGCGCCGCCGCACAAACTCTATCGGTACGCCTCGGCCGCCAACGGTTCTACTAGTTGGCCGCGCTGGACCACGAGCTGGCCGCGCTTCCAGACCGAGTGGATGTGGTTGATGCCGAAGTGATACACCAAATACGCCGGATTGGTCGCTTCGAACAGGCAGAAGTCCGCCTGTTTGCCGACTTCGATTGAGCCGACGACGTCGCCGCGACCGACCGCGTATGCCGCGTTTCGCGTGGCTGCGGTCAAAATCTCTTCTGGTGTCATACGCAGCTGGTTCGCGGCGAGCGCCATGATGAGCTGCAGCGACTCCGTTGGGCACGACCCCGGGTTGTAGTCGGTCGCAAGCGCCACCGGCGCCGCGACTTCGTCGATGAGGAAGCGGGCGTCGGCGTGCTCCGATGTGCGTAGATTCCACGATGTGCCCGGCAACAGAACCGTCACCGTTCCTGCGTCGGCCAAGGCGCGTAGGCCGTCCTTCGACGCCTGCAGCAGGTGGTCGGCCGACACCGCGTGCAGCTCTGCTGCAAGTTCAGCGCCGCCGAGCGGTTCAATCTCGTCAGCGTGGATTTTCAGGCCAAGGCCGTGATGGTTCGCCGCCTGCAAAAACCGCCGGCTCTGCTCGACCGTGAACACGCCAGTCTCGCAGAAGATGTCCGCAAACTCCGCGAGTTGCTCTGACTTTACTTCAGGGAGAAGCGTGATCATCAGGTCGATAAACGCGTCCGGGTCAGCTTTGTACTCCGGCGGAATCGCGTGTGGGCCGAGGAATGTCGACACGACGTCCATCGGCAGTTCGCTGCCGAGTCGCTTCGCGACGCGCAGTTGCCGGAGTTCGGTGTCGCGATCGAGCCCGTAGCCACTCTTCGCCTCCACCGTCGTCGTGCCGCAGAGTAGCATCCGCAAGGCGGACCGCTTCGCTTGGGCGAGGAGTTCGTCCTCCGACGCTGCGCGGGTCGAGCGGACCGTGGAGAGGATGCCGCCGCCTTCCGCTAAAATCTGCAGGTACGGCACGCCGGCCAACTTCTTCGCGAGTTCGTGTTCGCGCGACCCGGCATGGACGAGGTGCGTGTGCGGGTCGACGAGGCCCGGTGTCAGCAGCCGGCCGCCGGCATCGACCGTCTCGCGCGCCGTCACACCGGCGGCAGCGGCCTCACGTGCGCTGCCGACGTAAGCGATGTGGCCTGCTTGCACGCCGACGACCGCGTCCTCGAGCAGACCGATGTCTTGCATCTCGTGACCCCGTCGCGGGCCAGCAGGCCCTTGCATCGTGGCGATGTTCGCGTGCGTGATTAAAAGGTCGAGTTCCACCTCTGCCATCACTCCTTTGCGTCATGGATTACGTCATCAAATAGGAGCGCCCGGTCCCAGCCGGGCGCATCGAATCAGCGGCCGCTGGCGCATTGCTGCGCCGGGCGCTGCTATCGTTCCAATCGGAAACTCTACTCGCGCATCGGGATGTGCACGCCGCGCTCCTTGGCGACTTCAATCGCGCGGTCGTAGCCCGCGTCCGCGTGACGGATGATGCCCATGCCCGGGTCGCTGGTGAGCACGCGGCGGAGTTTGCGCTCTGCGCGCTCCGAGCCGTCTGCGACGACGACCATACCGGCGTGGATGGAGTAGCCCATGCCGACGCCGCCGCCGTGGTGCACGGAAATCCAACTGCCACCTGCGGCCGTGTTCACGAGCGCGTTCAGGATTGGCCAGTCCGCGACCGCGTCACTGCCATCTTGCATCGACTCTGTCTCGCGGTTCGGGCTGGCGACCGAGCCAGTATCAAGGTGATCACGGCCAATCACGATTGGCGCCGAAATTTCGCCTGTTCGCACCAACTCGTTAATCGCAAGGCCGAACTTGGCGCGCTCACCGTAGCCGAGCCAGCAGATGCGCGAGGGCAGGCCTTGGAACGCGACCTTCTCGCGGGCGAGCGTGCTCCACCTGCGCAAGTGCTCATCTTCAGGGAAGAGCTTCAGCACGAGCTCGTCGGTCTTGTAGATGTCTTCCGGATTGCCGGACAGAGCGGCCCAGCGGAACGGACCTTTGCCTTCGCAGAACAGGTTGCGGATGTAGGCGGGCACGAAGCCTGGGAAGTCGAATGCGTTGGTGACGCCTTCGTCGTAGGCGACTTGGCGGATGTTGTTGCCATAGTCGAACACGGTCGCGCCTTTCTGCTGCAAGTCGAGCATCGCTTGCACGTGCACCGCCATGCTCGCTTTCGAGCGCAGGACGTACTCAGCCGGGTCACGCTCGCGCAGTTCTGCCGCAGCTTCGAGCGAGAGCCCCGTCGGGACATAGCCGATGAGCGGGTCGTGTGCAGACGTCTGATCAGTCACGAAATCCGGCACGAGTCCACGTCGTACAATCTCCGGCAAGATCTCAGCGGCGTTGCCGAGGAGCGCGACGGACAGCGGCCGCCTGTCGTTGACCGCCGTCTCCGCGAGTTTGAGCGCCTCGTCGAGCGACTCGGCCTTGACGTCGCAGTAGCGGGTCTCGAGTCGGCGGTCGATGCGGTGCGGGTCAATCTCGATCGCGATGACCACCCCGTCGTTCATCGTGACAGCAAGCGGCTGCGCACCGCCCATGCCGCCAAGTCCTGCGGTCACGGTCAGCGTCCCGGCGAGCGACGGGAGTCCTTTCTGGCGCGCCGCCTCCGCGAACGTCTCATACGTCCCTTGCAAAATTCCCTGCGAGCCAATGTAGATCCACGACCCGGCTGTCATCTGCCCGTACATGATGAGGCCCTTCTGCTCGAGCTCACGGAAGTGCTCCCAGTTCGCCCACTTCGGCACGAGCATCGAGTTCGACAGGAGCACGCGCGGCGCGTCTTCATGCGTGACGAATTTACCGACCGGCTTGCCCGACTGAATGAGCAGCGTCTCGTTGGACTCGAGGTTCTCGAGGTTGCGCACGATGGCGTCAAAGGCTTCCCAGTTGCGTGCCGCCTTGCCGATCCCGCCGTACACCACCAACTCTTCCGGCTTCTCGGCCACAGCTGGGTCGAGGTTGTTCATGAGCATCCGCAAGGCCGCTTCTTGCTCCCAGCCTTTGCAGCGGAGTGTTGTCCCGTGTGGCGCGTGGATCTCGATGCCTGGCCGCCGCGTCGTCCCACGCGGATCATTCGTGGCAGACGTTGCTGCCGCTGCCACTGCCTCCGCCGTCTTGGCGTCCGGCGTATTTGTAGCCATTTGCTTCATCCCTCTCGTCGGGTTTTGCGCGTAAGCACTTTCATCTTCCTTTTCTTCATTATAGGGTCTTTGCGCCTTCCACCCAAGTGGACATTGAAGGAAGTAGCGCGACCGGGGTTGGCGGGTGCGGGGTGCGGCGGGTGGAAAAATCCTAAGTGGAGGTGCGGATATGCAACGGGATCGCCAAGGGGATTGGTTTTTCACCTAGACGTCATGGACGTTAATCCGGTCTGGAGATACGCTCGTCTCAGAGTGCTTTCTGAGAGGATGAGGCATGGTGCAAACAGTTGCTCCCGAAAGTGGCCTTCCCGATTTCGAACAAGCCTATGAAGCGTTTATTGATTTGCACTCACGGCAAGGGGTACCTGGCACTCGGGCGCGGGTGAAAGATGGAGTTGGGGCGGCTGAGAAGGCGTTTCTCGAGAGGGTGTGGTGGCCTGCGTTCCGCAACTTCAACTTGCTGTTCCCTGAATATGAGGTGGACGACTACTTTGATGGACACCGATATATCGATTTTGCATATATCCGTCCGGACTTTCGCATTGCAATCGAAATCGAAGGTTTCGGCCCGCACTGGAAGGACATCACGACTGACCAGTTCACAATCCAGTGCCATCGCGGGAATCACCTCGTGATTGATGAGTGGCGTATGCTCAGATTCTCTTATAAAGCTGTGACGGAGCGCCCACGTTTGTGTCAACAAACAGTGGAGCATCTGATCGGCCGTTTGACTGGACATCCGCCGGGAGAGTGGGGTGAGAAATTGCAGAAGCTTAAGCCGGTTGATCGCGACATCGTCCAGTACGCTTACCAACTCCGCCAGTCGTTCGGAATCGATGATGTGATGAAGCATCTGCACATTTCACGGTCCACTGCCATTCGACATCTGCATGCGCTGATCGAGTGGGGATGGCTACAACCGGCTGTAGAGCGTCAACGCGTTCACAAATTCCAGATTCACCAGCAATTGATACATCTGAACTTCTGAATTCGTCGGTGGGTTGGGTGCAGCGGTCCTGTAGGTGTCAAATTGACACTTAGCGGGGGTGCGCCTGTCCTGTAGGTGTCAAATTGACACTTAGCGGTGGTGCAGCGGTCCTGTAGGTGTCAAATTGACACTTAGCGGTGGTGCAGCGGTCCTGTAGGTGTCAAATTGACACCTAGCGGTGGCGTGTCGTTCCTGTAGGTGTCAAATTGACACTTAGCGGTGGCGTGTCGTTCCTGTAGGTGTCAAATTGACACTTAGCGGTGGGCTGCCTGTCCAGTAGGTGTCAAATTGACACTTAGCGGTAGGGTGCCTGTCCTGTAGGTGTCAAATTGACACTTAGCGGTGGTGCGGCGGTCCTGTAGGTGTCAAATTGACACTTAGCGGTGGGTGCCTGTCCTGTAGGTGTCAAACTGACACTTAGCGGTGGTGCAGCGGTCCTGTAGGTGTCAAATTGACACTTAGCGGTGGTGCAGCGGTCCTGTAGGTGTCAAATTGACACTTAGCGGTGGTGCGCCTGTCCAGTAGGTGTCAAATTGACACTTAGCGGGGGTGCGCCTGTCCTGTAGGTGTCAAATTGACACTTAGCGGTGGGCTGCCTGTCCAGTAGGTGTCAAATTGACACTTAGCGGTAGGGTGCCTGTCCTGTAGGTGTCAAAATGACACTTAGCGGTGGTGCGCCTGTCCAGTAGGTGTCAAATTGACACTTAGCGGGGGTGCGCCTGTCCAGTAGGTGTCAAATTGACACTTAGCGGTGGTGCAGCGGTCCTGTAGGTGTCAAATTGACACTTAGCGGTGGGCTGCCGACCCTGTAGGTGTCAAATTGACACTTAGCGGTGGGGTGCCTGTCCTGTAGGTGTCAAATTGACACTTAGCGGTGGTGCAGCGGTCCTGTAGGTGTCAAATTGACACTTAGCGGGGGTGCGCCTGTCCAGTAGGTGTCAAATTGACACTTAGCGGTAGGGTGCCTGTCCTGTAGGTGTCAAATTGACACTTAACGGTGGCTCGGTGGTCGGACACGTGGTTGTCAATCTCTAATCCGCCGCCCGAGTCCCAGGCATCCCTTGCCATAAAAAGGTTCGGCCCCGCACCAGGCGGGGCCATCCAATGTCATCCAATCAGTCATCAAGCTCTTTGCGCGACCTTCGTCTCATTTGCCATCGCCACGAACTTGTCGACGACCGTGTCGAGGAAAGTTAGGGTGGACTCATCCGTCAGGCGGTCGCCCGTGAATTTGTCTTTGGCGAACGTAATGAGGATCTCGTTCCCGCCCGCCGGCAGTGTTTTTGCCGCTATCCCGGGGCTCATCAGCACATCGCGCAGATGCTGTTGCGCGCGAAGCGTGCCCATCATGAAGGGGGAGACGCCAGCAGCCAAGGTAGGCTTGCCCGTCATTGGCCGATCATTACGCGACAGCCAGTCCAGCGCGTTTTTCACCACGGCTGAAAACGACCAGTTATACTCCGGGGTGACGATGATGACGCCGTCCGCTTCTCTAACCTGTGCGGCTAACTCTGCCACGGAAGACGGCGCTGACTCTTCTTCGTCTTGATCGTAGTGCGGCAGGCTGCGAATGTCCGCATATTCGATGGAGAATTTGTCCTTGTACCGCTCCTCCATTGTCTGCACCAAATGAAGGTTGTAGGAGTCTTTACGCAAGCTCCCGATGAGAGCTACCAGTTTCAACAACATTCTCCACCGTCCTTTTGCCTGTTGCTTGTAATATGTTAGTAACATTTTTATTGTAACGATTCGTCGCTTTGTGTCAATCGGTCGACGTCCTCTCCAAGCTTGCGCAATCCCCGCAATCTCATGCCAGAATCCAGGTATCCATAAAATCCAGTTTGGCAGATTTCTAGGTTCCTCGGCCAAACGTTGACTGACGGCTCATCTCTAATCCAGCTTAAACGCCTTGAGGTGCTCACAAGTTCCAACCGAATCCGAACCCGAATCTTCATCCCAATCTTAATCCAAATCTTAATCCAAATCCACGCGGAGAATCAGCCGCTGGTTGCTAGGTTGACCAACACGGTGAGGGCATGCTGGCGGCTCGAGTAGTTGACAGCGTGCAACTGCACCGAGTGTGTGGGTAGAGATGATAAGTCGATCTGTAGGGAGTCGGTACCGGGATCAAACTGCACATAGTGAGGCAACGGCAGAATCTGCACGATGTTGATGAGCGTAGATGTGACTGTGGTAGGGCCCATGGCAGCATTCGCGATGTGCAGGTCTAGGTTGCCGTTTGAGACGGTCGGAACAAAGGTGACGTTGAAGGGAACCACTTGAGTACCCACGCGGATCCCGATGTCTGCATTCCAGACGTGGTTGCCCATGGTGACGTCGGCGTTGGCGAGGATGCGGCCGACTTCCGGCTGATTCTTCAGCGCCTGTGCGAGAAAGGCGTTGACGGCTTGCTGACCGACTTGCACATCAATGCCGGAGGATGCGCTGGTGACGGGAGCGAGGGCTGGCAAACTCGAAGCGACGCTGTTCGCGCGGGGGAGGCGAACATACCAAGTTGCTGCAGCCGCTAGCATCAGCAGGTGCAGTGATAGTAGGACGCCAAACAGCCGCTTCCACATCCGAAGTACCTCCTCGTCCACGTTCTCTATCACTCTATTCACGAGTTCTTGTATTCAGTATGGCTGCAAGTAGGCCAAGGCAAACCCGATCTATCCGACATCGCAACACATAGTGCGCATCGCCCCAGCCATCGCCCCAGCCATTGCTCTGCACGTTGACGGTCCGGGCAAGTCCGCAGAAACTGCGACTTCAATGCCCGCCCAAACCTGCCCGCCCAAACCTGCCCGCGCAAAACCTGCCCGCGCAAAACTTGCCCACGCAAAACTTGCCCACGCAAAACTTGATTGAACACCAGTCTCGGTATAAATCACCCGTCTGTTCCGGACACTTTGGGCATCACTTGTCAAGGCGGGAGGTGAACGGCTATGCCAGATGCAACGAATCGCAGCGGACGTGGAAGTATCGGCCCAGTTGGTGTGCGCAGCGACAGCGGGGGCATTCCCAACAGTCGTTTTGATGGCGCGGTTGGACACATGGGTGGTGCCAAAAGTCATAACACTGGGCAAGGCTCGCTCGGAGTGGCTGGGCTCGTGTTGGTCGGGGTCGGCGGCATTATCGGCGCCGGCTTCTTCCTAGGCGCTGGGTTGCCCATTCACACTGCCGGACCGTCTGTACTCATCTCTTTCGTCATCGGCGCCCTCGTCACCGCGCAGGTGACCGGGGCACTCGCGTCCATCGCCTTGCGCGACAAAGGGCGGATTTCGTTTGTCGGCGCCGCAACGCGCTACATCGGTGAGTTTGCAGGATTTCTGCAGGGGTGGGCTTACTACATTTCGAGTATCATCACCGTTGCGAGCGAAGCCGTGGCGATGTCCATCTTTACCCGGCTATGGCTCCCCGCCATCCCCGCGTGGATGATGGCGGCTGCGTACGCTTTGGTGGTCATCGCCATTAACGCGTTTGGAGTCCGCAACTTCGGGCGTGTGGAGTCGCTGATGAGCGTGGTGAAGATTGGGGCGCTCGTTGGCTTCGTCGTGTTTCTCGGCTATGAAGTGATCGCGCTGCCTAGTGTATTTGGCGCACACAGCCCACACTTCGGTCCGCACATCGCTTCCGGCCTAGCTGCTACCACAGCGACGCATGGCACAGCAAGTGGCACAGCAGGCGGCACAGCAGGCGGCACAGCAGGCGGCACAGCAAGTGGCACAGCAGGCGGCACAGCAAGTGGCACAGCAGGCGGCACAGCAGGCGGCACAGCAAGTGGCACATACTCGTTCCACGGCTTGTTCCCACATGGCTGGGACGGCGTGTTTCAGTCGATGCTCATTGTCATCTTCTCGTACGCGGGCATTGGTGTGTTCGCGACAGCCACGACCGAGATGCGCCGGCCGTCAGACGTCAACAAGGCTGCGTGGTTGACGGTGCTGATTCTGGCAGTGCTGTACTTGCTCTCGGTAGGACTCCTGCTGTGGGTGCTGCCGTGGCAGGTTATGAGCACATCCGTCAGTCCGTTTGTGGCGGCGCTACACTTGACGACTCTGCCAGTGTTGGCGCAGGTGTTAAACGGAATCATCCTGGTGGCGTCGTTTAGCGTCATGGCGGGGGCGGTGTTCTCGGCGAACCTAATCCTTGAGGGACTTGGACGCGACGGAGACGCGCCAGGTTTCGTGCTCTGGTCAATCCGGAAACGGACGCCGGCGGGGGCGCTTGCCGTGACAACCTGCGTGATCGCGGTGGTCATGTTCGTTGCCCATGTATTGCCCGCCAACGTTTACAATTTTATGATCAGTGCATCGAGTTTTCTGACGTTTCTCAGTTGGTTCATCATTCTCTGGACGTTTCTCGCGTGGCGTCGGCGCGACAGGGAAGGGCATTGGGCCATCTCGTCGTTGGCGTTCGGGCAACCGTGGTCGAGTGTGCTGACGATGTTGTTCATTTTGTTTATGTCTGGTTACGCCCTCCGCCAGCACGACCAGCGGTTCGGTTTTTACGCGGCTGTGGTGATGTTGGTTGCCATCGCACTTGCGTATTTCGTGCGCGCGGTGGTGTACCCGCGGTCTCGAAAGCAACGACCACGGCTGCCCCAAGCAGGAGCAGAAAGCTGACGATGTAAATCCAGAAGGTCAGTAGCATAATGAACGACAGCGCCCCATACATCGCCTCGTAGTTGCGGAGGTGATGCGTATAAATGAGGAACAGGCTGCGACTGACAAAGATCCCGGCGGTTGCCACTGCGGCCCCAATGAGGCGAGCGAGCAGCGGTGGGACATGCGTGGGCAAGAGTGTGTAAATGACGAAACAGGTGCCGAACAGGAGCACGGGGAATCCGGCGACTGCCACGCCGTGTATGAACGGCAAGAGTGCGCGCAGTTCACCGCTCGTCAAGCCGATGGAGCGCAGAAGCAAAGCACTAGGCTGCGTCGCCAACAGCCGCACAGCTTCCGCTGCGAGGGCGCTGACCACAGTCAGGGCGGCAAGTACGGTCAGCATAATGAAGCCGACCAAGTACTGGCGCAGGAAAGACCGGCGCTTCTTGATGCCCCAGATTGTGTCGAGAATCCACTGCAGAGACACGAATCCGCCAATCGTGTTCCACGCGCTGGCTGCAATGCCGATGATGCTGATCTCCGGACCCACCTTATCCAACCGGTGTACGGTCGCACTCACGAGCGACATTTCTTGCGGGAGTGCGGGCACGTAAGCGTGCAGCAGGTCGGTCACTGCCCGCTCGACGTCTGTAGCCGGAACGAGGCGCGAAGCGGCGTAGACAAGCAGGAGTAAGACCGGGATCATTGAAGAAAATGCAAAGTAGGAGACAATTGCGGCGAGTCCCCCAAGGTTGTGTCGGACGACGGTGCGAAATAACTGGACAAGAAACGGTTTCATGGGTACAGTATTTCCATTTACGCCGTTGTCTACCACGCGCGTTTTCACGGTCTCGACTTCGTCGGTTTGACATTTGTCAACCGTTGCATTTTACTTCCCAGCGCTCTCGCGGAGCAGCGCTGACCTGCTTGAACCAAAACCCGACCCGCCGCGTCTGTATCATGAAAGTCGTGGTGGCGCCCTGCGGAGGTGGTGGCTTGGAGCCCGATGACTTAAAGCTCATCCGCGACGCCAAGCAGGGGGACGCGCAAGCGTTTACCAATCTGATTCGCAGCTATCAGAACTTCGCTTATAAGACAGTGCTCGGTGTTCTTAACAACGCTTCCGATGCGGACGACGCTTTGCAGGAGACGTTCATCAAGGTCCACCGGGCACTCCCAAACTTACGCGATGAACGGACGTTCCCGTCCTGGCTGGCGCGAATTGCGACACGAACGGCGCTAGACCTCGTCCGGTCGCGGGCACATGCCAGAACGAGTTATGACGACGAGATCGACAGGCACACATTTGTCGATCCCGGGCCACAAGTTGACCTTCGCCTCGACCTGCAGCAAGCGCTAGGACGCCTGAGCCCGGAACACCGAACCGTCCTGGTGCTGCGAGAGGTCCAGGGATTTGACTATGCGGCCATTGCGGACATCCTGCATATCCCGCTTGGTACAGTGCGGTCAAGACTGTTCAATGCGCGCGCACAGTTGCGGTCGCAGCTTGAAAGCGACGGCGCGAGCGAGAATGCAGGGCGTAGCACGAAAGGTAACAAAGGGGGAGCTCGAGATGACTGAACACACGAACTTCCACGGCGGTTGCGAGGTGAGCCAGTCGCCGACCCTATCCGTCTACTACGACGGGGAGTTGTCAAAAGCTGAGATGTCACGCATCGAAGCGCATGTCGCTAGTTGTGCAGACTGTCAGGCGGTGCTTGCCAGCATGCAGTCGGTGTCGGCGTGGACGAAGACAGGGTTTGCCAGTGTCTTCGCCCCTGCTGATACTGTTGATCGAGTACTGCGGCAGACTGCTGCACAGTGGCACGAACTAGGGCAGGCGCGGCGCGTGTCTGAACTCTACGCGGCCATCCTTTTGATTGGGTTGGCCGGCCTTGTATCGTTTGCCTTGTCACCATTTGGCATGGCCCTGCGGGCGCTTGGCCGCTTGCTGGTGGCGGTGCTGCGCGGCGGTTTTCACGTCTTGTCGACGTTTGGCAGCGGGTCGGCCGTGTGGGTGGTGGGTGTCGGTCTGTTTATCTGCGCCGTCAGCATTGTTGGAGCGTGGCGCGTCTTGCGAAGCACACTGGGTGAGGCCACAACATGAAAACTAAGCTTTCCACTTCTGCGTTTACGGCAAGTTTGGTGCAGAAGGCGACCTTTGTAGCCCTGCTGGCGCTGTTTCTCGCCTGGCTGTGGCCAGGCGTTTCAGCGTTCGCGGCGACGAAGCCGGTTCCTCGCGTGCATACTGTCGTCAGCGAACGAGCGACGTCAATCGCTTCCGATGAGACGTTCGAGGATGTCGTCGTGATTGGTCACAACGCGACGGTCGGTGGGCGCGTCAAGGAGATTCTGGTTGTCGTCAGCGGTGATTTGCACCTGCAACCATCGGCCAATGTCGGCACCGTGATTGACCTTGGCGGTAGTGTTCAGCGTGACCACGGCGCACGGGTGCACGCGCTCTACAGTATCTCCGTGCACTCTCCCTTCTGGGGCGGAGCGCTGTTTGGCGGTACGCTTGCGCTGCTCGCCTGGGCCGGTATGCTGGCTGTCGATGTGGCACTCGTCGTGCTGTCCCTGCTCATCACCTTTGCTCTGCGTAAACAACTGCACCGCGCATTAGCCCAAGTTGAACGGTCTGTTCGGCGCGTCGGTCTCGTGGGCGTGTTCACGACGCTCGGACTGCTGGCGGTTGTAGCCGTGCTTACGGTCACTGTGGTCGGAGTGCCGATCGCGGGCTTGCTGCTGCTTCTGTACGTGGTGACCGGTGTCGTTGGCTTCGCCATCTTGAGCCAGTGGCTCGGGAAACTGGCGCTCAGTCATACGCCGATTGACAGACCACCGTGGTTGCGTTCGCTCGTTGGCTCCATTTTGGCGCTCGCTTTCACCAACATTCCGTACGTAGGCTTGCTGCTCTTCCTGCTCTTGTGGTTCGCAGGAGTGGGCGCTGTAACGGCTTGGTTGTGGACGATCCGCAAGTCGCGACGCGCCAGTCACCCGCTTGAACGCTGATTGGCCAGTGGATGTGGTTCAAGCGTAGTCCCCCTGTTAGCTCAACTGTGCCTTTGAAGTGGTGACTGTGTATGGCATCATCAAGGTATAGTTCGGCCTATTCGAGGCATGAATAGAGTTGAGAGCGTTCTGTGAGGGAGGGGCATCGTGCACATCCACATTCAGGCTTTTATCCAACAGTACGGTTACTTCGGAGTATTCCTTATCTTGGTGATGGAGAACATCGGCATTCCGTTTCCGGCTGAGACGACGCTCACGATTTCCGGGATCGAGTGGACGCGCGGTGTGTTCCACCTGTTGCCGTTGCTATTGTCTGCCGCCATTGGCAACATCATTGGCTCGACTGTGGCCTACTTCATTGGTCGTCTGCTCGGTCGTCCGGTGATTGTGCGTTTTGGGCGCTATGTCGGGATTACCCATGAGCGCCTCGACAAGGCGAACGAGTTGTTCGCCCGCTACGAAGGCTTTGTCGTGCTGTTCGGTAAGTTTGTTGCAGGGGTGCGCGTAGTCATCCCGTATTTGGCTGGCATCAACAAGTTGCCGTTTGCCATCTTCACTGCCTACAACGCGGTCAGCGCGTTTTTGTGGGCCGCGTTTTTCATCATCATCGGCCGCTACATCGGGATTGAGTGGACGCGCTATCACGCGGTCATCCAGCGCTATCTAATCCCGCTTTTGATTGTGCTCGCGCTCGGCCTCATCGCCTACGTTCTCCTCCACATTCGCCGCCGACGAAAGTAACTCGCAGAGTCTCCCACGCCTACATATGTCCTGTTACCACACTTCGAAGAGTGGTGTTTTCTGCCGTTGACACCGATTCGCATTCACCCATTCGTTGCGTTAGACTCGGGGTGGAAGAGGCGCATGCGCGCCTCATAGCGCAAGGGAGGCTATGCGTATGACACTCATGCCGTATCGCAATGAACCCACCATTGATTGGACCGAGCAAAGCAGAAAGGCAGACCTCGAAGCCGCGCTTGCGTCCGTGAAGGCGCAATTTGGCAAGACGTATCCGCTCTATGTGGGCGGCCGCGACATCACCACAAACAACACCCTCGCATCGCAGAACCCGTCGAAGCACAGCGAAGTCGTAGGCTTCGTCAGCCAGGCGGACAAGGCTGTCATTGACGAGGCCATCACGGCGGCTGAACGTGCGTTTGACACGTGGCGGCTGACCTCGTTTCGCGAACGCGCGATGTACCTGGTGAAAGCCGCCGAGGTCATGCGCAAGCGCAAAGCTGAGCTTATGGCGTGGCAGATTTACGAGTCCGGCAAGAACTGGGCGGAGGCGGACGGAGACGTCAACGAGGCAATCGACTTCCTCGAGTTTTACGCGCGCTCTGCGCTCGAACTCGACAAAGGCCAAGAACTCTTTCCGTGGCCGGGCGAAGACAACCGGATGATGTACCTGCCGCTCGGGGTCGGCGTCATCATTCCGCCGTGGAACTTCCCGCTCGCCATTCTCACCGGCACGACCGTGGCCGCGATTGTCACGGGCAACACGGTGCTGGTCAAGCCCTCGCCGCTGTCGTCGGTGATGGCGGCGAAATTCGTCGAGATCATGAAAGAACTGAAGCTTCCGGACGGCGTGTTGAACTTCGTGCCGGGCCCGCCGGAGGACATCGGCGACTACATGACCACGCATCGCGACGTGCGCTTCATCTCGTTCACGGGCAGTAAAGCGGTTGGCGTGCATATCGACGAGGTGGCGCACCAGACGCAGGCTCGTCAGCGCTGGATAAAGCGGGTCGTCGCTGAAATGGGTGGCAAGGACGGAATCGTCGTCGACGAGACAGCCGACCTCGACGCAGCAGCCGCCGCCATTGTCGCGTCGGCATTCGGGTTCCAGGGGCAGAAGTGTTCTGCTGGCTCACGCGCTATCATCCACGAAGCGGTGTACGACGAAGTGGTCGCGAAGGTCGTCGCAGGCGCTTCCCGTCTCACGGTCGGTCCGGCCGACGAGAACCACAACCTCGGCCCGGTCATCGATGAAAAGGCTTTCGCGAAGATCACGAAGTACATCGGGATCGGCAAACAAGAAGCTAGACTCGCCCTTGGCGGTGAGACGGACGACTCGGTCGGCTACTTCGTCGAGCCGACAGTGTTTGTGGACGCGGACCCGCGCTCGCGTATTATGCAGGAGGAAATCTTCGGGCCGGTTCTGTCCGTCACGAAGGTCAAAGACTTCGAAGAAGGCATCGCGGTGTTCAACGATACGGAGTACGGCCTCACGGGAGCCGTCTTCAGCGCTCACCGTGACCGCCTCGAGTACGCGCGCTGGAACATGAACTGCGGCAACCTGTACTTCAACCGCAAGTGCACGGGCTCGCTCGTCGGTGTGCAGCCGTTCGGCGGCTTCAACATGTCCGGCACGGACGCAAAAGCTGGCTCGCGCGACTATCTGTTGAACTTCGTCCAGCCGAAAACAGTCACTGAGCAGCTGTAAGTTTCTCCGGGCACGCTGGCGCGGGGCGGGGCGGGGCGGGGCGGCCGCGCTGCCGCGGTTGCAGGGCGGTCGCGGTTGCAGGGCTGCGGTGGTGGCCGTGACGGTCTTACAAAACTTAAATCGGTGGCGGTGGCTGAGGCCACCGCTTTTCCAATTAGCAGTGTTCGGCCCGCCAATCGCCTTCTGGTCCACACCGGTGCTAGCCGCTTTGTAACCAATCCGGTAGAATGAAGCCAAATGGGTTGCGAGGAGCGTGAGCATGGGAAGCTATCTGATCTTCTTCGTCATCCTCAACCTCATCTTTCACAACCCGATTCTGGCGATCATCGTGCTGGGGATTGTCTACTACTTCGTCGATCGTCGGTTTATCGGGCTCACACCGAGTCTCACGAGGCCGTTTCGACGGCAGATGAGAATCTCACAGTTGCGCCGCGCGATTGCCGCGAACCCACACGATGCACCCGCAAGATACGACTTGGCGCGAACTTATCAGGAGCGAGGACGGTACGGGGACGCGCTGGACCTGATAAAATCGCTTCCTGCCTCACAGCAGGAAGCGGCAGACGTACAGGTGGACTGGGGCCTCTGTGAACTTGCCACCGGGCGCGCGGAGGACGGGGAAGCGAGGGTGCGCAAGGCACTTGAGGCGAACCCATCGCTGCGCCGGGGAGAACCGTATCTGCAGATGGCGACACTGTTGTCTGACTCGGCGCCTAATCGCGCACTCTCGTACCTTCGCACCTTTGAACAGTACAACGTCTCGTCGTGCGAATCGCAGTACCGCCTTGCCCTCTTGCTGTCGAAGTTTGGCGATGTGCGTGGGGCGCGCGACGCGCTGTACGAATGCCTGCGTACGTACTCCATGCTGCCGAAGTTTCGTCGGCGCGTTGAACGGCGGTGGGCGACACTGGCGCGGCTACGGCTCATCAGATTGCGCTGAGCAGTCCCAGGCCACACGGGTCCCAGGCCACGCGGGTCCCGGACCACGCGTGTGATCGACGCCGGCGGGTCCTAGGCCACACGGGCAGTCGGGGCGCTGCGGCGGGTTGTGCACAATTGTCGCGCCTAGGCCACACGAGTTCCAGGTCACCGCAGGAGTTCCTTGCCACCTCGACCGTTCGTGCTGTAAGGTGCTTGACCAACTGACTTTATCCGCCCCGTCTCGGGGTTGTAGTTTTGGAGGGACGTTTATGTTGTTTCGATCCCGGTCGCGAGTACCGAGCTCAGCATCTCGGCGCCGCCGTTCACTCATTCAAGCGACTGTTGGTGTCGTAGTCGCTGCTGTCGTCGTTGGGGCGCTTGTGGACGTGCTGTGGATCGCCCACGCCCCCGGGCCGCGCACCGTCACGATCGACGGGACTCCTGTGATGTCGGCGGACGGCATCAGCATTCGCTCGAACGTGTGGTTGTCTGAACCAGACATGCAAGTTCTGTTCGAACGCCTCGGCTTGTCGACTACCCCGCTCAAGGGATTGAACACGCGCGGGTATCACGGCACACCGTACGTGCGCGCGACGGAAGTGGCGACGCTGCTGTCCACTAAAACTGCCAGCACGCAGTTCGCAGCGAACAAACTGACGCTGCAGCTACGCACGAATCAGCACTACACTTACAAAACTGTGGGCGGTACAGTCCGTCTGCAGCAGATCACGGTGAACGACAAAGCGGTCGCCCATGTGCTTGGCTTGCAGCACGACGAAACAGCCTACGTGCCAGCTTCCGCAGTGGCAGCGGCGCTTGAAGGCGCCGGTCTGCACAGTGCGTGGACCGGACAAGCCCTCCAGATAGCCCAGACCAAGGCGCCAAGCAAGGCCGTAGCGGGCGGGATCCAAAACCTCGCGGCCGTTACGCCGATTCAGTTTGGCGCGGGTCAGGCGATCGCCGGACCGCAGTTTGTCTGGCAGGGCGCAGACTACGTCCCGGTGAACAGCGTAACGGCTGCTTTGCAGCAACTCGGTTGGACAGGCAGTATGGCGACATGGCAGTGGACTGTGGCTGTGGGGTCAAAAGGAACCACCGCAGCAGGTAATGCCGTGACGACTGCGCAGACACCGATGACGATGGCCTTCGTGCCGTTCTACTCAGGCAACCTCAGTGCGTACCAGGATGTCATGCAGCACAAGAGCGCATTTAACGCGATGGCCGCCGACGCCTGGGAGATTACGGGCGCTGGCACCATCACCGGTTCGGCGCCAGCAGGGACCAACAGCCAAGCGCTCGGGTCGGGCGAGCCTGTCTACGCGACCGTCGCGAACATCGGCGCGAGCGGCTTCAATGGCCAGTTAATGGCGGCGATTCTGAACTCGCCAAGCAAGAGCAAAAGCCTGCAGAGCGCCGTCGTGAATCTCGTCAACCGGCAGGGCGACACGGGCGCTGTGCTTGATATCGAGTCAATCCCGCCAGGAAGCCGCAACGCCTACACCCGCTTTGTCGCGACCTTGGCGCAGCAGCTGCATGCGGCCGGGAAGGAACTGTGGGTGGTCGTACCGCCCGACACGGGCTACAGCAACGAGAGCTGGAACGGCGCCTACGACGAGGCGATGCTTGGTCGGGTGGCGAACGGAATCATCGTGATGGCTTACGATTACTCCTACGCAGGCGGCAAACCAGGCCCCATCGCTCCGTTGCCGTGGGTGCAGCAGGTGCTGGCCTACGCGGTGTCGCAAGTCCCGGCAAACCGGGTGCTGCTTGGCGTTGATGTCTACGGCTACGACTGGGGGAACCAAGGCGGTGTCGCCGTCAGCCTGCCGAACGTCGACAGCTTTATTGCTACGCACCACATCAAGCCGAAGTGGGACGCGCGTGATGAGGCGCCCTGGTATACCTGGACGGACTCGGCTGGTGTCACGCACACCGTCTACTACGAGAACAAGCAGAGCACCAATGCAAAGCTTGCGTTGGCCACGATGTACGGGATCCGTGGAGTCGCCGTCTGGCGGGCTGGCCTTGAGAACGCCCCGGTGCTCAGTGCGCTACAGGCGTACGCGCATAAGCAGTGAGCTCCAGTCACGTGCCTCGCGGGCCATCGAGGGTGTACGCAGGCAGCTAGTGCGCCGAAATCAGGATGACCGATGCCTGCCTTGCGACCATTTCCGCGACAAAGGCCGGACATGCTATCATAAGAGCAACCATTTTCGAATTGGAGGGACTTGGATGCGCAAGGTCGGGTTGTGGGCGGCGTCTCTCGCTGCCGTGACATTCCTCACGGTAGGGTGCGGCGTTGCCAACTCTACAGGCAACACCAGCGGCGGGAAAGCTGCTGTAAATAGCACAGCGACAAGCGGAAATCAGACTGCTGGCACCGGAAACACCGCAAGCACTGCCGGAAACAGCACAGCGAACAACAGCACAACCACTGCGAACACGACCGGCGGTGTCTCCAACGGCAAGACTGGGCAGGCACAGCGCTGGACCGCCATGCCGAAGATGACGATTAACCCGAACAAGCAGTACACGGCGGTCGTACAGACGAACTACGGAACCTTCACGATGGACCTGTTCGCCAAAAAGTCGCCAATTACGGTGAACAACTTCGTGTTCCTCGCCAATCAAGGCTTCTACAATGGCGACACCTTCTTCCGCATCATCCAGAACTTCATGATTCAGACTGGCGACCCAAACAATAACGGTACGGGGGGGCCGGGATACACGATTCCGGACGAACTGCCGCCGTCCGTTCCTTACACAGCGGGCGTGGTCGCAATGGCGAATACCGGGCAACCGCATTCCGGAGGGAGCCAGTTCTTCATCTGCACCGTCAACGACACGCAGAAGTTGGCCCCGAACTACACGGAACTCGGCAAAGTCGTGAGCGGGATGTCTGTGATTGGGCAGATTGCAGCAATCCCCGTGACGGCCAACCCGCAGATGGGCGGAGAGATGAGCAAGCCGTTGAAGAAGGCCGTGATTGAGAAGGTCACAATTCAAGTAAAATAGTTTCTGTCGCAGCCCCGGGCAAATAAGCCCGGGGTTCGTTGACGAACCAGCTAGAGTGAGACTGATTGTTTGGGAAACCTGTAGTATAATAGGGTTGTGAATAAATCCGAGTAAGAAGGGATGATTTTATGGGAAATACGAAGATTGCACAAAGCATCCTGGAACTCGTCGGGCACACCCCACTTGTTCGTCTCAACAAAATCAGTGATGAGACTGGCGCAGAAGTGCTTGCCAAGCTCGAGTACTTTAACCCCATGAGCAGCGTCAAGGACCGCATTGGCAAGGCGATGATTGAAGCTGCTGAAGCTGCCGGGCAGATCAACAAAGATACGGTCATCATCGAGCCGACGAGCGGCAACACAGGCATTGCGCTGGCGTTTGTGTGCGCCGCCAAGGGGTACCGCTGCATTCTCACAATGCCGGAGACGATGAGTGTCGAGCGCCGTAAGCTCTTAAAGGCGCTTGGCGCAGAACTCGTCTTGACGGAAGGTGCGAAGGGCATGAAAGGCGCCATCGCAAAGGCCACGGAGTTGGTGGAGCAGACGCCAAACTCGTATATGCCGCAGCAGTTTGAGAATCCGGCGAACCCGGAGGTTCATCGCAAGACGACCGCAGAGGAAATCTGGACTGACACTGATGGCAACGTGGATATCTTTGTCAGCGGGATTGGCACGGGCGGCACCATCACCGGCATTGGCGAAGTGTTGAAGGAGCGCAGGCCCTCTCTGCGCGTGGTCGCGGTGGAACCGACTGACTCGCCCGTGTTGTCCGGGGGCAATCCTGGCCCGCACAAACTGCAGGGCATGGGCGCTGGTTTTGTGCCCGATGTGTTGAACACAAAAATTTACGACGAGGTCGTACAGGTGTCCGGCGACTCAGCGTTTGAGACAGTCCGTCGCGTGGCGCACGAAGAAGGAATTCTGCTCGGCATCTCGTCTGGAGCCGCCATCTATGCAGCGTATGAGGTGGCAAAGCGGCCGGAAAACAAAGGCAAGACGGTAGTCGTCATCGCGCCAGACACTGGTGAGCGCTACTTGTCCACGCCGCTCTTTGAGAGCTGAGCGAAACGTACGGGCAGTCCTCCGCAAACGAAGTGGAGGCAAACCCTCAAAGCTTCGTGAAATTACCCTTGCGAGCGAGGTGTCGGGGCAGATGCGCACATTCATTGGTTAGGGTGTGCGCATCACCCACGAGGTCCTGACGTTTTACCGAGATGCTCCGCTCGACCAAAGCGAACCAAGAGCGACGGGCGTCCGTCGAGCCCGACAATCTCGTCGTCACGAACGAGGATTTCGCGGTAAAACCGCTCTCGCAAGACGGATTTGTACCGAACGCGAATTTTCAGGTTCGGTGAACAGGAGTCGGCGTGAAGAGCAAGTTCCTCCGATTCGTTTGTGGCGATGTTGAGAAACGTCACACGCTGCTTGTCTTTGTAAGCCATATAGTAGGCCGGCCGACCGTGGACGTACAAGGTCAACTGGACGTCAATCGCTGGGCCCTGTCCGTAGTTGCGCAATTTGACGTATACTGTTTTGCCATCAACCTGTACATACTCCGGGTATACGAGAGGCTGCACAGAGTTGCGGCTACCTCTGCGAACTTGATAGAGTGTAATTGCAGCGATGGCAATGGTGCCGACGGTGGACAGCGCGCTAGAGATCTCGAGCAAGCTGAGTGTCTTCAAATCCAAGTGTCGACCTCCTTCAAGCCGTCAACAGTTATTCTATAGCGTAGTGGTTGAAAAATACGTCTGTATAGCGCCATCTCTTTTCGTTCACCTTAGAAGAACAGCCGAGGAGGGGGTGCGATTTGGTGTGGTTGCTTGCGCTGTACGCCGCCCACAGCGTGCTCGTCTTGGCGCTCGCCCTTCGTTCTGTGTATCGGCCGACCAACGCTCTTGCCTGGGTCATCTGTTGCATGTTTATTCCAGTCATCGGCCTTATCCTCTATGTTGTGCTGGCGCGACCCGTATCCATCCGCCGCGCGCGGCTCGCAGATGACTCAAGTGAAGAGTCCCTGGCGTTACTCTCGACCCCCGCGAACAGTGCGCTGCGCGGGTTAGTCGGGGTGGAACAAGCGATGTCAAAGTTGTCCGGAGGAACGGCTACTCATGGTACTGTCCGCATCCTACCGAACGGCGAAGAGACGTATGCCGCTCTGTTTGAAGCGCTAGAGTCTGCGGCTTCCTCAATTACCGCAGAGTACTACATTATTCGCAATGATCCCGTCGGTCAGACGTTCCTCTCCATCCTCGCCCGAAAAGCTGCCGCTGGCGTTAGTGTCCGTCTGCTTGTCGACGGCATTGGCAGCCTAGGTGTCGTCCGCAGTCAGCTACCGAAGTTGGCGGGCGTTGGTGTGGACTGCCGCGTGGTGTTTCCCTTGCAATTCCCATGGTTGCGACCGGGCATCAATCACCGCGACCACTGCAAAATTGTCGTGATCGACGGAAGTATCGGGTATATCGGCGGGATCAACATTGGGCTTGAGTACACCGGCCACAAACCGGGCGTCGGTGCTTGGCGCGACACGCATGCGCAAGTCACCGGACAGGCTGTGCAAGGACTTGCGCGCGTCTTCGAACTGAACTGGTCGGTCGGCAGGCAAGTGTCTGCGGGCCGCTCGTCTAACCGCACTCAGGCAGATAGAGTGCAGTTGTTAAACGGAATTCCAGACTACCGTCCGCCAACGTCGCGGCAAGCGGACGCGATTCCGGCTTTGATGCAAACTGTCGAAAGTGGCCCAGACAGGCCCGTGCGCACGGTTCAGGCGCTGTATTTCATGTGCCTCACACAGGCAAAGCGCACAGTGGATATGGTGACGCCGTACTTCGTGCCCGACACCGACCTGACGATGGCGATGAAGCTCGCGGTGGCGAGAGGGGTACGCGTGCGACTGCTTGTTCCGGAGCACTGTGACCATCGCGTAGTCGGTCTTGCTGCGCGGACGTTTTTCGCTGAACTGGCCAAAGCAGGCGTCGAACTGTGGCTGTACGGCGCACAACTTCTGCACGCGAAGGTTGTGGTGGTGGACGGAGCGTTATCTGTGCTTGGCGCATCAAATTTCGACCTGCGCAGCTTCCGTCTGAACTACGAAGTTTGCCAAGTCGTGTACGGTGAAGCAGCGGCGGAAGAACTGACGAAGCAGTTCGAGGCGGACTTGGCCGACGCACACCACGTAAGCGTCGAAGAGATTCAGGCGTTGCTTCCAGTTGGCATCCTCGAGCGCGGTGCGCGGCTGCTAGCGCCCCTGTTGTGAACCTGAGCAGTCAAGGCTAGGGCGAACCGGCCGGGCCAGCCCCGGCTCGGCTCGGCGCAGCGCAGCGCATCCCAGCCCAGCGCCCAGTGCATCACAGCCCAGCCCAGCGCATCACAGCGTAGCCCGGGACAAATTAGACAGATGCCCGTGCACATCAGCGCGATCTCGCATACCCTGACAGCACGACACCGGTATTGCCGCCAGGAAACGCGCGCACAGGCGGTCGGGGTCGTGGCACGACAAAACGGACGGTTTTGCAGAAGGTGGCTGGAAAGCGCACGATGTGTGCTGAAAGGTGTACCGAGCAAACTGCTCTCTCATAGCGGGTGATGGAGTTCACCTGAAAATGCCCTCGTGCTGAGTGGTTAATGACTCCTGTCTATCGCGGAAGCGGTTGGCAGGAGTTTTTTGATCTCCAGTCGCTAGGACGGGTTACTCGCGCTGAGCATGGACAGCTGTCCATTTTTGCACCCAAATGCCCCTGTGCACTTGTCCACACTGGACATGTGCCTTTTCCCATGTCTGTGAAGCCACGTACAGTAACGCACCGAGACGAGAGTGGTTCTCGCCGGACAATACGAAGCTTGGTGCAGGTGAAGGTGGGAGACACCGCGTCACACTATGCACCGACTCCTCGGGAGGGGGATGTTCATGTTTAGTTTGAGTGGGCCAGACCTCGCGCGCTTCTTCTTCGCTGTCGTCGCGCTGTTGGTGGCCAGCAACGTGCTCGGCTACGTCGCCGAGCGTCTGACTGTGCCGCGCATCATTGGTGAAGTGGCTGGTGGCCTGGTACTCGGGCCGACGTTGATGGGGTTCTTCTTTCCCCACGTGTTTCACTGGCTGTTTCTGGGGTTTGGGTCGGAAAGCAACTTGTTCGGATTTCTGTCGGAACTCGGGCTCATCATGCTGATGTTCAACTCGGGCCTCAAGTTCCAGTATCGATTTCAAAAGAGTGACGCGAAAATCGGGATCTCGATCATCGTCGCCTCCACTGTGATTCCGTTTCTCATCGGCTGGTTGTCGACGTACGTGTTCAATCCCGCGCAGTTCCTTGGCCCGGACAGCAGTGTGATGGCGCTCAAGATTGTCGTGGCAATTTCGATTGCTGTAACGTCCATTCCGGTCATCTCGAAGATCTTTGCGGACCTCGGCATTATGCACACGCGGTTCGCCAAGATTATCGTCGGAATTGCAGGCGTACACGACATCATCCTGTTCGTTGCCCTTGCGATTGCCTCCGGCATTGCGATGTCGCACCATGCAGTCAACGGTGCGGTACTTGGGCAGAGTCTCGGTATCACCTTCGCATTCCTGTTGGTTTGTCTCTTCATCGTGCCCTGGGTGCTCAAGAAGGTCACGTCGAAACGGGCCAACATCCTGTTCCGCGCATCGTTTCTCGGCTACTTCCTATTCGTATTGTTCGGACTCTCCGTCGTTGCAGGCTATCTGAATGTCGACATGATGTACGGATCGCTCTTGGCCGGCGTTGCGACCAAGTTGGCCCTGCCAGAGCGGTTGTGGAAGCGGGTGCAGAGCAGCGTACAGGAGATCTCGTTCGCGTTCTTCATACCGTTGTACTTCGGTATCGTCGGTCTGACGCTTAACCTCGCAACTAACTTCAGCGTCGGGTTTTTCGTACTCTACCTGCTGTTCGCGACGGTCGTCCAGACGGTTGTCGTGTACTTCACGTGTCGCGTCATCAAGAACGACAAGTTGACCAGCTTCAACCTTGCGGCGGCAATGAACGCTCGCGGCGGTCCTGGCATCGTGTTGTCGCAGATCGCCTATTCGGAAGGGATTATCAACCAGAATTTCTACGCCATCCTGGTCATGCTCGCACTGTTCACCTCCTGGATGGCTGGTTCGTGGATCCGCTATGCCTTGAAGCGCGGCTTGCGGCTCATGCCTGGCGACGAAAACCTCGTGATTCAACCTGTTCAGGAAGAAGTGGTCTGGGATACTCCAGCGATCCCGCAGACCGAATAAGGAGGCTGAGTAAGGAGGCTGAGTAAGGAGGCTGAGTAAGGAGGCTGAGTAAGGAGGCTGAGTAAGGAGGCTGAGTAAGGAGGCTGAGTAAGGAGGCTGAGTAAGGAGGCTGAGTAAGGAGACGCTCATTGGCTGCGAGGGGCAGCAACCGAATGGGCAGATGGTGTAGTGGAGTCTTGCTACCTGATGCGAGTAGCTAAGATGTAGGGGGTGCCGTCTTTGGCACCCCCTGAAATCATGGTACGTCACCTGTGGTCTGAGTAGCGACGGTCGTGAGGGTAGCTAGCAAGAACACGCCCCGTTCCGCTGGAATCCGACCAGCCAGCAAAGGTTGGCGGTCTTGTCGGGATAGACCATTGGGTAGGATGTGGTGCCGCAACTCCGGGGTCGACCTGCAGCGGAGCCAAAATGGTGTGACGAGGGCGATACCGCCAAAATGCCGCAAGGGGACCGTTCTCGCCACTGTCGGGTAAATAGACGTTTGTGCCATATTCATCATAATTTACGCTTCGCAGGAGCATGAAGGAATTATGGGCGTATTGGGGAATTTGACCGTGGTTAGCGCCAAATTGGCGCAATGTGTGAGATAGCGACGCCAGCGTCGCTATCGATAGGCTTTTGCGGTCATGCGGCCCGCGCGAACGGAAAAAATGTCGCTACAGCGCAAAAATCCGGCGTGAGCGACATTTTCGACACTTCCGCACCCAGCCAAGGCCCGCATCCTGTCCATTAGCGACGGCAGCAATCGCTGCCGCCGATACTAGAGTTTTCCCGCGGCTGCAATGCCGGACTGCATAGGGGACGAACCGTGCAATTCTGGCAGTAGGTGCTTCTTCACTTTACCAGTGGGTCCGACTGGCAGGCTGTCTACGATATGGAAGGTCGTCGGACATTTGAATTTCGCCAGTGATGCTCTGCAGCGCTGTTGGAGGTCTGCGACCAGTTCGTCCGGGCACACCGCAACGTCAGGTGCCGGAATCACCCAGGCAACAACCTGCTCGCCGTATGTCACATCAGGAATTCCGGCGACGGCGGCCTTCCCCACAGCCGGGTGTTCGTAGAGTACTTCTTCGACTTCGCGCGGGCTGAACTTTTCTCCAGCACGGTTAATGATTTCCTTCGCTCTGCCGGTAATGAACAGGTAGCCGTCCTCATCGAGGTAACCAATGTCGCCAGTCGGAAGCCACGGCTGCTGGTCCGAAGTTGCGCTGGGGTCAGCTGCGAGGGATTCCACTTCAACCGTTTCACTGCTGCCCTCGGCGCTTGGCTGCTGCAGTAGATAGGAGCGAATGATATTGTCGCCAAAGATCTCGATTTCGCCCGTCTGCCCAGCTTCGAGTGGACTCCTGTGCTCATCGACGATGCGCAGATGGAGTTTGTGCGCAAGCCCAGCCGACCCGGCTTTGCGGACACCAGGTGGGAGGGGATTAATGCATATTTGCCCGCCTGCTTCGGTCATACCGTACGACTCAATGACGGGTATATGAAACCGGGTTTCAAACTGCTTCAGAACAGCGGTCGGGAGCGGCGCTGAGGCACTGCGAATGAATCGGAGCTTGCGACTAGGCACCAAGGACTCCTCTGTTTTGCTGAGGATCGTGAGAATGGCAGGCACGGCGGACACCCACGTGATCCCGAAGCGTTCAATGGTCTGCCAAAACGTCGAGGCATGGAATCGCTCCGCCATGATGATGCGGCCGCGTGAGACCAAGGTAGCGAGCAGGACGATTACCTGTGCATTGATGTGGAACAGTGGCAGCATACAGAACGTCACGTCTCTTGCTGTCAACTCGTGGCTTGAGATCACGTTGTTCGCCGCGGCAAACAAGTGGCTGTGGCGAAGCATGACGCCCTTTGGTTCACCGGTGGTCCCAGACGTGAACATGAGCACTGCAGATTCGTCCTCGCTCGGCTGAGCGTCCTTGTCGCACAATGGGTACTGGTGGGCGTCTACAGTCCAGCCCGACTCCTTTCGCCAGACGGAGAGTTTGCCGAAGCGGTCTACAGGCAGCACCGCCGCGATACCCTGCTGAGCGTTGTGCATACCGTGTCTCAGCAATACGTCTTGCCACCCTTCGGATGCCGACTGTCTCATAAAGGCGGCTTTGGCGCGGTATCGGCGCATAGCGCGTTCAAGCTCGGGAGCCGGTGTATTTGGGTTAATAGGCACAGCCACGACTCCGCTAAACAGACAAGCAACGTAGATGACGGCGAACGCATACGAGTTCGGAAGCGCGATCAAGACGCGATCTGCTCGGCGTAACCGTAGGTCAGCGAACACTTGTCCCACAGTTTCTGTGTCTTGGAGCAGGTCTGTTGAGCTCAACCAGTGCTCTTGATCATGCATGTATTCCGGTACTGTGCGTTCCAGAGAACCTCGTATGGCCTCCGTCAGTCTAGACATCCAAACGCCTCCGTTTGACTAATGAGATGCTTGCAACTCCGCGCCCTTGACGGGGAAGACGGATTGAGTACCGGCTTGCTCCATCTGCATTCCTGCGGTCTCACGGGCGAACAGGAAATACGGCAGGTTAAACGCGATGAGCACGACCGCGATCCCGATGAAAATCACTGTGCTGCCGGACGCTGTTAGGACAAACGGGATGAAGTACGTGGTCACGATGCCACTCAGTGTGCGAGCCGTCATTTCGTTCAAATATACACCACGTCCGCGCAACTCCGTCGGATATTGTTCAGCTGAACTGAGCTTGGACACTGGAAAAATGCCAAGTCCGAAAAATGATGCCAAGAAGCCGGCGACCACCATCCAGGCAGGTACGCTCGACGCCGCAAACAGAATGCAACCGGTAGCCGCGAGTATCGCGTACACGATGAGTACGCGTTTGCGTCCCACGCGGTCAGACAAATACCCTTGCACGACAGAACCGACTCCGGCTGTCACCATCATCATGCCTGCGTATAAGATGCTGCTGCCGGTGCCAAACCCGCGCGTGAGGAACAGCGAAGGCCCGAATACCTGAACGATGTAGAACAAGATGAGTGCTGCAGTCAATTGCAGTATCACGAGAACACTGCGTGCAAAATAGGGTGCCCGAAGCATCGATTTTGCTACCATCCAACTCGTCGGCGGAAGTTCAGCCAAGGCTGCTGCAATTTGCTCATCGTATAACGTCGTGTCGTGCGGCAGGTGTGCTTGCGCCTCTAATTTGGAAACCATTGCTTCCACCTTGTCCTCAGCGCCATTTTTCAGTAAAAACCGCGGTGACTCCGGTAACCACAGATACAGCGGGATGAGCACCAGAAGTGGGATACCGCCGAGCAGGAAGGGAACGCGCCACGCCACATCTGGAGCAAACGTGTGCAAAGCCCACAGCGATGCGAGACTCGGCACTACGTACGCCGCCGTCAGAATACCGTTGGAGTAACCGACGGACGCAGCGCGGCGACCTCGGTTGACAAACTCAGACAAGAACAGGTACGGCATTGGCAAGACAGCGCCTTCACCGATGCCTGCAAGTACACGTACCCCTAGCAACATGCCGTAGTTCGCTGAAATGGCGCCGAGGAGCGTCAGCACTGAGAACCACAGGATGCCCCACAGAACGACCTGGCGCCTGCCGATTCGGTCAGCGAGCCACCCTGCAGGGATCATCCCAATGACAACACCGAGTGTGGACGCCACAGCTAGAAGGCCAGATTGCCAATTTTGCAGCGACCACGCCTTCTCCAGCGTTGATAACACTGGTCCAACAATACCAATATCGAAAGCTTCAGCCAGCCAAACCAAGGCAAGCAGTGTAATCAGTCCCAGGACACTTTTCGTCAATGGGATCCGGTCGAGGCGTGTCAACAAATTCACTTGTGTTTGTTCTCGTTTCACCACGAGACCAACACCTCCAATGTGTGTGGAAGGCGCAGACAACGAAGGACATTATACGCTTCCCATAACGTTACGTCAGGATTATTGAAGACTAGTCGAAATCAGAGTTGGTTCATATGTTGTGCCGCAAAAATCGATGCCTGCCTCGGTCTCTCGATTGCGGTTAAAGTCCTGCACGCTGTTTTTAGTGTTTTTCAATGTTCATCGGGTATACCGTAGATAAGACTTGGCATGCAGCCAATAGGCAGATGACGCAGTTCCTGCTATGAGTGCGATGCCGAAACAAAAGTGAGGAGGAGCGGGCCATGGGAGTGGAGTTCGATGGCCAAAAGCCAACCAAACCAAGAAGGAATGCTGTACCGTGGCGTTTGCTTGGTGTCGTGGTGCTCTCAGCACTCGTCGGATCCGGTGCAACCTTAGCAGCACTGCCGATCCTGCAGCAGCACACTGGGTACCTAGCGTCACCGAGTGGACTTGCACCGTCGTCTGGAGTTAGCCAAACGTCGTCGGGTGCTCAAAACGTGAGCGTCAACGTCAACAGTCAGATCACTTCGGTGGTTAAACAAGTCGAACCCGACGTGGTGGCTGTGGTGAACTATACTTCGGCAAGTAACTATTTTAACTCGCAACCACAGCTACAGGAATCGGATATTGGTTCCGGTGTCTACTTCGCCAATAATGCCAACTACGCGTACATTGTGACGAACAACCACGTCGTGGCTGGCGGCTCCAAAGTCGAGGTTGTCCTGCAGAGCGGGAAACACGTGAATGCCACTGTCGTCGGAACCGACGAGTTTACAGACCTTGCCGTATTGAAGGTCCCCATTTCAAACTTTAAAGGGGCTCCGCCGGTACAGTTCACAAACAGCATCCAGGTTGGTGAGCCCGCCATCGCGATTGGTAATCCGATGGGTCTCGATTTCGCAGACTCAGTGACGAGCGGGATTATCAGCGGTGAAAAGCGCTTGATGCCTGTGGAGACGCCAAGCGGCACACAGACGCTGGACTACCAGCCGGTCCTGCAGACGGACGCTGCGATTAACCCCGGCAACAGCGGCGGACCGCTCTTGAACATTCAAGGCCAGGTGATGGGAATCAACAGCAGCAAAATTGTTGCCACAGGTTTTGAAGGCATGGGTTTTGCCATCCCAGCATCGGAAGTGCAGACGATTACCTCTGAAATTATCAAAACCGGCCACGCTGTACACCCTGCAATCGGCATCGGTGCTGAATCTCTGACCAGTCTTCCGCAAGGGATGTGGCCGAACGTACCGGTTAGCTACGGAGTGTATGTCGCGCAGGTGGACTCCGCAAACGCGAAGGCCAGCGGCTTAAAGGCCGGTGACGTGATTGTGTCCTTGAACGGTCAGACCGTTCAAAGCGCTGCAGATTTGCGCACAGACCTATTCAAACTGCAACCGGGTCAAACAGTTCAACTAGTCGTGTACCGCGGTCCGAAAAAGCTGACGTTGCATGTTACGATTGGAACGGAAAAGACTGCAAATACGACAGGGAGCAATGCTAGCTCATCTTCATCTAGCACAGTTCCTAGCTTCGGGAACGGCTCTAGTGGCGGAAGTGGAAGTTCTAGTGGCGGCTACGGAAGCGGAAGTTCCGGAAGTGGCTTGTTTAACGGACTTGCTCCGTAAGTGGCTTGTTTAACGGACTTGCTTCATAATCGCTAGGGGCTTGACACAGGCGCCGCGGGCACGACTGCCCGGTGGCGCCTGTTTTCTTGGTCAGCACTTGCAGCATCACTGTGCGCCGGAGTCATGTCTGGTACAAGTCAAAACATCCGCTTCACGCTTGTCAGGTGTTTTCCCCAGTAACTCCCGGGGCCAATCGACAAGTAGCCGCATTTGCCGAGACCGCCTCCCTCCTGAATCATCCGTTGGTTGCCCGCGTAGATGCCACAGTGTTTGCCGGACTCAAAAATGAGCAGGTCTCCGACGCGCATATCCGCTGTCGGTACGCGAACCCCCACATGCAAGGCCTGGCCGCGGCTGCTACCAGTCATGCTGTAGCCTAGCGCGTGGTGGTAAACGTACGAGGTATAGTTGCTGCAGTCAAAGCCGTACTGTCCACGGTCCTCGTTGTGGCCCCAGATGTATGGCGTGCCTAGTTTGCTGCGTGCGACGCTGATGACCGCGTTTTCTTTGCTGGTCACTGACGCGGTCGCACCCGCGCTCCAGGAAATGCTGTGGTCAAAGGATGTCCCAGGCGGGGGCAATGGAACGGACCCTGAGCGAGCCGACCCCGGGGGTAAACTAGACCCAGCTAATGCCGGTACAGCGCTGTCGCCAAGAGTCACTGCAGCCCCTTGGGCTGTGGCGTCCGATGGGGGTTCGACCAAATCCTTTGGCATTGTATACTTCCGGTTTGCTCCAGCGGAGGTCTGGGGGGCGAGGCGGACCAGATTGGGATTGGCTGTCACATAACCGGTCTGTCCGCCAATCGACACCTGGTACCACGAACGGTTCACGCGTGTCACAAGTTGTGCATCTTCACCGAGTTCAAGCTGCCGAACCACCCGGCTTTGCGCGTTCGCCTGCTGATAGATCGGCACCGAATGGCGTGTGGCCGTAACGACTCGGGCGCCGACTTGTGCGTCCTGGCGAGGGGCCTGATTGGCGCCGATGTAGATCAGGTGGACTGATCGGATACTCTTACGCGGGTACTCGGAGACGGCGTAGTTGGTGACCCCGTGTTCCGTGGATGTGTCGATCACGCTCTCACCCGCTGGCCCGTTGTGACTGAAAAATTGTTTCCAGCCGATCACGCGAACCGGGTTCACCCACAGACTCACCGACTCCGTTGCGGGGTCATAGGCGCTGCGTTGAACTGTCACATATATACCTTTGACCGCTGCCTGTGCGGCGAAGCCTGCTGACTGAGCTGTCTTCTGAGGCGCACTGTGGTTGGTTTGAGTCCCACAACCTACGGTTGTAAAAGCGATGGCGCAGCACAGGGTTGCGAGTAAGACGGACGGTGACACAGGTTTCCACGAGCGCATGGCAGATGGCCTCCCGGTTTTTTGAAGCTAGCGTGATCGAACCCGAGATTCGCTATACGCAGTCGCCTTTCCATCTTTTACTGCTGTACGGAGACAGGTCATAACTGCCATACGAAACAGGTCATAACTGCGGTACGAAACAGGTCATTACTGCTGTACGAAACAGGTCTTCTGCGTCCTTCGCGACCTCAGTTATAATAAAAGCGTCTTATGGAAGGAGCCAGATGGGGATGAACTTTCGAACGGTGGACGGAGGCGTGACTGCGCCGCGCGGCTACCGCGCTGCAGGTGTAGCGGCCGGGATCAAGCGAGAAGGTCTAGACGTAGCTGTGTTGGTGAGCGCCTCGCCGGCGGTGTGCGCAGGGGTGTTTACGCGCAATCTCGTGCAAGCTGCGCCGGTTGTATACTCACGAACTGTGGTGGAAGCGGACCGGCCAGTGCGCGCCGTGGTGGTGAACAGTGGCAACGCGAACGCCTGCACCGGAGCAGAGGGAGCCGACGATACCGAACGGACGGCCGCGAAGGTGGCAAGTCGAATTGGTGTGGCGCGAAACGAGGTGCTGGTCGCGTCCACGGGCGTCATTGGCGTTCCGCTGCCAATGGAGAAAGTACTGCGCGGAGTGGATGAAGCTTGTCTCCGTTTGTCCGACGGCCTCGACGCTGGCCGTTTTGCGGCAACAGCAATCATGACGACTGACACGTATTTGAAGCAGACGGCTGTGACGCTAGATGTCGATGGCAAACCGGTTACGATTGGCGGTATGGCCAAAGGGTCAGGAATGATTCACCCAGACATGGCGACAATGCTCAGCTTTGTTACGACGGATGCCACGATTAAGCCTGAACTCTTACAAAAACTACTCAGAGAGAGCGCTGAAGACACCTATAACATGATCTCAGTTGACGGTGACACCAGCACCAACGACATGGTTCTGGTGCTTGCAAACGGACAGGCGGGAGCGCCGGAGATCACAGAATCAAGCCCTTCGTTCGCAACTTTTCGCGACGCGTTACACAACGTACATGCGCACCTCGCAAAGCAAATTGTGCGGGACGGGGAAGGCGCGACGAAACTCGTTGAAGTCACGGTAGTGGGCGCCAAGTCTGAGCTGGATGCTCGTCGACTGGTGAAGACCGTGTTGACTTCCAACTTGGTCAAAACTGCATTCTTTGGCGAAGACGCAAACTGGGGGAGAATTCTCGCAGCGATGGGGCGTTCGGGTGCAGAGTTCAACCCGGCGCACGTGTCGATCGCGTTTTCAAGCGATGGCGGTTCAATCGACCTGATGCGGGAAGCTGAGCCACTGCAGTTTGACGAGGACGAGGCGAAGGAGGTCCTGCAACCGAGCGAGATACAAGTTTTGATCACGCTATGCGACGGCTCTGCAACAGCGACGGGCTGGGGCTGTGACCTCAGTTACGAATATGTCCGCATCAACGGCGATTACCGGACGTAGAAAGGGACATAAAACGGCCCTGCGGACCCTTCGGGATCGCAGGGCTCAGCGTCTCTTATTGCAACAAAGAGCCGACAGTGCCTAAGACGTTGCCGACCGTACCTGTGACAGCGTTCACTGTACCGCTGCTTGAGGATGTAGTGTTCGTAGGGCCATTGGTCCCATTCGTGACACCGCCGAGTAAACCTCCGGTGGTGTTGGACAGAGTGTTGGTCAAATTTTGCGCCGTTGAGCCCACACTGTTTGTCACGCCGCCCACAACGTTGCCTAGCCCCGTCCCGCTTGTTGCGTTCGTCAGTGTCTGTGTCGCGCTGCCGAGCACTGAACCAACGCTTCCAAGCAGGCCACCGCCAGTGGAACTCCCGGTGCCGGCAGATGACGCGCCTGACCCGGACGGTTGACTGTCCGATCCCGTTGTTTTACCGCTACTGCCCGCCGAACCGCTTTGGCCCCCGCGCGACAGACTTCCGCCACCTGAACCGTTGGTGGCATGACCGGTCCCGGACAACGTTTGCAGACTCCCCGCCACTGCCCCGTCGGAACCCGCGAGGTAACTTGCGCTTGTTCCTTGCGAGGGACCCGGACTCAGGGGCGGACTTCCGCTATTGGTTGCGCCACCGCCGACATTGAAACTCGTAACCGATGTCCTGCCGCTTGCCGGAGACCGATGTAAATGAAGAGTAATGAAGTATGCGCTTACACCAACAGCAACGACAAGTGCTGCGGGTAGGATGACGCGGCGCACGTGCCCGATGGCTATCGCCATCCAAAACACCCCCTCGAGCTTGAGTTGCCACTCACCTTTACTACATTGTAATCAGTGGGGGGTAAAAAAGATGTCGAATTTTGCGCAGGACCAACCGACCGGCCGATTTATTACATGATCTCGGTTTGCATCTCGGTTTGCATCTCGGTTTGCATCTCGGTTTGCATCTCGGTTTGCATCTCGGTTTGCATCTCGGTTTGCATCTCGGTTTGCATCTCGGTTTGCATCTCGGTTTGCATCTCGGTTTGCATCTCGGTTTGCATCTCGGTGTGCATCCGCCCTGCGCCGCCAGGTGTCTGCCTGAAGAGGACAAGGGTACGTTGCGGCTTTGCCTGTCCGCCGCCTATAATGCCGCTATTGGTATGGAAGGGAGCGGATCTGGAGTTGACAAGCCTGGGAAAAGGTCCATGGAAAGCGGTAATTGGCTCATCCCTCTGCCTCGCGTCTGTTCCGGCGCTGGCTTTTGCACCGAATCACATGGTCGATAAGCGAGCACGCGCGGCGTCGTTCCGATTACAACCTGCCTTCAAACCCGTTCTCTCGATTCGCCCCCGAACTGCCAAATTAGAGGTGCGCGCAGCCCGTGCGACCTCCAACAGTCGAACAAGTGATGCATTGATGCGACAGATGCCACGCGTGCAAACACTGCGTCAGGCGTATCTCAACCAGAAACCGCGACTGCGCTATGTGACCATCCACTCTGGCGATAGTTTGTGGGCGCTGTCCCGGCGGTATCATGTGTCTCTGACCCACCTTGAACGGTGGAACCACCTCACAGTCAACAGTGTTCTGCCAATTGACGAGCGCCTGACCGTCAACGGTCCGAATCCGTCACCGCCGCGGGTTCACAACATGCCTGTGCAGGCCCCGGCAAGCAACAGCGGCAGTTCTTCACGGTTAAGCAGTCGCAGCAGCAATGGGCCAACGGGTGTGGTAGCGGGCGTCGTAGCGGGTGTGGTAGCGGCAGGGGTACGGGGCCTTTCGGTCGTGGACTATGCAAAGGAGTTCATCGGCACGCCGTACGTATGGGGCGGCGTTGGACCGAGCGGGTTTGACTGCAGTGGATATGTCGAATTTGTCTACGCGCACTTTGGGGTCCTCTTGGGACGTACTTCATATGAACAGTTTGACGAAGGGACGCCTATCTATGTGGCTGACTTACTCCCGGGAGATTTGGTCTTCTTCAGCACCTATGGACCGGGGGCATCGCACGTCGGAATTTATATAGGACGTGGGCGGTTCATCAGTGCATCAGGTTCTGCGGTACAGATACTTGCGATGGACGCACCCTATTGGTCGAGTCACTACATTGGGGCCCGCCGAGTCTGAAACGGTGGGTTCTGTGGGACGCTTACCCTCGTGAAGGCAGGAGAAAATACTCTAGCTGTCGAATAGATTCTGCGAACAACATGGGCCTCTGTTGGTTTCTGCCCAACCGCCAGGAGGTGGCAGCCACCCATGGACAAGTTCCGGACTGTGCCGCTCTCTCCCCTGAATCGCACCAATTTGCGTAATGTTTTGGAACTTCAACGGACACTAGGCGTGTATCGCTCGCTCGTTGACTACAACCCAGCTGCCATTTACTTGCTCAATTTAGACGGGCGAATCGTTCGTGCCAACCAAGTTGTTGCACAAATGCTCGAATATACTGTGGACGAACTGCTGCAGATGCATCTTCGTGATGTGGTCACGGAGCAATCTTGGAAAGATGCGGAAGTTTGGTTGCAGAAGTGCTCGAACAGGCGTCTGTTTCCAGATGTGCGATTTTACGTAACACTGCGGACGAAAAACGGCAGAGAGACAAACTTCGGCGTTAAGGCTGTACCGGCGTACAGTGGTGCGAATCTCGCAGGTATATTTATCATCGGTCGGGATATCGACGTCAGTCGGCGGACTGAAGAACTCATTATGAAGTCCGAAAAACTCGCTGTAATTGGCCAGTTGGCTGCAGGAGTTGCTCATGAGATCCGCAACCCACTGACATCGCTTAAAGGGTTTGTTCAACTGTTTTCATCGACCGTCGCCGTCCCCCCCGAGTACGCAAGCATTATGCTCTCGGAACTCGAACGGATTGAATCGATCATTCAGGAGTTTCTCGTATTCGCGAAGCCGCAGGCCGTCAACTATGGGTACAAGCACCCTAAAGAGATGCTTGAACATGTCATCGCGATTGTCCAAACGGAAGCGACCATCCACGGCGTCCTGGTAATGGCGCGCTGGCCGGAGGAGCTGCCTGACATTTGGTGCGACGACAACCAGATTAAGCAAGTGTTTCTCAACGTCTTGAAGAACGCTGTCGAGGCCATGCCGAACGGTGGGACGATCGATGTCGAGGTGACACACTCGGCGGTCAATGAGGTGCTCGTGCGCATCCGGGATCAGGGTGTCGGTATTCCTCCAGAGCGCATTCCGAAACTTGGGGAACCGTTCTACACGACCAAAGAGAAGGGTACGGGACTTGGTTTGATGGTTAGCCAACGCATTCTCGAGGCCCATCGGGCAACGATGGACATTCAGAGTCAGGTCGGCGCTGGGACCACAGTTGAGGTGCGAATCCCGATTAAACCGCGGGATGTCGTTGCTGGAATGGACGAAGCGGCGCCGACACGGAGTCGGTGAAGCGGCGCGCGTGAGGGCGCGGTCAGGTGGTGTAGATGTCAAATTGACACCTAGCGCGGGCGGTCAGTCGGTGTAGATGTCAAATTGACACCTAGCGCGGGCAGTCAGGTGGTGTAGATGTCAAATTGACACTTACCGCGGGCGGTCAGTCGGTGTAGATGTCAAATTGACACTTACCGCGGGCGGTCAGTCGGTGTAGATGTCAAATTGACACTTACCGGGCGCGGTCAGGTGGTGTAGATGTCAAATTGACACCTAGCGCGGGCGGCAGGGTGGTGTAGATGTCAAATTGACACTTACCGGGCACGGTCAGTCGGCGTAGATGTCAAATTGACACCTACCGGGCGCGGTCAGGTGGTTTAGATGTCAAATTGACACCTACCGCAGGCGGTCAGGTGGTGTAGATGTCAAATTGACACTTAGCGCGGGCGGCAGGGTGGTTTAGATGTCAAATTGACACCTGGCGTGGGAGGTTAGTCGGTGTAGATGTCAAATTGACACCTAGCGCGGGCAGTCAGGTGGTGTAGATGTCAAATTGACACCTGGCGTGGGAGGTTAGTCGGTTTAGATGTCAAATTGACACCTAGCGCGGGAGGTCAGTCGGTTTAGATGTCAAATTGACACCTAGCGCGGGCAGTCAGGTGGTGTAGATGTCAAATTGACACCTACCGGGCGCGGTCAGGTGGTGTAGATGTCAAATTGACACCTACCGGGCGCAGATGTCCAGCCTTGCACGTGACAGTCTTGCACGTGAACACGGGTGGAGGGGCTAGCTCGGTTTTCCAACTACCTTGTGCGATCCCGATGATCAGCCACCGACCCGGCAAATGCTGCGCAGTGTGAAGCCTCCGCCGTAGCGGCAGACAATGCGCACTCCTCGACAAATCGCTTCCCACGCGCTCTGCCAGAACGAGCCCGCACGAAAAAAATAGGCCCTCACGGCGTGTATCTGCCGAAAGGGCCACTTTCTGTCTGTCTAGTGCCTCCGCCATGAGTGCGGAATCTCCATCAATCCCCATCCACCCAGGCAATCCTCATGAATCCCCATCAACCCCAACCGCGGCTCAGATGCTGACGAACTGCTCTTCTTCGGTGGAGCCAGTTAGAGCCGTCGTAGACGAGGTCCCACCAGTGACGGCCATCGAGACTTCATCGAAGTAGCCTGTTCCAACTTCGCGTTGGTGCCGCGTAGCGGTGTATCCGTGCGTTTCGCTCGCAAACTCCGCCTGCTGCAGTTCCGAGTAGGCAGCCATCCCGCGTTGACTGTATTCGCGTGCCAGTTCGAACATGCTGTGGTTGAGAGCGTGGAAACCCGCTAATGTGACAAATTGGAACTTGTATCCCATGTCTCCGAGTTCGTCTTGGAACTTCGCAATCGTCTGCGCGTCGAGTTTCTTCTGCCAATTGAACGAAGGCGAGCAGTTGTAGGCGAGGAGTTTGCCGGGGAACTTCGCGTGAATCGCCTCGGCGAAGCGGCGTGCCTCTTCCAAGTTCGGTTCGGATGTTTCGCACCAAATCATGTCCGCGTATGGGGCGTACGACAGACCGCGAGCAATCGCCGCGTCAAGGCCGCCCTGCATCCGGAAGAAGCCCTCTGCGGTGCGTTCGCCTGTCAGAAACTCTTGATCACGCGGGTCAATGTCACTGGTGATGAGGTGCGCGCCGTTTGCGTCTGTGCGAGCAACGACCAAAGTTGGCACACCGCTGACGTCAGCTGCGAGACGGGCGGAGATAAGGTTGCGAACAGCGTTTACAGTGGGGATCAAAACCTTGCCGCCCATGTGGCCGCATTTCTTCTCGGAAGACAGCTGGTCTTCGAAGTGAACGGCCGCAGCCCCCGCTTCAATCATCGACTTCATCAGTTCGAACACGTTGAGTGGTCCACCGAATCCGGCTTCGGCGTCGGCGACAATTGGCGCGAACCAGTCGATGTCGTCGTTGCCTTCCATGTGGTGAATCTGGTCCGCACGCTGTAGCGCTTGGTTAATACGTTGTACCACGTGCGGGACACTGTTGGCCGGGTAGAGACTTTGGTCAGGGTACATGTGACCGGACAGGTTGGCATCGGCAGCCACTTGCCAGCCGCTCAGGTAAATGGCCTTCAGCCCGCCCTTCACCTGCTGAACCGCTTGATTGCCAGTCAGGGCACCGAGTGCTTTAAGGTGATGCTCTTGGTGGAGTAAGTTCCACAGGCGTTCGGCGCCACGCCGAGCCAGAGTGTGCTCAATGAGTACAGAACCGCGCAGGCGAACGACGTCTTCCGCTGAGTACGTGCGGGTAATCCCTTGCCAGCGCGCGTCCGCTTCCCAATTTTCTTGAATAGCCTGAATGTCTGCTGAGAAATCTCTCCGTGTCATCGTGACATCCTCCTCTTGTCTCCACGCGGAGCCTTGTAGGCTCGTAGTGTCATTGTTTTATAACAACACTGTATGTCGTTGGTCTGTATTATAACACGACAAACAGGGTTGAACAGACCCTGAAATGCCCGATTTGGGCTCTAATTTGAATTTTCTATGACGTGAGTAGAATCTGACTAAGGTGCTAGACTGGTTGAGTCGCTGAGCTGTTGCTGCATCTGAGTGATGTCCGACGCTTGCGACATTAGTGGAATGATTGATTTTGAGGGTAGCAGAGGGTTATTTCAGACGACGGCAGGTTGAACGGTTCAACTACAGTACGGTTGCAGTACGCGGAAAAGGTGACCAGCCGACTCAAATGCGTAGACACGCTCCACTACTTTCAGGCGCTCCACGACAAGCAGGCAGGGAACGCTGCTGATCTGCCAGTCCTGTGCCCAGTGTGGCATTGCGTTCAGGTTGCAGGCGACTGACGGGACCTCCGGCAGAGCAGCGAGGGCAACGGTCAGCATCTTTCGTCCGACCTTACATGTGCCGCATAGAGGTGTGTGGAAAAATACGACAAGCGGTCCATCTGTCTTCCACAGGCGTTCCTGAAGTTCGGAGTCTTCGACCTCTTCGAGCATCAACGTATGAGCCTCCATCCTCGCACCAACAGTACTTCCTTTATAACTATACCACAGAGCGGGAAATGGACCGGTCCAATGGGGTTCACTACAGGTGGCCAAGGTGTGGGAAAGCGGGTGACCGTCCTGCTCTGTCCGCCACCGGCACAACCACGTCATGCATCTGATGATCACGATGATTCAGCGGACGTAAGGTAACCCAGGGGGATACCACCCTGGGTTACCTTACGGTGTCGAACGGAGGTGCTGAGCAGATGCCTTAGGTCGGCGGTCTAGTCGCACTCATCAATCAATTAGAAGATAAACGGCCAGCCACCCATCCTACCCCCGTAGCCACCGCTGCCATAACCGCCGCCATAACCCTCCATGCCTGCGCCATATCCAGGACCGCCACCATAGCCTGCGCCATAACCGCCAGCATAGCCGCCCATACCACCAGAAAAACCACGAAACCCACCAAATGGGCCATAGCCAGCACCGTAACCTGCCCCATACTGTCCGTATCCACGCCGCCTAGCCGCCCAACCACCAGCGCCCAGACCGAACAGCAGGAAGAGCGGCAGAAAACACTGTTCTGTGTCCGCTGCTGCTCGGTCCCGTGGTGTTGCAGGGGAGAGTGCCACGCCTGCGGGAGCAGGTCGCAGCACGCGTTTCCGAGCTTTAGCGGCTGTTGATTTGACGTGCCCGTGAGCCATCTGCGTATCCTCCTCTCTGCGTCACTCTTGTCACTCCATGACGCGGCCTGACAGGATGGGTGGACAGGTGTCAGTTACGCAGGCGAGAAAGGGCTCTCTGACAAGCCGCGTCGGTCGGTTCAGGCCGGTCATCCGCGTTGACAGCAGACGACATTCTATGAATAATAGGACTAATCAATTTTGACCAGCTGCGAGAGCGGCTGGCCCGCCAGAGAGGAGGCGGCCGACGTCGCGCACGTAGACCGAAGTACAGAGAGATGGAGTGGGATTCTTAATCGTTACGCAGACTGGCTGCCGTTAAATGACCAAACCCCGCGCTTGTCCCTGTGTGAAGGAAACACGCCTTTGATTCCATCGGTGCGCCTCAGTGAACGTTTGGGAGCGGATGTCTACCTCAAGTACGAGGGGGCGAACCCGACCGGATCGTTCAAAGACCGCGGCATGGTTCTAGCCGTCGCGAAAGCGGCTGAGGAGGGGTCGAAAACCGTCATCTGTGCATCGACAGGAAACACGTCGGCCGCAGCGGCAGCGTATGCCGGGCGTGCAGGCTTACAGGCTGTCATTTTGATCCCGGACGGCTACGTCGCGCTTGGAAAACTCGCGCAGGCGATGATGTACGGAGCGAAGATTATCGCAATCCGCGGCAACTTTGACGAGGCGCTCACCCTCGTCCGCGAGCTCAGTGAGACCATGCCCGTAACTGTCGTGAACTCGATTAACCCGTATCGATTAGACGGTCAGCAGACCGCGGCCTTCGAGGTGTGCGACGCACTCGGACAGGCGCCGGACCTGCTGTGCATCCCTGTCGGAAATGCAGGGAATATCAGTGCGTACTGGAAAGGCTTTTGCGCCTACCGCGACGGAGGCAAAGTCGAGAATACCCCACGCATGTTCGGCTTCGAGGCCGAGGGGGCGGCCGCAATTGTCAGAGGTGAGCCGATCGACCACCCAGAGACCTTCGCCACAGCCATCCGCATTGGCAAGCCAGCCTCCTGGGAACTCGCGGTCGCAGCAGCACGCGACTCCGGAGGGGCCATCGAGTCGGTGACTGACGACCAGATTCGCGAGGCTTACCAGTTGATCGCCACAGAAGGGGTGTTAGCGGAACCAGCTTCCGCTGCCTCCGTCGCAGGTCTCTTGCAACTTGCAGAGGCTGGCCGCATCGAGCGCGGGCAGACGATTGTCTGCGTACTGACCGGCAACGGTTTGAAAGACCCAGACAGCGCCATGAAGTTGAGCCGGTCTCAGACAGAGGTCGTCGACGCCAACATGCACGCCGTGTCACAAGTACTGGAGTCTTCTTTATGAAGTATTACGTTCGTGTCCCAGCTACGTCCGCGAACCTGGGGCCGGGCTTTGACTGTATGGGCTTGGCCCTTGATGTCTACAACGAGATGTCGGTCGAGACAGGGCATCCGTTTTCGATTGAGATCACGGGCGAGTCCGCGAATCTCTTGCCAACCACTCGGGAGAACGCTGTGGTGCAGGCAATGGAGGTCTTGTTCGAGCGGGCAGGGAACCCCGCCGTCGAACGGGAGTGGAAACTCACCCTCGAAAACCACATTCCGGTTGCTTCGGGACTTGGCTCTAGCGCTTCGGCCATCGTCGGCGGCCTGTTGCTCGCCAACGAACTGGTTATTGAGGCAGGAGGACAGGCCCTGTCGCACAGAGAACTACTCGATTTGGCGGTCGAGCTTGAGGGCCACCCGGACAACGTTGCGCCAGCCCTGACGGGTGGCGCTAGTCTCAGTTATGTCGACGACCACGGCACGCACACGTTCGCCATCCCAGTCCCGGACAATCTGTACTTCGTCGTCGCTGTGCCGTACTTCACCCTGCACACCGAGCAGTCGCGCACGGTGGTACCTCCCACCGTCACGCGGGCGGACGCGGTTTTTAACATCGCCCAGGCCTCGCGGTTGACACTCGCTCTCTGCACTGGCAACCTAGAATTACTGCGGGGTGGGTTCTCCGACAGGTTGCATGAGCCGTATCGACGCTCCTTGGTTCCGGGATATGATGACGTACGGCATGCGGCACTGCGCAGCGGCGCACTGGCACTGACGCTGAGCGGGGCTGGGCCATCGCTTCTCGCCTGGTGTACGGATGAAGTCGCCGCTTGGCAGGTCGCGGACCAAATGACGCTCTCCTGGCGTGAAAACGGCATTCCGTGCCGTACAGAGGTGTACCGGCCGTGCCTCACGCAGACAGTGGCTGTTCGGGAGGACGTGTAGGAGGCATCCGCTTGTTCAAGGTCGAACCTGTCGGTGAAAAGGTGCTGATTGTCGAAGGGAAAACCGATCGCGAGAGGCTCGAGCAGGTGCTGCGCGAGCCCGTTTCATTTGTTTGCACGCGCGGGACGATTGGTTACGAGGAATTACTAGAAATAGCCGAACGGCTCGAAGACGAGGACGTGTACGTATTTGTAGATGCTGACGAGTCCGGGATGAAGCTGCGCAAGCAACTGCGACGGGAGTTGCCGCGCGCTAAGCACGTGTATACACAGAAGATGTACCGTGAAGTTGCGCGCACACCGTTGCATGTGCTGGCCAAAGCGCTCGCAAACGCGCATTTCGATGTAGACCCCAAATGGTTAACGGAGGTGGACCACCGCCCGTGATGCAGGGAAATCAGGCATATCTGATCAAAACGCTGAAAGAGAACTGGCGTCGTGAAATGATGGCAGTACAACTTTATCAGGCGGCCGCAGACATGGAGAGCGACGACCGTCGCCGGCAAATCCTCAGTCAACTCGTTGACGTAGAACGCAAGCACGCTCGCTTGTGGGAGGAGCGCTTGCAGGCCCAGGGCGTCGACATCACAGACTTGCAGAGCACGATACCGGCTGCCGCAACCGCGATGCGCAACCGCAAAGGCGTACCTCAGGCAATTCTGTTGCAGCAGATTGAGGAGGTTGAGAACGGTAACGCGGCCTGGTATCAATCGCAGCGTAACGTGATCGACGACCCGGAAATCGTGCAGGTGCTCGACGTGATCGACAAAGATGAAGCCGATCACGATTCCGTTGTGACCGACTTGGCTAAGCGGCCTGCCGGGTCAGCGAAGAGCAGGCTCCACGGCCTGTGGGGCGAGGAGCGGCACCGTGGCAACAGCGGTGACTGGGTCGGGGATGCCATCTACGGCGTCAACGATGGACTCGGGGCTATCTTCGGCATCATCTCGGGTGTCGCCGGCTTTACAGGCGGCAAATACGTGCTGATGAGCGGTCTGTTTGGCGCGCTTGCCAGCACGCTGTCGATGGGCGCCGGAGCCTGGCTTGCAACGAAATCGGAAAATGAACTGATGGAGAGCGAGCTTGCGCGGGAGCGGCAGGAAATTGCGGAGGACCCCGCGCACGAGGCGGAAGAGCTTGCGCTGTTGTACGAATTGAAGGGCTTCTCGACTGCAGAGGCGAAGGACATTGCGGACCGTATTGCGAGTGACCCCGATGAGTTGCTCAAGACGATGGCTGCGGAGGAACTTGGCATTCACGAGACCAGCACGGGCAGCCCGTGGCGTTCAGCCCTGTTCGGCAGTGGATCGACGCTGGTCGGCGGTATCATTCCGCTGATCCCGTTTTTCTTTATGAAGGGTATTCCTGCGATGATCGCTGCGGCCATCATCAGCATCGCGGCACACTTTGCGGTCGGCGCCGCAAAGTCGCTCATTACCGTGCGCAGTTGGTGGGCGAGTGGCTTGGAGATGACGGCGGTTGGGGTCATCGTAGGTGTTGTGTCGTACGCACTCGGCTTGGTCGGTGCCAGCCTGCACTTGTAAGGCGACCCGTGATACGGGCCGCCTCGCAAACGGCTCGGTCTATCACTGGCGCTGCGATGCCCATTCGTGATTACAACTGGGTCAAGATTTCGGGCCCGTTGTCGGTGATGTAGAGTGTGTGCTCGTACTGCGTGCTGAGGCTCCCGTCGACGGTACGAGCAGTCCACCCGTCAGCGTCAACCGTAGTCTCATAGCTGCCGGTGTTCACCATCGGCTCAATCGTGAACGTCATGCCGCGGCGGATGCGCGGGCCTTTGTGCGGCGGCCCGTAATGCAGCACTTCTGGACTCTCGTGCATGTCGCGGCCAATGCCGTGGCCGATAAAATCGCGGACAACGGACAGTCCTTCAGCTTCTACATAAGTTTGAATGGCGTGCCCAATGTCTGAGATTTGGTTTCCGACGACTGCTTGCTCAATGCCCACAAACAGCGACTTCTTCGTCACCTCGAGCAGCCGCATCGCTTCCGGTGAAACGTTCCCGACCGCGTAGCTCCACGCAGAGTCGGCGTGCAGACCCTTGTGCAGTGCCACCATATCGACGGTAATGATGTCGCCGTCCTTGAGTACATAGTCGCCCGGGAAGCCATGGCAAATCACGTCGTTCACTGACGTGCACGCTGCGTACGGGTAGCCTTTGTAACCTTTTTGCGCCGGGGTCATGCCGTGGCGCTCGATGAACGACTCGACAAAAGTGTCAATTTGTCCGGTTGTGACTCCCGGCTTAATGAAATCCGCAAGTCCAGCGTGACAGGCGGCTACGACTTTTCCTGCTTCGCGCATCAGGTCAATTTCGTAGCGGCTCTTCATAATGATCAAGTGCGGTTCCTCCTTGAATGTCTGCATGTCAGGGCGGTATGATGCTTCAAGGTTCACTGTATCATAATCCGCAGGAAGGTCGCACACCGAGAGTTATTCAGTTGCGGTCTGGCAACGCATTGTCAATTTTATTTGGCAATCGAATTGTTATCCGATAAAATGATTGCTGGGGATTCGCGACGCGGGCCCTCAAGGTCAAGGTAAGGGAGCGCGAGTGATGGAACACGCACACCACGAATATGAAATCAGCCGAATGAAGTCGCCTGGCTTGCAGGTGTTTATCATTGTACTTGGCGTGTTCATGGCAGTGCTCGACACCAGCGTGGTCAACGTCGCCATTCCTACCATGGAAAATGCCTTCAACGCCTCGACGACGCAAATCCAATGGGTGCTGACCGGCTACATGCTGATGATGGGCGTGATGATTCCCATCTCCGGCTGGCTCACTGACCGGTTCGGCGCTAAACACTTGTTTCTGTTTGCTCTCACTGTTTTTACCCTCGGTTCTGCACTCTGTGGAGCTTCGTGGAGCACAGGCTCGATTATTATGTTCCGGCTCATCCAGGCCATTGGCGGCGGCCTGATGATGCCTGTGGCACAGGCGATGATTTTTCGCATCTTTCCGCCCGACCGTCGCGGTTCTGTCATGGGCATCTTCGGGATCTCAATCATGGTTGCACCAGCCATTGGGCCGACACTGAGCGGTTACTTGGTCGAGTATGCGAGCTGGCGCCTGATTTTCTACCTGAACGTGCCGATTGGCATCATTGAGATGTTGCTTGGGCTCATGTTTATGCACGAGTTTGCTCACCACACCTCACACCGCTTCGACAAGTGGGGGTTTACACTGTCCACAGTCGGGTTTTTTAGTTTGCTGTACGGTCTGAACAATGTCGCTTCAGACGGCTGGAGTTCGCCGACGGTGTTTGGATTTGTGTCACTTGGAGTCATCTGCGTGGTGTCTCTGGTGATTGTTGAGCTGAACGTAGAGCATCCGATGATCGACTTCCGAGTCTTCGGGGACTATCTGTTCACCATGAGCACAATCATCGGTGCACTCATTCAAATTGCGCTCTTTACGGGGATTTTCTTTCTGCCGATCTACCTGCAAAACATTGTCGGGTTGTCGGCCATGCGCACTGGGCTGTTGATGATGCCTGCAGCGCTCGGCAGCGCCGTCATGATGCCAATCGCTGGGCGACTGTTCGACCGCATCGGCGCGCGGCCGCTTGGCATTGTCGGACTTGCGGGGATGACAATCGTCACCATCGGCTTCACGCGACTGTCACCGGCTACCTCTGTCGGGCACGTGCAGTGGTTGTACTTTTTTCGACAGGTCGCGATGGGACTGACGATGATGCCGATTATGACGGCTGGCATGAACTTGCTGCCGCCACGGTTGATCAGCCAAGGGTCGGCAGTCTCTAACACCTCTCGCCAGGTCGCGTCTTCTCTCGGGGTCGCGGTTTTGACGAGTATTCTCGACCAGCGTGAGAAGTTTCACTTCGCGGTCATGGCGCAGAACGTCACGCCGTTTACACCGCAGGGACAGGACATCGCCAGAATTGTGCAGGCCTTCGAAGCGCAAGGGATGTCACCAGCGAACGCCCAGACTGCAGCAGTCACTGAGATGTCCGGTGTCCTGCAGGCGCACGCCTTCGTGATGGGAATGAACGACGCGTTCTGGGTCGCCGCGGGCCTGACGACGGTAGCGTTTGTCCTCGTACTGTTCTTTGGCAACAAAAAAGAGGCCGCTATCCGCGCCAGCCGCAGGCTCAAACCAAAGGGCGCAACTGCTGTCCCGGTCATGGAGTAAAACACTCCGTGCAGTCCCTGCACGTGTGCGTTCGGATTGACGCGGTAGGGAATGAAGAAGAAAATGAAGGAAATGGAACTGAGGGGGCTGTCTATGCCATCGGCTATTTGTCCACACTGCAATGAGCCAGCGTACTCCAGTGCAGAGTTCAACCGCCCTTGGAATTGCCCGACATGCGGTCGCTTGGTCATTCCGTTTACGATCAACAACCCGCGCCCGAGCGTGAGTTTAGGCAAAGACGTGATCATTGAACAGTACAGCCGGTTTTGGACTGTCGAGGAGCCGGATTAGACAGCTTAGCTGCGCACTGCAGGCGCAAAGGCATAAAAACACCCTAGCCCGTGAGCAGCACTGCTGCTCACGGGCTAGGGTGTTTTTCGTGTTCAGGCCAACGTTTTAGGCAATGCGTACATGGACTGTGCTGTCCAGAACACGACGCCGATGACGGCGCCGACCACGAACAGTGCGACCACCCGCTTGACCGTGTAGTGAGCGGGAGCGCCAGGACGCTTCGTGACTAGTAGAGTAAACAGCACAGCGGTTCCCAAAATCAAGAAGGCACGCACCGCGAGATGAATCACCTCATGCAATCCGGTTCTCCTCACCTTCCGGCCAGCACCTTGCCCACAGCGGCCGCATATCCTGATTCTACACGCAAACTAACACGTACAATCTGTACGCCCTATTGTGCCACAAAACGGGCGCTGTTGCACTGTCAGAGTGACGACCAAAACGGTTTGCCCTGGGCTGAGTCGGAGAGAGGGGTTAGTGACAGTGACGGAAAAGCACCAAGCGGTGCGTTTGCAGGTGGGTATCTGGAGTGGAGCGGAGGCGCGCAGTGGACTGCTTTTGTATCGCCGCCTACTCGCGCAAGCGATGCGCAGTGGACTGCCGGGCGCCACGGTCGTGACGCAGGTCGAAGGTGGACAGCGTGCGCGTGGATTTCGGAGCGTAGAAAGTGAAATTGAGTCGAACGAACTGCCCGTATGGCTGGAATTCGTGGACGACACCGGACGGTGGCCAGAGTTTGTGGAAGATGCGAAGCGGACCATCGGTCGCCACGGAATTGTCGTTGCGAGCGATGTTGAGCAGTTCCATCCCGAACAGCGCAAGGAGGGGAAGCGAGTGAACCGTCCCACATATGCGTTTGCCGACCGCTCAAGGGCTGGCCTGCAGGTGCAGGTGTACACGCTGGAAGGCAACAAGGTGGATGGAAAACCTGTCTATCAGGCAGCAGCCGAGTTCCTGCGAGCGCGAAATATCTTTTGGATCTCGACCGCACGCGGTCTTTGTGGCTTCGGCGACGGCCGACGGATTCACAAAGCGCGCTGGTTCTCGCGCAACTCCGACATCCCCGTCGTCATGACAGTCGTCGATTTTCGCGAGCAGCTCGAACCCCATGTGGAAGACCTGGCGGCCTTGGTCGGCGACCAGGGGGTTGTCTCCGTCACAGATGTGACGTGGCTTCATCCAGACGGGTAGTGGACCACTGGGAGTTCCCGAGGCAGGGCTGCGGTGGTGCGGTGCCAAAGCCACGTCATGGTGTGAACACCAATGACGCTGGCTTCGACAACGGCACGCGATTGAGGTACAAGTAAAACTAGGACAAGCAGGCAATCGCTGCGACCAGAGGGCGGACGTTGTTCGTGAAGTTGGAATGGAGGGCGCTGATGATTCGGGGACTCGGAACGGATGTTGTGGAAGTGGCGCGCGTGGAGGAACTGTGGCGGCGCCAAGGCGACAAGTTGCTGACGCGTGTGCTAGCACCTTTAGAACTGGCTAGCATCCACCAGTTGCCACAGCGGCGGCAGGCAGAATACCTCGCGGGCCGGTTTGCGGCCAAGGAAGCAATCGCGAAGGCGCTCGGGCGCGGGCTTGGGCACCTGCACATGGCGCGAGTCGCTGTAACACCAAACGAATGGGGCAGACCGACCGTGGTCTGGACGCCGCACGGACAAGCGGACACAGAGTGGCTAGAGGCAGCAGCCGGGGTGTGGCACGTGTCCATCTCGCACACCGCCGAGGTAGCGCTTGCCGCGGCGGTCTGGGAACAACCGGAGGGCTCGTCAGGCTTGGCAGGTTTGTACTAACAGTGGGACGGGCGGAATATACGTATATCAATCCTCGGGGAGGGTACCCGGTGATTCTTGTGACGAGTGAACGCATGCAGGAGCTCGACAGGCAAACGATGGAGAGGCGCTGTGTACCCGGGTTGGTGTTGATGGACCACGCAGGGAAAGCCATTGCTGACCGTGTCCTCGCCAAAGCACCCAAGCGCGTCGTAGTGCTCTGCGGCAAGGGCAACAACGGTGGGGATGGCTGGGCAGCGGCACGCTGGCTTGCCCACAAAGGCGTACCAGAGGTCGATGTGGTGTCGCTGATTGACGCCACTTCACTTCAGGGAGACGCCCTTGCTGCGGCGCAGGGCGCTGTGGCGTTCGGCGTGCGCGTGCAGGTATTCGACCCGGCAAAGCCGTTACCGCCTGCAGATGTCTACGTCGACGCGCTGTTAGGCACGGGAGCGACGAGGCCGCTGAGCGGTCGGCTGGCTGAGCTTGTCGAAGTGTTGGGCCGCGCGCCTGGCTACGTCATCGCGGCAGATGTTCCGACGGGCGTGAACGCAACCACTGGCGAAGTGCCTGGCGTTGCGGTACACGCTGACGAGACCGTCGCGATGGCAGCTCAGAAACTCGGGACCGCCGTCACACCAGGGTGTCTGTACGCTGGCGAAGTCGTTGTGGCGGACATCGGTATTTACCTGCCGCAGGAGGCTGCCGAGGCGTTTGTGACAGCAGAGGTAGTGCGAAGTTCGCTGTCACGGCGAAGAGAGGACAGCCACAAAGGGTCATTTGGCCGCCTCGGTGTAGTCGTCGGTGAGATGTCTGGCGCAGCGCAGCTTGCGGGACTCGGCGCCGCCCGTGTGGGTGCCGGACTGGTGGTGCTCGGCTGGCAGGACGCTCCCGTCCCTGGGGCAGCGCTGGAATTTGTGCAGCGTGCAGCTTCGGATGGGGCTGCATTTGCCGACTGCCAAGCGCTGGTGCTCGGCCCGGGTCTCGGCCGCACCACTTCAGCAGTATCGTCCTGGTGGCACACGTTCAAGGGACCGCTCGTGCTCGATGCTGACGGTTTGCGCCTCTGTGTCGGCGAAGGTAACCCCTGTGCGCTGGACCAACCGCGGGTGTTGACGCCACATCCCAAAGAGTGTGCCAGACTCCTTGGCTGGACGGTGCCGCAAGTACAGGCGCGCCGCGTTGAGGCAGCTCGAGCCGCTGCTCTGCAGACGGGGAGCATCGTCGTGCTCAAAGGCTACCGGTCCATCATCGCGCACCCGGACGGACGCCTCCGTGTGAATCCCACTGGTGACGCGTCACTCGCGACAGCGGGCACGGGAGATGTGCTAGCTGGCGTCATCGGGGGCTTGCTCGCGCAAGGCGCCGAACCGTTTGCTGCAGCTAGTGCAGGTGCCTGGCTGCACGGTCGGGCCGGTGAACTCGCTGGCGCTCTGTACTCCGAGCACAGTGTTATGGCCACCGATGTGACGAACCAGCTTGCACGCGCCATCCGCCTGGCTGAACAGTCAGGACCCGACAGCTCCTCGTTGTGATCTCGCTTGTCGAAGAAAGGCGAGGTGGAGTATGCGCAAAGTGATTGGCTTGATTGCGGCAGCAGGACTGACTGTCGCGTTGGTCGCGGGCTGTGGGGCCCCCTCTCAAGACACGATGGTCAACAAGTTGAAGTCAGAGACACAGACACTGTCCCAGCAGAACTACACCAGCACTGCCATGATGACGGTGCAGACCGACAACACTTCGCAGACCTATTACATCCACACTAACTACGAAGGGCCGAATCAGTACCGTATTGAACTTGGCGACAGCAGCAAGAACGTCAACCAGATTATCGTCAAGAACAACAACGGTATGTACATCGTCAGCCCGTCGCTGCAAAAGGTGTTTCGTTTTAATGGGAACTGGGCGCAGAATCAGGGTCACATCTACCTGTACGACCAGATTCTTCAGCAGGTCATCCAGAGTGCCAGCCAAAAGCAGGCGAAGATGACGGAGGCGAATGGCACATACACGTTCGAACTGCCAATCACACCGGCAAACGACGTGGTCGCCAAAGAGAAGGTCGAGATCAGCAGTAAGACGATGAAGCCGACGCAGGTCGTTCTCTACGACAAACAGGGTACGGCAGTCGTTCTGATCAAGTTCACATCGTTCCAGACCGGTGTGACGTTCCAGAACGCAGACTTTGACCCGTACAAGCTTGCATCGAGCGGAACAGCTAAAACGACGGCGGTCAGCCAGTCCGAGTTTGGCTATGTCCTGCCGACGACGACCTTCCAAGACAAGTTGGACGTGGCAGAACCAATGGCGCAAAACGACTACTTGTTGCGTTATACGGGGCCGGACGGATTTACGCTGTCTGAGTTCCGCCCTGGTCCGGGAGCAGCCGGGCTGCCAAACGCCAGTCTTGTCGACCTGTACGGCGTGCCAGCACTGGAGACAACTGCAGGGAAGACGCATCAGTTGATGTGGTTGCAAAACGGCGTTGAGTTTTCACTGACGTCTTCGAGCTTGAGCCCCACGGAGATGGAAGCTGTTGCAATATCGACCTTTGGCCAAATTGGCAAGTAAGGTCGCGCCCTTCGCAACTCCCATAGAGCGCGCCGGTTCGAAGGCCAAGGCCTCGAGCGGCGCGCTCGTTTTGGGGACAAATGACTGGTCACTCCATCGGCAAGGCGTGATAAGATAACTGACAGTACGCGTTTCCGTACTTGCGGGAACTGTCTTGTCCACGATCGGTACACGCCAGAAGAGGTGACCGCGTTGTTTCGACCTACCTTTGCCGTCGTTGATGCCCCTGCCATTCGCACCAATGTCGCTGCCGTTCGCAGCCTGTTGGAATCACATAAACGCCTCCTCGTCGCCGTCAAGGCCGATGGGTACGGACACGGCGCAGCAGCGGCTGCAGAGGCGGCCCTAGCTGGCGGCGCCACAGACCTCGGCGTCGCTAGTGTGGAAGAAGCGGTCGCGTTGCGAGAAGCTGATGTGACCGCGCCGATTCTGGTTCTCGGCGTGAGTTCAGCGGTTGGTGTGCGCCAAGCAGCAGAGTTTGGTGTGACCGTGACCCTCGGCCGGCTCGAGGAGGTCGATGAGATTGACAAAATTCCGTGGCCGACTCCATCGCTGATACCTACAGGTGCGTGTGTGGAATCCCCCGGACAGAGCTTGCGGGCGAAAGTCCACCTCAAAATTGACACCGGCATGAGCCGCCTTGGCGTCCGCTCGGCCGCCGACGCTGTCCTCCTCGCGAAGCGGATAGTGTCTTCTGAACGACTAGAACTCTCAGGTGTGTTCACGCACCTCGCTTGTGCGGACGCGTCGTCGCTGGCGCACGCAGAGGCGCAAATTGAGCGCTTCCAGGAGGCACTCTCGGCACTTCGGGAGGCAGGCATCGACCCGGGGGTTGTGCATGCAGCCAACAGTGCTGCCGCCCTGCGGCGTCCGGACTGGCACTTTGACATGGTGCGCGTCGGCATTGCGGCGTACGGCTACGGACCGGCAGGAGCGTTTGACAGTCCTGTGCCCCTAGTCCCGGCGCTCAACTTGTACAGTTGTGTGACGCGCGTCGCGACGCTACAGGCAGGCGACACGGTCGGCTACGGGGCGACATTTACGGCGCCTCGAGAGATGCGCATCGCCACGCTGCCAGTTGGGTACGCAGACGGATACTTTCGCATTCTGTCCAACCGCGCATCGGTCCTGTTCCAAGGGCGACGTGCAGCTGTCGTTGGGAACGTCTGCATGGATCAATTGATGGTTGACGTCACCGCTCTGCCCGAGGTTACCGTCGGGGACTGCGCAACACTGTATGGCCGCAGTGCGCCGGAAGACTGGACGGCCGAGCGTCTGTCAGCGGCGGCTGCGACCGACTTGAACGCTTTTGTCGGCCCGGCTTTTTTCGCCGGAAATTCGGCATCTATCCTGTCACTGGACGAATTGGCCGACCTAGCTGGGACTATCTCGTATGAGCTAATGTGCGCCTTGTCACCGCGCGTTCCAAGAGTGGTCGTAGCACTTTGACACTGGCAAATGCCCATCGGTATAATGAGTAAGAAAAGTGACCGTATCGTTGTGGGGGTGCCGCACGTGTCTGACAGCAAGCGAATTGTCGTCTACCTGCCGATGCAGTTGGTGGAACAAGTAGATGACTTGGTCGAACGGGCGAGATCGAATCGGAGCGAGCTCATTCGGGAGGCCATGCGGCAGTATCTGACCGAGCAACGCAAGTTCGAGATCCGCAACTCGATGCAGCAGGGGTACTTGGAAATGGCACGGATTAACCTGCGCATCGCATCTGAGTCATTTCCTTTGGAGCAAGAGGCAGGAGGAACGGTTGAGCGACTGGTAAGTGGGGTGTGACAGCTTGAATGTCAAGCGAGGGGATGTTTTTTTTGCCGACTTGTCGCCCGTTGTTGGTTCGGAGCAGGGCGGGTTTCGACCTGTCCTCGTGATTCAGAACAACATTGGCAATCGGTTCAGCCCCACGGTCATCGTCGCTGCTATCACTGCGCAGATTCAGAAGGCCAAACTGCCGACGCACGTCGAGATTATGGCGGAGGAATACGGCCTTGACCGCGACTCGGTGATTCTGCTTGAGCAGATTCGGACGATCGACAAACAGCGCTTGACAGACAAAATCACCCACTTAGACGAGCGGATGATGAAACTGGTGAACGAGGCACTGCAGATCAGTCTTGGACTGGTCGATTTCTAAGACTGGTCGATTTCGAACCGTATCGCTCCGCGCGGTCGTCTGGTGGTCGCCAGTGCAAAGGGAGGGAGACGCTGCGTACAAGCCGACGTCTCTATTTTTATGCCATTAGGGAGTGTGAACACATGGACAAGCCTGAGACGACACAGGTCCGTACAGGGAACTCAGTTGCGGATTCGCTGATTCGCGACATTGCTTTGGCACCAGTTGGACACCTCAAGATTGACTGGGTAGGGGCCCATATGCCGCTGCTCAATCGACTGCGTGAGCAGTTCATGCAGGAGCGGCCGTTTGCGGGTAAGCGCATCGCGATCTGCCTTCACCTTGAAGCAAAGACAGCGTATCTCGCCCTTGCCATTCAAGCAGGCGGAGCCGAAGTCGCCGTTGCCGCGAGCAACCCGCTGTCCACCCAAGACGACGTAGTGGCAGCACTTGTCGACCGCGGTGTGACCGCTTACGCCTGGCATGGGGCCACCGACGAAGAGTACAAGATGCACCTCGACCACTTACTCGACTTCCACCCGGACGCAATCATTGATGACGGCGGGGACTTGGTCGCAACCCTGCACCGTGAGAGGCCCGAGCAGACGAGCGAAATCATCGGCGGCTGTGAAGAGACGACTACCGGCATTTTACGCCTGCGCGCGATGGCCGCGGAGGGTAGTCTGAAGTTCCCAATGATGGCCGTCAACGACGCGCTCTGCAAGTACCTGTTTGACAACCGCTATGGCACAGGTCAGTCGGTGTGGGACGGCATTATGCGCACGACGAACCTCGTCGTCGCAGGCAAGACGGCGGTTGTCGTCGGCTACGGCTGGTGTGGCAAAGGTGTCGCGATGCGCGCCAAAGGGCTTGGAGCGCGCGTTGTGGTGTGTGAAGTCGACCCAGTGAAGGCGCTCGAGGCCGTCATGGACGGGTTTGAAGCGATGCCGATTGTCGAAGCTGCGAAGGTCGGGGACTTCTTCGTCACGGTCACTGGTGATCGCGACTGCATTACCCGCCCGGCGTTTGAGGTCATGAAGGACGGCGCGGTGCTGGCCAACGCCGGGCACTTTGACGTCGAGATCTCGAAGCCAGACCTGAACGCGCTCGCCTCTTCGGTGCGCACGGTGCGCAAGAACGTCGAGGAGTTTCGCTTTCAGGATGGGCGTCGCGTCTACCTGCTTGCTGAGGGCCGCCTAGTCAACCTCGCTTCTGGCGACGGTCACCCTGTTGAAGTGATGGACATGACGTTTGCGCTGCAGGCGCTCGGTCTGCGGGCAGTCGTCGAGAACACCCTCCCGCCTGGCGTGCATACGATCCCGAAGGACATCGACGCGCAGGTCGCTCGTATGCGGCTTGAGGCGTGGGGCGTCCGGGTGGATGAACTGTCTCCGACACAAGAGGCCTACATGGCAAGCTGGCACGAGGATTGAGGCCACGAACGCAGACGTTGATTGTGCCCGTTTGCGCGGCGCTCAAGTTCGAATAGCGTTCCTCTTTGCGCGGGTATTTGCGCGGGCGCTGCCTAGCTGATGACGACACAACCCCACCCGACGCCCTAGGCGGAAGGTGGGGTTTTTGTTGAAGCCATTGATTGGACTGACGTGTTATCGCCACAACTTAAACCTGTCGACCCCGGGGCCGGACTTACTCGGGGCACAGCTCTCTGACGACTACAGTCAAGGTGTGGAAGCAGCGGGCGGTGTACCCCTGCTCATCCCGTATCTGGCGACCAAGGACGCAGTCCGGGCGGTGGCAGAGCGCATCGACGGATTGTTGTTGACGGGAGGCAATGATGTCGATCCCGCTACCTACGGCAGCGAACCGGAAGTTGGACTTGGCGTCGTCTATCCGCAACGGGATCGACTTGAGATTCGCCTGCTGCGAGAGGTGATGCGGATGGGCAAACCGGTGTTTGGTATCTGCCGCGGACTGCAACTGATGAACGCCGCTTTCGGTGGAACGCTGGTTCAAGACTTGGGGCGCACCAAGCAGAGCAAAATCCAGCACAGTCAGAAGGCACCGCGACACCACATGAGTCACACCGTGCACATTGATCCCGACAGCCGCATCTACACGCTGCTCGGTCAGAAGAGAAAACTTCGGACGAACTCCTATCATCACCAGGCAGTACAGCAACTCGCGCCGTCGCTGCGCGCGGTTGCTTGGGATGACGACGGTTTGATTGAAGCAGTCGAGTTTCAGGTCGAGTTGCAGGTCGCGGGCGACCGACGCAAGCGTGCAGGCACGCTCGAGTTGGGCTCGAATGCCGGACAACCGTTTGTTGTCGCCGTCCAATGGCATCCGGAGAACCTGTGGCGAACGGCACCGGAGTTTCTCGGTTTGTTTCGAGGGCTGGTGGAAGCAGCGGGCAGCGTCCCCTATTGCGCGGAGTAGCTACATCTCTTCCAATGCGCGGGCGAAAGACAACCTGCCGCGCAGGAGGAGGGGAAGGCACAATGGCAACAGTCACTGCATTGTCGCGTCACCTGCAGCTTCAGTTTCAGAACGGAACTACGGCGACCGGGCAGCCCAAAGTGAAGAACCAGACCTACGCCAACGTCTCGCCAACTTCGGCGGACGATGACGTCCTCGCAGTCGGACAGGCCCTCGCTGGCTTGTCGAGCCAAACACTGCTGGGGATTGCGCGCGTCGACCAAAACGGTCTGGTGTAATCAGGTTAGTGCATTCACGAGCTAGTGGATTTGCGAGCTACGAGAGGGAGGTGACAGACATGGCCGAGAAGACAGTCCTGCAGATGCAGTTCATGACGGACCAAAACAAGAAGGTGCACATTGATGTGCCGACCCCAGTGCAACCCGTCGATAACTCGAAGGTGGACGCTGCGATGGCTCTCATCGTATCGAAAAACATCTTCGCGCTACCACAAGGCAGTATTGTGAAGTCGATTGGCGCAAGCCTGATCGACACGTCGACGACTACGGTTGGCTAACGTCCGGAGTCACAGACAGGCAAACGTTCGGCGTTGAGTCGCGCAGGCTGTCCTCGGGATGCAAGCAGAGGGCAGCCTGCTGCTGTCTATCGTCTGCTGTCTATCGTCTGCCACCTTCTGCTATTCGCCGGGCTGACTTAACAAGTGGCACACTTTTTCGTACAACGCATCTGCGTCATCCGAAATCACATAGGAAACCCCGTTGACGAGCAGGAACGGCCGCTTTGCGCAGTGCTCGCAAGGACCGAGACGCGCCCACTGACGGATCGCGGCCTGCGGTTGCTCCGCTACAACCCGCTGTGCGACGCTGCGTGATCCGAGTGGGGCATTTTTCGTACATAGTTCGAGTTTGACGAGTTTCATGCTACCTCCTCGGGCCATGAAGGACTGGTGGCTGGACCTGCTCGTGAGCACGGGCGTGATTGGCTGAACGCGCAGGGCGTGTGACGTCATCATCGGGGCACCCGGACTGCTGCGCACCTCCACTGCTGCGCCCCCAGGTCATCGGCGCGAGGCGGCCGTTCGCGGGCCGCTTGCTAGCGGCGCGGGGGGCTCCTGCTCGGTGCGGAGCGGCTGCTATCGATTTGGACGGTCGTGATCGACTGTAGCAGTCCGGCCCGGTCACCGCGAAGGGGCGCCGCTGTACCGCGCTAGCCACCATACGATTAGGCCAAAAATGACAACCCCCGCGATGTAGGCGAAATACGTTTGTAGCGTGTGCATCATCAGTTGGGCGTTTTCGCCGAACCAGTATCCTGCTGCGACCCAACCACCGCACCAGAGTATCGCGCTGATGCCAGTGTAGATGAGAAATGGCCGGAAATCCATGCGTCCGAAGCCTGCGACGTACGAACTGACGGACCGGATCCCGGGCAAAAAACGCCCTGGGATGAGCAACAGGGCACCGTATCGATCGATGAGCCGGGTGGTGCGCATCATGGTGCGCTTGTTGAACACAGGAAAGTGATTGACGAAGCGACCGAGTTCGGGGCCAAAGTGGTAGCTGACCCAGTACGCGACGCCCGTGCCGATGAGATACCCGGCCACGCAACACGCCACCGTGCCCACGAAGGTAAAGTGGCCTTGGGCGGCGGCGTATCCGTACAGAACCATGACGGCGTCACCTGGAAACGGGAGGCCTAGACCTTCGATCACGAGGGCAAGCGCGATTCCCGGGTAGCCAAGCGCGAAGACGTGGTGGGTGAACGTTCCAAACCATTGCAGCACCAGGCGTCCCTCCGTATCCCAGCACAGTTCGCAGACTCTCGTCCGCGTCGATCTATGCTTACGACAGGAACGTGGCGGACATGTCTGCGATGCTGGTTCGGAATGCGTCGGTGAGTTGGGATGGTGAGTGGGATGGTGAGTGGGATGGTGAGTGGGATGGTGAGTGGGCGAGCGCCAAATTGGGGGTATTGGCAGCGCGATCCCGTTCGCATTGCGCCAAATTGGCGGTAATTATGGGTGGGGTGCAGCGGCATAGCGCCAAAATGGCGCAACGGTGGCCAATAGCGCCATTTTGGCGGTATTACGGGCGGGGGTGTGGCGGCATAGCGCCAAAATGGCGCAATGGTGGCCAATAGCGCCAAATTGGCGGTAATTACGGGTGGGATGTGGCCGCATAGCGCCAAAATGGCGCAATGGGGGTCAATAGCGCCAAATTGGCGGTAATTATGGGCGGGGTGTGGCGGCATAGCGCCAAAATGGCGCAATGGTGATCAATAGCGCCAAAATGGCGGTAATTATGGGCGGGGTGTGGCGGCATAGCGCCAAAATGGCGCATTGGTGGTCAATAGCGCCATTTTGGCGGTAATTATGGGCGGGGTGTGGCGGCATAGCGCCAAAATGGCGCAATGGTGGTCAATAGCGCCAAAATGGCGGTATTACGGGCGGGGTGTGGCGGCATAGCGCCAAAATGGCGCAATGGTGGCCAATAGCGCCAAAATGGCGGTAATTATGGGCGGGGTGTGGCCGCATAGCGCCAAAATGGCGCAATGGTGGTCAATAGCGCCAAAATGGCGGTATTATGGGCGGGGTGTGGCCGCATAGCGCCAAAATGGCGCAATGGTGGCCAATAGCGCCATTTTGGCGGTAATTACGGGCGGGGTGTGGCCGCATAGCGCCAAAATGGCGCAATAGGGGTCAATAGCGCCAAATTGGCGGTAATTATGGGCGGGGTGTGGCCGCATAGCGCCAAAATGGCGCAATGGTAGTCAATAGCGCCAATTTGGCGGTAATTACGGGCGGGTGTGGCTGTATAGCACCAACCTCATGCTCCTACGGAGCACAAATTGTGATGAAAATAGCCGCAGACGGCTATTTTCCCATCAATAGAGTAATAGGAGCGATAGCGCCCTCGTACAGGAGGCAGCTAAGCCGTCGCGGTTCAGCAGGCGGACCGGGAGCCCAATAAAAAGGGGGGTATCTCCTGGCCAATGGCCTGAGAAATACCCCCGGACTTCCAGCTACAGCCAGCTACAGCCAGCTACAGCCAGCTACAGATGCGAGCGGCTCGCCTACTTAATCATCTGGCGCGCGCCGAGGTACTTGGGTCCCCAGTACGAGTTGTGGATGTTGTCGATCACGAGGCCCATGTCCTCGGAGTCGAGCATCATGCCGTTGCCAACGTAGATGCCGACGTGTGACGCTCCTGGTGCGTAGGTGCTGAAGAACACCAGATCGCCCGGCTGCAGGTTCGCCTCAGAGACTGGCACACCAACTGCGTACTGCTCCTCAGATGTGCGCGGTATGTTAATGCCAAAGTGGGCGAAGACGAACTGCGTAAAGCCGGAGCAATCGAAGCCTGGATTCGGGCTTGTCCCGCCCCAGACGTACGGGGTGCCCATGAACTGTTCGCCGAACTGAATGATGGCCTGCGCGTTTCCGGTCGGCAGGCTTCCAGAGGTGTGGTGCTGCGCTGCCTTGGCAGCCAACTGCGTTTCGTATTCAATCTGTGAAATCTGCTGAGCAGTCAAGTGAATCTGACTCTCAAGCAGGGTGCGGCGGCGAGTCTGTTGGCCGATGTTCGCTTTGACTGCCGCGAGCATTTGTTGGTGCTGTGTTTGCAATACCTGCTCCGCGTGTTGGAAGCTCTGCAGTTGAGCCCGCTTGGTCGACAAGGTCGCGTACTGCAGTTGCTGCTGTTTCTGCTGTGTCAGGATGACCTGCTGCAGGGCCGTCACCTGATCGACCAGTTTCTTTTGGGCTTTGGTAATCTGCTCAAGCATGTAGAGGCGCGACAGCAAGTTGTCAAAACTAGTCGACTGCATCAGTACGCTCAAGTACGACACGTGACCGTTCTCGTACATTGAGCGAATTTGTCCAATTAAGTCGGTCTTGTCCGTTTGCAGCTTGGCCTGATTCGCCTTCAGTTTTACATTCAACGCTGCGATGTGTGCGTTCACCTGTGCCATCTGTTGTTGGTTCTGGGAGATTGCTGACATGACGTTAGAGAGCGAATACTGTTCTTGTTGGACCGTGCTCTGCAAGGTCGTCATCTGCAGTTTTTCCTGCGAAATTTGCGCGTAGGTTTGGTTGGACTCCGACTTCAACTTACTCATCAACTGCTGTTCAGACGCGAGTGAAGCAGCTTGCGTCGGCGTGACCGTCGTGGCTGCCAGCGCCGCAACAGCCACCAATCCCGCGAGAGCAGTTCGTGTGGCGCGCAACAATAGCCACTCCTCCTGCCTGAAGAGATGATTCGACTCCGCAACAAATCGCGGTAGATCGTCGACATAACAATGCGACATACGCCTTCTTCAGATTCGACACGACCCGGCAAAATCCTCTCTCTGCAGCAAAAATTCGTGGCTTCAATCAATCGGATTAGCTGCGTGACGCAGTCCTTTCGTAGAAGCCGGGACGACCGCTGCTTGTGACCTTTTGGGACTGTTCGTCAATCCTGATATCATAGAGGGAAATCAAGCCATCGGAGGGAATGCGCGTGTGGCTCTTGACCGGTGCCAACGGCTATTGCTTTGACCATGAGAACACGCGCTTTGACGCTGTGGTTGTAGATGGGGCGTCAATTGCTGCGGTCGGAACAGCGACTGAGCTGCGCCTGCAGTTTGCCGGCCACATCGAGAGAACGCTCGATGTCGGCGGTGCAACGGTCATACCAGGGCTCGTCGACAGCCACTTGCATGTTGCCGCGCTTGGAGAGCAGTCTCTCGCACTCGACCTCACCGGAGTCGGGAGTCGCGGTGAACTGCTTGCGCGGGTGACTCGCCATGCTAGCAAACTCGCACCGGGAGCATGGGTGCAGGGCAGTGGATGGGACGACAACCGCATGCAAGGCGGTGTGCCGACGATCGACGAACTTGATCACGCTGCGGGCGGCCGGCCGGTTCTTCTCACGCGAGTGTGTCGACACGCCTACCTCGCCAATCGTGTGGCGTTCGAACGGGCTGGTCTGTCGGCCAGTTTACCCGATCCCGTTGATGGCAGGTACGGCCGCGACGCCTCAGGGAAATTGAACGGTTGGGTGTACGAAAACGCTGCACGCCCGTTCCTTCGCGCCATTCCCAGTTGGACCGAAGTGGACTGGGAGCACGCGCTTGAGGTGGGAATGCGTTCAGCGCTTGCCGTCGGCGTCACGGCCGTACACACAGACGACACGCGCAACCTCGGCGGATTCGCGCCTACGTGGCGCCTGTACCGTCGTCTGCTTGAGCGAGGCGTTAGGCTTCGTGTGCATGAATTGGTCGACTGGCATGTTCTGTCCGAGGCCCGCATGGTGCTGCTAGGCGGCGAGGGGCACACAACCGCCGCGCAAGCGCACGACACACGCCAGCGCAGCGGGCAGACCGGCAGCTCGAGCGAGGGCTTGACGCACAACGGCGGCATGCGCTTGAGCGGTCGAAACGACCTTGACCTCGCGGACTGGCTGGAAGTGGGCGCAGCGAAGTTGTTCTCTGACGGCGCGTTCGGCGGTCGCACTGCTTGGCTGTCCGCCCCATACAGCGATGCCTCAGAGACCGCTGGCACGCCGATGTACACCGTCGAGGAACTGACCGAGCGGGTGCAACAGGCACGCCGCCTCGGGTTTCCGGTCGCGATCCACTGCATTGGCGACGCCGCGCTCGACGCGGTCTTGACTGCACTGGAGCGGGCTGGCAGGCCCACTAGGGCGATCACGCCCGTCGCCCGCGACCGGATCATCCATGCGGAACTTGTCCGGCCCGACCTGTTGCACAGGATGGCGAGGCTTGGCGAGAGTGCCGTGATTGATGTGCAGCCGCGGTTTGTGCCAAGCGACTTTCCCTGGGTGGCAGACCGGCTTGGCCCAGAGCGGGCGGCTTCTGTCGGCGCGTGGCGCACCATGCGTGCGCGCGGGCTACACTTGGCTGGCGGGTCGGACGCGCCGATTGAGCCCGTCTCGCCGCTCCTTGGCGTGCATGCAGCTGTGACGAGGCGACAGCCTGACGGAACTGAACCGGGTTACAACTTGGCGGAAGCATTGACACCTGTTGAGGCAATTCAACTGTTTACGTCCGATGCATGCTTTGCGAACGGTTCGGAAGGCCGCAAGGGCCGAATTGTTGCGGGCACTCTCGCCGATTTTACCGTGATCGACCGAGATGTGGTCGAACCGCGACACCCGGACGACATCCGCGACGCCAAAGTCCTTCGCACCATCGTCGGCGGCGAGACGGCGTTCGAAGTGTAGAGCGTTCCACGCCAGAGGTTTTCCAGCGTCGCTGTATCGAGACGTAGGTGTATCGAGACATAGGTGTACCGAGACGTAGCGGTTTCAACCGTAGAGGAGGTCTGGCCTGTGGCACAACTAGGCGGGCTCGAAGAGTTTGGGCTAATCGCGCATTTGACTGACTGCTACCGTTCCCGGTTGCAGACTCGCACACAGAGCAGTGGCGCCGAGGCTCTGCCAGTTGCTGGCGAGGTGCCAGGCGTTCGCGTCGACATCGGCGACGACGCGGCCGTGTTGACAGTCAGTTCGGGCGAAGACCTCGTCTTGACGACAGACACGATGGTGGAAGGCGTGCACTTCCTGCCGGAAACGATGGATTGGTCGGATGTGGGCTACAAGGCGGTCGCAGCATCGGTCAGTGACGTGGCGGCGATGGGCGGGAGGGCGCGGCATGTGGTGCTCGCCATCGCCATCCCGGAACATGTAGAACTCGCATCGCTCGAGGCACTTTACGAGGGCGTGGCAGACGTCTGTGCAGACACTGGCTGTCGGCTCGTCGGCGGCGACGTAGTCGGTACGAGCGGACCGTTTGTCGTCACGAGCACCGTCCAAGGCGTCGTCGCAGCCGGGCAGGCCGTTTTGCGCAGCGGGGCGCAGCCAGGGGACGTGGTGTTTGTGACCGGTACAGTCGGCGACTCCGGGGCCGGACTCGCGCTGCAGCAGCCAACTGTCAGTCAAGAGGCGGCCAACCGCATGATGCCAAACCGGCCGACTGCGGGCGTGACGTCCGCCAACACCGCGCACACCCCCGGGATGGACGTGCCGCGGACGATGCCCTCCTATGTGCCTGCAGACGAGGCGTACGCGTTGCGCCAGCGTCACCGCAGACCACGGCCGCAAGTGGAGGCTGGCCCTATTCTGCTCGAGAGCGGTGCGACGTCCATGGACGACATCAGCGATGGACTAGCGAGTGAACTCAACGAGATCGCGAAGGCTAGCGGCGTCCGCTTGCGCATCGAAGCGGCGCGCGTCCCGCTCTCGCCCGCGGTGCAAAACTTCGCCCGCGGCAGGCGGGAAGACCCACTGACCTACGCGTGGTACGGCGGTGAGGACTATCAATTGGTTGGCACAGCCCCGCCGTTCGCGTTTGCGCGCATTCTCGCGCGCTTTGACGGGGTGGGTGTCCGCGTTACGCAGATCGGTCGTGTGGAACCGGGGGATGGCGAAGTCGTCGCTGTTTTGCCAAACGGGATCATCGACCTCGTGGAAGCGAGAGGGTACAATCACTTTAAGGAATCGCGCGGGAACGGGCCGTTGCAGCCGTGACGTGACGGCGGCGCTGAACAGGTCCGGTCCGAAGGGCGCGCGGGCGAGGGGTTTTGCGGACCGATGGTGAATCAGATGTCGATTTCCACATACTCGGGAGCACAGACCAGAAAGCTCGGCGCAGCGCTCGGAGCGCTGCTTGAGGCTGGCGATGTGGTGCTGCTCTACGGCGAGCTTGGGTCTGGCAAGACGACGTTTGCGCAAGGGGTCGCGTCTGGCCTTGGGATTGCGGGAGATGTGACGAGCCCGACGTTTACGCTGCTGACGGAGTACGAAGGTGGACGCATGCCACTCCTGCATGCGGACCTCTACCGACTCGACGGCGATCACGAAGCCGCCTGGTCAACTGGCCTCGAAGACTACTTCGACAGCGATGCAGCTGTGCTCATCGAGTGGCCGGAGGCTGTGGCGGACGACATTGCAGACGCACTGCACGTGGGCATTGAACGGGCGCCGTTGCCGCGCGTGGATGAGCGGGACCTGATTTGCCGAGCGACCGGGCCGCGCAGTTTCACACTCTTGGACGAGTGGGTGAAAAAGTGGCTGTTTTAGCGATGGATACGGCGACCGATGCGCTGGCAGTCGCAGTTGGCTCGCGCGGTGACAGCTTGGCAAGCGCGTGTCTCCGTGTACCGCGCGGCCATTCCAGACTGCTGCAGCCGACAGTAGCCCAACTGCTCACTGCCGCTGGTATTGCGCCTGCGGACCTGACTGGAATTTGCGTCGGGGTGGGACCCGGATCGTACACGGGTGTCCGCATGGCAGTGAGCACAGCGAAGGCGATGGCCACGGCTCTCGGCGTGCCGCTTTACACAGTGTCGACGCTGGTTGCGATTGCGAATGCCGCTGTGGTTGCAGAGCAAGGCCGTGTTGCCGTGTTGCCGCTGTTGTACGCGAGGCGAGAGCGCGCGTTTGGGGCGGTGTACACGCAGGTAGGGGCGGACACCAGTGTGGACGAGGCAGGTGCTACCCTGATTGGGGACGGAGGCACCGACGCTCTGCATTCGGCCGCCACGGTTGCCGCACCGCCACAAGTCAAATCCTTGGCAGAGTGGGCGGAGGTTGCCACTTCACTTCGGCAGGCGAACTGGCGAATAGTCACCGTACACGACCTTCGCAGTCAAAAACCGCAAGTGCAAACGCAGTTGGCAGAGGTCATTGCAGTCCTTCACGAAGCATCGGACGCTGTCGCAGACCTTGCCGACGTCGCACCAGGCATTGGACCCGCGCTGTTGCGGCTCACGGCGGCAGGGGCAGCCGAGATGGTCAGCGGCGACGCTGTTCACGATGTCGCCCCAGACTATGCGCTGGCCGTAGAGGCAGAAGTCAAACTGGCCGAGAGGAGCGATCCACATGGCAATCGGTGAAGTGGACGTCAAACAGGCAGAGTCGGAAGTCACACTGCGCCGGATGACATTGCGCGATGTCGATCACGTTCTGTTGGTGGAACGCCGGTCGTTTACCGCACCGTGGTCCCGGCAAGCCTTTATGACAGAACTGCTGGACAACCAGTTCGCGCGTTACATCGTCGCGGAGCACGCCGGGCGCATTGTCGGCTACGCCGGCATCTGGTTGATCGTGGACGAAGGACACGTCACCAACATCGCGGTTGATCCGGATTATCGCGGTCAGCACCTCGGTGAAATGATGCTGCGCATGCTGATGGCAATCTGTGTGCGCAACGGCGGCCGGCGCATCACCCTCGAAGTCCGGGTGACCAACGACGTCGCGCAAAACCTGTACCGGAAGCTCGGCTTTGCAGGCGCCGGGGTCCGCAAAGGATACTACACGGACAACCGCGAAGATGCGCTCATCATGTGGGCGGACCTACCGCCGGCAGAGACGTTGCCACCAGCAGAGACGCTGTTGTAGGCACCCACGTATCAGGAGCGAGCAACTGTGCACGCAGTCCGAGAGACAAGTCTGGAGGGAATACGCGGTAGGATGAACATCTTGGCGATTGAGACAAGCTGTGACGAGACGGCGGCGGCGATTGTCGCGGACGGTCGGCGCATCGTCGCGCAGACGATCGCGTCTCAGATGCAGGTCCACGCCCGCTTTGGCGGTGTCGTGCCGGAAGTCGCATCGCGCAGGCACGTAGAGTCAATTACGGCGGTCGTAGCCGAAACGTTTACGGACGCCGGACTGACATGGGCAGATATGGACGCCATCGCGGTGACTTGCGGCCCCGGCCTCCTCGGGGCCCTTTTGGTTGGCCTGTCGGCTGCGAAAGGGTATGCCTTGGCGACGGGACTGCCACTCATCGGCGTGCACCACATCGCGGGCCACGTCGCGGCGGCGTTCCTTGAGACGGATTTGGAGCCACCGTTCTTGGCACTCGTTGTCTCAGGCGGCCACACCGAGTTGTTGGTGGTCGACGAGGCCTTTCGCTTCCGCAAACTCGGGGGCACGAAAGATGACGCCGCGGGTGAGGCGTACGACAAGGTCGCGCGAATGCTCGGGCTACCGTACCCTGGTGGACCGCGTGTGGACGAGTTGGCGCAGCAAGGACGCCCGGACGCCTACGCCTTCCCACGCTCCCTCATTGACGAGGACAGCTTCGACTTCAGCTACAGTGGGCTGAAGTCAGCGGTGAACAACGAGATCACGAAGCGTCGCCAGCGCGCACAAGAGGTCATGCCTGCGGATGTATGCGCCAGCTTTCAGGCGGCGGTTGTCGATGTACTCGTCGAAAAGACGGCGCAGGCCGTCGCAGCCACGGGGCTCCGGACGGTCGTCGTCGCCGGAGGCGTGGCAGCCAATTCCGGACTGCGGAGTGCTCTCACGGCCCAAGCGCATCACGACGGTTTCTCGCTACGTATGCCGCCGCTCGCGCTTTGCACGGACAACGCCGCGATGATCGGGGCGGCTGCCTATTGGCGCGCGGTGGCCGGCAACGTCGCCGCGGCCGGCGCTGGCGTGGCGGGCGGCACTGGCGCCGGGAACATGCTGGTCCGCGGACACGACCTCACCCTAAACGCTTCGGCCACGCTGTCACTCGACGCTTGGCAGGACAGCTTAAACTGCTTGCGCTCCATCCCGGTGCGCCCTGGCTGACCCTTGTTCTTGGCTGCGCGGCTTGGCTGGCTACCTAGCTGGCTAGCCGTGCGGCATGTTGGTTGCCGCGGTAGTGGCGCAGCAGGGTCGCGATTTTACGGGCGGACTTGCACGCATCGTCGCGGCCGAAATGGCGCAATGGGTGCGATGGCGCCAAATGGGTGTTCCAATGGACGGGATCCGTCGAGTCTCTCTGCAATTTGACTCTACTGGTGCGTATGGCACAGCACTCGTTGCGGCGGTAGTGCATGGTCTCAGCAATCCACACGTTTGTGGACAAGATGTGACGAACTTTGTGGAAACACGTCGAAATTCTCGCGGTGGCAGGCTTTATCCTGTGGATAACCCTGTGGACAGTGTGGATAACTGACAGATTCCCGTTTTCAGACGGTTCAAGAGAGCCACAATCTCGCGACGCACTTCGAGGCGCATCCACGTGCTGAGAGGTCCGCTCACCCGCCGATGCGTTCCATTTCCTCCAACTCGGCCGCTGCCTCTTCCCACGCCGACATGGTGGCCGTACAGGCTGAGTTTGCTGCATCCAAATCTCGCTCCAGCTGCGCTCCGCGCTCAAAGTCCTGCGCCAGTCCAGCATCAACCATCGCCTGTTCGATCTCTGCTTTGCGTTCCTCCGCCTCTATCACCGCAGCCTCCAGCTTCTCTACCTTCGCGCGCAACTTTCGCAGGTCAGCCGACCGCACGCGAACCGGCGCCGTCGGGCGCTCATCAGGGCGCGCACTCGGGGCTCCGTTTGTAGGGGTGACGGCCGCCCACTTCGCCGACTCGTCCATCGACCGTGCCGGCCCAGCGCCGCCGGATGATGGGGCCAATTCCGGCGAGATCGTCCTGCCGATCCCGTTGCCCGCCGCGCCCGCGTTCCCCGCGCCCCCAGCCCCAGCGTTGCGAACCTCGGACGTCCGCGCGCCAACGTTGCCCGCGTTCCCCGCAGATCCGCCCGTGGCCTCACGCGCGGCTTCGAGGGCTTCCTGCTGGCGCTTCCAGCGGTAATCGCTGTAGTTGCCGATGAAGACGCGGCATGAGGTGGGATCGACCTGGAGCAAGTGTGTCGCGATGGCGTCGATAAAGTAGCGGTCGTGTGAGACGAACAGAATTGTGCCCTCGTAGTCCTGCAGCGCGTCTTCGAGGACTTCCTTTGCAGGCAGGTCGAGGTGGTTGGTCGGCTCGTCGAACAACAGCACGTTCGCCTGTTGCAGCATCAATCGGCAGAGTGCGAGGCGGCTGCGCTCGCCGCCAGAGAGAGCCGCGACCGGTTTGTCGACGTCGTTGCCGCGAAACAGGAAGCGGCCAAGCGCCGTGCGAATGGTCGTCTGGTCGAGGCGCGGGTGTTCGTCCCAGACCTGGTCCAGCACAGTTTTTTTCAGGTCGAGATCGGCCTGCTCCTGGTCGTAGTAGCCAATCTGCACGTGACTGCCCCACGTGACCGTGCCCGCGAGCGCGGCGTGCCGGCCGATCAAAGTCCGTAGCAGGGTCGTTTTTCCGATCCCGTTTGGCCCCAGGATAGCCACGCGCTGACCGCGGGCCACCTGCAGGTTGATTGGCCCGGCGAGGCGGTTGTCCGGGTAGCCGACGACGAGGTCGCGCAGATTCAGCACGTCTTTGCCCGACGCCCGCTCCGCGTGAAATGACAGCGCGAGGCGCGCGCTCGAAGTGCGCGGGGCGTCGATTCGTTCCAGTTTCTCGAGCCACTTGCGCCGACTCTGTGCGCGCTTTGTCGTCGAGGCGCGGACGATGTTTTTGGCGACGAACTGTTCAATTCGCGCAATTTCGGCCTGTTGCGCCTCGTAGCGCTCGACATCCTGTGCCATCCGCTCTGCCGCAGTTTCGACGTAGTCACTGTAGTTGCCGATGTAGCGGGTCGTGCGGCCGCGATCGAGTTCATAGGTCACGTTCGCAATCTGGTCGAGGAAATAGCGGTCGTGCGAAACGACCAGCACGGCGCCACGGTAGCTGCGAAGTTCATCTTCCAACCAACTGAGTGTCTCGACGTCGAGGTAGTTGGTCGGTTCGTCGAGCACCAGCAAGTCGGGAGTCGTAGCGAGCAGGCGCGCGAGCGAGAGGCGAGTCTTCTGGCCACCGCTGAGACTGCCGACGGTCTGGGTGTGCATCTCGACGGGAAACTGCATGCCGGTCAGAACGCGGCGGATCTGCGCCTCGACGGCGTACCCGCCCTGCTCCTCAAAGCTCCTCTGCAGGCGGTCGTACTCAGCCGACACCGCTGTGAAACGCGCTTCGTCTTGGTACACTTCCGGACTTGCCATGGCGTGCTCAAGCTCATGCAGGCGGGTCTCCATCTGGTATAGCTCAGCAAACCCGTGCTGCATGAACGCCTCCAGCGTAGTGTCTGGAGACGCGTCGAGGAACTGTGAGACGAAGCCGAGTGAGACACCTTTGCCGAGGCTGATGTCACCGGTATCCGCTGTCTCGTCACCGACCAGGATATGCAAAAACGTCGTCTTGCCAGCGCCGTTTGCGCCGACGAGCGCCACGCGCTCGCCAGTCTGCACGACAATGCTGGCATCCGTTAGGACGACATGTCCGTCAAACTGCTTTTCCACATGATTTGCTGAAAGAACAATCATAGCCAGTCCCCTTGCACTCATACAATGCGTTAGACAACCCTGTTCGGGCGTGTACTGCCCTTCAGTGTACCGGAGCAGACACGGGCATGACAACGCGAGGTGTGCACCACAGGTGTCTGTCAGGATGGGGTCTGACAAGGAGGGAAGCGCACACAATGAGCGGTCCGAATTTTTCAATGCCCGCCGGGTACGTCTGGCAGTACCATCTAATCGTCTGGATGCAGGCGTACGAGGCGCCGTGGTTGACACGCCTCGTCGACATCTTCGCGCGCTACGGTACGGAGGGTGTGTACCTGCTTGTGTTGCCAGTCATCTTCTGGTCGATTCACCGACGTTTCGGGCTGAGGCTCGGTTTCGTGTTGCTCGCTTCGATGTACGTGAACAACTGGCTGAAAGTGGCCATATCCGTGGTGCGACCGGCGGGGGTGCCCGGCATCCGCACGATGGCACAGGCGACCGGCCCTGGGTACTCGCTGCCAAGCGCGCATACGCAAGAAGCGCTGACATTCTTTGGCGCGCTCGCGATGGCACTGCGCAAGGCCCGGGGGTGGGCGTGGGTTGGCGCTTTTCTGCTCGCGACAGTCGTTGGTGTGTCACGCATTTACGCGGGGTTGCACTGGCCTGTCGACGTCTTGCTCGGACTCGCGCTCGGCGTAGTGTTTTCGACTCTTGGCTGGCTTGTCGGAAAGTGGTGGACGTATCGCAACTACCCGTTCTCAGTGCGGGCGACGATTGGTCTACTGCTCGGCATCATTCTGCTCGTTTTTCACCGCGGCGTTGTGTCTCTGGAGTACGCTTCTTGGATGCTTGGTGGCACGATTGGCCTTCTGTTCGAGGAGCGTTTTGTCGGCAGCGACTTGTTGCCAAATTTGTGGCGGCGAGTGTGCACGGCTCTGATCGGCATGGCAGGTCTGATTGCGCTACAATGGGTAATACAGTGGCCGACAGACATAGTGTGGTCGCTCATCGCACGGGGCATGCTCGTTGGCGCTTGGTGCACACTTGGAGCTCCATACGTGTTTGTGCAATGTGGGTTGTATCAGCGCACTGGAACTACAGAAGGCGTACACTAGAGGTCAGAAAACACTGTGGCGTTCGCGAGACGCAAGACGACCAAAGGGGGCGTGAGCGGCTTGGCACATGAAAAGCCAGCGCTGCGGGAGCGATACCTGAGGTTGCGTGGGGGAATTTCGAAAGCCGCGCACAAAAAGTGGGATGCGGCGATCGCAGAACGCCTCGAAGAGCACCTGCGGCTGATGGCGGGGCGTGCCTCCGAAACACCGGTGGTTGCGGCGTACATGAGTCACGCAGGGGAACCAGACATCACGAGTTGTCTCGACAAGCTCTCACGTGCAGGCTGGAAGGTCGTTTTCCCGAAGACTGAGCGGGGAACGCACAGCCTGTATTTCTACGAGGTGAAACTACCTGCGGAATCAGGGGTGTTTGGGCGGGGACCGTTCGGGATCAGAGAACCTGTACCTGATGAAACAACTCTCGTCGATGCCGCAGACATCGACTTTGTGCTCTTGCCGGGCGTAGCATTTAGTGAGGCGGGAGTTCGGCTCGGTTACGGTGGTGGGTACTACGACCGCTGGCTTGCAGGGGACGGTGCCAAACCGGTGCGCATCGGGATTGTCTACAACATGCTCGTCATGGATGAACTTCCGCGCGCGAGCCATGACATCTTGGTGCATCAAATTGTCACCGAGACCGGGGTGCGTGTATGTCAAGCGCAGCACTAATCGTCGCGGGCGGCGCCAGTCGCAGAATGGGCCGGAACAAACTGACGCTGCCTTGGAGCCGTGGCAGCGCCAGCACCGTACTCGATGCAGTGCTCGTTGCAACGGGTGTAGTTGTGGACCGGGTCGTTGTGCTGTTGCCGCCAGAACCAGGAGCCGACGTGCTGCGTGTCGTAGCTCAACTTCCGCGCGTGACAGCAGTGACGGACGCATTGTGGCGGGCCGGACCGCTCCAGGCCATCGCGCACGGCTGGCCCGACGTTGCAGACTGTAACGAGGTGTTTGTGACGGCTGGAGACTTACCTGGACTTCAACCGGGTGCGTTGCTCGCGTGCCAAGCGGCGCTTGCAGCGGCGGGACCAAACTGCGATGGCGCAACGGTAGTGCGCGAAGGACGGTTGCAACCGCTCCTTGCTTGTTATCGCCAGAGGGCGGGACAAGCCTTCATGGAGGTTGCAGATAGCGGTGAAGCTCGTCTGCAGCCTGCGCTCGAGAGACTGCAGTTGGCGAGGGTCGACGCGCAATCAGCGGGTTGGCCAGAGTGGTGGACAAGACCCGTGCATACGCCCGATGACTACGAAGCGTGGCTGCGTTATGTGGAGACATCGCTAGACAAGAGGGAGGCTTGTGTCGATGAAGGCACGTGAAGTACCAGTGGAACAAGCTGTAGGACTGACGCTTGCTCATGACATGACGCGGATTGTCCCTGGTGAATTTAAGGGCCGAGCGTTTGCCAAAGGGCACGTGGTGACAGAAGCGGACATTCCGCTGTTGCTCGACATCGGCAAACGGCATATCTACATCCTCGAGATTGACGACGGTGAGTTGCACGAAAACGATGGTGCCGTGCGTATGGCGAATGCAGTGGCGGGCCCCGGTGTGTCGCAGTCTGACGTGCACGAGGGGAAAGTCATTTTGAAGGCGCGCGCCGACGGCATGTTGTGGGTAGACGAGTCTCGGCTGTTTGAGATGAACCGCATCGCGGACATTTCCATCGCGACCCGTCGACCGAACAGCCACGTAACTGCCGGAACGTCTGTAGCAGGCGTCCGCCCCATCCCGCTTGTCGTCGCCCGCGACAAAGTCGAGACGGTTGAACGCATTGGACAATCTGCAGAGCAGCCGGTCATCGACGTGATTCCCTATCAGGCTCACAAGGTCGCACTCGTGACGACAGGAAGCGAGATCCAGTCGGGCCGCATTGAAGACAAAGCGGGCCCCGTCTTGCGCGAGAAGTTTGCTAAGTTTGGCGCGGAGGTTGTCAGTCAGTCGTTTCCTGGGGACGATTTGCCGGACGTTGTCGCGGCGATTGGAGACGCGTGCGCAGGTGGCGCGACGCTCGTGTGCGTCACGGGTGGTATGTCCGTCGATCCCGATGACCGCTCGCCGGCCGCCATCCGCAGCGCAGCGACAGAGGTTGTCACCTATGGCACACCGATGCTGCCCGGCTCTATGCTGATGTTGGCGTACAAACAGGACACGGCGGTGTTTGGGCTGCCAGGAGCCGTGATCTACGACCGTGTCACTTCCTTTGACCTCTTGCTGCCACGTGTTCTCGCCGGGGTGCGCTGGACTCCTGACGACATCGCACGCTATGGAGCTGGCGGGTGGCTGAATGACTGACAGTTTTCGCCGCGTCTGTGTCGTCGGCGGACACAACTCCGGCAAAACGCTGCTGCTAGAGCGCCTCGTCGCGTTGTGGGCAGAGCGGGGCATGCGAGTGGTCGTGTTAAAGCACGACGGACACGCGGATTTGTCGCCAGGCACCGACGACTGGGAAAAGCCAAACGGCGACACAGTTCGGTTGCGCCACGCCGGCGCCGCTGTCACTGCCGTGGCGGGTGGCGGGCAGTCGCTGCTTCGTCTGACGGAGGACCTGGATGTCCAAAATGTGGATGACTTTGCGCGCCGGACAGTGAATGTCGCGCGGTCTGCTGGCAACGTCGTTGACCTGGTCGCGGCAGAAGGTTGGAAACACAGCGAGTGGCCGAAGCTTGTGGTTGTTCGGAACGATGAAGAAGTAGAGTGGTTGAGCAGCCAAAATCTGCTCGACGTTCGCGCTGTCTACGCCGCAAAGCCTGTAAGGAAGGTTGCCGCTTTTGCGCGACAGGTGTATCATGGTGCAGACATAGAGCGCTTGGCCGCAGATGTCCTCGCATGGACTTGACAGCGCCCAACGTTTCATAGGATTGAAACTTTCGGGGAGGTGACGGGGATGCTCAGTAATATTGGTTGGTCTGGACTGATTCTAATTTTGATTGCGCTGTTGCTGGTTTTTGGCCCGAGCAAACTGCCGGAGATCGGCAAGGCGTTTGGCAAATCTTTACGTGAGTTCCGAAGTGCTACACGGGATATGACGGACGAAATGAAGAGTGCTGTGTCTGATTCTCCTCAAACGTCTGCAGCGCCGACGGCGCCAGCCGTGGAGCCAATCGTGTTGAAGGACGAAGCTGACGTACAAGAGCGCAAGACGCAAGGTTGATTCTAATCGAACCGTAAGGTGCGCTCGGCTCAAGTTTGAGTTGGACTGGGTTGCGAGCGGGGGGCCCCTGTGAATATGACTGCTGTCGATCACCTGTCCGAACTGCGCAGGCGCATCATTTATGTGCTCGTTGTTTTTGTCATTTTGTTGTTCGCCTGCCTCGGCTTTGTTTCACACATCTACTCATATTTGGTATCGCCACTGCAGCAGGACGGTTTTAAGCTGATGGTGATCGGTCCTGGTGAAGTGATTACCGTCTATTTCACCATCGCAGGCATCGTCGCAACAGGGCTCTCCGTTCCGTTCGCTTTGTACCAGACCTGGCTGTTCGTGCGCCCGGGCCTGCGAACGGTCGAACGTCGTTACACTTTGCAATTGTTGCCCTTTACGCTGGCCTTGTTTGTGTCTGGCGTGCTGTTTGCGTGGTTCGTGATCTTCCCGACCATTTTGCACTTTCTTCTCCGCATCGCTTCAGCCCAGTTTGTCGTGAACATCCGCGCGGAACTGTACTTCTCGTTCTTGTCGATGATCTGCGTGCCGTTTGGCTTCATCTTTGAACTTCCTCTGGTGGTCGTCTTTCTGACACGCATCGGGGTGATTTCTGCACGGTTTTTGCAGCGCATCCGCCGCTATGCGTACCTCGTGATTGTCCTCATTGGCGTACTCATCAGCCCACCGGAATTAATCTCGCACTTGAGTGTGACGATTCCAATGGCTGTTTTGTACGAGATTAGCATCGTTCTCTCCAGGTTGGTGGAGCGCCGTAAGCTGGCCGCCGAGCGACGCAAGGCCGCTGCCGAGGCAGTGTCGGAACAACACCGCACGAATGGCGATGCGTCCGGGCCGCAGAACTGATTTTACATCGACCTCCGCAGTTTGACCGGAAGTTTAATCCGGAAATTTAATCCGGAGTTTAATCCGCAGCAGCGGTAAAATCCCGCAAAAAACTTTCAGCACTTCCTTGCAAAGCCCTTGTTCACCGATTATTATAGGTTGTGGTGTTAGCACTCAATGCGGTTGAGTGCTAACAGAAACGCACATCCTCAACGGTCCAAGGAGGTTATTCCATGCTGAAACCACTCGCAGATCGCGTCGTGGTCCGCCTCGTAGAGCGCGAGGAGAAAACGGCGAGCGGAATCGTGCTGCCGGACACTGCGAAAGAGAAGCCGCAGGAGGGCGAAATCGTGGCTGTCGGCGAAGGCCGCTACGAAGATGGCAAGCGCATTGCGCTCGACGTCAAGGTTGGCGATCGGGTCATCTACTCCAAGTATGCAGGCACCGAGGTCAAGGTCGACAACGAAGAGTTGCTCATCCTCCGCGAGAGCGACATCCTGGCCATCGTTGAAAAGTAAGCCGAACTTGCTTCGGCTACATATCTCGATTAGGAGGGACTCCTGAACATGGCGAAAGAGATTAAGTTCGGCGAAGACGCCCGTCGCGCGATGCTGCGCGGTGTCGACGCGCTCGCAGACGCTGTGAAAGTCACACTCGGCCCCAAAGGCCGCAACGTAGTGCTGGAGAAAAAGTTTGGTTCACCGCTCATCACGAATGACGGTGTGACGATCGCGAAAGAGATCGAACTCGAGGACACCTTCGAGAACATGGGCGCGCAACTGGTGAAGGAAGTCGCGACAAAGACGAACGACGTCGCTGGCGACGGTACCACCACCGCTACAGTGCTCGCGCAGGCAATGGTCCGCGAGGGTCTGAAGAACGTGGCAGCTGGCGCGAACCCGATGGTTCTGCGTAAGGGCATTGAAAAGGCTGTGAACGCGGCTGTTGAGGAAATCAAGACGATCGCGAAGCCAGTCGAGGGCCGCGACAACATCGCGCAGGTCGCCGCGATTTCTGCGGGCGACGACGAGATTGGCGTTCTGATTGCCGATGCGTTTGAAAAGGTCGGCAAAGATGGCGTCATCACGGTCGAAGAGTCGAAGGGCTTCACCACGGAGCTCGAAGTCGTGGAAGGCATGCAGTTCGACCGCGGCTACATCTCGCCGTACATGGTGACGGACACCGACAAGATGGAAGCTGTGCTCGATGAGCCATACATCCTCATCACGGACAAGAAGATCGGCAACATTCAGGAAGTGCTGCCGGTCCTCGAGCGCGTTGTGCAGTCCGGCCGTCCTCTGCTGATCGTGGCGGAAGACGTGGAAGGCGAAGCACTTGCGACCTTGGTCGTGAATAAGCTGCGCGGTACCTTCACGGCCGTCGCCGTTAAGGCGCCTGGCTTTGGCGATCGCCGCAAGGCGATGCTGCAGGACATCAGCATCCTGACCGGTGGCCAGGTAATCAGCGAGGAACTCGGCCTCGAGCTGAAGAACACCTCGATTGATCAACTCGGCCGTGCGCGTCAAATTCGAGTCAGCAAGGAAAACACCATTGTCGTCGACGGCACCGGTGAGAAGAGTGATATCGAAGCGCGCATCAAGCAGATTAAGGCACAAATCGAAGACACAACCTCCGATTTCGACAAGGAGAAGCTGCAAGAGCGCTTGGCGAAGTTGGCTGGGGGCGTCGCCGTGATCAAAGTCGGCGCTGCAACTGAGACAGAGCTGAAAGAGAAGAAGCTGCGCATCGAGGACGCGCTGAACGCAACGCGCGCCGGTGTGGAAGAAGGCATCGTCTCCGGTGGCGGTACGGCGCTCGTGAACGCACTGGCTGCACTCGACAAGCTCAACCTGACAGGCGACGAGCTGACCGGTCTCAACCTGGTCCGCAAGGCCCTCGAAGCGCCGGTGCGTCAGATTGCTGACAATGCGGGCGTGGAAGGCTCCGTAATCGTCGAGCGTTTGAAGAAGGAGAAAGTAGGCTTCGGCTACAACGCTGCGACGGGCGACTGGGTTGACATGATTCAGGCTGGTATCGTTGACCCGGCGAAGGTGACCCGCAGCGCGCTGCAGAACGCAGCGAGTGTCGCGAGCATGTTCCTGACCACCGAAGCTGTTGTCGCCGACAAGCCGGAGAAGGATAAGGCTCCGGCAATGCCTGGCGGCATGGGCGGCATGGACGGCATGATGTAAGACTGTGTGTTGATGTGTCGAGCTGGGTGGACTTGGTTGTCCGCCGACTCGACGGATCGGCTGGAAGGCGTCATCCCTTCGGGGGTGGCGCCTTTTTGCGCTACGCACCGCCTTGCCGGTGCACGATGATGGCTGCGGATGATTCGCGGTGCCGGTTCAGCCCCGAATATCAAGCGGTAGCGACGCTGGTGCCGCCTCATCCATCAGCGATGGCCAAATCGGAGGTTCCTCTTATCTCAGTCGGCCCGTTTCCTGTTTTTTGATCATTTAGTAGTTTGAAATCCTATCTTTGTCACGTTTTGAGGGCTACAATCGTCAATAGTAGAGCATTTTTGCGTCCACGTAGCTGTTTATGCTTTGAATTTTCCCGGAAAGGGGCAACCGCATGCAACAGTCTCCACACACCCTTCGTTTTGACGGGTGGCATGAAGAAATCAAAGCCGTCGTCGACAACATCGCAGAGGTCATCGTTGGCAAGGAAGAGGTGGTTCGCCTTTTACTTGTCGCACTTTTGGCCAATGGTCACTGCCTGCTCGAGGACGTCCCCGGTGTGGGGAAGACGATGTTAGTGCGGGCTACCGCCGTTACACTTGGATGTGAGTTCAAACGCATTCAATTTACGCCAGATTTATTGCCGTCCGACGTTTCTGGAATCAGCGTTTACAACCAGAAGTCGGAGGCTTTTGAGTTTCGCCCAGGGCCGATTTTTGGACAGATCGTGCTTGCTGACGAGATCAACCGCACATCACCCAAGACACAGTCCGCACTGCTCGAAGCGCTTGAAGAGCACAGCGTGTCGGCAGACGGTGTGACCTATAGCTTACCGCAGCCTTTCTTTGTCCTTGCGACAGAAAATCCGATTGAGTTCGAAGGCACGTTCCCGCTTCCAGAAGCGCAACTTGACCGATTTTTGATGAAACTGAGCATGGGGTACCCGAGCGCAGCAGACGAGGTGGACATCCTTGGTAAGCAACAGGTTGCGCACCCCATCACGACTCTCCGTCCCGTGACGACGCCTGCGCAGGTGCTCGAGTGGCAGAGACAAGTCGCGGACGTGCGTGTCGATGCGTCCGTGCGCCAGTACATCGTGTCACTTGTGCGAAGCACGCGCGACCACCATAGTGTTTATCTTGGCGCGAGCCCACGGGCGAGCATCGCATTGTTTAAGGCATCTCAGTCACTTGCCTTTATCGTCGGCAGAGACTACGTCGTGCCAGACGACGTTCGCGCACTCGCGCCGCATGTCCTTGCGCACCGCATTCTGCTCTCCGCAGACGCGCGTCTGTCTGGAGTCGACGTCGATCGACTGATCTCGGAACTCGTAGCCAACACGCCTGTGCCGGTACTGCACGGGGTGCGCAACTGATGCGTGGACGGCGACTTCTGACCCTGTCCGGAGTCATCCTCTTTTGGATACTGTTGTTTGTCTTCACCCGTATCCAAGGAGCGTTCTTTGCCTGGTTTCTGTTCTACTTCATGACTGCTGTACTACTCTATGAAATCGCTGTGGCGTGGTACGGGTTGCGCCATGTGGACGTGGAGCGGCAACTGTCTGCAGACCGGCTGTCTGCAGGGCAAAAGCTCGAGATCAAAGTGACGCTTCGCCGCAGCGGCTGGTGGCCGCACTTCTGGGTGCGCATTCGCGACGACCTACCCGAGCGCTGGCTGCGCGACGAAAGCGATGCCGAGCGTGTGCTCTTGCCGCTGTGGCAGCAGACGCGGACGTTTGTGTACGACATTCGCAACCTGCAGCGTGGAGTTTATCGTATTGGTGAAACCAGGCTGGAGACAGGGGATGTGCTCGGGCTTGTGCGCAGCGTCAGGCACTACGAGCGCACGAACGAGGTGCTCGTCTACCCACGGGTCGTGCCAGTGCGCGGGTGGTCCGGATATCACCCGGAGGAACTCGGTCTGCGCCAGCCGACTCGGCGTCGCGCCGAGGAGTCGACAACTGTCCTTGGTGTGCGAGACTACATCCCAGGTGACCGGCTGAGTCGAATCCACTGGCCAGCGAGCGCCAGACGCGGCCAACTCCAGGCAAAAGAGTTTGAACTGCACGTGACGAGTGAGCTGCTGTTCATCATCGATGCGGCGAAGTCGAGTTTCCCAACAGGGTCACGAGACCGGTTCGAACTTGAAATGACCATCGCGGCGTCGCTCATGAGGCACGCCTTTGACTTGAAACGTCAGTTTGCGATGACGATGCACAGTACACGAGTCGTGTCGCTTCCTGCCGGCAGCACCCAGGCGCTGTTGTTTCGCGCGCTTCAGGAGTTAGCCATGGCCGAGCCGGACGGGCGCACCAACTTTGCGCAATCCTTCGCACGCATGGCCCAAGAGGCGCCACAGGGGACGACGCTCGTCGTCATTTCGCCGACAGTGACTCGCGATACCGCTGCGGTGGCAGGGACCGTCCGCAACCGCGTAACGGTCGAGTGGTTTATGCCAGTGGGCGGTCCGAAGGTGACGGAGACCGAACGACAAGGGTTGCAGATGTTGACGACCGCCGGCGTACACGTCTATTTGATCCCGTCGTCCGACCAACTGGAATCTCTGCAACGGGGAGGGATACAGCGTGCCACGAGTGTCTAACCCATGGCAAGGCGCGAGGATGCGGTTATTCACGGGTGTTGCTGGCGGCCTTTGGCTGTGGGTGTTCCTTGGACCGGTTGCGAAACTGGGACTGCTCTATCAACCGCAATCCCTCTTGCCAGTTTTCGTTGTCCTCGTGCTGGCGCAACTCGTCCCTTACAAATGGGTGCGAGTGCTCGCAGCGTTTGCCGTGACCACGTGGTACATGCGTCGCTACCACAGCCCTGCAAACGTGACAGCCTTGCGGGGAATCGCCATCGTGTTCCGTGGGGACGCGCATGACTTGGTCGGTCTTCTCGAACATCGAGTGCCGTTTTCGGACCCACTTCAGACGCACATGTTTCTCGCTGCCCTTTGTCTCATCTTCTGGCTCTTGTTGTACGCAGCCGTCAGACCACGGCTGTGGGTGTTTTACAACGCGCTCGGCGTGTTGGTGCTCGGCGTCATCGACGCCAACACCAAAGTCCATCCGAACGTGGCGCTGGTGGTCATGTTGCTGATCTTTGTCGCCGTCCGCAGCATCTCGCAGTTCCAGTCCATCCACGACCGCCTAGTCGGCGCAAGGAACCCGGCGTTTCGCTACTTTGCGCCTGTCGCAGCAATCTTTGGCGTCGTCTGTGGGCTGGCCCTGCTGCTGCCGAAGCAGCAAGCCGTGTGGGCAAACCCGTTTGTGGCTGTTGGCAACGGTTCTGGTGTTGGACTCGCAGGGCTCGGACTGCCGGCCCGCAAGGTGATCGGTTACGAGCAGGACGACTCGTCGCTTGGTGGTTCGTTTGTCATGAGCAAAACGCCTGTTCTCGAGGTGGTAGAACCGTATCCCACTTACCTCCAAGGGCAGATCTTGAACACGTACACAGGCCACGGCTGGATTGCGAACAACCTCAACCCACAGGCAGTTGTGCCAGGACAGAACTTCGCAAGTCCTAGCGCGACGTTTACGAATAATGTCCCCGCGAACACAGTGACTCAGCAGGTGACGGTTCTGAACGCCTCCTTGCACTCGAACAACCTGTTCGCGGGCTACGCTGCGCAACAGCTCGTCTCCGCTCGCTTGCGGCGACCAGGCATCATCGAGGAGGACCAAAACACCGGCACACTCATTTCTGGGCTCTTGCAACCGGGTGATACGTATACGGTTGTGAGTCGGCAAATGTCCGATCCGACGACGATGCTGTTCAATCAATCGGCTAACCCCAGCTCATTTCCTGCGAGTGTGCAGTCGGATTTACGACTCCCGTCGACACTCCCTGCGCGTGTCCGGCAATTGGCGCAACAACTGGCGGTTGGCACGAACTCGGAACTCGGCAAGGTGCAAAGTGTCGAGACGTATCTGGACAATAACGAACAATACGCCACTCAAGGGATCCCGGTGCCTGGGCCGCATCAGGACTACGTCGATCAGTTTCTGTTTGAAACACACAAGGGCTACTGTAACAACTTCTCCACCGCCATGGCCGTGCTGTTGCGCGCCGAGGGCATTCCGACGCGGTGGGTGACCGGTTTTTCCACAGGCACGCTTGACACTTCCTACAAGGGTCCTGGGAAGCGATACATCATCACCAACGCCGATGCACATTCGTGGGTTCAGGTGTACTTTCCGGGGGCCGGCTGGATTCCGTTTGACCCGACTCCGAATTACTACATGGCCTACTCGCCGTCTAAAGCGGTGTCCATCACACCACCGGCGAGTTCTGGAACCACGACAACCGCGCCGAAGGTGAAGCCTCGTAAACTGCCTGTTCCGCTGCCAAACTCGGGTGGTTCTGCTCCGTCTAGTGGCACGGGCTCCGGCTCCGGCACCGGCACCGGCATCGGTTGGGTCAAGCCCCTGTTGGAAGGTCTTGGCTGGTTTGCGGGGGTAGTGCTCGTGCTGGCTTTGTTGTTTCGCCGTCGTCTGTCGCTGTTCCGCCACCGCGCGAGTTGGCGCGGTGAGGGGACAACGGCGATGACGCGCGCAATCCGCCACTTGCTACACCTTCTGCGCGTGCGCGGCCTTGCGCCAAAAACGGGCGGTGTGACGCTGCGTGACCTCGGAGCGGTTGCGAAAAAGTGCGAGATTCCGGACGAAGACTACCGCGGTTTCGTGACTACGGTTGAACGAGTCTGGTACGGTGGCGGTGAAGCGGAACAAAGGGATATGGAGCAAGCAAAATCAGTCTGGCAGCGCTGGCTGACGCAGCTTTTGCAAATTTGGCGATAGGAAACAGCAGCGGGGGTGGACAGCTGCGGCACTGTGGACAGCTGATGGTAGACCACTGATGGTGGACTGTTCACGAAAAATCTCCACCGAGTCTAGACAGTCCTATCCCAGGCGCAGCGTGTTTTACTAGTAAGCGCCCCTCACTCGACCGTGAGGGGCGCTTACTAGTGTGATAGACTACAAGCAAGCATGCAGACGGGCCACCGCGTACCACGCGCACAAGGGACCTGTTTTGAGGAGGCGCACGCTTTGGCAGCGATGAAGAGAAGTGAAATTCCACAAGAGCAAGTGTGGAGCGTGGAGTCGATTTTTGCCGACGAGGCGGCATTTGACGCCGCCATTGAGCAACTGAACAGCGACATCACAGCGTTGCATCAACACAAGGACACACTCACGCAAGGTGAAGACCAGCTTGCTTCGTTCCTCAAGGCGCGCGATGGGGTGCTCGCCGCGACGGAACGCATTTTTGGCTACGCCTTTTTGAAGTTCAGTGAAGACGGAACCGACGCAGCCAACCAAGCACTGCTTGGTCGGGCGATGCGCGTTGCGCAGACCGTCGAAGAGGAACTGACCGACCTGCGCGACGCCTTGATGACTGTGCCGGCAGAGCGCCTTGAACAGTACGCGAATGCAGATGGGCCGGTCGCGACCTATCGCCTTTACCTGACGGAACTTGCGGCAAACCGCCCACACCTACTCGATCCGAAGGCCGAGGCAGCTTTGGCTGCAATGGGCGAAGCGCTTGGCGCGCCAAGCAACTGGTACCGCACGGTGACGGGCGCAGACATGCGCTATCAGCCAGTCGCGGACGAGGAAGGCAAGGAGTTTTCCGTCAGCACCTTCGGGTTCATGTTCCGTGTCGAAACCTCGACTGATTTAGAATTCCGCCGCCGCGCCTACGAGTCACTGACGAACGGTTACCGCCCGTACCACAACACGCTCGGGGTCTCACTGGCGACCGAGATCAAACGCAACGTTGCGATGGCAAAACTGCGCGGTTACGATTCCACCGCACAGATGCTCCTGAACGCTGGGGACGCTACCGGCACTCCCTCAGACAGTGTGCCAGTGTCGTTTTTCGAACGGGTGCCGGGCGTCATTCTCAAAGAGTTGGCGCCGCACATGCAGCGCTACGCACGATTGCGCAGCCGGGTGTGGGGAATCGACAAACTGTCCTTTGCCGACACCAAGGCCCCTGTGCTAAAAGACGCCAATCGCCGCGTCACATGGGACGAAGTACAGCACCTCATCTCGTCCTCCGTCGAAGTCATGGGCAGCGAGTACAAGGGGATTGTCGAGCGCGCTTTCCGTGAGCGCTGGATTTACCGCGGCGAGAACATCGGCAACCTGCAAGGCGCGTACTGCAACTGGGTCCCAGACGTCCACGCCTACGTGTTCGCTCCGTTCCACGGGATTGCGTATGACATGTTCATGACGACGCACGAACTCGGCCACGCCGCACATGGCACCTACGCGTATGCAAATCAGGTGCAGCAGAACCGTTCGTCGAGCCGGTTGTTCGTCGAGGCGCCGTCCACGTTCAACGAGCATTTGCTCGCGCACTACCTGCGCCAGACGGGCGGCGAAGAGACGCGCCTGCACACGAACTGCCTGCAGTTGTTCACGTTCCATCACAACTTTGTCACACACTTGATTGAAGGTGAACTGCTGCGCCGCCTGTACTTGCTGGCGGACGCAGGCGAACCTGTCACGGCGTCGGTCCTCGACCGCGTGCAACTTGAGGTCCTCGGCGAGTTCTGGGGTGACACGGTGGAACTCGACGAAGGTGCGGCCATGACGTGGATGCGTCAGGCGCACTACTACAGTGGCCTGTACCCGTACACCTACTCGGTCGGTCTCACCGCTTCTACAGTTCTGGCTCAGCGTCTCGCCGCGGGCGAGGACGTTGCTGACACGTGGATCAACGTCCTGAAACAGGGCGGTCGAGTGCACGCACTCGACCTGTTCCGCCAGGCTGGTATTGAGATGGACTCCGAGCAGCCGTACAAAGAGGCAGTGGCGTACGTGGGTCGACTCGTCGACGAACTCGAAGCCGGCCTCTCGTAAGTTGGCGCGACGGCCCATCGTCGTGGCCTCGCCGTGTGCATCCATGTGCCGACAATTGAGGCCCACGCGAGGCCGATGCGAGGCGTTGCGATGGCAGAACGAGGTTTGAAGCAGAACAGCACGCGCTGTAACTCGTATAACGCCGGGAATTGGCCCGGCAGTCTCTACCGGGCGACCGGAATCGCCTGACTACGAGAGGATGACCCGCACCCCTCGTATGTGTACATTCATGTGTGCACACCTTATGCGGATGAGGAGGTGCGGGCTTTTTTCGCTAGACAGGGTGAGAACGAAGCAAGTCGTTGTAGAAAAGGGAGGACCTTGATGAACGTGTCGAACCCGCACCTTGCCGGTGCCCCAGACAACCGTACCGCTGACAGCGCGCTGCACTTAGCGAAAGCCCACGAGGAAGTCGTCGTGATTGACTTCGGCGGTCAGTACAATCAGTTAATCGCGCGGCGCATCCGTGAGCTGCAGGTGTTTAGCGAACTGTTGCCGCCAACCGTGACGGCCGCAGAGCTTGCAACGCGCAACTTAAAAGGCATCGTGTTCAGCGGTGGACCGAACAGCGTGTTCGCACCGGGAGCGCCGGACATTGACCCGGCCGTGTACGAGCTCGGCGTGCCAATCCTCGGCATTTGCTACGGCATGCAACTGCTCGGCAAGCGGTTTGCGGCGCAGGTCGCACGCGATCACGTCCGTGAATACGGCCGTGCAACGCTGCAGGTCGACCCGGCTGCGAGTGCGCTGTTTCGCGACCTGCCGCAGACACAGTCGGTGTGGATGAGCCACAGCGACGTGGTCACGGGCGTGCCGGACGGATTTCACTGCGATGCAACGACGACTTCTGGCACCATAGCGGCGATGAGTGATGTCGCTCGCAGCCTCTACGCTGTGCAGTTTCACCCGGAAGTGCGGCACAGCGAACACGGGCAGGCGATTCTCTCCAACTTCCTGTTCGAGGTGTGCGGCTGCCGCGGCGAGTGGACGATGGCCAACCTGGTCGACGAAGCCATCGAGAGCATCCGCCAGGCGGTTGGCTCTGCCAACGTCCTCTGCGCGCTGTCCGGTGGTGTCGACTCTTCCGTCGCAGCAGCGCTCGTCCACCGGGCCATTGGCAGTCAGTTGACAGCAGTGTTTGTCGATCACGGTCTCCTTCGCAAAGGCGAATCCGACGCGGTAATGGGGACGCTCGGCGGCCAACTCGGCATCGATGTCGTGCGCGTTGACGCGTCCGAGCGGTTCCTCGGCAAGTTGGATGGTGTTCGTGATCCGGAGCGCAAGCGCAAAATCATCGGCGAGGAGTTCATCCGCGTCTTTGAAGCTGAGTCAGAACGTCTCGGCCCGTTCGACTACCTCGTGCAAGGGACGCTGTACACCGACGTGATCGAAAGTGGAACTGCGACAGCCGCCACCATCAAGTCGCACCATAACGTCGGCGGGCTGCCGGAGGACATCAAGTTTTCCGTGATTGAGCCGCTGCGCGAACTGTTTAAGGACGAGGTGCGCGCGCTCGGAGAGACGCTCGGGCTGCCTTCTGCCCTCGTCTGGCGGCAGCCATTCCCAGGGCCTGGACTCGCCATCCGCATTATGGGCGAAGTGACTGCGGACAAGCTGGTCACCGTGCGAGACTCGGACGCCATCCTGCGTGATGAGATCGCGAAAGCCGGACTCGAGCGCGAAGTCTGGCAGTACTTCACGGTTCTGACTGGCGTGCAGAGTGTAGGCGTGATGGGGGATGAGCGAACGTACGCGCACACCATCGCGATCCGCGCCGTCGTGTCGCAGGAGGGCATGACCGCGGACTGGGCACGCCTGCCTTACGACGTGCTCGAGCGGATTTCAACCCGCATCGTCAACGAAGTCAAGGACATCAACCGTGTGGTCTACGACATCACGTCCAAGCCGCCTGCGACAATCGAGTGGGAGTAAAGTGACGTTACCGCCGTTGCCAGTCTGCAGCGCGTGTACCGCAGGCGACGGGCTTCGGTGTAGGTGAGTGTCGAGCGCTAGGCGTCAGGTCTGCGACCTGCGCCCGCGCGACACCCACAGGTGCTGCATCGAACTGATGACGGTGCCCCACACAAGCCCGCTCGTCACTGCGGTGCCAAAGTGGAAATACAGAGGCAATCGGTTGCCAAACAGTGTGACATTGTTGAGGAAGGGCCCACTCGTCAATGGCGTGTTTCCGCCGTGGAGGAACGGTAGCGCAGACACCACGGCGTGTAATACGACACCGACAAAGCGCGCGGCCAGTCCGAGGACGACGTACCACAGGTAGAATGGGCCAGAGATGAGCGGTGCAAGTGGTGCGATGAAGACGATCAGCGCATCCGTCGCAAGGACAAGCACAGGCCAGTACCAGCGCACACGAACGACGCGCGACAACAAGGCGTACAGAGCGTCCATGAGGAAGACGGCCAGCGTCGGTAACGTGAAGAAGATGAAAAACCTGCGAAAGGCGCGACTGCGCCAGCGCACTGCAAAGGGCCGAACAACGCGGTCTTGCACACTGGCTTTCGCGTCGGTCGCGAGCGTCGACAGCGGCGGGACATCACTGTTCGCGGCTGGTTCAGCGCGGACGTCGCGCCGACCTTGGCTGGTTTCGTCGTCGTACGCCTCGTCGTACTCGTCATCAAACTCACCGTGCACTTGTTCATCGTCGGGGAAAAGCCACGCCTCCCAGCGGGCTTTTAGTCCGTCCAGCGCGCCCTGAACACCGGTCCGCTGCGGTTTCCGAGGCGGGACAGAAGTTGGCCATCCTTCCAGGGAGACGGCACGTTCGTCCACCTGACTGTCAACGGTTTGCAGGTCGTCGTCTCCAAATTCGTTCGTTTGCAGGTTGTAGTCAGCGAGACCTGCAAACTGGGGGGCGGCGGTAGCGGCCGAGGCTGGTTGATCAAATGCAGGGGGTTTGGAATGGCTGCGGCGCACTACCGTGCAGAAGGCGAGCGCCGACTCAAATTCGTCGCGGCTGTAGCGTCGCTGGTAGAGCTGCGGATCCCTCGTATCAAAACCGTCGAGGTCAACGATGTAGAGACCGTATTCCTGCTCCCACTCAGAAATCGTCTTTGGTGTTTCTGTCATGGTCAGGCCTCCGTTCGTAACCAGGTTGGGCTAGGCACAGTGGGCGACAAATCAGTTTGTGTTGTAGGGTGCAAAGCGCCGTACCCCGAAACAGACAGGGATGCCGGCGCAACCTACACCGTTCATACCACAAATCCGAGTGCGCGACAACGCCAAAAGACGTGTAGGAAGAGCTGGGACGAGGGCGAGGGCGAGGGGGTGGATAGGGGTGGATAAGGACACTGGTGTCGCTAACGGCCTGAACAGGGTGCCGGAGCGAGCGTCGTAGTGTCGAAAATGTAGCTTAGCGGTCGCACCGTGCGCAGATTCATGCCTCAAGCGCCCCGCGCGAGCGGCCCACCGAGCCGCGCAGCCGTCCGCCATCGCACCTCCATCACAAACACGAACGATTTTGTGTGTTTTATGTTAAACGTTCGTATTTTCCATTGACACACGCCTTTTTGGCTCGCTAGACTGAAACAGACAAGAGGCGAGGAGGGGAAGCTTGTGCAACCGTTGGTTGGTGTCATCATGGGTAGTCGGTCCGATTGGGACACCATGGCCCATACCTGTCAGGTCCTCGAAGAGCTTGCCATTCCGTACGAAAAACGTGTCGTATCGGCTCACCGTACGCCGGACTTGATGTTCTCTTACGCAGAAGGTGCCGAGGCGCGGGGCTTGGAGGTTATCGTCGCCGGAGCTGGCGGCGCTGCACACCTGCCCGGCATGGTGGCTGCGAAGACTCTCATCCCGGTCATCGGTGTACCCGTTTTGACGTCCACGCTCCACGGCGTGGACTCTTTGTATTCCATTGTGCAGATGCCAGGTGGCGTTCCCGTCGCAACCGTTGCGATTGGTCGGGCCGGTGCAGTCAACGCGGGGCTGTTGGCCGCCGAAATCCTCGGTATCAAGTACCCCGATGTGCGTGCGCGCCTAGCTGAGCGGCGCGCACGGACGCTGCAGGAAGTGGTGGAAAACAGTGACCTCGACTGAGATGGGGCGAGTTATCCTGCCAGGGTCGACCATCGGGATTCTTGGGGGTGGTCAACTCGGCCGCATGATCGCGCTCGAAGGCCGCCGCATGGGTTACCGTTTCGTCACACTCGACCCGACGCCTGACTGCCCGTGCGCGCAGGTTTCCGACCGGCAGATTGTCGCAGCCTACGACGACGTTGCTGCGGCAGAAGAACTGGCCCGGTCGTGTGACGTCATCACATACGAGTTCGAGAACGTGAGTCACGAAGTTGCAGCGACGCTCGCCCAACAAGCCTACGTCCCGCAGGGGAGCCGCCTGCTTTGGACAACCCAGCACCGCGTGCGCGAGAAGTCGACGCTGGCTGCTGCGGGCGTTGACGTGACACCGTTTCACCCTGTCGAATCGTTGGCGGACCTCGAAGCGGCTGCGGCTACACTTGGGCTGCCGCTGGTGCTCAAAACGAGCACAGGTGGCTACGACGGAAAAGGCCAGTGGCGCATCGACAGCCGCGATGACTTGACTCGCGTTTGGCGGGAGGCTAGTGGCGTCGTGCAAGCGACCTCTGGCGCCGAGTTGGAGTTTGCCCAGTCGTCGTCGTCCGAGTTAGCCGGACAGCCGGAGTGGGATGTGCCTTTCATCGCAGAAGCTTGGGTCAATCTCGAGTGTGAGCTCTCCGCCGTGGTCGCCCGCAGTCCGCAGGGCGAAGTGCGGGTCTTTCCAGTCGCGGAGAATGAGCACAAAAACCACATTCTCCACTTGTCCATCGTCCCTGCCCGCGTGTCAGAAGAGCTGCGGGTGAAGGCCGAGTCGGTGGCGCTGCGCGTCGCCGAAGCGCTGGATGTCATCGGACTCGTCGCGGTCGAGATGTTTGTGACGAAGGACGGCCAGCTCTACGTCAACGAATTGGCGCCGCGCCCGCATAACTCCGGGCATTATACCTACGACGCCTGCGCGACGTCACAGTTTGAACAGCACGTTCGGGCAATCTGCAATCTGCCGCTTGGCGATGTGACCCTGTGGTCACCCGTGGTGATGGTGAACGTGCTTGGACAGCACCTGGAAGCGGCCGTCGAAGCGGCCGGTTATTTACCGCCAAACGCAAAGCTACATCTATATGGCAAGGCGAAGGCTGCGGTCAATCGCAAGATGGGTCATCTCACTGTGCTCGGTTCGTCTGTAGACGCGGCGCTGCAACAAATCGAGGCGCTCGGCATCTGGAGCGAGTGAGAGAGCTTGGTCGGCTTGACAGGCCTTCAAGGCCCGGGCCGAGTTCGGACTTCGCACCTGGAGTGAAGGATGGAGGAGATAACGTGATCGACCGCTATACTCGCCCGGAAATGGGCCAACTGTGGACTTTAGACCAGAGATTTCACTGGTGGTTGCAAGTGGAGATTCTGGCGACGGAAGCGTGGGCAGAGCTCGGTGTGGTGCCGCGCGAAGACGCGCAGGCCATTCGCGAGAAAGCGAGCTACGACGTCGACCGCATTCTCAAAGTCGAGCAACAGACACGCCATGATGTCGTCGCCTTTACGCGGGTTGTGTCCGAGTCCCTTGGTCCGGAGAAGAAGTGGGTGCACTACGGCCTGACCTCCACGGATGTAGTGGACACGGCACTCTCGGCGCAGATTCAGCAGGCAGTGAAGCTGATCCGCAACGACCTGACCACGCTGATTGAGACGGTTCGCGTGCTCGCAGGCAAACACAGGCACACGGTGATGATGGGTCGCACGCACGGTGTCCACGCGGAACCCACGACGTTTGGCCTGAAGGTGGGACTGTGGTATGCGGAGCTGGTACGTGACCTCGAACGCTTTGATGCCGCTTCCGAACGGATGCGCTACGGGAAAATTTCGGGCGCCGTCGGCACCTACGCCAATGTCGATCCCGCTGTCGAACAGTACGTCTGCGACCACCTCGGCCTGAAGCCGGCGCTCATCAGCACGCAGACGCTGCAGCGCGATCGCCATGCGGAGTTCATCTTTACGATTGGGCTCATCGGGACGACGTTGGACAAGATCGCGACCGAGATTCGCGCCTTGCAGAAGTCCGAAGTCCGCGAATTGGAGGAGCCGTTCTACCAGGGCCAGAAGGGCTCGTCGGCGATGCCGCACAAGCGCAACCCGGTGTCGTGCGAGCAGGTGAGCGGTCTCGCCCGCATTTTGCGCGGTTACGTCGTGCCGGGCCTCGAAGACGTGGTGCTGTGGCACGAGCGCGACATCAGCCACTCCTCGGTCGAGCGCGTGGTCCTGCCGGACGCGACAATTCTCATCGACTACATGCTCAACCGCATGAACCGCATCCTGACCGACCTGCGCGTCTACCCGGAGAACATGAAGCGCAACATGGACCGCACCTACGGCCTGACCTTCTCGCAACGCGTGCTGACTCGCCTCATCGAGAAAGGTGTAGCCCGCGAAGAGGCGTATGACACGGTTCAGCCCTGCGCGATGCAGGCGTGGGAAGAGGGGCGCCCATTCTACGACATCGTCCGCGAGGCGCCGCTTGTCCGAGAGAAGTTGACCGAGGCTGAGCTGTTGGACTGCTTCGACCCGAGTTGGCACCTCAAGCACGTCGATACGATTCTCGCCCGCCTTGGGATTTGAGTTGCGCATAGTGCGCGCAACTCGCAGTAATCAATCGGATGTTGAAGGGAGTGGCCCGGATGCCAAGTGTGCAGGTGACCAAGGGACAGCAGCAATACGAGGGCAAGGCGAAGCGAGTGTACGCGACGGACTCGCCCGATTACTACATTGTTGAGTACAAAGATGACGCGACGGCGTTTAACGGCGAAAAGCGGGGAACCATTTTGGGTAAGGGCGTGATCAACAACCAGATGAGCAATCGGTTGTTCGCGCTGCTCGCGGCGCACGGCGTGGCGAACCACTTCGTGGAGGAACTGTCGGAGCGCGAGACGTTGGTGCGGGCTGTGACGATTGTGCCGATTGAAGTCGTGGTCCGCAACCTCGTTGCCGGCAGTATGGCAAAACGCCTGGGCCTCGAAGAGGGACTTGAGCTCAAGCGGCCGTTGGTTGAGTTCTACTACAAAGAGGATAGTCTCGGCGACCCCCTCATCACGGCGGAGACTGCGGAAGTGCTTGGCTGGGCGACCGCGGACGAGTTGCAAAAAATACAGGAACTGGCGCTGCAGGTGGATGCGGTGCTGCGCGAGTTTCTGAAAGAGCGCGGCGTGATTTTGGTCGACTTCAAACTCGAATTCGGGCGGACGCGGGACGGCGAGCTTATTCTTGCGGACGAAATTTCACCTGATACCTGCCGGTTCTGGGATGCGGCGACGCGTGAAAAGCTCGACAAGGACCGCTTCCGGCGCGACTTGGGCGGGGTCGAAGAGGCGTACCACGAGATGATGACAAGAATCAGCGAGGTGTGATGCAGATGACACAGTGGCAGGTAGATCTCGAAGTGTGGCTGAAGCCGAGCGTGTTTGACCCGCAAGGGCACGCGGTTTTGCAGGCGCTCCAGAGCTTGGGGCACGGCGGTGTAGCGCAGGTGCGCGTGGGCAAATCGATGGCCATCGCGATGACGGGTGACACCCGCCAAGCTGTCGAGGCTGAAGTTCGGAAGATGTGCGACACCGTGCTCTGTAACGGTGTGATGGAGACCTATGAAATTGTGCGCATCGAGCCAGCCGACGCAGGCGCAGGTGCAGCCGGCTCCGTTGGATCCGTTGGCGCGGAGGGCTCGCGATGAAGTGGGCGGTGGTGGTGTTTCCGGGATCGAACTGTGACGAAGACGCCGCATACGGCATCCGCCAGGCGACGGGAGACGACGTCGACCTCGTGTGGCACCAGGAGGCGAGTCTCGACGGCTACGACGCCGTCGTGCTGCCGGGTGGTTTCTCGTACGGCGACTACCTGCGGCCGGGCGCCATTGCACGCTTCTCGCCCATCATGGCTGCCGTCCAGGATGCTGCCAAAGCGGGCAAGTTGGTGCTCGGCATTTGCAACGGCTTCCAAGTCCTGACCGAAGTCGGTCTCTTGCCAGGGGCGCTCCTCAGCAATACGCACCGACAGTTTCGCTGCGAGGTCGTGGAGCTCACCGTGATCAACACGACTTCTCCATTTACGAGCGCGTACACCTTCGGCCAGAAGCTGCGCGTCCCGATTTCGCACGGGGACGGCCGTTTCTACGCCGACAGTGCAGTCTTGAATGACCTACAAGAGCAAGACCGCGTCGCTTTCACCTACGTCGATAACCCGAACGGTTCGCTCGCGAACATCGCCGGCATCCTGAACCAGGAAGGCAACGTGCTTGGCTTGATGCCGCACCCGGAGCGCGCGGTCGCCGAGTGGATGACGTCGACAGACGGAGTCGGTGTGTTCCAGTCCATGCATCAGTTTGTGACCAAGCAAGCGCCACAGCCCACGGTACCAGGGGCAGCAGCCAATGAGGCATCACAAGGAGGGTATGTCCGTGCAGGCCAGTGACCTGAAAACAGCCCCGCAAGCACCAGCGCCGGAGTCGATTCGCGACCGACAGCTGTACCGCGACCTCGGACTCACCGACGGCGAGTACCAGCGCGCCGCCAAGCGCCTCGGCCGGTTGCCGAACTACCTCGAGTGCGGGCTGTTCGGTGTGCTCTGGTCGGAGCACTGTAGCTACAAGAGTTCGAAGGTGCACCTGCGCAAGTTTCCGACAGACGGCCCGCAAGTGCTGCAGGGGCCAGGAGAAAATGCCGGTGTCGTCGACATCGGGGACGGCATCGGCATCGCGTTCAAGATGGAGAGCCACAACCACCCCTCAGCCGTGGAACCCTACCAAGGCGCGGCGACAGGTGTCGGAGGGATTCTGCGCGATGTGTTCACGATGGGGGCAAGGCCAATCGCCTTCCTCAACAGCCTGCGCTTTGGCAACCTCGACGACGAGCACACGCGCTACCTGTTCGCGAACGTCGTCGCGGGCATCGGCGGCTACGGGAACTGTGTCGGCATTCCGGACGTCGGCGGCGAAGCCGTGTTCGACCCGATTTACCAGCACAACCCGCTCGTGAACGCGATGTGCGTCGGCGTGCTGCCGGCGGACCGCATTGTCAAAGGCGCAGCGACAGGCGTCGGGAACCCAGTCTTCATTGTCGGATCCCGGACTGGCCGCGACGGTATTCACGGCGCCACGTTCGCTTCCGCTGAGGACCCGCACGCGAAAGAGCGTTCAGCCGTCCAGGTCGGCGACCCGTTCCTCGGCAAGCTGTTGATGGAAGCGTGCCTCGAGTTGATGCAGACGGGCGCTGTCGTCGGCATTCAGGACATGGGAGCGGCGGGACTGACGTCTTCGTCGGCGGAGATGGCGAGCCGGGCAGGCGGCGGGATTGAACTGTGGCTCGACGACGTGCCGGTGCGCGAGACACAGATGACGCCGTACGAGATGATGCTCTCGGAGTCGCAGGAACGGATGCTGGTCGTCATGGAGAAGGGCAAGGAGGCGTTGGCGTTCGAGATCCTCAAGAAGTGGGGCCTCGAAGTCGCCGAGATTGGCCGGGTCACGGACGACGGGCAGCTGCGGCTGTTGTTCGGCGGCGAAGTGGTGGCCGACGTGCCAGTGACTGCGCTCGTCGACGAGGCGCCTGTGTATGAGCGCCCGACGCGAAAGCCTGCTGTTTTGCCTGGGCACGATGCGCCCCCGCTCACCAATGACGACGCGGCGGACCTGGCGAAGTGGCTGAAGACGCTGCTTGCGCACCCGACAATTGCGGACAAGCGCTGGATTTACCGACAGTACGACACGACGGTGCGCGTCGCGACACAGGTCGGACCGGGCGGCGACGCTGCAGTCGTGCGGGTACCGGGCACGGAGCGCGCGGTTGCGCTCACGACCGACGGCAACGGCCGCTACGTGTACCTGAACCCGGAACGCGGCGGAGCGATTGCGGTGGCAGAGGCGGCGCGCAACATCGTCTGCACGGGCGGCAAACCGCTCGCCATCACCGACTGCCTGAACTTCGGCAACCCGGAAAAGCCGGACATCATGTACCAGTTTGCGGCGGCAGTGGAAGGCATGAGCGCCGCGTGTCGCGCACTCGACACACCTGTCGTGAGCGGCAACGTCAGCCTCTACAACGAGACAAGCGGTGTGGACATTTTCCCGACGCCAGTCGTGGGGGCAGTCGGCGTGATCGAAGACACGGCGCACGTGATGCCAAACCACTTCACGGAGAAAGGGTCGAACGTGGTGTTGTTGGGTGATCCGGACACAGCGCTCGATGGTTCGCTGTTGTGGCAGCTCATCGCGGGGCGGCCCGCTGGCGACGCGCCGCGGCTCGACCTCGACGCGGAAGTCGCGCTGCAACAGCTGCTGCAAGGTTTGATTCGCTCGGGACGCCTGCGTTCGGCGCACGACGTGAGCGAAGGCGGCCTCGCTGTGACGGTTGCGGAGATGTGCTTCGGCTGCAAAATTGGCGTTACAGTCACGTTGCCGAACACAGTCGCGTCCGCCGTCGAACGCGCGGGGTGGCTGTTCTCGGAAGCGCAGAGCCGGGTCGTCGTCGAAGTGTCTGATGCTAACTTAGGCGCAGTCCAGTCCGCTGCAGAAGCGAGAGGCGTGGCGTGCACAGTGCTCGGTCGCACGGACGGCGACGCCCTCACCATCAAGGACGACGAGCGCGTGTGGCTGAGCGCACCGGTCGCAGAACTAGACGCGCTGCACAAGCACGCAATTCCACGCGCTATGCAGGAGGAGGCACGGTCATGACGGATGCCTTCCAAGTCACCCGACCGGCAGTCGGTGCCACACACGCAGGGGCATCCGAGCGTGACACGCACGAAACACCGCTCGCTGTCCAGGGACTCGCCGACGACGACACGTCACTCACTGTCCACGGATTCGCGGACGAAACACCGCTCGCTGTCAGGATGCTCGCGGACGACAAACCGCACGACGAGTGCGGGGTGTTCGGGATGTTCGGGCACAAGGACGCCGCGCTTCTCACCTATTACTCGCTGTTCGCGTTGCAGCACCGCGGTCAGGAGGCTGCTGGCATCGCGTCAGTCGAGGACGGCCAGATGTACAGCCACCGCGGGCTCGGGTTGCTTGGCGATGTGTTTGCTGGCGGGGAACTCGACGGCATGCTTGGAACTGCGGCGATTGGGCACGTCCGCTACTCGACCGCAGGCAGCAATACTGTTCAGAACGCCCAGCCAATCACGGTGCGCACGCACCAAGGCAACCTGGCGATGGCGCACAACGGCAACCTCGTGAACGCACACGTTCTGCGCAAGCGTCTCGAAGAGTCGGGCAGCCTGTTTCAGTCGACGAGTGATACGGAAGTCGTGTTGCACCTCATCGCACGTGGCCGCGAGGCTACGCTCGTGGACAACATCCGGGGCGCGCTGCAGCAGATTCGCGGCGGTTACTCGCTGGTCTTTCTCTCGGACCGCCAGCTGATTGCCGTTCGCGACTTGCACGGTCTGCGGCCGCTGTGCCTCGGGCAGCTGGACGAAGGCTACGTATTTGCGTCCGAGTCATGCGCGTTCGAGACCATCGGCGCAACCTTTCTCCGCGATGTCGATCCCGGTGAAATGATTGTCATCGACCAAGACGGCGTACGTTCTGAGCCAATCTGGCCGCGCGTCGGTGTGGCAGATGCACAGACGTCGCCGCGTCGCGCAATGTGCACGTTCGAGCACATCTACTTCGCGCGGCCGGACAGCGACATTGATGGCTGGAATGTGCACGCGGTGCGCAAGCAACTCGGACGGGTGCTCGCAGAGCGGCACGGGGTGCCGGCAGACATCGTGATCGGCGTGCCAGACTCGAGCATTTCCGCCGCTTCCGGCTACGCGGAGGCGAGTGGGGTGCCGTTTGAGATGGGGCTTGTGAAGAACAAGTACATCGCGCGCACGTTTATTCAACCGTCACAGGTGCAGCGCGACCTCGGTGTCCGTCTCAAACTGAACCCTGTTCAATCGGTAGTGCAAGGCAAGCGCGTCGTGCTCGTGGACGACTCGATTGTGCGCGGCACGACCATTCGGCGCATTGTTGCGATGCTGCGGGAGGCGGGGGCAAGTGAGATCCACGTGCGCATCTCCAGCCCACCGTATCGCCACGCCTGCCACTACGGCATCGACACCTCGACGTCCGGCCAGTTGGCCGCGGCAGTGCAGACAGTCGACGAGATTCGCCGTGACACGGGTGCGGACTCGCTAGAGTTTCTCACGGTCGACGAGTTAATGAGCGCTTTTGGATTGCAACCGGGTAATGGCGCGTACCCGTTTTGCAACGCTTGCTTTACAGGTGCCTACCCGACCGAGGTCTACGCGGTCGAGAAGTTGCAGAATGAGGCGCCGCTCACAGCGGGGAGGTAATCGGATGACGGAAAACAAGGGAGAGCGCGATTTGTACCGGGAAGCCGGCGTCAACGTCGATCTCGGCAATGAAGCTGCGCGCCGTTACGCGGACGTCGCGAAGCGGACAAACCGCCCGGGTGTGCTCGGTGGCGTCGGCGGCTTCGCGGGCGGTTTCGTGCTCGACGTCGCGAAGTACCCGCAGCCGGTGCTGGTCTCTGGTACGGACGGAGTTGGGACGAAACTGGCTGTCGCGGCGGCAACAGGCCGGCACAGCACAATCGGGATCGACTGCGTCGCCATGTGCGTCAACGACATCCTGTGCATGGGCGCTGAGCCCCTGTACTTTCTCGACTACTTGGCGACGGGGGCGCTTGACGTCGATCAGGCGGAGGCGGTCGTCGCCGGTGTTGCAGAAGGTTGCCGCGAGGCGGGATGCGCGCTCGTCGGCGGCGAGACGGCGGAGATGCCGGGGATGTACCAGCCGGGCGAGTACGACATCGCGGGCTTTGCAGTTGGCGTCGTGAACGCGGACAAGGTAATCGACGGCAGCAGTGTTCGGCCCGGCGACATCGTCCTCGGCCTAGCCAGCAACGGCCTCCATTCGAACGGTTTTTCGCTGGTGCGCAAGTTGGTTGAACAAGCCGGCGTCGGTTGGGACGAGCACTTGCCAGGCTGGCGCGGCAGCGTCGCGGACGAGTTGCTTCGCCCGACGCGCATTTACGTGCAGGCGGTGTTGGCGGCGCTTTCTGCCGGCCTTCCGATTCGCGCGATGGCGCACATCACGGGTGGCGGCCTCGTCGACAACCTGCCGCGGGTGCTCCCGGATGGCCTGGGCGCCAGACTGTCGTTCGACACTTGGGAGCGACCGGGTGTTTTCGACTGGCTCGTCCGTCAGTCGGGGATGACACTCCCAGAAGCAGCACGGGTCTGGAACCTCGGCATCGGCTTCACAATCGTCGTGCCGGTCGAAGCGGTAAACGAAGTGTCAGACTTCCTCACCGATGAGGGTGAGTTGGTCATGCCGATCGGCCGCATCGAGGCGTGCGACGGCGACCGCATCGTCTGGGAGGGATTGGAGTGAGCGGGGCGAGCGGGGGAGAGGCTGCGTCGGGTACCACGTCGGGTACCACTCGCGCAGGCTTGTCTTCGACGCCACGCGCGGCTGTGGCCGTGTTCGCGTCCGGTTCGGGCACCAACTTCCAGGCGCTCATCGACGCAGCGGCAGAGCCGGACTACCCGGCCAGCATCGTTTGCCTCGTCACGGACGTGCCTGGTTGCGGCGCAGTCGCTCGTGCGGCGCAGGCGGGGATTCCCGCATTTGTCGCCCGCCCACGCGACTTCGCGGACAAAGCTGCGTTCGAAGCAAAAGTGCTCGAGGTGCTGAGCACTTACCAAGTCGAGTGGATCGCGCTTGCTGGATACATGCGCCTGATTGGCCCGACGCTCTTATCTGCTTACGACGGCCACATTCTCAACATTCACCCGTCGCTTTTGCCAGCGTTCCCAGGCCGCCACGCGATTGCGGACGCGATTGCTGCGGGGGTCCCGGAAACCGGGGTCACAGTGCACCGGGTTGACGCCGGGATCGACACGGGACCTGTCATCGCGCAAGAGCGTGTGCCAGTCGATCCCGGTATGTCCGCCGCTGACTTGCTCGCCCGCGTCCACGAGGTGGAACACCAGCTATACCCGGCCGTGCTCCGACGCGTCGTCCGCGGCGAGGCGTAGAAGTGCGATGAGGTTGTGGGTGCGCCGGGGGGCGGCTGTGGCGGCCGGCCTCGCAGGGGGTGACGACACCAACGGTCGGGCCGGCCGGCGGGCCAGCGCGTGGGTCAGCGCGCGGGTAAGTGTCAAAATGACACCTACAGCCGGGCCGGCGCGCGGGTAAGTGTCAAAATGACACCTACAGGCGGGCCGGTGATCCGGTAAGTGTCAAAATGACACCTACAGCCGCGTCCGCGCGCGGGTAAGTGTCAAAATGACACCTACAGCCGCGTCCGCGCGCGGGTAAGTGTCAAAATGACACCTAGAGCCGCGTCGGCGCACGGGTAAGAGTCAAAATGACACCTGCAGCCGGGCCGGCGCGCGGGTAAGTGTCAAAATGACACCTACAGCCGGGCCGGCGCGCGGGTAAGAGTCAAAATGACACCTACAGCCGGGCACGCGCACCGGTAAGAGTCAAAATGACACCTAGAGCCGCGTCGGCGTGCGGGTAAGAGTCAAAATGACACCTACAGCCGGGTCAGCGTGCGGGTAAGAGTCAAAATGACACCTACAGCGGCACCCGCGCGCGGGTAAGTGTCAAAATGACACCTACAGCCGCGTCCGCGCGAGGGTAAGAGTCAAAATGACACCTACAGCCGGGCCGGCGCGCGGGTAAGAGTCAAAATGACACCTAGAGCCGCGTCGGCGCACGGGTAAGAGTCAAAATGACACCTACAGCCGGGCACGCGCACGGGTAAGAGTCAAAATGACACCTACAGCCGGGCCTGCGCACGGGTAAGTGTCAAAATGACACCTACAGCCGTGTCAGCGCACGGGTAAGTGTCAAAATGACACCTACAGCCGTGTCGGCGCGCGGGTAAGTGTCAAAATGACACCTATAGCCGGGCCAGCGCGTGGGTAAGTGTCAAAATGACACCTACAGCCGGCCACGCGCGTGGGTAAGCGTCAAAATGACACCTACAGCCGCGTCCGCGCGTGGGTAAGAGTCAAAATGACACCAACAGCCGGGCCGGCGCCCCGGTAAGAGTCAAAATGACACCTACAGCCGGGCCGGCGCGCGGGTAAGAGTCAAAATGACACCAACAGCCGCGCCAGCGCACCGGTAGGCGCCGCGACCGGGATCACTTGATGAAATGACTACTTTACGGAGGTGCCAACTTTGGCCAAGAAATGGGCGTTGGTCAGCGTATTCGATAAGACGGGAGTTTTGGAGTTTTGCCAGGCGCTGACGGCGGCTGGATACGGGATTTTGTCGACAGGCGGCACGGCGAGGCATCTGACGGAGAACGGCGTCGCGGTGACACCTGTGGAAGACTACACCGGATTTCCGGAAATGCTCGATGGTCGCGTCAAAACCCTGCACCCGAAAATTCACGGCGGGCTGCTCGGCATTCGCGACAACGCCGAACACCGGAAGAGTATGCAGGCGCACAACATCGACGAGATCGACGTTGTGGTTGTCAACCTCTACCCGTTCGAACAGACAGTTGCGCGCGAAGGTGTGACGTTTGAAGAAGCTGTCGAGATGATCGACATCGGCGGCCCGTCAATGCTCCGCGCCGCTGCGAAGAATCATCGCTTCTGTGCACCAGTGGTCGATCCCGCCGATTATACGTGGGTCTCCGCCGCGCTGACAGAACGTGGTCGCGGTCTCACCGATGTCGACCGCCGCAAACTGGCCGCCAAGGTGTTCTCCGTCACCTCGCGGTACGACGCGCTCATCACTGATTACTTGGCGAAACAGGCCGAGCCAGAGGCGCCCGCCAGCTCGGCCGCGGTAGCCGCCACCTCCGGCACCACGCCCGCCAGTTCCAGCATCGCAGTCGGCACAGCCACGCTCACTACCGCCGCCAGTGCGGCAGAGGCCTGGCCGGAAGTCTATCAGCTGTCGTTCGTCCATAAGCAGGCGCTGCGATACGGCGAAAACCCGCACCAAGCCGCGCATTTTTACGCCGATCCCGATGCCTCCCCGGCCTCCATCGCCCGCGCGGCGCAGTTGCAGGGTAAAGAACTCTCCTTCAACAACATCCAGGACGCAGACGCTGCGCTCAACATGCTGCGTGCCTTCGATGACCTGAACCAGGCGACAGTCGTTGCCGTCAAGCACATGAACCCGTGCGGCATTGGTCTTGGGGTGACGATCGACGAAGCGTTCGACCGCGCCTACGAGTCCGACCCTGTTTCCATCTTCGGCGGCATCATCGCCTGCAATCGCGCAGTCGACGGACAGCTCGCAGAGCGGCTGGCAGGGATGTTTTTAGAAGTCGTGATCGCGCCGGGATTTACAAGTGAAGCCCGTGAGCAGTTCAGCCGCAAGAAGAACGTCCGCCTGCTCACAGTCGATGTGACCGAACCGCAGTGGCGTGAGTCGGACCAAGTGATGCGCCGCGTGTCCGGCGGGCTCCTTGTGCAGAACGTCGACCGCCAGCTCGCGGTGACTGAGAGCTGGCAAGTTGTGACGAAACGGCAGCCGACTGACAGCGAACAGCGGGCGCTTGCGTTCGCGTGGCGAACGGTGAAATTTGTGAAGTCGAACGCGATTGTGCTTGCGACCGAGTTCGGCACGACGGGCATCGGCGCAGGTCAGATGAACCGAGTCGGGTCGGCGCACATCGCGATCGAACAAGCTGGAGCGCGTGCCGCTGCGAGCGTGCTCGCTTCCGATGCCTTTTTCCCGATGCGCGACACGGTCGACACAGCTGCGGCCGCGGGGCTCAAAGCGATAATTCAGCCCGGCGGGTCGATTAAGGACGCAGACAGCATCGCCGCTGCGGACGAACACGGAATTGCCATGGTGTTCACCGGCGAGCGCCACTTCCTGCATTGAAAGGGGACTACCAGATGTCTCATCATTCACCAATCCCGCTCGCTCCCCGCATACTGATTGTCGGCGGTGGAGCACGTGAGCACGCCATCGCGTGGAAACTCGCGCAGAGCGACCGGAATTTGCAGTTGTACGCTGCGCCCGGGAACCCTGGGATGGCGCAGCTTTGCACGTGCGTGCCAATTTCCGCATCGGCCATAGAGGAACTTGTTCGCTTTGCAGTGGCGGAGCGCATGGACCTCGTCGTGATTGGGCCGGAGCAACCACTCGCTCTCGGCCTCGCAGACGCGCTGAGGGAGCAGGGGATGGCGGTCGTCGGCCCCTCCCAAGCCGCTGCAAGGCTCGAGACTTCGAAGTCATTCGCCAAAGAGGTGATGAAGCGGGCGGGAGTGCCGACCGCACAGGCTGAGTCGTTCACCGACGCCGCCAGCGCGCGGGCCTATGTGGAAGCACACGGCGCGCCGCTGGTTGTCAAAGCGGACGGCCTCGCAGCGGGAAAAGGGGTGACGGTCGCGCGGACGCTCGCCGAAGCGCTCGCTGCGGTTGATGAAGCGATGGTCGGGGAGAAGTTCGGCACGGCCGGCCAGCGCGTGTTAATCGAAGACTTGCTCGTCGGGCCGGAAGTATCGCTGATGTGCTTTGTCGACGGGGAGACGGTCGTTCCGATGTTGCCTGCGCGCGACCACAAACCGGTTGGTGACGGCGACACGGGACCGAACACGGGCGGCATGGGGGCCTTTGCGCCAGTCTACGACTTCATTGCAGACGGCCTGGACGACGAAGTCGTAGAGAACATTGTTCGGCCGACACTCGCAACTCTTCGCGCGGATGGCATCGACTATCAAGGGGTTTTGTATGTCGGGCTGATGATCACGGCAACTGGACCGGCCGTAATCGAGTTCAACGCTCGCTTTGGCGATCCCGAAACTGAAGTGGTTCTGCCCCTCCTTCGCTCGGACTTGCTGGATGTGCTGTGGGCGCTCGCAAACGGGCACCTTGCAGACACTGAGGTAGCGTGGGCAGACAACGAAGCTGCAGTATGCGTGGTACTGGCGGCGGATGGTTATCCGGAGCACCCACGTACGGGCGATCTAATCACGCTCCCGCCGACCACCGAAGCAGGTGTCGCGTTTTACGCCGGCACTTCGCGGCAGGACGGGTTACTGGTCACATCGGGCGGGCGTGTACTGACGTTGCTTGGTGTCGGCAAGTCCTTTACTGCCGCGCGCGAACAGGTCTATCGTTTTGCGCGTACTGTTCACTTCCCAGGACAGCATATGCGCACGGACATTGCAGCAACAGCGGTAGAGCGAACGATTTAAATGGCTAGCGAAAAATTTTATATAACATTCCAGTTGATCTCGGCCTGGACGCGTGGTATATTAGTCGATGTCGCCGCGAGGCGGTGCCGCTGAGAAAGACCCCACAAACCGCGTCACATCAAGGTTTCTCGGGTTTTTCAGTTGGCTGTCAGACGAGGTTTCCGCTCGGTTTCAGGGTTCGTCTTGAACCGACGCAGAAACTCTTGCGAGATAGTGAGCGACCAGAAACATCCAGTGGAAATGGTCAGCGAGGCGTGGTAAGATACTCGTTGCCGCTTCAAACAGGTGCTTCGGTCAAGCGGTGAATACAAGCACTACAATGGTTCCTTGAAAACTAAACACGCAAGAGAGCGACAGTGTATCGCAAGCAGAATTGGCTTTGGCTTCGGCTGGAGTTAAGGAAGCATAAATGAGCAGCAAACTTATTTGAGAGTTTGATCCTGGCTCAGGACGAACGCTGGCGGCGTGCCTAATACATGCAAGTCGAGCGGACCCTTCGGGGTCAGCGGCGGACGGGTGAGTAACACGTGGGTAATCTGCCCAACTGATCGGAATAACGCCTGGAAACGGGTGCTAATGCCGGATAGGCAACGAGGAGGCATCTCCTTGTTGGGAAAGGTGCAACTGCACCGCAGATGGAGGAGCCCGCGGCGCATTAGCTAGTTGGTGGGGTAACGGCCTACCAAGGCGACGATGCGTAGCCGACCTGAGAGGGTGGACGGCCACACTGGGACTGAGACACGGCCCAGACTCCTACGGGAGGCAGCAGTAGGGAATCTTCCGCAATGGGCGCAAGCCTGACGGAGCAACGCCGCGTGAGCGAAGAAGGCCTTCGGGTTGTAAAGCTCAGTCACTCGGGAAGAGCGGACGAAGGAGTGGAAAGCCTTCGTCGAGACGGTACCGAGAGAGGAAGCCCCGGCTAACTACGTGCCAGCAGCCGCGGTAATACGTAGGGGGCAAGCGTTGTCCGGAATCACTGGGCGTAAAGCGTGCGTAGGCGGTCGCGTGTGTCTGGGGTGAAAGTCCAGGGCTCAACTCTGGGATTGCCTTGGAAACTGCGTGACTTGAGTACTGGAGAGGCAAGGGGAATTCCGCGTGTAGCGGTGGAATGCGTAGATATGCGGAGGAATACCAGTGGCGAAGGCGCCTTGCTGGACAGTGACTGACGCTGAGGCACGAAAGCGTGGGGAGCAAACAGGATTAGATACCCTGGTAGTCCACGCCGTAAACGATGAGTGCTAGGTGTTGGGGGGTACCACCCTCAGTGCCGAAGGAAACCCAATAAGCACTCCGCCTGGGGAGTACGGTCGCAAGACTGAAACTCAAAGGAATTGACGGGGGCCCGCACAAGCAGTGGAGCATGTGGTTTAATTCGAAGCAACGCGAAGAACCTTACCAGGGCTTGACATCCCCCTGACCGTCACAGAGATGTGGCTTCCCTTCGGGGCAGGGGAGACAGGTGGTGCATGGTTGTCGTCAGCTCGTGTCGTGAGATGTTGGGTTAAGTCCCGCAACGAGCGCAACCCTTGAGCTGTGTTACCAGCGCGTAAAGGCGGGGACTCACAGGTGACTGCCGGCGTAAGTCGGAGGAAGGCGGGGATGACGTCAAATCATCATGCCCTTTATGTCCTGGGCTACACACGTGCTACAATGGGCGGAACAACGGGAAGCGAGACCGCGAGGTGGAGCAAAACCCTGAAAACCGTTCGTAGTTCGGATTGCAGGCTGCAACCCGCCTGCATGAAGCCGGAATTGCTAGTAATCGCGGATCAGCATGCCGCGGTGAATCCGTTCCCGGGCCTTGTACACACCGCCCGTCACACCACGAGAGTCGGCAACACCCGAAGTCGGTGGGGTAACCCGTAAGGGGGCCAGCCGCCGAAGGTGGGGTTGATGATTGGGGTGAAGTCGTAACAAGGTAGCCGTATCGGAAGGTGCGGCTGGATCACCTCCTTTCTATGGAGTAAGAGGCACTGTCGCTCGGTGTCGGCAACGACTTGCGTGTTTAGTTTTGAGGGAGCCATAACCCGCCCGGGTTTGTCCTGGTGCGGCGAATTGGTGACTTCAACTCGGTATTCGTGTGCTTGCACACGGTGCTGAACTGTACCTTGGAAACTGGATAACGACTCCTATGTAAGAAACGTCAACCGACATGATCACAGTGGGTAACTGTGTTCGAGTGACGTGGCGGGAAACTGCTGCGTTACAACAGGTGAAGTTAGGAAGGGCGCACGGAGGATGCCTAGGCGCCAGGAGCCGACGAAGGACGGGGCGAACACCGAAATGCCACGGGGAGCTGTAAGCGAGCTTTGATCCGTGGATGTCCGAATGGGGGAACCCAGCAGCCGTCATGGGCTGTTACTGCACACTGAATCCATAGGTGTGTGGAGGCAACCGAGGGAACTGAAACATCTAAGTACCTCGAGGAAGAGAAAACAAGAGTGATTCCGCAAGTAGTGGCGAGCGAACGCGGAAGAGCCTAAACCAGTGCTGTGTAAGGTTGCAGCCGTTGCAGGACTGGGGTAGTGGGGCTAGTGCGGAGGGGACTGCAAACCCCTCGCGAAGTCAAAAACTGCATTTGTAGCCGAACGGCATGGGAAGGCCGGCCAGAGACGGTGAGAGCCCGGTAGGCGAAACGAATGCAACTTCGTGGCACAAGTACCCAAGTACCGCGGGACACGAGAAACCCCGTGGGAATCTGGGAGGACCACCTCCTAAGGCTAAATACTCCCTGGCGACCGATAGCGGATAGTACCGTGAGGGAAAGGTGAAAAGAACCGCGGGAGCGGAGTGAAATAGAACCTGAAACCGTGTGCCTACAAGCAGTCGAAGCATGCATGACATGTGACGGCGTGCCTTTTGTAGAATGAACCGGCGAGTGATGACAGCGAGCGAGGTTAAGGCGGGAAAGCCGGAGCCGCAGCGAAAGCGAGTCTGAAGAGGGCGAGTAGTTCGTTGTCATCGACCCGAAACCGGGTGAGCTACCCCTGGTCAGGGTGAAGTGCGGGTAACACCGCATGGAGGCCCGAACCCACCGGCGTTGAAAAGCCGGGGGATGAACTGGGGGTAGGGGAGAAATTCCAATCGAACTCGGAGATAGCTGGTTCTCCCCGAAATCGCTTTAGGGCGAGCGTCAAGGGATGAGGGACGGAGGTAGAGCACTGATTGGATGCGGGGCCCTACCAGGGTTACCAAGTCCAGTCAAACTCCGAATGCCGTCTTGTTGCACCTTGGCAGTTAGACTACGAGTGCTAAGATCCGTGGTCAAAAGGGAAACAGCCCAGACCAACAGCTAAGGTCCCAAAGCCTGGTTAAGTGGAAAACGATGTGGCGGTGCACAGACAACCAGGATGTTGGCTTAGAAGCAGCCACCATTCAAAGAGTGCGTAATAGCTCACTGGTCGAGTGCTGCTGCGCGGAAAATGTAACGGGGCTAAACCAGGCACCGAAGCTTTGGATGTACCGAATGGTACGTGGTAGGGGAGCGTTCCATGGGCGGAGAAGCTGGACTGGAAGGTCTGGTGGAGCGCATGGAAGTGAGAATGCCGGTATGAGTAGCGAAAAGACAAGTGAGAATCTTGTCCGCCGAAAGCCCAAGGGTTCCTGGGGAAGGATCGTCCGCCCAGGGTAAGTCGGGACCTAAGGCGAGGCCGAGAGGCGTAGTCGAAGGACAACGGGTGGAAATTCCCGTACCACCGAAACACGTTTGAGCGACGGGGTGACGCAGGAGGAGCAGGGAAGCGCCCGGATGGAAGAGGGCGTCCAAGCAGCGAGCGTAGAGGATAGGCAAATCCGTCCTCTGAGAAGCGTGAGCTGTGATGGGGAGGGAAGTACAGTACCGAAGTCCCGCACTTCACACTGCCAAGAAAAGCCTCTAGCGAGTGCTAGGTGCCCGTACCGGAAACCGACACAGGTGGGCGCGTGGAGAACACGGAGGCGCGCGGGAGAACTCTCGTTAAGGAACTCGGCAAAATGGCCCCGTAACTTCGGGAGAAGGGGCGCTCGAAAGAGCCGCAGTGAAAAGGCCCAAGCGACTGTTTAGCAAAAACACAGGTCTCTGCAAAGCCGAAAGGCGAAGTATAGGGGCTGACGCCTGCCCGGTGCTGGAAGGTTAAGAGGAGGGGTTAGGGGCAACCCGAAGCTCTGAATTGAAGCCCCAGTAAACGGCGGCCGTAACTATAACGGTCCTAAGGTAGCGAAATTCCTTGTCAGGTAAGTTCTGACCCGCACGAATGGCGTAACGACTTGGGCGCTGTCTCAACGAGAGACCCGGTGAAATTGTAATACCTGTGAAGATGCAGGTTACCCGCGGCTAGACGGAAAGACCCCGTGGAGCTTGACTGTAGCTTGATATGGGAGATGGGTATGTCATGTACAGGATAGGTGGGAGACTGAGAAGCATGGGCGCCAGCCTGTGTGGAGTCGACGTTGGGATACCACCCTTGACATGCCTGTCTTCTAACCTGGCCCCATGAAACTGGGGTAGGGACAGTGTCAGGTGGGCAGTTTGACTGGGGCGGTCGCCTCCTAAAGAGTAACGGAGGCGCCCAAAGGTTCCCTCAGCGCGGATGGAAATCGCGCGGTGCGTGTAAAGGCAAAAGGGAGCTTGACTGCGAGACGGACAGGTCGAGCAGGGACGAAAGTCGGGCTTAGTGACCCGGCGGTGCCGAGTGGAAGGGCCGTCGCTCAACGGATAAAAGCTACCCCGGGGATAACAGGCTGATCTCCCCCAAGAGTTCACATCGACGGGGAGGTTTGGCACCTCGATGTCGGCTCATCGCATCCTGGGGCTGAAGTCGGTCCCAAGGGTTGGGCTGTTCGCCCATTAAAGCGGTACGCGAGCTGGGTTCAGAACGTCGTGAGACAGTTCGGTCCCTATCTGCCGCGGGCGCAGGATACGTGAGAGGAATTGTCCTTAGTACGAGAGGACCGGGATGAACCGACCGCTGGTGTCCCAGTTGTGCCGCCAGGCGCAGCGCTGGGTAGCTACGTCGGGAATGGATAAGCGCTGAAAGCATCTAAGCGCGAAGCCAGCCTCAAGATAACGTATCCCATCCGGTTAACGGAGTAAGACCCCTCATAGATGATGAGGTAGATCGGTCCGGAGTGGAAGCACAGTGATGTGTGGAGCGGACGGATACGAATCGGTCGAGGGCTTCACCAGATTCGTTGGTTGACGAGTACGAGCATAGGGCAGAGTCGTTATCTGGTTTCTGGGGTACAGGGAACGGTATGGCACAGCCGACCGTTTGATGTACCTGATGTCTGGTGGTAATGGCGGAGGGGACACACGCGTACCCATCCCGAACACGACCGTTAAGACCTCCAGCGCCGATGATACTTGGGGTGCAGACCCCTGGGAAAGTAGGACGCCGCCAGGCGAGAGAAGAGGAAGGCTCAGCACACTGTGTGCTGGGCCTTTTCGTATGCGCGGGTTAGGGGAAGTCGGAAGCACAGGGTTCGAGCGAATGGGGAAAGGCAAGGGACAGGAAGAGATAAAGGCAAGGGACCGGCAGAGATAAAGGCAAAGGGACAGGGCAAGTTAAAATGGTATGCCGCAGCGCGGCATACTCCAATGGAGTCCTAGACTTCGGTGGGCGAGAGGGTCGGCTGCGTAAGCGGAGACCGGTTGCGTAAGTGTAGATAACGTCGACATAGCGGATACCCCTATGGGGGTATATGCGCCCGGACGTCGCCGATTCCGTGGCTCGGGTGCGTACAGATGGAGAGTTCCATAGCATAGCGGAGAGCGGAAGGCGACGTGTCGCGGGGTCCAGAGTGTGATAGCGTTCATTTTGCTCCTTACACCGGGGGAAGCGACGGATTGAAACGTCGATTTCAGCCACATAGCACTGTGGATACCCCGGTAGGGGTATCCACTGAGGCGTTGCGTGATCAAAAAGTTCGCTATACGGGAAAATCGGCCCTCAGACGGTCATATAGCGAACAAAAAATGCGCTACGGAGGCAAAATCGGCTAAGAACGAGGGTTTGGCGAAGGCGAGCGAACAATTTGACCATTCGAAGGTCTAGTTATGTAAACAACGAGCGGATAACGAACAAAAAGTGCGTTCGACTCTCGGTATGACGGGCCAGTGAGTCATCCGCAGCGAGCAGAGCCATAGAGACTCCATAGGACCGAAGAATAACACGTCGCGGCAGTGTTATCTCACAACCCTAACGTGGCGCCAGAGCGTGAGTGCCAGGTAGCGACCGAAATAGAGGGACAAGTTCAAATGGTATGCCGCGGGGCGGCATACTCCAATGGAGTACTTGTCGTCCACCTAGCATTTCGGATACCCGGAAGGGATATATGGCTGGGCGGGATGAGACCAATAAGACCTTCCGATAGCGTTATCGCCAAAAACTAACGCGCCGTCAGGACGTTATTCGCTTGCGCAATGGCCATTTCGAGCCGATAACGTCCCAGAAACGCGTTATCGGCACCAGTGGGGGCGGGAAACCGAGATCTAACAGAGGATAACGCGTTGTGAGGACGTTAGCCGCCTGATTATGTAAACAAATCACATGATAACGAGCCCACAGAGCGTTAAGCAACGCCAGAGGAAGGGATATCGTATCTCCTAGAGTCTCGGGAGTGAGCGGACACGATGCGGTCTGGTAATGGCGGCGGTCGGTACAGTCGACGCGGTCACACTCAATTTATGTTTGTATTCCACGCACAAGCGTGATACAATACGAAATGCACTTGCGAGATGCGGAAGTGGCTCAGGGGTAGAGCATCGCCTTGCCAAGGCGAGGGTCGCGGGTTCGAATCCCGTCTTCCGCTCCATATTTTAACGCACAATGAGGTTCCTTAATCTTCTTATCGGGCCCATAGCTCAGTTGGTTAGAGCGGCCGGCTCATAACCGGTTGGTCCTAGGTTCGAGTCCTAGTGGGCCCACCAATCGACTACTGTGCGGGTGTAGTTCAATGGTAGAACTCCAGCCTTCCAAGCTGGTCGCGTGGGTTCGATTCCCATCACCCGCTCCATAAAGCTTTCAAGCAACAAAGGCCACTGCCTTGGGAAACCAGGACAGTGGCCTCCTTGGTGTGGTGGACCGCTACGGTGGCGTCCACAGTTCTACTATTGTTTGCTGTAGCGTGAAAATACGCCGATCAGAAGGACACTGGCGCTGCACCATCTTGAACGCGACTTCATATAAGTTACGCTGATTAACACGCAGAATCTCGGCGACCTCGTCAATCGACGGACACCGCATGGAAAAATACCCTAAGTATAGGTGGATTTGTTCGATGTCTGTGACCTACGCCGTGTGTGTTGTGTGATCACGGTCACAAAGAACGTGAGATGCGTGCTTGGGTTTCTAAGCAGACGCAGGGATTTTAGTGCGGAGTGCCTGTATTTGCTAATGCGGTCGGCCCGCACGCTCGGAGAGAATTGCTCAGCCTTGGCCGAGCGTCGTCCAGACCATTTGTGACACCTTGTCATCCGTGTGAACGCCGTACTGCTCCGACACGTTGCCCGCACTTAACACGGCGATCACGTAGTTTCGTCCGTCGCCGTTCACGTATCCAACACTGTTGACCCACCATTTCTGAGGGTAGGGCAGCCAACCGTTCTTCAGTGCCACGCTGGCGCCAGCTGACAGCGGGCCGCTGGACACGCCCCAGTCTTCCGACGCGATCACGTGCTCCATTAGGTTGAGGCCGTAGTCCCGTTCCGACGTGCTCAACAGGTTGTTGGGGTAGGCGAACAGGCGCATCAGGTCGACCTGGTCCTGCGCGGTGGTTCGCGTCAGCCCCCACTGACCACCGGAACCGGGTGTCGTGTCCGTCATCCCGGCTTTGGTTAGGAACGATTGAATCGCGGTGCTGCCACCCGCGTCATTCCACAGTGTGGAAGCCGCATTGTTGCTGCTGTCTTCAATCATCGGAACCGCTTGCTTTTGCTCCGACGTTGGCAAAGGCTGGCCGGTAGTCCCTGACGTGTGCAGAAGGTCGGCGAGGATTGTCATCTTTACGATGCTCGCTGTGTCGTATCTTTGTCGCCTGTTGTAGAGGTAGGTGTGCCCGTTGTTTGCGTTGTAGACGGCGACGGACACAGTGTCGTTTCTGCTGTTCAGGTACGAAGTGAATGCGCTGTTGAACAGCCACTTGTTTGACGTCACGGGAGGTTGTTCTGCTGCCGCGAGTTTGGCGATGGCGTCCGTGAGCTGTTGGACGAGCTGAGCATGTTCTGAGACTTCCTGGACGAGTGGCAGGTTGAAGTACTGCTTGGCAGCGGCTAAGGCTTCCTCTGCGGTATTCGTCGCCGCGCCATCTCCGGAGGCTTTTTCGACCAGGGCGGAGAGTTGTTGTTCGAGACGAACTACGTCGGCCGGTTGGTTGTTCACGAGTCCGCCACTCATCCGTTTGAGTTGTGCCTGCTCGCGCTGGATCTCTGTGACTTGGGATGACCAGGCCGCGATGAGTCGGTCGAGGGCCGCCGGTGTTTGGGCTGAATTGATCGCGTTTTGTGCTTTTTGCTGATCAGGTTGACCTCCGTTTACTTGCTGCAGTTCATTCCAGGCGGCTTCGGCCTTTTGCCGGCTCGAGGCCATGGTGGACGACCAGACATGCGCTGTCTGTTGGCCAATGTTCTGGAGTTCGGTGTCCGCCCCGTTGACACTGGCCGCCCAGCTAGTGGGAACGATACCTTCGTGAGAGCCGGTGACCGTCGCTAACTCCTTTCTGAGGGCTTGCAGTTGCCCTGACGTGATTCCGTGTTTATGGTCATAGTTCCATTCCGCCTGCAGGTGTTGCGCCTTTGCGTCAAATACCGCTCGGTTGTGCATGGCAAAGCCAGGAAAACCACCTATGACAAGCGCCGTCGGAACGATGGCAGCGATACCGATACTGACAGGTTTGGCGAAACCTTTAGTGGATTTACGGTGAAGCCGTTTACGACGACGAGTTTGATGAGGCTGTGAGTCTGGACCGTTATGAATCGCCAAAGCAACATCACCCCTTCCGTGCATACTTGAGCATTACAGCGTATCACTGAGAAGACGTAAAGGTCTGTGGGAAGGTTACATAAAGGTTTCGGATCGCGACGGTTTCAACATCCGCAAAGTGGGTGACGAGTACGAATCACGAGGTTCGGCAACAGTTAAGGGGGGGCTTTCAAAGCGAGCTGGGGGGAGAAAAATGCGTTACTCACGTCACCGTCGTGTTGGTCTGAAACTTGTTGGGCTTACAACCGTGCTCCTACTCATAATGGGAGTGGGAACGGGATTGCATGAATACCGGCATCTACAGGCCAAGCACCACTTCGCCAATCTACAGACGGTTACACCAGTGCCTGACGTTCCGGTGAAGAAGAACACCGTCGCACCGCGTCCCACAAAACCTAATCTCCCTGGGACGTTCAACGTACTTCTCATGGGTTCCGACGCGCGACCGGACGACACCATCAGCCACTCGGACACGCTCATGATGGTTCACGTGGACCTGAACCATCACCTCTACAGCATACTGAGCCTGCCGCGCGACGCACGAAGCTATAGTCGCCGTTACGGGTATACCAAGCTGAACACGATTCAGTTTATGAACGAGGACAGGTACGGCGCTGCCGAGGGGGTCCGCCGGACTGTCGCGGACATCTCACAACTCACCGGGGTACCTATCCACTTTTACGCAGAAACGAATTTCTATGGTCTCAAGGACATGATCGACGCGGTCGGGGGCATTGAGATGGACCTGCCGTACGACATTCGAATCACTCACCCCCTCCCCTCAGACGGAGGCTACGCGGGGAGAGTTTTTAAGAAGGGCCAACACTTTTTCAACGGGGACGCAGCCATTGAAGTAGTGCGCGAGCGGTACTCTGTTCCTGGAGGCGACTACGCGAGGCAGCAAATGCAGGCGAATGCCGTTATCGCCCTGGTCCACGAGGCTACCAAGCCGCGGAATCTGACTCGTTTGCCACGACTCGCAGCAAGTGTCCGAAAGCTCTTGGTCGCGACGAATCTGAGAACTGACGACCTAGTCAGCCTCGGTCTGGCCGTGAAATCCGATTTCCGTCCGAACGAACAGGTCCACTATTTCCAAATACCCAGTATTGATACTCGGGCCTACGACCAGGTGCTGCACGCATCGAATGACGAGCTGCTGTTGGACGCGCACAAACTGCAATGGGTGGTTCAGACCTACTTTCTGGGTAGCGCCGCTGGTGCTCCACCGACGAACGTCCCAGCAAACGGAGGCGGGGCGCCGGTCACGGACGCCCCGGCCAACCGCGCGCGGGACTTTCGTCCGCTGGGTGGGCCGAGGCGTTGATGCCTGTCATGAAACGCACTTCACGGGAACTCTTGTGAGTATGATGTCGATGCACGAAGTGGACCGCATCAGAGCGTTCGGAACACGTACCCGTGAGCCTTGTAGTATCTGATAATCGTTGGGAGCGCTTTTACGGTATATCTGCTGTCACTGACGCCGTCGTGGAACAGCACAATTGATCCAGGACGGGCCCTGCCCTCGACGTTTCGTACGACAAAGTCGGCAGATGTGGCTTTCCAGTCTAGGGAGTCCACGCTCCAATACATGACGCGGTGGCCAAGCCTGTTCACCATCGGGATTTCGCTTCGGTCAAGAGCACCGTAGGTGGGGCGGTAGTATCGGGGCTTGTGTCCCGTGACTTGCGAAATGGCTGTGTCTGCCATCGTGACCTCGGACAGGACGACTCGCCGCGGTTGGCCGGGCAGGTAGCGATGATCAAAGCCGTGACTTCCGACTTCGTGTCCTTCTCTCTGCATCCTCCGCACAATCGCAGGGAGGTCTCGGCACCGGTACCCAAGCACAAAGAAGGTCGCATGCACATGTTCTCGTCTCAGGACATCTAAAATCTGAGGGGTATAGAGCCCGCTCGGCCCGTCGTCAAACGTGAGGTAAAGAACCTTACTTTGCGAGGCGAAGGCCGTATTCTGAGGTCCAGGCTGCAAAGCCACGGACACCGACGTGATGAAGATTGCTGCAAGGAGAATTGTAACTTTACGCAAAAGGAATCACCGCCTTACCAAGTGTTCATGATTCCCGCCAGGCACACCTTTAAGTCTGGGAAATGGGACCAATTCTCGTCTCTATGAGCGCACACAGAAACCCTTCCTTTCAGTCCGATCGCGACCTTATTTCAAACGGATTTCGAAGTCCGTGCAGTAATCTACTACACGGACTAAGTACTCAAGGCAAAGGGGGGCCGGCAATGAAGTGGCGCCTTCGTCCGCATTCGGGCGGCAAACGGTTGTTCCGGCGCCGATCTGCAGGCGACTTGGGGGCCCGTGCTAGAAAGGAACAATTGAAGAGGCAACGGAAAAACCACCAAGCGGTACGTTCTAGCGCAGTGTTTGCGACAGTGTTCGTCGCCATGTCGGCTTTGGTGTTCCGGTTGGGCTACGTGCAGATCACGAAAGGCGCTGCCTTTCGTGCAAATCAGAACGTCAGCACGGTTCAGCGGATCCCGATTATGCCTGCTCGTGGTCGGATTTACGATTCAACTGGGCAACTGCTAGCGTACGACAAACCAAGCTACAGTCTGTTTTTGACACGGATTCAGAAGGTCAACACCACGAATTCTGAGGTCGCTCGCATGGCTGCGCTGCTTGCACCGCAGTTCCAGCAAAAGACCGCGCAGGTTGTGCAACTACTCGAATCTCAGCAACAGTACTCCACGATTACCTTGTTTAAGAATATTTCTAAGTTGCAGCTGACGTTTGTCGAAGAGCATCAAGCTTCGTTGCCAGGCGTGAGCGTGCAACTCGCTAGTCAGCGAAGTTACCCGAACGGAGACCTGCTTGGGCAAGTTCTCGGCTATGTGGGGCCAATTACACCACAAAACGTCAACTACTACCTCAATCATGGATATATGGAGAATCAACAGGTTGGCGTGGCAGGTCTCGAGTTGCAGTACGAAAATTTGTTGCGCGGCACGACGGGTTACCAGGAAGAGGAGTTCAGCCTGACGAGTTCAGGAGCCACACATGTCGGCACCGTACCACCCGTTGCCGGCAAAAATCTGGAATTAACTATCAACGGAAGAGTGCAGGCATACACCCAGCAGCTTTTGCTGAACACCATTCAGAAATACGACCAGCAGAATCACATTAAGATTCCAGAAGCAGCGGCAGTGATGTTAAACGTCCATACGGGCGGCGTGATCGCAATGGTTAGCTATCCCTATATGGATCCGAATTGGTTTGTGCCGGGCAACAACTTCGCTGCACATGCGCAGTACTTAGCGACGTCCGGTGCAGAGCAAAACAATGTGATTCAAAATCCGCACCGGCCCGGTTCAACGGTGAAGCCGAGCAACCTCATTACAGCGCTCGACTACGGCATCATCACGCCGAACACGGTATTCAACGACAACAGCATCTACCAACAGATTGGGACGTATCAGATGCGGGAGGACGCCAGCTATGGTCTCGTCAACGACATCAAAGCCATCGCGGTGTCTGACGACCGCTTCTTTTATAACGTAGGGCTTGACTTTGGCAAGTGGCTCGGTAGCACCTCGACCAATGGCGGCTACCCGGCAGGGGGTAACCTTCAAAAGTGGCGCAACACAGACTTCATTCGTGGCCTGACAGACATTGCAGCCGGTGAGCTGCGGTTTGGCCTTGGCCGCATCACAGGTATCGACCTGCCAGGTGAAGAAGCAGGCGGTTTCTATATGGAGCACTTGACGCAGAACAGCTCGTATACGCAGCTTCTGACACAGCAGAACGTACAAAACATACGAGCGCAGTTGAAAAAGACGGGCTCCTACACGAACTACGGCAGCCCCTACGACCTAGCTGCTATGGCGTTCGGAATGGGTCAGCAGTTCACGCCAATAGAACTTGCTCAGTACGTGACGACGATTGCCAACGGTGGCAAGCGTCTGACGCCGCACTTGCTGCAGGCTATCTACCCACCGGGGCTGCACCAAACGCTGTCCGGACAGAAGCCACTCAAGGTGATCCCGACGCAGGTACAGGCCAACCTACATCTTAATCCGACGTATCTCCACCTCGCTCAGGAAGGCATGTACCAGGCGGCTCACTACCCGCTTGGTACCGTCTATGGTGGATTTATCGGCGCTCACTATGCGGTGGCTGGTAAAACGGGGACGGCGGGTATCTACCTGCCGGGTATTCAGGGAAAGGTGAACAACTCGGTGTTTATCGGGTTTGCGCCGTTTAACAACCCGCAAATTGCCGTGGCTGTGATGGTGCCGGGGGCCGGCTATGGAGCTCAGACCGCCGTGCCGATTGGCCGTGCGATGATGGACGCCTACTTTAACAGCGTGCACGCGAGTTTCATGCCGAAGAGTGGCTGGACGAATCAAAACATCCCAAAGAACTGGAAACAGATGTCGGCCTACACTGTCCCGGAGCACGCGAAATAGGGAACAATAACAAAGAGGAGACGGGTGCTTGACCACCGGTCTCCTCTTTGTTATTGAATCGACTTTGTCTTCATTGTCGGTCATATCTGAAAAAACGGAGCATGACTTCCTGTGCGACGTTTTGTATTAGAATTCTAGTGAGTGGCTTTATGATACTACAAGAATAGCTAGAAATTTACTACTGTACTCTGTTTGGGTGGTGCATTATGAAACTTAAGGGCTTGTCTATCACTGCGCTGTCTGTGTCGGTCGTTTGTGGACTGGTTATTTACCTAGGTGTGCATGTCCGACATGTACAACTGAAGCAGAACGCTGCTAAGTCCGTCGCAATCACAAGTTCAAAGTGGGAGGCGTTCAAAGGCATTCACCTAACCTTTTCGGAGCCCCTCGAGGCAGTTACATGGACGATGGATGGGCACGCAAAAACGATTCATCTAAAAAAACCGTCTGCCTCTGTGTGGTTGAACTCTGTGCTTCCTCAAGGTCAAAAGTCTTCTGTTGAAGTCCAAAGTGTGGAGACTACATACAATCAAACGGTCACGGAGTCCTGGAAGTTGTCGGACGTCTTAGCTAAGCCGCTTCAAGTCATCACAGACCCAGGTACCTGGCAACTCAATGTTTCCCGCAACGGGCCATATATGGTCCAATTCAGTGCGCCGATTCTTGATCGTAATGGGGCCACAAAAGCGGTTGTTTTCAAACCGTCCATCCCCGGTAAGTGGGTTTGGAAGAACTCTGAGACTGCTGATTTTTATCCGATGGATCCTGTTCCGCCCACGGCCCAAGAAACACTGGTCGTTGGTGATGGCATCAAGGGTCCAGTCAGCGATGCAGGTCAATTCATGGCTTCGCCAGTCACAAGACCGTTCATTACAGCTAGTGACGAAAAAATTGTGGTCCAGGAACAGTTGCCTGAGACGTTGAGCCTCTACAAAAATGGGAAAGTGATTTTTCAGTCTCTATGTAATACGGCGGTACCGGGTGCATATACGCCCACAGGGACCTTTTATATTCGCTCCAAATATTCCTTTGTAGACATGAGGGGAGTCAATCCGAATGGGGTAGCCTATAATGACCCTCACGTCCCTTGGGTGATGGGGTTGATTGGTAACGTTGCGATTCACGGGTACCCGCGTGCAACGTATGGATGGCCTCAGAGCAATGGCTGTGTGGAACTGCCAATCTCGGCTGCGAAGCGTTTGTACAGCATGGTGAAAGTCGGAACTCCTGTCGAAATCATGAGTTAACGAGGAAGCGCGAGAATCGTGGGTTTGCCGGACTCCGTCGGTTGCACTGCTGGTTCCGGCATGCTTGTGATGGGCTAGTTTCAGGCAACCTGGATGGACTACGACTGCACCCCTAGGCGGGGGTGCAGTTCAATATTGCTTGGAAACATAAATACGTGTCATGCGCTAGATTGCTATCATTTTATGTTACCATGTATAAGAATGTCAGATTACGATAGATTATGGCGAGCCTTAGTAATCTAGCAAAGAGGGCTTAGCCGACTGAAGGAGGAGAAGGTTTGCGGAAACGCGGTTTGTCTGTTGTCGCGATGCTATCAACTCTGCCGGTCATCCTGTCACCTGTACTAGCCCACGCGGCGACGAACACCAAGACCTATGAAGTGCGGCCCGGAAACTGTTTGTATGACATTGCTAGTAGTTTCCACATCAGCGTGAGTTCATTGGAGAAGGCCAATCCCAAAGTCCACAATGGCCTTATCTACCCCGGTGAAATACTGTCGATCCCAGGGAACGGGCCTTCCGGTAGTCAAGTAAAGACACCCGTTAATCATTACACAACGGGCTCCGGAACGTACAAAGTAAAGCCTGGAAACTCCATGTATGGGATTGCAAGCAGCTACCACATCAGCTTGAGTTCATTGGAGAAGGCCAACCCCAAGGTACACAATAACCTTATCTACCCCGGTGAAATGCTTTCCATTCCAGGGAAGGTGACGCCCGGTAGTCAGGTGAAGAAGGTGACGCCCGGTAGTCAGGTGAAGAAGGTGACCGCTAGTCGGCCGAGGACGTCCGTTACGCATTACACAACAGATGCCAGGACATATCAAGTGAAGCCTGGGAACTCTTTATACGAGATCGCAAATAGCTTCCACATCAGCCTGAGTTCACTGGAAGAGGCCAATCCTAAGGTACATAATGGCCTGATCTATCCTGGCGAAACCATTGCTATCCCCTCAACTACGACTGCGAGTCGAACGGTGCCTGCTTCGGTAAAAACCTCTCCTGCTTCGTCACAATCCCTAGCACAGGAAGTTTTACAAACTGCTTACCACCTAGAAGGGATTCACTATCATTGGGGTGGCGCGAGTCCAGCGACCGGCTTCGACTGTTCCGGATTCGTCCAATATGTATTCGCTACTCACGGTATTCACCTCCCCCGTACGGCAAGTGAGCAGGCTCAAGTAGGACGGCCAGTTCCGTTAAGTCAACTACAACCGGGTGATTTGTTGTTTTTCGTTAATACGTATTCGTATCCGACGAAACAGGTAACTCATGTAGCGATTTACATTGGAAACGGCAATGTGATTGAGTCGTCATCCGTACGGAATCAAGGTGTCATGGTGATTCACAATATCATGCAGGACCCTTGGTACCGCTCGCGGTATTACGGAGCGCGTAATGTAGTTGGGAGCTAAGGACAGTCAAACAACCCGCGGAAGGAGTATGATACAGTGCCACATCATAACCCACGTCACGCGCAGCAGAAGTTACCCGAAGACCTATCCGTGAATCCAATGTTTAGCCGTGAAGAGCACGGGGTTCCGCGTTTTCGCATGCGTGATGTAGGCATGTTGCCGGACAACGCATACCAAATCATACACGATGAAATTGCCCTGGATGGTAATGCTCGTTTAAACCTCGCAACATTCGTTGGAACGTGGATGGAACCAGCCGCCAATCGCTTGTACGCGGAATCTGTCGACAAAAACATGATTGATAAGGACGAATACCCGCAAACAGCCGCAATTGAGGAACGCTGTATCCGCATTATCGCTGATCTCTGGCACGCCCCGAATTCTAGGACAACGATTGGAGTTTCGACGACAGGATCATCGGAAGCATGCATGCTCGCAGGTTTAGCCTTGAAGCGCCGCTGGCAGGCCGCTCGCAGGAAACAGGGAAAACCCGTTGACCGGCCAAACATTGTTTTCAGTTCCGCTGTCCAGGTCGTTTGGGAGAAATTCGCGAACTACTGGGACGTTGAACCCCGCTATGTGAACATCACTCCAGATAGCCCCTATCTGACGCCAGAGGGCGTCCTCGCTGCGGTAGATGAAAACACAATTGGCGTAGTACCGATTCTCGGGGTCACTTATACGGGTATTTATGAACCGATTGCTGCGATTGCCAAGGCCTTGGACGAGTTACAAGCAACGACTGGTTTGGACATTCCCATGCATGTGGACGCGGCTTCCGGTGGATTTATAGCACCATTCCTGCAACCAGACTTAGTTTGGGACTTCAAACTGGAACGTGTGAAATCCATTAATGTCTCTGGACACAAGTATGGGCTTGTATATCCAGGCATTGGCTGGGTGGTCTGGCGCGAAGCTGAGGACCTTCCTGAAGACCTTGTTTTCCGCGTTTCATACCTAGGTGGAAATATGCCGACCTTTGGTTTGAACTTCTCTCGTCCTGGAGCACAGGTGATCCTTCAATATTACAACTTTCTCCGATTGGGGAAAAATGGGTATTTGTCGGTGCAAAAGGCTTCTCAGTCAGTCGCCCAATTTCTTAGTGCAGAAATCAGCAAGATGGGGCCGTTTGAGCTTTTGAGCGACGGTTCTGATATTCCTGTATTTGCCTGGCAGCTGAAGAGCGGCCATACGCCAAATTGGAACCTTTACGACTTGTCAAGTCAACTGCGGATGTACGGTTGGCAAGTCCCAGCCTACCCGATGCCCCCTGGCATGGAAGAAGTAACGATTATGCGGGTTGTGGTTCGCAACGGATTTTCTATGGACCTAGCTCACCTGTTCTTAATGAATTTCCAGCAAGCCGTGACGTTTCTAGAGTCCCTGGATGGTCCCATACCACATGCAACGAAGAAAGATAACGGATTCCATCATTAAAACGCAGTGGGGAACAATCTGTGACATCTTCAGCCGCGGCGTAGAAGGTGTTACAGATTGTTTCATTCGCTCTTCTTGAGTTCTCTGGAGAGGGGATTCGAATGCAGAAGCAGCGTTTAGTCAAATGGGTCTGACATACGCTCCGGTATGACATCCAAGAAGCATTAGGCTTTGACTTAGTGTAGAGTGCGATGGCGTCCGCATCTGGAAGAGGGATGTATATGACTACGAATTGGAGACGCACGCTGTGGATATTATGGGCGGCAAACTTCAGTGTAACAGCGGGTATGAGTCTAGTGATTCCGTTTTTGCCTTTATACATCGAGAAACTTGGAATTCATAATTTAGCTGCCATGGAACGCTGGTCAGGCTGGGTCTTTTCAGCTCAATTCGTAACCTCTGTGTTCTTTCAACCGATATGGGGAGCTTTCGCAGACAAACATGGGCGAAAAGTTATGCTGCTTCGGGCAGGCATCGGAATGGGGGTTGTGACAGCCTTAATGGGGGCAGTAGGCGCGGTTTGGGAATTGCTGCTGCTGCGTCTGTTCAACGGTATTTTCTCTGGTTTCATATCTATGTCCGTATCCTTGCAAGCATCGATTACGCCCAATGAAGAATCTGGTCGCGCTCTGGGGATGCTCCAAACGGGTGCCATTGTAGGTAACCTCATTGGACCCCTGATTGGTGGGGCACTCGCTGAAGCGATTGGCTTTCGGGGAGTGTTCTTTTGTACGGGCGGTATGTTACTCATAGCCAGCGTGATTGTCATGTTATTTGTTCATGAGCAACACAAGCCGATGGTTCGAAGGAAAGGGGAAACTCGCGGTATCGGCAAGTTGCGGCCATTGTTTCCTGTGTTTATAGCGGCTACGTTCATACAGGTTGGCATGATGAGCATTGAACCAATCGTCACAATCTATGCCAAGACATTGTATACGGGACCCCACTTAGCACTGATCGCGGGCTTGGTGGTTTCGATTACGGGTGTGGCCAATTTGGTCGGTGCCCCGTCGCTGGGGAGACTAGGAGACCGGATTGGACAACGAAAAGTCCTCATGCTTGCCACATGCGCAGCTGCGGCGATGTACGTTCCACAAGCTTTGGCTGGGAACATTGGTGTGTTGTTGGTGGGAAGATTTATGCTAGGCCTGTTTATTGGTGGGATGATACCCTCGCTCAATGTATTGGTGAAGAAGAAGGCTCCTCCGGAACTATTGGCAACGGCCTTTGGGATAAATTCTGCATCTACATTTTTGGGGAATTTGCTTGGCCCACTCATCGGCAGTAGTGTGGCGGCCGCTTATGGAATCAGAAATGTTTTTTACGTCACGATGTTAATTCTAGTGGCGAACGCAGTGATGATTTTCTTCAACCGCCAATTGGACGCAGAGCCAGTGGCGGTTGTTCAGGGTTAGCATCTGGTTGCTTCTGCCAAACGGAACCCCAGGGGCTTTGCGGTGTATCGGAGCCGAGGCTGTTCCGTCTACGGACGGAGTGCTGCGTACAAGATTCCCTCGTAACCGATATTACGAACTTGGAGCGTTCAAAGCGTGCGCAATCAGTGATGCGAAATAGCTCGCGCCAACCGGATTCAAATGAACCCCGTCAGGGTAAAAATATGAGTTTTTGCCCGCGCTGGCAGCGTACCAATTGACGAGCGTCGTATTTGGGTACGTTGACGCTACCTTCGCCAGGACCTGATTCACGTCGGTCTCCCATGGACGTGGTACGCGCGTGTTGACGAGGACCACCTGCTTCACAGGACCGAGCGAATTCAACAGTGATATTAGCTGCTGTTCTGTGAACGGGCCGTTCGTCCCTAGTTCGATGATTACCCGGTTACCTAACTCGCCTTCTGACTTTAAGGTGTTCACGACAGTCTGGGCATGGATCATCTGGCGGCCAATCTTAGCATCGACTACGATGCCAGGGAACAACTGCTTCAGGTACGGAGTCGCGTCTATCATGATTGAGTCGCCGATCGCGGTTATTCCCACACCTGACCGTGATTGTGTCGTTTTGGTCGTTCCTGGTTGTCCACCTGGCTGTGTTTGTCCAGAAGGCTTTTGCTCGCCACCCTGTGGGGGCGTCTTGTTCTCCGTAGCGCTGTGCGAGTTCGACGTATGGTGCGTTGGCTGAGAGGTCTTCACACCGGTTTCGTCTTTCGTTGCGGCGCGGCCAGGCGTCCCCGGTTTTTGCTTGCCGGCGCTATCTGCGCTCCTGTGAGTCCCAGTGGGTGTCTGTCCCTTACGCTTGGGAACGGGCACAACTGCCTTCGAAGGCTGAATGGTGTTGACTGTCGTGGCCGCACTAGATGTTGATCCCGGTGCTAATTCGACCGTCCCGATACATATCGAGACGACAAGAATTCCCGTGAGCGGCACGAACCATGGGCGGCGAGATAGCGCTAGCCGCCCGGTACGAGGCAGTTTGTCTGCCTTGGCCAGTGGTGTGAACCGATGTGTGCGTATGGGAGATTCAATATACCGCCAAGAGAGGGCCGCGAGGCATATGCTGGCGATGACTTGTAAACCGTCGCGTACCACATTTGTACCCGTACTTACAATGGGGCTCGTGAGTACGATGACTGGGTAGTGCCACAAATAGATTCCATACGAGCGAACTCCCAGCCACCTCAAGGGTTTCCATCCCAACAGTTTACCCAGTTGACTTGCTGGGTGCACAATTGCTGCGATGGTGACCGCGGTCGCCAGAGCGGCAAGCACGAGTCCGCCACGGTAGAGAAAGGTGCCATACTCATTTGTCCGCCAAATCATGAGCACGATAAACAGGATGCCAAGGGCCCCGAAGAAGTCGAGCACCAGGACACGGTAGCGGGGGGTGCCGGTTTGGAGGCGCTCGCTCGGCCAAGTGAAGGCGAGTGCAGCACCGATGAGTAGGGCAAAGGCGCGCGTATCCGTCCCATAGTACACCCGACTCGGATCCGAGCCGGGTTGGTAGATCAGCGCCATCGCCAAACTGGACACTAGACTCATAGCGAGTATGATGGAAACCCACCATCCGCGCCGTCGTATAAATCGCAGTCCAAAACTGAGTACCAAGGGCCAAACCAGATAAAATTGTTCCTCAACTGCCAGTGACCACAGGTGCCCGAGAGGGGATGGACGACCAAAACTGGAGAAGTAGGATACCTTATGGAAAATAAACCACCAATTGCTGATGTAGAGGAGAGCGGCAATTACGTCGCCGCGAAGTGCGACTACTTGCACGCGGTCGAACAAACAAACCCACAGAACCACTACAAGCAACATCGTGAGCAATGCGGGCAGTAACCTGCGTGCCCGCCGAATCCAGAAATCGGCAAGCAGTGGGTGCCCATCTGTTTTCCATTGACCGAGAAGGATGTCCGTGATCAGGTAACCTGATAACACAAAGAACACGCCGACACCAATAAGCCCGCCGGGAGCGAACCTAAGGTTCAGATGATATGCGATCACGGCGAAGACTGCGAAGGCTCTCAGTCCGTCTAGTCCCGCTATGTAACGTCGGTGACCATTGGCTGGTTTGGGCATGTGTGTGTCCACTCCGATCTCGGTGAGGGTCAAGCCCACGAGTCATTCTTGCGTGTGAGAAACCCATTGTTCGTACTGAGTAAGAATCACGATCGCTGGGGATGTGGCGCAGCATACGACCTGCTTCAGTGATCACCGACATGCTCCGACGGAATGCGAGGAAAACAGACCACGTCTGATAAATAGACGGAATGAGGGATAGACATGTTTCACGTTTGCATGAGTTGAAAATATTTTCTGTTCTGGAACACTGCCCGCATCTCCAACTCGGCTTTCCACTGCCTCAGCAGGTGTGGGGTTGTCACTGTGAAAAATCCCCGCCTGATCGCATGGCGGGGAATCTGGCTTTAGTGGTTGGCTTGAGTTATGCGCCCTAGTGGTGTTCCTCGTCCTTCGGGGTGCGGCGTGCAACTGACGTCGTTTGCAACGCGGCAGGTCAACTCTTAATAGCCGTTGCCGGGGTAACTCCAGAGGTGGTGGCCAATCGGGTTATTTCCTCCTGGTGTAATTCCTGCCGGTAAGAAGTCGACACCGTCGGGAATGTGCAGGTAGCCTGGCGCTGTGCCTGGTACGCCAGTATGACCGTACTGCCAGACAATCTTGTTCGTCTTTGGATTAATCACAATCACGCGGTCGTGGTAGTCGTCGTTGAGTAGTACCATGCCATTGGGGAGTTCTGTGACGAGAGACGGGTGATTGAGTTCTCCGGGACCGGATGTAGGACTATAGCTCCAGAGCACCTTGCCAGAAGGAGACATTTTCACGATGGCTCCTGGATTGGTGTAAAAAGCGACAATCACATTGCCGTGAGGCGTGAAATTCGCGTCCGAAGGGTAACTGAATTGGCTTGGGAAGTGGACAGTCCACAAGATTTTTCCGTTCTTATTGAGACGAATTGCATCGTTGCCGTTAATCTGTGTGACCAACATTCCCCCGTTTGGTGCTGGAAAATCCCCATTGGGCGCTCCATATGTGATCGGTGGATTGACCCTCTGCACTCCAGTCTGTCCGTATTGCTTGATGATGGATTTGGTTTTCCTGTTAATGAACAAGATCCGCTGATTTCGGATATCGGCCACAGTAATGACGTTCTTACCCCCTTTGTTATAGAGGAAGGCGTCATCAGGCGTGTTCAGGTAGCCGGGAGCTGAGCCCGCGACGCCTGGATGGCCGTATTGCCAAACGATTTTTCGAGATTTGAAGTTGATAATGGCCAGGGCGTTGTTATTTTCTTCGTTCGTAATGATTTCGTCGAATTTTGGCCCAAAAAACACGTCGTCGTCGTCCACGAGTCCTGATTTTTGTCCAGGCGCAGGGTATTGCCAAACGATTTTCTTGCCTGGCGTAACAAGCAATATTCGGTTGTTGCTGGAGTCGGCGATAAGGACGTCGCCAGGCAAGATACTGCTGGCTTTTGTGGCCCCGTACGGCAGTGCTTGTCCAGCCTTTTTGGCAACGGCCGGTTTTGCTGGTGGCGTAGAGTTGCTTTTCGCAGCGTTGCTGGTCGGCCCGGCGAGTGCGCATCCTGTGAGAAGCGGAAACAGAACCGCTCCAACTCCAATCAATTTCGTATAACGCTGCAACATATACATCCCCTTCACTGTTGTAAACCAACTTACTGCGTAAAGCAGTGAGGAATTTTTCCCTCCGCGATACAAGACGACATAATCCAACACAAAGTTCACAAGTACTTGCACAGGTTAACCTTTTGACCCCAGTGACGTCGCCTTGGCACGTCCACGGGTGTGCAGCTGGTTTAAGAGATGCAAGATTGAATGAACTGAGTGAAGGGCGTACGAGTCAGTTAATATGGCAACGCAATCGTCTGTGTTTGAGAGAATGCCGAACGGGTCGCTGTTTGAGGGCAGTCTGTCATCAGAGCAACCTTTGTTTCGAGTGACCGAGGAGGAAGAAGTAAAATGAATCTTAGCTGGCTCTATCACATGTTCCCCCCTACCATTCATCCGATGGTCATTCACTTCACCATATCGATCATCTATTTAGCTGGACTGTTTGGTTTGGTAGGGTTGTTTCGGCGTCGGGAAAAGTTTTGGGTAAAAGCGTTCGTGCTTTTCCTGTTTTTAGGTATTGTAGCGACAATCGCCGCCGGAGTTGCAGGTGTCATCAGTGAATCTTACGACACGATACCTCGCGCTGTGATGCCTATGCTCCAAGCGCATAAGCACGATGGTGAAGTGACCGGCGTGTTTGTTGTCCTTGCTCTGTTCGCTCAGATATTCTTCGGACGCGTACAAAAGGTCTCCTGGATTGGTTGGTTGCTTTCCATGGTTGCAGTGATACTCGTCACGATTACCGGTCACCTCGGCGGTACTATGGTGTATCAGCACGGACTCGGTGTACTGCACGTCACTAGAAAGTAGGACTGAATACCTATGAAGGGGGTAGCAATGATAAAACTGTCATCCACATGGTACAGAGTGACACTCATACTTTCGATCCTGACCTTGATTGGACTATTTGCTGTGAACATTGTTGGGTTTGTAGATACAGAGACGGGTTCAGCTCTGGGGTGCGGGCATGATTGGCCGCTTTGTAACGGTGCCGTTATACCGCACGCGTGGGGTATAAAGACGCTGATCGAATTCACCCACCGGGCATTGGTCGGGGTGGTGACCGTTCTGTTGTTAGGGACGTCGGGACTTGCGTGGCGGCTGTATCGATACTGGCCGGAGGTCAAGGCAACAATCGCGATTGCAGTAGGATTTGTGTTTGTTCAGGCAGGCCTTGGTGCGTTGGGGGTCATCTATGGTGATCCAGCGTGGTTTTTGGCCTTTCATTTCGGCTGCTCATTGTTAGCCTTTGTCGGTGTGTTGCTGCTCGTTGTTGTTCTGCTTCAAATTGGCCGCTCACTTCGTGACAACAACGCCCGTGATGAGGCCGGTGCCATCCGGTTGCGTCAACCGGTCCGCAAGGGTCCATTCACCCGTGCGGTCTGGTTTACCTTAGTCTACATGTATGTCGCAATGTACTACGGCGCATTTGTATCGAGTACGGGTGATGGCTCTGGCTTTCGCGGTTGGCCATTACCCACCGAAGTGCATTCGGGCTCAGTCTTTTTGGTGGACATTGTGCATCGGGCCGTGGCTTTGGGACTCGCGGGTTTGATTGTCTATCTGTGGGTGCAAGCGAGTCGTATGCGAAAGGAGCACCCTGACCTGTATGTAGGGAGCTGGCTCACGTTGGTCTTTGTGATTTTGGTCGCGCTTAGCGGTGCTACCCTAATCTGGACAAATCATACGGCGCTGTGGGCATTCTTGTTGCACGTGAGCATGGTTACAGGTTTGTTTGGTAGCCTTTCGTATCTTGGGTTGCAAATCATCCCATCATCAAGTGTACGCATCCCGCAGTCTCTTAAGCGTCTTGAGGAAATCTCTCTGTGAGAGATTTACGAGGTAGTGTGCTGCTATCGCGTTGTCATCTGCGGCAATTCAAGGGCGTTTCGAGAATCAAGCTCCACTATAAACCCGTACAATTGCGACGACCCTAAACACCCTCACCGGAGTTCAATGACCACACCATTGGAGTGTGGAATGACAGGAACATTGAAAGGATGTGATGACAATGGTGTCCCAGGAACTTTACAACCTCCTCAACCCCATTGGCGCAATTCTTCTGTGCTTATTCGCAGCGATTGGTCTCCTGGTATGGGAGAGCCATTGAATCATATACTGAGTTGTGCGGCGAAACAAACAACACGGAAAATTAAATAATATGATATGATAATCGCAGGAAAAGTCATCGCGATTGGCTGACGATCTGTGAGTCTGCCTAGGAGGTGCAGGATGAAAGTCGTTGTTGAACGATTCAACGAACAAGGGACACTGCGCCTGCAACTGGCTGGCCCCATGTGTGTCATAACGATAGACCGACCTCATCGCAGAAATGCACTGACGCAGAATATGTGGCAGACCATTGGTGACTGGGTGCAAAACCTCCCTGTGAAGACGCGGTTCCTGGTTCTCCGCGGCGCTGGTGCTGAGTTTACAGCTGGCAGCGATATTATCGAGTTTTCGACGCTCAGCGCCGAGGGTGCAAATGCCGCGTTTGAGACGATGGAGAGCGCAATTCGTCGCATTGAAGACTTGTCGCTGCCGACCATTGCCTCCATCAATGGACCAGCGTACGGGGCTGGCTTTGTGCTTGCGCTCGCTTGCGATATTCGCATCGGAACAGAACGAGCCAAGTTCGGGATGCCTGTGGGGAAACTCGGGATTACCTTACAAGAGCCGTTTCTGCGCAGGTTAGTCGGGACGATTGGGCCGAGCCGGACCAAGGACCTCGTATACACAGCGCGCTCTTTCGATGCCGAGCAAGCCCTCCAGTCTGGCTTGCTCAACTACCTGTGCCCGGTTGAGAGCCTAAGTTCGGAGACGATCGCGATCTGTCGGAAGATGGCGTTGCAGTCGCGGGCCTCGTTACTGGCGGTGAAACACAATGTGAAGGCGCTGACATCGGGCAACGCGAGCGAGTCTGGCTCGTGGGTGGACAGCACAGACTTTCGTGAAGGTGTGCAGGCGTTTCGCGAGAAACGCCGGGCACGGTTCTGACAGCGCAATGGGTGGTAACAGCGGTGCCCCAATGAAGGTGTACGGACTGGTTGGCCGCAGCGGCAGCGGGAAGAGTTATCACGCGCTCGACATTGCGCGGGACCTGGATGTGACGTGTATCCTTGACGATGGTCTGTTGATTTTCAACGGGGGGATTGCGGCAGGTTTCTCCGCCAAGTTCGAGCCCAACCGAATCGCGGCAGTGCGCCGTGCTGTTTTTCACGACGCTCTGCACAGGGCACAGGTACAACACGTTTTGCAGCAGATCGATCCCGCTGCTTGTCTGATTCTTGGTACATCGCGCAACATGGTGCTGCAGATTTGCCAAGCTCTCGGGCTTTCTTCCATGCAGGTTTCCTGGTTAGAGTTCGAGGACTTGGTCAGTCTGGAGAGCATCCAATACGCGTCGTCAAAACGCAATCAGGGGATGCACTCTGTCCCTGTGCGTCAGACGCAAATCAAAGGGTCTGGCCCGCTTGTGTCGTACATGGAGCGAATGTTACACAAGCTGCGGGTCCCGGTGTCAGGCACGGTCTCAGAAACAACCCCAATTGTGGTGCGCCCCATCTTTGCAAGTGGCAGTGTCTTCATCAGCAAACGGGCGGTGCGACAGTGCATCGAACTGTTCATGCGGCACGATACACAGAACTTGCGGCTGAAAAGCCTGCACTTGTCGGCGGATGACGCGAAGTTTCAACTGCTCGTGCATGCCAAGTGGCAGCCGGACATACGCGCGGCTGCGCTGCAAGTACATCAGCGACTGGCGACTTACCTGCGTGAATCACTCGGCTTACCATACCCGCACATTGACATCCAGATTGTATCGCTCGACCCCCCGGAATCTCGCTGATACCCGTCGATACTAGATGAAGGCGAGAAACTTTTCAACGACGCTGTCGAGAAAAGCCAGAGTGGCTGGGTCCGTCAGTCGACCCGAAACGTCGAACTTCTGCTCTGCAAACGTGACCAATACTTCGTTTCCCCCGGGTGGCAGCGTTCTGCAGGAGAGTCCAGGCGCGCTGAGAACCTGGCGCAAATGTAACTGCGCACGCAGGGTGCCAATCATTCCGGTCGACGCCCCGACGATGAGGGCGGGCTTGTTGACGAGGACCAGTTCTCCGCGCGACGCCCAGTCCAGTGCGTTCTTGAGGATACCAGGAATGGACCAGTTGAATTCTGGTGTAGCCATCACGATGGCGTCTGCCATGCGTAGGTGACCTTTGAACTGTTGCACAACTTCCGGTGGATTTAGTTCTTGGTCTTGATTGAAGTAGGGTAGTTGCGCCATGCTTAATTGCTTTAGTTGAAATTTATCACGGTAGCGTTCGTCCATCGTGTCGATCAGAGCTTGGTTGTACGATTTGGATCGCAAACTGCCGTTTAACACTGCAAACTCCATCCGCGCACCCTCCAAACTGTTTGGTATTATGGTATGATGATTGCGATGATAGCGCTGTCAGCCGACAACATCAAGTCTTGATTTATAAATCATTTGATATTATTATTTAAATTAGACCAAATTATTTGTCAACTAGAGTGGAGAGGGGCTACAAACTTGGGCATTCAGGTTGTACGTTTTCGGGATTCGCAGGGGATTCGTTGGGGCACTGTGGCGGGCGATGAAATTCACGTCATTCCGGGTGGCTACCCCACGTTGGCGGATATGCTCGCAAGCCGCGGTCAGGTGACGTGGTCTGGAGACGAGACGGTGAAGCGTACCGACGTCACTTGGCTGAGTCCGGTGACTGTACCATCGCGCATTGTCTGTCAGGGTGCGAACTACTCCAGTCACCGAGCTGAAGCCGGATTCGAGCCGCAGCGCCCGGATTTCAACCTGATCTTCATGAAGGCAGACAGTTCGCTCACTGGAGCCGAAAGCGAGATTGTCCGACCCGAAGGTGTGAGGCTTCTCGATTACGAGGTTGAAGTCGGGCTGGTCATTAAGAGCCCACTCACAAAACGCACGGTCGTCACGGCGGAAAATTTCCTTGAGTATGTAGCTGGCATCGTGATCGCGAACGACGTGTCTGCCCGCGATGTGCAGCTTCTCGAAGGTCAATGGCTAAAAGGAAAGAGTTTCCGGACATTTTGTCCGACCGGGCCGTATCTCTACCTGTTTGACGAGGGAGAGGCCGCCGTGGTCCACAACCTCGAGTTGAAACTGTTTGTAAACGGTGAACTCCGTCAATCCGCGCACACTAGTCAGCTTCTGTTTAAACCGGAGGAGACACTGACGGAGCTGTCCGGAGTCATGGACCTTGCGCCTGGCGACTTGATTCTGACTGGCACACCGGGCGGTGTGGCACTCAATCTCAAACCAGATGAACTCTCTGTCCTATCGAATTCGACAGTTGCGTACGCAGAGAAGGAGGGCGTACTGCTGTCTAGTCAGAGCAAGCGGACGCAGTATCTGTCAGCCGGCGACGAGGTGGTGTGTGAGGTCAAGACCCTAGATGGTCGTGTCGACCTCGGTGTGCAGCGCAATCGGGTTGTGTAAGAGGGAGACAGTAGTGACTGCGAATGAGAGGGTGAGAGCATGGTTCAGGTTTTTCGCTTAGGTTATGTGCACTTTGGCACACCGAATTTAGCGCGGATGGTGAAGTACTACTCAGATGTACTGGGCTTTTCGGTTACTCATCAGGATGCTAGCAGCGCTTATGTAAGCACTTCCATTGACCACCACAACGTCGTGCTGACAGCGGACGAGCAGCCTGGTATCAAAGGGTTTGGATTGCAACTGAGGCCCGGCATTTCGGTTGCGGCTGCAGCTGCTGAACTCGAGGGCGCGGGTATTCCTGCGACGGTCCGAACGAATGTTCTGCGTGGCATCACAGAACTCGTTGAGTTTACGGACATCGATGGCTATACCGTTCACTTGTTTCCGGAGATGCAAGTGGTGGAACACGGGTTCAAGGCGCAGGGGGTAGCCCCGAACAAAGTCGGGCACCTGTCTGTGCGCGTGAAAGACGCAGAGCGGTCGGTCGAGTATTACAAGCAGTTTGGCTTTATCAACACGGACTGGATTGAGGACTTTTTCGGCTTTATGACCTGCAACCGAGACCATCACGTATTGAATTTCTGCACGTCCGACCGCAAAGAGATGCACCACCTAGCGCTCGAACTCCGGGACTATAGCCACCTCATCCGGTCCATGGACGAACTAAGCCGCAACGGCATCCCCATTCTCTGGGGACCGTCTCGTCACGGTGCGGGCCACAACATCGCGACCTACCACCGGGATCCGGATGGAAATATGATTGAACTCTTCACCGATGCAGACATCTACGTCCCAGAGCTTGGCATGTTTGAACCGCGGCCCTGGCATGAGAACTTCCCGCAAAAACCACGTGTGTGGGGAACCGACGAGTGCATTACGCGTTGGGGAACAGCCTTTGAGCAGTCGCTGGTGTAGGCACTGACAGTAGGAAAGGGAGAGGATTAGGATGGGGCAGCGGATGCTGATTCAAAACGGGTGCGTCTTGACGATGGACCCGTCGCTCGGGAACTTTGCGAGCGCAGATGTGTTGATCGAAGACGGAATCATCGCGCAGGTTGGTCCAAACATCGAGGTGGGTGCGGAGTGTGCGGTTGTCGATGCCAAAGGCATGATTGTCATCCCGGGATTTGTGGACACGCACAGACACGTCTGGGAAGCGGTCATCCGCAACGCTGGCGCCGACTGGACGTTACCGACGTATCTGAACCACCTGTACTTTGGCGGGCTCGGTGGTACACTTCGGCCACAAGACGTCTACATTGGCAATTTGCTCGGCGCGCTCGAAGCGCTGGACGCAGGCATCACGACACTGCTCGACTGGTCGATGATCAATTCTCCCGAACACGCCGACGAAATGGTCCGAGGTCTTCAAGAGGCTGGTATTCGCGCTGTTTTTGCCTATGGCACACCCCTTCTCAATGCGGGCGACTTCTGGCACCGGGAGAGCACGCTCAAGCAGTCGGATGACTGTGTTCGACTGAAGAAGCAGTACTTCTCCTCAGACGATCAACTACTTACACTGGGTCTCGCCATCCGTGGCCCTGAGTTTTCGTCTTGGGAAGCTACTGTGCACGACATTGAGCTCGCACGCGAACTTGGAGCGGTGTGCTCGATGCATGTCGGCTTCGGGTCATGGGGGTCGGCAGACCGATCGATTGAACGCATGAATAACGCCGGTTTGCTCGGACCGGACCTTAACCTTGTACACGTCAATTCCATCAGCGACGAGGAGTACAAGATGATTGCGGACACTGGAGCCTCGGTGTCAGTGACACCGGAAGTCGAGATGATGATGGGACACGGTTATCCGCTGACCGGTAAACTGACGAAGCACGGGGGCCGGCCAACGCTTGGCATTGATGTCGTCACATCCACAGGTGGCGATATGTTCGCGCAGATGAAGTTTATGATTCAGGCGGAGCGCTCGCGTATCAATGAGACCGTTCTGCGGCGTGGTGAGATGCCGGAACGCCTGCCTCTGAGCGCGCGCGATGTGCTTGAGTTCGCAACCATCGATGGCGCGAAAGCGCTTCAGTTGGGCGGCAAAGTGGGGTCACTTTCGCTAGGAAAGCAGGCGGATGTCGTGCTCATCCGGGCGACAGACATCAACCTCAGTCCGGTCAATGACCCAATTGGCGCGGTGGTTCTGAGCGCGCACACAGGCAATGTAGACTCTGTGTTTGTTGCGGGTAAGGCTGTCAAGCGCAACGGTCGATTGCTTGACATTGACCTCGACCGAATTCGCAGCCTCGCTTCAAGCTCACGCGACTACATCTTTAGTCAGTATGGTGTGCCGGATGGGGCTTGGCCGTTGTAAATTGACAACACTTCACTTGCATATAATATGAGTAATTGTGGATATCTCAACTAAGAGAAGGGCAATGCAGATGCGATCGCAAAACCTGAGCGAACAGCTCATGAACGAGATTGGCCAGCAAATCGTAGGGGGAGAACTAACGTCCGGTGACGCTCTCCCCCCAGTCGAACTCCTCAGCAAGCAAATGGGCGTCAGTCGAACGGTTACGCGCGAGGCGTACAAAGGACTCGAGGCGCGTAAGCTCATCGGCTCGCAGCCGAAAGTTGGCACCACCGTGCGACCAGTTGTGGAGTGGCAGTGGTGGGACATTGATGTCTTGCGCTGGGCACTCGATGGTAAACCCAACCGCAAAGTGCTGCGGGAACTGATGGAGATACGCCGAGCAATCGAACCGGCCGCAGTTCAACTTGCAGCGCACAACGCCACGAGTGAAGACATCAAGGCCATCCAGCAGCGTTTTGCGCAACTCCAGTACGCTGTCGGAAATGTGTCGGAATGGGTGGGGGCAGACTACGAATTCCACAACTGTATACTGCTCGCGTCGCACAACAACCTCATGGTGACCTTGGTGCAGACACTTCGCAGCGCGCTAGAGTATAGCCGCATGGCAACGATGTCTGTGCTGAAAAACAAACCAGGCCGGGCTGACCACCCGCCTCTTCAAGTTGCGCTAGAACGGCACAAGGCGGTTATGGATGCTATCTTGTATCGCGACGGAGAGTTAGCGCGCGACAGAATGCAGGAACTGCTGTCGATGGTTTCGACACTGCTCGACGACGCTGACGAGGTGTAGCAGGACCTCGCAGCAGAACGCGACAGACCAATTTGGGGTGAATACATGCACCATCCGTCGAAATTCCTACTGCTGCACGGCGCTGGTGGGACTCGCAGTAAGTGGAGACGCCTGCTGCAGACAGAAGTGGGCTCCGAGTGCATCGCAGTGGATTTGCCAGGGCACGGCTCGAACCATGGGCTCGTTCCGAAGACCATTTCAGACTACGCGGCCATCATTTCGAGTGACTTGGCGGAGGACGTTGTGGTCGTCGGACACTCGATGGGCGGGCTCATTGGGATTGAGTTGGCAGCAATGAACCCGCACGTCCGTGGTCTGGTCCTTGTCGCTAGCCACGCACGATTGCCGGTCGGAGAGAGCGTCCTGACTGCTCTTCAGCAGGGCGAATTCCCGGACGGGCTATTCTACGCTTCCTATGCGAAGTCTGTCGATCCTGGTTTGCTTGAAGAAGAGCGCGGTGAGTTGGGCCTCGTCTCGAGTGCGACTGCGCATACAGACTTTGCGGCGTGCCACGCGTACGATGGGGAACTTACGTTCTCTCGGCTCGACATTCCGATTTTGGCTGTGTATGGAGCGCAGGACCGGCTTCTGCCGAAGGACGCTAAGACGCGACTGCAGACGTTGAACACTCACGTCATGGCCCGGGACATCCCTCAGTGCGGTCACTACATCATGCTCGAACGGCCAGAGGAGCTTGCAGACGCACTCCAGAGCTTTGGCGGAGCCCGCAGATCGCGATGATCTGCGGGTTATTTTTTAGAATCCGTGTCGTGGATCGTTGACGAAGTCGATCGATCCACACTGCGGGCACACAAATACGTGGACGGCAACATTTCGCTCCATGGCGGTGTTCAGAAATTCCTCATCACGTCCACCGAGCAGCAGGTCGGTGACAAAACCGCTCCCCCGGCTCAACCCGCCGGTACGAATTGCGTGGGCGCCATGATACTGCATTGCGTCTTGGCATCGTGGGCAAACGTGATCGCCACTATACTGTCCGTCCTGGCTCACGCCTTCCGCAGCACGACGCAGGGAATCAAAGAATCCCATGAATAAACCCCCTCAACATTCACGGCTGGTCTTGTTCATTGTGAGAGTGCCGTAGTTGTGTTCATTTTACTCGTTCTTCTCTTACTTGGGGCGTCCAAATTCCCGACAAACTCATCAGCAAAATGACCTGACTAGAGTTTGACGTGAGTGGTACGATGAACGGGTAGAACACCAGCCTTCCAAGTTGGTTGTGTGGGTTCCATCCCATCACCCGCACGAACTGCGCACATTCGAACCGTCTCGATATACGCGAGGCGGTTCGTGTTGTTTGGCAACTAGAAAGAACGAGAGGGGTGTACTGCGGATGAGTCGTACCCCAATGCACCCCATTGCTCGGAGACTCATTTGGATTCGCGGTCTTCGGAGCATTGGGCAGGGAGCGATGGTCGTTGACATCACGCTGTATTTGCGTGCCCTCCACTGGAGTGGCGCTTCGATTGGTGGAGTCACAACAGTCGCTGGTCTGGTTGGAGCAGCACTGATTTTGGCGGTTGGTGTTCTGAGCGATCGAATCGGACGCAAACCTTTCCTGCTTATTTATGAGGCTCTAACGATTATGGCTGCAGTTGCAGCGTGTTTTACGAGCCATGCCATGATTTTAATTCTCGCTATTGTGATCGCGGGATTTGGCAGAGGACAAAGTGGTGCGGCGGGTCCATTCAGTCCCGCCGAGCAAGCATGGTTAGCCCGAGTCGTTGGAAGGTCAGAGCGCGGACGCGTGTTTAGTTTGAACAACGCCGTGGGATTTATCGGAATGGCGTTTGGCTCCCTCTTGGGCGGCATGCCAGACTTGGTCCATGGTCCGACGCCGCTCACTGATTACAGGCCGGTGTTTGTGGTGGTGGCAGTTCTGTCGGTGGCGTGTGCTACCGTGATTGCATTTATGCAAGAAGAGCGAACTGCACCAATAGAGCAACCGCAACGAACCAATTTGAATCCAAAGGTAAGCGACGATGACAGCCAGATTCTCCGCAGAGAGAATCGTTCTATGATGAAACTGGCAGCTGTCAATGCTATCAACGGTCTGGCTATCGGACTAACCGGACCGATGATGGCGTACTGGTTTAGCTTGCGCTATGGAGTCAGTACGAGTGCGATTGGAATTACTCTGTCTATTGGGTTTCTTGCGACGGGATTGTTCTCCATTGTCAACGGCATGATGGCAACCAGGATTGGCATGGTGAAATCCGTGACATGGATGCGAGTCATTGGCTCTCTGATGATGCTGACATTGCCCTGGATGCCGAACTTTGCACTGGCTTCCGCGTTATACATCATGCGCAATGCAGTGAATCGCGGTACACAAGGGAACCGTACAGCACTCAGCGCAAGCCTTACCCGGGACAACCGGCGAGGGTTTGCAACGAGCGTAAATGCCCTCTCAATGCGTCTGCCTTCCGCAGTCGGACCCACGGTCAGTGGCTACTTGTTTGATATGAATGAACTTGCCCTGCCATTAATTTTAACTGCGATGTTACAACTGGCAAACGCAGGGTTGTATCAATGGGTCTTTGGCCAGTACGACAAGCAGGAACGCACAGCTTGACGACTTCGACGACGGCCGTTGGGTTGTTGAAATCGCCCTCAAAGTCAGCCGGTTAGTCCGTCTGCTTTGAGGGCGTTGCAGCGACATTCACGCCAGGAGTTGCTCATGCAGGAGTCAACTCTTACCAGCCTTGATATCCTGACAGGTAGCCCGAGCCACCGCTTGTGTAGCCAGATTCACCGTTGCCGTATCCAGAGCCACTGCTTGCGTATCCCGAGCCATCGCTTGCGTAGCCCGAGCCACCGCTTGCGTAGCCCGAGCCATCGCTTGCGTAGCCCGAGCCACCGCTTGCGTAGCCCGAGCCACCGCTTGCGTAGCCAGATTCACCGTTGCCGTAGCCAGACCCGCTGTATGACGGTGAGTTCCCCGCTACTTCTTGGTACACTCCGGAACTCGTTTGAACGGTCTGTGTAGAAAAAGACCGATTGCCGCTACCGAGATTTGATGGGGCGACCAAGATGTTGCCGTAGCCGCCCACCATCGCGACGGGGGCCACCTGGTTTGCGCTCGCGCCCAGCGCACTACCGTTTACGGTCGCACCTGTGTAATGAACCGTCCCCATGTTCGCGAGCGGGTACAGGTTATTGTTGACTCCAGAGGGGTCCTCGCTGATCCACTCAGCACTGGTTCCAATTCCCTGTGCGTACGCAGAGGAAAGCGATACTGGGACCGTCTTCGTCTTGACCGAACCGGACGGAGTCCTGGCCGTTACAGTCAGTAACCACGTGTTCCCTGTTGACTTCGAGATGTTCGCGTGGACAGTTGATCCCGCAGGGACTGTCAAGATGTTTGTCGCCGCGTTCGGGAGCTTCTCCCAAAACACGTGCGCGACAGCCTGACCGTTCTGGTAGTCCTCAATTGTGCCCATCTGCAAGAGGTCCCTAGTTGTCACGCCGCCAAGGCCAATCCACTGTGCAGCAGCGCTGTTTGCGCTGCCTGAGATGGTCGGTACTGTCCAACTTCCCGAGATGCTTGTGTAGGGGGTGTTGCCAGTCGGTGTGTCGATGTACCCGGCCCAATTCTGTGAAGCTTGAGTATTTGCGGATAGCGGTACGGTTTGGGCGCCGCTCGTGCTGACAGTTGAGGAACCCGAAGCTACTCCGGCTGGCAGTTGCGGGGATTGTGGTACTTGCCCATAGCCGTATCCAGACCCGTAGCCAGAGCCGGAGTCGCCATCACCGTCACTGTATCCTTGAACTCCACCTGTCCCGGCAGATGAACTCGGTACAGTAATCGTGACAGTTGAACCAGGATTCTGTTGCTGAGAAGAAAGGAGTTGCTGGATTTGTTGCCAGATTGCGTTCATCTGACCATTCGACAGCGAGATGTTAGATGCATGGACGGGCTGTGTGCTCGCTAACACACTTGAGTGACCACTGCTCTCTAAGTGCACCACAACGCCGAGCGCAATGGCCGTTGCGGCAAACGCAGATAGTCGGAATTTACGATTCACCTCATCATCTCCTCCACTTGGGAATTCTGATAGGCCTGCAAGTATCATTGCCGTTGTTAACTCTGAACCCAGTATAGGCAACGATGCTTGAAAGACCTTTTAAGACGTCACTTAGGACAAACTTTTTTTGGGTATTCGGATTATCGTACGTACACCATTGGGGGATACGTGAAGGGGCAGGACGCAACGAACAGCTATGTTGAACTCAAATTCCTCAACGCGAATAAGTCCCAAGTTCTCGGTGCAGCCAGTGCACCTGTTCAAAGCGGTACGTTTGGCTGGCAATATCAGACCGCCACATTGAGTGACAAGGCTAGTGTACCATCGGGTACGACGTGGATTATGCCGGAGTTTCTAGCCGCACCTACCACCAGCAACACAAAATCGGACGCCAAGTCTTGATTTGCGGAAATGCGTGTATCCATCGATCCGAACACCAGCACATACGGGTAACGACGCGACGGGGAACTTCATGACTTCGTCAACCGACCCATTGGGCTATCAGACGCAATACGCGTACGATCCGTTCGGAGATCTCACGCAGGTCACTGATCCAAAAGGAAACTCGCTGTCGATGACGTACGATGCCAACCACAACCTGAGCGCGCAAACCTCCACCGCGGATAACTTACAGGTTGGGTACACGTATGACGGAGATGGGAATGTCACTCAGGTGAAAGAAACGTCCAGTAACGGGAGCACGACTTACGCGACCAATACGTCGTCCTACAACAACCTGGACCAACAAGTATCATCTACCGATGCCCTCGGCAAGCAGACGACTTATACGTATGATCCGAACGGAAACCTTTCGAGCATGACGCTTCCCGACGGACATACCGTCTCGACGACGTATGACAACGCCGGTGAGTCGACCGCGGTCAGTGTGGACGGAACCACCGTAAATCAGTTTGACTACAATGCGGCCGGGGACATTACGTCAATCAGTAACAGTAATGGTTCCACGACCTTTGGCCATGACAACAACGGCAACATTACAAGTCAAACGGACAGCACAGGTTCCCAGTCCTTCACGTACAACAAGGACAATGCCCTCACTACGCTAGCGGCGACTGTAGGCAGCACCACGCTTACCACGAATTTCAATTTGGACAGTCAGGATAGTGTGACTTCCATTACAGATGGCAGTGGCAGTCAACTTGCACAGTACAACTACAACGAACAGGGACTAAACGACACGGTCGTCCTTGGAAATGGCCTTAAAGAGGCATTTCGATACGACGGTAATTTGCGCTTGAAATCACTTGTCATCGAGAATAGTGCAAGCGCCGCTGTAGGGGATTACGAATACAGCTACGACGCGGATGGAAACCTGACCAAGGTCGTAAACGGCCAAGATGGCTCGACCATTGCATCCTATGGCTACGATGCGATGAACCGACTAACAACGGAAGTCACGCCGAGCGGAGACACGGTCACGTACACCTACGACCCGATGGGCAATATCTTGTCGAAGGCAGTACAGCCAAGTGGTTCGTCTACGTCGACCACAACGAACTACACGTACAACGCTGACAACCAACTAACCGCGGTGAACAGTCAAGCGTTCACGTATGATGCGAACGGGAACCTGACCAGCAGCGGGAGCGACACCTACAAGTGGAACGAGTTGGGCGAACTGACCGAGGTGGACAACAGTTCCGGAACGCCGATCGCCATATACACTTACGACGCGTTGGGTCGTAGGGTTAGCGAAACCGCTGGTGGGACAACAACGAAGTTCTTCTACCAGAGCGACAGCAACCAGGTGACTTACGAGACCGACGGTAGCGGAAACCTGCTCCAGTCTTACACTTATGGTGCAAACGGCAGTCCGCTGACACTGACTACATGGAGCGGTGGAGCTGGCACGACGTACTACTACCAGGAGAACGGTCATGGCGACGTGGTGGCACTAACTGATACCAGTGGCACCATTGTGGCACAATATACGTATGACGCTTGGGGCAACATCCTCAGTTCCACGGGTACCTTGGCAAGCACGAATCCGTACTTGTACGCAGGTTATCGGTGGGACAGCGCGGTTGGCATGTACTACCTGAACGCCAGGTACTACGCGCCGAGCCTGATGCGGTTCATTAGCCGGGATCCGTTGGGTGGACTTAGTCCGTATGTGTATGCGGATGACAACCCAGTCAAAGAAGTGGACCCTAATGGCACTTGGGCTCTGGATGCAATGTGGCTGGTTTTGGATGTCGCTTCTTTCGCAGCCAACCCGTCATGGGGCGGAGCTGCATGGATTGCCGGGGACCTTGCCTCCTTCGCGGACCCAACGGGGGTAGCATCCACCGCAATTCACGCTGCTAAGATAGCGCGGTCCGCGGACAGACTAGCAGAGACTTATCGAGCAGCGAGCAAGTTCTATGAAGCTACTAAGGGTACGGTAGATGCAGCTCAACAAGGAGAGCATACCGTTTATACTCTACGTGATCCGATAACCAACGATGTAAAATACGTGGGTAGAACGAAGAATCCGATTGCACGAGAAGCGACACACAAAGCCAATAATGAAAAAGCCGGTCTCGTGTTTACGCCAGAATACTCTGGACTGTCGTATCAGCAAGCACGGGGACTTGAACAGATCCTGTTTGAGAATAATGGGGGATTGAGTAATCTTATTAATAGGATTAATCCTATCAGTCCTAAGAATGACAATATCAGTACCTACTTAAATGCTGCAAGGGATTATTTAGGAACACACTAACTGAATTGGATGTGAGGCAACCGTGCCACGAAAACCGAAGTATACAATTGGGGATGTATTCGAATTGGATTTAACCAGTGAAATTAAGGGCTATGGTCGTATTTTGGATATCGAATCACCTTCGATATTTGTCGAATTGTATCGAGTTAAGCGGAATTTCAACTTGGATATCAACAAACTTCTGGATTGCACTGTGTTGTTAATGATCTGGTGCACAGACAATGGCTTCAAGAAGAATGATTGGAAAATAGTTGGTCATGTTCCCGTTGATGGATTCGATATGCCGGACTTTGTGACGAAAGATGCTTTAACCGGGCAATTGAAAATTGTCCGTGGGAACGAAAAAATTGATGCCACCGATGAACTATTGAAACATGCACAACCGTACGGGATTTTTGGACACGAGGCTGTAAGAATAAGATACCTGCACGAGTTGAATTTGCCTGTATAATGCCGCCATTCAATCGAACAGTAACACGAATTTCAATTGCTGTAACTGAAGAGAGCCAGCCTCGTTAAATCGGGGTTCGGCTCTCTTTCTTCGTCTTCACTCGGTCATTTAGTCGTCTTAGTATAGCCACGAGGTGAGACGAAATGACCAAAGCAGTCGGATACATACAGGTGTCAACGCAGGGGCAGGTCCGCGACGGATACAGTCTCTCGCATCAACAGGACGAAATCACCTGCTATTGCGCCGACAATGGCATGGAAATGGTGCAGATTTAGGGAGACAAAGAAATCAGCGGTGCAAAGGTTGACGAAGATGGCCTGACAGTCGAACGTGAAAGCTCGTCTGGGGCACATTAAACTTCAGACACTGGATGGCAGCGCGACCCCAGATCTTGGCCCGCCTACGGCCGAGGACGCACAACTTCACAGCCAGTTCACAAACCAGTATCTAGATTCTGGCCAACCTGCTGTTCCAGATGAAGTAGGCGCTGACCCCGCACCGGGAATTCCGGATATCGGAATACCAATATGGTGAGGGCCGACGGAGGTGACTATAGACATGCAGGACAACGAACGCGAACTGAGGGAAGACATCCGCAAGGCCGGCTTTGACATTGCGGACGATGATGAAATTCGAGATTATGTTTACTATAACCATGAAGTCTTGCCTATTGTCTTACGACATTTCGTTTCAACGCAGGACATGAGCCTGAAGCGTTGGCTTGCAGCGTGTTTAGCGATTAAGGGGTATTCAGACGCCATCGAACCGTTGCTGCAACAGTACCGGGAGTACAATGACGACACACTGAGGTTTTATGCCGGGTGGGCCATTGCGGTCATTGGAGACAAGTCCGTGCTTCCTAAACTGCGGAAGATTTCCCAGGATGAGCGGTATGGAGAGGATCGGGCTTCCGTGATTCGGGCACTAGGCAAGATGCGCGACAAACAGGCGATTCCAATCCTCCTCGACTTACTCGACGATGATAAACTCTGCACAATTGTTCTGTATGCCTTACGACCGATGGCAAAGCCTGAGTTTAAGGATAGGGTGACGCCTCTGCTGCAGCACGACGACAAGATGATTCGTGATTCGGCAAAGAGTTTTCTGGACAAGTTGCGCGCTTCTGAGACTCGTCCGCAGGCATCGAGCAAGGAGGCTGCTTCCAAACCGAGGGTTTCGGACACACAGACGCGTCCGAGAACTGATTGGCGAACCCGTACGGCGAAGTTTTTCCGTGATCTCGGCTTCTATTCGAACTGGGACATGAGCGGTTACGACCTCGGTCGCGAGATCAACAGACGTCATAAGGACGAGTGGGAAACAGCGCTCACCAAGCGGGACGAACATGCCGACCTCCTCTTTCTTGCCTGGGACACGGAGCGCGTGTGGTGGAAGGACACGGAGATGGATGTTGGAGAAGGGAACGACGTCTACATCGACTTGGTACAAGAACTGGCGCACATTTCAAGAGGTACTATCGCCCCGTTTCACATCGAGGAGGAGTGGGACGGCCCGGAGGGGCCTATCCAGGTGCGGTTCACGGTTGGCGACGAGGTGCAGGAATTTCAGCCTGCGTACGAGGGCGACTACGCGGACATGAATCTGCTCGGCACGTTGAATGAAGTGATGGCGCACACAGAGTACAGGTACTACGCGTACTATCCGTTCGACCAAACCCTGTTTGTGGTGGTCTTGACAGAACAAGAACGAGACCGCCTGGCGCAGGAAAGAGGATGGAGCCTCATTCAACCGGTGAAGACGAAGCGGCGCGACGAAGTGAATTGAATCAAACATTGCGGAAATGTTCGTCTTTAGCTGGTTGCATAGGAATAGAGAGCCGAGTCACGTGAACTAGAGATTACTCCCCCCTCCCCCGACAAGGTGCCTACCACTAACATGCCAGGGGTGGGTATCTTGTCTCGAGGTCGGCAGGTCGGCACTGTTTGTGTCGGAAATACCAGGAATAACTGTAACTCGCATTGACAGCCCCTTGGGTGTGTCCGAGTATCGACTAGGTTCCTTTGACTGATGAGGGCTGAAATCGATAAGTATTTCTTATCGAATCAATTCCGATAAAAAATTATACAAATGCTACAACGTGTAATACCGTATAGCAAGAGGCTCAAGAGCATGTTGAACTATTGACCATCACCACACAGAGAAGTACGAACGGAGGGGAGAAGACATGAGTAAACGAGTAGCGATTATCGCATCGCAGGGTGGACTTGAAACGGCGCTGAAAGCTATGAACATTGCTCTAGCCGGAACCGCAACTGACGCCGAGGTGCAAGTCTTTTTCACCTTTGACGGTCTGCGCATCATCCAGAGAGGCGCAGCGGCAGAACTGACTGTGGCTTCGGATAAGCAACACTACATCGAAGGGCTGCAGAGAGCGAATGTACCTCCGATTGGAGAAATGCTTGAGTTGGCACAGGAAAGTGGCGTGAAATTCATTGCCTGTCAGATGACAATGGATGTGCTCGGGCTGACTCAAGAGGACCTGATTGATGGAGTCGTGGTGGCGGGTGCCATGACGTACCTTGATTTTGCCTATGATGCAGATGTCACGTTGACATTTTGAACAATCACATTGGGGGGATAGACATGAGTGCAGAGGTGCAGTACGCGGTTGACAAGACAGTGGACTGTCAAGGTCTGTCTTGCCCGATGCCCATTGTGAAAACGAAGCGGGCGATTGACGAAGTCCTTCCAGGGGAGGTTCTCGAAGTCATTGCAACAGACCCTGGATCTGTCGTTGACATACAGAGTTTTGCAGACCGAACGGGACATGAGTATTTGGGCACGGTTCAGAATGGCAAGACGTATAAGCACTATATACGGCGTGCGGCAGCCAAACAAAGTCATGACGAAAGGCGGCACCCGCACACAGTTTCTCACGATGCACTCTTCGAAAAAGTCTCTGACCTACCGCTTATCGTCGATGTTCGTGAGCACGCGGAATATGCATCTGGACACATTCCAGGTGCGACATCTATCCCGTTAGGACAAATGAAAGACGCCATCCCACAACTTCGGAAACTATCCGAACGGGAGATTTTCGTAGTTTGTCACTCTGGGAACCGCAGTGACACAGCGTGCCAGATTCTGCAGGAACACGGGTTCAAGCGAGTGTTCAATGTGCTTGGAGGCATGCAGAAATGGCAAGGTCCAGTTGTCGCTCACGGCAGTGGCACTGGCAGTCGGGCTCAGTAGGTGGCTGTCTGTCTCTGAGTAAGAACTTCTTGGGGTGGGGGCTTTGATGCGTTTGGGAAACCAACCGATACACGGAGCGATCGGTGCTAGGTTTCCTAAACGACATTTTTTTGCCTCAAATATACCCCGAGTGGTATTTGACGGCTCAATGGAGGAGGTGTTGTCATGCCGCATTTGTCGGCGCTCCAAATTTTGTTGTCCATTGTCTCTGGAGGCATTGTCGGTTTTACATTGGGACTAATCGGTGGAGGCGGCTCAATCCTCGCCGTACCACTATTACTGTACTTGGTGGGTATCCATGACCCTCACGTAGTGATTGGTTCTACTGCGTTGGCGGTTTCGGTTAATGCGTTCATGAACCTCATTCCACACTGGCGAGCGGGTCACATCAGGTGGAAAGCGGCTGTGATGTTTGCAGTCCCTGGAGCTATCGGTGCGTACGTGGGCTCGATTTTTGGCAAGATGGTCAACGACAGCGAAATCCTCTTTCTGTTTGCCATTTTGATGATCATCATTGCGGTTTTGATGTTACGCCAACGACAAGGGGTAGATGAAGTCCCCGACCCGCACGTCAGGCCACTGCGTGTCGTGCCTGTGGGACTGTCTACAGGTGCGGTAGCAGGCTTCTTTGGCATCGGTGGTGGTTTTCTAATCGTTCCTGGTCTGCTCTTCTCGACGGGCATGGGTTTGATTGAGGCCATTGCCAACTCGTTGTTTTCTGTGGGGACGTTCGGTTTGACGACTGCCATATCATACGCCGCTTCTGGATTAGTCGATTGGTTTGTCGTCATCCTCTACATTGTCGGTGGCTTTGCGGGCGGGATTATCGGAGCACGCTTTGCGACAAGAATGTCGCAAAACAAACGCTATCTGCAGATTGTCTTCTCTGCGGTGATCATTTTGGTCGCGTGTTACATGCTGTACAAGAACCCCGCCGCAATACGGATTTTGTGAGGCATGTTTGTCGTAAGTCGAGGTTGTTGCAGACGCCATGAGCGTACGCGACGACCTTTTTCGTTTCATTCATGGGAGACCATTCATGGTACAATGGCACAAGTTGGTTTTCGGAGGAGATGAACGTGTTGCGCATTCAGACTCAGGACCGTGTACTGCTTGGACCTGGCCCGAGCAGTGTGTATCCAGAAGTGCTCAAAGCGATGGCAACACCGTTGGTCGGACACCTTGACCCGTACTTTCTCGAGGTCATGACAGACATGCAGAGCAAACTGCGGCGCGTGTTCCAGACAGAAAACGAGTTGACGCTTGCCATGTCCGGTACTGGCAGCGCCGGCATGGAGACGGTGTTCGTCAACTTGCTAGAACCAGGAGACAAGGTGCTCATCGGAATCTGCGGCGTTTTTGGCGAGCGGATGAAGGATGTGGCGGAGCGATGTGGCGCTGAGGTCATCACCGTCCGTGCGGACTGGGGGGAGTCGATTGCTCCCGAACAGGTGGAGGCGGTGCTGCGGTCCACCAACGGCATCACGGCAGTGGCGCTGGTTCATGCCGAAACTTCGACAGGCGTGCGCCAACCGCTCGAGGAGATCAGCAGACTGACTCACGAGTATGGTGCACTGTTCATCGTTGATGCAGTGACTTCACTCGGCGGGATTCCAGTCGAAATCGACAGACTCGACATTGACGCATGCTATAGCGGCACGCAGAAGTGTTTGGGTGCCCCTCCAGGACTTGCACCGGTAACGCTCAACAATGCGGCGCTCGAGCGCGTTCGGTCGAGAAAGACCAAAGTGCAGAGTTGGTACCTGGACCTTAACATGGTAGCGAACTACTGGGGGCAGGAGCGGTTTTATCACCACACAGCACCGATCTCTATGGTGTTTGCGCTGCATGAGGCGCTGTCGTTGTTGCTCGACGAGGGGTTGGAGAACTCCTTTGCCAGACATGCTCGGAACGGAGAACTGTTGCAACAAGGACTGGAGTCGATGGGACTCGAGTTGTTTGCCGCGCAGGGCTACCGACTTCCGGAACTCACGTCTGTGGTGTTTCCGGACAGGTACGATGAGGGGCAACTGCGCAAACGCCTGCTCGATGAATACAACATTGAAGTTGGGGCAGGGCTTGGCCCACTGAAAGGAAAAGCTTGGCGCATCGGGTTGATGGGACACTCGTCATCGTTGGCGAATGTAACTCTGCTGCTACAGGCGATGACGGAGTTGATGGGCGAGTAACAAGTTTCGGGAACTTCGCACCGTGAAGCTGTCTAGATCAGGGAGAGATTGGTTCAATTGCAAAAGCCATTCGAGCGTGAAGGTTTCCCTGCCCGCGTGGGTCCAGTTCCATTTTTGGGTTTGGCTTTGTTCTCACAAACCGGTATGTCATTTGTTCAGCAAGGCTTAGTCATTATGGGGTCGTTTTTTCTGACGGTGTACGGCCTGAACCTTGCTGAGTTAGGTTTGGTGACCACTGCGCTGTCCCTCGGTGTCGTCGTGAGCATGGTGTTTGCTGGCGCCCTAGTCGACCGTCTCGGTCCGCGGGTGGTTTTGTTTTGGGGGGCTGCCCTGATGGCTGGGCTTAGCCTCCTACTTTTAACGGCGAGGTCTTTTCCGGTTTTGCTGGTGACCTTGTTCCTGGTCGGAATTGCTCTTGCGATTGTCCCTTCAGCAGGTACGAAGGCTGTTTTTACTGCGTTTGCAAACCGCCCTCGTGGATTGGTCATGGGAATTCGACAGACAGGTGTGCCCATCGGAGCGGCGATTTCGGCTTCACTGTTACCCGGCCTCGCAGCCCATTGGGGCCTACATCCGATTTACGGGCTGTTTTCCGTCGAATTATTGATCGCGGGATGGGCGTTTTCAGCTGTGATGCAACCATGGCACGTGACCGAGCGGTCCGCAAACCGAACACGCCTGACTAGGGGGGTGTGGAAACGGTTGCTGCGGCCATTAATGGTTGCATTTCTGATGGTATCTGGTCAGTACATTTTATTGACCTACTCGATTGCCGACCTTCATCGCATTCACCATCTGTCCTTTAGCATGGCGGGGGTGATTTTGGCGGCAAGCCAAATCGGCGGGGGAATCGGTCGTGTTCTACTCGGGCAGATGAGCGATTGGGTCGGCGGTCGGCGCCCCCCGATTATCGCGTCGGCAGCACTCATGGGTGCAACTCTGGCGTTTGTAGCAGGGTTGCTGCCTGGCAACGCGCCGATTTCGGTGCTCTTGCTGGTCTGGACCCTGTTTGGGTTTAGTGCGGTCGGATGGAATGCGTTGGTCCTGACCTGGGCAGCCGAATCCGTGCCGCCCTCGCACAGCGGTTTTGCAATGGGTCTAACGGGCTCGACTGTATTTCTCGGGTCGTCCATCTTTCCACCCATCTTCGGCGTCGTTGTAGATACATCGCATCACATGGCCGCAGGTTGGTGGATGTTGTCTGGGATTTTGCTCGTTGCAGCTGCGTTAGCGTGGTATTCCTCTTTGTCCAAAAGACAGTTCCTTCAACTCGATGACGACTCAAATCGTGACGCTGACGTCTAACTCACAGGTAAGGCGAGGCGCGCTGCGGACACCCCACTGGCAAAAACGGCCTGAACATTAACCTTGCGGCAATTGTGTAATCTGGAAGTTGTCCGCGAGCAACTGATTGAACTGGGCAAAACCCTCGTGTAACTCCCACACAGCCACACCAGCTAGGCGGTGCTTTTGCACGAACTGAAGCTTCATTTGAAGACTACGGGCGTCCTCAAACCACACAACATGTGCTATGCCTTGACTGTCCCAATAGCGAAACGACGGTGTCAAGCTCTGCGGGTCAAACTCTATGGGTATCTGACTTTGCATAGCGAGTTTAACCACAGCGTCTATCGCCAACGTTGCTGTAGCCTCGCCAGCCTGATAAGGCAGTGTCCAGTCGTATCCGTACCGGACAAGTCCGAGTAAGACCTTCTTTCTTGACATCCTTGCCAAAGCATAGCGAATGTTGTCTTCGACGAGCGGTAAGGATGACACGGGGCCTGGCGGGCCGCCCGGCCAAGACCAGTTATAAGACATCAGCATGACATAGTCGGAATGCCGAGCAATAGCTGCGTAATCATAGGCGCGAATCGTGACGCTTTCATAGGGGAGACGGCCGGTGATGGGCATTACACAGACAATGAGTGGGATGCCAAGCGGCTGCAACTGTGTCTTCAATTCGCGAAGAAATTCTACAAACGTGTCTCTGTCCTCAGGGTGTATGCTTTCAAAGTCCATCACGACAGCTTTGTATTTTTTGGCCTGCACGATTCGAAGAACCTCTGACACATACTGCTGGCGGGTGCTTGTGCTTGACAGAAGCACGTGTAGAGCGCCTGGACTAAACTGGTTGTCAACCCAGTTTGAAAATGTAGCAGCGGGTAGGGCCTGCGTATTAGCCAGAGCTGTCAAGGCTGCCGTGTCCTGCGCTCCTACGATGGACCCAGTTGTTGTCATGCCAAACCCGAAGGGGGCAAGGTACGTATAGTAAGGGGCGTTGGCGTAGACATTGGCGGCATCTGTCTGCGGCTGTACCAACTCCAAAAACCCCAAGGCAACCGTGTTCGGGCGTTGAACAGTAGGTAGACTGAGGATTTGACCAGCGTTCACAGTTGCACCCCTAATCTGTGGGTTCCAGGCGAGGAGTTGCTGAACGCTTACCCTATAGCGGTTGGCAATCGTGCCAAGCGTGTCACGGGGCAGGACGACGTACGCCCTTGTTGGAATGGGGATGACCAAGGTTTGCCCGGGCACGATGTTCGTAGATGAAAGCAAGTTCGCCGCGATGACAGACTGATAGGTCAGGCCATACAGCTGTGCTATTCCCCACAACGATTGGCCTGTCTGAACGACATGAATGTACACGATGGCTCCCTCCCGAGAGCAGTATATGAAGGCCTACCGGTTTGGGCGCAGCAATATGAAATGAAAAAATCCCGGATCGATGAGATCCAGGACTTTGTCGCAGATACGACGTATGTTGGCCTTGCGCGGTTGAAACCCGTCAACCACACCCAGCCTATTCGGGGCTACCGACACTTTCAGTGGAGTGCGTGTAAAACATCCGGTCGTTGCGGTTTTTCTTAAATACCCACACCGCAAGAGCAATGCCTAGGGCGAACGTCACCACTGCCGTGTACTGCGCGGCGTCCCAACCGAGCGCAAACCGCGGTGAGTCACCGCGAAGAATCTCCAGGAAGAACCGCTCGACACTGTAGGTCAGAACATAGTAGACGGCGGCGAAGCCTTTCGGCCACCCCTTCTTTCTCTGAACCAAGACGAGCAGAACCGCGAAGAGGATGATATCCGCTTGACCTTCCCAAATCACGGACGGCCACAGTGGTTGGGCACCGTACTCCGTGTGGGCGAGCGTGCCAACTGGGAAGACCACGCCAAAGTTCTGGTGGGTCGGGCTCCCATACGCGCTTCCGTTCATGAAGTCTGCATCCCGACCAATGCTCATGCCGATGATGAGGCCCGGCACGGCTAAGTCTATGAAGTGCAGAAGGCTTTTGTTGTGTCGCCGTAGGTACAGCCAGCCGGCAATCAGTCCAAAGACAACGCCACCTTGAATCGACAGGCCACCGTGCCAAATCATGACAATTTGCCCGGGGTGTTTGGAATAGAAGGACCAATCGAAGAAAAACACTTGCCAGAAGCGCGCCCCGATAATACCGGCGACCAGGCAAATTGGCCCTAAATTCCACCAGTGCTCGACGTCACCCTTATGGCCGTAGACCTTCGTAAAATACAGCGTGATCCCAAGTCCCAAAAGGAACGCGAGAGCAAATATTGTGCTGTACGACCGGACCGGGAACGGGCCGATCCAAAACCAATACGAATGAATTGTGGTTCCCTCCTTGAGGTTGCTATAGTGTTCGTGGCATCTGACGGATTCAACCGGACGTCTCGACGTTCGGCTGAGGGCCGAATGTCCTACCTATACACGGACAGCAATTACAGCTGTTTGGTTCATGTTACCTTAAACCAAGGGCTTGTCGCCATATTGAAATGCGAGCTGCGACACACTACGGCTCGGTACAACCAGTGTAATCGGAAACAGGGCTGATGAGTCCCGACGGGACAGACCAGAGCAGAGCAGCCGAAAAGGGCACTGTTTGCCTGTTTTCCCCAGTTGCTCTGGCGGTCGTATCAGGAGGGTGCGGGAGCGCAGACTAGGCCTATAAAACAATCGGCGGACAACTTTCCTGCAAGTGCACTGGGCCACCCCCGCAGCTTCGAAATGTCTGTCGAATTTGTCTAGAGGACGTCGGTTGTTTTTGTCCCAAGTCTGGACTTCCTGTATGATGGGATGGAAACAAACTGTCTTGGGGAGTTGACCGACGTGCTTGTTCATGACCCAAGTACAGCGCGGCGGGTCAATGAAGTTCGCCCATTTGGCGACCGAGTTGTGAAAGTTTGTATGTTTTTGCTCATCGCATATCCAATTGTCAGTTACACGATTGAACGGGCATTCTCGGTGTCGCTTGGTTCACTTTGGGACCGCGTTGTACTGGCCGTGCTTGCTGTCATTGCGCTTGTTCGTTATCGAACAGGGCACCGACCGATGGGGTTCCGATGGTTTCGCTTTGCAAAGAGCTATGTTGTCTTCTGTCTTGCTCTGCTCTGCGTGGGACTCGTTTCGAACCCGTCAGTCGCTTTCGATGGTTTTAGTATTGACGTAGAGTATATTATTTATGGGTTGCTGATCCCGCTTGTTATTGACGCTGAAGATGTCCCCTTATACCTGTACGGCGTTGCTGCTGTATCGACTCTGCTCGGTTTTGATGGAGTTTTTCAGTACCTGACCAAGGTGCCGATACCGTCAAGTTGGCTGGATGTGGGGGAGACAGTCCGTACCCGGGTCTTTTCAGTCCTAGGCTCGCCGGGGGAACTTGCAGCCAACATGGAAGTGGGCCTGCCGCTTCTGGTCGCGCTGTTTTTCACGGACAAGCGGCGCGTGCGCCGATGGCTGTATGCCCTTGGCGCGCTCAGTTGCTTTGCCACCTTGCTGTTTACGTATAACCGTGGAGCGTGGCTTGGCATCGCAGTCGGGGTCTTGTTCGTCGCTGTCTTGTACGACCGCCGACTTTTGATCGCGGTTGTCGTTCTCGGGGCGGTGCTGTTCTTTTTGCCGCCAATCCATCACCGAGTACTTGACCTGTTCAGCCAGGTCTATCTGATTAAGTCAGCACAGGGTGGTCGTATCATGCGCTGGACCGAGGCGTTTGCGAACATGACAGGACAGCCGTTCTTCGGAGCGGGCCTTGGGCGCTACGGTGGGGCCATTGCAGCAGCCAGACATTTCTCGTTGTACTCGGACAGTTACTATGCGAAAATCCTTGGAGAGTCTGGACTGATTGGACTCGTCTTGTTTTTCGCGATTCAGGCTGCCATTGTTCGGGATGTCATACAACTGACCGTTCGTCGTGTTGTTGGTTCACAACGTTTTGTCGCACTCGCAGGACTTGTTGGGCTCGTAGCTGTGATTGTCCACAGCTTTGTCGAGAACTTGTACGAATACGCATCGACCGCGTCACTGTATTACTTGGTAGTGGGCCTGCTGTTGGTCTGGGGACGAGCGCAGTCTGACCGGGGAGAGAATCACCTCTCCGGAGAACTGCTAACCATGGATGCAAACACGTAGCCAACAGGTTTTTACAGACCGTCGAAACGCGCCTTAGACAATCTTCTGATTGCGGTTGTCTGGCGCAGAAAGAGGGCTGACCATGTCATTTTGGTACGGAGCCTTTAACATTGTCTATTTTGTAGTCCAGGTGCTGACGCTCGTCGTCGCACTGTATCAATTTGGAATGTCAATTTTCGGGTTTCGGCACCGCAAGCAGCCGATTGTGCATCAGCCACAGAAGCGGTTCGCGCTGATTATCCCGGCGCACAACGAAGAACGCGTGGTTGGTCCTTTGATTGACAGTCTGGTGGCACAAAACTACCCACGCGAGCTGTTCGATGTCTACCTCATTGCAGACAACTGTACCGACCATACGGCAGACGTCGGAGAGCGCCACGGCGCGACCGTTTATCAGCGGAGTGATGCACAGGAACGCGGGAAAGGGTTCGCGATTAAGTGGATGATTGAGCGGCTGAAAGAACTCCCGCGGGAGCCTGACGCCATCATCATGTTCGACGCAGACAACTTGGTTGACCCGGAATTTCTCCGCATCATGAATGAAAAACTCTGTCGCGGTCATCAAGTCATTCAAGGCTACCTCGGCGTCAAGAACCCGTTCGACACGTGGGTTAGTGTCTCGCTCGCGATTTCGTACTGGTATGACAACCGGATGTGGCAGAACGCGCGCGCGAATCTAGGCTTGCCCTGCGCACTCGGAGGCACGGGACTGTGCATTGACTTTTCACTTTTGAAAACGCTCGGTTGGAATGCGACGGGGCTGACCGAAGACCTAGAGTTTGGCGTACGCTGCGTCGAACACGGGATCACGCCACTGTGGGCGCATGAAGCCAAGGTGTACGACGAAAAGCCCATGACCATCATGGCCTCGTTTAAGCAGCGTCTGCGCTGGCAGCAGGGTCACTTCCAGTGTGCAAAAGAGCACCTGATGCCGCTCTTTAAACAGGGACTTATGGAACGCAAGTTGATGAAGTTCGACACGGCGGTGTACTTGTTCCAGCCCATGCGGTCGCTCGTCGTGTTCGTCATGTCGCTGATGATGCTCATCGTATCGTATCTGCCAGTGACAAATTCGCTCGGTGTGTCACCGTTCACACAGATTATCCCGACCAACGTGTGGGTCGCAATCTCGGCTGTCCTGTTCCTTGAGATGCCGTTTGCGCTTATGCTCGAGCGCATCAATTGGCGCGCGTACATTGGTCTCATCCTAGCGCCGATGTTTTTGTGGACGTGGGGGCCCGTCACGTGCTACGCGTATCTGACCCGAAAGAACCGAGTCTGGTACCACACCGAACACAAGCGCTCTATGCGCCTCGACCAAGTGCACGGTCGCTGACCTCGGCGGTTTGAGAACAGCCGCTAGAAATTTTGCGTACAACCAGCTGATGATGATGCTGGTTGTACGCTTTTTTTGTCGATGTGTGGACTGCTAGATGATGTCGGTCACGTCAAAGCCGAACACATTGTATCTGTGGGACCGTGTCGCGCACTACTAGTCCAGGACTAGTCGTATTTGAGGACTTCTTCCCGTACCTTCTGTGAGGCATTACACAGCTAAGTTAGCCAAAAACAATCATCCATCTTGGTCTGTGGCACGTTTCCAAGACCAGCGATAATAAGGTCGTAGCAAGGAGCACCAATTTGCAGGGCGCAAAGACATACGAAGTGCTGGGAGGTCTTCATAGTGAATGGTTACTTCAGTGCCGTCGCCGGGGAATTTCGCAAAAACGGGTGGAATGCATTTATTGTCGTAGTATTTACTATCGCTCGGCTGTTCTTTGGATGGGACTGGTTTAAAGCAGGATGGGACAAATTGACTGTGGAGCACTGGCTGTCGGATGGTAAATTTAACGCAGGCGGACTGCTGAAAGGCATGGTCGCATCGATTCAGCACTCACACGGCATGGACCCGTTGCATTTCGACAACTTGTTAGTTTGGGCCGTCAACCATATATTCGTGCCAATGGGTGGGTTTCTGGACTTCTTGGTTGTGTTTTTCGAAATCTTTATCGGTCTGTTCGTTTTCTTCGGGTTCGGGTTCATCTGGAGCATGCTTGCCGCTCTCTTCCTGAACCTGCAGTACGCAACTGCAGGTGCATCGAACAACTTTGGCTATCTCGTTACCGATATTGTCTGGGTTACTTTGCCGAAGTACGCGAGTCTGATTGGCTTCGACGGTTACATCCGGTATCGTCGCGGCAAACAGCTGCTCGACTTTGGCGGTCTCGGCTCAAGGAAGAACCTCGAAGACGGCGCTGTCGGCGCAAACTTCAAGAGCGGTGGCCGTGGTACTCCAGCGAAAATGTAACTGTGACGCAACACACGAATGCGATGATTGGATAAACTCGTTAAACCCCTCCTGACATGGGAGGGGTTTTTGTGTGCCATCTAAGCCGGTGTAGACGTTCACTTCAAACTAGGGTTTTCCCCGATACTAAGTTTCTCTGCCGGCATGCTAAATTTGTTCGCGCAGGAGGTGAGCAGGCAACTCATGACCGAATTACAAATCGCCTTATCGGTCGCTTCGGGTGCGGTCGTCGGCTTTGCTCTGGGGTTGCTCGGAGGTGGAGGTTCGATTCTGGCCGTTCCTCTCCTACTGTACGTCGTCGGCATTCATGACGCCCACGTTGTCATCGGCAGTACAGCCATGGCGGTAGCCGTCAACGCTTACTTCAATCTGTTGCCACATGCCAGAGCCGGACATGTTCGCTGGAAACCCGGAATTTGGTTTGCCGTGTTCGGCGTTGTTGGCGCAGCTATCGGCTCACGGATTGGTCAGTTGGTGCCTTCAAAAGATATTTTGTTCTTGTTCGCGTCTTTTATGCTGTTCATGGCTTATCGAATGGTCAAAGGACGCTCCTCGTCCGAGTCGAGTGAAACAAGCGGGACGAAGCAACGGTTGAGGCTTGGGCGGCTCGGCAGTAGTGGCGTTGCGGTTGGCCTTCTATCCGGGTTTTTCGGTATTGGCGGCGGATTCTTGATCGTCCCGGGGCTGGTTTTCTCCGCAGGGCTGTCGATGGTGGAAGCAGTGGGAACATCGCTGTTCTCTGTGGGAACCTTCGGACTCACCACGGCTGTCAGCTACAGCCTGTCAGGGTTGGTGGATTGGGGCATCGTCGTTCCCTTTATCTTAGGTGGAGCCGTAGGAGGACTGCTTGGAGTCAGGTCAGCCGTTCGGCTTGGGAAGCAAAAACAATCTCTGCGGTACGTCTTTTCCGGTGTCATCGTGGTCGTGGCGGTGTACATGTTGGTCATGAATCTTCATGCGCTTTACGGCCACATCGCGTGAGTTTGAAATCATTCATTCTGAGGAGTGATGGCGCATGGCCAAGCAGTTGCACTACAAGGTCGTCATCGTCGGTGGAGGCACGGGCGGAATCACCACGGCTGCCCGCCTGCTGCGGGAGCGTTCGGACCTGTACTCGGAGGTTGCGATTGTCGATCCCGCAGAAAAACACTACTACCAGCCACTGTGGACTCTGGTTGGCGGTGGAGAAGTTGCTAAAGAGAGAACTGAGCGCGCTGAGGCATCTGTAATCCCGGACGGAGCAAAGTGGATTCAGGAAGCCGTCGTGGAGTTGCACCCGGATGACAACGTTGTGATTACAGCGTCAGGGACCGAACTGACGTACGACTTCCTGGTGGTTGCCCCAGGCATCCAACTCGATTGGGAAGCTGTCAAAGGCCTGAAGGAAAACCTCGGAAAGAACGGGGTGTGCAGCAACTACGCGTACGAGTACGCCGAGAGTACATGGGACAACCTGCGCAACTTTAAGGGTGGCACAGCCATTTTCACTGCCCCCAATACACCGATTAAGTGTGGTGGGGCACCACAGAAAATCATGTACTTGGCAGAGGACTACTTCCGTAAGACAGGCGTTCGCAAGGCCTCCAAAATCGTCTTCGCTTCAGGCGGTACGAAAATTTTTGGGGTCGAGAAGTACGCCGAGACCCTGACCAAGATTGTACATGAACGCGACATCGCCACAGAGTTCTTTCACAACTTGGTTGAGATTGACGGACAAAATCGGAAAGCCGTGTTTCAACATTTGCAAACAGGTGAAAGGGTTTCCATGGACTATGAGATGATTCATGTCGTGCCGCCGATGAGCGCGCCGGAGTTTATCAAGTCCAGTCCGTTGGCGGATGAGAATGGGTGGGTAGATGTCGATAAACACACGCTCCAACACACCAAGTATGCCAATGTGTTTGGCGTTGGGGATGCGACTAACCTGCCAACTTCAAAAACAGGCGCAGCAATTCGCAAGCAAGCCCCCGTACTCGTCCAAAATCTGCTGGCGGCGATGAGGAACGCACCTGGAGAAGCTACCTACAATGGCTACACTTCATGTCCGGTCATCACCGGCTACGGGAAATTGATGCTGGCGGAGTTCGATTATGACAATAACCCAGCAGAAACCTTCCCGTTTGATCAAGGTAAAGAACGCTTCAGCATGTACCTGTTGAAAAAGGACATGCTGCCGGTGATTTATTGGAACGGTATGTTGAAGGGTGTGATGTAGAACGGGCATCGCGACACAAGACTAGGTGCCCGACAACGACGGAAGGGGGATGTCCATGAAACAGCCAGTGGTGACGGAAGCAGCGGATCTAACCCAGACAATTGCAGATACACTCAAGCAACCTGAGGTCCAGGAGTCGATGGTGACTGCACTCAACAAGTTGCCGAAACTTGTTGAGTTGATGACGCAGCTAGAAAATACATTGGACTTCGCAAGTTCGGTCGTGTCCGACGAAGCGTCGCTTGGCTACCTGTTCAAAGGGCTGAAGGACGATCTGCCGAACATCGAGGCCAACTACGAAACGCTGAATGCTGCCATGGTTCTGGTCAATAAATTGCCGAAGTTAGTGCGCTATCTCGAGGCTCTCGAGCCGTGGATTGACTTTGCGGCGGGGGTATTAGCTGATAGGGAGTCACTGCAATACCTGACGGATGGTGTCGGATCAGTCGTTCAGTCGACCGTCGGGAAAGGCAAAACCTATTTTGAAGAGGCGAAACAACGGGCGAGCCAAGACACAACTCCGGTTGGCGTCTTCACCCTGTTGAAGTTGCTGAAGGACCCAACGGTTCAAAGCACGGTAAAAGTAGTCAAGTCCTTCCTTGACGTGATGGAAGAACGCAAGCAAGTAGGGGCTACATCCTGAAGCGTTCCAGTGGCGCAAGCCCTTCCCATACAAATTTGAATTCGAAGCAGGAGGATGAAGTACACGTGAAATCGATCAACGTCGAACAACTACACAATCGCATGCAGTCCAATGAAGGTGTCTTTATTCTCGATGTCCGTGCGGGCAACGCTTATGATGACTGGCACATTCAGCACAAAAACGTCACCTCTGCCAACATTCAGAACTCCAAATTGTTGAACTCCGGTCCACAGGCATACGACGAAATTCCAAAGGACCGGGAAATCATCACCGTCTGTGCCAAGGGTTCAGCTGCAATGGAGACCGTGGGCATTCTCGAGAAAGATGGGTACAAGGCTGCTTACCTTGAAGGGGGTATGCAGGCCTGGAGCGAGTTCTACTATTCAACCCAGGTGGCTGTGACAGACGACTTTGAACTCCTGCAGGTGATTCGCCCGGCGAAGGGTTGCCTCTCTTATGTGCTCATTTCCAAAGGCGAGGCAGTTGTTGTTGACCCGGCCCGACACATCGGTGTTTATCAGAACATCGCAGAGGATAAGGGTGCGCGAATCATGCACATCCTTGATACGCACCTCCACGCTGACCATATCACTGGCGCTCACGAGTTGGCAGTTGCAACGGGGGGGAAGTATTGGATAGCAGAGAGCGAGATGCAGGGTTCACCGCTTAGCTATCATGCTCTGACCGATGGACTCCAGATTTCGTTTGGAGCGTCGACGCTCGAGGTGATGGCCGTTCCTACCCCTGGGCACACACCCGGCAGCACATCCTTCCTGGTCAACAACACTTACTTGCTGTCCGGTGATACGGTGTTTGTCAACGGACTCGGACGCCCTGACCTCGGGGGCAAGGCGAAGGAATGGGCGCACATGCTGTACGAAACCGTGATCGGAAGATTGAACGCACTTTCGGACGACATCATTGTTCTCCCGTCGCACTTCTCGGATTTCCGTGAGGTGACAGAGGCCGGTTACGTGGGAGCGCTGCTTGGTACGCTGCGCAGTGAAAATGAATGGGTTCGCGGCGGAGACGATGAAGACAGCTTTACGGAAGCCGTGGCCGGCAGGCTCGGTGCGACCCCGCCGAATTACGAAACCATTGTCGATATCAATCGCGGTGTGCGTCCGGTTTCCGCGCAGGAAGCTTCAGACCTCGAGATTGGACCGAACCGTTGCGCCGTCAAGCACCTCGGCTGATTGCGGGTGGACCAGGGTCACAAGCACAGTGCGGCAATGAACTACAGAGCAAGCCTCGGATCACGATGATTCGAGGCTTGCTCTGTCAAATGAGGTCCTGGCTCGCAGCGTACCGAATCAGATCGGCTCGCGTTTTCGCATTTACGCGGTTCATAATGTGCGCCCGGTGTGCTTCGACAGTTTTGACACTAATGTGCAGGCGGTCGGCAACCTCTTTATTCGTGTACCCATGCGCTATCAGGGTTAACACTTCTGTTTCACGGGGCGATAGGAGGGTACGAGGGCGGTTGTGTCCGGTTGAGCGCTGTAGAATTCGCGTGCGGGTGTCGAGTGGGATGCGCGCTGGCAGGTACACAGCCGTCGCTGAGGTCAAGACGGACCGAATGGCTTCTACAATTTCGTCACTCGAGTCGTGCTTGAATAGGACACCGTTTGCGCCAGCACTCAGCATCCGCTCGATATGCGGTTCGTCGTCGAACATGGTCAGCATCAGGATGCGGCTGTCGGGTACGGTCTCGCGAATGTGCCTTGTCGCAACAATGCCGTCAATGCCTTTTGGCATATGTACATCCATTAAGATCACGTCTGGTTGGAGATTCACGGCGAGTGGAATGGCCTCATCGCCTGTATCGGCTTCGCCGACAACTGTCAAGTCGCTGTTTTCCTCCAGTAAGCGGCGGATTCCTTGGCGAACAAGCGCGTGGTCATCTACGAGTAGAATGGTGGTGGGGTTCATCCGGCTTGGCCTCCTCTCTCCTTCAAAATCGCTTCGACGAAGACGTTCATTCAGGCTGCGTGGCATGGAATGCGAGCGGGATCGAAAGGTGAATCCATGTTCCTGTTTCTTTGCTACTGTCGATCGCAATAGCGCTTCCGATTGCACGTGCGCGTTCCTCCATGTTTCGCAGTCCGTAGCCGGTGGAGTGTAGGTCCGTGCGGTGAAATCCTGTCCCGTTATCGTGGACATCCAAAGTCACAGTGCCTTGCGTACGCTCGAGTTCGATCTGCACAAAGGTGGCCCGTCCATGCAGGACCGCGTTGTGTGTCGCTTCTTGAACGATGCGGTAGATGTGGACTGCGACTTCAGTGGGAAACTGAGTGTCAAATGGCATATTGGTGACGTACGCCACCGTCAACTCTGGTGTCGTCAAGGTCTCGGCAAATGTCTGCAATGCTGCCACCAGGCCAAGGCTGTATAGGACAGCAGGGTAGACTGTGCGGGACAGTGTTCGAATTTCATCTATGCTCGAGTTCATCTGCGCTTTAAGTTCATCAATCTTGTCGCGTAATTGCGGCTCTGACACCTGTTTAATGAGATAGTCGAGCCCCAAGTTCACTGCATACAGACTCTGCGATACCCCATCGTGCAGTTCCTGAGACAGGCGCTTTCGCTCCTCCTCTTGAACTTCCCAAGTGTGGTGTGTCAGCCGCCTGGTCAGCCGCAACTCCTCCTCTTGAAGTTCAAGTGTGACATCGCGAATCGTGATGACCATATCGCGCCCTTTCGACTCTCTGTGCGGCATCAGGAACGTTCGATTCATACCGACATTGACCCAGTCTCCAGACTTCGTCAGCAGCTGTGATTCGAAATAGTTTCGGTCTTGGCTCTGAGCAAGCAAACACCTTTGCTCTCCCAGTTTGAGTGGGCGTGTCTGGCAGTATTTGCAGTACGGGACGACGTCGCCGAGGTACCAACCAGTCATGCGAACTGCGGCTGGGTTGGTATACACAATAGAACGGTTTGGGTCCATCACAATGACGCCGTCACTGAGTAACGTGAACAGTTCCCGGAACCTTCCGTACTCTAGTTGTCGCACCACTCGCGATTCGTGAACAAGTACAGAAAAACCAGCCAGCACCCCGATGAACATCAAGCCAAGTGCAACGCCGATGCCGGGCTTTCTGTAGTGGAGGTCTATGACGAGCAGAACACCAGTCCCCACCAACAGAACCCAAGTGACGACGAGGTACTCGTTAATTCGCGACGATCGCTTCAGGTACTCACCCCCAGGATGACAGGCGACCAGTATTCGAATGTTCGGGGTGGGATTGACCACAGACACCCCTGTGTACAGCTTTTACATGATGACGGATTTTACCCCAATCGGGTTTTTCCCTAATCGGGATTTGCCCGATGGGAGGCGCAACTGCACAGGCGTACCATTGGACTTCGGATAGAGGGTTGCTCTCTTGTACTGAGATGTTCTAGCTAGTCGTGATAATGGTGTGTTTCGTGCAAAGCAATTTTGGCCTTATAGGAGGGGATATACATGTCACACGTGATGATGGCACGGGCATTATTTGGCATCACTCTTGGCTATCACATTGGCTACGCCACTATCTCCGTGGGTGCGCCGATGCTGATTGTCTTAGCGGAAATTCTCGCCGCGCGAACTGGACAAGCCGAATACAGACTGTTTGCAAAGCGAGTCACGATGGTGCTCGTTCTCCTGGTCGGGGTGGGGCTGGTGACCGGAACGACCGTTGCAGTTATGCTTTCTGTACTTTGGCCAGGGTTCATGAAGGTGGCTGGACAAGTCATTAACCTGCCCTTTCAAATTGAAGTCTTCGCCTTTATGTTAGAATCCCTGTTTCTGGCGATTTATGTATACGGAGGCGACCGACTATCCGTTCGCACGCGTATCCTGAGCGCGGGGTTTGTATCCCTCGGTAGCGGTTTATCAGCGCTACTCATCACGGACGTAAATGCATTCATGAACACGCCTGTGGGATTTCACTTCGTGAATGGGCAGGTCACGGACGTGCACCCCTGGCAGGCCATGCTCAACCCAGCGATGCCGACAGAGTTGGCGCACGTGTTGGTGTCCGCGTACATGACAGTAGGTTTGTTGTTCGCAAGTGTCGCCGCGAGAGGGTTGTTGAGGAGCGAGGCGACACCGTTTGAACGCGGATATCACAAGCGGGTACTGCGAATGACCATGGGTTTCGGTACAGTGATGGCCATTCTAACCGCAGTGGTCGGCGACGCGTCGGGCAAGTTTCTGGCTCACTTTCAACCTGAAAAGTTGGCGGCTGCCGAGGGCTTGTTTCGGTCGACCAACAATGCTCCGCTGGTCGTCGGTGGAATTGTGAATGGCACGACACAGCAGGTACAGGGTGGGATTCCACTGCCGGATTTGCTCAGTTTTCTCGCGACGGGAAGCTTCACCGGTCACGTCACTGGACTCGACGCATTTCCAAAGTGGACGTGGCCACCGCTGTTCGTCCACAGCCTGTTTGACATCATGGTCGGCATCGGTTCACTTGCCATCGTCGTCGGCCTGGCCTATGGATTGTTCCTGTGGCGAACCAAGTCGACGCCGCGCTGGTTGTTGTGGGCAATCGTTGCCATTGGAGCGCTGTCGATGCTTGGAATTGAAGACGGTTGGACGTTTGCAGAAATTGCGCGTCAACCGTGGATTATCAGCGGCTACTTGTTGGTGGCGAACGCGGTGACGTCTTCACCTGGGATTGGCTGGATGTTTGCTGGGTTTTTGACTCTGTACTCTGTGCTTTTAATCGGGACAATTTGGGCGCTCCGCGTATACTTTCGCACACACCCCTTGCCATCAGACGGCAGCACTTCTGATGGCTCGCGTCCGGCGGCGAAGCACGGCGGTGTATCCGCATGAGCATGACGAATGTCGGGGCCGCGCTAGTCTGGCTGTTCATTCTCGTGTACGGTGTCCTTGGCGCCATCGACTTTGGTTCAAGTTTCTGGCGGTGGCACTTCAATCGTAAAGGCAACTGGAGCGCAGAATTGGTCGCCCGCAACTACGTGAGTCCGACTTGGGAACTCATTAACGCCTTTCTGGTGTTGATCCCGGTCACTCTACTCGGTTTGTTTCCTGGCGCAGTGTTTGCGTACGGCACGATTTTGGCGGTGCCTGCCACGCTGCTCTTAACGTTGCTGGCACTGCGGGGTGCATACTGGCAGTTCGGATACGCTTCGTCGAAACGACGGAATCAGACGATTCTCGTCGTAGGGTTGACCGGGTTGATTTTACCTGGTGTGTTCTCAAGCTTGTTGCCGCTTTCGCAAGGGGGATTTGTTGATGTGGTTCGGGGAACCTTTCGTCCCGAACTTGTGCACTTCTTCTTGAGTCCCGTGGTCTACCTCTACATGGTCTTTGGGAGTGTCTTGGCACTATTCGTCTCCTCCGTGTTTCTCAGTCGCTACGCCTACTCTTCAAACGAGTTTCGGGCTTTTGCGACGTATCGTCGGCAGGCATTGTGGTCAGGTCCGGTGAGTCTGGCAGTGGGTGTTAGCGCAATTGTCGTCAGAACTCCCGGGAGCCTTGATCTGATAGGGCGGCTGATGGTCGTGTGGCCGTTGTTGGTTGCGTCGATGGTTGCATTTGCGGTTGCTTATGGCGCACTGGTTTTGGCTGGACGCACACAGCAGACGACAAAGCACATGGCTCTGCTGAACGTGGCACTTGTTTTCACACTGGCACAGCTCATCACGGCGCATTTCGCCTATGGATTGGCCCATCGCGGATATTGGCTGTACCCTTATATTGACTTCCGGAACAGCGCTTCCAATCCTGTGATGTTCCACCAGACACTTGTGGTTCTACTGGTTGGAACGGTGTTGCTTACACCAGGGTTTCTCTGGTTTCGAAGACTGTTTATCACCAATGTCGACTACGCTGCGCGCAAGTCGACAGGCGGTCACCGTCACTGAGCCGGGAAAAACTTGCTGATATCGCGATTCTTAAAGATTTTTCAATACTTTAACGGTAGACTGAGGACGAAGCAGTACCCATGCACTACCCAGGAGAGGATGTAGTATGGAGTCTACAGGGATTGTACGCAATCTCGACCAACTTGGCCGTATCGTACTACCCGCTGAGACGAGGCGTCTGTTAGACATCGAAATCAAGGACAGCATAGAGATCTTCATCGACGGGGAAAGCCTGATGTTTCGCAAGTATGCCCCCGGCTGCGTGTTTTGTGGGGAGAGTTCAGACGACTTAATGTACTTCCGCGGTAAAATGGTGTGCCAGAGTTGTCGACAAGACCTCAAGTCTGTGTAGTGTAGCAGATTGAGCACGTCACAGACATCCGCAATCCGGATTGTCGAAACAGGCCGTTCAACACGAACGGCCTGTTTCGATTTTGGCTTGTACGAGTCTTCTTGGGCCGCTTGCAGCATAGAGTGAACACCGGGGAGGGGAAGGCGTGCAGGCGAGTCACTTCATCGCGCTTTATATTCAAACTATCAGCGGCAGCGCTGGCGTTTATATTGGCGCCCAAAACATCGCGACCGGCGTGAGCGGTCACTCCAAGAAGAACAGTGCCGTTGGTTCCCTCGGCACTCATTCCCGCTTCTGCCGGAACCTGAGTCTAGTCTACGACCCAGACACCGTCGATGCACCGATCGACGACCGCGATACACTCATCTTCGTACCTTATCCGCCCTCCGTACACCGAATGCCCTGAACTCCTGTTCCAGTCACTGCCCAACCACCGTGCAAACCGCGGGAATCTGCCGCCAGTCCTAACGCATCTCGCCTTGTCATAGAAATAGATCTGAGAACGCCGAACACGTGGATGTCGGTGACGGAATGGGGTTGGAATGCAGCCATGTTGAGGACTACTCGTTTGTTGCGCAGTCAGCAGCAGTTGATTGAACAGCTTCAGCAGACGAACGAGTTGCTTTCGCAGCTGCCGGACCAGATTGCCCGGGGTGGGGGGAGCGTCGTGATCGAAAACCTCCACGTCGATAGTGCGCACCTCGACAAATTGCTGTTTCAGCTCGACAGAGTGGACGTACAGGAACTCAGCGGCACACTCAACCTCGGCAACAACTTTCGTTTGGACGAAGCGAAGACACAAGTCAGCAAAAATACGAAAAACATCTTGACGCATCTGCTTGACCAAAAGAGTCTCGTGAAGCCTGAGCCACCGCCGCAACCCACCACAAGTGATGGGAGTGACGGGGCACGCACAAGTCCGAACCGATTTGTTCAGACGAACAAAGGGTACGCGGTGGAGATTGGTATTGATGGGGAGGCGGCAGGAGTTGCAAAAGCGAGCAATGACGACAGATGAGGGACTGCTGTCACCTGTGTTCGTGATTGGCACAATTTCCGTTGGCCAGATGGAAGGGGCTTCGTGCCTGAACGTCGGCAATAACTTTCCGACCAACTTTCAAAGCTATAAAAAGCACAACCAAGGTTTTGGTTCTGTGAACGGTGACCATAACGTGGTTCCGAATTTGCGCGCGCTCCTCAATGACCCGGATGTACTCGACACCGTTTCTTTCAGCCCGCAGCCAGATGTACCTGAGTGGGTGCAGCGGTTAATCGACGATACTCGCCCGTCAGACGCTTTAGCACAGAGTTTCCTGGACGCTGACGCTGGGACCAATCACGAGTCGTGGCCACCTCAAAACGGCGAACAGAGGAAGTGGGATCGATGATTCGCGTGCGCTATGGCAAGATTCAAGTGGGAACGATGACCGATGAAGCAGGACTTCATGTTGGCAACAATTTCATCGGGGGCCGCACGCGCCACGACAAGTCTTCTGAAGCAGTTGGCAGTTTGAGTGGGAAGAACAACGAGGTGTCTGAAAGCCGACTGGTCGTCATGGATGACGATGTGGTCGACGGTGGGCGAATTCAGAGCACAAAGTAAGTCAATTCCGACGTTCTGACCGAACCAGACGATGCCTGCCAACGTGTGGCTCAAAGGGAGTGGAACAGATGCAAAACGGTGGTCCGGGGGGCCAGAACCCCTTTGATATGCTGCGCAACCTGGGAGACCTGAAAGACATTCGTAAGTTGCTCGGACCAGACTTTTTCAAGAACTTGCCGATGTACGGTGGGGAAGGTGGCTCAGAAACGTTTCGGGAGGCTGACACAAATTCGTTTCCTGTTGCTGACTTGTACGATGCAGGCAGCGAGTATGTGCTTTGGCTGAATTTGCCTGGATTAGGCCGAACCGATATCTCTTTGCAGGCAACTCCCTTCCATGTGGTGATTCGTGGACAGGTTCCCTCGCTCGTGCCTCAACGCGACGACCGGCTGCTACTTGACGAGCGGTTTTATGGGCCCTTTGAACGTGACGTGGAACTGCCGTCGCGGATTCAGCCGGATGCAGTGCGTGCCAGCTTTACCAACGGCGTTCTGCGCGTCGTGCTGCCGAAATACAGCCCAAATGAGACAGAGTTCAATCCGTCCGTACCGATCGACCTTGAATAAGGGGTGGAGGTTGTGGACAAGCCCAAGGTCTAAGAATTCAAATGCAATCTAATGTAAGCGCTTGACTCTAGCGATGCATTTGGAGTATGGTACATATAAAGTTTTTATGAAACCGTGTTATGAATATGTTTCATAGGAGGTGCTTGTCATGTGCGTGCCCGACCGTATTGGCTGACGCACGAACATGTCGTTGTCAGGTACCTAGACCCACAGAACAGGAAGAGTGACAGCAGTGAAGGTGACTATACGAGACGTAGCAAGGCGGGCCGGGGTGTCTCCAGCGACAGTCTCGCGGGTGTTGAACAAGCCGGAGTTAGTCGAACCAGAGACAAAGGAACGTGTGCGCGGCGCGATTGAGGAGCTTGACTTTCAGCCGAGCGCAATCGCACGCGGGTTAAGCGTACAGCGGACGGACACAATTGGTTTGGTGGTTCCGGGCATCACGGACCTGTTTTTTGGCGAACTCTACCGGGGTATCGACCGGGCCAGTCACGAATCCGGCATGAAGGTCCTGTTATTTGACGCTCAGCATGCGAGACATCGAGCTTTTGAAGGATTTACGTTTCTTCGGCAACACAGGGTTGGAGGCATTATCTTTACGAGCAAAGTCGTCAGTGAGGACTATGACCCGGTGCTTGAGCGTATCGGCATTCCAGTCGTACTTGCGCTGACCGAGGCAACAGGGCGGACTGCGCTGCCTGCATTCAAGGTCGACGACGTGAAAGCAGTGTTCGACGCCGTGGCGTATCTGGTTTCGCGCGGGCATACGCGAGTTGGCATGATTACGGGCGATATGAGCGACGACTTAACTGGGGATTTGCGGCTTCAGGGCTACCGCGCAGGCCTTGAGCACTACGGTATCCCATACCAGTCAAACTGGGTTGAAACCGGTGACTACCGTTTTACTACAGGGTACCAAGCCATGCGCCGGTTGTTGGAGCACCAAGACCAAAACCAGTTGACTGCCGTGTGCGCTGCGAGTGACGAAATGGCTATCGGCGCCATCCGTTGTTTGCACGACCACGGACTCAAAGTGCCGGATGACTTTTCTGTCATGGGGTTTGACGACTTGGGTGTGGCGCATATGACAGTTCCGGCTTTGACCACAATTGCACAGCCATTCGCGGAGATTGGCGAGCGAGCCGTGCAACAACTGGTGCAGATGATTGCGGATGACACGATTCATGCGAGTGGAACGTACTACCTTCCTCACCGTATTGTCGAGCGAGAGTCTGTACGCGCACTGTCTGACTTGAGGTAGTGAATTACACAAAGGGGGCTAAAAAATGAAATTGGCAACGACGAAAACAGTGGCTATTGCGGGGAGCGTCTTGATGGCAGGCGGGCTGCTTGCCGGATGTGGAACGACATCAAACACCACCACTGGTGGCAGCAATTCGACCGGTGCAACCGGCAGTAGCTCTCCCGTTAATTTCTCCAAGGCGAGCGGCACGATTATCTGGGCCGCGCCCCCGATTACACACACAGGTCTGCGAGCTGACATGATTGCCGAATTCGAAAAGAAGTATCCAAACATCAAGGTCACTCTACAGAACCAGGCCAGCAACACGGGTACTAACAAGGCGAGCCTGACAACCACCATTGGCGGTGGTTCAGCCACGCCTGACGTGTACATGGGCGATGTCATCTGGCCAGCGCAGTTCGCGAATTCGCAGCTCGCCATGTCTCTCAGCAGCAAGCTTCCAAGTTCATTCTGGAATCGTTTCTCAAAGGGCCTTGTTCAAGGTGCGACGTACAAAGGCAATGTCTACGCAGCTCCGTTCTTTGCGGATTCCGGCTTCCTGTGGTATCGCAAGGACTTGCTCCAAAAGGCTCATTTACCCGTTCCGACGAGTTGGGCTCAGGTCGCGTCCGAGGCCGCAACTCTGCAAAAGGATGGCTACGTAAAGTACGGCTATGTTTGGCAGGGCGCTTCATACGAAGGTCTGACCTGCGACTTTATGGAGTACCTGACTGACGCTGGCGGACAAGTGTTAAACAGCAAAGGACAGGCGAACATTAACACCCCCCAAGCTTTGAAGGCACTAACCTTCATGCGCGGGCTGATTACGAGCGGTGTGACGCCATCGGCGGTGACCACTTTCCAAGAACCTGACTCGGAAAACGTCTTCCTGCAAGGTCAGGCTGCGTTCCAACGCAACTGGTCGTATGTGTGGGTGGATTCGCAGAACTCGCAAAACTCCAAGGTCGTCGGCAAAGTGGGAGTGACGGTGTTGCCGACATTTGGCGGCGGTGCGGGGTATAGCACGATTGGCGGATGGAACCTGTACGTCAATCCACACACCAAAAACTTGCCGGCTGACCTCGCGTTTATCAACTGGATGACAGGGACGCAGGCACAGACCATCCTTGCAACCAAGTACTCAGAGATTCCAACGAACGCTTCGGTAGCAAACAATCCGAAGGTGAAAGCGGTCAGCCCAGTCTTCAACATTGTCAGTAAGACTCACTACGTGGCGAGGCCGTCTTACACGCCAAACTACGCTGCCGTGTCACAGGCTATTTACACGAATGTAAACGCCGCGCTTGCAGGTAGTGTTACACCTGCTCAGGCACTGAAACAGGCACAGGCTCAGATCAAGCAGGCGCTGTCTAACGGTGGTCTCTAAGTCGCTGCCGAGTTGCAGTGCGCACATTGGCAGACATTTGGGGCGGAGGCGCCAGTCGGCTCCTCCGCCCTCGTTTGGAGGTGATCACTTGTGAGCGCAGAGCCGCTGCCGTCCACACCTACCGTCCATCGCGTCTCTCTCAAAAACGCAGACAGACGTACCGGGTACATCATGATACTTCCAGCTGGTGTCGTGATTGCGGCCGTGACGCTGTTTCCGATTGTGTATTCGGTCATTATGAGCCTGAACAACATCAACCTCACAGAAAACGGCTACCAGATGTCGTTTGTTGGTCTGCACAACTACAGCGTCCTGATCCATGCCGGACTGTTTTGGCAGAGTGTCTGGTTCACCGTCTACTACGCGCTTGTCACAGTGGTGGTTGAGCTCATTCTGGGGATGTTGATCGCACTCGCAATCAACAACGTACAACGGCTCAAGAACGTCTCCATTGTCGTCATGCTCATACCTTGGTCGCTCATCACCGTCATCTCGGCGCAGATGTGGAGGTACATCTACAGCGGCGTCTACGGCGTGCTGAATTACGTGCTGCAGTCGCTGCACATCATTGGGCAACCTGTCACATGGCTTGGGACACCCGTCAGTTCCGTAATCGCCATGATGATTGCTGACATTTGGAAGACCACGCCATTCGTCGTGATTATCCTGCTCAGCGGCCTGCAGATGATTCCGCAGGAGTACTATGAAGCCTCCTACATCGACGGTGCCAACCGCTGGCAGTCGTTCTGGAGCATCACCTTTCCGTCTTTGCGCGGTAGTATTGCCTTGGCGGCGCTGTTTCGGATTCTGCAGGCGTTCGGCGTTTTTGACTTGCCGTTTGTGCTCACGGGCGGGGGACCGGACAACGCCACAGAGTCGCTTGCCATGCTAGGTGAACAATCGTTGTTCTCGAACCTGCACTTTGGCATTGGGTCGGCGATTGCCGTGAGTACAGTCATCCTAGTGCTCGGGGTTTCCCTAATCTTTTTGTCAGCATTTCGAAGCATGGTGGAGGGCGATGCACAGTGATCCAGACCCGGCGCCAAAAGGTCATCGGTTACGTTGTGTTGATTTTGTTCCTCGTCGCCATCCTGTTGCCGTTCTACTGGATGTTCATTACATCGTTCAAGCCTAACACCGACATCAGCGCATACCCACCGTCGCTGTTTCCGGGGACTTGGACATTGGTGCACTATCGGAACGCGTTCGGCCAGTTTCAGTTTGGCGTTTACATGCGCAACAGTGTGTTTGTGGCGCTGTCCTCGACCGTTTTTGTGCTTGCGTTCGCGAGCATGGCCGGCTTCGCGATTGCCCGTCTGCCCGTCAAGGCGAAGACACCGATGATGGTCGGACTGTTGATGATTTCCGTCTTTCCGCCAATCGCGATTATTACGCCACTGTACATGCTTTTGCGCACCGTGGGTTGGCTCAACTCGTACCAGGCGTTGATTATTCCCTACACTGCATTCAACTTGCCGTTTGCGACCTGGATTCTGCGCAACTACTTCCTGCAGATTCCAGGAGCGCTGTTTGAATCCGCGAAAATTGATGGAGCCTCTGTGTTTCAGACCTTCTACCGGATTTTTCTGCCGCTCACGTCCCCGGGACTGTTCACGGCTGCCGTGTTTACGTTTGTGGCTTCGTGGACTGAGTTTTTCATGGCACTTGTGTTCAACACCTCGAATTCGATGCGCACGATTCCGGTCGGGATCGCACTGTTTAGCGGGCAGTTCAGTGTTCCGTACGGAGATTTGTTTGCGGGCTCGGTTGCGTCAATCGTACCCATTCTGATTCTGGTTGTGATTTTCCGCAAATGGATTGTCTCTGGGTTGACAGCAGGTGCTGTGAAAGGTTGAATTTGTAAAGGGTCGCCATCTATCATCGAGAACAAAGATTGTGACAACTTGAGGAGGTTTCTGCACGTTGCAGCGCAAATGGTGGAAAGAAGCAGTCGTGTACCAAGTCTACCCACGAAGTTTTATGGACAGCAATGGCGATGGCATTGGAGATCTCAACGGGGTGACGTCGCGACTCGACTACCTGGCAGAACTCGGCGTAGACGTACTGTGGCTCAGCCCAATCTACCGCTCGCCAAATGACGACTTTGGCTACGACGTCAGTGACTACCAGGCCATCATGGATGAATTTGGTACGCTGCAAGACTTCGACTTGCTGCTTCAAGAAGTTCATGCACGTGGGATGAAGCTGGTCTTGGACCTGGTCGTAAACCACACGTCTGACGAACACCCATGGTTTGTCGAATCTCGCAAGAGCAAGGACAGTCCTTACCGCGATTACTATATCTGGCGGCCCGGTCGCGATGGGCGCGAGCCGAACAACTGGCGGTCAGTGTTTACGCGTTCTGCTTGGGAACTCGACGCTGACACTGGTGAGTACTTTTTGCACCTGTTCAGTAAGCGGCAGCCGGACCTCAACTGGCATAACCAAGAAGTTCGCGAACGCATCTACGAGATGATGACTTGGTGGCTCGACAAGGGAATCGACGGTTTCCGGATGGACGTCATCAATGCCATAGCGAAGGCGGACGGTTTGCCGGATGCCCCACAGGCTGACGCTGACGGATACGGCTGGGGCGGTGTGCACTTCCTGAACTTGCCGAAAACGCACGACTATCTGCAGGAGATGAATAAACGCGTGCTGTCGAAGTACGACATCATGACTGTAGGTGAGACAGGCGGTGTCACGACGGCAGATGCGCGCCTGTTCGCAGGGGCGGACCGTCACGAACTGAATATGGTGTTTCAGTTTGAACACGTCGACCTGCTCGACTCCGGGCCAGGTGGCAAATGGGACGTCAAACCTTGGTCGCTTGAAGACATGAAGACGATTATGAGCCGTTGGCAAAACGACCTCTACGATGTGGCGTGGAACAGTTTGTTTTTGAACAACCACGACCAACCGCGTGCATTGTCCCGTTTCGGCGACGACGGCCCGTACCGTGTCCCAGCAGCGAAGATGCTCGCTACGTTTTTACACTTGCTGCAGGGCACACCGTTTATCTACCAAGGGGAAGAGATTGGCATGACGAACGTTCGCTTTGCGCACATTGACGACTATCGGGATGTCGAGATTCTCAATTTGTGGCAGGAACGGGTCATTGAAGGTGGGGAAGACCAAGAGCTCTGGATGCAGCGTATCTATGCAAAGGGGCGAGACAACGCCCGGACACCGATGCAGTGGAGCAACAGTGATAACGCGGGTTTTACGACTGGGACGCCGTGGATTGCGGTCAACCCCAATTACAAGGAGATTAACGTCGAAGCGGAACGCAGTGAACTGGATTCTATCTACCACTACTACCGCAAGCTGATTCGCCTGCGCAAAGAACACCCAGTTGTGGTGTATGGAAAATACGACCTGGTGCTCTCCCTGCACAAGCAAATTTACGCCTACACGCGCACGCTAGACGATGTGTGCTGGCTAGTTGTAAACAACTTCTTTGCTCAGCCAGCAGAGTTCATGTTGCCAGAAGTCTTGCACGACCGCGTTGACGGTGCACAACTCATGCTGGCCAACTACTCCGTAGACGGCGCAGAGAGTGTGCGACAATTTACTCTACGCCCGTACGAGTGTCGAGTGTATAGCCTCTAGTCGCATTCACCCACCTGGTCAATGCGACTGGGTGGGTGACTCCATCGCAATTCTCCGTTCCAGGCGCTTCGTGAGAACCTTGAACCACACGTTCATTCCGGTGAGTGCTGCAACTGTCACAGCGATCACAAAATAGGTGTCCATCAAGAATCCCTCCAATGATGAGTTCCGGTCGGCAGCCCCGCCTTCGCTGCCGACATTGGTGACCGCGCATGTCACCCTCCATGAACAAGCATAGAAGTCCAAGGTTGAAATCTGCTCAAAAACATGTTGAGATTGTGTGAAGGAGTCATCGACAAATTTTGCGCATACCTGTTAACATAGGTCAGACAACTGTTGCTCTCTGGACAGCTTGAGATTTTGGGGGCGAGAACGTGGACGATATGGACCGCTTGCGGGCGATGAATCAAGCGCGCAAAAATGCCAGGCGACGGGCCGTGCGCCGCAGACAAGCTGCGGTTGTAGCGACAATCGCCGTGATTGGGGTCGGCGCGTGGGGGACGTCCGGGTGGTGGCTCCATTTAGGCGGTTCACCAAGCACTGCTTCTGCGACTACGCAGCAACCTACAGTAAGTAAAGCGAGTGCGCTCAAGGCAAAACGCATCACCGGAACTTCGAGTCGGTCGACTGCGAAACAGGTGGACAGCACAAGTGTCAGCCAGAACCAAACTGGAAGTGGCAGCGCGAATACGCCACTCCCCACTTCCGCTATGCTGAACGTTCCACCCCAAGACCAGTGGCCGCAACTGCCAAATGGCTGTGAAGTCACTAGTTTGTCGATGCTGTTCACCGCTATCGGTCACCCTGTGAGCAAAATGACGCTCGCGCAAGAGATGCCGTACGACCGCACTCCGCGCGTCAAGAACGCAGCAGGGCAGATTGTGTCGTGGGGGAATCCGAACGTCGGATTCGTCGGTTCTCCCTACGTATGGTCGGATGGATTCGGCATCTACCACGGTCCAATCATCAAGTTGATCGACAAAATTGTGCCGGGCGAAGGCGTCGATTTGACAAATCAGCCCTTCACCGATGTGCTCTCGTATGTCGCTCGAGGCATCCCGGTTGAAGCTTGGGTGACCGCAGAACTGAGACCGACCAAAAGGTTCTGGGAGACGTGGCAGACACCCGAAGGGCCGATTACGGTCACGCAGCAGGAGCATGCGGTGCTCATCGTCGGCTACGACGCTACGCACGTCTACATCAACAACCCGATTAACGGTAAGAAGGACGAAGCGGTGAATATGCAGGACTTCCTGGGCGCTTGGCGGCAACTTGGAGACCAAGCGGTTACGATTGTCGCGAACAAGTAGCCTTCGCGGCGGCTAGCGGCTCAGTTTGAGCCTGTCATGTCCGGTCGACCGTCCGACGTATTTGCCCGCGGGCGCCAAATACTGAGGTCACGCTGCAGGAGTTCAGCGAGAGCGGCGATGTCGCTCGCAAAATAGGCCTCGAGTTCAGCGCGTGTAGCCGACTCCATACTGACCTTCTTCAAAACCATCGATTTGGCGCGCAGTCCCAAGCGTTCCCGGATAGCAGCAGGAACCAGAGGCTTCACAAGCTCCTTGAGGCCGTTTGGCTTCGAGATAAAGTTGTACACCAGCCTGGAAGTGGGCTGCCCGGACTCGTTGTGCGTGAGTGAAGTATCAATCGGCACATCGGGATCGACGCCTAAAAAGGCCAACACCTCGCGTACATGAGCGCATGGCTCTCTCACAAATTCCTCAAACAGCAGAACCTTGACCTGATCGCGTCCGAACACGTCAAAGTAGCGCTTCACCTGCTCTGTGTAGAGTCCGAGTTCGCGGTACAGCCACATCGGTTCGTAGTCGTTCGCGTGTCGAGCCTGCTCCTGCGCGAGGCTGTCCTCAAACGACATCGACTCCCGTTCATCGCGGATCAAGTGTGTGTACGCAGAATACGCGCGATCGACCGGGTTGCGCAGCAGAATGATGACCTTCGCAGCTGGAATCGTTTTGTGGATGCGTGCCGCGGTCCCAGGGTAATAGAGGTAGAACACGGACGATTCACCGACTGCTGTCTGTTCTTGTACGTCGTCAAACAACTGTTCGTAGAGCGCACGGTCACGGACCGTATATTGGTTCATCCCCTCATCACCAGGTCCTTGGAACGTTGGCGGAAAATCAGGGATTGAGAAGTAGTGGGCTTCCTTCTTCGGTGGGATATAGATATCCGGGTGCTGACTGAGGTAGCGGTCGAGCGAACTCGTGCCACTCTTGGCGGCACCGACGATGAGAAAGTTAGGGAGCATCGTTGTTCCTCCGTATCTGGCGAATTCGCACCGCCCGTCGGGGGCGGGTGACACCCTCTAGCTTACCACGGTGAGACAAAATCGTCAGATTTGCAGTGGCGCCAATTGAACTGGCACGTATCGGTCCAGGTTCGCTGAAACAGCGAACGCGACCTGAGGCGCGTTGCCCCACGTCGCGTTTCGTCTCACGCACACGCCTAAGCGCCCTTGGGCAGCTTTCCTTTGCGTGCCCGATGGGTCCACATCGATGCAGCGAGCGGCATACCGACTACGTAGACCGCTGCAGCCAAAAGTACCGCCCCGACGATACCGCCTCGCCAAGCGCCGTTGACGAGCGCTTTGTACACGAGGTTTGTTGCGTAGATGCCGACGCAGGTGAACAGCAGGACCACCCACCGTTGCGGAAGCAACGCGCGGCGGGGGCCAGCTTTCTGTGTACGAGTGGAACGGTTCATGCGTGTCCACGCCCCTTCTTTGTCGTCGTGCGGTACCAGCGGCGCCAGATCAGTTTGTAAATCCCGAATACCTTCGGCAGTGACCGGAGTCCTGGAATGAATGGAGTCAAGACGAGTAAGATGGTGACGAGGCCAGTAGTGAGCACAACCTCCAAGTCAGCGGAGCTGGAGTTGACGAACGGCGGGATCTGATACAGCAGGGTGTAGAACCACAGCCACACTGCGCCCGGGTAGTTGCCGGTCTCTTTGATAATTCCCCACTGGTTGCCTGACATGTCGAGTTGATTCGCGTACTGGGCGTCAGGTACGTCCTGCAGCAAGAGCAGCGATTCCGTGCGGTTCGTCGAGGGCATTGGACCAGACCCGCCGTCGATTGCGGACTCCAGCAGACCACTTCTGGCCAACCCGAGGTATGCGTTGAGCATCGTCGGAAGCGGGCCATAACTGTCAGGACTGGCTGCTGGCACGACTAGGACTCCGTGCTGCAGAGTCGCGTGATTCAGCGCGGATTCAATGTGGTTCACCCACGCCGACCGCTGTTTCACGGTCGCCTTGCTCCAGGTTTGCAGTGGTGACTGCAGAGAAGTGTCGACTTTGGCGACCTTGTTTAACGGGTCGAGTACGTTGACCTTCGCTGAATTGATCGGAATCTGCACACCAGCCATCTGCGCTGGCGAAAAGCCGGCGATGGATTGCGCGGTACCCGAGTTGTTGTAGGGGGGGCCGTAGGTGCTGATGGCATCTTGCCCGGACAGGTCGTCAAGGGCGTTTTGCAGCAGCAGTTTTGGGTCTTGACGTGCGACTTGTTGAGCGGTTAGCGCTGGGACGTCCGCAGTCGAGAATACCGCGGCTAAGACCAACACCAAAGCGCCCATGATGCCCAGCGCAACCAACATCTCGCGGATTAGGTCATACGGTTTCTGTGGGAAGTCGGCGTTGTTATTCCGCCACTTTCTCGCCATCGTCGACTTCCTCCTTTCCATTCGGCAGGGGTTCTACAACCCCGTGCATGCGGACCAACATCAGGTGAATGGCTAACAACACAATAATGACCATCGGGAGCACAAAGATATGCAACCCGTACATTTGGCCGAAGTTCAGGATGTTGAAGAATCCGCCCACGCCTGTCGAGTTGATCGCGTCTTTTCCCTGCACGCCAATCCACTGCGAGTCAAAGTTGTTTTGCGACAAATAGCCGGTGAGTCCCGCCACAATCGAGACGAGGAACAGCAGCCAACCACCAATCCACGTCCAGTGCCGACCACCGCGCCAAGCTGCCATCATGAACTGTGCCCACAGGTGCAAGACCATGAAGAAGAAGAAGGCCTGAACGCTCCAAAAGTGCATGCTGTTGAAGAAGTGACCGATGGGAGAGATGTGCCACCACTGAGGCCCGAAGATTGCGAGCACCGTCCCGGTTATGATGAGCCAGACGAGTGCCGCTACAGTCAGAATGCCAAACAGGTAGACGTATGAATCCACGTAGGCCGGCATGCTGTCAGGCAACAGGTTTTCCATCGGAAGTGTGTTCTGAACCCACAGCCGCAGTGACCGCGTCATGTTCTTTTTCACTCGTCGTCACCTCCTTTGTGGTCCGGAAACGGAATTACGATCGCGAGCACGAAAACAACCACCATCAGACCGACGACAATGAGGTCGGCAGCAGATAGGTTCAACCAAGAAAACTGCCACGCCCATCCGGCGTGAATGGGGGGAGATAAATGTCCGTTCATGCAAATCCCTCACTTTCTGCGTACGTACTTGTCACTGTCCCAAGCGGGTGGGGCGATGGCCAACTCACGGCAATGGTAAATGTCCCCTCTATACGATCTAATCATCCCTACTAGGCCATAAGCGTAACAACGCCGAATCGGACCATTTTGAGGGGGTCTAAATGGACTATTGAACAGATGTCTCAGACAACTCCAAATGTCACGCCGAGTTCTCGCAGGTACTGCCGGTAGGCGATGCTGACGCGGTCGCACTGAAGTGACAGTTCGAGTTGCAGGTCGAGTAAGAGGTCTTCGGGCTTTTGACTTTCGATAATCGGCAGGTCCTGATCGAAAATTCGGTCCTGAAAGGCAATCAGTTCTGTGTCCTCAAGGCCTGTGTCATAGTCAAACGACATGAGCCCGTAGACGGTTGACTCGCTCGTGTTTTCTGGGCGAACCGTCAAGACGATGCTCATCTGGCGTCCAGTGCTGATATCTCGTTTAAGAAACTTGACAGTCAGCGGACGGATCATGTCGTAGGTGTAACTCACCATACCTGGGCGACCAGCCCCATCTGCGTTTGGCTGAAAGACGTGTATCTCGTCTGAACTGTAGCCAGTCGCGGTTCGATGGACCTGGTATTGTGGAATGTACGGTTGTTCTGACGAACCGAGGAACCCGTCATGAAGGATGGCGAGGTGCCCGACATCCAAAAAGTTCTCGATGATGCGCGGCGGTTTCGCCTTCGCCTTGCGTGGCCCCCAGATGACGTGGTGGCCGTTGGTGTCTGATGTCCCTTCGAGTGGGAACATCGGTGTCTGGGGTGCGTCGAGGTTCACCCAGACGAAGCCGTGAGCCTCGGTACAGCCGAAACTGGTCAACCGAGCCTTTTTGGTGATTGGCGTCCCCGGTTGGAGTTGGGGGATGTCGATGCAAGTTCCATCCGCAGCGTACACCCAGCCGTGATACGGACACACCAGTGCTCCGTCGCGTACGCAGCCGAGCGAGAGCGCTGCGCCGCGATGTACGCACAAGTCTCGACAAGCCAGTGCTGTACCTTCACTTCGCCACAAAACGACCGGTTCACCGAACAAGTTGATGTGTTTTGGAGTCTCGTTCACTTGCGCGGACGGCAAGGCAACGACCCACTCGCGCCGCAGTACAGCGTCGTCAATCACGTTCAATTTAACTGTCTCCCCACTTCACTGGATGGCGTGTGAATACTTGTGCTTTTTAGTCTAGGCTAAACGTTTGTATGTCGACAAGGGGTTCACTACAATGAGGCGGGGAGAACTGTGTAGATAGAGAGATTTCAGACAACGACCGAGGTGCTTTAGATGAGTGTGGCTCAGGCGACTGACCAAGAAACGCGCAAGTGGTGGGTGTTGGCAAACGTCGCAGTGGGGACATTCATGGCGACGCTCGACGGCAGTATTGCCAATGTGGGCCTGCCCACCATTTCCAATACACTACAAGTCCCACTACATCTTGTGCAGTGGGTCGTGACTGCTTATTTATTGACGATTTGCGCCATGCTGCCGCTCGTGGGAAACTTGGCTGACTTGTGGGGGCGTGGGCGGCTCTACAATGCGGGTTTTCTCGTATTTGCTGCGGGGTCAACCTTGTGTGCGCTGTCGCCAACCATCAGTCTGCTGATTGCGTCCCGCATTGCGCAGGCCCTCGGCGCCGCGCTGTTGATGGCGAACAGTCAGGCGATTACTGCCACCATATTCCCTCAGCACCAACGCGGTCGAGCGTTGGGTATTATCGGGGCCACCGTATCGCTCGGGGCACTCACTGGTCCGACAATTGGCGGACTCTTGATTGGCTACTTCAACTGGTCCGCCATCTTTTGGGTCAACGTGCCGATTGGCGTTTTGGGGTTTGTGCTCGGGTTGTTTCTGTTGCCGAAAAAACACACCCGGCAGTCAGCGAGCGGTTTCGACTACATGGGTACCGTTCTGTTCATTGTTGGGATTGTCGGTCTCCTTTACACGGTTTCGAACGGTGAAACGTGGACATGGACATCGTCACGAACGGTCGTTGGTCTAACCGGGTCAATCCTCGTGCTCGCTGCGTTTGGCGTGCGCGAACGCTATGCCAAGAAGCCCATGATCGATTTTTCCCTGTACCGCAACCGCGCCTTTTCGGCAGCGAGTTTCGCCGCAATGCTCTCTTTCGTGTCTTTGTTCTGCACGAACACGATGATGCCGTTTTACTTAGAGGACGTGTTGCACGCTTCACCGCAAGTCACGGGTCTCGCGATGATGACGTACCCGCTGGCCATGGCGGGTGTGGCTCCATTGTCGGGCTACATATCTGACCGAATTGGACCCAAGCTGTTGACGACTGGCGGGCTGTGTGTGAATGCGCTGGGGTTTGTTCTTCTCAACCTCCTGTCCACCGGCGTACAGCCTTGGGTAGTAGGTCTGCACCTGGTGTTGTTTGGAATTGGGCAGGGGATGTTCCAGTCGCCGAACAACGCAAACATCATGAACACCGCGCCACGCAGTAAAGTTGGATTGGTTGGCGGTTTGAATGCGTTGGTTCGAAACATTGGTATGGTCATCGGCATTTCCTTGTCAGTGTCTGTATTCACTGTTCGCTTACACCAGTTGACGGGGGCAGTGTTCCACGGAGTGCCAGCCCATCTCGCGCCAGGGCTGTTTATGGCAGCTCTCCACACGGTCTTTTGGGCGGCTGCCGCAGTCTGCGTCGCTGGCGCTGTTTCGTCGGTTCTGCGGGTCGCACCTCGCCGCCAAGTTGCTTGAAGGCGAGGGACTAGCAGGTTCGCGCAAAAAACCGCGGCCGTGTATTACCACGAGAGGAAATATTGCTATAATTGACGCCTGACACAGCGCCATCGGCAACGATCGGAAGATGGAGGTGAGAGGCCAAGTGCATCGACAATTTAAGCCTTTCTATCAGTTTATCGAACAGGCCATACGTGTGTTGGAAATCGTCCTCGCACTGCTCTTAATTGTCGGCGTAGTGGGAGCGGGCGCGATGATGGTCGCGAGCTTGTACGGCATGCTGTCTGTGACGAGCAGCCACAACTTTCAGCAGTTTCTCGATCAAGGTCTGCTGTATTTGATCGGCCTGGAAGTCGCGATGATGTTGATTAAGCGAGACCCTCACCTAGTGGTCGACATCCTCATCTTCGCGATTGCGAGAAAGATGATTATGACGATGACTCGCGGTACAGACTTCTTTTTCGGAGCTCTCGCCATTCTTATTCTGTATTTCGCAAAGTGGTACGGACTGGGCAACGGTCGACTGCCGAGCAGATTTCTGGCGGCCGCTTGGGGGTCTCGTCGCGCGGGGACGCGTAGCCGTGAACGGGCCGCTTCAGACACCACCGTTCCTGCGGACAGTACTATTCCGCCTGAGCACGGTTGAACAGAGGCCAATCGCCGGGGTTCGGCGATTGGCCTCTGTGTATATTCGAATCAACCGTTGACAATGTCATCGAGGCTGGCGTGGACGAGTTGGACAATACGCGTTTCGTAGCCGCGTTCTTGCAGAGTTAGTGCGTACGTCTCTGCCTGTATCTTCGTCTTGCTGGGACTCGGTGACCAACCAGCACCCTTCGAATACCAAACCACATATAATCGTTCCATTGTTCATCCACCTCTGTAAGTTCTGAATCATCGACACAAATGCAGTATATTGCTCCCTTGCAAAGCCTGATACAGCTATGTGAACCATCTTATCTAGTTCTAATTGACTAGACGCATGAAGCACTCTATCCCAAAGGCTGTGTTGTTGCAAGAGGACGACGAACAAAAGCGGCCTCATCGGCGTCTTACATGAGAGGCTAAGTTTTTGTTCCCACGATGCAACCTCGCAACGAAGCGAGCGGGGTTGACAGGCCCCGTTGACAAATCGATGTTGTATTTTAGCAAGTAAAACATTAAACTTGGAAACAAATCAGCAGAAATCAGAGTCAGGGTTGAAAGGGTGTTGGAGGCGCGTGCGTTTCTTGACCAGGTTTTCATTGCGCAATCCAGTGGCGGTCGTCATTTTAGCATTGCTCGTAGCCATTCTCGGAGTGGTCTCGGCGTTTGGGCTACAAGAAGACCTGATGCCAAACCTGTCGATCCCGGTTTTGTCGATCAGCACGTCGTACCCCGGTGCTTCGCCGAGCCAAGTGGCGACCGATATCACGGCACCGCTCGAAAAGGCGCTGAACGGTGCCACAGACGTGCAAAGCATCACTTCGACCTCGCTCGCGAACGTCTCCCAGATCCAGTTGCAGTTGAGTATGAGCGCCAACCTCAACACGGTGCAACAGAACGTGCAGCAGATTGTTAGCCAGGTCCAGTTGCCGTCCACTGCTGGAACGCCATCAATCCAGTCCTTCTCCTTTAGCAATACGCCGGTGCTCGCGTTAACTGTAGCGTCCGGCAAGCTCTCGCAGAGTGCGCTCAAGGGCGTGGTCAACAACCAGATCGTTCCGGCACTGCAGGGAGCGCCAGGCGTCGCTACGGTCAGCGCAAGTGGGGCAGAGGCGGACAACGTCGTGATCCACTTCGATCCGACCCAGTTGAGCCACTACAACCTCAGCCTCGCGCAGGTGCTACAGTCGCTGCAAGCAGATACGGGGTCGACGCCGCTTGGGTCCACGACGACGAATGGCAAGGTTCAACCTGTTCAGTTGAAAGCGACGCTGACTTCGCTCGCTGCCATCCGCAAGCTTCCAGTCGCACTGCCAAGTAATCCGTCTGCCGCTCTGCAACAGTCGCTTGGACAGAGTCTCAGCCAAATGGGTCAAGCGATTGGAAAGGTCGCGTCAGGTGTCGGCCAGGTCGGGCAGGGGCTTGGCGTCGTGCAGGTGGAAAATCAGGTGCTCGCACAGATGCAGCAGGTGCAAGGCCAACTCTTCGGGGCTCAACTCGCGCTAGCGAAGGAACTAGCCTTGCCGCAGACACAGCAGAACCCGAAGACGATTGCACAGCTTCAGGCGGAGATCCCGGCGCTTCAACAAGCGCAAACGAAACTTTCTCAGACGCTGACGTCGCTCGAACACAAATTGCAGCAGGTCACGGGCTCGGGCGGGGTGTCCGCGGGGACGACCGGGGCTGGCGCCGCGACTCGGACAGGCAGTTCTGCAGCGGGCGGGGGTTCGACCGCATCCACTGCGACTCTGTCCACCATTCCGCTGTCAGACCTCGCGTCGGTGGCCCTGCAACCGCCTAGTGGTCACAGCATCAACCGCACGAACGGAGTACCGAGTATCCTCGTGTCTGTGACAAAGTCTGAGAGCGCCAACACTGTGACGGTGGTCAAAGCCCTCGACAAACAGCTCGCAGCCCTCGAGCCACAGTTGCCTGCGAGTGTGCACGTCGTACCGCTGTTTGACGCCTCTCAGATGATCACCTCGTCTGTCAACGACGTCTTGCGCGAAGCGCTGCTTGGCGCCCTGTTCGCAGTCGTTGTGATTATGTTGTTCCTGCGCAATGCGCGCACGACACTGGTGGCGATTGTATCTATCCCGCTCTCCATTCTGACGACGATGATTCTGCTTTCTCGCCTCGGTATCACGCTCAATATTATGACGCTCGGCGGCCTAGCGGTTGCGACTGGGCGCGTCGTCGACGACAGCATCGTCGTGATCGAAAACATCTTCCGCACGTGGCGCCAGGGCTACGGCTTTGGCAAGCGGCTCATTGAGTTTGCCGTCGCGGAAGTCGGCAACGCGATTCTCTCGTCGACACTTGCGACGATTGCGGTGTTCTTGCCGCTGACCCTGGTCGGCGGGATTGTCGGCAAGATCTTCTACCCGTTTGCCCTCACAGTCGTCTGTTCGTTGGTCAGTTCACTGTTCGTCGCGCTCACGGTGGTACCGATTTTGGCCTGGCTGTTCGTCGTGCGTCGGCCAAGCAAAGGTGTCGCTACGGATGCAGCGATTGCCGCTGGTGCTGCTGTCGCGGCGGGGGACGTTGGCGAGCTGGCCGGCGCTAGCGCGTCGAGTGGGACAGGCAATGCAAGTGCTCCCGGAAGCAGTGACGGCTGGCTGCGGTCGGATGTGGAACAGGTAGCGCGCGAAGCCACGATGCACCCCGAGCAATTGCGCCGCTGGCAGAAGCAGTATCGTGGCGCGCTGAACTGGGCCCTAAGCCACAAGCTCATTGTGTCGCTCGGTACAGCAGTCGCGATGGTCGCTTCTATTCTCATCCTGCCGCTTGTCGGCAGCACCTTTATTCAAAACTCACTGCAGCAGACCGCCAGCATTTCTATTAAAATGCCAGTCGGGACGCCGATCTCAGTGACGAACAACAAGGCCAAGCAAGTGGAAGACGCACTGCGCCAGGACAAGACGGACATCCAGCGGGTCAACACGACTGTCGGCGGTGGCGGTCAGTACGGCGGTGGTTCCGGACTCTACAACACGAACACCGCTTCGCTCACGGTCGCCCTAACGCAATCAGCCGACGTCAACGCGTTTCTCGCCAAGGCACGCAATCAGGTGGCGCCACTCGCAACAAACGGCGCGACGATTCAGGTGAAAGGCCAGTCGACAGGTGGTGGCACGACGGCGTTTGACATCGTCGTCAAAGGCGGGAACCCAGCAGCGATCGCTAATGCCACGACCAAGATTACGAATCGCCTGCAGCACTTCCCCGGGCTTGCGAACGTCGCTAGCAACCTCGCGACCACTCAAGCTCAGATTAGCGTTACACCTAACCTTGCCGAGGCCGCCAAGTATGGTTTGACAGCGCAACAGGTTGCCGGAGACGTTCGGAACTACCTGTCGCAACAAAACATCGGGTCCGTCACAATTAGCGGGCAGCAGTATTCGCTCGAAGTGACGATGAAGCAACCAAGCTTGTCCACACTGAGCGATATCCGCAACCTGCCGGTGACGGCGCCAACCGGGCAAACGTTGACCCTCGGCGACATCGCCACTGTTTCACAGGTGCAGACGCCGACGTCGGTTCTGCACGAAAACGGGCAGACCTACTCCGAAATTACGGCAGATTACACGACGCAGAATACGAATCAGGTGTTGAAGAGCGCTTTGACAGCCATTCACAAGCTCAACCTCCCGAAAAACGTCACGGCCGCGCAGTCCTCCGGCGCACTGCAACAGAGTCAGAGCTTTACGCAGCTGATTGAGGCGATTCTGGTGGCAGTCGGGATTGTTTACATGGTGATGCTGATCTTGTTCGGTGACTGGTCAGCACCACTCGCCATTTTGTTCTCGATGCCGGTGGCGCTGATTGGGGCGTTCTTCGGCTCACTCATCGCCGGCGTGCCGCTTAGCGTGTCGTCGCTCATCGGGATCCTCATGTTGATGGGCATCGTGGTCACCAACGCAATCGTGCTCATCCAGCGCGTCGAACAGCAGCGCGGTCGCGGCATGACCGTGCGCGAGGCGCTGCTCGAGGCAGGGACGACGCGTCTGCGGCCAATTTTGATGACCGCTGTCGCAACCATCTGCGCGCTGTTGCCGCTTGCGCTTGGTGCAGGGCAGAGCGTGCTTATCTCGAAAGGACTGGCGATCGTCGTGATTGGCGGACTCTTCTCCTCGACGATTTTGACCCTGGTCATTGTGCCGCTCGCGTACGAGTTGTTGCACTTCCGGATTCACCGCAGAGAGCGAAGGATGACCGAAGCTTTGTGAGTGTCATGCGCACAGCGGTAAGGCGCGGCGCGCACGTTCACTGCCACGCGTGCAGCGGCAAGACGCCGCGGACGTTCACTGCCACGCGTGCAGCACATCTCCGCTTGTTGTCACGGCGACCCAGCCGCGGTGGGGCACACTCTTCAGCCAGTGCAGCCCCTCCTCGCGGCCGAGTAACAGCACGACTTTCGCGGCCACCTCTGCGGCGGTCAAGTGTTCGTGAATGACTGTTGCCGAGACGAGGTCCGACTCTGCAGGCTGACCTGTTCGTGGGTCGAGGATGTGGTGGCGTACTGTTTCGCCCTGGGTCCAGCGCCTGTGATAGGTGCCGCTTGTCGCTACAGCTGACGATTCGACGGACAGCGTGAGAAGTGTGGCCGGGGAGTCTGAAGTCGGTGATGAGTCGGCCAATCCGGTCGGGTTCGCGATGCCGACAGCCCACGGTCGCTCGCCTTCCCGCCCAGCGCACACCATGTCACCTCCGCCACTGCAGACGAAGTTATGATGCCCGCGCCGATGCAGCACGTCGGCGGCTCGCTCGACAATCCAACCTTTCGCGATGCCGCCAAGGTCTAGCTTGTAGCCGGGTTCAAGGCGAAACCGCCCGCCCGTGCCGACTGTGTACGGGACGTAACCGCGGCCGAGGCGAGTAGCGAGATCGGCCATGGGGTGGGCTGCGGCGCGCCCTTGTGTCGGCTCGGCCTGGGCCCGGGCCACGCCCACGACTGATGGCGATGGCGATGGCGATGGCGATGGCGATGGCGATGGCGATGGCGATGGCGATGGCGATGGCGACGCTTCGGCGGATGCTTCGGCGGATGCTTCGGCGGATGCTTCGGCGGATGCTTCGGCGGATGCTTCGGCGCGGGGGGCGAGGTTGGGTTTGTACGAGTGAGCGAGGCCGCAATCGTACGAGCGGTCGTAGCCGTAGTGCTCCATCCAGGCGCCAAGACTTGGGGAAAACAAGCCGTTCGTTTCGCGGCAGGCGTGCTCGGCGAGCAGCAGCACCTGAGCCGTTTCGTTGGCGACTGGGACAAACTCGCCCGGGTTGTCATTCAGCCGGGAGATGTCACTGGCCGGAATGAAGCGGGACATGAGCAGTTCAAGGCGGTCAATTTCCGCCTTCGCCGCGAGCATGTCGAGCCGCGTTTTGTCGGCTGGCAGGTTGCTGTCTGCAATGATGATCTCTACGTCTGTTCCCATTGCGCGGAATTTTGACCTTTCTAAGTGCGCCACGGTTCTACCACCTTGTCCGTGGAGCCGGTCTGGAGAGGCCCACGCTCCACTCGGAATGATGACTAGTATTCGGAATGTGGATTGAATTTTACTGGAATCGGCAGTCGGAAATATCGCATCTGGTGCGACAACTGCGGCGTGGGACCGTGCGGGAGGGGAGCGGGTGGAGAACGGGGGGCCGCATCGCAATTTGCACCAATATGGCGCGGTGTCCTCACACGTTAGTGTCAAAATGACACCTAGAGCGTGGCGCCCTCACAGGTAAGTGTCAATTTGACACCTACGGCGCGGCGTCCTCACACGTTAGTGTCAAAATGACACCTAGAGCGTGGCGTCCTCACAGGTAAGTGTCAAATTGACACCTAGAGCGTGACGTCCTCACAGGTAAGTGTCAAATTGACACCTAGAGCGCGGCGTCCTCGCAGGTAAGTGTCAAATTGACACCTAGAGCGCGGCGTCCTCACACGTTAGTGTCAAAATGACACCTAGAGCGTGGCGTCCTCACAGGTAAGTGTCAAAATGACACCTAGAGGGCGGCGTCCTCACGGGTAAGTGTCAAATTGACACCTAGAGCGCGGCGTCCTCACAGGTAAGCGTCAAAATGACACCTACAGCGCGGCGTCCTCACAGGTAAGTGTCAAATTGACACCTAGAGCGCAATGTCCTCACGGGTAAGTGTCAAATTGACACCTAGAGCGCGGCGTCCTCACAGGTAAGTGTCAAATTGACACCTAGAGCGTGGCGTCCTCGCAGGTAAGTGTCAAATTGACACCTAGAGCGCGGCGTCCTCGCAGGTAAGTGTCAAATTGACACCTAGAGCGTGACGTCCTCACAGGTAAGTGTCAAATTGACACCTAGAGCGCGGCGTCCTCGCAGGTAAGTGTCAAATTGACACCTAGAGCGCAATGTCCTCACGGGTAAGTGTCAAATTGACACCTAGAGCGCGGCGTCCTCGCAGGTAAGTGTCAAATTGACACCTAGAGCGCGGCGTCCTCACGGGTAAGTGTCAAAATGACACCTACAGCGCGGCGTCCTCACAGGTAAGTGTCAAATTGACACCTAGAGCGCGGCGTCCTCGCAGGTAAGTGTCAATTTGACACCTAGAGCGTGGCGTCCTCACGGGTAAGTGTCAAATTGACACCTAGAGCGCAATGTCCTCACGGGTAAGTGTCAAATTGACACCTAGAGCGCGGCGTCCTCGCAGGTAAGTGTCAAATTGACACCTAGAGCGGAATGTCCTCACAGGAAAGTGTCAAATTGACACCTAGAGCGCGGCGTCCTCACAGGTAAGCGTCACGCACGTACAGCACGACATACTCGCAGGTAAGTGTCAAATTGACATTACAGCATGCGTGACGCAGTTGACCTGACTTCATTAGCGTCCACGCAGCAGGCGAATAGCCGTGATGAAAGCGGTATACTCATGTTGAACTTTTACGTGACTCCATAGGATGAGGGCGCAAATTACAGGGGGAACGGAGGCAACCAGATGACAGAAAGAAAGCGCTTTACTCGAAAGTACGTGCAGATTGCTGCGGCGGCTGTTCTGACAGCAGGACTCCTGTACGGCGGTGCGCGCGGCGTTGGACCGCTGCCGCCGCTTGGACCCGGCTTCAACCCAGGCACAGGTGTCTGGCACATGGCCGTGGACTCGAAAACGCCAACGACGCAGACGCTTCACATTGCGGGCCTAATCAAGCCAGTCACCATCGTGTTTGAGGCAAACGGCATTGCGCACATCAAAGCTCAGGATAACCATGACATGTTCCTCGCCATGGGGTACTTGCAGGCGCGAAACCGCTTGGACCAGATGGATCTCGAACGCCGTCAGGGGGAAGGTCTACTGTCGCAGGTTGTCGGGCCGAAGGCGCTCCCGTCCGACCAGTTTGAATTGCAGCTAGGCCTTCTGCGCACTGCGCAGACGGAGTGGCGGCAGATGGGACCGAATGACCCAGCGCGAAAAGCGCTGACCGCGTTTTCGGCTGGGGTGAACGACGGCATCGCCTATGACGAAAAGACCGGCAGCTTGCCGGCGCTGTTTAAGTTGCTCGGCTACAAACCGGCGCCGTGGACGCCAGTCGATAGTCTGGTGATTCAGGGAGACATGACGCAGACGCTCGACTTCAGCACCGAACCACTCGACTACGCTCTGCTTGTCAAGTCGCTTGGCTACAAACAGACGATGAATTTCTTCCCGGTGCTGCCCAAGGACGTTCAGCACCCATACGACGTCGGGCCTTATCAAAACGCTGGCATTGCGCCGATTACCGGCGCACAGACGGTGTCGAATGCGGAACTCACGTCGCTCATGAACCTCCAGCAGCGCATCCGGAGTTTGCCAGCGTCGGCCATTCATACGGGATCAAACAGTAATAACTGGGCTGTCGACGGCACCAAGACTGCGAGCGGAAAACCGCTGATGGCGGGCGATCCGCACCTTAACCAGACCCTACCGTCCATTTGGTACGAGGTGTCGGCGCAAGACCCCAACTACCACTTTAGCGGCGTCTCCATTCCCGGTGTGCCGATTATCCTGATTGGCCACAACCAGCACATCAGTTGGAGTGAGACCAATGTGCAGAACCAAGCGACGCTTTTCTACCAGGAGAAGACGAGCAAGGCGCACCCTGGCGAGTACTTCTGGAAGGGCGCCTGGCGAAAGATGCAGGCGGTCCACTACACCATCCCGGTCAAAGGCGCCGCACCATCGTCGCTGACCGTGCAACTGACGGTGCATGGGCCCATCATGACTCAAACGGGGCAGACAATGTCGGTCGATTGGATGGGCGCCCTCCCGAGTCGAGACATGGACGCGCTCCTCGGTGTGCTCAAAGCGTCGAACTTCACGCAGTTCAAGGCGGCGTTAAAAATTTGGCACGCACCGTCGCAGAACTTTGTCTACGCCGACAACCAGGGGAACATCGGAATGATCTCGGCCGGCTACTACCCGATTGTGGCGAAAGGTGACCCGTGGCTGCCGCTGCCTGGCACCGGCCAGTCGGACGTCATCGGCACGATTCCGTACAAGGACATCCCGCAAGCTTATGACCCGAAGAGCCACATCGTGTTCTCGGCCAACCAGCGCGAAGTGGGGCCGAGCTACCCGTACTACATCGGCACGTCGATGGACTTCTTTGACAACGGTTACCGCGCGGACGAAATTTATCAGACGCTCAGCCGCGGCAAAAACCTCACGGTGAAGGACATGGAGGACTTGCAGAACAACACAACTGACTACCTAGCGACGCAAATTGTTCCGAAGTTGCTGCAGGCGCTGAACGGTGCACAGTTGACACCGCAGGAGCAAGCCGCGAAGAACGCGCTCGCGAGTTGGAACGACAACATGGGCGTGAACTCGACAGCGTCCTCAGTGTGGTGGATGTTTTGGAGCCAGTACCTGCACGACACATTCCAGCCGTGGTGGACGGCCGCCAAAGTCCCAGTACAGCAAGACCCGAATCTTGCAGTCGGACCAGGGCAGTCGTCGCTCGATGAAGATTTGCAAGCGTGGACTCTGCACGACCCGACCAATTCGGTCTTTACGCCGCCTGGGTCAGCGACACGAACGGCGTCTACGGTGATGCAGCAAGCCTTTGGTGAGGCTGTGACACAGTTGACAAAAAAGCTTGGCGGCAACGTCGCTGCCTGGCAGTGGGGTAAGCTGCACGCCCGGGAGTTCCAGGCGGTTTCGCAGATCTCATCGCTCGGCTACGGTCCGCGCCCAAGCGGCGGCGACGAGTGGACGGTGGATGCGGCGGACTCGAACAGGGGGTTCCTGTCGACTGCCGGGCCGAGTTGGCGCTTTGTCATGAACTGGGGCACCGGCAAAGGTGTCGGCGTCTACCCGGGTGGGCAGAGCGAAAACCCGCTGTCTCCGTGGTACGAAAACTTTGTCTCGACCTGGTGGAACGGACAGTACTTGCCAATGTTGACCACGAGTGAGGCAAAGCAGGCGCCGGGGCACACAGTCTGGACGCTGCAGTAGGGAGCACGCGGCAGGTGCCCCATACCAGTTGAATCAGGTTGTGACCGCGGGCGTGGGAGTCTTGCGTGTACGTTGTGCATTGCACACAGAGGAGGAGTTCGGCGTGCGGACATCAAGTAGAATGCTGGAATTTGCCGCGGTGACTGTCGTCGGCGTGGCGCTCATTTGGATCACGAACGCCATCGGCTGGTGGTGGGCGACAGCGGTGATTGGGCTGTTGATCGGCGCGGCGTTTGCACCGGGCGCGCGCAAACCGCTTGCCGCCTTGTTGGCTGGAGCCTTGGGCTGGTTGCTCCCACTTGTCTGGCAGGCGCAGTCGGCGCCCATCGGTCGCGCGTCGTCCACGATTGCGGGCATGATGGGGTTTGGGACGAGCGCTGGTTGGATTGTCTGGGTGCTCACGGGGGTGTTCGGTACACTCCTATGTGTGTGCCCAGCCTGGTTCGGGTCGGCGGTGCGCAGCAGCTTTGGTGATTGACTAGAGGGAACGGTCAAGGCAATTATCACGACTAGTTTGAATTGGTCTAAATGGACCACTAGGAACAGTCGATTGCGCTCTACAGACCTTCACTCTCACGTGTGAAAATGTGGGTGTGATTAGGGATAGGAGATGACCGACTTGCAAAGACGGTACTTTTTTCCGGTTGTATTATTCATATTAGCCTACGAATGGCTCGTATCTGGCCTCGATAAAGTGATCAGTGGGACTTTTGTCTCTGACTTTCACCATCAACTACAGGCCACTTTAACTGGTCCGGTGCACTACGAATTTTACCAGTCTCTGCTGCAACTCGTCGTGCTTCCGCACAGTGTGCCGTTCGCATGGTTGGTGGAGTGCGGGGAACTCGTCATCGGCGCGGCGTTTGTGGTGCTCGGGGTGATGGTTGTCAAACGCCAGAGCGACCGACGCATTCGTACACTTGGCATCTTTACAGGACTCCTGTCTGCCTTCATGACACTGAACTTCTTCTTCTATCAAGGCGGCTCGTTCTTCCTGTCAACGTCGAACCCATTCGACGAGGGAATCCCAGTCACGCTCATTATGGTCTTCATCCAACTGGCGGTAGCAGGGCGGTTTTGGACGCCACGTCGGCGTGCCCGTGAAGGTGTTGAAATGCGAGTGTACACAGGAGGGAGGGGCCGCCATATGGCGTAAACCCAGACAACTCGAATACTTTTTAACACGGCGTTTCGAGCGCATCCGCGTCCGAAGCGTCGTTTTTTGCGCTTTATGCAGTAAATTTGTCTAGCGGTGAAACAGGACAAGCCATTACACCGTCTATTCCATAGGTTTGAAAAATCTCCCTAAACGGTGGTACTCGTACACGCATCAACACAAGGCGCTGTCATATATTTCACGAGGATAAAGAGACGACGCCACGTCGAACGCTGTCGACCACTGATGCTTTGGAACGAGCTGTCACACAGAGAGTCAGTCGTCACACAGAGACTCATATGGGAGTGAGGAGAACATGAAACGAGTGGCGGGAAGATGGACGAAGTGGGGGGCAATTGGAGCAACCCTCTTGATGGGTACCGCGCTGACAGGGTGTGGTGCGGCCTTGGGTTTAGGTAGTGCGGGCGCGCCGGCGAAAGTAACGCCCGTAGCAAAAGTTACGAAGGCCACAACGACAGGAGCTAAAGTAGGTCCAAGCAAATCGGGCCAGAGCGCGACTAACAAAAGTACGAGTTCCTCAACTAGCAGCAACGCGTCTTCATCGAACACGGGTGGCCAGGCGACCGGCAACAACCAGGCGACCGGAGACGGTCAAGCGACCGGCAGCAGCCAGACAACCGGCAACAACTCGACAACCGGAAACGGTCAAGCAACCGGCAACAACTCGACAACCACGACGGTCTCATATCCGACACTGAGCGTGGGCTCCACAGGGTCGGCCGTACTGGCTTTGAACGAGCGCCTGGCAGAGCTGCACTACTTGCCTGTTGTGATCGCGAACGGAGCACAGCCTTCCATCACTGTCAGCGATATCAGCACACCGCCGACGGCTTCATTCACTTGGCAGTACCAAAACACGCCTAGTTCGCTCGCAGCTGAGTTCGCGCCAAACACATACACAGCGCTGACCGAAGGGGCTGTGATTGCTTTTGAACACCAAAATGGTTTGACAGTGGACGGTATTGCCGGTCCACAGGTCTGGTCCACTCTCCTTGGCAGTTCGGCCAAAACAGATGCGTACCCCGTCAGTTACATTCTTGTTCAGAAGTCTCACCCTGAAACACTGCAGTTGTGGGACGCGGGGCACTGGGTTCTGACATCCGATGCGAACACTGGCGTGCAAGGCGCGACCACCGTTGACGGTACTTTCCCCGTCTACTTGCGTTACCGCTCGCAGACCATGACGGGGACAAATCCAAACGGTACACACTACAGTGATCCAGGTGTCCCATATGTGAACTACTTCAACGGTGGCGACGCGGTGCACGGATTTGTCCGCGCCTCCTACGGCTTCCCTCAGAGTGACGGGTGTGTCGAGCTTCCCCCTGCCACGGCTGCAAAGGTGTGGACGATGGTGCACTACGGTACGTTGGTCACAGTGGAGGGGAAGTACAGCTAAGCCTTCCTCTGTAGGCGAACCTCTCTTGCAGGCGAACGCGTCAATCCGAAGTTCCGCGTCTTTTCCGCGTCTTATGGTATCCTAATGAAACCAAGCGCATTGGCGCATGGCGGGGGCATCGCGCCCTCCGCCGTTGTGTCGTGTCCTGCGCCATGGAAATCTCCGGAGGGTAGGTGCAATCGAATGCAACTGTACGACTATACGGTAGAGAGAATCGATGGGACACATCAGTCGATGTCGACCTATGCAGGCAAAGTGTTGCTGGTGGTGAACACGGCGAGCCGGTGTGGGTACACCCCGCAGTATCAAGGGCTGCAGGAGTTGTATGACGCCTATCAACCAGACGGACTCCTGGTGCTGGGCTTTCCGTGCAATCAGTTTGGGGCGCAGGAACCGGGATCAAACGAGGACATTCAATCGTTTTGTGAACTGAATTATCATGTCACGTTCCCGATGTTCGCCAAGGTCGACGTCAACGGGACAGAGGCCCATCCTGTGTATGAATACTTGAAGGCCCATGTTGACGGCGAGACAGGGAACGGTGCGGACATCCAGTGGAACTTCACAAAGTTCCTCATCAGCCGTGACGGTAGCGTGATTAAGCGCTATGAACCGGCTGTAACGCCAAGTGATTTGCGAGCGGACATCGAGCAAATGCTGGGAGCCTCTTAAGGCGAACGCCAAGCTCGTGTCTGGAACGATAGGAAGGAGCCACACCAGTGAACATCCTTGAGGACCTCGAATACCGCGGTCTACTCTACCAAGTGACCGATCGGGCTGCGCTCGACGAACTGACCGCGCGCGAGTCGATGCGGCTCTATGTCGGTTTTGACCCGACAGCAGACAGCTTGCACATCGGGAGTCTGCTGCCAATTCTGACGTTGCGGCGCTTCCAACTCGCCGGTCACAAGCCGATTGCGCTAGTCGGCGGGGCGACGGGGCTGATTGGCGACCCGAGCGGAAAAAAACAGGAGCGGACGTTGAACGATCTCGATACAGTGAGCAACTGGACGCTGAAAATTCGGGATCAACTGTCACGCTTTATTGATTTTAATGCGCCGGATAACGCCGGTATGGTCGCCAACAACTACGACTGGACAGGCCCGATGTCGGTGATCGAGTTTTTGCGCGACGTTGGCAAACACTTCGGGCTAAACACGATGCTCAACCGGGAGACGGTGTCGGCACGCCTCGAAAGCGGCATCTCGTTCACAGAGTTCAGTTACATGCTGCTCCAGTCCAATGACTTCCTCGAATTGTTCAAACGCCACGACTGCGTCCTGCAAATTGGCGGCTCCGACCAGTGGGGCAACATCGTCGGCGGCATTGACCTGATTCGCAGGATGACCGGGAAACAGGCGTACGGCCTGACGATGCCGCTTGTGACAAAGTCCGACGGCACGAAGTTCGGCAAGACAGAGTCCGGAACAGTGTGGCTCGATGAGACCAAAACGTCTGTGTATCAGTTCTACCAGTTCTGGTTGAACACGCAGGATAACGACGTCGTGCCTTTCCTTAAATACTTCACCTTTTTCTCGAAGGACGAGATTGAGGAACTTGCGGCAGAGCTGGAACGTGATCCCGGCGCTAGACTGGCACAACGCGCCCTCGCCGATCACGTGACGACACTCGTGCACGGAGCAGAGGCGACAGAACGCGCGAAGTACCTGTCAGGTGTCCTGTTCAGTGGAGATGTGAAAGACCTGTCGGTGGCCGAGATTGAAGAGGTGTTTGAAGGGGTTCCGTCAGCTGAAGTGGACGCTCATCACCCAGACGACATCGTCTCGCTCCTCATCGCGAGCGGTGCTTGCCCGTCTAAACGCCAGGCGCGCGAAGACGTGGCGAACGGAGCTGTCAGTGTGAACGGGGAGCGCGTTACAGATGTGGATCTGAGATTTGCGGTGGATATGCGCATCGGCGGGCAGTACCTGGTGATTCGCCGCGGCAAAAGGAAGTACTTCCTCGTCCGTTTCCGCGCGCATTAATGGCTGATTTGCTATACTCAGGAGCGGATGAACGTAAGACTGAAGGAGGTACTGGCGTGGCGAACACTTTGATTCTGGGGCACAAAAACCCGGACACGGACTCTATCTGTTCGGCGATTGCGTATGCTCATTTGAAACAAGCTCTTGGCGCTTCTGTAGAAGCAGTCCGGCTCGGAGACATCAACGCTGAGACCCAATATGCACTGGAGACGTTCGGCGTCACGCCGCCGCGGCTCGTTGAGACAATCAGCAACGAGGTCAAAGAGGCGATTTTGGTCGACCACAACGAACGCCAGCAGAGTGCGTCCGACATCGAACAAGTGCAGGTGGTAGAAGTCATCGACCACCACCGCATCGCAAACTTCGAGACGAGCAGCCCACTCTACTACCGCGCCGAACCGGTCGGTTGCACGGCGACCATCTTGAACAAGATGTTCAAGGAGAACGGCGTACCTATCCCGCAGGAGATCGCAGGTCTGATGGTGTCCGCGATTGTCTCTGACACGCTGTTGTTGAAGTCCCCAACCTGTACTGCGCAAGACGAGGCAGCGGTCAATGAACTGGCTGGCATCGCAGGCGTCGACCTACAGGACTACGGGCTGAAGATGCTGAAGGCGGGCGCGGACCTATCTGACACGCCGATGCCGAATTTGATTCGCCACGACGCGAAAGAGTTTGCAATGGGTGATTACAAGGTCGAGATCGCACAGGTCAACGCGGTTGACGTCAATGACGTGCTCTCCCGCAAGGCGGAGCTCGCGACCGTCTTGCAGCAGGCTGTAGAGCACAAGCAACTCGACTTGTTCCTGTTTGTCGTCACGGACATTCTTAACAGCGACTCTGTCGGCGTGGCGTACGGCCGTATGACGGAAGCCGTGGAGCAGGCGTTTGGTGTGAAACTCTCTGATCACGAGGCCGTGCTGAAAGGTGTGGTCTCGCGCAAAAAGCAGATCGTCCCAGTGCTGACGGACACCTTAGCCGCCTGGAAGTAGTTCGCTCTGGATGTGATGTGATCAAATACGGCCCCGGGTTCGGCTTCTACCTGAACTCCGGGGCCGTTTTGTGTGCCAGCGAGGGCCGTCTGTTATTTGTCCGCCGCAAACAGCCGCAGGTACTCGCCGTACCCCGCTTGCTCCAATTCTTCCTTCGGGATAAAGCGCAGCGACGCGGAGTTGATGCAGTAGCGCAAGCCGCCAAGTTCCTGAGGGCCGTCGTCAAAGACGTGGCCAAGGTGTGAGTCTGCAGTTTTGCTGCGCACTTCTGTGCGTATCATGCCGTGAGTCAAATCGCGCCGTTCGTCAATCAGTTCGTCCTGCAAAGGTTTGGCGAAACTTGGCCAACCGCAGGCGGAATCAAACTTGTCGCGCGACGAGAACAGTGGCTCCCCCGAGACAATGTCGACGTACAGGCCATCCCGGAAGTTGTCCCAGTATTCGTTTCGAAACGGGGGTTCCGTTGCGCTGTGCTGCGTCACTTCATACTGTAATGGAGTGAGTTTTGATTTTAGAGATTGCTTGTCTTCGCTCATTTTGCGGCCTCCTCTTCCCTAGTACTTACTCGACGGACTGTTCCTGCTGTAACGGATTGGGCGCCGGCACCGTCTGATTAAGGTTGAATGATTTTGCCACCAGTTCGTGTGAGTGCATGCGGTCTTCGAAGCGCGCCGTCGACGTGACGGTCATGACTTCTTCGACGTTGTAGGCGGCAGCGAGGGCCTCCAATTGTTGTCGCACAGATGTGGGGTCGCCGACGACCATGCGTTTGCGGTTTTCGCGGACAAGCAGTAGTTCGTAGCGGCCGTACGGGTAGGCTAGCGCCTCTTCGATGGTCGGTGTGCCGGCGCCGACCTGGCCGTTGGCGAGCATGACAAGCGCGAGGTCAAGGCTCTTTGCGATGAGGTCGGCCTCGTTGTCTGTGTCTGCACAGACAACGAACACCGCTACGCCGGCTTGTGGCTGCGCTCTCAAAACAGACGGTTCGAAACGCGCGTAGTAGTCGTTGACAGCTTCTACACCGCCTTCGCCGTTGATGAAGTGCGCGTACATAAAGGCAGTTCCCTGCACTGCAGCGAGGTGCGCGCTCCAGTCGCTCGAGCCAAGCAGCCACAAAGGTGGCGCTGTCTGCACAACGGGCGTCGCCGTCAATCCTGCGAACCGGTGCTGTGCTGGCAGTGTATCGGTTAGATACGCGGTCAAGTCGGCGACCTGCAAGGCGTAATCCGCAGGCTGGCGTCCCTCTTGCAGCGCCATGCGCGCACGCGGCATGCCACCTGGTGCGCGACCGAGTCCGAGGTCAATACGCTGTGGGTACAAGGCTTCGAGGACACGAAAATTTTCTGCGACCTTGTAGGCACTGTAATGCGGCAACATCACGCCACCGGAGCCGACGCGGATGCGTTTGGTGTTGGCGGCTAAGTGAGCGATTAAAACTTCTGGGCTCGACCCTGCCAGTCGCGGCGTATCGTGGTGCTCTGAGACCCAAAATCGGTGGTAACCGAGGTCATCTGCAAGTTTTGCGACTGCGGTGGTCCGAGCAAAGGCTGTGCTGGCGTCGCTGCCAGTCGCAATCGGTGACTGGTCCAGGATGCTCACGCGCAAATGAATCCCTCCTCTGGCCGTGTTAAAACGATGGCTCTTTTTGCATCTTAGCACTGTAGACAAATGGAAGGAATTTTGCTTGAGTAGAAGCAGTGACAAAGACGGGGGGCAGTGAGCCTATGGAAGACGCGGACAACATACATGCAGGTGCTCACCGTGAGCGGGGGTCAGGGCCCGGGAATTTTCGTCAAGTGCTCGGTCTCTCTGTTGTGCTCGGTCTCGTCTTCTTCGTCGCCGCGTGGTGGATTGGGATTGCAGACGGTGCACCGATGCGGGCGTTGTCGCTCATTGGTGTCTCGATTGTGCTTGAGGCACAACCCGCGGCTGTCGCGAGTCTTGCGCTGGGCTTCCACCCAATTCCGGGCGCCGTCATCAGCATCTTGGCGAATCTAATCTTGATTCCCTTGATGGTGTTCGGGTACGCCCAAATCATTGCGCGCTGGCATTGGCTGCAAAAACGGCTCGAGAAGGCGAACAAGTGGGCAGCGAAGTATGGGCGCTACGGAGTCTGGGTGCTCTTACCGCTGACACCGCTGATTGGCGCCTACATGTGTATTGCGTTCGCTCACATCCTGCGCTGGCCGACTGGCAGAAGTTTGGTCAGCACGACGCTCGGTGTCATCTGGTCAACGCTTTTGATCACGCTTGGCGGCCACTGGGTGCTCCACGCCTTTACGTGGTGGACTCACTGGAAACTCTAGGTTCCCTGAGTCAGCCCCCGTCCCGGGTCAAGTCCGGGTCAACTCTTGCAGAAGCACTGTGAACGCCCTCGCAAACCGTTCTTTATCTTCCTCACTGCGTTTTTTTGGCCCCTTGCTTCTCCCAGTCGCACGGCGCTCGCGGGCATGCAGGTCACGTTCCCACAGCAGACGGTCAATGTTTCCTTCATCGTAAACCAGTCCGGTCGGTGAGAGTGCGCGCGCACCCTTCCCGAGTACGAGTGCGGCGAGGCCGTAGTCTTGGGTCACGACAATCTGGGGTAGTCCAGAGCGAACTCGGCGGACGATTTCCATGTCGACGGCTTGCGGGTGCGGGTCCACCGTGATGTGGTTGGGGCGGTCGAACTGGTGATTGACAGAACTTATCGTGATCACGCTGGCGCCAAACGCACGGGCCTCGCGATCTACCGTCTGCAGAGCGTCACGGGGTGTTGCATCGGCATCCACATAGACCGTCACTGTGCGGTTAGGTTGTGGCCCTTGGCCGAGTGCGCCGCTTTGTTCTTCACCGTGAGACACGAAGCCACCTCCTGGTTGCTGGTTCGCACTTGCGAATTCACTTTGATATGATGACTACAGGATAACCTACGAATGTCGAAGTCTCATCCCAGCTAAAAGGAGCGTCTTGCATTTGGAACGAGAACAGCTGAGAAAATACGCGGAACTTGGAGTTAAAGTCGGGATCAACCTGCAGCCAGGGCAGCCGCTCGTGATTGGCTACGGTGATCGACAGGTATTTCCGGAACATGTAGCGTTTGCCCAAGTGTTGACGGAGGTGGCCTACGAAGCAGGCGCTTCTTTTGTACAAATAGACTGGGGCGATGAGCACTGGAAGCGGCAAACAGTCGCGCATGGTTCGCTCGACCTCTACGAGGAACGCCTTAAGTGGCAACTTGAATGGGTAGAGCGCATGGCGAAGGAAGGTGCAGGCTTCCTCGCGATTCCTGCCGCAGACCCGACGCTCTTCGAGGGAATCGACAACGAACGAGTGACACGAGCGACACGTGCCAAGGACGCGATTTTCCGCGATTTTACGGACCGACGCACGAACGACCTGTACAGCTGGACGTTGATGTCGATGCCGACGCAGGCCTGGGCGAACAAAGTCTTCCCTGAATTGCCGGAAGGAGAACGGGTGGAGGCCTTGTGGAAAGATATTTTGTTCTGTACGCGGGCAAACAACGACAACCCCGTTGCCGCTTGGCAGGCGCATTTGAAAGACTTGCAGAACCGCGCCGATTGGCTCAACCGGTTGCAGATCGACACTCTTCACTACACTGCACCTGGCACGGATTTGTACGTGAAGATGGCGCACAACCACTACTGGAAGAGCGGTGCATCGGAAACTGCCGCGGGCGTGCCATTTGTCGCCAACATGCCGACGGAAGAGGTGTTCTCTGCTCCGGATCGTCTGGGCGTGAGCGGTACGGTGTCGAGCACGATGCCACTCAATCACAACGGCACGCTGATTGAAGGCATTCAGCTTCGCTTTGAACAAGGTCGCATTGTCGAAGCGCACGCCGCTCGCGGCGAAGAGGGCTTGCGGAGGATTGTTGAAGCGGACGAAGGCAGCCACTACCTCGGTGAAGTGGCACTGGTCCCGGTCGATTCGCCGATCAGCAAAAACGGTCGGCTGTTCTTCAACACACTGTTTGACGAGAACGCATCCTGCCACTTGGCAATCGGCAAGGCATATTCGCTGATTGAAGGTGGCCGCGACCTGCCATTTGAGGAGTGGGAAGCGCACGGGCTGAACCGCAGCATGATGCATGTCGACTTTATGATCGGCTCTGCCGAACTCGACATCGATGCGACGACTCTGTCCGGCGCTACGGTGCCGATTATGCGCAAAGGCCGTTGGACTGCAGAGGTGTAATCGATCGGGAAGCGGAACCGCCAGCGGCTTGATGCGTTGGCGGTTTTTACTTGTCGAAATTCGCGGATTCACACACGACTTTTACAAAACCTTAATGAATCTTTTACATCTAGACAGTATCTTTACAAAGGAACCTCGGGGACAGCTTTGGGAGTTTCGCTAGGGCTGTAGGCGTGAGCCCGTGTGCCAACTCAATTTCCTGCCATGGGAGGTGGAGATTCACGGCGGACGAACGTGGTCGTCGTGAGTCGACCGATGTCAGACGACGTCAAAAGGTTGGATGAAGCACCGCTCAACCTGTTCCACTTGCGTACGGTTGTTTTGTCCGGTGTTGGCTTTTTTACTGATGCGTACGACCTATTCATTATTGGCGCGGCCCTCGTGCTGCTCAAGGATCAGTGGCATCTCCACAAAGAGATGGTTGGTCTGGTTGGCAGTACCACGTTACTCGCCAATTTTGTTGGCGCATTTTTGTTTGGGCGCCTCGCCGACCTGCTCGGTCGCAAGAAATTCTATGTCACGGTACCCGTGATTATGGCCGTTGCCTCCTTGCTCACCGCCTTCTCACCGAACATCTGGTGGCTCCTCGTCTTTCGCTTTCTGCTTGGCGTCGGCATCGGTGGCGACTATCCGCTCAGTGCCGTGATGACTAGCGAATATGCAAACGTACGCGATCGCGGAAAGTTGGTCGGGCTGGTATTCTCCATGCAGGCGGTCGGTCTGATTGCGGGCCCTATCGTCGCGATCACGCTGCTTGCCAGTGGCTTGCCACACGGCATGGTCTGGCGTCTGATGCTCGGACTCGGTGCGTTGCCGTCATGTGCCGTCATCTACCTGCGTAGCAAAATTCCGGAGTCTCCTCGTTACAAGGCCCAAGTACTCGGCTACAGTGAGTCGCAAGCGGCCCTTTCCGATTCTGACGCTACGTTGGCTAATCGCCCGGTCGTTGCGACTGGTAAGGTCTCGCTTTTCCAATTCCTGACGAACCGAAAGATGCTCCTTACACTCCTTGGGACTGCCGGGACATGGTTCATGTTCGACTACGCCTACTACGGGAACTCCATCTCGACACCACAAATTTTAAAGCTGGTTGCACCGGGGGCGAATTTGCTTCAGACGGAAGCCTGGACGCTCATCGTATTTGCCGTCTTTGCTGTGCCTGGATACTTCCTCGCCGTAGGGTTTGTCGACAAAATCGGCCACAGGCGGCTACAACTCATCGGCTTCGCTGTGATGGGACTTGCATTTCTTGCAATGGGTATCTTCCCGGGCGTGACAACCGCAATCGTCCCCTTCTTGCTACTCTACGGAATCAGCTACTTCTTTTCCGAGTTTGGTCCCAATACCACTACCTTTATCTTGGCAGCAGAACTGTACCCGACTAGCGTGCGCACGACTGGCCACGGCTTGTCTGCGGGCACAGCCAAGATTGGTGCGTTCATTGGTGTGTTTCTGTTCCCGTCGTTATCGACTGCGCTTGGACTGCGCGGCACTCTGATTATCACAGGTGTGTTTTCGGCGATTGGATTTGTTTTGACCTTTCTCCTACCTGAAGCGGCAAATCGCTCGCTTGATGAGGTGGCAGGACAGGAAAAAGTACATGGACACTCATACGTCAAACAAGTTCCGAATCGCGCGTAGTGCAGCACAGGCGAGCAACACAGGCGAGCAACGGTCGACGGACTGGCCTGGGTCGCCTGCAGATCGACCGGGAGGGCGTCAAGTCAGGGCAGCCACTCGCGTCCGGAGCCGATGCGGCGCCGTAAAACTCAGGCTAGTAAATCGCAGCAGTAGGTCAAGGTAACGGGGAATTGCTGCACTGCAAGCTACGAAAATAAAAATACGAGAAATACGAGTGGCGCGTCTGTCCAACACAGAATGGATGGACGCGCTTTTGTTCTGTCGACATAGTTGGCTATGCGCGTGCGGGTTGCTAGGGCACTTGGCTTAGATGAATGCGATGAACAATGCGACGAGTGTCAGAAACGAGAACGTAAAAATGACCTCTGGCGTCGCCCGTCGGGTTCGTTCGGGGATGGCGACTGCATGCAAAGCGGGTTCGTACAGTGCCGCGCCCTCTGGTTGTTCATCAACTGCGTCCAATAGGTCTTCTTCATATCCCAGACGGCGTACACTCATTCTCTTCCCTCCAATGTGGTTGTCACAATTCAGACATCAAGACTGAACATTCTGTTGCGAATTATTATGCACCAATCATTCTATAATGTCACGAATTAGACAAAAATATTTTACGGTGATTTGAGAGGGAGTACCATGGCGGACTTGAAGGGGCTGATGTGAGCGGGGCAGAGGCGAGTTGAGCGGAGGGAGACGAGGTGTCCGATTGACCTTTGACAGGGGGAGTCGGAATCGGCATGAGGCTGCCGGGCAGAATGGCGCAATTGCGGAGTTAGCGCCAAATTGGCGCAATCGATGGTGGGGAGGCGCCGGGATCGAGAGACAATAGCGGCCAGAATGGCGCAATTGGGGAGTTAGCGCCAAATTGGCGCGATTGGGGGGGGGATAACGCCAGAATGGCGCAATTCAGAGGCGTTTTCTTAGGTTAGCGCCAAATTGGCGCAATCGATGGTGGGATAACGCCAAAATGGCGCAATTCAAAGGCATTTTCATAGGTTAGCGCCAAAATGGCGCGATCGATGGTGGGATAACGCCAGAATGGCGCAATTCAGAGGCGTTTTCATAGGTTAGCGCCAAAATGGCGCAATCGATGGTGGGATAACGCCAGAATGGCGCAATTCAGAAGCATTTCATAGGTTAGCGCCAAAATGGCGCAATCGATGGTGGGGATAACGCCAAATTGGCGCAATGGTCAGCATAGCGCCATTTTGGCCGTGTCGCGGTCCCGTTCGACACGTCTGTAGCCACGCCCCCCCGGTCAGCCCCCCGGTCAGCCTCCCCGGTCAGCCTCCCCGGTCAGCCTCCCCGGTCAGCCTCCCCGGTCAGCCCCCCGGTCAGCCCCCCGGTCAGCCCCCCGGTCAGCCTCCCCGGTCAGCCTCCCCGGTCAGCCTCCCCGGTCAGCCTCCCCGGTCAGCCTCGCCGGTCAGCCCCCCCGGTCAGCCTCGCCGGTCAGCCCCCCGGTCAGCCCCCCGGTCAGCCCCCCGGTCAAATAGCCTAAAAGCAAGGGGCCGGCAGCGCACCCCCACACGTCAGGGTGAACCACCGGCCCATCAGAAGCCCAGCGTCGGCCCGTTACCCGGGCCTAGCCTTCATCGCCGCTCACATGTCCAACCGCTCGAACCGCTCCAGGCGCTCCAGACGATTACGACACGGAGGACTTAAACGTCATCACCCACATGGAGCCGATGACGACAACAAGCGCGAACATAATACCCGTGTAGATGAAGACCTTCTGAACGGCGTCCCCGTGAATCTTCTCGGTTAAGTGCATGAATAGGAACAACTGCACTGCCATTTGAATCACGGCGAGACCGAGAATCGTGCCGATGGTTTGAGCCGTCGAGAAGTGCAGGACCAGCGATACCCAGAACGCGATCGCTGTCAGAACTAACGACAGCAGGTAGCCGATAATGTGCTTCCACGGGAAGCCTTCGTGATGTCCGCCCTGCGGCTGCCCGCCCTCGTGATGCCCGCCTTGCTGTGCACTGTGCGCACTCGCTGGCATATTAGACTGAGCCACTTAAATCACCTTCCCTGACAGGTACACGATGGTGAAGATGAAAATCCAGACGACGTCGAGGAAGTGCCAGTACAGACCGACGATAAACACTTTGCGCGATGTCATGGAGTCGATGCCGCGCCGAGCGACCTGGATGATCACGGATGTCATCCAGAAGAGGCCCATCGTGACGTGGGCGCCGTGTGTGCCGACGAGGGTGAAGAACGCCGACAGAAAGCCGGAGGTGCCCATCGTCGCCCCTCTGTTTACGTCGACGATAAACTCCGAGATCTCGAAGCCAAGGAAGCCGAGGCCAAAGGCAACTGTCACGAGTAGCCAGCCAATGACCCCTTTCTTGCTGCCGCGCCGCATCTCATACGTGGCGATACCGCAAGTGAACGACGAAGTGAGCAAGAAGAACGTCTCGAACGCAAAACCCTTGATGTCGTACAACTGCTTGGACGTAGGGCCACCAGCTGTCTGCCCATGCATGACAATGTACGTCGCGAATAGACAGGAGAATAGAACAAACTCGGCGCCAAGAAAGATCCAGAAGCCGATGACGCGCAGGCCGCCGTCCTCGGTAGAAAACTCAAGCGGTTCGTCGTGCGCCACGGGGACGCCGTGCTCTACGACTGAAGCCATTGTCACAACCTCCCGAGCGCTTTCTCGGTCTCTAGGACTTCTGTGACCGGAATGTGGTGGTAGTAGTTAAACTCGAACGAACGCCACAGCATCAGACCGAGGACGCCGAGCAAGCCAATCACGACAAACACGTACCACTCAAAGACGAACCCGAATCCGGCGATGAACATGCAGACACCGATGAGGAACGGTCGGCCGGAGTTGTTCGGCATGTGAATCGGCCGAATCTCTGGTTCTACAAACTCTTCCTTCTGCTTGCCTTTCTTGATGTACCACCACTCGTCGCGAGCGTGAATCAGTGGAGTGCGCGCGAAGTTATACTCTGGCGCCGGGGAAGGCAGAGACCACTCGAGCGTGCGGCCGTCCCATGGGTCGGACATGTTTTCGCGCGGCGCAAAGCGGATGCTGTAGAGTACTTGGTAGACAAGGTACAAGAAGCCGACGCCCATCATGAAGCCGCCAATGGTGGAGATGAAGTTCGGGATCCACCAGCCGAGACCGGACGGGTATGTGTACATGCGGCGTGTCATGCCCATCAGACCGAGCAGGAACTGTGGCAGGAAGCAGACGTTAAAGCCAATGACCCACCACCAGAACACTTTTCGTCCAATCTTTTCGTCGAGTTGGAAACCGAACATCTTCGGCCACCAGTAGTAGAGTCCGGCGAACATGCCAAAGACCGTACCGCCGACCAGCGTGTAGTGGAAGTGGGCGACGAGGAAGTAGCTGTTGTGGAACTGATAGTCCGCTGGTGCAACAGCTAACATGACGCCCGTCACACCACCGCCAAGGACAAACGACGGGATGAACGCTGACGTCCACATCATCGGCAGGGTGAAGCGGATGCGACCTTTATACATCGTCGACAGCCAGTTGAAGACCTTGACGCCGGTCGGGATGGCGATGGCCATTGTCGAGATCCCGAAGAACGAGTTCACCGCGGCTCCAGCGCCCATTGTGAAGAAGTGGTGGACCCAGACGCCAAAGCTGAGGAATGTAATCGCGACCATCGAAGCGACCATGGCTGAATAGCCAAACAGACGCTTGCTGGTAAAGGTGCTGACGACTTCGGAGAAAATACCGAACGCGGGCAGAATAACGATGTACACCTCCGGATGTCCCCAAATCCAGAACTCGTTGATGTACATCATCGGCATACCGCCGCCGGTAGACGTGAAGAAGTGAGCACCTGCTATTCGGTCGATGAGCAACTGCCCGAGTACGACAGTAAGGGCAGGGAACGCAAAGACGATGAGAGCAGAGGTGATGAGGATGGACCACACGAACATCGGCATCTTCATCAGCGTCATGCCAGGCGCACGCATCTTGAGGATGGTGACGAGGAAGTTGACGCCCGTCGCAATGGTACCGATACCGGCAATCTGCAGACCCATGATGTAGTAGTTTTCGCCGGGGCCCGGGCTAAACAGGTTTTCTACGTAGGGTGGATAGGATGTCCAGCCGCCGTCCGGCGAGCCACCGAAGACGAACGACAGGTTGAACAGCATGGCCCCCATGAAGAACAGCCAGAACGAGATCGCGTTGACATACGGGAACGCGACGTCGCGTGCGCCAATCATCAGCGGAACCGCGACGTTCATGAGGCCGATGATGAACGGCATGGCCATGAACAGAATCATGATTGTACCGTGCGTTGTGAAAATTTCATCGTAGTGCTGGGCTGTCAGGAAGTGTTCGTTTGGGAACGCCAACTGACTGCGCATCAACAGAGCGTCGGTCCCGCCGCGGAACAGCATCAAGAGCGCAGCGATGATGTACATGATACCGATTTTTTTGTGGTCTACCGTAGTCAGCCACTCTGTCCACAGCCACTTCCACTTTTTAAAGTAGGTCAGCACGGCGAGAATGCCGATGGACGTGAACCCGATGAGGACATCGGAGATCCAGATGAGCGGCCCTTCTTTCCACATCAGGAAAGTATCTGCGAAGTGCATAAACTGGCTCATCACGACTGACTCCCCCCTTTACCTGAGCCGACACTGCTTGGTACGGGCATACCTTTGGACATACCCGGCATTGCGGTCATGTTCTTGGAACCGTTGTAGCTGTTCGGATTGATGAAGCCCGAGAAGTTCATGGTTCCGACTGAACTTGGTTTCAGCAGCTTTTTGTACTCACTAGTCGTCAGATGTGGCGACTGGTTCTTGATGTTTTGCACCCACTTTTGGAAGTCTGGTCCTGTTTTCGAGACGACTTTGAAAGTCATGTGCGCGAAGCCTGTGCCAGAGTATTGTGCGCTGCGTCCGAGGTAAGTCCCTGGTTGATTGGCTTGCAGCCAAAGGCCCAGGTCTTCGCCTGGCATGTCCATCTCCATGCCTCCGAGGGACGGGACCCAGAAGGAGTTCATGGGACCGATGGCTGTCAACTGAAAGTCGATCGGCTCACCGGCTGGAATTGCGAGGTAGTTGACTGTTTCGATGCCGTATTGCGGATAGGCGAACAGCCACTTCCACTGAGCAGACGCCACGTAGATCACGACCGGCTTTTTCGTCGTGTTTGTCGACGTGTTTGTCGACGTGTTTGTCGTCGCGGCAGACGCGCTCGGTGGTTTCAGCAGCCTGAACGTGACGATCACGGTTGGAATGGCGATGGCCACCACAATGATGATCGGAATGACCGTCCAGATCGTCTCGAGCAGTGTGTTGCCGTCGGTCTCCGGCGGAACGTAGTCTGCGTTCTCGGGCGTCGCCCGGTACTTCACCATGATCCACGCGAAGATTGCAAATACGACGATTGCAACACCTGCCATGAGGATGAATGGAAAGACAATAAGATTGAGTTCTTCGTGTCCGACCGGCCCCTTCGGTTGCAAGACTGGGACATTGACACCACACCCAGTGAGCAGCACAACGAGCGCGCCTGCGGCCGCGACCGTTTTCAACCATCGGCTGGCTGAACGCATAGATTCCCCCCCTGTTCTGTTGGAAGTTGCGGAACCCTCTTGACACTTGTCTGTCGGCTACCGCAAATGTGTACCTCAACCAACCAGAATGGTATCAGTGGGATGGCCTATATTTGTAGGTTTTTATACGCTGTTCATGAATCTCTCACACAGCTGCGATAAAGTTGACAAGAATCCGCAACACTCTGTTCACAATTGCCCCTTAGACTGTCGTAGACAACGCCGTGGAAGGATTTTCGTTGGATCTATCACGCGGAATGTCGTACTCTAGAGGCGACTGTTTGTACACAAAGGAGTGGCACCAATGCCGACTTTTCCCCAGCGACCGTGGCTCTACCGGTCGACCATCATATTGGCCGTATTGACGCTGATTACATTTCTGGCGGTCAACACGATTGGCTTTGTCGATACGGAAACCGGGTCTCAGTTCGGCTGTGGGCATCAGTGGCCGCTGTGTAACGGGGCTGTAATCCCTCAGCACTGGGGGGTTAAAACGATTATTGAATTCAGTCACCGCGGTTTGGTGGCCTTGGCGACGATTTTGCTGCTGGCACTCTGTGCAATGGTGTGGGTGCAGTATCGCAAGTGGATTGAAGTCAAAGTCTTGATCGGATTTGCCATCGGGTTTGTCTTTCTGGAAGCAGCACTGGGCGCGCTAGGCGTCATCTTTGGCGACCAACCGATTGAGTTGGCGTTCCATTTCGGTGTGTCGCTCGTTGCTTTCAACGCGATTCTGCTGTTGACGCTCATTATCCGCTACATTCGCAGAAGCATTGAGCGCAACCCAGATGCTCCGTCGCTGCGTGGTGAGACGCCGCGCAAGTTGCGGGTGTGGACATGGGTGGCAGTCGTCTACACCTATGTGGCGATGTACATCGGAGCGTACGTTGCAAGCACAGGCGATGGACACTTGTTCCGTGGGTGGCCGATACCGCTGGAGAGCCCGTCTGTGGGACCTGCATTTGCCGTGGACTGGTTACACAGGTCGGTGGCTCTTGGGCTGCTCGTACTGTCGATTTATCTGGCCATTCTTGCCGGACGTATTCGTACACGCCGCCCGGACCTGTTCTTTGGTAGTTTGACGCTCGTCGTATTGGTCTGCATTCAGGCCTTGAGTGGAGCACTTCTGTTGGCAACGAACTTTACGCTGTTTTCGTTCTTGATCCACGTCACCGTCGTGACCTTCCTGTTTGCTGCCGTCTGCTATCTGGCGATGCAGGCGCTGCCGGAACCGACACGCCGCTGGAACGCCGGAGGCGGTTCGCGTTCGAACGGGACAGGTTACTCAACCCCAGGGAAGGGTCAGACGGGACACGCGGGGAACTGAACACTTGGGTTCTCCGCCCTTGTTTTTTAGGGTAATTTGTCTAAATAATCACGATTGCATCACTATTGCCAAACAGCGGCTCGCGCGATACAATGTCCAACTATCGGATTCACGTGGACTCATACCAGACGGCGATGCGCGCGCCAATCCAAAGAGCAAAGTAGAGAGAAAGAGCCGAGAGACGGGAGTGGAGTAAGGAATGGATGTCGTAATGGGACTGCTGGGTTGTGGGACCGTGGGTGCTGGGGTTGTCGAACTGACAAGGCGTCGGGCGGAGCGGATTGAAGAAATGACGGGAACTCGACCCGTAATCAAGAAGATTCTCGTGCGCGACACCACCAAACCGCGCGGCGTGCGTCTGCACGGCGAGGTGTTGACTGACCGACCTGAGGATGTACTTGATGATCCTACAGTGGGCCTGGTGATCGAGACGATTGGCGGGATTGAACCTGCCAGAAGTTTTATCTTGCGCGCCATTGCCGCAGGCAAGCATGTTGTGACAGCGAACAAGGACCTGATGGCGCTGCACGGCGAGGAGATTCTTGACGCCGCGGAATCTGCGCACGTCGAAGTGTTTTATGAGGCTGCCGTCGGCGGCGCGATTCCACTAATCCGGCCGCTCAAGGGGTGCTTGACCTCTAATGAGATCACGGACCTCAAAGGCATCATCAATGGTACCACGAACTACATTGTGTCCAAGATGACCGAGACCGGTGCGGATTTTGAAGCCGTGCTCGCCGAGGCTCAGGCCCTTGGGTATGCAGAGAGCGACCCGACGAGCGATGTCGATGGCCTTGACGCGGCTCGCAAATTGACCATCTTAGCGTCGATCGCGTTTCACACCCGCGTCAACTTGGCAGACGTGTCCGTTCGCGGCATACGCTCCATCACGGCAGCCGATGTCGCGTACGCGAAGGAACTCAACTGCGTGATCAAACTGTTGGCGGTTGGACGTGAACGCGACGGAGTCCTCCAGTTGGAAGTGCGGCCGTCTCTCGTGCCTTTGGCGCATCCACTCGCAGCGGTGTCGGACGCATTTAACGCGTTGTTTGTGCGCGGGGATGCCGCGGGTGACCTCATGTTCTTTGGCCGTGGCGCTGGCTGCATGCCGACCGCGAGTGCTGTTGTGGGCGACGTCATCGAAGTCTTGCAGAACATGCGGATGGGGATCTCCGAAACAGTTGGCGCAACCCGGTTGCCGAGAAAGGTCGTTGCCACCAACCAAGGCCCGGAAGGCCGTTACTACATCCGACTGACCGCGAAGGACCGTCCCGGCGTGTTTGCACAAGTCGCGGGGGTGTTCGGAGACGCTGGAGTGAGCATGGAGAGTGTGTTGCAGCGGCGGTTAGCCGATCAAGACGCACAGATTGTCGTCGTCACGCACAGCGTCCGGCAAGCCGAACTGACAGCTGCTGCCGACCGACTGGCTTTGCTGGAAGCTGTTGCTGCAGTGGATAACGTTTTGCCGGTTGAAGAGATGGATGCCGACGGTCCCGTGATGGACGACATCATGGATGACCTTGCGGCCCCTACGGCGAGCTTGTCGTAATCGCTCGGTTGCGTGTACCATGGTGAAGACTGGGGGGGCGCGTCTATGCCATCGGTATCGGTTTGGCTAGCCTTTGCGGCCGGCCTGCTTTCTTTCGTTTCACCTTGCACACTGCCGATGTTTCCGTCCTATCTCGGGTACATCACGGGTGTGTCGTTCCAGCAACTATCCGGCACTGGGCAGGCTGCAGTCGTTGGAGCTCCCGTAGGCCCGCCGCCAGGAGCACGCTCAAAGGCGTTCCTGCACGCGCTGTTCTTCTCGATTGGACTGAGCGTATTGTTCGTGGCGCTCGGCCTTGTGTCGACCACAATTGGCCGCTTCTTCGTGGAGTACAAATCGACTGTGCGGCTGGTCGCAGGCGTCGTCATCGTCGTGATGGGGTTGTTCATGGCAGGGGCGATTCGCAGTTCGTGGTTGCTGCGTGAACGCCGATTCCGGCTGCCGCAGGCAAAACCGCTCGGTTACTTCGGGTCGGTGCTGGTCGGCATTGGCTTCGCCGCTGGCTGGACACCTTGTGTGGGGCCGATTCTGTCCACAGTACTGATGATGACCGCTGCGAATCCTAGCGTCGGTACTTGGTACATGGTGGTCTACGCACTCGGATTTTCTGTGCCGTTTCTGGTCTTCGCTGTTACCTTGACATCCTTGCGTCCGATTTTGCGTTACACGGAACGCATTGCCAAGGCTGGCGGTTGGCTGATGGTTGTGATGGGGATATTGCTTGTCTCAGACAAGCTAACTTGGATCACGGTGTGGATCGAACGGTCGACGGGCTTCACGGGCATCGGTCTGTAAGCGGCATATGAAGTGAGCTTCGGAGATAGGCTGCTCGATCAATCGCGATGGCGATTGCGGGTTGGCCTGTTTCCCATGCCCGGCGGCGGAGGATAGCGCGAAAGTACTTTGTCGTGAGCGCATCTCGACTGTCTTCTTCGACCCACGGCAGGGGCATCCGCAAGAGCGACGCTCTGGCTCTGGTGTTGTCCGGGTGGAGCAGAAACAGGCACCACTCTGGAATCGGAAGGACATGGCCGGAAAACGCGAAGTCGAGCAGGGCCACTTTCACCTCTTGGTTGAGACCACGTCCCCGGGCTGCGGTGAGAAGCCAAGTTCCACACTCGATTGTGGAAGGTTCAGCCTGAACAGCGGGATCGACTGCTTGCAGCGTACACAGTCCGACCAACTCGCCATTCACCGCCACTGCGCGCGCGCAACCCCAGGCAAGCACTTCCGCCGCTGCTAATTCACTCTGTCTCGTCTGCCACAGAGCGCCGGTCCGGTCAAACGGCCAATCCGTGCTTTGTTGACCTGCCTCCCACAACCGGAACGCTGTTGATGGATCAAGTTTCTTGAGTGTGACGGATGCACGTTCGTTCACAGTCATCACCTTCTCACGTGTCTTGCAAGTGTGTGTCTTCATGATGACGCACTGGCGCACTCTCTGCAATCTCACTTGATACGGTCTCTCCATCCGCTTTGCTATACTAGATGAAGTGACACCTTGTCAGACGAAACTGATATGTCGGGCGCTCAGGAGTTTGCGGAAGGCGAGGAGACGACATGGAAACCAGAGAGCAAGTAGCTTTTGACGATGCGCTGCGGCAGATGCAACGGGCACTGTCACACCGGTTAAAAAGCCTCGAGGCAGAACGAAGCGAGCTAGCCGATGAGACCGAGCGGAAAGAGTTGACGCTACGTATCGAGGAAGTCGAACACATGCTTGATGTACTGAAAACCCTCCACCGATAGACTGCCTAGGACCGTCGTCTGGTCCCTGACGCGTAGGAGGTGGTCCGCGCGCGTGTGGCAGAATGAAGATTCATAGGATTTCAGCCGTCGATCATATAAGATAGAGACATCGCGATTCGGTGCGAGTCTGCCGGTTGGACGGGCTGTAACGGCCTGTTCAGCCGAGTCAAGCGGGCGGGCTGACCGCTTCACTCCGGCAGACACGAGGATGGGGTGAGGAGGAACCTGCTTTGCTTTGGAACCCAACCGTTGAAACAATGCCCAGACAAGCCATTTTGGCTTTGCAGTTGGAACGGCTGCAGCAGACACTGCAGCATGCGTACAAAAATATCCCCCTGTACCAACAACGATTTGCCTCGTACGGTGTATCACCTGAGCACCTGACCACGCTCGATGACCTGAAAAAGTTCCCGTTCACCACCAAATCAGACCTTAGAGACACATATCCGTTTGGAATGTTCGCCGTACCGCTGCAGCAGGTGGCGCGCATTCACGCGTCGTCTGGCACCAAGGGGAAGGCGACAGTCGTGGGCTACACCGCTGCAGACCTTGACAACTGGGCGGAATGTGTTGCCCGCGCGATTGCTAGTGCAGGCGGCAAACCCGGGGACATTCTGCACAACGCATACGGTTACGGACTGTTTACGGGTGGACTTGGCTTGCATGCTGGCGCCGAGCGCCTTGGCTGTACGGTCGTTCCGGCTTCTGGCGGCTTTACGAAGCGGCAGACGACTCTGTTGCAGGACTTTGGCGCTACGGGATTGTCGTGTACGCCCTCGTACGCTGTAAATCTCGCCGAGGCTCTCTTGGCTGAGGGCATCGAGCCCGGGCAATTGGCGCTTCGCTTCGGTATTTTTGGCGCTGAGCCGTGGTCCGAGGAGATGCGCAAGCGCATTGAGACATTGTTAGGCATTGACGCCGTCGATATCTATGGGCTGAGTGAAGTCATGGGGCCAGGTGTTGCGGTCGAGTGCGCACAGGAGAAGAACGGACTGCACGTTTGGGAAGACCACTTCCTGTTTGAAGTCGTCGACCCACAGACCGGCGAAGCTGTGCCCAACGGCACCGTTGGCGAACTGGTTTTCACGTCGCTTACGAAAGAAGCCTTCCCGGTGGTCCGCTATCGGACAGGCGATCTTGCTTCCCGCAGCGACGAACCGTGTGTTTGTGGTCGCACACACGCAAAGATGTCGCGCATTAAGGGCCGCGTTGACGACATGCTGATTGTTCGCGGCGTCAATGTGTTTCCACAAGAGGTCGAAGCAGAACTGCTGACTGTGCCGGAGTTAGCGCCACACTACCAGATTGTGCTTGCGAAGAACGGTCCGCTTGATACGATGGAAGTTCACGCCGAGTGGCGCTCTGAGGAAGACAGTGCGAAGTACCCGCTCGACGCGTTCCACCATACCCTGCAACACGCGCTTCACACGCGACTGCAAATTGCTGCAAAACTCATCATCCACCCCCCGTTCACGATTGCGCGTAGTGAGGGGAAGGCAGTGCGTGTAGTAGACCGGCGCGACCTGTAAGGAAGGAGTGAGAAGGTCATGGTAAAAATGGTGGCGTTATACCGCCGACCGGAGAACCCGGAGGCCTTTATGCAGCACTATCGAGAGGTTCATTTGCCACTTGCGCGGTGCATGCCAGGGCTGCGAAAAGTCGAAATCAACCACTTTTTCCAAGCTGATGGCGGTGAGAGTGACCCGTTTCTGATGGCGGAGATGTACTTTGACTCTCGGGCGGACATGCTCGCGTCCATGCGGTCGCCCGAAGGGAAGGCAAGCGGCCGGGACCTGCAGACTTTTGCGGGCGCTCTGGTGAAAGTTTACTTCGCGGACGTAGAAACGGAGGAATCCTGACGATGTACGAGATGGTCACGTACGAGGTCCGGGAAGGCGTTGCGCTCATCACGCTGAATCGTCCGCAGGTCGCCAACGCGATCAACACATCGCTCGGCCAGGAACTGTACAGCGCGATGAAGCGCGTCGAGAACGAGCCGGGCACGAGAGCTGTCGTTCTGACTGGAGCGGGACGGGCATTTTGTGCAGGACAAGACCTGTCTGAGCAGGATGCCATCGCCGATGGAGCGCACTTGGCAAACGCCGTTCGCGAGCGCTACAACCTGCTCATCGCGAAGATGCAGGCGCTTCCTGTACCGATTATTGCCGCTGTCAATGGCGCTGCTGCGGGAGCTGGCTTTGGTCTTGCGTTGGCGTGCGACCTGCGCTTTGCTGCGACAAACGCCAAGTTTACGATGGCCTTCAGTAGGATTGGACTAGCGCCTGACTCCGGGACAAGTTACTTCCTGCCGCGCCTGATTGGTGTCGGCAAGGCGCTCGAGTGGGCCTGGACGGCAGATGTAATCTCGGCCGAGAGCGCGCATGCAGCTGGCGTCGTGAACCGACTGTTTGAGCCAGAGGCGCTGCTCGAGGAGACACTGCGTTTCGCTGCCCAACTTGCGGCTGGACCAACCAAGGCACTCGCTCTCACTAAGGAGACCATCTATCAGAACTTCTCTGCAAGCCTGCCCGAAGCCCTTGAGCGGGAAGCGGTGTGCCAGGAACAGGCTGGTCAGAGCGCAGACTTTATCGAAGGCGTGACGGCCTTTGTGCAGAAGCGCGCCCCGAAGTACGAGGGCCGCTAAGCCCATCTAAGGAGGCTCGGGACATGGCAACTGTGCATACAGTCGGCGTCGTCGGGTCCGGCACGATGGGGGCGGGTATTGCACTCGTCGCACTCTCAGCTGGCGCGCGCGTGCGGTTGTGCGATGTTCAGTCGCAAGTTCTCGACAAGGCAGCGGCGGACATCTGGGCGCGTCTACAACGCCGCGTGGAGAAGGGCGAACTGACACCTGACGCTGCCATCGGGCTGTACGAGCAGCTGTCGCTTGAGACAGCCCTCGACACCCTCGCAGACGCAGACGTGGTCATTGAAGCTGCTCCCGAACGGATGGAACTGAAACAATCGCTGTTTCAACAACTTGACGCTATCTGCCGCCCTGACGCCGTGCTTGCGACGAACACCTCATCGCTCTCAGTGACGGTGCTTGGGTCAGCAACCGCCCATCCGGAGCGAGTGGTTGGGTTGCACTTTTTTAACCCGGCGCCCGTGATGAAGCTGATTGAAGTCGTGGTCGGCGAGGAGACCAGCGCACAGACCGTACAAGCGGCGGTTGACGTGGCTCACTGGTTCGGGAAGCAGGCGGCGGTCTGTCGAGATACCCCGGGTTTCATCGTGAACCGGGTTGCGCGCAATTTTTACGGCGAATCGTTGCGCGTTGTCGGCGAAGGTACAGCCTCGGTGGAGGACGTCGACCGACTACTTCACGGCAATGCGAGTTTTCCACTCGGACCGTTCAAACTGATGGATTTGATTGGCGTCGACGTCAATCTGGATGTGACGACGTCCGTGTATGAAGCGTTCTACGGGGAACCGCGCTATCGTCCGCACCTGTTGCAGGCGCGCCGTGTTGCGACAGGTCGACTCGGTCGCAAGACGGGAAAGGGTTTTTACACATACGGCGGCACGACCCAGACTGGGTCGGACGAAACCGTGTGGGAGCAGATGGCGCAGGACAAACGGACTGACATCGTCCGGCGCACAGTAGTGTTTGGCGATACGCCACTCGCAAGAGCACTGCAGACCCGTGTGAGCGAGCTTTCTGGACGTCCCCAGAGTCAGGTCGGCCTCACCTATGACCGTCCTCTCCATGACTGGGAGGCAGACGCGGCGCACATTCGGGCTGAGACTTGTCGGGAGGTTGCTGAACAGACGTCACCGGAGTTTGTGTGGCTCGATTTTGCAAGCGATTTGGCGCCGGCGCGCGCGATTGTCCAGGGCATCGAGCAAGCTCTGCCGGAGAGCACGGTCATCATTGCGTCGTTGTCAGGTCCGTCCGCCACGGAACAAGCGAGTTGGTTGACCTTTCCGGAACGTTTACGCGGGTTTGCCACCGTGATGCCGCTGCCTGAGTTTGATTCTTCAGCTTCAGGTGAACAGGGTGCGCCCGTCGCCGCGTGGTGTCGGCCCTTGCAGGCCAAGGATGGAGACGTGGACGAACAGTCTGCTCAGGCCTTGCTTGCGCTCGGGTTTAGTCCCGTGGTGGTTCGCGATGGCGCTGGCGGTGTCGTCATGCGCGTCCTGTCGATGGTGCTGAACGAAGCAATAGAGGCGCTGCGGGAAGGAATCGCCAGCGCAGCTGACCTTGACCGCGCGATGTGCCTTGGCACCAGTTACCCGCGCGGGCCGGTGGCGTGGTTGCGGGAACTTGGGGCTGGTTCGGTGTGGCAGACGCTGCAAGCGTGTTGGCGTGAACTCGGCGACGACCGCTACCGGCCTTCACCGCTGTTGCGGCAGTGGTGGCTCGCTGGCGACATCGTCCTCGAGGAAACACAGAAGGGGGAGTAATATGCAGGACGTGGTGATTGTCGATGCGGTGCGGACTCCGTTTGGGAAACACCGTGGCGCGCTGTCCGCGGTGCGTCCGGATGATTTGGCGGCGCTCGTGCTGAAGACTTTGGTCGAACGTAACCGGATTGATCCGTCTGAGATTGAAGACGTCATCCTCGGCTGTGCCAATCAAGCTGGGGAAGACAACCGCAACGTGGCGCGGATGTCAGCGCTTCTTGCAGGATTGCCGGAGACTGTCGGCGGAGTGACCGTTAACCGCTTGTGCGCATCAGGACTGGAAGCTATTAACCAGGCTGCTAGGGCTATCCGCTGCGGGGAAGGGGAGGTCTTCCTCGCCGGCGGAGTGGAGAGCATGACTCGCGCTCCGCTGGTGTTGCCAAAACCTGAGGAGTCTTACGTGCGCGGCAACCAAACCATGTACGATACCACGCTTGGCTGGCGGATGGTGAATCCCAAGTTGGCCGCACTCCACCATCCATACAGTATGGGGGAGACTGCCGAAAACGTCGCTCTGCGCTACGGTATTTCGCGCGAGGCGCAAGATCAATTTGCTCTAGAGAGCCAACAGCGTGCGGCGCGCGCGCAGGACAACGGCTGGTTGGCGGCTGAGGTCGTGCCAGTCGACGTGGCTGGCGGTCGCCGCGGCGAGACCGTCAGAGTTGACACGGATGAACACCCAAGACGCAGCGTGACGCCTGAACAGTTGGCTAAGCTAAAGCCGGCGTTTCGCGATGGCGGAACGGTGACGGCAGGAAACAGTTCCGGAATCAACGATGGTGCAGCTGCCGTGCTCATCATGTCGGAAGCGAAAGCAAAGGCGCTTGGTTTCACACCTCGATTGCGCTACGTGGCGTCGGCGTCGGCAGGTGTAGACCCCGCCTACATGGGGATTGGGCCTGTCCCCTCGACTCGGAAGGCGCTTGCCCGCGCCGGGCTGACGGTCGCAGACCTCGACGCCATCGAACTCAACGAAGCGTTTGCGGCTCAGTCCTTGGCCTGCATCGCCGAACTCGGACTTGACGCAGCGAAGGTCAACCCGAACGGCGGCGCCATCGCGCTTGGGCATCCGCTCGGGGCAAGCGGAGCCCGCTTGGTGACGACGTTGATGTCCCATTTGGGACGGAGCGGTGGCCGATTTGGACTCACGACACTGTGTGTTGGGGTGGGCCAGGGTGTGGCGACTGTGTGGGAGAATGTCCAGAGCTAAAGCTAGCAGAAGGTTCTCTGTGCTATACACACTAGGAACTGTGGCGAGATTTCTTGAAACCCCTTACACTCTTGCTGTGACAGATTGAGTCTCACGAATAGCATCGACGTGTCAGTCGGATTTATGCCGGCAATGTGGTATCTTGTTACGGTAGAATGAAAATCAGTGCGCATTGGCGTGCGAGAGGAGGAAGAGGCGATGGCGAGGCCTGTCGAGCAGGTGAAACGCGCCTCCAATCAGCTGCATGCAGCAGACAACAAGCCAGGGGACATTTCTGATGCAGCGCTAGTGGAAATGTACCGACAAATGGTATTGGTTCGCCAGTTTGACCGGCGCTGTGTCGCGCTTCAACGCGCAGGGCGCATTGGCACATACCCGCCGTGCGAAGGTCAGGAAGCTTGTCAGGTCGGCGTAGCGAACGCACTGCGACGTCAAGACTTCCTGTTTCCGACGTACCGTGATTCTGGGGCCGTGATGCTGCACGGAGTTCCGATGGAACGGTTGATGCTGTATTGGAATGGACGGCCCGAAGGTGCAGTGGTGCCGGATGACGTGAACGTGTTTCCGATGGCGGTGCCGATTGCTACCCAGTTACCGCACGCGATGGGTGCGGCGTGGGCGGCGAAGTTGCGCGGCGTCGACCAAGTCGCACTCGGGTTTTTTGGCGACGGCGCGAGTTCCGAAGGTGATTTTCACGTCGCAATGAATTTCGCCGGTGTGTTTCATGTTCCGGCCGTATTTTTCTGCCAAAACAATCAGTACGCGATTAGCGTGCCGCTCAGTCGCCAGACGGCGTCGGAGACAATCGCGCAGAAGGCAGAAGCCTACGGCTTCGAAGGAGTGCGTGTGGATGGCTGCGACGTAATCGCAGTTTACCGGGCCGTGCAGGCGGCAGTCGAAAAAGCCGCACAAGGCGGTGGCCCGACGTTGATCGAAGCGCTGACGTACCGCTACGGGGCACATACGACATCGGACGACCCGACAAAGTACCGAACTGCACAAGAAACAGATGCGTGGCGCGAGCAAGATCCGATTCCACGTCTGCAGGGGCAGTTGCGGGCTTGGGGCCTGTGGGACGACGAGCAGGAGAACGCTTGTCTGACTGAGGCGGACGCGCTTGTCTCGAGCGCAATCACTGCGATGGAGGCAGCACCACCGACGCCGCCAGAGAAGTTGTTTGAACACATCTACAAAGAGCCCACGGCGAAGCTCATACGCCAGCGCGACGAACTGCTCGTAATGCTCGAACGCCGCAAACAATCGGAGGTCGAGCAGAGTGCTGCCGCCCGCGGAGAGGGGGGCAAGCAGTGAGTCGACTGACACTGGTCCAAGCTGTTCAGGACGCCCTGCGTGAAGCAATGCGAAAAGATGAACGTACCATCTTGCTCGGCGAAGACATCGGCAAAAACGGCGGTGTGTTTCGCGCGACCGATGGGCTGTTTGAGGAGTTTGGCGAACACCGCGTAATCGACACGCCGCTTGCGGAGTCAGGAATTATCGGAGCGTCTGTGGGTCTCGCAGTGAACGGCCTTCGACCGATTCCGGAGATTCAGTTCATGGGGTTCATCTACCCCGCGTTCGAGCAGATGATTTCGCACGTCGCGCGCATTCGCATGCGATCGCAAGGCCGTTACAGTGTGCCGATGGTGGTGCGTGTCCCGTTTGGCGGGCGCATCCGGGCACCGGAGTTGCACTCGGAGAGCACAGAGACATTCTTCGCCCATACGCCGGGACTAACTGTCGTGGCGCCGTCTTCTCCATTCGACGCCAAAGGTCTGTTGCTCGCCGCGACAGAGTCCGAGGACCCGGTGGTGTTTCTTGAACCGATGCGCATCTACCGAGCGTTCCGCGAGGAAGTCCCGGAAGGCTGGTATACGGTCCCGCTTGGCAAGGCGGCGGTAGTGAAAGAAGGCGCGGATGTCACCGTCATCTCGTGGGGAACTATGTTGCGAGAGACGCTTGACGTGGTCTCGCGCGTGGAAGCGACGCAAAACGTCAGCATTGAAGTCATCGACCTGCGTACTTTGTCTCCCTGGGATGAGGACACGGTGTTCGAGTCCGTCACGAAGACCGGTCGAGCCGTGGTCGTGCACGAAGCGGTCGGACAGCTTGGACTCGGAGCTGAAATCGCAGCCCGAATCAGTGAAGAGTGTATTTTGCAACTTGAGGCGCCTGTGGCGCGCGTGACCAGCTTCGACGTGCCGGCACCATTGTTTGGCGTAGAAGACTTGCATGCACCTACGCCAGAGCGAATCACGGCTGGAATTGAGAAGGTCCTGACATTTTAAGCGATCTGAGAGGGGGAGACAGACGTGCCTGCAGAGTTTCGGCTCCCAGACGTCGGGGAAGGAATCCGTGAAGCCGAGGTCGTACGCTGGCTCGTCACCGAGGGTGAGTTTGTGCGGGAATTCGACCCGATTGTGGAAGTGCAGACAGACAAAGCGGTGGTCGAACTGCCTGCACCCGTCTCGGGTCGCGTCGCGGAAATCCTCGCTGTGCCTGGCAGTGTCGCAAATGTCGGTGATGTGCTCGTGACCATTGATACTGAGACTGGTGTAGCGCGAGGTGCACAAGCATTAATCGACAGCCAGTCCCTGACCGCGCGCACAGGTGCAGTCACAGACCACGCTGCTGAGATTCAGAGCCCCATGGCAGTGCGTGCCTTACAGGCCGCCCAAAGCGTCAAAGTTACTGGTGCTGCAAAAGGCGGCACACCGGCGATGGCACACGCGACGCAGCCGCGTCGGCAAAGCGAGGGAAGCCGTGGACGTAGTGGCACCGAGCAAAAGCGCTCGTCCGGGCTCCCACGCCCTCTGGCTACGCCCGGTGTTCGACACTTGGCGCGAGAACTTGGCGTGCTGCTTGATGAGGTAGAAGGCAGCGGCGCAAACGGCCGCATTACGCGCAAAGACGTGCAGGAGTACGCGACGCAGCGCGCAACGAACCAAGTCGGGGGCGTGACTGCTTCGGCCGTCGCGAGGGTGCTGCCGCGAGAAGAAACTGAATTGCTCACAACGGCTGGCGCACACCAGCCAGCTTCGACGCGCATCCCGTTTCGCGGGGTGCGTCGAGCAACCGCTGAGCACGTGAGTCGGTCGGCGTTTACGGCACCGCATGTCACCACATTTGACGACTGTGAAGCCACGTCTCTGGTGGCTCTGCGCAACCGCTGGAATGTAGCCCTTGAAGCCCAGGGTAAGCGGCTCAGTTACCTCCCCTTCATTGTCAAGGCTGTGGTCTCTGCACTGCGCGCGTTTCCCTACTTCAATGCCCGCTTAGACGAAGAGGCACAGGAGATTGAGTTGTTGGCGGGGTACCACATTGGACTGGCTGTGGATACGCCGGACGGGTTGTTAGTCCCTGTGATTCGGCATGCGGACAGGCTTACAGTTGCGGAGATTGGCGACGAAATTCTGCGCCTGACGCGAGGCGCCAAGGAACGCAAACTCAGTCAGCAGGAACTGCGTGGCAGCACCTTTACAATTACCAACATGGGCCCGATTGGCGGGATGTTTGCGACGCCGATTATCAATTACCCAGAAGTCGGTATTCTCGCCGTTCACCAGATTCAAAGAAAGCCAGTCGTGCGAGGGGACGACATCGTAATCCGCGACATGTTGACCTTGTCGCTGTCGTTCGACCACCGGATTATTGACGGAGCAGGTTCAGTTCGGTTCATGAACCACATCCGCAGGTTGATTGAACATCCAGAACTCTTGATGCTGGAATTGAAGTGATTTGCGGCCGCGCCGAGAGGCGCGGCTGCGCGTCTTGCGTTGCGAACCCCCGTGCGTCCCTGATACGCGACGGAGGGTCAGAAAGGGTGCCGCCACATGCAGATCGACAAACTCCGCGATGCGACCATGGACCAACTGTTTCAGGCCGTCCTGTCGCTTGAGACAGTGGAAGAGTGCTACCGTTTCTTCGACGACCTGTGCACCATCGCGGAGCTCAAGTCACTGGCGCAGCGGCTGCAGGTGGCTCGCATGCTGCAGGACGGATGTACTTATCACCACATCGAAGCAGAGACAGGTGCGAGTACGGCTACAATCAGTCGCGTCAAGCGCTGTTTGCTATACGGCTCGGACGGTTACCCGATGGTACTCGATCGCCTGCGCCAACCGTAAGTCAGAGAGACGAAAACGACGGGGGCTACCAGACAAGTGACGACTGCGGCCAGAATCATCGACTGAGCGAGCCCGGGAGTCATCGCTCCAATGTTGACACCGATGATTGCGGCTGCAGCCACCAAACTGAGCCGAGATGACATTAAGACCCCGCCAGCAATGGCAGCTTTTCTACCGAACGGACGCAACACTGGCCAAGCGGGCAGCAGTTTCACCGCGAACATGACGACGAGCAACACCGGCAGCCACAGCCAGGAGGACGGTTCTCGAAAAGCGCTGAAGTGAAAGTGCAAGCCTACGGAGATGAAGAACATCGGAATCAAAAATCCGTAGCCAAGTCCATGGCAGTAGCTGCGCAGTTTTGCTTTGTAGGCGAACGGGATAGCGGAAACGACCATTCCTGCAAGAAAACTCCCGAGAATCGGTTCGGCACCTGTGAAATCTGCGAAGGCGCACGCTGCAGCAAGCAGAGCGAGGAGGCCGCGCATCCGCGCTTGTGGGTCGCCCGCGAACTGGCGTAGCCAGGGTACACCGCGCGCCCACTGCAAGAGCAAGTAGGCGGCAGCGGTCGCCGGGATTACGGCGAGTGCGAACAGGAAGCTCAGCGCTGTGCCGGACGTCCGGACGCTGACGTAAAGCGACACGAGCAACATCGTCAAAAAATCAGCAGCCAGTGCAGCGGTGAGTAGTACCTGACCATACGCTTGGTGCAACAGACCGGTCTCCTCTAGAACTGGCAGAATGATACCGAGCGACGTCGTCGAGAAGAGCAGCGTCAGCATCCACGGCTGAGCGTCGCCGCTCAGGCGACTGATGAGCAACGCGCCGAGGAAACTGAGCAGGAAAGTGGCGACGAAAAAAGTGAGCGCAGTAGTCAATGCAGATACCTTTGGTTGCTCTCCAGAGTCGCGCGGCGTGGGCCGCAATTGCGACACTTGCACCTCGAGGCCAGATAAAAACATCAGGAACAAGAGGCCGAGGTCGCCGAGTTGGTTAATCCACAACAGTTCATCCGGAGGAATGCGGTCGGCCCCGACATGAAGCAAAACGCCAAACAACAGGTAAGCCACAGAGGCGGGAATGCGCAGTAGTGGAATCCGGCTGACCACCCAGGAGAACACAAATGACGCGAGCACAATGAGCAGGAACAGATGCATGGTCTCGTTCACAGCGCGACCTCCTGAGAGCCGATTTGGATATTGCATTGTACGCGACTTTGGACAACCATATGATTGTGTGGGGAGGAGCGGACGTGTTGACAGGTGAAGACGGAATGGTCGAGTTCTTCGACACCCTGGAGCAGACAGACTGGAACCAGTCCATGCAACGCACGCTGATTCATTGGCTGGGGATTCAAGACACCTACCACGTACTTGATGCGGGGTGTGGAGCAGGTCGATTTGCCGCGCATCTTGCACAGCGCAGCGAGTGGGTGACGGCACTCGACGTGTCTGAGAAAATGGTAGCTCGGACTAGGCGGTCTGCCACTGACTTCGGGTTGCAGAATATGAGTTTTGCAGTCGGCAACTTGTGCCAACTGCCTTTTCCAGAGGCTTCGTTTGACCTTGTCACCTGTTTGGACGTGCTGTTCATGTGCGAACAACCGCAGAAGGGGTTGCAGGAACTTACCCGGGTGCTCAAACCAAGTGGACAGTTGGTGGTGCTCAACCCATCCGCGCTGATGAATCCGTGGTCCGCTCAGAAACTCGTCGACGAACGCAAGTGGAAAGACTTTCAGCGTGACAGCTTTCTCGCCTGGTCCACCGCTGCTGCGAAACGCCGTCTGTACGACGCGCACGACTGGGCTGAGATGGCGCACGCCTGCGGGGGAGAACTGACGGATAGTTTGACACTGTTAGAGGGACTGGTTGCTGTCTACAAGTTCGTACGACAAGACAGGCCAGCAGAAGCGCCGGGCGATGTGGTGGAAGAGAATTTGTCTAACACGGAGAGTTTTGTCGAAATATAGAACGAAATTGGCGAAAATGGCTCTGGTTTTCTATGAAAGTCCACAAGATTTGTGTTAACATGTATGATTGGTGGATGTAGAAATCAGAATGTTATGTGGGGCGGTCGTTCCCGCGCTAACGCGCAACACTCGGACCAGTTAGGAGAATGTATTGTGAAACTGTTGGAGAAAGTGCAGGAGCTCGGCAAATTGCTGCGAACCGCAAACGAGCAGGTGGAGTTCCACGAAGTTGCGGAGTTTCTCAGCCGTATTATGTCCTGCAATGTATACATTGTTGGTCGCAAAGGAAAGGTGCTCGGGTATGGGGTTGCCGAACACGCCTTGACGGAAGAATGGCTCGACATCATGACGAAAGACCAACGCTTCCCTGGGGATTTCAATAAGCACTTGTTGCGTGTTGAACAGACGGTGGCAAACATCCAGGACAAAGAACCTTTTTATGTGTTCTCTCCGGAGGAAAACGAGTCCTTCCGCTCCAAACACATCTCGATTGCCCCGGTGATTGCAGGACGGGAACGGCAAGGAACGCTCGTTTTTGCACGCTCGGCAGAGCCGTTTAACGACGATGACCTCGTTCTCGCAGAGTACAGCGCCTCTATTGTGGCGCTTGAAGTCATCCACGCCCGCCAGCAGCGCAAAGAGGAAGAGAGTCGGCAACGTGCGCTTGCGCACTTGGCGGTTGAGTCCCTCAGCTTCTCGGAACTGCAGGCGGCGAACTACCTGATGGAAGCTGTGCGGGAATCTGCAGACGGCATTGTCGTCAGCAGCCAGATTGCGGACGAGCATGGCGTGACCCGCTCAGTCATCGTCAACAGCATCCGCAAGCTTGAGAGCGCTGGAACGCTGGAGAGTCGCTCACTTGGCATGAAGGGAACGCACCTGCGCGTGCTCAACCCGTATGTCGAAGAAGAGATTACCCGCCAGTTCGAACGCTAAGTCATGAGAACGACACAGCCGGAGTTCGCGCACGCGCGGACTGCCGGCTGTTTTTGTGTCGCCTTCGGTGGGACATGATATGCTGGGACCCAACGTCTTTAGTACAAATGCTACGCTCGTTCTCCGGACAGAGCTTCCGGCAAGTGCAGCCAGTAGTAGCAGAGTGTTCGCAGACCCTTGTCGAAGTTGTCGAGGGCAAAGTGCTCGTTCGGGGCGTGAAAGTTCTCTGTGTTCAGGCCAAAGCCCATCAGTACGACGGGAACGTGGAGCATGCGCTCGAACGTTTCGACAACTGGAATTGACCCACCCATTCTCGTAAACACAGCCCGTTTACCATAGGCGTGGGTGTATGCGTCTGCAGCCAGTTGAATGGCCGGATGGTCAAACGGCGTCACATACGGCTCGCCTGTGTCAGCCAGTTGGACACTCACCTTGACACCTTTTGGCGCGTTTGTTTCCAGGTGCCGCGCGAGCAGTTGTTGGATGCTTCGCCCCGTCTGATGGGGCACCAGTCGACAAGTGATTTTGGCGTGCGCTTCAGCGGGGATCACGGTCTTCGTCCCCTCCCCCTGAAAACCACCGTAAATGCCGTTGATTTCGAGCGTTGGACGCGTCCACAACCGTTCAATGGCAGGGTGTTCCGGTTCCCCGACCAGTTCTGTCACGGAAATCTCAGCCATCAGCTCCGCCTCGTCAAAATGCAACTCGCGGTAAGCCTCTGCTTCCTCTGTGGTCAAAACATCCACGTCGTCGTAAAACCCAGGTACTGTAACCCTTCCTTCCGAGTCGTGCAAAGTCGCGAGCAACTCCACCAGTGCGTGTACCGCATTGGGCGCAGCACCACCGTACAGACCGGAGTGCAGGTCGCGGTTTGCCCCATGCACGTCAACCTGCAGAGCGGCTAGACCGCGCAAGCCGTAACAGATGGACGGTTGATCGGGACCGAGCATGGTCGTGTCAGAGATGACCAATAGGTCGCCACGCAGTTGGTCGAGGTGAGCTTCGAGGCACTCTGTCAAGTGTGCGCTGCCAATTTCCTCTTCGCCTTCGAGGAACAGCTTCACGTTGACCGGAAGGCCGCCCGTAGTCGAAAGCAGAGCTTCAAACGCCTTCAGGTGCATGAAAGTCGGGCCTTTGTCGTCTGACGCGCCGCGGGCGTACAATTGCCCATCCCGAACTTGTGGGTCAAACGGCGGTGTCTGCCACAGTTCAAGCGGGTCAGCTGGCTGCACGTCGTAGTGTCCGTAGACAACAACCGTCGGAGCGCCATCTGCGTGCAGCCAGTCCCCGTATACTACAGGGTGACCTTTTGTCGGCCAGAGTTCGACGTGCTCAAACCCGACCTTTCGTGCGAGCTCTGCGAGGTGCTCTGCACACGCCGTTACATCGCCGCGGTGAGCAGAGTCCGTACTGACGCTTGGAAAGCGCAGGAACGTCTTTAGTTCCTCAAGGTGCGTGCCCCTGTGGGCTCGCAAGTAAGCGTCATATGTACCTTCAGTCATCCCAATCCCTCCAAGGTGTCGACCGAACGCGGGTCGTTGTGGACTCTCTGAATGCCCCACATAATACGGCCAAGCGCGAAAATTCGCAAGGCAGTTCCACTTCACTTTTTATTGTTGATAACCTATAATAGAGACGGAAAGTTTCCCGAGGGAAAAACATTGTCGCAGAACCAATTTTGTTAGATCCGGAGAAAATTGTGAGCACTGCTCAACTTACAGCATACAGTGTTGCAGGGTTCTTCGCGCCCCTCGGGTCGAACGGGGAGGGTGCAAGGTCAGACATAAAGGAGGGAGACTATGAGTAACCTCGCCGCCTCGGAAGCTGTAGCAGGGGCTGAGAGCAAAGCTGTCAAAGCTGGCCGCCTCGTCTTGGACGGAAAGCGGAAAGGTCTGTTCGCGGTCCTGCCGTTTCTTGGTCCTGCGTTGATCGCGTCTGTCGCCTATGTTGATCCGGGCAACTACGCAACCAATATCCAGAGTGGTTCGGAGTACGGTTATCGGTTGCTCTGGGTCGTGGTGCTCGCCAACCTGATGGCGATGATGGTTCAGACACTATCCGCAAAACTAGGCATCGCAACTGGGCGCAATCTCCCGGAACTGTGTCGTGCGTTTTATCCAAAGTGGTTGACATACACGCTGTGGGGCGTTTCCGAGGTCGCTGCGATGGCGACAGATTTAGCAGAGTTTTTGGGAGCGAGCCTCGCCATCAACCTCTTGATGCACATCCCGCTGCTCATTGCGACGCTTGTCACGGGTGTCTTGACCTACGCGATGCTCCAGTTGGAGCGGTTTGGATTCCGTCCGCTGGAGATTTTCATTGGCGCCTTGGTCGGTGTGATTGCCATCAGCTACCTGTTGGAGACTTTTATCTCTCGTCCCAATTGGGGGCTCGTGGCGAGTCACGCGGTCACCCCTTGGGTGGGTGGTTCAAACAGCATGTTCTTAGTCGTCGGTATCATCGGGGCAACGATTATGCCGCACGCAGTCTACCTCCACTCGGGCTTGACGCAAAACAGAATTCAGCCGCGCAACACAGCAGAAGCGAAGAAAGTCTACGGCTTTGAGCGACTGGATGTTCTCATTGCAATGACGCTGGCCGGACTCGTCAACATGGCGATGATGTATATGGCAGCGTCAGCCTTCCACGGCACCGGTCACACAGGCATCGCGTCGATTTCGAGTGCGTACCGCACGCTGACACCACTGCTTGGACCCGCTGCGGCGGCAGTGTTTTTAGTCTCGCTGCTTGCTTCTGGTCTATCGAGTTCTGCCGTCGGAACGATGGCTGGCCAGATGATTATGCAAGGGTTCGTTGGCTTTCGGATTCCGCTCTGGGTTCGCCGTGTCGCCACGATGCTGCCGGCCGTCGCCGTCGTCGCAATCGGACTAAATGCGACACAGATGCTGGTCCTGAGCCAGGTCGTACTGAGTATCGCGCTCCCTGCGCCGGTTATCGCGCTGGTTTATTTCACAAGTCGCAAGTCGTTGATGGGCGAGCTTGTCAACCGCTGGTGGGTGACTGTAGTGGCCACGCTCATTGCCTGCGTGATTGTTCTTCTCAACGTGTATCTAATCTACACGTCGCTCGGGGGCTAAATTAGAACGAGCGCTGAGTCGGCTAATGTCCTTTGTCAGCTACCTCGCAAGTCTGTATACTGTCAATGACCCGCATCTATCATCGATTCGAAACGGGGGTAGGGCAGTGACAGACCGCGAACAACCTCGCAAACACATTGTCGAACAACTGAACCACAACAGTTGCACCTGGTTCGAAGGAAGAATGTGCCATCCAGAGATATCGGCCATCGCGCAGATGATCTCGCTTGCCAGGCAGGTGCTTCTGCCCAATTACTACTCTTCGTCGACGAAGACGGATCCACTGTGTGAACAGATGGAGTCTCTTCATCACGTCATGGCTGGCCAGATTCACCGCGCGGTGTACCGGAAGTGTTTCAAAGACGGAGTGTCGGAGTCGCGCGATGCGGCAGAGCAGCGGGCTGACCAGGTCTTGGCTCGACTGCCGGAAGTGCAAGAGATGTTGTACGAGGATGTCATCGAGACGTACAACAGTGACCCGTCGGCGACCGGTTACGATGAGATTCTGCTGACCTATCCAGGGCTGTTCGCGTTGACCGTGTACCGCGTGGCCCACATCATGGTTGAACTCGATATTCCGCTGTTGCCGCGGATGATGACGGAGCACGCGCACCGACTCACAGGCATCGAACTGCACCCGGGTGCGACGATTGGCCGGCACATCATGATTGACCACGGAACGGGTATCGTCGTGGGGGAAACTGCAGTCGTCGGTGACCACGTGAAGATGTACCAGGGCGTGACGCTTGGAGCTTTGTACTTTCCGCGCGATGAGGATGGCTCGATGGTGCGCAAAACCAAGCGGCACCCAACTGTAGAAGACTACGTGGTACTGTACGCGCACGCTACAGTGCTCGGTGGAGAAACCGTGATTGGCCATCACAGCGTGATTGGCAGTAACGCGTGGATCACGGAGAGCCTGCCGCCGTACTCGAAGGCACTGTATCAGACGGAGACCATCGTACACACACGCGGCTGAGCCGGGACAAAAGTCCTATAGAGCGAGTGTCTGAAGCCCCATGGCAGGTCGGCTAGCCCGTGGTACCTTATGAATAACCCTTTACCCCTTTGATGCGCGCCGCTTGCTGGCTGCGCTCTTTTTTTTGCACTGTACTCTCCGAGTATCGACCACAGTCCCATGCTTACGCAATTTGTGCAAAATCAGAGATGTCATCCGGGCTACCGACGACGATTAGAGTGTCGCCAACCAATAGTTCTGTGTTACCGTGTGCAACAACCTGAACACCGTCGCGCACCACGGATAGAATCAAAAGGTTTCCGGGGAGGTTTATGTTCATCAACGTGACCCGGTGGAACGCGCGGTTGGTGAGCTCGATTTCCCGGATCTGCAGGTTTGCTGGCGCCTGGAGCAACTGTGTCGAAATTGGGTAGTGCAGCAGTTGGTCGATTAGGGTCACAGTTGCAAGCTGCGGGTTAATCGGAACAAGGTTCTCGGTGTTCTGGTACTGGTGAAAGGTGCTTAGGTCGCGTATGAGACACAGAGCGGGCCGCACACCGGCCGCTGCCGCTGAAGAGGCGATTGCGATGTTCTTCGCGTCGTCCTCTCCGTACGCTGCCATGGCGCGTACGGAACTCCAATCGACGTTTTCCTCGGGGTAGTCCATCATCCATGCGCAGCCATCCCCGTGCGCGCGGATGTGCTCGACAAGCAAATTGGCGCCAGGCATGTTGCCGACCACTGCGCACGACCGCACGTCGCTGTCGACCGACGGGCGAAACAAACGGCCAAACAAGACGGGTGAGATCACGGATGTCAGCATCGCGACCAAGATAATCGCCGTGTCGACGCCTTGACGAATGGCGCCGATTTGCAGTCCAACTGAAGCGGCAGCCACCGTGACGGACATCTGCGTGGTGAGCAGAGACGCGCCGGACAATGTCTCCCGCCATGGGTAGCGCAGACGCAGCAGGAGGGCCGGCAAGGCCTTGAACAGGTAGGTGGCGATAAACAGAATCGGCAGCAGCAACAGCGCCTTCGGGTCGCCGAAGAGCGACCGAACATTGAAGTTGACGCCGACCATGATGAAAAAGATCGGGATCAAAAATCCAAAGCCAATCGCATCCAGCTTGTTGCGAATATCGGAGCGTTCCTTGTCGTTCACGAGGCCCACCAAGACGCCTGCGAGAAAGGTGCCGAGAATCACCTGCACACCGAGGGTTTGGGAGAGGACCATAAAGACGATCATGAGTGCGAGCGACGCGCGAATCCCGAGTTGCGCGGTACCGTCGGCAAGCCCGCTCAGCAGGTTAAAACGCGCAAACCGACGTGCGACGCGGTAGAACACCAGCAGGATGACGAGCAGTATGAAAACGAGGAAGACACGTGGCGAAAACCCACCCTTAAACAGAGAGACAGCGACGGAGATGAGTGACATCGTCACGAAGTCCGCAAACACCGCGGCCGCGAGAATCAGTTGGCCGAATTCGGACGACAGCAGGTTATACTCTTTCAGAACCGGTACAACCACGGTTAGCGATGTGGTCGTGATAATGAGGGCAAACAACAGCGGGCTCTTGACCATGTGCTGGTGGTAAAGCGCGGTAGAAAGCAGGTAGGCAAGTCCGAATGTCACGGCGCATGCGAATGTGGCGAACACTGGGGCGCTTTGCAACCAGGCCTTCAGGGAGGACTGACCGGCAGTTCTGCGCAGCCGTAGAGCGCCAAAGTCGATCTCAAGACCTGAGACGAACATCAGGTAGGAGAGTCCGAAGAACTGGAGAAAGCTGAGCCACTGGCTTTGGTGGATGATGTCAAAACCGCTCTTCCCGACGACAATTCCGATGAGGATTTCACCGACCACAATGGGCACCCGCAGGCCCCGCAAGCGACTGACCAAAAGCGGTACTAAAAGCGCTAGAAGTGACACAATGAGCAGCGACGTGACGGAGAAGTTTGCGCCGTCCATGTGGCATCCTCCTACGGTCAATGATTCTCAGGATATCGAACGCCTGACCCGGCGTCAACTGAGGCGAGATGAGCCGCCCGGGCGCCCATCTTGCTTTTATCGTGTAGTTGCAATACCATCTACTGTGTAACTAGTCAATGTGAACTAACCGAATATCGGAGTGTTCCTTCAGGGCAGGGTGAGGCGAGACGTTGTCGAGCCAATTCCCGATCGGTGGTGATGCAGGAGACTGCAGAGTCCACGAGCCTGCGAGAGTCGGAATATCGGCTTTTGCACATGGGCAGGAACTGGTGAAAATCCAGTACCGACGGTATAGTCCGGATGAAAGAAGGACCTTCTAAACCGTTGCCATGGTCTGCCTTGCGGACCGTGTACATCGTCATGGAAGGTACATCAGCCCCCTGAAGCAGGGGGTTTTTTGCGTAGGAGGAGAGTCGTGACCGAGGACGAGCGCTATATGGCCACTGCGCTCTCGCTTGCAGAACTCGGGCGAGGGCAGACAGCACCGAACCCACTAGTGGGCGCCGTGATTGTCCGCAACGGTGAGATTGTCGGTCAAGGAGCGCACCTCAAAGCCGGTGGACCGCACGCTGAAGTGCATGCGTTGCGCATGGCGGGTAGCCTGGCGGAGGGCGCTACGGCGTACGTGACGCTTGAGCCTTGTTCGCATTTTGGGAGAACACCGCCTTGCGCGGATGCGCTCGTCGCCGCCAAAGTGAGCCGGGTCGTGGTCGCTGCGCTCGATCCAAACCCAGCAGTGCAGGGGGAAGGCGTCCGCCGACTGCGAGCGGCAGGCATCGAAGTCGTCTCGGGTGTGCTTCAACAAGAGGCACGAGCTCAGAATGAGGCCTACTTGACGTGGCGGGCCCTAAACCGGCCGTTTGTTGTGTGGAAGTGCGCGGCGACGCTTGACGGCTATGTCGCCACTGCAAACGGCGACAGCCGCTATGTGACGAGTCCCGAGGCGCGCGAGTCCGTTCATGAGTTGCGCCGTCAGCATCCTGCGATTGCGGTCGGTGTTGGCACTGTGCTCGCAGATAACCCGCAACTCACCGTCCGTCTGCGTGGCCGCGCCATGGCTGCTGCGCAGCCTCTGCGCGTCGTGTTTGACTCGCAGTTGCGCACGCCATGTGGTGCTGCGCTGTTTGAACAGCCAGGTCAAGTTCGGCTGTACGCAACCGCCGCCACGGCTAGCTCGGACGCCTCTGAGTTTGCAGTTCGCAAGGCGCAACTTGAGGCGCAAGGGGCTGTGGTGCGCTTGGTCGAGGCTGGAGCGGATGGGCGCGTTTCACTTACCGCGGCGCTGCAAGACCTTGCACAGGACGGTTTCACGAGTGTGCTCGTGGAGGCCGGGCCACGCGTTGCAGGCGCGCTGCTTGGGGCTAAGCTTGTAGACAAGGTCGTCTACTACATTGCGCCTAAGTTGCTTGGCAGCGGACTGCCGGCGGTCGCAGGTCGTCCGGTGGACCGAATGGCCGAGGCTCTGCAACTCAAACGCATGACCGTGAGTCAGGTTGGTCCGGATTTGCGAGTCGAAGGGTATCTCGCGCAGGCTGACGACATCGCGGAACGTGGAGGTGGTTCGGGTGTTTACAGGCCTGATTGAAGAGGTGGCTACGCTACGCCGGATTGAGACTCGGCGTGAAGGCGCTCGGCTCGAAATCACTGCTGCTCGGGTGCTTGAAGACGTCGCGCTCGGTGACAGTATCTGTGTCAACGGCGTGTGTCTGACCGTCACCGCTTTCACAAAGGAGTCGTTTCACGTCGACGCTGTCCCCGAGACGATGCGGCGCACGAACCTCGGCAAACTGCGGACAGGCGACCGCGTCAATCTCGAACGCGCACTTGCCGCCGGGGCTAGGTTCGGTGGACACATTGTGTCTGGCCACGTGGACGGCACAGGCCGGCTGCAGCAGCGCGACTCAGAGGGCAATGCCGTCGTCCTGACAATTCAGGCGCCGCGAGCACTGATGCGCTACATCGCCGAGAAAGGTTCCATCTGCGTCGATGGCGTCAGCCTGACTGTCATGGATGTAACCCTGGAAGCGTTTCGGGTTTCGGTCATCCCGCACACAGGCATCGCCACGACACTCTTGCGGTCGCCTGTCGGGGCGACGCTGAACCTCGAGTGCGACGTGATCGCGAAGTACGTCGAACGCCTGCTCGGCATCTCGACTGCAGGTGTAACTCCACTCGAGGGAGACGTCGCCGTCCCAGACGGCGGGGGGCTCAGCTTGGATTTCCTGCGCAATCACGGGTTTGTATAGAAGACAGGTAGAGGAGAGATGAACGATGTTTGATTCGATTGAAGACGCTCTATCCGACCTGCGTCAGGGCAAGGTGGTTATTGTCGTCGACGACGAAGACCGCGAGAACGAGGGTGACTTTATTGCACTCGGCTCAAAGGCAGATGCATCCGTCGTAAACTTCATGATCACGCACGGCCGTGGCCTGCTCTGCGTCCCGATTGACGAAGCGCGCGCAAAGCGACTGGAGTTCCACGAGATGGTCGGCAAGAACACCGATTCGTTTGGCACCGCGTTTACGGTGTCGGTCGACGAGGCGAAAACAAAGACTGGGATAAGCGCTTATGAGCGCGCGGAGACAATCGCGGCCATCGTCGATGAGTCCACTGGGCCGGAGGATTTCCGCCGCCCCGGCCACATTTTCCCGCTCGTCGCAAAAGACGGCGGCGTGTTGCGGCGCGCTGGTCACACGGAGGCGGCAGTCGACCTCGCGCGGTTGTGTGGGGCACCGCAGGTCGGCGTGATCTGCGAGGTCCTCAATGAGGACGGCACGATGGCGCGTCTGCCGCAACTCGAGGAACTGGCGAAGCGGCACGGCATTAAATTGATCTCAATTGAGGACCTGATCGCGTACCGCAAGCAGACCGAGCAGCTGGTCGAGCGCGTCGAGCAAAGCGCTGTTGGCGGCCCGGCGGCCAGCGCGATGCTGCCGACTCGCTACGGACTGTTTCACGTCTATGTGTACGTGAACAAGCTCGACGGTAAGGAACACGTCGCGCTTGTGAAAGGTGAGATGGACGGCAGCCCGACGCTTGTGCGCGTGCACTCGGAGTGTCTCACGGGAGACGCGTTTGGCTCTTTGCGCTGTGACTGTGGGCCGCAGCTTGAGGCGGCACTGCGGCAGATTGGCGAGGCGGACAAAGGCGTGTTGCTGTACCTGCGGCAGGAAGGGCGCGGCATTGGCCTGTTGAACAAGATTAAGGCATACGCGCTGCAGGACGAGGGTGTCGACACAGTCGAGGCGAACCACAAACTTGGCTTTGCAGATGACCTGCGCGACTACGGCATCGGCGCGCAAATTTTGTACGACCTCGGCGTTCGCAAAATGCGACTGCTGACGAACAACCCGCGCAAAGTCAAAGGCATTCACGGGCACGGCCTCGAGGTTGTGGAGCGCGTTCCGCTCGAAGTCGACCGCAACCCGTACAACGAGCAGTACCTGCAGACGAAGAAGGACAAACTTGGGCACTTGTTGCACTAATAAGGAGGACATAGGATGACTGTTCGAACACTGGAAGGACACCTGATTGGGGATGGACTGCGTGTCGGTATCGTCGTTTCGCGTTTTAATGAGTTCATTACATCGAAACTGCTCGGTGGCGCGCTCGACGCTTTGAAACGTCACGGCGTGGCGGTCGACAACGTGACGGTGGCGTGGGTTCCGGGGGCCTTCGAGATCCCGTTTGTGACCAAGCAGTTGGTGCAAAGTGGGCGCTACGACGCGGTAATTGCGCTTGGCGCTGTAATCCGCGGTTCGACCCCACACTTTGACTATGTCGCTGGCGAAGTCTCAAAGGGCATCGCCAACATCGCGCTGTCCAACGACACGCCGACGATTTTCGGGGTGCTGACAACAGACACGATTGAACAGGCGATTGAGCGCGCGGGCACGAAGGCCGGCAACAAGGGCTGGGACGCTGCGACCACCGCGATCGAGATGGCTAACTTGGTCAAGGTCATGCGCTGATAGTCGAAAATACAAAGCGGCTGCCGATTATGGCAGCCGCGCGCCCCGCGATGTGACGTAGAGGTGGTACCACTCGTCTCGAGTCAACTCGATTTGCAGAGCCTCGGCGCAAGCTTTGATGCGCTCCGGGTTGGTCGTGCCGATGACGGGCTGAATGTCTGCCGGGTGTTTCATCAGCCAGGCGAGCGCGACCGCTTCGCGCGACACACCCTTCTCTTCGGCCATGCGTGCGACGAGAGTGGCGGTCGCCTGAGTGGTCGCAGGCTCGTCAGCCGCCGCCTGCTCGGTCACCAAGCGCCCGCTCAGATAACCGCGTGCGAGCGGGGACCAGGCTTGAACTTGGATGTCATGAAGTTGCATGTACTCCATGGTTCCGTCCGGGAAGTAGTTCGCTTGCGCTGCTGCCTGATTCACGTGTACGCCGGTATCTACAAACCCGGTGTGCAGGAGGCTGAGTTCGAGCTGGTTGACGATGAACGAATGCGTCGATCCGCTGGTAAGCAGTTCGATTTGCCCCGCGTTCATGTTCGACACTCCGAAGTAGCGCACCTTGCCGGAGCGGTGCAGGGTGTCAAGGGTATTGCCAACTTCATCCGGATCCATCAACGGATCGGGCCGATGCAACAACAGCACGTCCAGGTATTCGACCCCGAGACGCTGCAGGCTGCCATCCACGCTCTGCAGGATGTGCGACTTGGAGAAGTCGTAGCGACCGGGCACGGAGTCGCTTTCTGCAAAACGAATCCCGCACTTCGACTGGATGTAGATGCTCTCTCGCAGCCCAGGCCGCGCCTTCAGAACCTCAGCGAAGACCTGTTCCGCCTTGCCGCTTCTATAGATGTCAGCGTGGTCGAAGAAGTTGATCCCGACCTCCAACGCGGCCTCAACTGCCGCCTCTGCTTGTTTGACATGCTCGGGATAGATTGGCCCTGGCGCCCACTCGCCGCCGAACCCCATGCAGCCGAGGGAAATACGGCTCGCATTCAAGCCCCGCTTGTTCAGTGGCATCGGTCTCGTGTGACCCAACCGATTCGATTCGCCCATGTGGCAACAACTCCTTCTACATTCTCGTTTGGCACGGTGATAGCGCCAAACCTTACATACTGCTGCGGAGCAGTGATGCTGAGGAAGATAGCCGTAAACGGCTATCTTCCAATCGACGACGGTAGTTCCATGCCCATCTTAGCGCTCACTCTGCCACTCAGCCACTCGGTATTACCGTCGCGGGCCACGCACCGCGAGCGTCAGCGGTTTACCATTCACATCCCACTCCTTGACCAAGTCGGCACCAGTCAGGTGCTCGCCTACCGCCGTGACGTCAGTGTCAACGCCGGTCGCGACCATAAGTTCGTCAATCAGCACCGTCGCCGCAATCGCGTCGCGGTGGCGCTGCAAAATACCGCGTACCTCTGCGTCACCTGCCGCGGCAAACGTCACGCGGTCGGTCACGTTGTAGTCGACCTCTTTGCGCATCATCTGCATCTTTGAGACGATTTCGCGCACATAGCCCTCTTCGACCAATTCTTCCGTCAAGGCCGTCTCCAGACCGACAAAGCCGCGCGCCGTTACGTCAACTAAGCCTTCGAAGCTGGGGTGCCAGCGCGTCTCGGCGTGCCCCTCGGCAGCGGAGATGACCTGACCCTCGAGCTCGACAGATCCCGTGGACTGGAACCGCGCAATTTGATCCGCAGACGCACTTTTCGCTGCTTGGTTTAGCACTGGCACCAACTTGCCGTAAGAGCGACCGACTTCCTTCAGGTTGAGGTACAACTCTGGCCGCGTCACTTCTTCGAGTGCGACGAAGCGGACTTCCTTCACGTTCAACTCGTCTTTGAGAGTCTCCACGAACTTCGACAGCACCGTCGCGGAGTCGCGTGCGACGTACAGTGCGGACAGTGGCTGGCGTGTCTTAATCTTGCTCTCGTTGCGCAGATGACGGCCCGATTCGACGACGCGCAGCACCTGGTCCATCTCGGCGATGAGCGACGCGTCCACCAACTTGGAGTCGGCCGTTGGGAAATCGCACAGGTGTACGCTGACGGGCGCATCGGGCTTTGCAGCACGCACGACGTTCTGGTAGATGTCCTCCGCGATGAACGGGGTAAACGGCGCGATGAGCTTCGACAGTGTCTCGAGGCACTCGTACAAAGTCAGGTACGCAGCGACCTTGTCTTGTTCCATGCCAGCGGCCCAGAAGCGATCGCGATTGCGCCGGATGTACCACGTTGACAACTCGTTGGCAAAGCTCTGCAGTGTCCGTGCGGCGGTCGTCGCATCGTAGTCGTCGAGCAGTTTGTCGACGCGCAGCGTCGTCTCATTCAAGCGCGCGATGACCCAGCGGTCGAGCAGCGGCCGTTCACTGACAGCCAGCGAGTGTTGCGATGGGTCAAATTCGTCGATGCCCGCGTACAGGGCATAGAATGCGTGCACATTTTGCAGCAGGTCGACGAACTTGCTTCGGCTCTCTGCGACGGCCTTGTGGTAAAAACGCTGCGAGTTCCACGGCTGTGTGTTCGATAAGAAGTAGAAGCGCAGCGCGTCGGCACCGTGCATGTCGAGCGCTTCAAACGGGTCGATCACGTTGCCTTTCGATTTCGACATCTTCTTGCCGTTCTCATCGAGCACGTGGCCGAGCACAAGTACGTTCTTGTACGGGGCGCGACCTGTGACGAGCGTCGAGATCGCGAGCAGGCTATAGAACCAACCGCGTGTCTGGTCGATCGCTTCGCAGATGTAGTCGGCCGGGTAGAGGCGCTGCCACTGTTCTTGGTTCTCGAACGGGTAGTGGAGTTGCGCAAACGGCATGCTGCCGGAGTCGAACCAAGCGTCAATGACTTCTGGCGCGCGGCGCATCTCGCCACCACACGCGCACGTCCACGTGACCTCGTCGATGTACGGTTTGTGCAGTTCCTGCGGGAGTGTTCCTGCCAACTGCTCGAGTTCCGCCTTTGACCCGACGCAGTGCTTGTGGCCGCACTTGTCGCAGATCCACACCGGCAGCGGCGTACCCCAGTAGCGACTGCGTGACAGGTTCCAGTCGACCAGGTTCTCGAGGAAGTTCCCGAAGCGGCCTTCGCGGATGTGCTCGGGCATCCAGTTAATGCCGTTCGAGTTTTCGATCATCTGCCCTTTCACGGCCGTGGTCTGGATAAACCAACTGTCGATCGCGTAGTAGAGCAGCGGCGTGTCGCACCGCCAGCAGTGTGGATACGCGTGCTCCTGTTTGTGCTTCTCAAACACAAGGTTTCGCGCCGAGAGGTTCTTGACGATGTCGACGTTCAGGCCTTCGTCACGGACGAAGCGCCCTGCAAAGTCAGTGACGTCGTCCGTGAAATGCCCCGTCAGGTCGACGAAGTTGCAGTAGACAATGCCGTTTTCACGACAGACGCGGTAGTCGTCCTCGCCAAAGGCGGGCGCCATGTGGACGACGCCCGTTCCGGACTCCGCCGTGACGTGACCAGACGGCACGACGACGAATTTTTTGCCTTCGGCCTGGACGTAGTGAAAGACTGGTTCGTAGGTTGAGCCGACGAGGTCACGGCCAAACTTTGTCGCCACGACTGCGTCGCCTTCGTGCAGGAAGTTGTCCCGCAACTCGTTCGCGACCCAGAGATTCTCACCCGACTCGGCTGCGTGAATGAGCGCGTACTCAAGGTTCGGGTTAACCGCCAAGGCCACGTTCGATGGCAGCGTCCACGGTGTCGTCGTCCAAGCGAGGATAAACGTGGCGCCCGTTTCTGCGGCTGCCCCCGAGCCCTCTATTGGCGCGCCAGCAGCGCCCGGGACAGTCGCAGCAGCGCCCGCAGGGCGCGAATGTGACTCGTCATCACCCACCAGCGCTCGGCCCCCTGTGACGCGGAACTTCGCGGTGACTGTGAGGTCTTTGACGTCCTTGTAGCCCTGTGCCACTTCGTGGCTGGACAGTGTGGTTTCGCAGTGCGGGCAGTACGGACTCACGCGGTGGCCCTGATAGAGGTAGCCTTTGTCGTAGATTGTCCGCAGCAGGTTCCACACCGACTCAATGTAGTCGTCGGACAGCGTCATGTACGGATGCTCCATGTCCACCCAGTATCCGAGCCGCTCCGACATCTCCTGCCAGAGGTTCTCGTACACAAATACACTCTCGCGGCATTCGTTGATGAACCGTTCAATGCCAAATGCCTGAATCTGTTTCTTGCCGCTGATTCCGAACTTTTTTTCGATCTCAATTTCCACCGGCAGCCCGTGCGTGTCCCAGCCTGCCTTGCGTTCCGTGTGGAAGCCTTTCATGGCTTTGTAGCGGGGGTACACGTCTTTCATGACGCGCGTGATGACGTGACCAGAGTGCGGTCGCCCGTTCGCGGTCGGTGGACCGTCGTAGAACACAAATTCAGGGCCGCCTTTGCGCTGTTCTTCACTCTGCAGGAATACGTCGTGCACTTTCCAGAGGTCGAGAACGCGCTGTTCGCGGACCTCAGCCGGTTCTTTCGCATCTACTTTGTGCGGTACGTGCACCTTGTCGTCGTAAGCCATTTCTGCTCCTCCTTAGACTTGCACTGCTTGAGCCAATATCTGCAATCAAAAAGCCGTCCCTCATGAAGGGACGGCTCGTCTGCCGCTGTACCACCCAACTTGACGCCACCACTGCTCAAACTTACACAGAGGCGCACCCAATCTGCACCCGTAACGTGGGCAAGGCGATCCGGTCTTACGCCGTTCTGGACTTGCGCACTGGAGTTGTGCTCCGTCCTTACAGCGGTTCGGCGGATGACTCCGAGGTGATGTCTGTGTCCACGGGTGCGCGGGTTCTCAGCATGCCCGCTCTCTGTGCCACCTGGTATAGAATCACAGCGCGTCCTCTTCCTGGTCTCTACTCTTTACACTTGTCCGCTATACTGGTAGGGTCGGATACTGAACTCCCCTGCCGTTAGACCCGTCTAGTATAGCAGACAGACAGGCGAGGCTCAACGCGTCGGAGTGCCTCTGGCAGCCTATCGCTTAGAGACTGTTGCGGAGAGACCCCTACATTTTTACGTACAGATTGCGTATTATCTTTCGGGGACCTGGGGTAGGGTGACATTCACAGTGGCATGTGGTCCATCGAGACTAGGCCACTAATGCGAGGTGATTTGGACGTGGCGCGAAAGTACGCGATTGGCATCGCCGTCGGCGTCGTAGCCGCGGTGGCGGTGTTTGTTGCCGTCTTCATGGCGCTGGTGCAGTTCATCCCGTTTGACGCAGGTAAACTGCAGAGCTCAACGTCGCCGACCGTGATCTACGCAGGGACTGGTCAGAAGTTGTTGACAATCCCGGCACCTGGCGGTTCAGATTTAACCTACAATCAGATTCCGAAAGACCTGCAGAATGCACTAGTAGCCACTGAGGACCATACCTACTGGCAAGGTTCGAGTATCGATGTAAGAGGCATTCTGCGCGCTGCCTTTGTCGACTTGTGGACCCACAGCCTTGCGCAAGGTGGCAGTACGATTCAGGAGCAGCTTGCGAAGATTGTCTTCTTGAACGACCAAAAGACGTTCACGCGCAAGATTCGCCAGGTCGTGCTCGGCGTGCAGATCGACCGGCACTTCACGAAACAGGAAATTCTCGCGATGTACTTCAATAAAATCTACCTCGGCGAAAACACGACTGGGGTGGAGCAAGCGGCACAGCGCTATTTCGGGATCAACTTGGCGAAGAACCCGCACTTGACACTCGACCAGGCCGCACTGCTTGCCGGTCTCCCACAGGCGCCGAGTGCGTATGACCCGCTGCAGAACCCGAAAGCTGCGACGACGCGGCGCAATATCGTTCTACAGAACATGGTCAAATACGGCTACATCACACAGGCGGCCGCGACTAAAGCGGAAAAAGCGCCGCTTGGGGTAAGCTACCATCACATCACGAACGACCCGTGGAACAAGAACCCGTTGCTGCTCAACTTTGTCTACGACTATTTGCAGAATCACCTTAGTAACAACCAGAGCGTCACACCGGCACAGTTGGCACAGGGTGGATTGAAGATTTACACCACGATTGACCCGAACGTCCAAAACGCCATCAATAAAGTGTTTTGGAGCACGAACTACAACGGGAACTTCCCGGGTCCGACAAAGGGCACTGTCGTCGAAGGCGCTGCGGTGTTCGTCAATCCGAAGACCGGCGGTATCCTCGGTGCAGCAGGGTCGCGCAAGCAAGGGTTTGTCCCGTTTGGTTACGACCGCGTGTATGCGACATCGTCGCCAGGTTCGTCGATTAAGCCGATCATCGACTATGGACCGGCGATTCAGAGTGGGAAGTGGACGCCTTCGTCCATTCTTCACAACCAACCGCAGTCGTTTAATGGGTACGCTCCGACGAACTGGAACGCAAATGCGCCAGCTCGCGTGACGCTGCAGTACGGGATTACATGGTCGCAAAACATTGCATCGACGTGGTTGCTCGACCAACTCGGCATTTCCAACGGCATCAAGTTTGCGGAGAATGACGGCATCACCTTCACATCCCAGCAAAAGCAGGAGTTGTGTGTGGCCATCGGCTGCGAGTCCGTTTCGCCGATTCAGATGGCCCAGGCTTATGAGCCGTTTGACAACAACGGGCAGCAAATGCCGACGTACCTGGTGAACAAGATCGTGAACGGTCAAGGCGCCGTGATCTACCAGCATCCGGGTTCGCAGCCGCACACGGTGATGACGCCGCAGACTGCTGAAACGATGACTCAGTTGATGCAAAATGTGGTACAGAACGGCACTGGGCAGTACGCGAAAATTCCCGGCTGGGGTGTCGCTGGCAAGACGGGGACCGTTCAGTACGACTCGCACCAGACCTTGGCGCAACTCAACTGGGTACGAACAGGCTGGTTTGACGGCTACACGCCGAACATGGTCGGTTCGATTTACATCGCCTATGACCAGACCAACGCGCAGCACCACTTGTCCTGGGTTGTTGAAGACCCTTCGGGGAACTGTGCGCAGCTCTGGCACGACATTGTCAATCTCGCCGTGCAGGGGCAGAAGCCCCAGCAGTTCCAGTACCCGCAGTTGCCGCAGACACCGCAGCCACCGCAAAGCGTAAAGGGTGTTGTCGGGCTGCAGGCAAATTGGGACGCCACGAACAACGCGGTGCTCCTCAGTTGGAAGACGACTGCGAACAATTCGCCGACGTTCGTGATCGAACGGGCGACAGCAGGGTCAACGCAGTCCGGCGGGAGCCTGTCTGGCAACTCGACGGGCGGTTCGAATCAAGGTACCACCCAACTTCAACAGATTGGTTCGGTGTCAGGCGGGACATTTGAAGACACGAACGTGGTACCTGGAACCACCTACACGTATGTGGTACAGGCGATGGACCCGAACAGTGAAACACCGATTGGGCAACCTGCGGCCATCACGTTCACAGTTCCTGGAGGGCTTGGGGCAGGCGGAGGGCCAGGTGGACCGGGAAACTCAACGGGCCCGGGCCAGGGCTCGGGCAACATCACCGGCAACAGCACGGGTCCGGGCCAGGGCTCGGGCAACACCACAGGCAACAGCCCGGGAAATAGCACGGGTCCGGGAAATAGCACGGGTAACCAAACGGGCACGTCCCCTGGGAATGGCACAGGCAACGCGACGACTACGGGTGGTAGCACAAACTCAACGAATAGCACCAATGCGACTACGACCGGTGGCAGCACAAATGGCACCGGGAATCAGACACTAGGCGGACTGTTTGGGTAGCACCAAGCAGTCCTGGGAACAACGGGGGTTACGGGATGACGAAAAAGGCAGTCGTGGTGTTAAGTGGAGGCCTAGACAGCACCACGTGTATGGGAATTGCCCATGCACGTGATTACAGCTTGTACGCCTTGACGTTTGACTACGGGCAGCGCCACCGCATTGAAGTCGAGCACGCAAAGGCGGTCGCCCGCCACTACGGAGTGGTCGACCATCGCGTTGTGGAAATGGGATTTCTGCGCGAAATTGGCGGTAGTGCCCTGACGGACGATGCGCTCGATGTACCGACCTCAGGCGTCGGCGAAGACATTCCGGTCACGTATGTGCCAGGGCGTAATCTGTTGTTTCTGTCGATCGCGAGTTCGTACGCGGAAGTTGTCGGCGCGGACGCGATTTTCATCGGCGTTAATGCCCTCGACTACAGCGGTTACCCGGACTGCCGACCTGCCTTTATTGAGAAAGTAGAAGCGGCAATCGCCGCGGGCACGAAGGCGGGCGTGGAGGGGCATCCGACGACGATTGAAGCGCCGCTGATGCACTGGACGAAGGCTGAAATTATCCGCCAAGGCATGGAACTTGGTGTTCCGTACCAACTCACGACATCGTGCTACCAAGGGGAAGATGAGGCGTGCGGTGTGTGCGACAGCTGCCGCCTGCGGCTGAAGGGATTTGCGGAAGCGGGCTACGAAGACCCGATTCCGTACGCCACGCTCCGTCACTCTTGACACGGCGCGCGTCGAGACTCTTGACCCGGCGCGTGTCGACCTGCGGCCTGTTCGCTCAAGCGTACTGTTTCGCACAGCCCACAGCAGCTACTCCGCGTTGTCGGCGGGTGTGTTGACCATGTGGCCAGCGGTGAGCGTAAGACGTTCGAACATCACGCGTCGCAGTTCACCGCCTAGGCCTACAGCGTCCATCGCCTCTGACATGCAGCGCAACCAGGCTGTCTGGTGTGTCGGCGTGATGGCAAAACGTAAATGACGAAAGCGCATCATCGGCGCTCCGAACTCTTCAGCATACTTGGCGGGCCCCCCGAAAAACTGGGTGAGGAACGCCTTTTGTTTGCGTCGGATGAGGGTGAAGTCTTCTGGGAAGAGCGGGGAGAGAACGGGATCGACTGCGACTCGCACGTAAAACTCGTCCACCAAACGGTCAATCGTCGCAGCACCGCCCGCGGCTTCGTACAGACTTGCCGGCATGAGTTCCATACGGACACTTCACCTCCTGCAGTGTAGAAAATTCCACTGTGGAGCGAGTATAGCGGTGTAGTGGAGCACGGGTCAAGGTATAATGGATGGGGGAAAAGACTGGGTAGAACTGCGCAACACACCCAGCCAATGTGGTCACGAGGGGGATGTTCGAATGAAAATATCGTATCACGGTCACGCCTGTTTCACCGTTGAAGAGGGAGGACATGCTCTCATCATCGACCCGTTTTTGTCTGGCAACGGCAAAGCTGACCTCGCTCCCGGCGATGTGAAGGTCGAAGCGATTTTGTTGTCGCACGGCCATGGTGATCACGTCGGCGACACTGAGGAGATTGCTCGCGCCAACCACGCTACAATTATCGCACCGTTTGAACTGGCCATGTACTTCGGCCGCAAAGGGTTCAACGTGCACCCGATGCACCTTGGCGGAGGCCACGCGTTCGACTTTGGCCACGTCAAACTGACACTGGCTTTCCACGGCTCTGGTATTGAACTCGACGATCACATCGAGTACGCCGGCAACCCGTGTGGATTTCTGATCACGATGGGCGGCAAGACGTTCTACCACGCGGGTGATACGGGACTGTTTGGCGACATGAAGATTATCGGCGACCGCAACCACATTGACGTTGCAGCCCTCCCGATTGGCGACAACTTCACGATGGGTCCAGACGACGCTCTGCTGGCCGCGGAGTGGATTGGCGCGAAGAAAGTCATTCCCATGCACTACAACACCTTTGACCTGATCGCGCAGGACGGGCAGGCGTTTGCGACCGCCCTCTCCGACAAAGGTCTCGAAGGCGTCGTGTTGCAGCCGGGCGGGACGCTCGAAGTCTGAGGAAGTAAGTAGGCCGGTCGGTAGGAAGGCCGGTAGGCTGGTAGGCTGGTAGGCTGGTAGGCTGGAGCCGTAGCTGGATCGCGGCTGCGGTGCGCGGACGGGGCGCGGGCCGCGCTTGGCTTGGCGGGCGGCCGGTGTGGCCGGCGGTGCCGGGCGGTGGGTGCGCTGAGGCGGGCGGTACCGGGCGGCGAGTGCGTTGAGGCCGGCGGTCCGGGCGCCGAATCTATCATGCGGTGTTAGCTTGGGCTGTCCGCGAAGGTGTGCAAATGCTGCCTTGCGGGCAGCTTCGTGCATGGAGGACTTGCATCGCGCTGGCAACATGCCCGAGGTAGGGGATGGCGCTGGTGTTACGTCACGCCCAGATTGGCGCTATGGCACGGGAAACAGCGTTCATACGACCAATTTGGCGCTAACTCACGAGATCGCGTCGACAATACCGCCAATATGGCGCAATTGTACTGGTTAGCGCCAATATGGCGCTAACTGCCCGAGGTCGCGTGGACTATACCGCCAAATTGGCGCAATTGTACTGGTTAGCGCCAATTTGGCGCTAACTGCATGAGGTCGCGCCGGCCATATAGCGCCAAATTGGCGCTCCCTCCCGATTAAGCGATATCTCACGCATGCTCACTCATTCGCAGGTAAGTCGGCGCGGCGTCCTCACAGGTAAGTGTCAAATTGACACCTATCGACCCGGTTTGGCGGTCATTAGCGACATTTTCGAAACTCAGCGCGACCTGGTGCGCTTGAACTTGGTCGCTTAGCGACGCCTGCGTCGCTAACCTTTCATCTTTCGCCGCGCCGACGCCGCGACAACGGTAAAAATGTCGCATGACGTCACGCGCTGGTCATAGCGCCAATATGGCGCTAACTGCATGAGGTCGCGTCGGGAATACCGCCAATATGGCGCAATTGTACTGGTTAGCGCCAATATGGCGCTAACTGCACGAGGTGGCGTCGGGAATAGCGCCAAATTGTCGCAATTGTACTGGTTAGCGCCAATTTGGCGCTAACTGCACGAGGTCGCGTCGGGAATACCGCCAAATTGGCGCAATTGTACTGGTTAGCGCCAATATGGCGCTAACTCACGAGGTCGCGTCGGGAATACCGCCAAATTGGCGCAATTGTACTGGTTAGCGCCAATATGGCGCTAACTGCACGAGGTGGCGTCGGCAATACCGCCAAATTGGCGCAATTGTACTGGTTAGCGCCAATCTGGCGCTAACTGCACGAGATCGCGCGGGGAATACCGCCAATATGGCGCAATTGTACTGGTTAGCGCCAATATGGCGCTAACTCACGAGGTCGCGTCGGGAATACCGCCAATCTGGCGCAATTGTACTGGTTAGCGCCAATCTGGCGCTAACTGCACGAGGTCCCGCCGGCCATACCGCCAATCTGGCGCTAAGTCGGATTTTCATCACCGATAGCGACGCTTGGCGTCGCTACCTGCTATCCTTTGCTGTTCCCAATGCCTCACGCGTGGAAGAAATGTCGCTGGACGACGTCACCTGACTGCAGCGCCAGCAATTGGCGTTCACGCTCCCATCGTGCCAACATGGTGTCGGCGCTAGCCGCTGTCTGTAGAAATTGATTGGAGTATGCCCCGTTACGGGGCATACCAATTGGAATACAAAGAGAGCCGCCCAAAGTGCAAACTAGCTGCACCTGAGGCGGCCCTCATCGCTGATCGCTGAACGCCTTAGTTCGCCTGGTCTGCCATCTTCACCATGACGCGCGCCAACGTGTGCTGCTCGTCTTCCGAGCTGGCGGACCACATGTCCCGCAACAGGCGTTCTTGCGCGTTCTTTGGGTCAACTTTGTTGGCAAGGAAGTCGCCCATCTTTTGAGCGACCTGAGCAATCTGTTCGTCAGATGCGCCCATTGACTGCGCCCGATCAACCTGGGCACCGAGGAACTCTTTCCAACGGTCGAAATTCTCCATGACGTCCATGTACACGCCTCCTTCAAAGAGTAGAGTCGGGAAACATCTTCAGCGTGCCGCAATTGCCCGCTGTCTATGCATAGGTGGCATGTCCGAGGACCTCGTCGCATAGGCATAGGACAGCGGGGAGAAGGAGGGATGGATCATGCGGAGAAAAACAATGACCGTGTCGTCACCGCGTCGCCGAGCCGTTGTTTACACGTGCGCGCTGATTGCGCTTGGCGTTTACGGCGTACCGCGTTTGCCCGAGCTCCATCACGGTTTGGGAGGAACTTTCAGCGTCCTGTGGATCTTATTCGCAGGCCTTGCAGTGGCGGCCAACCTGTATTTCCTCTTTGGTGCAGACCGGGAACGGAGCCGCGATCTGGAGATGTATAGTGTGCAAAGCGAGGATAAAGCCGATTCAGGGCGGCTCGTTCGGGGACGTTCAGTCTGAGTTTAGCCGAAGGCTAATCGTGATCAACAAAAGGAACCTCTACCTGACAAAGTGACACCTCGTTCGCTCGGCACCTCACCGTGGGTCGTCGGGCGCTTGCAAGGTGTCTTTTTGCAGAGACGTCCCTCGCACCTTGCGATCCCGTATTTGTGCGCTTGGGTGAGACTTCAGCATGCGACCGCGTACGAGTGCGTTTTCACCGAACTTATCGCGTAGTTCGTCCGTCACCTTAGTCAAACGCGCTAGGCGATCGCGATCGGAATTTTGCGTCGGTGCCGCATACACGGACGGCCCGCGGCCCGCGGCCCGGCCCGCACCTAGGCCCGCATTCCGGCCTGCACCTGGACCCTTGGCGACGCGACTATCCTGGTCAGTTTTCGACGGTCTGAGCTCTGCCTCAAACAGCGGAAGCTCGAGTTGAAGGGATGGTGCCGTATCAGCCGTTGCTCCCGACTCGGCCCACTTGATGGCGCCGCCCGGCCGCCCGCCCGGCCCGATGGTGCCGCCCGACCCGATGGCTCCGCCCGGCTCCCGAGTGCCGCCCGACCCGCGAGTGCCGCCCGGCCCGAGGGTGTCGCTTGGCCCCTGGGCGCCGCCCGGCCGCCCGCCCGACCCGATGGTGCCGCCGGCACTCGCACTGGTGGCAACCGGCCCATTTTGCCCCGCTAGGGCGCCTGTTGGCGTCAGGTTTTGCAGCGCTACGCCGAGCAAGCGCACTTTCGCGCCACGGCGTTTGTGCAGGGTCAGCAACCCGCGTGCTTCGCGGTAGATTTCTTCGGTTAAGTCGGTGGCTAGTGGCAGGGTTCGCGATCGCGTGACCGTCTCTCGGTTGCCATAGCGGATGGTCAGTTGGACCGTGCGGCCGACCATCTTGTGCCGGCGGACTCGACGGCCGACCTGATCGGCTAGGTTGAGGAGGACCGTAGCCAGTTCTTCCTCGGCATCCGTGTCTGCAGCGAGAGTGACCGAGTGCCCGACGCTTTTAATCGGCTCCGGTACTGACACGACAGGTGTATCGTCAAGGCCGTTTGCAAGCCTGCGCAGTTCAGGGCCGCGGCGGCCCAGGTAGCGCTGCAACAATTCTTCGCGGGCGCCCGCCAAGTCGCCGATTGTTGAGACGCCAAGGCGCCGCAGGCGTTCAGCCGTCTTGCCGCCGACGCCGAACATCGATTCGACGCTCAGTGGCCATAGTAGGTGTGGGACGGATTCGAGGGCAATTTCAGTTAAACCCATCGGTTTTTTCAAGTCACTCGCCATTTTCGCGAGGAACTTGTTGGGTGCAACGCCGATGGAACAGGGCAGGCCAAGTTCGCTTTGGATCCGTGTTTGAATCTGACGGGCAATCTCGACAGCCGTGCCAAACTGCCTGCTGCCGGTGACGTCAGCCCAGCACTCGTCGATACTGAACACTTCGACTTGCGGGGTGTAGTTTCGCACCACCGCGAAGACGCGGCGGGAAAAGTCGCGGTACAGGTCAAAATCTGGAGCAATCAGCGTTAAATCCGCGCAGGCGCGCAGAGCCTCAGCGACGGTCATCGTGGCGCGGACCCCGCGCCGACGGGCTTCGTAGCTTGCTGTGACAACCACGCCATGGCGCGTTTCGGGACTGCCTGCCACGGCGGTGGGAAGCCCCTGGTAGCGGTCGGGATCGGCGGCGGCATGACATGCGCAGTAAAACGCGTTCATGTCAATGTGGAGAATGCTGCGCATCAGCCTGCCTCCTTTTCGACTGCCTTGTGCGGCCTCGCGGGCGGAATTCTCTCGCATATTGTACTACAATGGGAGGCGGAAGACGGGTAGCCACCGCAAGGTCACTACTGCGTGGCACCGCGGAAGACGATGTAGGAGGAACCGATGTGAAGGACAAGCGTCAAATGCGGATCAAAGAGATCGTGAGTCAGCGTGAGGTCGAGACCCAGGAAGACTTGGTCAGGGCACTGGAGGAGTCGGGGTATCCGGTGACACAGGCCACCATCTCGCGTGACATCAAGGAACTGCAGCTGATCAAGGTGGTTGGCAGCAACGGTCGGTACAAGTATGCGATCCCGGTGGCGGCGGCTCACATGTCGATGGACGCGCTGAGTCGGCGGCTTGCGGAAGTGTTTGTCTCCCTGCGCCGCGCGAACAACTTGATTGTGTTGCGTGTGTTGCCGGGGAACGCGCACTCGATTGCGTCGATGATCGACAACATGGAACTGCCGGACCTGATCGGCACGATTGCCGGTGACGACACACTGCTGTTGATTTATTCGGATGAAGACACGGCTCTGCGAATGGAGAACATGCTTCTGTAGGGACCTCCCCTGCGTCAGTGGACGAGGTGCCAGAGGGCGATTGTGAGGACTCCGGTCAACATAGCCCACAGCGGTTTCCGGGTGACAAAGGCTGCGGCGAGCGACACCGCTGCGGCTACATAGAACGGAGTATCGATGTGCCCAGCGACAGGGGCATGCCAGACGATGGCTGGTGCGACCATTGCGGCAAATACGCCGATCGGGATGTACGGAAACGTGCGCTCCACGCGAGCTGGCAAACGCAGTTTGCGGCCGAGCAACAGAGGTGGCCAGCGTGTCAGGTAGGTTACCACTGCGGCGCACAGCACGAGAACGCTAAATGCAGATGTACTCATTACGCAAACACCGCCCCATATGCAAAGCTGACAAACGCGCCGGCAAAGAGCGCCGCGCTCGTACCCCACCAGTGGTCAACCACGACGGCAGCAACTGCGGCGAGAACAGCCGCAACGAGGTGCCGCCGGTGCTTGATTTGCGCCGCAAGCAGCCCCAGAAATGCACCGATGTAGGCAAAGTCCAGTCCGTAGCGCGATGGGTCCCCAATCGCTTGGCCCGCAATGAACCCGAACAATGAACTTACTTGCCAGGGGAAGAAGATGGCGCTGCCCGCCCCAGCGAAGTAGGCAGCCGTGACTTGGGCTTTCTGGGTGCGGACGGCCATGACACTGTAACTCTCATCTGTCAGACCATGCGATAATAGAGCGAGTAGACGCGCCCGCAGGTGCGTCAGCGACGGACCGAGTGTCACTCCGTAGAGCACTTGCCGCCCGTTCAGGAGGAACGTTCCTGTCACAATCGCGAGGGTCCCGGCGCCTTGGTGGAGCAACGCCAAAATCGTGAACTGCGATGCACCTGCGAAAACGAACAGCGACAAAGCGAGCGTTCTCGCAAGGTCGAGGTGGTTTGTGCTGTGAGCAATCGCGCCGTACGCGAAGCCGTAGGCGACCACGCTGACCGTGAGCGGAAAGGCATCTGACCAAGCCTGCAAGTAGTCCTTTTTTGCCGAACTTGTGTGTGCTACGCTAGGTAGTAAGCCGTCCTGTGCGCTGACCGTCTGCACGGGGTGTTCATCCGACATAGCAGTTCCTCACTCGTGTGTATGTCATAAAGTACAATTGTATGTTATCACATACAAACGAAGGGAGCACCAACTTACGGGCTCAATGAATAAAGATGAACTGTCTTTGCGTTTGGGCTCACGCCTACGCCAACTCCGACATGAGCGTGGGCTATCGCTCGACAAACTGGCGGAACTGACCGGAGTCAGCAAACCAATGCTCGGCCAAGTCGAGCGAGGCACGTCGAGTCCGACTGTCGCGACCCTCTGGAAAATCGCGACCGGCCTCCAAGTGCCGTTTACGGCCTTGCTCCAGGACGCATCTAGCGCACAGCAGATTCGCGCTCGTGATCAGACAGTGTTGTTTGAAGACGGGAAGCGCTTCCAGGTGTATAGCACGTACTCGGCTCCCGGCAGCCCGGTGGAACTGTTTCGCGTAGTGCTGTTACCGGGTTGCAAGCGCCAGGCTGAGGGTCACGGCCAAGGCGTGATGGAATCAATCACGGTCTACCAAGGCAACTTGATTGTCACTTTAGGAGACGAGGGTTTTGACCTCGTGCCAGGCGACGCACTCAATTTTGTTGCCGATGTCCCACACACCTACGAAAACCGTGGCGCCACGCCATGCACTGTGCACATGGCGATATTCTATCCGGGCATGAGTCTCGGTGCGGGTGGCGCAGCGCCACTACAACGACCATAACGATAAGGGTTGGAAGGGAGAACGGGTGTCTATGTCACAAGTCTCTGCTGCTACGGAATCGCTGCAAGAGCAACTCGTCCGCTTTCGCCGCAAGTTGCACGAACACCCAGAACTCAGTCTCGAGGAGTTTGAGACGACGCAGCACATCAGGGATTTTTTAGGCCATCACGGCATCGAAATCCTCGACTACCCGCTGCCGACTGGGGTGTTGGCGATTGTGCGAGGACGCAGGCCTGGGCCGTGCGTGGCTGTTCGCGCAGACATTGACGCCTTGCCGATTGTCGAAACGACAGGGCTCTCTTACGCGTCTCAGGTGAGTGGCAAAATGCACGCTTGCGGCCACGATTTTCACACAGCTGCCGGTCTCGGTGCGGCTGTGTTGGCAAAGGAGGCCGCAGACAGCGAGGAGTCGTTTGCAGGTTCAATTCTGTTTGTCTACCAGCCTGCTGAGGAAGTGGGGCAAGGTGCGAAGATTATCGTCGACACGGGTGTGTTTGAGGATTTGCACGTGGGCGCCATCATCGGTGAGCACAACAACCCGCTCCAAGCCCTAGGCACAATTGGCGTCAAGAGCGGTCCGTTGATGGGGAGCGTCGACGAGTTCCGCATCGTTGTGCACGGCGTCGGCGGTCACGCAGCGATTCCAGAACTGACGGTGGATCCAATTGTCATCGCATCTCAGATTGTCTCAGGTCTGCAACACCTCGTCAGTCGCGTGATATCTCCACATGACCAAGTGGTTGTGACCGTCGGCAAGTTTCAGGCCGGCACTGCTCGCAACATCATCCCGATGGAGGCTGTGCTCGAAGGCACCATTCGCTCGCTGCAGCCGGCGGCTCGCGCGAAAGTTGAAGAGCACTTCCGCACTTTTGTGGAGCAGACCGTTGCGGCCTACGGAGGCAAAGTGTCGTTTGAGTTTGAACGCATCCTGCCGTCTGTCCAGAACGACGAGGCGACGTCCGAGGTGGTCCGCGCCGCCGCCCTGCAAGTGGTCGGTGCAGAGCGCGTAGTTGAGGCGTCACCGACGCTCGGCGGCGAAGACTTCGCGCTGTACCAGCAACACTTGCCAGGTTGCTTCTTTTGGGTTGGCACAGGCAAGCCGTATGGGTGGCATCACCCATCGTTCGACGTCGACGAGTCGATGTTGCAGACGACGAGTCAAGTGTTTGTCACAGCCGCCCTCGCGTGGCTGCAGCAGCACGCCTAACTCTGGCTGACTACTCTAAGAATCGCCGCTTCAGGCTCTGGTCTGGCACCATGCACGTTGTGCGTCGGCCAAACCACCTGTAGCGGCGTTTTGCGATGGCGTCGTAAATCGCGTCTCTGAACGGGCGTGGCACGACCCGCAACCAGCCGACAAGCGACCACGGTCTGCGCAGGTAGCGGGCGACCCGCAGCACTGCGTCAGACTTCGTGTACACGTGCCCTTGGTCGATGCAGACCACGCTATTCCACTCCCCGTCCGCTCCATCCCCGCGCGCCACACCTGCTTGCGCCACACCGGGTACGCCTGCGCGGCAGTCGAGCAACTCAGCCGCCGCGGCCGACTGGAGCGGGGCAAAGCGCACACGGCCGCTCGGGTCGCGGCGGACCACGAACTGAACAGCAGCGTTGCAGAGGTTGCAGACGCCGTCAAACAAGAGGATCGGACCCGCAAGCGGATCCGCAAGCGGATTTTCGGATGTGCCTGCGACGGCACCTTCCTCCATCGAGCCCGCAATTGGATGTTCGAGCGAACTGTTGTAAGGCGTGTGTAGTCCCGTCTGGCTCACCTCCGCTTGGCGCGAGTGTCACGTCGAAATTGCCACGCGTCACCCATATATTGTATCTCAACTTGAAGCACAAAGGACGAATGTGCCATGCTGTACGCAGCAAGATGCTGTCACAGCGATGGGAGCACTAGTGGAAGGAGCGAATGGACTTGGCCATATACGAATCTGTCCTCGACCTAATCGGCCGCACGCCGGTGGTCAGGTTGCACCGCATCCCCGACCCGGCCGGAGCGGCGGTGTACATGAAGCTGGAGTCTTACAATCCAGGCGGGAGTGTCAAAGACCGCGCTGCGCGGTCGATGATCGAGAAAGCCGAAGCCGCCGGACTGATTGAGCCTGGAAAGAGCGTGGTGATTGAACCGACCTCGGGCAACACCGGCATTGGCCTGGCGCTCGTCTGTGCAGCAAAAGGTTACCGCTGCATCATCACCATGCCAGACAATGCGACCGTGGAACGCATCAAAATTCTCCGGGCCTACGGCGCCGAGGTACACTTGACTCCGGCTGCGCAGCGGATGCAGGGAGCGATTGACGAAGCGGTGCGGATTGCCGATGGGACGCCAAACAGTTTTGTGCCGATGCAATTCGAAAACCCGGCGAACCCCGATGCGCATCGCAGGTCAACAGCTCTGGAAATTCTCGACGACTTTGCAGGCAAACTCGAAGCGCTTGTGTTGACAGCGGGCACGGGTGGCACAGTAACAGGAACCGGCGAGGTGCTTAAAGAGCACATTCCGGGGATTCAGGTCTACGTGATTGAGCCAGCGGGATCACCAGTGTTATCTGGAGGAAAACCGGGTCCGCACAAAATCCCGGGAACAGGCCCGGGCTTTGTTCCCAAAATCCTGAACCGCAGTGTGGTGGATGAAATCTGCCTGATTGAAGACGACGATGCACAGCGGATGGCGCGCCGATTGGCCGCCGAAGAAGGGTTGTTTGTCGGGGCGTCGGGGGCAGCTTCGGCGTTTCACGCGGTTCGCATCGCGAAGAATTTACCTCCGTCAGCGCGCGTGTTGTGCATCGCCCCGGATACGGGAGAGCGTTATTTGTCATCCGACCTGTTTGCTCGCTAAACAACGTCAGGGACGGGTCAGGGACAGGTCAGGGACAGGTCAGGGACAGGTCAGGGACAGGTCAGGGACAGGTCAGGGACAGGTCAGGGACAGGTCAGGGACAGGTCAGGGACGGGTCAGGGACAGTCCGGTGGGGGCCGAGGCTGTCCCTGCGGTTTCGACTACATCGTCATTCGCCGGTATCGGCGAGCGTACATACGCAGTGTTTCGAGTCCGTAGATCAGCAGAGCCCCGCCGATGAACAAGGCAACGTGCCACAGCGCGTGCAGTACCGGTATTGGAGTCAACCAGGTGTCAAGCCCTGGGTAAAGGCCGGCGGCGATGAGAACTGCACCCAAGTAAGCAGAAATTGTCGCTCTCATGGTGCGGTGCTTCATGAACTCACCCCCCTCTCTTCTTCCACATGAGCCATGGAAGCGGGCTGGTGCACCCACCATGACGTCTGCAGTCCAACAAGTCCGCCTGCGATGATGTAGAGGCTATGAATCAGATAGTGGTGGACAGCAGTCGCATCCGCCCATCCCTGCAGGGATGGCCATGCTGCGACCAGGATGCAGACAGCCGCCAAAACCAAAGTTGACGGAATCTGTCTCATCTCTTTCTTCAACCTCCTTCTAATTGAGAGAAACCCTCCCTTCTGTTGTTGCCAATTCACTAGTCTTCTAAACGGGGCGATACCCGGGTTTGTTGCGTGCAACAGAGACTGCACGGGACAGGAGGGCTCCCAGTCTAAGTTGTCGGGTGGCGGAAGCGGCCAATCACTTCCGTAGTGTTGAGGATTGTGATGAAGACGTTCGGGTCGATATCGGTGGCGAGCACCCGCAACTCGGTGATCTCCAGCTGTGTCAGGGCGCAGATGAGCATACCGAGTTCGTTTCCAGAGTATGCGCCAGCCGCGTTGACGAGCGTAGCGCCGCGACCTAGCTGCTGACCAATCTGGTCTGCGATGTCTTGGGCACTGACACTCACGATGAGCGCCGTCTTGCGTTGTTGGTAGTTCATTAGCGCGTTCATCGCGCGCGCTGCCACAAACATTGCGACGAGCGTATACATACCGGCTTCGATACCAAACACAGTAGACGACAACACCACCACGACAATGCTCATGGCAAACGACAGGCTTCCGATGCTTTTGCCGGTGCGTCGGTTGACTACCAAGCTAATGATGTCTGTGCCGCCTGTGGAGCCACCAACTCGGAAGATGATCCCGGACGAGATCCCGAGCAGCACGCCCCCGTATAGGCTGATCAGAAGCGGGCTGCCGTGCGGTGTGAATGGCACGTGTACGAAGTCCGTAAACGCGGAAAACCCGACGATTGCCACGCCAGTGAGGAAGATGAAGCGCTTGCCGAGGTAGCGGTAGCCCAGTACAAACAGCGGGATATTCAGGATGAAATACCACGTTCCGACTGCGATATGGGTGAAGTGTTGTACCACCTGGGCAATGCCTGTGATGCCGCCGGCTAGAATGTGCGCCGGGATGAGAAAGTTGTTGATCGCCACTGCGCCGACAAGGTCTCCAACCAACAGCGCCAGAATGCGGATCACGCTTGAAGTGTACGGGTGGCGCTTCCCGTCTAGCCAACGTGACAGGCTGAATACGCCGGTGGGAATGCTTGGCATACACGTCCTCCGTCCTTGGTGTAGCTTCTGTCGCAGTCTTTCGCTTTCGCCCCTGCTTAAGGCAACGGTCCGAACTCGCCGCGGATAGAGACATTGTACTCGGCATACCCGATGGTCGCCAAATGCAGGTAGGCTGAACTCTACCTTGGCGGCCTCAAGCGCCTCAAGGCAGCCTCAAGGCAGCCTCAAGGCGGGGGGCTCCACTCTCGCCTTGAACGTGGTCGGGACGACTCGCATGTTCGGCCGGGATGTCGGTTGGGCGATTCAGAGGGAGATCCCGATTAGCGATTCCAGGGTGGGGTTGGGCGTCCGACCGGGATCTCGTAGCCATCACAGGGTCTGCGCCGATCGTGCCTACGCGCGTTTTTCGCACACGGACGGTGGGGTTGACCCATGGTACAGGGACCAGTCAGTCAGCTCGAGGTGTTTGGATGAGCGTGGTGTTAATGGTTATGTCGACCGAATCGTCCGGACGATAGTCTGTCGCTGTGGGGGATAGCGCCATATTGGCGCGATCACCGAGCGTAGCGCCAATATTGGCGCAAGTCACGAACCATAGCGCCAGTATGGCGATAATCCATACCCTTTGCGCCATTATGGCGCTAATTTTTTTGGAGGGAGTGACAATAGCGCCAATTTGGCGCTAACGCCCTCCCTTTGCGCCATTATGGCGCTAATTTTTTTGGAGGGAGTGACAATAGCGCCAGTTTGGCGCTAACGCCCGCCTTTGCGCCATTATGGCGTTAAGTTTTTTGGAGGGAGTGACAATAGCGCCAATTTGGCGCTAACGCCCTCCCTTTGCGCCATTATGGCGCTAATTTTTTTGGAGCGAGAGACAATAGCGCCAAAATGGCGCTAACGCCCTCCCTTTGCGCCATTTTGGCGCAATCAGTAGGATATCGCCAATTTGGCCGCAACGGTACCGCCATAATGGCGCTATCACACCCATAGCGCCATTATGGCCGGACGAGGCCCGTGATCCCGCTACATATACCGCCAAATTGGCCACGGAACGGACCGCCCGCCAGCAACCCACGCAACCCACGCAACCCACGCAACCCACGCAACCCACGCAACCCACGCAACCCACGCAACCCACGCGTACCGCAGGCGTACCGCAGGCGTACCGCAGGCGTACCGCAGGCGTACCGCAGGCGTACCGCCCGCGTACAGCGCCGCTCTACAACCGAGGTGTATACTGAGTGTGACGCGAGCGCAGCGGTGCCACATGCCGCTGATAGGTTTGCAAGAACGGAGTGCGGGGGTCGGACGGGTGAGCACAAAACACGAACAAATCATGGATTTTATCGAGGCGCTGTCGGTTGGGACGCGCATCTCCGTGCGCGGTCTCGCGAAAGAATTGCAGGTCAGCGAAGGGACTGCGTACCGCGCCATCAAGGACGCGGAACTCCAAGGTCTCGTCAGCTCGATGGACCGAATCGGCACCGTTCGCATTGAACGCCCGCAGAAGAAAAACATCGACCGTCTGACGTTTGCTGAGGTCGTGAACATCGTCGAAGGCACCGTGCTTGGGGGCCGGGACGGCCTGCACAAGACCCTGCACAAGTTTGTCATCGGCGCCATGCAGCTCGAGGCAATCGTACGTTACATCGAGCCTGGCAGCCTGATGATTGTCGGCAACCGCGAGCAGGTGCAAAAGCTGTCGCTTGAACACGGCGCAGCTGTCCTCATCACCGGCGACTTTCAGGCGTCGGAAGAGGTGCAACGCCTCGCGAACGAACGTCAGTTGCCAATTATCTCGTGCAGCTTCGACACTTTCACGACCGCAGCACTCATCAACCGGGCTATCTACGACCGGTTGATCAAAAAAGAGATCCTCTTTGTCGAAGACATTGTCAGCAACCAGCAGCTGGCGGTTTTGCACCGCGGGCAAAAGGTGCGCGAGTACCTGCGCATGGTCGAGGAGACCGGGCATGCGCGGATGCCTGTAGTTGACGATCACGACCGTTTGGTCGGCGTCCTCACCGCTCGCGATATTTCCGAGGCCGACCCCGATGCCAACGTGGATACGTACATGGCACGGCAGCCGACGACCGTGTCACTGAAGACCACCGTCGCGTCAGCTGCGCACCGGATGGTGTGGGAAGGCATCGAGATCCTGCCAGTCGTCAACAACCGCAAATTGGTCGGGGTGCTCAGTCGGCAGGACGTAATTAAGGCGCTGCAGTTGATGAGTAGACAGCCACAAGTGGGCGAGACAATCGCCGACAATGTGTTGCGTGGCTTTGGCGAGTCTGTCATCGACGACGAGACGCTGTCCCTGACGGGCGAGGTGACACCGCAGATGACGGGAGCCGTCGGTACGCTGGCGACCGGATCGATGATCACGCTGATGGAACACAGCGCCATCCTCTGCCTGCGGCGCAACCGCAGTGTGGACATGGTTGTGGAGAACCTGACCCTGTACTTCTTGAAGCCTGTTTCCGTCGATTCGCACGTGGACGTGCGTGCGCGAATTCTCGACTTCGGCCGCCGCTTTGCCAAAGTCGACGTAGAACTGTTCGACGGTCACGAGCGCTGTGCAAAGGCCTTGCTGACAACGCAGGTCCTAGAGAGGTGAGCGGAGTGTCGTCCTTTGTCCACTTGCATGTCCACACCGCGTATTCGCTGCGGCAAGGGGCGCTTAGAATTGACGACTGTATCGATGCCGCCGTCCGCTTCGGCATGTCAGCTGTGGCGATTACCGATACGAACGCGCTGTACGGCGCTGTCGCGTTCTACCGCAAGGCCAAGGAAGCCGGAATCAAACCCATTCTCGGGGTGCAGTTGACTGTCGGAAAGCGCCAGGACGCAGCCGTGTTGGCGGAAGGGCGCCCGGGTGCCCCGCGAGTCGACACCGCAGTACTGTTGGCCGAGTCGCTCGCTGGCTACCGCAACCTTGTCCAGCTTGTGACGACTGCGCAGACGCGTGAGCGGCGGCCGTTTGTCACCTTCGAGGAATTGGCGGCCTACAAGGACGACGTGATCGCGCTCGTTGGCGGCGGCGAGTCTGCAGCGTTGCAGTTGTTTTCCGCCGGCATCAACGCGGAGGCTGCGAGTTGGCTGCAGGCTTGGCAGCAAATTTGGCCAAGCACGCACCTGTTCGTCGATGTCCAAGACCACCATGTGACTGCACAGCGTCAAGGACTCCCGGCCCTCGTCCGCTATGCCAGGGAACACCAGTTGCCGCTTGTCGCCAGCAACGACGTTCACTACCTCACGCGCGACGACGCGCAGGTTCAGCAGGTGCTTGCGCAGATTGAGTCCGGGCCGTCTGGCGCATTGCTTCAAGGCGACCGCTATGAATTCGCATCTGTCGAAGAGATGGAGCGGCGCTTTAGCAAGCTCCCAGAGGCGCTGAAAAACACGTTGGTCGTGGCTGACCGCTGCAATGTGGAGTTGCCCTTAGGCCAACTGTTGCTGCCGAAGTACCCGACGAAGGATGGGGAGGACGCCGCGGTGGTGCTGCGGCGCGCCGCGAGAGAAGGCGTGCGGCAGCGCTACGAGCAAGTGACCGGCGAGGTGACGGAGCGCCTCGAGTACGAACTCGGTGTGATTGAGCGACTTGGCTTTGCGGACTACTTCCTCGTCGTGGCGGACTTCATCCGCTTTGCGCATAAGAACGCCATCTCAACTGGGCCGGGGCGTGGTTCGGCAGCCGGGAGCCTAGTCGCGTACGCGCTGCGGATCACGGACGTGGACCCGATCAAAAACCGCCTTCTGTTCGAACGCTTCCTCAACCCGGAACGTGTGACGTGGCCGGACATCGACACGGACTTTGAGTACGAGCGCCGCGGTGAGGTGATTCGCTACGTGGTCGAGCGCTACGGGCGCAGTCACGTGGCGCAGATTGGCACCTTCGGAACGCTGGCAGCGCGCGCTGCGATTCGCGACGCCGGGCGGGTGCTGCAGACGGATCCGAAACTCGTCGACCGGCTCGCCAAGCTGATTCCGGGACACCCTGGCGTCACGCTACAGTCCGCGCTGGCGCAAGTGAGTGAGATTGGCGACCTGTTGCGCTCCAATCAGCATGCCAAGGCAGTGTGGGACGCCGCGGTCGCGCTCGAAGGACTGCCGCGACACACATCCATCCACGCTGCTGGCGTCGTTATTTCACCAGTGCCGCTTGCTGAACTCGTACCCGTCCAACCCGGTGCAGACGGAACGCCTGTCACACAGTTCGCGATGGCGGACGTCGAGGCGCTCGGTCTGATGAAGATGGACTTCCTCGGGTTGCGGACACTCACCTTGATGGACGCATGCGTCGACAGTCTTGCGCGGCGCACCGGTAAAAAACTCGATTGGCGCAAGGTGCCTGACAACGACGCGGCGACGTTCGCGATGCTGTCGCGCGGGGAGACAGACGGCTGTTTTCAGCTGGAGTCCGCCGGTGTGCGGCGGGTGTTGCGCGACCTGCGGCCAAACAGCCTCGAAGACATGCTCGCCGTGATCTCCTTGTACCGCCCAGGACCAATGGAGAACATCCCGGCTTTCATCGCAGCCAAGCACGGACGAACGCCAATCCGCTACCCGCACCCGGACCTTGAGCCAATTTTGCGCGACACCTACGGAGTCGTCGTCTACCAAGAGCAAATCATGCAAATCGCGGCCCGCATGGCCGGTTTTTCTCTAGGCCAGGCGGACTTGCTTCGGCGCGCTGTGAGTAAAAAGAAGCGCGAGGTGCTAGACGCACAGCGCGCCCGCTTTGTCACTGGCGCCGCGGCGAAAGGGTACACGGATGAGACGGCGAATGAAGTGTATGACTTGATTGTGCGCTTTGCCGATTATGGGTTTAACCGCTGTCATGCGGCTGCATATGCTGTGTTGGCGTACCGGACAGCATATCTTAGAGCAAACCACCTTCCCGACTTCCTGGCAGCGCTGCTCACGATGACGATGGCGGCGCCAGACAAAGCCGCAACCTACGTTCGCGACGCCAAGCGCCACGGTGTCTCCGTTCTGCCACCCTGCGTGGCAGAGAGTCAAGCCGGTTACACTGCCGAGAGTGAGTCTGCGATTCGGGCGGGGCTATTGTCCGTGCGCAACGTCGGCCGTGGAGCTGTGGAGGCGATTCTGGAGGCGCGGACACAATCGCCGTTTACTTCGCTCACCGATTTTTTGTCGCGCGTCAACGCCCGGGTCTGCAACCGGAAGGCGGTTGAGAGCCTGCTTGCGGCGGGGGCCTTAGCCCGATTTTTGCCCGACGGGGCGTCAGCGGATGTGGCGTTGCAGGCGCTCAACCAGGCGTACGTGGCCGTCGATCAGCAGTCGCAACCGGGCTTGGCGCTGACCTTTGGCGATGAGCCTGACGCGTCGCTGTTTATCCGCTGTGATACAGACAACCATGTGCTCCTTGAGGTCATCCAAAGTGTACTCGCGACCTCCCCCGGTTCTATTCGCGTGACTTTGTACGACGGGCAGCGTCGCCGGGGGCGGCTGCTTGAACCCAAGTGGTCCGTGGATGTGACGCCTGAACTGGTCGCTTCGCTCGAGGAAGTGGTGGGGCTTGGCAACGCGCGACTGGGGCGGATACCGACAGCGCGCGCCCGCGCGGCTAGCCGAAGGAAGGACGCAAAAGGAGTGAAGTAGAGTGTTTCAAGTGACCGTTGACCGTCTGCTAGAACGCGGTGTCCACTTAGACGATATCGCAACCATCGTGCACGACTTGCAACTGCCCTATTACCCGGAGTTGACCCTCGACGAGTGCCACGCGAACGTGCGGCGCGTGCTCGAAAAGCGTGAAGCCCAGCACGGCGTACTGACTGCGATTGCGCTCGATGTTCTCGCGGAACAGAAGTTGTTGCCGGAGCCTCTGCAGACTATTATGGAGACGGACGAACCTCTGTACGGCGTGGACGAGATTGTGGCGCTCTCAATCACGAATGTCTATGGCACTATCGGTCTGACGAACTTTGGCTACCTTGACAAAACCAAACCTGGAGTCATTGGGAAGTTGAACAACCACAACAAGGAGATTCACGTCTTTCTCGACGATGTCGTGGCCGGCATTGCAGCCGCAGCTGCGGCGCGCATCGCGCACAGCCGCGCATCGGGTGCTGAGTCCGCGCAAGTTGTCAGTGCCGATCGAGACGACCTTTGAGGGAAGTTCAGGTGAGTTGATGCGGACAAATTCTGACACTGCACCAGCTTTGACCCGAGATCAAACAACCACTATAATGATTTTGATTGATAGACACTTCTGACGAACTTGCCAAGCGAATATACGGGTCACGCAATAGACATGCCTCCGTTTGGAGACGTGTGGATTCTCTGGGTCATGCATCCGGACGGGAGATGGGGACAAATGTCGCTGCGCGATGAAGCACTTGAGATGCACCGATCGCATCGAGGGAAATTGGCTGTGCAGCCCAAGGTTCAAGTAGCCAATGCTCACGATTTGAGTCTGGCGTATTCGCCCGGTGTCGCAGAGCCCTGCAAGGAAATTCACTTGGATAAGTCCAAGGCCTATGAATATACATCTAAAGGGAACTCTGTTGCAGTCGTCACCAACGGCACTGCAGTCCTCGGTCTTGGCAATATCGGTGCGCGTGCTGCTCTTCCTGTTATGGAGGGGAAGGCGGTTTTGTTTAAGGCGTTCGCCGGGATTGATGCCTATCCAATCTGTTTGAATTCAGAAGACCCACAGGAGATCATCCGAACGGTCAAACTGCTTGAACCGCAGTTTGGCGGGATTAACCTCGAGGACATTGCAGCACCTGCCTGCTTCGAAATTGAGGATACCCTGAAACGCGAACTCGACATTCCTGTCTTTCATGACGACCAGCACGGGACGGCCGTTGTTACGCTGGCCGGCCTGATGAACGCGCTGAAAGTGGTCGGCAAACGCATGCAAGACATCCGCGTTGTGGCAAACGGCGCCGGTGCAGCTGGCATCGCGACGATTAAGTTGTTGTTGTCCGCGGGCGTACGGGACGTTATTATGTGTGACACGAAAGGCGCAATCTACGAAGGACGCACAGATGGCATGAACGCGGTCAAGCAGATGATTGCAAAGAATACGAACCTTGACCGGCTGCATGGCACGCTGGAAGACGTAATTGCGGGTGCGGACGTCTTCGTCGGTGTGTCCGTCGCTGGCGCGTTAACGCCTGCGATGGTGCGCTCCATGACGCAAGACCCAATCATCTTTGCCATGGCCAATCCGGATCCGGAGATTCACCCTGAGGAAGCCTACGCTGTCGGCGCACGCATCGTCGGTACCGGACGCTCTGACTATCCGAATCAAGTCAACAACGTGCTCGCGTTCCCCGGCATCTTCCGCGGCGCCATCGACGTCCATGCGACAAGCATTACGGAAGACATGAAGGTTGCAGCCGCCGAAGCTATTGCCGGTCTCGTCTCGGACGAAGAGTTACAACCTGACTACATCATTCCGCGCCCATTCGACCCTCGCGTCGCTCCGACAGTTGCTGCGGCGGTCGCCGAGGCTGCGATGAACGGCGGCGTGGCACGACGTCAGGTGAGCCCTGAGGACGTGGCGAGGCACACCCGGGAACTGGCCAGCATTCGCTAAAACTCCAGTAGGAGAGAGTCCAATGTGGACCGTGATTTACATTACACAATCAGCCAAACTCGCAGACCGCATTCGGACCCGCTTGGCGGACGAGGGCTTTCTTGTCCGCGTCCGTCAGACGCAAGTCACCAAGCAGCAGTTTGAGATTCTCGTACCAGAGACTGAACTCGATGAGGTTCAGGAAGTGCTTACGGACGTTCTGAACGGTTCATACGACTAACCAGGCGTGTCCCTAGAATCGGACAACTTCCGACGAGGTGAAAAGGTGCTCAAGGAATTGTTTCACAAAAAGCGTCATTATGCGACGCTGGGGCAGCCAGCTACACGGCCTGTTCCGGCGTCTGATATCCCCAAGGGATTAGTGGACAAGTGTAAGTCATGCGGCGCCATCGTCATCGCCAAAGAACTCAAAAAGCACCTCTTCACATGCCCTCACTGTGGCTATCACTTTGCCGTAGACGCACTGAGCCGAGTTGAAATGACATTGGACGAGGGCAGCTTTGAAGAGTATGACGCAGGTGTGACGTCGGTTGACCCATTGTCTTTCCCAGGGTATCCAGACAAGGTGACAAAGGCGCAGAAAGACACAGGATTGCTCGAGGCTGTTGTCACTGGGCGCGGGACCCTGGACACAAAGCCTGTCATCATTGGCGTGATGGACGCCCGCTTTATCATGGGCAGCATGGGAGCAGCCGCCGGGGAAAAACTGACGCGCGCCATGGAACGCGCGGCCCAGACCGCGACTCCGATGGTGCTCTTCACTGCGTCTGGCGGCGCGCGTATGCAGGAAGGTGTCTTGTCGCTGATGCAGATGGCGAAGACAAGCGTCGCGCTGGAGCGCATGCATGAAGCCGGCGTGCTGTTTGTCAGTGTCATCACCAACCCGACGACAGGTGGGGTGAGCGCGAGTTTTGCGAGCCTTGGCGACATCATTTTGGCCGAGCCTGGGGCGTTGTTTGGGTTTGCAGGGCGACGGGTGATTGAGCAAACCATCCGCCAGAAGTTGCCGGACGACTTCCAGACCTCTGAGTTCGTGCTAGAGCATGGTATGGTGGACCAGGTTGTAAACCGTAAAGCGATGCGTGAACAACTGTCTCTCATCCTGCGCGTGCACGCGAGTAAGGGGTGGACGAGTGCCAACTGAACTAGAGTTCGAGAAACCGATTCGAGACCTCCGCACGAAGATCACGGAGCTCCATGACCTTATGGCGAAGAGCGGTGTGGATTTGAATGGCGAGATCGCCAAACTTGAGCACCGTATGGATGACTTGTCGAGAGAACTCTATGAGGGACTCACGCCCTGGCAACGCGTGCAACTTGCCCGCCAGTCCGGTCGCCCGACGACGCTCGACTACATTCACGGGATTTGTTCTGAGTTCATGGAACTGCATGGCGACCGCAACTTTCGCGACGACCCGGCGGTGGTCGGCGGGATTGGACTCGTGGAAGGGAACCCCATCACGATAGTCGGTCATCAAAAAGGTCGAGACACAAAGGAAAACATTCACCGCAACTTCGGCATGGCACATCCGGACGGGTACCGCAAAGCTCTGCGTCTGATGCAGCAAGCAGAGAAGTTTGGGCGCCCTGTCGTCACCTTTATCGACACGGCTGGGGCATACCCGGGAATGTCTGCGGAGGAACGTGGACAGAGCGAGGCTATCGCGCGCAACTTGCGCGTGATGGCCGGGCTCAAGGTGCCGACGTTGTGCTTTGTCACGGGCGAGGGCGGAAGTGGCGGCGCGCTCGGTCTTGGCGTCACAGACCGGATTTTTGTGCTCGAGTACGCGTGGTACTCCGTGATTGCGCCGGAATCTGCAGCAGCCATCCTCTGGAAAGACAGCGCTCAGGGGCCACGCGCTGCGGAGACGATGAAGATTAGTGCGCGTGACCTGACGGAACTCGGCATCGCGGACGACGTCATCCCGGAGCCTCTAGGCGGGGCGCAAAAAGACCCGCAACAGATGATTGCGACGGTGCGCAAAAAAGTGATCGAAACCCTAGACGAATTAACCCGACTCCCTATTGCCGAACTGCTTGCGGCGAGGTACGATAAGTACAGGGATATGGGAACATTTGTTGAGCGGTAAAGGTTAAAAAGGGTGCCTGCCCGCGGTGGGCACACCCTTTTTTGGTCAACAGGGACACAAAATGTCCCTGCGGGACGGAGATGGTTCAACGGGAACGGCGGCGTGGTAACGAAGTCCTGCGGTGTCGGTTCCGTGTGCACGGCTAGGGGGGACGAATGTGAAGAAGATAGCAGTGCTGACAAGCGGTGGAGACGCCCCGGGAATGAATGCAGCCATTCGCGCAGTCGTTCGAGCGGCTATTTACAACGGCGTCGAGGTTGTTGGCATTCCGCGTGGATTTAGCGGAGTGATGCGAGGCGACACCATTGCGATGAACCTCGGCTCGGTTGCAGATATCATTCAGCGCGGAGGCACCATTCTATACACGGCGCGCAGTGAGGAGTTTAAGACCCGAGAAGGTCAGGAACAGGGAGCACAGGCGCTTCGTCAGGCAGGTGTCGACGGCCTTGTCGTGGTCGGCGGGGATGGTTCGTTCCACGGTGCGCAGGTCCTGGACCGGCTAGGCGTTGCGACGATTGGTGTGCCCGGCACGATTGACAACGACATCCCCTGTACCGACGAGACCATCGGGTTTGACACGGCGGTGCAGACGGCTGTAGAGGCAATTGACAAAATTCGTGACACCGCGACCTCGCACGAGCGCACGTTCGTCGTGGAAGTGATGGGCCGCCACGCTGGCGACCTCGCCTTAACCGTCGGACTCGCGGGTGGTGCGGAGTCCATTTTGATTCCGGAAATTCCGTTTCAACTGGAAGATGTCATCGCCAAACTCGAACGCGGCGTGGCGCGTGGAAAGCGTCACTCCATCATCGTTGTCGCGGAAGGTGCTGGAAGCGGCATCGAGATCGGCAAATATCTGCAACACCACACCGGTTTTGACGTGCGCGTCACGGTACTTGGTCACATCCAGCGCGGTGGCCCGCCGACAGCTCGCGACCGGATGCTGGCAAGCCAACTCGGCAGCCACGCGGTGGCCCTCTTGCTGGCCGGCGAACACGGCAAGATGGTGGGCGTCGAGCACGGGCAGTTACACGCCGTCGACTTCGACACGGTCTTCGCAACGCCGCGCACGCCTGACCAAGAGTTGTTTGACCTCGCGGACAAACTCTCGATTTGAATCGGCGACACCACCGTCAGTGACCCGGGCTGTGGCGGGCTTGTGACGTCGACACTCGGAAATTATGAAGTTGAGGAAAGGAGTTGCATGAATGAGACGGACGAAAATTGTCTGCACCTTAGGGCCAGCTAGTGAATCACCAGAAATGCTTCGACAACTCGTGCAGGCTGGGTTGGACGTTGCCCGCCTAAACTTCTCCCACGGAACGTATGAGGAGCACGCGCGGCGGATTGAAACCATTCGCGCTGTTGCAAAAGAGGTCGGGAAGACAGTCGGCATCATGCTGGACATCAAGGGTCCGAAGATTCGCACCGGAAAAATTGAGGGCGGCGAAGTGACTCTGGTCGACGGCGCACGCATCACGTTGACGACCGATCCGGTTGAGTACGGCACAGCCGAACGCGTCTCCATCTCTTATGAGGGGCTTGTCGAAGACGTCTATCCCGGCGCGCCAATCCGCATCGACGACGGGCTGATTGGCCTCGAGGTCGAAGCGGTCCAAGGGCACGACATCGTTTGCCGTGTGACTAACGGCGGAGCGTTGAAGGACCGCAAGGGCATCAACGTCCCCGGCGTCACTTTGCGCATTCCTGGCGTTACAGAGAAAGACCAGGCTGACATCCGTTTCGGCATCGAACAGGGCGTCGACTTCATCGCTGCGTCGTTTGTCCGCAAGGCCGCCGACGTGCTCGAAGTCCGGCGCATTCTCGAGGAAGGCAACTACCACGCGGACATCATCGCAAAGATTGAGACCCAGGAAGGTCTCAACCGACTCGAGGAGATCCTCGAGGTGGCGGACGGCATCATGGTCGCTCGCGGTGACCTCGGCGTCGAGATCGCTACGGAAGAAGTCCCGCTCGCGCAGAAGCGGATGATCACGCTGTGCAACCGCGCCGGCAAACCTGTCATCACGGCGACGCAGATGCTCGATTCGATGCAGCGCAACCCGCGCCCGACGCGCGCGGAGGCGAGCGACGTGGCGAACGCGATCTTCGACGGTACCGACGCCATCATGCTCAGCGGTGAGACGGCCGCAGGACGCTACCCGTACGAAGCGGTAAGCACAATGGCGCAGATTGCCGAACGCGCCGAACACGCCTTGCTCACACACGAAGTGCCTGGCCGCCACGCGACCACCGTTGAGAAGACGGTGACCGACGTAATTGGCCATGCGGTGCAGACGATGGCTGTGGATCTCGGCGTACAAGCGATTATCGCAGCCACGTCGTCCGGCCACACCGCTCGCGTAATTGCCAAGCATCGCCCGGCGGCACACATCGTCGCGGTGACGCCATACCCGGAAGTGGCGCGCAGGATGAGCGTGTCATGGGGTGTGTATCCGGTCGTCGTGGCGGAAGTGAAAACGACAGATGAGGTACTCGACACGGCCGTTGCCGGAGCGCTGGAAGCTGGCTTTGCCAAGCACGGCGACATGGTCTTCATCATCGCGGGCGTCCCGGTCGGGCAGCGAGGCACCACGAACATCATCAAGGTACATACCATCGGGGACGTACTCGCCAAAGGTATGGGCATTGGCCAGCAGGCAGTCAGCGGCCGGGCTGTGGTGGCGCGAACGGCAAGGGACCTCCTCGACCGCGTGCAACAAGGCGACATTCTCGTCGCCATCGGTACCGACCAAGAAGTGGTGCCCGCAATGGAACGCGCCGCTGCAATCGTCGTCGAGGAAGGCGGCCTCACCTCCCATGCGGCAGTGGTCAGTTTGACACTCGGGAAGCCAGTCATCGTCGGCGTCGAAGCTGCGGTCAAGCGCATCGAGGACGGCAGCACCATCACCGTCGATCCGCAGCACGGTCTCATCTACCGCGGCCGCGCGCAGGTGCTGTAGCCGGCAGGCGCTTTCGGCGGCAGGGGTTCGGCGGCATGCGCGAGGCTGGGGTTCGGCGTTATGGCGTACATAGCGCCACTTTGGCGGTATCGCGAACGTGATCAGACTCGGATAGCGCCGTATTGGCGCTATCACCTCTGGCGCCGTGCTAGGACCACGCCAGAATGGCGGTAAGCCACCGATAGCGCCAAATTGGCCGTACCATGAACGTGATCCCACCCGGATAACGCCATATTGGCGTTAAAGTCACGGATAGCGCCAAATTGGCGCTATCACAAACGTGACTACACCTGAATAGCGCCAAATTGGCGTTAAAGTCACCGATAGCGCCATATTGGCGGTATCACGCACGTCATCACACCCGGATAGCGCCAAATTGGCGTTAAAGTCATCGATAGCGCCATATTGGCGCTATCACGCACGTCATCACACCCGGATAGCGCCAAATTGGCGTTAAAGTCACCGATAGCGCCATATTGGCGGTATCACGTATGGCATCACACCCGGATAGCGCCAAATTGGCGTTAAAGTCACCGATAGCGCCATATTGGCGGTATCATGAACGTGATCACACCCGGATAACGCCAAATTGGCGTTAAAGTCACCGATAGCGCCAAATTGGCGCTATCACAAACGTGATTACACTCGGATAGCGCCAAATTGGCGTTAAAGTCATCGATAGCGCCAAATTGGCGTTAAAGTCACCGATAGCGCCAAATTGGCGCTATCACAAACGTGATTACACTCGGATAGCGCCAAATTGGCGTTAAAGTCACCGATAGCGCCAAATTGGCGCTATCACAAACGTGATTACACTCGGATAACGCCAAATTGGCGTTAAAGTCACCGATAGCGCCATATTGGCGCTATCACGAACGTGATCACACCCGGATAACGCCAAATTGGCGGTAAGCCACCGATAGCGCCACATTGGCCGTATTATCAACGTGATCCAGCCGGGATAACGCCAAATTGGCGTTGTGAACCCCGTGTCGTTCCCAAGCACCATTCTGACATCGCGTGTTGAACGCCACGCCTCCTGCACCCGCCATCGTTTCACTCACCACGCTCTCGCTCACCACGCCCTCGCTCACCACGCCCTCGCTCACCACGCCCTCGCTCACCACGCCCTCGCTCACCACGCCCTCGCTCACCACGGCCCCGCTCACCACGCCCTCGCTCACCACGGCCCCGCTCACCACGCCCTCGCTCACCGTGCTGCAGCCATCGTCCGATTGGAAAGGTGTTCCAGTAAGGCGCGCGAATCTAATCGGTATGCGACGGGCTTGCCGATGCCAGTGCGCCTGACTTCCACGTAATGGCCGTTCGCGTAGAGCGCGTACACAACTGTGTTTCTACGCGCCGCCCCTTCAGTCTCAATTGTGATGGGTGGCGGGCCGTCGTGCCTCGGCAAAATATCGAAGCGGTCTAGGAATATTGCTTCGTTAAAGTCTTGAACTATACGCTCGCGTAGCGGACCCGTAACTTGAATCGGACCCGTAACTTGAATCGGACCCGTAACTTGAATCGGACCTGTAACTTGAATCGGACCTGTAACTTGAATCGGACCCGTAACTCGCGTCGTACCTGTCACAGAGTTGGTGTCCATGGAAACCGTCACCTGATCACTCTGTAAAGTGGGGTGTAGGCTAAACTTAGTGACTACGCGGTTGACTAGCCATGACGGCGGCGCCATGAAGAACGAAAGCGCCGCCAGCAAGATGAAGACAATGGTGTAAATCCACCAATGTGATAGTGCCATGTGAATGTCCCACCTTCCGTTGTTACTCCGTGTACACGCCCCATATGATGTTCGTAGTGTTGGCTTATGATCCCGTCAATACGCCGCTGATTTGCAGGATGAAAAGTGAATCGCATCCGCCCCATCCAGTTCTGCCCACCGGGCCGTGGCGAATAAGGTGCCTGACTCAGACTTCACTACACGGCCAACTCATATCCTTCATCCGCACCAGTAATCAGGCGTACAATAGAGACACCGTTGCAAGCCAACAGTGAGGTGTCGCCATGTTCCTGCGCGAAGTCCGTTTTGTCGATTGGCCAGAAGAGCCAGCCAGCTATCCGTTTAATCTGCCTGCTTTTTGCGGTGTGGACGGACTTGACTTTGACAGGGCCGTGACATACTTCGTAGGCGAAAACGGTTCAGGGAAGTCAACGTTGCTCGAGGCGATTGCCATTGCGGCCGGCTTTAACCCCGAAGGGGGAGGACGCGGCAACACGTTTGCGACGGCTCACACAGAGTCGATTCTGTATCAACACCTCAAACTGTCGTGGTTGCCAAAGGCCACGCGCGGATTCTTTCTGCGTGCGGAGAGCTTCTTCAATTTTGCGACGTACATTGAGGAGATTGAAAAGGAGCCGTACGGTTCCACCGGGTTTGCCCTCTACGGTGGCAAGTCGCTGCACGAGCGTTCGCACGGAGAGTCATTTTTCGCGCTGATCACGAACCGCTTCCAGAGCGGCCAGTCGTCGTCAGCATCGAACCGGGCCACCCGGGAGTCGTCATCAGCATCGAACCGCGCCACTCCCCAGTCTGCCTCTTCCTCAAGTCGGGTCAAGAACCAAGCGGCGTCATCGTCGCGGCAACCGAAGAACCGCCGTGTTGAAAAGGCGCTGTATCTGCTTGACGAGCCCGAGGCCGCGCTGTCTCCAACACACCAGTTGGCGCTGCTTCGCATCTTGCGCGACCTCGAAGAGTCTGGCAACGCGCAGGTCATCATTGCCACCCATTCACCGATTTTGCTCGGTTACCCACATGCTCGCATCCTCAACTTCGACACAAGTCCACTGTCAGATATTGCATACGAGGAGACGGACCACTACGCTGTAACTAAGGAGTTTTTAAACCATCGGGACCGCTTGCTTGCAGAACTGTTTTCTGATGATCCCGACGGTTGACCAAGAGAGGGGTTGCCGACTTGGCCGATTTGGCAGACATGTTCAGATTTCCGCAGCCGGATATTCAGGAGTTTTTCCGCACCTACGCGGTAACCGGGTTTACCGTCAGCACGGACGAGCAGCGCATCGCCGTCTCGACAAATCTCAGCGGTCGTTACAACGTCTGGGGGCTTGATTTGCCCAACACGTACCCATATCCTCTGACGTACGTTGACCAGACTCCGCAAGCATTGAAGTTCGACCCGCAAGGGCGCTATATCCTGGTGGGGTTCGACCACGATGGAGACGAAAATACGCAACTGTACGTAATCGCGCCAAGCGGTGGCGCGCTGACGCCAATTCGCACATTCGAAGGGCGCCGTCACTACTTCACCGCGCTCTCCAAAGATGGAAACCGTGTGTACTATACGTCAGACAAAGAGAATCACAGCTTTATGAACGGGTACGTATACGACCTCGAGACGGGAGAAGAGCGGACGCTGTACGAAGGACAAGACACGACGACCGAACTTGTGGCTGTGGCGCCTGATGAATCGAGTTTTGTGACTGCCAAGTCGTACGCCAACACATTCATCGTGCCGTTTCTGCACGTTGGGGAAGATGTGCGTCCAATCACGCCGGATCCAACGATTGTACACAGCATTCACGACCTCGCTTACCTTGACAACGGTCGCGTGGTGCTCACGACTAACTTTAGCTCCGACAGCGCCTACCTGGCGAGTTACGACATTACCACGGAGAAGTTCGAACAACTTTGGGCTCAACCCGGTGTCGACCTCTCTGGAATGGCAGTGCACGAGTCAACTGGCACGGTCTACGTTATTGCATCACAAGGCGTACAAGACCGCTTGTTTGCGTACAGCTTGAAGACAGGAGTGACAGAGGAAGTCGATGTGCCAGTCGCGGTCATCGAGGGGCTGCATGTCGGCGCGAGCGGGACCGTGTATTTACTGGGTCGCAGTGACGTCGACCCTTTCAACCTGTACCGCAAGCCACTAGGTGGGAGTTGGGAGTCACTTACGAACAACCGCGTGATGGGCACCGAGCCGTTTGACTTGAGTCACGCGGAGGTGGAGCACTATCAGTCGTTCGACGGCCTCGAAATTGAAGCCCTGTGGTTCCCTGCCAACCCGCTGACGAGGAACGGTTACACCGTGGTGTGGCCACACGGCGGTCCCCAGTCGTCGGAGCGGAAGATGTTCCGCCCGTTTTTCCAATACCTCACAAGCCGTGGCTACAATGTCTGGGCTCCGAATTTCCGCGGCAGTTCCAACTACGGCGCGAAGTTCATGCAAATGGTGAACGGCGACTGGGGCCATGGGCCACGGCGGGACATGGTCGAGAGCATGGAGTGGTTGATTCGGGAGGGCAAGGCCGACCGCGACAAGCTGTTCCTTGTCGGTGGCAGTTACGGTGGCTATATGAGCTTGCTCTTGCACGGCCGACACGCTGAGTACTTCCAGGCCGTTGTCGACATCTTTGGGCCGTCCAACCTGTTCACCTTCATCGATTCAGTGCCGGATTCCTGGAAACCTGCAATGACAATCTGGGTTGGCCATCCCGAAAAAGACAAAGACAGGCTCACAGCGGATTCACCTATCACCTACCTGGATGGGATGACGAAGCCGATGTTTGTCGTGCAGGGAGCGAATGACCCACGTGTCGTGAAAGCAGAGTCCGATCAGATTGTCGAAGCACTGCGGTCACGCGGCGTCGAAGTCGAGTACCTGGTGTTTCCCGACGAGGGTCACGGGTTTTCGAAAAAGGAGAACGAGATTGAGGCGTATCGGAGGATTGTGGAGTTCCTCGACAAACACCGCAAGTAGCATCGGCCTCCGCTTTCCGCGCATCCTGTAGTTCCTGCTAGCGTTTAGCGTTGTCCGGCCTGTCCATCCCAGGTCGGACAACTGCCGTTGCGACGACACCTGCCTGGCCATAGAGTGTGTTAGGTTCACTGTGCATGATGGTGCTGGGCGAGCCTGCCACAGGGACATCTCCTTGCCGCCGCCAGCTGCCTTGCACAGCGCAGTGGCCGTAATCGGGGTAAGGAGGTGTCGTGTCCATGTTGGCTGTGATTGGTTACCATCATCTCGGAATGCTGATCGCGATGTGGATCGTTCTCATCGCCATTGGCTGCACCATCGTTGTGCGTGTTCTGCAGGGCCTACGTCTCTCCGCCAACATCGGGGAGCTCGCTGAAGCGGTGACTCGTCCGATGCTCCTTGACGTCTTACCGCTTATCATCCTGTCGCTGTTAACGCTGATTGATCCGACCGGAATACTCATCCGTATTTGGTACTACGTTGCCGCGGTGCTGATTGTCGCCCGGCAGTTGCTGCTGCTCAGCGGTCAGATTAAATCCAAATAAGCAACACCACACCGCTCTGCACACCGCGTAAGTCTCGCCAGCGCAAAACGCAAGGGCTACATCACGAGGAATCACGGGCGTCATCCCGACACCGTGACAAGGCTTGCAGTTCACCTGTAATCCGGGTAGGATAAAGGTGCCTAACTTGGCACGGACGTTCAAAACGGAACGTGGGCCCACGTGAACAACTTCTTCGCTCAGTTCATTTGGGCGGTTGCATCGCGCGAATGACGTCACTGCTCACATCCGTCCCGCGAGGGGCGGTTTTTTATTAGCAAAAGGAGTGGAATCCAGATGAAGCGTGTGTTTTCCGGCATCCAACCGAGCGGGACCCTGACCATCGGCAACTACCTTGGCGCCATGAAGAACTTTGTGCGGTTGCAGAACGAGGCGGAATGCTACTTCTGCATCGTCGACTTGCACGCCATCACAGTGCCCCAGGACCCTGCAGTGCTGCGCACGAACACGATGAGCTTGGCAGCGATGTACGTGGCATCCGGGATCGACCCAAAGAAATCGACGTTATTTGCTCAGTCGCATGTTCGGCAGCACACGGAACTCGGTTGGTTGCTCCAGTGCATCGCGTACTACGGGGAACTAGGCCGGATGACGCAGTTTAAAGACAAGTCCGCCCAGAGAGATGTTGTGACGGCGGGGCTCTTTACATACCCAGCGCTGATGGCTGCAGACATCCTCCTCTACCAGGCGGACCTCGTGCCAGTTGGGGAAGACCAAAAGCAACACCTCGAGTTGACGCGTGACATCGCAGAGCGATTTAACAACCGGTTTGGACAGACGTTCGTGGTACCGGAACCGTATATTTCGAAAGTGGGCGGCCGTATCATGAGTCTCGAAGAGCCGACAAAGAAGATGAGCAAGAGCGATGAGAGCGCTGGCGCCTACATTTCCATGCTTGATGAGCCTGATGTTGTGCGCAAGAAAATTTCGCGTGCTGTGACCGACTCTGAGCGCGAAGTGCGATACGATGATGCAAACAAGCCTGCAATCAGCAACCTGCTCACGATTTACGCCCTCTGTGCAGACCGCACGGTGGAAGATGTCGTCGCTCAGTACGCCGGACAGGGTTACGGGCCCTTTAAGAAGGACCTCGCTGAGGTGGTCGTCGCAGCGCTTGAACCCATTCAGGCGCGCTACCGTGAGTTGATGTCGTCTGGGGAACTCGCTGCGTTGCTTCGTGACGCAGCTGAGCGTGCTGCCGAAGTCGCGGAAGTGACCGTGCAAGACGTCAAGGAGAAGCTCGGGTTCGTCGTATAAACGTGACAAAAAATCAACAACCGATTTGCAGGCGCAGAGACCCCCTTGGGAACTGTGTCTGTTTGCGTCTAGAGATAATTCTGACTTTTGTTTGACAACTTTCTTTATGGTAAGATCCTTGGTGGCAAATTGTCAGGAGCGGTGGCGCACCCCGCTGCGTCGTACAACGGGATGGGTCAGGCGCTCAGCCACACCACCCATTTGGGTACATAGAGGGAGGCTCTTTCATGGCGCAATTTCAGCACTACCATCCTCCGACCAGTGGTCACCCCATTACGCTGCAGAATGGCCAGTTGAATGTTCCAGACGAACCTATCGTTCCTTTTATCGAAGGCGATGGCACAGGTCCGGACATTTGGGCGGCATCCGTCCGGGTCTTTGACGCAGCTGTCGAAAAGGCGTACGGCGGCAAGAAGAAGATTCATTGGTATGAAGTGTACGCAGGTGAAAAGGCGTTCAACAAGTTCGAGAATTGGCTGCCGGAAGACACGTTGAAGGCACTGACCGAGTACATCGTCAGCATTAAGGGACCCCTGACGACGCCGGTTGGCGGCGGCATTCGAAGCTTGAACGTAGCACTTCGCCAAGAACTCGACTTGTACGTTTGCCAGCGCCCGGTGCGCTACTTTACAGGTGTGCCATCTCCAGTGAAACGCCCTGAACTCGTTGATATGGTTATCTTCCGTGAAAACTCAGAGGATATTTATGCTGGCATTGAATGGGCTGAAGGCACCCCGGAGGTGCACAAGCTCATCAATTTCTTGCAGACCGAACTCGGAGTGAAAAAGATCCGCTTCCCAGAGACATCCGGCATCGGGATAAAACCGGTTTCGAAGGAAGGCACCGAACGCCTCGTTCGAGCGGCGATTGAATATGCGTTGACGCATCAGCGCAAGAGCGTAACGCTTGTGCATAAAGGCAACATCATGAAATTCACAGAAGGCGCCTTCAAAAACTGGGGCTATGAACTCGCCGAGCGCGAGTACAGTGACAAAGCCTTTACGTGGTCCGAGTACGACCGCATTAAGGCTGACAAAGGCCAAGAAGCAGCAGACGCCGCACAAAAGGCGGCTGTCGACGCTGGCAAGATTATCGTCAAAGACGTCATTGCCGATGCATTCCTGCAACAAATCTTGACGCGTCCGGCAGAGTACGACGTCATCGCGACGCTCAACCTCAACGGTGACTACATCTCCGATGCCCTCGCTGCTCAGGTTGGCGGAATCGGCATCGCGCCAGGAGCGAACATTAACTACGTCACGGGTCACGCAGTCTTTGAGGCGACGCACGGGACCGCTCCGAAGTACGCTGGACTCGACAAGGTCAACCCTGGTTCAGTCATTCTCTCTGGTGTGATGATGTTCGAGTATATGGGCTGGCAGGAAGTTGCAGAAAACATTACAGCCGCTCTGGAGAAGACAATTGCTCAAAAGACGGTGACATACGACTTTGCGCGACTGATGGAAGGCGCGACTGAGGTGAAGGCCTCGCAGTTCGCGGACGCGATTATCCAGAACCTCTGACACTGAGCGAAAGAGGGGGCGGGGCGATTCATTCACCCCTCTCCTTCAGCTCGGTAGGTTCGGTTCACACGCGCCTTCGCGGGCTTGGTGGTATACACAGCACCCCCGCACCTGTGTGCGGAATGGGAGGAGAGGACGCACATGTTGAAGCGAAGGAAGGTCTCCGTCATTGGGGCAGGCTTTACCGGTGCAACGACAGCGTTTATGCTGGCACAGCGTGAGCTTGGCGACATCATCCTGCTCGACATTCCACAGTTGGAGGACCCGACACGCGGCAAAGCGCTCGACATGCTCGAAGCGATGCCAGTCGTCGGATCCGACGTACACATCATGGGTACATCCAGCTACGAAGATACAGCGAACTCTGACTTGGTCATTATCACCGCCGGTGTCGCGCGCAAGCCGGGAATGAGCCGCGATGACCTCGTGAATACGAACGCAGGTATTGTGAAGTCAGTCACGGAGCAAGTTGTAAAATTCTCCCCGAACACTATTTTGCTCATCCTCAGCAACCCAGTGGACGCCATGACCTACGTAGCGTACAAGACATCCGGTTTCCCAAAAGAGCGGGTCATCGGTCAGGCTGGTGTGCTCGATACCGCCCGCTTCCGCACGTTCATCGCAGAAGAGTTGTCTGTGTCTGTGGAAGATGTGCACGGCTTTGTGCTCGGTGTCCACGGCGACGACATGGTTCCGCTCGTCCGGTACTCGAACGTCGGCGGTGTTCCCATTGAAAAACTCCTGTCGCGCACCCGCATCGAGGAGATTGTCGAACGTACGCGCAAGGGCGGCGGAGAAATCGTCAACCTCTTAGGCAACGGCAGCGCCTATTACGCGCCAGCGGCGTCTCTGACAGAGATGGCTGAGGCAATTTTGAAAGACAAACGCCGACTGCTTCCGGCTATCGCGTACCTGCAAGGCGAGTACGGCTATCAAGACCTGTTCCTCGGCGTCCCAACCGTGCTTGGCGGACGGGGCATCGAACGAATTGTTGAAATCGACTTGTTGCCAGAGGAAAGAGAAGCGCTCGACAAGTCGGCAGAATCCGTGCGAAATGTCATCCAGGTCGTAGCGGCCCGCTGACACAAAGCGCGAAGCGAGGTATGTCATGAGTCGCACGAAGCTGGTCTTGATTGACGGAAACAGCATCACTTATCGGGCGTTCTTCGCTCTGCCCGCGCTCTCCAATGCGCGCGGGCAGGTGACGAACGCCGTTTTCGGCTTTACGCAGATGCTCCTGAAGATTCTCCAGGACGAACAACCCACGCACATCGCGGTCGCCTTTGACGCCGGGAAGAAAACTTTCCGGCATGACCACTTTGAAGCGTACAAAGGCACCCGTCAGGAGACGCCAAACGAGTTGCGCGAGCAGTTCCCACTCGTGCGCGAACTGCTCGACGCCTTCGGAATTCGGTGGATTGAAGTTCAGAACTTCGAAGCAGACGACATCATTGGCACCCTGTCGCGGTTTTCGGATGCGGCTGACATGGAGACGCTGATTGTGTCAGGTGACAAGGATTTGCTCCAGCTCGTGTCGGAGCATGTGCATGCCGTGCTGACGAAGAAGGGGATCACGGAGGTAGACCACTACGACCCCGCCGCCGTCGAGGCGCGGTTTTCGCTCACGCCTGCGCAAATCGTCGACCTCAAGGGCCTGATGGGCGACTCCTCCGACAACATCCCTGGCGTACCAGGGGTGGGCGAGAAGACCGCGATCAAACTACTTAACATGTACCCGTCTGTCGAAGAGATTCTCGAACACATCGACGAGATGCCGGGGGCGAAACTTCAGGAGCGGCTGCGTGAGAACCGCGACTTGGCATTATTGTCGAAACAACTCGCTACGATTCATCGGGACGTGCCGATTGAATGTACGGTCACGGACCTCGAATACGCAGGATACGACCCGAAAACTGTACAGCAGATGTTTCAGAAACTGGAGTTCAAGTCCCTGGTCGACAAAATTACCCGGGAAATCGACAGTTCGTCGACTGACGGTGCGGCAAAAGACGGTGAGGTCGCCTCGTCTCTGTCGAATATCCCTGTCACAGTTGTCGATACAGCGAACGATTTGGAGGCCTTGTGGAACGACCTGCCGAGCCCAATTGGTCTCATCGCGGACATGGACAGCAAAGACTATCAGACGGCCAACATCCTCGGGCTTGCGGTCGGGAGCGAAGACCGGGCTATCTATATCGATTTAACGGGTGATCTCGAACTGATCGACGTGGCGCCGTTGTGGGCGCCGGAGTATGAGAAGACGGTCTTTGACCTGAAAACGCTGATTGTCCTTCTCGACGCGCATGGGCAGGCGGTTCACGCGGACGGAGATTGGTTCGACGTGTTGCTCGCGGCGTACCTGCTCAATCCTTCGGAAGGTGAAGTTCGCCTTTCCGACATTGTCGAACGTGAACTGCACATAACCATCGGGACTGTCGATGCAAAGACCGAAGCTCGAGTCGAAACGCTCGCCCGCCAGGCAACCTTGCTACCGCAACTGCGCAAGCCGCTCAGAGACGCCTTGTCCGCCCAGGAGCTTGACGACTTGTACCGCGACGTAGAGTTGCCGCTCGCGTTTGTTCTGGCACGCATGGAGGCGATTGGTTTCTATGTCGATGCCGAACGCCTGCGCAACATCGGAGAAGAATTGACACAGCAACTGACAGGTCTGACGAAAGACATCTACGCGCTTGCCGGAGTGGACTTCAACATCAATTCGCCGAAACAACTCGGCGAAATTCTGTTCGACAAACTCGGATTGCCAACGTCGAAGAAGACCAAGACCGGCTACTCCACAAGCGCTGACGTACTCGAGCGACTGGCCCCGTACCATGAGGTCGTGGCAAAGATTTTGGAGTTTCGACAAGTGGGTAAACTACAATCGACGTACGTGGAAGGCTTGCTCAAAGTCATTCGCCCCGAGACAGGGCGTGTGCACACGCGCTTCCATCAAGCGCTGACCGCAACCGGGCGACTCTCGAGCAGTGAGCCGAACCTGCAAAACATCCCCGTACGCATGGAAGAAGGGCGCAAGTTGCGCCTGGCATTTGAACCGAGTTACGAGGACTGGGTGATTGTTTCCGCCGACTACTCTCAGATTGAACTGCGCATCCTCGCGCACCTGTCCGGTGACGAAGCACTGATTGACGCCTTCCGACAAGGCATGGACATTCACACGCGCACCGCCGCAGATGTCTTCGAGGTCAGTCCCGAGGAAGTCACATCCCTCATGCGCAGGCAGGCGAAGGCAGTCAATTTCGGCATCGTCTACGGAATTAGCGACTATGGGCTCTCGCAGAATCTGAACATCCCACGCGCCCAGGCGGCAAAGTTCATTGCCGATTACTTCGACAAGTTCCCGGGCGTGCAGCGTTACATGACCGACATTGTCGAGGGTGCGCGCAAGCAGGGCTATGTGACAACGTTGCTGAACCGCAGGCGCTACTTGCCAGATATCCACAGCAAGAACTTCAACCTGCGCAGCTTCGCCGAGCGCACGGCCATGAACACGCCGATTCAAGGCACCGCCGCCGACATCATCAAGCTCGCCATGGTGCGCATCGATAAGGCGCTTGCGACATCCGATTTGAAGGCGAGAATGCTCCTACAGGTACACGACGAACTGATTTTTGAGTGCCCAGAGCAGGAAGCAGACACGCTGATTGAAGTGGCGCGTGATAACATGGAGAACGCGTTGACGTTAAACGTGCCGCTCTCCGTCGACATCCACCACGGTAAGAGCTGGTACGAAGCCAAATAAGGGGGTCGACGAGTGCCAGAGTTGCCAGAGGTGGAAAATGTGCGCCGCAGCCTAGAAGGGACTGTCGTTGGCCGGACCATTGACCACGTTGAGGTCAGGCTTGCGCGTATCGTGCGCACACCGGATGATGTTGTTCGGTTTTCCGCAGAACTCGCCGGCCGTACCTTTGCGGGCGTTCGTCGCCGCGGCAAGTACCTCTTGTTCGATGTGCCTCCCTACGTGTTGGTTTCCCACCTGCGGATGGAAGGGCAGTACCGCTTCATAGACGGCGCAGAACCTGAACTGCCCCACACCCACGTTGTGTTTTATTTCACTGATGGCACAGAGTTGCGCTACCGCGACGTCCGTCAGTTCGGTACGATGGATTTGATCCCGTCCGTTGCCCCGTGGCCTAACGCGTGGCCGGGCGGGTTGACGTCCCTCGGGCCGGAGCCGTTTGACGAGTCGTTTACGCCTGCGGCGCTGTACCGCAACATCCACAGGCGCAGTGCCCCCATCAAGGCCGTCTTGCTCGATCAAACGACTGTTGCAGGGCTTGGCAACATCTACGTCGACGAGGCGCTGTTCGGCTCCGGCATTCACCCAGAGCGGCCTGCGCATTCACTGACTCGAGTGCAGGTAGCGCTGCTCCACGAACAGGTCGTCGACGTGCTGACACGCGCGATTGAAGCAGGCGGGTCGTCTGTCAAGACATACGTCAACGGTTACGGTCGCCACGGCGGCTTCCAGCTGGAACTCGCGGTGTACGGGCGGGACGGGGAACCCTGTCGCGTGTGCAGTACCGAGATCGAAAAGTTGCGCGTCGCCGGCCGCGGCACCCATGTTTGCCCGGTGTGTCAGAAACGACCACGGCGCAGACGCGTAAGGCACGTCAGCGGCGAGCGCGCAAAACCAGCGCAAACCAGCCGCGCAAAGACCGAGCGCCACACCGAGGAGGTGAAGCCGTGATTGTCGGACTCACAGGCGGCATCGCAACCGGGAAAAGCACAGTCACAGGCATGTTTCGCGACCTCGGGGCATATGTTGTCGATGCGGACATCTGGGCGCGTAAAGTCGTCGAGCCAGGTCAACCAGCACTTGCGGAGATTGCACAAGCATTCGGCCCGGACGTTCTTCTCCCGGATGGCACACTCAACCGACCCGCGCTTGGGCGCGTCATTTTTCACAATGCCACGTTGCGCGAGCGCTTGAATCAAATCACCCACCCTCGCGTGCGCGCAGGAATGCGGTCCGAGACCGCGCAGTTTTTCGCTGAACACCCGGACGAGCCCATCCTCTGGGACGTGCCACTTTTGTTTGAAGGCGAAACCCGCAAATCCGTCGACGCAACCATCCTCGTGTACGTGGACGAGTGCCTCCAATTGGAGAGACTAATGCAGCGCGACAACTTGGACAGGCCCGACGCCCTTGCGAGAATTCAGGCCCAGATGCCGATCGCAGAGAAACGTCGCATCGCGGACTACGTGATTGACAACTCAGCATCTCGAGAGCAGACGAAGGAGCAGGTGCGCAGCCTATGGCAAACACTCCAAACCAGGGCCAAAGCTGGTGGGACACGTTCTTCAACAAACGGACGCTGACCAGTGCCATCCTGCTGATTCTCGTGATTGGCTTGATTACATCGAACCAATTTTGGCGCTGGATGTATCCCATCGGCTATCAAAGTGATATCCAGCAGGCAGCGAAGGAAGCGAAAGTTGATCCGCTGCTCGTAGCAAGCGTGATCCGCGTCGAGAGTAAATTCGACCCCACCGACGTGTCCGACGCAGGCGCCATCGGACTCATGCAACTAATGCCAGGCACAGCACAGTGGATTGCACAGCAGATGCAGCAGGAAGGACAAGCCTACAACCCGGCACTGCTCTCCGGCAACACAGCCGACCTATCGGTGCCAGGCATCAACATCCGCGTCGGCAGCTGGTACATTCACTACCTCATCCAGCAGTTTCACGGCAACGTCGTCGCAGCCGTCGCAGGCTACAACGCAGGGCCAAGGCGTGTGCAAGTGTGGCTGAACGATAAAGTGTGGAACGGCCAACTCGGCACAATTACGAACATCCCCGTCGGCGAGACACGCCACTTCGTTGACCGTGTGTTTTACAACCACAACTTGTACGAGCGCATCTATGGCCACGACGCCGACTGGCAGAAAGTAAAAGGCGCTACCGGGTAGAGGACGGGGCGTCTCGCCGTTGACTGTGTTGTTGGGTGCGCTCTCTGGACTGCCGCCCCCTAGACGGCACCGCGAGCGAGGGAACGCGGGCTGGGTGGATATGGAGCGAGTCGCATCGGCGCATGCGAGCGGGGTGGACCTAGGCCGCTGCGTGAGCGCATGCGAGGAGGCGTGACCGGGTTTGGCGAGGTGCGGCGGGGTTGCATCGGGAACCATAAAACGGCAGGACATCAGTCTCTCAAGTCGGTTGACATGCCGAGTGCAGGCCCGTATAATGTGCTTTGTCGGCTTTACAAGTCGACCCTATCATGTCGAGGTGGCGGAATCGGCAGACGCGCACGTTTGAGGGGCGTGTGGGTAACACCGTAGGGGTTCAAGTCCCCTCCTCGACACCAAAAAGCCTGATATGACAAGGGTTTCCGGGAAAATTGTCCTGGGAACCCTTGTTCGCGTTTTGGCCCCGATCGTCACGGAGACGTGTGTGCCCACACTACCAAAGACGTGTGCGGCTAAAATCGGAGGCGCACACATCTCAAAAAAGGAGACGTGCGCGGTATGCCAAAACGGCGGAAAAACAACCTGGATGCACAAGTGGAAGGGGAGCAAAGGACCGACGATACTCTCTCCCTGGCGGAGGCCAAGACGCTGTTTCTGCGGGACATTCGGCTGCTTTCCCCAGATACCCAGCGCTGGCACCGGGAGAACCTCACGGCCCTCGAGAGGGTGCTGGCGAGCAGGACATTGAGATCTCGGATGTGCGCACCTTGTCGCCCCAATGGTGAAGGAGCGCTTCGTGGTCTAATTCACGGGAAAGGTGCAAAGCAGCGGCTGGTTCCGTTTCAGGGGAAGTTTCGACGGCCTCTTCAGCGGTATCTGGAAGTACGGGGGCAGCGGAATCCGACGGATTGTTTGTTACGGTGGATGGCACCCCCATCAGCAAGCGGTACGTCCAGGAGTTAATTCAAGATTACGGGGAGACAGCGCACATCCGAGATGTTCGGGTTTCACCCCACACATTCCGGCACACCATGGCGAAGTATTACATCCTAGCGGGTGGGGATATTTTTTCCCTTCAAAAGATCCTTGGGCACAGCACCCTTGACATGGTACGACGGTATGTAGAGTTGTTTTCTACAGACGTTCAAAGGCAGCATAGAAAGTTCAGCTTCTTGGAAAATCATATGTAGCACTAGGTGGGGTATCGACCCTCTACTCGAGGACAATGCCCTAGCTCGGTGGTGATGGTTAGGATGGACCTCCAATCTTTTCTGTGCAAGACCGATTATGTAAGATGAGGTGGGCGTCGATGCACTTCTGGATGTACGCAACTCCGTTTGGCCCAATTTTTGAGATTCTGGCACCGCTTGTCCTGTCGATACTCGCTTTCTTCGCCTAGAACAATGCTTAGCGGTGGTTTATACGTGTAGGCCGTAATGGACAACACGAATGACTTCACCTAATCCGCAAAAGCCTCAGGAGTGGCTGGTACTGGTGAACCATGCGCCATAAAAACAATGGAGATGGTCAATGGGTACATGTATCTGTGGGGGCACGAGACTGCGGAACGCCACGAAACATTCTCTCCGCTGCCGGGACTGAAGCTTCTGTAAGACCTCGTAAGCACAACGACATACGGGCAGTTGCCACAAATGGCGATTGCCCGTCTGTCGTTGTCAATGACTCGCACTGGATCTCCACTCGTGCGCGTATACTGTGGTGTCCCGTCGCTGTATAATGGTTGCATGCATGGAATTCAGGAGGTGACACTGACCATGGATATCGTTCGCACCCCACATGAACTTATGGAGCGCATTGAAAAGCTGGACAAAGATCACTCCGTATGCCAGATTGTCATTCCAGGCAAGGGTCAAGTTACGATTGTACTTCAGGCAAACGACAAGGAAACGATCGCTTCTGAAGTGCTGGCTGATCCTGAACTTGGCGAGTTGATTCAAAACAGTCGGAATGCATATCAACGCGGGGAAGTCATGACAACATCAGAATTGCTGAAATCACTATCATCTAAGGATTTTGCTCAGTGACGCCTCGACGTATTATTTGGCCAATCCCTATTCGCGCAAAGCTGCTTACTTTCAGAAGCCCGCATTTTACACGGGACGAGACACCTAACTTTATTGCACAATTCATCATAGGAACAGAAGACCTTCTCTCAAATCCAGTTGTAAGTCGGCATTACACAGAGGAGTACGGCGAGTTTAAGGGGATGTCACGCATTGTTATTCGAACGTTCAAGGTTTATTACGAGGTTATAGGTCATGATGTCGTTATCCTCGGCGTAAAGTTCCCTGGCGAAGCGTTATGAGATAGAGATAACGGGAGCCAAGTAAACCAAATCTACTTCGCCTCGTTGTAGAGGCTCGAACAGCTCGGACTGAGCAGCTGAGCCTGTCGGGAAACGGTGAGTTTCACTGTGGAAACCAACCATGGCCACTCGTTTGTCCTAGTCTGGTGTGACTCCAGATATTTTTGAACCACTCAACATTAGTGTTAAGCGAGCGACCTTTGAATAGAGTCCCGAAGCTTCTTTTTGTGATCCTTCTTGAGGGCAAGAGCGTTTTTGTGGCCTTCATCCTCGAAAATGCTGGACAGATGCTTGTCCACAGCCGTGTTGTTCCAACGGTGAAGCATTGTGACGTGGCCCCCATACTACGATGACATCTGAGCGATGGCTTTCCCTCTTTTCACAAGCTCTGGGACGACTTGTACTTAGAATGATGCCGTGTAGTCTTTCCCGTATCGACAACTTAGCTTAACAGGTTCCTTTTCGGTTGTTTAGATTATTGGGACAACTATAACAACGGTTGGTCCCGTTCCAGGGAAAGTTCCGGCGTGTGCGTCGGAAGTATCTTCAAGCAGAATTGTGAGCGGAATCAGGTGCGTTATTTGTAACGGTAGACGGAACACGAACTAGCAAGCGATATGTCCAGGAGTTAATTTGGGCGTCCGGATTATCGTGTTGAACGCTACAATATACACAGCTACAGATGTATGCACGATCTGTTGCTTTTATGTACATTATTGAATATTTATCGGTCCGCCCCTTGTGTTAGTAATTCAACTAACAGGCAGAATAGCCCCATAGCGCCTCACTCAATTTCACAGGTATGATATTAACAATTCGATGTTGGAGGTAGTCACGTGGTCGACATTGTCATTAGACCAGCACAAGCAAGTGATGCCATGGCAATACATCGTATTCAACAGCAAAAAGACGTGATGCCATACATTCTCTCCCTTCCGAGTACACGAGTTGAACAAATCCAAGAGAGGTATCGAAATCTAGGAGCAAACCATCACGAATTTGTAGCCGAAGTCAATGGACAGGTTGTCGGAAATGCGGCTGTCGTACAGATGACTGGACGAAGATCGCATGTCGGCATCTTCTACATATCAGTGGACGCTGAACATCATGGCAACGGAATTGGAACTGCTCTAATCACCAAGGTACTTGACCTTGCTGATAATTGGCTAATGTTAGAGAGAGTTGAATTGGGTGTGTTGATTACGAACCCTAGAGCTCAGGCTTTGTACGAAAGACATGGATTTGTGGTCGAAGGAAAGAGGATTGGTTCAATTCGAAGTGTAGGGCAATATGTTGATGAAATTATTATGGCTCGTTTTAGACCAGGTGGGCTTCTGAATTCCGATGCGGAGTAAGTTCATACGGGCGACTTACGAGAGGAACACCATTCCGTTCCTTGGGGCATGAGTTGAGCAGCAATGTGACAACCTCCGTCGCATGATTGTACAGTTCAAGTCGGGTAACGCTTATGGCACATAGGGGCAGCATAGTGCAATATGGAATATATGTTATTATTAGCTGTGGTCACAAGGATTGTGATCGGACATGGGGGGGATTCGTCATGTCAAAGAAACGTTGGGTTGTTTCTGCAATCATGGGCGCTGTAGCACTCACAACCGTCGGTTGTTCTACTTCACAGTCCTCTGACAATCAGACACATCCGGACTCAAATAATGCAACGCAACCCCTAGTGAAGGTCTCGAAGAAACCAGTAGACGGTGCATTGGCGTCGATTCAGGAAATCAAAACATATCGCTCCTATACTGGTACCGGTGTCAGGTTATATAAATTGTTTTACTGGAGTAATGGGCTCAAGGTTGAAGCCTTCCTCACCGAACCCGCCAAACCAGGTAAATATCCTCTACTAGTTAATCTCCATGGTGGATACGCGTTGCGAGAAATCAAGCATGATTCTTTCGGCTATACAGCCAAACAAGCTGCTTACCTTTCAAATTCCCATACGGTGATGCTGTATCCGGAGTATCAAGGATACATGGGCAGTCAAGGTCCAGTAATGGGCATAAAGACTGACATGACTGATGTCACAAATGCCATAACGGTGGCAAAATCCTTGGGTGAGATCAAAACCAACAATACGTATGTAATAGGGTACTCACTTGGTGGCGGGCTTGCTCTTATGACTGCGGCTGAAGACCATCAGGTAAGGGCTGTTATAGCTGTAAGTCCATTTGCCGGATTTACTGATTTCGTAAAATGGGCGCAGTCGAATTCCAAACCAGGTTCAGTTTTCTTCGACGAGATGGCGTCCATACAGGAATACTATGGTGAAAACATTAATTCGTTATCGTATAAGCAGCGATCACCGAATGTACAAAGTATTCAAGCACCCGTATTGCTACTACAGGGCACAGCCGATCGTCAGGTAGCTTGGCAGTCGGTTCAACTATTCGCTCAACAGATGAAGAGCACTCACAAGACAGTCAAATTAGTCCTCTATCAAGGAGGACATCACGGTCTGCATACTGGGGCATATAAGTCGGAGTCTACACAGCAAATTAACAATTGGTTTGCGAAATACGGGTTAAACGTCCAACTGTGATTGCGGAAATTGATCCTCATGAAGTGCTCACACAGAGACGCGTTCTTCGGCAAACAGGAGCTTGAACTGTATAGGCAGCGGCTTCCGACGTTGCATGACTATGCAGCTGTAGTCTGTTGATGCTTATGGAGCACAGGGGCAGGAACGTGCTTTTACGAGGGGGGATGAAAAATGGGTCATCGTGACCCAGAGTCGTGTTCAAACTGTGGTAGCACTGAATTTGTTCACGGGATATTGCAGGGACACGTTAATGAAATGCCCAGACAAACTAGGCGTCCCTACTTCGCCAAGAATTCAGGAATGACCATCGTAGCCTGCATCAAATGTGGCATGGTAGTGAGCATGTGGCTTAGAGAACCAGAAACCCTGGAATAAATGGTGCTTTTCGTTTCAACCTAACGGGGGCTTAACCTAAGGAAGTGTTGTCGTCTGTGGTTTACATAAACATTCGTCGACGACAGGTGATGCTTACTCAGCTAGGTGCAGAAGAGCTGAATAAGGGGCGTTTTGTACAAATCCATCAGATAATTGACTGGTAAGACTGTCCGGGTTGGTAAAATTCTAATTACAATTGAGGGACTAAGATGAACATGCTGGAAATGTACAACTACCATGCTTGGGCAAACAAAACGCTGCTGGAGCGATTGAAGCAACTGCCTTCTGAGGTCTTTCACCGCGAAATCAAAAGTGTTTTCCCTTCGATATCCAGCGTGATCTCCCATGTGTATACCGTTGACTAGCTGTGGTTCTACATCATTTCTGGTATGGACATGCCCGAAGCTTTAGACGTTGAAAAGGCAAGTGGAAAGGGAAAGAACATTGATGAAATCGACGCAATGTTTCAAACCTTATCTGAAGCATATAAGGAAACTTTATCTCTAAAGGCAAACCCACATGAGTTAATGTGGCTAAATATCCCATGGGAGGGCAAGCGAGAAACAAGTTTGTCTGAAATGGTAATGCATGTCGTAACGCATGGAACGTATCATCGAGGAAATGTCACAGCCATGATACATCAAATAGGTTATACCTCCGTTACAACCGACATGACCGAATATTGGTTTGTATGACCCCAATTTCGCCGCAAATGGAGGCTTATTTTGAGGCTGCGCTGGTGCCACAGATTGCATAACTGTTCGTTGGTAACTGAGCATCCCTTCTCGCACATCTGGCCAGAAGAGCTTAACAAACTCGCATGCAGGGGTCTTAGGCGTTTCCGCCGAAATAGGTGTCAGTTTACTTAAGGAGGAATTCGATGACTGCTAGGTTGACTCACGAGTGCTTGTTCACTGACAATGTTCAAAAACTGGCGAACTTCTATGCGATGGCATTGGATGTTCCTGTTCCATCAGATAACACCGTATACGTTCAGTTCAATCTTGATGGTGGTGCTTATCTGTCCATCTATCACATTGATGAACAGAACAGCCTTGCTCCTAATTCAGCGGCACTGCGACATAATCGAAGTACAATCCTTGAATTTCACGTAGATGACGTTGATAAGGAATACGAGAGATTGACTGAAGTTGGTGTTGACTGGGTAAAGCACCCGACCACGCAAGAATGGGGCAACCGATCGATTTATTTCCGTGACCCCGATGGAAACTTAGTGAATTTCTACAGCCGAATTTCTGAGTAGTACATACTTATATCGGAACTAGTGAGAGGCAGATGCGAGATGCATCGGTCCTTCTTCAACTCAAGGGGCACATCCGCAATCCTTAACCGCCCTGACCAAATGTATGCTTATGCAGAAGTGATGCTGCCGCTCGTATGGGACAAGTGGGCAGAAGAATGCAGCAAGGGGGTATGATTTCAGTGGAGTTTTCTTTGAATGTAGGCGAGTTTGAGAAGCACGAGGTTGATTTTTACTTGGATCAGTGGAGGGGGAATTTGAACATCGATGTTGATGGACGAAGAGCGGTTGATGACTTTAGGATGTTCTCACTCAAAATGACTAAGGTGTAGGAATTCCCAGTCGGAACTAATGAGCGGCATTACGTGAGAATTGAAAAGCAGAGAAAATTGCTGCTGACTGGGTTCAGACCACAGACCTATCGTGCGTACATTGACGACACTTTGGTGAAGGAATTAGTGGGCAAATAGCACGAGCGTACTGAATGAATATGCATTGCGCAAGCTTTACCACTCTTCAGGTCATGGGCAGAAGTGTACAGTAAGGGCCGATGAAATGAGGAATATGAATGTCAAAGGTAGCAAAGGGCTTTCTAGCAGCGGCACTTGTTCTAACCGTGTACCTCGTTTACGTAATTGGCTACCTCGTCACGTCGTCCCAGACTGGACTGGGCTACGTCTTCCCGTTTTTTCATTTGCAAACGTCTGGTGCAGCACAGACACTTCTTAATATATCTGGTGGACTGTGTGTTGTCGCCTGGATACTTTGGGGCATAGGGTTTGTTAGTGAGTGAGGGGATGGACTAAACAGCAATGGGGCATCTCTGTCGCACTATTATAAAGGGCAAGTCGGTGGATGCTTGCGGGACTATCGGGCAGCTGTGCGACACAAGGGTCTGTAATAAAGATTATTGCTTGGTGACCCAAACTCTATAAAAGGGACCTCTTTGCCCTTCAATGTCGCAATGTATTTCAAAGTCAAATCCAATTAGGGTTTGTCGTCTTGTCAACTCAAAGACAAGTACGTAAACGAGCTTTGGGTCTTTAGCTTTGTATCCATCGTATTCGTTTCCAATTTTGTTGTATGCATCAGAGTACACCCATTCGTCAGCTTCTCGAAGTGTCTCGAATGACGCATCATCTACAAACCATTTAAGCGCCATAGAATCGCCTCCACGTTAACGCTGTCTGCTTTTGCATGATATCACTTGGTACTGACCAGCGCCGAAGTTTTGCGCAATTCAGATCAATACTGTAAATACATGGATATTCACTGGTGCCTGGGAACTCTTATGGGACTCTCGGAGTACGCAGCAACGACTTGCCTTGTGTGCGACGAAATCAGTTGAAACGGTTTCCTGAACGGTTCGTTTGATTTGTGTACGACAAGGAGGAATCCGGGATGAAGCGATTTCAGTCATTCACTTTCGCGAGTGTGGCACTCGTGTTCCCGAGTCCGCCAGCAGGGTGCGGAATACAACACCCACCGCAAACCAAAGTACAAATACTTCAAAGACAAGTGGTGCTGAATTAGCGAGTACAGTAAGCAGTTCTCGGAAGACCGAAGACATCCGTGATTCCACTTCTTCTAGGCAGACCGGTTCATCCTCTCAGCAATCTAATTCATTGTGTTTGCTAATCTAATAGTTGACCACGTGGAGGTTCTTTGACAACCAAAAAGTTGACCACCTCGTAATCCATTTCCTGTACGCTGTAGTTGCTGAGGCTACGCGAACAGGAGGAAAGGACTTGTACGAGATGGTCGATAAAGAGTATATCAGGAAATGCCGGTTTGTTTATGGTTGGTCTATAAGGGAAATCAGTCGACAATGCAGGATTTCTCGGCAGACAGTGCGTAAATTCCTCGAAGATAGTGAAATTCCAAGCTACAGGCTTACCAAGCCGCGTCCCCGCCCTGTAATGGAAAAATGGCTTCCAGTGATTGAAGCATGGTTGAAGCAAGACGAAGCCCCGGGAGTACCACAGAAGCAAAAACACACCTCAGCGAGAATTCATGAACGCCTCAAGGAAGAGTATCCAGATGAGTTTGACGCAGCAGAGTCTACCGTTCGACACTGGGTTGCTAAACTCCGGAACAGACCCAAGGAGGCATTTATTCCACTGACTGCTGATGCTGGTGAACTCGCAGAAGCAGACTTTGGCAAAGCCGTGATAAAGATTAACGGTGTCTCGACAGATGTAAGCTTGTTTGTCATGCGCCTGCGAAACAGCGGGGTTCCATTCGTGCGGGCATTCAGAACGGAAAAGCTAGAAGCCTTCCTAGAAGGGCATCGCCTTGCGTTTGAATGGTTCGGTGGTATCCCCGCAGATGTCCGCTATGATAACCCGAAAACAGCGGTCACCAAAATTCTTGCTGGTCCAATGAGAGAGGAACACGAACTTCTCTCTAGTCTGCGTGCACACTATCTGTTCGACAGCGATTTCTGTCGCCCAGGTGAGGGTCATGAAAAGGGCGGCGTGGAGCACGATGTCGGTTACGTCAGGCGGCACACTTGTGTCCCAGTCCCTGATGTTCCTGATCTAGAGACATTTAATACGATGCTGCTGGATTGGTGTACAAAACAACGGAACAAGAATTGGTCGCTCTGGGAGCAGGAGCGCGCAGCATTACGAGCTCTACCTGTTCACCCGCACCGTTGCGCAACAACACGTCCTGTAGTTGTCAACAAACTCTGCCTTGTTAACTTCGACAACAACCGTTACTCAGTACCGAGCGCCTACGTCGGTAAGACATTGCTTCTGCGTGCTTATGCAGAGAAGATTGAGGTGTTGGACCGCGAAAGGGTTGTTGCCACACACACTCGCTGTCATTCACGTAAAGAAACCATTCTTGAGCTAGAGCATTACTTACCCGTCTTGGCTTACAAACCTCATGCCGCAACCCATGCAGCGGTTGTTCGTCAGTTGCCGGAAGTGTACCAGCGAATTCGCCGGCGCATGACCAACAGTCGACCGGATGGCTATAAAGACTTTGTCGCGATTCTACTGCTACACCGAGTTTTTTCGTCGCAGGACATATTGACTGCCATTGAAGAGATTGGCGCGGATATTGTGACAGCAGAGCAAGTCCGTGCTCGTCTCTTGCAAACAGGTACCCCCTCGTCCGCGCTGACCGTGCCTGATGAATTACAGCACTTTAGACTCATGAAACAGAACCCAGCGCGATACGACTCCTTAGCGAAGGGAGTAGTTCATTGATGAGCGAGAATATCTACACGGGCATGATTGAGATCTACTGTAAAGAACTGCGGATGCCTGGTTTACGCAGGGTCTACAGTGCACTCGCCAGAGAAGCGTTAGATAACAACCATTCACCTTTACAGTTCCTCTCAGCTTGCCTATCTGAGGAGCTCACGTCTAGACAGCAAAGTCGACTACAGACCTACACGCAACAAGCCAAGTTCCCTGCACAAAAGACGTTTCAGGACTTTGACTTCACGTCTATTCCAAGTCTGCCAAAGCCAAAGTTACTGAGCTTGGCAGAGGGCAACTTTATCCGAGACAAAGAGAATGTTGTATGCATGGGTGGAAGTGGTACGGGGAAAACACATGTCTCAATCTCCATTGGCTTAGCAGCCATCTCGGCTGGCTACCGGGTCCGGTTCATACCCGTCATGCAACTTATCCAGGAACTTCTCCAGGCAGAAGCGGAGTACAGATTACCGAGGTATCTACGTGCTTGGGACAAGTTCGACCTTGTTATCCTCGATGAATTGGGGTATGTCTCTCTAGCTCAAGGTGGACCACTGCTTTTTCAGTTCTGCGCTGACCGATACGAGAAAGGGAGCATCCTCATTACCACAAATCTGGAGTTCGCTCGTTGGACCGATGTCTTCCACGACGCCACACTCACGACAGCATTGCTGGACCGGCTGACCCACCGCTCTCACATCCTTGTGTTTGACGGAGATTCTTACAGATTTAAAGAAAGCCAGAGAAGACAGCGAAGTACTGGGATGGGGGTTGTGCAGTGAAAACTGAACAGGGACTATTACGGTTTGACCGGATAAACGAATCCACTTGGTGTTTTGACATGGGGGACCAAGTCATCCCAGTAGCGACAGGTATGGCATTAAGCATTCAATTGACTGACGGCTTTGAACCCGTAGAGGTCTTGGAGATATCCGACAACGGATTGGCTGTGATGTTGAAAAAGCGCGGTGAGAATGGAGGCTGTAAGTATCTGTTAGATCCTACCGAACGATACTTGGCGACAATGCCTACCACAACTGTTGATGAGGTAATTCTGCGGTCCGAGACGTTCCCAGACGAGCCTTCCAGCCACTCACACGTCCAAGACGAGGAAAATGACGCATCCGACTTGCCGTTCTGAACCAAAATAGTAGGTACTACGCTGGCTACCTAACTGCACGGGAGCCAGCGTAAATTATGCCCGAGGTGGTCAACTTTTCGGTTAGCAGGGTGGTCAACATTTAGATTGACAAACACAAGCATGGTTAATTCAGCAATTGGCTGGGCAACAGATATCAATCATGTCTGGTACACCACGAACGGTGGAGCAACGTGGCGTAACGTCACACCAAGTGGCATGGATGCCTCGGTGCACTGGCAGGTCGCGCTGTACAGTCTAGACGCGATACACGCATGGGTCGCTGTAACGCAGCCTACTCACAACCGGAGGACTATTTACCGAACATCTGACGGTGGGAAGTCGTAGGAAAAATCTGTCATGCAAGGTGTAGGCGGCATCAGTACAATCCATTTCACCGATCTTTCCCATGGTTGGCTCTCGTTTGAACAAGGTGATTCCATGGGTAGGGATCAGGCTTCTATTTATCAGACCGGTGATGGCGGGAGGACTTGGCAGAAGATATCGGTGACGGAGAACATAAAAGGTGGGACAATTCTATCCATAGGGATAAAAACGGGTGTGACCTTCACCAACGACAACAACGGTTGGTTGACCGGATACACCTATGCTCATGGTATCCTGTATCTGTACCGTACAACGGACGATGGGCATCTCTGGTCAAAGCAACCAATATCTTTGCCGCCTAGACTGCATCAAGCGCAACTTGCATCGTATCCACCGGTTTTCTTTAACCAAATGGACGGAGTTCTACCTGTCGAGGTATTTTTGGGGGCCCCTCATAGTTTATCGTACCAGTGACGGCGGGGCACGATGAACACCAACGAGCCCTGTGACCGCCAAGGAACAAGGGACCGAAGCAGCGCAAGGCTGGAAATTCAATTTTGTCTTAACGAACATCGGTTTTGCCAGTAACGGATACGAGTTGTTTGCTACAAAGAATGGTGGACAAACATGGGGACGTGTTGCGTCGAATACGATGCCCTGGAATGTCCAGGATTTAGATTTTACGTCGAATAACGATGGATTTGTTCTAACTGCTAAAGGCAATGTATATCACACATCAGATGGTGGCTCTACGTGGGAGCAAGTGAATTGACCAACGTTCACCTGTTATTTATAAAAAGGGCGACTACCAAGTGAGCGTGGTCCTATGCGGTTTGCATGTATATGCGATCGCTAGTCCGACTGAGTTGCTTCGCAATCGGGCAGTCATACACAATAGGGTGATTATTCCATAATGTACTATAATTAGCATAAACTCGCCATCCGAGGAGAGATCATGTGGCAGACTACATCCGGGAAATTCGATCTTTGGTTGGAAACACAAAAATTATCATGGTTGCATGTGGAGCGTTAGTCTTTGATGCCGATAACCGCCTACTGCTTCATAAACGAGGAGATAACGGGCATTGGGGTATACCTGGAGGTTACCTAGAAATTGGCGAAACCGTTGCAGATGCTGCTCGACGAGAAGTGTTTGAGGAGACAGGTCTTCGACTCGGGAAGATGGTTCTGTTCGGGATTTACTCTGGAGTAAAAAACGAATGGATTCATCCGAATGGGGATGAAGTCGCCAATGTGTTGATCGATTTCGTATGTACGGATTATGAAGGTGAATTGCTACAAGTAACGGAAGAATCCCTAGACGTTCGATTTTTCCCTCTTGATGAGTTACCAGCGAAGTTGTTCCCAGGTCAGAGACAAATATTTGCGGATCTGATTTCCGGTAAACGTGCCCCAATCATTTCGTAGACACGGACTGCATGTGTCACTGAAGGCTTGCTTGAATAGTGGCGGTTCTCCTCAGTTGCATCGTCAGAAGGATCACCATCCTCAGTTTTTTTTCGTATCAGAGGGGGAGTAGCCAATACCGATGAGATAACCTGTGTGGGCATTAAACCATCTTTCATGTACGTCTCGGGATACTCGGTGGTGCATTTAGCTAGCCGTATACTATGTGTGCAGTGGAGGAAAGTGTCATGCAGAACGAACTCCTAATTATTGAGGACGACGTACAAATCATTGAGATGCTGCAGAATTATTTGATGAAAGAAGGATACGTTATTGCCACGGCTCTAGACGGTATGGATGGAATTCACCAATTTCAGCAGGATCGGTTCGACGTCGTAATCGTTGACGTGATGATGCCGAGGTTGGACGGCATCGAAGTGATTAAACGGATCCGAGAACAGAGTGCAGTACCTATCATCATCATGTCGGCTAAAGACAGTGACATAGATAAAGTGACTGGGTTTGGATTCGGTGCCGACGATTACATCGTTAAGCCCTTCTCTCTCGTTGAAATATCTGCTCGAATTAAAGCGGCCATTCGTCGTGCAACGACGTATTCACCCGCGGCGTCCAGCACTGATACAGATGCCAGTCTTTCGTCCGACCATCTCTTGATATTTGATAGATTGAGCATTGATTTGAACAACTTTACCGCATGGAAAGACAATGTCGACCTCAGGTTGACGGCTAAGGAGTTCGAAATTCTGAGTCTTTTTGCTACGAATCCCAAGCGAGTATTCACAAAGGCACAGTTGTACGAATTTATATGGAAAGAGAGCTATTATAATGACGAAAACGTGATTAATGTACATATTCGCCGGTTACGTGAAAAAATCGAAGACCAGCCATCCAATCCCCGTTATATTAAAACACTGTGGGGAATCGGATATCGCTGGGAAGGATAAGGGCATGTTAATTGTACTCGCTCTGGTTGTTATAGCGTTCTCTGTTGTGATTGGAATCCAATACCACGCTTATCGGACAAGAAGTGCCTTGCTCGACCATATTCACAAGCGGTTGACTGACATCATTTCGAGTGACACTCAAGAGAAACTCCTCGCCTTTACATCAGATGACCAACTGATTCCCATTTTGAAAGACGTTAATCAATTGCTCGAACATCATCAGCAAGAAGCTGCCAACTTCGTGAGGATGGAACAATCGATGCGGAAGATGCTATCCAATATATCTCACGATTTAAAAACTCCTCTTACAGTGGTGCTCGGCTATCTCGAGGCCATCACTTTAGATCCGGACATGAACGAGGAAGAACGTAAACTCTTGCTGTCTAAAGTGTATGGCAAAGCGCAGGATGTACTAAATCTGGTTCGTCGGTTTTTCGACCTGGCAAGAATCGAGTCAGGGGACCAGGCAGTCCCACTTTCGCCTATTCATATGAACGAAATTTGTGAAAGAAATATCCTTAGCTTCTACGATACGCTTACCGTCAGGGGTTTCGGCGTAACCATCGAGATTCCACACCAACCAATCTATGCGTGGGGCAACGAAGAGGCGTTGGATCGAGTCTTAACAAACTTGATCGCGAATGCAGTCCAGCATGGTGCGGAGGGAATGGTAGTCGGATTGACATTGCGAAGTGATGGCGAGTTTCTGTTCGTCGACGTCTGGGACCGCGGGAAGGGGATTGATGAGTTGTATCAAGATAGGGTGTTCGAGCGAATGTATACGCTAGAGGATTCTCGCAATAAAGCGTATCAGGGAAGCGGACTTGGGCTGACCATTACGAAACGACTTGTGGAAGCGCAGGGCGGGACAATACACATCGACAGCAAGCCGTACGATAAAACAGTGTTCACAATTCGACTAAAACGTATCTCCTTTACGACTTAAGGAATTTTTAGTGATTGGATAAGAAAAAAGAGAACTTCGCGTTCTAGAATACAATTTACAAAGAGCAAAGGAGGTAAAGAACATCGTGTATGCGGTAAGAACGAAGCAATTGACCCGGACTTACAGAGGCAAGGAAGTGGTTTCCGGTGTCAACTTAAACATTAAGAAGGGAGAAATCTACGGATTGTTGGGTCCGAATGGAGCGGGTAAGACAACAGTCATGAAGATGCTCACCCACTTGGTGAAACCAACGTCGGGTGAGATTGAAGTTTTCGGTGAACGACTGACCGACCTATCATACAGGCAGATGGGCAGAATGGGCACCATCATAGAATACCCAATCTTCTACGAAAGGCTTACCGCTTTTGAAAACCTGGATTTGCATCGCGAATACATGGGTTACTACAATAAACGATCGATTCCTGAATCGTTAGAGTTAGTGAAATTAGAGGGTAGCAAAAACAAACCTGTGAAGGAATTTTCGCTCGGGATGAAGCAACGTCTTGGAATTGCACGGGCAATCTTAACGAAGCCAGAGCTACTCATTCTCGATGAACCCATGAACGGTCTTGATCCGTTAGGCATCAAAGATTTCCGAGATCTATTTAAGATGCTATGCAAAGAGTACGGCACTACGATTCTTATCTCGAGCCATATTCTTGGTGAAATTGAACTGATAGCCGACACCATTGCTGTGATGAATAACGGAGCGTTGATTCAGGAGGTCTCCATGGAGTATGTCGCAGGGCAAACGGCGGACTATATAGAAATTCAGACCGACGAAGTCAATCAAGCAGCGTACGTACTCGATAATGATTTGAATTTGTCAAATATTCGAGTCGTGGATGATGGGCGGTTACGCATCTACGATCGCAGCGTACCTCAAAGCGAGGTTATGAAGTCGTTGGTCATGCACGGGGTGCCGATTGAGTCAGCGCATAAAAAACGAGGGTCGCTGGAAGATTACTTTCTGGACATCCTAAGTGGAGGTAGCGGCGATGCCTAAGCTCGTGAGACTTGAACTGCGCAAGTTTGACATTAGACCGTACACTCGGGCGGCGGTCATAGGGACTATCCTGATTTTTATCCTAGTAAGTGGTTTGAGTATCAATGTTCAGATGAGACAATCTGTGCCCTTATTGGGTTATGATTCGGTATTTTCGGTCATAGAGACGCTCGTTCGAGCGATGTATGTCGTACTCGCAGCGGTCATCATCTCACGGCTCGTCATTGACGAGTTTCGCAACAAAACGATTACGGTGATGTTTACGTATCCCATCAATCGCCAAATGGTGATGGTCGCGAAGTTGAGTGTCGTCATAGTGTTTACTTTAATCGGGAACATTGCGAGTTGCTTATTGGTTGCTGCAGCCTTCGCGACATTGAATCACGTGGAAGGTGTGATTCCAGGCTTGCTGACGTGGTCCGTTGCAGAGAGGTTTTTCATCGTGGTTCTCACGAACGCTTTAGCAACTAGCTTCTTAAGTTTGATCCCGCTGTATTTTGGCATGCGCAAACATTCCGTCGCGACGACCATCACATCATCGGTCCTCGTTGCGGCACTCGTCTGCCAAAACATCGGCGGAGTTACCCTATACTCCATCATCGCAGTACCCATAAGTTTAGCAATTCTTGGCGCCGTGATTGGTTACCTGTCCATTCGCAACATTGAACATGTGGATGTTCTGAAGTCGTAAGGGGAGGTGACGGTTTGGATGTTAACGCAAGTGGTTAGATGGACATTGTTGCTATGCGTAGCTTCGACTCTCTTAAACATACTGTTATATTTGGGGACTGGAAACCGAGGTGACCTGACGAACCTGTTGGGTGATGCAGGTTTGGCGATACTGGCTTTATTCGGGTTTTGGTTTACGAAAAGACGAAGGTAAGAATAGGGACGACTGACAGTCCCGCAGACATTCGCGTGGGACGTTTCCGCTCCTAAGTCCCTTTATCTAAGTGTTTTTGGATCATTATCTTTGGAACTGGTCAGATTTAGAGGAAATGAAAATGCTTTAGGCGTGTGTGGGGATATGATGCGCTGTACCGGAAGTAAAGCGCAAACTGTAGCAGAGTGCGGCATGAATTTGAAATCAACTACACTTGACGCCTCGCTTTGGCGTAATACATCATTGCATCTCTGCTATTTCGGAGTGCGAGGTCAGGAATGTTCTCCCGACCGCAAACACCTACGTGCTAAAGAATTACTACCGACCCTCGGTTAACTTCTGAGATGATTTTCATACTCGGTCCCTCACGCCGAGGTACTGTTTCAACGCATCCTGGAGCAGGTGTGAGAAGTTCACATGCTGGTCAACGGCCAAGTCGTCAAGCCACTTCGGAATGGTCAACGTCGTTTTGACAGCCCTCTGCTCTATTTCGTCGCGAAAAGGTGGCATTCACACCTCAACCAGAACGATGGCTTGATTCTCAGCAACTCGCAGTTTGTGGATTGGCGTTGGCTCCGAAATCGGATCGCCATCTTGCTCCATACCGTAGAGGTGAAGTGCCATGGCTTCACGAGCGTTCTTTACTGCCTCCTCAGTTGTGCTGGCACACGGCAGACAACCGGAAAGGTCGGAAACTCGATTGAGATGCCATCATCAGCATAATCAAAGATTGCCGGGTACACATATCGGTCCTTTGCCCTTTCCGCCGGGCAGGCGAGTATTAGAGGTGAATCCGTTATCGCGGGGCTGCAGTCCAGCGTGCTTGAATATACTTCGAACCGTCCCAATTGGTACATCTTTCACAGAGTGGGTTATAGTGACTTTGCCTGGTTTCGTTGGATGCTTGTATTGGTGCTGGTCACCTGCGGCTCTGACGAAGTACCATCCGTCCGCTGTGATGATTTGTATAAGGTCTCGGGACGAATGGCTTTTGATGAAAACTAGTTACCAGTGCCGCATGACGTCAAACTGGGCCAAATATAATCCGGGATCTTCTCAATGTGTTATGCTCTACTTAGCCAACGGGCACGTGAGTTGAAAAAACTACATGCAAGGCTTCAGTCTCAATCACCAACATACAGCCATCGCGTACCAGTAAGACACCATTTTGAATGGTCATTCCGGCAAAACAACCACCATCACGGATAAAGCCACAATTGAACATGTCGTTGGCAATCTTGACTCATCCCGGTTTAGAAAGCCGTCATTCAGCACTCGCTTAACTAGAGTGTCAAGTAGCACACCAGACTGCCGTTGCTGAGGCAGGTAGTTCTAGGTGCGGACTCCCGAGCACCGTAGAGGAGGGGATTGGTTGTGCGGGTGCACAGAATGAAGATGGGTACAGTGCTCGTGGCCATCGCGTTGGTGGTGGCGAGTGCGGGGCTTCCGACTGCACTGGCACAGGGCACAGTTGGGTCTGATGTCACTCCGAAGGTGACGGGACCCGTGGTCACGATGGCGGACTCTTTCTGGCACGATGAGGTGATCGAATTTGGGGGGAGGCTGAACCAGTGGCATGTGACACTAGGCCTCGCCGACGGGAAAACCTTCTCCTTCAAGACCATACAGACAGCGAAGAATGGGATGGCACTGGGGAGGTACTTCACCGATGTTTCCAATGTGAATCTGGGTGAAGATGAAGCCGGTATTGCTGTTGGTGCAGCCGCGGGGTGCATCGTACTGGCTGTGTTCGCTGCGCCTGCGGGGGCAGTCCTCGCCGCCGGCGCAGCGTTGGTGGCACTGATGTGGGCGGCTGACCGCGCAATGGTTGCTAGCACCAGCCAGACCATTGCTATCACTGACTATTTCAACATTCCTGGAGCGCTGAAGGCAGCTCGGTGACTGGCCGTCTGACAGAAATGCGGGAGGGGAAGTCCTGTGTTTATTGAAATGGCGGTTGCCATAATGGCGGTCGGGCTAGCGGTGGCTGTCGTAATGATGATGGTGAAGTCTCCTCGACCGATCGCGTGGAAGGCTCGCTGCTGTGTACTTGTCGTGTTCCTGCTGGGAGTAGTTGTGGCGTTTGTCGGATACACAGCAGAGCTACCTGCGTTGGTCTGGACAGGGCTGGCGATGTTGGGCGCGGACACTGTAGGATTCATCGTCGCGTTGTACCCCGAGTTGAAGGCAGTTCGGCCGCAACGCAAGTGAGGGTCACGGCAAACCGTGCCTTTGGATACGTTGTTGCACTACACCGAATACCCATACCATCGCCGTGAAATTCGCTAAGTAACTAAAGTTGCTAGTCGAAGCCTTAACACTGGCAGAGCTTCACGGTCTAGTCTCTCAGCTGAACCTCATAATCTGTAATGATCTTTCCATCGTACTGTATAATTTGCCCATTTTGATTCCTGTCGCAGAGGATAATGTCGGCACTCATCTGCCCTGCCGCTTCGGGAGATTTGACAAAGCCACCGAGTCCACCGGGTTCTAGGCCGTTCAATTCGGTTGCGACAGCGCCAGGCATAATGCCGAAAATCTGGCGGTGACTACCCATTTTTTTAAACTCGTGAGCGTAAGTCAGCGTCATCACGTTAAGTGCTGCCTTGCTCGTGATGTAAGCGAGTGGGTGCCAAAAGTCGGTCGGAGAAATCGGCACGGTGATGTTGACGATTTTCGCGTTGTCTGTCAGTACTGGCAGCAGACTTTTCATGAGTTCGTGTGTGCCGAGAAAATTTGTTTCCATTGTCGTACGCAAATCTTCAGTTGCATAGTCAAATGTGTGCTTTGTGAGGTCAAGCGCCGGGCGCCCCGACTTTACACTATCAGGAATTCCAGCATTATTGACCAACATATCGAGAGAATCAATCACTGTACCCGCTGTGTGCAAGCTATCCAGATCATTCAAATCAATCTTGATGAACGTTGCTGATATGCCTTCTGCGGCAAGTTTTTCGGCTGCTGCTTGCCCTCGGTTTGCATCCCGCGCCCCGACGAGAACGTCGTAGCCACGCTTTCCAAGACTTCGAGCGATTTCAAAACCGATTCCTTTATTTGCGCCTGTGATGAGTGCTTTCATAGCAATCTCCCTCTCGTTTTTTACTTGATGCAAAGACAACACAACTTCATCAACCATACAGGTATCACGTAAGCATTCGCCAAAACGCCTCAAATCCTCTGATACAATGTGTTTCTGCGTTCGCTGGGTCGTCGATCATGAAACCGATTGTGGCTTCAGCCAATCCACTCATGAGTGCGGCGATGAATTTCAGTGGAGTATCACGCATAGGGCCGTTTGCCCTACTCTGTTCAATCAGCTGGCTGATTCCTGCGAATGCAGCATCAACTGCCTGATGGTTTTCTGGAGTGATATCGTCTGATGCGGTCAACTGTACGAGGGCCCGTTGTTTCTCGGGGAAGGAAACGGCCCAATGGCCCCAACGTGACCATACATGGAGCATTTGTTCGCGGATGCCGCTCTCGACGGCGAGTCCCCCTAAAGCAACCTCAGCTATCTCCTCCTTAAGCTCCACATAGAGTCGATTATATAATTCGGCCTTGGTTTCGAAGTAGGTGAATAAGGATCCGTTCGAGACGCCCGCTTCCTTAGCAATCATAGCTGTCGATGCGCCCAAGCCATGGGATGAGATTACGCGGGTCGCTGCTATAATAATTGCACTGCGCTTGTCGTCGCTTCGTGGTCTCGCCATATTTCGTTCGCTCCAATCTGGATTACCCACATACTATAAAAGAGTGTTTAGTTAGTCAATACTAAGCTTTGGTTCATTTGAGGACAGTTAAACATTAGTGAGAATGGGCAACAACATACTAACCCGTTCACTCGTCCTGGGTGTCGGCAAAGTGGCTGACTTGGTTAGACCGAAAACTCATAAGCCAGCCAGCCATATTGACGTGTTTACCCAATTGAATAGGTTGTCCTGCACGTTTCCGGGTACCCAGTCGTACATCGGGGCGATTTCAGAGAGCAATCCCGTATCTCCCTCAAATCTATATCGCACGGACTTGCGAGGAATAACGGCCCGAGGTTGCCAAATTACGTCCAGAACGTTGTCTAACACGTACAATCGGATGTTTTGGCCTTGTATTTGCCACTTTACCCGAGAAAACGGATTCGGACCATTCACGATTTCGTGACTCCAACCGTCTGGAACGAACGCGTTGTTGCCTGCCATCATAGGCCGATTTTTCGTGAATCCATAAACAGCGGTAAAGTGCATCCACGGACGCATAAATGTATAGGTTCCGACGCCTACGGAAATGAAGTCAGTCTTATCGATGTACTCGCGAATGACTTGATCTCGATTACGTGGCGGAATTTTTTGCACTGGCAAAGTGACAAAGCTGAAATTCTTCAGCACAGGTTCAGAAAAACCTATTGTAAGACGCGTCTCCGGCAAGATGCCAAAGTCACTAGTGTCGTACAACACAAGCACATTCATGGCGCATTCCTCCACGGGCTACAGGTATGCGAAGAACCCAAATGATGTGACATCTGGGGTTCCGACATTACTCGGCCGATTGGCACATTTCCGACGCGACCTGTCGTGCAGCGTTCTGCATCGCCTCCCCTCGTGGTGAATGTTTACATCCTGGCTATGACGTGAGATTGCACCGTTTGTACGATATGAAACGTGAAGTGCGGATTTGCGATCATGTGAGTGGTATAATTTAGAAAATTACTTAAAGTGGGATTCAGGAAATGTCCAAGAACGAGAAGTTGGTCAAGCTGTTTCGCGTGCTATTCATCGTTGTGTTTGTTATTGTCTATTTTATTTCATTCAAAAAACTGTAAGTTCGGCGTGGCCGATTGCGCATCCGGACAATGAGCCATACGTCGCACGCGCGTTGAAATGCCGAGTAACAGGGGAGGGTCAGGCGTGGGGATGTCCGTCGGGATCATAGTTTGTCACGGTAACTTTAACAAGGATATAGCTAATGAGTGGGAATAGCGTAGCCGAAATCAAGTGGGCAGGCGCAATGGAGACCTTGATCGATCAACCAACGGTGAAATTTTCTGGTCCAGTTGTACTGGGGATATACGGTGGCAATTCCAGCACAGGCGCACACAAGAATGAGGACGGTGCCTTGATATGGTCCGATACTGATGCAGACTGGGAGTTCGCAGTGATATTGGACGGTCACAACACGTCTGAAAGTGTTCAACTCGTGCTAAATCACTTCGCACTTTGCAAGAGCGATATCATGGAAATTCTAAACTCGGCGACACCAGACGTCTTTCAACACCTTCATGAGTACATCCGGGAATCCTTGTGTACCCTCGACACTTCGTCAGTTCAAGGCGAGTGTTCCTGCCTGACATTTGCGCGTCGGGGAGGGTATCTGTGGTGGTTAAATGTCGGGGACTGTGCATTGTACCTTCTGAACGAAGATTATGCACGGTTAGGTCAGTACGCAGTAAATCAGAGAAGCTTTTTCGAATGGGTTGGACAAGTCAACACATTTAATCAGCCAATTCCGTGCTACAGTGCAGGCGTAAAATCGCTGCGTCAGGGAAGAAACATCATACTCGCTTTGACAGACGGAGTACTGGAGTTTAAGGACAGTCCATTTGCGAGTCCAAAGCACGTGTACGACATGATGTTTAGTTCAGAAGACATCGGAATTCAGGTTCGCGAGTTACTGGACGTCATCCACACTTCACAAGGAAGAGATAGCGCGACAGTCATTGCCTGGAATCGGAGATGCAACGACGTTGGACAGGTGCCATCGGACGTATGAACATGTAGGACTGGAGTCATGGCTAGCTTTAGCTATGGGGACATAAGGCGTTCGCCGTCAGGCGAATCCGTCCGAAGCGATGATTTATATAAGCACTCGGGACGAATAGCGTTTCATCGTCTCCATCACCTTCTCACACCACTGTAATACGTGCATATACCCGTCAATCGTTTTCAAGATTGACTATCGCACCCTATTGTTATGCCGCGACCTGCTAGCATATCTAACGCCCTAGTTCAATCGTAAAAATTGATGAATTTCCAAGTGAATGTTTCTCTGTTGCGTGTATTTTTCTGATTAATGTGAAATGTTATATTTTTCTTGCAAACAGTGAGTCCTGTAGTGGCTTATTTCAGTGCGTACGCTAAACTCGCGGCCTAATTCAACGGTAGCGTTTGCAAACGCCTTCAGTCGCGCACTTTGAGGAACTCAACCACCAATTGAGGAGGAAAGAGATAATGTCAAATGAAACGGCTGACCCGTTGGCTAGACTGGAACGTATCCCCGTTTGGCCGTATGGAAAAGTGCTGTTGCTGCTAATTGGTGCAGGCTATTTCTTTGCGTTTTTCGACATTGTGAACATGGGATTTGCACTGCCATCCATTTCAAGTCAGTTACATACGCCGATATCGCACGTGGCCATCGCAATCAATTGGAATCTTTGGGGATACATTGTCGGAGCACTCGTCATCAGTGTGTTCAGCGACTCATTCGGGCGCAAGCGGAGTGTGATTGCCGCGATGTTCCTATTTACAATTGGGTCACTCATTACCGCATTTACGTCGAGTGTTTCCTGGATTGTGTTTGGGCGGTTTGTTGTTGGTCTTGGAGATGGTGCCATGATTGCCCAGGTGACGACCTATCTCAGCGAACTATCTCCTGCCAAGTTGCGCGGCAGATACACCGCCGTCGCGACCTCCTGTGCCTACTTCGCCTCTGCAGTCGTTCCGTTTGCTGCTCTGTGGCTTGTGCCACATTACACATGGGGATGGAGGGGGCTCTTGTTTATCGGGGCGTTTGGTGGAATTGCAGGGCTCATCGGGACCCGGTACATCGTTGAATCCCCACGCTGGCTGGTTGGCAAGGGCCGACTTAACGAGGCGGAAAAAATCGTCGCCGCAGCCGAGCAAGTTGCCCGAAGGAAAATCGGGCAAGAACTCCCCAAAGTAGTGGCGCTCCCTGAGGAACCAAGGGCTGCGGGATTCCCACTCAAACACCTCCTACATCCGCGCTATCTGGGTTATCTCATTCTCATTCTCGTCGTTTGGTGCTGGATGTACGTTGGAACATATGGCTTCCTCGGTTTGTCGACGACGCTGCTTGTGCAAAGAGGTTATAGCTTGTCAAACAGTATCGGATTTGAGAGCATCACAAGTCTGGGCTATCTTGTCGGATTGGTGGTATCACTACTGCTGGCGGACCGTGTGGAGCGTAAATTTCTTGCCGTTGGCTTTGGTCTGATTTACGGTGTGTTTACCGCCCTAATCGGATTCACTACCTCTGGCACAGAGATCATGGTACTAGGCTTCATTCAAAGCATTGCTATCCCTAGCTTCTTTATTGCCGCTTATCCACTGACGGCAGAACACTTCCCTACGAGCGGACGCAGTTCTGCTGTCGCTGCCACTGACGGTATTGGACACTTCGGCGGAGCAATCGCAGCCCCGCTCGTATTAATGGTAGACGGTCATGCTGGATTCACTGGCGCATTCGTTTTCATGGGAGCGACAATTGTCATTGGCAGCCTGCTGACGATGTTTACGAGGCGGGCAACCGGCAAGTCGCTCAACGTGGTCACGGCTAGGGAGACATTGGCACCTGCGCCCTCTGATCCTGCAGTATAGTTGCTTCTCCTGGGAGGTGATTCCATTCGTTGATCCAATCCTTAGTCGGCTACGGTCTAGGATCGACGAGACCGACGTGGAGTTAATCCGCTGCATGGCCAAGCGGCTCGAGTTGTCGAAAGAAATTGCAACTCGAAAAAAGCAAATGTCGTCTCCGGTGCTCCAGCCTGATCGGGCGACTGTGGTTCAGAATAACTATCGTCAACTAGCAGACGATTTTGGATTGAGCGCTGCAGGACTGGGGGATTGAGTTAACTCCCCAGTCCGTTTCGTGTTCAAACAGGAAGGTATTACGTTGATGACAGTAGTCGCAGCAACACCGTTGGTCTAGAAGAGCGGTTCAAGAAGCTACTGAGTACCAAAATCCAATCGGTTACTGGCTTGGGAAGCATGGTTAGGCGAGGAACAATGCTTTTACAAAGAGGCTATGACTGGACAGATGATTGACTTTCATGTTAGCGAACACAGGCATACAATATCATGGAGATCACGGAGCGCGGCGGTGGAATCTGTGAGGGAGGGCATGAAATGACAGGCAATCTGTCTCGTGTGCTATTCATCGTGCTGCTGATCGCCGTGATTTTGAGTGTCGATATACTGTTCCTAAGACATCACTTCATGGCCCGACTCTTTGTTAACATCGGTATCGTCATGGCGTTTGCTATCGTATATTACCTTTTTTTCAGGAAAGTGTAGGCGGTTGAGGTCTATGGTTGTACTCCCTCGATGGCTTTCATCGGTGGCAGAATCATCGAGGCCCATGTAGATATCCGTATGGAGTAATTGGTATTGTCTATCTATGAGACAACTCGTTGGATTGGCCAAGGACAAATTCATACTTGTCTTTACCCTGTTGGTTATCGTAATCGGTCTGTTGTTCTATGTCGACTATAGTCCGAGCAATGCTATGCCCATCGCACATCAGGGTGTACTGGATGCAGGCAAATGGAATTTCTCCAAACAAGGGGTTTTATTGCTGAATGGCCAGTGGGTGTACTATCCGTCCCAATTCGTTGACGCCCGCAAAATAACTTCAGGCCAGTCGAAGTACTCCTTTTTAGAAGTCCCCCGTGTGGGCTTGAATTGGGGCAGACCGTCGGGATCAAGTCCGTGGGGATACGGGACTTACCGAGTAACAGTTGACCTGAACTCCAGTGATTTGTCGATGGGAATGATGCTGGGAAGCATTCAGACTTCCAGCAGGGTATTCATCAACGGAAAGCTCGTCTATCAGTCTGGTGTACCGGGAGTCTCAAGAAGTGCGTACAGGCCGGGAGATAAGCCACAGGAGATATTTTTTCATCCGTCCCATGGACGCATCACTTTGGTCATCCAGGTTGCGAATTACGACTTTTATCGGACAGGCATTGTCAGCCCCATTGTTCTCGGAACGAGCCAACAGATCGAACGAATGACCTTTTTCAATGACGGGATGGACTTTGCCGCAATGTCCATCATTGGGCTGTTTGGCGTTTATTACTTCGCTTTATTATGGTCGCTCAGGCGAAATCGCTATAGAAAATACTATGACCTGCTCGTGCTGGGTGTCTTCTTTCTGGCTTTCTCTGCTGAGATCCCTTTCGAGGGCGCCAATATTGTATATAAACTTGTCCCGTCTCTCCCATACGGGCTGTATTGGAAGCTAAAAATCATTCTTCCTGCGGCTATGTCTTTGCTCATCCTTCAGTACTTCGGATGGATTCTGAAACCGTCCCGTTTTCGTCGCCTACTGATTGTTCCGAGCGGCCTTTTTCTAGGCTATGTTGTGGCCACGGCCATCCTTCCTGTGCACGTCATGGCGAGGGGTGAAGTGATTCACTTTCTGATGGGACTTGGATTGATGACACTTGTTGGCATTTTGATCACGCTGTTGATCGCGTACGGGAGAAGGCGCTATGGCCCGTTTCAACTGGGGGAGATTCGCCTCTACATTTTAGCGGTGCTAAGTTTAATAGTCATAGACTTAAATAACGTGTCCTATCTGAACACACTTGTGGACAACAATGTCATTACGGACATCACTCGAGTTCTTTTCGCTGGCATCATGTGGTCTGTTTTGGCGCTTCGCTATTACCATTCATACTCTCGCATGGAGACTGCTACGGAGAAACTGAAAGTCATGGATCGTTTGAAAGATGACTTTTTCATCCAAACGGCACACGAGTTGAAAACTCCACTTCATGGAATCGTAAATATCCTGCAGGCTGTGATGGAGAAATTTTCCACGCAAGTCAATGAATCTGCACCCGACACTCAGATGCAAAAATTGAGACTGGTCCAGACAACGGCGAGACGGATGTCGAGGACGGTCAACGACATCATGGATCTGGCGCGAATCCGAGAAGGACGTCTGGATGTTCATTTAACTGTCGTCGATTTGCGGTCGTGTCTGTCGTTAATTGAAGACTTGTTTGTCGATCAAGTTCAGGCGAAGAACTTGCAAATGATGCATCAAATCGGCGACGGAGCTGAATTCGTGAAAGCCGATGAAGGTCGGTTGATTCAAGTTTTAACGAACCTAATCCACAACAGCATTAAACATACGGCAACGGGTTCGATTCTTGTTACTTCCGAACACAAGGACAGGGCTGTTTACATTTCGGTTGAAGATACGGGAATGGGAATTTCACCCCCAAAACAGCAAGTGCTATTTAGCCCTTACGAACGAAGTGATGTCGATGCACTGACTGATGATGCAGGAATCGGATTGGGACTTCACATATCCCGGCAATTGGTGCAAGCCATGGGAGGGGAACTGTTCTTGGCGTGGAGTGAAGTAGGGAAGGGGGCGCGGTTCACCTGTCGGCTACCGGCGGTAGATGTTGATATGGCCGTCCTTGCTGAGAACCTGCTACAGCAAGGAATGCATGTAACAAACCGGCAGGCGTCGGTGACATTGCAGACAAGCGATTACGCTCAAGGCGGTGGACCGGTCATACTGGCGGTCGATGATGAGGTTGTTAATTTGGAAGTCTTATCAGGCTTGTTTGAAGGTCACGATTACAAGGTTGTGACTGCTTCGTCTGGGCGATCGGCTTTGCGTCAAATATCGAAGCACAAACCTGAGCTTGTCCTTTTGGATGTGATGTTACCGGACATCTCAGGTTACGAGGTGTGCCGCGTGATTAGGCAAACGTTTTCCATGATTGAACTGCCGGTGTTGTTCTTGACAGTTCGAAATACGGCAGAAGACATGGAACGTGCGTTCGAAGTGGGAGGGAACGATTTTATCGTAAAACCTTTTGAATCGAGGGAGATACGAGCCCGGGTAGAAACACTGCTCACTATGAAAGGGTTGGCGCGCGCGGTCGTCGAAAATGAAATCGCCTTTCTACACGCGCAGATTAAACCTCACTTTTTATATAATGCTTTAAACACCATTTCTGCGTTGTGTGACACGGACCCAGACAGCGCGCGCGACGTCACAGATGAATTAGCTCTGTATCTGAGAAGTCGCTTTGACTTCCGTAACTTGGAGAAACTGGTTCCACTGGAGCAAGAGTTGGAGTACATTTACGCCTACGTAAACGTGGAGAAGGCAAGATTTGGCGATCGATTGACAGTAGAGTACAACATTGAAGACGGACTACACTTCTTGATTCCTCCATTGATTTTGCAGCCCCTCGTGGAGAATGCAGTAAAGCATGGCCTCAAGACTCGGGTGAATGGAGGTCGCGTGACGGTCTCTGTGAAGAGAGAGGACGAGACGCTTATGATCCGTGTGTCCGATAATGGTATGGGGATGAGTGATGTGCAGGTGAACGAAGTCCTTAGCGCAGCGGCAGGGAAAGGCGTGGGTCTGAGAAATGTAGACCAACGCCTCAAAAGACTGTACGGCAAAGGCTTGTCAATCACAAGTACGCTAGGGATTGGCACGACAGTGGTTGTCACAATTCCATGGGAGCCTCAGGATGATTAGGGCCGTCCTTGTTGATGATGAACCGCTGGCTCTGGAAAGACTGTCGCGCATGTTGCAGCAAAGTGGCGTGGTGGAAGTGCTCGGTACCTTTTCCCACCCAGCTGAAGCGCTGTTAGCCTTGTCAGAGACAAGACCTGACGTCTTTTTTCTAGACATCGAGATGCCTGGTATAGATGGATTAGCCCTAGCAGACCAACTCCTCAGCGTGGAGCCCACGACTCAAATTGTGTTTGTGACAGCGTATAACGAATATGCAATTGAAGCCTTTGAACTTAACGCTCTCGACTACCTGCTTAAGCCCGTACGACGAGAGCGACTTTTGAAAACTCTGAGCCGGATTACCAAGGAAAATAGTGAGGAAGAGAAGGCAAGGCTCAAGGTAATCTGTCTAGGGGGCTTTCGTGTATTTCTGGACATGGGTGACAACAGCATTTTTAGGTGGCGTACATCCAAGGCGGAAGAACTGTTCGCCTTTCTGGTCCATCATCGTGGGCAGGCAGTGAGGCGACAGATGATATTGGATGCTGTTTGGGAGCATCTGGACGGGGACAGAGCAACAGCGCACTTCCACACGACCCTGTATTATCTCCGGAGAAGTATGGATAGTGCGGGTTTCCCAGGGTTAATACACCATGAGAGCGGACTGTACTGGGTGGATACAAGTCGGATTGACTGTGATTACTACGAATTGAGCGCACTGGCACTTAGTAAAGGGGATAGAATGAAATCATCGGCATTTGCGACGAAACTCGTAAGTCTTTATCAGGGGGGGTACCTCGAAGGGGAAGGCTGGCTTTGGGCAGAAGCAGCAAGACAAGACCTTGAGGAAAGGTATCTGTCTGCCCTGCTACAAGTACACGACGAGTACCTTGCAGAACGGGACATCACCTCAGCCATCGCGATACTCAAAGAAGCGCTGAGAATTACGCCTGTAAACGAGACGATTCATGGCAAACTAATTCATGCCTATATGCTAATCAACGACCGGGTGGCTGCCATCGAACAATATGAAGTACTCAGAAGCAAATTAAAAGCAGAGTATGGGATAGAACCGTCAGACTTGATTAGGAATATGCTCCCTCGCGAATAAATTTTATCTTTTACACGAAACGCGGTATACAGTAGTCCTCGCTTCAATTGTTGAGAACGCTTGGTTTCAAGCACTCCTCGACGGTTGGAGCGTTTTTTGTGTTGAGAACTTGTTGAGATTCAGTCTGGTATATTGCGGACGCTCCCGGTCGTTTCAACAAACGGATTCAGTCGGTAGGGTAACGCTCGGCCGTATTGTCCACGTCCTTGCTCAATGGGTAGCAGGACAAGGGCTGCGCGGCGTTGTCAGGTAGGCATGAACAGAATCGTGATCAGACAAAGCGGTACGGGTGACTCAACCACAGGCTATTGCGCATCAGTTTTCACGGGAAAGGGGTAAGGAGATTCATGAATCGGCGACATCGAGACCGGTCCACAACACCTCCAGAGACACATAGAGGCAAGAGAAGACGATTGAAAAAGTCTCTCATGGCTATGATCGTTCTGACGCCTATGTCATGGCTGACGATGGGGCCAATGTACAACACGCACGCGCTCGCAGCCACTACAGGGGCATGGGTGAATATCACCAATGGCGGAGCCTTCACCAAACCTTCAGCTATCGCAGTGGATAGTGCAGGAGACGTGTTTGCGCTCAATAGCACCAGTACGATTTTAGAGCGAAAGACTGGAAGTACAACGTGGAAGGCGATTCCGACACAACCGCCTGCATCCTATGGCGTGGCCGTGGATAGCTCGGGTGACTTGTTCGTGACGACTCCACAGAACACAGTGCTCGAACTGACGAGCGGGAGTACAACGTGGACGAACATCACCAACGGTGCGGCATTCAACGATCCGACGGGTATCACAGTGGACAAGTCGGGTGATGTGTTTGTCGCCAGCAGCAGTAACAACCAGATTTTTGAGCTCCCTAGTGGGGGCACGGCGTGGACGAATATCACGGACGGTGCAATATTTAATGCCCCAACGGGCATTGCGGTGGACAAGTCAGGCGATGTGTTTGTGACCAGTCATAACTCCAACCAAGTTTTCGAGCTTTCTAGCGGCAGCACGACGTGGACCAATGTCACAAATGGCGCGACTTTCAACGGGCCAACTGATATTGCGGTAGACAGTGCGGGGAACTTGTTTGTTACCGATTACAGTAGTGGCACGATATACGAACTGCAAAGCGGGAGCACGACGTGGACCAACATCACGAATGGGGCGCCGATTGTCTACCCATACGGCATTGCAGTGGACAGTGCGGGAGACCTCTACGTATCCAACGATACAACCACTGCGACTGGAGGTACGATTGAAGAGTACGAGATGCCCCCCAGTGCCCCGACGGGGTTGAAAAACAGCAGTGTGACCGCTACAGGCTGGACGGAATCGTGGAGTGCCGTAGTTGGAGCGACAAGCTACAACGTGTACATCAATGGCACGAAGGTGAATACCAGTCCTGTAACAGGAACGAGCTACAACGTGACGGGCGATCAACCATCCACCGTCTACAAGGTGACAGTGACCGCGGTGAACGCGGCCGGAGAAAGTGCCCAATCTGCGGGAAACAGTGTCAATACCTTGCCCCCCACAGGCACACTTCCGCCTGGACAGTGGGTGAACATCACCGATGGTGGGTCGTTTTCTTCTCCCTTTGGCATTGCCGTGGATAGTGCAGGAGACGTGTTTGTCACGAACGCGGTCCCCAACAATACCACGGTTTACGACCTGAAGAGCGGGAGCACGACCTGGAATAACATCACGTATGGGGCATCCTTCGATGGTCCACGTGGCATCGCTGTGGATAGTGCGGGAGACCTGTTTGTCACGAACATGAACGGCGACACGATTAAGGAACTGCCGAGTGGCAGTACCAGTTGGAGTCCCTATTTGGTTACTGGAGGGTCGCCTTACAACTACACTGCTCCAGAGGGGATTGCCTTAGATGGTTCAGGCAATTTATACACGTGGGCCGCGGGCAATGGTGTTGTTATCAAGAACCATATTGGCAGCGCGACGATTACGCCCCTTAGCTCTTCCTTCGGACAAAATCTGGATGGCCGCGTTGCCGTGGACAGTAAGGGTGACGTGTTTTTGACCCTTTACAACGATAATGCAGTGTATGAACTTCCGAGTGGGAGCACGACCTGGGTCAATATCACAAACGGTGCTGGATTCATTGGTCCGCTCGGAATTCGGGTGGATGCTGCCGGTAACGTGTTCGTGGTCAATAATGGAAATAACACACTTTATGAACGTCCGAATGGGAGCACGACCTGGGTCAACGTCACGGGCGGAGCAGGGCTAAGCGAACCAGCGGGCATTGCGATAGACAGTGCTGGGGACCTATTTGTCACCAACCTTACGGGATCTATTGAAGAATATGTGCTGGCTCCGAGTGCCCCGACGGGCCTCAGCCACAGTAATGTAACCACTACAGGGTGGACGGAATCGTGGAGTGCCGTGAGTGGAGCGACTGGATACAACGTGTACGTCAACGGCACGAAGATGAACAGCAGTCCGGTGACCACGACGAGCTACAACGTGACTGGAGAGACGGGTGGCACGACTTACAATGTGACGGTGACGGCAGTGGGTGCCGGAGGCGAGGGTGCTGCGTCTGCGACAGACAGTGTTTCAACTAACGACACGGTGACCTTTGACAGCAACGGGGGCAGCAGCGTGACGTCGGAATCGGTGGCGTACGATAGCTATGCGACGCAGCCGACAAACCCGACGAAGGCTGGGTATGTGTTCGCAGGGTGGTATACGGATTCGACTTTACAAAACGCCTTCTCCTTTGGTACCCCGGTTACGTGGAACATCACCCTGTATGCGAAGTGGACAGCGCAGGAGTACGCGGTGAACTTCAACAGCAATGGTGGCAGCCAGGTTCAGTACCAATTGGTGCCGTACGGGAGTGATGCGACAGCGCCGGCGAGCCCGACGAAGACTGGGTATGTGTTCGCAGGGTGGTATACGGATTCGACTTTCCAAAACGCCTTCTCGTTCACGACTCCAATTACCAGCAGTCTGACGCTGTATGCAAAGTGGACGCCGCAACAGTACACAGTGACCTTCGACAGCAATGGTGGTAGCAGTGTGTCGTCGGAATCGGTGGCGTACGATGGCACTGCGACGCAGCCGACCAGCCCGACGAAAACCGGGGCAGTATTCCAGGGATGGTATACAGACTCAACCCTGCAAAATCAGTATTCGTTTGGGACGCTGATTACGGGGAACATCACGCTGTATGCGAAGTGGACGCCGCAGGAGTACACGGTGAACTTCAATAGCAATGGCGGCAGCCAGGTTCAGTACCAATTGGTGCCGTACGGGAGTGACGCGACAGCGCCGACGAATCCGACGAGAACAGGGTCAGTGTTCGCAGGGTGGTATACGGATTCGACTTTGCAGAACGCCTTCTCATTCACGACTCCAATTACCAGCAGTCTGACGCTGTATGCAAAGTGGACGCCCGCAGAATACACCGTTACCTTCAACAGCAACGGTGGTAGCAGTGTCTCGTCGGAATCCGTGGCATACGGTGGCTATGCGACGCAGCCGACCAACCCGACGAAAACCGGGGAAACATTCGCTGGGTGGTACACGGATTCGACGTTGCAAACTGCCTTCTCCTTTGGGACGCCGATTATGGGGAACATTACGCTGTATGCGAAGTGGACGCCGCAACAGTACACGGTAAACTTCGACAGCAATGGCGGCAGCCAGGTTCAGTACGAATTGGTGCCCTATGAGACAGACGCGACGCAACCGGCGCCGCCGACGAAGACTGGGTATGTATTCGCGGGGTGGTATACGGATTCGACTTTGCAAACTGCCTTCTCGTTCACGACTCCGATCACTGGCAGCCTGACGCTATATGCAAAGTGGACGCCGCAACAGTACACGGTCAGTTTCAACAGCAACGGTGGCAGCAGCGTGTCGTCGGAATCGGTGGCGTACAATGGCTACGCGACGCAGCCGACCAATCCCACGAAAACCGGGGCAGTATTCCAGGGGTGGTATACAGACCCTACCTTTCAGAATCAGTTTTCGTTTAGTACCGCGATTACTGGGAGCATTACGCTGTACGCTAAGTGGACGCCGCAACAGTACACGGTGAACTTTAACAGTAACGGAGGCAGCCAAGTTCAATACGAATTGGTGCCCTACGCGACAGACGCGACAGCACCGCCCAATCCGACGAAGACTGGGTATGTATTCGCCGGGTGGTATACGGATTCGACATTGCAAACCGCCTTCTCGTTCACGACTCCGATTACCGGAAATGTGACGCTGTACGCTAAGTGGACGCCGCAACAGTACACGGTCAGCTTCAACAGCAACGGAGGGACCAGTGTGTCGTCTGAATCGGTGGCGTACGACAGTACTGCGACAGCACCGGCCAACCCGACGAAGACTGGGTATGAATTCCAGGGATGGTATACAGACTCAACCCTGCAGAATCAGTTTTCCTTTACCACCGCGATAACTGGGAACATCACGCTGTATGCAAAGTGGACGCCGCAACAGTACGCGGTGAACTTTGACAGCAATGGCGGCAGCCAGGTTCAGTACGAATTGGTGCCCTACGGGACAGACGCGACAGCACCGACCAACCCGACGAAGACTGGGTATGTGTTCGCCGGGTGGTATACGGACGCGACATTACAAACCGCCTTCTCGTTCACGACTCCGATTACTGGCAGCCTGACGCTGTACGCAAAGTGGACGCCGCAACAGTACACGGTGAACTTTAACAGCAACGGAGGCAGCAGTGTCTCGTCGGAATCGGTGGCGTACGACAGCACCGCGACAGCGCCGACCCCCCCGACGAAGACCGGGGAAGTATTTCAGGGGTGGTATACAGACTCAACCCTACAGAATCAGTTTTCCTTTACCACCGCGATAACTGGGAACATCACGCTGTATGCGAAGTGGACGCCGCAACAGTATACGGTCAGCTTCAACAGCAACGGAGGTAGCCAAGTTCAATACGAATTGGTGCCTTATGAGACAGACGCGACAGCGCCGGCGAATCCGACGAAGACTGGGTATGTATTCGCAGGGTGGTATACGGATTCGACTTTGCAAACTTCCTTCTCGTTCACGACTCCAATCACAGGTAATGTGACTTTGTACGCTAAGTGGACGCCCCAACAGTACACGGTCAGCTTCAACAGCAACGGGGGGAGCAATGTCTCCTCTGAATCGGTGGCGTACGATAGCGCTGCGACAGCGCCGACCACCCCGACGAAGACCGGGGAGGTGTTTCAAGGATGGTATACAGACTCAACTCTGCAGAACCAGTTTTCCTTTAGTACTGTGATCACTGGGAACATCACACTGTATGCGAAGTGGACGCCGCAAGAGTACACGGTGAACTTCGATAGTAATGGGGGTAGCCAGGTTCAATACGAATTGGTGCCCTATGAGACAGACGCGACAGCGCCGGCGAGTCCGACGAAGACTGGGTATGTATTCGCCGGGTGGTATACGGATTCGACTTTGCAAAACGCCTTCTCGTTCACGACTCCGATTACTGGCAACGTGACGCTGTATGCAAAGTGGACGCCCCAACAGTACACGGTCAGCTTCAACAGCAACGGGGGTAGCAGTGTCTCGTCGGAATCGGTGGCGTACGACAGCACTGCGACAGCACCGACCGCCCCGACGAAGACCGGGGAAGTGTTTCAAGGATGGTATACAGACTCTACCCTGCAGAATCAGTTTTCGTTTGGGACGCTGATTACTGGGAACATCACGCTGTATGCGAAGTGGATACCGCAACAGTACACGGTGAACTTCAATAGCAATGGCGGTAGCCAGGTTCAGTACGAATTGGTGCCCTATGAGACAGACGCGACAGCGCCGGCAAATCCGACGAAGACTGGGTATGTATTCGCCGGGTGGTATACGGACGCGAGTTTGCAAACTGCCTTCTCGTTCACGACTCCGATTACTGGCAACGTGACGCTGTATGCAAAGTGGACGCCGCAACAGTACACGGTCAGCTTCAACAGCAACGGGGGTAGCAGTGTGTCGTCGGAATCGGTGGCGTACGACAGCACCGCGACAGCACCGACCGCCCCGACGAAGACCGGGTATGTATTCCAGGGATGGTATACAGACTCTACCCTGCAGAATCAGTTTTCCTTTGGCACCCCCATCACTGGGAACATTACGCTGTACGCGAAGTGGACGCCGCAGGAGTACACGGTCAGCTTCAACAGCAACGGGGGCAGCGGTGTCTCCTCTGAATCGGTGGCGTACGATAGTACTGCGACTGCTCCGGCCAGTCCAACGAAAACTGGGGAAGTATTCGCCGGGTGGTATACAGACTCAAGCCTGCAGAATCAATTTTCCTTTAGTACCGCGATTACTGGGAACATCACACTATACGCAAAGTGGACGCCGCAACAGTATACGGTCAGCTTCAACAGCAACGGAGGTAGTAGTGTCTCGTCGGAATCGGTGGCGTACGACAGCACTGCGACAGCACCGACCGCCCCGACGAAGACCGGGGAAGTGTTTCAAGGATGGTATACAGACTCAACCCTGCAGAACCAGTTTTCCTTCAGTACCGTGATAACTGGGAACATTACGCTGTACGCGAAGTGGACGCCGCAACAGTACTCGGTGAACTTTAATAGTAACGGAGGCAGCCAAGTCCAATACGAATTGGTGCCCTACGGGACAGACGCGACGGCACCGGCGAATCCGACGAAAACTGGGTATGTATTCGCCGGGTGGTACACGGATTCGACTTTGCAAACCGCCTTCTCGTTCACGACTCCGATCACTGGCAGCCTGACGCTGTACGCAAAGTGGACGCCGCAACAGTACACGGTCAGCTTCAACAGCAACGGGGGTAGCGGTGTCTCGTCGGAATCGGTGGCGTACGACAGCACTGCGACAGCACCGACCGCCCCGACGAAGACCGGGTATGTATTCCAGGGGTGGTATACAGACTCAACCCTGCAGAATCAGTTTTCCTTTAGTACCGCGATTACTGGGAGCATTACACTATACGCAAAGTGGACGCCGCAACAGTATACGGTCAGCTTCAACAGCAACGGAGGTAGCCAAGTTCAATACGAATTGGTGCCCTATGAGACAGACGCGACGGCACCGGCCAATCCGACGAAGACTGGGTATGTATTCGCCGGGTGGTACACGGATTCGACTTTGCAAAACGCCTTCTCGTTCACGACTCCGATTGCTGGCAGCTTGACGCTGTACGCAAAGTGGACGCCGCAACAGTACACGGTCAGCTTCAACAGCAACGGAGGTAGCAGTGTCTCGTCGGAATCGGTGGCGTACGACAGCACCGCGACAGCACCGACCGCCCCGACGAAGACCGGGTATGTATTCCAGGGATGGTATACAGACTCTACCCTGCAGAATCAGTTTTCGTTTGGGACGCTGATTACTGGGAACATCACGCTGTATGCGAAGTGGACGCCGCAACAGTACACGGTGAACTTTAACAGCAACGGAGGCAGCCAAGTTCAATACGAATTGGTGCCCTATGAGACAGACGCGACAGCGCCGGCCAATCCGATGAAGACTGGGTATGTATTCGCCGGGTGGTATACGGACGCGAGTTTGCAAACACCGTTTTCGTTCACGACTCCGATCACTGGCAGCCTGACGCTGTACGCAAAGTGGACGCCGCAACAGTACACGGTCAGCTTCAACAGCAACGGGGGTAGCAGTGTGTCGTCGGAATCGGTGGCGTACGACAGCACTGCGACAGCACCGACCGCCCCGACGAAGACCGGGTATGTATTCCAGGGGTGGTATACAGACTCAACCCTGCAGAATCAGTTTTCCTTTACGACCGCGATTACTGGGAGCATTACACTATACGCAAAGTGGACGCCGCAACAGTATACGGTCAGCTTCAACAGCAACGGCGGCAGCCAAGTCCAATACGAATTGGTGCCATATGAGACAGACGCGACAGCGCCGGCCAATCCGACGAAAACTGGGTATGTATTCGCCGGGTGGTATACGGACGCGAGTTTGCAAACTCCGTTTTCGTTCACGACTCCGATTACTGGCAGCCTGACGCTGTATGCAAAGTGGACGCCGCAACAGTACACGGTCAGCTTCAACAGCAACGGAGGTAGCAGTGTGTCGTCGGAATCGGTGGCGTACGACAGCACCGCGACAGCGCCGACCGCCCCGACGAAGACCGGGTATGTATTCCAGGGGTGGTATACAGACTCTACCTTGCAGAACCAGTTTTCCTTCAGTACCGTGATAACTGGGAGCATTACACTATACGCAAAGTGGACGCCGCAGGAGTACTCGGTGAACTTCAATAGCAATGGCGGCAGCCAGGTTCAGTACGAATTGGTGCCCTATGAGACAGACGCGACAGCGCCGGCGAGTCCGACGAAGACTGGGTATGTATTCGCCGGGTGGTACACGGATTCGACTTTGCAAAACGCCTTCTCGTTTACGACTCCGATTACTGGCAACGTGACGCTGTATGCAAAGTGGACGCCACAACAGTACACGGTCAGCTTCAACAGCAACGGGGGTAGCAGTGTGTCGTCGGAATCGGTGGCGTACGACAGCACTGCGACAGCGCCGACCACCCCGACGAAAACTGGGTATGTATTCGCCGGGTGGTATACGGATTCGACTTTGCAAAGCGCCTTCTCGTTCACGACTCCGATTACTGGCAGCTTGACGCTGTACGCAAAGTGGACGCCGCAACAGTACACGGTGAACTTTAACAGCAACGGAGGCAGCAGTGTCTCGTCGGAATCGGTGGCGTACGACAGCATTGCGACAGCGCCGACCCCCCCGACGAGGACTGGGGAAGTATTCCAAGGGTGGTACACGGATTCGACTTTGCAAAACGCCTTCTCGTTTACGACTCCGATTACTGGCAACGTGACGCTGTATGCGAAGTGGACGCCGCAACAGTATACGGTCAGCTTCAACAGCAACGGGGGTAGCAGTGTCTCGTCGGAATCGGTGGCGTACGACAGCACCGCGACAGCACCGACCAATCCGACAAAAGCTGGGTCGGTGTTTGCCGGGTGGTATACGGATGCGAGTTTGCAAACTGCCTTCTCGTTCACGACTCCGATCACTGGAAATCTGACGCTGTATGCAAAGTGGACGCTTCAACCACCAACGAACTTGATGCATCGATTCGTCGGAATGAGCGGTTGGACGGAGACATGGTCACCGGTGGTCGGGGCATCTAAATACGTCGTGTACTTAAATGGTCGAGAAGTTGCCACGACATCCTCTGCCATCTACCAATTTACCGGCGAGGCGCCGAACACGACATACTCAGTGACCGTGGCGGCTATGAACGTGGACGGTGAAATGGGAACGATGTCGGCAATCGACTATGTTCACACGCTGGCACAACCGTATGTTGCACCGCTCGCCGTGGCTACGGCTTGGGCCTGGGGTGGTCTGTATGGAGTGCCATACAACGCGCTTCAGCTTTACGCCTATAGCGGTTCGTCTCCGTACAGGTGGTCAGTTGTAAATGGCAAACTGCCACAAGGTCTGGTGCTATCCACAGGCGGTGTCATTTCGGGGACACCAACCGGTCCAAATGGAACGAGCACGTTCACGGTACAGGTCACCGATGCGAATGGACAAACGGCCAGGCAGACCCTGTCCATCGAGATAACTGGGACGCCAGCTCTATCCGTTGCAACCCAATCCCTGCCTTCTTTACACGTCGGAGAGAATTACTCAGCGCAACTTGACGGCGTTGGAGTAGGGCCGTATACGTGGACGGTGGTTTCCGGTGAACTTCCGACTGGACTTACTTTGGATGCAGCAGGGCGTTTAAACGGGATCCCGACCGAGGCCGGGACCTATACCTTCAATGTTGAGCTCTCCAATGGGTCCCAACAGGCGGCGAGGGAGTTCACATTAGTCGTCACTGGCTTGCCCAATGACGAACGACTCGTGTTGTGGAACGGACACAAGTGGATTGTACCGGCCGTGGTGCATAATCGTACAACGTATGTACCCATTTGGTACGTCATGCAGCTCTTGAAGCCAATGGGGATCGACAGCACGTGGAACGGGACACTATGGCACATGACGACAACGGCAGCGGTTGACCTCGCGAATATCAGCCCAGGGTCCGGCACATCGGCAATTTTCATGAATGGGACACTGGTGCAAAGGCTGACTCACCTTGTCGCTGTAGACCCGTGGTCACACAAGCCGACCACCTATATGCCGATATGGGACGTCATGGAGGTGTTGAAGCGTTTGGGTCTACAAAGCACGTGGAATGGGACTACCTGGACAGTGACGAATTAGAGAAGGGTTTCTAGGATACGATTGTTTCAATCCGCCAGTCTGGTCCCGCTTTGAGCGGAACCGGTCTGGCGGTTTAAGTTAGTAAAGACTTGATGTCCGAAGTCGGCCGTAGGTTCCGCAGATTACCAAAGACTTCTACGGTACAGGCTACGTCGGAGCGATTTTGTTGAGAAATTGTTGATAGGCACTGCGGTAAATTAATGTCTCAGTATATTGCAAAAAAACGGATGAAACAGCAAACAGCGGGATGCTTGTCTCCACAGCCATGTGCCAACCACCTACGAATTCTACACCCCATGCTGGATGTTCAAGTTTCTGTCCGTACGGGGGTTGAGAGAGACACTTATGTAACCGGCGGGTGATGTGTTGTCGTATCGGGTCCAACAAAAATCGTTGAAAGGAGTAACTTGCATTGGCTTCCCATGATTTTGAGTTGTTTCTCATTGCCTCGTTCGTGTTGCTGATCATGCCTGGGCCATCAGTTCTATACATTGCGGCTCGTAGCATTGACCAAGGACACATTGCAGGGCTTGTCTCTGTGTTTGCAACCGCAGTGGGAACGGTAATTCTAGTGATGGGTTCTGCAATAGGCTTGTCAGCCATCTTTACGTCCTCAATTTTGGCGTTTAGCATAGTGAAATATCTTGGTGCGGCTTATCTAATCTATCTGGGCATCAAAGAGTTGCGCACTGAGACAGTTACTACCAGCGTGGTTTTGCAACGTAAAGGACTTCTTCGGATTTTCACACAAGGAGTATGGGTAGCAGTATTGAACCCAAAAACAGTGATATTTTTCTTCGCATTTATCCCGCAGTTCATAAAACCATCGTACGGGCTAGTCCGTACGCAAACTATTTTGTTCGGGTTGAGTCTCGTGGCGCTCGGTATTTTTACGGATAGCCTATATGCCTTGTCCGCGGGCTCTGTGGGGAACTGGCTACGGAAACGTTCTGCTTTTCAGAAAAGCCAGCGCTATATATCAACCCTAATCTATTTGGCTCTCGGGATACTCGCAGCCTTCCCGGATTCAGGGTGGCACTAAATTCAGAATTTGTCCAAGCAGGATAGGGAATCTCGAGATTTGGTTAACGAGGTTCCTTTTTTGTTTTGGTTCAAATTGAATTTGGAGTGGAAGTTTTGAGATGTATGTTGCGGTTGTTTTGGACGGTATCAGTGTTCAGTCCTACGAAATTCGGAACAAGATTGGCGTAGGAGACGAACGCAGGTCCCACTTTTTTCGTCTGTGACAATGACTGCACCGTCACATCGGCAGGTGAATGAGAGAAGAGGGCCGGGCTTGAGGCTGATCAAAGTTCTGTTACGACTGTGTATTATTGCTGCAATTCTTGCAGTGGGTCTGAAGGTCTATTTCTCACAGTTCGATAAGATTGCTCTGCGGGTCCGGGCACAGGTTACGGCGCAAGTACAATCTCATCAAAGCCAATTTCTCACCTACAGCGAAATACCTGTCATGTACAGGAAGGCCGTTGTCGCCACAGAAGACCGCTCCTTTTTCACCAACTTCGGCATCAGTTTCCGGGGCATCGCGCGAGCTATCTATGTGGATGCTAAGAATGGGCGCCTCATTGAAGGGGGTTCCACCATCACGCAGCAGTTGGTCCACAATGCTTTGTTGGCAAGTGAGCCCAAGTCTCTAGCGTGGAAGCTCCGTGAAACCATCTACGCCATCGGTTTGTACGATACGATGGGTAAAAAGGAGACGTTTGCCCTCTATGCGAACGACATTTACTTTGGGCAAAACGCCTACGGGTTGTATGCGGCGGCAGAGACATACTTCGGTAGACCGCCATCGCAGTTGAATGTTGGGGAACTCACCATGCTGGCAGGACTGCCCAATGCTCCGAGTGTCTACGATCCATTTCACGATATGAAGCTTGCACGTCAACGACAGCAACTCGTCCTCACGAACATGATTGAGGATGGAGTGATTACGCAGAGTGAGGCTAAGAGCATATCGTCAGAGCCTATTCACCTGCATGCCTAGGTTTCCTTTCGGCGGGTTGGTCGCTTCCGCGTCAAGCCAATTGTGGCGCTATTTCTGTTGGGAACATTTCGATGTCTGTATACCCGTATAACAGGTCCCCAAATGGGGTATACACATGGAGAGTGAGATTTACCCTACTGATGACTGCTGACAAAGGCGGTATCCATGCGTCAACTGAACAAAGAGTGGAACGACATTGCTCGAACCCTGAAATTCGCTTCTCCGTGGTTTGCTGTGACTACATTTAGTTTTCTTATGACTGGGTTATTTGTCATTCCGCAGACATACCTTTTCGCAAAACTTATTGTTGGACTTCCACGTCATCTTGCAAATGAATCTGAGATGTTTCGCTTATGGCGGTTCCTTGCAATCGTCATAGTGCTGCGTGGTGTATTTAAGGCGATTTCCGAGTGGAGTGGGGGACAACTTGCCGTCCATGTTAAGACGACATTGCGGCGATTGCTGTTGAGTCGTTTGGTTGAGTCCAGCCCCATGGAAGTTCAACGAGAGCAGGTAGGCGAATGGATTCAAACCGCCTATGGTGATATTGAAAACGTTGAACCGTTCTTTCGTGTCGCTCTACCGCAATTGGTTTCGGCACTGGTTTTACCGGTCTGCATCCTGGTGGTTGTGTTTTGGTTTGATTGGATTTCCGGTCTCATCCTCTTGATTACTGCGCCGCTCATCCCGTTTTTTATGATTTTGCTTGGACGCATGTCCAAATCGAAGACGGTCCATCGGTGGCAGATGATGCGCCGACTCGGTGGGCATTTTTATGACATTGTGAGTGGACTAACTACACTCAAGTGGTTTAATCGCAGCAAGTCACAAGTGAGCGTTGTCGCCAGGGTCGGAGAAGCATATCGCGTTGCCGTCATGGAATCGCTCAGGATTGCATTCCTATCTTCGTTTGTCATGGAATTGCTCGCCACACTGGGCACGGCGATGGTTGCAGTTGGAGTCGGGTTGAGACTGCTAAACGGAAACATTTCATTTGTTTACGCGCTTACAACAATCATCCTGGCAGGTGAATTTTATCTGCCGCTGCGCAGTTTAGGCAGTCAGTTTCACGTAAGTATGGAGGGACGCGTTTCGCTGCAACACATTCACTCCATCCTTGACACAACAGCCGGCTCGCGAACGGGATCTCCAATGTCCACATCTGTGAACGTACCTGTGGGACCGAGACCGCAGCCTTCTGGTGGAAATAACCCAATCATCCGCACTGAAAACCTCATGTATACCTATCCTGGGACTGCCGTCGCATGCCTGGACCGGGTGAACATTTCGGTACACAAAGGGGACCGCATCGCGATTATCGGTCCATCTGGCGCTGGCAAGAGTACGTTGTTGTCTGTACTCCTGGGTTCAATTACTCCTCAGGTCGGGACCGTATATGTCCACGGCGAGCGCTTGTGTGAAAGAAACATCGCCGCATGGCGTCGCGAAGTTGCGTATATCGGGCAAATGCCACACATCTTCAGTGGCACGGTTTTAGAAAACCTCAAAATCACTCGTCCTACTGCCGATATGGTGGATGTTCTTCGCGTGGCCGAACAAGCGGGAGTGGCCGAGTTCGCGGAACGTCTGCCACGCGGATTTGAAACGACAGTCGGTAGTGGAGGAGTGTCCTTAAGTTCCGGGCAGATTCAGCGGATTGCACTGGCAAGGGCGTTGTTAAAGGCAAGCCCGGTGTGGTTACTCGATGAACCGACTGCACATCTTGATGTAGAAAGCGAACAGTGGTTCACAAACGTGTTAAAACACCTGCCTCCGATGCAAACGGTGCTCGTGATCGCACATCGGTTGACGACTGTAGAACACATGAATCAGGCGTTCCTGATGCAAGGCGGAAGTGTAAAGGCAGTCCGCTCTCTAGACCCAAAACATGCACAAGCAAAATGGTACGAGCAACTTTTGCGTGAAGGAGGGTAAGCGGATGCATTGGGGTGTGATGGAACCGCTAGGCCACAGGCGGGGGCGAATGCTTCTGGCCGTGATGCTTGGTTTTATGAGCACTGGCGCGAGCATTGCGCTCATGGCTACGGCCGGGTATCTGATTGCGAAGGCAGCGACTCGTCCCTCCACCATCTTGTTGCTATGGGTTCCCATCGTGTCTGTGCGCTTCTTCGGCATCTCCAGGGCTGTGTTTCGGTATGCTGAACGACTCGTGTCGCACGACGTGACGTTTCGAATCTTGACTGATTTGCGTACACGCCTCTACGCGGTTCTTGAGCCACGCTTGCCCGCCATGTTTTCGCAGTGGACGATGGGGAAACTGATGGATACGATGACAAACGACATCGACGCGCTGCAGAATTTGTTTCTACGCGTCATCGCTCCGCCGTTGGTGGCGGTTATGACAGCGGTTCTGTCATTTGTAATCATCGCACCGATTGGCGGCGTACTACTGGCCGGTGCTTTGTTGATGGGATTGACACTCGTCGGCGTGATTTTACCACTGCTGTCTCATCGAATCAGCCGCCGACTGCGTCAGGAAGGCGTTGATCAACGTTCCCTCTTGTCTCAGCGGATTGCCGATATGGTAATCGGCATGCCTGACCTCGTCGTGAGTGATGACGGCGGGCACACGTTCTTGTCTGAGTTGTTGAACCGCCAAGAGAAACTCAACACCGTTCAACTGCGGCTGACACGACGAGAGGCGCTGTTTGAGTCCCTGACCATGATCACGGTCGCTGGAACGGCGTGGTTCCTGGTGCGCCTTGCAGTGACCCCTGCCCGGCATGAACTGCTCACTGGTGTTGCGCTTTGCGTGATCGTTTTGACGGCCTTGTCTAGCTTCGAATCCGTGTTAACGTTACCGAATGCATTTGGTGCATTAACGGAAAGCGTCTCGTCGATTCGCCGCGTGCGAAATATCGAAACTTGGCCCGTACCGGCGCGCGACCCTGAACAATTCGCCGCTGCCCTTCCGGTGACATGGCGTATGCAAGTACAACACGTTTCGTTCTCCTATGTGTCCGCAGAGCGCAATGTACTGACGGACATTACGTTTGATGTCGACCCTGGAAAGCAGATCGCAATTGTCGGTCAAAATGGGGCAGGGAAAAGCACGTTATTCCACTTGTTAACGCGATTGTGGGATGTGCAAGACGGAGCAATCCTGATTGACGGAATGGATATTCGGCAACTGCCTGGTGACGCGGTAAGAAACGGGATCTGCGTAGTCAGTCCATTTGCTCATGTCTTCCATGCATCCATCGCCGACAACCTGCGAATTGCGAAGCCGACCGCAAGCCTCAGGGAATTGCAGTCGGCTGCTGAGAAGGCTCAACTCGGCGAGTGGATAGAACAACTACCGGGTCGCTATGAAACCATTGTTGGAGAAACTGGGCACGTGCCATCGGGTGGACAGCGTCAGCGTATCGCTATCGCTCGAGCCATTTTAGCGGACCCGCACGTGTATCTGTTGGATGAACCTCTTGAATCGCTGGACACGCACACGGCTTCGCAAATGCGGGCTGTTTTGGAGGAACTGACCCGTTCCAAAACAGCCATTTGGATTACCCATCAGCTACGAACACTGGGGTCCATGGACGAAATTTTGGTTCTGCACGATGGGCAAATAATCGAACGCGGAAGCCACGATGAACTGCTTCGTCAATTGGGGCGGTACAAGCAGATGTGGGACATCGAACAGAACATCGTTCTCTAGGTCAATAGTCCAAATGTCCACCGGGGTGTAACCGACGGCGGAATACCCAATACGTCCACGTCTGATACACCAACACAACTGGCAAGACGGTTAATGCGACGACGGTCATGACGGTCAGTGAGTAATGCCCACTTGCCGCGTTGTAAATCGTCAGGTCCCAGGCATGATTGAGCGAACTAATCATGACACGTGGAAATAAGTCGTAGAACACAGTTGCAGTGGAGCAGGCGATTGTCAAGGCGCTGAGTAAAAACGCCCAGCCATCATGCTCGGTATAGATAAGAAACGGAACAGACAGCAGCGCCATGCCGGCAAGTACCGGCAAACTTCCTGGGTCAAGCCCGATTTTCACAAAGAGGTCTGTGTCGAAGTAGCTATAAATGACGAACAGGAACATCGCGATGGAGGTCCACACACCAATCCGCTTGGCCGCATTTCTCGCCCTCCCACGTATGTCGCCACCGAGCCGCAGTGTTAAAAACAGCGCACCATGTAACATACACATCAATGCCATGGCGATGCCGCCGAGAACCGTAAAGGGGCTCACCAGGTTCCAAAAGGTGCCGACGTAATTCATATGTGCATCGATTGGCACGCCCTTCATCAGGTTGGCGAGCGCTACGCCCCACAATACAGGGGGAAGCAGACTTCCTATGCAGGCTGCCCAATCCCAGAAGGTGCGCCAAGCAGGATGGCTAAGCTTGCTGCGAAATTCAAACGCCACTCCCCGCGCCATCAAAGCGAGCAGCAAGACGAACAACGCGACATAGAAACCACTAAAGAGTGTTGCGTACCAGTTGGGAAACGCGGCAAACATGGCAGCACCGGCTGAGATGAACCACACTTCGTTGGCATCCCAGAAGGGGCCAATACTATTGACGAGGAGCCGTCGTTCTTCGTCCGTCTTACCCAAAAAAGGTGTAAGGATGCCGACACCAAAGTCGAATCCTTCCAGTACAAAAAAACCGGTAAACAACACTGCGATGATGATGAACCATATGGCGTTGAGACTCATACGACCACCTCCGTTTCAAGTGGGTTACAAAGTCGCCTGACTAAGGTTCAAACACAGGCTGACTGAACTTCGCATCCATTTCATCCGGTCCCACTTCCGGATCAGGACCTAGGCGGATGAATTTCAAGAATAGGTACACATCCACCACCGCGAAGGCAGCGTAGACCACGCCAAAACCCACGATGGACATCCACACCAGAGGTTCCCCAACAGTCGGAGAGATGCTGTCCGTCGTCTTCAGCAATCCCATGACCGCCCACGGTTGCCTACCCATTTCCGTCATGAGCCAACCAGTCGTATTGGCGATGAAGGGCAAGCCAATTGCCCACGGCATCACGCGTAAGTAACCTCGTCGCTTTGCCAACCAGTCGTCATCACGCAGTCCGCGAAAGGCGCCGTAAAGTGCCAGGAAAATCATCAATGACCCAGCACCAACCATGATGCGAAACGTCCAAAACGTCGCCCACACCGATGGCACGTAATTCCCCGGGCCATATTGGCGGACGTACTCCGACTGCAGTTCCTCGATACCGGGGACTGCCCCGTATGTATGGTTGTACGACAGAATGCTGAGGGCATACGGGATCTCGATGTCAATTGGATTGTGGTGATGCTTAGCGTCAATCCAAGCGACCAGCGACCAAGGCGCATGATAGGGGCTCGTATGCCATAGTGCCTCAGATGCAGCCATTTTCATCGGCTGAGCGTGAATCAAGTGTTGCCCTTGGGCGTGACCGACCACAGCCACTAGGACACTAGATACCAGTCCGGTGTAAACGGCGATGCGAAATGACTGAGCAAACAGCGTGACCTCACGCCGGCGCAGGAGGTAATAGGCACTAACGCCGGCCACGAAAAATGCCCCGGTCGAGATGGCGCCAAGCCATACATGCGGGAACTCAACACGCAACTGCGGATTGGTGATAATTGCCCCAAAGTTGTTCATTTCCGCTCGACCATGAGTCACCGCAAAACCAACTGGCTCTTGCATGAAGGAATTCGCCGTAAGAATCCAAAACGCGGACAGGCTAACACCGACAGTTACCATCCAAATCGAGAACAAGTGGACCTTGGGAGGCAACTTGTCCCACCCGAACAACCATGCCCCGATGAATGCAGATTCCAAGAAGAACGCTGCCAACGCTTCGATGGCGAGTGGCGGACCAAAAACGTCACCGACGAACCTGGAGTAGTTCGACCAATTCATCCCAAACTGGAATTCCTGCATAATGCCAGTCACTACCCCGAGCGCAAAATTGATCAGAAAGAGCTTGCCCCAAAATTGCGCCATGCGGCGATACATCCGGTCGTTCTTTGCAACGTACAGAGTCTCCATAACACTGATCAGAAAAGCCAATCCGATTGTCAGTGGCACGAACAAAAAGTGATAGACCGTCGTAAAACCGAATTGCCATCGGTCAAGCCAAACGAGCATCATGTGAGGTTCACCTCAAATACCAATCTCAGGTAAATTAGGTTTACTGTATCTCGTTTGAAGAGTTTTATACCTCATCGACTTGGTCAAACAACCGAATGAGAATTCTAATGACTGTCTTGTGCGATCGGAAAAGGGGAAGTATCGTAACAGAAAGGCAGAGGATCATTGTCATGCAAATTGCTTTGTTGCTTAAAGGAGGTCACTATGAATACTTCGAAACTGGACAATGACAAGAGAATTTGGCGGAGTACTTTGGTGTGGTCTCTTGTCTTGCTTGTCCTAGGAGTTGTGCTTCTGGTTTGGATAGACAGCCATCCTGGCTTTTTGAAAAATACCCCCAAAAATTGGACGGACCTAATCAAGGCATTCATTATCCTTGTCATTGGCGGGCTGATATCAACTTTAATCGAGCGGCGGATATTCCACTTAGCTGCTGCAAAGCTAGGACCACAAAGATCGACCACTTTGAGATACCTGACGAGACTCTTATTGTTTTTGACCATCGTTCTTTCCGTCATGACAGCGTTCGGAGCTGGGATACCGAGCGTCATCTTCGGAGGTACGTTTCTAACCGTGATTCTCGGACTGGCTGGACAGACAATTCTGTCCAATATTATCGGTGGGTTTTGGCTGGTTTTCTTTCGGCCGTTTCGCATCGGTGACTCGATTGGTATCATCGCTTGGCAATTCCCTGTGCTAATGCCAAGTTTCCCGCATGAGGCAATGCGCCCGATGTATTTTGGACGTGTCCTCGATATCAACCTGATGTACACTCAGATTCAAAATCAGGACGGATATCCCCAACTTATTCCGAATGGGATTATTGCTCAATCATTCATTGAAAACAGGTCTCAGGCAGACGTACATCGAGTGCGATTGCGGTTCGACGTACCGTATGACGTGGAGGTAACTCGGTTTTTACCAGGTCTTCGGGAGCAGCTAGAGGTTGAGTATCCCGGAAGTGGAAACACGACGCCAGAGGTTGGATTAGCGGACATCTATCCGACAGCATATTCCGTAACTGTGTCCGTCTACTCTTTGGAAAAAGAGGAATTAGTGCGTGACCACGTATTATCGACCTGTATTGAACTGATACAAAAAATTCGTGTCACCACTGGAAACCAAGAGGTGTAAACACATCTGAGCAGGCACATCCGATGGACGGAAAATCAAAGAGTTGGAACACTGGAAGTCAAAAGGCAACGCGGTAGAGGAGGGCGCGTTGCCCTCCTCTACCAAAGCGTGTCGCTCGCGCGGGTCCTTTCTCTCAGTTCACTTGGCGTTCGCTGGAAGCTTGCTCTGGACAAAGTTGCCGATTTCGTCAATGGCCTGTTGACTCTCCGGAACATAGGCAGCAAAACTCTGAAACACGTGCCACATGCCCTCCCAAACTTTTACCCCTGCGGCGACACCTGCGGCATTGAGACGGTCCGAGAGGCGAATCGCGTCATCGAGTAGAACTTCGTCATGTCCGACGTGGATGAGCATCGGCGGCAGCCCGCTCAGGTCCGCGTAAATGGGCGAGATGAGTGGGCTGCGTGGGTCTGCTTCGCCGACGTAGTGGTGCGTGATACCGCGCACGGACTCGGGGGTCAACATCGGGTCAAATGGCGCCCGTGTCACCATCGACCCTCCTGTACACTCGAGGTCCGTCCACGGAGACATCGCGACGGCATTCGTCGGAAGCGCATATCCTCTGTCGCGCAGTGCCACCAGCGTGGCGACGGTCAGCCCGCCACCCGCTGAGTCACCAGCAATCACGATGTTTTCTGGGCGTATCCCGGACTCTACGAGTTCTCGATAGGCGGTTACAGAGTCTTCTACTGCAGCGGGGTATGGGTGTTCTGGGGCCAGTCGGTACTCGATGACAAGCACGCGCATGGCGCACGCGCGAGCCAAACGAGATGCAATCTCTCGATGTGACACGACACTCCCCATGTAGTACGCTCCACCGTGTAGATAGAGCAGTGCAGAATCGAGGCGGGAGTTCGGAGCGGACACCCACTCCGCGTGCATGCCAGCAAACGTCGTCGGTTCGACTGTAACATCTGTCAGCACAGCGACCTGGCTCCATGCCGCTTCCATTCCTGCTCGTTCTTGTTCGAGCGTAGGTTGGTGTGTGGCAAACACTTTCGCCATTTGTGCGCGCTGTTCCATCAGCATCTGCCGAAACTTGAGACTCTCTTCACTTGGCATCGTGATGCTCCTCTCTGGTCAACGCGGATTTTCGCCAGCTATACTCTATCTAGTACTTTCACTTTGCTCCAAGAAGCGTCCTTTGTCGAGGTCTAAAGACGGCAGTTCACAGCTCTCGTTGCGGTAGCTCAAAGGGTCAGACAGTGACTCAACGAAGTTTCAATTTAGATCACATATCATTCTGCTGAATGCGTCTTCGTCAGTGCTCAGGGGGGATTTGTTTGAAACGCGGATATAGCATCCGCTGGTTAAGGGATTGGGCCTTACCAGTTATAATTGGTGTAGCAGTGGCATTAGGAGTACGAACATGGGTTGTCAGCGCCAACGTGGTACCGTCTTCTTCTATGTACCCTACCATTCCCGCAACCCCGACTCATCACGTATATATCGTGGATGACAAATTGGCAACCGAGTTTGGGCAACCGATTCATCGTGGGGAAGTGGTGGTCTTCCATTTTCCGGATGACCCGAAGCAGTTGTACGTAAAGAGAGTCATTGGCCTTCCAGGGAACACGGTCAAGGTCACCGCAAATGCCGTGTATATAAATGGGAAGAAAATCAACGAGTCCAACCCGGACATTGCCAAGTCCAATCTCCCTAAGTTGGGTACGTATCACGTACCTTTGGGACATTATTTCATGATGGGAGACAACCGTACGGTGTCTTACGACAGTCGCTATTGGGTTCATAAATATGTGGCTCGTTCAGCTATCGTGGGTGAAGCAGCTTTTATCATGTTTCCATTTGTGAACGTAGGTCCAATTTCTCAGAGCTTGTCGGCTCCAACTGGACCTTGAACACACGAGGGTGATCGTAATGAGAGATTCGAACAGAGCTTTCACACGGAGGCGGTTGATTTGGAAACCCTTCGCTGGGGTATAATCGGCACAGCCCGAATTGCTGCTGAACAAGTTGTTCCCGCTTTAAACCGGGCTCGTAACACAAAGTTGCAAGCCGTCGCAAGCAGAAGTCTGGACCGGGCCAAGACATTTGCGCGCAATCACGGAATTCCCTCTTACTATGGAAGCTACGATGAACTGTTACAAGACCCCGAGGTTGATGCGGTCTATATCTCTCTACCCAATCACCTGCACGCACAGTGGAGCATCCGGGCCGCGCAGAGTGGCAAGCACATCTTGTGTGAAAAGCCAGCCGTCTTGCACCCTAGCGAACTGACGGCTGTTCTCAACGCTTGCCGTGAAGCTAATGTGCGTTACATGGAAGCCTTTATGTACCAGTTGCACCCACAGTGGGACCGTGTATTGGAAATCCTGCGAAGCGGACAGATTGGCTCCGTCCGGTCGATCAGGGCTGCATTCACCTTTCCGCTGTTGGGCGAGTTCGACATTCGTCTGCAACCGGTCATGGGCGGAGGCGCGTTGTACGACGTAGGGTGCTATTGCGTCCATGCCATCCGGCGCATTGTAGGAGATGAGGAGCCTTCGGTGGTCCGCGCCGAAGCCAACTTTAGCGTAGACGGTATCGTCGACCGAACGTTGTCCGCAGACCTTGGGTTTAATCACGGCGTCTCAGCAAGTTTCGTATGCTCGTTTGAACAGGAAGACCGGCAAGATGTGGTGATTGAAGGGTCGAGCGGGACACTGAAAGTGTCCCATGCGTTTCGCCCCGACCTAGGAAAGCCTACGTTGTCTATCCAAACAGCGGCAACACTGGTGGATGAGCCGGTACCCAACGCGGATGTGTACGTGTTGGAGGTCGAACATTTTTCGGACGGCGTGTTCACTGGGAATCCATTTCGCAACACAGACGAGGATGTGGCTGCAAACAGCCGCTGGATTGACCGGATTTATCGGGCGGCGGGACGACGCCAAGGGGCTTGAGGGGGAGAAGGTAGCAAACGCCCCTCCTCCCCTCGAAAGATTTATCCCCAAACAGCGGCGGCGATGTCCACGACGTGACGAAGTTTCGCCCATTGTTCTTCTTCTGTCAGAAGATTCCCGTCTTCTGTGGAGGCAAACCCGCATTGTGGGCTGAGACATAATTGATCTAACGGTACAAACCGTGTGGCTTCGTCGATTCGATGCTTAATATCATCCGCATTTTCAAGTGCGCCATGCTTAGATGTAATGAGACCGAGCACAATCTTCAAATCCGCTCGCTGGATGAAGCGTAGTGGTTCGAATCCCCCAGCTCGGTCGCTGTCGTATTCCAAAAAGAAACCATCGATGTTCAACCCTTGGAACAGCGTTTCCGCAACAGGTTCGTAACCCCCTGACGCAATCCATGTGGACCGGAAATTGCCACGGCAAATGTGCATGGTGATGCACATATCCGAAGGCTTCTCTGATACTGCCATGTTGATGGTGCGGGCATACCGAGCCTTCAGGTCTTCCACATTGAAACCGCGCTCATTCAGCTTGCTGACCTCTTCTTCCGAGCAAAAATAGGCCCAGGAAGTGTCATCCAGTTGCAAGTACCTGCACCCAACTGCGTAAAAGGACTGAATCGCCTTTGCATAGGCGCGCCCAAGGTCATCGAAGAACTCATCTTGGTCTTGATAGGCGTCACTCGATATGGTTCCTCGAAAATGAAGCATGCTCGGGCTGGGGATGGTCATTTTCGCGACGTGACTGCCGGCTGCCGCTTTCAGAAACTTAAAGTGCTCAAGCATCGGATGATCCCGAAAGTCCAGCTTATCGACAACTCGTATGCCGCGGGCATGTGTCTGTTGATGTTGAAACTGGATTCCGCCTTCCGTAGTCGCTTCCACACCCGTGAGTCCTTCCAGAAAGTCGAAGTGCCACCAGCTACGGCGAAATTCTCCGTCCGTTACTGCCAACAGCCCAAGCTCTTGTTGCTTCTTGACGATGCGCAGGATTTCTTCGTCTTCTATGGCGCGTAGCCCTTCCTTGGATAGCCGGCCGGCGGCATACTCTGCGCGTGCTTCCTTGAGCCTTGCGCTCCGCAGCAAACTGCCTACTTGGTCAGCCCTGAATGGGGGCGTGGTCTGCGGATCTAGTTTCATCGTCTCGACTCCCTTTACAAATTTCGATTGCTGGGGGCGCGTGCCCGGTACATCGGATAAGATTTGACTCAATTTTGACACTTTATCATAGCACACGCACCAGGTCATGATTCGCGAGCATTGTGCGTTTAGGAAAAATTTATGTCCTTTAGGCAGTTGCATTGCGAATCGTTACCGTATCATGGTGTGTATCGCTGAGTGGCCGATGTAACCTATCAACGATGCACTTCAATCGGCTTGAATGAGAAGCTGGAGGCGTGTCAATGAAAATCGTGATCGCGTCGGATTCGTATAAGGGGAGTCTCTCGGCCTGGCAAGTTGGAACCATTGCACAGCGGGCTATTCGCAAGGTGTTCCCGGAGGCAGAGGTTGAAATCGTCCCAATGGCTGATGGCGGGGAAGGTACCATGGAGACTATCGTTCAAGCCGCTTCTGGGAGCCTGATTGACCTTACTGCCACGGGACCACTTGGCGAGGTCACAGCCGCTCGATATGGAGTGCTTCGGACCCACACAAACACCCCAACTGCTCGTGATGAGCAAGGCGTCTCACACACGGCAATCATCGAGGTCGCGAACATTGCTGGGTTGACCATGGTCCCCGAAGTCGTGCGAAACCCAGAGCAGACCACTACGTACGGTGTCGGGGAGGTTATGCTCCATGCGCTGAACCAAGGCTGCAGGAAGTTTATCGTGGGTCTCGGTGGAAGTGCTACCAACGATGGGGGCATGGGGCTGCTACAGGCACTTGGCGCTGTGTTTCGGGATGCCAGTGGGAACCCTGTACCTCCTGTAGGCGGTGCCTTGTCAGCGGTCACGAGTGTTGAACTCGATTTCATCGATGCACGTGTGTGGGACTGCGACATTCGGGTTGCGAGCGATGTCGATAACCCGCTTTGTGGTGATTCGGGATCGTCTGTAGTATTTGGACCGCAAAAAGGAGCGACACCTGACCAGGTGAAACGACTCGAGGCAGGCCTTGTGAACTATGCGGCGCGGATTGAGGCAGTCACGGAAAAACCCCTTCAAAATACACCTGGGGCAGGTGCTGCGGGCGGCCTTGGATTTGCATTTCTGCTCCTCAACGCCGAGTTGGCGCCAGGCGCGAAATTGGTGGGAGATGCTGTCGGGCTCGAGGAAAAGGTGCGAGGGGCAGATTTTGTGCTCACAGGAGAGGGGCAAAGTGACTTCCAAACCCTGTTTGGCAAAGTGCCGTATTATGTCGCACAAGTGGCTGCAAAGCACGGCGCCAAGGCCATTTTGGTGTCGGGAGGGCTGGGCAGGGGAGTCGAGTCTCTGTATGACCACTTTGTTAGCCTTCATTCGATTGTCACGCGGCCCATGACACTGCAGGAAGCGATGGAGGACGCGGAGACGCAGTTATCTTTTACCGTAGAAAACATTGCTCGTCTGCTCAACGCCAGGTAGCGGATAGGCGATTTGCTGGAATCACCGATTGGGGCTAGACTCGGAAGTGTTCTGACAATGTTTGCTGGGTATGGGAGAGGACATGGGAGGGAATATCAATGGGCGTTAAGCTGATCTACATAATTCTGAATGACTGTTTTCAAATTTATTCCTATATGATGATCGTGTGGATTATCATGGCTTGGATTCCGAATGCAAGGTATTCAAAATTCGGTCGAGTCCTCGGTGCTCTGGTTGAACCCTACTTGTCAATTTTCAGACGGTTGATTCCAACCGCGAGCGGTATTGACTTTTCACCCATTGTGGCGTTTATTGTCTTTCGGATCATCGAGTACGTTGTCTTTTCGCAGTTGTTGCCCCTCATCTTGTTCCAGGCATAGCGGTACCCCGTCATTGTTCATCGGCGCCTAATGTCAGTCTTCTGAGCATCAGGCCCAACGTATGCGAGACAATCGACCTTGTGAATGCGGGAGGCTGACAGTTGAAAGCAGTCTATATCGAAAGTTACGGCGACACCAACCAACTGAAGTACGGAGATTTGCCGATCCCGGATATTGGCCCAAAGGACGTCCTTGTTGAGGCATACGCTGCCTCCGTCAATCCGGTTGACTGGAAAATTCGTGAAGGCTATCTGAAGGAGCGTCTGCCGTACCCATTCCCGCTGATTTTGGGATGGGATGTGGCCGGAGTCGTCGCGAAAGTCGGTGAAAAAGTCGAGCACTTTCAAGTCGGGGACGAGGTCTTTTCTCGACCGGCCACTGAGCGCAACGGAACCTACGCGGAGTACGTGCCGGTCGACGAACGGCTGTTAGCTAAAAAACCTACGAACATCACCTTCGAGGAAGCCGCTGCCGTTCCACTAGCGGGACTCACTGCCTGGGAGGCCCTTCACGAGATCGCGAACGTCTCCCCCGGACAGAAAGTCCTCATCCATGGTGGCGCGGGTGGTGTCGGCATCTACGCCATCCAACTCGCCAAGGTTTTTGGCGCATATGTCGCTACGACTGCCAGCAGTGCAAACGCGGCGTTCGTCAAATCGTACGGCGCAGATGAGGTGATTGACTATCACACAGAAGCCTTCGAGGCCCGGCTGATTGACTACGATGTTGTCTTTGACACAATCGGCGGAGACGTGCAGGCGAAAAGCTTCCAAATCTTAAAGCCGAGTGGCATGTTGGTGTCCATTGTTTCACTGCCGGACGCGAAACAAGCGGACAAATACGGAGTCCGAACTGGGTACTTCTTCCTTCAACCGGACGGTGAGAAGCTTGCCAGATTAGGTTCGTTAATCGAGCAAGGCAAACTCCGCCCGGTCGTAGGCGCTGTGTTTCCGCTGGAGCAGACGGCTGAAGCGCACCTGCTCAGCGAAACCCACCATGCGCGAGGGAAAATTGTGCTCTCCATCCGGGAGGGTAGGTAGCGACACGAACTTGGAACTTCCATCGGCTGCCACAACACAAATAAAGGAGGGTGACAGATGAAGGTATCTCTGTTCATCACCTGTATGGTGGATAACCTGTACCCCCAGGTTGGTGTGGCAATGGTGAGGATTCTGGACAAACTCGGTGTGCAGGTGGTCTTCCCAGAAGGCCAGACCTGCTGTGGTCAGCCAGCGTTCAACAGCGGCTATGCGGCGGAGGCAAGGATGTCTGCAAGGACACTGCTCGAGGCGTTCGCGGATGCGGACTACGTGGTGTCTCCATCCGGATCATGTACTGGGATGGTTCACCACTACTACGAGGACTTGTTTGCTGACGACGCGCGGTTGGCACGTGAGGCGAAAACGCTGGCTAACAAAACCTACGAGTTCTCGCAGTTTCTCGTCAACGTACTCGGTGTCACTGACGTTGGGGCGAGATTTCCACAGCGGGTGACGTATCACCCGTCCTGTCACGGCGCAAGGCTGCTCGGTGTGAAAGATGAACCGTTGACATTGCTCCGGGCCGTCAAGGACATCGACCTGGTCGATTTGCCGTACGCGACCGACTGCTGTGGCTTCGGGGGAACCTTCGCTGTGAAGATGGGCGACATCTCAACTGCAATGGTCGCGGAGAAAGTGAGTCACGTGGCAGAGACTGAGGCGTCCGTGTTGGTCGGAACCGATATGGGGTGCCTCATGAACATCGGTGGCCGCCTTTCGCGCGAGCAGAGCCCGGTTCGTGTGTTGCACGTCGCGCAGCTGCTCTATGAGGGGATGCAACTTGGCACAGGCGCAGAGGGGGTTATCACGCTATGACCGAAGGCAGTCACGTGCTTGACCGAGCACGTGTGGCGCTCGATGATGACTTTCTGCGCGCAGCTGTGCGTTTCACCGCAGACCGGCTGCGCACCAAGAAGTACGCTGCCACCGAGTCACTCGGGCGTTGGGAAGACTGGCGCAGTCGCGGACAGCAGATCCGCTCCCACACGGTAGCGCACCTCGACTACTACTTGGGGCAGTTCGCAGACAATGTGACCCAAGCGGGCGGTAACGTACAATTCGCAGCGGATGCCGGTGAAGCGAGCCAAATGGTGCTCGACATCATCCAGGCAAAGCAGGCCAAGTCCGTCGTGAAGTCCAAGTCGATGGTGTCGGAGGAAATCGGGATCAACCATGTGCTCGAAGCCGCGGCCGTCGAGGTAGTCGAGACCGACCTGGGCGAGTACATCGTGCAACTTGCCAAAGAGACCCCGTCTCACATCATCATTCCGGCCATTCACAAGAACAGGCAGCAGATTAAGGACCTCTTCACGGCGGCGGGTGGAGAGAATTTGACCACGGACACCAAGACGCTCGCAGGGTTCGCGAGACGAACAATGCGCAAGAAGTTCCTCGAGGCGGATGTGGGCATCACCGGGTGTAACTTTGCAATCGCGGAGTCGGGGTCGATTGTGCTGTTCACCAACGAAGGCAACGCCGACATGGTCACGAACCTTCCACAGACGCACATCGTGCTGATGGGCATGGAGCGGCTGCTGCCGACATTCGCTGACCTCGAAGTGATGGCAAACCTATTGCCGCGTAGTGCAACGGGGCAGAACATCACGACGTACATGTCTGTGCTAACCGGGCCCGGCCGGGCAAACGATCACGACGGTGCCCGCGAGCTGCACATCATCGTGCTCGACAATGGCCGGTCGAACCAACTCGCCGACGCGAAGATGAAAGAGGTGCTCAACTGCATCCGCTGCGGCGCATGCCTCAACGTCTGCCCGGTCTACCGACAGATTGGCGGACATGCGTACGGTTCGGTCTACCCTGGCCCCATCGGAGCTGTGCTGTCGCCGGTGCTCAACCAAGGCGAGCAGTACGCAGATTTGCCGTATGCCTCGAGCCTTTGCGGTGCCTGTTCCGAAGCTTGTCCTGTGAAGATTCCGATTCACGACATGCTGGTTTACCTTCGCCAGCGCAACGTGGAGCGCGGTTGGGTCAAGCCGGCTGAACGGACGGCGTTCAAGGGCTTCGCGTTTGTCTTCGCGAAAGCCGGCCGGTACAAACTGGCGATGAAGACGGCCCGCATGGGTCAAGGCCCACTCGTTCGGGATGGTCACATTGAGGCGAAGATTGGCCCGCTCAAGGGGTGGACAGCAGGAAGAAACGCGCCAACTCTGGCGAAGCAGTCTTTTCGCGAGATGTGGGATTCGCTGCAGCGGGAACTCAAGGCGACAGCCCGCGAGCCAGGAGGGACTGGCAAATGAACAAAGAGGCTTTTCTCAATCGCATTGCGACGCAGATTGGCCGTCCACGTCCCCTCACGCAAGCTCCACCGCGGGACGTGGTCGGAGCCCCTGACTTCTGGCACGATTTCAATCTGTCGCCCGACGAGCGCCTCGCTCGCTTTGAGGAACGGTTCACCGGGCTTGGCGGTGAGGTTCGAGTGGTTGACGATATTGCACAACTGCAAGCTGAACTCGCCCACGTCATGGCAGACAAGAAGCCAAAGCGCATTGGTATGTGGAACGACGCGGAGCTTGAGAAGTGGGTAGGAAACTCGCTGCATTCCCAGGCCGTGATGACATGGGGCGTTGACCCGCGTCAACAGTTTTCGTCGATAGATATCGGGATTACGGGGTGCAGCGGTGCTATAGCCGATACGGGGACGCTGGTGTTGACGTGCGGCGGGGGAAGGGGGCGCTCTGTGCATTTGCTGCCGTCCATTCACATCGCTGTGGTTGGCGCGAGCCAGATTGTGACGCGACTGGGCGAAGCGTTGGAACGGGTCGCCAAGCCGACTGAGATGGATTCGTACGTCCACTTCGTCACCGGGCCGAGTCGCTCATCGGACATTGAGAATGACCAGACCATCGGTATCCATGGGCCGGCAGCCGTGATGGCGATGGTGGTGCGGGAAGCTTTGTTCCTCGCTTGACTTTGTGAATCGTGTTCGGAATACTTCCACCTACCTGTGTATTGCAGGCGTATGGAATATAAGTTAAAATGATTAACAAACAGAACCGGGTGCTACGGGCCTGATGCAGCGCTTCTACCAGCCAGACTACTTACCGTGGCGCAATGGTCGTTAGGGAAGGGGAACACCGTTGAAACTGGTCACTGCGTCTGCGCCAACGATGAAACAGATGAACAGGTCGGCAATTCTGAGTCTCATTCGTGAATCTGGGGATATCTCCAGGTCCGAGATTGCCGAGCGCACTGGGTTGACCAAGCCTACAGTGACCAACTTGGTTGGAGAACTACTTGAGGAAGGACTTGTTGTCGAGTGGGGCCGTGGAGAGTCGACGGGTGGACGGAAACCGGTCTATCTGCGTTTGAATCCGGAGTCCAGATGCATTCTCGGGGTGGACGTGGGAATTCATGAACTCCGAATTGTGGCCATTGACCTCGAAGCGCGGGTTCTGGTGCGGAAATCTTATGAGTTTTCCGTTCAAAATAACAACGAACGATTCCTTGCTATGCTCGGTGACAGCATCGAGGATGTGTTGCTTCAACTTCAAGAGTCGTGCCACATCCACATGTCTCAAGTTCTCGGCATCGGTGTTGGTATGCACGGGATTGTGGACAGCGGGGTAGGAAGGGCCGTCTTTGCACCCATTTTAAAGTTGAATGGGGTTAACATCCGTGACAACTTAAGCGCGCGATTTGGTGTGGATGTATTGGTCGACAATGATGTGCGGGCCATGGCGGCGGGGGAACGTTGGTTTGGCAACGCCAAGTCGCTGGATAATTTTATATTTGTGAATGTCGGTGTCGGTGTTGGAGCGGCCATCGTCCTGCAAGGAGAGATATTGGCAGGCATATCTGGTAGTGCTGGTGAAATCGGACACGTTGTCGTTGAACCGGGCGGTGCTGTGTGCTCCTGTGGAAAGCGTGGCTGTCTTGAGACGGTGTGTTCCGGGCCAGCCTTGGCACAGCGGGCGGTCACGGCAATCGAATCTGGTACTGAGACCCTGATTTCTGATCTGGTGGATGGGGACCTTTCCTTGGTGACAGGGCTCACTGTCCACGAGGCGGCGGAGCGAGGTGACGCTCTTGCGAAAGAACTGTTCGCCACCGCTGGCAGACACTTGGGTGAAGTTCTGGCTTTCTTAATCAATGCGGTCAATCCGGAAGCTGTGATTATCGGTGGTGGGTTGAGCCGTGCTGGACGTCACTTGTTTGACCCGATATTGGACAGTATCGGTGAAAATGCACTGGATATCGCTTATGCCAAATTGAAAGTTATGCGCAGCAGCTTCTTGTCGAACCCGACATCCGTGGGTGCTGCCAGTATGGTTTTGCGAAATGTTTTTACACCTGAGCTATAGGCACGAAGTGCACCCAGATATGACCTCTGCCCATAGCGATGCCGTGATGACAGTCGCGTGGGTGGCCGAGTGGGTCAAAACCGGAGATGATGGCAATGGCGGAATTGCGCTACAACCCTCTGCTGCGCGACTGGACCATGGTGTCTGCCGATCGGCAGCGACGACCTCAGACTAAGAGTGGAGAATGTCCGTTTTGTCCGGGATCAGGAAAGGTCCCACAAGCGTACGAAGTATACGCTTATGACAATGACTTTCCTATGCTGTCGGGGAACCCGCCGGAGCCTGATGATGTGGCTTTCGGACCGTACAGTACACAACATGCCTATGGGAAATGCGAAGTGGTCCTGTACTCGTCAGATCACGATACGTCGCTCTCTAGTCTACCGACGAGTCGCATTCGGATGCTAGTCGACCTCTGGGTCGAGCGTTTTCGAGCGTTGAGTCAGGACGAACGGCACAAGTACATTCTGATTTTCGAGAACCGCGGCGCAGAAGTAGGGGCAACCATCTCTCATCCACATGGCCAAATTTACGCGTATCCGTATATTCCGTTAAAGCTCCAACAGGAACTGCACTCATGTGAGCAGTACTACACAGTCAACCAACGTTGTTTACTGTGTGACATGGGTGAAGAGGAACGGCGCTTTGGCAAGCGCATTTTGGTGGAAACGGAGTACTTTGAAAGCTACATTCCATTCTTCACTGACTACCCGTACGGCGCCTTTATCGCCTCCAAGGCACACCGCACCAATCTGCTGGACTTTGATGAAGCGGAGCGGAATGACCTTGCGCACATGCTCAAGCTTGTGACGGGAGGGATGGACCGATTGTTTGAACGCCCATTCCCGTACATGATGGTCCTACACCAGGCACCGGTGAATGGGGCTGCTGTGGATGCATTTTACCACTTTCACATTGAATTCTATCCACCGCAGTACTCCAAAGAGAAGATGAAGTACGCTGCATCGTCAGAGACGGGTGCATGGGCGCCCGGGAACCCGGTAGCAGTTGAAACCTCGGCACCGATGCTGCGGACTGCAATTGAATCACTTCGAGGTGAATAAAATGAGTATCGATACTGCTACTGGACACGTGAATTTTCAAACCTTCTCCCCTGGGGACATGAGGAACGTGCGCCGTTTTTTTGCGCCTGGGAGGGTAAACCTGATTGGTGAACACACGGACTACAACGGCGGCTCCGTGTTACCTGTTGCTTTGGAACTGGGTACGTGGTTGACCGTTCGGCCACGGACGGACGGCGTGCTGAGGTTTTTCTCGACAGGATTTGAGCAACAGGTAGAAGTCCTGGTTGACGACTTGAGCTTCAATCCGAATCACGGATTTGCCAACTATCCGAAAGGGATTCTCACAACCCTCGCAAACATGGGAGTAGGGTTGTCTGGAGGCGACTTCTTTTACCACAGCAACTTGCCGAGTGGGGCAGGGCTGTCAAGTTCTGCGGCAATTGAGGTTGTGACGGGTTACGCTGCGGTCGCACTGGCTGGTTACCCCTTGGCTTTCGATGAGTTGGCCCGGGCTGCGCAGCGGGCCGAAAACGAGTACATCGGCGTTCAATGCGGTATCATGGACCAGTTTTCTGTAACGCTTGGCAAACAAAACACTGCACTTTTGTTGGACTGTGATAGCTTGCATACGGAGTACATTCCGTTGGACCTTGGCGACTTTATGCTCGTCATCATCAATTCCAATAAGCAGCGGTCGTTGACGGAGTCTGCTTACAATGAACGTCGACAGGAGTGTGAACGGGCACTCGCGGTATTGCAGAAGCAGTGGACTGGGCTGAACTTTTTGGCTCACTTGAGCGAGGTACAGTGGGAAGCGTCCCAAGCGACACTGACGGAACCTGTGCTCAGAAGACGGGTGCGCCATATCGTGACAGAACAACGCCGCGTAGTCGACGCCGTGGCAACTTTAAAGGTGGGCAATTTGGTTGAGTTCGGTCGACTTCTCAATGCTTCTCACTCATCGCTTCGAGACGACTTTGAGGTGAGTGGCTGGGAACTTGACACACTTGTCGCTGCAGCTCAAGGCGCACCGGGATGTATCGGAGCAAGAATGACGGGGGCTGGGTTTGGCGGCTGCGCGATTGCGCTGGTTTCGCGAGAGCGTGTCAGAGACTTTCGCTTGCACGTAACCGACCAGTACGCAGCGGTCACCGGTCTGGTTCCAAGCTTTTACGAAAGTGGAGCCGGCGCTGGGGTTCGGGAAGTCACTGAAAGGATGCAGAATTTGTGATTCAGCCTTCTACGCAGGATATTACCTATCTCGGTGAGCCGGCTGTCTTATTGCGGGCTGGACCATATGAAGCGATTGTCCTCCCGGCGTTCGGGGCCAACTTAATCTCCTTTCGCGACCGCCAGAGGGACCTTCGGTTTATTCGTGAGCCAGATTCTATGCGTGTGCTTCGCGAGAAACCGGTTGCATACGGGATCCCGTTTTTGTTCCCTCCGAATCGATATGAATCAGGAGAGTTTGACGTGAACGGTGTACAGTATCGGTTTCCCATCAATGAACCGGAACACCACAATCATCTGCACGGGATGCTGTATGCCATGCCGTGGACTGTGGAGTCTACGGATAGTGGGGAGACGACTGCCCGCGTAGTTCTTCAACATGCGGTGGATGACCGACATCCAATGTTTGCACATTTCCCGCACGTGTTTGTCATTACGATCGATTACGAGTTGTCTGCAAAAGGCTTAACACAGCGTGTTCGTGTCGTGAATAAGGGTACCCAGGCGATGCCTTGCATGGTCGGATTTCATACGGCCATACAAGTACCGTTTTCGGACCAAAGTTCTGTTCAGGACTATCGGACTATGGTAACGGTTGGGGAGCGCTGGGAGTTGGACGAGCGTCACCTTCCAACTGGAAGTCTACTACCTCTGTCCGAATATGAAGCAGACCTTGCGCGTCAAGGTGCAGCGCCATTCGCTATCGAGATGGACAACCATTACACGGCCAATCCGCAATGTGGCAGGAACTTTGCCTCGATTGAGGACGCTCATCTTGGCCTCAGGCTCGTTTACGACGCAGGAACCAAATACCGCCACTGGATGCTCTGGAATGACGAGGCTGGCGGCCAGGTTTTCTGTCCGGAGCCCCAGACGAATGTCGTAAATGCGCCAAATCTAGGAATGGACGCGACCCGCACGGGGCTGCTGGTGCTGGGCGCGGGGGAGTCATGGCAGGAAGAAAGCCAATTCTATTTGGTTAATTTATGAAATGAGTTTGTAAATTAGATATAAAAAGTATTGAAAACGCTTTAGCCTTCATTTATCATCCAGTTAGAGATGGCGCATGCCATTTCCACATCCGGGCATTTGGATGGTAGTAAGATTTATGTATTCACTAAGGAGGTTCAAATGTGAAAAAGAGAGCAAAGAGTGCGACGCTAGGTGCATTGAGTGTGTTGGCTGTTGGTGCCCTGGTGTCGGGTTGCGGTTCCACGGGTTCCACGGGAAATTCTACTTCGGGTGCCTCCAGCAGCAAGGTTGACATTTTCAGTTGGTGGACAGGGGTTGCGAGCAGCAAGGCCCTGAACACGTTCTTTACGCTGTACCAGAAGCAATACCCAGGTGTGAAGGTTGTCAATGACGCTGTGTCCGGTGGGGCGGGTTCGAATGCTAAGGCTGTGTTGGCTACCCGCATGCAGGCGGGTAATCCACCGTCTACCTTCCAAGTGCACGCAGGCAATGGTTCGCTTCGGCAGTGGGTGAAAGCTGGGGATATGGCGCCGCTGAATTCGCTGTACAAGTCACAAGGTTGGTATAGCGTGTTTCCGAAATCGCTGCTCAACTTGGTCACCTTTAATGGTAATATTTACGCTGTTCCGGTTGACATGCAGCGTGCGAACGTGCTTTGGTATAACACGGGTGTCTTCAAAAAGTATAACCTGACACCGCCGACGACGTGGGCACAGTTCCTGACTGAGGCGCAGACGCTGAAGTCGCACGGTATCACACCGCTGGCGTTGGGAAACCATGGGAACTGGGAGACCACGTTACTGTGGAGTGATGTTCTGCTTGGTACGGTTGGCCAGACAGAGTACAATAACTTGATGAACGGCAAGGCATCTTGGAACAGTGCGGGCGTCAAACAGGCTTCGCAGACATATTTGAACGTCATGAAGTACACAAATTCGGACGCGTCCTCTTTGCACTGGGCAGATGCTGACCAAATGGTCGCGCAGGGTAAAGCTGCGATGAACGTCATGGGTGACTGGGCCAATGGTTACTTCGCGACGACTGCCGGACTTACGCCGGGCAAGCAGTATGGCTGGGCGCCAACGCCAGGGTCGCAAGGGGTTTTTGCTGCCGTGTCTGACGTGTTTGGCCTGCCGTCGAAGTTGAGTGGTAAGGCGAAGACGAATGCCACGAACTTCTTGAAGGTGCTCGGGTCGGCTGAAGGTCAGAAGCAGTTTAACCCGTTGAAGGGAACATTCTCGCCACGCCTGGATGCAAATCCGAAGGATTACAACTTGTACTCGCAAGACGCGATGAAGTCGTATCAAAAAGACCCGTTGGTTCTCGTACCTGGTCAAGGTGGATTGAACCCTGGCTTTACAACGGCGCTTGAAAATGCCATGAGCCAGTTCACCGCAAGTGGCAATGTGAGCCAGTTCGTCTCAGCCCTCCAAAGCGCTGCGCAAGCGAACCCGCTGCCGTAGGGAATTGAGTTTGTTGGAGTCTGAGTGAGACTTAAGGCAGAACCGATGCATGGGTTTGGAGTGTGGGAAGTCCCCACCTCTGAACCCATGTTCGTGGGAGGTCAGCATGAGTACATTAGAGCCGACGACGGCACTACCCGGCGAACATCCAGTTAAGCCTCGGCGCCGTCGCATGTCGAGAGACCGTTTGTATGCTGTGCTGACACTGATTCCGTCAATCATTTTAGTTGGCGTGTTTGTGTACGCGTTCATATTTTGGACGGGATGGGTTTCGTTTTCTAAGTGGAACAGCTTTATTCAGAATATGTCCTGGAACGGATTCCGTAACTACACGGCGATTTTTGAAACGTTCCGGTTTCAGTCCGACTTGAGGAATATGTTGTTTTTCACAGTCGGCTTCATGCTCGGTTGCCTCATTCTCGGGATGTTCTTGGCCATCTTGGTTGATCAGAAGATTAGATTTGAGGGTGTGTTCCGCAGCATCTATCTGTATCCAATGGCTATTTCCGCGGCGGCGACCGGTATTGTCTGGGACTGGCTATTGAACTCGACAACGGGCATCAACTTGATTTTGAAACACTTGGGCTTTAAGCATTTGCCGCAATGGTATCTGTCGCCGAAAATCCTACCGCAATCGTTCCACGTGGCACAGATTCAAGGTGGGTTTCCGCTCGCCCTAATCGCGGTCCTCATCGCATCCATCTGGCAGTGGACAGGGTTTACGATGGCGCTGTATTTGGCTGGCTTGCGGTCAGTGCCAGAGGAACTCAAAGAAGCCGCGCGCATTGATGGCGCTGGTTCCGTCCGGACGTTTTTTTCCGTTGTGCTTCCGCATCTTCGGCCCATCACGGTCACAGCTATCATCATGTTGATGGCATCATCCTTGAAAGTGTTTGACTTGTTGTACGCAATGACAGGACCAGGACCAAACTTCATCACAGATTTACCCGCTCTGAACATGTTTAACACGACTTTCCAAGGTGATGAGTACGCGCAGGGTGCAGCCATCGCGATGGTGTTGCTCGTTTTGGTGATGGTCTTCATTGTCCCGTACCTAGTTTCAACGCTGAAGCAGGAGGCGAAAAAATGACCACTCGCAACATCCCGCTTCGAGTACTCCTGTATTTGGTGCTCATCCTGTTTCTCGTGATATTTTTGATTCCAGTCTATCTGCTCATCTTGACCAGCCTGAAACACAATGCGAACGTGAGTCTCGCGCATATGTGGGCCTTGCCTAACCCCATCGGGTTCTCAGGACTTCGCCAGGCGTGGACTGCGATTTCTCCCGACCTTCTCAACAGTGTCTACTTGGCGGTCCCAGCGACGGCCATTGTCGCGTTTCTCGGTGCTCTCAACGGATATGCGCTTTCGAAATGGAAGTTTCGAGGTGCAAACATTGTCTACTTTATTCTGCTTCTCGGGATGTTCATTCCTTACCAAAGCACCCTCATTCCGTTAATCAAAGTACTCGACACCATTCACTTGTTTGACACCATTCCAGGACTGATTTTGACCCACGTCGTCTATGGAATTCCAATTATGACACTAATCTTTCGGAACTTCTTCGCGGATATCCCGAACGATATTCTGGAGTCTGCACAAATTGACGGTAACGGTTATTGGGGGATTTTTCAGCGAATCATGCTTCCCTTATCCATCCCGGGATTTGTGGTCGCGTGTATTTGGGAATTTACTCAAGTCTGGAATGACTTCTTGTTTGGAGTCACTGTTACGCAGCCCCCCCTGCAGCCCGTAACGGTTGCCATCGTCAACCTCTCCGGCAGTCAGCACATCCAGTGGAACGTGCTGATGGGAGCCACACTGCTTGCCTCTCTGCCCACGCTGATTGTCTACTTCGTGCTTGGCAGGTACTTCGTTCGTGGTTTGCTGGCAGGTTCAGTCAAGGGGTAATCGCACCCGGTTGATGGTGCTATTCGTTACAGTGGATGGCGAGCCGAGTGGGCGACGGCTAGGTGTAGCTAGTGTCAGATAAGTAGAGGTGATTACGGTGAGTATCCTCGTGACTGGTGGAGCGGGCTACGTCGGGAGTCACACGGTAGCTGAACTTGTCCAAAAGGGAGAGGACGTCGTCGTCATTGACAACCTGTCCACCGGACACCGCAACGCTGTTCTCAATGAGTGGGCCATCCCATTTTACCAATGTGACATCCATGACACAGCTCGTGTCATGAAGGTCATGACAGACCATCATGTGGATTCCGTCGTGCACTTTGCAGCCAGTTCTCTAGTGGCTGAAAGTGTACACGATCCGCTGAAGTATTATGCGAACAACCTGGGCGGAACGCGGGCTTTGCTTGACGCCATGGTGTCGTGCGACGTCGCGTCCATTGTGTTGTCCTCTACGGCTGCCGTTTACGGCTCACCTCGGCGAGTGCCAATCAGTGAAGATGCCAACAAGGAACCGTTGAACCCGTACGGTGAGACAAAACTGGCGATTGAGAGAATGCTCAGCTATGCGCAACAGGCGTATGGAATTTCTTCTGTCTCCTTGCGTTACTTCAACGCTGCTGGAGCGCACCCAACGTTGCCAATTGGCGAAGACCATCGACCTGAGAGTCACTTGATTCCTATCATCCTTCAGGTTGTGTTGGGTCAGAGGGACGAGATTCTCATCTATGGAGACGACTATGAGACCCGGGACGGTACTTGTATCCGCGATTACATTCATGTCTGTGATCTCGCAAGTGCCCACTACCTCGCCGTTTCGCACTTGCGGGAGGGCAATACCGGCTCCTACGCGTTCAATTTGGGTAATGGCAGTGGGTTCTCGGTACGAGAAGTTATTGACTGTGTGAGAGCAATCAGCGAACATCCGGTACCTGCGCTCGTCGCCCCGAGACGCGCGGGCGACCCTGCACAGCTCGTTGGAGATGCATCCTTGGCACAGAGCGTGTTGGGTTGGAAACCAACTCGCAAGGACCTCACACAGATTGTGGCTGATGCGTGGCGTTGGCACCGAACGCATCCGGATGGTTATCAAGGGTAACCTCAGGCGCAGGTGCGACAACCACTCACAGGTGTCGCGTTGGAGACACCACATCAGAAACCTCGCCGGATTGTCGGTGAGGTTTTATTTGATATGGTCCCAGGATTATTGACCGTCGTTCATCACTTTTGAGGAATAAGGGCGCTGTTATTCCTCTATTGAAAGAATTTTCATATAAGTCGGTCGCATCTATACTGTCCGTATCAATACAAGAAGCATTTTTTGCAGTTGTTTGCTCATCCGACAGTGATGAAACCGCTATCTTAATTGGGGGAGAGGTGTGCATTACGTGAGTGTGAGGAGAAGGTCGAGGTTTGCCACTTACGAGAACTTCATCGTTACCATGATGTTCCTGACGTATGGTTTTGTGTTCATGGACCGCCTGAGTATTACGTTTTTGTTCCCATTCATCGTGCCAGCGTTGAAACTGACAAATGCGCAGGTCGGTCTCTCCGTGTCTATCCTGTCTATTTGCTGGGCAGTTTCGAGTTACCTTTTCTCCAGTTTGTCAGACATTCTCAATGCGAAGAAAAGATTTCTGATCGTCATCATTTTGGTGTTTTCCTTGGCTTCTGTCTCCACAGGTTTGGCGACGACTTTTGGGGTGTTGATGTTGGCACGTGCCGTGATGGGGGTGGCCGAAGGTCCGGTCGTTACTCTGACGCAGACGGCCGTCGTAGCAGACTCTACGCCATCGCGGCGGGGTTTAAACGTCGGCGTCGTGCAGAGTTCCGTGTCACTGTTAGGGTCAACCTTGGGGCCACTTCTACTCATACCGATTGCTGCGGCGCTGGGCTGGCACAAGGCGTTCTATCTTTTGGCAATCCCAAGTTTCATTGTGGCACTAGTCCTCATGAAATACATGAGGGAACCGAATTTGTCGGCTGCGGCTGGCGCACCGAAGGTCGAGCATCAGCGTCCACCCCTCAAGGACTATTTACAAGTGTTTAAGCACAGGAATATTTGGCTCGGTGTACTGATGTCCATTGGTTTTATGTCCTGGATGTTTTCGACGACGACTTTTGGTCCCCTGTTTTATACCAAGGTCGACCACATGTCAGAGGGGCACTTATCGCTATTCCTCACGTTAATGGGGTTATCTCAGTTCGTCGGACAGCTGATTGCGCCTTGGGTGTCGGACAGAATTGGCCGTAAGCCGACGATGGTTCTCTCGGGGCTGATGCTTGTCTTCAGCGTGCTGGTGCTTATCTATGTCCATTCCTTCACGCCTCTGTTGCTGTGGACCATCCTCTTTGGACTTGGTTCCGGCTATCCATCGATATTCATGGCAGTGATTCCGGCCGAATCCGTCCCGAAGGCGTTCATCGCCACGGCGATGTCTTTGATTGTATTAGTTGGAGAACTCGGCGGTGGTACGGTCATTCCGACCGTCGCTGGTTACCTCTCAGACAAGTATTCCTTGTTTGCCCCTTTGTGGCTTGCCCTAGGTGGGACTGTCTTCGTCGTCCTGCTCTCCTTTGGTCTGAAGGAAACCGCACCGCGGGTTTTGAGACGACGTGATGCGAACATCGAAGAAAACGTTGCCGTCTAGCGTCAATTGGAATTAATCCAAGCAGAGGAGGCGTGTTTGTGACCGTGGATAAACTGCCAGAAACCCCGGAGCTATGGAGGTGGTCGGCGACACAACTCGCGTTGGGAATTCGCACGAGAGCCATTTCCTCCCGTGAAGCTGTGACGAGTTGCGTTGAGCGAATTGAACAAGTCAATCCTAAAATTAACGCAATCGTGGAACTGTTGGCAGAAGAAGCTTTGAGCGCAGCCGATGCAGCCGATTTCGCTATCGCGAAGGGAGAGGCAGTTGGACTTCTTCATGGAGTTCCCGTTGCGACCAAAATTAACACTGATCAACAAGGACATGCGACAACTGGCGGAGTCGTCGCTTTTCGAGACCAGATTGCTGCAATCGATAGTCCCCCGATTGCTAATTTGCGCAGTGCCGGGGCGGTGGTGGTCGGTCGGACGAATGTGCCGGCCTTTAGTCTGAGATGGTTTTCGAACAATGAATTACATGGTCGAACGCTGAATCCGTGGGACCAGGCCCGGACTCCTGGCGGGTCAAGCGGCGGCACAAGCGCAGCAGTTGCCAGTGGAATGGTGCCAATCGCGCATGGGAACGACATTGCGGGTTCAATCCGATACCCGGCGTATGCGTGTGGTGTTATGGGGATTCGGCCTACGATGGGGAGGGTGCCCAGCTGGGACGCGCCTGTAGGCGCCGACCAATCCTTGGCTGTGCAGTCGATGGTGGCACAAGGGCCGTTGGCGCGCACCGTAGATGACCTGCGCTTGGCGGTCGCTGCCATGTCGAGGTTTGACCCGCGAGATGCGATTCATGCGCAGGTGCCCTTACATGGCGATGCTCTTGGGCGGCCCATTCGAGTTGGTGTACTGCGCGATGTCGGCATTGCGAGTTTGAGTCCCTCCGGTCATGAGGCGCTAGACAAGGCTACTGAGTCGCTCCGCAATGCTGGATATATTGTCGAAGAAGTGGAACTTGCACTGTTTGCTGAAGCCTATCAGCTATGGCTGCTGCTGGTGTTGGAAGACCTACGCGAAGTGCTGCCCTTGATTGAACAGTTTGGAGACGAAGCGGTGAACATGAATTTACGTTATAACTACGAAGTTTCCAAAGAGATGTGGGGGGACTGCACGCTAGCCAAATTTAAACAGGGATATGCGCGGCGTGGCACACTCATTGCCGAACTCCAGAAGTTCTTACAAGTGTACCCATTGTTGCTGCTGCCAGTATCCACTGAGCCGCCCTTCAGACAAGATGAGGATATTGAAAGTTTGGACAGCAATCGAAGACTCGTGGCGGCTCAGTGGCCGATGATGTCCGTGCCGCTTTTAGGCTTTCCAGCGATGTCCGTGCCTATCTCGGTTGTAGAGGGCTTACCAACAGGTGTTCAGATTTTGGGGAGACGATACAGAGAAGATACCCTGTTTGATGCTGCTGAAGTCATCGCAGCGCAAGTGAGTACGTTGACACCGATTGACCCGAAATTCTAATGGAAATGAACTAGAGTCTGCGTGTCTGCGGTGACTTTTATGTTTCCGAAAACACTCGCTGCAAGTCCCGAAAGACAAATGCGAGTTGCAACTCGAGTCGTGTGTGTGCATCTTCAAGCTGGCGCGATATCAGACCTTCAATTCGACCTACTCGATACTGAAGCGAGGTACGATGAATGAAGAGGGCATTTGCGGCATCAGATAAACTGCCGTTGTGATGGAGGTAAACACGTAACGTCTTCATGAGCTCTGTCTGATGATGTCTATCGTAGTTCTCCAATGGACAAAGCAGCTGGTTGGTGAAGGACTGCGCACCGGTCATGGATGAGATGGGGCGGAGAAGGTGGTGTACTCGTACATCGTCCGCGTGCAGAAACGATTCATGGGACGCAACAACAGGATAAAGAGAGGCCGCAGTGAAGGCTTCCATGTGCCCGTCGACAATGTGCATGGGCGACTGCACTACTTGGCTCAGGCCAAACGAGAGGGACAAATCTTGAGAGTCGGACTCACTCCCGCCTCTATCTGCTGTGCTCGACGAAATAACTCCGGGAGTAGAGTGAATGCCGTGGATAAATTCAATGAAGTGCCGGATTGACTCGTCCGCGGCGAGTGCGTCCGGGAGAGTGAAAACGAAATGATTCTGGTAACGAGCGACAAGCACATTTGGGTAATCCGAGGCCAGACGGATCCGCAGTTGGCCGAGGTAGTGCTGCAGTGTCTCGTGCGAGACGGAATGGACTCCGCTGTGCAAAATGGGCATTCCGACCAAAATCAGCTGAGGAGCTGCCACATCCCATCCGAGATCCAATGCCTCTGCACTGTTCGCCGACGTCCAGTTTTGAGGGGTGTCAAGGAGTTTGCTCAGTAGTTCACTGAACCCATGCCCAAGCCGTTCGACGTGTAATCCGTGTTTGTAGAAGTGGACAGCCAGGATTGTCGTGGACTGCTGTAGAGCCATCACGTCAAGGTCATCGAGTCGAGCGCCGCGTTCCCATACAACGACGTATCCGAGCACAGCTGACCCCATCTGCACGGGTGTAATCACGAAACTCTCTCCTGCAATGGAGTCGGTTCGCACAGATAATGGAAGGTGCACACGAGATTCGCTTTGTCTCTGTGTCATCCAGTGTTGTACGGACGGCAACAGTTCATTCCAAGGAACGTCGGTTGGGTACGTCGTCAGTGGATGGAGAAAGGAGTCTAAGAGCGCTACGGGTTGGTGGACAATGAACGATAGAGACTGCAGGATGGACGGTAATTTGTCATCCGCCCACAATGTATTGGTCAGTTCATGATGGTTGGCAAGCAGCCTGCGCATGCGGTCCTGCTGATAGAGTGTGGGGAGGTCGACTTGCTCCTGTGATTCGACGTGCGCAAGGTTGATGTTCCCAGGCAGGTGTGGGAGCAAGGCCCGGGTGACATCTTGGGCGAATTCCCACAAGACCTGGCTTGCATCGTCAAACAGGTACTGGTAGTGAAAATAGCCAACGGCAATAAACCCAACCGTTTGCTTGCCGACGCGTAACGGAATGGAAAACCAGGTCGAGAATCCAGCATTCTGTAGCGTATCGAATAACGCACAGTTCTGTGCCGGCCTGTTTTCGGCCGCAGGCCACCGGAATGGTGATAGTTGGAGCCGTTGGCAACAGTCCTTTAGCTGAAGCGGTGGAAACAGAGTACTGTTGTCATCGCTCAGGCTGGCAAGGGAACCTGCAGCTAAGCCTGTTCGTTGATTTGAGTGTGCGTGCACATGAGGTGTCAGCACGTGTTTACTTTCATCGACAACGTAAACAATTGACGAATCGCAGTGAAAGACGCTCTGAATGGTAGATATGAGTTGATCGATGACACTCGCCAGCGAGTTCGAGTTGCCAATGTGTTGCACGGCCTGTCTGAGGTTTAGATGCAGTTGATCGCGCCCGCGTGGCGATGCAGGATGGAGGGATGACGTCGCTGTGTCGATGGATTCGTCATTGTTCTGCATGTCTTCTGCTCGACTCACATCGGATGTGTACGTGACAATTCCTCCTCCCAATTGCTTCTAACACTCAACGTTCATCAAATTTACGAGGATCATACCACATAAATCGCTTTCATTTACACAGCACCCATATATACTTCCTCAGTTTTGAGGAACTTGGAGAAAAAACTTAAGTAGATCTGTGCATTTATTCTGAATTCATGCAGCGATATAGTGATGTCGAACAACGTTGGCTAGGGGGGCAAAAATGGACACAGGCATGGTCATCGGCGTAATCGGGGCAGGCAGCATGGGAGCAGGCATCGCGCACTTGGCAGCTCAGCGAGGGCATCAGGTCATCCTAGTCGATGTCGTTCCAGCGGCTTTGGAGCGCGCTGTGGGTTATATGACCGGACTCATGGACAAGTCAATTGCCAAGGGAAAACTGACAGAACAGGATAAGCACGGTATTCTCTCACGCATTCGAACGTCCTCCGATGTATCAGAAATGCGCGATGCACAGTTTGTCATCGAAGCGATTGTCGAGAACCTTACCGCGAAGCAGGACATATTCCGCCAACTGGACGAGATTTGTGCACCTGAGGTTGTTCTCGCAACCAATACGTCATCCATCTCAATCACGAGCATCGCGTCCGCAACAAACCGCCCCGACCGTGTGGTAGGGATGCACTTCTTCAACCCGCCGCAGGTGATGAGACTTGTCGAAGTGGTTCGGGGCGTAGAGACGAGCGACCAGACCGTTGCAACAGGTCGCGCGCTCGGCGAACAGTTGGGAAAGGCGACGGTTGAGGTGAAGCGGGACACGCCCGGTTTCATTGTGAACCGCGTCATGATTCCTCAGTTTATTGAAGCCATCCGTTTAGTAGAAGAAGGTGTCGCAAGTAAGGAAGACGTTGATACTGCGGTGAAGCTGGGGCTTAACTACCCCATGGGTCCATTTGAACTGCAAGACTTTGCCGGAGTTGACATTGGCCTGCACGTGATGGATGTGTTTTTTGACGAGCTGAAAGATGTTCGCTACGCGGCGCCGCAGTCGCTGCGCGCACTCGTCCGCGCCGGTCGGTTGGGGAAAAAGGTCAGGCGGGGTTGGTACGACTACACCGGAGGTGAGAAGGAGTGACTGGGACCATGCAGCAGAGTGCAATCACCTACACGGTATCTGACTCATACGCTCGCATTCATATTGACAATCCTCCGGTGAATGCCCTCAGCCTGTCCGCGTTTCGAGACATTGACCACTGTTTGCAACAGGCAGAAGACGATGAGAGTGTGCGTGTTGTCTGGATCTCTGGTGGGGGCCAAAAAGCGTTTGTTGCTGGTATCGACATCAAGGAAATCCGAGCGTTTTCGGTCGATGAAATGGGGGCCTTTAATCAGGTGTCGGGCGCGGCTCTGAGCCGAATTGGAAGCATGCGCAAACCGGTCATTTGCTCCATCAACGGTCTAGCACTGGGGGCTGGGTTTGAACTCGCACTAGCTTGTGATTTTCGAATCGCGTCCGAAAACGCCTCGTTCGGCCTGCCCGAACTCAGCCTGGGTATCATTCCGGGCGGCGGAGGCACGCAGCGTCTAACGCGACTCATCGGGGAAGCCCGGACCAAGGAGGTCATTCTGCTTGGGCGCACACTGGGCGCGCAAGAAGCACAATCACTTGGCTTGGTGAGTGCCGTTGTGCCCATCGACGAACTGGAAGCGCAGGTGACAGCGACGGTAGAGACACTCGTTAAACGGCCCGCTGTGGCGATGGCTTCGGCTAAACACGCGATTCAAAGCGCGTTCGAACAGCCTCTGCCAGTCGGACTTCAAGTCGAGAACGAGGCCTTCATGCGCGCTTTCACGAGTGCCGATGGGCAGGAAGGCATACGAGCATTCGCGGAAAGAAGAAACCCGGTGTTTGTTGGCCGATAAAAAATACGCTGTATCAGCGAGGGGAAGGCATCTGTCAAAGTAAACCGCCGGGGGGCGACGGAATTGGCGACGGAATTTTACTTGGTTCACGGCGCGAGAACTGCGTTCGGTAAATTTACAGGTGCATTTCGAGACGTCAGCGCGGTCGACCTAGCGGTAGTGGCGGCTCGCGCGGCCGTTGAGCGGTCAGGTGTTCAGGTAGCAGACGTAGACAACGTCGTGATTGGGAACGTTCACCAAAGCAGCGACCCGGAAGGTATCCTGACAGCGAGACACATCGGACTTAAATCTGGCACACGGGTTGAAGCGCCGGCAATTACCATCAATCGGGTCTGTGGGTCTGGCATGCAGTCTGTCGTGACTGCGGCGCTATCGATGGCTCATGGAGAGTCGGAGGTCGCCTTGGTTGGCGGTACCGAGAATATGACACAGGTGCCGTTCGTGATTCGCGGTGCGCGTACGGGACTTGGGCTTGGCTCCGGAAAGATGGATGACGTTCTCTGGGAAGCACTGCTGGATTCCTTCTGCGGGTTCACGATGGCGGGGACGGCAGAGAATGTTGGCAAGAAATACGGACTGACCCGAGACGAGGTCGATGAGTTCGGGGCTTTGAGCCACACGCGTGCACTCGCTGCGCAGGCGTCCGGAGTCTTCCAGGAAGAAATCGTGCCCGTTGAAGTGAAGACAAAGCAAGGTCTGAGCGTTGTGGACACGGACGAAATTCCGAGGCCAACGACCAAGGAGACACTGGCTAAACTGCCTGCGCGGTTCATCGAGGACGGCCTGGTGACGGCAGGGAATGCAAGCGGCCTTTGTGACGGTGCTGCGGTTGGCGTGCTGGTGACTGGTGAGTATGCACAGCGGCACAACTTGAAGCCGCTCGGCCGGTTGGTTTCGTGGGGGATAGCAGGCGTGGAACCGAGCTTGATGGGTCTCGGGCCTGTCGCTGCCATCCGCATGGCACTAGAGCGCGCTGGCATGACGCTGGGGCAGATGGACTTAATCGAGATTAACGAGGCGTTCGCTGCACAGTTCCTTGGCTGTCAACGGGAGCTCGATTTCCCAATCGAGGCTGCGAATGTCAATGGCGGCGCAATAGCGCTCGGACATCCGCTCGGGGCAAGTGGCATGCGGCTTACTTTGACGATGCTGTTGGAACTGCATCGCAGAGGCCAGAAGTACGGTGTGGCATCTCTCTGTATCGGAGGGGGGCAGGGCATTGCTACCGTCTGGGAAGCAGTATGAAGTAGGAGGAGCACTAGCAGGCACGGACTATCTGCGTACGGTATTTCAGGTGCTACAGGCAGCCACAGAAAGCGTTCCCGACAAAACCGCACTGGTGCAGGTAGAGCGAGGTATCCGCCTGACATACCGGGAGTTGTATGTGCGGGTTGCACATTTTGCAGCTGGGTTGAACGTGCTTGGCCTCGAGCAAGGGGATAAGCTGGTTGTCTGTCTGCCCAATTGGCCCGAGTTCGTCATTGCTCTCTATGCAGCTGCGCGAGTCGGCATCGTCGTGATTCCGGTGAATCCAAGATTGCGCCAGGGTGAGATCGAGTTCATCGTCCAAAACTCCGGAGCACGGGCTGCTGTTGTAGCGGATAAAAAGTCGGAATCCACTGGCATGTACGATATCTTTTGCTCCGTTCAGACATCTACTCCGGGGCTGGAGTACCTAATCCCGGTCGATCCCAGTGGTACATCCGATCATCCACATGCCTTTGAACGTGTGCTGGCACTTGGCGCAGCAGCGGGTGAAGTACCGCCAGCCACGGTTCAGCCGAATGACCTTGCAGCGATCGTCTATACCTCCGGTACGACGGGCGTACCGAAGGGTGCCAGGCTCAGGCACCAGAACCTCCTGTTTTCCGGAGATGCGATGAACCAGGCCTTGGAAAACAGTGAAAGAGACGTCATCCTGATTGTTGTGCCGGTTTGTCACGTGTTCGGGCTAGCTGTCTGCATCATGGCGGGCGCAACCAAATCGACAGCTGTGCTGATGGAGAGGTTTTCGCCAGAAACCGTCTTCCAGACCATTGAACGAGAAAGAGTGACGGTTCACCACGGGGTTTCCACGATGTTCGTACTAGAGTTGAACCACCCGGACCGTCGCAAATACGATTTGTCTTCGCTGCGAACAGGAATCGTTGCAGCCACTCCATGTCCGTACGAAATTGTTGAGAGAATTCGGACGGAGTTAGGTTTGAGCCCAATTTTGTCGTACGGGATGACGGAGACTTCGCCTGCACTGACAGCTTCCCATTTTGAAAACGAGGCTTGGGTGTACCAAACCGTCGGTCGTGTACTCCCTGGGGTGACACTGCGTGTCGTGAATGAGGTTGGAGACCCGGTACCGTATGGCGATGTTGGCGAACTTGTCTGTCAAACGCCCGGACTGATGGAGAACTATCACGAGAACGAGACAGCTACCCGGCGGGCAATTGATGAGCGAGGGTGGTTCCACACGGGAGACCTTGCGACGTTGAATGAAGCCGGGTATGTGACTATTGTCGGTCGGATCAAAGAAATGATTAATCGCGGCGGTCTCAAAATCTACCCACGTGAAGTGGAGGAGCGATTGTACGAGCATCCGGCAATCCAAGAGGTCGCGGTAGTCGGCGTCCCTGATCCGGTGCTTGGCGAACGTTCCTGCGCATGTATTACGTTGAAGCCGGGGGAATCAATCACTCCAGAAGAGGCACGTACCTATTGCCGTGAACATCTCGCAGATTACAAGGTTCCAGACTTTGTCGAAGTCATGGAAGCTCTCCCGCTGAACAGCAGCGGAAAGATCTACAAGCTCCAACTTGGGGAAATGATGCGGGAACGGCATCCTCCTGTCTACCACGTGTAATCAGGTCACTGAGGTTCAAGATGATTTGCGCAAAGAAAGGGAGGTTGGCATGTGGGTGAGCAACAGACGACACACCGCGAGGCACTTGTGATTGGCGCTGGGCCTGTAGGGATGACTGCAGCTTTGGCACTCCGCCACGCGGGAATTGAAGTGACGATTCTCGAGGCGGAATCGCAGGACCGCATACGCCCTGGAAGTCGCGCGATTTTCTTTCACAACGCCACACTGAGACTGCTCGAGGAAATTAGCCCAGGGCTCGGTTTTGCCTTTGCTGAAAAGGGCATTATTTGGGGTACAAAGCGCACTCTGTATCGAGGGAAAGAGGTTTACGTCCGCCACTATCCTGAGCCGGCTGCAGGAGGATTGCCGCACTTTACGAGTTTGCATCAGTCTGTCATTGAAGGCATTCTCTATCAAGCCTGCGTGGCGGCAGGCGTGGAGTTTGGGTGGAGTCAGTCAGTTGACTCACTCGCGACGTCGGCCACCGATGTAAGGGTTGTCACAGAAGGCGGGGACCAGTGGTCTGCGGAGTACGTCATTGGCGCTGATGGGGGACGGTCGGTCGTTCGCCGGGAGATTGGCGCGGAACTTGTGGGACCGCGGTCGCACGACACGTTTGTCGTGGTGGATTTAGAGGAAGACATGGAGAAGCCACTGCCGATTGAGCGCGTCTTCCACTACCAGCACCCCGCGATGGATGGACGAAATGTCCTGTACGTGCCGTTTCAGGGTGGCTGGCGGGTCGACTTGCAACTGCTTGCTGACGATGATGAAGAAACCTATGGCACTGTGAACGGAGTCAAACAGTGGTTGCCAAGAGTGATCGACAAGAAGTATGCCGACCGTATCTCATGGGTGTCAGCCTATCGGTTTCACCAAGCAGTTTCCAACACATTCACCGATGAACACCGGCGTGTATTACTCGCGGGTGAGGCCGCCCATCTGTTCGCGCCGTTTGGCGCTCGTGGATTTAACTCAGGCGTACCGGACGCTGTACTGGCTGCTCGCGCCATCGCGAGCGCGCGTAGCGCGGCGAGCCATGAAGAAGCCGTGCTGGCAGTGCTCGCGGCAGCGGAAGAACGTCAATTTGCTGCAGAGTACAACCGTGACTGTGCCGCGATCGCGTTAGAACACATACAAGGGAACTCCCCGGAGATGAGCGCCAAACGTGAGTTAGCGGCGTCACTTGCTTCGATTGTCCCTGGCCTTGGCAAGTGGTTGGATGAGGGACCGTATGGGCCAAAGGTAAATCATGCGCGCATGAGTACAAAGTACTGAATCGCGGGGCCTACCGGATGTGACAACGAAGGTGTGTTCCTCATTTCTGAGGAGAGTCAGCGCTAAACTTGCACGGAATAGTGCATTTAAGTTGACTAATTCTGAATATATAGTTGTTTTATCTGGATGCCACAGAAGAAAGCGGTTTCTGCGCCATTCTCAACCTTGGAGGGGGAAGGAAATGGGTACGAGGGTTGCAAAACGAACGTTTTGGCGGTACGAGAACTTCATTGTCACAAGCATGTTCTTTACGTACGGTTTTGTCATGATGGACCGACTCAGTATTGTTTACCTGTTTCCGTTCATCGCGCCAGCTCTGAAGATGAACGAAGCCGAAATTGGCCTCTCCGTATCGATTCTTTCCATCTGTTGGGCGATTTCTAGTTGGTTGTTCTCGAGCCTGTCAGACCTCTTAAATTCGAAGAAAAAGTTTTTTATTGCCATCGTTCTCGTCTTCTCGATCGCATCGTTTTCCACAGGGCTAGCCACGACGTTTGCGGCACTCCTTGTTGCCCGAGGTCTGATGGGCGCAGCAGAGGGACCTGTTGTCACACTGGCTCAAGCCGCAGTCATAGCCGATTCATCCCCACAGCGACGCGGATTTAACATGGGGTTCGTGCAGAGTTCCACCGCACTGCTCGGTTCAGTGGTCGCCCCTCTGTTGGTTGTGGCCATCGCACAGTCCGCAGGCTGGCATTACGCATTCTACGTACTGGCGATTCCTGGTATCGTGGTGGCTCTCATCTTGATGAAATTCATGAAGGAGCCGGTGTTGATTGGGGACGCCGCGAGTCATGTGCACGTTCGTCCGAAACCGGGCGACTATAAGGTTGTCTTCAAACATCGGAACATCTGGCTGGGCATGATAATTTCCATTGGCTTCATGAGTTGGTTGTTCGCATTCACGACCTTTGCGCCTACGTACTTTACGACTGTGGACAAGTTCACAAATACGCAGGTCTCGTACATCATGAGTGCAATGGGGATTGGCAGCTTTATTTGGGGTCTTGTCTTACCCTATCTGTCCGACCGGGTTGGGCGCAAGCCGATTATGATTATCTTTGGATTGATCGCGGCAGTCTCCCCAGTCCTAGTCGCTGTGTTGCATGTCAGCGTCGGGACATTCATGCTGCTAGCTTTCTTCCTTGCAGTCGCACAAGGTTATGCGCCCGTGTTCATGGCCATCATTCCGGCTGAGTCCATTCCGCGCGCCTTTGTGGCTACGGCGATGTCGCTCATTGTCATGGTCGGAGAACTGTTCGGCGGGACACTGGTTCCCACGCTCGCTGGTGTACTCGCGGATTCATATCACAGCCCATCCGCTCCATTCTGGATGGCTGCCGGGGGGTCGTTTCTGGTGTTCCTCGTTTCGTTCGGATTGAAGGAGACCGCGCCGATGAAACTCAGGAAACGGGGAATTACGCCCGAGCTGGAAGAAGTTCACGTGGTGAATGCCTGACCTTTACCTCGCGTTTTTGTGTGGCCGCTCGCTTCGGTGGGCGGCTTCGGTGTTGTAGGCTCGTGGTCACTACACAATGTATAATCAGGAAAATCGGGCAAGCACGAGCCGAACAACGAGGTGCGACATGCGCAATCTGAATGTGGAAGTCAATCGATCCGTTGAGCGGGCGGTTCTGGTGCTAAACGCCTTTGGATTTGACCAGTCGAGATTGACGATTGATGACGTCGTGAGCAAAACAGGTCTGCCCAAGACGACGGTGTACCGCATTTTGTGGACGTTAGAGCGAAACGGGCTAGTCCACTTCGACGAACGCTACGCGCATTACCGATTAGGCTTTAAACTGTTGGAGTACGGGGGCATCGTTCTGCAAAACCTGGACGTGCTTCGCGAAGCTGAACCATTCTTACTCGAACTTCACGACGAACTTGACTGCACTGTAATTTTGGCAGAGCGTCAGGCGGATACGTTGCAGTACCTCATACGTCTCGAAAGCGACGACGACTTCCAACCTCATTCTTATGTGGGCAAACGTCGCTTTTTACACTACGGAATCATTGGCAGAACCATTTTGGCACATCTCCCGGCGTCCGATGCGACGCAGGTGGTTGGGCGGTTTCCACTTGAGCAGAGCACCCCAGACACGATTGTCGAGGAGGACGCCTTTTACGCACAACTGCATGAAATTAGGATTCAAGGCTATGGCATTGACGTCGGAGGCACCTTCCACGGCTTCACAGGAATCGCCGTACCGCTGTTCGGTCCGACCCAAAAGGTGATTGGTGCAATCGGCTTGGCGGCGCCAAGTTACCGGTTCAACGAAACCGAGGTGCTAGACCGGACAGTCAGTCTAGCCCGTCAGGCTGCAAATCAAATTTCTCGTAGAATGGGCTACGTGAACAAAGATTAAACATGGCTCCTCTAGGCGACTCAAGGTTCATCGAGTGTAGGCAGCGTAACGCGGTCGGCAGGTGTGTTGTGTCAAGGCTTGTTTTTGCTTGATTCAGAAATCATTGACACTTACGATTAGGAATACAATAATATCGATAGCGAAAAGTGGATTGACAATCCATAGAGTGGATTAGGACGTGGGCAGAGTGCGGGACTCGGTGAATGAAAGGGTGTTGAAATGAGGCTGGCCCTGTACAACGACAATCAGTTAGGCGTCGTCGTAGGTGAGATGGTTGTGGAAGTAGGCAATGCAGTGAGGTGGGACAAGCACGACACTCCACGCTCATTTCGCCACTTGTTAGAAGGTTTTGTGGAATATCGAGCGGCGATTGAAACAGCTGCCTTGCAGGGACCCAAAGTGCGGTTGTCTGATGTTCAACTGTTACCTCCCGTTCCGTCACCCGGCAAAATTGTTGCGGCGCCTGTCAACTACATGTCGCACAAGTTGGAGATGAACCAGGACTTTACGGTGGAACGACTGGGTTTTTTTCTGAAAGCGCCATCCTCAATCATCGGGCCTGAAGGCACGGTGCGTTTGCCCTTTCAAGACCGTCGAACCGATCACGAGGGAGAACTTGCGTTTGTCATTGGGAAGCAAGCGAAAGACATTCCAGCCAGTCAGGCAAGTGAGTACATCTTCGGCTACTTCGGTCTGATGGACATCACTGTGCGTGGGCAGGAAGACCGCCCCATGCGCAAGTCGTACGACTCATTTACGCCAATCGGTCCGTGGATCGTCACGTCGGATGAAGTTGGCGACCCGCATACCCTGGACCTCCAGTTGTGGGTCAACGACGAGTTGCGCCAGTCTGCCAACACCTCAGAGCTGGTGGCGAACTGTTACCGCTTTTTCGAGATTGCATCGCATGTCATGACGCTCTACCCTGGCGACATTGTCACCACAGGCACACCAGAAGGGGTCGGACCCATCGTGCCTGGCGACCGAGTGCGGCTTCGCATAGATCGCATTGGCGAGTTTTCTGTAAACGTTGATTTGAAACGGTGACCACCGCAACTGCGGGCAGGGTCTGGCGACGACAGTCACAGGGAGCGTGGCGGGAGGGGGCAGGGCGATGGACAATCAGCACATGTTCGAGTTGACAATACCTCAAGTCGTAGACTTGGCAGCCGAGCGCTTTGGCGGCAGTGTGGCTGTGGTGGACGGTGATGTACGGCTGTCGTTTGAAGACGTGCGAGGTCTGTCTGTTCGATTGGCCAAGCACTTGTTGAAACTCGGGATTCGAAAGGGCGACCGGGTTGCCGTACAGCTCCCGAACAGTTGGCACTACCCGATATTGCATTTTGCACTCACTCGAATTGGTGCAATCCTGACCCCACTCAATTTAGCGTACAGGCAACAGGAACTGCGCTACATGCTGAAGCACAACGAAGTCAAGATGGTGGCTGTCGTGGCATCGTGGCACGGTGTCAACCACCTAGCTCTCGTGCAAGAGGTGCTAGCGGAAGTTGAAACCGTTAGGCATGTGGTGGTTTTGGGTGAGGTGCCAGTCAGTGAACAAGCCATCCGTTTAGAAAGCCTGTTGCGAGAAGAAGCGGATGGCGTGTCAGACGCACAACTCGCGGTTCAGGCGCCAGCCTTAGATGATCCGTTCGCGATCCTTTTTACCTCAGGGACTCAGTCCGACCCGAAAGCCACCGTGCACACATACCGCACGTTTGTGCCGGTGCATTTATATCAGGCGCGCGAGTATCGATTCTCGGCAGACGACGTGCTTCTGACGCTCGGCTCCTTTAACCACATGTTTTCTATTCCAATGATGTTCAGTGCTTTGCATACTGGGATTCGGCACATTATGCTGACTGCCTTTTCACCTGCAGCCTTTTTGGAAGTCGCTGCAGCAGAGGGAGTTACCGTGGGTCTCGGTGTGCCGGCGCAGTGGTTGGATATCCTTCGCGTGGCAAAAGACCAAGGCGTACAACAAGCACTTCGCCTCGTGGTGACGGGGGGTTCGAAGATTCCCCCGCATATGGTCCACAACCTCAGAGCTCAGTTCGGCTGCATGGTAGCGGCGCAATGGGGAATGACGGAAGTCTGCGCGGGTGCATATACGCGGCCCGACGATCCACCGGAGAAGTCGTGGGAAACCATTGGCCGAGCTTGTCCGGAAGGAGAAATGAAAGTCTTGAATGTCTTGTCCGAAGAAGCGGAGAGAGGGGAAGTTGGCGAACTCGCGTTTCGCGGTCCTTCGCTGTTTTGTGAGTACTACAAAAATGAAGCGGCAACAGCTTCAGCGTTTACGAAAGACGGCTTCTTTCTGACGGGAGACTTGGGCTGGATGGATGAACCGGGCTTTGTGCACTTCGTCGGCAGAGCCAAGGACACGATCAACCGCGGGGGACTGAAGATCTACGCGCTGGAGATCGAAGACATGCTGCTCGAACACCCCGCAATCCGGCAAGTCGCCATCGTCCGTATGCTGGACGAGCGACTCGGCGAGCGCGCCTGCGCTTTTGTCGAATTGACCGAGGGGAGCTCACTCACACTGGAACAGATGACAGAATTTCTAACAAGCAAGGGCATCGCCAAGTACAAGCTTCCGGAGCGTCTTGAAATTCGCAACGGGCTCCCGATGACGGCTTCCGGTAAAGTCCAAAAGGCCAAACTGATGGCGGAATTGGACGCTTCATAGCCAATCCCGAGCTTACAGTGTTCACACCTTGGCACCATCACTTTAAGGAGAGATGATGAATGGCAGGAATTAATCACGAAGCTGCATTGAGTGACTTTCATGCGTCGCTGCGCAAGGACTCGCTAGGACCGCTGTGGACAGACTTGCCGCACATGATTACTAGGGAGCCTGATCACGATGTAGAGCCGTACCTTTGGAAGTGGGAGACGATTCGAAACCACGTCCTGCGGGCGGGGGAACTGTTGAAACCTGGGAAAGACAGTGAGCGCCGCGTCGTCTACCTGCAGAACCCGAGTCTGTTGAAAAAAGGTCTCATCGGTTATGGGACGTATACACTCTACGCGGGGATTCAACTGCTGCAACCGGGCGAACAGGCGCCGCCGCACATTCATTCCCAAGGAGCGATTCGCCTCATCATTGAGGGCAAGGGCGCCTACACGTCGGTCAACGGTGAGAAAATCAACATGGACCCAGGAGACTTAGTGCTGACCCCGCCGTACACCTGGCACGAGCACGGCCATGAGGGGGCGGAGCCTGTGTTGTGGATGGACGGACTCGATGTCGGTTTGGTCAAGTCGTTTGCTGGGTCGTTCTTTCAACCGTACGATGGTGACTCGTACCCATTGACCAAACCAGCCAACTATTCGTCCTATCAGTTTTCTGCACCGGGTTTGATGCCTGTCGATGAAAACGCGCAACCAGGGTACCCATCGCCTCTGCTCAACTACCGGTGGGTCGATACAGAGCGGGCGCTCGGGACGATGGCGCAAGGGTCGCCGGATGTTGTGAAACTGAACCCACACGACGGCTACGCGGTGAAGTACGTCAACCCGACAACAGGCGGGCCGGCGGATGCCCGAATCGGCTCGATGATGCAAAAGATTCCGGCGGGCATCCATTTGCAGGCTCATCGGCATGTGCACAGCGCGATTTACCATGTGGTCAGGGGCACAGGGTACACGGTGATTGACGGGAAGAAGTTTGAGTGGAGTCAAGGTGACTTTTTCATTCTGCCGCCATGGACTTGGCATGAGCACGTCAACACCGGGGATACAGAAGCCTTTCTCTTCTCGATCGACGACACGCACGTGTTGCAGGTGCTAGGATTGGAGAGACAGGAAGCGTACACCGACAACGGTGGATACCAGGAAGTTACATCGATTTTCCATCCGTAACAAAAAGTACTGTTAGTATGCCTGTCTGAGCACTGTCGCGGACTGCTGTAGCTTACGTAAAATTGGCTGTCTATTACCCTCGCCGCCCGAGTCCGAATCTTGTAAAATAGAGTATAGAGAATGAAAGTGTGAGTCGGGTATAGGGGATGTTCCTTGTGGAAAGTCCAATCGTGAAGGCTGACTCCTTAGCTGAACAAGTGTATCGCTACCTGCGTCACGAGATTCTCACGGCGGGCTTCGCTCCTGGCTCGAAACTTGTGGAGAGTCAGTTAGCGAAGGATTTTCAGATCAGCCGCAGTCCGCTCAGGGAGGCGATTCGGCGGCTTGAACAAGAGGGACTGTTGGTGACGGCCCACGGTGTGACGCACTTGTTTGAACCCACACAACAGGACTTCGAAGACCTCTATGAACTGCGCATGGCTCTGGAGCCGTTGGCGGCAGGTTTGGCAGTGCGGCACATGGCTGACGAAGACTTTGTGCAGATGCGGACGTTGTTGGAGCGGACTGAACTGTACTTGGAAGCAGACCAAGTGGACGCGTTTGTCGAAAGCAATGCTGCGTTTCACGATATGATTGTGCAGGCTTCGAACAACCAACGGTTGATTCGAGCGATGGCTGAGGTGTCCTCGCTGGCTCGCTATTATCGCTATATCTGCTTCAAACTTTACCGCCGCCAAGTGGATTCGGCTGAGCAGCACTGGCGTGTTTACCGTGCACTTGTAGCACGAGATGAGGAATTAGCGCGAGACGAAATGTACAATCACCTCGCAGCTGATTTGGCTTACATTCACTCGACTGCATACCTGATGACTGTCAGGTGAACCTACGGACACGTGCGGGCTAGTCCGTCGGTGCGTCAAGCTTCCGTTCTCAATATGCTGCAACACTCTGAGGCAGCCAGAGGCATTCTGTAACTGCGGCTCTCAGATTGATTTGATGTTCTCGATTTCTTCCTCAGTTAACTTTTCATCCCTCAAAGGAACCGCATCTCGCACGCCAATCTTGCGCATCTCCTGAAACGAGGCAGAGCGCAGCTACATACATGTCGATGTTCGGTGAGGCAGCAGACTTCACGCTTCCACAAACATCCGGCTTCGGGTACCCTACAAAAAGGTGTTCCCGCTGAGAAAGTTGAGAGATAAGCCGAAGGAGGGAATAAATGGAGGCCACGTACAACTCGCTGTTTTTGGTGACCATTGTCGCGTTGCTCAGCCCGTGGCTCTCCACGCGCATGCTCCGGGGGCTCGTGCCGGCCATCGTGATCGAAATTTTACTCGGCATATTGATTGGGCCGAACGGATTTCACGTGGCGCAGTCCACCAAGTACGTGGGATTCATGGCGAACTTCGGGTTCTCCTACCTGATGTTTTTGTCTGGATTGGAATTGGACTTCGATCTCATCTTCGAGCGTACTCCTGGAAGCGGGAGACCAGCTTGGCTTCGTGGTCTCGCCTTCTTTGTCACCACAACAGTTGTCTCGTATGCCATCGCGTTTATTTTGGTTGCTGTCGGGTGGGATCAGCATCCCTTTGTCATTGGGCTCGTCCTCAGTACAACATCGACAGGCATTCTATTGCCGGCGCTCAAGGAAAGGGGCTGGGTGAGCGACCCGTTTGGGCAACAACTGATGGTGTTTGGCCTGATTGCCGACATGATTACACTCCTAGCTATCACAGCGTATGTCGCGCTTCATACCCATGGCAACGGCTTCAGTGTGCTACTCGTGATGGTCTTGTTGATGATCTTTGTCGTGCTCTACCGGTTACTGCGCTTCGTCGCGAACACTCGTGGCTTTCGCACCATTGAGAACGCCACCAGCGAAATGGGGTTGCGCGGAGCATTCGCTCTGATTCTGTTGTTTTTGGCGCTGTCGGAGACGCTCGGCACGGAAGTAATCGTCGGCGCGTTCCTGGCGGGGGCCATCATCTCCCTGTTGTCAGAGCGGCACTCCCAACTCACTGCCAAGCTGAACTCCATCGGCTATGGGTTCCTGTTGCCGATCTTCTTTGTCAACGTCGGCATGCAGTTTAATGTGAAGTCCCTCGATGTCAAGCCTGTGTTTTGGATCACGATGGCCGTTATGCTCATCACCATGTTTCTCAACAAAGTGCTTCCAGCACTGTATTTCTTACGCGGTTACCCTGTTCGCCAGCGGTTCGCAGGCGGTATGCTGCTCAGTTCACGACTCAGCCTGATCATCGCAGCGAGCCAAATCGCTGCACAAATTGGTGCATTGAGTCGACCGACGGCAAACGGGTTGGTGCTACTGGCAATTGTCTCGAGTCTTGTTTCCCCCGCAGCGTTCAACCGACTCATCCGGGGTTTCAAACCGGTGCAACCGACGTCGGCTCCGGCTACGGAGATTACTCTGGACACGAGCACGCTGCCGGAAGGTTGGGTGATTGGCAGTGTCGAGGTGCGTTCACGCAACTTCGACAACATTCCAATGCGAGCGCTGCGCCTCCCACAAGACGTGCTGTTTGTCTCGATTATCCGCGGCGACGAGCGGATTATCCCCCGTGGCCACACGACGTTGGAGCAGTTCGACGTGGTTCAAGTGATGGGCGACCCCGAGTCAATCTACCATATTCGCACACAGCTTGAAGGGTAGCCTTCGCGATTGACGAGTTCGACGGTCTGCTCCAGCGGACGAGGTCGCTGGCGCGGCTGTCGAATGAAGGCGATTTTGAACCACAAGAACCTAAAGACACGGCACCCGGCCATTGCTCACTTCACACAGCTTTGCGTTGGGTCGCCGTCCCGTCGTATGCAAATTCGACCGCGTGGCCGTTCAAGACGGTTCGCAGGGCGACAGGCCGGCCCCACAGTCGATGGACCATGGGCAAGGTTCGCTCGATGTACTTCACGTCAAGTTCCTGACCTTCATAGGCGTGTGAGATGAGCAAGCGCCCTGACGGCTCAGCTTCCGCGCTCGCATGCAGCACTGGGAAGCCTGCGTTGGTTCTCTGCTGAACCAACAGCTCTCGAATGACCATGGCGTCTCGCTCGATCACGACCCACTCGGACCCTTTTCTTCCGTACACGTACAGGTCGCATTCGTCGACAATGTCTTGATTCAAGTAGTTGCGCAAGAAGCTTACGTCCGAATCACACTCGCGCACTTCAAACAGTTTGTCTCTGCCGTACCTTCGCTCGATGTCCTGCCAGATGGCAAGCCCGACGTTGTATGGGTTGAGGCTGAAACGGTTCGGCTGTGCGACGCTCGCAGTCAACTGCGCGAAGTCGACGGCATCTTGCCCAGACAGGTCGCGCACCTGCATGAGTCTTGTGTGCCAGTACGTCGCCCAGCCTTCGTTCATGACCTTGGTTTCGAGTTGGGGCCAAAAGTACAGCATCTCCTCGCGCACGGTTGCGACGATGTCGCGTTCCCAGTCCTCTAGCTGTGGGCTATGGTGAATGATGAAGCCGAGCAGGTCCTTGAAAACTGCACCGTCTTCATTCGGCCTGCGACCAAGGATGGACGCGTCCACATGTTCTTGGACAGCTAGCGCTGCGTCAAGGACCTCTTCGACACGGTCGATCCCGAACGACTCCTCGTACTTGCGGATGCGTTCTGCGGCTGCTGCCATCGAGTCGACCATGTTGCGATTTGTGTATTGAAACCTGCAGTTGTGTCGAAAAAAGTCACTGTGGCCGAGAACATGCGCGACAATCATCTCGTTTTGCAACACCGTGTTGCCCTCGAGCAGAAAGGCGTAGCACGGGTCGCTGTTGACCACCAGTTCATAGATGCGGGACACGCCGAGGTCAAAGTCTAGTTTTTGTCGGTAGTATTGCTTGCCAAAGCTCCAGTGGCTGTAACGCGTCGGCATACCGAAGCCGGCAATTGTATAGACGACGTCAGCTGGGCAAATTTCGTAGCGCATATCAAAGAAGTCCAGGCCCATCGCCCGCGCTTCTCGCTCCATCCACTCGATTGTCTGCTCAAGACGCTCATAATCGCGTGGCTTCATGCACGGTGCACCTCCTCCTCATTCGGGTGGAAGAACAAGCGCAGAGCTTTCAGGACGTCTCTGTGGTCCGCTGCAGTGGTCCATCGAACCTGCGGAACATTTAGGCTCGCAATTGTGCGGGACAGCGTCGTAATCCGGTTGTACGGATTGACTTCCAAGTAGGCGATGAGCGAAGACACGGGGCTGAGTTCCTGCACTAAGGCACCTGTGGTCTCGTTGTCAGACCACATGTTATCGCCATCACCGACGTAGACGAGATAGATATTCCACAGGTCAGGTGGGTAGGACGTTTGAATGACAGCTTTGGCCGTGTCAAAGGCTGCAGAACACCTTGTGCCGCCACTTTCCCTGGTTCGGTAAAACGCGTCTTTGCTAGTCTCGTACGCCTCGGTGTGGTGCACAATATAGCGCATGTCGACGTGGGCGTACTGCTTCTCTAGAAACTTCTCCATCCAGAAGAAGAACGTCCGGGCTGTGTACTTTTCCGCCATTCCCATGCTCCCAGAGACGTCCATCATCGCCATCACGACGGCTCCGACGTCCGGGATGACGGTGTCTTGCCACGTTTTGAAGCGCAGGTCGTCCTCTGTGATGTGAAAGGCTTTGTGCGTGCTCTGCGAACGGCGCAAAGCCTCCATAAAAGTGCGCTTGCGGTCAATGTTTGCGCGTATGCCCTTACTTCGGATGTCCGTGAAGTCGATCGAATCGGCTACCACTGGATTGGGCTGTGGCTTATCTTTCAAGTTTGGCAGCCGGAGGTCGGCAAACAACGCCTCCTCGACTTCGTCGAGAGTGACTTCCGCTTCCAACGCCTGTCCGCCTGGCTCATCCCCAGCGGCATTCCCTGTCACACCAGTACCTGGAGCCGCTCGCCCAATCGTCTGGCCATTACTGCCCGCCCCTTGACCGACGTGCTGCTGCTTTCCGTAGTCGTAGCGAAAGTGCGGTTCATCCAACTGCTGTACGGGAACGCGGATGGTACGTCGCCCATTGGACAGGATGAGGTCCTCTTGTGAGATAATGTCCGCGAGGTTATCGCGGAGTGACTGCTTGACCTTCTCGCGGTGTCTGGCCTGTGCGCGTTGTCCACGTCGGTCGAGCGACCAGTCGTCCTGGATGAGAAATCCCACGTGGCTCCCCCCTTGCGTCAGTGTTTTGAGCCCGAAGGTGTTCGAACCCTTGTTCCCACATGCCTGCTTCAGCGGTTTAAGAGGCTGCCGACGTACTTGAGTACTTCGTTCGCGCACACGGAACAGTACCCGTGCTTGTCCACAAGCGTTTCATGAACTTGATTGATGCGCTTCAGCTGGTCTGGGTCAGGCGTTTTGGCGTTTGTCGTGATTTTCACGATGTCTTTCAAGTCATTGAACAGCTTGCGTTCGATTGCCTCTTTCAGCCGGTCGTGAGAGTTGTAGGTGAAGGTCTTGCCACGGCGCGCATAGGAAGAGATGCGGATTAAAATCTCCTCGCGAAACTGAGTCTTGGCGTTGTCGCTGACGCCAATTTGCTCCTCGATTGAGCGCATCAACGCCTCGTCCGGGTCTAGTTCTTCGTCTGTGATGGGGTCTTTCAACTTTTGCTTGTTGCAATAGGCTTCTACGTTGTCGAGGTAGTTGTTGAACACCGCTTGCGCCGACTCTTCGTACGAGTAGACAAACGCCTTTTGGACTTCCTTTTTTACTACCTCGTCGTACTCTTGACGGGCAACCGCAATGAAATTGAGGAGGTTCTCCTTGTCCTCGTGCGATATGCTGGCGTGCTGGTTCAGACCGTCCTTGAGTGACCGCAGGATGTCGAGCGCGTTGATACAAGGTGCGTCACTGCGAACAAGAGCGGACGATATTCGGTTGATCACGTAGCGCGGGTCAATTCCGTCCATTCCCTCGACAGGGTGTTCGCTATGCAGTTCCTTGACGTCGATCTCGCTGCCTTCCACAGTCTGTCCGTCGTACAGTTTGAGCTTCTTCATCAAGTCCGCTTTGGTGGACTCCTTTAACCGTGAGAGAACTGAGAAGGTGGCGGCCGTGCGCAGGCCGTGTGGCGCTAGGTGGACGTTTCGCAAGTCGCTTTGTCGAATTAACTTCCCGTAGATTTTGACCTCGTCAGACACATGCAGTGTGTACGGGATTGGCATGACAACCATGCGCGAGTGGAGCGCCTCGTTCTTCTTGTTCGAGATGAACGCCTGGTACTCTGTCTCGTTTGTGTGGGCGATGACCAGTTCGTCGGCGCTGATGAGGGCGAACCGACCGGCCTTGAAGTTGCCTTCTTGCGTCAAGCTCAGGAGGTGGTAGAGGAACTTGCTGTCGACTTTCAGCATCTCCTGCATTTCCAAAATCCCGCGGTTCGCCTTGTTCAGTTCGCCGTCGAAGCGAAAGGCGCGTGGATCGGACTCAGCACCGTACTCTGCGATCGTCGAGAAGTCGATGCTGCCAGTCAGGTCCGCGATGTCCTGAGACTTTGGGTCAGACGGACTGAACGTTCCAATGCCTATACGTTTACCTTCACTGATCAACACCCGCTCCACTGGCATCCGCAGAATGTCGCCGCCAAAGTCCTCTTCCAAGCGCAACTGACACACCGGACAAAGGTCCCCTTCGATGTGCACCCCTAGTTCGGTTTCCATCTGACTGCGCAGCCGGTTGGGGATGAGGTGGAGGGGCTCTTCGTGCATCGGGCACCCCAGAATCCCGTAAAGTGCGCCTCGCTCGGTTCGACTATAGGCCTCGAGGCCGCGCTTCAGGAGCGTCACGAGCGAGGACTTTCCGCCACTCACGGGGCCCATCAAGAGCAGAATTCGCTTGCGGACATCGAGTCTCCGTGCTGCGGAGTGAAAGTACTCCTCTACCAGTCGCTCCAGTGGTTCGCTGACGCCAAACACTTCGTCTTCGAAGAAACAGTACACCTTGTGTCCGTCTACTTCACGCACTCCGGCAGCGGCAATCATGTCATAGACGCGGGCGTGTGCTGTGTGTGCGACGGACGGGTTTCTTTCCACCATGCCCAAGTACTGTTCGAACGTACCTTCCCAACGCAGTGAATCCTCGTGCTCTTGAAACTCTCTCAACCGCAGCGCTAAACTCACCGTCAGTCTCCCCCTCGACAGGCGCTCATCCAGCGGGCGCGAAGTAAAATGCTTGCTTACTATTCATTGTCACACTTTTCCGTGATATTAAACGTAGGGTGAGAAGGTTTGTTGTACGGTGGGAGAAGAAGATACAGGTCTTGAGAGACGAAGATCATCACAAAGAACAGTCAGTATATTAAAAATTGTGATATATATTATATGAAGGGATCGACTAGAAATCGGTTACATCAGAATGAGGAAGGGTGGAGTGGGATGTTTGACCCAGTGTCTTTGAGCTACCAGTACATTCAAGGCGAATGGCGAGATGGGCGCAGCGAAACGGCGTACGAGGACTTAAATCCCTACAACGATGAAGTCATCACCACAATTCGACTGGCTTCCAGAGAGGACATCGACGAAGCCTACCAAGTGGCCGCGGCGGCTCAGGAGGCCTGGGCGGCAGTCAACCCATACGAGCGAGGCGCAATTATCGAGAAGGCCGCACAGATTCTCCAGGACAATCGGCAGGCAATCTGCGACATCATTGTCGCAGAGACCGGCGGTTCCTTCCTAAAAGCGAACATTGAAGTCGACATTGCGATTGGGATGGTGCGTGAAGCTGCAAAGGTGCCGCTGCAAATGTACGGCAGCATTCGCCCTTCAATGATTCCGGGCAAAGAAAACCGCATCTACCGCATCCCGATTGGCGTCGTCGGAGTCATCAGTCCGTTTAACTTCCCGCTCAATCTCTCGATTCGCTCGGTGGCACCGGCTCTTGCCGCCGGCAACGGTGTGGTGCTCAAGCCCGACATGCAGACGTTTATGTCTGGTGGCACCATCATCGCCAAGGTGTTTGAACTGGCTGGCGTCCCAAAAGGTGTGCTCAACGTCGTCGTCCCCGACATCGCCGAGGTGGGCGATGCCTTTGTGGAACACCCGATTGCCGGGCTCATCTCGTTTACCGGGTCATCGGCGGTTGGCCGTCACATCGGCGAAATCTGCGGTCGGCACTTGAAACGCACAGCGCTTGAACTCGGCGGTAACAACGTCATGATTGTGCTGGAGGACGCGGACATCGATGCCGCAGTAAGCGCAGCTGCGTTCGGGAAGTTCATGCACCAGGGGCAAATCTGCATGTGTCTGAACCGGATCCTTGTCCATGAGTCAATCCACGACCAGTTCGTCGAACGGTTCGTCGAACACGCAAAGGGAATTCGCGCGGGGAATCCAGCGGACCCAAGTGTGAACATTGGCCCGCTGATCAACCAGAAGCAGGTTGACAAGGTACGTCGGTTCATCGAGTCGGCTGTAGCGGAAGGTGCGCACCTTGCGCTCGAAGGATCGATCGAGGGCAAGGTGGTATCACCGTACGTGTTTACCGACGTGAAAAACGACATGACTATCTGCCAAAACGAGGTGTTTGGCCCCGTCGCGTCGATTATCTCTTTCTCCGATGTGGAGGAAGCCATCGCGTTCGCCAATCAGTCCGAAGGCGGTCTCAGCGGCTCAATCTTCACGGGCGCGACGGAGCGAGGAGTTCAAGTGGCGCAGCGCATCCACACTGGGATGATTCACATCAACGACCAGAGCATCAACGACGAACCGATTATCGCCTTTGGCGGCGAGAAGGCGTCAGGCATCGGCCGCTTTGGCGGCGAGTGGACACTCCAAGAGTTCACAACAGTGAAGTGGATCTCAGTGCAAAGCGAGTACCGCGCCTTCCCCTTTTAACGAATAACGCGTTTCAGTAACGTGCTAGGCGCTCGGCGAGCGGTGCTGGACGACGGGCAGTTCGGTTAGGTTGCTGGCCGTCGCCAGCATCAGATCGCGAAGCAGGCGCCCGGCTAGGTTCGTCGTCAAAATGCCGTTGCCTACGTAACCGTAGGCGCCAGCCTTTTGATTCGACTCGGCGAGCGCCCGCCAAGGCCCAGCGCTGTCCATCGACTCAACCCCAGCTAGTCCGCTCGACGCCATTGTACTTCGGCGCTTGATGCCCGGATACAATAGAGCGAACTCAAGTTTGGGGGGACGTTCGTGAAGCGACTGAAACCCGAAAAACTACACGTCCGGTTCACTTCGCCCGCTACACCAGAAGGACCACTGTTTCCACGCAAATACACCCTGACTCACTCCGACAGAACAGGTGACTTGTACCTTACGGTTGGCACAGACTTCGACCGAAAACAAATCAGTGGCTGGTACGCACGGTTGCTGCGAGATGAAGCGCTTGGCGAGTGGCTGACGGACCGGAAAGGACACACGCTGCACATCTACGTTCATGTCAGCGGAGGCATCGCCATCGGAACAGCTAGATGGCGAAGCGGCATCCTGCACAGAGAGATGCCGCTAGTTCTTGAAGCCATCCGCTACGCGGAACAGCACTTGGTTGAGTTGTTTCCAAGACTTGATTCGGCGCCTGTCACAGTGCACTTCCAGTCAAACTTCAAGAAGTACAACACCGTCGAAGCGTGGGGCTCCTTTGGCGACTACCGTCCTTAGCGATGACTCGCAGTCGCACCTGGCCAAAACGAGACACGGCCGAGAATCGCCGTGATGGCCGGAACGACGAACGGGCGCACGATGAAGGTGTCGAGCAGGACGCCGATGGCGGTGATGATGCCGAACTGAACGAGAATTTGAATCGGCAGACTCGACAGAACCGCAAATGTACCGGCAAGAATTAAGCCAGCCGAGGTAATCACGCCGCTCGTCCGGCTAACGCCTTCACTGATGGCTTGGCGTAGCGGCATTCGCCAGCGCTCCTGCCAAATCCGCGAGACCATGAAGATGTTGTAGTCCTCGCCGAGTGCGACTAGGAACACAAACGCGTAGAGCGGGATGGACCCCTGAATCGCAGTGGCGCCCATCAGGTAATGCAGCACAACCCAGCCAGTGCCAAGCGCAGAGAAGTACGACAGCAGCACCGTCGCCATGAGGTAGACCATCGCGACGACGGAGCGCAAGTAAAGTAGCAGTAAGACCGCAATCATCGCGATCACAATCGGGATCACGACGTGGGTGTCGCGGCTGGTCAACAGCTTTGTGTCCAACTGCGTCGCCGTTTCACCGGCGACCCAGACGTGACTGGCGGGGGATGCGACACCGCTTTGTGACAACGTCTGCTCAACCGCAGTTCGGATTTTCGGAATGTCGGCCATCGCTGCATTCGAATACGGGTCGGTGTTCAAGGTCACTTGAAGTTCCGAGACACCAGCCGAGACCTTGCTCTCTGTGGGCGCCGATACGGATGCCACAATCGGCAGTGTCTTGAGCTTGGACTTCACCGCGGATGCGCTGCCTTTGTCCATGATGACCTGTACTGGCGCCAAAGTGCCCTGTGAGAAGTGGTCAGCGAGTAGCGTGTAGCCTTGCCGAGACGGCATGTTTTTCGGGAATGAGGACAGAAGATTGTACGTCGTTTTAATCTGCGTCGAGAACACAGCTAAAACAGCCAGAACAACGACGCTGACAGTGAGCACCGTCCACGGCCGGACAGATACCACTCGGCCGACAAAGCGACTAAAACGCCCTGGTTCACCCGTTTTACGCGGTTGCGTCCGCTTCGCACCGCGCTTTGCCCGACGCTCCTCCCACATTGCTTCAGTCCGCGGGATGAATGGGAAGAACGACGCGCGCCCGAGTATGGCGAGAAGCGCTGGCAACAGTGTGACGCCGGCAAGCGCCATCACGAAAATGGCGACGCTGAACGGAACTGCAAAGCGGTGTTCGGAGCCGACGCGGGCAAACAAGAGCGTAAACAGGGAGAGTACCACCGTAAGGCCGCTCATGGCGATGGCGCCCGCCGCGCCGCCGACGGCCTCGCGAATCGCGACGAACTTATCCTTTACTTCGTACAGCCGCTCGCGGTAGCGTGCGACGAGAAACAGACAGTAGTCGGTGCCGGCGCCAAACAAGAGTACGGTCATGATCGAGACGCCTTGAGCATCGACTGTGATGACTCCGGACTTCGCTAGCAGACCGAGTAGCGGGCTGATGACTCCGTAGGCGAACCCGACTGCGACGAGCGGTACAAACGCGAGAATTGGAGATCGGTAGAGGAGGATGAGCAGGACGAGAACGAGCATTGTCGTCGCTGCAAGCAGCGCAAAGTCTGCGTTCTTGAACAGCCCTTGCGCATCCACTGCAATCCCGACCGGTCCCGTAATGCGCGCGTGGAGACCGGATGACGTGACGGATGGGTCGTGAAACGGGTTGGCCCCGACAGCAGACGAAATGCGCTGCTCCATGGCCGTCACGGACGACTGGAGTTCTGTCGTCGAAGCGCTGCCCTTGAAACTGACAGGTAAGACGAAAGTGGTCCCGTCTTTGGACTCAAAGCCCTTCAGAGCGACTGGGGGTAGGTTGTACACCGGCGGGATTGACATCTGGCCGGGGACTGGGTGTTGGTCGAGCGACTTGGCTGCCAACTGGATGTCGTGTAAGTCTGTCGCACTGAGGCCCGCCTTGTTGTACCAGACGACGAGCGCGGGCGTGCCGCTGTTCGTGGGGAACGCGTGCTTCAGCTTGCTTGCTGCGACAACCGACGGACTATTGTTTGGCAGGTTCGCTGCTGCGTTGTTTTCTTCTTTACTCACAGCGGGTGCGAGGACGGATAGGACCGCGACGACGATTACCCACAGGACAAGCGTGATAAACCGCGTCTTTGGGCCTGCGACAATGCGACCCCACTTTGCAAACAACGACGAATTTTCCACGGACGAATTCCTTCCTCTCTAGGCGCGGCGCAAAGTGCGCGTAGCGGTGTAGACGGCAAACCCCAAAGTGATGCAGGCGAGGATTGCAATGGCGAGAGCCCCTTCAAGGAGCGGTCGCGTACTCCAACCTGTCTCAAGCACAGCACGCATCGCGTTAAACACGTACGTTGTTGGGTTAATGTGTGCAGCGATGCGCATCCAGTGCGCGTGGATCAGCGAGATCGGCACGAACGTATCGCTCAAGAACAAAAGCGGGAAGAAGATGAACGTTGCCGCTTGAGCAGCTTGACCGTTTTTCGACCGCAGCGCTGAAGCCACAGAGTAGCCGGCAAACGCCAGTCCCCAACCCGCAGCGTAAATGACCACGACAACTAGGCCGGCAAATCCGGTTGGGACGTGGAGACCCATTAGCCAGCCGACGAACAGAATCAGGATGGTTTGAACAACGAGCTGCAGCATTCCCGCAATCATGGGGGCGAGCACGAGCGCTGTGCGGGAAACAGGCGTCAGCCGGAGTTTTGTGAAGTAGCGGGTCTCGAGGTCTCTGACCAGTGCTTGACCGGAACTGCCAGCCCCACCTACCGCGCCTGACACGACGGCAACGGGCAGGATGAAGTTCAGGTAACTTGCGCCGTGAAAACTCGGCATTGCCGCAATGCCACTGAGACCGCCCTGGTAGACAAACAGGAAGAACAAACTGATGACCAAGTTCGGGATGACCGCAAAGGGCACGCGCACTGTGACGCGCAGCGCCCGTCCAGTCAAGACAAAGACGTCGCGCAAGAAGTTTGCTGAGTATGGCTGTGTTGACGTCACGGTGAAGTCACCGCCTTCTCTTTGCCTTCCTGCGATGGGTGTTGGCCGTGTCCTGTCAATTCTAGAAAGACGTCGTCGAGCGTCGGGGGTGTAACCTTCAAAGACGCCAACGCGATGTTTTTCTCCTGCAGGCGATTCATCAGTGAGCCAATCTCGTTCGCACCGTGCGGCACGATGAGTCGTACAACACCACGGTCGACAGTTAGGTCCTTGTAATGTGGTTGTAGCAGCGACACGACTTCAGCTATAGCGCTGGGGGACTCGGGCTCGACCTCAATCACGTCACGCTTCATTATTCGCTTGAGGCCCGCGGGTGTATCTTCGGCAATGATTTCGCCGTGGTTGATGATCGCGATTTGGTCGCACAGCGCGTCGGCCTCTTCGAGGTACTGCGTCGTCAAAAAAATGGTCGTTTGGGACTCTCGGCCAATTTCTCGCAATAGGGACCAGAGGCTCATTCGGTTCATTGGATCAAGTCCCGTCGTCGGTTCGTCCAAAAACAAGATGGACGGTCTGTGCACGAGTGCAAGTGCCAAATCCAGACGTCGACGCATGCCCCCCGAATAGGTCCTCACGCGCTTGTTCGCGACTTCACTGAGTCCAAACTGAGCAAGTAGTTCTGTGGCGCGGACCCTTGCCGCTTGGCGGTTCATTCCGAACAAGCGAGCCTGTAAGGTCAACAGTTCCCAGCCAGTCAGGAGCGGATCAACCCCTGTGTCTTGCAGTGCCACCCCAATTTGAAAGCGAATCTTGGTGTGGTCGCGGTTTACATCGTACCCCGCAACCGTGGCGCTTCCGGACGTTGGCAGCATGAGCGTGGTGAGAATTTGGATGAGCGTACTTTTCCCGGCGCCGTTTGGTCCGAGGAAGCCAAAAAGCTGGCCCCATCCCACATGCATCGAAATTCCCCGCAGCGCGTACGCACCTCCGTATGATTTTTTTAGGTCGGTTACTTCCACGGCCCACGGAGACTGCATTGGTGAAACCTCCCCTCTGTAATTGAACGTCATCTTAATTATATATACCATATAGTTAATTAAGTCTAGAGAGAACTTGGGTTGATCCAGATGTGTTACACTTAAGAGGAGTCCTTCCGCCAAAGCGCATCGGTGGACGCTTTTATGAGGTGAATTAAATGCCAGAAGTCCGTGAACACAGAAAACCAGGACGGCCACCCTTGTCGAGCGTGTCAGTGCCGACACCAGACCGAATCCTCGACGCTGCCGCTAAACTTTTCTCGGAATCCGGCTATGACGGGGTCAGCATGGAACAGGTCGCGGACGACTGCGACGTGACGAAGGCTGTGGTCTACTACCACTTTCAATCAAAAGCCAACTTATTTACTATGACGATGATTCGCTTGATGGAGACAATCCGCCAGCGCACGCTCGAAATTTTGACGCGCGAGGATTCTCTTTACGAACGGTTGTTGCTCATCGCCAAGATTCGCCTGCGCATTGACACGCCGCTCGACTTTATCAATATCATGCGCGGTGGACTGACCGGTATCACGGAAGAGCAGATTCAGTCGATGCGCGAGGCGGAGGAGAGGCTGTTTCAGACGCTTGCGCAGTCGTTTGAGACGTCTACGGCGACAGGGGAAATTCGCAAAGTTGACCCCGCGTTGGCCGCTCGCGTGTATATGGCGCTGTTAATGGTTGGGATGAACGAACACACCTCAGCGTCAGGGGAGCGACCGGACTCTGACCAGCGCGCTGAACAGTTGCTAGAGATGATGTGGGTTGGTGTGGGATTACAGAAGTAACTGCAGAGCAGGTGAGAACCCTGGACTGCCGCTGTTGTTGTCTGATCACTCGGTTCACGTGTGTCTCGAGCTTACCCGTGTGATGAACCAGCAAACACCTTTGCTAGTCCGAACGCCGCTGCAGCTGCGACACCTCCGACGACTGCTGTCTGAACGGCACTCTTCCAAGGATTCACGCCAGTGAAACGCCCCTTGACGAAGCCGAAAATGAACAGCGCGACGACCGTGATCACTACGGATGCGCTCAATGCTTCGTTTGCGCGGTGCAGAAAGATGTATGGAGACAATGGAATGACGCCGCCTACAACGTACGATAGCCCGATGGTGATAGAACTGTTGCGGGCCCGCGTTGGGTTTGGCTCCTCCAAACCGAGCTCGAACTTCATCATGAAGTCAACCCACTTTTTCCGATCACGGCTAATCGCGTCCACAGTGGACGCAACGCTTTCGTCAGGCACTCCCCAAGAACGCAGAACTTCCGAAACTTCTTCCTTTTCCCTCTCTGGGACTTCTTCAACTTCCCGTTCTTCTCTCGCTAGTTCCGAGAAGTAGTGCTCGCGGTCGGTGTGTGCGGCTAAATACCCACCTAGTCCCATAGCGATACAGCCCGCAGCGATTTCCGCCATGCCCGCAATGACGACCAGGCTGGTTTGGGACAGTGTGCCAGAGAGGCCGGCGGCGAGTGCGAATGGGACGGTGAGTCCGTCAGACATGCCTATGACAACATCGCGAATGAACTCGGACCCGGTGAAGTGGTGCTCTCTGTGCTCCATCTGTCTCGGCCTCCAAGTAAGGGTATTCGATGTGATCGTGCCCCCCAAAATGAAAGCTTACTCAACATAAATTGGTAATGGCGAAGTGGAGGCCATGAGACAGACTAAAATTGACTAAGAGAGGGGTGTTTGTGTGCGATACGGCAGACCTTTCGCACCCCTCACACTTTGACCGCGGACGTAATCAGCCGCAAAAGCGAGTAGAATGGGACTGAGGTGAGCAAAACGAACTAAAGGTTGGTGAGGGATATTATATTGCGAGCCATCTTCCTATTCATTTTGGCTGGGGTGAGCGAAATCGGCGGCGGGTACCTCATTTGGCAGTGGTTGAAGAATGAGAAACCGCTGTGGGTGGGGATTGTTGGCGCCGCCATTATGATTCTCTATGGTGTCATTGCTACACGTCAAGAATTTTCCTTTGGCAAGACCTACGCCGCATACGGCGGTATATTCATCGTCATGGCGGTCCTTTGGGGATGGTTGATTGACAAACGGCTCCCCGACTGGAGCGAATGGCTAGGTGCAGGCATTTGTCTTGTCGGTGTCTTTGTCATGTTGCTGAAACGGTGACCCTCCTACATTGCTTTTCCTCCTCTTTTACGCATTTTGATTCCAAGGTAAACGCCGATGAGAACGACCACTGCAATCATCGCGGGGACCAAGTACTGATGCAGCACTTGATGGTATCGAGACCATTCAATTCCGATATACTCACCAACGATGATGAAGGCGCTAGCCCAGACGACAGCGCTGACAGCATTATAAGTGGCAAATACCGCAAAGGGCATCTTGTTTATACCGGCCAAGTAGGGAATTAAGACGCGAATTCCGGCAATGAACTTTCCGAACAATACGACCGGGTTACGGTATTTTCCAAATGTCGCATTGGCTCGGTCCAAGCGTTCGTTGGTGATACCGATGTACTTGCCAAAGCGCACTATTACAGGTCGACCAAGAAAACGTCCGATTCCGTATGCGATAGTTGAGCCTAAAATGTTACCGAGACTTGCCGATAGCAGCAAGGGGGTCAGTCTAAAGACGCCCCGTGTCCACTCAATGCCGGAAATCGTCAGCGTTGTCTCCGCAGGAAACGGAATCCCGAGGTTCTCCATGAAGAGCATGAAGAACACACCAATGTAACCGTACTGCTGAATCACGTTCTGTATATGAAACTGCACAGCGTGCCTCCTTCGGTTAACAACCCTGCTTTACCAAGGATGTCCAAGAAGGTGAACTTCCACAACAACAATTCCTCCCTGAATCGATGGAACGGTAGATACTGTGACTCCTTCGCCGGAAGTCACAATGCATGTGCATAACCACATCGACATCATCGGAGACAAATGTTCACGGGTAAAGTGAACTCGAGAGAGCTTTACAAAGTCTTTAGATTGTCTTAATGAACAGGGTAGAGGAGTGGTGATGTGATCCATAGCGCCTTATTAAATCCTTTCGACACTACGGTATACCACTTTATAAACGGGTTCGCTGGCCGCAACCACATACTTGATGCTGTCATGGTCTTCTTCGCAAAGGACGCGTTGGAAATTTATGCGGCGCTGTTTATCATCGCGTGGTTTGTTCTACCTAAGAAGGACATCGACAATCGACATGCACTCGTGATGGCAGGTCTCTCTGGCGTATTGGCGCTAATCATCAATCTTGTGATTGCACACATCTGGTTTCGACCACGTCCGTTTACCGTTTTTAAGAAGGGGACGTTTACGCAGTTGGTACCGCATGTCCCGGATGCATCGTTCCCAAGTGACCACGCATCTGGAAGTTGGGGCTTTGCAGCGGGGTCATGGGGTAAGCAACAGAAGTGGATTAGCTACACATTCACAATTATCGCAGTCATTGTCATGATCGCGCGTGTATTTGTGGGTGTTCACTATCCGACGGATGTTATCGGCGGAATGGTCATCGGCATTATTGCCAGCAGAGTTATGTGGAAACTCTCGCGCTTTGTTCTGCCAATCACAACCTTTGTCGCGAAAATGTTTAAGTTCGGACCGCAAGCGAAAGTCGCCGAGCACGAACGCTCGGTAGCCCCGTAATCTGGAAACACCCCGCAGGCAACTGGCTTTGCGGGGTGTGTTTTGTCGTTTCGAATGACACGCTCCAAGTCCCCTGGCACAGACTTTCTCTTTCTTTGTGTGGATATAATTCTGTATAATTGCTATATCTGCGCTGCTCAGACGGGTAGGAAGTCTCGCATTCCCATCGGTACGAGGGGGATTGCCATGCCGGCAATACGAATTCTGTCGAGAGTCCTTGTGGTTTTGATATTCGTATTCATTGGATTTTTATCTTGGTGGATTTTGAGCGCCAAAGAAAAGAAATTGGTCCGTTTGACAAGGCACCTTACAGAAAATCCAACTGACAACGCAATTAGAGAATACATCGCGATGGTCGGAAAAATGAAGATTCCTTCCAAAGAAGCTATGTTTTGGGGTCACCTTCGAGAAGCGTACGAAGCCGTTCTGAAGAGCACAGCGGATGAATCAACTAAGCAACAGTTTCGCTCGTTCCTTCGAGACAAGGGTGCACGTTGGGCCAGGTAAGCACCCAACAAGTCCTTGCCCGCTAATTGAGAGTGGCGTCCGTCAATGGGATCAAATTGTGTTGTGAATTACAGCGGAACGGGAGTGGTGAATGCATTGGCAACATTGGAAGTCGTTACGCGTTGGGGGACAATCCCCGCTAGGTATCAGTACTTACAACAAACGACTCCGTCGTCGAAACTAGCTGTTGTGTTCCCCGGTGCAGCCTACAACTTAGATGCTCCGCTGATGTGGTACGCCGCACGAGCAGCTTTCCAAGCCGGGTGTGATGTCATCGGTGTGGAGTATGGATATCAAGCGAATCGAACTGATTTTGATGCTGATGACCTTGGTCATTTAGTTGATGAGGTGACTGGCGCACTAGAAAATGAGGCCAGAGAACGGTATTCGGCCATCGTCTTTATAGGCAAAAGCCTTGGGACGGTCGTGCAAACGGAAGTTTCGCGCAAAGTTTCGTTGCCAGTTCGTAATCACGTGTTCCTAACCCCAGTAAGGCGAGTGGTTTCTTTCATACGCCAATCAGAGAACGCTCTTGTTGTCGTTGGTGACGCTGATCCTCTGTTCGGAGCTTCAGAGATTGCGCAAATCAGCAATTCAGCCACCGTCCAGTTACACGTCATAGCAGGAGGAGACCACGCGCTGGAGACCGAAGATTACAGTGATTCCATTGATGTACTGAAAAAGGTAGCCATCCTCTGCAATGAATTTTGTAGTAACTCCATTTAGGTATGAGTTCTTTGGACCCCAGGGAAGCCTACAGTAGAACTCGACAATGATCATGTGGTGGAGGTTCCATTGTCAAGAAGGAACCTCCCTGCTTTCACGAGGACGGTCAACTGGAGGCGTTCGCAGTGAGTTTGGAGCAATGGACATTTCGTGTCGCGGTAGCCACTGCAGCGGTGGGACTGGCGCTGTTTGCAGGTTTTGGCTTCCGAATAAAGGCCGGTTTGCGCTTCTTATTCGTCACGTTACACGTGGTGGGTGCGACTTCTACAGTCATCATGTTCTGTGTCCTGTTTGTCCGCTGGATGAGACACCCTGCTGCATCGCATTCATACGCTGGTGTCATTCTGTGGGTGTCACTCATCGTGATCCTCGCGACGTTTCTCTCCGGTATGTACTTTTACTTCTTCTATAATGTGCGTCGGCGCCGATTGCACTATCCCTTATTGGTTTCACACCTCATCATGGCGGCACTTTCCTTTTTCTGCGTGATGGCAAGTGTTGCAGAGTTGTCGCCATACGGGCTTGTGAAGTCGCATCTCTTCCTTGGGCATGATTATAACTTCCAGAAGCACGAGCAGGGACAGCACGCGCAAGCAATGCACAGGTGACCATAGAAACCCATCCGTCTTGCTCCCGTGCTAGGTGGAGATGAGATCGGAGACGGTAACGAATTCATATCCCCTCCGCCTTAGTACGGGAATGATCTGCTTCAATGCAGTGACTGTTTGCCTCCGGCTTCCGCCTTGATCATGAAACAAAATAATGTCACCGCTTTTTACTTGGGATAGAACTGTCTTGACGATCTGATGAACCCCTGGATTTGCCCAATCTCCAGAATCGATGCTCCACATCACGACCTTATAATGATGGTCTTCTGCGACCTGTAGGATTCTCTTATTGATGCGCCCCCGTGGAGGTCGAAACATCAACGGTTGTTCGCTTCCAGTGGCTTCTTGGATTGCCTGCTGTGTACTGGACAATTCGCTGTAAATGCGTTGTTCCGAAAGACTGGTCATGATTTGATGTTTGAACGAGTGGTTCGCTATCTCGTCGTGTTCGCGCAACTCTTCCGTAAGGACTTCAGGTAACCTTTCGACTCGCGATCCAATCACAAAAAACGTTGCTCTTGCATGGTTTTCTCGAAGGGTTTCCAGAATGATTGGGGTAAATTTGGCGCTCGGGCCATCATCGAAGGTTAAGGCGACAACTTTCTTATCTGTAGGGACGCGCTTGACGGCTGTCGCAGTTGCAATATTGCCGGGAATGCACCAGACAAAAATGGCGCAGGCAATAACTCCGGTTTTCCAGTTCAAGTTCCAAAACTCCATCCATATTCGAGAATCAATCATCGTTATATTCCCCAAACGGACGGTGTGTAATGAGTAGGCGAAGACCTTGGGAACATTTGCAGGCGGCAGGGTTCTCCAAGGTCGAGGAAGAATCTATGGCGGGTATGGTGCTGCAGGACTTTGACCACAGACTCCCTGTCAACCCAGACATCTGCGTTGAACAGGTTTCGCCGAGAAGTTTTGCTTAGGGACTTACCCGTGGTTTTTGTGCGGGATACTCCATGCGACCAATCCAACGATAATCATAAGAATGCCGACCGCACAGACACCCGGCCATTGCCATTGACTCCATGCGTAACTGCCAAGCGATGAACCGATTGATCCGCCGATGAAATAGCTGACCATATAGACTGTATTCAAACGATTGCGGGCTTCTGGAACCAAACTGTAGATTCTTGCTTGGTTCGAAATTTGTGCCCCTTGAACACCCAAGTCCAACAAGATTACACCGAGTACAAGTCCCCACAGGTGATAGCCAAAAAGCCAAAAGGTGATAAATGAAAGTAGTGTAATCGCAATTGTGATGCCGACTACCATCTTGGCACTGAAGCGGTCAGCAAAGCGTCCTGCGATAGGGGCTGTTGCAGCGCCGACCACTCCTATTAAACCAAATAGCCCAGCGATTTGGCTTCCGTAGTGATATGGCGGGACTTCAATGAAAAATGCGAGTACGGTCCAAAATACACTGAACGCCCCAAACGACATTGCTCCAATGATGGAAGCTTCCCGCAACGTTCTCTGCTCCACAATCAAGTGTCCAATGGAGCTGAGTAGTTGCTGGTAAGTAAGTTTTGCTTCAGGACGACTTTCTGGTAGTAACATGCGCAGGAGGACTGCGAGGGCGAGCATGAGAAACGCTGCAACCCAGTACATCGAACGCCAACCAAAAGAGCCGCCGATGAACCCGGCCACCGTGCGTGCTAGGAGCACGCCAATTAGCAGCCCGCTCATGACCTTGCCAATGACTTTTCCGCGTTCCTCTGGAGCCGCCATGTGGGCAGCCAGTGGAATCAGCATCTGTGGGACGACGGTCGTGACGCCGACTGCAAGACTCGCCAGGTCCATCCATAGTATGTTCTGTGCGGTTGCCACAGCAATCAGGGAAAGTGTGACGGCAACCAGTAATATCAGGATGATGCGGCGTCGCTCGTGCATATCGCCAAGTGGAACAAATAAAAACATACCCAGCGCATACCCCATCTGCGTACACATAGAGATGATTCCGGTTTGTTGCGCGGTAGCATGGAAGGTGCGCCCAATGTCGGCCAGCAAGGGCTGGTTGTAATAAAGGTTTGCGACTGCGACTCCACAGGCAACCGCCATCAAGAGAATGAGCCCATTAGACAATGATTTTTGCTTTGCCTCTGTCGTTATGATGTTTTCTATCATCGTCGCTCCCCTTCACGATTTCCTGTTGTTTTGAAAGTCCGGTGTTTGCTTAGAAGTGGTCATCAAAGAGGTGTCTGGGAACAAACGGGTTTGTGATGACAATGGACTAAACAGCTAAAGAATAATAACGAACTTAATTATTTACTGCAACTTTGCAGAGAGAAGGGACACCTGCCGCAGGGTTGGAACAGGTTCCATCTTAACCTTTACAAAGTGAAAGTCTCACAATGTGGGTGATTGAAAATTAGTGTAAAATCTTCAGAGGAATCGACATTAAGCAGGGGTGTCTAAGAAGCTTGGTGTTGAACCGATTACATGCAGGTGGTCGTAAGGAGGAGTGTCAGCGGAATGGTCGACAGGCGTGAAGAGCTAGCCCTCTCTCGGATTCGGCTGCAACACGGTTTGACTCCACAAGTGACTATGCTGCTGGGGATCGCATTGTTGTCGGCAGCAACTTTTTATATGGTGCAACCATTTTTTGTGATTTACTTTCGAGAGGCGCTTGGCTTTTCAGTATCTCAGTCGGGATTGCTCGTCGCGTTACCTTTCTTACCTGCGATTCTATTCGGTTTACTTGGGGGATATATTTCGGATAGGATCGGAGTTCTACGGTCGTACACACTCGGATTGCTCATATATGGCTTAAGCGTCGGGGCTATTTCCTTTTTGAACCAATTTATTTACATTTTGATTCTCATGATTGTGTCCGGATTCGCAGTGTCCGTTATGTCCGGTGGCATTCAGAGCGTCATTACCTTAGTTTCCGTGTCTGAGCATCGTGCTCGCCTGCAAAACTACCTTTATTGGATAAACAATGTTGGAGCTCTCTTAGGTTTGTTAGTTGCGTCAGAGTTGTTAAGAGCAGGGCACTCTAATGTTCCCATCATTCTACTTGGAGTGACGCGTGTTGCCATGTTCCTGCTCTTTGCATCACTCTTTTGGAAAAGGATTTCTTCAGAAAAAATGAGACACGAGGCGAGACCTTCTGCGAGGTCTCTCATGGTGCCAGTTTTTAAGGCTGCTCTGTCAGATAAAGCGTTGTTGCTCACGACATTGTCGGTTTTCCTGCTCACAGTCATGGAATCTCAACTGGATTCTACGATACCTTTGTATTTCACGGAACACTTTAGTAATGGTGTTGTACTCTTTGGACCTATTGTTGCAATTACTACGGTTATGGTAGTGATTGGTCAACCCATTGCGCTTAGACTGTTTTCTTACAAAGATGCCACCATCGTATTTAGTATTGGCGCATTGTGTACGGGGGGTGGCTTGGCCTTAGGAGGAATGGTGGGTAGCGTCTGGTCTTGGGTTGTTGGAATGGTGCTCTACTCGATTGGAGAGGCTCTATGGGCTATTAAACTCAACGACCAATTGAGTTCCTTGCCGACTGAGGGCAACACAGCGCTTTATTTCGCGACGTTTGCGACTGCTCAAAATTTGTCGTTTTTCATCGGGATCAGCCTTGGCAGTCTGGTGTATCACTCGGTGCAGGCTTCGGTTCTCTTTGGCAGCATGATTGTAATAGCGGTCATCGTGTCTGTTTCTTTCGCGCTTGCCTTCAAAATTCACCAAGAATCGACCGTGTCGATGAATGCAGTAAAAAATGACTACGGGAGTTGACCTGATGGACTCTTTCCATATGGACTCTTTCCATGAGCAGTTGAACAAATACGCAGCGTTAATCGTGAATATTGGTGTCGATGTTCGGCCAGATCAGGTGGTCCTGATCCGGGCTCCTATTTTCGCAAGTGACCTGGTCCACCGGATAACCACCGAAGCTTATGCACGTGGAGCACGCAGGGTCCATGTGGATTGGCAAGATGAGCAATTCGAGCGACTCGTTTTGTTGCATTCTCCATTGTCAGAACTCGAAACAGTTCCTCAGCATAAAGTCGGTTTCTTTGAGCTGTTGGCGGCGGAAGGAGCAGCAATCATCACAATCTATTCTCCGGATCCGGTCATGTTGAGAGATATTGCTGTAGAAAAGCTGGGGACAGTGCAACGTGTCTTAGGTGCAGCGTACAAAAAATTTGCAAGTTACATGCTCGAATACAAAGTTCCCTGGTGCTTGGTTTCCGTGCCAAATCCCAATTGGGCCCAAAGTGTGTTTCAGACTTTAACGGCGCATGAGGCAGTCGAGCGACTCTGGGAATTGATTTTCACCGCAACACGAGTGAACCAGGCAGATGCAGTCCAGTCCTGGATACAGCATGTAAGTTCCCTTAGGCAGCGCCAGGATACGTTAAACGGTCTCCACCTTACGTCACTGCACTATACGGCGCCAGGAACCAATTTGGAGGTTCAACTTCCGAAAGGACACATCTGGAAAGGCGGGCAGCGGCAGACTCAGGCAGGACAGTCATTCGTTCCAAACATCCCTGCGGAGGAAGTCTTTACGGTACCCAAGAAGTATGGTGTGAATGGGACTGTTCGGTCCACCAAACCATTAAATCTTGGCGGACGCCTAGTCAACGAATTCACTGTTGCCTTTAGAAATGGTTACGCGGAGGAAATTAAAGCGTCAACGGACGAGGAGACCAGCATCCTTGAAGCAATACTTCAGTCGAGCGACACTGCTCGGTACCTTGGAGAGGTCGCGATTGTGCCGGACAACTCACCCATTTCGGAACTCGGGATCATCTTTCAAAACACCCTATTTGACGAGAATGCGGCATGTCATTTAGCCTTTGGGAATGCCTATCCGGTTTGCCTACAGGGTGGGGCTGAGATGACAGAAGGAGAACTGGAAGCCAATGAAATCAATGTAAGCACGGTCCACACAGATTTCATGATTGGTTCTGGCGAACTGAGTATCGTTGGAAAATGCGAAAATGGAGCCGTGATTGAGATTCTAAAACACGGAAAGTGGATTCTGTAGTATTCGCATTATCACCCAACTCTCGGCCCTGAAAAGCGTAAGAAACGTGCCGTCTCAGCGGTTTGTCTCTTGGAAGCTGGTCTTTGAAATCTGTTCTGTTTTTGTGTTGAAGGTAATCCGTACGTAAACCCCAAACTCGTGTTTATCGTCTTTGAGCCATAACTTGAACACTTCTCGTGTCGTTGATGGTGATACAGCTTGTCGCCCGACGTGTAAATAGTCAACCACGGATGCCCGCGGGTAGCGCTTTTGAGTCTCGGAAACCGCAAACTTACCCCACTTTGCATAGTCAGGTTCGGGTTTGATGTACGGGCTCTGTATGCTTTTCACCGGTGCAGCAAAGACGGTCGTGGAGTTGACCATTACCGGGACGACCATGAACAGGCTGCTTAAAGCTACTCTCAATGGCTTGCTGACCAAGCTAACGTCCCCCTAAGGACAATTGTGATTACAAAATAAGAGTGCCCACAATGTCAAAAATCAGTACGAAATTCATTGTCATCGCATTGCTGAAGTCAGACGACAATCATTCTGTTAGGGTAGAATTACTCAGCTTAGTCGGGTTACGCTAAATGGACTTTGGGTTTTATGGAACTGAGATCGACAGACAGTGATGAGTGAGGAGACACGCATATGAGACACCCGTTGCACGAGGTCAGTTGTCATTTGACACAGGTCGCCAGGGGGGAACAACCTGCCGACCTAGTGATTCGCGGTGGAACTTTAGTGAACGTGTTGACGGGCGAATTTCTCGAAAACACCGACATTGCAGTAGCAAAGGGACGAATTGCCTTTGTAGGAGAATGCCGATTTGCGATTGGTACCGATACGGAGGTCATAGAAGCTAGGGGAAGATTTGTCGTTCCAGGTCTTATCGATGGTCATATGCATGTGGAGAGTACTATGTTGACCGTTACAGAATTTTCAAAGGCCGCCCTACCCAAGGGCACGACGACAATTTTCATGGACCCGCATGAAATTTCCAATGTATTCGGGAATCGTGGAGTAGAACTCATGCAAGCAGAAGCGAGGGAATTGCCGCTTAAGGTTTACACGACTTTCCCATCCTGCGTACCTGCCGCCCCGGGATTAGAAGACTCGGGTGCGACGATTACCGTTGAAGATGTGGGGAAAGCCATGCAACGGGATGATGTTGTCGGCCTTGGAGAAGTCATGAACTTTCCAGGAGTGGTTTTTGGGGATGAAACCATGAGTGGGGAAATTCGGGAAACCATCAAGGCCAGAAAAACCGTAACCGGTCATTTCCCGAGTGAGAACGAGGGAATGCTGCAGGGGTATATCGCCACAGGTGTTTCGTCTTGCCATGAGACTGTGACTCGGGAGCAGGGGTTACAGAAGTTGCGGCTTGGCATGCACCTGATGATTCGCGAGGGTTCCGCGTGGCATGACGTGAAGGAAGTTGTTAAGGTTGTGACTGAAGACCATGTGGACACAAGGAATATATCTCTTGTTACAGACGATGTGTATCCCCAGACGCTCATCGAGCAGGGACATCTGAATCACGTCGTTCGCCGCGCTATCCAGGAAGGGGTTGCTCCGATGGTGGCGATTCAGATGGCTACCGTTAATCCCGCTCGCTATTTTCATGTTGAAGACAACCATGGAAGTCTCACGCCAGGTAAATACGCTGACATTTTGATAATTGACAACCTCTATCGCTTTGAGCCCGATGTCGTAATTGCAGATGGGCAGATTGTGTTTGACCACGGCAGATTAATGCAAGGGCTTTTCCCGACGTTCGATTATCCTCATGAGGTTAAGCACTCCATTCACCTTCACCATCCTCTCACAGTCGGGGACTTCCAAGTCGTGACTTCTGGTGAACGCGACAAGACAGTAGTCAACGTGATTCAAGTGATTGAGAACAGCGCGAGGACTCAAAGGGTAAAGGCAACGCTGCACGTTGAACAGGGAAGAATCATGCCCGATGTCGCGAACGATATTCTTACGCTCGCCTGTGTTAGCCGCCATGACGGCCAAGGCGGGATTGCGCTCGGTTTTGCGCGTGGATTCGGACTTCAAAGAGGGGCTGTTGCTTCAACCGTGGCCCACGACAGTCATAACCTGTTGGTCATGGGTACGAATCCAGAGGACATGGCTGTCGCCGCCAACGAACTTGCAAAGCTCGGCGGAGGGATGATTGTGGTAGACGGTGGCACGGTTAAAGGTGCCGTACCGATGCCGATAGCTGGACTCCTTTCCGATAAATCTCTCGGCGAAGTCGTTCAAGAAGTTGGGCAGTTGGAAGGGGCTTGGCGACAACTAGGGTGCGAAATGAACGCCCCTTTCATGACATTTTCGCTGATTGCGCTGCCCGTAATTCCCGAAATCAGAATCTCGAACCGGGGCCTTGTCGACGTTGAAAACTTTCGCCTGATTACTCTGGAGGACAATGATTAAATCAAGGGTCATCCATCGACTTACAGTTGACGCAGACTACTAATCAGGAACTGGCCGGACCGTTCTCGCCGATGTTTTTATATCCGTAAAGTCCTCTGCCGACACGTTCAATTTGTCCGTTGGACTTATGCATGAGATTCGTCATCTTCATGGATGGATTCTTGCCCCATTCCACTTCCTTTACGAGCGCAGGAAGTTCAGATGCCTTAATCGGTTGCCCGATAGCTTTTAGCGTGTCAATCAGTGCGTTTAGTTCTGTAGTCGACCGATTCACCTGATTAGACTGGCTGTTACCTGCCGACGTTTCTTCGGAAAGAGGTGCATCGTGCATTTGGAGGTCGACTTGTTCGGTTTTGAACGATTCCTTTAGAAAGGCACCAATCGTAGCTTGTGTCTGTTCCGTGATTTTGGCTACGAGTTCTGCCGCTAAGCGGTCTACTTCACTGTGAACGACATGAAGAACGTCCTGAAGTTTACGCTCGACAGCGTGTTCCACAACCTCTGGAAGGGACTTTGCAATGGCGGCTTCAACGGCAGTGGAAAAGATGGAGGCGAACGTGCTAAGCCCTTCTTGAGTAAAGGTGGCAGCTACGTTACCTGGAGTGCTTGTGGTGACCTGATTTTGTCTTCGATTGCTGTAATTGGGTCGTCTGTTTCGCTCATCATTCTCAAAATCAACATACGGCGACTGGTTTCCTCTGTTGGATTGACCTTGTGTCCATGACATGATAATTGGCTCCCTTTGATTGTAAATGGGGTTTGACCAGCGGGTGGGTTGCTTCGTTAGTATATAGATTTACCTACAGGAACGCTAATGTATGTCTGATTGACCTAACGTGTGTTGGATCATGTGATTTTTCGGGAACGAGGTGCAAGGAACTGAAATGTCTTATGAACTTCCAGAACCTTGGTAAACGCTACGTTCTGGGCACACAACACCCCGCCTTCTGGCATGGTCGAGATTTTAGCAGACGGGAGATATTGGCTCACGGCATTGACTAGTGTGTCACGGTGTTTTTGATACGCACTCCGTAATTCATAGTGTCAGGCGATACCGGCGGGATCCACAGGCTAGGTGCAGCGTATTTGAGCGACTGCAAAATGGCCGGCGGAAAAACAAGCTCTGGCACGAAACTCCTCCTTGACTTGTGTGTCGGCAACATTTCGGGCGCGGTTCGGGCGGGAACAGGGCTGCTGCCGACACGCGCGAGTGAACGCCAATGGACACTACTGATTCGTCTCGTCTTCGTCGTACGTCTCGACTACTAGGTCGTCAGTCTCTTGCGTCCGGACTTTGTGGATCACGACCGTTGGTTCGGGTAGGATGGTCTGCAGGTGCTGGTCTTCATAGCGGACCAACTTGCCGGCGTGTTCAATAATGCGGTCGGCAAGCTCAGCACGAACATCTGTGTCTGTAGTTTGTCGGAGGTCTTCGAGTCCGGCTATGACCGCTTGGCCGTGCAATGAGATATCGTTTCGCAGTGTACTAGCGCAAGTGCGACAGAGCGGGATGTGGTGGTGCATCACTTCACCGGGACGCCGTTCGCACCAAACGCACTTGAACATGGGTGGCAGCTTTCGTTTTGGCCATCGCAGGAAGTTCAGCATACCTAGGACACCCCCCATTACTCCACTCCCTTCATACTATACCTTCGAAGTGGCGTCTGGTCGCCCCTATGCCTGTGTGTTATATTATTTGCTATATACAGAGAGCTAGGAGAGGAGCATGTCCGGTATGCACAATGTGGACGCCTCGGACCCGGTATCTGGCGTACGAGGACTGGACATAGAAGACATCCGCCGCGCATTTCACACCGTGCAGGAAGTCACTGTCGATACCCCGCTCACGCGCAACGCCGTGCTCTCCGACCGCTACAACTGCAACGTGTATCTCAAACGGGAAGACCTTCAGCGCGTCCGGTCCTTCAAGATTCGAGGCGCTTACAACTTTCTGCGCAACTTGTCTGCCGATGAGTTGATGCGCGGAGTCGTCTGTGCGAGCGCAGGCAATCATGCGCAGGGAGTGGCCTACTCTTGCCGACAGCTTGAGGTGCACGGGTCCATTTTCATGCCGACCACCACACCGCGTCAGAAAGTCTCTCAGGTGAAACTGTTCGGTGCGTCTTTCGTTGACGTCCACCTCATCGGCGACACCTTCGACGATGCATACGTGGCTGCCATTGCCTACTGCGACGAGAAGCAGCGTATTTTTGTGCACCCGTTCAATGACCCGCTCATCGCGGCTGGTCAAGGGACGGTAGGCATCGAAATCATCAACCAGATGGACGCGATGAAGACACCGGTAGACTTTGTGTTCATGAGCATTGGCGGGGGTGGACTGATTTCAGGTGTCGGCAGTTATGTCAAGGCGGTGAGTCCTTACACGAAAGTCATAGGTGCGGAGCCTGCAGGGGCTCCGTCGATGAAACGGTCGTTCGAAGCAGGCAAGGTAGTCGCTCTCGAAGAGATCGACAAGTTTGTAGACGGTGCGGCTGTCAAGCAAGTTGGACAGCTCACGTACGAGGTCTGCAGGGAAGTCGTGGATGATATCGTGATCGTGCCGGAAGGGAAGACCTGCACCACAATTCTCGAACTGTACAATGAGAACGCCATTGTGGCAGAACCCGCAGGCGCCATGCCAATTGCGGCGCTCGATTTTTACCGCGACGAGATCGTGGGAAAAAACGTAGTCTGCGTCGTCAGCGGGGGGAACAACGACATTGACCGGATGCAGGAGATTAAAGAGCGGTCTCTGATTTACGAAGGGCTGATGCACTACTTTCTCATCCAATTTCCGCAGCGCGCAGGCGCCCTGCGTGAGTTCATTGATCTTGTGGTTGGCTCTGATGACGATATCACGCGCTTTGAATACATTAAAAAAAACAACAAAGAAAATGGCCCCGCGCTCGTAGGCATTGAGTTGAAGCAGCGGGAGGACTACGCGTCGCTGATGGACCGCATGCGGACGCACGGTATCTCGTATATGGAAATCAATCGCGATCCGGCGCTCTTCCAACTTCTCATTTAGGGTCATGAAAAAGAGGCAGGTGTAATCCCCGTGACAGATGTGAAAGTACTCGAGTTGTTGCGGCTCCTCGCAATGGATTCGCGACTGTCCACGCAGACGCTAGCGACGCTGCTTGGCGCCTCGCAAGAAGAGGTGGAACAGGCAGTCCAGGAGCTCGAACGGAAGCACGTCATTCTGCGCTATTCGGCGGTGATTGACTGGGACAAAGTGGCTACTCCCCGGGTGACGGCCGTGATCGAAGTGAAAGTCATCCCGCAGCGGGAGGTCGGCTTTGACGCCATCGCGGAGCGGATTTATCGCTTCCCGGAGGTGCGGTCGGTGTTCCTGATGTCTGGCGGCAACGACTTGCAGGTGACCGTGGAAGGAAGCGACCTACAATCCATCTCCCGTTTCGTGTCCGAAAAGCTCGCGACGATTGAAAACGTCCATTCGACGACGACCCACTTCATGCTGAAGAACTACAAGGAAGCTGGTGTTATCTTCGACGATCACGAAGATGACCGCCGCCTCGTGGTGGCGCCATGACGATTGGAGCGCGGAGTAGTCGACTGTCTCCCGTCGTGGACGCCCTGCCACCCTCTGGCATCAGACGCTTCTTTGACTTAGCGAGTCAAATGGAGAATGTCATCTCGCTCGGTGTTGGCGAACCGGACTTCGTGACTCCGTGGCATATTCGAGAAGCTTCTCTGTACGCGCTTGAACGAGGGGTTACTACCTACACATCAAACCGCGGTTTGCCTGAACTGTGTGAGGCCATCACCGCGTACCTTGAGAACTTCGAACTGCACTACGACCCGGCGCAGGAGGTGCTTGTGACCGTCGGTGGCAGTGAAGCTATCGACTTGGCGTTACGGGCACTCATACACCCTGGGGACGAGGTTCTCATCCCAGGACCTACTTATGTCTCCTATCGCCCTTGTGCGCTCCTCGCAGGAGCGACGGTGGTCGACGTGCCGACCTATCCGGAAGATAACTTTCGATTGACTGCCGCAACACTTGAAGGCTGCGTCACGTCCGCCAGTAAAGTGCTCGTCTTGTGCTATCCAAACAACCCGACAGGCGCGATTATGACGTCGGATGACCTGGCCGCGATTGCAGAAGTCGCAATTGCTCACGACCTATTCGTGATCTCGGATGAAATCTACGCCGAGTTGACGTATGGTTCCCAGCACGCCAGCATCGCTGCACTGCCAGGGATGAAAGAGCGAACGATTGTCGTGAGCGGCTTGTCCAAGGCGTTCGCTATGACAGGTTGGCGCATTGGCTATGCAGTGGGGCCGGAAGACGTGATTGGTGCGATGCTGAAAGTGCATCAGTACACATCACTGTGTGCACCGAGTATGGGGCAGATGGCGGCTCTTGAAGCACTGACACACGGTAAAGAGGAAAAGGACCGAATGGTCGCCAGCTACGACCAGCGCAGGAGACTGATTGTCGACGGGTTCAATCAGATGGGCTTGACTTGCCACTCACCGCAAGGCGCCTTTTACGCGTTTCCCGACATCCGTAACACCGGTATGAGTTCACAAGAGTTCTGCGAAGCGCTGCTGCGCGAAACCCAGGTTGCTGTGGTGCCTGGGGACGTATTTGGGGCAACCGGTGAAGGCTTTATCCGCTGTTCGTATGCTACATCAATTCAGCAAATTGAAATTGCCCTTCTACGGATTGCAAGGTTTGTTGACCGCCTGTGGTAAGGTAAAGAGACGGTGTCTCTAACTGTGAGGCGGCAGTTGCGAGCACCGCGTCAAACCCGGCGATAGGGCTGTCACAACGGCACCCTGCCATGTGAATTCAGTAGACGGGAGGGGTACCGTGGACCCTAGGGAATTCCGCAACATCGCTGGAGCGTTTGCAACCGGCATAACCATTGTCACGATGATGTCAACGAATGGAAAACCGACCGGTATGACGGTCAACTCCTTTACTTCGGTTTCCCTTGATCCTCCACTTCTGTTGGTCACGGTCGGAGACCACGCGAGTATGTACGAAGAGTTCAAACGTGTGAGCGCCTTTGCTGTAAACATCCTGAGTGATCGGCAAGAGGAACTGTCTCGTACATTCGCATCCAAGGGAACGGACCGTTTTGCAGGTGTTCCCTATACCCAAGGAGTTTCAGGCAGTCCGATTCTGCCCGATGTGCTGGGGTATTTTGACTGTGAGGTGTACGACCGACATCAGGCAGGAGACCATCTGATTATCGTTGGCCGAGTCATAGATGGACGCGTTTCTGATGGGAACCCGCTGTTGTTTGTCCGTGGGCAGTATAAGACACTCACTGAGGAATGAAACCAGCAAAAGGTTGAGTCGAACACAGGCTGTCCGGAGGTGTTTGCGCACCGCGGAACAGCCTGTTTTCTTCTCTCAGGTTGGCTTTTCGTTCATTTTTTCTAGTGCGCGTTCTCTTCTGCGTTCTCTTTCCACTGCGCGTGCAATTCTTCGGTCCGGTATTAACCACAGGATGGCGACCAATCCATAGACTGTTTGGGCAGCCTCAGAGGACCATGGAGAAACGACGATACCCGCAACGTAGAATAGGGGAGATAGTTTGCCCTTCCAGTCACGTCCGAGCGCTCTCTTCAGGAATTCAGCGTCGGCGGAGATAATGGTGCGCTGTAACATCATGTAAGCAATAGAGGCCATGAGCAACACTACCCCGTACAGCGCAGTAGGTGCTGACGCGAAGTGGTTCTCCCCCATCCATCCAGTGCAAAAAGGAAACAAAGAGATCCAGAATAGCAAGTGCATATTCGTCCAAATCATTTTTCCCGATACTCTTTTAACAGCATGAATCATGTTGTGATGGTTTCCCCAGTAAATTGCCACGTAGATGAAGCTCAACACATAGCTGCCGAATACGGGATACAAGGGTGCCAGAGCACGAAAACTTCCCTGATTGGGAATTCTAAGATTCAGTACCATGATGGTAATGATGATGGCAAGTACGCCATCGCTGAACGCTTCCAGTCTGCTTCTACTCACCGAAAATCCTCTTTTCAGACATCGAGTCTGTCCGTTGTTTTCGGTAGATTAGCACAAGAGAATTTCCCCAACAACTGTGGCCTAGGGGATGTCTCCTTGTCCAACTCTAGGTCAACACAAAGGGGTCGCCCTCCAGTGCGAACTTGCACGGCAGGACGACCCTTTGTAACTGTGTTGAACGCTCATTCTAAGCCGTTACATCTTGGAAGGTGTTCCAGAACCACCAGTCGTCTTGAAGTTGCTGTCCGATCCGCTGTTCTTTGACTTGCGGCTGACTCCGCGCACGCTCAACAAGTTTCCACCGCGGCGGAACCGCAGGTATCCGTCGATGCCGATTAGGTTGCCGTAGGTAGGCAGGTACAGGTACACGATGTCGGTCACCATGTAACCAAAGTTGTTTGCAGCACCAGCGGTCGCGTACAGGAAGTTCAGGAATAGCGCGGCGACCATGCTGGCGATAAACCCGAATCCAAAGAACACGAACAGCCCGATGACGATTTCAAACAGAATGACGAGGAAGTCCAAGAAACCGCCAAGGTTTAAGAAAATGTGGTTTGTAAACCAGATTAACAAATTGTCGAGGTGCAATGGGTCCATGCCGTGGGAGTGCTGCACGGACGAAACCATGCCCTTTAACAGGCCCCCGCTGTTAAACTTGCCGTCGGACAGCCAGTGTTCGACCGTCAACTTATCCCACCCAGCTTTAAACCAATCCCATCCAACCAGCAGTCGGGCGAGTGTAAATACGATGACTACAAACGCGTTCCATGGGCTGCGCTTGAACTCCGTCGAAATTGCGTCGAGGTAAGAGCTCATAGCATTGACCTCCTTAAGTAGTAATTTGTAAAACCTGATACGAGTGCGACTGAGAATCACGCTACTGAATTGTATGGACAGGTCCGTCGAGCTAACGCACTCTTGGCGAGTCGCGAGTTTTCGTCTCACGCTCCTTTTGGCGGTTTGGCAGGAAACCCATCCTGGTTACGGTTTCATTATCCTGTGTTGACGGAAACGACTACAGAGCAAATAGGATAATTGTGGTTGCGAACTGAGCTAGTCTGATCATGCTGAACCAGGTGTTACACATATCGGCCATGGCGAGTAGTCCATCGTCGGAAATTACAAATTGGGCTAACAACCGTTGACATCCGACCTTTCATCCGCGTACGATGTTAACAATTCAATATTGCAACGGCTTTGATGAAGAGAGTACGCATTCGGATCAGTCCAGAGAGTCGGTGGGTGGTGCAAACCGAACTGAGATGTATTGCGGAAGTTCACTTCTGAGCCGCAGGGTGAAGCTCCTCTGGCACTTGTCCAAGAGCGAGTTGTAGCCCGAGCCGGAAATGTCCCAACGTTTCCGTTATCACAATGAAGTAAAAGGCTGCGTGCCTTTTCATTAGGGTGGTACCGCGAGATTGCCTCGTCCCTTTTCGGACGGGGCTTTTCATGTTGGTGAGCCCTTGTCGAGTACGGCGCGCGCCTTTTGCCTAGGGTGGTACCACGAGATTCCCTCGTCCCTAACCGGACGGGGGTTTTCTATTTCAATCAGGGGAGGAATCGTTTGATGTCAAAGCAAGCTGCGAACAAACCGTACAAATTGGTTAGCCGGTCTTCTCATCTGGAGTCTACTGTCGTTCGGGTCGGAAAGCATTTTGTCGGTGACGGTTCCCCCACGGTCATTGCAGGTCCTTGCTCAGTGGAGAGCCGAGAGCAAATCCTGGATATCGCAGAGGAACTCAAGCTGTGCGGTGCACACATGCTGAGAGGCGGCGCGTTTAAACCGCGCACCTCGCCGTACTCGTTCCAAGGGCTTGGCATAGAAGGCTTGGAATACCTAGCAGAGGCTCGTCAGGCGACAGGTCTTCCGGTCGTCTCTGAAGTTATGGACACAGACAGTCTGCCGGCTGCGCTCGACTACATCGATGTCATTCAAGTTGGGGCCAGGAACATGCAGAACTACCCGCTGCTGCGGGCGGTTGGAAAGACTACAAAGCCGGTGCTATTAAAACGGGGACTGTCGGCCACGATTGAGGAGTGGTTGATGGCGGCGGAGTACATTTTGAATGAGGGCAACTCGAACGTGATTCTCTGTGAACGGGGGATTCGCACCTTCGAGACGGCCACACGAAATACACTGGACCTCAATGCCGTACCAGTGGTGAAAGACCTGACGCACTTGCCTATCCTCATCGACCCAAGTCACGGTGTGGGGATTGCACGTTATGTTCCAGCGATGAGCATGGCATCGCTTGCGGCAGGCGCCGACGGTTTACTCCTTGAAGTTCACCCGACACCCGAGACAGCGTTGTCCGATGGCGAACAGAGCCTTACGCCCCTTCAGTTTCATCAGTTGATGAAAAGAGTTGAACACTACGTGGCCTTTCAGGCTAGCTTCGACATGGAGACGTCCCTGTACGGCTGAACTGCTGACGGCGGTAGTGTGAGGCGCGGCGGTGTGACCACGCTGCGCCTGACAACTGCCACCCTCAGCTCTGCTTGATTGACAGGTTCACTCCATATATGGTTAACGAATGCGTGTCTCTTTGAATGATATCACTGCCAATTTAATTGTATGGTAGAACGCAGGTGGGGAACCATTTCAAAGTGCACGACAACACATCTGATGTACGAAGGGGACTACATATGGTTTCAAACAAGGTCGTGGTCGTAACCGGCGCCAGCAGTGGCATTGGACAAGCAGCGGCGGTTCGGCTGGCGCAGGGTGGGGCAAAGGTAGTGTTGTCTGCGCGCAGGGAAGAGCGGTTGAAAGAAACGGTAGAGCAAATTACACGGGCAGGCGGGACTGCGAGTTTTTTCCCAGCGGACATCGCTGACAAGGACCAGGTCCAGGCTCTGGCAGATTATGCAGTTGAGACGTACGGGAGAATCGACGTCTGGGTCAATAACGCGGGCCTGATGCCGCTCTCCTTTTTGAACAAGCGCAAGTTGGATGAGTGGGACCGCATGGTTGATGTGAACATCAAGGGTGTACTGTACGGGATTGCGGCGGCAATACCTGTCATGGAACGGCAACAGAGCGGCCATGTCATCAACGTGTCATCTGTCGCGGGTCATCGCGTGGGTATGGCTGGCGCTGTATACAGCGGAACGAAGTTTGCCGTGCGCGCCATCACCGAAGGATTACGCATGGAACTGTCTCCGTCAGCGAACATTCGGACCACCATCATCTCACCGGGTATGGTGCAGACAGAGTTAACCTCGACTATCACCGATGAGGACGCGCTGTCGGCACTGAAGTCCCGCTCTACAGAACAAGCATTGACCGGAGACGACATCGCTAATGCCATTTTTTACGCGATTGAACAACCTGACCGGGTAGCCGTCAACGAAATACTGATTCGACCGACGTCGCAGCCGTCTTGAAAACTAATCAAATGTAGGTGATGAGGATGAGTTTGCAAGGGAAAGTTGCACTAGTCACTGGAGCCGGGAAGGGAATTGGCAAGGCGACTGCACTGCGTCTAGCGTCAGAAGGCGTGCATGTGGGGCTGTTGGCGCGCAGTGAGTCCGACCTGAAAACAGTCGCCGACACGATTTCACAAAGGGCGGGAGTCAGGGTCGCCTATGCGGCAGCAGACATTTCTGACCGCGCAAGTGTGGAGACAGCCATCGCTGAGCTGACTGGAACTTTAGGGCCGATTGACCTGCTCATCAACAACGCTGGGACGGCGCAGTTTGGCACAGTCAGTGAGATGGACCCAGAGGAATGGGAACGGATCGTCAAAGTGAATTTGTTTGGCACGTACTACGTCACCCGGGCTGTGCTACCAGTTATGATGCAGCGGAACACCGGTGCGATTTTAAACGTCAGTTCGACCTCTGGCCAGAGAGGTGCCGCGACAACTTCTGCGTACTCCGCCTCGAAGTTTGGCATCATGGGGTTCACCGAGTCGCTGATGCAGGAGGCTAGGCGTCACAATATTCGCGTCACGGCACTCACACCGAGCACTGTGAACACAGAAATGGCGTCCAGCATTGGCCTGAAAATCGGACCCGAAGACCGTATGTTACAGCCTGAGGACGTAGCAGAATTGATTACCTCCATTTTGAAACTGCCGGAACGCGTCTTTGTCAACTTGGCCGGAATTTGGACGACGAATCCACAGTAAGACAACAGTCCTAGACTCGCCACAGCCCAGGGATACGGGGCTGTAGCGAGTGTTCGGCAGCGACGACTGGCCTTAGACGTCTAAAAACCTCGTCACGGCGTCCAGGAAAGCCGGGAGGTTGACGCTGTGCACATTGTGACCGGCACCTTCGACGGTGACGAGCTCACAGTTTGGTATCAGCTTCGACACTTCCTCTAGCTTGTCTTGCGGGATGTGGCTGGTCGACCCACCACCGACAATGAGGGTGGGTGCGGATATCTCGGGTAATTGCTGCCACCATGCGGGGTCGGGGTCATTGAGTTGGCGAAAGATGGGCGGCACAACAAAGTAGTCAAAGGGCAGCGGCTGTGCTGGCTCGGGCGGGATCTCCAACTGCTTATCTGGGAACGGGGGCGGAGTATCCTCCACAATGAGTTGCACAATTCGGTCCGGATAGGCCTCAGCGAACAGATAAGACACGGTGCCACCCATGGAGTGACCGAGCAGTGTGAAGCTCTCTAGCCCCAGGGTATTCGCAAATTGGCGCAGGTCATCGCGCATCAGTTCGAACGAGTACGTCCCTGGTCGCGCGCTCCCGCCGTGCCCGCGCAGGTCGAGCGCCAGCACACGGTACTTCCTAGCGAGCGTGGCTGCGACCGCGTCGAAAGACGCACCGCTCTGTCCCAGTGCGTGAAGAGCTATGAGCGGTGGCGCAGATTCCTCTCCCGTTTCCCGAAACTGAAACTTCAGCCCGTCTAGTTCAATCACTCTTGTTTGGGTTTCGATGGCACTCACTCCAATCCCTCGAGCGCGGCGCGCAGGTCGGTTGGGAGGGGGACGCCCTGTCCAGTTGCGGGATCCATCGTCACAGACACAATCTGCCCCTTCGCGCAGAGAACCCCTTCCGTTCCGCCGGCGCTCTCGCCTTTGCCGTTTTTGTGTTTCACGACGTCAAACTCAAAGGTCATCGACTTCTCGCCGACCTTGGTCACGCTACAGGTGACTGTGCCGCTGTCTCCGAGTTGCAGCGGCCGCAAGTAGTTGCACTCGACGTGTACGCGCGGGAATGCAATGCCCTTTGGCGCTGGCTCGTTGTGGGGATAACCGAGGCGGGCAAGCAACTGGTGCTCGGCTTCTTCGAAGTAACGGAAGATGTTCGGGTAGTAAATCAGGCCCGCTGCGTCGACGTGGCGCCAGGCGACGGTAAACGGGACGGTGTGTGAGACCATCGGTGTGAGTCCTTTCCGCATGGAATGAGGGCAGAAATTAACCCCTGGATTAACCACAGACCCTTGACCACAGACCCGGTCAGGCCGAGCGACAGACATTCCCCAATCTCGTCGCGCCAGCCTGCCGGGTCTACCTTGACCGATTACTATTCGAGTACGAACAGCAAGTCGCCCGGTTCAACGCGTTCGCCCGCTTTACACAGGACTTCCTTGACGACGCCGTCGATGGGAGACTGAATCTGCATTTCCATCTTCATCGCTTCCGTCACAGCGAGCAAGCTGTTTTTTTCGATCGCGTCACCTGGTTGAACGAGGACTGAGATCACGTTGCCTGGCATGCTCGCCCCGACTTCCTTTGGGTCGCCGCTGGTCTTACGCCGTGCGTCGGCGGAGCGGGGGGCGGCGCGATCGAGAATCTCAAGCTCGCGCGGCTGTCCGTTGAGCTCGAAGAACACGGTGCGCTTGCCGTCCGGTTGCAGGTCGCCAATCGACAGCAGCTTGACGATGAGCGTCTTGCCCTCTTCAATTGGCACGGCAATTTCCTCGCCAGAGCGCATGCCATAGAAAAAGGTCAAGGTGTCGAGTGGCGTCAGGTTGCCGTACTCCGTGCGGTGCTGAATCAGGTCGAGCGTCACCGCCGGGTACATTAGGTACGACATCACCTGCTCGTTGCTCGGCGCGTGTCCCAGCAACTCTTGCAGGTGCTCTGCCTCAACGTCGATTTCTACTGGCGGCAGCAGTTCACCTGGGCGAACTGTGAGCGGTGTGCGGTCGCGCAGTACCGCCCTCTGCAGGGCCTCGGGGAAGCCACCTGGGGGTTGGCCCATGTGGCCCATGAAGTAGTCAATCACGGACCCTGGGAAGTCGAGGTCGGCTGCGCGCTCGATCAACGTCTGCGGGTTCAGTCCGTTTTGCACCATGAACAGCGCGAAGTCGCCGACCATCTTCGAAGACGGTGTCACTTTTACGATGTCGCCGAGCAGTTGGTTCACTTGCGCGTACGCCCGTTTGACGTCGTCAAACTTGTCGCCGATGCCAAGTGCGATGGCCTGTTCGCGCAGGTTAGTGTACTGACCGCCTGGCATTTCATGCTGGTAGACTTCTGTAGACGGCACGGTCAGCCCGCTTTCAAAGCGGCTGTAGTAGCGCCGAACGGTCGTCCAATAGTCCGCGAGCACTTGCAGGTCTGTGAGCTTGTCGGGTACTGCACGGTCAGTAAACTGCAGCGATGCGACAAGTGAGTTCCAACTCGGCTGCGACGTTGTGCCGGCGACCGAGCTAATCGCGACGTCAGCGATGTCGACGCCAGCCTCCGTCGCCATCATCAGCGTGGAGAGGCCATTGCCGCTGGTGTCGTGGGTGTGGAGGTGAATTGGGACGGACACATGGTCGCGCAGTGCTTTCACCAACTCGGCAGCTGCGTACGGCTTGAGCAGGCCCGCCATGTCTTTGATCGCGAGCACCTGCGCGCCTGCTTGCTCGAGCGTTTGTGCCATCTCCACGTAGTAGTGCAGGTCGTAGCGCGTGCGCGTCGGGTCGAGGATGTCGCCTGTGTAGCAGATGGCAGCTTCTGCAATCTTGCCGGCGCTTCTCACTTCGTCAATTGCGGTCAGCATGTTCGGGACGTAGTTCAGGCTGTCGAAGATCCGAAACACGTCGACGCCACTCTCCGCTGCCTGCCGCGTGAAGGCGCGCACGGTGTTGTCCGGGTAGTTCTTGTAGCCGACGGCGTTTGCGCCGCGCAGCAACATCTGGAACAAGACGTTCGGGATGGCTTCGCGCAGTGCAGCGAGGCGTTCCCACGGGTCTTCCTTCAAAAACCGCATGCTCGCGTCAAACGTCGCGCCACCCCACACTTCCATCGAGAACAGGTTTGCTCCGATGCGCGACGTTGCGTCCGCGATCGCCAGTAAATCGCGCGTACGCACCCGCGTTGCAAGCAGCGACTGGTGTGCATCGCGGAACGTCGTGTCCGTCAGCCACAAGCGCTTCTCGTCGCGAATGAACTGTAGGAATCGCTCGGCGCCGAGACTGTTCAACAAATCCCTGGTGCCTTGCGGCCGCGTCTCTTCAAACGGGTAGTTTGGCACGTGCGGCGAAGTGATAGCCGGTTTCTCTTCCGGACCCGTCCCGTCCGGCCCGTTCACCGTGACGTCGCCGATGTAACGCAGCAGTTTACTCGCGCGGTCCCGGCGTGGCGGGAACACAAACAGTTCGGGGTGGTCATCGATGAAGTGGACGTCGCAGTTACCAGCCAGGAACCTCGGGTGGTGGATCACGTTTGACAGAAACGGGATGTTCGTCTTGACGCCGCGGATGCGGAACTCTGCCAGCGCACGGGCCATCTTGCTCGCCGTCTTCTCAAACGTGAGACCAAACGAGCTGACTTTGACGAGCAGTGAGTCGTAAAACGGCAGAACGCGCGCGCCCGTGTAGCCGTTGCCGGTATCCAGGCGGATCCCGAATCCAGCCGCCGATCGATATGTTGCGATGCGGCCTGTGTCAGGCATGAACCCGTTCAGCGGGTCTTCTGTCGTCACGCGGCACTGAATCGCGTAGCCGTGTGTGGACACTGCTTCTTGTGAAGCGATCCCGATGTCCAGGCTGTCGAGCCTGTAGCCCTGGGCGACGCGGATCTGTGACTGCACAATGTCAATTCCGGTGATGAGCTCGGTAATGGTGTGCTCCACTTGGACGCGCGGGTTGACCTCAATAAAGTAGAATTCGCCGCTGTCCGTGAGCAGGAATTCGACTGTCCCGGCGTTCACGTAGTTGGCGTGCTTCATCAGTTTGACGGCGGTGTCACAGATGCGGTTGCGCACCTCGTCCGCAATGAGTGCGGGCGCAATTTCAATGACCTTCTGGTGGCGCCGCTGAATTGAGCAGTCGCGCTCAAACAGGTGCACGAGGTTGCCGTGCTCATCGCCGAGAATCTGCACTTCGATGTGCTTTGGCGCGGGGATGTACTTTTCCACGTAGACGCCACCGGATCCGAAGGCGGCCTGTGCCTCAGACGACGCTCTGTTGTACAGGTCGCCCAGCTCCGCTTCGGAGTGGACGACGCGCATACCGCGTCCGCCGCCGCCGCTGACAGCCTTCAGCATCACTGGGTAGCCGATCTCGGCAGCGTACCGGCGCGCTTCGTCCAGGTCGACTGGCCCGTCTGACCCGGGCACGACCGGGATGCCGGCTTCCATTGCGACGCGCCGGGCTGACACTTTGTCCCCAAACATGTCGAGGTGCTCGGGCCGCGGTCCGATGAACGTGATGCCTGCGACCTCACAAGCGCGGGCGAGCGCCTCGCTCTCAGACAGGAAGCCGTAGCCTGGATGAATGGCGTCGCACTCTGCGCGCAGCGCCACGTCAACGATACTTTCGACGTCAAGGTAGGCCTCGACTGGGCCTTTATCTTCGCCGATCAAATACGCTTCATCCGCTTTGTAGCGGTGCAAGGACAGTTTGTCTTCTTCGGTGTACACCGCGACCGTGCGGATTCCGAGTTCCGTACAGGCGCGGCAGATGCGGATCGCGATTTCGCCTCTGTTGGCTACCAGAATTTTCGAAAAGTGTTTCATTGGGCTCTCCTCTCCCTGCGGCTAAGTCACTGTCTCAGGCTCGCCGTAATCTCTGTAGGCACTGCGTAATTTCTGTAGGTACACGGCTGAATCGTGCGGCGGGGCCTGCGAAACCATCCCGACGAGAACTGCTAAATTTCCTCGGTGAGGCCTGCGAAACTCCCCCGGGCGCCGCGAACTCCTGCGGTGCGCAAACTCCTGCGGCCAAGCCGCGTCACTATTAGTATACATGGTGTTTCGTCCGAATCGAAGCTCCATGTCAAGTTTCTTGCACATGCTCCGATGGCAAGGGTTCTCGTGCTGACTCACACTCTTAGCGGAGGTGTGGCGGGATAGCGCGGCAGTCCCGCCGTCTCGTGGGAATAGCGCCAGAATGGCGCTATAGCCCCAGCTCGGGATCCGTTACGCGGCCAAATTGGCGCTATCGCATGGGTTAGCGCCAGAATGGCGCTATAGCCCCAGCTCGGACTCCGTTACGCGGCCAAATTGGCGCTATCGCATGGGTTAGCGCCAGAATGGCGCTATAGCCTCAGCTCGGACTCCGTTGCGTGGCCAAATTGGCGCTATCGCATGGGTTAGCGCCAGAATGGCGCTATAGCCTCAGCTCGGACTTCGTTACGCGGCCAAATTGGCGCTATCGCATGGGTTAGCGCCAGAATGGCGCTATAGCCTCAGCTCGGACTCCGTTACGCGGCCAAATTGGCGCTATCGCATGGATTAGCGCCAGAATGGCGCTATAGCCGCAGTCCGGACTCCGTTACGCGGCCAAATTGGCGCTATCGCATGGATTAGCGCCATAATGGCGCTATAGCCGCAGTCCGGACTCCGTTACGCGGCCAAATTGGCGGTAAGGTGCCGCTGTCCCACCGCCATAGCATCATAGCGCCAGAATGACGTGGGTGGGAGCAACTAGTTTGACGTACTCGTCAATGTAGATGTCAGAATGACATCTACACCAATGGAGCCTTAATCGGATGTCAATCACGACCGGCGGAGCTGCTCAGTCGTGAGTCGTGAGTCGCTCATAGGTAGCACCCCCTCGAGAGGAGGCTAACATGGCCATTCAATCCGAACGGCTGCTTTTTCGTCGGTACGAAGACGCCGATTTAGACTTTCTTGCCGCATTAGTGGCGGACCCGCAGGTGATGCGGTTTATCGGCAATGGACAGACCCGGGATAGGGCTGGAGCAGAGGCGTTTCTGCAGCGTATTTATCAGATGTACGATAAGGGAGAAGACATGGGGTTGCAAGTGCTGGTGCGGAGAGCGGACAAAATCAGCATAGGACATGCTGGCCTTGTCCCGCAAACGGTGGGCGGAGTCGAGGAAACCGAGATTGGCTACTGGCTTGCGCGCGACTTTTGGGGTCAAGGTTATGCTTTCGAAGCGGCGCTTGCCCTGCGTACACACGGAGAAGGAAAGCTTCACAAGACTAGGTTGATCTCGCTGATACAGCCCGGGAACACAGCCTCTCGCCGCATAGCCTCGAAGGTTGGTATGACATTGGATCAGGAGATCAAACGCGGTGGACAGGATGTCTGTGTCTACTCGACGTCGCGTTAAAGTAGACATCGCGAAGCTCCGCTCGGCTCACTTTACCGGCGGCATTCCGAGGTAAGTTCGGTAGACTCAGGATGGCGTCTGGTTGCTTGTAGCCAGTCAGATTGTGGCGAAGGTGCTCAGACAGGGCTCGAACGGCCTCGTCCACGCTGCCCTCGTCGCCCTGATCTCGCCACACCACGGCACAAACGGGCACCTCCCCTAGCCGATCATGTGGCACACCGAACGCCACTGTGTCGATCACGCCGGGAAACTCTCGGACGACCGACTCAATTTCGGCCGGATACAGGTTGACGCCGCCGCGCACGATGAGGTCAGATGACCGCCCGGTGACATGGAGCCATCCGTCGTGGATGCGGCCGTGATCGCCAGGGGCGAACCAGCCCTGAGGACGCCTGACGCGGTCATGTTGATGTTCGGCTGCTCCGAAGTAAGCTGCGAAACCGAGGCCGCTTTTGACCTGGATTTCTCCGCCTAACACTCTGACCTGCACGGGAAAAAACGGCTGACCGACACTCCCTTCGAGCGTAGCGTCGAAGTTGTGCACGGACACAAAGCCTACCTCGGACGATCCGTAGTACTCAAACACGCGAGACCCGGGGAAGTCGCGAGTGAACCGTTCGTAGAGGTCTTGTGGCATTTTGTCGCCGCACGTGACACAGGTTAGGCTTTTGGGCTTCTGCTGGTCGTGTGGCCATTCGTTTGCTAAACCGTCGTCCGCCAGCGTGTCGGTCACGGCGCGATACATCGCCGGAACCATGAACACGGCGTTGACGGGAGAGGCGGGATGGGATAAAAGTGTGGCGGTGAGGTGGGGGGCGAATGTGCGTTCGATGAACACCGTTCCCCCGATAAACAGCGCGTGCAAGGCTGCGATGAGGGAGGCCGAGTAACAAAGCGGCCCTGGGACGAGCAGGACGGTGTCCGTCGCAAGGCCGAATTCCAGCGTCATGCCGAAGAAGCTCTCGGTCCACGACTTGTGCGTGCGCAGCAGGCCCTTCGGTTGGCCGGTTGTGCCAGAGGAATAGCCAAGGTAGAAGATATCGGCGTCGGACAGACCCGCATCGAGGTCTGCAGCCTGCACGGCGTTATCGGACAGACCCGCATCGAGGTCTGCAGCCTGCACGGCGTTGTCGGACAGACCCGCATGGAGGTTGAGCCTGGCATCGGCAGAATCGACATCGACCCGCCGCCCCACCCACAGCTCGCCGTCCTTCTCTTTGACGACGCGCCACGGCTGCATGTCATTGACGATTGCGTCTGTCTCCATGCGGGTCAGACGCGTGTTGAGCGGCGCAGCGATAAAGCCAGCATGGGCCAGCCCGAGGAAGACGACCAGGAAGCTGGGGCTGTTGTCGAGATGCAGCGCGACGATGTCACCAGGTCGTCCGCCGAGTCCGCGAAAGAATCGACCTACAGTTACAATCTGACGAGCGAGGTCTCGAAACGTCACATCGCCCGGCATGGTTGAGGCAGACGCGGGTGGGAGCGCACAAGAGGCGGAGATACTGCCGGGATGGGCAACTCGGATAGCCAGCTTTCCCCCGTTGCGTTCCGCCATCCAAAACACGCCGTCTGCAATCCGCACTAGAGCTTCACCCGCTCCCATAAGACTGTGATGCCAAGTCCACCGCCGACCCCAAGCGTCGTCAGCCCATACCGCCCTTCGCGCCGTAGCAGTTCGTGAAACAGGTGCGTCACGAGCACCGCGCCGGAGGCTCCATACGGGTGGCCGTAGGCGATGGCTCCACCGTTGACATTGAGTCTGTCAGGGCGAATTCCGAGCGCGTCCACACAGGCGAGTACCTGCGAGGCAAAGGCCTCGTTGAACTCGACGAGGTCGATGTCCGCGATGCGCAGTTGCTGCCGAGCCAGCACTTGCTCTGTGGCTGGAATGGGGCCGATGCCGAGCACGTTCGGGTCGACGCCGCCAACCGCGGCATCGATGTAGCGGATCCCGGTGCGAAACCCGAGTTCATGCGCCCGCTGGGCCGACAACATCAGCACCGCGCTGGCTGCGTCGTTGACTGGGCAGGAGTTGCCAGCGGTGACACTCCCGCCCTCGCGAAACACAGGCCGTAGGCGGGCGAGTTGCTCCAGACTCGTGTCAGGGCGGGGGCATTCATCCTCTGCCACCTCGGCCGCGCCAGGGCGTGGCGCCACGGGCACGATGGCTGATTTGACGCGACCCCTTGCCGCAACCGCTTTGCGATGGCTGGCGAGGGCGAACTCGTCCTGCCGAGCTCGGCCGATGCCGTATCGTTCCGCCACGTTTTCGGCCGCTTCGCCCATCTCCGGATCGCCGATGGCGTCTGGCGAAAATCTGGCGCGCGTGTAAATGTGCGGCGCCTCACGATGAAGATTGTGCGGGCGCTCCAACTTCCACGGAGCGCGACTGGTACTCTCGACACCGCCTGCCATGACGACGTTTGCCTGGCCTGTCCGAATGCTCATGGCAGCGAGGTGGACAGCTTGCAGTCCGGACCCGCACTGCATGTCCACACTGTAGCCGGGGACATGGAGCGGGAGGCCAGCGGTAAGGGCCGACAGGCGCGCGACGTTGCCGCCGGGGCCGACGACGTTGCCGAGCGCGACGCTGTCGATGTCGGCTGGGTTGAGCAGCGGTGCTTCCATCAGTAATCCGCGCAGCACCGCCGCAGCCAGGTCCTCGACCTCGATGTCGCACAAAACCCCGCCAATGCGGCCGATCGGTGTTCGCTTCGCGGCGACGACCACCGCGTCAGTGGGGGCAAGCGGGCGGGATCGGCTTATAGAAGGCTGGGGAAGACCGGCAGAAGACCGGACTCCTTCGCGGGCGCCACTGCTCACAGCTGTATCTTCTCCACGCGCGCCAACGCCGCTCGCGCATCCGCCATCATCTCTTCAAACAGTTCCGCCACAGAGGGGGCGCTGTGAATGAGACCCATGGACTGGCCGGCCCACGCGAAGCCTTCTTCCATCTTGCCTTCGAGTATGGCGTGGCGGTTGCGTTCGCCGCTGATGAACGGCCAGAGTTCTTGCATCGTCGTGCCTTTGGCTTCTGCCGCGAGGATTTGCTCCACCCACGGCGACGGTAACACGCGCCCTGGCGCGCCGAGCGTCCGCTTGATCACGACCGTCTCCGTCTCCTGTCCCTGTACGACGGCGTCTTTGTACGCGCTGTGCGCGATACACTCTTTGGTCGCGATGAAGCGCGTGCCCATCTCAACACCCTCAGCGCCAAGCGCGAGAGCTGCGAGAATGCCGCGGCCGTCGGCGATGCCGCCGCTCGCGATGACCGGGATGGACACGGATTCTGCGACTCGTGGAATGAGCACGATGGTACCGGTGTCTGCGCGGCCGATGTGACCGCCGCCTTCCTGCCCGACGGCCATCACGGCGTCTGCACCGAGCGACTCGGCTTTCTGCGCCTGCCGGACGGTGCTGACGAGGATTAGTTTCTTGACGCTCGTGCCTTCGAGTTGCCGAAGCACGGGTTCCGGGTTGCCGCCGGTCAGCGACACCACGCGCACGCCTTCGTCGATGAGTACGTCCACAAAATCGGCGACGGACTTATGCTGTCCGATCGCGATGTTGACGCCAAAAGGCTTGTCGGTCGCCGCTTTGGTCTTCTGAATCTCCTCGCGAAGTGCTGTTGGAGTCGGTAGCGAGGTCGCCGTGATCTGGCCAAGCCCACCAGCGTTTGATACGGCTGAGGCTAGTTCAGAGTAGGCGAGGTTTGCGAGGCCGCCTTGGACGATTGGGTACTTGGTGCCAAGCAGTTCCGTCACACGAGTTTGCATGCACATCCACTTCCTCTGCTGGCTGAATTCGTGCGGGTTGTCCGACCTAATCTTGTTCATCCGTCAGCACGGCGACGGATGAACGGCTGCCGCCGGTCAAGCGGCTCGGTGGATACAAGCGCCGGATTGGCATCACGACTGCCGCTGTCACAATTGCTTTCAGTGTATCACCGATCAGGTAGGGGTAAAAACCGAGCACTAGCGCTTTGTGGAAGGGTACATGTAGTGCTGCCATCAGCCATGGAATGCCGCCGACGTAGTCGAATAGTGCGCCGAACAGCTCAACTGCGAGGAAGACCTTGATGAAGGCCGAGATGCCACTTCCCTTCACACGGGAGACGAACAGACCAGCGAGCAGAGCGCAAAACGGCCATGCGACGATGTAACCGCCGGCGTAGCCTGCGAAGAGGCCAAGACCGCCAGCGCCGTCCAGCAAGGGAAGCCCGGCGAGCGTGAGGATATCGAGCACAAAGACCGCGAAAAATCCGTAGCCACCACCGAGAATGGCGCCAGCTAACATCACACCCATGTTGCCAAGTGTGATTGGCACGGGAGTAAAACCGAGGTTGACCTGAAAGAAGTCGAGTACAACGGTGAGTGCGGCAAAGAGAGCGCTGAAGACAATGCCTTGCACAGTGATGCGACGGAACATCGGTGTCTTGCCTCCCATTGTTAACCTTGTTTATTTATATAGTTAACATATACGGCACCACGAGGCAAGGCGGGGACTTGACTGGTCTTTTGCTCAGATTAGCAGGTCAGGGACTGCGCCCCTGACCTGCCCATGTTTGTTGCCGATGTCTGTTTGTCTGCGAGAGTAAGGAGTCTTTGACGAACTTACATTGCAGCTCGCATCTGGTTGCCATCGGTGAAGTTAAATTCGCCATTGACCCTTGTCACTTTGATGCCGGGAATTGACCCCCAGGCAACGTAGCTGTTTCCGTCATAGACAATGCCTTGCACTGTCTGTCCCTCAATGGAGAATTTACCATTACCGAAATACTTGTATGGAATACCCCACTTTTTAAGAATGAACCAATTTAGATAGGTTACGGCCTTGTCTGCGATTGCGGGGTATGGAGAGTTATCTACGCGGACGTTTAGATGGGGATATGAGGGTATTGACGCTTGGCCAATTGCGCGTGCGGCTGTTTCCGCGATACTCCAATAGTGTTTGTACGCTCCGTTCATGTACGTTGTCCAAGGGTCCCAGTTCCTTCCTCCTTCGCTGATCTGATAGGCCATCTTCGCGTTGAAGCTTGGATTCATGAGAGCCAATGGAGGTTTGTCATGGATTGTGCTGACTTGCCACAGTCCATAGCACGTGTCATTTGGATTCACAGCCGCGGTGTTAAACGTCGACTCAGCCTTGGCGATTGCAACAGCCGTTACTAGAGCTCTTCCCCGAAATCCGGCCTCATACGCATAATGTGCGACTTGCGCAGGCGCTAGAAAAGCCATCAACTCTCCCCTTTTGATTCGAGTTTAACTATATTCGACACCTACACCAAAGTGCAGACACGATAGTAGTTCGAACCGAGGGTTCCGGGTATGAGGGTGCATTGTCATACATTTTCCGCGAAGGCGGTCCTAGGGTACGACGACTAAGTAGCCTTCCATCGGGCCTTCGTGCGCAGCGTCCGCGTGTATGGTGCAAATCAATCGGTAGATGCCGACTTTGTCAGCACGGAACGACAGCGTGGTCGTCTGGTTGCGGTGGACGACACCTCGGACGTTGTACCCTTCAAGTACGACTGGGTGGTCGTGTCCCTTGACGCCGCGAATCCTCAAGTTGACCGTGTCGCCTTGCCGTACCACGAAGACACCGGGGTCGAATCGGTACACTTCAACGTTTGAACCGTCTGCCTGGCGGGCTTTGATCTCATTTGTGACAATCTGATACGTCACGGTTTGCCCGTCGACCGTTGTAGAAGACGCTGTGCGACGAGCGAGGGTGTTGATTGCATGCGCAGGGGATTGCGCGGTTACCGAAAAGCCAAACGGGGTAAGTGCCAGAAATGCGGCGAGCAAAATCGGGATCACAGTCGATTCCACCTCACGAGTGATGTAAGAGCGATGTACGCACCGCAACGCACCACAGCACAAGCTACTCTCTGGCTTGATGGCATTGGGAGCGCGCAAATTTATCTATACAGCCTCAGCCTGTACATGTTGGAAAAATTTATTCATCACGGATCGGAACAGTTATTTGTGGCGTGGAGGAAATTGCGGGATGTGAAACGCAACAAAAACGGCAGGGACAGTGCCGCACGATGCAGTCGCTGCGGTCATCTGTCCCTGTTGATGCTTGCGCCCACTACATAGAGAGCTACTTCGAGAGCTACTTCTTGAACCGCTGATGGATGTTGCTGTGTTTCCACGTGGGTCGCTGAAACTCGTACAGTTCCATTGAAAGTGCCAGGTAACGACGCTCAAAGAGGGGCGCGAAGTGTTCCTTCATCACAGCGAACAGTTCATCGCACGCTGCCTGTTTTTCTTCTTCACTGCGTCCCGAGGCAATCTTCAACGTTGCGTGCACGAATGCGTCGTCCTCTGCGCCGTCGGCAACGCGGTAGTCTTGCAGTTCAATCGCACGCGAGCGGATACCGCCAATCGGGAACACATCTGCGCGCCGGATCAACACGGCATGGACCTTCTTCAGCAACTCGCTGATGTTCACTTCGCCACGAATGTTGTCCGTATACTCAAGAATGAAGTGTGGCACTACACATCTCTCCTTCAAACAACATCCTATCCCTCGACAATCCAGTTCACCAGTCGCCCGACGCCTTCAATCTCGGTGACGACTTCATCGCCGACGTTCACGTTGACAGCGCCAACTGGCGTGCCTGTCAGAATCATGTCACCTGGGTTCAGCGTCATGAACGAGCTCAGGTACGCGATCAGCCACGGCACGCTGAAAATCATGTCTTTGGTGTTGCCTTCCTGCGTCACCTTTCCATTAACCAGTGTGCGTAGAGTGAGGTTCATCGCATCTGGCACATCACTGGCGTCCACCAACCAAGGCCCAATGGGCGTGCAGGTGTCTCGGTTTTTTACGCGCAGGTTCGGGCGGTAGTAGTTCTCGAGGTAGTCGCGGACGGCGTAGTCATTGGCCACCGTGTACCCGGCGATGTGGTGGTTGGCGTCCTCTTCGCGTACGCGTCGAGCTGTCTTGCCGATCACGGCCGTCAACTCACATTCGTAGTGCATGAACGTCGCGTCCGCCGGCCGCTTGGTCTGACCGCGGTGGCCGATGAACGTGTTCGGACCTTTGAGGAACACGAGTGGCTGCGTCGGCGGTTTGAAGTTGAGTTCTCTGGCGTGATCGGCGTAATTGAGCCCGAGTGCAAACGACGTCCGCGGCTTGACTGGGGGGAGCCATACGACTTCGTCCTCCGCGAGCACACGCCCGTCCGCGAGCTGCAACTGGGTGTCGTCCGTACCTCCGGCGATGGCTTCGTGGATTTCACCGGCGTAGGCAATCCGAGCGCGTTTCATCGGCTGTCGCCTCCCATGGTGAAGTGTAGGCACTCGTCCTCTTGTACGACGGTGTTCTCGAGGTGTCCTACGCCGTCGATCTCGATTTTCACCCGGTCGCCTGCACCGACGAGCGGTGCGCCGTGGGGAACGCCGACGAGTAGCACGTCGCCCGCATCGAGGGTCATAAACTCGGTCACATCGGCGAGCAGATGGCTCACTGGCCGCACGAGAGTCGCCGTCGATGCCTCTTGTCGAAGTTCACCGTTGACGTACACGCGGATGGCGAGTTGGTCCGCGTCGCGCACCTCATCGGCTTGAATCACCCACGGGCCGATGGGGCAAAAGCCATCTCGGCACTTTTCCGAAATGGCCGGGCGGTACACGCTCTCATGCGGGACACTCACGTCGTTGACGACCGTGTAGCCAGCGATGTACTGCGGCGCGTCTGACGCCTGCACCTTGGTGGCGCGTTTTCCAATCACGACTCCGAGTGTCGCCCCGACCTGAAGCTGCGGGACGCCGTTCGGGATCGGAATCGGCATGCCGTACGCCGCGACCGTGTTCTGCGGCTTGATGTAGAGTATCGGCGCCTGCGGCGGCGCGTTGTAGGGAGGTTCGTGGACTGCGCCTCCGAGCGCCTCAAATGCCGCGCGGTCATTGAGCAGTGCGCCGTAGACGCTGCCGTGGGTGGGCACATCCCATGCAACGCTGCCGGCAGGTACACGTTCCTCGTCGATGACGACAGTGGAATCGTGAGGGTCAACTTCAATTTCGCGGGCCAGCCGAGATCCCTTTAGATACCCGATTGCGGTGCTCATCCAACCCCTCCTCCATTTTTGCTGGGTTTTATGTGGGTTTTATATAGGCGTAGTTGACAGAGGTGCCATTTGTACAGGACCGATTAGTCCATGTGCGATTTGTGTTGGCCAGCGCCGCCTAACGGCGCTGCGAGCGGCTGTGGCCCAGTTGCGTAGAGATTTCTTCTGCCGCAGCGAGGACAAGGGATTTTGCCCGAGCGAGTTGTTCGCCAGATAATTGGACGGTTGGTCCGTCGAGCCCCGCGGCACCGACAAACCGACCGTTGGCGTCAAAGACAGGCGCGGCGATGCCGGTCACGCCGAGGATGGCTTCGTCCGTCTCCACCCAGATGGCGTCCTTCCGAACCTGGGCAAGCCGGTCGCGGATTCGGTCCGGATTGGTCACCGTAGCCGGGGTGAACTGCGGGATCGGCTGGGCTAAAACTTCTTCCAGCCTGGCACCGTCGAGGTAGGCCATGATGACTGTCCCAAACGCTCCGAACACAAGTGGCCGCGTGCGGCCTTCCAGCGAGGCCACCTTCAGACCTTCGGGATTCTCCTTGCGGAAGATGTAGACGAGGGTGTCACCTTGTTCAACCGCGAGCAGTACGCCCTGTCGGGTCTCATCGTACAGGCGCAAGAGCGCGTCTTCGGCCTCCTGGCGGAGGTTGAGAGACGAAGCGACGAGATCGCCGTAGGACAGAAACTGCAATCCCAACCGATATGTGAGTTTCTCTGTGTCAAAGCGGATCAGGCCGCGGCGTTCGAGCGTATACAGGATGCGGTACGCCGTTGCACGCGGCAACTTCGTGTTCGTAGCGACTTCGTCGATGGTCATCTCCGGTCGGTGGCGATTGAAGGCGTTCAGGACATCAATGGCGCGATCGACGGCTCGGATGGACTCCATTTGTACATTGCGCATGTCGCGTTGTGTCTCCTTCGCGTCTGACGGATGCTGGGCGAATGCGAGCGATGGGCTGGGTGGTCGGCGGGCGAGGCTGACCTGGCGCTCGTCTTGGGGCTGGGCGCAATTCGTGGGCTACCCCGGGACTGACGCAGGTTGCCGGCGGAGCCGAGCCCGCGGAGCCGAGCCCGCTCAAAATCGGGATCCCACCGAGAACTCACATTGTCTGACAAAATTGTATCATCAGAAGTGAGTGCGTCAATTCGGTGCGTGAGGCGCGGGTGCACGGGTGCACGGGTGCCGCCGCAAAGGCCGGTTTCGATCACATAGCGTGGCGCTGGTGAGCCGCCAAGGTCGATTTCGATCACATAGCGTGGCGCGATGGCGTCGCGAAGGTCGGTTTCGATCACATAGCGTGGCGCGATGGCGCCGCCAATGTCGATTTCGATCACATAGCGTGGCGCGGGTGCGCCGCCAATGTCGATTTCGATCACATAGCGTGCGGCGGGCGAGCCGCCAAGGTCGATTTCGATCACATAGCGTGCCGCAGGCGAGCCGCCAAGGTCGATTTCGATCACATAGCGTGCCACGGGCGCGCCGCGAAGGTCGATTTCGATCACATAGCGGGCGGCGATCGCGCCGCGAATGTCGATTTCGATCACATAGCGGGCGGCGAGCGCGCCGCGAATGTCGATTTCGATCACATAGCCCATTATTACAGCGATGCGTAGTGGAAGCTCTTCCCCTCCCTCCTGTTCCTTCCCCCTACTTGTTCGTGAAATTTCGCATCATTTCACCAAATGGCCTTGACTAACGCTTACACCACTAATACACTTTGAACCATAAAAATGAATTATTCAACTCACTAGGTGAGTTTAGCTCCGGAGGTAACTTACAAACAGACATGCAATGTGGTCTCAAACTGCCTACGCATCTAGCTTGTATTCGCGAATGCGCATGAACTTTGGGTGAACCTGAGCCGCAACGTGGGTGAACCTCATCGACACCGGACAGGTTTGAGTCTCAATTCACTGTGGAATGGAGGGATAGGGTTGGGAGAAACATTCGACGGCAAGGTTTTTCGGCGTGCGATGGGGATGTTCGCGACCGGCGTTACGGTTGTCGCCACCGAGCACGACGGGGAAGTCCACGGCATGACAGCGAACGCTTTCAGCTCTGTATCCCTCGACCCGCCGCTGGTCCTTGTTTGTCTGAACCGCGGCGCGAAGATGGAGCGCCTCTTGCAGCAGGGGCAGAAGTTCACAGTCAACTTCCTCAGCGAAGATCAGGAAGCGTTGTCCCGCCACTTCGCAGGTGGGTATGGGCTGACAGAGGAACCGGACTTCTCGTTTCGTTCGTTCTGTGAGGCGCCGAGTCTCGACGGCGCCATCTGCACCGTGGCGTGTGAGGCGCACCAACTGTACGACGGGGGTGATCACGTGATTCTCGTCGGGAAGGTGAACGGGATCACGGAGGCTGACGACCAGCTTGACCCGCTCTTGTTCTGGAAAGGACGCTATCACGCGCTCGAGAAAGTCCGCGCCGACTAGCAGTTGCAAGTGACTCGGCGCCACGACCACGGCGCCACGACCACGGCGCCACGACCACGGCGCCACGACCACGGCGCCACGACCACGGCGCCACGACCACGGCGCCACGACGACGGCGCCATGACGACGGCGCTATGACCACGGCGCCACGACCACGGCGCCACGACCACGGCGCTACGGCCACGGCGCTACGGCCACGGCGCTACGGCCACGGCGCCACGACCACGGCGCCACGACCACGGCGCTCCGTCGCGCCCGGTCGAAACTGACACGGATCGAGCCGACGAACCAGCCGCACGCCGCATCGGCGCCAACCAACCTAACCCGCACGCAAGGGAGGAAGGGTTTACCGTGACAAGTCCATACAAGTACGACATCCAGCCAGCCCAACACTTCATCGACGGCGAGTTCTGCGACGGCGTCGCCGGGAAGACGTTTGACACCATCAACCCGACCACCAACGAGACCATCACCACCGTCGCCGAAGGCTTTGCCGAAGACATCGACCGCGCCGTCCAAGCGGCACACCGCGCATTTCACGAGGGTCCGTGGCACGACATGTCGGCGAAGGACCGCGCAAATTTGATGATCGCGATTGCTGACGGCATCGAGAAGCACGGCGATGAGCTCGCCTATATCGAGACACTCGACACCGGCCTTCCCATCACGCAGGCGCGCGGCCAGGCATCCCGTGCCGCTGCGAACTTCCGCTTCTTCGCCGAGATGGCGACGCGGATGACCGGTGAGACCTACCCGGTCGACAACGCATTCCTCAACTACTCCGTGCGCAAGCCAGTCGGCGTCGCCGGTCTCATTACACCATGGAACACGCCGCTCATGCTGGCGACGTGGAAGATCGCACCCGCACTCTCCACTGGCAACACCGTTGTGCTAAAGCCGGCGGAGTGGTCGCCGCTGACGGCGACGCGGCTCGCTGCCATCCTCCGCGATGCAGGCGTGCCAAAAGGCGCGTTCAACATCGTGCACGGCTTCGGCGAGACCGCAGGCGCGTCACTCGTCAGCCACCCAGATGTGCAGCTCATCTCGTTCACAGGTGAGACCACGACCGGCCAGGAGATCATGCGCAACGGCGCCGCCACCTTAAAGCGCTTCTCGATGGAACTCGGCGGCAAGTCGCCGGTCATCGTGTTTGCAGACGCTGACCTCGACCGGGCGCTCGACGCCGTCGTGTTCGGCCTGTTCTCGCTGAACGGCGAGCGTTGTACCGCCGGATCGCGATTGTTCATCGAACGCTCCATCCAAACAGAGTTCGAGGCGCGGCTGCGCGAGCGCATCGCGAAAATTCGCGTGGGCGACCCGTTTGACCCAAAGACCGAGGTCGGCGCGCTCATCCACCGCGAGCACTGTAGCCGAGTGAAGTCGTACATCGAGATCGGCCAGCAGGAAGGCGCCGAAGTCGCCGTCGGCGGCCAGACACCAGACAGCCTGGCTCGCGGCAACTTCGTCGCGCCGACACTGTTTGTGAACGCGAACAACGACATGCGCATCGCGCAGGAAGAAATTTTCGGACCTGTGCTGGTGTGCATCCCGTTTGACACCGAAGAAGAGGCGCTCAAACAGGCGAACAACGTCAAGTACGGCCTTGCAGCTTACGTCTGGACGAACGACCTGGCGCGCGCGCACCGGGTGTCGAACGCGATTGAGTCTGGCATGGTTTGGGTCAACTCGCAGAACGTCCGCGACCTGCGCACACCGTTTGGCGGCTTGAAGTGGAGCGGCATCGGGCGCGAAGGCGGCCACTACAGCTTCGAGTTTTACACTGAGTTGAAGACCATTCATGTCTCTATGGGAACAACGCCAATTCCAAAGTTCGGCATGGGGGAGTAAAGGCAGCCGTTCGGCCTGCGGCAGGACTTCGGTCAACCGCAGTTGTTCGGCCTGCCGCAGGCCGACATGCAAACGCTATCTTTTACGGAGAGGGTTGAGAAGCGGATGGGAGCGAGAACCGGCAAGGACTACATCGACCGGCTGGATAGCGCAGAACACGACATCTGGATCGACGGTAAAAAAGTTGAAGGCAAGATTTCGGAGCACCCGGCGTTCAAGAACGTCGTGCAGAGCATGGCAGCCTTGTACGACATGCAGCATGACCCAGCGCTGCAGGACGAAATGACCTACGAAGAGAACGGTGAGCGCTACGGCATGACCTTTCTCGTGCCAAAGACGCAGGATGACCTGGTGCGCCGCCGCAAGGCGATGAAGCGCTGGGCCGACTATACCGGCGGCATGATGGGCCGCTCGCCGGACTACCTGAACAGCGCGCTGATGGCGATGAGCCAGGCGTCCGAGTACTTTGCCCAGAACGACCCGTTGTTTGGCGGCAACATCGTCGAGTACTACAAGTACGTCCGCGACAACGACCTGTCGATGACACACACGCTCATCAACCCGCAGGTCAACCGCGGTGTCAGCACCCACGAGCAAGCCGACCCGCATGTGGCCGCGCACGTCGTGGAGAAGAATGACGAAGGTGTCGTGATTAGCGGTGCGCGACTGCTCGCGACACAAGGACCCATTACGGACGAAATCATGGTCTTCCCCTCCACCCTGCTCAAAGGCACCGAAGAGGACAACCCGTATTCATTTGCTTTCGCGATCCCGAATTCGACCCCGGGACTGCGCTACCTCTGCCGCGAGACGTTCGACTACGGCAAGTCGCACTATGACCATCCATTAGGATCCCGCTTTGAAGAGATGGACGCTGTCGTCGTGTTCGACGACGTGCTGGTGCCGTGGAACCGGGTCTTCCTGATGGAGAACGCGAAGCTCTGCAACACCTTGCACATGACGACGCACGCGACCGTCCACATGACCTACCAGGTGCTGCAAAAGAACATCGCGAAGGCCGAGTTCGTCCTCGGCATTGCGGAGAGTATTGTGGACGCCATCGGGATCGGCCAGTTCCAACACGTCCAGGAGAAGGTGTCGGAAATCATCCTGGCGGTCGAGACGATGAAGGCGTTTGTGCGCGCATCGGAAGCGGACGCACAGATTGACGAGTGGGGTGTGATGACCCCAGCGTGGGCGCCGCTCAACGCGGCCCGTAACATCTTCCCGAAGACGTATCCGCGGCTTATCGAGATCATCCAGTTGCTCGGCGCCAGCGGCCTGATGGCGATTCCGAGCGAGAGCGACCTCGAGAGTCCGGTGAAAACCGACATCGAGAAGTACCTTGTCGCGCGCAACACTGGTGCCGAGGAGCGTCTGCGCCTGTTCCGGCTGGCATGGGACGCGTCGCTTTCGGCCTTTGGATCGCGCCAGGTGCTCTACGAGCGCTACTTCTTCGGTGACCCGATTCGCATGTCCATGACGTATTACACGAGCTACGACAAAACTCCGATGGTAGGCCGCGTGAAAGACTTTCTGCACCGGGACGAAGTCGTAACAGCCGACGCCCCTGTGCTGGTAGAGTAAGGGGGCGAAGCGCATGGCATTCGATCCGTATCACATCCTGCGCGCGGCGCACGTCGAACTGCAAGTCAAGGACCTTGAGAGGTCGCGCGCGTTCTACGACCTGCTCGGCTTCATCGTGACAGAGGAGACACCGACACAACTGTACCTGCGCGGCGTCGAGGAGCGGTTGCACCACAGCCTGGTGCTGACGAAGTCCGAGGAGCCAGCGGTCCATCACTTGGCGTTTCGGGTGGAGAGTGACGAAGACCTCGAAAAGCTCTACGATTTCTACGTACAGAAGGGTTGCACGCCACGTTGGCGCGAAGCGGGCGAGGAGGCTGGCCAAGGTCGGGCGCTGCTCGTGCAAGACCCGTTCGGGTTCCCGGTAGAGTACTTCGCCGAGATGGAGAACGTCGAGTCGTACAACCAGCTCTACCACTTGCACAAAGGTGGCGCGGTGCGCCGGATTGACCACTTCAACTGCTTTGCGCCGCAGTTTGACGACGCGCTCGACTTCTGGATGGGTGAACTCGGGTTCCGCTTGTCCGAATTCGTGGAGTCGGACGACGAGCCGCGGCAGAAATCTGCCGCTTGGATGCACAAGAAGCCGAGTGTGCATGACCTCGCCATCATGAAGGGCATCGGTCCGCGCGTCCACCACATCGGCTTTTGGATGGAGGACATGACGAGTATCATCCACGTCTGCGATATTCTCGGTGGCGCGGGGCTGCACGAGCACATAGAGCGCGGCCCAGGCCGGCATGGCATCTCAAATGCGTTTTTCTTGTACCTTCGTGACCCGGATGGTCACCGCATCGAGCTCTACACCAGCGACTACCTGACGCTTGACCCGGACATGGAGCCAATTCGCTGGAGCAACACGGACCCGCGCCGCCAGACGCTGTGGGGCCACAAGACCCCGGACAGTTGGTGGCAGGAGGCGTCGTCGGTGGTCGACTTGTCGACCGGTCACACGCGCGAGCAGCTGACGGTTGAGACGGCTGCGAACCTGCACGAGTTTATTAAGTAAGGGGTCAGTTGCGGCGGCGGCTCAGCGAAGACCGTTGGCGCCCCGCCGCGTTGAGTGTCCAGCTTCAGCATGGTGATGGGGGGAGCACACGAATGGCAGAGAAGTTTCACGGATCCATCGTCCCAATGGTCACGCCGTTTCAGGAAGACGGGTCGTTTGACGAGAACACATACCGGACGCTGATCGACTGGCAGATTGAGAGCGGAAGCCACGGCATCTCCTGTGCAGGCACGACGGGGGAGCCGAGCTCGCTCACGATCGAAGAGCGCGAGTATCTGCTCGAAGTGACGGTGAATCAGGTGAAAGGCCGCGTGCCGACGGTACTCGGCAGCGGGTCGACGAACCACGCGGAGACGATGCGCCTGACCAAGTTCGCCGAGAAGATTGGCGCGGACGCAGCGCTCGTCATCGTCCCGTACTACAACAAACCGTCACAGGAGGGGCTGTATCGCCACTTCCGTGAGGTGGCAGATTCCGTCGACATCCCCATCGTGATCTACAACATCCCCGGCCGCACAGGCGTGAACATGGAGCCGTCGACGATGGCGCGGCTGCGGCGCGACTGCTCGAACATCATCGGCGTCAAGGAGTCGAACAAGAACTTCGAGCAGGTCAGCCACGTCCTGCACCAGGTCGGGCGGGACTTCCTGGTCTACTCCGGAATTGAGCTGTTGTGCTACCCGATGCTCGCCCTCGGCGGCGCGGGCCACGTGAGCGCGACGGCGAACCTGTTGCCGCGCGAAGTCGCTGATATCTACAACTTCGTCGAGCAAGGCAAGTGGAAAGAAGCGATTGACCTGCACTACTACCTGCTCGAACTGAACGAGGCGTTGTTCTGGGAGACCAACCCGGGGCCACTGAAGGCCTGCATGGGTATGACTGGGCAGATTAAGCCCATCGTCCGCAGCCCAATGGCACTGCCGTCCGAGAAGATGCAGGAAGACTTGCGTGCGGTGCTCGCCAAGTACAATTTGGTGTCAGTGCAGGGCTGAACAAACAGAGCGGAGAGGTTGCAACGTTGAGGATCACGGTCGTGATCCTCAACTGGCTTCTACGCGCCGATGAACCGGGTGTTCGCCTCAATGCGTTCGGCTTGCCCTGTGATATAATCTGGGCGACTGCACCCTCCACGGGGCGGGTGCCTGCCATGATGAAGCGGCGGCTTGAGTCGCGGAGTATCTTCTGAGGTCCCGAACGAGATTACGAATTGGAGCTGATTTGCGCCATGCACAGCGCTACGCCCATTATCTTCGTGTTGTTGGTCGCGTTTGCCCTGTACCGCAGGGTGCGTCGCACCGTGGGATTTCAGAAGTTTGTCAGAAGCCGCCTTGTCACGAGAATGGTCCTCTTTGGCGTGGTCGGTGTTCTCATCCTAGCGGCGGCGGTCGTCTATCCTACCGTCTATGTATATGATGCAATCGGTGCGCTCATCGGCGCTGGTATCGCTTACTATGCCATCCGCACGACTGCATTCGAACGCCGGTCAGGCGAATGGTATTATCGGCCCCACCCGTGGATTGGCGTGATCCTCATTGTGCTGTTTGTCGGCAGGCTGGCTTTTCAAGTCTACCAGGACTCCGCACTGATTAGCAGCGCGGCATCTGGGCAGGCGGCCAATCAGGCGCAACTCTCTGCTTACGCTCACGAACCCATCACTGCGGGTATCTTCTTTATCCTCATCGCCTATTACATCGTGTATTTTGCCTTTCTCATTCGCAAGGAAAAACACCTCGAAGTGCAACCTGCCACCGAAGCGGACGAACGTCCGTACTAACACGTAATGTGAATGCAGCGGCTGCAACATCTACCGAGAATCTCTCTCAGCGGGGACATACTGCGTAAAATTGGTAGTAGAATTGATGTGAAGATTCCGACTGTGTGCACAAAACAGGTGTCACATGCCCTTCACAACCGACTAGTCGGTTGGTAATCTGAGAGGGAGTCAAAGTTCGCAACGGGCTCAGGCGGACATTCGCAGTTCAGTTTCATGCCACATCAGCCGGGGAACCGGCATGGACAGGAGTGTGACGTTGTGAACGTACTGGACTTATTCCGACTAGACAACAAGGTGGCCATCATCACGGGTGGTGGCCGTGGGCTAGGCCAGCAGATCGCGCAGGCCTACGTCGAGGCAGGCGCCAAAGTGGTGCTCTGCTCGCGGCGCGTAGAGAACTGCGAGACGGTCGCGGAGGAGTTGAAGGCGCAGGGCGGCGAGGCACTGGCGCTGGCGCTCGACGTCACACAGCCAGAATCCGTGCAGGAAGTTGTGGCACAGTCGATCGAGCACTTCGGCCACGTGGACATCCTCGTCAACAACAGTGGTGCAACCTGGGGCGCACCAGCGCTCGAAATGCCGTACGACGCCTGGATGAAAGTCGTGCAGACCAACCTGACTGGCACCTTCCTGATGTCGCAGGCGGTCGGCAACCACATGAAGGACAACGGCGGCGGCAAGGTCGTGAACATCGCCTCTGTCGCGGGCCTTCGCGGCAACTTCCCGGAGGTGCTTGATACGGTCGGGTACAGCGCGAGCAAAGGCGGAATAATCTCGATGACGATGGACCTCGCGGTGAAGTGGGGGCGCTACAACATCCACGTCAACGCCATTGCCCCAGGCTTCTTCCCTACGAAGATGACAAAGGACGTGCTCGACAAGGCGGGGTCGGCGATATCCCAGTTCACCCCGCTGCGGCGCGTCGGCGGCGAGCGTGACTTGCAGGGGGCAGCCCTCTACTTCGCTTCAGCGGCGTCCGACTACGTGACGGGGCAGACACTGGCGGTCGACGGTGGTTCGGTGGCGCGCTAACACAGACGAACACAGGCGCTGACATGTTGCGTCAGTTGCGGACTCGCGAGTCAGCGCTTACAAGCGATGTACACGACACTTGGAATACCAGAAACGGAGGCGTCAGATGGACTTTACACTCAGCAACGAACAGAAAATGGTCCAACGCACGATTCGTGACTTCGTGAGAAAAGAGCTCATGCCGCTCGAGCCAGACGTGCTGCGCAACGAGCGCGAAGGTCGCCCAGGCGTCAGCCCGGAGTTGGCGAAAGAACTGCAGGAGAAGGCGAAGCGACTGGGCTTTTGGGGCATCAACACGCCGGAGGAGTACGGTGGCGCGAACCTCGGTTCGATGATGACGGCGCTCCTCCTGATGGAACTCGGCCGCACGTTTGTGCCGTTCAGCTTCGGCGGCACTGCCGACAACATTCTCTACTTCGGCAATGAAGAGCAAAAAGAGCGCTACCTGATTCCGACGATTGAAGGCGAGCGCCGGTCCTGCTTCGCTTTGACGGAGCCAGGAGCGGGCTCAGACGCCGGCAACATCCGCATGGCCGCCGTGAAAGACGGCGACGAGTACATCCTGAACGGTGAGAAGATATTCATCACGAACGGCAACGAGGCGGACTTCGCGATGGTGTTCGCGTGGACGGACAAAACAAAGGGGCCGCACGAAGGCATCACTTGTTTCCTCGTTGACCGAGCGATGGGCTGGCGCTCGGAGCCGATTCAGACAATGGGCGAGTGGGGACCGGCATCGCTCGTGTTTGAAGACGTGCGCGTGCCGGCAGAGAACATCCTCGGGCCGATTGGCGGCGGACTGCGCCTCGCGTTCCAGTGGATTGGCAACGCTCGCTGGGTCATCCCTGCGCGGGGCATCGGCATTGCGGAACGAGTCCTCCAGATGGCGATTGACCACGCGAACTCGCGCGTGACCTTTGGCAAGCCGATTGCGGACCGCCAGGCCATCCAGTGGATGATTGCAGACTCGGCCGTGGAAATTGAGGCGACCAAGTGGATCACGCTGCGCGCCGCGTGGATGCTCGACCAAGGGCTCGACAACCGGCACCAGGCGTCGCTCTCCAAGCTGTACGGCGCGAATATGGCCAACCAAGTCGTCGACCGCGCCTTGCAAATCCACGGCGGCATGGGTTACACGAAGGAACTGCCGCTCGAGCGCTGGTACCGCGAAGTGCGGTTGTTCCGCATCTTCGACGGTACCGACGAGATTCAGCGCTACATCATCGCGCGCAACCTCTTGAAAGGCCACGTCAAGGTCGGCGAGTTGATGGACTGAGGTGTTGTGGAATAAAGTGTCAGAAAGGTGAGGGTGCCATGTTCACGCGTCACTTTGCCGTTTGGCCGGAGGCAACGCCGAAGTCGCTGACCGTTCCCAAAACCACGCTGTACGACAACCTGCTAATCAGCGCCAAGCGCTACCCTGACAAGACCGTTGTCAACTACTACGGGAACCGCTTGACGTTCGGGCAACTGCTGCTGCAGGTAAACGCCATCGCGGGTTACCTGCAACGCGAAAGTGGCGTCAAAAAGGGCGACCGCGTCCTCCTCTACATGCAGAATTCGCCTCAGTTCTTTATCGCCTACTACGGTATCCTCGCCGTTGGTGGGGTAGTCGTGCCGATGAACCCAATGAACATGACTGACGAGCTGCGGTTTTACATCGAGGACTGCGGCACGAGGGTTGCCGTCGTCGGTCAGGAACTGCTAGACCGCATCGAGCCACTGCTTGCAGAACCTGTTCTCGACCAGATTCTCGTTACTGCGTACGGGGAGTACGTGTTCGCCGACGGTCCTTACAACCTGCCTGACGTTGTGAAGGCCGAGCGCCGGGACTCAGACCGACCTGGTCTGCGCGCCTGGGCAGACGCGCTTGCTTTAGGTCGCTCCTTTGAAGATGTCGGCGCTACCTGTGACGACGTCGCCGTGCTGCCGTACACGTCGGGGACCACAGGGAAGCCGAAAGGCTGCATTCACACGCACCGCACGGTCATGGCGAACGTCGTCGGTAGCGCCATGGGCCGCGGCGCAAACTCGGAGTCCGTCGCTTTGTGCGTCCTGCCCTTGTTTCACGTGACTGGAATGATTCACAGCATGCACCTGCCTCTCTACATCGGCAGCACCGCGGTGCTCATGACCCGATGGGACCGTGAGACGGCGGCACAGCTGATTGAGGACAATCGCTGCACTGTGTGGACGAACATTGCCACGATGCTCATCGACTTTCTCGCAAACCCGAATCTACCAAACTACGACATCTCGTCACTGCAGTCGGTGGGCGGCGGTGGTGCGACGCTCCCGGAGGCCGTGGGGCAGCGCCTGTTCCAATTCACTGGTGTGCGCTACACCGAAGGGTATGGGCTGTCTGAGACCATCGCGCAGACCCACTTCAACCCGCCTGATCATCCGAAGCTACAGTGTATGGGGATCCCGTCGTTTGACGTCGATGCCCGCGTTGTCAACCCGGACAATCTGGATGAAGTCGGCGTCGGCGAGGACGGGGAACTTCTCGTACGTGGCCCGCAAGTTTTCCACGGCTACTGGAATCGTCCAGAGGAAGACGAGAAGGCGTTTGTGGAACTCGATGGCCAGCGCTTTTTCCGCACAGGCGACTTGGTCCGATACGACGACGAAGGATATTTCTTTCATATTGATAGACTCAAACGGATGATCAACGCGTCGGGCTTCAAAGTGTGGCCAACGGAAGTCGAGTCCATGCTGTACGACCACGAAGCCGTGCAGATGGCGTGCGTGATTGGCGTTCCGGACGAGCGGCGCGGCGAGACGGTAAAGGCGTTTATTGTGCTGCGCGCCGACTGGAAAGGGCGGGTGACTGAAGACGAGATAATGGAGTGGACGCACGATCGGATGGCTGCGTACAAGCGGCCGCGCATTGTGGAGTTCGTAGACTCATTGCCGATGACCGCCACAGGCAAGGTGCAGTGGCGCGAGTTACAGGAGCGGGCTTGGGCGGCAACGAAGGCCTAGCTTCTCAGGCCATCGTGCTGCCGAATCTCAGCCTGTAGTCGCCCCACCGGCACTTCGCTTCCTCTGGCGTTTCTATCCACTGACTGTGCGTCAGGCGATGCGGACTGTCAGATTAGCCGACTGTTGTGCTGTCGGTAATCACGGTACAGTTTACGGACGCGTTTGTAGTACGTCTGGTCCTTCAACTGTTTGAACAGGCCGTGCGATGGATTGTGAAGGTTGACTTCGATAATCCACGGCTTTCCGGCTTTGTCTACTGCTAGGTCAATGCCGCACTGATATGAAAAGAACGGATATTTCTCGGAGTACTTGATAATCTGTTTGCTTAACGTAATGAGTTCGTTTCTGATGCGTCGCACCTCGACGGGGGCAAATCCGGACTTTGCCAGGGCGGTTGCGACTGGAAGTACAAACCCGCCACCGCGCCGGACATTCGACACCACGCTGCCCGATCCGTTTACTTTGGCGACCATACCAGCAAACTGCCAATTTCGCGCACCGTCTCGCATCATCATCACTCGGATGTCGTACGGATGTCCATTCATCTCTGCGACGTCAATCGCCTCTTGCACGAGGAACAGGTCTTTCGCATCAATTTCCCTCACTTTGTTGATGAGGTGAGAGGCTGAGTCGGCGTGTTGCACTTTTCCGCGCACACGTACAAAATGGTACCCATTGTGGGTTGGCCACACCTTTACAATGGCGCGCCCTGTATGAATCGTGTTGGCTTTCACGTACACCGTACGGTACAGCCTGATATAGTTTTCCAGAGAATCCTTGGTGAGTTTCGCTGTGGATGGCAAGTACTGCGAGATTTTCGGGTGTTTGCTGTAGAAACGGTGCATTTTCCACTTAGCAAGCCTATCTACGATGCGTTGCACAGACGTTCACCCTTTCTGCCCGAATCACCGGAGGAAACTTAAGGTCGCTGTTTTCGGGTCAAGCAGCAGTTGATAACCGTGATCGACAAAGAAGCGGAGGCCAAACAACGCTTCGAACGGCAAGTCTTGCATGATGATACAGGGGACGTTTACAAACTTCTCCTTGCCAACCGTGAGGTTGCAGTGAGAAGTCCACGCCCGTGCCGATCCGGAGACGCCGCGCACGACTACCGCCTTTTCGCGAACTAAGCGCAGTTGCCCGGCAATCGAGTCAGACAGCACGAAGTCAAATGCACCAGTGTCGAGTACGACATTTTTAACTCGCTGTTGATTGACAAGGCAAGGAAAGAAAAATTTGTCTCGACGAATTTGCCCGCGCACGAAAGTCACCCGTTTCAATTGAACCACCTCTTCAAGGCGTTGTCTCAAACATATGCAGGGCAGTTGTTGAAAGCCTGTGCTTAGCGCCGGGGCATGCAGTCCTGTAGGGGGCATTGAAGCAGCGAGTATAATTCCGTTATTCGGTGATTCGGGGAAGTGAGGAAATGCACGTGCAACGTATGAGGTCTGTCTGTCCCCTTGACTGTCCAGATACCTGCAGTCTTATGGTTGACGTTGAGGATGGGAAAATCACGCGGGTCGCGGGCAACCCTGACCATCCCGTAACAAAGGGCGCCATCTGTCATAAAGTTCGCAGGTTCCCAGAACGAGTGCATCACCCGGACCGGTTGCTCCATCCGATGAGACGAACAGGGCCAAAAGGAGCCATGCAATTTGAGCGGATTTCTTGGGACGAGGCGTACGACGAAATAAAACGTCAGTTTGAATCTGCGATTGAAAAGCACGGCGCGGAATCGATTCTTCCCTATAGTTTCTACGGGAACATGGGTGTTTTGAACGCGGAAGGCATGGACCGACGATTCTTCCATCGCCTCGGTGCAAGCCGACTTGAGCGAACGATTTGCAATTCGGCTGGATCAGCAGGATTTGCATACACAATGGGTGCAACTGCGGGCACGGACCCGGAAGACAGTATCTACGCCAAACTCATTCTGTTTTGGGGCTGCAACGTGGTCAGCACGAACATGCACCAAATGTTGCTCGCAGAGCAAGCGCGCAAGCGCGGTGCAAAAATCGTGGTCATTGACGTCCACAACAACCGCTCAGCCAAATGGGCGGATTGGTTCATTCAAATCAGGCCTGGCACCGACGCAGCATTGGCACTCGGTATGATGCACATTCTCATTCGCGATCACTTGATTGATGAAGAGTTCGTCGACGAATACACGCTAGGTTCAGGTCAACTTAAGGAACATGTTTCGCAGTACACGCCGCAGAAGGTCTCAGTCACGACAGGGGTGTCTGTAGAAGACCTCTGTTCCCTGGCACAGTTGTACGGAACCACGACGCCTTCATTCATTCGAATTGGCAACGGTCTGCAGCATCATGACAATGGCGGTATGATTGTGCGGTCGATTGCCTGCCTGCCGGCTCTCACAGGTCAGTGGGGGATTCGCGGGGGAGGAGCACTGAAAGGGAACAGCTATTACGCCGCTTTGAATACACGAGCGTTGCAACGGCCAGATTTGCTTCCTCGTCCACTGCCGCGTTCCATCAACATGAACCAACTAGGCGATGCTTTGCTCGAGACAGAACGACCAGTCAAGGTTCTCTTTGTCTATAACTCTAACCCTGCGCAGGTTGCGCCTGACCAAACCAAAGTGCGGCAGGGATTGTTACGGGACGATCTTTTTACTGTTGTTCACGACCTCTTTCTCACGGACACCTGTAACTATGCAGACCTTGTGTTACCTGCAACGAGTCACTTTGAGAATCTCGACTTGTACAAATCCTACTGGCACTTATACCTTCAATTGAATGAACCAGTCATTTCACCAGTTGGAGAATCCAAGTCGAATTTTACGTTGTTTAAAGACTTAGCAAAGGTCATGGGGTTTACGGAGGCGTGCTTTGATGATACGGAACAAGAAATGATTGAGACAGCTTTGCAAAATGAGAACAACCCGTATTTACGAGGGGTCACGTTTCAGACACTAAGCGATCAGGGATGGGTGAAATTGCCTGCTGACTTCGAGACTGGGCATAGGACCGGGGCTCCGACTCCGACCGGGAAAAAGGTCGCTTTGTATTCGAAGCAGATGGAGCGCGCAGGACTTGCTCCGCTCCCTACACATCAGGGGTTACGCGAAGACGATCACTACCCTCTGTATTTTACAACACCACCGAATCATCACTTTCTAAACTCCACAGGGGGGAACGTCCCTGTGCTGATGGCGGCAGAACGACGACCTACACTGCAACTGCACCCAGCCGATGCCAAGCACCGAAACGTCGAGCAGGGACAGCTTGTGAAAGTTTTCAATGACAGAGGCTCAATCGTTTTGCTAGCGGACATTACCACGGATGTGCAACCAGGGCTCGTCATTTCACAGGGACTGTGGTGGGATGACGATGACCTGGGTTACCAATCCGTAAATATGCTGACTTCACAGAGGATCGCGGATATGGGCGGCGGCGCGACATTCTTTTCTACTCGAGTGGAAGTTAGGCCGCTCACATAGCGACCTTCATTGCTTCAGCTTGAGAACATCAGTTAGATACTGTCACGCCAAATTGAAACAATGGCCTCCAGTATGTGTTGGAAATCGCAAAGGCCCGGAGCCCGTGCGTCGTCAAACCGGCGACTTGACCATTGCCAATGTAGATGCCATCAAACGTAACTTGGCTAACTCCGGGCGTACTGCTGAAGAAGACCAAATCGCCCTCTTGCAATTGTGCTGGGTTGGTAATTGGACTACCGGTTGTGGACTGTTCCTGCACAGTCCGTGGGAGAGTAATGCCAGCTTGCTCATAGACATATTGGACAAATCCGGAAGCGTCGAGCGGCTGGTCGGGCGGATTTGCAAGAAGCTGCTTGACAGTATTATAAATTTTCTCTCGTCGATACGATGCCAGTGGCGTCGGTGCAGAAGCGGTTATCACCACTTTCGGCACGCGAGGAGCAGTATGGGTGTCTTTGCTTGTGCTGTTGCTGTTGCTGTGCAAATTCCATTCAAGAACGACCAGTGTCCCCGCAACGCCGACGAAAAATACGCCGACCATGTAGGCGAAAATACGTCTGTTCAGTCGGGCCACATCCGTCCCTCCCATGGTGTAGTCCACCATAGTGTACTCTGACGCGGAGGTCAATAGTGGTAACTGGCGCAGATGTAAAAAGGTGTTCGAAAATAGTTTCTACATCTGGGGACGTCGTCTTGCTGTGAAGGCAATCACAAACTTCGCCGGCGCGCCACTAGTCCTTGATAGTAGTAATACAACACACTCCACAGACTCAAGGTTATGAGATAAATTGGAAAGGAGTACGCGATGGTATATCCGTGCTGGTAATGGAACACGCCGAGAGACCAACCTAACCACTCCAAGCTCAGATGGATGCACGCCCATGCAAAGATATAGATGGGGAGCGTCCGAAACTGCCACCGCAACCAGTCCCAGATGTAAAAAAATAGGTAAGAGACGGGACCGTATGTCCAAAAGGAGATAAAGTCAAACAACTCGAAAGTCGACCGGTCGTTCACATCGTAGAAACTAACCGGTTCAATGCCAATGGAGTGGTCAAAGAAGAATCCGCTGTACACTCCGCACATGAAGAATGTCCAGGTGACCTTGCGTGGGAACCGCTTCGGCAACCGGAATATGATGGCAAACCCAATTACGAGACCGACAAGAATGTACCATTCGTTCGCATTGAACTGATGATCATATATTGTCATTTTAGGCGGCGTCGTGTGAGGACGTGCTCCTTATCAGTCCGGCCATGATTCGTGAGGCCAGGACAGCCACGCATACAATGACTCCGGACCATGCGACATTCCAGTGATGCATGCTGAGCACCCCCATCCAGACTAGTATTTGTTGCACCATTACGGTAAATAGGACGATCGAAATCACTCCACCCCATTTGAGTATGGGCGCTGGATTCAACAGTAAGTTGGATGTTGTGACTAACAGGAGCGGCAGCTCAATCAGTCGGAAAGTCAAATTCGAGATGCTGTTCGCGACCCCGGGGTTGACTTGAATGTACTGTAGGTTGACGTGCAGAACCGAAAACGAGCCGAGTTCGAAAACTGTATCCGCGAAGAACAGAAAGATCATTTCCATTGGAGTGAGCCATTTCGGACATAGAAAAGCAACAGTGACTGCAATCCACGCAACACAGGTAGCAAGAGCAATGACCACAGCGACCACCTAAGAAGAAAGACGTGCCACCAACTGAACAAGGGTACTGATGTAGCCGGTAGAACTCTCTAGTCACTATCGCCTGAGTATCGGCTTTCGTTGTTTCGTTTATGCAATGGGCATGTCATACGCCGATGTACTGATGTTCACGCTCGCAATAACGGCATACAGCCGTTTATCCGGCTGAATTCCGGTCGGATCCCGTTGAACAAGCGGTTGAGAGCGGCCTATCGGTGTTCTGGGGGCCGATTTCGGGCCTAGATCGCGGCCATAAGCGGTTGGGGGCCGTCTAAGTTGCGGGATCGGCATGCCTCGGCGTCGTATAAGCGGTCGTCCGCTGTTATTTGCAGGGGCCGCAGGGCATGTGCGGCCGGTGCACACTACACGCGCATTCGAATCAGCCCCAGCCTGGTGCAGTGAATGGGGTTCTTGCGCCCAAGGTGCGTGAGGATGCGCACGGGGTGCGTGGACTCAATCTTGCTGATGTAGGCGGATGCACCAGCCGATTTTGCCCGATCGCGCCAGCCTCACCCTCGGCTACGCTGGTGTGTACTCGAGCTTTCTGTTGCACGCCAACCGCGCGGCCGAGCAGTTTGACGTCGAAGCGCGCGACGTGCTGGTCGAGCTAGGGAAACGCAAGGTGGTCGGCGGGCAAGAGGACATGATTGTCGACGTCGCGTTGGAAATTGCATCGAGGGGGAGAGCCTGATGAACCTGCAAGAAGTCGCGTACGAACTCTACCGCCATCAGCAAGAGGGCCGCGAGTTAGAGAAGATTACGCTCCGTCACGACGGTCTGACCGTTGACCAGGCGTACGACATTCAGCGCTTCAACATTGACAATGCGCTTGCCGCAGGTGACAGGCTGGTTGGCTGGAAGATGGGCTTGACGAGCAAAGCGAAGCAGGTCTCCGTGGGGGTCGACGAGGCCATCTACGGACGTCTGCTGCACTCGATGGAGCTGTTCGACTCGCAGCTCTCGCTGCAGGGACTAATTCACCCGCGCGTAGAGCCGGAGATCGCGTTTGTCATGAAGCACCGACTGGCAGGCGAGGATGTCACGGCGCGCGACGTGTGGCTTGCGACGGAGTGCGTCATGCCTGCGGTGGAGGTCATCGACAGCCGCTACAGGAACTTTTCCTTCACCTTGGTGGACGTTGTCGCCGACAACGCCTCGAGCGCGAAGTTCCTCGTCGCAGACCAGGCGTATTCGCCGTATCAGTTCGCATGGGACCAGGTCGGCGTCGTGATGAAGAAGAACGGCGAGGTCATGCAGACGGGAGCCGGCGCGGCTGTGCTCGGACACCCGGTGCGCTCGGTAGTGGAACTCGCGCACATGCTCGCCCGCGAGGGCGAGGCGATTGAGCCGGGGATGGTGGTTTTGACCGGCGGGATCACGGAAGCGATTCACCTGCACGCTGGTGACGAAGTGGTCGTTGAGTTTGACGGGATGGGTGAAATTTTCGTCGAAGTTGAAGGATAATCTGTAGGACACCAGGAAGGAGGCCGTATGATGCCGATTATCCAGATCAACATCTTGGAGGGGCGTTCGGATGAACTGAAACAAAGGCTGATCGTGGAAGTCACCGACGCGGTCAGCCGCACGCTCGGGAACTCGCCCGACTCAATCAGGGTGCTGCTGTACGAGGTCCCGAAGTCTCACTGGGCGGTTGGCGGCAAGTCCATGGCTGAACACGGAGAGGCAGAGCAAGCCGGAGAGGCAGAGCGCGCCGGCGAGGCAGAAAGCACCGGGAAGGTGCCGCGCGCCGGCCAGACAGAGCAAGCCGCGTCGATGGACATGGAGCGCGCCGTCAGTGTAGACGGCCCTGGACCGGACATGTAGCTTGCAGCACGCAAGCTGTGAATTGTGGGTGCCTGAGCCGCACATCTAAGACAGATGGCTGTCGAGGCAGAGGAGGGTTCCGCTTGTACGACGTACATACGCACTTTGTGCCACCTTCCGTTCTCGACTGGCTGCGTGACAACCCCACACGGGTACCGGCCACGTGGGAGCAACGGATCCCGGGAAAAGCGCCGTTTCTAACGGTGAACCAAAAGTGGTCGTTTGAGTTCAAAGCGGCTTTTCGCGACGAGCGTGTTTACTTGGCAGACCAGGCAGCGGCAGGTGTGATTCACTCCCTGGTCTCGCCGATTCCGCAGTTGTTCCTGTATGACTTCCCGAACGAGGTCACAGAGGAAGCTGCGCGCGTCTACAACGACGCTATGGCGGCATGGGTGTCTCAGCACAGTGACCGCTTGTCTGGACTCGCGACCGTTCCGCTGAATGGTGGCGAACGTGCCGCAGACGTGCTCGAGTCAGCGCTGAGTGCGGGGCTGCTCGGCGCGATCGTCGGACCGGGGGCGGGTGGTGTGCTGCTATCGGCTCCGGACTTGCGGGCGTTCTGGGAAGTTGCGGACGCCAACCAGGCGATTGTCTTTGTGCATCCGCTATTGAATGAAGACCCGCGCATTCAGAAGAACCGCATGCCGAATTTAATTGGCGTGCCGTGGGAAACGACGCTCTGTGCCCTCGACCTGATGCTCTCCGGCACGCTCGACCGCTATCCGAACGCGCGCGTGTTGCTCGCCCACGGCGGGGGATTTTTGCCCTACCAGATTGGGCGCTATGAGCGAGGCTACGAAGTGTGGCCCGGACTCAAACAAAGTCTGTCGGCGCCTCCGACCGAATATCTGCGGCGGATGTACTACGACAGTGTGCTGTGGCACCCGCTGGCTCTGGACTTTTTGACTGAGTTGGTCGGAGCCGAGCGGGTGATGCCGGGATCGGATTATCCGTTTGACCTGTCTGTGTGGCCCCCAACTGCTGTCGGTGACCTGCGCCACGTGAAAGCCTTCCTGCAAAAGAGCGAAGCACCGTGTTAAGTTCTGTCCACAACGTCGTGGCAGTGCTGCGTGCATTTCGGTTGGATCGTCCGGTGTTGTCGCTCGCCGACATCACGCGTGCCGTCAACCTCCCCAAAGCCACAGTCAACAAGTCCGTGCAAACTTTGCTTGCAGCCGGCTACCTTGAACGTGTCGACGGTCAGCCGCTGTACCGGCCGAGCCTGCGGATGTTTGAACTTGGGCACTTCATTCTGCGCCACCTCGACATGGTGCGTGAGGCCACCCCGTTTGTCCGCAACCTTGCAGAGGTGACAGGGCACACCGCACATTTGACAGCGTACGAAAACGGTGAAGTGATCTGGCTGCTGCGCATGGACAGCCGCGACGAACACCCGCTCTACTCGAGGGTCGGACGTCGCGGCCCGGCAGGCGCTACGGCAGCAGGTAAGGCAATCCTCGCCTTTCTCGATCCAGAGGAGTTGCAACACGTGCTCGCACAGGGTTGGCGAAAGCTGACCTTAAAGACAAACGCCGACCGGACTGTGCTGTTGCGAGCCCTTGATGACGTCCGCCGAACCGGCTATTCATTCCAAACCGAAGAGGTCGACATTGGCATCGCATCGGTTGGCGCCCCCATCTTCGATTATCAGCAACGTCCGGTCGCGAGCGTGAGCGTCGCAGGCCCGACCGAGGCTATGACTCCGGACGCGGTTCGTCGCATCGGCCGCCTCGCAACGCAGACGGCGCTCGCCATTTCGGAGCGTATTGGCTACACCGCGGTGCGGCGCAGCCGCTCACCGGGATCGCAGAAGTGAAGAGGGGTGACGGCATGCCTGACGGCGGGAGGTCGAACCACCACGAGCCGCTTGTGACTGCGACGCATGCGCTGCAGCTGCTGACTTTGTTCAGCGACGAACACCCGGAACTCGGCGTGACTGAGATGAGCGAGCGGCTGGGTCTCGCGAAGAGTATCGTGTCACGCATCGTCAGCACATACGTAGCTGAAGGTGTGCTGGTGCAAGACGACATTACGCGACGTTACCGGCTTGGCCCGCTGCTGCTTGAACTCGGTCTCATCGCGGGCGAACTCCACCCGGTTCGGCAGGCGGCGGATGCTCTGCTAAAAGCGCTGCGAGACGAAACCGGGCAAAACACGGCGTTGTGGTTGCGAGATGGGGATGAAGCACTTTGCCTCGCGTCTTACAGAGGCCCAAAGGCGGTTGATCCGCCGATCCCGGCCGGCACCCGCACCAAACTGGCGGACACGGTCGCAGGTCGGGCTCTGCTGGGCACGGCAGGCTCGGAGGGGACAGGGGGTAGGCCGGGGGCTGAGGCAGCGTCAAGCCTCCCCGCGCGCGCTTCTGCCGCGCAGTGCCACGGTCGTGCGGGCGCGGGGGCTTGGCAGGGGACTGGGGTGGAACGGGCGGGATCTAGGACTTCGCCCAAAGTTGGCGCTGGAGGAGTTTGGATATCGCCGGAGCCGGCTAACCACTCTGTCTACACGGCTGCCTGTTGCATCACGGACAGCTTGGGTGAGGCTGTCGCAGTTATCGCCGTGAGTGCGCCGGAAGCTTGGTTTGAGAGGCAATCACCGGATCACGTAGAAGCGGCTATCACTCGGTTGGCGCGTGAGGTGTCCGCTAGGCTGAGTTGAGGCTGAGTTGAGGCTGAGTTGAGGCTGAGTTGAGGCTGAGTTGAGGCTGAGTTGAGGCGTTCCCACGCAATCACGCGTGGCGGGCGGCTAAGTGATCGAAAGGATCACATAGGAGCGCGTGGTGGCAGGCTAAGTGATCGAAAGGATCACATAGGCGCGCGTGGTGGCAGGCTAAGTGATCGAAAGGATCACATAGGAGTGCGTGGTGGGCGGCTAAGTGATCGAAAGGATCGCATAGGAGCGCACGGCGGACGGCTAAGTGATCGAAAGGATCGCATAGGGGCGCGCGGCGGGCGGCTAAGTGATCGAAAGGATCACATAGGAGCGCGCGGTGGCAGCTAAGTGATCGAAAGGATCGCATAGGGGCGCACGGCGGACGGCTAAGTGATCGAAAGGATCACATAGGAGCGCGCGGTGGGCGGCTAAGTGATCGAAAGGATCGCATAGGGGCGCGTGGTGGGCGGCTAAGCGATCGAAAGGATCGCATAGGAGCGCGTGGTGGGCGGCTAAGTGATCGAAAGGATCACATAGGAGCGCGTGGTGGACGGCTAAGTGATCGAAAGGATCACATAGGAGCGCGCGGTGGCGGGCTAAGTGATCGAAAGGATCGCATAGGAGCGCGCGGTGGCGGGCTAAGTGATCGAAAGGATCACATAGGAGCGCGCGCCAGTCAGCTAAGTGATCAAAATGGAACCAAGCGCCGTCGCAGCCTCGCTCATCAGCGCCAAACCCGCATGCTCATCAGCGCCACTGCGCGACGGTCTCCTGCAACCTCGTGTTTCCTATGGAGGAACATGGTCTATTCTGACTGTTCTATTTCGTCTACTTTCTTAGTCAGAATGACTGATTGACAAAACCGGAAACGGGCTGCGGAGGGGTGAGCAAGATGGCGCACGCCGTCACGTATGTGGACAGTTGGGATCACAGAGACCTACACATTGAAGTCCACCAACTCCGGCGCCTCAATGAACTATTGTTGTTCGCAGCGCAGTACAACGAGTTTTACCGGGAGAAGCTCCACGACGTAGTGCTGCCGATTCGCGACATGGGAGCGCTTCGGAAATTGCCTTTCACTCGAAAGCAGGAACTCGTCGAAGACCAGGTGCAGCACCCGCCATACGGAAGGAACCACTCCTACCCGGCGTCCAAGTACGTTCGCTACCACCAGACGTCCGGCACAACAGGGAAACCGCTGAAGGTGCTCGACACCCAGCAGAGTTGGGAGTGGTGGACGGACTGCTGGCTAGACGTCCTGCACTCCGCAGGTGTCACGGCACACGACCGCGTCTTTTTGGCCTTTTCCTTCGGTCCCTTCATCGGGTTTTGGGCTGCCTATGAGGGGGCAGAGAAACTCGGAGCGCTGGTGATTGCCGGAGGCGGTCAGGGTTCGGTGGAACGTCTGACCAGCATTGTCACGAACGAGGCGACTGTCATCCTGTGCACACCGAGCTATGCGCTGCACTTGGCCGAGGTAGCGAAGGAGAACGGGATCGACATCCGGAACTCGCACGTGAAGAAGCTCATCCACGCTGGGGAGCCGGGGGCGTCGATTCCGGCTGTGCGCGACGCGATCGAGACAGCGTGGGGCGCCAAGTGCTACGACCACTCCGGTATGACAGAAATGGGGGCGTACGGGTACTCATGCCATGAGCAGTGTGGCCTCCACGTCAACGAGCGCGAGTTTCTCGCTGAAATTGTCGATCCAAAGACGCTCGAACCGGTGGCCTCCGGAGAGACTGGTGAATTGGTGTTGACCAACCTCGGCCGGTACGGATTTCCGCTGATCCGCTACCGAACGGGGGACATCGTCCTTCGCTCCGATGAACCGTGCGCGTGTGGCAACCCGTACCGATTGCTGCCCGGCGGCATCCTTGGTCGCGCCGACGACATGGTTGTGGTGCGTGGCGTCAACGTCTACCCCCAGTCGCTCGAAGCGATCATCCGGGAGTTCGAAGAAGTGACGGAGTTTCGCATCATCTACGAGACGGTGGAGGAAATGGTGCAGGTCAAACTGCAGGTCGAGGCACCGGACTCTGTGGTGCAACCGCTCGCCTCTAAGTTGCGCCAGCGCGTTGGCCTGCGCATCGAGGTAGAGACAGTACCCGCCAACACACTGCCACGCTTTGAAATGAAGGCGCGCCGCATTCTCGACTTGCGGCCTAAACCAGGCACGCTAGCCCGCTGACGAAAGGCACGCCAGTCGCCAACGAGGCGTGGCAGCCCGCTGGGCCTAAACCAGGCACACCGGCCCGCTGACGAACTAGGAAGGGAGATCCCGATGTCTACCATTGAAGAACGTCTGACCGAGTACTACGCCCGCTTGCGTGCGCGCAACCTGGGTCCGCTCTGGAACTCAATTGGGAGCATCATGACGAAGGAACCGAAGCCCCACGCTGTTCCGTACTTGTGGAAGTGGGACGAGGTGGCCGCGTTTGCGATGGAGTCCGGTGAACTTGTGACGCCCGAGCGCGGCGGCGAGCGACGTGTCGTGTTTTTCAGCAACCCAGGTTGCGCGCACCTCGAACCGTCGGGCTGGGGATCACTCACGGACACCTTGTACGCAGGCATTCAACTTTTGAAGCCCGGAGAAAAGGCGCCGTCGCATCGGCATAACCAGAGCGCCATTCGCTTCATCGTGCAAGGTCAGGGCGCGTACACGATTGTCGAAGGCGAGCGGGTGTACATGGAGGAAGGCGACTTTTTGATCACGCCCGCCGGCCTCTGGCACGACCACGTTCACGACGGCTCGGAACCAATGCTGTGGTTCGATTGCCTGGACATCCCGATGCTCTACAAGCTCGGCGCGATGTTCTTCGAACACTACCCCGAATTCAACCAGCCAGTCACCCGGCCGGACAACTACTCGACCTTGCGCTACTCGGCGGCAGGGCTGCGGCCCATTCAAGACCGGCACGACCACTACGCGCCGCAGGCCGTGTTCAAGTGGCGCGCGACCAAAGCTGCACTCGACAACCTGTCTACACTCGATGCGGACCCATTTGACGCCTACGCCGTGGAGTACGTCAACCCGGCGACCGGTCAGGCGGCAGGGAACACGATTGGTGCGATGATGCAAAAGCTGCCGAGCGGCCATCACACGAACGCGCACCGGCATGTGCACAGCGCCATTTACCATGTGTTCCGCGGGGAAGGCTACTCTGTCATCGACGGAGTGAAGTTCGAGTGGAAGCAAGGCGACACTTTCTGCATCCCGAACTGGGCGTGGCATGAGCACGTCAGCACGGGTGCGGAGGACGCCTTCTTGTTCTCGACGAACGACCTGCCTGTCATGGAGGCGCTCCACCTCGAACGAGCAGAGGCGCATCCCGTGGGGCAGCAGGAGGTGACGGGTACGTTTACAGCGTGATCGCTTCGGGATTATGCTGATCCCGATGACTATCGAGAGGAGTTTGTGTTCATGAAACTGGTGTCGTTCTACGTGCACGATGAAGTCCGGCTTGGCATTGAGACGGATATGGGCATCCTCGATGCGCACTGTGCGTACCGCGCGATGCTCGAGCAGCAAGGAGAGCCGATTGCGGGACGCCTTGCGGAGGCGCTGGTGCCAAAAGACGCGGTCGCCTTCCTCGAAGGTGGCGAGCGGTCGCTGAACGAAGCACGCAAACTCGTCGCGTACGCAGCACAGAGCAAGGCCGTGCAGCGCCACGTCTATGACCCTGTCGCAGTGCGTCTCGCGCCGCCGGTGCCGCGCCCCGGTAAGATTGTCTGCGTCGGGCGCAACTACCACGACCATGTGTCCGAGATGAAGCGGGAAGTCCCAACCATCCCGGTGATTTTCGCAAAGTTGCCGAATACGGTGTGCGGCCCTGAAGACTCGGTTCCGTTTCCGCGCGTATCGGACCAACTCGACTATGAAGCGGAACTCGCCGTCGTGATTGGCAAGCGCGGTCGCTACATCGACGAAGCGGACGCGATGGGGTATATCGCAGGCTACACGGCGCTCAACGACATCACCGTGCGCGACTGGCAGCACCGGACGCCGCAGTGGCTCCAAGGTAAGTCGTTTGACAAGAGCGCGCCAATCGGACCGCGGTTGGTGTTGACCGACGAGATTTCGGACCCGCACACGCTCGGCATCAAGCTCTGGCTGAACGATGAGCTGCGGCAGAACGACAACACGGGCCGCCTCATCTTCAACGTACCGAAGCTTGTATCGTTCATATCTCAGGTCATGACGTTGGAGCCGGGCGACGTCATCGCGACGGGAACACCGGGTGGTGTGGGCGTCGCGATGGATCCGAAAGGATTTATGAAGGTCGGCGACACAGTCCGGGTGGAGCTTGAGCAGATTGGCACATTGACGAATTACATTGTCGAAGACTGAGGGGGGCATTGTCATGGCGAGTGTCGCGGATATCCAGTCAACGGTCCGACGGCTGCACGCGGAGTTGACCGAGGCGGCCAAGCGGGTTGAGGCGGATGCGCTGCACTTTCACCCGGGCGAGAACGCGTGGTCCGTGGCGCAGATCCTGGCGCACGTTGCGGAGTTCGAAAACTTTTTCACGACCGACGTGTTGCGACTGCGCGCCAACGCGGGCAGCCGGTTTGGCCGCACGATGGAACACGAGGAGAGGCTGCAGGCTGTCCGGTTGACAGGCCAGGAAACCAGTGAAGAACTGCTCGGCCGCGTCGCGGAGAGTGAACAGGTGACCCTGTCTCGCCTTGGCGAACTGACGGACGCAGACTTGTCGGTTACGGGGACGCACCCGAAGTTTGGCGAACAGACAATTGAGTGGGAGCTTGGACACTTTATCACGGAACACCTCGAGAAGCACATCGGGCAGTTGCAGCGAACACACGCCGCCTATCACGCCGCCCACTCGTAAGAGTGGGGCTGGCGGTTGGCGATGCCGATGGCGATCGGGGCGGGCGACCGGGGCGTGCGGCGGCCTTTACCAATCTGCGCGTCGCGATCACACATATAGAACTGAATTTTCTGTTTACATCATATCTGAAATCATATACGATTTTAGATATGATGTCACGTTGTTGCGGTCGTACGGATGCCAGGGAATTCACCGCGGACAACAGCACAGGACGATTCGGGGGGCCTTGACGTTTGCTGGAACGTAGCCGATCGGAGACGATAGCTGAAGGCGCTGACAACACGGACACTCGCAGCAAGCAAGAAATCGCTTACCAACAGATCAAGCAGCGGATCATCAACGGCACGTACAGCGCTGGGTTTCGCTTGGTGATCGACAGAATCGCGACAGAACTTGGATGCAGTGCGATCCCGGTTCGCGAAGCAGCCCGCCGCCTCGAAGCGGAAGGACTGGTGGTGTATGAACGCAATGCAGGTGTGCGAGTGTCGAACATCGACTCAACGTCGTACGTTGAGACACTGAGTGTCTTGGCTGTCCTGGAAGGATACGCGACAGCACTCGCTGCGGACAAGTTGGCCGCAACCGACTTCACGCAACTGCGCGAGTTCAACATCCGGATGCAACAGGCTCGAGAGGAGTTCGACCTCGAATCTTACAGTAAGTTCAACCAAGCCTTTCACAGGTTGATCTGCCAGGCATCTGGTCAAGCGTACCTGCTCGACGAGATGGACAACGCACAGCGTCGTATTGACTCAGTCCGTCGTGTCGTGTTCATGCTCATTCCACATCGCACAACAGACTCACTGGCTGAACATCGGCACTTGTTGGCGCTATTGGAAGGCAAGGCACCGTTTGCAGAGATTGAAGCTGCGGCTCGCTCGCACAAACTGGCAACGGTTCAAGCGTTTGAAGAGTGGAACCGTATTCGGACGACGAATTCACTTAACCCAGGGCTGGCAGTCGACTAAAGAGTTCGGTACCGTTTCCCGCTTCAGCGGGAAACCTCCGATATGAGTATTTAGATATTACAAATCATTCAGAAGGAGGATAACTTGTGTCAACACAACTTTCGGAGGGGCTGACGGCATCCTCAATCTACGCCAGGCTTGATCGGTTGAGGGTGTGGGCACTACCCAGTCTGTTCGTGTTCGTGATCGGCGTTGGATTCATGTTTACGTTTTACGATATCTTCGACATCAACGTGTCCTTTATTCAAACCTGTAGCGCGCTCGTCCCAGGGTGTACGCCGGCGAACTCCAACAACTACCTGGGTCTGCCGGTCGTCTTAAATCTCGCTGGCTACGTGGTTGGTACGCTGATTTTGAGCCCGTTGTCAGACCGCGTCGGCCGCAAACACATGCTGCTTGTGACGATGGTGATTACCGGCATCGGCTCGCTCATCACGGGTATGGTAGACAACTACGGGTGGTTCGTCTTTGGCCGCGTGTTGACTGGTGTCGGCATCGGCGCTGACCTCGCCATTGTCAACACGTACATCGGCGAAGTCGCACCGCGGCACGGCCGCGCGAAGTATACCTCTCTCATCTTTATCATGTCTGCTGTTGGCGCATTCATTGGTATCTGGCTCGGGCTGCTGCTCACCACACCGTCTACGCCATTCCCGATGGGGCTCCCGTTCGCAATGGCAGGACCGCACTTCACAAACGGCTGGCGGATCATGTATTTTGTCGGCGCCCTGCTCGCCCTTGTTGGTATCCTCTTACGGTTCCAGTTACCTGAGTCACCGCGCTGGCTACTCGCGCAAAACCGCGTACAAGAGGCGGATGAAGTTGTCCGTGGTATGGAAGCCATTGCGCACAAAAAATCTGGACCGCTCGACCATCCGGTTGACGATGGAATAGTCGAAGAAGTCCAGAAGTCCACGCCGTACGGGGCCATCTTCGGCAACGGCCGTTACCTGCGCCGGACGGTTGTTCTGTTACTCATGTGGGGTTTCAGCTATGTGACGGTGTACTCGTACGCTGCAGGTTTCTCGTCGTTCCTGACCTCGCTCAAGTACGCTCCACCGGAAGCGGGACTCATCACAGCACTTGGCGTTTTAGGTTTCATCATCTGTGCGCTGTTCGCGACCTGGCTGGGCGACCATATCGAGCGTAAGGTTTGGTTGCCGATGGGCACAGTCATCACCATCATCGGCGGTGTCATCATCGCTATCGGTGGCGGGCACAGTTTCATCCTTGAAGTAATCGGCGCGATTGTCACATTCTTTGGCTTCAATGTGTGGGTGCCTGTCACGTACGCGTGGTCCGCCGAACACTACCCGGCACGCGCTCGAACGACCGGGTTCGCTCTGGTCGACGGGATCGGCCACCTCGGCGGTGGCATTGGCGTTCTGGTGATCGCGCCGCTCATCCCGACGATGGGCATCGGCACCGCGCTGCTCCTGGTCAACGCGTTCATGGTGATTGGCTCAATCATCGCGCTGACTGGCATTCGCACCAAGGGCAAGAAGCTGGAGGAGATTTCTCCTTAAGCGTGGGACTTCGCGTGGGACTTCGCGTGGGACTTCGCGTTGGACTTCGCGTCGGCTTTGGTCACGAAGTCTTGCTCATGAAGTCGACTGCAAAGTCGACCGTCCTTGCGTCCTCGGTCCGGGTCATTTTTGCCAACAACCGGGGGCGCTTTGTCTCATTGGGAGCGCGGGTCCGCCTTGTATCGTGGGGCGCCCCTTCGGGTGTCAAAATGACACTTAGGTTGCCGCCGTGGGGGCTGTAGGTGTCAAAATGACACTTAGGTTGCGACCGCAGGAACTGTAGGTGTCAAAATGACACTTAGGTTGCCGCCGTGGGAGCTGTAGGTGTCAAAATGACACTTAGCGTGGAGCCGTGGGAGCTGTAGGTGTCAAAATGACACTTAGCGTGCCGCAGTGGGAGCTGTAGGTGTCAAAATGACACTTAGGGTGACGACGCGGGTGCTGTAGGTGTCAAAATGACACCTACATCGCCGCCACAGGAGCTGTAGGTGTCAAAATGACACCTAGGGTGCCGCCGCAGTAGCTGTAGGTGTCAAAATGACACTTAGGGTGACGACGCGGGAGCTGTAGGTGTCAAAATGACACTTAGGGTGCAGCCCCAGGCGCTGTAGGTGTCAAAATGACACCTACGTCGCCGCCGCAGTAGGTGTAGGTGTCAAAATGACACTTAGGGTGCAGCCCCAGGCGCTGTAGGTGTCAAAATGACACTTAGGGTGCAGCCCCAGGCGCTGTAGGTGTCAAAATGACACTTAGGGTGACGCCGCAGTAGCTGTAGGTGTCAAAATGACACCTACGTCGCCGCCCCAGTAGCTGTAGGTGTCAAAATGACACTTACGTTGCCGCCGCGGGAGCTGTAGGTGTCAAAATGACACTTAGCGTGCCGCCCCCCAGGAGCTGCAAGGTGTCAATTGGTATCTGATTCGGGACTCCGTTCGCCGTAGGTGTCAGAATGACACCTACACCGCTGTGTCCCTGCTGGATTGGCACAATTCGATCGACAGCGCCAACATCCCTCGCGCTCCTGCGGAGCACAAATTGTGATGAAAATAGACGTAAACGTCTATTGTTCCATTAATCGCCTAGTGCCCATAGCGCCGAGTCCAGAGCGTCGTGCCCAGAGCGCCGTGCCCAGAGCGCCGTGGCTAGCGGGACACCTATCTATTGCGCGAACACGACCGTCTTGTTGCCGTGTGTGAGGACACGGTCCTCGAGGTGCCACTTGACAGCCCTCGCCAACACGGTGCGTTCGACGAGGCGTCCGATGCGCTTCAGGTCGTCCACTTCATGGCGGTGGGTGATGCGGTGGACGTCCTGCTCGATGATCGGGCCAGCATCGAGATCGGCCGTTACATAGTGGGCGGTCGCGCCGATCAACTTGACGCCGCGTTCAAACGCGCGCTCATACGGTTGCTTGCCGATGAAGCTTGGCAAGAACGAGTGGTGAATGTTGATGATGCGACGCGGGAAGCGCTCGGCAAACTCTGGTGAGAGGATCTGCATGTAGCGCGCGAGCACGATGAGGTCAGTATCTGCGCCAAGCAGTTCACGCTGTCGCGCCTCTACCTGGAGCTTCGTCTCGCGGGAGATGGGCAAGTGGTAGAAGGGGATCCCGAACGTTCTCACCGTCTCCTCTGCCGCGTTGTGGTTGCTCACGACCATGCTAATGTCGGCGAACAGGTCGCCAGCCTGCCACTGCCAGAGGAGCTCTGTGAGGCAGTGCAATTCCTTCGAGACGAACACGGCCACGCGTTTGCGGCGGTTGACCAACTCCATCTGCCAGTTCATTTCAAATTGGACGGCAACGCTCGCGAAGTCGCCGCGCAGGGTCTGCAGGTGAGATGAGACAGCGTCATGTTCGAACTCGATGCGCATGAAAAACATCGCCGTCGACGGGGACGTGTGCTGGTCGGCTTCGAGAATATTGCAGCCAGCGCTGGCTAAAAACTGGGTCACGGCCGCGATAATCCCGGGCCGGTCGGGGCAGGAGACCAACAGCCGCGCACGGTTGTTTCCGGATCGACCAGAATGGTCATTGAATGCAACAGATGTCTCTAAGTTCCGGCATTTTTGCGCGTCCGATGCCGAATCCGTCACCTCATTCATAGTTGGCCATCACCTATCATTTCCGAATGTTGAAACTTTGTTTTCAGTATAGCAGGGTTGACGGTTCCATCCTATCCTCTTGAGTCTGTGCGAGCCGATTGTTACAGTTTCAAGTAGACCTTCTGCGTCTACCAAGGGGGATCGCCATGAGACTCGCGACCATAAAGACATCACACAACGAGACATCACACAACGAGGAGGCTGCTGTTCGTTTCGGAGACACCTTCCTCCCCATACAGCGGCTCAATGAAACTTGGCACATGAGTCTTCCAACCACATTGTTAGCGCTGCTCAACGACGAACAGTCGCTCGCCGCCCTGCGTATGCGGCTGCGTCAGGCGGATAGCGCGGAGACAGCTGACCTCGCGACTCGCGGCAGACCGATTTCGCAGTGCGATTTTGGTCCGCTCTACAGGCACCCGCGAAAGATTTGGGGCATCGGTCTCAACTACCGCGAGCACGCGAGCGACCTACATGAAAAGTCGCCGACAGAAGAGCCCGCGAGTTTCATGAAGGCAGACACCACTATCATCGGACCTGCGGACACCATCCTCTTGCCGCAGCAATCGAAGCGAGTGACCGCAGAAGCGGAGATCGCGGTCGTGATCGGCCGGACGTGCCACAACGTCAGTGTTGAGGAAGCGCCAGAGTACGTAGCCGGGTTCACCACCGTGATCGACATGACAGCAGAAGACATCCTCGAGAAAAACCCGCGGTTCTTGACGCGCGCGAAGAACTTTGACACGTTTTTCAGTTTCGGGCCCGAACTCGTCACGCCGGATGAAATTCCTGACCTGCACGGGACAAAAGTCGGAACGTACCGCAATGGGGCGCTGCACCGTGAGAACACCATCGCCAACATGACGTTCCTGCCGTGGTTCCTCGTCGCCTTCCACTCACAGGTGATGACGCTGCTACCGGGAGACATCATCTCGACAGGTACCCCTGGTGCGGTCGTGATTCGGGACGGTGATGTGGCGGAGTGCCGGGTCGACGGCTTTCTGCCGCTGCAAAACCCCGTGCGAAACAGCGACGGAGGTGAACAGGCATGACCTCTGCAACACCCGATAAAAAGCGGCTGCATGGCATGTGCGTCATTTCACTGACCCCGTTTACCGCCGAGGGAGAGGTGGACACAGTGTCGCTCCGGACACTGCTCGACTTCTACCTGCACGCGGGCGTGCACGGTGTCACGTTGCTAGGCATCATGGGCGAAGCGAACAAACTGACAGAGCGCGAGCGGGACATTGTCATCGAGACTGCCGTGGCACAGATTGCAGGCAAGGTTCCGGTTGTGGTCGGTTGCACCGCAGCAGGAACGCACCAGGCTCGCATGTTTGTCAGGCACGCAGCCGCTCTCGGTGCAGACGCCGTGATGGTCGCACCACCGCCGAAGCTGCAGAACCCTGCCCTCCTCGTTGAGCACTACACAGCTGTGGGTGACGCATCGGACCTGCCGCTCGTCATTCAAGATGAGCCTGTTACGTCCGGTGTCGTGATGGCGCCGACCGTGTTTGCGCAGATTGCGGACGCTGTCCCCACGGCGCGCTATGTGAAAATCGAAGACACGCCGACAATCATGAAAGTAACTGCCATTCGCACAGCGACGAATGACCGACTCGGTCTCTTTGGCGGACTAGGGGGAATGTACTTCTATGAAGAGTTGGACCGCGGTGCAATCGGCATCATGACTGGGTTCGCCTACCCGGAGCTTCTCGTGCAGGTCTACGAGCGGTTTTCAGCAGGGGATCACGCCCGCGCCCGCGAACTCTTTTACCACGGTCTGCCGCTTGTACGCTATGAGGCACAACTCGGTGTGACGGGCGTCGCGATCCGCAAACAGGTCTACCAAATGCGAGGCGCGATTGCGTCAGCGTTTGTCCGCCCACCGGCGCCCGGCGTCGATGCGAAGACGCTGGCGGAACTGCGTGACCTCGTCGATTTTTTGCAACTGTAAATTTGAGAAACCAGGTGATTGAGTGGCCAAGCTGTACTACCGATTTGGGCAGATGAACGCGAGTAAGTCGATTCAACTGCTCACCGTCGCACACAACTACGAAGAACAAGGCAAAAAGGTGACGCTGTTTACACCATCCATCGACGCCCGGTATGGCTATGGCAGAATCGCGTCACGCGTCGGCATCGCGAAAGACGCCACGGTCGTTGACGACAAAACGGATATGTTCGCGATTGTCGAACGGGAGCGCCCGGACTGCGTCCTTGTCGACGAAGTGCAGTTCCTGCGCGCCCGCCATCTGGAGCAACTTGCTCGTGTGGTGGACGATTTGAACATCGCAGTCATCTGCTACGGGCTCTTGAAAGACTACCGCAATCAGTTTTTTGAAGGCAGCCAGGCGGCGATTCTGTGGGCGGACCAGATTGAGGAGATTAAGACCATCTGCGCCCACCCGAACTGCAACCGCAAGGCAACGATGATTTTAAAGCTGAAAGACGGAAAACCAGTGTACACCGGGGATCAGATTGAGGTGGGCGGGAACGACCTGTACCGCTCCGTCTGCCGTAAACACTACTTTCATCCGAACCTCGAGACCCTGAGCTAAGGGCTAAGCGCCTGTCACTCGTGCTTGCAAAGAAAAGCATCAACCGTGCGGAAGTACGCTTCTGGTTCCTCTACCATGGGCGAGTGGGAGCTGTTTGGATAGACGTGAAACTCCGACCCGGCTATGAGGCTGTGATAATAACCGGTTGAAGCGGGTGAGGCTTCATCGTAAAAGCCACATGTAAACAGACATGGAACAGCTATTTCTGGTAGTCTTCCGGTCTGATCATAGTTTCGTAACGTGCCAGTTGCGTGGAATTCAGAAGGACCCCACATGTACTCGTAGACACTCTCCCCAAAGGCAGCCTTGCGGCGTGCCTTTTCGTCTTCTGAGCGCTCGACGCGACAGAGATACTTCTGCATGTAGACTTTTTCGGCATTTCGATACGCTTCCGAATCCGTCGTTCCGTTTGCTTCGCACTCGCGTAGAACAACTTGCACGTCTTCTGGGAGTTCCTTGCGATTTCGGTCCGCATCTTCAATCCATCGGGGTACACTCAGGCAAGGGCTGGAGAAGACCGCACTAGCGACGCCTGCTGGTTGCGTCAACAGGTAGTCAGCGAGCAGCATCGTTCCCCAGGAGTGTCCGAGAATATGGACTTGTTTAAGTCCCAATGCGTCGCGGAGCGTGGCGAGTTCGCGAACGAACCGCTCAACTGTCCAAAGCGAGTTGTCCTCGGGACGGTCCGATTGTCCGCAACCCAATTGATCATAGAGGACCACAGGGCGTTTCGAACCCAGAGCCTTTGCTAGTGGTTCCATACCCAGATGTGCGCTCCCAGGGCCACCGTGGAGAGTGAGCAATGGAGTCGCCTGGTGGTTGTCGCCGACAATCTGATACCAGATGCGGCCACCTTCGACATTGACAAAACCTTCGCGGTCCAAATACTTTCACTTCCTCTCATGTCTGTCCTTAGTTTAGCATGACTTCGTCGGCATACATTCTGTAGTGTGGCCTTAGCTAAAGTGAACCTTTGGAAGGCAGTGGGGGGGGGCGTAGAGCTAAATCCAAAGCGCAGGAAGACTTGCTGGGCTCTTTAACTGCGATGCAGACAAAGTATGGTATCTGCTATACTGATGGCGGAAATTCGGCGGAAGACGCAAAATTCGCGTTCCGTTTTGTAGTGTCCTTGTTCTATATTGGCTGTGGAATCAAATTCATGCTCACAGACTTCACTATGGGTACGGGTCCGCCGCCGGTATGCTTACAAACATGTGGACATACGTGGTAGCGCAACGAGAGAACGTAAGCTGTCTGGAGAGGATAAGCAATGTGTGCCTGGCAGCAGTGAGGAGGCTATGGGTGAACTCAGAAGAGAAGAACTGGGCTATGCTTTGTCACTTAGCGGCTTTCGCGGGATGGGTCGTTCCATTTGGCTGGATTATTGGACCCTTGATTGTCTGGTTGGTAAAAAGAAACCAATTTAGGTTTGTAGATGAACAGGGAAAGGAATCCTTGAATTTCCAAATATCACTGATGATTTACGGTATTGTGGCACTAATCCTATGCCTCATCTTGATCGGCTTTTTGTTACTCATCGCATTAGCTGTTTTCCAGATCGTGTTCGTCATCATTGCTGCGGTTAAGACTTCCAATGGCGAGCACTACCGGTACCCTCTGACGATTCGTTTCATTCGTTGAATACACGGACTGCCTGCCAAGTAACTTACAATGGACATTCTGGGGATGAGGGTCTTTCTCATCCCTTTGTCGTGTCGGCCGCTGACTTATTTTCTGCTTTAAGTGGCTTCCACCAATGGAAGACGGTTTGGAAAACAGTACTTATCAAGTGCTGCGTGAGATATTTTACTGGGCAGATGCCCTGACTACGTTTAAGATGGGAACAGCGATTGTGAGCCTCGTATTTACGACTCTGATTGCCCTTTTCGTTGCCTATGCATCGATCAGTCGCTGTGATGCCAAGACAGAGTCAGTGTTGCGATAGTGAACTTCCGCCGCAACGGTAGCATCTGCTGTAAAATGAAACAAGCGCGGTCATTAACAGATATGGTGTACAATCGCTATCGGGGATGTAAATGCTAGAGTAGCCGCGGCGCCACCCCGCTGGATATTCATTTCTGGCGCACAGGCACCGGACGTCTCGGTTGCGAAGCACAGGTTCTGGGTCTAGTCACTAGTCATACCTCGGTCGAGCGTGGACAAACTTACCTTGAAAACCGTTGGCATTTATTGAACGTGAAGGCTCACGTCTGACGCGCGTAATGCTACAATGGGAGTGCGTAGTTGAGGGAATCCAAGAATCGACTGATTTCCCATTGTCGGTATGTCATCTAATTTGAGCCCAAACTAAGATCTTTAGAAGCCATCGACAGGTAGTAACCATCTAAAGATAGGATCGTGAGGGCGTCTTGATCAATCATATGTCAACGTTTATGAATGACTTTGATTTTTTTCTGTTTCTGATATTTGTCTTGGTGTATTCATATCGAGTTGTCTACATATTTGTAGCTTTTAAGGCGAAACGCTCCAAATATTGCAGTGTGAATGATGCTCGTCTTGGCAAGTATGCCGTCATCATTCCAGCTCGAAATGAAGCACGCGTTGTTGGACAACTAATAGGTAGTATCAAAGACCAGAATTATCCACAAGATCTGGTCGATATTTACGTTGTGGCAGATAACTGTACGGACAACACAGCCCAAGTCGCGAGGGCTGCGGGGGCCATAGTCAGGGAACGTTTTAATCGGGTTCAAGTGGGGAAGGGATACGCCCTCGACTATATGTTAAAAGTCATTGAGAGGGACTACTCAGCGAATCATTACGACGGATATTTTGTGTTTGATGCCGACAATCTTCTTGAAGAGAACTATATATTTGAGATGAATAAAACTTTTGACCAAGGGTATCGGGTCGTTACCAGTTACCGGAACTCAAAGAATTATGACCAGAATTGGATTACCGCCGGTTATGCACTTTGGTTTATGCATGAAGCTGAGTATATCAACCTTCCGAGAATGGTTCTTAATACCAGTTGCGCGATTTCCGGAACAGGTTTTTTGGTTCAAGCTCAGTTGCTTAAAGACCATGGAGGATGGATTTATCATCTTCTTACCGAGGACATCGAGTTTTCTGTGTCACAGGTGATTCAAGGTGAAAAGATTGGGTACTGCAGGAACGCCATGTTCTATGATGAGCAACCAATCACATTTGGCCAGTCATGGAGCCAGCGGTTGCGCTGGGCAAAGGGATTTTACCAAGTTCTCTATAAGTATGGGAAGGATTTGCTTCATGGCGTCGTCCATGGAAAGAGCAGATTCTCTTGCTACGATATGGTCATGACGATTATGCCAGCAATGCTAATCTCTTGGGTCGGCTTTGTGTGGAATGGCTTTCTCGGCTTAGCCTTGTTATTTGGTGAAAAACAGATGTTTCATATCTCCACCTCAAGGGGAGTCGGTTCGCTGTTGTGGTCTTACGGGTTCTTGTTTTTAATCGGACTCATCACAACCATAACAGAGTGGAAGAAAATTCACTGTGCAAATTGGAAAAAAATAATGTACGTGTTCACCTTCCCGATTTTTATGTTCACCTACTTGCCTATATCTATTGTGGCTTTGTTTAAGAAAATTGAATGGAAGCCCATTGCCCATACCGTTGTGAAATCTATGGATGACTTGCGATGATTTGGTCGAATTCTTCAACGTCGAATTCTTCAACGTCGAATTCTTCAACTGTGCTGCGTCAGGTGTTGGAGCCCGACCCGAGTGGAGGGGATGAGCATGCAGGAGGTACTGTGTGGCGAATGTGGGAAAGTGATTAACTCCCGAGACGATCTCTGCACGTTTTTGTCCATGAACGGAATTCAAGCCTTATGCTCCGATTGTTATATGCGTAACCAGAAAACGATTCGTGGAGTACGTACCCCGATTAATAGTCAGTCAACTGTGCTCGTCATGATTGCAGCAATCGTCGCGTGCTTGTTGCTGTTTGTATGGCACCCCTCGTGGATTTGGGTTGTCGTTGCCGCAATCGCCCCATTCATTCGTTCACTCTCCTGGCTTTTATTTGAACGGAAGCTCAAAGCCTAGACCCAAGCATCGGGAAAGCCCAGCCGGCGGCGCAATGCCGTGATCAGACGGCTGTTAGGCTGCAAGCCGACCTTCATATTTGCGGTCATGACTGGATATCGCCGTTGACTGACTGAGCAGGTCGGTTGCCGTCAACCACGAGGTCAAGGCGGCCTGTATCTGGGTCAATCACGAGACCGTGCACTTTCAGCCACTTTGGCATGAGCGGGTGGCTTTTAATCATCTCGACACTGGCGCGGACGCTGTCGGGGATGGACTCGATGCGTTGCAGCCAGTGGTGCAGGTCGATGCCAGCTTGTTCGAGTGTAGCAATGACGGTGTCTGACACACCGCCCTCCGTCGTTGCCTTGCGTAGTGTCTCGTCCGGGTTGATGCTGGCCATGCCACAGCCGTAGTGCCCGACGACGCAGACCTCTTCAGCTCCAAGGTCGTACACGGCCACGAGGATGCTGCGCATGACGCTGCCAAACGGATGAGATACGACAGCGCCGGCATTTTTGATAAACTTTGCATCGCCGTTGTTCAGGTTCATTGCGCGCGGCAACAGGTCGCTCAGGCGGGTGTCCATGCAGGACAGCACAACGAGTTTTTTGTCCGGGAATTTTGACGTCTGATACGGTTCGTAACCGCGCTGCTCAACAAAAGCGGTGTTGAAATGCAGAATTTCATCCAAACGGTTCATGATCGCACACCCCTCGGAAGAGACATATGGACGGACGTTTGTTAAAGGCGCTCTTCCTCCACGAGACCTGACACTGACAGTTCTACAGGTATCTTGCCATCGATTCCAAAGGGAAACAAGTTGACGAAGCAGATGATGGGACGCGAGTTGTGGAAGAACTTAAACCCAGCCTTTGTCAATCGCGAGTTGAATTGCCTCTTGGCGGGAAGACACATGTAATTTGGACAAGATGTCGGACCAATAGTTTCGCACCGTTCCCTCCGACAGGAAGAGGAGACGTGCGAGGTCTTTTGTCGAGGTGCCTTCGCGAGCGCGCCTGAGCAGTTCCATTTCCCGCTGTGACAGGGGGTTTTGCGCCTGCCACGCTTCGCGCATGAGGGTCGGGTCCATCACTGTCCCGCCCGCGTGCACAATGCGAATGGCTTTTACGAGGTCGTCAATTTCGGCGTCCTTCAGGACGTATCCCTTCGCGCCAAACGTCATCGCGCGCTGCAGATAGCCTGGACGGGCGAACGTCGTGACAATCAACACTGCGCAGGACGGCAGCCTTTCACTGAGCACTTGGGTGACATCTAGACCGCTCAGGACAGGCATTTCGATGTCGACCAAAGCGACGTCTGGTTTATGCTCCAGACACAAATCAATGGCTTCCTGCCCGTCAGTAGCCTGTGCGACGACCTCGATGTCCTCTTGCAAATCAAGCAATGCGGCCAGTGCGCCGCGGACGAGAGCTTGGTCTTCTGCGATGCAGATGCGGATCACGACGAAACCCCCTCACATTTTGTTGCCGGCCATGGCACGCGCATGGTGACCACCGTACCGCGATCGGTCGAAGGGGCTTGCGCACCGGGCGCAGACGGAGAGAGCCAAGCGCCGTTGGACCAGATGAAGACCTGACCGCCGACCGCAGACAGGCGAGCGCGAATCCCGTTGATTCCGTTTCCTTGCCGCTCGGGCGCCCCCGTGTCTTCACGCGACAGCTCCGCATGCCTCTGCCCGTTCGCAGGCAGCATCCCCTGTCCGTCGTCTTCGACCCTGACTTCGAGACTTCCACTCTGTTCTTGCCAGTACAGGGCAACACGGTGTGCGTGGCTGTGGCGAACCGCGTTGGTCACTGCCTCGCGCAGACTCATGGCCAGTGCGCGGCTTTGTTCGCAGCGGGTGTCCGGCAGGTTTTCGTCCGGATCGGACGCACACTCCATACCAGCAGTCCGAATCAGTCGCTGTGCGTCTCGCCACTCATCGAGCAGGCTCGGTTCGCGCACAGCGGCGATGTACTCACGTACCCGCGTCAACGCCTGCCTTGCTGCCACCTGGATGTCATGTGCTTCCTGTCGGGCGCGGTCCGCATCGTGATCAATCAGGCGCTCCAACAGCTGCGACTTTAGCGTGATAATCGAGAGGTCGTGGCCCATGACGTCGTGCAGGTCCTGCGTGATGCGCTCGCGCTCCGCGATTTGCGCGAGGCGCTCAATTTCGTCGTTCGCTCGCCGTAGTGCCGCCTGCGAGCGCGCCCGTTCCGCCTGCATGTAGTTGCCGTAGGTCGTCGCCATTGCAACTAGGACTCCAGAACCCATCATCGCCCAGTACGGCGTGATGACGTGTTCGTGGTGAATTTGTATGGGAATGAGCAACACAGCGAGGCCCGCGAAAATCAGGATGGCGAGGCCGCGTTGCATATGTGGGCGTTTAAGAGTGCCAAGCAAGGCTGCGGGATAGAAGAACATGCTGATGTAACCTGGGCTCAAGACGAGTGTCATGGCGACCATCATCGCGATCTCTAATGCAATACACAGGATGGTCATGCGGTATCCCGCCCAGAAGCTGAGCACATAGATGACAGCGAACGCGAGAATGGCGACGGCACCGATGATGACGAGCCGGATGTTCGGTTCCAAGGTGAGGAACGCTGCAGGGATGACGAGGTTGAGCAGGTACGCGTATCCGAACATGGCACTGCCGCGCGGGAATAATCGAACGGGGTGTAGGTACGCTGTCCTGCGATTCACGGTGCTCATGAGCCTTCCTCCTCACATCTGGAAGTTATTATCAAACCGGCCACGGAGGGCGTGACCGGTCAGCGGCGTCATCGTTTGTCCCTGCGAAAGACTGATACCTTGCTCTGTTCGAAGTTACGCGATGGTCTCGCGGCGGTTGCGATACGCCCACTGTGCAAGCGCTCCAAACACGACTAGGTAGCCGGCGAGGACGGCGATGTCTGACAGTCGTGGGGCGCTATGCGCACCGATGCGCCAAGCGATGTTGGCGATGCGATAGGTCGGCGTCCAGGTCGCGATGTGTTGTAACAGTTTCGGCATAATGGCTGTCGGGAACCACAAACCGCCGAGAATCGAGAAAATGAGGTAGATGCCTGTCGCGGCCATTCCGGACGCTTCCATCCCTGCAATCAGGCCGATGCTAATACCAAGGGCGATGAACGGCATCGTGCCAATGGTCAGCCAGAGCCAACTGGTCACCCACTGTGCGGTCGTTAAACGCACTCCTTCACCCAAAGCGCCAGCGGCGAACAGGACAATCACCATCACGGCGCTCACGAGTAGTTGTGCCCCGACTTTGCCAACGACATAGTAAACTGGGCGCAGTGGGGTGGTCCGAATCAGGGTCATCCAACCCTGCGTCCGCTCAAACGCAATGCGGCTCGCGAGGCCGTTGAGGGCTGCGCCGATTGAGCTGAAAGTAGCCATCGACATCATGAAGTATACCTTCCAAGCTGACCCTGCCACCTTCATATTGCCACCGTCTATCTTGACAAACAAGAAGTAGTAGAAGAGCGGGATGAGGATTGTAAAGATAAAAAACCGGCGGTTGCGAAATTGCCTGATAATCTCCCATTTGACCTGATTCAGTGGGCTCACTTTGAAGCAACCTCCTTCAATTGTGACTCTGTGTCAGTTTCGGTGAGAGAGATAAATGCGTCTTCCAGTCCGCCGCCCGTCACCTCAATGTCGGTCACGTCGGTGTAGCGGGTGAGCAGAGTTCGAAGGACTTGGTCTGAATCCTGCGTCTGGACGCGCGCTCTCCTGCCACTCCAATCGACGCTGCGTACGTCAGCCAGTGCGGCTACGTCATCGGCGTTCACGGAGGGACCGGCTGTAAAGGAGATGTACTTAAATCCTGCGAGAGCCTTGAGTTGTGCTGGACTTCCGTCCGCAATCTTGCGTCCATGTTGCATCAGAACGACTCGGTCGGCGCTGCTGTCTGCCTCTTCCAGGTGGTGGGTCGTCAGGACGATGGTGCGGTTTCCTTCACGGCTGAGGCCTCGGAGTCGGTCCCAGAACAGTCGGCGCGAGGTGACGTCCATCCCGGTCGTCGGCTCGTCGAGAAACAGCACTTTTGGATTCCCGGTCATCGCGAGGGCAAACTGGAGCCGACGCTGCTGACCTCCGCTCAGTCGACTCGCCGGAGACTTTCGCTCCTCTTCAAGTCCAGCAAGTTCAATCAACTGGTCGATGTCGAGGGGGTGCTCGTAATAACTCCGGAAGAGTTTCAGAACTTCCGTGACGGAGAGCTTCTCTGGGAGATTCACCTGTTGTAGCATCGCGCCAATGTGGTTTCTTGTCGACGGCACAACGGGGTCTTTGCCGAGCAGTCGGACTACTCCACTCGTGGGACGGCGAAGCCCAAGCATCATGGAAATTGCCGTCGTCTTTCCTGCGCCGTTTGGACCCAGGAGTGCGACCACTGACCCGGATTCTATCGTCAGACTGAGGCGGTCTACTGCCGTTTTACCGCCGTACGTTTTGACTAGCTGTTCGAGCTCAATCGCTGCGGCCATCACAACGCCTCCATCTTCTTGATGGCTCTATCCTACGCGAAACGATTGGGGTCTCCCATGCGCACTCGTCACCAGAATCAGGTGACAATTGTCACCTCAGCTCGTACATATCGGATTACGGTTCAGTGGAGTCGGGAAGTGTTCCTGCATTGTCTCACAGAGGTTTTTGCACAATGATGTGCTTCGGCTGATAATCGATTCGCGCGTAGAACTCGTCGGCTGGAGTGTTCTACGCCCAGTAGTCGAGTTCGATTTGGACACACAAGGTTGTTCTGGCGAAGTTGGCGACGTGCTCCATCAGCGCGGAACCGAAGCCACGCCGATGCTCCGGTTCCACAACACTCAGCTGATGGACATGTGCCGTCTGATCTCCACGCTGAGAGACGTTTGGCGCCACGCTTCGCAGTTGGACCCACACAAGCCTGCAGGCTGGGACTCTTCGTGCTTGGCGAAAACGCGGTCAATCACTGTGGTTGCGCTGGCAGGCTGGCCCAGGAGAACGGGGGGCCGTACTTGAAGATGGAGCTCACCTCGTCGAGTCGCCCGAGCACTTCTGCATCGAGTGCAAGTTCGGCGGCTGTGACGTTTTGCGCCACTTGTTCCGGCTTGGTCGCACCGACGATGACAGTCGCGACGGTCGGCTGGTGCACGAGCCAGGCGAGGGACAGGGCGACGCTGGTGCACTCGAGTTTCTGCGCCACCTCACCCACTTCTTCCGCGAGAGTCAAGTATTTTTGTTCAAGGCGACTCGCGAACCGAGGTTCTTTCTCCGCCCGTGACCCCGCTGGCGCCGCGCCTTTCGCGTACTTCCCTGTGAGAATTCCGCCAGCAAGCGGGAAGTAGGGAATGAGGCCGATGCCCTGGTCTCCGCAGAGCGATGTTAATTCGAGCTCAGGTGTGCGGTCTGCAAGCGAGTAACTCGGTTGAATTGAGACGTAGCGTGCATAGCCGCGCGCATCGCTAATCGCGAGCGCCTTCATCAACACCCAAGCCAGGTAGTTGGAGGCGCCGATATAGCGGACTTTACCGGATCGCACCAGGTCGTCGAGTGCTCGCAACGTCTCGTCCAAAGGTGTGTAGGGGTCGAAGGTGTGAATCTGGTACAGGTCTATGTAGTCCGTCCGCAACCGCTTCAAACTGTTCTCAACTTCTCGCATTAGGTGGGCCCGTGACGACCCACGCGAGTTGGGGGTTTCACCCGCCACAAGTCCCGCTTTGGTCGCGAGGACGACCTCGTCACGGCGGTCGGCAATTGCCTCTCCGATGATGCTTTCGGAGAGCGTCCCGGTATAAATGTTGGCGGTATCGATGAAGTTGACGCCAGCGTCCAGTGCTGCATGAATGACGCGGATGGATGACTCCCTGTCTGCGCGCCGACCGAATGCGTTCGTGCCAAGGCCAATCACGGAGACGTCAAGTCCACTGCCGCCTAGTTTACGGTATTTCATCATGCTCCACCTCCAGTTTCTTCTACCTTACCACGGCTCACGACTCGACGAAACATCGCGTGGCGACGCCCATATCCGTCGATTTCACAGGGAGGGTTCATCGTGCGAACGCGCTGTAGGTTGGACAACCTTGGCGAAAATCGGTTGGTAAAGTATAATTGACAACATGTAAACTAAAATGTCCGGTGGTGGGACGGGGGCGTAGGGTTGCTGTCCAACAGAGTTCGGGACTTGCGCGTCGAGGCGGGCTTGGCGCAGGCGGACTTGGCTCGGCGCATCGGTGTGACGCGGCAGGCGCTGCACTTAATCGAAACCATGCAGGTCGTGCCTAGCACGGCTCTTGCGCTCAAGCTTGCACGGGTCTTTGACACGACTGTGGAACAATTGTTTGTGGATGACGAGGAAGCTTCCGCTTGGGTTGAGGTCGCAGGGGCTCGTTCCCCCACAGCACAGGACTCACCGCTTTGGCCTGAACTTGGCACCGGTGACCGGGTGTTGCTTGTTGGAACAGATGAGCGACCGCTGGCTCGCCCTGCGCCGTCCGGGATGTCGGCACTCGGCTTATCAGCCCCGATGGTGGGAGTGGTTACGGACCGCAATGAGACTGGGCAGGTCTGTGTGGAACACGCACCTCACAGCCCATGGCAACGGTCACTGGTTGTGGCGGGGTGCGACATTGGGCTTAGTCTCTTGATCACGCATGCACAGCGCAACCACAGTCGCGGGCATTCCGTGGTGTGGGACTCGGCAGATAACCGCCATGCGCTGCGACTGCTCGAGAGCCGCGCAGCACAGGTGGCCGCGTTGCACTACCCAGTTGGTGCAGCACCAGTGCTACCAGACCAACTCGGCCGCGTGGAACGCGTGCACTTCGCTTCCTGGCAACTTGGTTGGATCGTGCGTCGCGGCAATCCGGCTGGCTTTTCGACTGCGGAAGCGCTCGGAAGCGGGCGCCTGCGGTTGGCGAACCGACCCGTGGGAGCGGGGACCAGAACACTGCTTGACCGTTTGCTCGGTGAGTGCCAGGTCAATCCGGACGATGTACCGGGTTACGATTCGACCCTCTCGGGCCACCTGGAAGTGGCAATGGCGGTGACAGCGGGACTAGCCGATGTCGGTATCGGTATCGCGAGCGCAGCGGCACAAGTGGGCGCGGACTTCCTGCCGATTCAGTCAGAGGTATGTGAACTGTTGATTCCGAAGACAGTGTCCGCCGACGATGGGGTCGCCACTCTACTGGATGTACTGTCGCAAGACCGGTTTCGTTGGGATTTAGGGCGGTACGGCCCGTACGATGTGAGTCGGACAGGCAGTTCAATGGTGGATTGAATGGAGGCGCGAAGATGAAGAGAGTACATAGATGGGCGACAGCAGTCAGTCTAACGGTCGCGGCTGCACTGGTTGTGGCTGGTTGTGGCACCACAGGCGGTGCGAACAACAGTGCGGCAACGAGCGGCACATCGAACGCGGCTGCTGCCGGCACCGCGTTTGTCGCGTACGCCGGTTCGCTGCAACTCGCAAACGACCAGTATGTCGGGCCAGCCTTTACGAGGGCGACCGGAATTAGATACCAGGGACAAGGTAATGGAGCGTTTGCACAGGCGCAGTTGATTGCCTCGAAGGAAGTGACGCCAAACGTGTTCATGAGCATCGGGACCGCGCCAATCCAGGTGATCGACCCGAAATTCACGACTTGGAGCGTGGGTTTTGCGAGTTCACCCATCGTCATCGCCTATTCACCCCAGAGCCCGTACGCGAGTCAACTAAGCGCCATCGCGAAGGGAAAGGAACCGCTCACGAAGCTGTTCAGTCTGATGGAACAGCCGAACTTCCACCTCGGTCGCACCGACCCGAACATTGACCCGCAGGGACAAGCGTTCATTTTCATGCTGCGCCTTGCCGAGCAAGAACTGCACTTGCAAAAGGGGACAGCGCAGAAGATTCTCGGTAGCGTCAACAATCCGAAGCAAATTTTCTCGGAGACGTCCATCCTGTCGCGCCTGCAGGCTGGTCAGTTAGACGCGAGCAGCGCGTACCTCCCGGAAGCAGTCGAGCGCAAACTTCCATACATTACGCTGCCCAACACGATTAACCTTGGTGACCCGGCTGACGCTTCCCTCTACGCCACACAGAGCCTGAGTCTCGCTGGTGGCAAGGTCGCGAAGGGTGCACCGATTGAAGTTTATATTTCGGCGCTGAAGGGAACGCCTGATAGCGCGGCTGGTGAGGCGTTTGTGAAGTTTGTGCTCTCTCCCGCTGCACAGACGCTCTACAAACAGCAGGGCTACACGCTGACAAAACCGCTTCTGTTTGGCACGCAATCGGACATTCCGGCACCGATTGCGCAGGAAATTGCGAAGTTGAAGACACGGTGAAGCGTACCTCTCGCCATGTCTGGTGGCTGATTCCGCTGGCTCTGCTGACTGCCATCTTCCTGCTCGTGCCGCTCGTAGCACTTGCCGGCCACGTGTCGTGGCGTGCGTTTGGACAGGCTTGGGTTAACGGCGGCGCTGCAGCGCTCAGAACATCACTTGTGTCGAGTGTGGTGGCATTGGTCGTCATCCTTGTCTTCGGGACGCCCCTCGGTTGGTTGTTAGCGCGCAGAGACAGCGCGTTCTGGCGGGTCGTCGAGTACTTGATGTTGATCCCGCTATTGATGCCGCCGCTTGTCATCGGCCTCTTACTGGTGTTTTTTTACGGCCCCTACGGTGCGATTGGCGCGGTGCTGACAAAGTTCGGCTGGACCGCGACGAACAGCTTGTTAGCGGTGGTTCTCGCAGAGATCTACGAGGCGATGCCGTATTACTTATTCTCGGCGCAAGCCGCGTTCAGCCAAGTCGATACGGGCCTAGAGCGGGCGTCGCTTGCGCTTGGTGCATCACCCGCTGAGACGATGCGCCGGATTACGCTGCCGCTCGCCTTGCCTGGCCTCTCCGTCGGATTTGCGATGGCCTTTGCGCGGGCAATCGGGGCGTTTGGCGCCGTCATTGTCATGGCGTATTATCCGAATACACTGCCTGTTCGCGTGTGGATCGCCCTGCAGGAGCAAGGCCTGCCGGCCGCGTTGCCGCTCGCGGTGTTTCTGCTGTTGGCCGCGTTGCCACTCCCGCTGGTCGCAGTCCTGTGGAGGAGGGGTCGGCATGCTGCACGTCTCTTGTAGTATCCCGCGACGGTTCTTCACTGTAGAAGCGGAGTTCGAGGTGAAGGCTGGAGAAGTGTTCGCGCTGTTTGGCCCGTCGGCTGCAGGTAAGACGAGTGTGCTCTCGGCAGTGGCTGGATTCGAGACGGCAGCGACTGGCCGCATTGTGGTGGACGGAGTAACGTGGCTTGATACCATGGCGCGTCCTTCCGTCTACGTGCCAGTCTGGAAGCGGAAACTCGGCTATGTGGAGCAGGCTGCACGGCTGTTTCCACACTTGACGGTGCGGCAGAACATCTTCTACGGCTTGCGCGGGGCTTCAGGGACCTTTGCAGGCAATCTGATCGAACAGTTTGGCCTCGCGTCTGTTCTTAATGTGCGTCCCGACGGACTATCCGGAGGTCAACAGCAACGCGTCGCGCTTGCGCGTGCGCTGGCGCCTCGGCCACGTTTGCTGCTTCTCGACGAACCGCTCGCTGCCCTGGATTGGGCCACGAGGCGAGCGCTCCAGGACTTGTTGCGCGAGGTCAACCGGACACTGGGGGTCACCATCGTGATCGTCACACATCAACTGTCAGAAGCGGAGCGCCTCGCGAATCGCATGGCGGTTATGGAGGATGGGCGAATACTGCAACAAGGTCCAATCGCAGACATGGTCCTGCGTCCGACGAGCTGGGATGTCGCCCGGCGTGTCGGATACACAGCACGGTTGCGATTGGAATCCGGGCGGGTGGTTGGTATCCACCCTGAGCGGGTAGTCATCGGCGCCTATCGAGACCGCGGGCCAGTCCTTTCTGGGGTGGTTACTGCGGACGGGTTTTCAGAAGGCAGGCGAGTCATTACGGTGGACGTTACGGACGATGGAAGCGCAGGAGCGCGTACACCATTGGTCATCTCAGCGCATCCGCTTGACGCAGTGACTGTCGGCGCCAGGGTGGACTTGACACTGTTGGAACCGCCCGAGTTTCACTGAAAGTTTGCGAGTATAAATCTACCAAACAACTATTCCATTCAAGGTAAGTTGTGGTAGGATAAGGTATGTAAATGAACGAACGTGATGGGGGCGTGTTAACTCGGTGTTGCGACGCAACAGACAACAGCAGAAAGTCGACCGGAGGTCACCTGACGTGGCTGCTCGCGATGTACTGAACGTGGAGCAACTATCTGCCATTGAGCGCAATGACTTACTGATTCGCTGGCACTACACGTTGGAGAAGTTTGAGGGACTTGTCGAGTACTTGGCGGTTAAACGATTCGAACGTCAGACACTGGAAAAAGTAGAACGGCTGATTGGCAAGGAAGCGCAAGACCGCCTGCACGCGATGGGACTCCGGACGATTGAGAAATCTCTCTATCTTGCGTTGAAGGATGCCGAGTACGAGGAGCGCGAGCGCAAGGCAAAACGTGAACAACAACAGTAGGTTGGAAGCATCGGTCGATTGAAGTTGTGTGCATGTCGAAGTGCGCAACAGTCTCAGCGTGGCGACATGCCGGCACAAAGAAACGCTGCTGTGGTTGTGCCGGAGCCGCCCTGTTCCTCCAGAACAGAGCGGCTCTTCGTATGGAATCGACAGTCCAAGTCTGCTAGTTGGCCTAACCTTCCTCAGTGCGCGCAAAACTCCTTGTCCACGAGGAGGGATGCAAGTGGATCAGCTTGTATACAGTTCACCCCTCTCTCTTTGTGTCATATGTATGACTGTCTGTCTCGAACTCCGGCAGACATCATGTGCGAGTTCGGCAGCAGAGGAGGGATTGGGTGTCATTGAATCTTAAGGGGCAACCAAGGTCACGAGGACAGACGGGCGACGGGCTCAAGCGGAGCATGACCAGTCGACAGATGCAGATGCTCGCGATTGGCGGTGTCATTGGCGTCGGGTTGTTCTACGGTGCAAGCGTGGCTGTGAAGTTGGCAGGACCTGCCGTGATCATTGACTTCGCGGTCTGTGGCCTGATTGTCGCCATCGTCATGCGCAGCCTCGCCGAGATGACCGTGGAACGCCCCGTCTCCGGGTCATTCAGTCAGTACGCGCACGACTTGCTCGGTGCTCGCACGGGCTTCATCACCGCTGGTATGTGGTGGTTCTTCTGGGTTGCAACGGTCATGTCTGAACTGGCCGCGATTGGCAAGCTGGTCGAATTTTGGGCGCCTGCAGTACCCGCCTGGCTGCCTGGGCTGATTGCGCTCATCCTCTTCACCGTCTCGAATCTGCTGACGGTGAAAGTGTTCGGCGAACTAGAGTACTGGTTCGCGATTCTGAAGGTACTCGCGGTGCTTGTATTTATGGTCTTCGGCGCACTGATCATCGCAACTGGTGCGTTCAATCACGGTCATGCGCTGTGGCTCACCAACCTGTATGTGCATCGCGGATTTTTCCCGAACGGAATCCTCGGTCTGGCTATGGGGATCTCGCTCGTCGTACAGGCCTATGCTGGAGTCGAGACACTCGCCGTCGAATCAGGGGAGACAGCGAACCCGGAGCGAAACGTCCGCCGAGCGTTCAACACGGTGACGCTTCGCATCGCCATATTGTACGTAGGTTCGGTTTTTATCATGCTCTGTGCCTTCCCCTGGACGTACCTGATTGGACACTCCGGAAGTCCATACGTACTTCTCTTTGCGAAAATCGGCATTCCCGTCGCAGCCGGATTGGTCAACCTCATCATTATCCTGTCAGGGCTGTCGTCGTGTAATACCGGTCTCTACGGCGGCAGCCGCATGCTCTTCAGCAATGTCGCGGGCAGTCGCTTTGAGCAAGCAGTCGGGCGCCTGAACAAGCGCCATGTGCCACACGTGGCGGTGTGGTTGACTGCAGCTGCCATCGCAGTCGGGATAATCATCACTTACCTCGCGCCGAACAATGTCTACGTGTGGATCACGAGCGCCTCTGCGTTCGCGGACTTGTGGGTGTGGGGGATTATCTTGGTCAGTGAGATGGTGTTTCGGCACCGTGCGCGTGCGGCCGGGCGGACGCTGAAGTTTCCCGTTCCACTGTGGCCGCTCACGCCGATTCTCGGGCTCATCCTGCTCGTCACCTCGTTTGTGGCGATCGTTGTATCGCCGCTCACGCGAGTCTCCGTGTTTGCAGGCGTGGCGTTTCTCGTGTTGCTCTGGCTCTATCACGTTGTGATGACTGGCCGCAACAGAGGGAACGCTGACAGGGCGACGTAATACTGCAAGCGGTCTTGAGAATGCAACCGCTGTCAGCGTTGCTCCACTTCTGACTGCGTCCAAACAGCAACAGGTCATTCGGTCGGCCCTCTTTCTTGGGCCGACCGAATGTTATGATGTGGGACAGTGAGACCTGATCTGTGTGGAAGGGATGAGCAGAGTGACAGTGACACCGGAGAGTGTGCGCATCGGGTTTGTCGGGACCGGTGTGATGGGCAAGTCTATGGCGCGGAATTTGATGAATGCAGGTTATTCCTTGGTTGTGTACAATCGGTCGGCTGATAAGGCACAAGAGTTGATCGATGCGGGTGCTGCGTGGGCAGCGACACCTGGTGACGTCGCTGCAGCAACCGACGTGGTGATTACCATGGTCGGTTTTCCGACCGATGTGGAAGAGGTCTACCTTGGCGCAGATGGAATCGTCGAGCGTGCTCGCGAAGGAGCCATCCTCATTGACATGACGACCTCTGCGCCCGCATTGGCACGAAAGATCGCCGAACACGCAGCAGAGCGAGGACTGTCCGCGCTCGACGCACCCGTGTCAGGTGGTGACATCGGAGCGAAAAATGGCTCACTGGTGATCATGGTCGGTGGAGACGAGCAAGCCTACGCACAAGTGCTGCCGGTTTTCCAGGTGCTCGGGCAAAACATCATTCTCCACGGGCCTGCCGGAATGGGGCAGCACTGCAAGATGTGCAATCAGATCGCCATCGCGACCAATATGATTGGTGTCTCGGAGTCGATGGCTTACGCGATGAAGTCCGGACTTGACCCGCAAAAAGTACTGGCGAGCATCACCGGTGGCGCCGCAGGCAGTTGGTCACTGTCCAACCTCGCTCCGCGGATGTTGCGAGGAGACTTCGCGCCAGGGTTCTACATCCAACACTTGGTCAAGGACTTGCGGATCGCGCTAGAAATGGCTGAGCAGCTACAGATGGAACTGCCGGGTGTGAAGATGTCTGAGGAAATGTACGATGCACTGGTCAAGCGCGGCGAAGCGTACAGCGGGACGCAGGCGTTGTTCAAGTACTATGTCGAAGACTGAACAGGCTGGCAACGGTCAAGCGCGGACGGAACCGAGGCCGCGCATCGTCGTTGCCGGTACACACAGCGGCGTCGGTAAGACGACGGTTGCGATTGGCCTGATGGCCGCTTTTGCCCAGAGCGCAGAGACCGTGCAAGGGTTCAAGGCAGGTCCGGACTACCTTGACGCCAGCTACCACCAGGTTGCAACGAATCGCCCCGCGCGCAACCTTGATACGTGGATGCAAGGCAAAGACGGGGTTCGGGAACTGTTTTGGCGCGCAAGTGCAGAGGTTGACCTAAGCATTGTGGAAGGCGTCATGGGGATGTTTGACGGCAAGAGTGCGACGGATGAGGTGGGCAGCACAGCGGAGCTCGCGAAACTGCTGGACGCCCCTGTGCTGCTCGTCGTGGACGGGTGGGCTCTGGCCCGCAGTGCCGCGGCAGTCGTTCTCGGCTTCCAGCAATTCGACAAAGGGGTGCGGCTAGCGGGCGTGATCCTCAACCGGATTGCTGGATCTGGCCACTACGCAATTTTGCGGGATGCCATTGAATCGGCCTGTGGCGTGCCTGTTGTTGGCTGGTTGCCAAAGGACGCTGAGATTTCGCTGTCAGAGCGGCACTTGGGGCTGGTACCTGCGCAAGAGCAAAGTGACCTGGCACCGGTCCTAACGCGTCTGGCCGAGACGGTTTGTCAGAACGTCGACCTGGAAAGGGTACTGCAAGTGGCAAAAGCGGCACCAGTCATAGCTGAACCGCAAGCGCACATCTTCACAACGAGGCCGGAACTGTCAGACACAGCTAGGGTCGGCATCGCGGTCGCACGCGACGCGGCATTCAACTTTTACTATGCGGAAAACCTCGAACTACTTGAGTGGTTCGGGGCTGAGTTGGTAGAGTTTAGCCCTCTAGAAGGGGATGTTATCCCAGCAGGTGTCGGCGGTGTGTACATCGGAGGTGGGTTCCCAGAGCAATTCGCGCAAACCCTCTCGTGGCAGACTGCTGTTTGGCAGAGCTTTCGTTTGAACATTAGCGCGGGAATGCCAGTGCTCGCAGAGTGTGGCGGGTACATGGCTTTGGCGGAGTCGATCACGGACCACGCTGGCGACACGTGGTCAATGGCGGCAGTCGTACCCGGCCGCGTGCAGATGCTGCGACAGCTGGCAGCGATCGGTTATCGAGAGGTGACGACGGCCGGTCCTTTGCATCCCCTCGGCAGTGGAGAACGTCTGCGCGGACACGAGTTCCACGCATCTACGATCACCTTGGAGCGGGTGGTTTCCCCCGCCTATACGGTGAGTGACGGGGGAGCGCATGTGGCTGATGAAGGTGTCCGTGACGCCGCTTTGGTCGGCGGGTACACCCATCTGAGTTTCGCATCTAATCCTCGCGTGGCGAAGCGCTTTGTCGAGAACTGTAAAGCCTTTGCAAACGGGACATCTGTGTGTTGAGTCATTGTATCGACTGGATGTTCTCGTGAAAATGGCAGCGTTCCTGTATGAGCACGCAAGACGACGTTCTTCATTCATCTTGGCTTCTGCCAGCGACAATCGATATAATAGTCTTCGGGGGTGCAGCGATGCTAGAGCTGAAGAGCAACGAAGAATTTCAACAGTTCATCGCACAGGGACGTGCGGTTGTCGAATTTTACACAGGCTGGTGCCCAGACTGCAAACGCATTGAACCGTATCTGGACGAATGGGCACAACAATACGAGGATGCGTTTCGTATGGCACGCGCGAATGCGGAGTTAATGCCGGAAGTGTCGGACCAGTTAGAAATCAGAGGAATTCCATCGTTTCTCGTGTTTGAAAACGGCGTGTTGCTGAATCGACTGTTCAGCCGAGACGCTAAAACCAAGCAGCAAGTGAGCGAATTTCTCGAGCAAGCGTACGTGATTGCTTAGACGCTTGCCGTGCGCTTTGGTCGTGACGGCGCAGTGGTATTGAGGAGGGTGAGGACAGGGTGCGACGGTGGTGGCTTGCAGCGGTCGTCCCAGCGCTGATTTTGGCGTTGGCCGGTTGTGGCACAGGAACGGCTCCGAAAACGACGACTGGGGCACAGGGTACAGCAGCGAGTTCAACAGGCTCTTCCCTTGATCCCCCATTTCGTGTTGTGACAAGTCTGGAAGTCGTAACGCCCGATGCGAAGTTTGACCCATCGGCAGCCAGTCTGTCTCTGTATCAGAACATCCCAGTCTACACGGCGAGCGGCAAAGTGGTGCACCTCGACGCAAGGAAACAGCCGATTTTGATGGAAGCCTACTGGTGCCCGCACTGCCAACGGACACTGCTCCTGTTTAACAAGCACAGCCAAGCGATGAAGCAACGCCCGATTTTAATCAGCACAGGCTTCGCACAGGGGACGACGCTGCAACAGGCTGTCCAGCTCGGCAAGGCTGAAGAAGCGGCGCTTCACCTACAACACTATCAAGTGTACTACTACATCGCGCCGAACTTCTCAACGCGTCTGGTCCCAGTTGGTTTTCCAACTTTGATATTTCCCTGGAAAGGAAAGCTTGGAGCCTTGTATGGGGAACATACTTGGGCGGCTTGGCAACCAGCGCTCGGTTAGAAGCTCGTAGGAGCGAAGGAGGTGGTGGGGGTGGCGAGTCAGGTGAAGGACGGACGCATGCCGGGTGGTTTCACCCGTCTGGTGATGATTGTGGCTGGATTACTTGGTGTGGTCGAGTTAGTGCTTGGCATTATGTCAGTGGCCTGATGATGCGGAGGGGATGGAGATGTCGCGCATCATCTTGAGAGATGGACGTGTGGCAGAACTGCTCAAGGCCGAGGACACTGAAGTTCACCGGGCGCTTATCCGCAATCTGTTTCAGAGCGCTTCGCCGGAGAGCCTATACCTCCGGTTCTTTCACGCGGTGCGAGAAGTTAGTGAAAAAATCATCAGCAGTATGATCTCCGACGGCGGCCCGAATGGGCTGTCGTTGTTGTGTTTGGCGGGGACTCAGGCGATCGCCATTGGGACCTACTCGCGCGTCGATGCCCAGAGCGCCGAGGCGGCCTTCTTCGTCGGCGACGCCTATCACGGTAATGGTCTGGGTTCGCTACTGCTTGCACACTTGGCCCAAGCTGCCTGGCGCAATGGCTTTCGCCGCTTTGAAGCCTATGTGCTGCACGAGAATGAGCAGATGTTAAAGGTGTTTCAGGCCAGTGGCTACGAACTCGTTCGCCGCACCGAGTCGACAATGATGCATTTGATTCTGCCTTTGCGCGAGACGGAGCGCAGCCGAGCTCTTCAGGAGACGCGCGAAAAATTTGCCGCGGCAGCCTCTCTCCATCCTTTCTTTCGCCCCAACACGGTCGCGGTTGTCGGCGCTTCGCGTGACCCGAACCGCGCTGGGCACTTGCTGCTTCATCACGTGGTCGACGGCGGCTACACGGGCATCGCAACACCTGTGAACCGCTCTACGGCGGCTGTGTCGGCGATGCGAACCTACCCCTCGCTCGCCAGCCTGCCGGAACCGCCAGACCTCGCAATCGTCGCGGTGCCAGCCGACCAAGTGCCTGTAGTCATCGAAGACTGCATTGAAGCGCAAGTGCGAGCGGTGATGGTCGTCTCTGCCGGTTTCGGCGAAGTGGACGCGGCCGGGCGGGAAAAGGAACGAGAGTTGGCTCGCAAACTGCGGGCTGCAGGCATCCGTCTGATTGGGCCAAACTGCCTCGGACTTGTTAACACTGCGCCTGATGTTCAGCTGAACGCGAGTCTCGCGCCGAGGCTCCCGAGTGTAGGTAAACTTGCGATTGCGAGTCACTCTGGGGCGCTCGGAGTGGCCATTCTGGAGTACGCGAGTGTGATTGGCGTCGGCGTCTCCAGTTTTGTGAGCCTTGGCAACAAGGTCGACGTATCAGCGAACGACTTGTTGCAGTTTTGGGAAGACGACGCAAACGTCGACATGATCGTTCTGTACCTAGAATCGTTCGGAAACCCGCGCAAGTTTGCCCGAATTGCCCGGCGCGTCGCCGGCCACAAGCCAATCCTGGTGGTGAAATCGGCTCGCACACCAGGAGGCTCAGCCATCTCGCGCTTACCTGGCGCGCAAGAAGCTGCGGTGGATTCAGTCGTGGGCGGGCTATTCCGCCAGGCCGGTATCATTCGGCTCGATACGCTGCAGGAACTGTTTGACGTCGCAGCACTCTTGGCAGTCGAGCCGAAACCGCAGGGACGCCGGGTGGCAGTTGTCACTAACACTGCTGGCGGCGCTGTGATGACAGCGGATACGCTGCAACGCGAGGGCTTGTCGTTTGTCGGTCCGGTCATCAACCTTGGCTTTGAAGCGCTTGCGGACAGTTATCGCGAGGTTCTGCCGCAAGTGCTTCGTGATCACGATGTCGATGCCGTGGTTGTACTGTTCACGCCTGTCGCGATATCGGATGAGGAAGAAGTAATTGCGGCGATTGGCGAAGCCATTGAGATGGTCGACGCGGACCCTGAGGATGGGATGCACTTGCGGCCGTCGCAAAAGCCAGTGGTCGCAAACTTTCTGTCACACGGCGACTACCACGTGCGCACAATTGTCGCCGGACAGCGACGAATTCCCGTCTACCCGTTCCCGGAGCAGGCGGTCCACGCCTTAGCCAGAGTGACAGAGTATGTCGAGGACGGCGCTCGTTTGCGTGGCCGCATTCCCGATTTGCCGGGCTGTGATGTTGATGGGGCACGGGATTTGGTGCGGGGGGCGCTTGGCGATGGCAAGAAAGAACTTAGCGGTGCACAGGCGCACGATGTACTTGGACGTGTCGGGATTGACTGTAAAATGCGACCAGTTCCCGCGTTGCGGGCAGGGGATGAGACACTTCGAATCGAAGTGAGGCCGCATGCGTTGTTTGGTCCCGTTGTGCACGTGACAGGCAGCGGCGGGTCAGTCTTTCGCATGACCCCGCTCACCGACATCGATGCAGCCGATATGGTGACAAGCGTGAAAGCTCCAGAGGCTGTAGCGGACGTACTGCTGCGGGTCTCACGGTTGGCTGAGGAAGTTCCAGAGGTGTACAATGTCACACTCGGACATCTGCAAGTCCTGTCAGATGCCCCAAGCGCCTGTATGGTCGGCGACGCTTCACTGTCGGTTCGTGAGCCAGACATCGGGCCACTTTAATGCTTGCTTGCAGACGGGAAGGGGAGGTCGGTTTTGGACGAAGCAGCACGCTTGCAGCTGCAGAGGTACTTGCGGGAGAGTCAGAAGATTACTATCCTGACCGGCGCAGGCATGAGCACCGAGTCTGGCATTCCGGATTTTCGCTCCCCGGGCGGCATCTGGGAAGATGAAGAGACAATGATTGCAATGTCGCTCTCGTATTGGCAGGAGTATCCGGAGTTGTTTTGGCCGAAGTTCAAACGGATCTTCATGAATGAAGAGCATCTGCAGGCGCAGCCGAACGCTGGGCACTTCGCGCTCGCGCGCTTGGAGGAGATGGGGAAGGAAGTCACGGTGCTGACACAAAATGTCGACGGCTTGCACCAATTAGCCGGCAGCACGCACGTCCTCGAAATGCACGGTGGCATCAGGCAAGCTGTGTGCCCTGTCTGTCAGTCCCGGTACAACCTCGATTACGTGCTTGCGGAGGAAGTGCCGAGGTGTTCGTACGTGTCGATGAAAGGTGCCGTTTGTGACACTGTCTTACAAGCAGACGTCGTGCTGTTTGAGCAGGAGGTCCGACATCTGCCCGAAGCGCTGCGCGCCGTGCGGACGTGCGATTTGATGTTAGTACTTGGCACTTCGCTGACGGTCTACCCGGTCGCAGACCTGCCGCGGTATGTGATTAAAGAGCGCACGAAGCTTGTAATCGTCAATCTCGATGAGACAGAAGAAGACCACCGCGCGGATTTGGTGATTCACGACAAAGTCGGAAAGGTACTCGCGGAAACCGTTCAGTAACTTTCAAAAGCCGTGCAGTAGCTCGCCGTACCCGCACGAGACAAGACAGGAGGACGCGGGTTGTCCAGAATTTTCATGAAAGTGGTTGTGAACCCTGCCTCTGCTGGGGGCAAGACCAGAGAACAGTGGCCGATGATTGCCGGGGTTGCAGAGGGTCTTGGGATCACGCTCGATCCCGTCTTTACAGAGGGGCCTGGTCACGCGACGGAATTGACGCGTGAAGCACTGCGAGCGGGGCACCAGACGATTGTCGTAGTCGGCGGCGACGGTTCAGTACACGAAGTGGTGAACGGTTTTTTCGAAAGCGATCGGCCACTCAACCCATCTGCGGCGCTCGGGATGATTGCCCGCGGCACCGGCTGCGACTTCATCCGGACACTCAACATGCCAAAGTCGGTTGGACAAGCCTTGCAGGCTTTGCGCGACGGGCCAGAGCACGTGATTGACCTGTGTCGATGCGACTACATCCGACACGACGGTTCGTCGGGCCGCCGCTATTTCGCGAACGTCGGCGGCGTTGGCATCGGTGGTGCTACCGTCGAGCGGGTCAATCAGACGTCGAAGCGTTTTGGCGGTTGGTTTTCGTTTATGGCCGGCGCTTTGCTCACCCTGCTTACCTATGAAGGCAAGGAAGTCGAGATTGTTCTCGACGGCAACCGCACCCTGTCTGGGCGATACCACGGCGTCATTGTCGCAAACGGGCGTTACTTTGGCGGTGGCATGAAAATTGCGCCAGACGCCGCCCTTGACGACGGCTTGTTGAACGTCATCTTGCTCGGGGACCTGACACGCTCTGAGGTGTTCAGCAACTTTCTGCGCATTTACCGCGGAACCCACGGGTCCCACCCCAAAGTGCAGTTGCTTACGGCGAGGGAAGTGACGGTGAAAACGGACGATGCAACGTGCCTCCTCGATTTGGACGGTGAGCAGCCAGGCAGAGCGGACGCCTGTTTCACCGTGGTGCCAAACGCAATCAAGGTGATCTCGCCGCTTCCTGCACGAAGCAGGGCCGATTCACACGGCGCGACCGAAACTTAGGCCGTGTACAGCTTGGCGCGGACGGTGTCGGAGCGCTTGGCGGCGTATAAGCTGACGTCCGCGCAGTGTAGCAGTTCGTCGGGGGTCGAACCATGAGCTGGACAGTCGACGATGCCTGCCGAAGCGAGCACTCGAATCACCTGGCCTTGCCACGTCATGGGTCTATTGACGGCTTCGAGAATCTCATTGATAAACTCGAGCGCGCAAGGAGCCGTCGTGTTTGTCAGGACGAAGGCGAACTCGTCGCCGCCGATGCGAGCAACTGTATCGGCATCGCGCATCCTCGACAGAGCAGTGCGCGCGACCATTTGCAGGACGCGGTCGCCTGCCGCGTGGCCATACGTGTCGTTGATGAGCTTGAAGTTATCGACATCGATCAGCACGAGCGAGAGCGGTTGGCGAGACTCGAGCGACTGATTGATACCGTTTATCAGGCGCTCTTCAAACAATCGCCGATTCGGAATGTCAGTCAAATAGTCGAAATGAGCAAGCCGGAAGTTTTCTCGGTCGAGCTGCTCCTTTTCAATGGCCAAGCCGGCGACCAAGACGTACTGGCGCGTAAATTGCAACTCAAGTCGTGTCAAGGCGCGCTGTTCATGGGGGTGAATGCCAACAACGCCAACTGACCGGTTCTTCGTGTCGTAGATCACGATCCATTCCACATGGACACTGGCGGGATCGCCAAAATGGGCGCGGAGTTGCGCCAGGACGGAGTCAGACAAGCCATCCTCCACAGGTACTACTGTGCTCTGTTCAGCCCTCTCTCGCACGGCTCCTCCCATGGCCATGCGCACTTCCGCGCGAAACACCAATCTCAGCTCAGTTGCGACTCGCTCCTCAACCCAAACGGCAACGTCACAGTCGGACATGCGGGCAGACATACCGCGCAACACCAGTTTTAGTACATCATCAAGCGGCATCCCGGTGACGAGCCCCGCCATGATTTGCATTTGGATTTGAATCGCGTCTGCGGACACTGGGATTGCTTCGTCGCTCTGTTCAGAAACCACGTTATGTCACTCTCCGCCCTTGGAACAGCCCATCTTCCGATCAAATCTAGTATACGGGATTTTTTTCGGACCCGGCACCATGAACTACCTTTGACGTTTGGACACTGTTTGTTACATTAGTAGCAAACACATCTAGCCAGCTACTGGGGGCAATACCGTTGAGTCACTCACTGCCCGATATCCGCCACTCTGTCTGTCTCTACGTTCCGGTTGCACAAGTGTGGGATGCTGTCGCCACGTCCGAGGGTATTGCCGGATGGTTCATGCCAAATTCGTTTGAACCTACAATCGGCGCAAACTTCCTTCTCCACTCGGGCCAGTTTGGAGATTCCCCGTGTACCGTGACTAAGCTTGTGCCGAAAAAGGTGGTCGAATTCCGTTGGGACGACGATTGGACGCTTCGTTTTGAACTACTCGGCGTTGGGGAACACAACACAGAATTCACGCTCGTGCACTCCGGCTGGGATGCAGAGAAGCGGACGCGATTTGGCCAACCTCACACAGTGATCCGAGGGATCATGGACGGTGGCTGGGAGAAGAAAGTGAAGCAAGACTTGCCGAACTATGTTGAATCGCGCTAGTGATCATATTGTTTGAAGTTTCTTCGTGTGGCTTACACTACAAAACACCACAGTGGACTGGTAAAATAGGGTTATGCTGCCCCGATGAAAACCGCGAAAACCAGCCTACTTTGTCGACCCCAACTGTACCCGTACCACTCTGCACGTGAATGTCGGATGGGAGGGAATAGTATGAATCAGATCCCGGAGCGTTTTCGTGCTCTACTGGCCGTTTCCGAGAATGACGAGGTGCGATTGGAACTGCGTGAACTCGCCGCTGCGGATTTGCCACAACACGAGGTTGTCATCCAAGTCGCGTACTCTAGTGTCAATTACAAGGACGGGTTAGCATCCATTAAGCAGGGCCGCGTCGTTCGCACGTACCCGATTGTGCCCGGAATCGACCTTGCTGGCACTGTCGTGTGGTCTGAGGACAGCGCCATCAAAGTCGGCACGCAGGTGCTTGTGACCGGCTACGAACTGGGTGTCTCACAGTTTGGGGGCTACGCTGAGTACGCAAGTGTACCCGCGAGTTGGGTCATTCCGCTACCGCGCGGGCTCAGTGCTTTCGACGCTATGGTGCTTGGCACTGCCGGGTTCACTGCGGCCCTGTCGGTTGAGCGTCTGCTGCTAAACGGTCTTCAAAAGGGACAGGGACCGGTCCTCGTCACTGGGGCAAGTGGAGGCGTCGGTAGCGTGGCAGTTGCGATTTTGGCAAAGTCTGGATATTCCGTCGTGGCGAGCACGGGGAAACAGACGGCTCACGAACTTCTGCGCACACTCGGCGCATCAGACGTGATTGGCCGTGACGAGGTGCTCGTGCCTGTAGGCAAATCGCTCGACCAACAGCGCTGGGCTGGCGCAGTCGATCCCGTTGGCGGACAGACACTCTCCAGTGTCTTGCGTAGTTTGCGCTATGGTGCTTCCGTCTCAGCCTGCGGTCTGACGGGTGGGCCGAATTTGGAAGCGACCGTGTTTCCGTTTATCCTGCGTGGAGTGAACTTGCTTGGCATCGACTCTGTCTACGCAGCGCGTGAACTTCGCATGGGGCTGTGGCGCAAGTTGGCAACAGACTGGAATGTGACGAAGCAACTGGCAGGGATGACTCGAGTGGTTGGACTTGAAGAAGTGCCGACGGTACTGAAGGAGATTCTCAACAACCAGGTACAAGGCCGAGTCGTGGTTCAATTACAGAAGTAAAGCCGCGGACAATTTGTTAGAATGGTGCTATACGCAGGAGAGGGGGATGGTCATGCATCTATCCGGTGAAAAGGTGTTTCCAACCACGCCGATGGAGACCTACCAGCTGTTAACTGATCCGTCCGTGATCACTAAAGCCATGCCTGGCCTGAAATCTCTCGAACCGGAGTCTGAGACCCGCTTCAAGGCACAAATGGAAGTTGGAGTAGCAGGCATTAAAGGCAGCTACGATGGCGAACTCGAGATGGCTGACATTGCGCCGGGAGAACACTATCGACTGCTCATCAAGGGCGAGGGTTCGATGGGGTTTCTGGAATCCGACGTGACCGTCACGATGACAGCCGACGGCGAGGGAACGAAGGTGACGTACGACGGAGAGGCCAAAGTGGGCGGTAAAGTTGCCGGCGTTGGCCAGCGCATGTTGTCCGGTGTCGCCAAACTGCTCGTCAATCAGTTTTTCAACGGCGTGTTAAAAGCAGCCAAGCAATCCGACTGACATTCACGGTCAGCCGCCGAGGTGGGGTGAGTCGTTGCATTTAGACGCAGACAGCATCAGACAAGTCGCCCGCTCGGCCGAAGCTGTGGCTTCGTATCGAGAGCAACTCGAGCGGACAGGGTACCTCGCAGACGACTCGCTTGCGTCGATGGCGTCCCTTGCAGTAACGCTTGGTCGGCCGCTCTTGCTCGAGGGTCCAGCAGGTGTTGGGAAGACGGCGCTGGCCAAAGCGCTGGCGGAGGCTCTCAATCGTGACTTGTTCCGACTGCAGTGCTTTGAGGGCATGGACGCAGCGCAGGCTTTATACGACTGGAATTACCATCGGCAACTTGCCGACCTCACCGCAAACCGCGCGGACGACGTGTTCACGGAGAAGTACATACTGCCGCGGCCGCTTTTGCGCGCCTTGCAGAGCGACCACGGAGCCGTGTTGTTGATCGATGAAGTCGACCGCGCCGATGAAGCGTTTGAAGCTCTGCTCTTGGAGTATCTGGCCGAGTATCAGATTTCAATCCCGGAATGGCGCACGGTTCACGCTGAGGTGGTGCCAGTCACGATTCTGACATCCAACCGCACGCGACCGCTCAGCGACGCACTGCGCAGGCGCTGCCTCTATCACCATGTTGATTGGCCGAGTGCAGAGCGCGAGCAGGCCGTTGTGGCGTTGCGTGTACCCGACCTACCGCCGGACGTTGCACAAAACCTGGTGGCAGCGGTACGGAAGTTGCGCAGCTTTGACCTGATGAAGCCACCTGGGCTGAGCGAGACACTTGACTGGGCCGAAGCGTTCGCCAAAACGGCTCACGCGGCATGGAACGCCGCCTGGGTTGGACAGACGCTCGGGTGTGTCGTAAAAGATGCGATGGATATGGAAACAGTGCGAAGTCGCATCGCGGAGCTTATCGGCGATACTTGACTGCCAGACGGCGAGGCGGACACGCAAGAGAGCGAACCGCCTGCGCCCGGTGATGCGCCACAGACAGATTCTGCATCCGGCGAACGTGATGGCGACGTTGACGCGCCAGATTCTCCTGATACAGAAATCGGGGCGGGAGAAGCGACGCTGCAAGTGGGGCGCAGGTTGAGTGAAGTCGACTTTGAGCCTCCTCCGCGTTGGATTGACCGCCTGCCGCGGCGGACTAGCGTGGCGCCGACAGTGCCGAGTCGCTTGCCACGGCTTTTGATGGGACGCCACGGTGTCGACTGGCGGAAAACGGCGCGTCAGTGGGCGCGAGCCGGCAAGCCGGACTTTGAGTTTGAGCGGCGCCGCGCGAAACGTCGGCCGGGGCGCATTGCCATCCTGTGGGACGTGTCTGGGTCGATGTCGGACGTCCGTGATGTGTGCCTAGCGTTCGCATACGGATTTGTGCAGCGCTACGACCAAGTGGGAGTCTTCCCGTTTGGTACCAACATCGAAGACGTAACTTCAGCGCTGAAACGCCCATTTGGCGCGGCGCGGCGTGAACTGGCGCGCATCGAGCAGGTCTGGGCAGGTGGCACCAATATCGGCGGCGTGCTGACTGAATTCAATGAGCGGTTTGGCGGCCGGTGGTTGCGGCCGGGGACGACGATTGTTGTCATCTCGGATGGCTGGGATGTCGGACAACCTGAAGCCCTCGCGACTGCCCTGCGGCGCATGCGCCAGGCCGGCTGCAACTTGTTTTGGTTAAATCCGCTTCAAGGAACACCTGGGTTTCAGCCTCGGACTCGCGCTCTGCGAACGGCAAAACCGCTCGTTGCGGGGATGTACCCGGGTGCGACAGCTGATGATTTCCTGCGCTTTGCGCAGTACGTTCAAATTTGAGTGTGGTCGTCCTGCGAGACGGGTCCTGCGAGACGGGTCCTGCGAGACCGGCCCTGCGAGACCGGCCCTGCGAGACCGGCCCTGCGAGACCGGCCCTGCGAGACCGGCCCTGCGAGACCGGCCTGCATCGCTGGACGAGACACGCTACATGACTGTAGAAGGAAGGGACTCTGATGAAACCGGTCGCATTTGCGTATGAACGACCGACTGTCCTGACAGACGCGCTGCGCCTGTTGGCAGAGGATGGTGATGCAAAGGTCATCGCTGGCGGACAAAGCCTGATTCCAATGATGAACTTTCGTTTGAGCCGACCTGCGAAGTTGGTTGACATCAATCAAGTCAAAGAACTCTCCTACATTCGAACCACAGACAGTGGTGTTGCACTCGGTGCTTTGGTGCGGCACCAGGAACTTCACGAGAGCCCCCTAGTGCGGGAACTGTTACCGGTCCTCGCGGACGCGGCGGGAGAAGTGGGTCACTGGGCGATTCGCACACGAGGCACGCTCGGTGGTTCGCTGACGCACGCCGACCCCGCATCCGAACTCCCCGCCGCGATGGTGGCCTTGCGCGCAACACTTGAGCTACAGTCCGTCGACGGCACTCGAATGGTGCCTGCAGAGGAGTTTTACCTCGGCCTTCTAACTACGGACATCCAACCGAGTGAGCTTCTGACCGCTGTCCACATTCCTGTTCCGTCTGGGACGTCGTACGGCTTTGCGGAGTTCGCGCGTCGGCCAGGCGACTTCGCGCTCGCTGGCGCGTTCGTGGCGGTCGCAGACAACGGTGCGTCAGCCGTGACCTGGTTTGGCGTCAGCGGTGGACCGGAACGCCGTGAACTCGAACTTCCGGCGGACGAGACGGCTCGCCGACAGCTGTTGGTGGAACTTGCGCAGGAACTTGACCCGCTTAGCGAACCGGAGTACCGCCGTCAATTGGCGGTCGAAGTGGCGGAGGCGGCTTACCAAAATGCACGCGGGAGGCGAGCGTAATGTCGACGGTCAGTCAACTGCAGTCGGTCACACTGCATGTAAATGGACAATCCTATACGGTTGAAGTTGAGCCACGCTGGCTTCTGTCGGATGTACTGCGTCACCAGCTCGGTTTGACCGGCACGCACGTCGGTTGCGAGCAAGGCGTCTGTGGCGCCTGCACGGTCCTCATCGACGGGCAACCGCAGCGCAGTTGTCTGCTGTTTGCCGTCCAGGCAGATGGAGCGGCGATTAAGACCATTGAAGGTTTCAGTCCCGATGAGTCACTGATGGACGTGCAACAGGCTTTCCAGGACCGCCACGCGTTGCAGTGCGGGTATTGTACGCCAGCGATGGTCGTCACGACAGAGGCTTTGCTCGAGCGCAATCCTGACCCGACGGAAGACGAGATCCGCGAAGCCCTGTCGGGCAACCTGTGTCGCTGCACAGGCTACCAGTTTATCGTTGAAGCTGTGAAGGACGCTGCAGAGAGGAGGCGGCGCGGATGAGTGGAGAAGAGTTCGTGAAACCGCAATTCACGGGTGGACGCGTCACGCGCATTGAAGATGCTCGCCTGTTGTCTGGCAGTGGGCGCTACCTCGACGACATTGAATTTCCAGGCATGCTCGAAGTGGCATTTGTGCGCTCTGACCGACCCGCCGCAAAAATCGTCTCGATTGACGTCGAGGCTGCTAAGCAAGTACCAGGCGTCATGGCGGTGTTCACACACACGGAATGCCCAGTCATGCTCCCGGACGAGTCCAACCACGTGGACCAGCCGGTGCTCGCTGTGGATGAGGTGCGGTACGTCGGGGAACCGGTGGTCGCCGTCATCGCCGAGAACCGCTACATTGCGGAGGACGCCTGCGACTTGGTGAAAATCCGCTATGAGTCCATCGAGCCTGTCCTTGGCATTCGCGACGCGCTGAAGCCTGAGACGCGGACAGTCTGGGATGACCGCTCGAACGTCATGTTCCACCGGGAGCGCAAGACGGAAGGGTTTGACGCAGCCTTCGACAACGCTCCGCACCACCTGAAGGACACGTTCAAACTGAATCGCCAAACCGGCGCCGCAATGGAGAACCGTGGCTGCGCCGCCATGGTTGATCCCTTCTCTGGCCGCCTGACCGTCTACGTGGGCCACCAGTCGCCGCATGGATTGCGTGAGGGACTAGCCGAGTACCTGAACATCCCGGAGAACCGCATCCGTGTCGTCGTACCGGAAGTGGGCGGCGCGTTTGGCATCAAGGCCGGCCATTACCCGGAGTACGTGGTTGTCATCGTCGCATCGCAGAAGCTGCGCCGACCCGTGAAGTGGGTCAGCGACCGCACGGAGTCCATGCTCGCAGACTACCACGCGCGTGACAACATCCACGACTTCGAGGTCGCCTACGATGATGACGGCCGCGTTCTTGCTGTGCGCGACCACCTGATGGCAGACGTCGGCGCGTATCCGGCTGTGCCGTTCTCGGGTGCGGTCGGTGAGACATCGCTGGCGTCGATGATTTTGACCGGACCCTACAGCATCCCGCACCTGCACACCGTGATTGACTGCACGTTCTCGAACAAGGCGCCGCTTGGCGCCTACCGCGGCGTGTGGGGACCACCGGCGTCGCTGGTGCAGGAAGGTATTATCGACCGTGTCGCGCGCGCACTCGGTAAAGACCCGGTGGAAGTCAGGCGGATGAACATGATTCAGCCAGCCGAATTCCCCTACAAGAACCCGGGTGGGCTCGTCTACGACAAGGGCACATACGGGGAATCGATGGAGGCGGCACTCGACCTGATTGGGTACGAAGAGTTCCGTAAGCGCCAGGCAGACCTGCGCAAACAAGGCCGCTACATCGGCCTTGGCATCTCCGTGTTCGTGGAGCCGACAGCAATGGCGGCGTCCGAAGCGGGATCGATCCCGTACGAAGCCTGCACGATTCGCATTGAACCAAACGGCACTGTCACGGCAGCGCTCGGCCTTGGGCCATCCGGGCAGGGGCACGAGACGACGATGGCGCAGATTATCGCCGACCAGCTCGGCGTCGACATGAATGACATCGTGATCTTGCACGGCGACACCGACAGCGCGCCGTTTGGCGGCGGCACGGGCGGCAGCCGGTCGGGCACGATCGGCGGCGGTGCCGCAATCAGCGCGAGCAAGGAGATGCGCGACAAGCTTGCGAAGATTGCTGGACACCTGCTGGAGGCGTCGGAAGCGGACATCGAGATCGAAAGCGGCAAGGCGTTTGTGGCTGGCGTGCCGTCCCGCTCGCTGACGATTCGGGAATTGGCGCAGACGGCGTACACGGACGTGAAGCGGCTGCCGGAAGGCGTGACGCCGGGGCTCGAAGTCATCGCGCGGTACCGGCCGCAGCGGCCGATGACGTTCTCCAACGGGACGCATATTGCCGTCGTCGAGGTCGACCCGCGGACGGGTTTCGTGCAAACCGTCGACTACGCCGTAGCCAACGACTGCGGCAAATTGATCAACCCGATGATTGTCGAAGGGCAGATTCACGGCGGTGTCGCACAAGGCATCGGCGAGGCGCTGCTCGAGGAACTGAAGTACGACGAAAACGGACAACTGACGACGACGTCGCTTGTCGACTACCTGCTTCCCGCGATGACGGACGTTCCGAACATGAAGGTTGTGCATCTCGAAACGCCGTCCGAGAGTGCTGGCGGATTCAAAGGCATGGGCGAGGGCTCGCTCATCGCTGCCCCAGCCGCTGTGGCAAACGCGGTCTCCGACGCGCTCGAGCCGTTTGGCGTCATGGTCGCCGAACTGCCGGTGACACCGGAGAAGGTGCGCGAGTGGGTGTCGCAAGGTAGTGTCAGCGCAGGCTGACGCAGGCGTTGGGCAGGCGTTGGGCAGGCGTTGGGCAGGCGTTGGGCAGGCGTTGGGCAGGCGTTGGGCAGGCGTTGGGCAGGCGTTGGGCAGGCGTTGGGCAGGCGTTGGGCAGGCGTTGGGCAGGCGTTGGGCAGGCGTTGGGCAGGCGTGTGATGCGGCTTAAGACAGCCAGCCAAAAATGTGAGTGAGGAGACCAGGGGTGCCCCCGACCGACAGCAAATCGGTCGAATGGGCACCCCTCTTCTTCGCGGGCAGGAGAGCAGAGCAGGCACCCCGGCCCCCACGCCTCCCACGTTGTTAGCGGCACAGGGCAGCTTATATCGTCAATTCGGCGCCCATCACACCGAATTAACCTGCCCGCGACAGCCTATACGTCACTTAACTCGCCGATTCTGGGTATCAGAGGATGCATAAGGGTCTCCGGGCAGCTTATTACGCCTCCGCGCGGCTCAAATGGGGGACTTAAGCCCCTGAGAGCCGCTATTTTAGGGGCAACGCTCCTGCTGATGAGTGAATTGGACGGCGAAGGGATTGACCGTGCAGTCCTCGCTTGCTGAACGCGATCAGACATCGTTGTCGCAGCACTAGCGAATAGCACGGCCACGTCACGCATTCAATCGCCATCAACCGACACACTGCCATCCTAGCTCGCTGATTTGGCGAACTGTGGCTAGTCTGGAGCAACGCTCCTGCTGATGAGTGAATTGGACGGCGAAGGGATTGACCGTGCAGTCCTCGCTTGCTGAACGCGATCAGACATCGTTGTCGCAGCACTAGCGAATAGCACGGCCACGTCACGCATTCAATCGCCATCAACCGACACACTGCCATCCTAGCTCGCGGATTTGGCGAACTGTGGCAAGTCTCGGGCAAACGCCGTGCAGCTTAAGTGGGAACGGCTGGCCACGGCGCGTGGCGGATGTCACAGTCTACTCGTGGAGGTCGGAGGTGATGTGTGTTTTCGTCGTCGGTGGGATTTGTGCGGCCATGCCCTCAATCAAGTGCAGGAGGCGCCGGCGCTCGCGCACTGGCATTTGCGAGAGCAGGAAGCCAGGTTCGAGGTGCGGGATGTCTGTGCCATGGGTGCTGATGTCGAGACCGGTTTCCTCGTCGTCGGCGCTGACGCGAAGCGGGACGAAGCGACTGATGAGCTTCAGCGCGCCCCAGGTCGCGGCGAAGCCCCACGCACACACCGCAACGACACCGAGCCCCTGTACGGCGAGCAGGTGCCAACTGCCGGTCGTGACCAGGCCACCGCGAATGGCCAACACACCGACCATCAAGGTGCCGAATACGCCGTTTACGCCGTGGACGGCGATGGCACCGACGGGATCGTCAATCCGAGATTTTTCTACCCAGCCAGTCGCCCAAATCATCAGCATACCGGCCACCCCGCCGATGAGGATTGCAGCCCACGGCGCCACAAAGGCGCAACCAGCCGTGATTGCAACGAGACCGGCCAAGACGCCGTTAATAGTGGCGCCGACGTCCGCTTTGTCCGTGCGGAACATGCTGTAGAGAAGAGCCGATGCGCCACCTGCGACAGAGGCTAACAGTGTATTCATCGCGATCGTGCCGATGGCGCTGTCCTGCGCATTCAAGGTGCTCCCCGCGTTGAAGCCGAACCAACCAAACCACAGCACAAAGGTGCCAATCGCAGCGAGTGGCAGGTTCGAGGGAGCAAACGAGACCGCGTTGCCTTGTTCATCGTATTTGCCACGCCGCGGTCCCACGAGCGATGCCGCCGCGATGCAAGCGAATCCAGCCATGGCGTGAATCACAGCCGACCCGGCAAAGTCCTCCATGCCAAGCCTCGCCAACCAGCCGTTGGCGCCCCACACCCAGTGACCGGAGATGGGGTAAATCACGGCGACCATCACGATGATGTAGAGAATATAGGCCTTGAAATTCATTCGTTCGGCAACTGCACCACTCACGATGCTGACGGCCGCGACTGCAAACGCAGTGTGGAACAGCCAGAACGCTGGATGTGGTATCGTTGTCGGCAGCGAGGTCAGGGCACCTGTCAGGGCAAAGCCGTTGGTGCCAATGATTCCATGCCAATCCTTGCCGAACATAACCCCAAAACCGAGCAGGTAGTAGACGAGCGCACCAAAGATGAGGTCTGCAAACACCTTCATGATAATCGAGACTTGGTTTTTTTGGCGGACAAAGCCCGCTTCGAGGAGTGCAAAGCCACCCTCCATGAAAAAGATCATGGAGGCCGTCAGAACGACCCATACGGTATTCAGTCCGACGCTGAGTGACGGATGTGTCATCGCTCTCCCCTGCCTTCCGTGTCATCTATATGCACATTATAGATTGCCAGGGTGAGGTGACAACGGAATATGTCAGGTTTTATAACCTAAATATTCGGTGTAAGGGATTACATTTTTCATGTACGCGCTTTTGTGTTGCGCGCAAAGCTTGCTATGAAGAGACGACGAGCAGTTCGGTCCGAACGTCGGTCGTCGAGTCAGCAGCAGAGTATGTCAGGAAAGTGAACGTGAACTGGATGAAATGTCGGTGCCTTGTAAGGCGTGCAGCGTATGTGTAGTTCTACACCTGAGGTAAGGAGTGGGGATAGATGGAAGCTGGGCAAAAGACGCTGACGGTGACAGTGATGGGCTATTGGGGCACCTACCCCGGGCCTGGCGAGGCGACAACAGGTTTTCTCGTTGAGCACGGCGATACCAAAATCCTGCTTGACTGCGGCTCCGGGGTGCTAGCGCAACTGATGCACTCGTGTGAAGTCAAGGACTTGTCGGCGGTTGTAGTAACGCACCATCACCACGACCACGTCGCTGACCTCGGGGTTTTGACCTACGCGGTCTTGTTATCGCGATTGATGAAAACACGCACGCAGAAGTTGCCCGTTTACATGCCACACCCCGGTCCGGATATGAAGCAATCGCTTGGCGCTGAGCCGCTGATTGACCTCCACGTGGTGGATGAACATGCGACGGTCGCTATTGGTGACGTGTTGGTTCGGTTCGCGCGCACACAACACCCGGTGTACTGTCTAGCTGTGCGGATGGAAGCTGACGGCAAGGTATTTGTCTTCTCTGCCGATTCGGCGTTGGACCCGGAGAGCACTGGAGCGGGCCGACCCGACTTGCCTGACTTGGCACGCGGCGCAGACCTGTTTGTGTGTGAAGCGAGTATGTACGCAGGGCAGGAGGTGGACGCCAGAGGCGCAGGTCACATGACGGCGCCACAGGCAGGCTTGCTCGGGCGCGCGGCCGGGGTGCGTCGCCTCGCGCTCACACACTACCCACACTACGGGGACCATCGGGATCTGAAGGCGCAGGCCGAGATGACGTACGGTGGTCCTGTGGAGTTGCTCTCGACGCGGCAGGTGTTGACCGTGTAGACTTTCATGAGACTTGACAGTCATAAACACTTTCCGGGAGGTACTTTGTGGTTTTTGAAAACGTAAGAGAAGAGTGGCTCAGTAATGTCAGACAGGACATCCTCGCTGGCGCAGCCGTTGCCTTTGCACTCATCCCCGAAGCCATTGCCTTTTCCATGATTGCCGGTGTCAATCCCATGATTGGGCTGTATGGGGCGTTCATCGTCGCCGTTGTTGTTTCAATCTTTGGCGGTCGGGTTGGCATGATCTCCGGTGCGACCGGATCGACTGCACTGTTGATGGTTCTGCTCGTGAAAAATCATGGCGACCAGTACTTGTTCGCCGCGGGTGTTTTGGCCGGGTTAATCCAACTTGCGATCAGCGTATTGAAGCTCAGCCGCTTCATCACTTTTGTTTCGCGCAGTGTCGTCATCGGTTTTGTCAATGCGCTGGCAATTCTCATTTTCATGGCGCAGTTGCCACATGTCATGGGGCAAGGTGTGTTGGCCTACATCGTCTGCGCTGTTACCGTCGCTCTGGTATGGGGGTTGCCTTTTGTTACAAAGGTCATTCCGTCCTCCTTGATCGCGATTGTTGTGATGACAGCTGCCAATATGCTACTCAAGCTACCCCTGCAGACGGTAGGGGAGATTGGCCACCTTCAAGCGCACTTGCCTTACTTCCATATTCCGAGTGTGCCTTTCGACTTTCATACGTTGGCAATCATCTTTCCGTATGCACTGCCAATCGCTCTGGTCGGCAGCCTCGAAACACTGATGACTGCGACGGTCATTGATGACACAACGAACTCCAAAAGCGACAAGAACAAGGAAATTCGTGGTCAAGGGATCGCGAACATTGTCACGGGGTTCTTTGGCGCCATGGCAGGGTGCGCGATGATCGGACAATCGACACTCAATGTAGAATACGGAGGTCGGAAGCGCCTCTCCACGTTTGTATCCGGGGCGCTGCTCATCGTGCTCATTGTTGTGCTCCGTCCGGTTGTCAGTCGAATTCCTGTCGCCGCATTGGTTGGCGTGATGTTCATGGTCTCTTATTACACATTCGAGTGGAAGTCACTCCGCGACCTGTGGCGAGTGCCGATTTTGGAGTCCCTAGTCATGGTTGCAACGGTGGTCACTGTGATTGTGACGAATGACCTTGCAATGGGTGTCTTTGTTGGTGTGGTTTTGAACGCTGTCTTCATTGGCTGGAAAATGGCTCGTATTCACGCCACGACCACGACGAGTTTGAGCGGAGTGAGAACGTACACGGTCAAAGGACAAATGTTTTTCGCAACCGTGACACACTTTGTGGACATGTTCGACGTCGAGCACGACCCGTATGAAGTCGTCATTGACTTTAGTCACACACACGTTTGGGACCACGCGTCAGTCACGGGTATTCAAAGAGTCATGGATAGATATGATGCATTCGGTAAGTCAGTCAGCCTGGTTGGGCTAAATGAAGAGAGTATGGAATTGACACGCAGGTCGGTAAAGGTGCAGTCTGCGTAGGTGCACTCCACCCAATGTGGGCGAAGATGGGATGACACGAAGGGCTACTCCGCTTAGGCATTTACCATGCCTTGGGAGTAGCCCTGTGAGTTCAGTCAACTCGCACGACAACTTGTGCGTCCTCGACGTCGACTGTGAGTTGTTGCAGCTCTGGGTTGTCGAGCAACAGGTCGGAAATTCGGTCCTCCACCTGGTCTTGCAAGACTCTGCGCAGTGGCCGTGCGCCAAACGTTGCGCTGTATCCCATCTCAGCCAGTTTCTGTTTGGCAGCGTCAGTCAAAGTGAGTGTCACGTCTCGCTCGCTGAGGCCGTCCCGCAGTTCTTTCACCATCGTATCGACAATGCGGACCATGTCCGCCTCTGCAAGCGCGTTGAACTCAATGACGGCGTCAAACCGGTTGAGAAACTCTGGCTTGAAGAACGCGCCGAGCGATGCCAGGTGGTTCTGCGCTTGGCTTGCGACTGCATCGACACCGAATCCAACCGTGACCTTGCGCTCCGTGACACCCGCGTTGCTCGTCATGATGAGAACTGTGTCTTTGAAGCTCACCGTGCGTCCTTGACTGTCGGTGAGTCTGCCGTCTTCCATGATCTGCAGGAACATGTGCTGTACGTCCGGGTGAGCCTTTTCGATTTCATCCAACAAAATCAGGCTGTACGGGTTGCGCCGCACTTGTTCAGTCAGTTGCCCCGCTTCGTCATAGCCGACGTATCCCGGAGGCGAGCCGATGAGTTTAGACACCGAGTGTTTCTCCATGTACTCACTCATATCGAGGCGTACCATGGCGTCTTTCGTCCCAAACAGCTCTTCGGCGAGGCACTTGGCAAGTTCTGTCTTGCCAACGCCAGTCGGTCCTACGAACAAGAATGAACCGATTGGGCGGCGGGAAGATTTGAGACCTGCGCGACTCCGCCGGATTGCTTTGGCGACTTTTTGCACAGCCTCTTGTTGGCCAATCACTTTGTTGGCCAGGCGGTTTTCCAAGTCTTTTAGCTTGGCCTGTTCAGCTTCTTGAAGTTTCTGCACCGGAATCCCGGTCTTCTCCTCAATGATTTGCTGAATGTCAGCCGGTGTCACTTCGACTTTTCCACTCACCCTGTCGGTAGTTTGGATTTCGGCTTGCAGGCGCGTCTCCTCGTCGCGCAACTTGGCAGCGAGTTCGTAGTTCTCGGTCTTGGTCGCTTGCTCTTTTTGACGTATGACTTGTCTGAGACGCGCTTGTAAGTCAGCGGTGTCGTGACTGCCTTCGCGTAGATTCACTTTCGATCCCGCTTCATCCATCAAGTCAATCGCCTTATCTGGCAGGTAGCGGTCTTGGATATACCGGCTTGACAGCGTGACACATGCGCGAATTGCCTCGTCTGTGTAAGCGACCTTGTGAAACGATTCGTACTGTGACTGAATGCCATGTAAAATGGTGACCGCTTCATCGACGGACGGCTCGTTGACCATGACAGGTTGAAAACGACGTTCGAGCGCTGCATCTTTCTCAATGACCCGGTATTCCTTTAACGTTGTCGCCCCGATGACTTGCAAATCGCCCCGAGCCAGTGCAGGTTTAAGAATGTTCCCTGCATCCATCGAACCTTGAGCCGACCCTGCACCGACCAGCAAGTGAATTTCGTCGATAAAGAGGATGACCTCCGTACGCTTGTTCAACTCAGCGATAAGAGTCTTCATGCGCTCTTCAAACTGGCCGCGAATCCCCGTGTCTGCGACGAGCGATGCGACGTCGAGACTGTAGATTTGCTTGTGTTGCAACTTAGACGGAACTTGGCCCGCGGCAATTTTCAAAGCAAGGCCTTCAGCAATCGCAGTTTTGCCGACGCCAGGCTCGCCTATCAGCACCGGATTGTTTTTGTTACGGCGGTTCAAAATTTCAATGACGCGAGCGACTTCTTTGGCCCGCCCAACCACAGGGTCAATCTTGCCTTCTGCGGCCAGACCAGAAATGTTCCGGCCGAACTCATCCAGGAAACCACCGCCGCCAACGCCAGGCTTTGTCTCCGGCGTGGTCGCTTGACCGGTCCCAGACATCCCATAGCCTTTCATGAGGTCTTCGAATGGAAATCCATTTGCATAGCCACCAAAAGGAGAAGCTCCCGTCGGACTCTTGAGTTGACTACCGATTTTGCTGTAGCAATCGGAACACAGGTGAAGTTCTTGGACATGGCCGTTCACTTGCAGGCGCAGCCCGTAATTCGCTTGATTCAATTTGCAGTTGTCACAAAGCATAGAGTGTTCCTCCTTACTATTCTATTGGCTGTGCGTAACATCTTGTTGAGAACTCATCGCTTCAGTTTGTTGACTTTGATTAACTTTGACCTTTGGTTCAGAAAAGAAGAGAGTCTGACTTTGACTTTCGTTGACTATTATAGTCGCTCCGCTGTGTCTTGGCAAGCACCTCAAAGTGAGGGGCCGCGAAGCGGTCAAACGACTGCTCCCCGGCTTCCTCATCGCCCAGGCAAGGTGGTTATTCTGCGTCGAACTTCGGTACGCGGCGGGCCACGCCAGACGCTACAGCTGCTTCCGAGACCGCACGACTGACGGCTTTGACGACCTGACGGTTAAACACGCTCGGAATAATGTATTGGGGATTGAGTTGGTCTTCCGGAACGCAACTTGCAATCGCGTGAGCGGCGGCCAATTTCATCTCTTCGTTGATGTCACGCGCCCGAGCGTCTAGTGCGCCGCGGAACATGCCTGGAAAGCAGAGCACATTGTTAATCTGGTTCGGATAGTCGGAACGGCCGGTGGCGAGGATACTCACATAGGGCTCGGCTTCCGCCGGGTCAATCTCCGGGGTCGGATTGGCCATAGCGAACACAATCGGATCGCGCGCCATCGACTGGACATGCTCTACCTTTAGCACACCGGGGCCAGAGACACCGATAAACACGTCAGCACCTTTAATCGCGACGTCCAGCCCGCCTGTCAGGTGCTCGGGATTGGAGTTCTTGGCGTACCAGTCCCAGACGGGGTTGTCGTAGTGTTTGCCTGCTTCGATAATACCGCTTCGGTCGACGCCGATAATCTGCTCGACGCCTGCAGACTGGAGAATCCGTGTGCAGGCGGCGCCCGCCGCGCCGATGCCTGCGACCACGACGCGCAAGTCGCGCATCTCTTTGTTCACGATGCGCAGCGCGTTGATGAGGCCAGATAACAGGACAACTGCCGTGCCGTGTTGGTCGTCGTGAAAAACTGGGATGTCGAGTTCGTGCTTGAGCCGCTCTTCAATCTCAAAGCACCGTGGTGAGGAGATATCTTCCAGGTTGATCCCGCCGAACCCCGGCGCGAGTGCCTTCACTGTGCGAATAATTTCTTCCGGGTCTTTGGTGTCGAGGCAGATTGGGAACGCATCCACGTCTGCAAACTGCTTGAACAGCATCGCCTTGCCTTCCATCACCGGCATGGCGGCTGCCGGCCCGATGTCGCCAAGCCCGAGGACAGCCGTGCCATCTGAGACCACAGCGACTGTGTTGCGCTTAATGGTCAACTGAAAGGCTTTCGCAGGGTCGTCGGCAATGGCTTCGCAGACGCGCGCTACGCCCGGGGTGTAGACACGGGAGAGGTCGTCGCGGTTTTTCACAGGCGTCCTCGCCTGAATCGCAATTTTTCCGCCAAGGTGTACGAGAAATGTGCGGTCGGAGACGTTGACGACCGTAATCCCTTGGCGCTTCGACAGCGACTCCACGACGCGTTCTCTGTGCGCCTCGTTGTGGACGTTCACCGTGACGTCACGGACAACGTGGTCTTTGCGCACGTGAATCACGTCAACGGCGATGATATCACCGCCGGCTTCGCCGATGGCCATTGTTATGTCACTGTAAGAAGCGGTGTTGTCGATTTTCAAACGGAGGATCAAACTCAGGCCGTTCGTTTGTTGGATAGACACAAGTCACTCTCCTATTCGTAGTGTGCGTCAATCACCTGTTGTTCTGGTTTCATGTCCCTGCGCTTTGCGATCTGAAGTGCGTTTAACACGGTATCCATGTCTCGTTGCAGCTCGTTGAACTGTTGTTCGACGTAACTGCGCTGCCTGCGCAGGTCCTCGAGTTCTCGTTCCTTTTCCGCCATCCGCCGTACTGCTTGACTGTACTCGTGACGAAGTTGGGCCTCGCCCTGTGAAGCGACGATGTCAACCGACTGCAGGTATGCGAGGAGGTCAGCCTGTGTAATGCTCGGTCGCATGGTCAAGTTCGAGTTGCCTTCCGGCATCAGAGTTCGGCCCGCGTTTCCAGAGTCCATCCCGGTTGCCCCTTCCCGCGCATCCTCGTGCGCGTAGTGCTCGACCTCGACCGCTGCGTGTTGCAGAGCGTCTTGGTGCTCTTCATCAGGATGACGCGAATTGCGCGTCTCGCCGCGGCGCAGCAGGTGCGACAAGCCGCCGCCGGACGGTCCATCTCCATCGTCCGCACGGGCGGTCGCGACCGCTTTTAAACGCTCTTGCAACTTGCGCCCTGTCGAGAGCGCAGTCTTTGCCAACTTCTGCACGCTCTCGCGCGTCTGACCGGCGGCGCGGAACCACGAGGCCTCGGAGGTCGTGACATAATCGTGATCGTCCACATCGGCCAAGTCATTATCGGTAAACTCGTGAGACTGCAAAAATGATACCAAGTTGGTCAGACAGTCTTCGTGAAACGGCCCCCCGAGGTCCAGACGCGCGCACTCCGGGCATGCTACTTCTCGGAGCGCAGTTTGCAGCGTGTCCGAAAAACCCACGTCGCGCGGCAGTCGGTACACAGCCTGTGAGCCCTCGGTGCGCACGTACAACAGCCTTCCCTGTTCGACCAGTCTCAGCGTGGCCTGCACAGCAGCTGCCGGGTGAATGGGCCCATCGCGCAGTGCAGCAGGGAAGAGTACTGGCAGAGTCGTCTCTGCCTGGTGTTTTTCCGCCAGGTGCTTGCGGAACGCGCGGATTATGGTTGCCTCTGCTTCTTCCTCAGACTCCGGCCAAAAGCGCAACGTAAAGGCGCGAATGGGGCGGCTGGCTGTTTCGATCAACTGAAGGACCTCGTCGACGCTCAGCTCCTGCCGCAAATCGGAGTCGTAGAGAGTGGCCTCGAGAGGCTCTGCGATTTCAATGGCTTCATATCCGAACAAAGTTTTCACTGCCAACCGCCTTTCTTTACTTTGATCGTACTCACCACGCAGCGACTGACCCGTCCGTTCTGGGCTCGGTAGCGCCTGCCAGAACGCCGGTCGAAGGGTCTCGCCAGATGACCTCGCCGCGCCCAAATGCGCCGCTGTCGCGAGCGATTTGCACATCGTGTCCGCGACGCGCAAGGGCTGCTGCAATGTGTTGCGGGACAGTCGCTTCGAGTTCTACACTACGCCCGCTTAGCCACTGCCAGCGCGGCGCATCGAGTGCTGCCTGTGGATTGAGGTGGAAGTCGACCGTGTTCATGACCACTTGGATGTGGCCCTGCGGCTGCATGAACCCTCCCATCACACCAAACGGGCCGACGGGCATATTGCCGCGTGTCAGGAACCCTGGAATGATGGTGTGGTAGGGGCGCTTACCCGGTTCAAGCGCGTTCGGGTGGTTCGGGTCGAGTGAAAAACCGCAACCGCGGTTCTGCAGCGCGATGCCGGTGCCCGGCACGACAAGTCCGGAACCAAAGCCCATGTAGTTGCTCTGGATAAAGGAAACGAGGTTGCCGTCCGCGTCGGCGGCAGTCAGGTAAACTGTGCCGCCAGAGGGAAGTTGCCCGGGGGCTGGCTGTAGCGCATCTGTGCCGATGAGGCTCCGACGCGTCTCGGCGTACGTCTCAGACAACAGTTGGTCGAGTGGCACGTCCGCGCGCTTGGGGTCCGCAATGTAGGCGTGCCCGTCTGCAAATGCGAGTTTCAGCGCTTCAATCGTTTTGTGGTATGTCTCCGTCGTCTCGCGTTCGGTGAAGTCAAAACCACGCAAAATCTGCAAAGCGAGCAAGGCAACAAGGCCTTGACCGTTTGGCGGGATCTCCCAGACGTCGAAGCCGCGGTAGTGGACGTGAATTGGATCGACGAACTCGGCGTGAAAACTTGCGAGGTCCGACTTGCGAAGCAGTCCGCCTGTCCGGCGAGAGAAGCGGTCAATCGCGTCCGCCAAGTCTCCTTCGTAAAAGTCGCGAGCATTCGAGTCGGCGATGGCCCGCAGGGTGTGTGCGTGTCCTGGCGAGCGCCAGACTTCGCCGGCGGTTGGCGCGCGACCGTCGGGAGCAAAGGTGTCAAACCAAGGTTCAAACTCGCTCCCGCTCGCCGTGCAGCGGTAGGCTTGACAGGCAAATGCCCAATACTTGCCGAGTATTGGCGAGATTGGGAAGCCAGACTCCGCGTAGTCAATCGCAGGCGCGAGCACTTCTTTCAGTGGGAGTCGGCCGAAACGCGCCGAGAGAGCGGCCCAACCGGCGGGAATGCCCGGGACTGTCACCGGGATCCAGCCGCGTGTCGGTATCTCTGTGAAGTCGCGACCTTCGAGCACAGCGCGCGACAACAGGGCGGGCGCGGGCCCGCTCGAATTCATGCCGTACAGACGCCCTTTGGACGCACCGCCTAGTTTCGCGCCGCCGTGCGGGTCTTTCGCCGACGCTGGGTCGGCGACGTACACAATCGCAAAGTTGTCACCGCCGATTCCGTTAGACGTCGGCTCCACCACTGTTAGCGCTGCGGCAGTCGCAATTGCAGCGTCCACAGCGTTGCCACCGCGTTTCAAAATGTCGAGCCCCGCCTGAGCGGCGAGGGGTTGGCTTGTCGCAACCATGCCGCGATTGGCGAAAACGGTCGACCGTCGGGAGGGATACGGCTCATACAATGTGTCGAACGACAGTCCGGAAAACATGAAAAAACTCCTTTTTTGCGCACAACGTAGTCATTGTCAATCTACCGCTTGACGCCGTACCTTGCAAGACGCAGTGGGGAGTGGGGACAGAGAATCAACGCTCTGTCGGAAGCCTTGTGGTATGATTCAGAACATAGTAACGATACGTTAGATTTCACAAGCGACGGGAGGAAATCACCATGTATGAAGCGGTCATCATTGACGCGGTGCGAACCCCTGTTGGCAGACGCAAAGGCGCACTGAAGAACACTCACCCAGTCGACTTACTGGGCCACCTGTTGCGAACTGTCGTCGAGCGAAACGGCATCGACCCGGTGCTGGTGGACGACGTGATTGTCGGTTGTGTCGACCAAATAGGCGACCAGGCGGCGAACATTGGTCGCAACGCATGGCTGTCTGCAGGGCTGCCTGAGTCGGTTCCGGCAACGACTCTAGATCGGCAGTGTGGGTCAAGTCTACAAGCAGTCCATTTTGCGGCGCAAGGTGTCATGGCTGGCGCGTATGACCTGGTCATCGCCGGTGGCGTGGAGTCGATGACGCGAGTGCCGATGCTGAGCACAATTGCCGCCTACGGAACACCGCTCACGGAAGGCATCAAGGAGCGCTACAAGCTTACTGCACCGTGGTTTGACCAAGCGGTTGGAGCAGAGATGATCGCGAAGGAGTGGGGATTCTCCCGCGCCCAGCTCGACACTTTCAGCTACGAGAGCCACCAGCGTGCAGCCACAGCTCGGGCAAACGGCGCATTTGATCGCGAGATTGTCCCTGTCGATGTTCGGACAGACACTGGCGAAACTGTCCGATTCAGCGCAGATGAAGGCATCCGGCCCGACACGTCAGTCGCGAAGATGGGTACCCTAGCGCCGGCTTTCCCACAACTTGAGCTCATCACAGCGGGCAACGCCAGCCAGATTTCGGACGGAGCGAGTGCCTGTCTCATCGCTTCGCGGGAAACGGCAAATCGGCTTGGGCTGAAGCCTCGCGCCCGTTTTGTCTCGTTCTCCGTGGTCGGCGTCGATCCCGTCACGATGCTCAAAGGTCCCATTCCCGCCACGCAGAAGGTTCTGCAACGCGCTGGTCTAGGGGTGTCTGACATCGATTTGTTCGAAGTCAACGAAGCCTTCGCGTCGGTTGTACTGGCCTGGCAGCACGAGACACAGGCGCCATGGGACCGTGTCAACGTCCACGGCGGCGCAGTCGCTCTCGGCCACCCCCTTGGCGCAACAGGCACACGCATCATGGCGACACTTCTCAACGCGCTCGAACTACACGGCAAACGCTACGGACTGGTGGCGATTTGTGAAGGTGGCGGGATGGCCAACGCGACCATCATCGAACGACTGGACGGTTGAGTGGATGAGAGGCAGAGAGGTTTCCCGGCAAGAGAGACCTCTCAAGATTGGAATCGGCGCCGCCGCCCGTGACCGGACGGATGAGTGACAGAGAGGTCTCCTCGCAAGAGAGACCTCTCACTGAAATACTACTCACGATTACTACTCACGATGACTAGTCAAGATGACTACTCACGATTACTACTCACGGAATGACTCTGAGGAGGCTGACGCATGCAGATTGCAGGCAAAACGTTTCTGGTCACAGGTGGGGCATCTGGGCTCGGCGGCGCAACGGCGACTGTCTTACGCGAGGCCGGGGCAAACGTCGTGATCCTCGATTTGAACGCGAGCATCGGCAAAAAGCACGCTGAGGACATTGGGGCTCTGTTTGCGCAGACAGATGTAACTAGTGAGGACAGTGTCAAGCAGGCCGTGCAGGTGGCCGTCGACACGTATGGAGAGGTCAACGGCGTGGTGAACTGCGCCGGCATGGGCTTCGCGAGCCGCGTGGTCGGTCGCCACGGGCTCCACCCGCTCGAGTTTTTCAGCAAGGTGATTCAGGTCAACACAGTGGGGACGTTTAACGTGATCCGGCTAGCGGCGGATGTAATCAAGAACGCTGAGCCGAACTCGGATGGCGAGCGTGGCGTCATCATCAACACCGCTTCGGTTGCGGCGTTCGAAGGGCAGATTGGCCAGGCGGCGTACTCAGCGTCGAAAGGTGCGGTCGTCAGTATGACACTGCCGATCGCGCGCGAGTTTGCCGCGTTTGGCATCCGCGTGTGCAGCATTGCGCCAGGCACCTTTGACACGCCGATGCTTGGTATGCTGCCGCAGGAGGCGCGCGACTCACTCGGCAAGCAGGTGCCGTTCCCATCGCGCCTCGGCGATCCGAAGGAGTACGGCATGCTCGCGAAGCACATCATCGAAAACCCAATGCTCAACGGTGAAGTCATCCGGTTGGACGGCGCGATCCGCATGCAGCCGAAGTAAGTCGAGGACGCCAGCGCAATCGCACTAGATACAGACGCCTGGGGACAGTGAAGGCTGGGACAGTGAGATATTCCAAATGTTCCCGGTGTTTTTCCGAAAATCGACACGAACCTGACGGGACGCCGTGGCCTAGCCGTGGTAAAATGGCGCTTAGGCAGGTGATGGAAGTGTCTAATCACGTAGCGCAGATCGCCAGCACGGTCATCACTGTCGTATTTGCCCTGACGGTGATTTTCGTGCGGACACGCGGTACAAACAAGCCGGTGAACGCGAAGAAAATTATCATGCCACCGCTTGGCATGAGCACCGGATTCCTGATGTTTGTCGCTCCTCAGACGCACGACAAGTGGCTGTACGCCTTGGGCGCTTTCGTTGTCGGTGTGATTCTGTCGTATCCGTTGGTTTTGACTTCAAACATGCACATCCGCGACGGCCAAGTCTTCTTGAAGCGCTCGAAAGGCTTTGTGGTGATTTTACTCGTCCTCTTGGTACTTCGCGTCGCTCTTCACCAGTACGTCGAGCAGTACGTGACGATAGTCCAAACGGGTTCGCTGTTCTTTATTCTCGCGTTCGGCATGATCCTGCCGTGGCGCCTCGCAATGCTTAAGCAATTTCGCAAGCTGTCTCAGGAGCTCGACGACGCAGCAGTCGCAGAAGATGGCCAGACGGCGGGCGCACTGTCCTCGGTATGATGCAGGCGCCCTGAGGCGGCTGTGCCGGCAACGCAACCGCGGCACCGGCAGGTCGTGTCAACGGCTGGCCGAATAGCCGTGTATAACCGCTTATACGGCTGAATTCCGGGATCACGAGGCTGTATAGACGGCCCGGGACAGCTTATGTGCTGCTGGAGCGCCGTGATCCGGCTGCAAAAGCACCTACAGGCTGTTCTGGACCGCCTATTCGTGGTCGCACGCCTGGATTTTGGGCGGATAAGCCGCTGTGCGCCGTTATTCCAAGCGGGATCCCGCTGTGCGGCCTTGTCCTATGTGGGATCCCGCCATGCGCTGTTATCCCACCCGCAGTCCCGCCATGTGCCGCTACACCACACTCACTCAATCCCACCGTCGGCCGTTAGTGTCAGTCGTGTCAGCGGCGTCAGGCGTGTCAACGGCTGGCCGAATAGCCGCGTATAACCGCTTATACGGCTGATTTCCGGGATCACGAGGCTGTATAGACGGCCCGGGACAGCTTATGTGCTGCTGGAGCGCCGTGATCGGGCTGCAAAAGCACCTACAGGCTGTTCTGGACCGTCTATTCGTGGTCGCACCCCTGGATTTTGGGCGGATAAGCCGCTGTGCGCCGTTATTCCAATCGGGATCCCGCTGTGCGGCCTTGTCCCAAGTGGGATCCCCGCTGTGCGGCGTCGTGCCAACCGAGCTTGTATCAAATTCCAAGCTGGGCGTACGCGATCCGCTGGTCCCGGAGGATTTTCGAGAGTGACCATATCGCTTATAATAGATGTGAATGTACGGTTGGCGTAGCCATCAACTTCCGACTGGTCGGTCGGAGCTATCGTCCCGCCCGGCCGCCGGCAGCCAGCCGCCGTGATCCCGCGAAGGGCAGCCGGTGCGCTAAGACTAAGCACATCACATTGGCTTCATATGAGGAGGTTCCTTGATGCAGCACCCGTACTTGACCGACGAACACCGAATGTTTCGCAATGCGCTGCGGAAGTTTCTTGAGAGAGAAGCAGTGCCAAACTTTGGCCAGTGGGAAGCCAATCACGCTGTTCCACGGGCCTTTTGGAGCAAGATGGGGGAACAGGGTTATCTTGGTCCCGCAGTGCCGGAAGAGTATGGCGGGGCGGGGGCGGATTTTGGCTACTCGGTCGTCATCGGCGAGGAGTTGGAGCGAGTCGGCAGTGGTCTGACAGGCATCGGTCTGCACAACGACATTGTACTGCCCTACCTTCTCTCCTACGGAACTGAGGAACAAAAGCAGAAGTGGCTGCCGAAGTGTGTGACAGGGGAGACCATCACCGCTATCGCCATGACTGAGCCTGGAGCCGGGTCGGACCTCGCTGGCATTCGTACGACTGCTGTGCGGGATGGCGACAGCTACGTGCTAAACGGGCAGAAGACGTTTATTACGAACGGAATTCAGTCGGACCTCGTGCTCGTTGCCTGTAAGACTGACCCGCAGGCGAATCCACCGCACAAAGGCATGAGCTTGATTTGGGTGGAACGCGGCACACCAGGTTTTGAACGAGGTAGGCGGCTGGAGAAGGTCGGACAGCACAGCCAGGACACGGCCGAACTGTTCTTTGACAACTGTCGTGTGCCAGCGGCCAACTTGCTTGGTGAAGAAGGACGAGGGTTCCAGTACCTCGCCGAGAAGCTGCAGCAAGAGCGGTTGGTCGTGGCGATTGCGGCGCAGGTTGCCGCAGAAGAGTCGTTGCAGGAGACCATTGCCTACGTCAAGGAACGCAAGGCGTTTGGACAGCCCATCAGCAAGTTTCAAAATACCCGCTTCACCATTGCCGAACTGGCCACGAAAGTGGAGCTGGGGCGCGTATTCCTCGACCAGCTTATCGTGCGCCACATGGCAGGAGAAGACGTTGTCACGCAGGTGTCGATGGCGAAGTTCTGGCATACGGACATGGCCAAGGAAGTCATCGGCGAGTGTCTGCAGCTGCACGGCGGCTACGGATACATGGAGGAGTACACAATTGCGAGGCGTTACCGCGACATCCCGGTCATGGCGATTTACGCGGGGACGAACGAGATCATGAAGACTATCATCGCGAAGAACCTCGGGCTTTGACCGACGCGGGGACGGACCGGCTGAGGCACTTGATGGAAGGGTAAAAAAGGCGCCAGCCGAGCATCTTCGGCGAGCGCCTAGCCACACTTGTCTTGTTGCTGTCAGCTTAGCTTAGCTTAGCCCGGGTAGCCCAGCAGTCAGCGGCGCTGGGACGAGACCGCGCTGTTGGCAAATGGCGAGCACTTGTTGCAGTTGGTTGTACAGCCCAGGTTGCCAATGCAACAGGATGATCTCGCCCGCTGTGAGGGGTTGGCCGTTCCAAGTCGAGATTCCCTGCGCCGGGTTTGATGGGTTGAACTCGGCGCTCCACATCACGATGGCCTTCAGACCTGCCGCATGAGCGGCTTCCAGCACCGTTTTGTTGACGTCACCGTAAGGTGGACGGCCGACGCTGGGAGTCACTCCAAACCACTTTTGGTCATCGATGACGGGCTGATGCCACTGGTAGACGTCAGACTGCGCAGAGATGTGCGACAGGAAGGGGTGCGTGTCGGTATGGTCGCCAATTGTGCCACCTGCTGCGACAAACGCCTTCCAGAAGGACAGGTGTTCCTGTGCCGCGGCGTCGATGAGAAACGCGGTTAACGGCACATGGGTCTGCTGCATCAGTGTGAGGACTTTGGCGTTCGGATACCAGCCGTCGTCGATGGTGATGTACACACGGTTCCCAGATGGGTTGCCAAAAAAGTACTCGGGCACGGGGGACACGGGCGGCACTAGCGTCGGGTTCATCGCTGTCAAATGTACTGGCGGTGGTGGGAGCGCCGGAACCTGAACGGAGAGTGCGGCAACCTCGCCACTGAGAGCTGCGATTCGCAGCCGCGCCGTGTACGCTTTGCTCTCGCGAGTGAGGGTCATCGACTGTAAGGTCGCCAGTTTGACAACGTGCTTTCCAGACAGCAGCTTGACAGTTGCAAGCGGCGTGTTGAATATTACCGTCTCCGCCTTCGCGGTCTGTTGTGTTGCGGTGATCACCGGGGCAACAGGAACCCGTATCGTCTGCGTTTCAGACAGTCTGTTCAGCAGAGGCCCCGACACGGTCGAGGTCACCCGCACCGTCTCACCGGGCTTTACCGATTCGGCCCAAGTGTGAATGTCAACTTGCACGGCTACTGAACCTGACGACACCTCACTGCTGTTTCTGTTTCCCGCATTGGCGCCGCTTGCTTGCCCAGTGAGAGAAGGCTGCGTTTGCAGTCTACTGTGGGCAAGTACCCAGTCGGCGAGCCAGCCATGACCGGGCATAAGGCGCACCTGGAGGAGGTTCGTTTGTGGGTTTAAGGAGACACGGGGATGAGGGGTGGCCGCAATGTCGGCATACGCCAACTCGCCGCAGGCGGCGGCACAAATGAGTCCAGTGAGGCTCCAAACTGCTGTTCTCCCACTCCGGCGTTTAGCGTGTTTCTGCGCGTGGCGCTTGGCCTTGCGTGATGGAGACGATGAATGTAACTCTGTTTGAGTGGCCACAGCGGGTGCCTCCTTGGGAATTTCATCGCCACGCGACACAGGTCAGGCGAAGCTTGTCTACACGCCAGAATCCTGTCACATAGTAGACGTAGGCTGCCGACACTGTGTTTCGCAGTTCGTCAAATTTTGCGCCCGGACAGCCGTTTCGATGCCAATGAACGGTATGGTAAGATGAGGAATTGAGCCGCTTGGCTTCGGCGAAAACTGGGCAAGTAGGCGCCGTACGCAATCACATGAAAGAGATCGGAGTGGAGGTACGTCAGATGTCTCAGACGACGAATACAGAAACAAAGGTTGCTTTGCTGGAGGAACTCACTGCGTTCGATGAATCAGACTTGGCCATGGCACTGCATGCCGCTAAAGCTTCCAAACGTGCACGTGAGCGCACGGATGGGTCATACTTCCTCCATGAATTTCTGGGTGAACACAGAAAAGTGGAAGATGGACAGGCGACACTTACATTGGATGTAAAGGACTGGATGATGAACCCGGGAGGTATATTGCACGGTGGCGTCATGGCGTTCTTGTGCGACAACACGCTTGGTATGGCGAGTTTTCTCAATCAACAGCGGCCTGGGGTGACCGTTGACCTCAACGTGCGTTACCATCTGCCTGTGACGAGCGGCGTCATTACCGGTCGTGGAACTGTCGTATCGAGTGGATCACGGATCAACTCCGCGCGCAGCGACGTGTTTGACGAGGCCGGGAGGTTGGTGGCATCTGCGACAGGGACGTTCTACCACGTGAAGCGGTAGGCGGTCAGACGACCGCCTACTCGGTTCAGCGTTCTAGTGTATAGGGGATGCCGTCCGCAGCAGGTGCTGTGCTCCGGCCCACAAGTCCCGCGAGGGCGAGCACCGTGAGGGCGTAGGGTAGCATCGACAACAGGTCAGTCGGGATGACGTTGCCCTGCAGCACGTCGGCAAGCGATGTTGCGAAGGCGAACAGCATGGCGGCGCCAAACGCGCCGTATGGAGTCCATTTACCGAAGATCATGGCGGCCAAGGCAATGTAGCCACGGCCGTTTGTCATGTTCACGTCAAAACTGTTGAGAATGCCGATCGACAGGTAGGCACCGCCAATGGCAGACAGAACGCCGCCGATAATGACACCAGTGTAGCGTAGCCGCCACACGTTGAGGCCAAGGGTGTCCGCGGCGAGCGGGTTTTCTCCGACAGCGCGCATGCGCAGACCGAGCCTTGTGTGAAACAAGAAATAGTGTGCGGCGATGACGAGTGCGAGCATGATGTAGACAAGCACGCTCTGCTGGTGAAAGAACCAGCCGAGTACCGGCACGTTCGCGATCGCTGGAATCGTGATGTTGGGCAAAGACGGCGTCGATGTCGGAGTCCCGTTGTAGCCAAAGACCGTGTTGAGCAAAAATGCCGTGATGCCGGCGCCAAAAATGTTGATGGCCATGCCGAGCACGACTTGGTCGGCTGCCAGTCGAATCGCTGCCCAAGCAAACACAAAGGCGATGAGAGCACCGGCGACCATCGCCGCCAGCAGACCCAACCAAGCGCTCCCTGTCCAGTGTGAACAGGCGACTGCAAAGAACGCGCCGATGAGCATAATGCCTTCCATGGCAATATTCACGACGCCTGTACGTTCTGAAAAAGTGCCGCCGATTGCCGGCAAGGCAAGCGGTACCGCGAGAGACAGTGTACCGGCCCAAAGCTGTGGACTTGCGAGAAAACTCACGCCAGTGTTCCTCCTTCCTGCGCGTCCTGCGCACGCCCCTGACTTTTGCGTCGACGGACCCAACCGATGACGACGGGGATAAGCCGCTCTGCAGCGACAAAGAAGATGATTAGTCCGGTCAGTACGTCGGTCAGGCTCGATGGGACGCCAGACACTTGCTGCATGTTCTGTCCGCCTGTGTTCAGGGCGGAGAAGAAGATCGCGGCCAGAATCACGCCGAATGGGTTGTTGCGCGCCAGCAGCGCAACGACGATGGCTGTGTAGCCGTACTGCGACGTGAAGCTGTCGTTCAACTGGTACTCAACGCCGAGCATCTGCAGTCCGCCGGCGAGCCCCGCAAATACGCCCGAAATTCCAAGCGCCAAAATCGTATACAGCGGCACGCGCATGCCTGCGTAACGCGACGCGCGCTGATTAAACCCGATGGATCGAATCTGAAACCCAAAAGTCGTCTTCTTCAGCAGCAGCCAAGCGACGACGGCAGCTGCAAGCGCGATGTAGATGCTCACCGACAACTGCGCCTGCACAACAGCCGTGATGGGCAGTGCAGGCAAGAGGTGCGTGTTCTGCGCGATGGCCGGGGACTCTGGAATGTAGCCAGGAAGGCGCATCGGGGCGTGCGGCTCCTCAATCATGTACTCCACCAAGAAAATCCCGATGTAGCTCATCATCATCGTCGTAATCACTTCGTGGGCGCCGACGTACGCCTTCGTGAGACCTGGGATGACACCGCCCCAGAGACCGCCTGCCAACATACCTGCGACGAGCGCCAGGATGATGTGCACAATGCTTGGCAGGTGATTGAAGTGGTAACCGACCCAGACGCTGGCCATGGCGCCAACCCAGTATTGCCCTTCCGCACCGATGTTGAACAGGCCTGCACGAAACGCAATCGCGATACCGAGCCCAATCACGAGCAACGGTACGGCACCAGTCAGTGTGCTGCTCAAGTTGAACACGGTGCCAAAGGCGCCGGTAATCAGTGAGCTGTACACAGTGAGTGGGTTGTAGCCGATGAGACTGACAATAATTCCGCCGATGACGATGGCGATGGCGGACGCTACGATTGGCGTACCAATCCCGCGTAAGGCACTCCTCCACACGTTGTTCATGACGGCCCCCCCGTTTCCTGCGGACTCGACGGCGACGAACTGTGGGTCTCAGTCCCAACTGCCACTCCGTCTTTCGGGTGAATTCCCGTCATTAACAGTCCGAGTTGTTCGCGTGTTGCGCTTGGACCATCGACAATCTCGAGCAACTTGCCATCGTGGATCACGCCGATTCGGTCAGACAGGCTCATGATTTCGTCGAGCTCAAGCGACACGAGGATAATTGCCTTTCCGGAATCGCGCAGTTTCAAGAGTTCGCGGTGGATGCCTTCAATCGCGCCGACATCGAGCCCACGCGTTGGCTGTGCGACGATGAGGAGGCTCGGATTGCGGCCGACTTCACGCGCGAGAATCACTTTCTGCTGGTTACCGCCAGACAGCTCGCCAGCTTTTCTGGACGCGTTCGGAGGCCGGACGTCAAACCGTTTGATCAAGCCCTCGGCGTAGACACGTGCAGCAGAGGCCCGAAGCCAACCACCACTCGAAAACGGCTTGCGGCGGAAGTCACGCAGAATGGTGTTTTCGACGAGGTCGAAGTCCAGCACTAACCCATCCGCTTGCCGGTCTTGAGGGACATAGGCAATCCCGGATTGAGTTCGCTTAGCTGGTGACAGGCGCGTGATGTTCTGGCCATTGAAGCGGACAGTTCCGTCCACGACTTTGGCGAGGCCCGCAATGGCGTCGACGAGCTCAAACTGGCCGTTGCCGTCAATACCAGCGATGCCGAAGATTTCACCCGCCCGTACCGAAAATGACACGCCCTTCACGCGTTCGTGTTTGTCGTGTCCTTGTACGGATACGTTCTCGACATCAAGTACGGATGCTCCGGCGTTCAGCGGTTGCTTGTCGATCCGCAGCACTACGTCGCGGCCCACCATCAGGTTGGCAAGTTCTTGCGATGTCGTACCTTTGACTTGCACCGATCCGACGGTCTTGCCAGCGCGCATGACTGTGACGCGGTCTGCGATTTCGCGCACTTCGTCAAGCTTGTGACTGATAAAGAGGACCGGGATGCCTTGGTCACGCAGATGCCGCACGACGACGAACAGCTCTTCCGTCTCTTGCGGTGTCAACAAAGCCGTCGGTTCGTCGAGAATGAGCAGTTTCGCTTCCCGGTAGAACGCTTTCAGAATTTCGACGCGTTGTTGCAAACCGACTGTCAGAGAGCCGATTTTGGCCGTTGGGTCGACCGTGAGCCGATACTGCTCCGACAACGCCCGAACCCTTCGGATGGCCTCTTTGCGGTCGTAACGGAAACCGCCCGGCTCATCGCCAAGGACAATGTTGTCCGCTACGGTTAGGGCCGGGATCAGCATGAAGTGCTGGTGAACCATGCCGATGCCGGCGCGTATAGCGTCGCGTGGGCTGTTGAAATGAACAGGTGCGCCGTCTAACCGGATTTCGCCGCTGTCTGGTTGATAGAGCCCGTAAATCAGCTTCATCAGGGTCGACTTGCCTGCGCCGTTTTCGCCTAAAATAGCGTGAACCTCGCCCTGACGTAGGGTGAGGTCGACGTGGTCGTTTGCGATGACCCCTGGAAAAGCCTTGGTCAAGCCTGCGACTTCAAGGAATGCGTCCATGCTTCGCCCCGCCTACAGTTTTTTCGCTCGGGGAAACGAGAATTCGCGGTTGTATGTACCGCGGTGCAAAAAGGGGAAGACGACCCCATCCGTCTTCCCCCGTGTTGGACTACAAGGTCTTACTTGCCGGTTGGGATGTTCGGCGAAACCGTGATCGCACCGCTCTTAATCTGGCTCGACAACTGGTTGACCTGCTGTACGATCGACTGCGGTACAGTGCTGGTCGGTGGCGCGATGCCGACACCGTTGTTCGAGAGGTCAAAGGTCTGTACACCACTCTTGAACTGGCCCTGCTGGGCTTCTTTGATGACGTCGTAGGTCGCTGTGTCGACAGCCTTAAGAGCGCTTGTGATGACAGTCTGAGGTGCCAGGTAGTTCTGGTTGGCGTCGACACCGATAGCGTATACGCCAGCTGCTTTGGCAGCGTTGATCGAGCCAGTACCGGTGCCGCCAGCAACTGGGAAGATGATGTCCGCACCTTTCGCGATCTCGTCTTTAGCCAACTGTTGACCTGTCGCCTGGTCGGTAAAGCTGTTGGCGTAGTTGAGGATGATTTTTACGCCCGGGTCAACTTTCTGCGCGCCCTGGTAGAAGCCGGCGATGTAGGAAGTGACAGGCGGGATATTCTGACCACCAATGACACCAAGTACGTTCTGTCCGTTGATGCCCTTGATGCCGTGTTGCTTCTGCATCAGTCCTGCCATTGCACCGACGAGGTAACCGCACTGTTGCGTGTCGAAGATGGCAGATACGACGTTCGGACGGCCAGTGATTGGGTCATCGATGATGAGAAACTTCGTGTTTGGATATTCTTTGGAGACCTGTTGGACCGCCTGTTGCATCAAAAAGCCAACCGCGATGACCAAGTTGTCGCCGTTTTGGGCGAACCGGGTCAACTCAGGTACGTAGTCAGAAGCAGCTTGCGACTGTACGACTTCACCCTTCACACCGAGCTGGGATTCAGCCTTTTGCAGGCCCAAGTAAGCGAGGTGGTTGAAGCTGTGGTCGTTCAAACCACCCGTGTCCGTGACAAGTCCGACTTTAAATGTGGTACCGCTTGGGTTGCCACCCGTTCCGTTCGCTGTCTTGGTGCCGCCAGCGCTATTATTGGTTGCGGCGCCACATCCAACTACGAGTGTCGACAGTGCAACCATGGCGCCCAGTCCAACTGCCCATTTTCTTGTGTTCACAGGATTTCCCCCTTTTGTCTTGTCAACAGCTCGTCCCAGACTCCCAACTGCTGACCCGTGCAAACGATGTTGATTCATGGAATCAACCAGGCTAAAAATAGCACAAATGCAGTCTGTACGCGAACTTTCTATAGGGGTGCGCGCGTAATAAAATTCGACAAATTCAAGTGTTCGCGAACGACGCCGGAAACATGCGGGTACGTTTGGACTTGGTTCCGGTGGCGAGGTAAAATCCCCATGTACGACTCTGGGTGAGGCGGGGGGATTGTGCTTTATGCATCGACATGTCGTTGTAGTTGGGGGCGCGAACATCGACGTCAAAGCGCGTATCTTGCACGAGACGGCTTTCTCGACAAGCAACCCAGGAACTGTTTGGCGGACGTCCGGCGGAGTGGGTCGCAACATTGCCGAAAATCTCGCAGTACTCGGTACCACGGTGCGCCTGGTCTCTCCGCTTGGCGCGGACGAATCGGGGCAGTTCATTCGACGCAGGCTTGAGGAAGTGGGCGTGGACACGACATATCTGGTCGAACTCGCAGGCCAAAGTACTGGCATGTACGTCGCCGTGATCAACCGGCACGGTGAACTCGAAGTTGCAGTGTCCGATATGACAGTGCTTGACCACTTCACTCCAGATCAGCTTCGAAAAGTCAGCGACGCCTTTGTCGGGGCTGGCGTTGTCAGCCTTGACGCAAACTTGTCGACAGAAACCCTGCGCGCGGCGATTGACATGGCTGAGGAGGTGGGAGCAGTCACGGTCGCCGACCCTGTTTCGGTGTCAAAGTCCCGCCACCTGCTCCCGGTCTTGCAACGGTTGACGCTGGTCACACCGAGCAGGGATGAACTTGCGGCGATGACAGGGATGACTGTCGAGTCGCAAATGGACGTGGCTGCAGCAGTTCAGGATTTGCATAGTCGCGGTGTGCGGCACGTTGTCGCAACGCTCGGCGACGAGGGCGTGTGCTACCTCACGGGTGACGAAAAGCCCGTGTTTGTGCGCCCACAGGCTGCTCACGTCGAAGACGTTACAGGTGCGGGGGATGCATTTACCGCAGGTTGTATAGACGCGATGCTTCGAGGACAGTCGATTGCACAGGCGGCAGTTCGCGGCCAAGCGTTAGCGGCGCAGATTGTGGCCTCCAAGTCGTCTGTTTTAATGAGAGAAGGGCAGTGATGAATTTGCAGAGGAACTACTTGACTTTTACTGATGAGGTGCGGGAGGCGCTTGCCGACAAGCGACCGATTGTGGCGCTCGAGACAACGATTGTGACTCACGGGATGCCGTATCCGCAGAACGTGGAGACAGCGCGGTTGGTCGAGGAAACGATACGCACGGCTGGAGCGACGCCGGCGACAATCGGCGTGTACAAGGGCGCCATCCACGTCGGTATGTCTGTGGACGAGCTGGAGTGGCTCGCCGAACAGACAGGCGTAATTAAGGCCAGTCGCCGCGATTTGCCAGCCGCCTTGTCGCTGGGTCAGACGGCATCTACGACGGTGGCGGCGACGATGATGGCTGCTCGGTTAGCAGGTGTACGGACTTTTGTCACAGGGGGCATCGGCGGCGTCCACCGCGGCGCTGAGCGGACGATGGACATTTCTGCCGACTTGACGGAGCTGGCTCACACCGATGTCATTGTCGTCTGTGCTGGAGCGAAGGCGATTCTCGATATTGGACTTACGCTCGAAGTCCTCGAAACCCTTGGTGTCCCTGTCCTCGGCTATCAAACCGCGCGTTTTCCCGCATTTTACACGCGCGACAGTGGCTATCTAGCACCGACCCCGGTTGACTCGGCAGAGCAGGTTGCAGACATTGCGCGCGTTAAATGGGACCTCGGCTGGCAGGGTGGCGTTTTGGTTGGCAATCCAATCCCTGCCGAGCACGAGCTCGACGAATCTTCCATTCGCGAAGCCATTCGTCAGGCACTCGCGGCGGCCGATGAGCAGGGAGTCAGCGGTAAGGACGTAACCCCCTTTCTGCTGTCAGCGCTAGAACGAGAAACGGCTGGACAGTCTTTGGCGGCTAACATTCGGTTGATCGAGCACAACGCAAAGGTAGGCGCCGAGATCGCCAAAGCCTACCAATTAAAAGAAGCGTGAACGGGTGGCGGCGACGGCGATGTCGCAGGTGCTGAAGTGTCGCCGGGCGGGTTCTATGTCTGTGCATTTCGTGATACAGTAGGCATGTGTAGCAAATATTCAAACAAAATCGGGGGATGGGTGATGTCGACCGACTGGTCGGTATACCATGCGCCAAGCGGCGCGGGAGGGGCACGGGCATGCGGGAATCGGTGATCACGACAAGTACGCGTGGCTTGCGGATGGACGTTTTGCCTTACCGGTTGTACAAAAAGGCGAAGAAGCTTGGAATCTGGAACCCCGAAGACATCGACTTCTCACAAGACCAACAGGACTGGGCAGACACTACGCCAGAAGGAAAAACGAGACTGTTGCGGCTGGTGTCGATGTTCCAGGCTGGAGAGGAAGCGGTCACTCTCGATCTGCTACCATTAATTATGGCGGTGGCCAAAGAGGGCCGCATTGAAGAGGAAATGTTCCTCACCACGTTTTTGTTTGAGGAGTCAAAGCACACCGAGTTTTTCCGACTGTTTCTGAATGCTGTTGGTGCCAAGGAAGACCTTTCGCATTTTCACAGTGAACCGTATAAAAAGGTGTTCTACGAGCTGTTGCCGGAGGCAATGGGACGCCTCATCACCGATACGTCTCCGCGAGCGATCGCAGACGCGTCCGTGATCTACAACATGTTTGTGGAAGGTGTCTTAGCCGAGACCGGGTACTGGTCGTTTTATCAGAGCCTCGCCAAGTTTGGGAAGATGCCGGGTTTGATACAAGGGATTGAGTATCTGAAGAAAGACGAGTCGCGTCACATTGCGTACGGGACATTTTTGCTGCAGCGATTGATCGCCGAAGACCCTTCACTGTACGACTATGTCCAGGAGCGCATGGCGGAACTAGCCCCGTACGCGATGGCGATTAACGAAGTTGGGGTGGCGGACAGCGACCCGAGTGACCCGATGTACGTCCAGCCACAAGAGGTGATGGCTTTTACGGCGAAGCAACTATCACTGCGAATGGAGAAGTTGGCCCGAGCCAAGCACAAGTCGATTGAAGAATTGTACCAGACATCAGAGGAAGCAATGGGCGTTCTCAGTTGAGTCCGTTTGGAGGCAGAGAACGCCACGTCCGGAATACACTGGGGTAAGACATAAAGATGCGGCGCCACGACATACGGTGGCGCCATTTTTTGTAGACACAGGACTCAGACGTTGAGCGTCTCAAGTGCCTGCTGAAGTGTCGCTTTTGTCGTGACTTTGCCATGGAGGCTAATGCCCATCGTAATCATCGTATTGGCGATCTCCGGTCGAATGCCTGTGATTGTCGCCGCACAGCCGAGCAACGAGATCCCGTCGATGATTCGGAACAAGTGACTGACAACCGCGGTATCGAGGAAGGCGACGCCGGACACATCAATCACGATGTGTTCAAGACGCAAATCTGCGATTTGCCGCAACGCCTTCTCCTGAATCTGCTTCGCACGGTGCGTGTCCACTGTTCCGACAAGGGGCAGAATGGCGACGTTTTTCGCGAGCGGAATGACGGGGACAGACAGCTCGTCCAGTGCTTCGCGGTGCGACTGTAATACATCGTTGCGATACTCGAAGTAGCTTGCAAAGTAGTGCGTTATGTAACGATCGAGGGGGTTGTTGATGCTGCGCTCGAGTTGGAACGCTTGCTCCGTCGTAATCGCTACGTGGCGGTGGTATTCGTAGAGGAACTCCCAGAGGGTCTGCCGGGAGCACTCGATGAGCTCAAACAATAGCGCGGCGGGATAATCCTCTTTACCGGCCATGCGGCCTGAACTTTTGGCGAGGACAATCAGTTGATTGACGTTGCCCTCCATAAGGAGCTTAATCAGTCCGTCAATGGTGTTGAACAATTCGTCGAGCGCTGCGTCTTGGCCGTTCAGATAGGAGATGACTGTCGTCGCGTTGGTGCTCACTGATTTTTGAAATGCCTGGCGATTGGCCTCATAGAACTGCCAGAAGGTTTGATTGGATTGGTATTCCAACTCCATGGTTGTACCTCCTACGTTTTCTACACCCGACATTGGGAACTCAAGTACGAACGACGTGCCGCGTCCGGGTGTGCTTTGGACTTGAATCGTTCCACCGTGTTGGTGCATGGCTGAGTAGACTTGCGCCAAGCCCATACCGGTTCCGTCATCTTTGGTGGAGAAAAAGGGCGTACCGAGCATGTTCAACGTCTCCTTGGACATGCCGACGCCGGAGTCTTCGATGACTACTTGTATGGAATGTCCCACCCGCTGATGACGCAAGGAAATGTGCCCGTCTGCCGGAACGGCTTCAAAGGCGTTTTTCAGCAAGTTGAAGAACGTCTTTTTTAGTTGATTGCGTTTGCCGAAAATTTTGCAGTCAGTATCCGCGAACTGCTTGTCCACGGGCACGCGGTAGGCCTGGTTTTGGAACAAGTAGAGGGCAAACTCCAGTTCCTCAAATAGGCTGACCGGTTCGAACGGTTCACTCACGGTATCCGGTTTCGCCACTTGCAGTAGCTCTTGCACAATGTTGATCGCGCGGCCCAACTCCGCTTGTGCCACATCGACGTACGGATGTGGAGCATCCTCTTGCAACAGTTGCAAAAAGCCCTTCACGGCGGTCAAGGGATTGCGAATTTCGTGTGCAATGCCCGCTGCCACTTGCCCGATGTGCGCGAGGTGTACCACGCCAGAGGAGGCGGGATTGGTCAGCTTATGCATTTCTTGTTCCAGCGGTTTGGTTTTGCCCCAGTGACTCCCGTTTGCTTGCGACAATTTTGCTCCCCTTTTCTGACGTCTGAATCGAAAAGGTGTCCATCAATCGCTGTACCCCTGCGAGACCGAGTCCGAGTCCACGAGTAGATGAAACCCCGTCCCCTCTCAGAACATCTTGCAGCAGCTCAGGAAAACCTGGGCCTTCATCTGTGACGGTGACCTGAATTTCGCCTGGCAGTATCTCGCAGGTAAAAGCACCTGATGCGTTTGCGTGCACAACGACGTTTCGCGTGAGCTCGGCGACGCTAACGAGGACCATTTGCTGTTGCATCTCATCGAGTGCCATGCCAAGCATCATACGGCGGGCGACTGCGACGGCCATGTAGACGTCCTCTTCTCGCTCAATCGGCAGATGCTCTTTCACCGTAGACCTCTCCATTTATGAAGGGCGGATTCGGACAACATCGGCGTCGGCAATTGCCGACGCCGATGAGAATGGTTTGGGCCTAGAGACCAGCCAATTACGCGAGTGACCCCATTGGGTCCCAAGGGTTGAGTTTCTTTGGTTCTTGTTCCAGGGCAGTCAGTAGATTCTCAGGCAGGTGTTTGCGGTGAACGACGATCTGATACATGAACTCGTCAAACCAGCGGTCGCTCATCACGAAAAACCCGTCTTTGCCGAGTTTCGAACCCCAACTGTTCTCCACTTTCCAACGGTTCGGCGCACCGTCGGCCAGGTTGACGCCGGTCAGAACCATGGCGTGTGTCATCAGACTTTCACCGTAGTCGAGCCGCTGCGCCTTTGTCATCTGCAGCGACGCATCGATCGCGTTCTCGTAGTCGTAAAGGTCGGTGTCGAGGATTCCGTCGTCGCGTGAACGCATCTGACCGACGTCGCAGCCAAACCACACGGGTTCGCCTTCGAGGAGTTGTGCAAGGGCCAGTTGCTTGAAGGCAATGATATCCACGTTCAGGTACAGAACCGGGCGACCGCCTTCTACGTTACCTAGGTACTGTACTGTGTAAGTACGCCCAAACGGTTTGTCGGCTGTCGGGGCATTGATGACGCTGACGTAGTCCGTCAAGTTGACTTTTGCATAGTTCTGCACGAAGGCGTGCGGTGTGAGCTCGGTGTCACGGTGGAAGATGCCGTCGATGTCGCGGTACTCAAAGTCAAACGACTTCGGCGGTTCGCCGAGGAAGTAGCACAACATGCGGTAAAAGTCGGCGAGGACACTTTGCTTGTAGCTCTGCAGGTCGTCCTGCGCTGCACCTGTATTGTGCTTGTCGCGCAGATGCGCGGCTGCTTGGCGCAACTTCAGGGTGAGCAGTTCGTTCATCTGCCGAGACCGGCCGCTGTGATAAGTTTCTGGCATCACCCACTGTGGCACGACGCCGTACTTCTCGACCAAGTTGACAAACATATCCCACTGCCCGCCGTCCTGCAGGGGGGCCTGCAGCAACCACTGGACAATTCGGCTGTCGGTTGCCTCGTCTTTCGTATCTATGACGCGTTCGAGGAAGTAGTTCGCCTTCTCAAATTTGTCCCAGAACATCAGGTAGGTCTGGGAGAGTTCGAACGGCTTAACGTGGTTGGTGCGAGCGATCTCCGTCCGCAGCGTGTTGAGGCCTGCAAACAACCAGCAACGGCCGCTCTGCTTTTGGTCCGTGATGGGACCCGTTTCGATCTCGTTGGAAAACGTGAACTGCATCTGAACGAGAGCGTCGCGGTTCGTCGCAACTCCTTCAATGCCACTTTTCGTAATCGCATTCATTCGTGCGCGGTTGATGGAGGACTCGCGAAATGCGCTCGAAACTTCCTCCAAAAATGCCGCGGAAATCGTACCGGTGTTGATGGAACTCGAGGATATTGCCACTCAGACCGCTCCCTTCGATGAATTTTGAGAATTGCACTTCGATTATAACGCACCTATGGAAGTGCCGACGAGAGGGCAGCGCATGTATCCTTCAGAAGCGTGACCACGGTCGACGACGGTGATGTGTCAAGGTGGCCAAGGATGCCAACCACTGTGACGGTGGCCGCGATGTCACCCCCCTGATGAAACACTGGGCACCCCACCGTAGCAATGCCCGGAAGCAGACTCTCCTCTGTTGTTGCATAGCCACGCTGGCGGACTAGCGCACACGCACCCTGATACACACGAAACGGGCTGCCCCCAGAAGGCGTGGAGATGCCAAAGGGGCAGCCCTCGTTGTCTATTGCGGGCCCAGATGATTGATTTGGTTGCTATCGTTCGGGTTGATGTTATTGGTGGCAGATATGCGGCTCATTGAGTTGTAGCCCATTTGCCCGCCTATCCCTGATTGCATCATCACGCCAGGGCTTGCTTGATAGCTGTGGATCATCGTGTCTGTCGTCTTCTGCATGAGCGTCGGCACCTGATAGTAGCCACGCTGATTCATGTACATAAACGTGTCATAAGCTGCCTGATCGCACATCAGCGCGCCGTTGACGAGGAAACTGCGGAGTTCGGTATCCGCACACTCGAGTGCGAACGTCATCCAGGCGACTGCACCGTGTTTGTGCAGGTTTAATACAACACCGGAAATTGACCGGTCAGTGAGGGACTGTCCGTTTGGATTCGGCGCAGGCATCGAAGGCTGGCGCAACCCGAGTTTAGGCTCTCCGTTTATCTGCCCCGTGTATGATTGCCGATTGAATGTCGTGTGTCCGCGACCCTGAAGGATTTGTACACCTTGCAAGTAGTGATTGCTTGCGTTGCGAGCCTGCTCTTCTAGAATGCGCCGCAACTGTGAATCCTGAACTTCCTGAGCAAAGTGAGAGAGTACATCTGCGTTTGCCGACTTCGTCATGAGAGCCTCGTTCATGACAATCAGTTCGTGTGCGCTAAACTCTGGAGTAGACGACCCCGACATGTTCCCGCCTTGCATTGGTGATCCACTTGAATTCATCCCGTTCATACCCATGTAAATCGAACGCCTCCCAAATTGGTTACTTCTTACGGATGTACACTGTCCGACGGACGGGGGCGTTATGCAGACCACACAACCGCCGGGTCAGACCGCACTGGCATTCCGTATGTTGGACATGTATGGATCTCAGCCAAAAGGAGTTGAAGCCTCTTGTACACTCGCATTGCTCAAATCAAGGGCTCGGTCCAGTACGATTCGTTCCAATTTCCGCTCATTGTCAACGGGGTGAGCGTGCCAGACATGGTGTTGGATACTGGTGCCTTTGAGTTGACTTTCAACGCGAAGGTTGCAAAGCAATTGAACCTCCCGGTTCTACAACCGGTCCAGATTGGCGGCGTAGGTGGTCAAGCTACAGCCTACACCTCCAGCTGCCGACTCAACCTTGGCGGGCATATCTATCGCAATGTCCCGTGTGTGGTCGACCCTAGCTTGAGCGAGAACGGTCTATTTGGCCTGCGCTTCTTTATCGACCAGAGTCTCGCGTTGACGCTCAATCCAGGGCGGAGTTTGCTTACCGTGTTTCGCAATCCCTGACAACGACAGCAACCCTAGTGATGGAAGTTGACAACTCTCGCAGACTACCCTAGACTGCGGGTATTCAACAGAATCTTATCCGTTCGGGTGCCTGGGTGCTCTGAGGGACTGACCGCAAGGTCACGTCCCTCAGAGCGAACCGGGAGAATAGGGAAACCGGTGCGAATCCGGTGCGGTCCCGCCACTGTAATCAGCGTTAGGGTGCCATTTCCACTGCGACTTGGTCGTGGGAAGGAACGGCCAACACCTGCTGAGAGCCAGGAGACCTGCCTGAATGGATCTGAGCTCACCTTCGAGGAAAGGGTATGGAGCCGTTTAGTATGTTTGTACATACGGCGAGCCATGGACCCTGTCACCCGACAGGGCCCTTCTTCGTGAGCGAGGAGTGCAGAAGGAACGACTAAGAAGGGCGGCGGTCCCTTTGGGACAGACGCCCACCAGGGAGGCAGAGGCATGAAGAGAGTATGGGTCGCGGCTGTAGTCCTTGCAGGCACTATGGCAGTCGTCGGTTGTGGTACTGGGGCAACTGGGCAAAGCACAGGTAATACTGCGAGCACGGCCACAAGTACCAATTCCACTAGCGCCAGCCAGAGCAGTGTTTCCTACCCACTCACAGTGAAAGACCAGGTTGGCCACAGCGTGACCATTCCAAAGCAGCCAGTACACATCGCATCAACGACCGAAGGCACAGACGAAATTCTGACGGGCTTAGTCCCGAAGAAGGACATTGCGCTTGTGACCGCACAGGCTTCACAGCCCAATTTTTCGAATGTCGCATCACTTGTCAAGGGCATCCCGTCGATGGGAGCTGTGTCTGCTGAACAGGTCATCGCTGTTCACCCAGATTTAGTGTTGATGGCCAGCTACAACCAGTCGGGCGTCGTGCAGCAGATTGAGCAGGCGGGTTCACCCGTCTACGAGTTTGCTAACTTTAATTCAATGTCCGAAATTGAGCAAAACATCAACATTCTTGGCAAGCTTGTAGGCGAGCCGACCAAGGCGGCACAAATGGTACAGATGATGCAACGCAAGATTGGCGCTGTGCAAAAGGCCGTTCGCGGGTTACCGAAGCCGACTGTGCTGGACTACGGTTCCTATGGCTACGCTGCCGGTAATGGCACGACGATTCAAAACATCATCACGGACGCGGGCGGTGTAAACGCGGCGGCAAAGCTAAATGGCTGGTCTGCGATCACCACAGAAGAAGTCGTCAAACTGAACCCGGATGTGATTATTGACACCACAGATGATGCCGCATTTAAGCAAAAGTTGCTGAGTGACCCGGCCCTACAGTCAGTCAACGCGATCAAGAACCACCGGGTGTACATCTTGTCTGGAGCCGACCTTGGCAGCGTATCTCAGTACATCTACCGGGCTGTTGAGGACGTCGCGAGAGTCCTGCACCCGCACGCGAACGTGCCGACGAACTGAACGCGCGTACCTGAACCTTGACGGAGCACACGCTGAACTGAGCGCCCTGTGAACGCTCCGTACAAATCGCAGAACTTTCCTCCACGGCGGCATGAGTTTGCGCCAAGCGGGTCACGCTATGGGGCAGAGAAAACCATGATCTGCTTGGGGGGGTAGCATTTGCAGGGACTATTCGATCGCGTGCTGACCCGTTGCAAAGGGCGCGGAGTGGGTCACAGGCGCATCACTTATGCTGCTGTCTTGTTCACTTGTGCTGCTGTGTGCGGCAACCCCGCGACGTCGGCTGTGGCCGCGACGATTCGATCCGTGTCAGCAGCACAGACTTTGTCGACGCCAGTCTCATCAGTGCCACAGCCCGGAACATATGGAAACAGCACGCAGCCTGGAGCGCCATCAGGCACTACAGCGCAGGGTAACGCTACGCAGCCAAAAGCCGGCGCAGGACAGTTTGAAACTGTACTCTTTCGGGTGGGCTCGCCGAGTGGAAAGCGAGTGTCTGGTGCCCGGGTGATTGTACTCGATCCCGACGGTGACATCGTCACGACCGGCCTAACGGACGCGACCGGTGAATGGGGGGCGCCGGTACCCATTCAGGTGGACGGCCGTTTCGCTTCCGTTCGTCGGATGGGTACGGTGGCTGCCATTGTCGTCGCCACCGGATACAATGAGCAGGTCATCTTTACGATCCCGGTGCTTCCGCACGCCGTGCAGCCTGTCATTTTGAATCCGATCACACCTGGGGCCCGCAATGAACCCCTGGCGACACTGGGGAACCTGCACAGACAGGACGTTCGGGTGCTGATTGACACGTATGCGAACAAACTGGGCTTAAAGCGCCAACCGCCGGTTCATGGGGAGTACGGATACGCTCCGTGGGGACCTGGTCTAGAGCCGCGAATGACGCGCGGAGAGCAAGGGCCCGGTCCGACGGGCGAGACACACGTCCACACTGGTCAATCGAGCTCAGGCCAAGCAGGGCACGCAGGGCAGGCAGGCCAGGGTGAAGGCGGTTCTCCGCAATGAGCCGTCAAAAACCTGCATCGCTCAGCGTTCGCCTTGCCACTGTCCTGGGCGCGGCTGCGACGGCGCTAGTTGTCACAGTGTACCCTGCGCGCTCGGCTGCAGCTCAGACGCAGACAGTGTACAACACGTCCCTGCCGTCCTTGATTCATGTAGCCATCCGTGAAGGCAACAATCCTCGCGGGCCGATTCTGTGGGTGCAGACGGTAGGCTTCGAGGAGTACTGCGACGATGTGTTGCCTAACGAGTGGATGCCGTCCTGGTCACCGGAAGCCTTGCGTGCAGGGGCTGTGGCGATCAAGATGTTTGCCTGGTATCACACTCTGCACCCAGTTACGATTGCCGGATTTACCTTTGATGTTGACAACACGACGAACTTCCAAGAGTACAAGTACTTAAGTGGTACGACCGTCACAAATGCTGCCACGAGGTCCACATGGAGAGAAGTCTTCGTGCCACCGTCTGGTGTCATCCAGCAACTCGACTATCGGGCAGGTATACCGAACAGTCCAAACTGGGCGTTTGTCGGATCACAGAGAATGGCGCAGTGGGGATCGCAGTATTGGGGGGCAGTTGCGCTGATGTCACACCTGAACATCTTAAATTTGTACTACCCTGGCCTCACCATGCGGTACATCTGATGCGGACATGGGGAAAGGAAAACGGGTGCGCCGAAACGTGGCGCACCCGTTTTTAGGCATTCTTTCAGGATGCTATTCGAAACGTTCTTGAGAGGGCTTTCTGCCGGGTGGAAGAAAACGTGTATTTACACTTGCATATTTGTCTGGATCATGCAATTCTATCTGCAAGGTGGTTTCTATGAATCGGGTCGAGCAATTGATTCTGAGTTCGATGGCATGGATCGACGCTGTAAATGCGGTCGATTTGTTACACAAGGCGGCGCCTGTGCTGGAAACTTTGTTTCGTGCAGACGGCGGCTTCTTTTTGTATGTGGAAAATGACGGTGACGACTTGTTTGTGCGAGTCTACGATGCCTATGGCGTCACCCGAGGTCAAGACGAGGAATTGGAGCAGAGGGTCCGCACCGGACAGTGGTTTCAGCGTCTGCCCCACGTGCTTCGCCTTGGGGTGTGGAGCCCGGCAACAGACTTTCCGGAGAGTTGGCAACCGTATATGGCGCAGATTGGTGTGACCTGCGCGGGTGTGTGGCCAATCCAGGCTCACGAGCGGGTCGCAGGTGCTGTCATTCTGGCACGCAAGGAACTGCCTGCGAACATCGCGCGGGAGAATAGGATTATCCGGCTCGGCGTACAGCAACTGTCGATTGTGTTGAGTCTGATTGTGGATCGCGAACAGGCTGAACTGTCGAGTCTGTCCGACCCGCTTACCGGGTTGCCGAACCGCCGCGGGTTCATGGCGCGATGGGACGAATGGCGCGAAGCGTGCATGTACAGCGGACAAGCTATTTGCCTTGGGATTCTCGACGTGGACCAGTTCAAGCACATCAACGATACACAGGGGCACTGGATTGGTGATCAGATGCTACAGGACATTGCCGCAAAGCTTAGCACAATCGTTGCTGGGCAGGGAATGTGCGCGCGGTGGGGTGGAGACGAGTTTATCTTCGTCGTTTCAAGCGGCGGTGCGCCAGAGGCTCTGGAAGCGAACCTGACTGCACAACTGCGAGAAACGCTGCCATTTGTGTCGTTTGGCACAATCATGTTGGAAAGTCACAGTGCGGGTTTCGACGAATCCCGCGCCATCGCCGACGAGCGTATGTATCGGTCGAAGGCCCAGCGAAAACGCGCTGGTCACAAAGTGCGCAGCGGCTCGCGCAGAGCGTCGCAGCTCCGAAAAAACACCGTCGTGGCCGGGCAAAAACCGGTGCTGTAAGCCTACATCCCGATGTAGCGAGCGTAGATCGCGCGCGCTTCGTGAGGGTCCTCGATGCCGTGCAGTAAGGCGCGACCGTCGGCGAACAGCGTGATCTGAAACTGCCCGAAGTCACACCGCAAGAGAGAGGCGTTTTGCCGGACACTGCCGTGTTTCGCAAGGTTTGCAGCCACTTGGCTCAAGTTGACCGAGTTGCTCACAGCGGGCCGAACTTGAATTGTCTGCCGTCCGCACAAGGAGACAGTCAGGCCGTCCGTCCGGGACTCTAGAGCGTGGAATGTGTGTTCGCCGCAGCAGGGGCAACTCGCATTTGGCGACCCGAAGGCCATCTGTGAAAAGTCGTTGCGCCAGAGGTCAACGAGTATCATCACGTTACTAAGCGCGTCAAGGTTGCCTGTCAGGTACTTTAGTGTTTCAGCCACTTGAATGGACGCGACGACTGAGACTACGGGCGCGATTACTCCGACTGTGTCACAAGTGTCATGGCCACCGTTAGCGCCTTCACCAAACAGGCAGACCAGACACGGCGTATGTCCTGGGCGGATGAACGCCGCTGATCCGTAAGAGCTGACTGCACCACCGTACGCCCATGCAATACCGTGCTTGACGGCTACATCGTTAATCAGGTAGCGTACCTCAAAGTTGTCGGTGCCATCAAGAATGACATCTGCGTCGGAGAGCAACTCCTCCGCGTTTCTCCACGTGAGGTCCGTCACCTGCGCTTCGATGGTCACTTCCCCGTTCGCCTGCCGCAATGTCGCTGCCGCCGCCTCGGCTTTCGCCACGCCGCTCTGCGCATCTATTTCGTCAAACAGAGACTGGCGCTGTAGATTCGTCACCTCGACGATATCCCGATCGATGAGCCGCACAAAGCCGACGCCTGCGCGTACCAGTTGCGTGGCAAGGACTGTGCCTAGCGCGCCAATGCCTACAATAGCAACGCGCGACTGTCCGAGGCGCAGTTGTCCGTCACGCCCGATTGGGCGAAACAGAGTCTGCCGCGCATAGCGGGCGTGCGGGGCCTGGATGGCGCCGGAAGGCTGGATGGCGCCGGGGGTCTGGCGGGAGTTCGGCGTCTGCTGTTGGGGATGGCATTTAGGTCCGTGATCATTAGAGTAATCGTGAGTTGTCGACTCGTGATGCTGGGAGTTTGCGTCGTCGTTCATAGTGAGCCTCCTATGCGTCAAAGCAAGCAACCGTGCTGTCCCTATCATACCCCATGCGTTCGGTTGGATCGGGACGGAGACGCATTTTTTCGCGCGCCGAATTGGATATCTATCGTGTTACCGAAGATTTTGACATAGAATGAAGGGGAGCGTGAGGTACGTAATCTCAGGATGGTTGGAGGGAGCAAGATGGGTAAAAAGGTTCTGATTGTCACTGGTGACGCAGTCGAAGCGCTTGAAGTCTACTACCCTTACTTCCGGTTGCTAGAGGCCGATGTCGAAGCCGTGATTGCCGCACCCACAACCAAGACCCTGCACACTGTCGTACACGACTTCGTTGAAGGCTGGGAAACGTACACGGAGAAGCCAGGCTATTTGATTCAGGCACAGACCTCCTTCGAAGAGGTCAATCCGGCCGACTACGACGGACTGATTATTCCCGGCGGTCGCGCTCCGGAGTACATTCGCTTGAACAAGGCGCTCCCGGGCATTCTTCGCCACTTCTTTGAAACGGGCAAGCCCGTTGGCGCGATTTGCCACGCCGCCCAAGTGCTCGAGACGGTCCGCGATGTTCTGCAAGGCCGTGAAATGACGGCGTACATCGCGTGCAGCCCGAGCGTCGAGGCGATGGGCGCACGCTACATCAGCGAGACGCTGCATGTGGATGGGAACCTGGTGTCCGGGCACGCGTGGCCTGACTTGCCTGGGTTCATGCGGGAGTTCTTGAAGCTGCTGAATGAGTAAAAGCGGTGGTGTAGGTGTAGAACTGCGGCGAGCATAGGTGCAGCAGATCGGTGAGGCGAGCATAGGTGTCGCGAGCATAGGTGCCTGGAGCGGGGCATACGTAAGGCGAGGGTCGCTGCCGCGATCGTAACAATTTGATAGAGTGATAGACTCTGCCCCCGGCTGGTTGGTCGGGGGCTTTTCGTGATCCGCCGAGTTTAGGTCATCGTAAGCACATGCGAAATCTCCTGTCCCTCATCGACAACGTATCGTAGCCACACTACGGTGTGACTGTAGGGACGCGATCCTAAGTCAAGTCATTAAAGCAAGAGTTGGAGGGGCGGAGCGAGATGGACTTCGAACAGGCGTACCGGGAGTTGCTGGAGCACCAGACTGCGCTAGGGCACAAGCGAGCGGAGGAGATGGCAGACAAGGACCGTCAGCACGCGGAGAGGATGTTTCTGCAGTGGGTGTGGTGGCCGGGTTTTCAGAGCTTCGCGAATCTCTACCCGGAGTATGCGGTTCGCGACTACAAAGATGGCAAGAGGTACATCGACTTTGCGTATATCCACGAGCCGTGGCGGATCGCGATCGAGATCGACGGAATCAGTTCTCACTTGCGCGACATTTCTCAGGAGCAGTTTGCTGACCACCTCAGGCGCCAGAATCACTTAATCATCGACCGTTGGAACTTGCTCCGATTTGCATATCAAGACGTGAAAGAGCATCCGCGCGCTTGCCTACAGATGATTCAGCAACTGATCGGGCGCCTCACTGCGGAACCCACGCTGGACCTGCAGGACGAAAGAGCAGTCGAGCGGGAGATTCTGCGCTTTGCATATGGCGTAGGGCGGCCGATTACGGTACGGGATGTTATGACGCTGTGTCATCTGGGTGCACATGCGGCATCTGCCCACTTGAAACGTCTGGTGGATGAAGGGTGGCTTGAAGTTGCGAGTGGAACAACGCGGCGGATTAGTTCGTACCGGATGCATCCCTCCCGCGCCAACGTGAGGTTGTGAAGTGGTTAGCTCGGGCGGCTCGGGCGGCGCGGGCGGCGCGGGTGGCGAGAGTCGGCTAAGTGATCGAAATCGACACATGGCGGGTGGCGAGGCGGCGCTAAGTGATCGAAATCGACACATGGCGGGTGGCGAGGGTCGGCTAAGTGATCGAAATCGACATATGGCGGGTGGCGAGGGTCGGCTAAGTGATCGAAATCGACACATGGCGGGTGGCGAGAGTCGGCTAAGTGATCGAAATCGACACATGGCGGGTGCGAGAGTCGGCTAAGTGATCGAAATCGACATATGGCGGGTGGGGAGAGTCGGCTAAGTGATCGAAATCGACACATGGCGGGTGGGGAGAGTCGGCTAAGTGATCGAAATCGACACATGGCGGGTGCGAGAGTCGGCTAAGTGATCGAAATCGACACATGGCGGGTGGCGAGAGTCGGCTAAGTGATCGAAATCGACACATGGCGGGTGGCGAGGCGGCGCTAAGTGATCGAAATCGACACATGGCGGGTGGCGAGGCGGCGCTAAGTGATCGAAATCGACACATGGCGGGTGGCGAGGGTCGGCTAAGTGATCGAAATCGACACATGTGAGGGTGCGAGAGTCGGCTAAGTGATCGAAATCGACACATGGCGGGCAGAGAGGCGGAGCTAAGTGATCGAAATCGACATATCTGGAGGATTCATTACCTGACTGCCGTTCCCTGCGCGTGTTTCTTTACCCACATTGCTTCCTTCGCGGATCCGGTTGATCCCGCCGCCGCGCCGCCCGCCGCCCCGCCGCTGCCCTTGTAGTTCGAATGCTCGACCAAGGGGCGGGGGACCGTGATCGCTTCATGGCCAGGCTGCTGGAATTGGCGTTGTTCAGGTACCTTGATGGAAACATCTTGGTACCGGGTCACGCTCCCGTGATAAGGATAGAGCGGATATGACGATCTGACGAGCCGCTCCGCAAACCGGTCCTGCAGGGTATGGACCGGAGCAACCGGAGTGTGCTCCGAGTCGAGTGGAGTGTGCTCCGAACCGAGCGGGCCGTGTTTGGAATCAACCGGAGTGTGCTCCGAACCGAGCGGGCCGTGTTTGGAATCAACCGGAGTGTGCTCCGAACCATGCAGGCTGTGCTGACTGTCCTTGCTTTCACCCACCGAGACGACCTCCTACCCAAGTGCTTTGCGGCAACCTATGACACTTGGGCGATCCCGGTGCTTGCCCCAAGGCCCGCTAACCTGCAACCTTGCTACTCTCCGACTTCGACTTCGCGCACCTGCGTTATGAATCCCACTACCCGCTCATCTGAAGCAAATAAACGGCGGGTCTCGGGCTGCCCGTGACACGTTGTCGACAACCACTCCGTCTACTCCACAGACGTACAGTTGTAGAGAAGGCTGGTGAGTGCGTTGAGACCAAGACGACGACTTCAGAAATTCGGCTCAACAGCGATGATGTTTGGCGCGGTGGCGCTGTTACTGACAGGGTGCAGCGCGGCCACGGCGACTCAGGCTGGCACCCAAAACAACACGGGGAATCAGGCGTCTGCAGGGAACACGGCGAACGCGGGAACTGCAAATAACTCGTCGGGACAAACGACTAGCATCGTCATTGGCAATGCGACTAACGCGGTCAGTGTTGGGAATACGACCGGGCAAGGTTCAGGTATATTCGGCAGTTCCACGTCGGGGACCAGTGCAGATGTGCAGTCCGTGATCACGGGAATTCAAGCCAGTTCAGCACGCATGACCTCGACTGTCGGAGCGACTACCAGTGGGCAGCCGTACGGCGCTGGTCTGCAGACCGTACAGTTTACGTCGGGAAGTGTTGGATTCCTCGCCGGGCGCGGGATCATTTTGAAGACCACGAACGGCGGTCAGTACTTTCAGACAGCCTACCGAGCGAATATCGACTTTACCGGGCTGGCGGCAAGTCCGGGTTCGAAGCAGACCATTGTCGCTTGGGCCGATCACGCCATTGTCCGCAGCACGAATGGCGGTGCCAAGTGGACTCGTGAATCTCTGCCACCGGCAGGCGCAGCCATCCAGCAGGTCGATTTTCCGACGTCGTCCGAAGGCTTTGCGATCACCGGTAACGTGGATGGGGGTACGCTCTGGATGACGTCAGATGGTGGTGCGAACTGGAACAAGGTGTCGGCGCCTGCCGGCGGAGTTCAGTCCGTATCATTCGGGAGTGCGTCAACCGGGTGGATTGGCTTGACGAACGGTGATATCGACCGCAGCGTCGACGGCGGTGCCCACTGGAGTACCGTGTTTCATCCAGGTGGGCAGTACCCAGGCAGACCGCTCGTGCAAGCCGTAGGCAACCACGCTGCCTGGGCGCTCGTGATCGGCGGATCCGGAATGAGTCAGACTTCGTACTCAGTCTTCCGCACCACAGACGGAGCAACGTGGAAACCCGTACAAGGAGTCAGTACGGCGGGGGCAGGGCCAGCTCCAGATGGGGCGACGGAGGCGCCGAAGGGACCGGGATCATCAGCTGGCCCAATGGTCGCGCTAAACGCGAACCAAGCTGTGGTGACGGGAGTCTGTGAGGCTTGCGGTATGGGATCAGGTCAAGTCAGCTCGACCGGCAACGGCGGTGCCTCATGGAACACATACCCGACGGTGCAAAACGGGATGAGCATGCCGACCAGTGTTTCGTTCGTGTCGTTGAACGACGGCTGGATGCTCGATAACACCGTGTCTGGAGGGTCATTCCTGTTGCGCACCACAGACGGCGGTCAGACGTGGCGTGAGGTGTACCCGATGGTTCACCCGCACCCTGTCGAAGGTGTCTCGTTTCTGAACGCGAACGTCGGTTACGGCCTTGGCGTGCCAGGCAACGCGAGTGCGGTGCTGAAGTCGGCGGATGGCGGACGGACATGGTGGCAAGTCGGATCCCTGCCACAGAACTCGCCAAGCACACCGGTTACACTCGGTAATTCGCCGATTAGTTTCATCTCCGAAACGCGCGGTTACGCTATCGGTGCAGACGGCACCGTCTATCAGACGGCAAACGGTGGGCAAAGCTGGACCGTACTGCTCCCGGCGGCACAGCAAAACCCGTACGACTCCATTGTGTTTCTGCCCGGTGGGAAATATGGAGTGGTCAACAGTTACGGCCAAAACACGGAAGTGACGGTGGATGGCGGTCAGACTTGGCACGCGCTGAACGCACCTTCCAATTTGAACACCCCTGCACAGATGCAGTTGTACTTGACCGCTCTCGCGCGACTGCCGATAGCACCGACGGTCAAGACGCTCATTCAAGCAGAGTCTGCCGGGTGGTTCGATGTGGCGAACGCTCAGGTAGCCGTTGTTCCCGGTCAGAACGGACGCAGCTTCTTTATCACAACAAACGGCGGCAGCCGCTGGCACAACATTGACTTTGGCCACTACCTGAACGCTTCGACGATCGATTTTGTCAATGGCCAAGACGGTTGGATGATCACGGTCTTGGGATCGCTGCTCCGCACCACTAACGGCGGTCAGACGTGGACATACGCCGTGCACTGAGTCGATGTTTTGTTTACTTCTGGATGTTCCGGCTGCATCGGGCAGAGTCACCCTGGTTTTCCGGTCACTCTGCCCAGGTTGGTAGTCCGGCCCTTTGGCCGAACTACAGTCGGTCTAACGCGCCGCTTCTTTGTATTTGCAGACTGAGGTGTTGGCACACTCTACATAGCGACCACTTCTTCCACGTTTCTCCACCATCTTCCCGCCACAATTCGGGCAACGCCGTGCGCGCGAAGTCCAGAAGTGCTCCTTGTTGTATCGAGCTACGAAGTCGTTTCCGACCTGCGCAACGATGGACGCCGGCACCATGTTTTTGCACTGCGGATACCTCCCACATCCCCACGCAATACCGTGGCGCGTCTTCTGTACCGCCATCTGCGTACTGCAAAAAGCACATATGTAGGCCTCAGTGGCGGGGTCGACCAGGACACGCTCGTTCATCGGTTTCGTTTCGGTTGGGTCAATATGATAACGTTCGTAGACATCGATCGTAATGGGGCGGTGAAACGACAGGAGAACGTCTAGTAAATGGGAAGCATCTACAGCGGAATCGGCGTCCGACCTTGACCGCGAGCGTTCGATTAACGCCTGTAAGGTATCAATGCGGGCAAGTGTGGCACCTGCCGGCTTCACACCTGTAATGACTACCTTCGGATTCGGGAACACGATAACACTCGCCAACTTTGGCTTTGGTGCAAAATTTTGTGCACTCAGTATGTCTTCTAGCACGGCCATGTGTCTGCGGTTTTGCTCAACAGGGCTAAACATCCCCTCACGTTGAAGCTCTTCGCCATGCTTGTGACGCTTGACTCGGTACCAATTGCCGTCTTCATCGATATGTACCTGGTCAGGTAGTGACTTACTCTCGAGTACCAATAGACCCGCTGGAACAGCGACGATGTGATCGATTTGCGCAGAGCGATCATTAAACTCGAGACGTACGTTGTTCGCTACAGCGACGTCGGGTGCGTTTCGGAACCAGAAGTCGAGCTGATACGCGACACTTTTTTCTCCAGATTCTCCGCTCAGCATCTTAAATAGGTCCGACTCTATGAGTGCGCGCTTCTTGTGCGAAGACGGCAGCACGTCGAGGAGTTTCTGCATCTCTTGTACTGAACGTTGGTCAGCTTGTGGCACATCTCGAATCAATGACAAGGCTTCCTCTCTCAAATCGTTTTACCCTATTTTACCGTTGAGGGACGTAAACAGCACCCTCCAGTTGCCACTTCGTGGTACAGTAAGACAGGGTGAGAGATTTGGCAGATCATTGGATGTTTAGCGACGCACAGTCGCTGGTAGAAGTATCCGAGCTGCATGTGCGCCGGGGTGGTCAGGAAGTCGTCCGCAATGTGTCGTTTTCCATCTCTGCGGGTGAAACTGTCGGCCTCATCGGCCCTAATGGCTCAGGCAAGAGCAGCACGATTGGCGGCATTTTGGGACTGCTACCGGTCGATCGCGGCGCCATCCGCATGGGGAACACATCCTTCACGGCTAGCGAGGAGCGGCCCGTTGAGTTCAAACGGCGCATCGCCTACATCCCTGAGCAACCGCTCTACTACTCTGACCTCACACTCGCGGAACACATCGACTGGAAGATGCGGCTGTGGCAGCAGGCAGGTGGCGAAGAGCAGGAGCGTCGACTCGAACAGCTCATCGACCACTTTCAACTCGGCCCGCACCTGAACAAGTTTGCTCACCAGTGCTCCAAAGGCACATTGCAGAAGCTGATGGTCGTGTCCGCTTTCCTCTTTCCATTTGATTTCCTGATTATCGACGAACCGTTCATCGGACTCGACGTTGTCGCAATCCGGATGCTGAAACAGTACATTCAACAAGCTCGGGGTGCCGGAGCAACCATTTTGCTGTCCACACATGTCCTCGACTCTGCCGAGAAAATGTGCGATCGGTTTGTGTTTCTTGCCGATGGAGAAGTCTTTGCAGCGGGAACGGCAAATGATTTGGCGGCCGATCACGGTCTCGCCTTCACCAACCTTGAAGACCTTTTCGTAGACCTGTTGCTTGCGCGCAGTGGTGGGGTGCTGTGATGACAGCGTCCGTGCTGTTCGTCTGGTCGCTACGGCGTGTTCGCATCCAGTTGAAGACATGGTGGAGCATCATTCGCCTGACTCTCGATTTCGTCACGGTGCTGTATTTTTATCTTCCTGGCCTCGCACTGCTCATCTACGAGACGAAAGTGTACTACGTCGGGCAGTGGATTCCAGGGTTGCAATCGAACTCGACTGCGATAGCCTTGTTGCACGCTGGCGTGATAGTCGGGATGGTAATCACGGCGTTCCTTTTGCATCTAGTCTCCTACGGTAAGGTGACGTTTTCGTTGAACTATGGGGATAGACTGTTTGTGATGCTGTCTCCCCTGCGCCAACGGACGCTCTTGGCGGTTGTCTGGTTGGAAGGCGCAGCCTTTCATCTCGGCGGCGCTGTGATTGTATTCGCGGCGACTGAACCGCTCGCGCGTGCACTCCACCTCGCTCCGCTCGCCTGGTTGGCGTATGTTGTCTGTGCCGCGCTGATGCTCAGCACCATGCGCGTGCCTACCGCGTTGTGGCTGCAGCGTCGCGACCAGTGGTGGGGAGGATTGTGGCGGGCGGCGGTCAACGTGACAGTCTCGCTACCACTCCTGATTGGAACAGCCTGGATGTGGAGTGGAAGACCTCAAGCAGCCATCGGGCTGATGGTGCTGGCGTTCGTCGTTTGGATGGTCGTGTTGTCAGTGGTCGGTCCTAGGCAGGCGTGGGACCCGCTGTTTAGCTTCCGAATTCACCGAGTGTTTAACCGCATGGCGCAAGACGACGTGGCACAGGTGCTCTGGCGTCGACGTGCGCCGACGCAGTGGCTGGTACGGATGATCGAACGGTACTGGACACGTCGACCGATGCGTCCGGTGACGTGGCTCGTCATGATTCGCAGCCTTCGCCAACGTGGAGTCGTCCGCCAGTGGGTGACCTTCACGCTGGGAATCGTGACCGCCCTTCGTCTGCCGGACTCTGTCCCCATCAAAATAATTAGTGTAGGGTTCATCGGCTTTTTGTTCCTGCAGTGGTCCCGCAGTGTCTTTCGACCGCTGTACACTCCGCTCGTGGAAGAACAGTCCTTTGTCGACCCATGGGCACTCAAGGTGAATGCCCAGAATCTGCTTCTCAGGACGGTTGTGCTGAACGCCATCATCTGGATCTGCCTCAATGTAGTCATTCACATGATCGCGAGCGGATTTCACCTGCACTTTCCGAACCCGTACGCCATTCGATCGCAGATACCTGGCAACGCTCAGGGCTGAGCCTTCATCAGTTCATCCAGGATGCGTTGATACTCCTGTGCGTCAATTTCACCGCGTGCGTACCTCTGTCGCAAAATGCGATACTCCTCACCCTCGCGATGATGCGTGAGACGTGCGGAAAACGACCGCCTCGACAGTGCGCGAATGAGCAGGTATATCCCGAATATGACGATCGCGATCCACAGAAGGTTAATGACTAGCGCAACAATCCCGACTGCGCCGAACCCATGCATCATCCAGCCACCAGGGAAACCGCCCCAACCGTACATCATAGAGACTCCTCCTTGCGACGGAAGTCGTCTGTTCCTAAGGAAAGTATCGACCCAAATACGCCACAGCGAAAGACACCAATTGACTAGTCTTCATGGTTCACGTGCTGGCTGAGGGAGGAAATCAATAGGAGTGTTTGGAATACGATGAAGACATGAAGAGAGGCGCAACCTGTGCCAGGGAGGGCTACAATGTCGAATCGCTCGGCATTCACGTGGATGTTCTGGGCCTTTATCTTTTTGCTCGTCAACTTCTATCTGCAGGGCATCAACCTTTTGCCAGACGTCGTCGGATATATCCTCCTCGCGGTTGGCGCAAACCAACTTCGCCAATCCCATCCCCGCTTTCAGACTGTCTATGTCTTGTGTTTCCCAATGATGGTTCTGTCGATCCCCAATCTGCACAAAGCCGTGCAACCAAGCGGAGTTCACTTCACGTTCGCTGCAGGCAGTCCGCTGTTGTGGGCTGCCGGGACGATTTCTTGGATCGTCATGTTTTTTGTCGTCTACAACATTTGCCGAGGAATCGCTGACATTGCTCTCGCTTCGCTTCACGATGTGCTCGCAGAGCAAGCCATGGTGCGGTGGAAGCTGTACGTGATTCTGCAGGTCGGCTCAGGCGTGGTAACGGTGCTAGGGTTGCTGCAATTTTCCGGAATCATCGTGATGCTCGGTATCCTGGTTTTAATTTACGCGCTGGTCGTGGCAATCTTGTTTGCTACGTGGCTGTGGCAGTGCCGAGAGAAGTTGTAGGTGGATTGAGCGGCCATGGAGGATTTGCGAACGGCTCAACTTCCGGCGGGAGGAGCAAAGGCCGCCGGGAGGCGTGAGTTGTTTCCCGCTCCGGTGGCTAGGACAGCTAACGCGGTTACTGGACGTGGGCGGGGACAGGAGCGGGATCGTACGTATGGGCGAGGGATTCAAGGTAAGCACTGCTCGCCTGTTCGCCCGGGTAGTACCCGTTTTTGCGCATCCACCCTGCGATCTCGTACGCATGACGGTTGCACATGGTGAACGCGTCGATGAGAAACTCACGCAACTGAATGTCGTCCGCTTCAAAAGAGGCGGAAGCGTACTCTTTTCCATTTGCCTTCAGGCCAAGCAGGTATGCTGTCGCAATGCCGCGGTCGTCATGCGTGGTCCCATTCGGGTTGGGAGAGACGGCAGTCGGTGGCTTCGGTGTTCCGGCTGATTTTGTCGGCACGGCCGGGACGTTCAGTTTCTCGGTAGACGACCCCTGCTTGGCCCACTGTACCTTCACATTGTAGTCCTGGATGTGGGCGTCAAGTTGTTTCTCCAGCAACGCCTTCAACTCAGGGTCCTTCACTTGATGCAGAAAGACGCCCATGTTGTTGAGCGTGTTGACACACCCCATTAGCAGGTGATTCAGTTCGTACGCTTCATGCGCGCGCAGTGGCATGTAGTCTCCTCCAAACATTGTGAGTAGTGTGTTCGCGCAGTAAGGTACCCGGTATTTACGTGAAGTATTTACACTCGCAACGTGAAAACGGGAGGTTTCCTGGTTAGGTTACCTCCCGTTCATCACCCTTAGTGCGGCGTGCCCGGTGCCATGCGCCCCGCTGCAGCGACGCTGGTGTCGCTAACCGTCGCTAACCGTCGCTAACCACCGCCACCGGCGCGATCCCGTTGCGTCGCTGACGACATCGCGTCTAACCGCGGACGTTACGTCAGTCCCACCCAGTCAGGCTTCGCGACTTCGTGCCAGCGTGTGCGAATTGCGTCGTATGCATCCGCCGAGAGCGGGCCTAGCGTGGCAATCGCGGCGTTTGATGTGTAGCGGTCCGGCTTCGTGGTGCCGACAATCGCAGTGTGAACGCCCGGGACCATGAGTGTGAACCGGAGGGCAGTCGCCGCTGAATCGGGCTGGGACAGGAAGTCGTAGCGCAACTCCTGCAGCCGGTGCCAATACGGCTGCGCGTACGTGCTCTGTGGCAGTTGGCCCGTCACCCAGGCAGCGTTCGCGATGGGGCGTTTGACGACAACGCCCATCCCCTGCTCCTTCGCCTTTGGCATGGTGAGGTCAATCGCCTGTTGGTCCGCGATGCTGAGCGAGGTCTCGAGGCTGTCGAAGAGGCCAGATTCGACAGCCCACAGCGCTGCTTGACCGTCGCCGCTGTACCCGATGTAGCGGGTTTTGCCGGCCTGCTTCGCCTTCTGCAAGACTTCAATCACTTCGCCTTGCTGCAAGATTTCGAGCGAGCAGCTATGTAGATGAATCACGTCGACGTAGTCGGTGCGCAGTCGCGTCAGGCTGCGGTCGATTTGGGCGCTCAGCATGGCCGGATTCCAGTCCGGGCCAGACAGCCCCGACGCATGGCCGCACTTTGTGAAGAGGTAGTAGTCGTGGCGGCGGTCAGCAACCGTTTCGCCGATCAGTTCCTCGCTGTTCATGTAGCACTCCGCCGTGTCGATCACGTTCAGCCCTTCACCGAGGGCGCGGTCAAGCAGTTGCTTCACATCGCCTGCAGTGACGCGGGAATCATAACCAATTTCCGAGCCCCCAAAACCGAGAACGCTCACGTCCATATCGGTGTTTCCGTAGCGCCGTGTTTCCATCTCTTCTCTCGCCTCCTAAGCCATCTTGTTCAGATACCAGTGTCACGCACGCAACATCAGATTTCAACTGTCATGCAAGCCTAGATGTGGGATTGACACAGCGAGCACTTCGATCTACCTTAGATTCATGCCGAGTGAGTGAGTACTCACGCACACGTAAACTCACTCACAGCGCAGTTCTGTGTCGGACATTACAGTGTCGAGGTGAGTGCCTTGGTGACAGGAGAGTCTAGCGAAACGACAACGGAGCGTGGCATCGAAGTCCGGGCTGTCGAACGACGCTTTGGGAAGAAGCTGGTGTTGCAGGACATTGACCTCGATATCCGCCCTGCAGAGGTGTTCGGGCTGCTTGGACCGAGTGGGTCGGGCAAGACGACGCTGGTGAAACTAATCGCCGGGATCGACGAGGCGACACACGGAATGGTGACTGTCGAAGGCGTTCGGATGCCCAGACGCGACATGCTCGGGCGCATTGGCTATATGGCGCAGTCGGATGCGTTGTACGAGGAACTGACAGCGAAGGAGAATCTCACCTTCTTCGCATCGTTGTTCGGTCTCAAAGGCAAGCACAGGGCGAGGCGCATCGAAGAAGTGATGGAACTCGTCAACCTCACAGACTCATTGAGAAAGCTGGTGTCAGCCTACTCCGGAGGGATGAAGCGACGGCTGTCACTGGCCGTCGCGCTGCTCCACCGGCCTGGGGTGCTGATCCTCGATGAGCCGACGGTCGGAATTGACCCGGTGTTGCGGATGGCGATTTGGAAGGAACTGCGCGCGATGAAAGACGAGGGGACGACCATCGTTGTCACGACGCACGTCATGGATGAGGCGGAGAAGTGCGACCGACTGGGGATGATCCGTGACGGCAGGCTCATTGCGGTCGGTACACCAGACGAACTGAAGGCGCACACGCAGGCGACGAACCTGGAAGCGGCGTTTCTCGCCTACGGAGGTGTGCGGGCATGAGAATTCGGGCCTTGGTCGTGCGGATTTGGCGGCAGCTGCTTCACGACAAACGCACCATTGCGCTGATGCTCATTGCTCCAATTTTCATCCTGACTTTGGTGTGGCTCGTGTTTAACGGCAGCACCTATCACCCGAAGATCGGCGTCGTGAACGTCCCCTCGACGGTCTCGACCGTGCTCAAAAGTGAGGACGCGACAGTCACAAAGTACACGTCCGCAGCAGATGCGTTGGCTGCGCTAAAGGCACAAAAACTCGATGCCTACATCAACTACCAAAGCGGGCAACCGCAGGTCGTGCTGGAAGGCAGTGACCCGTCGAAAAGCAAAGCCGTGTTGCTCGACCTGCAAAAGTTGGAGTTGAAGTTATCCGGCGAAGAAGTCCAGCAGGCGGGGAAGGCGGTGCAGCAGCTTCAGACACAGGTACAGGCCATGGCCAAAGCGCAGGCCCAGCATGCAGGTACCGGTCAGCCGACGGGGCCGTCGACCCAGCCGGGCGCACAACTCGGCACCGCGACACATGCGGCGTTGCCGCAACTGACGCTGCCGCAACTGAAGCAGCCGACGATCAAGTACCTCTACGGTTCTGCTAACATGTCGTCGTTTGACAACTTCGGTCCAGTGCTCATCGGCTTCTTTGCGTTTTTCTTCGTGTTCATGGTGTCCGGCATCTCGTTCCTCAAGGAGCGCACGACCGGCACGCTGGAGCGCTTAGTCGCGACGCCCATCCGGCGCTGGGAGATTGTCGCAGGGTACGTGCTAGGCTTTGGTGCGTTTACCACAGTGCAGGCGGCGCTCATCGCCTGGTACTGCGTGGACGTGCTCGGTATGATGATGGCAGGGCAGTTCATCAGCCTGCTTGTCGTCACACTCCTTCTGTCGCTGACAGCGCTGACGCTTGGCGTGTTTTTGTCGACGTTCGCCAACTCGGAGTTTCAAATGATGCAGTTCATTCCGCTCATTATTGTGCCGCAGGTGTTCTTTTCAGGGCTATTCAACCTCGACACGATGGCTGTGTGGTTGCGCTGGCTGAGCCACATCATGCCGCTCTACTACGGCGGGGACGCGCTGCGGAACATCATGATTCGCGGCGAGAGCCTCAGCTCGGTCTGGGGCGACCTCGTGGTGTTGCTCGGATTGTCAATGGTCTTCATGGGATTAAACGTCGTGACACTTCGCAAGTACAGGAAGGTGTAGAGAGATGGAACCTTGGTTGGAGTCGCTCTTGCGGTCGATGGGTGAGGGCGAAGATGGGATGACGGAGAAGCAGATAAGCATTATCGGAGCCGCGGTAGAAACCTTCGCCGACAAAGGGTTCGCGGCAGCGTCGACGAGCGAGATCGCTCAAAAAGCCGGCGTTGCTGAGGGCACCATCTTCCGCCACTACAAGACGAAAAAAGACTTGCTCCTCGCGATTGTCGGGCCGATTATGTCGCGGATTGCCGCCCCGTTTTTGCTGCGGGACTTTCAGAAGGTGCTCGACGTCGATTACGAGCGATTTGAGGACTTTCTGCGCGCGGTCTTTCACAATCGCCTGGAGTTCGCCCTCCGCAACGCGCCAGTGCTGAAGATTATGCTTCACGAGATCCCGTTCCACCCCGAACTCCAAGCCCAGTTCCGGCGTGAGGTGGTCCCATTGGTGAGCGGTCGTGTCCAGCAAATCGTCGCGCACTTTCAGGCGCAGGGCCAGCTGGTGGACATGCCTCCGCTCACCGTTATTCGGATGTGCGTGACGAATTTGGCTGGGTATGTCCTGCTACGGACAATCGTCATGCCGGACGCAGGCTGGGACGACGAGGTGGAGATGGAGCGCATCATCTCCTTCATCATGCACGGAATTGGCAAGAAGCAAGGGGGTCCCAGAACCTGATCCGACCTGCGGAGTGACCGCGTGGCGAGGGGCGAGGCGTCGCCACCTTTTGAGTTAACATAATCCGGGTCATAACGCTGTGAAAACGCGTTAACCCTACCTTGGTTGACATAATCCCGGACGCTAACGTCTTGAGAACGCGTTACTTGGTTGAGGAACCCTGCTTTTGCCCGCTTCAAGCAGTTGTAACGAGTCCCAGGCGCGTTATCGTGCTCATATTTCTCGTCTCGACGGACTTAACGCGGTTTGGGGACGTTAACATTTTCGGACAACGGCCTCTCAACTCGTTGTCGGCCATCGCAGGCTCAACTCAGCGGGCATCGCAGGCTCAACGGTCCCGGTAGGCACGTGGTTCGATAGATTCTTCCTGACTGAATTTGAGGTGGGTTTTAGTCGTGAGGCGCAAGATGTCCAGATACAGATCCGGAGAACATCCCGTGAATCTGTCAGGCTCATCACTGTATTGTGAATATACCGAACGAAATGGGAGTAGTAAAATGGAAGCAGCGCCAAGATCGCCAACAATCGCAGCCAAACGGAGGGGATTGTGCAGATGAAGGTTGTCTTTGAACGCAACGTACCTTGCACCATGCGGGACGGCGCCGTGCTCATGGCGAACGTGTTTCGCCCGGACGAAGGCGGGGAGTACCCGGTTGTGCTGACTCGGCTTCCGTATGGGAAGGACACAGGATTTCTGTACATGATGCTTGATCCGGTTGCCCTCGCCGAAACTGGCTACATAGTGGTGGTTCAAGATGTCCGCGGCCGCTTTGCGTCAGGCGGTGAGTACCAGGGCTTCGATCAGGAGTTTGATGACGGCTACGACACGGTGGAGTGGGCGTCGAAGCTGCCGGGATCAAACGGACTCGTCGGCATGTACGGCGCATCCTACTTTGGGTTCACGCAATTGGCGGCAGCGGCGACGGGGCATCCGGCGCTGAAGACGCTGACGCCGACGATTGTCTTTGACGACCCGCTCGACGGCGTCACCTTCCGCAGTGGCGCGCTGGAGTGGGGCCTGATGGCGGGGTGGCACATGAGCGCCATGGTGCCACCGGAGCTGTTCAAGGTAGCGATGCGCGACTCGACGCGACTGCCGGACTTGCTGCGGATGGTCTACGACGTCGACCACATGCCTGCGGAAGGCTACAACGACTTGCCCATCACGGACTTTCCCGCACTGCGGCGCACCGGGCTGTTTTCGAGCCTGTTTTACGACATTACACACCCCATCGAGATGAAGGAGCGGCTGTCGATTCAACCGCGTTACGAACAAATGACGGTCAGCGCGGCGTTCACGGGCGGGTGGTTCGACATTTTCACGAAAAGCACAATTGACAGCTACCAGCGCATTCGCGCCAACGGGCAGCCTGCGCGGCTGACGATTGGTCCCTGGACGCACATGAACCAGACGCACGCCGTCGGCGAGTTGACGTTCGGCATGGCTGCGAACAACGCGTTGCTCGACCTGCGCGAGGACCCGACGACGCGCCATCGGCGCTGGTTTGATTCGCAGCTCAAGGGAGTTGACAACGGGATTTTGCGGGAGCCGCCAATCAAGCTGTTCGTCATGGGCGAGAACCGCTGGAAGTCGGTCAGCGAATGGCCGCTGCCGCGGACGAAATTCACGCCGTTCTATCTCCACAGCGGCGGTCGCGCGCAGACGAGTGCGGGAGACGGGACGCTGAGCATGAGTGCGCCGAGCATGACTGCGCCGCAATCGGAAACTTCCGACCAATATGTGTACGATCCCGCTGACCCGGTCATCACCCACGGCGGCAGCCTGCTCATGCCCGCTGAATATCCGTCTGGCCCGGTCGACCAGTCGCGCGTCGAGCAGCGGGAGGACGTGCTCGTGTACACCTCCGATGTGCTCACCGAACCGCTTGAAGTCACAGGGCCGATTGAGGCGAAGCTGTGGGTGACAAGCAGCGCTGTCGACACCGACTTCGTCGTGCGTCTGACCGACGTGCACCCGGATGGGCGGTCGTACAACGTAGTCGACGGAATTGTCCGGATGCGCTACCGAAACGGCATGGAGCAGGAGGAGTTGACAGAACCCGGCACCGTCTACCCCATCACGGTTGACTGCTGGGCGACGAGCAACGTGTTCCTGCCGGGGCATCGCATCCGCGTGCAAGTGACGAGCAGCAACTTCCCGCGCTGGAACCGCAACCTGAACACTGGCGCGTCGAACGAGGCGACGTCCGAGTTCGTGGCCGCGACGCAGACGATTCTACACGACGCCGAGCACCCCTCGCACATTGTGCTGCCGGTGATTCCGCGGTAGGGTGGCTCGAACACGGGTTTAGGGAAGCGGGTAGGCTGCGGGTGCGGGTATTTAGTGTGGTGGCGGCCTCGCCCGCGGGTGACCATGGCGGTGAACTCATCGGCGCGCAGCCGAGTCACAGTTCGCGGCTCAGTGCCCACTGCTCACTGCCGCTGTGATCAAATTGTCCTCTATTCAGCTGAAACTCCCGTTTTGGGTCGTGATAGTGAACAAATAGTTCGTTCGAAATTGGAAAACGGCCCAATGGGCCGTTTTTTACCGAACTAACGTACTTTTTGTACATAAAACAGTATAGTTATGTCACCTTAACCGGTTTAACGTACAAATTTGTCGCAAGACATAGAGCGACTCCGCATTTGTAGCAATTGCTCTCATTCATTGTTCTCGCATCGCTAATTCGAGACTGCAGCATAATCCTGAGCCCAACTTTGTGGTATAGCCGCGTAGATTTGGCTAATCAGTTCTGCCATGTTCTGTGCCGTCAAGTTGTCGTGGTTTGCGAACGAGACTTTGAGGTAGAGCGAACTAGTCCGATTAACAAATTTTTCCGCCGTGCGCATTTGTTGCGGATTGTTAGACTGGACGAGTATGGTTCCAGCTGTGTGGAAGGCGACCCCTACTTCTTGAAACGGTGTGTTTGTGCCTAGGAGAGCCCAATGGCTACTTAAACTTCCTATGTCAGCACCTGCCATGACGAGGTAGCTGCCAAGTAATCGAACTTGTTGTTGTGATGGGTTTCTGGACAGATGGCCCGCGACAAGCATGTCCCACTGAAGGCCGTTGTTAGCGACTACCCACAGACTATCCCGCGTGCTCGCCTGCGTTCGATAGAAGCCAATCAGGCCGATGACCAACGCAAGTGCGGGCATGCCGAACGCCCACCAAGAGAGATGCCACGATACCGTCTTTCGAGTCCCAAATTGAATCATCGCGCCGATGAGACACCCGAGTGTTCCAAATCCGGTTGTTGAGGCGACGTAGTAGCTACTTGGCATGTCCCAAACCCAATAACCCCTATTCGGCACAAGTACCGGAATCCCGCGAATGCCCACGACAATTCCGAACGCCGCCCCCCAGAGGATAGGCGAGCGCAGGACGGACATCGTCTCGCGGACCCATTCCCAGCGAGGGTTCCATTTGCGGGTCAGGAAAACAAGCACCGCGCAGACGAGCACAATCCCCATCGTGAAGTAGAACCACTCGTTTGATGACCACGCCATCGTTGGGCTCCCTCCCGCGCCTGCTCCAGCCGTCTGCTGAAGTGGGAGACGAACTCGTGCCGGCGCCAAGGCACCTGTCTTTTTTTGTGTAAGAATGCCGGCGATCACGGTGCCTGCCACGACCATCGCCGCCGCTGCTACAGCGCCAGGTGCGAGCGTTCGCAGTCTCGACTGGATAATAAGACGGCGCTTCCCATGCCGCCTGTCCGCCGCCATTTGCTTCTGCAATTCGTCGCGAATGGCCAGCTTCCGTTCGCTTTTCATCTGAATCTCTGTGAGTTTTTCCAACTGCTCAAACACCTTGTCGTCCTGCGTCACGGGCTTCGTCACCTCCCAGTATGTCACGGAGTTTCGCAAGCGCGCGGTTCGTGGTTGTGCGCACCTTTGCGTCCGACCAACCGAGAATCTGCGCGGTCTCTGGTACGGACCGTCCTTCGACGTGCCGCAGAGCGATAACCTGACGGTACTCCACCTTCAATTGTGAGAGTGCCTCCTCGACTTGTAGTCGGGTGTCGACCGATGAAGACGCATCGTGACTGACATGGGGAGGATGCGTGGACAACAAAAAGTTCCGTTCGGTGCGGCGCTTGCGGAGGACGTCGTAGATGTGATTGCGGGCGATGCGAAGGATGAACGTCTTGGCGTTCGCTTCGCGCCGATACGTCGACCACGCCCGAAACGCGCGCAGAAATACCTCTTGCACCACGTCGTAAGCCAGTTGTCATCGCCGAGGGTGAGGCGTGCAAAGCGGTAGACGTCTTCGGCGTACAGGTCGTAGAGTCGTTCGATGTCGCGCTGCGTCGAAGCGTTGTCAGCCATGCACCCACCCTTCCCCTTCCCCTTGCACTAATTAGACGGATGAGATGAAGAAAGATCGCAGTCCTTTTTCAGAATTTAATTAGCACAGGCCCTGCGCGGGTGGCGCTCTCTGCTGGCTGGGTCGTTGGCGCTGTTCTATCTGTAGCCGGCGGGATCAAACTCGAACGCATATCATAGCCCGGGCGCTCCAAGCTTGAAATACTGCTTTGGTGCGACCGCGACAATTGCGCTTATCGTTCGCTCGATGTTCTGAGGTGACGCAGTTTTGCCGATGTTACGTCTGTAGATGGGCTCAATTTTTGCCAGGAAGTTCTCCGCTTGCCGAACGGCCTGCCGCGATTGATGCGGTGCATCCACCAGTACGATTCCAACGTTATAGAACATATTGGCTGCGTCGTAGAAATCAGCCTTCGTGCCGAGGACCTGCTGTTGTTGGACGACTGTCACTAAAAAACTGGAGGCGTCGAGGAGGTCGGCTCCCAAAATGTTCACATTCCTCTGTGGGGGAGATGCGTTCATATTTTCTGAGGCGACGAATGGTTGTATCAAGCCGATTCGTGCGTCGCCCCATAAGGTGTCCCGTGTACCCGCCTGCGAACGGAAAAATGCCATAATGCCGATGAGGAGAATAAGGCTGGTGGAACCTAGCATCCACCACGACACGTGCCATGGAAGAACCTTCCGGCGCCCAAACTGAATCATTCCGCCAATCAGACACCCAATCACACACATGCCAGCTACGGAGGCGACATAGTGCCCACTCGGCATCTCCCAAACCCAGTAATCCGCGTATGTTGGAACCGGCACGGGCAACCCGCGTATCCCAACCGCGATGCCGATTGTGGCGCCCCAAGCGATGGGCGACCGCACCACGACCAGCGTCTGCCGCAGCCATTCCCAGCGAGGCTGCCGGTGTCTGGTCAGGTACGTCACGGCCATCCCCGCTACGAGAATCGCCATCACGAGGATGAACCAGATGTTTTGTGATCCCGCCGCAACCACGCCCATCGCACTCCCTCTCGACCCATTGGTTGGCCCAATCGAAGGTGGCAGAGACGGCACGCCGGGTGAGCGCTTGTTGGCCATAATACCGACAATCCCGCCCGTGGCAATCACCACTGCCGCCCCGGCCACAAAACCGGGCATCAGCGCCTTGACCGTGGGTCGGGCCTTCCTTCGCCGCCGCACGGTTCCAGCATGAAGGTCCGCGCCGGCACTCTGCTCAATCATCGCCCGAATCCCGTCTTTTACGTCGTCGGGTGGCGCAATGTCGTTCAGGCTGGCATATCGCGCACGGAGGTCCTCGAACTGCCCATCATCGTGCTCGTTCATCGAGACTCGCTCCTTCCCCAAATCGCTTCCTTATCTCCTTCACTGCGCGATGGAGCGTGACCTTGACCTTCGCTTCACTCCAGCCAAGCACTGCGGCCGTTTCCGCAGTGCTCACATCCTGTACGACGCGCATGACGAAGACCTGGCGCTGTGGCAGGGTCAGGTGCCGCAAACTGTGTTCGAGCGCGATGGGGATGTCCCAGTCGATGACCGTGCGGTCCGCGAGGTCCTCCGTGATCTCGACGGTCGGCGTACGCCGGTTGCTCTTGCGCAGGAAGTCGTGCACGCAGTGGTTCGCGATGGAAAATAGCCACGTCCGTTCAGTTGAGCGGTGCTCAAAGCGTTCCCAGGATTGAAGGACCTGTACGAACACGTCCTGGAGGAGGTCGTCTGCGTCGTGGGCGGAGCCAAGTGAAAAGCGAAGGTAGCGGTAGACGTCGTCGCCGTACCGTTCGAATAACTCGCGCGCCACTGTTGCCGGACTCATCTGCTCCAAACCTGAGCTGCCTCCTCTCGTTGAATTAGTGGTTGGTCAACGAGGTTTGGTTACACGGGGAGAGAGGGGAAATTCGCGAGCGATTTGTTCGATGAGTGGCAAACGTAGGACGCATGGTATCACGAAACTGTCGTCTGGTTTTGCACGACCGTGCCACTCGGTGTGACACCGAAGACGTTCTTCGGATCGCTTCTTGATGCGCCTAACGGTGAACCAATATACCAGAAGTGTCCATTGGACACCGGGACCGTCGTCGCGTTACCGTTCGCAAAGGTCAGTACGGCTGTTTTCACATTTGGGTGTCCGAAGACCACGCCAAACACCGCGACATTGCCACGGCTGACCTGACTACCCCACATGATTGGTTGGCTCTTTACGTATCGTGGAACGTAGATAGACATCGTGTAACCGCCGCTGTCGCCCATGAGCGTGGCGTAATTCGTCTGGCCGCCTTTTTGAAACGTGGCGAATGCAACTACTTGGGTTGGTCCATTGACAATGCCGAGGACTTGGACCTGCGTTGCGGCCTTGTCGTTGGCGGAGGACAAAATGGTTTGCTGAACTTTCTGTGCTGTCCACTTCACGGAAGACGTAGCACCTGAAAGGGGCAGGGGCTTCGGCGCTGGGAGCAGTGTGCCAACGATGATCGCAGCGATAACAACAAGACCCGAGAGGAAGACCGGCCCACGAGCAGCCATCTAGATGACCCCCTTGTGGTGGTAGGCATCGGGATCACGGAAAAAGCCTTTTTGTAAGGCTACCATATACATGTCAAAATGACACCTACGCGTGCGGGGCCGCGGGCCAGGGCGGGTGGTAAGTGTCAAAATGACACCTACGCGAGCGTGGCCGCGGTTGTAAGTGTCAAAATGACACCTACGCGTGCGGGGCCGCGGTGGTAAGTGTCAAAATGACACCTACGCGAGCGTGGCCGCGTTGGTAAGTGTCAAAATGACACCTACGCGAGCGGGATCGCGGTTGTAAGTGTCAAAATGGCACCTACGCGAGCGGGGCCGCGGTGGTAAGTGTCAAAATGACACCTACACGTGCGGGGCCGCGTTGGTAAGTGTCAAAATGACACCTACGCGAGCGGGGCCGCGGTGGTAAGTGTCAAAATGACACCTACGCGTGCGGGGCCGCGGTCGTAAGTGTCAAAATGACACCTACGCGAGCGTGGCCGCGGTGATAAGTGTCAAAATGACACCTACGCGAGCGGGGCCGCGGTGGTAAGTGTCAAAATGACACCTACGCGTGCGGGGCCGCGGTTGTAAGTGTCAAAATGACACCTACGCGAGCGGGGCCGCGGTTGTAAGTGTCAAAATGACACTTACGCGAGCGTGATCGCGGATATGTGGTGCAGTGTAAATCGGTGTTGGTTTCATCACGAACGCACAATCATTGTGAACGTCCGCTCTCGCATAAGTTTCTTTCAACCGGCGAGGCCGATTACCGTGAAAGTGCATCAAGTTTCATACTGGATTAGCGAGCACCTGTGGGCGAACCGGGTTTTCCCTTCAGGGCTGTGATGTAAAAGGTGTCACGGGTAGTCCACGAATAAAGGAACGGTCCCCAGCGATAGATGACTCTGAGCCCGTCGACTCGAAACGAGCCAGGATTGTCTGCCATTGCAAGGAGCCCCAGTTGAAAGTGGTTGTTGGATAGACTATTTGCCCCAACTGGCACATACAGTGGAACCTTCCGAAAAGGAGTCACCCTACCGCTCCAGTGAATTACCCCGAGACTCGGATACTTTGATGTGACGACACCAGCACGTAGCGTACGATTGCCCACTCCAGTGCCGCGAATTGGGCTGACTGACAGGACCTCGATCGGGAACCAGGTTGGGTTTGAGAGGTTCTCGCTTCCAAACAGAATGTGAGTCCCAGCAGGGTAAACTGACCCTTCAGTGGTCCCAAACGGGAGTTGCCGCCCCAACGGCCCCCCTTGCCACTGGTCAACGCCCTCCAAGGCGCAGGCCACAGCAATGCACCCGGCGACCACGCCAAGCACCCACGCGCGCTTCTTCCAGAGCGCAAACACAGCGGTCCAAGCAGAGACGACAAAAACCACACCGAGTGCTGCCCAGATACCAAACATAACCGGCATATACGATGGGTCTGCAGGCCACCGGTTCGGGGATGAAATTACCGGATGCCCTCCCGCCGTCGGTGTGACCGTGGCTACAGGGGCCACCGTGTGGTGCGTGACGACACTGATGACGACCGAGCAAGCTGCCGCCAGCGCGACAAGCCCGGCGGCCACACTTGTGACGTAGCGCCTCGTCATGGGGATGCGCGAAAACCAGCGCTGAAATCGGCGAAGCTGCACCGACCCTGCCACCGGGTCAGCAGCGTCAACGGGTGATCCGTGAAGCAGCGCCCCACCCTCGTCCTGATGCGCTGCAATCATCTCCTCCACTCGGCCTTTGACGGCAAGCGGCAGGGAGGGCTCAGCGAGCAACCGGTACTGCTCGCGCAACTCATCGAGCTCGCTCATCGTCATCACTCCTTTCCGCAAATGACTGCCGGACGAGCTTCATGGCGCGGTGCAGCGTCGTTCGCACCTTGGCTTCGCTCCAGCCGAGCACCGCCGCAGTGTCGGCAGTGCTTCGCTCGTGAATCACGCGCTGCACAAATACCTGCCGCTGCGAGAGAGACAATGTACGCAGCGTGTGCTCAAGGTGGAGGAAAAGGTCCGGAGCGGAGGTGGAACCGGGTTCTAATTCTTCGCGGATTTCGATTGGATCCGGCGTACGCCGCTGCTTGCGTTGATGCTCGCGCAGACAGTTGTTGACGATGCCCCACAGCCATGTGCGGGTGGTTGAGCGGTGCTCAAACCGCTGCCAGGACTGCAAGACGTGTAAAAACACCTCTTGCACCAGGTCCTCTGCTTCCGATCGCCGCCCAAGCGTATACCAAAGATAGCGATAGACTTCTTCGCCGTACGCCTCGAACAACGACTGTGCTGCATCACCTGGGCTCTGTCGTGGCACGGTGCCATCCCCCTCATCTCATATAGTGGTTGGCGAGGGGGATTTGTTACACACCGTTCGCACAAAATCTTTGGCATGAATCTGTGCCACGCAACGTCAGCCATGCGCTGACCCTGTCCCTTCGAGCAGCACCTTTGGGAACATGAACGGCAGCACCGCGGTCAGCAAAGAGGCGATGGCCATAACCCAGAACACGATACCGACATCGCTGTTCGTAACCCAGAAGCCAACGACAAGGACGAGCACCGCGCCGATGCCGTTGGAGAAGCCGAGCGCCACGCCTGACCCCATCGAGCGGTTCTCTGGAAACGTATCCTGTCCGATGAGCACCGCGGTCGAGGTGCTAAGGAAGATGGCGATGCCGAGCAGCGCGGCCGAGATCCACGTCCAGATGCCAAAGGTGTGGGAGACGACTGGGATCGCGATGGCGGTAGCGACTGCCGACAAAACGAGCACGGGCTTGCGGCCAATCCGGTCCGTCAACTGGCCGCCGCCCAAGTTGCCGATGACGCCGACCACTAGCATGGTGGTGATGATGGAGGCTCCGCCGACGAGCGTCCCGCCGTGGAGGTGCCAGAGGATGGGGATGAACGTCGCCAAGCCAAACGTAGCGAAGGCGCGAATGCCAGAGTAGGTGACGAGCAGAGCGAGTGGTCGTGTGTGCGTGCTCCACTCAATCGCGGCGCCGCGGCTCTTCTTGGCAGGGAGCTTCGGCGCAAAGCGGAACAGGAACGGAACGGTGATGGCCCCGGGGATTGCAATCATCCACAGGCTGACGAGCCCGAGGTGCACGACGATGAAGCTCGCGATTGACGGCCAGATGCCACGTCCGAGTTCTCCGCCGACCAGGAACAGCGCTGTGTTCAGACCGTGCCGCGACTGCACCATGCTGCGCACACTCGCAAGCGCCTGGGGGTGAAAGAGCGCGCTGCCGACGCCAATGAGGAGCAGTAGGCCGATGACGACCCACAGTTGGTTGGCGACGCCGACTAGCGCACCACCTGTGGTACTCGCGCACAGGCCGAGGATGACAAGGCTTCGCCCCCCGATGCGGTCGGCAATGAAGCCCATGAGGGGCTGGAGCGCCTGGCCGATGATGAGCGACGCCGTGAGCACGCCAGCCATGTGCAACGGTTCATGCAGGGAGATGAGGACGGCTGGTAAAATTCCAGGCAGGTAGTTGGCTGCTCCATCGTTGAGCAGGTGTGCCCAAGTGAGGCCAAACAAGCGTTTGTCGACAGGATTCTCGAATCTTGTCTGGGACTGGATCTCGACAGTCGGCGACGTCACGTCGCATCCACTCCTCTCTATCTAATCCCGACGCGCATCCGGTAGCTAAACAAGATGTCGCGCGTGCGCCCAGCAAACGCTTGGTCGACAATTGCTCGGAACGACGCGATGTCGGTGTCGAGGTCGGTCCAGCCCGATTTGATCACGGTCTGCAGCCCCCCTTGACTCACCGCCAGTCCGACGTAGCGCTCTGCGTCACAGGGTTCGGTGTTGTGAAACACGATTTCTTTTGCGAAGCAAAAGTGTCCACTCGCCGCAATGTTCTGCAGGTGTTCGTGCTTAGGCCACTTGGTAACTTGCTGTTCTTTTGGCTGGCGCGCTGCGACGAGCGCCTCTACTTTATCCATCAGCTTTTCGTAAGCTGCTTCCACGCGCCAGTCGACTGTCGGTGGCCAGTCACAGTCGTATGCCGCGAACACGCCGCCGGGCCGCAGTACGCGAGCGACCTCACGAAGTGTACTCTCCGGCTCCATCCAGTGGAACGACTGGGAGCAGGTCACGATGTCGGCGGACTCATCCTCCATCTGCAACTGGTAGGAGTAGGCCTTGAGAAAGGAAATGTGGTGTGCTTTAGGATGGGCTGACCGCGCTGCCTCCGCGACGCCACGCATGTCATCACTCGGCTCAAACCCAACGACTTCGTCCGTATGAGTGGCCCAGATGAATGACGAGAGTCCGGTGCCACAGCCGACGTCAACCACTCGCTTTGGGCGCTGACCGAGGTATCCGGCGAGAATGTCCACGACGAGTTGGGGGGCCTTGGGGCGGTAGCGGTTGTACGTGTCTTGAAATCCGGAGAATCGATCGACGTTGTTGGTCAAGTGTCTGTCCGCTTCCACGTTGTCGCCCCCTTCGGGTTTCACCGATTGCATATCGATTAATCTGGCAAGTGCAGGCGTGACCGGGCTACGGAGACGGGGCAGCAAGTGCGGGGTCGCTGCGCCAGGAGGGTGCGGGGTCGCTACGCTAGGAGGGTGCGGGGTCGCTACGCTAGGAGGGTGCGGGTCGCTGCGCCAGGAGGGTGCGGGGTCGCTGCGCCAGGAGGGTGCGGGGTCGCTGCGGCACACCGTGAGCGGCACGTAACAGCCTATTCGGCAAAATGGGGGACTCAATGTGCCAGATAGGCTGCTGGCGGCCGTCTAACGGTCGAGATCCGGCGGGATCACGGTGCAGATTCGCTGTTTAAGCCATCCAGGAGAGCTTAATCTCACGGCGGGACGGTGGAAACGGTCCCATAAGCTGTTCTCTGCGGCTACCCAGCCGCTGCCACTATCATCACCGGGGCGTTGCACGCCATCACGCCATGCCTACAAAAATGCGTCCCACAGGTTGCCGCGTTCCACAGGTCGGCCGTGCGCCGGGCAGACGTAGTCGAACGTGAGGTGTCCGACCTCACGCAGCGACTTCTGCAAGGCTGCTTTGTCCCATGTGAGAAAGCCAGGTGCCGGCTTGATGCGGCCGGCCCGCGTCATAATGAGATCGCCTGTGAACAGGATATCGTTGTAGCGGATTGAGATGTGACCAGGAGTGTGCCCAGGGGTTGGGATGACTTCGAGATCGCCAATCTTCTGACCCGCGGCATACGTGTGGCTGACGTTCGGGCGGTCGACCTTCATCGTCGCGCCGATGATGCGGCGAAATCCCGGAAGCTTCTTCTCCCCGTGGATATACGGCACATCTTCCTGTGGCGCCCACAGTGTCGCACCTGACGCCGCCTGCAGGGCCTTCGCGTTGCCAATGTGGTCGACGTCCGAATGGGTCAACAGAATGTGCGCGATGTTGCTCGGTTTTAGGCCGAGTTGAGCCAACTCCGCGACAATCTGCTTGTCGTGGTTCGGGTTTCCCGTGTCGATTAACACAGGTTCTTCGCCGAGGACGAGGTACGCGTAGCTACCTTTGGTCGATTCGAGCAGGTGGACTTTGTCGTTTATCTTCACACACAAACACCTCTTGTTAGAGGACCGTGCGGTATTGCCCGGGTGATGTCCCTGGGAATCTGCGCACGCCCGGTTAACGACGACTGTTTATCCGAGTTCAGACACTTTCGCAGCGGCATTCACGTCGCTTGCAGTCAGATGGTAGAGAGAGTCGAACAGTGCGGCTTGGAAAGTACCTGGACCGGATGCGACTTCGGCGGCGTGTTCACCGGCGACGTTAAAGCAGGTGATTGCGGCGACCACTGCCTCGGCGTAAAGGCCGAGGGTGCTGCCACCGCGCGGCACGGTTCCAATGAATGCGCCGATCACGCCGGTCAGTGAGCAACCTGAGCCAGTGATGGTCGCGAGCAGAGGATGTCCGTTGGCGAGTTGCCAGATTGTGTCCCCGTCTGTGACGTAGTCGAGCTCGCCCGTGGCGACGACAACGGTCTTGTGTTCGCGTGCGTATTTCCGCATCGCAGCCGGTAAGTCCGCACTTACTCCAACGGAGTCTACGCCACGTACTTCGCCGCCAGCGCCGACAAGCACACCAATCTCGCCGGCGTTGCCGCGCAGTACCGTCAGCTTCAGTGACGAGGTGATATCCGCGCAGACGTGATTGCGGTATGGGGTGGCGCCGACGCCGACAGGATCAAAGACAATCGGCACTCCGGCCGCGTTTGCAGAAATGCCCGCAAGGTGCATCGCGGTAATCACTTCCGGCGTCAGAGTACCTATGTCGAGTGCGAGGGCACTCGCCGTTTTTGTCATGTCGCCGACTTCTTCGTGCGCATACGCCATAACTGGCGAAGCACCGAGCGCCAGCAGTGTATTAGCAGTGACATTTGTGACCACAAGGTTCGTGATGTTGTGCACCAACGGGCGCGTCTCCCGTACTCTCTCCAGCCATTGTCCTGCGTTCACCTTTTCATCTCCTCCGGTCATTTACATCTCGTCAATTATCGAATTGCAGAAACTCTGGCCCCTATGCATAGGCGTTTCCGCCGATTACGCTGGCTCCGCCCGTAATGCCGATCGGCGTCCAGCGTTCGAGGCGGTAGGCCATGTCAAAAAATTGGTACTCCAAACGGAAGCTGTCGAGGAAAGCGGACGTCATCATGTAGTAATCCAGTTCGCCGGCAGACTCAGCTAATTCATCGAGCATCTCCGTCAACTCTGCAAGTCCGTGTTGCATCTCCGTCCTGGAGTAAAACGTGATCCAGTCGTAAAACGGATGGTCCGGCGTTGGTTTGTGCTTGTCCAACATACGCTTTGCGAGGTCTAAATAGACCCAGTGACACGGCAACAGCACCGCGACAATTTCTCCGAGCGTACCTTGTTGTGCCACTGAGAGTACGTGGCGAGCGTAGTGGTGGGCTGTTGGAGCAAGGTCGGTACGACGAGCGATCACGTCTGTATAAGGGACGCCGGCGACGCGGCAAAAGTTTTCGTGTGGGATTTGTTCACCACCGAGCACCAAAGCGATGCGCTTGTGAAAAACAAGCATTTGTCGGTGGGTAAGGGATTTGGCAATCGCCATTCCGCAGACTTTGCAGTAGGTGCTGAGGTATTCGGTGTCCTGGCGGACATAGTGGATCAGGGCTGAACTTGGCAGACTGCCGTTCGCGATACCCTGCACGAACGGGTGCGCGTAAATTGACTCGAAAATGCCATCTGCTTGCCGTCTCAGCGACCCGGAGAAAGAGACCATACCACAATCCTCCTTCACAAGGAATATAGCATGTTTCAAGCTGTCCGGACACAGCGATCATTTTGCGCACTGTGACTTGACTGTCGCGCTGGGCGTGACGGTTGTGATCAAAATGGACGCTATATTCGTAAAAAGGCCTGATTCTGCCGATTCTAGACGTCACAGCGCACTATATGAGCGTTAATTCCGCCAAAACTCAGCTTCCGCCGTCCGCAGCGATCATTTTGCGCACTGTGACTTGGCAGTCGCGCTCGGCGTGACGGTCGTGATCAAAATGGACGCTATGCAGAGTTGCAACGGTCAAATTGTACGCTAAGACGCCGAAGGTGACATAACTCGGGGGTTTCGTGATCAAAAAGTGCGCTGTATTCGCAAAAGGGCCTGATTCTGCCCATTCTAGACGTCACAGCGCACTATATGAGCGTTAATTCCGCCAAAACTCAGCTTCTGCCGTCCTCAGCGATCATTTTGCGCACTGTTACTTGCCCACGGCCCATTGCCCACGGCCCATCGCCCACGGCCGGGATCACGCAACTCCGCAACGATTGGCGACGCCTGTGTGGTTGAGCCCCCCGACCCGACCCGTCATATCGAGATCCCGGCGCACGACCCCGGCGCACGGTTCGCTCCGGCACGGTCCTGCCCCAGCGTGGGCGGCCAGACTAAGCCCGCTGCAGCGTGGTCCACTGACCCATCCTGCCAGGCCGCCTGTCCAATTTATGAATAGAGAAAACGTGCACCTCCAATGCAAAGCGGCGATGGGCCTTCCGAAGACGGAAGGTCCATCGCCGTATACCACATTAATTTTGCATTTCTTCTTAATGCGTCGGTAGGACATCTATAGCTGATATCGCACCTTGCTCTAATCTTTTTGGACGAGTGACAACGAAAGAAACGACAAAACCAATCATCGCGATAGCCGCCGCCAACAAGTATGTGTCACTGAAACCGGAGATTGTGGCTGCTTTGAGACTGTCGTGAGCGGCCATGTTGGATGTGATACGGGAAGTCAAAAATCCCGTGAGTCCGGCGACGGAGAAGGATACCATAACTTGCTGACCTGCATTGGTGAGTGGTGTTACTCGGCTGACTAGTTCGCGTGGAGCAGCTTGAAGTACGTGCGTATTCAGCGGCATCATCGACATCCCCATCCCGGCGCCCATCAACGCAAGCGGGATCATGGTTTCAATAAGGGGTGTACTTGTGTTGATTTGCGACAGCCACACCAGTGCGGCCGTCACGGCGCCGAGACCTGTCGCGGCGAGTGGTCGCGCACCGATTTTGTCGAACAAGCGACCACCAATTGGCATGAAAACGGCGGCGGCGATTGCCTGCGGCAGCATGATGAGTCCGGTATGGAAGGCGCTGTATTCACGGACATTCTGAAGGTATAGCGGAACGATGATGATCGCCCCAAATAACGCAATTTGACTCACCCATAGAACGATCACGCCACGCGTGAAATTGCCGGACCGAAACGTCTTTAACTCCAGCAGCGGTTGCCGCTGACGAAGCTCAAAAATGACGAAGGCAATCAACACGATGACGCCTATGAGCAAGCTAACGATGGTGCGCGTGGCCCCCCAGCCATCGTTGCCCCCCTCATTAACGGCATATGAAAGGGCAACAAACGCAATGGGACCGAGAAACATTCCAGCTACATCAAGCGCCGCTGCTGCCTTCCGAGCAATCTTCGGTAACCATAGGAGACCAAATACAATCCCGACAATTCCAATGGGAAGGTTGATAAGAAAGATCCAATGCCACGTCGAGTACTCCACAAACCACCCTGATAGAATCGGGCCGACAGCAGGGGCTAACAGCATCGGTATCCCAAGCATGCCCATGAGCGCTCCGACTTTATCTGGGGGTGCAAGCCGATATACAAATGCCATACCGACCGGCATGACCATACCACCGCCAAGACCCTGGATGATACGGTACGTGATGAGCAATCCAGCTGAATCAGCCGTTGAACACAACACAGAGCCCAAGGTGAAGAGTGCGATGGACAGCAGAAAGAGGGTTTTGGCTCCCAATTTGTCACTCAACCAACCAGACAACGGTATAACGGCCGACAGCGATAGGGTATAGCCTGTTACGGTCCACTGAACGACGGACAGCGAACTGTGAAAGTCCTTGACTAAAGTCGGGATTGCCACGTTCACGACGGTATTGTCGAGTATGACCATAATCATTCCCACAATAATAGCAAAGAGTGGTGGGAGTAGAGCCCGAAGTGAAATGTCTTCCTTTTCTGTGCTCGCGAGCTGAGCTGACATGTGCGTTTCCGCTCCTTTTGTGTATTCCGAATAGTCATCAGTCAAGAACTTGTAAGAGAGTTGACCGCTACCGGATATGTCACGATGATTTTGCCCTGCATGAGTGGCCACCCGCGCTTCCAAGGGGTGCCGTAATGCTGGGGTGGTAATCGTTGGCCAGGCAACGTCGGTACGACACCTAGAGACGCGCGTGCAGGTGCCGATAATGTCGAACGGTAGGCTTCTTCTGTTGCCATCCGACAAAGCTGTTCATCATTCAACTGTTCTGTTGAATCAGGAACCGTCTCCGACATTGGAGATCATGGATCAGTACGAGGTCCGCTGGCTGAGCATCCCAAACGTTCTTTGGTGAGTGCGCTGAACGTTACGGTGTCAGCGGAAGAAGGGCGATTGTGGTAAACTGAGGATGCCTCCGCATAGTAACGGAGGGTGCCTCACTTTGTCAAGGCATTTCCGTTCAGGAAAATTGTAAACGTGGTCCAGCACAAGACCTGGGTGTGTCAGGTGAGGGGGAGTTACGAGAGATGAACAATTTCGTACAGAACTGTCGACACATGCGAGCCGACGCACAGCGCAACCACGCAAGCCTGTTGACAGCGGCCCGTAGCGCGGTCGCGAAACACGGTGAAGACATTGTGCTCGAAGACATAGCCAGGTCTGCCGGGGTTGCGATTGGAACCTTGTACCGCCATTTCCCCACTAGGCAACACCTCCTGGAGGCACTCTTTCTGGACGCCACCAATACGTTGACAAAACGGGCAGAAGAACTCGCTATAGATCCCCGGCCGTTAGATGCCCTGGTGAACTGGCTTCATTTTCAGATGGATTTCGCAGCTCAGGGGCGGAGCATGGGTGCAGCCGTTATGGCAGCCAAACATGATCAGGAGTCGGAAATCCATATCGCCTACGAAGGAATGCTGATGGCTGCGGAAGTGTTGTTCCACAGGGCTCAGAAGGCGGGAGAAGTACGAACAGATGTAGAACTGGTCGATGTGCTGCGACTTGTTTACGGAATTGTCTTGGCAACGGAGCATGCGTCCGCCTCTGATAGGGCCAACCGCATGTTCGACCTAGTCATCGCCGGAATCAAACCTAGAGACTCAGACTGAATCACTAGTCCTAAGATGCCCCCACATACGTGTTATTACCTGAGTCGCACCTAGCGACTTTTCTCAATCCAACCACTTTTTCACCCCCACGTCATCGACGTTGTCCCCATCCGAGCGAAGGGAGGGATGAACAAGCATGCTCCCAGTCCTGTCTGTCGCTCTTACAATTCGGCACTCACATTTTTTCATGGCTGCCTTGGACAAAATGGAACTACTAAAGTCGCGCTGTGGCACATTCAATTTCTAACCACCTGCGAATTTTCCATGTCAACGACATGACATCCCTTATTTCGTAAGAACGGTATCGGTCCTGAATAATTCCTCTTGACGAATCATTGATTTACACATACAGTATAAACGTTCCGCGAATAAATAATTATAGTGTTTAATATTGAAGGTGGGGAATCAAAACGAGGGGGATCCATGAGCCACAAGAACATTGACGTGTTATCGGACCGCTTTGAGAAATCTCTGTTTGTCCTGTCGAAAAACCTTGGTCCTGAACTGATTGCTCGGATGCAACTGGACTTAACGCCGGGTCAGGTTTTTATGCTGTATTTCTTAGAACAAGAGAATCCATGCACGGTATCAAAACTTGCGGAAAAGCTGGAGGTCTCTCCAAGCTCGATTACGGTCATGCTCGACCGATTAGAATCCCATGGCTTTGTAACTCGTGTCAGAAGTACAAACGACCGCCGAGTTGTCATCACTGAATTAACCGAGAAAGGCAAAGCAAAACTAAACCACGTTCTGGGCGTGCGCAAGCAAATCACACAGTATTGCCTAGAACAGGTGGGTGTAAAGGAACTGGAATCATTTATCGGCACGCTAGAGGCGTTAGCGTCGATTGCTCAGGCGATGAATGCCGAAGAAATTCTGCGACTGTCAAATGTGGAGGGTAAATGAAGTGGCTCAAGCAGCAGCGGTACAAACAACAAACCAGATTATTGGGCAAAGAAAATGGTGGGCATTCGGTACGGTCCTATTGACAATGTTTTTCTCGTCCATGGACCAGACTGTCGTCTCTACAGCGATGCCGACGATTATTGGAGACTTACACGGATTTAGCTTATACGCGTGGGTGTTCACAGCGTATATGATGGCTTCTTCGATCACGGTGCCAATTTACGGAAAACTGTCTGACGTCTTCGGACGGAAACCGTTTTATCTGTTCGGCTTAATCATGTTCGGAATTGGTTCTGCCGTTTCCGGTCAGGCACATTCAATGATGGAGTTAGTCTGGGCTCGTGCCTTCCAGGGCATTGGCGCCGGCGCAATGATGAGTATGCCGCGTGCAACAGTCGGTGACATTTTCTCACCGAAGGAGCGCGCGAAGTGGATGGGCGTTATGATGGCGGTTTTTGGCATTTCAAGCATTGTGGGTCCTGCACTCGGTGGCTGGATCACAGACTCGTTTTCATGGCGGTGGGTGTTCTACATTAACTTGCCGTTCGCCCTGCTTGCAATCGTTGGCGTGATCTTTACGTTGCCAACGGTACGGGCAGAACACCGAGTCAAAGTCGATTGGCTCGGGTCAGTCATCCTCATTGTTGGCTTGGTCCCAATTCTCCTTGGTTTTACATGGGCAGGTACAAAGTATGCCTGGGGTTCGCCCGTTGAATTAACACTTTTCATCGGCGGTTTGGTTGTGCTCATGGCCTTTATTTTGTGGGAGCGTAAAGCCCCTGATCCGGTGTTGACGCCAAGTTTATTCAAAAACCGCATCTTCAGTACTTCACTCGTTTTAGGTGTTTTGGTTGGTATGACGATGTTCGGCAGCCTCATGTTTCTGCCCGTCTTCGTGCAAGGAGTCATCGGGCTGAATGCGCAAGAGAGCGGTTGGGTGATGACGCCAATGATGATTGGCTTCATCGTCGGCAGCATAGTGTCTGGCCAAGTGATGTCAAGAACGGGTCGTTATAAGTACCTCGCTTGGATCAGTGGCGCTGTCATTGTAGTCGGGTCTCTGTTGCTGAATCAAATGAACGTTCATACGACGTGGGGCACGGTTATGCTTGACATGGTCGTCCTGGGTCTCGGTATCGGCTCGTTGATGCCGCTCATGAACATGGTTGTTCAAAACGCGTTTCCTTACAAAATTATGGGTACTGTCAATTCAACGCAGCAATTTGTCTCGTCGTTAGGGGGAGTCATCGCTTCACCGATCTTTGGTTCCATTCTGGCCAAAAACTTCAGTTCCAAACTTGGTAAAACCCTGCCTCCATCTCTGAAACAATTCGAATCAAAACTGAAAGGGATTAATCCTCAATCGCTGTTGACGAAGCAAGCACAGCAGAAGATTTCAGGCGAGTTTAGCAAATACGGCGCGACCGGTCATCAAATGTACACCCAACTCATGGACGCCGTAAAAGTATCCCTCACATTTGGTGTTCAACACTTATTTCAACTGGGGTTGGTATTCGCTATATTGTGCTTCGTTGGAACGTTCTTCCTGCCGGAAATCAAACTGAAAGGCAAAGAGTACTACCAAGAGAACAAAACCGCTGAAGACCCCGCGTAAGCACATTTGCGATCACGATACCGAGCGCGCCCGCCTATCATGGGCGCGCTCCGGTTCTCCGGTTCTTCGTTTCATTCCTCTAAGGCCAGTTTGGCCATTTTCATGACACTCTCAAAGCTCAATGCGCCACCAATGAAGCGGGCGGGATGGACAAAAATGGCGTCGTCTATACCAATCACTTGACCAAGTTCATCAGCGTCAAGCCCTGCCCACGAAGCAGGCAGGTTCTTTCTGGCATCGAAGCTAGCGGGGTCTTTTTTCACTGTCTGAATCCTATAGCCGTGATGCTTATCCGGAAAGACCACAAACAACACTTCTTCCTTATTGTCCAGAGCGAGAAGCGCTTCAAGCCAAGGACCACCCTTATCAAGGACAAGCACCCTGGGGTCTTGGCGATTCTCAAATGCTTCTTGGACCAGGTCACGAACGCGGTACTGTTCAAGGCGCCTGTTCAGGTAATTGAGAAAGACAACCTTAACGATGTCCGCCGCCCGATAAAACGCAGCATCTTCGTTTTCACCACTGTCAAAGGGAGGATTGAACCCATTCACGATAAGCGGTAGGGAAATCAAGGGAAGCGACGTGTCCACATTGACCCCGTTATCAACCGCGTCGATTCCCTGGAAGAAGAGTACATCCATATCCAAATGCACTTTCAGACGCTCGTCGTCCGTCAGCGATGGAGCCACTGTGTGTAGCAACTTTAACCCATAGGCTCGCCATACCAGTCCAGCTGCTGCATAGGGTATGCCATTCTCTCGATAGGGCTTATCCGTGAAGTGATGGTCGAGCGACCCTCCGCCAACATCAAAGACGATGTCTTGTTCCCCAAGCAGCTCCTTATCCCGCGTTCTGGTGAGGGTGTGGTCGTCAAACAAGAGTGCCAAAATCACAAATGCAACGACGTCATCGCAGTGAAAACTACCATTGTGTGTGCCGAGCTTAATCGTCAAGCTTCATTCCCCATTCGTAAGCAACCGCACGGTAGAGAAACCCAAGAACGCAGGGTGTCGTGATGAACCCAATCATTCAAACAGTCCCTTGCGTTGCTCGCGCATCCACTGCGCGACTTGAACATTCGTTTGTTCATCAGAATTCTCTAGTTCTGTAACGATTCGTTTGTAATCCAAGTCCGAACGATTTTGGCTCATTTTTGCTGCCGCTTCAATCGAGGTGATCTCGATGCTAAAACCGACGATACCTTTCATTTCGCTCTCAAGCAACTCGGCATCGAATGTCTGCCAGAGCCGCCCGTTTTCTCGGTGAGACTCGTAGCGGTTGAGCAGTATGTTCAATTCCGATTTCAACTCCTCCTGGCTCATGATGCTCGCGGTGCCGTAGGCATGGACGGATAAGTAGTCCCATGTAGGCACCTCTTCAACCGTATACCAACTGGCCGAAATGTAAGCGTGCGGCCCTTGAAAAATCAGCAACACGTTATCGTTGTTGTCCAAAGTCTTCTTTTGCATGTTTCCGTATGCAATGTGCCCTGTCACATAAAGCTTCCCGTCACCCTCACGAATCTGTACGGGCAGGTGAGTGGCAATGGGACGATGTTCGGCGACCGTGACTAGTAGGGCGAATGGCTGAGACTTCATAAATTGAATGGCCTCGCCGTGGTCCATCCGATACGTTCTCGGAACAAACACAGATAACACCCCGCTTATGATTTTTCCTCACCTGGTCTTTTTTGACTGTGCAGATTGTCAAGCAAGACCCTTAGTCCACCTGAAATGCGGATAGCACACAGCAGCGTCCGTCAGTCGACGAACTTCCTTGAGTGCTTGATGCGACTATTCGCTCTCACATCTCACGGGCCAAGTTCCCTCTGCAACCTACACGCCGTACCCACGTCCATCTTCCTCCAGCAGTTCACCTGTGTAAACTAGCCAGCGCCGAGAGGTAGTCACACCACAACGGTAAAACGTGATCATCCGAAGCTACACAGAGTCACGAGCCTCGTGTCCGTCATATTGCTCTTCGAGGATTTCTTCCGCCCGCTTCACCTGCGATAATCCAGAACGAATCGCTGTCTCCCTACGGTCCCACAATTGCAATTGAAGAAAAATATAGAACAGGAAAGGAATGTTGAAAATGTGTAACCAAATCCGAAGTTACAGCGTCTCTCCTATATGTGTACAGGGTGAAGGGCACGACCGACTGCATTAGGGAGGAACAAACCGATGATGAAGAAAATTGTCCTTGGCGCCATAGCAGGTTTAGCAAGCGTCGGATTGGTAGCGGGGTGCGGTACAGGGCATACCCCGAACTCTCCAAAATCCGTAGTTGGCGCCACTGCATCCAATGGAGCAAACTCTACCAATACAGCAACTCCAAATGAGATCAACACAAGTAACTCAACCTTAACCAACGCAACATCGCCGAACACTGTTGTAAACAGTGCTCAGAGCCAAGTCTACGTGTTTAGTCAGCCAATGCTCAAAGCGATGTATGCAGTGGAAATAGCGAAATCGGCTGGGCCGATCGAACCATCACAGGCAATTGCGCAAGATACGCGATTGTGGTCTTCTAAGGTATCGCCAGCCATGCTTGCTTATGTGCCCGCGCAAGAACGTTCTCTGGATGAACAATTGATTAACAGCATCCATAGAAAGCTCACCATGCTCCAAGCCATTCCGGGGTATACGTTAAAAAATTATCAGACTCCGGCAGGCGGTGGGTCTTATTGGTGGCCGACTGATAACCAGTGGCCTCAATGGGTGGACCCAGTTGTTCATAACGGAAGTAAGGCGCCCAACACATCTCAGCAGGGGTATATCACCTTAGAGTCCGTACAAGTAGCAAATAACGGTCTAATTCTCGCACTGACTCATGGGAACATGCAAACGGCATATCAGAATCCTACGCTCTCAAACGGTCTTTTCACGGTCGCTTTGCCAAACGTGGACTTGGCAAGTAGTCTGCGCTTGGATAAAACCTATACACAGAGCGGCATGTACTATGTTTTTACCGACAAGGATTCCGTTCTTCAACTGAATGTCGCCCTTACACATCCGGCAAACTCGTTCACACCCGAGATCGGCGGCGGAGATACAATTAGCTTTACCTTCCAAAACAAAAACTAAATCAGAGCCACAAAGGGGCTGTTGAACAGCCCCTTTGTGGTGAAAACGATATCTGAACACCAACTGCTCCTCCCACATGTATGTGATGGAGCCATTGGTGTCGGAGGACACGGAAACTCCGCCGGATATACTCCATTCATCGCGTAGTAGGCATACGCCGTGGCGATGTAGTGGTCAAGGAAACTGCACAAGTGTGCCAAATGCAGTCACCGATGGCTCATCTAGTCTTAGCGAAATCAAATTTAAAACCGAAGTTCAGTCCCAGGTATGGTGGAATTGTATTCGTATGTGGCTGCAGTGATTGTAGGAGTGCTTATCGTCGGAGTAGCAGGGGGTACTCTGCGGGCACGAGCCTCTTGTGACCCAAAGAAAAACGACCTGAACGGCGACTTGGAGGTGTCTCCACCCGGGTGTTGCTAGGACGGATATTGCAAGCATAGTCTCAACGTACATCAATCGAGCCAATTCAAACGCACGCACCATTGGCGTAAGGTTGTAGGCTTGCGTTCCTTGATGTCGACGGACAAATCCGACTTTGGTCTATCGTGTGCAACATGGCATCAAACTCGGTCCGGGGCGCCCTGAGAAAGCACTCTAGTCGTTTAACCCTTTGCCTTCTAGAATTCGTGGCACACACTTTTCAACCCTTGACACCCGAGTTTGAGACTGTTTAGGCTGAGAAAAATAAAGTATGTACGCTCGTTGCCTCCCTGGTGTCAATGTCTCAAAAGCGGCTTTCAGCGCCGGCATCTCAGCAAACTTATCGTTTAGTTCCTGTGGAACTGTGAACTCTGCCGTCTTCTTGAGGTTTACTGTTAGCCCCGATTTTTCCACTGCAACTGCCTCGGCGATATACGCGGTCAAGATGTCCTCCATGTCCGTGATCTCCTGGATGTTGGTGAAGCGAATTTGGCGCGCAGCCTGTACATTCTCGGTTTGCTGAATCAGAATGCCTGCGGGGTCCTGCATCAAGGCGCCTTTATGGAACAGCAGAGCACAATAGTCTTTAAAGCCGTGGATTAAAACAACGTTTTTGTTTTCAAATGTGTAACAAGGATGCATCCACTTAAATTCTTCGGTCAATCCAGAGTCTAGGGCAATCTTTCTCAATGTCTCATATTCGGTCCTCCAGGTTTTGGACTTTCGCAAAAACTCGTCAACCTTAGGATTGGTTATGCTGTCTGTCATCCGAATTTGACCCCTTCATGAGTGTTTAGTGTAATACGAACAGCGAGTTTCCCGCCGCGAAATAGACGCCTTTCCGTTAAGGACATTGTATATTACCAGGGACGAGAGGTGTGTACGCGGACATCCGAGGTTGCCACTGTGCCAAAGTATCGCGACACGAAGGAGATCCCGCTGGTACCCACGACCAAAGCGGCCCAGACCAAGTGGGGCCCAGACCAAGTGGGGCCCACGCTGCCGCTGCCGCTGCGGCGAGAATGGCGCAAACTAGGCGGGGATCACGCTGCCGCTACGGCCAAAATGGCGCAATGCTGCGGATCTCGGCCGAAATAGCGCCAAAATGGCGCAATGCGGGGAGGCCACGGTGCAGATAGCGCCAAAGTGGCGCAATGCTGCGGATCCCGGCTGAAATAGCGCCAAAGTGGCGCAATGCGGGGATGCCACGGTGCAGATAGCGCCAAACTGGCGCAATGCTGCGGATCCCGGCCGAAATAGCGCCAAAATGGCGCAATGCGGGGATGCCACGGTGCAGATAGCGCCAAAGTGGCGCAATGCTGCGGATCTCGGCCGAAATAGCGCCAAAATGGCGCAATGCGGGGAGGCCACGGTGCAGATAGCGCCAAAATGGCGCAATGCGGGGAGGCCACGGTGCAGATAGCGCCAAAGTGGCGCTATGCTGCGGATCCCGGCTGAAGTAGCGCCAAAATGGCGCAATGCGGGGAGGCCACGGTGCAGATAGCGCCAAAGTGGCGCTATGCTGCGGATCCCGGCTGAAATAGCGCCAAAGTGGCGCAATGTGGGAGGCCACGGTGCAGATAGCGCCAAAGTGGCGCAATGCTGCGGATCCCGGCCGAAATAGCGCCAAAATGGCGCAATGCGGGGATGCCACGGTGCAGATAGCGCCAAAGTGGCGCAATGCTGCGGATGCCGGCTGAAATAGCGCCAAAGTGGCGCAATGCGGGGAGGCCACGGTGCAGATAGCGCCAAAGTGGCGCAAACCAAGCGGGATCACAGGACAGATACCGCCATAACCCCTCATGCTCCTTGCGGAGCACAAATTATGATGAAAATAGCCGCAAACGGCCATTTTCCCATTAATGCTGCCCGCGCCACGCCCCGTCCCGCGCTGTCGCTCCTAAGACGTCAGCACAGTTCTACGAGTCCCGAAGTACCAGTAAAACGCTGCCTACAATCAAAGCTGCTCCGGCCCAAAACGACCAGCCAATGGCTTCGCCGAGAATCAACCACCCGAGCAGTGTGCCTGTAAGCGGTTGAAAGAAGAAGAACAATCCTCCGGATGACGCGTCGACGAGTTGCAATCCCTGATTCCACAGAAAAAACGCACCGGCCGTGGAGACTACGCCGATGTAGAGAAGCCCAGCCCACATGCTCGGACGTAACCATATTCCTAGTGACGCGTGCATCAGTTGCGGTACAGCGACTGGTGTCATACACAGAGTTGCAACTGCTATGGCGTACAGGGTCACCGTTAGTTGCGAATAGTCTCGTGGAATTCGCTTCACCAACACAGACATCAAGGCCCAAGTGAGTGCGGCAACGACCAGAATCACTCCGCCGAGTTTGTACGAGGGACTTAACCCGCCGATGCCGACAATCATGAGCACGCCTGCAGTGGCGAGTACAACAGAAGCCGCACGTCGAACGGTGATTTTTTCAGCCAACAACAGGCGGGCGAACAACACCATAAAGGCAGGAGTTGCTGAGGTGATTATGGCGCCCATTTGCGCGGTTGAAAGCTTTGTGCCGAGAAACTGCGTCCAAATTGACACCGCATAGCCTATTACGCCGACAGCAGCCACAAGGGGCAGGTGCCTCCACCGAACTCTCCAAGATTGGCGAGTTGTGACTACGGAAATTGCTAGTGCCACGAGGGCCACTACGTATCGGAGCCAGACAAGTTCCAGCGGCTGAACAACTGTCAGCATGATTTTGCTGACGACATACATGCCGCCCCAAATGCACGCGGCAAGTGCCATGTACAGGCCGCCGACATAGCGTGAATTCATCCATACCCCTCCGTCGCATTCGGACTTCGTGAGTCCACTGGCGAAGGGAGAACGACCAGTCTCCTTCGCTCAGTGACGAAGGAAGGGTGGAACGTCATTCTCAAACAGTGAGTGAAACATCATCTCGTCCGCCTCCGAGTCTACAAGGAATGTTCAGACAAAGCTATTATGATGCAAGTTCATGAGTTTAGAAAGGTTGAGGATACAGCTAAGAGGTCGGCCGCCAGTTGCAAACAGCAGGGAGCCAAAGGTTACCCTTCGACTCCCTGTTCGCTCGCAATTAGCCGTCAGTCTCAGGCAGATTGGCTTCTGCGTCTTGGAGTTGCTCTTGCAGTTCAGTAAATGCCTTCCGATTTGGGTCGTTGGTGGCACTTTGCACAGCTCTTCTAGCGTGGGATAGCGAATGTTCGGCTTGCGTGATCATCACGTGACTCGGGTGAGACTGGGCCTCATTGACGGCGCGCTCGGATGCACTGACTGAGTCCTGAGCATCAGCTAAGGGACTCTGGTTTTGCATTGAGTTGTGCTGGTTTGAGCCTTTGGACACGGTAACGCCTCCTTCAGGGAGCATGGACCACAGTGCCGCACTGCTCTTCTAGTGTGGACCTCGCTGAAAACTATATGCCCCCTGTGTGCTACCGTTTTCCCGATGTCATCACGCAACGCCAAGCGTCGACTCTCGCCCCTCTTGCTGCTTGTGCCTCCGGCGCGGCAGCGTTTGGGCCATCCATGCAGCCCGAATGTGTGACGTAGACAAGTGGCGCCTAGACGGGGCGCCATTTGTCGCGCTGTACTACTCCAGCACAACCTCTTCGCGGCGGGCGCGGCGCTTTGCACGGACCATATGCCGCTCGGATACGAACGGCCAGTAGTGACCCCAGTTGAACACCGATGCGCTAGCGGGCACGAAGAACCCGAGAATGACAGCAAAGTAGAGCAGGAGTCCAACGACAATTCCAAGACCAATCTCAATCAAGGACGACACACCGGCAGACATCATCGATCCGAATGTGCCAGCCATGATGAGCGCGGCGGAGAAGACCACGTTCCCCATGTGCCCCATCGCTTTGACCATGGCGCGCCGTGGACTCATTCCGCTCGCCATCTCCTCTTCGAAGCGCGACAGCAGGAAGATACAGTAGTCGACCCCGAGTGCGACGAGGAGCAGGAACACGAAGAATGGAACTGGCCAACTGATTCCGGGCTTGTGCAGAACATGAAGTGTGATGGTCTGCAACAGTCCCATGGTGATGAAGTACGTCCCAGCGAGAGACAAAATCACGTACAGCGGCGTCAGAATGGAGCGCAGCATGACCACCAGCAAAATGAAAATCGTGGTCAGAATCAGTACGACAGCAAGGTGGAAGTCCTGTGTTGAGAGACTGTTTAGCTCCGCCTGTGTCGGTGTGGTTCCAGTTGCGTACAACTGACCATGCGATATCGGACTTGTCGCGAAGGCGTGTTGCGCAGCTTGCATGATGCTAGGAATGTCACCGATTGCAATCCTAGAATACGGGTTGGCGTTCAAGACAATCGTGAACTTCGCAGTGTGACCGTTCGGTGAAATGTAGGCGTTCATGGCCTGCAACAAGCTGTGGTTGGACGAGACAGTGGATGCTGGAATGTAAAACCCAGGATTCCCATGTTTGGACGCCTGCCCGGAAGCTTGCAGGAACTGTTTGACTTGGCCGACGCCGTGGTTGACCTGTCCGATCCCGTTGACAGCCTGATTGAGACCTGGCGACATGAGCCCGAGTGAAGAGGTCAGCGTTTCGACGCCGCCTGTGACCTGGCTGCTGCCACTGCTAACTGCTGCGGCCCCCTTTGACAACTTCGCAGCGTTGGTGGCGATTGACGACGCGCCAGACGCCACTTGCTTGGAGCCGTTGGCAAGTTGACGCGCGCCCGTTGCGAGCTTCGATGCGCCATAAGCGGCCTGGTTTACGCCCTGATTCAGTTGACTGGAGCCGGTCTGGAGTTTTGTGAGGCCGCTCGACAACTGGGTTGCCCCTTGACTCGCGTGCTCGGCTGCAGACGAAAGCTGTGCTGTGCCTTGACTGCTGGCTTGTGCGAGATGGGTGATAGTTGTCCATTGCGGGTTGTTCGTGGTGTCTGGGTGGCTTTGAGCCCAGGCAGCAATGGCATTCGCGAGTGAAGATGCAGCTTGGGAAGCCTGTTGACTGCCTTTTGACAGTTGGCCGACTCCCGCGGCTAACTGGCTTGCTGCTTGAGCAGACTGGCTTACCCCGGACGCGACCTGAGTTGAACCTTGATTCACTTGCTGCAGAGCAGTTGCCAAAGCTTGCAAGTTGTTTGCGAGCAGAGACGTGCCGTTTGCGGTCTGTGCCGCACCTGAGGAGAGATTCCCGGCGCCGGACGACAACTGCCCCATCCCGCTCGCGACTTGGCTTGCGCCACTTGTGACTTGTTTCGACCCGTTTGTCAGTTGGCTCGCACCGCCGCCACCAGAGGAGAGTTTCCCGCCAGCTTGTGTGAGGCCGGACTGTAGTTTGGAAAGTCCTGCTTGGGCTTTCGCAAGCCCGCTTGCAGCCTGCTGGTTTTGGTTCGCTAGTTGGAAACTCGTGATGACCGTTCCCACCGGTCGCGTGGCGCTCTCCACTTCCTGAATTGAGCTTTGTTTCGCGAGTGCCTGTGAGATGTTTTCAATCGTCGTCAAGCCTTCAGGTGTTCGCAGATTGGCCGTCGTATGCAAGACAATTTGGCTAGGCAGCACATTGCCTGGCCCGAACGCTTTGGAAACCACATTGAAACCAGTGACCGATGGCGCGTTGGGGATGTCAGCCATCGGGTTAAATGTGCGTTGATTCGTGAACAAGAGCGCTATGGGCATCAGGACGATGACCAACGCGAGCAGTGTCAACCACGGCCGCCGAGCTGAAGTGCGAGCAGTGAACTGCCAGAATTTCGACTGCGTGTGTGCCATGCCAGGACGCGGTTTGCGCGGCCAGAACAACGCGGGTCCAAGCAGGCTCATCAGAGCAGGGATGAGGGTCAGACAAGTGATGAGCGCGACGCCGATGCCAACAGCGACGCCGACGGCGCTCCGATAGAGGCCAAACTTCGCAAAGATGAGGATGGCGAACGAGATGAGCACAGTTAACCCGCTGAAGACTACGGTCTTCGAGACAGAGCGAACCGTATCGGCGAGTGCGAGTTCGCGGTCTCCGTGTTCACGCATCAACTCTTCACGGAATCGGTTCATCAGGATAATCGAGTAATCTGTACCCGCGCCGAACAGTGTGGCGATGAGAAAGGTTTGCGTGAAGTTTGAGACTGGCAGGCCATGCTCGGCCAGCAAAGCCACGATAGACGACGAGACGAGAAACGCAAAGCCAATCGACAGGAGCGGCACCAACGGCGCGATGAGCGACCGAAAGACGAGCAGCAGAATGACCAGCACCAGGACCACCGTGACGACCGCCGTGCGCGACGTGCCGCTTTGCGAAATGTGAATGTCGTCTAGCTGAATCGGCGCGTCACCCGTGAAGTACACCTTCGCATTGGATGGGACAGCGCCCGCAAACGACGACTGCAACTGGGTGAGCGAGTTTGACGTCTGGTTAGCCACTTGGCCGTACGGAAAGCCGATGATCGCGATCTCGGTTGTCCCGTCCTTGCTCACGAACGACGATGCAACTTGTTTATTGACATCGCCCATGTACTGGACGCTCTCTACGCCGTACTTGCCGAGGTGACTGTTGATATCCGCTAACTTGCTGGCGAATTCCGCTTTGTCCGTTTGTGTGAGTCCCTTAGGATTGTGGATGGCAACCACGGCTGTACTCTTTGAACTGTGACTGGCGTCGACTCTGTTCAGTAAGTTCTGTCCAACTATAACGCTCGATGAGTTTGGCACATAGTTAGCCGGGGTATGAGCCACGACATTTGATAAACTCGGCATGAAAAGATGTGTAGCTGCGACTGCAACCAGCCAAAAGGCGAGAATTGCCCAGCGAAAACGACCGATGAAACGGGCGTAGTGCCGGGAAAACCCGATTCTCTCTCTACCCCCTGCCGACTGACGTTGTGCAGACTGATGATTTTGTCTCGACAACACTCTTCCCCTCCACTCGGTTAAGCCGCTGTCTATTTGTTGTCTATCAGTGTTCCGCCAATGCCGTGCATTAACAATTGGGCCAAACCCTTCGCGACAAGTTTGGGTTGTACTTCCTCGGGATCGACCATCCATGCAACGGTAAGACCGTCGAACAAGGCGTGTACCATCAGGCCGAGCGTCAGTGCCGGGACGTCTCGTCTCAGCAAACCGTTCATTTGCAGTTGCTCAATCATCGGCAGTGCGATGGCAAACGCCCGTCGCCGAAAGTCACGCATTTTCTCCTCGATGGCCTCGTCACGGCTGGATGAGACGAACTCGAAGAACAGTTGGCTCTGTCGTTTGTCTGCCGTCAACCGCTCTAATTCTTGTGTCAGCCAGTTCTCAACGGCACTCTCGGCCCCCTGTGATGCGCTTGCGATGGCTTTGATTTTTTCAGGCAGCATGCGCACGTGGTCAAACACGTTTTTTTCAAGCAGTGACAAGAACAAATCACTCTTGCTAGCGAAGTGCCAGTACACGGCTCCCTTGGTCAGGCTCGCCGCCGTGGCGACATCGTCTAGTGACGTGTTCGCGTACCCTTGTTCCGCAAAGACCCGTTCTGCAGCGTCGAGAATTCGCGTCTTCGTGTCGGCGTATTCCACACCGTGTTCTTGCTGCTGTTCTCTGAGCACGGTGCGCATGGCTTCTCGGGACCCCAGGTGACGGCGCACCGTCGTCCAGTGGACGTTTGCTCGACGCGCGACATCGGCAAAGCCAATTTGGTCGACGGGCAGTTCTTGTGCCAGTTCTGAAAGTGCATGAAGAATCGTCTGCCGGACATCCTTTTCGGTAGGCACCAACGCTCACTCCATCTTGAGGACATACGTACGGGTGTGTTAAACACATACGCCTAAGTACGTGAATGTTATATCACGCATGACTTCGGTCACGCAAGAGCGGTTGCACACAGAGCCCTTCCGGTGCAAGATGAAAAGTGAGGTGATGATGTGGACTTCCGGACAGCAGATCTGTGTGACGAACATGAAGAAGCGGTACAGGTATGTGAACTGACGTTTCACAGTTACGGCAAAGTACCACGTTTTTTCGGTCCGATATCGACCGTGCGTGTCTATGAAGACAATGTGCTTGTCAAAGAGGCGATTCAGACGGTGGCGCCCGGTTCAGTGCTTGTCGTGGACGGCGGGGGGGGGCTTCGGCGTGCCTTGGTGGGAGGCAACCTCGCCCAAATTGCAGCAGAGCGAGGACTGTCGGGAATAGTCGTGTTCGGTGCCGTGCGCGACGTACTCGAACTAGCCGAGCAACAGGTCGGTGTATTTGCCCTCGGCAGCAATCCGCGCAGGCCTCGGAGAGTTGGTGTTGGCAGCGTGGGCGAACCCGTTCGCTTTGGCGGCATCAATTATGTTCCTGGGCAGTATTTGTACGCCGATGAAGACGGTATTGTGGTGAGTGAGGCTCTGCTGCTGTGAAGAGTACGGCAACGGTACGCGCGGTAACCGAGCGCCTGCGAGGGCACAAGTGCGGTATCCTCGGCCACGAACAGTACGTAAAGACAGCCGTACTGGTGCCACTCGTGCAAATGCAGGACGGCGAATTTGGCGTCCTGTTTGAAAAACGAGCGGCGACACTGAGACGCCAGGCAGGGGAGATTTGTTTTCCAGGCGGTCACGTGAACTTGGATGATGCGGACACGCGTACGGCCGCTGTGCGAGAGACCTGTGAAGAACTTGGCGTCGACGAGGGCTCCATTGAGGTGGTCGGCGACCTGGATGTCTTGGTCGGCTTTGGACAGTTGATTGTATATCCATTTGCTGGCGTAATTGCCGAGGGCACAAAGCTCTGTCCCAACCAGGCGGAAGTGGCAGAGGTCTTTACGGTCTCGCTGGAGCGGCTCTTGCAGGCCAAGCCGGATGTGTACGACATGACGTTTACTCATACACCTGGAGATGACTTCCCGTACCATCTAGTACCAAACGGGAGACAGTACCGGTGGCGTCAAGGCCATGTCCCGCAACTGTTTTACGAGTTTGACGGGTACGTCATTTGGGGGCTAACCGCCCGCATTTTGGCGCATTTCCTCGATTTGATCCGAGAGCTGCCGGAGTTTACCGCTCACCCTCGCGCATAGCGCTAGTGGGACCGTTACACGCTAACGGAGAACCACAGACGCGAGGGGGGAACCCGGGGTGAGCAGTAAAACCTTTAACTATCCAAAGTCAAACAGCGCACAGACCAGTTCCCAGGCTGGTCACAGTTCTCGAGTCACCGCCCGCAAGCCGGCTCCACATCAGGTACAGAACCTTGAGCAGGAACAGACAGATGACGGCCAAGTGGGGAAGAGCCCATGACAGGCCACAGTCAGGTCTATACCGCGGGCGAACAAGTGGCGAACGGGCGCGAGGGCGGCACTGCAGCGGAGCGCATCGCGCACCGCAACCGGGTCGTTGGTGTGCGAAAGAATGCTGACGGTGACATTGTGCAGTTTCGATTCGCAGATGGCAGGGTCGTCGACTACCGCGGGGCGATAAAGATGGCTCGGAATGGTCAAGGCGATGAGGCCACCGTATCTACGGGCGACGATGGCGCGTACCCTCTACGCTCGGATGCCGATGCTAACTCGACCAACATCTTTGACAACCCGCCGCCCTTTTAACCTGAATTGGAATTTTGTGCCGCCAGGAAGGTTCCTTGGCGGCAACTTACATAAAAGCTTACGGCGCAATGACCACCTTAGTCTGGCTCTACAGAATTTGTCCCCTTTTCCGCTTCGGTCAAGCGTGGTATGCTATGCGAGGAAATTTAAGTGCCGGAAGGGGAGTCCAGGTTGTCGACGACCGAACGAAACCTGACTTGGAACGATTCACCGATTCAAAAGGCCGACCGCCGTGATCAGAATGGTCACCACAGCTTTGTTCTGTGGCTAACAGGGTTGTCCGGTGCGGGGAAATCAACCGTGGCGAATGCCCTACAAGCTGTTCTTCACGAGCAGGGTCTTCAAGCGTACCTGCTGGACGGCGATAACCTTCGGATGGGACTGAACTCAGACCTCGGTTTCTCAGCCGACGACCGCACAGAAAACGTTCGGCGTGTGGCGGAAGTCTCGAAGCTGTTCGTGGATGCAGGGATTATTGTCATCACCGCCCTTATTTCTCCTTATCAGGAAGACCGCGACGCCGCCCGCACGCGCTACGAAGACGGCGAATTCGTGGAGGTTTTTGTAGACTGTGCGCTCGAGGTCTGTGAGGAGCGCGATCCGAAGGGCTTGTACAAGCGCGCAAAGGATGGCCAGATCGCGAACTTTACTGGCATCTCTTCTCCCTATGAACGACCGACCAGTCCGGAGATTGTCCTGCACACCGACAATGACTCGGTGGTTTCTTGTGTAGCGCAGGTGCTTGATTGGTTGCGTGCCAAACAGTACATTCCAGATGGCCAAGTACCCGTAGAATCCAATCAATAACCTTCTGATGCTCGAGGGGGCTGCTTAGACACGTCAGTGTCGGGCAGCCTCATTTTGTTGTGCAGCAATTCTATCGCTCACTCGTGTGTCACTCGCTAGCGAAATTTTCCGAGATCCGGTGCAAGCTTTGTTTGTTTCCGGTAGAATTCGTAGTGACATCAGGAGGCGGGGAAAGTCACTGCTTGTCGCACCTTGGCCTGTGTATGCGTGCAGAAGGTGAATGTGGAGGAGGACGCAGATGAAGAAGAATGCAAGAGAGCAACGGAGGAGCAGAGTGTGGTTAGCAGGTGTCGGGGCAGCCGCAGTGCTTACCATGTTGGCGCCAACGGCATGGGCCGCTGGTAACGCTAACTCTACGAACTCTACTCAATCCAGCGTGAGCTACTCAGGAGGATTGGTCGCACTTGGCGACTCAATCACGTTCGGGTACAACCTGAACCCTGCGAATTTGAACCCGGATGCGCAGGCTTACCCCTATTTGGTCGGCCAGGTGGACAACCTGCCAGTGACTGACCTCGGGGTGCCGAGTTGGACGTCAGGCGACTTGCTGACCGCGGTGTCGTCACCGAATTTTCAGCGAGCCGTCCAAAGTGCACGAGTGGTTACAATTGATGTTGGCAGCAACGACTTGCTCGGTCTAGCCAGCCGTTTGGGACTGCTGCAAGAGGCGTTGAGCGGCAGCACGGTGACGATTACTCCCGCAGAGCAACAGCAGTTTCAGCAGGCAATTATGCAGTTGGGCAGCAACTTGACGAAAACGGTTGCAGCGATTAAGGCAGAGACGAATGCCCCGGTCATCCTCTACAACTTGTATGATCCGTTCCCGGCCGGAACACCGCTGTCCGCTGTGGGAGAACAGTTCATCACAGCCGCTAACCTGGCGATTGCTCAAGTCGGGACAGCAACGGGCGTGCCTGTTCTTAATGCGTACAGCGCATTTAACGGCAAACAAACAACGCTCGTCCGTGTGGCCGAGGGCGACGTACACCCGACTGTTGCAGGGCAGGAGGTGCTCGCGACTCTGCTGGAGCAAGAACTCGCAAAGTTGTCTCTGCCAGTGGGAGCGGCAGCAGGCTCGGCAAATGCAGTGACAACGAGTCTTGCCACGAATCCTGCCTCGCCGAGCGGAAACTCCTGGTCCACAACGCTTGGGGGCGGCCAGGTGACCGTCACGGCGCCGGCTGGGGCAGTTGCGTACAGCGACAACGTCGCGGTTACTCAGGAGTCGCTCGCTGCTCTGCAGTCGCTAGCGCCGACTGGCGACAAAGTGGTGTCGGAGCTTGGCGTGGATTTCCCACAACTGGACATGCCGACAAAGGCAGTGACTGTTCAGTATGTGGACCAGTCTATTCCGGCAGGTGCGCAGGTTTATGAGTTGAGTGCGACAAAAGGCCTGGTCGCCGTGCCTGGTGCGACCGTGAAGGCCGGGCAAGTCAGTCTCTCCGTAATCGGGAATGCGGACTTTATCGTCGTTGCTAACAAGACCCCGGTGACGCCGCCGAGCAAGCAACCAACAGGTAAGCAACCGACAGGTAAGCAGCCAATCCCTGGCGGCACCGCGGTCTCAACTGGCTTCGCGTGGCTCACGAATCTGATCGTCGGTGTGTTGACCGTCGCATTCGGTTTCCTCATCATGCAGAATGCGCGTCGCCGGCGTCGGCAAGAAGCTGAGAAATAAGGACTCGCTTGCAAGCATGTTAGCGTGAGAGGAGGGCTCGCTGTGGCACGCCGCCGACGCAATCGACAATTTAACTGGTTGATGGTTTCTGGCGGTCTCGTGGCTGCAGCGGGCCTAGTCGTTTTGGCGCGCATTCCCTATTTCTACATACACTCTCGCATACGTGGCAACCAACTACTGCATCAGGCGCAGCACCTCATCACGTCTTCCAATCTCACGACGACGGTCACTTCGACAACGTCCTCAGGAACAACTGTGCCGATGTCAACAGTCTCCATCACGACACACGTTCCCGCAAAGAGTGTGCTCGGAGAACTCCAGGTGGCCAAGATTGGCCTGACAGCGCCTGTTCTTCAGGGTACAAGCGACAGCGAACTGAACGTTGGGGTCGGTCATCTAAGCGCCAGTGTGATGCCGGGGCAAATCGGCACCTCGATTTTAGCGGCTCACAATGCGACGTGGTTTCGCCACATCAATCAACTGCAACCGGGGGATGACATTATTGTCAAGCTACCCGGGCAGACGCAGACATTCCAAGTGACTGGACACAGAATTGTGCACACTGGGACACCCGTGTACAACTCCTCCCAGCCATCGCTCCTACTGGAGGCTTGTTATCCGCTCGACGCGTTGTACCTAACGCCGTATCGCTACCTCGTTTCAGCAAGACTCGTACAGTCACAGACCACCACTGCAACATCTGCGTCCACGTCGACCGCTTCAGGGTACTATGCGAAAGTGCCATCGAAATTGGCCCAAGAGGGATTGACGCTGTCGACGAATTCACTGCCGATGGGAACCTTGCACTACTCGGGTGCTCCGAGCCTTCACTTCACGGAGAGCAATCAACCGCTGACGGCGTCAAGTGCATTAGTCACCCTGTACCTCGCGTGGTTGCACGCGTCAGCTGACGGCAGTGCAGTTTATCTGCACAACCTGCTGCCGACCGTAGCTGGGACTCAACTGGCAAACAACCCCGCTTACGGAACTGCCCTGTCGCGACTGCGCAGTGCATCTTCATTTGACGTGACACTCCATGTCAATGGAGACACACTGGTCAGTGCGAAGGCAGTTACGGAAGAGACTGTCGGGACACGGGGAACATATCAGGTGGTTGTGAGCACCGTCGCTCACGGGCAAGAGTTGGTCTTACAGAGCATAGTCTGGAAGCGACTTCACGGGTAAGTGGGAACCCGGAGCGGCCGACAGACAGCAGTTCGGGATGCGGGGAAGGCATGTTCCTGGGTGTTGCATGTGTTGGGAGGGGGCAGAGCTTTGTGAGTTCCCTGTATCGAGATTATGACGCCACAGCGCTGTCAAAACTGGTCAAGGCTCGCGAAGTCGAGCCGAAGGAACTGGTGGAGCAGGCGATCACCGAGATCGAACGGATCAATCCCAAGTTGAACGCCGTTACACACAAAATGTACGAGCAGGCGCGTAAGCAGGCCGAGACTGTGGTTGACGCGCCATTTGCTGGAGTGCCCATCTTGCTGAAAGACATGTACCAGGAAGTCGAGGGTGAGCCGATGACATTCGGCTCTCGCGCGTACCAAGGCAATCGCGCGACCGAAGACTCACTCTACACAAGGCAGATGCGTCAGGCGGGGTTTGTCTTTCTCGGTTACACAAACGTGCCAGAATTTGCGCTGATGGCTGTGACGGAACCCGAGCACAACGGACCGACGCGCAACCCGTGGAGTCCAGATGTCACACCAGGTGGCTCGAGTGGGGGCTCCGCTGCTGCAGTGGCAGCGGGGATGGTGCCGCTGGCGGGGGCTAGTGACGGCGGTGGATCGATCCGCATTCCTGCCGCGTACTGTGGACTTTTCGGACTTAAACCGACGCGCGGACGCACCCCGGTCGGCCCGCAGTTGAGTCGACACTGGCAGGGCGCGTCAGTCAGTCATGTGCTGACGAAAAGCGTGCGTGACAGCGCCGCGGTGCTCGACGCTTTAATCACGGAAGAGAAGGGCCGGGCGTTTTTGCCTCCTCGTTTTGACGGTAGTTACTTGCGAGTCATCGATATGCCGCACCCTCGCGCGCTCAACGTTGCGTTTTCGGTCACTTCTCCGCTAGGAACTGCGGTAGATCCTGCTTGTCGCCAAGCAGTACTCGACACAGCACGCCTGTTCGAATTGCTCGGTCACCACGTGACAGAAGCAACTGCGCCCGTCGACGGGCTGCAGCTCGCCAAGAGCTACATCACGATGTATTTCGCTGAAGTGGGCGCGGAGTTGATGGCACTTGAGTCGATTCTTGGCCGCAAAGTCAAGCTCGGGGACGTGGAACCGACGACGTGGATGCTCGCTGTGCTGGGAAAAACAACGTCAGCGGCCGAATTTGTGATGACCCTGCGTGAGTGGGACAAGGCTGCGGTGCAGATGGAAGCATTCCACGAGACGTACGACCTCTACTTGACGCCAACCACAGCGATGATGCCTGCGAAGATTGGTGAGCTAGCGCCAACGGGGATGGAACGGGCGCTGATATCGGTCGTGGACAAGTTCGGGATCGCGAAAGTGCTGCAGAAGGTTGGCCTCGTCGACACACTGGTGCAGACAAGCCTCAAGCGGACGCCTTTCACCCAACTCGCTAACCTGACGGGTCAACCGGCGATGTCGGTGCCGATGTACCGCAGTGAGACCGGGATGCCAGTTGGCGTGCAGGTGATAGCCGCCCGCGGTCGCGAAGACTTGTTACTGCTGGTCGCTGCGGCACTTGAGCAGACACCGCAGTGGCTGGACGTGCGCCAACTGGAAGTTTGAGGTGAAAACCCTGCGCGGTAACGACGCAGGCGTCGCTAATCGCCCGACGATGGGCCTGTCGCGGCCGCTGAAGTGTCGAAAATGTCGCTACAGGCGTGATTCTTGCGCTGTAGCGACATTTTTTCCGTTCGCGATGGCCGCAACCCCACCAACCCCGTGCGGTAGCGACGCAGGCGTCGTTAATCGACCGACCATGGGCCTGCCGCGGCCGCTGAAGTGTCGAAAATGTCGCTACAGGCGTGATTCTTGCGCAAGCTCTGGCTGCGACTCCGATTAGATCCGCAACTCGAAGGCGTCGTACAGGCGGCGTGCGACAATCAGGTGCTGCACCTGATTGGTGCCTTCGAAGATGTCGTACACCTTGACATCGCGGTACAGTTTCTCGACAATGTGCCCGTCCATCCCGCTCGGCCCGAGCAGCTCGAGGCATGTCTCGCACACTTCGAGTGCGTTCTTACCGGCGTACGCTTTGCACATGGCGGCCTCTTTCGAGTTTGGCTGACCAATGTCCGCCTTCCACGCCGCTTCCCAGGTCAGTAGCCGGCCCGCTTGGATGGTCTGTTCCATATCGGCGAGCTTCTCGCACGCCATCTGATACAGTCGCCCAGATTTCGGGTACTCCTTGCGCACAAACTCCAGTGTGTAGTCGTATGCTGCCTGCGCAATGCCGGTGGCCATTGCAGCTACCACAGGGCGCGTGTTGTCAAATGTGGCCATGGCGACCTGGAACCCGCTCTTGCCCTCGGCGCGCTTCGCGTAGTACTCTTCGCCGCCAAGTAGGTTCGCGTCCGGTACGAAGCAGTCCTCGAATACCAATTCAGCAGTCTCGGACGCGCGCATGCCCATTTTGTGCGCGAGGCGACTGCAGCGAAAGCCAGGCGTTCCCTGTTCCACCACAAACGCGCGGTGTCCGGCGCGGCCTGCGCTGCGGTCGACCGTCGCGAAGACAACGACCCACGAGGCGCGGCCGCCGTTCGTGATGAAGATTTTCTGGCCGTTCAGCACATAGCCGCCGTCTACTTTCTTCGCGGTCGTACGGATGTTGGACACGTCAGAGCCGGCTTCCGGTTCAGTCAGCGCGTAAGCACCCCAGCGCGGTTTGTCCTTCGTGAAAATGGACAGAAAGCGCTGCTTCTGCTCCGGGGTACCGCTGCCTTGAACCGGGGGTCCGCCGAGGCCCGGACCGGGCAATGTGAGCGCAATCGCCGGGTCGCCCCAGCCGACTTCTTCCGCCGCAATCACGGTCGTGCGGTTGGTCTGGCGCTTCACTTCCGGGTCGACCTCCGCGTCGTCCTGCTTCGTGCCAGATGAGCCCGATTGCGATGTTGCCCCCGACCCAGAGCCGCCCATGCCGCCGCCGGAAGCAAGCGTGATCCCCATCTTGTTGACCTTGTCGAGCCACTCATCGGGCACCTTGCCAAGCTTGTCGGAGAGCATCGAGATTGGTCGCATCTCATTCGCAGCGAACCAGTGCGTGAGGTCTTTCATCTGCTTCTGGGCAGGTGTGAGTTTGAATTCAATCACGCAGATGCACCGCCTTTCCCAAGCAGTACCTCGCCGTACTCAATCAGTCGTTCTGTCTCGCGGCCGTACAGGACAGCTTGGGCTTGTCCGTCACGCATCCATTTCTCGACCGGGTAGTCCTGGACAAAGCCGTGACCGCCGAGCAGTTGAACACCGTTGCTGGTGACGAAGCGCAGGGACCGGCTCGCTCTGGCCGCCGCAAGGCGGGCAGACTGTGCGCCACCATCTTCTCCGGCGTCGATTTGCGCCGCTGCGTAGAGAACGAGGTTACGCGCGGCTGCCGTCTCGATGGCCATGTCCGCGACTGTGAAGGAGACACCTTGGAACTTCGCGATGGCTTGGCCGAACGCTTTGCGCCCGGCGGTGTACATCGTGACGTAGTCGACTGCGGCTTGCATGGCGCCCACAGACCTGGCCGCCTGCAACACCTGGATGCGCGCTCGCGCCGCTGTCAACCACTGGGCGGCCGAATCCCCAATCGCAACGACGGCTTCATCGGGGATTTCCACGTCTTCAAAGGCCACGCGCGCTACGCCAGCCGTGAGGAGGCCGAGTCGAATGTCGCCTTCTACGACGCGCCACGCTGTGCTGCCGTCGCCGGGCTGATTGAGCACGACAACAGCCTGTTGACCAGCGTCGTCTGCGACTGCGACAAACAGGCGCTGTGCGAACTGCACCCCGCGAGCGGGGCGGGAGGTGCCGAACAAGCGGTAACCTCCGTTTGCGGTTTCGAGGCGCAGCGTCTCCTTCGGCAGTGACTGGCCCTGCAGGGCATCAACGAATGCGCTAGGAGCGGTGCCAAATCCTGTCCCTAGCTTGTCGAGACCAGCGGCTGCAGCCGTGCGCAGAAGCGAGTCTGCGTCTGCTGGTCCAGGGAAGCCTTGGACGACGCCGAGATCGCCAAAACAGAGGGACTCTAATATCTGCGCTTGGGACACGAGCGGCAGTTCCAGGCCATCTGCGGATTCAGGCAGTTCCATCACAGTAAATCCGAGTTCTTCCGCTTTTTTAACCAGCGTGTCACTGGGCCGACCTGCCTCTTCACAGTCTCGTGCGGCTGCGCGGATCTCCATCGCAAAGTCGCTCGCGACGTCCATGAACTGCTTCTCTTCTTCAGTCGGTCGAAACGAGATCACGATAGTTTCACATCCTTTTGCGCCTGCTCGCGGAGCAGCTTTTTGTCAATTTTGCCGACCAGGTTTTTTGGTACATTGGAGACAATTTTGATGTAGCGGGGGGTCTTGTACTTGGCCAACTTTTCCTGACAGTACGCGACGAGTTCCTCTTCTGTTACTTCGGTTTTTGGTCGCTTGACCACGTAGGCCACCACTTCTTCGCCCATCGCTTCTGATGGAACACCAAACACCGCGACTTCAGAGACGGCTTCGTGGCTGAGCAAGAGGTCTTCGAGGTCGCGCGGATAGATGTTGAAACCGCCGCGAATGATCACGTCCTTTTTCCGCTCGACAATGAACACGTAACCATCGTCATCGATACGCGCCATGTCACCGGTGTACAGCCAGCCGTCCTTCAACACCTTCGCTGACTCGTCAGGCAGGTTGTGATACCCCTTTGTGATGTTTGGGCCGCGCACGACGAGTTCACCCACTTCTCCTGTTGGAAGCGGCTTGTCGCTGGCGTCAACGACGCGCACGTCGACGCCAGGCAGCGGCCGTCCGACTGAACCGGGTCTCAACACGTCATCTGCGCGGGGTGCTGTCACGACGGGGGCAGCTTCAGAGAGTCCATAGCCTTCGTAGATGGGGCAGTTAAACTTGGCTGCGAACTCTTCAATCGTGCGTGCTGCCATCGGAGCAGAGCCCGAAATGCAGAGGGAGAGCGAGGACAAGTCGTACTTGTCGGCGTCTGGATGGTGCAGCATGGCGTGAAACATCGCCGGCACTCCGCTGAAGTGAGTTACTTTGTACTTTTCAATTGCGGTGAACACGAGTTTTGGGTCAAAGAACGGGAGCAACACACTTTTGTCACCGCTGAAGTAACTGCTCTGCAGCATGGTAAAACCAAAGGCGTGCGACAGAGGCAGGACGACTAGCCCGACGCGGGCAAGGTCAGTTTGCTCCGCAAATCCGCGCGCCACATCCGCTGCAGCCTTCGCGTTCGAGTAGAGGTTTCTGTGCGACAGGACAACGCCTTTTGGACGACCAGTAGTACCGGATGTGTAGAGGATTACGCAGGTGTCGTCGTCGTGGATTCTTGCAGTGGGCGGCGTGGCCGGGTACTGTGCGAGGTGAACGTCCAGGGCGTCGTCCCCGACTGCGTCCACGCAGAGAATGAGCGGGACTGGCTGCAGGTCGCGGACAGCTTCCTGCACCTTGGAGAACAGCAAATTGGCCGTAATAATCGCTTTCGGAGTGCAGTCTTCTGCGATAAACCGCAGCTCAGAGGCTTGCAAGAGCGGCATGACAGGGACGGTGACTGCGCCTGCCTTGGCGATGGCGCTGTACGACCAGAGGGCTTCGGGGCGGTTTGGCATTGTGACGATGACACGGTCGCCGTGGGACACGCCGATACCCTGCAGGTAGTGTGCGAGCTTTGAAGCTTGTTCTTCACATTCGGTGTTCGTGTACGCTCGGTCTTCGTAGATGAGGTTTGTGTAGGTACCGAACATTTGTATATTTTCAATCGGCAGTTCGGTGAGATTCACTAGCGAAGCCTCCCCTCATCTCCAACCACACGCCGCACCGTCGGGGGGACAGACCGACCGTCCGGTCGATGGCTGACACCCCCCTGCGATGCAGCCCGTCGCTGGGATTAGCCGCTGTACGCGCTGAGGACCGACTCCAAGCGCATTGCGAGACCAATATCGCCAGTGACGCGCAGTTTGCCGCTCATGAAGGCCTGTGTCCCGTTGAGGTTGCCAGCGATCATTTCCTTGTAGTCGGCGGAGTCCATTCCAATCGTGCACTGCGGAGTCTCTTGCTCTCCTTCTACAGCGCTCACCTGTCCCGACTTCAAGATGACCTGATACGTGCCTGGGTCGTCACCGGTCAGCGTGAACTGGTACACGCAGTCGAATCCTTCGACACGGGAAGGATCAGCTTTCAGAGCTTCATCGATGTGCGCAAAGATCTCTTTGGTGGACGGCATGGTACATGACCTCCTCGGTTTTGGCGCTGTCTGCGCCTGTGCTGATAGGGGCGCGAATGCGCGCCGGTGGTGCTGCAATTCCGCCGGTGGTTTGGTTCGTCACGGTGTGGCCGGCAGATGGACAGGTACACTTGAAGTGGGCTGCGGATCCGGCTCCGTTAACTTTACGCCGACCGTTTGCCCGGCAGTCCCCCCTTCAAGGAAGTTTTGCGTCGCATGTGGCTCGTTCGTCTGCGCAATCGCTACGGAGAGATACCCAGCCCTTTGACAAAATAGAACTGAAACAAGTGCGAAATCGTTTCGTTGTCGAGCGGTTCGTGCCGCTCGCTCCACTCGGACACCAGCGCGATGTAGAACTTCATGAACAAAAACGCAGTGATTTCGGGGTCACACGGTTTGAGTTGGTCTTGTTGCACAGCATGACGGATCAAGCGTTCGATAAACGAGAGAACCCTGTCATCGATGTGCCGGATTGCATCGTTGGCTGCCGCGGTACCAAGCTCGTGCATCTCATGGTAGAGCTTTGCGAGCAGTTCGTGCTCCTGGCGAAACTGCAGTACCTCAGACATCACGTGGTGCAGACTGGTGAACACGGGCTGCCCATTTTGCACAGACGCGTGTAACACAGACTCGAGTTCTTTGACCATGTCCTCGACAATCACGGCGAACAGGTCTTCCTTGCTGGCGAAAAAGTTGTAGATCGACCCTTTGGATACATTCGCCATCTTGGCGACTTGGTCCATCGTCGTGCCCTTGTAGCCGAACAGAGCCAGTGATTTCTTTGCTGCATCGACGATAGCTTGTTGGCGTTTTCCATCCAAGGCTGACTACTCCTTCTTTCAGAGCGCCACTGACCAGATGACCAAAATCGTAATTCGGTCATTTCGATACGCCCATGATAGCGAAGGCGACGAATTCTGTCAATTCTTAAGCGCCTGGCCGCGAGGTCTATTGTGTCGCAGACTTTGACCGTGTTCTGCTAAGCTATGGTGAGACGGGAGGGGGTAGCGAGGATGCCGGAATCAGTGGCAGTGGCATTTGTAAAGTTCATGCAAGTTGGCAGTTATGATACGCGGATGTGGGAGCGTGGCTATACCCAGGACGAAGCAAACGGCGTATGCGCAGCAATGTCTACGTGGGGGCACCAGACGTTAGGACTTGAAGGCGATTTCGTGATGCTGTGGAGTCATCGCGACGACACGCGGTTTTTCGGCGACAGCGAGTTGACGTACGTGACGGCGGACGGCGGGTATCTGCTGCCGAACCCATTCATTGAAGGTGTGGCGGAAGAATTCCTCGCTGCGCTACAGTACATCGTTCGCGGCGAGTTTAGCCAACTATACAAGACTTCCGTACAAGGTCGCGTCCTGTTTAACGCGACGGCGTAATTGCAGCGAGGGGGCGGCACCGTGCAACGCCACGTCGCCGCCTCGGTTGCTACTCCTACAGACCATCCACTAGTTTGCCTGGGTTCATGATGTCAGCGGGATCGAACGCTTGCTTAATCGCCTGCATGAAATCGAGAGCGGGCCCGTGCTCGTTGCGCTGGTACTTACGCTTGCCAAGGCCAACGCCGTGTTCGCCTGTGCAGGTGCCACCTTGTTCTAGGGCGTGCAGGACAATGCGCTCATTGACGCGGTAAGCCTTTGCGAGGTCGGTTTCATCACTTGGGTCAACAATGAGGCTCGCGTGAAAATTACCGTCCCCGACGTGCCCGACGATACCGCCAACCGCATCTTCTTCCTCGAGAACGCGTCGCGCGTGCGCGACAGCATCCGGCAACAAAGAAATGGGCACGCAGACGTCTGTCGACATGTGCTCTTTGCCTGGGTGGCGCGCTTTAATCGCCCACGCTGCACTGTGGCGCGCGTCCCACAGGGTGTGGCGGGCCTTTTCGTCTGACTCGATCACGATGTCTGTTCCGCCCTCTTCACGCGCGATTTCCATCGCGAGTTCTGCGTCTTCCTGCGCACCCTGGTCACTGCCATGGAACTCGAGGAACAAGGTTGGGCGCTCCGGGTAGTTCGTGTGCTTAAAATGGTTGATCGCTTCCATCATCACCGGGTCGACAAACTCCAGCCTCGCGACGCGTATGCCTGCACCAATCATCGCTGTAGACGCCCGGACCGTGCTTGCTGCGTCGGGAAACGTAATGCGTGCGGCAATCGTCTTCTCTGGAATCCCGAACACTCGTAGCCACAACTCCGTCATCACGCCGAGGGTTCCTTCTGACCCGACAAACAGTGCAGTCAGGTTGTATCCCGACGAGGACTTGGCTGCGAGCGATCCGGTGTGAATAACTCGCCCGTCAGCGGTCACGACTTCAAGTGCGCGGACGTTCTCCTTCATGGCGCCGTAACGCACAGTGGTGGTGCCGCTGGCGTTTGTCGCTGCCATGCCGCCAAGGGACGCATCGGCGCCGGGATCGACCGGGAAAAACAATCCGTGCCGACGCAGTGCAGCGTTGACCTGTTCCTTTGTGACGCCTGGTTGCACGCGCACGAGGAAGTCGTCTTGACGCACCTCAAGCACGCGGTTCATGCGCATCATATCCATGCTGATGCCGGCTTTCACCGGCACCGCATGTCCTTCTAAACTGCTGCCGACGGCGTACGGGACGACCGCAACGCCGCGCGCATGCGCGTAGCGCAACACTCCTTGCACATCTTGGGTACTCTCCGGAAACACCACACAGTCGGGCTTGACTGGGCGGTGGTAGGACTCATCGCGACTGTGTTGTTCGAGTACAGATGCGCCTGTCGACACTTGGTCTGTTCGCAAGATTGCGGCTAAGTCCTCTGCGATACTCAACAAACCGTCTCCTTTCAGAACCTGTCCCGCGAAATAAGAGACTTGATTGTGTCTGATCATACCGGATTGCCGCCACGTTGTGGCACGATTTCCGTGCGCCGTCACTGAATCGTGAAAAAACAGGGAAGTCGCGTGTGAGGTCGCACGCGCAGGCACGTATAATGAAAGTGGGTGGGGGGGAACTGCATGCGTTGGTTTAAGCACGGCAAGTGGCCGAAAGCCCTAGTCTGGCTGCATCACTATACGATTGTGTCGTTTGTGCTACTCCTCGTTACGGGCATTCTGTTGTATGTACCTGGGTTGCACACGCCGCTCATTCCCTACTTACCGTTCATCTATGACGTGCACATTCTGCTTGGGATTGTGTTTGGTGTGACGCTCATTGTACCGCTGTTGCAGGTCGTCCCGGCGACGAAACGACTGTGGCGCCTGGACTGGTGGTTTCCGCTGGTGTTTGGCGGTGGAATTGTCCTGACGGGACTGCTCCTGTGGCGCGTTGCCTGGTTTCCTGCGCGTTGGCGCAGCGCTAGTTTCAGTTGGCACGGCGACCTGTCCTACGTGCTCGCCGGCTATATCATTATCCACGCGTTCTACAAAACGTTCAGTCTGCGCCCACGGGCCAACAGCGTTGCTGGTCAGGTCGACGTCGACAGGCGCCGCTTTGCACGGTATCTCGGTCTTGGGGTGCTGGGCACTGCATTTTTTACGATTGTCGATCCCGGCACTGCCCTCATTCGGCTCTTCCAAGCGGGACCAATCGCAGGTTCCGCTGGCGGGAACGGAGCCACCACAACGGGCGATTTCGCCGCTTATTACACCGTGACAGGCGGCTACCCGACTGTCCAGTTGCCCGACTATCGACTGCGCGTGGACGGTGCGGTTGCGCACCCGACGACACTGACTTGGTCCGACGTCAATGCGATTCCATCATATCAGGAGACTGTGAACTTCCAGTGCGTAACCGGCTGGAGTGTGGCAAATGTGGAGTGGGACGGGGTGCACTTGGCGGAACTCGTGAAGCGCGTACAGCCCCATCCGAACGTGAAATACGTGCGCTTCTACTCGTTCGATGGAGCGTACACGGAGTGTCTGAAACTGAGCGAGGCGCTCGACCCGACAGTGCTCTTGGCGTACAAGTTGAACGGCGTGCCCTTGCCAGTACAGCAAGGGCACCCACTGCGCCTCGTTGTTCCAAAGATGTACGGCTACAAGTCGATTAAGTGGGTAAGCCGCGTCGAATTCAGCCTCACGCCAATCACTGGCTATTGGGAGCAACGCGGGTATCCGACCGAGGCGCAGTTTTAGCTCAGCGGTCTATAGCAGGGCTTCGATGTCTGCCGCGATGGCGTCAGGTGTCGTCTTTGGGGCGTAGCGTTTGACGACCTGGCCGCTTCGGTCGACCAGGAACTTCGTGAAGTTCCATTTGACTCGATTGGACCCAAGCACACCGGGCGCTGCCTTTGTGAGAAATTGATAGAGCGGATGTGCGGACGCCCCGTTCACGTCGACCTTGGCGAATACGGGAAACGTGACGCCGTAGTTCACGTCACAAAACGTCTGGATGTCGTCGTTACTGCCGGGTTCCTGCTTGGCAAACTGATTACACGGGAAGCCAAGTACCGTGAACTGTCGCTCGGAAAACCGCTCGTAGAGCTCCTGCAATCCTTTGTACTGAGGTGTAAACCCGCACTTGCTGGCTGTGTTGACGATGAGCAGGGTCTGACCTTCATAGAGACGCAGCGGCTGCTCGTCGCCGTTCGCCGTTTCCACGGTGAAGTCGTAAACGTTCACAATCTATCCCCCCCAACAGAGACTTGCAACTCCATTGTGCGCTTCGCTCGCAGGGTGTCAATCAAACCTTTTGTCCGGCGCATAAAAAATGGATGTCTAGCCATACTTTCTCCGAGGATTGGCCGACAAGGAGGAACGAGCATGGCTGAAGCGTCAATGACGAAGACAAAGTGGGCTGTGGACACGGCGCACAGCAGTATTGACTTCGCAATTCGCCACATGATGGTGTCTAAAGTGAAGGGAACGTTCCACGACTTTGAGGCTACGATTGATGCGAACCCAGAGGACCTGACAGACGCGACAATTGAGTTTACCGTGGCTGTCAACAGTGTCGATACGCGCAACAACGACCGCGACAACCACTTGCGTTCTGCGGACTTTTTTGACGTCGAGCACCATCCGAAAATGACCTTTAAGGCGACGAAGATTGAGAAGAAGAGTCCGGGCGAGTACGTGATCACGGGAGATATGACAATCCGCGGCACGACCCAACCTGAGACGTTCACGGTGACGTACGAAGGCAGTGGGAAAGACCCATGGGGCAACGAGAAGGTTGGTTTTGAGGTACATGGCGCAATCAGCCGCAGCGAATACGGCCTGAGATGGAACCAAGCACTGGAGACCGGTGGCGTACTCGTCGCTGACCAGGTACAGATTACGCTCGACATCCAAGCGGCTAAAGCCTGAGGATAGCGTGCTGTTGCGCCCGTTCGGCGAAACGCAGGGGCTGTACCGAACAGGCGGGTGACGCATCGCCAGGTACAGCCCCTGTTGTCCGTGGTTTGTCAGTCTCTGTGCCGAACGCGGCTAGCGCTTCAGGCGGTAGGGGACGGTCAACACGGTCACAGACTTGTTCAGTACCAGTGTTGCCATCAAGAGACTGCCGGTCTTGTTGTGCAACAGCTTGTGCCACCACTTCCTGGTGATGAACTGCGGCACAACGACAGTGATGTCTTCCGGTTCATAACGGTCAAGTTCGAGGTCGACGAACCGCTGTAAGCGTCTCGCCACGGACCGGTACTGAGAGTGAATCACGACCAACCTGGCGCCTGAGTTCAAACGCCCCCATTCTTCACGCAACTTGTGTTCCTTTCGCTCCGCTTCTTCTGGACTGTTGTTGGCAATGACGGAGACAGCGACCACGTTCTTGAAATTGGCCAGCGCATATTCTAGCGCATGGACCGACGACTTGTTGACGGAAGCGATGGGGACAAGTGTAATCGTGTCGCGTTCGAGTTCGAGTGGTCGCGCGAAGTCGTATCTCAAGTCTTCCTTCAGTTCCGCATAGTGATGCTGGATTTTGCTGAACATCAAGACCATCAACGGAACGCAGACAACGACCAGCCAAGCGCCGCTTGTAAAGCGCGTGATGCCGAAAATCGCGCAGGCTGCGGCTGTCAGGGTGAAACCGCTGGCGCTGCCGATTGCCTTCGACAGCCATCCACTCTTGTGTGCACGGACCGCGCGAACGACCATCCCGAGCTGAGACACGCTAAACGTATAGAACACGGAGACTCCATACAGCGGCATCAGGGCGCTGACTTTGCCGTCAAAGACGAGGGTGAGCATCAGCGAGATAAAGGTCAGGAACAAGATGCCGTTGCTGTAGACGAGGCGGTCTCCCTTGTGCAAAAGCCAGCGCGGCATGAATCCGTCTCGCGCCATCGAAGACCACAGCGCCGGGCAACCGGTAAAGGCGGTATTCGCTGCCACACCCAAAATGGCCATCGTCGAGAGAGAGATGATGACGGTCACAATGTAGCCTAACCCGTGCGTTCCAAACAGCAGCATGGATTCCTGATTGATCAGCGGCACATCTGGGTTGTACGTCAAACCGTGCAACATTGCGGTTCCTGAAACGATGATGAAGAGCATCGACAGAGTAACCACTAGCGTCAGCAGCAGACGCTGGGCACGCTGTGGCGAAGGTTCTTTAAAGACGGGCACGGAGTTAGATACTGCCTCGATCCCGGTGAGTGCGCTACACCCGTTGGCAAACATGCGCAGGAACAGGAACAGTCCCATGCCTTGAACCGCATGCACGCCTGCCAACGTCGGCACGTGCACCGTTTCTGGATGCCGCAAGGCTTCCACGACAGCTGTTCCGCCGAGGAGGAAAATGCAGCCGATAAAGATGTACGTGAACGGTACAAACACGTTGGCGGATTCGCTCGTTCCGCGCAGGTTGATGAGCATGATGATGAGCGTGAGGACAACGTTGGCAATGAGTTTGTGATGGCCGATGAACGGGATCACAGGTCCGATGGCATCAACGCCTGCAGCGACAGACACAGCGACGGTAAGTGTATACCCCAAGATGAGAGTGGACGCCGCTGACAGCCCCCAGTACTTGCCGAGGTCGTGCAAACCAATCGCATAGGCGCCGCCACCATGTGGGTACTGTGCAATGATGCCGCGGTAAGCCAGGTAGAGCAGGAAGGCTAGAGCGACGATGATGAGGGTCCCAAGCATCGAGAAGCCAAGGACGTCTGAGATGTAAGACTTCGCGCTAGCCGCACCGATGACAGCCAAGAGGATCATTTCCATCTGGTCTGTCGCATAGGCCACACTAGACAGAGCGTCTGGCGTCATGACCGCCATGCCCTTCAACACGCCGATTTGAGCGTGACCCGTTTCTCGGGTTTTGAGCGGACGGCCAATGATAAGCCGCTTTAGAGTTGTGACCAATCGGTTGTGCGCCCCCAGTTTATTATGCCGAATCCTGCAAGAAACGAGCACATTCTAGCACGCCCGACATCGCTTGTGTAGTCGATCTTTAGCTGATGTCCACGGTCAATGTGGGCGACGTTTCAAAAACGTCAAATGAAAGCGTTTGCGCGCGCGGTTGGAACACTACACGCCGTTTGTCGGGCAGTTCGCGCAACCGACTGATGGATGTTGGCAGCTTCGCGACCACGGCGAGAGGAAAAAATGTCGCTGCAGCGCAAAATCCCGGCCTGTAGCGACATTTTCGACACTTCAAACCCGGGTCCACCGGACCAGCGACAAAAACTAGTGCGATAGCGACACTAGCGTCGCTGATATGAATTCAGTCCCCCGACGCGGGGCCGAACCAGATTGGAATGTTGCCCTTCCCCTTCCCAACGTTCCTGACTACTTGTCCGAATTCTGCTTAGTGACGAGTAACCTGTATATGTCGTTTAGGCGTTGCGCAGTTTCGCGTGTTGCATTTCGAGTCTGGAAGATTGCAACGATGAGAGTGATCGACAGGATAAGGGCGACTAGCGGTAGAATAATGCCGACAATGATGCCTATGATTCCAATCGCCGCCAAACCGGGGGTTGGCATGTTTACGTTCACTCATATTCCTCCCTTTGTGTAAGACAGCTTCATAGCAGTCACCACTACCAGTCACCACTGCCTTACCATAATCATCCACATGAGAGTGCCAACCGACCGATTGGTCAACAATTTTCCACTCAGTCCTGTTCGAATGGAGGGTTTTCGTCGTATATTGGGAGGTAAAGTTGGAACTATCGGACGAATTCGGGAACCTGATTCCGGACTTTATAGTGGGCCGCATGTGAGCGAGACTATCTGGTCAGAGAAGGAGTGGAGCCGATGAGTATGACGTTTAAACCGTCGGAGACGACCGGCAAGCTCGAACTGCAGGAGGGTACAGGGGAGCGGGCAGACTCCGCAGTCCAACAACAGACCCGTGCAGAGCTCGCACCTCCAGCTGATTCCGCGATTGATGTCGCACCGGTACAACTCGGGAATGTGGCGCATGTGGCAGATGCGAGTGCTGCACATCCCTTCGATGAGTCCAACCTTGGGGAGACCAAGCTCTACGCTAACTACCGGATGGACCTGCGCAATCCCAATCCGGAAACGCTCGATGCCTTCATCGACGACAACATCGTCAAGGACTGGTCGACCCTCTCGTGGAGACAGGTTGGGAAACCGTTTCGTGTCGTCAATTACGCTGGGGGAAAACGACGGTGGGAAGAACAACACGGCGATACGCTGCCGGTACACACCTCGTGGGAGATGTTCAACCGTTCGTTCCACGCGCTGTTTATGAAGAATGTGCCGCAGGAGCGGCAGGAAGCGTTTGGGAAGTTGGTTAAGAATGTCGGCACGCTGCACTGGGGCGCAGCCCGGCACATGCTCGGTGAACTCGAAGAGCTGACAATCTGGAACATGGCGCACCGCGCGGAAGACGCAATTTGGGACCCACGCGGAAAGCGTGCGCTGTTTCGCGGCCTCGACCTGCACAAGCCGCGAGTCCTGTTCCTCGGCGCCGCTGACGGTTACGAGGCTATGCAGATGTATTCCATGTACCCGGGCGGCGAGGCCGTGCTGGTGGACTACGACGACTTTTGTCGCACCGACCGCTTTGGCAAGTTCCCCGAGCACTACCCGTTTGTCGGGACAAATCCAGCAACTGGCGCTGCGAAGGTGTGGTATCGGGATCAGATGAATATCTCATTTGTCGTAGATGATATTCGCAACCTCGACTTTGGCCAGGAGTTTGATGTGGTCGTCAGCGTCGGGCTGATTGAACACTTCCCAGATGAGTACAAGAAAGAGGCGATCGATTGGCACCGCAAGTTCCTGAAACCGGGCGGTTACGCCATTTTGACAACGCCGCGTCTACAGTGGCGATCACGCATGTTTTACCACGTCCTCGCCGAGTGGATGAACTACACCTACCGCGAGTTGATGACGGTGCAACAGATGGGCCTGTACCTGCATGAGAACGGCTTCAATATCCTACGGCATGGGACCATTAAGGCTCATAACGGGATTGTCGCGAAAGTCCGCTGAGTTTCACGACGGAGGTGGATAGATGAAAGCGTGGCTCGTACAAGAACTGGGAGAACCGAGCGAAGCGCTGCGCCTCGCTGAGGTGCCCGTGCCGAGTGCTCAACGAGGGCAGGCGGTGGTCGAAGTTAAGGCAGCTGCGGCGAACTTCTTTGATATCCTCCTTTGCCAGGGTAAATACCAGGAGCGCCCCCCGTTGCCGTTTACGCCTGGTGCCGAGGTGGCTGGCATGGTTACCGCTGTCGGCGAGGGCGTAAAGCTCTCCGTCGGTCAACGCGTGATGGCCATGCCGCAGTTGCCACACGGCGGTTTTTGTGAATTTGTCGTGGTGCCAGAGCAGGTTGTGTTTCCGATCCCGGAGGAACTTCCGTTCACCTCGGCCGCTGGGATGTTCATTACCTACCAAACGGCCTACTACGCTTTGCACTACTGCGCAAAGCTGCAGCGAGGCGAGGTTCTCCTCGTCCATGCCGGAGCAGGGGGAGTTGGGTCTGCGGCGATTCAGCTTGGCAAAGCGGCGGGCGCGCGCGTAATTGCGACCGCTGGTGGGGAGGAGAAAGTCCACGTTTGCAGGGACTTGGGGGCAGACGTCGCGATTGACTACACAGTCGAGAATTTCATTGACATCGTGAAAGCACAGACCGGCAACCGCGGTGCGGACGTGATTTTCGACCCGGTCGGTGGCGACGTGTTTGACAACAGCCGCAAGTGTATCTCGTTCGGGGGGCGGCTGCTCGTTATCGGCTTTGCAGGCGGTCGCATTGCAGACGCACCGACGAATCACATCCTCCTCAAAAACTACTCAGTGGTCGGTGTGCACTGGGGGTTGTTCAGTAAACTGATGCCAAACGGCGTCCACGCGATTCACGATGAACTAATGAAACTCTATCAGACCGGGAACATCGACCCGCTCATTTACACACAGGCGCCACTGGGCCAACTGCCGCAAACGCTCAGCCAGATTGCGACACGCAAGACGTGGGGTAAAGTGGTCTTGTGTCCATGAGCTCGTCAGCCGGTTTGAACTCGTTGCCCTTCAGGTGAAGTACTCGATTCTCGCCTGCGGCAAGTACTGCGCAACGAGTTCCTCGAACAGGCTCACGATGCGGGCCTGTTCTTCATCTTGATAGACGTATTTGCCGATCCCGTATCGCCCCCACTTGTACTTTCGCTTCGACTCATCGAGATCCAGCTTTGTTTTTGGGTAGCGCTTCTCGATAACCCGCTTTGCAGGCTTTGTGAATCGGTGCTGGATTAATTCTACAGTCAGGTCAGTGAGACTGTCCGGCATCGCCTCGCTAAGCCTCTGCAGCAGCTTCGTGTAAGCCTCTTCCCAGCCTTCATGCATGTAAATTGGCGCGATAATGAAGCCCAGCGGGTAGCCAGAGACCGCCACTTTGCGCGCGGCTGCGATGCGGTCGGCGAGTGGCGCCGTGGATGGCTCAAAGTTGCGCACCATGTACTCCGTGTTCATGGAGAACCGGAAGCGGGTGCGGCCATTATGTGGAAGGTCGAGCAGAGAGTCGACGAGGTCGTACTTGGTCACGAAGCGAAGCTGGCCGTGTGGCTGATCGCCCATGAAGGTGATGAGCCGAGCCAAGTTGCCCGTGAGGTGCTCGATACTGAGCGGATCGGAGGTGCAGGCCGCTTCAAACCGCGTGATTTCCGGCTGGCGCTCTGCGATGTACGCTTGCGCCTGGCGAAGGATATCGTCCATGTTCACGTAGACCCGGATGTACGGTTTGGCGCCAAGGGTGGTCTGAAGGTAACAGTAGTGACAGTGGCCAATGCACCCGGTGGAGATGGGAATGGCGTATTCGGCAGACGGCTTGGAGGTGTCGAACTTCAGCGTTTTTCGAACGCCGACGACGAGAGTTCGCTTGGCGTTTCGATACTGTTGAAGTTCATTGTCACCGGGGATGTCACGCACCTGGTTGTGAGATGTGGTGTGAAGGATCTCGACGTCTAGCGCTTTAAGCCGCTGGAGGATTTCTTGTCCAATTGGGTACTCAAGGGCTGTTGGTTCAAAGTACGCACGGTCCGGAACGAACTCTCGCACCGCTTCACCACTCCCCCTGCCTTGACGAATGTGACCTCGGCAATAGGTTTTGTCGTTCCCGCCATTGTGATGCGTGCGACGGGAGCATAAAGGGGGAACTTGTTTGGCGGGTTCCTGTTAGTGCGTGTCCACGTTATGCTTCACCTGACAGTCCTCGCAGTACCCGTACACTTCAAATCGGTGGTTCAGTACTTCAAACTTGCCAACGTGGTCGAGAATTTCGTCTACTGGACAATCTTCAAGCGCCTGAGTTAAACCGCAGCCCACACAGACCAAGTGGTGGTGATGCTCGTCCCCGCATTTCAGCCGGTACTTGACGGCCTCATCGTTGAACTCCATCGGTTCAATCACGCCTTGTTCGAGCAGAGTGCTTAACGTGCGGTAAATCGTATCGAAACTCACTCGTTCGTACCTGGACCTCACGTGCTCGTGTACGTCTTTGGCCGACAGGTACTTGTCGCGATTGTTCACAAACAACTCCACAGCCATCTGCCGCTTACCCGTGAACTTGTAACCGGCGTCCTTCAGCTTGGCCAAGATCTCTGTCGCATTGTTGTTCATGACGTCACTCCTTTCCCCTTCGTTACTTTATTATCCCGCATCGGTTAAGGTCAGGCAATCACGGGAAAACTATGGATTACATCACAAATCGAAATGATTCCTATTTACAACCGTTAGCGCCATTGGTATACTCCATTTCGCAAGCCGTTCATCACGATTTACTGTGTAGCGGTGAGAGGAGGCGAACCATGGGAGACATCTCTCGCCAGACCGGCGGAACAGATGCTTGGCCGCGAAAAGTGGTCAGTCGGCACAACCGAAGATGGGCAATGTCGACCCTGGCTACAGCCAGTCTGCTGTCGTTGACCGCCATCACCGGGTGCGGGCAAGGTTCAAACGTCGCGAACACCCAGGCCTCAGCAAACACAAACGGAGTTGTCCGCGCGGTGGCGGCAGAAGATCAGTACGCCAGCGTGATTAGCCAGATTGGTGGCCATTTCGTCTCTGTCAAAGCGTTGATGAGCAACCCGAACACGGACCCACACACGTATGAGGCAAGTACGGCAGACGCGGCGCTCATCGGCGGCGCACAGCTGGTCATACAGAACGGGCTTGGCTACGACGGGTTCATGAACAAACTGGAAGCTGCCTCGCCGAACCCGAAGCGCAAGGTGATTGATGTGGCGCAGTCGCTTGGCTACAGTCCCCAAACGCCGAATCCGCACCTGTGGTATAACCCGGCAACGATGGCCCGTACAGCCGTGCTCGTGGAACAGGACTTGGCTCACGAGGACCCCACGCACGCAGCTTATTTCAAACAGAATTTACAGAGGTTTGAAGCGTCCATCAAGTCACTTGACCAGGCCATTGCGGCTGTCAAGCGAACGGAGGCGAACACACCTGTCGCCGTGACCGAGCCAGTGGCCGACTACCTATTGCAAGCAGCGGGGATGGATATCAAGACACCGTGGACGTTCCAAGTGGCGGTGATGAACGGGATCGACCCAGCGCCACAAGACGTGCAGACTGAAGATGATTTGATTACACAGCACAAAGTAAAAGTGCTGGTTTACAACTTGCAGGCTGTCAATACAGCCACAAACGCACTGTTAAGTGAGGCGCGCGCAAGTCACGTGCCTGTAGTTGGCGTGTTCGAGACGATGCCTCCTGCTGACACGTACCAGTCGTGGATGCAATCCGAAGTGCGAGACCTATCTAACGCAATTCAACACGGCACATCAGCAGGGATGGTGAACTAAATGGACGTGATTGGACAGCCAGTGCTTCAACTCCATCAAATCAGTGTCCGGTACGGCGACAGACGGATTCTCGAGGACATTGACGTCGACGTATTTCCCGGGGAGTTTATTGGCCTCATCGGCCCCAACGGTGCAGGCAAGACGACGCTGTTGCGCGTCATTTTGGGTATGCTCGCACCATCTACAGGACAGGTCACCTTGGCTGGCAAGCCGACGCGTCACGGCAGCCAACAGATTGGCTATGTGCCACAGAAAATCCACCTCGAACCGGACACGCCGTTGCGTGGGCGAGACTTGGTTGGCCTCGGTATTGATGGGCATCGCTGGGGTATGCCTCTGCCAAATCGAAGCAGACGGCAGAAAATCGACGAGGCCCTGTGTGCGGTACATGCCACGCGCTTCGCAGACGCACCAGTTGGGCGGCTCTCTGGCGGCGAGCAACAGCGGTTGCTCATCGCGCAAGCCCTGCTCACTGACCCAAAGGTGATGTTGCTCGACGAGCCGCTCTCGAACCTTGACATCAAGAGCGCTTACGAAGTCGTTCACCTAGTTTCAGAAGTAGCAAAGTCCCGCGGTATAGCCGTCATCATGGTTGCTCACGACATGAACCCCCTGCTCCCGGTGATGGACAAAGTCGTCTACATTGCCAACGGGAAGGCTGTCACAGGCCGCGTCGAGGACGTGATCAGAAGTGAAGTCCTGTCAACGCTCTACGGTTACGAGGTGGAGGTGTTGCGCGTCCGCAACCGGATTATCGTAGTCGGTGGCGAAGGCGGAGAGTACGGTCTGCTCGAGCCAAGTGACCGATCTCGCTGCGCGGGCGAGGAAGTGGCGGCACCATGAACGGCACGTGGCAGTTTGTCTTGGCTCCTGGGTTCTTTACGAATCACGAGGTCGTCAACGCGTTGTGGGTCAGCACCGCCATTGCGATTGTATCCGGCCTAGTTGGCGTATTTGTGATTGTGCGCGGACAGTCTTTCGCGGGTCACGCGCTCACTGACCTCGGTGCGACCGGCGCTTCTGGCGCAGTCATGCTGGGAGCAAACGTGTGGTACGGATTTTTGTCGTTCGGCCTGCTCTCCGGTGCAGCCATGGAGGGGCTCGGGTCACGTATTCGCAACCGCGATGTAGCCACTGGTCTCGTGCTGTCGTTCGCGATGGGACTCGGTGCGCTGTTCCTCTACATTGATACTCAACAGGCGAATGCCACCGTATCGATGCTGGTGCTCTTTGGCTCTGTTTTTGTCATTAACCCCGCGTTGACCCCGCTCGTGATGGCAGTTGGGTTGGCGGCGCTGGTGCTGTTGGCTATCTTGTACCGGCCGCTTCTGCTCAGTTCCGTGAGTCCCACCTTGGCAGAGGCTCGTGGTGTGCCGGTGCGGTGGGTGAGTATGCTCTTTATGTTTGTCTTGGCGGCCGCGGTCGAAGACGGGGCGCTCGTGCTCGGGGCACTGCTCAGCACGGCACTTCTCATCGGTCCGGCAGCGACGGCTGTACGCCTGACGTCGCGACCGGGCAGGGCGCTTGTGTGGTCTGCTGCGGTAGCGGTCATCGCAACCTGGGCCGGGATTGTCTGCTCGTATGACAGCTATTACTGGCCTCCGTACGGGCGTGGATGGCCCGTGAGCTTTTTCATCGCAGCCTTCGTGCTATTGTTTTACCTTGCCGCGCGATTCGTGCCAGAGCGGTCGCGGGCTGCTGAGCGTCCGAGCCTGCAGCAGGAGGTGAAAGCGCCATGACGACGCTGTTCGCGCCGGGGTTATTCACGCAACCTTTTATGCTGAACGCATTCTTGAGTGGCACACTGGTCGCTGCAGTTTCCGGACTCGTAGGTTTTTTTGTTGTGATTCGCGGCTCCGCCTTTGTCGCCCACGCGTTGCCGCGCATCGGTTTCGCGGGAGCGGCTGGAGCGGTGCTCGTCAATATTAACCCGATGTTTGGGCTCGTCGCGTTCGCTCTCGCCGGGGCAGTCACTATGGGTGGGCTGGGAAAAAAAGGACAACATGACGTCGTGATTGCGCTCACCCTCGTCGCCGGGCTCGGCACGGGTGCGCTCTTTTTGAAGCTCAGCAATACCTATGCGGCGGGTGCGTACGCACTGCTTTTTGGGCAGTTGGTCGGTGTCAGCCGCGCCCAGTTGTACACCACAATTGCGATTGCCGCCGCGTGCTTGGTCGCCATCGTGCTTTTGTATCGGCCGTTGCTCTTCGCTTCAGTCACACGGCAGTCAGCGCATGCGCGCGGCGTGCGGGTCGCCGCCGTGGATCTGTTGTTCCTTGTGGTCATTGGCATTGCAACGGCAATCACCGTCCCGGTCGTTGGAGCGTTGCTCTCATTCAGTCTGATGATTGGACCGCCAGCGACTGCTGCGCATCTGACCCATCGGCCGGTCCGGGCGATGGCTTTGGCGGCTGTCATTTCCGTAATCACCGTGTGGATCGCGCTCATTCTCGGTTACGACACAGCCTGGCCAATTGGCTTCTTCGTCGCGGCGCTGTCAGCCGCGTTCTACGGCGGTGCTCATGTGGTTTCGGCGGTGCGCCGCAGTGGCGAGGTAGCGAGTAGCTTGTAGCAGCACAGTGCCGGGTGAACGATGTGTAGCCGCAGACGAACTCTGTATCGCCACATCGGGACGAATGTCGTGGGGCAAATCCTACGCCAGCTTCTGAACCCAGTTGCGGCTTTTGCGGTACCACAGAAACAAGCCCGCGCGCAAGGCGTTGTCTGCCGCGATGCTCACCCACACGGCAGGCAGGCCGAAGCCGAGCCGCCACGCAAACACGTAGACACCGAGGGTGCGAATACACCAAATGCCAATCATTGTCGTGATCATCGGGAATCGGCTGTTCCCACCTGCCTGAATGGCGGACGTGTCCACCAGCACGGCGGCGAGGAATGGCTGTGAGAACACGTCGATCGCCAGGATGACAAACAAAAGATGCACCACGTGTGGATTGTGCGTGAACAGTAGTCCTAGCCACGGACTGAACAAGCACAGCAGAATTGTCACCCCCGTCATCGCGACTGCACCTTCGATATAGCACCAGCGCCGGTATACCCGGACATCGTCTTCGTTGCCACTGCCGATCGATTGACCGATGGTCGCCGTTGCTGCGGTCGCAAATCCACCGCCGATTGTGGACGCGAAGGCGGTCAAGGTGCCTGCGATGTTGTGCGTCGCGTAGACATCGACACCCATGCGCACGATGAGGCCGAAGTAGATGACTTGGCCAAGGCGCATCGATAGGCGCTCGAGTGCCGCGGGCACAGCGAACTTCGTCATACTCCAGGCGAGTGTGCGCGACAGTTTGAGGTCACGCCGATGCAGCGCCAACGCCTCCATGCGCCGGGACTTCGCCCACAGCCGCAGCAGCGCGTACAGCCGCGCAATCACCATCGCGAAAGCGGCGCCGCGGATGCCAAAGGCGGGGATTGGACCGAGACCGAAGATGAGGATGTAGTCGAAGATGACGTGGACAACATTCATCTCGAGAGCGACACGCAGCGGGGTACGAGTATCGCCAATCGCTCGAAACGCTGCAGACTGAGCCGTGAACAACGCGATGATGGGCGAAATGCCGAGGACCACGACAAAGTAGGGGAACGCCTCGCGCCGCAAGGCTCCGTGGGCGCCCATGATGTGCAGCAGCGGGACGCTGAGGAAGACCGATAGCACCGACAGGATGAGACCGAGAATGAACGCGATGAGCAAGCCGTGCGTGATGGCTGCGCGGCCTCTGGCATAGTCCTTGGCTCCGACGGCGCGCGAGAGAAACACGGACAGCGCTGCTGACACGGCGATGAACACGCCGGTATAGGTCATGCTATAGACGTTCGTCACACCTACGGCGTCGATGGCGACGAGACCTATCCTTGCGATAAACACTGCGTCGACGACGCCGAGCAGGTTCTGCAGGTAAGCCTCGCCAATCGCGGGCCAGGCAATTTGGAACACGCGCTTTGCGGCAGCGGGAATGGCTGTTGACCGAGTCACATCGCTGCTCCTCTCTGCATGTGGGGTACCGCTGATGTTGCGGTTGATGATATACAAAACTCGTAAGTATACCAAACTCGGGGGTGGACGGTCGACGCCGCGGTGGAGGCGGTCGAGGGACGCGTTCTAACCGAGGGGCTCCGGATCGCTCAAATCGAAATCTTACTGAGGGGCCTCGATGCGAATGGGCGTGAGGAGGCGCCGGATACCTGAACAACATGCAAAAGGCCATGAGGAGGTGCCGGATACACCTCAACACCATGCGCGCACATGACCTGCGGGCAGGCAACCGGGCAGAGAAATCGAAAATCCTGAATGGACAGCAGGAAACGTCAGGATATGCCCGCGAGCGTTAGAGCACAGTCATGAACCCTTCCCGGGCAAAGCCCTAACCCTCCCAGGCAAAACAGGGCGTCGCCACCCCAGGCTCCGGTGACACGCACAGTGCGCAGGGAGAGCCAGCAATGATACGCTGACCCCGCCTATGGATTTGTGGACAACCAAAGAGCAGGTTGCCCACAAGCTCCACAGGCTCTGCCAAGGGGAAGCCGCTTCGCTCCTCCCCTCTGGCCTGCCGGCCATTCACCCCTCCCAATCCTCCTTCAAAGGACTAGGGATTGGGTTAGAATCTTATGTGAGTGTGCCAGCCTGTTCGGTAAGATTTACACGTGAGTTGACAAACGGGATGAGGCTACATTACAGGGAACGGAAAGTCATCCGGGTAACGCCGCGGTAATGTCAATTTGACACTTAGGAGGGGTGAGCCGCCGCTGTAGATGTCAATTTGACACTTAGGTGCGAGACTGTGCTGCCGTAGATGTCAATTTGACACTTAGGAGTGGGGAGCCACTGCTGTAGATGTCAATTTGACACTTAGGCGGGGTGAGCCACTGCTGTAGATGTCAATTTGACACTTAGGCGTGGGGAGCCGCCGCTGTAGATGTCAATTTGACACTTAGGCGTGGGGAGCCGCTGCTGTAGATGTCAATTTGACACTTAGGAGGGGGAAGCCGCCGCTGTAGATGTCAATTTGACACTTAGGTGTGGGAAGCCACTGCTGTAGATGTCAATTTGACACTTAGGCGTGGGGAGCCGCTGCTGTAGATGTCAATTTGACACTTAGGAGGGGTGAGCCACTGCCGTAGATGTCAATTTGACACTTAGGAGGGGGAAACCACTGCCGTAGATGTCAATTTGACACTTAGGAGTGGGGAGCCACTGCTGTAGATGTCAATTTGACACTTAGGCGGATGAATGCGTCGAAACAGGCGAAAATGCGCGGCCGATAGCGACAAAATCGACAGTATGAGTAGCCTCGGAGGCCGGTTTCGGCAGAGCCAGCGATATCAGGTGTTGCTAAGGAGCGGGATCACGCATGGGCGGAGGACGGGAACTGCCGAAAGTGTCGCTACCGGCGAAATCTGCGGTCGATAGCGACAAAATCGACAGTTTCGGCAACCTCGGCGGCCGATGTGACAGATCCAGCGACACTGGCGTCGCTGACGAGCGGGATCACGCCACGCCAGCCCACGCCAGCGCGCTGGGGACTAGGCCTCCATCACCATTGTCTGCTGGCGGTCCGGGCCGACCGAGATGTACCGAATCGGTACGCCGGCCAACGCCTCGACGCGCCGTACGAACGCTTGGGCAGCGGCCGGAAGGTCGTCAAAATGGCGGCATCCGGACAAATCCTCCTGCCAGCCGGGCAGCGTCTCGTAGGTAGGTTCGACGCGCTCCATCTCGTGCGCCAGCCGCGGCAAGTCGTAGGTCTGGCCGTCGAGTTCATACGCCGTGGCTAGTTTGACTTCGGACAGCCCCGACAAGACATCGAGCTTCATCAGCGCAAGTTCCGTGTAGCCGTTGATCCACGCACCGTACCGCAGTGTCGGGATGTCCAGCCAACCGCACAGCCGGGTGCGCCCTGTTGTTGCGCCGAACTCTTGCCCCTTCTCCTGCAAATACGCGCCGACCTCGTCGTCGAGGCCAGTGGGGAACGGGCCTTCGCCGACAGCTGTTGTGTAGGCTTTCGTGATGCCAGTGATTCGTGTCAGCGCCGTCGGCGGGATGCCAGCACCGGCGCTGATACCGCCTGCGATTGGGTTGGAGGAGGTTACGTATGGGTACACGCCCCAGTCGACGTCGCGCATAATTCCAAGCTGCCCCTCGAGCAGCACGTCCCTGCCGGTCCGTACGGCCTCTTGTACAAGTGGCACTGTATCCGTAATGTGCGGCGCCAGCACCTCGCGTGCCGTCATCAGTTCTTCCCACATCTCGTCAAAGGAGCCCGCGAATTGGGCGAGGCCCGGAATCCGTTGGAGTTTCGTGTGATATGCGTTCTGCAGTCGTTCGCGGAACCGCTCAACGTCGAGTAGTTCGCCCATCTGCATGCCAAAGCGTCCCGCTTTATCCTGGTAGGTCGGGCCGACGCCCTGCAGCGTTGTGCCGACTTTGCGCGAGCGCATGTGTTCTTCGTATTGATCCTGCCAAATGTGCAGCGGCAACACAATGTGCGCACGTTCGGAGATGACGAGCCCGTCCGTGGAGATGTTCGCAGCGCGCAGTGTCTCTAGTTCCTTCACCAACCGACCCGGATTCACGACGACGCCCGCGCCAAGCACGCACAGAGTGGACGGATTGAAGATCCCGGACGGCACCAGGTGCAGCGCAAACTTGCCGTGTTCATTGACAATCGTGTGCCCGGCGTTGCTGCCACCTTGGTAGCGGATGACCATATCCGCCTTCACCGCGAAGTAGTCGACCATCTTCCCCTTGCCTTCATCGCCAAACTGCGCTCCTACAACTGCGTGTACCATCTGTATCGACCTCCAAGGCGTGCGTGATCATACTTGTCCTCGTCGCCCCATGCGATCACGACGTTATCCTGCCCGATTTCTTTGAATCCGAACTTCAGTGTACGCTGAACCTACATATGTGTAAAATCAATTTGTTGTATAATTCCCATGCGAGAAATGCATATAACGAACGGTGGAAACGACCTCGAATCCACCGGACACCGGGGGTGAACTCCTTGAACACGTTGTACCGGACATTTGTCCAGGTGGTAGAACATGGTACCTTGAGTGAGGCTGCCGACCGGCTACACCTCACACAACCGAGCGTCACTCGGCAGTTGCAGCAGTTGGAGCGGACGTACGGCACTGCGCTGTTCGACCGGGCAGGGCGGAAAATGCTGCTGAACCGCGCCGGCCAGCGCGTCTACCAAACGGCGCGGCAGGTGTTGGCGCTTGAACAGCGTTTGGCAGACGAGTTGCGTGAATTTGCAAATCCCGAAATTGGCACGGTCTACATCGCAGCTGGACTCACACCGTCTATCTACCTTTTACCGCCTGTGCTCGCGGCCTACCGTGACAAGCATCCGAAAGTGCAGTTTCAGGTGCAATCGGGATCATCTAAGGAAGTGCTCGAAATGCTTCACACGGGTGCTGTGGACATGGGCGTCGTGACCACCGCAGAGTCGAACGCCGACCTGACGCTCACAGCACTTGTCCTCGACCGCCTGCTGCTCGTCGCTGCACCGAATCACCCGCTCCCGTCCGGGGGCGCTGTGCGGTTCAGCGAACTCTCCGAATGGCCGATGGTGCTGATGCGGCCAGAGTCTGGACTGCGGTCGATTGTCGAGTCGATTGCCGTGTCGACCGGGACAAAACTACAGATTGCGATGGAGACGGACAGCCTCGAGAGCATTAACCGCCTCGTGCAGACCGGCGTTGGTCTGTCTGTGCTCCCACAGTCGGCGGTTGCCGACGACTTGGCTGCTGGTCGACTCGTGGAAATCAGTTTGGGCGATGTTGAATTAGGATCGCGGACAATCACCCTCGCGACCCGCACAGGCGCAACTTTGCCGGCGAATGCTGAGCGGTTTGCCGCGGCCTTGCCAGGACTCTGTCGCCAGTCCGCTGCGTGCTACAATTGAGTGGATGTGGATTACCGGGAGGGTGACAAGCGTGACAAGTGACGCACCAGGAACTGCAGGGGCACTGACGATTGATGATGTGAGAACGGCAGCTCTGCGCATTGCGGCCGAGGTGAGACGAACCCCATTACTCCTGTCCGATGCGTGGTCAGAGCGAATCGGCGTCGAGGTGTTCTTTAAGTGCGAAAACCTCCAACGGACGGGTTCGTTTAAGCTGCGCGGCGCGATGAACAAGGTGCGCACACTGCTCGACGGACAGTCGGAAACCGCGGACGGTGCGAGTTCAGCGGTCAGTCCGACTGGTGTCATAACAGCATCGTCCGGGAATCATGGCCAAGCTGTCGCATATGCTGCGCGGCGAGCGGGGTTGCCGTGTGTGGTGGTCGTACCCGAGACCGTGCTTGCAGTGAAGGAAGGCGCCATCCGACAGTACGGCGCAGAAGTGATTCGCTGCGGTAGGACGTCGCGTGAGCGGATTGAACTCGCCGAGCAGTTGTCCGCCGAACGGGGGCTGGTGTTTGTTCCACCGTATGATGATCCCGCCATTATTGCGGGACAAGGCACAGCAGCGCTTGAGGTGCTCAGTGATCGCCCGGACATTGGCACCTTTATCGTGCCGATCGGCGGCGGTGGACTGACTTCGGGTACGGCTCTGACCGTGAAGTCTCTGCAGCCCAAGGCTGTGGTATGGGCCGCTGAACCGGAACTTGCAGACGATACTTGGCAGTCTGTCCAAGCGGGTAAAATCGTCGAGATTGGCGAGTCCAAGACGATTGCGGATGGTTTGCGCAGCAGCCACCCTGGCGTCGTCACGTTTCCGCTGGTGCAGAAGTATGTCGACGAGGTAGTCCTGGTCGGGGATAGCGCTATTGAGGAAGCCTTGCTGCACTTGTTCATGCGACAAAAACTTGTCATAGAGCCCTCCGGCTCGGTTAGTCTGGCAGCGCTCATGACTGTAGCCGATCACGGCGGTGACCGCCTTTCCTCTCTTCAGTCCCGGGGACCAGTGGTGTGCATCTTAAGCGGGGGCAACGTCGACCCACAGTACCTAGCGGCTGCGTTGAACCGCAGTCGTTAGATTCTCGAGATCCAGTTAATGTTAAATCACCCAACCATTTCGCCTCATACCCATGGAAATTTACTGGGCAAACTCCCAAGAGTGAACTGCGAGATAAATTCGCACTTCACTACGAGTTTGCAGACATGGAAAGGGCGATTTGAACGTATGAAGTTGACGTATCACGTTGTTAGTGTGTTTGTCGGCACTGTGTTGTTCATGGGCCTGTCCGGCCCCGCTGCTACCGCCACCGCCACTGCCACCTCCAACGCCACCGGCGTTGTGCAGAAGCCGGTGGTGTACCGTGTGGCAGCGCAGCAGCGTGAGGTAGTTCAGGCGGCGCCGTCGCTGCAGTCCTGTACGCGGTTCTCACCAACCGGCCAAGAAGTTGTGGTGTACGCACAAAGGTTTCTTGGCACCCCGTACGTGTGGGGGGGTGAATCGCCGACAGGCTTCGACTGCTCTGGACTGGTGCAGACGGTGTACAGACACTTCGGCGTCTGTCTGCCTCGCACAGCGGCGCAACAACACGCTGCAACAATGCCTGTCAGTGTCCAGACACTCCAACCTGGGGACCTTGTTTTCTTCGACACGACGGGCGCCACTTATTCGCATGACGGGATCTACATAGGGCATGGCCAGTTTTTATCCGCCACGTCATCAAGAGGTGTCCGCATTGCAGACCTTCATGACCCATATTACTGGGGCGTTCGTTTTACAGGTGCCACACACCCGCTTCACCCGTAGCGTATGGCCTTGAGTCTGCTATCCTGTTGGTAACCGGGTGAAGAGGAGTGCAGACGAGATGAGCGCATCATACCACGCTGTGCTGCCGCGGGAACTTGAGATTGCGTGGCTGGACGAGTCTCGGGGTCAACAGGTCAACATGGACCTTGAAGACGAGTACGCCATGGAAGTGGCAAGCGGTCATCGCCCGCCACTGTTGCGTCTCTGGAGTGGCGGGAATGTGCGTGCTATCGGAGTGAGCCGCAAGGATATCCAAAAACCGGCGGGACAGCGTGCAGCCGCACAACTCGCAGAGGCTGGATGTAACGTGTTTGTCCGGCGAACGGGTGGGACCGCCGTTCCGCAGGGGCCGGGTGTGCTGCTGGTCTCACTGATGCTGCCACGCTTGCCGCTCCACGCTACAACTGACGATTACTACCGGATGCTTTGCGACCTACTAGCGAGTTGGTTGGACGGTTACGGCCTCAGAGCGACAACAGGCTCGCTGCCCGGAAGCTACTGCGATGGGAACTACAACGTTCTAGTCGGAGGACGTAAACTGGTTGGAACGGCGCAAGCGTGGCGAGGTGGTTTGGCAGGCACAGCGTCGAACCGTCCTGGCTACGTTCTGGCGCACGCCTGTGTACCGATTGCCATAGACATGGCTGACGCAAGCGCGTGCATCAACCAGTTTTACGCATGGTCGCAAGCGGATTATCGCGTGGACCCTAGTACTGCGGTGTCGCTTCGGGACCTACTGCCGAATTGGCCGGCACACGTTCTGCCGGGCGTCGAAGACTGTGAAAGGTCAATCTGCAGGTTGGCTGCAGATGACCTCATGGAAGCTGCTGTGTGCCACTTTACAGCACTCGGCGTAAACTGCCAGGTGGCCAGGTGGCCGGTCAAGCCGCAATCGGTAGACTGACAGTCACGGTTGTGCCTGCACCCGGGTGGCTGTCAATGTGGATTTTGCCGTGGTGTGCATCGGCAATCCACTGAGCGATTGAAAGACCGAGGCCGGTACCTTGCTCGTCCCCTCTGGCCCGGGCCTTGTCAGCGCGGTAAAAGCGGTCAAAGACGTGCGGCAGGTCTGCGCTGTCGATGCCGGGTCCATCGTCTGCCACGCGCAGCAGAACGTGGTTTTTCTGAACAGCAGTGGACACAATCACGTGTCCGCCGCTTCCCGTGTACTTGCACGCATTGTCGACCAGAATCACGATCAGTTGGAGCAGACGGTCATGGTCTCCGCGGACGGTAGCTTCAGCGAGGTCGCCTGTCTTAAGCTCCAGCCCCTGCATATCCGCCACCGGTTCAAACATGTCGACCACGCGGCGCACAACATCTGCTACTGCTACCGACGAAATTTGCAGGGGCGCCGTTTGCGCGTCACTGCGTGCAAGTGTAAGTAGGTCATGCACGAGGCGCGCCAAGCGCCTCGCCTCACTCTGCGCGTTACCGACCCACTCCAGGTTGTCTTCGACCGTTTGGTCTGCGTGATCGAGCACTAGGTCGAGGTTTGATTGGATCACGGCGAGCGGCGTCCGCAATTCGTGGGACGCGTCCGAAACAAACCGCAACTGTTTATCCCAGGCTCTACGAATAGGGTGCAGCGCCCGTCCCGCCCAGACGAAGCCGGCGCCGGCCGCGATCAGGCTTCCGGCGATGCCGACCAGTAACATGACGCGCTCCAGAGGAATCAGCACGCCTAACTGCTGGCTCATGTCTTCCGCAATTAACACCTGGTATGAACCGCCGCTGGGGGATTGCGGTAAAGAGTAAACCCGATACGGCTGCCTGTCCGGACCAATCCAGTTGGTAAACCAACCTGTGCTGGTAGAATGGCGAGATGCCAGACGCTCCATGCCATGTATAAACGTGGGGGGAGCATTCGTGATCACATTGTTGCCGATCTGTGCGTAAACGTACACGAAACGAGCCGCTGGCAGTTGTCCGTCTGCCTCCACGTGGCGCGCTATGTTGCGGATGTTTTGGTCGACAGTGATAATGGCGTGGTGCCTCACGATGGCATAGATTGCGGCGGAGGACAGGGCGTACAGTAATACGAACAGAGCCACTGTAATCAGGGTCAGTCGGACTCGCACACGTTGAAACACCGAAGTTGTCTCCTTTGCTGCACCTGTGGTGACGGGCTGCAGACTGTCGTGAAATCTCAAGAGTGAATCACCTTGTGCTCATCAACTGGCAGAGGTATCGTCAGACTGCCCCGCTTTAAAGATATAACCGACGCCGCGAACGGTTTCGATAAATGACGGTTGTCCGGTGACATCAATTTTTTTGCGCAGAAAGTGCACGTAATTTTCCACCGCGTTACCAATGACGGGTGCCTCTGGGCCCCATACACGGTCGAGTATAAGTTCTTTTGCCAGAACTCGGTTGTGGTTCCGCATTAGTAGCTCAAGCAGTTGGAATTCCTTGGCGGTGAGCGTCAAAGTGTGCTCTCCTCGCTTCGCCACGCGTTGGGTCATATCGATGGAGAAGGGACCTACTTCCATCACATCTGTTCCGGTCAGAACGCCCTGTCGCCGCGTCAGGGCCCGTATTCGGGCGAGCAACTCGCGGTTGGCAAACGGTTTGACAAGGTAGTCGTCCGCTCCTGTATCGAGACCAAGGACGCGGTCTTCCACTGCATCTCGCGCGGTTAGCAGCAAAATCGGCACGTCAAGACCCGCTTTGCGCACTTCCTTGACAATCTCCAGTCCGCTCATTTTCGGTAGCATGATGTCGAGCACCAATACGTCGTAGCTGTCTGTCAAGGCAAAGTCGAGCCCCGTTTCGCCATCGTGCGCGACATCCGACACATACTGTTGGTCTCGCAATACCTGCTGTAAAGCAGAAGCGAGTTTACGCTCGTCTTCCACTAACAAAACTCTCATCGTCTGCACCCCCGTACGGTCGTCACAGTGTTCACATGAGGCAAGCCGCCAGCTTCTAGCAACAGTTTCCTGCAAGGGGCGCTTGCCTGCAACTATCTGCCTCGCATTGTAGGCAGAATTTCTTGAGAGCGTATTGAAAGTGGAGTGGCAACTGTGTAGAGTACATTGGGCGTACGCGAAGGAGGAAGCCAACCATGAGTGCCATCCGAGTGCAACTTCGTGCAGGGCGCGAGCCGATTCCCGGACCTGTTTGGATGCTCGGCATTGCGTGTTTTCTCAATGTTGGCGGGCTCTCCTTACTGTGGCCAGTGAACGCGATTTACATCCACTTACATCTGCATCAGTCAATGACTGTGGTTGGCTTGGTGCTCATGGTGTATTCCGGCTTTGGGTTTATTGGTAGCTTTGTTTCAGGTTGGCTATATGATCGAATCGGGTACTTGCCCGTTCTGGCTGGCTCCATTCTGCTCTCTGCTGCTGTTATCATTGTTCCAGCTTTTTTGCAGGGATGGTGGGTGTACGTCAGTGTTATGGCGGTCTTCGGCGCTACTTGTGCTATGCCATTTCCTGTGTTCAACGCTCTTGCAGGGCACACGTGGCCATCCGGTGGGCGGCGGGCATTTAACTTCCTATATGTAGCGAACAACATCGGAGTGGCGTGCGGAACAGCCATCGGCGGTGTCGTAGCCGGCTGGTCGTTTCACGCGGTGTTCTACGGCATTGCGGCCGCATACCTCGTGCTGCTAGCGACAACAGTGTTTGGACTTAGACCAAGCCTATCTCGGGTGGCACCGACCGCAAAGACCGAGTTGCCTGAGAGCCGCGGCGAAAGTGTGGTCAGCAATGGGCCGCTCGTTGAAGTACCTCGGTCCATGTTGCCTACCGTGCCATGGGTGCCAATTGGCGTGCTGCTGTTGTCGTTCATAGCGAGTTGGGGTGTTTACGTTCAGTGGCAAAGCACGGTCTCTGTCTACATGCAGGCGATTGGCTACCCACTCACGGCTTACAGCTTGTTATGGACATTGAACGGGTTGCTGATTTTCTTTGGTCAGCCGATTATCGGGTGGGTTGTCAAACACGTGAACTCGTTATCGATGCAAATGGTCGGCGGCGTGACGCTGTTCGCTGTCGCCTTTATGATTCTCACCTCGACATTGCACTATGTCGCGTTTGTTGTCGCGATGGTGGTCACGACGCTTGGAGAGATGTTCGTGTGGCCTGCCGTGCCGGCCGCGTTGGCAAAAATGGCGCCCAGCCACAGAATGGGTCTGCTCCAGGGGATGGCGGGCGGCAGTGCGACACTCGGGAGAATGGTCGGACCACTCCTCGGCGGGTGGTTGTTCGACCGTGTCCCGATGCACAACCTGTTGTTGATATTTGCATTGGTTTGCAGTGTGCCGTTCGCTGGCTATTTGCTGTTTAGTAAACTGTCGCGCACGCCGCTTTTTCGGTGGCACGAGGTACCTGATTCATAGGCGTAAGAACGGGTCTTCCAGCAAGTCCCCATTGTTTGTCTCCTCAAAGTTTTCTACAATGTGAACATCCGGTTCGCAAATCTTGCTAGTTAGCAGACTGAGTTAGGAAAACCCGGAATTATAGTGTCGATTTGTGTCGTTATTTGTCGAAATTAGTCGATTTAATGCCAGGAAGCACTCTTTACAAATTGGAGATGCGGGCCATACAATGTTCTTCGGCATCGCATTGTTTGACGGCACAGGTTCCCATGTACTCACACACAATTCAGATAGAAGTCTTCTAGCAGAAGGTTACTTTGGGGAGGGCTCGTGATGGCTGAACCTCTTTTGGCAGTTCGCGATCTGAAAACCTACTTTATCAGCAAAGACGCCGAGGTTCGGGCCGTCGACGGCATTGACATCGACGTTTATCCCCGGCAAGTAGTCTGTATCGTGGGCGAGTCGGGTTGCGGCAAGAGCATGACATCGCTATCAGTCATGCGGTTAGTTCCGAAGCCGCGTGGGAAAATTGTCAGCGGTGAGATTAAGTTCAACGGCAAAGACCTGCTGAAATTGACCGAGCGACAGATGACCGACGTCCGCGGCAACGATATGTCGATGATTTTCCAGGAGCCGATGACAGCGCTCAACCCGGTGTTGACGATCGGTGATCAGATTACAGAAGTGTTGATTCGCCACCGTAACATGAACAAGCGGGAGGCCTTAGCGAAGGCAGTGGACATGCTCCAAGTCGTCGGTGTTCCACGTGCGGCCCAAATTGTTCACGAATACCCGCACCAGCTGTCGGGCGGATTGCGCCAACGCGTGATGATTGCGATGGCGATGGTGTGCGAGCCAAAGTTGTTGATCGCTGATGAGCCGACGACTGCTCTTGACGTTACCATTCAGGCTCAGGTGTTGGAATTGATGAAGAAAATGCGGGACGAGTTTGATACTGCCATTATCCTCATCACACACGACCTCGGCGTTGTCGCGGAAATGGCTGACCACGTGGTGGTCATGTACGCTGGACAAATTGTCGAGAGTACGAATGCAGACGATATCTTCCATGACCCGCAACACCCATATACAAAAGCCTTGCTTGCGTCGATTCCATCCCTGGAAGAAGAAAAGGAGACCTTGTACTCCATTCCAGGAACAGTGCCAGATGCGGCGGCCTATCCGGTCGGTTGCCGATTTGCAGACCGTTGCCCGATTGCCCAGGCAAGTTGCCGCGAGAAGGCTCCAGAACTGCGCGAAACCTCGCCCGGACACTCGATCCGTTGCGACTTGGTGTAGAGGAGGTGTGACAAGTGGCAGAGAATTTGCTGGAAGTCCGTGACCTTAAAAAGCACTTTCCAATTACAGCGGGTGTGTTCAAACACACCGTTGGTCATGTCAAGGCTGTGGACGGGATTTCGTTCAACGTCAAAGCAGGCGAGACGCTAGGTATTGTCGGCGAGTCAGGGTGCGGCAAGTCGACCGCTGGCCGGATGATTATGCGCGTACTCGAGCCAACTTCGGGTACGATACGTTTGGAAGGTCAGGACATTACGAAACTGGGCGGTTCTGCGCTGCGTAAAATTCGACCGAAGTTCCAAATGGTGTTCCAGGACCCGTACGCGTCGTTGAACCCGAAAATCGCCGTCGGCGACATCATCGCAGAGCCGCTCATTGTAAATGGAGTGGCGACGGGGAAACAAGCGCAAAAGCGCGTCGCAGATCTGCTTGAAACCGTTGGCCTGCGTGCGGAGGACCGCGTGCGTTACCCGCATGAGTTTTCCGGCGGGCAGCGTCAGCGCATCGGCATCGCGCGTGCTTTGGCGCTGAACCCGAAATTGATTGTAGCCGACGAAGCGGTTTCCGCACTTGACGTCTCAATTCAGTCCCAGGTCCTGAACTTGATGGTGGACCTGCGCAAGCAGTTTAACCTGTCCTACATCTTTATCTCGCATAACCTCGCAGTTGTGCGCCACATCAGCGACAGGGTAGCGGTCATGTACTTAGGCCACATTGTTGAGATCGCGGATAAACACGACCTCTACGAAAACCCACTGCACCCGTACACAACTGCACTGTTGTCAGCTGCGCCGGAACCCAAGCGGGAGGGTCGGCGGGAACGCATCATTTTGCAAGGAGATGTGCCAAGCCCAGCAAACCCGCCGACGGGCTGCCCGTTCCATACGCGCTGCCCGCAAGTGATGGATATCTGCCGTGTTCAACGCCCTGAACTCCGGGAGATCACGCCTGGCCACACAACAGCCTGCCATTTACACAACTAAGAGGCTGGCAATTCTGGAGGGTGCTGGTTTGCCGAGTGAAAGGTCGCTGAAATAAAAAAAGCTTCACGACATCTAAGGGGGTCACAGTATGAAGAAGCTGTCTAGGGCAAGCATAGCGACAATTGCTTTGGCGGGGTCGCTGACTGTTCTCGTCGCCGGTTGTGGCGCGGCAAACACAACAGGCGGCAGCGGTACAGGCGGCAACACCACGACGGCATCAGGCACGCCAGTGAACGGTGGGACGCTCAGCATTGGTCAGTTCACAAAGTGGAGCGACAACTTTATCCCAGGCATGGACAGCAGTTTGTACACGGCGAATGTCTACAGCTTTGTGTTCGATCCGCTGTTCAGTTTCAACAACAAGCTGGAACTCACGCCGTGGTTGGTTCAGTCGTACAGTTACTCGAACGGCAACAAGACCATCACGATGCACCTGCAGCCGAACGCCAACTGGTCTGACGGACAGCCCATTACATCGCAAGACGTACTGCTCTACATGAACTTTGTCGGTTCCAAGACGTACAACACGACATTGCAAGGACAGTACGGGTATCTCGTAGGTCCAGTCAAGGGCTCAGCCGAGTTGCTTAGCGGCAAGGCGACATCGTTCACGCAGACAGGCGGCTTCAAAATCATCAACAGCAAGACGTTCCAAATTAATTTGACAACTGCCGACGCATCGGCCCTTGCGGCTGATTTGTCGAGCATTACACCTGTTCCGTACCACATCCTTGGCAAGGTGCCGTTTAGCCAGTGGAAGACGAACGCTGAGAACACACTGCCGAAGGTTGTGAGTGGTCCGTACATCCCGACGGCTGCGGATGGCGCCGGCTCGCTCGTGCAATTGAAGGCAAACACGAAGTACTGGAAGGGCGCCCCACACATCTCGAACATCAACATTAAGTACGTCAGTCAGAATACTGAAGGCAGTCTGGTCATGAGTCATCAGCTCGGCTTCGCTCTGAACGGCTTGACACCGACCGACTATCTGACACTGACCAAGGCCAGTGGCGTATCCACCAAAACGTTGCCGGCGCTTGGTTTCGAGTACCTTGGGTTGCACGACAACAGTGCGCCGTGGAACAACGCAACGCTGCGCCAGGCTGTGATGTACGGCATCGACCACAAAGCCATCATCAACAACATCGAGAAGGGTCTCGCGAGCAAGATTGTCGGCCCCATTCCGTCTGTGAGTTGGGCTTATACCAGCCAAGGGATGAACCAATACAACTACAGTGTTTCGAAAGCAAAGTCCCTGATTCAGTCGCAGGGCTATAAGATGGGGTCGAACGGTTACTATCAGAAGAACGGTCAGACCCTTGGCTTCACAATTACGATTGGCCAGGGATCGACGACTGGCCAAGAAATTGCCGACTTGATTGCGAGTGACTTGAAACAAGTGGGTGTCAAGGTGACGGTGAACACGCCGCTTGCTTTCACCACTCTGATTACGGACCTGGAAAACAACAGCAAGAGCATTCAGGGCTGGATTGCCGGCTGGTCGCTCGGTACTGACCCAGACCCGCGCGGACTGTGGGGCTCCCAAGATGCTATGAACTTTGAACGTTGGGTCAACCCGCAAGATGATACGCTGATTAAGAACACGTGGTCTCTGCCGAGTGACTTCACGCAGGCTGGCCGCAAAGCAGCGTTCGCGCCATGGGAACGCCTAGTCAACCAGCAGGTGCCGCTGATTTTCCTGTATGAGAACAACAACAGCTATGCATTTACAAGCAAGCTGAACATCCCGGCAAGTGATTGGACATCGGCCGGTGAACTCCCACTCAACCCACAACAGTGGTGGCTGAGCAAGTAACAACTGGGTGGCTGCGGGACCTGCAGTGCGGGTCCCAGCAGTTCTTCACTGAACTTTGAAAACTATCTGCGACGTCAATATATTGTGTCGCAGTTGCGGATAGATGACGAGCTATGAATTGCCCACATGAATTAGGCCCACGGGGCTCAGTTGATTGAAAAGGAGGGACCGAAGTTGACGACGTATATCATTCGCCGCATACTCATCATGATCCCGATGCTGCTCGCGATTAGCATCATTGTTTTTCTCATGATGCATGCGGCCCCAGGAAGCGCTATAGATGCGGTTTTGAATCCGCACATTCAGAACCAGGCGCAGCTCATCGCAAACCTCAAAAAGCAGAACGGCTTGAATTTGCCGTTACCTGTCCAGTACGTGCACTGGGTCTGGGGCTTTGTCCGCGGGCAGTGGGGTTATAGCTTCGCACAGAGTGAGTCTGTCACGAAAGTCGTCTTTCCGGCCCTGAAGAACACCCTGCTTCTTGCCTCCATGGCAGAAATCATGATTCTCCTCTTCGGCATTCCGATTGGCATCCAGCAGGCCCGGCGCCCCTATGGTGCTTACGACAACACTGCGTCCGTGTTCTCGGTCGCCTTCTTCGCGATTCCGTACTTCATCGTCGCGATTTTCCTGCTCTTCCTGTTCGCAATTCACTGGCAAATTTTCCCACCTAATGGTGCGATTGGCACGGGGCCAAACAGCGGGTCCTTTCTTGACCACGTGCGTCATGCACTTTTACCAGCTATTTCGCTTGCCATTACTGCGATTGCAGTCTACAGCAGGTACACGCGGTCGTCCATGCTCGACGTCTCTCGTCGCGACTTTGTCCGCACCGCGTATGCCAAAGGATTGCGCGAAGGTGAAGTTTTTACCAAACACGTGTTTCGCAACGGGATGATTCCAATTGTCACCCAGTTTGGCTTGGATGTCGGCGGCCTCGCAGGTGGTGCGGTCATCTTGGAGGGGTTGTTTGCTTACCAAGGTATGGGGTACGTGACGCTTCAAGCGGCATCGCAACGCGACTACAACGTGATTATGGCGACCACCATGATCATTGCAATCATGGTGTTACTGGGTAACTTGCTTGCAGATATCATTTACGCGATGGTGGATCCGCGGATCCGCTACGACTGAGGAGGGGACTGGAGATGGCAAGTGAAATGGCCCTTCGGGACGCGCCAGACCAGAAACCATCGAGTGGTCGCGCGAGCAAGAGCCCGACGCAACTGGCGATTCGCCGCTTCATGCACAACAAACTTGCAGTGGCAAGCATGGTGGTGCTCGCTTTAATTGTGTTGGCTTGTTTAGGCGCGCCCCTGCTGACACATTGGGGACCGGTACAACTGGACTTCAACAACACGATGGCGCCCCCATCGGCACAGCACCTTCTGGGCACCAATGGTGAAGGCGCGGACTACTTTGCAATGGACCTCTACGGCGGCCGAGTTGACTTGCTGATTGGCCTCGTCGGCACGGTATTGATTCTAGCGATCGCGATTATCCTTGGTGGCCTTGCTGGCTACTACGGCGGTTGGGTCGATAACATCATCATGCGTGTCTGCGATGTGATGCTGAACTTCCCGTTCCTGCTGCTGATCATCGTCATTTCTTCGATTCTGCAGCACACCAACGTGTGGCTTTTGATTGCCGTGATTTCGGCGACAGGTTGGCCGGCCGTGACCCGTTTTGTCCGTGGCTTGTTCCTCTCCATGCGAGAGAGTGAGTTCGTCTTAGGAGCCAAAATCGCGGGCGCAGGCACGTGGCGCATTATTTTGAAGCACTTGTTGCCAAACGCGATTGGTCCACTCATCGTCAACGCGACATTCTTGGTTGCGAACCTGATTGGCGCCGAGGCTGCGCTGTCCATTGTCGGCTTTGGCGTGCAACCGCCGCAACCGTCTTGGGGAGACGTTTTAGCAGGCGCTGACGACTTCATTACGATGCAGACACAGCCGTGGGCGTGGTTGCCACCGGCGCTCGCCATCTCGGTTACAATCCTTTGTATCAGCTTTATCGGAGATGGCTTACGCGACGCGTTTGACCCAAGCTTCGAGAAGTAGTAGCAAATGTCTCGATCGCTCCGCTCACACCCTTTCGGTGGAGCGGAGCGGCCTTCGATATGTGCGTGGTTGTGCAAAGATTTCCTTTACAGTTTGGAGATTTTGTATATACAATAAGGTGCGGGATAAGAACCTATTTTGGTCAATAAACCGTAAAAAAATTTCACTTTTATTGTCGCGCTATTAAGGATTGTGAGAGGAATTAGACGGTAGGGACGAGCCTGATATCTCAGACAGACTTCTCTGTATTGTTGCAGGGGGATTCGTCACTGCTAGCTCAGCGGTCTTCAAGACGCCGCGGTTGCACGCGGTTAGGCTGCAGAACGTCCGCCCAACTGATGCACCCAAGGCGCTGAAGATAAATTGAAGGTCTATTTTTATCAAGGGGGCAAAGAAATGAAGAGAATGACGAAGGCAGGCGTGGCGACCATCGCGTTGACCGGAGCCATGACCATGCTGCTTGCGGGGTGCGGAGCTTCAACCAGCACTACCTCACCAGGAAGTACCACAGGCAACAGCACTACCTCGTCCGGCACCCCAGTGAACGGTGGGACGCTCACAATCGGTCAGACAACCAAGTGGACCGATCAGTTCATCCCTGGCATGGACGGTAGCTTGTACACGGCAAACGTCTACAGTTTTGCTTTTGATTCGATTTTGAACTTTAACAACAAGTTGGAACTCACACCGTGGTTGGTCAAGTCGTGGAGCTACTCCAATGGCAACAAGACCATCACGATGCACCTGCAGCCACACGCAAACTGGTCTGACGGCAAGCCCATCACTTCTCAGGATGTTTTGCTGTACATGAACTTCGTCGGCTCCAAGGTCTATAACACGACCTTCCAAGGTCAGTACGGCTATCTCGTACAACCAGTCGTGGGGTCCGCTCAACTCCTGAGTGGTAAAGCCACCTCTTTCACACAGACTGGCGGCTTTAAAATCATCAACAGCAAGACGTTCCAAATCAACCTGGCGACGGCAGATGCCTCGGCTTTGGCGGCTGACCTGTCTGGCATTACACCGCTACCGTACCACATCCTCGGCAAAATCCCGTTCAGCCAATGGAAGTCGAACGCCTTTAACACACTGCCTCAAGTCGTGTCCGGCGCCTACATTCCAACGAAGGCGGATAAGAGCGGTACACTGGTCGAATTTACGGCGAACAAGCACTACTGGAAAGGTGCCCCGCACATCTCCAACATTGATATCAAATACGTCAGCCAGAGCACAGAGGGCAGTTTGGTCGAGAGCGGCCAGTTGGGCTTCGCGCTCAACGGTCTGACGCCAACGGACTACTTGACGCTGAAAAAGGCGAGCGGCGTGACGACTAAGACTCTGCCGGCTCTTGGCTTCGAATACCTTGGCCTGCATGACAACTCGGCACCGTGGAACAACGCAACGCTGCGCCAAGCGGTGATGTACGGCATTGACCACAACGCCATCATCAACAGTGTTGAGAAGGGTCTGGCCAGCAAAATTGTCGGCCCGATTCCTTCCGTCAGTTGGGCATATACCACACAGGGTATGAAGCAGTACAACTACAGCGTCTCCAAAGCCAAGTCCCTGATTCAGTCCCAGGGCTATAAGATGGGGTCGAACGGTTTCTACCAGAAGAGCGGGCAGACCCTCGGCTTCACCATTACGATTCCGACGGGTTCTCAAACGGCGACGGAAAATGCCGACCTGATTGCGCAGGACATGCAAAAAGTCGGCGTGAAAGTGACCGTCAACACGCCAATCAATTTCACAACCATGATTACAGACCTCGAAAACAACAGCAAGAGCATTCAAGGCTGGCTCGCTGGTTGGTCGCTGGGTACCGACCCAGACCCACGTGGACTGTGGGGCTCGACAGACGCCTTCAACTTCGAACGTTGGGTCAACAAGACGGACGATACCCTCATCAAGAACACGTGGTCCTTGCCGAGTGACTTCACGCAGGCTGGCCGCAAGGCAGCGTTCGTGCCTTGGGAACAGTTGGTCAACAAGCAGGTACCGCTTATCTTCCTGTACGAGAACAACAACAACTACGCCTTTACAAGCAAGCTGAACATTCCGGCAAATGACTGGACGCCAGCTGGAGAGTTGCCGCTAAACCCGCAACAGTGGTGGCTCAGCTAATAAGGTTTGGCCAAGTGTTTTAAAGGGGTCCGCCGTGCGGACCCCTTTTTCTCGTTGTGGATTAACTTTCAATTTCAAGCTGACACGCTACTGGGATTAGCTGTGGGGAGTCACTTGCGCTGTCCACCGTTCCCAGGGAACCAGATTTTCAAGTAGCACGGAAAACAGGATTCCGACCAACATCCCGTTCGCACAGATGCCCTGCGCAAAGCCGGGCAGACTTTGAAAGACGGTTGCGGGCATGCTCAAAATCGCCAGTCCAATCAAGACGGGACCGGCGATACGAAACACCGTTCGAAAGTCGATCGTCAGTCCTTGCAGGTTATGCAGCGCTGAACCAAACAACTGAAAGTAGGCAATCACAAGGACCGCGTCGCCGATGCTGATGGGCAGTCGCGAGAAAAATCCGGCCAGTTGCGGGATCAGGCCAAGCAGTGTAAACAGAGCTGCCCCGACGATAAAGGGCGCACGGCTGAGCAGTCGTGTGGTGCGTAAAAAACCGATGGAAGATGTGTATGGGGCATACGGGACGACAGCGAGAGGGCCGCTTGTAAATGTCAACATCCCCGTTAGCAGAAACGACCTCCGAAACTGTGCGGAAGTCACGGCTGAATTGAACAATGGTTCACTCGCGCGCAACGTCGCAATCGTGTTCGTCGTGTTGATCAGTGCAGTCACGACTGTGGCCGTGACAATCCCGGCGTTCCACGCGGGATGACCCCAGGCGAAGGTTTGTGTCACATCCTGCAAGTTAGGCCGCACGACTGGCGAAGCAGCGTGGATGAACAGGTGGTAAGCGAACCAGCCAAGGGTAATCCCAATAAGAATCGAGAAGTTGCTGAGCAACCCCCGCCCCGCAATCGTCAACACGGCGACCAAAATAGATACCGCGATGGCTAGGCCGGCAACGCTTGGAGTCAGGTGCCCGTTGGCATCGATGCCGAGCATCCCGCGAAAGAAGATGTCCACGAGCTGAGAGGCGAGCAGCATCAGGAGCACGGCCATCACAATCGGCGTAAACAACCGGTTCAAGACTCTGTACAGGCCAAACACGCCCAACAGCACAATCGCCAGACCGCCAAGCATCATGCCGCTCTCCATGCTGCCGCCGACTGTAGTCAGTGAGAGCCCCGAACTGACGCCAATGTTGGCGAGACTGAGGATGAGCCCCCACCATAACCCGGACTGACCCTCCATGAGCGGGAGTTTGTGGCCGAACAGGACCTGCAGCAGACAGGCAATACCTGTGACGATGAAGGACCGTGCCATGTCACCGCTGACAGCCGGGTCTGACAAGTGAAACGCAGCGCCAATTGACAGTGGGATGACTACTGTGTTGGCGAACATAAAGCCGAGCCATTGCACACCAGCGAAGCCTGTGATGACAATGCCGCTGGCGCGAACTGAATTGTTGCGGGGAGTCGGGGCCAAACAGCGTCCTCCTTTTCATGTTTACTTCTCTATTTTACATTACGACAAGGCGTAGTACGATGATGAACAGGAGTGTGATGTGGTTGAAAGCATACGATGTCATCTTCTTTGATCTCGACCATACGCTGGTCGATACCCGTGGTCAGTACAAAGAGGGACTTGCCGTTTCACTCAAACAGGTGTACGCGGACAAAGCGCCGGCGGGGTTTGCGGACAAGTTTTTGCGCCACCACGAAGCATTGTGGGGCCAATACGACCGCCGTGAGATTACCATGCAGACGTTGCGCAGACAGAGGTTCTTGCGCGCCTGGCGCGACTACGGCGTCTCGAAGTCGGACGACGAAGCAGACCATTTTCACGAAGTGTACAATGCAACTTTTGAACACACGTTGCATCCATTTGCGGGAGTGCTCGACCTCGTGCAGACGCTTGCAGGCGACCACCGACTAGGTATTATCACCAACGGATCTCCGGACCTGCAGTGGCGCAAACTCGGCATTGCCGGGCTGCAGCCGTATTTTGCTCAGGATGCCGTCGTGATTTCCGAAAACATCGGCAAAGCGAAACCTCATCCCAGCGTTTATCAGGCCGCGTGTGACGCGCTTTCTGTGGCCAAACAAGACGCACTGATGGTCGGGGACAACTTTGTTGCCGATGTCCAGGGTGCCCGTAACTTTGGCCTCGATGCCCTCTGGTTTCTTCCGGATCCGCAGGAACCGTTGTCTGCCCTGACATGTACATACGGTGAAACCCCGATACTTCAGGCCACAGAGGTGGCTGCAGCCATTTCCGCCCTTGAGCGCCAGCGCAAAAGTTCCCCCCGCTGATTCTCTTCCCAGTATGAATTCGCACCGAATTGAAGATTTTCAAACAGGCGTATGATGCCAAACGAATCGGGGATCCTGAAACGCGAGAGACTGCGCTGGTTTGCCCAGCGCGGTTCGCTTCCGGATCGGCTGTCCTTTCTGGATGTCGGTAGAAAGGAGTGCTGCGATGTACGCCTCTTTCTGGTCGTTGTTGCCCTTTCTCATGGTGATCCCGATTGCGTTGTGGACGCGACAGGTGTTGCCAGGTCTGATGGTCGGCTTACTGGTAGGCTCGTACATGACTCATCCAACTCTGCTGGGTGGCATTTCTGCCACGCTCGGTTACATTCTCAAAGAGCTCGCCATCCCAGATAACCTGAGGTTGCTGGTGTTCCTGTACGGATTTGGCTCATTTGTCGGCCTTGTGCGAGTCACTGGTGGAGTGAGCGGGTTTGCAGCTTGGGTATCCAAGCGCATCCGCACGACCCGTGCTGCCTTTGCCATGACTTGGCTGTCGTCGTTCGCGACCTTCATGGCGCCGGATTTTCGAATCATCACGGTTGCACCCGTGATGAAAAGTGTCTTCGAGCGACTGCATGTGTCCACAGAGCGTGTCGCCTACGTAATCGACCTGACATCGACTCCGCTGATTGCCATTGTTCCGATTGGTACAGCGTTTGTCGGCTACATGGTGGGCCTGCTGCAGACGTCGTCGCGCCATCATGGACTCGCGTTGACATCCTTTCAGTTGTTCTTGCAAACCATCCCGCTGAATTTTTTCTCGATCGCGATGATTGCCTTAGGCCTCTTTCAAACGTTCTGGCGCAGCTCGCCGGAACGTGCGCCTGCTGCCGCTCAGAATGCAGCACCGGAGGAGCGCGAACAAACCAACCGCGACCAGACGGGGGCGGTTTTTGGACCCGCGCGCCCAACTGTGTACGCTCGCGGACTGGACCGGCGCGAGCGGCCCATTGGACGCCGCGGCTGGCGGGTGTCAACCTTCCGCGCAAAAGTGATTGGGTATGCCCCCGTAGAAGCAGGCGACGAGTTGACACCGGCCCGCAGTGCACCTGTCGCACAAGCCACGGCGGCCAGACAAAATTCGGAACGTCGTGCAGCTCAGACTGACACAAAACAAGCGGTCGCACAAGAAACAAAGACAGATGTCACTGCGGCCCCTCAAGTGACACCGCCTGAGGCTCTTGAAGTTCTGTCCGAACAGGCCCGGCCAAACGTCTGGAACCTGGCCGTTCCACTCGTCATCTTGCTGGTACTCACGCTGTGGTTGACGTGGTGGAATGGGCACTTTCACAGTCCGACCTTGTTCGGCGCCTTAGCTGCAGCCAACGCCTCGCAAGCCATGCTTCAAGCGCTCCTGATTACACTGGTCGTCATGGTCGTTTGGTACTCTGTAGGGCGCCTGCCAATCAGCCGGACGATGTTCGGGTTTGTCGCGGGCGGCAATGAAATGATGAGCGTACTGCTCTTGTTGGCATTGGTGTGGGCAGTCTCAGCCGTGTCGACGGACCTTGGATTCTCGGTGTATGTGCAGCGTGCTATTGGCCACTTGGTGCCAGGTGCGTTCATCGCACCCGCTCTGTTTGTCTTCGGTTGCCTCATCTCGTACGTGATTGGGTCGTCGTTTGGCACGTGGGGCATTTTGTTGCCATTAGGTTTTACGCTTGCCAACAGCACGCATGCCTCACTCGCCCTTGTCGCAGGGGCGGTGTTTGCAAGTGGGACGTTCGGCGGTTTCGCGTCTCCGCTCAGTGACAACACCGTTGCCATGGCAACCGTGATGAAACTGCCCACCATGGCATATGCGCACTACAAGTTAAAACCAGCGTTGCTTGCCGCCGGTGTCTCTACAGTGGCGTACGGGCTCGTTGGCTGGCTCGCACCGGGCGTGTAGTCTGTGAATTCAATGGAGGTGAACGACAATGGAGTTGACGGAAACCGCACGTCAAATCGGCGTTGAGGTGGACGGGCAGTCTGTGCTCGTTGCAGACAGGGCCACTGTGTTGGACGCCGTTCTCGCAGCGACGGGAGATTTTCCGCACGTCTGTTATCACCCTGCGCTCAGTCCGATTGAGACCTGTGACACGTGCATGGTTGAGATCGGAGGGAAGTTGCTTCGGGCCTGCTCGACGCCTGCTGCGGATGGTATGCAGGTGAGAAGCAAAGCTGTAGCAGCACGGTTTGCCCGCAAAGAAGCGATGGACCGCATCTTGCATAATCACGAGTTGTACTGCACAGTTTGCGACAACAACAACCAGAACTGTACGGTGCACAATACAGCAATGATGATGAGGATTGAACACCAGAAGTATCCGTTTGAACAAAAGCCATACGAACAGGACAACTCGAACCCATTTTACCGCTATGACCCCGACCAGTGCATACTCTGTGGCCGCTGCGTGGAAGCCTGCCAAAACCTGCAGGTCAGCGAAGTGCTGTCGATTGACTGGGAGCGGGAACGTCCGCGCGTCATTTGGGACGATGACCGGCCAATCAACGAGTCGTCCTGCGTGTCTTGTGGGCACTGCGTCACGGTCTGCCCGTGCAATGCGCTGATGGAGAAGAACATGCTTGGCGAAGCAGGCTTCTTAACTGCGATTGCCCCACCAGTGTGGGAATCCATGATAGACATCACGAAAGACGTCGAACCGGGCTATGGAGCCATCTTCACCGTCTCCGAAGTTGAGGCAGAAATGCGTCAGGCGCGCATTGAAAAGACGAAGACAGTCTGCACGTATTGCGGCGTGGGGTGCAGCTTCGACATCTGGACGAAGGGCCGAAAAATCCTGAAAGTAGAACCGCAGATGGAAGCGCCTGCGAACCAGGTGTCGACCTGCATCAAGGGGAAGTTCGGGTGGGACTTCGTCAACAGCCCGGACCGGCTGTTACAACCCCTCATTCGCAAAGACGACACCTTTATCCCCGTGTCGTGGGACGAAGCACTGGAGTACACCGCGACGCGGCTTGCCGAGATTCGCGACAAGCACGGTCCGAATTCTATCGGCTACATTTCCTCTTCGAAGTGCACGAACGAGGAGAACTACCTGATGCAGAAGTTTGCCCGCGCGGTGATGGGAACCAACAACATCGACAACTGCTCTAGATACTGCCAGACGCCAGCGACCGAGGGTTTGCGTCGGACGATGGGGCTAGGCGGCGATACGGGGTCGATCAAAGACATCGAGAACGCCGAACTCGTGATGGTGGTTGGCGCGAATCCAGCGGAGTCACACCCGGTGCTGTCGACACGCATCAGGCGGTCCCACAAGAAGCGGGGGCAGAAACTGATCGTCGCCGACCTTCGCAAGAACGACCTGGCGCAGCGGGCAGACATTCTCTTGCACCCGGCCCCTGGCAGTGACCTCATTTGGCTGTCGGCGGTGACCAAATACATCATCGACCAGGCTTGGCACGACAAAGGATTTCTGGCCCGACGCGTCGATGGGTTCGAAGACTATGCGAAGTCGCTCGAACAGTTCACACTCGACTACGCGGCCGAGCACACCGGCGTCCCGAAAGAGACACTCGTCGCGACTGCTGAGATGATTCACAACGCCGGGTCGGTTTGCATTTGCTGGGCGATGGGCGTGACCCAACACATGGGTGGCAGCGATACGAGTACCGCGATCTGTAACTTGCTGCTCGTTACTGGCAACGCGGGGCGGCCGAACGTTGGCGCGTATCCGCTGCGCGGTCACAACAACGTGCAGGGCGCTGGCGACATGGGCTGTGCACCAGCGTATTTCCCGGGTTACGAGCGTATCGATGACGACGACGTGCGGGCGAAATGGGAGCAGGCCTGGGGAGCAAAGCTGCCCACAACCCCTGGGTACGACAACCACCAAATGGTCGAAGGCATTCACAAGGGCGAGGTCAAGGCGATGTACCTGTTTGGTGAGGAGATGGCAATCGTCGACTCCAACGCCAACCACGTGCAACAGGCGTTCGAGCAACTCGAGTTTTTTGTCGTACAGGATGTGTTCTTTAGCAAGACGTGTGAGTTTGCCGACGTGATTTTGCCAGCGAGTCCGAGCCTCGAAAAGGAAGGGACGTTTACCAACACGGAGCGTCGCATCCAGCGGCTGAACCAAGTGTTTGAGCCGCTCGGTGAGTCCAAGCCGGATTGGCGAATCATCACTGAGTTGGCCAACAGATTGGGCGCGAACTGGACGTACACTCACCCCAGCCAGATCCTCGAAGAGGCATACAGCAGCACAGAACTGATGTCCGGCGTCACTTGGGAGCGTCTGGACGGGTACAAGAGCCTCCAGTGGCCAGTTGCCTCAGACGGTACAGATACCCCCGTGTTGTACCTTGACGAGTTTGCGCTGTCAGGGGGCAAAGCCAAGCTGTATCCGGTAGAGTGGACGCACCCGCTCGAGTTGGAGGCGCAGTACGACCTGCACTTGAACAACGGCCGGATGTTGGAGCACTTCCACGAGGGCAACCTGACCTATCGCGTACAAGGCATCAAGGAGAAGGTGCCGACGACGTACGTCGAGGTCTCACCGGAACTCGCGAAAGAACGAGGAATTGACACAGGATCGACCGTTCGCCTCCTCTCTCCGTATGGTAATGTAAAGGTACGTGCGGTCGTGACGGACCGAGTACAGGGCAAAGAGCTGTACCTGCCGATGAACTCGCCGAAGGACACCGAAGCCGTTAACTACCTGACGAGCAGTTACCACGACAAAATTACGCACACGCCTGCGTATAAGGAAATATCGGTGCGTATGGAGGTTCTTTGCGCGAAGGGTGAGTCGCCGATGAAACGCGGCAACTTCCGACTCGGCAACCCCAACCCGCAACCCGGTGTGAACGTCGACAAAAAGTGGGCGCGCAGTGACTACGATTCGCTGGTCGGAACAGCCAAAGGTGTCGCGGCACGTGTGGATTCGGTCGGTGTGGTGGCAGAATCGACGAATGCGTAGGGAATGGGAGAGGTTGGTGCCCGGATGCGGGCGATTCGTCTCCTAAAGCGTCCGCAATTTGCATGAGTGTATTTCAGGGGGGAAGCGAATGGCACGAGCAACTATGGAAATCGCAAAGCCGGAGGTCACACCTGAAGAGGCGCGTGCTCATGTGCTCGCACGCATTGAAGAAGCGCTTGCGAAGCATGAGGGCGGTTTCGTTCAATGGCTGGAGTTGATGGACGAACTGCACGAGAAGGGCCTGCTCGACATCGTCACGGCGTTACTTCGTCGCGGTGACCGGGTGCTGGAGATTGTCGTTCGCGTTGCGGAGGAACCAGGCGGGCTGGCCCTAATCAAAAACGCCATTGCGTTGGTTCAAGGCATGGGGCAACTCGATACGCAGGCGCTCGGGGACCTGTTCGGTAAAGTAAACGCAGGCTTACGCGGCATGACAGCGAGCGACCGTCCGGAGGTGACCGGCGCTTGGAGTGTGATGCAAGCCATGCGTGACCCTGATGTCAGCCGTGGGCTGAGCCTCGCATTCGGGTTCCTGAAGGGCCTCGGCCAAGCCGCTGGCGGTGAGAACGGAGTAGGCTCCGGGGCGTGACGGGGCGAGTTGAACAGAGAGAGGGGCTCTCCCAAGTGGCATTCGCTAACTGGGAGAGCCCCTTCGTTGTTTTGTAGGCTGGTCACGGGACATCCGGTGGGGGGTGGCCCCTGCGTGCGTTCAGCGAACGCGCGCGCCACCATCTACTGGGCCAGTTAGACTCGTGCTTCGTCGAGCTGTCACTGCCATGTATGCTCCGGCGGCCACGATGAACCCGACGTAGAACGTGAGGTCGGTGCCCCCTAAAGCTTTTGCGACAGGCCCTACATAGTACGGTGCATTCATGAACGGTACCGAAGCGGCGATACCGACCAGGAAACTAAGGAGCCCCTGCCACACGACTGGCTGTGTCTTGCGCCAATCAACCGCAGCCGCGCGGTGGCGACGCAGGAAGTAGTAGTCGGCGAAGAGGACGCCGAGCCACGGTGTAATCCAATACCCGAGCAACAGCAGAAAATTATCGTAATTCGTCTCAAAGTGTCCGGAGCCAAGGAGGCTCAAGGTCAGGCCAAGCGCGCCAGCAGCAACCGCCAGTAGCCAGCGCGGGACACGGATATCGAAGGCGCCTGCGGACAACGCGTTGGAGTAGAGGTTGAGCGCGTCCGCGGCCGTGCCACCGAGGATGATGGCGATGACCGCGACGGTACCGAATCCGCCCATGACGAAGTGGAGAGCCGCGATTGGGTCCGATGCGCGCGACCCGGCGAGGACTGCGACCATGAGCCCTACGAGTTCCAGCCACACGGAGGCGATAAACGAACCGAAGAAGGCGTTGCGAACAACTCGAGCCTTTGACACGTCCGCCCGCAGATAACGACTGTAGTCGGACGCGTACGAGCTCCAACTCCCGATATAGGAGAACGCGGCCGCGACCATGATCGCGAACATCGGCCAAAGCGCTGTCCCATGCGGGTGATACGCGGCGAGTGCAGATGGGTGGCGCAAGGCCATCACGGTTGCCACAATAAACAGCGCACCAAGGACGACGGAGATGATGCGCTCGTACATGTGAATCAAGTTGTGACCGTAGATGGCGAGCAATCCTTGGACAATCACGAGCAGACCTGCCCCTTGCCAAAACGCCAGATGCGGAAACAACACCTGCAGGCCGAACGTACCGAGAATGTTGTTGACGGTAAACCATCCGATTGTGCTGATGTAGTTCAGCGCTGCTGGCAAATATCCGCCCACGCGCCCAAACGTGTAGCGCGAGATAATCAACTGTGGTACGCCATAGGTCGGGCCCATCGCTGCGCTTAGTCCAAGCACGAGGGCGCCCATCGCGTTGCCCGCAAGGATGGCCACAATACTCCACGTCCAAGGCAAACCAAGGGATACAGGCAGGAAGCCGAGGGCAAAGTCCGCGATCGTCAAATTACTACCCAGCCACAGCGTGAACTGCTGCCAAGTTGCCCCGTGGCGCTCTGAATCTGCCACGGGATCGACGCCAAACGGTTCGACTGCCAGCACTCGGTCGCCGTACCTGGCCCCGCCCCGCTCAGTTTGCGACACAGCCTCGGACGCTGCACGAGTTGACATGAGATGTGAGCCCCTCTCCGCTCGCAATGAGATAATAGGTGTATATACACGCATTCAATGTGTATATACACCTGAATGAACAAGAGTGCAATAGTGCAAGCGAGGAAAGCACATGGGGGGTGTTCGTTCTCTCGGGGGCGTGGCAAGTGCCTAATTGGCGGTATTGTGGCTACTTTCGGGCTGATAGCGCCATTCTGGCGCTATCGGTGTGGGTCGCTCGGCCTGTTAACGCCAAATTGGCTGGGCAAGAAGAGGTCGAAAATGTCGCTAAAGACCACTGAGTTGGGGTGATAGCGACATTTTTGCACTTGTCTCGCCGTCCGTGGGTCAAGGATTGAAGGTTAGCGACGCAGGCGTCGCTAACCGACCAAATTGGCCGCAGCCAATCGGTTGCATCCGCCCCGTCTAGCACCAGTTTGGCTTCGCAGTCTAGGCGCTAAACTGGCAAGCCACCGCAAGCACAGCCTCTACTCGAACACTTGGATGCCGATGCGGCGCAGTTCCGCGATGGCCTCTTGCAGGCGTTGAAGGCTGGGATATGCGACGTTGTGCAGGTGGTGGCCATCGGTGAGCGATGAGAGGAACGTCGCGTTTGACTTCGCACACTGTTGCATAAACCACTCCACGTCTTTGCGCGAAGACAAGTGGAGCGACCCGTGCAGTTCCCCGTAGAGAGGATGTTCGACGGTGACATCGAGGACGCTGATGCCGTGATCGACAAGAGTAAACAGTTCGTCCGCCGTTTGATCCGGTCTGTGGCAGACGGCTAAAATGTGAGTGGGACGGACGTCTGCGTTCTCGGACGTCTGCAGCCAGTAACCGCGCGGTGTCGAGAGGATGTTGATTCCGGCCGCTCGAAGCACAGCAATGTCGTGCACGACGACCTGGCGAGTCACTTCACACGCTTCGGCGAGGCGAGTCCCTGTGATTGGATCGCGCTCGTCTCGGAGCATTTGTAACAAGCGCTGTCGTCGCGGTGTCAAGTCGGCCAATTCTCACCCCTCCATTCCACCTTTTCTGATTGAATATGATAGCATAAGCCCAACGAGGTGACAGACATGACAGAACTCATCCACTTAGATTTGACGCACGCACACCCCTTTGTTAATCCGGCTGACTGGCGGCACCCCTCTGCCTGGGCGGACATACAGGCACGCCTCTTGCGAGGCGATGTAGCGGGCGGCGACTTTCTCGGTTGGCTGCACTGGCCAAGCGACATCTTGAATGCAAGTCACACCGCCACCAAAGGTCCATCGTTGTCCGGCGCGAGCACGGCGAACCACTTCAACACAGCGAACGACCCAGGTGCGGCGGACCAGACCTTAGACACAACCCCGTCCGCGACTGTGCTCGATCGCGTACTCGAAGCAGGTGCAGACATTCGTAGTCGCGCGGAGGCGCTTGTCGTGATTGGCATCGGCGGGTCGTATTTAGGCGCGCGGGCGGCGTTCGATTGGTGCAAATCGGCATACTACAACCAATTGCCGCGAGAGCAGCGCGGTGGACCGGAACTGTACTTTGCGGGAAACCATTTAAGTGCGACCGAACTGCGCGATCTGATGGCGGTGCTCGAAGGCAAGTACGTGGTCCTCAATGTCATCTCGAAGTCCGGCGGAACGACAGAACCCGCGGTGGCGTTTCGAGTTCTGCGCGACTGGCTAGTCAATCAGGTCGGCCCGCAAGAGGCAAAACGCCGGATTTACGCCACGACTGACGCTGCGAAGGGCGCGCTGAAGCAGTTGGCGGACAAGGAAGGCTACGAAACGTTCGTGATCCCGGACGATATTGGCGGCCGCTTCTCCGTGTTGACGCCGGTTGGCCTCTTGCCGTTGGCCGCGGTGGGTGTCGATGTGGTCCAGATGCTGGCGGGCGCTGCCGAAATGGAGGCATACCTCACAAGGCCGATTCGTTCCGGTGTTAGCGGCAGACCGAACGACACAGGCGGGGCACTAGGCGAGGCCGGAAGACAGGACGAAACAGCCGAACAGCACCGTACAGGTAGGGATGACATCTCCGTAGGAGAGGAGTTCGCCGAGAATCCAGCCTTTGTTTATGCGGCTGTGCGCAACGCGCTGTACCAGGGTGGATACGGGACCGAAATTCTCGCCTTCTATGAGCCCGGACTGCGAAGCTTTGCGGAGTGGTGGAAACAGCTGTTCGGCGAAAGTGAAGGCAAAGATGGCAAAGGTATTTTTCCGGCGTCGGTTGGCTTTACGACCGACCTGCACTCGCTCGGACAGTTTGTCCAGGATGGCACTCGGAATCTGTTCGAAACGGTGTTGTGGGTGGAGAACGCACAGACGCACCAGACTGTACCCGCCGCCGCGGACATTGAAGACGGTCTCGAGTACCTCGCGGGACGGCCAATTGGCGAAATCAACGAGGCAGCCTACCTAGCGACGCAGGACGCGCATGTGTCAGGCGGAGTGGCAAACCTGACCCTGACTGTAGCTCGCCGGGACGAGCGAACACTTGGCGCCTTGTTCTACTTTTTCGAGTACGCGTGTGCAGTCAGTGCGCTCATGCTCGGTGTCAATCCGTTTAACCAACCAGGCGTTGAAGCGTACAAAGGCAACATGTTTCGGCGTTTAGGCAAGCCTGGGTATTAAGTGCGGTTCGCTGCGGGCAGATGTCCGACATCAGACTCGATAATAGAGCGTGTGATTCAGTACACCAGCAAGCGTGAGGTCGGCCCATAAGCAAGCTTGGAATTAAGCCATGGGCGCGTTACAGCAATGGTTGTTACAGAACTGGTTAACTGGTTGTTACAGAACTGGTTAACTGGTTGTTACAGAACTGGGTGTTACAGCAATGGAAAGAGGGGACGCGCGATCGACGACCCGAACAAGCTGTTAAAGGAGTTTATCTGGTCAAAAAAGTGGATTTATGGCGCCGGTATTTTCTCAATTCTCGTATCCGAACTCATTCTGGTGCAGTTTCCAAATATCCTCGGTCAATTCACGAACACCCTGTCGCAAGGCCAACTGACTATGCATGGGGTGGTCGTGTACAGTTTGAAACTTGCGCTCGTCGGAGTCCTCTACGTCATCCTCTACGGCGTTGGGCAGATGACGAACGGCCGTACCGGTCGGCAGTTTGAGTACTTGTTGCGTCGCCGCTTGTTCGCGCACTGGGAGACGCTGTCGACGGCGTACTTCCGCGGACGCAGTATCGGCGATTTACTGAACCACGCCATGAGCGACGTGCAAACCGTCCGTGAATCGCTGTCCGGCGGCATGAACATGATGAGCAACGCAGTCTTTCTGCTCGCGTCAACGTTGTTTATGACATTTCGCACCGTCAGTGTCACGTTGACTCTGGTCAGCATGATCCCGATTTTGTTCGTTCCGCTGTTCGTCATCTGGATGGGTCCAAAGGTTCGCAGTGCCTCACGTCAAGTACAAGAGTCGCTCTCCGATATGGCAGAACTGACCGAGGAGAGCCTGAGTGCAGTGCGCCTCGTCAAGGCGACGGCGAACGAGTCGATTGAGGCGAAGCGTTTTGAACGCCGCGTTGACGCCATTGTATCCAAGCAGATGCATTTGTTTCGCCGGAGCGCTATGTTTCAATCGTTAATCCCGCTGATGGGTTCAGTCAGTTTCGTGATCGCCCTAGGCTACGGTGGCTATCTTACACTCATCGGCGACATAAAACTGGGCGGCTTTGTCGCGTTCACGCTGTACCTCGGGATGCTGACGACGCCTTTGCAACAGATCGGCTTCGTGATCAACAACTTCCAGCGCGCCTCCGCTTCGCTCGCCAGGTTGAAGACGCTGTTGCTCGAGGCGCCTGACATTGTCGACCCGCAGCACCCGGTCGAGCTTGGCACTGTGCACGGGGCCATTCGCATTGACCTCCCTGAATACCACTATCCCGACGGCGATCACGCCGCACTCCGGGACATTTCCCTCCACGTGAGTCCGGGGGAGACGGTCGGGATTGTCGGCCGTACGGCGTCCGGAAAGACGACGCTCGTCAACCTGTTGTTGCGGATTTTTGACCCGCCGCCAGGCACAGTCTTTCTGGACGGTGTGGATACCCGCGAACTACGCCTGGCAGCGCTTCGCGAGGCCATTGCCTATGTCCCGCAAGACGGTTTTCTGTTCTCGACGACCGTTGGCGAAAATATCTCCTTTGGCCGTGAGGATGCGACCCCACACGAGATTGCAGAGGCCGCGCGCTACGCCTGCATGTATGATGAGGTCCAGGAGTTTCCGGACAAATTCAACACCGTCATTGGCGAGCGCGGCGTCGCACTTTCAGGCGGTCAGAAGCAGCGAACGGCGATTGCTCGGGCGTTTTTGAAGGAAGCGCCGGTGCTTGTCCTCGACGACAGCCTGTCAGCTGTTGACATGAACACAGAGAAGACAATTCTGTCGCACCTGCGCGAACTTCGTCAGGACAAGACAACGCTCATCATCGCGCACCGGTTGTCCGCAGTGCGGCATGCGGATCAGATTCTCGTCCTTGATGATGGTCAACCGATTGAACACGGCACGCATGACGAATTAGTGGCCGCAGGCGGCGTCTATGCCGAAATGTACGCCATGCAACAGGAGACAGAGGAGGTGACCGCATGAGCACCAGTCTGGATGCCATGCCTTCGGCACGGCGGGGGAACATGAAGAGTCTGTTCCAGTTGCTCCCGTATGCGCGGCCGTTTCTCTGGAACTTCATCGGCGTACTCGTCCTTGTGGCAATTTACAACGCGACGAGCGTATTGCAGCCGTACCTGGTGAAAATCGCGATCGACAGCGATCTCTCCGGCCATCATCCAAATTTACACGGCGTGTACCTCATTGCGGCAGTGTACGCAGGCATTGTGCTTGTCGGACTCGCGGCGAACTATGCGCAAATTCAGCTGCTCCAGTACTCTGGGCAGAGCATCATACGAGCCATTCGACTCGACCTGTTCACCCATATTGAACGGCAGAGCATGGCATTTTTTGACCGCAACGCCATTGGTCGACTCGTGACCAACGTCTCCAACGACACAGAAACCGTGAGCCAGTTCTTCACGCAATTTTTCCTCAGCATGGTGCGCGACGGCTTGGCGATTGTGATGATCGTCGTCGCCATGTTTGAACTCGATGGGCGCATTGCATCCTACGCGATGTTGATCATCCCGGTCATTGCGCTCATCTCTCTAGGCTTTCGCTCCGCGCTGCGGCGAGCGTACCAGACGACGCGATCACGGTTGTCAAACGTCGTCGCGTTTCTCGCCGAAAACCTCGCCGGCATGCGCATCATCCAGGTATTTCACCAGGAACCGCGGCAGAACCGCGCATTCAACCAACTGAACGAAAGTCATCGTCAGGCCAACGTCCACGAGTACACCGTCTCGGTCATGTTTAACCGTGTGCTTGAACTCCTTGGCAATGTCGCAGTGGCTGCAGTCGTGTGGGTCGGCGGCGGCGCTGTGTTGCACAAGGTGATTTTGTTTGGAACCCTGTATGCGTTTATTAGCTACATTCAACGCTTCTTTCAACCGATCAACGCCATCACGCAGCAGTGGAATACCTTGCAGTCCTCCATGGTCGCCGCAGAGCGCATCGGGCGAGTGCTGTCCGTCGTGCCAGCGATTGAGGATGCACTTCACCCGGTCGAAGTCGCAGACGCTGAGGCTGTGCAAGGACGGGTCGAGTTCAATCATGTCACGTTTGGCTACTCAGCTGATGCGCCGGTGTTAAAGGACATATCGTTTCTGGTCGAACCCGGTCAGTTTATCGGGTTCGTCGGCGCCACCGGGGCGGGTAAGAGTTCCGTTATGAGTTTGCTGGCCCGTTTTTACGAACCTCAGGACGGAACCATCACACTCGACGAGATAAACGTCCAGGACTACCGCCAGACGGACCTCCACCAACTTGTTGGGTTGGTGCAACAGGAAGTGAACCTGTTCACAGGGTCAGTGGCCGACAACATTCGGCTGTTTCGCGCGGATATCGACGACGCGTGGGTTGTGGAGTCTGCGAAGACAGTCGGGGCACATGACATCATTGAGCGCTTACCAGATGGCTACCAGACACGGCTCTATGCAAAGGGGACGAATCTTTCGATGGGTGAACGTCAACTCATCTCCTTTGCTCGCATCGTCTGCCTGAACCCACGCGTGTTAATTCTCGACGAAGCCACTGCTAATCTCGACAGCCAGACTGAAGCTCTCGTGCAGCATGGGCTTCAGGCGGTGGCAGAGAATCGTACGACGCTAGTCATCGCGCACAGACTTTCAACAGTCCGCCACGCGGACCGGATTATTGTGCTCGATAAGGGTCGCATCGTTGAGCAGGGCAACCACACCGAATTGATGGCGATGGACGGTCGCTACCGGAAGTTGGTGGAGAAGTCCGGGATCGAGTTAGAACCGTCTGTGATATGATGGGACCACGCGCACAAATGGGGAAGGAGGCGTCGGATGAGCTACCGAGATTTGGCAACGGTGTCCGGAGTGCAGAGCGTATGGGGGCTAATCGGTGCGACGTTTCGCCACTACGGTAGAGATTTTCCGTCAATCTTAGCGGCATCTGTATTCGTACAGGTTCCGTACTTTGTGCTCAGTTTCTTGTTTAACCACCAATCGACTGCGACTGCGCCAATTAACTTGGCAAAGTTGCAACATGTGACAAGCTTCCAGCAGTTGGTGAAACTCGAGCAACAGGCTGGTGTTGCTCCCCAGCCGATTACCTGGGTACTGATGTTCCTCAATTTGCTCCTTGTGACACCGCTTTTGTACGGCATCATTGTGCAGTTGGTCCTGCATGAACGTCATCGCGATTCCGGAGGAGTCAGACGTGTGCCCGCCTTGTTTTCGCAAGCCTTTCATCGACTTGCCAGCGCCGTCGGTAGCCTTGTCTTGGCATCGCTGTTGGTGATGTTTGCCGTTTTGGCTGGAATGGCCGTCATTGGTCTGTTTGTTGCCGTATTTGCAGCAGTTAACCTGCCGACCGGCGTCGTAGGCGCGGTTGTCGTATTGCTTATCATCGGTCTTTTCTGTGTCTTGATTTGGGTCGGGGTGAAAATCGTCGCTGTGATTCCTGTGGTGTATGCTGAAGGTGTAGCGGGCATTTCGGCCGTAGCTCGGTCGGCACGACTTGCGCAGCGCAACGCGTGGCACATCATTGGATTTGTATTGTGCATATATGTCATAACGACAGTTGTTCGCTTAGTCCTTTCAGCTCTTGCGCTAGGTCTGGTTCAAAATGCCACAGGCGCGTCTATCGTTGCAGATTTTCTGTCGCTGTTCACTGAGCCATTTATGTTGGTTGGAATGACGCTCCTCTACGTGAATCTGCGTATTCGCGCAGGTGTCTCTAAGGGAGCTCTGGAACGGTAAGGAGTCGAGAGAGCCCGTTCGGTTGGCAGGGGATTTGTCGTCCCGAAGCGAAGTGTACACTCACGTTTCTACGAAATCGTCCTACTGTTCGAATGACAGACTTGTGCTGCTAAACGTGACCATTTCACGCAAGCAGTGTCAGCAAAGGGGCGGGTCTGCGCATGAATCACTTTGTGTCTGAACCGCAGCAGTCATCATCGCACTTTGGCGAACGCCTGGGCCCTGCATCGGAGCGAGCGTCGGAGCGAACGGGCGATACAGGCGCCAAACCAAGTTCTGGCGACGTGATCTGGTTCTCGGTTCGCGCGGCCGGTGTGTCTGTGACGATTCGAGGCGTGCTGCCAACAAACTGGACGTTCCTCTTAATTGACTTCAAGAAGCGAATGCGGCCTATCCCGATTCCGACCCGACGTGAGCTAGTTCGCCATATGTGGCGCCAGTTTGCTGAGTTGCCAATGGTAGATGTTGTGAGGGATTTGCACAGTTCCCGGCGTGTTTCTATGTTCGGCCAGGCTACCGGTAAACAATGGCCCGCCGAACGACTTTCATCGGCGGTGGATTCTCCCCAGTTTGAGGTCTGTGACTATGTGTCGCCAGACGACATGTTGCGGATTCTTCACACGGTATCCAGGGCGGTGCGCCGTCGCACACGCTGGCCGTGGTAGGGGTTTGACATCATTAGTGAATGCAGAAGGGCTGGGACGCGGGTGAGTGAAGTGAGTTCAGGACCGAACAAGCGATCCGTGTGGAGGACATTGACCGCACACGATCCAGACGGTCCGTGGTGGCACAGGCTTCTGACCATCCAGACACTAGTGTTGTGCATCTGGTTGGTGGGCTTCGCAGTTTACGTCATCAGCCCCATCTCTGACCCCGACACTCCGTGGCACCTCGCGACCGGACGTTACATCTTGTCGCACCACACGATTCCAACCACGGACCCATTTTCGTGGTCCATGCGCGGCCATCCCTGGGTGACTCAGGAGTGGCTGTTTGAAGTAATGCTCGCCTGGCTTGTCAATCACTTTCAGTACGCTGGTGCTTGGTTGCTCTTGGTTGGCGTTGAGACCATCACGGTGTTCTTCATGTACGCGACAGGCGTGCGAGTCTCGGGCGGGAACCGCATCGTTGCGGCCATTACATCCGTGCTTGGGGTGTTCGCCGGGCTCGTGTTTTGGGTTATCCGTCCGCAAATCATCTCGTACCTCATGTTCGCCGTCTTCATGTGGGTACTGCAGAAGGTCCGCGATGGAGAATTCCGAGTGTTATGGTTTGTACCGCTACTGTTTGTGTTGTGGACAAACTCCCATGGTTCGGCAAGTATCGGCATCTTTATGTTGCTACTTGAAGTGCTCATCAGCTTTATCCCCCGACTGGGCCGCTTTGAGAAACTGCGGCTGCCGAAGGGGGCGCGTCGACGCTTGCTCGCCGTGATGGTAGTGGGCTTCTTCGCTGGTCTCCTCAACCCGAACGGGATGAAGGCTTATACATACGCGCTGTTATCAACCGATCCGTTGATGACCAACAACATCGTGGAATGGTTTTCCCCAAACTTCCACATGCAGTACTTTGAGTATGGCGTACTGCCGTTTATTATTGTCACCTTCTTCGTCATCCTCGCGCGCCGCAAGTCCATACCGATGCGAGAGACGTTGTATTTCGGCGGTGCTTTCGCCATGACCTTAATCCACCAGCGGTTCATGCCGTACGTCGCCATTGCCGCAAGCCCCATGCTCTCTGCAGCACTGTCTGATGCCGTGCCGCGTCTGTTGCGGCCCTCACGTCTCATCCGCATGGTGAACGGTGCGCTGTGCCTCGTCGCCCTCTTCGTGTTTGGAACTCGCCTGCCGCAAATTCAGGGGTCGTTTTCCAGTCACATGGACCGTGCGGCGTACCCGATTGCAGCGGTGAATTACATCGAACAGCACCACCTACTCAACCACAGAAAGTTGCTCAATCTCTACAGTTGGGGTGGGTACCTGATCTACCGGCACATCCCGCCGTTTATCGACGGCAGAACAGACATCTATTTGCAGAACAACACCTTTTCAAACTACCTCGCCATCCAAAACATGAACTGGAACGGCCCCCTCTTGATGAGTAGTTACAATTTCAGCATCGTGCTGTTCCCGCCAGGTTCGGTTCTAGCCACGTACCTCTCCAGTCAACCCGGCTGGACAAGCGTGTACCAAGATGGAACAGCTGAAGTCTTTGTCAAACAAAAGACCGTTTCGCCATAGTCGGTACATGGAACCACCTGTGCGCATATCATGCCCGTAACAGGCGCCTAGCCGCAGTCTGCGGCTGTGCCGCGCCGAATTGGTGCGGGGAGTGATAGCGAATGTGGATCCATACGGTTTCTGAAGGCGACACTGTGCAGAGCATCGCCGAACAGTACGGGACGACGACACGAGAAGTTAATCGTTTAAATGAAATCGGAACCCAGGACACTTTGGTGCCAGGCTTGCACTTGGTGGTACCAGGCCCGTCTGTCGGCGTCCGCCCCTATACGATTCAGTCCGGTGACACTCTCACGTCCATTAGCCGCAAAGCCGGCATACCACTCCCCCGCCTGCAGAGATGGACCGGCATGACGGCAAACACCGCCCTCATGGCGGGCCAGACACTCTACCTTCCTCAGGAGATCCCGCAAGCCGATCGCCCCACGATCGAAGCCAACGGATACTTGTTGCCATCGGGCACCACCAGTGATTCGAATATCCTGCGCGACGTGCCGTCGCTCACCTATGTTTCTATGTTCAGTTACCAAGCACGGGTGGATGGTTCGCTGCAACCACCCAAAGACACACTACCCTTGCAGACCGCTAAAGAACTAAACATAGCGCCGCTTCTGACCGTAACGAACTTTGACGGCAATAACTTCAACACACAGCTTGCTCACACCATTTTGGCCAACGGGTCGATTCGCCGTCGCCTGATCGACAATCTGGCGCGTACCATGACACAACAAGGCTTTCGCGGGGTCAATGTTGACTTCGAGCACATGGCTCCTTCCGATCGGCCACTGTATAACGCATTCATTCGGGATCTGAAGAACACGATGCGAAGCAGCGGCTTCTCCACATCCATCGCAATGGGACCAAAGACCTCCGACGAACCGTCGGCGTCCTGGATGGGGGCCTTTGACTACCGCACACTGGGTCAGGAAGTCGACTTTTTGATGTTGATGACGTATGAGTGGGGATGGGTCGGCGGACCGCCAATGGCAATAGCCCCTCTCAACCAGGTGCGGGCGGTGCTCGACTATGCTACATCTGTCATGCAAAACAACAAGATTCTGATGGGCATGGCGCTCTACGGGTACGACTGGCCACTGCCGCACACACCAGGCAAGCGTGCCTCGGGGCTTTCGAACCTGACCGCGCAGAAGCTCGCGATGGCGCAGCAAGTGCCGATTCAGTGGGACAGCGCGGCGCAGTCTCCCTATTTCCGCTATCGTGCGTCCGACGGCGTAGACCATGAAGTGTGGTTCGAAGACGCACTGTCGACTCTGATTAAGTTCCAGCTCGTGCAAGACATGAACCTACACGGACTAACATATTGGGTCCTCGGCCAGGAGTCACCGTGGACGTACTACCTGATGACAGACCGCTTTAATGTCCGGAAGCTTCCCGCCAGGTGAAGATCCGCATGGTCGAGCCAAATTGACTCCAACATAGGAGGTGGGCGCGATGCGTGATTCCGCAGGCCCTCATTTGACCGAGCACGTGACGAGTGCGAGAAGCATGGCTCCTGTTTCCGCCGATCCCGTTTCCCTCCCGGCCGAAGCGCCATGGACGGAAGGCAGTCACATCGCCGCGGTGCGCATGCACTACCGCCGCCTTCGCGTCGGTGACCGCATCCGAATTCGCCCGACGGCCAAGAGTCAGTACGCTGGCTGCGAAGGCGTGGTCACCTACGTGGGGCGAACAGTGTGCGACGTCAAACTCGAGTTCGGGAAGCGCAAACGGCGTACTGCGAGTGGTGGGAAGCAACAGGAGTACGTCGAGACAGCGTACGAGACCTTGCCGAAAGAAGAGATCGAGAGCATCAAGCCGCACGTGGAACTGATTCGGTTTGTCAGCGGCACAAGGCGGGGACAGTCGCGGACGTTGGCTTCGTACTTGCTCGCGGCAGCGTGTGTGGCTGCAGCGGTGTATTTCTTCGTGATTCACTGAACTACGATATGCCGCAAGTAGGTGCTCGTTGTGAGGACCCATATGTACTGCCCGCGGGGCTGCCCTCAGTGCGAATGTGCTGTTGGGGCAGTCCCGCTTTGCCTAGACCCCTGTAGGTCAATGGCTTTATTGCGTGCGATTTGCAATAGCCAAGCTCGTTGGTTACCGCTACGAAACTGATGGTCATCAGTTTGTTCAGTTCCGTACGGAGATCGTCAATCATCTGAAAATCCGACCTCGTGACCGCAACTGGGTAGACGAACAAGCAGAAAAAATCTCCATTCTGAATAATAGCCCTTGAGTACGACGTAACGTAATACTTTATGCTTCTTGAAGAAGGGGGCTTTCGATTGGCCCATCAGCTTTATCTTACTCATGAATTCGCCAAGAAATCGTCTGTTTCGGTACGTACACTCCAATTTTATGACAAGAAGGGGTTGCTATCACCTTCGGCGCATACGCGTTCAGGGTATCGGCTATATTCAGAAGACGATTTGGTTCGATTGCAGCAGATCCTAGCCCTGAAATATCTAGGATTCTCTCTGATGGAAATTAAGAACCTCATACGTCAGGGAGCAAATGAGCTCTCTTTCGCGCTCACAGTACAGAAGGAAATGTTGCTGGGCAAACGACAGCAGATTGACGCCATCATTACCGCCATCGAAAAGATAGAAAATGTGGAAACTAAAAGTTTAGACTATAAAGCCATCGTCAAGATTATTGAGGCGATTCAAGTAGATTTGAAGTCACAGTGGATAAGCAGATACTTGTCCTCTGAGGAAAGCAGAACGTTGGAAGAAATCGCCGAGAAATCCTTTTCGGATGAGGCGCTGCGAAAGTTAGCACAACAGGAATACACCGAAGAGATGCATCAACAGTACTGTCATTTTTATGATGAAGTCAGACGACTGGTTGCACAGGATACGGATCCAGCCAGTCAAGAGGCACAGGAACTTGCTCAATATTTGACTGACCTAAACAGGCAACGTTCCCAAGGGTGGAATCAGGAGTTGCTCACGGGAATGAAGAAGTCATGGGAAACGTTCAATTTGCTTCCCGAAGGCCAAAAACCTCAGGTGTTCGCCCTGACCGTGAAGGAAACAGAGTTCATCAGGCGAGCTTGTTCGATACTGTACGAGCAGAAGAGCCTTGATGGCTAAGTAGTCAATGAACCGTTCTGTGTGTCGGTTAGTGCGATCGGTTAAACAATTTGCGCGCACTGCATTCCACAATTGCACGGACCTTGCCTTCAGTTGCTCGCAAACAGTCTGTGTACAAGTAAATCGGAGGCTCTAATCATGGAACTCGGGATTTATCTAGTGTTAGGTGTTGTTATCCTTGTTGGGGTTATTTGGCGCATACGACGGCTGACGAAACCATCAAATAGACCTGTCACGGGTCGTAGGCTTTTTCTCACACTTGTCTTGGTGATTGTGCTGATTGGTATAGATTGGGGAGTCTCCGCTACATATATTCAATACCCACCAGTGTGGATGACTGTCGTAACGGCAGCCGTTGGTGTAGTTATGTCTCTGCCGCTGATCTTTACAACCAATTACGAGAGAAGAACTGATGGTCAAATTTATAGCCAACAAAATCTAATGTTTGTTGTGAGCTTCGTCTGCTTAATTGTCATCAGGTTGTTCGGAGATATTCTACTGCGGCGGTACTTTAATCCCGAGATTTTCGCCTATTTGACTTATGTTCTCGTCCTCGCCTACTTCGTTCCTTGGCGCCTAGTCTGTTGGATGAAGTTCCGTCGACTTGCTTCGAAGAACGCCAACAAGGCAGGCGTATCGGAGCCCTAGGTTCTTTCGACATCGAGCACGTAGTTCACCATACTCCTCCAACCCGTTACCTCGCGCCACAACAGCTAGACGGGACGACACAGAGTCCACGGTCTGTTCCGTCTATCAACCTATCAACCACTTGCCGTCATGCTCTTTTTGGGTGATAATGGTTATCCGAACCCAGGCTGACGTACAAGTTGCTCATGCAGAACTCATTGAATTCCATGAGCAACACATGGCGAGAACTGAACAGCATAACCATTCCATTTGGGGTTTTGGCTTCCTGTACTAGCGGAGAGCTGTCTTCAAGAGGGCGATTTTACCAAAAATCAAACCAAGTTGTAGTATGCTGAACTCTGGGGGTGAGTGTTAATGGCAAAACCTACGAGTTTCGAGTACCAAGTGTTCGATAGGAAATTGGTTTGCCCAGTGTGTGAGAATAACAAGTTCTACACACGAGAGACACTTATGAATACAGCGGGGATGGCGCTTTTTAACTTAGAGTTCATCAATAAAACGGCAAACAACTATATCTGCGATAAGTGTGGATATGTCTATTGGTTCATGGACGTATCGGAGAAATAGCAATCCCATGTTACCGGGTTTTATTAGGTCGGAGCCAGTCTGTCGAACTGAGCGCATTTTTTGATGTGTCGAGACAGACATACAATCATTTTTACTCGGAGGGGTTGTGGTGAAGCGGGCAGCACTTATAACTGGGGTTGTTTTCGTAAGCGTCGTATCCCTGAGCGCGTGCGGTTCGGCAGGAACATCAAACTCCATAACCTAACCATGTCCCTGGAACCGCACCCGATGGAACGTATGTGGACGAGGTGAGGTGGCACGGAAATTGGTACATCCCTGGTTCTGTAAACGTCGCAACGGTGGGGAGTCAGATTGGCACAGTTGAGCAACTTGTGAAGTCCTACCCGAGTGGCAGTCGAACCGTATCCAACTACGCCCCGGAAGGAACTAAGCTATATAGTCTTCCAGGAGTCAGCACGAGTAGGGCGATTGCCGTAGAGTACCCTACAGGTCACTATACCAAGGCCGTCACTTATCAAGCTACGTATGCGCAATTGCCATCGCGTAATTATATCTGAAAGCTCGTTAATTGGCTGAGTGATGAAACTGCAGGAACCGCTCTTCGTGTCCGACTGAGGAGACTCGAGTACAGTGGTCACCCAGTTTGCGTAAGCATTCATCTTTGACTGTGAGGACTTCTGTCGTTCTCGGATAGCGCAAGAACAAAATATTGATCTTGAGGGGGGACTTACGTCTCTCCTGATTGTGATCCCAAATATTAATTCACAAAAGTCCACAGCCGAACTGGATTTTTCCGAGATGAAGTGTGATATCGGATTCGTGTAACCGTCTAATCTTATGACGGCAATTGGAGGTGAGGTAGTGGCAGCAGTGGACGATATTCGACAGCTCTTTGAGGAATATGCCAATGACATTTTCCGTTACGCGAAAGTCTCACTCGCTCCTTCGCATGACCCAAACGACGCTGTGCAAGAGGTGTTTTACCGTGCGTTCAAGAGCTGGCACACGTTTAGAGGTGAATCAAATCCTAGGACTTGGCTGTTTACAATCGCGCGGAATTACATCTTTGACCTACAACGAAAGACACGCATGAGCACCGTGCTTATCAGCGACACTGACCTCTCATCGGTGACAGATCACCGCGCTACGGTGGACGGAAATCTGTTGATAATATGGGAGGCGGTCGCTGCACTGAAAGAAACGTACCGCACCGTGGTCGTCCTTCGTCACATCGAAGGTTTCACAGTCGCAGAAACGGCAACGATTCTTGGCTGGTCAGAAACCAAGGTCACCACGACTGACCATCGTGCGTTGGCAAGACTAAAAACCTTACTTAGCAATAATCATGAGGGGGTTGTGTGCGAATGACCGATGATGAACGCGTTATTGCAGAACTGAAAACGCTACGGAAAATCGAATGCTCCAAGCCTGATACGGAAATGATTTGGCAACGTTTAGAAAATCAAATCAGTGAAGATTACAGGAATCATAATGCGTTGGATTCTGACACGCTCATTCATTGTCCGCAATTTAATCGGAAGTCTCCCCATGACCATCCTCTTGACCGACTGTCTGCAAGTCGCCGCGATTCGATATCGATGAATGGACGACGCTTTAACCCGAATGGGGGGGATGGTCATGATTGAGCATTTATCGGAATCACAACTTCATGATCCTGCTGTCTGGGCAACTTGTGTCCAGGTTCGGAAATTATCTTTATGCCATTGCGTTGCCGTGGTATGTTTTTGAACTGACAAACTCCAAAACGGATCTGGCGCTCACTGGAATCGCACAGACTGTTCCCCTGATGGCAGGACTATTTGTTGGTGTTTTGGTGGATCGTTGGAACAAAAAACACACGATGATTATTTCGGATTTATTGCGTGGTGCCATTGCAATCACATTATTTTTCCTCGCATTGAAAGGCATGTCGTCAAGATCAAACCTTGCGGCGATGTTCATGTTGGTGGCGCTGATGCAACTTGTTGGGACAGTATTTACACCAGCACAATCGGCGCTGCTCCCCAAACTCGTTGACCCCAAGGATTTGACCAAGGCGATAGGCGTTAACCAGTCCAGTGGATCAGTCGCAGGGCTCGTCGGTTTATTCGGCGGTGGAACCTTGCTTGCCGTTCTTGGAGCGCCCCTGTTGTTTCTGTTCAACGGAATTTCGTTCTTCGTGTCGTCGTTGAGCCTTTTGCTTATTCGATCGACAGAGGAACGCATATCCAAGCATGCGAAAACTTCTTTGTGGCAAGATTGGCGAGAAGGTTTTATAGCAATATTTGAGTTAAACGGCATGCTGCGCGTATGTTTGTTGGCGTTGATTGCGAACTTCTCCCTTGCGGCATTCGACATTGTCATGGTGGCATGGGTGAAAGGCCCAATGAAGGGAAACGGCTTTGTTCTGGGGACACTGAATGGTGCGTTTATGATTGGGTCACTTGTAGGCGGTTTGCTCTTGAGCCGCATCGTAAAGCGTGTACAAATGCGCCACGTCTTGCTGTATGGATGTATCCTGCTGGGGTTCGTTGATGGCTCTATCGCCTTATTTGCATCAGTATACTGGAACTTGCCGTTAATGTTCATAGGTGGACTCACCATTGGGATAATCAATGGAACAATTGGCACTTCTGCCGTTCGGCTGATCCCAGAAGGAATGCGGGGACGTATCTTCTCCGTGCTCGGTGCACTGTCCACACTCTCCCAACCGCTCGGGATTGCTGTGTTCGGCACAATAATGTTACATGTTGCCCTGTCTGCTGTGTTTGTTCTAATCGCTGCCTTTGTAATCATTGGTGGGCTGTTGTTCATTAAGCCAGTTGCATTGAACGAGGCTGATGGTCGCAGTGCTTAACTCGGAATGTTGCTTTCCACATGGACTCACCTGGAAGGAGGATTTGTTTTCATTCCTACACAATTATTAACCAAGGGATTATCTGGACTGTGTCATTAACGATCAGGGGTGGGTTTATTGTCCATCGTCATGTGGGGGGGATGGGGAGTGTCTTTCGTTAAGGACCAATGATCAGTGCGTTGTAGGGAGCAAGACCAGAAAATCTCGTTTACCCGACGTCGCATGAATTTTCGCCTTTGAATGGGCATCGATATGGTGCTATCGGGCAGGAGTCCGACACAGTGAAGGTGGCTCAACAATATGAATTTCAACCGCTTAATCCCCGAACTGAGCGTGAATGGTATGGTCTGCACTGCGGGGAGGCATTTCACTTATGTATCGGCAACAAAAGCCAGCTTGTCAGACTAGAAATGGCCAGCTCATGGTACGTCATTGCCGACGGTATAGCTCTTGCTCTCATCGAGGGAAGAACATACAAAGTCAACATCGATGTCTAGTCTAAAATCTGCTGACGCTGGGGGAAGGGAAAGCTCTTCCCCTCTTTGTCTGAGGGAACGGACACTGACAGCGTCAATTCGCGGACAACTTACACCGTCAAGTTTTGGACACTATGCTCCGTCACTAACAGTATTGTGGAGGATGTTGTTACGACAGGTGGTCAAATCCTGTTGAGTACGGAGGACTTACGTGGGGGCGGAGCCATTGCACAGCACGTAGTCTGTGCAATTCAACGTGAGGAATCGGCAACTCAAAACTTGGCTGGTGGAGGGCTATCAATCCATCCGTTGTTTACGATGCAGGACTTAGTGGGAAGCACGCAATGGGGTAGTGGCGACTTATCTCGGCACACCAGCCTCCCTGGCACCTCTGCATAATCATTCATTGCCAATTGCTGACCTGCTATTGAACAGTTGAAGCAGCAATGCGACAGATGAGAGAGGAGGATCCGAAGACTATGAATGTGAAAAAGGGCATACTCGCAATCTCAATAATACTTGCAGTCGTAGTAGGGCTTATCATACTTTATACACTTCCTCGTAACGTGTCCCGTACACTGACGGGAGTGGAATACCAGCTTGGAACCAATCGAAACAAGGTGGTACCTGTAAAGATAACACTCCATGGGAAACTGCAACGCTCGTTGAACGGACATCTAAAATATCGTGGAAGTTTTGTTGTTACAGGGGGCACCGTCCCTAACCCAGACAATCAACGAACTGCCGACATTCATTTTGACTCAAATGGTCAAGGGCTAATCGTTTATGGCTACTGGACGAAAGCAGGAACTCCTGTCAATCATATATATGGCGCAATGTTCATGACAGATGCGTTCAAAACGTTAACAATTGAAGCATTTACACCAGCTGGTTCGAACAATAAGAGTTGGAATGGTGGAGATGGATTTATGATAACGGCACCAGCTCAAACTCGTTCACAAGCACTTAGTATTTCCAATGAACTGATGAAGAAAAATGTGGATGGTACTATGCTCAAGTGATTTTTTGTTATCGGGGGCACTTCAGGAAACAGACCCATTCAATCGTGAATGGATATACACGGTGCAGAGCAGTGTGCAATGACACGTCAATGCAGAAAATCGATAGTAGCGAACCTCTTCTAACATTTTTTCCTCAGTGAGTCCTCCCTAGAAAAAGTGAATCATCTGCAATTAGAGTTTCGTCTGTTTAAGTGAGGGGGCAATTGCGTGAACCAGTCGTGGTCATCAGAGCCAAATGTGCAACTTGACAGCCTAATCGACGCTTATTGGTCAGATGTCTGGAATTACGTCTTTTCCCTTACTCAAAACATAGATGTCTCAGATGATCTATCCCAAGAGTGCTTCATAAAAGCCTACACGCACTTGTACTCATTTCGAAGCGAATCAACGATAAAAACCTGGCTGCTAAAGATAGCGCGAAACCTTGCTTACGATTATCGCCGCTCCGCCTTGTTCCGCAAAGTAATCCTCACTGATAAAGACGCAGCAAACGGTTTCGTATCTTCTGCTGAGTCAGAAGCTCTGCAGAAAATCGTAACTGAAGAAGTTTGGACATTAGTTTTATCGCTGCCGAGGAATCTGCGTGAAGTATTGGTTCTTCACGGACATCATCAACTGTCTGTTGTAGAAATATCGGATGTTTTGCAAATCAATGAACGTGCTGTTCGGTCTCGACTACATCGTGCCCGAACACGGATGCGAACTCTATTGAAAGAGGGTGACATTTATGGGGGTGAATGATGAAGACTGGGAGAAGAGGCTGCTCCAACCGCCAGTCTCCCGTCACCTTTCCGACGAGATGAGACGAAACATACACAAGCGGATAGTTGCGGTTGAGAAAAAGTCTACAAATGGACGCTTCAATCGTGCGATGGCTGGATTGGCTTCGATTGCTGCCGTTTGTGTCGCAGTAGCGAGTGTGTACTTTATCACAGGTCACTCATTCACCCATTTGGTTGGTACGGCATCTCAGCCATCGGCTTCTAATGGCTGGTCTACCGCTGATGTTGAACAATTCATTATCCGAAATGAAAAGGGACATTCCGTTACCAATATAAAAGTAATCTACGCCTCATCATCCGATGGGTTTAAGCTTGCATTTGCTTCCTTCGACTTAGACGGGCAGTTAAAGTACGGAAGTATATTCGACTCATCAATTCAATCATTGGGCGTGTTTACAGTATCTCTGGATAAAGGGAATCCCTTGCAGTTTACAGAGTCCGTCGAACAAAATGGCTTTAATTTGGTCACAGGAGTTGTCGTTGGCGATCCACGCATAAGTAATGTTGTGCTAACCTTCAAAAACGGAACGATAAAAACTGTTCCTGTAGTAGGTGGAAAGTTTTGGTACGCTGGAAAAATCGGAGCAACTGATACTGTGAGTTTCACTCAACATGTGCTTGGGGTTACAGACACGGGGCAGATTATCGAAAATTCAACCCACTCAAAGTAAACTAAGGGTGCATTAATATGACGCTGCCTGTACTCTCGGGCAGTAGTGGTCAATATGACTTTTATCGAAGATTGTGATAGCACTGGAAGGGAGACTAGTGTGACTGAGCCTTTTCAAATAGACCATATGTATAACAGCGATTGAGAAGATGTTATGTAAATTTACTTGTAAATAACAAAAATGGTAATTTGAGTGGTGTGCAATTGCTCAAATTACCATTTGGCTTTAGCTCGCATTAAAACAGTCATGTCCCTGAAGCCTTTCTCTGCACACCAGTAAATTCAAACCAATCATGCAAACGAATTCGGATCGTTTGTTCTGCGTTTTCCTGTATCTACTCTGTTCTTGACGAGGTGGTTGCAATGTTTTCATATAAAAAATTAGGAATCGGTATTAACGTTCTTGCGCTCACGACCGTAGGGGTAGTTGGTTGCGCGACAAAAGAGAGTCAACAACCAGTCGGTGGAACGACGCCTCCATCAAATCAACGCAGCACGGCAGGACGCGCCCATCATCAGGCCACCCCGCTGCCCAAGCTCTACCCACCTGCCCAGGCTTCGACGGTCATCCCGCTCCGTCGCGGTCACGGCACCGCCATGTTACCCATCACCCAATTACAAGGTACGGTAACCATTGAGTTTGCCTGTCAAGGATCTGGACCGGTCGAAGTGCCGGGATGGATGGGCGTGGCGTCCTGCCATGCGGACCAAGCTATTCAAAACGTAAGGAAGAATCCTCCAGGCACCAACATATTTCAAAGCCAAGTGGAGGCACCCCCCAATACCCGCTGGGAGATTGCTGTTTATGATTTTCCGCACAAAAATGGGTCGGGGAATTGACTGGCGAAGGGGAGCATTAACGCAATAGCGCGCCTAGCTAAGCTAGGCACAACTTGTTGGTGAAAGTCCAACCGAGGTAGGGACCAAGCCGCCTCGTAGCTAGCAGGCGTCTGGTGACGAGAGTCTAAGGATGGAGCACCTGTGAAAAGCCTCTAGATTCAGAGGTCAAGCAAAACTGCAGGCTGTAACATAAAGTGAATCCTGCCGCATCGTCATTTGCAACCCGAAAGGGACAAGAGGGAGTCGAGCCTCGTATTGTAAGGCGAAGACCACGGAACGCGTGAAGAACTTGGACAAGCAGCGCGGAAGAACCCACCGGTGTACGGGGATCAGCATGTAGTCATAGTTGTGTCTGGAACTAGGGAGACCCTACCTCGCACGGCAACGTTGCCGTAAAGCGCAAACCTATAAGTCGGCGCGACGAAGTGGTAAGCGGCGAGAAGGGAGTCGGAGAGGGTGGTAGTACCAATGAACGCGGGACAAAACACACAACATAACCCGCAGGAGGAAAGCACCCTTACTTTGTTCACGGGTATCAATGGAGGTAAGAGCGAGTGAATGCAGTGAAACCTGCTAACTACACCAAAGTAAAAGTTCGAGAACTCCAAAGAACCCTCTACCTTGCTGCGAAGGCAAACGCCAAACGCAGGTTTCATGCTCTGTACGATAAAGTGTACAGGTCAGATGTCATGTGGGAAGCATGGAAACGAGTGAAAGCCAATCGAGGCAGTGCCGGTGTGGACGGGGTGACAATTGACCACATCGTGAGAGAGTACGGGGAAGTTAAGTTCGTCTGGGAGACCCAACAACAGTTAATCGAAGACACGTATCGTCCGAAACCAGTACGGAGAAAGGACATCCCAAAAGGCGATGGCAAAACCCGCCCACTCGGGATTCCTGCCGTCGCGGATCGCGCATTGCAAAGATGCACGACAGATGTACTGGCGGCCATATATGAGCAGGATTTTCTGAACTGCTCTTTCGGCGGTAGACCTGGCAGGGGACAGCACAATGCGCTTGCAACCCTGAACGAAGTTATCGGTGGCAAGAAAGTGGGCTGGGTACTGGAGGCGGACCTGAAGAATTTCTTCGGGAGCCTCGACCATGAGTGGATGATGAAGTTCGTGGAACACCGGGTCGGAGACCCGCGAATCTTGTGTCTGATTCGCCGCTGGTTAAAGGTTGGTGTCCTCGAAGATGGCGTCATCACAGCGAGTGAGGAGGGAACGCCACAAGGCGGGTCGATCAGTGTATTGCTGAGCAACCTATATCTTCACTACGTGCTGGACCTCTGGTTTGAAAAGGCCATCAAACCCCGATTGCAGGGGGAAGCCTACTTAATCCGTTACATCGATGATTTCGTCGTGTGCTTTCAGTACCGAAGGGACGCGATACGGTTTCAGGAAGCGCTGCGAAAGCGACTGAATAAATTCAAACTGGAGCTGGAACCAAGTAAGACCAGGCTCATTGAATTCGGTCGGTTCGCAAGCAAGTATGCGCAGGTGAGAGGCAGGAAGAATCCAGAGACGCTGTATTTCCTGGGGTTCACGCATTATTGCACGCGAAACCGTCAGGGAAATTTTATGGTGGGAAGGAAAACAGAGAGGCAAAGATTGAAGCGGAGTATTGGGAAAGTGCAGGAGACGATGCGGAAAACCGACACCAGTCGCTGGAGGAGCAAGCCCGGCAAATCAACCAGATACTTCAGGGACACTACGCCTATTACGGGATGGCCGGTAACATGAAATGGCTAATCAAGGTCTATGTGGCAATCGAGAGGTACTGGCGTAAGATGCTCAGCAGCCGGAGTCAAAAGAGTCGGGTGACGTGGGAGGAGTTCCTTAAAGTCAAGGCGTTGTTTCCGCTAACGCGACCAAAGATTTTCATTCCATATTCACGGTTGAAAACCTACGCGATGCTGTGAAGCCAATTCTGAAGAGCCCGGTGCGGGAAATCCGCACGCCGGGTTCCGTGGGGGTTCGGGCCACCAGTGGGTGGTCCTTCTACCCGGAGGCTGGGAACCCAGTCCTCTACTCTACTCCAGGTTATGGATAGAAAGGGTATGCGGCGTATGAAGTGGTGTGAGGGGGCAACGCCTTGAATGTTTACAAGTCGAGATTAATCCAGGTTTGTCTTGAAAGATCATGCGACCGTATGGTTCGGACTACTGGATAGGCATAACGTGCTAGGTCCGTGTGTCATTGGGACACTCCTGGTCTTCTGCGTCGTCTACAGGCTCCTGTTATTAGCTAAAGACACTCATTTATGTGTAGAGCACCATGCGAATAACTAAAAACAGTGAACTGCTAGGAGGAAAAAAATCATGGCTTGGTCAAAAACCGTCGTAACAACCTTAGGGTTTATCGTCGGTGAAGGGATTTATTTCGTTTTAATCTCTCATGTCTGGAAAGTCGTGGGATGGAAACCAACCACAGCAGAGATATTCGTGAGCTTACTGACCTTTGTCACAGGGTGTGCATTCGCATGGTCCTACTTAGCAAACGAGATGACCTACAACAGGGAAGTCACTTTTGCTGTCACTGTTTCCATTATCCTTTTTGCGGTGGTGCTTGTATGTTGTCAGATTGATCAGCAAATATACTTGAATTCAAGCGGATTCGTCTATTACTTAGTTTCAGGTGCTAAATTTCCGGGTGAGGAACGGGTTGGGCTTGAGTTGAAAGGTACCTTTCAGTTGCTGCTTTCCGGCGTTGTTTTCGTCGTTAGCTATCGCCTCTTTGCAAACAGACGGCACAAGATTTCGGTGGGTAAAGAGTCGGCATAAGTCCGATCAGTCATTCAAATCCAAGCTTGAATTGCTAAGCCAGAGGTAGGTGGGCAGGGTTGCCCGGAAGCAAACTTTATCCTCTGTGATCAAGGGAACACGGGATGGATGAAGTGTAGCCACCTGTGCGGGTTTTAGAGGTGATAGGGAGCGTGTCGGTCAAATGAATAGCGCCTGAGAGGTGATGTTTTCGACCGGAACGCGGAACTACACTGGGAGGGCAAACGAAACGGACTTGTTGAAAGCAGAGCAGTAGTCTGCAGGCATCCGTGCATCAATATTCAGTTTGGAAGTGGAAAACGTTGTGTAGCTATGGGGCAGAATAGTTAAATAACGATGTAGTTGGATTGGCGTACTTGAATGGAGTGATAACATGTTCATCGTTACTTTTTCGATATCAATTTTTGTATTTGCATCAGTATTCACACTGGCCACACTGGCATTCTCCAAACGTCTGAAACAGCGAAGCAGATCGACAATCTTTTTTGTTCAATCAGCAGTTATGGGTGCATTTGCGATATTCCTTTTGACTCTTGGGCGCGTTGTTATTGGTCTCATGTTCTTTATCATTGTAATCCTTTCGTCTTGGAGAGGTCTTAAGGCAAAAGGGACGTCGGGAGGGGTCGGAAAAGGATGAAAAAGTCGACACGAGTTTGGCTCTCGGTGCAATTGTTGTATTGACGCTCATCGTCTCTCTGCTTGTGCACAACAATATCTTACGTTCGTTGGCAGATGGTGCTATGGTTTTTCTAGTTCTTGTTACAATGGGTCGTATCGGCAGAAAGCGGTAAGCATAGCACTTGACTACTGCTTTTGTGCGTCGGCTGGCGAGTTCATGTCAATGTGCTCTGTCGCTAAAGGGCAGAAGTGTGACAGACGCCTTCCGTGAGAGGAGATGGAAATTCTGAAACGTGTGCTCGGCTTGGTAGGAATGAGTGTGTTCACATTGACAGCCGTGGTCGGGTGTGGTCACGCTCGGTATTGGGTGTCCTATGCGCTTGGACCCAACACCTCTTATTACGTCATATCTTCAAACAAGGTTTCCACATCTGGCACAATTCTGTATGATTTTCGCAAGAATCATCCCATGAATTACGGACCGATGTACTGGACAACAAACGACAGTGGTGCAAAAGTTGTATATTCCGTACCTGGAGTCCAACAATCCAACGAGGTCGCTGTAAAGTTGGATACAGGAATGTACATTGCAAAATCTGTAGGGCAAAAGAAGCCCTAGACCAGTAAATTATCTGTCGCTAACGGGGGCGTAAGTTGAGCAGCAATGGAGCAACCGTCGCCGCATGTTTACACAGGGCAATCGGAGGAAGCTTATGTCGCATAGGGGCAGCAATGCTGAAGAGCGGGATGAATAACGCGTAATGTATCGCTTGGGGGTATAATGTGGAAAATGGGTGATATGTGTAAAAGGCGGTGCTGTCTAATGGCATTATCTCGTGAGCAGCTTCATCGCGTAATTGACCATCTCCCTGAGAACAAACTGCCAGCTTTAGCTGACCTTATTGACAAATTAATCGACGAAGACGAGGAGTCCGTATCCGAGGCAGCAATTGTGGAATACAAGCGTATTCGCCAGGAGATGCGACAGGGAGACTTTGTTTCCTTTGATGAAGTCTTCGGTGACAACTGAATGTATAGCCTCATCTTCAGCAAAGACGCTCGGAAGTTTATAGAGAAACAAACCCCACAGACAAAACAGCGAATTCGTAATGCCCTGCTACAATTGGCGGAAGACCCGTTTTCTAACCGGCAGGTCAAGCGCTTGAAAGGTACTGAAGACATTCTCAGATTACGAGTGGGCGACTTACGAGTTGTGTTTTCCATTGAAGACGAAAAACTGGCTATCCTCGTTATTTCGATTGGGAGTAGAGGGGACATCTACAACAGGCTCTAGGTCCCTCCACTCGATGTGGAATGGAGTCATAAAAGCCACGAATCTTTCATGTGAAACCCAGAGCGACTTGGTGCTGAACCTGCATAAACATGCAGAATGTAGCTCGCAGGTCTTGTTGCACGTAGGGGCAGGAGAGTGACACATTGGTTATTGAAAGCGGTGGGTTAAATGTTAAGGGCTATTCATATATTTCCTTATTTTGATAACTTACACTCCATAAACGCGATTCGAGCAAAATACGACCCACTCGCTGATCTCATTCCGCCGCATGTGACCTTGGTGTTTCCGTTCGAAAGTAACATTTCTAAAGAAGTTCTAGAAGAACATCTTCATGAAGCAACGGTTGGATCGCACCCATTTCGAATCGCTATGACAGGTGTAACTGGTGCTGAAGGGGAGTATTTATTCCTCAATGTGAAAGTTGGAAACGACCACATTATCCAACTACATGACAAACTGTACTCTGGGCTGTTGAAGCAATATCTTTATCGCTCTCTGACCTATACACCTCACTTAACCGTCGGGCGAATTATGGACAAGCGAATGTTCGAAATCGCCTTGGCAAAAACAGAGGAATGGAACGAAGTATTTGAAACAACAGTTCGTGAGATTACTGTTGAGAGTATAGACGAGCGTAAAAACTACACTGTTGAAATGACTGTTCCGCTCCCCTTCCGTAGTTAGTAGGCGTTTTTTCAGTGACTGACGCTGTGCCTATGGACGCCAGATGATTATGCCGTTTGATCCGTCAATCATTCAAAATGTACCGCTATTGCTGGATCGGGGGAGCCGTCTTTGAAATATGAAGTATACACCGAATTACAGGTCGAACAGCCGTGGTATGAGGGCATGTGCAAGCTACATGATCTCGTCTTTGGTAAGAACGATTCATACATAATCGGAGAAGAGTTGTCTCTTCAGCGTCAGTTTCTAATACTTGTCACTGTACACGAGGGTCAGGTAGTGGGGTACAAGATTGGTTATCAGGAGCGTACAAGTCGGTTCTACAGTTGGCTCGGCGGGGTACACCCGGAATTTAGGAATCAGGGTATAGCCGGTGAATTGATGAGTAGACAGCATAACTGGTGCAAGAGCTGCGGTTACAATGTGATTCGCACTCAGACCAGAAACACTTGGCGTGAAATGCTAGTTCTGAACTTACATAATGGATACGATGTTGTCGGCACACGGACGGAACAAGGCGAAACAACGATTCTCCTTGAGAAATGTCTCTCTGAGGACGAGGACCTGCCCGGCGAATCCAGTTCGTAATTGAATGGGTATACAGCGGAGAGCATCGTGCCCTCTTGCGCATCAGGGCAGCATAATTTCATATCAGTCAACTCGGGTGAATATCTGCTAATGGACTGTATGACGCAGAACTGGGAGTGACGTCGGTGAAGGCCTATACGACTATCCTTTTTGACCTAGATGGGACGCTTACAGATCCCAAAGTGGGTATAACAAAATCAGTTCAATTTGCCTTAGCTAAGCTCGGGATCGCCGAACCGGACCTGGAGAAATTAACTCCTTTCATTGGTCCTCCGTTACACGTTAATTTTCAGCGCGTGTACCATTTCAGTCCCTCACAAGTACAACTAGCCGTAGAGTATTACCGTCAGTACTTTAAGGAGGGTGGAATGTACGAAAACGTGCCGTACGATGGCATTACCAGGTTGTTGAAATCCCTTAAAAGACAATCTCGACGTTTAATAGTTGCCACATCAAAACCAACCGTATTTGCCGAGCAGATTCTCAACCACTTTGATCTTTCACCATTCTTCGACTGCGTCATCGGAAGCAATCTTGATGGAACACGGTCAGATAAGTCAGAGGTAATAAGTTATGTCATGAGTCAATATGGTGACATCCCTAAGGCGGACTTCGTGATGGTGGGAGACCGAGAGCATGACATCATTGGAGCCCATTCCAGTGGTATCCATTGCGTGGGAGTCACGTACGGATACGGTTCTAGAGACGAATTAATGAGGGTAAACCCAACACATGCTGCAGACACCGTCTACGATTTGTTTGAGATATTGGGTTGCTAAAGAGTTTTATGGAACTGTGCATAAGCATGCAATGAGAGGGCTGATACCTTGCTGCGCATTCGGGCAGCAAAGTGCAAGTAGCTCCTTTCGAATTGGTAAGAGGACGAGGAGGTAGAGAAGTGAAAGATTCGGGGTTCATGTCGAATTCGAATATGCGAGTACAAACTGAAAGACTGGTTCTTCGTATACCATGTCTTGAAGATACGGCAGATGTATTCTCTATCCATTCCAACCCGGAAACCAACAACCATAATCCTGCTGGTCCAATGAAGCATTTAGATGAAGCACGGGAACGAGTAGCCGGATGGGTCAATGACTGGACGAGGAATGGTATTGGATACTGGACTGTTATCGAAGGACTTCATAATAAAGTTATCGGTGTTAGCGGAGTACGAGTGATGGAATGGTCTGGACGAAAAATATTAAACCTGTATTATCGTTACGGTCCAGAAGCATGGGGCAAGGGATATGCAACTGAAGTTGCACAGGAAGCGCTAAGAGCCGCTCAGTCTTATCAACCCGACTTACCAATTGTTTCGCGCACACGTCCTACAAACGTTCCAGCAATGCGAGTTGCGGAGCGGATTGGGCTCCACCGTCGTCCGGATTTGGACACGGAGCACGCCGTGTATGTGTCAAGATGGTAAAACATCCACAGTGTTTGGTCATTCCTTGTTGTACGTTTGGGGCTTGAGTTGAGCAGAGACGAGGCAACCTCCGTCGCATGAATATACAGGGCAAGTCACTGGATGTTTGTTGGACATAGGGGCAGGAGTGTTTAATAGCCAACCTTTCGATTGTCCGAATAGTGCTATGATTACTGGGCGGATAAATTTGGAGGACTTTCGACCATGGATATGACGGTGGAGATTGGTCACGTACAGGCAAACAACGATTTTTCTGGGACTGTATTAGTTAAAGATAGCACAAGTACTTTGGTGGAGCTAAGTTACGGCTATGCCAATCGTTCCGAGCAACTTAGGAATAATTCGCTCACACGGTTTGGTATTGGTTCAGGATGTAAGATCTTTACCGCTGTAGCCATTTGTCAACTTGTCGAAAGCGGAAAACTGTCCTTTGAATCAAGGCTCAAAGATTGCGTTGATGTTTACTTCCCCAATTTCAACGAAGAAGTGACCATTCATCATCTTCTGACGCATACATCAGGTATCCCAGACTACTATGATGAAGAGGTCATGGGCGTGGGCGACTTCGAAGAGTTGTGGCGAGAGAGACCGATGTATCACATAAGAACACTGAAGGACTTCTTGCCATTGTTTCAAAAAAGCGCAATGAAATTCGAACCAGGGGCTCAATTTAGCTACAACAATGCTGGATATATTTTGTTGGGCTTGGTTGTTGAGGCAGCAAGTCAGCAAAGGTTTACAGACTATGTTCAAGAAAACGTGTTTAACAAGGCTGCCATGAGTAGGTCTGGCTATTTTGAGTTTGATACGCTTCCAGGGAATACAGCACAAGGGTATATCGACTTCTCGGATGGTAGCTGGAAGACAAATATTTATTCACTGCCTGCCAAAGGCGGCTCAGATGGTGGGGCATTTGTAACCGTTCACGACATGGATAAATTCTGGGATGCCCTGATGAACCATCAGTTAATTAGTCCCGAGCTTACTCAGCGAATGCTTAAGGACCATGTTCGAGCAGATGATGAGGATTGCTACGGCTATGGGGTCTGGGTTACAAAGACCCCAGAAAGCATCGTTAAATATCACGTTATGGGCTACGATCCAGGCGTGAGCTTCCACTCTGCGTACTACTCCGACAAAGCCATGAAAGCAATTGTATGCTCAAACAGGTCCACGGGCGCAGCTGATATTGTGAGGTGTATCGAGGGCGAAATTCTATAATTGGCACGATGGGTATTCCTCAGGCATGGGGCTACCTCCCTCACCACAGTTGGATGCAATTTCTGCATATACATACAGCGGGGGCTAGACAGGTGTTGTGGAACAAACGGGCAGAAGAGTACGATAAGGGGGGAGCAAATGGAACGATATTTGGCGTCTGTATATTTAAAGTATATGTTGCCCCATTTCATAGGTAGTACTCGGGTTCTTTTGGTAAGAAGCCTTCCAACTGCAGCAAGCTCTCTTTCAATAGCAGCCTTCCCCGGTAACCCGTCAAATTACCGTCCTTCCCAATTACGCGATGGCACGGGATAAGAAACGGGATCGGATTAACGCCAATGGCATGGGCAACAGCCCTCACGGCATCTTGTCGACCGATTCTTTCGGCGATATCGCTGTAGGTTCTTGTTTGTCCAGCAGGGATGTCAATTAGTGCTTGCCAAACCGCGATTTGAAAATCCGTTCCTTGTAAATCTAGCGGCAATTCGTGAATATCTACACGTCCGTACTCTAAATATTGATGCAAAGCATCCTTGTAGGCTTTCACTTTCAACGGATCGCGGGTCAGCACACGCCCAGGCAGACGATTTTGAACAAAGTCTTCGACAGCTTCAAAAGACTCGTCTGGCCAAGAAACCAACGCCAACCCCAGATCTGTTGCAACGAGGTACAAAATACATTCCTTGAACTTTACGGTGCCCCAGTAAACTCGTTCAGCCATTGCTATACCCCCTTCGAGACATTAGAATTTTGAATCGAACTTCGATACACAGAAGGTGATTGTCCGAATTGCTTACGGAACACGGTTGAAAAGTGAGATGCACTTATGAATCCTACAGACACTGCAACTTCGGTCACATTCAGGTCTGTATCCTCGAGTAACTCATTGGCTTCCGTCAATCGTTTATGCAGTAAATATTCCGCAGGCGTCAAACCTGCCATCCGCTTGAAAACATGGTGCAAATGATACTGATTGATGTGTAACGCCTTCGAAATTCCGCCGAGCGTGAGCGGTTCACTGTAATGGGCCTCAATGTATTCCTTTGTCCTATGCACGAGTTCCTCCGCTGGCCAGCGAAACTGATCCGGCCGACAACGCTTGCAGGCGCGAAACCCGGCTTCGATGGCTGCGTCCACGGTCATGAAAACAAGGACATTGTCCTTCTTCGGTTCTCTGGACTTACAGGACGGTCTACAGAAAATTCCTGTTGTCTTCACCGCGTAAAAGAATTGTCCATCACAGGACGAATCGCAATGAATGATGGCATTCCACTGTTCATCCAGCACATGCGTTCCCCCCTCTGCCTTTAGTATAGTACCCCTTCTGAAGCGTGATAAGGCCAGTCGGATGAGACGACAAGATTACGAAAGCCAAGAAGCGGGTCAACTGTTACAACAGATGATGAAGTCATCAATTCGAGGAGGAACATCTATGAAAGTAAGAGACATAATCATGCTATTGATTTTAGCCGCCTTGTGGGGCGGATCCTTCCTATTTATGCGCATCGGCGCACCGGTTTTAGGGCCTCTTGTCCTCATTGAACTACGTGTCCTTTTTGCCGCCATCACGCTCGTGATTTTTGCACTGGTAACCAGACACCGAATTCGCATCCTTCATAAGTGGTGGCAGTATTTCGTGCTCGGCGCGACCAACGCTGCGATTCCGTTCACGTTGATTTCATACGCTGAGCTTCGCCTTGACGCGGGTTTGGCGGCTACCCTAAATGCAACCACACCTATGTTTACGGCGATAGTGGCATGGCTATGGACCAAGGAACCGTTTACGTTAAAGAAGTTTTCTGGCGTCGTCATGGGCATTGTCGGAGTTGGCATTTTGGTCGGCTGGGATTCCGGCGCGCGCGGTTCGCAACTTTGGATATCGGTTTCATTCTCCCTGCTTGCGGCGGTTTTCTACGGGATCGCAGGTGTCTTTTCTTCCAAGCATTTCAAAGGGGAAAAACCGATGGACATGGCGATTGGTCAACAGTTGGCCGCCAGTCTTCTGCTGATACCGTTCAGTCTCGCAGTGCTTCCGCACACCATGCCCTCCAAAATCGTCATTTTTTCTGTTCTTGGGTTGGCCATACTCTGTACGGCAGTCGCCTATCTGTTCTATTTCGCTTTAATCCACAGTGTTGGCCCAGTGAAAACATTGACTGTCACGTTTTTAGTGCCGGTGTTCGGAGTGATTTGGGGCGGACTATTCCTTGGGGAAGCGATTACAATCCGGCTTATCATTGGGCTGCTCATCATCTTGGCGAGTGTGGCGCTTGTTGCCAATGTTCGCCTCAAGAAGCCGCAGAGCAATCGTTCAATATCATCGAAAATCTCTTAATCTCGATTTATTGGAGGTTTTCAAATGATGCACCCTGTTGAGGAACACTTATCCTACGGTGTGATAAGTACAGAAAACGTTCTGTCGCTAACGGGGGCGTTAGCGACACAAGCATGCTTGGTCTCTATGCATGATTATGCGGATTATCTGTATATAGTTAAGGAACTGTGAAGTCGATACCGTGTTTTGCATCGCTGTGTCCGTTTTTCTTCTGCGTGAGCGGATATTTAGTTACTGATCCAATCGAACTCGAGACAACTTATCGGGCCATTGACTCGCTACCCGTTAATCAGCGTACGAATGTCGTTGACATGGACATCCCAATCACTTGAGTTCACTGCAGATGAGACAATCCTGCTAACTCGTAGCGCTACAACTTGCGAAGTTCCTCCAAATGTACTTCAGAGTTTGTAAAGCACTATTCAACCGGCGTCGAAATCGTCCTTTCTTCAACCCCTCATAAATACCACTCAATCGCGGTTGTCTGTGTACTCTAATGCGGGTCGGCGGACCCCCAATGGCAAATAGCCCCTCTCAGCGGTGCTCGACTTCGCTACATCTGTTATGCAAAACAACAAGATTCTGATGGGCATGGCGCTCTACGGGTACGACTGGCCACTGCCGCACACACCAGGCACGCGTGCCTCGGGGCTTTCGAACCTGACCGCGCAGAAGCTCGCGATGGCGCAGCAAGTGCCGATTCAGTGGGACAGCGCAGCGCAGTCTCCCTATTTCCGCTATCGCGCGTCTGACGGCGTAGACCATGATGTGTGGTTTGAAGACGCACTGTCGACTCTGATTAAGTTCCAGCTCGTGCAAGACATGAACCTACACGGACTAACATATTGGGTCCTCGGCCAGGAGTCACCGTGGACGTACTACCTGATGACAGACCGCTTTAATGTCCGGAAGCTTCCCGCCAGGTGAAGATCCGCATGGTCGATCCAACTTGACTCGAAAATAGGAGGTGAGCGCGATGCGTGATTCCACTGGTCCCCATTTAACCGACAATGTAAGCAGTGCGGGCACAATTGACACTGTTTCTGCCGATTCAGCTTCTCTCCCGCCCAAAGCGCCATGCGCGGAAGGCAGTCACACCGACGCGGTGAGCATGCACTACCGCCGCCTTCGCGTCGGTGACCGCATCCGAATTCGCCCGACGGCCAAGAGTCAGTACGCCGGCTGCGAAGGTGTGGTCACCTACGTGGGGCGAACAGTGTGCGACGTCAAACTTGAGTTCGGGAAGCGCAAACGGCGTGTGCAAGGAAGTGCGCGAGAAAAAGAATGCGTGGAGACGGCCTACGAAATCGTGCCGAAGGACGAAATTGAGAGTATCAAGCAGCATGTCGAACTGATCCGCTTTGCTGACGGGCCAGTCTCGGGCCAAACCGGTCGTTTGTCGCGTATGTGTTGGCCGCGGCGTGCGTAGCGGCGGCGGTGTGTTTGTGGGTGATGCACTGAAGGCTGCCATATGGGGATGCAGGCAACATGTTTTTGTAGGGACCGCGGTCAGCGAACAGTGCTGCTGGCTGGTCCCGTCTGTTTGATGAGTTACACGGTTCCAAGGAGAAGGTGCCAATTCGTCTCTTATGCTTGAAGTTCGACAAGGAAATGGGCGTCCGTCAAGCGCTGCACGGTCTTCAGTTCGGCACCTGGTTGCAACTCAATCAACGCCAGGTCGGTTCGGCGAACTTCGAACACAGCTAGGTCGGTGACGATGAAGTTCACCCGACGCTCTGCAGTGACGGGAAGCGTACAGCGCTTGACTAGCTTTGGTGTGCCGTCCTGAGCAGTATGCGTCATGGTGACAATCACCTTTCTGGCTCCGACCAGTAGGTCCATCGCGCCGCCAACCCCTAGTATTGGCTTTCCAGGTACCGTCCAATTTGCGACGCGACCCTGCTCATCCACTTGCAGGGCTCCGAGGATCGCCACGTCGATGTGCCCACCGCGAATCATCGCAAACGAGTCTGCGCTCGAAAAGAAGCTGCTGCCAACGACTTCAGTCACCGGCACCTTCCCGGCATTGATGAGGTCTGGGTCCACGTCTTCCTGGGAGGGTGATGGACCGACACCGAGTAAACCGTTCTCTGTGTGCAGGTGTACTGTTACTGTGTTCGGGACATAGTTTGCAACTAAGGTGGGGATGCCGACACCGAGGTTTACTACGTCTCCGTCGCAGAGCTCCTGTGCGGCCCGCGCTGCAATGGCGTGTTTTACGTCAGGCACCAGTACCGCTCCTTTGCACAATGAGATCTACGTACAAATGCGGCGTCGTGATGCGCTCTGCGTCCAACCTGCCCGGTTCCACAATATCGTCGACTAGGGCTATCACTAGCTCGGCTGCGGTCGCCATGACAGGGTTGAAGTTGCGCGCAGTCTTACGGTACACGAGGTTCCCGAAATGGTCCGCCTGATGCGCGCGGATGAGCGCAACATGTGCATGGAGCGGCTTCACGAACAGGTACAGTTCTCCGTCGATGTCGCGAAGTTCTTGGCCCTCTGCGAGTAAGGTTCCGACCCCGGTTCTTGTGTAGAAACCGCCCAGTCCTGCTCCGGCCGAGCGCATGGCTTCCGCCAGTGTGCCTTGAGGCATCAATTCTACCAACAACTCGCCTCGATCTCTTGCCCTGGCGACATTTGGGTTGCTGGTGAAAAACGATCCGATGGCTTTGCGGATGCGCCCGCTTTGCAGCAGTACGTCCAGTCCTTTTCCTGGTTCACCGATATTGTTGCTGACAATGGTCAGTTCAGTCTGCCCCTGCCGATGCAGTTCTGCCACTAATTCGAGCGGACAACCAACCAGGCCGAAGCCCCCAACCATGAGCGTCATGCCGCTGTGCACCTTGGCAATGGCCTCTTCCTTGGTCGCGATCTTACTTTTCATCGTGTTTTATTCCGTCCTTTACGCGTGTTTTTGCTCCTGTGTGCTGCAAGACACTTAGTACCTTGTTGCATACGTGTTGACTGTGACGCTGGGCAGCTTCACTCGCGCCGGCCCCGTCGTGGCGCAGGCAGGCTTCGTACATTTTCCGATGCTCTGCCCAGGCTTCTGACTTGTACCCAGCGTCCAGGTATAGGCGGTAGTACGCTGCCAGCTTGTTGTGGATCCGTTGAATCATTTGTGCTAACTGCGGTCTCTGACACGCGGTATAGATGGTACGATGGAAGTCTTGATTGAGTCCCAGAATGTACTCGAAATCAGAGGATGACTCCGCTTCTTGGAGGATCCGGGCGAGTGTCTCAATCTGGTCGTTGGCGATGTGGTCGATGGCGGCACTGAAGGCGGCACCTTCCAGAATGCCGAGAATGAAGTGGAGTTCTTCAAGTTCCTCGGGTGTGCGTTCTGTGACGAACGCTCCTTTGTGAGGAACCAACGAGACTAAGTCTTCCGCAGTCAGCGTGCGGATGGCTTCGCGGACGGGAATGATGCTGACGCCCATTTGTTGCGCTATCAAGCCTTGGTCCAGCTTTTCTCCAGGCAGAAAGTGACCGACAAGGATGGCTCTGCGTAATCGATCGGCGACGAGTTCCTCACGGGTCTGCGGCACATAATCTCCGGCAGGCCCTGCCTGACTGACAAGAGACTCGCTTGAATTCGGATACCGGCCTGCATCGGGACTCATTGCTGCCACCCTCTCCAAACGTCGTTGGCTGTTCTTGCGTGTAATAAATAATGTGACAACGTGTTGACGATTTTATATTTTATAATTTATATTATATCTGAACATTCAACTAGATATCAAGCACATGGAGCTACTATGCAGCTGGTGGTGCAGGACAGCGAGCGGGGGGCGGCTCACTCATCCGTGAAATCGGTTACAGCCTCGGTTGCAGCTTGACGTGTCACAAGCAAAGGAGGAGAAACAGATGACGGTCTATCCAACGGGAATTCACCACGTAACAGCCTGCGCAGGGGCAGCGCGAGAGGATGTCGACTTCTTCACGCACATCGTGGGGCAGCGCATGATTAAGCAGACCATTTTGTTTGACGGCGCTGACAGCATCTATCACCTCTACTACGCAAATCGCAATGCGGAGATTGGAACGGTTATGACAACGTTTCCTTTCAAACAACGTGGTTTGGTTGGACGCAAAGGAACCGGACAGGTTAAGTACATCTCCTATACTGTCCCGGAGGCGTCACTGGAGTTTTGGAGGAAACATTTTGACAAACACAACATTGAGCATGGCCCAATCGAGTCCCGGTTCGGCCACAAGCGCATACACTTCTTTCACCCCGCGGGTCTGGAGTTCGAACTAGTCGGAGATGACGAGGATAAGCGGCTTGGCTACGTGACCGATGAAATCTCGGACGCGGAGGCAGTGCGTGGGTTTCACAGCGTGACGATGTCGGTGCGGGACAAAATAGAGCAGGAGCGGTTCTTGGTTGATGGGTTCGGCTTTCAAAAAACGGGAGAAGAGGGACCGTATCTGCGGTTTGAAACCGGCACCGGAGGGGCTCAAAAGACAGTCTATCTGCTCCATGAACCGGATGTGCCGCAAGGGACTTGGTCGTACGGCGTCGGCACGGTACATCACGTTGCATTTGCAGCCGCGAACGACGATGAACTCGCAGAGATTAAGGCACGCATAGAGGGTTTAGGATACACGGACATTTCGGAAGTCAAAGACCGGCAGTACTTTCATTCCATCTACATGCGCTCACCGGGTGGTATCTTGTGCGAGGTAGCCAGCAGCGATATTGGGTTCGCCATTGACGAGCCGCTCGAGCGTCTCGGCCACGAATTGCTACTGCCAGCTTGGTTCGAACACCGTCGGCAAGAAGTGCTGGATATTCTCGAACCGATCAAAAATCCGCAGATCTGATGGCGGTCGGCCGGAGGTGAAGTTGTGAACATACACATGCGGCAGCCGGCCGTTACGCGCGGCGCTCGGTTGCAAGAGGCGAGTGCCGCTGTCGTGATGATGCACGGGCGGGACCGAAACGTAGAAGACATTCTCTCAATCGCAGACCGCATCGGCCTGCCAAGTGTCCACTACGTGGCCCCGCAGGCTGAGGCGTATAGCTGGTACCCCGGGCGCTTCATGGACCGTCTCGCTGTCAACGAGTCTCATCTCCAGTCGGCGCTTGAATGTTATAACTTCCATGTCCATAGTTTGGTCTCTGGAGGCATCCCTCTTCATCGTCTGGTTTTACTTGGATTCTCTCAAGGGGCCTGTGTCACGGCGGAGTACGCGATTCGCCATGCCAGGCGGTACGGGGGCGTGATCATCTATACTGGGGCGCTGATTGGTCCAGATGAAGGTGATTGGAACTATGGCGGGGACTTCGTGGGGACACCTGTGTTTTGCGGCTCCAGCGATGTCGACGGCTGGATCCCGGAGTACCGTGTTCATCACACGGCAAACCTTTTGCAGGAGCGAGGCGCGGACGTAACCACGCGCATTTATCCCGGAATGGGCCACATCGTGAGTGATGACGAGGTCGCATTTGCAAGGCAGTTGATCGAAAAGATTCAAACCATGCCGGCCTAGGGCCGCCAGACGAACGTAGGTGCCGCGCGGGGTCCGAGACGGTCTGTGTTAGTCTTGTGATGCTAGGACTCCGCGCCGCATTGATGTGCGAGTGGAGGGACCGGACATGAAGGGGTTTCGGTATGACACACAAGCGGGACGCGTAGTGTTCGGAGTTGGTTCAGTCGCAACGGTGCGCTGGGAAGTGGAGCAGCTCGCGATGCGGCGGGTGGCCGTCCTCTGTACGCCGGGGCGGGCGGCACTAGCGGAAACCATTGTCCGCGACCTCGGCGAACTGTGCGTTGGGACCTACACGCAGGCTGAGGAGCATGTTCCGCGTCCGGTTGTCGACAATGCTCTGCGGGTTGTAGCAGCGTGGCGCGCTGACGGCCTTGTCGCTGCGGGTGGAGGGGCGACCATCGGTCTGGCTAAGGCCATCGCTTTAGAAACAGGTCTGCCAATCGTTGCGGTCGCTACCACGTATTCCGGTTCGGAAATGACGCCAGTGTGGGGCATTACCGACAACGGGCAAAAAGTCACCGGGAAGAATTTGGTGGTGAAGCCGAAGACCGTGATTTACGACCCGGCTCTGACGACCTCGCTGCCGGCGCGTGTATCCGCGACAAGCGGCATGAACGCCATCGCGCATTGCGTTGAGGGTTTGTACGCAGAGAACGTCGACCCTGTCACGTCACTCCTTGCCGAAGAAGGAATCCGGGCGTTAGCGCAAAGTCTGCCTGCAGTTGTGCTGGAACCGGAGAACATTGGGTCACGAAGTCGCGCATTGTACGGCGCTTGGCTGGCGGGCACGGTGCTCGCTACGGTGGGCATGGCTCTGCACCACAAACTTTGCCATGTTCTAGGAGGCGCGTATCACTTGCCGCATGCTGACATACATACGGTCATCTTGCCGCATGTGGCCCGCTACAATGCTGGCGCAGCGCCGGGTGCAATGGCGGCTGTGGGCCGGGCGCTCGGTACCAACACCGAGGATGCGCCTGGTGCCCTGTTTGATCTCGCGCTGTCAATGGGGGCGCCAACTTCTCTCGTACAACTCGGCATGGCCCGGGAGCAATTAGACGAGGCCGCAAAGCTGGTTGTGCAAAATCCCTACTACAACCCCAGACCGATAGAGAACGAGGCGATTCGTCAGCTGTTGCAAGCAGCGTACGACGGCGTACGGCCGTGACACTTTTGAACATCGATGCAGATATGGGCATATAATATAACTGAATGAGTCGAATGATGAAACTAAAGGAGAAAAGGCATGGCGGTGGGACTGTCTCTCAAAGTGAGAGGCAGTCTTTTTCTATGCACCCCTGCACGATAACCCCCGTGCCCCACTCGACAGAGTAATCCCGACAATTACTTGTTTTTTGTCGATTCGACAAGAAATGACACCGCGATCACGGCTGCTTTGATATATTTGTTAACACTTCGGATTTGCTAAGGAGCAGACGCCATGGATGATGACAGAATAGTCTTGGGGGACATTACATTCACATCTCATGAAATCACTCGTACGTACCTCACTTTCATGATTCAATCTCCATACGCCGTCATTCTCCATGACCGTGACGGATTTCGGTACGTAAATCCCGCAGGCTTGCGGTTGTTTGGCGTACCAGACCTGTCCGACATTCGCAGCCGTGTACTGACAGAGTTCATCTGTGAAGAAAAACGTGAGGCAGTTGCGACGTTGCTCGCCACTTCTTCTTCTCAAACACGCAGTCCAATTGAGGCTAGGCTGTTCAATACGTTAGAGCAAAAGGTTGATGTGGAGATTATGGCGACATCAATTGTTGTAGGTGGGCAAGAGGTCTTACAAGTCACGCTTCGCGATGTGAGTAGCAGAAACCTCATTGAAGAAATTCGTCGTCGGCAGCAGGAATGGAAAACTATTCGAAACTTCATCGGCCATCTCGCGGACAAGACACTCAACCCCCTAACCACGATTGAAGGTTTTCTGACGCTATTAAAAGAAGGATCCGATGAGGTCAATATCGATGTTCTCCTCAATGAAGCTAAGTCTATTCAGCAAGTCTGGAGCCAAATTATCGATATAACCCAGAACACGGACAGCATGGGTGTCGTCAAGGATGGTTTTTTAACGCAGGTTGATTCGACGCAAGAATAGTTAGATAATTCGATCATTAGGTGAGAATCGTTGAGCATACCGAGGGACTTGGGAGAGTGTTAGGGGAAATAGAGTCAATCTGTTCACAGTCCATGTAACGCAGGTTGTTTGGCAGTGTGAGCGGGTCGGGGACTAGGCGCCCCCGACTCGCTCGTTCGGTTGCACAGCTTCACTTTACGCGTATCAGCTGAACTGCTTTGGATAAGGTTTGTTAGGTACCAGCTTGGAGCCGTTCCACGTATACGTAATCGTAACAGGGGTTCCAGTCGGGTTGGCGAATGAATCATTTGCCTTGTAAACAGGATAGGTAACTGCAATTGCTCCCGTTCCAGCAGCTCGTGCACCAGTGATTTCTAAGCTTGCTTGAGCATCTGCCCCCGCATATTGACCATTGACAAAGAATAACACGCGTTGATTATGCCCATCTTGTGACGAGGAAAGAATGCATATCCAAGCTGACAATGTTTCGCCATTGGCAGTTTTGACGGATGCATTGGGTTGTTGAGTTGTGACAGAATAACCCTTACTCTCAATTACAGCAATCTCATGTGCGTAATTGGCAGACTGGGAAGGTGTATTGAACTGTACAGGGTACGGTTTGTTCGGAACTAGCTGCGATCCGTTCCACGTATACGTAATCGTGACTGGCGTTCCGGTTGGGTTGGCAAAGGAATCATTGGCCTTGTAAACAGGGTACGTTACAGCAATGCCATTTCCACTCGCTTGAGCGCCTGTGATTTCCAAACTCGGTTTTGACGTGTCTGTTCCTAAATACTTTCCATTGAGGAAGAAGAAAACGTACTGATTGTGTCCGTCGGAACGCATCGCCACGCCAATCCAGGCAGTCAGTGTATCCCCGGAACCTGTCTGGACCGATGCGTTTGGTTTAGTGGCGACTACATCGTACCCCTTGCCTTTAATCAGAGCGATCTCATTTGCATATGCACTTGAATTCGACACGGTAGGAGTCGACTTCAAGGTCGATGCTGTCGTTTTAGCGCCAGACGTACTAGTATATGACGTAGACCCGGCATTGATGGCGGATGTACTTGTTGCAGAGGTTGATACGGTACTGTTACCTAGCGTGCGTTTTGACGCAGTGCCGGCACCAGAAGTGTTTACTATTGGATTTGCAACTTGATGATGTGTAGCTCCAAGTGCTTTAGGAATGGTACCACACCCCGCTAACGTCAACAGAACCAGCCCCGTGATCGGTACAAATGCAAATCGCTTGTTCATGACAAAACCTCCTCGTAGTTGAACCGGCTATTAGCCAAATTGTTTTGGATATGGTTTATTCGCAACCAACTTCGAACCGTTCCAAGTATAAGTAATGGTCACAGGTGTACCAGTTGGTTTAGCAAGAGCATCGGTACTCTTATAAACGGGATAAGTCACTGCAATTGCTCCCGTTCCAGCAGCCTTAGCAGTGGTTATCTCAGGGCTTAGCTGGGCATCCGTTTCTAAAAATTTGCCGTTGAGGAAGAAGAAAACGTGCTCCGCGTACCCGTCTTGTGACGCAGAGAGGATACATATCCAAGCTGACAATGTTTCACCAGTCGCAGTTTTGACAGACGCATTAGGCTTATGAGCTGTCACTGAATAGCCCTTGCTGTGGATTACAGCCATCTCGCTTGCGTAGGTGACACTGTTGTTAGGTACCGTCGTCCGCGAAGCCGTTGTATTGCTGGGGGGCTTACGTTGCCCGTGACCAGAGTAGGCATAAAATCCGCCTGCGACGAGGAGAACAGCAGCAACAGCAGCCGCGCTGGTACCCCAGACACCTGAGTGACGTTTGGCACGCTTTGGTTTTTCTTGACCGAGTGCCTCTTCGATGTGGTTCCAGATTTCTTGTTGCCTTTGAGGCGACATTTTGACTTCGGACACAGTTCCCAGTTGCTCGAGGGTTTCCTTTTCCGATTTCATCTACACCTTCACCTCCTCAGGGCGACTGCCAAGAATCTCCCGAAGTTTCAACAGTGCGCGATGCGTCGTGTTGTGCACTTTCTTTTCCGACCAGCCGAGAATCGCGGCCGTTTCACTGACTGAGACATTTTCGATATGCCTAAGGACAATCACGTGTCGATACTCATCATTCAATTGCACCAATGCCTCTTTTATCTCCAGCACCATTCCCGCAGACGCGGTCGAAGTGTCAACGACTTCGGGGAGTTCCTTATCTGCAAGGTATTTCCTCTCTGTGCGTTTCTTACGGAGTACATCGAAGATGTAATTCCGTGCAATGCTCATCAACCAGGTTTTTGCGCTGGAATCTCGCCGGTAGCTGTCAGCGGAACGACATGCGCGTAAGAACACCTCTTGCACGACATCGTACGCGTCAGATGAATTACCAAGTGTTGCCCACGCGTACCGATACACATCATTTGAGTAAAGTTCGTATAGCGAGTGAATGAATTCTCTTGTTGACGCGCCAGCCTTCATGTCTTCTTCACCACCTCCACTCCTGACATAAAATTAGACGTACTAGTCATTGGTTTTTCTCAGTGACTTCGCGACTTTTGTAATCCAGTTGCAACGCAGGCCAGTTCGTGTGACCTTCAATCGTCGGACTGTCTCACTCAGGGTTCAAAATGGTGGAGAATTTCATTGCAGGTGGTAATCTTGAGATCGCGAGACTTAACGTGAATCTGGTCGCCTTCGGTCCCATCAACGGGACGAATCATGAGGAGGGGTTGCATTTGAACATCTTTAATTTGTTTCATCATCCAAGCGGACTTACAGACTTGTCGCCACAAGAGGTTTTGGGGCGGATCCAACAAGACCCCAACGTCGTGATCTTGGATGTGCGAACGCCTACGGAGTACAGAACGGGTCATATCGAGAGTGCTACATCTTACCCGCTTGGACACGAATCGGCGATTGCCAAAGACTTTTCACCTGATGACCCGATTATTCTGATATGTAAATCCGGTCACAGGAGTCAAGCGGCGGCGAACACTTTGATGAAACTGGGATTTCGTCACCTCTCACACTTACAGGGTGGGATGGATCGCTGGAAGCGGGAAGGTCTTCCCATCAAATCGTGACTTGGGACAGTTTCATCATGCGACTAAAGTCTATTTTGGTCGGACATGTCTGTGCTACGCTGTAGTCACATGCTTTTAGGCTGGTGCTGGGAAGTTCAATGCATGTCCTGTTGATCATACTGATTGTCTTGCTGTCCATTCTTGTCATTATTATCGGAATTATCGCATTCTTGATGATTTCGGTTTTCATGACGATACAGCCGATACTTCAATTCATTGGGAAAATCGGACTGTATTTGTGGCTCTCAGAAATCAGTCACAAAATTGCTCGCCGATTTGGCCACCACGATAAAACGGTGATTTGCCCAGAGAATTGGCCGAACTCCGAAGAGCACGCCATGAGAACTGAAGATATGGATTCGTGAGAAGCGAATGAGTCAAGGTACGAGGAAATTGATGAAGTCTAATACCGCTCAAATCAACCTTTGCGTTGAGGACGTAAATGTGCGGCTCTGTGGAAAACCTACGTGAGTCACAAATTTAGGACTTATTCATTATCTTTTAAGAATCTCCAAAAAAACCAAAAACATATAGACAAAAATCCAGCTCCGGACAAAAACATAAAGATCGCCAGGCCCACAATTTGCCTCCTACCACTAATTCAAACATGCATCAATACCACACTGTTACTCGTTGCAACTTTACACGATTGAATATCGATATTGTAGCAGAACATATGAGGGAGATGGGCGCTTATGCTCCCTCATCTCCCTTGACGCAAATTTACAGGTGTTCCAGTAGGGACTTTAAGTCCGCTGCTGATTCCAGACTGAACTCCGTTTGATAGGCGATCGCCATCATGTCTGAGAGTATCATCACGACTTCCCACGTACCTAGGAAAGCGTCGTCGACTGCTTTCTCCGCTGTGTATCCCGCGAGAACAGCTTGTCTGTCATCAGGTAGGTTCCATCGCCATAAATCCAAGGCAGGATGACTGAAATACGCGTCGCCAAAGTCAATTAGTCCCGTGAACAGCCCAGTTGACTTGTCCACAAACGTATGGGTTGGACCTGGATTGGAGTGAAGAGCGACGTGGTCTTCTGACTGTGGTAACGCTGCAAGAGACTTCTCGGCGACTTGTTCCGGTGTGTAAGGCAGTGCCCATTCGACGCGTTTATTTGTGATGCGTTCTATAAGTTCCTCGAACGATTCCTGAAACCCAGCCTTCACTTCAGCGAAGCTCGTCTCACCTGGAAACAGCCCGCTTTCGCGAAATGGTTCCTGAGGCACTGAGTGAATGTGTCTCAGCGTCTGTCCGAGTTTGAAAAGCGTTGCTTTGCGTGCATCACCATCGAGTGTGGTGTTGACAATGGCTACCCCAGGCACTCTTGTCATGACCGTATATTCAATCGTGCCTTCACGTCCATACCCGAGTACCTTTGGAACACTGATCTGCTCGTCCAGAGACAACTGCTTCAGGAAGAAAGCTTCCTTCTCCAGGCTAGTCAGTGGGCGCAACTGTTGTGGACGCTGCACTTTCAAAATAATATCGCTGTCCACCGTATACGTGCGTGCTTCTCCGCCGGATTCGTCTATGCTGGTGACGGACTTCACATCGGGCACATGTTTCCGGACGATTGTAAGGACAACTTCATTGCTATGGATAGGGTCTGGTGCGTCTGGTTGAAGGTAAATGTGTTTCGGCAATGAAATGCCCCCTTTTACGGATTCATAGTATCATACAATAGTCTTAGCTGCTGTTCTGCTCATATCTTACATGACAAAGGAGCATTCGAAATGAAACCAGAGCGACGGGTGGCAATTCTATGGCGCGGAGACCGGAAAGCGCGTAACCAGGCGACTACGGAGAACAATCGATTCAGCGCGGTCTTCGCAGAGTTCCAGAAGCACGGGTTTCGAGCGGAACCTGCGATTTACGATGATTCATTTGCTGAAGAAGTACTGGAGCAACTCCTTGATGTGGATGGAGTGCTGGTATGGGTGAACCCAGTCCAGGATGGAGCAGACCGAGCTGTTTTGAATGAAGTGCTGAGAGAAGTGGCGTCACACGGGGTTTTTGTCAGCACACATCCCGATACCATTTTGAAGCTTGGCACCAAAGAAGTTCTATTTCAAACGCGAGAAATGGATTGGGGCGGTGACATTTACCTGTACAAATCTATCGAAGAACTAGGCACGCAACTACCATCACGCCTCGCAAACGGCGCATCCCGCGTTCTAAAGCAGAACCGTGGCAATGGGGGGCACGGCATCTGGCGAGTGGACTTGGTTGAGGGAACCCTCAAGACCGAGCCTACCGTACGTGTGATTCAAGCAGAGCGCGATAGCACTGGGCAACAGATGGCGCTCTGCGATTTCGTCAAGAAATGCGAAGCGTATTTTGCGGGTTCTGGACAAATGATTGATCAGCCGTTTCACTCTCCAGTTCCCAACGGAATGGTGCGCTGCTACATGTCCCAAAACCAAGTAGTCGGATTCGGACATCAATATGTCACGGCCTTACTTCATGAACCGAAGGAACCGCAGCCAAGACTTTACCATCCAGAAACGAAGCCTGAATTTCAAACGCTCAAGACCAAAATGGAGAATAAATGGTTGCCGCAGTTACAAGCGTTGCTAAACATTGAAACGGCCTCGCTACCGATTATATGGGACGCAGATTTCCTTTCTGGGCCCAAGGCACCAAATGGGGAAGAGCCCTACGTCTTGTGCGAAATCAACGTGAGTTCCGTACATCCTTATCCCGAGTCCGCCGTACCATACTTGGTAAAAAACGCAGTTGAACAGGTGTTGGTGCGCCGAAAGTGAACGATGGTGGCACAAGGCCCATCAAACTAAGGAGCGAGCCGGTTGCCCCATTTGAAAGCACTCCCTATCCCACCGGGTGTGTGACCCCGAACCAGGGTTACCTACGTTAGTTCGTCACAATGGAGCAACGTGAAACGTCACCTACGTAGGGGGTGATTCGCAATGAACAGCTCGGAGGACGAATTAAGAGAACGATTAAAAAACATGACCGAACTACTTGTTTCCGAGTGTCTTCGGTATCGTATTCTCAATGGCGTGATTCACAAAATCAAGTTGGAACAAAGGCGAGCCCAAGTTATAAAAACGCTCCCTCGAATCTTTGCACCCGCAGTTGGACTAGCGGTCGCAAGTATGTTCCTTGTCCTCATTTTTAACGGGGCTCTTGATAATCAACGTTTACGAACAACTGCCACAGGTGTTCATCCACATGTAAAGGCCTCGGAGCCGTCGGCTTATAAACTGAGCACATTGCCAATCTCAGTTAGTGATCTTCATGTTCAAGGGACAAATGTGAGCGCTTCCTTGACAAACAACGGAGCTGTTTCTATACGCCAACAAGATGCCGTCGGCGTTTTGAGTTTTAGCGGAAACAAACCTCAACCATTGAAGAGCAACCCATTTAGAGGGGGCCAGTCTCTTGTCTTTGTAAATCTCCTCAACCAGCCCAACGGTTCTATCGCGCCTCATCAAACTGTAACTTGGACATTTAGACCAATTGGAACGCCAGTCAATGTTCAAGGCAACTTGGTTGGTACTCCCCACTTGATTTTTATCCGCTCACAGTCCAATCTGCGTAATGCGGGAAATTTAACGTGGAATGTTCCGGCTATCAAAGAAGGGCCCATAAACGTATCTGTAAGTCAACTGAATAGGCACGCGGAATCAATCCACGTCAGCGTAACATTGACCAATATCACAACTCAGCCCATCTTTTTGTCTAGGCTAAAGGGCATTGTTTGGTTTGACAAATCTCGTGACTGGAACTGGATGAAACCGGCTGCTATTAGATTTATAGAACACGTCACACCCAGCCAAGGAGTTATAAAACCCAACAGTTCTACGCAGGTCCGTTTTGACTTAATCGGCTCGCAGTCTGTCAATTATGCAGGCTTGGTAGCGCACGTTGTTTTAGTTCAAACACCTCTTCACGAATAGTTCCATCTGGCGAACAACGGGGCTGATTCGCGAGAAAGAAAGCAAATACAAAAGCCATCGCTGCAAGCGAAGGACATGCGGCAGGCGGGGCAGAGACTAGCACTGCCCCGCCTGCCGGGCTTTAATTGATTTCGTGTTGTTTTCCCGCGCTGCGAACCGTTAGTCCCAGCTTCGTGCCACCGCGAACACGAACGTAACCCCCGCAACAAATACCACAAAGACTCCACCGAAGACATACCACATGCCCTTCGCCTCCATCCCACAACCTGATGCTCTAGGTCAATTTGTTAGTGAAACCCAGATAAGACGGGTGCAATGTGCGGTACTGTCCCGAGGGGCAAGTACAGTGGGGAGGGGGCAGCGACGCCGCACGATGCTCAATCGTCAAGGAACAGTATATCATGAATAGTGCGAATTTAGAATATAAAGCCAAGCCGATTGGGCAGTTTTAGCAACGGTTCGATGGTGCAATCGTCTCCTTGGGGCTATTGACCGAGCGTCTAAGATTGCATCTAAACGTGTGTGACTGCGAGTCTGTTTCTTGCCTACAAGGAGTGGACTCAAATTGTTTGGTTTTGCAGTTAACAAGTCAAAGAGTGGAATCGTCAAATGTACATCAGGGCATCGAAAAGGGGAGTGACTGCTTGGATTCCAATGTTGTGCATGAAATAGAGGAATTGTTCGGGGTGGATAAGCACGCGTTGTACCGTCATGCCCTGTTCTTACTGGGGAATTCGGCAGATGCAGAAGATGCTGTGTCAGAAACATTTATCAAGGCTTTGAGATTTGTAGGTGCTTTTAAACGACGGGCAAGCCTTCGAACTTGGCTGTGGGCTATCCTGCGCAATCAGTGTGTGGACATGCTAAGAAATCGAGAGAGAATTTTCAGCAAAGTGATACCCGGTGATACGTACTCAGATGCGTTCGACTCGACTGTAGTGGAGCGGCTCTATTGGACAACACGGTGACAGGGAACGTGAGCACCGCGAAATCCGAGCTCGTATCTCTGTTGCAAGGATGGAAGGTTCCTTGAGCCAGCAAAACTGAGCCCCAAAAGTGTTGACTATACTAACTGAACGTAGCTGACAAACGAAAGTCGCATCGTCAGGTCCTGTTGTGCGACGTATGACTTCATTCCCGTCGTTGTTCTATGTGAGAAGGGAGCGCCCGTTGTATTCGTTGGACTTACGGTTGATTGCTTGCCACTTTGTTCATGAACGCGATGATGCTACGGCCAATTGCATAGGGAGACGCATTCACGAGTTTGAGTTGCTGCGAAAGTGTCTGCTTATTGTGCCGACTTGGCTGTTCCATCACGTTCAGTGCATCAAGACCACCTTGTCCTTCTTCGCCAAGCTTCGTTAACCACGGTTGAATCTCCGTAAGCAGTTCGTGATCCGTGATGGTTGGCGGGAGCGTGTTTGGCAGACTAGCGAGGGTGTGAAACTCAGACGCTAACTGATTTTCCGCTGCCTTTCGCCCGGAGGCCGATGAGGCATTCCAGAATGCCGCGATCATGGACTGCGTGGGTGCGTAACTCGTGGAATTCAGGGTACTCGTCGTATTGAACTCCGCGAACGTCTTAAAGAGAACTGGATTCGTGATGCCCGGCATCTGAGTTATCGACTTCTCCCAGTCCGTTTTGGGCTGGTATCCAACTGGGTTCTGCAGGTAATCAGCTATCGTCTGCAAAGGCAACTTAGAAGCCTCTGGTTGCAGCATTGGATTGCTGATATAGCCTGACAGATTGTTCAACAGTGTCGCATCTCTCCCTTGGAGAGGACCCATCAGTAAGTGGGGCTGATTCCCTTGGTTGTATGTGTAGTCATTGACCGGGTAATTATCCCAAAGAATTGGCTTGCGACCAAGCAGTTGCGTGATTGTCTTGGCCTGGCTGCTGGTGATGGTTTGGTTTAGCACCCACTTCCCAGTCCAGATGACCTTGATATTTTGGTTCAATGTCGACCGCAGCGTCTGCCAATAAGGACCGTCAACCAACCCATAGTATGATGTGGGGGTAAACCAAAGTTGGAAACTCGGGTCCTTCGCCTGTTCGTCAGACAAAATCTGATTGGCTAGTTCCATTTGCGCCTTTGCGTAGTTGTTGCCGTACACCTCTTGATCCGCAGGTTTTAATTGCGTCTCAATGTCATCAAAAGACAGCATGAAAGTGTTGACTCCAATTGAGCGAAGTTGGTCAATCTTCGCCTCCAACGCCTTTCGGTCTGACGCAGAGCTATACGTAATGGAAGCGTTGATTGCACTCGTTGAGGTTCCTGTCATACCGGGAGAAATGGAGTAAACAAAGCGAACACTATCAGCTTGTGCGTTGGTAACAAGTGTCTTCATTTGCGCAAGTTGAGCAGCAGGATAGGGGAGCCGCCAATTGACTCTTTGGTATGGGTCTCCCTTTGGTGCATACACATAGGTGTTCAAATGTTCCTTTTGCATAAACTGAAACATATTTATTCGCTCTTGGTCACTCCAAGGCGTTCCATAAAAACCCTCTATAATCCCCCTGATCGGGATTTGTGATGAAGCAGACGTCGTTGGTTGTTGTGGACTTGATGAGACCGCACTAGCATCGAAGACGGAAACGTGATCAACTTTGTTTGAATGTGTGTTAATGATGAATTGAAGCTGGTAGGTGGAGTTCACTTGGTAGATCTCGTTGACTTGCCCGGGTTCCGGGGTGGTGGTCGAGTTCGGGTTGCCAAGTATCGCTCGTACATCGGACAGTGACAGACTTTGTACTTGCTTACTGTAAGTACGGACGTCAAAAATGAAACCGTTCTGATTAAACCCAAAAGCCGCATGCTTTGAATTGTAGGTGGCGTACATCCCTGCCCCAGCCGTATTCTGTGTATCGGGTTGTCCCCAACGCTGCTTCACCTGTGTAATGTATGATTGCCCAGCTATGAATGGAGAATTGTCCACCTGGCCCGATTGGGCCAAGACATGCAAGTGTCGGACTATGGCGGCGGAACTCGGCTGACCACTAGCCTCAGAACCAGACGATACGTTTCTTAGCGAACTGGAGCCGACTGGGTTACTCGCACAACCATCAATCACGAACACTGATGCCGACAACAGGCACGCCCATATCACCATCTGGCGAGTGCCGTTCATCCCGTTCATAGATATCCTCCCTAACTGTCTCGTCTCGTTGTCGTATGCCAAGCACAGGAGTGCGTTCTAGACTTGTAGACATTTAGACGACGCTATGGAGGGTACTGTTTCATTCATACTGCGGGACTATACGAAACGCCGGTGCGAATGTAAGCGCGTGCTCAGTTCAAGGCACTTCTAGGTTCGTTGCTTCGGCAATTGAATTTGAAACACGGTTTCTACATTGGGGGTACTCGTGAACTGAACTGTCCCTCGGTGTAATTCAACAATTTCTTTGACAATGGACAGGCCAATTCCAAGTCCTTCTCCACTTCTCGACGCGCCGCGGTAAAAACGCTCGAAAATCAGATCCCGGTCGTCGGAGCTAATGCCCTTGCCGTGATCGGCTACAGATAGATACACTGTGTCATGTCTCTCTTCCAGGGCGATTTTGAGGAAGTGCCCGTCATACCCATACCGAACCGCATTGTCTAACAAATTGCGAACGGCGCGTTCCATGAGAGTCGCGTCAAACTCTAACTCGACATCCTCTTCTGGTATTTCGGCCTCAACGACTATTTCTTGCCCGTCTAAAAACAGCATGTAATCTGCCACAATTCTTCGCACGAGTTCAGACAAGTTATGAAGCGATAGTTGAGGTTTAAATACGGTACCATCCTGCCGTGACACGTCTAGTAGTTGACCGAGAAGGTTGTTCATGTATCGAGACCGTTGCAGAATGATTTTCGCGCCAACTTGCAATTCTTGTTCATCCTTATAGCTGCGAGTGCGGATCGTTTCGGCGTAACCCAAAATCATTGTGAGTGGTGTCCGCAAATCATGTGAGAGGTTGGATATTAGTAGCTTCCTTCGGGCCTCTAATTGTTCAATTTGATTGGCCTGCTTGCTGATTCTCTGTGCCATGGAATTATAATAGCGTGCCAACTGGCCAATTTCGTCACGCGAAGGGTCTTCGAGAATATGGGGATCGGTTCCTAAACTGACCTGGTTGAGTGCCGAGTTTAGATTCTGCAGACGGCGATTGATGGACGAGAAAAACCGCAGGGAGATGAGGAGCGGCACAAGGATGGACAGAAAAATCGGTGCCATGAACCAAAACAGGGCTCTGGATGTGTGGGTATAGAAGGCCCTGACCGAACGAACATACATGTAAAGTTCCCCTGGTTTCACTTCGTTGCTGCTCAAACTTAGCAACAAATAATAGGTCCGGCCTTTTTGGCTTACCGAAGAAGCGAACGTTAGCGGTTCATTTCGGCGCCACATTTGATATGGCATATTGATGAATTTTCCTGTGATTTGAGAAAAGTTATAATGGGTCGCTACACCAGTTGTGTCGTAGATGACATTTCCGCTGGACGATAGTAACTCCAGGCGTAGAGCAGGTTTTTGGCTGTGAACTGCATCTAAAATCGGCTGAATCTCAGCTCTGTCTAGTGTCCGTTGTTGGGAAATCCGTTGGACCGTCTGCTTTAAAGTCACCTGTAAGGCTGCCAGGGAGTATTGACCACCAAGCGTCCCAACCAAATTAGAGAGCAGACCCGCAAGCACCAAAGTACTCATCGCGCTGACTATCAGGATGAGCCGCAATTTTGTTCCGGTCTTCATAATCCGTCCCCCGAAAATCGATAGCCGACACCCCTTACTGACTGAAGGTGGAGTGGGGACTCACTAGCGTCTCCGAGTAAACTGCGCAGTCGGCTGATGAACACACTTAGGTTGTTGCTGTCGAAGTTTTCATGGTTCCATACATGCTGGTATATCTCTCGCTTGGTGAGCACCCGGTCAGGGTTTCGCATGAACAGTTGCAGAAGCCTGCACTCGACATCCGTCAAAGGGGAGCGTTTGCCGTTGTTGTGCAGTAATCGGTTATCAACATCGAGAACCAGTGCTGACAAGCGGATGACCTCCGACTGATCGCTCGAATGGCGGCGATGTCTTCGCAAATGGGCTTGCACGCGCGCAACTAGTTCCATCGGGCTGAACGGTTTCGTCATGAAGTCGTCCGCGCCTAGGTCGAGCGTGTCTACTTTATCTGGGATGTCCCCTCGGGCGCTGAGCACGATGACAGGGGTATCTGAATCACTACGTCGTATGAGTTGGAGGACGTCGAACCCGTTCAGGTCATCCATCATCAAATCCAAGATTAATAATTCAATTCGATATTTCTGCATCTGTTCGACCGCTTGTCGCCCCGACGCTGCCTCAACAACGTGCCAGCCTGCTTGTTCTAAGTGTTTGCGTACGAGCGTCCGTATCTCGGGCTCGTCATCCACCACGAGAATGTGATGCATGGTATACCACTCTCCGTACACAAAGTTCATGCCACCTAGCAGAATATCCGATGAATGCGGATTGCGAAAGTGCGAACATTTGTATCCAAGTGTCGTTAAGACTTCATTAAGAAAACTTTCCGGGATTATCGCTAGGATCTCGAGTGTACACCGGAGCCTGTGCGTCGTCAGCTAGCCGCAGAATGAAGTACACAGACAGATTGCTTCAAGTGTTTTCAGGTAAATGGGGAAGGGTGTTGTAAATAAATGATATGGTTCTTTGTTGGCCTAGGGGTAGGTCTTATTTTAGTTGCCGCTGTTGCTGTTTTCGGGATGTCCTTTTTTGTGGCACACCGTCTGACGCATCCCGCGAGGCGTTCCGTTGATGTCGCTCCTTCTGATCATGGATTGCAGTGGGAGAACGTCACGTTTTTCAGCTACACAGACGATATTCCTCTCCAAGGTTGGTACATCCCTTGTCAGGGTGCAAACAGCACCGTGATCATGGCGCACGGCTATCGGATGAACCGTACAGAGCGAAGTGGATTTGCGCTGCAGTACGCAAAGGACCTGGTCGCGTCAGGTCATAACGTGGTCATGTTCGACTTTCGAAACAGCGGCGAGTCACAGGGAGCTGTTTCGACTGTCGGGCATTACGAGCAACGTGACCTCCACGGCGTCATCGCCTGGGTAAAAGACCGTCACCGGGGCCCGGTCTTTCTCCACGGCTTTTCGATGGGAGCTGCTACCTGTCTCCTGACTGCAGCGAAGGAACCTGTGTCCGCCATCATTGCCGATAGTCCTTTTGACAATCTAAACACCTACCTGGTGGAAAATTTGCCAAGGTGGTCCAAATTTCCGAGTTTTCCATTTACCTGGTTAGTCCTTCAGTTGATCCCCTTCCTCGTCAAAGCGAGCCCGGAGCAGGTTGTCCCGTTACATGCTCTCCCTGCGTTGGCGGATACGCCGATTCTCTTTATCCATGGGATGGGAGACAAGAGGATTCCGTGGCAACACAGTCAGCGCATGTACGAGCGAAGTTCAAACTCGGAATTGTGGTTGGTGCCAGATGCTGACCACTGCGGGTCGTACGTTGCCGACCCAGATGCTTATACCGGCCGTGTTACTAAGTTTCTCAATAGGACACTGCAACTGTCTCCCAAGGGCAACGCCAATTCCTTGGCGCCCATAGCGGAAGGGGAACATGCTCTATGACCTCCACAATTACCTCTGTAGGACACGGAGTACAGCAGACGCACAGTGCGCGTGCTCGCTGGATAGCGCTCGCTGTCCTTTGCCTCAGTCTCATTGTAATCGCGCTGGACGCGACCATCGTCAACGTCGCCACCTCTACCATCTCTACCAAGCTACACACCTCTGAGAACCAACTCCAGTGGATTGTTGACGCATACACCCTCGTCTTTGCAGCTCTGTTGCTGACCTGCGGCAATCTGGCGGACCGCTTTGGCAGGAGAACTGGACTCATCGTCGGATTAACGGTGTTCGGAGCAGGTTCCTTCGCTGCGGCCTTGTCAACGAGCGCAGCACAGCTGATTGTCTTTCGCGGCGGGATGGGGCTCGGCGCGGCATTCATCATGCCAGCCACTCTCTCCTCCATCTCGCATTTGTTCCGAAATCCTGTGGAACGGACTCGGGCGCTCAGTATTTGGTCTGCAACGCTCGGGATTGGAGCAGTGCTCGGCCCACTGATTGGCGGCAAGCTGCTACAGGCGTACAGTTGGGAGTCGGTGTTCTGGGTGAACATCCCGATTGCGGTCATCGGAATCGCACTCGCGTTGATGTATGTCCCGAATTCCAAACACAAGGCAGGGCGGATTGACATTGTTGGGTTGGTGATTTCCATCTTGGCGCTGGGTTCGCTCGTTTGGGCCATTATCGAAGGGCCAGTCAAAGGCTGGGGCACACTCTCAATTGTCTGGGCCTTCGTGGTCGCCGCCTTGGCACTGGCCGCCTTCGTGCTGTGGGAGCTTAAAACTGACCATCCACTGCTACCGATGCACTTTTTCAAAAACCCACGGTTCAGCATGGCAACTCTTTCGATTTCGACCGCGTACTTCGGCTTGATGGGCGCGCTGTTTCTCTCAACACAATTCATTCAGTCCGTGCTTGGCAATAACCCTCTTCAGACCGGCCTTCGCGTCGCGCCGGAAGCTCTGTCGATCGCAGTTTTCGCCCTGGTTGCAGAGAAATTGGTGCACCGGGCTGGCACGAAGTTCACTGTCGTCGGTGGCCTCGTAATCATGGCTGTGGGGCTCCTGCTCCTTTCACTCACGCCGAAGGGCACCGCCTACATGCACCTCCTTCCCGCGCTCATCTGCCTGGGAGCCGGCATCGGGGCGACGATGGCTGCGTGTGAAGACTCGGTCATCGGATCACTACCGCAAGGACAAATGGGGACGGGGACAGCAGTGAATAGCACGCTGATTCAGGTGGGTAGCACCATTGGCGTTGCAGTCTTCGGCAGTCTGGAGAACACGCTGTACCAAAAGCACATGATACAGCACGTCCAGGGGCTCCGGTTGCCCCCAGGCATCGCAACCCAGATGACGAAGTCGATTTCCATCACGAACGTGGTTGCCAACCACCTGGGTACGGCGTACTCAGCCACGGTTCATGGCTTTGCGAACAGTGCATTCATTCATGGCTTCGACAGAGCATCACTAGTTGGATGCTTCGCCGCATTGGCTGCCGCAGTCCTGGCGCTGGCGTGGTTACCCGCCAGACACAGGGCGCCCCATAAACAGAGTTTGGACCAGGAGGTGGGAGAGGTACTTTGAACACTGTACACGAATGGGACTGCCCGTCAGTGCGGATGCACTGCAGGGCAGTCCCGGCTGATTTGCTGCGAAGGTCAGGACTGAGCAGGTAGTACAGAACTTTTCTTAGCCCCACTCCTACGATAGAGCCAAGCCATCAGCACAAACAACAGACTACAAGCAGATATCACGAACGCAGCCCAGTACAGGTGTCCAAAGCCAAGGTTGGATACGTCATGCAGTGCTTGTAAGATCGCGTTGCGGATTGGAGCACTGGGTATCTTTTGAATCTGTTGAGATAAGTTTCCAAAACTCTCGACACCCTTCATGCGAGACATTTCCGATGGCGGAATGCTGGCAGGTGAAACCCCGATGCCCTGCAGGTTCTTCAGCACAACCTGTGGGAACTGTGACATCGACCGCGTTAAAAATCCCGCGAAAATTGTCGGGCCAAGTGTCAGCCCTACTTCTCGAACGAGCGATAATATACCAAGTGCGGTTGACTTGTCATTTGGAACGCGCTCCGTGATCAAGAAGTTCAGTGGAGCCCCCAGCATAGTTCCGACACCGAGTCCAACGATACTACTGGCGATGACCATCTGCCAGGTGGAGGTGACCCAGAGCGGGAACAGAGCCGACCCAATTGCGGCTGCGACTGATCCGAAGGCGAGAGTCACAATGGGCCCACGTTTATCCATGAAGGCGCCGCCGCCCATGGCCCCGACACCAGAGAACAGCGCCATTGGAGTATACCAGTAACCTGCATGGTTCGCTGACCAGCCGAGAACAGTCTGCACATATGCAGGCAGGAAAATCACAGACGACAGAATCAATCCTGATGCAAGGCCCACTGCCAAAGTCCAGCGTGCTGCAGGATTGCGCAACAAAGACATCGGAATGAGCGGATCGTCGCCTCTTCTGTCTACGCGCACTTCATACCAGAGCAACAGTGCGAGCAATAGGACTCCGCCTAAGACAAACCCGTAAACGTGCGGAGATTGCAGACTAGACATGATGTTAGCCCCATTGAGGTTGGTTAATCCATACATCAACCCGAGCATGCCAATCGAAAGCAAGATAATTCCAAACGTATCCAGCCTGCCCTTTGCGGAAGACTTACTCTCCGTAATGCCTCGTAGCCCGAAAATCACAAGGAGTAATGCGATGGGCACGTTAATCCAGAACAACCAGTGCCAATCATGTGTCAGTCCAAGGATGAACGACCCGATGTTTGGCCCGAGAATCGCGGACATGCCATTCATTCCACCAACCATACCCAAAGCCCGGCCTTGACGTTCTTTGGGGACTGTTGCCACAATGTACCCATTCGCGATTGGGAAAATACCGCCACCGCCCAGTGACTGGATGACCCTGCTGATCAGCAACATGGTGAAATTGTCACTGAGCGCGACTAACATCGACCCGATACCGAATAGGGTGATGCTTATGAGGAACATCCGCTTACGGCCGTATCGGTCCGAGAGCTTTGCCATGATAGGGACGCTCACTGCAAGTCCGAGCGTGTAAATCGTGATAATCCACGCGCCCCAACTTGCCGAGACCGAGAACGAGTGAATCAAGGTAGTTAAGGCCGAACTCATGATGCCATTGTCGAGACCTCCCATAAAAACTCCAATGGCGAAAATCGTCAAAGCGGCATTTTTTGCGTTTGTCCTAGACACTTTGTCGCCCTCCTGCAGACGCCGTTCATCTTGATTAATCACTTATGACTAATCAACTGCATTCTATCTCCTCTGGGCTATATTAGTCAATAGTGACTATATGGTGAGCGAATTCATCTCCCACATGGCGCGATACAGTCCATTTTGGGCGAGAAGGTCTGTATGGGACCCGTGTTCCAAAATGGAACCGCCGTCCATCACCAGAATTTCGTCCATCCGGTCGAGGCCCACGAGTCGATGAGTGATGAGTATTAATGACCGATTGCTGCAACTGTCGAGCACGGTGGAAAGGATGTCTTCCTCCGTGACAGCGTCGAGGCCGCTCGTGGCCTCGTCCAGCACCCAAATCGGCGCCGCCTGGAGAAACGCCCGCGCCAGGGCAACTCGCTGGCGCTCTCCGCCAGACAGAGTTGCCCCTTGTTCTCCAACCAAGGTGTTGAGCCCCTCCGGCAGGTGGACAACGAGATCCGTGAGTTTAACTGCATCTAATGCTCGCATCAAATCCTCTGCGGTCGCATCTGGTCTGGCGATTCTCAGGTTTTCGGCAATGCTTGTATGGAACAAATACGGTTGTTGAAGAACCACCGTAATCAGATTTCGGACCGTTTCAGAACGGTATTCGCGCAGTTCCCGCCCTCCCAGTCGAATCGAACCTTGGTACTCCCAGAAGCGGACTAACAGCTGCAACAATGTACTTTTCCCCGCTCCGCTCGGGCCGACAATCGCGATGTGCTTGCCGTGTGGCAGTTCAAACGTGACATCTGTCAGGACCGCTGGAGAAGCGCTGCACGGTAAACTCAACGATGACTCGTGTATCTGATTTCCAGGCGTGTATCGTCCTCGATTCGGATAACGGAACGTGACATGGGCAAAGGACAGGTCAAAGCTGGTGGGTAACGGGCTAGGCGTCACATCAGTGCAGGCAGGTTCCTCGGTCACGGGCTGTTTTGCGGCAAGGCGGAATACACGTTTTGCCGCCTCCATGCTTTGGCCGAAGGACTGGAAGACTGTCGTCAGTGGCATCACGGCTTCGAAACTCGCCAAGGCTGTCAATACGAGGGCAGTTAAGCTGACTCCGGTTAAGTGACGGGTATTGACGAGTGGAATGGCCAACAGCAGGACGACCCAAGCTGCAGCATTCTGAAAGAAAGTGCTCAATCCGGTGGCTAATCCACTGACATGACTCAAGCGCAGTTGCCTCTGCGACAACCGCCATTGTGCTCCCTCCAATCTTCGGAGCACTGCCTCAGTTTGCCCAAAGGTTATGATTTCCGTCATGCCGTGAACAGACTCTGTGACTCGTGCATAAATTTCGGCGCGGGATTGAATGGTGCCGGCACTATCCCGTTTGCTGAGTTGCAAGGTGAGCAGCGGGACACCGACTCCGGTGAGCAGCGACGCAACAACCAAGGCCTGTGCAATGGATATGCTCCAGTGGGAAACAATGGCATACATTAAGAACAAAGTGAGCAGCGCGACAATAGGAGGGGCCACCACTCGTAAGTAAAGGTTTTGCAGGGTATCCACGTCGCTGGTCAAGGTACTAAGCACGTCTCCACCTTGAGCGTTCTGTAAGCTTGCCGGAGCCGCGGGTTCGACTCGCTGGTACAGCCATATACGCAGACGAGACAAGATGCGAAATGTCAGGTCGTGTGAAACATAGCGCTCCAGGTATCGAAACACCGCTCGGGATATTCCAAAGAACCGTACGCCGACAATCGGCACCCACAGGAGTAAGATGGTCGTGGGGTGAAGCGCTGCGCTTGCAATCAAGTAACCGGACGTCGCCATCAAGCCGATGCTTGCGCCGACCGTGAGAAATCCGAGCAGAACAGAAAGAGCCATGCGCAGTTTGTAAGGTGCGAAGAACTGCCATAGCGTCAAAGCGGTCTTCACTTTGCATTCCTCCTGTCTGTCCTTACATCACGGTCGGGTCCAACAGTATCATCTCGGCTCGCACGGCCTTGATACGCGCGCAGAAGTTTGCGGTAATGAGGATTGTTTTGCCATAGTTCGTGATGTCGCCCTTCTCCTACAATGGCACCGTTGTCGAGCACTAGAATTCGGTCCGCATGATAAATCGTGGAGAGGCGGTGTGCGACAATGAAAGTCGTTCGGGCCCCCAGTAACTGGTCCAGCACTGCCTCGACCGTGCTTTCATTCACAACATCCAAGTGCGCCGTCGGTTCATCCAGAATGAGAATGCCACTGTCTTTGAGAAATGCCCGAGCCAATGCCAGTCGTTGCATCTGACCGCCGCTTAGGCCAACCCCCATGTCACCGACCGAGGTTTCATAACCGCTTGGCAAGCCATTGATAAATTCATCCACAGAGGCCAACTTACAAGCCGTTTGTAAATCTTGCAGTGATGCATCGCTCTTCGCGATTCGCAGGTTGTCAGCAACAGTCCCACGAAACAGTTGCGCGGTCTGAGGAACATAAGATACCTGTTCCCGCCACCATTTGACGTCCATTTCACCAAGTGGAACACCTGCCACGGTGATAGCCCCGGAATCCGGTCGGAGAAATCCGAGCAGCAGATGGATGAGCGTAGACTTGCCAGAGCCAGTTGCACCGACAATTGCGACCTTTTCTCCAAGGGCAATGGAAAAATTCACATGGCGAACCGCAGGTCGCTCGCGTTCATAGGCAAAGCTGACGTCCCGAAACTCCACTTGCGCAAGGTCAGCTTGCTTCAAGTCAGGCCTTTCCCCATCCGGATTATCTTCCAACCCCGCAGGCTTCGTAGATAAAATGTCGAGAATTCGTTCAGCCGCAGTCACACCACTCACACTCGCGTGATACTGAGTTCCAATTGCTCGGATTGGCGCGTAGAACTCCGGTGCGAGCAACAAGATGACAAATCCGTCAGCGAAAGTCATGTGACCGGAGAGCAAACGAAGTCCGATTGCAACAGCCATCATAGCCGTGCCGAGTGTGGCCATCAGTTCAAGTACGAATGAGGACAAGAAGGCAACCCGCAAGGTACCCATCGTTGTCGTTCGGTAATCTTCACTCATTCGTTGGATGACATCAGCCTGAAACCTACTGCGGTTAAACAATTTGAGCGTTGTTAGCCCTCGCAGAACATCGAAAAAATGCCCACTTAGAATACTCATCGCCCGCCACTGCTTATCCGCTGCTGATTGTGCTGTCTTGCCGATTAGAATCATGAACAGCACGATAACCGGCGCAGTGACAACCATAATGACTCCGGATACCCAGTCGCGAGTGAATACGACTACAAGGATTGCCAGTGGAATCAGCGCAGATAAAGAAACCTGTGGGAGGTAGCGCGCCAAGTAGGGTTCGAGCTGTTCGACTCCTTCGAATGCCGTGTTCACAAGTTCCCCGCTTTGTTCGCGGTGAACAAATGCCGGTCCGAGGCGAAACAAATGGGCCAGCAACTGCATCCGTAACTGTGCCTTAACCCGAATGGCGACTCGCAGGGCGATGACTTCACTGAACCACCCAAAGGCCGCCCGAAGGGCAATTGCACCAAGGAGCATCTGCAAACTTGGCCACACTTGAGTGAGGCTGGATTTACGGAGAAACACACTGTCCACGATATGTGTCAGGAATACGGCCTGTACAATGATCAGGAGACCGGCGGCTAAGCCGAGTCCCACCGTTACGACAAGCAGACGACGAACCCATTTGATCTCGGATAGTAGCCGCCGGTTCATGATTAGTAGTCCAGGTGGTCTGCAGGCTTAATGCGATGACGGAATACGACGTAGTTCCACGTTTGATACGCAAGGACAAATGGAACTACCGATAAGGCGACGATCGTCATCACTTGCAGAGAGTAGTGGTTTGAAGCCGCGTTATAAATCGTCAAACTCCACGCCGGGTCGAGAGAGCTTATCATGACGCGCGGGAATAACCCCAGAAATACGGTTAAGGTAGATAGAATAATGGTGACACCGGTCATGGCAAAGGCCCATCCGTTGTGCTTGGAACGAATCAGGAAGCGAACCGAGATGAGCACAATACCGGCGATGACAGGAATGGGTCCTGGGTCGATGCCGTTTTTCGTGAACATGTCGGTCTGGAAGTAACTGAGTACGACAAACAAAAACAGAACTGCTGTGGATAACCCCCCGATGCGTAGTGCCATTTTACGTGCACGTTCAAGCAATTCACCTTCGGTCTTTAACGTCAAGAACAGGGAGCCGTGCAGAACGAACAGGAACACTGTGGCGATGCCACCTACCACAGAATAGACGTTGATGAGATTCCAGAACCCGCCTACGTAATTCATGTGTGCGTCAATAGGGACGCCCTTCATCATATTCGCGAGAGCCACACCCCAGAGGAGTGGGGGGAGCAAACTGCCGCCAAAAATGACCCAATCCCAGGTGGAACGCCATTTCACGTTGTTCACCTTGCTCCGAAATTCAAATGCCACTCCGCGCCCGATGAGCGCAAGTAGCATGAGGAACAAGGCGAGGTAGAAGCCGCTGAACAAGGTGGCATACCAGTTGGGGAAGGCAGCAAACATGCCACCACCTGCGGTCAGCAACCAAACCTCATTGCCGTCCCAAAAGGGGCCAATGGTATTCATCAGAACTCGGCGTTCGACATCCTTCTTGCCGATGAAAGGTAGCAAAATCCCCACGCCAAAGTCGAATCCTTCGAGAAAAAAGAAACCCATGAAGAGGACAACGATGAGCATAAACCAGAGGATATTCAAGTTCATGAGTGGAACCTCCTCTCAACCGTCTTAGAAACTGGGCGCTGAGGCCGAGTCTTTGGCCGTTTGTGTGGGATGCTCCAATGGGGCATCAGGGTGTTGCCGCAGGTATTTGACGAGCAGATAGACGTCGACGACTGCCAAAACTCCGTAAACCGCGGCAAATCCAATCAGGCTTGTCAATACCATGGCAGCAGGAACAGTCGGCGAAACGCCGTTAGTCGTTTTTAGCAATCCAAATACAGCCCACGGTTGACGCCCGATTTCGGTCATAATCCAGCCCATCGTGTTGGCTAGGTACGGCAGGAAAATCGCAATAACCATGGTCTTCAGGAATCTCCGACTTCGTTCAAGGCGGTCCTTCATGGAAGCGTAAAGACCATACAAGGCCAGTAGAATCATCAAGCCACCAGCGACGACCATGATACGGAAGCTCCAGAATGTGACTGCAACGGGTGGAATGTAGTTGCCTGGACCGTACTCTTTGACGTACTGTGCCTGCAATTGGTTGATTCCTTCGACCTTACCCTGTGTTTTGTTGTAAGCGAGAATGCTCAGTGCATAGGGGATTTGAATGGCAAAGGAATTCTTGTGGTCAGCCGAATTGATGCCAGCGACCACCGTCCAGGGAGCGTGTTCAGGACTGGTGTTCCATAGAGCTTCAGAAGCAGCCATTTTCATCGGTTGGGCGGTAACGAGGTGCTGCGCCTGTTCGTGACCCACTACAGCGACGAGTAGACTGGCTATCACGGCAATCGTTGCCGCAATGTGAAAGGACCGTTTGAACACATGAACGGAGTTCTTTCGTAAGAGGTGGTATGCGCTGATTCCAGCGACAAAGAAGGCACCTGTCGCTAAGGCAGCGAACCATACGTGCGGGAACTCCAACCACAGCTGTCGATTCGTAATCAGGGCGCCAAAACTAGACATTTCTGCGTGGCCATTTCGGACGACGTAACCCACCGGTTCTTGCATAAAGGCGTTTGCTGTCAAAATCCAAAATGCCGAGAGGGTCGTGCCAATGGCGACAAGCCAAATGGATAACAGGTGAACTCTCCGAGACACTTTGTCCCACCCGAAAACCCAGACACCGAGGAACGTGGACTCCAGAAAGAAGGCGACCAGGGCTTCTACGGCGAGAGGTGCGCCAAATACGTCGCCAACAAAGCGCGAATAGCTCGACCAGTTCATGCCGAACTGAAATTCCTGCATGATTCCGGTCACTACACCGACGGCGAAGTTGATGAGAAACAACTTTCCCCAGAACTTGGCCATCTTTTTATACGTCTCGTTGTTCGTAACAACATAAGCTGTCTCCATGACCGCGATGAGAAACACCAGCCCGATAGTCAACGGGACGAACAAGAAGTGATAGACAGTGGTTACACCGAACTGCAGGCGTGCCAACAATAAGTTGCTCATATGCTTGTCTGCTCTCCTCTCTTTGTTGGACGTCATTACATTGCTTGGCAACACATGTGCAAAAGGCTTGCGTTGCTCTAAGAGCATCATGGTGAAACAGAAAGATACGCAAAAGAGCATTTCTGTTCATTTTCTTCATGGCTCATTTGAACAAGTGGTGTATTTGGACCATGCACAATACGGTCGTAAAAGACGACTGCTCGGCCAGTTAGAAAGGACTATGTGATAGGGGAGAGGAAACACCGTACAATGAAGGGAAGAGCAAGATAAGGTGGTGATTTCGCCTTGGAGGTTCAGTTGTATGTCAGCGATGGCCATATTCCCTGTCCCAATCGCGGCAACATCAACCTGGACATCTGCCTGTTTTGCGAACACCTGACGGAAGTGGAGTTGGATGCTGCCAATCCGTTCATTCGCTGTACGCCGCCAACGGTCAGCGCAATAGCCAAGACCGAACCGGAACCGCTTCGATACAGACCCAAGAAGTCTGCTCATGCCAAGACCTTGGGCAATTGCGAAATGCAGGTACTTAATGAACTGGTCAGTGACATCAGTCGACTGCATCCTGAATGGGGCGTTCGTCGAATCAAAAAATCCCTGGAGTCCGAAAACGTATACGCGAGTACACGGAAAATTAGTCTTGTCATGGAACGCGAGGGTCTCTTGTTTCAAAGAAACCGGATGAACCGTTTAATGTCACTCGCCATGACAGAGCAGGTGGAACTCACAGAGCATCAGGTGGAAGTGCTTGAGTTGCATGACGCATGCTTCCGGGAGCGCGGGCTGACGGGGAGCTATCCGGGGCAACACGTGATTCAAGCTTCACTTCAGGTGGACAGAGAGCGCGTGGGACGACCCATTATGAGTCAGGTGGTCATTGACACGTACAGCGGATACACGTTTGCAAATGTTCATTGCGACAAGCCTGTGTTACATGCCATCTCGGTTCTGCAGCACTATGTCTTGCCATTTTTTAAGGAACGACATCTCCGAACTGAGGAAATCACAACTGCCCAAATACATCCTTGCAAGTCTGGTTCGGACCATTCCTACACGGAGTATCTGTGCGACCTCGGTATTCGTCACAATTCACTCGAGCACGAGCCTGCGCTAGTCCAACGGTTCGTTCAGGAATTTTGGAAACCATGGAGTCGCCAACTGCGCGTGACCGACCAAGGGGAGTTGCGCAACTTGCAGAGTCAGCTCGTCAAGTCACTGCGACGCTTTAATGAGTCTGCCTCGCTACCTGGATTCCCAAATTTAGGACAGTCGCCCCGGCAACGGATTGACAACTACCTCGACCACAGGGAGTCCTGCAGGCTATCGCGTTGACCTCGCTCAGGACTCGCGCGGTTCTGGTCTTCCTGCTTAGCCAACGCCCTGCAGGTCCTGCCAGATGCGGGCGGCAATACGGGCGTAACCGGTCTGGTTCGGGTGGAAGTGGTCCGCATACAGATACTTGGCTCCACCTAGTTCGAACAAGTCGAAGGTCCGTACGACAATCGTGTTGCTGAATTTAGCCGCAACCGTGTCCTCCATGAAGTTCCACGACTCCACGACCGCGTTTGTCTGTTGGCGCTTTGTCGTCACGTTTTCGTACGGATTGTAAAGCCCAAGGAGCAGGACCGGCGCGGTCTGATTCCAGCTTCGCAATTGCTTGAGAATTACGGCCAGATTGGTGTGAAACTGCCGCTGTGCTGCCGTGATCTTTTGGAGATTGAGCGCAGGCAGACCCGCTGCGTTGTTCAGGTCGTTGCCGCCGATGGACAGGAGAATTACGCTCGCCGGCGTTACTGCCTGCCTCACCGAGGCCTGCTGCAGTTGCTTTCTCAGTCCGCTTGACGTCAAACCGTCGATGCCGAGGTTTGTCATCACCACGCGTTTTCCCTCGTGCCGATAATCTGCCGCCACGTCACCCGCAAAGCCGTTGCCGGAGGCGTCACCGAAACCTTGCGCGAGCGAGTCACCGAGGACGACAAGGTGGATTGTGTTGGACTGTGTGTTGACTGACCCGGGCTTCCCGGACTTGGTGTTCGCGGATGGTTGCGCGCGACTTGGGACTTGACCGGGCTTCACTGAGTTACCGGCGGCAGTCCCCCCGAAGCCAACGTACGCGCCGTACCCGAACCCTACGATCAGTAGAACTGTGGCGATCAGACTCAGCCAGATGGAGGCCTGAACCACACGGCGCGAGGCGCTGCCTCGCCGTTTGGATTGCTGCTTCACTTCAGTGTCTCGATTCATGGTTTTCCCTCCCAGCCAAGGACAGTGTACTATACAAGTGAGACGCGGAAAAAGGAGGGGTGAACCGTGGGGGAGCCTGTCCTGTCCGTGCGCGGACTGGAGAAGCAGGTCCGTGGACGGACACTTGTAAAGGATGTTTCGTTTGACGTGTACCGAGGGCAGGTGTTCGGGTTCCTTGGGCCAAACGGCGCCGGCAAGACAACTACGATCCGCATGTTGGTGGGCCTCATCCGCCCGAGCAGGGGACAGGTCGTGATCAACGGTCACGACTTGCAAAAGTCCCCGTCGGCCGCGCTGCGAAGCGTTGGCTGTATTGTGGAGAACCCTGACCTCTATCCGTACCTGAGCGGTTGGGAGAACCTTTATCAACTGGCGGTCATGCAAGGCCGCGCTGCGGTCGAGCGGATCGAACGGATCGCGGACCTCGTCCACCTGTCAGACCGCCTGCACGACAAGGTCCGCACTTATTCGCTTGGCATGCGTCAGCGCCTCGGTATCGCCCAGGCGCTGCTCTGTGAGCCAAAACTGCTGATTCTCGATGAACCGACCAATGGGCTTGATCCCGCCGGGATTCACGAACTCAGGTCGTTTCTGCGAGACCTTGCGAAAGACGGCATGTCTGTGTTTATCAGCAGCCACCTGTTGGCGGAGATTGAGCTGCTGTGCGACAGTGTCGCCATCATTCGGGGCGGCACCGTGATTCGCACGGGCAGCGTCGACGCGCTCATCACGGAAGCATCCCCGATGGTCGTCTGGCGGGTGGAACCGTCCGACACGGCGCGCGCTGTGCTGGAGAAATATGCAACGGACGGGGTGGTTGAACCGAGCGACGGAGGATTTCACGCCAACATGACGGATGATGCGGTGGCGGCCGCTGCGGCTGAACTGGCTGGGCAAGGCTGTCGCTTGTACGAGGTGACGCGCCGGCGAGCGACGCTCGAGGACGTGTTTCTGCAGGCCACAGGGGGTGGGACGACATGACGTTTCTTCACCTCGTCGGCAACGAAGTGACAAAGATGCTGCGCAAGCGGCGGTTTCAGGTGGTCCTCATCATCCTGTTTGCGATGATGGCCGTTTTCGCTTACGGTGAGAAACAGGCGAGCTTGGCGCTCGCGCACCAGATTGGGACGAGTAATTGGCAGGCGCAACTGCAGCAGCAGATATCCCACTCCGAGAACCGTCTTCACAGTCCATTTATTTCAAACGCAGAAAAGGCCGTGATGCAGGCGACAATCAAAGAAGGGCAGTTTGAACTCGCCCACAACATCAACCCGAGCGCGCCCGGTGCGGTGAGTTTCATGAAGTCGTTTATGGACCAGGGCATCACCTTGCTCATCCCGATGCTCGTCATCGTGATTGCGTCAGACATGGTCTCTTCGGAGATGAGTGGTGGGACGATCAAGATGCTGCTAACACGCGGTGTCGCGCGCTGGAAAGTGCTCGCGAGCAAGTTGGGTGCGCTATTCCTGCTCATTGCCATGCTGATTGGCGCGATTGCAGTGTCCGGCTACGCTGTCTCAGGGGTCTTTTTTGGCTACCAAGGCTGGCGCCTGCCCGTGCTGATGGGCTTTCAAACTACATCCACGGGCTACGTAAACCTGTCTCACGTCTACACGGTGCCGCAGTGGGAGTACCTTCTGATGAGCTACGGATTAGGGTTCTTCGTGAGCCTGTGTATTGGGAGCCTGTCTTTTATGGTGTCGACGCTCGTCCGTTCGACTGCATCTGGCATGGGCATTATGATGGCTGCCCTCATCGGGGGCACGCTGCTCAGCGTCTTGGCGACGAATTGGGCCATTGCAAAGTACCTTCCGGTTGTGAACTTGCAGTTGTCTGGGTATTTGAACGGAAGTCCCCCTCCGATTGCTGGCATGACGTTTCCTTTTTCTCTGGCCGTGCTGACTGTCTGGTCCGTGGCGGCGCTAGCAGTGAGTTTCATTGTGTTTATTCGCCAGGATGTGATGGGCTGATGTTGTCGCTCGCCCTCGGGAGGATGTGACATCGGACAAGACGCAGGCTTGGTCCATGAGGTTCTGCAGGACGGCCATCCAAACGGTGCTTTGTTGACGACGATCGGAGTGTACATAGGTCATGTGGAACCGCACCATTTCACACAGTTGGAACTTCATCAAGAGCCACGATGCCAGTCAGTTGACCGTGCTTCCAGGTTTGCGCAGTGCAATCGGCGCCGTCCTGCCTTTGTTTGTGGGCGTTGTCACCGGCAATACTCTGCCCTTTCTCGCGATGACTCTCGGCGCTCAAGTTGCAGGCTTCGGCGGGCGCACTGGAACTCTGCGACGTCGCACTCGGACGACGCTGTTTGCCGCGTTCTGGATGGCGCTCACCACGTTGGTCGGCGGACTCGTCGGGCCCACCTGGTGGGCTGTTCTCGTCATGGCGGTGCTCGGTTTTGCCAGCGGTCTGCTCAATGCTGTCAGCGTGGAAGCTGGACTTGTGGGGACGTGGTCGGTGATTGCGTTCCTGTTTATCTCTAGCACCCCGCAAACACCACTACAAGCTGTGTACCGCGGACTGCTGGCCATGGCAGGCGCGTTGTTTCAAATGCTGATTATGATCGCGACGGATTGGGTCAGTCGGTCGAATGCCGAATCCCGTGCAGTCGCAGCCGTATTCAGCGCCATTGCACAGTACGCACAAAACCCTGCTCGCGGTGCTGACCTACTGGTGGCTCAGACACTTTTGCAGGCAGATGACAGCTTGTCCGACTCCTATCTGAAGCCGGGGCGTCTGGACGACCTGCGACTTTTGCTCAACGCTGCGGAGTCGATACGCATTGACTTAGTCGCACTGACCAGTATGCAGGGGTCTCTGGCCGCTGACCTCCCGCAGGATGATTCAAGACTTACGGCGATGCAAGACGCACGTACATCAATTGCCGCTATCCTCCGGCAGTTTGCGACTGCCCTTCGGTCAGGCAAGTCCCTAGCGCTTGGCGTTGATGCTTCGATGAGTGGCCTAGAAACACATACCGCTCCTCTGATGAACATGGGCGGTGTCCAAGACTTCGGGGCTGCTGTGAAATGTATCTCCGACACTTCTTCCGAATTGCACAAGGCGATGTTCTATCTGCAAAGTGTGCGGATTGGGGACACGTATCAATCACCTGTTTATTGGTTGAAATGGAGTCCGTCACCGCTCGCTCGTATAGTTGAAGTGGTCCGCACCAATTTCACCCTTCATTCAGCGATCTTTCGCCACGCAATCCGGCTAACTGTAGCGTTGTGTATCGCAACTGTTCTCTATCACGTGTCTCCGATTCCCCGCGGCTACTGGTTGCCGCTGACAACGTTGGTCATTCTGCGTCCGGAGTTTTCTGCCACTTTGACACGCGGTGTCACGCGTGTGCTGGGCACTTTGCTTGGTGCAGTATTCGCCACCCTCATGATCGCCCTCATTCCGGATCCGACACACATGTTCACCGTGTTGTTGGTGGGCGTTTTCCTCTGGGCGGTGTACGCATTGTTTACCTACAACATGGTGTTGTTTGCCGGGGCTTTGACTGCCGAAGTGGTGGTGCTTCTGTCGTTTTTTGAACATGTATCGCCGACAGATGTCATCGTCTACCGTGTGATTTACACCATCGCTGGAAGTTTGCTCGCCTTTATTGTGTATCTCGCGTGGCCGACTTGGGAACACGCAAACATCGAAAATGTTCTCGTGAAGTTGGTGGAAGCAGAACGGGGGTATGTACGTTCTGCATTGTGCACGCCGACGAATCAAGACACTGTCCGTAAAAGCCGAAAATTGGCGCGACTTGCCCGTACCAACGCAGCCAACCGGATTGAACAAGCGTCAGTGGAACCGTCGCGTTGGTTATTGGACGCACAGGCTGTGCATGGACTGCTAACGTCTCTGCACCGGCTGGCTGATAATTTACTCACTGTCGAGTACTACGTTTCGGACGAGCCAAGCTTGCTCGATGAACGGCCAGCCCTGGTTAGGTTTGGTGAATACGTGGACCGTTGCTTGGAGGAGATTGAAGTTGTCATCCGTTCATCCGAGGACAGCGAGCAGACTTTAGGCCTTGCACCAACGGGAGCCCTCGATGAGGTAAGTCCCATCACGAAGGAGGAACTCCTCGCTGTGGATGCCCCAATCCCCATCACGTCCGCCTTAGTGGGGATGGAAGAAAACCTTGCTACGATGTTTCGCATGGTTCCGCTGCGACGATGAGGTCAAGCCCACTTCGTGTCAATACCTAGGCAGGTATTTTCAAACCGATGTCGAATTTTACCGTACAAGAAGTGAAGGAATCGGGGAAACGACCGGGTCCGCGCACACTCATCGGTACAAGGAGATGAAGGTCACGTATGTTCTGGCGTCGCCGCCCAACGACTCCCTGCGAATTGAAAATGGAACACCTCAACACCACGTTGGCGCAACGACAGTTTCAGACGTTCCGACAATCGATTGTGCAGTTGGCCACACCGGATCGCAAGGCTTATCACGCACACGGTTTTGAAATTTTGAGTCGCCCACTTCTTGGTACAGACTTTTCCAGCGTCGAAGAGTTCTATTCTTTCGGCGCTTCACATGGACGCAGTCGTGTGTTAGATACATACACGATTCAACTAGGGTTGCAGAGATTTCGGGACTTTGCCGCAGCCGAAGCTTCTCTGCAAGAGCCGACTTTGGTATTTGTGAACATTCATCTCTCCACCCTGTTTTCTGAAGAATGGCAGATACTGTTGGCAAACCTCCCTGTACCTCCAAGTTCGGTTGTGCTTGAACTGTCGGAACGTGAGGGATTAAACACATATTCGCATCAGGACGTAGATTTTGTCATGCGGGATTTGCAGAGAAATGGTATCAAGGTCGCCGTCGATGATGTCGGCATGGGTTATTCCGGACTGCACACACTCGCAATGGTTCACCCGGATTATGTAAAAATTGACCGCGAATTGGTGCTGGGTATTGACCATGACCTCTATCGGCAACATATGATGACATCACTCGTGGAGTATTGGAAACGAGAGGGTGTCAGCACAATTGCCGAAGGGATTGAGCACGAACAGGAAGTTGCATTTTTTAGCGACATCGGCACCACATTTGGACAAGGTTACTGGTTTCATAAACCTGAACCACTGACAGTTCGAGTTGGCACAGTCGGTGCGAGTTCCTAAGACTTCGTATCAGAGTAGCCTCCTCGGTTAACATTGTCATGTCAGCTGTTAGAAACTAAGGAGGGGACTTTTTTGGCCAAGGTAGCATTTTGGATTACGGCTGGACCCGAACTTGAGGCTAAAGCAGTTTCGGGAATCATACTGGCGAGCCGACTGAAGAAAAACCGTGGGCAAGACGTCGAGGTGTACTTTTTTGGACCCGGTGTAGAATTGGTCGGCAAACCAAGCGACAACGTGAAGGAAGCTTTGGCGATGCTTCGCGACGCCAACGTGCACGGCGGCTACTGCCCATTTAATGCTCAACAATTCGGCGTGGAGGAGGCAGTTTCCGGTGAGGGACTTCATGGTGAAGCTGCTGGAGAGGCGCTGATTCGGTTAGTTGAAGACGGCTACCAAGTGGTCGGATATTAACGTCGAATTGCTATTTTGACAGGCAAACTGGAATGGGCGCGATGCGTTATCGCGCCCATTCGGCGTGTACACGGTATCAATTCATCGAGTGCGGGCCTCTCTCGACCCACCCCAGACCTTGCATGTTGTGTAATGAACGCGCGGAATGATGACGCATCCGGTCACAATCAAACTCTCGTGTATTTTGCTACAATACAGATAACAACTCGTACTCCAACCTGGAGGCTGATCCCTACGAAACGGCTCCCCGCATCGATGTCTAAAGATGAAGTCTTCACGCAGCTTGAGCGCTTTCGAGATAACGACATGCAGACCCACGGTGGCAAGGTGTGGGCCTATGTGTATGACAGTGGCCTTCGTGAAGTGGAAGAGGTGGCTGCCACGGCATACACAAAGTACATGAACGAGAATGCCCTCGACTTCACAGTCTTCCCAAGCCTTCTTCAGATGGAGAATGACATCGTCGCCATCGTCGCGGAGATGTTTGCGCCACAGAGTGGCGACGCCGAAAGCGTTCTACCCATCCGACCAAGCGGAACATTTACAAGTGGTGGTACAGAGAGCATTTTGCTAGCGGTCAAGGCGGCACGTGACTGGGCGCGTGCCACAAAACCAGACATCACCTTACCTGAAGTGATTTTGCCTGTCACGGCACATGCGGCGTTCCATAAGGCAGCTCACTACTTCGGTCTGAAGCCGGTCGTTGTACCTGTGAATGCAGAGACGTTTCGCGTCGATGCTGATGTAGTATGCGAGCACCTTACCGACAACACTGTGATGCTGGTAGGTTCTGCAGTCAACTACTCGCACGGTGTGACTGACCCAGTCCATGAACTTGGGGCCATTGCCCTGGAGTACAAGCTGTGGCTGCACGTGGATGCTTGCATCGGTGGGTTCCTTATGCATTACCTTCGCGACGTCGGGGAGCTAATCCCAGATTTCGATTTTCGAGTACCGGGTGTCAGTTCTCTGTCAGTCGATCTTCATAAGTACGCCTACGCAGCGAAAGGGGCCTCTGTGGTACTGTACCGCGATGCGCAATTGCGGCAGTACGAGATGTTCGCATCCACGCGCTGGGCGGGGTATCCGATGATTAACACGACGATTCAATCGACGAAGTCCGGGGGGCCACTGGCTGCTTGTTGGGCTGTCATGCACTACCTTGGCGAGGACGGTTACCGTACGTTAGCCAAGAAGACTCTTCACACGCGAGAAAGGCTTCAGAGCGGACTAGCAAAGCTTCCCGAACTACGGGTCCTTGGAATGCCGGAAGCTGGGCTGATTGCCTTTACGTCGGATACCGTCGACGTGTTTGCCCTGGCCGACGAGATGAAACGGCGCGACTGGTTCGTTCAGGTGCAGCCGGGGCGACCCGCAACCGACAACCTGCCGGGCCTTGTCCCCACCCTCCATTTGACTGTCACGGGTGCGAGTGAAAAGATTGTTGAGCCTTTTCTCGCCGACCTTGAGGGAGCGATTGAAAGTCTGAAACGCGACCCGGTGGACGGTGGCGGGAGAGGGGGCAGGCCGAGTCAACCCTCCACTACTCCAACTGTTGTCGAGCAGCTGGCCACTGTCAATCCCGAGACCCTAACGCCTGAAGTGCTAACTCAGTTACTCCGCGGTCTCGGCCTTGCTCCCGGCCAGTTGCCCGGGGACATGGCGGATATCAATCGACTCCTGCGAGTATTGCCGCCGGACTTGATGGAGCGGCTGTTCATCGCCATTACGAGCGAAATGTACACACCGAGACCGTGGTCGTCCGAAGCAGCGGGAGGGCACACCTCATGAACCGTTGGGTTCTCCTGGTCGGCTATGCATTACTCATCTGTGTGACGCAGGTGCTGTGGGTGACCTTCTCGCCGATCACGACGCTCACCGCCACCATTATGCACACTGGGGTAGGGGCGGTGGGCGACCTCACTGCACTCTTTCCAATCGTGTACATTGTGGTCGCTGTCCCCGCGGGCATTTGGCTAGATCGGCAGTTTACGTCAGCACTTGCGATTGGCACTGTGCTTACCGGGATTGCTGGGATTGCTCGGGTCGTCATGCCGGTGTCGTACGGGTGGCAGTTCGCGATGCAAATGCTTCTCGCAATCGCCCAGCCGTTTGTCATCAATGCGATTGCATCGTTCGCTCGCAGTATTTTTCCGAGCGTCGGAGACCCGTTGCGATTTCGATTGCCAGTGTCGCTCTTTTCGTCGGCGTCGCTGTCGCGATGATCATCAGCCCCATTTTGATGCACCACGGGGGCCTTGGCGCAGTGGAACTTGGCGAGGGCATTCCGGCAGTCGTCGTCATGCTGTGGGTGATGCTAGGCCTCGTTGGACCGCTTCGAGCACCGCTTGCGGCACTCCCGGCGCACGGCGCCGACAGACATGGAGGCACGACATCTGCTCAGGTTCGATCCGTCCGGATGAGCCTTCAAACCGTGTTTGCGGACCGTTTCATTTGGATGATGTGCGGTCTGCTTGCTGTCGGGCTTGGCGTGTTTGACGCGCTCAATACGTGGTTGCAGCCGATATTTTCGGAATATGGGATGGGCGGTGCGAGCGGCAACCTGCTTGCCCTGATGCTAGTCGCGGGCATTTTCGGTTCAGCCTTGCTTCCGTCCATTGCGGCGAAACGGAATCTCCGCAAGACTTTGATGGTCACCGCAGTTGGTCTCACCACTTGGATGCTTGTCGCCATGATGTTGTGGCAGTCGACCCTTTGGATTGGACTGTGGATGGTAGTTGCGGGGTTCTTTCTGTTGGCCGGGTTCCCAATCATTCTCGAGTGGACAGGACGTCAGGTTGCACCGGGACTGCAGGGCATTGCCGTCGGGTTCATCATGCTCACCAGTCATCTGGGAGGCATTGTGTTGATTTTTATGATTCAGTTTGCACTGAAACCAGCCAATCTCGCAGTTGCTCTTTTGGCTGTAGCGAGTGCACTGGGCTTATGGCTGACACTGCGCCTGCCTGGGAGACGAGTCCGACAAACAGAGCATGAGGAGATGTCGACATGATCGCGAGAGACGCATTTCATCAGTGGTTGTCTGACAGACAGATTCCGCGGTTGTTCGGAAATCCCGGGTCTACCGAACTGCCGATGCTGGTCAACTGGCCCGCTTCAGTAGAATACGTACTTGGACTGCAGGAGAGCATTGTCGTGGCCATGGCAGACGCCTATGCCCAGGCCACCGGTCACTGTGCACTCGTTAATCTGCATGCAGCGCAGGGCCTCGGCAATGCCATTGGCTCACTTCGTACAGCTCTGTACAATCACGCCCCTATGGTTGTAACCGTTGGGCAGGAGGACACGAGGCATCAGATTCTAGAGCCTCTTCTGTACGGTGACATGGTGTCGTTGGGGCAACCGGTCGTAAAGTGGGCATATGAGGTCAAAGAGGCGGTCGACTTAGTACCGGCGCTCGAACGGGCTTGGCATCTTGCAGAACTGTCGCCGGCGGGACCTGTGTTACTGTCCATCCCGATGAACCTGTGGGACCAACCGGCGACGCACCTCGCCATCCGTCAAATGCACACTCCGGTTGTTGCGGACCCTGAGTTGGTCAAACCGATTTACGAAGCGTTACTGGAGGCTCAGGCACCTGCACTTGTACTCGGCGGTGGAGTGGCTCGGAGCGACGCGTTCGATGAGGCGATTGCCCTAGCAGAGCGCCTCCAGTGTTCAGTGTATGGGGCACCGCTTGCACAGCGGCTCGGGTTCCCGAACCAGCATCCGCTTTACGAGGGAATGTTGCAACCTGCGCTGCCGTTGACTTTACAAACCCTTGCGAAGCACGATGTCGTTCTCGTCATTGGCGCACCTGTCTTTATGACCTATCCATATCTGCCAGGTCCGCGTTCCCTGCCCATGCAGGTGCTGCATATTGACGACCTCGACCTGCACCTATCCGCTTCACTCGCTCAGCAAACGTTTCAACTTCCCATCAAAGCGGCCCTCGCCACATTGGTCGAACGGGTACCGGCCGTAAGCCGTACCTCGCCCACCGGTGCCGCTGCTCGCGCAGCCAAGAAAGAAGCCGCTGCCATGCGTTCCAAACAGGTGATGGGCGTGCCTTACGTGCTCGACGCCGTATCTAGACGGGTACCCGATGACACGGTCGTGATTGACGAAGCAGTGTCTGCCAGTCCACTTGTTCGGGAGTATTTACATGTATCTCGCGCAACACAGTACTTTACGGCATCCACCGGGGGCCTCGGGTGGGGAATTCCTGCTGCCATCGGAGCAGCGATGGCAAACCCAGGTCAAACTGTGCTTGCAGTTGTCGGAGACGGTGCCAGTTTGTATGGCATTCAGGCCCTGTGGACGCTCGCGAGGTTGAATCTTCCAGTCGGTGTGGTCGTTTTGAACAACCGGCGGTACTCCATCTTGAACGGGTTTGGGAAAATGCTCTATCCGAGTTTGGAGTCCACGCTGCCGGGACTTGAACTTCCAGGGATTGATATGGTCAAAGTCGCAGAAGGCTTTGGCGTTTCGGCTTCGCACGTGCGCACACCGGCTGAACTCGAAGCGGCGCTTGCTTCGATATGGAACGCAGGCGGGGGAGGGCACAGGCAGACAGTGTTTAAACCGTTCCTGCTTGATGTAGCGGTCACATCAGAGGCGATTTCTTTGATGTAGGACGGTCGTGTATGCAATTCATGCTGGGGAAAACTGTGTCGCAATCGCCGACACCCGTACGGACTATCCCGATTGCGGGAATTGGTACTTTTGGACGTAGTCATGATGGTAGATGCAGATCATCCGAATATGTCTTCTGTCGACTCTGTTAACGAGAGAAAATTGCCCTGTAAGTTACCCGTCGGCGATGCCGGGAAAAGGGATGACGACATGAATGACTACACAGTCCACGAACAACTCGTTGAGCGGTTACTCGCCTGGGAACAGGACGGGACGCTTGACACCTTGCACCGCATGATTACGCTGTTTGGAAAACTACTGGATGACGGCACTCCCGAAAGACTCGCCTATTTGCTCAACCATCTGCAAAAAATAGACGAGGCCATGCATATCAGCTGACATCGGGTCAAATCGTCACCTGTGGGTTGGCCAGACTACAGATTGTCGAAAGAGCCCACTGTCAGTGGGCTCTTTCATCGAGTGTACGCCCGGCACGGGCGGTTTCTTGCCCTGAGTCGGTTGCATCCGAGTGTGACGCTGGCGTCGCTCCCCCGTATCCTTTGCCGATGCGGTTCGACTTTTTTCGGTTTTTGGGTGCACATTGCGTTCCCGGCTCCGTACATTAGAGTGTCAGGCTTACCATTGACAGACTGGCGTGGACAACCCAAAGGAGTGAAAAATGTGCCGGAGTACAGCGCTTTGTCGCACTTGCGCTGTTCCCGATGTGGGCGGGAGTCCCCCGCCGCAGGTGTTCGGGAAAAGTGTCAGTGTGGCGGGATTCTCTTTGCACAGTACGACCTCACTGCCGTCGCTGCGTCCTGGTCCAAAGAGATGTTGGCGAGTCGCGAACCGAACTTGTGGAAGTACCACGAACTGCTCCCCGTGCGCAATGAATCGAATGTGGTTTCGCTCTGCGAACAGATGACGCCGCTCTTAACTTTGCCGACCCTGTCCGGGCGCCTAGATGTGCCGAACTTGCTGGTGAAGGACGAGAGTCGACTGCCTTCAGGTACGTTCAAAGCCCGCGGGTCATCTGTCGGGATTTCGAAGGCAAAAGAACTTGGCGTGCCAGGGGTAGCCATTCCGACCAACGGCAATGCGGGTGCCGCTTGGGCCCTCTACGCAGCGCGAGCCGGTATGCCTATCACGGTTGTGCTTCCAACGAGCGGACCGGAGACGCCGCGGAAAGAATGCGTTGCGGCGGGGGCACGAGTCTACACCATTGACGGCACCATTGGTGACGCGGGCCGTCTGGTGCACGATGCAGCACAGAAATACAACTGGTACGACGTATCGACGTTCAACGAACCCTATCGACTCGAAGGGAAGAAGACGATGGGGTTCGAGATCGCGGAACAACTTGGCTGGAGTGTCCCAGACGTAATCGTCTACCCAACTGGCGGCGGCGCTGGTGTCGTCGGGATTTACAAAGCGTTCGACGAACTCGAGCAGTTGGGATTCATCGGCAGCAAGCGGCCGCGGATGGCCATCATTCAAACCGAGGGGTGTGCTCCGCTGGCACGGGCGTTTGTGCAGGGGCAGCGAGCGTGCAAGCCGTGGGTCGATCCCGCTACCATCGCGTTTGGCATGCGTGTCCCGAGCCCGTCCGCTGATTACCTGCTGCTCGACATCGTCTACCGCACTGACGGCATCTGCACGACGGTCACGGAGTCTGCCATCGCAGACATGCGCCTGCAGGTGCTGCGCGATGAGGGCTTCAACATCTGCCCGGAAGGTGCCGCTGCGTTCGCAGGCGTGCAAAAGTTGCGGGAACAAGGGGTCATCGATCGCGATGAGCAGGTGCTCCTCGTCAACACTGGTTCGGGTCTTAAATATATGGACCAAGTCGCGGATACCTCCACCGAGCTTGACCTGCGCACAGGTCTCTAACCGTCTTTACGCCGAGCCAATTGTGTAGTATTGCGGCTCGGTGCCCACACTGGACATGCCCCCGCACAAAGTTCCCTGAACAAACTGCGTGACCGTCAGATCAAGCGATCGACCGGTAGACCGGCATTGACGGCTGCGCAAAAACGCCCTACGATCGATCGTGAAGCTACATATCGAAATCATGTTTCACATATGAAATCACATGGAGGTGGAGCACCGTGAAAGCAGCTGTCTTGGAAGCGTTTGCAAAACCGCTCGTCGTGCAACAGATGCCAGACCCGGAGTTGTCCCCGCACGGCGCGGTGATTCGTGTACAGGCAAACGGCGTCTGCCGGAGTGACTGGCACGCGTGGATGGGCGACTGGGACTGGATGAAGCTCACACTGCCGCACATCCTCGGCCATGAATTCAGTGGCATCGTCGAGGCAGTTGGCGCTGAGGTGCGGACTTTTCAGCCGGGTGACCGCGTTGTCGTCCCGTTCACGCAAGGTGACGGCACTTGCCCGCACTGTCGCAGTGGTCACCAGAATGTCTGTGACAACGTCGCTCTCCCTGGGTTCACGTACTGGGGTGGCTTCGGTGAGTACGTCCACGTGCCAAACGCTGATAGTAACCTCGTGACGCTCCCAGAAGGCGTGAGTTTCGCGGAGGCGGCAGCGCTTGGCTGCCGCTTTATGACCGCGTTTCACGGTCTTGTCGACCAAGCGAAAGTGACAGCGGGTGAGTGGGTTGTCGTGCACGGGTGTGGCGGTGTTGGGATGTCGGCTGTTCAGATTGCGAGTGCTATCGGCGCCAACGTCGTCGCTGTCGATATTTCCGCAGACAAGTTGGCGTTCGCGCAGCAGCTTGGCGCGACTGCGACCGTCAACGCGAACGACCCGAAGCTGCGCGCGCACATCAAAGACATCACCGGTGGGGGCGCCCATGTCTCAGTGGACGCACTCGGTATTACGGCCACTTGCCAGGCTGCGCTGCGCAGTTTGCGCAAGCGCGGCCGACACCTGCAAATCGGGATGACGAGCGGTGCGGAGCGTGGCATGATTGCCGTGCCGATCGACTTTATTGTGCAGCAGGAACTGCAGATTGTCGGGGCGTTTGGGATGCAGCCCGCGCGGTACACGCCGATGTTGCAACTCGTCGAGCAGAAGCGGCTGCGCCCCGGTGAGTTGGTGACGGAGACCATCGGGATCGAACAAGTGAACGATGTTCTCGCCGGGATGGCGACGTATAGCGGCGTCGGCGTCACGGTGGTGACCAAGTGGTGAATCGGTTTGATGCCGACGCTGAAGGGCGCGGTCAGGCGGAGGCCGCTGTGCGTTACGAGGTGCCGTCTGTCGTGCTCGCAGTGCGCATCCTGAAGCTACTGAGTCGCTACAAGCACCGCAGCTGCTCGCTCAAGGAGATTGCAGAGTTGACGGGGGCGAGTAAGACGACGTGTCTGCGCGTGCTGCGCAGCCTCGAGCAGGAGGACATCCTCAAGTACGATGCGGAGAGGCGAAAATACAGTCTTGGTCCGTATCTAATCCCGCTTGGCAACCGCGCCCTTGCACTGAACGACTTTCTGGCCACCGCGACGTCTGAACTCACGGCGGTCGCTCGTGAGACTGGGCTCACGACGGTGCTTATCGAGCGGCTGCGGGATGACAGGCTGATTTACATCGCGTCAGAGGAACCGGAGCAGGACAACCTTCGGATCGCGGTGTCTGTCGGGCAGTCGTTCCCGATTGTCGGCGCCGGTTTTGGCCACTGTTTTATCGCCTATGGGGACGAGGCGTCGTGGCCGCGCTACGCACGGCAGCTGACGCCCTTTTCGCCCAACAGCATTGTAAATCCCGATGTTTTTTATGAGAGTTTGAGGCAGATTCGACGCAACGGCTACGCTGTCTCGCACGGGGCCCTGGCCCATGGCGTGTCTGCTGTCGCGGCCCCGATTTTCGCTGACAGCGGGGAAGTGGAACTGGTCATGTCGAGTCTCGCGATGACGGTCGTTTTGACGCCGGAGTTGCAAGAGCGCGCGCTTCGCGTGCTGCTCGAGCACACGCTCCGACTGTCGGAGTGGAACGGCTGGCAACCGCTGCACTGAGGCCGCACATTGGTGTGCACATCTGTGTGCACACCAATGTGCATATCGATACGGAGTCAAGGACACACACCCGCACGTGATGCGGAGTATATGTCACACGTCGACCATTTCTGAGGAGGAGAGGATGAACATGGATTTTGAACTGTCTGATGAGCTGAAGCAGATGAAAGAGGTGATTCGCGACTTCGTGGACAACGAGGTCGAGCCGCACGCGATGGAGATTGAAGAGCATGACCGGGTGCCCGACGAACTGCTGGAGAAGTCGAAGCGGCTCGGCCTGTTCGGCCTCAGCATTCCGGAGGAGTACGGCGGAATGGGGCTCTCGATGCTCGGCAAATGCGCGTTGTTCGAGGAACTCGGCAAGACAATCAACGGCTACACGACCATCATCGGCGCGCACAACGGGATTGGCTCGGTTGGCATTGTCACGTTCGCGAACGAAGCGCAGAAACAGCGCTACCTACCGAAGATGGCGACTGGTGAGTGGCTCGGCGCGTTTGCGCTGACCGAGCCACAGGCGGGATCAAACGCAGCCGCCCTGCGTACAACAGCGGTAAAGAAAGGCGACCGCTACATCCTGAATGGCCAGAAAATCTACATCACGAATGCGCCGTACGCACAGGTCTTTACGGTGATGGCGGTGACGGACCCGGAGAAGGGCGCGAAAGGCATCACGTCGTTCATCGTCGAGCGCGACTTCCCGGGGTTCTCTGTCGGCAGCATCGAGAAGAAGATGGGTCTGCACGGGTCGCACACGGCGCAACTTTACTTCGAGGACATGGAAGTCCCGGAGGAGAACGTGCTCGGCGTGGAGGGTCAGGGCTATGTCAACGCCCTGAAAATCTTGGCGAACGGCCGCGCGGGCCTCGCTGCACGCTCGCTCGGGTCCTGCCAGTACCTGCTCGACAAATCGGTCGCCTACGCGATGGAGCGCGAGCAGTTCGGCAAGGCCATCTTCGAGCAGCAGATCATCCAACACTACCTCGCCGATATGGCGGTCGAGATTGAAACGCTGCGCTGGATGACGTACCGCGTAGCGTGGATGAGCGACCAGGGCGACAACGTCGTCAAGGAAGCCGCGATGCTCAAGCTCTACGGGTCGGAGGTCTACAACCGCGTCGCCGACAAAGCGGTGCAGATTCACGGGGGCGTCGGTTACATCGCCGACTACCCGATTGAGCGATTCTACCGCGACGCGCGCATCACGCGCATCTACGAGGGGACAAGCGAGATTCAAAAGAACATCATCGCCGCCCAGCTGCAGCGGGAGTATTTGCAGAAGCACTGAGTGGTTAGGCATTTGGCGATGGCCGCCACCGTCGTCCTGAGGGGTGCAGTGGCAGTGTCTGAAGGACGTAGCGAAGTGGGGGAGGCGGATGATGGACAAGGCGTACTACGAGCAGCTCTGGCAGGAGTTTGAGACCTCACCGTTTTGGGTGTTCATGACCATCAAGATTGAGTCGCTCGAAGAGGGTTCCGTGAAATTGGTCATGCCACCTTCCGAGAACTACGTGAACCTCAACGGTGGTGTGCACGGCGGGGTGCTGACCTCACTGCTCGACTCGGTGATGGGGCTCACGGTGCGGAGCACGTGGGACGTGCCGGCGGTGACCCAGTCGTTGACCGTGCAGTTCCTGCGCGCGCCAAAGCCGGATGAAGCCTTGTTTGCTTCGGGCTCGGTCGTGAAGGCTGGACGAACCGTGGCATCCATCGAGGGGCGGTTGTTCGGAGCGGACGGCCGCCAGTTGGCCCTCGGTATCGGCACGTTTATGAAAGTCCCAGGGGCTTAAGAGGCGAGGCGGGATTGGGCGGGCTGGCTGAGTCGCGCCGCCCCTGCGTGATCGCGGTCGGTCGACCGTTACTTAGTGGTGGTCGCAGCACAGTCGCACCCTCTCACGAACGACCCGCCTCTGCCGCCTTTGGTCAGGTCCCGTGGGCTCTGGTATAATTGACATGGTCGCTCCTGTCTTGTCGCAATCGCGGACTCAAGGCAGGAGTCGCTCTTGCGCGCGTAAGTAGCGCGAGAAGTTGACGGACGAAGCGTGACCAAGGTGCGCGCGGGGAGGCCCGCGCGTCTACGGCAGAGTAGCAATTCAGCTGCCTGTCGCGGGAAAAGTGACTACTGGGGCTGTGAGATTATGGCGCGAACGGTGATGGCATCACCCGTAACGTTCGACCTTACAAATTACATAGAAACTATGCATCGCGCGTTGGTGACATCATGGAAAGAGGGCGTGATCCACTGGCATCGCCCGGTGGTTTTGGTCTATCGCGGTGCCGTGGCGTTTCCGGAAGGCTATCTGAACAGGCTGCTCGCGGTCTGTGGTCGGAACAGCGCGGCTACGGGCACCTGTGTGTACTGGCGGGCGCCAGACGGATCTTCTTGTATCGGGATGGGCACAGCAGTCGATACGACTGTGTCGGGAGACCAGCGTTTCGCGCACGTCAAGCAGGTGATAGCAGACTACCCCGCTCACTCTGCCACCGACGAACCAACCACGCTCGGAAGCGACGTCGCGGCGAAATGGTTCGTCGGAGGAGCGTTTGCGGTGCAGTCGAGGCGCGCACCGTGGCTTAGTTGGTCAGATGCCCGCGCGATACTGCCGGAATTCCTGTTTGAGCAGACGGCGGACGGTCGACAGACACTCACATGCCAAGTCGTGGTTGCGCAAGGTGACACGGAGGCAAATCTCGCCACCATGCTGCGCGGTTTCGAGAGACGACTACGCATGTTAGTGGAACAAGCTGAGAGAGTTGACGGTGCGGTCGTTGACGCGACGAACAGCACAATGGGTTCGTCCACGACGGCAACCACCGCAATGCCAGGCGCCACATCGACAAATGCCGCGCTGCCAACTCCGGTCTCTCCGCCGGACGAGTCGCGCGCCTTCTTGACTGCTGTTGCTGACACTGCAGCCGATATTCGAGCGGGAAAGTACACCAAGGCGGTGCTGGCGAGACGCGCGGTGGTGAATCGGGCAGTGAATATGACTGTCGATCGCGTAGTTCCCCGGCTGGAGGCGCAAAACCGAGAGACGTTTGTGTTCGCTGTTCGCGCGGACGAGGAGTGGTTTGTCGGCGCCAGCCCAGAGCGCCTCGTGCAACTGTCAGGCGGCGAGGTGGCTGTCGATTGCCTCGCAGGTACCACGGCGCGCAGCACTGATGCTGCGGTGGATGAACAACTTGGGGCGGAACTGCTCGCTAGTACAAAGGATCGCGAAGAGCATCACGTCGTCGTTCGCTGGGTGACAGAGAACCTCGCAGGCCTCGTCGACGACCTTGAGTTGCGCACTGCGCCAACGCTCAAGAAGCTGCGCAACGTCCAACACCTGTGGACGGCGGTCAGAGGACTAGTACGCCAAGGTATGACGGTCCTTGACCTGGTGGATAGACTGCACCCGACACCGGCTGTGGCAGGGAGGCCGCGAGAGGTGGCGCTTGAGGTCATTGCAGAACGGGAGCAGATGGATCGGGGTTGGTACGCTGGACCCATCGGCTGGGTCGACAGTCGCGGCGACGGAGAGTTTGCCGTAGCGCTGCGTTCAGCTCTGTTCACCGACACAGACGTTCACCTGTACGCGGGTGCAGGTATCATGGGGGACTCTAAGCCCGAGTCCGAGTGGCGCGAAACCGCGCTGAAGTTGCGTGCGATGCAGGCTGCCATTGCGCCACACGGCGAAACCGTCGAGGCAACCTTCGAAGAAGCTGTCGCAGAATCCGTGGCAACAGCCGTCGACGGATCCGCTCGCGGCGAACGCGCTAATCAGGCTGCACCTCACACCAGAGCGAGGGATGACCAGTGACAGAAAACCACAACTTGACTGTTCTCTACAGCTTTGTCCGGGCCCTGCGTCGGGCGGGGGTGGAGGATGTGTGTATCTCACCCGGATCACGCTCGACCCCTCTCACCCTCGCCTTCGTCCGGTCTGGGCTGTTTCGAGTCTGGACTCTGCTTGACGAGCGCTCCTCGGGTTTCTTCGCGGTTGGGCTGGCTCGAGTCGGCCGACCGGCCGCGCTTGTCTGCACATCAGGCAGTGCGACGGCGAACTACCATCCGGCTGTGATGGAGGCTAACACGTCACACCTACCGTTGGTTGTTCTCACGGCCGACCGCCCACCTGAACTTCAAGACGTCGGTGCGAACCAGACTGTTGATCAAAGCAAGTTGTACGGCACGCACGTCAAGTGGCAGGTGCAAATGCCCGTTCCGGAAGACACGCCAGTGCTGCACCGCCACGCTGAAGCCACCGCCTGGCGCCTCGTCAGTGCGGCAACTGCGCTCCCGCAAGGCCCTGTTCACTTGAACTGGCCGCTGCGTGAGCCGCTCATCCCGCCAGCCATCGACGATGTGAACCTGCCGGAAGCTACTTTGACACACGCGTTTGCCCCTGTACTCGCGCCACACCCGCAGGCTGTGGACGCGGTCGAACAGCTGTGTGCTCGTTCACCGCGCGGTCTGTTTGTCTGCGGGCCGCAGGCAGACGAGCACCTGGCCGAGGCGCTCGTCGCATTGTCGGCCGCCTGGCACGTTCCGCTTGTAGCGGATGTGCTGTCCCAAGTCCGAACTGTCGGCCCACTACCCGCAGAAGCGGTGGTGGTAGAAGGCTATGATTTGTGGCTCCGTGATCGGCAAATTGCGGACGCCCTCACGCCAGACTGGATTGTGCGATTTGGTGGCACACCGACCTCGAAGCCGCTGAATCAGTTCCTCGCGCGCTGCCGCGGGAGTCAGCAGGTCGTTGTCGATGCGGGGACAAACTGGCGTGATCAAGACTTCGTGACAGACACGGTGGTACAGTGCGAACCGACGCTCATGGCCCAGTTGCTGACAGCCCGTGCCACGGTGGACGCTGGGACGGACGCCACGGCCCGCGCCGGGACGGACGCCACGACGGACGCAACGACCGCTGCCACGATGGACGCCACGCCCGCCGCTGAGACGGAGACGAACTGGACGCAGCTCTGGCAACTTGCAACGGTGCGGGCGCGCGAAGCGCTTTTAGACGCAGAAAAACTGGTGAGCGCGAGTGACCGCGGGCTCGCGTTTGAAGGGCAGGTCTTCACGGAACTTGCTCATCACCTTGTAGACGGAGACGTGATGTTTCTCGGCAACAGCATGCCAGTTCGCGACGCGGAAAGCTTCTTGCCGGCCGGGGAGCGGCGCGTGCAGGTGCTGGCGAACCGTGGGGTGAGCGGGATTGACGGTGTCGTTTCGAGCGCAGTCGGCGCAGCTGCAGGTTCGGGGCGTCGGACCGTGCTCGTAATCGGCGATGTCTCATTCTTCCACGACCAGAACGGACTGCTCGCAGCCAAACAGTTCGGTGTCGACTTGACTGTCGTGCTCGTCAACAACGACGGCGGCGGCATTTTCTCGTTCTTGCCGCAGGCTGCCTATCCGGAGACGTTCGCACACTTTCGCACGTCACATGGACTCGACTTCAGCCACACGGTCGCGCTCTACGGCGGTGTGCTGCACCGTCCGACGGACTGGGTGGCGTTGCGGCAGAGTCTCGACCAAGCGCGAGAGCAGGGGGGCCTGCAGGTGATTGAGGTGCGCACTGACATGGACGCGAATGTGGCGATGCACAGTGAAGTTGTGCAGCGTGTACAGAGTGCCGTGCGGGGGGCGTTCGCGTGATCGACCATCGCTTTATGACCGTGCGCGGCTGCCGCTATCATGTGCAGACCGTCGGGGAAGGGGCGCCGGCTACGCTGCTGCTGCACGGCTTTACCGGCAGCGCAGACGTCTGGGCTAGCTTCACGGAGGACTTCCCTACGCCCGGACAGCGTGTCGCTGTCGACCTGGTTGGTCACGGTCAAACCGATGCACCCGCCAGTCCTGTCCGCTATTCCATGTCCGAAACGATTGCCGACTTGGCAGCTCTCATGACGGAGCTTGGGCATGAGACGTTTGACTTGATTGGCTACTCGATGGGGGGGCGCATCGCGCTCGCCTTCGCGTTGACGCACCCAGAGCGGGTGCAGAGGCTCCTCCTCGAGAGTGCTTCCCCCGGACTGCGTACGGAAGCTGAACGCGCCCTGCGAAGGCAGTCGGACGCCGCGCTGGCTGATTTGATCCTGCAGCAAGGCCTTCCCGCGTTCGTCGACCGCTGGGAGCAGACGCCGCTCTTTGCGAGCCAGGCTCGCCTCGCACCGGACGACCTCGCACGTCAACGCGCCGTCAGGTTGTCGCACCAACCGGTCGGCCTTGCGAACAGCCTGCTTGGCATCGGCACCGGCAGTCAACCTTCGTATTGGGACGAACTGCATACGTTGCAGTTGCCGGTTCTCCTCGTGACTGGGGAACTCGATGAAAAGTACACGGCGATTGCCGAAGCGATGCTGACGATGCTGCCAAATGCGCGCCACGCAGATGTCCCGGGTGCCGGCCACACTGTTCATTTGGAGGAGCCAGACCTCTACCGCGGCATCCTGGCTGGCTTCCTGAGCGGAAGGACGGTCTCGTGATCGCGGTCGTAGAAGTCATCCTTCACCGTCTGTTGATGCCCCTTCAAATGCGCGTGCAAACGAGCTACGGTGTGCAGACGGACCGTGATCTGTTGCTGGTCGAACTGCACACGGCAGATGGACTGGTCGGTTGGGGCGAGAGCGTCGCGATGAATCACCCGTACTACACGGAGGAGTCGACGGACACCGTGGAGGTCATTCTGCGCCGCGAACTGATTCCGCTGGTCCTCGAGCATCCTTGGTCGCACCCGAGCGAGTTCTGGCAGCAGGCGTCCCGCGTCATCGGTAACCCGATGGCGAAGTTTGCTGTGGAGGGCGCGCTGTGGGACCTCTACGCACAGCAGCAAGGGATTTCGCTCGCGCAGGCGCTCGGTGGGACGAAGGCGATGGTCGAGGTGGGGGTGAGCATCGGGATCTGTCCAATTGGCGAACTCCTTGCGGAAGTTGGGGACTACCTGGAACAAGGATACCGCCGGATCAAAATCAAAGTACAGCCGGGCTGGGACATCGAGCCCGTCACGGCGATTCGCGAAAGGTTTCCCGACGCTCCGCTGATGGTCGACGCGAACGGGGCGTACGATCGCGCTGATGATACGGCGGTGCTTCGGCTCGACGGCTTCGGACTGATGATGATTGAGCAGCCGTTTGCCGCGGGCTCGTGGGAGCGTCACTCGCGCCTGCAGGCGCAGATGGAGACGCCGCTCTGCCTAGACGAGTCGATCACGACCCTCGACGCTGCCCTGCGCGCGATTCGCCTTGGCGCCTGCCGCATCATCAATGTGAAGCCGGGGCGCCTTGGCGGCTTCACGCCGACACTGGAAGTCGTCCGCGCGGCGCGGGCGGGTGGCGCCCTGCTGTGGTGCGGGGGCATGTACGAAACGGGCGTCGGGCGGGCCGGATGTGTCGCCATGTCGGCGCTCGACGTGTTCACGCTGCCAGGCGACACGGCGGCGAGCCGCCGCTACTTTCAGCCGGACATCATCCGGCCCGAAGTCACGGTGGTAGATGGCCAAATTCGCGTGCCCTCGCTGCCGGGGCTCGGCTTTGAGGTCGACGTCGAGCAAGTCGCACGCTACGAGACGGAGAAGTGGACGTTTGTGGCGGGCGGGTAGGCAGGGCAGGGCAGGGCAGGGCAGGGCAGGGCAGGGCAGGGCAGGGCAGGGCGGTAGGGCCGGGCAGGGCCGGGCAGGGCAGGGCAGGGCAGGGCAGGGCAGGATGAACGCGGTTGTCGGCCTTTGAGTCAAACTAACATGCTCGGCGCGGGTTTGCGCAGGCCGGTAGGTGTCAAATTGATCCCTACAGCGGGGTGTGCAGGCCGGTAGGTGTCAAATTGATCCCTACAGCGGGGTGTGCAGGCCGGTAGGTGTCAATTTGAACCCTACAGCGGGGTGCGCCTGCCGGTAGGTGTCAAATTGAACCCTACAGCGGGGTGCGCCTGCCGGTAGGTGTCAAAATGACACCTAGAGCGCGGCGTCCTCACAGGTAAGTGTCAAAATGACACCTAGAGCGCGGCGTCCTCACAGGTAAGTGTCAAAATGATACCTAGAGCGGGGGGCGCCTGCCGGTAAGTGTCAAAATGACACCTAGAGCGCGGCGTCCTCACAGGTAAGTGTCAAAATGACACCTAGAGCGCGGCGTCCTCGCAGGTAAGTGTCAAATTGACACCTAGAGCGCGGTGTGCAGGCCGGTAGGTGTCAAAATGACACCTAGAGCGCGGCGTCCTCGCGGGTAAGTGTCAAAATGACACCTAGAGCGCGGTGTGCAGTCCGGTAGGTGTCAAAATGACACCTAGAGCGCGGTGTGCAGGCCGGTAAGTGTCAAAATGACACCTAGAGCGCGGTGTGCAGGCCGGTAAGTGTCAAAATGACACCTAGAGCGCGGTGCGCAGCGCGCAACACGGCGCGGCAATCGTCAAACTGGCACCTACAGGCGGGCGTACACGGCAGCTGCAGTCGGAAAGGGCTGCTCCAAGTGCCGTGATCCCAATGCGCTGCTCCAAATGCCCTGCTCCAAGTGCACTGCCCGTTTAGGATAGCTCTAATCGCCTGCCATTGCAGACAGTGAAGCCATTTCCGTTACGCGTGTTGCCGTGTTTTCATCGGCCGCAAAGCCTTCACCAGTGCGGGAGTCCGCCGCCACGGGGTGCCGAGGTAGGGAAGTGCGAAGCGGTCGAGACCGTACCAACCTGCAACTTTCCACGCAAGTACCAGCCAAGTGGCGAGGATGAAGAGAATCGGGTTGACGCTCAGCGTGCCTGCGAAAAGGTAAGTCGCGTTCATCAAGGTGCCAAAGAACGCGGCCGGACCCGTGAGGAGACCCAGAATCAAACCCAAGCCGACGAGAAACTCTCCGAACGAAACCACGTAGGAAAAAGTATGCGCATGCGGGATGACCACGTTGCTCAGAAACTTTGCATACCAACCTTGAACATCACCCGTTGAGACCTTGCCAAGCGCACCGAGCAGGAACCCACGTAATGCGACCCCGGCATGCGTCCCTGTCCATACAGGCGAGTGCAACTTTTCCCAGCCTGCGTGAATCCACTCGTAGCCAACGTACAGCCGGACGACCAACCAAAACCACGCAGACCGCGTGCTGCTGAAGAAAAAGTGCGACACTGGATTCTCTGGAACGACGACGCTGTGACCTTGCAGTACAGTGTTTGATAACTTCATGACTGATCCCCCTCCACCGTGAGACGGCTTCAGCGCTTCGCTGTCGACATCCCTTACGCGTCATATTTTGAGGTGTGGAAAGTCAAACCAATAGTTATTCTCGGACTATTTTGGGTAGGGGAACGGGCTAGTCGTAACGGACTAGGGCACTGACTCATTGTAGGTACTGCAGTTCTCTGAGTCAGGATTACAGGATTGGTGATACAGTTAGGTACAGGAACAAACGGAAGGACTGAGGTTGTGAGCAACTCTGCAAGAGTCGCACTAGTTACAGGCGCGTCACGAGGCCTAGGCCGAGCAATCGCGCTGAATCTGGCCGACAATGGCTACCATGTCGTGGTCAACTACCGCACATCGGGGGACGAGGCGGAAGGTGTTGTGCACGACATCACGGCCGCTGGCGGCGCCGCAAGTCCGTACCGCGCGGACGTCAGCATTCGTACCGACGTTGCGCGAATGGTGGAAGACGTTACCCGCGACATCGGCCCGATTAAAGTCCTCGTCAACAACGCTGGGCTCAACATCGATCGGCCTTTCCTCGAGATAACACCTGACGAGTGGACGCGCGTGGTACAGGTAAACCTTGACGGGACCTTTCACTGCACGCAACTCGTGGCGAAATCTATGCTCCATCACGGTGTTCAGGGCAGCATCGTGAACTTGTCGGCGAGCACGGCGATTAGCGGACGCAAAGACGGGGCGAACTACTGTGCTTCGAAGGCCGGCGTGATCGCGCTGACCAAGTGCACAGCGCTCGAACTCGCGCCGCACATCCGTGTCAACTGCGTGCTGCCTGGTTACATCGAGACACAAGAGGTCGTGGAGCGCTTCTCCCTGGACGACGAGACAGCACGGGAGCGGGTCATGGGCCGCATTCCGATGAACCGCTTGGGGCAGCCGGAAGAAATTGCTGAGATGGTCACCTTTTTGTGCTCAGAGAAAGCAACTTATATCACCGGCCAACAGTTCTTCGTCAACGGCGGCAACTATACCGGGTAGTTAATTGTGCCAGACATCCTGTCAGGGGGAGAGCGATGAAGCGACAGTCGTACCCGATTCTCGAGTTCGATCCCGATACCACAGCGCTCATCAACGCCGCTGATCACATGGAACCGGTCGACATACCGGAACACTGCGTACCGTGCTTTTTCAGCGACGTGATCGAGCAACTTGTGCGCGCCGGAAAAGCGAGAGTCATGACCGAACTGGTGGCTGAGTCGGGCAGTACGCCGGTCTATGAAGTGTCGGTCGGCGAGGCAAAAGTGGCGCTGTTCAACCCTGGACTTGGTGGTCCAAGCGCTGCGAAGAACATGGAGAAGGTCATTGCTCTGGGTTGCGACAAGTTCGTCGCATGCGGAGGGGCAGGGGTACTGGATACGGCGATACAGTTGGGCCATGTCATCGTTCCGGACTCAGCTGTGCGGGATGAAGGGACGTCGTATCACTACTTGGCTCCTGGTCGCGAGGCAAAGGCGAGCCCAGCAGGACTTGCCGCCATTACGCGGGTTCTGGCCGATCACGATGTTCCATACATCGTCGCGAAAACCTGGACCACAGACGCCTTCTACCGCTCGACGCCGGGGAAAATACGAACACGCAAGGCAGAAGGTTGCTTGACTGTCGAGATGGAATGTGCGGCGTTTTTCGCCGTCGCGATGTTTCGTGGCGTCATCTTCTCCCAACTGTTATATGGGGGAGATGACCTAGGTTCCGACAAATGGGATTCAAGGGATTGGACGAAGCAGGCGACGATCCGAGAGAGACTGTTTTGGTTGGCCGCAGAATCGTGTCTCGCAATTCAGGAGTGAAGTTTCGCACAGGGGGCTAGACGTGATGGCGCAAGTGGATGAACTGATGAAAGCGGTCAAAGCGAATGATGCGGACCGAGTGTCGAACATGCTCGCAGAAGATGCTAGTTTGGTGAATGCGCAAGTCGATGGAAATACCGTCTTGTTGACAGCCGCTTATTACGGATCGAAGGACGTCATCCCGGTGCTGTTGCGCCACGAGGTAGACGTCAACTTCTTCGAAGCTGCAGCGATTGGGCAAATCGAGGCAGTAAAAAGTTTTCTTGAGACCGATTCAAGCCTTTTGAACACCTATTCCCACGATGGTTTCACAGCGCTCGGTCTTGCCTCGTTCTTCGGGCACGGCGAGATTGTGCGGGAATTACTTGCTCGCGGCGCAGACGTGCACGCCGTATCGCGCAACGAAATGACGGTGATGGCCCTCCATTCAGCCGTAGCCCACGGGCACACCAACATCGCTGCGATGCTCTTGGAACACGGGGCTGACGTCAACGCGAAACAACACAGCGGATTTACACCACTGCTGGAGGCAGTGCACAATGAGCAGAAGGACATGATCGAGCTCTTGGTAGAGCACGGTGCCGACGTGCATCTCGCAAAAGATGACGGTGAAACCCCACTCGCGCTGGCCAGGCAGTCGGGCAATGGGGAAGCTATCGCGATCTTGACGCGAGCAGGAGGTATGTGAGCAGGAGGCATGTGAGCAAGAGGCATGTGAGCAGGAGGCATGTGAGCAGGAGGCATGTGAGCAGGAGGCATGTGAGCAGGAAGCTGTTCCGGTACTGAAGCGTGCCATTTGTGGGCATGCCGATAATGGCGGTCGGGGCGGCCGACAGTCGCAGGCGCGTTGAAGGAGGTGGAGAGGTGTATTACTTTATGTTCGAGGCGGAGCCGAAACCAGACAGTCCGGAACGGGAGACCTCGGACGGCGCCTTTATCAACTGCTGGGTAAGGGACAACGACGACCAATCTGCGCTCGAGCAAGCCACCCGATATATCGAGGCCCAGGGCTGGGAGATTATCCGGGTGGAAGAGCAGTGTGTGGCCGAACGCGATGGGTATGTCGATGACGATGAACTTCCAGAGTCGCTAGTGGCGTTCAATCACGCTCGCCAAAGTGGAATTGCGGCGGTTTTTTATCGGTGGTCGGAGGAGCAAGGCGACGAAGGCTAAACAAGAGACTCATTGGTGGGAGAGAGACGTTTGGAAATTCGACTAGATGACATGACCGACTCTCAGGTCATTGCGTTGATTGGACAGCACCTGCGCAGTATGGAGGACTACTCACCTGCTGCAAGTATCCATGCGCTCGACTTAGACAATCTGCGACGCCCGGACATCACATTTTGGACAGTGTGGGAAGGGGACGAACTCCTGGGTTGCGGCGCGCTCAAGGACCTCGGCGGCGGGCACGGAGAAGTGAAGTCGATGCGGACAGCGACGGCACACCTGAGAAAGGGCGTCGCGCGCTACGTGCTGCAGCACATCGTGGCCGAAGCTAGGCAGCGGGGGTACTACAGGTTGAGTCTGGAAACGGGATCAAACGAAGCGTTCGATCCCGCAAAGAAATTATACGCAACGTTCGGGTTCGAGCTTTGTCGGCCCTTTGCGGACTATCAGGAGGACCCGTACAGCGTCTTCATGACGATGGAGTTGTGACGCATTATTCTTTAGTGCCTGAGTCAATCGTGCCTGCTGCAATGGCACCTGTGGTGCCTGCTGCAAAGGTACCTGCTGCAATCGTGCCTTGGTGAAAGGCCAACTGCCACCGTCCGTCGATCAGTTTCCAAATGCTGCTGCGAAGGGTGTTGCGCATCCGAGTCCGGTTTTCACAGCGGTACGTGGTCAGCACCACGCCGTCTGCGAGGGGATGCACCTGGAAGTCGGACATGCTGACATCCCATGGTTCGAGTCCACCTTCCACAACACAGTCTTTTTTGTAGAAAATGATTCCTGAGCTTCCGATTTCGAAAAACTCGTCGGCCAATACTTTGGCCATTTCCGCCGGTGTCACGCGGACTTCCGGTTTGAGGTGCTGTAACTCGAGAGCGTGCAGGATTTGCGTCAACTCGTCCATTTGGTCTGCCTCCCCTTAGGATGAGTGTACCTCACAGACCGTCCATACGGCTGTCAATTGTTCGTGATCAACTTGTCCTGCAATCGCTGTTTTGCATATTGGCAGCAACGCATCCTTCGTGCATACTATAGGCGGGCATCAGCGTGGGGCTCGTGGAGCTTTACCACAGTGAGTTTCACACATCGAGCTTTACACACCGAGTTTCATACGATTGCAGATGAGTTCGACGTGAGAGCGTGCGCACCTGTGCGTACCACCGATGGGGCAATGACCCCGCTGCCTCTGGCGCGGTCAGAATCTCTCAGGTCACGCAGCGTCGGACGATGCAACTCTGGAGAAGCCGCTTTGGTGTTTGCGGCTACCGACGGGGTAACCAGGACGTGGTCGGATGGCAGGTCACCAGCCAGATGGCCAAGTGCGTGCCTGGAGAACTCTCAGGTCGACAAGACAGAGACACGCGAGGAATTGTTTGCGCGTGTCCTTTTTCATGTCTGTACGTAGATTGCGCGTGGGGTGTAGTAATCTGTTGCACCCTAAGAACGAGGAGGGATGGCTATGACACTGCTTCGCACACCGCTCTACCCCGTGTACGCAGAGTTCGGCGCCAAAACGGTTGAGTTTGGCGGCTGGGACATGCCGGTGCAGTTTGCGAGCGGCATCAATGCGGAACACGAAGCCGTGCGCCAGCGCGTGGGACTGTTCGACGTGTCACACATGGGTGAGTTTGAGGTGACTGGACCGGACGCACAGGGGTTTTTGCAGCACCTCATCACCAACGACGCAAGCAAGCTGGAGCCTGGGATGGCGATGTACTCCCCGCTGACGAACGATGAGGGCGGTTGCGTCGATGACCTCCTCGTGTACTGCTTCGCCGACGATCACTACTGGACGGTTGTCAACGCCGGGAACATCGCCAAGGATTTCGCCTGGATGCAGCCTCACGTCGGGACTTACAACGTCACGCTTATCAATCGGTCGGAGGACATCGCGCTGCTCGCGTTGCAAGGGCCAAACGCCGAATCACTTTTGCAGCCGTTGACCGACACCGCTCTCGCTGACATCCGCTTCTACCGTTTCGCGCAAGGGCAAGTGGCGGGGGTGAACGCCGTGATCTCCCGTACAGGCTACACCGGGGAAGATGGCTTTGAGTTGTACGTTGACGCAGAACAGGCGGTTGGTCTGTGGCATTCGCTCGTCGCGGCGGGTGAAGCGTATGGCCTTGTGCCGTGCGGACTGGGCGCCCGCGACACGCTGCGGCTTGAGGCCCGGCTGCCGCTGTATGGGCACGAGATTACCGACTCCATCTCGCCGCTCGAAGGTGGCCTGTCACCATTTGTGAAGCTCGAAGCCTCCGACTTTCCGGGCCGCGACGTTCTCGCGAAGCAGAAGGCGGACGGTGTCCCGCGCAAGGTCGTGGGGTTGCAGATGACGGAGCGCGGCATTCCGCGGGCAGGCTATGCCGTCTACGACGGTGACCGTGAAGTCGGCTTCATTACGTCCGGTACGATGTCACCGACCTTGCACCAGGCCATCGGCCTCGCCCTCGTCGCAACGGACGTGGCGACGGTTGGGAATCCGCTCTACGTCGACATTCGCGGCAAACGAACCGCGTGCGAGATTGTGAAGACGCCGTTTTACAAGCGGCCCAAGGCGTAAGCCGTACCTAGAGGAGGCGCACCAGTGAGCACATTCAGCTACATTCCTCACACAGAGGAAGACCAAAAGGCCATGCTGTCCGCGCTTGGCCTGACCGACATCTCCGGCCTCTTCGCTGACATTCCGGAGAGCGTGCGTATGAACCGCCCGCTCGATTTGCCGAAGTCCATGCCGGAGGTTGAACTCGAGCGCCACATGCAGACGCTTGCACGCAGGAACCTCGACCTCAGCCAGGTCACCAGCTTTCTCGGCGCTGGCGCATATGAACACTATCAGCCGAGTGTGGTTGATGCCATCATCAGTCGTTCTGAGTTTTACACGTCGTACACGCCATACCAGCCAGAGATTAGCCAAGGCCTGCTTCAGGCGACCTTTGAGTACCAGACGATGGTCGCCGAGTTGACGGGCATGGACCTCGCCAATGCGTCGATGTACGACGGCCCGACGGCACTCGCCGAGGCGGGGCTCGTCTGCTGCGCACAGACAGGGCGCAACAAACTGCTCGTGGCCCGCTCGGTGCACCCGGAATACCGAGCCGTACTCCAAACTTACGCTTCCGGACAGTCTGTGGAAGTCGTCGAAATTCCATATCTAGACGGCGTGCTTGACCTCGACGAGCTCTCGGCTGCCTGCGACGACACGGTGGCTGGAGTGCTCGTGCAGTACCCGAACTTCTTTGGCGCCATCGAAGACCTTGCGGCCATCAACGATGTCGCACACAAGGCGGGGGCGCTGTTTGTGACGAGTGTCTACCCAATCGCGCTCGGCCTGCTCGAACCGCCAGGCAGCTTCGGCGCCGACATCGTGGTGGCAGAGGGCCAGTCGCTTGGCAACGGGATCTCGTTTGGCGGCCCTTACCTCGGCGTCATGGCCGCGAAGCACGACCTGATGCGCAAGATGCCAGGGCGCATTGTTGGTCAGACGACTGATCACGATGGTCGTCGCGGCTTCGTCCTCACCCTGCAAGCCCGTGAGCAGCACATCCGGCGCGAGAAGGCGACGTCGAACATCTGCTCCAACCAGGCACTGAACGCCATCGCGGCCGCCGTCTTTCTCAGCTACGTTGGCAAGCAGGGGATTGGCGAACTTGCCGAGCAAAACTACCACAAGGCACACTACCTGGCGAAACGCCTGGGGTCCCTGCCTGGCGTTGAGCGCGTGTTTGACCGGCCGTTCTTCAACGAGTTCGTCGTCCGCCTCGACCGCCCGGTCGCCGAAGTGCAAGAGAGAATGCTGACCGGTGGTTACCTCTTCGGACTTGACCTCGGCCGGTACTACGAAGAGTTGCCGAACACGGTGCTCTTGAACGTGACAGAACTGCGCACGCGAGAAGAACTCGACGCCGTGTGCGACGCTTGGGAGGCGATCCGATGAGTCTCGTCAAAGAGGGAGATTTGCCGCTTGTCTTCGAACGCAGCCACGCGGGGCGCACGGCCTGCCGCTTGCCTGAGCTCGACGTGCCGGTCGCAGATACGAGTAGTCTCGGCGCCTATCAGCGCAAAGAAGCCCCGCATCTGCCGGAGCTTTCGGAAGTGGACGTGATCCGCCACTTCACCGCTCTGTCGACACGCAACCACGGCGTCGACTCTGGGTTCTACCCGCTTGGCTCCTGCACGATGAAGTACAACCCAAAGCGCAACGAACGCGCCGCCCGTCTGCCAGGGTTTGCGCAGATTCACCCGTATCAGCCGGAGTCGACCGTGCAGGGTGCTTTGGCGTTGCTGTATCGCTTGCAACTTGACCTCGCCGAAATCACAGGCATGGATGCCATTAGCTTGCAGCCGGCCGCCGGCGCGCAGGGGGAGTGGACGGGTCTGATGATGATCTCGGCCTATCACCGCGCGAACGGTCAGCACCGAGACAAGGTCATTGTGCCGGACTCCTCCCACGGCACAAACCCGGCGAGCGTGTCGATGGCGGGCCTCAAAGCGGTGACGATTCCGTCGACGCCAGACGGCTCGGTCGACCTTGCGGCACTGCGCGATGCGGTCGGTCCGGACACCGCCGCTTTGATGTTGACCAACCCGAGCACGCTTGGGCTGTTTGAGCAGGACATTATCGAGATCGCGGAAATTGTCCACGCGGCTGGCGGCCTGCTGTACTACGACGGTGCGAACGCGAACGCCATTCTCGGCAAAGCGCGCCCTGGCGACATGGGCTTTGACGTCGTGCATCTCAACCTGCACAAGACGTTTTCGACGCCGCACGGCGGCGGCGGGCCAGGCGCTGGCCCGGTCGGCGTGAAGGCGCACCTTGCACCGTACCTGCCGAAACCGGTCGTGGCACAGGAAGTGGACGGTGTGTACCGGCTCGATTGGGACCGGCCGCAGTCCATTGGCAAGGTGAAAGGGTTCTACGGCAACTTCGGGATCCTCGTACGTGCCTACAGCTACATCCGCACGATGGGACCGGACGGCCTGCAGCAGGTGTCGGAGTCGGCGGTGCTGTCGGCGAACTACCTGATGAAGCGGTTGTCGGAGGCCTACGACGTACCGTTCAATCGCGTCTGCAAGCACGAGTTCGTGCTCTCCGGGCGGCGGCAGAAGAAATCTGGTGTGCGGACACTTGATATCGCGAAGCGACTGCTCGACTTTGGCGTCCACCCGCCGACGATTTACTTCCCGCTCATCGTTGAGGAGTGCCTAATGATTGAGCCAACCGAGAGCGAGAGCCTCGAGACGCTCGACGAGTTTGCGGACATCATGCTGCAGATTGCGAAGGAAGCCGAGGAGAATCCGGAGCACGTGAAGTCGGCGCCGCACCGCACGGTGGTGGGACGCTTGGACGAGACGAAGGCTGCTCGGAGTCCGGTCCTGCGCTACGAGTGGAAGTAGGTTAGAACTGCACGGAGAATTTCATCGGGACTGTCCGCCAAGATGCTGGTGGGCAGTCCCTTTTCATGTGCTGAAAAGGACATATAGATTTGGGAAACTGCATCGATGTAGGCCTGCTGTAATGACTAAATATTGAGAATAACTTCCGCGTGAGGCTCATATTCGTATTGATATGAACAACATTTTCGTTGCCGAAGCGCGCTCTGCTGTGAGCGGTGGTCCTGTTGCGCCCATATCATTACCCCACCCGGTATGTTTAAGTTGCCTTGCCTGGATTTGTGTGTGATGGCAAGGATCGCATGTGAGCGCGGGCGAGCCTGGGCGCGGTGGGGCGCGGTGGGGCGCCTATGTGATCGAAAGGATCGCATGTGAGCGCGACTGCGGGCCCTATGTGATCGAAAGGATCGCATGTGAGCGCGACCTGGGGCGCTATGTGATCGAAAGGATCACATGTGAGCGCGACTGCGGGCCCTATGTGATCGAAAGGATCGCATGTGAGCGCGACCTGGGGCGCTATGTGATCGAAAGGATCACATGTCAGCACGACTGCGGGCGCTATGCGATCGAAAGGATCGCATGTGAGCGCGATCACGCCGCCTATGTGATCGAAAGGACCGCATGCCAGCGCGACTGCCGCACCATGCTGCCTGTAAGCGTCCTCGCTGAACACTTTCACGGAAAGGGGTGTACCAAAATGGCTGAGCGGAACAATCGTGTTGCCATTATCGCTTCTGGCCCAGGCATCGAGACAGCGTACAAGGTATTAAACATTGCCACAGCCGCAGCTGCAAGTGACGCGGAAGTAACTGTCTTCTGCACATTTGATGGTTTGATGATGATTCACAAGGACGCTGCAAACATGCTTCACCTTGGGCCAGGAAGAGAGCATTTGGCCGCCGGGTTTAAGCAAGCCAATGTGCTCACCGTACCAGAGATGCTGGAACTGGCGAAGGACACCGGTGTCAAATTTATTGCCTGCCAGATGACGATGGATGTGATGGGCATTCGTCGCGAGGATCTGATGGACGGCATTGAAGTTGGCGGAGCCGTGGCATTTTTAGACTTTGCCTTTGATGCGGACATCTCGGTGACTTTTTGAGGCAAGGTGCACACACCGTGTTACGTGGATAAATTCCTGGCAGGGGGGAGTAACTTGGACGGTTCTCAATATACAGCTAGCAAAACGATCGACTGTCAAGGACTATCATGCCCACTTCCTGTGGTAAGAGCCAAGAAAGCGATTGACGAAATTGCTGTCGGGGAGGTACTTGAGGTTCTTGCGACCGACCCAGGGTCGGTGAAAGACGTGCCAGGTTGGGCCAGACGAGTTGGCCATGTCTTTCTGGAAACCATTCATGACGGAAAGGTCTACAAGCACTACATTCGCAAGGCCGGGAAGGGGGCCGTTCATTCGTGACAGAGCCGGAGGCGTCACCGACTCCAAGGACTTCCGTAGCGGAAGTGTTTGCGCATATTATTCAGCACGATCCGCTGTTTATTCTCGATGTGCGAAATGAAGAGGACTACCGGGATTGGCGAATTGAAGGGCCGTCCGTACAATCTGTCAACGTGCCGTACTTCGATTTGCTTGATGACCTAGGCCCACTCGAAGGAAAGCTTCCATCAGACACCTCTGTGCTTGTTGTCTGTGCGAAGGAGGGGTCGTCCGACTACGTCGCGTTGCAATTGCGCGAACAAGGGCGACACGACGTGTCTGTCCTTGAGGGTGGGATGAAACAGTGGAGTCAGCACTTGCACGTGGTGAAAGTTGGGGACCTTTCTGGTGGTGGAGCGCTGTATCAGTGTGTGCGGGTCGGCAAAGGCTGCTTGTCCTACATCATTGCCGGAGGAGGAGAAGCAGTCGTCGTCGATGCCGCTCGGATGACTCAGGTGTATGAGTCGTTTGCGAAGGAGTTAGGCGTGCAAATCCGTCACTTGATGGACACACACCTGCACGCCGATCATATTTCAGGGGGCCGGAGACTGGCAGCGGGAATAGGTGCGGACTATTGGTTGCCGCCAGGGGATGCAGAAAACGTGAACTATTCATATAGCCCATTAGGTGACGGGATCACGGTCACAATCGCGGACGGGACGATCAGTATCAGGGCTGTTGCCTCACCAGGGCATACGTCTGGGAGTACAAGTTTGGTGGTCGACAATACCTACCTGTTGTCTGGCGACACCCTGTTTGTCAAATCCATCGGTCGACCAGACCTTGCTGGTAAAGCTGGCGACTGGGCATACGATTTGTACACTACACTCTACCGGACCTATCAAAACTTGAATCCAGACTTGACCGTGCTGCCGGCGCACTACGCCAATTCAGACGAGTTAGACGGGGCAGGGCGTGTACTGTCGAAACTTGGCACTTTGTTTCAGGAGAACCGTGCCCTGTCGGTTACAGATGCATCCGAGTTTCATCGCCTCGTCACGGAACACCTGCCTCAGCAGCCGAACGCATACCAACAAATTCGGGAGGTCAACATGGGCAGATTTAGCGTCTTGGAGGACGCTCAACTCGAGGAGATGGAGATCGGCCCTAATCGTTGCGCTGTCAGCGGTTAGCGCGAGGCCGCACGAGCAAAGCGGCCACTTGGGCCCGGCGGTCCGGTCCCCACCGAAGGTCTGGGTCCCCCCCGAAGGTCCGGTCCCCACCGAAGGACCGGGCCCCCACCGAAGGACCGGGCCCCTACCGAATGGGCTGTCCTGCCAGGCATCTGTTGCCTGGCAGGCAGCCTCCACTTTGGTCTTTGAAGTCCGGGGTCATCTTGCTGGTACCGCTGAAGAGTGGTTTTAAGTGTGCTGTGGCGACAGTTCGCGCCACAAGATGCGGACGTTGCTTTTGTGGAAGGATGTGATTCCCTTGGCTAACGGCTGCCCGTCAAACGTCAGCACCTGCGCAGATACGTTTGCCACGTCGTCGACGGCACGACCTTGTTGCAGGCCTTCACGAACCGTAGTTTCCAACGCAGCAAGGTAGTCCTCAGCAATGGCAAATCGCCGCTCGACCTCCGCGCTCCCCTCCGCGTACGGCCCGTGTTGTGGAATCACGAGATTGACCTGATGCTGTACAAACACTCCCCGGAGTCCCTTCAGAGTCGCGCAGTAGTCGTAATATGATGTGTAGATAAATGGAAACTCCAGCGCCGACAGGTAGTCGCCGACCACTGCCACGTGGTTCTTGATGGTGACGAGACCATCGTTTGTGTGCCCCTTGGCATGCACAAAGTGTACGTCCTGATACGACTCTCCGTCCGCAAAGTGCCGCGCAAATTGGATGCGGTTCAACACCCCGTGCCAGGGGCGGTTCACGTAGTACTGACTGTCAAACAGTTCAATTTTCGCCGCAGCACGCTGTTCGTTGTCCGTGTCCCAGGTCGATGCTCCCCAGACCCCGTACTCCGGCGCAAAATAGGGAACGCCAGCAATGTGGTCAAAGTCCGAGTGAGTGAGAATCAGATTCAACTCGCGTCCGTGTTGATATGGTGCGACAAAAGAGCGGATCTCCCGGATTTCATCGTCGAAGTAGCACGGGTCAAACAGGTACACTCCACCGTCGTCTATCACCATCACGCTCTGCAACTGCTGCATGTGACTCGTTCGCACGTACACGCCGTCTCGCACGGACTCAATCACTCGAATTCCCCCGATTTTCCTCTGTTCAGCGCATCTCACTGGCTGGTATGATTCTATCAAACAATGGACGTAGGGGGTGAGCAGGTGCTACCCGAGAGTCATATGGCGGGAAAGCTCGAGCGAGTCGAGCAAACGAACCAGGAACTCGAGATGATCCTCGATTCTGTCTATGACGACATCCTCATTGCAGACGGACAGGGGGTTGTCCTGCGTGCATCCAAGTCCATGGAGAGCAGTTACAAGCTGTCGATTGAATCGATCATCGGTCAGAGCGTGTTTGAACTAGAACGGCAGAAAATTTTCTACCCCTCTGTGACAGCGCGTGTGATTCGAGAGCGCACGCGGCAGTCCATGATTCAGGAAAGCGCGAGCGGCAAGAAGTTCCTCGTGACCGGCATCCCGGTCTTTGACGACGAGGGTGAAATCTATAGGATTGTCACATACTCGCACGACGTGACAGAGCTGGTAGAACTCCGGACGCTGACGGCAGAGATGTCATCGGAAATGGAGAAGGTCCGGACGGAACTCGAGCAGTTGCAGACCCGCGATGCGCAACTGCATGGCTTAATCGCTGTCAGTCACGTGAGCCAGTCGTTTGTACGCACTGCGCTGCAAGTCAGTAAGCACGATGTACCCGTGCTGCTGCTCGGAGAATCGGGCGTGGGGAAAGGTGCGTTTGCGCGCTTCATTCACCGTGCGTCACCTCGGTCGGATGGGCCGTTTATCGAGATCAACTGCGGGGCCATCCCAGAATCCCTGGTCGAGTCGGAGCTGTTTGGCTATGAGGAAGGTGCGTTCACAGGCGCGCGCCGTCGAGGCAAGCCCGGCTTGCTCGAGTTGGCAGAGAACGGGACGCTGTTTTTGGACGAGATCGCGGAACTGCCGCTACGCGTCCAAGTCAAGCTGCTGCACGTGATTCAAAACAGACAGTTCATCCGCGTCGGCGGCAGTCAGACGCTCACGGCAAACTTTCGGCTGATCACGGCGACGAACCGCAACCTTGAGCAGATGGTCGAAGACCGGCTCTTCCGCGACGACCTGTACTTTCGACTGAACATTGTCTGCCTGCAGATTGAGCCAGTTCGCGAACGCAAGGACGACATAGTTGCGCTGACTCGGCACTTCCTTGACGCCATCAATGACAAGCACGGTCTTCACAAGGCCTTGTCACCGGCCGTCCTGCGGCGGTTTTTGGAGTACGATTGGCCGGGCAACGTTCGAGAGCTAGAGAACCTCATTGAGCGTTTGGTTGTGCTGTCGGAGGAAGACCTGATTCTGGAGCGCGACCTCCCGGCTCGCATGGTGCCATCTGACGTGTTGAATCGGTCGGAGAGTGTCGAGACAGTAAGCTTGCCCGAGCGGCTGGAACAATACGAGCGAGAACTCGTCGCCGAGGCGAGACGCCGTGCCAAGACGACTACCGAGTTAGCGGAGTTACTCGGGGTCAGTCAACCAACGGCTGTGCGAAAGCTCCACAAGTACTTTCCGCAAGACCCGCGCCTCTCTTAACTAATCACATGTGAATAACATTATTCAACACTGCATAGACGGTTCAAACCCTTGCGCTAACTCAAAATTCTTGCAAGTCGCTACGTGATGGGAGCGTGAGTACCCTGCTGGGTATTCGCTCCTGAATAAAACCGACCCGCTGAAAAGGGGCTGGGAAGCCTCGCAACCGACATTTTCTCTGTCCGTGTGCGCATTTTGGCAACATTCTTCGGATTGGCATAGTTCTTGCGAGAGTTATGAGGCAGTGAGAAAGCGTATTCAGTCACAAGGGGGTATGGAAATTGCCGAAGTACGAACCCAGGAATTCGTTTGAATCACCACGGTTCTCCGGTCCAAGAACGTTTATGAGGTTGCCCTGGGTCGAGAAAGCCGAGGAGGGGGTGGATTTCGCAGTCACTGGCATCCCGTTTGATGGAGGACAGTCGTTTCGCACTGGCGCTCGGTTTGGTCCGGAGGCGATTCGCGACTTTTCCGTCCTACTGCGTCCGTACAACCCGGTGCAGGACATCAGTATCTTCGACTACCTGTCTGGCATCGACTACGGAGACATCCCGATTATCCCGGGGTACATCCAGGAGAGCTACGACAAGATGGTGGAGGGGTTAACGCCGCTGCTCCAAGCTGGCATTAAACCGATTGTCCTCGGCGGTGACCACTCTATCACGCTTGGCGAACTGCGCGCGGTCGCGAAACAGTACGGCCCGGTTGGATTGGTCCACTTTGACGCCCACTCTGACACCTGGGACGCCTATTTCGGGATGAAGTACAACCACGGGACCCCGTTCCGGCGTGCCATTGAGGAAGGGTTAATCGTCCCTGAGCGTTCTATCCAGGTCGGGATGCGTGGACCCCTCTACGCACCGGATGACCTCGATGTGGCAAAGAACCTCGGACTCGAGGTCTACACAACGAACGAACTGCGCCAAGTCGGCATCGAAGCGATGATTGACACGATTAAGGAGCGCGTCGGGCAAGGCCCAACTTTCTTCTCGTTCGATATCGACTTCCTCGACCCGGTTTACGCGCCAGGTACCGGTACTCCCGAAGTCGGTGGCGTCACGACGACGGAGGCGCTGGAGTTGGTGCGGGGACTGACCGGGATCAACTTTGTGGCCTTCGACCTAGTCGAAGTGTTGCCGGCGTTCGACCACGGGCAGTTGACCGCGTGTGCGGCGGCGAACGTGGTGTACGAGTTTATCTCACTCATCGCTTTGCAAAAAAAGGCCAAAATGGCCAAGGACATGGGGGTGGCCACGCATGCAGGTTGAACAGCGCAGTATTGAGTTTATCCCGGAAGGGGAGCGCCACGGCAAAGCTCGTGACCTGTTTAACGTCTGGTTCAGCGGCAACATGGTTTTGACGAACATCACTGTCGGAGCCGGCGTTTTTGCACTCGGATTAAACGTCTTCTGGTCCATCGTGGCTGTTGTGCTCGGTAACATTATTGGTGGTTTGTTTATGGCAACTCACTCTGCGCAGGGGCCAAAGCTAGGTGTCCCGCAGATGATCCAAAGCCGCGCGCAGTTTGGCACCATTGGTGCCATTCTGCCGCTCCTGCTCGCACTCTTCATGTACATTGGGTTTTTGTACTACACTGGACTTTTGGCAGCGATGTCGATTCACAGCGCGTTTCCATGGATTTCGGTTTCGATGTCTCTGGTCATCGCCAATGCCATCACGCTCATCATCACGGTGTACGGTTATGACCTGATTCACAAGGTGTACAAGTACTTTGCGTTTCTTGCTGGCATTGTCTTCTTGATTGTCACGGTTGCGCTGTTCCGCGTTCACGTTCCGGCAGGCAGTTGGTCTGTCTCAGACTTTCATATGGGGCCATTCCTCGAAGGGCTCAGCATTGCAACGACGTTCCTGCTCACGTTCGCGCCGTACGTCGCTGACTACTCGCGCTACCTGCCGAAGAAGACCTCGACTGCAGCGACGTTTGGGTGGACGTACTTCGGGAGTGTGCTGAGCAGCGGCTGGACGATGATTCTGGGTGTCGTCCTGTTGGCAAGCGCTGCGAAGTTTGGTTCGGACCCATCTGGGTACTTTGCACAGTTCCTCGGGCGTGGGTTTGCGCCCATCATGTACGTCGTCATCATCTTCGGTGTGATTTTTGCGAACATCCTCAACTTGTACTGCGCCTACATGGCGATTGTGACAACCGTCGAACCGTTCACAAAAGCGAAGTTCACGCCGGGTAAGCGCTTTGGCATCACGGTCGGTGTAGCGATTGTCGCGACGTTCATCGGCATTGCCGGTCAGGGCGAATTGCTGAAAATCATCAACGACTTCATGTTGATGCTGCAGTATGTGATGGTGCCGTGGAGCGCCATCAACCTTGTCGACTTCTATTTGCTCCGCCACGGAAATTACGATATCAAGGAGATTTTCAAGCTGCGCGGACGGTATGGGATGTTCAACTGGATCGCAGTCTTTGCGTACTTTGTGACGTTTGCCGCGGAAATTCCGTTCATGAACGTGTCATTTTTCGAAGGGCCCATCTCGAGAGCGCTTGGCCACGGTGACATTGCTTGGGTTGTAGCGCTCATCTTGCCGAGCATGTTGTATTACTTCCCAATGAAAGCGAGACTGTCGAGAAATGGTGAGTTGGCTGAGATTCACGGTGGCTTGTCGGCGAGTTAACGCTGAACTGAGCAACTCTCATTGACAAACGTAAGCTTTGCAACGCCTGGCCTGAACAGTGGCATTGGAAGTCACTGTTCAGGCCAGTTGACGTCCGTGTGGCTGTAGTCAGTTCGGTTCAGGGACTGGACGGCATGAGAAGGAGTGGAGACTCATCATCTTTGGATTCTGATGGTAGGATAACTGTAAGCCGTGAGAGAACGACTTAAGGAGGCTAGCGATGGCTACACTTGGTGCTTGGCCTAGTGAAGCAGCCTCCTTTTGAACCGAAAGCCAACGGGGGATTGATTTGAACACCTTTCCGGTCATGCACAGCTTGCTCGCGAGTGAGGCGCTGGCGAACTTCGTGAGTGAGAATTACAGCGTAGGTCAAGTGGTCACGTGCAAATTACTGAGCAAAGGGTTAAACGACACGTATCTCATTGGCACCAGTGACGACAGCTATGTTCTACGCGTGTACCGCACACCGTGGAGAAGTAAATCTGAGGTGCTGTATGAACTGGAAGTACTGGACTTCCTCGCTCACCACGGGGCGTCCGTGTCAGCCCCAGTCCCAAACGGGTTCGGCCAACTTGCCTGCGAAGTGCCTGCGCCCGAGGGTATGCGCTGTCTGGCCTTGTTTACGTACGCCGAAGGAAGACGGACACGTCTAAACCCTGACATCAGTTTTGCTTATGGGCAGACGGTCGGTCAGCTTCACAGCCTAACCGATGACTTCGTGTCTACACATACCCGTCCGGGGTTGGACTTTGCACAGTTGTTGGACGAGCCAATCAGACGCTTTTCGTCGGTCATGACGGAGTTCGGTGGGGACATCGCGTACGTCCAGGCCTTCGCGTGTGCCATCCGTGATCAGCTGTCTCAGTGCGATTTAAACGTTGGCTTTTGTCACGGAGATGTTCATGACTGGAATGCCCATTGGAATGGGAATGAGTTGACGTTTTTCGACTTCGACTGTTGTGGGCCAGGTTATCGTGCCTATGACCTGGCGGTGTTTCTGTGGAATCTGAAAACGAACTACAAAGGAGAAGAAGCACAGAACTGGGCGTCCTTCATCGACGGATACCGAACGGTGAGAACCCTGACCGACAGTGAGCTTCAGTCCATTCCTTGGTTTGTAGCGGCAAGAAGGATATGGCTTGCCGGTGTGTACTTGTCCAATGAGGACGTCTGGGGAACGGGGATTATAAACGAGGGGTTCTTCCGCGCCTTTGTTGACCAACTCAAAGGGGACGAAAGTGACCTCGGTGTGCAGATTGGATAGTACGGCCAGCTGTGTGTCACCTTGTCGCGCTTGGTACTCCGTTCAGTGGCACTCGAACTTGACGCTTGTCTGGGGTATCCGAGATACTGGAAGGTGGAACTGCTGGAAACTAAAATGTGGGGCGGAGGGATACATGTGAAGATGCGTAAACTTGGCAACCAAGGCTTGGTCGTCTCTGAGCTTGGACTCGGGTGCATGGGCATGTCCGACTTCTATGGCGGGCGCAATGACGAGGAGTCCATCGAGACCATCCACCGCGCCATGGAACTTGGCGTCACGTTCTTCGATACCGCCGATATGTATGGTGTCGGGAAGAACGAAGAACTCGTCGGCAAGGCGCTCAAGGGTCGGCGCGACGACGTCATCATAGCGACAAAGTTTGGCAACGTCCGGGATGCAGAAGGCCGCTTTCTCGGCATTAACGGTCGCCCAGAGTACGTGAAGAGTGCCTGCGACGCGAGCTTGAAGCGGCTCGCTGTGGACCACATTGACCTCTACTACCAACACCGGGTCGATCCCGATGTTCCGATCGAAGAGACGGTCGGCGCGATGGCGGAACTGGTGCAGGCTGGTAAGGTGCGGTACATAGGCCTGTCGGAAGCTGCAGCAGGCACGATTCGCCGTGCGGCAACAGTCCATCCAATCACGGCGCTGCAAACGGAGTACTCGCTTTGGACGCGTGACATTGAGGATGAGATTCTGCCGACGTGCCGCGAACTCGGCATCGGCTTTGTCCCGTATAGCCCGCTTGGGCGGGGGTTCTTGACGGGGCAGATTCAGACCCCGGACGACTTCGAAGACGGGGATACGCGGAAGACCTCTCCGCGCTTTCAGGGTGAGAACTTCCAGAAGAACCTCGACCTTGTCGATCGCATTAAGGAGATGGCGGCTGAGAAAGGAGTGCAGCCGTCACAGTTGGCACTGGCCTGGCTACTCGCGCAAGGGGAAGACATTGTGCCGATTCCGGGCACCAAGCGCCGCAAGTACCTGGAGGAGAACATCGCAGCGGCCAACATCACGTTGAGCCAGCACGACCTGGCACGGATCGACGAGATCGCCCCGCAAGGCATTACGGCCGGTGCACGGTACCCTGAGCACGCCATGCGGGCGGTCAACCGCTAATATATGCCAGAGTGCATCACATAGAGGCGCGGCCGCGGCGGGGATGTGGCCATGCCAGCCGCCCGGGGCCGTCTATGTGATCGAAAGGATCACATAGAGGCGCGCCCGCGGCGGGGATGTGATCGAAAGGATCACATAGCCGCGCGCCCGCGGCGGGGATGTGATCGAAAGGATCACATAGCAGCGCGCCCGCGGCGGGGATGTGATCGAAAGGATCACATAGGGGCGCGCCCGCGGCGGGGATGTGATCGAAAGGATCACATAGCCGCGCGATCACGGCCGGGATGTGATCGAAAGGATCACATAGAGGCGCGATCCCGGCGGGGATGTGATCGAAAGGATCACATAGAGGCGCAATCCCGGCGGGGATGTGATCGAAAGGATCACATAGAGGCGCGATCCCGGCGGGGATGTGATCGAAAGGATCACATAGAGGCGCAATCCCGGCGGCGATGTGATCGAAAGGATCACATAGCCGCGCGATCCCGGCGGGGATGTGATCGAAAGGATCACATAGAGGCGCGCCCGCGGCGGGGATGTGATCGAAAGGATCACATAGCCGCGCAATCCCGGCGGGGATGTGATCGAAAGGATCACATAGAGGCGCGCCCGCGGCGGCTATGTGCCGCGCCCGCGCCCGCGGCGAGATCACGTTGGACAATCCCGCCAATGTGGCGCAAATGGCCCCGCAACGCCAAAATGCCTCATGCTCCTGCGGAGCACAAATTATGATCAAAATAGCCGCAAACGGCTATTTTCCCATCAATGCCGCCGACCAGGTGGCCCCTAGTCCCCCTCGTAGACTACGGCACTGTCGCGTAACAGTCTCGGCGACAGGCAGGCCCTCAATGCCCACTAATCTATCGAATTCCGCGACGTTTGCCCGCTGTGTTATGATCATATTTCGAGAAAATAATAGGCGGAGGGTGGAACGAAGTGTCTTCATCTCAGAAATCGGAGGCGACGGGTCACGTCCCTGCGTCGCAGTCCGAACACCAGCCCGACCACCGCCAGCCGAGTCACGACTGCCAGCCGAGTCACGACTGCCAGCCGAGTCACGACTGCCAGCCCGACCACCGTCAGCCGAGTCACGACCGCCGGCATGAATCCGAACACCCCGACCACCACCACGCCCCCGAGCATAAATCCGACCGCCGGCCCGACCACCATCAGCATGAGTCCGAACACTACACGGTCGGCCGGACGGGTGGGGATAGTCGCTCCGTTAACCCCTGGTTGGTGTTGTCGGTCACCGCACTTGGTGTGCTGCTTGTCATGGTCAACGTCGGCTCCATGAACGTGGCGCTGCCAGCGATTGCGCGGCATTTTCATACCGGCGCGGCACTCAGCAACTGGATCTTGCTGTCCTTCATGCTCGTCAACACGGTTCTGATTCTGGTATTCGGCCAATTCTCCGACTCCTTCGGGAGGCGCAAGCTGTACCTTTTGGGTATGGCCATCTTTACGTTGGCGAGCTTCGCAGTCGGGTTTTCGCCCAATATCGGAACCTTTCTCATCCTGCGGGTTTTGCAAGCTGCAGGTGGGGCACTCGTGATCACTAACAACACGGCACTTATCACCGACGCTTTTTCAGAGAGCAAGCTAGGGACCGGGCTCAGCCTGAATGTCCTCATCAGTTCGGCGGCGCAACTCGTCGGTCCCGTTGTCGGCGGAGCCCTCGCGTCTAACCTGGGGTGGGAGTGGGTGTTCTGGGCGGGGGTGCCGATTGGTGTAATCGGGGTCGTCTGGGGAATATTTGCTCTACGTGAGTTGCCTTCCATCGGATCGGGCGCGAAGCTAGACTGGTGGGGCGCCGTCATCACCTTGATTGGCACGAGCGGGTTTATCATCGCATTGTCTGAGGGGACATCGCTCGGTTGGGGCAGTCCCCTCGTCGTCAGCGGGTTTGTCTCCTTTGTTGTGCTCATCCCTCTCCTCCGGTGGGTGGAGAGGCGCGCACAGACGCCAATGTTCGACTTCCGCGTGTTTCGTGACCAGGCGTACTCGATGGCGAACATCGCGACGTTCCTGAACTCTTTCTCGCGGATCTCGGTGGTACTCTTGGTCAGCCTCTACCTGCAATCGGTGCTGCACGACAGCGCGTTTCGCGCTGGGCTGGTTGTGCTGCCGGTGACCATCGGGATCTTGCTGGCGTCTCCTGTGACGGGCGCGCTCAGCAACCGCCTACCGGCGCGGATTCTCTCGACCGCGGGCCTCGCGCTCAGCGCGATCGGACTGATTCTGCTCGTGTTCGGGCTGCGTCCGCACTTGTTGTTTACGCTCAACGCAATCGGGATGGGGTTGGTCGGGTTCGGATCTGGCGTCTTTCTGACGCCAAACACCCGCTCCATCATGCTCGCAGTGCCCACGGACAGGCGCGGGTTTGCAAACGGACTGCGCTCGATGCTGCAGAATATGGGCCAGGTGTTTAGCACCGCCATCAGCCTGACGATTGTCACAGCCATGCTCCCACGGCGGCTGCAGGACGCGGTCTACGTGGGGATGAATGCGCCGTTCAGCGCGCGCGACTTACACCTGCTCACGGTGGGATACCGCTATGCAGTGTTGGCGTTGCTACTAGCGACGCTGCTCAGCATGGTAGCGTCGTCGCTGCGGGGGCAGCCGCAAGAAGCAGTTTGATCCACAACGCGGCTTGACACACTTGTCCTGTGCTCGTTGACACGCCGCACACCATTCGAGATGATGGCGTCGAGAGGTGATAGTAAAGATGACAGAACTGTTTGGACCGAAAGGGCTTATGGAGGTCGTGGAATCTGGTCGAATTCCGCCGAACTGCGATGTGACCCTGCAAATGAAGCCGACTTTCGCGGCTGACGGTGTAGCCCGGGGTGAGTGGACGATCGACGAGAAATTCGTCAACGGCATCGGCGTCTGCATGGGCGGCTACCTGGCGGCCGCTACGGACACGATGATGGCGTACGCCATCGCAAGCCAACTCGGGGAGGGACAGACGTTTTCCACGATCGATTTACATACGACGTTCCACCGACCAGCGTTTGTCGGCGTGGCTGAAGTCGAAGCTCGAGTCGAGCGACTTGGGCGGCAGGTGGCTTACCTGACGGCGGACGTGACGCAAAACGGGAAGAAGGCTGTCAGCGCTGTGTCTTCTGTGATGATTTTTTCCAACCCGGAGGAGCGATGAGGATGTCAGATGAAGGTCGCGAGGCGTTGGAGTACACTGTGGAGTCGACTGTGCATACGGACTTTCGCGAGGAGTTGTCGTACACCTCGTACCTGCAGTTGGACCGAATTTTGGACAGCCAGACGCGTCAGTCCGGCCACCACGACGAGATGCTCTTCATCATCATTCATCAGGCGAGCGAGTTGTGGATGAAGCTCATCCTGCACGAGTTAGCCGCCGCTGCGGCTGCCATCCGTGCTGACAACCTCGAACCGGCCTTCAAAATGCTTGCGCGGGTCGCGCGTGTTCAAGAGCAACTGATTCAGTCGTGGGGTGTGCTGTCGACTCTGACGCCAGCCGAGTACATGGAGTTTCGTGACTTGCTCGGGCACGCGTCAGGCTTTCAGTCGTATCAAAACCGCCTGATTGAGTTTGCGCTCGGCTACAAGCGCGCCTCGGTGCTGCCCGTGTACGCTCACGACCGGGATCTGCATAATCGGATGCAACAAGCACTGACACAGCCGTCAATCTACGACGTGGCGATTGCGGTCCTCGCAAAGCGGGGCTTTGCCATTGATGCAAATTGCCTCGAACGTGACTGGTCACAGCCGCATCAAGCGAATGCGAGTGTGCAGGCCGCGTGGCTAGAGGTGTATCGCAACGTGGGCCAGTACTGGGACTTGTATGAGCTGGCGGAAAAGTTGGTGGACATCGAAGACCGTCAGTAACAGTGGCGGTTCAACCACATGAAGACGGTGGAGCGCATCATCGGGTACCGCATGGGGACGGGTGGGTCGTCTGGTGTCGGCTATCTGAAACAGGTGCTCGACCACCGCTTTTTCCCGGAACTGTGGCAGTTGCGAACTGAGCTGTAGGGGAGTATCGATAGGTGAAGAGGAACGTCTTTCTGTTGGTCACCGCTTTGTTTATTGCCTCACTAAATCTGCGACCTGCAATTAACTCGGTCGCTCCACTGCTCGGGACGATGAGCGCAGACTTAGGCATGACCGCAGCGACTGCAAGTTTGCTCACGTCCATCCCGGTGCTGTGTATGGGGGTCTTTTCACCGCTTGCAGCGAAGGCAAGCGGTAAGTGGGGTATGGAACGTGTGGTTGGTATCTCGCTGCTCGTGATTGGCGTCGGCACGGTGTTGCGCCTGTTTACTCACTCGGTGGATGTTTTACTGTTGACTGCTCTTGTCGCCGGTGCTGGCATCGCGTTTATCGGCCCGCTGCTGCCAGGCTTTATCAAGCTACACTTCCCCAACCACGTGCCCCCGCTGATCGCCGTCTACACGGTTGCCCTGACCCTCGGCGCTGCAGTGAGCACTTGGCTGTCCATCCCTTTGCAGCATGGCTTTCATTCGTGGCAAGGTTCACTCGCATTTTGGGCGGTGATTGCGTTTGTGGCGGCCGCCGTGTGGTGGCTGTTCGTTCAGGTTCTGATGAAGAATCCCGCTTCCGCACACCCAGCAGGGGTGAGCGTGAAGTTGCCTTGGGGGAGTGGTCGGGCCTGGCTGATCACGCTGTCCTTCGGTCTGATGGGCTTTTTGTTCTACTCGCTGACAGCGTGGCTGCCGCAAATCATTGAAGGAATGGGCTACTCCAAGTCCTATTCGGCAAATGCTCTGACGCTCTTTGTTGCGATTCAGATTCCGGTCAGTTTGGTGCTGCCACTTGTACTGAGGAGATACCCTTCGCGCCGATTGTGGCTGGTGGTTGAGTCGCTGTTGGAGTTGGCCGGGTTGCTGTTACTGGTGTCCCACGTCGACCCGTACCTAGCGTGCGCAACGATTGGCATCGGAGCAGGCGGACTGTTTCCCTTGAACCTTCTGCTGCCGATCGACGTGACCAATCACCACCACGAGGCTGCGGCATGGTCCGCCAAAGCACAGTCAGTCGGCTATGTGATGAGCGCCTTAGGCCCCGTCGTCTTGGGCTGGATTTACGACGGCACCCACAGTTTTGCCTCGGCTATGTTCGCCATGATCGCGATCATCGTCGTTATGGTAGTGGTCCAAATCGCAGCGACGGCGAAGCGTGCGGTGCCCTCGCGCGAGCACGAGCATCCTGTTTCGACGCCAAGCTAAGCGCCACTTGTGTTTCCCGGGGCGGCGTGCGGTGGCGCTGGCGCGGTGCGGGCCTGTCAGGCACATAGCCGGCAGGATCGCGCTGCTAAGTGATCCTTTCAGGCACATAGCCGGCCGGTTCGCGCTGCTCAGTGATCCTTTTTGACACATAGGCGGCGGCATCGCGCAGCTAAGTGATCCTTTTTGGAACATAGCCGCCGCTGTCGCGAGGCTATGTGATCCTTTTTGACACTTAGCGGCCGGGATCGCGCTGCTAAGTGATCCTTTCAGGCACATAGCCGCCGCTGTCGCGAGGCTATGTGATCCTTTCAGGCACATAGCCGGCCGGTTCGCGCATCTATGTGATCCTTTTTGGCACATAGCGGCCACGGACGCGCGGCTATGTGATCCTTTCAGGCACATAGCCGCCGGGGACGCGCGGCTAAGTGATCCTTTTTGACACATAGCGGCCACGGGCGCGCATCTATGTGATCCTTTCGATCACATCGCCGCACGCCCCCGGGAGTTCTCGCCTGGGCACACGTCATTGTTTCATATTTAGCTATTTAGCTATATGATGAAACCAAAGTGAAATATGCGGAGGGCAGGTGACCGGAGTGAACGAGAGCGTCTTCAAGGCGATGTCGGATGGCACGCGGCGCAAAGTGCTCGAGTTGTTGAAGAACGGGCCGATGACAGCGGGGGACATCGCCAGTCGCTTTCCGCACGCACAGCCCACCATTAGTCGGCACCTAAGCGTTCTCAAAAACGCGAACTTGGTAGTCGATGAGCGGGACGGAACGTTTATCATGTACCGCCTCAACACCACAGTCCTGCAGGAGTGGTTGGCATGGGTCATGGAGCATTTCGGAGGGGGAGACGGTCATGAAGATGAGGATGAGGATGAAAATGAACTCGAAAGCGACCGTGAAGACGGCTAAGGAATCGCCCGCGAAGCCTGACACGAAAACGACCGCGAAGCCGGACACGGAAGCGCCCGTAACGCCGGACACGAGCACGGCCGTGAAGAAGGGTAACGCCATTCCGTGGTGGGGTTGGCTGGCGTGGGGTCTCATGGTGGCGTGTGGCGTCGTCGCGTTTTTCTTTCTGCCAGTCCATGTACCGAAGGTTCGTCTGAACGGGCACCATGCCGGGTTCTCGACGCCGCGGGACTTCGTGGTGGCGTACGAGCCAGCGCTTATCCTCGCCATCATGCTGCTTTGGCAAGTGTTTTGGCGCATTGACCCGAAGCGGCGCAACTACGATCGCTTTTGGGGGACCTACCGCTTTATTGGAGGTGCGGTTGTCGTCTTCATCGGGCTCGTCTACTTGTGGGTGCTCGGGCGCGCGCTCGGGATTCTCGCATCCCAGACCATGCGCTTCGCGCCGACCTTTGTCGGACTGATGTTTCTGGCCATCACGAATGTCCTGCCCCGTCTCCAACCCAACTGGTGGGTCGGCGTCCGCACACCGTGGACACTGTCGAGCGATGCGGTATGGGTGCGGACACATCGGTTCGGAGGGTACCTTGGCATCCCGACCGCGATCGTCATCATCGCCCTGTCCTGGGTTCTTCCGCCGTCGCCGTTGCTGGTCCTGGCCGTCGCGGGACCGGTTGTGTTGTGGGCCAGCGTTACGGTTGTGGCATCCTACTTCTACGCGCAGTCGCCCTAATGGCGAACCGTGCGGTACGATAGACGCACACAAACTCAAACCAGTCCGGAGGTGCCTCATGCAGCAGCAGTACACACTTCGTCACGCGAGGGAACTCGATGCCGCAGACCCGCTCAAGTCGTTTCGCGAGGAGTTCTACTTGCAGGAAGGCGTCGTCTACCTCGATGGCAATTCGCTTGGCCTGTTGTCGAAGCGCGCAGAGCAGACGACGCTGGCGCTGCTTGAGAGCTGGAAGCGATACGGGATCGACGGCTGGAGCCAGGGCGAGTACCCGTGGTTTGACCTGTCCGAGCGCCTTGGTGCAAAGATGGCGGCACTTGTTGGAGCTCGGCCGGATGAGGTGGTGGTGACAGGGTCGACTACGGTGAATCTGCACCAACTCGTTTCGACATTCTATCAGCCGACGCCTGGACGGGCCAAAATTGTCGCCGATGAGCTCGACTTTCCAACCGACATCTACGCCCTGCAAAGTCAGTTGCGGCTGCACGGTTACGACGCGGATGAGGACCTCGTCCGCGTCCACAGCGGTGACGGCCGGACGCTTGATGAAGACGACCTGATTGCTGCCATGACGGAGGATGTGGCGCTTGTTCTGTTGCCATCGGTGCTGTACCGCAGCGGCCAGTGGCTCGACTTGCCGCGGTTGACGAAGGCCGCGCACGAGCGCGGCATCCCGATTGGGTTTGACCTTTGTCACTCGGTCGGCGCACTGCCGCACGAGCTGTCGGCTTGGGACGTCGATTTCGCGTTTTGGTGCGACTACAAGTACCTCAATGGCGGACCGGGAGCGGTCGCTGGGCTCTACGTCAATCGCCGCCACTTTGACCTCGTGCCGGGCCTCGCAGGCTGGTTCGGTTCGGACAAGGCCGTGCAGTTTGACATGGAACACACCTTGCGCAAGGCGGCGCATGTCGGCGCCTATCAACTGGGCACGCCGCACGTCCTCAGTGCCGCCCCCATCATCGGGTCGCTCGAGATGTTTGAAGCGGCCGGGATCGAACAGGTTAGGGAGAAGTCGCTCAAGCTCACACGGTTCCTGATGGAGTTGATTGAGCAGGAGATCCCGAACGCCGACTTCACCATCGCCAACCCGCAGCACGACGGCGCGCGCGGCGGCCATGTAGCGCTCGTGCACACCGACGCAGCCCGCATCTGCAAGGCCCTGAAGGCGGTTGGAGTGGTGCCGGACTTCCGGTCGCCGGACATTGTTCGACTTGCACCGATTGCCCTCTACACCAGTTTCACCGACGTGTTCGAGGCTGTCCAGAGGCTGAAGCGCGTGATGGCGGAGAAGATGTACGAGCAGTTTGCGAATGAACGGGACGTGATCGCTTGAGTAAGGAGTGGATTGACGTCTCACAGCGCCTGACGAGGGGTGTTGCCACGTGGCCTGGAGACACGCCGTTTTCCTATGAACTTGCCTGGACGAAGGCCGACAGTGGGTCCGTCAACGTCGGGCGCGTCACGATGAGCATTCATACCGGGACGCATGTCGATGCCCCGTTTCACTTCGACGACGCTGGGCTTCGTGCAGCTGACCTTGACCTTACCGCCTTCATCGGGCCGGCGCGCGTGGTGCACCTTCCGCTCGGCGAAGACGGTGTACTTGGACCGGACGCGCTCTCGGCGTTCGACCTCACAGGGGTAACGCGGTTGTTGGTGCGCACCGACGCCTGGCGGGACAGAGCCAAGTTCCCGGAGCACATCCCACCGCTACATCCCGCTCTTGGGCCGTTTCTCGCTGCGCTTGGCGTCCGTTTGTTTGGCGTCGACTTACCGTCCGTCGATGTCCTCGACAGCAAGCCGCTGCCGACGCATCACGCGCTGACGGAGGAGGGCATCGCGATTGTCGAAGGACTGGTGCTTGACGACGTTGCGCCCGGTGACTACGAGTTCATCGCGCTGCCACTTGCGCTTGCCGATGCCGACGGCAGCCCGGTGCGCGCCGTGTTGCGGCCACTGTAGAGCCATCGCGAGTGTCATGCAGGAGCGACTGTCATCGAGACACTCACGATGGGGCCTTCATGCGCTCCCCTGTCGAACGCGCGCGCGGACGCAAAGCAAACGTCGTGCCGCCGAGGACGACACAGAGCACAATCAGCGCGATAAACGCGTGTTGGTAACTGCCGAGTACGTCCTTGATGTAACCGACAAGCATGGGGATGAGGCTGCTGAAGATATAGCCGCCAAACAACATCGCCGACGTCCAATCGTTCACGCGCTGTGGCGAGTCCGCCTCCGTGAACGGGAGGAGAAGTGTGAGTGGGAATAGACCGCCGATGCCAAGTCCGATAAAAACTGCCCCGACCCATGGTGTCAAGACCGTGGAGAAGAAGTTGAGCAGCACCAGGCCTGCGAGCAACACGAGGGCGTTGACCAAGAGCCAGCGGTCCGGGCGACCCGTCCTGTGGACCAGGATGGGAGTCAGCAAATTCGCCACCAGTTGGACAACGGAGTACACCGTCAACACAGCGCCGGAGACCGCAAGTGTTGAGCCGTTTTCGTGAACCAACGGCGCGAGCCACGTGCTAATCGCGTAGTAGAGCCCGGACTGCAGCCCGAAGACGAGCATCAACAGCCAGACACGCGGAACGCGCCAAGGCAGTTCGCGAAGCCGCACAGGCGTAACATTGGTTTCTAGGGCTGGAGCGTGACGGTGGACGGTCGGGATCCAAAAAACTAAAGCGATCACGGCGTATACGACCCACACTGCAAGAGCCGCGCGCCAGGAACCGTTGAAACCGCGCATGACAGGGACCACGAGGCCAGCACAAAGCGCAGAACCAATGCCCATCCCGACTGTGTACACGCCGACCATGGCAGCCGCACGGCTTTCGAAGTAGCGCTTGATGAAGGCGGAGACAAGTGGGCCCGCGACCGCCATGCCGACGCCAGCGAGGAACGCTGTGCCAAGCAGCGACCAGGCTGTATTCGTAAAGGCACGCAGGCCGATGGCCCCGCCGATCAGCACAATACAGGCGGTCAGGGTGCGTTCGACGCCAAAACGCGAGCCTGCGAGTGCGGCGAGCGGCGCGAAGATGCCCATGCACAGCACGGGGATAGACGTCAACCAACTCGTGACGAGGCCGTTCATACCGAGGTGGCTTGACACTGTGTCCAGCACCGGTGAGAGCGACGTAATGGCAGGTCGGAGGTTCATGGAGACGAGAAACAGCAACAGAATTAGAAACGACGCGCGATTCCACGCGCGTGGACGCCCGGGGGCGGGAAATGGTGAAGTCGACATGCCGAACCTCCAGCTGATAATTTCAGATGAGCCGAATCTATGCACAGTCTAGCAGAAAGTGAACTGTGACACGCATACCGTGTGGCGCGTGTGCGCACAATGAGCGCGATAGGGGGGCTCACAGATGAGTACCGATATGACGCTCGACAGACGGCGGGTGATGGAGCGCTCCTTTGAGGCCATCAGCCCGTTTGAGTTGAAGAATGAGTTGCTTGACCTCGCGCACCGACGCGATCGAAAGAGCGCACGGGTGCTGCTTGACGCGGGGCGAGGGAATCCGAATTGGATCGCGACCACTCCTCGCGAAGCATTCTTCGTCCTCGGTCAGTTTGCTCTCGACGAGAGTCACCTTGTGTGGTCGGACGGAGACCTCGGTGGCAAACCTGCGACGAAGGGTGTCGCAGACCGACTTCGCAGTTATACGCAGCGGCATGGCGAGGGCGGCCACGTTGGCGAAGGTGCGGCACTTTTACAGCGCATTGTCGACTACGGGATTGACCAGTGTGGATTTGATCCGGATGAGTGGGTCCATGAACTGGTCGACGGAATCATCGGCGACAACTACCCGACGCCTGACCGGATGCTGGTGCACGCCGAACGAATTGTGCACGACTACGTCATGCAGGAACTGTGCGCTGGCGAGTGCGAGGCGAAGTCTGGTCGGTTTCAGCTGTTTGCGGTGGAAGGCGCCACGGCGGCGATGTGCTACATCTTCGACACGTTTCAGGCGAATGGGTTGCTCGGGCGCGGCGACAAAATCGCCATCATGGTTCCCGTCTTTCCGCCGTACGTCGAGATCCCGGAACTCGACCGCTACGCCTTTGACGTTGTCGAGATTAAGGCATCTGGCCTCGACGCACAAGGGGAGCATACGTGGCAGTACCCGGACGAAGAGTTGGATAAACTGCGCGACTCCTCGATTCGCGCACTCTTTCTTGTCAACCCGAGCAACCCGCCGTCTGTGGCTCTAAGCCCCGAGAGCAGGCAGCGTTTGACGGATATCGTTCACCGTGACAATCCTCAACTGATGGTGATCACGGACGACGTCTACTCCACATTCGTCGATGATTTTCGTTCACTTATCGCAGACATCCCGTACAACACCATTGGGGTGTACTCGTTTTCCAAATACTTTGGCGTAACTGGATGGCGACTTGGCGTGATCGCGGTGGCAGAAGACAACGTCTTTGACGACCGCCTGGCGCATTTGCCAAAAGAGCAGCGTGATGAACTGAACAGGCGCTACAGTTCGCTCACCAGGCACCCGGAGCAGTTGAAGTTTATCGACCGCTTGGTCGCTGACAGTCGGCAGGTGGCGCTCAACCACACGGCGGGCCTGTCGACGCCGCAGCAAGTGCAAATGACCCTCTTCTCCGCGTTCGCGCTGCTCGACCGCGAGGATGTGTACAAGCAGCAGACGCAGGCGATCTGCCGGCGGCGCATGCGGCTCTTGTACGAAGGACTGGAACTTCCTGAGCCAGCGCTGTCGTACTGTGCGGACTACTACACGGAGTTTGACTTGGCCGAGTGGTCGAATCGGCATTACGGTGAGGCGTTCACGGAGTACCTTCAGGACCACTACGAACCGGTTGACATCCTGTTTCGCCTCGCGGAAACGTCTTCGATCGTGCTCCTGAACGGCGGCGGCTTCCACGGACCGACTTGGTCGATTCGGGTGTCACTCGCGAATCTCGCCGACGACGCCTACACGCGCATCGGACAGGAGTTGCACAATTCGCTTAAGAAGTACGTCTCGGAGTGGCAGGGGAGCAAGTAACAGTGCCACGGCGCGGCAGCGCTGCTGGGAGGCTGGCTGAACCTTGCCGCCCGCTATGTGTCGATCTCGATCACATAGCCGAGTCCTACCGCCGGCTATGTGTCGGTTTCGATCACATAGCCGAGCCTTGCGCGCCGCTATGTGTCGATTTCGATCACATAGCCGAGTCCTGCCGCCCGCCATGTGTCGATTTCGATCACATAGCCGAGCCTCGCTGCCGGCTATGTGTCGGTTTCGATCACATAGCCGAGTCCTACCGCCAGCTATGTGTCGGTTTCGATCACATAGCCGAGCCTTGCGCGCCGCTATGTGTCGATTTCGATCACATAGCCGAGCGGTCGCACCAGCTATGTGTCGGTTTCGATCACATAGCCGAGCCTTGCGCGCCGCTATGTGTCGATTTCGATCACATAGCCGAGCCTTACCGCCGGCTATGTGTCGGTTTCGATCACATAGCCGAGTCCTGCCGCCCGCCATGTGTCGATTTCGATCACATAGCCGAGCCTTGCCGCCACCTATGTGTCGATTTCGATCACATAGCCGAGTCCTACCGCCGGCTATGTGTCGGTTTCGATCACATAGCCGAGTCCTGCCGCCCGCCATGTGTCGATTTCGATCACATAGCCGAGTCCTGCCGCCCGCCATGTGTCGGTTTCGATCACATAGCCGAGCCTTGCCGCCAGCTATGTGTCGATTTCGATCACACAGCCGAGCCTCGCCGCCAGCTATGTGTCGATTTCGATCACACAGCCGAGCCTCGCCGCTAGCTATGTGTCGATTTCGATCACATAGCCGAGCCTGACGCGCCGCTATGTGTCGATTTCGATCACATAGCCGAGCCTCGCCGCCAGCTATGTGTCGATTTCGATCACATAGCCGAGCCTCGCCGCCAGCTATGTGTCGATTTCGATCACACAGCCGAGCCTCGCCGCCAGCTATGTGTCGATTTCGATCACACAGCCGAGCCTCGCCGCCAGCTATGTGTCGGTCTCGATCCTGAAATCCCTCCCCCGAAATGAATGTGAAAAATGTCGCTAACACGGATAAGTTAAGACACCGTGACTAGCGACATTTTATCAAGTAGAGGTACAGCAGGTTGGCTCAGCATGCGGGTGCACCGCAGGGCCCCTACACAGCCTGGCACGCAGGCAGTCCACCCGCACTCAAGGTATAGCTGATTAGGCTTGTGTAGCCTGAATGTCGAAGGAGATCTTCACTTGGTCGCTGACCAATACGCCGCCTGCTTCGAGTGCAACGTTCCAGCTCAGGTTCCAGTCTTTGCGGCTGATTTTCGTCTCACCCGTGAAGCCGGCCTTCTGATTGCCCCATGGGTCCTTGTAGGTCCCCTCGTAGGTCACGTCGAACGTTGCCGGGTGAGTCACATCACGGATGGTCAAGTCGCCGGTGATGGCGTACTCGTTTCCACCCTTCGCCTCAATTTTGGTGGACTTAAACGTCATCGTCGGGTATTTCTCAGCGTCGAAAAAGTCACCAGACCGCAGGTGGTTGTCGCGATCGGCGTTGCGGGTATCGACTGATGCCGTATCAATCGTAAAGTTGATATCAGCGTCTGCCAGGTTCTCCGGGTCGGCGTTGACATCTGCGGTAAAGGCTGTGAACTGTCCGCGCACCGTCGTAACCATCATGTGCTTGATTGAGAAGTCGATGCTGCTGTGAGCTGGGTCAACGGTCCATTTAGCGTTTGCCATTGTAAGAGTATCCTCCCTTTAAGTATGTTACATTACGTTATCTACTTCTAAATGTATAGTGTGCACTAAGCTAGTATCCTCTTTACACTTACTATTGTCAAGTGGCTAATCAACAAAATGCGGAGTATCCGCGTGTTTTCGTCCTCCTCGACGTTGAACTCCAGCGATGCTACGATGATCGCATCATCTACTGTATCAGGGGGGGGAAGTATGGCGAGAATTGATGGGCCGTTGCAGGCACTATCCGGCCAGTGGGTAAAGCTTGTTCCGCTATCTGTCGACCACATAGACGCGATTTATGAGGCCGGTCGACACGAACTAATTTGGGACTACATGTTCGACCGCATTCACACACGAGACGATGCGGTTGCGTATGTGGAAAATGCGTTGAGTAATCGCGATGTGGGGACAGAGTTGCCGCTCGTCAACGTAGAATTGGCGACCGGTCGCGTGGTCGGAAGCACGAGGCTGTTTGACTACTCGCCAGTTCACCGCCAGGTGGAAATTGGTCACACGTGGCTCACTCCATCGGTCTGGAGGTCGGCCATCAACACGGAGTCGAAGCTTTTGCTTCTAAAGTACTGCTTCGAGGAACTCAAGTTACTGCGTGTGCAACTGAAGACAGACGGGCGCAATGTCCGTTCTCAGACGGCCATTGCGCGCCTTGGTGCTAAACAGGAGGGCGTGCTGCGCAAACATCGGTTGCTACCGGACGGTTACATCCGTGACACCGTTATGTTTAGCATCCTGGATGACGAGTGGCCAAGTGTGCGTGATCGTCTACAGGGATTGCTGTCCGCACATTGATTGAGGAGAACTCACGGACGCTGCGCACGCATCGAACGGCGGTAGCGATACTGCGACCACTGGAAACGAATGAAGCAGCCGATGCAGAATCCGAGAATCGCGACAAACGCCGCGGCGGCAACAAGTGCGGAGAAGATGTCCGCGATCCACATCCAACCAAGGGTGTACGCGATTAGGCTGATGACCAGACACGTGATGGCGATGACTTGGTTAAACTGCTGTTGATCACGGTCTTCTTGCGCGTACTCCTTCGGCGCTTTGCGCAAAAACAGTTTTGCGAAGCGCATGATGGGATTAAAACCTGTCACGAGTCCGAGCAGTCCTGCCACAAGCGGCACAGCGAGAATCCAGTAGAGTCCAGTCACCCATGTGGTGACAACGGATGCCACGATGAACCACTGGTTCGTTCGTACCAATGGGCGGGGAATAGAAAACACCACAGTTGGCCCAGGAGCAGGCGTTGTCTGCACATGGGCAGACGCAGTGTTAGATACGTTGGTTTTACTCACGCTAAATCACACCTATCATATCGGAATTATGAGTATTACACCGTCATAATACCGCACGTTCGTGAATTTGCCAAGGAGAAGTCGACATAAAAAAGCCGTCGGCGGACATTCACCGACGGCCGTACCAGTTCTAATTGACGCTCGTGCTACGCATTAATGCTCGTGCTACGCATTAACGCTCGTGCTACGCATTGACGCTCGTGCTACGCATTGACGCTCGTGCTACATACTGCGCGTGTTTCCGGTCTTCGATACCGGCTCCTCTGGCTCATCGCCAGACAGCGCACTCTCCATTTTCTTGTGCAAAGCCCGGTAGGCAAAGTAGCCCGCGACCAAGATGAGCACTGCAGGGATAATCGCTAGCTTCCAGTGGGCCACAACAAACGACAGAGCCCGCCCAATCAGTGTTCCGGCGGCTAGAAAGCTCGCGGTCCAGAGAATGGAAGACAGGAAGATAACCGGGACAAAAATTCGCAGTTTGACCTTGTTTATTCCGGCGATATAGGGTATCACGTCTCGCACAACCGCAATGTAGCGGGAAAGGGCTAGGGTGAGAATCATTTGCCGCTCAAACAGCCGCTCACTCTGGCGCAGCCGCGCTTCGGTGAGAAACACGTACTTGCCGTACTTCAACACAATCGGTCGGCCCAGAAAGCGGCCAATCGCGTACGCAATCATCGCGCCGGTGAACGTGCCCAGGCTCGTAGCCGCCAACAGCGGGAGAAAGTGAAAGTGCGACGAACCGTTTTTCCACAGGATTCCAACCGTTGTAAGCGTCGTCTCACCTGGAACAATTAAAATGATGTACTCCAACGCGAGCATGACGAACATACCGGTGTAGCCGTACACTTGAACCCAGTGCATAAAGTTCATTGTTCGCCATCCTTGTCTGTAGCATAGTTTGTCTGTTAATTCTCTAACGGCAGTGTCATTGTAGCATGCACTCCTGTAATAGATGTGAAGACAATGTTCAAAGTTCACCGTGAAGGCCAATGGCCGGATATTTCCGTTTGGGCGGATATTTCCGTTTGGCCGGATATTTCTCTTGCCTGCCACAGTATAATGGTGATTGGCGCGAGCAGCCGAAGCGCTCGCTGCCCTGAGGAGGAACAACCCATGAGTGCGGCGTACGACGTTGTGATTGTCGGTGCGGGCCCAGCTGGACTCTACGCGGCTTACGAATTCACGCGCAAGGCTCCGGAGCTGAAAGTGCTCCTAATCGATAAAGGTATGGAAGCGAAATACCGCCACTGTCCCATCATGGAGGGTAAGACAGACAAGTGCCCGCCGGCGAACAAAATCAAGGACTACGCCAGTTGTTGGCCTGCCTGTGGCATCATCAACGGAGCAGGTGGAGCGGGCAGCTTCAGCGATGGCAAGTTTAACATCACATCCGAATTCGGTGGCTTTCTGACAGATTACCTGCCACCGTCAAAGGTACTCGAACTGATCCGGTATGTAGACGACATCAACCTTGCCCATGACGCACCTCAGACGATCACGGACCCGACTACAGAGGCAGTCGCCGCGATTGAACGGCGCGCCATGGGGGCAGGGTTGAAACTGCTGCGCGCCCAAGTGCGTCACATCGGCACAGACCGTAACCTTGAACTCATGAACAGCATCTTTAAATACCTCGATCAACACATCGAAATGCGCTTTCGGACATTTGTGGAAGACCTAATTACAGAAAACGGTGAGATCCGCGGCGTCACCGTTCGCGGCGGGGACACGATTTACACCAAACGGCTGCTTCTCGCGCCAGGGCGGGACGGCGCGACTTGGCTGTCGGAGTTGTTCCGGAGACACAAATTAAAGATGAGCAACAACCAGGTCGACATCGGCGTGCGGGTCGAGACCTCGAACGTGATCATGAAAGAGATTAACGAACACCTGTACGAAGGTAAGTTTATCTTCAACTCGCCTTCGACCGGGCTGCGGGTGCGCACCTTTTGCAGTAACCCGTCCGGTCACGTCGTGGTGGAAAATCATACCGGGATTATGGCTGTGAACGGACACGCTTACAAAGACCCAGCGCTTGGCACGCAAAACACCAACTTTGCGCTGCTCGTGAGCCACCGATTCACCGAACCGTTTGACCGGCCAAACGAGTTTGCCCGACAAATCTGCGCCCATGCAAATGCCCTCTCCGACGGGTCCATTATGGTGCAGAAGTACGGAGATATTCTCAAGGGGCGGCGCAGTACGCCGGCGCGAATTCAGGAAGGGTTTGTTGAGCCAACGCTGAAGGAGGCGGTTCCCGGTGACCTCGGTCTGGTACTGCCCTACAAGACGATGGTAGCTTTGCAGGAAATGGTCGAAGCACTCGATCACGTAACGCCAGGCATCGCGAGCGAACACACGCTGTTCTACGGCGTCGAAGCGAAGTTCTACGCTTCCCGTGCGGACGTGGACGACAAGCTTCAGACGCGGGTGGGCGGTCTGTACTGTGCGGGTGACGGGCCGGGAATTTCTCGCGGGATCTCGCAGGCAGCAAGCAGTGGCGTGTACGCAGCGAGAAACATCATCAGTGAACTCAACTAAGTGACGTGGTTTGCGCGAACAGTCAGGGCTTGCGGTGGAATGCCGCAAGCCCATTTTCATGGTCGGGATTTTGTGCTTTGCAGATGCTCTTCTCAGCGGGCGAACTCAGAGGCGGCTTTGATGCCTGGAATGTAGGTGAGCAACTGCTCGACGTCTGTGTGGGCACTTGCAAACAGCATCAGCCACATATCGTCGTGTGCAGGCAGGAACGACATGACGCCTTCCTGCGCGTCGACGTGAAAGCGAACAGCGTGTAGGGTGCCCATTTTGTCGCACAGTTTCTCTGTGGCTTGGTAGTAAGTGGCGAGAGATGCGACGAACGCCGGGTCATAGGCGTGATCGGCGGCAGCCAACACACCGTGATGAAAGGCAACCCACCCGAGAATACGCTGGTCGTCCGACAGCCGGTTGAAAGCGGCAATCCATGCGTCGCGCACCGTTCCCTCGAGCTTCAGGTCTTCGACATGGAAGCTGTAGCTTGGTTTACTGACCACTCTCAGCGGGGAACTGTCTGCTGGTTCAGGGATTGGTCGCGGTTGGCCAGGACTTGAGTCGGGTGCCGTGTTACTTGGGCCTTGCAGGTCCTGGCGCACGAGTTCGGCGAGTTCTAATAAGTCCGGCTCGCGCCGCGTGGACACTGTCGTCTCGTCGACAGGTCGCTGTCGGGTGGCCTCTCCCATTTGCGCAGGAATGTCGGGCGCTTCACCCCTACGTTGGGTTGCAAGCAGACCCAAGACGCGCTCCATCAAAGCGTCAAGGTCCGTATCTTCCATTGGCACGTGCTTGAACAGCGAAGCCACGTTCTCTGCGTCCGCTGCGGCCTTGAGTTGGGTTTCGGTCGCACGCTCGGTCGCACGTGCGGCGGAGCGCTCGGTCGTTCGCTGGGCGGCTCGTTCGGCAGGTGCAGCTCGAGGCGGTCCGTACATCGCTATCAGTTCGTCAATCGCTCTGGTCAACATACCGTCGAGTTCTTCCGGACTCGGCAGTGGCACACCGACCGCTTTCACTGTGTCCGGGTGTTCCGCTGAAGCTTGGCGCCCAGCAACCGTTTCAAGCAATTTTTCCATCCGCTCGTCAAGGTCGGACGTAGCAGGAGACGAGTGCCTCACCCGGTCGAGCTCGAGTTGTGCCAAGCGATTAATCATGCGTGCCAGTTCAGCGCTTTGGGCCTGGTCTACATCACTCATGGTGCGCTCGCCTCCTTTAGCCCTGTGGTTTGAGCTTCTCTTCCTGAATGGCTTCGAGTAACGTTAGGGCTCGCTCGAGTTTCCGGCGGTCTTCAGCAGAAGCGCCTGGTTTCGCTGCGTCACGGGCCTTCCACGCGGCGAGCACGCCGAGCAATTGGAGGTCACGCAAGACCGCTGCGTGACCGTCTTCAACTCTCGCGACCGGAGTCGTTTCTTCCTCATAGACAAAGTGTCGGCCGCGGAACAACGACGCAATGGCGGCGGCCAGCGACAATCCAAACGAGATCCAAAACGCCTCTGCCAACCCCTTCATGAAGGGGGCGCCAATGAGGTGAGGGAAGAACGTCTTTCCGAGTAGCAGTTTGTAACTCGCTGCCGGCAACGCCGCAAGCGCCGCTACCGGAATCATGTGCGCCATCGGGTTGTAGCCGAGCAGCGCCGAGAACAGCGCCATCGTCGGCGGGAGTGACGCCGCTTGTTTGACAACTGCGGCAGGTAGGCCCTGCGCGGTCAAACCAGTGGTCAGAGCGTGTGGCAGATGTGCTGCGAGTCCGGCGATCACGATGCTGAAAAACACACCCATGCTCATCATCTGACCGGCATTCATAAACGTCGCGCGCATGCCAGATGCAGCGCCGCGAAAGCGGGGGGGCACCGAGTTCATGATCGATGCGCTGTTTGGCGAAGCGAACAGGCCCATGCCACAGCCAATGATGAACAGGTACACTGCAAACGGCCAGTAGTGGAAGTTGAATGGCAAGGTTAAGAGCAGGAGAAAGCCAATCGCGCTGACGACCATGCCGCCTGTGGCAAACAGGCGAGCGCCAAAGCGGTCCGACAGATAGCCGCTGATGGGACCCGCCAACAGGAAGCCAACCATTTGTGGCAGCGTATCGATGCCGGCCCGCAGAGGTGTGTTCGTGTACGATACTCCGTGCAGAGGCAACCAGATGCCTTGCAACCAGATAATCAACATAAACTGCAAACCACCGCGGGCCAGAGCTCCAAAAAAACTGCTCATGTTGCCAAACGCGAACGCGCGAATCCTGAATAGGTGCATGTAGAACATCGGGTCTTCGACGATATTCTCAATCCATACGAACAGGAGTAACATCACGACGCCGACGACGAGCGACGTGATCACAAATGGACTGTGCCAACCCATGGTGTACTTCTTGTACGGCATGATGCCATATGTGAGCCCGAGCATGATGCCGGTAATGCCGAGACCCAGCGTAATGTTGCCCCAGAAATCTATCTTGTGCCGCTCAGGGCGGGTGGTCAATTCACGCAGTGCGACGTACGCCCAGACGGTTCCGATAATTCCGATTGGAACGTTGACGAGAAAAATCCAGCGCCAGTGCCCTGTGGCAGCGAGCAAGCCGCCAACGACTAGACCGATGACGCCACCGCCGACCCCGGCGATTTGGTTGAGGCCAAGTGCCAGCCCACGCTGGTTGCCAGGGAAAGCGTCTGTCAGGATGGCAGCGCTGTTGGAAAACAGAAATGCACCACCGACACCTTGGACGATACGGAAAATAATCAGTTCAACTTCGCCGTTCAAACCTTTACTCCACGTCAGCGAGCACAAAATTGAGCCGATAGTGAAAATCAGAAACCCCAAGTTGTACAGTCGGACGCGCCCGAACAGGTCGGACAACCGCCCGAACGTCACGAGCAGTACCGTCGTGGCGACGTTAAAGCCAAGCAGCACCCACAACAGGAGACCGGTCTGTCCACCTTGCAACGGATTCACCTGGATGCCCTTGAAAATAACAGGCAGTGCAATGATGAGGATGGTCCCGTTGATGGCGGCCATCAAGATACCTAACGTTGTGTTTGAGAGCGCAATCCACTTGTACGCAGTGCCGCGCCTCGAGATTGACGCAGTTGCCAACAGTACCACTCCCTTTGTCTGTTTTGAAACAAAACTAGGTCACGCCATCCACAAATTTCCCACAGAAGATCTTAACAAACATATACATCTTACGTCAACGTTACATTTATCGTTTCCGGGAAATTTACTGCGTCTGGAAATGGACGTTCACGTGAGAGTCATGCTATAATGTCGCCGCAAATCCTCAGGCATTGGAGGCCCGTCTACGACATGGGCAAAGAACAGGACACGGAGCACCTCGACGACGACAGGTTGTCGTTTACTGTTGAGGAAGTCGTTAAAGAGCTAGGTGTGACACCGCGGACCTTGCATTACTACGAGGAAGTGGGCCTTGTCGAACCTGCGTCTCGGACTGCAGGCGGACACCGCCTGTATGACCATGCCGGGGTAGAGAAACTGCGGCGCATCCTGCGGCTAAAGGAGTCACTTGGCTACTCCTTGCAGGAGATTAAGTCGGTCCTCGATCACGAACGCGTGCTTGACGAGATCAGAGCGACTTGGCACACTCAGGAGATGACCGACGAACAGCGCCAGCAGTTGCTGGATGAGTCTGTTCGCCGTATTGAAGAGGTTCTCGGTAACATCGATGAAAAGCTGAAACGACTGAAGACGATCCGTAAAGGGTTCTCCGATCGCTTGCAACGCATCAGGGACTTCCAGGAACAACAGGTGAAGTTTTGATGGATTGCACACAACGCCTACATGAAGAAAGGGATGAAGACATGTCAGTAAAAACGGAATGGGTGCGTTATGGCGCTGACAACCAGTACCTCGGCTTTGCAGCTGTGCTGGAAAACGCGAAGACACCGCTGCCAGCCGTCATTGTGATTCAGGAGATTTGGAGTGTCGACGAGCACATTCAGGATGTCACGACCCGTTTTGCCGAGGCAGGATACGTCGCCTTTGCGCCTGACCTGTACGCTGTGAACGGTGAACGGCCGGAAACCCTGCGGACAGAGCGCATTGGGTTGGTGAAACAGTTCCTCAACTCTGTACCGCCGTCAGTCTGGCACAACGCCGACGACCGTGCAGCGGCGCTTGCGAAGTTGCCGGAGGAAGAACAAAAGGCCATTGGCGAGACATTTTCGACACTGTTTGGCGGCCTGCAGATGGACCGCTACATGCCGCAAGTCACGGCGACTTCAGCCTTTTTACGCGAGACCTACGAACCGAGCAAAGGACAAGGTGTCGCCTCTGTTGGCTACTGCATGGGCGGCAGCCTGTCCGCTCTGCTGTCGGCGAGTGACCCAGACCTGCGTGGCGCAGCCGTCTATTACGGTAGCGTATTGCCGGATGAAGCTGGGATCGACCGAATTACTTGCCCCGTGCGCGCTTTTTACGGGGAAGACGACGTCCGTCTCATCCCGGCCATCCAGACGTTCGAAGAGAACATGCGCAAAGCAGGCAAATCTGTGGAAGTTGACATTTACAAGGGCGCGAATCACGCCTTCTTCAATGATGGTCGTCCATCGTATGAGGTGAATGCGGCCCGTGACGCGCTCGCCAAGACACTGTCCTTCTTCAACGAAGTGTTGGGTCAGACGTCGAAGTAGGGCTGACGTGAACAGTCAGTTAGGCAACAACAGTGGGGCAGGAGTGAACCGATCGGTTCACCTGCCCTGTTTTGCCTGTGTACTCTGCCAATTCATTAGACGCGGCATGCATTTGGCAACAAATCCTGATACACTAAAACGAGGAGGCTGATACAGATGGAACGACATCAAGTGATGATTCTCGGCACCGGACCAGCAGGTCTGACTGCAGCGATATACGCCGCTCGAGCAAACCTGAAGCCAGTGGTTGTAGAAGGTAATGAACCTGGTGGGCAGTTGACACTGACAACCGAAATCGAAAATTTCCCGGGCTTCCCGGATGCTATCATGGGTCCAGAGCTAATGGACAACATGCGCAAACAAGCCGAGCGTTTTGGAGCGACGTTTGTGCATGGCTGGGCGACGGCAGCAGACTTGTCCAAACGTCCATTTCGAGTGACGGTAAACGACGAAGATGAGTACGAGGCGGAAGCATTGATTATTTCTACAGGCGCATCCGCCAAAATGCTCGGCATCGCAGGCGAGTCAGAGTTGATTGGACGTGGCGTTTCAACGTGCGCCACGTGTGATGGGTTCTTCTTCCGTAATCGGCCGATTTTGGTGGTTGGCGGTGGAGACTCAGCTATGGAAGAAGCGACCTTCCTGACCAAATTCGCCAGTGAGGTCACGATTGTGCATCGTCGAAACGAGCTGCGGGCGTCAAAAGTGATGCAAGAGCGTGCTCGCAACAATCCGAAAATCAAATGGGCGCTGAACGTCACGCCGGTTTCGGTGCAGTCGCAGGACGGCAAAGTCTCTGCCCTCGAGGTCAAGGACAATGAGACTGGGGAAACGCGCACGCTTCCGACGGAAGGCCTGTTCGTAGCAATCGGTCACCAGCCCAACACCACCTTCTTAAATGGGCAGGTTGAATTGGATAGTGTTGGCTATATCAAGACGCAGGGCGTCTCCTCAGCGACGACTGTCGAAGGGGTCTTTGCGTGTGGTGACGTCATGGACCCACACTATCGCCAAGCCATTACGGCTGCAGGCAGTGGCTGCAAAGCTGCGATGGACGTGGAGAAGTTCCTCGAGGGTTCGAGTTCCCACGACTGGTCGATGTCTTCTGCAGGTGCGCACTGACCCGTTCATGCGTGACGTGATTGGTCTGGCGTACAAGTCGTATAACCGTGCAAAATCGTTTGTTGAAGGCAAGCCTGATCGCGAAATTCGTCACCCCGAGTGGACGCGTCTCCTCCTCGACCAGTTCGACCGTCCGGATGACACGCGCAACGTCATGGTGACAGGCAGCAAAGGGAAGGGGTCGCACGCGATTCTACTCGCAGCTATTCTGCAGCGGGCAGGGCTTCGCGTCGGCCTCTTTACTGGGCCACATTTAGTAGACTTCATGGAGCGGTTCCGAGTCGATGGCACCCCAATTCCGGAATCAGACTTTGCGCGTCTGATGAGGCAAGTGTCGCAAGTCTCAGAGACCCTGCCAGTGCCAGAAGGACAGTACATAGGCCCTGTCGGCTTGTTGGCCGTCGTCGCCGCACTGTGGTTTCGTGAACAATCGACAGACGTGAACGTCTACGAATGCGGACGCGGCGCGCTGCATGACGACGTCAACCAAGTCCTGCATGCAGTGGCCGTTGTGTCACCGATTTTTCTCGAACACGCCCGAGAGTTAGGACCCACATTGGCCGACGTCGCTCGCGAGAAGGCGGGAGTGGTGACTGACGCGACCAAATTTGTCGTCAGTCACCAGCAGACGAGTGACGTGTTGACCGCACTGCACGCTGCCTGTCTGCGACACGGCACACGCCTCGAAATTGTCGAAGCTGAAGGCTTGCAGGCGCCTAGGGTGTATTTGCCTGGCCCTGGTAGCCGGGCCGTCGACGTCGAGCTGCCAAGCGGGGGCCCTTACCTGGCTGTAAACGCAGAAGTGGCCGCGGCGGGGGCGACCGCCGTATTCGAGGTGTGGCCGGAACTAGCAAGGCGAGTGCCAACTCCAATTGACCTGCGGCAGTTACAACTACCTGGTCGTATGCAAGTCGTCCGAGAAAGGCCTCTCACTGTAGTCGACGGCACCATTCACCGTGACTCTGCGCGCTTTGTCGCCGCGTGGCTAAACAATTGGCTTGTTCGTCATGCAGACCGCCAGGTTGGACTGGTGTTCGGGCTTCCGGCGGACAAGGATGTGACGGGAGTACTTGAGGTGCTGTGCCCGTTGGCCTCATTTGTCGTCGTGGCCAAGGCGAGAAACCCACACCTGCACTTCGATGCAGGCGTGGCTTCCGTTTCGCGCACCTTCCTCGCGGACGTAGAGGAGTGTACGGACATTGGTGACGCCGTGCGGGCTGCAGACAGGCGGTTGGGCGATGACGACCTCTTGTTGGTGCTTGGTACCCAGTCGTTCGTCGGAGATGCTTTGCTTTATTTTGCTGCGCCCACACAGTCGCTGTGGACGGTGAGTCAACCGGGAGGGGTAGTGCGGTGAGTTGGCAACTGGTGATGCTGGCACTTGCTCTGGCACTCAATAACAGCATCGCCGCGATTGCGCTTGGTTCGGCAGGAATCAGCCGCAAGCGGCAGTTCGCTACCGCCGTGTTGTTTGCCTTGTTTGAGGCGCTTATGCCGGTGCTAGGCGTTGCACTGGGTGAAGGGGCTGCGCGTCTCATTGGTGCCCCAGCTCGCTACGCGGGCATCGTTGTTTTGGTCGGTGCAGGCGTGTACTCACTACTTCAGATGCGGACCGACAGCCACTCTGAGACGAAGCACGACCTTTCCGGATTTCGCCTTGTCGTTCTTAGCGTTGCGATGAGTTTGGACAACCTGACGGTTGGCTTTGGGCTTGGCATGTTCCATGTTTCCCTGGTCGAATCAGCCTTCGTCTTCGGTGCAGTCAGTCTCGTGATGACGTTTGTTGGACTTGAACTCGGTCGCTGGATTGGCCGCGCCGTCCGCCTCTCCACGGACTTGTTGACAGGTTTAGTGCTGATTGCTACCGCCGGATTGATGTTGTTTCGCTGACCGTGGTACTCCTTTGAATCCCCGGCACGCCAATTGGCACCTGCCCATATACTACTCGCGTCAGACCGATGTAAAGGGGCGGGTGCAGTGGAGTCAAAGTACTGGAGTGCACATCTGGAGGATGCGTTAGCGGGGAGAGTCGACAAGCCGCGGATCGGCGGGCTGACGATGGTCATTGACAAAGGATTGCCGATCACGATGATGCGCGACTTGTTTCAACTTGCATCTGGCTACATTGATTACTGGAAGTTTGGATTTGCGAGCGCCAGCGTCTGTCCACCGGAGCGGATCATGGATAAGGTCATGTTGTGCCAAGAGTACGAGATTGAAGCTTACCCGGGCGGAACTTCGCTGGAAATCGCATACGTTCAAGGGCGCTGGCGTGACTACCTTGCCGCCCTGCAAGAGGCTGGACTCAAAGTGGTAGAGGTGTCGGATGGCACAGTGAACATGCCACTGCGGACACGCCGCGAAATCATCCGCACGGCTCGCAAGATGGGTTTCACTGTGTTGTCCGAAGTCGGCAAGAAAATCCCCGGAACATTTTTGCCAGTGTCTGAACAGGCGCAGATTATCCACGGCGATTTAAACAGCGGAGCCAATTACATCGTGGTAGAGGGACGTGAAGCCGGCAAAGGAATTGGCGTTTACGATTCAGATGGCAACGTTCGCACAGAGGACGTTGATGCTCTGCTGCATACGGTGGGACCGCTCTGCACGCGGCTCATCTGGGAAGCCCCACTTGCGAAGCAACAGGTATTTTACATCAATCACATGGGCAATCAGGTCAACCTCGGGAACGTGGCGCCACTCGACATCGTGACGCTGGAGGCCACTCGGCGAGGCCTTCGCAGCGACACGCTGCGCCCAACGCTGAGCGGCGAATACGCCATGGCGGATGCCGTCGGAGAAGCGCGACGGATGCAAAATGGCGAAAATCCTTCTAACAGCTCATTTTCGCTGCGGCGTCGCAAAGGAAACCAGGGGGGCGACGGAATTACTTTGTGGACTCCGTCGGGGTGACCATACCGGGCCGACCAAACGTTCGGGAGTCGGTGCTCCCGTTGGCGTGTGAGACTGCGCTCTCGCGCGCCCCGCTTAGGAAGACAAGCTGTGTCAAAGCTGCGTCAAGAAGCTCCAAAATGCGTCAAAATACTGTCCGACGTTTGTGCAGCCCAATCACGGTTAGTATAATGAAAGCGGATGGGACTTTGCAGGGCGGCGTCGCGGGGGCAAGACCTGAATGGGAATGCAGCACTGGAGAGGGAGGGAACTCTTTTGGCCAAAGACACTGGGTTCGTCGCAGGTTTGGAGGATGTGGTTGCCAACACGTCTGAAATTTGCTTTGTCGACGGCAAAGAAGGCCGACTGCTATACCATGGATTTGATATTCACGATTTGATCAACGGACATGCCAGTTTCGAAGAGGTCGTGTATCTGTTGTGGCATGGTACCTTACCTACGCGTTCTGAACTGAACGACCTGCGCAAGGACCTTGCTGACAACCGGGCACTGCACCCGACGGTATTATCGTTCCTGCATGAAGTCCCGACTGACGCAAACGCTATGGCGGTACTTAGAACAGCCGTGTCATACGCTGCACTGTACGACCAGGATGACGGCGACGAGTCGCGCGAGGCAAACGTTCGCAAGGCGATTCGCCTGGTTGCACAGGTTCCTACGATTGTCACCACATTTGAACGAATTCGCCAGGGACTGGACCCGATTGAGCCCAACCCAGAGTTGAGCGCAGCGGCCAGCTTCTTTTATTTACTGCGCGGTGAGGCCCCCGATGAGTTCACCGAGCAGGCGTTTAACACGGCACTTATTCTTCATGCAGACCACGAACTGAACGCGTCGACGTTCTCAGCGCGCGTCACGGCCGGCACGTTGTCGGACATGTACTCCGCGATTACTTCAGCCATCGGCACGCTCAAAGGCCCCCTGCACGGCGGCGCCAATGAGCAGGTCATGAAAATGTTGTTGGAAATCAACGATGCTTCAAAGTCACATGACTTCATTACCAACGCGTTGGCTGAACACAGGAAAATCATGGGCTTCGGACACCGTGTGTACAGGACCGACGACCCGCGTGCTACGCACTTACGCCGTTTGAGCAAAGAGGCTGGAGAACGCGCAGGCCAGACAAAGTGGTATGAAATGTCGCAGGTCATCGAGAAGGAAGTTATGGCCCAGAAGGGACTATATCCCAACGTCGACTTCTACTCTGCGTCGACGTACTACGCTATCGGCTTGCCGACCCACCTCTTTACGCCGATCTTCGCCTGTAGTCGGACCGCGGGCTGGACTGCGCACGTGTTGGAGCAGTATGCGAACAACCGCCTGATTCGGCCACGGGCGGAGTACACAGGTCCAACGCACGTCGCGTTTCAACCGTTGGATGAGCGGTAAGCAGCAGGCTTTGCAATCGACTGTTCGAGATGGAACATGTAGCAGAATGTAACAGGTGTACTGCCTCCGTGGGCGGGGACAATAACGCCCATAAGGAGGTGATACCACATGGCGCAAGGACAAAAACGTAATCAGCCAGTGGTGACAAGTGCAGCAAAGGCTCTCGATCAACTGAAGTACGAGGTTGCTTCTGAACTGGGCATCTCGACCCCTCAGGATGGCTACTGGGGCACGATGGCAACGCGTGACACCGGTGCGATTGGTGGACACATCACTCGTAAACTGGTGGCCTTGGCGGAACAGCAACTGGCTGGCCGCTCCTAATTGAATCGCGAGTCGGGTATTGAATAGGGAAGGGCCCTGTCTCAGACAGGGCCCTTCCTGTATTGTACGCCCGGCATGGGCAGCGTGCGCCTCTCCTTCATACGATGTGCTGTCAAGAGCGGTCCCCGATTCCATCGGGTCACCGCATCTCCACATCGGGAAGGAGGAGCAGCCCGTGCAACAGATCTGGATGAACGTGTTAGACCGTGCTGTGCTGGTCTTGTTGCAACTCGTCATCATTTCACTATTGGTTTTGCTTCACCGCAGTATGCCAATGCTGAAGCGGTGGCTGGACAGCCACACGACGCTCAAGGAGCGCCAGGTGCTTGGGCAAATTGGCCGTGAGGCATTCCGTTATGCTGAGGCGGCATTCTCGACGTCATCGGGACAGGAAAGGCTCAGTCATGCGCTCAGTTACGCGAGCACAGTGGCCAGTCGTCAGGGGCTACATTTGTCGGAGTCTGAACTCCGCGCAGCGATTGAGCAGGCCGTATCGGAGGCAAAACAATTGAACACAAAGAGCAGTGGCCCAAGCCCCGGGCAAAGCGCTTAAAAAGAAACGCGCTTTCGTGTCAGAACGACAAAGTGCCTCAGAGGAAGGTTCCTCTGAGACACTTTGTTCGTTGGTTAGTTACTCGCGCAATCAGTGAATGGCGTTTGACGTGTCCGTCGGGACAGAAATCTTGCTCAGGGCATCCCCTGCCTCATTGATGTGAATATCCACCGTTGCCAAATCACCAATTGCGCAGATTCCACAGAGTTTGCCGTTCGCATCAACAACAGGCAACCTCCGGATCTGGTGTTGCGCCATCAGGTCGGCGGCTTCGTGCGCATCCGTGTCCGGCTTGACTGTCACAACCTCACGCGACATCACGTCGCGGCACGTCGCATTCTGCTTTCCGTTCCCAACAACTTGAATCGCGATGTCGCGGTCGGTTACCATGCCCGTGACGTGTTCTTGTTCATCACAGACCGGAACGGATCCGCAGTTAACCTGCGCCATAATCTGCGCTGCACGTTGCACCGGTTCACTGTCACGAACACATTGGACGTCTTTCGTCATCAGGTCTTGGATTTTCATCGGTTCGCCCCCTTTGACCTTGTCGCATTTGACCGCACGCAGGGTTTCCCCCGCGCGTTAGTATGCGCAGGCAGGGACGGGATATGAAGGACTCAGGCAATGTGGCGCCGCCATTCATTGACATCATGGACAGCGACATACATGCCCCAGAGTCCGCAGACGATGTGTACAACCACCTCGAGTGGCTCCGCTGTCCCAAGCACAGATTGTGGCCAAGCCAAACCCCAGATGCCCCAGAGCAGGAGTCCGACCCCGACCAGTGTCGCACTGACGGTAGACGTGCGTGTTCGGCGCCTTGCCGCGCTCATGCCGGCGAGACCGACACTCAGGTTGAGGATTGTTTCGGGTCCAGTCAGTACAGCGTATGTTGCCAGGTGTTGAACGAACAAGCCGGCAATACCGAGAGCAAAAAACAACCAGCCGACGAGGCGATCATAGGTCCGCGCGTACATAGGGTGTCCTCCTATCTTTCATTCCATGGATATGAGGCAGTTGGACGAACTATGAACTGCATAGCGTCGGTGATTTATCACATCCTAACGGTGTGTCACAGTCCAAGGGATTGGAGGTGTCGGCAATGGCAGACGAATCGAGGACAGAACCGGGCAAAGACGTTCCGTTGTGGCGGGAGACACCGCTCGATCACTGGTCGAAGGACATCGACCCTGCCATGATGGCGGGGGATGAGTGGGCCAGCCTTAGTGCTCAGGAAGACCCTGGTGCACAGCGAATTGCAGAAGGGCAAGGCGGCACTCAGGTTGGTGCCCAGTTCATGCACCCGCAGCACGACACCACGTATGGCCTAGAGGACGATGTGTTCACTTCGGAAGGCGAAGGGTAAATCGCAAAGGAGGCACGACACCGCATGCATCAAATCATTCAAGAACTGCAACAGTTGCAACACCAGGCGCGCCAAATAGCCCAGGAGTGTCAGTCGCTGCAGAATCGACTTCAGATGGTGACGGGCGATGTCGAGCAAGAAGAGCAGCGCAGACAGTCGCAGCAGCAGTCCATGATGGGCAGTCAAAGTCGCAGTTATGGGAGTTCGCAGTACGGCGGTACCAATTTGGCGGGGTCCTACGGCTCGCAGTATCAATCAGCTGCACAGTTTGCTTCGGCGTCACAGCCGCAAGGAATGACCACTTCTCAGTATCAGGGCGGCTCGTCCTACATGGGCGCGACTCAGATTCAGGGTTCGTCGTACGGCGCGGCGCGGCCCCAGGGTGTCTCGCAGTACCAGGGGAACGCGAGCGAAACGGCATCGCAGTATCAGGGGATGTCGAACCGTTCGTCTGCCGCTAGTGTCAATCAGACTTCACTCCACGCGGTTCTGCAGGCGGATGCTGCGTTCAACCAACAAAACGCGAGCTTACGTCAGTCAGAACAACCGTCGTACCGTCGTTCGAACTAAGTCGGCCGACGCAAGTCACGGTAGATGTCAATCAGCTATACGCACAGTCTTTAGGGCAGGTGGCTTTATGCCGTCTGCCCTTGTTACGTTGCGGCAACCTGAACCCTTTATGAATCGCGCTGTACGTGGTGTAATGTGAGGGTGGGGTGAGGAGCGTGAAAGAGCAAAGCAGGTCTAGACGTTGGTGGATTCTGGGCATTACCGTTGTCGTGGCAGTTGTGATCGCAGTTGTTTGGCTATGGCTGGCGAACCGCGTAGCAACAGTGCAAGTGACGACCGTACGCACGCAAACCTTGAAGAACCAGGTTTTTACCTCCGGTACAGTCCGGCCTACAGAGCGCCAGGTCATCGACTACACGTCTTTGCCCCAGCCTTTCAGTCAGTTTGACGTGGCGCCGGGAGCGCAGGTGGCGAAGGGGCAGACACTCATCACCCTTCAGAACGCTCCTCAGAAATCTGCATTGCAAAGCGCACAGCAAGCCTACAGCGCTGCAGAGCGCACGTATTCCCAGGCACAAGCGCAGTACAGTGCTGCGCCCGTCACGCTGCAGCCTCAGTTATATCCCGCGCTGATGAATGCACAGGCTGCGGTTGGACAAGCCAAGGCACAATTGGCAAATGCACAAATGGCTTACACTGCGACACTGATTACGGCAAATTTTGCAGGAAAAGTCTTGATGGAGAACCCGATGGGTGTGGCGCCGGGTGGCAGTTCGGCGCCGCTGCTTGAACTTGTTGGTAGCCAGTCGCAGGTGCTCGTGTACGTGTCAGAGGTCGATGCAGTTCGGCTGAGAACCGGGATGAAAGCTACGATTACCAGCGACGCTTATCCGAACAAGACATGGACTGGTCACATCACACTGGTTGCTCCGTATGCAGAGCAGAGTACTTCGGGCAGCGGTCAAGTTGAAGTCGACATCAGCGCACCGACAGGTTTCAACGTACCGCTTGGGTACGCCGTGAACGTGCAGATTGTGAGTCAGACTCACAGGAATGTCCCAGTCGTACCCTACAACGCGTTGGTCCAAGAAGGTGCGAACTACGCCGTGTTTGTGTACCAAAATGGGCGTGTGGAAAGTCGGCCCGTAACCCTTGGAATCACTGGTGCCTCGGTGGTTGAGGTGACGAAGGGACTGACCGCAGGCATGCAAGTAGTAGACAACCCGCCGGCCAATCTCCAAACCGGCCAAGTCGTGCGTGCCCATGATTGAACTGCAGCATGTGAGCAAGCGCTACCGTGTGGGACCGGAAGAGCTTGAAGTACTGCGCGGAATTGACTTGACTATCGGGGAAGGCGAGTTCGTCAGCATCATGGGTCCGTCGGGCAGTGGCAAGTCGACGCTGATGCACATTCTCGGGTGTCTTGACACGCCAACGACAGGCTCGTATAGGCTGCGCGGGCGGGCCGTGCAGATGCTTTCATCGACTGAATTGGCGCAGCTTCGCAATCAAGAGATTGGTTTTGTGTTTCAGAACTTTCACCTGTTGCCGCGCATGTCCGCGCTGCGCAACGTCGAACTGCCACTCGTATACGCTGGCACAGCGAAACGACTACGTCGCGAACGGGCCGAGGCGTTGCTTGCGCAAATGGGTCTGCAAGACCGCATTCACCACCTGCCAAACGAACTGTCTGGTGGTCAAAAACAGCGAGTCGCCATCGCGCGGGCACTCGCCAACGAACCTGCGCTTTTACTCGCCGACGAACCGACCGGAGCCCTAGACAGCGCCACCGGCCAGGACATTATGCAGTTGTTTCGATCCCTTAACGATACGGGTGCAACCGTCGTCGTGATTACGCACGATGCGAACGTCGCATCTGTCGCCGATCGAATCGTGCGCCTGCAGGATGGTCAGGTAACGGATGATGGTCAACGGAGTGGGGGGAGTCAGCCATGAGTGCCGGAGAAATGCTGCTGTCGGCTCTGACCTCGCTGCGAGCCAACCTGCTGCGCTCCAGTCTGACCATGCTGGGAATCTTCATCGGGGTGGCTTCCATTATTGCCATTGTGGCCATCGGAAAAGGCGGGCAAACCGCAATCGTCTCTACCATTGAGAGTCAGCGCGTGCAAAACACTATCCAAATCATCCCGAGCGAGTTGGTAGCGCCCGGGCTTCCTCAACCCGGACAAATTTTGCAGTTCACTCAGTCCGACTTTGACCTGGCCCGTACCTTCCCTGGGGTGCAGAACGTGTATTACACACTGTACGGAACAGCCACCATTCAAACTCCGACTAAGTCCCTGTCCATCAGTGTTGATGGCGGGCCGAGTTACCTGAACGAGATTGGCCATTTTGCAGTCGTGAGCGGTCGGATGTACACCCAGGCAGACGTCATTGCGCACCGTCGCGTTGTGCTCATCAATCAATCGTTGGCGCAAAAGTTGTTTGGAGCACAGAACCCAATCGGTCAGGTAGTCACTATCGGTGGCGTACCCCTGCAGGTCATCGGCGTCACCCAGTCGACACAGGTCAACTTCCTCTCGGCCGTGTACGGGTCAGACACCGCGTACATGCCGGCGACCACCTGTGCAGACTTGTTCCCGAACTGGGGCATCACGGAGATGGACATCCAAACCTACCCAGGTGTCAACAAAGCGCAACTGTCGAAGCGAATCGTACTCGCGCTCAACATCCACGACCACCAGGCGGGTGCCTTTGAAGACAGTTCCGGCTTCCTGCTTGGCATCGAGAAAACGGTCGGTACCGTGACGCGTATTTTGACGCTCGTGGTTGGGGCGATTGCTGGCATCGCGCTGCTTGTCGGTGGCATTGGCGTCATGAACATCATGTTGGTGTCCGTCACAGAGCGGACACAAGAGATCGGGATCCGCATGTCACTCGGTGCAACACGCAAGGCAATTCTGCTGCAGTTTCTCGTCGAGTCAGTGATGATCACGCTCATCGGCGGCGGCTGTGGCATCGGTTTGGGGGTCCTCGTTGCCGCCATCGTGCACTGGGTATCTGGGTTGCCGGCCGCAGTGTCTTGGTGGGCTGTGGTTGGAAGCTTCGTGTTCTCCGGTGTGATTGGCGTGTTGTGCGGGTTGTACCCGGCAAACAAAGCAGCCCGCCTGAATCCAATCGACGCCTTGCGTTACGAGTAAGGCATGGCAATTGGAATGGGGGCTGTTGTCTGATTTACGTGGACCGTGTGCTTGCGCAGTGCGTACCTACATTATCCGTGCACTCTCATTGCACGCAGTCGCCGGATGCGCTCTGCTGTCGGCGGGTGTGTGCTGAATAACTGCACCATCTGCTGACCACGCAACGGGTTTACGATGAACAGGTGCGAGGTCGCTGGGTTAACGCGGTTTGGGATACGCCGACTGTAGCTCTCCAAGTGTTCAAGGGCATCTGCGAGAGGATTCCCATCTCCGACCAATTTCGCACCTGTTGCATCGGCTTGATACTCACGTGAACGGGAAATTGCCAGTTGGACGACCATTGACGCAATCGGCGCGAGAATCACCATGGCGAGTTCTGCGATGCCACCGCCGTCCCGGTTATCGCGATTGCCCATGCCGAACCACATTCCCCACTGCAGGATGTTGGCAATATACGTAATGACCCCAGCCAACGTTGCGGCCATGGAACTGATTAAGATGTCTCGGTTGCGGACGTGTCCAATCTCGTGAGCGAGCACGCCCTCCAGTTCACGCGCTGGCAAAGCGCGCAGAATGCCCTGGGTGACCGCGACTTTCGCGTGTGCAGGGTTGCGCCCCGTAGCAAAAGCATTGGGCTGATCCGATGGAGTGACATAGATTTCGGGCATCGGTAACCCGGCGCGCTGCGTGAGCCGTCGAACCATGTCGTACACCTCTGGCAGTTCCGCCTCCGAGACGCGAACCGAACGCGTCATCGCGATCGCCATACTGCCACTTGTCCAGTAGGCGATGGCGTTCATGACGATGGACAGCACGAGGAACAGCAACATACCGCCTGCACCGCCGATGAAACGCCCAATCAGGACGAGAATGACCGTCATGAGCCCCATCAGAATCCACGTCTTAATCGTGTTCACAGTCGAACCCCCTTCCTGACTCCCACTTCATTTTACTGCGCCAAGGGTCTTCCGAAAAGCACGAGGCGTACAGGCTATTTGTCTGCCCTAAGCTGTTCCGCTATACTTTGTTGTGAGCCACCACCCGGTGGATTGTCATTCGGAAGGAAGTGTCCGGGTTGCGCTTAGGCGTCAACATCGAGTACGACGGTAAAAGTTACGATGTTCTGGAACTGCCTATTGACGGGTTCTTGCATTTGATTCACGGCTTAAGCAAGCAACAGTACAAACAAATCGAAAGTACCTTTTCGGTGTTCTGGCCAGACGAAAGTGTGAGGCGGCATCATATTCTCGGCTTTGTTGCAGACCAGCTCGGCACCTCAATCGACTTTTTGTTGTTGAATCGTGAAGCAGTACGTTTTCATGAAGACGACCTACAGGCGTACATAGAGGAGCACACAAAACAGGGCAACCGTCCGTCCTGACCATAGCGGGGAAGGGAAGGCGCGTTATGTCGGAGTTTCCACCGCACTTTGTGTTTGGTGTTGCCACGAGTGCCTATCAAATCGAAGGGGCCGTCGAAGAAGACGGCCGTGGGCCGTCGATTTGGGACGTATTCAGCCACACCCCCGGTAAGACGGCGAGAGCGCAAACCGGGGATGTGGCCTGTGACCATTATCACCGGTACGTGGGTGACGTCCAGTTGATGAAGGACCTCGGCGTTCAGTCCTACCGTTTTTCCATCTCTTGGCCGCGCGTTCGGCCGGAGGGAGTCGGCAGAGTCAACGAGGCAGGTCTCGACTTTTACGACCGCCTCATCGAGGCCCTGCTGGAAGCGGGCATTGAGCCCATGGCGACGTTGTATCACTGGGACCTACCGCAAGCACTGCAAAATCGCGGCGGTTGGACCAACCGAGACACAGCCAAGGCGTTCGCGGAGTATGCGGACGTCGTTTTCGCACGCTTCGGGGGGCGCGTCTCTCGCTACATCACCGTGAACGAACCCTGGTGCAGCGCGGTTCTCGGGCACGCATTTGGCATCCACGCGCCAGGGTTGCAAGACTTCGGCGCAACAGTGGCAGCAGCCCATCACCTTTTGCTCGGTCATGGCATGGCAGTGGAAGCGTTTCGCGGCCGAAACATGACAGCAGAGATTGGCATCACGAACATCTTGACTGATGTCTTGCCGGCCTCTGCGCGGGCGGAAGACACGGAAGCCGCGGCACGTATGGATGTCTTTCTCAACCGCTGGTTTCTTGACCCTGTCTTTCAAGCATCCTACCCTGAGGAGATTGGCGCCCTGGGTGTGGACAGTGTAGTTCAACCTGGCGACCTCGAACGCATTTCGACCCCGCTTGACTTTGTTGGGGTCAACTACTACCAACGCCAGTACGTTGCCGCAAACCAGGAAGACCCGTTGTTGCGGGCTGCGCTGTTGCCGCCAAGCGGTGAACGCACAGCATCCGGGTGGGGAGTCGAACCGGACGGTCTGGTCCGCGTCCTGCAGCGAGTGACGAGTGGTTATACAAAACTACCCATCTACGTCACGGAGAGCGGTGCTGCGTTCGCGGACGTGCTGGAGGGGGGCGCGATTTACGATGACAAGCGCACCGCCTACCTGGAGCGGCACTTGCAGGCTGTGCTCGCTGCTTCCGTTGCCGGGGTGGACGTCCGCGGGTATTACGTGTGGTCGCTCCTCGACAACTTTGAATGGGCTGAAGGCTACGATAAGCGGTTCGGACTTGTCTACGTCGACTACGAGACACAAGCGCGCACTCTGAAAGAAAGTGCGCTTTGGTATCAGCGAGTCATCGGAACTCGCACCTTGCATCGTGAGGGCTGAGCGGATGCGCCAGGTCTACGTGCTCGCTGCTGGCAATGAACGGGGCGGTGCCGCGTCACACCTCGTCTCATACGCCAAAGCACTGGGGAAGTCCGCTCAACCAGCGGCGGCAGAGGTCACATTCTTAATCGCCGGTAAAGGGGACTTGGACTCCCGTTTCAAGGAACTGGAATCGCACGGTGTGAGAGTGCGGCGAGTGAGCGCAGAGAGTCGCCGGGCCTTTGTGGAGGTTGCGAAAGTTCTTCAAGAAACTCCTGGGGCGGGATTGCACTCTCACGGGCCACGCTGGAACGTACTTGCAGCGCGCATTGCAAAGCGGACAGGTTGCCGGTGGACGTCGACTATCCACAGCCATCCTGATTTGGACTTTTTGGCCAGCCGTTGGAAGACCCTCATCCTGCCTCGATTGCACCGCAGAGCACTTCGCTCAGCGGCAGGAGTGTTTGTGGTTAATCCAGACTTTTCCGCCTTATTTCCGGGGAAACCGTGCAAGTTTGTACCGAACGCGGTCGAACCGATTGTACTGCCTGAACCGCGTGCCATGTATCGAGCCTTGCTCCGACAGCAACTTGGGGTCCCGGATGATGTACCAGTCATCGGAGTGGCAGCGCGCCTCGACAAAGTGAAGGACCTCGGCACGCTCATCCGTGCTGTAAAGAACTTGCGATCTGTGAACGTTCACCTTGCGATCGCAGGTGACGGGCCTGAGCGGGACCCACTTGAACACCTGGCGAAGGACCTTGGTGTAGCCGATCACGTTCACTTCCTTGGCTTTATTTCGGGCGTATCCCAGTTTTACGCCGGGTTGGATGTGCATGTACTAACATCAAGAAGTGAAGGTGCGCCATCAGCCGTGATTGAGGCCGGATGGGTCGGAACACCGAACGTTGGCACAAACATTCCGGGTCTCGTCCACTTGATCGATGACGGTAAAACGGGGGCTCTCGTGCCAGTGGGCGATGCGGTGGCATTGGCCGGCGCCATCTCTGGCCTAATCTCTAACCCCGAACTTGCCAGGTCGTACACGGAGAAGTTTGCAGCGAAGGTGTTGCCGAAGTACCTGCCGGAGAAAATGGTGTCCTCTTACCTGGAGGGCTATGAGACGTTTTTGGGGAGTGTGTCTAGATGAAAGTTGTCATTACTGGCGGCAGTGGTCTGATTGGCAGCGCCACTGCGCGTGCGCTTGTCGCTCTCGATCACGAAGTTGTCATCATCGACCGCCGTGCAGGCGCAGACGTGAATCGTCACTACGCGATTGACATTGCCGATAGCGCAGCTGTCAAAGAAGTGTTCCAACGCGAAAAGCCAGACGCGGTCATGCACCTCGCTGCACAAGTCAGCGTGCCCGTGTCAGTGCAGGACCCAATTGGTGACATGCGCGATAACGTGCAAGGTTCCTTGGCGGTGTTTGAAGCCGCGCGCCACAGCGGTGCGCGGCGCGTCGTTGTGGCCTCATCTGCAGCTGTGTACGGAGATGCGGCTGTTCCGCCAATTGCAGAGACTGTGCCGGTGTTGCCGCAATCCCCGTACGGAGTCGCAAAAGTGGCTATGGAGCAGTATGTCAGCGGGTTTTATAAGGAATACTTCAATTATGGTATCTTCCGCTATGGCAACATTTACGGCCCACAGCAACGGCACCAGTCCGGAGCCGTGATTGCTAAGCTCGCGTACGATGCGGCAACGACTGGACACGTCCGCGTCGACGGCGACGGGACACAAGAGCGTGACTTTGTGCACGTCGATGACATTGCCGCCGTGAACGTGCTGGCGTTGACAACAACCGACAACTGGGTGATTAACATCGGGAGCGGCAAACCGGTGCAAGTACTCGACCTCGTGCGGATGATTGGACAGATTCTGGAGCACAACGTCGAGATTGATTTTGCGCCGACCCGTCCGGGCGACATCCACTCCAGTTACTACGACGTAACGCGCATGCGTCAAATCCTGAAGTGGGAGCCGAAGATATCGCTGCATGAAGGACTCAGGCAAGTCGTTGCGGCCGTACAAAAACAGTAACAAGGCGCGTCAAGACGCCGAGATGGGCAAAACTAAGTGTTGCAAATTGGAGGTTCGCACCTTATACTATCACTCGTAATCTACACCGGGACACACCGGTGGTTCTTTTTTACTTGATGAACGGAATCGGCGTCACTTAAAGGGTTAGGACCTCACCGGACTAACTTTCCCCCGTGGTGAATGAACCGACTCCGCATGCCGAAATGGCATGGATTTCGCTTGAATAGGGGGAGTATTTGTCATGGACACAATGGGGCGTCACGTTATCGCTGAATTGTGGGGTTGCTCGGCTGGTAAATTAAACGACGTACAAGGCATCGAGAAGATTATGGTGAATGCAGCTTTAAGGGCTGGGGCCGAGGTTCGGGAAGTGGCGTTTCACAAGTTTGCGCCTCAGGGTGTCAGTGGCGTGGTCATCATCTCGGAATCGCATCTGACCATTCACAGCTTTCCGGAACACGGGTATGCCAGCATTGATGTGTATACGTGCGGTGATCGCATTGATCCGAACGTGGCGTGTGACTTTATCACCGAGGCACTTGGGGCCACCCAACGGGAGTCCATCGAGGTGCCGCGCGGTGTCGGGCCAATTAACGTGTCAGAAGTACGGTCTCAGTCGTCCGTCCTGTCTGTTTCGCAAAATCATTAATTCTGCCAACAGCCGTTGGTTGCGACTGAACTCGTGGTCATATAAATCAGGGGGTGCCAAGGCGGCACCCCCTTTTGTGAGCCTGATGTTTCCCGTAAGTTAGTGGTCAGAGAAAACTCGTTCATGTCGAGTGGGTAGAGGTCTGTCCATTAAGACTCGGCCGTTTCCTGCGTCGATCACGACGAAGAACTTGTCCTGGTCATCCTCCGCAATTGCCATGTACACGAGATTTGTTCGCATGTTGCGCAACTGAACATCCTCCACCTTCATCCCTGGGTGAGCCTCCAAGACCGCTTTCTGGGCCTGCGCGGGCGTACACTTCGCATACTTCTGGAGTTTTGAGGTGTACGCTTGACGGCTGGCGAGATAGGCCTCACGGAGTACGTTTCGGGAGAGTTGTACGCTCGAGCGAATGTCTGGTGAATGTTCAGCGGGTCCGTCGGCAGGTGTACTGGCTGCATCGAAATTGACATCACGCATGTGCAGTTGAGCCTCGGTACGTGCTTGAAAGGCAGCGACGGGCTTACCGACTCCTTCTGTGTCCACTACGGGAGTAGAAGCGGCAGGAGCCCCAGCAGGAGCGTTGTGAGAACGCCACAGCGTATTTTCAGCCCACACGTTTGGGGTTGAGGCCAGCACGCAGGCGGCAGCCATTGTACCCAAGAACCACTTTTTCAATTTGATACTCCTCCTCGCGAAGAAACTAAGCGTATGCTTTCCTAGCGCAAGGCAATATATGTATAGAAATAGTCCTTGATTTTTACCGTGCCGAGCCAGTATAATAACACTCGTTGACAACGCAAGCAGGTCATCGCGGGGAATTAGCTCAGCGGGAGAGCACTGCGCTGGCAGCGCAGGGGTCAGGGGTTCAAATCCCCTATTCTCCACCACATGTAGAGCCTTCGAATGCCGTGAGGTGTTTGAAGGCTCTTTGCGTGTCGAGCATGTTTGATATATGCCCAGGCATAAAAGGCTGGCAACTTGCGTAATGACCCTGGGTCAATTAAAATGACCTCGGGTCATTTTAATTGTATATGGGGAGATGCATGACATGGTGGAGCGTGATCCGAGGAAAGTGAGAAGGTCGAGTTCTCCAAGACGGCGGTCACCCGAGGAGCGTAAGGAGCAATTGGTGTTGGCAGCCGTTCGTGTCTTACGCGACAGAACTGAGGTTTCAAATTGGGTTTCCGAAGTGACTAAGGAAGCGGATGTGGCGAAGGGGACCTTTTACGTGTACTTCTCGTCTTGGGAAGAGATGCTCGCCATCGTGCGCCGCCGTCTTACCGAACAGGGCAGTCTTCCCATTCGTGCTGCGCTGACCAGCAACCATCCCATCGATTATTGGAGCCTGCTTAAGCAACAGTGTGAGAGCTTCATTGACTTGGCGATGGAGTTTAGGCTGAATCACTCTCTGATATTCCATTCTGCACTCCTTGACCAGCCTGGCGATGCGAGCAGCAGTGCTTCTCTGCTGGAGGCGCTGATCAGACGTGGCATAGAGGATGCGGCCTTCACTCCGGTCGACGTGGAACCCGCAGCCCATCTCCTCTTTGCGGTTATTCACGCTGCGACCGATGCGGTGCTTGCGGGTGGAGACACATCGCGTTGGGTCGCCGCTTGTCTGTCGTTGGCTCGTGGTTACTTGTCCGTACCGGCAAAGTACGAGTCTAGTGGGATCGATCACGGAGAGGGGGAAGGTCGTCATGAGTGAGGCTTTTGATGCGTCAAGTATCCCCCCTCGTCGCAAAATTCTTGTTCTAAGCATCTCCTGCCTGAGCATCTTCATCGTCGGGCTGGATTTGACAAACGTTAACATTGCCCTGCCAACGATTCAGCAGAGTCTCCACACTGGCATTCCAGGGCTTCAATGGACCATCGACGCATATGCGCTGGTGTTGAGTAGCCTACTTCTCCTATCTGGGTCATTGGCAGACAGAATTGGGCGCCGCCGCGTCTTTCAAATTGGATTGGTTGCATTCACACTAGGATCGCTTCTCTGCAGCACGGCGCCAAACATACAATGGCTGATTGTTTTTCGCATGATTCAAGGGGCTGGAGGGTCGATGCTCAACCCAGTGGCCATGTCGATTATCAGTGTCATATTTACGGATGACAAGGAACGTGCAAGAGCTATCGGTATCTGGAGCGGAGTTTTTGGTCTGAGTATTGCGCTCGGTCCAATGATAGGTGGTTTGCTCATAGGTGCGTCGTTGGGATGGCGTTCAATATTTTGGATCAATGTGCCCATCGGGATAATCGCAATCATCCTCACCGCCCACATCGTACCCGAGTCACGAGCCGTAATCCCTCGACGGGTCGATCCGTTGGGTCAGGCCCTCGTCATCCTATTTCTCGTTTCACTCACGTACGCCATCATCGAGGGGCCGTCATTCGGATGGGCTTCGACCTCTATTGTGGGTAGTTTCTTGCTTGCCACTGTGGCACTCGTTGCCTTGGTTGCAGTGGAACAACGACAGAAGGAAGCGCTGATCGACCTGCGTTTCTTTTCCAGTGTGCCCTTCTCTGGCGCCACGGTAGTCGCAGTGTGCGCGTTTGCTGCGATGGGCGGTTTCGCACTGATGAACACGATTTATCTGCAAGACGTGAGGGGTTACTCCGCACTTCGAGCCGGTCTTCAATTCCTGCCAATGGCGGGCGCGGCAATCCTCTTTGGTCCGCTTTCCGGGAGGCTTGTTGCAAAGCGCGGCCCGCGACTGTCCCTTGTGCTAGCTGGAGTGTCCTTGGTTGTTTGTGCCGTTATGCTCACTGGACTGACCGCGAAGTCGTCAATAGCTTGGTTGCTCACCTCGTATGCCATTTTTGGGCTGGGCTTTGGCATGGTTAGCCCCCCGATTACCAACACGGCTCTTTCCGGCATGCCGCGTGCGCAAGCAGGTGTTGCGGCTGGTATTGTCTCTACTGGCCGTCAAGTCGGTCAGACGCTCGGTGTGGCGGTCGCAGGGGCGGTCATCGCGTCTCGCTTACACGGTCCGCTACCTTCGGGCTTCGCTGCAGCCAGTCATACGGGTTGGTGGGTGATTGCCGGATACGGAGTTGCTGTTGCGCTTTTAGGCCTTGTCATCACGACAAGGTGGGCAGACAGTACGGCCGTCACTACGGCGCAACGAGTCTTTCCAAATGTGTCGTGATTGCCGTCGATGTGTGGATTGATGGGAAGGTCCCCTCCCAAGTTCTAGTGTGTCGGGTAAGGTGGAACGAATCCCGGCAGGAGAGCAGCGCGCTGATACACGGAAAGCGTTGAGTGAGTTGCATCGGATTCACCATGGGGTCGTGGCCTTCTAGTGTGGGTCATGATATGTCCCTGGCGTGCGGCACCCAACACTTTTCGAGAAATTCGGAAGAAGGGAGAGTCAGTTGACACTGCAACCGCAGATGTTGTATAGTCAACAATGTTCCGCTCATCAAGGCTCGGTAGCTCAGTCGGTAGAGCAGAGGACTGAAAATCCTCGTGTCGGCGGTTCGATTCCGTCCCGAGCCACCATGTTCGGTTCAAAATATCAAGGTATGCGGAAGTGGCTCAGGGGTAGAGCATCGCCTTGCCAAGGCGAGGGTCGCGGGTTCGAATCCCGTCTTCCGCTCCAAAGGTACTTACAGTGCAGCATCGCGGATGACGCGATTCACGCCCAGGGGTTCACACCCTTCGGGAGGCTAGGGGGGTTAGTTCCCAGCTGGAATCCCGTCCTCCGCATTTTGCATCTCATGGCGCCATAGCCAAGTGGTAAGGCAGAGGTCTGCAAAACCTCGATTCGCCAGTTCGAATCTGGCTGGCGCCTCCAAAAGCGAGAATCATGCTACTACAACAGGGCTCTTTGATTGCCAAGTGTAGTGGGGTAAAGCAGAGGTTTCGTCTGTGAAAAGACGAGACCTCTGCTTGTTTTTGCGGCTGTTCGTCGACGTCCAGCGGCAACAAAATGTTGGAGGTCAGATACAGTCCACGGATGATAGACGACTCGACAAGAGAATCGGGAAGAAGCCTGTCCCGGGGGCAGTGGAGGGCAAAGCGAAGTCGCGCGCTCGTGTATTCTCTTTATTTTTGTACACGTGACGAGCTGCCTACACCCGGTACCCAACCCTCTAACCGAACTAATTGTGCCTCATCATCCGACAAGAAGACTGGGGGGCGAAGCAGAAACCTCTGTTCATCGTATTCCTTCATCCAGGTCACGCAGGCCCGGGCATCGTCTTCGTCTGACCTCAGTCCATCGTTGTACAACGTGGGGTACACTTCCAACAGAACGTGTGCTGCGCGTGGCGGTTCCCAGCCGTCAAACGGCCAAGCAAAAATCGAAATGTCTTTGTCCTCACAGAATCTGAGAAGCTGATGGAGATAACTCATTCCGTACAGGGCCTGCAGTCCTACACTGCCATTACCCCCGATCTGGTAAATCGACTTCATGGTCATACGGTTCAGGGACTGGCAGTACGTCTCGACAAGCCGCTTTTCACGGATGTCCGGTCCGAATGGGAAGGCCGGTTTTGTGATTTGACTGTGGAAATTCGGGCCCCAAAACGGACCCCCCAGGGGGTGCGCGAGGTAGTTCTTGGCGAACCATTCGTTCACTGAGGCAGCCCAATCCCGTGGGAGGGTTGTACTTTCAAATCGCGCGGCAAGCCATTTCAGGGCCTCCTGCGAAGACGCATCTGTGTAGTAGGTCTTCACGAGTTGGCCGTAGTGAGCGACGGGGATGGGTTCTCCGAGTGGTGGCAGCGTGTCGTTGCCCTCCGAGAGGAAGGTCAACAGTTCGCTCCACTGGCTGACCTCTTTTCCCATTAGAGTTTGGTAGAACCCAGACGGGAAGGTGTACGAATGATCAAAACCGAACAGGACACGCCGACCTTCGGTTGTTGCCTTCGCCAATAGGGAGTACATTTTGATCCAAAGTTCCGCCCTCGAAAGTCCCCGGAGTGTCTGGACTTTTCCATGTTGTCTGTCGTATAGAGCGAGCACGATGTGTTTACGCTGTTCACTGATTGGCGAGCTTGCACTGTAGTCCGCAAATGCATAAATGTCAAAGGTCACTTCAACGCTCCTTACCATGTGGTCTACCATCGTGATGGTCAGTGTGACGACCTACGTGCTGGATTGCTCCATGGTGACCTATGGGACAAGACAGGGTCGCCTCAAACAGAGGCGGTGTGAGCGGTGTGTGGGTTTGTTTGGAGCTAGAGTCACTTAGGTCGCCATTTCGGTATGTATATTGGTATCAAAGAGACAAGACATGCAATACGCGACGATTCGACAACGTGTACCATGTGTACAGTCTATAGAATATATTATCTTTGGTCATCTCGGTTGCTATTCGACTGGGACGTGAGCGATTACGACCTCGACCGCGAAGTCAACAGATGACAAATCAAGAGCGAGACCGCCTGGCCACGAAGAACGTTATGTGAGGTGAGCACGGTGAGACAAGATTCGGACCGGATTTACATTCGTAGGCTGGAGATGAACGACCTTGACGCGCTGCTGGATTTACGAGTGCGAAATCGTCTTTTTCTGCAGCCCTTTGAACCCGTGACTGTGGACTCACATTACACGTTAGAAGGGCAACAAGAAGTTTTTGAGAAAGTCCAGCGCAATTGGGAAACTGGTTCTGGATACGGATTTGGGATTTTTCTGACTCACCAAGACCGACTGATTGGGCGTGTTAATCTAAGCAACGTGGTTCGTGGAGCGTGGGAGAGTTGTACACTCGGGTATTTTTTAGATGAGCACAGCAATGGACACGGGTTCACCACCGAGGCTGTTCGTTTGGCAATCGGTTTTGCATTTGGACCTGCGAAATTACATAGGGTTCAAGCGGCGGTGATGCCCCGGAATGTGAGGTCAATTAGAGTTCTTGAGAAGACAGGATTTCGGTATGAAGGGTTGTCCAAGTTCTATCTAAGAATCAATGGCGTATGGGAAGACCATAACCTGTACAGCATTACGCGAGAGCTTTGGGACTCATGAGCTTCTAGTGAGTCAGCTGTTGGGTCTTCGTATCTGACCATGGTAACTGTTAAGCCAGCACCAGTGTTCCCCCCAATCATTCGGATGGCGGTCAAGGACTCCAAGCAGGGAGACGGTAAGTGTCACGGTCCTCTACAGCGAATCATCAGGAAGGTGGTACATCAGGGCTTGCTTGTTACGCAACGTAACGTAGTACAGTGAAGTCGAAGGAAGGGGGGAAGCCGTGTGACGAGTTCGCGGACTGCCAATGGCACACAGGGATCCCTGCTGATGATCGGAGAACTCGCTGAGCGGGCCGGAGTCACCGTTCGAACCCTGCAGTACTACGACCGCATCGGGTTGCTTACAGCCACATCGAGTGCAGGCGGCCGTCGTATGTACGGGCGTGACGATTTGTTGCGACTTCAGCAGATTTTATTTTTCAAGTCGCTGGGGTTTCCGCTTGACGAGATAAGGAACCACCTGATTGGTCGCTCCTACGATAACAACCTCGTTGACGAGTTTGTCCGGCAACGCGACATACTGGCTGAACAAGTAGAACGACTCAGTAACGTGGTGAAGCAACTTGACACTGTTGTTGTGGAACTTCGGTCAGGGCGCGAAATGACTTTCCAGCGGATTCTGGCGATTCTCCATCTCATGAAGGAAGGGAATCCGTACGACTTCGCCATCCGGTACATCGGTGACGGGCAACTTGCCGAGATTGCAGGACGGTTCGGCTCGAATGAAGCTGCACAACACATCACGGAACGAATCAGCGACCTGACGAGTGAGGCACAGTCCTTATACCTTGCTGCAGCCAATCCGGGTGGACCTGACGCACAAGACCTCGCAAGGCGATGGTGGGACATCGTTCGCGATTTTACGGGTGGCGACGAGGGTCTCCTCGCTGCGCTCATGTCGGCGGGAATGGATGTGGACAACTGGCCGGACCACACTGCCAACACTCGCGAAGTGGTCAAGAACTTCGTCGGTCCCGCACTGGAAGTTTACTTGCGACAAATCGGCTTCAAACTACCGGAAGTGGAGGAGCAAGAGCATGACTGACCCCGCAATCGAGGTGCACGGTCTGACAAAGCGGTACGGCACACTCGTTGCTGTCGATGGAATTGACCTGGAAGTGCAACGCGGTGAGGTATTCGGGCTACTTGGTCCGAACGGAGCAGGTAAGACCACGGTCCTTGAGTGCCTCGAAGGCATTCGCAGACCCGATGCCGGGCAGATTCGAGTAGCGGGTTGCGACCCGCAGGCGAATACCCGGGCTCTGCGAAGGAAGTTGGGAGTTCAGCTTCAGGTGTCGTCTCTGCCCGGCCACATGCGCGTGTCTGAAGCCATCTCACTTGTGTGCGCATGGCATGGTGTACCCGTACGGGCTGGACTCATCGAGTCCTTCGGTGTCGAGACCTTAATGAACCGGATGTACGGGAAGTTGTCCACGGGTCAGCAGCGTCGACTTCACCTTTTGCTCGCGTTGGTCATCGACCCTGCGGTGCTCGTTCTAGATGAACCCACAGCTGGTCTCGACGTGCAGAGCCGGTTGGAACTGCACGCGCAAATTCGAGCGGCACAGTCACGGGGCGTGACAGTACTGCTTGCAACGCATGACATGGCGGAGGCCGAGAAATTGTGCGACCGAATTGCCATCATCCTGCATGGGAAACTGGTCTTACGCGGAAGTCCGAGTGAAGTCGCTTTGGCCGGAAACAAGGCGGTACAGGTGCGCATCCGTACAGCAAACGATTCCCTGATGCCGGGGTCTGACCTTCCTGGCGCAGTGTTCACTGGGGCGAAGGACGGGTATTTGGCGTGGCGGTCCACTGACTTGACGAGTACCTTGACCGAACTCTTGAACTATGTGAAGAGCGTGGGTGATACCATTGAGGACCTGCGGGTTGAACACCCCTCGCTAGAGGAGCGGTTTATTCAAGTCGTCGAAGGGGTGGTGAGCCGATGAAAACGTTTCTCTCCTACCTCTGGCTGCAGCTGAAGATGGACGTACGGGACAGAGGCACCCTATTGAACTTCTACTTGGTCCCATTGGTATTCTTTTTTGTTGTCGGGGCTGTGTTTGCGTCTGTGAATCCGTTGATGAAAACGACATTGGCAGCATCGATGTCGGTCTTCTCTGTCACAATGGGTGCCGTCATGGGTTTTCCGGTACCGATCGTCAAGCTCCGCGAAATGGGTACGATTCGCGCCTTTGCGGTAAGTGGCATTCCGGGTTCTGCGGTATTGGCCGTCCACGCACTGAGCGCATTTCTGCACTTGCTCGTGGTTGCCGCCGTGATTGTTGTGGCGGCTCCGCTGGCCTATCATGCAAGTGTTCCTGTTGATCTCGGCTCCTATGCCATCATCCTCGTCGTGTTGTTATTCACCAGCATTTCGATGGGGCTCGCAATTGGCGTCACCGCCCGCAGCCAGTCCACCACCGCGATGTTCTCGATGCTGGTCTTTATGCCCTCGCTTCTGCTCAGCGGAGTGATGTTTCCCGCAACTATGTTACCACGGGTGTTAGAGTGGATTGGCCGTGCCCTTCCCGCGACGTACGTGCTACAGGCCTTTTACGGTTGGGCCTATCACACCAAAACAGATTTGAACCCTGGCATGTCACTTCTCATAGCCGTCATCGTAGGACTCGCACTGTTGACTTACGCAGTGTGGAAATACGGACAGAATAGCAAAATGGAACTTCGATAGAGAGCGTGACGGACTGGCATAACATGCGTAAAGAGTCATCGGATGCCCGATGACTCTTTAGCACTCAACACTAGTTTGTTTGGGTGGTTGATGTTGAACTGGTTTTTTGGAACCAGTTTGTTTTGTTAAACATGTTTTGCACCTTGGAATTCACCTGGGTGTCAAGTTTTTGAGTAACTGCTGTTTGTAAGGTGCTCGGCGAAACGCCATGTGCAGTTGCAATTTGGGCTATGGATTGTCCGCCCCTTAGTTGGCTCACGAGCTGTGCGCGCGTCATATGAAGCTGAGTCGCGACGTAATTCAGCACGTCCATGGCGGCGTTGAACCTCATCGGTTTATGAATCAGGTGTGTGTTTGCCATGACTTTAGGCAACTGAGCGTCTAGTCTCTTCACCAACTTCGCTTCGCGCGCAGTGGTCATGTGACCGTTGCTGACCATCTGTTGCAAGTCACTCTGAATCATTGTTTGTAGATCGCTTTGCAACGTTGATTGGGAAACGTTCGAAGTTGCCGCCACATCGTCGAGCGATTTTCCTGACGACAGATCTTTCATCAACTGTGCCTTCGTGATGTGTAAATCACTGGCGATTTGGTCTGCATTTTCATGTAATAAGCGTTGGGACCAGTTTGGATGGAACTTCCCATGGTTTGTCCAAGATGTCGTAGATGACTTTGCAGGATTTGTCGTTCCTGTACTCGTCCCTGCAAACGCTGGCAGCGAAGCCATTAATACCCCACCTACCATCAATCCTGCTACGCCGCTGGAGATAACGGCCAGCTTAACTTTTCCGATGCCCATACAAAATGTTCCTCCTTCCGTTATTTGCAACTCAAGTCTCAAGACAATGCTTAGTATGTTACGGGGCCGTTGAAATCGCATTGAATTCACCGATCGTTTTCAGGCTGCTTGCACATCACGCCATTAGGCAGCATTTTGCTGTGTTGCGCGGCCGATGCCGTACAGAATTAAGCCAAGCACCAAGGCAATCAGAGCGGCGAGAAGTTGGTTGCCAGTTTCTTGGCAGAGTAGCCACACACAGAGGGCCGAAGCAACAGCGGGTATGGTAATGCCGAGCGGCAGTTTAAACGGCCGATTCGCCTCCTTCGCACGGAAGCGCAGGACTATGACGGCAATACAGACCAACAGGTATTCGTACAGGCGCGCTGCGACGTTCAACAAGACAAGGTGTTGGAACGTACCCGTGCTGGCAAGGATCATCACGAGAATGCCTGTCGTCCAAATCGCCACGACTGGGGTTTGGAACCGCGGCCAAATCTTAGCGAACACGACAGGCAGGGAGCGATTGAAAGACAAGGCGTACACGATGCGCGGTGACGACAATGCGATCCCGCTTTTTGTCCCGAAGATGGACAGAGCTGCACCGGCTGTCATGACGGTGGCGCCGCCGGCGAACATGGCGCGGCCTGCGTCTGCCAGCGGGGCACTCGACGATGCGAGTGCGGGGTCGAGCCGTTGAACTGCAACCTGAATCAACATGTAGAGCAGTGTCACCCCAACCAGTGTACCGATGACACCAATGGCCACCGATTTGCGCGGTTTGACCATCTCGCCCTGTGGAATGGTGGCCATTTCAAAGCCACCGTAGGCAAAGATGAGGACCAGAACCGCCTGACCGAAATTTTTTGGAGTTCCAAGGGTGCCTGCCTGAGCTGCGTCGTGTGTCACAAAGAACAGGCCAATAACGATGAGGAGTGCCAGTGGAATGAGTTTTACGATTGAGAAGAACACCACCGTCAGCGCTCCCCTCCGAACGCCAAACGTGTTCAATAAACAAAGCAGCCCCACCAGCACGACGATGATTACGTCTTTATACGGCGTGACTCCTGGCGCCAAGGCAGAAAGGTAGCTGACGAGGCCGTTCGACAGTGAAGCCCAACCAATGACGAACGTGATCCAACTCATCCAGCCAACTGTGAAAGCAACGGTTTTACCCATCGCTCGTTCAGCATACACGAACGATCCACCAGTCTTTGTAAACATACTGCTGGCCTCGGAAAAGGACAAACCAATGAGGATGGCGATGACACCGGCGAGCAAGTAGGCAAACAACGACTGGTCGCCAGCAAGGTCTGCAACCTGGCCAGGCAACAAGAATATGCCACCACCGATGACGCCGTTGATACCTATGAATAGGACTTCAGGTGTACGGAGTACACGCTTTAGGTTCTCTTCCACGTCTGTTTCTCCCCTCGATTCTATCTAATCGACTTATCGCATGCCTAAAACCGATAAATCCGACATGAAAAACGGGATTTATCATACCGGAATCGGAGAAGCGTTGCAAGCGTTGGATATCGGGGATGCAAACGGAGGTATAAACATGTCGGGGACATTCACGGTATGTACAAAATGAGTTCATAGTATGCCATCATCGCTGGGCACGATCAGTTTTTCTGCGCACGCAGCCTGAAGAGTCCAATTAAATTAGCCCCTAGTCGTCTCCCTAGGGGCTAACCATCATTCTATTGGTTTACTTTACAATGAGGACTGGCAATTTGGTGTGGTGAGTGACCTTGTGACTGACACTGCCAATGGCTAGTTCAGTAATGATCCTAACAGTGTACTCGCTACTCAGTGATAGCGAGTCACGGATACCGCCATTTCAACTGCAGACAAATAACCACCGCTGAGATTGGAATTCCACTGGCCTGAACTGGTTGTCGTAAATCCATACTGGCTTTCGCTCCACGACACGTACGTGGTAGCAATCCCTGACGCCAGGCTGGTCAGAACGTAGCCTTTCGAATGCGGGACTGGAAGGAAGTTGGCATGACAATACTGGACAATTCGTTTCGCAACGGCTACACCCTCGGATTGTGCATTTGTGGCATATTGCACTTCCATGGTCCATCGCCCTTCAGTCCAAACTAATGCAGAAATATTCTTTCCTGGCGCGGGTACTCGTTTCACTTTTGCTTGTATTCCATCCCCGAGGTCTAGCGTCGACATGACGGGTACCGAGGACTGAACATACAGAGACGGATTTTGAGGCAGCAAGTGTTGGGCTACCGCATTGTTCGTTTCCCAGTTCGAAACGGAGAATCCGCCAATGTTTGAATTGCCGCGGTTGAACAACACACTGTAACCCGGGGCAGGGGAATCGGTGGTGCTAGTTTGTACCGTCACGGGCAACGGCGTGTGGGCAAACCCGGGATAGGTTGTGGGGGCGTACAGCGGGACTGTGGTTTTCCCCTTGATCTCTTGCATCCCTTGTTGGATGAGGGGTGGAAATGATACAGTCGGCGTGGCCGTAGTTCCGGACGTACTGTTGCTGATTGCTGCACCATTTGGAGCGCCTGCCGTTGCATTGTTTCCAGTTCCACTAGTCGAAATCGAGCGAGTGGTTGTATTTGTGGCGCCGATGGTGGGATTCGTCGATTTCACTCCCGATGTGTGATGACTGTTGATCGATCCGCATCCCGCTAGAACCCCAATTGTGGTCACGACTACGCCCGCCAAGGCCCATTTGCTATATCGTCTCAAGAAAAATATCCTCCCTACCTCTCACGAGTTCACTGCCGTAAATAGACGTGGCCGGTGCCGGTTTCGTTACGTCCGTTGTCGCTACCGGACCCTTGCGAACGACTCACCAACGGCCTTCATGATTTGGAGCGGGATGGCCTGTATCGGCCACAAAACGGAGACATCAATGTATGTGTTACCCTGTTGGAAGGTCAGAGCACTGCTTGGCGGCCCGCTTTGGTTATTGCCAACGACATATTCAGCAGGCACGTTGTGAATCGTCAAGTGCGTGGTCTTCGTCCGGCCTTGTGGACTTGAACTTGGCGGAGGTGATGTCCGCTCAGTTATCCAGAAGTGCTTGTAGTCCAGTACCAAAATGCCTTTACCGTTATTCTTCACAAGGGTCAGGGTATCACCTGCGAGACCCTGATGCGGAATCCAAGCGGTCACACCTACGGCCTGAGCGACTTTCTTCACCCGTTGCAACTGAGCCGAGGTGTAATGGATTGGCACGGTCAAGTGACTCTGCTCAGAGGCCGCTGTGCGGTTGTGCGCCGACGTTGCCAAATGTCCGTGATTCACCAGGATGGTACCAATGGCAAAAACCGCGACTGCGACGGCCGCAGAGGCGCTGCCAACCCAGCCGAACGTTCGCCGCAGGTTCCTTGACCGGCGGCCTTTGTAGCGTTGCCGATGTACTTCTATCTCTCTGTGCAAGACACTGCTAATCTCAAGTTCCCTTTGTGCAGGCATCTGGATGGTTCTCAGAATGGAGAGACGTTCTCGGACCTCTTTGTAGTCGCTCACTTGCCAGTCAGCCATACTGCTGTTCCTCCTCTCGCAATTTTGCGACCGCTCGATGTAGCGTTGTCTTCACTTTTGCTTCGGACCACTTGAGAATTTTGGCTGTGTCTGCAATCGACCAATCCTGAATCAGCCGAAGGACTACGACTTCCCGTTGGTCCCGCGACAACACTGTGAGGAGTTGCTCGGCCTCAAAGGACACGCTGGTGTGAAAGTCCGTCTGTCCACCGAGTTGTTCTTCAAATAGCTGATGATGCCGGTCTCGTCGATGTTTCCGCGCATAATCTGTGATGCAGTTTCTTACAATCGCCCAGAGCCACGTTCTGGGCGTCGAATCTCCTCGATAGCGGTCCCAGCTTCTGAGCACACGAATGAATACTTCTTGCACGATATCCTCGGCTGCTGTGGGATTATTGAGCGTAAGCCGAGCGTATCGGTACACGTCACCTTGGTATGTGGAGAACAACTGCTCTGTTGCTGTTGCAGCATCCCAGTCATGATTCAATCGTTTCACCTCCGGAGGCATTTAATAGACGGAATGTCCTCCCGGATTGGTTACAGACAAACTTGCTTTTTTCAACGTCTGTTAAGAGGGATGACTGCACGGTGGTGATGGACGCGGCGACCTGCGAGGCCGTACCATGTGTCCTCACTTGTGCCGTTATGGAATTGGGTCACCGGCGAATGGGGTTATAATCCGATTGACACATGCTGTGGGTATCGTACGCTCAGAACGGATTCGTGTAGAGCTGTGGGAGCTGGAGGAGGAGTCTGGTCATTGTCTCAGTCGTTCATACATCAGTTGCTGTACTTTGTCGTAGGTTGCATAGTCGGTGGCCTACTGATTGGAATCACGACCGTGGTTCTGCGTGCCTTTGGCGTCATTCGTTTCCAACCACTGCACAACAGAGTATCGGCAGGCATCTCCAAGAACGAGAGATTCATCACAAACCCCTTCTGGCTGCTGATTTTCGCTGGGCTGGAAGAGGCTTTTGCAAGAGCGTTCCTCATCGGGTGGGTCGGCCACTATACTGGGTTGGTGATTGCCTTTGCCATTTCAGCAGTCGTATTTGCCGTCCTGCACCTGCCAAACGGTAAACCAACAGTCATCAGTATGTTAAATCTAGTGCTCGTTACCGTAGTTTTTGGCCTAGTCTACGTGCGATTTGGACTCTTGGCGGCCATCGGGGTTCATTATGGTTGGAACTTGGCACAGTGGCCTCTGCTCGGATACCCGATGTATGGTCGTCAAGTTGGACGGTTCCTCTCCACCCGCGCAACGGGACCGGAATGGGTGTCGGGTGGAGATTTCGGACCCGAATACAGCGTGGTGGCGTCTGTGCTTCTTGGCGCGTGCATCGTCGTTCTGTTTTTGCGAGTGACTTCTCACGTCGCATTCGCTATGCCGCGCTGATGTCCAATCCATCATCCTTTGCGCCTACACTCATCCCATGTTCTGTACCGCCTGCTGGGGTTTGAACAGGGTTAACTGCACTTACGGTGCGAGACCAACAAGTGAAGATGCAATCTCTTCAGCCATCTGTTGTGCCACGCGCTTGTCCGTAGGTTGTATGGACATATAAGTCTGTCCCTGTGTGAAAACGAGTGTATGTTCGATCCCGTTGGCGCTTGGGAAGGTATACCATGTGGCATGTGTACCGTCAGGTAAGACGACGGATTGCTTGCTTGTAGTGTTGCTTGGCGCGAATCCACCGATTTTGGACTCGTTGACCATTATGTTCTTAAAATGCAGTGTGAAGAAGACGAACTTGCCGCTTGCCTCAACACTTTGAAAGTGATCCCCAGCATCAATTTGCTGTGGGATGTACGGTGTTTTTACCCCCGTACTGTGCGCGGCCTGTGCAATTTCGCTCTGTTGCTGCGATGTGTATTGAATTGACGTTGCGCCGCTGGTAGTACTTGTGCTGCCAGTCAGCGTGCTGTTTGTGTTGCCCCCAGGATTCGGGTTTGTCGTTTTCCCTGCTGGTGGGGTAACCTGTTTAGTAGCATGTGCCGAGCGAGTTGCGTTTGACGCGGGCCCCACTTGGGAGACCGCTACCGCCGGGTGAATCGTGCCGCACCCAGCAACTACAGCAATAAGTGCCAATCCTGCTAGGATGGGAAGGGGGTTGCGCATGTTCACTCTCCTCTCAGTGAAATAGACGCAACCGACATCCTCTTTGTTCCATCAGGGTGGGCGATCAGACGTGCGGAAGGACTTTCAACTACCGTTAGTAGAGACTGTTTAACCACTTCTGAATCTCTGCATCTGCTGAGGCCTGATTTTGACCCTTCAACTTTCCGTTCCCGTGAGGAATCAAGTCCAGTGTCACCGGATCATGTGCCTTTTTCAACTGCTCATAGAACATCTGAACAGTTTGCCACGGCATGTTCTTGTCACTCGTGCCCTGTAGCAGAAGCACCGGGGTTGACTGTAGCACCTTGAGATTTGGGGACCGCTGCACGTATGGTTTGGCGCTTGGACTGAACTGTCCATAGGTTGAAACTGCCGTACCCAGGTAATTTTGTGCCAGTGTATTTGACTGGAAGTTCTCTTTGCTCCATTCTGCCAGAGTCCCCCAACCTACAAATGGATCCATTGCAACGATGTACTGGGTGTACTGAGCAAAATTCGGGTTAGATGCGACCATCAGGGCTACACCTGCCCCCAACTGATACCCCCACAATCTAATCATCGACTTGTTGACTGCTTTGAGAGAATCAGCAGCCCGGATGGCGTTTTCCGTGTCAATAGTATCTCCGAGCAATCCTTGAACCTGTCCTTGGCTGTCCGCATATCCGCGATACTCTGGGTAAACGGTTACGTCTGGCAGTGCGTGTGTCTGCGCAGTTTCAAAGTTCGGACTCTCCAAGGTACACCCCCTCACCCCTTCAAGTAGTTAGACGACCGGCGAGCGATTTTGAGTCACTTGTGATGCCTAGCACAGTGTGAATAGTGCCCTGTGATTCCATTCCATGAAATTTATAGGCTGATGGGCGAGGGAGAAAGGGGTACGGACAGGAGGGGGAGTTGCTTTGCGACACGCAAGTGCGGGCAATCTGCACTGCTCCTTAGAAGCCTCATTCGCACGTCTGTGCTTCGGTGACAGTGTGATGGTCCATGTTAGTGGGACGTAGACTTGCCTTTGACTAAAAAGTTGTCTTTTGCGTAGCTGGGAATAGACCATATGCCAACCTTCGCGGCCCGGACGCCAGTTTCCAATTTCGCATAGGCTGCTTCTACCTTTGGTGATGATGTGTCAGCTTTTACAAAGCCAGATTCAAGGGGAACGATTGCAACATCGTGCCCGTTCACGTATAGAGTGGCAGGGATTTGGCCCTTGGCCGCTGTGATTCTTCTTGGGATCACGGCGGTCACCGAACCCTGTTTGAGTAAAGCTGCAAGCAGTGCTTTGGATTCTGCTCCGAAAGGGTCGTTTGTTGGGGGAGCTTGCACTCCATACAGGTCCACCCAAGTCACTTTGTTTCCCATTTTGACCTCAACGGTTGAGCCGCTGGTGACCTGAATCACTTTGACCGGAGTTCCAAATAGTTCAGCCGATCTCGGCCGCAGTTGTGTGGGTGCACTGTGGAGGTTGAGAAATTGCCAACCGAGTGCAAGCAGAACTACAAGTAGAAGTGAACCAAACCCTCCAATTAAGGAGACGGGAAGATGTGATTTGTTCACGTTGGCACCTCCCGTATCAGACACCATCGATTTGGTCTGCATTGACGTAAATAGGATAACAGACTTATGGGCACTTGGTCAGCGGAAGATATACGGTGAATTCTGTCCCTTTCCCAGGACTGCTACTCACTTCAATTTTCCCGCCTAGGCTGCGGCAAATCTGGTAACTTGCCATGAGTCCCAACCCTGTACCGTTGGCTTTCGTGGAGTAGAACGGGTTCCCTAAACGTTTGAGTTCCTCGTTGCTCATTCCAATGCCTGTGTCTCTAATTGAGACCGTGCCACGTGACTTGGAACATTGAGTTCGAATCGTCACCAGACCGCCTGCGGGCATTGCTTCCACAGCGTTTTTAATAACGTTCACAAAAAGTTGGGTCAGTTTCTTCGAGTCTCCTGGAACGCAAACTCGACTTGAAACGTGCAACGAGACCTTGACGTTGTGAAGATGCGCGTAGGGAGAGAGCGTGTCAACGACGTGACGAACCAGTTCGTCAAGGTCGATGCTCGTACTTTCGTCAGTGCTAGGCCGAGCGAGGGACAAGTAGTCGTTAATAATTCCATGTGCTCGGTCTAGTTCATCCACCGCGGTGGCCAAATAATCTTTTTCATCAGGGGGGACCCGGTGACTTTGTATTGCAAGTTGGAGAAACCCACGCGTCACGGTCAGAGGGTTCCTGATCTCGTGCGCGATGGAGGCAGCCAACTCGCCTACGACATGGAGCTTTTCCGTTCGATTGATTTCTTGACTCAATTTAAAATTCTCAGCTACATACTCCATGCCGAGAATGGTCGCGGTTAGCAAAATGAGATTGATGAAATCAAACGCCACTAAGATCAGAATTCGTCCATGTACGTCTTCAAGGGCGTGCCAGAGCAAGATGTCGAGACCACTCAAGAGTAATACCATTGGAGCGGCCGCGAGAACAACCTTCTTTGCGCGAGGAGCATCTGTGAAGTATCTGGACATCAGGAGAGAAAAGCCAACTAACGAGATCCCGATGACGAGACCTTTCATCGTTTGGGGCCCACCAATGAAGATGCGATAAGTCAGAAACAGGGTAAGCATGGTCGCACTGGTAACGGGTCCGCCGTACAGGGGACCCAAAATCATGGGAATCGCGCGAAGGTCAAACGAAAAACCCTTTGCCTGTGTGTAGGGAAAGGACATACATAGGAACATCTCGATGTTCAGCACAGCCTGTACGAACAGGGTCCTAGCCATGCCCCCAGGTTTAATCATCGGCAGGAAGAACTGTAGGGTTAGCGATCCGATGAAGACAATGCACATGTTCAGCAAAAGCTCGCTGGCACCTGGCAAGTTTTGCACTTTTCCACACCCAGACATGCAATCTGAATATTACGTTTCATTCGACGTTTTGGGACAATATCCTGCGGGTTTTCGGCGTTATTTTCGAATCAGGCGCTGTACGAAGAATGACGCTGCAGAAACCAACGATGCACCGGTTGCGATGACAAGAATGGGTACCACGCCGAAAAAGTCGAATAGATTTCCGAACAGTGGCGGACCCATCAATCGGCCGACGCTGCCGATGCCTCCGACTAAGCCTAGGTAGAACGGTGCGCTCCGGCCTGCGGTTTGAGTAATTAACGCTGGAGAGGTTGGAGACACGTGCATTTCGCCAAACGTGCAAATGACCATGCTGATGACTAGAAAAAGATAGTTGTTGTGAAACAACCAAAGGAACGCAAACCCAAGGGTATAGAATACACCACTGGAAATCAGACGGGCGTGCAGGGACTTGGTGATGAACCGGTTCATTAGTGAGATTATGGGCTGTCCCACGAGGATCACGATACCGTTGACAGTCCAAAGAAAACTGAACGCCGCCGGTGGCCGACCAAGTTGATTCAGGAATGGCGCAACGCCGGAACTCCATGTTGAGGTGGCAATCGACAGCATCATCGTACCTGTCGCAAGAAACAGGTACAGACGGTAATCTCCGAGCAATGCCCGGATGCCAGCGTCTCCCGCTTGCAAACCTGCGTCAACCTGCAGCGAGTCCGCTTCTCGGAACCCGATGTGGCGAAGGTATGCGAAAAAAAACAAAGCAAACCCAATTGTGGTTAGACCGTCGACGAGAAACGTCAAATTGAATGAGATTGCCGCGAGAATACCTGCAAGGGAAGTTCCGACGGCGACACCGATGTTGTTGAAAACGTAGATTGCGTTGAATAGACGGTATCGCTGTTCTTTCCAGCGGTAGCCGACAAAGGCATTGACCGCAGGCATGGTGATCGCGTTTAACAGACCGTTAGCGACCATGACCGCAATGTATGGGTCCCACGTCTTTGCAATCATCAGGCTAAGTTGTGCGATACCGTTCAACAGCAAGGAACCGACAATTAGGCGCTTGGCTCCAAGTCTATGGAACAGTGCTCCGCCGATGAACTGCCCGATGATGCTCGCCAGGGACTGGCAAAACAAAACGAAGCCAGCCTCGCCATAGGACCGATGCAACACATTGTGCACGTAAATGACAATCAGAGGCCACAGCGTGGCACTGCCGATGGCGTTCGTCAAACTCGCGACGATGAACATCCAGGATTCCCGGGGGTACTCACCCAACCAGGCGTGAAGTCTATGCTGTATATGCGTCATGCTGACTGATTCGAGTTCCTAGGAGATCTTCCTTCTCATCGCTCATGGAAAAATAAATCACGTGCCTTCTGCCGCCTATAAAGCTGTCTCGCCCCGTGTGGCGGAGGGCAGTACAGTTGTATACTTACGTGTTGCAACCACGGTCACGACGGCGATTACGAACAACACTCCGGCTGCCGCGAACGGTGCGAACAGCCCGATGTGTGTGAGTGAGGATGCGATGCCAGGACCAATGATTCCGCCGATGTAGAGAGGCAAATACACCAGGTTCATGGCTGTGCTGCGGTGCGTCTCCGGGATGCGTGTAGAGAACAAGGCAAACACCATTGCACCGCCCATGCTGTATCCTGCGCTAAACAGCGTGAGTGCCAAGCTGAACCAGGCGACGTTGTGTGAGAAGCCAAGTACCAAGACGGCGGGGAGGGAGACGATGAATGCGAACAGGAGAATTTTGTGGAACCCGATTCGGTCCCCGATACGCCCAGCGATGACCGTAATGACGGCGCCGACCACCGCGGACAACCCCATCAGTCCACCGATCGACAGGGTGGTGGAGACAAAGTGCATCGGCAACTGTTCGATCGCGATGGGGAGATACGGGGTAATCATCTGGCGCGCCATCATTAATACTGTGTAGATGCCGAACAGCGTCCAGGTCACCGGGAGACTGAAGGTGAACCGGATGGACTGCCACGCTGTCGCCCACGCTGATTCAGGGTGTTGCTGAGCCGCCGATTTGACCGAACCCAACTCAGGCTGACGATACAAGAGGAAGAGCATGGTCCCGGTTAAGAAAGACAGGCCGCCGTCGAGCAAATACAAGCCGTGCAGACCAAGCAGGTGAAATCCTGTAATCACACCACCGAAGAGTGGACCGCCTGCCATGCCAAGTGAAGAGGACACACTGAACATGGCGACCGCAAAACCGATGCGGTCGTCTGGTGCGGCCTTGCGGATTGCGGCAAGCATGATGCCAGTATTTCCGAGCTGAAAGCCAACGAGCATCATCGCGATAAAGACCCCTGCCAGAGAGTGGCTCAGTCCGAGCACAATAAACACGACCATTTCCACGTATGCGCTGCGGATTACGACCAACTTTCCGCCGTAGCGACCGGCCCACACGCCCCAAAGTGGTACAAACGGCAGACCGACGAGAAATGTGACCGCTGACAGTATTCCAACCCAAGTCTCCACATGCGGGACATGCATGGATTCCAGATATACCGGCATGAACGCGAATACGTGGCTCATGGACATTGATTCGACTGCCGAGGTGATGAAAAACAGAGCAAGGACGACTCGCCAAGAAGTCGTTCGCGTGGATGTGTGTGTCATGAGTGCCTCCCCGGCTATGCGTATACATCGGTGATGGTAGCAGATTTAGGAGTCCAAGGATAATGGAAAGGTGAGGCGATGCTTACGAAATCTCTAGATTTCGGTGTAGACTGTTAGCCTGCGACTCGCCCAAATGACAGTGCAACGGTCAGAAACATGGGGGGAGTTTCGCAACACTGTAGATAAGGTGTTCATATCAGTGCACCTGTTCATCGGAAAGGGGACGGATACCATGGCACAAAAATACCGGTTGGTAAGAGTGGATGAGTCTGACAACCCGTCGCATGAACAGAGTCACGTTTCGCGAAATGGACAAGGCAGCAATCAGGGCACGATGTACGTCCAGGAACCCACGAAATCTCATCCACTGCGGTGGATACTCGGAATTGCCGCAGTCATTGTGATCGCCTTGGTTGCTGTGTGGATGACCGACGTATCCACTTCGATATCACACCTCGGCCAGCTGACAGCGCAAAACGGGCATTCACTCTCGCAGGACTCGACAAAGCTGTCCGGAATCCAAGCCGGGTTAAACGCGTTAAGTCGGCAATTCTATCACATGCAGGCAGAGATGCAGCGCTTCTTCACGGCCGTTATGCAAAGTCTACATGGCCGTTGACCTTCCTGAATTCTGGCTCTTGGTCCAGTACGATGACATGACTGTGGCCGCCCGACGGTGCAATTCACCTCGGGCGGCCGACGCTGGGTTCAGAGCCTTAGAACAGACCGGTGATGTGGCCCTCTTCGTCGACGTCGATGTGGAGTGCGGCTGGGTCTTTCGGCAATCCGGGCATCGTCATGATGTCGCCGGTCAGACAAACCAGGAAACCAGCTCCGAGCGACGGCCGAATGCCCCGCACGGATAAGACGAAGCCTTCAGGATTTCCAACTGCCTTTGGGTTGTCCGAGAACGAGTACTGAGTCTTTGCTACGCAAATCGGCAGGTGGTCCCAACCGTGGACTTCGCAGTCTTTGATTTGCCGCTTCGCTTCATCTGTGAATACAACGCCGGAGGCCTCGTACACCCGCTTGCAAATGTCTTCAATCCGCTCTTCAATTGATCCCGATAAGTCGTAGATGGGGTGAAACGACGACGCTGACGACTCAACGGTTTGCACGACTAGTTTGGCCAGTTGTTCACCGCCTTGTCCGCCTTGCGCCCAAACATTGGCGGTCGCAACCGGAAACCCGTGCTCGTCGCAAAGTTGATGAACAAGTGCAAGTTCAGCGTCTGTGTCTGACGTGAAGCGATTGAGGGCAATGACAAACGGCACGTGCGCTCGACTCACGATGCGCGTGTGATGAGCTAGATTTGCAAAGCCAGCCCGAATTGCATCGAGGTTTTCTGCTTTCAAATCTTTCCTTGCAACGCCGCCGTGGTACTTGAGTGCCCGAATCGTCGCGACAATGACGGCGGCATCTGGATGGAGTTCCCCTTTGCGGCATTTGATATCGAAAAACTTTTCCGCGCCGAGGTCCGCGCCGAAGCCGGCCTCTGTCACGACGTACTCACCGAGTTGGAGGGCCGTCTTGGTTGCGATGAGACTGTTGCACCCGTGCGCTATGTTTGCGAACGGACCGCCGTGGATGACGGCAGGTGTGCCTTCCAGCGTCTGGACCAAATTCGGCATGATGGCGTCTTTGAGGACTGCGGTCATGGCACCTTCCACATGCAGGTCGCGGACGTACACAGGTTCCTTGTCATAGGTGTAGCCAATGAGGATTTCGCCGATGGCGTGCTTCAATTCCTGGAGGTCTTCCACCAGACAGAGAATTGCCATGATTTCTGAGGCAACTGTGATGTCAAAGCCGCTTTCGCGGGTGACTCCGTTGTTTCTACCGCCAAGGCCGATGACAGTTTGGCGCAGCGCGCGGTCGTTCATGTCGAGGACGCGTTTCCAGACTATCCGTGCGGGATTGAGTTGGAGTTCATTGCCTTGATACAAGTGGTTATCGATCACGGCCGCCAACAAGTTATGAGCCGTTGTGATGGCGTGAAAGTCGCCTGTGAAATGGAGGTTGATGTCCTCCATCGGCACGACCTGTGAGTAGCCGCCTCCCGTTGCGCCACCTTTGAGGCCGAAGTTCGGTCCGAGCGAGGGTTCGCGCAGTGTCGCGACGGTGCGCTTACCCAACTGGTTGAGCGCTTGAGCGAGCCCAACGGTGACTGTCGATTTGCCTTCTCCGGCGGGGGTTGGGCTCATCGCAGTGACGAGGATTAGTTTGCCAGTCGACTGTTGCGGGTAGCGCTGTCGCACAGCAAGGTCAATCTTCGCTTTGTATCGACCGTAAGCGATGATGTCATCCGCGCCGAGGCCGAGTTTTTGCGCTACGTCCCCGATTGGCAGCAACTCCGCCTCCCGCGCAATCTCAATGTCACTCTTGCCCACTTCTGTGCCTGTCACCACTGTCTATCGCCACCTTTGTACGACTGTTGCCGTTTTCATCTTAGTTCATTCCTCAAGGCAGGGCGTGTAACCATGACTCTATCCCCTAGAGTTTCACATCCCGGACACCATTCTATGTCAATTCGCCCCCCGAGTGGCGGAATTCTTGATATAACTGAGACGAGGAGATCAGCCATGGACAGTGTGGATTGGAAAGACCGACTTCGCATCGCGATTGCCGAGGATTGCATTGCTGACCTCGTGGAGGTCCTCGAGTCACAGGTGACAGCTCATGCTGGGACCGCGAGTGCGAAGGTTAAGCGGCTCGCGATTCGCGAACTACTGACGCGTTATGGCACGAGTGACGAGCGCGTGCGCGTCGCCGACGCTCTCTGTAATAGCGGGAGTGACACGGGAGCCGAGGTCGCGGCTCTGGTTTACGCTGCCGGTTATGATGCAAACCCAAACTACGTTGCTCGACAACTCTGCCATTTGGCCGATCGACCGCACTGGGAGGTGCGGGAGTGGGCAGCGAGTGCCGCAGGCGACGTGCTTGAGCATCACTTCAGCGAATTTCATCCAATCGTCACGACCTGGACCAAGGACGCCTCTGAAAACGTCCGTCGGGCCGCGTTGTTGGCGCTGATGTATGCCGGCCGGTCGCGTAATCCAACTTTTGCGGGTCCCATCTTGGACGCGTTAGAGCCGCTGCTCTCGGACACGTCGAAGTATGTGTCGAACAACCTCGGCCCGTTTGCGCTTGGGGCTGGGCTCGCGCGCTACTATCCGGAGGACGTTGTGGCCCGTTTGCATCAGTGGGTCACGCACAACGACGAACAGGTTCGCTGGAATCTGGCCATGATGTTCTCTGCCGCTGACGGAGCGAAGCTGGCGGCGCGCGCGCAGCAGGTGTTGGATACGCTTGTCGCCGACGAGCGGCCAAAGGTCCGACGTGCCGTGACAAAGGCGTTGAAAAATGTCCGCGCGCGTGGGTTGTCAGATGTAACACAACGGTAGGTGCTCAGGCTTTCCCCAGGATATTCCGAGGAGGATAAGGTTCGGTCACATGGAAATATTGTTTGTCGCCCGCCCAAGTGACACGAGCTGTCACCTGGGCGTGGTACTTTCATGACAGTGACAGACGAGCTAAGTCCACTCTGAGTCAAGACCAACTGTAGGGACTGGGGGATTCAGATGCGCATTTTACATACGGCTGACTGGCACTTTGGTAAAACCTTGGAGGGCCGGGACCGCACGCTAGAACAGGCTGCGGTCGTGGACGAACTGATTGCCTTATGTGACGCGGAGTCCATTGACCTCGTGCTCATGGCAGGTGACGTCTATCAGACGGTCAACCCGAGCGCCGATGCAGAGGCGTTATTCTATCGCGCGCTTGACGGGTTGTCAGCGGGGGGCAAGCGCGCGGTTGTCGTGATTGCAGGCAACCACGACAACGCCGAACGCATTCGCGCAGCCCGCCCAATTGCAGACAAGCTGGGGATTACATTGATGGGACTGCCCAAAGACGACCTTCGCCCGACGCCCATGGATTCGAATCGAGTAACGCGTGTCGCTGCGGGCATCGGCTATGTCGAGTTGGCGATTCCAGGTTGCACAGACCACTGCGTGATCGCTCTCTTGCCCTATCCGTCCGAATCTCGCCTAAATGAGGTGTTGGCGAAAACTCTGGATGAGCAAGAGCTTCAGTCGAACTACAGTCGGAGAATTGGCGAGTGGTTTGCGGCCTTGGCCGACCACTTTCGACCAGACACGGTGAACTTGGCGATGAGTCACCTCTACGTTCAAGGCGGCATGGAGTCTGAATCGGAAGTCCAAATTCAAATTGGCGGCGCGTACGCAGTCCATGCCTCTGCGTTTCCAGCATCAGCACAGTATGTTGCGCTTGGACACTTGCACCGCCCTCAAGCTGTCAACGGAGCCCCGGTCCCCGTGCGATACGCGGGTTCGCCGCTGTGCTACAGCTTTTCCGAAGCGGGTCAGACAAAGTCTGTTGTCGTCATCGACGCGGTCCCTGGAGCCCCTGCGACGATTCGAGAGATTCCGCTTCACAGCGGTAAACCGCTCGTGCGTTGGAAGGCCACACAAGGCCTCGCTCAAGTCATGCAATGGGTTGAGGAGGGACGTGACGCTGAAGCGTGGATTGATTTAGAGGTGCTAGTCGAGACAGGTCTTCAGCTTGAAGAGATTCACCGCTTGCGGGACCTGCACCCGGGATTCGTTCACATCCGTCCAGTCTTTTCAGAACAAGCACCGGGCAGTGGCGCAGACCCGACAGAAACTACGGCAGGGCTGTCGGTGGAGGCGCTATTCCGCAAGTTCTTTACGGACCGCTCGAAGACAGATGCGGACGACGAGTTGGTGCAGCTGTTTCTTGAACTCGTGCATGAGGCCGAAGAGACACCTGGGGACACAGGGGGTCAGGAGGAGCCAACGCCGGCGGGGGACGGCGTGGAGGGGGTTGGCGCATGAAACCTATCCGTTTGAGCATTGCTGGGTTAAACAGTTTCCGGGAGCGACAGGAGATTGACTTCACGAAACTGACTGAACTTGGGATGTTCGGGATCTTTGGACCCACAGGGAGTGGCAAGTCTTCCATTTTGGACGCGATTACGCTTGCCTTGTACGGCCACGTTGTACGCGCGGACCGCAGCACGCAGGGGATTCTGAACCAGGCCGAAAAGAAGTTGGAGATCACATTTGACTTTGACATCGGCGCGGGAAGTCAGCGCAAGCACTACCGGGTCGAGCGTCTCTACCGACGCGCAGGTACAGGGGAGTACTCCGTGCAGAATCAAGCGAGCCGCCTGTTACAGCTCGAACGGGGAATCGACGACAGAGACCCAGGGCTTGTGGTCGTGGCAGACAGCAAGCGCGATGTCGACCGCGCCATTCTCGGGATTGTCGGTCTCGAACAGAGCGACTTTACGCGTGCGGTAGTCCTGCCGCAGGGTAAGTTTGCGGAGTTTTTGCAGTTGACCGGTGGCGAACGAAACGCAATGACGGAGCGGCTGTTTGGCCTTGAGCGCCTCGGCCAATCGCTGCTGCGGCGCGTGTCCGATCGGGGTCGCGAAGCTGAACACGCGAGGGGATTAATTGAGGCGCAACAGGCGGAGCTTGGTGATGCCTCCGAGGAAGCCGTGAATGCTCACGAAGTGGCGCTGGAAGAGGCCAGAAAGCAGTTTTTCGAAGCACAGTCCGCGCGGCACGTCGCGCGTGAAACGTTTGAGGAACTTCAGCGCGTCTCTGACCTGCTGCGCCGCATCAAGGAGGTCAAGGTCGAGCGAGAAGCCCTTCTGTCGCGCGCTGGTGGTATCGATATGCTGCGCGATTCGCTTGAACGGCATCGGCAGGCGCTCACTGCATGGCCGCACATTGTCTCCTTTCGCGAAGCAGAGAGTTTGGCACAAGCGGCGCGGACACAGTGGGAACTCGCAGAAGTTGAAGTGAAGCGCGCCAAGGTGGAGCTCGACGCGGTGACAGTGAGGTGCAATGAGGCTCGGGCGAGAAGAGAGGCAAAAGAGCCAGGACTACGAGAGCGCTTGGGAGAATTGACTGAAGCACAGCGAATTGAGCGCGATCTCATGGCGGTGAAGACTGACAGTCTGAGGGCAGCGTCTGCATGGGAACAGGCGGTCGCATCGGCTTCCTCAGCAGCTCAGGTTCGCGACAGGCTAGAAGCAAGTTCGGTGGCTTGCCAACAGCAACTGACCGAGGTTGAGGCCGTAGTCACCAGTCACACGGTGTCACCGGAGCAACGGCGCAGACTGGCTGCACTCGAGAAGGTTTTTGAGGCTTGGCGTGTGCGAGGCGAGGCGTTGCATGAAGCGGAAGTGAAACTGCGTGAACGCCAAACTGTTCTACACACAGCAGCGAAAGCGTCGCAGATGACACAGGGCGAGGAACGGCAGGTGGACAATGAGTTCGAGCGACTGCAACAGGAGCGCAACCTGCTCGAGCGGAACACTCCGGCGTGTACGAGGGAGGTGCTCTCAACTTTACAAACGTGGCGCACGCGGGTGGAGTCTCGCCTTGTGACATTTCGCGAAGCAGTGCAAGCGGAGCGCCTCGCTCAGGCGAACGCTGAAAGTGCGCAGAAGGCACGCGCAGAGTCGCACCAGCGGGCACTGGAAGAACGCAACATCGCTCTGGATTTGGAAGCGAAGCTTGACGCGGCACGGGAAGCGCAGCAACAGTTCCTGGCGGCAAGTGAGACAGCGCTAATCGCACGTCTACAAGCACGCCTTGGCGATGGGGCGCCTTGTCCGGTGTGTGGGTCGATGCACTACGCGCTAGCTGAAGCAGCAGTCCCAGTGGCTTCTGACGAGACTCTGACGAAGATGGGCTTTGACGACCAATTGCGCAGAGTGGAGTCGGCGTGGCGGGAGGCCGAGGCACGCGCCCAAGCGGTGGAGAGAACGGCGGCGCAGGCAGAGGCGACTGCGCAGTTGCGGGCAGTTGAAGCCGACAACAAGGAGTCGCAGCGAATCGCCTTGCAAGACGAACTTCGGCAGCTGTGGCTGCCTGAATTGCAACAGCTTGGTCAAGCCGCGCCGCCACAGTCGTTTGACGCGTGGGAACGCGCTTGGCCTGATTTGTGTGTTCTTCTGGAGAAGGCAATGTCTGACCGTGAGAAGTGGGATGAGCGTTCAGTGAATCTCACCACGGCAGAGTCCAACCTCGCAGAGCGGCGCAGCGCCGCCAGTCACGCCCTCGAGTTGGCACAGGCAGCAGAGCGCGCCGCCGAAGCGGAAGCGTCGGCGCAGCACGCTCATGTGACCGAACTTTCCGACATGGTGTCCGAACTACGCGAAGAGCTGTGGCGAGCTCTACTGGACTGCCAACCGAACGTGCGCCAGGAAGCAGTGGGTCCCGCTGTGGTCGCTGAAACCGTTCGGGAAGTACTGCAACAGGCTGAGCGCATGGACCGATTGTTCGCTCAATCTCAGGCGCGATTGACACAGCTTCGCAGCGAACTGACTGACTTGCAGAGGCAGTTGGCTGCAGCTGAACGCCAGGTGGCGCAAACCGAGCGTGAAGTCAGCGTTGCGCAGACTCGGGTGGAGCACTTCGAGACGGAAGTTACGACACTTGCGTCGGCACTGAAGACCTATACAGACGGTGACCCCGTGTCAGTCGTCCGCGATCGTATTGAGCGAACGCTTGACAACTTGCTTGCAGAAGCAAAGCTGGCTGAAGAGGGAATGCAGGCCGCAAACGAAACGTACCAGACCGCACAGCGGGAAGAGGCAGGCGCCCGGACAGAGTACAAGGCACGCGAAGAAGCGCGTGCGAAGCAGGAACGACGATTGACGGATGCGCTCGCCGCAGCCGGATTTGCCAATGTGCGTGCTGTGGAAGACGCTCGGTTGACGGATGCCGAGGCGGCTGACAGGGCGGCGCAGGTCAACGAATACGAAGCAACTGTTGCGCGCACGGCCGCAGTCGTTGCGGACCTCGAAAAACAGTTGGGCGGCCGCTCAGGTGATGAGGAAGCCCTCCGCCAGGCAACTGTCGCTCTACAGACAGCCGAGGAACACTACAACCTGTGTGCGAAGGCAGAAGGGGCGGCGCAGGAGAACCTAGCACAAATCATCGCAAAGCGCAGCCGCTGGGAAGAACTTGAGCGAGAGCGCGTGACGGCAGATGCGCTGTGCACGCGAATTGGCGCGATTGCGCGAGTCTTGCGGGGAAACGCGTTTGTCCGCTACGTGGCCAGAGAGCAGATGGAGCGTGTGGCGCGTCAGGCCTCCGTACGGTTGTCGAATCTGACGCACGGGCGCTACACGTTGTTGATTGATGACGACGGAGGTTTTCTAATGCGCGACGACCACAACGGCGGTAGTACGCGACCGGTCAGTACACTGTCAGGCGGCGAAACTTTTCTGACGTCCTTGTCACTTGCACTGGCTCTTTCGGCGCATATTCAACTGCGTGGACAGCACCCACTGGAGTTCTTCTTTCTGGATGAGGGATTTGGTACCTTAGACCCTGAACTACTCGACGTGGTTGTGACATCTTTGGAACGTTTGAACCTCGACCACCTCTCAGTCGGACTGATCAGTCATGTCCCAGAGCTTCGCCAGCGCCTGCAGCGCAGACTGATTGTGGAACCGGCTTTGCCTGCTGGTCGAGGGACAACGGTGCGGCTCGAGCTTGCGTAAACGCTCAGTCTCCGACACCGAGCACCCAGCTCGCCGTTGCGGCGTCAAACGGCCAGCAAAACACGGGAATGGCTCACTCGTCACTCGATGATAGGAGCTGGTAGAAAAGGGAACTCGGGCTTTGTCGGTTGAGCGGCAAAGCCCGGGCCGTGACAAACTGTTGGACACGCTGCAGGTCCGGTATTGCGACCCTATTACTTAGGTGCAGTTCCATGCGACAGTTCTGATGGCAGACGTGAAGCATAATGGGTACCGATAGTGGCCCACTTTTCAGCCCACTCCTCAAATGCCTGAACCAGAGGTTCGAGACTTTTCCCCTTCAGCGTCATCTCGTACTCAATTCGTACCGGCACGTCAGGATAGACCACGCGTTGTACCACATTCGCGAGTTCCAGTTCGTGTAATCGCTTCCCGAGAGTGCGCGCGTTGACCTCGGGTACAGATTGCTGGATTTCAATGCGCCGCCTAGCGCCCGACAACAGGGCTCGGACGATTAGAATGGTCCATTGTCGGCTTAGTAAATCGCAGGCAGTAAGGACTTTGTTCGACGGTTGCAACGGCATCACTCGGCATCTTCCTCGTCAATCCAGCTGCGCCGATGGCACGACAACCTAGCGGGTGGCACATGCCGGAAGTCAAAAAATATAGTTCGGTTTCAGTCTAAACCAACCTCCTTGACGTAGATTGGACAAATTTTAAACCATTGTGAAATTTTTATGGAGGAATTGTGGAGGGTATTCGTCAGTTGACGGATCACTGTATCATTCGACAGCGTCAACTATGCCGTTAGGTTATTGAAAAATAATTATTTAAAAACTATTGATGAAAGTGAATATTACGCATATTATTATTGCAATCGGTCGGCTGTCGACAGTCGACTAACGAAACAGAAAGGTGCTTGGTAAGGGACAACCGACCAGCGAGGAGTTTTGATCAGTGGATACGCCAATTGCGAAGGCAGAATCACTTGCGGAGCAAGCCTATCGCTACCTTCGTACACAGATTTTGACGGGCAACATCTCGCCGGGGTCTAAGTTGGTCGAAAGTCAACTGGCAAAGCGTTGGCAGATCAGTCGCAGTCCCCTGCGGGAGGCGATTCGCCGACTAGAGCAAGAAGGATTAGTTGTTACTTACAACGGTGTTACACATTTGTTTGAACCTTCAAGAAAGGACTTTGAGGATTTGTACGAACTGCGAACCGCGCTTGAGCCGATGGCTGCTAGGTTGGCCGCTCGGTACATGACGGCAGGTGCTCTGCAACAACTCAAAGCAGTTCTCGAGAGTACAGACAAGTACCTGGCAGCGGGAGCTATGGACCCGTTTATTGAAAGTAACGCCAAGTTTCACGACCTTATCGCTGAGTCATCCGGTAATCGGCGGTTGCGCAAGGCAATGGAGGACATCTCAGTCCTGGCCCGATACTACCGCTACATCTGCTTTAAAGTGTTCCAGCGCTACGTCGATTCGGCCGAGGAGCATTGGCGAATTTATCGGGCCCTGCTTGCTCATGATGAAGAGTTGGCTTGGCTAGAAATGAAAATGCACATCGAAGTTGACCTACAGTACATTCGCACCGAGGCGCGCTCCGTACGCTTGGGAGACTAGTTTTACAGCATGAATCAATCGGTTACATAGAGGTGGGGAGACATGGGGAACCAGGGGGGCAAGAGGCCACTTGAAGGAATTCGAGTCCTCGAATTAGGGTCACTCATCGCTGGGCCATTCGCCACCCGACTGTTTGCAGACTTTGGGGCCGAAGTCATCAAGGTAGAGTCGAGTGAAGGAGATCCGCTCCGGACTTGGGGGCGAATATCCCCTTCCGGGTCGTCTTGGTGGTGGCACGTCCAGTCGAGAAACAAGAAACTAATCGGGGTGGATTTGCGGCAGTCGCAAGGGCAGCAGATTATTTTGGACCTAATTCCGAAGGTGGACGTAATTATCGAAAATTTCAGACCGGGAAGGTTGGCACAGTGGGGGTTGTCGTACGAAGTTGTTTCGGAGATTAACCCGGAAATCGTGTACGTGAGTGTCTCCGGCTTTGGCCAAACCGGTCCATACCGTGAACGCCCGGGGTTTGGCAACATTGCGGAGTCGATGGGGGGATTGCGGTATGTGACCGGATTTCCTGACCGTCCCCCGCTGCGCGTTGGAGTGTCGCTAGGGGATGAAGTCGCAGCGCTGTACGCGGCGATTGGAGCCTTGCTCGCGTTGCTGCAGCGGGAGCGCAGCGACGTGCGACGCGGTGACCACGTGGACGTCGCGTTGACTGAAGCCGTGTTCAGTTTGACGGAAGGGTCGGTGACAGAATACATCCACACCGGGGCGATACAGGAACGCAGTGGCAATCAACTTCATCGGACTGCACCGACAAACATCTACCCCACTAGGGAAGGGCGCTGGATCGCGATTGGCGCCAACAGCCCGACGACGTTTCCAAGACTGTTGCGTGCAATGAACCGACGTGATCTCGAAGGGGATGCGCGGTACGCCGACAACTTGTCGCGCGTGCGACACGCCGAAGAGCTTGACGACCTCATTGTCGCATGGACGAGTGAACGCTCGATGGGCGAACTACTCAACGTCCTGACTGACGCAGAGGTTCCTGCGGGTCCCGTGATGAACGTGCGAGACATCGCGAACGATGAACAGTTCCGTCAGCGTGACATGATTGTCGAGGTGCCATCTGCTCAACTTGGAAGCGTTTCCATGCCGGGCGTCGTTCCGAAGTTGGCGAATCACCCGGGTTCCATTGTTCACGACGGACAAGAACTGGGGCACGACACGAACTACGTCTTGAAGACACTCCTCGGTTTCGAGGACGCGCGTGTAGACCAATTGCGGGCGGCGGGGGTGATTGCGTGACTGAATGGCCGACTTTTGTAGAAGTTGTGGACGTCACGCCAAGAGATGGCCTGCAAGATGAGACTGGCGAACTGACCACGGAGGAAAAAATTCAACTGATTCGAGACTTGCGAGCTGCAGGTGTGCGCCGAATTGAGGCGACATCATTTGTGTCTCCAAAGTGGATCCCGCAGTTGCGGGACGCTGAACAAGTTCTCGCCGGACTTGCAGAGTGTGACAACCTCATTGCACTCGTGCCAAACGTGCGCGGGTTTGAGCGAGCTCTGGCGACTGTTGCGAGAGAGTTGACCTTTGTGGTGTCAGCGAGTCCGAGACACCAGATGGATAACTTGCATATGAGCCTAGACGCATCGCTCGCGAACTTCCAGGCCATTGTGCAAGCGACGGAGGCAGGAACGGTGCGGTTGCGCGGCGCGATATCCTGTGCGTTTGGGAGTCCGTTTCATGAGGAGATGATTCGTCCTGACGAAGTGGCTGCCATCGCCAAATCGCTCGTCCATCACGGAGCTGCAGAGGTGTCACTCGCTGACACGGTCGGCCTCGGTAAGCCGGACTTCGTTCGGCGTGTGATTACAGCGGTTCAGGATGCAGTGCCAAGCACACCACTCGCATTGCACCTGCACGACCGTTATGGCCTCGCGCTTGGCAATGTGGTCGCCGCGCTGTTTTGCGGTGTAACGACCATTGAGTCAGCACTCGGTGGACTCGGTGGGTGCCCCTATGCGCCCGACGCTCCCGGCAATTTAAATACGGAGGACTTGGTGCGTTGGTTCCATCTCATGGGAATCGAGACGGGCATTGACCTGGAAATGCTAGGGAGTGTTCGAAAGCGCTTGCTCGGACAGCTCGCGCAGGCAGAAACGAGACAGGGGGAGTTGCGGACATGACGCTATCCTTAATTTGGATGGGAGTTGGATTTGGGCTGATAACCGCATCCGTGTTGGCACTCGGTGCGGTTGGACTGACCCTGCAGTTTGGCGTTACCAATTTTGTCAACTTCGCTTACGGTGAGTTTTTGACGATTGGCGCCTACCTAGCATTTGTCTTCAACAAGGGATTGAACTTGAACATCTGGCTGTCCATGTTAATCGCTGGTGTGTTAACGGCGGTGGTCGCGTACCTGTTCAACGTGTGGGTCATCCAGCCGTTCATCAGGCGTAAGTCGCAGATGATTATTCTGCTTGTCGTCACCATCGGTATGGACCTGTTCCTGATGAACTTCGTGCAGGCCATCTTTGGGCCAGAGTTCAAGCAGTACCAAGACTCGCCGGGGAGCATTTTGCACATTGGCCCCTTCCTGTTCACGTTACAGCAAATCATCATCATTCTGATTTCCGCGGCTGCAATGGTCGCTCTGCACGTTCTGCTCAAGTACACCAAACTTGGCAAAGCCATGCGCGCACTGTCAGACAACGCGGAACTTGCCCTCATCAGTGGTATTCCAACGAAACGTGTCACAAACTACGCGTGGCTTCTGAGTGGATTCCTCGGAGGGCTTGCCGGCGTGGTTCTGGCTATCAATGTCAACAACTTTACGCCTGCCCTGGGTTCAGAGTTCCTGTTCATCATCTTCGCGGCGGTCATCATGGGTGGGATTGGTCGTCCTTATGGCGCGATGCTTGGCGCCCTTGTGATTGGTCTGGCGATGGAAGTGTCCGCAACGTTTATGGACTCGGCCTATAAGACTGTAGTTGCGTTCGGTATCCTCGTCATCATGCTCTTGTTTCGACCGCAAGGTATTCTTCCGTCGAGAGGGAGGGTGTAACGCATCGTGCATTACTTACTGACACTCGCCATCTACTTCATGATTTTCGCCATACAAGCGTGGGGGCTTAACTTGCAGTTTGGGTTGACTGGAATTCTTGACTTCACCTACATCACATTCGTGGCCATCGGCGCGTACTTCGCCGGCGTCGCAGCCATGACTCCATCGACAAACGGTGGTATGGGTGGTAGTTACATCCTTGGATGGCACTTACCCTTTCCTTTGAGTCCGGTCATCGGCGGCTTAGCAGCAGCGATGCTCGGCGTCATTGTCGGAATCATCGGCCTACGTCGACTGCGCAGCGACTATCTCGCCATCGTCACTGTCTCCGTGGGCCAAATTGTCTGGATGGTGATTGGCAACGCGACTCCGCTGTTTAACGGCTGGGACGGCATCGTTGGTGTGCCACAGCCGTATAACTCGGTCATGAACCTGAGCACAAACAACTACGAGTTGCCGTTTCTCGTCATCAGCGTCATCGTCGCTGCACTTATCTTTTGGCTAATGCGTTCACTTACTGAGTCGCCATATGGACGCATCCTGCGCGCCATTCGCGAGGATGAGAACGTGGCAGCAGCGCTCGGAAAGAACGTCTTTCGCTACCGGATGTCAGCGTTTGTCATCGGCGCCTTTATTGCGGGCATTTCTGGTGCCCTCCAGATTGAGTACATTGGGGCGTGGAACCCGAGCGGGTGGACGACACTGGAGACGTTTATCGTCTGGGCTGCCATGTTGGTCGGCGGTCGCGGCAACAACCGCGGCATGCTTCTCGGTGCGTTTCTCGTACCCGTCCTGTTTTCAGAAGCGACACGGTTGATCACGATTCCGGGGCATCCGTTGCTAATTCAGGCCATCCGCGGCATGGCGATTGGACTGTTGATGATACTTGCGGTGCGTTTCCGTCCGCAGGGCGCCATCCCCGAGCGCAAGCGCGTCTTCGAACTCTCCGCGATTCCGGGTCTGAAGGAGGACGTCGCCAATGGCCATACCGCTCAGGGATAACTTGCTCTCCGTCAAAGACCTGCGCAAGTCGTTTGGTGGCGTCAAAGCAGTCGCCGGTGTCACGTTTGATGTGCCGCGCGGGACGGTGACTGGACTCATCGGTCCAAATGGCGCAGGGAAAAGCACCGTTGTGAACTCACTCTCAGGGTTTCACGGTGTGGATGGCGGGAGTGTGACGTTCGATGGGACGGATGTCACCAACTGGCAGTCACACAAGGTGGCTCAGCGAGGGCTCATTCGCACCTTCCAACTCGCTCGTGAACTGCAAAGTCTGACAGTGTTTGAAAACATGTTGCTCGCGCCGAATAAGACGCCAGGGCAGACGAGTTGGCAGGCTCTCTTCGCTCGTAAAAAGATCCGCGAGTCAGAGCGTGAGTTGCTTGTAAAAGCGGTTGACTTGCTCAAGCGATTTAACCTGTTTCACGTGCGTGATGAGTACGCGGGTAACCTCAGCGGCGGTCAAAAGAAGTTGCTCGACCTTGCGCGGGCCTTGATGGCCGATCCGCGGTTGATGTTGCTAGACGAACCGATGGCCGGCGTTAACCCAACACTAGCGGGTCAACTCCAGGAGCACATTCGCGATTTGAAAGATGAAAAGGGGATTACGTTTCTGTTGATCGAACACAACCTGCGCATCGTCGAATCGCTCTGCAATCACGTTGTGGTGATGGCTGAAGGCACAATCCTTGCGGAAGGCAACATGTCTGCGCTCCGTGAGAATGAAAATGTGGTCAAGGCGTACCTAGGGGGGTGAGGGTGTGAGTGAAGGACTACAGGTCGAGAATCTGACGGCTGGATACGGCAAAAACGCCATCGTCCACAGTGTGCACCTCAAAGCCGCTCTCGGTACGTCAACCGTGATCATCGGTCCAAATGGCGCAGGGAAGTCGACGCTGCTGAAAGCTATCTTCGGACTTAACAAGGTCTTTTCTGGGTCCGTAAAGATTGGCGATAGAGACATTACTGGCATTTCGACTGACAAACTGGTTTCGCTTGGAATGGCCTACGTTCCACAGACAGGGAATGTCTTTCCCAGCCTGACAATCCGCGAAAATCTGGAGATTGGCGGCTACGGTGAAGCGAAGCATTCCAAGGGACAGATGGAAGAAGTGTTCGCCATCTTCCCGGACCTGCTGAAAGCGGCAAAACGCCCCGCTGGTACACTTAGCGGCGGACAACGACAGATGCTTGCGATGGGGCGCGCACTGATGTCCAATCCGAGTGTTCTCTTGCTTGACGAACCCACTGCGGGGCTTTCCCCTGCCTATACAAAGACAGTCTGGGAACACATTTTGGCCATCGCCCAAACGGGGAAAGCGGTCGTAGTGGTGGAACAGAACGCAACAACCGCGCTGACACTTGCAGACTGGGCGTACCTGTTAGTGGCGGGAGAAAACCGAGAGGAGGGACCGGCGGGCGAATTGTTGTCTCGTCCGGACATCGGCAAGATGTTTCTGGGGCACTGAGCGAGTGGGTAAACAAATCTGGAGGGGGATTCATGTGATGCACAAAGGTTACAAGCTTGCATTGGCGAGTTTGCTTTTGTCCGCTGGCGTTGTCGCGGGCTGTGGTTCGGCTGGCAGTTCGACTGCTTCGAATTCGTCTGGGGGTTCCACTGGGAGCGGAGGGTCATCTTCCAATACTATCAACATTGCGGTGGCAGCTCCGTTCAGCGGGACGGAAGCCTTTATCGGTCCGGACACACTGAACGGAGTGAAAGTGGCTGTCCAGGAGATTAACGCCAACGGCGGGGTACTTGGAAAGAAGTTAAACATTGTTACAGCGGACACAGTCGGCGACCCTGTTGACGCTGTCCCGGCCATCCAACAGGTGATGAGTACGGCTCACCCGGCTGCGATGATTGGCCCGTCTTCACTGACAATCACGTCCGTGATTAACATGTTGAACCAGGATAAACTGGTGACGATGGCGATTGGCGGCACGACGCAGCTCGACAATATGCAGTACAAGTACATCTACCGCGTCACACCGTCCGACTCGCAGATGGGTGTCGCGATGGCATACTACGGGACGAAGGTCAAAGGGTACACGAAGGCGGCCATCGTCCTTGGGTCCAACTCGTCTGCGCAGACCTTGGATGGACCGATTAAAAGTACTCTGCAAAAACACGGCGTAAATGTGGTTCTTGACCAGCAGATTGTACCGGACCAGAGTTCGTACCGAAGCGAAGTTGAAAAGTTGATCGCAGCGAAGCCGCAAGTGATCTACACGCAACTTGATCCGCAAACAGCGTCCACGTTCTTCTCTGAGTTGCAACAGCTCGGCGGCGGCAACATTCCGCTGATTGGGGATGACGTGACAGCATCTACTCAGTTTGCGCAGGCAATTGGCCTCAGTTATGCGCAGAAGGAACTGACCTCTGTCCAAGGTGCGAGCAACACGGGGCAAGCTTCGACACTTTATAATCAATACTATGCACAAGTTTGGCAGGGCACGCAGCCTGTGATTCTCTCGAACAACGGCTACGACGCGATGAACATCATTGCATTGGCGATGATTGAAGCCAAGTCGTCGAATCCATCCGTGTACGTCAATTACATCAAAAAGGTCGCAAACGGCCCGGGTACGCAGGTCTATGACTTTAAGACGGCTGTTGCAGCCATTAAGGCCGGTCAACAGATCAACTACCAAGGTGCGAGTGGTCCGGAAGACTTTAACCAGTATCACAACGTGACGGGTGCCTTTGAAGCGGACGGTTTTGACGCGAAAGGCAACCTAGTCAAGGTGACGGATGTCTCCGCGACGAGCTTGTTTGGTTATTGATTCAGTGTGTTGGGCGGGACAGAGGGCGTCAGCCTTATGTCCCGAGCCTTTTCGGGGGGATGCGCATGAATGAAGAGTTGAAAGAACGAGTTAGGAACCAATTCTCGGGGATTGCGCAGGACTATCTCGACTCGCCGCTGTTTTCACAAGGAGATGATTTAACGCATCTAGTGGACGCTGCACAATTGTCCGGCAACGAGCACGTTCTCGATGTCGGTTGTGGCGCAGGGCATACGGCGATTGCACTTGCACGCCGAGCAGCGTCTTGTGTAGGTATGGACCTGACAGAGTCCATGGTCGCCATTGCTGAGAGATATGCACTTGAAGTTGGTGTGGCAAACGTTGAATTTTGTGTGGGCGACGCTGAGAATCTCGTGTGGCCAGATGAAACGTTCGATGTGGTTGCTTGCCGGTATGCGGTCCATCACTTTGCGGATCCGAGGAGATTCATTGAAGAGGCGGCCCGCGTTCTTAAACCTGGCGGGTGTTTGTTGATTTCGGACCACTATGCAGCTGAAGACCCCGTCCTTGATACGTACGTCAATCACCTCAATCGACTGCGCGACCCTTCCCATGTTCGCGAGCCACGGCGTTCTGAGTACCGGTCATGGTTTGTTTCCGCAGGACTTGCTTATGATGAGGTAGTGACATGGGACTTGATGCTGGATTTTGACGATTGGGTGGCGCGCAGCCGAACACCTCGAGACGTACGCGAGGAACTCGTTCGCTTGTTGCAACAGCCTCCGAGCGGGGCAGAAGAGCGACAACACATCGAGATCGACGTAATGGGGGGGCAACCGAGGTCTTTTTCACTCACATGTGCTCTGTTCTCAGGGCGAAAGTCGATAACACCGTAGAACAGTTTGTTGAATGTGAGGGACGGGGCGAACTCACGCCGGGGGAGTTCGCCCCGTCCAAAGTCCAGATTCTGGCGTCCTTAAACCACTGTTTCTCGATCGAACAAGAGCGAAATCGAGTACAGCCCGGCGATGCCGACGATGATATAGACGGTTCTTGCGATGATACTGCCTGCTCCGCCGAAAAGGGCAGCCACAGCGTCATACTGGAATAGCCCCACAAGCAGCCAGTTTAAAGCGCCAATGATAACCAAGACCAACGCCGTTCGGTTCAATGCCCTCACATCATTCACCCTCCCGCATTTTCGCAAATGATTGTAATTTATTGGTTCACATTATAGTCTGCCCTTTGCTGTAAGGGTTATTCGCAGTTCCGAACTTGTCTCTGACATCACTACCATCATTTACGCGTTTAACCGTCATACGGCCCATGGTATACTGCACGGGAAGTAGGCCGAGTCATCGATGAGAGTCGATGTACGGGGGATTTACTGTCTGCAAAGACTATGGGCGAAGTGGAACTTCACAGGGTGTTCTCGTCACCCGAGCCCGACAACTAACCTCGGAGGCCATAAACGAGAGGATGATTTCAGTATGCGTAGAACTTGGATTACCGGTGCTGTAGCTGCGGCGGCTGTGCTTGCGTTTGGCATTTCGCCCGTACTTGCGGCAACAACACAAACAGTAACTGTCAAGCCCGGGAACACACTGTGGACCCTATCCAAGCAATACGGCACTACGGTGCAGGCTCTTCAGGCGGCGAACCCAAGCGTGAACCCGATGAATCTTCAGGTGGGAACTGTTTTGAAACTCCCTGCCAAGGCTTCCGCAAGCAATACCGTAGTCGTCCAACCCGGGCAAACACTGTGGTTAATTGCCCGTGCCCACGGCCTGTCTGTACAAGCCCTACAAGCTGCGAATCCCCACGTGAGCCCGATGAACCTGCAAGTGGGAACAACCCTTACTGTTCCAGCTTCGAAAACGGCTCCGCCAGCCAAGATAAGCCAGCCATCTACTACCACAAGGGCCGCGGCGACCGCTCAGAATCTGACAACGGCTCAGCAGAATCTGTACTGGATGGAACGAGTGATCAATGCAGAGGCTGGCGGTCTCTCATTGCAAGCACAAATTGCCGTAGGTGACGTAGTCATGCACCGACTGAAAGCTGGTGGGTACGGAACTACCGTTCACGACGTCGTGTTTCAGGTGATCAGTGGTCACTATCAGTTCACATCCGTGGCAAACGGGATGATTTACAGCACCCCGTCAGCAGCGAGCGACCAAGCAGCAGTGGATGTTCTCGACCACAGCTCAGATGTTGTGCCAGGCGCGATGGTGTTTTATAACCCAGCCAAAACGCCGGGAACGAGTTGGGTGCGCAGGCAACCGATTCTCAAGACAATCGGGCCGCTCGTGTTTGCAAAGTGAGCTGGTAAGCGACGGGCCTGGTGAAAGGCAGAACCGAGAGTGAACTGCACCTTGCGAAAAAATGGGTTACAGGTCGGGGAGAACGGTCGGTACATCGAGGTAAACAGAGCTAGTGACGACCTTCCTCCGCGACCTGCAAGGTTAGGAAGAAGCAGTGTACTTGGCGTCGTAGACTTGGAACAACTGAATGGCCGGTCGCCACTGAAACCCGTCGCCAATCATAGCGCAGAACTGGGAGTAGCGTTGTTCGTAGGCGACGGCGGCGTCCTCGCGACTGTTCCAAAACACGATCCACTCATATTCTCCTATCTCGTAGTCACCAAGAAAGACAAACGACTCACACCCGCGTTGATTGCTCAGCATCCCCGCGACGACGTCCGCAATGTGTTCTGACTCCCACTGCGTATCGGGTCCAAGGACGAATCTGATGGTGGTCGCGTACATAGTCAACCCTAACTCCCCACTTCTCAGATTGTGTAGTTACTCTTCATGTATGTCTGCCTGTAGTGACACAATACTGTTTCGCCCAAAACAAAAAAATATTCACCGGAGTGGCATTTTCCAAATTATAATGTATCCTGCGAAAAAGGAGGGGAAAGCGATGTTGGCCGAACAGATGGAACTGATTTTCGCGGCGTTTCCAGATGTATTGCAGTACTATGTTGAACTTCGCGGCGGCGACTGGCAACCGGAGGGAGTGACTTGGACATATGAGACAAGCTCAGGTATAGAGCGGGTGCGCTTCACCATGACGAAGGGTGGGCAACTTGGTTATTTGGAACAAGTTCGGCAATCTGCCGTGACCAAAGACGGCACGCCTGTCGGAGAACCGCGGTACGGAGAAGCATCGTTTCAAAAAGTGTGAGACCCTCAGCCAAGTCCACTGACGGCCCCGAGCGTTAGGGCGATCAGTGCAATGAAGATGGCAACTAAGACTGCAGTTGCGAGGAACGCAATGCCGTAAGTTAACAAGCGCGGAGATTTAACGGCACGGTGTCGAATCAGTGTGTAGATAAACACGAACAGCGGCGTCACCAGCAGGACGTCTCCGTATGGAGAAAGCGGCTGAATCAAACGGTTAATGAACCCAACGAGGGCGACCAGAACAAACATCGAGACAATTGCCAACACCGTAATGCCTAAATACTGAAGAAAGCGGTTAGATCGACGCAAACCACACTTCGCCTCCCGATTGTGAAGTCACACTCTCACGTATTCGCCTTCGCACTTCAAGTTCCTTCCCGCACTGTTGGCCAGTCAAATTCTGGCTGCCATCCCGTGGACGCAAATTGGCTCTCGTACAGCTTCGCGTAAAACCCGCCTGCAGCGAGCAGCGACTGATGCGTCCCCTGTTCGACCAAACGACCGTGATCCATGACTAAAATGATGTCAGCGTTTCGAATCGTGGACAGCCGATGAGCGATCACGAAGCTCGTCCGCCCCTTCATCAGTGATGACATAGCCAACTGAATCTGCACTTCGGTGCGTGTGTCCACATTGCTGGTCGCTTCGTCGAGAATGAGAATTGCCGGGTCGGCAAGCACTGCACGGGCGATTGTCAGCAACTGCCGCTGTCCTTGTGACAGGTTGCTGGCTTCCTCATTTAGCATTGTATCGTAGCCATCTGGCAACGTGCGGATGAAGTGGTCCGCGCGTGCCGCAACTGCTGCTGTCACAACATCGGTCTCTGTAGCGTCTTTACGGCCGTACGCGATGTTCTCCCGAATGGTTCCGTTGAAGAGCCACGCGTCCTGCAGGACCATCCCAAACAGACTGCGCAGGTTTTCGCGAGGGAGCGTGGTGATGTCGTGCCCGTCAATCGTGATGCGGCCGTCCTGTACCTCGTAAAAGCGCATCAACAAGTTGACGAGGGTTGTTTTGCCGGCACCCGTCGGTCCAACGATGGCGATTGTCTGACCCGGCTTCACGTCGAGGCTGAGGTCGCGGATCACGGGCGCGTCCTGGTGGTAGCCGAACACGACGCACTCGAAACTGACTGCCCCACGCGCCTCTGTGAGGACGACTGGGGTCGCCATGTCAGGGCGTTCCTCTGGTTCATCGAGCAGTTCGAACACCCGTTCAGCAGATGCCATCGTCGACTGAATAATATTGGCGATGCTCGCGAGTTGGGTAATCGGCTGTGAAAACTGGCGAGCGTACTGGATGAACGCCTGCACATCGCCAATGGTAATCGACCGGCGGGCAACAAGAATGCCACCGATGACGCTGACAAAGACGAAGCCGAGGTTGCCAATGAAATTCATCATCGGCATGATGATCCCGGAGATAAACTGAGCCCGCTTGGCGGTCTGGTAGAGTTCTTCGTTTACCGACTCAAACGTTGCAATCGCTGCTCGTTCGTGACCGAATGCCTTGATGATTGGGTGCCCCGTGTACATCTCCTCGACATGTGCGTTCAACTGCCCGAGTGTGCGCTGTTGCCCCATGAAGTACTTTTGTGAACGCTTTGCTACAGCTCCTGTCACCCACAAGCTGAGCGGAAGCGTCAGCACGACCGCGACGGTCAAGATGCGGCTGATGGACAGCATCATCACAATCACACCGATGAAGGTCACAATGGACGTAATGAACTGCGTCAAACTCTGCTGTAGTGTGTTGCTGATGTTGTCGAAGTCATTGACAAAGCGGCTTTGCACTTCTCCGTGTGGGTGCGAGTCGTAAAACTCTAACGGCATGCGACTCAGTTTCTGGTCAACTTGCTGGCGGATCTGATAGACTACGCGCTGCGCGACACCGGCCATGATGTACTGTTGTACGTAACTGAACAGAGCACTGAACAGATATAGCCCGAGCAAAATGGCAATGGTGCGCTCGATGTAGGCGAAGTCAATCCCGCCGCTGCCACCGTGTAGACGGGATAGCACACCCGCGAAAATGCGGGTCGTAGCGCCCCCAAGCACCCGTGGGCTGAAGATGCTGAAGACAGTGCTTGCGATGGCGGCGCCGATTACCACCGTCAGACGCGGCCACTGAGGCGCCATGTAGCCTAAAAAGCGCAGGAGTGTGCGGCGGAAATTCCGCGGTTTTTCTACTGGCCGTCCGAGCGCCTGTGGACCGCCGCCAAACCCGCCTCGCTGTCCCCCGCCGGGTCCACCGTAAGCGGATGAACCTGTCACAGTTTGTGGCCCCCGTCGTGCGTTCATGCGCTCGCCCCCTCGCCGAGTTGCGACTCCACAATCTCGCGGTAGACAGGGCACGAGGCAAGCAGAGCATTGTGTGTCCCAATTCCGGCAACCGTTCCTTCGTCGATCACGACAATTTGATCTGCGTCCATCACGGTGCCGACTCGCTGCGCAACCATCAGCACCGTGGCACCCACAGTCTCTTGTCGCAACCCCGCGCGTAGCGCCGCGTCCGTTGTGTAGTCGAGTGCCGAAAAGCAGTCGTCGAGAATGTACACAAGGGGTTGACGGACAAGCGCGCGGGCGATCGACAGACGCTGACGCTGTCCACCGGAGAGGTTTTGCCCACCTTGCGCGAGCCGAGCGTCATACGATCCTTCAAGCGCCTCAATGAACTCCGCTGCCTGTGCGACCTCTGCTGCGTGCCGTACTTCGTCCAACGTTGCATCTGGACGGCCATAGCGAATGTTGTCTGCAACCGAGCCGCTGAACAAGACTGTGTTTCCCGGAACGTAGCCGATTTTGCTGCGCAGTTCCTCTTGTGAGTAGTCCCGCACGTCCACTCCGTCGACAAGGACTTGGCCGCTGTCGACATCGTAGAAGCGCGGAACCAGGTTCATCAGCGTCGATTTCCCTGCACCCGTGCCGCCGATAATCGCTGTAATCTGGCCTGGCCGCGCAGAAAAGGAAATGTGAGAGAGCGCGGGTTGCTCCGCTCCGGGGTAACTGAACGTCACGTCTCGGAACTCGACGAAGCCATCACGCTTAGAGTGACTCGGCGTCTCTTTATCGCGAATCTCAGGCGACACACTGAGCACTTCGTGAATCCGGTCTGCAGACGCTGTCGCGCGAGGGAACATAAAGAACATCATGGAGACCATTAGGACTGCGAACAGGATTTGCATCACGTACTGAATGAACGCCATCAACTGGCCAACGAGCATGGCGCCGTGGTTAATCTGCTTGGCACCAAACCAGAGAATCGCTACGGTCGACACGTTCACGATGAGCATCATCAGTGGCATCATCAGCGCCATCAAACGGTTGACCTGAACGGCTGTGTCAGTAAGGTCGCGGTTCGCCGCGTCAAAACGCGCTTCCTCGTAATCTGCACGGCCAAATGAACGGATCACTCGGACGCCGGTTAGTGATTCCCGCAGCACGCGGTTGATGCGGTCAATCTTCTTTTGCATCGACCGAAACAGTGTCACCCCTCTGCGCATGACCAAGAAGATGGCGATGCTCAGCACGGGGATGACCACAACAATAATCAGCGACAGTTTGGCATCTGTGGTCACTGCCATGATAATTCCGCCGATGGCCGTCATCGGTGCCAGCACCATCAACCGCAGCATCATATTGACAAGTTGCTGCACCTGCGTGATGTCGTTTGTGGTGCGCGTGATGAGCGAAGCCGCTCCGAGTTGGTCAAACTCGTGCAAGGAAAACTGCTCGACCTTCGAAAACACCAGACTGCGCAAAGTCCTGCCAAAGCTCGACGATACGTCTGACGACAGGTAACTGGCCGTAATCGAACAAGCCACACCGCCGACAGAGACGAGGAGCATCAGCACACCAATGTGCAGGATATAGGGAATGTTGCCTTGGACAATGCCAATATCCACGACGTTTTGCATCAGATTCGGCAAGTACAACGTCGACATCGACTGAAGAAAAATGAGTACAAGCACCCCGACAATAGCCAAGCTGTGCGGCGATAAATAACGTAGTAGTTTTCGCACCGAAGGTCACCCCCGTGAGGCACTCCCAGTCTGCCAAGTCGGATGGCAGACTGAAAGGCTGCGTGTGCTGATGGATGCAGCCTCATCCTCGCTGTTATTTTAACCAATAAATCATTGGCTGGAAAGAGTCCGACCCCCTCCACGCCAAGTGAAGTCTGCGCTATGATGGTGACTATGACGCAGTTGGGAGGCGGGGGAGCGGGCGTGATCATGGAAGCGTCACTGCAGACTTCGGAAGGTGCGGTTCGACCCGGCCGCAGAAGGTTGCCGCGGTCGTGGTTTATCGGCATCGGGTCGATCGTTTTGGTGACCGCAATCTGGGGGTTTAGCAACATCGTCATGCTACGCAGCGAAATGGTGATGTCCCCAGTCGTCATGCTGTGGTTCCGCTTCAGCGCAGGAGCAGTGTTGTTCCTGCCGTGGGTGTTACGGCGCCGATTCTTGCCTCGCGACCTCGCTCTCGGTATTGGAACCGGATTTATGCTCGGTATTCCCGTGCTTTGGCAGACATGGAGCATGTACACGATTTCGGTTGATCAAGTTGCCTTCTTGACCGCGATGTACGTCATTTTTACGCCGCTCGGTGTCGCTCTGTTGCGCAGAAGGCTCCCTAAGCCACTCGTCTGGGTTGCCGCGGTTGCAAGTGTCTGTGGGATGGCTTTGCTGCTTGGACGCATATCGCTCCATTTGCACATTGGGGTTCTCTGGTCTCTGCTCGCCGCAGCCGGGTTATCTGCTCAAATCATCGGTACTACCAGCTTATCCAAACGCATGACTTCAGTCGAACAGGCAGGTTTGCAGTCACTCGGAGCGGGCATCTCGGTGTCAATCATCATGTTGGTCCAAGGGCTGCTTCACCCAAGTATCTACAAAGGGTTGTTTCACTGGACGGTCACAGAGTGGGCGGCCATGCTGTTCCTCGCTGTGGTGGCGACGGTGGTCGCAGTTTTCTTGCAGGCTCGGGGGCAAGCACGCGTCACAGCGACCGAAGCCGCGCTCGCTTTCAACATGGAACCCGTTTGGACAGCCGTGTTCGCGTGGTTGTTGCTGGGAGAAGGTCTGAGTCCAGTGCAAGGCCTCGGGGCGTTGCTGATCATTGCGAGCCTCAGCGTTGTCTCAGTCGCTGAGGAGAGTTGAGGATTAGGGGGAATGACCGGGAATGAGTGAGTCAGTTATTCGCTTGCAAGGCGTCACCTATCGCAATCCAGAACCCATTGTTCGTGACGTGGATTGGGAAGTCAAGGCAGGACAGCACTGGGTGGTTTTAGGCAACAACGGATCAGGCAAGACGACACTGCTCAATCTCGTCAACGGCTACCTGTGGCCGACGCGAGGCGCGATTGAAGTTCTCGGTCACCGTTTTGGCGAAGTGGACCTGCGCGAAGTTCGCAAGCACATCGGATGGGTCAGCAACGCATTCGCCGAGCGCGTCTACGCTTCACACCCCACCGACGCGGTGATTGACGTCGTCGCGAGCGGGAAGTTCGCCTCCATTGGCCTGTACGATGTGCCGACAGACGCAGACCGCCAACGTGCGGAGTCACTGTTGGCGGAGTTTGGCGCTGCTTCGTTGGCCGGCCGCAGGTATTTTGCCCTGTCCCAGGGCGAGAAGCAGCGCGTGCTGCTCGCACGCGCGTGGATGGCTGACCCGAAGCTGTTGATTTTGGACGAGCCGTGCACTGGGCTTGATCTGTTTGCACGGGAAACACTGCTAGCCGCCGTCAGTCGACTCGCACAGGCGCAAGGCGGTCCGACATTGGTTTATGTCACGCACCACCCAGACGAGGTGCTGCCGGTGTTTACCCATGCGCTGCTCGTGCGAAACGGTTCGATTCACTATGCAGCGACTAAGGAAGAGGCCCTCACCAGTCGCCAACTCAGTGAAGCGTTCGGCGTGCCGCTTGAAGTCAACTGGCAGGACGGGCGCCCGTTTATCCGAGTGTTGGCCAGTTAGTACATCATGCGGTCGTCAAAGTAGTACTTAAACTCGAGCAGGTTGTTTGACGGGTCAATGAGGAAGAATGTCAGGTGTTCTTCAATTAAACCTTCGAAGCGGCGGCCCATATCTTCAAAAAACGGGATCTCGCGCTGTTTCGCGAGCTTGTACAAATTGTCAAAGGACAGCTTGTCCTTAAACGTGATGCCAAAATGCCGGGGATACATCTTCGGTTCCGTTGCATAGTCGTTCGACAGATGACAGACCACCTGGTCGCCAAAAAAGTCGAGCGTGATGCGGTCCGCGTATCTGCGGGCAAGTTTGCAACCGAGCTTCGTTACGTAAAAGTCGTATGTTTCATCCAAGTCACGAGCCGGGATGGCTAAGTGAAAGACATTGTGCATGTCGCGCACCAGGTGAGCACCTCCACAGAGATCAGCTGTTTTCAAACAGCATAAACGTATCGGAGCGCAGGCCGAGCCGCAGAGTTTCGACGCCAATGACGTCTGTGAAGGCGACATTGGCGAGATTCACTTGGCTGCCTGCCTTTTCAATGAAGTAGGTCTGCAGTGTTTTGTTCGGTGCTTCGAAGATAATCCGACTGTGCTCAATCCCAGAATCCAGGATTTCCTCGATTAAGCCGTAGCGGACTTCCCCGTTCGTTCTGCAGATGCCGCCTGTTCCCGATTCTCTCGCCTCGGTGATGACCTTGGTGGCACCAGCTTCAAGGTCTTGTCTCATGAATTCAATCCAGCGAACAGGGGAGAGGTTGATCGATTTCTGTTGATCCTTGTAGCCGACTTCACTCAGAACCAAAAAGTCCCTCGCAAACTCGTGTACTAACTCTGCCTTTGCCTGGTTGCTCAAGTCAATCGTGCCATTAGACAGTTCAACGTATCTGCAGCCGTATTGGTGGCAATAGCGTTTGTAGGCGTCGACTTTACCCTGAATGAAAAATTTTTCAAACAGCGTACCGCCAAAAAAGTAGTCAATGCCGTGTGTTCTCAACCAGTCAATCTTGGCTCCAATGTGGTCAGACACAATGGAAGTTCCCCACCCAAACTTCACCAGGTCAACGTACTTGTGACCAGACTCAATCATGTCCTGGAAGTAACGCAGTGGTACGCCGTTGTCGATCAGCACAGTCCAGCCGTCTTCTCGTGGTTTCGGCGGACGAGATGGCAGAAGGAGATTGTCTTCCCCCTGGAGTACGTCCTCAATCATCCTTGCTTCGGACTCCCTTCCTGTATCGACCCGAGTATGCAGGCCAATCCTTAGTGGACAGTATGACATTATTCCGACGCGATTGAAATGACCTTGAAGTCGAATTTAAAGGAATTGTTGAGACAGTCAAGTTGCCAGTCACACGCCTTTGCAAACAGCAAACAAGAACAGTGCAGCGGAGATGCGCCTGTATTGGAACTTAGTTTGCGTAATGGCACTGATTAAATGAGAAAATCGTGCTATATTATACTGGGCGAGGGAGCGGTCGACCGAGCCGTTCCTGTCTAAGATGCGCCGGGGTGGCGGAATCGGCAGACGCAGCAGACTTAAAATCTGCCGGGGGTAACCCCGTACGGGTTCAAGTCCCGTCCTCGGCACCAACTGAAAAGCCTTATGTGGCGCGGGATTTCGAGGATCTAGATGATTCTTGGGGTCTCGCGTTTCACTTGTGTTTGGGGAGGCAGTGCGCCTTCAGTGCGCCTACGTGTTTTTGTTCACATTTTGTGCGCCTAGAAGGACCTCCAGTGTCTGTACGACTTGTTCCTGCATTCCAGGGACCACGTGGCTGTAGGTATCCAAAGTTAGGTTCGTTGTGGAGTGTCCCAATCGCTCTGCGACGATCTTCGGATGAACATTTGCGGCCATGAGAAGCTCAAGTGGTTGGTGGACATCGAGAAGATGAGCGAAGAGCTCTACCCAGCGTAGTACAGAGCTGACAGGTTCATTTGATGCAGTATGCATGAGACGTTGATTGCGACGTATAGTGCAACAAGAAACAGAAGAATAGCCGAAACGGTGTTCTCCATAGTGAGCGTGTGTCATGCAACAAGAATTTTCCCGCTAGTAAGGTACCGAAGAGGCTTCACAATCATTTCAGCGGATGACCAGGCATCAGTTGCGATTTCATTAGAGTATTTGAAATTTGCAGGGCTTGCGCCCGCGTATTTGCTGGGACGGTAATCATAAGTCCATTTCCACCGTTCCAGCCGAATCCCTTTCCTTCGTTTTTGTATACAGCAATCGTGAAGGTGTTGAACTCTTCATTTACGTATAGTTGCCCATAGTCGTAGAATTCCCTGGTTTTCCAGTTAAAATAAAGGATTTCACCGCCGAAACCTGGATTGAAAACAATCTTCAAGGTTTCCCCATTGTCCTTGTTCGGAATAGTTGCGTTCTTGATATTTACGGTTCCATCAAATACTCGCTTGCCCCACAACGGTCTGTGTAAAGTTCCATTTAATTGAAGGGTCACAGGTTTGACACCTTGTTTTGGTGCACCGAGCTCATATTCCACACCCTTGAGTGATAGAGCAATATGCCGCGGATACGTGCGAAAGATTACCCACCCTACACAAACAAGCACGAGTAGCCCGACGGTAAGCCATGTAATTTTCATGCCTCGGTCGGAGAACTTGACGCTAAATGTGTTTTTAACCCGCTCAGAACGCAGGACATAGAGTGCCAGGATAATATCTCCAACGATCGTGCATACAACCGAAAAGGTGCTTGTGTAATGGAGCATTGACGAAGCACCAGCACCAAGAACCGACCATGCAAGTAATACAATAAACCAGGGAACGAACCTACGTTTTCTTTGCACGAAGAACACCAGTACGATAAGCGAGAGTATTGTGTTTACAAGAATCAACAGCTGCTCTAGCCAAAACAATTTGCTAACCAACGATTCCGTGAACGCCACCACACCGCCGATTGCTGTGATCCACAATACTATAGCGATGAAAACTAGCCAGCCACGTATTGACACCTTGTCTATGGGGGTCTTGTTATCCATTCCAGCCTCCTCATCTGCACCACATGGAGCTTCGCACCTTTATAGGATCATCAGTGTGTCCACTCCCCATGCCTAAAGGCAGTGGCTGCTCAGAACATGCATGACGCAACCGCCTACGTTACGTTCTGAAGGCTCAGTTTAAGCCAAGTTGAAGCGCTTGGCTAATGCACGTTTCAAGATGTTTTGTGCAGCATTTACGTCCCGGTCGTGAACATAGCCACAGTGTTCGCACCTGTATATATGCTCTGACAGTTTTTGGGGATGATTTCACCGCAATTCGAACATTGCTGACTGAGACACTTTATGTGCGTAGTCCTTGCGTTGATTCGCGACATGCACATGCAATCGCGCCAGTTCACGAACCGCTTTGCGGTGACGAGGAGATCTTCTCCTTTTGCGAAAACGAGATAGGACACCTGCTTGAGTGTACACAGCCGCTCTTCAATGAGGAGTCTGTCTAGTTTCAGTAAGTCTTTCAAACTTTCTCTCGTTGATTCTCCACAGACGCACAGCGGTAAAGGCGCCGACAAGCAATACGAATAATAAGCCGGAGAGATATGACACTGAACTGTGAATAAAAAACAGTGCTTGCTTGTGTCCCAGGAGGTCACCGATTACAGCTCCAATGTTTGAAGAAACCACAAAAAGTATGCAGGCGCGAAGCACATACCTAGTTCGTCCTTTGTTTCTCACTTTAGCCCACCGTTCAACGAATTTTGCTGAGCCCACTTGACCACCTCCGCGCAAAATCGGAACTCCTTCATCCCGCAAGTAACGTCCTGAGAGTACAAGAACGAAAACCCTTGAGATAGTGCTCCTCGTCTGAGAACTAGTTCAAGAGTTCCATATTTCCTCTACTACCAATATACGACTCTCGAATTCGATATACCTTTCAAGCTTAGGGAAACATCAGATGAGGTCGGTCCGCATTGACCAGCCAAGCCGGGTTTTGATAATCAACCTTTTCGGAGAACAGGTCCGCGAGCTTCTTTTCCACATCCTGTGTCAGAGTGGGGAGGACGTGCGAGTAAGTGTTGAGGGGCATTTTAATGTCTACATGCCCAATCGACTCCGGGCGCGCTTTTAGTGACCTGCTTGTTTTTCGGCAAGGAGATCAGTCCCTGAAGGACTGTTTTGCGTGCGCCTGTGGTGCGCCTAACTAGTCTGCACCAATGAAATTTTATTTGATCTCGGTCTTAGTAAACCCGCGCCGCTACAGCACTCAGGGCATCTACCTGGAGCTGCATACATCGCGATTAGTACACGTGAAATCTGCCGTGGGTAACCCCGAATGGGTTCAAGTCCCGTTCTTGGCACCATGGTTAAACTAGCCGTCGTATCCGCCAAATAATGAGGTCCGCAACAACGACGTAAGGAAACTGAACATTTGCCAGCTAGTCGCCTTCCTGGCTTCTTTGTCCATGCATTATTAAACAAGCTTGTTTAATAAAATCTCTTTCGTTCAACGTGAGGGCGTACATTCGCGGTTTTTTGTCATCTGGCAACGAATTGAACGTTTCCCAAGACTTCTTCATTCCCGTGAGTATCTCTTGATCCCATCCCTGAGAGCGTCGCCTGTTTAAATCAGTCAAGTATTGAGCTAGGTTCTGTGCCTCCTGACTGGCTGGGTCTGTATTCTCTTCGACCAAGCGTCTAAGTTCATCGTAAAAGTGACCATATTGTTGATGCATTTCCTCGGTAAACTCCTGTTGTGCCAGCTTCCGCAAGACGTCATCGGAGAATGATTGTTTGGCAATTTCCCGTAAAGTTCTCCGTTCGTTCGATGATAAGTACTTGCTTGCCCACTCGGACTTCAAATCGGATTGAATCGCATCAATGACCTTAACTACAGCTTCGTGGTCCAATCTTTCAGTCTCCATCGCTTCAATCTTCTCGATCGCGGTAATGATGGTGTCAATCTGTCGTCGTTTGTCGAGTAACATTTCCTTTTGCTCTGAAAGTGCAGAAGGAAAATCCTTGCCTCCTTGGTGCATGAGATTTTTTATCTCTTCGAGAGAGAATCCAAGATATTTAAGGGCTAGAATTTTTTGCAATTGAACCAAATCATCGTCTGAGTATAGCCTGTGCCCAGCCTGGGTATACGCCGAAGGCGATAATAACCCCTTCTTGTCGTAGAACTGAAGCGTACGTACAGAAACGGACGATTTGTTTGCGAATTCATTCGTATGGTAAAGTTGCCGAGTCAATCGGCCCACCCCCTTGCGTATCTAGCGTAACTTATTACGTAGCGTCGTACTCAAGGGCTTTGAAAGGACTTTTCCGTCTTTGAGACTTTCACAGGAGGGGCTTTAGTCTACATTCTGTTTTACTGTCTGCGGCAGGACGACGGCGATTCTGACACATGGACTGTGCTGGTGAGACTCACCCGGGAAAACAAGCAGACTATCGGTGTCCGTCACACCTTGATGTGTCTTGATGGAGATAGAAACATCGCAAACCAGCAGGCGGCTCTGCCTGCTGGTTTGCGCATCATGGCGTTATGTCACAAATAGTCAACCGCGACTTTGTTCGCTGTGATGGGGCGACTAAATAGGTGTCCTTGGTACTGGTCACAGCGCTCTTCGCTGACGACAGCGAGTTGCTGCTGGTGTTCAACTCCCTCGGCTAGCACAGTGAGAGAAAAGGAGTGGGCAAGGTGGACGAGGGCAGAAAAGAGCGAGCGGTCCGCAACGCTGCTGTGAATGTCCCTTACAAATGTCCGGTCAATTTTGACCGTGTCAATCGGAAGTTGCCGCAATACCCCTAGAGAATTGTATCCGTTTCCGAAATCATCTAGCATCACGTGAATCCCACGCTGCCTTAGTTGCGTCAGTTTGTCTCGAACTTCTCTTTCGTTCTTCATTAACGACGTTTCGGTGACCTCAATACAAACCAAAGACGTGTCGATGTTATAGTCGGCAATTACGGACAAGAACTTGTCTACGAAGTCTGGTTGTGCTAGTTCTATTTGAGATACATTGACACCAATCGGAAGGATACTTTTGTTTTGTTTTTTCCACTCATTCAATTGGGCGCAGACGGTCTGAAGTACAAGTGCCCCTATCTTGACAATCAGGCCACTATCCTCAGCAATCGGTATGAATTCTGACGGTGGGATCACACCGAGAGTCGGGTGTTGCCATCGAATGAGCGCTTCTAGGGAATCCACCCGGTTGGTTTCAACGTTTACCTGAGGCTGAAATTCTAGGAATAGCTGGTCTCGCTCGTACACAGCTCTTCGCAAGTCATTTTCCAGCCGAAAAGTCGAGTAGAGCTTCTCCTGTAAGGCCTCCATGTGAATGTGCCAGCGATTCTTCCCGTCTCGCTTCGCCTCATACATCGCGAGGTCCGCACTCTTCAGTACAGACGAGACCGTGTCTCCACTCACAGGGCACAGCGCAATGCCGATGCTGGCGGTCAAATAAAACTCATATCCGTTCCATGTAATCTTCTCTTGGAGTCGTTCGAGCAGTGAGTCGGCTGTTTGGACAGCTTCTTCCATTGACACAACCGGGATCATGATTAAAAATTCATCTCCACCAAGTCGTGCCGCGACCGCTCCATTATTAAGAACACCTCGGAAGCGTCCAGCAGCAATCTTCAACACCTCATCGCCAACGTCGTGTCCAAGTGAGTCATTGACTTCTTTGAACCTGTCCAGGTCGATCAGGAGAACTGCCATTGAGTCGCCCGAGCGAATGCTACCGGACAAAAGTTCTTTCATCTTGATGTATGCTAATCGGCGGTTGGGCAGCCCAGTCAGCTCGTCATAGTGGGCCATTTTCCACATGTCCTGGTGTAGGTGTGATTGAACACGTAACTGCCGGGACACGTACCAAAACAGGGTGGGGGTGGTGACCGCCAGAAGCCATGCAGAATGTACTACGTGTTCAAGCGTTCTGCGGGAATGCCAAACGGTACCGAATAGATAGTTACCTAACCATTCGTACACGACTATTTCGAACACTATTTCAATCAGTAGTAGTCCTGCAAACAGTTTTATGCGGTTCCTGAAGTCGTGTGTTAATGCCTTGGTCACAAAGTGATCCCCTCTCGCTCAGCAATAATCGACAGAATTCTAGCACAATCGCGGTCGGCATATACAGCGGCAATTGGGGCGAGCGGGTGTGATTGTGATAAATATTTTCAGCATCGGCGCTGAGTAGGAAACAATCGTAAACTGAGTGAATTCAATGCCAAGGGACTACTGTAATGTTTGGGGTTTGATGGGTACGTGAGGTATCTCTGAGGTTGTTGTCACTCTTGCTCGACAGAAGTTGCCCGATTGACGGGTTGAGTAAAGAAATAATAAAACACGACCAGAAACGCAATAGCGTAGAATCGAACACCTAGTTTGAAAGACTCGTTAGCTTTTTCCATAGTGTTCTACCTTCTCTCGTGGGCATTATTTTGATCGGTAATAGATAGGGCTTGCGTGCGAATATACCGGCCCAACTGTGCTGCCGTACGGGGGTTCATGTCCTTCATTCGTACAACTCCGGCAATTTCCTTGATGCCGAAGAGTTCCCCGGAGAATACGATGAACGCCCGTCTGCTAGTGATGTATGGCCCGGTGACACGAATGACATTGAGTATCAGTAAGAGCGCGGATAATACATTGATCATACCAAAGGCGTAGGAGAGTGCTTGTGTCTTGCCTCGTGAAACGGTCCCTCCCAAAATGGGTCCGGTCGCGGATAGATAGAAACCTTCCGGGACGACAAAAATACCCGTCGTGGTGATACGGCCAGTCAGCAAGAGGATGGCTGTTACGAAATCGATTGAGTACTGAATGGCCTCGAGCCCGTTAGGCACAACCTTCTCTCCACCGACTTGCGACATCTTTTATCTCTCCTTTTGTCATCGTGCATTCAGAATACAAGTGAAGTTCACGTTATGGCACGGCACTGTGACTTTGGCCTCTCGAAGCAACAAACTTACCTTTGCACACATGCCAAACGAACAATTGGACAAGATACAGTCACATTGATTCGGCTGTTGCACGAGGAGTGACACCATGAAGAAGCTGACGCCTCGAGTCCTGCCCAAACGGAACGAACTTCATCGGTCAAGTGTCTCAAACGAAGGTCTTGTTCATGGTGACATAGACGAGGATACTCAGGTGCTTGAGCAAAAACTTCGTGCTGAGCTACAGAACTCGTCTGATGTATGTTTCCGACGGTTTGGAGTTGAGCGGGGTCGCACGCTGCTGATCGTTTACATTGACGGGCTCGTGGATACAGAACTCCTTGATAAAACACTCTTAATGCCACTGAGCATGCGTTGGATGAATCATCCGGATGCACACATCGACAAGACCCTTGTGGATGTCGTTACAGAAAAAATCGTTCCAATTGCACGCATAAAAAACGTCACGACGGTTCGTGACATCGTGGATGGACTGTTGGAAGCGAGCGTGGCTGTCATTGCCCACGGAACAAAGGCCGCCTTACTAGCTGAGTTGAAGAACTGGCCAGAACGAGCCATTCAGGAATCCGTAAGCGAGCCGTCCATTCGTGGGCCCCGTGAGGCATTCAATGAGTCTCTACGAACAAGCATTGCCATGGTTCGCAAGCGCATCAAAAGCACCAATTTAAAAGTCGAGAGTGTATCGATTGGACAAGTCTCCCAAACAGATGTTGCCCTCGTCTATCTTGAAGGGACGGTAAATCCGACTGTATTGGAGGAACTTCGCAGCAGATTGAGTCGCATTCGGTTAGATGCCGTTCTAGAAACACAGTACATTGAGGAATTTATCGAAGACTCGCCGAATTCTCCGTATCCTCAGGTTCAGAACACGGAGAGGCCGGACGTCGTTGTTGCGGCATTGCTGGAGGGGAAGATTGCCATCTTGGTCGATGGAACGCCAAATGTTCTGATTGTTCCTATGACGTTTTGGACGGGGTTCCAAGCGCCAGACGATTACTATGAAAGACCAATATACATGACGGCAGTTCGATGGGTGCGCTTTGTCATGCTCAATATTTCTATTTTTTTGACCCCGCTATATGTTGCGTTAACCAGTTACCATCCGCAGATGCTGCCTACTAATTTGCTTATCACCTTTGCCGCCGCTAGAAGTGGCAGTCCGTTTCCGGTCGCGATAGAGGCTTTTGCGATGGAATTTGTGTTTGAGGGTCTGCGAGAGGCTGGAGTTCGACTCCCTAAGGCGGTCGGTTCTGCTGTCAGTATTGTCGGGGGGTTGGTTGTCGGTCAGGCGGCTGTTGAAGCGGGCCTCGTTTCAGCCCCGACAGTGATTATGGTTGCCACATCTGGCATCGCATCGTTCACCATTCCTCGGTATAATTTTGGGTTTTCGTACCGTCTCTTGCGATTTTTTGTTCTGCTTCTATCGGCAGTCGTTGGGCTCTACGGCCTGACCATTAGTTTCATAGTGATACTGATTCACCAAGTAAATCTGGAGTCGTTTGGTGTTCCCTATATGTCTCCCATTGCCCCGCGGAACCTCAAACAACTACGAGACATACTTACACGGGTATCTCGGAAGGGTCTGTCGGACCGGCCACAATCCCATGTGGATCAACAAAATTCAGGTCGTCAACATTCGTCGCGGTTGAGTCGCTCATGAGACAACGTAAACAGTTCGCAGTAGTGGTCGCGAGTGCGATTTTAATCTGTACCCTGGTGACCGGATGTTGGGACCGTACGGAATTGAATGATCGCGCTTTGGTCATGGCATCGGGTCTTGACCTTGACGCGAATGGGCGATGGCTGCTCACCGACCAGGTCATCATTCCTGTCAACTTGGCGAAACAAGAGAGCATTACCCGACAAAGTTTTCTCACCCTTTCAGCGACAGGAAAAGACCTAGTGGATGCTGGGCAACTCCTTCAAACAAAACTGTCCCGACAGTACTTCCTGGGTCACCGACGTGTGATTTTTATCGGGGAAGAGGCGGCAAGACACGGTTTGACAGGCATTATGGACGAATACACACGAAACCCAGATGTACGTCTTAGGAGTGATATTTTCGTCGTTCGTGGAGCTAGGGCCATAGACGCATTGGAGATAAAAGCGCCCCTGGAACAATACCCGGGTTTGACAATTATCAAGAGTCGGAGATTCGTGGGAGGAACGGTCGGGGATTCCTTGCGGGGGTTTTTAATCGCTGCTGCGAGTCAAACGAGTTGTGCTACTTTGCCGGTGCTGGAAATTGTCCCGGAAACCGTGCAGTCGACCAATAAAACATTTGCGTTCACTGGGCGAGCAATTTTCAACAAGGAGCTGAAAGTGGTCGGATATTTGGATTTTTCCGATGCTAATTATCGACTGTGGGTCACAAATGATTTGAAGAAACGGCAAATTACATTCCAGATTCCGGGACATCCAGGGTATGCGACAGTGGATTTGTCTCAGTTCGCTGGGCGAGTTCACGCCATTGTTCAATATGGACATCCGCGCTTTGAAGTTGAACTGACCGGACAAGGTTTACTTAGAGAAAATCAGACAAACCTTAATGTCAAAGACCCTAAGCAGTTGAAGCAACTGAACGACGCGATGCAACATGAGGTCAACGATGAAGTCACGCAACTGATTGCCAAGGTCCAGAAGCAGTACAAGACTGACATATTTGGATTTGACCAGGCTTTGGCAAGACAGCAACCCAAACAGTGGAAAGTAATGAAACTTCATTGGAATGAACTGTTTCCTGAAGCACACTTTAATGTCGCCACACGACTCAAAATCAAAACGGTGGGCCTGACGTCGAAGAACCCCGTTTCTAGTAAGTTGTCACAAGGCTATGGAAGTTGGTGAGGCATGAAGCCAGGGACAATGGTGATTTCGGGAGGGCAATTATTCTGGATTTCAAGCATGTTTGACCTTGGCATGGCGGCGTTTCTTATGATCTCCCCAACAATTGAACGGGTCGGGAACGATGCCTGGCTATCACTGCTTGCGAGCGGAATTCTCAGCGTGTTTGCCACTTGGATTGGAACTCGGTTAAGTCGCTATTATCCAGACAAGGTTTTTATAGAGTACATTTGCGACCTCACGGGAACTATTATAGGGAAAGCTATCGGCACGGTGTATGTCATCAACTGGGTCGTTGTCACAGCCATGGCAATACGGCAAATCACGGACATTTTCGTCACCGCGCAATTTCATCGCACCCCAAGTTGGGTCTTTATTATCTCCATGGCCTTGGTCTCGGTGTATTTGCTGTATAAAAATGGACTACAGTCATTGGGTAGATTTACAGAGGTCATTGGTCCGGCGGTCATCTTCGTCGCATTAGGAGTATTCCTGTTAGATCTCCCGAACGTAACTTGGAGTCGACTCCTTCCGGTATACGTCAACTCAGGACCATACGGGCTCTTGTATGGTGCAATTCCATCGGTGTCCTTTTTGGCACAAACCTCATTCCTCACGATGGTTTTTCGCTTTGTTAAGAATCAGAATCACAATGTGAGGCAGGCTGTTTTTGGAACTGCATTCGCCAGTCTGTTTGTCGTCATCAGTGGGGTGTTCTCGATTGCCACGTTTGGGGCGGACCTCGGTGCGAAGATGTGGAATCCTGTCTTTGACATGGTCCAGTATATATCGGTTTCTGAAATCATCCAGAACGTTGATGCTTTCGTGATAGTCATTTGGTTTCTTACAGCGTTTGTACGAGTTGCGCTGTTTATGTTCTTAGCCGTCTCTGGTACCGCGGCACTGCTGAATTTGAAAAGATGGCACTCGCCTCTGCTCTGGATTGGTGGGATAACGGTCATCCTCGCCATGATTCCGAAGGATATCACGGAATCAACCATAGAGTACCCCAGGAAATTCGTCGAACCGTTTGTACTCCCTGTATTGATTTTTGGAATCCCACTCGTTCTGTGGATGATTGCGTTTTTACGTCGTCGATTCGGTCATCAAGGGGCTACACCGCGGCCAGGTGGGTCTGCGGTCAAGTGAGCATGGGCGAGGGTAGAGGGGACGAGAGTAGTAAAAATCCCCGAGGTCACTTTGTACCTGCGGGGATTTGACTCCTAGGCTGATTACAGTCGAGTCTGTTCTAGGTCCTCATTTCCGCAAAAGCACATTTTTGCGCCGGTTGATATGGTTCCATCTCTCTCTACACTTCCGCGTAACACGAATGTTTCGCCACACACTTTACAAGATATTCGGACAAGTGGATTACCCGCTTTTTTTATGATTTCGTGGTCAATAGCCACCCTGTTCACCCCCGACATGGTGAGATACGACATCAGCTCGACAATTCCTTTACAGAACCTTTCGCCTTTTGTGGGGTGAGTATCATCTGCGAATTGTTCACTTTTGCGCAGCTCTGAGCATGGTCCTCGTATCCACGAGTTCTCTTACATATCGTCGTACGCTTACGGACACTATTACACATATACCATCAATCTGTTCGAAGGCGGAAAAGTCTTGTTCTTCACGCGACGAAACCGATTATTTGGGAGCATGGGGGATGACCAGCCGAAATCACAACCGGTCGTACCTGATTTTAAGAAGGCTCCCCACTACAAAGGGAATCTGAAAGATGCCTTGCGTTATTTCGCAGAGTCTCTCGGCGCGAGCGACGACTATGTTGTACGCGTCGTTAAGGTTGCCGGCATATCTGCAGCCATTGTGTTCATACAGACGATTAGTGATCATAAGGCAATCGAGGAAACCCTTCGAGAACTACATCAGCATCAATTTCCCAAACGCAGACCCAAAAATTTTTCGCAATACTTAATTGAACACGTCCTGCCAAGTTCTGATGCAGTCTTCATGGAAAACCTTTATGAACTTAAAGAGGCGATTACGGGCGGGGATTTGGTCCTGTTAATCGACACAATCTCACCGGCACTCGTCATGGGTGCAAAGTACGTAGAGCACAGAAGTCCAGAACAACCATTTATTGAATCGTCAGTTCGTGGTTCTCAAGTCAGCTTTGTGGAAAATATCGATGTCAACATTGGGTTGATTCGGAACTCACTGAATACCGAGACATTGCGTGTGAAGAAATTCAAAGTGGGCTATCGCAGTCGACGAGACATCGCTTTAATTTACTTGGAGGATGTCGCAAACCCCGTTTTGATTGAAACGGTCACAGAACGCATTAGTGCAGTCCATATCGACGTGGTAAGCCAAAGCTCAGCAATCGAGCATAGGATTGTTGATCATCCATGGACACCCTTGCCGTTAACCAGGCTTACGCAGCGGATTGATAGTGTAGCGCGGGAAATTAATCAAGGGAAGGCCACTGTAATTGTGGATGGAGACCCGACCGTTCTGATTGTTCCGGCGTCGTTGCAGGACATGTTTCAAACGGAAGAGGATTACGGCCACTCATGGCTCGAAGCGGTCTTTCTCCGCTGGTTACGTGCTTTGGCTCTCCTCTTTTCGGTGTTTTTGCCTGCACTGTATATCGCCTTTGTTGATTTTAATCCGGAACTGCTGCCAAAGGTTCTCGGACTGCAGATTGCGAGGTCACGAGAAGGTGTGCCGTTTCCTGCTGTGATGGAAGTGCTGATCATGCAAAGTGTAGTCGAAATTCTTCGCGAGGCCACACTGCGCATGCCCAAACAAATGGGTCAAACCATTGGTATTGTTGGAGGTTTAGTTGTCGGTGAAGCCAGTGTTCAAGCCGGATTAGTCAGCAATATTCTCATTATCGTAGTGTCATTATCTGCCGTCAGCATATTTGTGACACCGAGTTACGAGTTTGCGACGGTTACACGACTGGCGTCTTGGGTTATGATCGTGTCTGCATCCATTCTTGGTTTATATGGGCTCATTTTAATGACCATTCTACTCCTGTCCGAACTGAGTGCGACTAAATCCTTTGGCCTCCCCTACCTAGCGCCGTTTGATGGTGCACACATCAAGGACGTGTTCACAGATGGCATCATTCGTTTGCCGGTGAACATGATGAGCAGGCGAACCAGCCATCTTCATCCACGTGACAGCACTGGACAGGCGGAGTACCACAATCCAATCCCGCATCCGCAACTCGAAAAGGCGCAGGAAAGTCAGAAGCAGCCGGAAGGCCGAAAAAAGTGAAAACCACTTTACACAAGCTGGCTGTTTGTGCAAGTAGTATTGTCTGTCTGATGTTCATTCCCGGGTGCTGGGACTACCAAAAAATCAATGACCGTGCTCCCGTCATTGGTATTGGTGTTGATCCAGTACCGAATCAACCGAAAATGATGTCCTACACGTTTCAGATTCAGGTATTCGACAAGTCCACTAGTGAGGGCAACTCTGACCAAGGGGAAGGAAGTTCTGGAGGGGCAAGTTCTTCAGCGGAACACCAGAATTTTACGGTAAGGGCACGTGGAGTACAAGATGGTCTCAGGTACGCACAGCTACAATACCCCAAGACGTTTTATTTAAGCAACATCCAGAGTGTTGTAATGAGTGAAAAACTTACAGGCGGCCAGATCCAAAGCGTGATCACAGAATTGGAACGTTCCCCCACAGTCGATAAGCTGGCCTTCGTCTGTTTTACTCCGGAAAGCGCTAAGGACGTAATGGACACACCTGGTCGAGTTGCACCTGCGGATGCGATTGACCGTGTGCTGGGAAGCAGCTTAAAACAGCATGCGTTTACGACACGCACGAGAGTGTGGCAATTTTGGCGTGACTGGAAAGAGTTCGGTGTAGAGCCTCAGGCGCCCATCGTAATTACGGAAGACTCACACGTACAAATGCGTGGAATGTTGGCCCTACGTGACTTGACGCCAACGGAACAACTATCTCCAGCTGAGACGCTGTACTTCAATTTAGTTGCAAGCTCAGTCAATCAAATCGCTGTTTGGATTGATGATCGCGGGAGTTCATTTGAAGTCGGGCACATTCAGTCGAACCGGAGAATTTCCGCATCAATGTTACATGGCGTGCCAGTTCTTCACGCTATCGTGCGTGTGAACGGCGTTATCGTGCAGGACGAAACAAGGAACGAAAAAATTCTGACTAATCCAGAAATTGAACGTTACCGCAAAGTGATGGAGGAAGAGATGCAACGGAAGGCTACTGAAGCTGTGCAGCGACTCCAACAACAACGGGATGATGCGTATGGCTTTGGGAGGTACATTCTCGTGCATGACCCGTCAACCCGACGTGTGGTCTCAACGCGGTGGCCAGAAATGTTCGCCCGCGCCCGAGTCGATATCAAGGTAAAAGTGACGAGGTTACAAAAGGGGACGTTGATGTGAGACAAGCGGCAACACAGAGACGTGAGTATTTGTCCTGGTTTCAAACAGTAGAACTTGGATCTTCTAGCTTCTTGCCATTGGCTTTCTGGGTGTTCCCAAGGATCGCGGTTGAACACGCTGGAATGGATGCACAGTGGTCGGTTTTTCTGGTAATTGTTGGGGCTATAGCAATTGCGCTCATTCATGGTGCCTTAAACGAGCGGTTCCCGGCGGTGACGGGTGCTGACATGCATGTCCTTACGTACGGGAAGTGGTTGTCAATTCCTGTCCTTATTGCATACGAAGCTGTCTACGTGTTTTTTGTCGGGATGTCGTTGTTCTACTTCGTGGCGTCTATCCAGCCATTTTACGCCATGACGCCTCGCTGGGTGATGGCTGGTGCTCTGTGTCTGATTGCCATCCGGATGTCATGGCACGGAGTGGAATCGTTAGGGCGTGTGTCTGCCATTGTTCATCCATTGACGTGGTTCGGGGTGATTTCTGTGTTCACCGTTATCATGTTGCAGGCGAAATGGTTTTGGATTCCGCACACCGTCACGAGTTGGCACGATACGTTTCGAGGAGCCTATTATCTGCTGCCACTTGGGTTAGGGTTTAATCTGTTTCTGATACTCAGTCCGTACTACGAACACAAGAAGAATCGGTCGATTTGGTATCCAATGATTAGTGCTGTGGCGGGCATGATGGCTGTAGTCATTGCGTTCTTTGCCGTGATTCTTAATATTGGATGGGAAGGCGCAAGAGAGGTTACGTTTACTATCCAGTACGCATTACAACTGATTCGGATGCAGGGATGGATCGTCGAACGGCTTGGGATTCTCATCATCATTTTTGCGACTGCATACACGGTTCTCTTCGTCAGCACCCACCTATGGGGGATTTCTATACTCACATGCCGGATATTAAATCAAAGTACCGACGGCTACAAACGGTTCATCATCCCAATCGCTATTGCAATTTTCTCGGTGACCGTATGGTTTACAGACACTCAGCAAGCCTTTAAAATTTTGGATAAGTGGCTGGTGCCAATCAGTTGGATATTGTTGTTGATCATTCCCTTGATGACGTACCTATGTGCGGCGATTCGAGGTGTTCGAACTGAGCAGTTGCCTGTTCCAAAACCGTATGAGAGTCGTGTGAAGACATCAAAACGATAAAACCGGGTCAGTGAGATGCGGGGATAATGAGCCAGTAGATTAGGCACTAAGGCGTCACTTCGTCGCGATTGGACACTTCGTGCTATAATTTCCTAATCATCATAGACTCGGATGGGATGAAAAACATGAAAGTAAACGACGAGACACAGACATCCATTCATAACTTTGATATTACGTTTCAACTCTATATGGCGATGAGAAGAATCTGTAAGATTCAGGAGCACATACGTGCCAGGGTAGGAAAGAATGTCGGGCTGACTGACGCTCAGTATTATTTAATTCGAGCATTGGCATTATGCGATACTCGCCTCTCATACTCTAAACTCGCTCATTTAACTGGGCTATCACACAACTCAGTGTCCACCTTGATAAAAGGTCTTATCAAGTCAGGACTCGTCCAACAACATCCTTGTCCTCATGATGGACGTGTGACTGAACTTTCACTGAGTGAAAACGGATTGAAAGTTGTGCATGAATTATTTACGTGTGACGAAGAACAGTTAGAGTTAATTCAACAGGTAACGACTATGGTGCAAGATGAGGACCTAATCGGAAAACTGAATACGTTACACGACTTTTCTTTGGAATTTCTAAAACGGATCACAGTTTAGATGTGCTAGCGGGCATATCAATCCATGGAAATGAGTTTTGGTCATTCCAACTTTTACGTGAAGGCGTTTCTCAATATATCCTTGCAGACATATGTCGAAACAGATATTATTAATAGGGTTAGTTATGGTACGGTTCAATCTGAATTGAAATTAATAGGAAGTGATCTGGTGAAAGCGACGGGCTTTATTCGTCCACTTGACAACTTGGGTCGTGTAGTGGTTCCAAAAGGCTTACGTTTGGAACGCGGGATGCTTCAGGGCGAACCCATCGAAATTTGGCAAGATGGGCAAAGGATTGTTTTGGAACTATACCGTGAGAGTTGCGTTCTCTGCGGGATAGACAATTCGCTCACCACCTTTAGAAGTAAAACAGTATGTATCGATTGCAGGGACGAGTTAACAAAGCAATATTCGTTGCTGTCTTCCGTCACCGATGGTTGTAACGAATCTCTGAATAAGTTGTCCTAGTGATTGAACGGAAATCGCTACGCATGTAATGCTTGAATTTGAGAAGGCATCCGTACAATTACGGATGCTTTTTTGCTCGCCAAAATGAAGGACGTTGCTTGCAATGCAAGGCAACGCCCGTCAGCCATCTCACTCTGTCAGTACACTGGTGTTGTTGTGCAGGTCGTTACTGTGTAAGGGACGAGCAGAATGAACAGCACAAAGATAATCAGAAACACGACCGCCCATCGTGTGTAGCCTCCGAGGGCACCACCGCCATACATATTAGGTTCCTCCCTTCAACACATGTGAGACAATCTTCGCGCAACTCCTCCTTTAGTATCCTGCCGCTCCTCCGTATCCGGGTACGAGCAAGAAGAACAACACGAAGATGATGAGGAATACGACCGCCCAACGTGTATATGCTCCAAAGCAGCCACCATCGTACACAAGCTCACTCTCCTTCCGCATTGGTACCTCACTTTATGAAAGGTCGTCCGCCCTTGAGTGGGCTCTTGCCTTTCGACGAGAGCCCATTCAAGCGTTTTCCAGCCCCACGGCAAGAACTTCAGCCATGCGCTCTGGACGGTGGCGAGAGACGGAATTGACAGTTGGGGAACAAGAGCCGCGGGACGTGAATCATCAACGGCAAGGCTGCTCAGTGCGTAGAATATTACGGTCAGGACTATATGCCTCGGGACAACTAGGCGTCTCAGCAACTTGCCGCTCTGTAGCCATCGAGATTCGTGATCTGATGAGAAAACTGAGGGGGTTATCGCGTGACCATCACACAACTACTGGTGTCCAAAGAGGCAATCGCCGTTTACGCATTGGCACTTGCAGCACTCGAGAAGAAATTTCAGTTCATCAAGCCCGTTGTGAAGTATTTAGAAAACCACCAAAGCGTCGCGACAGACATTGCCGAGAAGCTCCCACAGAGTGCAGTTGTAGCAGTTGAAGACGGTGTGAAATTTATTGAACACCTCGCAGAGTCGCCGGTTATGGCGCCATTCGTCGCGAAAGGTAAGATTGAGGTTCAACATCTGATTGACGAGGTCGAGCACGACAAGGCCATTATGCAGGCACAGGCGATTTTGCGGCAGGCTGGGGGCGCATATGAGGGTTTAAAGCCCGATGTCAAGGTGAAGGTGGAGACCGTGCTGAAACTTGCGCTGAGCAAAATGGGCATCAACTTCAGTGAGGCGGAGGTTAAATCAACCCTGCACGCTGCAGATACACTCGCCAAAAATGTAGCCAATTCGCCGGAGGTCAAATTGTTGCTCGACGGGTCACAAGGCACGCAAGTTGTAAGAAGCTAACTCGCACTGGGTTTTTCAATCCGATGGCAAACAGGCCGGGCATATGTAGGCCAGTCTCGACAGGACGAGGGCGACGAAGTTCCTCTCCTGTCTACGGCCTCCCAGCCCTGACAACAATTCTAAGTGTCGCTTGTCGAACCGTGAACTGCGATCGTCACCGCCTGATTACCTAACTCGTTCCAGGCACCCAGAAAGTTGGCTCGCTTCACTGGTTCGTCCTTCTGGCCGGTCAGTGGGTTGTTGATAAAAATGTATTTGGCATTATAGCCGACAATCAGTACAGCATGTTCCTGCTCGTTCACCCGTATAGGGCCTTCGGGTGTCTGCCACGTCTCCCAATACTTATTCGTTGGTTTCAAGGTTGCGGTCACCCACGCTTCAACCGGAACGCCCTTCGCGACATAAGACAAAATCTCGTCAAATGGCTGATTGGTCAGGTCTACACCTTCGCCAGGGAGGATTTTGTCGATTAGTTTTATTATCGGCCCATGGTAGATTCCAAACCCATCCGACCATACGTACGGCGACCCCACAAAACCAACGTTAGGGTTGCCCCATGAAATGATTTGACCCGTAGAAGATTCCACGCGTGGCGTCGAGTCATAGGGCTGTTCCGCGGCGAGCGTCATTTTGCTCACAGGGTTTCCAATCGCAGTAAACAACATGGATAGACTGGTGACTTCGCAACCGTTCGGAAGTTGCGGATTTTGATTCTGTGGTGGAACGTTCAACATGACTGAAGCTGGGAGTTCACTTTCGGTCGGCTTTGAATTCTGCTTTGGTGTGGTTCCGCTTTGTTTTTTTGTCAGAACTTTGGGCTTGGCTGTATTCCGCTTCTGTTCTAGCGGGCTCGTCGAGTTGTGTTTCGTCTGAGCGGCTGCTAGCAGTTCCGTTTTTGCCTTAGCAGTCGGCAACCACCACCCGGAACTTGCCCACCCTGCGAATCCGAGAACTACAATCGTCGAAGTTGCCACAAGACGTCTGCGGTGTCTTCGTCGCACGGCGGCCTGATGACGACGATTCTTACGCGTCGCATTCAGCGATCGGAGTTTTTGCATGTCATCCACGTTATCTCCTCCGCCCTTCAAAGTCCACTGGACCGGTCCACCATCGCAAGTATTCTCCGTCCCCTGTACTAGACGTTGCTCGAGGCGATTAGGTTACAAAGTTCGACGGCACGGCGGCGGGTTTTGGCGATTGCTGTCAACGACGGGTAAACATTCTTGTCGACTTATTGTGCCGTGCTTTGTTTATTGGAGGGTTTGTGTATCACTCGTGTGATACGGAAAACCGCAACGGCGAGCAAAGGGAGGCCGACCATAGTTACACCAAAATAAGCTGGCGTAGTGTATGCCATGAACTCGTGCAAGTCAGGAGAATTGTGGAAGAATAAAACATTGGCGGTCCAGACTGCAACGCCTGCGGGGAGGGCTACATTCCGAATGGTTGGGAGACGGAAGACATCCTTCATGGCGGAACACATGGCGTATAAGAACGTAGAAATTTTCAGGACCATGGTAGCGATGACACCCATTACGTAAATCGTGTCAAGGCGTTCGACGAACTGGCCGATGCGAATGCCGCGGACCACCTCTCCTACCGGTAGGGACAGGTACGTCAAGGCCGGGCCCAACACCGCGATCACAATTCCCATAATGAAGAGTCCAGCAACACTAAGAAATGCGCCCAGCCACAGAAGGTCCTTTGCCAAGGTCTTGCCGCCATTCATAGATTTGACCAGTTGTAACGCTACAAGAAATTCAAATGGAAACGAGGTCGTCGGCAATATAGACGCACGCAAGACAGGGGTCCAGCCATTCGCTAGAACGGGTGTGAGTTGGGATACATCCACGTTTTGAAGGGACAGCACAGATAGAGCCAAGGCGATGATGACAGCAATTGGTGTGATGAATTCCCCCAACCGTCCCAATGTCTCGATGCCATGAAATACAACGTACGTAATGGGAGGTACAATGGCGGCGCTAATGACATAGAGTGGCGTCTGGGGCAAGCTTGTAATTTCAACAAATACGGACAGTTCACGCAGAAGCATAGCCGTAGTAATAAGAAACCAAACCAAGAACCACGCGCCCAAAACCCGGCCAATCCATGGACCAAAAGCAGTCTCTAACCCGTCCATCAGCGACTGATTCGGAAAAGTACGGATGAACAACGCACTGACGCCAGCCGTGCACGCCGTCCCAGCGAAAAAGAACAAGGGTACAATCCACCCATCCCGTACCGTATACTGACCAATACTAAATGGTAATAACGTGATACCCGTCCCCAAAATGACCCACAACATCAGATAAATGAACTGCATGCGTGAAATCTGTGTCAATCTTGATCGACTCCTCTTTGTACGTCACAACACAGAATAAAACCACTTCGTGGCCGGTTCAAACAGCCATTTTACCCACACCAGCAGATCGACTTCAGGCCAAACGTTCCAACTGACCATCGTTGAGCCCAGTAAAGCCAGCGCCAACAATCCAATTTTCAAGCCCCATTCCCGCGCTGTCACTTTGGCCATAATCCCGAACCCCACAGCACAAATCGAAAAAATCACTGCGACCACAATCACGACACCGGTCCTCCTTGTCCAGAACTAGGAGGAAGTCCTTGTGGTGAGTACTCCGTATCTGGAGATTTAGAGGCAAGTCCATTACGAAGCAGCTGAATCTGGATGTCATATTTGACTTTGATCGTTGGGAATATGGTCTTCCACTGACTCGCCACCTGACGCCAAGCTGTCGGTTGCCTCTCGAACAGAACGTCTCCAAATTGGACCGAATCCACATCTGTTTTCTGTAGCTGCTCAAACATGTTTTGCATGCGGTGTTGCATGTCGGACGCGAGGTTAGATTCCCACTTCTGGTATGAAGCTGTTGTTGGTCTGGAGCCTGGGCACAGCCGTTCAACCTCAGCCCGGCCTCTGACTCGAACCAAGAACTGAACATCGCGGCCGTGAACAATTGGGACGACGTCTGTATGAGTGCTGAGCATGCGAAATGTGTCGCCCACGTCCGTTTGCGAACTCTTTGCGTCTTCACACGGAAGTACTACCTCTGTCTGTTCGGTATCTTGAATGAACAGCAACAACGCCTGCGCATCTCTCGACACGACGTGTCCTTTATACTGTCCACCATCAAATAGCCCGACCCCACATTGGCATATATGTGAATCTGCCGAAGTGACATAGGCAATGGTTGGCGAGTGGGAGGGACGCAGGTATTCGCGGATTACCCTCAGTTGTGTACTGTTCACTGCAACCCCTTTTTTAACGCCTTGATCGACTAAAGCCCGGATTGCCACCGCTGCGTACAATTCGGGTTTTCCAGAGGCGTTGAGTAAGTCTGCAGCTGTGCCATCGGTAACCACAAACAATTGATTCCGTCGAAGACTGCGGTTTCTTTCCAGGTAATCCAGCGCACGGTCAATCCCGTGGTCGGCGTACGTTTTTCCAAACACGACCACTGAGTTGTGAGATAAAAACAGCTTTCGAGCTACATTTTCGTCAAATTTGTCAATTGCCTGCTCCACCGTTTCTCCAGATTGTTCGCGAACAAACGTGGCCGATTGACGCTTGCCACCGCCACCTGACGCCTGCCCTCGTGCTCCAGTCGGGTCAACAACCTCCACCGACACGCGGACACGTTGGTCAGGGGTCTGGTCGATACCGACGGCTAGCACCAGGTTGAGAGCGTCTACCTCCTGCAGGTCTTTGCATCCGACTGCCGCGAAACTGATGAGCAGGAGTAGCGTCGCGAGCAAGCAGTGATTGGGCAGTCGCTTCATGTCGCATCCCCCGAAGGGGGTGTCGGTCTGGGTGTCGAACTGCGGGTAGAGTCAATCGGCTCATAAACCGAAGGGCGTTTGTTCATGGCCCACCATGGAGCACGGAACAGCGTGTCGCGCATTTCGGGCCAGGAGAACGGCGCCAGCGGGGCCATGTACGGGACGCCGAACGACCGCAGAGACACCATATGAGTGATCATCATCAATCCCAAAGCGACAATGCCGTACAGTCCGAGCAACGATGCAGCAATCATAAAGGGAAACTGCAATAGGCGGTTGGTGTTCACAAGGTCTTGGGAGGGAATAGTGTAGGAAGCCACACCTGCGGCGGCAACAACGATGACCATACCTGGTGAGACAATGTTGGCGTTCACTGCTGCATCTCCGATGATCAACGCTCCGACAATACTCACCGACTGCCCAATGGCTCTTGGCAGACGAAGGCCCGCTTCTCTTAGGGCTTCGAAGGCTGTTTGCATCCCCAAGGCCTCAATTACGGTTGGGAACGGAATTCCCTCGTGCTGGGCCTCCAAACTGATTAGCAGCGGCGTTGGAATCAGGTCTTGGTTGTACGACAGAAGTGCAATGTATAAAGAAGGAAGCAACAGAGATGCCCAATACATGGCATGCCGGAGAATCCGAAGCGGTACAGCTGTCATATAGTGACTGTAATAATCCTCCGCTGAGATGAGCCCAGCAACAAAAACGGTGGGCACCATTACTGCGCCGGGTGTACCATGAATGACAAAACAAATTCTGCCCTGCAACAGTCCGGCGACCGCCCGGTCCGGACGCTCCGTGTTCTCCGTCATTCGGAATGGTGATAGCGGAGCATCACCAATCATTTCTCGAATCTGATTGGATGATACCATTCCGTCGATGTGGATACGAGCAATACGCTTTCTCGCCTCGTCCACCAGTGACGGTTTGACAATTCCCGCGATATAGACCATGGCCATCTGGATGTTGGACTCTGTCCCCAATCGCTGCGTTTCCACTTTCAGCTTGGGAGTGTGCAGAAATTTGCGGATCAAGGCGAGATTTGCCTGGATACTTTCAATGAATGCCTCTTGTGGTCCTTGGATAGTGGGTTCGTTCTGCGAGATTTCAACGGCCCGCCCCGGGAACTGGTTCACATCGACCAGCAAACTTTCTGGCTGACCATCGACCAATATGACCACTTTTCCATCCGCTATGGCTTGATGAATCGATAGAAGTTTTGTCTCGCACTGCACCGTCATGGACCTCAGAGCGTCTTTTAGCCCGCTGATGGTGACGGGTTCCTCGTCGTACTCTGTCAGAGGTTCCATGATACCGCGTTGTGCGGAATTCTGGTCAATTAATCCATTGATGAAAACAAGGCACACAGGCACCCCCTGTACGTGCATGTGTTGATACTTCACGTCTGCACAGTGGTCCCACTCCTGTTGAATCAATGGCAGCGACCGTTGCAGTTCTGTGGCCAATTTTGAATCATCCTGGGCATCGCCATAGAAAGAGATGTCTTGGAATTGCGTTTGGAGTTGTTTGATTCGGGATTTGGACCTCAAACGGGTCCAACCGTTTTTTTTTCTCATGAGAACCCCTTGTTCCGACAGTGAAAAAATGTTGTTTTGTATCATGTTCCACTATGGAGGGGACTATTCACGCAAGTTCGTAGCTGGTTGACCGATTTTGCCCGCGGGTGGATGTGGGTTGCCTGTAAATGCGGTGGTCCCAGCGAAAGTTTCCCTGGCATGCTCTACTGGTTGTTTAAATATCGACACACACATTCGTTCAACCGAGACTCAATGTAGTCGGCATCGTATATGTAATCACTTGTTGTCCGGTATTCACTTCGCGCGTCAATGCCTGCAAGAAGCAAAATCAGGTCCCATGTCCACCAATTCTCAATCGTCGTCTCTTTGTTAGCGAGGATTCCCATCGCCCACATAGCGGCATCCTCTCGTGTGGTTTTGTGACGGAACACACTATTGAATTTCGACAGTACGACTGAAATATGTGGCTGGTCCACAACTTTCATCCTCTCCGATGCAGTGGTTCAAAGGGCAACACGTCAGACCTACCCTTAACATGGATGCTAAAGGAAGTTGAAATGTTCCATTGGTGGTGGAATCTGTGCGTGGGGGGTATAGAACTGGACCTGCCTCTGACTGCGGGTGGATTGTTTGAAGACAGTGGGCAGACTCATGGCTAAACATCATTTCGGAGATGTCCGATGTCGACTACATACTCAAACAAGATTCGACGTCCCTACGCCCACATGTCATCATTCCTGGTCAATCAACTCCACCTGAGGAACCCTTGGATACCCGTATGGTGGTCCATGGCTTTCCCGGGTGGCGGTCACATGATGCTCTGTCCAACGGTCTCATGCTGTGGGCTCGACCTCTGTAGCTTGGCGTTCATTGTGGGCATGGCCGTCATGTTGCTAGGCGCCATTTATGGATTTGTCTTGACATGGGGTCCAATCATCTGGGAACTGATTGGCATGGTGGCAGGTATTGTTGTTGGCCTTCTCATCAGGTTGCGTCTTCAGGAACAAAAGTGTTTCAGGACATCATTCAGGTCGATGTTGTGCTCATTGTCGATTGTAGCGAAAGCCAAGAACGGACGGTCGAACAAATCCAGTGGGGTCATCAAGCGCTTGGTGTTGCAAAAACGCCCCCCTCTTGACTCGGGTGGGTTGGGGAGGATTCAATGTCGTAGAACCTGCTTCAACAGAAGCAGACCCAAGCTTTAATGGCTTGAAATACTCCGCGCAGGGAGTACTTCTTTTTTGTGCCAGAACAATAAATTGATCTAGTCGCTGACTGAGCGCAATGACATCCGGATGAGTCAAGCTACCCCGTTCTTCTGCGACTCGATGCATCTGATTCCGTAGATATTCGATCATAATCTCCATATTTGGCTTCATACCCTCATGCGATATTTGTCACAACGAGGTACAGGATAACAAGTTGAGCTCGCGAAAGCTGTCGGATGGTGTCGGTGTCCAATAATTTTTCCCGACGCTCGATTTACCGCAATTGGGAGTTTCACTCCAAAGGGAAGGCCCTCGCCTCGCTACGACCGGGAACGGAGACCGGTCATGACGACGACGAAGGCCAACCTAAGGAGAAGAGACGGTCTCGAATTGCCGCCGCTTAATATAACCTTTCGGAGAGGTATTACTGTAACTGACGGTCGGATAACTGGATGATTCATACAGATGGCGACTGGTTTCCAATTGTTTCCCTAGCGCTTGCGAAGAGAGTTGTCGCCGTGAATGGATTTTCAGCAAGTTTTCAGGATGCGCTCAGCTTTACCTCAGGCCGATGACTCGGCAATGCGTGACAATGGTAACACTTAGTTGCCCCCTGTACACCGTCATAGGGCTCGCAGCATCAGCGTAAGGGGAGAATCCGGTGAGGAGGGTGTGCACATGAACAGTCGGATGAAGCAACACACGGAGTCGAACGTGTGGAAGCTGATCGGTCAACGGGGTGCGAGAGAAGTGCTTCGAGAGTTGATCGCGGGAAGAAAGCGGTACATGGATATTTTGCATGGTACGGGCGGGATCAGCAGTCGGACTTTGACCAAGCGGTTACGTGAGTTGGAGACCGCAGGAATTGTGTGCCGCGTTGTTTATCCGGAGATGCCAGTGCGAATTGAGTACCGCTTGACGCCGAAGGGGACCCGGCTCGAACTTGCAGTCCGTGAGATGGAACGAGTGGAACACGGTTGGCTGGAAGAAGAACGCTCTCGTGCCTAATTGAACAGGTTTGTCGGCCAGGCAAGGATTAGCGAATGAGGGCTACCTGCCTGAAAGGGACATTCTGTACGACAGCCGAGTCGTAAGAAACGGTGATGTTTCCGTTGAGGGTGTCGTACAGGCCGACGGCCGAACCAGACAGTGTGTCATTTCCGTCGAAAGTAATCGTTCCGTCCGGAGCGTACACAACGCCACTCGTGCTAACGCCTCCTTCTACTGTCACGTTGCCTCCTACCCCGTTCACCGCGAATGCACCAATCGTCAAACCCGGTGAGCTGCCAGCAGATGCGTTTCCACTCAAAGTGACATTTCCACCAACATCAATGATGGAGCCGGTCACTGTACTGGCGCCAATGGTGATGTCAGATGGGGAACTAGCGTTGTTCACGACGTCGATGTTGCCGTTCACTTGGTTTTGCCCCGTCAGTGAAATAGACCCGCCACCGGATGCGTACAAGTTGCCATTGATGGTGGTACCACCACTGAGAGTCAGAGAAGCACCATTCGTCACCATGATAGCCCCAGTTATTGTGTCCCCTTGCAGGGACACGCTCGTCCCGTTGCCTTCTATGATGTAATTTGCCGAGAGCGTTGCGTTCGAGGGCAGAGAGGACACAACTTGCCAGGTTGACGTGTCAGGCAAGTTCGGCGTCGGCCACACGGGCATGCTCAAAATAGGTTGATTGTTTGCGATACTGTGCACGCTTGCTCCACCTTTGATGGAAACGTCGCCTGCGGCACCCGCGTTTCCGGTGATAGTGACAGAACCGTTCACTTGGACATTACCATTCGAGTAGACGTTTGCGCCGCTTGGTCCAATTTGTGACTGCACGTACTGCACACTGTCGTTACCGTTAAATGTAAGCGGTTGGTCGAGGTTGGTCGACCCTTGAAACACAGCGTAATTGAATGGGGAACCAGGTCCAAAGCTCGCAACCGCCCTGGCGGCCACATGAAATGAGGAGAATCCAAACAGTGCAGCAAAACCGCCTGATACGGTTTGTGACGCCTCGGCGTTAACATGTGAAGGCGTCGAGGCGTTAATCCACACCTGACCTGTCGCGTGTGGGTCGTTCTGTTCGATCAGACCACTTTGGCTGGCAGCTGTTCCGCCTTGGGACGCCAACTGAGCACCGGCTAGCGCTGCCGAATCGACGGCGCTTTGCAAAGTCGATTGGGTGTAGTACACGGTAGCTATGGATACACTGACACCTGCGGTGCCGAGCAAGCCCAGGATAATCAGCCCAGTTAGCACTAAAGATTGTCCTTCCGTGCGATTAATCCAAGTCAATACACGGACCGATTTTTTGATGTTGAATGTTTGTACGATGTCAGTTTTTGTCGCGTACTTGCCTTGGCCCAATCTCATGAGCGTCATCTCCTGTTTCGTGCAGTCAACGCAAAAGGCGGCTCGACTAGGTCGAGCCGCCGTACACCGCTCATTGGACAGCCTGAGGGTGTGGTTTTAAAACGTGGCGGCCCGGCGATCATCGGTCAACAGACCCTAAGACCCGTAGCTTTGCGTCCCAGCGTTTCCGCTAGTTTGCCATGAGACACGATTGTGATTATTTTCTACTATCTATCATAGACAAGTGTCGGAAATTCGCAATAGGGTGTTGTGGTTGCGTTTCTTTATGCTGCTTGAGGACGTGAGTCGGGCGACACGGAGCGGTCGTGCAAAGTGCACTGTAGACTTTTGTTATACTACTGAGTGGAGTGATGACGATTGACATCTGTAGGGAGGAGACAACTTGCCAAACGTCAGCGTGACCGAGTTGGAAGTTCGATGGGGAGAATGCGATCCGGCAGGGATTGTCTATCACCCGGCATACATTGATTGGTTTTCCGTCGCCCGCATGCATTTCTTGCGTGACAACGGGGTCATCTACATGGAAGCCTTTCATGACCATGGCATCGTGTTGGTCGTTCTCGAGGCGCGCTGTCGTTACAGGAAGACGCTACGGGCCGAAGACCATGTGCGCGTGGAGGCGAGAATGCGCAAGCTGACACGGACACGGATTGAGATGGTGTATCGAGTGCTCAGTGTCGATGGGGAGTTGTGTGCGGAAGGGGAGACACACCACGCGTATGTAGACGACCATAACCACGCGGTGAACATTTCCAAACGCTCTCCAGAACTGTGGTCGGTTCTGCAGAAGTTGCCAGTCACTGACGGTGAATTTTGACGTTGACTGGCTGTCCGTGGCTGTGCTAAGATAGGCGATGTCGCCGAAGCGGGACAGCTAAACGCGGCTGTAGCTCAGAGGGAGAGCACTACCTTGACACGGTAGGGGCCACAGGTTCGATTCCTGTCAGCCGCACCATAAGACTGGGCAAAGTTAACGACCACCGAGTACTGGTGGTCGTTTTCGATTGCGTATATTGTGCCATTGATGATGCTGGCTGAAGGTGAACACGAGATCTTTATCGTTTTTTGTCGGAATATTTACCCTATCTAGATGGAACGTACATAAATCACCCTTATAATTTCCCTACGCTTTTAACTATGGACATCTGCATGGGGGTGAGTGCTGATGACCAAAATCCTGGTTGTGGAAGATGAAAAACACACGGCCGACACAATTGCACTGTATTTGGAGCAACACGGGTATGAGTGCTATAAGGCGTACGATGGGCAAGACGGTATTAGTTACCTTCTCGAGCACTCGGTCGACTTAATCGTCTTGGACTGGATGCTACCCGGTCTGTCCGGCATTGAGATTTGCAGAATCGCTAAACTCATCTCAAAGGCTAAGGTCATTATCTTGAGCGCAAGGTCGAGTATCTCCGACAAAGTGATGGGATTGGACACCGGGGCGGATGACTATCTTTCGAAGCCCTTTAGTCTACGGGAATTGTATGCTCGCATCCGCATGCTGTTGCGGGAGCAGTACGGAACTGATCAACCAGTGAACCACCGAGAGATTAAGCTAGAACTCGGGAACGGCGTCCTCTCTCTGCACAAAAGTGAATTTTCGGCTCGATTTAACGAACAAGAAATACCGCTCACCGCGACGGAGTTCAGAATTCTCAATTTGTTAGCAGAGCGGGGCAACCAAGTGGTGACGAAAGAGGACATTGCTGCTGAACTTTACGGATCTGACGGGGCCGTGAACGAGCACACGATCACCGTGCATCTGAGCAATATGCGAACGAAACTGCGTCAGATGACCGGTTCCACTGTAATCAAGACCATGTACGGGGTGGGCTACAAATTAGGTGCCGTGAATGAGAAATGAATAGGTGGGTTCAATTGCCTAGGTATTCCTTGCGCCGACGCGTCATGCTGCTTGTGACGAGCGTGATTTTGGCCATGGCCGTCTTAGACTTGGTAGCTGCACACTGGAGCCTGCGCCGCTCGCTTTTTTCGTATTCACAGCATAGCCAGGTTGACGAAGCAGTCGATTGGGCTCAGCTGTTTGGGGTTCTGTATGATGAGTTCGGAACCTGGAAAGCTGTCCAACAACACCTTCCGCATGAGGCCTCATTGCAGATTGATGGGCAACAACTCGGAAGACTTAGCGCTGTGATTATGCTGAAAAGTGGGGGGGTGATTAAAACTCAGCCTCAGGCGGAAATCCAGACAAATTGGCGAACAGCGCCTATTTTGTACCACGGTCTCGACGTAGGTACCTTGTATCTGCAAGGGTACCCTGCGCCTCAGATTCCTGGTTTACAGCGAAGGATCACTTTGGGCTTTGACAAGGCTCAGTTCCTTGTGGTATTTATCATTGCTCTCCTCGCGTTCACATTTGTGGTCGTGGAGATTCGGCATTTTCTAAAACCACTAGAACGATTGGCTCTGTCTGCGACGTTGATGACTGCCGGGGAGTTTAATGCACCGCTGCCGTCCGATGGGGACAAGGAGATTCAAACGGTCGTGCAAGCTTTTTCCGTGACCCGTAGTCAGTTACATGAAGCTCAAGAGACGAGACAGAAGGTGGTCGCAGATATCCACCATGAATTGCGAACCCCACTCAACGTGATCGCCAACCGACTAGAGGCAATTCAACTGGGCCTATTCCACTGGGATGAGCAGACGGCCACAATTTTGCAGGAAGAGACGGAGCGGCTGAAAAGCATTGTCGATGAACTTGCCCGGTTGAATGATGTGGAGTCCAACGTGAGCCAGCCAAACTTCGCCTGGGTGGATATCCACGAGTGGTTACCTAAACTCGTTGGTCTGTTTGGCGCCGAGGCAGCCAATCGAGGTGTGCTGCTCAACGTGGAAGTACCAGACCAGCCTGTACAAGTGTGGATGGACCGGAACCGCATGTCGCAAGTGGTTGTCAATCTGATATCGAATGCACTCCGCTACACATCAAATGGCCAGCGGATCAAAGTGACCGGGGTAAAACGTTTGTCAGCAGTAGCGATTACGGTCGAGGACGATGGGATTGGAATTGCGCCAGAGCACCTTCCGTTTATATTTGAGCGCTTCTACCGTGTTGAGCCGTCCCGCAGTCGAGCGACAGGAGGTGCGGGATTGGGTCTTGCCATTGTCAAGGAAGTTGTAAACGCCCACAACGGAGACGTCACTGTGAGGAGTGTACCCGGCAAGGGGACCCGGTTTGAGATTATCCTTCCGAACTGATCATCGAGACTAGATTGAGATATTGAGATTATATTCGGATAAAGTTTACGAGCCGTGGAGTTCTGGTCCACGGTTGTTTTACGTTGACCCACTACACTCGGGAACTGTAGTCAGCAAGCAAGCTGATGTGCTAAGCCGAGTGCCCGCGTGTCAGAGGAGGGAAAACGTGTCGGTTCCAAGAGAAATCACCGTAACACGGAGTTCGATAGCGCAAAGGACGCGTGTCAAACGCAAGCGTCGAAACACTGCACAAAGCACCGTCGGATGGTTGTTCGTGACACCTGTGCTTGGTGTGTTTGGAGTTTTTACTTACATTCCAATGGTCCTGCTATTCGTCATGGCGCTCTTTCATTGGAATATCACATTCAGTCACTCGCAGTTCGTGGGACTTGGAGAGTTTAAGACTCTGGCCAGACAGCCCATATTCTGGCGGTCTTTGTTGACAACCGCGTACTTCACGTTCCTCATGGTTCCAACGCAAACATTCCTGAGTCTAGGGCTAGCGCTGCTCTTTCGTGAGGCAATTCGTTCCAAATGGCGCGGGTTCTTTCGCTCTCTGGTGTTTCTTCCCCACGTCACCCCACTGGTGGCCACTTCAATCGTCTGGGTCTGGGTATTCAACCCGCAATTTGGCTTGGCGAATTACATCCTATCCTGGTTCCACATCGCGCCACTGAACTGGCTGGAGAGTACCACGTGGGCACTGCCTGCTGTAATGATTTACAGCACGTGGCACTCACTGGGCCTGTACGTCATTTTGTTCCTGGCGGGACTCGCCAACATTTCCAGGGACCCTATCGAGGCGGCGATGATCGATGGGGCTGGAAACGGCACTGTCTTCCGCAGGATAATCTGGCCACTTATCTCGCCGACCACTTTTCTGGTGATTCTCTTTGCAACGATGAATTCCTTGCAGGCCTTCTCGCAAATTTACACGATGACGGGCGGTCCTGTCGGAGGTGGCGGTGGACCGGCGTATTCTACGACAACCGATGCCCTGTTGCTTTACCAGACGGGGTTTCAGTTTTACCACTACGGTTTGGCTGCGGCGATGAGTGTCATTCTCTTTCTGGTCATCCTCGCTATGACAATCTTGCAAAAGTGGATATCCAATAGGCTGGTATTTTACCGCTGAACGAGGGGATGTGATCGCGTGAGGTTCAAGTGGAGGCCCCTAACATGGGTTGTTCAGGCTGTTGTCGCCGCGTTGTTCGGATTTCCTGTGTACTGGGTTGTGGTGACGGCTCTCAATAAGCCACAGGATGTCTACAAGATACCACCGGTATTCCTACCGAAACTGGACTTTCAACCAGCGTACAGTGTCCTTCATCAGACGCACTGGACGACCTACATCCTGAACACTGTGTTTATCTCAGCAATCACCGTCGTGCTCGTGTTAATTACCTCGGCTCTGGCTGGTTACGCATTGTCAGACCTGAAATTCCGAGGGCAAAACTTTGTATTGTTGACCATCCTGGGAACCATGATGATCCCAGGGCAAGCTCTCCTGATTCCGCAGTACGCCGTGATCGAAAAACTGCACCTGCTTAACACCTATGCAGTTGAAATTGTACCGTTTGCCGCCAGCGCTTTCGGAGTCTTTATGTTCCGGCAATTTTTCAAGACCTTTCCCAAGGAATATTGGGAGGCTGTTGAGGTGGAGGGCGGAAGTCGACTGTACTACTTGCGGCACGTTGCGCTGCCTCTCGCTAAACCTGCCGTGATTACGGTTTCGCTGCTCACGTTTATAGGTGCCTGGAACATGTTTCAGTGGCCGCTCATCATGACAAACAGCCGGAGCATTCAACCGCTAGAAGTGGTACTCGCTCATTACATGTCATTCTATCAGGACAACATTCCCAAGATGGCTTCCGCAGTGATGGTCGCTATTGTACCCATTCTGGTGGTGTTCTTTATTGCCCAACGGCACATTGTCGCAGGGGTGGCGGGCCGTGACGCGGGCATTAAAGGTTAACCATAAGCAGTTCCAAAAGAGACACTAGGGAGTGGAGAGAATGAGAAAGTCGGCATTGGCAATGGCCTTGTTTGGGGCAACTGCTGCGGTGGTTACGGGTTGTGGTACAGCAAATTCGACCACGAGCAATACTTCCGGAGGTAATGGGAATTCAGCGGTGCAGAGCGGTTCGGCAAAGAGTGCTCCCGTTAGCATCCAACTCTGGGAGTCCCATTCAAGCGGCGTGGTCGCCAATACGGAACAGAGCCTGGTAAACCAGTTCAACGCCTCGCATTCCCACGTAAAAGTCAGTCTGAACGTTACCCACGCGTCAACGAAGGCACTGTCCGCGGTTGCTGCTGGGAATCCTCCCGTGCTTGCGGAAATCAGTCACTACATTGGCAAGTACATCAACGCGAATGCTCTGTTGTCTTTGCAGCCTCTAGCGTCTTCCAGTTCCCAGGAAGTGTTCTGGCCGGGTGTGACCAAGAACACAACTTGGGGAGGAAAAGTGTACCGGTACCCTGCTGACGTAAAGGTGGAAGAACTCTTCTACAATAAGGCATTGTTCAAGAAAGCGGGAATCACATCGACGCCTACTACTTGGACACAGTTGGAGACAGACCTACAGAAACTGAAAGCCCTCGGTGGAGGCGTCATTCCAATGGGCTTCAAGGACTCTTCAGCACACATCCTGTCCGCCTTCATCTCCAATGGCGGCACGCTGTTCTCGAACAGCGCTCACACCAAAGCTCAATTTGACAATACTGCAGGCAAAACTACATTTCAGTACTTTCACAACCTGTATCAGAACCAGTTGATGGTATTTGATCACGGCAGTACCATGCGGGCGGACTTTGGTGCGCAAAAGATGGCCATCGTGGATGGGACGTCGGCCGGCTACCAAAAAATCCTCGCCGCGACCGGCGGCAAGTTCCAGATGGGGGCCTTCGCGTTCCCTGCAGGCATCTCCGGTCATAGCGGCGGCCTCGTGCAGGGGCTCGGATTTGTAATCTTCAACGGCGTGAGCAAGGCGGACCAACAGGCGGCTTGGACGTTTATCCATTGGTTCAATCAACCAAAGCAGCAGGCCTATTGGGCGATGCACAGCGGCTTTGCACCGACAACGCAAGCGGGAGCTAATGCAATTCCGTCGAGCTGGTTAGCGGCAAACCAAGGCGAGGCCGTCTCCATTCAGATTCTCAAGTCACAGTACACGGTGGCTCGTCCAAACACGGATACGTACTCTGAAGTGCAAAGCGCCCTGGATGCGGCATTTTTCAACGCAGTAACAGGAAAACAATCCGTACAGACCGCTTTGGCCCAACTAGACAAGCAGGCAAATCAGTACCTGACAGGGAGATCGGCTCTATAGCGCTGAATGTATTTGTGAATCAACGGTCAGGACGCGCGCTGTGTCTTGCGGTAATGGGATATCGATATATGGCAGAAGGCCGCGAAAGGCGGCCTTCTGCTTGTCAAATTCACTTGTGTCAGCTGTTCAGCAGACGTTCATACTCTTCCTGCTGAAAGCCAACTAAGACTTGATCGCCGGTCACTAAGACCGGCCGTTTAATCAGTCTGCCGTCTTCGGACAGAAGCTTGAGCCAATCATCCTCCGACAGTTGCTGGTGGGCAAGACCGCGTTCACGGTACTGCGTGCCTTTCGTATTGACGAAAGGCATGACGCCTTGGCTACGCTTCGCGATCCACTCGCGCAGCGTGTCGATACTCGGCGGGGTCTCGACAAAGTCCTGAAAGGGCAGGTCGAAACCATGTGCAACTAAGAACTTGTGCGCATTGCGGCACGTGGAGCACTTCTTGTAGCCGTAGAACTGCATGTGTGTCCCTCCTACATTTCTGTGCGGTTATTCTCAGCCGCTTGTCGTCGACATTGTACCAAACTCTCTCAAACCACCTTGCTGCAGTAAAAACATTTTGTGGTACAAGCCGCCTTTCGCGAGCAGTTCCTGGTGCGTGCCGCGTTCGACTATCTCACCGTGGTGTAGGACCAGGATGAGGTCGGCGTCCTGGATGGTCGAGAGTCGGTGCGCGATGGCGATGGTTGTTCGTCCGCGCCGCATCTTGGCGAGGGCGTCCTGAATTGCCTCTTCGGTCTCCGTGTCGACGCTCGCAGTTGCCTCGTCAAGTACAAGGATAGTAGGCTCAATGGACATCGTTCTGGCAAACGACAGGAGCTGGCGTTGACCGGTTGACAGTGTTGCACCGCGTTCCCCAATAGGAGCACTGTATCCGCCGGGGAGCTTGCGGATGAACGCGTCGGCCTGAACAAACTCCGCTGATTCGACAATCTTCTCGTCAGTGACAAACAAGTTGCCGAGGCGGATGTTCGAACGGACGTCGCCAACGAACAGGAACGGGTCCTGAAGCACCAGGCCGATGTGGCGACGAAGCTGTTCGTCGCGGTAGTCGCGTAAGTCGACTCCGTCGATCCGAATCTGTCCGTGCTCGACCGGGTAGAAACGCATCAGGAGGTTCATCATCGAACTCTTGCCGCTACCCGTGTGCCCAACGAGCGCGACCGTCTGCCCAGGTTCAGCCGTGAAGGAAATGTGCTTGAGCACGTCTGTCTTGCCGTCGTACGAGAAGCTTACGTTGTCGAATTCAATCCGTCCGTGAGCAATCTGCGGATTTCCTTGTCCAATCTGCCGTGGCGCCATCGTCTCGTCGTCGAGAATGGCGAACACGCGCTGTGCTGATACCATCGCTTGTTGAAAGAAGTTCAGGCGCATCATCATGTTGTTCACCGGTTCAAAGAACCGGTCAAGGTAGTTCACGAAGGCGTACAACACGCCGATGTCCACGACATGTGTGAATGAATGGACACCAAAGAACCAGAGAATGGCCATCAATGCGAACATGTAGACGACGTCAGTCAGAGGCCGCAGCATCAACGCATTCATCTGCATGTTGCGAAAGCGTGCCTTGCGGTACGACTCGTTGATATCGCCAAATTCCTTGCGCAGGCGAAACTGCTGACGCATGGCCTGAATCACGTACATCCCCTGTAGCGACTCGTTCAGCTTGGCGTTGAGCAAGGACAGTCGTTGGCGGGCCAGGTGAAACACGGCCGAGGTTGCTTTCCGATACAACACCATGATGCCGACGATGACTGGGAACAGCAGCAGGCAGTAGGTGGCAAGCCGTACGTCGAGAACGAACATCGCGATTAGGATACCAGCGAGTACCGAGATGTTTTGCACAAACGTCGAGAGTACTGTCATGAACATCTGTAGGATGGCTTCCGTGTCGTTGGTGACGCGCGAGACCAGGACACCGACCGGTGTACGGTCAAAGAACGAGAGCGCAAGTTCCTGCAGTTTGTCAAACAACTGGACACGCAAGCGCTGAATAATATCGAGCGCAAGGATTTGGAACAACATCAGTTGAGCGGCGTTCAAAGCTGACGTGACGAGCACGAGCCCGACATACGTGATGGCCAACCGGACGAGCGGCCCTTCCGGAAAGTGACGCGGAATCAGGTTGTTGTCAATAAACCCTTTGACGAGGATTGGCTGCACGACGTCCGTCACAGTGGCTGCGACAAGGACTAGGAGAGCAATCAACAATCGCCCTTTGTACGGTGTGACGTAGCGCAGCAATCTCCACAAGGTGCCACGGTCAGTTTTCGGGATCGCGGATTCGATTTGCACACTCACTCCACGACACCTCCTTGTTCAACTAAAGCTTCTAGTTGCTGTCGGCGGTACATGTCGGCGTACCAACCGTCCTGCGCAAGCAAAGCATCGTGGTTGCCGCGCTCGACAATGCGTCCGTCTTCGATCACGATGATGTGGTCGGCGTGTTCGACTGCGCTGAGCCGGTGGGTCGCGATGAGCGTGGTCCGGTTTGCGCGGTTGTTGCGCAGTTCATCGAGAATGTGCGTCTCTGTGCGCGCGTCAACTGCGGACAACGTGTCGTCAAGGAGCAATATTTCAGCGTCGAGCAACAGTGCCCGCGCGATGGATATACGCTGCTTCTGACCGCCTGAGAGCGTCACGCCGCGCTCGCCGACAACGGTATCGTATCCTTCCGCAAAACTGAGGATGTCGTCGTGAACGCTTGCGATTTTCGCGACGCGTTCAATCTCCGTCTGGCCAGCGTCCGTTGCAGCGAATGCGATGTTCTCGGCGACTGACGCCGAGAACAGAAAGTCGTCTTGCGGTGCGTAAGAGATTGCTCCGCGCAGGCCATGCAAGGTGACGTCATAAATGGACCGCCCACCGATGTGGATGTCCCCGCTTGTTACATCAAATTCACGTAACAACAGCCGTAACAACGTACTTTTGCCGGCACCGAGACGACCGACAATGCCGAGCGTCTCGCCTTGGCGAACAGTCAGGCGAACATCGCGCAGGGCGGGCAGGTCCGTTTCCGGATAGCGAAACTCGCGGATATCGAACGAGATGTCACCGCTCGGCACCACTTCGATGGCACCCGGTCGGTCCTCGACATCGGGCTCAATGGCGAGCAGTCGCTGGATGCGGTCGTAGGAGGCACTCCCGCGCTCGACAGTGTTGAACAAAAAGCCAAAGGCCATCATTGGCCAAATCAGCTGACCCAAGTACATGGTGAACGTAGTCAGTTCACCAAGGTTAATTTGCTTGTGCACCACAAATACAGCACCGACGGCGACAGACAGGAAGTACGATACACCCACAATCGCAGACGTGGTTGGGTCAAACAGAGCGTCGATCTTCGCAACGGCGACGTTTTTGTTCACAACGTCGCGCGACAGAGCGACAAACGTTTCCCGCTCCCATGCTTCCTGGCCAAACGCCCGTACGACGCGTACACCGGTGATATGCTCTTGCACCCGGTCGTTGATGTCCGAGAAAGCTGCCTGGGCTTTTTCAAACCGCTCGTGCAGCTGCCGTCCGTAGTAAGACATCGCCACAGCAATTATGGGTAGAGGCAAGAGTGAGAGCAGCGTCAACTTCCAGTTGATCAACACCGCCATCGTCACGACGACGACGGTTCCGGTCGCAATCGAGTCGACTAGTGTCAAAATGCCGTCGCCAGCTGTCTCTTGCACGGCCTGTACGTCGTTCGTCGAGTGTGCCATGAGGTCGCCGATGCGTTTCTGGTGGTAGAAGCGCGGCGACATCTTGGTGAAATGCTCATAGAGCTGTCTGCGTAATTCAGTCGCGAGTTGAATCGAGCCGCCGAACAGGTAAATCCGCCACCAGTAACGCAGCACGTACGTGAGACCTGCAGTGACTGCAATGGCGCCGATGCCCTCCCACAGATGGGCCATCGTGAGTGTTCGAGATCCAAACTGGTTGACAAGTATGCCCACCACACGTGGTGGGACAAGTCCAATGATTGAGACAATCACGAGCATTGAGATACCACTTACGTACTTATATCTGTGCTCCTTAAAAAACCACATTAGGTCACGAAAAACGCGCACCTCTATCGTCCTTTCCAAAGAGGGTTGGAAGAGTTGTTGTGAGTGGCAAAACAAGCCCTGGTCGGTTGGCAACCAGGGCTTGTGGGACAATGCGGAGTCGAGTCACGTGGAGGAGCGTACGATCCAACGCGTGTGTTTGATTCTACTCGGACTGCGCCACCTTGACCAGTTGCTTACCGGTGTTGTCGCCTCGGAACAATCCGAGGAACGCTTCCGGTACGCGGTCAAACCCTTCTACAACCGTCTCTCGGTATTTGATTTTTCCGCTGGCTAACCACGCTGCAAGTCGTTTGATTGCCTCGGGGAAGCGCGTAGCGTAGTCGGAAACGATAAACCCTTGCATCAGCGCACGATGGACGACCAACTGTGCCAATAGGCGCGGACCCATTTCTGCCTTCGTCGCGTTGTAGAGCGCAATTTGTCCACACATCGCGATGCGAGCCCGGTCGTTGATCCGCATCAGCACGGCATCGGTGACATCGCCGCCAACGTTGTCAAAGTACACATCGACTCCCTGCGGGCAAACTTCCTTCAGCGCCTGACTCACGTTTTGCGTTCGGTAGTTGATCGCGGCGTCGAATCCGAGTTCGTCCGTCAAGTACGAGGCTTTCTCGTCAGACCCGGCGATGCCAACGACACGGCAACCGCACAGCTTCGCGATTTGACCAACTACGCTTCCTACCGCTCCAGCAGCTCCTGAGACGACAACTGTTTCGCCGGGTTTTGGCTGTCCGATCTCAAAGAGTCCGAAATACGCAGTCAGCCCCGTGATGCCCAGTACGCTGAGCGCGGCCGTTACCGGCCCATGCTCCGCGTTCAACTTTCGCAGTCCGTGCCCGTCGCTGGTGGTGTACAGTCGCCACGGGAGCTGCCCGGCAACAATGTCGCCCTTGGCGTACTGTGAGTGGCGGGACTCTACAACCTCTGCGATGACGTCGCCTTCCATCGCTTTGTCGAGTTGAAACGGCGGGACGTACGATTTTACGTCGTTCATGCGGCCGCGCATGTATGGGTCCACTGAAACGTACATCGTCTTCAAAAGTACCTGGCCGTCATGAGCGACGGGCAGGTCAACATCGACAAAGGCGAAGTTCTCGCGGGTCGGCATGCCAACCGGTCGACTCGCCAAACGGATTTCCTGGTTGTGATTCATGGACATCAAATCCCCTCCCGAGCAGTGCGCCTCATACCGCCCTACTACAATGTAGCGTTGAAACCCCTGTCACATTCCCTTTCTCATCATAGCGATTTGACATACAGCCTGTCCACTACTGGACGAGATGGAAAAATCCGCACTTGCACAGGTCCGCTGTCACATACGCTGACTGCTTCCGGGGCATACGATTGCAGGATAGGGCTGGGGACACACCTACTGTATGTCAGTCCGCATAACGGTGTGACAAGTTTTCCGGGTATATCCACATTTCCCTTCGTCCAATACTGTTAGACAGATAAGGCTCGCCAGAGGGGACTGATGCCGGTGAACAAACTCGAACTACAATCTCAGATAGCGCCCGCAGCGCTCTCCCGAGGGCTTGTCGAAGCTGGATTTGTGGACGCCGTGGCGGAAACGGACAGCGGGAGGGTCACGACGTGGTTCGACCTTGCGGACACACTTCGCATGGCGCAAACCATAGCCTGCTTTTTGCTACAAGACTGGCTGTTCGCGTTTATTGAGCAACGTCTACAGACGATGTATGGGTTTCTCGACGAGGAGGAGCGTGAGTACATTGCCCTCCTGACCTTTCACGCTCTGCGCAAGGAACGGGACGCAACCAAGGAGCATGTCGTTGAGAGTGTCGCGGAGATGGTCCGTAGCGCCTTGGTCGATGCGAGTGACCGTAACCTGCCGCTCTCCATCGACGCCTTGGTGCGGTTTCGTCTGCGCACTTCACTGCTATCTGTCGAGCAAGCCGTAACAACAATGGTTGACCAGTTTCTTTCCGACCGGGAATACGAAGAGTTTGTCGCCATGCTCCGCTACATGCTCGATCAGCAGCCAGCTCGCGAACAGGAACTGCACGTCTTCTGCGCTGACGAGCGCGTGTGGATTTGTGACGCGGAAGGCACCCTTGTCCGGGACGAGGAAGTATCAACGGCCGCTACCGCAGCTTCAGAGGGGCATGAGGTCAACGGGGAGGACTTGGCGATGAGTATCCTGATTACCCGGTCACCGTGTAAAATCGTGATCCACGATATTACCTACGCAGCTCCTTGGCCGAGTTTTTCGGAGACGGTCGAGCGTGTGTTTCTTGAACGAGCACAGCGCTGCCGCGATTGCACGACGTGTAGTCGCCTGCTTGCGGCGGGGACGGACCGCCCGCACTTGGCAGACGCACCGGAGCGGAATTAGCTAAGAACTCAGCGAGGTCAATTGACAGGTACACACAGATTGGATTACGATGCTGTCAAACTTTACAGTCGGCATTGCGGGAAGACGCGCCGAGCTCAGACCACCGTGTCAGAGAGGAAACGCCAGGGCTGCAAGCGTTTCTCACGGAGCTGGATTGGACACCACTTCCCAAGCCGTCGCTGGGGATCTCACTTCGTTTGGGTGAAACGGCGACCGGGGCGTACGTTATACGCGAATGAAGGATGGAGCCGAGACAACGTCCGAGGTCGAGCGACAGCGGAGTGGGTACTTGGGCTTCATCGAATGTGGGTGGAACCACGGGAGCACGCCTCTCGTCCCTATGCGGACGGGGGGCTTTATTGTTGTTTCAGGCAGCCCTGTCTCGGCGCAGGCGCTAAAGCGAGCGCGCCGAAGACAGGGCAACCTGAAACCGGGTGAAAGGAAGGGCTGCGCCGCAGCCATTTGGGCCATCGCTTGAAGACCAAGGGATGCTACCCGCCCCCCGGACCGCTTGAACGTACCTAGACGGAGGGAGTAGATAACCATGTCAGTGGCAGAACAAGTCAACATTCGCCTGAAGGATGGCTCGGAGCGAGCGTACGACGCAGGCGTCACGTTCGCAGCCGTTGCTGCCGCCATCAGCTCGCGTCTTGGCAAAGAAGCGGTCGCCGCAAAAGTGAACGGAAAGGTGTTTGACCTCGCGCGCACGCTCGATGCCGATGTCAATGGGGCGGAGGTGGAACTCCTGACGTTGCGTGACCCGGAAGGCGTCGACGTGATGCGCCACACCTGCGCGCACGTCATGGCACAGGCTGTCGCGCGGGTGTTCCCAGGGACAAAGTTCGCGATTGGACCAGTGATTGAGAACGGATTTTACTACGACTTTGCCGATCACGACTTTACACCAGAGGACTTCCCGAAAATTGAGGCCGAGATGCACGCGATTGTGAAGGCAGATTACCCGGTGGTGCGCCAGGTGATTAGCCGTGAAGAAGCGCTCGAGATGTTTCGCGCGCGGGAGGACCGATTTAAAGTCGAGATCATCAACGACTTGCCAGCCACAGAGACCATCACCATCTATCAGCAAGGCGAGTTCATCGACCTCTGCCGTGGGCCGCACTTGCCGTCGACCGGCCGAATCAAAGCGTTTAAGCTGATGTCCATCGCGGGTGCGTACTGGCGGGGCGACTCTGACCGCGAAATGCTGACTCGCCTCTACGCGGTTGCATTTGCGAAGACAAGCGAACTCGACGACTACTTGAAGCTGCTCGAAGAGGCTCGTCAGCGCGATCACCGCAAACTGGGTAAGGAACTCGGCATTTTCATGCTGTCCAAGGAGGTCGGACAGGGGCTCCCACTGTGGCTACCCAACGGAGCCAAAATCCGGCGGACCATCGAGCGCTACATTGTCGACCTCGAAGAGCGGATGGGCTATCACCACGTGTATACGCCACACCTCGCGAGCGTCGAATTATATAAGACTTCGGGTCACTGGGAGCACTACCACGAGGACATGTATCCGCCGATGGAGATGGACAATGAACAGCTCGTCCTGCGGCCGATGAACTGCCCACACCACATGATGATTTACAAGGCCGAAATGCGAAGTTACCGAGACCTGCCGCTTCGAATTGCGGAACTGGGCATGATGCACCGTTACGAGATGTCTGGGGCTCTGGCGGGATTGCAGCGAGTGCGCGCCATGACGCTGAACGACGCTCACATCTTCTGCCGTCCAGACCAAATCCAGAGCGAGTTCACTCGTGTAGTGAAGCTGATTCAGCAAGTCTACAAGGATTTTGGCATCGACGACTACTACTACCGCCTGTCGTACCGCGATGTGAACGATCAGGAAAAGTACGTGCAAAATGACGAGATGTGGGACATGGCTCAGTCGATGCTGAAGCAGGCCATGGACGACCTCGGTCTGGAGTACGTGGAAGCGGTGGGCGAAGCTGCGTTCTACGGGCCCAAGCTAGACGTGCAAGTACGCACAGCACTCGGCAAGGACGAGACGCTGTCGACTGTACAGCTGGACTTCCACCTACCCAACCAGTTTGACCTCGAGTACATCGGCGAAGACGGCAAGCCACATAGGCCAGTCGTGATCCACCGTGGTGTCGTCGGAACGATGGAGCGCTTCGTGGCATTTTTGCTCGAGCAGTACAAAGGCGCTTTCCCAGCGTGGCTCGCGCCTGTGCAGGTGCGAGTACTATCCGTCGCAGACGACTTTGCTCCCTATGCCGAGCGTGTCGTCGAGGCACTGCGCGAGGCGGGCCTGCGCGCCGAGGCAGACGTCCGTGGAGAAAAAATCGGTTACAAGATTCGCGAGTCGCAGGTGCAAAAGACGCCCTACACACTGGTCGTGGGCGAGCGCGAGCAGTCCGACAACGCTGTCAGTGTCCGGCGTTATGGAGAAGGTGACCGGGGGCAACAGTCGGTAGATGCGTTCGCGGACATGCTGAAACAAGAAGTCGCGGACAAGCGGCCGCTGGTGTAAACAACGCCGCTCGACTGCCTTGACGGTGCTCGCGCCGTCCTGTAAAATGCAACATGTACGTTGGAACTTAATATGGAAAGCAGAAGCATCGCGCTTCTCACCTTGGTGGCAAACGCCGGCGGGTTTTGAATGTTCCATCCACAAGGGGACAGAGACATCTACGTCTTTGTCGTTGCTTGAGTTGGAGTATGTGAGGCGCGGAGTGTCCGCGCCTTTTTTGAGACGTCCGCAGGTCTGACGCAAGGCACGGGTAAGTTACTCGGAGGTGACAAGTTATTAGCAAAGACGACTTTCAAGTGAACGACGGGATTCGCGTGCGGGAGGTTCGTGTCATTGACGAAGACGGCACGCAGCTTGGCATCATGCAGATTCGGGATGCTCGCCGTGTGGCTGAAGAGAAGAATCTTGACCTGGTGAACGTGGCGCCGACCGCCCGACCTCCGGTGTGCCGAATCATGGACTACGGGAAGTTCAAATACGAGCAGAGTAAGAAGGAGAAAGAAGCTCGGAAGAACCAAAAGATCGTACTCCTGAAAGAGGTGCGGATGTCTCCGAACATCGAGGAACACGACTTCCAGGTGAAGTTGAAAAACGTCGTCAAGTTTCTCGAAGAGGGAGACAAGGTCAAGATCTCAGTGCGTTTTCGCGGACGCGAAATCACACACTCTTCGATTGGCCAGCAGGTGTTGATGAAGCTTGCACAGGCGGCCGCGGAAAAGGCTGTTGTGGAGCGCTTCCCGAAACTCGAGGGACGCAGCATGGTCATGATTCTCGCTCCAAAGGCGCCGACTGTTCCCCCGAGCGCGTAACCGCGTCGGTCGAATTCCTTGAAGGTGTCCTGGCCTCTCGCGCGGCAGGCCGCGCGGGTAGGGGTTGTTTGCCCAAATTGCAAAATGGAGGAACACAACATGCCAAAAATGAAGACACACAGTGGACTTTCGAAGCGTGTGAAGCGGACAGCGTCCGGCAAGTTGAAGCGACCGCACGCATTTGCTTACCATAAGGCGGCCGCAAAAACGTCCAAACGTAAACGTCATCTGCGCGGCACGACGTTGGTCTCCCGCGGCGATATGCGTCGCATTAAATCGATGATTGCCTACATTAAGTAACTCACCAATCGATTCGACTCGTTTAGGTTTAGAGGGGGATTCGCATAATGGCACGTGTTAAAAATGGTATGGTGACACGCCGTCGGCATAAACAAATTTTGAAGATGGCTCGCGGCTACCGTGGCTCCAAGCATCGCCTGTTTAGAACTGCGAAACAGCAGGTCATGAAGTCTCTGATGTACGCGTATCGCGACCGTCGGGTCCGCAAGCGCGACTTCCGTCGACTGTGGATTCAGCGGATCAACGCCGCTGCGCGTTTGAACGGCATCTCATATAGCCGCCTGATGCATGGTCTGAAACTTGCTGGTGTAGAGGTCAATCGCAAGATGCTGGCCGACCTCGCTGTGGCGGACGCACAGGCCTTTACGGAACTTGTCAACACCGCTCGGGAGAAACTCGAGGCGTAACATACAACCTGCAGCAGGTAGAGGTATCGCTCCCGGACGTTTGCTGCGCCGGGAGCGTTCACTATGAAGGGTGGACCAGGCGTGTATTTGGAGTCTCCTCAGAACCCCAAGATTCACCGCTGGAGCCAACTCAAGTCAAAGAAGGGCCGTGTGACCGAAGGGGCCTTTCTTGTTGAAGGTGTTCGGCTGGTGGACGATTTGCTCCGTTCGTCCTTTGAAGTGGAAGCCGTACTGTGGGATGTCGGCACGGACAATTTGCCTGAGGACCTGACCGAGACTGCCCAGTTGCGAGGCGTGCCATTGATTGAGGTTGCACCGCGCGCGTTCGCAGCCGTGGCAGATACAGTGACGCCACAAGGCGTCATCGCCGTGGCAAAGCTTCCGCAGACGGGAGTCGAGCCGGGGTCGGTGGTATTCGGCCTCGTGTTGGACAACCTCCGTGATCCGGGGAACGTCGGTACGCTTGTCCGCAGTGCGGACGCGTTCGGCACAGACCTTGTCCTGTGCGGCAGTGGCACAGCCGATCCGTATTCGCCGAAGGTAGTTCGAGCATCCATGGGCGGGACGTTCCGCGTTCCCGTGCAAAGTGGGGACACGGCGGCGTTTTTGTCTGCATGGCGCCAAGCTTGGCCCGCAGGAAAGGTTGTTCTGGCGGACGCGCACGGCCAGGTCGACTGCGACCAGTTCGACTTTCGCGGACCGGTGCTCGTTGTGATTGGCAGTGAGGCGTCGGGGGCGTCGGTCGAGACGGAGGCACTTGCCACGGACACGTTGCAGATCCCGATGACGGGCATGGCCGACAGCCTCAACGCAGCGATTGCCGGTTCGGTTTTGCTCTACGAGGCCAATCGGCAGCGGCGCAGTCGGTAACGTGTCGGGTCTCTTGCGTGCGGTATAAGGGGGGAGAGGTTCGATGTTGCGGGACTCTGCGTACATCTGGATTGGCCCATTGGTGGCCATGGTGGTCGCTCAAGTCTTAAAACCGCTGCTCATCATGTTGCGCTTGCGCCGCTTTGACTGGGCGCGCATGCGTCAGTCCGGAGGCATGCCGAGTTCGCACACGGCCTTAGTCGTGGCACTGGTCGCGGAGCTGTGGCTGCGGCAAGGCGGTCGAAATCCGATTCTCGGGATTGCCATTTTCATTGCTCTGATTGTCATGTACGACGCGGCAGGTGTACGCTGGCAGACAGGTCGACAGGCGGCTGTTCTCAATCGTCTGTTGAACGACCTGCGTGGACAGGCGGGACACACACAAGCGAATGTGCCATTAGTGCAGACTGACGAAAACACGACACACAGAGTGAAAGGCCTGCAACCGTTGCCGGTTGCCAAGGCGCCGTGGTTCCTCGTTGACTGGCCGGTGCTCAATGAGCAAATCGGGCATAAACCGATCGAAGTGCTCGGCGGTTTCGTAGTTGGCATTGTCGTGGCATTGTATTTACATTGATGACAGTCTAGTGCAAGTCCCCACTTCTGCAGACAGCGGAAACGGCATAGGGTAAGGGTAGCAAGATACTTCGTTCGCAACCGCGGATGGAAGGAGGACCCGGCCCATGGACCGACAGTGGCGAGTCTACGCACCCTACCGGAGCCCGTTTGACCCCTGTCCGCCAACCGACCCCAAGGCTTTTATCGTCCCACCGAATCAATACGTAGTGTTTCAACCGAAAGGTCTGCGTCAGTTTGCGCCCCGGGAGGCGCTGAAGCGCGGCACTCTTTGGCCAGACTTGTACAGTCCCTACGACCCACCAAAAGGGGGTGGCCAGTGATGGCCAATCCCTTGCCACGCGAGTACTACCAATACCTCGGGGAACTCCAGTCGGTGGACTTTGTTCTGGTTGAACTGACGCTGTATCTTGACACGCATCCGGATGATGCGCAGGCAATCGCGCAATTTGGGCAGTTTCAACGCCGCAAAATGGCGCTCATGTCTCAAATTGAGAATGCCTACGGTCCACTCCGCGAATACGGCAACAGCCCGGCCGGAAATCACTGGTCATGGGCAGACAGCCCATGGCCTTGGCAAGTGTAAGTGACGAATGAGTAGGGAATACTTTGTCGATTGCACATACGCTCGGTGAATGGGAGGCAGGCGGAAATGGAACCGCCTGCAAGACCCACAATGGAGGTCCGTTGCACACAGCTGCGGTCGTGGCCGGTGTCCCGGACCGCCCCACATCGCGTCCTCTGACTCGCGCGTACCCGGAACTTCCTCGCGAATGATGTACATTTCTTCCTTCCGTTCCTCTGCTGTACGCTAGCACTCGGCATAACCCTCTCAAACCTCCTTAAGGCTGCCCCGACGTGTTATCCTGCCCGCACGACCCAATACCGTGTACATAATGCGTTTTCAGGACGTAAAGGTTTCAAAATAAAGGTGCCGCGCATCGTTAACAACTCGCGTGTTCTGGTGCAGACTCAATATTCTGCAACGGAACAGTGTTTCGTAAGAGTGCGAAATAGCAGTGCGTTCCGCAATGAAACTTCTTCACTATAGGAAATTTCGGCGGTTTTCCGCATCTGGACGAATATTTTGGTTCAATTTGTGCTTGATTACGTAACAATGTTTTGTTATGTTCTTTACAGAGGTGAACACGGATGGACCAGGAACTGATTTCAAAGAAGGAACTGCTGGACCTCACAGGTATCTCCTACGGACAGTTGTACCGTTGGAAGCGCAAAAATTTGATTCCGGAGGAATGGTTCATTCGAAAGTCTTCATTTACTGGGCAGGAGACTTTCTTCCCAAAGGAGCAGATCCTTCCGCGAATCAGGCGCATCTTGAACATGAAAGACGACTTGTCGCTCGACGAAATCGCAGGACAGTTTTCTCCAGTGCCGGAGGTCTCTGTGTCCGTGGACGAGGTGCGTAGAAGGGGACTTGTGCAAGGTACTGTCCTCGATGCGTATTTGCAGTTGCGGCCTGGGACGATGGTCTTCCTATTTGACGGTCTGTTGGCGCTCTATGTGTTCAACAGGTTGCTACTGTCCGGAGACGTGAACCTTCAGGAAGGTGAACTCATCCTGAGAGTGTTGGAAGAGCATTACGACAAGTTCAAAGGCAAGGACTGCGAGTTTGTCATGATTCGAAAGCTAGGCGTCGCAACCACAGCGTTAGTGTCGAGTCCCTGTGATTTGTTCATGGAAAGCGGCGCGAAAGTGGTTGCAAAGCTCAATCTAGCCAATTGTGTCGAAGACTTGCGCTTGCAGGTCGTGACCTGGGAAGGGTGAGGAACGGTGGGGGAACAAAGGGAACGACCCAATCTCGAAATCCATGGAATTGGTACGGCTTCTGGAGGTACCTACAACCTGATTCGTATTCACGGTAAAGCCACCATTGATGGCGACGTGGTGTGCACGCGACTCGATGTACACGGTGTTGTTTCTGTTTCAGGTGATTTAGAGGCCGACCACGTTCACGTACACGGACAGTCCGAAATTGCGGGCCGGCTCATCAGTACAGAAGTGCAACTGAACGGCGGTTTGAACGTGGGTGGTGACTGCAGTGCCGAATCGTTTCGCGGACATGGCGTATTTCAAATCGATGGTTTGCTGAATGCCGAGCACATTGAGGTGAAAATACACGGCCCGAGTCGAGCCAAGGAAATCGGCGGACAGTCGATCGAAATCCGTGGTGAACGACGGTCCCCGCTCGGGCGATGGAAGAAGCTGCGTGTGGACACTGTGGAGGGGGATGACGTTCGTCTGGAATCGACTCAGGCGAGGGTCGTTCGGGGCAATCGAGTGTTTGTGGGCCGAGGATGCGATGTGGAGGGCGTTGAGTACCGGGTCGATTTCCAGTCGACAGAAGGCTCCGCGGTGCACGCTGAACAGAAACTGTAACTGAAGTCTTGTGACTTCAAATGCGGAGGTGCGAGCATGGAGCGACAAATGTCGCGCAGGAGAGATTTGCGGGTGACTGGCAACGGATCAACGTCTGGTGGTACTTACCAAAACGTTCGCCTAGTCGGTGAAGGTAGTGTCGATGGACACCTCGAATGCCAGAAGTTTCGGGCCATTGGGTCGTTTCAGTGCAAAGGAGACGTGCACGCCGAACACCTTCGAGTCGTCGGAACGGTTGATGTAGACGGTACTCTGTACGGGGGCCGTACCAGAGTCACAGGAGAGCTCTCGACGACAGGGGACTGCAACGCAGATGTTCTGGAAGTTCGCGGAACACTCAGGGTCGATGGCCTGGTTAACGCCGACCGGATCGACATTCGCCTGTATGGGCCTGCGCGCTGCACAGACATCGGTGGCACTGTCATTCGCATTCGCCCGAGTTTGACGTTTCGTTCCAGCGACAAGGGACTGTCGGCTGAAACGATTGAAGGAGATGAGGTTCATTTGCAGGATGTCCGAGTCCACGTCGTGCGTGGAAAACGTGTGTGGATCGGGCCGGGCTGTGAGATTGGCAGAGTCGAGTACACTGACGAACTGCATGAAGCAAAGGGCGCGAGCATAACTGAGTCCCGGAGAGTGTAAAAATACCCATAAACTTAAAAAGGAGAGGCGGAAACTCGCAGTGAAGGAACGTGACTCGAGATTTGGACTCATCATCGTGGGACTCTTGCTGGGCATCTTGATGTCCGCTATGGATAACACAATTGTCGCGACCGCCATGGGGACGATTGTGGCCCATCTAGGTGGACTCGACAAGTTCGTCTGGGTGACGTCTGCATATATGGTCACAGAAATGGCTGGAATGCCTATCTTCGGCAAGTTGTCCGACATGTACGGACGCAAGCGTTTTTTTATTTTCGGCATTATTCTGTTCCTCGCAGGGTCCATGCTGTGTGGCACATCGCAGTCGATTACACAATTGATTGTATACCGGGCGATTCAGGGTGTCGGCGGCGGGGCATTGGCGCCAATCGCGTTTACCATTATCTTCGATGTCGCACCGATTGAGAAGCGAGGTACTATGGGCGGCATGTTCGGCGCAGTGTTCGGTCTTGCGAGTATTTTTGGACCTCTTCTGGGTGCGTACATTACAGAGTACATCAATTGGCACTGGGTGTTTTACATCAATGTTCCAATCGGGGTGGCGGCATTCATCCTTGTGGCCTTCTTTTACCATGAATCTGTCGATCACGCTCGCCGCATAATCGACTGGGTAGGTGTCGCAACCTTGGTGCCTGCGATTGCAGCAATGATGGTTGCACTCCAACTCGGTGGAGCTAAGTACGCTTGGGGGTCGGCCCGGATTTTGGGCCTGTTCGCGCTCGCGGCCGCGTTGTTCGCCGCATTTCTGTTCGTGGAAACAAAGGTGCCTGAACCGATCATCTCGTACAGTATGTTCCGCAAACGCCTTTTCGCGTACAGCAGCATCATATCGCTTCTGCAAGGTGCTACGTATATCGTCGCAGTCCTCTACATCCCAATTTTCGTTCAAGGCGTGTTCGGGGGAACGGCGACGAACTCGGGAATGACGTTGCTTCCTATGATGCTCGGCACCGTGATCGCGAGTCAAATTGGAATTGTGTTTGCGCGCAAGGTCACATTTCGCACGATCATGCTGGTCTCTGGGGCCATCTTTGCAGCCGGCATCTTGGCGCTCGGCACGCTTACGCCGGAGTCGACACGTATTTTGGTGACCACGTACATGGTGATTGTCGGGTTTGGCACTGGGGCGTTCTTCTCGGTCCTTGGCGTCTCCTCGATTCAACCATTTTCTGCGGTGCAGCGTGGTACCGCGAGTTCGACAGTCACTTTCCTGCGGTCGCTCGGGATGACGGTCGGCATCACCGTGTTCGGCATCGTGCAGCGCAACATTATGCAACACCACCTCACCGCGGCGTTTACGGGGATTCCAGCCGCACACAGATTCAACGTCACGGACCCACACGCAATTCTATCTCCGACACTGAGGGCGCACATCCCTACCCAGGTCCTCACGAAGATCACGAACGCGTTGTCAATTTCGGTCGTCCATACTTTCCTCTGGGCGCTCGTACCCGCCGTACTCGTACTGGTCTTTGTTAGTTTGATGGGACCAGAACGCATGAGCTTCATGGCGGAGTCCTCAGTTGTCGAGGCCGAAAGTTCGTAATCACGTCTTTCAAACCGGGTGAGTTGGCATAGCAATAGGCTATATTCACATATATATCCGTGAAGCATCTCACGGGGGTGGATGAGGCGTGTGGATTTATGAGAAAAAGCTGCAGTATCCGGTGCGAGTCAGTAAGTGCGACCCTCGTCTGGCGAAGTTTTTGATCGAACAGTACGGTGGCGCAGACGGGGAACTCGCAGCGGCGCTGCGCTATCTGAACCAGCGTTACACCATCCCCGACAAAGTGATTGGCCTCTTGACGGATATTGGCACAGAGGAGTTCGCGCACCTTGAGATGATTGCGACCATGGTCTACAAACTCACAAAAGACGCGTCCGCCGAGCAGATGAAGACTGCCGGACTTGGCGACCACTACGCCAATCACGACAAGGCGCTGTTTTACCACAACGCCGCAGGGATTCCGTGGACAGCGGCCTACATCCAAGCCAAGGGTGACCCGATTGCTGACTTGTACGAGGACATCGCAGCGGAGGAAAAGGCGCGTGCCACGTACCAGTGGCTGATTGACATGACGGACGATGTGGACATCCAGGACAGCCTGAAGTTCCTGCGCGAGCGCGAGATTATCCATGCGCTTCGATTTCGAGAAGCGGTCGAGATGCTGAAGAACTACCAAGAGGAGCAGAAAGTGTTTTAGATTGCGTTTGACGGCCGCCTGTGGTCGCGAGACGGCATTACCTATCCAACTTCATCAATGAGGACAAATGACGGTTCGTCTAGTTGATTGGCGCATGTCTTTACTTGTTTGAGAGAGAGGCGGACCCGGTATCTGTTTTCAGATGCCTCTGTATCCAATGGTCGATGATCGCAATGTCACACCATCCAGGTATGAGATTGCGGATCCTAGAGTATGGAATCGTAACACTAACATAGTGGCCCGGAAGGTGTATTTGGGAGACACCTCAACGGACATTCTCCCCTATGCGGCACAGACCCGAAGACAGGACCTTACTGGACTACCGCCTGCAGACACCTGTGTTGGTGATGTAGATGTGTTTCGCGATGAGACCTTGGATTATGTAGCCAGGCGAGTATGGCGACATGCTATAAAAGTGATAATTACCAGAAAAATGGGAAAAAATGGGTAAAGGTCACAGGGCATTGTTGTGAGCCCGGCTTTTCGATCGAGAAAGAACTGGTGGGTGATGTTGACGACCTAGGAGCTAACTCGAGAAAATTATCGGTCAGGTATGAAAGCGCTTGTTGACATCGCTTTCGCGAGGCTGTATATTACGAAATATATCAAGAACTGTACTTTTCTTTGATAAAAATCGAAACGTTTCTATTCTGCGAAGAGGTGCACTCGATGTCCACGATCAAGGATGTTGCAAAAGCTGCAAATGTATCCTTATCTACCGTGTCACTAGCTTTGAGAAGTGATCCAAAGGTAAAGGAGTCGACGCGGCGTCGTGTGCTAGAAGTTGCCCGTGAGTTGCAATACCGACCGAACGGAATCGCGCGAGACCTCAAAACGAGGAAAACGGATACCATCTGCATCCTGCTACACGACCTCGGCGGTCCATTTTACTCAGAGTTGATTCGTGGCGTTCAGGAAGTCGCCAAAAGTAGCGGATACAACACAATTGCGAGTGGGTCTCTTGGCGGGCGCAACGGGTCGGCAGTGAAGCTGCTCTCTGAAAGAAGGGTTGACGGTGCCATCGTACTCGCTCCAGATGTCGAGGACGAAGTCATTGTCCAAGCGGCTGGCGAGGACTTGCCGATTGTCGTCTTGGACCGAGAATTAACAGGTGATTTTGTATACAGCGTCCGGGTAGACAATGAGCAAGGTGGATATCAAGTAACACGCCATCTACTAGAGATGGGGAATCGACGAATTGTGTTTGTAGGTGGACCTGCTGACTCGTTCGATGCAGAGCTCCGCTATCGCGGCTACGCAAAGGCGATGGGAGAATTTTCGGCGCTTGTATCGAAACGTTTCGATTACAACGGCCAATTTACTGAGCAAGGCGGTTATACGGTTGGGAAGGTCCTGGGTGCACAGCCGGAGTTGCCGGACGCCATTTTCGCGTCGAATGATGAAATGGCGCTTGGCATTCTCCGGGCATTTGAAGAAAAGGGAATCCGGGTACCAGATGATGTTGCGCTGGCGGGATTTGACAATATTCGGATAGCAGAGTATGTTCGCCCGCCACTAACAACAGTGCAGCAGCCAATGTATGAGATGGGTGCAGTAGCTGCGCAACTGTTACTTCAGGCGCTATCAGGAAGTAAGGCACTTGGTTCGGTACGGTTGGCTACTAATCTAGTAGCCCGTCAATCCTCACAACGCCACGTCAGTCAGGGGAATAAAACAAAAGTTTAGATATGAAGGGAGTTTCCCTATTTCATATCGGCCAGACCACCTTCTTTAAGTACGTCAGGCGGTCCGATGCACATTCCTTGATTTAGAGGGGGGTTTTACAGTGAGAGCCAAGAAGTCGTTGATTGCACTGGTGGCTGTAGTAGGAGGGGCAGGTGCTTTACTTACCGGCTGTGGACAGACTTCGAACAACTCAATCACTAATGGTTCGTCCAAGGGAACTCCTTCATCGGTCAATTCCAGTCTCACCATCGGTGTGGACAACGGGTCGCCGACCTTTCAAGACAACTTTAACCCATTTGCACCGGGTAACCGTATTGGCACCTCTTACATCTATGAACCGCTTTTCTTCGTCAATAACATCAACGGGAAGGTGACACCGTGGCTCGGGACTGATTACAAGTGGCAAAATAACACGACTCTGGTCGTTACAGTCCGAAGCGGTGTGAAGTGGAATGACGGAAGGCCGTTCAGTGCCTCTGACGTGGCATTCACCTTTAATTACTTGAAAAAATATCCCGCATTGGATTCGCAGGGGCTGTGGCAGGTTCTTAGCAGTGTAACTGCAAGCGGTAACAAGGTCACCTTCAAGTTCAAGAGTCCAGACGTGCCGGCCTTTTATTCCATTGCCAGCACGGTTATAATCCCGCAACACGTTTGGTCCTCTATTACAGACCCAACAAAGGTCATGAACGCGAATCCGGTAGGCACCGGTCCATACATGGTTGGTAATTTCACCCCAGAGCAATACATACTTAAGAAGAACCCAACCTATTGGCAATCCGACAAGGTAAAGGTGAAAACAATTGTGTTCCCTGTTCTGGGGAACAACCAGACTGCTGCGCTGAAGGTGTCCTCGGGTCAGTGGGATTGGGCAACCTTGTTCTTGCCTAATGTCCAAAACACGTTTGTTAACAAGAACCCGCAGTACAACAAATACTGGTTTCCTGCCGGTGGTGTGGTTTCCTTGGCATTGAATCTTACCGAGGCGCCATTTAATAATGTTCAGTTCCGCCAGGCTTTAGCTTATGCCATTCACAAGCAGCAAATTGTAAAGCAAGCTGAAGACGGATATGTGAATGTCGCAAGCCAGACTGGCCTGATTCTTCCTGGTCAATCGAAATGGCTCGACTCGTCCATCCCGAACCAAGGTGTGTACAATTACAATCTTCAAAAGGCTAAGCAATTGCTCACCCAGGCTGGTTACAAGACAAACAGCAGCGGGCAACTACTCGATAAGTCTGGGAAACCCATCTCCTTTAGTATTGAAGTTCCTAGCGGATGGACGGACTGGATTCAGACAGCACAAATTATCCAATCTAATCTGAAACAGTTGGGGATCAGCGTGACTGTTTCCACTCCCCAATACTCTGCCTATAGCTCAAGTCTGTCAGATGGACAATTTCAAGGCGCATTGTTGGGCTTTGGCGGTCAGGCTAGTCCATATCAGGCTTTCAATTCCCTTGTAAATGGCCAGTCTGCGCTCCCCGTCGGACAGAGCACGAGCCAGAACCAAGAACGCTTCAAAGACCCAAGTGTCGACAAGGTACTGGCCAACTGGCAGCAGTCAACAAGTCAGGCAACACAGCAAACGGATGCCAATCAGGTTCAGCAAGCTGTATACAATCTCGTCCCGGTCATCGCATTGTTTTACGGTGCAACATGGAGCGAGTTCAGCACTAAGGCATTCACTGGGTGGCCAAGTGCGAGCGATCCGTATGCACCACCGGCGCCATATGGGCAGCCTCCGCTGATGATTTTCACGCATCTGAAACCTCGTTCATAGAACACGTGCGAGCCTTCCTGGGCAGTTGGCTCGGGAAGGCATCTGTTAAAAGGAGCACTGCGAATGCGGTATTTCGCTCGCAAGATTGGCTTTCTGGTCTTGACGGTTTGGATCGCGGTCACACTCAACTTCATTATCCCGCGATTGATGCCGGGGAATCCTGCACAAGCCATGATGGCGAAATATGCTCAGGAGGGTCCTGTGAGTCCTGACCAGGAGAAAGCATTGGCATTGATGCTAGGATTGCCAACTGGGTCGCTGTGGAATCAGTACTGGAGGTACTTGGTAAATATCATTCAAGGGAATTTTGGAGTTTCCTACTCCTACTTCCCACAGACAGTCTCATCCGTCATCATGCACGCCTTGCCATGGACACTAGTTTTGGTCGGTATGGTGACCGTTCTGCAATTTGTGGTTGGCACTCTGCTTGGCGTGTATGCAGCGTGGAATCGTGGGAAAAAGTTCGATTCTACGGCTACGGTCTTCCTGTCATTTACGTCGGCGTTCCCATACTTTTGGTTCGCCTTGGCATTGATCTATTTCTTTGGTTTCATTCATCGATGGTTTCCGATTTCCGGAGGATACAGTGGGAATCTCAGGCCTTCTTTGACGGCAGCCTTTTGGGGCAGTGCAATCTATCACAGTGTCCTACCAGCTCTTACGATTTTTGTTACGGGCGTCGGAGGGTCGCTCCTCGGTATGCGCAACAATATGATCAACACGCTTGGTGAAGACTACATTCTCTTAGCTCGAGCCGGAGGTCTGAAGAACCGGACCATCGCCATCCGTTACGCAGCAAGAAATGCGATGCTTCCCATTGTCACGAACTTTGCGATGGCGCTTGGCATGGTTGTTGGAGGCTCCCTCCTCATGGAGACGGTTTTTGCATATCCCGGGATGGGGTATCTGCTTGCTACCGCGGTCAGTAACCAGGACTATCCGCTTCTGCAAACGTTGTTTCTCTTTATCACTATCAGCGTATTGCTCGCCAACTTTGCAGCGGATATTGTGGCTGGTCTCCTCGATCCCCGCGTCCGTAAGGGGGTAACGAGGTGACACAGAGCGTGAAACAGCAAAGACCGATTCAAATCGTGTGGCGAAACAGAAAAGCGCGAATTGGTATCGTGATATTGACAATCTTTGTCCTGATGGCTTTGTTTGGCCCGCTCGTGGCACCGTATTCCATCACGAATATATCATTCGCTCCATCACAAGGTCCGACAGCCGCGCACTGGCTTGGTACAACACAGAGTGGGCAGGATGTCCTGACACAGCTCTTGTTTGGAGCACGTGTGTCGATGTTTGTTGGGTTTGTCTCAGGCGGAATTGTGATTCTTGTTGCACTTCTCGTCGGCTTTGTCGCAGGGTATTTTGGTGGCATCATAGATGACGTATTGTCACTTGTGATGAACATCGTGCTTGTCCTCCCAGGTCTTCCGCTCATGATTTTGATTGCTACTTACATTCCACATCACGGGATTGGAGAAATAATCTTTGTTATGTCACTGACCGGATGGGCGTTTGGCGGCAGAACGCTACGTGCACAGATGCTGACGTTAAGTCGTCAAGATTACGTATTGTCGGCGAGGTTCGCGGGAGAGAATCCGTTCCGGGTTATATTTAGAGAAATCTTGCCAAATATGTTGTCGTATATCATTGCGAATTTCTTCGGTGCTGTCACTGGAGCAGTCCTTGCTGAAGCGGGATTGGAGTTTCTAGGACTCGGAAATCCGAGCATCACGAGTTGGGGAACAATGATTTATTGGGCGCAAAATGGTGATGCCTTGCTCAATGGCCAATGGGCGTGGATTATCGCTCCAGGACTTTGTATCGCACTGCTTGCATCATCATTGACACTTATCAACTTCGGTATCGATACGATTGCCAATCCAAGGTTGCAGGAGAACTGATGAGATGTTGCAGGTAAAAGACCTTTATGTTACATACCGTGCGCGTAGCGGTCCTGGAGTTGCAGCGGTAAGGGGCGTGGACTTCGAGATTCCAGACAACACGTTCGTAGGGCTGGTGGGCGAGTCTGGCTGTGGCAAGTCAACACTCGGATTTGCTATTGCTGTTTTGCTTGATGAACGGCGCAATACTGTAAGCGGGCAGGTCCTGCTTGACGGGGTTGATCTGCATCAGTTGTCCCCCGAACGGCTCCGTACCTTGCGTTGGTCGAAGCTGTCCGTTGTGCTACAGGGAGGCATGAATGCATTCAACCCAGTCCTACGGTTGAAGCACCAGTTCATGGACGTCATGAAAGCTCACGCAAATCTGAGTAAGGCAGAGATGACGGACCGTATCGCACAACTCCTTGTCGCTGTTGAACTGGACCCCTCAGTGATGGAATCCTATCCACATGAACTCTCAGGGGGTATGAAGCAAAGGGCCGCTATTGCACTGGCCCTTGCACTTGAGCCGCGGCTTGTGATTTTAGATGAACCGACAACGGCGCTGGATGTGGTGGTGCAGCGGTCAATTGTCACGATGTTGAGTCAACTTCAACAGCAACTTGGTTTTTCCGTACTGTTTGTGAGTCATGACCTGGGGCTGGTGCTTGAAGTTGCGCACCGCGTCATGGTCATGTACGCCGGACAGATTGTAGAGGATAAACCAGCCGATTTGATTATTGATGAGGCGGAGCATCCTTACACGCGGGCTCTGCTTGGATGCTATGCAAATCCCCACGCGAAAAAAGTCGCTCTGACAGGAATACCAGGATCACCTCCTGATTTGCGGGAGCATTTGCGCGGGTGCCCGTTCGTACCAAGGTGCAAACAGCGGATCGAGATCTGCGAAACAGAGGCACCTCGATTACGTCCACGGGGCGGCGGATCGGTTGCCTGTCACCTTGATGTCCATAAGGAGGTGCCTGCGCGATGAATAAACACAGAGGTACAACTCAAACCGTCGCGACCAAAGACACCACTCGAGCGGTGAGTCGTGAAGGCATCCTTAAGCTGGAGAATGTAAGTAAGGTGTACACTAGTCGCGACAGATCGACGGTCGCGGCAAGTAACGTCAATTTCACAGTTGAGCCCGGCACGATTGTGGCACTGATTGGTGAAAGTGGAAGTGGGAAAAGTACACTTGCAAGACTCATTACAGGGATAGAGCGCCCAACGAGTGGACGGATTACTTTTGGGAAGTGGGACGTCATAGGTCTGAAATCGCGCCAACTTCGCAGATATCGGAAGCACGTACAAATGGTGTTTCAGGACCCTTTCGCAGCATTGAATCCACAAAATACCGTGCTTTACAGCATTGTTCGGCCACTGCGTAAACACCTTGAAATGAGTGAGTCAGATGCGCGACAACGGGCGATGGAGATTATGGAAACCGTTCGACTCACTCCGGTCGAACAGTTTGTAAACAAGAGACCTCATCAGTTGTCCGGTGGGCAGAGACAACGGCTTGTGATTGCCAGGGCCATCGCACCGGAGCCTGACTTAATTGTAGCGGACGAGCCAGTGTCGATGCTCGATGTTTCTATCCGAGCGCACGTGCTTGAGCTGATTAACGAGATCCGCCATACACGCAATATGTCTGTCGTTTATATCACGCATGACATACTCAGTGCTAGGGTGCTTGCGGACCAGGTTGTGGTTCTGTATCGCGGGCACGTCGTGGAACGTGGAGTCTCTGACGAGGTACTCCAGAATCCGCAGCATCCGTACACCCGGCTTTTATTTGCTTCAGTGCCAAACCCGTTTGAACGGTCTCGGAATGGGGGCTCCAAAGGAGACGAGCGCGGTCGAGTAACATCTCATATGATTTCCTTAAGTACCGTGAGCGGGGAGTCGGGGTGCACGTTTGCACCGCGTTGTCCCTATGTGATGGACAAGTGCCTGACATCAGTCCCTGCATTATCTGGAAGTGAGGCACATCAAACCGCGTGTTATTGGAAGGACTAAGACGAAATGGGGGCAGCAAGATTGGTATACTACGAGAACAAACATTTTGTCATCAACGGGAGAAAAACTTTTCTATACGGCGCGGAGTGCCACTACTTTCGGCTGGATCCAGATCAGTGGTCAGATAGACTGCAAAAAATCAAGGATGCCGGTTTCAATCTTGTGAGCACCTATGTCCCGTGGATATGGCATGAGCCAGTCGAAGGACAGATAGATCTAGTAGGTCTCACACATCCGCGGCGCAATCTCCGTGAATTCCTCGATATGTGCAACGAGTATGGCATGTACGCTGTGGTTCGACCAGGTCCTTACGTCATGTCCGAGCTCAAGAACGAAGGTATCCCGCACTGGTTGCTCGACGAGTATCCGGAGATAATTGCACACACACCATCTGGGGAACCGCATCCCACTCGGGTGGTATCCTATCTTCATCCGTTGTACCTAGAGTTTGTTGAGAAGTGGTATCGGGAAGTTTCTAGGATAGTTCAACCGCGGCTCATCACAAACGGTGGACCAATCATCATGTTTCAGCTCGACAACGAGATTGGCATGTTGCACTGGGTAACCAATACCGGCGACAACCATCCCCACACTCTAAAACGTTTTGCAGAGTTTGACCGTAGTAAACAGGAGAAGCGGCCGCTCACGGAGTTGGCAAAGCATTGGGCCTGGGCTGAATTTGCACGACAGGAGGCAGCTGAGTATGTCCGTGTGCTTGCACAACTGGCGCGAAGAAACGGGATCGACGTGCCATTTATAGTTAACGTCCATGGGTTCAAAGACTTTTCTGTATACAGCCGCGGCGTCGACTATCCCATCGGCTTATCGCAGCTTCGGGACGCAGCCAGAGTGGACGATGTGGTCTTGGCGGGTGACTTCTACCCAGGCAAGATTGGCTATGACAACTTTCATGACCTGATATTGAGTTCGGCTCTTACAGACGCACTTGCGCAACCCGAACAGCCTTTGTTTTCCGCGGAATTTCAGTCTGGCCGCCTGTCGGACCGCCCGCGCGTGTCTCCGAGTGATGTAGACTTGATTACAAGGCTGTGTGTGGCGAACGGTATGAACGCGCTTAACTACTACATGTACTGTGGCGGCGACAATGTGGAAGGAATAGGCCTTTTTGGGCGCCGTCACGAGTGGCAAGCACCGATTGCCTCGAATGGAGATCTTCGACCTTCTTACGCAGTTACCAGCTACCTGGGACAACTGCTTCATACCTTTGGTGATACACTCTGTGAAGCGCCGAAATTGGTAGACACCTTCATAGGATTCTATTCTCCGTACTACGCAACAGAGATTGTGAACCGAGAAGATGCGGACGTCAGGCGTGTGATTGGCGATATAGAGAGTGAACGTGAAAACATGCATTTCGACGGGGTATGGCGGCTGTTGTCTGCAGCTAACATTGCGTATGGGGCCGTTGATGTACAAAAGTCAGACATTGATGTTAAGAAATACCCTACACTTTGGATGGCGACGACCAAGTACATGGATTGTGTAACGCAGGGGAAGCTCGTTCGATATATCAGGGATGGTGGCCAGGTCGTGATAGGGCCCCAAGTGCCGCGCTACGACATGAATGAGGAACCTTGTGACATCTTGGCTCAGGCAGTCGGCGCTGTTGAAGTTGGCAGCAAAGGTGGGTATCAGCGTGTCAATATCTGCGGTTTGGAGTCAGTGTTTTGCCGGCATTATACGGTCTTTGATAAGCCTGAGGATGCACAGCTCATAGCATTCAGCGAACAGGGTCAACGCGAAGCACTGGCCTATCGCCGCAAGCTCGGATTGGGCCAAGTGGTTGTTCTCGGTGTTGGCATGTCGTACGAATACCAATATCAATTGGAAGTCATTTCTCGCCTCGCAAAGCTTATTGGCGTTCACGCGCGGCTATCCGTTTCCGATGCGAGTGTTTGTGTTAGTGAACGGGCCGGTAAGAACGGTTCTCTTATCTCGGTGCTGAATGTAGACGATACAGCCCGAAGCACTCATGTATTTCGAAGTAAGACTGATTTGTTTGGCGGGTCATCCGTTTCACTTCGACCTCGATCCGGTAAATTGCTCCCAGTGCAGTTTCACGTCGCAGAAGATGTGACCATTGACTATAGCAATGTGGAATTACTAAGAATCGAGGATGATAGGATCATTAAGATGGACATTTATGTCCCCGCTGGGGAAACGGGAGCTATCGCTCTTACGCTCGGAGAACAAGTATCTTTGGAAGACCCGAGTGTGTCAGCGGTAGAGACACTGAAACATGATAGAAATGCATGTGCAGAGGTCGTGAAGCAGGGTAAGCAGCACGTGGTTCACATACCAGAAAACTCCACGGATGCCCTATGGACCCTTCACATTGTTCGCCAAGAATCCGCAGTTGGTATGGAGGCTGGACAGTGAAACAAGTCCTCGGCGGCATGTGGCACTATGAGCCGCTTGAGCACACTGTGATAAAGGAAACCGAAACGATTCATATTTTTGAAGGTCTTCCGCCCACTGGTACGATGGAACTGCCACGTAGCTGGCAGCTCGCCGGCGTTGAGGATTTTAACGGCGTGGTACGTTTTTCACGTTCTTTTAGAGCTGATTTGCCGCCCGGGGAACGGATTTTTCTCCGGTTTGCAGGGGTGGATTACAGTGCGAATGTTCGACTAAACGGAGTTCATCTAGGTACCCATGAAGGCTATTTTCAGGCCTTTGAGTTCGAGGTGACGGACGTCATTGGTCCTGAGAATGAGCTGGAAGTCAAGGTTAGCTGTCCACGCGAAGACGAAAACAGCCTGTGGCCAAACAAAAAGATACTGGTGAAGGGCGTCTTTAACCACCACGATGCAAGACCTGGAGGCTGGCATCCACAGACCGGTCAGAGTAAGGCCACCGGCGGGATCTGGGGGGCCATTACTCTGGAATCGAGACCTGTGAGTTTCATCAAGTCAGTGAAAGTTCAGACGGTATTGCTCGAAGAAGATGAGGCGCTCGTGGAAGCTCAGGTGATGATAGATTCAAGCTCTCGTGTCACAGTGCAGCTATCGTGTGAGATTGCGGGAGAGTCCCACGACGAGATGGTCAGCATTAACGTCGGCATAACCAGTCACAGCCTAGTCATTCGGGTACGAAACCCCCAGCTGTGGTGGACATGGGACCTGGGCACACCTAATCTGTATGATGTAAGAGTCAGCATACATCCCTTGTATGGTCACGAAGCCAGTTATTCAGGTGAATTGGTGCTGAACAGAGGAAATACTCAAGCGTTAAACAAAGGTAAAAATGGTTCGGTATGTACTCATGAGGTCGTAGTCCAAGTTGGTCTACGTTCAGTCCACTATGACAAAGCGACGGGAACATGGTTTTTGAATGGCCAGCGAATCTTTCTCCGGGGAACAAATGTCATTCCAACACAGTGGTTGTCCGACTACACGGACGGAGTTATCGCGCGGGATATGGAACTCCTCCGAGTTGCGCACATTAACGCGGTCCGCGTCCACGCGCATGTCAATCGCAAGGAATTCTATGAAGCTTGCGACAGTGCCGGCATTTTCGTCTGGCAAGACTTCCCCCTGCAGTGGAGCTACCTCGAGCGCAACGATGTACTTAGCAGCGCTGTATCGCAAATACGTGATATGGTGGAACAACTGTACAACCATCCATCGATTTTCACATGGTGCTGCCATAACGAACCGAGTAGCAACGCCCAATCCATGGATGCGCTGCTCGTACAAGTTGTCCGTGGGCTAGACAGCACTCGTCACGTGCATCAGCAGTCCGACTTTAAGGAGCACCCGTATTGGGGGTGGTACCTCGACGACTACACGGTCTTTCGCGACGCACCTATGGGTCCGTTAGTTACCGAATTTGGTGCACAGGCGTTTCCCAATCGGAGAGTCATGGATAGCATTACGACAGACATCTCTGACTGGGCCCGTCTCTCGTATCACAACTTCCAGTGGGACGAGACGGTTAACATAGCGGGAATTAAACTGGATGGAACCATGGATGAAGTCATTGCAGCGTCACAGTCCTACCAAGCGGAACTACTAAAGTTTGTTGTGGAAAATTACCGTCGCCATCGATACAAGAGGGTCGGTGCACTGTTCCAATTCATGTTTATGGACTGCTGGCCATCCATCACATGGTCTGTGGTGGATGTGAACCGCGAACCAAAACAGGGTTACGAAGCGCTACGCGCGGCCTATCAGCCAGTGCTCCCGATACTGGTGATACCACGAAAACGGTGGCTCCCTGGGCGGACGTTGTCGATTCAGATGTGGATTGTAAACGATCTACCTCAGCAATTTGTGAACGTACATATCACGGCCAAGCTCACCTTCATCCGTTCCCGACAAACGGAAGAGAGCAGTGACAAGGTTGAAAATGTTACTTCCACTGTCATCGACGTTTTGGGGTTAGATGCTCTAGCTGTGAACATTCCACAAGACGCGTGTATGGAGATGGAACCGGTGAAATACCAGATTCCGTCCAGTGTACTGCCTGGAGAATATCGGCTGGGCGTTGTCTTACACCAGGAATTTGGCGGTGAGCTTTCGACAAACAGTTATATAATTGTCATTTCTGAACCCGCACCGAACTTTTACGATGGACCGACGGAAGCACTGAACGGATAAAAATTGGCGCAAGTGAGCGTGTCTAAAAGCTGCGTATTTGGAGTGGAAGACCGTTCGTTCCTTTTCCTCATACCATCGACCACACGAAGTAATTTTGACTGAATCTTTTTCAGACGAAATGTTAAGCTGAAGACGGGATTTCTTTGTCTATATTTTCACGGCACAGGATGGTTTCACCATGGACCCTTCGTGGATGGAGCAGCGCTCTTTGACGGGTAGCTTGATATTCAACTTCTTTCCCCTCGGTTGTGAACACTGCCGAGGATGAAGAGGTTTGGAATACCTTGGTTCGAACCGGGCACTATCTTGGCTATCTGTTCCGGGACATGCCGATAGCGGCGATTAGTTTCAATCGCGCTTCATTTCATGTGGGGGTGCAGGACGAGGAGGTTGGTCTGATGAAGATAGATTGATATCAATTGTATGGTGTGCGGCCGTATGTCGTTGAGACCTTCGTTGACGTGGGCCGATACCAATGAACCTGATACAAAGCCGCTAATTGGCGGTATGTAGGGGAAACGCGTGGTTTTCAAAAGTCGGAAAGGCATTTGTATATCACGGCTACCGCAAGGGTGTGGTTGTCTATCCGCTAGACCGTAGGATCTTCAAATTGGTGTCCCTATTTTCGTCACGACGGTCGAACCCGAATCTCTCGAGTGTGAGGTCATGGGACATGATGCCGTAGCCAGCCGGACTGGAGTCCAGAGCTGTTTACTGAGGTGGCATTGGACGAGCAGTCCGTTTTAGCTGGCGGTACGCCTCGAACAGTATCTGTGCTTACATACCCTGCTACACCCATGTTGCATAGCGGGGAAATTTTGAAATGTACATCAAGGGTATAATTAGCGACTTGAAACGTAACAGCGTTGAGCCGATTACGCTGCTCTACCAACCAAAACTTGCAGTTCCAATTGATTGGATGCGATGGCGCGTTCGATAGCTACCTTGAGGTTTGTAAAATTATTCTGAAATATTTTTTTGGAAACCACATGGAATATTTACCATATGGCAACACTGCGCTGGCGAATTGAGCAAATCTTTAAGTAATGTAAAAAACTTCTGAGTATGGATCATTTCGAAACGAGATCATACATAGGTTGGCATCGACACATGCTCCTGGTTATGGTGGCACACTTGTTCGTACTTGAGGTCAGGCAGCGATTTGTAGAAAAAGATACTGGGGAGGATACGGGCATTCTGACAACATCACAATTACGGATTTTGATAATCGCGGACATAACAGGAGTCCCAAGAGAATCCAGACGGCCTTGAGAATGTTGCGTACTACCAGCGCGCAAATGCAAAGACATACAAGTCTCACCGCAAAAGGCGTCTCAGAGATGCGGTTTGTTGTGTTATAACATAAACGGGAGTTCGTTCGTGCGGAGAATCACTACTAGGATTAACACAGGCAAAGAGTAGTGCCCAAACCGGTGTAGGGAAAATCCTAACACCAAACTCCTTTGTGTAACAGCGCGGGGGCCTTCTATTGTCTTTGTGGTCTATCAAACACATATAAATTCGACATTGATATCTACTGTTGCGAAACGTGTAGAGACGTGTCATAGTTTTATTGCATAGAATATAACAATGGGCAAACCCGTCGAAAGGCGGGGACGCAAAGCCACGGGTCTAAGGGATTCGTCCTATGACCGCCGAGTTGCGACATGAAATCTTGTCTCCGAATGGCAGCCCGAAATTTGGCCTGCCATTTTTTATTCTTCATTGCGGGTGATCACTGAGACTCCATTAAAATTAGGAGGAACACGAAATGCGGCATGGGCGCATCAAGCGAGGACTGAGAACTGCTCTTCTTGTCGGAGGAATCGGTGTCAGCATCCTGGGAATCGGCATCATGGCAAGTGTGCCGTACTTTTACTACAGGTCTCATACAGTTGGAAGTAAGCTTCTTAGCATAGCGAACCACCGGTTCCAGAACACGGTTGCGGTTAGTAGTGAAGTGTCTACAACGCCGCCCATTCCCGTGATGCCCAGACCAGACACTCTGGTTGCCGAACTAGACATCCCAACGTTGTCTCTGAAAGCGCCTGTACTGGAAGGTGTGGCTGATAGGGAAATCAACGTCGCGGTTGGTCATTTGCCGACAAGTGTCCTCCCAGGAGAACCGGGGACTAGCATACTGGCAGCCCATAACGCAACGTGGTTTCGACACAGTAATAGGCTCAAGCCAGGTGACAAGATTACTGTAGCAACTTCATACGGTACCTTTGACTATACTGTGACTGGAAATGAGGTGGTCCATACCGGTAGTCCGATCAAGAATACCGGAACTCCGACCCTAATATTGGAAGCGTGTTATCCGCTAAACGCCCTCTACCTGACTCCTTATCGGTACCTGGTGTTTGCAAAACTTACGTCCCAGTTACCAGCGCCCCATTCGCTCGTGACTTTGCGTGGGGTGAACAGCTACGCCGCACAACTTCCGACTGGTCTACCCCAATCAGACACATTGCTGGCAGATAACAACCTGCCTTTAGGTACCTTGTCGTACACTGGCTCCCCGAATGGAATATTTGAACAAAGTAACAAACCTCTGGATGCGGCGAATGCAGTAGTCTCGTTGTATCTCGCTTGGCAACATGCGTCTGCCCACAGCGACATGCGGTATTTGTCTAATCTGTTCGGTCAGACGGGTGTGCAAAGTAGTCCTCTTTCGGGGGTTCCAGTTGACGAATATCGCTATGATTCTTCATTCGACATAAGGCTGCACGTCGAAGGAGAAAAATTGATTGATGCTAGTGCCACAACCGTTACGACAACACCGAGCGGGATTTACCAAATCAGCGTTTCAGCAACGGTGAAAGGTACCCGAGTCTTTCTTACGAATGTATTAGTGAGTCCATACCAGTAAATGGAGAGTGAGTGTGCCCATCGTGAGTCTTCGTGAACGCAAGGACGATTTAGGGATTTCCGCTGATATGGTGTCGTTGCCAGTTCGACTATCCATAGAAAGTGTCTGGATGGCGTTTGCCGGGTTGAGTGAACTGTTTCTTGGACTTCAAATTTGGGATGCGTCAACAAGAGTTCCGTACACCAATATCATGAGTGTCGTCGTGATAGCCGGGGGACTCGCCCTGTCGGTACTGTCGTTGACAGCAACGAAACAGCGAACCCATCGGCAAATTGAAGTGCTCGTAGTCATCCTGTTTGTGGGGGCTGTAAGTGCTTGGGTGTACTCGCAAATCTACGGGAACCCTTCGTATGGTACAGATGAACTGGCGTTTGACCAGTACTCGGCTCAATTGTTGTTGCACCACATTAACCCATACACAGTTAGCCTTGCTCCAGCGTTCAGCGAGTTTCAGGTGCCAATAATTTTTCACACGTTTACGTTGACAGGAGGAACTGTGGCTCAACTGTCGTACCCGGCGATGTCTTTCTTGTTTTACGTTCCTTTGTTGGCCATGGGCATTCATGCGCAAGCGGCTGTCTATGTTGACGTATTTTTTTGGCTGGTTACTTCACTCCTGATGTATCTGATGTTGCCCCGGCCACATAAGGCACTGGGTCTGGTCCTTGGCATGTCGTTTATGTACATGTCATACGTAGTTGGCGGTGTCACAGACGCTCTATTCCTGCCATTTTTGTTGCTCGCCGCGTGGCGATGGGATAAGTTCGCCGACAAGAAAGCAGGATGGATGCGTTGGCTGGGTCCAATAGGCCTAGGAATTGCTATGAGTATCAAGCAGACGGCATGGTTCTTGGCACCCTTCGTAGCTGTAGCGATCTGGAAGGAAACAAGGTCCTCTCGCACAGTCATAAAGTATGTGGCGGTGACAGCGGCGGCGTTCTTTAGCACAAACCTCCCGTTCATGGTTGCAAACTTCCACGACTGGTTTTCCGGAATCATGTCGCCGCTGGTAGCGGACACGATTCCATCGGGCCAAGGACTCATCAACCTGTCGCTAATGGAACACACGGGTGGAGGTCATCTCTCGTATTACTCGGACAGTGCGATGGCGCTGTTGTTCGCGTTTTTGGTATCCCTATATCTTAACTACCGTGGATATAAACGTCTTGTGTTTATCTTGCCATCCTTGGTTCTCTTCTTTCCAACGCGCTCGTTTGCAACTTACCTCATCGACCTATTTCCGATTATGGTTGTGTCAGCGCTGAGCATAAGTGTTGTACCACGAGAGAGCCGAACCAACTTCAAGGCGTGGACCGGATGGGCAAGAGTACTGGCGTTTGTTCCATTTGGATTTTTGACGATATTGGCGCTCATTACACCAGGTCCGCTGCGGATGAAGATTGTTGGAGTGCACACAACCGGCGAGTTGCAGACCATCGACAAATTGCGCGTGGTGGTTGAGAATCGGACGAATAGGCCGCAGACGCCCCATTTCACGCTAACCGTTTCACCTCAGTTGACAAGCTTCTGGCAGGTCGATACAGGGCCGAAAACCCTTGCTGCCGGTCAGGTCGCGACCTATGTTCTTGATGCGCCGAACGTCCCAAGTATGCCAAGTATCACAGGCGGCTTCTTACTTGATGCGTTTACAACAGGACCGGCCACACTGAGCACGAGTCGTGTGTATCGGGCCAATAAGTGGCGTGCCATGATTCTGCCAGAGGCGGTTGATCACGCTGTTCCTGTTCATCGCAAAATCACCTTAACTGTCCAGTTGTATGACCAATTGGGGCGCAAAGTCAAAAAGTCTGGCGTGCATGTCTATTTGGGGCAAATTGTATACGACCAGAGCGGACTGTTTGCAGGTGAAGCGAGCATCAATGGACAAGTCGAAGGGAAATCTCCGGTCTCTGCTCTCACCAACGTTCAGGGCCTCGCCAAGTTCACGGTTGTGGAAATGCAGTTGCAGTCGTCTCCGGTATATTTTCAGGCGTTTGTTCAACCGCGCGGAGAGTATCCATCTGGGTATTCGCAAATTATTAGCATACGTTTCTCGAAGGGGTGAGCTGCTGAATGCCACGCAATCTTCGTGGCATTTTTGCACATATAGTCGAAGTTTGGCAAATTTGCTTGCACTATTGCACGAGATGATATAATCTAGCAGTGTCAACTGAATAGGGCAAACCTCGAGAAATTGGGGGACGCAAAGCCGTGGGTCTACAGGTGGGCAACCACCCATGATTGCCAGGTTGCTGATTAGGGACATGGACCCGGCCCATCGGCACAGGGTTTTTTCGTGCGGAGCTAAGTGGTTTCGAGGCGCAGTGTGGTAGTACTGTAATGGAAGATTAAAAACGAAAAAGGCAAACCTATCGAAAGGTAGGGGCGCAAAGCTATAGGGGCTAAAGCGAATCGCCAAGCCAGCCAGTTGCCGTTGCTCACAGTATTTCTGTTGTGAGAAGAGTAGGCATGGCTTGCCCATTGCCTACTCTTTTTTTGGTACAGATTTTGCAACGGAGAGTCAAATTTGGGATAGCGACGACACTGGTTGTGGGCGTGGTTGAGAAACGGGCGTTGATTTTTTGATACCACGGGGGGTATAAAATGCGTAATTTCTTGTTAGGAACAGCTGTGGCTGCAACTGTAATCGCGATGAGTACTGGGACTGCATTGGCTGCAGGGAGCGGGTACGCCCCAGGCGGAAGCAGCGTAGGTCCTGGTAGTGCTGCCGGTTTTACGTCCGTGTTGTCTGCGAAGACACTTGGTCCTACCGGTGGGACCATTACTGGGAACTCCCCTATGGGTACTGCGACCGTGGAGGTTCCTGGCGGGGCGTTCACGTCACCAGAGCAAATTTCGCTCACCAGCGGAAACCAATCCGCAATTGCGGCTGATGTACCTAGTGGCGACACTCTGCTTACGGCATTTGGTGTAAATTTCGCCGGTGCATTGCCGAAGAAACCGATCACGCTTACCATCACAAATACTGCAATCCCTTCAACTGCCGAAGTGTTCAAAGTTACGGCTTCAGGACTTACAAAAATGAACGCGAGAGTATCTGCGGGAAAGGTCACAATCTCATTTCAAAACGACCCTGATTTTGTTGTAGTTAAGACCACGGCGGGTAACGTACCTGGGGCAACGAGTCCTGTCACTGGTGTTCCGATTGCTTTGGACTTTGGAGCAGGTTTTGGCATTGCGCTACTCGGCTCCGTCATGATATTTATGTCTCGCCGTCGCGAAAGTCAATGACGAGAAGCGTTTGATTTCATCGCTGCTCCCTCTGCTTTGGTTCTAACGAAAGGATGAACTACCGTGATCACAGTTGTAGTCCCGACGTACAACGAACGAGATAACGTTGAAGTCATCACTTCTGCGATTGAAAATGCGTTGTTGAATATACCCTACGAAATTCTCTTCGTGGATGATAGCAAGGATGACACCCCGGAGATTCTTGAACGTATTGCAAGACGTAACCCGGCGGTTCGCTACATCCACAGGGAAACTGAGACAGGGCTCGGAACGGCAGTTGTGCGAGGATTAGAGGAGGCTAGAGGCGAGTATATTGCAGTCATGGACGCTGACTTGCAACATCCACCCAAGATGTTATGTTCCATGATTGACAAGCTGGACGCCGGGGCAGACATTGTGATACCGAGTCGATTTGTCCCGGGAGGCGATGACGGCGGACTCAAGTTACACCGCAAATTGGTGTCTGCCGTAGCACGGTACATGGGAAAGGTCGCTTTGAAGCGACTGCGTAAAATCAGTGATCCGACAGGTGGATTTTTTGCCTTCCGCCGCGAGGTCATCAGCGACGTTGAACTTCGACCGATAGGTTGGAAGATCCTGATCGAACTTCTGGCACGGGGACATTATTGCAGAGTAGCCGAGGTGCCCTATCGGTTTCAACCAAGACGCGCTGGTAATTCAAAACTAACGCTGAAGGAACAATGGAATTACATTAAGCACCTCGGGCGGTTGGTGTCTGAAAGTCGGGAAGACCGATGTTTGTTCCTGTTCGCAGCAGTTGGACTATTGGGTGTTGTTATCAACATGTTGTTCTATGGAGTACTTGTTAAACTCGGAGTAACTGTTGTTCTGGCTGGATTCGTATCTTCCCTAATTGCCCTGTGGTCCAATTTCATGCTCAATGAACTAGTTACTTGGTCTGATGTGAAACAAAATGTCTGGTCCATACGAGCCATCAAGTATCTCACCACATCCTTCGTCGGAATCGGGATCAACATGGGCGTTTTGAGCTTTCTGTATTACGAGGCTCGCGTGCACTATCTGCTATCGGACCTGATCGGCATTGCTATAGCAACTCTTTGGAACTTCATGATAAGCAACACATGGACATGGAAGCCCATTCTGAAGGGAATCGAGGTGTCTGCACCGCAGTAGAGAGGTTCAAGGTCACTAAGCGATAGCTCCTGTTTAGGAGAATGTCTCCGCCCTGGCATCTGTTGAAAAGGGACACACCAACGCCACTGTTGATGTGTCCCTCTTTCAAAAAGCAGAGTTAGCGGAAATTGTCAGGAAACCTAGGCGTAACGATTCACTTCATCAGTTGGAAGAGCACACGTCATACGCCAGCAAGTGAATCATGAGTAATTGCTATCTACCACCACCTGCAATCCTTGTGTCGGCGATTGCACTGTTTCGTATTGATAAACTGTGTTTCCTTCTTGCCACGCCACAATCGTTTTCGGGCTGATCTGTGTCGGGGTCGCACTTGTGCTCTTAATGATGATCGTTCCTTGGCCATAAGGGGCAGGCAGCATGTGACCATGCAGATACGTGACGACGTTTTCTGCCAGTTGTTTCACGCCTTTGTTTTGAGTGTTGAAGAGCACCTCCACATTCCAGTTTCCCTCGTTCCATTGGTAGCCGCCGCGCCCCATCGCGCCGTCAACTCGTGCTGTAATGCCGTAGCCGAGAGTAAGTGTTGGTTTCTCCCCCAAAAAGGCATCCCCACTGTTAGCTTGCTCCATTGATGAGATGACGCGACTGGCTAAAGGGTAACTTGAATACGTGGTTTGCGTAATAGGTCCAGTCGCTTGCGGGCCTAGCATCCAATTGGAAACGTTCCAGGTGGAGGCCATGGACAGGTATTTGTGCAAAAATAGGTTTGCGTAGTATACCGGAACGTACGTGGTGTCTTTATGACTTGCAGGGTCTATGGCGACTAGTTTTGGCGCGCGGATGTAGCCATATTGATTGCCCGCAATTGAAAACTGCATGTCACCTAGCGCTGGGTTGCCTGAAAAGGGCGCGTGACTGGGTAAGTGCCAAGCTGAAGGTACGCGACTCACGTTCAACGTGGTACCGTTCCAAGTTGCATTTACACCGTACTGCAACAAGGCTTCCTGTAAATAAAACAACGGTATCCAACTGGTAACGTGCTTTGACCAGGGGTCATCCGCAACAATGTGTTTGGGATATGCTAAATATGCACCGGACGCTGAAACCGTCGTCGATGCATATTGAATGGTAGCGGCATGAGCGGTGGAGAACACAGCTCCTCCTGCACTCAAGACACCTGCTGTGGAAATAATGCTCATAACAGCTGCTACGCTCCTCTTCATACTTGGCCACGCATCCTTTCGCAATGTAAGTACGGCCGTTCGATTAGCCATCATCGATTCAACCGTCAGGAGTTAGACGACGCGTCCGCAAGGTGCGTTACAGACTCACGCTAAGACCACGTCGAGCGTAAGTGTGCAAGGGGGGCATTGGCAGCGGAAATTCCGTCTCAAGTTTTGCACTCTTTAACACTGTGAAAAGGCAAGCGGCACGAAGGTGTTTTCATGGGCCAGGAATTTTTCAAGCGAACTCGACCTTCCGCACATTACCTGCTCGACCTTAGTTGCTTGAGTTCAGTTTGGACTTTACGAATCTCAGCCAGTAAGCGATTGTTCTCTTCTCGGTCATGGAGTTCCGTGGACAACAAGTTCGTCAACAAAAGTTCCAGGCGCTCGATGTCATTGAGTACATGAATGTCGGGTTGGATGTATCTGGATTTCGATACGAACTCGTCCATTGTTCCGTCGAAGACATGAACTGCTGTCCCCTCAAACCAGACCACACGAGTAACAAGGTTTTGAAGTAGATACCTATCGTGTGAAACGACGATTAATGCACCTGGATAAGATACAAGCGCATCCTGTATACGTTCACGCGTATCGATATCAAGATAGTTTGTCGGTTCGTCCAGCACAAGCAAGTTGGCGTCCGAAAAATAGAGGTTAACAAACGCGACCCTGCAGCGCTCCCCCATGCTGAGTGAAGATATCAACTTAAACACATCATCCTTTTGAAATAGAAAACCGGCGAGCACAGTTCGCGCATAAGTTTCAGTCATTCCTGGCAGAGAGAGGACGGTATCAAGGACTGTGCGCGAGTCAGTAAGGTTATCCAGTTCTTGCGCAAAGTAACCGATTTTAAGCTGAGGGTGGTACGCAACATCTCCAGACTGCGGTTTGAGCGTCCCGGTAAGGATGCCTAGGAGTGTCGACTTTCCTGCGCCATTTGGACCAATAATGCCAATTTTGTCACCCTTACAGACGTCCAAGCGGAAGTCGTGAAACATTTCACGGTCGGGATATGAGAATTGACCGCAGTCCGCCCGCAAGAGAAATTTGGCATCGAAGGCGCTACTTTCAAGTGACAGATTTACGTGAAATCCGTCAGTAGGTCGCTCTGCCTGTCGTTCTTCTAAACGTTCAAGTGCGCGTTTTTTTGCCATATAACGATTAGCATTCTGCTGGGCTCTTTTTTTTGCGTAAGGATCGCGTTCACTTGCCGCATTGTGACCTCTTTCGTACCATTCCTTATATCGCTGGATAGCTTCTAACAGAGCCTTGCGTTCGCGTTGGTGCTTGTCATACAACGCTTGTTGTGTCTTGATCTCAAGATTCTTTGACTCACGAAACGCAGAGTATCCGCCCTTATACCGTTTTGCACCGTTTGATGTCAGCTCATATGTCGTATCAGCGACAGCGTCAATGAAATATCGGTCGTGGGAGACAAATACGACACTCCCTTTGTACGATTTAAGCCAAGTCGCCAACCAATCCAGCATCGGAACATCGAGGTGGTTTGTTGGTTCATCGAGAACCAGAAACTCGGGCTCCATAAGTGACAACTTCGCAATTTGGGCGCGCGTCTTCTGTCCACCACTTAAGTGCTCATAAGGTGTCGAGAAGTGGAAAGTGTCGAAACCAAGACGCTTCAACGACGTTTCTACGTCAACTTCGTACTCGTATCCACTCATCGCGCTGTACGAATCTATCAGTTTCAAATACGTATCAACGACATGCTGGTTCTCTGTCGTGACCTCTAATTTCTGCTGGAGTCGATCCATGTCGCTTTTTAATTGATGAACGTCTTTTCGGGCACCGTGTACGAAATCATACAGTGACGTATCTCTCCCTACACGAATTTCCTGTTCAATCCATCCCCATGATTCGAGAGGAATACCTCGTCGAATAACACCTTTATCAAATTTTGTATGCCCCACAATACCCTCGATAAAACTTGTTTTCCCGACGCCATTTCGCCCAATCAATGCAACGCACTCGCCGACTGAGACTTCCAGAGAGACGTTGTCAAACAGCCTCTGTCCATGAATTTCTTTGGAAACACCATCCACCTTCAAAGCGTACGGCATCAGATCACATCCATTCATAACATTAAAAAGCCACAGGTTATGCACCTGCGGCGGAATGTACGATGAATATGTGCGATCACTAAGTGGATTCATGCACGGCAAGAGCAGTATGCAGTAGACAGAAGCTTTCGCACGTCATTGAGCACACCACAAATCACCGGCAAATCTATAGAGAAGCACAATTAGACACAGTCATTCCGTACGTTCTGCCGCTGGCAGAGACCTTTGTCCGATGAAGTTACTTGGACAAACCGTTGGAATTGGACATGTCGTCTAATTGGATACCTCCATGTGTTCAAGGTTTCATATTGGATATCTTAGACGAACGGTCATAAAAGTGCAATCTTCCCGCTAAAGCAGCCTATTCCTTCTTCCCAAGTTTCCAATGAGGCGAATCGGTACTCCCGAGGATGCAATCAAATTAATCACCTGCTTGGCAACAGAGGATGCTCAATGGGTAACTGGTCAAATTATTCACTTGTGCGGGCTAACGGTCTTGGATTCGGGGATCCACCAATATGGAAACTAAATCGGCGACCAGACTTCCAAACACAGTCATAAACGCAAGAACCAAGGCAACCGTACTGGCATTAGCAAACAGGAGTGCGTTTAACGACCCGATGAACGCTTCACCCACGCCCTGCACTCCGTATATAATTTCAATGGCGATCAAGGTATTTATCATCGTTGGCATTGACAGACCTACTAAGCTGATAAGGGGTAGTAACCCATTGCGTCTCATATGGCGGGAAACTACGCGGGCCTCTGACATGCCCTTTGATCGCGCTGTTCGAATATAATCGCTTTGCGCTACGCTACCCAACGATGTGCGGAGCTGTCTGGTCCACGGTCCAATCACGCTTAGAGACAACGCTGCCGTCGGCAGGATGTTATAGTACACCCTTTGAAAGAAGCCACTCTCCGGAGGGGCAAAGGCGGTTGCCGGAAACCAGGGAACGTTGATTGCCAACAAAAGGACTAGCAAGGTTCCAATGACGAAACCTGGCACAGCACTGAGCATTCCCGTTAGTGCCGAAAGTCCCCTATCGATCATGCTTCCCTGCTTACGAATCTGCCACTGCGCAATGACGATTGATACGACAAAGGCCACAAAGACACCAGTGACGAGCAATTCTAACGTGCGGGGCAGTTCTAGTTTTATGACAGCACCTAGTCCACCCGCCTGAAAAAGGGCTTGTATCCACAGGAAATACTGGACGTACACGGGTCTATTTAACCCGAGCTTTCGATCCAGAGCAGCTCCCTTACTGGGTGTCCATAATTGACCCAACAGAGCCCTCGCTGGATCCCCATGATCCAGATGCAGAACGAAAAATATGACAAGACTAAAGGCAAGCAGGGCGAACAGCGCTTGTACAGTGCGGCGAGGGATCAAACGGCTCATATTCCTGCCTCCTGGGAATCGAAGCTATCACGGACGGCATCAGCCACAAAGTTGAGCCCCAGTTGCAGTAATACTAGACACACGCATGGAAAGGCCCACAACCACCAATATCCGTCGTATAGCAATTGTAATCCGTTCGCAATCATGGAACCCCAGTCAGGGTAGGGAGGCGGTAGGCTGAACCCTAAAAAACTTGCCGTGGCAATCACCAGAACTGCAGTGCCAACACATGTGCTGACCGCTGTCAATAAGGTGGGCAGAAGATGGGGCAGGAGGTGACGCACAATGATACGACGACGGCTTGCCCCTAGCGATTCCGCAGCGACGACGAATTCTCGCGTACGGAGCGATATCACCTCCGCGCGGATTGGACGACCAATGAACGGCCAGGACGTCACGGCCACTATCACGATCATCGTCATCGGTGATGGCCCAACTATAACTTCAAATAGGAGCAACGGAACAAGTTGGGGCACGCTGCTGATAACGTCCATAGTCCACGAAAGAAGGCGGTCTACCCAACCACCGTAAAATCCAGATACTACGCCAACCCAGAGGCCCAAGCCAGTGGCGGTTGCGGCGGAAATTAAGCCGATCAGCAGCATCAGACGCCCGCCGTACATTAGCCGTATCAGTTCATTGCGACCAAGATTGTCAGTTCCCAATGGCCATTTTATAGATGGGGGGTGCCCGACAGCCGCGATGTGAATGGCTGATGGACTGGCCCTGTCTAGAAATGGTCCAGCAAAGCAGAAGAACAGTAGTCCAAGGAAGATAGCGATTCCAATCCAAAATATATAATTTTTTATAAATAGAGGAATAGTCCGTCCGTCTATTTGCGGAGAGTCTCCGATTTTGTCATCCAGGTCAGTAGCAAAAATACTTTTTGGCACTCCAAGTTCCTCCTCGATGCCCGGTACTACAACTTTTCCTCACTTGTAAGTTCCCGTGTACGCATAAGTTGGCCATTTCGGTAGTCAACGATGCCGAAAAACCTCTATGTATTGTAGGTTTATATCTAAATATACTAATTGAAATATGGTTCTAAGATGATAGGCATGCGATGATGAGGGTATTATTATGTTATCGTTCACGCCCCCCCATCCCACTTCCCGCATGTCGTGATTTTGCGGGCAGCACATCCGGACATGGATCTCGTGACAACCTGTATAGACAACCCATATAAGTATATGGCAGGAATGCAAACTGGTAAAGCTTGCTGGAGGGCTGGAATATCGCATTTCATCTAGAGCACGGATTTGTGGGGCAAACATGCAGGTAGCCTGGATGAGTAACAGCGGTTGTATATAGATCCGGTGGAGCTGCGCCGCCACTGTGTCGTTAACGTTTAGTTTAGTTTCATAGTGGACCGGGACGTAAACGCTGCACAAAACATCTTGAAACATGCATTAGCCCAGCGTTTCCGCTTGGCTTGGACTGAGCCTTCAGATCGTAACGTAGGCGGTTGCGTCATGCGTGTTCTGAGAAGCCCCTGCCTAAAGGCTGCCTTTAGGCAGGGGAGTGGTCACAAAAATACTCTAGTATGAGGCGGGGAATGGAATGTACCCCCGACAACAATGATTCTTTGTCCCTTTTTGAAAATGAGTTTTTGATTTCTAGTACCTCGAACAATGGCTGTTAACGTTGCATGATTCGCAGTCGCCACGTAGACTACGTGGCCATCCGATACTCGTTGCCGTTTCCATTTCTTATCGAAGGTAGCTAACAGTACTCGGTTCGATACCGTGAAACCACGGGAAGTGGGCATGTCATGCCCCTCCTTTATCTCAATTGTAATGTATGCTGTGCTACATGACGTTCAAATGAACCGGATAAGAGTCCAAGTGCATCACGTCACGGTTATGGCCCATAACTTCATCTAAGTGGAGGTTTGGGCAAGGGAACTCGGGAGAGAGCCAGAAGCGGTAAGCCTGATTTTAGAGGCTGTTTGATTGAAATCCATTGGTCGTATCAGGGGCATATCAGGTGAAGCAGGTGGGTCTCGGCTGCTTAGAAATTCGATGACGGTACTCTTTCGTTACGGAGCTATTAGGCAACTATGTGTAAGATGACGAGCTGTAATGAAACCGAACAGATGGTTGTTTCGTCTATTGCATAGTGATGTCGTACGAAGGGGGATCGCACCGTGAAGCTATGTAAAAAATGGACCAGTGTGGGTATAGCATTTATCCTTGCTGGCATATTAGCAGGCTGCGGGCAAGCCGTGGGTGGAAATAGGGGTAGAACGACGTCAGCTTCAAATGATACAGCATACAAGGTAACCAATTCAGCAACAACAGATGTAACCAGCGCAGTGAACAACACAAGCGTTGGCGGGAACTCAGTTGCAGTTGAAAAACCCGCTGCTAGTAACACGACACCTCAGCCCATTGCAGCAGGGTCAGAGAATTTTTCTGACATCAAGTTGGTCGCTCCAAAGAACGTAACAGTGAACGGTGTAGCGTTCAATCCTGCTCCAACAATCAACGGAATACTGGAGCCTGTTGTCCTCACCACACAGTTCACAATAGTGACGCAGCCGATCCGTATGGATATGAGTGGCTTAATTTTGAACAATCCGAGTGCAAACATCGGTGGTGGAGTCGCGTATTATCAATACAACAACGTGATCTACAAAACATCTGCGAACTACCCAGGAAACTACCCTGTTGAAGGTTCACTGACGATCTCAAGGAACTCTAAGGTTATCTTTATTTGTACGGTGGGCACCCCGGTTCCACCCGCAAAGGTGAGTTTACTATACAACGACGTGAATTTGGGAATCTATAGTGCTACTACGATGGGTTCGTACTCATTAAATTGAGCAGTCTTGTGACACTACTGGGAGAGCGACACACCGAGGAAACACAAGTCGATGTAACTCAGCGGATAGGCAGACTTTTTTTGCGGTAGTTATAAGACACGCATGAAAGAAATCATATACCGTCGCGGGAAAGGCAGTGGTTGGAATGTCCATCGGGATTACAGGTACATTCATCATGGTGCTATTTCTAGTTGTCTTTCTCTTCGGCGTTGGGTTGTTGGCAAGTAGCCTATGGAACTTGAAGCATTCTGATAATAGGTCAGCATTTAGTTCGAAATTTTACAGCGGGTCTGTTATGGTCTTTTTGGCATTTGTGGCGATTGTTTTGACTACTGAATGGATGTCTCACTGAGCCTCATACATCATCACACCCGGCATTAGAGAATGACTTCTGTCGGGGGCTTAGCCGGTTCTGGAATTGGGAAACACCAAGGCGAAGTGGATGTGAGCCGCCCGCTCCACGGAACCAAGAAATCGATCAATATGCCGAGAAATGTATTGAAACTGCTTAGACATCCCGCCGTGTGTGGCACGGAGGGATGCCGGTAAATGGGGTGTTTGTCGAATGATGAAGAATCCCTTACGAGAGGAGAGCTCCGCCCTCAATGGACAGCGTCGTACCCGTTGTGAAGGTGTTCGACGCCAGATAGACATATGCTTGTGCAATTTCCTCTGGTTTTGCGATGTGTTGTACGAGCAGTTGAGCTGCAACAGCTCTGAACATTCCTTGTCTCGATTCGTCGTCCATTCCACTATAAATTGGTGTGTCTACGAGACCCGGTGATACTACGTTCACACGTATTGGCGCTAGGTCGCATGCCAGCCCGCGCGCCAAACCTTCGACAGCAGAGTTAATCGCGGCGAGTGTGGATGCGCCTTTCGGTGGACGCGCTCCGTACACACCCGAAGTCAATGTGATCGAACCGGACGCGTCGATAAAAGGCAGTGCAGCTCTCACAGTTACATATTGTCCCCAGAACTTGCTGTCAAATGCAGTTCTCACCGCACTGTCAGGAAGTGAAGGAAACGGGCCCATCACACCGTCGCCGGCTGTCACAACTAGGTGATGAAACGGGCCGACTGATTGAAAGAATACTGCCAACGCTGCCTCGTCTCGGAAGTCAACAACATACCCTTCCGCATCACTTCCGATTTTCGACTTTGCCGCTTCCACCTTGTCAGCCGACCGGCTCGCCACAAGGACATGGGACCCGGCTTCCACAAATGCTTTCGAGACAGCCAACCCAATGCCTGAGGTACCACCAATGACCACAACACGCTTGTCTTGCAAAGTCATGATTATTTCTCCTCCGCCATTTATTTGTCCACTACCATTGTACATCATGCCAACTGACTATATCTTTTGACAGGGAAGTAAGTGCACATACCACTGGGGTGTGAGGGAGGCAGAGACTCCGAACGCTCGGGACATGATAAAGTCGTAGGGTGGATCCGGATGTTAAGCAAGTTGGCACACTGTGGGTGTTCAATTTTGGCGCTCAGTTCCAATGACAACTGAGCGCCTTGTGGTGTTTTGCATGCGTTCCCGCATTTGCGGTGACACTGAACACTGACTCGAGAGGAGGGAAGCATATGGGCGTACGAATTCGGTTAGGATGGGCGGACTGGGTCCTCAAATTTGTCTTGACAGTGGTCGTGATCAGCATTGCAAACACGATCTTTACGCTGTATACGTACGACTGGGAAATCGTCATCACTGGGGCCGCAGTTGCTACTGTCGGCCTTGTGCTTGACTGGTTAGTCTTGCCGAACTTGGGTAGTTTCCCAGCACTTTACGTCGACAAGATGGGTTATCTCCTTGTCATCAGTCTGTTGTCGCTTGGTTTGTCTGACGCCACGATTGTTCCCTTTTACGTGGCGGAACTCATTGCCATCTTGCTCGCTCTTTTTGAAGAGGTGATGCACAGAATGGTCCTGCCTAAAAGTGCTCGCATCCCAAGCGGAACCATGGCCTGACGTCTTGAAGCTGTCATTTCACACCAGGGAACTCGCGACGGATGTCGCCAACGATGATGTCACTGCTGACTTCGAGATGAGCTGCGCGGTCAGCTGCGTAACGGTGAAAGTGATTGACGAGTGTCGGATCGGCGCTGACGTACACGTGTGTGCTGGCGGGCGATTGGCGGATTAGCCAGTCGTCCGCTCGCTTTACGATGGACTCCCCAGCAGGGTGAGTTGCCTCTCCGGTGTCAACGCCGACAAATATCGTATGACGCCGCTTCAGCACGACCGCATAGTGCACTCCAGGAACACCTTGTGTGAGCCTCACTGCGAGGTTTGGCACAGGCACGAAGTCCGTCGGTGTGACGTCTGAGCTGTTTAGTCCGGCATTGTTGTATGTGGGGGGGCCTTTGTGATTCGCTCGGTCAATATCGGGCACGGCTCGAAACCCGCTGGCACCTAGAAGCGCCGTTACGGCAAGCGCTGTTAGAGGTGCTGTGCGACGGATGAACCTAGACGTCCATTCTCCTGTTTTCGAAGTTCCGCCTTGTCTTAGCTTCACACCATGTCACTCCTCGTTTCAATCATCCTTGCCACGTAGAAAGTCACGATCAACGCCAGTCGCTACTGCATAGAGCAGCCACAGCAAGAAAGACATAATCCCGAGTTGAAACAACCACCAGACCATATCCCATCCGTTTGGCATCCCTGCGCTGTAGGGGATGTAAAAGGGGGCGTTAGGCCAAAAACCTTGCGGCCACAATCCATTCACGGCTTATCCCTCCTGTGTGTGTACTAGCCGCGGGCACGGCTGCAAGACTTTAGTTACACGAGATACAATGTCACGTAGAGTCCGAACCAGGCGATGGCGTTAAACGTATAGACCACGGCTGCGGACTGGGGACCGAAGGACGTCTGTGGACTGATAATACCTGTACCGGCCCGAAAGACGACACCAAGTACGACAATGACAGCGACGATTGTGTAGAACACAGCAACTCCCTGACAGATTACGTAAATCGATTCATAGTGGCCAAAAGTCGTCCATCCGTGAACCCACAGTGGGATTAGCATCAGGACAATGGCTGCAACGCCGAGGACGGCACTCGCCGTAAAGGACGACTGCAGTCTGCCGGTTTTGCCGTTTCGATTCGCCTCGACGCCGAGTGAAACCAACACAGTACCGACAGCCAGTAAAATGGTCGGCCAGAGTCCACCGAGTTGGTGGTTCAGGTTCGCTGGGATATATCCTCCCGCCATCATCCACCTGACATTCACGAGTACGAAATAAGGAATGGCCTGCGAGATCACGAACAATGTCAAGCCAAAGTTACCAAGTCGGCGATCTCTACTTGACAGTTGGAGCACCGCAGGGTGACGGGTGACAGTCCACGGTTCGGTAGTGGACGCAGCAGTTTGTGTTGATGTTGACATGTTCTCAGTTGTAACTCCGAAGTTTTTGGCCATTAGGACACCTCCACTGGGGAATCGGGTTTCCATACAGGCTGCTCGTCAGAGTAGTCGTAGAAACCAGTCAGTACCTCGGGTGGTGGGTTGAAATTGGTTTCGCCAGGCATTGCCGCTGACTGCCATTCAAGCGTTTTCGCATTCCATGGATTCGCTTCGGCGGGTTTGCCGTATCGCCACATCCAAACAATGTGGATGAGGTTGAACAGGAAGCCAAGACCGAGCAAGAAGGCGAACAGAGAAATTTCGAAGTTCATGTTGCGCAGGTAAGGGGGATAGACAGGCACCCAACGGTTCATGCCGCGAAGCCCAATCAGCAAAAACTGACCAAATGCGCAGTTGAAGGCGACAAACACCCAGATTGCTCCTACCTTTCCCCAAAATTCGCTGTACATCCGGCCGGAGAACTTGGGCAACCAGTAGTATGCTGCGGCCATGAAGGTGAAGACCATCGCGCCAATGATCGTATAGTGGAAATGACCGACAACGAAGAATGTGTCGTGCGCTTGGAGGTTGATGACAGGGTCTGCCAGCATGACGCCTGTTACTCCGCCTATCAGGAAGTTAAACATGCTCATGAACACAAGTAACGTCGGTGTGGTGAGGCGAAGTTTCGACTTCCACACTGTGCCGATCGACGTCAGGAACGCAAACCCGGTCGGGATGGAGATCATCTCCGTAAAGAAGGAAAACGGCAACATTTGATCGTCGCGCATGTTTGTGAACATGTGGTGTGCCCAGACCAGGCCGCTGAACATCATCACGAATACCAAGCCTAGAACACCCCAAGATCTGCCGAAGAGTGTCTTCTGTCCTAGGACAGGTAAAAACTCCTGCCACAGCGCGAAGGCCGGAACGACGACAATGTAGACTTCCGGGTGGCCGAACAACCAGAAGACCTCCATATAGGTCAGTGGCGTGCCGATTTGAGCAAACAGCGGGAGTGACGCGACGTTGCTGACAAGCGCGAGGATGAACGTCATTTCAATCTCCGGGATCCAAATAATGTTCAACAGACTGGCAGCGAGGATGCCCCAAGCGTACATAGGAATCCGGTTCCACGTGAGGCCCTTGGCGCGCTTAAATAAAATGGTCGCCGTGAGGTTGATGGAGACCAACAGAGATGACAACGTCATGGCGAACACGCCGAGGTAGTAAAACACAATCCCGTTCGGATCCTGCTCTGCCAAAGGCGCATAGCCGCGCCAACCGGTGGTCCAAGTACCAAGTATTGGACTGAGTGCCACCGTGATAATGCCTGCCGGCAGCAACCACTGGCTAATCGCGGACACCCTTGGGAAGGCGGAGGAGTTGGACCCAATCATCAAGGGGATGAGGTAGTTGCCAAATCCGCTCACCAACATCACGGTGCCAAACGAGAACATCATAATCGTCCCGTGAATCCCCACGGTTGACAGGTAGGCGTTTGGCGTCGGGAACGTCCACAGGTTGGCATTCATCAGTTCCAGTCGCATCAACATGGCAGCTAGACCGGCGATGAAGAAACCGCCGACTGAACTGACCATGTACTGAAGTCCGACCACTTTGTGGTCGAGACTCATCATGAAATAGCGCCGCCAGTCGTTTGGAACTTCCCACTCGACAGGTTTTCCGAAGTAGGGTCTGACAACCAATTCCCAGGCACCAAGACCAAGTAGCCAGCCGCATGTCGCGGCTGCCCAGCCGAACGTCACGGAAACTTTCGTGACATATGGAGCGAAAGGAGTCCTGTCGAGGACCTGGCTGACGAGCGTGTTCACGACGAAGAAACCGATGGCTGCCCAGAACAATCCCCGCACAACGGGGGGCAACATGCGTCGTCCTTTGCGCAGAAAGCTTTCACTGGTACCTGCAAAAGTGGAACTCATGAGAATCTCCCTTCACGAATCGTATCTCCGCTCAATCCGACTGCAGTTTGAGCTGCTTTTTCACCCAGCTCTGAAAATCACCGGCCGACACAACATGCACAGGAGCTTCCATGTACGGATGCCCCGGACCACAGACCTCCGTACACTGCACTCTCACCATCGGGTTAACGTCGTACGACGTGACTTTGTTCGTGTGCACGTACATGTATCGCGTCTCGCCAGGGATGATGTCCTGTTTGAGTCCAAACGCCGGGATCCAGAACCCATGAATCACGCCGATATAAGGGTCATAGGTGTGCCACGGGTCGTACGACCGGAGAACGAACTTGACGTTGCGGTTCACAGGAAGATAGAGTGTGGCGTTGCCGTTGGCGTCCTGTGCAGACGAGATGCCGTATTGTGGGTAGCTGAAAAACCATTGCCATTGCCTGGCCACGACATCAACCTCGATGTCTTGTCGATTCAGGCGGGCTTGCTCGGAGTTAAACATTTGTTCGAGTGCAGAAGCAGAAGGGTGCACGAAAAACAAGAGGTTCAACCCGATACTGACGAGTACCCAAACACCGATAAACAGTTTGTTCGTGCGAAACTGGTGGCGACTGCGCGGGTTCGTATCGCCGGCGCGAGCGCGAAAGCGGATGAAGTTGTAAATCAACATGACCACGACAAAGGCAATGACTGGGGCGAGTATGTTCAGGATGAACGCCACTGCGTGTTCGCCGTCGACAGCTTGTGAAGACGCTGTGTAGAAGTAGGTCCCATATTGATTGAGTGCGTGGAACAGCCACTCCAGTAGCACCGACCCTACGACCCAAGAAATGGTGAACAGAACTAAATCAAGCATTTGCTATCCCTGCCTCACTGTCAGTTCGTAGTAGAACTCCGTGGTTAAGTTTTGGCGGGCAAGATGGTTATCGTTCCTCGCATACCCGCGATGTAGTGAATGAATTGTTGCACGAAGCAGCCGTAGTACCAGGTGCCGGGTTTGTTCGGCACAGTAAACGTCAGGTCCACGCTGCCGCCTGGGGCCAGAGTGGGACTGAAGTTGCCGCCCTCTGTGACAAACGGTTTGGGGCCGACGTAGTTCAGCACGGCGTGGCCTGGCACGAAGTTGTCGACATTGTGCGCATTACTCACTGTCACGTGAACCCCGTTCCAGAAGTCCTCGTGGAACTGCGTATGTACCGCACCCACACCGTAAGGTGTGTCGTCAAACCCTCGACCAATCATCATCTCGTGCCAGTGTGTCGGACTCTCGTTGTGTAGCGAGATCGTGACTTTGTCCCCCACACGCCAAGTGACGTTTCGAGGATGGAACCCATAATCGTACTGCAAGACGTATGTCGTTGCCGCACCCACGCGCCCGGCTCCAAACATGCGCGTCCACGCATCTCCAATCGGACGCGTCCAAAACAAGGCGATAATTGCCACAACCAGTGCGATGATGGAGACAGTAGCGAACAGTGGCTTGCTCCAGTCCGGGTTGCGGCGTGGTTCTGGGTTCGACACGGGTGAATCTGACATCCCTCTACACCTCCCAATCGCGGGTCATTCAGTCGTTGTCGTTACATGCGGACTCCCAGCAGCCGTCACGTGGAACTCGCCCCACATGCCAATCGGCAAGCGGGCCTCTTGGTGCGCTGGAAACTGGTACAAAAGGTCCGCGAGGCGATAGTCGCCGACTTGGTTCGCGACGAATGAGTACGTTGCAGATGAGCCTGGCATGATACCAGCGCTGGGGTTTTGCACATAGCCTTGCAGCGAAGTGCCTGCACCAGGAAACGCGAGTCTCTGGTCTGTCGTGTACACACCGACGTCGTAGGGCACACCCCCGTCGTTGGTGATGTGGAGGGCAACTTTGTAGCCCAAGGGCACACTCACGCTCAAGTTGCCGTTCGCATACCCATTGAAGTTGTCCCACAGGTTGTTCCGGTTGTAGCCTGCAACCAAGTAGATGTCGGCGGTGCGGGCAGTAGGGTTTGTCACAAGTAAGCTGGACGGTGTGCTGTTGGTATCTGCCCCACATCCTGCCAGTGTCAGGGCAGACACGACCATTGTGCACCCGACCGAAATGATGCGCGTCACTGTTTGCACAGTTGTCCCTCCTGCGGTTGAACCCGGTGTTGACGGTAGCTTGTACGAATGGAAAAAATTCATGCATTGCCGCATCGTGGATTTGTTTGCTTACTCGTACCAGGTTGCTTCTGTGTGCGACAAGAATGGTCGCAACGCACGCAGGCCATAGACGACCCACATTCCACCTACCATCACGAGTGCCCCGACCTGTTGGTCTGCAGTGGCAGAGGTAGCGACAGAGTCGCGTACATAAAAGCTGTACCAAGGGTCTGGCGAGAAGAACAGAAATACTGTGATCGGCATCATGAAATTCATCGCGAACAACAAGTAAATCAGTTGCGCCCCCGGCGTCAGTCGAGGCAATGAGGGGACTCGGCTTAAAAGTGGCCACCACAGGAAGACAGCGGAGAGCATAAGTGTGTACTGCACGAGTATGTGGATTAGGTCATTAGATAAAGCTGTACGCAAAATACTCGGCAACAAAAACAGGGTGGAGAGAGCGCTGTAGGAGACTATCCCCGTGATTGGGTTGCATGCAAATTTGAAGACTCGACGCAAGAAAGGAACTGTGACGACTGTCTCCAGTAGCCAAGGTGGCAAGGCTAAGAGCAAGAGAGGGGCGGCAATTTGTGTGATGACCAGCATTTTTATGACGTAGGCAGTGAAGGAGAATCTCTCGGCAATGAGGTTTAACGGCGTGCCCATTGCGAGGTACAGCAGGATGAGCAGAGTGCCAGCGGCGCTCACCTGCCATACAGTTGCGCGTGATGCGTGTGGGAAGCGGTGCCGTAATGGCCCGACGAGCCCGCAGTAAACTACGCCTGCGAGCGCTAACGCGATGAGGACGTCTGGTCTCCACAAAATCGGCCAACTGTACCCTTGCAGGAAGTTTCCCATCGGATAGTCTCCTTTGCTCGCGATTGAGTGGAAGAACGAAACCGCCGAATTACACTCCGTAACGGGCCAGGATGAAGAGCACCCCTGTGCTTCCGACGACGTAGCTGAACCGTCTTGCGTACACCGCCGGGCGGGTCCCCGACAAGCGCATGGCGTTGCCCAGGACGAACGCGCTGGATAGGACCATGGCAAGTGCTGCAAGCGCCGGTTGAGCAAATCCGGCGACTGCAGCCGTCAAAGAGGCGAGGTTGTACAGAGTGGCCCAGGCCAAGTTCTGCCGGATCACGGTTACAGTCTTTTTGCAGGTGGCAAGAACTTGGGGGATTACGTCGAGGCGTGAGTTCATTAATACTAAGTGTCCTGCTTGTGCCGCGATGTCTGTTCCCGAACCCATTGCTATACCGACGTTAGCCTGAAGCAATGCCGCAGCATCGTTCACACCATCACCAACATAGGCCACCCGCAGCCCCTCTTCTTGCAGGGACCGGATGTAGGCGGACTTCGCCATCGGAGTCAGGCCTGCACACCAAGTTGGGATGCCTGTGGCGACTGCGACTTGTCTAGCAGCTTCGGCTTGGTCTCCTGTTGCCATGTGAACTCTGACACCAGCCGACTGTAAAATCGCCACTGTCTCGAATACGTTGTGGCGCACTGTATCGGAAAATGCCAGTACGGCGCGTGGACGGTCCTCGACCCACAGCACGGACAGAGTGTGTCCCTGAGCGGAGAGTTCGGCCGCGGTTTGTTCAAGCTCTGCGGACAGCTGCTCCCCGGCATGTTTGCGCACAGAGACTCTGCGACCGTTTACCGAGGCAGTCACGCCTTCACCAGGATGAGCGGCGAAGTTGGATATGGGCTGTAACTTCATCCCCTGAGCGTTTGCTGCGGCGACGATAGCGCGGCCAACCGGGTGTTCCGACGCTGCCTCAACAGATGCTGCTAGTTGCAACAATACGGAGTCGGTGGGGTAAAAACCCGTCAGCCGAACTTGCCCTTCTGTCAGAGTTCCGGTTTTGTCAAAAACGACAGCGTCTACCTCAGCACAGCGTTCTATCGCCTCGTCGCTGCGGAGCAATACACCTTCACGACCGAGAGTTTGCACGGCAAACTGACTTGTCACCGGAGCGGCGACGCTGAGTGCGCAAGGGCACGCGATGACGAGAGCAGCCATGGCGCGCAGCAAGGCACTGGTAGTACCGACTGGCACGACCCACTCCCACAAGCAAAACGTACAGACGCTAACAATCAGTACGCCGGGGATGAATGCGGCCAGAGCTCGCTCGGTCAAACGGCGGTAGATAGGCCCCTGTACCTGTGCGTCGCGAACAAACTGCAAGGTCTGCGCCAAAACGGAATCATCAGCACCGCGTTCAGTCGCGATCACGAGCCGCCCCGAGAAGTTGGTGGTCCCTGCATACACGTGACTGCCTGCGTGTTTGACGACAGGCACTGATTCACCGGTTAAAAACGACTCGTCGATGTCTGATGTGCCGTCGGAGACGACGCCGTCGACCGGAACTCGCTCACCTGGGCGTACAATGACCTTGTCACCCGGCGACAGTGAGTTGACAAGAACGCGTCGCTCCTGTCCATCGCAGAGGACTGTCGCCTCTCGCACCCAGAGTCCGGAGAGGTGGCGGGTGACTGCGAGCGCTCTCTGCCGCGTACCGATTTCGAGGATGCGACCGAGTAGCAGGAAGGTGACCAGAAACCCGCACGTATCGAAGTATAAGTAGGGTCCGTCTTTCAACATGCTGACCAAGCTGTAGGTATACGCTGTCACGCTCGCAAGCGTGACCAACAGGTCCGTGGTCGGAATCAAATGGCGCAAGGATGTCCATGCGCCGCGCAGAAAGGGCCAACCTGCCCAAAAGACAACGGGTGTCGTCAAAACCCACAGCGAGATGGACAAAAACAGACGGAGGTCGGGTGGGAACTGTGGCAGATAGCCAGACCAGATGGGGACACTGCCCATCATCAGGAAGAGTGAGAGTACAGAGGATACAGCCAATCGCCAAAGTAAGCCGCTGTCTGCAGTTGATTGGTCGCTATGCCCTGGTGTGTCACCGTCGATGCCATAGCCAAGGCTGGTAATGGCTTGGGAAATGACGGACGGTGTTGTCACTGTTGGGTCGAACTGGGCTTGGAGCGATTCTGATGCGTAGTTGATTGAAGCTTCGGCAACGCCCGGCAGTCGATTGACGACGTGCTGCACCAACAGGCCACAGGAGGCACACCACAGTCCACTGACGTGGATTGTGATGTCGTCGAGATTGCCTGAAGGAGTGGGTTTGGCGTCGCGGTCTGAAAGGGTCGTGCGGGCCGCCGTCCAATCCACGACCGGTTGATTTTTCAGTTGCGCCAAGTGCTCTTCGCCAAGCAGACGCCATACATCACGACAACCGTGACAGCAGAAGGTCTTGCCGTCCGCTAAAACTGGTTTTTGCACGGGGCCGTCACAGAGTTGACAGGTCAGAACAGCCACATGTTCACCTTCGGAAACCAGCCGTTTGAAACGAGGCCGCGCAGAATGAACAAAACACCGGAAGCGCCGACGAGTGATGCGGCGAGGTACGTAAAGGCGACTCCATGCAAGCGCTTGCGCCCGTACCAGCCCATGGCGGCAACTGCTAACAAAGAGGGGAGGGTCCCGACTCCAAACGCAAAGAGAACGAGGCCACCCCGCAGTGCCGAGCCCGACGCAGCAGCGGCGAACAGCATGGCAAAGAGGAGCCCGCATGGGTGCAAACCAAGGAGCGAGCCAGATATCACTGACGCGACGGGCTGCTGTCGGCGACTCAAGGTGCTGAACCACTGTTTCGTGAGGGGGAGCCGCAGAATCGACAAACGTTCTAAAAACGCCCCAGCGTGACGGGTGCGAAACTCGTCTACCGCCCACCAGATCATTAGACCACCTCCGAACAATCCAGCGGCCGCCTGCAACCCACGAAGGTGGGCCGCGGAGTCGACAAACGAGCCTAAGACACCGAACAGGGCGCCGAGTACTGTGAAGGTGGCAATTCGACCAAGGTTATAGAGTCCGTGCCCAGTTATTACGTGCGTGAGGACTGGGCCAGCGGGTTTGGTTTTGTCGTAGCCGGCAGACAAACTGTAAGCCATCACAAACGGGCCACACATGCCAGCGCAGTGGAGAAAACCTTGTAGCAGACCGACGCCCGCCGCCCAAGTTAACAAGGTCCATGTCATTACCTTTCACCTCGTTTACGGATGTGAGCGCTTTTCGTTTTACGACCAACTGTGACTGGACAGAGTGTTGCTGACAACCATCAGGCTCATCGCAGACGAAGCCACGATACCCCAACCGGACTGCCGGCGCAGTAACACATACCAAGCTGCGCCCATGAGGACTCCCATGACGTAAACCAAGACAAGAATCTCTGCCTTCAGTACTGGGTGTGCGTCCACGAACTGATTTAGTCGATGCACGAGAAGCAGCAGATTGGCAAGCGAACTCAGTGTTAAGACCGTGATGGACAGGCGTACTTGGCTGCGGTGAAAGTAGCCGTTGTCCGGGGCATCGTGCAAGACGCGCCATAGTCCACGTGCAGCCCCTTCAACACTGGGTCCAATAACTGTGCCCATCAACATTCCAGCGAAGGTGACAAGGACGTACTGACAAGATTGCGCAACGAGAGCCTCGTGCGTTGTTTCTGAGGCGCAGAATGTGGATACAGCCTGGGTTACAGAGAGCCCATATAGCAACACAGAAAACACGGCAATCACAACCGCTGGTCGAACCCTGTGAATGACAAGAGGCAACTGGGTGAGGTGCGACGTGCGGAGCAATCTAAGGTCTGTGAGCGAGCCTGTGGATGCGACTTTGACCTTTCTCCATGTGATACTTGCCATCTCCATCCCTGCCAGTCGCATGAGTAGGTTTGTGGATCTAGGTCCAGAACATGCATGGCATAGGTTGCGCGAAGCCGGTTTGGGTTATACACAAATTGATAATTCCTTTAGAAACCTTTACGTTCGCTACATTATTTATTTATAGTCCTCTGTTAAATTGATCCCTGACATAAGAACCGCATCCGCTAGGGGAGAGGAGCAACACCGTGAAATCGAAGTCAGTACAGTTTGTAGCTACAGGGGCCGTAGTTCTGGTACTAGGAGCCGCGTTGGCGGGCTGTGGTACGACATCTGGCTCAACTACGACTAACTCAAATAGCAGTGGAAACAGCAGCGCAAACAGCACTGGCAGCAGCGGCTCTTCGAAAGGAGAAACGCTTGTCCTGTACTCTGCTCAGGGCTACGATCAGGCAATGGCCACGGCGTTCCATAAGGCGACAGGCATCACGGTGAAACTTGTAGACGACTCGACAGGGCCGTTGATTGCGAGAGCTGAGGCCCAAGGTGCGAACTCTCAGTGGGACGTCATCTGGTTTGATGGCCCGTCCTCAATGCAAGCCCTTGATAACCAAGGTATGCTGTTGAAAAACTGGACACCAAATGATGTCAGCAACTATAACTCGCTCGGACAGTCGCTCATTCCGCCTGACAAGTCTTACTATCCAGGGGGAGTGACGGGCGAGGGCGCGATTGGATATAACCCGAAGTATGTCTCGCCTTCACAATTGCCCAAAACTCTAAACGCCTTGCTGAGTCCAAAGTGGAAAAACCAGGTGTCCATGCCTGACCCGGCTGTCTCGGGACCCACGTATCCACTGGTTGCTGGAGTCATTCAGCAGATGGGCAGCGTCCAAAAGGGCGAGGCTTTCTTCTCGAAACTGAAGCAAAACGGCCTGGTTATTTCCAACGTCAACAGCGACAGCATTAACGCAGTTGTGAACGGTCAAGTCAAGCTTGCATTTGTTCAGGATTCCGCTTTGATTGGCGCCCAACAAAAGGGTGACCCAATTGCGATTGACTACCTGCAGTCCGGAACTTACACCCTGCCAGACGTGATGGGGATTAACAAAAATGCGCCGGACATGGCGGCCGCGAAGAAGTTCGTGGAGTGGGTTTTATCTCCAGCCGGGCAGGCCGTCATGAGCAATCCCAACAACGGCGGTTCTGATTCCTACTATGAGCCGGTCATCAAGGGCGTCAATGCGGCTCCTGCAGCTGCTAAGGCACGTGCCCATGTGAAGTGGATTGGAGTCAACGCTGTAACAGCGGCGAACGAGAAAAATAGTGTTGAGGCGTGGTTCAGTGCCAACATCACAAAGAAGTAAGGCGCGGATACTCGGTCTGAGGCGTGGACTTAGCTCGGCTCCTAGTTTGCTCGTCATGGGGATTCTCATTGTCTATCCAATGGGGACACTCATGCTGCAAATTTTCTTTCCAAACGTATTCTCGATGCATCCGAATTGGCATTTTTCAGTCGCCACGGCTGGCCGGGTCCTGACGGACCCGGTCAACCTTCAGGCCATCGTGAATTCATTTTGGATCGGAGCCCTCGCCTCCATTATCTCTGCTGCACTTGGCACTGTGACTGCTTTTGGCGTGAAAGTAGCCGGACCGCGGACTCGCTCCGTGCTGAATGCGGGCATCTGGATTATTTTCTTCGCCCCGTCGTTTATGATTGCCTCTGGTTGGGTGATCTTGTTCCAGACGGGTGGCATTTTGCAGCAACTGCTGAACCTTCAGCCAAACTCGTTCAGCTGGTTCTTTTCACCGGCTGGTTTGATTTTGGTGATGGGTCTACAGTACTTTCCGTTTGCACATTTCGCGATGTATCAGGCGATTGAGAACGTCGGACCGCAGTTGATTCAAGCGGCAAGAATGCTCTCTGCGAAGCGCAGCACGGTGTTCTTTCAGGTCTGGTTGCGCCTTCTTGCGCCGGCACTCTTGGCTGGGGCCACGATTGCCTTTGCTGAAGGGTTCAGCGATTTCGGCTTAGCTTCTGTAATCTCGCCGAACATGAACATCCCGCTTTTGTCCTACCAGATTTACATCGCACTTACGCAGTTGCCGACCAATTTTTCCGCTGCGGCCGTTCTGTCGTTGTTGGCAATTGTTGTAACGTCAGGACTTCTGGTACTCCAGTTTAGGTGGTTAAGTCGGCGGTCCTACAGCACAGTATCGTCTGCCTCCCGAGTTGGCGTAGAGTCAGTCAAGCCACGTCGCTCTTGGACGGTCGGCGCGCTGGCGATTGTTTTCGTTGGGTTGGTTCTGCCATTTGGCGCGACGTTCATTCAGTCGTTCTGGAAGCTTCAGTTCAAGGGATTCAGCAAAGGAAATTGGACACTCGCTAATTATCAGACTGCCTTCACTTCAGGGGGGGCAGGACTGCAGGCGCTGGCTCGAACGGCGGAGTACGCTGTGATTGTCGCCGTGATTGTGATGATTCTCGGACTTTACATCGGACGCCAGTTGTCATTCGAAAAGTCTCGTCTCAGTCAGGTCCTGAACAACTTGACAGTAGCTACTATTGCAATTCCTGGAGTCGTGCTTGGCGTGGGCTACGTTTTTGCATGGAATGCGTGGTGGCTGACACCTTTACATTTGGTTATATATGGGACACCGATCTGTTTGGGGCTGGCGTATGCGGCGGTTCACCTGCCCTACGCGGTGCGGCTGCAGAACAGCGCAATGGCGCAAATTCCTGGGAACCTACTGACCGCAGCGCGGAGCTTCGGGGCTCGGAACGGTCGGGTTACGCGCGCGATCATCGTGCCGCTCGTGCTGGAAACGGTGATTTCTACGTTCCTGATTGCATTTACGGGTGTCATGTTCGAGTTGCCTGCTGCTTCACTTCTGTACCCGAATGGCGAGCCGCCGTACTCGGTGCTCATCGAGCATCTGTTTGGAGACAACCAGTGGGCAGCAGGGTCTGCACTGACAATTGTCGGTATGGCAGTCGTCTTCGGTTCGTATCTCTTTGGGAACTTTGTGTTGCGCAAGGTGTTTGCCTCCAGGCATCTGCAAGACATAAATGCTGCACACTCGGAAGTAGCCGAAGAACCGCGCCAGACTGTGAGCGGGGTCGGTGCAAGAAGACAGGAACTGGCCGAGTAATCCAGTGATGGCACTGTAGTCACGAATATGTGGGGGGTCCGTTCCGATGATTGTAATGGACGGCGTAAAGAAAGAGTACGATGGCAAGTCGGTCCTGTCGGGCGTGTCTCTGTCCGTCGAGCAGGGGCAGTTGCTCGCATTACTTGGCCCATCTGGCTGCGGCAAGACGACGTTGTTGAACTCATTGGCGGGCTTAGTGGACATTGACGGTGGGAGCATCTCCGTTGGAGGGAAGACGTATTCCTCAAAGGGCTTTACACTCCCTCCGGAGGAACGACGCATCGGAATGGTGTTTCAGGACTTCGCACTGTGGCCGCATATGACAGTGTTCGAAAATGTTGCGTTTGGGCTGAAGGTGCAGAAGTTGTCTAGGTCGGAGACTAAGGAGCGAGTCCGGGAAGTGCTGGAGATTGTCCAGATGAAAGGGTATGAAGACCGCTTTCCGCACCGACTGTCAGGTGGGCAGAAACAGCGCGTCGCGATTGCCCGCGCCCTCGCGCCAAGGCCGAACGTCTTGCTCATGGATGAACCTCTGTCGAGCCTCGACGCGAAGCTCCGTGAAGAAATGCGCTGGCACATTCTCGACATCGTACGCAAAACCGAAGTTACTACGGTATACGTCACGCACGACCAAATCGAGGCGTTGACGATGGCGGACCGCGTCATTCTGCTCAACCAAGGCAGAATCGAACAACAAGGCGCACCGATGGAGTTGTATGCTTTTCCAAACAACCAGTTTTGCGCCTCATTTGTTGGCGCATCCAACCTCATTCCTTGTAAGGTGACGAACAACACTGGCAATGTTGCGAAAGTGGATTGTGGTGGCTTTCTTGCCACAGCAGTGATGGACCGTGAGTTTGCCGACGGTGAAGCTGTGTGGATGGTACGCCCTTCACATATTGTGATGGCTTCCGGCGACGTCGAACCCGCTGCGCAAGGGACTCTTGTGGAGGGGGTTGTCGAACAACGCGCATTCCTTGGGAGTGTCTGGCAGTTTCATGTTCGTTTGCGCGACCATCAACACATCTCACTCGAAGTGTGGAATGAGACCCCACGCCACGTCGGTGAACCTGTCACTCTTTGGATTGAGACAGCGAAAGCGCGCCTTGTCGAACCAGACCGGGCGCACACGAAAGCCGCGAACATGTAAGTAGTACTGCGTTCGCAAAAGTGCCAATCACGACGGTGCGCCGCACATCGAAAACGTTCGGTAAAAGCAGGCTACTAAAGGGTTGCCCCGGAGTGGATTGAGCTCTGGGGTAGCCCTTTGTGTCACTAGGGTTTGAACAGGCTTGAGCAACTGAGATGTAAGTCCACGGGCAGATTTTAACCACCCTGAAGGGGATGGGTGCGTGACAAGTCCTAGGGAAGTGGGAGTCTGGTTGGATGGGGACCAGACAAGTGAGCCTGTACGGGAACAAACGTTGTACTCCGATGTAGGCGGGACTCTCGTCGGCTGGCTGTGTATCATACGTGATGGAAGAGTATGTTCTATCCTTCCTCTTCAGGCTGTGGCATCATAAAATAGACACAGCCGCAGTGCCGGCGCCTGACGTTTAACTTGGTTTACTGAATGGGACGTGCCGGCTCGCTGGAATAGAGGAGGCACATACGTGGATAGGTCGGAATTCCCGTTTCCTCTTAACGGTGACACTTTTGCTTACTCGAACAACCTTCGCCCCTTGGAACCACCGGTCGTGATTGATGTGACCACTGCGTACGAAGATGAAGTTCGTCTTAAGCGTGGTCTGTTGCAACGTGACGCAGAGCGTTGTTTCCTCGCCGAACCGGAATCTGCTGATGGTCAGTGGGAAGTGCTGGATTATGTTCTACATGAGCTCTCGACTGTTCACCCTAACCTGTTTCAACTCGAGAAGAATGGCAATGTATGGACATTTACAAACTGCGTTCTCCGAGAATCGACCGTGTTTACATTCTATAACGCTGCAACCCTTCCATTTGCACCGCTCGACTTTGCCGGCCGGCAGGTGCAGGAGGACTTGTTGTTGTTGGGACAGTACGACGACCGGCTGATGCTCGAAGCCGGACAGCTGTGCTTCCCGGGAAACTGGTCGCTGCACTTTGACATGGGCATGCCGTTTCAGCGCATTCACGCACCTGTGCCCGGGCTTCTTTCAGACGGATTGGCGAAGCAAATAGAGAGATTCCTCATGCACTTAGAAACAGGGAAGCCTTGGACACGACTCAACTGGTCGCTCAACGCTGGTCGTCGCCTCGACACCTCTCCAGAGACGTTTGACGAGTGGGGGCCTACACGCTATCAGGTGACGCGGGACAACGTCGCGTCACTCGTCCACTTGCGCGTTGAAGTGCAAAACCTGGTGAGGATGCCGCGGACGAACGGTCTGTTGTTCACAATCCACACACACCTGCTTGCTCTTCACGAAGTCGCACAAAACCCACTGTGGCTGTCGCGGCTCTATCATGTTCTAGAATCCCTCTCACCAGACTTGACAGACTACAAAGGGCTCAGTGCATACCGAGACGTCGTAGTCGAGTACCTGCATGAGAAACTTGCGGTGCAATCATGATGCAAGGACTCTTCGGCGGCTACGACGAAGGGAACTGTGCAAGGTTCCTTGCCAGAGTACGGTCGCTCGTAATCTTAGCCGACGCGCGAGGCCGGCGGCGGATACAGGCTATTATCGATGCGGCAACCGAGCAGGGGCTTCCGATCACGGAATTCGACTTTTGTCGCGACACCGCGCTAGCAGATGTTGACCGCGCAGGTTCGTTTTTACGAGACCAACCCATCGGTACGCGGGTGGTCATGGCGGTTGATGAGGCCGTGATGAAGGTGTTAGAGCCAGTACTGCAGCACATCGGACTGACGAGTGAGGAAGTTTGGGTTGACGCCGAGGGGCCAGAGACCGCCCCGGTCTTTTGCGTAGCCTGCTACTTTCAGAATCCCCCCACTGGCCAAACTTACATCCTTTGCACACAGTGTTCACGCATCTTGGAAGTGTCGGACCACTACTCCCCACGACTGCATGCGGTAATGGGGTATGTGTCGCTGCCGGAACAGCGGGGCAAAGCGGCAAGTCGATGCGTTTCAAGGCAAGCCGATGACCAGTAGACGTCACGAGAGGTGTGTCGAGGTTGCAGACGCAAAATCGATTGTCAGCGATTGTGGCTCGTATTGACGATATAACGGATTTGGTGAAACGCTACACACTTGTACGAAGTGATGGAGGTCCGCTGCCGCCATTTTGTCCAGGCGCGTACACGGAGACGTTTTTGCCTGTCGACGACCACTGGATTCGACGTTTCTACTCGATTTGCAGTTCGGCGGAGGAGCGGTACTTCTACCAAATCGCCGTACGCCGCAGTGAGCGATCCCGCGGCGGTTCGGTGTTTTGGCATGACGGCGTGAAGGTTGGCCAATCACTTGACATCTCTCTCCCGGTCAATCACTTTGCTTTGAGTAAGCGGGCCCGTCATCACGTGTTTGTCGCAGGTGGAATCGGCGTCACGCCGTTTTTATCAATGATGACGGCGCTCGAAGAGTCCGGGAGTGCCTCCTTTGAGCTGCACTTTGCAGCGAAATCTGAGACTAACTGTCCGTTCTACGAATGGCTGTTAGAGCGCTTCGAGCCGCACGTCGCGTTCTATTTTTCCGAACAGGGTGAACGCCTCACACCCGAACTGCTGGGTCGTCAGAAACTAGGAACGCACGTCTACCTGTGTGGTCCAACTCAGCTCATGTCCGAGTTTCGCAGTGCTGCAAGTGCGTTTGGTTACCCCCAGCAAAGTATCCATATGGAGGTGTTTGTGCATTCTGGACAGGAAGACAATCGGCCTTTTCGCGTTCACCTGGCCAGGCAAGGACTGCAAGTTGAGGTGGGTCAGGAGCAGACTTTACTAGACGCGCTGCGAGCCGCTCATGTCGAGGTGGCTTCTTCGTGCGAGGTCGGTGGTTGTGGAACTTGTCTTGTCCAGGTCTTAGACGGAGAAGTAGAGCATCGAGATTTTTACCTAAGCGAAGAGGCACAACAGTGCGGGCGGCAGATGCTGTGCTGTGTGTCCCGGGCCAAAGGTGACACATTACTGCTCAACCTGTAAAGGGGCCCGGTGCAATCGAACCAGGCCCGCCATCACAGTGTTACCGCTTCTTTTTGACGGATTGCTTGACGTTTGCCTGCTGTTTCCTGTTGGTGGCTGATAACCGACGGCGCAGCAGGTCTGCAGTGTCCATCAGGCGCAACCCGTGAGATGCTTTGACGAGCACTGTGGTATTTGATTGTAAGTCGCTCAACAGCCTGCGATTCAGCGCGGCTTTATCAACGAAGTGCAGGACTTGAACTTTTGGGTATCCAGCCTTCACGGCAGCAGTCCCAATCGTCTTGGCGAGAGTGCCAAACGTGTACAGCTTCGAGATGTTTCGCTTTGCCACGTGACGACCGACTGCACTGTGTCCTGCCACGCTGTATTTGCCGAGTGCTTGCATACTGCCTAAGACAGCATACTTTTTGCCGTTGCCGACTTGCATCAGCGTGTCCAGCGCCGCTGTGGCCGCATCCGGATTGGAACTAAAACTGTCGTCGATAAGGAAGATGTTGTTCCTAAGTCGGTATATGCTAGTGCGTCGGTACATCCGCCGGAACCTCGACAGACCGATGCGCATCTGCTGTGGGTCAAAACCAAGTGCATCTGTGAGTGCGATGGCACACAGCGCGTTGTAGACGTGGTGCCGCCCCAGTATCGGGATCCGAAAGTGGTGCAGTTTGCCCCTGAGTTTGACATCAAACGTCATCCCCCCGGACGAGTAATGAACATTTTCAGCTCGATAATCTGCTTTGTTGTCAATGCCCACGGTCAGTCTTTTGCCACGAAACCTGCCTGTTTCGATCAAACGTGTATTTGCGTTGTCGTTGTTCAGGACGACGGTACCAGTGGGTTTCATCCAGCGAATGAGTTCTGACTTAGCGCGCGCAAGTTTGCGCACGTCACCGCCGAACGCACCAATATGTGCAGACCCAATGTTCGTGATGATTGCGTAGTTCGGTTCGATAATCTGGCAGTGCCTCTTGATATGTCCAGCACCTGACATACCGTATTCCAGTACGAGTGCTCGGTGTTCAGGACGTACCTTCTGTCTGGTTTGCTGTGTATGGTTAATGAAATTGAGATTGTCTACTGACTTTAAGATTCGCCATCGCGTGGAGAGAATGGAGGCGACCATCTCTTTGGTGGTTGATTTCCCTGCACTTCCTGTAATGGCGATAACAGGTTTGTTCAGTCTCAGTGGATTTGCCATACTGTGCCTCCTCCCCTGCCTGCTAGGCTTTCTCTGCTCGATGATATGTCGATTTCCGAAGCACTGTATGGGCGGTTCTCTATAACACCGTGTCCGTTTTTGAATAGGTTGGAACGAGTGTAGAGTGCCAAGCACTGTCCGTGGGCGACACTAACCGTCAGCAAGGAGGTCCGGAGATGACGACGATTCAAATTGCAGCTGTCGGCGACCTGCTGATGTGGAGACGTCAAATTGCATCAGCGAAGAGACCAGGGAACGCATATTCGTTTGACAGTATGTTTCACGCAGTGGCACCGCACCTACGCAGTGCAGATTTGACCATTGGCAATTTGGAGACCACGCTCTCAGGCAGAGAAGAAACATATCAACGCCAGAATCCGAAGACAGGATGGCCGATGTTCAACTGTCCGGATGAACTCGCTGGAGCGCTCAAGCGAGCCGGCGTCGATGTGTTGACCACAGCAAACAATCACTGCTTGGACCGGGGATTAATGGGGTTGCGTCGTACCCTCCGTGTGTTAGACAAGCATGGGATACAACATACGGGTACCTATGCCACGAAGGCCGATGCGACACGCCTTTTGGTTCGCACAGTGAAGGGAATTCGCGTCGGGATTTTGTCGTACACCTACGGGACCAACGGCTTTACGCTGCCTGTGGGGGTTGGCTGGTCAGTCAATCGGCTCAACCTGCAGAAAATGCGCTTGGACCTGAAGCGCATGCGCAGCCAAGCAGACGTCGTCGTCGTTGCGGTACACTTCGGGCAAGAATTTCACCGCTATCCCAATGAACGGCAAAAGACAGTGGTCAACTCGCTGTTTCGAAACGGCGCTGACATTGTGCTCGGAGCGCACCCGCACGTCCTACAACCGATGGTGAAGACGACCGTGCGCGAAGCGGGGGGCCGAAGCGCGGACAAGTTTGTTATTTACTCGATGGGGAACTTCATTTCGGACCGGATGATGGGAGGGATTCACTCAGACAGCGGCGTCATTGTGAAAGTCACCGTTGAGAAAGACATGCAAGGGGCCATTCACCTGCGTCGCGTTCAAGCTGTCCCTACTTGGGTGCATCGGTATGCAACCAAGTCGGGCACGAGGTTTCGCGTGTTACCTGTGCGCAGGTTCTTAACCGCTCCAGATAAAACTTTGGGTCAGGCAGACATTGCGACCTTGCGCCGCGTGTACCGGCTAACGACCGGTCACCTGCTCGGGCAGGGACAGCGAAAATGAGTTGTATGGTTTGGACCAAATCACGCCCCGCCGAGGTTGCGGGGCGCATTTAATGGGTAAACAGGTTTCTGTGCAAGCGGCCTTATTACAGATACGCGTAGCCGGGGACGGTGAGGAAGTCCTCGAACTCGTCGCGGACCGACAGTTCGTCAAACAACTGTGCAGCTTGCTCGAATTTTCCTTGCGCATAGGTGTTTGCGCCGACCGCGGCGCGGATTTTCTCTAGTTCCTCCTGGACCACTGTCCGGAACAGTTCCACAGTTACTTTGCGACCGTCGTCGAGGACGCCTTTCGGTTGGTGGATCCACTGCCAAACCTGCGCTCTGGAGATCTCAGCTGTCGCCGCGTCTTCCATCAGGTTAAAAATCGGTACGGCGCCGGAACCGTTAAGCCACGCGGCAATGTATTGTATGCCGACACTCACGTTTGTTCGCAAACCGCTCTCCGTGACGGTGCCGGTCGGCACAGCCACAAGTTCGGCAGCTGTGACGTGGACGTCTTCACGCTTGCGGCTGAGTTGGTTTGGCGTTGGCATCAGTCGGTCGAATACGTCTTTCGCGACCGGGACGAGTCCAGGATGAGCTACCCACGTGCCATCGTGGCCATCGCCTGCTTCGCGTTCCTTGTCTGCCCGAACTTTGGCAAGCGCATCCTCGTTAGCGACTGGGTCGTTTTTAATCGGGATTTGAGCAGCCATCCCGCCAATGGCAAACGCCCCGCGCTTGTGACACGTTTGAATGGTAAATAAGGTGTACGCGCGCATGAAGGGCACAGTCATGTTCACTTGTGCGCGGTCAGGCAAGATCATTTCAGGTTGATGGCGGAACTTCTTGATGTAACTGAAAATGTAGTCCCAGCGGCCACAGTTAAGTCCGGCAGCGTGATCGCGAAGTTCGTAGAGGATTTCATCCATTTCGAATGTCGCCAGAATGGTCTCGACAAGTGAGGTCGCCTTGATGGTCCCGTTTGGAATGTCGAGTTGCTGTTGTGCCTCGACAAAGACGTCGTTCCAGAGACGGGCTTCCAGATGGCTCTCCATCTTCGGCAGGTAGAAGTACGGTCCTGAGCCGTGAACGATGAGCTCTTTGGCGTTGTGGAAGAAGTAGAGGCCGAAGTCGAACAGTCCGCCAGAGACTGGTTCCCCGTCGACAAGCATGTGCTTTTCTACGAGGTGCCAACCGCGTGGCCGCACGATGAGTGTTGCGATATTTGGGTTCAGACGGTAAGCCTTACCCTCCGGGCTAGTGTAGTCGATCTCCCGCCGGATGGCGTCGCGCAGATTACTCTGTCCCTGCACACTGTTCTGCCACGTGGGCGAGTTGGCGTCTTCGAAGTCCGCCATAAAGCACTTGGCGCCTGAGTTAAGTGCGTTGATGACCATTTTTCGGTCGCTGCTTGGCCCAGTAATCTCGACGCGTCGGTCTTGCAAGTCTGCAGGAATCGGCCCGACGGTCCAATCACCACTGCGGATTGAGGCGGTCTCCGGGAGGAAATCCGGGAGTTTCCCTGAGCGAATCTCCAGCTCGCGTTCTTGACGTTTTTGCAGCAGTGCTCTTCGACGCGGGCCAAATTTTCGCTCGAGGTTTGCCACGAAGTCCAAGGCTTCTGGCGTGAGAATACTCGCAAATTCTGGTCGGTAGTCACCCGTAACAGTAATACCCGGTGGACAGGTGTACGCTTCGGACACGACGCTCCGCCTCCTTCTCTCCCATTCCCTGCACGAGTCCATTGTCGCGTATTGAAAATATTCGCACTCGTCGAAGGGGCTTTTGCCCATCATAGCACCTCGTTGTGTAAAATGGAATGATATTCTGCATTATAGAACAAGGACCGATGAGGACGGAAAATCAGTAGAGGCCGCAGAGTCTCCTCTGGGCCTCTCGGGTCTAACGAAAACAGAACAGGAATCAGCCCTTTGGCACCATGCCGCTCAGTCCGTGCGCTTGCAGCATGACAAGCAGTCCCAGAATGCAAGTGAGGATGATGCTGTGGACGAATGTCCTGCGAATGACTAAGCCTTCCTTGCCACGCAATTCCCCGGTTGATACGCCAGTCGAGACGTTTTGGGGAGATATCATCTTGCTCATGACAGCACCTGATGAGTTGGTCGCCGCCATCAGGTACGGACTCAGGTGGAGTCGGTTGGCCGCAACTACTTGAAGATTGCCAAACAGCGCGTTTGAAGAGGTGTCGGACCCGGACAGGAAACAGGCGATCCAGCCGAGAAATCCGGAGAAGAAAGGAAACGCAGCACCGAGAGCAGCGACGCCGATTCCGAGCGTGTATGCCATCCCGGAGTAGTTGTATAGGTACGCAAGACCGACGATGCACATGACAGTAAAGATGGGGAGGTAGAGTTGTCTCCAACTGTCGCCGGCGGCAGCCCAGAAATCCGTCCAGCGGGCGCGAAGCATGAACGCACTGATGATCACGGCGACCAGAATCGCTGTTCCGGTGCCAAGTGGCTGGAAGCTCCAGACTGCCCCGTAGAGCTTGTGGTACAGCGTCAAGTAGACAAGATTGTCGAGCCCCGGCCAATGAACGTCTTTTGCTCCCAGGTCAGCGACCTTCGCGAAAGTCCATATGATGACGACGATGGTGACCGTCAACCAGGGGACCCAGCCGCGCCAGCTTACACCCGGCTCTTGCCCAATACCTGGCTCGCGTGCCGCGGCCATTTCAACGGTGCCCGACGAGTGAACGTAAGACTGGTACGCAGCCGTGTTCTTTGGTCGCCAAACCCGCGTAAAGCCGACGAGACAAATCAGGGAAACAAGCGCCGCCAACACGTCGGGGAGGGCAGGACCGATGTAGTTTGAGACGACGAACTGCGTCACGCTGTACGACAGTCCGCCGACCAGTGCCGCCGGCCATGCGCCTTTGAGGGCCTTCCAACCACCCATCACGATAAGAACGTAAAACGGGAGAAGCAAAGCAAAAAACGGAAGCTGGCGGCCAACCATGGCGGACAAAGCTGCCGGGTGCAGGTTCGTGACGGACCCAAGCGTGACAATCGGGACACCGAGCGCCCCATAGGCGACAGGGGCCGTGTCGAAGATGAGACAGTAGACCACCGCATCAAGCACCGGAAATCCGAGCCCCACCAACAAGGCGGACGCGATCGCTACAGGCGTTCCGAAGCCGGCAATGCCTTCCATGAGAGCACCGAAGCTGAAAGCGATGATCAGCACCTGGATGCGCCGGTCAGTCGTCGCATACCGATACATCCAGCGCTTAAACTGCTCGAAGGCGCCGGTTCTCTGGCTGAGGTTGTATAGCCACATGGCGGCAAACACGATCCACATGACTGGCCAGAGGGCGAACACTGCCCCTTCACCGATTGAGGACAGCGCCATCTGGCCAGGAATTTTCCAGAATACCAGTGCAATGATACAGCCAACGACCAAGCCGGACAGCGCAGAGATCCAGGCGGGGGCGCGAACGACACCGAGCAGGACAAGTACGACAGCGATAGGAATCAAACCCATGAGAAAAGAGACCAGTGTGGACCCGCCTACGGGCGTCAACAATTGGTGAAAAACGGACTGCGGCATTCCCAAATCCTCCTTACGTGTCAAGAGAGTGTAGAAAGGGATTTCTCACAAGCCGACGACACACCGAAAAAAAACCTCACCTCCCACAGAAAACTACCGGCATGGATATGAACTCTGTGATGGTGTGGTGCACACCGGTTGTATTTAGAAATGTAGCAATTTAACATAGAATTAGAATATTATTCTGTGATACAGAACAGCTTGCGCTGAGGCGGTCGGATGGAGCAGCAACTGAGCGGGGGAGTGAAGCATACGGAAACTTTAGGTCGAGAAACTGCACAAACCATTCTTGCATCCCTTTCCGAAATTTGCAGTGCAGATGCAGTCCATGCTCTGGCGAACGGAGGCGAGTTGCTGCAAACCGGCGGTGACTACCCCGCTGTTTTGGTCGAACCGGTGGACGAGGCCCAGGCGGCCGCAGTCATGAAGAGAGCGAGTGAGGCTGGTTGGAAGGTAAAACCGCTTGGCGCTGGTACGCAGCTGACGGGCGAGGCGCTAGGGGAAAGAGTACACATTGTGCTGTCGATGGGCCGTATGAAGCAAGTGCTCGACTTTTCACCTTCAGACTTGGTCGTCACTGTCCAGCCAGGCGTCACCCTATCTGAACTCGAGGGTGTTTTGGCCGCTGAGCAAAAAATGCTTCCGCTAGACCCGTGGCTACCGTCAGCTTCGACAATCGGAGGCATTGCTTCGACTGCGGCAAGCGGGCCACGGCGAGCTTTGTACGGCGGCGTCCGCGATATGGCGATTGCACTGCGCGTTGTCTACCCGGACGGGACCGTGATCAGAACGGGCAGCAAAGTGGTGAAGAATGTCGCTGGGTACGACATGACGAAGCTGTTCGTGGGTTCACGCGGGACACTTGGGCTGATTACGGAGTTGACGTTTAAACTGCGACCGCTTCCGCTGCACAGGGAAACGGTTGTGCTCGTCGGAAGCGCGGAAGATATCCGTTTGATGCGAAGTAAACTCGTCGCCTCAGTACTCGTCCCGGCGAGAGTTCAGGCACTCTCCAGTTTCGAAGAGCCATCGGGAGTTTGGACGCTGGCGGTGGACTGCGACGAAAACGAACGGTCGGCGCAGTATCAGACGGAGCAGCTCAAGGCGTGGGCGACGGAACACAGCATGTCGGTAGACGTACTGCGCGGTTCGGCGGCAAATGACTGGTGGGGGCTTGTGCGGGAGCAGACACTCGGCGCAGACCTGGTCGTCCGTTTGGCAGCAACTCCGACAAATTGGTCTGACCTCGCTGCCAAAGCGGCCGAGGTTGCGACTCGTTACGGGGTGGACGTTCGTCAGTCTTGGGCGCTCACCCTCGGCACAGGGGAGGTTTTCGTGCGCAGGTTAGATCCGGAACTTGCGATTCAAGTCGTCACTGAGCTGCGCGACGCAGCCACGCGAGTGAACGGAACGGCCGTGATTCAGCACGCAGCAGCACAGGTTCGCCAACGGGTAGACCCGTTTGGGCCGGTCGGTCGGGCAGGCGTGCTGTTTGAACGCGTCAAGCATCAGATCGATCCGGGTCGCATCATGAGTCCCGCAACCTTTGCAGGGGGGATTTGAGATGGCAAAGGCAGAACCAGAGCTCGTGCAAATGTCTCGGCAAGTGAGCTCGTTCCGTTGGCCAGATGCACCAGAGGAAGAGAAGTTCTCGGTTTGCGTTCACTGCGGATTCTGTTTGGATGTGTGCCCCACGTACCAGGAGCTCAAGGACGAGAACCATTCACCGCGTGGACGGGTGCTGTTGATCAAGGAGGCAGCAGAGGGGAAACTGCCACTCGACGAGTCAGTGATTGACCCGGTGTTCACGTGTCTCGACTGTCGCGCGTGTGAGACAGTCTGTCCATCCGGGGTGCAAGTCGGGTCGCTTATTGAAACGGCTCGCGGACAGGCACACGCCGCCTACCCGCCGATTGGACGCGCTGGCGCTTTGGAGAGAGTCTTCTTGCGCGGCGTCTTTCCGCACCGTTCGCGTTTGCGTGCCATCGGCAAGTTCATTCGCTTCTACCAGCGTTCAGGACTCAGGACCATCGTTCGCAAAACAGGTGCCCTCAGTATACTGCCGCACGCGGCTCGAGAGATGGAAGCCGTGATTCCGGAGGTTGCAGCGGACATGGCGGTCGATTTGCTTCCTGAGCGAATCCCTGCGCGCGACGCCAAGAAGGGTACGGCAGTGCTGTTTACGGGGTGTGTCATGGATGTCTTTTTCGCCGCTGTGAACGAGGCGACTGCTCGCGTGGCTGTGCGCAATGGACTCGAACTTCTGGTGCCGCGGGAACAGGTCTGCTGTGGCGCGCTGCAGATTCACGCTGGCGACCGCGAACAGGCGCGCATCCTGGCCAAGACCAACATCGATGTTTTCCTCGCTACTGGAGCGGACTACCTGGTCATCAACGCGGCAGGCTGCGGCGCCGCCCTGAAGGAGTACCCAGACTTGTTCCGGGATGACCCTATCTACGGGGAACGGGCTCGCGCCTTCTCTGCCCGTGTCCGCGACATCTCAGAGCTCTTGGTGGAGGTCGGTTTTGCAGCGCCAAAGGGACACATCAACCGGACAGTGACCTATCACGACGCCTGTCATCTCTGTCACGCGCAACACATTCGTTCGCAACCCCGCCAGCTGCTGCGAGCCATCCCTGGGCTAAAACTCGTGGAACTACCGGACTCCGAGCGGTGTTGCGGGAGTGCCGGAATTTACAACTTGACCCATCCGGACATGGCGAGCGCTCTCCTGGAGCGGAAGATGGACGATATTCCCGAAACAGCGGATGCGGTTGTTATGGGCAACCCAGGGTGTATGATGCAGATTCGGCTCGGTGTGCACAAGCGTCAGCGCGACCTCGACGTGTTACACACGGTAGAACTGCTCGATGCAGCGTATCGGAAGGAGGCGGCGGAACAGTGACGAGCCCCGTTGAAATGGTGCGTGCGATGAAGGCGATTGTCGGGGAACAACACGTCATCCACGAGCAAAACAAGCTCCACGTGTTCAGCTGCGATGGCTACGTGGCTAGACAAGCGCTGCCGCGGGCGGTGGTGGCTCCCGCCAATACAGAGGAAGTGGCCGCTGTTGTGAAATGGCTGCACGAGCATAAGACCCCGTTTCTCCCGCGCGGCGCTGGCACCGGATTGAGTGGGGGCGCCATCGCACTGAACAACGAAGTCGTCATCAGCCTGGTGCGGATGAATCAACTTTTGTCGGTCGACTTCGAGAACCTGCGGGCCGTCGTGCAGCCAGGGCTTGTCAACCTGACTTTGACCAAGCAGATTATGGGCGATGGCTACTACTACGCGCCTGACCCGTCGAGCCAGTCGGTCTGCACAATTGGCGGCAACCTGGCGGAAAACGCTGGTGGGTCGCACTGTCTGAAATACGGCGTGACGACGAACCACATCGTGGCAGCGAAGTTCGTGTTGCCAGACGGTGAAGTCATCGACGTTGGACAGCCGTACGGCGACGCCGTTGGGTACGACATTTTGGGACTGGTCGTCGGTTCAGAAGGGACACTTGGGATCGCGACCGAGATCACGGTGAAAATCTTGAAGAAGCCACAAGCTGTGCAGACCGCGCTGGCGATGTTTGACAGAGTGGAAGACGCCTCCAACACCGTGAGTGCGGTCATCGGGACGGGCATCATTCCTGCCGCGATTGAGATGATGGACCAACTTGCGATGCAGGCGGTCGACAAGAGCAACTTCCACGTCGGCTACCCGCCGGATATTGAAGCTGTGCTGCTGATTGAAGTGGACGGACTTGCGGCGGGGGTAGAGGAAGACGCTGAGCGTGTCGTCGAGATCTGCAGGCAGAACCACGTACGCACCGTGAAAATCGCGGCGAGCACGGATGAACGGGCGCTGTGGTGGAGCAGCCGCAAGATGGCGTTTGGCGCCACGGGGCGCATTTCCCCAGACTACCTCGTACAGGACGGTGTCATCCCGCGCTCGCGTTTGACCGAGGTGCTTCAACGGATCACGGAAATCAGCCGGGAGTCAGGTCTGCGCATCGCCAACGTATTTCACGCAGGCGACGGCAACTTGCACCCGCTCATCTGCTACGATGGACGGGTACCGGGCGAGACAGAAAAGGCCATCCGCGTCGGTTCTGAGGTGCTCCACGTCTGCGTCGACGTGGGCGGGACAATTACCGGCGAACACGGCGTGGGGATTGAAAAGATCGAAGACATGCGCTACCAGTTTCGCGACGAGGAAATCGCAGCCCAAATGGCCATCCGCAGAGCTTTCAACCCGGATGACCTGTGCAACGCCGGAAAGCTCATCCCGGAACCGGCTCGCTGCGTCGAAGTGAAGCACGCACAGCGCATCATCGAGCAGAACCTTGAAGTCTTTAGCGGGTTTCAGGAACAGACTGCTGTGACTGCGCCGGACTCAACATGCTAAGAGCAGACGAGGAGTGACAGCGAGATGGATGACTACACAGTCAAGTCGGTGGACAAAGCCTTTGCTCTGCTCGAAGTGGTGAGTGAGTATCCGAATGGCGTGAGCATTACCGAGCTCGCCAACCACGTCGGGATGTACAAAAGTACGGTGCACCGCCTACTCACCACCATGATGCGGCACCGTGCCATTGAACAGGACAGCGAGACCGGCCGCTACAAACTTGGGTATGGTGTGCTTGACCTCGGTATGCGATTGCTGTCATCGATCGACTTGCGCGCGGAAGCGCTACCGTACCTGAAGGAATTGTCCGCACAGGTCAACGAGGTCGTCCATCTGGCATTCCTTGACCAGGGTGAAGTGGTGTACATTGAAAAGGTTGAAAGCGCGCAGACAATCCGGATGCATTCCCGAGTTGGGACACGCGTACCGGTGCACGCCACGGGACTTGGCAAAGCGATTCTGGCCTTACTGCCCCGGCCCGAGCAGGTTCGCATCATCGAGCGCTACGGCCTGCCGCGGCTGACAGAACACACTGTGACAGAGCGCGAATCGTTCTTGCGTTCCCTTGAGACGACGCGGGAGACTGGATTTGCTTTTGACTTCGAGGAACACGAACTCGGCGTGTGCTGTGTCGCAGCGCCAATCCGCGACAGTGCCGGACGAGTTGTAGCGGCGTGCAGTGTGTCGGGACCGAGCATTCGCTTGGACCAGCGCCGGTTACATAATCTGGTCCAGCCAGTGAAAGAGACCGCGGCGGCAATTTCGGCTAGACTCGGGTACTCACTCGTACCCGGTCGGTTGTAGTGGAGAGAAGGAGGAGTTTTTGTGGCAGAAGGATGGACAACAAGGTCGCTATCGGACCAAAGCGGTCGGCGCATACTCGTAACAGGAGCGAACAGTGGCATTGGCTTTGAAGCGGCCAGAGCACTCGCAGCGAAAGGCGCGGAGGTGATTCTCGCCGTTCGCAACATTGAACGCGGCGAAACGGCGAGGAAGACCATTTTAACGGAATACCCGCAGGCGCAAGTGCAGGTGATGTCGCTCGACCTCTCGAACCAGGCGCGCGTCCGCTCGTTTGCGTCCGAGTTCACCGCGCGCTACGACCGTTTGGACGTGTTGATCAACAACGCTGGCGTCATGGCGCCGCCCTACACCCGCACTGAGGACGGCTTCGAACTTCAGTTTGGCACCAATCACTTGGGTCACTTTGCCTTAACCGGACTCATTTTGCCGACGCTGCAGAATGTCTCAGGCTCGAGAGTGGTAGTCGTCAGCAGTTTGGCACACCAAGGAGGGCAAATCTATTTTGACAACCTGGACGGGAACAAGGGCTATAAACGTTGGGCGTTTTATAGTCAAAGTAAGCTCGCAAACCTCTTGTTCATGCGCGAACTCGAGCGAAGGCTCCGCGCTGCGGGTGCTCAGACGATAGCTGCCGCATGTCACCCAGGATTTGCGTCGACTCAGTTGGTGAAAAACGGCATGGGTGGATTTACGGCTTGGCTGTCGAAACCATTTGGTCAGAGTGCTGAAGCGGGTGCGCTGCCGACTCTCTTCGTCGCGACGGACAAGAGTATCCACGGCGGCGAGTACATTGGACCAACCGGATGGCGCGGTATGCGCGGTGCACCGGGGCCGTCGCCCTCAACGTCGGTGTCCAACGACATGAAGCTTGCAGGGCGGTTGTGGAAGGTATCTGAGCAGATGACGGGAGTCACGTACGCGTCCCTTTCGACAAGCTGACATTGGCGTAACCTGATGCTGGTGAGGGGTGCCCGTGGCCTAATGTGCAGAGAGTGCCGCGGGTTCACCAGTGCGAGGTTGCCGAAAGAGAATCCAGACGCTGCTAGCGAACGTGATCAGTTGGACAGCGTACATGGGTGCGTCGAGCCAATAGATTTTTGGGATGTGTTTGACCAACTCGTTAATGGAGTAAGTCACTGGAAGCGACATCAGGGCAAGGCTGAGCACCGCCCCAGCCCACAGCACGAACGACGTTGTCGAAGCTGAGGTGACAGTGGGAGCACCACGCACAAACGCCTTGGCATTGGCCGCTGCCTTGAGCAGAACGAGGACGGCAGGCAGCGCAAGGACCATGTGGATCTGCTCCACCAACGGCGAAAACAAGAGCGGAGTCAAACAGGCGAGCGCCATGTCCGCTACAGGGTGCGGCTTCGTACGCAGTAGCGTCCACAAAATGACAAGCCCGACGACGAGCGCGTAACCGACGAAGGTGATTCGCAGTGCCGACGCGCTTGCTGGCAAGGCGTGATGCAACGCAAACAACTGCAACAGGCCGAGCAGTGACTGGTTGTAGGGTGCAGGACCGTTGCGCATGCTCGTCTGCCCAAACTGGATGAAGTGTGTGACATAGTGCTGGAGCGGCTCGACCCCTACGAAGAGGACGGCCACTGCCGTCAAAAGCAGAGTTGTAGCCAGTGCGGATGCTGCCGTGCGCCACTGCTTGCGCAAAAGCAGATAGACGACAACGGCGATTGGCGTCACTTTGAAGGCGATGGCTAGCCCGAGAGGTACGCCCGCCAGCCAAGTATGAGGTCGCCTGCGCAGGATGGCGAACGTTGCGATGATAGAGAATAGTAGCACACAGTCGACGTTTGCGAACCCGGCGTCAAGAATGAACGGGGTGAGTACTGCCGTCATAAGCGCAAGTCCGATGGCCGGTTGAAAACGGATGTTTGGCCAAAGCATTCGCGTGAGCACGACCACGGCGGCGCCGTAGGATACCACCTCGATGATCAACCAGAGGATGAGGGATACATAGAAGGGAAGCAAACCGAGAAAAGACCAAAAAAGCGCAAACTGTGGCGGGTAGACGTACTGGTCGTAGACAATCACGGGGTAGCCTAAGCCGTGCAGGTACATCTGCTGCAGCGTGCTGTTGTACAGGGCGGCAACGCTCTGAGGATGTAGCACGTGATTAAATGCATAGTAGAAAATTGCGTAGTCGTACCCGAACAGGCGCAGACGGATTAGCGCCTGCCACTCGATGTTGATGAGTCCCCCAGCGATGACGGCAAGGATGGTCCACATAATTGTCTGGCGCAGTGTGCGTGCGTCGACCTTCAGATTTTGAAACACAAGACCCCTCCAAAGTATCGACGTCTCTGTAAAGTTCAATCCGGTAGCATTCGAGCCTATTCTGTGAGCAGGTTGAAAACTTGTCAAGGAGGCTCCATAAGAACTTCATGGTGTCTTCAATGATTTTTGACCATCCTTCAATCGCGCCCGGATATACTTGGACACTGTAAGGCCCAATCGGACGATTGCGGGGTTGGGCTTGTCCGTCAAGGAGGTATGACAGTGGCCGGCAGGATGAGTAACAGGTTTGTGGCCTTGGCCTCAGCCGCCGTAGGTGCGGTGTACGTTGCAGGGTATGTTTTGACGAATTCAGGCAACACGGCATTAGCCTCAAGTCAGGCTGTGCCGATTTCCGGGCCGAGCGCAACGCAGTCGCCTTCTTCTAGCTCACAGCACAGCGGAGGTGGGGGGACGAGCTCCACAAATGGGGGCGGGTCCAACAAGTCGACCACACCGTCCGGAGGTTCATCCAACAAAAGTACCTCGAAAAAGGGGTCCACAGGGAGTTCGACCACATCAACATCGAGCGCTTCGCAGCACAAGTATTTAGACGGAACATACAACGGCACGGGCACAAACCCAATTGGAAGTGTGTCTGTGGCGTTAAAGATTAAAGGCGGCAAAATCACCAACGTCCAGATCACACAGTGTCTCACACACTACCCGGAAGCTTACATTGACCCGGTTTTACCGCAAGAGGTTGTGCAGAGGCAGTCTTACCAGGTCACCATCGTCACTGGCGCGACTCTCAGTACGTACGACTTCGCCTACGCAGTCTATCAGGCATTAAACAAGGCAAAGAATCCTCACTATAAAGCCTGATAGTATCGAGAGGAGGGGCGACCATGGCTGTGCAAACACGGCAAGTTCACTTGTGGCAGAAATCCGCGCTGTGCATGGGAACGTTGGTGCGTTTACAGGTCGTCACTTCTCGGCCGCAGGCTGACGTACAAGCGGCCATGGACGACGCCTTCGATTTGATGAGACAGGTCGAAGCGGCGTGTACACGGTTTGATCCCGACAGCGAACTGATGCAGTTGTCTCGCACGGTCGGCCGCGCGGTTCCCGTCACACAGGCCTTGTTCTCTGCTCTGGAGTTCGCGCTTGAAGTCGCGAATTACACGGACGGTCGCTTTGACCCTACAGTCGGGCGGGCTATGGAGCAAAGCGGCTTTGACCGGCATTACTTAACCGGCGAAACTGTGCAGTCGACGTGGTCAAGCGAGGATGGAAGTTGGCGTGACATTGAGTTAGACGCTGCCGCAAGGACTGTATTGCTGAAGAAACCGGTGGTCCTTGACTTGGGAGCCGTGGCGAAGGGGCTGGCGGTGGACTTGGCCGCTGAAACTTTGCGGGCATTTGACTTGCAAGGATTCTCCATCAACGCCGGTGGGGATGTGTATGTTTCGGGCCGCGACGAGTTCGGTGAGCCTTGGCTTGTTGGCGTTCAACACCCTACAAAGAAGGACGAACAGATTGCTTGCTTGCGCTTGACAGACTGTGCGGTTTGCACCTCTGGGAGCTATGAGCGGAGGAGCCCGTTTCGTGATGACACTTTTCACATCTTGCGGACGGACACACTCGAGTCCCCAACCGGTCTGACGAGTCTGTCGGCGATTGGACCGTACGCTATGATGTGTGATGCCTTTTCAACAGCGGCCTACTTGTATGGAGTCCAAGAGGGGTTGGAATTACTCCAAGAAGTAGACCTAGCAGGTATAGCTGTGACCGACACACTGCGGGTTGAAATGACTGAATCCGCCGGGAGGTACCTATGGGACAACAGAGTGGGAATGTGAATCAGACTCGACAGGCGAATGGTGGAGCGCAGCCAGCTGTGGCTCGCCAGAGCCCAGCTCAACTGAACGCTCTGCAGAAGTATCTAAAGACGCCAAAGGGTTACGTGCTTATTTTACTGCTCATCTTGATGGCCATCGACACCGCTTTGTACGCACCGGACCGGCAAGGTATTTTGAACGTAGCCGTGGCAATGGCGACTGCAGTTGTGATTGATTTGATCGTGGCTCTATTACGTGGTCAAAGCAAACGTCTGTTGTCAGACGGTGGGCTTGTTACCGGCGCGATTATCGGATTGGTACTTGCCCCGTCCGTGTCCGTACCGATTACGATGATTACGACTGCTGTTGCGGTTGCATCGAAACACGTGCTTAAGAGCGGGCGGAAACCGTGGTTTAACCCTGCTGCAATCGGCCTCCTGTTTAGTTCTGTCGTGCTTCATACTGGGCAGAGTTGGTGGGGCGACTTGGCCGATTTGCACCCGTTGGAAATCGTGTTTGTGATTGTCATTGGGTATTTAATCACCAGCCGCATCAACAAGTTCCCACAGGTGCTCAGTTTTCTTGGCGCGTACTTTGCCATCCTGGCTGTTACCGGTTTACTGCACTGGGGGCACGCTGCTTTCACTCCCGGTGATGCGCTGCGCTGGCCACTCATCAACTCGGCGCTGTTCATGGCTTTCTTCATGTTGACGGACCCGCCCACGTCGCCTGGAAAGTACAAGGACCAGGTGTGGTTTGGGGTTATCACGGGTGCGGTTGGAACTTTGATCTACCTGCTGTTTGGCGGACTAAACTACTGGCTCATTGCTCTTCTCGTCGCAAATGCTTGGAAAGCCTGGGCAAGTCGTCAAGTGGTTTCGAGCACATTGAAAGAGCCGGTGCAGCGGGCGACGGGCTGAACAGGCTCCACGCCGCCGTCTTTGACTACCGTGCGGCGTTCGCGGTGGCGGGTGCCTGCACGAGGTCGTCGTACCAAGCAGCACCGGGTGGTAGGTCAAGCGCTAGGAACTTCCCGACATGGCTTTGGTCTCGAGCTTGGTGGTATTTCAGGTAAATTTGGTTATCCTCTACGGCGAGAATTTCGATCTTGCCTGAGTCGTGACTCATGACATATTTCACGCGCTTGCCAAGACCTGACGTCTTGGCTTTTGCGGCTTCAATAATTCGATAACCTTCAGCAAGCGGCACCACAAAGGCAGAGTTGCCGGCGACTGGGCGGTTTTGGAAAATATAGTACGGCGCCACGCCAGCATAGGAAAGTCTTGCAAGGAGTTCTGCCAGTGTATTAGCGTTATCGTTGATGCCTCGCAAGAGCGGTGTTTGATTGACCATAATCACACCCGCTGCTTGTAGTGCAGAGATGGCCCTCAGCGCCTTGCTGGTCAACTCACGCGGGTGGTTAAAGTGCGCCATTTGATAGATGCGCGCGTCACCACGGCTGTACCGGGACAGCACTGCGAGCAAGTGCTCGTCTTCATAGATGCGCATGGGATTAAATGCAGTCAGTTTTGAACCGAGCCGAATGATGCGAACGTGCGGAATGGCTCGCAGTTGGTGCAAGATGTCCTTGAGTTTGCTTGTTGAGAGCATTAGGGAGTCACCGCCGGTCAAAAGTACATTGTTGATTTCCGAGTGCAGAGCAATGTACCTTACGCCCTCACTGATGTCGAGTGAGGTTTCATGGACATCGTTCTTGAACAGACGCTTGCGAAAGCAGAATCGACAGTACGCTCCGCAAACCTCTGCGACAAGCAGCACGGCAGTGGTGGTGTACTTGTGTTGACAACCGGGCGCGACGTAGTTGCTATATTCATTCGACGCGTCCAACTGCCCGTACTCGTCAAGCTCAGTTAGGCTTGGAATGACCAGTTTGCGCAGCGGGTCGTTCGGGTCGGCCCAGTTGATGAGGCCGCTGTAGTAGTCGTTCAGGCGAAACACGTATTGTTCAGTAATTTGGCGGAGTTGACGCTGTTCCTCAGCAGTGAGTTCGGGCACTTGTTCGATGCGTGTAAAGTAGTTGGGCTGCACGGCCATTCCCTTCCTTCAGGTCGTCGTACGTGGCTCCGTTCCTCCATTTCTTCGGCTAGAGGTTCAGCGGAGGTAATGTTGATGCGGTGAAATCCCCTTCGAAATTAGGAGGGGTGTTCTGCATGGGTAGCGACATGCGAGAGAGTCTGTAAGCGCCGCTCGACCTTCCCAAACACCGTGTTCTCGTCGAATGGGCGTTCACCGGCAGGGAGGCCAGTCAGGATTTCAATGCCCTCGGAGACGTGGGTGACTGGCCAAATGTGAAACATGCCAGATTGCACAGCCTCTTGTACGGGACGGGAGAGAAAGAGATGGCGCACATTTTGGTGCGGAATGATGACGCCCTGTGTACCCGTCAACCCTTTGGCTCGACAGATGTAGTAGAATCCCTCAATCTTCTCGTTGACGCCGCCGATCGGTTGGATTTCTCCAAACTGGTTGACTGAACCCGTCGCTGCAATTCCTTGTTGAATCGGTACACCCGAGAGGGAGGAGAGGATAGCGTACAGTTCAGTGCTCGACGCACTGTCTCCGTCGATCATGCTGTAGGTCTGCTCAAACACCAGCGTCGCTGTGACGGACAGTGGTGTTTCGGCCGCAAATTCTCCCGATAGGTAGGCACCAAGGATGAGCAATCCCTTGTCGTGAATGTGACCAGATAAGGCTGTCTCTCGTTCAACGTTGACGACCCCGCGCCGTCCTGAGTATGTGCGCGCAGTAATGCGGTGCGGTTCGCCAAATGCGTAGTCTCCGGTACTGAGTACAGCGAGTCCATTTACTTGACCGACTCGCTCTCCACTCACTGCTACCAGGATGGTCCCATCGAGGATCTGCTGGAGGACCTTTTCACGGATTAAGCTCGAACGACGTCGGCGTTTGTCGAGCGCCTCGTCAACGTCTCTCGCGTCGACAGCGTCAGATCCGCGGATGCGAGTAAAATAACCTGACTCATTGAGAAGTTCGATGATCGGGTTAAAGCGAGTGGACAGTTTGTCATGGCTGCCGGATTGCTTCGAACTTTCGTCGAGGATGCGTGCCACGGCAGCTGCGGAAAACGGCGGGAGGCCGTTGGCATTGGCATAGGCTGCAATGAAGTGCGCGTACTGCCGGTTCGCCTCAGGGGTGCGGTCCATGGATGAATCAAATTCAACCTTGACCTTGAAGTGTTTCTGCAACTCTTCGTCGTACTCGTACAGCCACTGAAAAATGTCAGCCGTACCGAGGAGGATGACTTTTACCTGCAACGGGATGACTTCCGGCCGTAGGCTTGAGGTCGATGGCCAAAGTTGGTCCTCCAGGGGATTTTCGACCTTGATGAAACGGTTGCGTAGTGCTCTTTTCAACCCATCCCACACAACCGGGCGGGTGAGTAGGTCGCGAACCTGTAAAACCAGATACCCGCCGTTTGCGCGATGCAAGGCGCCGGGTTTAATCATCGTGAAGTCAGCCACCATCCCACCCTGCACACTTTTGTACTCCACTCGGCCGAACAGATTGAAGTAAGTCGGGTTAGACTCTATCACGACAGGGGCCGACGATTCGCCTGTCTGGTCAACCAGTACGTTTACTTTGTACCGACGCGTCAAGTCCACAGATGCCTGTATGGTAGTCCCCTGTGCAGGTACGTCTACAGAGCGAAGCTCGCGGTGATGTAAGATGACGTCATCGCGCAACGCCGACAGCCATCCCTGGATTCGTGCGTTGCCAGACTCCGTGAGTAGAGGTGTGAACAAGTGCTCGACAGCAAATCTGGCGGTCCGCTCGTCAAGAGTCCGCTGTGCAGACAGCGCTTCTGCCTGAAGGCTCGTGACATGGTGCAAGGTTGCCTCCAAAGCGTCGGCGATGACTGTCTGGTGCTGTCGGATCTCATCTTGTTCTTGCTGTGGCATGGCCTCAAACTCCGGGCGAGTGAGCGGCGTACCATCAGGCTTTTGCATGACAGTGACAACGCCAGTGGCGGTTTTTCGCAGAGAGAACCCGAACTCGCGGGCGTAGGCCTCAAGTTTGGACCACAATTCCTCGACGCGAAGCGCGATTGACTTTTCGAGCTCTGAACACTCGTGGTGGTAGGAGTCACTATTGAAAGCTGACGTCAGCGCGCCCTCAACGGCATCCATCAAGTTAGCGACTGAGCGGGCAAATTCCCGTCCATGGCATGGAGGGAAGGAGAGAGCATATGGCTCGTCTGGAGCAGAAAAGTTATGAACATAGCACCAGTCTGAAGCAGCTTTGCGGTGCACGGCGACCTCGCGAACTTTATCAAGGACGTACGTGGTCTTGCCTGTTCCTGTTGGCCCTGCCACAAACAGATTGTACCCTGGTGCGTTCATGTGTAGCCCGAAGTCCATGGCTGCGACTGCGCGAGACTGGCCAATTATAAATGACTCTGGCGTTAGCTCGGAGGTATCTTCAAACCCGAGCTCCGATGGCCGTGTACGAGCTTCAAGGTCTTCGACCGTCAACTCTCTTGCGCTCCTAAGGTTGCCGTCTGGCATGTCCAACACCGCCCTTCATTCGCTCGGTTACTTCTGGCCTAGCGCCTACAGTCGTTAGCGACTGTCCTCTTTGACGACGAGCACCGGCTTATCGCAGTGTCTAACGATGGCCGAACTGACACTGCCCGGCCACAGGTATTCCACGACACCAATACGGTGACTCCCCACGACCACTAAGTCGGCAGACACGCCGCGGGCAAACTGGCAAATTTCTTCCCATGGTTCGCCAATCCGATGGTGCAGCTCAATTCGGTCCTTATGCTGCGGAAAGTAGTGCGTCCTCGCGATGCGCCCGAGTTCATGGACGTAACCCTGTTCATTTTCGTGAGAGGAGTGAGCGAGCCGCACCGGCCTAGACACGTACACCGCGTGGAGCATGGCATCCGGGAAGTGCTCAAGCAGGGCCGCGGTCAGCCCAACAAGCTTCGGTGTCTCCGAACCGTCCATGGCGAGTACGATGACGTTCATTTGCGACACCTCCTTACTCTCATTGTAGGTTCTTCAGTTTTGACGGCATGTTCAAGAAGAACCATCTTCGTGTAGTCACATTAAACTATCAGTCGATTTTGACGTTGTACGGCTGTAGGTTGTCGGCTCTGCCGACAACCGTGGTATTATCGAGTGAACGAAGGCAATGGAGGCAACCTGTGTGAGTGGAATTACGCGTCACCGCCGGCGCATCGTCGTAAAACTTGGGTCAAGCTCAGTAGTCGGCGAGGACGGAACTCTGTCACTTGCTAAACTGACACGGCTCGTGACACAAATGGTGACCCTGCAGCGCTCGGGTGCATGGCAACTCGTGTTGGTCTCGTCAGGAGCCATCGCGGTCGGTCTAACGGAACTAGGCTGGCGGCGGGGGAGTATCACGCTTCCTGAAAAGCAGGCGGCTGCGTCTGTCGGGCAGACGCGGCTGATGGAACACTATCAACGACTGTTCGGGTCGCAAGCCGTGCGCGTCGGTCAACTTTTGCTGACGCGGGCAGATATTGAAGACCGCAAGCGCTTTTTGCACATTCGCAACACCGTGCTGACCCTGCTTCGCAACGGCATCGTGCCGATTGTGAACGAAAACGACACAGTTGCTGTCGAGGAGATAAGGTTCGGCGACAACGATACCTTGGCTGCGCTGGTAGCACTCGTGGCAGAAGCCGATGTGCTGGTTTTATTGACCGATATTGACGGACTCTACACGGGTGACCCCCGGGTTGATGCAGAGGCACAGCGAATTGTCGAAGTTCCCGTAATCACAGAGCAAATCGAACGTCTGGCAGGCGGGGCGGGCAGTGCTGTCGGCACAGGCGGCATGCAGACCAAGATTACAGCAGCGAAGATCGCGGTCCAGGCCGGAACGCGAGTTGTCGTGGCCGCCGCGTCCGAACTTGATGTCCTACTGCGTGTGGCAGCGGGCGAGCAAGTCGGTACGTCGTTCCACCCGCGTCAGAACCCATACTCGCTGCGCAAGTCCTGGCTCGTACACGGGCCCCACCCTGAGGGCACAGTCGTGATTGACGCCGGAGCAGTTGCTGCACTCCTGCACCAGTCCGGCAGCCTGTTGTTACCAGGGGTTTGTGGTGTAACTGGAGACTTCCAAGAAGGCGCTATTGTCGCACTCACTGACCTGAACGACCACGTGCTCGGCAAAGGTATCGTCAACTTTGCCGCTCGCGACTTAGCAGACCTGCTGACGCGCCGGCGTGACGGAGAGAACCTCCACAACTTGCCGGAGGTCGTGCATCGGGATCATCTCGTGATTTGGAGAGAGGGAGACGCGCCATGACGACACAGGATGCCCTGGAGGCAATCGGTCTCAAAGATGTGGTGTACCGCCAGTTGCGCGCAGCCAGGCGCGCTGCGGCAGTTGTTGGCTGCCTGCGGACTGAGGTCAAGAATAACGCTCTGCAGCAGATGGCCGCAGCAGTTTGGTCAGCGCGCGCAGAGGTGCTTGATGCGAATGCGCGCGACATCGACGCGGCCAAGACAGCCGGGCAGCCTGCCTCACGCATCGACCGCCTGCAACTGACAGAAACGCGTTTGTCGACCATTCTGGAGGGTTTGCAGCAAGTAGCGTCACTGCCAGACCCGGTTGGGGACGTGCTCGACGCCTTCGTCCGTCCGAACGGTCTGTTCGTCGAGCAGGTGCGCGTCCCAATGGGCGTGGTGGCGATGATTTATGAGTCTCGGCCGAACGTCACCGTTGATGGCGCCGGCCTGTGTCTGAAAACGGGAAACGCTGTGGTGCTGCGCGGCAGTCGAGAAAGCCTAGAGTCTAATCGTGCCTTGGTGCGAGCACTGAGAAGTGGTTTGCAGGCGGCTGGCTTGCCGGAGGATGCGGTGCAATTAGTGGAGGGTGGACGTGAGGCCGTCGACATCATCCTGCAGGCGCGCGGGTTCGTCGACCTCGCCATCCCGCGTGGTGGTGCAGGGCTCATCGCGCGCGTCGTTGAACAGGCGAAAGTGCCCGTGATTGAGACAGGCGTTGGCAACTGCCACGTGTACGTGGACACAGCGGCGGACCTTGAGCAGGCGACAGCCATCGTGATGAACGCGAAGACACAGCGGCCGTCAGTATGTAACGCGGCGGAAACCCTGTTGGTGCATGAGGAGGTTGCTCTAGCTTGGCTGCCAGTCGTACTTCGTGCGCTAGAAGCGCGGGGAGTTGAGGTGCGTGCCTGCCCGCGGACACAGGAACTCTTACAGGCTGGCGGCGCCGGTCTCGCGACAGCCGTTGCCTTAGCCTCGCAGGAGGATTTTGCAACCGAGTTCCTGGACCTCGTGCTGGCGGTACGGACTGTCAAGAGCCTGGAAGAAGCGTTGGACCACATTGCCGAATACGGCACCAAGCACTCCGAAGTGATCGTAACCGAAGACGCCGCCGCGGCCGAAACGTTTTTGCGCCAAGTCGACGCTGCAGCTGTGTACCACAACGCATCGTCCCGATTTACGGATGGGTTTGAATTCGGGTTTGGCGCCGAAATTGGTATCTCGACACAGAAGCTTCACGCGCGCGGGCCGATGGGCTTGCGTGAGCTGACCAGTTACAAGTACCTTGTGCGTGGCAACGGCCAAATCCGCAGCTAATAGACTTGAGCCGCAGCGTGCATGTGCCGTTTTACGGCGCGAACGCTTGCTCGCTGCACGCAGCGACAAAGCTGGTAAACAGCTTGAGAAACAAGTCGTGACTGGACCACAGGTTCTCAGGGTGCCATTGCACACCGACGACAAATCCGTGTTCTGTTGATTCGATGGCTTCGATGAGACCTTCATCATCCCACGCCGCAGCGGTAAAGCCCGCCGCGACTTCCCGCACCGCCTGGTGGTGGAAGGAGTTGACGCGCAACTCGGCTTTATTCTCAAGCAAGCTTGCGACCAGACTACCTGGTTTCAACTGGACACGGTGGCTCAAGTGGTTGCGGGGCGCCTTTTGGCTGTGCTGGATACGTCCGTGCCACTGGTGGGCAAGGTCTTGGTACAGCGTCCCACCGAACGCGGCGTTGATGACTTGCATGCCGCGACAGATTCCGAACACTGGCTTCCCTTGGGCCACGCAAGCTCGCGTCAGCGTGTACTCCATCAGGTCGCGCTCCGGGTAGACTTCCCCGAGGCCGACGAGTGGCTGTTCTCCCCACACAGACGGGTCGACGTCGTCGCCGCCGGACAACAGCAGTCCATCCACATACAGCGCAATTTCCTGCAACGCAGACTCCGTGTCCACAAACGGGATCACAAACGGGACACCGCCGGCTGCCTCAACGCCCTGCGCATAGTCATCCGCCGATACCGCGCCCATGAGAATCGGTCCTGGCGCAGTTTGCGGCAGGCGGTGGTGGTTGCAGGTAATGCCGATAAGTGGCTTCATGACCGTCGCCTCCTGTGCGATCGTATGCATGGTGTCACTCAACCGGTGCAAGTGCCGTCGCTTATCCGCTGCCACGTCTATCGTTGCTTGGACGGGCATACGCATGAAGTGAGGACTTGTCCTGTTGGGGGTGGCGGTGTGATTGACTTCATCTGGTTATTGTTGTTTCTCGGTGGCATTGCGACGGCGATGCTGACTGGTCATATGGCGCAAGTCTCAGAGGCCATTTTGAACGGTGCGAAAAACGGTGTCGACCTCGCACTTGCGCTCATCGCCGTGATGGCGCTGTGGATGGGCCTGATGCAAGTTGCCCAAAATGCGGGGTTGGTGCAGTGGTTGTCCAAGTTGCTGCGGCCGGTCGGCAAGTGGCTATACCCGTCCGTGCCTGCAGACTCCAAAGCAATGGGAGCCATTTTGGCGAACATGAGCGCGAACCTGCTCGGGATTGGCAATGCAGCGACACCGCTCGGGCTTGCGGCCATGAAAGAACTGCAGACGCTAAATCCGAACAAGCGCAGGGCCAGTGACGCCATGTGTACGCTGCTGGCTGTTAATACGGCGAGCATCACCGTCATCCCGACGACAGTAATCGCGGTGCGGCTCCAGTATGGTTCACATCACCCGACCGACGTGGTCGGGACGACGATTGTCGCCACCCTAATCGGCACGGGTGTAGCGGTTATCCTCGACCGAATGTTCCGCCGCTGGTCCAGAAGGAGGGAGCGGGTCTGATGCAGTCGGCAGTTGAGGTTGCATCCATCTGGGTCTTACCTGTAGTCGTCGCGTCGATTCTCATCGCAGGCGCGTTCAAACGCGTGCCACTCTACAACACATTTGTGGACGGCGCTAAGGGTGGATTCGGTACGTCGATCCGCCTCATTCCCCACATCGTCGCGATGATGGTGGCTGTGTCTGTGTTTCGCGCATCGGGTGCTATGGATATCTTGGTCGGGTGGCTGCATCCGGTCGCCACATGGTTTCACATTCCGAGTCAGGTCGTACCCATGGCTCTGTTGCGACCGATTTCAAACGCGGGGTCACTCGCGCTTCTGACCGACTTGTTCCAGCAACCCCACACAGCCCCGGACACCTTCGTTGGGCTGCTCGCGAGCACGATGCAAGCGAGTACGGATACAACCCTGTACATTCTCACCGTGTATTTTGGCAGTGTCGGTATCGGGCGCTTTCGCTACGCACTTGCCGTGGGACTCCTCTCTGATTTCGCGAGCGTAGTCGGCAGTGTCGTGGCAGTTTGGCTGTTGCACCCTGGCCTGTTTAGCTAGGGTGCCAGTGGTCGAGCAACAGGCAGAGCACACCGAGGGTCATGAGCGTACACGCGACAATCTTTCTTCGCCCGTCTGTCTCCCGGAAGAACACAACCCCAAACAACGTAGCGAGCAACCCTGCTAAAGAAGACACTGCCTCGACGATGGTCGGAGGCAACCATTTCAACAGAGCGAAGAGGGTCAGGTAAGCAATCGCATTCGCCCCTGCGGCAGTGACGCCCCAGAGTGGGCGTGCCGCTGCCAATTGGAGCACGTTTTTATGCTTTTGAAAGAGGAACGTTGGCACAAGCATCCACAGTGCAACAGAGGTAAACTGACTCGCCGCGTATGCGTACAGAGGATATCCGGTGTGCGAAGCGTCGACGAGCCGTGCGGTGACGAGCAGAACATCCCCGGCGACCATCATCACGACGGCTTTCGATACCTTTCTTCCAACCAGTTTCCATGCACCGACTGCGAACAACACCATGGCGAGGGCTGACACAATGCCGCCAGTTGGGCGGACCAGCCACATGAGGACAATGGTGGCGTTCGTCCATGGACTGACTTCCCCCACGGGGCCAATGCCAAGCGCTGTGGTGTACAGTCCGAATGTGATGGCGTAAATTGCCCCAGACCAAATCGTGATGCCGATCCACTCGACTTGGTCGTGTAAAGCTGCTGCCCCCCACAGGACGCACGCTGCTCCACCGAACGTAATCACCATAGTTGCGAGTGGCTGCCGGACCTCTCGCCCCAAGCCGTGCACCGAAAGCTGTTCTGTGCTTAATGAAAGAACCCGAATGAACATCAGCAAGCCCAGCATGATGAAGTCAAAATCCACAGCACAACCCCCATCCACCTCATACTTATGAGCCAGGAAGCACAGAGTAGACATGCTGTGCACATCCATCTGTGCCAGGTGACAACCATGGGTGCATATAGAGGGGGAACTATCAGTGATATTCAAACAAATGCTCGTGAATTTTACCGGGGCGGCCATTGCGACGCTGCTGACGGTCACTCCGACGGCATCAGCACAGTCGAGTGCGCCGCCAAGTCTCTCAGACCCTGTGCTAGGGCAAACGGGGACACAAGTTTCTCGAATGCAGCCCCCACATCCGGTCATGCCGACGCTGCCACCGCTTGGACGTGACTTGGCCGTCAAGCATGGATTGACCGTCTTGCTGTCGCAACGCACGACCAATTTCAACCACGCCAGTAGCACTCAGGCCAAGAACATGGCGGTGCTGGCAAAGCGCCTGAACGGTGTCATCGTCGCTCCAGGAGCAACTTTTTCGTACTATCGAACCGTCGGGCCATACACGGCAGAGAACGGTTTTTACTGGGGACGGGCCTTTTCAGGCGATCGGATTGTGCCGTCGATGGGGGGGGGTGTCTGTCAAGGTGCGAGCACTCTCTACTCGGCGCTCATGCGCACCGACCTGAAGGTCGTCGAGCGCCACCAACACTCGCTCACAGTGCCGTATCTGCCACCAGGTGAGGATGCGACAGTGGCGGGCACATACCTCGACTTCAAGTTCAAAAACAGCCGTGCGACACCTGTCATGCTGGCGGCGACTGCGGACTTGTCGCGTCGCTACCTAACGGTTGCTGTGTGGGGAAAAACGGCGCCACCAAAAATCACCGTGAAACACGAAATCCTTGCCACTTACCCGTACCGAACGATTCGTCACTGTATGAGCAAGGCGAGTGAGGTGGGTGTAAAGAGCCCGGGGCAGCCTGGTGTGAAGGTCAAGACCTGGGTAGTGACTGAGGCTGCCAACGGTTCGATCGAGCGGTACCTTGGCATGGACACTTATAAAGCAAGTCCGAGAATTGAGGACGCAGTTTGTGTACAATCGAAGCGAAAGTGATGTTCGTATGATAGAAAATCGCGCCTGAAATAGAGGAATGCATAGGTGGGCAGCCAATGCAACTGTGCATTCCTAACTATGCTCGAGCAGAGATTGGGAGGGCCGAGGAAAACAGTCGGCAACACAGCTGACGGTTGAAAATGGGCGATGTAAGCGAAATCATTAGGCGTGACGATGGTTGCAATCCACTATGCTTGTTGTAGAATGGCGTTGTTTTACATCTGAGCGGTTGACCCAGGAGGAATCTGGTTGAAGTCTCTGCCGCTGAAACCTGCGCAGAAGATCGCTTTTGGCTACGCTGCCGTCGCACTGCTTGGCGGCTTTCTATTGCTGTTGCCTGTCTCCCGCACGGTGCCGGTCAGCTTCACAGACGCGGTCTTTACGTCTGCGAGCGCTTCTTATGTGACAGGCTTGTCTACCGTATCCACCGCGACGACGTGGACCCCGTTTGGTGACGTTGTCATTGCGCTGTTGATGCAAGTTGGCGGGTCTGGCATTACGCTCGTGACAACCTTGGTGTACCTGATGCTCGGACGCAAAATCAGCATCGGACAACGGCGCTTTATGGCCGAGGACAAAAACACGGGCGTTCATGGCATCGTGAGACTGATCAAAAGCATTCTTTACTTCAGCCTGTCCTTCGAGGGCGCCGGATTTGTGATTCTGGCGCCCTACTTGCACTTTAGATACGGATACACGTGGCAGCGGGCTGCAGGATTTGCTGGGTTCCACGTAATCTCCGCGTTTAACAATGCTGGTTTCGACTTGTGGGGCAACAATCTGGAAGGGTTCCAGCACGACCCGCTCGTGCTCATTCTCACCAGTTTCCTCATCATCGCTGGTGGCATCGGGTTTGTCGTGCTTGTCGAACTGTACTCTTATCGGCAGACGAGGCTACTGTCGCTTCACACGCGTGTCGTCCTTAAGGTCACAGCCTTATTGTTGATGGCAGGTACGTTGATGACCCTCTTGTTCGAGTGGAATTACAGTATGAGTCACTTGTCGTGGCCCTACAAAATTCTTAACGCGTGGTTCTCCTCAGTGACGCTGCGAACAGCCGGGTTTGACTCGGTGCCGATTGGGAACATGCGTGAAGTGACCTGGTTTATCTACACGATTTTCATGTTTATTGGTGCGTCGCCCGGGTCTACAGGCGGAGGTATCAAGACGACGACTTTTTATATGATGGTGAAAACCACCGTAGCGACCGTGCGAAATCGGGCTGACATCATTGCACATGAACGGACGCTGCCGTGGGATTTAGCGACGAAGTCGCTTGTTATTTTCATGCTTGCCATCGGCCTCATTATGACTGGAACGCTGATCAACGCGATTGTTGAACCACACATCCAAATCATGCGCCTCATTTTTGAAGAAGTGTCCGCATTTGGTACAGTTGGCCTCTCAACGGGTATCACCGGTTCCATTGGCGACACCATGAAATGGGTTTTGATTGTTACTATGTACTTTGGACGCATCGGCATCCTGACGTTCTTGGTCAGCTTGGCGCGTCAAAAGCCATCACACGCTCGCTACCTGCAAGAGCGAATTCTCATCGGATAAGAGGGTATTTAACATGGCAAAACGGCCGAAAACCATCGGGATCATCGGAGCGGGTCGCTTTGGGACAGGGGCGGCGAGGGAACTCATCCGACTCGGACACGAAGTCATCGTGGTGGACCGTGATCCGGAAGCGCTTGAAGTGTTGCCGGACTCGTGTCACACAGCGATTGGGAATGCGGAGAGTAGTGAGTTTCTCGCAGAGGTAGGGTTTAAGAATGTGGATGCTGTCATTGTCGCGATTGGTGATAATGAAAGCGCATCGAATCACGCCACGATTAACTGTAAAGACTTCAATTTGTACACGGTGACGAAGGCGTTGAACACAACGCACGGCAAGATCCTCGACCGTTTGGGCGCAGACAGGATTATTTACCCTGAGTACGACTCCGGCGTGCGCTTAGCGCGATTTCTGACGCGGACCGCCATTCTTGAGATGGTTGAGCTGTACGAAGAAATCTTCATGATGGAGATGCAGGCGGGGGGGCCTATTGTCAATCACACCTTGATGGAGTTGAACCTCCCGAAGAAATACGGCGTGCAAGTGGTCATGACTCGACGAGGACGTAAGGTTCACTTTCCGATGTCGGCCAATGACAAGGTCTTTGAAGGGGATGTGTTGGTCTGTATCGGCACATCTGAAGCGCTAACGGCACTTGCACAACGAATGGAGGATTGATTCGGGCCCGTAGACAACCAGTTCTCCGGTTGAGCGGGCCCTTGTGGCAGTCAGTTCGTGCACTAAAGGAGACTTGTTGAATTGGTACATATGGATAGTTGGCAGCACGCGTGGACGGCCTTGGTGATCATTTTCGTTGGCGGGCTGATTGTCGGCAAGCTGTCAGAGAAGCCCCGCATTCCGGACGTGGCTGCGTATCTGGTGTACGGCATTATCATTGGACCTGCCGTATTGAACCTGCTCAGTGAACCAAGTCAGTCAAACGTAAACCAGTTCATCCTCAATTTTGGTGCGACGCTCATACTTTTCGAGGGTGGACGAGGCGTGTCGCTGTCCGTGTTGCGGCGCGTCTGGGTCAGTATTTCACTGCTTGTGACACTTGGTGTGTTTGTGTCGACCTTCGTCGTCGGACTCGCAGTCCATCTGTTGCTTGGCACTCCGTGGGTGTTTTCATTGTTAGTGGGTGCCGTCATCGCGTCGACTGACCCGGCGACTCTGATTCCGGTGTTCCGACGTGTCTACGTTTTGCCCATCCTGCGGCAGACTGTGGAGTCTGAATCCGCGTTCAACGATGCGACGGGTACTGTTCTCACGATGACACTGCTCGCGGCTACGACGGGCGGTTCGATTCACGTTGGCACCGCAGTCGTGACCTTTGTGAGCTCTGCAGTTCTCGGTCTTTTGATTGGCATTGTGCTTGGACTGATTGCGTTAATTCTCATTTCACGCAAGGCGTGGGGGCTGTTTCACGAGTATGGTTCGTTCGTTCTGCTGATTACAGCCATTAGTTCTTACCAATTGGCAAGCACACTTCATGCGAGCGGATTTATGGCGGCGTTCGTGGCGGGCATCGTCGCAGGCAATGCACAGACGTTCAAGTGGACGTTGGCGTCGCATACAACGGATAACATCATGCACTTTGGCAACGCGATGACGCTGATGATGCGGATGCTGATCTTCGTTCTGCTCGGGACACAGGTCAATTTTACGGTCGTACACCAGTACCTGTGGGCGGGCCTGCTCATCGTGGCTGTTTTCATGCTGATTGCGCGACCGGCGTCCGTGCTTTCTTCCGTGTTGTTTGACAGGCGCGCGGCATGGCAGGGACGTGAGGTTACGTTTATGTGTTGGGTTCGCGAGACCGGCGTAATTCCGGCTGCCCTCTCCGGAATGCTTGTCGCCAAGGGTGTCAAGGGGGCAGACGTGATTAGTGCGATTACGTTTATGGCCATCTTGCTCACAATTTTGATCCAGGCGAGTACCACAGGGGTTGTGGCGAAGTGGTTGGGCGTGCTCGGACCGAGCCAACCGCAGGAGGAGGTCTAGTCAAGACCGACCTGTCAGGTCAAGGTGATGAGATGGAGTCAGCAAACGAGGGCTGTCCCGGGCATGACAATGCCTTTGGACAGCCCTGTTTGCTGAATCGTGAACGCATCGTGGTCTTCAGTCCTCTGTGTAGAGGCTGATGTCATTCGGCCCGGCCCCGCAACTTGGACACTGAGCGGGAATGCCCGAGTTGCGGGGGATCATCTCTCCGCAGTCGGTGCACTTGTAGAGTAAGTGCATGGACGCTGTGCGAGCTTCCAGGGGGTCGCGCGGGTAGCCACTCTGGGTCTTGGCCTCGTCCACAGCCCAGTGCACATGAGGCACGACTCCCCGGAAACGGTTTTGTTCGTCGACAACCATGATGGTTTGGTGCGGTACAGGAGACTGTGCGTCGTGAGCGAAGTGTTCAAGTGGTTTGCTGGGGGTACAGACCAACGCGTCTGTGCAACACGCGTCCTCGACGCGTTTTTGGTTGTCGTGCAGGTTTTCGACCAAAGCGGCCTTCGATACGGAGCCGTGGTACTGACCGCTTCCGTCAACAACGGGCAAGATGTCCAGTGTCGACCGTCCGGCGTGGCTGGCTGCTTCTTGAATCGACATGCCCAAGTCGAGTGTGACAGGGGTTTCAATCATAATTTCGCTAGCATTCATGGCGGTTTCCTCCGTCTTCGAATTCGCAGATGGCAAGCAGCCCGATGGCGACTTTGGTGTTCGTAGTTTGTACGGGACGGGATGGGTTATACGGGTGCAGGCTGTCTGTAAGTCTTGGCTGATTTGGTATGATACAAGGGTAAGGTACTCTGGATTTATAAGGAGATGTCCGAATTTGACGAAACGTCATGTTGCAGTAGACGACATTTTACGCTTGGAACTCGTTGCAAATCCGTCTCTGTCCCCGGACGGCGCCCAAGTGCTGTTTGAGGAAACGCACACCGATGTGGAGGCTGATGGATATACCACTCAGTTGATGATCGCGGACGTCGAAGGCAACTCAGTGCGCGCCTTGACGAGCGCTGGAAAAAGGAATCGGGGGGCTGTTTGGTCGCCGGACGGCAAATCTGTTGCATTTCTGTCCGATCGCGCCTTTGGTTTGCAGGCCTGGGTGCTCTCTATGTCAGGTGGTGAGGCCCGCCGCGTGACAAAGTTTCGGTACGGGATTTCGAACCTGGTGTGGTCGCCGGATGGCACTACTCTTTACGGTCTGACCGAAGCTCCAAGAGACGGTGAAGTCGCCGTGTTCGAGGACAACGTCACTGAGAAAGAAGCTCGTGAACAGTCGGAAAAGGAAGACAAAGATTGGGCTGACAGTCCGAAGCGTTTTGACCGTCTCTATTACAAACTCGACGGAGCGGGGCTAACGCACCACAGGTATTCGCAACTCGTCGCAGTCGACGTCGCCTCTGGCTCGTTTCGGCAGCTGACGAGAGGAAACTACGATGTCGGCAGCCCGACTGTTTCGCCGGACGGGCGCAGTGTTGCGTTTGTGTCTAATCGGCGCGAAAATCCGGACCTGGAGTGGTGGGCAGCTGATTTGTACCGCGTTCCGGCTGCTGGAGGCGACTTGGAACTGTTGTCGAGTGAAGTTTCCGCTGGCCAACTGACGTATTCGCCAGACGGTCGCCAGCTCGCAGTACTTGGAAATGGCGACGAACAGTTTACATACTGGTCTGCCGCGCACACGCACCTGTTTCTGATCCCGTCCGACGGCGGCCCGGCTGTCAAATTAACTGCCGACTTCCCTGACACCGTGGATGACCGGGTGCTTTCGGACGTCCATGCTAGCTCGCGAGCACAGTCTCCAATCTGGTCCGCAGACGGAACAGCCATTTACGTGCTCAGCACGCGCGAAGGCGCGACAGAAGTGGTGCGTTTTGACGTAGCCGGGAAAGAGTCCCCACAGGTCGTGATCGGCGGTTCGCGCGAAGTGATTGGCTTCGCATCTGATGGCGTTACTAAGTTCGTGATCTGCTATGCGACGCCCACAACGCCTGGAATGATTGCGACTGTCGACATCGCTGGCGTCAAACCGGCCGCGCGCGCGTTCCGCGACGTGAAGGAGCACATGACGGAAGTGCGTACGCCGTTCTTCCCGGCTACCGAGATCCGCCTTGACCGCACGAACGCGTTCCTTGCCGATGTCCAGCTCGTCGATCCGGAGCCGTTCTGGTACCAGTCGCAAGACGATTGGCAAGTCCAGGGTTGGGTGATTAAGCCGCCGCAGGCGCAAGCTGGCAAAAGGTACCCGGTGCTGCTGGAGATTCACGGTGGGCCACAGCTGAACTATGGTTATGCGATGTTCCACGAAATGCAGTGGATTGCGGCCCAGGGATATGCGGTCGTGTTCGTCAATCCGCGCGGCGGCACGAGTTACGGTCAGGAGTTTGTAAACGGCGTGCGCAATCACTACGGCGAGGGCGACGCAGCCGATGTCATGAACGGGCTCGAAGCTGCAATTTCGAAGTTTGACTTCCTTGACGGCACCAAGGTGGCGGTGACAGGCGGAAGCTACGGTGGCTTTATGACGAACTGGCTGGTAGGCCACGAAGACCGCTTCTTTGCCGCTGTGTCGCAGCGGTCCATCAGCAACTGGTTCTCATTTTACGGAGCGTCTGACTGCGGTCCGCTGTTTGTCGAGTCGCAGTTGGGCGGCGACATCTTTACGAATGCCGAAGCATTGTGGCAGATGTCTCCGCTGAAGTACGCGCAAAACGTGAAGACACCGCTGCTGTTGATCCACTCGGAAAACGACCTGCGTTGTCCGATGGAACAATCCGAGCAGTTCTACACAGCAATTAAGCGCAACGGCAGCGAAGTAGAGCTGTTGCGGGTGCCAAACGCCAGTCACGGGTTGTCCCGAGACGGCAAGCCGAAGTTGCGTTTGGCCCGTCTGAACGCCATCTTTGACTACATTCACGCGCGCCTGCCGCGCGCTTAGGAGACCTTGTGTGTGGTACTGAAACTGGTGCGGGGAAAGCAGCGGAGGCTGTTTCCCCCAATCAGGTAGGTGTGAGCGTGCTGTGTCGTGGTGCGCATGAAGTACAGAGCGGAATGGAGGAGAGCAAATGGAGGTCCGAAAGCTCGGACGTACGGGACTGAAGGTATCGGCTCTTTGCCTTGGAACGATGACGTTTTCGAATCAGGCTGACGAAGCCACCTCGTTCGCGATTCTTGACAAGGCTTTTGACGCAGGTGTGTTCTTTATCGACACAGCAGATGTCTACCCGCTTGGGGGAACGTACGAGACGTTTGGCAACACGGAGGCGATTATCGGCAAGTGGCTCAAAGGTCGCCGCAACAAGGTGGTTCTCGCGACCAAGTGTTTTGGTCAGTCGAGTGCCTTCCCAAACGACGTTGGACTCAGTCGAGGACACATCATGGACGCTGTTGACGCGAGCCTGCAGCGGCTGCAAACCGACTATATCGACCTGTATCAGGCCCACCGCTTCGACTCATCGACGCCGGTGGAAGAAACCATGCGGGCCTGGGACGACCTTGTGTCGTCTGGCAAGGTACGCTACATCGGCGTATCAAATTGGCGCGCCTGGCAAATTGAAAAAGCTCTTGGCGTATCGCTCGCAGAACACTACGTTCGGATCGCCAGTGTACAGCCTCGGTACAACCTGTTGTTCCGGATGATCGAAGATGAACTCGTACCGATGTGTCTTGACGAGGGTGTCGGCATCATGTCCTACAACCCACTCGCGGGCGGAATGCTGACCGGTCGCTATCAACCTGGAGACAAACCGCAGGCCGGCACAAGGTTTACTCTGGGCGGACTCGGGGTCGGTGCCGGGTCCATGTACCAGGAGCGGTACTGGCAAGATGCGACGTTTGCTGCAGTGGAGGAATACCGTGACTTCTGTGAATCCCGGGGCCTGAACATGGCGACGACCGCTGTGCGCTGGGTGACGCAGCAACCTGGCATCACCAGCGCGATCATCGGCGCCAGCCGCCCTGAGCAGCTCGATGCATCCTTAGCTGCAGCGAATGCAGAGCCAATTGGTGAAGAGGACCTTGCGGCCCTCGATCAGTTATGGTGGTCCTTACCGCGTCGCAAGGAAGCGCGCTAGGGCACGAGCGGGGACAACCGCTTGGGTTGACGGCTTCGTCTCACGCGTCCACCCAGGCGGATCCCGTCAAGTCAGCTGTTGAAGGAGTGTGGGAGCGCGGTGGACTTATCGACAAAGGGAACGTTGCTGGAGGCACTCGGCATTGACATCGTGGAATTGACGGCAGACCGCGTTGTCGCGACGATGCCTGTAGGACCTGCCACACGCCAGCCGTACGGAATCCTCCACGGCGGCGCATCGGTCGCGCTCGCCGAGACTGTGGCGAGCTTCGGCGCCGCGGCCAACGTAGATTCGCAGAAGTACGCGCCGGTTGGACTCGAGATCAACGCAAATCACATTCGCTCCAAACGAGATGGCGTGGTGACGGCGGTGGCTACGCCTCTGCACAGAGGCCGAACGACCATGGTCTGGCAGATTGAGATTAAGGACGAGGCGGAGCGCCTCATCTGTGTCTCTCGTTGCACAATGGCAGTGGTTCCACGCGTAGAGTAAGCCCGGGCACATGAGCAGGAGGCGGACGACGATGGAATTCGATTACTCGGACAAGGTGCAAAAGCTTCGTAACCAGTTGATGGAGTTCATGGACGAGGTCGTCTATCCGGGCGAAGCGGAATACCACCGCTACATTCGGGAGGCGGAAAACCGTTGGACAATTCCACCTATCATGGAAGAGATGAAGGCGAAGGCGAAGGCCGCTGGTCTCTGGAATCTGTTTCTGCCCGAGAGTGAGTACGGGGCTGGACTCACCAACCTGGAGTACGCACCGCTCTGCGAAATCATGGGGCGCTCTTCGATTGCGCCGGAAGTGTTCAACTGCAATGCGCCAGACACAGGCAATATGGAAGTGTTGGTCCGCTACGGCAGTGAGGAGCAGAAGGAGCAGTGGCTGAAGCCGCTCCTGAATGGAGAAATCCGCTCTGCCTTCTCGATGACCGAGCCGCAAGTGGCGTCGTCGGACGCGACGAATATCGAAGCTCGGATTGAGCGCGACGGGGACGAGTACGTCATCACCGGTCGCAAGTGGTGGTCTTCTGGAGCGGGTGACCCGCGCTGTCAAGTCGCTATTGTCATGGGCAAGACGGACCCGACTGCAGAGCGACACGTGCAGCAGTCGATGGTCCTGGTGCCGCTCGATTCGCCAGGGGTTCACATCGAGCGCCAGGTTCCTGTCTTTGGCTACGACGAAGCGCCACACGGGCACGGTGAAATTTTCTACGATCACGTCCGCGTCCCGGTCACCAACATCCTGTGGGGTGAAGGGAAAGGGTTTGCCATTGCGCAAGGGCGCCTTGGACCCGGGCGCATCCACCATTGCATGCGCCTCATCGGCGCGGCGGAGCGGGCGCTAGGGTTGATGGTGACGCGCGCGAAGGACCGAGTCGCCTTTGGCAAGCCGTTGGCAGACCAGGGCGTTGTGCGCGAGTGGATCGCGGATTCGCGCATCGAGATTGAACAGGCCCGGCTGCTCACTTTGAAAGCCGCGTACATGATGGACACGGTGGGCAACAAAGTCGCGCGCAAAGAGATCGCGATGATTAAAGTGGTGGCGCCAAACATGGCGTTGCGCGTGATTGACCGCGCGATTCAGGTGCACGGTGGTGCTGGGGTGAGCGACGACTTCCCGCTCGCCGCGATGTGGGCCGCGGCGCGCACACTGCGTCTGGCGGATGGTCCGGACGAGGTGCACCGCCGCGACGTGGCGCGACTGGAACTACGCGGGCTGTAAGGTTTTCGGGCCGCCAGCGGCGGGCAGTGTGGCGTGGCGTGGGTGCCACGGGTGCCACGGCGTGGGCGCAACAACGCCCAAAATGTACGTTAAAGTCGCGAAGGTGACATAACGATGGACTCTAATGAGCATAATTTTCGCTATTTCGCGAGATGCCCCCAAAAAACGGGCTTTTGACGAGGCGAGCGAACAAAAGTTTCGCTATCGCCGCCGCAAAACGCCCGTTTCGCGATATAACGCTCACTTTGATCACATGCCGTGGGCCAGGTGGGCCAGGTGGGCCAGGTGGGAAGCTGCGTTTGACAGGGTGAGAGCCTGTCTACTATGAGAAAGTGGATTTCGCGCATATGTTACGGGTGGCCTCCGGTAGCGGTCACCGCCCCCTGTGAAGTAGTGATGTGGTGAGCAGAACTTGACCCTGTGACGTGGAAGTACAGCACGTAGTTGAAGATGCCGAGAATGTAGAACAACTGCCAGATGAGAGCGATGATCGCGATGGCGATTGCAAGACCTGACACTATCGGCACTACGGTCTGCGAACGTGCTCTACGCAAGTTCTGGACGGCTCGAACGAGGGCGATGATGGCGAACGGGATGCCGACGACAGGGATGAAGACGGCCAAAATGGCGTAGACCAGTGCGGAGATGCCACGTCGCGGACCGCCACTGTCGCTGGCGCCGTGGGGTTTCATTGGCGGCTGACCCGGTTCAGCCAGGGTCTGCGAAAGGCTGTCACTGTGGCCCTCACCTGGGGATGCATACAATGCGTCGAGACCTTGGCGCACGGATGCCTCGTCTCCGAATCGCTCCATTGCGACGCGCACGCTATCTGTTTCGGAGTAGCCCTCTGCTCGCAATCGTTGCGCCGCATCCTCTAGGTGATCTCGCATTTCCTCCTTCAGCTCAGCGGCATCCCCGCGACCGTCGATACCGCGGTAGAGCGACTCGACGTAGTCGTCAATACTCATTCCGGTGTTGTCCATTTACTGTTCATCCCTTCCCGGGAACGTGTCCACTACCGACTTCACGAACACCACTCTACTCTCTGCTGCGCCGGTTGCTCGTGACCTGCAACGCGCAGGTGGTAGTAGCTGCGGCGAGCGCCGCCCCGTGTGGATTTCCACGAGCAGCACCTCATCAGGGCTGTGCCTATGGACCCCCGACAGCGTTGGCTACGGCTTGGTTATAGTGAACTTGCGTCGCGCTACCGCTGGTGGCGACCCCAAAATACATGACAATTCCAGAAAACACTAAAAACTGCATCAGTATTCCGACAATCGCAAGGGCGAGGGCAATGCCGGATACAACCGGGGACACGACAGTAGGGCCGGGACGCCGCAGGTTGCGGATCGCGATGACGAGGCCGATGACGGCAAGAACGAGGCCGGCCACCGGGATGAACAAGGCGAGGATGGCCAGCACAAGCGCAGACACGCCTTTGCGCGGAACGACGTCAGCACTCGGCTGGAGCGGTGGGATACCAGATGTCCCCTCAGTCGGCCCAGACCCAGACCCAGGCGGGGGCAGGGGCGGGGAAGACGCGTACAAACTGGAGAGGTCGCGGCGCACTGCTGCCTCGTCTCCGAATCGCTCGATTGCGATGCGCACGCTGTCTGCTTCAGAGTAGCCCTCCTCTCGCAGTCGTTGCGCCGCATCCTCTAGGTGACCTCGCATTTCCTCCTTCAGCTCAGCGGCATCTCCGTGACCGTCGAGACCGCGGTAGAGCGACTCGACGTAGTCGTCAATACTCATTCCAGTGTTGTCCATCTACTTTTCATCCCTTCCCAGGAACGTGTCCACTACCGATTTCACGAACACCCATTCCGCTCTGCGCTGCGCCAACTGCTCGTGACCTGCGATGCGCAGGTGGTAGTACTTGCGGCGAGCGCCGCCGCCCTCCGTCCCACCCCAGTAGGACTCGACGAGTCCGGCTATCTCGAGGCGCTTGAGGGAAACGTACATGGTCCCCTCCTTGAGTTGAAAATCTCCGTTTGACCGATGTTGCACCTCTTCCGCAAGTTCGTAACCGTACATGTCGCGGTCTGCAAGCAGGGCGAGGATGATGGCATCGATATGGCCTTTTAGGACCTGCGTGTTGATCTCCACGAGCAGCACCTCATCTTAGCAACATCGTAATCAATATTACCTCGCATTGCAAGGTAATTGTGCGGAAGTCTTCCGGTGTCGCTGTGTCGAGCAATGTCTTGCCTACCTCTCTCTTGATCTCCCTGACTCGCCTTCGCTATACTAAAAGGCAATGCGGCACGCGGGGAAGCACCGGGCGACATTCCTCGTAAGTGACGCGCATATCGTACAGAGCGATGACAGGGAGAGTACCACTTGACAAGGCCCGTACCAGGGAGGTTCCGCCGAGACTGAGAGCGGACTACGCGGCAGTGAGTGGGAAGTTCACCTTGGAGCTGCGCGGTGGAACGGCTGAACGCACATGCATTGCAGACCTAGACCTGTGGACAGCTCAGTACATTACGCCGATTTGCCCCCGATACAGGGCCGCGAGAGGACAGTTGAGGTGTGCTTTGCAACTGTCAAAAAGGGTGGTACCGCGAGCAGTCGTCCCTTGTGACGAACTGCTTTTTTTGATCCCGCTCGCACTCGCAGGGATGGCGCCGTCAAGGCGGGCGGCGTGACCCCGCCAAAGTGGGTTTGTGATGCTGCGGGGGCGGGCGAGACTAGATGAGAGCGACTGGAGGGTGAACCTTGGAACTACATGAAATCGAGTCACAAGTGGAAGCGGCAAAACGTGAAGGGCTGGACAGCCTTGATGCTGTGACAGACGCGCGAGCACTAGACGATTGGCGAGTGACGTACCTCGGCAAGAAGAGTCCACTCACGCAGGTGTCCCGGCAAATGGGCGGTCTATCGGCGGAAGAGCGACCTGTCGTCGGCGGTTGGGTCAACGAGGCTCGGGCAGCACTGCAGGAGGCCTTTGACGCTAAGCACGAGGCGGTTGAAGAGGCGGCGTTGGCAGCGCGGTTGGCTGCTGAGACGATTGACGTCACCTTGCCTGGGCGCAAGAGGCCACGGGGGGCGATGCACCCACTGATGCAGGTCATTGAGGAGATCGAAGACGTCTTCCTCGGCATGGGCTTCACCATCGCAGAGGGACCGGAAGTGGAGACGGACACCTACAACTTCGAGATGCTGAACATCCCGAAAGACCACCCGGCGCGCGACATGCAGGACACCTTTTACCTGACGGAAGAACTGTTGTTGCGGACGCACACGTCCCCGATGCAGGTGAGGACGATGGAGCAGATGCGGCCAAACGCGCCAGTGAAGGTGATTGTGCCGGGCCGCGTGTACCGCCGCGATGAGGACGACGCGACACACTCGCATGCGTTTACGCAGATTGAGGGTCTCGTCGTGGACGAAGGAATTCGCATGAGCGACCTCAAAGGCATTCTCGAACAGTTTGCGCGCGCCATCTTCGGACCTGACCAGGCAGTCCGTTTGCGGCCGAGTTTCTTCCCGTTTACGGAACCGAGCGCCGAGGTCGATGTCCGCTGCATTACCTGCGGCGGCAAGGGTTGCCGCGTTTGTAAAGACACCGGCTGGATTGAAATTTTGGGCTCCGGCATGGTCCACCCCAACGTGCTTGATGCAGCTGGGTACGACAGCAAGCGCTTCAGTGGATTTGCGTTTGGCATGGGGCCTGAGCGCATTGCGATGCTCAAGTACGGAATTGACGACATTCGTTTGCTGTATCAAAACGACTTGCGGCTGCTCAAGCAGTTTACGCGCGTGATGTGAGGGGGATGGCAAAGTGAAGGTATCCATACAGTGGCTGAATGAGTACGTCGACGTTCACGACATTAATCCGGCCAATCTCGCCAATCTCCTCACCAACGCCGGCCTGGCGGTGGATGCAATCGAACCGCGCAACCAGGGGGTGCAGGGCGTCGTGGTTGGACATGTGCTCACGTGTGAGCAACACCCAAACGCGGATAGGCTCCATGTCTGCAGCGTCGATGTCGGTGAGGCGCAGCCGCGCACGATTGTCTGTGGCGCCGCAAACGTTGCGGCGGGCCAACGTGTGCCTGTAGCCCTTCCAGGGAGTTCCTTGCCTGGCGGCGACATCGGTGTGGCAAAGCTGCGGGGGATTGAGTCCCAAGGCATGATTTGCTCTGCGAAGGAACTCGGTCTTGAAGTCCGACTGATGTCGAAAGCCCAGACGGACGGGATTCTTGTCCTGCCGGAGGATGCGCCAATTGGCGCGGACATCGTGGAGTTACTCGGCCTTGATGATACTGTGCTTGAGATTGACTTGACGCCAAACCGCAGTGACTGTCTGTCACTGCGTGGTCTTGCCTACGAAGTCGGGGCACTGCTTGACCGCCCGGTTCGCTTTGATGAGTCCGGACGCAACGGCGCAACGGCCACAGTCGGTGGAGGTGGAGGTGGTCGCACAGACGTTGGCGCGACCAGCGCAGCAGTTACCGCTCTGCCAGCCGTCGAGATCAAAATTGAGACGCCGCGCTGCAGCCGTTACGAAGCGCAGGTTTTAACTGGGCTTGGACAGGGGGCAGCGCCACTGTGGATGCAGATGCGGTTGCTGGCCATGGGGGTGCGCCCAATCAGCCTGATTGTCGACGTGACCAACTACGTCATGCTCGAATGGGGACAGCCGCTGCACGCGTTTGACCTCGACCAGGTTCACGAGCGCACGATTGTCGTCCGTCAGGGCCGTGTGGGAGAACAGATTGTTTCGCTCGATGGCGAGACTCGCGAACTGACCGAGGACACCATCGTCATCGCGGATGTTGACCGTGCCATCGGCATTGCAGGTGTGATGGGTGGAGCGAACTCGGAAATCACGGACGCAACACAACAGACCATTATTGAATCTGCTGCGTTTGATGCGCCGAGTGTGCGCCGGACCGGTCAGCGCCTTGGGCTGCGCTCGGAAGCACAGCAGCGCTTTGAAAAGGGAGTCGACAGCAAAGCCGTGACTGGAGCGCTAGAACGCGCCACCGCTTTGCTCGAGAGTTTGTCCGGGGCGAGGCGGGTCGGGGAAATTGTCGTGCAGGTGAGTGGGGCGACGCCAAGTGAAGGTGTAACGATCGCATTTTCGCCGCAGCGTTGCAACGACATGCTTGGCACGAATTTCACGCCGGCGCAGATAGATGACGTGTTCCGCCGCCTTGGCCTGTGCGTAGAACAAGGCCAGTCAGCCAGTGAGTGGCAGGTGGCTGTGCCAACCAGGCGGCCAGACCTGCGCATCGAAGCCGACCTCGTGGAAGAAGTCGGACGCATCTGTGGTTTTGGTGAAGTACCGTCGACGCTCCCGGAAGGCCCAACGACGGTCGGTGTGCGCAACCGCGGTCAGCGTTTACGCCGCGCTACTCGTCAGGTTTTGCTGGGCTTTGGTCTGACTGAAGTGTACACGTACACGTTTAGTCACCCCGCTGCGCTCGTGCCGCTGCGCTTGCCCGAAGACTCCGCTTATCGCCGGATGATTCCGCTTCTGCGTCCACTCTCTGACGAGCGTATCGCCTTACGCACGCACCTTTTGCCAGGTTTGGCGCAGGTCGCTGCGCACAACCTGGCGCACGGCGTCGCAGGTGGACAGGTGTTCGAGATCGGCAAGGTCTATTGGCCGGACGCGTTGCCCCTCACAAAACAGCCGACAGAGCGCATGGAGTGGGCAGGGCTGTGGTTTGGTGCGGTAGACAGCGCTTTTGGCGAGCGGTCAAGGAAGTACGACTTTGCCGATGTAAAAGGCGTAGTAGAGGGCTGGCTTGAAACGATTGGGTTAGCGCACCGCGCTTCTTACGAAGCAGGCGAGGTCGCTTGGCTGCACCCAGGTCGTACTGCTGTGGTGAAGATTGACGGCGAAGTGGTGGGGTCATTTGGTGAACTTCACCCGGAGACCGCCGCCAAGCTCGAGTTAGAACGCGGGCTATACGCACAGATGAGTTTGGACCACTTGCTGGAGTTAACGGTACCAGTGCTGCGGGTGCAGAGTCTACCCCGCTACCCTGCGTCGCGCAGGGACTTGGCGGTGGTTGTACCACGCGGGCTGGAAGTCGGACGGCTGGTTACCATTGCCTACGACGTGGCGAGTCTAAATGGGGATTTGCTGGAGTCATGCGAGGTGTTTGACGTGTATACCGGTACTGGCGTTCCCGAAGGAATGAAGAGCGTTGCCCTGGCGTTGACCTTCCGTGCTGCGGACCGTACCTTGACAGATGACGACATTGCAGTCGCTGAACGAGCTGTCCTAGATGCCTGGGAAGGGCAAACAGGCGCTGTGCTGCGCGGCTGATTCGACGGTGTTCGGCAGGAATTTCGCCTGCCGGCACGAATACCAAGGCAACAGCGGCTAGCCGGGAGGGACGTCCAGTGGAGCGCAGCAGCACAAACAAAATTCGAGTAGACATACACGGGAATCAGTACACGCTCCGCGGCAGCGAGTCTGTTGACCATATGAAACAAGTCGCCAAAACCGTAGACGACCTGATGCGAGCGTTGTCCATGTCGCACACATACTTGGACGCGAAACGGGTGGCTGTGTTGACTGCAGTAAATTTGGCCAACGACCTGTTGCTGCTGCAAAAGCAGTATGACGAACTGGTTGCGTTGCTTGATGAGCGCACGAAGTCACCGCCGCGGTAGACGCTGCGGAAGCAAGGAGGGCACCCAGTGAACATCGTCGACCTCGCCATCGTGATTATCGTGGCGATTGGCGGTTGGAACGGCTACCGAACGGGCCTGGTCCGTCAGGTTACACGGTTGTTTGGAGTGGTCATTGCATACTTGCTCTCGCTCTGGCTGCGTCCGTATTTGTTGCCAGTCATTACGCCGTTGCTGAAAAACAGCCGCTGGGCGCCGCCGCAAGGCAGCCCATTTCACTACATGCTTGGCGGTCTGTCTGGAATGGTGTCGTTCGCAGTGATTTTTGTCGTCGTCTACATTCTGCTTCGGTTTGCGGCGGGGCTCGTGGATGCGCTGTTCCACTTGCCCGTATTGTCGACACTAAATCGGCTGGCAGGTCTCGCTGCTGGCCTCATCCTGTCGATTGTGTTCGTGTACGTAGCTGTGTTAGTCCTGCAGTATGTCAATTCGCCGGGGTTGCAGTCGAGTTTGAACGGGTCGCAAATCGTGCAGTGGATGAACATTCACCAGACGCTCAAGAAGGCGTAGGCCTGCAAACACAAACGGAGCCCTGCGGGGCTCTGTTTTGGGTTGTGGACGAGCGGATGGGGGCTGTGCGCCCCCCCTGCTCGAGCTGTTACGTGGGCGTTCGTCCGCGCATTTCTGTCGGGATGAACAGGTCGATGATGCCGATCACCAGTGAGGCGAGCAGCGCACCGAGGATGGTGACGTGCATTGCCGGCACAAACAGCTGTGCTACATACAAGACAACGGCACCGGAGATAAAGCCAACGAGACCACGGCCGTAAGGCGAGATCCGTCGACCAAAAAGTGCCTCCATGGCCCACCCGAGGAGTGCAATGACGACAGCGGCCACAATTGCTGAGCCGAAGCTCAAGTGACCAAACCCGGGGACGAGGAAGCCGACGAACATCAGAACCAGCGCCGACACAACAAACCGAACAATGGTACCTAAGATGTTCATGCGTAATCCCCCCTTCGCGGTACAGGCATAGGTTGCCCGCGAAGAATGCCTTCATGTGATACAATCGGGTGGTATTTTTCGGGACGCTCACGACTGCTGAAAAGGTACGACTGAGTTCCGACTGACCATGAGTTGGGGCATTTCGCCCTGTTGACGGGAGTCAAAATGGATTATGGATCGCGCTGAGCGAATTCTTGAATTTGAACGTGTCAAGTCCGATATGCTGTCCTTTGTTGCATGCAGTTTGGGGCGTGCCCGGATGACTGCACTGCATCCGTATACAAGCCTTGAAGAGGCAACGCGGGAGCTTGAGGCTGTGGACGAAGCTCTGCAGTTCACTGTGCGTTTTGGTGCGCCGGCGTTCGGCGGTATCACGGACGTCCGTCCCTGGCTTCGAAAGACCATCATTGGCGGGGTTCTGTCTGCGGACCAGTTGCTTGCGATTGCCAACTTTATCGCCGGGGGGCGTAGCATTCGGCAAGCAGTTGAAGGGCGCGAACAGGACATTGATTTGGTTCATGTGAAAGCTGCTGTAACCAGTTTGTTTGACGCGCGCCAGACGGAGCAAGAGATTCGACGCCAGGTACTGGATGACGCTACCATCGCTGACTCTGCGAGCCCTGCTCTGCACCGTCTGCGCCAGGAACGGCGCCAACTTGAGCAGCGCATGCGGCAAGTGCTGGACGACTGGCTTCGCAGGCACCAGCGACTGCTGCAAGAGCCCGTGATCGCTATGCGCGGCGACAGTTTTTGCCTGCCGGTACGAGTGGAGTTTAAAAACCAGGTACCGGGTATCGTGCATGACGTCTCAGCTTCGGGGGCGACCGTGTTTATTGAGCCACAGCCGGTCGTGGAAGCTAACCAGCGCGTGCGCTCGATTCTGGCTGAAGAGGAGCGAGAGATTGAGCGCATCCTGCAAGCACTGTCCGCTGTTGTAGCGTCGACAGCCGAGCCCCTACTCACAAACGCGGAAGAACTGGCGACAATTGACACTTGGTTCGCAAAAGCGGGTCACGCCAATGCTCGCAAGTGGACGCGGCCGACACTGCGCAGCGACGGGGTGTGGCGGCTCACTGAGGCGCGTCATCCGCTGCTCGACCCCAACACGGCCGTGCCCATTACGATTACCTTAGGGGAGTCGTTCCGTATGCTGCTCATTACAGGGCCGAATACGGGCGGAAAGACTGTCACGTTGAAGACGCTCGGCCTGATGACGCTGCTTGCCATGTCTGGCTGTTTCATCTCGACGGCACGACCGAGCGACGTTGCTTGGTGTGACGAGGTGTACGTTGATATCGGCGATGAGCAAAGTATTGAGCAAAGTCTGTCCACCTTTTCGTCGCACATGAAAAACGTCGTACCACTGTTTTCGAAGGTGACGGCGCACAGCCTGGTGCTGCTTGACGAACTCGGCGCAGGAACCGACCCGACAGAGGGCGCGGCGCTCGCTATTGCTATTCTGGAGGAACTAAAGGAACGCGGCTGCAGGATTGCAGTGACGACACACTACCCGGAACTCAAAGCGTACGCGTTTACTGAACCGAATGCGGTGAACGCCAGTGTGGAATTTAATGTGGAAACACTGCAGCCGACATACCGGTTGTCGATCGGGATTCCAGGGCGGTCGAACGCGTTAGCCATTGCCGAGCGACTCGGTATACCGCGAGTGGTGCTGTCGCGTGCGCGTGCGCAACTGTCATCTGAGGATGTCCGGGTCGAGGACGTGATCGCGCAGATGGACCGTGCGCGACGTGCCACAGACGAAGCACTTGCGCAGGCACTTTCCGAACGCCGGGAGACGGCTAGGTTGAAGACTGAATGGGAAGAGCGCGTGGCGAAACTCGACGCGGACACGGATCGCGTTCGAAACGAGGCGGCCCAGCGGGCTCGGCGTGAGGTGGAGAAGGCGTATTCTGAGGCCGAGCGCATCATCAAGGAGCTCCGAGCGATGCGCGAGCGCGCAGAAGCGGGCGTCAAGGACCACGAACTGGTTGCCCTTCGCAAACAGTTAGAGGAGGCGATGCCGCAAGCGCCGACATCTCGCCGCGGTCGTACTGGACACGGTGAAAAGAGCGGCGCAAAAGACGCTCACCCCATTCATCCGGGCGCCTCGGTTCGCGTGTTGAGGCTAGGACAAAAAGGCGAAGTACTTGAAGTCGACGGTGATTCTCTTGTCGTCCAAATGGGCGCGCTGAAGATGAAGGTCACGGCCTCTGACGTCGAACTGCTGCAAAATGCGCCCAAGGCACAGGCTGCTGCAGCCACAGTCAAGCGCCCCGGTTTGGCCAAGGAAGTGCGGATCGAGATCGACATCCGCGGTGAGACGGTGGATGAAGGGTTAATGCGGCTCGACAAGTATCTGGACGACGCAGTGGTGAATGGTCTTGGACGAGTCGCTGTGATTCACGGGAAGGGAACAGGTGCACTGCGCGACGCCGTGCGGCACGAACTTGCGCATCACCCGCACGTTTCGTCGTGGGCGCCTGGTGGACCGGGAGAAGGCGGTGACGGCGTCACGGTGGTGTCGCTGCGCAAATAGGCTTGACCTGCAGCACGAGTGGAGCGAGGATTCGGAGCTGTTAACTCCTTAAAAGGGGCCATCCCGTCAGGCATTTTCAATGCCGTCTGGGTTGGCCCCTTCACAACGATTACCCGTTCGATCCCGTACTGTTTCCGGTCCTTCTCCCGGTTCCGCCCCCTGATTGGTTCCCTGTAGGAGGGGTTCCGACTGTATTCCCTGTCTGGCCGCCTGATCCACCCGTGCCTCCGCCACCTGTCGTTGGCGCTGTCAGATGAACGGTGATTTCCGCAGATGGGTCCGACATGCCTTGGCTCGACGTCGCATACACCTGGTAATACAAGTCTGTCGAGTTTGGCGGCAGGCTGCTGTCGGTGAAGGTTGTTTGGGTCATTGGGCCCCCAATGGTGACGAACGGACCACTCGGTGAAGTGGAGCGGCTGACGAGGTATCCCGTCGCTCCGGGAACGTGGCCCCAAGTTACAGTTACGCTGCTTCCATCCGTTGCAAGTACGGCGTTCACGTTGCTCGGTGGGTTAATGGCGCTAGGCAGCTGACCGCCGGTTGGCGCCAATAATACGGTACCGCCGCGTGGGTCAGGCTGCGTTGGCACGAACTGGCTGTCCATCATCGTTGGAGCCGATAGCGGTAACTTAAACGGCGGGTTGATGAAAATTCCCGTCCGTACCTGGCTTGCAGGGGTTGCAGTCGTCGCAAGGTAGCGCTTGCCCTGGTACACTGTGTAATCCACAAGTACGTGCGCCGTGTCTACTATACTTGGCTCCGTTCCTTGAATGAAGTACTCATTGTAGACGGCGTTGTCTTGTTTACACAAGGTGCTCGGCATCTGTCCAGAGTCTGCGCAGACCGCCGCCGTGACGATACCAGGTGGTTTCGGCCACGGTTGGTTGGCTGGATACTTGGTTAGGAGCGGCTTCATGATGTCGCTCCAAAGTGTGAACTTAAGCGGGTAGTACGCCGTTGGAATGCGCTCATGGTTGTTGTAGCCCATCCAAATACCCGCTGTGTACTTCTGGGTGTAGCCGATAAACCAGCCATCGCCCTGCGTATCGGTGGTCCCTGTCTTTCCTGAAATGTACTGGCCGGGGAACGTCGTGGAAATGTCTGACCCGCTTGTCGTCGCGGCGGTTCCGTCAGACCGGTAAATCACGTCGTGCAGGATGTTCGTCATGACCCACGCAGTTTGCGGGCTGAACACCTGGTTAACCTGTTGGTGCACTTGATACACTCGATTCCCCGTCCGGTCATCGATGCTTGAAATGACGTATGACTGCCGCCACGTGCCCTGATTCGGGAACGTTGTATAGGCGCTCGTCATTTGTTCGACTGTGAGGCCGTGCGTCATGCCGCCGATGGCGGTCGCGAGTTGCTGTGTGTCTGATTTGACCAGCGTAGGTTGACCATTGATCGTAGTGGCGCCAACTGGAATTCCTTCTTTTGCAAAATAGCTAGTACCCACTTGAGGTGTTATTTTGTCGAGGGTTTCGACGGCTGGAACGTTGATTGATTCGACGAGGGCAGTGCGTACACTGACGAGCCCCTGCCACGTGAGCGTGTCGTCCTTTGGTGCGTACGGCTTTTGGCCGGGTCCGCCTGGATACTGCACCGGAACATCAGGCAACCAGGTACCGGCTGTCTCTCTGTGCAGATTAAAAGCCGGTCCATAGTCAATCAGTGGTTTCACGGATGAACCAGGCTGGCGGGCAATATTGGCGTGATCAATCTGATCAAGCTGGATGTCCTTCGGGGAATCACGCCCGATGCCAATCGCTGTGATGCCGCCCGTTTGGTTGTTAATAATCGTCACACCTGCGTTGTAGAGGTCGTACTTATTCTTTGTGCCGGGTATCAATTGGTTCGTGTTTCCAAACAGTTGGTCTTGTGCGAGCACGTTGTCGACGTGGTCTTGAACACTCAAGTTAAGCGACGTATGAATCTGATAGCCCGCGGTTGGCAATGCGTCAAACGCCTGCTGCGTGGTCGAGTACAGCCCCGCTTTGACGAGGTCCTGAACCACTCGAGGCGTGATTTCGTCGACCATTAATAGCGGGTAGTTGGTGTTTGCTGACGCCTGCGCAGGAAAAATGTGTTTAATCACTGGGTAGTTAATGGCTGACTGGTACTGCGCTGACGTGATGAAGTGGTTCCTGAGCATTTGCTGTAACACATAGTGCTGACGGGCGATCGCGTTTTGCGGGAACACGTATGGAGAGAACAGGTACGCGTTGTTCACCATCCCCGCCATCAACGACGCCTCTGCGATGTTGAGGTTTTTGGGGCTGGTGTGGAACAGGATCTGTGAAGCGGATTGCACGCCGTAGACAGGCGTTCCGCCCATGTCCCCCATATAGACCCAGTTCATGTAGTCGGTGAGGATTTCGTTTTTGGTTAAGATATGATTCAGTTTGAGTGCCAAAGCAATTTCTTGAATTTTTCTTTTAAGGTCTCGCTGCTGTGCCGGGAAAACGGCCAGTTTGACGGTCTGTTGGGTGATGGTACTGGCCCCGCTTTGAATGTGATGACTGGTGACGTCTTCCACAAAAGCGCGAGCCATTGCTAACGGGTTGATCCCGATGTTGGTGCGAAACGTCTTGTCCTCTGCTGCAATGAAGGCATTCGCGAGGAATGGAGACACTTGGTCAACCGATGCAATCGGCTGACGGTCCCCACTTGACGTGTAGCGCCCGATTACCTTTCCGTGAATGTCGTAAACCACCGATGCTTGACTCAAGTTGCTAAACGTGCTCGCCGATATTTTCGGCAGGCCCTTGAGCATGGCGGTCGCGTATCCTACCCCGGCGCCGACGAGGACAATGACGAGCCCGCCCAACCCGAGGCTCGCCCACTTCAAAACCGTCCGAACCGGATGCCGCCCCTCGCGTTGGGGCTGCTTGGAGCGAGCTTGTTTCGGACTGTCGCTGCGCTCTGCCGGACCTGACGGCTTAGTGCGCCTCTGCATTCTTTGGTTCCTCCCCCCGTTAGACAAGATTATACGAGTTGTCGAAAAAGCGGTCAAAGCATAGGATTGCCTGGAAAGTCTTGAGGTCAACACGACACGTGTATCTGCGCCAACTCCCAGCGTATACATGGACAAAGGGGGCTGGCAGAAATGGCTGGCAAGCGGTTTCGCAGTGTGGGGACGAGACGCTCCGTCCGCAGTCTCCATGCGACTGGGCAGGGTATGACGAGCTTCCGTTTGCCTGGCTACTGGCTGTTGATTTTTGGTGTCTTGGCAACGCTCATTGGGGCACTTCGGTTGATGGAAGTGAAAGTGCGCCCCGTTGTCCTCGCCACCGGACAAGCGATCGCGGCCAGAGCCGCAACAGACGCCCTCAATGAGGCGCTGACTGAACAACTTGCAGTCCAAGCTGAGATGCCACCGCTTGTGCAAGTGGAACGCGATCACGCTGGCGATCTGTCCGTCGCCAGATTTGACTTTGGCGCCATTGCACAACTGCAGTCGCTGGTAACGCGTCGCGCAAACGAAGACCTCTTAAAGCTGTCACGGGAGACGTTCCGACTGCCCGTTGGCGAAGTGGTCGGCGGGGCACTGTTCGGTGTTGTGGGGCCGCAGTTACCTGTTCGCTTTACACTGATTGGTCATGCGCACGGCAGTGTTCACACGCAGGCCAAGACGGTCGGGATCAACCAGTCCGTCCACGAAGTCGACCTCGAGCTGACCGCGACAGTTCGCGTCTTAACTCCGCTTACTGCTACGCCGACAACGGTCCACGCCGTCCTCCCTGTCGCCTACATTGTGTTTGGTGGGTCAGTGCCAAACACCTACCTATATAACGGTTCCCAGCACCCGTAGAGAAAAGTCTCCGACGCTGCCCTTCTGGATGGGCATGCGCCCAATTTGGTTGTGGACGAAGGACGGACGGTTGTCCTCCCCGGGCACACGCACAGTGGGCGCATATACTGTGTCAGCGATGCCTCACCAGAGAGGTGGGAGGAGGAGGCTGACATGAAAAAGTACATTGTCCGCGATGGCGATACGATGTGGAACATCAGCAAAATCACTGGAGTTCGGCTCAACCTGTTAATGGCAGCAAACCCACAGGTGCATGACCCGAACCATTTACAGCCCGGGTCTGTACTGTCGATACCTGAGCTTGGGAAGGAAGCTACACCCTTTGTCGGAGCGGCAGAGCCACCTGGACCTGGCGAGGGTCCGCAGTTTGGGGGCCCTCATGCACATGGAACTGCAAAAGCAGCGAATGTCGCGCCACCGAGTGTCGTGCATGGCCAGGCACATGGCGGGACGGCTCCGTATTTTGGATTCGTCTGGCCGCACGTCATACAACCGGGTGAGAGTTGGGACACCGTAGCTGGCATGTACAATGTGCCCGTTGACAGTCTGCGAAGGATGAACCCGAGGCAGTCTGTCAGCCTACAGCCAGGTGACGTGATATACGTACCGGGTACTGCTGGTCAGGTACCGGCCGCTGTGCCTTCACACCAAGCGCAACCAGGTGCCGTGCACGGCTCGGGGCAAGCTTCCTGGGGATGGCCGCAAGGACCCGGTTACGACGCGAGCGGTGGGCAACAGTACCCACACCCAACACAGGCGCCAGGCTATGGGTATCCGAGCGCCGGGGCGATGCCGCAGGGGCCGGGGTATGGGTATCCGAGCGCCGGGGCGATGCCGCAGGCGCCAGGGTATGGGTATCCGAGCGCCGGGGCGATGCCGCAGGCGCCAGGCTATGGGTATCCGAGCGTCGGGGCGATGCCGCAGGCGCCGGGTTACGCGACAGACCTGCCACAAGGGGCGGGTTACGGTGCCCAGTGGTCGGGGTTGCCGAATTACCCGCAAGGGGACGGACCACACACGCACAATCCTATTCGCAATGTGTGGTATGACAACATGGTCCTGCCCCCGTATCCGGTCTACGTGCCAACCGAACCTAACACGCAAGCGGACTACGGAATCCCGCTTAGGAATCTAACTGACTATGATGTCAATAACATCAGCCGCGAAGACCTGTGGCAGGAGTCCAGTTCGAGCTGGCGCACAGGTCCCGGCGCGGATGGCGCCTTCCTATACAGAGAAGGTGGCGACTCAAGCAAGGACGGGACGAGTGACGCGCCGCGCCGACCGTCAGAAACTTGGCACTGGCCAGATACCCCGACTGAGAAGGATACGAGCAGTGGAAAACTGCCAGACGCAGAGGGATGACTGGGTTGCCGTTCCGTCTGTCGGGGACTGAGGGACTCCCAAGCCTGTTAAGAGGTGCCTACGGCGTAGAGGTTGACGCGCTTGTACGGTTAAAGACAGTAGTTGGCGTAGTCGCGGCAGACGGCATGCGTTTTGTTTGGAAGTCTGCCCGGCCACGAGATACGGAGCGCCGCCTCTCACTCCTAGCTCTGCTGGCCGACAACCTGTCGGACTCGGGTCTGCCGGCGGCAGGCCCGCTTCCCACGCGAGCGGGTACGTACCGTGTCGAGGTGGCAGACGGGGAATTTGGATACCTTCAGCCGTGGCTTCCAGGCAGACATGTTCGGTTCACTGAGGTCGAGGAGAAACTCACCACGGTTGCAACACTGGCACATGTCCATCGCTGGACAGCCCGTCTGACCGAGTTGGACCACCCGCTTGTCGGAGGGCCAGAGTGGCATGAATTGTCAGGCGGCACACTGGACATTAAATTGTTCGAAAAGTGGCGAGTGTTCCAGCAAGTGTGGCCTGTAGCGTGCGAGCGTGAACCGGATATCAAGAGTCTTGAAGATGAAGTGCGTACGGCTGCAGAAGTCGCTCTCGATGCCGTTCGAGCGGCAACCGAGAGAGCGGAGTTAGGCGCACATGCACTACCAGTGCCATTTCGGCGAGCGCTGTGTCACCGCGATGTCGCACCGCACAATGTCTTGTGGACTACAGCTGCTGCGCCTGTGGCCCTGATTGATTTTGATCACGCCGGTTGGGATGACCCGCTTGGCGACCTGATGCAGGTATCCAATCACACGTTCGCTCTGTGTGACCCGGGCGCTCGTCATTTCACAGATGTTCTCGATGCGTACCAACGAATCTGTCCGTTGTCCGCAGAGAGGCAGTTGTTTGCCTGGAAACTGCTTCGCTTTCCGGACCTCGTGACTCGTGCAGTGATGGAGTGGGCGCGTGACGATTATCCGGCACAGGGCCAAAGACGCGTGCGCGACGCAGCGGAGAAGGAACGTCTGCGACAGATGCGTTGGCGTGAAGCCATGTACCGACTATAGATGAGGCGGCTAGACCCAGACTCACAGGCGTAACCGTCTTTGACATCGCAGGTCGCCAATGTATACTAGGGGCGGAATGCAGTGTTCCGCTCTGCGCGACCTGCGCTGTGAGGGGACACTTGCGAGAGGAGTGTCGGTTACGGAACGAATTCGCGTGGCGTTGGCCCAAATTCGCCCACTGCTCGGTGAGGTTTCGGCCAACTTGGACAAGCATCTAGAGTGGATTGAAACAGCCCGTGCCAAGGAAGCAGAACTGGTTGTGTTTCCGGAACTGGGCGTCACGGGGTATCAAGTCCAAGATTTGACGCTGGATGTTGCCCGTCCACTCCATCACCCGCAAATCCAACGACTGGTTCGCGCGAGCACGAACGTCGATGTCGTGTTCAGCTTTGTAGAAGAGTCCGAGTCGCATCTGTTTTACGTAACGGCGGTGTATGCGTCAGGTGGAGAGGTGGCAGGCGTTCATCGCAAAGTATACTTGCCTACGTACGGAATGTTTGATGAGGGACGGTATTTTGCGCACGGGGATGGGTTCCGTACGTTCTCCACGCGGTTTGGGCGAGTAGGTATAATGATTTGTGAGGACGCGTGGCATCCCTCGAGCCCCAATCTGCTTGCGCTTGGTGGGGCCGACTTGGTCATATTACCTTCGAACAGCCCGGCACGCAGCGTGACGGATAGTCGTCACTTCGGTTCTCAGGCTTTTTGGCGCCAACTAGTGCAGACCTATGCGCAGATTTTTGGCTTCAACTTGGCGTTTGTGAATCGCACTGGGTTTGAAGACGGCGTGAACTTTTTCGGCGGCTCTGTTGCGGTATCGGCTGCCGGTGAATTCTTAGCTGAAGCGCCAAAGATTGAAGAGGCGTTAGTCTTTGCTGAGTTCGACCCGTCGGCTGTGCGGCGCGCCCGGTATCTGAGCGCGGTCCTGCGCGATGAGAGGCCAGAGTTTGTTCGTCGCGAGTTGTCCCGATTGATCCGCCGTAACGAGGAGGACGGATTGTGAAGGAAGCGATTGCTCGGCAGTTGACGCTCAACTCAGATTTGACGATTGAGGTCCTCGTTGCCTTCATCCGCGAAGAAGTTCAAAAGACCGGGCTCGATACGGCAGTCTTTGGACTTTCGGGCGGCATCGACTCTGCGCTCGTCGCGTATTTGGCTACCCAAGCACTTGGGCGAAACCACGTGCGGGCCGTACTCATGCCCTATCAAACAAGCAGTCAAGCCAGCCTTTCGGACGCCGAGCAGGTTGTCAATGACTTGGACATTCCGTCTTTCACAGTACCCATCACGGCGTCAGTCGACGCTTACTTTGACACTATCGATCAGGTGCTCGGCGTCAAGGCAAATGCCCTTCGTCGCGGAAACCGGATGGCGCGGGCGAGAATGGCGACGCTCTTTGACTTGTCTGCTCATTTTGGCGCACTTGTCCTTGGCACAAGCAACAAAACGGAACTGCTGCTCGGATACGGTACTCAGTTTGGGGATTTGGCCAGCGCGCTGAACCCTGTCGGCGACCTATATAAATTTCAAGTGCGGCAGTTGTCTAAAGTTATCGGGGTACCGCAGAGTATTTTGGACAAAGCGCCGAGTGCCGACTTGTGGGAGGACCAAACTGACGAACAGGAACTCGGGTTCTCCTATGACGAAGCGGATGAACTGTTGTTCCAGTTGGTCGACTTGCGTGTCGATCCCGCTCGACTCGTTGCGGCCGGAGCGCGACCCGAACTGGTGGAGACCATCTGTCGACGGATTGCGCGCAACCACTACAAACGCAAGCCGCCAATCATTGCGAAAGTGTCGAACCGGACAATCGGGATTGACTTCCGTTATCTGCGTGACTGGGGACAGTGAGCTACACTACTGAGTGTGGAATACTTGGTGTTTGAATATCGGAAACATGTCGGGGGCAAACCGGGAAGGAGGAATTAAAATGTTGATGATAGTATAGGCAAATAACGATTAGCGTGGTAAAACATAGACATGGAAAAGACATATAAGCCACACGAATTTGCTGGACTGTTGAATGTTACTGTACGAACGCTTCAACGGTGGGATACGGAGGGGAAGTTAAAGGCTTACAGAACGCCGACAGATAGGAGGTTTTATACACACGAACAATATCTAGAATGCATCGGCAAGTCGGTGACGAACACAGCAAAGGGAAGGTCGGTGATTTACGCTCGCGTATCCAATCAGGGTCAGAAAGATGATCTTGCTAACCAAGTTCATTTTCTGCGCGAGTTTGTGAACGCTCGCGGGATCATTGTGGATGAAGTGATTCAAGAAATCGGGAGCGGATTGAATTACAAGCGCAAGAAGTGGAATGAACTGTTGCAGCTTGCTTTCGACGGAAAAGTAAGTCGTATTTTCGTATCGCATAAAGATCGCTTTGTTCGCTTTGGTTTTGATTGGTTTGAAACCTTTCTCACGTCACGAGGCGTTGAAATGGTCATTGTCAACAACGAAACACTTTCGCCTCAGGAAGAGATGGTTCAGGATCTCATTTCGATCATCCACGTCTTTTCTTGCCGTATTTACGGTTTGAGGAAATATAAAAAGAAGATAAAAGATGACCCGGAATGTTAAGAGCCTATAAAACCGAGATCAAACCAACAGGCGAACAAAAACGGCAACTAAACAAAACGTTCGGTGTCTGTCGCTATCTGTATAATCTGTTCCTAGCGACGAACAAAGAGCGATACGCAAACGGCAACAGGTTCATGTCTGCGAATGATTTTGATAAGTGGGTTAATAACGTTCATTCGGTTGAGTGCCCGTGGATTAAAGAGGTTTCATCAAAAGGCCGTAAAAAAGCCATCGTCAGTGCGGAAACGGCTTACAAACGGTTTTTTAAGAAACAAGCGCAGTTCCCTACGTTCAAGAAAAAACGAGTGCAAAACACTAGCTTCTATGCACCCAAAAACAACGCGGGAGACTGGACGATTGAACGCCACCGAATCAAAATTCCAACCATCGGGTGGGTGCGCCTCAAAGAGTTCGCCTATCTCCCTATCGGCGTGAAGGTCACAGGCGGAACGGTCACGCAAAGGGCCGACCGATACTTTGTGAGCGTGACAGTCGAGCGAGAAGAATCAATGCCCGAAAGAGCGACGGGTGAAGGAATTGGGATTGATCTTGGCATCAAAGACTTTGCCATTTGTAGCGATGGACGCATTTTTAAGAACATCAACAAATCTTCCGCAATCAGACGCGCAGAAAAACGTCTGAAGCGAACGCAACGGGCGTTATCCCGTAAATATGAGCACAGAAAGAAGGTGAAATCTGCTACTGAATGCGGAAGTAACATAGCCAAAAACGTGCTGAGAGTACAGAAGTCACAAATGCGTCTTGCAAACATGAGAAGTGCCTACCGCACCCACGTCGTGAATATGTTGGTGAAAACCAAGCCAGCGTATATCGCGATTGAACGATTAAACATCAAAGGGATGGTACGCAACCGACATTTGAGTAAATCCATAAGTAGCCAAGGGTTTTATGACTTCAAGCTCACGCTCGCAAATACGTGTAGAAAACTGGGTATCGAACTTCGAGAAGTTTCACCGTTCTACCCATCCAGCAAAATATGCTCGTGTTGCGGCAATAAAAAGGTGAATCTCTCCCTTTCTGAGCGCGTGTATGTTTGTGAATCCTGCGGTAACGAAATGGACAGAGACTTGAATGCGGCAGTGAATCTCATGCAAGCGCACGAGTACATGGTACTCACTTAACGAGACCGTGTATATGTACGGCGGGCTACGTCGGAATTTACGCCTGTGGAGTGTCGCACAAACTGCAGTAGCGAGAATTTGGCGAGACAGGACACGTTGAAGCAGGAAAACTCTAGCATGGACGTTTGTCTATGTTTTCAGTAGCAGGCCGCTAGATGTCTGGGCACTCTAAATGGCACAATATTCAACGGCGAAAGGGAAAGCAGGACGCTGTTCGTGGGCAGTTGTTCACGAAGCTGTCACGGGACATTTATCATGCTGCGAAAGAAGCCGGTGGCAACCCAGACACGAACTTCCGCTTGAAAGTCGCGCTTGAGAATGCCAAACAGAACAATCTGCCTGCGGACAGCATCGCCCGCACGATTGCCAAAGCGACCGGTTCAATGCCAGGCGTGACGTATGAGGAACTATTGTACGAGGGGTATGGACCAGGCGGTGTCGCGGTCATGCTCGAGATTGTGACTGATAACCGAAATCGGACAGCTGCTGACGTTCGACACATCTTTTCCAAACGCAGTGGGAACCTTGGCGAAACCGGGTGCGTCAGTTGGATGTTCAACCGAGTCGGTCGAATTGAAATTGAAAAAGACTCCTGTCCTATGTCAATGGACGATTTGATGATGCTTGTGCTCGAAGCTGGGGCTGATGACTTGAAGGAAGACCATGACAGCTATGTCGTAACCACGGCTGTCGAATCGTTTGCCCGGGTTCGCGATGCCTTGGAGGCTGAAAAGATTGCGCTTGCCGACGCGGAGCTCTCCTACGAACCAACAACGACTGTCGAACTGACAGAGGAGCAAGCAGACCCCATCCTCGACCTTGTCGAAGCGCTTGAGAACAACGATGACGTGCAAAACGTGTACGCTAACTTCTTAATCGCAGAGGAATAATTCGACACGTCCGAGACATGCTATGGCCAGAGGAAATAGACAGCACTCGGGCGAGGTGAAGAATGATGCGGTCAAGGGGGAACGCGACAGGTAGACAGAGCGTACGCGGGTTGCTAGGTGCAACTATCGTCACAGGGGCAATCACCATGGCATGGCCTCACGTCGCCTTCGCGGACACACCTGCACCGACGGATTTTAGCCAGGCCGAGGTGGCGTCACGCACGGTCGTACCAGCCTTTGTGGGCAATGTGTCACAAGCCATGTTTCTTACGGTGTACGGCAACGGTCGCGAGGTGATGGAGGTGCGTCCTGTGCACGGGGACGCTGTGAATGCCTTCGCCGGTGACCACCTAGGATGGCACTTGGATCATCGCATGACGTGGCTGATCCAGATGCCCGTCTATGTGCGGGAACTGGGCACACAAACGTTTCAGTCCGACCGCGCTGGTGTGTAATCCGTGCAAACGCTAGTCGTCAAGTAGGAAATTGAACAGCATACGGCGAATCTCACTCCCAATCCAAGCGCATTGCACGCTGGAGATGGGAGTGTTTCTCACGCGCATTCTAGGCATCGATCCAGGCATTGCTCGCATGGGTTACGGCGTAGTTGAGGTGGTTGGGAGTCGCCTGCAGGCACTCTGCTTCGGATGCATCGAGACGCCACCCGATCGCACAGACCCACAGCGGCTCTACCAAATATACGACGAGCTTCAGCAACCAATCGCAGCTTACCAGCCGTCAGTGATGGCTGTTGAGCAACTGTTTTTCAACCGCAACACGACCACAGCGTTCACTGTCGGCCAGGCCCGCGGCGTGGCTTTGCTGTGCGGGGCGCAGGCAAACCTTGAGGTAGTCGAGTACACGCCGATGCAAGTCAAGTTGGCGGTGACGGGGTACGGTAAGGCGGATAAGACTCAGGTTCAGGAAATGGTCAAGCTTCTGCTCGGTTTGCGCTCGCGCCCGCGACCGGACGACACAGCCGACGCTCTTGCAGTTGCCATCACGCACGCACACACCGCTGCAACGCTTGTCGCTGCCAGAGACGTACTTGCGCAGAGCAGCAACACAGACGCCGAACGGGCCGACCACGGGCGAATCGTCACCCCATTGGGTGTGCGGCCTGGCACGACACGGAGGGGTACATTGTGATTGCATTCTTACGTGGAGAAGTGTTTCAGACAGGTACGGGGTTCGCGGATATCGACGTGAGCGGCGTCGGGTACCGAGTGTGGATGACAGATCCGGCGTTGGCACAGCTTTCAATCGGAGACAACATTCGGGTCTTCACCTACTACCACGTGCGAGAAGATGCAATGCTATTGTTCGGTTTTTTGACCGATCACGACCGTGATTGGTTTGAACTTCTGATCTCGGTCTCTGGCGTTGGCCCGAAGAGCGCGTTGCAACTGATGTCTGCGAGTTCTGCCAACGCCTTTTTGTCCGCCATCGCAGCGGACGACGTGGCCTACCTCTGTACTCTGCCTGGAGTGGGGAAGAAGACGGCACAGCGGTTTGTTGTGGAACTAAAGGACAAGGTCGAGCGCTTGGCGATACCGTTTTCGGCTCCTAGCATAGCGACAGACAAGCGAACTAGTGCCTCCATTGCGTTCAGTCAACTGGGTAACATTGGCAAGGACATCGTTGAGGCCCTGATGGTGCTCGGATATAATGAAAGGCAGGCTGCGGAAGTTGCACAGTCTGTTTTGCAGGAAGAAGGTCCTGGTTCTGTCGAGGACGGCATCAAGTTTGCCTTGCGGCGATTGGTCGGTTGAGCAGGTACGTGGTTTGAACGTCAGTTTGGAGAGATGCTTTCCGGCTGTCGAGATGAAGGGGTGAGGGTATGTCAGAGCGCATCATATCGGCGGAGTGGAACGCCGAGGACGTGGCGTTCGAGTCTTTTCGCCCCCGTTATTTGGACGACTATATTGGTCAAAATGCCGTCAAGGACAATTTGCGCGTTTTTATCCAAGCGGCGAAAGCGCGCAGTGAGTCGCTCGACCACGTGCTGTTATACGGTCCACCGGGTCTTGGGAAGACGTCCTTGTCGATGGTGATTGCGAATGAACTAGGCGTACACATTCGCGTGACGTCCGGACCGGCGATTGAGAAGCCGGGCGACTTAGCGGGGCTGGTGACCAATCTTCAACCTGGCGATGTTCTGTTTATTGATGAGATTCATAGGCTTTCAAAGTCGGTAGAGGAAGTGCTGTACCCGGCGATGGAGGACTACGGGATTGACATCCTGCTTGGCAAAGGACCAAGTGCGAGGTCTGTCCGGCTCGACCTGCCGCCCTTTACTCTTGTGGGAGCAACGACGCGGGCAGGGCTTCTGTCAGCGCCATTTCGCGATCGCTTTGGCGTTATAGTACACTTGGACTATTACTCGGTGGCGGACCTGACAAAGATTGTAACCCGCAGTGCCGGAATTTTGCGACTACCAATCGCTCCAGCGGCAGCCGCTGAAATTGCTCGTCGGTCGAGAGGAACGCCGCGGGTGGCGAATCGTCTGTTAAAACGGGTTCGTGACTTCGCTCAAGTAGCGGACGCGCCATTACTCGACCTCGAGGTTGCACAGACTGCTCTACAACGCTTGCAAGTCGATGCCCTCGGCCTTGACGAAGTGGACTACAAGTTGCTTGAGTCGATTATTTACAAGTTTCAGGGAGGGCCAGTAGGACTTGAAACACTAGCCGCAACGATTGGTGAAGAGGCCGGTACTATTGAGGATGTCTACGAACCCTATTTATTGCAAATGGGCTTGATTCAGAGAACACCGCGTGGTCGTCAGGCTGCGCTCGGAGCCTACAAGCACCTGGGAATTGAGCCTCCGGATGTGGTTCGAACGCAGCCGCTCGTGTGAGTTGGTACAGTCGCCACACGAGCAGCTCGATACTTCCAAAAAACTGCAGAAATTTGCTGTTTATACGACGCAGTCACCCCCAGTTAGCCAGCATTTGCGTCGAATCTTTGTAGAGGCGAGGTGGCACGGGTGGGCGGATTGCCCTTTCGCCGGAAGAAGCCGGAAGAGTCCAACCAGCTCTACACCATGCTCGAACTCGCTCAGTCAGGAGACGCACAAGCACGCAATGACTTGCTTGCGGCGTATACACCATTTATCCTGCGCACTGCGTCTCAAGCGTCAAAGCGGTACATTGACCGCTCACAAGACGACGAGTTCAGCGTTGCACTGATTGCCATGAATGAGGCGATTGACCGATTTGATGGCAGCCGTAAGGCCAGTTTTTTGGGGTTTGCTGAGACGATAATTCGCAGACGGTTGATTGACTACTACCGGTCTCAGCGGTCTCAGCGACAAAAGAGCGTGCCTTGGACGCAGTTTGACGTGGCCGACGACGAAGACAATGTCGTCAATTACGTGGAAGTGAGGACTTCTGTCGAAGCGCATTTGCAGGCCGAAGAGCAGGCGGCTCGTCAGAGTGACATAGAGCTGTACAACGTCGCCTTGCAAGCGTTCGGACTCACCTTCTCGGACTTGGTCGAACTGTCTCCAAAGCACGCGGATGCCAGACAGACAGCCATCGCGATTGCTCGCGAAGTCGCTGGTGACCCACTCCTTAGCTCATATGTGGAGGAGCGAAAGGCGTTGCCGCTTAAACTTCTCGAAGAGCGGGTCAGCGTGTCGCGCAAGACGCTGGAACGACAGCGAAAGTACATTTTGGCGATTGTTATCTTGCTGACGGGTCCTTACGAACACCTGCAGTCGTACTTGTCGTAGCGAGAAAGGAGTGACAGAACATGCACGGGGAGAGGCGCGGTGTCGTAGTACAGATTGCTAAAAAGCATGCGATTGTACTCACGCCGGATGGCCAGTTTTGCCGCGTGGCGCGCGTGAAGGATGTTGCGGTCGGGATGGAGTTGTCGTTTGAGGAGGAGCAGTCCTCTTTTGAGCGGCGAACCGCGCTTCATCGTGGCGTGCAGTGGCGGCGATGGACGAGTGTTGTTGCGGCTGCCTGCCTGGCAGTCGCGGTCGGCGTGTGGGCGGGCCACGGTGGCCGGTCGCAGCCGCAGGTTCCGACCGGAACCCCATACGCACTCGTGTCTCTAGACATCAACCCCTCCGTGACGTTAGGCGTCAACCCGCGCATGTACGTTCAGACGGCGTCCGCGAATGACAAGGACGGAAAAACTGTTCTGTCACAGTTGCCCCATCTCTCTGGGGAATCTCTGCAGCAAGCGGTGAGCCAGATTGTGAGTCAAGCTTTGAAAGACAAGTTAGTGCCGACAAAGGACAGTATTGTCATTGCTGCTGCTCCCGTTCAGCAAGCTGCAAACGCTCAAGTATCGACACTCGTCGCGACTGCCCGTCAGACAGTCCTCCAGACTCTTAAACAGAGTGGCGCAAGTCAAGGACTCCACCCGTCAGTCTACACTGTCAGTATGCCACAGAGTGTATTTACGGCAGCTCAGCAGGCAAATATTCTGCCTGGGGAGGTCGCGTCTTATCTGTTGGCGCAGCAACACGGTCTGTCGGTGTCACACTTGAATGCCACGATAGTGGGGCAAATTTTCGGAAATGGAAACTCGATTCTGTCCATCGACACCACAAAATCAACTGAACAGATCACTTCCATGTTGGACCAGTTGAAAATCTCAGGTATCTTCAGTCGGCCATCGACCGCAACGAGGTCTGGCGGGACGTCCAGTAACAAGGGCACAGGCGTGGGTCAAAGAGTCGGCACGGGTGGGACGACAAACGGTACTCCACCGCCAAGAGGAGGAGGGACTCAACCAGCTAGCCATGGTAGTAGCGGGAGTGGTCCGGGCGGGTCGGGAAGTACCATCTCGCCTGGCTCAGGGTTGACCAACGAGATCACGAACATCGTTGGCCAGTCGAACGGGACAGGTGTGGGGCCGAGTCCCCTACTTGGGAACACACTGAACACGGTCGGTGGGCTTTTCTCTCATTAACAATCACAAAAAAATCACAGAATAGAGGGTACACATTGCGACAAAACCGACGGGGCTCCGCTCGGTTGATTTTTTGATCCTTGCGCAAAGACTCCATATAATGAGTTGGACGAGGTTACGTGCACGTTGCGCGTACGCCCAGGACTACATCAGTTCAATGTGGACGACAAAGGAGTTTAGGCGTTGCAGGTCAATGACTTTGATTACGAATTGCCGGAAGAGTTAATTGCACAAACACCACTTCGCGAGCGTAGTGACTCACGTCTGATGGTGGTCGATCCCGTTTTAAACACAGTTTTGCATGACAGGTTTTCCGCGCTAGCGTCACACCTCGTTTCGGGTGACGTCCTCGTGCTCAACAATTCGCGCGTCATTCCTGCCCGTGTCTACGCGGTGAAGCGAGACTCAGGCGCTCGGGTTGAACTCCTTCTGACCGAAGAAGTGGCTCCATTACGGTGGCGGGCGCTCGCTCGCCCGGCGAAACGGCTGCGAGTAGGAACAGAGTTGTCATTCAAGGATGATCAACAGGCGGAGATTGGGTTTGCCGAGGTTACTGCAGAACTTGATGATGGGATGCGCGAACTCGTTTTTCACCTGAACGAACCGATGATGGATTTTCTCGACCGCGTGGGCGTCATGCCGCTGCCGCCGTACATTCATGCACCCCTCGCGGACCGCGAGCGGTACCAGACGGTGTACGCGCAGCCACCAGGGTCTGTTGCAGCCCCAACAGCCGGTCTGCACTTTACGAAGGACTTGTTGCACGAACTCGAACAAAGAGGTGTGAAAGTTGTCTTCGTCACCCTACATGTCGGGATTGGGACGTTTAGACCCGTGAGTTCGGACACTGTGGAAGGTCATCAGATGCACTCAGAGTGGTACGAAGTGACACCTGAGACGGCAGCAACTGTGAACTTGGCGAAGGCTGCAGGAAGGCGTGTCATCGCTGTTGGGACCACGGCGATGCGCACTCTTGAGAGTGCAGGTGAGAGTGGCACTGTCGTCGCGGGAGCCGGTTCAACCGATATCTTCATTTACCCTGGGTACCACTTTCGGGTGGTGGACGCACTGATTACAAATTTCCACTTGCCCAAATCGACGCTAGTCATGCTTGTCGCTGCGATGATGGGGGTTGACTTCACCAAAGAGGCGTACAGTGTAGCTGTCACGGAGAAGTACCGCTTTTTCAGCTTCGGGGATGCGATGTTCATCACGAGGAGGTCTCTCACTTGACAGTCCCGGTTCGTTTTGAACGGCTGCCGATTCCTCCAGCGGGGCTCGCTCGGCGGGGGCGACTCACGACGCCGCATGGCGTGATTGAGACGCCGGTGTTCATGCCTGTTGGCACACAAGCGACCGTGAAAACACTGTCGCCGTTTGAACTTCGTGAAATCGGCGCCGGCATCATTCTTTCGAACACGTACCACTTACACCTGCGGCCAGGTGACGACCTTGTGGCTGAAGCAGGTGGGTTACACGAATTTATGCATTGGGACGGAGCAGTGCTTACCGACAGTGGCGGGTTCCAAGTGTTCAGTCTGGCGGACTTGCGGAAGATCACGGATGAAGGTGTGCAGTTCCGCTCGCACATTGACGGCAGTCCGAGGTTCTTTTCACCAGAGTCGGTCATGAAGATTGAGAACAACCTTGGCGCTGACATAATCATGGCGTTTGACGAGTGTCCGCCCTACCCGGCTGAACGCTCTTACCTAGTAACGTCACTGCGCCGAACACTAGACTGGGCACAGAGGTGCAAGGTTGCACATGGGCGAGCGGATGAACAAGCGCTGTTTGGGATTGTGCAAGGCGGCATGGAACTTGACCTGCGTCGGGAATCGGCGGAACGGTTGGTGGAATTAGATTTTCCTGGCTACGCTGTTGGCGGCCTCAGTGTCGGTGAACCGAAGCCGCTGATGTACGACGTCCTCGCTCATACGACGCCGTTTTTGCCTGCGGACAAGCCTCGTTACCTGATGGGCGTTGGCTCACCAGACGATTTGTTCGAAGGTGTAGAACGAGGTGTGGATATGTTTGACTGTGTCCTGCCAACTCGCATTGCGCGCAACGGTACGGTGTTAACGCACGCTGGTAAAGTTGTGTTGAAGAACGCACAGTACAAGCGCGATTTTCAACCGCTCGACCCCGACTGTGATTGTCAGGTTTGTCGAACGTACTCGCGAGCGTACATTCGCCACTTGCTCAAGGCCGGCGAAGTGCTCGGAATTCGTCTCACGAGCTATCACAATGTCTACTTTCTGATACGTATCATGGCAAACATTCGTCGCTCCCTGGACGAGGGGCGGTTTGCGACGTATAAGCGAGAATTCTATGGGCGTTTCGGTTATAATGACCATACTGCAGTGGGACAAACCACGGCTGGAGAGGGTGTGTCTGATTGAAGACTCAAAGTATTCTTTTCATCGTTTTGATTGTGGTGGTTTTTTATGTGCTGTTTATGTTGCCCCAGCGGCGGCAGCAGAAGAACCGTCAGACGATGATGAACAAACTCGGCCCGGGAGCAAAGGTGCTGACATCGGGCGGGATTTACGGAGAAATTGTCTCGGTTGAAGGAGACGTTTTGCTCGTTCGAATTGCTGAGGATGTGGAAATCGAGCTTGACCAGCGCGCTATCATTCGCGTTGTCGAAGAAGCTCCTCTGACTGATATAACCGAAGATGAAGATGGCGAGGAATTTGGTGACGACGAGGAGAATGAAGGTTTTTCGCACGTCGACGACGAGGAGTCTCAGAGTGCCCCGCCCCGCTCGTGAGCAGTTGAGTTGTCATTTACCGAATCAAATTAACGACGACCCCGCAAAAGACAAAGGCGGGGTCGTTTTGCTTGCGACGCAATGCGAAAGTGAGGTGGCCGAAGTTATCGGTTGCCACCGCCGGCGTTGACGCCGATGATGCCTCCGAACGCTCCAATCAGGGCCATCAATAGAACATGGAAGAGTCCGGTTGCATCCCAAGAGAACGTGCTGTAGACGACCAGTCCGATGCCTAGCATGAGCAAGGCATACAGTAGGCCGACCATGCCTCCTGAGTACCAACCGCGCTCTCCTGCCGCGCGACTCGCCGCGATTGACCCGAACAGCACGCTGGCACAATGAATGATGTACGCGAGCGTTGTGATTGTCGAGGTAGCGAGAGGGTGGACATGAACCCATAGGGAAACTGCGAGGACGCCTATTACCGCGTAAAAGAGCGCCCAAACGAGTCCGTACAGAATCGGAAAGCGGCGCAGGGCGCGCGGGCTGCTGCGCATACTAGACTCCATCGGCTTCACCTCCTGCCTGCGGACTGCCACTTGGACACGAAGGAATCTGTCTGGGCCCGCAGAACTGTAGAATTTACATAATCCTCTTTCATTTCTATTCAAGTTGTCCACCTAATATGAAGTAATGTGGTACAATGGCGAAAATACCGAGTTGTGCGGATGTGTGGAAATTACTGGAAGTTTTCCTGGGACCGGGGGCAGGTGAGTGGCTTGGATGTTCGACGCGATCGGTTCGTAAGAGTGTTTCAGTTACTAGTGGGGATTGTCGGCATCGGCTCTGCTCTGTGGTACATTCCTCACTTGTTCCATCACAACCTCTTCGTGACTTTAGGACTGTTCGTGCTCGCCGTTGCGCTTGAAGCGATTCCAGTGCCGCTTGGGCAAGTCGTCAGTTCTCTGCTCTATGCCCTGCCCATCGGGGCCTTGGTGGTCTACGGACAGTCGGAAGCCGTTTGGCTAATGGTGGCAGCCGCTGTTTTTGGCACGATGTTGTCACCGGAGAAGTCACGCTGGCAAACGGTTGTCTTTAACGCTGGGCAATATGTGTTATCTGTGCTAGTCATGGCGCGGGTGTATGACGCCATTGTTCAGTCGACCGAGCCCCTTCTGAATTGGTTGGTCTTCGCCGGTCTGTTGGCGGGCGCAGCGGTGTTTATCGTCGTGAACCACTTGTTCATTCAGGTTTATCACGCGATGCGCGGGGTGTTCAGTGTCCGTGAAATGTTCTACACCTTGGCCGTGGACTCTGTCTACATGCTGTTGTCCCTGCCGTTTGCTTTCCTTATGATTGGCATTGCGACGAGCAACCAGCTCCTCGCTCTCGTGGCGATTCTTCCGCTCGTGTTACTGTCGCAGATGTTGCGCTTGCACAGGCGGACCTCGTTCATTCAAAGCATCCATGATGCCACTGCTCAGCTCACCTCAGAGTTTGACATCGAACGAATTGTAGGAGTAGCGGCGACTACGGCCGCAAAACTCACTTATGCAGATGCAGTGATGGTGCTCGCGCTCGACGAAGAGGATGAAGCGCTGTATCCCATCCTTGTGTATCCAAGTGAATCGGAGCAAGACTTCAACAAGGACAGGTTTTACCGTCAAAGTGGAGGGGTCATTTGGCAAGTTATCGACGAGGAAGGGTGGTCCTACGTTCCGGACGTGCGCAAGGATGAACGAGTTCGGTCAGACGGCATCACAGCTCGCGTGCCGTACTTGTCTATGGCCATTTTTCCGATGCGCTCGCGCGGGAACGCAAAGGGCGCGCTTGTGTGCTATGCGCATGGACCGTACGCCTTTGGCGAACTGACCAAGGAAATCCGCACGTTGGCCTCCCAAGTTGGCGTTCTGGTCGACAACGCAAAACTGTACCAGGAACTCCAGCGCCAGTCGTGGAGAGATGCCGCTACAGGGCTGTATAATTACCGTTATTTTTACCAAGAACTGTCCAGTCGCCTGATGACGTCCCGTTACACGGGTGAACCATTGTCCGTGGTGGTGGTCGACGTTGACTATTTCAAGAAGTTCAACGATACTTACGGCCACCTTGCCGGTGACGCCGTGTTGCGCTCTCTCGCCGTAGTGTTGACGTCTGAGGCTGGAGAGGGCGCCGTAGTGGCGCGCTACGGTGGAGAAGAGTTCGCGATGGTCTTGCCGCTTGCGCCCGAGCAGGCGCTGAATATTGTGGAACGCGTGCGCAACTCCATCAGTCGACACGTCGTGACCTTTGAGGGCCTCGACATTCACGGCATCACGGTGAGCAGCGGCATCGCTGGCTTCCCGCAAGATGGAGACAGCGACCGCGACATCTTGCTTAAGGCGGATTCTGCGATGTACTGGGGTGCCAAGCAACGCGGTCGAAACCGCACTGCGTTATACACACCCGACTTTGACGCCCAATTGTTTGTGGACTCCTTAACGGGGCTTTACACATATCACTTTGTGGCGATTCAGGTGCGTGAATCGCTGCTGCAAGGGCCGCAAACCTGGGGCGTACTGTGCCTTGATATGGCCCGTTTTACAGATGTAAACGCCGCGTTTGGATTTGAGACTGGCAATCGCATTTTGCAGGAAATCAGCGTATTGATTCGCGAGAGCGTGCGCGATCAGGAACTGATCTGCAGGTATGGCGGTGACCAGTTCTTGGTTTTGTTGCGTGACGTCGCTGAAGAAGAGGTGACATCCGTTGGCGGCCGCATTGACCGGATGCTTTCGACCCACCACTTTCAGTCTTTGCCGAACATTGCGCTTGCCCTTCGGGTTCGTTACCAAAGTCGCGTGTTGACGGATGTGGATAATGTGGAAACCGTGTTCGCGCACATCAGCAAGATGTTTTCATCACTCAAGACGAACGTCTCTGACGCGCGTGGGGCCGGTTAAACTGCGCGATTATAAAAGGACATAGCGAGCGTAAATTTACCCGTTTCGGCCATACTACCGATGCCGAAAGGGGTTTTTTTAATGGGGCACATCACGTTCTGGCACTTTATACTTCGCATTCTAGTATTGTATCTATTGGTGATGGTCGCCCTGCGGGTGATGGGCAAGCGCGAAATTGGCCAGTTATCGGTGTTCGACTTTGTCGTCTCTGTCATGGTAGCCGAACTTTCAACTCTGCCCATGGAAGACACGAATGTCACCCTGTGGCGGTCCGTCGTGTCGATCGCGATGTTAGTGGTGCTTCAGGTCATTGTCGCTTTCGGACAGTTGAAGAGCCACCGCTTCCGTCACTGGGTTGACGGGGAACCTTCTGTCCTCATCGAACACGGCTCGATTCAAGACGCGGAGATGAAGAAGACGCGCTACACCATGCACGACTTACTCATGCAATTGCGAGAAAAAGGTGTCGCGAATGTGGCCGACGTTGAATTTGCGATACTTGAGACATCTGGGAAATTAAGCGTGTTCCCCAAAGCCGAAAAGCGGCCGGTGACGCCCGAGGACCTCGGCAGAGCTGTCCGTCACGACTCCGTTCCACTGCCGCTGATTGTGGATGGTGTGCCCGTGCAGAAAACGCTCGACATTCTCGGTCAGCCCGTTGAGTGGCTGGAAGGTGAACTCAAACGGCGCGGATACGGACCGACTCATCAGGTGTTTTATGCAGCGATTGATGAAACCGGCCAAATTCATCTTGACCCGCGGGATGCCAGCGTCGGCCAACGCTGGCAAGGTGCGGCACAGCAGGCGCAGAGGGGCGATGCTGCAGGGGCAGCGCATATTCACAACGCAAACGTCTCACAGTCTGAACAGAAATCCGGGGACCGCAGACCCGACGGTCATCAGTAAAGGTGCTCCATCACACAGCGAAGGGCAGGTAAGACACAATATTCGCCAGCACTGGTCCAATGCGCGGAATCCGGCGAATACTCCTTGACGTTAGTACGCGAAACGAGCAGAGCAGAGTGAAGTACAGTATAAACCCGAACAGTATGGCGGACAGCAGGTGAGTGCCACTCAGTTGCGCTGCGTGACCGCGCGACAGCGCGAGCATGCCAATCAAGCTGATGAGGGATGCGACCGCGATCTTCAGTGTGTCGATAAGGCGGATGGGAAAGCCCACGTAATGAACGATGCCAATGAAATGTAGGACGGCCGTCAGCACGACGGAAATTGACGTCGCGATGGCTACACCGTATATCCCGAGGTGTGGTTGAGATGCGAGCACGTAAATGAGGCCAAGTCGAACCACGCCGCCAGCGATCGAATTCACCATGGCTAGACCCGCCTTGTCGAGTCCCTGAAGAATGCCAGCAAAGGGGGCCTGCAAGTAGAGCAAAAACCCGACCGGTGCCATCAGAGCCAAGATTGGACCGACAGACGGTTCGCGGTAAATCATGGCGCACAAAGGCGTGGCAAACAAGGTCAATACGATGGATGTAGGGAATCCGACGATTGCCGTCACACGCCAGCTTTGGTCAACCCGGATGCGCACTTGTCGGTCGTTGCGCGTCTCGCCGGCCATCGCCTCTGAAACAGATGGGACGAGGTTGACGGCGAGTGACCCTGTAATCACGGTGGGAAATACCAACAGTGGCAACGCCATGCCACCGTACTGGCCGTACAGGGCTGTCGATGTGTCTTTCGCTACGCCTGCGAGCCACAGCGACCTCGTCACGAGGATGGGCTCAATCGCGTAGATGAGTGACCAGATGAGGCGACTGCCGGTCACCGGGGCGGCAATTTTCGTGATCGCTCGCAGCGTTTGGCGTACCGTTTCAAGACTGCGAGCAGGCGCGTTGGGTAAAACGTACGAGATTCTCCCTCGCCGCCGGTACGCGACGATGAGAAAGACCATGCCAGCTAACTCACCGAGCAGCATTCCGACCATTGCGCCAGCAGCAGCGTAGGCGAGACTGAACCGGACGAAGTAGGCGGCAAGGACCCATACACTGAGAATGCGAACGGTCTGTTCGAGAATCGATGCCCACGCGGGCGGGGCCATATCTTGGAGACCCTGAAAGTAGCCTCGATATACACTCGATACAGCGATGATCGACACAATCGGAATCATTGCCAAGTACGTTGGATACGCTCTCGGGTCAGTTAACCAATGTGAGGAGACGAACCCTCGCATCAGCCACATCAGCAGCGTAAAGATAACCGTCATGGTGCCGATGACACCCGTGCTGACTCGCAAAATCCGCTGTACGCGGACACGGTCCTGCTGCACCAACGCTTCAGCGACGAGTTTGGAAATTGCGACGGGGAGCCCGGCAGTGACAAACGTCAGCACGAGGCTAAGTAGCGGGAAGACGATTTGAAATAGACCGATGCCCTGTGCGCCGATGATACGAGTGAGGAAGATGCGGTAGACAAAACCCATAATGCGGGTGACGAGACTGGCTGCGATGAGCACGACAGCCCCACGCAGGAATGAACGTTCGGTCACGGCACACCGCCCCTTTACTTAGATGTCGTGTACGCAGACGTCTGTACGCAGGGAGAGACACGGACAAGGCACAACCATTCAAGAGACTATGCTGTCGTGACTTGTGATAGTCCAAGCTAAGAAGGAAACCGCCGTGTTTCTCGCGAATTGAACCTTGATGGAGGTGGGGAGATGTTGGATGAGGAGCTTCGCCAACAAGCAGACGGGGAAGCAATGGACGTGAGCGAACGCGACGACAGTGCGTTGGTGCAGAGTAAACCGGTTGTGCCGCCGAGCGTGAACCCTGCGTGGCAGCAGTATGAACGGGAGATGATGGAACTGTGCGCCGTCAAGGCGGATGAATTTCATCTCCTCGGGTACGAAGAAGTGACGGCCTCGGAAGTCTGGCAGTGCGTGCTGGCGATGACGAAAGGGCGCGGTCGGTTGCACGAAATGGTTGAGGCTGTGCTCGGATTGAACGCGGGTCGGTTCATGAGTTACACGACGATCAACGCGTATCAGGGAATTTTCCATGAACAAGGCACACCGTTTGACGCTCTGAACCATGCTTGATTATACTAGAGGCTGTGCCATATACGTATGGAACCGCACGGAACGTTCCTCTGGGACTTGACCTAGTGGTGTTCTGAATTGGTGTTGTTTTAGAGGAGGACAAGCTGTATGAAGTGGGGCCGATTTTTGGGGTTCATCGCCCTGGTCCTAGTGGTGGTGGGCCTCACGGCCGGAACCTCAACACAGTTATGGAAGTCTATCCGCCTGGGCCTCGACTTGCAAGGCGGATTTGAACTGTTGTACCAAGTCGAGCCGAATACTCCAGGTGGCACGGTGACATCACAAGGGATTCAGGCAGCCCTCGAAGCTGTGAATACCCGGGTGAACTCGCTTGGCGTCTCCTCACCGCAGATTGAACTGGAGAACAGGAATCAGATTCGCATTGATTTGGCTGGCACCTTCAATCAGCAGAAGGCTGAGCAGATTATTGGCTCCACGGCGAACCTGCAGATTTACGGCAGTGCGACGCTTGACCCAAAGACTGGTCAGTTCGTGTTACCCAAAGGCGCAAAACCGCTGTTGACTGGCCAGGATTTGCAGAGCAACGCAACGGCAGGACAAAATCCGAATACCGGACAGTACGTCGTGGACGTCACTTTTAAGAACAAAAAGGCATGGCAGAACATCACGCAGCAGTACCTCGGCAAACCACTTTACACTTTTTTGAACGGTCAGATGATTACTGACCCCGTCGTGAGAAATGTCATCTACAGTGGTCAGACTGAGATTAGCGGTGGTTCCCTGACGACTCTGCAAGCTTGTCAAGCGCTTGCGAAGCAGTTGAACGCAGGTTCGCTCCCGTACCCGCTCCAGCGCATCAGTTCGACGAGCGTGGGCCCGTCGCTTGGCGCGCAGTCGCTGAGGACGACCCTAGAGGCCGGGCTAATCGCAGTGATTCTGATCTTCTTATTCATGATTTGGCTGTACCGCATGGCTGGATTGATAGCAGACGTTGCGCTGGTCGCGTACGTCTATCTGTTATTGCTCACGTTCTCCGGGCTGCACGTGGTGTTGACTCTCCCAGGTCTCGCTGCGCTTGTCCTTGGTATTGGCATGTCGGTTGATGCAAACATCATCGCGTATGAGCGCATCAAGGAAGAACTACGCAACGGGCGAAGTTTGCAGTCAAGTGTGCTTGCAGGTAACAGGCGTTCACTGCGAACTATCTTAGACGCCCATGCGACGACCTTTATCGCCGGTGCGGTCATGTACTGGTTCGGGCAAGGAGAAATTCGAGGGTTTGCCATTTCACTCATGATCAGCATTATTGTCGGCCTCATCACCGCCGTGGCGCTCAGCCGCATCATGCTGATGCTGTTCACTCGGTCAAACGTCGTGAAACGACCGTGGTGGTACGGCTTCCGGAAGAAGGCGGTGGCATCGTGAAGGTACATTTTTCTTTGATTAAACGCAGCAAGTGGTTCTTTCTGTTGTCTGGCCTCATCACGGTCACCGGTCTGGTGGTGTTTCTGATTTCCGGTTTTAACCTCGGCACGGACTTCGTCTCCGGGTCGCGGATTCAACTGCAGATTAACCAGACCGTGAATAACGCAGAGGTGCGCGACCTGTTCAACAAAGCGGGAATTACTATCGAACAACAAGCCATCACCTCGGCAGGGACAGGTGCGCGGGAAGCGGCAATTGTCCGTTTGACCACGAGACTGACCCCTGCGCAGCAAAATAAGATTTTGTCGCTGGAAAAGCAGATGTACCCGAAGTCGAGCAGCGCCTCATTTTCTGTGGTGGACCCAATTGTCGCGAAGCAGACATCTCGGCAAGCGATCTGGGCGATATTGCTCGCGTCGGCGTTTATCATCGCGTATATTGCGATTCGCTTTGAATATCGGTTTGCCATCGCTGGTGTGGTGGCAGTGTTGCACGATGCCTTTATCGTGCTCGCGACTTTTTCGCTGTTGCGCCTTCAAGTTGACCTGCCGTTTGTGGCAGCAGTGCTGACGATTGTCGGCTACTCAATCAACGATACCATCGTCATCTTTGACCGTATCCGTGAGAACATGAAGGCGACGCCGCCCAATTCGCGCGAAGAGCTGCAGGAGCTCGTCGATAAGAGTTTGTGGCAGACCATGAGTCGCTCGATCAACACGGTCGTCGCAGTGCTCGTCGCGGCCGTAATGCTGTACTTCTTCGGCGGTACAGCGCTTCATAACTTCACGTTCGCGCTGATTGTCGGTCTCGTCAGTGGCGCGTACAGTTCAATCTTCATCGCCAGCCCCCTGTGGGTCGCATGGCGCAGCCGGCAGTTCCGTACCGCAGCTCCGGTCAAGACGTCGTAGAGCGATGCGGGCATCTACGTCTTCGCAGAGACAAGCACAGACCGCGGCGTGGGTCAGCGCCGCGGTCAATGTTCTCTTAATGCTTGGTAAAGGCGTGATCGGCATTACAGCAGGCAGTGAGGCGCTGTTTGCCGATGCGGTGCACTCAGCAGCCGACGTCGTAGGCTCTCTCGCCGTAATCGTCGGACTGCGCATTGCTCGAAAACCCCCGGACGAGGACCACCCCTATGGCCACGGCAAGGCAGAGCTCATCACGACGGCTCTCGTGGCACTTCTGCTGATCGGTGCAGGCGTTGAAGTCGCATATACATCGCTTCACGCTTTGTTTCTGCCAGCGCGGGCACCCGCTCTGATTGCTGCAATCGCGGCGTTTTTGTCCATTTTTATCAAAGAGGTCATGTTTCAGTATACGTACCGTTTGGGCCGGAGAATGAACAGTGCAAGCCTCGTCGCGAGTGCCTACGACCATCGCTCCGACGTTTTTTCATCGATCGCTGCCTTGATTGGAATTCTGCTTTCGGACCTCGGCAGCGCCGTGCACGTCCAGTGGTTAAAACACATGGATGCCGTAGCGGGGGCGCTGGTCGCGCTGTTAGTCCTGCGTATCGGGTACGGACTCCTTCGCGATTCCTCGCAAACCCTGATGGACCGAACAGCACCTGACAAAGACTTGGCGGGTTACGCTCTGTGTGTATCACAGACGTCAGGGGTGATGCGGCTGGACGACTTGCGAGTTCGTGACCATGGGCAGTACGTCATTCTTGATGTTGAAGTAAGTGTTGACGCTGCGATTTCTGTAGCAGAAGGTCACAGCATTGCGTCACAGGTGAAGACAAACTTACAAGCGCAGTTCTCACGCGTGGCGGATGCACTGGTACACGTGAATCCATACGAGAACGAGGACGATGAAGCCGTCGAGGAAGTTGGGACGTCGCGGACCAAGGGAGGAGAAGAGTGAACAGAGCACAGAGTCATTCACAAGCCTGGGCCCTGCAAGCAGGCATGGAACAGCAGCCAATGTTGTGGCGGACAGCCGCAGTTGACAAAGGTGTCGCAGAGCGTCTCGCCGCCGAAATGCTCATCCCGGTGCGCGTGGCACGGTGGTTGTGCGCGAGGGCAGGGGATGAAAATGAGGCGAGGGAATGGCTGAGTGCTCCTGACAATGCGGCCGGGCTCCCATGGCAGTGGTTTCATGGCATGGAAGCTGCGGTCCGGTTGTTGTTGGAATATATCGCTGCTGGCCAGCGAGTGTGTGTTGTGGGAGATTACGATGTAGACGGCGTAACCGCGAGTGCCATCCTTGGGACATGCCTAGATGCCGTCGACGCCGACTGGTTTTGTGTCATTCCACACCGCGTGGAAGACGGGTACGGATTGTCAACCCGTTTGGTCGAGCGAGCCAGAGAAGCCGGAGCTAAAGTGATTGTCACGGTCGACAACGGCATTCGAGCGAACGAAGCTGTCACATATGCTACCGAACTTGGACTTAGCGTGATTGTCACAGACCATCACGAACCTGGCCAGGACCTTCCAACCGCTGCGCAGGCCATCGTTCACTGGGTCGCGTCGGACGAACCCACTGCCGTCGCCCGCCTGTCGGGTGCCGGCGTCGCGCGAAAACTGGCCGACGCCATGTTTGATGCACTGCGTAGCCTTCGCGCGACCGAAGCGGCTGAGAGACTGGCTGGCCTTTGTCCTTGGCTCGATGGACTGGCAACGCTAGGGGCCTTGGCGGACGTCATGCCAATGCGGGGTGAAAACCGACGGCTGGTCCGCGCAGGCATCGAAGCGTTGCGCAGGACGACCATGCCTGGCTGGATTGCGCTCTGCCAATCGGCAGGCATCGATGCGGCCAATGTAACTGAACAGTCACTGCTATGGAACATCACACCGCGTCTGAATGCGGCGGGACGAATGGGCAGTGCAACCGTGGCGTTTGAGTTGTTGATGGCTCCAGACCCGACGTGTGCACAGCGGGCGGCCGAACAGATTGAAGCGTGGAACCGCGCGCGCCGCGAAGCGACCGACAAAGCGGCCACCGAGGCCGCAGCCGACTGCGTGGAGCGCTTTGGAGAGACCGTTCCCGGGGGCATTGTGGTCTCAGGAACGTGGCCGCTCGGAGTGGTTGGCATCGTAGCTGCCCGGTTGTGTGACCGTTACAAGCGCCCTATCATCGTTTTGGCAGACGACGGTTCCGGTCTGTTGCGCGGCTCCGGACGAGCACCCGCCGGCTTCCCCTTGCTTGAGACAGTGAGCCACTGCGCGACGTACCTTGCGCACTTCGGTGGGCATGATTCCGCCATCGGATGTGGACTCGAAAAGGACCAGTTGAACAGTTTTCGAACAGCCTTCGACCACCACGCCGAGGCATGGTGGCAATCGCGAGCAGCGGATTCGGACGTTGCGAACAGCGCTGGCGTGTTCGCAGACGATTACCTGCCACTTGCGGAAGTGACGTTGGACACGTGGTCGTGGGTGAACCGGGTCGGCCCTTTCGGACCAGACAATGAACCGCTTCTGTTTTACCTCGGTCCGCTTGAAGTAGTTCGGGTCCGAACGATGGGGGGCCGCGGACAGCATTTGCGCGTTGAGGTGCGCGAAGGCGCGAACAAGTTGGAGCTCGTCTGGTTTTCTGCCGACGACGTTGCGAAGACGTGGCAACCAGGGAGACGGATAGGGGCACTGGTCCACCTCGAGGAGAACGTCTGGCAGGGGGTGCGGCGAGTGCAGGCCCGCGTGGTGTCTGCGCACAGTCTGTCGGGCGCCGTGATTGACCGAGGGCTATTTACCGATGTCTATCGGCTTTTGAGGGCGCGTCGACGGTTACATTTCGGCGAGACCTCTCAGACTCAGGCGCTTGAAGCCGACAAATTGAATGTCATTCTTGACACCTTTGTCGAGCTTGGGTTTGCTCGCCGAGAGGCGAGCGCGTATCATATGGTTGATGAGGCAACCCCTTGTGATTTAAGAGAATCCCCTAGCTATCAACAGCACTTAGCTTGGGCGTGGTCTAATCCCTAGGAGCGATGACATGAACTTTGAGAGCTATATCCGCGACGTTCCGGACTTTCCTCAGCCCGGTGTGCTGTTTAAAGACATCACCCCACTCTTGGCAAACGGCGTCGCCTACAAGGCAGCCATTGAAGAGTTGGCAGAGTTCGCTCGTGACTGCGACGCTCAAGTGATTGTAGGGCCGGAGGCACGTGGCTACGTTGTCGGCGCGCCGCTGGCACACGCGACGGAGTGTGGGTTTGTGCCGGTGCGAAAACGCGGCAAATTACCTTGGCAAACGATCGGTGTGGATTACGCGCTGGAGTATGGCACAGACCGACTTGAAGTGCACCGCGATGCGGTATTGCCCGGGCAACGGGTTTTGCTTGCGGATGACTTGCTCGCTACAGGCGGGACAATGGAAGCTTGTGCAACTCTAGTCAGGGAACTTGGTGGAATCGTTGTAGGAGCCGCATTTCTGATTGAACTCAGTCACCTCGGCGGTCGGGCACGCCTTCAAAATACCCGAATCAAGACTTTGGTTCAGTTCTGACGCGCCTCGTATTGTATTGAAGGCGGGTCTGCAAGGGTGGATGCATGGGTGGAGACGTGGATGCAACAGGACGACGGAAGGCCTCCGGAGGCAGAAATAGAACAGTCAAGTGCTCGAACGCGTAAAAATAGTCCACTCACGGTCGACAAGCTGTGTGAACAGGTGCTCTCCTACGGCACGGCCGACGATGCGACTGTGGTTCGACGTGCCTATGAGTTCGCTGAGGCTGCTCACAGAGGACAGTTTCGCAAATCGGGTGACCCGTACATCACTCACCCGCTGGCTGTCGCGAGCATTCTAGCTGAGTTGCAACTGGAAGCGACGACGCTCGCGGCCGCTCTCCTGCACGATGTGGTCGAAGATACCGCTGTGACTGATGAGGAACTCGTCCGTCAGTTCGGGTCCGAGGTTGCTGCGCTGGTTGATGGCGTCACGAAGCTGAAGCGGATTAAGTTTGACTCCCGCGAAGAACATCAGGCGGAGAACCTGCGTAAGATGTTCCTCGCCATGGCAAAAGACATCCGTGTCCTGCTCATCAAACTCGCTGACCGTCTGCACAACATGCGCACCCTGCGCTTCCAGCCGCCCGACAAGCAACTGCGGACTGCGCGGGAAACACTCGAGATCTTTGGTCCGCTGGCACATCGACTCGGTATCAACACGATGAAATGGGAGTTAGAAGACCTCGCGCTACGCTACTTAAATCCCCACGAGTACTACCGTATTGTCCACTTGATGGCGCAAAAGAGGCAGGAACGTGAGACTTATGTCGGAGAGGTCATGGACCTGCTGCGCGAGCGACTCGCGAACCTAGAAATTCAAGCCGATGTCTCTGGGCGTGCCAAACACATTTACAGCGTCTACCGCAAGATGGTGAACCAAGGCAAGTCGTTCAACGAGATCTACGACCTGTTCGCTGTGCGTGTCATCGTCGAGAGTATCAAGGACTGCTACGGTGTGCTCGGTGTCGTACACACTCTGTGGAAGCCGATGCCGGGACGGTTTAAGGACTACATTGCCATGCCGAAAGCGAACATGTACCAGAGCTTGCACACCACCGTGGTCGGACCGCACGGGGAGCCGCTCGAGATTCAGATTCGGACCTGGGAAATGCACCAGACCGCAGAATTTGGCATCGCAGCGCACTGGGCCTATAAAGAGGGAGAAACTCGGGCAGAAGGGAAGTTTGCCCAAAAACTGGCCTGGTTTCGCGAGGTCCTCGAGTGGCAACAGGATTTCCGCGATGCTCAAGAATTCATGGAAACACTGAAGCTCGACTTGTTTTCGGACGAGGTTTTTGTCTTTACACCGAAGGGCTCGGTGATTGAACTGCCAGCTGGGTCGGTGCCGATTGACTTTGCATACCGGATTCACACCGACATCGGCAATCGCTGCATCGGGGCAAAAGTCAACGGAAAGATTGTTCCTTTGGACTACCGTATGCGAACAGGCGACATCGTAGAAGTTCTGACTTCTAAGCACAGTTATGGACCAAGCCGCGACTGGCTGAAAATCGTCCAGTCCTCTCAGGCGAAGAGCAAGATTCGTCAGTGGTTCAAACGTGAGAAGCGCGAAGAAAACGTTGCTCGCGGTAAAGAACTGATTGAAAAGGAACTCTCTCGCCAACGCTTTGAACCGCGGACTCTGATGGTCCCAGCGTATATGGCAGAGGTTTTGACCAAGTTCAACTTTACAAAGGACGAGGACATGTTTGCTGCAGTCGGCTATGGCGGACTGAGTGCGGCGCAGGTCACGACGCGGCTCATCGAGCGGTACCGGCGTGATCATCAAGAACAACCCCCTGATACACTGGCGCTTGAATTGCGCGAACGAGACAAGCCGACGGGCAGCGGTGTTCGCGTGCGCGGCATAGACAACCTGTTGATTCGCTTTGCGCGCTGCTGCAATCCCGTGCCGGGGGACGAGATCATTGGTTTTGTCACGCGTGGACGAGGTGTGTCCGTACACCGCCAGGATTGCCCAAATATAGATTCGCTCCGCGAGGAGGGAAGTCGCGTACTAGAAGTTGAGTGGGCGACGCGCGCCGATCAGGCCTACCACGTGGAGCTAGAGGTGATTGCGCTGGACCGACACGGGCTCGTGAACGAAGTGATGAACGCGGTCGCCGAGACAAAGACAGACGTGACAGCCATGAGTGCGCGCGTCGACAGTAAACGGATTGCACACTTGTCGATCAGCATCCGGATTCGCAATCTCGACCACCTGCGCACGGTAGTTGAACGAATCAAACGTGTCAAGGATATTCACAGTGTCCGGCGGATTGTTCAATAACGTACAGGCAAAACGACGGTGTTTTGGCAGACGAGGAGTGAGTGTATGCGTGCGGTAGTACAACGCAGCGGTCGCGCCAAGGTGACAGTTGGAAACCGGACAACAGGGTCCATCGACCACGGTTATGTGGTACTCCTCGGTGTTCGCGACGGCGACTCGGAGACGGATGCACACTATTTGGCTGAGAAGGTTGCTCACTTGCGCGTCTTTGAGGACGACAGCGGAAAGATGAATCTGGACCTCGAGGCAGTGGGAGGAGCTGTGTTATCCGTGTCGCAGTTCACGCTCTACGGAGACGTCAGGAAGGGCAGACGGCCAAACTACATGCAGGCGGCTGCACCCGAGGCAGCTCGTAGACTTTACGAGGTGTTTAATGACGCTCTCCGCAGTTACGGCTTCGACGTGGAGACTGGTGAATTTGGCGCGATGATGAAGGTGGAACTGGTCAACGATGGCCCAGTGACCATCCTCATCGACAGTGAGCGGAAGATTTGACGGGGATGAGGTGAAAAGATGCAGTTAGCTACGTTTGTAATCAGCCCGATTCGTTCTAATTGCTATATCTTGTCTCAGGACGAAGCCGTGGGGCGGGACGCGGTTGTGATTGACCCCGGTGATACAGCACTCGACGCCGTCTTTGCCTACATCCGTGAACACCAGCTGAATGTCACCGCCGTGTGGAACACACACGCGCATTTTGACCACGTGATGGGCGTCGATCTCGTGCGGGCCAAATACGGCGCGCCTGCCTATGTCCACCCCGCAGATATGCCGATTTGGGACAATGTGGCGCAAGCGACTCAGGAGATGTTCGCTCGCTCGGTGCCAGCGCTTAATCCGCCTGATGGTTCCTTTGAGGATGGTCAGAAGCTAACGCTTGGGTCAGACGAATTTACCATCTGGCACACTCCGGGACATTCGCCTGGCAGTGTCTGTATTGTCGGGGAGCGGATGGCCTTTACCGGAGATACGCTGTTTGCTGGTACGATTGGGGCTACACACTTCTACCTTGGCGACGCCAAAGCGATGGAAACCTCTTTGCGCAAGTTGCTACAACTCCGAGACGACCTCGAGTTGTACCCGGGGCATGGTCAACCGACATCTATGGGCCGTGAGCGCACCTCGAACATGTTCCTCGTTCAATTGTAAAGTCTCTGGCTGTGGAAAACTTGGCTATGACTGTGCAGAGCGGAGCTCAATCGCGGGCTCCGCTTGTCTTTGAGTTGTGCACAACGATATCCACAGGCTGTGGACAAATGCGATAGGCCTCCGAACCACTGCAGGGTGTCGAGAGTGGGTCCGGTTTACAACGTAAACACAAGCTTCACGCAACTTTTACGATGTCACCGCAGAGTGTTTGAACAAACCTGCTATTCTTATGGACGTCCGAAGGGGAACTACTATAGATACGGGAGGCGTTTGTTGTGAGAAGGAAGACGTGGTTATATCCGTTATCAGTGGCAACAGTGGCTGCAGGCGTGCTCGGTGTGACGACCCTGCCGACGTATGCGTCCGCGGACCATGGCACACAGCACGACAAGCCAGCCAAGCATGTCGAGCGCACGAACGCACCGTTCCAACACGTGTATGTAATCATGATGGAGAATGAAGGAACCCCGCAGATTATCGGAAACGCGAACGCGCCGTACATCAGCAAGCTTGCGAACACATACGGCTATGAAAACAACTACTTTGGCGTTACCCACGAGAGCCTTGCCAACTACGTCGCCTTCTTGTCGGGAAACAACTGGGGAACAAACAGCGACGACCCGACCCAAATGTTTAATCACACAAACCTTGTCGACCAGTTAGTTGCTCACCACATCTCGTGGAAGGGTTACATGGAAAGCATGCCGTCTGCGGGCTACACAGGGTACTGGTACCCAAACAATGAGCCGGCAGGTACCGCTCCTTCGACAACGCCATCCAATGCGCTCTACGCGAAGAAGCACAACCCCTTTATGCTGATGACAGACATTGCGAACAATAAGGCGCGCGCGAAAAATGTCGTGCCGCTCACGCAGTTGCAGAAGGACTTGAAGAGCAATCACGTGCCTAACTTCTCGTTCATCGCGCCGAACGTGATTAACGATATGCACGGACAACCCCCGTACACGATGACGAATGACCAGTTGATCGCAGCGGGCAACAAATTCATCCAGAACACGGTACAAGAAATTATGTCGTCAAAGAGCTGGAAATCGAGCAAATCCGTGATCTACATCACCTGGGACGAAGCCGAGTATCCCACGTACGGTGTGACGCCGAGTGCTTCTACGCTTGCCACGTTCACTGCCCCAGGTCCGGACGCGCCGATTGTACCTGCTGGCACGGTTGACGGATACAACTGGAGCGGTGGCGCTTACGGCGGCGGCAAAGTGCCGATGATTATGATTGACAATGCTGCAAAGGGTCACTTTACCCTGAACACTTGGGCCGACCACTACTCTTTGCTGCGTACCATTGAACAGAACTGGAACATCGGATTCATCGGTTACGCGTCAGACGCGCAACAGGTCAAGACGCTCAATATTCCGGGTGAGCCTCAGTTGGGCGAGCGTTAAGCAGTTCAGTGTGACAGGCAAGGAGAAGCGGCCGTCTCGGTGAGACGGCCGCTTTCTCCGGAACTGCGCGAGCGTGACTACCCGCGTACATCACGTATACAGGCCCGGTCGATGTCTCGAACCGCACGCTGTCCGGCGAGCGCCAATTGTAAATCAAGTTCTGCTGTCCATTGGGTCAGGAGTTCGTCTACACCAGCCTGACCGCCAATCGCCAAAGCGTAGGCGTATGGGCGTCCAATCAGTACGGCGTTTGCTCCGAGCGCCAACGCCTTCACGACATCTGCTGCATGGCGGATTCCGCTGTCTAACAGCAACGGATAACTATCACCGACGATGGCGCGCGCATCGGCGAGGGCGTCCAGAGTGGTCACGGAACCGTCGACCTGTCTTCCACCGTGGTTGGAGAGAATGACGCCGTCTGCACCACGCCGCGCGGCCTCTTGGACGTCTTCGGGATGCGTGAGCCCTTTAACCAACAACGGTAGGTGAGTCTGAGCGCGGATTTTGGACAAGTCGTCCCAGGTAAAGGCCGGGTTCACGTAGATGGAGAGGAACTCCTGAATCGCTGCGGACAAGTTTTCTTCGGGCAGAGCACCCAGTCTGCGGCAAAATGCGGGATCGGACAGGAAATTTGCGATTCCTTGCCCCTGCAGGAACGGCAGATAAAGGTTCTTCAAGTCTTGTTCACGCCAGCCAAGCATCGTCGTGTCAACCGTAACGACGAGCGCGGAGTAACCTGCTGTTTCCGCTCTGTGGATAAAGCTCGAGACAACGTCGGCATCGCGACCCGGATAGAGTTGGAACCACCGAACAGCGTCCGTCGTCTCGCGCGCAACTGTCTCGATATCAACTGAGGACACGGTACTAAGAATAAACGGGATATGGTGTTTGGCCGCAGCGCGGGCACTGGCAAGGTCCGCGTCTGGGTGAATGATGGATTGAACACCAATCGGAGCCAGCAGGAATGGCGTGGGAAAGGAGTGCCCAAAGAGGGTCACTGTGAGATCGCGGTCCTCCACGTTGCGCAACAGGCGAGGGCGAATTTGCCAGCGTTCAAACGCTGCTCGATTGGCACGCATTGTGGACTCGTCACCCGCGCCGCCGTCCACATAGCCCCATGGGCCTGCTGCCAGTGTTGTTCGCGCCTGTGCTCGCCAGTCGTTCGCTGAGACAGGCCACTGCCACTCAGTCTGTCCCGTCAGCGAACGTGTGTACATGTTGAGTTGTGCCTCGAAACCGTGTTTGGTCATTGGCGCTGATGCACTCTCCCGTCGCTATGAGCTTTGCTGGTTTTAGTATAGCAAAGCCCACGGCCGAAACGGCACGTGGGCTGATGTTCGTGCAAGAGGACTTAGGCAGTGCGGGTTGTCACAGAGTTTGCTGCGTTTCGACGCGGCCAGTTGACCTTTCGCCCTACGATGTAGGCAAGGATGGGAACCTTCCCAATCCAATGGGCGATGACCATAGAAGACAAGTACACAAACAGGATGCAAAACGGCCACAGACTAAAGTGCAGCCAAGCAGGGTTTCCCGCTCGTTGCCAAGCGGAAATTGTATTTTCCATATAATGCAGCGGCAGCGGCTGAATCAGAAAGATGCCAAACGACGCAGACGAGGCAACGGTCACAAACCACGAGAATGGCTTCCAGCCTGGCGTCAACCTTCGTCGCGACCACTGGACGCCGGCGTACCACATATTCGCGGTCACCAAGAGGCTGTACGGAATCATGATAGGTTGCAAGACGGTGTCGGCCATATGCTCAGGTTGATGGAGGACGAGGTGGTCGAACACATAATGAGCCCACACAAAGAGGATGGCAAACACGAGCCAAGCTCGTAGGGCCAATCGGTGGCGATCGACAAAAGCAAGCACCTTGTCGTAGTGGCACGCCATAATGCCGCCTGCGATAAACCAGAATTGATAGGTGAGGACAAAGCGGTCTCGATAGAAGTAGACCTGGCGCAGTCCCCACGGGAGGTCTTGGCCTGGTATCTTGTTGAATTTGAACGCCCACATCATCACTAGTTGGAAGATAAAACTGCCAATGAGAATGTAGAGTTGATAGCGTTCAAACTTGCGCAGGCCTTTGAGCAGCAACGGGAAGACGATATACAGCTGCATAGATACGAGTACGTAGTACAAAAACCACTGATGGCCGGTTGCAACCGAGGTCCACCACGTGCGCCAAATGCCTGCCCAGGACCAAGTCACGTTCGGAGCAAACAGATAGCCAGATAACACGTAGATAGCGTTGAATGCCAGATAGGGTACGACAATCAGCGTAAACCGTTTCTTCCAAAACTGCAAAGTACGAAACGGGCGATGATAGTAGGTAACGAACAGAACAAGGCCGGTGATAAAAAAGAAACCTTCGCGCGTGTAGTGCAGCGTCGTAATTAGCGCACCCATGGAGACAAAAGGAAAAGTGTAGTCGAAGTTCATGGAATTGAAGAACGATGTAGTATGAACCGACAAAACACAGAGCATGATAAATGCCCGCATTAGGTCGATCTCGTATAAGTGTCTTCGTTCGGCCAAAGCACGGTTCCCCTCTCAATTAACATGATGACAACAAAAATAAGATACCACGTTTTTGTTGAATCAGTATCGAAAACGTAGATCGGCATGTCTACACGTATGTCATCATATCTTGAAGCGTGGCGCGGGTCTACTCCAGTTACAGGGAGGGGAGGGGGGTACTTAGTGAACCGACTTCACAGCATCAAACGCGGTCTGCGGGTGGAGGTCTTATCACTCACGTGGCTTGTGGTGGAAGCCGGAGTCGCCCTATCTACTGGACTCTCTGCACATTCAGTAGCACTCACGTCGTTTGGAGCAGATTCTGTGATTGAATTCGTATCCGGGGCCGTGCTGTTGTGGCGTCTGTGGGTCGAGGCACGCGGGGCCGGGGCTCCAAAAAGCGAAGCTGCCGAACGCATTGCCTCCTGGGTCGTTGGCCTGTCCTTGATGGCACTTGCCATTTACATACTGCTTGCAGCTGGTCACGAGTTGCTAGCGCGTCAGACTCCCGGACACACGCCGCTTGGTTTGGCTCTGGCCCTTGCCTCCGGGCTGCTCATGCCGAACTTGGCAACGTTTAAACGCAAGATTGGCAGTGATATCGGGAGTGCGGCTCTACTCGGTGACGCAGCCTGTACGGTGGTTTGTGCGTACATGGCCTGGACAGTCGTTGCCGGAGTCATGCTGACGTCTTTGTTCGGTTGGTGGTGGGCTGATGGCGCGGCGTCACTGTTGCTTGTCTATTTTGTCTTCCAAGAAGGTTGGGAGGCGATTGAGGCTGCGCGTTCAGGTCAACACGCTCATATCCACGGGCACTGAAGCAGACCAAGTGTCTCAACAGGCTTGATGCCCGTTGAGACACCCACGTGTTCACCAGAAAGTAACGCTCTCAACTGTCGAGCCCGAGGACCTCGCGAATTTTACCTTCGACCTTCGCAAACCCTTTGTCTCCCGCAGCGCGGAATGCGAGTTCACCGTTGGCGTTAAAAATGAAAAACGCCGGGACGTACTCGTTTTGAAAACGTTCTGCAATGACGCGGTCGTGGTCTAGGCCGACGGGTTGTGTCATGTTGAACTGGTCAATGTCACGCTTGATTTTGTCGAGATCAATGTCTTCTTCCATGCGCGGCAGGTGAAACGCAAAGGTCTGAAGACCGTGTTCAATGTATCGATCTCGCATGGCAGACACGTCTGGCATGGTTTCATGACAGATATGACAAGAGACCGCCCAGAAGTGAACCAAGGTCACTGGCGCTGGCTCGACTTTTACGCCGCCAGTAGGCTGCAGCCACTGTGCACCTTCGAGACTCGGAATCGGAGTACCTAAACGCATTGGCATAATATTCACCTCCGTGTATGGAAAAGCGGGTGGGCGACGGCTTGTCGTCCCACCCGCTGACTGTGCGGCTTAGTGAGCGGTGAGGAGCTGTCCGCCGCGCTTCCAGTTTGCCGGGCACAGACCGCCGGCTTGCAGAGCTTCAAGCACACGCAACGTCTCATCGACGCTGCGGCCAATATCCATGTCATGTACGACCTGATAGCGCAGGATGCCTTCTGGGTCGATGATAAACAATCCGCGCAGTGCCTGACCGGATTCCTCTACGAGCACATCGTACTTGCGCGCGACTTCCTTCGTAAAATCTGCTGCGAGCGGGTAGTTGATCGAACCCAGGCCATCCTTGTCTTTCGGTGTGTTGATCCAGGCACGGTGGCTGTGCACGCTGTCTGTAGAGCACCCGAGCACTTCGCAGTCGAGGTCGTGGAACTCCTGCAGACGTTCATTCAGGGCCTGGATTTCCGTCGGGCAGACGAAAGTGAAGTCTGCCGGGTAGAAGAAGAACACCAACCACTTGCCACGGTAGTCAGACAGTTTGACTGGCTCGTCCAAGTTGTTCAGGTTTTTGGTCGACTTCATTTCAAAGTCCGGTGCTGGGTTTCCGACGAATGGCATAGTCGTGTCCTCCTTCAAATCTGCAGGTGAAATTTGGTCTGCGCTGCGTTCGCAGGCCTGTAGCTGCCTCGGCTATCGTATCATTTTAGAATCGTTCTAATCAAGTTGAGGGAGTGCTCTGCTACAATTTCACAAGCAAACGGCAACGATGGGAGGACCCAGCGTTGCCGTTTAGCCGACCGATAGCCTGCCTGAACTCCGTGTGGTCACGGTGTTAACTACGCGGCGCCCGGCTGCCGACGCCGTTGCTGCGCCTGACGCGCGCCGAAGACTGTGGCAGCGCCGAGAATTAAAACGCCGAAGTCCCAGAACCACAGCATCAAGTCTTGGTAGATGAGCGCAACCAACACACCGATGATGAGGGTAATGGCGTACAGTGGCAGTGCTATGATGGCCTTCCACATGCCCGCAATACCTGCCGTTGCAAGCACCACTGCAAACAGCAGAGCGCCACCGCCATCTCCTTCGAGCTGCGGGATTTGATTGGCAACCCCGGCCTGTGCAATGGCAATCGCCTGTGAGGCGGCGTACGTAGCAAAGACCACACTAACAATGCCGACTATAATTTTCCATCTCACAACAAACATGCATTCACCTCTTCTCCCATTCCGAAAATCGGTTTGAGAAGTTGTGATCTATGTCTATGGGCTTGTCCCAGCCTTTATGACGGCGTGCCGACAGCTGAGGTGCAGGCACGTGAGCTGTTGGCAGTCAGGTGCGCCACCAGTACGAACTGACGCTTGACTCCTTGGCCTAGGGTCTCATTGGTGGGAATTGCTTGTTTTGCACAGCTGTTCTGATCGAGTGGCGTTTTGGCGGTAAGTTCCTCATAATAACAAGGTTGTTTGTGTTGTTCAGAGGCCGGTGTCATGCGGATGCGGTGAGAAACACCCTAGACTCAAGAACAGACAGGAGGGAAATGCGGTGTCGAATCATGCCACAGGTGAAACCGCGGGTCCCGTTGCACGTGTGCGTCAGCCGTTGGTGAAGAGAGCCGTCTTTACATTCAGTGCATCCCACTTTCTCAATGACTTGATGACGACAGGGTTGGTGCCTGCCCTGGTTGTGATGTATAAGCAGGCGTTTCATCTGAACTACGTACAGTCCACAAGTATTGTCCTGGTCTCTTACTTGACGTCTTCTGTAATGCAGCCAATTTTCGGCGTGCTGAGTGACCGCAAACCTCGTGTTTGGTGGTACATGATTGGTCTGTTCCTGTCTTGCTTAGGGCTGGCGCTGACTGGTGCTGTTCACACGCTGCCACTCTTGTTGCTGTGCGTGGCGATTTCCGGTTTTGGCTCCGGTGCTTTTCACCCGGAAGCCTCGCGGGGCACGCACTACGCGTCCGGTGGCAAGAAGGGATTGGCTCAATCCATCTTTCAAGTGGGGGGTAACGCAGGGCAAGCATTCGGGCCTTTGATGATCCCGTTGTTTCTCTCGCGGACCGGCATCAGCGGCTTGCTCTGGTTCTTGCCGGTGGCGCTGCTTTCGCTCGGTCTGACCGGGCAAATCTTGGGTTGGCTTGGCGCGAAGGTAAAAGAGGGAAACGCAAAAGTTGCAGAGCGAGCGGGGGAGAACAATATCCCTGGCGTGGTCGTTCTACTGCTCGTGATTATTTTTCGGTCTTGGTGTCAGGTTGGAGTTGTGGTGTTTTTACCGTTTTACTTGCACCACTTATCGCTCCAACAGTCTGAGTTGCTGAACTTCGTGTTTGTCGGCTCCGGTGCGCTTGGCACGTTTCTCGGGGGTGTCTGGTCTGACCGCATCGGTCTGAAGAGACTGTTGGTTGGGTCGATGGTTGTAGCGACGCCTTTTGCGCTTTTGTTCCCGCACGTACACGGGGTGTGGTCGGTTCTTGACCTAGTGTTCTTCGGTGCCAGTGTGTTGTCTTCGTTTGCTGTAACGGTGGTGTATATGCAAATGCTTCTGCCGCGCAACCTCGCGATGGCATCTGGCCTGTCGATCGGCTTTGGCGTTGGGGCCGGAGGTATCGGAGCGACACTGCTCGGCGGAGTTTCTGACGCTTTTGGCGTGCCAACGGTGTTTACCGTGCTCTCTGTACTGCCACTAGTCTGTGCGGTGGTTGCGTGGTTTTTGCCGTCCGACCGTGTGCGCAAGGCTGCTCTTTCGTGAGGTGACCCCTGCCGAGCTACTCACGACTCAGGCGAATAAAGGCCGCCCGTTCGGTCAGTAAGCACCTGCGGGACGGCCTGTTCTCCCCTTATGTTCGCTCATCAGCGCACTGCCGCGCCCGTCAGATAGTCGAGCGCACTTGCCGCTACCTGTTCGCCGTGGCGAATGCAGTCTGGGACACCGATGCCGTAATATCCTGCTCCCGCGATGTATACGCCTGGCGCGGACTGTGCCAGTGCTTGCTCGGCCCGTTCCACCCGCTTGAGGTGTCCCACTTGATATTGCGGCATCGCGTGATTCCAACGCGTGACCAGCGTGTACTGCGGCTTGGCGTCGAGGTGGAGAAGGGATTTCAACTCAGCTCGCACCGCTTCGACGATGCCCGGGTCGTCGAGTTCCAGTCCGGATTGCTGCCCAGCCCGTCCGACATAACAGCGGATCACGATATGCCCGTCCGGTGTCGTATGTGGCCACTTGCTCGACAGCCACGTGCTAGCGGTGATGGCTCGATTCTCCGTGCGAGGCACAAGAAAGCCAGAGGCATCGAGCTCACCTGGCACTTGGTTCTCTCGGTAGACTAAGATCACGGTTGCCGTCGAAACGTATTCAATCTGAGCAATTTCCGCTGCTGCCTGAGGCGAAATTTGCTTCAGTATCTGTGCGGCGCTCATAGCCGGCGTTGCGCAAATAACCGTGTCCGCGTGCAGGGTTTCTTGGACACCTTCGCGTATCGTTGAAACACTGTAACTGCCGTCTGGTCGAGCACTCACATCGATCACCGGCGCAAGGGTACGCAGGTCGGCCCAATCGGCGAGTTCATCGTACAGCCGCTCGATTATGCTCTGCAATCCGTGTCGTACGGTCACAAATGTGCTGCGGCCTGCGGCTGCGCCGATCGGTGCACTATCGGTTGCGGCCCCACTCGAGGCGGACGCTTGTTTCGCCTTTTCCAGCCGTGCCAATAGGGCTTGGCGCTCGGTTCGCGATCCGATGATGATACTGCGGTACTTTCGCTCGAGCTCGAGAAACTGCGGGAACGTCGTCTGGAGGCTGAGGTGGTCGATCGACCCTGCGTAAATTCCAGCTTGCAGAGGTTCACAGATGCGTTCGACCACAGCATCGCCCAGTCGACGGCGCAAAAATGCTCCGACCGACTGATCTTTGTCCTGGTGACCTCGGGGCAAAACCATATCCATGAGCGCGCGGGCTTTCTCAGAACCAGAGAGGAGCTCGGTCTTCATGAACAAGCCGAGGTCTGCAGGGATACCCATATTTGTGCCTGCCGGCATCGGAGTCAGTTGGCCCCGATAGACCATGTACGTCTTCTGAGCCTTCGGGTTAGGATTTGTACCCACCATTTCGGACTCCAAACCGAGGTCGCGAATCAAGCGCGTCGCAGCTTCTTTGCGGGCTAGTAAAGAATCGGGTCCGCGTTCGAGAACAAAACCGTCTTGGCGATGGGTGAAAATCTTGCCGCCAAAACGGTCGCCTTGTTCAAGGACAGTACAGTGAATGGATATATCTCGTGCGTCAGCAAGCTGCTTCAATCGGTAGGCGGCTGTCAGCCCCGTAATCCCGCCGCCGACAATCACGACATCCTGGCTTTTCATCGTTCTGTCTCCGCAGCCGTCTCCCGAGACCGCACAACATCTCGCAATACGTCGATGAACGCGGGGTCTGCGTTCAAGTTTTCTGTGCGAGCCAGCTTGATGCCAAGCTCGTGCGCGAGGGCTTGGGCTTCGATATCGACGTCGTACAGCACTTCAAGGTGGTCTGAGACAAAACCGACGGGGCACAAGAGCACGTTCTTGCGGCCGTTTGCAGCTAGGTCGCGGAGCACATCAAGAATGTCTGGACCGAGCCATTTGTCCGCCGTCCGCCCAGCACTTTGCCACGCGAACATGTACTGCTTGAGATTCAGAGCTTTAGCTACAGCATCGCCGGTGGCGTGCAACTGGTCTTGATATGGGTCGCCAGCTGCAAGGATTTTCTCTGGCAGGCTGTGAGCAGAGAAGACCACCATCACATCTTCTGCGTTGCCAAAGTCAGTCAAACGGGAGCGCACGCGGTTCGCAATCAACTGTAAAAACTTCACGTTGTCATACCAGAAGTCCACGTGATAGAGCGCTAAGTTTCCGGCTTCGCGCGCGGCGTCCGAAGCCGCTCGTTGGTATTCGGCCACGCTCCGGGTCGAGTAGTGTGGAGCGAGCACGAGCGTAACGGCTTCTGCGATACCGTCTTGCGCCATTTGCTGGACTATGTCGCCGATAAACGGGTGGGTGTGTTTCATCCCTAGATAAACACGAACCGGTCGACCGCCATCAGCGTTGAGAGCGGTCTCGAGTCCACGGGCCTCCGCTTCGGTAATGGCGTTGAGCGGAGACAGGCCGCCAATCGCCTGGTAACGCCGGAGCAAATCATCTAGAAGTTCCTTCGTCGGAGGGTGGCCGTGTCGAATGTGCGTGTAGTAGGCCTCGACTTCGTCGACTTGACGCGGGGTGCCGTACGCCATGAGTAAGATGCCAAGCGGTGCCTGTTCAAGTGGGGTATCGGTTGACGATGGTACTTGTGTCAAGCTAGTTCCTCCTTACCATGCCTAAAACTTGGCGACAGACTGCGCAATGCACTCGCTGCTGTAGGCGTGGACAAAGTCGGTTAATTGCCGCAATATAGCGGTCTCAATCGGCGGATTGTTGTGAACAACCCCGTGACCGAGGTTGAAGATGAAACCCGGTGCCGCAAGTCCCGCATCGACGATGGCACGTGCTCTAGGTAGAATGGCTGACCAAGGGGCAAACAGCATCGCAGGGTCGAGATTGCCCTGGATCGCGATATTTGAACCGAGTCTCGCGCGCGCAGACTCGATTGGAACGCGCCAGTCAATGCTGACAACTGTCGCTCCAGTTTTAGCAATGAGAGGCAACAGTTCGCCTGTGACGACGCCAGAGTAAATGAGTGGAACACCGTGCGGCTCTAAAGCTGCGAATACGCGTTGAATCACCGGCAGCACAAAAGTTTCGAAATCCTCAGGGGCGAGGCTGCCAACCCAACTGTCAAACAACTGCACGGCGCGCGCGCCAGCGTCGATTTGTGCTGTTAGATACGATATTGTCATATCCGCGAGCTTGTCCATCAGCGACTGCCAAACGTCGGGCTCACTCCACATCAGTTGCTTGGTGCGAACGTAATTTCGGGAAGGTCCACCTTCCACTAGGTAACTGGCCAGTGTGAAAGGCCCACCTGTAAAGCCGATCAGCGGCACCTTCAAATCCCGATGCAACATCTGAATGGTGTCAAAGACATAGGGAAGTTCAGCAACGGGATCGTACAGATGTAAGCGGTCGACGTCGCTCTGTGACCGGATCGGTGACTCAATGACAGGGCCAACGGCCTCTTTGATGTCAAATTGTACCCCGAGCGGCCCAACCGGAACCATGATGTCTGAGAACAGAATGGCAGCGTCCACGTTAAGCTGTTCGACAGGAAGCATGGTGACCTCTTTGCACACTTCTGGGTGACGGACAATATCCAGCAAGGAGTAACGCTCGCGAATCTTGCGGTATTCAGGCTGGTAGCGCCCAGCCTGGCGCATGTACCAGACCGGCAGACGGTCGACAGGACGGCGCCAGCAGGCGTCGAGAAAACGCGTATTTTCCAGCATGAACACCCTCTCTTCCGACAATGAGTCCAGGTTAGTTATACCGTGCCAACGCGGGGGATGCAACCGCCTCCCAGATCTTGACCGTCAGGGGTATAATAGTACTGTCTGAACTCGGTTGTATCAGTCGGCTTCAGCCAACTGACGACCACCAGGGGGGTATTTCCATGAGTCTTGAACTCGACTTCTACGCCATGATGATTCAACCCATGCGCGATGAACTCACTGAAATCGGCTTCCAAGAGTTGAAAAGCTCGGAAGCAGTCGACGAAGCACTTCAGAACAAGCCAGGTACGACACTCGTGTTTGTGAACTCCGTCTGCGGATGTGCTGGCGGCATCGCTCGTCCGGCTGCTGCGTTGGCACTTGATCACGACGTGCGTCCCGACCACTTGGTCACTGTGTTCGCTGGCCAGGATAAAGATGCAACGGCTCGCGCCCGCGAGTACTTTGAAGGCAACCCACCGTCTTCGCCGTCAGTTTGGCTGATGAAGGACGGCAAGCTCGTGTCGATGTTGCACCGCAGCGACATTGAAGGCACCAACGCCCAGCACGTCGCTTCGCGTCTGCAAGAGATGTTTGACGAATACTGCTGAGTATTTACTTTTAGAGCGAAGACTGTGACGCGATTTCGGAAGGGTGGCTGTCGGCCGCCCTTTTTTGTTGAGGTGAGAAGACCGCATCCGTGAACCGTGAGCACCTGTTCGTTGCGCCCTATCTTGCGGTTAGTGTACACTAATTCAGCGATTTAGCACGTGAAGTTGGACTTGATGAGGCGAAGAGTCCAGCAAGGCGGGGTGACAAGCAGATTGGAAGCTTCGGATCAAATCGGTCTGCCAACCACGCCGTTGCGACGGTTGTTGAGTGTCTTTGCTATCTTCGGACCCGGCATCATTGTGATGTTGGCGAACACAGACGCCGGGTGCATCATCACCGCTGCGCAGTCGGGGGCAGAGTGGGGCTACGCGATGGTGTTGCCGCAACTGCTTCTCATCCCGATTGTCTACGTGGTTCAGGAAATTACGGTCCGGCTTGGCATTGCGACCGGGAAGGGTCACGGCGATTTGATCCGTGACCGCTTCGGGACGAAGTGGGCGTATTTTTCGGTGACGACGCTGTTTCTTTCTGCCGTGGGCGCACTGGTCACGGAGTTTGCCGGCATCGCCGGTGTCGGGGAACTGTTCAACATCTCGCCGCGTTACAGTGTCTCACTCGCCACTGTCTTCTTGATTGCACTGGGTTTTACGGGCAGCTACAAGCGCGTCGAGCGTATCGGCATCGCACTTGGACTATTTGAGCTCTTGCTGATTCCGGGTGCCATTCTTGCTCACCCGAAAGGACAAGCTGTGTGGGCAGGATTACAGACGATTCCGCTGCACAACGCATCTTACGTATACTTGCTTGCTGCCAACGTTGGCGCGGTGATTATGCCGTGGATGATCTTCTACCAACAATCTGCTGTTGTTGACCGCGGACTGCAACGCAAAGACCTGCGGGCAGCTCGATTAGACACGGCAGTCGGTTCAGTCCTGACACAAGTGGTGATGATTGCGGTCGTGGTGATGATTGCGGCCACCGTAGGAACAGTGAACCCGAGCCAAGCGCTGAATAACGTGCCACAGATTGCGAACGGTCTGGTCCCTTTCCTGGGCCGGAGCGGAGCAAAGGTGATTTTCGGGCTCGGCATGCTCGGGGCGAGTTTCGTTGCGGCATTAGTGGTCTCGCTGGCAGGGGCGTGGGGCATTGGCGAAGTCGTTGGGTTTCAGCACAGCGTGAACAGCAGAGTTCGCGATGCCAAGTGGTTTTACCTCATCTACACTCTAGTCCACATCGGTGGCGCCGCCCTGGTGTTTAGTGGTATGAATCTGGTCAATTTGTCTGTCGATACAGAAGTCATGAACGCGCTTCTGCTTCCAGTTGTCCTCGGGTTCTTACTCCTGCTCGAGTCGAGGGTGCTGCCTGTCGAATGGAGAATGCGGGGTTTCAACAAAGCTCTCGTTTGGTCGCTCTCCTTCATCGTCATGGCCTTTGGCGGTTACATGGCGTTTCGCTTGGTCGCTGCGTGAAGCAAGTGTGCGGGACATAGCCTGCTAGCCTCAGAGAATCAGCGAATGTGTGCTTCACAGACTTTCCTATCGTTGTTCGGGAATACTTCTGCTATGTGGAGAACAGTCTGGGGCGCAATTGTGCGCGTAAGCTACATCTGGAAAGTTGCTCTGGCGGCTGGCCTGTCTTGGAACGTCGCAGAGTGGGGCGGCCTGAAACACCCGTATTTTGCGCCACTAGCGGCCATTTTGTGTCTGCAGGTGACGGTCACAGCGTCTGTGCGGCGCAGTGTTGAGCGGGTGGTAGGCATTGTCGGGGGCGTAATTTTGGCGGATGTCACGGCGAGCGCCCTTGGCCTGCACGGGTGGAGCATTGCGCTGTTGGTCTTGGCTGGGTTGACCGGGGCACGGCTGCTCCATCTTCAGCGAACCGCCGTACCGCAGGTCGCGGTGAGCGCGCTGATGGTGCTCTCGTCGGGGTCTCATCACCTTGGGTACTCGTTCGATCGCGTGATCAACACATTCATCGGCGCCCTCATTGCGCTATTGGTGAGCCTGTTGATTTTGCCCCCGGACTATTCATCGCAGGCGACCCGTGCTGTGAAGACAGCGGGAGTAGCCCTAGCTCGCCGTTTTACGGACATCGCAGAGTGGTTACGGAGTGGAGCGTCGCTCACATCTGGACGCGAACTGCAAAGGGACACTCAAGCTTACCTCGAGACGTTGCACCAAGCCACGGCAGAAGGCGAACTGGCTCTCGCCGAGGTGTCTTACAGTTGGCTTGCCCGTCGCCGACAGTCAAAGCTGGCGGGACTCCACACGGAACTGCTGCGGTTGCGTCAGGGACATGCGCACGCTGCCGGCGTTTTGCGCTCTTTGCTTGAATGGGAGGAGGCGACTGGAGGCATCGCAGGGCAAGTTCGCGAGCGCTGGGCAGAGCACTTCTGCGCTGCGAGTGATGCAGTCTTGACGTGGGCAAACACAGTCGTTGGTGCTTCGGGGACGGCTTCCACCGCAGTTGACTCGAGCGGCGACGGTTGCCAGGACGCCAACCCGCTAGAGAAGTTTGCTCAGCGTCACAGATGGCTTTTTGACCATGACGCAAAGGACTTTGTGGCCTTCTATGAAGGAGCGCTTTGGAACGACCTTCGCCAACTGATGGAGGAACTGCGTCAGCCCACCGAACGAGGGAATGCCAGTGCTGCCAAGTCCGAATCTGTTTTTGGTGAACGTGGCCAATAGCGGCCTATGCTACAATAGATTGATGAGAGAGACCCGAGTGGCGGGCAGGAGAGGAGAACGCGGGTATGCCGAGAACACACGGCATAGATGAGTACCTGGAGGCCATCTATGTTCTGGATGCCGAAGGAGATGTCGTATTGCCGTCACGGTTGGCAGACTATCTGGATGTTGCGCGACCGACTGTAACGCAGACGGTGCAGCGGATGACGGCATCCGGCTTTGTTGGCACTGGCGAAGGCCGTTCTATCGTGCTGACCGACGAAGGCCGTCGCAAAGCTGAACAGATGGTGCGCAGACACCGCCTGTTGGAGCGCTGGCTGACCGACGAACTTGGGCTCGACTGGGCAGACGCACACGTTGAAGCTGGGAGACTTGAACACGCCATCTCTCCAGAGGTGGAGGAGCGCCTAGCTGAACGGCTCGGGTATCCGACAACTTGTCCGCACGGCAACGTCATTCCAGGTTCAGGGGCCAAGCAAGTCTCCGGCCGCCCGCTGTCTGGCATGGAAGGCGGGCAGTCTGTGACGGTCGTTCGAATCGTCGAACAGGCCGAAGAGGACCTCGATTTCCTCCGCTTTCTGCATACTGCAGGCATTGTTCCAGGTGCCAAAGTTGTTCTTTCGAAACCTGCAAGTCCATATGAAGCAGGTGTGCCGATTGAGGTGGACGGAGCATCCTACTCGCTGGACGAGTCGGTTGCAAAGCGCATTCTGGTGACCCCAAACGCCTGACCACGCTCGCTCGACGTACATACGCTTGGCCTGTTTGGAACACCCTTTTCAGGAATCCTGTGGTCTTGTCTCGTTCGTTACCGGACGTGCGGCCCAGGCCTGCTGAAGGGAGTGTTGTATGGCATGGTTCGGTTTCTTACCGCGGCATGTACGCAGCTCGTGCGAAGTGGACGGTACAGACTCAGCCTTGCTTTGGTCGGGGTGGTGGTCACATTCTCCTGCGCAGCCCCGGTTTACGCTGATTCTAACGCCCCGAAACGCGTGTTTATCAATGCCAAGTCAGCGATTGTCCTCGACGCCAACACTGGCAAAATCCTCTACGCGAAAAATGCGGACAAACTTACGTACCCTGCGAGTACGACGAAACTGATGACTGCCATCTTGCTCGTCACCTACCTTCATCCCGACGATCCAGTCTATGTCAGCACGGCTGCTAGCCGTCAGCCGCGTGTTCGCCTCGGGATTAAGCCAGACACAACCATTCCTGCGGACAAGGCACTGCATGCGCTTCTGATGAAGAGTTCAAACGACGTAGCGTACGCTATCGCACAGACGATTGGCGGATCGCAGGAAGGTTTTGCACGGATGATGAATATCAAGGCGCGCCTCATTGGCTGCACGGGCACGAACTTTGTTACGCCCAACGGACTGCATGACGATGACCACCAGTCGACCGCCCACGACATCGCACTGATTTTGGCAACCGCTGTGAAGTACCCGCGCATCGTTGAGACGATGCATACGATGAACGACATGGTAGCTGGCAAAGCCATTCACAACACGAACCGTTTCATGTATCTCAGGAACAGCACATTCGGCGAGGTCATCGGTGGGAAAACAGGATACACATCAAAGGCGATGTTCTGCTTAGCTTTTGCCGTGAAGCAGAATGGCCACGTGATGGTATCCGTGGTCCTTGGCGCACCGAATAAGACGGCGATGTACGGAGAAACTCGAGAACTCCTCACTTACGCGCAACAAGGACGACGTGTGCAGATTGTCTAGCTGATGGGCGTCTAATTGAACATTTTGCGACATGGAGACATGCCGTCCTGTCATATGCTGTGAACATCACAGCCGGCGGCAGGGGGAATGAACATGGGGCGTTCCGTCGCACTGGCGTATGTACTCTGGTTTTTTTTAGGGTCGCTCGGAATTCACCGCATGTACTGCGGGCGCATCGGCAGTGGTGTCACGATGTTGGCCATGACCCTGATTGGCGGTCTCACGTTTCCCATCATGATTGGGCATGTGTTGTTGTTCATCGTCGGCATTTGGTGGCTCCTGGATTTATTCTTGACCGCAGGCATGGCACAGTACTGACTGGCAGGCAGGCAAATCGCCTGCCTTCTTTGATCTCGAGTATAATAAGATAAAAGTGGACAAGTGTTGTCCGGGTGGGGGTGCTACGTGTCCGATTCAAGCTGCTGCAATCCGTTCGTGTTTGCCTGTATCACTCCACACGGCGGAGAAGTTATTCCTGAACTTGCGCCGGATCGCGTTTCTTTGATGGCGACTACGCGTGAGAGCATGCGTGCACTTGGCCAGAAAATGGCTGAGGCTAACCCGGATGTGATTATCGTCGTCACACCTCATGGCATTCGATTGGATGGATTTTTCGCAATTTCGGACTGTGAGCGGATGACTGGCGAGGTCGATGAAGGAGGACCGTCGGTTACTCTGGAGCGGCAGGTCTGTCGGACATTGGCCCGCGGCATCGTCGACGCAGCACAGGCCCGTGATTTGCCGGTGGCTGCGGTGAACTACGCGACTGCGGCTGGCCCGCTGTCGTGCCTTCCGCTTGACTGGGGTGCAATCGTCCCGCTGTGGTTCATGCCGAAGACAGAGATTGTCGTGCTCTCACCGTCTCGAACGCTCTCCATGGAGCAGCACATTGCCTTTGGGGCGGCCTTGGCTGACGCTGTTCACGGTTACGAGGGACGAGTTGGCCTCATTGCGAGCTGTGACTGGGCACATGCGCACGCACAAGACGGCCCTTACGGGTTCAACGAAGCCGCAAGGCAACTCGACGACGAGGTGATTGCGCGAGTAGAGAGTGGACAACTTGAGGACCTCGCGTACTTCGACGCGGACTTTATCGAAGCCGCCAAACCCGACGGTATTTGGCAGGCGCTAATTCTGGCAGGAGCGATACCGCCAGAAGAGCGGCAGGTCAAGTTGTTGTCGTACGAAGTCCCAACGTACTTCGGACTGTTGTGTGCTGAAGTCACACCAGGGTAAAGACTGCTGAGCGAGTTGCACTGGAATCATTTGTTTCTTGCAGTAAATCAAATAAAGTCACGAACCGCCGGTGAAAACCCGGCGGTTCGTTGCTTCGTCAGCTTTGTCAACGGCTATCGCAGTTCGTCTGTGTTGACGCCTTTGGTCTCACGACCTAGTATCCAAACCAGAATGAATCCGACCAGCGTGACGATGAAGAACAGGCCGAAAATGGCAGGGTAGCCGACGGCGCCTGCAATCATGGCACCGACAATGTAAGGTCCGATGATCCCGCCAATGCGCCCAAATCCGGCTGCCCAACCCATCCCAGACCCACGGACGAAGACTGGGAACTGCTCGACTGTAAAGATGTAGGTGGCGCCAAATGCGGCGAGCATAAAAAACGACAGCAACAGTCCGAAAATGATCAACTGCGCTGTGCTGTGCGCGAAGCCGAAGCCAAGTGCGGACAGCGCAGCGAGCAGCATGGCTGGTAACAACGTCCGTTTACGACCCCACTTCTCGACCAGCCAGGCGGCCATGAGATAGCCTGGGATCTCGGCGATTGTCATAATCAGCGTATAGCCGATGCTGTGGACAAGGTTGTAGCCCTTGTCTGCGAGTACGGACGGAAGCCATAGAAACATACCGTAGTACGCAAAATTCATAACAAACCACAAAATCCAGGTGGCGGCCGTCGCGCGGCGCAATTCAGGGCGCCAGAGCGCGCGAAACGCCTGGCCGATGGTGGCGCGCCGTGATCCTAAAGAGCGAAACTTTGGTGATTCGGGTAACGAGAAGCGCAGTACAAGCGTGTAGAGAGCAGGGACCGCGCCGATGAGGAAGGCAATCCGCCAGCCAAGGCTTGGGATGACGAAAAACGACAGGATTGCCGCGACCAAACTCCCGACTGCCCAGAAGGCCTCTAGGAAGACCACGCGGCGCCCGCGCTGCTCTTGTGGTGAGGACTCAAGCACGTACGTGGTGGCGACCGGGAGTTCTCCACCTAACCCAAACCCGACGATGAAACGCAACACGATGAAAATGCCGACTCCAGTGGCGAGCGAAGACAGGCCTGTGGCAACGCTGTAGATTAAGAGCGTCCACAGGAATGTCGACCTGCGCCCGAAGCGGTCTGACATCAGACCCGCGAGTGCGGACCCGACGGCCATGCCGACTAAACCAATGCTCCCGACTAGACCGGTCATCGTCGCAGTCAAGTGCCACTGTTTCGTGAGCGAGACGAGAACGAATGACAAGAGTGCGACATCCATCGAGTCAAACAAGAGGCCGAGACCGGAGACCACGAGAATCCGGGTCTGCGACACCGCTGGCGGCGTCGACGTATCAGCCACTGCGTACGATTGTCCGCTCATCCCCCTACCCCTCCTAAAAACTCAACCTTTACACCGACGATATGCCTAGTGCGAAGGTTGTGTGAGGGGGAGACAAAAGTGTGTGGCGACAAACCGACGGAATATGATGGAACATTCCGATACGTGGAACTGACCTTCAGGTCGCAGTGTTTGTCAGTGGGGTGTCTTAGACGAGCCGCATCCGCTCGATCTCGGTCCACGGCGTGGCGATGTAAGTCTGGACAAATTCGCCGACAGGCTGATTCATCATTGTCCCGACTGGGTACCGCACTGTCGGGGCGTCGGAGACGACGATGTCACGAATGAGTTTGACGACCTCCATCGGGTCAGCAGAGTGCCTCCGTCATACCCTTCCAGTGCAAATTTTGACGCAGAGTAGGGACCTGCGCCAGGCGAAGCGATTCGACCACCGATGCTGCCGACGTTGACAATGATGCCTCAACAGCGGGATCACATGTGCGGTAGTACGGGTTTGATACAGCTCAGGGCTCCAAAGAAGTCTGTCTCAAACGTACGCCTCCACTCGACGTTCCGGTGATAAAGACGACTTTCGGTCTGTGTCTTGCACAGTCTGTCCTCCTGGCGCGGCCGTGGTCATTTGGACACGGCCCCCTTTAGTTTCACAGCGACGTTCTCGCACTCTTCGAGCGGGAAGCAGTAGGTCATGTCCTCGCCAAACCATGTTTCAAACACCTTGTACACGCGTTCACCTAATGCCCCAACACTAAGCGACGTATCGCCGACGAAAGCAACGATCTCACTGACTTCTGGGTCGTACTCGTCTACCGGGGCGAAGGCGCCGGGGTGGAGGCCAACCGGATCCCATTCGTTGATGACTTCGCGCACGGCCGCGAAGCTTTGGTGAATCAGTTCTTCTTGACTCATCGGGACTTGCCTCCTATCGATTCATCAATCTCTGCTCGTCAGTACTTATACAGGTACTGCTCGAACTCCTTCCTCATTACCTCTCACGGTTGCTCTCAACTCACTGCCATCCGACCGGAAGGTTTCGTTTGAGAAGATAGGAGACCTCGGCATGCATGCCGAATAGAGAGGTACGAACATGTGATCGGGGGTGACACGATGCGGCGTTTTCGCTTTCTGCACACCGCGGACTTGCACATGGGAAGTCCGTTTCAAGGTTTGCAATCGCGACTACCGGATTTGTGGTCCGCGCGTGTCCGACAAGCTGCAGACGAGGTGTTTCGTCGCATTGTCGACATTGCTATTGAAGAGCGCGTAGACTTCGTGACAATCGCTGGGGACGTCTTTGACGCTCCGTCTGTCCCCATGCACGTTTGGTTCGAACTGCAGCGTGGCATGCAGAAACTGTGTGATGCGGGCATCCGTGTCTTCCTGAGCCACGGCAACCACGACCCTTTGACGGGCCCGACACCGGTTGCGTGGCCAGAAAATGTCTACGTGTTTCCAGCGGTGTCGGTAGAACCAACCGAAGCCCTCGCACCGGCCTGGCTTGAGTTGGCGCCCGACACCCGAATCCAAATTTGTGGCTTCAGCTACTCGCGAGCAGCGATGACAGCGTCTTGTGCGAACGCTTTTGTGCGACATCGCGATGCGGATTTCGCCATTGGTCTCTATCACGGCAGTGTCGGAGCTGTGGCGAGTGCCGACCACGCGACGTACTGCCCAACGAGCGTACAGGAACTGTCTACGCGCGGGTTCGACGTCTTTGCCCTTGGCCACATCCACCAGCAGGTGGTGTTGTCGCAAACGCGTCCGCTTGTGTTCTATCCTGGCGTCCCGCAAGGTCGTCACATCCGCGAACCCGGTGTCCACGGCGTTGCCATCGTCGAGGTCGATGAGCAAGGGCGCACCGCCGTGACTTGGCGTCGCACGGCAGCTGTCACTTTTGCACCCGTGGAAGTGTCGCTGGACGAAGAGGACAGTTTGAGCCTGGTGCCTAAGCGGGTCGCCGCAGTCGTAAGGAGTGTCTCTTCGGGTGGGCCTGCTTCACAAGTACAGCAAATACAGGCCAAGGATTCCGACCTGCTGCCGACGATTGTTCGCTTGTACCTCACTGGCGTGACGCCGCTCGCTTCGGCGTTGCAGCCGTCTGAAGACTTGCATTCGACTTTGATGGGAGAGTTGCAAGTTCTTGGGTTGCCAGCGTGGATTGAGGACATCCGTTCAGAACTGGTACCGCCGCTTGACCGCGCCGCGCTCATGCACAGTGCAGAGTTCGTTGGTGAGTTGTTGCGGTTGGTGGAAGAGTGTCGGAGCGACCTCGAGCTTGCCCGAACTTTGCTCGCTCCGGTTCTGGAAGCCGTCTTCCACGACGGAGGTGACCTGACTCTAGTCGAACCGGGAGAAAATGAATGGCGGTTCGTCCTCGATGCGGCCGAGCGGCAGGTCTTGACGTGGTATGCAGCAGCCGGTTCTGCTGAGGGGGCGAATCGATGAAGTTGCGACGATTGGAAATTGAGCGGGTCGGCGCTCATCGACAACTCGTTCTGCCCGACCTCGTGGACGGTCTCACGGTGCTCTACGGTCCCAATGAGACCGGCAAGAGCACGCTGTTGGCCAGCCTCCGCGGCTTGTTGTTTGGACGCCCGGACATGGAGGAGGGCCGTCCGGCCATCACATCTGAGTCGCGAGTCGCGGCAATGGTGGAGCGGGACTGCGCCCTCTGGCGGTTAGAGCGAGGGCTAAGCAGTCGTCGGCTGAAACCGGTCCTGCTGACACCGACCGGTGACCGCCTTACAGGTGACGAAGCGGTCAAGGATGCTTTACCGGACCTGCGCATGGTCGAGGCATCCTTGTACCAGTCAGTTTTCACGTTCCAGTTGGCGGAGTTGCAGGACTTGAAGGAAGAGACGGGGGTCGCTGACAAGCTTTACGCAGTTGGCAGTCCGGGGGGACTGTCACCGTACGAACTAGAGCGACGCCTCAGCGAGGCAGGCAAGGCCATTTACAACGCAGACGCACGCGCCAGAAACGCGGTACTGCTACAGAAGAACCGCGAGGTCGCTCGTCTGCGAACTGAACTGGAAGCCACCCAGGATACACCAGCAGCGTACTTACGCAAACGTGACGAACTGGTGCAGGCGAGAGTGACTCTAGAGGAATTGGAACAACACCTGCAAGACGCGGTCGAAGAACGCCGGCAAGCCCAGGTACTCACCGACGTGTGGCCGCACTACTGCCAGCGCAACGAGTGGAAGGCGAAAAGTGGTGCGGATGGCAAGGCTGACCCACCGTGGTTGCGCCTAAGTGGTGAAGTAGCTTCAGCTGCGGCACAGGCTCAGACGGCGACCGTGCAATTGCGGCAAATGCAGGAGTCTCTTCAAGATGCGGCTGAGCTAAGCGAGGAGTCGGCCCAAATTGCAGCGAGTCTGAGTGCTCCGTGGAAGACACCGCTCTGGGACGGTCAACTTGCGCTCCAGGCAGCGTCGGTGGATACCGCTGCGGTGGAACAGGCGCGCCTCCACGCAGCGAGGCTAGAGCACTGCCTTCGCAGTGTGGATGGTCTCGCCAACACTGTCTCTGGTAGCCGGGACATCGCCCAGCAGAGATTTGCAGAACTTGTCTCTGTTGGCGGTACAGGGGATGAAACTTCCGCCCAGTGGCTGACGCTACGCCAGCGACTTTCCGTCATGGCCAGTCGGTTGCAGGACGACACGGCGACGATTGACCGTGCGGAATCGCTGTGGAACACGTGTGAAACGCATTTGAACGACTTGGCGTCGGCAGCACAGGCACTGGCGCAGAGTGCAGAGCAGAGACGTGCACAACAACGTCGGCGTTCGTCCTTTGCAGCAATCTTCGCTGTCATCGTCGCGGCGCTGTTCGGGGCGTATCTGTGGTACGCGGGACAAACGATTGCCGGGGTCGTCGCCCTGCTGCTCGGCGTCGCTGTGGCTACGGGCTGGCTGCGGCGCGACAGCGGGGGTGCCAAGGGTGCGTCGAGACGAGAAAGTAGTCTTGACGTGACCCGGCTGGAGGCGAACGTAAAGAGCGGGTGGCAGGCAGTACGGGAGTCAATCGCACAACTACAAACGGCTGACCGACATCCGGCTGGCGCTACGGATGTGCAACGGGTGTTCGGAGAGAGTCTCCCGGACGATTACACTGCGGTCCGCCACGCCTTTCAGACTTTGCGACAGGCGGTTCGCCAGAGTCGACTGTCGCTAGATTTGGAAGTGGCAGGGCTAGAGGAAGGGCGCAATGCATGGGAGCGCTGGCAAGACGCACAGCGTCAGTTGCTTGACGAAGAGGCCAGGCAACGAGCGGCGAAAGAGGAACTCCGAATTGCGGAAGCTGCGTGGGTGGCAGAATTGGCGTCGTTCGGGATAAAGGAGTACCTGTCCCCAACTGCTTTTGTCGCGGAAGCTGCACGTGTGGCCCGACTGCGTAGTGCCGAGGCACAGGCCGCAAAAAGGAGTATAAGCGCGCTTGAAACCGGTCGTAGGCTGTCGCAGTTCGGACGCACAGCGGCCGCGATTCTGGAACAGGTACGCAGGGAAGTGCCAGACGGTGCGATGACCGTGCGTTCTGTCACTGTGACAGAACGTGAGACAGCCGCGACGAGTGGACGGACGGGGGACTTTGCTCACCCCAGTTTCGACGGACGCGAGGACGAGGATGGTCCCACAGTGGCACGTCGGCTTGAGTCAGTCCTGCACGCGCTGCGGTCACACCTTGAAGCAGCGAAGGCTCGGCTAGACGAGTGGGCGGCTGAAGCAAGGGTGGCGCGCGAGTCCTATGTACACGCTGTTGCCACCGCAGGGGGCGAGAGCGCATACGAAGCTGTCGTGTCGAAGCTCGCCTTGTTGACCGAGGAAGATGTGAGCGCGCAGGTCCAAGCTGCAACTTCGCAGGTCGCGCAGGCACGCCTTGCGGCAGAAGAACAGCGCCGGTTGGTCTGGGCGATTGAACAGGAACTTGCACAGTGGTCGGACCGCAAAACAGCACTGGACACTGCGTGGCAGTTGGCGCAGGTATCGGCGGAGCGTCTGCAGGCAGCGCGAAAGTGGGGTGTGTATGCTGCTGCGGGTGCGCTGGTAAAGGAGGCGCGGCGGCGGTATGAACGTGATCGCCAGCCAACTGCGCTCAATGCGGCCAGTGAGGTGTTTGCGCGAGTGACCAACGGGCGCTACGTGGAATTGCGGGCCACAGCTACGGTGGACAACAAGAGCGGAGTGGATGTGCCGGTATTGGTCGCAGTCGATGGTGCGGGCCAGGCATGGGCGGTCGACCAGTTGTCGCGCGGTGCCCGCGAACAGGTTTATCTCGCGCTGAGGTTGGCGTTGTTGAGGGATTATTCAGCTCGGGGCGTGATTCTCCCAGTGGTGCTCGACGACCCGCTGGTGAATTTTGACCGGGCGCGTTTTGACGCTGTGTTTGCTATTCTGAGAGAAGAGGCAGAGGGCGGACAGTTCTTGTACTTGACTTGTCACGACGACGTCGCCGCGCTGGCAGTGGATGCAGGCGTTCGGGTCGTCGACTTGACGGAGGCTGCACAAGGGGAGTAATGGCATGGGACAAGTGGAGGTTAGACTCGGACGAGCCGGGTCAGGGAAGTCGACGCGTATCGCGCAGACAATCGCAGCAGAATTGCGGCAAGCACCTTTTGGACCGCGCATTTTCTGGATAGTGCCAAGTGATGCCTCGTACGCGACGGAACGGTTGCTCTTAGAGCACGTTCCGGCGTCTGTGCGGGCCGAGGTACTCAACCTGCAACGCCTCGCACAGCGTGCGCATCAGGAGACAGGGCAAGGTGAGCAGCCAATCTTGCAAACAGGCCGGCGGTTGTTGCTCGCGAGCATTTATCAGCGGCGCGCAGGTGACCTGCGGGTGTTACACCGCACTGCGCCATCGCTCGACTTCCTCGACGGCATTTTGAACGTGTTCGGCGAGTTCTCGCACCACCTGGTCAGCTTGGACCAAGTCGAGGCCATGCTTGAGACCGCCGCCGCGGCCGTGCTGGAAACCTCTCCACGGCGGGTTGTTAGTGCGTCGCAGCGCCTCCTTGGCAAGTTGCGCGAGCTGTGTCTTCTGTATGCGGACTACGCGCGAGCTCTGTCTGAGCGTGACCTGTACGACCCAGACCAGCTGCTCGCGCTGACACAACCACGTCTGTCCGACTATCCAGACTTGGCGGGTGCGACGCTGTACGTGGATGGTTTCTTTGACCTGCTGCCAGACGAGCGGGAGTTTCTCTTGGCAGCGGCGCGGGTGGCAGACCGGACCGTCCTCACTTTTCCGGTCCATCCCGATGCCTTACAAAGTCACGCGATCACAGCGGATGGCGTGTTTGCGCCGCAGGCCCTGCGCGCGTGTCATGAATGGCTCGCCCGTTGTGCAGAGGTGGGCGTCTCTGCGACCGTCGTCCCGGAACGGAGGCAGCCTGGGGAGGCGCGCTTTGGACGCGCACCGGACTTGGCGCGGGTCGAGGCTCTGCTGTTCGCGCAGGGACCCGCCAGAGGCGGCAAAGCGCCGCACGTACACCTTGCAGCTGCGCAAAATCCGCGCGCTGAGGCGGACGGTGCTGCCGAAGCGGTCGCCCGGCTCGTGCGGCAGGAGGGACTGTCATACGGAGATATCGCCATCCTCGTACCGCAGCTTGCTGACTACGCTCCGCTCTTGGCGGACAGTCTGGCGCGCCGCGAAGTCCCGGCCTACATTGATGTGTTCCCGTCGTTCGCCACACACCCACTCGCGACGCTGGTGTTAGCTGCGATCGACGCCGTCGAGTCAAAGCTTGCGCAACCGGCGCTCATTCGCTTGCTGAAGTGCGACCTGTGCGGACTCGCCCGTGACGAAGCGGACTGGCTCGAGACCTATCTGCGCACTTACGAGATTGAGGGACAAGCAGCACTGGCCGACGACAAACCTTGGACATATGCATCAGCCGCGACGGATGGTGGGCCGGGATCCGAAACCGCGCAGCGCGACGACGAGCGTGGAGATGAACTGCGCCGCAAGTTAGCAGACGTGATGCTGCCGCTGTTCGCTGATGTCGGAGGTGCCGAGTGTACTCCCACAGCGCTGGCTGAGGCGCTGTGGGCCTTGCTTGGGCGCGTTCAGGCGAAGCGCAGCGCAGCCACGTGGATGGTCAACGAGTCTGCTGCAGAGCAACCTGCCGAAGCGAGCCTGCATGAGCAGGCGTGGGTACGACTGCTCGCCGTCTTGAATGACCTCGCACAGACCGACAGTGGCGAGGCACTGCAACGGTCATTTTTGTTCCGGTTGGTCCGCGATGACATCGTCGGTCAGTCGCTTTCTTCCATTCCGGCTGGTGTGGACGAAGTGCTCGTCACCCAAGTCACGCACGCCTCTGCTTGGGAGGCCAAAGCTGTGCTCATCCTAGGTGCTCTGGACGGCGCATTGCCACGACGAATCCGCCCGACGGGACTGTTGCAAGACGATGAGCGCGAGCAGTTCGCGCATTTGTTTGGCGTTCGCATTGCCGATACCTCAGCACAGCGGCAGTTGGCAGAGCGCTCAGTTGTGTACGGCGCGCTGACCCGCGCCACAGAACAACTCTACTTGTCCTATCCGCTAGCCGGGATGGATGGCAAGGCGGCACAGCCGTCGCTGCTTATCGCACAGTTGCGCACACTGTTCGATGACGACGCCATCTCCGAACAGCTGTGGCTTCACGATACACTGCACCGCGCCGGAGCAGACATCCCCGACGTGACTGCGCTGACGCCCGCGATTGCACTGATGTGGATCGCGGCTGCGCTGCGCGACGTAAAGTCTGCGGGTACACTGCGCACACATGCGGTGTACGACGCGATTCTCGACTGGTTCGAGCAGGACGATGTGCGCAAACAGACCCTCGAGCGGGCACTGCGCGGCGTCCAGCACAAAACCGCAGCGCAGCCGCTTGGAGCGCAACTCGCCAGATTCATCTACCCGGACCCACTGGTTGTGAACGTCCATCAGTTGGAGGCCTACGCGAGTTGTCATTACCGTCACTTCGCGACGCATGCACTGCACCTTGCGGAACGCCCGCAAGTTGGGATTAGCCCTGCGCTGCGCGGGAATCTTCTGCACGACACACTACTCCGATTTGTCGAAGACAATCGCGTGGACATGGCGCGCTGGCGCGACATGACCGACGAGGAGGCCGTGGCTGCGATGCAGCGTGCGTTTACAGCCGTTCTCGCAGCGCCAGGTGCAGCGCCGTGGCGCCGCTCCGCTCTGCGTTCAGCCCGTGCTGCCGAGGCGGCAAGCGTGCTTGACGTCGCAGCGGTCGTCCTGACCCGTCACGCCCGGCGCGGACTGTTCGCACCGATGGCGATGGAACTCTCGTTTGGCCTGGCTGCGAATGACCGTCTGCCTGCTCTCGAAATCGAGGTGGAGCCGGGCGTGACAGTTCTTCTGCGCGGTCGCATCGACCGCGTCGATGTGGCGGAAATCGACGGTGAGTTTGCGTTTCGCATCGTGGACTACAAGAGCAGCCAGAAAAAGCTGGACTGGAACCAAATCGAACAGGGTCTACAGTTGCAGTTGCCGGTGTACGCAACCGTCGTGGAAGAGAGGGCTGACGCCTTGTTCGGCCGGTCTGCTGTGCCAGCGGCGATGCTCTACATTCCGCTGCGCCAGAAACCGGAAACCAAAGATGTACCGGATACGCTGGAAGGCGCTCGCGAAGAAGCTGTAAAAGGGATGCGGGCGAATGGGCTCGTCGTGGACAAGCCAGAGTTCGTCAAAGCGATGGACGACAAGCTCGCGACAGGTGGAAGTGAGCTGTTTGGGCAGGTGTACAAAAAGGATGGCGGACTAGCAAAGTCGGCGCCTGCGCTGAGTGAGACGGAGTGGCGAGCGATGCAGCACCGGGTCTGGCAACACGTGCGAGGGCAGGCTGCACGCATGCTCAGCGGGGACATCGCCGTGGCGCCATTTCAGCTCGACAGTCAGACCGCGTGCGACTACTGTGCTTTCTCAGCGATGTGCCAGATTGACCCGCGCTGGGACCGCGCTCCGTTCCGGCGGCTGCAAAAGCGAAACCGCGACGACCTAACAGCAGCCTGGACACAAGCGTATCTAGCCGCTAATGAGACGCAGAGGGAGGAGGCATAACTGTGTACACCTACGACCGGTCATGGTCCCCGACTCAGAAGAGCGCGATTGAGTCGCGGGGGGAAAACGTCGTCGTCTCCGCAGGCGCTGGTTCGGGAAAGACGTCCGTACTCGTAGAACGCGTAGTTCTGTGCGTGGCAGGGGAAAACCCCGTTGACCTCCCAGCCCTCCTGATTGTGACTTTCACCGAAGCAGCCGCAGCGGAGATGCGCCAGCGCATCCGCAGTCGTCTACACGGTCTGCACGCGAAAGCGGCACAAGACGCAGACGCGCAGCTTCGCACGCAACTCGCGCGGCAGTTGATGCTGCTCGACCAAGCGCAGATCTCGACATTGCACAGCTTCTGCCTCGACGTCGTACGGCGCAACTTCCTGCCGCTCGGTCTTGACCCGAACTTCCGGATTCTCGGCGAGGACGAGCTGGTGGTGCTTCGCGACCGCGTGTTGCAACAACTGCTCGACGAGCGTTTGGCAGATGCCGCCACAACCTCGGCCGTGGAGCACATGTTGTCAAGATTCGGTGCAACGAACCCACTCGCCATCGCACAGACGGTTTTTCGACTCGACGACTTTGCGCGCAGTCAGCCGCATCCGACGCAGTGGTTACAGGAAATGGCGGCGCGGTTTGCAGAGGCATCGACGAAGGAGTTCCGCGACTTGCCGTGGACGCCTGCATTTTCTGCCTTCCTCGACCGCGAACTCGCTGAGGCAGATGAACAACTGGCTCAGGCAGAAACGATTGCACAGTTGTACGAAGAACTGCACAGCTACGCAGTCAACGTCTCCGCCATCCGCGACGCGCTCGCGCAGACCGACCTTCTGCGTGGGGCGAACGAGCAATACGCTGCCTGGTGCGGGGTAATCGAGGCAGCCATCAAAGGTAGTCCCCGTGCCGGTGACCACGAGTGGAAGAAAGCTGTTCAAGACCTGCGCGCGGCCGCGATTAAGCAACTTCGACGCATTCTCGCGGTTTGTGGTCGTGGGGAGGCTGGGCTGCAACAAGACATGATTGACCTCGCGCCGGACATCGCCACATTGGCAGCGTTTGTGCAGGACTTCCAAGACCGCATGGCAGGTGAGAAACGGGCGCTTGGTGGGCTTGACTTCAGCGACCTCGAACACTTTGCCCTGCGAGCCCTCGAAGACGTGGAGACGGGGGAGGCGGAGCGGCTGCAGGCCGAGTTCGCAGAGGTGTTCATCGACGAATACCAGGACACAAGCCCGATTCAGGACGCAATCGTCGGCTGCATCGCCAGACCACAAGGAAATGTGTTTGTTGTCGGTGACGTCAAGCAGAGCATCTACCGCTTCCGCATGGCGGAGCCGAACATCTTTCTTGAACGCTATCGCCGTGGTGACGGGCGCGTTGTAGACTTACCTGACAACTACCGCAGCCGCAGTGAAGTCGTCGGCGCCGTGAACTTTCTGTTCCAGCAGCTGTTTTCCGAAGACTTCGGCTCCATTCCGTACGACGACCGCGCCCAGATGCGCGCAGGTGCCGAGTATCCTATCCCACCGGGAGATGTAGTTGCACCCCTTCTTTCCGGCCCAGTGGAACTGCACCTCATCGAGCGTCAGTCGCGCGATGAGGATGAGGAATCTGATCCCGATGTGCTGGCGGACGCCGACGTGGCGGACGAAGCGGACGCGACTGGCTTCGCCAGCGGCAAAGCTTTGCGCCGACCCGCTGATTCAGACAGCGACTTGCCCGCTCCTGAGGACTTGTCCGCGATCGAAAAAGAGGCGTTCGTCATTGCCACGCGCATCCGCGAGTTGATGGGGCTCTCACCGGGCACTGTGCGGGCCGTCGTCTGGGACAAGGAAGACAAGTGTTATCGGCCGCTCACCTATCGCGATATCGCGGTGCTCATGCGCTCCGTCGCCGGACGGATGAACGCTGTGCTGGAAGTGTTTCGTCGAGCGGGCATCCCAGCGTACGGACAGACTTCAAGTGGCTTTTACGGTTCGCTCGAGGTTAAGTGGCTGCTAGCGCTCCTGTCCGCGATCGACAACCCACAAAGCGATATTGACCTAGCCGCTCTGCTTCGTTCGCCGATTGCCGAATTTACGGACCGCGAACTGGCACTGTTGCGCGCTGGGCAACGGGGCAGTTTGTACGACTCTCTCCGTCGCGCAGCTAGGCGGTCGCGCCAAAAAGGTGACTCGCCATGGCCGGGACCAGAAGCACTCGCAGAGAGTGCGGCGCAAGCAGACGTGAAAGCGGCTCGGTTCCTGACTCGCCTCGACCGCTGGCGCACCTTTGCACGGCGCAACCCTGCTGAACCGACCATTCGTGCCGTACTTGAGGAGACGGGGCTGTCGCAGTACCTGGCTGGTATGCCAGGTGGAGACATCCGGTCTGCCAACCTGGACGCCTTGCTTGACATCGCCCGGTCGTTTGACCGCTCGTCAGTGGAAGGTGTTCACGGATTTATCACGATGGTTCGCGAGACGACGGGTCTCGACGTCGATGCAGGCGAAGCGCGTACGCTTGGTGAGAACGAAGACGTGGTGCGTATTACGACGATTCACCGGAGCAAAGGACTGGAGTATCCGGTCGTGTTCGTCGCAGACCTCGGGAAGCAATTCTATCGGGGGACGGAGGAACGGAGTCTGCCGTTGCACCGCACGCTCGGTTTTGGACCGCAGATGGTCGATGCCGCCACGCAGCGCCGCTGGCGCACACTGGCGTCGTTCGCGCTCGAAGAGGCGGAGCGAACGGAGTTTCTTGCAGAGGAAGCGCGAGTCCTCTACGTTGCGCTGACGCGGGCGCGTGAGCGACTCATTTTGGTCGGGTCCGCCAGCAATGTGCCAGCGTTGTTGGCCCGAGCATCCGACCGCATAGCAGAGTGCGACGTGCAGCAGGCGCCTTTGTCGCCTCGCATTCTGCTCGGTGGTAAGACCTACCTAGATTGGCTAATCCCGGCGCTGTTGAGGCACCCACATGGTGTTCGGACACTGCAACAGGAAGTCGTGCAGGGTCTAGCGTTGCCTGCAAGTGAACTGCGGGACTTCTCTTCAGCCTATACATGGACACTGTGGAATCTACCTGGCGGACGCGAATTACGGCAGGTGTTCGAGTCGTTGATAGCGGGCGATGTAGCTTCGACGGATGGTGGGGAGCAAGTGGGTGACGAGGCACAAGCCGTCGCTACAGGGACACCGATGAATCGGGACGAGGTGCGTGATGGCGTGATGCAGGCGCTCTCCTGGCAAGACCAGAGCGCGGTGCTGCGCAGTGTGCCCGGGAAGGTGTCGGCCACCGAGTTGCGGCGATTGTGGGTGGCAGCAAAGGGGCGTTCGGGGGCGGTGCGCCATCAGCACAGAGCGGCGGCAGAACGACTGCTTGACGACCCAGTCTTTGTCCAGTCTCACGAAGGGCCATCGGGACGAAAGCGCGGGACGGCGTTCCACGCCGTGATGCAACACATCGATTTTCAGGTTACGCCAACACTCCCGATCGTCTTAGAACAATTGGCAGATGTGGCGCGCCGCAAGCTCGTAGACGAGGAATTGCTCGCTGCACTGAATCCACAGGACATCGTGGACTTTCTCACTTCCGATGTCGGATGTCGCCTGCGCGACGCGAAACGCGTCTGGCGCGAGCAACCTTTTATCAGTCGAATTGACCTGACGACGGGGCAAGTGGTGCGCGTGTCTGGCGAGGAGAACGCAGTGTCTCCCGGGCGGCCTGTTGAGAAGGGAAGGTATGTGGTTGTCCAGGGTGTGATCGACGTGCTCGTCGAGGAGCAGGATGGCTGGCTCATTGTGGACTATAAGACAGACCGCGTCTCCGCCCAAAATGTGGCCGAGCAGGCGACGGAGTACACTGCACAGTTGGCTACCTACATGGCGGCGGTGAAAGCATTGGTAGGCAGTGACAGAGTGGATGCATACACTTTCTTTGTGGAAGCGCACGTCGCAGTGTCGATGCAGGCTGTCGATGTGGCTGAGGTGTTTCGAGGGGGTGCAAAGTAGACTCTGTAATCGACGTCTGAGTTACGGTGCGGTCGACTGGGTATCCGTGGTCGTAGGCGCGTTTGCAATCGTGACGGCTTGCGACCCCATCTGTTTCCAGGACGCAATGAATTGCTGACGATTGACGGCTTGACTCTGAATGCCTCCTAATGGGTTGTCGATGTAAATGTGTTCTGCATCGTAACCTACAACTAGCACAACGTGTTCGTAGAATGTCGTGTGGACGGGGCCGGTTGGGCTTTGCCAGGTGATGAATGCGGTCTCTGGCAACGGTGTAAAGTATTGATTTGTCCACACTTCAACCGGAGTGCCAGCAGCCACGGTGCGCAAGATGGTGTCGAAGGACTGGCCGGTCAAATCCACAGCGCGGTTCGGAAGAATTTGGTTGATCAGTGCTGCAATCGGACCATGGTACACGCCAAATCCAATCTTTGCCATATTCCCGACGAATCCGACGTTCGGGTTTCCCCACTCGATGATTGTTCCTGATGAATTCTTCACCAATGGCGTCGGGTCCTTCGCGATTTCGTCGGCCAGTGTGAATCGACTGACGGGATGTCCGACTGCAGTGAATAGCATCGACAAGCTGGTGACCTCGCAGCCGTTCGGAAGCTGCGGGAGTTGATTCTGGGCAGGAACTTGCAACATGGTGCTCGCAGGCAACGGTGACGAGGTGTCCGTTGGAGGCGGCGTCGTCTGGTTTGAAGGCGCCGTCTGATTGCTAGAAGGCGTAGAATTGCCCGTGGAATTGGCTGTGGAATCGCCAGTAGAATTCTCCGTTGGACTGACTGTATTGTTGCCGGCAGTGGCGGCGTTGTTTGGCACAGACGTTTTCCGTTGTGGGACTTTTGTGGTGGGGGAGGCGGTGTTTGATGGCACAACAGGTGCCGGCGGTGCGTACCCATTTATCGCACCGGCGCGGAAAAAACCGACGGTAGCTCCACCCGCTACGCCTACGAAGGCCGCGAGTACGATTGCCGCTACCCGCCATCCCGTGTTGTTTGTTCGCCTGCGTTGGTGTTTCTGCATCAAACCACTCCCCTCGTTATTCTATATGAATGTGACGGTGTGTGGTATAGCTGAGTGACAGAGCAAGGAAGTATCACGTTGTTATGAATTTTCGGTTAAACATGACAAATCAGCTCTACACTCATTGACAGCCTTCTGTACGCGGGACTACACTAGCAACAAGCAAGCGCTTGTTGGTGAGTGTAGCCATCACCCACAGTTGGAGGGCCATTCATGGGAGATAAGGGTCGGCGCGAAGACATCATTCATTCGGCGCGTGTGCTGTTTAGTGAACGGGGCTATCACGGCACGACGATTCGCGACATCGCACAGATGAGTGGGATTCTCTCTGGCAGTCTGTACGCTCACATTCGGACCAAGGAAGACTTGTTGTACGAGATTGTCGATTCGGTCGCAGATCAGTTCCTCGAGTCCCTAGCGGCCGTTGTCTCGCGGCAGCTTTCTGCAGAGGAGAAGTTTCGTGAAGCACTAGCGGCACACATTGGTGTAGTGGCGCGCAATCTCGACGCAGCGACAGTCTTTTCGCACGAGTGGCGCGCGCTCGAAGGTGAGCGGCGAGCTCTGATTCAAGACAAACGGGACAAATATGAACATCTGTGGCAAGAAGTGATTCAATATGGGGTGGCAGAAGGAACGTTCGTGATGTCGAATCAGAGATTCAGCCGCATCGTGAGTCTTTCCGTTGCAAATTGGCTGTATCAATGGTACGACCCTGCGGGAGAACTGAGCGCCAAAGCCGTGGCCGACCGCTTAGCTGACGTCCTGTTGTACGGGGTCAATCGACGTAGTGCAGACGTCGGACCAAGACCGAGAGCAATCAAGGAAGTGTGAGTTGAAGAAAGCTAGCAGTGAGGAGGCCCACGCGGTGGTAACGTCTACTGAAGATATGCGTGTAACGCAGTTTATGGCGCGGATTGAGCGCGGTGAGAAGATTGAAGCAACGGACTGGATGCCGGATGACTACCGGATGGTCCTCGTAAAGTTCATACAAATGCACGGTGTGAGTGAAATCATGGGGGCCTATCCAGAAAAGGAATGGGTACCGAAGGCGCCGTCCCTGCGCCGAAAACTCGGGATTATGTCGAAGGTGCAGGATGAGATTGGTCACGGACAGCTGCTGCTGCGGATTGCAGAAGAACTGGCTGCACCGCTTGGAGCGACGCGTGAGTCCATGATAGAAGACATCTACACGGGCCGGATTAAATTTCACAACGTGTTTCACATGCCTGCGCCGAGTTGGGCAGATGCTGGCGTCATTGGCTGGCTGGTAGACGGAGCTGCAATCATCTCTCAGGCGGCGCTCCTTGATACGTCCTACGCGCCGTATGCGCGCGTACTCAAACGCATCTGTGCTGAAGAGAGCTTTCATATGCAACATGGAGAATCGATCATTCTTTCGCTAGCCGAAGGTACGTCAGAGCAACGCCAGATGTTGCAGGACGCGGTTGACCGCTGGTGGGAGTCTCTGATGTTCTTCTTTGGCCCGCCTGAGATTTCCGACTCAGCGCGTGTCATGCTGAAATACCGAATTCGCGAGCGCACCAATGAGGAACTGCGCCAGAAGTTTCTCACTCGCTACGTGCCGCGTATCCGCTCGATTGGCCTGACAATTCCCGATGAAATACTGCATTACGACGGGATCAAAAAACAGTGGACATACACTCAGCCAGATTGGCAGAAGTTTGGCGAGATTGTTCGGAAGAACTCAGGGCCGATGTCGCAAGCACGCATTGCCCTACGCAAGGCCGCGCACACCGAGCAGGCGTGGGTGCGTGAAGCGATGAAGCGCACTGCCGACAGTGCACACGTCAGCGTGTTGGGAAAGTGAGGCGGCAGGCATGACAACAGCTAGCGGAAACAGTGGCGGACTGTACGAGGCATACGAGGTGTTTGTCCAATACGACGTACTTGAGCCACATCAGTACGTCGGCAGTGTGTTGGCGTCATCGACAGATATGGCGCTGATCGTCGCGCGCGAGAACTTCCTGCGCCGCGACAAGGCCCACAGCCTATGGGTTGTGCCGAAGCGATTCATTGCAGTCAAGACATCCGAAGACGTGGACTTCTTTGCCGTTGAGTTCGACCGGGACTACCGCCGCGTCGATGGATACGCTGACAATGCCAGACGCTGGAAGGCATTTAAACTGCGTGCGATGGAGATTGACGAAGTTGTGGAAGATGTGAAACACGCGGGCAGTGGCAATCCCGAAGACCAAGTCACGTCAGGCGATGGACTTGCCACTGAATCTGCCCCAACACAGAGAGGTCGGTGACGAGGTCTGTGACATACGCACAATTTGTTGCGAAGACAACCGATGACAGGTACATTGCAGCACTCACTTCGTTCCTGTGTCAGGCGGCAGACGACGAACTTGTGATGGGCCACCGGGAATCGGAGTGGCTGGGAATGGCGCCCGAAATTGAAGAAGACGTTGCGTTTGGGTCCATCAGTCAGGATGAAGTCGGGCACGCCGTTTACTACTACAACCTCGTATCCGGTTTGACGGGAGAGCCCGTGGAGTTGCTCGCCTACGAACGACCACACGATGTCCGACGGAACGCCGTTTTGGTTGAACGAGGCAATGGTGATTGGGCTTATACTGTGGTGCGCCACTTTTTTTACGACGAATTTGACCACCTGCGGTTAACCGCGTTGACACACAGTTCGTACGAACCGCTGCGGCAAGGTGCCGCAAAGATGCTGCGTGAAGAGTACTACCATCGGTTGCACGCCCAGACATGGTTTACTCGACTGGCACAGGCTGGCGGTGAAGCGAAGGAGCGCATTGAGCGTGCCATTGCGACCCAATGGCCGGACTTGCCGGAACTGTTCATGTTCGGTGAAGCGGAACAGGACTTGTTGGCAAACGGCATTATCAGTTTGAGCGGCCGCGAGGTCCGGGAAGCTTGGTTCGAAAACGTGTCGAGGGTGATGCGGGGAGCAGGACTGATTGTCCCGCCAGCGCCTTGGCTAGGTGAGCAGAACGGCGGTAGCGAGGCGCGTGCGGTGCACACTGATGCGCTCAAGGAACTGCTCGGAACGCTCTCGGAAGTGTACGACCTTGACAAAACTGCCGTGTGGTAACAAGGGGGGTGGCAACATGATGAAGCGCGTGCAGGAGGAGGCGTTGGCTCCGGAGGTGGAACGAGCTCTTTACGACGTATTTGATCCAGAAATCCCGGCACTCAGCATCATGGACCTCGGCATGGTGCGGAGCGTGACGAGCGCCGATGGACACGCCTTGGTGCAACTCATGCCGACTTTTATGGGGTGTCCTGCGCTATCGATCATTCGCCGCAACGTCATCGACCGTGTGCTCGCCGTAGAAGGTGTCACATCTGCTGACGTGGAGTTCGTGTACGATGAACCTTGGACAACCGAGCGAATGACGGAAACGGCGAAGGTTCGCTTACGCGAGTTCGGAATTGCTCCGCCGGCCTGCGGCCTACTCCAGATGAACTCTTTAACCGCCGAGTGCCCGTACTGTCGATCGTCGCACACGCGCCTCGATAGTCTGTTTGGACCAACCGCCTGTCGGTCGGTGTTTTACTGCGAGGATTGCCATCAGCCGTTTGAAGCGATGAAGCCCGTCTAAGAGGTTCTGCAGGGTCTGCCTCTCGCGCACACGGCTAATTGTAGTTAATCCTGCTGGTGAAACAGGTGGTAGTATATCGCTACGTGCAGAAACAGGCGGGCGACCGGGTCGTCCAGGTCGACTGAGAGAAGTTGCTGCAACTGTTCCAGTCGATGGTAGAGCGTTTGACGGTGAATGAACAGGGCATCTGCTGTTTGCTGTTTAGAACGGTCACAGTCAAGGAACGCTTTGAGGGTATCTAGTAGGCTGGTGTGGTGCCTCCTGTCAAAGTCGAGCACGGGTGCAAGTGTGCGCTGTACGCTGTAACTCGCTTCAGTATGCAGCGAGAGCATCGCCACCCATTGGTAGATCCCGGTCTCTTCCGAGGACATCCAGCCGGTCCCGTGTACTTGTTCACAGATTGCAAGCGTCGTCTTCGCATCGGTATAACTGCGTGGCACGTCGATCAGTTCACAGACCTCACTGCCAACGCCCATGCAGGGTGCATTGTTCCAGCCGGAGCGCTGTAAACCCCGTGTCAACGATTCGAACGCAGGATTCACTTGGTCCAACCAGTCGGACGGTGTGGGCCCCTCAACTCGTCTTACATCGCGCTCTAAAATCGCCACAATTAGGTCAGCTCGGACGGACAAGTAAGAGCGAATGCCGTGCTGCGCAAACGCGTTCTTGACGGCCAGTGACAGTTCCGTCCGGCGGTTAAACCAGTCTGTTGCCACATCGAACGGCAGTCCCGCCGGGCTCGGACCGACCAATGCGTCGTCGATTTTCAGTACAGCGACTCGATAGACTTTGGTGGAGTTTGCTGTTTTGCGCTCGAGTCGCGGCGCAATTGGCAAGGCTTGACGTTGTTCGTATTCGTCCCGCACTGGCAGGTTGCCGCCACTTTGGCGCAACCACTGCTCGACCCAGTCTTGTTCGAAGAACGCTTGGCGTTCTTGCATCAAGATCAGTTTATGTACGTCCTGCGTGATGTCCACAAAGCGCACCTTACGGCGAAACACAATGAGGGGGAATCCTGACGACTCGGCGAGGTCGCGGACCGCATCTGGAATTTCTCGAACACTTGTGCCAAGTTCAATACATAGCCCTGCGGCTCGGCCGGCCACAAGCTGCTCAACAAAGGAACAAAAGCGCGTGACCTCGCCGCCAAATCCAAGACCAGTCGTGAGAATCAATTCTCCACCGCGAATGTGGTCAAGTGGTTCAGAGATATCAAGTATATGGACCCAACGCACAACTCGCTCTAACCCGGATTCGCCCGCGACCAAGTCAGCGGCTTCAAACACAGGTCGATTTAATACGTCGCAGACTCGCAGAAACGGCTGCACGTGCACCACGTCCTCGCCACAGCAGTACAAAACTCCTGATCTATAAAACTTGCCTGTAAACCTGTCACGACTTTCCGCAACAGCGTCATACAAATTGTATCATGTCGGGGTGCAACCCCTGTGCTACCCTATGGGCAACTTCAGTCTACCATGCTGCCTGCCGAGGCGCGAAGACTGGCGGCAGCTCGAAAAGGGGCCAGATGATGGGGAACTCAGGGGTGTCACAAGAGGCGGGGGAGCTCGCCAATCGGCAACGCCGCGTACTAGCTCCAGGCGTTGCGACCTACTACGCAGAGCCGATTGAACTACATCACGGCGACGGATGTTACCTCTTTGACAAGAGTGGTCAACGCTACCTCGACTTTTTCGGTGGCATTCTCACGGTCAGCGTGGGGCACGCCAACCCGCGAGTGAACGCTGCTGTCGTGGACCAAATTCAGAAACTCACACATGTTTCCACTCTCTACATCACTGCTCCGATGGTAGACCTCGCGGAGCGACTCGCACAGATGACGCCGGGAGACCTCGAAGTCAGCTTCTTTACGTCGAGCGGCACAGAGGCGAATGAAACGGCGGTTGCGATGGCGCGCACGGCCACCGGCGCATACGACGTGATAGCGCTTCGGCACAGCTACAGTGGGCGCTCGGCGCTTGCGATGACGTTGACAGGGCAAGCCAACTGGAAAATTGGACTCTCTGGTACACCGGGTGTCGTACACGCCATGAACGCCTACTGCTATCGTTGCCCATTTGGCAAGACGCCGGACCGTTGTGGCCTCGAGTGCGCCAAGGACATGGAAGACACAATCAGAACTTCAACGTCCGGGCGCATCGCGGCCGTCATCGCCGAACCGATTCAAGGTGTGGGTGGGTTCATCACGCCGCCAGACGAGTACTTTCAAGAGATTGCCGACATTGTCCGCAAGTACGGCGGGTTGTTCATTGCCGACGAAGTGCAGACGGGTTTCGGGCGCACAGGGAAAGCGTTCGGGATTGAACACAGCGGTGTGGACCCGGACTTGATGACCTTCGCCAAGGGACTCGGCAACGGGCACCCAATTGGCGCCACGATTGCGACTCAAGCAGTCGCAGGTCAGTACACTGGGCCAACCATCTCGACATTTGGAGGAAATCCGGTGTCGATGCGGGCTGCCTTGGCCACGCTCGATGTCATTGACGAAGACAGTTTGACGGAGAATGCGCGGGACCAAGGGGCTGTGCTGCGAGCGGGGCTCGAAGAACTACAACAGCGCTACCCGATGATCGGTGACGTGCGAGGGAAGGGACTGATGCAGGGGATGGAGTTCGTCCGCTCCGACAAGGAACCAGCTCCTGACCTCGTCAACCGATTTTTCGAATACACCAAAGCCGAGGGCCTGCTCATTGGGAAAGGCGGGCTGTACGGAAATACTGTTCGCATTGCGCCAGCATTGAACGTCAGCCGGCAACAAGTAGATGACGCACTGTCACTGATGGAGGGCGCTTTGGCGCGAATGGTGAGGGAGGAGTCAGGGCTCGCACAACTCACTCCCTAGGGCCGTCGGTGAAATTAGTCGTCATCCGGCACTGAATTTCATACAACTTGTCACTCATGAACTAGATAAGTCCTCCCTATGATCTTATACGCACAATAGCCTGTCGATTACGAATGTTCGACATGCGTTGCCGGACTGGATACCGGAAGGAGAGCGAGCGAACTTGACAAGAGGGTCTGTCAATGAACTTGTAGCCCACCGGTTGGATGAGAGCCTTGAGGACCCTCTCACACGACCGGAAGCGCTTCGAGAAGCCAACCGTTGCCTGTTTTGTTACGACGCACCGTGTACGAAAGCCTGTCCCACCCACATCGATATCCCAAGTTTCATTCAAAAGATCGCGACTGACAACCTGCTTGGCAGCGCACGTGTGATTATGGACGCGAATCCCGTCGGAGCAAGTTGCGCTCGCGTTTGTCCGACAGAGGACCTGTGTGAGGGAGCCTGCGTCCTTGGGCGCGACGAGTCTCCCATTCGCATTGGTGACTTGCAGCGGTATGCCACCGACTGGGCGAAAGACTGTGATGTCACCTTGTTTCAAGCAGGTCCATCCACTGGCAAGAGCGTCGCTGTGGTTGGCAGCGGACCAGCGGGACTCGCGGCTGCGCGGGACCTTCGGCGTCACGGTCATGCTGTCACCATCTTTGAGGCGAAGGCACAGCTCGGCGGACTTGACACGTACGGCATCGTTCCGTTTCGACTTCCAGCAGAAGCTTCGCTTTGGGAAGCGGAGCAAGTGACCCGGATGGGCGTTGATGTCCGGACAAACACGGCCGTCGGCGTCGACATCTCTGTGGATGAGCTATTCGACGACTTTGATGCGGTCATCGTGGCCTGTGGCATGGGGTACGTACCGCCACTCAACATACCCGGTGAAAACCAGGACGGCGTCTGGGACGCCATCGACTTCATTGAACGGGCGAAAACTGGGGATGTTTTGCCGACTGTCGGGCGACGTGTGGCCGTCATTGGGGCGGGTAACACAGCGATTGACGCAGCCACTTGTTCGCGCCGGCTCGGGGCTGACGAAGTGATGATTTGTTATCGGCGCACGGAGCGCGAAATGACGGCTTACCCGTTCGAGTATGACTTTGCGAAACTTGAAGGGGTCTCCTTCCACTGGCGCTGCGCTCCGGTGCGGGTCGTGGGCGAAGCTGGCCGGGTCGTTGGCCTTGAACTCGTTGAGACGGAACTGCGCATGGATGAGTCTGGCCGTGTCACTCCGGTCGCTGTCCAAGGTTCTGAATTTGTTGTGCCTGTGGACACCGTGATTCGGGCGATTGGTCAGGAGCGCAGAACAGCTCTGCTCGATTCGTTTGGCATTGAGCACCGTGGGGGCGTTGCCTCGGTGCAGGACGGCATGTGCACCAATCTTCCGAACGTGTTTGTCGCGGGCGACTGTACGTTCGCTAAAGGCGGCCGTGAAGCGATGGTCGTTGAAGCTGCGGAACAAGGCAAAAGCGCCGCTGCGAGTGCGCACGCATTCTTGACCAGTCGAGCGACCGGACGGACGGCGGCAACCGACCTCGGTTTGGACGAGGCGGGCGCGCAAGGCGAAGGAGGAATGTGAGATGGCAGACTTGCGCTCGAACCTGGCCGGGATTGTTAGCCCCAACCCATTCTGGCTGGCGTCAGCGCCCCCCACCAACAGCGGCTACCAGGTGATGCGGGCGTTCGAAGCCGGTTGGGGTGGAGCCGTGTGGAAGACCTTGACGGACGACCCGGTCACGAATGTCACTTCTCGGTTCTCTGGACTTTCGTGGAAGGGTCAGAAGATGGTTGGGATGAACAACATTGAGCTCATCTCCGACCGACCTCTTGAGGACAACTTGCGCGAGATAAGTGAGGTCAAGCGCGCGTTTCCGGACCGCACTGTCATCGCGTCCTTAATGATCGCGCCAGTGCGCGAACTCTGGCACGAAGTAGTCAAACGCGTGCAGGACGTTGGTGTCGATGGATTTGAACTAAACTTCGGCTGTCCGCACGGCATGTCCGAGCGTGGCATGGGTTCAGCCGTTGGGCAAGTTCCAGAGCTTGTTCGGCAGAACACGGAGTGGGTCGCAGAAGTGGCTGAGGTTCCGGTCATCGTGAAACTGACGCCGAACATCACAGACGTGCGGCACACGGCGCGCGCTGCCTGTCAGGGCGGGGCGAGCGCAGTTAGCATGATCAACACCATCAACAGCCTGATGGGTGTCGACCTCGACACCTGGAACCCAATTCCGCAAGTGGACGGACGTGGCGCGCACGGGGGTTACTGTGGGCCAGCGGTGAAGCCGATTGCCTTGCACATGGTCGGAGACTGCGCGCGCGACCCCGAAGTGACGGTGCCCATTTCCGGCATTGGCGGAGTCGCCTCGTGGCAGGACGCAGTCGAGTACCTGTTGATGGGCGCGAGCAACGTCCAGGTTTGTACTGCTGCCATGTACCACGGCTTTCGAATTGTCGAGGACATGCAGGACGGGCTCAACAACTACCTCGATGCGAAGGGAATCGCCAGTGTGCAACAACTGGTTGGGCAGTCGGTTGGGAAGTACGGCGACTGGAACGACCTCAATCTGTCGTACAAACTGGTCGCCCGTATCAATCAGGACCTCTGCATCCACTGCAACAAGTGCCACATCGCCTGTGAAGACGCTGCGCACCAGTGCATCGACCGCCTGCCGCAAACGGGCGGCGAGACAATGCTCGTCGTTGACGAGTCGGAGTGTGTCGGCTGCAATCTGTGTTCCATGGTCTGCCCGGTCGAAGACTGCATCACGATGGTTGAGGTGGACACGGGGCGTGCCGCACAGACGTGGCGTGAGCGTGAGTTCCAACATTAACACACGAAGTGAGGTGGTAGGAATGGGAACGGTCATTCGAGGTGGCACCGTAATCACGGCGTCTGACATTCAGCGTGCAGACGTGCTGATTGAAGGGGAGGTCGTGGTGGCTGTCGCCAAGCACGTCCCAGCGGCAGACCACAAGCTGATTGACGCGACCGGGTGTTACGTAATTCCTGGTGGAATCGACCCGCACACACATCTTGACATGCCCTTTGGCGGCACCGTGACAGCGGACGACTGGCGGACCGGCACGACGGCCGCGGCGTACGGCGGCACGACGTCGATTGTCGACTTCGCCCTCCACACAAAGGGCGACACGCTGGCGAGCGCGATTATGGAGTGGCACGGCAAGGCGGACGACAAGGCAGTGATTGATTATTCCTTTCACGTGATGGTCGGAGACATGAACGAGCAGGTGATGAACGAGATCCCGCACATCGTGGAAGACGAAGGAGTCGCGTCCTTCAAAGTCTTCATGGCGTATAAAAACAACCTCCAGGTTGACGATGAGACGCTGTTCCGCACGCTGCGCCTCGCTTCCGACAGTGGCGCGCTGGTGCAGGTGCATGCCGAGAACGGGGACGTCATTGATGTGCTCGTCAAAGAGGCGCTGGCACAGGGCCACGTCGAGCCGAAGTACCACGCGCTGACGCGCCCGCCAGAGGCCGAGGGAGAGGCGACGGCCCGGGCGATTCGGCTCGCGGAGATTGCCCGTGCGCCACTCTACGTTGTCCACGTGACCTGCGCCGAGGCTGCCGAAGCGATCAGCGACGCGCGGCGGCGCGGCCTGCCAGTGTTTGGCGAGACCTGTCCGCAGTACCTGGTCTGCGACTACACCGACTACGAGCGCCCGGGCTTTGAAGCCGCCAAATACGTCATGTCGCCGCCTCTGCGCGACAAGTCAAACCAGACCGTACTGTGGAACAAGCTGCGCAGCGGCGAGTTGTCCGCGTTTGGCTCCGACCAGTGTTCCTTTAACCTGAAGGGTCAGAAGGAACTGGGTCTGCGGGACTTTTCGAAGATCCCGAACGGTTCACCAACGATTGAACACCGGATGATGCTGCTTTATCACCATGGCGTGAACGAGGGTCGCATTTCGCTCAACCGCTTCGTCGCGCTGACGTCGACGAACAACGCCAAGTTGTTTGGTCTCTTCCCAAGGAAGGGTACTGTGGCAGTTGGGAGTGACGCCGACATCGTGATTTGGGACCCGAACCAGGAACTGACGATTTCCGCAGAGACACACCATATGAACGTCGACAACAACATTTTTGAAGGCATGAAAGTCAACGGTGTCCCGCGGACGGTCCTGTTGCGCGGAGAGGTCATTGTGGACAAAGGTGAGTTCTATGGAACACCTGGGTCTGGGAAGTTCCTTCGTGCGGGCAAGATTGGGCGAAACGCACTGTAGCACGCGATGTACTAAGGAGGCAGAGCAAATGACATCCAAAGTCACTGTTGGACTCATCCAGGCACACCACGACACAGACGGTTCTCGTCCGGTGGAAGAACACAAACAGGCGGCGATTGAAAAGCACTTGAAACTGATTCATCAAGCGGCAGAACAAGGCGCACAAATCATTTGCCTTCAAGAGCTGTTCTACGGTCCCTATTTCTGCACAGAGCAGACAGCCAAATGGTATGATGCGGCAGAGAGGGTACCTGACGGGCCCACTATACAGCTGATGCAGGGGGTGGCAAAGGAACTAGGGGTCGTCCTCGTTGTGCCTGTCTATGAAGAGGAGATTCCTGGCGTGTATTACAACACGGCAGCAGTAATCGACGCAAACGGCAGTTACCTCGGCAAGTACCGGAAGCACCATCTGCCCCAGGTCCAGGCAGGACCGGAAGGATGTGGTTTCTGGGAGAAGTACTACTTCAAACCGGGCAACGGTGGTTATCCGGTGTTTGACACGAAGTTTGCGCGCATTGGGGTGTACATTTGCTATGACCGCCACTTCCCCGAAGGAGCACGTCTGCTCGGGTTAAATGGGGCGGAAATCGTGTTCAATCCATCTGCAACGGTTGCCGGACTGTCAGAGTATCTGTGGAAGCTTGAACAGCCCGCGCACGCCGTCGCCAACGGCTACTACCTTGGAGCCATCAACCGTGTTGGCCATGAGACTCCGTGGAACATGGGGGAGTTTTACGGGCAGAGCTACCTGGTAGACCCGCGAGGTGAGTTTGTCGCGATGGGCAGCCGCGACCAAGACGAGGTGGTCATTGGCGTGGCAGATCGTGATGTCATCAAACAGGTCCGTGACACCTGGCAGTTCTACCGCGACAGGCGGCCGGAAACCTATCAGGATATGGTAGAGTTACTGCCGTAACTGAGGAAAAATAAACAGTTGTCTCGAAAGGAGGCGGGGTCATGGCTACGCAGGTTCAGCAAGGCGATGTGTTGGTGTTGACGGAGGAGGCTGTGCGTTCGGTCGAAAGAAATCATTCCCTTTGGAACACAGACTTGCGGCCGAGTACGCGCGACGAGCACTCGTGGTCTGGCATGAAGTTCGCGTCGCTGTGGATCGGCATGTGCATCTGTCTGCCGACCTACTCGATGGCGAGCGGCTTCATTGCACTGGGCATGAACTGGTGGGAGTCTGTCATCACGGTATTGGTCGGCAGTGTCATCGTGCTCATCCCAATTCTCCTAGTTTCCCACGCAGGCACGAAATTCGGTATTCCGTATCCGGTCTTTGCGCGGCTGTGGTTTGGCAAGTGGGGCGCGCATATTCCAGCGCTTGCGCGCGCCATCATTGCGACCGGGTGGTTCGGCATCAACTCGTGGTTCGGCGGACAGGCGTTAGATGCCATTCTCACCCGTGTAATTCACGGTTGGTCGTCATTCGGTTTTCATATGGGTGTGTCGTTTCTCATCTTCTGGGCCATCAACGTCGCCATTGCCATGCGCGGCCCGCAGGCGATTGGTAAGTTGGCCGTGTTTGCGGCGCCGACGCTGGCTTTGGGCGCAGTCATTTTGCTCATCTGGGCTGCTGACAAGGCAGGCGGTTTTGGCCCGATGCTGGCTGCACCCGCCACAATCCACGGAGCGAAGTTCTGGGCAGCGTTTTATCCATCCGTGATTAGTGTCATTGCCTTCTGGGCGACGATGGCGCTCAACATCCCGGACTACACCCGTTACGCCAAGACGCAGAAGGGACAAGTACGGGGGCAAATCTGGTCGATGCCGCTGACCATGGCTGCGTTCGCATTCATCGGCATCGCTGTCACCTCTGCAACAGTCATTCTCTATCACCAGGCGATGTGGGACCCGGTCAGCCTGATTGCGAAGTTCCCGACCCTCCTCGTGATTATCTCTGGCATCGTCGTCATTCTAGCGTCTGTCACGATTAACGTTGGCGCAAACGTCATGGCGCCCGCTCGCGCATTCGAAAACTTGTGGCCGCGCCGTATCACATTTGCCATCGGCGCTGTCATCACGGGACTTCTCGCTTTTGGTATGCAACCGTGGTACGTACTCTCTGAGTTCAGCAATTACATCTTTAACTGGCTCGGGACATACGGCACTTTGCTTGGCCCGTTTGATGGCATTGCGATCGCTGACTACTGGCTGGTCCGCAGGCAGCGCTTGGACCTCGTGGCCTTGTACTCGACGAACAGCCGCTACGACTACGCCCGAGGGTTCAACTTGCAGGCCGTTTGGGCGCTCGTCATCGGTTGGCTGATCGCAGTCATTGGGCTCATCGTCCCAGCTCTACACTTTTTGTGGAGCGGCGGCTGGCTGTTTAGCTTGCTTGGTGGCATGATCGCATACGTGCTTTTGATGCGCGGCGACCGTTCCATTCTCTCTGATGCCGAATACGAGCGCATCACGCTGGTTCAACCGGCTGGGCACCTCGCAGGTGGACTTGCGAACGGGATGTCAGCGTCCAAGTAGGCGGATTTGAAAGTCGGTCAGTTAACCTGAGTGACGGGATTGCTGGGGCTGCCTCTGTAGGCGATTCACACGCCTGCCGGGACAGCTCCGTTTTCGTGACTGTGGGAGCAAGGGGAACGGACTTCTTGGCGCAATTGTGAGGTAGTAGGGTAAAATATAGCTTTGGAATGCATGCGCGCATCACTATCCAAGGAGGCGAGAACCGGTTTGAACACTTCCAGGGAAACTTCTCCGAGTAAAGCGGTTTTGGCCTTGGCGACGATCCAGTGGATTGCGTTTACACTCGCGAACGTCATTACCGTTCCGATTGTCCTCGGCCATGCCTTCGGACTGTCGCCGCATAATACAGGTCTTTACCTAGACCAGACACTAATCGCTTGTGGCGCGGTGGGGATTCTGCAAGTCCTGCTTGGCCATCGCTACCCAATCATTGAGGGTCCTGCCGGTACTTGGTGGGGAGTTACATTGGTACTGATTCAAATGACGAAAGAGACAGGTGGTTCGCTCCCGGACCTTCTGCGTCAACTTGAACTTGGCCTCATCGTAGCGGGTCTGGTGGCCGTATTACTCGCGGCGTTTGGTCTACTTGGATTTTTGCGGCGATTGTTTACGCCAATTGTCACTGGCACGTTTATGTTGTTGCTCTCGCTGCAACTTTCCCGCAGTATGGTCGCTGGCATACTGGGTCTCGACAGCGGTGGGAACGTCGTTCATGTGCGTATCGCAATCCTGGCAGTCTTGCTCATCGCGTTTACCGTCATCTTGATGGTCAAGGGTCCAGGCATGGTCAAGAGTCTCGCTGTCCTCATCGGCTTGGCGGTTGGTTGGGGCGTGTTTGCCATATTTGGTTTATCACCGGGAGCACCTGGGCATGCAGGCCCTGCTTTTGCACTGCCGCAGGTCTTTCCGTGGGGTACTCCACAGGCGCAGTCAGGAATCCTCATCACTTGCGCCATCACGATGGTCGTACTCATGTCCAACCTCATCACGAGCATCCAAGTGATGGGGAGAGCAAACCGTGAACGGCCTGATGGAGCAAGCTTTGTCCGAGGAACTTTCATGACCGGGTTCGGCACTGCGATTGCGGGCGCAGTGGGTGCTGTCGGCAACATTCCACTGTCTGTTTCGGCGAGCCTTGTGGACTTGACCGGAATTGGCGAACGGCTGCCGTTTTTGATTTCGTCGGTGGTCATCTTGGTGCTTGGAATGCTGCCAGCCGTAGGTCACTTTGCTGCGGGCTTACCGGCACCAGTCGGTTACGCAGTCTTGTTTGCGATTTATGGCCAATTGTTAGGTTTTGCTCTGCGAGATTTCAAGGGGTTGGCGCTCAATCAGAGAGACTTGTTCATCATTGGCATCGCGGTGCTGTCCGGAGTGGGGATATTTTTTGTACCGAGTACGGCGTGGAGGACTTTGCCGCCGATGGCAGCGTATCTTCTAGACAACGGCCTCATCGTTGGTGTGGTTTTAGTGCTCATCCTCGAGCACCTGGTGTTTCGCAAAGGCGCTTCACCCTCACCTTCACCCTCACCTTCACCTTCAACAGCCAGACCTGACTCGTAGTCTTCGACTATGGGCGCAAGGGGGACTAAAGCCCTGCGCCCATAGCCACAGATTCACTGCGTCTGCTGTCCGACTCCCTCGGTGGTTCTGTCCTGAAATACCTCGGGTTTGTCAGTCAGTTTCGGCAGCCACTGTTTCATGTCGCTGCTCTTCTCTTTATTGGCGACGAGTACCTGGTTATCGTGGCAGACAATAAGCAGGTTTGCCACATCGTATAAGTAGACTTCGTGCTTTGGCGCAAACACAATAGAGTTCTGTGCATCGAGTGACTTGACTTGTCCAAATGTGTGATTGCCGTTCTCGTCTTGGTTTAGCACGCGCTCGAGCGCAGACCAAGAGCCCAAGTCGTTCCAGGGGAAGAAGGCAGGGACTACAGCCAGATACTCATGAATGTTTTCCATCAGACCATAGTCGATCGACACCTTCGGCAGTGCTTCAAACACCGTCTCAGTGACCTGTGCAAAGCCGCGTTCAATCAAATCATAGTGTTGTGGCAGGTGCTCACGAAACGCGTTCACACCGACGTCACAGGGAATCGTGAAGATTCCGCAGTTCCACAGGTACCTGCCGGACCGAACCATCCGCAGCGCGACTTGCCGGGACGGTTTTTCGTGAAAACGCACAACGTTACAGACAGGACTGTCCGCTCGGTCGTACTCGATGTACCCGTACCCTGTCTCAGGGTAGTTTGGCACGATTCCGAACAGGGTGATGGCGCGGTGAGTCACGGCGTGATCGAGCGCGGTGTTGACCGCAGAACTCCACTCCACGCCGTCTTCAATGTGGTGGTCAGCGGGGCAAAACAGCAGAACATCAAACGTATCTTTCAGCTTGGACAGACACAGCGCTATGGCTCCCGCAGTGTCCCGTCGAGCAGGTTCGAGGACGATCTGCTCGCCTGTCACGTTCGGTAGTTGACTGAGGACAAGGTCCTGAAACGCCGCCTGCGTGACGATGAAAATTTGGTCACAGGTAAAGTGCCTGCGCAACCTAGCGTAGGTCTCTTGCAGCATGGATCGGTTTCCAATGAGGGGCAGAAACTGCTTGGGCAGTGAAGCGCTGGAGTATGGAAACAGCCGTTCCCCAGAACCGCCAGCCAGAATCACAGCACCGTTCATATCGTTCGTCTCCTTCAGGGCACAATTTCACGAGGCGAAATGGCTTGTCACACCGCACAAGTGACGAAGGTCTCGCTCTCTTGGCTGATTTTCCGATCAAGTACCTAGGGACTGCTGCTCCAGGGTCGCCGAACGCTCGGCGCTTTGAACCTGGGCCAAGACAGACGCCGCGAGCGCAGGGTTGGACATTGCGAATGAAATGTTCGCACGCAACCACCCTTCAAGTTGCCCAATGTCATGGCGGACGCCGTCGAACTGATACGCGAGAGCGCGACCGGACAACGCCAAGTTGCGAATCGCATCCGTTAACTGAAGCTCGCCGCCGTGACCCAAGGGGGTCTGTTCGAGCGCCTCGAAGATGGAGGCAGGCAGAATGTATCGGCCAAGCACAGCGAGATTCGATGGCGCAGCTTTCATGGACGGCTTTTCAAACACACTATGGACCGGAATGAGTCGATGCGGTGCATCGTCAGCATTGCCGACCGGATCGATTATACCGTATTTAGAAACATCACTAGCGGGTACGCGTTGTACCCCGAGCAAGACCGTTTCCGGATCATCGTAGACTTCCATCAACTGCTGAGTGACGGGGCATTCCGACTGAATGATGTCGTCGCCAAGCAGGACAGCAAAGGGTTCGTTTCCAACAAACGATTTTGCGCACAGAACAGCGTGGCCTAGGCCAAGCGGTGTCTTCTGGCGCACGTAGTGGATGTCGACTAGGTCAGAAATGGCCTTGACCTCAGTCAGCATGCTTGACTTTCGACTTTGTTCTAGGTGCAGTTCGAGCTCGGGAGAACGATCAAAGTGGTCTTCGATCGCTTTCTTCGTACGTCCGGTGATAATGAGTATCTCCTCAATGCCGGCGTACACAGCCTCTTCGACTATGTACTGAATGCAGGGCTTGTTGAGGATGGGCAGCATCTCTTTCGGAACTGCCTTTGTGGCAGGGAGCATTCTTGTCCCAAAGCCTGCCGCAGGAATCACGGCCTTACGGACTTTCATCTCCGTCACCTCAAATCTCTGTCGAAACACACGGCTCGTTAGACGCAGAGTCGGACTGCGTAACGTTTACACAAATCACCTCTATTATACACGCTTTAATCAATCTGGAAGAGCATCAGCGGCTACCAATTCTGGGGGAGGCATTCTGAGCATTCCTTCGGACTCCGAAAAGATGTAGAATAACGCTACCGCACAAGTTGCCTTTTCTCGGAGGGGTCGTCATGCCGCTATGGAAGCGAAATCTCTGGTTGCTCTGGTTTGGTTCACTTGTGACCAGTGCAAGTTACTCCATGGTAGTCCCATTTCTTCCCCTGTTTCTGCTCAAGATCGGCGTTCATCACCACACGTCGATGTGGTCCGGACTCATTTTCAGCAGTGCCTTTTTGACCGGAGCTCTGTCATCTCCGTTTTGGGGTTCAGTGGCAGACAAGTACGGGCGTAAGCCGATGATTATTCGCTCCGGGTTCGCGCTTTGCTTCGTTTACCTACTGACCGCGTTTGTTCAGCACCCGTGGGAACTGTTGGCTCTGCGCGGCGTTCAGGGTCTGCTCGCTGGGTTCATTCCGGGCGCCATCGCGCTGGTTGGCACCTCTACGCCGAAGCAAGACGTTGGCTATGCGCTGGCTCTGATGTCCACCGCCACGGCGACCGGGAGCATCCTTGGACCGCTCGTCGGCGGAGCGGTCGCAAGCTGGCTAGGCAATCGAGCCGCCTTTGCAGCGGCAGGTGTCCTTGTGCTCCTTGGAACACTGCTTGTTCTTGTCTGGGTCAAGGAGTACAACTTTGTCCCGGCGAAAACGCGCAGTTCAGTGATGGGCGCCATGAAGACGGCCGTACACAACCGTCCGCTGTTGGTGACTCTGATGATCACGATGCTGACTGCGTTCTCAATCATGACGATTGAACCCGTATTGCCGCTCTACATAGCGCAACTGGGTTCACATTGGCACGACATTTCTCTGCTTGCCGGCATCATCTTCTCACTTTCAGGCATCGCCAGTGTCATATTTGCCGCGCGCTGGGGACGGTTTGCCGATCGCGTTGGTTTTCGCAAGGTTCTGTTGATCGGGCTGATCGGCGGTGGCGTCGGAAATTTGGCGCAGTTGCCGTTTCATCAAATTTGGGGTTTTGCGACTGTTCGCTTTGTGTACGGGGCGTTTTTCTGTGCTGTGTTCCCGGCTATCAATGCGCTCGTTGTTCAGTCCACAGAACCGGAGTTTCGTGGACGTGCTTTTGGTCTTAACCAGACTGCCAATCAAATCGGCACGCTGTTTGGACCGCTCGTGGGCGGAGCACTCGCTGGGGCATTCTCGGTTCACAGCGTGTTCTGGGTTACAGGTCTCCTGCTCTTGGTCACGACGACACTGACTTACGTGACAGGACGACCGCAGCGTGGAGTTGGACGAGCTGCGGTCGCTGGTGATGTGCCGCCAAACCACGCAGGCTAGCGCCTCCACAGCAGTATTCAGTCCGGTTCGTCGAGCGACGTCGGTTGCCATGTTTCTACAGTGCTGGCGAGGTCCGGGTCTACGATGGAGATGTAAACGTCCGGAAGATTCATGGCGTTCATCTCGGCCACAGACACGTGCTGGTCGTAGAACTGAGTCGGTACCTGGCCGTACACCCTGTCAATGTCTCGAATCAACTGGCTCAAGTCAATCCCCGCGTACACCGGTAAGTGCGGGAGCAAGTAACTTTTCGCCCGCTGCCACATGCGGTAACCGCCGCGTACATTGCCACTGTGTAAGTGGTAGAGGCAGACAGCCGCCTGAATGAGTCCTTTGAGCAGTTGCGGACGGCCGCTGTCAAGCCATAGTGACTCTCCGTACTCGTGGCATGTGAAGTAATCTTGGGTCACGTTAAAGCAGTAGAGGTAGGATATGAGTCGGTCATCGGGCAAGTGCTGCACAGGCTCACCTCCTCTGCTTTTCACTCATGATATCATGAGCGTAGTGCGGCCCTTAGCGGGACAATCGCAAACTCGAACGTAAAGTGAGGTCGAATCTAGACAATGGAGTCTCGACACAAAGTCATCCTCGACGTGGACACAGGCGTGGATGACGCCCTAGCGATTCTGTGTGCGGTACGGTCACCTCAGCTTGACGTCATCGGCATCACGACTTGCTTTGGCAATGTAGATGTAGAGACAGCAACGCACAACACTCTGGCTGTCCTCGAGTACGCTGAACGGACTGATATTCCCGTCTATGTCGGGGCGGAGAAGCCTCTGTTGCGGGAGTGGGGCGGACCGGTGCCGTGGATTCACGGTGACAACGGCCTCGGCGACGCTGAACTGCCACCTCTTCGCCGCTTGGCACAAGATGAGTCCGCTACAACATTCATTCACCGTATGGTCACGGAACACCCTGGCGAAGTTACGCTCATCCCTGTGGCGCGGATGACGAATATCGCCAACGTGTTGCAATTTGATCCGACCATTGCCAGAAAGCTGAAACGCATCGTCATGATGGGGGGCGCAGCGTTTTGCCCCGGAAATGTTGGGCCTTTCGCGGAGGCGAACATCTGGGGTGACCCCGAAGCGGCCCACATCGTGTTTCACTCAGGAGCTCCCATCACGATGGTCGGTCTTGACGTGACGATGCAGGCGCGCTTGACTTCCAAACAATTGGCTACCCTGAGTGAGAGTCGTTATTCCGAGTTCCTGAAAGAGGCAGTGTCGTTTTACATCAACGCTTACGAGCGGACGCAGGCACAGGGCGGTGACGACAGTTGGTGCGCGTTGCACGACCCGCTGGCTGTTGCGATGGTGGACGACCCGACTCTGTGCGAAGTCAAAGACTACTACGTCGACGTTGAGACACACGGCTTGTTGACGGCGGGGATGACGGTTGTCGACGCGCGCGCCGTGCCTGAGCACAGGCCGAATGCGTCCGTATGTGTCGGTGTTGACGCGCCGCGTTTCTTACAGTGGTGTGCCGAACGGCTCGGTTTTGAAGTGTAAGCGGGGGTCTGCCAACGTGGCGAGCGGTCGAGTCTTGCACACGCGAGGGAGGGAAAGCGATGACTACAGTACTCGTGACGGGGTTTGAGCCGTTTGCGGGGGAACCGGTAAACGCTGCATGGGAGGCAGTTAGTGCGCTCCTCAGTCAGGACCGAGCAGACACCGTAGACATTTCCAATCCTGTAGCCACCCGCTCCGGTGTACAAATTTATGTACGGCAGTTGCCGACTGCGTTCGGTCAGGCACGCGATATCCTGACGAAAGCGATTGAGCAGGTTCGACCTCAGGTCGTCGTCTGCTTTGGTGAAGCAGGCGGGCGTAGCGCCATCTCGGTGGAGCGAGTCGGCGTAAACCTCGACCACGCCCGAATTGCGGACAATGCCGGCAATCAGCCCGTAGAGACAAAGAGCGTAGAGGGTGCGCCGGACGCTTATTTTAGTCGGCTGCCGGTAGGAGATTTAATCGCTCACCTCCGAGGGGCTGGGCTTCCGGCGGAGGAATCCTGGTCGGCGGGGACCTTTGTGTGCAACCACGTCCTGTACGGACTTATGCATCTGCTGCAGACAAAGCCTTGGTCTGACGAGTGTGTGGCGGCTGGTTTTGTTCACGTGCCGTATTTGCCAGAGCAGGCAGCGCGGCACGAAGGACAGCCATCGCTTGGTCGCGAAGAGTGCGCACGCGCTGTAGGCAGCATCGTTGACTACCTGGTGGAGTGGGTACAGAGGAGCGTGCAACCGTGAGTGAATGGACTTGGTTACACGCCGTCTTTCCGCTCGCCGATGTCGAACTGACAAAACCGCCGCTTGAACCCCAAGCTGCGAATGTACTCGTGCGTACGGTCCGTCGAGTGCCAGAGAGTGAATTCACCGAGGAAATGACCGGAACAGAGGTATACGAACTGCGTGTGGCCCCTCACAACGTCGCCCCGTTTCGTGGGGGTCCCTGGCGGCGAAGATTTGTGAGAGAAGAGTTGGAGACGCCGGGTGCAGCTCTGTCGGACTTTCGAGAGCGCCTCGCCGAGGCTGTGGAAACAGCGAGGTCCGAATCTAGGCAGTGAACAACGCCTCACACTCGTCCCTGCCAGCCGAGTCGTCCGTCGCATAAGATGGGACGAACTAGGCCGGAAAGGGGCGATTCTTATGACCACAGCAAGGCGTCTAGCCACACATCGTGCCAACCGCCGCAAACCGGAACTTGGCAAGTACCTGCTCTACTTGCACTTCGCGAAGGATGCAAAAATCCGCAAATACTTGCCGGAGACGAGCCGGTATTCGGTCAACACTTTGAAGAACTACATGAACCGTTTCACGTCGGTGTATGTGAAGCCGTCCGGGGGAAGTCGCGGACAAGGCGTGTTAAAGGTTTGGAAATCGGACAGAGCGGTGTTTGTACAACACACAAACCGGCCGCCGAGGAAGTTTCCGGGCGTCGATGCTGCCGCGCGGTTTGTTGACCGGCAACGCGCAGGCCGCGCGTATGTGGTCCAACATGGAATCGCGCTGGCACGTGTGCAAGGTTCTCCGTTTGACATCCGCGTGATGATGCAAAAAGAAGTCCCCGGTGGTAAATGGCTGTATTCAGGCATGGCGGCAAAAGTTGCAGGGAAGGGTAGTGTCGTAACCAACGTAGCGCTCAGTCACGGTCGGGTGATTCCTGTCGCCGTTGCGCTGAGGCAGAGTTTTGGCTGGTCAGAGGAACGGATTAAACGCTGCATCGATGAGATGGTTTCGCTTGGCCTGCGCGTAGCCCGTCACTTTGACACCTATCAACCGTACCGTGAAATTGGTCTCGACGTAGCCGTGGACACGAGCGGCCGGGTGTGGTTAATAGAAGAGAACACTGCCCCGAGTCACCCGCTATTCAAGAAGATGACTGACGACCTTGTGCCGTATCGGCGAATCCAATACCGTTGGGGGCGATATCAACGGGGACTCCACAAGAGGACCACGTCGTCTCAAAAAGTCCACAAATAGTGTGTCGAAATCCCTCCAAAGACCATAAATAGTATGTCATAATACAATCCATTAGGACTGCACAATGGAGGGTGATCCAGTGGTTCAAGAGACATGGCAGCGTCTGACGCCTGCACAACTGATTGAGACGTCGATCCGCCGCAACGAAGGCATGTTGCTCAGCAACGGCGCATTTTGCGCACAAACTGGGAAGTTCACCGGGCGCTCCCCTAAGGATAAATTTTTCGTCGCCTACGAGGGTTGCCCACTTCCACAGGAGCGTCATCAGTGGTTGACGGAGGCTCAGTTTGACCGGTTGTTTGCAAAGGTTCAGGCGCATCTACAAGCCACTGGCGGCTTTGTTTTTGACGGAGCGGTGAATCACACCGAGGAGCACCGCGTACCCGTGCGCTTTTACACGGAGTTGGCATGGCACAACTTGTTCGTTCAGCAATTGTTCCTGAACGGCGATTCGACTGTGACGCCAGAATACACAGTGTACGGGGCCCCGACGCTAACGGCATCTCCGGAAGCAGACGGCACGCGCACGGACACGTTCATCGTGATCCATTTGAAACGAGGCATTGTTCTCATCGGCGGCACAGAGTACGCCGGCGAGTTGAAAAAATCGATTTTCACATTGATGCATCACCACTTGGCAGAACGCGACATATTGCCGATGCACTGCTCCGCGTCTGTTGGCGATGCGGGCGACGTCGCGCTCTTCTTCGGTCTCTCCGGTACTGGCAAGACGACCTTGTCTGCCGACCCAGCGCGCAGGTTAATCGGCGACGATGAGCACGGTTGGGCGGACGATGGGGTATTTAATATGGAGAACGGTTGCTATGCCAAGTGTATTGACCTTTCGCGCGAGAAGGAACCGGACATTTACGATGCCATTCATTATGGAGCGGTGCTGGAAAACGTGGTGTGCGACGACAAGCGGGAACCAATCTACTCCGACCGCTCTTTGACGGAGAACACGCGTGCAGCGTACCCGCTCAGCTTTATCCGCAACATCGAACCGAGTGGTCGCGGGGACCACCCCCATGTCATTGTGTTTTTGTCTGCTGACGCCTCCGGTGTCCTCCCGGCAGTCGCTCGTTTGACACCGGAAGACGCTCGTCGCCACTACCTGCTTGGGTACACCAGCAAACTAGCGGGTACTGAGCGTGACGTCGTTCAGCCCGAAGGGACTTTCTCCGCTTGCTTTGGCTCGCCGTTTCTGACGGACCGGCCTGTTCGCTACGCCGATATGTTGATGGAGAGAATCGCTCGCTACGATGTACCTGTGTACCTGCTGAACACCGGGTGGGTCGGAGGCGTCTACGGAGAGGTTGACCGAGTCCCGCTCAAGTTGACGCGCGACCTGGTTCACCGCATCATTCGCGGCGAACTCGACAATGTGAAGACTGAGCGCAGCGAAGACTTGTTTCTGTCTGTTCCGGTTGCCGTGGCAGGGGTGCCGGACGTATTCTTGCATCCCGAGCACGACGAGAAGCATCAGCAAAGCTACGGGCAACGACGACAGGAACTGGCGGCGTCGTTTGCGGATGTACTGGCCGGATACTTGGAGATGTCCGGTTCAGCGCGGCGATAACACAAGTGTGGATGGATGTGAGACCGTTTAGCGAGTCCGCTCGGTGGGGCCGCTAAACGGTCGATTTTCATTTCGGCTGAATCGCTGAGTACAGAGTCCGTTCACGCTTCTCGAGCAGTGGCACAATGGTGCCCAGAACCAGCCGCTGAAAGTACGCTGTCTCCGAATGCTGCGCAAGGGCGGATTCGTCTTGGTACTGCTCAAATAGGAGAAATGCGTCCTTGTCCGCTTGGCCGCGGTTTGCCAAGTAGTGAACGCAACCGGGTTCGTTGTCTTTGACCAGCTTCATCATTTCCAACAGTGCCGTCTCGACTTGGTCGCCCATACCGGTTTTACACTGATACTGCGCTGTGAGTACTACCATGTACACTCCTCCTCTCGCTCGTCATTCGCTCTCTGTACGTACATTCCCTTTCGACTGCGGTACAATTCAAGCGATACGTTGAAGCTTACTTGCGGAGGTGCACTGAGTATGGCGGTGAAGTCTTTGTCAATTCTTCCGGTTGGCCACTGCGGCGTGGCGAACTGGATGCTCGACACCCGGTTGCACGGAACGGAGGCTGGGAAGACAATCGTTGAGTTGCCCGTCTGGGTGTACCTGATTGAGACGACAGATGGCCCCATTCTGATTGACTCTGGGATGCCTGACGAATGTATCGACAGGCCCGATTTGCTAGCCGACCCCGACCACAGAGAGCAAGCGCCCGAAATTGTCCCGCAGATGGCGGCAGGCGACAGCGTGTTGTCGGCGCTGGCGCGAGCGAATCTCGGGCCAAGCGACCTGCTGTGTGTCGTCAGCACGCACTGGCACTTTGATCACGCTGGCGGCAATCGCCACTTTCCGACGACCAAGGTGGTCGTGCAGCGCGCCGAATACGAGGCGTTTTTCTCTCTGCCCGCAAAGGAACAGGCAGAGGCATTCTGGATTGCACCCAATTTGCAGTACGACCTCGTCGACGGGGATGTGGAACTGGTGCCGGGTGTGCGCCTCATCTCCACGCCCGGGCACAGCCCTGGCCATCAGTCTGTATTGGTGCGCACACCGCAAAGCGGCAGTATTCTGTTGACGATTGACGCGGCATACACGCAAGCGAATTTCGAGGAGAACGTTCCCTTCACCGTGGCTGACGAAGCCAAGAAGCAAGTGTCAATACAAAAGTTGAAAGACCTGGCCAAGGACGAACATGCCTTCGTCTTCTACGGACACGACACTGTCCAAGCAAAGTCAGTTCGACCATTCCCTGCACACTACTGAGGAGGTGCACGTGGTGAAAATTTTCATCAGTGCGGATATGGAAGGTATCAGTGGAGTCGCGACAAACATGCAACTGTCCAAGGATTCCGAGTACCAGCGGTTTCGGAAACTGATGACGCAGGACGTCAATGCTGCCATCGCAGGAGCATTTGACGGTGGGGCAACGGATGTTGTCGTTGCGGACGGGCACGGCAACATGTCCAACATTTTGATTGAAGACCTCGACGAGCGCGCTACGTTGATCAGCGGGAACAATCGGGTGATGTGTCAGCTCGAAGGACTGGATGATAGTTACAGCGGCGTGTTCTTCGTTGGTCATCACGGACGTGAAGGCGGCGACGAGCGAGCCGTCATCAACCACACCTTGGCTGGCGTTTGTGTCAGCGAGCTTCGCGTCAATGGACAAGTTGTCGGCGAAACCCAGTTGAACGCCAGGGTAGCTGGGCAATTTGGTGTGCCGGCCTTGTTTGTTGCGGGTGACGACGCGTACGTCAGGGAGGTGCAGCAGGACTTGCCGCATGTCGTCGGTGCAGTTGTAAAGCGGGGCATCGACCGCTACGCGGCCGAGTTGCTGCCACCACGCAAGGCGCAACAGGTCATTCGTGCTCAGGCGGCTGAGGCAATGAAGCTTGTCGGTCATGTGCCGCCGCTGGTCGTAACTGGTCCTGTGACGTTTGAGGTAGAGTACAAGACCACTGCACAGGCGCACATGACGACCACCATTCCGCTGGTCGAGCAGGTCGGCCCGAAGACCATCCGGTTTACCAGCCCGGACATGGTCACGGCCTACAAACTGTTTTGGGGCTGCGTAATCATCGGTATGACAGCGACAACTGGTGTGCTCGGAGCAGTCAATGCCTAAGCGTGGCAGGTAGGCGTCAGCGTGAAAATGCGGATGGACGGTCAACGCGCCCGTCCATCCGCTGTGTGCGCTGTCGACACTTTGAAACCGCCGTGTGTCCGCTCCCGCTCGGACTCCTCGCTGCCGAACGGCATTACGACCACGGCGGAGGAGTCGGACCGCTGTCAACTGCCGACCCCGATGCTGGCCGAGTACCGGACCTCGGACCATACCCAGGTCCATACCCAGGACCGTAGCCACCGGAACCAGGGCCGTAGTTGTAACCGGGGCCATAGTACCCGTATCCAGGTCCGTACGGAGGATAGCCATACCCATAGTACGGCGGACGGGCCAGGTTGGCCGCGGCGACGCCGGTCAGAACTGCGAATGGCAAGAAGAAGAATGGAAAGAACACATGGGAAACGCTTAGTTCCTCTGGACTACCGACTGCCGGTGCAATGTCATTTGCTTTCGACGTCGCAGATACTTGGTTGAACACACAGCAGTTTGCGAGGTAGATGCCTGCCTTGGAGACCGAGTGCAGTGTACCATGATAGACGACACCTTCCACGTGATACACAAGGACGTTCCGCCCGATTAACGATTCTGCATGGCTGCGCAGTGAACTCGACATCTGACAGCCTCCTTTCGCCCATTTCCCTACACCGTACGCGCGACATTCGCCCGCCGTCCCGGACAATCGCCCGGTTCTCCTTCGACCCTTGACTCCGCCTGAGAAAAGTCGTATTTTAAACGTGTACCAGATGTACTGGTACACACATGACAAATAGTATGCCGTGAGGAGGCCAGGGCGATGTGGCTCCACGTGGATCCACGGTCGTCAGTCCCTGTTTACCTCCAAGTGGTAAACGGGGTGAAGGCGGCGGTGGCCAAGGGAATGCTCTCACCGGGCGATAGGCTTCCGTCCGTACGTGAACTGGCGACAGAGCTGACGATCAATCACAACACGATTGCCAAGGCGTATCAGGAGCTTGAACGCGAGCGGATTATTGAGGTCGTGCGCGGACGCGGCACGTTCATCACACTTCAGCCTGCGATACCGAACCGGGATGAGCGGTTGGCAGAAATGCGGGATCAGATGCGCCAACTGCTCGTCGAAGCACACCACCTGCACCTTCGCGATGAGGACGTGCTGGATGTCTTTCGACAGGTGATTGAGGCCTGGCGATTGGAGACTGGGGGAGGAACTGATGTCGACAGTAGTAGAGACGGTCAATCTAACCAAACAATTTGACGACCGCGTCGCCGTCGACAACGTGAGTCTGAGTGTGCCAGCCGGTTCAATTTACGGCGTTGTCGGCGCGAACGGGGCTGGCAAGAGCACATTGTTGCGGCTTTTACTCGGTGTGATGTGGCCGAGTCGAGGGGAAGTGCGCTTGTTTGGAGAAGTGCTCCCGCGGGAGGCTGCACCACTGCGGCAGCGCGTGCACTACGTAGGAGGAGATGCCGAACCGTTTCGGTCGTTTCGCGTTCACGAACTCATTCGTTACTCAAGCATGCTCTACGAGCGGTGGGACCAGTCCCGGTGCACTCGCCTTCTCGAAGCCCTTGAGCTTCCGACCGGGCGGGCGATTCGCAACCTGTCAACGGGGATGAAGATGCAACTGCGACTCGCCATCGCGTTGTCTACTCATCCGGATTTGCTCATCCTCGACGAACCGACGAATGGGCTCGACCCGGTGGTGAAGCGTCAGTTCTTGCAGCTTCTGGTTCAAGAAGCGGCAAGCGAAGGCACGACCGTCGTGCTTGCGACACACCTGCTCGACGATGTCGAGCGCATTGCGGACGGCATCGCGGTGATGTACCAGGGACGTGCCATCGCAAGCGGCGTGATCGACGACTTAAAAGACCATGTGCACCGGCTTCAAGCGGCGCTGCCGACAGGATTGCCCCCCGCCATTGAAGACCACCCTGCGGTGGCGCGTGTGGACCGTCAAGGGCAGGTCTTCACCATCACGGTAGAGGGGGCCGGGGCCGTGGGAATTCAGGAACGTTTGTGGGCCGCCGGTGCCACGTTCGTCGAACCGATTGGGCTGGAACTGTCCGATTTGTTCCGCTACTTGATGGAGAAAGAGGGTTACACGCGTGACGCGGTCCTACTTTCCTAGCGTGGACACTGCGACCGATGAATCCAGTCCACGTTCTGGCGCAGCAGACTCGGTGCGCCGCCGTCTTGAACGGTGGTTTCCCAGAGCGCTTGTGTACCGGGAGTGGCGGCTAAACCGCCTACTGTACGGCGCGACCTGGCTGATGATGAGCTATCCCATCGTGCACGGTGGTGGGGATTCGTTTGTGTCGCTTGACATTAGCCTTAGCAACCTGACCGTGTACTGGGTTGCGGTTGTCGTCGGTCTGGGAACGCTTGCGATGCGCGCAGATCGGGCAGGGATCGCCTACGTTCTCTTGGGAGGCGCCCGGCGGCGTGACGTACTGCGGGTCAAGGCAGGTTTCGGCGTCGCAGTCTTGTCGCTGACCTTCTTCTTGCCGTGGTTGCTATATGCTTCGACAGACAGCGGGCCCAACGGTGTATGGCAACCGGGCGTAATGGCTGTCGGTGCGTGCACCCACTTGCTCGCGCTGTCGGCGATTTATCTGACAGCCCTGGCAGCAGCGTGTACCGTCGGTAACCCGCTATTGGCAGCCGCGGGGGCGGTGCTAGCGGCTGCAGTGCCGGCTTTTGTGAGCGTGGTCTTGTCGTTTTTCTTCACCCGCTCGTACGTCTTGGCAACGGGTATTGGTTTTACTCACTGGTTTGCCCAGTTGACGACGTATCTGCAGTTCATGTCACCGCTGGCCGCGTTCACGTTCGGCCGCAGTGGACCTATTGTCGGTCCATACCTCCTGTGGTTTGCGACGTGGTGCATCGCGTTTTGGAAACTGGGGGGCCGTTTGTGGGAGCAGGTGCCAGTGGAGAGGATGACCGAGACTTACTGGTACCCGAAGTTGCGCTACGTTGCGCAGGCTGGGGCCGCGTCCGTGATCGCCTTCATAATCGCTCGGCGGATCGACGGTGCGGGACCGAGGCACGCATGGATTCTGGTGTTTCTGGTCGTCTTTGCTGTCGTGTGGTGGATGATTCGGCGCGTCACCCGTTGGACAGAAGGGCGAAGGGTCGGTGAACGGGCGTGATCGACAACATGGATTCGTCCAAGAACAACGGTACAGCGACGAATGCGTCGAGTACATCCGACATCCCAAGTCGGACGGAAGGTGAATTTACGTCGCTCCTGCAGCGGTGGTTTCCCAGAGCGCTTGTGTACCGGGAGTGGCGGCTAAACCGGACGAAGTATCTGTTGGCTGGATTTCTACTCGTCGCTGCTATGGTTGGTCAGATGTTGTTGCAGTTGACTACGCCGCCCTACCTGTCCGAAGTAATGCGTCCTGACGTGGTGGCGGTCGCGGCAGGCAACCTCAGCACCAGCCATGTGGTGCTTGCTTCGGTCGCGGCAGTGTTACTTGGTGTGCTTGTTCTGCAAGGAGACACAGGGAAAGGTGCGGTTTTCTTTACGCTCTCCGGCCCGGTCAAGCGCAAAGACCTGATGCGAGTCAAAGCCGGCTTAGGCCTTACCGTGATTGCCGTCGCGTATGTGGTGAATTGGGCGATTCTCACTTGTTTGGCCATGCAGTATCCGACACCACAGGCACAGCCGGTCCTTGGCGTGATGGGCAGTGTATCATTTGCGCACGCGCTCATCAGCGGCGCCCTGTTTCTCACTGGGCTGGCTGCGGCTGCAACCTGCAGTAACTTGGTTCTCGCAGCAGGCGGCGCCTTTCTCGCGGCCGCGGTACCGTTGTTTGTATCAAACATGCTTTATTTCTTCAACTCAACGCCGTTTAACGGGATGTCGCTTGGTACGCCGTACGCTCACTGGTTCAACGTACTTACATCCATCATCAGCCAAGCTTCACCGCTCGATAACTTTCATGTGATGGCAGTGCGGACGGATTCGTTCACGAGCCTCGCCGGGGTTGTCTACGCGCTGTGGTTCGTGGCGTGGTCCTACGGATTCTGGCGTCTTGGCGCACACTTGTTTGAAGCGGCGTCGGTCGAGCGGATGTCCGACACGTTCTTTTACCCCGCGTTGTGGTACGTGGTCCTCGCGGGAATGTGCTTCATCATCGCCAATGTGTTTGGCCATGTATTTACCGATATGCAAAACGGTTACATTTTCATGGTCTGGTTCGTCTTATTCTATGGACTCTCTTGGTTTGTCATCAGGCGGCTGGTGCGAACTGCAGGCAGCAGAATGGAGGGCCGGTCATGACATTGGACGAGGGCAGCGTAGTGACAGGCGTGCAAGGCGTGCACGGCCCATCATGGTGGCGCGCAGAGGCGTGGCGGCTGTGGCGCACCTGGCGTGTCCCGGCGGTGGTTGTGTGGTTCGTCATGCTCATTGGCACCATTGGCGAATCGTACAGGGCGATGGGTACGTCGGCCGCTTCCCAGGTCCGTGTGTTCCGGCAAGTCCTGCTGCCGGAAGTATTTCATCTTCATCTCAGTCCAGGGTCCGTGACACTGCAGTTGCCGCTTCACATGTACGGGACACCTGCAATCAGCAGTATTACTGTTTTGGTCACGATGGTCTTCGCCTGTGTGGTTGTGGCGTTCGACCGTGGCCGAGGTTCTGCACAGTTCGCTCTGTCCGGCCCCACCAGTCGATGGGGGCTGTGGCGCGTGCAAACCGTCGCGGTACTAGCGATTCCCACTGTGGGCTGGACCGTGAAGGCTTTGATTGTCCTGTGGGTCGACGCTGCTGCTCACTGGGTCCTCCCACCACACTTCGTCGCGGTTTGGTGGGGGATCAACGTCCTTGTCATCTGCGCCGTCGCAGCAGCCTCATTGTTTGCTGTTGCCGGTGTCGGTCACGTGTTCTTCGCCGTTGTCGTGAGCGCCGGTGTATCAGCAGTCTCGGCCGTAGTTGGTTGGGTGTTAGAGGGCGTTGGCGGGAGACTATTTGGTTCCGGAAACAGTGTAGCACTCAGCACATCAGGAGCTCTTCCTCGTCAGACTTGGCTCTCAGGTAGCCCGGGGGTCGTACGCGTGGGGCACTTCCTTGTCGGACTCTCACCACTCGGGAACATAGGCATGGGTGTGAGCCCGGCCTGGGGAAGCAGTGGACTGCCACAGGGTTCTGCGTCAGCGAGTGACCCGCTGCCAGTGCACGTGTTGACCATCGACACGAATGTCTACCTGACGTGGGGGCTGGTCATCTGGTTCCTGGTCTGGACTGTCTTCCTTCTCTATCTGTCGTGGCGGGTGAGCAAGGTGAGCCTGATAGAGCGTTGGCAGAGCGTGTTTATCTTGCCGAGTCTTGTTCTGCCGACCCTCTGGTTCGGTGCTTGCGTTCTCGCGCTTTTGCTTGCAAATGGGTTAGCACTCAGGGCCGGGATGAACTTTCTGTGGGTATTTGTGACGGCGTTTGTCGTTCTTGGTGGCGGGTATCAATGGCGCTGGACGCGACACGTCGCAAACCTCCGTAATTTGAACGGTGGGAGGCGATGAGCATGTCGATCGCGGTCGACGGGTCTGACCTTGCATCGCCTCGGCCGTGGCGCGCTGAGGCGTGGCGTCTGTGGCGCACGTGGCGCTGGCTTATCGCAGGGGCCTTTGTGTTTATGCTCGCAGGTGTAGCTCTTGCGGCTCTCCCGGCGATAGCGGGCAGCGGACCACATGCTGCCAAAATTGTAGAGGGTGTGCTGTTTCCACAACTCTATCACCGCACCCTCCAATCTCCGTCGTTTCAGGTGCATGCACCGGTCAAAGTCACTGGCCTCACTCCCATCAGTCAAGCTGCAGGTTTCGTTTCCATCGTCTTTGCATGCGCCGTGGTGTCGCTGGAGCGCAGCTGGGGAAGAACGCAGTTTGCGCTGCTTGGGCCAGTGCGCCGGGTACACGTTTGGAGTGTACAGACTGTGTTGGCGTTGCTGTTGCCTCTGACTGCCCTGACTGTGAAGGCTTTGCTGCCGTCTTCTCCTACCTAATCGCAGAAGCTCTGCGGATGAGTTTCGTTACCCCGTTTCCACTGGTGTTTCCTGTCGCTTTCCTGCTTTTTGGCGGCTTGGCGTACTGGCTTTACCGTCGCGTGTATTAAGCAAGACGGCCCGCACGGGCGTCCCCTACATACCACGCTGCGTTGTCTAGAGAGCACTTCCCATATGGCCGCGGTTGCTGTTGCACTGCACAGCCGCGCAGGAGGTTGAGAACGTGTCTGTATTGACACTCGAAAACGTTGCAAAGAAAATTGGCTCCCGGTTGATTGTTGAAAACCTTGAAATGACGGTGGAACCAGGGGAAGTGTATGGGTTTCTCGGACCCAATGGGGCGGGCAAGACGACGACCATCCGCATGATTGTCGGACTGGCTAAGCCGACTCGCGGGTCAATCAAAGTCATGGGCCACGATGTCCAACATGACCGTAGAGCGGCACTTGCATCCATCGGAACCATCGTGGAAAACCCGGAGACGTACAAGTATTTGACGGGTCGTGAGAACTTGGTGCACTACGCTCGACTGGCAGGGCTTGATGCAGGGCGGCGCAACCAGCGCATTGACGAAGTGGTGGACTTCGTGGGTCTGACCGGACGGATTGACGAAAAGGTGAAACGTTACTCACTTGGCATGCGACAGCGACTCGGTGTCGGTCAAGCTCTGCTCGCAAAGCCAAAGTTGTTGGTGCTCGACGAGCCGACCAACGGCCTCGACCCATCGGGGATGCGCGAGTTTCGCGAACTGATGCGACGTCTTGCGGATGACGGGATGTCCGTGTTCGTGTCGAGTCACCTGCTCGGTGAGATTCAAATGATGTGCGACCGCGTCGCGATTCTCAAGGGAGGGCGCATCATTGCGGAAGAGCGAGTGGCCGATTTAATCGAAAATGCGTCCGGCGGGGTCAGGATTGCCGTGCAGGATACAGAGGCTGCGATGAGTGCACTGGCGGCTCAGAGCATTTCGGCACACAGCGACAGTGCTGCGGGCAGTGCCATTCGCGTCATGGTCAAGCGGGACGAGGTGCCAAACGTGATCCGCCAGTTGGTTGCCGCGGATGTGGACATCTACGGCGTCGAACAGGGACGCGATTCGCTCGAAGACATGTTCTTGCAGTTGACAGATGACGGTGCGGCTTCTGCGGTCGCGGCGGGGGAGGAATCACGCAATGGGTGAGTTGTTTGGAGTGATCGCAAACGAGTGGACGAAGTTGTTGCGCCGCAAGCGACTATGGGTCGCAGGTGCGTTAATGCTGCTGACAGTCGGACTGTTCGGCCTGACATCTTATGAGGCACACAAAAACATCCTGCAAAACACGCCGCAGATGCAGTTGCAACAGACACAGCAGATGCTCACGGGTCTGCAGTCGAACAAGGCGCAGGCGCAGGCCAATCAGCCGGAAATTCAGAGTTTACAACAGCAGATTGCGAGCTTGAAGACGCAAATTGCGGCAGAGAAACCAGGGGCGGACTGGAGAAAGCCGCTCCTGCAACAAAGGACGATACTGCAAAAGCAGATGGCACAAGTCCCGGTGCGAGAGCGGGTGCACTCACAAGTGTGGCATCTGGAGCAGGGACAGTTGCTTCAGATGAACTATCAGCTTGCGCACAACGTCAAGCCGCCGACCGGGTACCAGACGTCTGCCTACGACCAAATCATGCAGTATCTGACGTTTACGTCGATGCTGTTCCTGCCGCTTACTGTCGTGATTCTCGTGGCTGACATGGTGGCCGGGGAAGCGACGGACGGTACGATTAAACTGTTGCTTGTGCGGCCGGTGTCTCGGTCGAAAATTTTGCTTGGCAAGTGGATCACGTCGCTTATCGCCGCGGCTCTGGCGACTGCAGTCACATGCGCAGCTTTGTGGGCCGTCGGTGTAGCAGTGTTCGGAGGCGCAGGGGCCAACCAGCCACAACTCGTCAACGTCACATACACGAGCCAGAGCGCAGCGCTCGACCCCAACTCTGGAGGTGGGGCGGGCACGACAACTGGGCAGGAACTCATTGCGCACTATGGCCATGCTGCGATTGTATCGATGGGCACCTACTTCTTCGTGTCAGTGCTCTTAACCATCTTCGCCATGCTCGTCGTGGCAACCGTCGGTTTTCTCGCATCGACGTTGTTTCGCTCCGCAATGGCGAGCACGGGTGTCGCGCTTGGTGTTGTCATCATCGGGTTTGTCTTGTCGCAGATGGCAGCGCATGTCAAGTGGATTGTGGACACCTTCTTCCCCGTTCACCTTGCGCTCTTCTCCGACTGGTCTGGCGCACTCAGCCAACAGGCCCAGGTGCCAGTGTCACTCTCGCTTGGCACGACGGTCCTCGTGGTGTGGGGCGTGGTGTGCTTGGCCGTTTCACTCTTCTACTTCTCGCGCCGGGATGTACTGAACGCGTAATATGACTAGGTGACGTTTGCCACTATGGGTACGGTCGAAACCTGCTCCTGCAGCGACTACACGAGTTCGAGTGCGTCCATCTGAGATACGTAACGCGTTAAGAACGCGTTATGGAATGGAAGGAACGGGTTTTATCCGTTATAACGTGCCCACAGAACGTTATTACTGAACAGAGGTGGTAAATCTCGAGACTCAAAAGGACATAACGCGTTTTGAGCACGTTAAACGGGTGATTATGTAAACTATAAACGCAATAACGAGTTTTGGAGTCCTTAAGTTCTTGATTATGTAAACTGATGAACGAGAAGCAACGTGTTCGAATACTGTACGCATAGTAGGGCTGTACCAAACGGCTAGAAAGCCTTTGGATACAGCCCCGCTTAATTGTCTGTGGTTACTTTACCTGGAGGACAGTGCACCGTCGAGAAAGCGCAGGGGCAGTACAGTGCCTGCCTCGACGTGCGGCTCGTCAAGACGGACAAGGCAGTTTGCGCTGGCAAAACTCGAGATTTGGCCGGCTGCCTGAGCCATCTCCGTGTCGACAACCACCACGCCGCCCTCAATTCGGGCAGCGCCGCGCAAAATTCGCGTGTGTCGCACGGGCTTTTGTTTGACCGTGTGCAACAGGCGGCCGCTCGCGGGGAAGGGTTCGTCGTGCCAGCCCATGGCTTGCCGGAGCACTGGCCGAACGAGAGTCTCGAATTGCACAAATCCTGCGGCAGGGTTTCCGGAGAGCGCGAATACCACGGCACCCTCTACGGTGGCGGCGACCAGTGGTGAGCCAGGTCGCATCAAGACGCGCCGCACCGCGATTTGTCCGCCAAGGTCCGCGATGACTCGGGGGACGTAGTCGTAGTCTCCCGCAGATACGCCGCCTGTCAAAATCACGAAGTCGCTCGATGCCACCGCTTTGACGAGAGCCGTACGGATTGCGTCACGGCTGTCTTCGACGTACGAGCATTCCGTCACCGCGATACCATCGGTAGTGAGCGCGCCAGACAGATAGGCGTCGTTGGCTCCGTAGATTTGGCCGGGTGCAAGCAGCGCCTCAGTATCACGGCAGAGTTCACTCCCAGTGACGATGATGCTGCACGTCGGGCGCTTGGCGACGGACAAATGTGCGATGCCATAGGTTCGTAATAAAGACAGGTGTGCGCCTGCCAATCGCACACCATGCCCTAGGACAACCGTGCCAGCGCCACCGTCTTGTCCACGTGGTTGCACAGACTCGCCAGCACGTACAGACCGCAACAAGCGCACAGAAGCGGATGCCGCCGTGGTTCCGTGTTGCGAAGACGTCGACTCTTCACACCACTCAAAACGCGCCACTGCATTCGTATCTGCCGGCATCGGTGCGCCAGTCATAATGCGTACCGCACTGCCTGCAGGGGGAGAGCCGGTAGGGGCATCGCCCGCTGCCAGGGTTCCAGTGACTGAGAAAGTTATCCCTTCCTCGAGTTCGCCGTCCACGCGCAGTGCGAAACCGTCCATCATCGCGCGGTCAAATGGCGGAACGTCGATTCGCGCCACTGCCTCGGTCGCAAGGATGCGGCCGAGGCAGTCGTCGACAGGGACGGATTCGCTCCGTACGGCAGGTGCCAGAGCTTTCACAGTTGCCACTGCTTCGTCAAATGGGTGGGGCACATCCACCGTGCGTCACGTCCCTTCGCAAGCAAACATGCATTCCGCTTAGGCGAAAATGGTTTCGATCTCGGCGATGGTGGATTCATCCAACTTCACACCGGAAGCCTTGACGTTCTCCTGTACTTGTTCCGGGCGGGTCGCACCGATGAGTGCACTGCTGATGCTTGGTAGACGCAGCACCCAGGCCAGTGCGAGCTGAGACATCGTGACCTCGAGGCGCTTCGCCACACCTGACAATTGTTCCACCTTTGTGAGTACATCCTCTTGAATCAAGCGCTCAACGAAGCGATTCACACCTTGCGTCGCGGCGCGAGACCCGGCAGGGGCCGGTTGTCCCTGCTTATACTTGCCGGTCAGGACACCCTGCGCGAGCGGTGAAAAGACGACCTGCCCAATTCCGGCAGCATCACAGAGGGGAACTACGGAATTTTCAATGTACCGTTCGAGCATGTTGTACTGGGGTTGGCTAGCAACAAACTTGCGCAGGCCAAGCTCCTTTTGCAGTTGCACGGCTGCTGCAATTTTCTCCGCTGGCCATTCCGAGAGACCGATGTAGAGTGCCTTGCCCTGTGCGATGATGTCGTCGAGGGCGCGTAAGGTCTCTTCCAAGTCTGTTTCTTCGTCATAGCGGTGGCAGTAAAAAATGTCGACGTAATCGACGCCAAGCGATTTTAGGCTCAAGTCAATCTGCGCCATGATGTGCTTACGGCTCAGTCCGCGGTCGTTTACGCCAGGACCAGCCGGCCAGTACGCTTTGGTCGTGACGACGTAACTGTCGCGACGATAGGGTTTGAGCGCTTCACCGAGCACGACCTCTGCAGCGTGCGGTTCGGAGCCGTACACGTTGGCACAGTCAAAGTGGTTGATGCCAAGGTCGTACGCTTCATTGACACAGGCGATAGCCTGCTGTTTTTCGGTTACGGTGCCGTATGTAAGCCAACTTCCCAGTGCAAGTTCAGACACCTTAAGGCCGCTTTTGCCAAGTCTGCGGTAGTGCATGCTATCACCCTCCGGTATATGGTTTTGTGGGCCGCTGTCTATTGTATCACCATCGGGGAATCAAGACGTAAAGTACCCCATGCGGCGATAGGTGAAAGCGTCGTGGGAGTAGAACTTCAGTGCGTTCCAGCCACGCTCATCGCCGGGTGCCGGTGTCGCTGCGACCCAGCCGTAGTTCCCGAGTTCGTGACTGATATCAATCGCCGCATGGATGAGAGTCTCCGCAACTCGTCTACCTGCTGCGTTGCGCCACAGCGTGGCACGGTTGGCTGAACCGGCTTGCAGGCGCGGATGAAGTGCGAGATTTGAGATGTAGTAATACTTCGCCGCGAAATTGGGCCGCCCGGAGAGCACGCCAAGCGGGAATGCGGGGTATGTGGGACGTTCCGATTTCATCCAGGCAATTGCGATATCCGGTTGTGGCTGCAGACCTTGCGAGGCGTTCCAGACTTCCCATTGTATTTCGGCCAACTCAGTGTAATCAGTGCTAGCGATGTGCCAGGACTCTGCCACAAACCGCAGTACCCGCCGGATTTCGCTAGGTTTCAGCCACAGTACGTCGAGCGAGAGGTGTTCCGGCTGGTCGGACGGAAAGGTCTCGGTTTGTTCCCACATAGATGGCATGTATTCGGAATCCGGGTGCTGCAAACCATCGTGATTGACGCCCCACCAAGCAGTGACGATGCGTCGCAAACGGTGCATGTCCATCTCTCTTCTCCTCAGTTCATTTGGATCTTTTTATCATTATGGTACAATGTCGACTAGTTCATAGCAGAGGGGTTAGGCAAATTGGCACAGCAGTACGAACGCGCTCCAGACATGCAGTTGCAGGCGAACACGGACTATCAGGCTGTCGTTCACACGAACAAGGGCACTTTTACAGTCGACCTGCTGGCGGACCAGGCGCCCCTGACGGTCAATAACTTCGTCACCTTGGCCAAAGACAAATACTTTGATGGAATTGTCTTCCACCGCGTCATCGAACCGTTTATGATCCAGACCGGTGACCCAACGGGAACTGGGGCTGGCGGACCTGGCTATCGCTTTCGCGATGAACTTCCACCGGCTATTCCGTACGAACCGGGTGTCGTCGCTATGGCGAATGCCGGCCCCAATACGAACGGATCGCAGTTCTTCGTCTGTACTGGTGAACAGTCACGTGGTCTGAACCGCACACCGAACTACTCCGTGTTTGGTCGCGTGTCAGACGGCATGGACACAGTCACCGCCATTGCACAAACGCCAGTCGGTCCATCACAGTTCGGTGAACGGAGTAAACCGCTTGAGACTGTTCAAATTGAGTCCGTGGAGATTATCGAGACCCAGCGTTCATAATGTGCTCGCCAACCTAACTTAGTGGTCGAGCGGAGCATTGGATGTCTGGCCGCGGTTGGAGTGGCCCTGTGTCGGTGCGCCATGAAGTGACTGGTCAACGCGACGCCATGTGTTGAGTTCTGCGATGCGGCTTGCATAGTCAGAGACCTCAACGAAGTACGAGGCAATGGTGTCCCAATCTTCCTCGTGATGAATTGCGTCGAGAATGTCCTCGATGACCTGTTCAAACTTCATGATGCGCTCTGGTATTCGGGCTCGAATTCCTTCCCAGCGGTACACGACATCCTCTTGCTCTTCAGGCGATAAGGACTCGAACGGAGTTGAGAGGTCTGGCAGTTCGATGCCGAGTCGCGGGTCTAGATTGAACTCCACACTGTCACCTTCTTTTCTTGCTTCATCATAGGGGAATTGGGGCGCCAACTCAACGGGTCTGTGCCGCGATCAAGCATTCAGCCGCGACAGGAGGTAAAGCAGTGCAGTCCTCCCCACAGGCAGTGCAAAACCTGAAAGCGATGTTGGAGACCGGCGTGTTCCTCGACCCGCTCTTGGTCAGTAACTTTTTACGCAACTCCGCGCAGTCGCCTGTTCAGACGGTTCGCAGCTTGGCACGAGGTCTGGCTGCACAAATTTATACGAATTGTATGCACGAGGAAACCATCTCAGCAGAGGAAATTTTAGATCGACGCCCGTTTTCTCCGACCTTGTTGCGCTTGTGCCTAGTTGAGACGTTGATTTCTACAGCATTTGCGATTTCGCATGAAGAATACGGCAGGGAAGAACCGGAAGAGGCGTCCCTTGCTGCAGCTGCGGACAAGCTGACGGAGCTAGTCGCCCGAATTGGCTGTGGCGCCCTGTATGATGCCTACTTTATCATCGCCGGGTACGACACTCTTCAACCGCTTTACTTTCACAAGCACATCACAGAGCAAGCCTTTCTCTCTGGAGTTCACCACCACCCATATCTTCCAGAAAACCTTGAGTTGTTCATGTTGGTGAGTTTGGCCACGCAAACGCTCCGTTTAAAGCGAGTCGGTCGCGTGCGAACAGTGCAGATCACGCGCCTAGGCATGCAAAGCTACCTCGAAGCTAAAGCGGTGATGCGCGAGTCCGGCTACTTTGACAGACGAGTGAAATTCGCGTATCTGTACTCGTTTGACACAGTCGAGGACTGGGACGCTATGTGCGATGTGGTTTGGCCGAATCACAGACAGTTGCGGATTGACTTTCTCGATTTTCTCGGTGACCTGCGAGGCAAGCGTGTACTCGAAGTCGCCTGTGGGACAGGAGCTTTGACGTTTGACGCGAAACTGTCTGAACGAGTCGACGAGACGGGAGAACTGGTCGCTCTTGATATGTCTTCTGGGATGCTCGACCAAGCTCGGCGCAAATGGAAACAGTTGGGCCGCCCGTCGAACGTGACGCTTCAGTTGGGCAATGTCGAGAAAATGCCGTTTTCGGCCGCGTCCTTTGACCTGTGCGTCGGAGCTGCATTTCTGCACTTTGTCGATCCCGTTGCTGCGCTGCGCGAAATGGCCCGAACTGTCGTGACGGGTGGCATTGTCTCCGTATGGCAAGGCAGCTACTTTAGCCTCGACGCACCGTTTTTCCGTGACTGGTTTGAGCCGATTTTTGAGCTTGCGCGGCGTCGAAACGCTGAACGGCCGCAAAGCTATATGCCAGAGAGCGGCGAGACGATTGTCCGTTGGTTTGAACAAGCTGGCTTGAGGGATGTAGTGACCGAAAATGCCTCGCTCACCTGGGTGTTTGATGACCCGGAGACCATAGTGCAGCATGTCGTGCGCGGTGTCAGTTTTTTTGAAACAGAACTAATGGAACTGCCTTGGGACGACCGCCGTACGATCGTAGCTGAACTGGTCGACCGCGGACGAGACGTGTGCGCACGCTACCCCTTGCGTCACCGCACAATGTACTTACCGATGCACTGCATAAAAGGCGTGGTCCGCTGAACCACGTGGTATGATAAATGGACCGAAGGGAGTTGCGTCAATGAGTCAGCGCGTGGCCTTCCTGACAAGTGGCGGCAAGGGCCTTGGCTATGCAGGTGTTCGCGCGCTGTTAGAAGCGGGCTGGGATGTGTTTTTTACCTACGGAAACAGTGCGGACGAAGCAGCACAACTCGTCTCGCGTGCGCACGCGCTCGGTCGCCGCGCGCACGGCCGACCTGTCGATTTGCTTGAGCAGAGCGAGGTTGTAAGCGCCATCGAGGCTTGTCAGCAGGAGTTTGGGGAGATCGATGCACTCATCCATAATTTCGGCCCATTTGTCTTTGAGCGTCTGCCGCTTGCTGAATACTCGGACGAGCAGTGGCGACGGATGATCGACGGGAACTTGAGCAATTTTTTCTGGATGTACCGTGTGGTGGTTCAAAGCATGCGCGACCGTCGGTTCGGCCGTATTATCACGGTGGGCAGTGACGGTGCAGCGGTGGCTGCAGGGTGGAACCGCCGGGCAGCGTACGCGGCGGCGAAGTCTGGGCTGGCCTCGCTCACTAGGTCAATTGCGCGGGAAGAGCGGGAGTACGGGATTACAGCGAACATGGTTTGTCCGGGAGACATCCGCGGAGATTTGAAAATGCGCATGATTCGGGAAGCAGATGCACCGACTTCCGGTGAACAGCGTGCTCCGGTTGGAGAAGATGTGGCCCGCGCCGTGGTCTTCTTGTGTGACGAACACAGTCAGCAGGTGAACGGAACCGTGATGGAAGTAACGGGAGCACAGGAGATTCGAGCGAGAGACAGCTTCTCTTCACGCGACGCGAGTCCAAAGTCAGATCGTTAGTCAGCAGGAGAAGAGATGTGTCTTGTCCAACAAGACAAAGGAGAGCTCAGATCGCGCTACAGTTTCAGGGTGATGGGTCGGCGAACACAGAGGGGGGCGTCAACGTGGCGCATGTGGACAACCTGCGAAGGCACTTTCCGGCCGTGCGGAACACGGCTTTTTTGGACACCGGATCGTTTGGTGCATTGCCAGATGTCGCGGTACGAGCGATGCAAGACACGCTGACTTGGGAACTGACGCAAGGGCGGTTGGCAGCTGCGTACGCAGAGCGACTGATTGTGGCACAGAGACAACTACGGGATCAACTCGCTTCGCTCCTTGGTGGGGACGCTTCTGGGTTTATGTTGACAGACGGTACAACACACGGTCTGAACACAATCTTGTGGGGGTTGCCGCTACAACCTGGTGACGAAGTGATTGTTACAGACGTAGAGCACGAAGGAGCCGTGTTGCCGGCGTTCGTGCAAAGGCAGCGGCGGGATGTAGTAGTCAAAGTCATTGACGGCACTCTTCCGGCTGAAAGCATGGTCAGCATGCTCGACCGTACAATCACGCCACGGACCCGGCTCATCCTCTGTTCGCATGTGTCTCGCGGCACTGGTCACCGGCTTGCGCTTGAGCAAATTGTTCAGGTTGCTCACGCTCGCGGTGTATATGTCGCGGTTGATGGGGCTCAGGGCGCTGGTGCAGAACCGTTTGATTTGCGGGCGTCAGGAGTCGATTTTTACGTTTTTCCTGGTCACAAGTGGCTTTGTGGGCCCGTTGGTGTCGGCGCGTTGTACGTGCGACGGCAGGTGCAGGGTGTGCTCGAGCAGACGTTTATCGGGGCGCACTCTTTGGCCGAGCCTGATGCGTGGAATTGGTCGGGGACATACCTAGCTGCTCCGGGAGTATCGCGTTTTGAGCATACTCGCGGTGGTCTGGCCAAGTGGGTGGGGTGGCTTGAGAGTCTGCAATTTCTTCGAGTAACAGCTGGTTGGGATTATGCGTACACACACATTCAGGGCTTGTCGGGGCAGTTAATGGAGATGCTGCTCGATTTTGATCACGTTCGCGTCGTCACTCCTCGCGACCGCCGCGTGGGTCTGGTGCACTTTCGGGTACATCAAGTGGACGCCGTTTCTTTCGTGCGGTCTGCAGCTGAACGCGACGTGATGGTACGCGCGGTTCCGGAGCGGCAGTTAATTCGGGTATCCACCGCTGTGTACAACACCGAAGACGACTTGACAAGGCTCGTGAACGTGGTGAAAGCGGCAAGGGGGTAGCAGACTTCTGGCTTCACTTTGGCCCAGGGGTTGTCTTCCTGTCTTCTTCACTCCGGCTGTGGTCACGTAGGCGGCGCAGGATGATGAACTCGAGCGCAATGGCGAACAGTACGCACAGGGCAAAGTACAGTGGGTGGTCGCGCAAGCTGATGCACTCCTGTCCAATTAGGTCCTCATCGTAAGTTTTCTCCAAACACCGGTTTTCAATTCAATTTGACCATACAGCGTTCGTGGAAGATGACATGTGGGTGCTCGACTGCGAGCACCCACATGTCATCTTTGCACAGCCGTTTGTGCCACAGAGGTGTGTCTCTCTACACTCGCACGCGAATTCCGCCGTTCTTTGTTTCCAGCGTAATGTACGACTCTATCGCGCGCGTCGCGGAAGTGTCGCTTGGCTCCAGTTCATCAGAAGTGTTCAGATTTAGTTCGAAGCGGGCGTGGTTCGGCCGGGCAGGGTCGTCAAACTCGTGCGTGACGTCACCGCTAAACTGTATTTTCCCGTTCACCGTCGTGGCGGTACCGACGCAGTGTAAGTCAGCAGCTATGCCATCGACGCTGATTTTTCCGTTTTTGGTCGATGCATATACGCTGCGACAATTGCTTGTGATGCTGTGTAGGAGTTCGATATTCCCTGACTCGGCTGTGGCTCGAAGGCGCTCGACCTCCGCCTCGTGAACCCAAATGTTTCCATTCGACGAATCAACTTGTAAATTGACGGCGTCAAGTGTGTCTGCGTGGATGGTGCCATTGTGTGTTTTGCAGATTAGGCGTCCAAATTTGCGCGGCACGTAGATGTCCACATTGGTACTGACGACTGCATCTTTGCTCTGTGCGATGGTCAATTGATAGCTGTCGTCACTTCGGTCTGCCTGCAGTGAACTCTCCAGCACCCGTTTGGCATCCATCAGGCTCTCTGCTTTCACCTGACCGCGTACGTGCAGTCTTACTGTGGGCTCATCCCACGACGTGATCTGAATGCGTCCGTTGCGCGCTTCCACTGCGACTGTCTGAACCGACTCAGGCAGTGATACTTCGGTAGAAGCCGATAACGTAGAAGTGGACGGACCGCTGCTCCAAGTCTCAATCTGTTGCTCCACCTGCCGGCGCACCTCGCCTAACGACTGCGACACCGCTGCAGTCACCTGTGAGCCGATGTGTTTTAATTCCTCCAGCCGCGCTCGGTCAATGCTAGGGAGGTTGGACAGGCTGAGATCAAGCTTTCTTGGCGATGGTTTCCGTCCCGTGCTTCGGTTCACTTCAGCCAACAGCAGGTCGGCTTGTTCTACGGTCAATTTTCCGTCAGCAAGGAGTTGCAGAATTCGTTTTCGCTCTTCACTCATGTCACTTATCTCCCTTCAGCAGTTCGAGTGCATCTTCAAACGAAAGAGTGCCCGCGTCGAGTCCGTCGAGTGCCGCTGTGGTGACGCTTCGGGAAGCCGACTCGTCATCTGTGCCCTCTAGCGCGCTATAACCCATTGCCTGAATGATTTGGTCGAGACGCGAACGAACCGTTGGGTAGGAGATCTTGAGCTCACGCTCGACCTCTCTAATGTTCCCGCGGCAGCGTAAGAACACCTCGGCAAACTGCAGTTGCTCAGCGTTCAGGCGTTGTAGTCCAGGGGCTTCAAACGCGCCTTGGACGCACGTATCACACTCCGGACAGGTGAGTTCAGTCACCATCATGCGACTCTGGCATGCCGGACAATGGACGGGTGCAGGATATGCAGAAACGTCGCCTCGGATGGATTGGAGAACTCGAATTGGTCGCCGCACTTTCATAGACGGTCACTCCCTTTTGATGAACCTGCCTGTTTGTATTAACGATGTTAAAACTAATACTTAATATTGTCAATACAGATGTTAAACAAGTGTGAATATGTGAGTAGGAATTTAAGTTTCACCTGCACGTTGGATGAACCGTGCACACTCGCTGCCCGTCGCCGCGCAGGTCCGTTCAGTCACGCCTGGATTGTGTTGAACTGCGGGCTGACGACGCGTCTCACTCCGTGTCATAATAAGGTGGAAATGATTGCGCCGCCGCAGCGGAAACGTGGTTGACAACTGCACAGTTCCAGTCGGCGTAGAGGAAGGGGAGCGCGGCATGGAGGTCTATCAGGTCGGGGTTGTGGGCGCAGGCACGATGGGAGCCGGTATCGCCCAAACAGCCGCTGCTGCAGGGTACCAAGTGTTGCTTTACGACGTCAGTGAGGAAGCAGTCGAACGGGCATTTACAAGTATCACCGCGCGCATGGCGCACGATGTGCGTAAGGACCGCATTAGTCAAGCAGACAGTGATGCGCTCCTGCGCCGTTTGAAACCGAGTACGAGCCTTGCGGAGTTTGCAAGGGTGCAGTACGTGATTGAGGCGGCAACAGAGAAGATGGACGTGAAGAAGTTGCTGTTTCGCGAACTAGACCAGGTTTGCAGACCAGAAACCGTTCTGGCAACGAACACGTCCGGTTTGTCGATCACGGAGATTGCGTCCGCAACGGAGCGACCCGACCTTGTCATCGGCACACACTTTTTCAACCCGGTACCGGTGATGAAACTTGTCGAGATCATCCGTGGTCAGGACACTTCCGAAGACGCAGTGGAAGTAGCGATGTCTGTGTGTGAGAGAATGGGCAAAGACTGCATCGACGTCAAAGAGGCGCCGCTGTTCGTCGTCAACCGGATTCTCGTACCGATGCTGAACGAGGCTATCTTTGTCTTGCAGGAAGGGCTGGCAAGCCCGGAAGACATCGACAAGGGCATGATGCTTGGTGCAAATCATCCGATTGGCCCGCTGGCGCTCGCTGACCTGGTCGGGCTCGATACGCTGCTGTTTGTCGCACAAACGCTGTTCAGTGAGACTGGCGACCCTAAGTATCGCCCTGCTCCGCTGTTACGGCAAATGGTCCGCGCGAACAAACTTGGACGCAAGAGCGGCCGAGGCTTCTACAGCTACGAATAACTTTGCCACACGAAGGAGAGATGGTCGATGGCAAGACAGGTGTTTCTGCTCGAAGGGGCGCGAACCGCGTTTGGATCATTTGGCGGTGGCCTGACAGGCGTCAACGCGACAGAACTCGGTACAGTTGCTGCCAAGGCAGCGCTGGAGCGCGCAGGTGTCGACCCTGGCGATGTCGATAACGTGGTGTTCGGCAACGTCATCGGGGGACACAACGGCGCAGCCTACATTGCGCGCCACATCGGGCTTGACTCAGGTGTGCCACAGAGTACACCCGCTCTCACGGTCAATCGCCTGTGTGGATCCGGTCTACAGGCGGTCGTCTCAGCGACGAAAGATATCCTGCTCGGCGACAGCGAAGTCGGCCTCGCCGGCGGCGCTGAAAACATGAGCCAGACACCGTATCTCTTGCGCGGTGCACGGTTTGGAATGCGGATGGGCGATGGGAAGGCGGTCGACCTGCTGTCTGAGGTGTTGACCGACTGCCGCGGGAACCTGCCGATGGGCATCACAGCGGAGAACCTCGCCAAACGCTACAACATCTCTCGCGAAGAGCAGGACGAGTTCGCTCTGCTCAGCCACCAACGAGCGGCCGCAGCGCGCGCGTCCGGGCGGCTCGCGAAGGAGATCGCGCCGGTGACCATCAAAGGGCGCAAGGGCGATACCGTGATCGAACACGACGAACACATCCGGCCCGACACAAGCATGGAGAGCCTTGCGAAGCTGAAGCCGGCGTTCGACCGCGAGGGCACGGTGTCGGCGGGAAACGCGAGCGGGATTAATGACGGAGCCGGGGCGGTCTTGGTCGCGTCCGCTGAGGCTGTGCAACAGCACGGGTACAACCCGCTTGCCCGCGTGGTCAGCTACGGCGTCGCTGGCGTCGACCCAGCTTACATGGGCATCGGCCCGGTGCCTGCCATTCGCCAGGCGTTGGCGGCTGCGGCACTCGACGCAAAGGACATTGCACTGTTTGAGGTCAACGAGGCATTCGCATCGCAGTACATCAGCGTGGAGAAAGAACTCGACCTGCCGCGTGACCGGACCAACGTAAACGGCGGAGCGATCGCGCTTGGACACCCGGTCGGTGCGAGTGGCGCGCGGTTGCTCTTGACTTTGGCGTACGAACTGCGCGAGCGCGGGGACCGCTACGGTGTGGCGTCGCTGTGCATTGGTGGGGGTCAAGGGATCGCGATCGTCATCGAAGCAATCCGGTGAGGCAGCAATCCTTTGAGACAGCAATCCTTTGACGCAACAGTCTAGGCGGAGTTCTGATCAATTCTTGGGAGGGCCCTTCGTGAACAGAGACGCGCTCGAACACGCAATTCGCTACATCAAGTCATGGCTCACCCGGCGGTACGAAGAAGAGACGGTTCCAGGCTTCGTCGTCGGCCTGTCGTATCAGGGTGAGATGCTGATGAATGAGGCCTACGGATATGCAGATTTGGAACACCAAGTTCCGATGACGCCTCGACACGTCTTTCGCATCGCATCTCACTCCAAAACCTTCACTGCCACAGCCGTAATGCTGCTGGCAGAAGAGGGCCGGCTTCGGATCGACGACTATGCGGCGGAATACTTGCCGTGGCTGCAAAACCACAAAGACAGTCGGTTCACGCACGTAACTATCCGCCAACTCTTGGCCCATGGGGCAGGTATTATTCGGGACGGACTCAACACCGACTACTGGGAGGTTGAACGGCCATTTCCCGATGTCGATCGGTTCATCAGCGAAATGTCCGAGACTGGGCTCATCCTCGACAACAACACCAAAATGAAGTACACCAACTACGGCTACACGTTGTTGGGGTTGGTTATCGAAAGTGTATCTGGACAGTCCTATAACGAGTTTGTGCTCGACCGAATTGTTCGGCCACTGGAACTACACAGCACATTTCCGGAGTATCGGCCAGAACTGAACCAACCGTCGGCCGAGGACCTCGTCACTGGCTATACCTGTCCAGAGCCGAAGAACCGGTTGCCGATCGCCGCCATCAGCACTCACTTGATGTCCCCGGCGACCGGCTTTTGTTCCACAGCGGAAGACCTGTGCACGTATTTTACGGCGCAGATGGTCGGTTCCGGGAAGCTCCTACAGGACGAGTCGAAAAAGGAGATGCAGCGGCCGGAATGGCCGATGCAAAGCCCAGTTCGACCGCGTGACACGGAGTATGGTCTCGGCTTTATTTTGCGCCGATACGAAGACCGTCAGACCTTCGGTCACAGTGGCGGCTTTCCTGGCTGTATTACGAACACCATGGCAGACCCGAAAGAAGGACTGGTCGTGACAGTCCTGACGAACGCGGTGGATGGCCCGGCTGAAGGCATTTTGTCCGGGATCTACAAAGTCATCAGCTATTTTGAGAAACATACAGCCGCTGATGCCGATCACGACTGGTCTCATCTGGAAGGCACATACTCAAACCTGCGCGGACCATTCGATATCGTCGCAACGGGGGACGACCTCGCGGCTGTATACGGCGGTGGATGGAACCCTGTCGCAATGGTGGAGAAACTCGAGTGGGTCGATGGAGAAACGTTCAAAATCGTGGAGACCAGCAGCGGCGGATCGGAGGGTGAACTTGTACACTTCCATGCAGAGGACGGCCGGGTAGAGCGGATGGTCTACGCCGGTAGCACCTACTGGCCGCTGGATAGGTGGCGTCAGCGACTCGCAAAGGTGGCGCGCATCAGTTTCAACTGACGCAGATTGGCTGCAACCGGGGGAGTTTACCGGGATCTGATTGTGCGTTGCGTTGGGGCGGGGGCTGTCGAAAATGTCGCTAACGGCTGCGAAAATCCGATTTAGCGACATTTTTTCCGCTCATGCGTGTCTGTGGTAGCCTCGCGTCAGTGATTAGCGTCACCAGTGTCGCTAACCGGAGGTAGACGGCGGTAGAAGGCGTTGAACGACGATTCGGGATCGCGTTGCGAGACGACATCCTGGAAGACGCTGGAGATCTTAGGAACACACAGGTCCACCTAAAGTGGGATGAGGGTAGAGGCGGTAATTCGTTCCACACGTTGATTCGCCGTCGAAATTACACTAGACTTCATGTTAGCGCCTCCTAGCTAGGGTTCTTAGGGCATCGACCCATCACACACCCAGCGTACAGGAGTCGCTTTTATACGGAAAACCTCGAAGCTGAGCATCAGCAGGAATAACAACGGGTGCGAGACACCCGCTTTCGCGACACTTGTTTCACTCGTCGTGCGCCGCAAACAGCGTGCGTCGCAAACAGCGGCGCGTAGTTGCCATATCCTCTCACAAGCCGTCCCTTACGCGCGTTTCCTACGCAAGTTCCTCTTTGAACACCAGTAGACAGACAAGTTATACTATGTTCAAAAAATTTAGTCCTCTATGTGGGGTGAACGGGTTGCTCTAATTGACGGAACAGAATAGGGAGGATGATGGCTATGAACGAGACGTCGTTGAAGCGTGTTCGTGTTGACGGCAGTGAGCGTACCATCGTTCCAGGGGCCACGTATGTAGGGCCCACAGACTCCAGCCAGTGGACCTTCGTGACGGTTCTGTTGCGACGTCGGTCGGCGGAGGAACTGAGCCAACGAGTCGAGGAAATGAGCGTGCTTCCTCCTGTTCGCCGAACCTACGTCAGCCGCGAAGAATTCGCATCAGTTCACGGAGCCTATCCCGGTGATGTCGCGCAAATTGAGCAATTCGCCAAGGAATACAGTCTGAGCGTAGAGCGCATCGATACCGCGTCTCGCACCGTCGTGATGTCGGGCAGGGTCGCAGCGATGAACGCCGCTTTCGGGATTGAACTCGGAGACTACCAACACAGAGACTTCTCCTATCGAGGACACGAGGGGCCCGTCCGCATCCCTGAACACTTGTCTGGGGTCGTGACAGCCGTTCTCGGCCTTGACAATCGCCCACAGGCTAAGCCGCACTTTCGCATTTTCCGCCCAGACGTAGAGTCGACGCCCCATAGAGCGGGTACCCCAATTTCATACACACCAAATCAAGTTGCCCAGTTGTACCACTTTCCGACAGGTGCGAACTGCAAAGACCAATGTATCGGGATCATTGAGCTCGGCGGGGGATATAGCACACAGAACATCGACCAGTACTTCACAGACCTCGGTCTGCCGCTGCCTTCTGTGACAGCGGTCTCTGTGGACGGGGCCGTCAATCAACCAACCGGCAACGCGGGGGGCCCGGATGGAGAAGTTGATCTCGATATCGAAGTTGCGGCGTCCATCGCACCCGGTGCGCGGATCGCGGTGTACTTTGCACCGAACACGGACGCTGGGTTTCTCAACGCCATTAAGGCAGCCGTTCACGACACCACCAACAAACCGTCTGTCATTTCGATCAGTTGGGGCGGACCTGAAATCTCGTGGTCAACGCAGGCGATGCAGGCGATGAACAGCGCTCTCCAGGATGCCGCCGCTCTCGGCGTCACAGTATGCTGCGCCGCTGGTGACAACGGGTCCACTGATGGAGTCAACGATGGCAACTTCCATGTTGACTTTCCCGCTTCAGCTCCATACGCACTCGCTTGCGGCGGAACACGGTTAATTGGCTCGGGTAGCAGCATTTCCAGTGAGACCGTGTGGAACGACGGGACGAGCGGCGGTGCCACGGGTGGGGGAGTCAGCGCAGTTTTCCCGCTGCCGAGTTGGCAAGCGAACGCTCACGTTCCGCCCTCGGCCAACCCAGGCGCTACAGTGGGGCGCGGTGTCCCTGACGTAGCCGGGGACGCGGACCCCGCTACAGGGTATCAGGTACTTGTCGACGGGCAGCAGCTTGCAATCGGCGGAACAAGCGCCGTTGCGCCGCTGTGGGCAGGACTCCTAGCACTCGCGAACCACAGCTTGGGACATTCAGCAGGGTTTATCAACCCAATTCTCTACAGTATCCCAAGTAGCGGCAACGCGTTTCGGGACATCACAAGTGGGAACAACGACCCCAATCTCACAGGGGATATCTATCCAGCAGGTCCCGGTTGGGATGCATGTACGGGGCTTGGCAGTCCCGTCGGGCAGAATTTGATCGCCGCACTCAGCAAGTAGCATCACGGTCCACCGCGGAGGACCCATTTACTCGGGCAGCAGGTCCACTCGACGCAGTCCTTTTGGATACAGGTTGTTGACGCGTCCCGGGACCTGCTTTGCCCACCCCGCTGGCAACCCGTTGAGGTGGACCCAGACGTAGCTCGATTTTGTCGCGCCCGTTTGCGGGAGCGCTTGTCCGGTAATAAACTGACATGTCTCCGCAGCATTTAGGCTGTATGCGGCGTTGGCGAGCGGGTTGATTGGGTCCACACTCTGGACCGACATTGCCCACTGATGGTGAGGCTCAAACCTCACACCTTTGCGCGTCGCGATACAGACGCCGGGGCGGAGCACGCGCAACCCGTCAAGCGGTAAGGCACCGGTCTGATCGGTGAACAGGGCATTTCCGACGAGCCGCGGATTCTGCCAGGCTTCGGGCAGGTCGGCGCCACGGGTGGTCTCTCGGAGCCAGGCTGTCCACTCGTGGGTTTCACGCGCGGAGAGTCGGGCGGCCCCTGACGCGACGCCTTTGCGCGTGGAGATTCCGTCCGTAGTTACAGAACCGCTGTCGACGGAGCCCTCTTTTTGGAGCAACGCGACGAAGTGGCCCTCGCCGCGACCACGGTACGGCCAGAGACGTCGAGCGTTCGCCAGGTCCGGATTGCCGTCTGCCCAGTCGGGTCTCGCCTCATCCCATCCCGGCCACGTTGGGAGCGGGAGCAGTGTCATGTCAAAGTTGTCGCGCAGCCACGCGATGGTTTGTTCGTTTTCCTCCGGGTTAAAGGTGCAAGTCGAATAGACGAGTCGCCCGCCTTTGCGCAACATACGCACAGCACTTTGCAGGATGTCGCGCTGACGGAGCGCACAAGCGGTCACGCTGTCTACGGACCACTCGAGGCGCGCATCGGGATCTTTTCGAAACATACCTTCTCCCGAGCAGGGCGCGTCGACGAGTATGGCGTCAAACTGGTTCTGCCAAGCAGTTGCGAGGCGGTCCGGGGACTCGTTCGTCACGAGTGCAGCAACGCCAAGCCGCTCGAGGTTTTGGCCGAGGATACGCACCCGTGTCTGGTGAATCTCGTTGGCTACGAGCAGACCCTCGACGCCAAATGCGGTGCTTTGCATGCGACGGCCGATCGCGGTGGTCTTGCCCCCAGGGGCTGCGCAGAGGTCAAGGACACGCTCTCCGGGCCTGGGGGCGAGTGCCTCTACCACAGCCATAGCAGACGGCTCCTGTAGGTAGTAGGCGCCGAGTTCGTGGTACACCAGTTTGCCGAGTGGAGCGTCCTGGGAAATGTAAAAGGCATCCGTCGTCCAGGGAACTGCGGGGCCAAGGTGCTTTGCAATGGCAGCGGGAATGGGAAGGAACTGACCTGGGTCGTTCTTGCTGCTCACGCGGTGCAGGCGCACCGCGCGGTTTGCGGTCGCGTCGAGCGCGTCTCGTAGCTCTGGCCACTCTGTACCCAGGCGCTTGTCCATCTCGGCGACAAAACCAGGTGGCAGAGGCGGCGGTGACGAGTTCATGGACATGGTAGCCCCTCCGAATTCTTCTTCAGGTCACTGTACCACATTCTCTTTCTGCAGGTATTCTGTTAAAATCGCGCTGGTGTGTTTGTGTTACATTGCAAAAAGAGAAAGGATGGGGAACCATGCCCTCACAGCCATCAAAAGAACTCGTTGTCGTACCCAATCCACACCCGAACACGGTGTATGACGTCGAGATGAACTGCGCAGAATTCACGACTTTGTGCCCGATGACCGGGCAACCGGACTTTGCAACCCTGACCATTCACTATCAGCCGAAGGACCACATCGTGGAGTTAAAATCGCTCAAGCAGTACCTGTGGAGCTTTCGCGATGAAGGGCACTTTCACGAGGACGTCACAAACCTCATCCTGAACGATTTCGTCTCAGCAGCAAAACCGAGGTTTGCAAAAATCACGGGTGACTTTTGGGTTCGCGGTGGTATCGCTACCAAAGTAACGGTGACCTACCGGGAAGAGGCGCACGCATAGGCGCACGCATACGCGCATAAGAGAGATTGGCCGGAAGATTTATTTCCGCCAGACGAAGGGACAGGTCTAGACCTGTCCCTCGTTAACGTCTTAGGGGCCATTGTCCTCGATGCCAACCACTTGGTCGTCGAAACTGTCACTTGGGCGATGCTCGACGATGGATTGGATTTTGTTCCGTTCATCCACGAACACTACATTGGGTTGCAGTGTTTCCCATTCTTTGTCGTCGACCAGTCCAAGCGACAGGATAATCACCTTGTCACCGGGTTGAAAGTGCCGCGCAGGCGGGCCGTTCAGGCAGACAGTGCCGGCGTTCTCGACACCAGAGATGGCGTAGGTGTGCCAAATCATCCCGTTTGAGAGGTTCGTAATCTGCACCATTTCATAAGGCAGGATGTCCGCCGCTGCCATGAGCAGGGGGTCTAGAGTAATGCTGCCCATGTAGTTGAGGTCTGCTTGGGTGACGGTTGCTCGATGAATTTTTCCTTTACATACTCGTCTCAACAAGGCTGTAACGCCTCCAATCTGGGCATCCGCACAGACGCGCCGGACACCGGGTCATATACTGTGCAGGGTCTAATTTTGGAGGTGACGGGCATGGCCGCAGCAACTCCGTGGATCGGTACGGCGACCACCGTAGTGCCAAAACTGCGCGCGACGGGGGGACGTCGTATCCTGCGTCCACCCCTATATTACTGCCAAATGGCGCGACGTGTGCACAGCGGGGGCGGTAAATATGTGCTCTTTGACCCCATCCACGTCAACTGGCGAGCAGGTCATGTGGATGGTTGGGTTCCAGCTGATTCGGCGTTGCCACTTGGCCCTTGGCAGCGGACGCAAACTCCGCTGCCTGACGCGATTTATGAAAATGTGTTCGTGCACCTCGCGGTGAAAGGATATAGCTCCAACCTGCGAAAAATGTCTCGCGCCCACGGCATTCCGTTGTTCAACCCGCCGCTTCCCGACAAATGGCGCGTCATGAAGCTGCTTGCCGCGCCGGAAGTACGTCAGTACGTGCCAGAAACGCTGCGTCTAGCCGATGTCGACGCTGCAATTCGGCGGATTGTGCGCTGGCGCGTTGCCTATATCAAGCCGATCGGTGGTTATGGTGGGATGGGTGTCACACGAGTTGAGGCTCAGGCAGGCGACCGTTATCGGGTGTCTCTCGACCGTACGAAAACCCGCATCGGGACGTCGCGGCGCCTCCTGACAAAGCCACAGTTACGGGCGTGGCTACAGGTGCGGTCGCGCTATCCGTACCTAGTGCAGCAAGGCATCTCCTTGCTGACATTGGGGGAGCGAAAAGTGGACTTCCGCGTCGTCTGTCAACGCGGTCGTCGCGGTGAGTGGCAGATGGTCGGCGTGGTGCCGAAACTGGCGGCGAAAGACGGTGTGGTTTCAAACATTATTGCAGGGGGTTCGCTGGTATCCATCGCAGAGTGTCAAGAATTGGCACGTCGCTACGGGAAATCTGTGCCGGTCCGTGAACTAGAAGAGAGTGGTCTGGCTTTAGCTCGGGCAATCGGTCAGCGGCACTCAAATGCGGGGATTATCGGGTTCGACCTTGGTGTTGACGAAGGCGGTCACGTCTGGATGATTGAGGCGAATCCCAAGCCAGCACGTGCGCTGCTGAGCGCTGATGCGCGCAGACGCTCAGCTGAACTGAACGCCGACTTCGCATTGTACCTCGCGAGCCGCCGTCGCTGACATGCCTCCCCAAGGTTCTTCCTGTCGTCTGACTGAAGGAGGAATTACAAGATGCCGCGTCGGTGCGCTTCCATCACGGCTTCGACGCGTCCTTTCACGTTGAGGTGTCGATACAAGTCGTTGACTAGCACCTTGATCGTGTTCTCCGAGAGGAACAGGCGCTGTCCAATCTGCGGGTTCGTACAGCCTTTTGCCATCAGTCGCAGAACTTCGACGTCGCGCAGGTCGAGCGCGTCTTTGCCCCGCTTTTTTCGCGTTGATAGCGCTGGTTCCTGGAGCCACTTCATCGCGTAGGAAGTGATGGTCGGGTCGAGCACCGACTTCCCCTCAAGCAGCTGACCGATCGATGTCATCAACTCCGCGTTTGGCGCATCCTTCAACAAGTAACCGTCGACACCCGCAAGCACACAGGCGTGTAGAACGTCCTGGTCGACATAGGACGTGAGGATGGACAACTTCACGGGTAGCCCTTCAGCGCGGACGACTTGACACAGTTCAATCCCGCTCATGTCCGGCATGCGGATGTCGACGAGGGCCAAATCAGGCAGTTCACGCCGGATTAGTAGAAGCCCTTCCCGTCCTGTACTTGCACTGCCGCTGACCTCGACACCAGAGTCCGTCAATGTCTTCTGAAGGCCGATCCGAACGAGGTCATGATCGTCAATGACAACGACGCGGCCTGACGCCATGAGAGACCCTCCTCTTGTTAGGGAATGGGGTTCCGGACAGGAAACTCACACTGCACGGTTGTTCCGCCATCCTCGTTTCGAAATACAGACAGGCGCCCACCTGCGTCACGCACACTCTGCGCCATGGAGTGCAGGCCAAAGTGCCCGGTCGGATGGATGATCAACCGGACAGCCTCTTCGGATATGCCGATGCCTGCGTCTTGGATGACGAGTTGTGCGAGCTCGTCGTTCACCGCCACATGCACGACTGCGATGTCGGACTGGGCGTGACGGTAGACATTGGCAAGAGACTCTGCCGTTACCTTCGTCACGACCTGCCGAATCGGCGCGCTGAGGCGACCAAAGTCGCCTTCCGTCAGGAGTTGTGTACTGATCCCGGTTGTCCGCTCGAACTCTTGAACCATTTGTGCGAGCGAGTGCATGCTCGGGTGTGGCGCTGTGTCGGTCAACTGAAACAGGGCTGCGCGGAGGTCGGATTGACACAGCTGTACCAGGTCCTGCAACTGGCTGAGGCTGTGCTTCACGTCAGACGTCAGCTCTAGGCTGAGCTGCTGCGTTAACTGCTCGAATTCCTTGCGGAGCACAAACAACGACTGCGACAGCGTGTCGTGCAAGGCGTTCGCGATCCGGCGGCGCTCTCCGTAAATAATCGCCGTACGCTCCGCGTCTTTCTGGTCGACGACCTGAATGATCATGGCAGAAATCGTCGAGAACGCGACCATGATGTCCTCGTCGTGTTGGGTGAAAACGCCTCCGTCGCGGGGTTTGCCGAAGAACATGCAACCGAGAATGGCCTCGTTGCAGGCGATTGGCACACCGAGGAAGGCATTCACTGGCGGGTGGTCGCCTGGTGTTCCGACCGACAGCGGATGACTCGGTACGGCTTCGATGCGCAGCGACTGTCCGGTCTTCGCTGGCAGCGTAAAAACACCATGGCCACGTGGGAAAGAGTGCGGGGTTCGGTCCCATCCAGAGACCTTAAAGTAGCGGTAGGAAGTCGGTTCTTCTCGGTCTAGCACAATCAGGCCGGCGTAATCGGCGCCAACCAAGCTGCGGGCTGAGTCAATCACCGCCTGCAAACACGCGTCTGGTGTACCATCCATCAGCGGTCCGAGGCGAGTCAGAGTATCGGTCAGCATGCGCGAGATGTCGGGGGTGCGTGTAGATTTCGTCATCACGTGCACCGCCTTTCTGAATCCGCTTCCATTCGGGTACTCAGGAATACCCGAATGGGGCCTATAACCTCACCACAACTGAATTATACAATAGATTGCGAATAGTTCATTGATAATTGGGTTGGAGAAGGAGGGATGTACGTGTTTCCCAACAACTTTGCCTACCGCGCACCGGAAACCCTCGAGGAAGCGCTTGACCTGCTCGAAGCGAACCCCTGGGACGGCAAGCTCTTGGCTGGAGGCCACAGTCTTCTGCCAATGATGAAGCTGCGCATGGCAGCGCCAGAACTGCTGATCGACATCAACAAGATTGAAGAGTTGAAGGGTATCAGCGAACAAGACGGGTATCTGCGCATCGGTGCCCTGACACATCACAGTGATCTCGAACGTAATCTCCAGCTTGTCCCTGTCTACCCACTGCTTGCGCGCACTGCACGCTGGATTGCCGACCCGTCCATCCGTAACCGCGGGACGGTGGCAGGGTCGCTTGTTCATGCCGACCCGGCATCCGATTGGGGTACGACCATGCTCGCTTTGCACGCAGAAGTGGAGGTCGCGTCGAAGTCAGGTCGTAGGCGGATAGCTATCGATGACTTTTTTGTGGACACCTTCACTACGGCGCTGAATGAAGGCGAGTTGGTTAGCGCGGTGTACGTACCCACACCAACAGGAGAGCCGCATGCGCGTTACATGAAGCTCGAGCGCAAGGCGGGAGATTTCGCCATTGTCGGCCTGGCCCTGCAGGTTGAGACAGACATGAACGGTGTGGTGTCGCAAGCGGGGATTGGGATTTGCGCCTGTGGACCAACACCGTTGCGGGCGGTTGAGGCGGAGCAAGCACTCGTCGGACAGAGCCTGACTGCGGACGTGATTAAACACGTGTCTGGATTGGTGTCGCATTCGGCCGAACCCACCTCTGATTTGCGCGGCACGGCAGAGTACAAGCGTGACCTCCTGCGCGTATTCGCACGGCGTGCGCTGACGGAAATAAGGGCGGAACAGAGTGGAGAGGAGCGGGTCTCATGAACATCACTGTCCGAGTGAACGGGAGTGTCTGTGAGCAGAATGTGGAACCGCGAACCCTGCTTGCCTACTTCCTGCGTGAGACTTTAGGCCTCACGGGCACGCACGTCGGTTGTGACACAACGAACTGCGGGGCCTGTACGGTGCTGCTCGACGGCCGGCCAGTCAAGTCTTGCACGGTGCTGGCGGTGCAGGCTGATGGCTGCGAAGTCACGACCGTTGAAGGGCTTGAGCAGAAGGGCGGTCTACACCCACTGCAGCAAGCGTTCTGGGATGAACACGGGCTGCAGTGCGGTTACTGCACGCCCGGCATGCTGATGGCGGCGTCGGCGTTGTTGGCAGAGAACCTGGACCCGACTGAGGAAGACATTCGCTTCGGCCTCTCCGGAAACATCTGTCGCTGCACCGGCTACGTGAACATCGTCAAAGCGGTTCAGAACGCCGCTGCCAGAATGCGCGCGAACGAACAGACAACGACAGAGGAGGTGGCTGTCAGTGGCGCTCTCGCCGAGTGAAGCTCGTCCGTTTGGCAAGTCCATCACCCGCAAGGAAGATCCACGCTTTATCCGCGGCAAAGGGCGCTACGTGGATGATATTGTCCTCCCCGGCATGCTGCACATGGCCCTGTTGCGCAGTCCGTACGCCCATGCGGTGCTAAGGCGCATCGACACGTCCGCTGCGCAGGGCGCGCCCGGTGTGAAACTGGTGCTCACAGGCGAGGACCTCGCAAAGCTGAACCTGGCCTGGATGCCTACTCTGGCCGGTGACAACCAGATGGTGCTCGCGACCGGGAAGGTGTTGTTTCAGTACCAGGAAGTTGCTGCTGTCGTGGCACAGACGCGTGCACAAGCAGAGGACGCCTTGCAGTTGATTGAGGTTGAGTACGACGCACTGCCCGCGGTCGTCGACCCGTTCTACGCGACCACACCGGAGGCGCCGATTTTGCGTGACGACCGGGAACAGAAGACGAATTCAATCTTTCACTGGGAGGCCGGTGACCGCGAAGAGACGCAGAACGTGTTCGCGGACGCTCCTGTGATTGTCTCTCAAGCTGTTCGTTTTCCGCGCGTTCATCCGTCGCCACTGGAACCGTGCGGGTGCATCGCCGACTACAACACCGCGACAAGCAAACTGACTTGGTACGTGACGTCGCAGGCGCCACACGCCCACCGCACGGTGCTTTCGCTCGTGAGCGGCTTGCCAGAACACCAAATCCACGTCATCTCGCCGGACATCGGCGGCGGCTTTGGTAACAAGGTGCCGGTGTACCCAGGTTATGTCTGCGCGATTGTCGCGTCGCTGTCGCTTGGTGTACCGGTCAAGTGGATTGAGACGCGCACAGAGAACATCAGCAGCACCGGGTTTGCGCGCGACTACCACATGCACGTTGAGGTGGCGGCCGAAGAAGACGGCACAGTGCTTGGTCTGAGGGTGAAGACGGTCGCCGATCACGGTGCTTTCGACGCCGCCGCCGACCCGACCAAGTTTCCGGCCGGGCTGTTCAGCATCGTGACCGGGTCGTATAACTTCAAGGCCGCCTTCGTCGAGGTCGACGGCGTGTACACAAATAAGGCCCCTGGTGGGGTTGCCTATCGCTGCTCGTTCCGGGTCACAGAGGCGTCGTACCTGATTGAACGCGCCATCGACGTGTTGGCGCAGAAAGTCGGCGTCGACCCTGCGCAACTGCGGCTGCGCAACTTCATCCAAAAAGAGCAGTTCCCGTATTTGTCGCCAACCGGCTGGACGTACGACAGCGGCGACTACGAGACCACCTTGCAGAAGGCGCTGGACCTCATCGGCTACGACGAACTGCGCAAAGAGCAGGCTGAGAAACGCGCCCGCGGCGAGCTGATGGGCATCGGCATCTCGACGTTTACGGAAATTGTCGGCGCTGGTCCGAGCCACACCTTTGACATTATGGGCATCAAAATGTTTGACAGCGCACAGATTCGCATACACCCGACTGGCAAGGTCATCGCCCGCCTAGGCGTGCGTCACCAGGGTCAAGGGCACGAGACGACGTTTGCCCAGATTATCGCGGAAGAACTTGGCCTCACAGCGGACGATGTGCTGATTGAAGAAGGCGACACGGACACCGCGCCGTACGGGCTCGGGACCTACGCTAGCCGTTCGACACCGACCGCCGGTGGGGCGGCAGCTCTGTGTGGGCGCCGGATCCGTGAGAAGGCGAAAAAACTGGCGGCACACCTACTGGAAGTTGGCGAGGACGACGTCGCGTGGGACGGCGAAAAGTTCAGCGCGGCGGGACTGCCGGGTCGCGCGGTGACGATGAAAGACGTCGCGTTTGCCGCGTATACGAACCTGCCGGAAGGGATGGAACCAGGGCTTGAGGCGACGTACTACTACGACCCGCCGAACCTGACGTTCCCGAACGGCGCCTACATCGCGGTGGTTGACATCGACAAGGGCACCGGGGCAGTCTCTGTGCGCCGCTTCCTCGCTGTCGATGACTGTGGCCGCGTGATTAACCCGATGATTGTCGAAGGTCAGATTCACGGGGGACTGACGGAAGGGTTTGCGATTGCTTTTATGCAGGACATCCCGTACGACGAAGACGGCAACTGCCTGGCGCCAAACTGGATGGACTACCTGGTGCCGACCGCGCTTGACACGCCGCGCTGGGAAACGGCGCGCACAGAGACGCCGTCGCCGCACCATCCGATTGGCGCGAAGGGCGTGGGCGAATCGCCAAACGTGGGCAGCCCAGCTGCATTTGTAAACGCGGTTGTCGATGCGCTGTCGCCGCTTGGCGTGACACATATGGATATGCCGATGTCGCCGTGGAAGGTGTGGCAGGTGTTGCGCGAACATGGGGTGACTGAGTAACATCTGGATTCGCCGTGCACAGTGAGCTGGCGAAAATGAAGACAAAGAGCACCGCGCAAAAGTCGGTGTCCGGGGTAGGGATTGGGACGGGAGAATCTGTATAAAGAGTACAGTCGATTGACATCGCGAAGCTGAAACGCAATTGGGAGGGGGGAGCGGTCGGACGCGCTGCGTACCGGACCGCGCAGAAATGGAGAGTGTCAACGACGCCGTCGCGCGACTCGAAGCCGCGCATGAGCCGTACGTACATGTGACGGTGGTGCGCCGCGTCCGACCGAGTTCAGCCAATGTCGGAGACCGGGCAGTTGTGACGGCGGGTGGCGAAATGATTGGCTTTGTCGGTGGGCACTGCACGCGCTCCCTGGTCGTGGAACAAGCTCGGGCTTGTCTGCGCGCTGGCGAGAGCAGGTTGCTGCTCGTCACAGCGCACCCACCGACTGACCCGGGGGAAGGTGTGCTGGTTCTGCCGATGACGTGCCACTCCGAAGGTGCTGTGGAGTTGTTCATGGAACCCAAGCTGCAACGTCCGCTGCTCGCCGTGATCGGCGCGTCGCCGATTGCACTAGCGATTTGTGGGCTCGCTCCTCAGTTCGGCTTTGAAGCCGTTCAGTCAGCGCTGGAATCAAACGCTGCGGATGTGCGCAGTGCGGCGCCGGATGGTGGGATTGGCGACCCGATTGAGCGGTTGCGAAAGCCACTGGTAGGTTACAGACAGCGGACAACGTACGGAGTTGTAGCGACCATGGGACTGTACGACGTCGATGCTGTGACTGCCTTGGCCGACCGGCCGCTCAGTTACCTTGGCGTCGTCACGAGCCCACGGCGGTGGCAAGTGCTCCGAGACGAGTTGCAAAGCGCGGGCGTGCCGGCAAGTCTATGCGATCACGCAGCTGCGCCGGCGGGTCTGGACATTGGCGCTAGTGGGCCAGATGAGATTGCCCTCTGCATCCTTGCGCAAATCGTCGAGCGTCGTCGCCGTGGCGGCGGGACGTGGGAGCCTCTTGCATCCGGCGGCGCTCAGTCTGACGAAGCCGCAGCAGCAACTGCAGTTGTGGCGCCCGACGCGTGCGGTTGGCAGACTTTGTCGAGGAGTGAACCCGCTCGTAAGGACCGCGTAGTCGATCCCGTTTGCGGTATGACGGTCGACCTCACGACCACAGCGTACGTGACTGTGTACAGGGGTGTCACCTACGGATTCTGCTGCGCAGGGTGCAAGGGCAAGTTTGAAGCCAACCCCGACGCGTATCTCTCCGTTCGACAGGTTGGGCGACAATCTCCGAACTGACAGGCAGTATACAGACGGAATGACTGGCGAAGGGGGCAAACTATGCGAACGTATCAAGGGGACTTTACGATTCAATCAGAGCGAGCCAAGGTGTGGGCGTTCGTCATCGACCCGAACCAAATGGGACCTTGTATTCCAGACCTCTTGGAACTCGACGTGCACACTGACACAGAGTTCCGAACCCTTGTGCGTGTTGGGGTCGGGCCCATTCGAGGCAAGTTTGACCTCACGAGTACGCTCTCTGTCGTCGAGACAGGTCGACAGACGACGCTCATCATCAAAGGTGGCGGCATGGGCAGCGGCGTCGACATGCAGGCGGAGATGACGCTGGATGACGCGGAGCCAGGCACAAAGTTGTCCTGGCAATGTGATGTCAAGGTGAGCGGACCCATTGCGAGCATTGGGGGGCGCTTGATCGACAACGAAGCGCGCAAAATCACGGAAAAGGTGTTCGCCAACCTCCGCGCTGCACTGGAAGCGGATGCGGCCGAATCTAGTCACAGTGAGGTGGCCTCGTCCGGTGAATGACGGGATCAGCCAGCTTCAATCAAACCTCGCTGCCGTTCGCTACGTCGCAGACGACAGCTTGGTCACGGCCCTGCACCTGGCAGTTCGCCTCGGGCGTCCGCTCCTGCTCGAAGGTCCGGCAGGCGTCGGCAAAACGGCGCTCGCGAAAGCGATGTCTGACGTCCTGGGCCGGCCGCTTGTCCGTTTGCAGTGCTATGAGGGACTGGACGCGACGCACGCTCTGTACGACTGGAACTACCCAAAACAGTTGTTGGCCGTGCAGGACCCTCGGACGAGTGCGTCGGAGTCCGTCTACAGCGAAGAATTCCTGCTCCAGCGGCCGTTGCTGTTGGCTTTGCGGGCAGAGCCGACCCCCGTTTTGTTGATCGATGAAGTGGACCGCGCAGATGAAGCGTTTGAGGCACTCTTGCTCGAGTTTCTGTCCGAGTTTCAGGTGACCATTCCGGAACTCGGCACCGTGCGTGCCACGGGTCGACCACTGGTCATCTTGACTTCCAACCGCACACGCGACCTCTCCGACGCCCTGCGTCGGCGCTGTCTTTACCAATGGCTTGATTACCCCGCCTATGACCAGGAAGTGGCAATCCTGCAAATGTACTTGCCGGACGTCGCTTTGCGGCTGTTGCGCCAGGTGGTGCGGGCGGTGCGGCGGTTGCGGAGCGCATCCGTGTTAAAACCGCCCGGCCTAGCAGAGTCGATCGACTGGGCGAACGCACTAGCGGAGTTAGGAACAGAGTCGCTTGACGAAGAGACAGCGGCCCTCACATTAGGCTGCCTGCTCAAGACTCAGGAAGATGTGACGTGGGTAACCGAAAGGGGACTTGCCACACTGTGGAACGTGTAGACCCGTCACGTGAACAGACACCGCGCGAACCCACGAGTAGCGACACCTATCACAGTGCGCAGGCTGATGCGATGGAGGTCGGCAAACGGGTGTCCGCTGAGGTCGTCGCGCAGGTCTCAAGATTCGCACCGTGGCTGCGTTCGCACGGGTTTCGAGCGGCTGCTCCGGAGACGGAGGCGGCGTTATCGGCACTGACACACCTCGACCTGACAGATGAGGGTGACGTCATCTGCGCACTGCGCGCGGTGTACGCGAAAAGTCCGGCGCAGTGGGGGAGCTTTGAAAGTCTCTTTCGCCGCTACTTCCGTGGCGAAGGGCGCCGTTTTGAAGAGAAGCGCCGCGTCGGAACCGCTGCTGCGGGAGGTCAAGGACAAACGGAGTGGCGCGAAGAGGAACAGGTCAAAGTCGCGGCGATGTCGCCGCTGCCTGGGTACAGTCGAGATGTCGGCGAGCGCTACGCAGTCAAAGTCGATGGAGCCATACTAAAGGCGGTAGCCCGTGTGACCAGCCGCGCCGTGTCGCGCGTGCCAGCCCCGCTCAGCCGCAAGTTAGAGCCAGCTCTGCGCGGGCGAGTCGACCTAAGGCGCACGACAAAGACCGCGATGCGGACAGCCGGACAGGTGCAGCGCTGGCTCTGGCGACGAGCGGCACCCGACAGGCCGCGAATCGTCATGCTGATGGATGTATCGGGATCGATGAAGTCGTTCGCGCCTTTTCTGACGACACTGGCGTGGACATTTTTGCATTCGCGCGCCCGAGCCGAGGTGTTCCTGTTTTCAACGCGGCTTGTGCGCGTAACCGCCTTGTTGCGCCGGCGGGGATTGACGGGGTTGTCCGAGCGCGACTTGGGAGTGAGTGGGCTACAGGGAGGAACACGTATTGGCGATAGTCTCAGTGAATTGCTAGACCGACACCGCGGCATCATCCACAGACACACGGTCCTCGTCATTGCCTCAGATGGTTTCGATGCGGGGCATCCGGAGCGTTTGCATACCGCCTTCGAGGCGTTGCGGCAGTGCGCTTTGCGCATTGTCTGGTTAAACCCTCTGCTTTTTGAGCAGGACTACGATCCGACCATCAGCGCGATGCGCACCGCACTGCCGTACCTCGATGCGTTTGTGGATGTCCACGACGTCGCCACATGGCAAGCAGCGGTCGACGCTGGATTGTTCGCACAGGCGGCCGTTACTGCACGAAGTTTCCGTTCTGGTAGTCTTCGATGGCCTGGATGATCTCTTGGCGCGTGTTCATCACAAACGGTCCGTACGAGACGACCGGTTCGTGAAGTGGCTGCCCGGCGTACAGCAGCACTTTCATCGGCGTGGTCGCGCGAACCGTCACGCTGCTTTTGTTCGCGCCGTGCGTTCCGCCGAGCAGCAGGGTCTGTCCTTTGCGGCCCTCTGTGCCAGGGGTGCCAAACATACCGCTGCCCGCAAGAACGTAAAAGAATCCGCTGTAGTCCCCCGGCAAATCTTGCGTGAACGCTGCGCCTTCTTGCAAATTGATTTCAACCATGGTGACAGGGACGTGGTTTTGTGTCGGTGCGGCAACACCAGCCGAACTTCCCGAGAACACCCGCACAGTCGATCCCGGTCCTTCAACGACCGGCATGTCCTTCGCGCGCAAGTTTTGGTAGCGCGGCTCCGTCATCTTCTCCGTGCGCGGCAGGTTGACCCATAGTTGCAGGCTGTGGACCTGTTCACCAGAGGCCGGGTCTTCTTTATGAATCACACCTCGTCCTGCCGTCATCCACTGCACGTCTCCGGGTTCGAGCGCACCGTCGCCAAAGCGGTTGTCGAAGTGGCTCAGTTTCCCCTCTATGACGTACGTTACGGTTTCAATCCCGCGGTGCGGGTGCTCATCGAACGTTCCATGCCCGAACCAGTCCTCAGCGAGGAGAAGGAACGGGTCGTTTTCTGCGTGATTGTCCGGGTCCAACACCATGGCAGCCGTGTGGATGGGGCTCTGTTTCCGTGCTTCTGGTGTCCAAACGCGTTTGATGCTGCGCTCGAAAACGGGTGTCTGTGTCATTGGCTGGTCCTTCTTTCGTGTGCAATCGGCTACAGTGAAACCGTCGATGGCGGATTGTGGATTGCCCAACAGGGCGACACACAGTGTAGTATATCACTATCAAAAAGTAAGTAAATACAGCGGTGACGCCAGGGAGTCTATCGTGTAACATAGGATCTTGCCTGTCCTCATAGGATTGGGAGAGACCGCGGCGCGCGCCGTAGAGGATTCGAAGTGGGTTCACAACGGACCGTCCGCGAATTTCTGGCGCATTTCGCTGCACGGGCAGACTATACACGAGGTGAGTGGCAGCATGTCAACAACTGAGAAGGATTTGCAGGACACAGTAGTGGCAGGCGAACAGGTGTCGGAACAAACCGCGACCTCTGCAGAGACGGCTGAAACAGAAGAAGAGATGCAGACACGCCGGCTGAAGATTGAGGAATCGGTGCAACGCTACTTCCAAAACAAAGAGATTTCGCGCGAACGCAGTGAAGAAAACAAACTCTTGTTCGAGGAACTCGAAGTGTTGTTCCAGCAGAGCGGCGAAGAAGAGATCGTCATCGTCCTGCCAAACGGCGAACACGCTGTGTTGACTCCGAAGATTAGCGAGCGCGAGGTTCTTGACCGCGACTTGCTCGCGGACGAAATGCAGGTCCCAAAGGACGAATTGAAAACCCCCTTTGACTTCTGCATGTTTACCGCCCAGGGCAAGTTGACCCCAGACATGATCACCAAGCACACCACGGTCGAGCGCGAGATTAAGATGAAGATTACGAAGCGAAAAGCCACTTCGCGACGTCGACGCGGCCGTCAATCGGCAGACCCTGTCGAAGAGTGAATGCTGTTTGCAGGCAAGAGCCGTTGTAGGCAAGCGACATCAAGAAGGTCTGCAGCGTTGGGCGATGGCGGGGTGACGAGTGGTCACAGCTGCCACCGCCCTTTTTATCGGGGATGAAAAACAGGTATGATAGGGATGTGTCTGAGACCACGGCATTGGCGTCGGGCGAAGCAGGGTGCGTTTGTGTCGGGAAAAAGCTTGAATGAGGTACATAGGATGGACGGACAGGAACAAGCAAAGCTGCTGGGGACCACTTCAGACGCACGCAAGACGGCTGCTGAAGGGGAGGCTGAGGTCGCCTTGCGTGCGGTGAGCAAGTCATTTGGCCGTGACGGGCGGAACGTTGAGGTTCTGCACGGTGTCTCTGCGACTGTTCACAAGGGGGCAGTCGTCACGTTGGTGGGACCCTCAGGGTCGGGGAAGAGCACTCTCTTGGCGGTTTGCAACTTGATGAGCACACCTGACGGAGGGGAAGTCTTCATCGCCGGCCGTGAGGTGCGACAGTGGAACGTCAGGGAATTGCGGCGCTATGTTGGCTTGGCCTTCCAGAGCGCGACAATGTTCCCTGGCACCGTGCAAGATAACCTTGAACTCGGTCCGAAGCTGCGCGGCCATTCACTTGCAGACCCGCGTGCTTACCTGAGGCGGCTTGGGCTTGGTGTCGACCTCCTCACTGCGAACGCCGATGACTTGTCAGGTGGGCAGAAACAACGCGTCGCGCTCGGGCGCGTGTTGGCTAATGAGCCTAAGGTGTTGCTGCTCGATGAAGTGACATCGGCGCTCGACCCCGCCGCAGCCAAAGAGATCGAGGAGTGGATTGTGCAGTTACAGCGAGAGCAAGGGTTGACCTTGCTCTGGGTCACACACAACCTGGAACAGGCCCGCAGGGTTGGCACTGAGACTTGGTTGATGGTCAACGGTCGCCTTGTCGAAGCGAGTGCAACCGAGGACTTTTTTGAACACCCGCAACATGAACTGACGCGCCGGTTTCTGGACGGTGAGTTGGGAGGGGCGGAGCAGTGAGTTTCTTGACCCTGTCCTTCACTGTCGCGTTCGTCGCACTCGCGATTGCGCTCTCGATGTGGATGAAGCTAGGCCTGCAGCGAGACATGATTATCTCTGCCGCACGCGCTACCATCCAACTGCTGGTCGTCGGATACGTCTTGAACGTCGTGTTCAAACTCCACGACCCAATCTTTATCGTTTTGATGTTGGCGCTCATGGTCGGTGTAGCGACGCAAAACGCGACGAAGCGTGGAAAGGGACTCAAGGGAGTATGGTGGCGCGTGCTCGTCGCCATCTGCACGACGGAAGTGGTTACGCAAGGATTTCTCCTCTCCTTGCACATCATCCACGCCACACCGCGCTATATCATCCCTGTGAGTGGAATGATCATCGGCAACTCGATGATTGCCTGCGGCTTGGCGCTGAATCGACTGCAGTCTGAAGCGCGAAACCACCGGCACGAAATCTTGACCGTGTTGTCGCTTGGCGGCACGCCTAAACAGTCTGCGATGCCTTTTGTCAAGCAGGCAGTGCGCGCGAGTATGCTTCCGACGATTGACAGTACGAAAACCATTGGCCTGGTACAACTTCCCGGCATGATGACGGGCCTGATCATTGGCGGTGCGGATCCGATTCAAGCCGTGCGTTATCAGTTGCTAATCGTGTTTTCAATCTTGGCGTCCGCAGCACTGACCAGTATTGTCTTGGCGTTTCTGACCTACCCCTGCCTGTTCAACGAGTACGAACAACTCGTTGTGCAGCAGAGCGCGTGACAGTACCGACAGGAATCGAGCGTTTGAAACAGAAACTGTAGAGGTGACGAAGCTCGTGCGGTCTATTGAAGGACTGGCGAACAGAGAGGATGATCCCGGTGTTTCAACCTGATTTACTGCAAGACAAGGTTGTTCTCATAACCGGTGGCGGTACAGGACTGGGTCGCGCGATGGGCGAGCGCTTTTTGGAACTTGGCGCGAAACTGGCGATTACGGGTCGGCGCGAGAGCGTGCTCGAAGAAACTGCCCGAGAGCTATCCGCAGATGGGCGCCAGGTGTTCTATCACGCGTGTGATATTCGCGACGCGACGCAGGTGTCAGAACTCGTGGATGCCGTTGAAACGCACTACGGACAAGTCGATGTACTCGTCAACAACGCTGCTGGGAACTTCATTAGTCCTACTGAGCGGTTGTCGCATAGGGCCGTCGATGCGGTGCTCAACATTGTTTTGCACGGTACCTTCTACATGTCACTCGAGGTTGGCAAACGGTGGATTGAGAACAAGCACAACGGAGTCATGCTCAACATTGTGACATCGTACGCGTGGACAGGGTCCGGCTATGTTGTGCCGTCCGCGGCAGCGAAGGCTGGAGTGCTAGCTCTGACGCGCTCGCTGGCAGTCGAGTGGGCGCAGTACGGAATTCGCCAAGTTGCGATTGCCCCTGGCCCCTTTCCGACAGAGGGTGCGTGGTCGAGACTATCGCCGACGCCGGAACTGGCTAACAAGGCGATCGAGCGCATTCCGTTGCGCCGTGTCGGAGAAAAATCCGAGCTTGCGAACTTGGCAGCTTATTTGATTTCCGACTATGCTGGCTACATTAACGGTGAAGTGGTCACCATAGATGGGGGAGAGTGGCTGCAAGGGGCGGGAGAGTTTAGCGGCTTGAGTGAGGTCACCACGGAGCAGTGGGACATGCTCGCTCTTTTGACACGCAAGGGCAAGTAGCGGACAACAGGGTGTTTTTCGAGCTTGTTTCGAATCAGTTGTGGCATATTAGACTGCAATGCGCCTGCTTTGTCCGCAGCAGTGCGGCGAGAGAACTTGAAATGGAGTGTGTATATGGCTTCGGAAGAGACGAATGATATGCAGACGAAAATAAGTAGGACGGGCCCTTGGTCGTGGATCGTGGGCGGAGTCATTGGAGCAGTTGTAGTGGGAGCGGTATGGGGCGGCGTTGCCTACGCGCATGCTGGTGGCCCGCTGATTGCGAAAGTGGGCAATACCGGGATCCGACAATCGGCCTTGTACAACAAATTGCAGACGAGTTACGGCAACTCCATGGTGCAAGAGTTGGTCAGTGAACAACTGATCACTGACGCAGCCACGAAGTACCATATCGCAGCGACTCAGGCCCAGTTGAACACGGCTCTAAGCGCGTTGGAAGCACAGTACCAGATTACAAGTCCAACGCAACTAAACTTGTTTTTGGCGCAAAACAACATGACGCAAGCGGACTTGAACCACATCCTCAAGCTACAAGTGCTGGAGCAAAACTTAGCACAGCGCAACGTCAAAATCACGAACACCGAGATTCAAAGCTATTACAACCAAAACAAATCAACTTTTATCCCGACCGGCAAGAAGACGCCAGCGCCGCTCAGTCAGGTCAAAAGCCAAATCGTGGCGACCTTGAAACAGCAGAAAGCGTTGTCGTCCACACAGTTGTTTGCAAGCATTGCAAAGTGGGACCCGATTACTATCTATGACTCAAAATATGCCGGTGTGAAGTCACAAATCGTCGGCTCCGGCGCGTCATCGACAAGTAGCGCCGCGAACGTGACCTCATCTGGAAATACCGTTTCGATTCCGTAAATCGAAAACGAGCGGCGCCAGCACGATAGGATAATATCTTGACTGCAGTTGATTGTTTGGAAACGATGACCGTGTAATAATGGGAACCGAGTGAAATTCCAGTTGGACGCGCACTCGGGAGGGGTACATCGTGACAGAACAGACTCAACATCAACTCGCCACGTTCGCAGGAGGGTGTTTCTGGTGCATGGTCAAGCCATTTGACCAATGGCCAGGTGTCATCCGCGTCGCATCAGGCTACACGGGTGGGCATAAAGTGAACCCGACTTACGCCGAGGTGTGCAGTGGCACGACAGGTCATGTGGAGGCCGTGCAAATCACCTATGACCCGGCTGTGATTTCCTACGAAACCATCCTTGACGTGTACTGGCGCCAAATTGACCCTACTGACCCAGGCGGTCAGTTTTGTGACCGCGGTTCATCTTATGGCACGGCAGTCTTCTACCACACGGAGGAGCAACGGGTCGCCGCAGAACAATCCAAGCGGGCTCTTGATGAGAGTGGAAGGTTCTCGCAACCGGTCGTAACGCCTATCTTGCCTGCTGCACCGTTCTATGCGGCTGAAGCTTATCATCAAGACTTCTACAAGAAAGACCCTGCTCATTACCAGTCCTATCGTCGCGGTTCTGGCCGAGACGTTTTTATCGCTCAGCATTGGAAAGAGTAGCAAGCGACGACTGAGCGGTTTCTATACCAGGTTTACATTTTGTGCGCGACAGGCACACCGACCCAAACGGTGTGCCTGTTTGTGTTCTGGATTTGTTTTCCTGGTTGCAGTACATACTACGCATTGTTGCCATGTCATGAGCAGGAGGTGGGACAATGCAGGGTCGCGCGAACCGGGGCCTGTCTAGCGTCGTGTGGGTAACCGTCATTACGATTATCGTGCTGTTTGCGCTCGCAGCCATCTTCTGGTGGTATGACGCTGAGTGGCTCCACCATGCATAAGTTGGCTGTTATCCACAAAAACTGGACACGATGACTGTCCGCTGGGACTGCAAAGGTGTGTGTATGGATGAGACAAAAGATGAAACGCTCGTTTGGCGTTGGGCTCTCGATTGTGATCTTGGTTGCCGTGTTAGTTCTGCTGTGGGAACTGCGAGTTTACGGCTTGCTCTCCGCACATGGCGGCCGTTAGGACGCCATTGACATGCCAGCCGAGACTCGTGAGAAGAGGTGGTTATCGTTGGAACGCTCACTGCGACCTACTGGCACGTCCTTGCTGTTGCGCCGTCTGGCAATGCCGGGTGCACTGGCTCTCTCGCTAGGTAGCACAGGTTGTGGCAGGGAAGTCATGTTGTTTAGCCCTGCAGGGCCAGTTGCGGCGGTGGAGCATCGACTCATCATCACTTCAATCGTATTGGTCCTAATCGTGATTGTCCCTGTCATCATCATGCTGTGGGTGATTGTCTCTAAGTACCGCGACAAACCAGGTAACAATGCGCGTTATGACCCAGAATGGTCGGAAAGCAAGTGGCTCGAAATGGTGTGGTGGGGCGTGCCGATTGTCATCATCGGCGTTCTCGGAACGATTACGGCTCGCGACACGTTTAGATTGACGGCTCCGCCCGTGCCTGTGTCTCAGCCTCTCACTGTTCAGGTGACATCGCTGGACTGGAAATGGCTGTTTCAGTACCCGGACGAAAAAATCGCAACAGTCAACTACTGTGAGATCCCGGCAAACCGCCCGGTTCAGTTTGTTCTGACTTCAAACGCGCCAATGAATTCGTTTTGGGTGCCGCGGCTCGGTGGTCAGGAGTACACCATGCCCGGCATGGCGATGCGTTTGTGGCTGCAGGCTGACCACCCGGGGGTTTACTACGGACACGGAGCGAACTTCAGTGGGCGCGGGTTTGCTCACATGCAGTTTCACGTCAAGGCGGTGCCGCAGGCTCAGTACGCCGCATGGGCACAGAAGGTGAAACGGACAGCGCCGCCGCTCACGTCGGCAGGCTACAACCAACTCGTGACACCCAAAGTCGTAGTGGATGAGCTGAGTTTTTCGTCTTATCCGGCGGGATCGTTCGAAGCCATCGTCAACAAAGAAGGCGGCATGTACATGAAACACGACCGGACAGTTCTGCAGGGCATGCACTGATGGCTTTGTCTAGACATTGCGGTTGTGTTCGCACACCAGGAAAAGCGAGGGTATGAGTCTATGCCTGCAAACTTCTTCGTGACCGGTGAACCGATGATTTACGCCTCAGACGTGCTCATCACGTTGACAGTCATCGGTATCGTCTCTGTTCTGACCTACTTCAAACGGTGGGGGTGGCTGTGGCGCGAGTGGATTACGACCGTAGACCACAAGCGCATCGGCATCATGTACATGATCGCTGCCCTGTTGATGATGTTTCGCGGGGGCGTTGACTCGGAATTGATGCGCACGCAGTTAGCCATGCCCCGCAGCCACTTTCTCGACCCGCAGCACTACGACGAAATTTTCACGACGCACGGCACGATTATGATTCTGTTTATGGCAATGCCGTTTATCTTTGCCATGTTCAACATTGCTGTGCCGCTGCAAATTGGCGCACGGGATGTTGCGTTCCCCTATCTAAACGCCATCAGCTTCTGGATGTTCTTTCTCGGTGCCATGCTGCTCAACCTCTCCTTTGTCATTGGTGGTTCACCGGACGCTGGTTGGGTGAGTTACCCGCCGCTCGCTGAGCGAATGTTTGACACGGGACCCGGCGAAAACTTCTACATCTTAGCTCTGCAAATCTCAGGTATCGGCAGTATTGCGACTGGCATCAACTTCATTGCCACGATCCTCAAGATGCGAGCACCGGGCATGACGCTGATGCGGATGCCGCTGTTCACTTGGTCTGTGTTGGCTGCTTCCATTCTCATTATCTTTGCGTTCCCAGCCCTCACAGTGGTCTTAGCACTGTTGCTCATTGACCGTCTTGCTGGAGGACACTTCTTCACGCTGTTGCAGGGTGGAAATCCGATGATGTACATCAATATGTTTTGGGTCTGGGGTCATCCAGAAGTGTACATCGTCGTACTGCCCGCTTTCGGCGTTTTTTCGGAAGTGGTATCGACGTTTTCGCGCAAGCGCACCTTTGGCTACTCATCAATGGTCGCCTCGTTGATGGCGATTGCCGTGATCAGCTACTTTGTGTGGGCACACCACTTCTTCACAATGGGTGCAGGGCCAGGAGTCAACGCCTTCTTCGCGATTGCCTCGATGGCTGTGGGAATTCCCACGGGTGTTAAGGTCTTTAACTGGCTCTTTACGATGGTCCGTGGTCGAATTCGGTTAAACCTGCCGATGTTGTGGGCGATTGGGTTCATCCCCAACTTCGCGATTGGCGGCGCCACAGGCGTCATGCTGGCCGCAGCGCCGGCTGACTACCAGTACCACAACAGCTACTTTCTGATCGCCCACTTTCATCAGGTCTTGATCGGTGGTGTGGTTTACGGAATGCTCGCCGGAATGTACTACTGGTGGCCGAAAATGTTCGGATTCATCCTCGATGAACGGCTTGGGCGCTGGGCCTTTTGGCTGTTCAACATCGGCTTTTATGTCTGCTTCATGCCGCAGTATCAACTCGGGTTCATGGGCATGACCAGGCGTATGTACACCTATCCGACGGGCCTTGGCTGGACCACGCTCAACGTGATTTCAACCATTGGCGCTTACCTCATGGGGATTGCCTTTATCCTCATTGTTGTAGAAGTGGTGTACAGTGCATTCCTCGGTGAACGCGACACGACAGGTGACCCGTGGGATGGACGTACGCTGGAATGGTCACTGCCATCGCCGGTGCCGCACTACAACTTTGCGCGTATCCCCACGGTACACAGCAGGGACGCTTGGTGGGTTGAGAAACAGGCGCGCAAGCAGGGGATTGTGGTTGACGAAGCTCCTGCGGAGCCGTTTAAACCGATTCACATGCCAAAGAACTCCGGTCGTCCATTCATCATGGCGATGTGTTTTTTCGTTGGCGGATTCGGCTTGTGTTTTTACTGGTACTGGGTGGGGATTCTCGGGTTGGTCGGAGTTCTCTTGTGCCTGTTGTTTCGTTCGTTTGAGTACGATACGGATTACTACATTCCGGCTGAAGAAGTGGAACACACCGAAGCCGCACTTGGGAGGGCTTGAGCATGTCCCTGGCGCATGAGGCAGTTCTTCATGGTACCGAACCTGATGACAGTCTGCCGCTCGAGTACTCGACTGAGGACGGCGCGCTGAAAATTTTCGGGTTTTGGTTGTTTCTGTCGACCGACTTAGTGCTCTTTGCCTGTCTGTTTGCCACATACGTGGTTCTGCACACACATTCTGCTGGCGGACCGACCGAACTGTCTTTGTTTGACGTACCCGAGTTTACAGCAGAAACACTGATTCTCTTGACGAGCAGTTTTACTTGCGGGATTGCGACTTACGGAATGCGCCTTAATCGCCGTGGGATGCTAGTCACATGGCTGATCCTGACGATTGTGCTCGGGTTATCGTTCATTGGGTTGGAAGTGAACGAATTTACAAAGTATGCGACGCACGGTGCTCCGCTGCAACGAAGTGCCTTTTTGTCCGCGTTCTTCACGTTGGTCGGCACGCACGGCGGCCACGTCTCGATGGGCATTTTGTGGATGGTGTCGATTCTGATTCAGATTGGGCAGCGAGGCATCACTGCGATTACGGCGCGCAAGGTGTTTATCGTCGGTCTCTACTGGCACTTTCTCGATGTCGTCTGGGTGTTTATTTTCACGGTTGTGTACTTGGCCGGGATTATGAACGGGCAAGGGGGGTGACAATGATGCATGCATCGAGTTCGGCTGGGGCGCCGGCGCACAAGCACGCGGCGGGTTTCCCGTGGCACCATGTAATCGGGTTTGCCTTGTCAATCATCTTGACGCTTTTGGCCCTTTGGATGGTGCAGACGCACATCGCCCGGGCGAGCGGGCTACTCGCGCTGATTCTGGTTGTGGCGGCGCTGCAAATCGGCATTCAGTTGTTCTTCTTTATGCACGTGACAGAGAGCCCAGGTCCGAAGTATCACGTCATCGCCCTGAGCCTCGGTATCATCTTTACGTTCGCCGTTGTGGCGGGGTCTGTCTGGATTATGACGTTTGGTGGCACGCTCGCGTACTGATAAACCACAGTGAGCCTACTGTCCACCTGTCAGGGGATTTGGGCGACGGCACCGGGCGGGTGACCTAGACACCCCAGGCAGTGTCCCCGTACTATGCACTATCCTTCGCAAAAGGAGTGGGTGCCGAATGTATGGAGTGTTTGGTGGTTACACACAGTGGGCGGTCGTGTTCCTGATCATCTTCGTGCTGTTCTTCCTGTTCGTTCCAGCTGGTATGGGTGCAGGTGCGGGTTACTAACTCGCATAGGTCAATAGGCGTGACGCACAATGCGTCAAGGTATCAGGGTGTCCCAATTGGGGCACCCTGATTGTCTGTGCCTGGGGCGTGAATCCTGCAAGCTGACCGTCGGTCGGTTGCATGCGCGCCGCCGCTTCTCTACACTAATCGTCAGGACAATCAACGGAAGCGTGAGACTGTGAATATGTTCGATGTCATTGTGATCGGTGGCGGACCTAGTGGCCTCATGGCCGCGAGCGCCGCTAGTGAAGCGGGTGCAAACACTCTGTTGCTCGAAAAGGGAGACAAACTTGGCCGTAAGCTAGGGATTTCCGGTGGCGGCCGGTGTAATGTCACGAATGCCAAAGCGTTACCTGAGTTAATGCAGAACATTCCAGGGAACGGACGCTTTCTGCATTCGGCGCTCACCCAGTTCGCAAATACGGATATCATCGCCTTTTTTGAGAACCAAGGGATTGCTCTCAAGGAAGAGGACCGCGGCCGTGTGTTTCCTGTGAGCGATAAAGCGGCTACTGTGGTTCATGCACTCGTACAGCACGTGTACGATGTGGGTACAACGGTGTGGACAGAAGCCCAGGTCCGCCGTTTGTTGTTTGGCGAAGGTGATGTGAACGGAGTGCAACTGCGTGACGGGCAGACGCTGCGCTGCCGTAGTGTCATTGTAGCTGCTGGCGGTTGCAGCGCTCCGCACACCGGCAGCACCGGTGACGCGTATGCTTGGGCAAAAGCCGCAGGGCACACGGTTGTCGAACCGTATCCGACGGAAGTGCCTCTGACCAGCGACAGCTGGTGGGTCAAGAGCCGTGCCTTGCAGGGCATTTCGTTGCGGGATACCCAGTTGACGGTGAAACAGGGCAACAAGAAGTTAAGCACGGAGTCGGGAGACATGTTGTTCACTCACTTTGGGCTCAGTGGACCTGCCGCGTTGCGCTGTAGTCACTATGTATCTACGGCTCTGCGCAAGGACCCGCAGACCAAGTTGACTGTGCAGATTGCCGTTTTGCCTCAGTCAGAAGAAGAAATTGAGCAGCAACTTCAGGGCGCGCGCAAAACCGATGCGCGTAAGATGATTTTGACTCTGTTGTCTCAGTGGGTGCCTGAGCGCGTCGCGTCCGTTGTGTGTAAAGAGGCTGAGCTCGCTGCCGACAGGCAGCTTGCAAACCTACCGCAGGCGGCAATTAGACGGCTGGCTGAATTGCTCACTGCGTTTCCCGTTTCAATCACCGGGACATTGCCATTGCGGCAGGCGACAGTAACCGGTGGCGGCGTGTCAATTCGGGAGATTGACCCTAAATCCATGGCATCTAAGTGTACGAGGGGTCTGTATTTTTCAGGAGAAGTGATGGATGTTCACGCTCACACAGGGGGATACAACATCACAGTTGCATTTTCTACCGGTCACGCCGCTGGCGTCCACGCGGCAGCCTATGCTTTGCGGACTAGATGCGGTGTGGAGACCGTTTAAGTCGACGTTCAAGGTTATGGATATCACTGACCGCAACGATTTGAGCTCGGGTGAGTCCAACCTTCAACGGATCGACGACTTCCTTCAGGTGGGTCGGAGTGTGTTTGATATCGAAAATGATGTCACTGCCGCGATTGACGGGCGTGAGCATAGTAAAGGAAGCCATCGCAGCGACAGTGACGAGCGCGGCCAGTGAAACACGTCCCATCGCTTTGACGCGCGCGGAGGACCTAACCCACAAGGAAGGACGGATCCGTCGCTCTGTGGGTTTGCTGAAGTCTGCTACAGTTTGTTGATGTAATGCATTAAGTTCCTTGACCTCGTTCTGACACGGTTCGCAGTGCTTAAGGTGTCGTTCGAACCGCTTCTTGTCCAAGTCAGGCAATTCACCGAGGACATAGGACAAGCAGTGGGTGCAGACGCGCGTCATCATCGTGTCACCACCATCGCTCACATTTGTTCCCGTCCATTATAACCTGAATGCGTGCGGAACCACATAGCCATTCGAAGAAAAATCTATGTCAGTATGACGTGCAGGAGGATACTTGTGCGCAGAAGAACGGTTACGGTGGGGATTGTCACTTTGTTGTTTGTCGTTGTTGCTGTGCAGTGGACTCGGAGAGTGCCGCCAATGCAAACATCGCTGCGGATGCTTGCACAATCGCATGTTCCAGGACACGAACCAGCCATCCCTTGGCCCAAGGAGGGTCAGGCTGCACTAGCGGTTCCTGGGGTTGGGTGGATGGGTCAACACGGGGCAGAGACAGCAGTTCCAATCGCGAGCGTCGCTAAGTTAATGACGGCATACCTGGTCTTGCATGATCATCCATTGTCTCAAGGCCAGGACGGCCCGACTGTGACGATAACGGGAGCGGACGTCGCTGAATATCAGCACGACGTGGCAACGGGGCAGTCTTGTCTGCGTGTCGCCACGGGTGAGCAACTGTCTGAACGGCAACTGCTCGAAGCCCTGCTCCTACCGTCCGCTAACAACGCGGCGAATATTCTGGCACGTTTCGATGCGGGCAGCACAACAGCCTTTGTCGCGAAGATGAATGCGACTGCGAAACAATTCGGTATGGCCAATACGAGGTATGCGGATGCCAGCGGGGTGAATCCGGCCACAGTTAGCACGGCTGTAGACCAAATTAGGATTGCGGAACAAGACATGACCAATCCGACGTTTGTCGGTATCGTCGCTCGAAAAAAGGTGACCTTGCCGGTCGCCGGAGTTCAGTACAATGTCGACTACGCACTGGGCCACGATGGAATCGTCGGCATCAAGACAGGCACTACCGACCAAGCCGGTGGGTGTTTCGTGTTCGCTACGCGTCCGAACATAGGTGGCCAGCATGTCCTCGTCGTTGGAGCCGTCCTCGGACAGCAGCCCAATACTCCGATTAACAACGAGCTCATGGTGGCATTAACGGCTGGCGAAACTTTAGCCCAAGCGGGAGACAAAGCATTGAAAACATTCTCGCCACTGTCCGCTGGTGCGACCGTGGCAAGTCTATCAGTGCCATGGGGGCAAAGCGCAGAGGGTGTGGTTGGACACGGGGTGTCGCTCGTCGGTTGGCCTGGACTCAACTACCGTGTTCGATTCGAACCGAAGTTACCGATGCGGACGGTCCAATCTGGTCAACAGATTGGAACCCTGGTAGTACAGGCTGGCGAAGAGACCGCGCGAGTACCGGTCATGGCGAGAGGGACAATCGGTCGACCACCTGTGAATTGGCGGCTGGAGCGCAGTCTGTTCACAGCGCAGTAGATTTTGTGACTACAAATCGAACAGGGGCTATCCGACGAGGCGTATCACGCCAGCGGGGACAGCCCCTGTTTGAATTGGTTGCGGGGGCAGGACTTGAACCTGCGGCCTTCGGGTTATGAGCCCGACGAGCTGCCAACTGCTCCACCCCGCGCCAGTCTGCAGAAAAGTGGGACCTTCAGGCCCGACTGTGGACAGTATGACCGCGCTGTGTTGCAGATATACATCAGGTCGAACCCTAACAAAGATGGGGAGCCGTGCGAAAGTGTATGAAGACATAATCAACAAATAATTCATAGTAGTCAGGAGAAAGGGGTGCCTTAGATGTCTTCTGCGCTGCCAGTAGGGAGACCGGACGCCGACTTAACGGAAGCGCGTCGAGAATTGACGAAGCTCCGGGCTGGCATCACCCGTGGAAAGCGATTGCGTAGCACTGTGCAGGTGATGACCAAACACGGCGTCGGTCACCTGCTTACGCACAAGAGCAAGGACGAGGAACAGCGCGAGCGGCAGCTCGGCAAGCGTTTGCGCGCCGCCTTTGAAGAACTCGGACCCACCTTCATCAAGCTCGGCCAAGTGTTAATGACCCGGCAAGAACTCCTGCCGGACGCGCTGACGGCCGAACTTGATCAGTTGTTGAACGAGGTCCCGCCACTGCCGTTTGTGTATATGTCCGTGTACCTTGAAGACGAATTGCCAAACGCGATGTCCACCTTCAACTGGATTCATCCGACGCCCATCGGTTCGGCTTCTCTGGCGCAGGTGTATCAGGCTGAACTGGCAGATGGGCGACTGTGTGCCGTCAAGATTGTGCGTCCGCTCGTGGACAAAGTTTTTCAGGCAGACATTGCCAATTTACGCAGACTCGTAAAGCAGATTCAGCGCTGGCTGCCCCCGGAGATGCAGGCGTCACTCGATCTCGGCGCACTTGTCGACGACTACTTCAGCAGTGCCATGAGTGAGTTGGACATGAAGACGGAAGCACAAGTCATGCGCCAGCACCAGGAGATTGCCGACGAGTTCGGGACACTGCGCGTACCGCAGGTGTACGAGGCAACGGACCATGTCTTGATAATGGAATACGTCGATGGTTGGAATTTGAAGGAATTCCCTGTTGACTTCTTTACGTTTGAAGAGCGACTGGAACGAATGACAGATTTAGCTCACTACTACGTCAAGACGTTCCTCGATGGCTTCTACCACGCCGACCCGCACGGAGCCAACATCATGGTGGACCGCCGCACGAAGGAGTGCGTCGTCCTCGACTGGGGAATGACCGGTCGGATGGACGCTGTGCACACAGAAGCCATCTTCCGCATGCTCATGCACGTGCGCGTCAACCAGGGTGAGGACGCTGCGGAGGTGTTTCTCGACCTGTACCAGCCAACCAAGTACACGAACACTGTCAAACTCAAGGACGACCTGCGCTCGACGTTGATTCATTACGTCGATAGTTCTCAGGCGAGTCAGTACAACTGGGGCAACCTGACACTCACAACGATTCAGATTGCTGTCAAGAACCACTGCCGCGTTCCAGGCGGGCTGGCGCTGTGGGCAAAGGGTTTTTCAGCCGCGGAGGGCACGGCCAGGTGGCTGTGTCCGGAAATCTCTTACCATGACCTGGTGGAGATATACGACGTTAAAATTGTTCGTAGTTGGCTGTCGAGGAGATTCAATTACCGCGCCAATGCAAGTCTCCTCGCCGAATCAGCGAAACTTCTGACCACTGCGCCACGGCGAATTAACAAGATTTTGGAACTGATTGCATGGAACAATTTGCAGGTTGGGGTAGAAGGCAAACTTGCGGAAACCACGGCACGTACGTTACATCGCTTAGTCAATCGGGCATCGCTAGCGTTTCTTTCCGGGACACTGTTTGTCGGCAGTACGATGTTGTTTGCGTTCGCTTCAAAAACTACCCATGCGGGCTTTCTGACCGCAATCGGTTCAACCGGTCTCACAGCGAGCGCTGTGTTATTGCTCATGGTGTTGTTTGGCGCGTGGCGCTCACGCCGCGCACAGGGTTAAGCAAAAAAAGGGGGAGAACGGATTGAGTCGCAAGAACAAGGGGGAGACCTCTGTCAGCGCACAGCCAAGGGCACGCCAGCAAACCACAGAGCGTTTGACGATGCAACAGCGGATCGACGCGTTTTTTGCGCAGAGCGGCGGTCCTCACAACCCGCAAATCAAACGTGTACTCGAAGACCACCTGTTGTACGGGAAGGACCACGGGGTGAAGGGACACAAGGAGACTGTGGTCGACGCACTCATGCAGACCGTGGCAGCTGACCCATTTTTGTTGTTCATGTTCCAACAGTGGAACAACCACCGAATATCGGCGACGGTGTCACAGCGTCCAAGCCATGCATCAGTGCATTCCGACCCAGAACAACTCGCCGACCAACTGTCGGCTTTGCAAGCTGAGGTGGCGGAACTGCAGCGTCTCGTGCAGAGTTTGGTCGCGGCCTCGTCGTCCGCGTTGTACCCCGGAGTAAGTGAACGCCAGGAGGTCCAGGGTCGGTAGCTGGAAGTCATTCATGGTTGGACTGAATCCAACGAACCGTGTATAATGGATCAAAATCGTTGGAGATGAGGAGACACCATGACCGGCGTACAGTTTCAATTGAATCGTCTGCTGTTCGAGCGTGGGATGAATGTACCTGCACTCGTTAAAAAAAGCGGTGTGAACCGAAACACCCTGTACGCTATGAAAAACAACGCTCTCAGTCGGGTCGACCTCGACGTCCTTGAGCGCGTCTGCAACGCGCTCCCGTGTTCTCTGTCTGACCTCGTGGCGTACAACCCAACCGAATCAGAAGACCGCCCCGTTATCCGCTTTGACTCGTCGTTTCGGCGCCAGCGGGAGGGGCGGGTTTTTATTATATCCGGGCCGTCTGGCGCAGGTAAAAACACCCTTATCAACCAGTTGAAAAGTCTACACCTGGGCGTGCACTACATTCCATCCTTTACGACGCGATCAATGCGTCCGGGTGAAGTGCAAGGCAATCCGTATCATTTTGTCGACTTGGAGTCGTTTCAGAGAATGATTGAGGCGCACGAGTTCCTAGAGTACGAGCAGATTCACGGCAACTACTACGGTACGCACGCGAAGTCCTACGAATATGCCATTCAACATGGCTACGATGTTCTCAAAGACATCGATGTCAATGGCGCCCTGAACTTCCGCAAGTGGTTTCACGACCATGTAGTGCTGATCTACGTTCGCCCTACCGACTTGTCCACACTGCAACGACGGCTCTCTGACCGCGGCGATTCAGACGAAGACATTCGCTTGCGTCTGAAGCGAATTGAATTCGAAGAGTCGAAACGTGATGAGTTTGATTACCTGATTTACAACGACGACGTGTCGCTCGCACGGAAAAGCCTCCTTGACATTCTGACGGCCGAAGGGGTTCTGTGAGATGGCTGTGCGGGGAGGAGGACGTTCCTCGCTGCAGAGAGTGGACAAGCTCAGACCTGTGCGGCAGTTCGTCAGCGCCTGCCTAACGCTTTGTGCAGCCGTGCTTGTGTTGCCCATTCCTACTGCAGCGGCAGCAGCCACTACGCTGCAGCACGTTTCTGTTGGATTTCGCGGTTACTACGGCAAAAACTCGTGGGTGCCAGTCAACGCGCAAGTCTCGAATCCTGGACCTGCGACGGCGGCGCAATTGACGATTAATGTCTCGTCGGACATCAGTGCGACCCGCAATGCCTCTGGCACGTTGCACTGGATGTTCAGTTTGCCAGCAAACAGCACCGTGAACAAGCAGGTCTTGGTGCCCGGATTCCTAATCGGGAATGGCAGTCTCAATCTCGTCATCAACGGCGTGGTACGCAACTCCATTCCACTTGCAGGCAACGCGCTCGGTAACGTCGCATTGGTGGTCGTCCTGTCGCATCAAGCACAAGTGGCGCAGACTCTGCTTGGCAGTGAGAACAGCACTGCGGCTGCACCGGTGCTGCCCGTTACGATGGCGCCGAGTGCATTTCCTGCCAGTATTGATGGACTGAGCGGCTTAACAGCCATTGTCAGCACTCCTCATGACCTAGCCGAGTTGTCACCCACTCAAACTGCTAGCATCCAGTCTTGGGTGAGGCTTGGCGGGATGCTGATTGTGACAAACACGCTTGGCGAAAGCACCGCGTGGAACGGGTGGTATCCACTTACTACAGCGCCTGCTCACAAGGTGTCAGGTTCAGGACTGGAGCTGTTTATCGGGGGTACGCAACTGCCAACTCCGAGACTTACAATTCAGGCTGCTCCCTACTCACTTGCCCCAGGGGCGAGTTTGTGGGCAGAGACAGGCGCGCAACCGCTCATCGCAGAACAGAGCGAGGGCCGCGGAACCGTGGTGCAAACGTCGTTTTCACCATCGGATCCGGCGCTTGTGGTTTGGCCAGGCATTGGTACACTGTGGACAACGTTGCTCAAAATGGGGGGGGCGCAGAGCCAGAGCGCGCTGCCGGACTATTTGTCTCCTACGGGCGTGTTTTCACTGGCCTCGGCGAGTGAGGGATTGACGCCGCTGCGAGTCCCTTCGCTGCGGTTTTGGGCGACGCTGTTTGGGATTTACGTCCTGTGCGCTGGACCACTGCTGTTTTTTCTCTTGCGCAGGTTAAGACGCCAGCCAGCAGCGTGGGTCGTTTTACCGGTCTTCAGTGTGTTGGTCACGGTTGGCATTTACCTCTTTGGCGCTTCGCAGCGGCCAACTGGGATGTTGACGGAAGGTGCGGGTATCCTCGACTTGGTCGGCAACGGCCAAGCAGAGGCCTACGGTGTCCGCGCGATGATGTCGCCGCGGGTCTCAACTTTTGACGTTGTGGTAGCACAGCCCATGCTCGCTCTGCCGCTCGTCGAGCACAACAACGGGGTGTCGGAAGAAGAGTCGACTTTGATTGGACGTGGAACGCGTGTCTCCTTTCGCAGGGTGTCGCGGTGGGGTGTTCGTTACACTTATCTAGCCGGCGCTGTCAAAGGGCAGGGGGAACTTTCGGCGGCTCTTGCGAATGACCTTGGAACTTTGATTGGCACGGTTCAGAACAACACTCCATACACGCTAAACGACATCGCCATCGGTTGGAACGGAGCTCTTTATGAACTTGGCGATTTGAAACCGGGTGCCACAGTAGTCGTTCCGTCAACGCACAGTGCGATTCTCAAGACAGGAAATTGGCTCGGCGCCTACAGTGGATACAACCACGACATCACGCGCTCGATTGGCCGTTCAATCGGTTCACTCGCAGGTACTGAGCAGTTGCTGTACTCAGATATCGGCATTAACTCCGCGCTGCTTGTTGCTACGACGCGAGACACGACGCCGGGGCTCGGAAGTGTGGTGGCACTTGAAGCGAAGACCTCTGATCAGACGTTAACGCTTGTGCGTCAGTATGCGAATGTTGTGCAAGCCGGAGAAGGCGGGGTGCGAAGCACGTGATTCAAGCACTCAATCTAAACAAACGGTACGGGCGATTTATGGCCGTTCAGAACTTGAATTTAATGGTGCGCCAAGGGACAGTGTTTGGCCTAGTTGGGGAGAATGGGGCAGGTAAGACCACGACTCTGTCGATGTTCGCGACCTTGACTGCGCCCACATCTGGACGAGCCTACATCGATGGGTTTGAGATCACGAGCCAGTCCCAAGAGGTCCGGCGCAGTGTCAGTTACATGCCGGATTCGTTCGGCGTGTATGACGACTTAAGCGCTGCCGAGTACCTTGAGTTCTATGCGGATTGTTATGGGGTGCCACGCCAGGTTGCACGGAGAAGAAGCGGCGAGATGCTTGAGTGGGTAAACTTGGTCGACCAACGCGACACATACGTCAATGCGCTCTCCAAGGGGATGCAACAGCGTCTGGAAATTGCCCGCTGTCTGATGCATGACCCACAGGTGTTGATTCTCGATGAACCGGCTTCTGGACTCGACCCAAGGTCGCGTATCGACATGCGCGGTGTGTTGCAGCGACTGCGAGAACTCGGAAAAACCATTCTCATCAGCTCACACATTTTGTATGAATTGAGCGAGATCTCGGACGAGATTGGGATCATGCGAGGCGGTGAATTGGCGGCAATCGCGAGCGTCAGCGCGCTGTTGGAACAATCGACCGCACATCGCCGACTCTGGTTGGCCGGGGATGCCGACAAAACTGTGTGGGAGCGCTTGCTCCGCTCGGACAAGTGTGTGCGAAACGTCCGCTATGCAGAGGGTGGAGTGGAAATCACCTACGCAGGCACAGTCGATCAACAAGCGGAGCTAATGCGGTACTTGGTCGAGCAAGGGGTCAAGTTGTACCAGTTCGCAGAGCGTCCGACAGACATTGAAGCGCTGTTTCTGCGCTTGACCGATCGGGCGGTGAACCTGCTATGAACATCAACCCCCTCTTGCGGAAAGAGTTTCGCCAACGCATGCGCACAAATCGGGCGCCATTCGTGATCACGGCGTACACCGTGGTGATGTCCCTGTTGACGTTTTTTCTGCTCTACGAAAACGTCCAAGGTCAACTGTTGCCGCTTTTGCCGGTGCGCTCTGAACAGGTGTTTGTGATTCTCAGCCTGTTGCAAATGATGGTTGTGGCGCTCATGACACCTGCGTTTGCGGCTGGGTCGATTTCAGGTGAGCGCGAGCGCAGAACCCTGGTTGTGCTCCTGACCACACCGCTGTCGCCGCTGCGCATTCTCGGTGGGAAAATCCTGTCTTCCAGCGCACTTTTGGGATTGCTCTTGGTGACTACGCTGCCCCTTTACAGCCTTGTCTTCTTGTTCGGTGCCGCAGTGCCAGCCGAAGTTGTGGCCGTGTTCGCCTTTCAGCTGTTTACCATCGTGCTGATTGCGACGCTGAGTGTACTGTGGTCGACGATTGCGCTGCGCTCCGGTTGGAGCACTGTGCTCTCATATGCTACGGTAGGGTGGATGGTGGTGGTATCGGGCGCAGTCGGATATGGACTGCAGATAATTTCGAGGCGTGATCCGATGGAGTTTTTTGCCGCCCATTGGGCAGTCATTTTTCTCTCCCTCAACCCGCTGTGGATTGAGGCGTCGTTTGAAACCGCAGTGAACGCCCCCGCTCACGCATGGGTAGAGTTCGTTGCGTTCTACTGCGTGTTGGCGTTGCTGTTAACCTTACCGAGCATTTGGCGATTGCGACCGCAGGCACTCCGGAAGTTGCCAGCTGTCAAGCGATTGAGTGAGCAAGACTACGAATGAGAAAAGCGCGCGGTTTCTTTTTCGCGCGGTTCGTATTAAAATCGTTCTGTCAGTGAAACATCTGCTAGGTAAAGTGTATGAAGAGGGGCGAACACATGCGCGCACGGCAACTTGTATTGGTCAACATCTTGATCATCCTCGTCGTGGCCGCCTTAGTCGCGGGAGGGTACTGGTACTTTTATAATCAGAACAACTACATCCACGTCAGTGACGCGACGGTGACTGTGCAATCCCAGGATGTCGTAGCCACCGCGACCGGGAAGTTGACCGAGTGGACGCTGCAGGATGGCACGAGTGTCTCGGCTGGACAGGTGATTGGCGTAGAGACGCTCCCAACGGGTCAAAAACTCAATATCACAGTTCCGCACGGCGGGCAGGTGTTGAAAAGCGCTGCTGTCCCGGATGAGGTTGTATCCGCGGGAACTTTGCTGGCAGTCGTCGGCAACCTGAACCAGGAGTACATTCGGGCAAACGTCAAGGAAACAGAGATTCGCCACGTCGCGGTCGGACAGACCGTCGACATCGCACTCGACGCTTATCCGGGTACCACGTTCACTGGAACAGTTACACAAATTGGCGAGCAGACAGCGGCCCAAACGTCACCGTTCCCGTCAGCGCAGTCGTCGGGAAACTTCACGAAAGTGGTGCAGCGCATAGCCGTGGACATCTCCTTGCAGGATAAGCAGGGGAAAAACGTTTTGCCTGGGATGAACGCGACTGTCCGCATTCACCGTAACTGACCCAGTCTGACTAAATTGTTAACCTTGGCGTAAGGCAAGGCGATGGGAGTGAAGGACATGAACGGCACATTGCTCGGGGTCATTGCCCTGGGGCTTGTCTTGGTGTGTCTGTGGATCTGGATGAATATCCTGCTGACGCGCCCACCGCGTCGGTCGGTGGCGGAGGATGCGCGCAACAGCGCGGTACAGGCCCAGTCCGGAGTGTCTGAAGAACGCAGCTCGGACAAATCGACTGACCAGACAGTGGTGGACGGCGCGCCAAGCGGGCGGCTACCAGAGCCGGAAGCAACTCCAGAAGTCACTCCGGAAGTATTAGCAGCTGCAGGGGCATTGGCAGGGGGTCCGCTCGCGCGTCCGAACGACTCATCTGAGACGACACAAGAGGTCAACAGCAGACCGCCAGCCGGCGAGGCTCACGACCTCGAGGTTGTTTCTAGTCGGCGCGGCACAGCGAAGACGCCGAAGATTTTTGACCGTTCTGAGACTCACCCGTTTCGTATGAACACCTTCGTCGCGCCCTCGTTTGAAGACAAGGCCTGGGTGGAGTCGTTTTATCGACTGCACGAAGACCCGTCCGTGGTCGGGTGGATTGCGTTTCAAAACAACTCCGTGGGTGCGTCTGACCGGGATTATGAGGACGACTTTGTCGATGTCTTGCGGACCTATAAGCGCAGCGTTGAGAAACTTCGCCGTCAGGTTGGACTCACGACCGTCATGGAAACGTCCGTTGTTGGCGAGGAAGGGAAGGTCTGGTTCCTCTCCCCTGTGGAGGACGTTTGGTTGGCCCTGTTTGTAGATAAGCAGGCTGACTTAGAGCAGATGACAAAGCGCCTACTGGGGCCAGTTCAGTCGGATTCCACCGATTCATGACGTAGGTCACAACCAATACGCTACGCGCTGACGAGAGTCGGCGCTTTTTTTGATCCACCGTCGCATTGCGCGACCGTCGCGACTGGTCATATTCGGACGAGCAGCAACGTACAGTCTATCGAGCGTGCGAAGCGAATGATCTGAGCACGCGACCTGACTGGGGGTGGCGCGATGCGGATAGCCGTAAGCCTGTTCTTTGCCTTGGCGATGATTCTGTTTGGCGCAGAAATGTTTACAAATGCAGTGGAGTGGCTCGGGCGCAAACTGAATCTTGGCCAAGGCGCAGTGGGCAGCGTGCTCGCGGCGATCGGCACCGCAATGCCGGAGACGGCTGTCCCAGTCACGGCCATCTTGTTCGGCAACGGCGCGAAAGATGCGACAGAGGTCGGTATCGGGGGCATTCTTGGCGCTCCGTTTTTATTGGCTACGCTCGGATCGCTGATCATTGCGATCGCTCTGTTGACAGCGCGCAGACCAGAGCTTGGCAATGAGTTGGCCGTAGACAAACGTGGCTTTTCCCGTGATATGTCGTTTTTTTTACTCGCGTACGCAGTCACGGTGATGACTGGTGCGGTACAGTCGCGATGGTTGCACAGCATTGCACCGTTTGTGCTGGCCGGACTGTACGTCGTGTTTGTTGTGTTTGCTATTCGAGACAAGCAAAGTACCGCGGACGAAAGCGGACACTTAAATCCGCTGTATCTGCAGTGGCGCAAGGCAGAACCGTCTGGGTGGGCCGTTGTCCTTCAGTTGGCAATCTCCTTAGGGACTATCATGGGTGGGGCACAGTTGCTGACTAAGGGGGTTGAGCAACTTGCGATGAAGTTTGCCATCCCGGCATTTGTGCTGTCGGCGCTGCTGATTCCGCTCGCGACAGAACTGCCGGAGACGTTCAACAGCGTGGTCTGGATCCGTCAGGGTAAAGACGCCCTGGCGTTTGGCAACATCAGTGGCGCAATGGTCTTTCAAAGCACTTTGGTACCTGCGCTCGGCATTTGGTTAACTCCGTGGAAATTGAACCCACAGGCGATGATCACGGGGGGCTTAACCCTGTGTGCGGCTGCGATGATCTTTGGCCTGTACCGCCTGTCTGGGAAACTATCAGTGGGCGTGTTTTTCGCGACTTCGCTGTTGTACTGGATACTGCCTCTGCAACTCGTGGCTGCACGGTATCAGTTGACTTCACTGTACTGGCTCAGCGCCGTAGTGGTCGGAGTCGCGTTCTTTCTGTCCTTGCGGACTGGGTTGAGTTATCGCAGTGTGTAATCTCCGGCCGAGTGCGAGGTCTTGGACTGCGGGCGAGAAGATAGAGCCCGTTGCGAGTCCGCCCATGCGACTGCGGTTTGCTGTGTGTTACAATGAGCAGTGCAGCATACGACGAAGGAGGTAGGTCCAATGGCCACGCAAACAGTGACAGACAACGACTTCGCGTCCGTGATCCAATCCGAAAAACCAGTGCTCATTGATTTCTGGGCTACCTGGTGCGGCCCATGCAAAATGTTGGCGCCCGTTCTTGAGGAATTGTCGGACGAACACGGCGATAAACTCACCATCGGCAGACTCGATGTGGACGAGAACCCTGCAACTGCACAGCAGTACGGGGTGATGAGTATCCCAACGCTGATTCTGTTCAAGAGCGGCAAAGTTGTGAAACAACTGGTGGGCTACCGTCCGAAGAACGACTTGGTTGCCCAGTTAGCCGACGTGCTCTAAGGCGGGAGTCCTGTTGCACTAGCGCTGTGTCGTGATGAGTGTTAAATGAGGCTGTCCGACTGGCACGCTCGTGCTAGCTGGACAGCCTCATCTGTTTGTCCCGCGTAAAACGTCTTATCTAGTTCTCATCTCCGCGATTTCGAGAAAGCTTGCTCGCACCGCTTCGATCGTCTCGTCAATGTCCTCTTTGGTGTGTTCTGTTGACACAAACCAGGCTTCGTACTTCGATGGCGCGGTGTGGATGCGCCGCTTCAGCAGGCTGTGAAACAACGCCGCGAATCGTTCACTACTGGTCCGTTGTGCGTCTTCGTAGTTGTGAACCGGGTGGGAGCCAAAGAAGATGGTGAACGCTCCGCCGATGCGGTTGACAGTGATCGGTTCCGCGACTGCTTTCGCCGCCGCTTCAATCGCGAGTACGAGCCGTCCGGCGAGGTGGTCCATCCGGGTGTACACATCCGGATTGCGCAAAACCTCTAGAGTGGCGAGACCCGCGCGCATGGACGCTGGGTTGCCCGCCATCGTGCCCGCCTGATACACGGGGCCAAGGGGGGCTACGCGTTCCATCAAGTCCCTGTTGCCTCCGTACGCACCAATCGGTAGACCACCGCCGATAATTTTCCCAAGCGCGTACAGGTCCGGGTGTACGTCGTACAGTTGCGCGGCCGTCCCATAGTGAAAGCGAAAGCCGGTGATTACCTCGTCAAAGATAACCAAGCTGCCCTTTGCATGGGCTCGTTCGATCACGTCATGCAGGTAGTTTCGGTCCGACGGCGCAACCATGCCAAAGTTCCCGACGATAGGCTCAACCAGAACGGCTGCGACGTCGTCACCGTAGACATCGAGGGCTGTCTGTAGTGCAGCAAGGTCATTGAAAGGTACTGTGATGACCTCGTTTGCGGTTGCCTGCGTCACGCCGGCGCTGTCCGGAACGCCCATCGAAGAAGGGCCTGATCCGGCAGCCACCAGCATCAGGTCCGAGTGACCATGATAGCAACCTGCAAACTTGATGACCTTCGTTCTGCCTGTCACACCCCGCGCGACACGGATTGTCGTCATCACTGCCTCGGTGCCCGAGTTGACAAACCGCACTCGCTCCAGGTCGGGGACTGCACCGTGCAACGCCTCTGCAAACTCCACCTCCCACGGAGTTGGAGTCCCATACAAGATACCGTCTTCGCTGGCCTCACGAATGGCAGCCATGACTTTTGGGTGCGCGTGACCGAGCACAAGCGGCCCGTAGGCAGCGAGGTAGTCAATATAGGTATTGCCGTCAACATCCGTGAAGCGCGACCCGCGAGCGTGTTTCATCACAACGGGCGTCCCGCCGCCAACTGACTTAAACGACCGCGACGGGCTGTTGACGCCACCAAGGATCACGGCCTCTGCGCGGTTGTTCCACAGTCGGGACTGTGTGTTGTCCAAGGGTGCCAACTCGTGTTCACTGTTCACGTTCATTCCTCCGTCTCTTCTCCACTCTACCGTGCTCATTCTCGCACGCGACGGCCGTTGAATCTAGTCCTAACCACACACTGCGACGTCGGGTCCGCGAAACATGTATGCATCAGCGACGGGCAAGGTAGACTACGACTGCTTTTGTGGACACGGTCAACCCAGCCCGAGCAGACAGGGGGACATACTCTTGCGTCAGAGCGAGTACGAGACGAACCGCGGGTCACTGTCACAACAGGCGCTGCAAATTGACTTTCACGAATTCATCCAACAGACGAGGTGGCTGTCGGATGTGGAGTTAGCCGAAGCTTTCGACCTTGGGCGCGCTGACGTGGAACGCCTGCGGCGAAAACTTCAGCGCAACTGATGTCACTTGTTGGTGTCCAAGGACGACCATGTTCACCCAGCGTAGTCGCGTCCGTGTCCTTGACAGTCACGCCCGGGCTTCGTATAATTACGGCAATTTCAGAGTGACGATTCAATGCAGAGGACGAGTACTGCGTGTGTGGCGCACAGAGAGACCCACCAAGGCTGCAAGTGGGTTCGCAGGACTGCGCAGGAATGACACCTCGAAGGAACCCGTGTCAACGAGCCGTATGTAACCTGAACGACGATTCGGCTCCCAAGCACGGGCGTGTCGCGCTCGTTACGCGCGCCAAGCGGAGTTGTGCTTGATGCACAGCTCAACCAGGGTGGCACCGCGGAAACTGCGCCTTTCGTCCCTGCCGACTTTGTCGGCCTGACGAGGGGCGTTTTTTGTTCTTGTCTCGTCGGTCGATCACACAGGAGGAAACCATTATGTTGACACAGCGTCCACGGGGTACTTCAGACATTCTTCCGGCCGAAACGGCAAAGTGGCAAGCAGTTGAGGACTCCATGCGGAGTACTTTTCGGAACTATCACTACGGCGAGATCCGAACACCAATCTTTGAACACACGGAACTGTTTGCGCGCGGAGTTGGAGAGACAACCGACATCGTCTCAAAAGAGATGTACACCTTCGTCGACCGCGGCGACCGCAGCATTACCTTGCGTCCGGAAGGGACCGCCGGTGTTGTGCGGGCTTATGTGGAAAACAAGCTGTACGGTGAGCCTGGTGTGACAAAGCTCTACTACATTGGCCCGATGTTCCGCTACGAAAAGCCGCAAAAAGGGCGTGAACGACAGTTCTATCAGTACGGCTGCGAGGTGCTCGGCTCCGACCAACCAAGTGTTGACGCAGAGGTCATTGCGTTAAATCTTGACGTGCTCACTGGCCTTGGGTTAACGGAGCTGCACGTCGAGCTGAACAGCGTCGGGTGCAGCGTGTGTCGGCCGCAGCACCGAGAGCGAATGATCGCAGCCTTGACACCCTACAAGGAAGAGCTCTGCGAGGATTGTCAGGCGCGCCTCGAGCGCAACCCGTTGCGCATCTTTGACTGCAAAAACCGCTCCTGCAAACTGGTGCTGGAGAAGTCGGGTGCACCGACAATTCTTGAAGCCCTGTGCAGTGACTGCAGTGAACACTTTGGGGCTGTTCAGCGGACGCTCGAGGGGATTGGCGTGCCGTTTGAGGTCAACGACCGCCTTGTCCGCGGTCTGGACTACTACACGCGCACAGCGTGGGAAATCACGGTGCCGGAACACGGCACCATCGCTGGCGGCGGACGCTACAATGGCCTTGTCGCTACAGTAGGTGGACCGGAAACTCCCGGCATCGGCTTCGCCGGGGGAATGGAACGCGCTATGCTTGTCCTCGCAGCCCAGCGCGGCGGAGACCTCACTAAAAATGAACTCGACGTTTTTGTGGCAGTTGCGCACCAAGCTGCAGAGGAGATGGCCATGCAGCTGCTCCAGGCCTGTCGCCGGGCGGGACTACGCGCAGACCGAGACTATCTTGGTCGCAGTTTGAAGTCCCAGTTTAAAGCAGCCGATCGCGATGGTTCGACGTTTGTCGCGACCGTCGGCGATGAAGAAGTGGCGAATCAGACGGTCTCCCTCAAAGACTTGGCCACAGGCGAACAGCAGGTCGTCGCGCTGGCGGATACCGTCAACTATCTCTTACAAAAGGCAGGGAGTGCGTCATGACAGCCATGGGGCAAGGGGCACCAGAAAGAACAGTGAGCGGTCAAATGACACTAATGCGTACACACTGGGTTGCGGATACTGCCGGGCTTGCACCGGGCACGAAGGTGGTTCTCTCCGGTTGGGTACAGCGCCGCAGAGACCTTGGCAACTTGATATTCATCGACCTTCGCGATCGGACAGGGATGGTCCAATTGGTTTTTGACCGCGAGCGCGGAACGTCTCCAGCGGTCTTGGAAGTGGCCGATTCGCTGCGCAGCGAGTACGTGCTGAGCGTGGCGGGAGAGGTCGTCGCACGGTCGGCCGAAACGGTCAATTTAAAAATCGCAACGGGCCGGATTGAAGTGCTAGTCGGCGAGGCGGAGCTGTTAAACGCGGCGAAGACACCGCCGTTTTACATTCAGGACGACATTGATGTCGACGAGACAGTGCGTCTGCGCCACCGCTACCTTGACCTGCGGCGGCCACAGATGCAAGCGATGTTGAGGCTGCGCCACCGCGTGTTCCGTGCGTTTCGGGAGTTCTTGGACGACCACGGCTACATCGAAGTTGAGACGCCGATTTTAACGCGCAGTACGCCAGAGGGCGCGCGCGACTACATTGTACCCAGTCGCTTGCAACCTGGGGAGTTCTACGCTTTGCCACAATCACCGCAGCTGTTCAAGCAGCTCCTGATGGTCGGGGGACTCGAGCGGTACTACCAAATTGCCCGCTGTTTTCGGGATGAAGACCTGCGCGCAGACCGGCAGCCGGAGTTCAGTCAGCTCGACATCGAGACATCGTTTTTGCAGATGGACGAACTGCTCGACACCATGGAGCAGATGTTTGTGAACGTGTTTCGGGAGACAATCGGTGTGGAGTTGGCGCGTCCGTTCCAGCGCCTGACCTACCAAGAGGCGATGGACCGCTACGGGTCAGACAAACCAGACCTGCGCTTTGGTATGCCCATCGTCGACATCAGCGACGCGGTACGGGGCACGGGCTTTCGCGTGTTTGAGGATGCGCTCTCGCAGGGGGGTGTCGTCAAGGCAATCGTCGCACCCGACTGTGCACACTTCTCACGTCGACAGACCGACGAGTTGAATGCATATGTGGGGGGGTATGGCCTGAAGGGCGTGGCGCCAATCGCTGTTGACGCAGAGGCCTTCCGCTCGCCGATCGGAAAGTTCCTCGCGCCCGAACAAATGCAAGCCATCGTCGACGCCGCGGGTGCACAGGTTGGGGATTTAGTCCTCATTGCGGCGGCGCCGCGCAAGCTAGCTCTGCAGGCGCTCGGGGCGCTGCGCCTGAAACTCGGCGACGAACTCGGGCTGATTGACGAGAATGCGTTTCGCTTTCTGTGGGTGGTCGATTTTCCGCTCTTCAGCTACGACGAAGGACTTGGCCGGTATGTCCCGGAGCACCACCCGTTTACGATGCCGAAGTGGGAAGACCTCGATAAGCTCGAGTCCGACCAAGGTGCTGTGCGGGCACAGGCGTACGACTTGGTGTTGAATGGCTTTGAGTTGTCGTCCGGGAGCATGCGCATCTACCGCCGTGACATCCAGGAGCGCATGTTCGCCGCGCTTGGCTACAGCCTTGAGGAGGCGCAGGAGAAGTTCGGTTTCTTGTTGAACGCGTTTGAGTACGGTACACCTCCGCACGGCGGTATTGCGTTTGGGCTCGACCGTATCGTCATGCTGATGGGGAAGGGTAAGTCGTTGCGGGACTGCGTCGCGTTTCCGAAGACGTCGAGCGCCACGGACCTGATGATGGAGGCTCCGTCGCAAGTGAGCGCGGAGCAACTCAACACATTGCGGTTACAGGTGCGCGGGAGAACGAATCAGTAGCCGAGTCGACGGCTGTCACACGGTCTTCGCTGTGTTGTTGAAACGCGTGAGTTCTGCTCATTTCAGGTTGTCATTGGCGCCTGGTGGTGTTAACATAACACCAAGCGAGAGGCGTTCAGAAACGGCATTTCAAGGTTGTGCGCCGGAAGCGCCCTGCGCTGTTGGTGTGAACCCACTGTGTTTTGAGCCAACACCCAAAACACGGGAGGCCGATGTCTCTACCATGAGTAAACGCCTCGCACTGCGAGGACTTACAGAGTGGCTGAGCAGGACACCCACCTGCGAGAGCAGGTTCAAAACCTCGGGTTTCACGGCATTTGCGGGGCACCATAAGCGAGTCTTGGGTTGGGGAGTGCAGCGGGTCTGCCGAGTGGGCGGACGCTGCACTTCTTTCGTTTGGGAAGTTGAAGGTCGCAGTCTGCCTGTTGCAGCCGTTGCTCTTTACCCCTTGTCCCCGTGGCATTATAATAAATTCGACTATGTTACTAGGAAATGAGGCGGCAGCTTGACAAGTCAGACTGGAAACACCCCAAGCGGGCGGATTGACCTGCGCAGTGACACCGTCACACAGCCGACCGAAGCGATGCGAAAGGCAATGGTCGAGGCAGAAGTGGGCGATGATGTATATGGGGAAGACCCCACAGTACTGCGGTTAGAGCAACTGTCGGCAGAATTGCTCGGCAAGGAAGCAGCGCTGTTCGTGACTAGCGGTACACAAGGGAACCAGGTGGCCATTGCCACGCACGCAGGCCGTGGCGAAGAAGTCATCGCCGAAGCAGAAGCGCACATTTTTTACTACGAGGCAGCGGCTGTCGCAGCGATTGCAGGGGCGCAAATTCGGCAACTCACAGGCACCCGCGGGGCACTCGATGCGGATGACGTACAGGCGGCCATTCGCGAACCGAACGTTCATCATCCCCGCACAGCGCTGATTTCGCTGGAGAATACGCACAACCGGGCGGGGGGAACGGTCATCCCACTCGAGAACCTGCGGGCCATTCGCCGCGTTGCGGACGAGTACGGTGTCCCTGTGCATATGGACGGAGCGCGTCTGTTCAATGCTGCAGTGGCGTCTGGTGTGTCTGCCAAGGCGATTGCAGAGACGGTTGACACTGTGCAAATTTGCCTGTCCAAGGGCCTCTGTGCGCCCGTCGGGTCGCTTGTTGTCGGACCGCGCGAGTTCATTGAACGCGCCCGTCAGTGGCGCAAACGGCTAGGTGGCGGCATGCGTCAGGCCGGCATCATAGCGGCGCCGGGCATCATTGCGCTTACAGAGATGGTGGACCGTCTCGCGGAAGACCATGCGAACGCCCGGTGGCTGGCTGAACACCTTGCCGAATTGCCTGGCGTCACGGTGAACCTCGAAACCGTCCAGACCAACATCGTCATCGCGGACATCGGCGGGACAGGCCTGTCGGCGCCAGAGTTTCTCGCCCGACTTCAGGAGAAGGGCGTTCTCGCGACGTCCTTCGGTGGTACGCGGATTCGCTTTGTGACCCACCACGACGTGACACGGACAGACCTGGAAGCGGCAGTCCCAGTGATTTCCCGGGTGATTGCTGGCGCGTAAGGCAGTTTTTCGCCGAGAAAGTGGTGACCAGCATGGATCTCTTCAGCGTCGCAAATGAACGGGAAAACGAGGCAAGTGCGCCACTCGCCTTTCGCATGCGCCCTCGGTCTCTGGATGAAGTCGTCGGACAGAAGTCCGTCGTGGGCCCTGGTACGCTGCTCCGGCGCGTCATTGAGGCTGACCGGTTGGTCAGCGTAATCTTCTTCGGGCCACCGGGGACGGGAAAGACGACTTTGGCGCACGTGATTGCCAATGCGACGAAAGCTCGGTTTGAAACGTTGAATGCGGTCTCGTCAGGGGTTGCGGACATCCGGCGCGTGGTGCAGGAGGCGCAGGACGAACGAAAACTTTACGGGCACAAGACAGTGTTGTTTATTGACGAAATCCACCGCTTCAACAAGTCGCAGCAGGACGCTCTGCTGCCGTACGTCGAAGGTGGTCTGCTGGTGCTCATCGGTGCGACTACAGAGAACCCGTACTTTGAGGTCAATCCGGCGCTTGTCTCGCGGTCCCACATCTTCCGTTTGGAGCCGCTTGCGCAAGCGGACGTGCGGGAGTTGCTGCAACGAGCGTTGGCAGACGAGGTGAATGGGCTTGGCAGGCTGCAGGCCACACTGTTACCAGAAGCACAAGCGGTGTTAATCCAGTACGCTGCTGGGGACGCGCGGCGCGCGTTAAACTCGCTCGAACTCGCGGCGATTTCGGCTCCCGTGGGCGCAGACGGGCACCCTGTGATTGACGCCGAGCAGGCACGCCAATCGATTCAAGAGCGGCAGGTGCTCTATGACAAGACTGGGGACGAGCACTACGACACCATTTCCGCGTTTATCAAGTCGGTGCGCGGTTCCGACCCGGATGCGGCGGTGCTGTGGCTTGCCAAAATGATTGCGGCTGGTGAAGATCCGAAGTTTATCGCGCGCCGGTTGATTATTCTCGCCTCCGAAGACATCGGCAACGCCGACCCGCACGGCTTGCCGCTCGCTGTCGCAGCGCTGCACGCGGTAGAAGCTGTCGGCATGCCGGAAGGTCGGATTCCCCTCGCACAGGCGACGACTTACCTGGCGTCGGCGAAAAAATCGAATGCGGCGTACAAAGCGGTCAATCAGGCACTCGCAGACGTTGGAACTGGCCTTGGTGTACGCGTGCCTGTGCACTTGCGCGGAACTGGCTACAGCGGGGCGGCAGCTCTTGGCAGCGGCCAAGGCTACTTATATCCGCATGACTACCCGGGCCACACTGTCAAGCAAAACTACTGGCCAGAGGGCGTGAATCCGAAAAAGTACTACGAACCAGATGGGGATGAAGGGAGAAAACCCGATTGAAGATTTCGACCAAGGGCCGATACGGGCTCATGCTCCTCGTGGACCTCGCAATTCACGGAGGGGAGTCGCCGATCTCTCTGAAGTCGATCGCAGAACGTCAGGGGCTCTCTGACCACTACTTGGAACAACTCATCGCGCCGCTGCGCAATGCCGGATTCGTGCGCAGTGTGCGTGGCGCGTACGGCGGATATGTGCTGGCTAGGCCGGCGACTGAAGTTGGAGTACGCGATGTGATTTTGACACTGGAAGGTCCGCTTGACATTGTCGATGAGGACTTCGACGATGGGTTGTCGCCGCTCTGGGACCGCCTGCGTGAAGCAGTCGACCAGGTCCTCCAGTCCGTGAGCCTGCAGGACTTGGTCGAAATGCGGCAGGCAGGACAAGGACCGTACATGTTTTACATTTGAGCCGAATGGGTGACTGTCGTGATCTACTTAGACAATGCGGCTACGACACCGCTTTTGCCGCAGGTGCGAACGGCGATGTTGCCGTTTCTCGATGAGCACTTTGGCAATCCATCCAGTGTCCACAGCATTGGCCGCGAGGCCCGTCGGGCGGTGGAGATTGGACGGGAGCGCGTGGCTCGACTGCTTGGTTGCTCACCAGAGCGAGTTGTATTCACGAGCGGCGGGACAGAGGCGAATGAGAGCGCGCTCGTCGGCGCCTGGCTCGCGGCACGAAAAGCAGGGCGGACTGAAATCGTGACGACCGCAGTGGAACACCACGCTGTGCTCGAGCCTTGCGAAATGTTACAGTCGTTTGCGGCGAAGGTGACTTACGTCGCACCACGGCCTGACGGCGGGGTAGAGATTGAAGACATACTGGCCGCAGTCACTGACAAGACGGCAGTGGTCTCCGTGATGTACGTGAACAACGAGCTCGGAACAGTCAATGACGTGGCTGCGATCGCTGCGGCAATACACGAGCGCGATCCGAACGTGATTGTCCACAGCGACATGGTCCAGGCGGCGCCTGTTGTGAGACTTTACCTAGAGGACACGCAGGTCGACCTGGCAACCATCTCCGCGCATAAACTCCACGGTCCGAAAGGCGTCGGTGCACTCTATGTGCGTAAGGGACGACCGTGGCAACCTGTGTTGCGCGGTGGCAACCAAGAACAAAGGCGCCGTGCTGGCACGGAAAACACAGCTGGCATCGTGGGCTTTGGCGAGGCCGCAGACCGGCTGAGCTCTGAATTCGAAGGTCACCTGCGACACCTCAAAGAGTTGCGCGCAGTGTTTCGCGCAGGACTTGCGACCATTCCGGAGGTAGTTGTAAACTCCCCGGACGACGCTTCACCTGCCATCGTCAACGTCCGGTTCGCTGGCATTCTGAGTGAACGCCTGCTGATGCGTCTCGACTTGGCGGGTGTGGCAGCGTCAGCCGGAGCAGCGTGTACAGCCGGATCGCTGGAACCGAGTCACGTACTCGTGGCGTGCGGGCAGTCTTTGTCAGCGGTGAAGTGCGCGGTTCGGTTCAGTTTTTCAAGTCAGACAGCTACCTCGGAAGTTCGTCGAGCAATGCAAATTTTGTCGCATGAAGTCGCGATGCTTCGTCAGACAAATCGGATATCATGACGATCCAATGAACGTTGTCTCTCTGCGTGAGTCCTTCCAGCATTTGCATTGCGCGATTTTTAGGGCGGGGAGTACGATGAAGACGAACTAGCCGCTTTGACTGATGTTCCGTGCAAAGTTTTCACTCAGGCGGTGGGTACGGATGGGGCCAATCACATGGGTTGAAGCTATCCCGTGAAGTTTATGGAAGCAGCCTGCTGGGCAGGCTATGTAATAAGACAGTCATATGATTCTGCAGCTGGCAAAGGAGATAGAGTGAATGAGATGCCCACACTGCAACTGCCGAGATATCGGTAAAATTGGAGCGAACCAGTTCTATTGCTGGGGATGCTTTATGGAGTTCTCCGTGACTGGAGAAGAAGTGAAGGTCTACGAAGTTGCGGAAGACGGTTCATTAATTTCTGTTGCGGACATGCCTGGAGAGGTAGAGGTCAGTACAGGCATTATCTAGCGGCAGTGACCCGGCGCCGATACGATGATAGATGCAGGGAGAGACTTTTGACGAAGTCTGTCCCTGTTTTAGTGGAACCGGCTTAGAGTCCATACAAGCCGATTCCGGCAGCCGCTAGTCCAAACAAAAAACTTGCAGCGGCGTAGGTAGCGGCGGCGCTGTAACGGCGCTCCCGCATTAGGATGACCAACTCGTAGGAGAAGGTGGAAAATGTCGTGTATGCGCCACACATCCCTACTCCGAGCAACAGCATTACGAAGGTATGAACCTGTGGCAACCATGCGGCCATTGAACGGGTGAACAAACCGAGCAAGAACGCGCCGGAGACGTTGATAAAGAGCGTTGCGATGGGAAAGGCGACAGTCATTCTGCCGCTAATGAGACGTGACAATTCATAGCGCATCAGTGCCCCAATAATCCCTCCGGCACCTACCAGCAAAAGTGACAATCCTCAGTACCCCCGTCCCCTGCTAAAGCGTACAACCGTCATCGTTGCGAATCAGACCCTACGGATTCAAACCGCAACCGGGTCTGCCACATGGCGATGTAATAGCCAAGACCAGCGGCGCCGACGCCGAAAACAAACGACAGTCCCACGTACAAGCCTGCTACTGCAAGCATATTCGCATGTACAAGCTGCCATGTTTCTACGCTGAACGTCGAAAAAGTCGTAAACGCTCCGACGAGCCCGGTACCGACGCCGAGTCGGATGTGCGGATGAATCGAGATGCGCTCCAGTGTAATTGTGTAGAACCAGGCGAGGAAAAGGGACCCGGCGATGTTAATACACAGCGTCGCGATGGGGAAGCCATTGACAGTACCGACCCATTCGCCAATCAGAAAGCGAAGACATGCTCCGATGAACCCTCCGATCGCAACGGCAAGGTAAGCCACTACCCAATTCCCCCTTTTGATTCGCCACCGGGTTGGACATCATAGCAAAAGTATACGGAAGGCTTGCTTCGTCGCGCAAGTTGCGAACACGCGAACGCAGCGGACAAGCCGGCGTTGTTCCTGCATATACTCTGTCCGAAGGGGGGTTGAAAAGTGGACGTGTCCAGCAGAACCCTGCGAGTCGTTCTGACGGTGCTGGCAGTTCTTTTGTGCATTTATCTCTTCGGGCAAATTCGCGGTTTCATTTACGACATTTGGGGAATTCTGCGGGCGCTCGTAATCCCCTTCCTCGTCGCGTTGATCATAACCTATTTGCTTGAACCGCTCGTCAACCTTCTGACGGCGCGAAGGGTGCCTAGAGGTGTCGCGATTATCGTGATTTACTGCGCGTTCATCTTGTCTATGGTCGTCGCAGTGCTCAACGCCATTCCGATGATCAATCGGCAAATTGCGCAACTCGGGCAGCACTTGCCCGCACTCATCGCTCAGGCAGACCACTGGCTCGACGAGCTGACACGCCGCAAACAGTACTTGCCGGAAGCGGTGCGTAAAGGGATTGAATCGTCGCTGCAACAGTCAGAGCAGCACCTGACGCAGTACGCCGCTGGTGCGCTCACCATGCTCAGCGGCACGATTAACGTTCTGTTCATAGCCTTTACGATCCCGTTTCTCGCCTTTTACATGTTGAAGGACGCGAAGGCGATTGGACGCGGCATCGTCAAGCTGTCACCTGAGCGGTATCGTGACGATGTGACGAGGACCCTGCGAGGGATTGACGAAACGCTCGGAAGTTACGTTCGTGGGCAACTGCTGGTTATGTTGGCGGTGGGCGTTTTAACCTACGCTGGGCTGCTTGTGGTCCGCATGCCGTACGCGTTGTTGTTGGCGCTTTTTCTCGCGCTCTCTGACCTGATTCCCTACATTGGCCCAGTCATCGGTGCTGCGCCGGCAGTTTTGCTGGCGTTCGCGATGAGTCCGCAGATGGCTTTAAAGGTACTCATCGTCATCGTCATCGTGCAACAAGCTGAAGGGAATCTGCTGTCGCCGCAGATTATGGGCCGGTCACTGAAACTGCATCCGATGGCGATTGTTGCGGCGCTGCTCATCGGTGGCGAAGTTGGAGGAATGTTGGGGTTGCTCGTCGCTGTTCCTGTCCTCGCTGTACTGAAGGTTGTCTGGCAGAACGTCCGCGAGATTAAAGCACCGATTGAGTAACAACAGTCCGTTTGACAAACGGACTTTGCTCTCGTACAATGGCGGCACTTATAGAGTATTGCGATGAGGGAAATAAGTAGGCGCACGCTCATCCGCGCAGAGAGGGCCTCACGAGCTGAAAGAGGTTCCGGAACGCGTCCGCTGAAGCCAGTCCTGAGTGCGCTGAACAGCGACGGGAGCGCCCGTTATCGCGCATCATGAGTGACAGTGCGGAGATGCCCCGTTGTGGGTGGCGCGCTGTAATCAGGGTGGTACCGCGAGTGTGCATCGTCCTCTCGTCCCTGGCCGGGATGAGGGGACGTTTCTGCGTTTTTGCACCGTAGCGTGACACGGCGCGCTTTGTGTCAGGGGAACTTGATTGAGAGGAGAATTTGTTGTGAAGAGCCTATCTGGACAAGAGATTCGAAGAATGTACAAGCAGTTTTTCGCGGACCGAGGGCACCTGGTGTTTCCGAGTGCAAGTCTGGTGCCGCACAACGACCCGTCGCTGCTCTGGATCAACGCTGGGATGGCTCCGCTTAAACCGTATTTCGACGGTCGGGAGGTCCCGGAGCGGCCTCGCATTGTCAGTTCGCAAAAGTGCATTCGCACCAACGACATAGAGAACGTCGGCCACACGGCCAGACACCAGACGTTTTTCGAGATGCTCGGAAACTTCTCGTTTGGCGACTACTTCAAGGCGGAAGTCATCCCGTGGGCGTGGGAGTTTTTGACGCACGACCTCGAGCTTGATTCAGAACGCCTCTCGGCAACGGTGCACTACACAGATGACGAGGCCTGGCACATTTGGCACGACGTTGTCGGAGTGCCAGAAGACCGCATTGTCCGCGGCGACGAAGATAACTTTTGGGACATCGGTGAAGGGCCGTGCGGGCCTTGTTCCGAGATCTTCTACGACCGTGGGGCGGAGTTTGGGTGCGGCACAGAAGACTGCAAGCCTGGATGCGACTGCGACCGGTTTCTCGAGGTCTGGAACCTCGTGTTCACCCAGTACAACCACGAAAAAGACGGGTCGCGCACGGAACTGCCAAAGAAGAACATTGACACGGGTATGGGGCTTGAACGGGTGGCATCGATTCTTCAGGATGTCCCGAACAATTTTGAGACGGATTTGTTCCGGCCGATGATCGACCACACAGCACAAATTGCGCACCGGCCGTACGGGGGTGACGCAAGCGCTGATGTTCACTTCAAAATCATTGCGGACCACATCCGCACCGTGGCGTTTGCTATCGGCGACGGTGTGTTGCCGAGTAACGAAGGACGCGGCTACATCATTCGCCGCCTCTTGCGTCGAGCCATTCGCAGCGGTCGCAAACTCGGCATTGAGCGCCCGTTTTTGAACGAATTGGCGACAACAGTCGCTGACGTCATGGGCGCGGACTACCCGGAGGTGCGTGAGAAACTGGACTTTATCCGTCGCGTGGTGCGCACCGAGGAGGAGCGGTTCCATGAGACTTTGGCAGAAGGCGAGGCTCTCCTCGGAGCGGCACTCGACGCTGTGCTCGCCAGTGGCGGCAGCCTGCTGTCCGGGGCGGACGCGTTCAAACTCTACGACACGTTTGGCTTTCCAATCGACCTGACCGAAGAAATCGCTGCGGAGCGTGGCGTCGCCATAGATCGCGAGGCCTTTGCGAATGAACTTGAAGCGCAGCGCACAAGAGCGCGCAGCGCACGTCACGTCGCGGAGGGAATGAACGTGTCGCGCGGACAGCTCGAATCCTTTACGGACGCAAGCAGGTTTGTTGGCTATGACACACTGCGCACCGAGAGCCGCATCCTCGCGCTGTTTCGCGACGGTGAACAGGTAGCTCAGTTGAATGCCGGAGAGAGCGGACAGGCCATTCTGGATGTGACGCCGTTTTACGCTGAGAGCGGTGGACAGGTGGGGGACAGCGGGCAACTGACCGAACCAAGTACCACTGTCGAGGTGACTGACGTGAAGAAGGCGCCTCATGGTCAAAACTCGCATCACGTCACAGTGACGGAAGGTACGCTCGTTCAGGGCGACACCGTGATGGCAGCTGTGAACGAGTCTGCTCGCCGGGACACCATTAAAAACCACACGGCGACGCACTTGTTGCACAAAGCACTGCGCGAAGTGCTTGGAACGCACGTGGCGCAAGCAGGGTCGTTGGTTGAGCCGGAGCGGCTGCGCTTTGACTTCTCACACTTTGGTCCGCTCTCGGAGGTCGAGTTGCGTGAAGTGGAGAGACGCGTCAACGACGCGGTTTGGAGAGACTACCCGGTGGTCACTGAGGAAATGGATATAGATGACGCCAAGGCCAAAGGCGCCATGGCACTGTTTGGTGAAAAGTACGGTCAAACTGTACGCGTCGTTCAGGCGGGAGACTACAGTGTCGAGCTGTGCGGCGGCTGTCACGTCCCGAGAACCGGTGTAATCGGCTTGTTCCAAATTGTCTCGGAGACCGGAATTGGGTCCGGTGTGCGACGCATCGAGGCCGTCACGGGCCGATTTGCGTACGAGCACGTGCTAGAGCGAGAGAACATGATGAAGTCCGCTGCCAGTCTGCTGAAAACTGCTTCTGCCGAAGAACTGGTCGGTCGAATTGAACGTCTGTTAGACGACATGCGGCAACTCGAACGCGACCTGGAATCTGCCCGTGGCCGCCTGCTGCACGCAAAAGCGGTAGAACTACTGGAGCAAGTGGAGACAACCGTCGGGATTCCTATGCTTGCCGCGATTATAGAAGATGCCGACGCTGATGCCCTGCGCCAGTTGACTGACGAGCTGCGTGTAAAACTCCAGTCCTACGTGTTGGTTCTCGGCAGTGCGACGAACGACAAGGTGACACTCGTTGCAGCGGTGTCAAGCGACCTCCAGAAGCAGGGGCTACACGCAGGGCAGTTGGTTAAGGAAGTTGCTGCAGTCACTGGCGGAGGTGGCGGTGGGCGTCCAGATTTGGCTCAGGCCGGTGGTCGAGACGCGGCGAAGCTGCCGGAGGCCATTGCGAAGGTGGCCGACATTGTAGTAGGCAAGTGGTTGCGTCCGCAGGAAAGCAGCAGTGGCGCAGAGAAGTAAGTTAAAGATTTGGGGTTTGGGCGTACGCCAAAATGGGCGCATGCCCAGTGGGCGGGGTGAGAGACGACACCAGGGTAGTCAGAGCGTCACACCCGCAGCTTTGGAATGAGGTGGCAATGATGGGGGAAGGGTTCGACAAGACGATGCGCTTCGAGTCGAAATCAGAGAACACGGACGCCCGACAGGCCTTTCAAGTGGCTTATCGGGCACTGGTGGAGAAAGGGTATAACCCAATTTATCAGATCGCGGGGTATTTGATTTCGGGTGACCCGGCATACATCACGAGTCATTTAGATGCGCGCAACACGATTCGGCGCATCGAGCGTGACGATCTCATTGAGGAGTTGGTCCGCGCTTACGCGGAGTACACCAAAGATGCGGATTCTCGCCGTTGACTACGGCCTCGCGCGCATTGGACTCGCACTTTCCGATGAGACAGAGTTTCTCGCGCAAGGGCTAACGGTGGTGAAACGAAGCTCCGACAAGCTGGCCTGTTCAGATGTAGCGCGCATTGCGCGTGAGCATGACGCGGGGCTCATCGTTGTCGGGCTGCCCAAACTGTTGAGCGGTGAGCTAGGTGAGCGTGCCAAACAGTGTCGGCGTTTTGCGCAACTTCTGGAGACGGAATCCAGACTGCCGGTTGAGTTGTTTGACGAGCGGTTGACGACGGTCCAGGCCGAGCGGATGTTGATTGGGGCGGACGTCAGCCGCAAAAAGCGCCGTCAAGTGGTTGATGCGGTGGCCGCCACGCTGCTTCTGCAAACCTATCTCGATGCGCGCCGGAATCGGAGACACACGGTGTTTCCAGAGGATTAGGTCGCTGCGTCTGCTGTTCCCATTGTGGCATGTATAATGTTTTCGCGCGCCTGCCAGACTACGACTATGCGCCGTCGACTATCGTGGTGTGTCACCGGATTTTTCCTTTGCTTTGCCGTCCTCACCGGACGGCTCTTTGTATTGTCGGCCTACCCAGAGTTCATTCATCGCCCTACAGACGCCCGTTGGCAGTCAAAACCTCAGGTGGCGGCGGAACTCGAACACTTGCAACTTGTCCAAACCGAAGATGCGCGCGGGCGCATTCTCTACGCGAGCGGTGAGCCGTGGACAGGCTCTTGGCAGTCTAAACGGCTCACAGGTGACAACATGCACTCTGTTCGAGTTGCACTGCACGACGAACGGCGAGCCACTACAAAGTTGCAGAGCACAGTGGTCGGCACTGTTGGTTTGCCAGACCGCTGGCCCGGGCCGAAGTCCGTGCAAGAACAAGGGCGGTCTGGCTTGGAAGCCACGTTCGACGATGCCTTGAGTGGTGCTCGGCCTGGCTATGCAGGGTGGTTTGAAAACGCAGGTGGGGCGGTGACGGGTCAGGTTCGACTGATCCAGGCGAAGCGCGGCGCTGACGCGCGTACAACGATCGATCACGCCTGGCAGCGCGCTGCCGACACTGCACTTGCGGCATCCGGTGTGCACGAAGGGGCCGTTGTTGTGCTCGATGTCCGGTCAAACCGTATCCTCGCCCTCGCGAGCAGGGGGAGAAAACCGACGACAAACGTAGCCCTCAAAGCGCAGACACCAGGATCGGTGTTCAAAATTGTGACGTTGTCTGCAGCGCTGGAATCGTATCGGTTTCACTTGCAGTCGGCTTTCACCTGCGTTGGTCACGTCGTTCATCCGGGCGTGAGGATGCAGTGCTGGACCGTCCACGGTCGGGAAACGTTGGTACAGGCGTTTGCGCAGTCTTGTGACGCAGCGTTCGCAGAGGTCGGCATTGCTGTTGGTCGGCACGCTCTGCAACGGATGGCGGAGCGCTACGGCTTGACACAATACGGTCTACAGACAAAGAGCGGCGCGCCAGTTATAGCTCAGACGGAACCAGGCGTGGTGTTTCGACGTGTTGGAACTGACGCGGGACTGTTGGCCAATACCGCAATCGGGCAAGAGGATGTGCGCATCTCGCCACTCGCTGGCGCGAACCTCGCGGCTACCTTAGGACGCGGCGGCATCGCCGGCCCGGCACAACTCGTCGCAGACCTGGAGCGCGGCGGCGAAGTGGTCCGCGTTTACGACAGCGGTCGGCGTTGGCGTGCCGTCAGTGCTGCGACTGCCGCACAGGTGCGCTATGCGATGCGACTCGCCGTGACGTTGCCGACTGGCACTGCGCACTGGCTGGCGTCTTCGCTAGCTCACCCGGCGGTCAAAACCGGTACTGCGGAACTGCCGGACGGTCGTGTCAACGCGTGGATTGTGGGACTGGCTCCGGCTGAGTCTCCACAAATTGCGTTTTGTGTCTATATCGGAGATACGTCATCGGGTCGTGGACATCGTGCGGCAAAGCAAATCACGCAGGCTGTCCTCACCTCGTACACGCAGTTTTCAGCTCGCTCCGTCATAGGGTAACAACAGCGACCTTGACGGAGGTGACCAGATGCCAGGACTGTTGACTTTTCTCGCACTTGCACTGAAGGACGTCTCGGTCTTCGTCTCCTACGTCAAAAGTAGTGCCTTTCCACAGCCGTTGAGCGCAGAGGAGGAGGCGAATTGTATCGAGCGGATGCGCTCGGGCGACACAAAGGCGCGCAATCGGCTTGTCGAACACAACTTGCGGCTGGTGGCTCACTTGGTCAAGAAATTTGAGGGGTCTGGTGAAGACAGCGAAGACCTCATCTCGATTGGGACGATTGGGCTCATCAAGGCGGTCGAGAACTACCGCAGCAACCGCAACACCAAGCTCGCGACGTTCGCTGCCCGCTGCATTGAAAACGAAATTTTAATGTACCTCCGGCGCACAAAGAAGCACCGTCGCGACACTTCGCTGCAGGACCCGATTGGCACAGACAAGGACGGGAACGAACTGACCTTGGTCGATTTGCTCGGGTCTGACCCGGACGACGTAATCGATCAGGTCGACCTGACGTGGGAAAAACAGAAGGTGTATCAAAGCCTCCCATACCTTGGTGAGCGCGAACGAGAGGTGATTTGCAAGCGCTTCGGACTGCCGGCGGGGGAAGAGATGACCCAACGAGAGATTGCGACCGAACTAGGGATCTCGCGGTCGTATGTGTCGAGAATTGAGCGCAAAGCGCTGAACAAGTTGTACGAACAAATGCGGTCGGGCGACGCAGCCGGTGAATGAGCACAACAACGAGCCCAGGGCGTATCATTTTCGGGACTAACGCCTTGGGAGCGCGTTATGAGCCTGAAAACGGGCATCTTACCCGCGATGACGCCCCAGAACAGCGTTATCGCTGAGTCGAGGTGCCGAAAGCCGGGGCCGAACTCAACAGGCCAGCCCTTTGATTTTGCGAGCCTCGGCGCAGGTATGATAGAGTAAGTCGCACATGTACTATGCACGGATTCGTCAGTCTGGAGGAAGACATGGGAAACTGGATGCTCGAATTGACACCGAACGAGTACATCGCCTCTGTCTACGACCTCGACTTGGACAGGCTGTGGCACAGCGGCAAACGCGCAATTCTCACTGACCTAGACAACACGCTTGTGCCATGGAATACCCCGCTGGTGCCAAACGCCCTCACGGACTTACTCGAGAAGGCCCGTGTACGCGGATTTCGCGTGTGCATCGTGTCCAACAACAAGGGTCAGCGGGTGATGGAATTTGCCGACCGAGTTGGCGTACCTGCGCTCTCCGGTGCGAAAAAGCCGAAACCTGCCGCGTTTTCGCAGGCCATGGCACTGCTTGAGGTTGCGCCGAGCGAAACTGTGATGGTTGGCGATCAGCTGTTCACGGACGTGCGCGGTGGCAATCGCAGTGGACTTTACACTGTGCTAGTGTTGCCGCTTCACCCTCGCGAGTGGTGGGGTACACGGATTGTGCGACAGGTCGAACGGTTCGCCATGAAGCGCCTGCAGGCGCGCGGACTGCAGGTGCCAGAGCGTAGACGGGAAGGGCGGTAAATCAATATGGACACTGTTTGTCAAGGATGCGGGGCACCGCTTCAGAGTTCTGCGCCGGATGCTCCCGGGTATGTCCCTGAGAGCGCGCGCACACGTGAACACCCGGTGTGCCGGCGCTGTTACCGGATTGCCCATTACGGAGACTTTACTCCGGTGAGCTTGACGCCGGAAGATTACGAGCGAGTGGTTCGAAACGTCTTGTTTGACTCGGACACGGTGTTGTACGTACTCGACGTATTTGATCTCGAAGGGTCACTCGTACCGATTCTTCCAGAACTGATCGACGAGCAGCGCGTTGTTGTCGCGCTGAACAAAGTAGACGTATTGCCAGAAGACGTCAATCCCGCAGCTCTGGTACGCTGGGTTCGTCGCGCGGTAGAGGAGCGCGGCACGTCGGTTGCAGACATTGTACCGGTCAGTGGCGTCAGCGGGTGGGGCATCGAGCAATTGATGAAAACCCTGTTTGACAAGGGACCGGATGGGACCATCTGCGTTGTCGGAATGGCCAACGTGGGGAAGTCGACGCTGTTGAACCAGTTGACGAAAGCTGCTCGTGTCCAGCCTGTATTCACTACCTCGCGCATGCCGGGGACTACCCTCGGTGTTGCAGCGGTCGTGCTAGATAGCGACGGTGGGCGTTCGCATGTGCTGATTGATACGCCAGGTTTGATCAACGGGACCAGGGCGACTGACCATCTCTGCAAAGACTGCCTAGAGCAGGCTGTACCTGCGCTGCGACTGCGGCCGCGAGTTTTTCAACTCGACAGCGAACAGACCCTGTTTCTCGGCGGTTTTGCCCGTCTCGATTTCAACTCCGGCCCACACCAGCCGCTGGTCTGCTATGTCAGCAATGACCTGGTGATACACCGAACCAAGTTGGTTCGAGCCGATAGCTTTTACCGCGATCACGCTGAGGACATCTTGGTGACGCCGTGTGCAACCTGCCGCCGCAAGTTGACCGGTTGGACGCAATACCGCATCACCACCCAGGCACCTCGTGACAACAAGACACTACACGTGAGCGCGAATGGCAGCGACATCGTCCTCGCCGGTCTTGGCTGGGTCAGCTTGTTCGGTGGTCCGTTTGAAGGGGTGCTCCATGCACCTGAAGGGCTGCAGGTGACTACGCGCCCTCGTTTAGTGGGCGAACTCAGCAGGCGTTGAGGGAGGTGGGCCGTGATGGGCAAACGGTGGTTTGGTGTTATGGGTGACCCCGTCATGCACAGTGTATCCCCGGCTATGATGAATGCGGCGTTCACTGCGCAAAACTTGGATGCTGTCTACCTGGCCTTTCACGTACCAGCCGAATCCCTCACAGAGGCTGTGAACGGCTTGCGAGCGCTGGGTGCGGCCGGAGTAAACGTGACCATTCCACACAAGCAGGCTGTTTTAGAGGTAACCGACTCGACATCGAAAGAAGCGGAACTGGCGGGGGCAGCGAATACCTTGTGGTTTTTGGAAGACGGGTCTATCCACGCACATAACACGGACATCGAGGGCTGGTGGGGGAGTGTGTCGCCAGTTCTACCGATGCATTGGGAACGCGCTGCTGTACTCGGGGCCGGAGGCGCATCGCGCGCGGTGCTGACCGCCCTGTCGCTGTACAAGCCAGACTGCAAGGTGGACATCGTGGTGCGAGATGTGGGCAAAGCAGAAGCTATCGCACGTCAATTCGCTGACCGTCTGACAATTGACATTCACGACTGGCAGGCGCGCGGTGAAGTGATTTCTGCGTGCGACCTCGCCGTGAACACGACATCTCTTGGCATGTGGCCGCATGAAGATGGTTCTCCGGTCCAAGACGCCGATTGTTTCAAAACAGGTCAAGTGGTCCAGGACCTGGTCTACGCGCCGCTGGAAACGCACTTCCTGCGGTTGGCGCGTTCCGGCGGTGCAACGCCCGTTGACGGACTTGGCATGCTTGTGGGACAAGGAGCGGCTTCGTTTCGGCTGTGGACGGGACTGGCAGCACCGCAGGCCGTGATGCGTCAGGCGGCGGAACAGGCGCTGGCACAGCGCAGGGCGAACGCCTAGCTGTGGTATACTGGGGGCGATGAAATGGGGGATATTCGGTCGTGCAGCGTGATGAGCGCCTAGTAGTTCTGTTTGGCGGTACGTTTGACCCGCCGCACGTTGGCCACTTGGCAATGGCACAACTTGCACTTGAGCAGACCCGAGCATCGCGCGTTTGTCTGTTGCCTTCGCCAGCACCTCCGCATAAAGAGGAACAGTCTCTGCCGTTTGCTGTGCGGGTAAAACTCTGCCAAGCATTGGTGGAGGGCTACGACAGACTCACAGTGTCGACGTTTGAAGCTGACCTGCCGCGGCCATCCTTCACAGTGGATACCGTGTTGGCGTTGCAAGCTCTCCATCCAGATACGCGTTTTCTATTTTTACTCGGTGGAGACAGTCTTGCACAACTGCCGACTTGGGAACGGGCACAAGAACTCGCACGGACCATCCCGTTTCTCGTCGCAGCACGAAGTACCCATCCGCTCGCGTCCACGCTCGACACGGTTCGCCAGCAACTACCGGGTATTCAGGTGCAGGCAGTCGAAATGCCGATTCTCGACGTGTCTTCGAGTTGGTTGAGAGCAAGGTTTGACCAAAATTTGTCTTTGTGTGGACTGGTGCCAGAACCCGTATTGGTGTGCTGGCGGTCTCAGAGTCACGCGAGACAATAGGGAGAGGCGGCACACTTGGAAGAGAAAGAGGTCGCCGAGCGAGTCCGGGCGGAACTGTCAGAAGCCCGGTTTGCACACACACAAGGTGTGGTCGACGCTACCACAGAGCTAGCACGTCGCTTTGGTGCTAACGTTCAAGCGGCGCGGCTCGCCGCGTGGGTCCATGACATCGCGCGCGAGTGGCCGCGTGAGCGACTGTTGCAAGCCGCCCTGCGAGTGGAAATGCCGAGCGGTTTTGCGCTTATCCCAGCCCTCTTGCATGGACCCATCGCCGCCGGTTTGGCAAATGAGTGGTTCGGTGTGTCAGATGCTGTAGCGGACGCCATTCGGTACCACACAACGGGTCGCGTCGGCATGTCTGTGCTCGAAAAGGTGGTCTGTCTCGCTGACGCGATTGAGCGAGGACGTGACTACCCGGGGGTCAATGACATTCGCGCGGCAGCTCTAACTGACCTCAATTTGGCGCTCGCCATGTCGTTTGATTCGACAATCCAATATCTTTTACTGAAGCGAGAACCTATTTTCCCGCTGACAGTAATGGCACGGAATGAATTTTGGGAACTGACCAGGGAGGTTCGTGAATGATCGAGTCGATCGACCACATTGCACGATTAGCTGCACAAGCCGCTGCAGATAAAAAGGCCAGCAACATCGTAGTTTTGGATATCCACGAGTTGACACCGATTGCAGACTACTTCGTGATCTGCTCGGCGAACTCCGGTACGCAAATAGAGGCGGTCGCTAACGCGGTGCGCGACAAACTCGAAGAGTCAGGAGTTTCCTGCCGAGGTGTCGAAGGGCTCAGTGAAGCGCGATGGGTGCTGCTTGACTTTGGTGATGTGGTTGTTCACGTCTTTCGAGCGGAGGACCGTGAGTTTTACCATTTGGAACGGCTGTGGGGCGATGCCAAGACAATCGAGTACGAGGTTCTTTGACACGTCGCTAGTAGTCGGAGGCGCTAGGCCGGACGGACGTTCATACGTTGTCAGTCGCAGAGCTGCCGCCCGACCTACGCTCTTGGCAAAATTCCTCAAACTGCGTACGGCAGTCTTCGTGACTTTCAAAGAACAGAACCAGCGATTGCAGGGTATCGAGTGTTTTGGGACTGACGTGATGCTCGATGCCTTCTACATCGCGGGTAATCGTTTCTTCTCCGACGCCAAGCATGCGCAGAAAATCTGCCAGCATGCGATGGCGTTCTTTCATTTGCTTTCCGAGCCGTTGACCCCGTGACGTCAAGATGATGCCGCGGTACTTCTCGTACGTGACGTACTGGTTATCGTCGAGCTTCTGAATCATTTTTGTGACAGACGAGGGTTGAACCTCCAAAGAAGACGCGATATCCGATACGCGTGCATAGCCCTTTTCGTGCATCAGTTCGTAAATTTTCTCCAGGTAGTCCTCCATGCTTGGCGTCAGCACACGATTCCCCTCCATCTACTGGTTTGTTTATCTTACCCCACCGGGGTGTAGGATGTCATCTCCAAAGTCATCTCAAACTGATCCTCTTTCGAACAGGGGAGCGCGTGCAGAAAGGAGAATCTGTTGATTTAGACCTGCGTTCAGGTGTCGCGTTTCTGTGGTAGGAATGCCGCTCAGGAGGTGGCCAGTACATGCAAGATGAGTCGCCAGAAGGCTGCAACGGTTTGTTGACAGAACCGACAGGGCTCGACGATTGGTTGCCAATCACTGAGGAGGTGTTGCAACACAGAGTTGCACGCCCTCAGTTCCGTCGGTGGGGCGGTCTTACGCTTGCCTTTTTCCTTGGTGGTGGAGTTTGCGCCTTGTTCTTTCTATCCATTGGTCCGAGTCACGTTGTCACACATCGCGCAGTGCCTGTTTCAGCGGTGGGTCAGAGCGGCCATGTGGTCGACAACGCAACGAGTAGCACGAGTACGGTCATGAACGTGATTGAAGTGGATGTTCACGGCGACGTGAAACACCCTGGCGTTTACACCCTGCCGTTTGACGCACGAGTTAAGGACGCTGTCAAAGCTGCGGGGGGTTATCTGCACGCTGCTGACGCCGATAATGTAAATGCTGCCTCCCAATTGACGGACGGGGCAGAGGTGGTCATCTCTGGTCCTGTCCTTTCACAAGGTCCTGATACGTCGAGAGGACCTGTCGGTGCGGGTTCCCCTGCTTCGCCGAGCGGACCGTCGACACCATCGGGGAGCAGCACAACAAATCGGGTTGACCTGAATACGGCGGACCTCGCCACGCTGGAAACGCTGCCGGGGATTGGGCCGGCTCGAGCGTCCGCGATCATCACGTATCGCACACAACACGGTCCATTTGCGAATGTGTCCGACTTAACAAACGTGAGCGGCATTGGGCAGGGGATTTTGAGCCGCATTGCGCCCTATTTGTACGTTGCGTCGAAGATCGGTTGAGAGAACTCGTATAGAATGGTGACAGTGTTGCGCGCCGTGCCGAAATGCTCGGTGACTTGGCGCAGTCCGACACAAATTCGACGGGCGCCTCGCAATTTTATGGGGGGAGGGTGGCAGATGCATGTAAACTGGCTGACGGTCGCGATTGTCGTAATCATACTGTGGTCTGTTGGCTACGGGGCTGTACGCGGCTTTGCTCTTGAAACCGGACACCTTGTCGCAGAACTGATTTCTCTGGCTGTCAGCGCGGTCGCCATTTGGGCCGCCTGGGTCGGTAGTTCACGCCTCTCAGCCTATGCTGCACACGTGAAAACCACCCACTGGCCGCAGTTTGCGGTGCAGGTACTGCAGTGGTGGCAACAGGCACCAGGCATTGCCAGGGCTATCGCGTTTGTCATCGTCTACCTGTTGGTATCAGGACTTTTGCACCGGCTGTTATATGGCTTTACCGCGCTTCTGCCGCGAGCCATTCCCGGTCCAATTGGGCGAAGCCGATTACTCGGTGCGGGGCTGGGGGCGGTTGCCGGCGTCGCCCACGCGCTCATTTTTGGAGGGCTGGTGTTTTTGCTGCTGCAATATGTGTCAGTACCAGCAATCGCAGCGATGGCAAAACAGTCGCCGCCTTACCAAGTGATGCGGACCCGCGCCTTTGAGCCCGTGCTGCGCCCCCTTCTGACCAGCGAATTGCCGGTGTACGCTCGTGGGGCACTGGCACCGCTGACCAAAAACATCAACCTTTTCGTGGTTCCAACGGGCGTTGGTAAGGAACGCGGGATTTTGGTTGTGCCAAAACAGATTGCCACTCTTGCCAAGCAGATTGCCGGCAATCAACCGACAGCAAAGGCGAAAGCGTACGCGCTGTACGAGTGGGAAATTCACCACATACGGTACGACTGGCAGAAGTATTACGCGTACGTCAAGTACGGTAAGTGGGAACAGCAGTCACCGCTGCAGACACTTGAGACGGGTACGGGAGTGTGCGCAGACTATGCGCTCTTGTACGCGGATTTAGCGCACAGCGTCGGGCTCACTGTGCAAATCGACGAAGGACTAGGCGGCACACCAGGCCAATACGGATCACACGCTTGGAACAAGGTTTATCTGCCGTCATCAGGCCAGTGGATCCCGGTCGACACGACCTGGGGTTCGCAGCAGGACGCGTGGTTTGACCCACAGCATTTCAGCAACACGCATATTCAACAGACTCAGATCACGATCGATGCCGGACAGGGAGCCGCATCCTGACAGTTTGGCGGGCCAGACAGACAGAGGCCTGCCTGGTCGTTTATGCTATCGGCTTCGGATTTTCACTCCAGACTAATACGGGGACACGAATCGCCGCCGCATTGGTGTTGGGGCTCAGCCTGTTAGCAGTAATTGCTGGGTTCGGACGAGCGGTTGGCAAGTTTCGACAGAGGACTGTCCGTTCAGCGCTGAAGTGGATTGTGATCGGCAGTGGCGTTGCGGCAGTGGGCGTCGCGTACGGCGTGTGGCAGGCGGTCCAAGACCCAGTACGTATTGACGCCTTGGTTGGCCAACCGGTCATCGTCGAGGGCAGTGTGCAAAGCGCAAAGGACGTCGCTGGAGGGCGGATGTACGAACTGTTCATCGACCGCGTTCAGCGAACCGGACAAGTCACTCGCACTCAGGTCAAGGTGGACTGGACCGCGTGGGCCCCGACTGGCGAGTTAGCGCACCTCAGTGCTGGAGAAGACGTGACCGCGTCTGGAGTTCTAGTGTTTCCGCCGGTGACGACGAATAAGGGGGTGCCCCTGCGCAAGGAGTTGGCACAGGGGGGGATTTTCTACGAGTTTGAAGGCCACCTGGAAACGTCAGCGATGCCTCCCAACACTCTGGTGACGCGTGTGCGCGGTCGGTTGGCAAAAAGTGTGGCGAGTCTCCCTTACGGCACGGCAGAACAGCAAGTCCTTCTCTCGAGCGTTGTGTTTGGTGGGGAAAACGTCGCTGCGAGCGAGAAGCAGGCGTTTTTAAAAGCTGGACTTTTGCACGTGTTGGCGGCGAGTGGGGCGAATTTGATGTTGGTGGAGCAAGCGTTCGTGCGCATCTTTCGACCAATCTGGAACAAACTCCGCCTGCCTGCGGTGATTTGGGCACTCTTGCTCGTCGCGTTCAATTGGGGATTTGCGCTGTTGTGCGGGACTGCGCCATCACTTACCCGAGCAGCTATCCTGGCATCGTACCGGCACACTGCTCAAATGCTCTCTCGGCGCGTCCGAACGTTGGACGGATTGGCTGCGACAGCCGTAGTCCAGGCCGTGATTTGGCCAAGCCAAGTGACTTCCGCCAGCTTCCTTTTGTCGTTCGTCGCCACGGGAGCACTAGCGCTTGTCCTTGAACACTCGTTCATTAAGGCATCTCGTCGTCTTGGCACAGGACGGTTAAAGAGAATGGTGAGAGTACTGACGGTGCGCTCGTTGACAACAGTGGCGACATCCGTCGCAATTGAACTCGCGCTGTTCCCGTTGACCTTGACGCTGTTCCAACAGATCACGCCCTACGCCATGCTGACAAACGTCATCGCCGAGCCTCTCCTCACCTTACTGCTCCCGCTGGCGGCTCTCTACATTGGCGTAGCGGCTTTGCTGTCGGTGGCGGCGCCGTTGGTGGCTTGTGCAGCTCCACTCGCCTCAGTGACTTACGGCATGTTGTCGGCAGTATCATGGCTGGCTAACACGGTTGCCGCGTGGCCAGGGGCGTTAATTTCGACGCCGTCGCTGTCGAACTCGGACTTTGTTGCGACAGGTCTTTACGTGTTGGCTGGACTTGTTTTACTCACAGCTTCAGAGCGGCGCAAGCGGCGTTTGCAAACGAGCGGTCAAACGCACATTCGTCCGCTAAGCCGGGAACACGCACGGAAATTGTGATACAATAAATCTGTTTGGTCTTGGTACAATTTTCAGGTTGTGAAACCGGGATGTGCAAGACCCTTTACGCGTATTGTAAGCACACCTGAACTTTTCAACCGGGAGAGGGCGAATCAGCAATGAAGCACAACATCTTAATTCTTGGAGCGGGCTATGCTGGGATGCTGACTGCGACCCGACTGGAGCGCCTGTCCGCGCCTTTTACGATGGTCAACAAAAAACCGTACCACTACTTCACGACTCTGCTGCACGAGGCGGCCGGGGGGCGGGGCAACCCGACTGATTACACGGTTCCAATTGAAAAGGTTTTTCATAAACAGACATCACAACTCGTGGTCGACGAAGTGACGTCGATTGACCGCGGAGCGCGCACAGTCACCGGTAAATCCGGGACCTATGAGTACGAGTATTTGGTCATTGCACTCGGCTGGGTACCCGAGTACTTCGGGATTCCTGGGCTCGCTGAACACAGCCTGCAGTTGTCGAGTGTCGATGCCGCAGCACACATCCGCCAACACATTGAGAATGAGTTCAAAAGCTACCTTCAGGACCGCGATTTGACACACTTACGGATTGCAGTCGGGGGCGCGGGTTTAACCGGGATCGAACTCGTGGGCGAGTTGTTGGACTGGGTTCCTAAATTGTGTGTCGAACTCGGGATTGACCGGCATCTTGTCGACGTGCAGAACATCGAGGCGATGCCGAACATTCTGCCCCAAGTCTCGCCTGACCTGCGCGAAGTTGCCAAGTTGACACTGAGTGAGCGCGGGGCGAAGTTGCGCACGAACACCAAAATTGTCAAGGTGGAAGCGGGCGCCGTCTACGTAGAAGGCGATGAACCAGTGCAAGCGGGCACGATCATTTGGACTGGGGGCGTGCGGGCGAACCCTATTCTGGCGGAGTCGGGATTTACCGTAGATCGGCGCGGTAAGGCCCAGGTCAACGCATATCTGCAGTCCGTTGACGATGACCACATCTTTGTCGGTGGGGACAGTGCCGGGTTCCAAGATGAACATGGGAAGCCAGTGCCCCCAACCGCCCAGACTGCATCACAGATGGGTAAGCTAATCGCGGACAACGTAACCGCGTTGATGCATGGACAGCCGCTGAAAGGCTTTGAGTACAAGTCGAAAGGCACGCTGGCTTCGCTTGGACCGGAGGTTGGGGTCGGCGACGCGTTTGGGATTCCTGTACGAGGCGTGGTCGCAGGACTGGCGAAAGAGGCCACAAAAGTTGAACACCTGTGGGAACTCGGCGGGATTAGACTGATCGCTGACAAGTCTGGGGATGTCGTACACCTGTGATTTTCGTCTGCTGGAAAAGTCGTGTCAAGGGTGGCGCAGTACGAGATGGCGGATTACATCAGTGCGCGTGAGGCTGTGGGGCGGCATGGAGCCGCCCCTGTGTATGTTCTATTTGGGACCGAACCTTATCTCATGAAATCATTTATAGCGGCCGTTGCCCGGCAACTTGGCGGCGATGATAGTGCGGCGGTGGATATTAACCACCATTCGTTCGAGGATGAAGGATGCCAACCGGCAGTTGCAGGCTGCCAGACGGTGTCCTTATTTGCTTCCGCGTCTGTGGAAGTACTCGACAACTGCACTGCGTTGCTGTCGAGCACGAAAGCGAAGCAAGACAAAGCAGATACAGCAGTTCTCGAGGAGTACATCGTGAATCCGATGCCTGGCCACGTATTGGTCGTTACTGCCTATGGCGAAAAGCTCGACGAACGAAAAAAGCTCGTGAAGACTGTACGTGGTCATGCGACTGTTGTGGATTGTAACACGCCGAACGAGGCCGCTGCGGAGAAAATCCTCAAGGACCTGATTGCAGGGCGCAAAATCTCAGTCAGCGCTGGGGTGCTTACAGATTTGTACAAGAGGAGTGGAACTCTGTCGATGGCTGTCTCGGACCTGGAAAAGGTCGCCACCTACGCTGGGGGGCGGACGGTGACGATGGAGGACGTTGCGGAAGTTGTGACGGCACTCCCTGAAGACAACATCTTTGCGTGGATTGACCTCGTACTTCGCGGCCGTGCAGACGAAGCTATCGGAAGACTCGATGACCTGCTGTTGGCTGGCAACGACATATTTGCCATCCTGGCACTGCTCGCCCGACAGTGGCGACTGGTCGCTCGCGCCAAGGAAGGAGCCGCTAAGCGTGAAGCACAGCGGGACACGGCTGCCCGCCTCGGAGTTCACCCTTATGCGCTGAAAGTGGCAAGTGAACAGGGTGAGCGGTTGTCTCTTCAAGTAGCCGAAGACATGTTGCTGCTGGTTGCTGATGCGGAATGGGCTTTGAAAACTGGCCGCCGCGAACCACGACAAACGCTGGAGTGGTTGGTGTTGGTTTTTGCGAGCGTACGAGGACCTGGGCGACGGATACACGCGTGAAACAGGGCTTGTTCGGGTACAGTAATCGGCACGGGTGAGGTGCAAGCTGTGTGGGTGGCTCTGGGTTCATCATCCTGTACACGAGGCGGTGAAGCTGTCATGGCACGCAGGCACAGGCTGCTTATACCGGAGGCAAGAGCTGCATTGGACTCGATGAAAGACCGCGTTGTAGACCAAAAGCAAGTGCAACTGCCGCGAGGCGATGGCGGAGACATGACCACACGTCAGGCAGGAGCTCTTGGTGGTGAAATTGGCGGGTCGATGGTGCAAAAGTTGATCGAAGTGGCGGAACAGACATTAGTTGCGGAACAAAAAATTCCCCCTCAGGACTGAGGGGGAATTTACACTCGATTTACTTTGCAACGTTCAGAGTGTTAAAGCGACGAGTCAAACGCGACTTTTTCCGACTGGCAGTGTTCCGGTGGATGACACCTTTGGTCGCTGCCTTGTCCAAAGCCCGAGTCGCAATACCCAAGGCAACTCGCGCATGCTCCACATCGTTCTGAGCCAAGCTGGTCTCAAATTTCTTCAACGTTGTACGCAACGCCGAACGCAAGGAGGCATTCCGCAACGACCTCTTCGCGGTCGTACGGACGCGTTTTTCCGCGGATTTAATATTCGGCACAGTCTCACCTCCTTGACATCCCTTCTTGCAGACAGAATCGACTATATCACATTGCTTGCTGCAGCCGCAACTGTGGCAGAAGGAGGAGTCCCGGCTATGACACGTTCCAGTCACGATTCATCCAACTCCGAAGTGGCACGCGGTCCGGTGATGCCGGTAACCGGATTTAGCCCTCGAACAGACCTGGCGATTGAAGCTCACGAACTCGCTCGCGGCGAAAAGCACAGCCTCGTTGGCGTAGAGGAATCCAGCTCCGATTACGACGACTTTCAAGTCACCCGCGTAAACGTCAAGACCGCTAGCGGGGCAATGGCGATTGGAAAGCCGGTTGGCACCTACATCACGGTGGATGCACCCGGCATTCGCCGCCGTGATCCGGAACTTCAGGACAGTGTCGCCATGCAGTTGGCGAAGGAGTTTGCGACACTCATCGACGTGCCGGCAGATGCTTCCGTCCTGATCGTCGGGCTTGGTAACTCCCACGTCACGCCAGACGCGCTCGGACCGCTCGTGGTTGAGCGGGTTTTTGTCACCCGTCACCTCTTTCAGTACATGCCAGAGGCAATCGGTGAGGGTTATCGCACTGTCAGTGCTGTAGCCCCAGGAGTGCTTGGCATCACCGGCATTGAAACCAGTGAAGTCGTTAAGGGGATTGTCGAGCACGTCAAACCCGACTTAGTGATTGCTGTAGATGCTCTGGCTTCACGGTCGCTGTCACGTGTCAATGCGACGATTCAGGTCGCGAACACCGGGATTCAGCCAGGAGCCGGCGTAGGCAACAAGCGCAAGGCCCTCGACGAGGAGTCGCTGGGTGTACCTGTCATTGCTGTCGGTGTCCCAACAGTTGTGGACGCTTCGACAATCGCGAACGACAGCATCGACCGGTTGCTCAACCAACTTAAATCGTCTGTTCCTGAAAATGGGGCTAGCCAAATTTTCGACCAGTTCAGCGCCCAGGAAAAGTGGCAGATGATTCACGAAGTGCTTGAACCGCTTGGTGATAATTTAGTTGTCACGCCGAAGGAAATCGATGAGTTTATTGAAGATATCGCACATGTTGTGGCCAAAGGGCTGAACCTGGCCCTGCACACGGGTATGACGCCTGATGATGCTGACGCTGTGACCCATTAAGTCGGCGGCACCCGTCGTCGTACGAATGCGAGTCAACTGAAATGAGGTCATCCGTCAGGGCATGCCTACTATTTCGTTCCACAGGCTGCTAGAGTGCTAATCTAGCAGCCTGTTTCATATACATCCCTCGAAGGCACAAGGTGCTGTTGGCAAGGGGGATGATGGGAAGATGACAACCAACGAAGATTCGCTGACAAAGCAGATTCGACATGGGCTCAAACATGGTCTGGCCATGTTCTTGTTTCTTGGCATCTTATTGGGCGGCGGCACTGCTGCGTTTTCGCTGCTGGCGGCTAGTATCGCTACACTGTCCAACTTGTCGTCGAACACGCAGATAGTTGGCGTCACGCCTTCCGCTGCGCAAAGCAGCGTGGGGCAAAGCGGTGGACAGTCGTCTCTGACCCGGACGAGTTCAACGGTCACTGCGCCCCCACAGGGGAGTACCGGCACAGCCACGTCTTCGAACACGACGAGTACTGGGCCCGGCAATAGTTTGCCTGCGTCGACAGGAGAATCCGCGTGGACCGGCGGTAATCAGACGACAGGACAGAGTGTCATCAACCAGCTGAACAATCAGGTAGACCACATGCACAGCCCGCTCATGGGAGTTGTCGACAGCGGCGGTGTGGTCGTCGGGGACCGCGTCCAGGCTGCATTTGGACACGTCCTGGCTAGTTTTGTGAAGGCTCTTTTTCTTGAACAAAACTGAGCGCTTGGACGGTCTTTTCGGAACTCCGGCGGGAATGTTATAATAAATCGCAACAGACTTCGGCAGCCGCGCCCTGTGCGCGGCATGTTTCATGAAGGGGGCGCGCCCCAGCGGCGTGTCTAGTTCACCAGTAACAGGTGATACACACGGGCTGATCTGCCCACAGGGAGGACAAGCGGCGGTGCAGGAACGGCAACAGAAGATTCGAAACTTCTCCATCATCGCCCATATTGATCACGGTAAGTCCACCTTGGCTGACCGGATCTTAGAGTTCACGGGTACTGTTTCGGAGCGTGAAATGCAGGAACAGTTGCTCGACCAAATGGACCTCGAGCGCGAGCGGGGAATTACGATCAAATTGCAGGCAGTCCGACTGAATTACAAGGCTTCGGACGGCGAAACGTATGAACTGAACCTGATCGACACCCCAGGTCATGTCGATTTTACCTATGAAGTGTCGCGCAGTCTCGCGGCCTGTGAAGGAGCTCTACTCGTCGTCGACGCAGCCCAGGGGATTGAGGCACAGACGCTCGCGAACGTCTACTTGGCGCTCGACAACGACCTTGAGATTTTACCTGTCATTAACAAAATTGACTTGCCTAGCGCTGAGCCCGAGCGTGTGAAGCAAGAGATTGAAGACATCATTGGCCTCGACGCCAGCGAGGCCGTACTGGCCTCCGCCAAATCCGGTATCGGCATCGAGGAGATTCTTGAACAAATTGTGGTCAAGGTGCCGCCTCCGACAGGTGACATCGCCGCACCGCTGCAGGCACTCATCTTTGACTCTCACTACGACCCGTACCGCGGCGTAATCACATACCTGCGCGTGGTCAACGGTGAAGTCAAACCGGGCATGAAGGTGCGGATGATGGCGACTGGTGCGCAGTTCGAAGTCATCGAAGTGGGGGTCTTCTCACCGCGAATGACGCCTGTTGGCAGCTTGGCAGCTGGTGAGGTTGGGTACTTGGCAGCCAGTATCAAGAATGTTCGAGACGCGCGCGTCGGCGACACCATTACCGATGCCGTGCACCCAGCCGCCATGCCGCTGCCTGGATACCGCAAAGCCAACCCGATGGTCTTCTGCGGACTGTACCCGGTGGATAGCAATGAATACCACGACCTGCGCGACGCGCTTGAGAAGTTGGAATTGAACGACGCTGCGCTCACATATGAGCCAGAGACGTCGAACGCGCTTGGATTTGGCTTCCGCTGTGGATTCCTTGGCATGTTGCACATGGAAATAGTACAGGAGCGACTCGAGCGGGAGTACGACCTAACCCTCATTACGACGGCGCCGAGTGTAATTTACCACGTGTATCAGACGGACGGACAGATGATCGAGATCGACAATCCGAGCAACATGCCGTCACCCGACCGCATTGAACGGGTCGAAGAACCGTATGTAAAGGCGTCGATCATCGTACCCAATGACTACGTGGGCGCTGTGATGGAGCTTTGCCAAGAAAAACGCGGTAACTACAAGGACCTTCAGTACCTGGATGGAACACGCGTCACCCTGGTGTACGAACTGCCGCTTTCAGAAATCGTCTATGACTTTTTTGACCGATTGAAGTCTTCTACAAAGGGCTATGCGTCGCTCGACTATGAACTCATCGGGTACCACGAGTCGTACCTTGTGAAGATGGACATTCTTCTCAACGGTGAAATTGTTGATGCTCTGTCGTTTATTGTGCACCGAGACAAGGCGTACAACCGTGGGAGAATTCTCTGTGAAAAGCTGAAGGACCTGATTCCACGGCAGATGTTTGAAGTGCCCGTGCAGGCCTCGATTGGCAATCGTGTGATTGCGCGGGAAACCATCCGGGCGATGCGCAAGAATGTGTTGGCAAAGTGTTACGGCGGCGACATTTCGCGCAAGCGTAAACTCCTTGAAAAGCAGAAAGAGGGCAAGAAGCGGATGAAACAGGTCGGCAACGTGGAAGTGCCGCAAGAAGCGTTCATGGCCGTCCTGAAGATGGAGTGACGCTCATGTCTCGCCATCTTCCACTCCGCCTGCGCGACCGGGGTCGTCGTCAGTCTGCCCGGTCGCTTTACATTCATATCCCGTTTTGCGCGAGCCGGTGCTACTACTGCGACTTTACGACCTATGTCGCGCCGCCTGGTGTGATTGACACATATCTTGAACACCTGGCTCGGGAGTTTGAACTTCTCAGACCAGACGTGACGGAGCCCTTGCAGACTGTCTTTTTTGGCGGTGGGACGCCTACGTTGCCAAGTGCCACACAACTCGAGGTCTTACTTCGGCGCATGCGCGATACTCTGCCGATTGTCAGCGGCGCCGAGGTCACGATGGAGGCAAATCCGGGAACGGTCGATGCAGAGAAACTGGCTGTCCTCCGTCAGGCTGGCGTCAATCGCCTGAGTTTCGGGGCACAGACGTTTGAACCACGACTGTTGATGACTATTGGCCGTCTCCACGATGTGGACGCTGTCTACCAGAGCGTAGATGCTGCGGTCGCCGCTGGCTTTGAGCGAATCAATCTCGACTTGATGTTTGGTCTGCCAGAACAATCGCTATCCGATGTTGAGGATTCTTTGCGACAGGTATTGTCGACCGGGGTTAATCACGTCTCGGCCTACTGGCTCAAAGTTGAAGAAGGCACACCGTTTGGGCAGTGGCAAGCGCGTGGATTGTTGCCGCTCCCAGGAGAAGACTTAGAAGGGGATATGTATGACCTTGTCCGGGACACTCTGCAGCGGTCCGGCTTTGTTCACTACGAGGTCAGCAACTTTGCCAGACCGGGCGAAGAAGCTCGTCACAACTTGGTGTACTGGCGCAACCAGCCGTATTTTGCAGTGGGAGTGGGTGCGCATGGCTACGTTCGCGGCGTGAGAACCGCCAACGTGCGCAACCTTGCACAGTACGGTCAGGCAGTACAGGCTGGAACGCGCCCCTTTGCGACTAGTGAGCCCGTGTCCTTGCGCGAGGCTTGCGAGGATACGATGATGCTTGGTCTGCGTCTTGCAGAAGGTGTTTCGAAACGAGAGTTTGCCAAGCGGCATGGTCAATCCATGGGGGCGGTGTTCGGACAAGAGATCGAGCGACTGCAGAGGCTGAATTTACTGGAGTGGGTGGGTGACCGCCTGCGCTTGACGCGGCAGGCTTGGCCAATTGCAAACGCCGTGTTCGAAGCCTTTATTGGAGTATGATCACCCCTTTGCTTCATTGACAATGTAGGCACCATTTTGTTATCGTCAAGAAGTGGTTTAGCACTCGATGGTGATGAGTGCTAACAGGAGAGGTGATTCTTGATGCTCAGTGACCGTCAAAAGTCGATCTTAAGTATGGTCGTCGAGGATTACGTTCGTTCCGCGGAGCCGGTGGGGTCTCGTGCTCTGTCGAAACGGGGCGAAATTCAGCTGAGCGCGGCCACCATCCGAAATGAAATGTCAGACCTTGAGGAACTCGGTTACCTCGACCAACCGCACACGTCCGCTGGCCGTATTCCCTCCCATAAGGGGTACCGCTTCTACGTCGACAACCTGCTCTCTCGCAGGGAGATTGACAAGGATACGTTGTCGGTGCTGCGCGAAGTGTACGTCGAGAAAATGACCGAAGTGGAGCAGGTATTCCATCAGACGGCAATTCTGCTCTCGCAGTTAACGCAGTACACAGCAATCGTCTTGGGTCCACAGGTCTACCAAGAAAAAATCAAAAGCATTCAGCTTGTTCCACTGCATGAGCGAGCTGCTGTTGCCATCTTGGTGACAGACTCCGGTCAGGTGCAAAGCCGTCAAGTGCAATGGGTTGAAGACATTTCAACCGACGACATGACGCAGTTAGTGAACCTCCTGAACGCACGCCTTCAGGGAGTTCCTGTTGCCAATTTGCGGTCGCGTTCGTACCGGGAAATTGCGAACGAGCTGGCAAACGTCATGGAGCACTGTGAGAATGCCGTCGCTATGCTGGATGAACTGCGAGCGGCTGTAGAGGACCAGGACGACCGACTATATGTCGGTGGCACAAACAACATTTTGGCGCAGCCGGAATTTCGCGATGTGGACAAGGTGCGTCCCGTGCTTGCCTTGCTGGAACAAGCCCATTCCGCGAGAAAGTTGTTGGCGACTGGGGGCAAGGGGGTTCAGGTGCGGATTGGGCTCGAAAATGGGGCAGGACCGCTGCAGGACTGTACGGTGATATCTACGTCTTTGCACGTAAACAATGAACCGTTTGGCAGCATTGGTGTCCTCGGGCCGACGCGAATGGACTATGCCCGCGTCATGCAAATCCTTGATTATGCAGGCCAAACACTGACGCGTGGAATACAACGCGCCGAGGCTGACTGAGTTCAGCGGGCGCGGTAGTTGCATAGACGAAAGGAGTTTCAACATGAGTGAACAAGCTCGTGAAAGTACTGCGGATCAAAATCTCGAGACTGAGCCCAAGGCTATCGACGAGAACAAAGCGGACGATGGGCCAGACGAAGTTGATGGGGCGCAGGCTGTGGAACTCGAGGTTGAAGAAATCGGAGAAGTGGAACAGGAGAGTGCTGTTCAAACTTCTGAGAGTGAACAACTGCGTCAGCAACTGATGCGACTGCAGGCCGATTTCGACAACTTTCGCAAACGCACCCGCCACGAGCGGGAGGAGCTGCAGTCGTTTGCGACGCGCAAGCTACTCGGTGAGTTGTTGCCGATCGTGGACAACTTCGACCGTGCGATGTCCGCTTTGACGGCCGCAGACGCGCAATTGCAAACGGTTCGGACTGGAGTTGAAATGGTACAGCGCCAGTTGCTGACGCTGCTGTCGCAATATGAAGTGCGTCCGATGGAAGTGCTTGGACAGGCGTTCGATCCAAATGTGCATGAAGCGGTGTTGCAGGAACCTGCAGGCGATGGAGCCGCCGGAATCGTCCAAGCAGAGTTGCAGAAGGGATACTGGCTGGGAGACCGCGTGCTTCGCCCTGCCATGGTCAAAGTGACCGTTTAATGTGGCCGGTTTTCCTGGGCCGGTCCGGGCCAGTCAATCCGTTCAGGTAAAGGCGATGGACCTAGTGATTACTTGGCAATCGATGAGGAGGAGACACGAATGGCAAAAGTGATTGGCATTGACCTTGGTACCACGAACTCTTGCGTGGCGGTCATGGAGGGTGGAGAGACAGTTGTCATCCCGAACGCTGAAGGCAACCGGACCACTCCGTCTGTTGTGGCGTTTAGCAAAGACGCGGAGCGCCTTGTTGGCGATATAGCAAAGCGTCAGGCGATCACAAACCCTGACCGCACCATTATCTCGATTAAACGGCACATGGGAACCGACCATAAAGAAAACATCGACAATAAATCGTACACGCCGCAAGAGATCTCGGCGATGATTTTGCAAAAATTGAAGTCCGACGCCGAAGCGTACTTGGGTGAAACCGTCACACAGGCGGTTATCACGGTGCCTGCATACTTCAGTGACAGTCAGCGCCAGGCGACGAAAGACGCTGGTCGAATTGCAGGGCTCGACGTCTTGCGCATCGTCAACGAGCCGACCGCAGCTGCGCTTGCGTATGGGCTCGACAAAGAGGGCGAGCACACCATCCTGGTGTATGACCTCGGCGGTGGCACATTCGACGTGTCTATTCTTGAACTCGGCGACGGCGTCTTCGAGGTCAAGGCGACAAGCGGCAACAACCACCTTGGTGGCGACGACTTTGACGAGCGCGTAATGCAGTACCTGGTCGATACATTCCGCAAAGAAACCGGCATTGACCTGTCCAAGGACCGGATGGCGATGCAGCGCCTCAAGGACGCAGCGGAAAAGGCGAAGAAGGAACTGTCCTCGACCTTGACGACGACCATCTCGCTGCCCTTCATCTCAGCAGATGCCAACGGCCCGAAACACCTTGAGATAAACCTTACACGGGCCAAGTTTGAAGAGTTAACCGCAGACCTAGTCGAGAAGACACTGGGTCCGACACGTCAGGCGCTGTCTGATGCTGGGCTGTCTGCAAACCAGATTGATCGCGTCATTCTAGTTGGGGGCTCGACTCGCATTCCGGCAGTGCAAGAGGCGATTAAGAGAGTGATTGGTAAGGAACCTTCCAAAGGTGTCAACCCGGACGAGGTTGTCGCTGTCGGGGCCGCAATTCAGGCAGGCGTGCTGACGGGTGAAGTAAAGGATGTTGTGCTACTCGACGTGACGCCTTTGTCGCTTGGCATCGAAACGCTCGGTGGCGTATTCACGCGACTCATTGACCGCAACTCGACGATTCCAACGTCGAAGAGCCAGGTGTTTTCCACTGCGGCAGACAACCAGACTTCCGTTGAGATTCACGTTCTCCAGGGTGAACGCGAGATGGCGCGCGACAACAAGACGCTCGGTCGGTTTACGCTCAGTGACATTCCGCCGGCGCCGCGTGGCATCCCACAGATTGAGGTCTCGTTCGATATCGACGCCAACGGCATCGTGAACGTGTCTGCTAAGGACCTCGGCACCGGTCGTAGTCAGCGCATCACCATCACATCGTCAAGCGGGTTGAACAAAGACGAGATCGACCGCATGATGAAAGAAGCTGAACTGCACGCGGATGAGGATAAGAAACGCCGCGAGCAGATTGAACTGCGCAACCAGGCAGACACACTCTTGTATCAGACCGACAAGAGTTTGAAAGACCTTGGTGACAAGGCAGATGCGGAACTGAAGGCGAAAGCCGATGACAAGCAGAAGCAACTGCGGGACGCCTTGGCTGGTGACGATGCGGCTGCCATCCAGAAGGCCTATGACGAGTTGACAGAGGTCCTGCATCAGATTTCGACGAAGCTGTATGAGCAGACTCAGTCTGGCGCAGCGCCTGACTCCTCTAGCAATGAGGCAACTGGCGAACAGGACAACGTCGTAGACGCTGAATACAAAGTGGTTGACGAAGACAAGTAATCTATTTTGGGGATTGGGAGTGCCAACTCGGTCGCTTCGCGACTGTGACGGCAGCGACACTGGCAGGGACAGTTTGTCCCTGCCAAGTTCTTACCCGCGTGTGATACCATAGTCACGGTGGCATGTGGCGGGAGGGAGACGCCTGTGAATAAACGAGACTACTACGAGGTCTTGGGTGTCGGCCGAGACGCCACTCAGGACGAGGTCAAAAAAGCATACCGCAAATTGGCTCGACAGTATCATCCGGACGTGAACAAGGAAGACCCGGATGCAGAGCAGAAGTTTAAAGAGGTCTCCGAAGCGTACGAAGTATTGTCTGACTCGAACGAGCGGGCTCGCTATGACCAATTCGGGCATGCCGACCCAACCCAGGGGATGGGTGGCGGCTTTGGCGGTCAGGGTGCTGGCTTCTCGGACTTCGGAGGCTTTGGTGATATCTTTGACATGTTCTTCGGCGGCACTGGGAAAGCACGTGGACCACAGCGTGGCGCAGACCTCGAATACGAGTTGGAGGTCACGTTCGAAGAAGCCGCTTTTGGTACTGAAAATGACATCCTGGTACCGCGTACGGAGACGTGCGGCACCTGCTCCGGTACGGGTGCGCGCCCTGGTACACGCGTCGAGACGTGTCCGACATGCAACGGGAGCGGGGAGCAACAGACGGTCGTCAATACTCCCTTTGGCCGGATGGTCAATCGCAAGGTTTGTGGTACTTGTCACGGCACTGGCAAACGCATTGCGAGTCCGTGTCCGGATTGCCATGGGCAAGGGCGGCGGCGTGTGCGTCGTACCGTCAAAATCAAAGTGCCGGCGGGCGTCGACACTGGCATGCGCCTGCGTATGCCAGGCGCCGGTGAAATGAGTCCAAACGGTGGCCAACCGGGTGATTTGCACATCGTCATTCGCGTACAGCCGCATGACGTGTTTGAACGCGATGGGAACAACGTGTACGTCGATGTTCCGCTCTCCTTTGTGCAAGCTGCGCTTGGCGATGAAATCGAAGTGCCCACCCTTGACGGCAACGTCAAGTTGCGCATACCTGAAGGTACACAGACCGGAACGATGTTTCGACTGCGCGGCAAAGGCATCCCGAAGGTCGGTGGCGGCGGGATTCAGCGTGGCGATGAACACGTTCGCGTCCACGTCATCACGCCGACGAATTTGAACGAGCGGCAACGCGACTTGTTTCGTGAATTGAGTGACGAACTTGGAGAGGCGCCACAGGAGCAGTCACGTACGTTTATCGAGCGCATGAAGAACGCTTTTTTGCGCGACCACTGAGTCCGTCCGAGGTTTTTGCCGGAAGGATACGGGAGCAGCGGGGGTTGAAACTGGGGATTGAGGTGGACATCCTTTGTTGTGGCGACAGGTGACATTTGAAATAGCGAGCGAGGCGGCCGATGCGGTTGCCTCGCTGCTTGGCGATTGGCCCGAAGTGAACGGTGTGGAGCTTGAAGGCGAGACGATTCAGGTCGCACACCCGGAGTATGGGGAGTGGCACGAACTTGCGCCGCGCGAGAACGACGATGTAACGGTGACAGTCTACGTTCCAGAGTCTGTAACCGAGGCGGACCTTCAGGCACGGTTGGAGGTTGCATTCGCGGCCGTCGAGGCAGGCGGGCTACCGCTTGGGGTTGCAAGGCAGGCTGTCCGAACAGAGATTGTCGATCCCGCAAGTTGGGCGAATGCGTGGAAAGAACAGTTTCACGCCCATCGAGTGGGTGAACGCCTGCTGATTGTCCCAAAGTGGGAAGTTGACGACAGCGAGGTTGAACGAATTCTTGAAAGTGAACGGCGGCATCCCGTCGTCCTGGAGCCGGGAATGGCGTTTGGCACGGGTTTGCACGCGACATCACAGATGTGTCTGGAGGCCCTCGAGGCCGCCGCTGTGGCTGGGCGCACCGTACTTGACGTCGGCTGTGGAACAGGGATTCTGGCAATCGGCGCGGCTCGTCTCGGGGCGGAGAAGGTGTTTGCCGTCGATCTCGACCCGGTAGCGGTGCTTGCCGCGACGAACAATGTCGTGGAGAACCGTGTCGAGCATGTTATTGATGTGAGCGAAGGTAATTTGTTGTCGTCTGCGCCGGACATCCACTATGATGTCATTGTTGCGAATCTCCTGCGTGACCCGGTGATTGCCCTGACGCCGGACGCGACAGAGGCATTGAATCCGGGAGGGCGCTACATTACCTCGGGCTATGTCGAGTCACAGCGTTCTGCAGTCGAGGCCGCACTGACGCAAGCGGGTCTTGAAATACTTCAGACTTTCAAGCGCGAGGACTGGATTGCGACGATGGCGGTGCGTCAGCGTTGATGCGCCGGGTGTTCGTTGCAGACACGCTTGTTCCGGGGCAATCACTGGTGGTGGATGGACAAACCGGGCACCACTTCGCGCGTGTCCTGCGCCTAGAAGTTGGGGAAACACTCGTGGTGGCAGGAACCAACGGTCCGCACGACGCAGTGGCTGTGTCGGTGGACAGCAAGCGCGGCACTGCCACCTTGGAGATTGGCGGTGGGACTCCCCGCCGAGATCCAATAGTTCGGGTTCTCATCGTTCAAGGGATGGCGAAAGGCGACAAGGTTGACGAGGTCATACAGCGCACGACTGAACTAGGCGTCTGGGGTGTGTGGATCACGGCCATGGAGCGCACAGTTGGGCGGCTTACAGCTGACCGCGCCAGTGCTAAAGTGGTGCGCTGGCAGCGTATTGCAGAGGAAGCTGCCAGTCAGTCCCAACGTGACATCGTGCCGCAGGTTGCCTACTACAGCGCGGCCCCGGGCCTGCAGACGGTGCTCGCAGAAGTTAGTCCACACAGAGTCCTTCTGCTCGATGAGCGAGAGACGAAGCGCGGCATCAGACAGGCGCTGAAAAGCAGCACTTCGAATTGGCGGGAGTTGCCTGGCCCCGTGGTCTTGGTCGTTGGACCAGAGGGCGGCTTCAGCGATGCGGAGCGTTCATGGTGGGTCGATACGTTTCGCGCTGAGTCCGTGACGCTGGGAGGGCGTATCTTGCGAACGGAGACTGCGGGTTTGGTCGCAGCTACGGCCGTGTTCTGCGAAAGCGGGGAATTAGGGGGGTGACGGAACATGCCGACTGTCGCACTGCATACACTCGGGTGCAAAGTCAACTTTTACGATACGGAAGGCATTTGGCAGACCTTTCAGCACGCCGGGTACACGCAGGTCCCGTTTGAAGAACGGGCCGATGTGTACGTGGTCAATACCTGTACGGTGACCAACACTGGCGACCGCAAGTCGCGCCAGATGATTCGCCGTGCAGTGCGAACGAACCCAGACGCAACGGTTGTTGTCACGGGTTGTTACGCGCAAGTCGCGCCTCGTGAAGTCGCAGCGATTGCGGGCGTCGACCTAGTGGTTGGAAATGACCGGAAGTCCCAGATTGTCTCCCTCGTGGAGGCAGCTCGCAGCGAGCAGCACCCGTATGCGGACACAGAGGAAACCGTCCTGCCCAGTGCGCCTCAGGTTGGAAATATCCTGCGCACACGCACGTTTGAAGAAATGGACGTGCCGTGGTTCGAAGAGCGGACTCGCGCGAATTTGAAGATTCAGGATGGCTGCAACAACTTCTGTACGTTCTGCATTATTCCCTACGCGCGCGGTCTAGTGCGCAGCCGGAAGCCCGAAAATATTGTGGCGCAGGCAACAAAACTGGCGAAGGCAGGGTACCGAGAGATTGTGCTCACCGGGATCCACACTGGCGGGTACGGTGCCGACCTAGACGGCTACAGACTCGCACATCTCCTGCGCGCGCTGGAGGACATTCCTGAACTTTACCGCGTGCGCATTTCTTCGATTGAGGCGAGCGAAGTGGATGAAGAACTTGTCGATGTGCTTGCATCTTCCACGAAGGTCTGCAACCACTTGCACATCCCTTTGCAGGCTGGCCACGACGCTGTGCTGAAGCGGATGAACCGTCACTACACGGTGGCCGAATTTGCACAAACGCTCTCTCACTTGCGCCAGGCACTGCCGGAACTCGCTGTCACAAGCGATGTCATTGTTGGCTTCCCAGGTGAAACGGATGAACAGTTTGAGGACACAATCCACTTCATCGACGAACAGCAGTTCTCGCAGTTGCATGTGTTTCCGTATTCTCCACGCAAAGGTACGGCCGCAGCGCGGTATACCGATCAGGTGGCGGCTGGTGTTAAAGAGGAGCGCGTGCAGCGCCTGCTCGCGTTGTCTGAGCAGTTGACACTGAGGTATGCAAAGAAGTTTGTCGGCCGTACGCTGGAAGTCATCCCTGAAGAGCCACTGGCGGTGTCTGACGCGAGCAAAAACGGCGGTACGCTAGCGCGCAGTTCTGCGGCTGATGAACCCGTTTGGTTGGTCGGTCACGCGGATAACTACTTGAAAGTCTCCTTCTCCTTGCCGCGCGGAACTTCAGCGCCGGACTGGGTAGGGGAAGTATGTACGGTTCGGTTGACGGAAGCAGGGAGTGACTTGCAGACTGGGACTGCCACGGGTCGAGTTACTTCGTCAGATGACCAGTCTGATGCAGCAAGAGAGGAAGGTCGATACGCATGACCAAAGTGGAGCGAGCAGCGGGTGGTTTGGTGGTGCGCGGTGAAGCAGAGGCTCTAGAGGTGCTGCTGATAGACGACGCGTACGGGAAGGTTGCGTTTCCCAAAGGGCACCTCGAACCAGGCGAAACTTGGGAAGAGGCAGCTGTCCGGGAGATTGCGGAAGAGACCGGGATAGAGGCGCATGTCCTTGCTCCGCTTGGGCGCCTTCACTATTTCATCAAACGCGATGGCGTAGATGTCCGCAAGGAAGTGCGTCTGTTTCTCCTGCGCGCGGTGGATGAGTCAGATGAACCACAGCCGCAGGTCGAGGAGCTTGAACGCGCCTACTACATGCCTTGGAAGCAGGCGCAAGCCCGCCACGACGAACTTGGCTATGACAACTGGCGATGGGTGTTTGAGAAGGCAGCACTACAACTGACGTGGCACATGAATGGCTGGGAGTCAGTGCGACGCCTGGACCCTGACAAAGACCGGGGGCAGTTGGCGGCCGTTTGGCCGAGTGTGTCGACTTGGGTTGAGGCATTCATCGACTCTGTGCGCGCTGAACTGTCGGCCACAGCTCCAGATTTGGCCCCGCAAGGTTCAGTGTGGCGAAACACGGCCAACAATGACGTCTCACTCCCACGCGACGTCTTGGCGCCCAAGTCAGCCCTGCTGGCCGCTATCGAGCATACGCTGTTAAAGCCGGAAGCGAGTCGGGTGGATGTTGAGAACCTCTGTGAAACTGCCGCAAAGCACCATTTTCACGCGGTTTGCATCAATCCGCAGCACGTCGTGGCGGCAAAAGCTGTTCTTCAAGACAGCGACGTGGGGGTTTGCACCGTTGTCGGTTTTCCACTCGGCACGGCCCACCCGGACGCACTTCGCGCCGAAACCGAAGCGGTGATTGCAGCGGGAGCGACGGAAGTGGACCTTGTCATTCCCGTTGGTTCGATGCGGGAAGACGACGTGTGGAGCGTCGCTGAGGCTGTGAGAGTAGTTGCGCAGGCTGCACACGCTCAGTCAGGGGTACTAGTGAAAGCAATCCTGGAGACGCATTTTCTGTCTGTGGGTCAGGTGGTGAAAGCTTCGCTGGTGGCTGTTGCAGCTGGCGCCGACATGGTCAAAACGTCCACCGGATTCGCCCCGTCTGGCGCTCGACTGTTGGACGTGGCACTAATGGCGGTAGCGGCTGGTCCGGGTCACGGCGTGAAAGCAGCTGGAGGCGTTCGCACGCGTGAGGCGGCACTCGAGTTTCTGCGCTGGGGTGCGACGCGACTAGGGACGTCATCGGGCCCGTCGCTTGTCCGGGAGTAACCACTCCACAAGCGCGGAAAACTGGCGAATGAATGGCCAAGCCAGCAGCGTACAGACAATGTTGAAGACGGTGTGTGCGTTCGCGACTTGGCGAGCGGCATTGCCACCGAGGGCGACGATTACGTCTCCGAAGCCTTCAAGGAAAAGCACTCCAAGTACTGCGCCAGCGACGTTCAAAAGGACGTGCGCGAGCGCAACCTGGCCTGCGGAGCGCGGTTGCCCAATCGCAGCGATGACTGAAGTCACACACGTTCCGACGTTCGCACCGAGGACGATGGCGATGGCTCCTTCGATCGGAATTAAACCGTCCATGGACAAGGCCATCGTGATGACTGTGGTCGCCGTGCTAGACTGCAGCATCGCGCTTGTGACAACGCCTGTGAGCAAGGCGAGCCAGGGATTGTCGCCGGCGGTCTCTAACCAGTTGGCGAACCACGGCATGCTAGCGACAGGGTGAAGGGATTGGACGAGGACCTGCAGTGAGATCAGGATTCCCGCAAAACCGGCTAAGGCCAAACTTGGTGGGACAAGTGTAGGTCGGTGTAGAGAACGCGCAGCAATCAGGCCTGCGATGCTGACTGCTAAACACGGCACAGCCAAGTTCCAGAGTGGAAAGGTGAGGAGTTGAGGCGTCAGCGTAGTGCCGACGTTCGCGCCGAGGACAACACCAACCGCGTCGCGAAAGAGCAGATTGCCACCTGCCACGAGCCCGACGGTTATCGCTGTGACTGCGGAACTGCTCTGAAGCACGGTCGCGAGGGCTGTGCCAGTGATAATGCCGCGCGTGGGGGTGCCAGCGAAGCGGCGCAGTAGCTGCGGGAGACGACCATTCGCGAGGCCTTCGAGACCTGTGCGCATCACGCGCAGGGCGGAGATGAAGGCGACTACGGCAGCAAACGCCGCCAGAAAATTCCATGTCATAGGCGCTCCCCCCTGTCGATTATGCTATGTTCGAGTTTGTCCTGCCATGACAAGCGGGTGTTAGCGCGCGGGGTGTGAGGAGAAGGCTCCGTCAAAACGCCGATTTCACAGGAATTCTGTGGGATTTGTGTGTTTGACACCCCTTTTTCGGCTGTACTATAATCATTCTGACCGACGGTTTGCGTCTGGGTTGGAGGGAGGGAGAGAGAATGTCCGATATCAAGGTTCGGAAGAATGAATCCCTGGACAGTGCGCTGCGTCGTTTTAAGAAGCAGACTGCCAAAGACGGGGTTTTGGCTGAAATGCGCAAACGCAAGCACTACGAGAAGCCGAGCGTGGCGCGTAAGAAGAAGTCCGAGGCTGCAGCACGGAAGAAAAAACGCGCATTCTGATTGCACCACTGTAGGGACGTTGATGAGGAGGCCGACGCATGGGGACGTTGTCTGAGAGACTATCGGACGACATGAAACAGGCGATGAAGGACAAAGAAAAGGTTCGTTTGTCCGTGATTCGAATGGTGCGAGCGGCAATCCGAAACAAGGAGATTGACAGCGGTGCATCCCTGAACGACGAAGAGGTTTTGGCTGTCGTACAAAAAGAACTCAAACAGCGTCGGGACTCCCTCCAGGCGTTTGAGAATGCAGGTCGTGCCGACCTGGCAGACGCGGCCAAAGAGGAAATTCGGATTCTTGAAACGTACTTGCCTGCCCAGTTGTCCGAAGAAGAGGTGCGTACCATTGCTGTGCGTATCATTTCAGAAGTCGGGGCGTCAGGAAAGTCGGATGTCGGCAAAGTGATGCCGAAACTGATGCAGGAAATTCGCGGGAAGGCGGACGGGAAGCTGGCGCAACAAGTCGTATCTGGATTGTTGCCTTAAGGCGCCCTGAAAAGGACCGCAAAAGACCGCATGTATGAGACGAGGCTGGCCCAGTTGGGTCAGCCTCGTTTGATTGTGCGCCTGGAATCAGACAGATGTACTAGCCTTGCCCCGGACCTCATATCCATGTTTGGGAGGGGGGACAGCCATGCGCACATTCGGAAGCCGGTTCAAGCAGGCTGCAACAGAGTGGTTTGCCCTGCCGCCTGACACACTGCTCGATGTGTCGCGGTTGACATGTCTGAATGCAAACGAACTGACACTCTATAACGTCGAGTCGCTGATGAATGTCTCTGACACCGAACTCGTCGCTGACCTCGGCCTTCATGCAGTACACGTGGAGGGGACCGGGTTTACAGTCACATTGGTGGCCGCGAAGGAAGTTCATCTAAAGGGCGATATCACACGCATTACGTACGACAAGCACGGGGGACCTAGGCCATGAGCGGTCGCGTGTCGTTATGGTTATCTGGGAGCCTCTGTATGCGTCTGTCTGGTCCAGCGTGTTCACAAGTTGTCAGTGCGCTCCACCAATCTGGCATCCCTCTTTACGACATCCGCGTGGCAGGTACCACGTGCACGCTGGAGATCGCCCTACCACACTTTTCGCTACTATACCGCGTGTGTCGTCGACACCGCGTGAAAATACGGTTTTTGGAACGGCGGGGGCTCCCGTTTTTGGTTCGGGTACTTTTGCGCAGAAGGTTATTGATTGGCGGTGCCGGAGCATTCATCGTCTTGCTTGTCGCCGCGAGTTCGATGGTGTGGCAAGTGTCAGTCGTTGGCGCAAACCCGGATCAGATACAAACTGTGCTGGCTGCCGCGCGGGAAAGCGGTCTGTACCCGGGCGTGTGGAAACACCGGCTAAAAGATGTCAACGACATTCAACGTGCACTCCTGAGCAAGTTGCCTGACGCCATCTGGGTAGGGGTGCGCGTGGTCGGGGTCAAGGCAGAAATTGAAGTGGTCGAGAAGATTCCGGGTGTGACTGCGCAGAGTGCAACGCCTAGCGACATCCGTGTTACCAAGCCTGGCGTCATTCAACGCGTCATTGCCGAACGCGGCATCGCACTTGTTCACCCCGGGCAAGCTGTTGTGCCAGGACAAATCGCCATTTCGGGAAATCTGGGTGATGGGACCAAACAAATCGCCGCTCGAGGTGAAGTACTGGCCGAAGTGTGGTACAAATCGACAGTTGAAGTTCCTCTCACAGTGCGCCAAGCGGGGTTGACAGGCGCTTCGGTCACACGGGACTACCTGACCACAGGTGGCTTCCACTTACGCGTGTGGGGGTGGTCGGAACCAGGCTATACGGACGCGGTGGCTCGCGATACCGAAACGGATTGGCACATTGGCCGCTGGCGGCTACCAATCCAATGGCAGCAAGTACAACTGCAACAAGTTTTGCCACAGGTCTGGCAGCGGTCGGTTACACAGGCTGAACAAGTGGCGCTTGACATGGCCCGCGCGGACGTGCGCCGGCAAACCGGGAAGACGGGCGTTGTCCTCGGGCAAACTGTTTTACACCGACAAGTTTCGCGTGGTAATCTATATGAAACAGTCATGACGCGAACGGAAGAGGACATTGGCGCCCCGGCAGCTATGGCCCCTTTGCAGTCGAACGAGCAAACCCCGTAACTGGGAAACTCACAACGGCTGTGATCAACGCGCTTCTGGACAAACCATGAAGGAGTGGGTGAGCGCTTGACAAAGGACGAAGTGGTCCGCAAGTGGTCTTTTGCCAACAACGATGAGGCGAAGGCCGTGCTAGGACCCAACGACACCTTACTCGGGTTGCTCGATGACAGCTTTGATGCGAAAGTCACGACACGCGGCACAGAGGTGTCATTTTTTGGGGGAGAGGCCGAGGTTGACCATATGATCGGCATCCTCCGGACCGTCACGCAGCTCTCTCAACTGGGTATGCAGTTGTCCGACAATGATTATCGGTACGCTATTGACCTCGCCAAGCGGGATGAGCTCGGCGAGTTCGTCGCTATGTACACTGCTGAAGTCGCAACGACGCATAAGGGTAAACCGGTCAGAGTCAAGACGCTCGGGCAGCGACACTATGTTGATTTGATTCGCAAGCACGACATCGTGTTTGGCGTTGGGCCTGCTGGTACAGGCAAGACTTACTTGGCGGTGGCGATGGCTGTAATGGCGCTTAAGCGCGGCGAAGTCAAACGGATTGTGCTGACGCGGCCTGCCGTCGAAGCTGGCGAAAATCTTGGTTTTTTGCCTGGTGACCTGCAAGAGAAAGTCGATCCCTACTTGCGCCCACTGTACGACGCACTGTATGACGTGTACGGATTAGAACAAGTGCAGCGAGCACTCGAACGTGGGAACATTGAAGTGGCTCCACTTGCCTACATGCGCGGCCGCACACTCGACGACTCGTTTGTCATCCTTGACGAGGCGCAGAATACTACGCCGGAACAAATGAAAATGTTCTTGACGCGTCTAGGCTTTGCCTCGAAGATGGTCATCACGGGCGATGTGACGCAGATCGACCTGCCGTCCGGACGGCAATCAGGACTGATTGAAGCGACGCGCATCCTGCGGGACATCAGCGAAATCGCGTTCCAGTTTTTCTCTGAGCAGGACGTGGTGCGACATCACTTGGTCAGGAAGATCATTCAGGCGTACGAAGGCGTTTCACAGACACAGGCTTTTGTGTAAGGGGTTATCGGGATGTTTGCAAGGTGGACTCAAATATTGCGCCAGTGGATGGATGATCCTAGGTTTCGGGAGAACCGCCGCGTGCGCGTCGGGATCTACGTTGGCCTTGGCATCGCCATGTTCGCGCTCCTCGTCGGCAGCGTTCTCCCACCGAGATATCAGTTTCAGGTGGGACAGACGAGCCCTGTTACGATTGTTGCGCCTGTCACTGCAGTAGATACAGAGGCGACTTTACAAGCACAACAGGCCGCAATGGACCGCGTCACCAAGCAGTATGTGCAGTCCTCCTCTGTCGAAACGACAGCGGAGAACCAATTGACGAGTCTGTTTCAAGTACTTGGCCAGTTGTCGACAGATAAACAGCTCAGTTCCTCAGACAAACTGGCCAGTCTCACGGCCTCTGCACCCAAAGGTATCACTTCAGCGACGCTCTCGGCGCTGCTTGCCATGAGCCCCCAACAACAGGGGGTGATTCAGAGTGTATCGCAACGGATTGTGCACGACTTACTTGCGACTCCGTTTTATAAAGAGACATTGCAGGAAGCTCAGCTTCTGGTGGACCAACAAATTGTCAAGTACAACCTGGGCCACACATCGAGCATGCTTGTGCAAAACTTAGTCGTCAGTACGCTCCAACCGAACATGATCTACGATAAGGCGGCGACAGAGGCAGCTCGCAAAGCTGCAGCGAAGGCGGTTGGCAACGTCTACATTCACCAAGGTGACATCATCGTGTCAAAAAACGGTGTCATCACACAAAGTGTCCTGCAGCGGATGAAAGACGTGGGCCTGTCTAGTGGCCAACACGACTACGGCATGACCATCGGCTTTCTGCTGTTTGTGCTCGTCTCAATCAGTTCGCTAGCTGCGTATATTGAGCGTCGGCCACCGCGCCGCAGGTTAGACAATGTGTTGCTCTTGGTCACCGCTCTCGTGTTGCTCTTAATGGGCATCGCGATTAGCGTCACGAAGGGGCTCATCAACGGCGGAGCCCCTTCCTCCGCTGCGTTTATTCTGCCCGTTGCGGTCGGAGCGATGTTGCTCGCGGTCCTGACAGATGCGTCACTCGCTGTTGTCGCTTCGTTTTTTGTGTCGTTCTGGTTCGGCGCTGCGATGGGGTTCAACTTTTGGTACGCGTTTATCAGCTTTCTTGGGTCCCTCGTCGGCGCGTACAGTGTGGCGACTGTCACACACCGCTCGACGTTCATGCGAGCGGGCTTTCTCGTCGCAGGGATGAACCTACTGTCTATTTTGACCATGCACCTGCTTCAAGCTGATAACAGTGCGACTTTTCACTCGTTCGCACTTCACGCGGGCTTCGGGATTCTCAACGGCATTCTTTCCGCAGTCTTAACGATGGGCATTCTACCGTTCTTTGAAAGCGCGTTTGGTCTGCTGACAGCCATCCACTTGCTCGAGTTGTCGAATCCGAACAACCCACTGTTGCGCAAAGTTCTGCTGGAGGCCCCAGGCACGTATCACCACAGCCTAATAGTCGGGAATCTGGCGGAAGCGGCGGCTGAAATTGTCGGCGCCGACCCCTTGCTGTGCCGGGTTGGCGCATATTATCACGACGTCGGGAAAACCAAGCGACCGCTCTTTTTCGTCGAAAATCAGATGACGAAGCAGAACCCGCACGAGAAAATCGCGCCGAGTCTCAGCCACCTCATCATCACGTCACATGTTTCGGACGGGCTCGAAATGCTTCAAAAGGCGGGTCTGCCAAAGCCGATTCGCGATATCTGCGCTACCCATCACGGGACGACTGCACTGTGGTACTTTTTTAACAAGGCACGTGAACAGGATAAAAATGGAACCGTCCAGTTGGACGACTTCCGCTATCCCGGTCCCAAGCCTAAGACTCGCGAGTGCGCAATTGTGATGATCTGCGACGCCGTCGAAGCTGCGGTGCGCGCAATGGCGAAACCGACGCCGAACCGGGTGGAAGGCGTGATCCGCAAAATCATCCGGGATAGGCTTGAGGATGGGCAGTTGGACCAATGTGATTTGACACTGCAAGACCTTGATGTCATGGTGCCAGCCTTTATGAAGACATTGAGCGGGATCTACCACGCGCGTATTGAATACCCTGATCCGGACAAAATCCGAAAGGAGATGGCGAAGTGAGTGCAGGCCTAGAAGTCGATGTTGACGTACGTGTAACAGATGCGCCGGCGGAAGTGACGTCGGGCGCGTTCGTGGCCCGTGTACTCTCTGCTGCGGCCACGCGAATCAACGCGGTCGGCGAAGTTTCTGTGTCGTTTGTCGATGATGAGGAAATTCACGAGTTGAACAAGGCGTACCGCGACGTCGACCGGTCCACGGACGTTTTGTCGTTTCCGATGGACGAACAACTGTCAGTCGATTCGCCAATGCTTGGCGACATCGTGGTGAGCTTGCCAACTGCCGTTCGTCAGGCACAAGAGTATGGCCACAGCCTGGCGCGAGAAGTTGGCTTCTTGCTTGTTCATGGTTTTCTTCACCTCAATGGATATGACCACGAAGAGCCTTCCGATGAACAGACCATGTTCGCGCTCCAAGACGAAGTGCTTGATGGTATCGGTCTCGCGCGGTGAGTTCAGTCGGACGCTTTGCGCGCGGCTTCTTGTATGCCGGTCGGGGCGTCGCGCGTACGCTCAAGACGGAACGGAATATGCGTGTTCACTTTACAGCCGGTTTGTGCGTGCTTGCGTTTAACGCTGCGGTTCGACCGCGCGCAGGACTTGTCGCGCTCGACATATTTGTCTGTGCAGTCGTGATTGCGACGGAACTCGTCAATACGGCGGTAGAGGCTGCCACCGACCTGGCGACAGATGGGCAGCGGGTTTACCCGGCAGAGGTGGCGAAGGATGCTGCAGCAGGCGCGGTACTGGTCGTCGCGGCTGGGGCAGTTGCGATTGCGCTGTATGTTGGATTCGCAACCTGGCCTTGGCGAATGAGGATTTTCAGTGCGGTTCACGTCAGTGGACTTGTGATTACCTCAGTCGCATTTTTACTGTGGCTGTGGTGCGTGGTAGGCGCTTTTACGATGAGCCGGGACGGACAAGCTCCGGCATAAAACTGTGATAGGAGGTCATCGCGTGCAGGGTCAGAAGGGCAAGGCTGCTGGGGACGGGACGCATAACACGTTTCGCTCTGGGTTTGCTGCGTTGATTGGCCGGCCCAATGTCGGTAAATCGACGCTCCTCAACGCATTTGTTGGACAAAAGATAGCGATTATGTCGAATCGACCTCAGACCACACGCAACCGCATCCATGGTGTGCTGACGACGGATGATGCGCAATTGGTGTTTATCGATACGCCAGGGTTGCACTCACCGCGTCACAAACTCGGCGAGTACATGGTTACGGCCGCAGAGAACGCGCTCAAGGAAGTAGACGTCGTGTTAATGGTCACTGACGCCACAGAGAATCGGCCAGACTTAGACAAGGTCGTGATTGACCGTCTGCGTTCGGTAGATACACCTGTGTACCTGGCGATCAACAAAGTCGACGCGGTCTCAAAACCAGACGTACTGACGTTTATTGATACATATCGCAAGCTATACCCGTTTCGGGAGATTATTCCGATCAGTGCTCGCGACGGGACACAACTTGACACGCTGAAGGCCTTGATCCTAAAGGAAATGCCAGCAGGTCCAAAGTACTACCCTGACGAGATGCTGACAGACCACCCTGAGCAGTTCATTATCGCAGAAGTCATACGCGAGAAGGTGCTCCGACTCACGCGGGAGGAAGTTCCGCATTCTGTCATGGTCGAAATCGAGCAGTTGGGACGAAAAGAAGGCAGCGATGTACTACACATCGGCGCGGTGATTTACACAGAGCGGGAGAGCCAGAAGGGGATTCTGATCGGCAAGCGCGGCGATATGCTCAAGCGCGTGGGCCAATTGGCTCGGCAGGAACTCGAGGCGCTGCTGGGAACGAAAATTTTTATGGAACTGTGGGTCAAAGTGAAGAAGGATTGGCGCAACGAGCCGAGTTTCCTGCGCCGATTCGGATTTGATGAGCAGGAGTAGAGCAATTTAGACAGAGCCAGTGCCCCGACTGGCAAACGATGCATAGTATAAGCCGGTAGGACGGCGGCAACCTAATTACGACGGCACCTCAATCCACGCAGCTGAACTTGAACTCTGGACAGGGGGCGATTTGGTTGCGGGAGTTTTCCTGGCGATACTTTACCTTGACGGGTGACATCGGTGCTTACTTATTGTATAAAAAACATGAACAACTTGATCGGCCGAAGACAAACCACAAGACGGAGACGAAGTAAGTTTGAACTATAACACAGAAGCGGTGGTGGTGCGTGCCACCGCCTACGGCGAGACCCATACGATTGTGAACCTGCTGACTCCGAGCGGAATCGTGGCTGCAATGGCTCGGGGTGCCAAAAAGCCGCAAAGTCGTTTGTCAGCAGGTGTGCAGCTGTGTGTACGCGGGATGTATGCACTGTACCAGAATCGCGGAATGGGACAGCTGAACCAAGTGGAAGTACTGGACGCAAGGAGGACCTTGCGCGAAGATTTGGAGCGGGCGGCGTATGCCGCCTATTTTTGTGAGTTGGTGGGGGCAGTTGCGGAAGAACGGCCACACGGGAGTAGCGCTGTGTACACCCAGTTTAACGGCGCACTAGACCGGCTAACCAGAGGCAGCGGCTATGGGCAGTCGGACGCGACAGGCTATGGCACGGCCCCAGCCATCGTGGCTCGGATATGGGAGGCCAAGGTGTTGCGGATGCTGGGGGCAAGCCCGACGTGGACCAGATGTGCACGTTGTGGGGCCGAACTTGTGCAAGGCGGCTGGTACAGCCCGGAAGAAGGCGGATGTGTGTGCGGCAGTTGCAAAACCGCGGATGACGCTGCTGGCAGCCGGCGCCAAGGAATTGCACTACAACGCGCACTGCCGCGAGTTTTGGAAAGTTTCAGTGTCATCCCTTGGGAACGGCTGGGAGACGTTCGTCTGACCGCACAGAGCGTTCGGACGCTCGACAACGTCTTGCGCACACAGATGTTTGACTATGCGGGTCTGTCACTGAAATCTCGCGAGATTTTACAGAGCCTCACCGAGTGGGAAAACTAACGAACATCGGGTGCAAACTGTGTTTGAATGATATATACTAATGCCAAGAATTCGATATATAGTATGGCACAATTGTGAGCGGGTGATGTTTCATCGAACTCTCGAGTCGTCAGCAGGCGATTATCGAAATTGTCAAACGCAACGGTCCGATTACCGGAGAGCAGATCGCTGAGTCACTCTCTTTGACTCGAGCGACACTGCGCCCCGATTTGTCGATCCTCACAATGGCTGGGTTCCTTGATGCGCGTCCACGGGTCGGATACTTTTACAGCGGCAAAAAGAATGCTGACCTGTTTGGCGAGACGTTGCGAAAACTGTATGTCCGCGACTACAAGTCTGTTCCTACGGTGCTTGAGGAAGGCAGTTCCGCGTACGACGCTGTGGTGGCACTGTTCGTGGAGGATGTTGGGACGATTATTGTTGCGCGCGGCGGTCGTTTGTGTGGCATTGTCTCACGCAAAGACCTGTTGAAGGTCGCGATTGGCGGGTCGGACATTCACAAGGTCCCGGTCAGTCTCGTCATGACGAGAACTCCGAACGTGATTACGGTGGACGTCGACGCTACGCTCTACGAAGCAGCTGTCTTGATGACGCGCCACGAAGTGGATTCGCTGCCTGTGACGCGGGGAGACCATGATGAAGTCGTTGGTCGCGTGTCAAAAACCACCATTACCAAGGCGTTTGTGGAACTCGGCCAGGTTCACGAAATTTAGGCGCACATCGAAGATAGCGCGGGGAGGACGAGAGTCGGTTGGAGACACCGGTGATTTACATCGTATCGGACTCGGTTGGAGAGACAGCAGAATTTGTCGCCCGGGCGGCGGCAAGTCAGTTTGACGGTGGCCATGTTGAACTCCGACGTGTGTCGCACGTGCATGAGCCGTCCGTGATCGATGAAACGGTCGAAAGTGCGAAGGAAGAAAACGCAGTGATTGTGTTTACAGTTGTACTACCGGAGTTGCGCGAGTATTTGCTACATCAAGCTCGACGCCTCGAAGTACCTGCGGTCGACATCATGGGGCCGATGATGGAAGCACTCGAATCCCTCATCGGTGCTCCCCCGCAACGCAAACCCGGGTTGGTTCACCAGCTTGACGCTGAGTACTTCAGACGGGTAGAAGCCATCGAATTCGCAGTGAAGTACGATGACGGGCGCGACCCGCGTGGCTTGGCGCGAGCTGACATTATACTGATTGGCGTCTCCCGCACGTCGAAGACGCCACTGAGCATGTACTTGGCACACAGGCGCATGAAGGTGGCGAACGTACCGCTCGTCCCTGAGGTGCAACCGCCTGAGGAACTGTTTGCACTCAAAGACAAGCGGAAGATTGTTGGTCTTCGCATTCGTCCAGAGAAGTTGAACCTGATTCGGCAAGAGCGTCTGCGCACTCTAGGTCTGACTCCACAGGCGAGCTACGCAAGCTACGAGCGAATCTCGGCCGAGTTGGAGTTCGCAGAAGATGTGATGCGCAGACTAAACTGCCCAGTGATCGACGTCAGTGACAAGGCTGTTGAAGAAACCGCAGGAATTATCCTCGAGATTGTGTCTCGAAAGGGGAGCGAAGCATGACGCAGTGGGTCCATCCATTCGCTACAGGTACCGCAGCAGATCGCTATTTGTTAGGCGGGAAGGGTGCCAATCTCGCGGAGATGACGAAGGCTGGACTGCCGGTGCCCCCTGGATTCACACTTGGGACGACTGCGTGTCACGCGTTTTATGACAGTGGTGAAACGCTGCCGGAAACGATGTGGACAGAGGTTCAAAGCGCAGTTCAGGCACTTGAGCAGGAGACTGAGAAGTCTTTTGGTGGCGCGGTGAACCCGCTCTTGGTATCGGTTCGCTCAGGGGCTCCGATCTCGATGCCAGGCATGATGGACACGGTGCTCAATTTGGGGTTGAACGACACAACAGTCCGTGCTCTTGCAGCGCAGACAGGCAACGACCGATTCGCATTTGACTGTTACCGCAGGTTTATCCAAATGTTCGGAGACGTGGTGCAAAGCATTCCGCATTATCAATTTGAGCACATCTTGGACGATGTAAAATCGGATGTCGGCGCGAAAGATGACCAGGCTTTGACCGCCGAGGACTGGCAAAGAGTCATTGCGGGTTACCGCAAGCTCGTAGAGCGGGAGACCGGCAAAGCGTTTCCACAAGACCCGTACGATCAACTGCGTCTTGCGATAGAAGCAGTGTTTCGTTCCTGGAACAACCAACGTGCGATTATTTATCGTCGCGTACACAAAATCGCGGACGACCTTGGCACCGCCGTCAACGTGCAAAGCATGGTCTTTGGCAATATGGGTGACAATTCTGGGACGGGTGTCGCTTTTACACGCAACCCATCGACCGGTGAACCGAGCGTGTTTGGCGAGTATCTGACAAACGCGCAGGGTGAAGACGTCGTTGCCGGTATACGCACACCAAAGCCGATTGCCGAACTTGCTCACGATATGCCTGAAATCTATACGCAGTTCCTACAGGTCTGCGAGCAGTTGGAAGCACACTACCGTGATGTACAAGACATTGAATTCACGGTGGAAGAGGGCAAACTGTTTCTCTTGCAGACGCGCAACGCAAAGCGTACAGCTGCTGCAGCCGTCAAAATTGCTGTCGCTCTTGTGGAAGAAGGCAAGATCGACAAAGCGACAGCTGTCTCTCGCGTCGACCCGGACCAGCTTGATCAATTGCTCCACCCAGGCATTGACCCGAATGCGCCTGTCGACGAACTCGCCCGCGGTCTCCCTGCGTCTCCTGGTGCGGCGTCGGGACGGATTACGTTTGATGCAGATGAGGCAGAGCAGTGGTCGAAACAAGGCGAGGCTGTCCTACTGGTGCGGACGGAGACGACACCGGAAGACATTCACGGCATTCTTGCCGCACAGGGGATTTTGACAAGTCGCGGGGGCATGACGAGTCATGCAGCCGTCGTGGCGCGCGGGATGGGGAAGCCTTGCGTTTGTGGCTGCGATGCACTGACCATTAATACGCGCGACGGATACGCCCGAATCGGTGACCGAACCTTGCGCAAGGGCGACGTGATCTCCATTGACGGCGCGACGGGGCGAGTGCTCCTAGGCGAAGTCGTGCGCGTCCAAGCAGAACTCTCCGCTGACTTTCAAGCCCTCTTGTCTTGGGCGGACGAAATTCGTCAACTCGGCGTCCGAGCGAACGCGGACAATCCGGAAGACGCCACCAGAGCGCGAGGGTTTGGCGCGGAAGGCATCGGACTGTGCAGAACGGAGCACATGTTCATGGCAGCTGAGCGGGTACCTGTTGTTCAAGCCATGATTTTAGCGTCCACACCGACCGAACGCGGCCAAGCGTTAGCGGCACTACTGCCAATGCAGCAGGACGATTTTTACGGCATCCTGAAGGCGATGGACGGACTACCCGTAACGATTCGCTTGCTGGACCCACCACTTCACGAGTTCCTGCCGAACCTCGAACAACTCGTCACGCGCCAGGCTGTACTTCAGACTCGCTTGCAGTACGAGAACGGTGCGGCGCGGACCTTGATTGAACAGGAACTAGCGGATGTCAGTAACCTCTTAGGCAAGGTACGTCAGTTGCACGAACTAAACCCGATGCTTGGGCACCGTGGTTGTCGCCTTGGCATCACCTTCCCGGAAGTGTACGAGATGCAGGCCAGGGCAATCTTCCAAGCGACAGCAGACCTCCAGAAGGAAGGTCTAAATCCCCAGCCTGAGGTGATGATCCCGCTCGTTGGAGTGAGGGAAGAGTTGCGTCGAATGAAAGAACTCGTCGAAACCACCGCACGGTCGGTCGAAGCCGAGACTGGGCAGACTCTGCCGTGTGTCATTGGCACTATGATTGAAGTGCCGCGCGCTGCGCTGACGGCAGACGAGATTGCAGAGGAAGCGGAGTTCTTCTCATTCGGGACCAATGACTTGACGCAGACAACGTTTGGGTACAGTCGTGACGATGCCGAAGGAAAGTTCTTGCATCACTACACGACCGAAAAAATCCTCCCAGAGAACCCATTCGCCGTACTCGACGCGACGGGAGTCGGCCAACTGATTCAGATTGCGACACAAAAGGGTCGCTCTGTCCGCAATGACCTTAAACTAGGCATCTGTGGCGAGCACGGGGGCGAAAAGCAGTCGATTCACTTCTGTCAAGTTCAGGGGTTGAACTATGTTAGTTGCTCACCGTTTCGGGTTCCACTTGCGCGTCTAGCAGCTGCCCACGCTGCACTGGTTGACCCTCGTACATAAGTGCGCCGTGTCGACCATAGGATTGAGTGCGGGCGAAATACAAGGATAAATTTAACTGACCTCGTCGATACTAGTGTTTGTTGAAATCGGGGTATCCCAATTGTCCAGTTTGATGTATACCGTGTATCGCGGCTTGCCAAACTGGAAACACCCGCGCCGAGTGTACACCCGGCGCGGATTTCGTCACAGCGGTGTCGGATTTTGGCGAAGCCCGCGATGTCATTTTCGAAACGAAGGAGGAAAAGAACTGAGCTTGTAGAATATAAAAATGCGGGTCAACGAACGAGTTCCTGCTTGCGCGTCTTCGCTCGGCGAAGTTGCTGAACCGCAGGAGGGGTGATCGTTTGGCTAGGATGGACGAATCGTTCGTTGAGGAAGTGCGTAAGCGTTCCGACATTGTAGACGTGGCGTCAGACTACGTCCAACTGCGACGCAGCGGGCGTTCGTATGTCGGACTATGTCCGTTTCACAATGAACGTTCACCTTCCTTTTCTGTTTCCGCAGACCGACAGATGTACTACTGCTTCGGTTGCGGGGCGGGAGGGACCGTCATTGGCTTTGTGATGGACATCGAAGGGCTTTCGTTTCAAGAAGCCATCCTTCGACTGGCGGAGCGTGCGAATGTTCCGATTCCGGACTTGGGCCCGGTTGACCATGACTCAGCTATTCGTTCGGCGAGTCAGCGAATGAAGGAAGCACACGACCTTGCGTCGAAGCTGTACAGCTACATTCTAATGAATACGAGTGCTGGTGTGCAAGCCCTGTCTTACCTGCAGTCCCGCGGATTGACGCGCCAAACTATGACGGAGTTCGGTGTGGGCTACGCTCCGAAAGACGGTCGGACAATCGTGAATTTCCTCAAGCGAAGGGGATTTGACGAGCGTCTCTTGGTGGAAGCGGGGTTGGCGGTGGACTTGGGGGGGCAGACAGTAGACCGCTTCCGCGATCGAGTGATGATTCCTATTTTCGACGCGCAAGGGGCTGTCGTTGCGTTTGGCGGCAGAAGTTTAGCGGCTGACGCGAAGCCAAAATACCTCAATTCGCCGGAGACACTGGTCTTTAAGAAGGGACTGCAACTGTATCATCTGCACAAAGCCCGGCGCGAAATGCGACGAGCACAGACTGCGATACTGCTGGAAGGCTACATGGATGTCATGTCGGTCTGGCAGGCTGGGGTAAAGCACTGCGTAGCTAGCCTCGGTACGTCGCTGACTGAAGAGCAGGCAGTGGTCTTGAAACGCAGCGCAGACCGTCTCGTGATAGCGTACGACGGAGACGCAGCAGGCCGAAAGGCGGCGATACGTGCCCTTGAAACAGCCCAAACGGCTGGACTCGAAGTGGGTGTTGTTCTATTCCCTGACGGGAATGACCCGGACGAGTTCATTACCAAGCGTGGTGCACAGGCGTTTCAGTCGTTCCTGCAGTCGTCTGTCCTTGCTCCTGTGGACTTTCTGATCGGGGAAGAACGGGTGAGAGCGAATTTGAGTTCGCCTAGTGGACGTACAGACTTCTTGCGACGTGCCCTGCAGTTGGTGGCGGAGCGTGCTTCGCCAATCGAGAAGGACCGGCTAGAACGTAGCCTGGCGTCTGAATTTGGTGTTTCTGTGGCAGCTTTGCATGAGGAACTTGCACTCATCAGTAAAGACGTAAAACGCAGCGATCGTCGCCAACATCGAACATCCGATCGTCCTGCAGAACCGAGCCGGGTCAAGAATGGCGCGGTGCGCGCAGGGGAACGTATTCTTCAAGCGATGATGGCCAGTTCCGGCATCGCTGAGTGGTTGATGAACCGTGGCGTGGACGAATTAGCCTCTCCGGAGCAAACGGCTCTCTTGGCTCTGTTCTACAGTTTTCGCGCCGACTTTCCGCAAGGGGAGTCGAGCGCGTTTATAGACAGCTTGGAGGACCCCGCGTTACGTGGGTATGCCTCGTCGCTGTTAATAGATGATAGCCCCGAATCAGACAATCGGGTACTAGAGGACTACTTGCGCACGATTCAACTTCACCAGTTACAGGCTAACCTGTTGACCTGTGCTAAAGAGAGCGATGAAGCACGACGCCGTGGCGACAGCGAACTTGCTGAAGCACTAGGCGCACAGGTGGAGGCTTTGAACGCTGCAATAGTTGCTTTGAAAATGCCCCACGACGTATTAGTGGGTAAAGGAGGCGGGGACCAATGAAAGAGATACAAAGAGAAGCGGCCCGCGAAGAGGAACGTGGACTCACCCTTCCAGAAGCAAAGAGTGCATTAGTGGAACTGGGGAAACGTAGAGGGTCCTTAACCTACACAGAGATCGTCAATCGATTGGGGTCGTTTGACCTTGACCCTGATCAACTCGATGAATTCTTTGACCACCTGTCCGAACAAGGCGTCGACATTTTGAACGAACGTGAAGATGACGACAGTCTGGATGACGAGGAAGAAGAATCCTCTAGTCGACCTGAAGAAGAAGAAGAGCGGTTCAACCTAAACGACCTTACCATGCCTCCTGGTGTCAAGATCAGCGACCCTGTACGCATGTACCTCAAGGAGATTGGTCGTGTTCCCCTCTTGTCCGCTGCAGATGAGATTGAATTGGCAAAGCGGATTGAGGCGGGCGATGAGGAAGCAAAGCGTCGCCTAGCGGAAGCAAACCTGCGCCTCGTCGTCAGTATTGCGAAGCGCTACGTCGGGCGGGGTATGTTGTTTCTTGACCTCATTCAGGAAGGCAACCTTGGTTTGATTAAGGCTGTCGAAAAGTTTGATTATCGCAAGGGTTACAAGTTCAGCACGTACGCCACGTGGTGGATTCGGCAAGCGATTACTCGTGCGATTGCCGACCAAGCGCGGACCATTCGCATCCCGGTACACATGGTCGAAACGATCAATAAATTGATTCGCATCTCCCGTCAGTTACTGCAAGAACTCGGTCGTGAACCGACTGCCGAGGAGATTGCGGCTGAGATGGACATGACGCCTGAGAAAGTGCGTGAGATTCAGAAGATCGCGCAGGAACCTGTGTCGTTGGAAACGCCGATTGGTGAAGAGGACGACTCCCATCTGGGCGACTTCATCCCAGACGATGAAGCCCCGGCGCCTGCCGACGCGGCCGCCTATGAGCTGTTAAAAGAGCAACTCGAAGATGTGCTCGACACTTTGACGGAGCGTGAGGAGAATGTGTTGCGTCTCCGGTTCGGTCTTGATGATGGTCGCACACGGACGCTCGAAGAAGTCGGTAAGGTGTTTGGCGTGACGCGGGAGCGCATTCGGCAAATTGAGGCGAAGGCGTTGCGTAAACTCCGCCACCCGAGCCGGAGTAAGCGGTTGAAGGATTTTCTGGAATAGGTCATTCACCGCCTTTTGACTGACACGGGCGGTGGGGCTGTCAGACGGTGCAGGCATGTAATACGTTCCCTGCGAACTGACTTCCTCACCGCCCTTTTGCGTCTCTAGGATGTAAACGCTTTGACTCGTATAATGGAATCGGTAGACTGCTTGGAACTGCTCACTTACGGGAGGAGATCGCTTGGATTTCGAACTAACCAGAGAACAGCGAATGATTCGGGACACGGTGCGGGATTTTGCGGAGGCAGAGATTGCCCCTCATGCGTCAGAGTGGGATAAGACAGAACACTTTGCGCATGATGTGTTTGCCAAAATGGGGGAACTTGGTTTCTTGGGAATACCCTTTCCTGAAGAATACGGTGGTTCTGGCGGGGATATGGTCAGCTATTGCTTGGCCGTGGAAGAGGTCGGTCGCGCATGTGGGGGGACTGGTCTTAGTTTTGAAGCGCATGTGTCGTTGGCTTGTACACCGATTTTCCTTTATGGCACTGAGGAGCAAAAACAGCAGTACCTGGTCCCGCTTGCTTCAGGCAAAGAGCTTGGTTCGTTTGGCCTGACGGAACCAGGCGCTGGCTCAGACGCAGGAGGTACGCGTACGACAGCGGTTGCGGACGGGGATGAATGGGTAATTACCGGCACTAAGATTTTTAACACCAACGGCGGTGTCGCATCGACAGTGGTCCTCACAGCCGTAACCGATCCGGTGAATCGCGGCATCAGTGCTTTTATCGTGCCGACGGACACGCCAGGGTTTTCGGTCAGCAAGGCGTACGACAAGTTGGGCATGCGCGCCTCCAACACAGTGGAACTCATCCTGGACGGAGTTCGTGTACCGAAGGAGAACCTGCTTGGCCCCCTGAATGCCGGTTTCAAGCAGTTCCTGACGACTTTGGACGGCGGTCGCGTGGCCATTTCTGGGCTCGCCATCGGCATCGCCAGAGCGGCTTTTGAGACAGCACTCAACTACGCTAAGACAAGAGTGCAGTTTGGTCAGTCGATCTCGAAATTTCAAGCCATCCAGCATAAACTTGCGGACATGGCGATGCACATTGATCTCGCCCAGAACGCAATGCTGAAGGCAGCATGGCTGTGCGACAACGGTAAACCGTATAGCTTGGAGGCGTCATATTCGAAGCTGTTTTCATCCGAAATGTGCACCCGGACGTGTGAACAGGCTGTGCAAATTCTCGGCGGCTACGGGTACATGCGCGAATACTCGGTCGAACGCAATTACCGCGACGCCAAACTGATCGAGATCGGCGAGGGCACCTCAGAGGTCCAGCGCCTCGTGATTGCCCGTCAACTCGGCTGCTAAAATCACTTCTAAGTTGGACATCCCGTCGTACATTATAATGATGGCCGATGACCGGTCAGAGGACCCGGTGGCCGTTCAAGTGCCGTGGAGGAACGACGGGAGGCGCAGCACCTGTGTGGCGATTCTTGGGGTTTGCACTCATTGGCATTGCCCTTATGGCTGTGTTGGCTGCAGTTCTTCTCAGGGTGGCTGCGTATAAAATTCGGAGTATGGGGCGACATGAAGTCCCGAGGCCGTCCGACGCAGCCATCGTCCTCGGAGCCTATACTGATGGGTTCCGGCCAAGCCGGGCCTTACTCGCTCGACTGCGCGCCGCTCTGCACTTGTTTCGACAAGGCTATGTCGGAGCCGTCATCGTCAGCGGCGGTCGCGGAGAGGACGAAACAGTGACCGAATCCAGTTCCATGCGCCGTTTTTTGATCCTCAACGGAGTTCCAAGCGAGGTCATCTTGGAAGACCGTTACTCGCGCGATACCTGGGAAAACTTGCGCAACAGTCGACATGTCATGAGCGATCACGGATTGCGCTCAGCGGTCATCGTGACCAGTGACTATCACTTGCCGCGGGCACTGGCTGTTGCGCAACAACTGGACATGCAGGTGAGTGGGTTTGCCGCTTGGTCGTCCAAGTCAGAAATCCGTTACGCGTATCGGGAAGTCATCGCGCGCATCAAATACACACTGACGGGGCAGGCCGCATTATGACGGGCCTGGGTCCCGTCCCCGTGAGGTGAGCGAGTGGCCGTCACGCTGTCGGCTCGGTTACAGGCAATTGCAGACTTTGTGCCACACGGCGCACGTGTTGTGGATGTTGGAACAGACCACGCCTTACTGCCCATTTTTCTCGTCCAAACGCGCGTCGCGACCTCTGCCATTGCGACCGATATTGCTGCACTTCCGGCTCATTCGGCCGCCACAAACGTGCGGGCGCACGGACTCACGAACGTGGTTGCCGTCCGGGTGGGACCTGGTCTAAAAACTGTTCTTCCGGGCGAAGTGGACACGGTCATTGCTGCAGGAATGGGGGGCGGCACGATTCGCGCGGTTCTGTCCGATTGCGAAGACGTGCTCAAGCGCGTTGAGCGCATCATTGTCCAGCCCATGAATCAAGCGCAACACGTGCGGTCCTTCTTTCTCGAGAACGGATGGGCACTGACTGCGGAACGAGCCATTCTCGATCACGGACGAATCTACGAGGTGCTGACCGCGGTCCCGGGTACAGAGCGTGAGGTCATGCAAAGTTACGCGGACTTCGCGGGCGATGACATAGCAATGAGTGTCGCTTTGGAACTCGGGCCTAGGCTGTTACAAGACGGGACGCCAGAGTTCTTGACACGCGTCAAGGAGACTTTGGAACATTGGCGTAGACGCGCGCACAAGATGAGGCAGAGTGGACGCGACGACGTTAGAAGTCAGGTGAACCATCTCGGGCGCCAGATTGTCTGGTTAGAAGCCTGGTACAACGGACAAGCTCAGAACGAGGGGGCAGGTACTCGATGATCACCGCAAGAGAAGTAATTGCAGTGGTCGAAGCTTTCGCACCGACTTCTCTGGCTTTTCCAGACGACCCAATTGGCCTGCAGGCAGGCCGAATGGACAAACCGGTAGCGAAGGTGTGGCTCGCACTCGACCCGTCGCCCGCCGTGATCGCTGAAGCGGTGCAAGCAGGCGCAGACCTTCTCATTACGCATCATGAACTGTTTTACCGACCACTCAAACGCCTTGACACCCAGTCTTGGCGCGGAAGGGCTATCGCGACTGCGATCCAAAACGACCTGACAATCTACGCCGCGCACACCAACCTTGATGTGACGGAAGGCGGCGTGAATGACGTCTTAGCCGAGTTGTTTGAACTGAGGAACGTCGAAATCGTTGACCGCCTCAGCAATGAACGCTTGCGTAAACTCGTCGTCTTTGTACCGTTGGCGCACGCCGAACGGGTGCGCAGTGCCATCTGCGACGCCGGGGCGGGGTTCATCGGCCGTTATAGCCACTGTACTTTCAACACGCCCGGGCAAGGAACGTTTCTCGCACAGGAGGGAGCTGACCCGTTCCTTGGTGAGGTAGGGGAACTGACCCGTGCCGACGAGGTCCGAATTGAAACGGTGGTTCCCGAACAACTGACGGAGCGAGTCATCCGTGCGATGGTCGACGCCCATCCGTACGAGGAAGTCGCCTACGACCTGTACCCGCTCGAGTTGATGGGGAGGCCGTTCGGGATCGGACGCGTCGGCGACTTAGACAGCCCGCGTTCACTCGGTGGATTCGCGGACTTCGTCAGACAGCAGTTAGGGCTGAGTCATATCCGTTTCGGAGGTGATGCCGAAACTGTCATCACACGGGTTGCGGTAGTTGGCGGTTCTGGTGGCCGATGGGCCGACAAGGCGCGTGCTCAAGGCGCTCAAGTGTTGGTGACTGCTGACTGCGACCATCATCAGGTGGCTGAAGCGTGGGAGGACGGGTTGGCGATTGTCGACGCCACGCACGCAGCTCTGGAACGGCCCGTTCTGCATAGGCTGCGCGAGGTTATTGAGGAAGGAACAAAGAGGCAAGTGGATGTTCACGTTTCAGCACTACGCGAAGACCCTTTCACGTGGGCATGAACCTTGGCAGTCGTGGAAATACATACATTTGAAGTGGACAGTCAACCTGCAGTATACTAGTTCTCGTTGACTCCAACTGGGAAGTAAGCTGGGCAGCCGCCGGTGCAGTGTCGAAAGGCCGCACGGGAGGAAAGTCGGAGCTCCGCAGGGCAGGGTGCCGGATAACGTCCGGCGGGAGCAATCCTAGGGAAAGTGCCACAGACATGTAGACCGCCGATGGCCGCTACGCGGCACAGGCAAGGGTGCAACGGTGCGGTAAGAGCGCACCAGCGGGTTGGAGACAACCCGGCTAGGTAAACCCCACCCGGAGCAAGACCGGATAGGAGTGCACATGCGATGGCCCGTCGCGCACTCGGGTAGGTCGCTGGAACCGGCTGGCAACAGTCGGTCTAGATAGATGGTTGCCGCTCCACAGTGCGAGGCGCTTGCGCCGTTTGCAGCACAGGAGTACAGGACTCCGCTTACAGGCTTGCTTCCCAATGAGTTTTCATAGAGTACGCGGCATGCTGACTCTGTCAATGTCGCGTATTACACAAGGAACGACTGGTCAGGCGAATGCCTGGCCATTTTTTTTATGTATCCCCTGCTGTGTAGTCGGCCGGTTCTGTCGGTTCCGGGGCTAAGCGGACGGACAGAGCAGTAGCGATTTAGGACTCTCGGTCAAAAGATGGACTAGTTCCTTGGTTCGTTTATCCTAGACAAGCTCCGGACAGTTGCGTTTAATACAGTGTGTTCAAATTATCTTAATCTAGTCTGGAGGGTTTTCCGTGAGCGAACATTGTGAACGGCACCATCATCACCATCATCACCACCACCACCGACGCGCTGTGGAGGTGGTTGTCGACCCCAAGATTCGGAACGTGGATAGGCAGGCACAGGCGCAGTTTCAGGCACAGCTAGAGGCACAGCGGCAGCTTCAAGCTCAATTCCAAGCACAAGCACAAGAGCAATTGCAATTTGAGGCTCAGCTGCAAGCCCAGCTTCAAGCAATTGCCAGGTTGCTCGGCTAATCTACTCGAAGGAGGTCTCTCGTATGAGTCATCATGAGTCGCATCACACGAAGCCTTATATTAAAGTTCATGTTCGTCCAGACATCGTGAACGAAGACAGCCAGGCACAGGCGCAGCTCCAAGCCCAAATTCAGTTGCAGCAGCAGCTACAAGCTCAGTTAGAAGCGCAAAGGCAGCGCCAAGCACAACTTCAGGCGCAGATCGAAGTACAGCTTGAGGCAATTCTTCGAAGAGTTACAGCTGTGATTGGCTGATCGGCGGGTGTTGACAGAAGCTGAAGCACTTCTATGAGCGACGATAGGGGCAGTATTCGTAAGTTAAATGCTGCTCCTGTTGTCATCAACATTACATGGGCCTGTCTTTACAGTTACATGGCCATTGTGTGGCGCGAGGTTGCAATGCTGTTCAATGGATTCTAAAATACATACAATTAGGAAAATTAGAAATGTCTCATGGCAAACTAGGGGAAACTCTGGGACGCAAAGCCACGGATCTAAGGGGGTTCACGTATGTGGACGCCTATGAACGCCGGGTTGCCATTTCTTGATCCACGGCATCAGCGTGGCTTTGCACAGGCAATCCGGACTCGGGTTGCTTCTTTTTGTGATTTCAGGAGGTACGCGGAAGTCAAAATTGAGGCTGCTCCAAAGGAGCAGCCAAAGCTTGCGTTACATCGACGATACCACCATGGGTTCAGGAGGGAGATTTGGCTTTATCGGTAAGATAGCGAGTGACGATGCCGATAGGAACAGCAGAACTGCGATCACACTTGTGACTGCCTTCATGGTTTCACCCCCTTTCTTCAATGATCCTGCCAGACGGAGGCGAGCACACATGGATGAAGCTGAGCGTGGACTGGTTTCACTCGTCATCGGTTACCAAATTCGCCGGTGCCGCCAATCTCGGCACTTGTCGCAAGCAGAAGTCGCGCAAGGAATCGGCAGTCAATCGATGATTAGCCTCTTAGAGAGCGGGCGGCAGGTACCTGCTCCTGACGTGCTGCGCTTGATAGCAGAGCGCCTAGATGACCCTGTACTGCTCTCTTACGCGGGGCTATTAAATTCGACGGCTTGGACGTTTGACGACTTTGCTGCTGGAAACCTGACGTTGCTTCATGAAGTGCTGCGTGCGCATCGCGGGCGCTGGCAGGAGGTTCACGTAAAGGTCGCGCTCCAACTCTGCGAACACTACTATACAAACAAAATATTCGGAATAGTTGACGAAATGTGCGGTTTGATTATGAGTCATACCAATCGCGATATCGACCGTGTAAAGGCGTGTTTTTACTACGGAAGCACGCATTTGTTCTCTCACCAGTATGATTTAGCTTTGAAGTGGCTCAATGTGGCACTCGAAAAGAACGACGTTTTGGACGACTATACGACAGGCCGCCTCTACTACAATCTCGCCTACGCGCATCTTGAACTACTCAATGATGGCGCAGCTATTTGGTACGCAAAGTTGGCCGTTGACACCTTCCTTCGCATCAACGCTTATCCTCAGCATGCCAAGTCGCTCGGGCTGCTCGGTGTCATTCAAGGTCAACTCGGTCAGCTCGAAGACGCGCGCCCGACACTTGAGCGTGCGTACGAAATGATGGAACGGTGGGATGTTGACCAGTCCGATCTCATCCGAGTTGCCAACAGCATTGCCGATGTGTGCCAATCGACTGGTGACTTGAACGCTGCAGAGCAGTGGTGTCGATTGGTGATTGACTCCACACAAGCTGACCCGGATTACCCAACTCTATCTGCAGCACACCAGACGTTATGTCTAGTTCGTATGGGACGCGAGGAGTGCAAGGCTGCCTTGGCAGAGGCGCAGTTGGCAATTGCTGCGGCAGAGCGCGCAGTGGATGCTCGGCTGTTGTGTCACGCTTATCTGCTCGCGACCAGTGTAACAAGGAATCCACTTGAACAAGTTACAGCGGCCGAGCATGCATACAGAACAGCAGAGGGGGCTGGCCTCGCCATCGAACAGGCGATTTCGGCTGATTGTCTGGCAGTACTGCTCGCTCCCCATGACCCTATGCGGGCAGAGGATTTCCGCCGTCAAGCACTGCAGTCGTATCGGCGGTACGTCTCTCGAGGAAGGACGTTTTCAGCGGTCTTACGTTACCTACGCTTAAGCGACGATTATGAATCATAACTGTCGAGGTGTTGAAGCGATATTCATCATAACAAAAGTGCAAGGATTCTTGGCCAGACTGTTGAATTCACCCGACAGAGAGGCGAACACTGACACCCTTCACATTCAGCAGAAAGGAGGCGTAGCAAATGAAACACAAGAAGCACTGGTCTGCGTTCGTTCTAACGACCATGAGTTTGATTGTGACGGTACCCCCATCATTTGTCGCCACCGATTCGCGCAAGATTGTGATTGAGGTTGGACCGTTGGGCGCTACTCCTGCAGTGGTGGTGACAGCACAGTCTGGGCAAGCCTCAACTTGGGTTCTGCAGATTACACTGTAGTCATACTTTGTCACAGTTGATTGTTCTTCGCGATGGTCATGCAGAGCCCCGGTGTCTTGGGGCTCTGGTGTTGCGAGTCAGTGTCAGTGCGCAACAACTGGGGCGCTGTCTCGAAGGCGTTGAAAAGAGTGTGGGGCTGTTGGCTGGTCGGCGGTTCGCAGTTACGCTACTCCTCATGGCACTCGGCATTGCTCTTGTGTCGAGAATAGGTGTGCGCGTGCCTGGGTATGGTTAGACTGGAGTCGTGAAGGAAGGTGCCACTATGTCCACTTTCAAATCTGCTACGCCAGGCGATCGGTCGAGGTCATCTGAGTCGTCTGCCGAGGAACAGGTGGTGCATGACCAGGGCGGTGCCACGTTGGCTCAATCCGGAGTACGACGGAAACTGCGGAGCATACTGTGGGGTGCCGCAGTGATTTTGGTCGGTGCGTTGCTTGTTGCTGCCTTCTTTTACTTCGACAGAAATGACCGACTCTCGCGTCTCATTTTGGCGACTGGGGCGTGGGGCATCGTGATCTCGATAGTGGCTATGACGCTCTTCTGCATTATCCCAGTCCCGTCCGAGTTCCTGTTGGTTCTGAATATGAAGGTGTACGGCGTTTGGTGGGGCAGTCTTTTCAGTTGGACGGGTTCGATGCTGGGATGTATTGCCGTCTTCCTCATTTCTAGATACTGGGCGGGCGGTTTGCTGCGCCCTTTTATCACTAACGAGCAGATGAGTAAAGTTGAAAAGTGGGTCGGTCACCACGGCGTGACTGGTCTAATTCTGGCGCGTATCGTGCCGTTGCCGTTTATTGTTGTCAACTACACGGCAGGCGTTGTTCGGTCTGTAACGCTCTGGAACTTCACGTGGACTTCAGCGGTCGGTGGCATCCCGTACTATTTGGGTGCGGCGTGTGTGTTCCTTGGCTTCTCCAGGCGATACATGGTGTGGCTGATTGTCGGAGCAGTCGCGGTGATCGGTGTGTGGGCGGTTGGTTACCTGTACAACCGCCACGCAAGTCGACTGTTGTGGTGGTCGCACTGAGAGACGGTACGCGAGTCCGATTGAAACAGACCTGTCAAGGATTGTCACTCGGACGATTCGAATGTCTCTTCTAAGGACGACCCCACTCGCTCGAGAGCCTGGATAGCCTGATGTAACACTTCAGCGTGTCCCGATGCCATTCCTGTCTCGTCCAGTATCTGCTGGGCCAATACAGCCTTCCAAGCAGCATCAGCAAACAGGTCCGCAGCGAGCCGCAGGTCTGATTCACCACTGCCCCCCTTCAACGTTTCAGGGGCCGTATTGCTATCGTCAGACTCTGATACATGAACCAGGTTCAGCGTCATCAGCTGTTCAAAGAGGTCCTCATCCGGTAAGTGGTCCATGAACAAGACGCCGTTCAGATGGTCTACCTCGTGGCAGAGAATGCGTGCGTCCAAACCATTTGCTATCACCTCTATGGGCGTACCGACGACGTCTTGGGCAACGAGGCGAATACGCTCTGGTCGCCTGACTTCCAACACGATGTCGGGAAAACTCAGACATGACTCATATCCACTGACGTCTCCTGTTCTTTCAACAATTTCCGGATTCACGAATGCCACGGGGCCTGAACTCGTGTTCATCACAACTGCACGTACGGGTACCCCAATTTGCGGAGCCGCGAGACCGAGTCCACGGTGCGCTTCCAGTGTGTCGAGCAGGTCCGTGAGCAATAGATTCAAGTCCATGCCAAACTCGCGCACGGACTCACAGATTTCGCGTAACACAGGCACATCGCCGTGAACGATGGGGCGAACACTCATGAGTCTCATCTCACTTTCTCGATGTCATCTCACGTGTAGCGAATGCATGGTAAATTGACTTTGCCCCTGCGATGCGCCTATGCACAGATGCCCGTTTCTAGCTCCTCACGCCCAGCATAGGGTCTATGTGAGGGGGCGAAGGTCTCATGATCAGAATCTTGTCGCAGTCGCAGGTCCAGCGCTTGCGCATCGCGTGTTCGATTAACGCGGCTGCGCACCGAGCCGCCGCCGCAGTGGCACACCCTGGAGCCACCACGAAGGAAGTCGAACAAGCGGCATTTGCGGAACTTACCCGTTGGGGCGGTGAACCCTCGTTTATCACCGATGCGGGTTTTCCATCGAGCGCCTGCATCTCTGTCAACGACGAGACAGGCCACGGGATACCAGGCAGTCGCCGACTCCAAGCAGGCGACGTTGTCAAGGTGGACATCGGCGTGCTCTATCAGGGCCTGCACTCTGATGCGGCGCGCACCATCATCATTGGCGACGCCCGACCAACACGGGTATACCACCTCGTCAGGACGACGGAGAATGCACTTCGGGCAGGCATCGCAGCGGCGCAACCGGGTAGGCGGCTGTCCGATGTGTCGTCAGCTGTTGCTGAGACAGTTCGTGCTGCGGGTCTGGCGGTAGTCAAGTCTGCGTTCGGGCACGGCATCGGCGAGTCATTGCATGAAGAACCTAGTGTTGCCAATTTCGGTCCGCCAGGTCTAGGCCCCATTTTGCGTCCGGGAATGGCGATTTGCATCGAACCCGTAGTCTGCGAAGGCAGTGGGCTCGTGACACGTCGAGGCGACGGTTGGACGGACGTGACCGTCGATGGGTCGCTAGCTGCCCACTTTGAGCACACCGTACTAATCACCGGCAGCGGTCCACAAGTGTTGACTGCGCAAGACCCCCGCGAAGCAAGTTTTGCGCCTTGCTGGGTGGGAGAGGGCGAGCCTATCGAAGCAGGGGTGTGGTGCCGGACTATGAGACCAGGAGAAGAAACTGAAGTGTTTGAGCAAGTGGCTGCTGTGATGGACCCGGTGCTGATTTCGGCATTCGGCCGCCGTGCCAAAGTTGATGAAGTTTTAGGCGTCGCTGATAGCCAGGTGGTCGTCGTCGAGACCGAAGGTGGCAAGAGAGGATTCGTTGTGCTGTCGAGGACAGGAGAGTCGATGCACGTACATGTGTTGGCAGTTTCGAGGTCGTTTCAGCAAAATGGCCTTGGCCGAAAAATCATGCAGAAGGTCGAAGCGATTGCGCGATTAGCCGAATGTCGTCAGGTGACGCTGTGTGTGCAAACGTCCAATCCGCGCGCACAATCGTTTTACACACGTCTGGGTTATGAGGTGGTCGGGCCATCTTACGTCAATACACTGGACATGTATAAACTGCTGTGAAGCAGGGCTCGCCACAAAGACGGCTGTCTTCCCGCCATCGGATGGGACGGCAGCCGTCTTTGCGCACTCAACCGCGACGTCTGCCCTGTGGCTTATGTTGTGCTGTAAATGGAATGTACGGTTGCTGCCCGGATTGTGAACCGGCCGGAGGCAGCCAACCGCGACGTTTTGCACCGTTGTGAGCGATTTTCAACAGTTCACGAAGTCGTTCGTCTTGCACCACCCCAAACGCGAGCGAGCCAAATTTGAGGACTGTGTCTACCTTCACGCCGCCCACCTCTCTTTGTCATCTGACTCTCTTTCTCTTAGGGTATGCATTCAAACATGCGCTGTGTTGGACCTCTGCCTGACTCCTGCATTTCCTCAGTGCCAGAATATCCCCACACACTCAGATAGGTCTGGCATGGTTTCGTGGTCGATGATGCTATAATGAGAGTCGGTCTGTCACTGTAGCTTGCACGCTAGAGGCAAGAAACAGGATAATAGATAGGTCGGCCACCAACTGTTTGAACAGATTGCCATCTGATTGTGTCTGGGCTGCCATGCACAGGTAGGTGTCAGGACGGAGGCGTACCACCTCGTGAGTGTTGACCTGAAACAGCAGTTTTCCAGGTATGTGACCTTTACGCGTGCGCAGTGGGCTCCGTTGCGAGCTGCAACGCCACTGCCACTAGATGAGGAAGACCTGGAGCAGTTGCATGGACTGAATGAGCAAGTGTCAATGTCCGAGGTTGAAGAGGTGTATCTACCGCTCTCACGGTTGCTTCACCTCTACGTCGAAGCCACGAAGAGCCTGTATGAAGTGACAAGTGAATTTCTTGGCAGTGCTGCCGCAAAGGTGCCGTATATCATCGGCATCGCCGGCAGTGTGGCCGTGGGGAAGAGTACGACGGCCCGCATCGTGCAGGCGCTTTTGTCACGCTGGCCAAGTCATCCAAAAGTCGACCTGATTACGACGGATGGTTTTTTGTATCCAAATGCGGTGCTGGAGCAGCGACAGCTGATGAAGCGCAAAGGCTTCCCAGAGAGTTATGATGTCCGCAGGTTGATTAACTTCATGGCTGATGTCAAGTCCGGACTTCCTCTAGTGGAAGCCCCCGTCTATTCACACCTAGTCTACGATGTGGTGCCGGGGTCCACAGTGCGGGTTCAGTCGCCAGATATTGTGATTGTCGAAGGGCTGAACGTATTGCAGACCAATGGCAACCGGTCGACACGTAAGGCGCCGCGCTTGTTTGTGTCGGATTTCTTCGATTTCACAATTTATGTGGACGCCAGTGAAGCGGACATCCGCAACTGGTATATTCAGCGTTTTCTGCGCTTGCGTGACACAGCATTTCGCGACGAAAAGTCGTACTTTCGCCGCTACGCCGACTTGTCGGTTGATGAAGCTATCGATACTGCGTCTCAGATCTGGGATGAAATTAACGCAGTCAACCTGCGCGCGAACATTGAACCAACGCGTCAACGCGCGCAGTTGATCTTGGAAAAAGGACCCGCGCACAAAGTCGAACGCGTTCACCTGCGAAAACTATGAGGGTGTGCGGTTGCGGTTCGTCAGGCGGGATCGCGAAGGAGGAACAAGCAAATGAGCCATGCAGAACAGTTCGCACAGCAGTGGAAGGCACAACGTGATGTCTTAGAAAGTGTTCTCGCTCGAATTCCTGAAGGTCAAGAAGGATTTAAACCGTGGGAGGGCGCAATGAGCCTTGGTGGACTCGCTCTACACGCGGCGACTTCGGCTAAGTTGTTTGCTCAGATCGCGGCGACAGGGGAGTTCGCTCGTCCGAGTGTGGAAGCCGCTTCAATGGCCGAGATTAGGGCGGCAGTTCATGAACTCACCGAACAGACGATGGCGTTGCTGGTGTCGATTTCTGACGAGCGCTGGGCTCAGTCAGTTGACATGACCCATGTGCTCGGGCGGGAAGTAGAGGTGTCGGGTATGCTGTACGGCATGCGTGACCACGAGGTTCACCACAAAGGGCAACTGTTCGTTTACGCACGGATGGTTGGCGCAGAAGACCTACCCATGTTCACCAAGTTTGCGTAACTCTTAACGGTGTTTTTTTGCCGTCACCCGGGGCATTTACCGCTTCTCCAGTCAAAGGGCGTTCATACGGTACTGTATGTCGCTTGCAAGCAGTCTGTTGGCAGCGCGCTGCAAACAGGCAAAGACTGCAGACTGGAAGGAGGCCTTTACATGTACGATGGTGGCGCATTCGGAGGATACACCCGTTGGGCGGTAGTGTTTCTCATCATCTTCGTGTTGTTCATCCTGCTCGTCCCGTACACCGTGACGACCTGCACGACGACACCGGTGTACTGAGCAGAAGTTGCAGTCGGCAGTGGCTCTGTTGACAATGCAACGCACCGACAAGCAGTGAGGAGTACGAGGCGCGGCCGCAGGGCCGCGCTTTGTCGTTTTGGTTTACAGCCTGTGTTTGGTAGACTGGACGGTGACTGCACAGTGGTTGTGCACTGCGTGCATGACCGATGTTAGACAAGTTGAGGGGGTGCAATCGTGGCAGAACACAGAAACGAAGCCGTCGACACGCTGGAAGGGTGGTATGTGTCGCACGACTTGCGAACTGTAGATTGGCAAGCTTGGCGTCAGTTGACTGCCGGCGAACGAAGCGCAGCCATGGAAGAGTTGTTTCGAGCCCACCAGCGCTTTCAGAATCGAGAGGCAGAGCGCACAGGCGGATATGGCCTCTACGCGATTGCGGGCAATAAGGCGGACATCATGTGGGTTCAGCTCAGGCCGACACTGGAGGAACTGACTGCTGCGAAGACTGAACTGAATCACTGCAGATTTGCTGACTTCACGAAGCCGGCCTATTCTTACGTATCCATCGTGGAACTGAGCGCTTACCTAGCGAAACCTGGCGTAGATGTGTCTGAGGATGCGTACATACAGGGCCGCTTGAAGCCAGCCTTACCGTCTGCGAAGAACGTCTGCTTTTACCCGATGAACAAGAAGCGCAGTGGGGAGGACAACTGGTATATGCTCCCGATGGAGGCGCGTCGGGAGATGATGCGAAGCCACGGGCTGATTGGCCGAGCCTACGCGGGACAAGTTAAGCAGATCATCACCGGATCGGTCGGCCTCGATGACTGGGAATGGGGCGTTACCCTGTACGCCGACGACCCGGTGCAGTTTAAAAAGCTTGTGTACGAAATGCGATTCGACGAAGCGAGTGCTCGTTACGCCGAATTTGGCTCGTTCTACGTGGGCAGCCGCATTGACATCGCTGATTTATCGGCCATGCTCGACCTGCGGTAACTCCACTGCTCCACGTGCAGGACTGCTAATTGCCTGATGGCACACCGCGTTTTCGCAGTGCGATTAAGACTCGGACTGCAACCCAGCGAGGCGATGTGCCTCAGGCAAACAGGCAGCAGGAAGTGGGTTCGGGAACTCCGCGGAGAACGATGCTGTGCAGATGCCAAGCGGATACCGAACACCGGATATATCCTGGCGAAATCCGGTTCGAAACACGCGGTCATACGCCTGAGTGTTGTGCAACTGTTTACAATGAATGCAAAAGTACACGTCGCCACCTCTTTCTATAGAATTCCTATCACTTGCTACTAGTTTCGAATGCTTTCGACGATTTATGAGGGTAACTGCGAAACGATCTTGATCATCTTTCCGGGGCATGTTGCAAGAAGGGCGCAAATTAAGTTGAAAGCGCGGCTTACACGCCGCGCCGATGTGGGTCCCAGATGTACTTGTGAATTTGTACGTTTAGTTTCACATGTTTCAGTCGGTGCTCAATCATGAGTGCAGCAAGTTCCTCAGCTGGCATCGACTCAAACACCGGGCTGAACAACACATGTCCTTGCTGGTAGTGTGTTTTGAGCACAGAGAGTGCGGTGTCGAAATCGGTTCGACTGCCGATCACGAATTTCACCTCATCTTGTGGTCCAAGGCACGCAAAGTTCGAACTCACCATCTTCCCCATCTCACCGCTCGAAGGCAGTTTGTAATCGACAATGAAACGTACCTTGCGAAACAGCTGTTCGTTCGTTTCGCGGTCCCGTCGAAATGGCGTGAGGTCAATGGCGCCGTTGGTTTCCACGTGAATGTCTTCAATGGGACCGAGTTCTCCAAGCGCACGCAGTAACATGCGGGACTTTTCACCATGCATGAGCGGTTCGCCGCCGGTCAGACAGACGCGCGGATTGGCAAACATTTTGACTTGCAGGGCAGTTTCGGCGATACTCGCGTAATACACTGGCTTTTCCGGCGCGTAACTATATGGGGTGTCGCACCAGGTACAGCGGAGATTACAGTTAAAGATTCGGACAAACGTAGTCATATAGCCAGCTTGTGTGCCTTCTCCTTCGATCGTTTCAAAAACTTCTACCATCGGCAAGCGGACACCGTCCCACGGTCGCGATGTCTCGTTGTTGTCGGTTTCTAACGTCAGTTGTCTTGCGTCTGTCATCGCTGTTGCTCGCTTTCTTCGGTTGATTCCATCCACTCTCGTTTTGCGGTTGCAAAGCTGGTTGGGGTTTCGTACAAAGTAATTTCTTCGAGCCGACAACCTGTTGCTTTTAGCCCCCGTGCTGCCAATGCACCGTCGAATTGTTCCCAAATCCACACGACCATGTTTTCTGCTGTCGTGTTCATCGGTGGCAGCACTTCGTTGAGATAGCGATGGTCGAGTTGTGCTTCAATCTCCTGGCGGTAGATCGCCTTTAAGTCACTGAAGTCTACAGTCAACCCAGTGTGACCTGGAACTCCACTGACTGTCACGATGAGCCTGTAGGTGTGGCCGTGCAGGCTCTGGCATTTTCCTTCGTATAAGTGCAGGTGGTGGGCAGCATCGAACGTAAACTCTTTGCTGACCGCGACCCTTTTGTTGTGATAGCGCAGCTGGGAGGGCAGGATGTCGGAGTGCAGATTCTGAAGTTTGGCAGGAAAATGAAACTCGGTCACGATGGGCACTCCTCTCCACTCTGTTGTGTAAATCAGTATACTATACAGACATGCGTGGGAAAGCAGCGTTTGATAAATCGGCGCTAGGGTGTGAGTGTGAGCAAAAAAAAGAGGCCGATTGGCCTCTTTCCGCACAGATGCTTTGCGACACAGTGGACGGATGCCGCTCTACCACAAAAATGCCAGCCAGAAAATCCAAGCGAACGCATGACACCTTAAACAGACCACACTACCCCGCGTAGTGTATTGTGACTTCGTAATTTGGATGCACATCGATGCGCTCGACAACAGCGCGGATGAGTTCCTTTCGCTCTGACGGTTCGGCAGTGTCCCACATGGCCCGGAATGATCGCAGGATGTCCGCGATCATCTCCGGGCTTCTGCGTTGTGGAGTGGGGAGCGCCTGCAGCTGTACTCGCAGATCCATTTCCTCTTCGGTTAGCTGCTGCAGCCGGTTACGCAGCTGCTCAGAATCGATAATCTCTTTGTCGTAGGCGTCCATCCAGCGCGCGCGGCGCTCCTGTAGCTTGTTGAGAGCGGCATCAATGTTGTTTGACTGACCGTCATCGGCATCTGCAACGACATCCGTAGCGCGCCCTTCGAGCAGGTCATAGTGGTAAGCCTCGAGCTTTGACAGAATCGCTTCTTCGAGACGACTTTCCATCATCCGCGGCATGCTGCACAGTTTGGTGTGAACCTTCTCGACGCACATGTACTGGCGATACACTTTGCCATCCGATTTCCGTGTCCGGTAGTGACTCACTCCGTGCATGGCGCTGCCACATAGGCCGCAGCGTAAGACGCCGGTGAGAGAGTATGTTCCGGTACCGGACCGACTGGGCATTCGCGCACGGCCTTCACGTATATCCTGAGCGCGTTCAAAGGTCTTGCGGTCAACAATACCTTCATGTACTCCGTCGACGACCACAGCGTCGTCTGTGCGTCTGCCGCCGCCCGTGCGATATCCATATCGGACGTAGCCTGCGTAGAGCGGATTGCGCAACACGTATTTCAGCGCCGTTTGGGTCCAGCGAGTGCCAGGGGAGGGCTGCATGTCAGCGGGCTTGTTCAACCAGTTGAGAATCTGCTTGAGTCCGTCGCCGGCGACGTAGCGACGAAAGATTTCGCGCACAACCTGCGCTTGGTCTTCGCGTGGTAGCAGGGTACCATCGGTGTAGTCATAACCGAAGGCAGGTTTACCACCGCTCCAGCGTCCTTGGCGTGTCATCTCGAGTTGACCCATGCGTGTGCGCTCGGCGAGCTGCTCGCGTTCCCACTGAGCCATGGCCGCGACAATGGTAATGAACAGCCTGCCCATGGCCGATGTGGTGTCGAACACCTCCGTGGCGCTCTTGAATCCGACCCGGTAGCGTTCGAAGTGCTGGAGCAGCTGGTAGAGGTCCATCACGTTACGAGTGAGACGGTCAAGCTTGTAGACAAGTACGACGTCGATGTCGCCTGCCTCGATGTCCTTCATGAGACGCTGCAGTTCCGGACGGTCTGTGTTCTTTGCGCTCACGCCGCCATCCGTATAGATGCCGACGATGGTCCAGCCCTGGGAATCACAGAACGACCGCAGACGGTCAAACTGGGCGTCTAGGGAGAATCCATCGTCCGCTTGCATTGTGGTCGAGACGCGTGAATAGAGGGCTGCTCTCATGCGCTCAGAGCCTCCTGTGTTGGTGCTTCTTCATCTAGTCTACGCGCCCCAGTCGAAGTCGTCAGTTTCGACCGGCACAAGTCCTGCGAACTCCTGAAATATGACACCGTCGAGGATGCCGACAACGGAGAAATCTGTAGGGGCGAGTTCAACGGGAGGGATGCGATCACCGCTCACGCGCAGGTTGACTAGGTCACTCCGAATACCTTCTACAAGGCGGACTGTGACTTCCTCGGCGAAACGCACGAGGCAAATTTGGCACTCGCGGTCGGGCCAGCGCGCTTCACGAAAGATGGCATAGTTGCCTTCGCGTAACCCGAACGAATCTAGACCGTTGTCAGCAATCTGAACGGCAAAGCGGTTGTATGGCGCCCATGACTTGACGGTGAGGCTGTCTTTCGCCTGTTGATCACCCAGGAAGACGGTTTCGAGGGATGGGACCGGACCAATTAGCGGAACCAAGTCTGTGCTCAAACTGGTTGCCTCCTTCAGATATCTGCGCGCCGACGAGTGCCGATAACTGACCCGTCCCTGACGAGGTATTCAATGCGGCGGTCAGCGGGATGGCGATAGCTGTAGTCGTAGCTCGCAGTAGCTTCGCGAACCGCGGCTGCCATCTGGTTCTCGGCGGCGATGGTGTAGAGGCGCTGTTCAAGAAGCCTCAGTCGGGCATCCATGAACGGTTGCGGTACGTCGAACGAATACGCGAGTTGGTCGACTAGTTGAGCGCGCGACGACGCCTGGGTGATGCAGTTGGCAATCATGAATGTGGGGGCGAGGCTGTACATGGCGAACATGTCTGCTTGGAACTCCTGAAGTGCCCTCCAGTCGTCCTTCATGAACTCCTGGCGCCCAGCGTGAAGGAGAACGTGCCCGAGCTCGTGAGCCATCTCCACGCGCTGCTGTTCCCAAGGGAGTCGACGATCTACGATGACCGAGTACATGTCTGCACGAAAGTGGTAGTTGGTCGACGGCTGCGCGAGAAAGTGGACCCAGATGCCTGCGTCATGCGCGAAGACCTCTAGGTCGATATCCTGCGGACAGCGGATGTGGTTCGCGCGGTAGAAGTCGACGATGGACGACTCGAGGTGGGTAGGGCGGTAGTGTGTGATGTCGAACATACGATGCGCCTCCGTAATAGGAACGTATGTTCGTATTATAGACACGGAAGAGCTGAAATGGAAGTGCATAGAAACGTAAAGGGCCCCTTAACTCTGAGGCCCCATGAATCACAGGTGTTTAGCGAAATATGCCTGGGCGAAGCCGCTCACAACAGCAATAATGAGGCCAAACAAAAGACCGCCCACTACCATCATCCAAATCTGCCAACGGCGATCGTCTTTTGTGTTCGTCCACTTCTGGAGACTCTCAATTGACTTCCTTAATTCTGACGTTTGAGTGCCAATGTTCTTATCAATACTGGCTAGGCGTTCACTCATGGTGTCTAATTTGGCATTGAAAGTGCTCTCTAAACCGTCTAGACGAGCAGTAATTGCACGAGTGGAATCGTCAACAGTTCGATAGACGAAATTACGGGCGCTCTGGTCCATCTCCGGTTCCACGCTCCCTTCGGTTACAGTATATCCGAGGATGTCGTCGTTAGACACCGATTGTCGTTGGTCTTTCTTCGAGAATCTCATGCTTGTCCCGCTCACTTTAAATGCGGCAGAGTTGATGGGCGCTGGACGCGCCTCAGCACCTACACCATCCGCGAACAGCAAAGAGTGCGACGCGGTAAGCGCGATCCCAATGAACGCAGCTTTTGTTGCCATTGTTCGACGACTTTGCACCGCGGGGCTAAACGATACCGTTGGCATGTCAGGCCTCCACAGTGGCTGTTATGAGTAGATCAACCGAAGCCGATTCCTGGCCAACCTTGACATCGAATCGGTACGTGCCGATAAGTTCGACTGGGAATCCTACCATATCAATGTGGGTCATGCTTGGGATTGCACCGTGCACTGTTTTTCCTTCGAACTTCTCTACATTGTCAAGTCTTGTGTGACCCATTGGTGTGCCATTAGGACTTACGACCTCAATACTGATGGGCGACAGATCTCTGGCATCGTATGCAATACAGCCGACTAAGAGGGAAAGGTTGATTAAAGTTGGCACTCCCTCTTGAGGGGTACGCGTCAAAATTATGCAATTTGGGTGTAACCCATGTAAATGAATATGACCGTTTTCTTCTTTGCTTATTGCTTCAGCAATTGTCAGCGTCTTTATTACAGACACACCGAAACCTCCTGAATGTGAGCTGGGATCATGTCATACACACTGAATCGAAACTATAGTTTTAAACTCCCGTCAGTTACTACCGACCGTGCTGGCAATGGCGAATCTTCAACAATGTTCCACCAGCTCGTACCCCGAGTACTCATGCTGGTACCGGTTCATCGCGTCGAACCGTGCCACGAACGCGAGCCATCCTCCGTGGTCCAGCATTCGGCCGACTCCCTTATGCTTGGTTTCCTGTTTGCGAGTGACGTGTCTACAAGACTCCGTGGCATGCACAATGTATCGTCTGGTCGGGTGGTCAATGTTGACCCACACCATAGGTTGTCCTCCTTCGCGCGTAACGGTAGGCTTCGTTAATGCACGAACGGAACAATTTGTACGTGCTCAAAATACAATTCTTCACATGTATTGTTTTTCCTTCTCAAATTCAGCCAGTAATGGGACGCGTTTCGAGAAATTACGACATGCGGATGGGGGCAATTGTCGGAAGATGGGGAGAGGGCATGGTGGACTAATCCTGTTATGGCGTGGTTACTTCTGCGTCTTAACGAGCTCATCGTGCCATTTCTTCACTGCGCGCAACCTCTGGGAGGTCTCGGCGCGCATGTGCTTCGGCGCAACCGTAACAGCTTCGCGCATAGCCAGAAGAGCGCGCTGCGCGACGATTACTCGGTCTCTAGCGGTCGAGAGGTTTGGAATGCGATCCATGCACATTTTCGCATATGCGATGAGGCGTTTCGTCTCGTCTTCGTCTGGTCGTTTTTTCGATACAGAAGCTGACCATGCGGGGCGCGTCGTTTGGGAGTAGCGTGCCTGTGAAGTAGCGCGTCGTCTGCGAGGACGCCTCCGTAACCACCAAGGCAACACGTGCAATCTGCGTCGTCCGGATATGACTTCAAAGAACTTCACGATGTCTGCGATAGCCTTGAAGAACCAGTAAATCATGCGGAATGGTAGCGTGAATAATCCGACCAAGCATCCCATCACGCTCATTCCTTCCCCGCGTCTGGCTACTCGCCCTGCTTCTGCCCTGGCTTACGCCCACGTTCCCGTTCCCAAACTAGGCGCAACGTCTCCATCATGTGCTTCTTCGCGTCTTCAGGCGATTTGTCGAAGTCGTAGAAGAAGCTGCCCTCCAGGTTGTCTTCAACCCATTTGAGGAACTCGGCCTCCTGCGGGGAGACGTCGCGGTCGTCCACTAGAGCGGGGTCCTCAGTCTCACCAATGAGAAAAGCGGCGCTGACACCCAATTTTTCAGCGCAAACCTGTACAAAGCTGATTTTTGGCTCACGTTCTCCGGTTTCGTAGTTCTGGAGTGCACGCTCGGATATTCCCACTACACCGGCAAAATCAGCTTGATTTATGCCCTTTTCTCGTCGGGTAGCACGTAGGCGTTCTCCGAAAGTCGGCATGAGAAAGTTTCCTCCAAAACGCTTGACCGGAACAAACGTGCGTTGTATAGTGTGACCACAAGCACAAATGTGCTGGTTAAGCAAAGGTGGTGATGAACATAGACACGCAAACCCAGCAGATCTACGACCGAGCCCAACGCACGCGAGAACTCATCGAGTTCGCCCGAGAGAAGGGGTGGGATGACGAAACCTTTCTCGACGTGCTACAGAGCGTTGCGCACCCGCTGGACTGGGAACTCAATCAGAGACGGGAGATCTGAGCCAGGCGTCCTTTACTGGGTCCGTAGCCGTGACAATCCAGCCCTGATTTTCAATGGCAGCAATCTGGTTGTTCAACTGAGTCCAACCATTTTGGCACCACAAGCTCGCAAAGTGGGCCACGTTCTTGCAGTTGGGACATTGAACGGTAGTCGCTTGATTTTGTTTGTTCCTGACGTGGTCAGGTGGTGTTAAGGAGTCGGGCGAAATGAAGAATGAGTTTCCACACTTGCAGGTCAGGTACAACTTATCGATGGCTGGCATGCACGCATCCTCTCCTGGATGAAAGGTGGTGATGAAGTTGACACAGTTCGGAGCCCAGCTTCGCAGCGTTCGGAAGGGCAAAGGTTTCACCCAACAGCAAGTCGCCGACCATCTCGGGATTAGCGTTCGAGCGTACCAGCACTACGAGACCGGATCGCGCACTCCTAACATCGAGAAAGCATCGAAACTGGCTAGATTCCTCGACGTATCTTTGGACGAACTATCTGTTCGTGATTGTAGCACAGAGTCGGCGTAAAAAGTGCAGGCAGAACAAGTGATTGCCACATATCCTGCACCAGGGAGGTGAGGCCCGGTGGCCAAGCAAACGCCGAAGTTCACTGTCCATGAAGCAAACAAACCACCAGCGGACATCAGTGAGCGCATCAGCAACTGGATGCTGGAGGTTGCGCGCAGGGCCGCGAAAGATGGCAGGCCGCTCCCGTGCGACAAACGTCAAGATGCAGCCAACTCGTAAGACCATGACGGATGCTCCTGCGGGGCGTCCGGCGCGAATACCGGACAAGCTATGAATCTATCGTATTGGTCCGGAGCGGTTCCTTTTCAACGAAATAGGACTGAAAGGGGGTGAGGAAGTTGGGAGTAGGACAAGCCCTGAAAATCAGTCGAAAGGCGCTTGGCAGGAGCCAAAGCGAAGTCGGGGTTCCGTACAGCCAGACGATGGTCGCCAAGATTGAGCACGGTGAACGTGAAATCGCACCTGACATGGCGCCGCGTATCGGACAGGCTCTTGACCATCCGGCGATTTTGCTGGAGTTGGCGCGGGAACAGTCCGGCGGATGGGGTCCTGCGTGGCTCGACGGCCCGAACGTGGACCTGCACAGAGCGGTAGTTCGCGAAATGTGCCTGAAGGAGTTGTTCGAATCCATCGAAGCAGTCCAGCAGTGGAGTACAGCCAGGCCGCCGGCAGCTGAGACCGACGCTGAACGCAAGCGTCGATACGAGCATCTGATGCAAGTGATGGACAGCATCGTGGCGCTGAGTACATACATCGGCGTCCAGTGCACAGAGTACGGTTTCTCAATGCTGCAAGTGTCGAGAGACCATTACGCAAGACTCAAGGGAAAGAGATATGTGAGGGGGTGAGTGAGTTGGCGATTCCGTCATTTGAAGAAATGTTGCGCGAGGCTGCGAGGACGCTGGAAGAGATTCAGGCCCATAAACAAAACGGACGCCCCGTTGCGAGCGAGGCGACCGAACAAACAAAAACATCAACTGGGGCCAGTGTAACGCAACTGGACGAGGGTGACAACCGCGTGTCGTGTCACCAGTGCGGTGAGTCGTTCGCTGAAGAAGAGACCGAGGAACGGCACGTGTGGAACGGACTCGACATCGAACTGTGGGACCTGTGTCTCCCTTGCGCAGACGAGTACGACGCCATGGTTGAGTACGAATCTGCGATGCAGTCACGTGGCATCGAGGCGGTATGGCGGTGAATGTGCGCGACTTTACGGATCTCGTGCAGCTGATGCTCAGCCGCGCTGACAAAGCGATTGAAGCAGGTGACGCAGAGGCGGCACACGAGGCCATTGAACACGCGCGGGTGCAGTTGAAACACACCGTGCGCGAACTGGAGCGGGAAGGAGCGATTAGACATGACGCTGTCTGAACGGTTGACCGAGATTGCAGAAGAGTTGGAGGGACCCGGGCTGGCCGAATCGGCCGTTGTGGCTCGATACATCCGCGACGAGCTGATTCCGCTGGCCGAGGACGAGGACACCGAGATTGACGTTCCCGGCGTGATGGAGAGCCTGCAGGAGATTAACGAGCACATCCAGTGGGTGTGCGGACGATTGGCACACAAGGGGGCGCTGAGCGCATGAGAATCAAGTCCGTGACCATGCAAGGGTTTAAGTGTTTTGACCATCAGAGCTACTCATTCGCGGACCGTGTGCACATTGCGGCCGAGAACTTTAAAGGCAAGACGTCGATCGCAGAGACGGTATCGGTTGCACTGTTCGGCGTGACGCTGTCCGGCAGCCCGTTCACGGACCACCTCATCAAGCGAGGTGAGAAGCAGTACGAAGTGTCGACTGTCGTTGAAATCAACGGTGGAGAGCACGAGATCGTCCGCGTCAAAGGCGCACGCAAATCAGAGGTGTACCTCGACGGCGCAAAGGTGAGCCAGGTCGAGATTGACCGACTGCTGCCGACGAAGGAACAGTTCCTGACCGTGTTCAACCCCGGTTATTTCACATCCCTGGCCGAGAAAGACGCGCGGGAACTTCTCATGTCCCTGATCAAGCCGCCGAAGCGTGAGGATGTGCTCGCGCAACTGACGGAACCTGAACAGAAACTGCTGGAGCATGAGCCCATGCGTGACCCGGACGGGCGTGCCAAGGAACTTCGTGCTGAGATTAAGGATAACGAGGCCGACATCCAGCGCACCGAAGGCAAGATGGAGGCGCTCCAGGAACGCATCAACCGACCACTGCCTGAGTCGATGGAGTTCAGCGTGGCCCAGCACGAAGAGCTTGAGAAGCTGCGCAAGCAACTTGATACACTTCGCGACGGCTCTGCCGTTGAACTGCGCGAGCTCGAGAGTCAGCAGCGGATGCTTCGGACGCAGTACCAGACGCTCAAGTCTCAGTTGTCTCTCACACCAGCAGAGCCAGACCTTGACGCACCTTGTCCGACATGTGGACAGGCTCTCGACGATAAGCACCGAGCGCGTGTGGTTGAGGAGCACGAGAAGCGTGTGCTGGCCGTTGAGGCCGCCAATCAAGAACTTACCAAGCGCATGAAGGAGCTCATCGAAGAGGGCAACGACATCAAAGTTCGCATTGAGAAACTTGCGACGCACGTCCCTGACGAAAGTGCGGTGCAGGAACTGCAGGCGCAGATCCGAGCACTCGAGTCCAAGAAGTCGGAAGCCGAAGCGCAGAGCGCCTACGTCAACCGTCTTCGGATGGAAATCTCCGACGACAAACAGGCGCTAACGAAGGCCCAGGAAGCTATCAGGCGTATGCGCACCGAGCAAGGGACCATGACTGCGACCGTGGCCGCTATCAACGCGTACCGGGCGAAGCTCGCAGAAATGCAGGTTGCGCAACTCAGCACGCATCTTGACCGGGTCAGCATCCAACTGTTCGACCTGGTGAAGTCCACCGGAGAACTGAAGGCATGCTTCCACGTGCTCTACGATGGAAAACCATTCAAGAGCCTAAGCCGGTCGGAAGGCATCCGCGCGAACCTCGAATTCTCGACGCTGTTCAACCGTGTGCTCGGCTTCGACGTTCCGGTCTACATCGACAACATCGAGTCTGTCACGCACTACAAGGCGCCAGATGCGACACAGATTTTCGAGGCGCGTGTGGTGCAGGGGGCAGAACTGACGGTCGTGTCTGAGTCTGAAGAGAAGGGGCGTGTGGCCTCGTGAGCACAGCAGAGAAAAACCTGACGGTCATCCAGGGTGGAACGGTCCCGACCCTGAACGTCTCAAACGACGAGAAGCTGAAAGCTATCAGAAGCACCGTTGCGAAGGACGCGAATGATGCCGAGTTCACGATGCTCATGCACTTAGCGAACACGTATCATCTCGACCCGTTCCTCAAGGAAATCTGGTTTATCAAGTATGGCACCACGCCGACCATCATGGTCAGCCGCGACGGTCTGCGCAACTACGCACAGCGTCAGGAAGACTTCGAAGGTCTGCTGAGTCAGGAAGTTCGTAAGGGCGACAAGTTCAGTTATAACCCCATCACCAAGGAGATTCATCACGAGACGGGCGATGGGAGCGGGGAAATCACCAAGGCATATGCCATCGTCTACCGCAAAGGCAGGAAGCCGCACATCGAACTCGTGGACTTCCGCGAGTACTTCACGGCACTCAGCGGTAAGAACGGCGTCTGGAAGTCTCACCCGAGTGCGATGGTGAAAAAAGTCGCCGAGGTTCTGGCGCTCAAGAAGTGCTACACCATCACTGGTCTGTATGCGCCTGAGGAAATGGGCATGCAAGAACCCGACACGATGCCTGCGCCGGACTTCGACATCCCGAACACGATGGGATCAGCGGTTCCTGATGAGGATTCACACGCGCCCGAGGTGCGACCCGCTGTCGACAAGCGTGCGTGGAAGAAGGCCATCGACGAACTGTCACTCGCGGCTGAAGCCGCCGGCATAACGGCGAGCGAGCTTCGGCCCATCGGAGCCCGCGTAACCGGTAAAGAAGTTGTGCAGGCGTGGTCGCTTGACGACATCGCCAACGTGCGCCAGTACATCGAGCAGTACAGCCAGCCTGCAGAACCGGAGGCGTCGCCAAGTGCTCAACCCACTGAAGCTTTCGACTTACCGTCAGACGAAGACTTGCCGTTCTAACGTGGCACGCATAGACGAGTGGGAGCCCAACAAGGGCTCCCGGAGGCGTAAGGTGTTGCGGCTGATTGTCTTGGGTCTATGCATCCTAGCGTTTTTTGCAGCCGCAACTGCTTATATCACAATGCCGATACCGCAGATACACATGCCAACGCACCATCCGCACTCGGTGGGATGGTACATGCAGGGGATGAGTCAGTGAAGTTCGTGCTTGGTGTGAGCCAGCGCGGCCGCGCATCCTCAGTCTCACTTCTTCACTGTACGCAGGACAAGCTGACTATATGCCGCCAAGGTGCGGTCCTTGAGCGTGTTAATCCATTCGTATAGGGGGACGGACGATGCCGGGAGTTGATTTTGAAGAAGCGCCGGCAGTGCGCGACGTTGCTGTCGACCTCATGAACAAGCACCATCCGCATTTGGTCGACGCGAAGGACCTCATCGGATTCTACTTTCGCTATGGGAGTTCCGACTGGGCTGGAAAGGCAAAGAAGTGCACTGCATTTGAACGCCACATGACCGGGAAGCAGCTGTTCGTGTTCGTCAACGCAGAAGCATGGCAGGCGCTCAAACATGACCAACGAGCGGCCCTGGTAGACCACGAGCTCTGCCACTTCAGTCGCAAGTCCGAGCGCCATTACGATGACGAGCAGCAGAGGTGGGCAGATGCATGGGCGCCAGCGGACGACGCTGACAGTTGGGGCTTACGTGAGCACGACGTCGAGGAGTTCAGTGATGTCATCAAACGCCACGGCCTGTGGGAGCAGGGCATCGAGCAGTTCGCGCAAGCCGTGAGGAACGCCTCGTACCAAGCAGATTTGTTTGAGGACTATCCAGCGAAGTCAGTCGGCTGACGAGGGGGGTGTGATTGGTGGACTGGTTCCGGTTCTACACCGAGACGATACATGACCGAAAGATTCGGCGACTGCCTCCTGCGCAACGCTGGCTTTGGGTGACCGTGCTTGCCATTGCGCGGTCATCCCCGGAACCTGGCCGACTGCTGATATCGGAGGGAGTGCCGGTCGTAGTCGCGGACTTGGTTGACGCGGCTGCCATCACGCGTAAGGACGTCAATGCCGGACTCCAGGCGTTCACTGAGCAAAACATGCTGACAGTCGAGAATGGCGTCTATGTGGTCTCTCATTGGGACGAACGCCAATTCAGTGCGGACAGCAGTAAAGAGCGCGTGAGGCGTTACAGGGAACGCAAAAGTAACGGCGATGTAACGTTACAAGACCGTTACACGGGCGATACCGTAACGCCCCCAGAGGACAGAGTACAGATAACAGATCCAGAAACAGATCTAGATCAAGAGAATAAAGACGACAGAGACACGGTAGTGAGTGCCGTTGAGGAAGTAGCAGCCTCGACCGAGCCGAGTGAAGTGACCTCGTTGTCGTCTGAGATTGATTTGGGATTGGCACAGGTGGCGAGGGCCTTTGAGGCTGAAGGGTTCGGCACGTTGAGCCAGTCCGTCAAGGACCAGTTGGTCTCGTTCGTGAGTGAATTCGGGGCACAGTGGACGCTGATGGCGCTGAAGGAAGCCGTACTCCAGGGCAAACGTCGGCTGAAGTACGTGAGCGGCGTGTTGCAGAACTGGCGAGCCGAGGGAGGACCACGGCTTGCAGACGAACGTAGGCCACAGGCGCGCGCCCCGGCACAAGCAGCTGGAGCGGAGCGGGACCCAAGGTACGCAAACTTTTACGCTTTGTTCCCCGATTCGTAGCGGAGGTGGTAGCAATTTGACCAGCGTGCAGCTGAGCTTCATGGAGCTGCTGTTCCCCGACGAGCAAGTGACGTCTGTCACTGCGCATGGTCAGCTATCGCCAAAAAGGCAGATTGCAAGGCGCGCACGGGGTACCGACGAGGTGCGGATCAGCGCGAACATCCTGCAGCGGTACACGGGACTGTCAGAGATTGACCCTGGTGAGTGGATGACGTACTTCCCGAACACGGGCAAGCCGTGGAAGCAGCGCGACCTGAAGTACCTGGCGGACTGGTGGGGCAAGGACGATGTGTTGAGCCTTGCGTACGCTCTCGGACGGCCGCCGTGGGGACTGCAGCGGGAGATATGTAAGATGAGGCGCCAGGGCGTTGAGATTGCCTACCAGCGCGTGGACAAGCCGCGGGAGAGAGAAATGGAGTATGCGAGGTGAGCGAGGATGCAACGCAGGATCTACGTGGCTGGGATCAACACGCGCAAACTCCGCGACGCTGCCGATAGCGTTCCGTACTGGCTTCTGTCTGCCACGCTTCTGCGTCAGAAGCACGGGCTGCCGTCGTGGCTCGTGTCGCATCTTGAAAATCGAGTACTCATGTGGGACCCGGGGACCTTCACGGAGGACTGCATCAGTTACCACGGCTATCGGGCATTCATCGACCGATGGGCCCGCAGCCGTGACGAGTACCTGCAGTATGACGAGATTGGTGACCCGGATGCGACGGCGTTTTATTTGCACGATATGCGCAAGCGAGGTTATGACCCAATTCCTGTGTTGCAGCCTGGTGGCGATGCCTCGATTCTCTCCGAACCGAGAGCGGCGATTGGTGGAACTGTTCCCATGGGGGCTGATGATCGGGCGGCATATCTGGATGAATTGTTCTACCACAGCGGTGTCGCGATTACGGGGCGGATTCATCTGCTCGGCATGTGGCGTCCAGAGTGGTTCAGACCATATTTTGCGGGCAGTGGGGATAGTACAACGTGGATACCCCGCGCCCCATACAACCGGCAGATGTCCATTCCGGAGTGGCTGGAACAGTACGGTGAACAGAACATTCCGTATGTGAGACGAGATTCAATCCAGCAGCGACTCGTGATTTGAGAGGAGTGACAGACGTGGACGAGCAGTTGTGGGTGGTGTGGTTCAAAGGTAACGACGGCTGGCATGCGACTGGACCCTGGCGGAATGAGGCGGCTGAGGCACTAATGCATGGCATGCAACTAGAGGGCGTTGAGGCGAGACTGTATCCCCGCCACAGCGTGACAATCGTGGACATCACGGAGTGAGGCGAGAGGACGATGCAAGACCAATTTTGGCGCAGTCGACAAATGGTGATTGACGGCCTGTGCGACGGCGACCTGGCGCTGGTGGACGCAGATGTGTACCCGGACGTGCCCGGACTCGAGCCGCCTCGGCGTTGCTGGACAATTGCAGACGTAGACGTTGAGTGCGAGCACATAGAACACTGCGACACATGCGGTCGGCTGCTCGACAAGACTCGCGGCGAGGACTTCTTCGTCGAAGATGCAGACGGCAGCCACGTTTATTGCGAGGCACACTGGCCGGGAGGGGATGATGCTGCGTGAAGGGACTATCGCAAGCTAACCGTGGGATGTCGCTCGAGAACCTAGTGAATCGCGCAAACGAGCAGTACATGGCGCGAGGCGTGGCCGTCATTCACAAACGTCCGGTGCCAGTGAAAATTCTGCGCACGCAGGGAACTCGAATAACCTCCGGGTTCCTCGAGGCCAAGAGCACCGTCGACTACAGTGGCGTCTACCGCGGGCATGCACTGGAGTTCGAGGCGAAGGCGACGCGTGAAAAGACGCGCTTCCCGCTCGACAACATCCATGCACACCAGGTGGAGCACCTGCGCAGTTGCATGGCGGCCGGCGCAGTCTGTTTCGTCATTCTGGAATTTACGCAGCATCACGAGATTTACTATGTGCCGGGGAAGATGGTCATTGACGCATGGGACGCGGGAGCCAACGGTGGGCGCAAGAGCATTCCGTACGAGGACGTGCAGGTAATGTGCTACAAGCTGCAGAGTGGCAGGGGAGTCGTGTTGGATTATCTCGTGACCGTGGACGAGGTGCTGAGACAGCGGGAGGTGGTGGGATGACTCAGACCGTCGCACAAGGCCGCATCGCTGACCGTTCAACAGAATGCCGTTTGACCGCATCTCGCCGTGCTGTGTATCTCGCGTGTGAGGACATGGATCTCGTGTGGGATGCGGCTGACGTGAAGATCTTCGACCGCGCGTGTAAGGGTTGATTGGGGCAAGGAGTGGGGGCGCGTTTGGTGCACAACACTGAATTTTGTTACGGAGGATAGGCTGCGAGCCTGCCATCCTCCGTGTGTATTATAGTATCGCACTCCAGCAGGATACTTAAAATCTCAAAGGAATCTCGGATGTATCCACATGAATATTTTTGAATCCTCGGTAAGACATGTAGTACTTGATGCCACTCTCGACTATGTCAGCCTTGTTGCGTGGCCCAATGCGGACGCTTTCAACAACGCAGGCTAGTCCACCAGATGGCCCGTACCGGGTGGGAACTTCAATATATGGTATCAGTGCACCGCGAGCATGGCGGAATTTTACTCGTTTGTCCTGGCCAGATGGGAAGAATACGTAGCGGTATTCGCTTTCGGATTTAAACAAAGGGTTTTTAAAGAAGCAACTGGAGAGTTGGATAAATTGGATAAAATTATCAACACTCTTCTGCAACGCGTTGAAGTCTGAAGTGTCGGCAACCCAAGCACGATACCATTCAGCAAATTTCTTAGCCTCGCAAAATAAGAATTCACGCTGCATGTCTACATCGTACTCAACTTTTCCCATGAAGACTTTTACGCCTTGAATGTCGCACACTAATTTGTCAAACTCTGCAGCATTTACTCCTATGTTGCAGCCGTCACTTTGTCCATAATTGGACCATAGGGTCAATGAATCGGGGTCTTCAGATAGCGACAGTACAAAGGCATCAACAAGCGATGCAGAATCATCACTGGACAAAATTGAAAGTAAATGATCCTCGTGAACGCCAAGTTTCTCGAGCTCCGACCTTAATAAATGATAAGTATAACGAACTTCCGACGGATCATTTAAGAAGTTTGTGTGAGACACCCAGAATCCTTCTTCTATGATACTTTCTAAGGCTCCTGTTGACGAATAATGATAAAGTGTTGGTGGTTGAGTATGGCGTACTATCTCATTCCAAGAAAATTCCCACTCATAAGGCAACACATGCATCCCCTCCGGACTCTCACTTCAACAGGTTTACATGCATTCCTGCTACATCAGAAATTCCTATATTAGCAGTGGCCAAACAGAGTTTCGCGTCGCTGTCTCTTTATTTTGCCCGAAACTGGCCTTGAAGGCTGGTGATATGAATGGGAAAACCACGCCCGTGTCAAACGGGTTACAAATGTGAATGGGGACGTATAGAGGATGGACGACCGATATGCAGCATGCCGCGGTGCGTGATGTCAATACAGCGCGACGGCAGTGTGCGGGACAAGCTGACCGGCCGCATCAGCAAGCGCGTGGAGCGGGGTAGAGAACATGGACATTAGACGCATAGCGATAGGCGACATCAATCCGGCCGCATATAATCCCCGCATCCGACTGCAGCCAGGAGACCCGGAGTTCGAAAAGCTGGCGCAGGGGATGGAGACCTTCGGGCTCGTGGAACCTCTCGTGTGGAACGAGCGCACGGGGAACCTGGTTGGCGGCCATCAGCGTCTGACCGTGCTGAAGATGCAGGGTGTTACCGAAGTGGAAGTAAGCGTGGTAAGCCTGGACGAGGCCCACGAGAAGGCCCTGAACATCGCACTGAACAAGATCAGCGGCGATTGGGATATGCCTAAGTTGAAAGACCTGCTGGAGGAACTAGACGCAGGCGAGATTGATATGGACCTGACAGGGTTCGATTCCGAGGAACTGGAGAGCCTGTTCACCCAAACGTTCGAGCCTCCCGAAGTTGAAGATGACGATTTTGACTTTGACGGCGCAGTCGAATCCATAGAAGAGCCACGGAGTAAGAAGGGGGACGTATGGATCCTCGGACGCCATCGGTTGATGTGCGGAGACGCCACTGTGGACGAGGATGTGTGCCGTCTGATGAATGGCCGGCTGGCCGACATGGTATTCACCGATCCTCCTTACAACGTGAACTACACAGGCGGTACGGCGGATGCGCTCAAGATTCAGAACGACAGTATGGACAGCGTTAAGTTCCGCCAGTTCCTAACGGACGCATTCACCACTATGTTTACCTACACGGCGCCCGGTGCGCCGATTTACATTTGCCACGCGGACACGGAAGGGAGCAACTTCCGAATTGCCATGACGTCTGCAGGCTGGCTGCTGAAGCAGGTCCTCGTATGGGTGAAGAACTCGCTCGTGCTGGGACGGCAAGATTACCACTGGCGTCACGAACCAATCCTGTACGGTTGGAAACCTGGAGAAGCGCACCGCTGGTACGGAGGTCGAAAGCACGACACGGTGGTGGACGCCGAGTTTGGGTTGACCATCAATCAAACTGACGGTGGCGTATTGTTGCACTTCGGGAACGGTGAGGAGTTGGTGTCCGTCCGAGTCCCGTCGTACGAGATCGTCGCGAACTCGAGCCAGAACAGTTCAGTCCTGCGCGTGAAGCGGCCGACGCGGAATGACGAGCATCCCACGATGAAGCCGCTTGACCTGGTTGCACGTGCGCTCGACAACTCTAGCCAGCCGTCCGACCTGGTGATGGACCTGTTCGGAGGCTCTGGGTCCACACTGCTTGCGTGCGAACAGTTGGGCCGAACATGCATGACCATGGAACTCGACCCGAAGTACTGCGACGTCATCGTTCGTCGATGGGAAGAGTTCACCGGAGAAACGGCGGTTTTGGGTGATTGACGAAACAACCCCATGCAATGAGGTGAGAATGGATGCCAGCGTGCGGCGCTAAAACCAGATCAGGGCTGCCATGTCGCGCACAGGCGATGGATAACGGGCGCTGCCGTATGCACGGCGGGACGTCCACCGGTGCACCGAAGGGCAACAAGAACGCGTTAACGACAGGCGCCCACGAGACCATCCTGGCTGACACGTTGACTGAAGAAGAACGCTCTCTGCTGGGTCTCATCGACACCGACTTGTTGACGCAGATCGACCGTGAGATTCGGCTGTGCGAGATTCGAGAGCGCCGCATGATGGAGCGCATCGCTCGGTTACGCGACGGCAAGGAGATGGTCGTGACTTCAATCGACCAGACGGAGGGCTCGAACAAACAGCTCGGCAAGCACATCTCCAAAACTGCACGCACGGAATCGAGGCTGGAGCAAATACAGCGCGTCGAAGAGGCTTTGACACGTGTGCAGGCGCAGAAGCTGAGACTGTTGGACCTGAGGCACAAGTACGACGTGTCCAAGGTGGGACTGAAAGTGAATCTGACAGCCTCCCTTGCTGAAGTACTGACCCGCGCGTGGTCGGATGGAGCTGATGCCGATGGCGATTAGGGAAACTGACCTGGACAAGCTCGTATTCGGCATGCGGCGCTACATCACCGACCCTGTCGCGTTCGTGCGTGATGTGTTGCTCGTTGAACCCGACGACTGGCAGATTGAAGCGCTGAATGCACTGGTGAAGCGTGGCCGACTCGCGATCCGTGCAGGCCATGGTACCGGGAAGTCTGCCTTCGAGTCGTGGTCGATACTCTGGTTTTTATTCACCAGGCCATTTCCCAAGGTGGTTTGCACCGCGCCAAGCAAGCAGCAACTGTTCGACGTACTGTGGGCAGAGCTCGCAAAGTGGATGCAGAACGCGCCTGTCTTGCAAACCTACTTCGAGTGGCAGAAGACTCGCGTGGTCATGGTGCAGGAGCCTGAGCGCTGGTGGGCATCTGCTCGTACGGCCACGAAGCCTGAGAACTTTGCCGGCATCCATGAGGAGCATGTGCTCATCGTCTGCGACGAGGCGTCAGGCATCCGCGACAAAATATTCGAGGTTGCGGAAGGTGCGCTGACCACACCAGACGCGAAACTCATTCTGTGCGGCAACCCAACGCAGCTGTCGGGCGAGTTCTACCAGGCGTTTCACAACAGACGTCACCTGTACCACGCGATGAAGGTGTCGTGCATCGATTCGCCGCGCGTCACGCGTGAGTACATCGACAACCTCAAGCAGAAGTACGGCGAGCACAGCCAGGTATACAAGGTGCGCGTGCTTGGTGAGTTCCCGGACGCTGAGCCGGACGTGTTCATTCCGCTGCCTTTGGTTGAGAAGGCTGCCATGCGGGACGTGTGCGAGTACTACGAGGAACATGACGACAAGGGCCGTGTCATCAAACGTGAGCCGCTCGTTGAAGGTCAGCCCATCCAGCTCGGCGTGGATCCCGCACGTTTCGGCGGCGACGAGATCGTCATCTATCCGCGTGTCGGTGCCTACGTGTTCGAGCCGCATGTGTTCCACTCGATCCCGACGACGGAGCTTTCAGGACGCATCATCCAGATTGGGCGCGAGATGATGGAACGCTGGCGCCGGCCGGACATCACGGTGGTCATCGACGTTGGAGCGATGGGCGCTGGCGTGTTTGACGAGGTAGCAGATGTGGTCGGCAGTCACCTGTTCCCTGGTGAGTGGAACCTGGTGCCGTTCAACTTCGGCGGACAAGGTGACTCGGAATCAGACGACGCGGCCACTGTAGCGTACAAGAACGCGCGAGACCGTCTGCCTGAGCTTCACATCCCGAACGACGAGCGCACCATCGGGCAGCTGACGACGCGCAAGTACAAAGTCTCGTGGAAGAATGGCAAGTTCAAGCTGGAGTCGAAGGACGACTACAAGAAGCGGTATCCGGAGGAAGGCTCACCCGACCGCGCTGATGCGTTCGTGCTGTGCTTGTACGATGGAGGCGTGGACGCGGTGCACACTGTGCAAACGGTGAGAGCAAAGCCTGCGACGGCAGGCATGAGGCGTAAGAAGTTCTAGGGAGGTGACACCTTGGCGCTCAAAGTGAAGGAAGCGTGGAAGGTACTACGCGGCGGGAAGACGACGGAAGAGCCGCAAGTGCCGCGCAACATGCGAGGCGAGATCGGCTACACGGGCAACCTCATCTTTGCTGGTTTGCCGATGGACGAATACAACCCTGACCTGGCATTCCCGAAGTCGCTCGAAGTCTACGACCAGATGCGACGCTCGGACGGCCAGATTGCCGCTGTGATGAATGCAATGAAGCTGCCGATCATATCGGCCGAGTGGTACGTCCAAGCAGACGATGACGATGCCGAGGGCGTGCAAAAGTCTAAAGCGGAGGAGATTGCCGAGTTTGTAGAGGACAACCTCATTCGCGGCATGCGCTACTCGATGGCGGACCACTTGCGCGAGGCTCTGTTGATGCTGGACTTCGGTTTCAGTGTGTTCGAGAAAGTCTACCGGTTCGACACTTGGAAGGGCCGCTCGGTTGTCATGCTAGACAAGTACGCGCCGCGCGTGAACGCTAGTATCTGGCGTTTCCCGCAGCAGGACGACAACGGCGACATTGTTGCCGTGCAACAACTCAACGTCTACACGGGCGAGTACTACAACATGCCGCTCGACAAGGTGCGGCTCTACACCTACCAGCGTGAAGGCGACAATCCGGTCGGCATCAGTGCTTTGCGCCCGGCGTACAAGCACTGGTACATCAAGTCGGCGCTGGAGCGCATCATCGCTGTCGGCGTCGAGAAGGGGCTTGTAGGTACGCCATACGCCACTCTGCCGAAAGGGACGTCTGACAAGGACCGGCAGGCTGTGCTCGACACACTGACCGCCATGCGTGTGGCTGAAGAAGCAGGCGCCACGTTCCCAGAGGGTGTCGTCGTCAGCATCCTCGAAGGTAAGAGCAACAGCATCAACGCCATGCCGTTCCTCGAGTACCAGGACACGATGATCGCCAGAAGCGTGATGGCGCAGTTCCTCAACCTCGGCACCATGAGCAGCGCATCCGGCGGCAGTTACGCGCTTGGAAACACCATGGTCGGCATGTTTGTGCAGAGCCTAGAAGCCATCGCGGACTACATCGCCGGTGAGATTCAGCAGGACATCGAGCAGCTGGTGGAGTGGAACTTCGGCCCCGACGCGCCGGTACCGAAACTCGAGCATGGCAAAATCAGCATCGACAGCGTCGCCGAGCGGTTGACGGCTGTGGGTGCGCTTGGTTCCGGTCACATGCTCAACCCGGACGAGGCGCTCGAGAACGAGCTGCGCAAGTGGCTGGGTGTACCGCCACTCACCGAGCAGGCGCTCATCAACCAGCGGTCGATGCCGACGACGAACTACATTCCGCCGATCGTGCAAGATTCCCGCATCACGCAGGGGCAGATGCAACAGATTCAAACGCAGCAACGTGCGATTGGCACCAGCATGAAGGGACTCATGCAGGCTGGAACACCTGCGCCTGACACGGGTCAGCAAGCCAAGCAGAAGATGAGTGACGATGAGCAGGGCATCCAGTTCACGGCGGCTGTCCAGCCCGCAGAAGGGACGCCGACAGCGCGCAAAACGGGCGGGGAGAAGCCTTTGCCACCGGGGCAGATGCCAAACCGCGACCTGACGCCGCTGGAGATGAGTGTCGACTTCGCGGCCATTATCGCGTTCCTGGATGCGGCTGAGTTCGCCATGCAGCACATGCTGAAGAGCGCGTTCAGCTCGGCGCTTGACACGGCTCTGCGCGAGCTGCAACCGAAGCTCGAACTCGCCACGACGCCGACGCAGGCGCTGCGTGTGCTCCAAGGGTTCAAGGTGCAACTGAGCCCAGGCGTGGAGAAGCAGTTGCAGTCTCATCTGCTACGTGCCGTCGAGTTCGGGCAAGAGAGCGTGGCGAAGGAGTTACGCAAGTCGGTCAGTCAGCTCGCCATCAAACACGCGACAGAGGTGCTCGTCGAGACGCAGGTACAGACGATGCTGGAGCTGCAGGCCGAGAAGGTCCAAGGCGCAGCAAAACTATCGGCGCTGGACGTGCTGCAGGCAATGGCAGGCGACAACATCAGCAACAACTTCGGAGATTTCACCCGGCGCGCGATTGCCGCAGCGAAGGAAGGCGGAGAAGCGTACATCGACGGCAACGACCTCGTACTATCGGCCAACGTAAGTATCAGCCAGGCGATGAACGTGGGGCGTGGCTCAGAAGCGCACAAAGTTGGCGTGCAGGGCGCGCAGTGGTCGGCCGTCATGGACCAGAAGACGTGTGAACTGTGCGGAAGCCTCGACGGGTTGGTCATCAGCGCCGACAATCCGGACTTTGACATCTTCCGTCCGCCTCTCCACTACAACTGCCGGTGCATCTTGGTTTACATCGGGAGCAACAACACTGGCGAGGAGTACACATGGACTACGCCAGACCCAGCACTTGTGAAGAGGTATGCGACCTTCGTGCATGTGCACTAGGAGGGAGCAAGCTCTATGAGGCGTGCTTCCTGGAAGTGTTGCATTGACGGGTGACGCCTGACGACGGCAGGATTTCGTGTTTCGGACGAGAAATAGACTATGGACGTTGAGATTTGAGGCTGGAGGGCTGCACGTGGACTCAGGGCTCCGAAAGATAATATATGAGAATAAGACCGCTAGCACATACAGCAGGGCGTACGCGAATGCTTCATTTGTAACTTCAGGGATTGCCGATAATGTTATGATAGACATATGTGAGGAGTTCGCTGGCGCTAATTTCATCGCGTCTCAGACGGTGGAAGATGGCCAATTTTACCCGTTTTATCAACACGACGATCCAGGGATTCTGCATGTCACGCGCGAGTTCAAACACTCGTTTATTATGCCTAAGGAGCAAGCTAGGCAGTTGGCTTATCAAATTCTTTCGATGCTCGAGGGAGAGGGTGTTGTGGAGTGAGAACTGTACTGAAGGAGCCGCCACAGGCTTACGCAGGTCCAGACCCGTCTAAATGGGAGAGTGCGTATCTCCTTATGGAAATAGCTGCTAAACGAACGGATGGGCACACTGACGTCATCTCCCACGTTACACATATTGGTATGAGCCCTGCCACATATGTCGAGACTGCGAAGCATAGTGATCATCAATTCTCTCGACTGAGTGGTGAAACTCCAATGACCTTCGAGGTAATCCTCACTCCGGAGGAATCAGGCGGATTCACAGTCTCGTGTCCTGCGATCCCAGGATGTTTCTCGGAGGGGGACACCGAAGAGGAAGCTCTGGCAAATATCCGAGAAGCTATTCAGGGATGTTTGGAAGTTAGAAGGGAGCTCGGGATGTCGCTGGATTCGATTGTCCGGCACGTGGAGGTATGAAATGCCTGAGTTACCGACCGTCAGTGGCAAAGAACTTGTGAAGGTATTATTGAGAAACGGCTGGACGGAAAAAAGGGTGAATGGGTCGCACCACATTCTTCACAAGGCCGGAACGGTCCCCATTTCGGTCCCGGTCCATTCAAAGGCAGATTTGAAGCCAGGGACACTAAAGAACCTCTTGACCAGCGCGGAGCTATCCATCGAGCAATTTCGTGAGATGCTGGATAGGTAACGAAGCAGGCTGAAGGGTACTTGCATTGGACGACGCTCCGGCGTCGGCCTTTTTGTTTTATGGGCGTCGCTGTATATCAGTGGCGCTTTTATTCTGTCTGTGACCAAGGAGGTGTGAACGTGGCAAACGGAATGGTAGACCTCGCCGTGCATCAATGGAGCGAGGACAAGAAGACGAGCTGGATACAGGTGATGACGACAGGTGAGTGGGATCGCCCGGAACCACAGAAGGACGGAACCGTGAAGACCAGGAAAGTCCGCATCACGCCAGCTGACCTGCACAAGTTCAAGGAGAATTTTGACCAGAACGTGCGTGGTATCAAGCTCTTTACCGACATCGAGCACAAGCCCACGGACGGCGCGGTCAACGAGTGGCAGGAGCTGCAAGTCCGCGACAACGGCAACACTTTGTGGGCGCGTGTCGCATGGACGGACGAGGGTGCGAAGCTCGTGCAGTCCGGGAAGTACAATTACTTCTCGCCTGAGTTCTCGTTTAGCTGGACAGACCCGGCGACACAGAAAACGTACAAGGATGTCCTGTTCGGTGGCGCGCTGACCAATCGGCCGTTCCTAAAAAACATGGAGCGTATCGCCATGTCTGAGACAGCCGACATGTTCCAACTGCGTTTCGCTGAGGATGAGCCGTTCGACCCAGACCACGACGGCGATAACGACTCGACCGCGAATCCGAAGAAGAACCCGGACTGGATGGAGGATGTGCGCCAGGGCATCACGCCATGGTCTGTGTGCACTCCAGACCAGAAGCAGCAGCTCATCGCGAAGGGCATCACGCATCACGTCGCCAATCGTGCGCATGAGGAGTTCATGCAGAAGCATCCGCATCTGAAGATGTCCGAGGGTGGTATCACCGATTCGCACAAGACGCCACCGAAGGACAAGCCGAAGACCCGAGACCTCTACGCCGACCCTGAGCACTACAAGTACCCGATTGACAAAAAGCACATCCGCGCGGCTGTGTCGTACTTCAATCAGGGCGGCATGCGCGAAAAGGGCGGCTACAGCGAGAGCGAGTGGGCAGAAATTGGTCGGCGCATTGCGGCAGCTGCCAGTCGGTTGGAGGGCGGCCACTACGAGTACAGCGGCGGGAAGGTTGTCACACCGTCAACGCACAAGATGAGCGACGACGCATACGACCCGGAAGACGTGCCCGACGACGAGGGTGGCGTCGCTACGCCGCATGCCGTGAACGATACTGACGCTGGAAAGTACAACGAGCCAGGAGGTGTGAGCATGGAAACAGTCACGATGTCAGAGCACCAAGCGGTGCTGGACCGCGTGAAGCTGCTAGAAGCGGCTGACCGCCGTCACAAGTTCACCGAACAGGTGCGCGGCTGGATGTTTGACGAGAAGGCCCGCACTGGCAAGTTGGTCCCTGCGCTTCAGGAGAAGGCCGTCGATCTGATGATGGGCATGACCGACGAGCAGGTCACCAAATTTGCCGAGTTCGTGGATGGATTGCCGCCTGTCGTCAGCTTCGGTGAGGCCGGTACGAGCGCAAATATCGTCGCGCGCGTCAAGGAGACCAACACGGACAAGTCGGACGAAGTCACGAAGCTCGCGGAGGAAAAGGTCAAAGGCGGCATGGAGTGGTCCGAAGCCTTCATTGCTGCTGCTGACGAACTGGGGGTGGAGGTATGATTCGTGGCGCAAACCCGCTACTTGTCGAATCCTTCACCGCTGATGCAGTAGTCGCTGAGTACAACGCTGTCGTGCAAGGCACCAGCGAAGGCCACGCGACGACCACGACCACGCAGAACGCGACGGGCTTTCTCGGTTTTACGCTGGACGAAGCGGAGACTGTCGGGTACAGCGTTCCGGTGTGCAGCATCGGGACTGCGCTCGGAGTCGCGTCTCAGGCTATCGCAGTGGGCGACGCCGTCATTCTGTCAGCTACGGCTGGCGAGGTCGACCCAGCGTCTGCACTTGCGGCTGGTACCGCGGCGAATGTCATCGGTTACGCCCGCACGGCTGCCACCGCAGCTGGCGATCGCATTCTTATCAAACTCGCCTAACGGGCGACAACCAAAGAGAGGTGAGAGAGTAAATGCCACGCTTTGATACCCTGCATCTAAATAGATTCCTGACGCAGTTCTCGCTGCGCTACAACAATGCGGACTTCGTCAACGAGAAGTTGTTCCCGGTGGTACAAGTGCAAGAGGAATGGGACAGCTACGTCGTCTACGACCAAGGCATGATGTTCACCATCGCGGACACCAAGCGTGCAGACGGTGCGGAGTCAACCCAGCTCGACTGGAACTTCGGGACCGCTGACTACCACGCCGAGCAGTACGCGCTGAAGGACATCGTGACCCGTCGTGCGCGCCGCAATGCGGACAAGCCTCTACAGCTAGACGTCACCACCCTGCAGTACGTGCAGAACGCCGTCATGTTAACGAAGGAGTACCAGGCCGCGCAGATTGCGACGAACCCGAGCACGTATGCGGCGAGCAACACCACTGCGCTGAGTGGCACGTCGCAATGGAACAACTCGGCGTCTACTCCATTGTCGGACATTCAGGAGGCGCAGGCGCAGATTTTCACGGCGAGCCGCACGTATGCCAATGTCATCGTGATTCCATACCAGGTGGCACTTGCACTGGCGTACAACACGCAGATCCTCGATCTCGTGAAGTATACGCACGACAACATCTTGCTGAGAGGCGCTGGCGGTACACCAGGCTCTGCTCTCTTACCGCAGTCGTTGCTTGGCATGGAGGTCGTCATCGCAGGTGCAGGCTACAACACGGCCAATCCAGGGCAAGCAGCCAGCCTCGCAGACGTTTGGGGCACCGGTGTCATTCTGGCACACGTTGAGCGCGCACCTGACCTGCGCTCCATCAGCTTCGGGAAGACCTTCCGCACTGAGAAGTACGTGCGCAAATGGTTCGACGAGGAGCGCGAGGGTGACTGGATCGAGTACAACGACATCTACGACCTTAACGTCGTGGCTGCGTCGACTGGGTACCTCATTCAGGACGCGATCGCGTAACTCGAGCAGTAACGCAGAGGCCGCCGGCGCGCGGCCTCTATTTGGATGGAGGGGACGCATTTGGCACAGCTGAGTGTGGAAGCTGTATCACTGACCGGAGGCACACCGTCAATGGCGGCTGCGGACGCGAACGGCGACGCATTTTCAAATGATGGGCACACGATGTTCAGAGTCACCAACGGTGGCGTAGCGTCCGCGACGGTAACGGTAGCATCGCCACAACCTTGCAACTATGGCTACAACCATGACGTAGTCGCGAACGTGGCGGCAGGTACAACCGTTGACCTCGGGCCGTTCCCACCGACGCGATTCAACGATAACCAGGGGAATACCAACGTGACGTATTCGGAGGTCACATCCCTAACAGTGTCACCAGTCCGAGTCTAAGGAGGAACGGTCAATGGCAGACGCCACGAAGGCATACACAGTGGTCAGACGCGTACGACACGATAACACTGTCTATCGGATAGGTGAGCAAATCAAGCTGACGCAGACACAAGCTGCACGGCTGCTTGCGAATGGCTCAATTACGGCCGAGAAGGTAGCGCCGAAGGCAGACGATAACACGGCAGAGTGAGGTGACTCTACATGGGCCAATACAAGTGCGTGAAGCGGCTGACCACCGACGGTGGCAAAACCGTGCATGAGGTCGGAGAGACAGTGGAGCTGACCGGGAACGACGAGAAGGTTGCGCTTCGGGCTCAGGCTGTTGTGGCCATCAAGGCACCACGGAACGCTCCGACTGAAACACCAAAGGCCGAAGCACAAAAGGGTGACGCCTGATGTCATACTGCGCGGTTACGGACGTTCAGGCGCTTCTCGTTGCGATGGATATCGACTTGAGCACGTCGCCGAACATTACCGCCGATGAAGTGACGAACGAGATTATCCCGATGTACGACCGATACATTGATGACCGACTCGGACGCTACTACCAGACGCCGATTACAGGCACCAACGCACTTCTGACGATGAACCGCATTGAGAAGTACCTCGGTGCGGCTGAGGTGGCACAGCGCGTCTACGTGGGACAGGCACCGTCTGATTCGCCCGCGGGTGCAACGTGGCGCACTGAGGCCGAGACGTGGATCACGCAACTGATCCAGGGCGATGTCATCCTGTGGGACGCACAGCCGACCGGGGAAACGCCAGAGCCTGAGTACAGCTTGATCAGTGACAACTTGAGTGGTCCAACGCGTCAGACACCACCTGCGTTCTCGATGGGGATGAAGTTCTGATGAGTCGCATAACGATCCGTTTCGACGCGCCGGGAGCCGACACATTTGAGAGCAAGTTCAACAATCTCGCACAGGTACCCGACGACTTCCGTCCAGCGTGGGAGGCGATGGCCGAGGCGTTCCATGCGCACGAAGGTAAGGTGTTCGACGAAGAAGGACCAGGCTGGCGCCCGCTGGCGCGTAGCACGCGGTGGGATCGCTACTATGCCGGATATCCACCGTCACACCCGATCCTCGTGCGTACAGGGGCGCTCAGAGCCTCTCTGACGCATCCGTTCGCGGACGGCGCCATTTATGAGTTGTACCCCACGCACATGTCGCTCGGTAGCAGGCTGAAGACGAAGGACGGGTATACGTTGGCTACGCTGATGCAATTCGGCAGTTGGAAGGTACCGGACCATCCTCCGAAGCGGCCGCCAGTGAGTATCACGCCAGCGTTACAGCGCACGTGGAACCAACGCCTCGTGACTTGGCTGCGCGACGAATTCAACTATCAGGGGTGAGCCTGTGGCGTATCCGGATTTAGAGGATGTCATTAATGCGGCCGTGGCGCAGCTGCAGTCTAATGTCGCCGGCAACCTCGCGATTGTGGACGCGCGCAAGACGGAGCCGCTCAATCCGAAGCCGCCTGTCCAGTGGGTGTTCGGTGACAAGGTAAACCTGCCGCAGATGCCGTGCGTCCTGGTCACTGGCCACGACACGACCGAAAACGAGGATCACTTCGAGTGGCGCAAGCAGACCTACCAGCTCATGGTCGAGGTCTACTACCAAGACTCGGACGTCGAGCGCCTGTCACGCATTTTGCGTCGCTACGGCGCGGCCATCGACGATACTTTGAGGCAGGATCAAACGCTCGGATTGTCTCAGGTGCGCAACATCACAGGGATCAAGCAGCAGTACTGGGACACCATGAGCAGCAAGACGGGGCTATTCCAAGTGGTGCGTGTGATATTCAATGTTCGCGTATACACGGACTGAGGAGGGATCTGGATGGCAACCACAACCAACGTAAACGTCGGCAATATCATCGCCGGTCCATGCTCTAGCTTTGAAGTCGACGGCAACCAGGTCGGTGGCACGTCGGGCGGCGTGACACTCGAGCGCAAGATGACCTACACCGACCTCGAGGTGGATCAAATCGTCGCCGTCCTGAAACAGGCACTGAGCAAAGACGCAGTGACGGTTACTACCACGTTGTCCGAGGCCACGCTCGCAAACTTGCAGATCGCGTTCAACATCACCGCCGCACCTGTGACGGGCACCGCTCCCGCGAACGAGACACTAAGCATTGGCGTGGAGTCTGCGCCCATTGAGCACACGCTGACCTTCGTGGGACCGTGTCCGGCAGGGACATCCGGCTTTACGACACGGACGATCACCTTGCACCGCGCGATCAACATGTCGACGGCGAAGATGGACTTCGTGAAGGACAAGGAACAGGGCTATCAGGTGCAGTTCACGATTCTGCCGGACCTCACGCAGGCTGCAGGCAGCGAGTACGGCACCGTCGTAGACGCCGCGTAATCGCAGTAGGGGAGGGTTCTGAATGCCTGTCGCTGATTTGAGAGACCAAGAAGTCACACTCGCCGGACGGTCGTTCATGGTGCGCATCGTACCGATGTCGCGCGTGCGGCGCCTGGCAGACGTGATTGCGGGTGCGGTCACGGAGCTGCAAGCCACCGAGATGAAGGGTGACGAGGAAAACGTCAAGGTGCTGATGGACAAGTTGCTCCAGTTCCCACACCGCTTGCTCTCACTGTTCATCAACAAACTGCCTGAGGAGATCTTCCTCGATGAAGATGAAGGTGTCACGTTCCCTGAGTTCTGGCATGCGCTTGAAGTGGCGCTGGCCATCAACCGGGTGGACGCCCTAAAAAACGTATTTTCTCGCCTGGCGCCGTTGATCAGTCAGGCGAGTACATCACTGAGGACGAACTCCTAGAGTTCTGCCTTGAGACGTACGAGTGGGACATTGAGGATACGCTGGGCAAGCCGTGGGCCGTGATCGTAGAGCTACTGGAGGCGCGAAGCAAGCGACTGGAGCGCGGCCGGGACGACGATTCGCGGCCTTCGTCGCGCAGTGGTGAGAACGTGACGTACACCAACGACATCGCCGCATTCGGACTGGGAAGGGGGTGAGACCATGGACGTATGGGACCTGAGAGTCAATGTGACGGGCGACGGAGAAGAGTTCCGTGCCGACATCGAAGAGGACAAGGTGAAGCTTGACGAACTCTTAGCGCTGCTGCATGACAGGGCGATCAGCATCAAAGTCGAAGACGCGGACGCGGAGATGAAACTGGAAGACATAGAACTCCGACTGGCGGACATCCAAGATGCAACCGCCGACATCCGACTGCGCGATGCAGAGGCACAGGCCACCTTGGATGCGTTTCGGGCACGGCTGGCCGAGGTACGCCGCTTCGTGGCGGACATCTACCTGGACGATGCGAACGCACAGCTGCAGGTAGATGAGCTCGCGGCGAAGCTGGAAGCTCTGCGGCGCCGGGACGTGAATGTGGAGCTGAACACCGTGGAAGCGGACGCCCAGGCGGCGGCCTTTGAGGCCAAAATGCAAGAGTTCCGGGACGCCAACGCAAAGATTGACCTCGAGGATGCCAAAGCTAAGGCTGAGCTCGACGATCTAATTGTGAAAAGAGACGAACTCGTCACCCCTCCTGCGACGATCGACGTCCATATGGATCAAGCGACGTTCGAGGAAACGAAAATCGAGATGGATGACCTCGCCGTGCGCAAGGCAACCCTTGAAGGCGAAGTGGTTATCCGGCCGGTGGTAGATAAAGCCGATTTGGCAGCGAGTGAAGCGGAGTTGGCCACACTTGCCGTCGAAGAAGAAGCAGCCACGGGCGCAGTCGGCAAAAGTGGAACGTCCGCCCTCGGCTTCCTGTCTTCGTTGTTTGGCGGGGGGAAGTCCAAAGCAGGAGGCTCCAAAAACCTGCTCGCTGCGCTGGCACAGGACTTGACGAATCCCGGCAACGCCAAGGCTGCCCAGGACATGATGGGGGGCATCACAGGGCTCATCGCAAGGCTCGCATCTGAGGCCTCCGTACTGGACTCGTCGAACAAACTCACGAACGGTCTGAGCAAGGACGCACTCTTCACCTTCCGAGAACGTCTCAGGCAGCTCGGCGAACAATTCGCAGCTATCGACATGGCGAGCCCGGGTGCCGTGGCTGCGGTCAAACGCGTTCAAGCAGAGGCGCACGCGCTGCGCGTGGATCTGGCACGTATCCCGGTCAAACTGGAGACCGCTGAATCACAGGCGACACTTAAAGGGATGAGCGATGAAGCCGCGAAACTCGAAAGCCTCTTAGGGGGAGGAACAGGCGGTGCGAACGCAGGCGGTGGCGCAGCTGCGGCCGGCGGGGCTGCCGTGTCGCCCTTGCTGCTGGCGTTGGCCCCGTTGCTTGGGATGGCTGCGCCTGGCGTTTTGACGGCTGGAATTGGGGGGCTGGGAGGACTCTTGGGCGGATTGACAGCTGCAGGCGTGGGTGGAGCGGGTCTTGCAGCAGTCAGTATCGGCAACATAAGGAGCCTGATCAGCGCATACTCCGCGCACCAGTCAGCGCTCGCATCCGCTCAAACCGCCACCAGTGCGACAACGCGTGCTGCAGACTTAAAAACTGCCGCGCAGGCATTTGCGGGATTGGACACGCAACAACTTAAGGCCGAGCAGTCACTCGCTCAATTCGTTGGGGAGTGGCATAGTTTCGAGCGCAGCTTCCAGACGCCCGTGATCAAACTATTCGTCGGTGGGCTGAAGTTAATCGAGACCCTGATGACGGACATGCGTCCGGTCATTCAAGCCGCCGCACAGGCGTTTCAGACCTTGTTGACTGACGCGGCGCACGCGCTGAACTCGCCGTTCTTCAAGTCGTTCTTTCATTTCCTGGCGTCGGAGGCGGGTCCGTCCATCGTGGCGTTCGGCCAAATCGCCGGAAACGTGTTCAAGGCCTTCGCCGGATTTCTGATGGACATGCAGCCGATGATCAGCGTAATGCTCGGAGGACTGGTGCGCATGACGGCGAGTTGGGCGAGTTTCTTTGCGACGTGGAAGGGTAGCGTCGGCTTTGAGACGTTCATGGGCTATGTCAAGAGCAACGGGTCCGCGATTATGCACCTACTCGGCGGCCTTGTGTCCTTGGTGTGGTCTCTCCTGCAGGCGGTCGATCCGATTAGTCCAGTGCTGATAAAGACGGTCGCCGACATCATCAATTGGGTGGCGTCCATGGTGAAGCTGAACCCGGTCATCATCGACACCGGGACGGTCTTTGTAGTGCTCATCAACCGGATTTTGAAGGGCTTGGACGTAGTGTTCCAGTTCCTTATGTGGCTGCAGAAGGCGCACCCTATCATCAATGATTTCGCGACAGCGATTGGGCTCGCGATTGGCGCGTTCTTCGCGCTGAGGGCTGCAGGAACTGCGCTGTTAGCTAGTCCACTCGGGATGTGGATAACGGGAATATCAATCGCGTTGATAGGTCTCCACGAAGTTGTGGCGCATTGGGGCCAGATCATGGAGTTTGTCCGAACTCACGCGGTGATGTCTCTGGCGGCTGGGATGGCGCTCCTGGACGTGGCCCTCTTCGGCCTTCGGGTTGCGTTTAATGCGCTCGTCATGTCGAAATTTGGGACGGCAATCGGTGTATACGCGCTAAATGTATCCGACGCAATAAAGGTGACTGTCGCATGGACGGCAACGCAGTGGAAAAGCATCTCAGCCGGTGTGGTAGCGGGCGCGACCTGGGTCGGCAACACGGCAAAGATCGTCGCACAGACGGTAGCGACCTACGCGGCTTCGGCAGCCACTAAGGCGTGGGAACTGGCTCAGATAGCCCTCACGGCTGTGATGGACGCCAACCCTATCAGCCTGATCATCATCGCTATAGCGGCTCTGGTGGCTGGGATCGTGGTCCTTGTGACGCACTGGAAGCAAGTCGTCGCGTGGCTCAAAGAGGCCTGGAACTGGTTTAATCATTTGCCGGGTCCGATCAAAGCGCTGATCGCCATGCTTGTCCCGTTGTGGGTCGTGGCTGGGGAGATTATCTCCCACTGGCGTCAACTTGAAACGTTCTTCACCGGCATGTGGGCGCGCATCACACAAGGCTTTCGAGCGTTTGTGGGCATCTTCCGGATGAGCTGGAGTCAGCTCGGTGCGGATATCATCAACGAGATTGCGATGCTGGGCCACCAGGCACTGACGTGGGGAGAAAACTTGGTAAACATGCTCGCGAAGGGTATTGAGAACGGCGCGCACGCTGTGGTGAAAGCTGCGGTTGGCGTGGCCAAGCAAATTAAGGCCTTCCTCGGCTTTGGTTCGCCGACCGAACTCGGTCCTGGCGCGACATCTGACCAGTGGGCACCTAACTTTATCAAGATGTATGCGGCTGGCTTTGAGGCAGGCATCCCGGTGATTCGAGCGGCTATGTCTCACGTGCTGGTACCGCCGAACGTGGAGGCGATGATGCTCGGGCGCTCGGTAGGTACGCAGGCGGCGCAAACCATCCAGCAGTACGACCAGAGGAGCTTCACCGGCGGTGATGTGCACATCCACAATCCCGTGGTGCAGTCGCGTCAGGACATTGTGCGGCTCGGGCAGCAGATGCAGAGGGTCAATAACCAACAGATGCGCTCAGTGGGGGTGAAGGCCCCGTGATCCAGGGATACGGCTTCTCATACAACGGGCAGCATTCATCCGCATTTGGCATCTACGCGAAGAAGACGACGCAGTCCATCACGCCTGCGTTGTTGGCGCAGGCCACCAGCGTACCGCGCCGACCGGGTGAGTGGTACTTCCGGACGGACATCGCTGAACGGTGGATACCAGTAGACATCGCCTATATCGCGTCTGACCTGGCGAGTTTCCGACCGGATACGCGTGCGATCGCCGCGTGGCTCTCACCTGTTAATGGGTTACAGCCACTCATTTTCGACAATGAGCCTGACAAGACGTACTACGCAGTGATGGATGACGGCATGGGCACTGGTGCCGGGACGCAGGCGACGGACATCGCACAAATCGCGACGCTTGGCACCGGTAAGATCATTTTCCGGTGCTCGGATCCCTTTGCGTACGCACAGAGTCAGTCTTCGGCGGCCTTCATAAATGACATAGCGTCACCGAGCATTCAAGGCACCTATGAAACGTATCCGGTCATCACCTTGTCTCTGACGGGGGCAGCCACTTCTATCAAAATCACGCATAGTTCTGGTGCGTTCGCGCTCGTCAATTACTCATTTGCGGCTGGGGACACCTTGACCGTTGACTGTACGCGAGCTCTCGTCACGATCAACGGCGCGACGAATATGCAGGCTCTCGACATCACGTCGGACTTCCCGGCGCTGACGCCGGGAGGTAACACACTCACCGTAAGCCCAGCAGGCGTTTCAACTGGCTCTGTCGCTTGGACGGAGCGGTATCTATAACCAATCCTTTGGAGGCGATCACATTGGCATCAGGACAAGGCAATCTCACGACGTACGGCGCAAACGCGCTGCTCAACGCGACGGTGACGATCGGGGGCGGCACTTTCTACGTGGCACTATTTACAGCAGACCCCACGACAGCAGGCGACACCACAAACGAATTGTCCGGCGGCGGCTATGCGCGGCAGCCGGTGACGTTCCCGACTGCTTCAGCCGGTTCGGTGTCCAACCCGAGTGACATCACCTTTGCACCATGGACAGGCGCGACTGAGACAGAGACGTTTATTGGCCTGATGGATGCTGCCACAGGTGGCAACATGATCGCGCGCGTCGCATCGAGTCCGTCCGAAACGCTCACCAGCGGCGCGAACGACGAAATCATCATCAAGGCGGGCACGCTGACCTTCTCCCTGGTGGCGTACAACGGCTAAAACTCCCGCGATGACATAACGGGGCGGGAGGTGAGTTTTAGTGTCAGCTACTCTATCTGTGACCAATGTCACAAGCGACAGCGCCACGCTGTCCGTGTCCGGTGCTTCCTCGGGGGCTAGTGTCGTATTTTACTGGGGTACCAGCGATGGAGGAACTTACCCGCCGGCTTGGGCGAATAAGTCATCCGTTACGGCTGATGCGAATGGCTTTGCTTCTGTGAACCTAAGCGGATTGGCGTCCTCCACCAATTATTACTCCAACGCACAGGCTGGAGGGGCGTGGGTTGTTGCGCAGGTGCCGTTCACGACACTTGCTCCGACCACGCCGAGCGACGTCTCTGGCACCTTCGTCGGTGTGGGTACACTCTCAGCACCAACGATCATTGAGGAATCAACCACGTCAGGCGGGTTCGTCGGCGTAGGTTCTCTGTCGGCAACACTAACGGAGGCTGAAGAAACGGGCGGCGGCTTCACTGGCGTGGGCAACCTCTCAGCATCCGTCACATTGCAGTCGCCGTACATCGCTGGCACATTTGTGGGTGTCGGATCGCTCATCGCATCAGCAGACCTGATTGAGCCAGCCGCAGGCGGGTTTGTTGGCGTTGGTTCTCTGTCCGCGACGCCAGATGAAGGAGAATCGACCAGCGGAGCATTCGTTGGCATCGGCACGCTGTCCGCGACCGTTGGCGTTGTGGAAAGCCCCACGGCTGCATTTGTAGGCGTTGGCAGTGTGTCTGTTCAGACAGTTGAGCGCAAACAACCGCAAAACCTCAATCTCTACATCTTCAACTCGGCAGAGGTTCTGCAGGCTGTGCTTCGCCCCGCAGATGGGGCGCCTCTCACGTCTTCAGGGCCGCTCATGTACTACTCGGCCACGCATAGTGAACAACTCTACAACGCGACGAATGCGGCGCAGTCGCAGGTGCTCGACCAGTTTGTCTTTACGGTGCCTGCCAACCATCCGGACAGCCAGTACATCACCGAGGGTGCATTTGTGGCGTATCACAGCATTGACGGAACCACAAAGCTGTTCGAGGTCACGCTCATCGAGTACGACGGTGCGGCGACACTCTATCAGGTGGCGACGTGCGAGCAAGTAGGACCGTCAGAACTGGCGACCGAATGGCTGGACAGCTTCGCCGAGACGACGAGTGCCGTGTCAGCATCTACCGCCCTATCCGGGGTGTTGAACGGGACGCGCTGGGGTGCGGGAACTGTGACGGTTACGACCACGCAGACGTTCACCCTAGTCCGCATGTCGGTAGCCGCGGCACTCTCACAACTCGTGCAACTCTACGGAGGCGAGTTGTCCTTCCGCGTGACCATCAGCGGTAACGCAATCACCGGGCGCTACGTGGACTGGATACCACAGCGCGGTAGCGTGACCGGCAAGCGGTTCGAATATGGTAAAGACCTCGAGTCTGTCACGCGCACGGTGGACATCACAAAGTTGTTTACTGCGGTGTATGGATATGGCTCGACGAACTACACGACGAATGTCCCGCTCGATTTCTCGTCAGTGACGTGGTCGACTGGCAACGGAGATCCGGTGGACAAGCCAAGCGGTCAGTTGTGGGTGGAGGACCCGAACGCGCTGGCTCTCTATGGCTACGCAGGTGGTACGCGCAACCGATTCACGGCCTATACCGACAGCAACCAGACGATAGCCGCTGACTTGCTCCAAGAGGCCTGGGACTACCTGCAGACCATCAATGCGCCGGCTGTGACGTACCAAATGACAACGGTGGACTTGGAACAGGTAGCGGGTTACGCACACGAGGCCGTGCGGCTCGGCGATACGGTCAATGTCATCGACACAGAGATGTCGCCACCTCTGCGCCAGTCCATGCGTGTGGTGCAACTCGACCGGGACTTACTGGACCCGCTCAATACACAGGTTACACTCGGCGTCATCCTGCCGGCACCAGTACAGACGGCGTCGCAGGCTCTGACGGCGCTTGAAAACGCGTCTGCAGCACGCGCTCAAGCTGCGCAAGCTACAACAGCAGCCACGAGTGCAACCACGACGGCCACTTCCGCTCTTTCGTCCGCTACCACAGCAATCAGCACGGCTACCAGTGCAGCTGCCACAGCCAGCACGGCGTTGCAACCGGGAAGTACCATCGACACCTCGTGGCTGAACGGCATCATCAGCGCCGACCAGAACGCGCTCCAGTCTGCGGGCGGCTATGTCACGGTGGACAGTAACGGAATCACCATTCTTAACGCCTCCACGTATGCGAACGCCACGCAGGCGCTTCGGTTGGCTGGCGGCATCTTCGGGATCAGCGACCAGAAGGACGGCGCGGGCGGGTGGACGTTCACCACTTTCGGCACCGGTGCAGGGTTCGACGCTTCGCAGGTCAATACAGGGACGTTGGATGCGGCGATTGTGAACGTGACGAACATGAATGCGTCCAACATCACGACGGGCGACCTGAACCTCGGCGGTCCTAATCAGATGAACTTCACGATGTGGGACCTGAACGGGCAAGGGAACGGGTATGAGTTGTTCGCCATGAACCAGAACGGCGTCTACTTCACCAACAGTCCAGGGCTGACGACGACGTTCACCTACGCCGCCACAGCGCAGACGACAACAGCCGGGCACAGTCTGAACCAAGGCGACATGGAAATGACCGGGGTGCTTTGGCTCGGCGCAGGCGGAAACGGCTATCTGAGAGGCGACACGTCGTTGCATCTTATCTCGACGTCGGTTGGCCCGCATTTCATGATTCAACAGGCGTCTGGCAACTCAGACGCAGCGTTGATACCGACATCGAACAACACGAACGTCGTGGGGGAGAGCGGCGTCGCATTGCGTGCAATGTATTCGTACTCGTACGTCAACGCATCTTCCGGTGCGTGGAAGGAAGCTGTACGTGCTCACAACATTGCGGAGTCGATCAAGGTCATTCATGACTTGGCCCTGCAGGATTACGTCATCAGAGGTGAGACGCGGCAACGAGTGGGCCTGATCGCGGAAGACTCGCCAGTTGAGGTGCAGAGCGAGGACGGTCACGGCATCGACCTCTACGCAGTGATCGCGCATCTGGTTGGAGCGGTGCAAGACCTACAAGCCAAAGTCTACAAACTGGGGGGGGGAAACTAGCACATGGATATTGTCCAAGCGGTACAGAACCACTACCCGGACATGGTGCTTGGCGTCGGCTTTGTGGTCGGCAACGACGCATACGGCAACCAGGTCATCACATACTGGGACACCACCATGCATCCGTTGCCAAGCCAGACAGATCTCGCAGACTGGTGGACGGCGTACCTGCAAACGACGCAGAACGGTGTCATTGGGGCAGCTGTCACGGCTGTGCTCGCCACGGGATTCACGTCCACAACTGCCGGCGGAAAGGTGTTTCCAATGGATGTGTTTGCTGTCGCGATGCTCGCAGGCGAATATGCGTATCTGCAGGCGAACTCTACCGCGACTCCTAAGAGCCTGCGGGCGCTTGACGGTAGCGTGTGGTCCCCGACTCAAACTGAGTTCTTCTCATTCAGCGCGGAGCTACGGACATTCCTGGCGACCATCGAAGACAAGCAATGGGCGAAGGAAGCGCTGATTGCCACGGTGTCAGACGCCGTCATTCCGACCGTCATCTGGGGCGCCCCAACAGTTCCGCAAGGGTTGACGGCTACACCAGGTGCGAGTGCCGGTACTGCATCGCTTGCGTGGACAGCGAACCCCGACACGGACCTCGCGTCCTACAACGTGTACCAGGATGGCACGAAGGTCGGGAATGTCGCGACGAACTCGGACAGCCTCACAGGCCTCACGTCGGGCACGCAGTACACCTTCGCAGTGACCGCCGTGGACACTTCCGGTGGCGAGTCGGCGCAATCTACGGCAGTTGCAATCGTAGCTCCTTAAGCGTCGCTACCAACCCAACCATGCTACACGATGGACTCGACAGAGGTCGGGTCCGTTTTTCATGTGAGGAGGTGGATTGGGTGTCAGAGTTTCTGTGCAAGCCGGGCGACTTAATCTTCTATTTCCACGCCGACAACGTGGGAGAAGCGCTCATCCAGGCGGGCGAAGAGTTGGAAGAACGCAGCAACGGTCCATGGCCGTGGCACATCGCGGTGGCGCTCGGGCCGTGGACGAAAGTTGAGGCAGACGGAAAGGAGACGGCGATTCACCCGATTGTGTACCACGACTGCGTTATCTGTCGACCGCCGTACCCTAACCGTCACGGGCTGAACAACGCGCTGGATTGGGCACGCAGGCAACGTGGTCGCCTTTACGGTTGGTTCGGCATCATCGACCAGGGGTTGCGGGACATCTCGGGCGGTCGTCTGCACCTGCCGCGATGGTTCGTGACGTGGACCGACAAGCTGATGCCGTACTGCTCGACGCTCGCACAGTCCATCGCCTGGCGTGCTGGATGGCGTGCGGTAAAGGCATACCCGCCTCCGAGTCCGGCAGACATGTGGAAGGCAGCCAAGAAGTACGTCGTGCATGTCTGCCCGAAGGGAGCGTGACAGAGTGGCGGGAGACACGTTCCTGCAAGAGGACATCAACATAGCGCACGAGGTGGGGCGCCTGCGCGGAGACGTGGACGGTCTGCTCGGTTGGAAGACGGTGTTTGAGGATCGCATAGACGAATCTATTCAAAAGCTGCACGGGCGAGTGGATGCAGTGGATGCGAATGTAGACCGAAAGTTTGACGACATGCACGACTACATCAACGAGCGCATGGACGGTCTGCATGAGAAGTTCGACAAGGTAATTGAGTCCAACGAGCAGGCCAAAGTCGCGGCGTTGGAGCGAGCGCAACAGGACGCAGCTGCGGCTCAGGCCGAGGCCGAAAGTCGGCTACCTAGATGGAGCAAGTGGTTCATCGGCATTCTAATCACTTGTGTTTTAACGACAGCGGGGTGGGTGGTCGATGCAGCGATTCACGCTCATCTCTAAACGCGTTCTCTATCCGTTCTATTGGCCGTTTATCGAGACGGAGTGGGACCGGCAGATAATCTTCACCTTCACGAAGTGGTTCGGTGGCGTGCCGGGTTTCAAGCAGCAGGTCTTGCTCATCCTTGGGTGGGCGACGGTCGACCTGGCGTTCCCGAAGTTCGACCCTCACATGCTGGCACTTATGGCCTTCCTAACTATCTACTCGGGCGGCACGCAACCGGGACTTGCCATTGGGAACGAGCAGTCCATGGGAATGTTGGTTCAGTTGCTGAAGAACAACACGGACCAACTCAAGGCGATGTGGAGCGTCATCAAAGAGCTGCAGCGGATGCGCGTAGAGGACAGGCAGCTGTTGAACCGCATTCTCGAGGCGCTGGTAGACGATAACCGTGAAGCCGCCGTGAATGCGGCAAGAGCGGCCATGAAACGAGGTGAAGACATTGGCAGTTGAGGCTGGCATTAAAGTCACAACGTTCTTTAGTCCAGACGACGACACCCAGAACGTGTTTCTGTCATTCATCCAGGGCGCAAAATCGCATCTGCGAATTGCCATCTACGGCATGCATCTACCACCTCTGATCGCGGATTTGATAAGCCTGCATGACAAAGGCGTAGATGTGGCTCTCGTCATCGACCATACGCAGGCTCGCGGAACATACGAGCGTCCGGAAGTAGAGCAACTGCTGACGGCTGGCATACCGCTCCTGGAGGGAACGTCCGAGAAGCATCACATCATGCACCACAAGTTCGCGGTGCGTGATAAGACTGACGTGCTCAGCGGCAGTTGGAACTTCAGCGAGTCAGCCAGTCTCGAGTCCAACTATTTTGATGTCATAGAGTCACCGCAGCGCGCGGCCATGTTTTTGTCCAAGTGGCAGGAGATGTGGGACTGGATCCAGACGCACGAAGAGAACGAACAGGAGGCGCTGGTCAAATGATTGACGCAGTCATGGCGTTCTATCTCTTGGCGCAGATGGAGGGAGGGAAAGACATTGCAACGCATCGCACAAGCTGTTGACCGCTATACGCCGTTTTGGGCAGCTGACTGTAAAGCACTCAAAGCCGCAGGGTATGAGGCCGTTGTCTATCTGGGCGCAAAGACGCATGGGTGGACAAAAGCGGTGACGCCCGAAGAACTCCAGGTGTATCTCCATGCAGACCTGCGCGTCATCTTTAACTGGGAAGGCCTGAGCAACTATCGCGGCTACTTTTCTGCAGCACAAGGCAGGCAGGATGCGCTCGACACGCTGACTGAGTTGGAGTGGCTCGGCGTACATCCGGACCCGTCGATCGCGGTCTATTATTCCGTCGACTACGACGCATGCAAGACAGCGGACTTCCTTGTGGTCGACGAGTACTTCCAAGCCATCAAGGAGGTACTCAACGGCAAGTTTGCGGTGGGGGTCTATGGCGGCATCAGCATCGTCAACTACCTCATGCTGTCACCTGACGCGAAGGGGCGACCGGACCATGTCTGGCAGACGCTCGCGTGGTCGAATGGGGTAATCAGTCCACACGCGGCGATGTACCAGTCCGCGGTCGATACCTGGGTGGCGCATCTGCAGGTCGACCTCGACGAGATTTACAGTGACCCGGGTTGGTACCCGAGCACGGGAGGTGAGGATATGCAAACAACCAAAGTGAAGGTCAACGGCGCGGAATTCCCAGCGGTCGTGTATGACGGGAGCACCTACATTCTGTGGACTGAGGACAGACAGATCCCTGGCTTTCAGATGAAGAACGTAAACGGCGAGTGGAACTTCTCGTTTGACAAGACGGTACCCACCACGCCCAGCACCATCACGTCTGCTGATATTCACCTCGCGGACGGTTCTACCACAACTCTTAAACCTTAAAGGAGGCAATCCCTATGCAGTGGACAGGCACGGATTGGACGGTAGTTGCTTCAGTTGGCGCAGCTCTGGTAGCGAAGGTGGCGGCAGATTGGAAGTGGCTCAGAAAGAAGAAACCGAAGCTGGCGCAGGATGCAGCTACGCTCGTCGCAGACAAGGTGCCGAATGGCATTGGCGTTGCGCTCGATGACGCTGGCAAACTGGTGCGCGGCCTCATGGAGTCGCCGTGGTTCGCGAGCGAGGCAGCTACAGGGAAGGTGGAGTTGCATCATATCACGGACCGACTGCTTCAAAGCACGCTTGCGCAGGAGATTGCGAAGGTACTTGCGGCATCTGGTAAGTCTTGGGCTGACATGAGTGAGACAGAAAAGGGCGCACTAATTACCACGGTCCAAGCGGGACTGCATAAGGTCGGTATCACCGTCACCAGCCCACAAGTTACGGCAGTCGTGCAAGTCGTGGAAGATGGGATCGCGGCCGTGCAACCAGTGATGGCAAGCGCGGCGAAACTAGCTGCAACCATCACACAACCAGTGGCGGCACCCTGAGCATTCAACGACGGCGTTTCCGGTACTCCTAGTATGGGGACGACAACACATCACCGGACCCATCATATTTAGACGTCCACTATGTCTTGATCAATGTGGAAAACGTCGCAAAACCCGCAGACGACTCCGGCTGCGGGTTTTGCGTCATGAGGTAATATCACAAATAGTCGATCGCGACTTTGTTCGCTGTGATAGGGCGACTAAATAGGTATCCTTGGTACTGGTCACAGCGCTCTTCGCTGACGACAGCGAGTTGCTGCTGGTGTTCAACACCCTCGGCAAGCACAGTGAGAGAAAATGAGTGGGCAAGGTGCACGAGGGCAGAAAAGAGCGAGCGGTCCGCAACACTGCTGTGAATGTCCCTTACAAATGTCCGGTCAATTTTTACAGTGTCAATCGGAAGTTGCCGCAAAACCCCTAGAGAATTGTATCCGTTTCCGAAATCATCTAGCATCACGCAAATTCCGCGTTGCCTTAGTTGCGTCAGTTTATCTCGAACTTCTCTTTCGTTCTTCATTAACGACGTTTCAGTGACCTCAATACAAATCAAAGATGTGTCGATGTTGTAGTCGGCAATTACCGACAGGAACGTCTCTACGAAGTCCGGTTGCGCTAGTTCTATTTGAGACACATTCACGCCAATCGGCAGGATAGTTTTGTTTGTTCTCTTCCACTCATTCAATTGGATACAGACAGTCTGAAGTACAAGTGCCCCTATCTTGACAATCAGTCCACTATCCTCGGCAATCGGTATGAATTCTGACGGTGGGATCACGCCGAGAGTTGGGTGTTGCCATCGAATGAGCGCTTCCAGGGAATCCACCCGGTTGGTTTCAACGTTTACCTGAGGCTGAAATTCTAGGAATAGCTGGTCCTGTTCGTACACAGCTCGTCGCAAGTCATTTTGCAGCCGGAAAGTCGAGTAAAGCTTCTCCTGTAAGGCCTCCATGTGAATGTGCCATCGATTCTTCCCGTCTCGCTTCGCCTCATACATCGCGAGGTCAGCACTCCTCATCACAGACGACACCGTTTCTCCACTCACAGGGCACAGCGCAATGCCGATGCTGGCAGTCAAATAGAATTCATATCCGTTCCATGTAATCTTCTCCTGAAGTCGCTCGAGTAGTAGGTCAGCTGCTTGGACAGCTTCTTCGGTTGAAGAAACCGGGATCATAACTAAAAACTCATCTCCACCAAGCCGTGCAGCGACTTCTCCCATACCGAGAAGATGGCAGATGCGTCCGGCAGCAATTTTCAAAACCTCATCGCCAACATCGTGTCCGAGTGAGTCATTGACTTCCTTGAACCTGTCCAGGTCTATCAGGAGAACTGCCATTGAGTCGCCCGAGCGAATGCTATCGGACAAAAGTTCTTTCATCTTGATGTATGCTAGTCGGCGGTTAGGCAGCCCGGTCAACTCGTCATGGTGGGCCATTTTCCACATGTCTTGGTGTAGCCGTGATTGCTTATGAAACTGTCTAGATACGTACCAATACAATAATGGTGTGGTGACCGCCAGAAGCCATGCAGAATGTACTACGTGTTCAAGAGCCCTGCGGGAATGCCACGCGGTACCAAATATATAGTTACCTAACCACTCGTAGACGACTACCTCGAAAACTATTTCTATCAATAGGAGACCCGCAAACATCTTAAATTGCCCTATGAAGTCGTTCGTCCATGACCTGGTCACAACGTGCTCTCCTCTCAATTCGACAACGATTGACAGAAGTCTAGCACAGTCGCGGTCGGTGCATTCGATTGCGGACGAGGGTAATGGGATAAAATTTTCACCCTAGTCAAGGAATAGGAAACAATTATAAGCTGAGCGCATTTAATGCCATGGGACTTTTTCCAACAGTGGATTCTGATGGGTACATGAGCTCTATTCCATCTGAGTCGCGATTTCAAGGTCTGTGTTCTTTGTTCTTCCACATCACATTTCGTTAGACTCTCGTCATGAGTACATCATGCAGTGCCAGAATCCTAATATTAGTGATCGCTGGGCTGCCAGCATACTCACCCATGTAGCAGTCGTCCGCACTCCCACGAACTTTTGGTTTAGTTCAATGGACAGATAGAGATGATGTAGAATATGCTTTGGAAGCGTTGAATGGGTGGTAGGGGTGACAGGGGTTCGTGGATGACTATAGATACATAGCTGGGAGCAGTCCGACGTTCTTTTGTGTGGCTGGGCACATTTGTCCTAGAAGTGAAGCGTGCAAAATATTTTCGACCGTTTATCATGTTGCGAGCGACGCAATCATTCCCTATGGAGTTTGTAAGATCCATGAAGACGACTCGAGACAATCGATGAACGACAGCTCAGTTTAGGACAAAAGTCCTATAGACACTCTAGCCGTGCCGTATCATTATGTTTCTATAGATAAATATTCCAGTTTCAAAATACTATCGGGGTAGGGGTATGTGATGGCAACAGACCAAGTCTGGTGCTTGTTTCGTTCTATGCTTGTGCAAGCATCTGAGTGTAAGTGGCACTTCACAACAGGGTATCGCAGAGTCGGGGACGTGGATTACCCTCTTGGGATGTGCAATTCAATCCGCGAATGCCCTTATATTGAGTTGAGTTCAAAGTGTCCCGAACGCAGAATGAACCCCGCAGGAGTTTCTCCCAATAGTCGAAAGCCAACTGTCGATTGAAGTCGTCCGGTATCCCCAGCACCAGGATCGAAAGCTAGTCGAAATGAAAAGTCTCCGGTTTGAATACTGTCAATGCGACGACGTCGTGGGATGCGTGGTCTATTCAATGAAGCAAGCGAATGCCAGCCACCACCACCACCAGCCGCCGTACCAACCGCCGTAGCCAGGGGCGCCGCGTCCGTAACCGCGCCCGTAGCCTCCGTAGCCGGACCAAGCTGCGAGTGCGATGTCGAGTTTACTGGTGTCGTCTGTTTCACCTGCCGTGGAGTGGCTCGTGAGCCCGACCGGAGCATACTGGCGCGGCATACGCACAAGCACCGCTCGCTGATTGACAGACTCAACGATTCCGCGGTGTACGCCCCATCGAGTTTGAAATCGGACCCACTGTCCCATGGCCTGTGAACAATCATCTCGGGAACACATTCACCGTCGCCCTCCCTTCAAGTTGACTTGTTTCAGGGTATTCGGCGAGACGAGCGACAGTGGCGGTATTTGGCCATACCTACGCATCCAATCAGCAGAACTACCGACACGAACCCATACACTGCATGGCTGGAGTGTGTATGTGACTGCAAGGAGTGGTCGGCTACTCAGTGCGAAGCTTCCGCATCGCCGCACGCGGCCATTGAACAAACCACTGGATGATAGCGGCGGCGTAGGTGGGGATGAATTCTATCGGCATGTACGGGAAAAACTCCCGGGGCGTCAATGAACCAAGAGTTTGAATGGACACGGAAAGGTAGAAAACGGATAAGTCGCCCGCGAGCGCTGCGAAGGGAATTAAAGGTATCGGATACCAAGGTCGGAGCATCGGTGATGACAAGAGGAAAGTCATGCCGAGGATAGTGACCTTCTGTTCAAACGTCAACGCGCGTCCACGCTTGGATAGCATATAGGTCCAAGCGAGCAACTCCATCACAGCCAAGATGACCGTCGCCCCGTGGCGTGTGTGTTGTATAAAGTGCCGCACTGGGAAGTAGAGACTTTCGTCAAAGAACAGGTCCTTATGATAGAACGCGAATACATGGCCGTGCCCCAGCAGCATAAAGGGTGCGAAACCAGCGACTAAGGTGACGCCTCCGCTCGCGATCATTAGAGTGTTTGGCTTTTTCTGCCCCCAGCGCCAGAATGCTGGGATAAGAACGATCGGCCATAGTTTAATCAGCGTCGCGAGGCCAATGGCTATGCCTACAACCAGCGGCCTGTCTTCGAGCCACATCCACCAAGCCAGCAGCAGCCACGGAACTGCGAAGGTGTCTACGTGTGAGGCTCCAATCAACTCGTTGATGACAGGGGGAAACAGGGCAAACAACGCAAACGCGAAGATATCCTTGCGCTGCAGTCCGTGCGGTCGCGCCCGCTTTTTTAGAACGATGAGGTACAAGACGAGAGAGATGCACTGGTTGGCAAACGCGATGGTGCGGTAGGGCCACAGAGCCCCATCCTTAATCGCCGCTGCTGCAACGAAGTAGATCTGACTGAGGGGCGGATAGGCGTCTGGTGTGGTCTTCCAACCCACGAGTGGCCAATAGCGGAAGTTACGGTATGCGTCTAGCACTGGGGAGAGTGGGACGGCCCGATAGGGGCTGACACCGTGGACGAGTAGATGCCCGTCCCACAAATAGCGATAGGTGTCTAAAGACAGTGTGAGGGGTCTGGAAATCACCCACAGGCTTACGCAAAACGAAATGACCCCAATCACGATGAGTTGCAGTTTCACCGACTTGAGTGCAGGCAACTGCAGGCAGAAGACAACGCACAACACAATCGCTAGGGTGAGGGGGAGAATATACGTCGAGAGCGCGACGTGTGATTGGTAGGTGGATGTGGTCGGAACCATGCCAATTCCAAGTGCCACTGCTCGCGAATAGGCATATCCGTAACTCGCGATATACGCGGCACCTGTCAAAAACAAAAGGAATATTCTAATTGGCTGCCTCATCATCTGTACTTTGAACCCCCAGGTAGCACGACTGTGTAGTGAAGCGTCGGTATGTAGCGTTGGCACGAGTCGGACGGCTGTGCCTATCCACAGACGTCGTCATCATACACCTCACTATAGACGAAGCAAAAGGGTAATCTGTTCGATCCCGGAGATGGACATCCATCGTCTGTGCACCTGTGGTATGTTGGACAGTAAGAAGGAGGGGACTTGGATCGACGTGACCACATCCACGCACGAAGGACGAGGGCAAGGAGACGAAACTCGTAAGTTGGGTTCGTCGATTTTGCTGGGACTCCTGTCATCACTCTTTTTCGCCGTGACATTTGTCCTCAACCAGCGCATGGCGCAGGCGGGGGGGAGTTGGCAGTGGAGTGCCTCCCTGCGTTACCTGTTCATGTTCCCAATGCTGCTTGTCGTGGTGTCTGTTCGCGGGACACTGCCGATTGTTGTGCGAGAGTTGGCACGTGCACCCATCCGCTGGTTGATTTGGAGCACAGTTGGTTTCGGATTGTTTTACATCCCGCTTTGCGTCAGTGCGAAGTATGCGCCTTCTTGGCTGGTAGCCGCGACTTGGCAGTTTACCATTGTCGCTGGTTCTCTTTTATCGCCCCTGTTTCGCCAGTCGAATGGTCACCCTGCTCCAGGACAGAGACATCGCATTCCGGTACGGGGACTTTTGATGTCTTTGGTGATTTTGGGCGGCATTGTGCTTGTTGAATTGGGACATACGAGTACAGTCAGTGCGCGTGTGTTGTGGCTGACACTAGTACTCATGGGGGTCGGCACGTTCGCTTATCCGCTTGGAAACCGCAAAATGATGGAGGTCTGCGGTAATCGGTTAGCTGCTCTTGAGCGCGTGTTTGGGATGACCTTGGCAAGCTTGCCCCTGTGGCTCGTTCTGTCTGTGTATGGCCTCCTGCGGACAGGACCGCCGACCCAAGCACAGGTCGTTCAGTGCGTAGTGGTTGCGCTCTCTTCTGGCGTCATCGCGACGGCGTTGTTTTTTGCCGCGACTGACCGGACGCGAGGGGATGTCCGTCACTTGGCCGTCGTTGAAGCGACTCAATCCGGTGAAGTTGTGTTCACAGTGTTGCTTGGGCTCCTGTTCACCAATACACACATGCCGTCATGGCTGTCCGTTTGCGGTATCATTCTAATTGTCCTTGGTATGGTCGGTCATAGCCTCTTTTCCAGGCGAAACCTATCGAAAGGTGGTAAGTACGGACAAGGCCACGGCGTAACGGGCTCGAATTCGGTGCAGTAGAGAGAAAAGGGGGGCGGCAGAGTGAGTTTTATAGAACAGCCGTTGGACGGATTTTTGGGCTTTACATATGAACGCGTAAGTTCCAGTCGAGTCAACGTCCGCTTGACTTTGCAACCACTTCACATGAACAGTGTCGGCGTTGTGCATGGTGGAATTATCTCTACACTTGCGGACGTCGCCATGTCTAATCTCGTAGAGTCAGACGAGGGCGTACAACGGGCTGTCACGATTGACCTCCATACTACCTATTTGCAGCCCGCGCGCGGACACCAGCTCGTTGCAGAAGCGCAAGTGGCGAAACAGGGCAAGACGTTGTTGTATGCTGACTGTCTTGTGTATGATGATGAATGGCAACTTGTGGCGAAGTCATCCGGGACGTTTTTTATGCGCGCAGCTACCTTCGTTCCAGAGCCAACCTTGTAACGCACATCCTTTTCGGATTGTGACGGAAAATTTGAAGGAGGGTCTGATGACATGACGCCACATCACTCAGATGGTCATCCACATCGCTTTGATCCCGCAAACAAGCACGTACTCGACTCTGCGGAGCGTCGACAAGCGCTGCCGCCAGAAGCAACACTCTCGTCAATCCCGGTTGGGCCACACGATACAGTGGTAGACCTGGGGGCCGGTACTGGGTATTTTTCCATTCCAGCTGCTGCGATGACGAACGAAACTGTGCACGCGGTCGATGTCTCGACAGAAATGCTGGATGAGTTGAAGCAGCGCCAAGATGCGGCTGGGGTTAAGAACATTGAACTCGTTCAGGGTACCATTGAAAACGTTCCACTCGATGACCAGCTAGCCGATGTCGTGATAGCGTCACTCGTCCTACATGAGGTGGAGCCGCTTGAACAAGGGATTCAAGAGATCCACCGTCTGTTGAAACAAGGTGGCAAATTGCTGTGCATTGACTGGGAAGCTGTAGACAGCCCGATGGGGCCTCCGCTTCACATTCGCATTGCCAGTGACAAAATGAGCGCCGCTCTTGAGTCGCAGGGTTTCTCCATCACCGCTCGGCACGTTCCGGCTCCGGCCCTATACACGTTGGTCGCTGAAAAACTGTAGTGCACCACATGGCCTCGAGTCAACGACTGCGAGCCGTACAGAAAAAAAGGGACCGCCGAGTCATCGGCGGCCTTAGTTATATTCAAAAGGGGGTCAAGGTGAAAAGGTCAGATTCAGCTGGCTGAGAGGCCCAACAATTAGTTTGTTAAGTACTACTTGTCCTTACATGGTTCTCACCCCTGACGTTTGAATTGCTGGCGGCCCCGGCCTGCGCCGGCCAGCACTGATGGCCCCAATTGCCACCCCGCCTGAGACATAGGTTACTCGACGTAGCTTGAATTTTGCTTAAAAGCATAGACAATGTTTTGGACAGCGTCAGACACGAGTTCCGTCGACGGTAGCGTTCACAGTTGCGATTCAGAAGCCCTGATGTGGAGGTCGATCACATGTTCTACCACAAAGTAGACGACGAAATTCATCTGAAATTGCTGGAACTGCGAGACGCAGAGCAGGTGTTTGGCCTCATTGACGCCGGCAGGTCCTACTTGCGGGAGTGGCTGCCGTGGGTGGATGCGAGCGTCTCTGCCGAGCAGACTCGGGAATTCATCTCGATGACACTGCAGCAGTTCGCATCGAACCACGGGTTTCAGGCCGGAATTACTTATCAGGGACAGTTGGCCGGCGTGATTGGCTTCCACCACGTCAATTGGGAGCACAACCAGGTGTCGATTGGCTACTGGTTAGGCGAGGACTTTCAGAGGCGTGGCATTATGACTCGCGCCTGCCGCGCGATGGTCAATATCGCCTTCTGGGAGTACGGCTTACATCGGATCGAGATTCGTGCGGGCGTCGGGAATCAAAAGAGCCGTGCCATTCCGGAACGGCTCGGGTTTACCTTGGAAGGCGTATGTCGCCAGGTGGAGCGCCACTCAAGCGGTTATATCGATCACGCAGTTTACGGCTTGCTCGCACAGGAGTGGAAGGGTCGTCGCTAGTTTCCCTGACTCCGGAATTGGGACGTCAGCGTGCTCTGCAGGGCGGGGGCGGAGCCACTGTTCAGCGTCGTTCCATGAATCGTCAATGTCCCGAAATACGGAGAAAACGTGGCACTGATAACTGTCCCGTTTTGCTCGTAAAATTTGGCCACGATGTTGACCAGCGGTGTCGTGATTGCAGTACCTCCAGCCTGGACAGACGGTGTTTCTACCTGCAGCGAGTTGATTTCGGAGATGACGTTGGCGATTAACTTTGCGTCTGTCATGGTCTTGGTCGTTTTGCCTTCGGTCAACACTACCCGTACTACATCTGTCGGGAGGTAGGAGTTCTTCGGACGGGGCGGCACAACGATGTAAGAGGCCATCAGTTTGAACACAGTGTCTCCGGATTGACGTTGAGCGAGGAAACCCACGTTGATCTCGGGAAACTGCGTCGGATTGCCGGGAATGGTCTTGTGCTTGGTAAAGTCAAAGTACTCTGATGTCGTTTTACCGTACTTGCTGGAACTGCCTTGGACGCCAATCGAGTACCCTAATCTGCCGAGTTGCTGCTTGTACCAGTTCAAAATTTTCGTCTGGGAGTTCTTTGAACGAAAGTATACGATTCCATCGACAAGGTCTGCGTCCATTGCTCTACCCACGTCTCCAATGCCGGAGACAGGCGCGGTGCTCACAGCACCGGGATAGATGGGCAAGTAGACCTGAACCCCTTTTGACGGAGGATGGACGTTTGAGAAACTACGCCCGACAAGCGGGTCAGGTTTTAGCGGAATTTCAATGGCTGGTGACGAACTGTTTTGAAAAAAAGTGACCGTATTGGCGGGGCGAACTCCGGCAGCGGGGGCGACTACGGTCGTTCCTACGGAATGAGTCTGGTTGTCCGTCGCTCCGCAACCACTGAGTGCCACAGTGAGCAATCCCGGGATGGCAAAAAACACGGCCTTCTTCATCTGAATCCACCTCCTAGTGCTTCAGACGAAGCGTAGTGGCTCGTTGTTGCACCTGTGTTGAAACATTCGCCAACGTTGTATGCGCGGCACCTCGTTTGTCTGGGCAGTTGACGCACGCCGTGCAAATTGGGCAGATGGCTTGACAGCCGTATCGAGTCATTCCCCGCTTTGATAAGATGAAGTTGGATGACTGTCCGGCACGTCAAGATTTGAGGGAGCGCGAGGTGGCGTCGGTGTACATACCAAAGTCATTTGCGATGAGCGAAGCCAGAATGAAGGAATTTATCGAAATCCACAGTTTTGGGTTGTTGATGAGTCAGCACGAAGGGCAACAGTGCGGAACACATTTACCGTTTCTGTTCGACAATGATGGAGGCGCTTTATACGGTCACGTAGCCAAAGCGAATCCGCAGTGGCAGGACATCGACGGGCAGGACGTCATGGCCGTGTTTTCTGGTGCACACAGTTACATTTCCCCTTCGTGGTACGGGATTGGCGAGTCGGTTCCCACGTGGAACTACGTGGCGGTGCACGTGTACGGGACTTGTCACGTGATGAACGATGTGGAGGAACTCGCGGCGGTTCTGGAGCGGATGGTGCGCTTTTACGACCCTGACTCGCCGGTATCGAGCGAGTCCGGAGAACCGTATTTTCGGCGCATGACACAAGCCATCGTGGGGTTCCGGATTGACATCGCGCGCATGGAAGGCGCCGCAAAGTTGAGCCAGAACAAGCCGGCTGAGGTACGAGAGCGCGTCATCGACCAACTGCAGCAGGCCGACGACTCTGATGCACAAACGATTGCTCGCTGGATGACGCAGGACTGGAACAAGTAGGAGGTGGGGCAAATCGCGCAGTCACATTCGTGTACTGTCGAAGCAGTGCTCATTGCCAATCAGGCAGAAAGCTTCATCACAAGCCGTCTGCCGCAGATTGACGTTACATACGGCGGCATTGCAGGCGACCGCCACTTCGGTCTGACGAAGCGAGCTGGTGTTCGCGAGTCGATGTACCCGCGTGGGATGGAGATTTTCAACCGTCGGCAGATCACGGTCGTGTCGATGGAAGAGTGTGCAGCCGTGGCTGAGGCCCTTGGCGTGCCAGAGATTCGACCAGAGTGGCTCGGCGCAAACGTTGTCGTCAGAGGCTTCCCGGACCTCACTCGACTGTCAAACGGAAGCCGCATTCTGTTCCCAAGCGGCGCGGGGCTCCTCTGTGAAGGAGAAAACCAACCCTGCCGCTATCCTGGCGACGTAATCCAGTCGCACTACCCGGACGTTGCGAAGCTGTCTGCACGCTTCGTGCAACACGCGCAAAGACGCCGTGGCATCATTTGCATCGTGGAACGTCCCGGGGCAATCGCGGCTGGCGAAGAGGCGACAGTGACAGTCTACGAAGATTGATGAATGGAAGGGAATGCTAGGCCACCGTGATCGACAGTCGACAAGAATTCACCTTTGCTAAGCTGGGCGAGCACGACCGAGCGGACTTGCAGCAACTTGCGGAGCGGGTCGGTTGGCACTTTGCGGACGAACAGGTTGCGCTGTTGATGGCTGCAGGTACGGTCTACGGCCTTCATGCTGCCGGCGCCGGCAGGCGGGAACTTATCGGAGCGTCCGCAATCTATCCGTACGGCCGCAACCTCGCGTCACTCGGAATTGTCATGGTCAGCCCGGAACACCAGCGTCAAGGCATTGGCACCGCTGTTGTTCGCCGCTGTCTTGCTGACGTGGACCCGCAGGCGCACGTGATGCTCATCGCCACACCGCAGGGTAGACCTGTCTATGAATCCCTCGGCTTTCGCATCGTAGAACAGGTTCACCGGTATGAACTTGATCTCGCATCTGTAGCGGATGGCCGACGCTCGCATGTCGCGACCGCTCTGCGGCAGGATGACCTGGCAGCTGTCGTCGCGCTCGACGAGACAGCGTCTGGTGGGAGGCGCGAGGCTGCGTATCAGGCGCTATGGCAAATTGCGCGGATTGGCGTTGCGGTGCGAGATGACGGTGGCCATGTGCGTGGCTTCACATTCGCCCTGCGCGGGACTGACCGCTGGCTGATGGGTCCGGTCATCGCGGACAGTGTCCACATGGCTGCCGAACTGGTTCAAGCCGTTGTGGAGAGACTGCACACGGAGGCCTTCGCCTGCAAACCTGAGCTTACCGGCGGAGGAACTGTCCGTCTCGACGTGCCAGGTCAGCAGGCGGAGTTTCAGGCGAGCCTGCAGGGGTTGGGGTTTCAGGAGACGCGCCAGTCGCCAGTAATGAGTTTCGGCGGCAAGACGCTGCCGGGCCACCGTGACCGGATGTTTGCCATGATTGACCCTGCATTAGGTTGAATGTGTCCGGCATGGAACGATTGACCACTGTGCCTCAGGGACGTGACGGAACCCGTCATCGACCGAGGTCTGAATCGCGAAGTGCCACCTACTGAGCGAGCTACGCTGCTGTCTTTCAACTCGACGGCTTTTTCGCTCTTTATGATTTTTGTGTTTCCACTGTTTGGGTTGGTTGCAAATCGTCTCGGCGTGTTACGGACTGCGGAAATCACGAGCATTGCCGGGGCGGTGACAATCCTGTTGTCTGCTAGTTGGTGGTACTTTGCGAGACGCGAGGCAATGCTCTCGCAGAGAAAGTTGATGTATCGTGAGCGTGCAGAGGTCCCGGCGCTGTTCAGGCGCCGGGAAAGAGCGCCAATAGCTCCTTAGCTTTGCCGCGGTGGTCACCGTCACAACTGATAAACCGCTGTACGTCAAATGAAGTGACGACTGCACCTTGGTAGACTTTGCGCGTAAATTCGTTGTCGTGGTTGGAGATGACGACTGGGACGCCGCGAGCTGCCGTTTCGGCGGCAACTCGCGCAAGGCGGACCTGTTCGGACTGAGAGAACCCGTCCGAGTTGTAGCCCGTAAAGTTGGCCGTTGCCGACAGAGGCACGTATGGCGGGTCGCAGTAAATCACGTCTCCAGGGCGGGCTCCTCGCATTACCACTTCAAAATCTATGGAGGAAAATTCAGCGGTTTGTGACTTGTGGTAGAACATCATCATTTCCTCGTATGGGAAATACGTTTTCTTGTATCGACCGAACGGCACGTTAAATCCGCCTATTTTGTTGTATCGACACAGCCCGTTGTACCCGTGTCGGTTCAAGTACAGAAAGAGTGCCGCCTTGCGGAAAGGGTCGACCGACGAGTTGAATTCTTCGCGCAAGGCATAATACGCATCGGCGTTATTGAACTCATTTCCAAACAGGCCTTTACACTCATCAATAAAGGTCGGTCCGTATTGTTTAAGCGTTACAAATACATGAATCAGGTCGGGGTTCGAGTCATTAATGACATTGTCTTGGTAGTCTGTGTTGAGAAACACGGCTGCAGCCCCAGCAAACGGTTCAATCAACCGATCCGCGGGTGGGAGCAGAGCGCGGATTTTTTCAATTAGGCGGTACTTGTTTCCGGCCCACTTCAGGAATGGTTTCATGTTTGCCTCCATTGTAAACTCTGGTCTATGATTCGACGGGAAAGGGGAAAATCCCTTGCCGCTGTTCGGAACCTGGTGTCAATTTGGTAACATAGGCTAGAGACAATCTAGGCTGTGCAAAGGGAGAGGTTGAAGGTGACAGAACACCATACAGCGTTGTTGGTAATGGACGTCCAAAATGGCATTGTGTCGCGTTTTGCGAAAGATGAGAGCACACTCACACCAATCGTGACCGCCGTCGCTGCAGCCCGGGCCGCGAACATTCCCGTGATGTTTGTGCGAGTGGCATTTCGCCCAGGGTTCGCAGAGGTCAGCCCGAACAACAAGTCGTTCTCAGCCATAGCGGGAGCAGGTGGAATGACTGCGGATGACGATTTGACTCAGGTCCACGCGTCCGTTGCACCGCGGGATGGCGAACCGGTCATCACCAAACGGCGAGTGAGCGCCTTCTCAGGTAGCGACCTCGAGGTCATTTTACGGGCACAGGGTATTGATACGTTGGTCCTGTGCGGAATCGCGACGAGCGGAGTCGTGCTGTCGACGTTGCGAGAGGCAGCTGACAAAGACTACCGAATCACGGTGTTAGCGGATGCCTGTCTCGATGCCGATCCGGAAGTTCACCGTGTGCTGACCGAGAAGGTCTTTCCGCGCCAAGCAGATGTGCTGTCAGCCGCGGACTGGATAAAGGGTTTAGCAAGCTCGAACCTGGCAAATTAAGCGCAGACTGATTTGGGGGAGAAGATGGTGGAGAGCGTGCGCGAGGCTGGGTTCATGCTGCTGTTTCGTTACCCGCGGTACGGCAGGTTGTGGCTCAGTAGGGTCGTGTCTGGTTTTGGTGACCAAGCAGGGTGGATTGCTTTCTTCCAGCAGTTGTACGGTAGCCATGGGGCTAGTCTCGTACGTCTGGCCAAGTTTTCGATCCGTTGACTCTGTGGAGGCGGCTGTCTGATCAGAATGCCGGTCCGCCTCAGTTTTGTCCTGCATAGGTTGTGAACGGGAATCAAGCGACCCAGGACGGATATGAGGAGACGGTTCTAGATGAAGATCGCGATTGTTGCGCCAGAGGACTTGCCGATTCCTCCCACGCGAGGCGGTTCGGTCCAAATCTATGTGCATGCGCTGGCGCGGGCTTTGACCGAGGTTGATGGGGTTCAACTCGTTCTCATCAGTCCTAAGCGCGGTAGGTCAGATGACAGTGCCAACACAGGCAGTCAGCTAAAGGGTGCACAACACCTGCGACTGGACGCGAGCACCCCCAAGGCATATCAGAAGGCAGTGCTCGCAACACTTTCCTCACTGCAGCCGGACATCATTCAAGTTGAAAACCGCCCACTGCTCGCAGCAGCAGTGAAACGCAGGCTGCGATGCCCAACACTGCTCAACCTCCACTCGCTCACCTTTTTGGGCCCTGCTCACACCACGCCACAAGGAGCTGTGAGTGCCTTGCGCACAGTTGATGGCGTGGTGTGTAATAGCCGCTATCTGCGGCGAGCCATCGTCCGACGGTTCACTTTACAGGGCGACCGACAACGATTCAATGTTATTTTCCCCGGTATTGACCTCGCACGGTTCAGGTATCACAGACGAACCGTCACTACCTTTTCTCGCCAACGTCCGCTGCGAATTCTGTTTGTCGGTCGGGTGATTCATCAAAAAGGCGTGCTCATTCTGATTCGGTCGATTCGTCAACTTCATGAGGCGGGCTACCCCGTCCGTCTGACTCTCGTCGGGCGGACTCCACCGTGGGAAAAAAACTATGGCGCTTTAGTCCGCCGCGAGGCCCGGTCCTGCCCAGTAAAGTGGGTTGGTTTCGTCTCCCCTGAGGCACTTCCTGGCTACTACCGCCGCCACGACGTGTTCGTCTGTCCTTCGCAGGAAAAGGAAGCGTTCGGGTTGGTCAACTTGGAAGCTCTTGCGACAGGATTGCCCGTGATTGCCAGTCGCGTGGGCGGTATTCCGGAGGCAGTGACGAACGGCACGGGGATTTTGGTTGACAACCCACGGCGGCCAGAATCCTTCCGGCGCGCCATCGAGACGTGTCTGGAGGACCCGGAGAAGTTGGCAAATTGGTCAGAAGTCGGAAGGATACACGCACAGGGATTCTCTTGGGGGCGTACAGCGCGCGAATTCGTCAAACTGTACCAGAAAGTGAACGGCAGGTAGTCAACGTCGGTGATTCTGCAGTGTTGCGACATATCCGACAAGGCGCTCGGCCCAGCGATGTACCTCCTCGTCTGACAGGAGGTCGCGTCCGGGTCGACTGTTACAATCGTAGACGTAGCAAGATCCGTTAGCAGGAGCGGCGTCGACTCCAAGGTACGCAAGGTCAGGGTACGCACGTTCAAGTGCGCGCGCGGCTTGCAGAGCGGCCTGCTCGACCATCGCGAGTTCTTGCACAGTGGTGTTGGTCTCGGACAACCACCGTCTGCCCGTGGATGTGCGCAGTGAGCGCGCGATGGCACCTGCATGGACATTGGTGACGACAGCGCCGCGCGCACTCTTGCGCAGGGTGAGGGCAGTCGTTGCCCACTCTCCTCGTTCGTTCTTTTGTACGGTGACTCGAAAGTCGACGCGCCGTCCGTCCGCTGTCTGTGGTAGTCGAATGTTCTCCTGGAGCAGGTAGCGCCGAGCCCGAAGCTGCCGTCGAACGAGCACTGTCAACTGAGACTGCGTCAACACAGCGGCTACTCGCTTCCCACGCAGCCTGTCTGCCTGTGCGTGAAATTGGTCGATACCAATGCGTTCAATGCGCAGGAGATTGCGTCCACCCGATCCAAGCTCCGGTTTCAGCCAAACGACCGGTTGGGTTTTGAGAAAGTCAAATACGTCCCGAACTCGGACCGCCTTCTCTGTGAGAGGCAAGCGGCCGGGGGAAATGTCCGCCCGGCGCAACAAGTCATAGACTTTGCGCTTGCCAGGGAGTACCGGGTTGATGCAGGGCCAGTTCTGTTCACGAATTCTGCGCCGTAGGAGCGGGTACGACACGTCTGCACTTCGCAACTCGCGGAGGTACATGAGGTCAACCCAAATGGGACGCACAATCTTGACAGCCGTGGCGCGCCAGACCTTGTCGCTCAACTGATAGGCACGCATGCGATGCGGCCGTCCACGTCGGTAAAGGACATCCGTCGGTAGTACAACGTACATCGCGAGGTCGTGTGCCGCCGCAAGCTGAGCCAGGTCACGCAATGTCCTGTCTCGACGCCTTCCAAGCCGGCGGGTCGGGGGTGCCCCCGTGATGACGATCAGCATGTCAATTCTCCTTCGCACGGCCCATCAATCGACTTCGATCGCGCCAATTGACGCGTCAAAATCCAAACATTTGCCGCCGTCTGTGAGGTCATAGCGCCACCGATGGCGAGGGCAGACTAAGTAACGATCTTGTTCCACCCAGCCATGGGACAGGTCTGCGTGTTGGTGTGGGCAGTAGCGCAACGTGCTGTACGTCCGCTCACCCGCCTCAACGACAATCCGTTCAGTGTGTGATTCGGCGTCGAGAACTTTGGCACAGAACCAATTCATATCAGCGACATCAAGTGTCAGGAAGCCATGAATTAACGTGTGGTAGATGTCGGGATTGCGGTGCAGACGAACGCGTAGAGACAGCATGAGGTCTTCCCAAGACGTCCGTCCGGATAGTACAGCAGCTACATCCTGTGTTCTGGCTTCCAGAGAGTAGTAATTGTCCTCTGTGATTTCTGCTGCTTCTGTCACGATTTGCTTGGGAAAGTCGACGCGAATACGTCGGCTTGGTGCCTCGGTCAGCTGAAAGTAGAGTGGAATCAAAATGCGGTCCCGCAACGTCAGCATGGCTAGCTTGTCTCTCAGTGCCTGCGTCAACTGCTCTACCGTATGCAATACCGCCGTTGGTTCTGTAGGCATTTGCCGTGCCTCAAACAGAGACTGCATGCGTAAGGCGTAAGCGCGAACATACGACTCAAACATTTCGTCGGATACTCTGTCGGGTGCGAGATGGAGCGCCGTCCCCGTGGCTGCGTCGAACCGGTCACCTGGCATTGGTTCCACCCAACAAGGGGGCGTGTGCTTCAGCCGGCGCGAAAGATAGGCGAACAGTTCTGACGCGCGTGGGAAGATATTGACCGGTTCGAAGTTGATGTCAAGTAAGTCCGGGTCGAGAAAACAGGCTGGGCCGGCAGACGTGAGGTAGAGGCGAGGTTGTACAACTTGCAACGCGCGCGCAATGGCCTCGAATTTGCTGAACTTCTTTCTGCGAGAGATTCCTTGATACTGCTTTTGCGGGTAGTCATAACACACCGGGTGCCACCCGGCGCCGGAGAACTGAGCGGTAAAGAGGTCGATCGGCGTATCTGCGACAATCTCCGGCAACCTGTCAAACACCTTGCAGTCGTTTAAATTCAGCATCGATTGCCCGTCGCTTTCGAGCAAAACCGCGGAATCTCGGTCAAGCTCTGCATCTTCAAGGAACAGTGTAAGGGTACCGCCAGGGATTTGCACCGGATCGGCGTCGTTGCACAGGATGATGGACTGGCACCGGTTTCGCCGCAGTTGGTCATACAGATAGGTTCTGCGGTAGCGTGGAATGACAAACGAAAAGTCATCCGTCGTGAGGCTGGAGAGAAAGCGCCAGTCAAAGTGGTCCTTGTGCTCGTGACTGATATAGATGAACTTTGCTTTTTTCGTAAACCTCAATTTCGCATCTATGAACCCACCCAGGTGATGATTGGCTGGGAACTGAAACCAAGCCGAATCGAAGGCGCCAGAGGGAGACAACCATGGATCCATGATGATGACGGCCTCATTTGTCTCTACGCAAAACCCCGCATGACCGAGATAAGTCACCTCCACGTGGACTCACCCCTTCTCTTCACTTTGATGTGAGCAGAGTACGCCTACGGGAACAAGGCAGTAACGGACAATCGCCAACCTCGTGTCCGACATCGGGTCAAAGCCGGGATCAACCTGTGCAAGCGCGCATAGTGTAGCGGAAGGCGGACAGGAGGGACACAGAGTGCGCATCTGGATGGGGGTTCAACGGTTGTGGCGCGGAGGTGGAACAGAGACACACGTCATAACGCTAGCACAGGCTTTACGGCAGAAAGGGCATCAGGTCACGTTCTGCACCTCTGGCGGAGCGTGGGTCAACAAGGTTCGTCGCCTTGGATTTCCTGTCCACGTCGTGGCGATGAACCAGGGTAGCGGTGTGGCTTTGTTGCGCAACAAGCTGCTCTTCAGTCAGGTCGATGTTTTGCACGCACACGACAGTTCTAGTCTACAGGCTTTCGCCGCGGCAGTGGGGCCACTTCTAAGGAGTCCAAAGCTCGTCTACACCGTCCACGGGACGTATGTTTCGAAGCGCGCTCTGGTGCTTGCGCGCCGGCGTGCCAATGAAGTCATTGTAGTTTCTGCAACAGCGGCCAACCTGGTTGCGAAGTCAATCCCGCGAACGCGTCTAACGGTAGTACCAAACGGAGTCGACACAACCGTGTTTCGCCCCGCGCCAGAGCGTGGGCAACAGTTCCGGCAGCAGTACAGGATTCCGCTTGGCGCACGCGTGATTGGTTACAGTGGTCGCTTCACTTTCGACAAAATCAATCTAGGACGACGCACAGTGCGGGTACTCGCCAAGTACGCAGAGAAAAACCCGGGTGTTCACATTCTTGTCGCAGGGCGCGGGTCAGGACGGCTTGGTATTCGCGTTCCACGCGTTCATGTGGTGGGGCACATCGAATCGATGCAGAATTTCTTCAATGCCTGCGATGGAGTGATTGCGACTGGCCGTACTGCTGTGGAGGCTGCACTGTGCGGAGCGAATGTGGTTGCGCTAGGCACCGCAGGGCTGCAAGGTCGCTTAACTCTCGCGACGCTCTCACGCCTTTCCCGGACCAACTTTGGCGATCACGGTCCTCATCGTGCGTGGTCGGACCAGCAATTGTGGACGGAATTGGCTTCGTTGCGTCATCGCAGGACGCAAGCGTCGGAGTTGTCGCAGTTGCGGCAGGTACTTGCCGGTCGGTTGTCTGCTATGCAGATGGCGAACAGGATTGTGGCGGTTTATCGGCATGGGTAGACGGCCCTCGCGGCAGTGATGCCAGCGCGCATGAGCTGTACTCAGATGGGGCGGAGGAGTGTTCTGGACTGGAGTGTCCGGGATTCTCCTCCTATCATAATGGGGATGGACGTGTAACATCCTCCACCACGGTGTGCAAAGGATGATGACATCAATGCATTCGGAAAGTTGCGCGCAAGTGGTCGATGTAGGGTATTATGATGCTACTGTGAATACCGATAAACGCGGAGGATAGTAGACTGTGGAGGATATAGAGAAAATCGGGCTTCGAACCTCAACGCTTAGCAGTCAAGGGCGTTTTCGGTTGATAGGTAACCAGATTTGGCGTTCGCGCTGGACGGCGGATATCTCGTTGCTGCTTGTTGCTTTGGTTTGGGGAACGACCTATGTCGCGTCTAAAGCTGTTGTCTCTAGCGTGCCTGTAATGGAATTCCTGTTCATTCGCTTTCTACTGACGACAGTCCTCATGTTGCCTCTAACCTTCACTGCGATCCGCAGAGCAGACGGCTCCACATGGATAACCGGGATCGTGTTTGGAGTGTTCCTGTTAGCCATATTTACACTCGAAACCTATGGTGTGGCAAACACGTCTGCGGCAAATGCGGGATTCATCATCAGTCTCTTTGCGGTGATGGTTCCTTTGATTCACAGTGTTCTGTACCGGAAACGTCCCAAATTGACTTTGCTTGGTGCTGTAATACTTTCGGTACTGGGAACAGCCCTATTGACCCTTCGTGGATATCACATCAACATGGGCGACTTCTTGGTTCTTGGGGCAGCTTTTTGTCGTGCTGTGCAAATGACCGCTACGAAGAGGTTGACGGACGGTAAAGAAATGAATTCAGGGGCATTAACGACAATCCAATTGGGGGTTGTCGCTGTTGGATCCGGATTTGTGACATTGATTCAGCATCCTTCATACACCCACCTGACTCTCTCCTTCTGGCTGATTACAGGTTACTTGGCTGTGTTCGCGACAATGTTCGCGTTTTTTGTTCAACTGACCATGATTCGCAGAACTTCACCTTCAAGGGTTGCTGTTCTGATGAGTAGTGAACCAATTTTTGCGGCGCTAGCTTCAGTACTCATTCTTGGAGAGAGTCTCTCCGTGACGGCAATGATTGGAGGAGCATGTATTATTGCAGGAATGTTATGGGCGCGGAACTTAACGTAGACTTCTTCAGCTAACATTAAAATGTCGAGTGGTCGGTTGGGGAGAGGTATGGATATGACGGAACGACGGATGTATGTAGACAAAGAAGTTCATAAGAAACTGGCCGTCGATCTATTTAATTTGACATGGGACCTAATAGAAAAAATCAACCGAAGCGAAATTGACAATGGAGAGATGGTGAACGCAGCCCATGCGTCGCGCTTTCATTGGGGACTAGTAGGCTCCCCTTTGAACCTTGCAAGAGGTGAATGGCAGATCTCACGGGTATATTCCGTTTTGGGCAGGTCTGAACCTTCTCTGTTTCACGCTAAAAAGTCTTTGGAAATCTGCTTGGACAGTCAACTTGGGGATTTCGATTTAGGCTTTGCCTACGAAGCGATGGCACGTGCATACGCAGTGCAGGGTGACTCGATGCAACGTGATCAAAACATTCGGCTTGCCAAGTATGCCGCCGACCGTATTGGCAAAGAAGACGATAGGACATGGTTGCTCAAGAACGTGGATACTGTGACTTCGCTTTCACTGCCCGACTTGGGAGAGAACTGAGATTGGTTGTGCTACTGCACCAGTATGTTTTGCTGAGTGCAAATATTTCGAGGATTAATCTGCTTCCAAGCGCCGGGCAATGTTGAGAGTTCCATCTCCAATGCCTGAGGAAGGAGGAAAAAATGTGCAGAATCAGTGGCTCATTCGACTGGCAAGTGACAGCGACTACGAACACATGGCAAGAGTTCACGTCGACAGTTGGCGAACGACGTACAAAGGTATCGTACCTGACCACTTTCTTGCTGAGCTGTCGTACGAAACAAGCGAGGCAAGGTGGCGTCGAATCTCAGAGCAAAGCGGCCCCGATTATGCCTTGCTCGTAGCGGAAAACAAAGATGGCCAGATTGTCGGGTTTGCAAACGGCGGAAGAGAACGGTCGGGAGACACCCTCTACGATGGAGAGCTATATGCGATTTACTTGGTCGAATCTCACCAACGTCAGGGGATTGGCAGGGGGCTGTTCCAGCGCATCGTTCGGCACTTGGTTGAAACAAGTCGTCATTCGATGCTGATATGGGTTCTGGCCGATAATCCAGCGTGTCGCTTTTACGAATCGATGGGTGGCGTTCCCATCATGGAACAGGCCGTCGAAATTGGCGGGAAGCACCTCAGAGAGATTGGGTATGGGTGGACGGATGTGCGAACAACATCGGACTGTTGTACAATTTGACACTTAGGCGTGGGCATCCGCTGCTGTAGGTGTCAATTTGACACTTACACGTGAGGACGCCGCGCTCACTCGGCCCAGAGGATCTGCTGAAGACTGTGACCATCCGTCTATCCGTCTGAGCCGCACTCCGTTGTCAAAGGGATTGAGCGGCAGGTGTATCACCTCTCAAACCATACGGGCCAGTTCGTCTACCTGACCAAGCAAATTCGTGGAGCGGATTGGGAGACGCTTCCTATTCCAGGTGGCAATTAAAAGGATTATATGAAAAATATGGTAAACCACTTTGGCGAGGCTGCGTTGGGGAGGAGAATAGGCACTTGCAGGAGATCGTATGAAGGCTCTGACTAGCACGACACAATTTCTGATACCAGGATTGGATGATTAGATAATCACTGTGAGACTCGGGTAGCGGTGCATTAGACTTGGGGCGTCAAGCTAGGGGGAAGGGGATTCCAACATGCTTTCGGAGCATTCATTCTACGGCATCGATCACGTCCAACTTGCTGGTCCCGCAAATTGCGAGGATGCGGCACGCCGTTTCTTCGGCGACATTCTTGGTATGGAGGAGGTCGAAAAGCCGGAGGCATTGAAACGAAACGGTGGTGTGTGGTTTCGTTGCGGCGGCCATCAAGTCCACATCGGGATCGACAAAAACTTCCTCCCAGCGAAAAAGGCGCATCCAGCGATTCATGTGCAGAATTTGGCGGCGTTGAAGGAACGGATCATCAGCTATGGCATCCACGTCAAGGATGATGAGCTACTGCCCGGTGCAGATCGATTCTACGTGGATGATCCATTCGGCAATCGACTCGAGTTCCTGGAGTGGATGGAGTGACCAGTATGCCAATCAACTTCCACGACGAGAAAATCACCACTGTACCGCTCTCCACGATAAGAGGGATTTCTTTGCCTGATTTGTGGCACTTTTTCATCTACCCGTATCCATTTGACCATCTTAATCGTTAATCTGGTGTCAGCAGAAAGGAGGGGCTACGGTGACCCAACCAGGCTTCTTTACGCAACCATCCGAATCAGCCGACCAGGAGAGCTATCAGGCGATCCCGCACTTGCGACGGAAGTTGCTGCGATACTGTGAATTTCTGAGTGGATCCCGACACGATGCGGAGGATTTAGTCCAGACGACGATGCTCAAGGCACTGCCGGTATTGAAAGGCACTCAAGAGCATCCCAATGTAACCGGGTTTCTGCGCCGAATTGCTAAGAACACATGGCTTGACCAGGTCCGCAAAACTGGCAAGTATCAGCTCTGTGATGTGGAGGACTTGGCAGGTCTCGCAAGTGTGGATTTAGCGGATCAATCCCCACTGGAAGAGGCCATGCAGGTACTGATTCGGAGACTGACGCCACAACAGCGCGCAGTCATTCTTCTCTGTGACGTGTTTCAATACACGGATCAGGAAGGGGCGGAACTGCTACGAATCAGTCTTGGCGCAGTCAAGGCCACATTGCATCGGGCGAGGTTACGACTGCAACATATCACGGAAGATGGCAAAGTTCCCTGTAATGACGAATTGCAGAAAGACATTCTGCAAGCCTACGTCTCAGCATTTCAAGCATCGGATATCAGGATGCTGGTCCATCTTTGTCAAGGCGGGGTTCTCGATCCGGTTTTGGCTACAACAAAGGTTCTTACCTTTCCAGAGAGACAGGGTGAAGGGACAGACGCTGACAGCCACAATGCGACATCAATGCTGGCCGCAGCATAACACGATTGCGAGGGTGATTCGGTTATGAGCCTGATTCCATATGTGATTGAGCAAACAAGCCGTGGTGAACGCAGCTACGACATCTATTCCCGCCTGCTGAAAGACCGCATTGTACTGGTTGGTTCTGCCATTGACGATGATCTATCCAATTCAATTGTGGCACAACTTCTTTTCCTTGCAGCGGATGATCCCGATAGAGATATCCAGATGTACATCAACAGCCCCGGTGGCTCGGTTACGGCTGGCTTCGCCATCTACGATACCATGCAACACATCAAGCCGGCTGTGTCGACCATCTGCATTGGGATGGCAGCGAGTTTTGGGGCCGTACTACTCACGGCAGGCGCAACAGGCAAACGATTTGCGCTACCGAACAGTGAAGTGATGATCCATCAGCCGCTCGGTGGAGCTCGAGGGCAGGCGTCCGACATCAAAATCCATGCGGATTGGATTTTGAAGACACGGGAGAAAATCAACGCCCTCTTGGCGAGACACACAGGGCAACCTGTCGAACGAATCGCAGCGGACACTGACCGGGATCGGTTCCTGAGCGCCGATGAAGCAAAGGCGTATGGTCTCATAGACGACGTGATCGCAAGATAGACCTGGGGACGGAGATAGGCCATGCGAAAGCGACGGTCGTTAGCTGGCATATGCACAACAGTTCGACCGTCGCATCAATGGTAAACGACTGATCAATCCTTGCTACAAGTCAATTGGTCCGTCCACGCAATTACTGGTTCTCTTTCGAGTTAAGTTCAACAATTGAAACATCCCCATTACCCGCCACGTATGCTCCGTTTGCAGTCACATCGCCAATCTGTTCTCCAGACTTGATCACTACATGCCACCTACCCCAACTTTGTCCGTTGTCATTGGAATCATAGATGGTCGTCCCATCCGTGAGGTATATCGTTCCTTTCACGACTGACATGCTCACCACTTGAGACACTGGAACTGGAGTAGAGGATTGCCACGATTGACCACCGTTCTGCGTAGTGTAAATTACAGTTTTCCCATTGCTGAAGACAACGGGCATTAGACCTTTTTGTGCAGATGAGAAGGTTGGTGCTAAAGGACGTGCATAGTACTTCTTCAAACTGCGTGGAACAGGCACACTTTGAAGTTGCCAAGAATGCCCGCCATCGTGTGTGATATACAGCACGACTTGTCCGGGATGTTGCCCATTGTCTACTGTTATCCATCCCGTAGAACTGTTTACGAAGGCCATCCCCGTTTTTATTCCAAGGAGAAGTTTGTTCGACTCAGCTTTACTAAGTACTTGCGACCATGTTTTCCCACTGTCTGATGTGTGGTACAGGTCAATTGGTTCCTGTGCTGTTGCTGGTCCTTGTGAAGCCAGCAGCCAACCGTGGTGCGCATCGGAGAAGCTGACATCGGCTAAGATGTACGGCTTTGGAATTGATGTAGATGTCCACGAAGTACCACCGTTTGATGTGTAGAACAGCATTGTTTTCTTACTGTTGGATACGAAAAACCACGCGCGCTGGCGTTGACTTGAAGAGGTGCTGGGGAATTCGAAGAAGTGTTATTGCCAACATGACCGGAACTGCTCGCTTGGTTAGATAATTCATGTTTACTTTTAGATGATCCAAGTTGCACGACGGCATTTTGTGTTTGGTTCGACACTTGCGTACCGCAACCAGATAAGAGAAGACCCGCAGTCGCGATGATGACCATTGTTGCTGCACTCGAATTCAAAAGCAGACTCCTTTCTTCGTGTAGCCACACAGACTTTAAACAATGTACTTTAGACGATCCGAAATGGGATTGTGCTTCATCGGAGTACCACCACTTCCACAGCCCGTAGTGGATGACGCCAGTCTTTAGTGCAAGCTGGTCGTACGCGGAAAGCAGGAGAGAGGTCATGCCTATGTAGACCAGTTGTTTCGGTCGAGACGCGGAAGAAGTTCAGCAACATAGCGTTGAGAGTGGGATACATGCCAAGGAATCAAGCTGACTGTGGACTGTGCTTGGATCGGGTCGGTGATTATCGGGCGAACCGCAGATGGGTATCGTGATAAGACAGGGTGGATTCGGCCTCCACCAACGATTTGCAATTGCATAGAGAGATGTGATGCTGGCCAGGACTTCTGACCATATTTTGTCGAGGGCAGGCGATGATGGCAGGGGTGTTCAGGAGCATTATTGTATTTAATGGGTTGAATCTTAGAGGCTGAGCCCTACACCTCTCAAGAAGGGCTATAATTTAGGAATCAAAGAACCACACGAAGGGACTGTATGTCATGGCTGAACTCGTTCGAGAAGGAGACAATATCGTTTTACGAATGTCTACGATAGAGAAATTGGAGGGCGTTCACGGGGATATAGAAGTGCCTGTTTCCGCCATCCAGTCTGTCACCGCACTTGATGATGTAATTCATGCTGTGCATGGATTAAAGATGCCGGGCAGCCGACTTCCTGGAGTATTTGCGATGGGAACATTTCTCTCGAACGAGGGCACAACTTTTGCGATTGTTCACCATCAGAATAAACGGGGATTGAAGCTTACGTTGAATGGGACACCATACGGCGCACTCATCGTCGGTGTCGATGATCCGGAGCAAGTCGCCGCTAGATTAGGATTCAAGTCTGATTGACCTTGGAGGTGGGAGTGGGGCTCGGTAATCATAGCGTCAGGATTGGGGGCTACCTAAATGGTCAGCCCTCTCTGTGCTTAACGGATAACATGTACTGAGCAGCAAATGGGGGAGCTTGGCTACAGAGATCCTACCTCGCACGGCAGCTGGAGAACCCGTCGTAAGGATCGAATTTATAAACCTGAAGGGGATTAGTCCTTTTTCGCGACAGATATGTTTCACCTGCAACCTGAAGAAGGACGGAATACAGGCTAAGTTCGACTAAAATAAATTGTCATCCGTCGACTGCAACCGTTGGCTTTCTTGATAGATACAAGCCAATTCCAAAGCCTAATTTTATGCTCCCATCCAATGTGCCTATCGCCCAAAATGGGATTGAGTTGTCCGCTATCCCCGCTATGGAAAGTGCGGCCAACGGAATAGCCAGGAACAAGAAAGAGCGTCCGTGAACACACGAAAAGGGGATGAAATGTATTGGAGTAGCCAAAAGTGCCCCCAGCCAAATCATTCGAAAGTTCATTGTCGCAAAGTAACGTCCCGAAAATACAGACATGAGGACAAACATGAAAATGATCGACAGAGATGCAATGTTTCTTTGAAAACTACTCGATGCCCCGAAAGACAACCAATCGCGTATTATTTTGCTACGAAGTATGAATCCGAATCCCACACCATAGCCAATGACAAAAACCACTGGATTAATCATGTAGTGACCGCCAAATATGGTTCCAAAAAAAATTATCATTCCAATCCACATAAGCCATAGTCCAGCAATTCTCTTGTTTAAGAAGACGAGTCTTTCACCCTGCTTTAGACCCAGCTTTCGGAGCATGACGTTCATTTGGTGCCTCCCTATTTGCTTCCAGTGGAAGCAGTACGGATAATGAGATACTACGCGCATTCTCACATGTCTCATTCATCTCACACAGCTGGCGACGGAACACGAACTCGTTCTTGCGCTATCGTCCGGAAGTGCGCAAGAAGGGCTGACTCTACATACTGCATAAACATCAGCATCTTTGAATCAATTGGAAGCTACCGCTCGCAGGAACACTGAACTTTGGCTGAACGAGTCTGACGGCAGGAAATGTATGTAGAAGTACGGAAAGAGTCTGCAAACATAGAACTGTGCGAGCTTGATGAAAGCCGAAATGGGAAAGGCAAGTGAGAAATGTTCTATTACATAGTGCGGCACGACATTCACCTGACACTGCGTGGATTACGAGACGCACATGATATGTTTATTTTGACAGACAACAATGGGTAAGCGAGGCGAGGTACAAGGAATGAAACACATATATATCGTACGCCACTGTTCGGCCGAAGGTCAGTCGTCAGATGCCCCTTTGACTCGGGAAGGTACAAATCAAGCCGAACTTCTGGCGGATTTTCTCGAGGACCGACACATAGACAAAATCCTCTCCAGTCCATATGCTCGAGCCATGACAAGCATCGAGCCGCTGGCACAAGGTCTCAGACTGCAGATTCATGAGGACCCTCGATTGTCCGAAAGAGTTTTGAGTTCGGAGCCCTTGCATAACTGGTTGGACTGCCTGGAACAAACATTTGCGGACTTTGAGTTGGCGTACAACGGTGGAGAAACCAGTGCACAGGCGATGAATCGAGCCATTCAAGTGGTAAACGAAGTCTTGGCGGGGAGTCACCATGACGTTGTGATCGTAACGCATGGGAACTTAATGACGCTCATGTTGAGACATTTCGACGAACGATTCGGGATTGAAGCATGGGCAGCTCTGACCAATCCGGATGTGTACCGCATTACTGTTGATGAATCTGAAACGACTGTGGAACGAGTCTGGAGATAATGCAACGGGCCTAGGGAGGTGAACTTATGTGGGAGAGAGCGCTTCACGGGCATTGAGGTCTTCCATCTGGACCGCCTGTTTTGGAAACCAGGGTGGGTGGAAACGCCAAGTCAGGAATGGATAGCGCTACAACGGAGGCTAGTGGAGCAACCAAGGTGGATCATCGACGGAAACTACGGAGCCACGATGGATATCCGCATTCAAGCGGCCGACACACTGAGAATCCTCGATTTCCCACGCCGAGTATGTTTGTGGCGAGGTGTCAAAAGAGCAATCCGTTACCGGGGACAAACGAGGTCGGACATGGGAGAGGATTGTCCGGAGAAGATTGACGTGGAGTTTTTGCGATACATATGGAGGTTTCGAAAGCGGGAGCAGGACCGGATTGAAAAGCGGCTAGTTGAGGCGAAAACAGTGGGAAAACAAGTGATATGGTTGAAGACAAGACAAGAGGTTAAGAGTTACCTGGCTTTGCTCGAGTCCAATTCTGCAATCATGTGAGAGGTTCTATGCAGATGGATCACGGGAGAGGGAGGACGGGAGCAATGATTAACGTAGCCAAGGTACCTGAACCACCGTATTACGCAGTCATTTTCACTTCACGTCGTACGCTGGACGATAAGGGATATGCCGAGATGGCTGATGAAATGGTGACCCTGGCGAAGCTACAACCAGGTTTCTTGGGAATCGAAAGTGCTCGAGACGCTGACGGAGTTGGAATCACTGTGTCCTACTGGGACTCCGAGGAATCGATTCGAGCTTGGAAAGAGAATGAGCGTCACCGTGTTGCGCAGGAACTTGGCCATAAGAAATGGTACGAGCGTTTTGAGACCAGGATATGTCGAGTGGAAAGGGAGTATGGCTTCAAAAAAAGCCCATCAGAGGATGCTGACGGATGAAGTTTGCATCTCAGCCAATGACACTGGGCCATGCTAGTAAAATCTCTCGGTGGGCATATGAGCCTCCTTACGACTTCTACAACATGGATACCAGTGACGAGTCAATCAACGAACTCCTAAGCGGAGCGTACAGAATCGTCCAATCGAGCAGCGAGGTCTACGGGTTCTATTGTGTTGGCGAGTCTGCACAGGTGCCGTCAGGCCATGAGGCGGGAGCTTATTTGAGCCAGCGGAACGTGGTGGATTTGGGGATCGGCATGCGGCCGGAATTCACGGGCCAGGGATTGGGCAGCAAGTTCCTTGCACATGTCTTGTGTCAAATCGTTTCTGATTGCCCCTGTGCAAATGTTCGGCTGACGGTGGCTACCTTCAACAAGCGAGCCATCAGGCTGTACGAAAGGTTTGGGTTTCGACCAGTGTCTGAATTCGTTCACGCCGGCGTCACGTTCCAGGTTATGACACGACCAACCGAGGACCTTCCTCCAGAGCAGGAATGGAGCCTGCGTTGATTCATTACGTGAAACAGGATTGGTGGTGACGGGGTGAAAGTGACAGGGCAAGGAATTCACCTGCGTTTTTTGAATGAGTCAGATGCCCCATCGATGGTGGCGCTGAATCGACGGAATCGTGCCTTCTTCGGACCGTATTTGATTGACCGACCGGAGGAGTTTTACACAGTAGAATATCAGCAGGCATCCATCCGCTCGGGACTTGCTTTGATGGAAAAAGACCAAAAGTATTCGTTCGGTGTCTTTCTCAAGGAAAGTCGGGAACTCATTGGACTCTTGTCTTTGACGGAGATTGTTCGTGGCCCCTATCAGTCATGCTGGCTTGGATACTATTTAGATCAGGAACGTGACCACTCCCCATGCCTAAAGGCAGGGGGCTTCTCAGAACACGCATGACGCAACCGCCTACGTTATGTTCTGAAGGCTCAGTCCAAGCCAAGTGGAAAGGCTAGGCTAATGCACGTTTCAAGATATTTTGTGCGGCGTTTACGTCCCGGTCCTGAACATAGCCACAATGTTCGCACCTGTGTATACGCTCAGACAGTTTCTTGGGGACGATTTTACCGCAATTCGAACATTGTTGACTCGTGTTTTTGGGATCGACCAGCACGACACGACGACCAGCTTCTTCCGCTTTGTACGTGGTGTACTGTACAAGTTGATTCCAAGACGCATCAACGATGCTTTTGGCAAGGTGGTGATTTCTCACCATTCCTTGCACGTTCAGATTTTCAAAAGCAAGGAGTCCGTAGCCATTTACCAGTTTCCGAGACACTTTGTGCGCGTAGTCCCTGCGTTGATTCGCGATATGCTCATGCAATCTCGCCAGTTCTCTGATGTTTTTGCGCCGACGAACAGACCCCTTCTTCTTGCGTGATACTGACCGTTGTTTTCTGTGCAATGTCCGTTCTGATTCACGCAGGAACTTCGGATGTTCGTAAAACTCCCCATCAGACGTGATGGCAAGATGCTTGACTCCAAGATCGATCCCGACGGCTTCCTTGGACTCTGGCAGCGCATTCGGCTCCACTTCACACGACAGACTGGCGTAATACTTCCCATTTTTCACGGTGACCGTACACGTTTTGATTGTTCCTTGCGGCTGACGGTGGAGTTTGATTTTTACTCCGCCAATCTTCGAGAGTGTTATCTGATTCCCATTGATTGAATAGCCACTCTGTGGGTACGTAAAAGAGTCATATCGCCCTGCTGATTTAAAACGCGGATAGCCGGGTGTCTCGCCTGCCTTCACGCGACGAAAGAAGGCTTGAAACGCTTTGTCCAGTCGTTTCACCACATCTTGCAACACCTGCGAGTGAACCTGTGTTAACGCTGGAATGTACTTCTTGCGCTCATTCAGTGTGTTTGCCTGAGCGTAGTAATTCAGTGTGGTCTTGTCCGTTTCATAGACAAACCGCCGTTCGTCCAGCAGGCGATTGTAGAGCAGGCGACAGCGCTCTAAAGTGAACTGTATTTTCTCTTCTTGTTCTTTCGTGGGGTAAAGTCTGTACTTGTACGCTTTTCGCATGAGATCATCTCGATTTCTGCGCTTCGATACACCTCTTGATTACGTCCAGTTGGAACCGTGCCCACCGCGAAAGCAACACCTTTAACCTCGCGTCAATGGGTTCAACAAGCACTTTACGGCGATATTTCGGACAAAAGACAACATGGTATTTACAGTCGAACGTGATACTGTGGTTTGAATCCACATCTCTACTCATGACGAATCACTAAGAAATAGCATAGTAAAAAACGGAAGATACAACAATAGTATCTAGTGTTTTGACTAAAGAGAAAAGATTCGCCTGACGGCGAACGCCTTATATCCCCATAGCTAAAGCAAGGGGTTTTACGGCGCGTTTGATAACGGTCATGGGTACACCACAGAAGCCGTAAGACCTGCCGTGAAGTACGCCTTTCAAGTTTTGGGTTTTCATCGAATCGAAGCCGGTGTCATGCCACACAACACCGGCTCTATTCGTGTACTTCAAAAAGCTGGCTTTCACTCGGAGGGGCTTAACAAGAAGAACGTCCTGATCAATGGCAGGTGGGAGGACCATCTATATTTTGCAATTGTAAATTCAATCCGGCGTGCCAGGACGGATGAAGGTCCGATTTTGAGCGATCTTGCTTTTCGTTCGAAAGCCGTGTGGGGGGGCGCCACGATGGTTAGCCGTGGTCGTGTATTTCATCTCGCTGACCTGAATTCACTGATCGCCAAATCCGGCGGTGAGTATGTGGGGGCCGTCACGTATCGTTTTGAGGACAATGGTGACTGTGAGCTGATAAGCATCAATACCACAGGAAGGGGTACCGGAGTGGGAACGAACCTGCTGGCCGCAGTCGAAGGTGAAGCACGTCACGTCGAAACGCAGCCAGACGTTCTTGGCGCCAGCGCTTTGTCTCCCCTTGTCCCGGATACGTGCAGCTAACCGGGCCCACGTGTCAGTCACGGTTGGGACCCCACTTAACAATGGGAATTTGAACTCCTCACACTTAACCATTCAGAGGCACACGAGGTCATTTTCGAACACGTTCGCTGTCCCGATCTCGGTGACAACCATTGCTACGTTGAATAACTCCTTGTATTTGGACGCTTGACTTGGAGTGTACTCCAAGTTGTATCGTTATGGTAAATCAACTAAACATCACGTTGAGGGGGGATATCCGATGGATAATTCCAAAACAGTCTTGATCACAGGTGGGAATAAAGGTATTGGGTTGGAAACTGGTCGGCAGTTGGGACATCTCGGATTCACAATTTTACTTGGTTCACGAGATGAAACCAGAGGACAGGAAGCTGCGGCTGCGTTGAACGCTGAGAACATAATTGCTCAGGCAATTACTCTTGACGTTACAGATCCAGATACAATTCAATCCGCAGTACAGCAAATTGATGATCAGTATGGATTGCTTGACGTTCTCATTAATAATGCCGGGGTAAGCTTGGATGGAGGCGTTCCGCCAAGTCAACTGGACTTGATCAATCTGCGAAGGACATATGAGACGAACGTTTTCGGCATGTTTTCTGTCACCAAGGCGATGCTCCCTTTGATTAGAAAATCCCAATCAGGCAGAATTGTCAACCTGTCAAGTGGGCTAGCTTCCTTGAGCTTGAATAGTGACCCGGAATCTGAATTTTACGGATTAAATTTGCTCGCCTATATGAGTTCCAAAACAGCGGTCAATGCCTTGACAGTTTTGTTTGCAAGAGAACTGAGGGATACTTCGATTAAGGTTAATTCGGCCGATCCGGGCTTTACTTCGACCGACTTGAATGGGCATAGGGGTTATCGTTCCGTTGAAGAAGGTGCTTCGATTGTAGTGAAGCTCGCCACCCTTGCGGACGATGGTCCGAGTGGTGGTTTCTTTGATGAAAACGGAGTGATGCCATGGTAATTCAGCGGGAGGAGGCGGCAAACGTGGGGGACAATGCGGGAACTGTGAGCTCCATTAAGCAGGCGGTTGAATTCACTGGTCTATCGGAAGACACGATCCGTTACTACGAGAAAATCGGATTGCCTGCGACCCCATTGAAGAGTAATTTGAGCATGAACTCTCAAGCAACCAACAGGAAACTGAAAACCATGGGTCAATTGGGGACAATACAGGATGTGATATGGACCAGGACATCGGTCCATATTTCGTTTTCACGAAGGCTTGTATTGGTGGATACGATACATTGCGATGTTGCGGAAATTTGGAAAATCGTAAGCTGGATGACTCACATATGGCGAAGTTCTGCGTCACGTCGTCACCCACGAGATTCATCACACCATCAGGGTTCAGAGGCGGATGCTAGTTGTTCTGCAACCTATAACATCGTCTCTCGAGCAGCCCGAATAAATGCCTGCAGTGCTGGCGACATCCACTTGTCCTTGTGCCAACACATCTGTGTAACGACTGGGAATTCGGGCCCCACCCACGGAAGAGACACTAATGTTTCGTTGCGTAGCTCCTCCTTCACCGCCATTTTCGGCAGCAGCGTCACACCCAAACCCGCCATGACGCATTGTTTGATGGCCTCAACACTGGCAAACTCCACCTTGGGGTTGCGAAGCCCAGCGGCGGCCAGTGTGTTCTCAAACATCGTGCGATAGCTGCACCCTGGCTCCGTCACCAGGATTGTCTCTCCTTCCAGGTCGACGGGCTCCACAGCCTTCATGTCAGATAGGGGATGACCTTTGCGTACCAGTATCAACATCGACTCCCGCATCAAGACATCGAAAACAAGTGCCTCATCCGTGCCTACTTCCTCCAACGTAAAGGAGAGATCCAATTCTCCGTGCGATACCTGCTTGCGCAAGTCGGCGCAAATCCCCGTCTTGAAGACAAGTTCCACGTTTGGGTACTTGGTCCTGTACTCCATGAGAACAGGTGCTAGACGATACGTACATAAGCTTTCAACCGCACCAATGGTCAGTGTCCCAGTTGGGTTATCATTTCCAGGTACGAACAGGTACGCCTCCTCGGCTAATCCGAGCATCCGATCCGCATAGTGCAACAGTCGTTCCCCTGCCTCAGTCAACCGAACCCGTTTCCCGAGACGCTCAAATAACTGCACATCGAACTCCCGTTCCAAGACCTGAATCTGTGTCGTGACGCTGGACTGAGCGTAATTCAACCTCTGTGCCGTTCGAGTGAAATTCAGCTCCTCGGTCAAAACTTTGAAGGTCTGCAACTGTTTGAATTCCACTTCTGACGCTCCAATCACTTTGGTCGATGGTTACTATCGGTACTATCGTATGACAAGATAGTATCACCTATGTAAGCTGATGGGGAAGGTACCAGGCCGAGGAGTGGCGAAAATGGGCGAGCAACAGTTAAAGCGAACACTGACATGGGTACAAGGGACTGCGATGGCGATTGGCGCTGTTCTCGGATCCGGTGTCCTCATACTTCCTGCCATCACGGCACAGCAGGCTGGACCTGCTTCCATTCTCTCCTGGTTGCTCATGTCTCTCTTGGCATTTCCACTTGCCATCACCCTGGGAAGACTCGGCGCCAAGCACCCACACGCCGGTGGCATTGTGGAATATGCCCGTCTGGCATTCGGTGACATAGGAAGCCGTATCACCGCTTGGTTGTTTCTTGGGACAATTCCGATTGGTGTGCCTATCGTCGCCTTGGTTGGTGCCAACTATGTTGCGGGTACGTTTGGCCTGCCGCAATGGACCATTCCGGTGATGGCGGCTGTGATGTTATTTGCCTCCTTGGGCCTCCATCGACAAGGCGTTGATATTGCGTCATGGGTCCAAGTGCTCATCTTGTCTCTGATTGCCACCATGATGGTAGCCGCTATTATTGCCGCAGGACCACACATGCGCTCCACCAACTTTCATCCGTTCGTTCCGCATGGCTACCTCTCGATTGGAACTTCCTCCGTTCAGATCTTCTGGTGCTTCGTCGGTTGGGAGATGGTCGGGCACCTGGCGGAGGAGTTTCGTGATCCGGCAAGAGATTTGCGTCGGACATTCCTCCTTGCACCGACTTTGGTCGGCGTTCTGTACGTGGCGTTGTCTATCGTCACAGTTGGAACGCATGCCTATGGTTCGGTTGGTGGCGTAGCGCCACTGAGCCAACTTGTGGCAATCGGTCTGGGAAGAGGAGGAGCGATGATGACGGGAGGTGCAGCCCTCTTGATCACGATGGTCGCCATCCATGGGAACGTAGCCGGCTTTTCCCGTTTGGTCTACAGTCAGGCTCGTGCTGGCGTGTTTCCGTCATTTCTCGGAAGACTGCACGAACGTTATCAGACTCCCATTGTGGCGCTCGCTGCGTTAGGCGTGGACTTTGCCGCCGTTCTCACAATCTACACAACGTTTCACGTTAATCTCGGCGCACTCATCACCTGGCCAAGCACAGTGTTTCTGGCATTGTACGGGATTGCCATGATGTCTGCGCTCAAGTTGATGAGGGAAGGATGGCGGCAGCGGATTGTGCCATTGATTCCGCTACTGGTGTGTGCAGGCTTGTATGCACTAAGCGGATGGGCGATGGGGTATCCAGTCATCCTTGGAACGGCAGGCTGGGTGATGTACCGGATACATGGCAGGACCCATGCATCCGGTAAGCGTCTCGATGGTACACCGGTAGAGAGTTCTGGAACATCTCATACTTGAGCCCAAAAAACGAATTTAGACTTCCGCCCGGAACGTCTTTCCCAGCTCTTCTCCAAGACCAAAATAATGCCGGAAATTGTAGATGAGTGGACTCCATGTCACCGGGTCAATATGCGACTCGTCCACCACGATTCTCTCATGGGCATGAACAGTCAATGCTTCTACTTCAATAATCCCGAAGCTTGTACCTTCGCCCGTAGTTCGAATGTCCACAACCTTGGCTTCGATTTGTAGCGGGCATTCAGCAATACGAGTGGGGAGCACTTGGTGTGACTCTATCGCAGTCAAACCGGACTCCGCGAACTTATCCTTGGCATGGCGAAACACGCCTTTCTTGTGATTGGGAACTGGATTCGCCCCAGTCAAAGTAGCCAGCGCCTCTACCTTTTTCCAGAGTGATGGCTCCGGCAGGTTGACAACACACTCACCATGTCGTCGCAGATTAGTGAGCCCGTGACCGCCTTCACCCAGACCAAGAACAATTCGGTTTCCGAGTGCCCACGCAGATGACATCGGCGTGATGTTGCTCGTTCCGTCCTTGTTCAGCGTTGTGAGCAACACGATAGGTGTGCCGAAATACAAAATTTTCGGGTGAACTATCCGGGTCCGAACTAATTCGTCGACACGCTGATTCATTAAGTTTGGCCTCCCATACATCTGTCTACTTCTCAGCCATTGTAAGACGTAAAGAATTCGACCATCATCGAAGTATGGATGTGTGTTCGCCGGTTCGTTCGCTCCGCGAGTCGGACCAGTCAAAGGCACTCCATTTTGCCCGTCAGTGCTTAGACTGGAGTGAGCGGCGGCATCATATGGCCGGGGCGCTTGGGGCTGCAGTTACGAAGGTAAGGTTTCGTTCCCTATGGACCATCTCGTGCTGGTGCTGAGTCACTGTCTTACATTATGGCAGAAGACCTGCAACCGTATGGAAAACGTAAGAGGTGGCGTTCAAATGTAAATGTGGTGCATCTTGGATAACTCTATGGTACGATTCAGTAGCATGATTTCTAAAATCACGAAAAGGGCAAACTCACCGAAAGGCGAGGACGCAAAACCACGGGTCTAAGGCGCAGAGCGTTGTGATGGCCGAGGTGCCGTGAGAGGGGTTGCCGCATCAAAGTGAGGTACATCATGGCTCGTTTGTACTCTCGGCTTCGACAGGACCCGCTAGAAATTTACTTCCTCTCGTATGTAGCCCTCTTTCTCGTATGCGTAGTACGCACGGCATCACCAATTCAATTCAAGCAATGGACGGATATTATCCTCTTTGCAGTTCTCATTTCAGTCTTTGAGTCAAATTTGGTCGATGTCTCAAACGATCGTGTTTCTCTAACGATGACCTCGGCTCTATTATTTGCCGAATCCACAAACATTGGGTTGTTCCCTGCTCTGTGCAGTATTATCTTAAGCTCTCCAGTCGTTTTTATTCGATATCGCAAGCCGTCATATCGCCCAGCCCTTGTGGCTTTCAACCTCAGCCACATTGGCATAGAAATGTCATTGGCCGTATTGGCGTGGCATACATTTGGTGGCGAGTTAGGGACTTACAAGAACATCTTGGCACTAACAGTTTATTTAGTCGTATACTGCGCAGCCAATGTCGGTATTATGACGATTGAGATAAAATTGCAATTTGAATCTGGATGGAGAGAAACCTTGATAGGGGTCTTTGATTTACAAGCAGTGATCCTATACATAGTTGATATCAGTCTGGGTGTCTTCATGGGACTGGCCTTTCAAATCTATCACATATGGGCTGTCCCCACCATTGCGGGGATTCTGTGGATGATATCCGTTAGCTATAAACAGTACTTTCACACTGTCAATGATGCACGCAGAGATGAGTTAACAGGTCTTTTGAACCGCAAGGAATTCAAACGACAGTTACATATGTTTATGAAACGTGGCAAACCATTTTCGGTCATGATGCTAGACCTCGATCGTTTCAAACAGGTCAACGATACCCTTGGGCATCTACAAGGAGACCAGGTGTTACGGGCTGTCGGGACACTCATCTTCGCAGAAATGGGTGGGGACGGGATTGTTGCTCGCTACGGCGGCGAGGAGTTTTGCGTGATTGTCCCGGACGTAAGAAAAGGCAGTTGGGATATAGCCGACCACATCCGGAGCCGAGTGGAGGAGCACAAGTTTGATGAGCTTCCGGATCGGCAGCAGGGAGGAGTGACGGTTTCCATTGGCCTTGCATCATTTCCGGATGATGGAACCACTGCAGACGCGCTAATGGAACATGCTGACCAAGCACTGTATGCAGCGAAGACTGTCAGGAACTCCGTGGTGGAGTACGATGATAGCATACAAGCAAACCGTCACGATGCCCCTGACGACGAAAATGAGCCGTCCATTGTCCCCACCGTCTCCCAGGTGGCGTCTTCATCGGGTTTCCATGGGAATCGAAAGTGAGACGCTGAAGGAGTAAGGATCACGATGTCCTACTGCGAGTCCGAGGAGACTGACGGATGAAGTTTGCATCTCAGCCAATGACACTGGGCCATGCTAATAAAATCTCTCGGTGGGCATATGAGCCTCCTTACGACTTCTACGACATGGATACCAGTGACGAGTCAATCATTATTTGAGCCAGCGGGACGTGGTGGATTTCGGGATCGGCATGCGGCCGGAATTCACGGGCCAGGGATTGGGCAGCGAGTTCTTGGCACATGTCTTGCGTCAAGTCGTTGTTGATTACCCCTCTGCAAATATTCGGGTGTCTTTCTCAAGGAGAGTCGGGAACTCATTGGACTTTTATCTTTGACGGAGATTGTCCGTGGCCCCTATCAGTCATGCTGGATTTACCACATGCGAGGCTATCGGATCACGTCCGTCCACACAGGTGCCATCGATAAAGCGAGACACATCAAATCGTCGCTCTCGCTCATCGGCGATTACGGCATCGAGATCCACGATGAGATGGAACTGGAGAAGTCCTTTGGAGGTGGCATGGCTACATTCTCTAAGGCGCAGTTGTGAAACTGCCAAGGTTGCCCGTCTCCGGTGCCATTCTTATAGGAAACTGCCCTGGCACCCGGATGCCAAGTTGCATGACACAAAGGTAAAAGTTCAAGCAAAGTCGACCCGCTTGTAGTGATCATGTGACCTACGACTGATGGAGTATAGAATTGACAGAAGTATGAGGGTAGGATGGTTCCAATGCGGGTGCCAGAGATTCGTGGTCATGGTTAGGTACTCAAGAGCGCATTGGCTTTGCACGGTTACGCTCTACCATAGTACTTTAACGGGACTCTCATTCAGTGGCCAGAGCCGAGAGTATCTTCAACACATGATGCAACGGTGCGAACACCACGACACGACGGAAGGGGGTACATTGTGATGATTCCAAGTCGGTTGTTCCATTTGCATTTCTATGTTGCGGATCCCGAAGGGACTGAGAGAGCCTTCGTCGAGCGTCTTGGGATGCAAGTGATTGCGAGATACGGACTTGTCGGGTCCAAGGAGGTTCGCTTTGAACCAGAGGTTGGATGGCGAGCACTCATCGACGCTGGCGCACGATTTCGCTTGACGCAACTCAAAAAGGGCACATTTGACCTAGTGTTGGGTCCTGGAACTCAGCCCGAACCTCTGTTAGAGCACTTTGGACTTCGAGTTGATGAAGAAACTTACGAACTGTGCAAAAGGACCTTCGTCGCCCGTGAGTTGGCGTATCGAGAAGGGGAAAGACGGTCTTTCTTTACTACTCCGTTTGGCGTCCGGATGGAACTTGTGGCCCCACACCATGCTGTAACCTACCCGGATGCAGATCACGCTGGTCTGCAACTTGAGAAGGTTCGATTTGGCGTGCCTGATCCATTGGCTTGTGAGCGATTTTTTGCCGATGCTCTCGGCCAGCAGGTCTTGAGCCAATTGGAGTTCGAGGTGTCGAGGGAGAAGGCTAGGTTCCGGACGGTGGAAGTGCAGTTATCTTCACCGAAGAAGGAAAAGAACACCGTATTCGAGATTTTACCAGGAACTCGCTGGATTTTTTAGGGTGCATCATGAGTCACAGTTAAAAATGCCCGTATCACACCTCACGATTGTGGAGGTCATCAACTTGGCTATCTCGACGAAAATACTATGAGTCTGACAGCAACCGAATAGACCTTCAGGGCAGGGTGAGGCCACTTGATACTGGCCAATTCCCGATCGGTGGTTGATGCAGCAGCGTCTGATGAGCCCACGAGCTCGTAGGTTGTCGTCGCCTTTGCGAGGATAGCCGAGAGCAGGAACGGGTGAGAATCCCGTGCCGACGGTATAGTCCGGATGGAAGAAGGTTGGCGACCAAGAGCAGCGTTTGAGCCGAGTTTGTCGGTGTTCAAGCGCCTGTTCAAGTTGCTATTGTACCCTGAAGAGTCTCCAGAGAGGAGACTCATTTTGTTTCCTGTTGCCATTTTCTCGTTGTCATGTCTGGACTTCTGCATGCAGTCTGGAACCTGTTCGCGAAACAGAGTCGTAACAAGGTCGTGTTCCTCTGGTCTTTTCAATGGGTCGCTGTATTCGCATTTCTACCTTCGGCACTTATAGCCATGGAGCACCACAACATTCCGACCGAGGGATGGCTGTTTCTTGCTGTTACCGCCGCATTGCACGGTGTCTATGTGATGGTGCTTTCCCGGACTTATACAGCCGGTGAACTCTCGCAGGTCTATCCGCTGATGCGTGGCGTGAGTCCGTTGCTTGTGCTGCTCCTTGGAGTGTCAATCCTTGGCGAAAGACTGACGACACTGGGCTGGCTCGGTGTTGCTTGTGTCGTAGCCGGTATCTGGATCCTTGGGAACTGGCGATTTGGAGGATGTAGCACCGGGCGATCACTTGCTCCACATGCAACCAGTCTAGCACTGGCGGTGGGGCTCTCCGTCACGGCCTACACAACGTTCGACAAGATCACTTTGCAGTACATACCAGCCGTGACACTCAATGATGCGAGCAACCTTGGTAACCTGATCGTTTTGTCGTGGTGGGCCGTTAGATCCAGGGCTGTTCGAGTAGAATGGAGAGTTAATTGGAGGACAATCATCTTGGGTGGACTCATTTCTCCCGGAGGATATCTACTCTTTCTATTGGCCCTTCGTATGGCCCCGGTAGCACAGCTTGCCCCGATGCGGGAGATTGGGACTGTTTTTGGCACAATTTTAGGGATTGTGGTGCTCAAGGAGACACAAGGGCGACGACGGATCACTGCGGCTGGGCTCATTAGCGCGGGCGTGATTTTACTCGGGATATTCGGGTGAAAAGGAGAGTGAACTGGTGAAGCAGAGGACCGCTGGGTCGCCGACTCATTGGCACGGCGTGACGCCTGGAGAACCTGGAATCCAGTGGCAGAGGATTTTGCACAACATGTGCTGAATCCTCCCATAGAGGGGCCGTGATGGCACACAATCCTGCAGGGAGGTGAACATTTGCCTACCATACCGACGGACCTGCTTTCCTTTCTCTCCTCAACGTTTGGTCCAATCGCCGAAGCAGTACCATTGTCCGGTATCGCAGGTGACGGAGGTGCAGTTCGCCTCAACTTCACGGATGGCAAGTCTGTTATCGTGAAGTCCTCCACCACTCCAAGAGAACGCAACTTTTACGAACACCACGCCGATCCCCTTTGTCATGTCGGCATAGGCATAGCAACCCTCTATTGGTCAGGCTGTGACGACGCCGGACGGCATTGGATTTCCATCGAAGACATCCCAAACCCTTTTCCGCACGAGCGTTGGAAGAACTGCGACTGGGAACAGATCGAAATGTTGTTTCGCCTACATGCAGGGACCTGGCAAGACAGGCGTCGAACTTTGCCTACCGATGCATACCAACCGAGGTGGGACAAAGAGATGACCAGGCGAGCATCGGAATGGTTCGCCGACGGCTCGGAGCGAGAACACGTGGTAGAGCGGCTGACTCGCATCCAGCACGAAGCTGAGCGTCTCTTTCAACCGCTATGCTGCATATCAGCAGATCCGAATCCGACAAACTGGCGCATCCGGGAGAACGGCGAACTGGTCCTCATCGACTGGGAACGCTTTTCATATGGGCATCCTGCAATTGACCTGGGAATCACAATGCCTGGTCTAGGTAGCAAGGACGGGACAATGGAGAACGGTATCGCTGAAGTGTATCGGGCATGTTGGACGAAGTACACCGGCTGCGTTCCGACCGGTTTTGATGATTTAGACAGGCTGATACGGGTTGCCAAGCTGTGGTCGGTGGTGGAATTCCTCTGCAATGCTTGGAGGAAGCCAGAACTATACCCAGAGAAGACGGTGTCGTATATTGTGCGGGAACTGTCGGAATACATAGACTGAGTTGTGTACCTCACGGGTGAACTGGTTTCCTTGGGGCCCCGAGGCCTTTCAGAAGGCCCAACGAGAACGTCGGCGGATGCGGATTCAGGAGTTCACTGGTGTCAGTAAGGCAACGTTGTATCGTGCAATCGTGCGTCGAAAGGAATCGTGAGGCGAAAGGAGACCCCCTCCACGGGTGGAAGGCGGGCTTCAAGCTGGGGAGCAAGCGATAAACCTTTGATGGTGTTGTTGCTGTTTTCGTCGTCGCTTTCCTATCGTCCGCACCCCCCAATGGTTGATGTGAGGGAACCGAGTTTTCCCTCTGCCCGGCACACCGCGTTTTGGCATGTGGGTGTGATATGGCGGAGGATTTACTGCAGTTGGGATATACTGACGTTGTAGATTTCGATACTGAAAGGAGTTCGATTGCGATGACGGATAAAAAGCCGAATCGTTTGATACACGAGAATTCGCCATATTTACTTCAACATGCGTACAATCCCGTAGACTGGTTTCCGTGGGGAACAGAGGCGTTTCAGAAGGCTGAAAGAGAGTCCAAGGCTGTATTCCTGTCCATCGGCTATTCGTAGCCCTGCGGGGCTATGAATAGAAAACCCACAAAGAGAGCTTCCTATGCCGACATGTCATTGATGCCGAGTCCATATATTACTCCATTGGAGGAAGATGGACGGAAGTTAGCAAAGATTTAACTAATTCGATGCACCGTTCTTTCGAATTGACCTCGGGATTATACCATCATTTGTCCACTTGACAATCTAGCTCTACAATTGCATTCAAAATCCGTTAGAAGTAAAATACTGTTAACGATGCGAATGTGATTGAGAGGGTTAGTTACATTTGAAACGGCTATCGAATGATGACACCCTGGCCAAATTAGGCGATACTTATCATTACCTCGTTGTACTAGAACATTGCCTTGAGTTAGACGAGGGCGAAGCCATCTATGTAGAAGAACATGGTGACCTGAGCAAGGTCTCTCCGCATGACGCCTCTAACATCGAAGTGAAAAGCCACCTTGTGGAACATCATCTCTCGAATCGCGATAGCGAGTTTTGGAATACACTGAAAAACTGGATCATGAATCGTGACCATCTCGCGGTGTATAAGCGTCTCATCCTGCTAACCACTTCAACGATTTCGGATGAATCCGCATTCTATGGGTGGGACAAGCTGGATGTACAAAAGCGGGTTGAGAGGTTGAGGGAAATCGGTGGCATCAAAAAGGAACAGGAAAAAACCTTTCGTCCCTTATTCGATGCGGTATTTGGATGTCCAAATGACGCGTTAATTCACATCGTCGGACGTGTTGAGCTATGCACGGGAAATCCATCGGTTGCAACGAAGGCGGAATCACTTTGTAAACATAAAGTATTGAATAACGTCCCTCAGGAACAAATCCCTTTTTATATAGAGGGGCTTCTAGGATACATTCTCTTGAAGCCGACACTGCCTCCCCATAGTTGGAGGATTAATCACGGTGAATTCAGCGATCTTCTCGTGAAATTGAGAGATAAATTCGTGAGCGGGAAAATCCCCATCCCGATTAACCCTCCTGATGTCGGTCATAAGACCAGTGATGGACATGGTAAGTATCGATTCGTTAAGGAAATTCTGCGGATTGAATATCATGAAGAAGTGAATGAGGCGGTCGAGAATTATTGGCAAGCCATGGCAATCGTCAGCAGTTATTTTCGCAACAGCTACGTGTACACACAGGAACTCCTCAGCTACGAAAATGACCTAAAAAAGTACCTGCATCGAAGGAAACGCATACAGAGACGGAACATGCAAGTGCAAGGTGGGGATTCCGTTCGTTCTTCACAGACGTATTATGACGAAGCAATGACGCTCACGCCACGGTCACTGAGTTCGTTCAGTGACAATCAACAATATTTTCAAAACGGAATCATTCACTCGATCGTTGATGATGGCAGCCTAACATGGCATTTGGAGGATTCTGATGGGAATTGAAAACCTCGCGGAGCTATCATTTAATCCCTTTCATATGGCACGCATTATGACATACTTCTTAAGCGGGGCAGGGGGTAGAACAACCTTCCCCCGGGTGTACTTGGTGTTGCCGATGGTGCTGTATGAGCCTTCTCGTACGGTCTTGGCGGGGGCAAACAAGCGGAGTTCTTTGTACAGCTTGTTTCTTGACGATCAAAGGAAAAGAGAAAACCTCGCAGGACTTCAGCGCCGCTATTTGTTGTATAAGACGCTGACGAATGAATCCCTCGTAGTTGGGGCTACCCGAAATGCGTTCCATGTGGATACGACAGTTGCGGTAAATTCGCAGGTTCGATTCCAAGACTGTACCGACCGTGACCTGCGGGAGCTATACAAGGCGGCACATTATTTCGGCGTCGTCCTTCAAAAGGAATCTCATGACGCAGCGGTGTTTATGAAAATGGGAGTGTATCCTTTATGACGACATTTATTCGAGGGATTGCGGTTTTCAATAGCCAAGGCGATAAGCGATACATCGAACTCAAAGAGGGTTTGAACATCATAACGGGTGATTCTAAATCGGGCAAAAGTGCCCTTCTTGAGATCATTGACTACTGTCTAGGGAGTTCACAAGCGACGCTTCCAAAGGGTGTTATCACGAACTTTGGTTTTCTGTACTGCATTATATTACAGATTCGTAAGACAAGCGTAATTCTGGGCAGGCACTCCTTTGCTCATGATGGTCGTACCAAAATGTTTCTTGGGGTTGAACCGAACGTCAAGAGCATTAGGGAGATTTCGCTTGATGATTTCGACCCTAATGGCTTTGCACAGATTCGTCGGATTCTCGATCAAGTGGGGAGCTTGCTGGGCTTGACCGTTACGGACATGAGCGAGGTGTCCGATGAGCGGAAAGAAGGCAAACCGAGCATCCGAAATATGATGTCATTTCTCCTTCAGCATCAGAATTTGATTGCAAACAAGTTTGCATTATTTTATCGCTTTGATAAAGCGGAAAAGCGACAGGCGGTCATCCGCCAACTACCTGTGTTTGCGGGATGGGTAGACCAAAAGTATTACACTATGCAGTATGAACTGGATACCAAGCAAAAGCAGCTTCGTCGGCTGGAACGCGAAACGCAGATTAATGAACGATATATGAGTGAAAAACAAAGAGAACTTGTTAATACGTTCCGTAAGTATTACATGCTTGTCGGGGAGAAACTGGATGACCAACTGCCCCTCGAAAAACTGTTGGAACTACAGGACCACTTACCTGGATTTAATTATAGTCGGTACTTAACTGCAGAAACGCAAAACGAATGGTTGAGTTTGAAAAGCGATTTGGAAGATCTGCGCCGAGAGAAACAAATCCTTGAAATCAAAATCCATGAATTGAAAGCTAGCCAAAACCATGGCAGTGAATATGCACAAGAACTACGTCGATTAAGAAAAATTGCGGCGGTACCTGAAGAGTTAGAGGGAGTAATTGTATGTCCCGTATGTGGTAAACCCCACGACGAACTGCCCGTTAAGACAATGCGCGTTCAGCAATCTTTATCTTGGCTCCAAGAGCAACTGCTACAGATTGATTATCATCAAAATGATTTCGACGAGCAAATCGGGAAGCTAACGCATCAGCGCGATGAGGTATCTCGTGACATTCAACGCGTGACACGTCGACTGGATGAAATTGAACGGGTTCACAAGGAAGTACACGAAAAAAGTAAGACCTTACAGGAGCAGAGCTTGTATGCAAAAGCGCAAATTGATTTACATGTCGATGTGGTAAGAAATAACCTTCGTGTATTTGGACAGTCGGATGACCTTGACACGTTGCGTGCAGAAGTTGCGACCCTTAAAGACCTGATTTCGGGGTATGACTTGGCGCATTACTATCGCGAAGCCATAGCCGCAATGAGTAAGGACATGAATCGAATCGTAGCACAACTCGATTTTGAAGACGAGTTTAATCCACCGAATCTGGTCATTGACTTGCAGGAGACGTTTGACTTATATCAGCAGGACCGTTCCCACCATCAAAAGATATATCTCAGTGAAATGGGGAGTGGCGCAAACTGGCTATCCTGTCACTTAGCTGTATTTTTGGGCTTTCTACATTTGTTTGCGCGTGAGCCCGAGTCGAAGGTGCCCAATTTTCTGTTTCTTGATCAACCAAGTCAAGTTTATTTCCCTAATTCAGATGCGGTACTGGATGAGGGCAATGAAGATAGTGACTTTGAGAAGGTCCGAAGGATCTATACGACGATCTTGAAAGAAATTGATTTAGTCGCCGCGAAAACCGGCGTTCGTCCCCAAGTCATTGTTACCGATCATGTCGGTGATTTGAGACTTCGCGGTTACGAGTTCAAACACTTTGTTCGGGCTGATTGGCACGGCTCAAAATTCATTTAAGGAACGCAGGACGTCCACTAGGAGTCCTGTGACAAATGTTCCTTATTTGTCTGTTCTAGTTTTTGGGGAGTTTGCATTTCCTTAATATGTAAATTAGTAGCGCAGGTGAGTAAGTGTATTCAGTATTTGTTTCGGGTGATGCGCTGAGCCAGCAAGTGGGGAATTCTGTGCATGAAATTTGAGTCTACTACCAAGGGAGAAATCCCGGTTCTTCAAACTCTGTCGACTTTCTGTTGATTGATTAATCAATTTTATCTGGGAGAGATCTATACAGAACCGTCACGAACAGGTCTTGCCATGTTGTCGGACAATTTTCTCCATAGCCGTAAGATGTGGAGCTGGTCTGTATGCCCAGAACACTATCTTCGTCGACTTCATTTAGCCACGTGTTTACATCGTGCTCTAAGACTTTTACGTTTTTATTCTCACTTTGAAAAATCCTTATTTGAAGCGTCATAGTCTCACCTTCCTCGTTTCTTGTTTAATTAATACGACTCGGTAGTGTGGAATATGATTAGCTTCGTTTGTGATATGATAGTAGAAACTTCTGGATTTGGATGTGTTGTTTCCATGGTATGGGACAGTAATACGCATTTTTATCGTATGGGAACGAAAACAAGTGATAGTGAACCTGAATTAAGCGATATCCTGAAATATAAAAGAGATATAGAACCTTGGCTATCTTCCGTCTTCCAATCGGAGCACTTGTCCTTGTTACTTGGAAGTGGTTTTACTAGTGCGTTAGCGAATTTGGCGGGCGCCTCACAAACGAATATGAACCGAGTATCGTTTGGTCATCCGGACCCATTGCCATATGAAGACCGTGTCAATATTGTGGCAGAGCAAAGTGCAATTGCGTGCGAGCGCGGAAGTGCCAACATAGAGGACCAAATTCGTGGTGCTTTAAATCTTGTTGAAGGTTTGCGAATTACTCAAGATCCTGCGGTTGATGAATGGACTTCTGCGTTGAATCGTGTGTTTAGGAGTTTGCTTGAATCGGTACTAATCACTGAGGCTGGAATCCTCAAGAGTGTTCATGAGAATATGAATGAAGTGGAGCAAACATTGGTTTCGTTCCTCCTGAGTTTTGCAAGCCGCACGGCTTCAAGAGAACGACTCAACGTTTTTACAACGAATTATGATCGTTTAATTGAATATGGATGTGACCTTGTTGGACTTCGGACAATCGACCGGTTTGTTGGAACATTAACTCCATTGTTCCGCTCATCCCGTATCGCTGTTGACATGCATTATAATCCTCCAGGTATTCGTGGAGAACCACGGTATTTAGAGGGAGTAGTTCGACTCACTAAACTTCACGGTTCGTTGGATTGGCGATTCGAAAAGAATCAGTTGAAGAGGTACGGTATCCCGTTTGGAGCGTCGGCCAATCATTCGGATTTTTCCGGCGATCCTTTACATTCGGTGATGATTTATCCTAATCCAGCCAAAGATGTTGAGACCCTACTGTTTCCTTATGCAGAGCTCTTTCGTGACTTCTCTTCTGCCTTGTGCAGACCTAATTCCGCACTTGTCGTCTATGGATATGGTTTTGGAGATGATCATATCAATCGTGTAATCTCAGACATGCTTTCCATTTCGTCAACGCATCTCGTTGTCATTTCATGGGATCATGCTGGCGGAAGACTAGAGACATTTTTGAAAAGAGTGGGGCGTCAGGCGCAAATATCTTTATTGGTGGGGCATCATTACGGGGATATAAAGAATTTGGTGAATTACTATCTGCCAAAACCATCAATTGATGATATCTCAATTCGTAGGACCGCATTGGAGGCAAGGCGAGCCTATGCAATCGAACCTGAAGGCGATGCAGAACAAGGGAGCAATGATAAATGAACTCATATATCGAAGAAGTCGCTTCATTGACGGTTGGAACAATTGAGTCAGTTGCTCCCAATGAATTTAGAGTTCTGCTCGATATTGATGCTCCGCAAACAACTGCACTCAATGCAGTCGTTCCACAGGGATTCCCGAGATTAAATGGCTATGTCCTCATTCCCAATGAAGTTGGTTCAATTGTCGGAATGGTTACTTGGCTTGGCATTGAAAGGTCAGCTTATCCTAGACGCAGTGGTTTCAAGGACTTTGGATTGTTAGATTTACCGTTCCCACTTCGGAAAATGACTGTCTTGCCACTTGGAACACTTCAACAGACCGTGGATCGTGAATACCCAGATAAACTTATATACCAGTTAAACCGTGGACTGAGTGTATATCCGTCGGTTGGAGATAAGGTGATTTTACCTTCCGTAAGCCAACTAAGGAATATTATTGAGGGAGGTGAAGCGGAACAAGGAGTAGTGATTGGAACTTCGGTTCTTGCTGCAGATGCCACTATTTCTGTTCACCCAAATAGAATTTTTGGAAGACACTTGGCTATACTCGGAAATACGGGAAGCGGGAAATCTTGTACGGTTACAGGGGTAATTAGATGGACGTTGGAGCGTGCTGAAGAGGAGCGCAGAAAACGAGAGTCAGAAAAACCTCTCAACTGCCGTTTTATTGTATTAGATCCGAATGGCGAATATCGTAATACTTTTGGTGATTTACATGCGCGTGTGTTTCAGGTGCAAGGGGGGCACAATGAATCCACAGATACTAATTCTGCACGAAACATACAAGTCCCTGCCTGGCTGTGGGACGAACAGGAATGGGTAGCATTTACTGGTGCAAGACCTGGTGTACAGCGTCCAATGTTATTACGCGCCTTACGGGAATTAAAAGCTGGAGGCAAGTTGGACCTAACCGAAGTAGATGCAGTAAGACGATACTTCTCTTTCGTCAGGCAGAAACTCCAATTTATCGTAAATGATCCTACTCAGTATACCGAGTATACAAAATACAAGGATGTTGGCGGGCTTCTCGTCTCTGTTCAAGATAAATGTATGAGATTTCAAGTAGCAGATGAAGGCTTGTCGACGGCGATACAAGAAGTAGTCAACCAATGTGGAGAGATTATTAGACGCCGGAGAAACGACAAGGGGTATTGGTCTTCATTCGTCGAATCAGAATTATTGGAGTTACTGAATCGTACGAATGCCGTGATAGCCCAGTGTGGAGAAAGTGTTCAACAAATACCAGAGGTGGATGCAAATTCTCCAATTCCCTTCAATGTGCACGCCTTAGCAGACTATTTGGATGACATGACCCTACAAGAGAGTCCGGGTAATGTTCAGCACATACAAACATTGAGCGCACGTATCCGGGCACTTCTTAAAGATGCGAAGCTCGGGGCAATTATCGCACCGTCTGAAATCGTAACTTTGGAACAATGGCTTCATAGTTACATTGGTTCTGGTGATGAGGAAGATAGCGCGATTACAGTTTTAGACCTATCGCTCGTACCTAGCAATGTCGTCCATATAGTAACCGCAGTTATCGCACGGATGGTTTTCGAACTGGTCCAACGTTATCGTCGTACCCACAATGGTAGAACGCTACCAACTGTACTCGTACTTGAAGAAGCACATTCGTTTATCAAACGTTCTCGTGAGCATACAGATGAGGGTGCGATTGATGCTGCAGACGTTTGTCGAGAAGTTTTCGAACGAATCGCGCGAGAGGGACGTAAGTTTGGTCTTGGGCTAGTGCTTTCGTCGCAGCGTCCATCAGAGCTTTCTCCAACAGTCTTATCCCAATGTAATACGTTTTTGCTGCACCGTATAGTGAACGATAGGGACCAAGAGCTAGTTAGTCGACTCATTCCGGATAACTTAGGCGGCTTTTTGCAGGAGCTTCCAAGTCTGCCGACTGGTGAAGCCATCTTGATGGGCTGGGCTGCACCAATCCCTGTTCAAGTCAGCATCAATCGGCTCAAGGACGAGCACAGGCCACTATCCGACGACCCGAAGTTCTGGGAAGTTTGGGTTGGTGAAGAACCCCGTGAGTTAAATTGGAAACAAATTGCCCGGGATTGGACGGCACAACTGGAATGAGTGGGGACTTGAAGAATCCTCGAACACGCATCTTGAATTAAATTTGAAAACTGAAAATGTGGAATCAACTTAGGGGCGAGTTGGATAGTGAATGGTGGACGCCAGTGTCCTAAATGTAGTAAGCAAATGGTTTTGCGTCATGGAAAGTACGGTTCGTTTTTCCGCTGTTCTGGGTTTCCGGATTGTCGACAGACACAATCAATTCCTCCTAGCATTTCTAAAGAAGATGATTTTAAGTTGGCTTTGTTGACCGCCGAGATCCTCAAAGTAAAGCATGATGAGGAATGGAGAACTAGAGCGTTTCGGGAATCGATTGCCAAACGGGAAGTTCATGTGACGAATGTTTCAGGTCGGAGAGTTTTGCTAAAAATTCAACTTCTCATAGGGACTGAATTAGGCGATAGAATAGGCGACGAATACGTGTTTTCAGCACTGAGGGCACGAAAAAACTACTATACAAGTCCTTCATGGATTATTGATGGTCAAGAGTTCATAGACATTGAGTTTGTTAAAGTGACAACGCACTCTGAACAGAAGACCAAGAGGCGACTAATGTCGGAAATGAACTATTGGGCAAATGTTGGTATATATCAGGAAGATTGCGGGTGTAAGTTTGGATTTACCTATTGCCTTACGTCAAGAGAAAATGAATTGGGCGGATCTTCTTCGTTATTAACCGAAGCCCCGTTCCCCATAGCGGTAGACGTGCTGGGATATTACTCAACGCACGGGTTGTGGAAAGGAGATGGGTTACTATGAAAATTGACCCTTTGAGCAGCTTCTTACTTGAAGAAGAATGTGTTTTCAGTAATGGAGAGCTATTTTAGGACATGGTAAAATTACAGGCTCTTCGTCGCTTAAATGGGTACCGAATTCTGAACGGCGTTATTAACGCAAGGGGTTAGGAAGAATGCCTTATGATGGTCGGCATTCTTTAGGCGTAAATTATGCTTCAATCCTTGCCCGTCAAGGACTTTCGCGGCATATGCTCGCTTCACTACGATATTCCACGATTCGTTTAACGGGACATCAAAAATGTCACCCGTGTCGTGCAAGAATTCAGGTGTCCTAATTCATTACCCACTCAACGTGACGAAGAGGCAAATTACCTGTTGAGCCAATGTATAGAGTGCCTACACTCATTAGGAGCTTTGCTAAATCAGATTTACAGGTTTCGGAGTTTAATCAGGATTGTCTGCGTTTGGCCATTTCGATGAAACGTACAATACGTCCAAATGTCTCGTCAAAATTTCGTTTCACTTCGTGCTCCCAAACTCGAAGCACGTTCCAACCATGCTGATTGTAGTACTGGCACACGTTTGCATCTTGCGTTCGATTATGTTGAATCTTTTGCTGCCAATAGTCTGCGTTTGCATTCGGCATCCAGCAATGCTCGGCATACCCGTGGCAAAAAAGAATCAAGGAATAATGCCACTTTATACTTCTTGATTGCAATATAAGGTTTTCCCATTAAGGTTTGCACATTGTTGCGAGACCGGCTGCCCCGGCGCCAGAGCCCTTTACGCACCCGGTTCTCAAAAGAAGTATTATTTGATTTGATGGCTTGCATGGTTTTTCGGCGGACTTCCCGGCTAACGTTGTCTGCCAGTGCAATCACCGCCTTGGCGCTCACTGAAGGTTTGCGTTTATTTCAATAAGTAATGAACGATCCGTCTCAACAGCTAAAAACCCGTTCGTTGTATTTTTCCAATAAGACCTTCCATCCATGCGAAAGGTGGCCTCGCGCGAATTCACTGATTTCCTCAATGTTTTGCCCAATGAAAGCCTAGCGGATCACGGCCTTTATCCTCACATGGTCCAAATATATCTCTCATTACCGCACTCCTGTGCAATCGTTCTGGGAACTCACAGTTGCTTGCTGCTTTCCGCATCGACAATCGGCATGCAGTCGTAGTTCCCTGAAATGGAAGGGATCTTATTTTCTCACTGAACCCGTCGTCGAATCTCCTCAACTTCCTCTCGCGTCAGGCCCGTAAACTTCGCAATTGTATCCAAGTCCTGATCTGCATCAATCATTCTCTTTATAATGTCCCGAATAGCTTCCTTACGAGCTATTTGTTCCCGCAACTCCGCTTCTCGGATGGCAGCGGCCTCGTCCAGGATCGCCATGCGCCTGGAGTGGTACTCGGCCAATGCCTGGGGATCGCGACTGATGCCCTCCCATTTTTCGAATGCCTCTTTCATGACAGGATCCTCCTTTGCAATCGTCTCCAACTCATCCCGGATTTCATCGTCTTCCGCCGCTTCCAATAGTAGTAGCCATCGGACGAGTCGGTCCTCATGGAGATTAACGGTACGTTTTCGCCAGTTTGTCAACAACTTTGGAATCTCCATGAAGTGGATTTCCAGCGCCTCGGTGAGCAAGAACTGGTCCGTGTCCTCATACAAATGAAATGTCGTATGATACCGCTCGGTCGCTCTTACGTAGCGGAAATTCAAGATGTTTATTGTGATCGTCTGTGCCAGTTCGGAATACGACATGCCCTTTTGCATCTGGTCTGAAAAGATACACGACCAATAGTACAATGTGCGCTTCTCCATGTCATGACGGTTGGCAAGCTGGATCTCGATGTTGATCCTGGTACCATCTTTAGTACGCGCATGAATGTCCAATATGGACTTTTTATCGTCCATGTACTTTGGGCCAAGCTCTGGATTGATTAAATCAACGGAGGTAATCTCTCCGCTCTCCGAGCGCTTCAAAGCGGCGTTCAAAAACGCGATTAAAATGGGTTCGCTGCCGGGGCTGCCGAATAATGCTTTGAACGCGAAATCAATTTTCAAATCCATGAGTGCCATGTTATTCACACCTTTGAGAACTACCTTGGAGATATTGTACCATGGTTGTTCGTGAATGTGTCCGGGCAGGCGAGCCTAGCGGAATTTTACTCGCACGTTGATCCCATATCCGTTTCGCGTGTACTCAACCCGCTCAATGATCTGTTTGAGCAACCGATTCTTTTCATCTGGTTTTTTGTCGAGGAGTTTCCACACGTTGTTCAGTTTTTCGATTCGTTCTAACCTATCCCGGTCGGATACAGGCCCACCAAGCTGCAACGTTTCCTTTAGCTGCTGAATTTCGTTCTCTTTTTTCGTGATGAGATCTTTCTGACGATCCAGTCGCGATCGATACTCCTGCTTTGTCAAGTCTCCGGAGACATAGAGGTCTTTAAGCCGGGTTACACCTTCGTGCAAAGTGTCCAGTTCTGTCTCTCTCAACCGCAAAACCATTTGCGGTGTCATGTCGGGGGAAGCCGTTATTTGAATGGGTTTCGAACGGATTTCTTCTTCGTAGTCCCGTAGGCTTTCAACCACCGCTAGATCCACATGTTCAAGGTCGGCACCAGGATTACCGCAGCGGTTCCCGTACGGATCGATTTTCTGACATTTCTTCACCAGAATGCGGCCATTCTCCTTGGGCTGAAATTGCATGGAGGAACCACACTTGCCGCAGAATACAAGCCCGGAGTACACGTAGGTCCCATGTCTCGTTCGTTTGTTCTGGATTCGACGCTGTTCCAAAAGTTTGACGATCTTCGCATGTTCTTCTGGAGTTTTCACGGCGGGATGCGCGTTTTCGACGACCACCCAATTCTCTCGTGAATTGATGCGAAAAGGAGCCGTTTTTCGGTTCTTGTGCAGCCCACCGCTCGTCTTGCCGTAGACTATGCGCCCGAGGTGAACTTCGTTGAGTGCAAGGCGGTATAACACGCTCTCCTGCCACAACTTGCCCTTGGGCGAAGGAATGCCCATGCGGTTTAGCTCCCAGCAGATTGCAGCACACGTGGCTCCACTGAGGAGTCGTTTCTTGATAAGTTGGTAAATCTCGAATTTATCGGGGTCGATGGCAAGAGATTTTGCTTCGGAGTTGTAGACGTAGGGGAAGGGGGCGGGACCATTTGTCCAGTGTCCGAGCCGTGCTCCAATCTTCTTGCCGCGTTGAAAACGCTTCTTGATCATTCGGTATTCATACCTTGCAAAGACGCCTTCGATATCGGTGATCAGTTCCTGGTCTTCGTCGTTTAGGTCGTACACCCGACTGGGCGTCACCACCAGGGTGTTCGAGAGCTTGAGGACTTTTTCCACTCGGGCGCGGTCTTCCTTATCGCCGCGACTCAAGCGATCATAGTCCATTACCACGACCGCGTCGTAAAAGTCGTTCTCTACGTCCTTTAGGAGTCGCTTGAATTCCGTGCGATAGTCGATGCTGTCGGAACTGCCGATTTCCCGGTAGATTACATATCGCCAGTTGTTCTTTCGAACGAGATCGGTGAGCGCGGTTTCGTGCTTTAGCAAAACGTCTTCTTCTCCATCGGTGTCGTCGCGGCTTTTACGCAGGTAGACCGCGACTTCGTAGATCTTTTTTTGTTCCATTTGGGATCACCTCCGGTGACGTGTAGAAGTTTCCGACGGCGTGTATTCCGCATTCGCCGGGTGGCTCCATCACACGTCCCTTCTCTTGTCCGGTCATGGAGCCCCGATTGGATGTCCAACTTAGCTCTGCGTGTTTGGACAGTCAACGGCAGGAGATGGAAGCAGGCAGATGTGCACTCTTCACTTGAATGTAGTGTGTGTAGATTCGGCGCGCGGCGATGGGCGATGATCTTCGCCGATAGGGGAACTGTCGGTGCGTTCAGGTTTCGCGTTGTCCGTCACCGCCAGGTCGCAATGCACGATGGTGGACTCCTGACACACCGAGCAGCGGATGACGATGTCACCATGGTGTATGGAGAACAGTTCAGGGCTCACGAAGGAGTAGTGGCCCTTGGGGCAAATGAATATGGGTTTGCTCATTATCATCCCTCTTTCGATGAATGGTGTGTGCGACGTGGCCGCTCCAGAGAGTGGGTGGTCAAAAGTCCATGCCACCTCTGTACTTGCGTTCTTCATATGCCCAATCGATGTCGTGATCGTGAAAGCAGGCGTATACGTTGTCGACGACCGGGCGATATTTCGCAGCCGGTAGACCCCCGTCCCAACCGCGGTCGTAGTTGACTAGGGCATGAAAAAGGCCGTCCCCTTTTTTCGGGACGACCATCAGGGCGGAAATTCTGCCATCGTTGATGCCAAACTTCGAAGGCTCGTCAAACACACGCGCGTGAATGTAATATCCGTCGACGTACCCTTCATACCACGTCCCGCCGAAATGGCTCGGCTTGACTATGAAATCGTATTGCATGAGCGATGCCTCCTGTTCTTTATTCCTCGGGCTCGATGCCGTACATCACGCCTTCCACGTACTCGTGTTTGTGATCCATCAACCAAGAGACCGTATCCCGGTTGTTTAGCATATTGGCCAGTTGCACCACCGCGCGGTAGTCCAACATATTGGTGGCTCCAGACTGACGGATTGCTTCCAGGCCTTGAAATACAGATTTGGGTACTCGAATCTTGTCCATCTTGCTTCTCCTCCTCCAATGGGTGATTGGTTGCCGTCTCGGACGGATGATTTATATACGTGATGCGCTTCGACGTACAGACGATTCCAGACCTTTATTCCTATCGCGAACCGTTTGCACTTTCATCTCAGAATTCCTGTGGCGGGTCAGTCCTCATCGATGACCAGGTAGTAGAAACTTGTATGACCCATTCGGAATTGGTAGCCATACATGAGTTGCGCGTACGTGATCAGTTCCAATGCTTCTGCTTTACTCTCCACCTCGAGACTGCCTTCCTTGCGCACGCGCCGTACTTTGTCTTTCATGTCTGTATGTTCCACGTTTGTATCCTCCTCGTTCAGTGAGTCATCGTAGCTCTGGGTACAGATAAAGACAAGTCGCAAATTGCAGAGCAGATGAGCAGGATTCCAGGTGCGTCACGGACCGCTTTGGGGTGGGGATGAGGTACTCAATACCGGTGTCTGCGCGAGGCTTGGCGGCATGGGGCTGACGGACCAAAGTACAGGTAGTAGGGTGGCCTGTTCCTGGATTGAAATGGTCACGCCGTGGACACCTGCGGTACCGAGCGATTCCCCGGCGTGTACCCCTTCGGCTGACGTAACCGACGGCTGAAGACCTTGTTCGGTCACGGTGAGCCCATCTGCAAGATCAAGTCGGATTGTCGTCCCGGTGACTGAGGCTACAGTTCCTTGATGGATGGCACGGACTATTGTGCCGGGTGGGCAATGAATCGCAATGCTGAATGGGTCGCTGCCGCCAGTAGAAACAGAACGGAATGAATCCCTCGTGTCCGCTACTGGCCATACCCAATCGGAACTCAGTGGATTCCACGTCTGATAGATGGTTGCCAACTGGAGAACTTCTCGCACATAGTCGCTCGAGTGGTTGTATTGAAAGACCGCCTGAGCTGGGTTCTTCTTCGCATCGTTGGCGGACAAATACTTCGCCGCGGAGAAGATCGCGTCCACCGGATCGTACGGGTCGGCTTTGCCGTCGCCGTCTGCATCGACGCCATATGCAGCCCAGGTCGCCGGTTCAAACTGCATCCACCCGATGGCTCCCGCGGAGGACAAGGCTAAATCACGGCCGAAGTTCGTTTCCACCCGGTTGATCCCCGCCAAAATGGCCCAAGGCACGTGATACTTCGCACCCGCGGCGTGATAGATCGGAATGAGCTGTGGTGGGATCGGCTCCACGGCAACTGCAGCCGACAACGGGAGCGCATTGTCACGGGACGAAATGATCGCCCCAAGCGATACGATGAGCAGAAGGGACAGGAACAGGACCATCACGACACCCCAGAAGCCCAGCACCCCAATTCCCCACAGGACAATCTTCCGGGCGGGATGTTTCAATCGTCCTCACCACCATCGCCACCACGGTTCTTCGGCCGTAGACGGCGATAGAGATTCTTGGCAAAATCCGATGATCGGTTGACCGAGGTCGTGGTCTCCCGCCAATGTTCGCGCACGTATACGGCCGACGTGCGCATCATCTCGTGGGGCGTCGGCGCGCCCACCTTCGAGAGGATGGCACCGAGAATTCGTTTACGAAACAGGAAGGCGAGAAAAAACAGCAGTGACACGAATACCTGTTGCAGGATGAGCAGCCCGGTCGTGCGGGTCAACACATCTGCGAGGAGTAGTGTGATGCCGAAATAAAACCCATAGACGACTTTGGTGCCGAGTGCCCCGATGAGCCAGCCGAGCCAGGAGCGGACAAATGCAAATCCACGTCCCGGTATGAGACCGACCAGAAACACAATGGGCGAGACGAGGATGAGCGCGAGCGCCATCTCCTGTGCTGCCACCAGCATACCAGCGATGACGACCACAAAAATTAGGAACATGACGGAGGCGACGAGGGAGAACAACGCGATCACCATCCTTGGCACCACGCTGCCTGCGCCCAGTACATCCGGCATATCCGGGTGCCCACCATGATTAATGGAAGGGTCCCCGAGGGTGGTGGCGAGGATGGTGCGCTGCTGGGATCCGTCCGGATAAGCGCGCATCAGGGTCATCCAGTCTTCCTCCGGTGTTACGGTCAGAGAGAGGTTGTCCGATGCAGCGGCTTTCGTAATCGCGGTGGCCTCTGCGGGTGTGACGCGGATCGGCTGTTGTTCTGTTCGGTTGAACTCCCCGATGGTCCATGGCCGCGTCACAAACAAATCCCACACCTGATTCCCCGTGACAATCAGTTCCGTATCGGCAGCTTGCTTTGGGGAGAGAGAAGACGTCCCCTCGATTTGCTGAAACGGCTGTGCCAAAGCCCCCATCGTCACTTGCGAGAGATGGTCCATCGTGTTCGACAAAAACCGGATGTCCGGTCCGCTGTTCGTCATGAAGAAGAATCCCCCTGCCAGCACCACGACACTGGCGAGGATGCCGGACCACACCCGCGCGGGCTGGTTATCCACCATCCCCTTTTTGACGGCCCACGCGGCGAGTGCGATGAGGCTGAAGGGGAGGAAGCGGCCAAATAGACTCTGGCGCAGGCCAATGAGTAGCGGCGTCACCGCTGCTAACTGGTCGTTGACAAGTTGCGTATGAAACCCTAGTTCCGAAAGAAAGATACCAAAGCGCGTGATGAATCCGGAGCCGATGAATATCCAACTGGCGATCGCGTTGCCAAGGTACGGGATCGGGTCGCCCAGACTCGGTTTCAAACCGCCCCATTCCCACGTGACTAGGCTGTATCCGAGGTCGAAGGCGTATCGGTCCGGCGGATAGATACGGTAGGTCGGTGTCGTTGTTACAGTGACCCCAATTTGGCTTTCGGTCGGCAGAATCTGATTCATCATCGTCGAGGTCGGGGTGGTGGATGCGAACGCTGGCTTGATGCTGAATAGCAAGGTTGCAGTAGAGCAGGCAACGACGGCAATCAGGATACTTGGCCACACCCCTCGTTTTCGTTTCATAATGTTGCCCTCCCGCCAACTGACGTGTTGAAGACGTCGAGCAGGTCGTCCGGGGTTGGGTCGATGTAGATGCGGCCGACGCGCCCTTCAATGTCCTTCATAAAACAGTCACCGGAACGCAGGCTGCGGAACTCTTGCCAGAGTGTTGCTTCGTCCGGATCGAGGCCGAGAAGGATGGCGTTGTCGGAGCTGGCACGCGGGTCCTCGGTGCGAAAACAGAAGATGGCGCCGAGGTTGTTCCTCAGTTCCTCCTCGGCAATGTCACCGGGGTTTTGCGTGACCAGGATGGGCACGACACCGTAGGAACGGCCCATGCGCACCGTCTCGTCGATGAGTTGCCGCCCTTCCGGGAACGATCGTAGGAGCCACGCTTCATCGATGCCAAACAACTTGAGAGTCCCGGGTTCCGCATGAAACAGGCGTTCCCGACCGAGCGTCGCCATGAGATACATCATGCCGACACCGAACCGTTCATTGGGCGTCAGGGATACGGTTTCACCGGGGGCGCGTTTGGGGAGGGGAAGGCTGGCGAGACTGGCCACGACGAAGCGTGTACTTGGCAGTGAACTCTGTCCTTCGTCCCGGGCAAACACCAAGCGACCATACGGACTTTTCATATACCCCTGAAGCCTTGTGTAACAACGGCGTGCCTCCACGCGAAGCGCCTCGTGCCCGCCGGTCTGGGCCAGGCGCTGCATTTCGTTCATGAAGCGCGACAGGTCGCGGGGACCGTTCGTGAAGACCCTTTCGACAGCCTCCATGATGACGTCTGCACGTTCATCGCTACGTCCGCCATCCAAGAGCAAACTCAGGTAATCGAGGGCGACCGCCTGACAGCGCTCTTCGCTTTGGGCCAACCGAAACGGATTGATGCGGGTCCGAGACCCGGCAGACAAATCAAGCACGGTCAGGTCGCGTGCAATCTCAGGAATGCGGGAGAAACACTTATCCTCGTCTTTGGGGTCAATGCTGAAGATGCTGCCCCCCCGGTTGTAGGCCAGATAGAAGAGAAGTTTTTTCAGGACTGATTTCCCGCCGCCAAGTGTTCCGACAATGCCGATGGCTCCACTGCGGTTCATCTCGCTGGACATGGGGCGTGCCAAATCTAAAAGCACCGGCGTTCCTTGCTGCGTGCGGCCGATGTAGTCGCCGGTCGGATCCCCAGCATCTCGACTCCCATGGGGGACCCCTGCGGCCAGGTAACCTGGGTCCATGGGGAGGTCCCACGGCTTTTTTGCGATATCGGTTCCTGGAAAGAAGTCGAGAAACCCGCGCGCTTGGTCACCCGGAGAGCGGACGACCCGCAGGTGCTGGCTGCTGCACAGCTGTGCGAACTGCGTCGCACGCGCTTCTAATGCCTCGCGGGTGGGGGCAAAAACAGCGAAGGTGACCGTCGCATGAACGAGCGGCATGCCGCGCTGCAGTTTGTGTTCCAGCAGTCGGCCGCGATCACCTGCCCATTCGAGCGTGAGGGGGAGATCACCTGTGCCCTCGACATACTCACGTTGTTGATCCTTCAGTGCCTTGCGGCTGCGCTCCAGCCCCGCGGCTGCCGTATGCGGCGCTTCGACATCCAGGTGGATGCTGTATTCGATCGGATCGTGTACGTCATCCAGGCGGTACAGCCACTCTTGCCCAACGTCCGAGACCTCTTCTGGTACGTCGACCAGGAAGTAAAACGCCTGCCAACTGCTCTTCTCCCCATCATCCTGATGGTGGACGACCAGCGTCTTCATCCGCTCTTCCACCACGGAATCCCCGGAGATGAGGATGGGTAGGGAGGTACGGGGACGGATTAGGACGCGTTCGCCGCGCACCGCAATCTGATAGCTTGGATCCAGCCCCAATCGCGGCGTCGATTCGCCGGGTAGCCCCCGGTGAAAGGAATGGCGGAGCAGCCATTCCAGATCCGAACTCTGCAGACGCTCAGCGCCCAGTGCCGTACGGACGGATTGTGCTATAAGTGCCTCTGCGCCAAGGGCGTCCTCCAATACCCGGCGGTCCACCTCGCCGGATGGTGTGGCGAGGAACTGTTGTTCGAGAGCGCGCCCAAACCCCGTCACCCAGTCACGAATCGACATCAGGGTTTGACCGGGACCGGTGAGGCGGATGTCCGGCGGTGTAAAGCGAGAGCGGGGTAACTTCACGAGGAGAAAGAGTGAACGTCGCCAGGGATGGGTGTCTGCGACCTTTTGAATGACCGCATCTCGATACCGCTCAAACTCTTTACCTTGCGCCCCTTCCTTTGCAAAGAACCCCGTGGGGCGAATCTCGTCGGTCAGGGACAGGAGATGGCAGGCCCCGCGATACGTGTGCAGAAATTCGCGAAGACCATCGACGATCGCCCGCTTCTTGGCGGTGGATTGAAACGCGTAGGGCTGCTGAGGAATCCGGTACGCCGCCCATGTCTGAAGCCGCGCGTCGAAGACCACATTTTGCTCATAGTAGAGGACGGGACATCTCATCCGTCACCGCTCCTTTTATGCAGATGCGCGGCCGCGTCCGATGCGTGTAGGGTGATGTCTGCTGGTGCCGTCATGGTCCACATCCACCAACCTCGTCTATGCTTGGAGCGGATGTCGTCTACGTTCGTGTGGACATGGGCGGGTAGAGGGACGAGGGAGAAACGGTGTGTGCGTTCGTGCCAGTGCAGTTTCGACGGTGGGTATACACGAAGCACGGAACCCGGCTCCAGTGTGCCGTCAAGGGATTCGGTCATGAAGAATTTGATCCGAATTCCCGTCGCGACATCGACCACGTGGTACCTGCGTACTGTGAGGGGCCAGTGAACCATCCGCCTGGTGTGCGGTGGGGAGATACGCTCGAATCGGCGAAAGTATTTCTTGTTCAACAGATACCGAAGGATGTCTCGGAGGTAGGCAGAGGTTGATTTGCCGGCAGGGTCTAATTTGTGGAGGATGTAAGCGAGTCCTGCCGGACCGAGGCTAAGCGTGAGCGCCGGACCGAAGGGGGAGAACCAGGCTAGGATCGGGATCACGTGGTAGAACACCCAAAAAAGGAGAAAGGCCTGCAGCCAGAGCAGGATGAGATCGCGGTCAATCGGCATCCAAAGTCGAATGTCCCCAATCTGGTAGAGGACCGTCTTGACTCGAAAAAGAGAGCGATAGGCGGTGTATCGCGTCTCAAGAGCGCCCGCCTTTTCCACGGTGTATCACACTCCTTTCTCGATAGGCTCGATTAGCTGCCCACGTTGATGCCGAGCTTTTGTAACAGGTATGTCGCGAGAAACTCGGCGATTTTCGGGAAGAACACGAAAATGGCGAGAATGCACGAGAGGATGATGTGCGACCATAGGTGATTGTGCTCGCCCCTGGCGTACAGTTTCACGCCGCGATAGACCGCGATGCAGAGGAAGACCGCTTGAAGCACATGTTCCGCCCAATTGATCCCCGTGGTGATAAAGTCCACGAAACTCACCTCCTTGTCCTACTTCCAAGTAGCTGTCCACAAATGGGCAGGTACGTCCTATCCGTCAGTGCATACGCCAACGAGGGGTTTCAATCGGTTGAGAACGCCTGCGGTGAGGTTGCTTCACTCTTGAAATTTCTGATAACGGTTTCTGCGGGATTCAGGGCGCAAGCGAGGAGATAAACCACTTGCCGCTGTTCTGGATCATGCTCAGGGCGTACGTCTGTGAGATCTCCACCTTTGCGGCCGGGTCCAACACTTCGATGCTGACGATCGCGGTATACGGGCCGTGGCCAAGCACCTGCAGGTCCGTGAGTGACTTCCATGTGAAGAGGCCACCCAAGGGTTCGATGTTTGTGCCGGGTGCGACGAAATTCGTGAGATCTGCAGACGTTTGGCCAGACAGATACGCCTGCAGAAAAGAGACGACGACAGGGCGAAGTGCGGCCGACACGGCATCCGGTGCGGAAGACGCAGTTGGTGCTGTGTTGATCGCGCCCGCGTGGGACACGGGTTTTACAATCGGGGGATTGATGACGGCCGGATGCCCGGCAGTGTCAAAACTGACGGGTACGGTGAGGTGGATGAGCGGGTGCAGGTTGGTTTCGGCGTAGACGTCGACGAGAAATTCCTTCGGGCCGCGCCTGGTCAGTCGAATTGGAAACACGGCTTCCACTACTTGCGTTGTCTTTCCTTGGGACACCGGCCCCGGAAAACTACTGCCAAGCACGGAGGAGGCGACAAAAGGCTGCATTTGCGATTGCCACTCTTGGGCTGTTTCGCCAACAGGCCACGTCAGCCAGGCGCGGGTAAATGCAGCGGCGAATTCCGATGCGCTCTGATCCTGCAACACAGTGGATTCACGAAGTCCTGGACGGCTCGGTTTCGGGTGAACGGGATGGGTCAGAAAGCCGATAGAACCCATGGTCGACACGATCAGCATGGGCCAGAGGAGCGCGCGGGTCAGGAGGATGCGTGCCTGGATCATCGTTCCGTGCCGCCTTTTACTCGGTTTGGAAACGGTCGCTCACGTATCTGTTTGCCGAGTGGGACCGGACCATCTTGGTTTCCTTTCAGCCGCGGAAAATCACGCCATGCAACCAGTCCGTCTTCTATCCCGCTCCAGACCGGTGCGAACACGCCATGTCGTTCAAGGTCGGCTTCAGTGGCCGTCCACATCGTGGGGATCGGTTGGTGACGGAGCGCGTCCGAGCGCAGGTCTTCCCAAAGTTCAAGAATGCGTGAGGAGCGGTGTTCATCTCTCGTCACAAACAGCACATTGGCCAGCGTCATGTCCGTCCAAAACTTGGCGAGGACATCGGTGTATTGCCAAAGCTTGTGGTGTAGAACCCAGATATGCTCGCTCCCCGTGTCGTACTCGACGTGGAACACAAGCTCGCCGCCCTCCGCGAAACGGTAGGTGCCAAGGCCATCTGGACGCAAGGGAATGCTGCGTTTCCCTTTCGAGTCCACGAGCGCGTATCGTTCACCCGCGTCGCGCATGCCAATCCATTCAATGAGCCCTTCCCGCATGGGTCGAGAGAGGCTTTCGCGAATGAGAGCGGCAAAGAAACGATGGACGCCGTAGAGGTGGGGAACCTGACCTGCTAGGACGCCCTTTTGCCGAAGCAGCCCGGCGTGATACTCCTTGGTCAGCCCGAAGGCTACCTCGATCCCGTCCTTCGTCAGGACCCACCCCCTGGCATTGCGACGGATGAAGTCAAGCGATAGGGATTCCATCCAGCCTTTGGCACGAAGAGATTGAAATGCCTTGTAGAGGGTATCGGTTTCGTAGTTTAGGAGCAGACTGATTTGTTCTGTCGTCAGCATACTGTAACGATACAGTGAGATGAGGATCTCGCTTTCAATGTGGCGAGGTACGTGCATATGAGGACTCCTCCTTTCTCTCGGGGGGCGGATGTGGAACTATGTCCCGCTTCAGCGATCCCGGCGAGCCGCGCCGGACGCGGGATCTGAGGCGCGCAACGGGAGTGACGGTGGGACGCAACCTTGTGCGAAATCCTGTTCGAAACGGTGTGCGTAACCCTGTGCGACGCCTGGAAGGCTTCAGATGCGGTAATCGAAGGGATCCTCCTGAAACGACGCCCTGCCCACCTTCACCTGTCCGGGTTTCGAGACAGCGGGTGACCCACCGTACATGGCCTCGATTTCCCGATCCACGTCCTCGGCGAGGCGGCCGTCGACGCGATCGGAGCGCTCAAGGATTTGTCGCGCCCAATCGGGGTGACCGCTTTGAGCCAAAGGATTCTTCAGGGTAAAGAGCTCCGTGACGCCGCCGTCAAGTTTCGCGCGCACGAGTGCGTTCAGTTCGGGTAGGGTCATCAGCTCGCGGGACGTCACATCGGGCTTCAGCCAGCGCGTTAAACGGTCCGCATCCGGACCGCCGAGTTGCAGCAGCATGAGCGTACCGACATTACCCAGGATCCCGGCCAACACGGGATCGGGCAGTTGGTCGAGGTACTGCGTAGCAAGAAACAGGGAGAGGCCGAATTTGCGGTCTTCAGCGAGAATCTTCTGTAGCACATTGACCGCGTACAAATGACTCTCATCGCCGAAAAACACGTGTAGCCGCGAACGGTGTTCTGGTCGGCGCTTGCAGGTGAAGTGGAGGTCAATCAGGTAGAGTCCGGCGATGATTTTGACGGCGTCCGCAGTGCAACCGGATCCATCGATGAGCACGATGTGTCCTTCGTCCATCACGGTACGCGTGTCGATGGCACTCTTTGTCTGGCCGAGGATACGCCGGAGGGATGGGTAGGTGGTCAGTGCACCGAGCTTGTTCCAGATGGGCCCTAGGTGGTCAGCGATGTTTCGGATTTCTGCAAATTCGCCTGTCCAGAACTGCTGCAAATGCGGTGGGAGTTTGGGCAACAGTTTCTTACGGAACCGTTCGTTTGCAAACAGGTACGAAATCCCGAGCACCGTTTGTGGCGGGTTTTGCAGCAGGGACAGGACGTTGTTTCGCAAGTAGTGCTCGGAACGTGGCCGGGACCCTGGCCACAGTTCCTGCAGCGTGTTGATGAATTCCCCGGTAATCGCTTCGGCATCCGTTTGGTGGTCCATCCGAAACAAGTTGAGACCGCGCGGATAATCGGTTGGACCGAGCGGGATTACGTGCACCTTCTCGTGCAGGCTTGGCGGAATGTGGGCGAGCAGGCGCTCGACCGCGCCGCCGTGTGGGTCAAAAAACGTGAAACCGGACGCGGTGTCAGGGCGCTTCTGCATCTCGTCGATGAGCCCAAGCATGATCTGCAAAAGGGCGGTCGTTTTCCCAGAGCCAGTTGCCCCGGCGAGGAACGTATGCTTCGCGGCTTGGTTCAGCGGAATGCGAATCTCCTCATCTTCCGAGCCTGGGAAGTTGGACCACCCGAGTCGAATCCCATCCCGGGATGAGGCCGGCGGTGGGAGGATGAGTCCGGTCGTTGCCACCACATGACGGAAGCAGGGCTGCCCGCTGTCCGGCAGATGAACGAGGGAGCAGAGTTCCCCGGACGTCCACCACATGGGACGGGTTGGCGTCCCGCGCTCGATTGCCTTCGCAAGTCTGCGCTTGGAAATATGGATTGGGGTGAGCCACCCCTGCTTACGGAGTTGACCCATGGCGGCAAGGACCGCCGGAAGGTGCGCTCTCGCTACGGTGGAACCGTCTGCGAATAAACGGACAGATACCTGAAACGGGCGCTGATTGGGGGCAAGTCGGGATCGAATGGACTGTTTGTGTTCATGGTCTCGTTCACCTAGGGTTTGCATTGGTGAGTTTGGGGGTGCCTGTTTGCCGAATACCCCGGCCAAAATCTCGGCTGGTGAGAAATACTCAGACCTCTTCCTTTCTCCAGACACACGGGATTTTTGCAGGAGCGTACGCCGGAACCGTGCATCCCGGAGTGGCTTCATCCAGACCTCGAACACCCATCGACTGTGATGATCCGATCCGATGGTGGTGAGGATTCCGCTGAGAGGGTCATCCATGTTGCTAACGTGTTCTGGGGCAAGTGGCAGCCACGGTTCGAGTCCGTGTCCCCCTTTGCGCATCGAGAGGGCAACGGTTGGGCGGGTGGTCGAAAGATGGGCAGTGGGCGCATCGGCTGCCGGGATTAGGTGGACATTCGGATACGTCGAAGCAAAGGCAGAACGAAACGCAGGGGCACGGTCTCTCGCGACCCCAAAATAGAGACGGACGTTCGTTTGCTTGACTTCTTTCACCGCCAGGAACCGGATTGGGAGTGCCGTTCGCCATCCCCATTTATGTCGGTGCCAACCGAGGGTAGCTAAGGACTGTACCAACGTGTACGCCTGTGTCGGTGTGAAAGAACAGTCCGTCGGGAGGGCGACTCGGAAGTAGGTGAGGGAATGGCGCGGTGGACGCTTGCATGTTGGTTGTGGAAGGTCGTTGTTCATTCGGTACGTACCTCGTCGCCGAGTGTGTAATTTCGAATGAGGAGTTCGCCGGACTTTTTTCCGGTTTTCTGTCGGCTGATGGAGTAGTGAACGTCGATGGATTCCATGTGAAAGTCGATGTACCATGCTCGGACATCCGGATGGTCGTTGATGCTAAGCAGCCACTTGCCTTCGATAGAGGCGAGCGTATCTCGCAGCTTCAGGTGATCTTCGCGCGTGAATGGATGTTGGTGGTACCCGGTCAGATTGTAGTACGGGGGATCGCAGTAGAAAAACGTGTCCGGACCATCATATCGGGGAATCACGTCATCAAAGGGGCGATTTTCGATATACACTCCGCAAAGCCGTTTGTGGGCCGCTTCGATTCGGGGGCGGATGGCCGAGAAATCAAACGCCGGTTTGCCGCGGCCGTAGCCCCAGTCATAGGAATCGTTGTACTTGCCACCGAAATGTGACTGCACCCGGTAGTAAAAGTCGTATGCTCGGAGTAGCGGGTCGCGCTCGGTGTGTCGTCGGTCCATGATGCGAACGAACTCTTCCCGGGAATAGAGCGTCCAGTCGAACTGGTGCAAAAAGCCCTCCAGGTCATGTTTCACAACTTGGTAGAAATTGACGAGTTCCGTGTTGACGTCTGCAATCACCTCCGCTTTGGACCTTGGCTTCGCGAAAAAGACCCATCCGGCACCGAAGAATGGTTCCACATAACAGGTATGCTCGGGAATGAGCGGGAGGATGACCCGACGCAACCGAGCCTTACCCCCTTGCCATTTGATTGGGCTTTGGAGCATGAACACACCTCCTTGTTAGCGACAAAAAAGACAGCGATGGGATCGCTGCCTGTACGTCTGAGCTTTCTTTCTGTGATAGCAGAATAACTCTTGAAAACAGGGGCTTGGGTGCGCGACGAGTGCCACCAGTGTCTTCAGGGCTTATTATCCTGACACAAGGTGGTGAATGGGTAGGGCATGACAACACGACACAAACGCGTGCTCTATCGGTCTATCTCATCAGTATCACCTGCTTTCGTTCGAAACAGTGTGCAGGGCGTAAATTCGCGTTCGATGAGAGGTTGGATTTGTGTACTTGCATGATACCTCGGGAAGTCGGGGGTTGCGGTGCCGTGAGGGTGCCGAAACTGGATCAGATATGACTTGCTGACGTTTGAAACAAGAGGTAATCTTGGACAAACCTAAGCGGGAGATGGTGTCCATGTGTGAACTCGCAAGCCGACTTTTGGGCGAGAAACTGATCGATGACTTCTATGAAGCAGATGGTACGAGGATTCAGGTAGAGCCGACAACAGATAGTCTGACCGAAGAGTTGAAAATACTTCTTCCAACAGACGCACATGCACTTTTGTTTCGGTGGGAAGCGCAGTGTACCGAGGCATGCGAGGCAGAGCTACGGCGGTTTGCTCGGTTTGTGGCGGATACCCTATTGGCAGGCAGCGACTACATGGCGGGTGTTCGATCTCGATCTGAATCGCCCGGTGGAGAGTGATGCGTTCCAGACATCATGTTGGGCGCTGGGGGCCTCGTGCACCCGGCGCCAAATCGCAAGTAATGTGCGAATTCCCGGGCCTCCGCTTCCCACACGGAAGGGCCGGGTTCGTCGAGTTCAATGAACAGTGAACTGTATTGCCGGTGCAAGAGGTAGTGACCGAGCCCGTGTGCAATGTATTCGCTCTGCTGGGTTGCGGAGGCGGTGATGTCGTAACTGAAGAAAGCCTCCTCTGCATAACAGACAAAAACACCCCATAACCCGGACGGCGTTCGGCTTGGTATGAGATGAAGATTGAGTTTCTGACTGAGTTGATATGGATCACTCGTTCCGTATGTATGGACAATGTGAGCCACAATTTGTTGAATATCCCCCATTTTCACCATCACCCATCCCACAAGGTAATCTCTGAATCGGTGTCGGTTTTCTATGTTCTCTCTATCGACTGATGGTTCGGAAGCGGTTATCTGATATTTCGAACAGCGAATGGTATAAAAAGTATATCACTTGCAGCCGAATTTGAACCTTAAGATTCATGAAGGTATGAACCCTCAGCCGTCTGTTTGGGTCCTTGTTGGTTGCACGAGTCTTCGCACCAATACCTCGTTGCATAGCTACATGCGGCGGCGCTGCTAAAGTTGTTCAAATTGACAGGATATTTCCAATGGACGGCGAATATGAAAACTAAAATGGGTTGTTCGACAGGGGGTATAGCTAAAGTGTTTATCTACCCTGATCTAACAGAATCACTACAGCAACTGTGGGCGTTAGGTTTGGTGATCAGTCCTTGGTTGGCCGACGTCGATGGGGATGGTCGGTTCGACCCGCTCATCCACGAACTGCTAAACCTCCGGGCCAGGGAATGCGCATACACGTACTGGACGGAGAACGAACGGGCATACGTCTTGAACGATTTGGCGGCGCCGGAGCGGATGGCGCAAGTAGCCGTTTATGAAATTGCGGCATCGACAGCCGTATATATGGCCCATGAAACCACCGGCCAATTGGAGGTCGATAAAACGCTGGTACTAGAAGCCATGAATCGCGTGGAATCCTTTATCGAGCAACATCGATTCGGGACTCTTTTGCAACTCTATATGCTGGTGACGAGTTGGGAAAACCACAATGCCCTACGCTATTATGGCGAAATACCCGAACGCGATTTTGTTCGTGGTACCTGGCATCGACCGTGGGTGGACTACAGTCTTGGTGAGGAACTGATGTTTGCGACGCTCGTCGGTAATATCCGTCTTGAACGCCGCGGTGATCGGCGGTTTGTACGAATGACAGACGAAGGACAGGAAGTGTTGGAACGAACGACAGCGATATTGGAAACGGCCGGTTATTTTCGTCAGCGTCTGAATATGCTTCGCGTTTCGCAGTTCAACTTGTTCGACAGATATGAACAGTTGGCCCATGAAATCTGGCCCTATGCTATGAAACAGCGTCAAGAGTTCTTGCAATGGGTAGGGATACAGCCGGACATGCAGGTGCTCGAACTTGGCTGTGCAAACGGTGTACTTACTTTCGATGGAGGACTCGTGGCTAGAGTGGGGCCGTCCGGTTTTGTGGTGGCGGTCGATCCTGCGGTGGGTATGTTGGCCCGTGCACGGTTGAAGCAGAAGCAACTTGGGGTAGGGTGGGTATCTTTTCGTCAAGGAAGGGCTGAGGAACTGCCGATCGAGGGCGAACAATTCGACGTAGCAGTTGGAACTGGTTTTTTACATTTCACGGATCGACGACAAGCGCTGTCGGAAATGAAGCGAGGGGTACGTCCGGGGGGGACCATTGCCAGCATGCATCCTCTCAAAGCCAGCCTGAATGCTCCATTTTTTCAGGAGTGGTTCAAACCCATTTTGGAACTGGCAGCAAAACGCCAGGATCAACCAAAGGATTATCTGCTCGACTCGGAGATGGTCCGTAAGGACTTTGCGGATGCTGGACTGACGGATATAGAAGAACTAGAATTGCAGCTCGAGTCCGTTTTTTTCGATCCTGTAAAAGTCGTTGAACACTTCATCCGTGGAGTCGGCTGGTTCGGAGAGGAACTATCGCCTCTACCTTGGCAGGCGAGAGAAGACCTCATTCAAGAACTCATCGACCGTGGTCAGTCCGTCTGTGAACGATATTCCAAGAGTGAACGGATTTTTCGTTTTCCCATGCAGGCAATTAAGGCTCGGGTTCCGACGGGCGGATCCAACACAACCTGAACATCGTCGGAGCTAAAGACTAATTGAATAAAAGATGGGCAAACCCTGCGAAAGTAGGGGACGCAAAGCTACAGGGACTAAGGGACCGGAATCGGTCTACTGTCAGCCAGTTGCCACATTATTATCCGTGAAGCCTTGCCTCCCCGGTTCACTGTTACAGAAACGAGGGGGGCTTGGGTGATGAATCGCGAAATGGAAAGTCGCATCTCACTTGGCGACGATTGCTATCTGAATTTAAACGGTGCAGTGCTTGTCAAAGACGGAGAGGTCAGGTACCTGACTCCGATTGCATTTCGCTTGCTTCGTCATTTGGCCGAGCACATCGGGGAAGTCGTCTCCAGCGACGAGTTGTTTCTTCGGGGGTGGGGAGAGAATAGTATGGCCCAGCGAGACGAACTATATGTTTTTATCCGGCAGATTCGGATGCAACTTGAGGACAATCCCAATACACCGACATGCCTGAAAACGCTTCGGCGACGCGGTTACATACTATGCGCACGCCAATTACAAGGGAGTTCTTGTGCGCCATAGTCATATAATCATTGGAATGGGACGATGTGACGGTGTTACTTTGGGGCGGCGTATGCGTGAAATTTGAATGATGAGCTTCTTGAATATCCGCCCCTGGTTTGTCCTGTAAAAAGACAACGATTGCTGCCAGAGTGCCGAACTATATTGTGGTTCACCGGTGAAGATCCCGCTAAAGGTGGTTATATCTAAGTTGGTCCGCATCTACTTGGACTCCAAGTCCAAAGCAGATGACCTTACGGAGGGTCTACCACCTTCTTACACCCACTCCACATCCGCTTGTCGCGCCACTAGTGGCGTGCTAGCCACTGCCATATGCGCGACAGTAGACCACTTTTTTTCCGCTCAGCCACCGACTGGTCTGGGACATCCACCTGTTCTCTGGTTCGCCCCTCGTAGTAGGCTCTGAGTGCGCCGGAATCGCGCTCTCGGCCTGCCTCAATCTCCTCTTGCGTCCATTTCTCCGCCCAACGAATTTCATTGTTCCGAATCCAGTAGTGAGATCGGCAAGGAAATTGCCAACTTCCAACTGAGGGCGATAGCGAGACCGAATCCCCGTCGAAACAGAGGTGCCACCGAGCCGATTTAATTGGTGTGACAACCTTGTTTCCGCACCCGCAAGGGCATTGGTGGACAGCCGTTCTATATCGAATGGAAATATACAGAATTCCTTCATCAGGATTAGCAGGGATTACATCGACAAACTGGTGCGTGACAAAGGATCGCCTCATTCTGTGCACTCCCCGCTAAGCATCTGGTTACGGCCGATCGTGTATGTACTATGATACTCATCTTTACGATCAGCATAAAAGCCGAATAGTTTCTTCCACTTTAGAACGACCATGGCAGCATTCAGCATGTTTAGGTCTGCGGTTTGAATATTCCAGTCGTATTCGTCTTCGTCCTGGTCGGCAAACGAAACCCGCCGGTCGATATGTGAACTATGCCCACTTGTACCAGTCGTAACGCGGACAATACCGCCAAGTGAATCTCCCGTCCGATAGATTCCGACTCCGCTATCTATGAATGGGACTCCATATAACTGGAGGCCCTCAATGATGTGCTGCTTCGCCGGACCACTGTCTATTGCGATGAAGACGAAGCTCATGTCCCGTAGCTGCTCAACATTGGTTTGGCCGATTCTTACAGGGTGCACAAAGATGTTGCGGCGCATTGAGTCGTATTTCTGAAAGAGATAATCGACCTTCCTGGGCATCTGCTCCAACTCCACGATGGACGCAGCGCCTGGGGTGCGGAACGCATTGTGCGCATACAGAGTGTCGTCGTCATATAGATGAATCTCTTGAACTGGAGTCTTGGCCACGAGGTCCAATATGTAGGATCCAGTTCCACCTAGCCCAATAATAGCTATCTTGTCGAGCCTCAGCTTTGCCGTTATGGCGCTGATTCCTGCACGACTCGAGGCAGCATCAAGGTAGCGGAAGACCGACTCGTCAATGGTCGTCTCATGAGATGGATAGACTCTTGCTGTGATTGTGGGGTCAATGGCCTTGGCAAATCCAGAAAGAATACGGACATACGACGCCATTTTGTCGTAGTAGTTCTCGTAAAAACCCGACAATGGCTTACTCGAAAACGAGCAACTAGCAACGAGGCCGTCACCGAAGTTCATTTGTGTCCTCTGATGGATAATACTGTTTAGTTCCTGCCCGTGGTTGTCACAAGGGTAGTTGCCCACAAACCATACCACGTGGTTTCGCGGTCGAATGGTAACCGTCCCGTTCGTTGAGAGCTCCGACACGAGAGTTCCATAGGCAAGAGTGCTTTGAGCCGTCACGTACGGGACATGCTTAATTAGCAGGTTGCTATCACGGATTTCTAAGTGATAGCCCTCTGCCTCAAGTCGATTCAAGTCAACGCTATGATTTAGTAGTGGGTGTGACATCGAACTCCGTTCCTTCCTTGATTGTCACGGACTGACCCGCCACCAGTTCTCCCTCGTGCGGATCCTTGGCTTTCTCATAGCTAACGGTATATATCGTATTGGGGGCAGGGGGAGTCGGGTACGCGAGCAGAACCACGGCGTCATACGAGATCACATCCGATTCTACAATCTTTTTTTCTCCATTAACGATGATTCGATAATCGTGGTCGTGCTTTTCATTGTTGCGGGCTGGGTTATTTAGTTGGTCACTCATGAAAGCTTTCCTCCTTTTGCTATTAGTTTTTTACCGATTTGTTTGATTATACCATGGACAGCCCTAAGTTTATATGAAACAATAGTTCGCACTTCAGTCCGCTGTCGGGCTTCCGGACCACGCATCCGTCCAGTAATCGGTGGATGGACAATGGTTAATGCTGCTACCCGTTTATGACAGGCGCATAACATACGGCGAACGATTAACAGCGAGCAACGTTCAAAATCGCAGGCCGGAATAGTATCGTTGAAATTGAGTACGGTCGACAAGAGAACTCAGGTGGTCTCTTTGTCCTGGTTTGAATCAGAAGACGATGGGGTTGAAGCGGAAAGATGCAGGACTTTACGGATGAGGTCATGAACAAAGTCTCTCTGGTCTGGCGTCAGAGGAATACCGTTGTAAGATACGTTTTCTTGCTCCAGCAGTGCTCCAAGATCCAATGCGGCGACCTCTGGGCGATCCACTAATCCAAGCAGGTAATCGGGCGTAACCTGAAGGTGAGTCGCCAAGCGTTCAAGAGACTTGCGACTGGGGAGTTGGTCGGGGCCGGTTTCCCATCGCTGAATGGTCTTTGGGGTCAATCCACACGCAGCCGCCAACTCCGCTATATCCATCTCGCGCTCCATACGGACGCTCCGCAGTCGATGGGCAAACAGAAGGTTACGATCGTCCAAATACCCCGCTGCTCGCAACATTTCGCCGTATGGCACACCGATCGCCAAGGCCAAGGGAGTGAGCGACTCCACCTTGGGCTTTCGTTTCCCGTTCTCCAGTAGCGAAAGGTGGCCAATCCCCATCTTCGCTCGTGCTGCGACGGTGCGCAGCGTTAAGCGTTTCTCTTTTCGCTGTTCACGCAGCCATGCTCCAAACCCCTGGTCCATCGTAGCTCGTCCACACCCTTCATGTTCTGTGCCGATGATACCACCCCTCGTGAAGAAAGTACACTATAAAGTTATCAAAAGTGAACAAAGTTGTGATTGCCAATGGGAAGATTCAGGAATTATGATGGGGTTACACAAATGTAGATGGGGAGGCGGTATCGTGTCGAAACGGATCGGGCGCATTCGGGTGAAATCGCTTGCATTTACACGTGCTCGTGTCTTGAAAGGATTGTCTCAACGAGATCTCGCCGAAGCCGTGGATTACAGTGTCGGATATGTCAGTCAAGTGGAACGAGGCATCAGTCATCCGAGTCCACAAGCAGCCCAACAGTTTTGTCGTGCGTTGGACAAGCCGTTTGACGCTCTTTTTTATCTCGATAATGTTTACAAAAGTGAACATGCGAGAACGGAGGTGTTGAGTGATGGAGAAGAAGAAACCGTATCCAAACACGGATGATGCGAAGAAAGAGGTTGAAGCGAAGCGACGCTATCCGACAGAGCAATACGAATACGAGAAACTCATGCGTCAAGACTCATTTCGACGGGTGCATCGGCGATTGCGCCAGACAAAGTGGGCGGATCGTACATGATGAAGGTGCAAATGCAGGAAATCGAAACGTGGTTGTATGCCTATCCCATGTGGCAGCGGAAACTGAGTAGCCTGCGCGTTCAACTGAAGGATTATCCACACATGCGCTATGAGTTTGTGGCGGTGGCCTCGTTCGCGAAAGGTAAACAAAGCGATACCACCTACGACGCCGTCGAGAGACGGATGGAGATTGAGGAGGAGAAAATTCAGCCGCTTGAGTTCAAGATCCGCCTGCTCGAGAACGCCCTATCTGTATTGACCGAGGAAGAGATGGCCTTCGTACGGCTCAAATACTTTGAAAAGAAGAACAACGCCATTGCATGGGAAACCCTTTTCCTCTCTCGGCGGGCGTTCTTTCGCAAACGGGTGACTGTGCTTGAAAAAGTGTACGAAGCGCTTGGGGGAGACGGGGCACCGATCTGGGACACAGGAACACAAGTCACGATGCATCACTGAGGAGACACTTCGGTTTCGTTCTTGGCTTCTGACGAATCATCCAGTAAGTTCAGGAGAATTTCATGCAAGGTATTTGTGAAATTCTCGACGGCAGTAGTCGAGGGGCGGTTGCAAGAAACTGAAAGTACGACGGAATCAAGATGCATCGTGAAGGTTTTGGTAGGACTGGAACCATCGTCCTCCCGTTGCCGCGGTTGTGCTGATGGGGGAAGCAGAATCATTGGGGGTTCACCTCCTTGTCGAGGGGATGATAACGAAATGAATATTGGCTCCGGGTCCGCATTATGGATGGGCTTTCCTTACTGAAAGCGTGGAGGGAATCTCTTCCTAACGGATGAGGAGCATCTTGGTAATTCCATCATATGGACTGGACTGATGCACATGGTGCCGTGGGCGTGACAAACGAGTGCCGACAGTGAAAGATGGCCGTAGTGGGAAGAGGAACTCGGGGCATATACGTGGCACTCAGATGGCACTTGAGGGCTCGATTTACATGCTAGGCTTGCCATAACGAAAATGGGAGGTGAAGGAGTTGAAAAAACAGAAATCAGAGGAGGCATCATGCAAAATGAAGCGACTGCCAACCGCAGTCCTGATTCTGTTTCTTAGCGTGGGGCTTTTAACGGCATGTGATTCAGCAAGTACGAATCATGCGCTTGTAGATTCTACGACGCCTGCAAATGTGACCAACAGGACCACGAATAGGACGGACTCGGTTATCCCGAGTTGGAACACAACAGCGATGGAAAGCAGGTCTTCCGAGGCGGGCCAACCGAGCTCTAGAACTGGCAACCAGTTGAAAAAAGATAGTCATTCAAGCCATACCAATTCGTCCACGAAGGGCCTCACGACGGGCGGTGCGTCGACGTCCAAAGGCAAAACGTCCAAGGCAAATGCGACGAGTACGAATTCGAAAAGTCACAATGGCGTCCATGGAATTACATCCACGGCGCCTTCATCAACATCCAGCACTGCGTCTGCCCAGCATTCGACAAGTTCGGGAAGTAGTCATGCGCTAACGACCTCGACACGTCCGTCGGGAATGGACACGACCTGGACCGATCGTCTGAACAGCCCGTATGCGGATCAGAATTATACCGGACCGAATCGTTCCTTGTTTGATGGCCTTGTCGAACAGGTCGCAGAAGGCAAAGTAACGCCCGGTGCTGCGAAAGCGAGCATTCTGGATTTGCCACCCTGGAACGCGGTGTGGACGACGGCGAACAACGGGGACGGCAAGACGTACTCGTATCACGTAAACGACGTTGGCGTATTTGCATTTCAAACAAAGGTGCTGAGCGATGACGTGATAGCCCGGGAATGGCAAGCGCATGGCCAAGCGGTCTTAGACGACAGTTTCTATAGCCGATGGGCGGTTACCTGGGACACCTCAACGGAAGGCTACACTGTCGCGTTTCTGGACGTTGGTTTTCAACTTTACTCAAACCCCGCTTCTTAAAACACCTGAAAAGGAGGCAGGGCACATCATTCCACGCGCTCTGAGCGTGGTTTTTTTGTGTCCGCAATCCAGTGGACATGACGAAACGCATCCTCAAGTGCCTTTTCATCGTCGCCACAGTTGCAGCAACGATGGTCGCGCCCAACAGTGGCCTGATCGCCAGCGCGAGCACCACCAAAACCGTCACGCTCACCAGCTACAGTACCGAGGAGTGGGTTCCATCGGCATCGGAGACCCATTTCCCGGCCACCACAACTGTCACTTATTACGATTCTGCCTCAGGCCAGACCTATACCTTCAGCATACCGAAACACGGTTCACCCCAACCTATTGCATCCCAAGTGCAGACGATTACTTCCATTTCCAACGGGGCCAACGTCAATTATGATCCGGTGGATCATACGCGGCTCGGCTACATGTCGAACAACACCACAACCTACTGGAATGGCGCGTATGGATACGCGGACCCACCGCGCAGGCCGTCGGACTACTATGGACCGAATCCGGACAAGACGGGATGGACGTTGGTCGCGATTCATTGGGCGGACAGTCATCCCCAGCCAGCGTCGGATTATCCGTGGTTAACCAAAACACCAAGAGGATACTACTGGGTATCGGATGGAACGGACGGGCAGCCCGTGGAGTACAACATTGATCGGAAGGGTGTGTGGTTGGAGTATAAGAAAACCGTTAAAACGTTTGAGTGGCAACAGGAATACCAAGGCACCGTGCACATCCCCACGGGTAAGACCCCACCCCCTCCACCGCCACCTCCACCCCCAGGGGGCTCAACGTGTCCGCCGCCGACCATTCCACCAAAGCCACCGAACTGGGTTCTCTCGTACAACTGGTCTCCGGATGGTTCGGGCGGCCAGATGCTCACGTGGACGGATACCAACTGGGTATTACAACAAGGCACCGATGGAAACGGGTGTACAACAGAGACGTGGGTCGATGAACCCAGGACCTATACACACGACTATCCCCTCCATCTGAGCCGCTTTCAGGTCACCGGTCTCTTTTACGATCCAGGCCAACCAGGGAATGTCTGGTCCCCGACGAACCCCTCGGCTTCCCAAGGGAATAACGATGCGGGTGTGGACGGATCCACCGTGGGTGGAAACCCGGCCTTGCCCACGTTTGGGAATCCGGCTCGCTCACCTGCGGTGTATGTTCGCGTAGGTGGGGGGCTCTCCTTTCGGCTGCAATGGACAGGGTCGCCACACGACATGCCAGCGGATGCCGTGGTTGCCTTCGAACTGACCAACCCGAACCGGGAAGTGAACACATGGACAAAAGGGTTTGCCTTGTTGCCAGCGACGGTTTTCAACCAGGGAGATGTACCGGTCTGGGATCCCTCGGGGCACGGATACCCGCCGCCCGCCACGGAGTACGGTTTTGTCTACACATCCATTCCGAAGTACGCCACGACCGGCACACCGGATTCCTTTTCGCAACTGACAGCATGGAACCTGACGGGGGACCCGGCAACCGCCGCAAGGCTAGCCGCTACGGTTACCTTTACAACGTCAAGTGGTTCCTTGGTTACGTGGACAAACTCGGATCTCGCCCAAATGCTCGGCAATCCGACGTGGTACTTTCTTCACCAGATCCCGGATGCCTCCGCCAGCTACGAACAAACACAGCCAAATTGGAATGAACCCTATACAGTTGCGCCTCTTCCGCAGCTTGGCTCGAATGGACAAATCACTTTGCAAACCGTGATTCCCAGATCGTAGCGCGGTGTAGAAGAACAGGGGAGCGTTCCGGGCGATGATCCGGTGCTGGCACTCGCGTGGCACCAAGCGTCCTCTTTGCCGTGATACCTTGGCCGTAATAGGAGGTGGGTACTTCATCAACGAGCTCATATTGTTGGACCCTCGTCAATCCAAGCAGGAAAGGAGAATGGACTTTGCTGTATTTAGCTTTTCCTATCGATCTCAGGGATCGCTTCAAAGCCAGCGTTTGGCTCGCATACGTGGGCAAGATTCAGGAAACTGAGTTTCGCACCGACGATACCCTCGTCGTAGGCGAGTGGATGTTTCCACAGCGCGATACGCTTTTACAAACGCTGGGGCGTGTGCGTCAATCGGGTGCGCGTGTTGTGTTCATCGGGCAGGTGGAACACGAATCGGACGATTTTAAGCGGGAGCTTTGCCTTCTGGGTATCTACGACTTTTTGTTTGTTGGAGACGAGTTGGTGCTACAAGAACTCGACACATTGCTCGCACATGGCCGGTCAGAGGGGGACGTGGCGGCGTATCTGCACCGTGATGAAGGCCCAATTGGAGATCCACCTAAGCTCATTGATGTGTTCGAGGGAGCAGATGAACCGATTGTCTGGCAACCCCTCGTAGAAGGTGACGATGCGAAACTGGCCCGTTTTGATACCTTTCTCCAGCCGGGTGTGAGCGGAACCTCACAAACGGACCGAGCCGATAACCGGTATTCTCGTCCTGTGCGCCGGTTTGTTTGGCCGGATCCCATGCCGCTGCGGGTCCGTATCCTCGGTGATCCGGGATGCGGGAAGAGTTTTGTCGCCTTGCAACTGGCGAGTCTTTGCCATGGTCGGGAACTTCCTGCAGCGGTGGTGGAGGACAATGTGGCCACCATCAAGCGCTGGTGCGAGGAGTCCCTATCCTCCCACATCTTTGCAATCGATCCTCCGAAGGGTTATCGCGTGATTCTCGACACGAGGCTAGACGGGGACACGCCACTGTCAGACATTGATCTCATCCTGGTCGTAACATGGCCTGATGCGGATCGCATCGCGGAAACCCTGCGACCCCTGCAAAACCAGGCCGGTCTCCTCGACCGTGTGCTGTGTATCGTGAATCACGACTCGGCGGGCGTCGTTCCTACCCATGTTTCTCCGCTGCCGATGGTCCGCATTCCCCATGAACCACGCCAGTTTCACGCCATGCGGATGCGCACTTCGCTCGTGGATCTCGATCCATATTTCGCAAACCTGTTTCTTCCGATGGTCGAGCGGATCTCGACGAGCTTCATGGACCCGAACCGGCAGAGAGTGGATGGAGGTGATCGGCATGATCTTGTTGCTGGAGCTTGATCGCATCAAACAGGCGGCGTCCCGTTCGGCAGCCGAACGAGCGGGTCTTTTGCTCCATGCGGTGGATCACGAGGACCAATTGGCGCAGGTGGATCTGAGTGCGGTGAACCTGGTGGTTGTCGGCCGCGATTGGCCCGAATATCTACTGAACCAGTTGCGGGCGTCCGGTCTTCACTGCCCCTGCATTTACGCGACTTCCACAGCAGAGCACGATTCCGCATACCGGATCGCGAAGGAACGGGGCTGGGTGGATGTGGTTACGTACCCCCTTCCCATGGAATACCTGAGACGATGGATTCGAGCCGAAGAACCAGAAGGGACACAGGTCGATCCATCTCCGCCGTTGACCCCTCTAGAGGCGATTCTCAAGCGGAACGGTCCCCGAAAACAGGATGTCGAAGTGGTACAAAAGGAGTCCGACCAACCTCCTGACGACCCGGAAGCGGCGATGCGTGGACGGGTCGTTTGCATTCATAGTGCACGGGGCGGTGTGGGCAAGTCCACCTTGACGGCGCTCTTGGCCCGATCCCTGTCCAAGCAAGGCGTGTCGGTCGGTGTGATCGATCTCGATCCGAAAGGGAATCTGCTCGCCATTCATCACCAGTCAGCCACGATGACCACGGATGATTTCACCCGACTGCCCGCGCAAATGGATGAGACCGCGTTCAAGGAATCCCTCGTTGCGGTCGAGGACTGGTATCTACTGCCGAGTGGTCGGGTGCGGGATGGACTAGATGACAGGACGCTTCGTCAGGTGGTTCACCAGTTTTGTCGGTACTTCGATTTCACGCTCATCGATACCAGTCCATCCGCCGTTTCTACTTACACGGCGCTCGGACTCGCAGACCGTGCCGTGTTTGTCATGACACCGGAGTGGATGGCGTTCAAACGATTCCTGGAGGAGTACGAGTTGGTCCGGCACATGAAGACGCCGGAGCGCGTGGTCGTGGCAGTAAACCGGATCCGGAAAAAGGTTTCCGAACACAGGCGTGCGATTCGGTTGCTCGACGAAGCGCACCTTCCGTCGGATCGGGTATACATTCCGGAAGACCACAGATTGTACCGCGACCTGATGACCGCATCGCCGCTTGCCGGGAGCAAGAAGGTATCCGATGCGATGGACCATCTGCTCGGTGCGCTCCGGATTTCCCCGACACCAAAACGTCCGCGGCCAAAGTTGAGGATCGGTCAGATCCGGGAGGTGATGTCAAAGTGAGAAAAAGTACGTTTTCGTTCGGGCTCGGGGTGCTGTGCGCGGTGCTGGCCGGTGTCATTGGATCGCTGGCGCTTCACCGTGCACTGAACACGGAAACGGTCGTGGTCGCGACCCAAACGTTATACCCGTATACACGGATTTCAAAGGCCGATGTCACGACCGTGACGGTGCCGAAAACCAGTGGCATCGCAGGACTGGCCACCCACGAATCGACGGTGGTCGGCCACTACCTTTCCTATTCCGTCCCGAAAGGCGATCCGGTCACGGCCGGGGACCTAAACCCATCTGGCGGCAGTTTTTCGACCTTTTTGACGCAGTACACCGAGCGTACTGGCCAGACGGGCATGCTGATGTCGCTCCCTGTCCAGACGCCATTGGCGTCGGTGGTCAATCCTGGGGAGCAGATTGCGCTCTTGGTGCCAGAGCAAAACGGGGATTCGAAAACACTGACGACGATCGAACCGGTCCCTGTGCTGAACGTCCTTGTGCCCGCCAAAGGGGGAACGCCGACGGCACTGCTCATCTTTGTCAGTGAAAAGAACTACCGGATACTGGCTCCAGCGGTTCTGAACAACAGCGTGCAGGTGGCCCTGATTCCGCAAAACGACTCGTTCTCGGCACCCGGTTCCATCCCGCTCTCCGCGCCCCTTTCACTCCCTGATTCACCCACGTCCGGCACCTCGACTCCCGCCACGTACGTGACCACATCCCCGCCTAAGACCAGTGCCTCGAACGGCGCGGCCAAGACGCAACAAGGGGGTGGTCATTGATGCATGACACAGTGGATCGATACATCGAACAGTTGAAGACCGTTGTAGTGCACCATTCAAGGCTGCGACAACCAGGCATGACGCGCACGGACATGTACGCGTTTTTGTATCGCCTGTGCGCCGAACCAGATACGTTTGTGCCGGTGGAATCTCGGGAAAAGGTCATTACGATTTTACTCAATACCTGGTTTCGGTTTGATGTCCTGCAGTCGGTGATGGAGGACCCGCTGGTCACGGATGTGCATGTCATCGGCACAACGACCCTGGTGCAGCGAAACGGTCGCAAGTTTGAAGTTCCGGATGCGCACTTTGCATCAGAATTCTCACTCGGCGAATTCATCGACCGACAATTGGACGGTACGCCGTACCTGTATTCACAATCCGATCCGCTCACGGATGCCATTCTTCGTGGGGGCTACCGCATGAACGTCGTGGGTGGCCCGGGTACGCGTTATACCATCCGGGACGATGAAGGTCGGATCGTGACGGTACCACGAACGATTGTGAGTATCCGAAAGCCCATTTATCCATTCAACTTGGATGATCTCGTGAGCCTTGGCCTGTTGAATGCGGACACGCGGGCCTTCGTCCGACTGATGATGCAACTCGGGGACAGCTTCATTGTATCTGGCGGTGTGGGATCCGGAAAGACAACCTTGATGAACGCGATGACGGGCGACATCCCGAACGGGCAATTGAACCTGATCATCGAGGAACTCCCGGAAATGGCGCCGCTTTGCGAATGGGCCATCCGGCTTACTGACCGTGCGGAGAACCACGAGGGGAAGGGCCGGATCGATATGGCCCGAAACCTCATCAACTCACTGCGAATGAACGCGGACAACGAGTATATCGGGGAAGTGCGCTACGCCGACATTGCGTATCTGTTCCTGCGCATGAGCCTGATTGTTCGTAGGCAAACAGGGACGACGTTTCACAGTCACGTGGGATTGCACTCGGGGGTCGAAGGTGTCTTGACCCGGTTCCTGCTAGAGGCGGCAGATGGTGCCAAATCCCGGGCGTCGTATCTCAACATGGCTGGCATGATGGGCGATAAGATCCGGTTCGTGTTCACGCTCCGAGACACGCGCTTTGGCAAACGCATCACAGAGATCGGTGAAATTCTCGGGTTCGATTTTACGGAGCGCGCGCTGCGTTGGCAGCCGATCATGACCTATGATGCGACGACCGACACATTCCACTTTCACGGTGTTACGGACGCGATGCGGGAACGGGCGGGTGTGGAGGGCATCGAAGTAACGTTACCCAGAAACCAGGAAGCGGTGCGTTTGTATCGCATCGCTTCGTAAAGAGGTGGTATTTATGAACGGGCTACTCTATACCCGACTGTTTGGGTTATCCGTGGCGCTCGCTGTCGTGTTCTGGCTGTTCGGGCGGGAACTACGAAACGTGGAATGGCGGGCGCGATTCAGGGATGTGATGGCGGACGGCGCCACGAAACGCAAGAAGCGAAGCCTCTTAGAGGGGTATTTCAACCGGATTGTCGCGTATTACCGGATCCTCGACAAATCGTATACGGAACGAACCGCGCTTGTCCATGTCGCGGTTCTTTTTTTGGCCTGTTTCGCGATCACTTGGTTGCTCCATTACTTCATCCTGTTCGCGGTCTCGCTGAGTATCGGTGTTTCCCTGTTCTTGTATGAACGCTACTGGGCACGCTTGGCACGTCGCCGTCGGGAAGAAATCCTGAACGCGTTTCTTCGCCAGGGGGTGGAGCGCGGGGTGCATGTCCTCTCCGCAACTGGTCGTCTGGACGATGCGCTGGCACGGATGGCTGAAGCGGTTCGTTATGCGCCCCTTCGTACCCGGCTCATGAACCTTTGTCACCTGATGGCATCGCCTCAGTTCGCGACACCCGAAGACGCGTTCGTCCACTGGGCAAATGGACTTGGCATCGAGGACATCGCGCATTTTGCACTCGCAACACGTGAAGCAAAAAAGTACAACGTACCAATCGACCAACTCTGGCTCGACATGGCGGAGATCCAGGGAAAAGAACTTGAATATCTCCGCCGCATCCGGGCGGAGACGGCCCATCAACGAACAGGTGGGTATTGGTTCTATGGCATGTTGGCGGGCAGTTTTCTTGTGGCGTATCCGTTTGCCGCACCGTACATGAACGAGGTTACACGGTTTTTCTTCTGGGTCACGCTCGCGGTGATGACGACGGGGCTGTACCTCATCACCAGCCGTAGCCAGGTTATCGAAGCATAGGAGGGGAGGATGAATGAATCTGACTTGGATGTCTGCCGGGTTCGGCACACTCGTCACCCTATCGTGGTTTTGTTTTTGGCAGTGGCGCACCCGCGCCTGGCAGGAATTTCGTCAGCGCGTTCTGCGCGACGCTCCAGTGAAATCAAGGCGCACAAGGGCACGTTCCTATAGGACGTTGCTCACGAGAGAGGCGGCAGCGCTCGGCACCCCCGATCAGGCCGTACTCTGGCAACGGGTGGTCATCCTCACCTCGGCCGTCGTCACTGCCGGCGCGCTTCTCTTGCGAGTGTGGGCCCTCTTGTTTCTCATCCCGGCCATATTTGCGACTCCACTACTCTACTCCCGGTTATCCGCTCGTGCCCATATTCGCAAATTGACGAAGCAAACGCGGGTCACGGAGATGCTGATCGCCTTTCTCATGCGGGCGGGAGCGACCCTGTCCGACACTTTCGCGACCTTGGCAGAGCGCCTCGACGCACCCATACGGGACAAGCTCCGTGAGGTGAATGCCCAGAAACGAGTGGCCACCTTGCCGGGCGCGCTCGAAGCGTTGGCCGATTCAACGGGTGTGTCGCAACTCCGTGAACTGTCCTCTTTGGTCTCGGAATCGGAACGAAACGGCACTCCGGTCGCCGACGCGCTCTTTCGCAGCATTCAACTCGATATGAAAATGCGGGACGCAATTGCTGCCGAACGCTACGGAAAGGTGCAACTCGAGGTCGCCATGTACGCCACCCTACTTATTGCGATGCCGGGCTTTGGATTTGCGATCTACGCCATGCTCACGTTTGCTCTGCACCTGTTTAGCGCATGGAGCCTTGGCTAATCGCTGGCACCCGCCTGGCACCCACGCGGTGTGTCTGTGAGCGATGCTTGGAGGGGAGGTGATTTGCGTGTGACAAACGTCCTGAGGCAGGTTTGGCGTTTTCTGCAGGTAGATGATGGAGGCATCATGGACGAATACGTGACCATGGTCGGGTTCTGGATCTTTTCAACGGTCGTGGTACTCGTTGCGGCAGGGCTCATTTGGGCAGCGCTGTCCGGGGACTTGCAAGCCATGGTCAAAGACTTAACCAACCTTTTTTGAATCATCGGGAGGCGAATTGTCGATGAACAAGTGGAAACGAGCGATAACGTGGATGATGGCCACAGACGCCAATACGGCGGAAGAGAATACGAACCGTGGTCTGTGGTGGCTGGTCGGCATCATTGCCGTGACGCTCATCGCGGGGATTGCCTATTTCATGATCGGGCACCTGTTGACACAGGCCCAAGGCGGGGTCACGACAGCCTCGACCAGCCTGTCCTCGCAAAGTGGCTTGACCCAACTGGCGCAACAAGCGGAGAGCGGAACACTCCAAGTGGGAACGTCTTCCGTGGGAAGCGGCGGTTACAAGGCACCTTAATGTAAAACAGTGATTTTGGGGGCAGGCGAAAATGGTCTGCCCCTCAGTTCTCTTCTTGGGGGTGAATCTCTTTGCCGAGCAACCTGATTACCACACTGTTTGCCATCTGCGTCAGTTTTGCTGTGGCCGTCATGGTGATGCTCGCGCCGCCTCTTGTCAGTACCAAGCTGAAAATGGACGCCATCGCACAAGACGTGGCCCGGGTGTACGCCATTACGGGAAGTATCAACGCGGTACAAAACGAAGTTAATGCAGACCTGGCTGCAGAACACGTCCCGACTTCGTGGAACGGGCAAACCCTCGTGTCAGTTTCCGTGACCCCAGACGGGAGTCAGCAAGTCGGGGTAGCGATCAATGCGACGCCGACGTCCTCAAACTCCGATGTGGTGATTCAATACAACGCCCCTGTCCCTTTTGATCGGGCACTCACTTTGTTCGGCGGGCCGGTGCTTCAGGCAACCATCCCCATGACCGCATCGGCATCCTTATGGAATGAAGTACAGTACACGGGGGTGGGATCCGGATGAAGGCTACGGGTCGAGTTTCGACATGGTTGTCGCGAGAAGACGCCTACACGTTCAGTCTCAATTTTGCGTTTCTAACCGTGACGGTGGGCATGATCCTGCTTCTCATCCTCGCTTGGATCGCGTCCGGCCTTGCAGCCGGGACGGAACTTCGCAGAGCCACGACCGCCGCTGCACTTGCTGCACAGGACAACGTGACGCAGTCTGTCACCGCCTCAGGAACGGGCTTTTTGACGTCCGCGGGATGGACATTCGATGGGTCCTATGCATCTGCGGCAGAGCAGACGTTTGCCATGGAAGTAGCGGATATGCACCTGAACAACGTGTTCGAGAACCTCAATTGCCAGACATCTGTGACAGGAAACCGCGTGACAGTGATCGGGACAGGATTGTTTCTGCCGGTTTTTCTAGAGGGCGCGGCGGAGCGCGTTCCGGGTCTACAGGCAGTCTCTGTACCCATGAGTGTCACGGTGCCAGTGGAATACAAGGTTGTGGGAGAGGGGGGATCTTGAGATGGAAAGGGAAACACGCATGCTACTTTGGGCACTGTTTGGCATTGGGGTTCTGACGGTCGCATTTCTTCCGGCGGCGTGGACAAGCCTCAATCACAATACGTCAACCGGGGTCAAATCAAATGCCAAGATGGCGCAGGTGCTATGGGGACAGTCGCCGTCCGTCACACCGTACGTTTCAGGATGGGCGAATGATACGAACGTCCCGATTATTCCTGGTGCAGTCGATCCGCATATCACGTCTTTGTCTTGGAAGACGTCAACGTGGGGTCCGCAGCTCGTCATCTCCGGGTATGGATTCGGCAACCCACCGGCGCCCGGGAACGCATCAACCACGATTGCGGATGCCATGCGCGGATGGGTCGCAGGCGACGCCAGTCAATACGGCGTACAGCCCATCGTCTCGCTCTGGCGCAATGACCGGATTGAGATCAGTGGGTTTGCCGGATATGGGCAGTCGGATGTGAGTCATTGGTCGGATGGAAACGGGAGCTGGGTATTTGCGTCAGGCGACGCGTTAACGATCCAGGTGACCAACCCACAAACCGGTGATACAGGAAACTATCAGGTCCTTTATCCACCGAGTGCTCCGTTGCCATCGTTGACGCTGAACCCGCTCTCGGACCTTGTCGCAGGTGCACAGACAACGATCACCGGACAAGTCACCTTTACCGGACAGCCGCTGGCCAATCAAGCGGTGAATGTCTCCGTGACCTCTGGTCAGCTCGGTGGCACAGCGTATACGGACAACCCGAACGAACATGTGGTGTACACAGACCCAACGGGGCATTTCTCCATTCCCTGTACGGCAAACACAAGTGGCATCGTGTCGGTTACCGTCATGGCAGATGGCGTAACTGAACACATGACGTTCACAGTGGAAAACCCGCACTTGGTACTCCAGGTGAACGTACCGACGCCAAACTTGAGTTTACCAAGTGGCGCGGTGAACCCATGGAATGGCGATGTGACAGACTTTCCGTTCTACGCCTTCTCCCAGCTTCCCATCAACATGAACTTCCCTTACCCGGCGCAAGCTGTGTCCGGTGGCACACACACGCTTTGGAACAAAGACTCGGCGATGAATTTTTGGGTGGGGCAAAACCCGGACTTTCCAAACGGCGTGCAGTTTGACCACACCACGGTCACCGTACCCACTTCGGAAACCGCCCAAATCAGCCTTCCGGACGCTGTATCTGACGGATGGGTGGATGATTTTGAAGTCATCTACGTGAACGGCAGACCTGTCGCGATGTCCAACGGGTCTTACGGGGCGAGCGCTTCCGAGTTTGCAGGGGTTCCAATGTTTTCAAGTAACACCGAACAGATCCCGGTTCAACTGAAACCTGGGCAAAACGACGTCGTGATCGAAGGCCTGAACACGGATGGATTTGCTGGGGCTGGCTTGCAACCCGCGTTTATGGACCTGAAGATGACAGATCCGAGTGGGAAGGTCCTTGCGTCTACAGCGGATCCGTCAGCGTGGCAGAGTACAGGGTATATAGAGTCCACTCCCTCATCGTGGAACACGGCTGCAACGGAATACATCCTACAAGAGGGAACTGCAGAACCCGTTTATGAGCAACAGACGAGTGCAGCACTTGTCGGTCAGCATTATCCGGTACAGGGTCGGCTCACCTCGAACGGACAGCCGGTGGCGGATCAAACGGTGAGGCTTACGGTAACGGGAGGTACGATACAGCCTACGGTGGTCCAAACCGACGCGTCGGGGAACTTTACCGCAACCTTTACAGCACCGGGTACTCCCGGTATCTACAAGATCACCGCAACGGGAGCAGGGTCATCCACGACGACGACCGTACCTGTCGTAAGCAACCAATTGGTGAGCGGTCCCATCATGAACGGCATGCCCTCACAGTGGAGTGGGGATTGGGCTTCGCATATGTATCTCACCTCTCTTCCGCAAAACGCGCAGATTCTGGCCAGTAATGGTTCACAGCCAACGGCAGCCTATTTCCGGTATGGAGACGGACAGGTACTGGTCGACACGCAGACGGTCGAGTTTTATTACGGCACGGATAGTTGGGCAACAACAGAGTGGAACAACATGATCCACGATTTTCTCGAACCTGCCAAAAAGCCGATCTTACTACTCTACGACGGCGTAAATTGGGGCAGCAACGCACAGGCGGTGAACGCCATCAAACAGGCGGTGCCAAGTGCGGCGGTGAGTACCCTTTCCACACCGAATATCCCGGATATGAACCAGTATGGAACGATTGTGGTGGATGCGGTGCAGGCAGGTTGGTTTGAGCAGAACCTCGAACAGGTCATGCCGCAGATCGATACCTGGATTCAGAACGGTGGGACGCTCATCTTTGACTCGACAGAACAGCAGAACATTCAGTGGAGTGCAGGGCCAGACGGAATATCTAATGTTTGGGATCTCTCACCGGTGAATGACCTCGTGGGCAATCTGCAGTAGACGCAACATTGACGCGCCGCAGCGATGAACACCGTCGAATCGATACGTCTTAGCGGCACCACAAGGGAGGTGGGAGCTTGGTCTCGAAGATTGTTTTGCAGGCACTGTTCGGTAGTTCGACGATGATAGAGAATCCATGGACACTTCACGCTCAGGTGATTTGGCTGACGCTGCTTGTCTTCACGGTTCTCGCTGCATGGTTTGACATAAGAGAACGCCGCATCCCCAACACGTGGAATCTCGCGGGTTTGGTGGTTTTGCTAGGATTACAAGTTTGGTTTTGGGCATACATCAGTGCATTTGTTGCCGTGTTTCTCACGGGACTCGTGATGCTCTTGCCCACAGTCTATCAGGCATGGGGACAGGGCGACTGGAAAATGGCAATGGTCTATGGGGCAGCACTGGGCGTGCTGCCCACGCTTGTGATTTGGTGGCTGGCCATGCTGGTGGCCAAGGTCTACAGCACCATCATAAAGAAGATCGGGGTTCGGCGGCTACAAATGGATGCCAAAGCGGGCCTGCCCGTGGCTGTCTTCGTTCTGATGGCGTCGATTCTCTTCTTTGCTGCCTTGTCTCTCATATAAAGGAACAATGCGGCCTATCGTTGATTGCGTCTCTGAAGGAGGCTTCTTCTCGATTGTCTGATGCGTCAAGCCGCTATCTAGCCCTCCGCGCACAGGAGGGTTTTTTGCCCTACACCATCCGGGCTTACCAGGTTCAACACAATCTATTGATTCGAGACATCGGCGATGTCGAAGATGGACCTCATCACATTAGAACGTCTACGGGGACATGAACAGGAGCACATGCATATGAAGCCAAGCAGTCTCCGGCATAAGGTACGGGCCATTAAGATCCTATTCAAGTGACCGTTAGAAGAGGATCTCCTTGTGCGCGATCCAACGGTGAAGCTGAAGGAATCAAAGCTTGGCAAGCATGTACCAAAGGCGCTCATGATGGATGAACTTGAACTGCTGCGGGATTCCTGCACCAGTATCTTGAAGCAGGCGCTGATGGAGTTTTTCTTTACCATAGGATGTCGGGTGGGGAAGGTCCAAAAGCTGAATCGCAGTGCCATCGACGGGCAGCGCGGCTGTGTGAACGTCATCGGGAAGGGCAACAAGGAGCGGGAGGTGTACTTTGGCTCAAAGGCCCACATATGGCTACAGAGGTATCTCAATTTTCGAGGCGATATGGATGCGGCCCTGTTTGTCACCGAACGTTACTCGGTTTGGCAGCCTTTCGCATTTGTCATAGATAATGTCTGAAGGGTTCCTTCATAATGATGGGGCCGCGATCTAATTCTTCTGTATTCATATAACTTACTTTTCGTACCTCCTTCTTGACACTACATATTTAAATATTAAAATATTAAAATATGTAACAGAGGAGTGATATTCAGTGAAACCATCGCAAGAAGAGCAGACCGGTCTCGGAACCTGGTTGGTGCTGGGTATACCGGCTTTTCTATTGATTGCATGTTGTGCCCTGCCGGTGCTCTTGATTGGAATCGGTCTAACCGCGACGGGAGCATTTTTGATCGGCATGAAAGATTGGATTATCGGGATTATCATCGTTGCAGCAGGGGTATTTTTACTCGTACGAACCAATCTTCGAAAAAAGAGCGACTCTGAGAAGTCTTGCTGTATGACTTCGACACTAGATCGGAAAGGGTGACCCTCTTGCAACTTTTTCTTTCAGGGGATGAGAATCTTCAAACAGAACTTTACGCGAAGTTCTTTCATGGATTATCCAATGCAATTCGGTATAAGATCACGGAAATTCTCTTGGATGGAGAACGTAGTGTTGGAGAATTGGTTGAACTACTGGGGATTTCTCAAGGACAAGTTTCAAACCATTTAGCCTGTCTAAAGTGGTGCGGGTATGTTTCCTCTCGGCAGGACGGCAAGCATGTCATCTATCGAGTTTCGGACGAACGGGTAAGAACCTTGATGGAATTAGCAAAATCTATTGTAGCTGATAATGCAGAGCGAATCCGCAGTTGTACACGGATGTAAGGAGTGATTCGTTTGAGTAAGTTTCGTTTAGGGCTTCTGGCCACTGCTCTGGTTGCACTTTTGTCCGGGTGTGGTGCTCCCTCTCCACAGTCGCCCCAACCTAAAGCAACTACCCCTATTTCTACAGGTACATCTTCCAGTCATTTGAACTTGATGACGATTACAGGAAAGCCGATTGCGATTAACCCCAATCAGAAGACGCTTCTGTATTTTATGGCGCTTGGCTGTTCGTCTTGTGTCACAGGGGAGATGAAGCTCGTCAAAAACCTACCACACATTCATGCCAACGTTATCTCTGTGGATGTGCAGCCTCAAGATACTCCGTCGGAATTAGAAGGATTTATGAAACAGACCGGCGCAACTTGGCCACATGTGATCGACAAAAATCAGTCACTGATTCAAAAATACCAGATATCCTACTTGGATACGGTAGTGATTCTCTTTCACAACAAGGTAATTTATAAAGGAATCGCCCCCTCCGCACAAACGATTGAGACGGAGCTATCCTCATGAGCGGCCTTCCTTTAGTGTTGACAGCGGGAGTGCTTGCGGCATTTAATCCATGTGGAGTTGCGATGCTCCCTTCGTATGTAGTGTATCTGCTCGGAGGAGAGAAACGACGTTCCGTGGATGGTCTATGGGCCGGACTACTCATGACCTTAGGATTCCTAATGATTTTCACCGTTGCTGGTCTTGTTTCCATGGTGTTCGCGAATGTTCTTGGACAGGCCATTGCTTGGATTGCCTTTTTTGTCGGGATCTTTTTTACGGTGGTAGGCATTTTAATGATGTTCGGGAAGAACCTCCTCGCATTTCATCTCGGAGGCAACCGGCAGCTACGTAAGGGATCAAAGGTCTCCTTTGTGCTGTATGGCATCCTCTTCGCACTTGGTTCCTTAGGATGTGCTTTACCTCTATTTGCGATATTGGTGCTCTCGTCTTTCCATGCGGGTGGATTTGGGAAAGGTATGTGGGATTTTATCCTTTACGCCCTGGGTATGGGAATCGTCGTGACGGCGATTTCGATTGGTGCGACCCTATCCCAGCAAGTGGTGATGAAATGGGTGCGCTCCGGAGCACGGTGGATGGGACGACTCAGTGGTCTCATTACGTTGGCTACTGGGATTTACTTGATTGCGTATTGGTTTCCGTTTTTATCAAACTAAGGGGGGTTCATCTTGACACACTATCGTATGAAGATCGAAGGCATGACGTGTACGAGTTGTGAACGCCATGTAGAGAATGAGTTGAAATCGGTGGGTGCCCGCGATGTGAGCGCAGATTTTCGGAAAAATCAAGCGGTGCTTGAAGCACCCGATGCTCTTCAGCTGGATGTTTTGTTTCAGGGGGTTCGGGACGCAGGATATCGCCCCGTGGGCATTGAAATTCTCTCTGAAGAGAATTCCTCGGAGTTATACGCCACTCCTACGGATGAATCCGTCGATTACGATCTGGTCGTTCTAGGTTCCGGAAGTGCCGCCTTCTCAGCTGCCATCCAGGCCGTTTCATATGGAGCTAAAGTGGCCATGGTGGAACGAGGCACGATTGGCGGTACGTGCGTGAATATCGGCTGCGTACCATCGAAAGCCCTGCTCAGAGCCGGAGAGATTTATCACCTGACGAAAGAGAACCCGTTTCCAGGTCTGCAGACATCGGTCGGTTCGGTGGATTTATCGGGACTTGTTACGCAGAAAAACCGGCTAGTGGCCAAGTTGCGGCAACAGAAATACGTTGATTTGATTGAGGAATATGGTTTTGAACTGATTTCCGGCGAAGCCAGGTTCATTGACGAGAAAACAGTAGAAGTCGGAAGTCGTAGAATTACGGCTAGGAACTTCCTCATTGCAACCGGAGCCTCACCTGCCATCCCGGATATTCCAGGATTACGTGACGTGGATTATCTCACGAGTACTATGGCGCTTGAGCTTTCAAAGCTACCCAAACGCCTCGCAGTCATTGGTTCTGGCTATATTGCCATGGAATTGGGGCAATTCTTTCACAATCTCGGGGCCGAAGTCACCTTGATGCAGCGAAGTGCTCGGCTGCTCAAGAACTCGGATCCAGAGATTTCGGAGGCGGTGACACAGGCGCTGACGGAACAAGGGATTCAACTGGTTACAGGAGCAATGTTCCACAAAATCGAACAAGACAGTAGTAGTACGAAACGAGTCTATGTGACAATCGATGGAGAGGAACAGGTGTTCCTGGCCGAAGAACTACTCATTGCCACTGGACGTCAGCCGAACACAAGCTCACTTCATCTCGAAACGGCCAACGTAAAACTTGGAGCACATGGGGAGGTACTCGTTGACGAATATCTTCGAACTTCCAATCCAAGGATATATGCGGCGGGCGATGTGACGATGGGGCCGCAGTTTGTTTATGTCGCGGCGCATGAAGGATGGGTCGTTGCAGAGAATGCGGTGGGCGGTGCCAACCAGAAACGTGACTTAAGTGTTGTACCCGGCGTTACCTTTACCAACCCATCCATTGCAACGGTCGGTCTGACGGAAGAACAGGCCAAGGCACAAGGATACGACGTGATTTCTTCCGTACTGCCTCTGGATGTCGTTCCACGCGCCCTTGTGAACCGAGAGACAACCGGTGTGTTCAAACTGGTTGCAGATGCAAAGACCCGCAAAATTCTTGGCGCACATCTTGTGGCGGAAAATGCGGGTGACGTGATTTATGCAGCCGTACTCGCCATCAAATTCGATCTAACCATTGAAGACCTCCGTGGGACCTTGGCCCCTTACCTCACCATGGCGGAAGGTCTCAAATTGACTGCCTTGACGTTCGATAAGGATGTATTCAAGTTTTCATGCTGCGCAGGTTGAGACCGGACAGATGAATAAGGAGAATGTTCAACGATCATTTCGGAGTATCACGGGGGTGGGGTGGCCGGAACTTGATGAGGCTATCCCGATATTTCCATGTCGTTCTTCTGGGAACTGAAAAAAGGTAAGCATTATGGCGTTTCGTGATCCGTGATGTTCCAAATTGAGGGTATTACGTACAAATGAAGGTGAAACGACGACCGATGATATCCTGGTTGGGACAACAGAGACTGTCATTGGAGGATGGGCCATCTAATCTTTGTTCCAGCGGACCACCATAAATCCAGATCCAGGTTCCTGTTGAGTTGGATTACGTTGTTTTTCCAAGGCCCATGCAGAACTTTCATCTTTGAACTCGTCGGGAGACACGTACAGCCCGAATTGGACCTCGTATGGAGGATTCGGTCCAATCTGTTTGATGTCATCATAAGAAAAGAATCTTGCGCTATGATAAACGCTGGTTGGGGCTTCCTGACCCCGTTTCGAATATTTCACGGCCCATGGACCGAGCTTTGCAATCAGTCCCACCACAAGTCGACCTCCGGGTTTTAGAACTCGTATTCCTTCTTTCAAAACGGCTGTGGGGTCTTGGACAAACTCCAGCGTCACATTGCAAATGGCGAAATCAAACTGTCCAGAGGGAAAGGGCAGATGCGATAAATCGGCCCGGATGAACTTGACTCGGTCGGATGCTTTACGACGCGCTACTGCGAGCATCTTTTCGGAGAGGTCAACTCCAGTGACAGACAAACCTTGTTCCTGTAACCAGACGGAGTAGGCCCCCGTTCCGCAGCCAAGGTCCACTGCGATTTCCCCTGAACGAGGTTGCGCCACTTTGCCTAGAATATCGTGTTCCACCATATCGATGAAATGACCCAATGGGGTCCTACAAAAATCATCGTACGTTTCCGCCTTCGCGTCAAACAAAGCCATATTGATTTCCCCTCGCAATGAAAAGTTATTCTATAAGTTCATTATAGGCTTCCATTGTGTGTTTTCATCTTGACAAATTTCCAACGCTGAAGCAAAGTATAAACATCTGACAATCAACATATCCGCATTTATGGATTTATAAATTTAAAGCTCGTGGAAAGGGGAATGCTTATGGGACCAACCATTCAAACGCGTTTGCGTAACGTGATCGACTTGGATCTCGTGTTTAAAGCTCTCGCAGATCCATTGAGACGCTCTTTGTTGGAAACGTTAAGTCAGAAGCAATATTTTTGCACGCTCGACGGAGAAGCGGTAGATGGAATCTGTGTTCAAGACCTGACGTCCATTTTAGACGTACCGCAATCCACCATTTCAAGACACCTAGCTTTGCTGCGTCAAGCCGGATTGGTCGGCCACCAGCAACGCGGGCCGTGGCATTACTACTTTTGTAATCCGGACGCACTTCAAGCGGTCAATAGCTGGATTGACTCACTTCAAAGCACGGTGGCCGAAAAAACATGTTAAGAACAATTTCTGCGGATGAATTAAAGAGTATGCATGAAAAGGATGCCGATCTGGAGTTGTTAGACCTGCGTCCTGTGTCCGAATTCATGCAAGGCTCCATTGAGGGGGCGCTAGATTTACCCCAAGATGAACCTGACTTCTTGACCAATCTCAAAAAAATATGGCCTAATCCGGGACCCGTGGTCCTGATTCCCGCAACCCATGACGTTCCGGGAGCTATTCTTTCCGCCATCGGTGCAATAGGTGGGAATGTGATGGGAACCGTACAGATCCACGAATGGGTGGCAAAGAACTATCCGGTGACGAAGATCACCCCGATCAGTCTCAATGAGGCTTTGCAGGACAATGACGAATTCAGATTGGTGGATGTCCGAACTCCAGAAGAATGGCAAAAGCGCCATATCCCGGGTTCCGTGAATCTATCCCTATCAGAGATGGGGATGGCTCCCCCTATTCTGGATCCGAATCGAGAGAACGTGGTTTTTTGTGCCGGAGTATACCGGGGTCTCGCTGGTACCGCAAAGTTCGCATCCATGGGGTTTCCGTGAGATACCTTGCTGCGGGAGTGAGCGCTTGGTACGAGCAGGTGTCACAAATTGAAATTCAGAGCCATGACGTGGACGAAAGGGGGATATAGGTGTTGGCCTTGATTTAGCTTCCATGGGTACCCTTGTTGCGGTGTATCCTGGTAGATAGGTTTGCAACTAGTTACCGGTCCCTTAAAAGGTCGTTTCCACAATTGGATTTGAACGCCGCTTTAATCTGGCCGTGCAACCCAGATCAAAAGAAGAATTCGTCCGATTCATGCTCGAAGACTTACCGAGCAAACCGATGAACTTCGATTTGATCCGAGCCTACAACCTCGGAACCATACATGAAAAACCTGCGGTTGAATGAAGAGATACATGGTTTGGGGAACAGCTCTCGTTCCCCACCGCACTTTTTGAGGAAGGTGGAGCAGCATGAAGGAAAGACAGCTGGTCCTGGGTCTTAGGCCCAATTTGGGTCAATTTATTCTGTTAGCTATAAACAATGCGTTTGTCGGAACGATGGTGGGGCTGGAAAGAACGGTACTCCCCATGTTGGGAAAACAAACCTTTCATCTTGCTTCGCTATCGCTGTTACTCTCTTTTATCGTTTCGTTTGGTGTGGTCAAAGGTACTTTGAACCTCGTGGCTGGAAAATTGGCCGATCATTGGGGGAGGAAACCAGTTTTACTCCTGGGTTGGGTGTTAGGCGTTCCCGTTCCACTTCTGGTCATCTACGCGCCGAATTGGGCTTGGATTGTGGTCGCGAATGTTCTACTCGGGGCCAATCAGGGGTTTGCTTGGTCGATGACCGTCAGTAGTAAAGTGGATCTCGTGGGGCCTCAAAAACGCGGGTTAGCTCTTGGAATCAACGAGTTTTCCGGCTACATTGGGGTCGCCCTGACGAGTGTCTTCACGGGCTACCTGGCAAGTCGGTTTGGACCTCGCCCGGTTCCGTTTTGGTTCGGAGAAGCGGTGGCCATTGTCGGACTGTTCATGGCGTGGTTCATGATTCGAGAGACCCTTCCGTATGCGAAACTGGAAGCCTCGTTATCCAAGCCCTCAAGTCAGAACTCATTGCTTGAGGAGAAGTTGACCCTAAGACAAGTCTTTGCCAAAGTGAGCTTTCACGATCGAACGTTGTTGAGTTGCAGCCAAGCGGGGCTGATTAACAAGTTGAGTGATACGGCGGTATGGGGACTAGTTCCGATTCTGATGGCCGAAGAACATTTCTCCATCGCGACCATCGGATTCGTTGGGAGTATCTACGCCACCTCGTGGGGAGTGTTGCAGCTGGTGTCAGGTGCGTGGAGCGACCGAGTGGGTCGAAAGTTACCGATTGCCCTCGGTCAATGGATAAATGGCTTAGGCGTCGCGCTTATCTTGTTCTCTCATTCTCTTTGGTTGTGGATCCTGTCTGCGTTTCTCATGGGGATGGGAACGGCGTTCATTTATCCAGTTCTCCTATCCGCTGTAGGGGATGCTGCTCATCCTGGGTGGAGAAGTTCTGCCCTTGGCGTGTATCGGATGTGGAGAGACGGCGGATACGCCATTGGGGGCATTCTGCTCGGGTTTGGGGCCGATTTTTTCGGACTACGTCAGGTTTTTGGCGTCTTGGCCATGCTCGTGATGTTATCAGGACTCCTCGTAACCTTTTTGATGCGGGAAACGTTGCGTCGAGCTTGAGTGATTTTTTACTCACGCTGATCTACTCAAGCCTAGGATGAGATGCACAAAAAATGTTCGAAAAATGGTTTGTCGATTGGAGAACGTTCAGACATAGGACGTTACATCGCCTCATTGACCGCCGTCATTAATGTCTGTTCGACTTCCTCCGCCACGGCTTTCAGGGACGGATCCTGAATGACTTCCATCAGCATCGAGGGTCTGGGGAAGCCCATCCTAACGGTTCCGTCTTCCTCATAAACGACGATTTTGCAAGGTAAGAAAGTACCCCACCGATGAATTTTGTCCAAGAACCTCCTTGGCTTTGGATGGATTGCAGACTCCAAGAACCCGGTAGGGTTGTGAAAAATCCACGCCCTTACTTTGTAAAGTTGAAGGAATATCCAAGTCCCACAGAATTCCAAGTTATGGGTTTTTAAACTCTTGGATAGAGATTCGATGGCCTCGTCGAGGGTCTTTTTCGTTTCTACCGTGTAATGAAACACTGTCCACACTCCCCTTTGTATAAATGACGTCTCCATGAATGCTCGTCACAAATGACTTGCAAAATAGGGAGAATTAGTCATAGTATTCAATCGAGCGTTGGTTTATCAGGTTGGAAAGGTATGACTCGTCGCATTAAGCGTAAAATTCTTCGTCCTGCAGATAAGCTCTTTCTGTCTTGTGCTGTGTTTGCAGGAGTGGTATGTATCGCCGAAGTCCCACTTGGAATTTGGGCACTTGTCCATTCCGTAAGAATCCCCCTTTGGGAACACGCGATTCAAATTGAAGTTTGGGCTTTTAGCGATGTCTTTGTGATTGGAGCCGTTTTTGGTTGGGGGAAGCGTTCTTTGAAGAGGATTCTATCCCTTCAACGATTTTCAAAAAGAGAACCATCCATGAAAATACCATGGTTCATGTTAAGCTTTTGGTTCGTCTTGCAACTTGCCGTAGGTCTTGGGTTGATTCCTTGACGGTCCTGTCCAGCGCGCCTCGTGTATCTAAAGTACAGGTGGGTGTGGGGACAGGAGGGGCCCGTCAAGGAAACATGTTATTTAGCGTTGGAAGGTGAATGGCATTCCCCAAGCATTGGAAAACAGGAGATCCTCCAGATTTTGACGTCGACCCCAGCCGACGCTTTCCAAAACGGGTTTATCTTGAAATGCAGCGGTGTACCCCATGGAAATGAGTGCAACAGGGTCAATGTGGGCGGGGATGCCAAGAAGCTGACGAACATTTTCTTTTTTATAAAAGGAAACCCATCCGACTCCCAATCCTTCGGCACGAGCGGCTAACCAGAGATTTTCAATCGCACAAACCACAGAATAAACATCCGTTTCGGGAATCGTATTGCGACCTAAAACATGAGTTTCATCGCGGGTCGGATCATTCGTCACGCATAGCGTAATCGGGGCTTCCAAGATCCCTTGAACTTTGAGTTTGGGATAGAGTTCAGCGCGATGTCCCTCAAAATAGGTTCCCGCGATTTGGACCTCTTTCGCAACCATGTCGTGCAGTTGTTGTTTGATGGAATCCGACTGTACAAGGATAAAGTTCCAAGGTTGCATAAACCCAACGGAAGGGGCATGGTGTGCGGCATCCAGGATTCTGCGCAGTTTTTCCTCCTCGATGGGATGTTTTAAAAAGGAACGGATGTCCCTGCGTTCATAGATGGCCTTATAGACCCCTTCCTTATGGAACGATTGAAATTCGTGACGTTTTGGCACGGGAGGTACGGACGAGATCGACTGAAGTTCGGCAGAGGCCCCCTGAACACTTCCATCGAGCGCCCCCGAAATCTGTGCGCTTTCAAACGTGGACATTTCTTTTGGAATCAAAGTGGCCGCACGAAGAATGGGTAACGCCAAAGCCGCGCCACTCCCTTCACCGAGTCGCAAATGGAGACGAAGGAGGGGGCGAATTCCGAGTAAACGATTGACGATCTTGTGACCGGGTTCTACGGATTCATGTGAACCGATTAAATACTGCGCAGAGAGAGGTGCCAGTTTGGTGGCAATCAGCGCAGCCACGGCGGTGATAAATCCATCTACGAGGACAGGCACACGTGAAGCTGCCGCCTCCAAAACAATCCCAGTCAAACCCGCGATCTCGAATCCGCCAACTTTTGATAGTACATCGATGGGGTCGAAGGCATTCGGTTGATTGACGGCAATGGCTTTTTTTATGATAGAAATTTTGCGTTCCCGAATGTTGTCACTGATCCCAGTCCCGACTCCAACCACATCTTCGACGGGAATTTGTCCGAGTACAGCTAAAATGGCGCTGCTGGCTGTGGTATTTCCGATTCCCATTTCTCCTAAGGCCAACAATTTGGCTCCCTGGGTAACCGCATCGTGGGCAATTTCGATTCCAGTTTCGATGGCGCGAATCGCTTCATCGTAAGACATGGCCGGTCCATTTGTCATGTTGCTCGTTCCCATCAGTATCTTGCGGGAAATCAGCCCGGGGATCGACAAGTCTGCGTTAATACCCATGTCGATCACTTGAACTCGGGCTAGAGAGGCCCGAGAGAGAACATTGATGGCTGCACCTTGGGATAGGAAGTTTTGTACCATCTGTTGAGTCACGTCCGCAGGAAAGGCAGAAACCCCCTCAGCAGTTACCCCATGGTCTGCGGCCAGCAGGAGAACCACTGCCGGATCGATGGTGGGTTCCGTCGAGCCGGTCATGCCTGCAAGTTGCACCGCGAGGTCCTCGACATCCCCTAAACTGCCAAGGGGTTTGGTCAACGAGTTGAGTTTTCTTTCCATTTGCCGTTGTGCGGACCGGTTGGCCTCTGAAATACGATGGATGACGCTCGATAATAACATAAAGCTTCCTCCTTTTGTGGGATACCCGCCCACGGAAACACCCCCAACTCAAATGAGTTGAGGGTTAGCCATTCCTCAAGTTTGTGTATGAAACTCTTCAGGCAGGTCTCCTGGCTCCGATTCCTCGCGTACTACAGCCTTCCCAGTTTCCCAGTGGCTTTGTAGCTGCTCCTCGATTACAGTGGCGGGTACCGCGTTCTTTTTGGATTGAACTTCCCTATTCTCCCAAACGGGCACCTGAAGAGATGATAGATTGATAGCAGTGAATATAGCATAAGTTTTGGCTGTTGTCACGGGGGCCAGCGGTTGGACGCCAAATGTCCATAGGTTGAGCGTCACCATCTTTGAAGCTTGGTATAGCCGTTTCTGTGGCTATTCGCGGAGTCAGGGAAACTACCATCACAGACGGGAGGAACGGAAAAATTCTTGAAAAATGTAGAATAATGTAGCATTATGTAGGCAAGGAGATTTTGAAAATCGAGTAGAGCAAAGTGTCTCAGGGCAAACCAGTGGAAACACTGGGACGCAAAGCTACGGGTCTAAGGGTACGGAAGTACCTAGGATCGCCGGGTTGCCACAAGAGATGTTGGTATAACGAGGGCGGCCCGATAAATCAAAGGGCCGCCTTTGTGCTATTTTGGGGAGAAAGGGAGAGAAACAATGAGGCAGGCAAAGACAAATTATACAAAAATGGAAAAAATCACCTCTGGGGGTATTATTACCCTAATTACCCAATAATTACCAATTTACTACAAACTTTCGCAGATAGGCTGGAACGACTGGATGTCGTGTATCAACCCATTGTCAATCATACGGAAAACTCCATTTTTGCCTTCGAAGCCTTGAGTCGCCCTCAGCACCAAGGAAGATTGGTTCCCCCCGACCTTTGGTTTCGTACGGCCTATGAAAGCAACCTATCCGCTCAAGCCGATCTACTCGTTCTATTTTCTAGTACAAAACACTTCCGACGGACTCTACAAGGTGCGACGAGTCCTGCCGCACTCTTTGTCAATGTGATGCCGAGTAGTGTTGTGGAGAAGTCATTTCGAGAAGGAATTGAGTTGCTATTTGAGGCAGGGCATTGTCGGCCTCAAGAACTCGTTTTAGAACTCATAGAATACATTTCATAGATCCGTCCTCGATCGCGAAAATCCTCGAACCCCTGCGCGGGCTGGGTGTCCGTATTGCCTTGGACGATGTGGGTGTCGGGAGCACAAATCTTCTGGCGCTCGTAGAACTGGAGCCTGATTTTATCAAGGTCGATCGCTCCTTGATACAGGGGATTTCCACCTCTGGCGCTAAGCAACGACTATTAAAGCATTTAACGCAATTTATGCAATCTGAGAATGCAGTGATCGCGGAGGGCGTGGAATATCGTGAGGATCTATTAGCGATTCGTGAATCTGGTGTCAGTTTGAGTCAAGGGTACTATTGGGCTCCTCCCGTAACGATGGATAACGACATGTTACTGACAGCAGAGATTGAGACAAAGAGAGAAGCGCTCATCAAGCTGGTGGATAAAAAAGACGGCGTCTTGACGGACGACGACGTGGTGACGAAGAGTCAAGAACTCGATCTCTTAATCACACAACACTGTCGCTTACAACAACGATGGTAACGCTTGTATGGTGCTATTCCGGTCTGTAGTTGACATGGCGGAAAGGAGGAGCATTTCACATGCAAGTGTTCAATATCATCAAACAGTGGCTCTTCAAGTCTCGAGTGTCGGTGTCGCGAAAACCAGAAACACAACCGGAGTTACCGATGGACTCTGATAGAGAGGTGCAGCCTGTCAAACATGGAACCGTGTCGGTCCTGGACAATCAGATCTCGATCACGGATCCGGACGATGAGGGGGCCTTTGCTACCATGACGATCCCAAAAGATGGGCGGTTGGTCGTCGTTGTGGATGGGCAGCCCACTGTTGGGCGGGTGATTGTTCACGGGGAGCAGGACATCCAACTTGCTCTTAGCCACATTCCGCCCTCCCAAAAGTTTTTATCGAGGGTATCCAAGAATGCTATGGAGGTCATCGGGCGAGTCGAGGTCACACTGGGCGAGGAGTATCGTTTAAAGGACCTGCATCGCGTCCGCCATGCTGTGTTTGAACTTGAAATGAATCCGGTATATCCCGCACCTCTTGAAATCGATGAAATCACGACACAACTGACGTCCGCCGGTTACCAGGGGGCCCTTGATATCAAGGAACTGAAACAACTGTGTCATGCGGGTCAGACGAGTGAGGCCATTGTCTTGCGAGGCGTCCCCATGATTCCGGGTAAGCCAGCACGCTACAGGCCGGTCACGCTCCCAAAGGTGTATGACCCGATTCACCGCCGCATGAGGATAACGACCATTTCCATGGGGACGACGGTGGCCGTACTCGAACCGGAAATACCGGGTATTCCAGGAAGAGACGTCCTCGGTGAAGAAATTCCTTGTCCCAAACATCGGTCTTTGCCCACACTGGGTCCAGGGGTGGTGGAAGTCAACGGGAGGATTGTTGCCATCCGCAACGGGCGATTTCTTTATACGAGGAGTCGGATAGATGTCGTCCCAGAACTTGTTATTTCTCATGACTTATCGAGTAAGGACGGAAAAATCGAATTTGATGGGAATGTCGTCGTCTTGGGTTCGGTCTTGGACGGGAGTTTCATTCAAGCCACGGGAAGTGTAGAGGTTCACGGTGGGGTCCTTCGCTCGACTGTCATGGGGGAACGTGGTGTATTCGTTGCCGATGCCATCGTCGGTTCCCAGGTGGTTGCAGGTCAATCGAAGTTTCTTTACATGAAGCTCTACTCCGACATGAAACAATGTGCGGACGAATTTGGTCATTTCCGTTTGGAATACAGAGAATTGATTGAACATGCCAAAAAGCAGTTAAACAATGATGAGCGTCTACCGTTACTCGCGGATGTACTCTTGGTCCATCGGCATCCCAAACTTGAGCGTATACTTGTACATTTCTCGGAAGATACGAATCAACTACAAGAACTTGATGACCGATATCGACAGATTGTGCTTGAACTGCGCTCGAAGTGGAGTGGGATTGGACGAACGAATGTTTCTGAAATGAGTAGAGAGTTATCTGAAAGTCGAGCACGAAAAATCGGCTCCTCCACAGGATGAAGCCGACTTTGAGATAACTCTATTGGACGGAACTGCGGTCACTGGTCGCTATGGGGAAATAAAAAAGCCCATGGTTTTAAAATAGAGCAATGTTTTTACCATCATGCGGGCTATTCTTGGAAAGTCGAGGAAAAATGTATGCTTGGTATAGCACAATGGATACAATTCCCCCCTCCCCAATGAAGAGGCAGTAGGCAGACATTATGCAGTTGTCCGGCGAAGCTCTTGTGAGATGACCTATACCACAACAGGGGCAAAGAGTGAAGTCTCGCCCAGTTAACTTCTCGAAGAGTTCCACGGTAGATAACTTGGCTGTGAACTTCTCCCTCATGGTCGTCTTTGTGAGCTTTTTACACAATGCCAACTTAACTGACTTGTTTCTGGGACTGAGCAATCCATAGTGCCGAATCCTCATAAATCCTGTGGGGAGAACATGCACCAGAAAGCGACGAATAAATTCATCCGTCTTTAGGCTCATCAGCTTCTGCCGGTTATGGTCTTTGTAATCCCGCCACTTAAACGTCACCATCCCATTGTGCACGCGAACAATACGGTTGTTTGAAATGGCGACACGGTGGGTATATCGGCCTAGATATTCCACTACATGTCCAGGGTCTTTGAAGGGCGGTTTGCAGTAGACCACCCATTCTTTTTGGTACAAAGAAGATATCCACTGCTGGAACTGATTCTGGTCGTGCAAATGCACTATGGAACCGTAAAATTCAAGCTTCGCCTGCTTCAAGTAGTTAAGAAATTTTCCTCTGAACTTTCGGGATAGAACCTTCACTGGAATGAAAAACTTTTTTCTTGAGTTTACCCACTTACCACAGGAGTTAAGTCCACCACCAGGAACAATACAGTGTAGATGGGGATGATGCATCAGGTTTTGTCCCCAAGTGTGAAGAACCGCCGTGAGTCCGATTTGTCCACCCAGGTATTTCGGGTCACTTGCGAGTTCGGACAGAGTTTCTGCGGCAGCCTTAAATAAGATGCTATAGACCACCTTGGGGTTTTGGTAGGCGACCGGGTTTAGTAGGTCCGGCAACGTAAAGACCACATGAAAATAACCGACATTCAGCAAATCGGCCTTTCTGGCCTCAATCCACCGTTCTTTCGTGAGCGTTTGGCACTTTGGACAATGACGATTACGACAGGAATTGTAGGAAACCCGTATAAAGCCGCACTCGTCGCATTCATCTACATGCCCACCTAGTACAGCCGTTCTGCAGCTTTGAATGGCTTGAACGACTTTTCGTTTCTCCAGGGAAAGGCCATGGGCAAGTTGATAGGGCCCACCATACTGCAGAAAAATATCCTGTAGTTCAGGCATGTAAAGGAGTCTCCTGACGAAGGTTTGCGGGGAAGGTATCAAGTGGACTTCTGACACCTGCCGTAACGTTCGCCAGATGCAGGTAGACTGTCGTGGACTTAATGCTGGCGTGGCCCAGCAAGTCCTTAATCTGCAGCAGCGAGGCTCCGTCCTCCAACAAGTGCGTTGCAAATGAATGTCGAAGTGTGTGGATGGACACGTTCTTGGTGATGTGGGCTCTCTTCACAGCTTCATTAAAAGCATAAGCGATACCAGTGGGCGTTATATGGCGTACATTGTATGTGCCCAGAAATAGCCAGCCCTCGGGATGCCGCGGACGGTACGCCTTCCAGTACTCGCGTAATACGCTCAGGCAACCCTCCGAGAGTAAAGTGTAGCGGTCTTTGCCACCTTTTCCGTTTCGCACGAACACACGCATGTTTTTCGAGTCGATATGCTGAATTTTAAGCGCTGCAGCTTCGCTGACCCGCAGCCCCGAACTATATACTGTCATCAGCATGGCTTTATGCTTGATGTTTTCGCAGCTTTGCAGAATGGAAGAGACTTCTTCTTTGGTTAACACTTCAGGTAGGGCCTTACGTTCCTTCTGACGTGGAATCTGCAGGTAATTCAACGCACGATTCAAAGTGACGGCAAATAGGAAACGGATAGAAGCGCCATAGATGTTTACAGTTTTGGCTGACAGGTTTTTCTCGCGGATCAAATGTGTCAGGAATCTGCGGATATCTTCTGTATCGAGGTCGTCTACGGGGCGGTGGCAATAATCTAGAAAGATCCGTGCGTGTGAGACATAGACTTCCAAGGTCTTGGGTGACAGCCCCCTAAGCTGAATATCCTCTTCCATCCGTCGCAGCACTTGTTCATTGTCACTCATGTGGCACTCTCCTCAAGATTCATTTGCGGTGACTACGGACACCGCATAGCGCGAATGTTAAGGGAATCCCAGCATTATGAGAAGTAACATAAATAGGAAACTAGTGATGGAGGGGACGATCTTTTACCACCGCGTAGCGGTTTCGTCCAAAGGATGTTATGCGCTTACATCAACTACTCGGGGATTATGTATCCTTTGTGGAATCTATGGTGTCGCTTGAACCAGCTGAAGTAAAAGCCGCAACGGTGACCTCCAGTTCTGTGCGAGCGACCGGAAAAATGGCCATCACGGGAGCGGGGATCTATGCCAGTTCACTCGAATCCAGGGATTCCATTTTGGTCAATGGAACCGTACGAGGCGGTTTCTTGGTTGCGGAGAACACGGTTCGGATTCACGAACTGGGGACTCCTTCTGGGACAGAAACCAGCGTGAAGGTATTACATGCATCCGGAAGAATAGGGGTTCGTATCCGGCACCCGAATACCCTCCTGCAGGTCGGGACAAATCGGAACCGAAATTTGGTTGAGGAATACAATGCTGTAGTCAAGGGGGAACGACATGCAAATTCGAACACTTCTCGTCGACGACTCGCCTGAGACGCTGGAGGCTTTGGCACTTTTGTATGGGTCGAACCAAGAGATCGAGGTGGTTGGGACGGTGCAAACCGCTTCTGAGGCGCTCACTTTTTTAGAGTCGACTTCCATTGATCTCATCTCCGTTGATATTCATCTTGGGGCGGATAATGGGTTTCATTTATGTTCTGAGATTCATGAGTCTTACCCGGACGTATTCGTAGCGATGTGTTCGCTGGAAGACGATGACTCCTATCGGCACATGGCGCAGCAAACGGGCGCACAATACTACATGGGAAAACCGATTACACAAGCGGACATTTGGGGTCTCGTGCATCATCTGCGAAGACGTCAAGGTGTAGATTTGGAGCACTCGGATTCGCGTGAGGATGACGTAAGAGATCTCGACTGGGTCGTTCGTTTTCTTGGGACTCGATGATAAAACGTGCTTGTATTGAACTGTGACATGAAGATACATAAAGAGAAAATTCGTGTGTCATGAAACAACCGGGTTCGGCACACAGAGGACCCGTACTTCTCTCTACGTGATTTATATAGACATTGGCTGAGTTTACCTGTACTATTAATTTAGTTCCTTGCATAACTTAGCTTCATAGGACAACTGTATATTTCGGGAAAGGCGTTCACTTACGGGTGAACTTAATAGGGAAACCGGTGCAAGTCCGGTGCGGTCCCGCCACTGTAAGGGCGAGCTGAGGTCAAAAACCACTGAGTCGAAAGACTTGGGAAGGAGACCATCGGTGTTGAACCCAAGCCAGGAGACCTGCCTTTTTCCAGCACACTGATTGAACCTACGGTCGATAGGGAGGTGTGGAGGCAGACTCTTTTTATCATTTTTATGTGTCTACCAACCACAACTCCCTTTCCAGGGAGTTTTTCTTTTGGGTGAAATTCTTTCCCGCTCGACCCTGGCCGAAAAATGAATGGTATCAGAAGGGAAGAATGCGTGTGAAAACAGCGGTGTTGCTCATTGGACACGGCAGCCGGGATGAGGAAGGGAACGAGGAATTTCTGCGGTTTGTGGACGAACTGCAATCGCACATGGCAGGGCAAACGGTGGTGGGTTGTTTTCTTGAATTTGCAGACCCGGATATACCCGCCGGGATCGAGGTGTGTATGGCGCTCGGAGCGAAGCGCATTGTGGCCGTTCCTGTGATTTTGTTGGCAGCTTCTCATGTGAAGTTGGAAATCCCCGAATTTTTGGACGAAGCCCGTCGCCGTCATCCTGAGATTGAGATTGTCTATGGGCGAAACATTGGTCTGCATGAACGGCTGCTCGACTTGCTGGTTGAACGCTTTGCCGAGGTGCAGGACGCCTGTGGGCAAGAAGGGAACACACCATCGGCCGTTGAACAAGCCGCGCCAAACGATACTGCCTTAAATGATACTGCGATCGTGCTGATGGGACGCGGCAGCAGCGATCCGGATGCAAACGGCGACGTGTACAAAATCGCCCGGATCCTGTGGGAGCGCACGGGGGTGAGTACGGTAGAAACCTGCTTTACAGGCATCACCGACCCGCGTCTTCCAGAAGGCGTATTCCGGGCGGTGCGCTTGGGGGCGAAACGAATCTTCGTGATCCCGTACTTTTTGTTCACGGGAGTTCTCATCAAACGCATGAAAAACCTCGTGAAGGAGTTGCAGCAGCAGTTTTCGCAAGTCTCCATCCAGATGTCTCCGTACTTCGGGCTTCACGACCTCTTGCGCGAAGTGGTGCTCGACCGGATCAAAGAGGCGGACCAGGAGCAGTCGCGGATGAATTGTGACTTCTGTCAGTACCGCAAAAAGTTCCAACAACAGCAGAATCACTCCGTTTCGGATGACCGACACAAACACGGCGAGCATGCACATCGCATTCCGCATCTGGACGCAGGGGAGGTGCTGGCATGAACCGGACGGGGCGAGTGTTTTTAGTTGGCGCCGGCCCGGGCGACCCGGGACTTTTGACCCTGCGCGGGAAGCAGTGCCTCGAACGTGCGGATGTCGTGCTGTACGACCGTCTCGTCTCTTCAGCCGTTCTCAGCTTGTCGCCCCCAAATGCCGAAAAACTGTACGTGGGAAAAGAGCGGGAGAACCATGCGGTTCGCCAGGACGAAATCAACGAACTGATGGTCGAACGGGCGCTCGCGGGGCAGACCGTAGTCCGGCTCAAAGGCGGCGATCCGTTCGTGTTTGGCCGCGGAGGCGAAGAGGCCGAGGTGTTGCGCCGGCAGGGTATTGAGTTCGAAGTGGTGCCAGGGGTGTCTTCCGCGATTGCGGCACCCGCCTACGCCGGCATTCCCATCACGTACCGGGAAGTGGCTACCGGGTTTCACGTGGTCACAGGTCACGAGTGTGTGGCTTCCCCAAAGACGCCGTGGCCGCTGTTTGCCGCCAAAACGCAGACCTTGGTGATTTTGATGGGGTTGTCCCATCTTACCGAGATCGTCGCGAATTTGCTCCAGCACGGCCGTTCTCCAAAAACGCCGGTTGCCTTGATCCGCTGGGGGACGACCGCGAGACAGGAAACCGTGTTCGGAACGCTGGCGGATATCGCGGGCACGGCCCAAGCAACGGGTATTGAGCCGCCGGTTGTCATTGTCGTGGGCGAAGTCGTGCACAAGGCGCAGGACCTGGCTTGGTTTAGCCCGGATGGGGCGGCTTTGGATAGTATGAGAGTTTGAGGAGGGAGCTACGTTGGCACAAAAGATTTTCATCGTGGGTTTTGGCCCGGGCCACCGGGAACACATCACGGAACGTGCGCGCCAGGCCATGGTCGAAAGCGAAGTCATTCTGGGTTACAACACATACGTCGATTTGGTGAAAGAACTTTTGACCGACCAGGTCATTGTTCGCACGGGCATGACGGAGGAGGTCAGCCGGGCGCAAAAGGCGGTCGAACTCGCGCGCGGCGGCCAAACGGTGGCGGTGGTTTCCAGCGGCGATGCCGGAGTGTACGGCATGGCGGGACTGATTTACGAGGTGCTGCTGGAGCAAGGCTGGCACCCGTCCGAACCGCCTGAGGTGGAGGTGGTGCCCGGCATTTCGGCCATTAACTCCTGCGCTTCGCTGCTCGGCGCCCCGATTATGCACGACGCGTGCACCATCAGCTTAAGCGATCACCTCACTCCCTGGGCGGTCATTGAACGCCGCCTGGAAGCGGCGGCCTCTGCCGACTTTGTGATCGCCTTGTACAACCCAAAGAGCGGCCGGAGGACCCGGCAAATTGCTGAGGCCCAGCGCATTTTGCTGAAGCACCGGTCGCCTGAGACTCCCGTTGGGCTCGTCAAGAGCGCCTACCGGGACCGTCAAACCGTGGTACGCACAGATTTAGCTCACATGCTCGATTACGAAATTGGCATGTTGACCACCGTGATTGTCGGAAATTCGGCGACGTTTATGCACGACGACCTCATGATCACGCCTCGGGGGTACCAACGTAAGTATCAGTTGGACACAGTGGAGCAGGCACTTCGCCCGGGTGAACGGCTGCATGTGGAAAACGAGCCGTGGTCGTTGCGCGCTAAGGAGACAACGGGGGCACCCATGCACTGGACGAACGACACTTTGGCACAAGCGGACGTTCGGGTGCGCGAGGTGGGCGCATCCTCTGCGCGGGACTTGGCTGAAGAGGCGCTGACATGCATTCTTGCGGCACAGGATCCTGATGCCACAGCAACCGGGCCGGAGTTCGAACCGGGGAGCGGCATGGGAGCGGCGGGCAGCCCTACGCTGCTTGAGGTGGCGTTGTCGCCAGGAGTGGCCAACAAAAAGTTCACTCCGGGCCAACTCACGGGTCTCACAGAAATCGTCGGGGAAACGGGAGAACTACAGTACACGACCGCCCACCAGCTGGTGCTGCGCGTTTTGACAACACAGCCGAAGCAACTCGTGGAACAGCTGCGACAGCTTGGGTTCTGGGTCTTTCCGGTCGGCAACGTGGTCAAGATTAAAGCTTGTGATTTTTGTGACGGGGACAAAGCGGAAGGCATCCCCTTTGCCGAGGATTTGACGACCCGCATTGGGGGCTTGCCCGTGCCCAAGGAATTGTGCATCGGCTACAACGGCTGTGCCATGTCCTGTTACGGGGCGGTCCACGAGGACATTGCCCTCGTGTTTCGCAAAGGCAAGGTGGATTTGTTTCTCGGCGGGAAGACCACGGGCCGCAATGCCCAACCGGCCCGGCGCGTGGCGGAAGGCATTCCCGCCAAAGAAGCGGTGGATTTGGTAGAGCAAATTGTGCGCGACTACCAACGCGACGCGTTCCCGGACGAACGGTTTCACAAGTATTTCAAGCGCGTGGGCAGTGTTGCAGGATTCCAGTACCAGGAAACGGCGCCGCTGCCGGCAGCGGATGCAGTGTGCGGGGTCTGAAACAAGATGAGGAGGAACGAGTCCCATGGTCTTTTTTATGGCGGGGACAAGTGACGCGCGCGACCTTGCCATCCAGTTGAAGCAGCAAGGACACTCTTTGCTGGCAAGCGTCGTGACGGAAAGTGCGGCCCGTAGCTTGCAGGAGGCTGGAATTGAAGTGCGCACAGGCCGCCTCAATGCAACGGAGATGAGCGAACTGTTGCGAACGACGGGGGCGCCGGTGTTGGTGGATGCCAGCCATCCGTTTGCGGAAGAGGCACACCGAACGGCCATGCAGGCTGCCGAATGTGAAGGGATTCCTTATGTTCGCTATGAACGGGCGCCCAAAACGTATGACCATCCGCGCGTTCTGTGGGTCGATACCTATCAAGAGGCGGCGGAGGCAGCGTGCGCCCGCCCGGGCAGCATCATGCTGACGACTGGCAGCAAAACCCTGCAGGTATTCACCCAAGTTTTACTGGGGCTTCCCGACGTCCGGCTGGTCGCGCGCTTGTTGCCAAACGTCGAGAACATGGAAAAGTGTGCGCGGCTTGGTTTGGAAGCCAAGAACATAGTCGGCATGCAAGGGCCGTTTTCAAAGGAATTCAACCAAGCGTTGTATCGACAGTACAACACTGCGTTGATGGTGACCAAGGAAAGCGGAGGTCCGGGCTCCATGGATGAAAAGGTCGAGGCCGCCCTCGACATGGGCATTGACGTGATTGTCATTCGCCGCCCAAAGCTTGCGTACGGGACTTGCTACACCACGTTTGAAGGAGTCGTCGCACAAGTGGAACGACTCACCCGGCCGAACGCCGGCGATGTCTTGTCAAAATCCGTTGAAGGATGAAGGGGAGGCGAAGGCTCTTTTTGCCCATGCGTCCATCCACGGGTAAAAGGGATCAAGCAGGTCACAATTTCTGGATTGGAGGGAGTTTGCATGGATTTTGGCACCGAATTTCAACCCCAAATCATCGAGCCGCAAAAAATTGAGGATAGAAGCTTTGAAATCATTACTGAGGAACTTGGCGAACACTCGTTCACGCCGGCACAGTTCAAAGTGGTGCAGCGGGTTATTCACGCCTCGGCAGACTTTGAATTAGGGCGGTCTCTGGTGTTTCACGAGCTCGCCGTAGATAGCGGCATTGCCGCAATCCGGTCGGGACGCACGATTGTGGCAGACGTACAAATGGTCCAGGCGGGCATCAGCAAACCGAGAATCGCAAAGTTCGGCGGAGACGTAAAGGTTTATATCTCGGACGAGGATGTGCTGGTCCAGGCGAAGCAAGAGGGCATCACGCGGGCCATCGCTGCCATTCGCAAAGCGGCCAAAGAAGCGCCAGACGGCATTTACGTGGTCGGCAACGCCCCCACTGCCTTGCTCGAAGTCATCCGGCTGGTAAAGGCTGGGCAGCTATGGCCAAGCATGGTCGTCGGGGTCCCGGTCGGATTTGTCTCGGCCGCCGAATCCAAGGCCGAACTGGAGAAATTGGACATTCCGTTCATCGCCAACCGCGGCCGCAAGGGCGGCAGTCCGGTTGCTGTGGCAGCCGTGAACGCACTCTCCTTGTTGGCTGACTCGCAATACCTGGCAAACCCGACGGGTCCGGCAGCGGCGCAGCATCCGGCCAGCCCGCAAAACGCTTAGTGTGGGGGCTGTACCATGGGGGAAATGCTCGAGGTGCCAGAAGGGCCGCTGCGCCACGGCTACACCACCGGAGCTTGTGCCACGGCCTGTACGAAGGGAGCACTGTTAAGCCTGATTGAACAAACGACCGTGGAGTCCGTCGTGATCAAAATTCCGGCAGGGGAGACAGTCCCTTTTGCCCTGCACGATGTCGCGTTTTCCGAAGTTCAGGCCTCTGCCTCCACCATCAAGGACGGCGGTGACGACCCGGACGCCACGCACGGAGCAACCATCATTGCTGCTGTATCCTGGACGGACGTCGAGGGTGAAGTGGAGATTGACGGCGGAGTGGGCGTTGGCCGCGTGACTAAACCGGGGCTGCCGATTCCCGTCGGGCTGGCTGCCATTAACCCCGTCCCGCGCAAAATGATCCGCGAAGTGGTCGAAGAGGTGCTTTGGCAGTACAACCTGACGCGGGGGGTGCGCGTGGTGATCTCCGTTCCGGCGGGCGAGGAAATCGCCAAAAAAACCTTGAACGGACGATTGGGGATTATCGGCGGGATCTCGATTCTCGGCACACGCGGGATTGTGGTGCCCTTCTCCACGTCCTCGTACAAGGCAAGTATTGCGTACGGATTGTCGGTGGCGAAGGAACAAGGGCTGCGCACCGTCGTCTTGACGACGGGCGGGCGGAGTGAAAACTACGCGATGAAAATGTATCCGGACCTGCCCATCGAGGCGTTTATCGAGATGGGGGACTTTGTCGGCTTTACGGCCAACCACGCCAAGCGTACAGAAATGCGAGAAATCCGGTTTGTCGGCATGATGGGAAAGTTTTCGAAAGTGGCTCAGGGCGTGATGATGGTGCACGCGCGCAGCGCACCCATCGACTTTGGCTTTCTCGCTAAAGTGGCGGCCGAAGTCGGAGTCCCGGCTGACCTGCGCGCACAGATTTTGGAGGCCAACACGGCCAATCAGGTTGCGGAATGGATGGTCGAATGGGGGTATCGGGAGTTTTTCGATCGCGTCAGTTGGCACTGCTGCAGACAGGTTGCGAACCAAATCGGCGGGGGGCTGCGGATTGATACGCGCTTGACCACCCTGCAGGGAGAATACTTAGGAGGAGCGGTGCTCGATGCCGAGTGAAGTCATCGTAGTTGGGATTGGCGACGACGGAGCCGTCGGACTAATGGGGGATGCGCGCACGCTCGTGGAGCAGGCGGACCTGCTCGTCGGCGGGGAGCGTCAACTGAATTTCTTCCCAAATTATATAGGAGAACAGCGCGTTATTAAAGGTAAGTTGACTGCACTTTTGGATGACTTGCAAGACCTGCCCGATACGCAGTCTGTGGTCGTGCTTGCCTCTGGGGATCCGCTGTTTTACGGAATCGGTTCTCTACTGATCAAACGTCTGGGACGCGAACGAGTACGCATTATCCCGCACCTGAGTTCCGTCCAACTGGCGTTCGCGCGCTGTGGGGAATCGTGGCAGGACGCGAGCGTCATTTCTTTGCATGGGCGTCCAATCGCAGGACTGGCTCAGCGCATTGGAAATGCGCAGACTGTGGCGCTGCTGACCGACGCAGACAATTCTCCGGCGCGCATTGCGCGCTACCTGCTGGATTTTGACATGACGGAGTATGCGATGTTTGTAGCCGAAAACCTTGGTGGACCCACGGAGCGAACTGGCCGCTACAGTCTGCAGGCAGCGGCTGGCGTGGAGTTTGCACCGCTCAATGTGGTGATTTTGCTACGGAACGAGGATGCCCCGGCGGCTTGGCCGCTTGGCATCGAGGACAGCGAGTTCTCGCAGCGCAAACCGGATCGGGGACTCATTACAAAAAAGGAGATTCGCGTCCTGAGTCTGGCGGAACTGGCGCTTCGGCCCGGCGACGTGCTATGGGACATTGGGGCCTGCACGGGATCGGTATCGATTGAGGCCGTTTTGCACACCCCCGGGCTGCAGGCGTTTGCGATTGAGAAAAACGAGGGCGATTTGGAAAATCTGCGCGAAAACCAGGTCAAGTTCCGGACGGATTTTGTCGCGGTTCACGGGAAGGCTCCAGCTGGGCTGGAAGGGTTCCCGGACCCGGACGCGGTGTTTGTTGGCGGCAGCGGCGGCGAACTGGCCGAGCTGCTGCAAGTTTGCGCAAAGCGGATGCGCCCCAGGGGGCGCATCGTGATCAATGCGGCCACCCTGGAGACGTTAACGACGGCTTCTCAAACCCTGAAACAGCTCGGTTTCGAGGTCGCGATTGCACTGGTGCAAACGGCGCGCAGCAAGCCGATTTTGAACCTTACTCGCTTTGAAGGCATGAACCCTGTGTACATTGTGACAGCCAGGCACGGGAACGAGGGGGATGAGAAGAGTGATGAATGAACAGCAAAGAACTGGTCAAGCGGCCGGTCCGGCAGACACACAGGAAGGTACGCGGTCCTGCCCTGCGCAATTGGGCCGCCTGTTTGGGGTGGGGGTCGGTCCGGGAGACCCGGAGTTGATTACCATCAAGGCGTACCGCACCCTTAAACAAGCGCCCGTGATCGCGTATCCGAAAAAGCGTTCCGGGAGCAAAAGCTACGCGCTTGAGATTGTGGAGTTGTATGTCGATGCGGCAGAAAAATCGATGCTCGGACTGGTCTTCCCGATGACCCGGGACCCGGCGGAGCTGGCAGCTAAGTGGCAGCAAACAGCAGATGACGTATGGGCGGCACTGGTTGAGGGACGGGACGTAGCCTTTGTTACCGAGGGCGACCCGATGCTGTACAGCACCTTCATCCACCTGGCGCGGATGTTGCAAGAGCAGCACCCGGATGTGGACATCCACTCCATCCCAGGGATCTCGTCGGTCAACGCCGCTGCGTCCCGGTTCGGACAGGCACTGGCGGACGGAGACGAGTCGGTGGCGATTGTGCCGGCGCGCGACGACCCAGAGGCCATGCGCCAGGTCCTGCTCTCGCACGATTGTGTGGTGTTTATCAAGGTGGCAAAAGTGCTTGACATGATGCTGGACGTGCTGGCTGAGCTGCATTTGACTCAGTGTGCGACCGTGGCGACGAAGCTGACTTCCGGGGACGAGCGCATCTGGCGCAATGTGGAAGAACTGCGCGGCAGTGAACTGAACTACTTAACACTGATGGTGGTGAGAAAATGAACTTGTTGCCCAAGGTATACATTGTAGGTGCAGGTCCTGGGGATCCCGAACTCATTACAGTCAAGGGAATGCGCATTCTGCAAACGGCCGACGTGGTGCTCTTTACCGACAGCCTGGTGCGCGACGAATTGCTCGCCATGGCGGACGTGCAGGGGGAAGTGCACCGCACGTCCGGGATGAGTTTGGAGCAAATGGTGGACATCATGGTCAGCCGTGTTCGTCAGGGCAAGAGCGTGGCGCGTGTGCACACAGGCGATCCGGCCGTCTTTGGCGCCGTTTTGGAACAACTGGCGCTGCTCAAGGCGGCAGGGGTGGAGGTTGAAATCGTGCCCGGCGTCAGTTCCGTGTTTGCCGCGGCCGCCGTGCTTGGGACGGAGCTGACGGTCCCTGACCTGACGCAAACGGTCATCCTGACGCGCGCCGAGGGCCGGACGCCGGTGCCGGAGCGAGAGAACCTGCGCGCTTTGGCCGGGCATCACTGCACCATCGCGCTTTATCTCAGTGCCACGCGCGCCAAGACGGTGGTGGACGAACTGCTGGCGGCGGGGTGGTCGGTGGATACGCCGGTCGCGGTGGTACAAAAGGCAACCTGGCCCGAGCAAAAGGTCGTGCGCACGACCTTGCACGGCTTGGTGCGGGCCATGGGCGACGCGCACATCTCAAACCACGCCATGATTCTGGCGGGATGGGCGCTCGACCCGGAATTGGCGAATCGCACCGACTTGCGCTCGAAGCTTTACGATGAAACATTCACGCACCGCTACCGCAAAGGAGTGACGACGAGTGAGTAAACCGTACGCTGTTGTGGCGATTACCAAACACGGCGTGGAGATTGCTCGTCGTTTGCAGGTTGGATTGGCGGGAATGGACGTATATTACCCGGCGAAGTTTGCCCGCGGCGATGAAACGGCCCGGGGGATTTACGCGTACGACGGTTCCGTCACCCAGTACGTCCCGGACCTGTTTGCGCACTACGAAGGGTTAATTGGCATCTTTTCCCTGGGTGCCATGGTGCGCCTGGTGGCTCCCTTGTTAAAGGATAAAAAAACCGACCCGGCCGTGGTGGTGATCGACGACCGAGCCCAACACGTCATCAGCGTGCTGTCCGGACACCTCGGTGGTGCGAATCAACTAACACAGCAGGTGGCGCATTGTCTGGGGGCGGAACCGGTCATTACGACCGCTTCGGATGTAAGCGAAACGCTGGCTGTGGACCTGCTTGGCAGGGAATTTGGCTGGGAAATTGAGAACTTTGAAAAAGTCACGGCGGTGAGCGCTGCGGTGGTGAACGAGCAGCAGGTTCACATCGTGCAGGAAGCTGGAGAGCGCAACTGGTGGCCCTATTCAAAACCGCTGCCGCCGTGGCTCCGCGTGGTTTCTTCCACCCAAGCGGCCATGCACGACCCGTTCGACGCGGCGCTGGTGATTACGCCGCGGCTGTTGACACTGCCTGAGCAAGAGCATTTTTTGACCAACGGGGTATTGTACCGGCCCAAGGTCATTGTCCTTGGAGTGGGCTGCAACCGCGGCACGAAGGCGGAGGAAATTGAGTCTGTACTGGTGCAAACGCTGCACGACCTGGGCTTGTCCGAGCGCAGCGTCCGCAACCTCGCGACCATCGATGTCAAACAGGACGAACCCGGACTGTTGGAGGTGTGCGAACGACGCGCATGGCCTCTCGTCACGTATACGGCCGCAGAGCTGAACCAGGTTTCGCCCGCCCATCCGTCGGAGACGGTGTACCGCTATGTCGGAGCATGGGGTGTGTGCGAGCCTGCGTCCAGGTTGTCTTCCGGCGCGAAAGACTGGCTGCTTGAGAAAGTCAAGTCTGGCAATGTCACCGTCTCGGTGTGCATGGTGACTGCCGATGCATAGCGGGGATGTGAGGTATTTGCGCACCAACGACACGTCAGAGGATCAGCGCCTGTTGCGACGTCCACGCTTCGTCCTTGCGGGGACCAACAGCGGCGTCGGGAAGACGACGTTCACCCTCGGTTTAATGGCCGCCCTGCAACAGCGTAGACTCAGGGTACAGGGGTACAAAGCAGGGCCGGATTACATCGATCCCAGTTACCACACCGCTGTCACAGGACGCGTTTCGCGCAACCTCGACACATGGATGCTGTCCAAAGAGGCCGTTATGGAGATTTACCTGCGAAGCAGCGCGGATGCGGACGTCAGTGTGATCGAAGGGGTCATGGGGTTTTACGATGGTAAGGACCCAAAATCTAACGCCGGCAGTACGGCGGAACTGAGCACAGTGCTGCAGGCTCCGGTCGTCTTGATTGTCAACGTCGGCCAGATGGCGCGCAGTGCGGCCGCGATCGTCAAGGGATTCCAGCGCCTGGACGAAACGGTTCACATCGCAGGTGTACTGGCCAACCATGTGGGCAGCTACAATCACTTTGAATTGGTAAAAGAGGCGATCGAGCAGGAATGTACGGTGCCGGTGTTTGGTTACCTGCCGAAGAGAACGGATATTCAGATTCCGGACCGCCATCTCGGGCTTATTCCCGCTATCGAGCGCGGTGAACTGCGTCCATTGTTCGATTCGCTTGCCGACGCGATGGAGCAAACCGTAGACTTGGACGGATTGCTGGCGGCTGCGCGAAGCGCACCAGACTTGATGGACCGTTCACCCGTTTTATTCAGGGCGCCAAAAACTGAGGTGGCAGGTGCCGGTGGTTCTCTCCATTGTCATCATGCAGATAAGCCGATCAAAATTGCGATTGCCAAGGACACCGCGTTTAACTTCTATTACCCAGAAAACCTCGAGTTGTTGGAGCATTATGGCGCACAGTTGCTCTACTTTAGTCCGCTGGCAGGTGAACTGATTCCAGACGAGGCCGACGGTCTGTACCTGGGAGGGGGATTCCCCGAAGAATTTGCCGGACGGTTGAGTGAATCTCAGACGCTGCTGGAACAGGTGCACCATCACATTGCGGAGGGTCTGCCCACGTTTGCCGAGTGCGGTGGTTATATGTTTCTTAGCCAGTCCATCACCGACCTTGGCGGTAATACCTACTCCATGGTTGGATTGGTTCCGGTGAAGGTCACGATGCAACCTCGTCTCGCAGCTCTTGGTTACCGAGAAGTCACAGCTTTAACCGAATCCATCCTATTTGAGGCGGGAGAAAAGGCACGAGGTCACGAGTTTCATTACTCCGCAGCGGAACCTGCACCGTTTGCACTAAGAAGGGATTCACCTGTAAAAAGTGACGGCACAGCCTTGACTGCGGATGGTAGTTACGGTGCCAATCCTGAAGCGGCATATCAGGTGACCGGTCGCTTTGGACACAAACCGGACGGCTTTGTTTGGAGAAACATGGTCGCCGGGTATACGCATTTGCACTTTGCATCGAACCCGCGTATGGCCCGCCGTTTTGTTGCGTCTTGCCGGGATTACCGAGAGAATGGTGGCTCAGTCCCGTCGACACCCGGGAACGAAGGGAACGAGGTCTCAGACCGACACGGAGGTACGTATGATTAAACGGTTCAGTTTCTTTAGGCAGAGCAAGATGATTGGCGTCTTTGGATTTCTATTGCTTATGAACCTTCTGGCTTGGGTGTTCGTGATACGGGCTGGACATCGGGATTCCCTCCTCGTCTCTCTAGGTACATTGGCGTATGTGTTTGGCCTGCGCCACGCAGTCGATGCGGACCATATTGCCGCGATTGATAATACGACGCGTAAACTCATGCAGACAGGCAAACGCTCATTAACGGTTGGATTGTACTTCTCGCTCGGGCACTCTTCCATTGTTTTTCTGCTTACGCTGTTGGTGGTACTGTCCGTACATTCGGTGCAAGCCACTTTACCGCAATTGGAACACGTGGGCAGTGTGCTCGGCAACACCATCTCTGGAGGTTTTCTCTATCTGATGGCTACCCTGAATTTCGTTATTTTTCTGCAGATGTTTCGCGGGCGACATGAAGAGGTCAGTCTTGATGGATTGGTCGCGAAGCGGGGACTGCTCAATCGACTGTTCCGTCGCGTATTTCGTTTGATCGAGCACAGTTGGCAGATGTATTTTGTCGGTCTGTTGTTTGGACTGGGTTTTGAAACGGCCTCGGAGGTCACGCTGCTCGGGGTCTCTTCGAGTGCGAGCGCTCATGGTACCCCCATGGCAGAGGTTCTGTTGCTGCCACTGTTATTTGCCGCCGGTATGAGTTTGATAGATACACTGGACGGCGTATTTATGACTTACGCATACGGTTGGGCCTTTCAGAATCCGGTTCGAAAACTTTCGTACAATTTATGGGTGACGGGTGTATCCGTGTTGCTCGCGTTTGGTATCGGTTCGATGGAATGGCTCCAGGTATTCGGGCACCTGTCGCAGCAGAACGGAGGACTATGGTCCTGGCTCGATGGAGTGGACTTTGGAACACTTGGCTATGGCATGATCGCACTACTCTCACTGATTTGGGGTGGGGCGATTCTGTGGGCGTTTCTTCGCCGCGGACACAACGGCACTCCGGTGTCCATCGATTTTGGAGACAAAGAGGTGTAGCGATGACTGAACCAAAAAATCGAGAGGAGCAGTGGACGGAGGGAAACTGCTGGCGAGAGCCCGCGGGGCATCACGGACCCAGCCGCAATCCTGACGGAGCGTCAGGACGTGAAGATAAGCAGGGGTTCGGGAATGACCCGTCCATCTACCCGGCTTCGCTGCGTCTTCGGGGACGTCCATGCACCGTGATTGGCGGAGGTGTGGTCGCGGTTCGGAAAGTCGAGTCCCTGCTCGCCGCCGGGGCGAGAGTCCGGGTGATTAGTCCGGTCGCACAAGAGCGGCTGCTCGAACTGGCGGAACGTGGCGCGATTGATTACGAAGCACGGTCCTATTTGCCGGGTGATGCCGCCCGCGGTTTCTTGGTGGTGGCGGCCACGAATCAACGGGAGGTAAACCGACAAATCACGGCGGAGGCAGAGCGGCACGAGCGATTTGTGAATGTGGTGGATGACCCGGACGGTTGTTCCTTGCAGGTACCGGCCAGTTTCACCATGGGGCATCTGAGTGTTGCCGTTTCCACGCATGGCCGGGACCCCAAGGCCGCCAAGCGCTTAAGAGATGTTTTGGCGCAAGACCTCACGCAAGGGTCTAGCGTCTTTCCAAAGGCCGTTCGAGCGTGGCTTGAGTCACAACCAGACATAGGGAGTGGGAGATTTACGTCGTCCGCATGGGGTGACGAGGAACACGAAACGGTTCCCCCGAAGGAGCGTTTACGTATGTTTAGCCCGAATGTGCTGGGACAGCGCCCGGCTGTCCGTGCATTCCGGGATTTAACCTGCGTCAGTTTGACCTCTCACCATACGTTGGTTGCGGCCTGTGAGGCGTTGGCGGGAATTGGGCAACTGCCCATGGATACTGTACGTGCCAGACCAGAGGTGGTCGGGCACTTTGCACTCAGGGTCCCCTTGTTGGAAGTGATCGCGGCGGGGGCGACACCGTTTTTGATGATCCATAATCTTGGAGTTCCTCGCGGCGCATATAGTGACGCCATCTTGGTAGGGATGTATGACTTGGCCGCCACCGTCGGGCTCACAAACCCCGATTCCTTTAATGGCAGCACAGAAGACAATGTCACAGTCGAGCAGACGGGAGTAGGGGTCACGGTCATTGGCAGCACAACGAACCCGCGGTTACAATTGGCAACCTCGCAACCGGGACACCTCCTGGTGTTGGCGGGGTTGCCGAAAAGTGCCCCCAAAGTGGATGTCCGAATGGATGATCCAGAGATTGTGAGTGTTGCAGATGTACAATGGCTGCGCCGACAGCCGGGTGTATTCGATATCGTCCCGGTAGGTTCCCGCGGCATTCGCTATGAGGGAAAGGAAGTGGCCAAGAGCGCCCGACTTTCAGTGGAATGGGCTTCAGTCCCCATCGATCTCGATGTCTCTGGCGGTCCAAGCACATGTGTGCTTTTTGCCGTCCTGCCTGACAGACTACTTGATATTGCACAAACCATGCAGGCGCCAGTCACGGTAATTGGGTGTCTTCGTGGGGAACCGAGGGGGAGACATGGATGACGAGCGAACGGAACGGAAATGCACCTTGGCGCATCGAACGAAATGGGATGAACCCCATTCCGGTTGACGAGCAAACTGGGCGACCCAGTGAGTTGTTTTGGATTTGGTTTGCGGCGAATCTTGGACTTTTAGGACTATTGTATGGAGCGATTTTAGTCAACTATCATTTAAATTTTATCCAGGCGTTGCTAGCCGCTGTTCTGTCGGCGCTATCGTTTTTGATTGTGGGCGTGCTGAGTGTTTCTGGCCGTAACAGTGGGCTGCCCATGTTCGCCGTATCTCGACGGGTATTTGGGCGTTTGGGTAATCTGCCTTTGGTCTTCATCAGTTGGGTGAACCTATTGGGGTGGGAATCCGTCACGGCCATCACGGCAACCTTGTCACTGACGGCGTTGCTGCAGACATGGTTCGGGTTTCCTTCTGGGATATTGGCGACGAGTGTCAGTTTGCTGATGTTCCTGTTGCTGACGGGGTCATTTGGTTTGCTGGGACACGCGACGCTCGTCATCGTGCAGCGTTTGGCGGCTTGGGTACTCGGGGGATTTACCGCGGTAATCGGGGTGTTTTTGTTAGCCGCGTCGAATTGGTCTACCGTATTTCAACAACCTCCCTCTGACTGGATAGGGAATTTCCTCCCTGCAGTTTCGATTTTGGTGGCCGGGACAGGGATCAGTTGGGTGAACGTGGCGGCAGATTACAGTCGCTATCAGTCACGTAGATACTCGAGATCTGCACTCATCTCCGCCGTGACGCTCGGAGCCGGGATCCCATTAGTAAGCCTGATTCTGATAGGTTTTTTAGTATCGGTTGGGCATCCCAAGATTGCATCATCGGCGAATCCGGTCCTGGCCTTGGGGCAGAGACTGCCACCGTGGCTGATGGTCCCATATTTAGTGACAGTGGTTGGAGGCTTGGCTGCGGAGACGGATCTTAGTCTGTATTCATCCGGTCTGAATCTGCTCGTGCTTGGTGTGCGCGTAGCCAGGTACAAGACGATTTTCATGGATGCCCTCGTCATGCTGGGTGTGACGAGCTATTTTCTGTTCGGACATGCCTCTTTGCTGGGGGCTCTCGAGTCCTTTTTAACCGCCATGGGCCTCGCTCTGGCGGCCTGGGCGGGTGTTTTCGTGGTGGCCCCATTATATAGACATGCAAACGAGCAGGCTTCGAAAGAGAAACAGGCGTTTCTTGCAGGCACGCCATTTTTTCACTGGCAGTCCGTCGCAAGTTGGATTGTGGGAGTGATGACAGGCATGCTTTTCTCAAATTTTGGCGTCTATGTGGGTCCATTGGCGAAAGGTCCGTTTTATCAATCCGGGCTGGGTGTCTGTCTTGCATTCTTGGTGAGTCTGATGTCGAATTGGGTTTTGTCTCTTCGGCCAAAGCGACAAGCTCTCTTCGATAACGATTTGTAGGACATCGCCGGACTCCGATTCGAACAGACCGCGCTGTGATGGACGCAGGTCCGCGAGTATACGGAACCTCAGCATCATGGAAAAGGGTGAGTGGCATGCGAAGTTTGATGATTGTGGGGACTGCATCGAGCGTCGGCAAGAGCATTGTGTGCACGGGGCTCTGTCGAATATTTTACCAGGACGGAGTTTCGGTGGCCCCTTTTAAAGCGCAGAACATGTCTCTGAATTCTGCGGTGACTCCGTCGGGGTGTGAAATTGGGAGAGCCCAGGCGGCACAGGCAGAGGCGGCAGGGATCCGACCGAATGAACACATGAATCCCGTTCTTCTAAAACCTACTGGAAATCAGCGAACTCAGATTGTGCTTCAAGGACGTGTTCACGATACCGTATCGGCCCGACACTATTTTCGGAGTTATAAAGAAACCTTATGGCAGGCGGTGGTCGAGTCGTATCAATTTCTCGCGACACGTCATGACGTAATTGTGATGGAGGGGGCGGGAAGTCCCGTTGAAATGAACTTGAAGGAAAGGGATATTGCAAACCTGCGGGCAGCCGAAATGGCGGACGCAGTGGTGGTTCTCGTGGCCGACGTGGATCGTGGGGGTGTCTTTGCTTCGGTCGTGGGTACGCTGCAGTTAATGACCTCGGAAGAACGAAGGCGGTTAAAGGGGATTCTTATCAACCGTTTTCGAGGCGATCCTGAACTGTTTCAAGATGGAGAGCAATGGCTGGAACAATATACTGGCCTCCCGGTTCTTGGCGTCATTCCTTACATTTCAAATATCGGCATTGACGAGGAAGATTCGATGGCCTTTGAATCGGAGCGCTATCGAGGAGCGCATTCAAACTTGCGAAAAGATTCCACTTTTGTCGGGCCACCACAGATCCGGGTGGCCGTCGTAAGACTCCCGCATATTGCAAATTTTACAGATTTTGATCCCCTGTTTCTTGAGCCCGATGTGGAGGCGTTTTTTACAACGGAGCCAGTAGCTTTACAGAGGGCCGACGCGATCATCCTGCCGGGAACGAAGAGTACCATGTCGGACCTCATTTGGCTATTCGAGTACGGGCTTGCTGCCGTGATTCAGCAAGTAAGCCAGATGGGGCGGACGATTCTCGGAATCTGCGGAGGTTATCAAATGCTGGGCCAGCGTGTTTTCGATCCATGGCATCAGGAAGACGAAAGGCACAGTGAATGTGAAGGCATTGGAATATTTTCCTACGAGACTACCATTGCACAAGAAAAGGAAACGATCTTGGTTGAAGGGGATCTGCTGGCTCCTTTCACGGGCGTAAGCGTAAGCGGGTATGAGATCCACATGGGGAAAACAACAGGACTCGAACAGGGTCACGCTTTTGCACGTGTCAGTGCATCCATTGGGGGACCATCTCAAGATCATGCACGGATAGAAGGTGCCGTCTCGGATGATGGACGTATCGTCGGAACGTATCTACACGGCATTTTTCACAACGATGAGTTTCGGACCCGTTGGCTCAATCAAATACGACAGAGCAAAGGCTTGCCACCCAAGGACGATAAGGTCGTCATCCAGAATTCGCGAGAGGACGCGTATGATCGTCTGGCGGATGTAGTTCGAAGCCATTTGAATTTAGCTCGCGTTTACGAATTACTCACTCGTGAAGAGTGAATCGAGTGCCCTTGATTAGACAATGTTGCGGTGAATAACGGAGGACAGATATGAAAATTCACCTTCTACGTCATGGTGAAACGAATTGGAATCGCAATAAACGCCTGCAAGGCCAGAGAGATGTACCCATAAACGATACAGGGAAGCGACAAATTGAGCAGTTTTGCCAACAAACCCGCCAGGATTACACGTTGATTGTCACCAGCCCGCTACGGAGAGCGGTTGAGTCCGCTGAGATTTGTTCCAGGTGGTTTGCACTTCCGAGCGTTGTGGAACCTGCCTTTGCAGAGAGGACTTTTGGGGACCTTGAGGGGATGTGCAAGGATGACATCTGTCGGAAGTTTCTCATTGAGGATGTAGAGGCACTCGAAGCGACTCATAGCGTCGAATCACGAACCGATTTTCAAGCCCGGCTCGAGCTTGGGTTGGAGCGGCTTCGTAGCCATTACCCGAGTGAACGTATTTTACTCGTCACACATGGAAGCGTGATTCGCCTACTTCTGGACAGGATGTCCCCGAATTATAGAGGGCCATGTGCAGGGAAGACAAGGTTGAGTCCATCTTTCGGAGTCGTATCGAATGGGTGCGAGGTAGTGATGGATATATCCTGAGGAACAAGAGGTTTTTAACGTTTGGTCCGACACAGAGGTCGTCTCGACGGAAAACGATAACCACGAGAGAGGGATCAAAGAGACGTTTGGGCGCCAGGGTCGTTCGATTCAGACATTGGATTGCAGGTTCGGATGAGAAGGTCATTTCGATTCTGATTCCATCACCGTATCCTTGCCTCCATCATCGACCAAATCCTTCACTTAGACTGGCGTGACCGTGATGACTAAAGTTTTCCAGATGGTGTCGCGAGTTGCCCAAATTTGAGGATGCATGCGGGGTATGTCGGAAAACGAGGTAAGGAATTGTCCACGATGGGAGGAATGAAAAATGAGAATTTATACGCGCGGTGGGGATAAAGGCAAGACAGCCTTGATTGGTGGAAAGCGAAGATTCAAACACGACACACGCATTGAAGCCTATGGATCGATTGACGAAGCAGGAGCATTTGTAGGCTTAGCGATTGCGGAGTTGGACACACACCGTGACGCAGACATCATGGATCTGCTTTTCCGTGTTCAACAGACGTTGTGGGACGTAGGCGCAGATGTGGCCGCCGCACCCGGAGCGATCCATGCGTTTCGCACCCCTGAGACTGCTGCAGGGGATCTTGAGCCAGAAATTGATAGGTACAAAGAAGAATCGGATGTCATCAAAAAGTTTATATTGCGGGGCGGCTGTCGAGCGTCTGCAAACCTACATGTGGCCTGTACGGTAGTCCGAAGAGCGGAACGCCGACTGGTGGAATTGATGCAGGTTGAGGAGATCCATCTGCCAACACTCAAATACCTCAATCGATTGTCTGACCTACTTTTTGTACTTGCCCGGGCGGTAAACACTCGAAATCATAGGAGCGACGTCTTCTATGAGCACAGTCCAAATGTTTTTCGAGAGTAAGGAGGGATGGATTCGGGGGCTTTGTCCGATGGTTCCATCCATAGTTTGACTGAGCAAGGTCCGGTGCAGTTCGGTGAGAGAACGACCTGGGGACCGAATCGGATCGCAAAAAGCGTACGAGACAATGAAACTTTCGCATTCGTTGCACGAAACTGAAACAGAGAGGGAAGATGAGTTTGGCGATTACGTTCGTGCTTGGCGGCGCGCGTAGCGGCAAGAGTGCCTTTGCCGAGCACTTCGCGTCGAAAGTCTCGAAAAGCTCCGTTGGTGAACCACGTTCCGTCGTCTACCTGGCTACTGCAAAGGTACTCGATGATGAAATGAAAGAACGCATTGCTATCCATCAGGCCGACCGGCCCCGCGATTGGACGACCATCGAAGAGGCGCTAGACCCGCAAAACATATTGCAAAAACTGAGCCAACGGCCGGTGCCGCCCGTTATTCTGATCGATTGTCTGTCCCTGTTATTGAGTAACTGGATGTTTGCACATTGTGACGTTCAGGCTCAAATCGAGTCGTTTCTTGCAGCGTCACTAGAATACCCTGCGCCGCTTATTGTCGTCAGCAATGAGGTGGGGTCTGGTATTGTCCCGGCCGATGCTCTGACGCGAAAGTATCGGGACTGGCTGGGGTGGTTCAATCAGTCTGTGGCCAGAGTAGCAAAGTCTGTTTTGCTCGTGGTGGCCGGGGTTCCAGTCGACTTGCGAAAGCTGGAAGCCAAGTGGTGAGCCACGTCGTGGTCGTCATCCTGGCCCTGGTCGTCGATACAGCAGTTGGCGACCCACAGTGGCTCCCGCATCCAGTCATCTTCATGGGCCGCTGGACTTCCTTCTGGGAGAAGAAGTGGAACCGCCCGCCGTATCAGGAACGTTCAAGCCGCCGCCTGTTCCTGGGTCTTGCCTTGGCTGCATCTACGGTCGGGTTGTCCTGGTTGATTCCGTTCGCACTGTTGCTGTGGTTCTATCACTGGCTGCCGGTCATCGCAGTCCTTCTGAATATCTGGTTCATCTCGACCACGATTGCGTGGAAGAGTCTTATGGACGCTGGTCGTACCGTTCATACAGCTTTAACCAAGCAAGGGCTTCTCGCGGCCCGACGGGAGGTGGGTAAGATTGTGGGTCGGGATACCGACCACCTGAATGACGTAGAAGTGGTACGGGCGACGGTAGAGACCTTGGCTGAAAATATCGTCGATGCGATTGTCTCTCCCGTTCTCTTTGGGCTCATCGGTGGTGCACCGCTTGCGATGGCTTATCGCGCTGTGAATACACTGGATTCGATGGTTGGCTACAAAAATGAACGCTATCAGTTTTTTGGCCGAGTTTCAGCAAGACTGGACGATGTTGTCAACTACCTGCCAGCCAGGCTGACGGTGCTCTTACTATTTGCTGCAATTGGGCTGGCTCACCTTTCCGTTCGACAGGCTTGGTTGGCCCTCCGCCGCGACGCAAGGCATCACCCGAGTCCGAACTCTGGAATTCCGGAAGCCATGGTAGCAGGAGCATTGTCGGTACAACTCGGGGGTACGAATGTGTATCACGGGGTGGCATCGCAACGAGCAACCATGGGTGAAGCTCGACGCCCGCTCGTTTTGAACGATATTTTGCTGGCACTCCGGCTGGTGAACCTTGTGTCGTTATCCATGTTGGTCATTTTGTGTGTGATGGCGGGAGGACTGGTTCTGTGGCAGGATGGATTCAGGTTGTAAACGACAGGATTACAGCCGTGCTGAGGCAAGCGCTTCTCGCGGCACAGTTTTTAACCACCTTTCCACTCCCAAATCTTTCGTACGTCTCTGAAGCGGAGATTCGTCTCAGCAGCATGTTCTTTCCGTTGGTTGGAGTCGTCCTTGGCATCATCTTATGGGCAATGGAGTTTCTTTTGCGCCTGGTGTTCCCCAACCTCGTCAGCACCAGTATTGCACTCACCCTCTATACCCTCCTGACGGGTGCATTGCATTTGGATGGGCTAATGGATACGGCGGACGCGCTTGGCAGTCGAAAGCCTCGAGAACGTGCGCTTGAGATTATGAAGGACAGTCGCGTCGGTGCCATGGGAGTCGTGGCGGCCGTCATCGTTTACAGTGGGAAACTGGCCGTCTTAAGTGCGCTTCCCGTGAGCGCCGTCGGAGTCATTGTCATTCCTCCTGTACTCTCGCGGTTCACGATGGTGCTGGCGATGAGGCTGTCACCGTCTGCGCGAGGAAAGGAAGGATTAGCGGGTCTGTTTGCGCAAAGAATCCCGCGCTCGGCCCTATGGACAGCAGCCATGGTCTCGATTATTTTTTCGCTCGCCTGGAGCCCTGTTTGGCTAGGAGTTGTGATGTGGGTGGGGAGTGTTCTGGTGGCCATTCTCACAACGATCTTTTTCAGTCGGCGGTTCGGAGGCATGACCGGGGATACTTATGGGGCGTTGAACGAGATTATGGAGTGGTTCGGGTGGATACTGGGATTCGGGCTATTCCTGCATCCATGAAACGGGGGATCTCATCGTGGAGGACTTGCACCCAACGGGGACGAGAAATAAAAGAAATTCATCGGCTCCTGATTCACACAGGTTCGATCACGGAGGGCAGGTTCACCGCTACGCCGCCTTACATGGGAGGAATTGGAATGACGTGATTGATTTTAGTGCCAATATTAACCCGCTCGGCCCACCTGTTTCTGTGATGAACGCTCTACAAGGCAGCTTGGCCTTGATTCGTCACTACCCAGACCCGAATCATACCGAGGTAAGGGAAGTTTTGGCACAGCACTTTGGGGTCCATCCTTCACAGGTTTTATGCGGCAACGGCGCGAGTGAGGTGATTGACCTTCTCTTGCAGTCCTTGAAACCGACACGGGTCGTGGTTCTCGAACCGGCGTTTTCGGAGTACCGGAGAGCGGCAGAGCGCCACGGCATACAGGTTCTCTCCATGTCTCTCCTTGGTCCGTGGAATTCGTCCGCTCCATCGTTCCAACTCCCGCTTGATGAGTTGGAACTCGTTTTGCACAGTGGTGACCTTGTCTTCCTGAATAATCCACACAACCCGACCGGTACCTGTGTGAAAGCCCGCGATTGGATAACCCAAGCACATGCGTGGCAGGAGCGGGGAGTCCAAGTGGTTGTCGATGAGTCGTTTCTGGACTTCGTGCCCGATGAGACCGACTATACAGTGATTCCTCACGCGGTGCAGTCTGAATCCTTATTCATCATTCGTTCGGCAACCAAGTTCTACGCCTTGCCCGGATTACGCTTTGGTTTTGCAATTGGCTCTTCTTCGCATTTTCATCGGATTGAACGCCTTCGTGATGGTTGGAGTGTCAATCAACTCGCTCAGATTGCCGCTGCAGAGGCTTACAAGGACAACGGGTTCCAAAAAGATACCTGGGGGTGGCTACATGCGGAGCAGGAGCACGTACGGCGACTCTGGACGAAAGTCCCAGCCGGACGCCCTGCGGTCGCAACGGTTACGTTGCATATGGGACAGGTAAACTTTTTCTTACTTCAATTTCATCATCCTGAAATAGGGCATCTTGTCGAACAACACCTGCAGGGTCGAGGCATGTTGATTCGCCATTGTGCCAGCTTTGTCGGTCTGGAGTCAGGGTTTTATCGGCTTGCCATCCGTACGGCAGCCGAAAATCTCGTTCTGCATCAGGCCGTCATGTCCTACTTCGAGACACTCAAGTGACCAGTTTCGTTCAAGCTTAACAATCTGAATTGCACATGTAGCGACCCTGCGAGGACGGTAGTAATGGCAGCGTGTTGAGGTTGGTAGTCCCGAAACCTGCCAAGCGGTACCTTGTGCAGGAAGCTCAGCCACAACCCAATTACGGCGCCGTGTGTGACCACACAGATATGACCGTCCGGGTGCTGAAGCACAATTTTCCAAAGGGCCCGGTTAAACCGTTTGACGGCCGTGGAACGCCATTCTCCACCAGGGAACGCGAAATCGTCTGTAGAGGAATCCAAGGCCTTATCCATAATCGATTGAAATTGCTCGTAGGCTTGAAAAGAAGAGGCGCCTTCAAATTCACCTAGGTGCAGCTCTTTCAATTCGTCCTGCAGTTGAATGGATGGAAAGTGCTTGTTTTCCGTTGCAATGAGAGTCGCAGTTTCCCTTGCCCTTACCAAAGGACTCGTATAAATGGCTTCAAATTTCACCGATTTGAGCCGCTGGGCTAGGGCTCTTGCCTGTTCCATGCCCGTCGTACCCAGTGAAACGTCGGTCATACCAATCATCTGATAGCGCAGGTTTTCGTCCGTCGCTGCGTGCCGAATCAACCATACAAGGGCCATGTACGCTACTCACGCCTTTCATGGCAGCAAATGTGAACCATGACAAATCAGAAAACAGAGGCGGTCAGGGATAGCCCCTGACCGCCTCGCAGGAGTACCTAGCTCTGATAGATTTGATTTCCTGATTTACGGAATTCTTCGGCTTTCTCATCCATCCCCAGGTGAATCGCCGATTCCGTATCAAGTCCCTTTTCCCTTGCGAACTCTCGAATGTCTTGCGTGATGCGCATACTACAGAACTTAGGTCCACACATGGAACAAAAGTGTGCAGTCTTTGCAGGTTCTGCTGGCAAGGTTTGATCGTGAAATGAGATGGCACGCTGCGGATCTAGGGAGAGATTGAACTGGTCGCGCCAGCGAAATTCAAACCGGGCTTTCGACAAGGCGTTGTCGCGCTGTTGGGCGTTTGGATGCCCTTTCGCCAGGTCCGCCGCGTGCACAGCGATTTTATACGTAATCACCCCTTCTTTGACATCATCCCGATTCGGTAAGCCTAGGTGTTCCTTTGGCGTGACATAGCACAACATAGCGGTACCAAACCATCCAATCATGGCTGCTCCGATAGCCGACGTAATGTGGTCATATCCCGGAGCAATATCCGTTGTCAGGGGCCCGAGAGTATAAAAGGGGGCTTCATGACACACTGCCAACTGTCGATCTACGTTTTCCTTGATTTTGTGCATCGGAACGTGTCCTGGACCCTCAATCATCACCTGTACATCGTGTTTCCAGGCGATTTTTGTTAATTCACCGAGGGTATCCAGCTCGGCAAATTGCGCCTCGTCATTCGCGTCGGCAATGGATCCGGGACGAAGACCGTCACCGAGAGAAAAGGCAACATCGTAGGTTTTCATAATTTCGCAAATTTCCTCGAAGTGAGTATACAGGAAGTTTTCCTGGTGGTGTGCCAGACACCAGGCAGCGAGTATGGAGCCGCCCCGTGAGACAATTCCGGTTACACGTTTTGCCGTCAGAGGAATGTAGCGCAACAGGACCCCGGCATGAATCGTGAAATAGTCGACGCCTTGCTCAGCTTGTTCAATCAGAGTGTCACGGTAGATTTCCCAAGTCAAAGCCTCGGCTTCTCCGCCTACTTTTTCAAGTGCTTGATAAATAGGAACAGTTCCAATTGGAACAGGGGAATTCCGGATGATCCACTCGCGCGTGGTATGGATGTTTTTCCCGGTGGATAGGTCCATCACCGTGTCGGCACCCCAAAGCGTTGCCCACCTCATTTTATTGACTTCTTCCTCAATCGACGACGCGACCGCTGAATTCCCGATGTTGGCATTGATTTTGACGTGAAAATTACGGCCAATAATCATCGGTTCACTCTCTGGGTGATTGATGTTAGATGGAATAATGGCGCGCCCTTCGGCGACCTCCTTGCGGACAAACTCGGCGTCCATACCCTCCCGAATCGCAATAAATTTCATTTCCGACGTGAGAATGCCACGCCTTGCATAGTGCATTTGTGTGACATTCTGACCTGCTCTTGCCCGCAGGGGTTTCCTCACTAATCCTGGGAATACCTCAGCATTGGCATTCCCTTGGCCAGCAGGCAGACCGTTATCGATGGGGAGAATTTGACGGCCCTCATAGGACTCCACATCGCCTCGATTAAGAATCCATCTCTGTCGAAGGGGTGGTAAGCCACGATGGATATCCACGGCAGCATCTAAATCGGTGTATATCCCGCTGGTATCATAGACGCGAACAGGTTCATTTACTTGGTCGCCAAAACGCCCAGTCGTGGGGGACAGGTGAATCTCACGCATCGGGACCTGGATATCCGGTTGCGAACCTTGCAAGTATACCTTCTTACTGTTCGGAAAATATTCGCTGTCGTTGTGGATACTTGGAATCGTTGTGGACATGTTTTGACCTCCTTCGGTCTCGCACCGGACCGTGAGGGGAAAGTCGACCATCAAAAAGACCGCCGGAGAGTGCTCGCGGCGGACTGCACATAAACAAACGGAATGTGCGACAATCCCTACGCTGGCATTATCCAGATCAGGTTGACGGTCGGCGAATTCATTCACCCTCTCAGCCCGGTTTACCGAGCTCCCGTTGAATTTGTTGGATCGTAGTTCCAAGGTATCACGGATACAGGATTTCTACAATGATGAATCTGGAAAGGCGTGTTTCGACCTAGTCCGTGTCCGAGTAGTGGGGGAAATCACCTATGAACATAAACCCTGATTCTCGCGGCCACCGAACAAGAGCGATCGCAAACACGGTGGTTCAATCGTAATTGAACTTAAAATGACACTATTTCAGAAGGAAACTCCGATTGTGACTACAACCTCAACGTTGCCTGGAGTACAGATGAGTTGACTATACCCTCTATAAAATCAATCTACCCGTCGAACCAACTGTTGAATATAGGTCAAGGCAGAAAGAGACGGGTGGCATCTAATCTTCACGGCCATAGGAATATCAGGCTGAAGCTTTCGTCAGAGACATCTATGACTGGCAATAAAATGGTAAAACATAAAAATCTGTTCGGATTTCTATTCCCATTCCCAAGCCAGAGTTAGATTTCAAATGCGGACGGCGTATTAACGAAAGGCATTCCGGAGGCATAACTGTGCTGCTCCTCAGGGCAAAGATGATACCACCACTAACACGATCGATCCGTTGCCTATCCCTTCAGTCGTTGGAATTAAATCGTTAAAAATAGTTAGTGCAATGAAAACTCATAATTTAGGAATGCGCACTTGTTGCTTTGCCCCCAATTTTTTAAGAAACATTTCGGTTGGACACCATCCGGTTAAGTAAGACACAATCAGCATGGTAGCGGGCAACCCACCGATGAGAACCAAATACTTATTGACCAATAAACCTAATAAAATGGATATCCAGAAAAAAAGCCCCGCCAATAAACGGATGGTAGATCCCTTTCCGCTGCATACGTACATCCAATTTTCTCCTTTCAGCCACAAATTTATCCCGGATTTCGACGATTGTGTCCTCGTGCACCGACCTGAATAATTGAAAAGGCGCTCCCCGTAAGGCTAAGATGAGTTTGACTAGAACCACATCGTTTGCCAGAAAGGAGCACCTTTTGGGTGAAACAATCTAATCATACACGAAGTCAGTTCGCTCGGAAAAGCTCTACAATACATACTCGCTACGATCTGAATGCCGCCACCTCCTTTGGCGGTGCAACTGGTCTCATAGATTTCGTTTTGGGAACGGGGATTGACAGGGAATTTTGGGTACATGAATTACGCAAGGGCAGAAACACCCAGTTCCACATGGATGACATGGCTCTGACCATCATACTTGGTTCCTTGCTGGGTCAGGAACGGATTTTCCACTTTGAGGACATCGAACAAGATCCCCTGTTGAAGCTGAAGTTGAATCTACCGAAGCTACCCGATACGACACTGCTGTATAAGGACCTGAAACGGCTCGGTTCCGACACTGGCATCAAAGCGATACGTTCGGCGCATAGACAAATCTTAAAGTCACTTCTCCCCAAAGGACAAGGCATCGTGGTCGATATCGACTCCTCTGTAGAGACGGTTTATGGTGCGCAGCAACAGTCCGCTGTTGGATATAATCCACACCATCACGGACGAGCGAGTTTCCATCCCTTGCTAGCGTTTGATTCACTCACTGGTTGTTGTCTCTATGATGAGTTGCGCTCTGGTGACGCCCATACATCAGATGGATTTGCGGATTTCTACCAGGCGATGAAAGACCAGTTGCCGGATGGCGTCGACATTCGTGCTGTCCGCATGGATAAAGGGTTTACCGGAGAAAAAGTGTTTCAGACATTGGAGCAAGACCAGCGGGATTACGTCATCAAACTGAAGTGGACCAAGCGACTCGCACAGTTGGCGCAAGCGCCAAATCTCCTCTGGCACTGCATCACAGAGAGTGACCGGGAACATTGTGACGTGACTTCCATCATGTATCAGGCAACCTCCTGGGACAAGCCTCGTCGGGTCGTGATTGTGCGTCGCTTAGACATTGACCCCCAGGAGTGCCTGTGTGCGGATTGGCTCTGGGAATACGAGGCGATTGCCACAACGTTTGACTGGAGTGGCGAGGATGTATGGCACTTCTATAACTTTCGTGGTAACGCTGAGAATCACATCAAGGAAGCCAAATATGGATTCGCCATTGACCAATTCTCCAGCCAAAATTTCGACGCCAACAAAGCGCTACAAGGTCTAAAGCTACTTGCGTATAATCTACTCCTGCTGTACAAGCACGTCGCGCTTCAACCAGGTGTGCGGCAGTGGACCGCCGGACGGCTCAGACGAAGACTATTCCATCTACCTGGGATTCTGGTACGTCATGCACGCCAGTGGAGCATTCGTCTTCCCGTGTATGCAAAGCATCGGTCGTTGCTCATGCTTCATGCCGCCACGTAGACTTTTCTTCCAACTGAAAAAGTGGAGTTCATAGCCTGGCTTGGGGAGGGGGGAATTGTGTCCATTGCTCTAGTTCCGTACCATGATTTCGACGTGATCGCTAACAAATCCACCAAATACTTGAAAGCATGCTCCGGTCAATGACCTCAATCACCTAATCGTCGAAATCCGGGTTTATTATTTGTGCAGGTCAAATAATAAACAAACAAACGTCAATTCATCTCCAGTTACACGCGCAGATTCTTTATGTTTAATCGCCAGCAATTTATTTATAAACGAATGGCGCTATGCTCTGCAAGGGATTTTCGCCCCTTCGCGATAACTAGAAATGAGTGGATCCTGTTTTTCAACCCAAGTGAAAATCCGTGTCCGATTTCAACCGATGTTGGATATTTCCGAATAGGTTATGAGCCATTATGTGAATCGGAAGTGTGCCTTATTCTTGGGAACTCGGCTAAGCTCGATTTTTCGCCTCGGGGTTTTTAGACAACTCTAATGCAGAATCAGTTCAGTCAATGATACCATACTACGAATAATGTTTTCTCTCACACATGGTATTTCATTGCAAGGAAGACAAAAAATGCTTTCTTGAAACTGAGGGACAATTTAGTTGTTCTATATTATCTCTGTACACCTAGAGACAAACAATTTCAACATCTGTTAAAGCCGCTATCTATGTTCCCGAATTTGTCGTATGTGGCTCTTAGCACATACTGTGCCCCGCATGGATTGCACTTGATGCTAATTTTGAATCTACGGTGGCGTTGAATTGCTTGACCGTCATCATCTCTATGTTGCGCTTCCATCTCTCTAAACACTCCCCTTAGATCCCCGAAAAGATGTGTACGTAAAATGCAAATAAATTTCGGTCGAGTATCCGGGGTTGCCATTACGGTGTTGTTGCTTCAGGTATCGGGACACAATTTGCATTCAAGTCGTGGATTTGCAGAAGCCTCTTCTTTCACATTCATAATGAGTGTAGGGATTGGACTTATCGGTACGTTCTTGACGGTATCGCGGCTTCTGATGAAGTCAAGGATACTGGCTGCGGCTCCGAAGTCTAAGAGGCGCTACGATTAATGAATGACCTGTGATGGGGAGAATCTCATTTCTTGTAGTTGTGTTCTAGAAGTTAAAGGAAAGAAAATGGGCCTAACATGTTTTTTATTACGCGGCGACCTGTGAAAAATAATAGGAATATATTATCTTCTCGCGTACGTTGGGTGATCATGGGCAGGGATACCATTATTTTTGGGTCCAACTGACAGACGCAGTACTAAATTTTTTACGAACAATCTGGGAAACCCAATGGAGATTCTCTGGGATGACGATTAAATTTTGGTGAGCGATTGGAAAGGCACTGAGTGATAAGGGCGCCGACCGATTGAAGGAAGCTTTAAAGCTTGATGGCGTTAAATCATGCAAATAAAACTATTGACTTGCCAGGTGTATGACGGTCACGATTCTACTCAAATTTCGAATTAGGTTTTTGGTCTTCTTGGCGTTCTCTATCCTCATGACCGTCCGGGTCTCTCTTGTTTCCACCGAGTATTACTCTGACGGCCGTGACCCATATTGTACCAATTAGCATTATGGCAATCATTCCACCCGTTGTCGTGGGTCACGCCCCCTTTCCATGTGTAAACGAATAATAATTTTTGCCTTTTGTCCCGAATGTAAAATTTGAGTTCTTGGAGGGTTCTATTCGCAAATAAGCGGAAGAGAATCTATTTTTTTCTCCGGAATAAGGTAAGCAAGAGATACTTGAGCACGCATGCCACAAATAAACCGTATGTGAGAATTTGCTCGGAATTGCTAAAAAGTCGAAAAAGAATGCCAATAGCAGGCAGGCGTTGGGTATACGCCTTTCAATCAATCCACCGATTGCGGTGAAGACGAGCCCTATGGTTAGTAACACGGAGGCTATAGCCAGCGACAAGGAACCACCTCTTGCATCAGCAAGTTTGACCGACAAACGAATGTGCAGAAAAACATTCAGACATGACTGTAGAAATATTCGGGCCAGTTAAGGGGGCGCGCGCCCCCTAACCCTCGTGGTAAACCAACCAGATTGAGGGTCTATATATGTATTCGAGCCGAATGGAAATCATACGAGGGTCATACCAAAATTGGGTAGAGCACTTTTCGAGTTGATTGCATCATGAGCCACCGTGAAAGTCAAGATGGACCGGGTCAGTCTGACATTGAATGTTAGACAGATTACGCCGGAATAGTAGGAGAAGTTACATTTGATCGATGTCAACCGGTGCCATTGAACGCTTCCTAGACATGGCATTTATGATTTTTCTCTATGAAATAGTAAATACCGAACACGATTCGAGGGCCAAACCCACTACATGGATCACGATGCCGCTCATAAATCGTCTTTTGCGAATTTTTCAGCCGATATAGGTGTACTAAACAAAAAAACTGGATATTCATCACAGTTTTCTTGTTCCAACATAAACAAAAGATCCATATGTTCCACTCCTTTGGAGGGGTTCGCCCTTGACTCTGACTACAGAGTGGTGGTATGGGCGCCACACTACTCCATGAAAACGTCCACGCGACGTAGTGGCGCGAACGGATGGTAGTGGAAATACAGTTATGCAGTACAGTTATGCAGTACAGTTACGATGCTTGGGGTAACATCCTGCGTTCATCGGGAACCTTGGCAAAACCAATCCGGATCTATCTGCGGGATATCGATGGGACAGTGCAATTGGGGTGTACTATTTCAATGCGCCGTACTACGCGCCAATGCGGTTTATTAGCAAGGCTCCTATGACCAACGTATGCTGACGATAACTCTATCATGAGAGTTAATCCAAGCGGCGAAATGCCACAGTGTCTGGTTGCGACGCTATTCGTCGCGTCGATTGCCCTCGACGTCATAGACGATGGGTTTAACGGTTGACTTCGGGATGGTGTTGCCAGGAACGTTATGATTGCAAAAAGAGTGGTGAAAGCCCAGAAGACGTAGCCCTCGCGTCTACCGCAAGTTGTCGGGTCATTCCGATGGTAAGTGAGGTTACAAGGGTAAAGTGGAGGAACCCAATAAGGGATGTAGTACGTTCACAAATCTTAAGAGAGATTTAGGTTCACCAGGAAGGTACCCAGTGGCCTCATATTCTTGAGCAGAGTCGGTAATTCCGCCACAACATCCGAATATCGCAAATTGATTGGACGAATCTCTTTAAAAATGGCCACTCCGTTCGGGGTGGCCATCGACAAGGGTCAGGGTTGAGAAGCATACTCAGACTCTTCCTGAGTTGAATTTTCACCACGTCACACCTTACTAACGTCGACATAGAGGTCATATTGGGCCGGTGAGCCACCGATAATGTCGGCGTAACTTGCGTGCTGGATTTCGGGGTCTAGCGGCAACAGATTATTGACGGAGAACCCTTCGTTGCGTCCCTTTGCCAACCCGATTTCCTCGTGCAGGGGTTGGTTCAAGTCAAACGGTGTCCAGTTGTAACTCTTCGGAGGCTTGACAATTCTTCCGTCAATCCAATACGACTTACCGCCGTACTGTGTATGGCCGTAGTTGTAGGCGGCACCAACGACGCCGGGTTTTATCATCTCCGTGACCAAGACTTCTCCAATCACTTCGTAATTCGCAGCTTTAATACGGACCTTGTCACCCGTCTTTAAACCTCGGCGTGCTGCATCGATGGAGTTCATCCACAGGTAGTTTTCATCTCTCACCTCACGCAACCAGGCGTCTGCCATGGTTCTATGGGAACCGAAATTGCGTGCCTTCCAGTTAATCATTTTCAGTGGGTAGGTCGCTTTGATTGGTTGTCCGAGATATCCGCTGACAGGTTCGAGCCTTGGAAGTCCGTCAAAGAAGGAACCGTCCGCGGAGTTTTTCATACCCGCGACTTTGTCTGCATAGAACTTGACCTGATGTCCCCATTGATGGTTGAGGTACTGGCCCTTATAAGCGTTGTCCAGGGACTCGAAACGACCACCACGATTCAGCACGTAGACGACCTTGCGCCACTCGTTCTGTGCAACCGCTTGTTTCAACGTATTTACGTCAAAATACTTGCCAAGGGCCTTTTTGCGCGCGGTCGTAAACAAGGCGATCTCGTTGCTGGACGCATCCGGAACCGGCTTGCCATCGAAGGCAATGTTTACGACCCGCTTAAGATAAAAGTCCTCCGCACGATTCAGACTTTCGCCACCGACAAACGCATTGACTCCTACCCCAGGCCAATTCATGCGCTTGGCCAGTTCAATATATACATCGTCAATCGATTTTGCGTTCGGAACAATGCGGGTTACAGGCTGAATGACGGAACTTACCTTCGTAGGAAAGTTTTCGAAAATGTTCTCGGCACCCCATCGTTCGAGATAGGCCAAATCAGGAAGGATATAGTCGGCTAAGGCGGTGGTTTCACCCATGACAATGTCGGATACCACCAGCAATGGAACCACTTTTGGGTCCTTCAGTAATTTTTCCTGTAGTGCCCCATTGGGAAAGGACAGGACCGGTGACATGCGACTGATGAACAAGGCCTTGATGGGATATGGATAACCCATTTCCGCACTCGGCAAGACGTCGTAGCTCGTATTCCCGGCCGCTGGAGACCAGCGTCGTCTCGCCGGATAACCGTCTTTCTTAAAGTAGGTGGTTTTCTCATAGGGGACTTGATGACGGTCAATGGGGATCCCCCATGCTTCATTGGCGTGCGGTACACTCATCAAGTCGTAATGTCCAGTAAAGTCACTGAAATGACTTCCACCCGTGAGGGATCCGCCTTTGTAATCGGCGTTGCCAATCAGGTGGTTCAAAACATTGATGGCTCGTACGGCGTAAAAGCCATTGGCGTGTTGGGCTGGACCCCGGTACATCATGATGGCAGCTTTTTTTCCGTGCGACGTGAATTCCTTGGCCAGGGCCTGAATTTGGTTCACAGGGACTTGCGACAACGCAGAGTACTGGGCAATCGACTTTTCCATCACGCGTTGCTTGAACATCGTAAACACACTCTGAACGTGTTTTCCACCGAGAGTCGTATCTACCTCGAGGTTCCCTGAGGTAGCCTTGGACGCAAGAGCCGGCGTGCCCCCTTGCAAAACGACGGGTTCCTCAGTATCTGCGAGTCCTACGTCTTTGGCTGTCAGCAGTGGATAACCTTTGACTGACAAGTCTACGAGGTAAGTCGCATCACTCCACGTTGGTTCACTGGCAGCCTTGGCTGCCTCTTGATTCGGGTTGCGCAGATAGGCTTCATCGTACAGGCGATTCTCCACAATATAGCGGGCCATGCCGAGGGCCAAAGCGATGTCTTGACCGGGCTCAATCGGGATCCACCAATCGGCCTTTTCTGTTGTTTTGCTCATCCTTGGTTCAATCACGGCCATTTTCATGCCTCGCGCCAAAGCGTTCGTAATTGTCGGCGCCACGTAAGTGGGCGCTTTCCCTGCGACCAACGGATCGGTACCCCAAACAATCAGGAACTCCGTGTTCGCAATATCCGCTTGCACCCGTTTCTTTGCTTTCTTCTTGCCGTTCACCATGACGACTTCGTACGACTGCACAGTTCCTGTACCTGTGCTAACACCGCAGACGCCAGAGTGGTCGTAAATGTTCAGGCTGCCAACCTGATTGGTGTAAAAACGGGTCGCGAAGTCACGGCGGTCACCGCTGAAACCGACGATCTGATTGGCCTTCGGTCCGGCATCCGGGTGCTTGGTATCAATCAAAACCTTCTTGTACTTGGCATCAAAGTCGGCGAATGACATTTCCTTGTTCTTTACCTTGGCAAAATCAGCCATGACTTGTTCTTTCGGCACATAGGCCCAGAGGTCACGTAACCCAGGCGTCCCAAGTTTACTGTTACCTTCAATGATATCCTGAAAAACCTGATTCCAGGTGACCGTTTCGAAACGTCCGCTCCCTCTCGGCCCGACACGACGCAATGGGTTTTGAATACGATAGGTGTCGTAGACCGTCTGAATTCCGGCCTGTCCCTTTAGGCATGTACGTCCGCCTCGTAGGCCACGTCCGAGGACGGCCATTTCAGCCGTCGTCAAGCCTTGGATAACTCGGGTGGGTGCGGCATTATAGGGTACTTGACCATAGGGCACGGTATTCAAGGGACTGTAGGCATTCCCGGCGATTTTACGAACGATGGACGAATAGGGGGCCTTCGGATCACCGGGAACCATCAAAGCGCGAATCGTGCAACTCGAATTACACTGTTGACAAGTGGTATAGAGAACATCGGTTGCGTCATAGTTCTGGTCGTCGCCATCAATTCCGTGCGGGGTGTCCGCCCAAGCATCGCCTATCAGCTGATGAAAGGGACCGAGAAAGGCAGGGGCCACAATTCCCACGCCAACTACGGCCGATGCGACTTTGAGAAACTGACGCCGGGATATCCCCTGTTTGTTGTTCCCGGGTTGGTTTTGCGTATCGTCGCGCGGTTCGTCAGACATGCTTCACACCTCCGTCTATGTCGTCGTTGTATTGGTCAATCGGCAACAATTTTTCCCCCAAGGTATAAAGGATCAAACACATCGCAATCAGACCAAAACTTGTAATCCATTCCGATAGGGTTGGGAAGTACTGACCTTCAGGCAACCCTGGCATCACAGGAATAATCTGCATGGGCACAACCATGTTGAAACGTACGCCAACGACGCCGAGGATAGTGGCAATGGAAGCAACGAGAATCCAGCGAACGGATTTACGCGTCGGCAGCGATAGCAATGCGAGCGGAATAAACATCGCCAATCCCAACTGGAAGCCCCAAAACGTCCACCAGTACGGGCCTGTCATGAGTAGGTGTAAAGTCGCCATTTCGTCCGTTTTCAAGCTGTACCAACCAATTAGAATTTCGTACCATTCCAAACCTAGTTCAACGAACAGGAACAAAATTAAAAGAGAGCCTAGTGAACGAACCATGGGCACATCATCGGGTCGCTGAAAAACCCGGTTTTTAATGACGTAGATGGCAATGGATAGTGCCGTACCCGAAACGAGAGCAGACAGGATGAAGATGATCGGAAAGACTCCGGTATTCTGGAACGGACGGGCTTTCAGCACGGCAAAGATGGAACCTGTACCTCCGTGTACGCCGAAAACCGCCAATGGGATGCCTAGCATACCCAGGACCTGAAGGACAGTGCGATCGCGTTTTTCCGCCAATGCCGACAAATCCACGTATCCGAACGTGATCCATCGGTACCAGCGAGCAGATGCTTTGTCGCTTTGGCTCAGCTTCACCAAGTCAGGTCGCATCGAAAAGTAGAGTTCCGTCACCAATAACAGAATGTAAAGGATGTAAAAGTGGATTTCCCAAGCCATGGTGCTCGTTACATTCCAGTAGAAAATGGAGTTGAACACATGATCGGGTCGTCCAATGTCTAGGAAAATGAACGTGATCGCCGTGATCATGGAAACAATGGCCGACAACAAGGCTGAGCGCCCGATGCGTTCGTATTGATGCATGCCAAAGCCGTATATCAAGGTAGAGAGGAGAAACGAACCAGCGCTCATGCCAATGAAATAAATGTAGAATGCAACCCATTCTCCCCACGGGACGACGTTCGTCAGGTTCGTTGAGACCATGCCTTCAAGGAAATACCCTTTCACTAAGGAAACCATACCGACGACAAACACAATGGCAAGGGATACCCACCAGATGCGTTCCAATCTCTGTAGACGGTGTTTTTCCGGCGTCTGCGGAAGCAGATAACTTCCTGTCTTGACCATGGTGCCACTCCTTTCGTTGCAATGAATCATGCCAGGGGCTACAGCAGATAGATGACCCGTGGATCAGTGCCAAGTTCTTCCCGAAGGCGGAACGCACGCGGACTGGCTGCTAACTTAGAAACCTCGCTGTTCGGGTCGCTGAGGTCTCCGAAGTAGCGTGCATCACCGATGCAGGTTTCCACACAGGCTGGTTCTTCGCCGCGCTCGAGACGATGCATGCAGAACGTGCATTTACGAACCGTACCAATGGGCACCTTGCCAGGCTTACGACTGCCGCGGTTCACTCCGTAATCCGCGCCTTGAATCTCGCTGTAACCTTCCATTTCTTGGTCGTAACTCAATCCGAAATCAAAGGAACGGGCCCCATACGGACAAGCCACTTCACAATACCGACAACCAATACAGCGGTCATAGTCAATGGCGACAATCCCATTGTCTAACTTGTAGGAGGCCCGAACAGGACACACTTGGACGCAGGGAGCCTTGTCGCACTGCATGCAAGGTCGAGGCAGGTTGGTGTTCTTGACGTTTGGGAATGTTCCCGTAGTCTGCTCAATTACGACGTTGTAACTCACACCGGGGGGTGTGCGATTTTCTGCCTTACAGGAAACCGTACAGGTGTCGCACCCGACACACTTTGCTAAGTCGATGACCATAGCCCATTTCTTTCCGCCAAACGCCCGGCTCTTGGGGTCATTTTGCGGTTTGGGGCTTTTCGCCAAGGGCTGAAACTGAACCCCAAATTCCGCTTCTACGGCTTCCTTGTATCGTTCGTAAAACTGCTCTTCCGTCAGACTGCCCTGCATAATCTGCTTGGCGTCCGTTGCCATCGCCAGCCCCAAATCCGTGCTGTATTCCACGGAATCGAGTATTACCTTGGGGTTTGGCACCTGCGATTCCATGACGCCATTCCACATTTCCTTGGAAGGTTTCACGGTGTCACCCCTATTCGCGTTTTGAAGTGGTATCGTCCTCTTCGAGGAGGTCACGGGTACTTTTTTTGAATTCTTTGATCGTCTTTCCAAACGCCTTTCCGATTTCAGGAAGTTTACTTGGCCCAAACAGAAGGAGTAGGGCAGCTAGGATAAGAATCAGGCCGGGCATTCCGACATTGGACAGCATAGTCCCACCTCACTAGTAAAATTGTGGAAAATACCTACATGGGTATCTGTTTATGGACTCTATGGTAATTACCAAGGAGGGTCTTCAATAGAGCATCAAGGACGGTTTTATAAAGCACGATAGACTACTTAAGGCCCATTCAGGCACCTAGACGTGCGTAGTATTCATAGACTATCCTGAGTAGTGAGAGTCTTTGTCCATGCATCCGTTTGACAGGTGTCTAATTAAGGGCTTGTGAATCAAGAAGAATGCAGCGAAATGTTCGCGCGTTCAGTGTTAAAGGGCAAGGGCAACTATAAAACGTTTAAACAATTGATTTTCAGTGAGGGATGACTCATTTTCGACCAGCGAGAACCATTGATGATCTTTGATTTTGTTGATAATCCTAGTCGTCTCATATTTTCAAACCCGATCAAGCTAATTTTGGCAGACTCTGTAAACCAAGTGGTCTCAGCCATTCGTGAAGTGGAGCGTTTCGTGAGCCATGGCTACTATGCTGCCGGATATCTTTCGTATGAATCAGCTCCTGCCTTCGATCCGGCTATGGTAGTCTCTTCAAGGCACTCGCTACCTCTCGTATGGTTTGGTATTTTCAAAAGTCCTTCCAATGAGGCTCGACCTTATTCGGCTGCGACATTTGGTTTCGAGACATGGAGGTCTACTATCAGCCAGGAAACCTATAGCAATGCTATTTCACGAATCAGGAATGGCATCTCCCGTGGGCAAACCTATCAAGTCAACTACACCATGAGACTACGGTCTCGGTTTTCGGGTGACGACCTGGGAGCTTATCACCATTTGTTGCAAGCCCAACGAGCGGGTTATTCGGCGTACTTAAATATCGGCCGTTATTCGATTCTCTCCTTTTCCCCAGAACTCTTTTTTCGTTTGCAGGATAGAAATATCGTGACCCGGCCGATGAAAGGAACGGGGAAACGGGGCAGGTGGCCAGAGGAGGATAAAGCCTATGCGATGTGGCTGCGCTCCTCAGAGAAGAATCAGGCTGAAAATGTCATGATTGTTGACTTGTTGCGAAACGACTTGAATCGGATCGCTGAGGTCGGCTCTGTCCATCTTCCTCGTCTCTTCGAAATTGAGAGCTATCCAACCATACATCAAATGACCTCCACGGTCTCTGCCAAGGTGCGACCCGGTACGTCTTTGACAGACGTATTTCAAGCTCTATTCCCGTGCGGCTCCATTACCGGTGCGCCAAAAATCAGTACGATGAAACTGATCTCGGAATTGGAAGAGGAACCAAGAGAGGTTTACTGTGGCACGATTGGTTTCATTCAACCGAATGGCCAGGCTGTGTTCAATGTAGCCATCCGCACCGTGATTCTCGATCAGGAGACTGGATTAGCCGAATATGGTACAGGAGGGGGAATTACTTGGGATTCTGTGGACACCGAAGAATACCATGAAGCGTTAACGAAGGCAGACTTTCTTGGAGTGGAATGCCCATCCTTCGAACTCTTGGAAACCATGAAGTTTGATGGAGAAAGTTTTATACTCCTAGAACGGCACCTGGAACGGTTGGTTAGGTCTGCGCAGTATTTTGGCATCATGGTCGACATGAACAGCATCTTGCAATCTTTACAGGAACACGCCGCACTGCACCAATCCAGAGCAAGGCGGGTTCGCGTACTGGTATCGCAAACAGGGGATGCACGTATCGAAAGCATTGTTCTTAACACTCTCTCCGAATATTCACTACCTGTATGTTTGGCGCAGACCCCCATCTCAAGTGAAAATAAATTTTTATATCACAAGACGACCTATCGCTCTATGTATGACCTCCATCGAGCGCAAAAGGGCAATGTATTTGACACTTTGCTGTGGAATGAATCTGGTGAAATCACCGAATTTACGAACGGAAACATTGTGGTGGAGATTGGGGGATTAAAGCTGACTCCGCCGATTCGAAGTGGCTTACTTCCGGGAACCTTCCGAGCGCAACTACTCGATGACGGTTACATTGAGGAAAGAGTATTAACCCGGCAGGACGTGGAAAGTGCTGAGAAAATGTGGTTCATCAATAGTGTTCGAGGATGGGTTCAGGTGCATTTAATCCATTAAAGTGCGAGCATTGCGGGAATAAATTCCCTGGGTGATAATGTGTTCCTTGTATGGTGGTCGTCATCAATATCTAAGACGGACGGGATAAGCCCAATTGGAGCCGCAGGTGACTTTACTCGGAAACTAGCTACACCGTTGTCCTAGTAATTGGATAAACAACGTCTACACTTGACCCGCCGTAGACGTTCTAACCCTCTCCAGAGAGATCTTGGAGACTGAGATTTTGGGATAGATAGGTTCTTCATTTTTATTCCCATACGTACAGAATCACCCAGCTATATGCAACGTGAGTGATGGAGAACTATCTATGTTGCCAGCCCATTATCTAGCTTGGGCAAATTAGAGTTCGATTCAAACTGTATGCAAGCAGAAGGAGACGTTTTACGAATTTTTGCGTTAATCTCCAGAATAACACCGCACATTGGTTCAGGAAGGTGTCGATATCTGTCAAAACTCACGCTTGCCTACCCACGTATACGAACAACATCTGCTTTGTATGTCGTGGAAAGTATTTGGTTTGGAAGTCGAGTTGGGTGACGAGAAGCCCGGATAGAACGACTCAAAGCCGGTGGTGGCCGATATCCATTATTAAGTCCTGTGTACCCGCGTTTGCCGTTCGGAGGGCTTTCGTAAACCATCGATCGTCATGTGTCACTGGGTCAATATACACTAACATCCATAAATTGGTATGATAGGAGTAGCAACCAGACATGACTACCTCGAGCCAACGTGAAAGTTGGTGGCTTTGAACACTCTCTTCTCAATTGGAGATAAGACTTGTATGATTAAATCGAATCATCTGTAAAGGGGGAATGGTGATGGCTGGAAGACAAGCTACTGGCACTGTATTCGTCAACACGTTTACGAACGGGGTACTTGATCCCGCAAAACCGATGTTGGGCCCGGTGCAGAACGGTGGACACATCGTCGCCAATACGACACCGGGGTGTTGGGGGCCAATGATCACACCTGCACTTCGTGGCGGCCACGAAGTAACACAACCCGTGTATGTGGAAGGTGCGGAGGTGGGGGATGCGATTGCAATACGGATCAAATCCATTGAGGTTACGTCCATCGCTACGGCATCCGGTAACGACCAAACCGTTGAGGGCAGTTTCTTGGGGGATCCGTATTGTGCAGGCAAGTGTCCCAAATGTGGAACGATGTACCCGGAGACACGCATTGAGGGCATCGGACAATCCGCCATACGCTGTACGAACTGCGGTGCGGATGCCACCCCATTCCGCTTCACGAATGGGTATACTATTGCTTTTGATCCCACTCGAACGCTTGGTGTGACCCTACCGCAGGAGGCTGCTGAAAACATCGCTCGAGATGGGCGCAACTATATGGCAACACCCCAAAATTCCGTCCAAAATCCGATTGTAACCTTTGCACCGCATGACATCGTTGGTGTTGTTGCAAGGCTCCGCCCTTTCCTAGGTCAAATCGGAACAACCCCAACACGACCGCTTCCAGACTCACACAACGCTGGTGATTTCGGATTCTTTCTCATCGGTGCCCCACATGAATATGCCGTGACGGCGGAAGAACTGAAGCAGGCGAAGACGGATGGTCACATGGATATCAGCCGAGTACGTGAAGGAGCCATTCTCATATGCCCAGTGAAGGTACCCGGCGGCGGCGTTTATGTGGGGGATATGCATGCACTGCAGGGGGATGGTGAGATTGCTGGCCACACGTGTGACGTGTCTGGCATTGTGAGCCTTCAGGTTCACGTCATCAAGGGGCTCAACATTGACGGCCCAATTCTCTTGCCGAACGAAGAGGACTTGCCGTATCTGGCCAAGCCACTGTCGGCAGCAGAGAAACGGTTAGCAACGGTCGAAGCCGCCAAATGGGGGCTGAAGCAAATTGAGGAGACAGCACCGGTATCGTTTGTTGGGACAGGCGAGACCCTGAATGTGGCTACTGATAATGCGCTAGAGCGTGCAGCAGACCTTCTCGAAATGACCGTTCCTGAGATGAAAAATCGAGCTACCATCACTGGTTCCATAGAGATTGGCAGGCATCCTGGTGTGGTAACGTCGACATTTTTAGCTCCGATAGACAAATTGGAGAAGCTCGGGATTTTGAAGTTTGTGCAAGAACAGTACCACGTATGACAAGTTATAGCTCTGCTTCAAGTTGATTCTGGTACGTATAGTATCCGGTCGCATGAAGCGCGACCGGGTGTTTGTTTTACGCCTGGTATGGGCCGTTTTTCTCGCGTGCGAGTCCGGAACGGGGGTTGGTGATGCACCTACCGTTTAGCTAAGCGCAAAGGTGTCCGCTGTGAGGCGGAATCTGCAGATGGAGGTAAACTCTCGATCCGAGGTATACGAATCGTATTTGAGGTTGTCACAGTCAGACGAGTTGCCAATACACAACACAGTCCCAAGTCGCAAGGGCTGTGGTAGTAGACTGCGGCGGGTGCATAAGAGGAAAGAGACTGCTCGGTTCTGGTGTAAAGATTACGAGCAAAAGTGATTGAGCCATCCATCATATTTACGGTTATGTTCAGGCTCGACCTGTCTTTTTCTTAACATGTATCGTTTCAAACTGCTAACTGTGCGCTTAAGGAAATATCGTGATCTTCTTGATGAATCGATAGTCTTGTTCAACAATGTTATTCAGGTATTTCGTTTGCCGAATTAAGGTTTCGTGCGGTAATACCATTTCGTCTTATAGTTGCTGTAGTGACGGAGGATACGTAGGATATTTATCGATGGTGACGACTCGCGGTGATTGATTATGTGGGGAACAAAATGTCTTTTTAAAGAATCGTTTTGCGACGAGGATATCTCGATTCGCAGGCAGAATGAATTCGATGGTTTGACCCTTGGAGCCCACGGCCCTATAGAGATATTTCCAATGTCCTTTCACTTCAACATAGGTTTTGTTAACCTTGTACGAATCAGTCGTAGGCTTCAAAAAACGGGGAATTCGCTTCTCAAATTCGGGACTATATTGATGAACCCAGGGCATGATTATGGTATGAGTAACCTGAACTCCTCTGTCTTTTTGAAGTTGGACGATGTCCCGCAAACTTAAGCTGTATCGCCAAATACCATCGGACAACCATCAGGATAATATGAGCTTCGAAGTGCTTCCAGTTGAACGCATCCATAACATGCTAGCCTCATTCCACAATTTCATCCGGGAAAATACTAGCATTCCTAGCGTTTTGCACCACAACCTAATCTCTTCCCGAATGGTTGATCTCTTGTATCCAACTATATAACGACTCGGTGGACACCTTTTCTCTGGACTCATTGTCAACCTCAATATATCATGAAGTTAACAAAAAGAATTGAAGGATTTTTATACTTGCGTTGGAGGTGAACGGATGAGTTCAGTTTACAGGGAATTCTATGAAAAAAATCGTGAGTACTTATGGAATCCGTTTACGCAGATGAAAGAGTACCTGGCGGATGACCCCGTCATTATCGAGAACGCTGAAGGCAGGAAGTTGTTTGATGTGGAGGGACGGCAGTACTGGGATGGCGTATCTTCCGTATGGCTCAATGTGCATGGCCATCGCGTTCCAGAGTTGGATGAGGCGATTCGTGAACAGCTCGACAAGGTAGCCCATTCAACATTGCTTGGAATGGCCAATGTGCCGGTCATTTTACTGGCGGAACAACTGGTAAAAATCGCACCACCAGGACTCAAAAAGGTGTTTTACTCGGACTCCGGGGCAGAAGCCGTGGAGATTGCGCTCAAAATGGCGTTTCAGTACTGGCGAAACATTGGCATACCGGGCAAAGAGACATTCCTAACGATGAAAGAGGCCTACCACGGCGACACCATCGGGGCCGTCTCCGTTGGCGCCATCAACCTGTTCCATAGTACCTATACGCCTCTCTTGTTTCCATCCATAAAGATTCCTTATCCGAACGTTTATCGAAATCCATACGGTGTAAGTACGCATGAAGAGGTCATGGCCCGTTCCTTGTCGGAAGTCGAAGCCGTGATGGCGGAAAAGGCGGGGCAATTGGCGGCCGTTATTGTGGAGCCAGTACAGGGAGCTGGCGGAATGGTACCGATGCCCGAAGGATACCTTCGGGAACTTCGCCACCTTTGTGACAAGCACAACATTTTGCTGATTGTCGATGAGGTGGCAACTGGATTTGGACGTACCGGTAAGATGTTCGCTTGTGAACACGACGGAGTGACTCCGGACATCTTGACCATGGCCAAAGGGATCACGGGAGGATACTTGCCGATTGCCGCAACGCTTGCGACGAATAAAATCTATGACGCGTTCTATGCAGACTACGACGAACTGAAGACCCTGTATCACGGACACTCGTATACAGGTAATCAGTTGGGATGTGCCATCGCACTGGCGAACCTGAAACTATTCCGATCTCGCAACCTTATCACCCACGTTTCGCAACTGGCGGAACATGTGACGGACCGACTACACCAATTTCACGAGTTAACCCATGTTGGAGATGTCCGTCAAAAGGGGTTCATGATTGGTATTGAGTTGGTTGAGGACAAGATGAGCAAGCGACCCTATCCCTGGCAACAGAGGATAGGGGGCAAGGTGGCTCGACGTTGCAGGGAACTTGGCTTGCTGCTGCGTCCGTTAACCGACGTGGTCGTATTCATGCCCCCACTCGCCACCACGGCAGACGAACTGGATTCGATGCTGGACATTCTCTATCAGGCCATTTTCGACGTGACGGAAAGGTAGGGGAATCGATATGGAACGGATGGCAAAGGAACTACAACAGATTCGGTCCCACGGCCTGTACCGATCCCTTCGCACCATCGAAAGCGCTCCGGATGCACGGGTACAAATTGAATCCAAGAGTCTCATCATGTGTGCATCCAACAACTACCTCGGGTTGGCGAACCACCCTAGGCTAATTGACGCGGCTTGCAACGCCATTCAGGTCTTTGGTACGGGTTCATCCGGGTCGCGTTTGATCACCGGCAACACCGTATTGCACGAGCAACTAGAAAGTCAACTTGCTGGGCTCAAGGGAACGGAAGCGGCGATTCTATTTAATACGGGCTTTATGGCGAACCTGGCAGTACTGTCAACCTTGCTTGGAGAGGGCGATGTCATCTTTTCAGACGAACTAAACCACGCAAGCATTATCGACGGTTGCAGGTTGTCCAAGGCCAACGTCGTGGTCTATCGCCATAATGATATGGCGGATCTGGAAAAGAAGCTCCTCCAACGGGTCGGCCACGGTGGGAACTCCCGGATACTCATCGTCACAGACGGAGTTTTTTCTATGGACGGGGACATTGCACGGCTCCCTGAGATTGTCGAACTGGCCGATCGGTTTGAGGCGTGGGTCATGGTAGACGACGCCCATGCGACTGGGGTTCTTGGAGCGCATGGGGGCGGTACAGCAGATTATTATGGCTTACCTTCTGACAATGTCCACGTCCAGTTAGGAACCATGTCTAAGGTTTTGGGTGCTGAGGGCGGATTCGTGGCGGGATCCCAGTTGCTGGTGGATTATCTACGTAATCGTGCACGACCATTCATCTTTTCCACCGCACTTTCGCCCAGTGTTATTGCAAGTGCAGGAACTGCGGTTGAACTAGTCTCAAAGGAACCCGAACGGCGAGTGAGACTACACGAAATTGCGCGCCGCGTCAGAGACGGTTTGTCGTATCTCGGGTTTCAGGTGCTCCCAGGAGAGACTCCGATTATTCCTGTCATCCTCGGCGATCCAGAGCGTGCCGTGGAATTTGGTCAGCGGTTGGAGGCAAATGGTGTATTTGCGCCGGCGGTGCGGCCACCAAGCGTTCCCCCCGGTACCTCGCGCATCCGGTTAACCGTGATGGCCACTCAAAGTGATGCAGATATTGCACAGATTTTGAATGCATTTACCCGTGTCGGTCAAGAACTGGGGGTGATAGCGTGAGTGGGCTGTTTATAACAGCAACCGATACCGAGGTAGGGAAAACCGTCGTTGCCGGTGGCTTGACCGCCGCCTTGCGACGACAGGGTTTCGATGTGGGGGTCTATAAGCCGCTGCAAAGTGGACATCTGACGGAGGATCCAAATGGGGATGCAGCGCGGTTGTTGCGATTGTCCGGTGTAGACGATACACTACGCGAAATCTGTCCATTTTCCTTTACCGAGCCGCTAGCTCCGAGACTCGCCATGGAACGAGCAGGATTGTCCGTCTCAACGAGTGATTTGCTGGATCACTATCGGCACCTGCAAAGCAAGCATCAACACGTACTGGTAGAAGGCGCCGGCGGCGTGGCTGTTCCTTATACCCGCGATGGACTGGTGGTAGACTTCGCCAAAGAACTGAACTTGCCGGTTGTCGTTGTGGCCCGTCCCGACCTTGGCACGGTAAATCTCACGACGCTTTCGGTGGAATATGCCAGGACACGGGGGCTAAACGTGATCGGCGTGGTTGTAAATGGCTATGGCAAGTCCCTTCCGGTCTCTGTGGCGGAAGAAAACAACCCTCGCATGATTTCAGAAATCGCACAAATTCCGGTGCTGGGCATCATACCGTGGTTGGGAAATCAGCCTAGGGAAGCAGAAGTTATCGCCACTGTAGAACGATCCATCGACCTGGAGAGAATAAAGACTTATCTTGCAAGTTAAAAATTCTTCTTTGGAGGTAGAGAGTATGTCAGAAACAACAACTGTAAACTGGCTTGAGTTAGCCAACCATGTCAATGACGGGTACGCCATGAAACGTGAAGAGGCATTGGCAATATTACGTTCCGACGACGATGATGTCCTTGAGCTTCTGCATGCGGCTTTCCGCATCCGCCACAAGTATTTCGGCAAAAAAGTGAAATTGAACATGATCATCAACGCTAAGTCGGGCATGTGCCCCGAAGATTGCTTTTATTGCTCCCAATCCATGCTTGCCCAGAATCCCATCGACACGTACCCCCTGTTGTCGAAAGAGACCATTGTAGAGGGAGCGCAAGAGGCGATCTCGCGCAAAGCGGGGACGTATTGCATCGTGATGTCCGGCAGGCGCCCGTCTAGCCGCGAAATCGATCAGGTGGCTGAAGCCGTGGCGGAGATCCGAGCCACGACGAATCTTAAAATCTGTGCCTGCCTAGGACTACTCAGTCCGGAGCACGCACAGCGACTCGTTGACGCGGGCGTCCACCGTTACAATCACAACTTGAATACCAGCGAGGAGAACTATGAACAGATCTGTAGCACGCACACCTTTGACGATCGCGTTAGAACGGTTCAGACGGCCAAAGACGCTGGACTTTCGCCGTGTTCCGGGGCGATCTTTGGGATGGGCGAAGGAGATGACGGAGCTGTCGACATCGCGTTTTCGCTGAAGGAACTTGACACGGATTCCATCACCTGTAACTTCCTCAACCCGATTGACGGCACACCACTCGAAGGCAAGCGCGAATTGACCCCCATAAAGTGCTTAAAAATCCTGGCAATGATGCGTTTTATGAATCCGACCAAAGAAATTCGAGTGTCCGGCGGGCGGGAGATCAATCTCCGGCACCTTCAGGCGCTAGGGCTGTATGCGGCGAACTCCATTTTTGTCGGAGACTATTTAACCACAGTCGGCCAGACGCCAACAGAGGATTGGCAGATGATTGGGGACCTTGGTTTCGATGTGGAGGAACCCATGGTCTAAAACGCCGGGAGAGGCGACTTGAGGTCTAGGTTGCTCTCTTGGTATGAGGCGTCCATGTGTTGGCATGGCAATGCGATAGATACGGATGGTCCCCATCATGGTGCTGCGATGCTTGGCAGCTTCGAGGTGATCATCTTCTTTTGCTCGCTTGTTGCTACGTTCGTCGGTGGTTCTGCGTTTGTAGACATTGCATCACTCGTTGCTGTTGCGGGCAACGAGTGGCACTAAGTGAGGATTATGCTTGGTATGTGTGTGTACGCATCTACCGTAGGGTGAGTAGGAACAGGGCGTATCACGAGTCACCACCCCTTTCACAACGAGCGGACAATAATATTTGGGACGACCTTGTGTACTATCGTATCCACGGTCTTTCATCCCCAATCCTTTTTTGCAAAACGGAATCCCAGTTGAGGAAAAGGTGATGTCATCCTTCTCAAACCCCCTTGCTTCCCGTACTACGCAGGTTTAAATCGAATGGTTTGACGTTGTGCCGCTGAAGGTACTCGTAGTTTGGGAGTGCGTCGTATGAATCGTCTAAAATGTATATTCACGAAAGCGTTCGACGAACTCGTGGGCACTCATCACCTACGAAGTCGCGTCATGCGAGAGGCACTGTTCACGGAACTCGGTGAATACGTCGCCATACTGCGTGGATAATCAGCAGACCATCCGGTCGATGGATTTAATGCGCCACCAACTGGTTTTTCCGAGGAAAACGATAGTTACAAATGGGGGACCTTGGGAGGGGTAAGAAGCCTCGGATATTGAGGCTTCTTATCGAAAGTGTTGGTACCGATTTAACAATCTTCCTCGGTAAAAAGATCCTGCGCAATCTTAAAGCTGTCTAATGCAGCAGGCATTCCACAGTAAGCCGCAGTCTGCAGAAAAACCTCTTGAATTTCTTCTTGAGTAACCCCGTTTCGTAAAGCACCTCGAATATGAAGTTTTAATTCGGTTGGTCGGTTGAGTGCGGTCATTATAGCTAAGTTAAGGAGGCTCCGAGTTTTCGGGTCTAATCCGGGGCGTGTCCAAATCTCACCCCATGCAAAACGGGTAACTAGTTCCTGAAATGGCCTCGTAAAATCAGTGGCGGACGCAAAAGCGTTGTCAACGTAGTCTTCTCCAAGAACTCTACGGCGAATCTCTAATCCAGCCTGAAACTTTGAATCCGGAGTCGTCATGGATCGATCATCCTTTTCTACGTGGTCATCGATGAACCTCTAAGAAAATCATCGAAGACTTTTGAGAATATTCTCTGTTCCTTTAACGAGCTGTAGTACAATATCAAAAGCTGTTGTTTCGGAGCTCAACGATGCGGCCTGCCCGGCCCATAAAGACATGTACTCGGAATTCGATTCACGTACAGCCCAATTCCGCATAGGACGAGTCAACGCGTTTTGAATGGGATATGGAGGAATATCCTCTTTGTAATTTTGCATTGATTTAATAAAAGCGTTCCGAATACCGCGTGCGGGTTTTCCTGAGAATACGTTAGTCATGACCGTATCAGTATCTTGGCTTTGTAAAACAACTTGCTTATATTTGGGATGCGCACCACTTTCGTGACTGCTAAGAAAGGCCGTTCCCATTTGAACTGCAGATGCCCCCAACGCTAAGCTGGCAACAATTCCTCTCCCATCCATGATTCCTCCGGATGCAATTACCGGAATACATACCTTGTCAACAACTTGGGGGACGAGTGCCATTGTCCCAATTAACGAGGATTCATACGGACGTAGGAAAGTCCCCCTATGACCACCCGCTTCAAAACCTTGTACGACAATAGCATCCACATTACTTTTCTCAAGTTGACTAGCCTCTTCAACAGTCGTCGCCGTGCCGATGACAAAAATTCCTTGTTGTTTCAGTTGCTCCGTTTCCTTTTTTCCAAGAACTCCAAAGGTGAAGCTGAAAACCGGGACTTTTTCTCCAAGGACTATTTCAAGTTGCCTCGCAAATTGCTCAGAGAAGTTATTCTCGTATTTAACCTGGGCTGTTTCTTCACCAAACGGTCCTATGTTTTGAAGATGCTCCTTCATTTGAGAAACAACATCGGAATCTACATCGTCGTTTGGTATGAAAAGATTCACCCCAAAAGGTTTATCAGTGAGGTTACGGATTTTACGAACGGACGTTTGTATTGCTTCAGGTGTCATGTAACCGGCTCCGAGTATTCCCATTCCCCCGGCATTTGAAACAGCGGCCACCAATTCAGGGGTCGTTATTCCACCAGCCATGCCGGCTTGGATAATCGGGTATTCAATATGCAGCTTTTGAGTGAGGAAATTTTTATTCCACATGGTGATGTCCCCCTTTGACTAGCGCAAATAGTTTGCAATTGTCTTTCTCTTTGCTGCCTCCGAAACCAAACCTATAACCAAGAGTAAGGCAGCAAGTACAAGAACAATTGTAGCCATGGTTAAAGATAAAGCATAACTGTGAGTTCTTTGAGCCAGAAGACCACCCCCAATCGGACCTAGAACTTGGCCGATTCCATAACAGGCTGTTAAATATCCAATTGCTTGACCGCTTCGCTCCGCATACAGATTTCTTGTAAGGGTAGTAGCCAAGGTAGTAATTCCCATAAAGGTTCCACCGAACAAAAAGGCAGCCAAGTAGATACCAGTCGGACTAAACAAAATGACTGGGATAACAACCCCAATCGCTTGGACGAAGTAAGCTAATACAAGAGATTTTCGGATGCCCCAACGTTTTCCGATCCGAGCCCATAATAGAGTAGAGGGAATGGCACCTATACCTGCAATAATCCAACTCAGTGAAGGGAAGCCTCGGATACTCGGGATCGTACTAGCAATATCGACCAAAAAAGTACCGATCACAATATAACCCATTCCTTCGAAACCATATGAAACAAGCAACCACCCAAAGAATTGTTTGTTTACAACCGAATTGACGTAAGAACTTTGATGTACGCTAATTTCATCACTCGTGTACTCGCGTGTCCAGAACCACGCAAAACAACAAATCAGCACACTTAGTAACATCAAACCCAGCCAAGTTCCTCTCCAGTTCCCGTAGTTATCCAAAAAGGGGACCAAAATCCCCGTTAAAAAAATACCGATACCTACACCGCTATAGAAAATCCCGGACCATGACGTTCTTTTTATTGCAGCCAGGACATCCAGGACTATACTTGACGCGAATACAAACACCATGCCACTCGAGAGTCCTGAGACGAATCGATAGATCGCCCAAACTGGAATCGACGTCGTCGTGGACATAGCGCCAATAGATAGGATGTTCACTACAAGTGAAGCGCGAAAAACTAGTGTTTTCTTGTGCCCCCAAGGTACGATGCCACTTAATAGGGCCCCAATTAGATATCCAAGGTAATTACTTGAGGCTAGGTAACCTGCAGCAGCGTCTGAAAAATGTTGGTTAAATTGCATCAATGGCAAAATAGGAGTATAGGCGAATCTCCCGATACCCATGGCAATTACGAGAGAAGCTATACCTCCGATGACCACATAAACAGGATTCCTCATGTTTTCTGAATTCCTCCAATTGGAACTGAATTTTTGGTTGGGGTAGCTTGTTCCATGATATCCCTGGAAAGGAGGTTCAACATAGCTCTAGCAATAGCATCGGACTCACTAAGCGTTACGGAATTGACGCCCGGGCGAATGCCGGCGGCAGTTACCCAGTGTACACCTTCGGTTGGCACACCAAACGCAAAACGACGTGGATGTTCAATTCCGTTACAATTCTCTATATGGTTCGGTGGTGTGGTGACTGCGAGGCCTCCTGTGATGTATCCGGGACTGAAGGAATTCGAGATGACAAAGGGACGAGCCTGGCCTGTTTGCATGAGGTATGAAAGTAGCGGATCGGTAGTTCGTCGTATATCAATATCAGGAAGGCGTGCCTCAATTAAACCAGTGGCCTCGACTAGATTCTCATTAGTCCAGTGTGAACTGGCTCTAAATCGAGGAGGTTCTTCAATGAGTTCCACATGCATTCCGGGTCCGAGTACATTGAGGATACCTGTTTCGATTAAGGCAATCATTCCTTCGATGCGAGAAGCCGGAGGTCCAATCGATAAAAAAGCGTTTAGTGATGTGTACCAGCCTTGTAAATCATCTCGGTATGAATCGCCACTAATCCCTCCATGGTCTACGATAAGTCGCACTTCGTTGCGTAGATCTCTTAATACATCTAAGGCCGCTTTCAGTGGACCAGAAACATTTCCTCTCCGTGCTTCTGTAAGATCTCTACGTAGATATTCAACCAGCCATGCGCGAAAGGTTTGTTGACTGTCGAGGGATTTGTCAGAGTGTGGATTGCTGAGTTGTTCCCAGTTCCACCGTTCAGTCTGGTCAACTCCAAATTCGTCCAATAAATGCTTCTCCTGTTCACTTCCCCAGGAGTACTTTCGATACTGGCTCTTAAACTTTTCACCTTGGCAGTTACATGAAGTCGAACTAATGAGTGTGGTGTAATACACCGTTTCTACTTCTTTCGCGATGAACGGCCATACTTCTTGCCGAAAATTGATTCTTTCCCCCTTGTTTGACCGGGTACGGAAATTATTAATAACTTCCAATGTAAGAAACAAAGGATCGTGTCGTCCAAACGGTCCCTTTTGGTTCTCTCCACGCGCGTGGTATGGAATACCACGTCGGGAACTCGCATACATTTTCGGCTCACGCCCGGAGGATTCATACATCAATCGACCCTGATTTCGGATAAAGCGACCTCCCCGACCTACAGTTAACAAAGCCATATAGTCAAAAAAGTTCAGACCAAGTCCCCGAAGGATGACCGATTTGCCCGGTTCTATTCTATCTAAATTTACGTCTGCAGGATTAGCAGGCGCGATGTAACATAAATCGTACTTGTCAGCAAAGTTCTGTATACGTCTCTCCTCATTGGATAAAATTGTTGGGGTATGCCCTAATGCCAACACAACCGCATTTACATTTAGAGGTTCTGAACCGTCATCAAGTCGAATTATCTGGCGACCGTCAGGTGCGTCATCTAAGGAAACCGCTCGGGCCTGATGAGAGTGGATGGTTACGTTGTTCGGAGTGTTACGGATTAATAGCTGATATACCCACTTTAAATAGTGACCATAAAAAGCGCGGGTAGGATACGAGTCTGGATCCAACTTACGTGCTTCCTCCAAAACTGACTCATCATATTTTTCCCAGAAATTAATAAGTACAAGAAAACGAGCCCATTCATATAGACTGGGTCCGGATAAGTGAGGTCCTTTACAATCTACGCTAGGATCCGTGAATAGAGTGATTTGTGATGCCACTGTGTTCATGAGTAAGTGTTTGGATTGATCAGTTCTCCACACATTTCCTGCTCCGGCCGGATAAGGATCTACAGCATGAACCTTAATATCCGAATTATGTATTAATCCGGCATTGGCGCACACACGCTCTAAAACTGAAAGCCCACGAGGTCCCATTCCAATAATCGCTATACTTGATTCAGATGTAGCCATCCCTTACCTCCTACTAGGTTGTATGCAAAGAGACGTTCGTCAACTTGTAAAATATCTTCCAACAGAACTATAAACGCTTCCCGATAATACTGTAAAATGATGATATGAGATTGAATCCATCACATAAAATGATGGTGTATACTTAGCAAGGAGATGACGGAGTGGAGATACATGATTTGAGGGTTTTTTTAGCAGTAGCTGAAGAAGGAAATATCACCAGAGCTGCTCAATGCTTGGGTTATGTACAATCGAACGTCACTGCCCGAATACGCCAACTGGAGTCCGAGCTCGATACATCATTGTTTTACCGTCATAGCCGGGGGGTAAGTTTAACTCCAACGGGGGAAACCGTTCTATCGTACGCGAAGAAAATAGTGACCTTATGTAGTGAGGTACAACGAGCAATTCAAGATGAATCAAATCCGAGCGGTCCACTACGAATTGGTTCAATGGAGACCACTGCCGCTATTCGTTTACCAGAAGTCCTTACCGCATACCATGAGGCATATCCAAACGTGGACCTGTATTTAACCACCGGTCCGACAGAGCAACTCCTTCAATCGGTTCTTGAATATAAAATAGACGGGGCATTCGTAGCTGCACCGATTGAACATCCTGAAATTGTCCAGGAAACATTCGTCGAAGAAGAATTAGTTTTGATTTCGAATTCTAAGAAATCCCCACTACTGGCTTTACAAAATATCCAGGAACGTACGCTACTTGTTTTTCGGACAGGGTGTACTTATCGTTCGCAATTGAAAAAATGGTTATATGACGAAGGGATATATCCTGAAAAAGTCATGGAATTTGGCACATTAGATGCAATATTAGGATGTGTCAGAGCGGGTTTAGGGTTCTCTTTAATCCCTAAGTCTGTAATAGAACATGGTGATCGGGACAACTTAATCACGTATCACGAAATTCCTGATAAATATAGGAGAGTTAAAACAATTTTTATTAGACGCCAAGATTCACTCATAACTCCCGCGCTGTATCGATTTTTGCAGGTTATTAGAGAATCTTTTTCAAAGAGCCGGAAGGGAACGGACTGAATATTGACTATCTATCATGCAATACTGCTTTATACGAAGGAAAATACTTAGTCGAAGCAGAACAGGCCTTGGTGGATCTACAGAACCGACTTGAGATACCATACAGGACGCAAGCCAAGTACACGAGGTTGATTCGTAGTCCACTGCCATAGTGGATCGATGGATTACCCAGCTACATTAAGGCATGCTGCCTGGTTAGGACTGCGAGAGTTCAGTTTCTAACGACACGTTCTGCGTACCTACAATATTCAGCAACAGAGGGCATGAACGAATTCGTACTGTCCAAGGCGGGTAACTGTGTCGATAAGGTTCTATGGCTCGTGATCCTTGCGCTGTTCGGTGAAACAGGCGTTGCAATTGCGAGTGCAATCCTTGTCCTAGCCTGCTGAACGACAGTTTACAGAACAAATTCCGTTCCCTGAATCGCTCCTGAGTCACCATACGGATGAAGACAAACAGAAGCCGTAGCCTCCGTTCCAGGTTCATCACCAGGATCTGCATCATGACCACGTTCACGCTGGTCTCCTTGAGCCGTGTCCCGGATCAAGCCTAGCCCGTTGCGCTTGCCTTCGCCGAATTTACCCTCTATCGCATTGCGTTCAGGTGCGTCCTGTCGTTCGATCTGCTTGTGAGTCGGTTCGTCGTCTTTGGCCGGGCGTCCAAGCTTCCGTCCACTCGTTGGATGCCTAGCGCTTTGCAGTACTGCAAGTTTACTCGTGTGCGATACAGTTTGTCTGCCAGCTCTGCTTCTGGATAATATCCATATCGCTCCCAATACCCTTTCCACCGCCCCCTGAAGTGTTAACCCTTCGTTGAAGTTGTCCCAGTCAATTCGCTCAATCCGCGTATCCCCATCCACCCTGCTCACCGCGACCTTCGCCCGAACTCCATCGCCACCTTTGCTTTCCCTCTCACCATCGGTCGCACATGTGGTTGTGAAATACTCACGATTCGGTCTTCCACTCGGTGTTCTCGTTCGTGATACATTTCGATTTGTGGACGAACCAACTCTTGAATCACCAGCAGGGTCTTGTATTGCCATCGGCTGAGTGTGAACAGCGGGGTGATCCGGCCAATTCGGCAATCAACCTTAGATCCCGGCTCGGGTATCGAAGCTGTTGCCCAACCCTTTTTCGGCCTTCTTCAGACTCGCTCGTCTCTGCTTGGCAATCACCAGATACGCTCGTCGTGGTCTCTCTCGGTACGTCCTTGGTTTCTTCTTGGCGCTACGGTGCGGAGCATCGAGTATATCGATGTCTGTGGCCGCTCACATTGTTTGTCGGTGAAATTCCAGGTGTCAATGTCGGCTGGGATTGACGTCTTGTTTGCACGCAGTTTGTCGGTTTGAGGATAAACATGGGTCCTTACAGGCTCGATGAGTGAAGTTTATCTTTGTCTTGATTCGAAATAACCCTGATACTGGAAGTCAAGATGACCGGTCTTGAGATTTTCCCCGTGTCAAATCAGGCGATCTGGTCGCCTCATTTTACGGTCCGGTGAACCCCTCAGCCTTGTCCTGCCAGGTTTTTCTTTAACCTTTCGCATGGTACGCTTCTAGAAGCACTTTTTGTGGGATTTTAGAACAAACTAGGACGAATATCCGGGTACCACGTAACGGAACACCCTGTTTACCGACACCGATGGGGGAAACATGAAACCATGGCCTAATTGCAGGTTCACCTGGTCGCTATGCTTCGCTACTAGGGTCAGACGCTGGTATAATACTGGACACTTCTATCCCGAACATGGAAACCAGGCGGCTGTAGAGCCAAGTCCGGACGTTCCATCTGAACCCATCTCGACACTTGAGTCAACACCTGTTCAATTTGTCCCCGCACACGAGTACCGGCAGAAGCCGTTCAACAAAATTGGGTTAGGATTTGCGACGTCTGTCTAGTTGAGTTCGAAATGTTCATGAAAGTAGAAATGTTAACTGGGGTTGCAGCGTTTGTGCAAAGCGCGAGCTGATATCCACCATGTAGCACAAGTGTATGGAAGAACATCTCTTCTTTAAAAAGAGACTTATCGTCTCGGATTTTAAGAATACCCTCCGACCAAAGCTTCATGTCAAAACCAAATGATCGTGGATCACGCAGTAAACCGATCCCAAGTGCTTTCAGATAGGCTTCTTTTAAGGTCCAAATCTTATAGAGAAATGAAATTAACATGTCATCATGCTTTTTTTTTGCATATTGTATTTCATCTTCGTTCAAGAATTGTCGAGCAAGATCGAAGTCGAGGTATTTTATGTATTCAACATCAATACCAACTCTACCATTTTTGGTGATAGCACAGGCAATCAGGTCACTTGAGTGTGATAAATTAAAATCCCCTCCCCAAAACGGATGATTTTCCAAGTACAACCGTCCATGCTCATCTTTGCTTATTTGCAATGATTCCCTGGGAACGTTCAAAAGCTGGGACAGTTTTGTTTTGGCAAGAACTCGACCTATTAGGCTGGATTGTTGGTCTTGCCAGCGCCGATACATTAGGAGTCGGCTCTGTTCTTCTTTGGCCAGTAACGCTAGCTGCTCCTTTACCCACGTCGACGAAAGGCGATTTCTCCTCTGAACTACAACTACGTCAATCATAGGACTCACTCTCCAGGCAAATCAAGTATGATTATCCTAGACATTGACACGACGAATGTGCCAATCTATCTGGGGACTTTTTATTGACTTCTGACAATGTACAGTATTGTTTTGTATATTAAACCCGGATTTCGACGGTTTTTCTTCGAAGAATTGACCTGAGTAATTGAAAAGGCGCTCCATATATGGCTAAATTGGGTTTGTCCAGAACACAATCCAAGCCAGAGAGGAGCACCTTTTGGGTGAATCATACACCAAAACACCACCGTCGGAAAAGCAGTAAAATACATACCCGCTTCAATCTCCATTCTGTCACCGCTTTTGGCGGTGCGACAGGACTCATAGATTTCGTTCTAGGGACTGGAATTGACAAGAATTTTCGTGTAGAGGGTCTGCGTAAACGAACAGACGCTCAGTTCCAAATGGATGATGTAGCGCTGACATTCATACTGGGCTCCTTGCTGGGTCAGGAACGAATTTTCCACTTCGAGAACATCGAGCAAGATCCCCTTCTTAAGCTCAAACTAGATTTGCCGAAGCTACCCGATACCACTCTGCTGTACAAGGATTTAAAACGGATGGGCTCTTCGGCAGGTATGAAGGCAATTCGCTCAGCGCAGCGTCAAATACTGAAATCCTTGCTCCCTAAAGGACGGGATATTGTCGTGGATATCGACTCTTCCGTAGAAACGGTATATGGAAACCAAGAGAAGTCTGCCGTCGGGTTTAATCCACATCATCACGGCAGAGCTAGTTTCCATCCCTTGCTGGCATTTGACTCGCAGACTGGTTGTTGCATCTATGACGAGTTGCGCTCTGGTGACGCTCACACAGCAGATGGGTTCGCAGACTTTTACGAAGCGATAAAGAAGCAGTTACCCGAAGGCGTCCACATCCGTGCAATCCGTAGCGACAAAGGATTCACCGGGGAGAAAGTATTTCAACCGCTAGAACAAGATGGTCAAGACTATGTCATCAAGCTGAAGTGGACAAAGCGATTGGCAGAGTTTGCACAGGCGCCAAATCTCGCTTGGCGTTGCATCACCCAAAGCGATAACGAACATTGCGATGTCGCCTCCACTATGTATCAGGCAACATCTTGGGAAAAACCTCGACGGGTTGTCATTGTTCGTCGGTTAGATGTTGAACCGGAGGAAGTCCTGTGTGCGGATTGGATGTGGGAGTACGAGGCGATTGCCACAACGCTAGACTGGGGTGGCGAGGATATCTGGCATTTCTACAACTACCGTGGTAACGCTGAGAATCACATTAAGGAAGCGAAGTACGGATTTGCCGTCGACCAATTTTCCAGTCAGAACTACGGTGCCAACCAAGCATTGCAAGGTCTGAAATTGCTGGCGTACAACCTATTCCTGCTGTACAAACAAGTGGCGTTGCAACCAGCGGTTCGTCCGTGGACAGCGGGACGACTTCGCCGCAGGCTTCTGTTCCTACCTGGAATTCTGGTCCGACATGCAAGACAGTGGACCATGCGTCTTCCCGAGTTTGCAGAGCGACTATCGGCGCAAATGCTTCAGACTGTACCGTAGTGATTTCCAAATCGAATATGGGAAAATAGTAGCCTCTGCTGGGGAGGGGGGAAGTGCGTTCAAATACAGAAAAAAGCGTGTAATACCGGCGTGACCGTATACATATTTACCGATATATTGAAATCCTAGCCCTGCCGGGCTGGTTAATGAACAAACCGTCGAAATCCGGGTTAAATTGATAGATTTGTTGATGATTACGATACTTGTCGGTGATTCATTCATCGACATTGACAAAGCAGTGTTGTCTACAATCCGTCAGGTACGTGGCAAGCCAATCGACACCCAGCCTGGTAAAGCCTGAATCCACAGGTGTGTGGACTCGACCACCATGACAAAGTGTAGGTTTATCGATGGCTGTCAAGATGAGACACTGCCAGCCTTACTGCAATAGGAGGCGCGCCGCCAGTCGCATCCTCCCGACAATCAACCATGGGGTTCCTCCGACACACAACCGACAGGTAATTCGAGATATCTGGGTTAAATAAAGCGTGCATAAACAAGATTGGAACGTACATCTGGGGCAGGAGTGTCGCTGGAGTGAGTGTTAACCAGCCACATTCCAATCCTATACTTGGAACACTGCTCCTTATAACGAGCTGAATATAACTACCATATTGTAGAATTTGAAAAAATGAGACGCATGATGGGAACCTGGAATTTCACTTTGTAATCCACTCTAGAAACTCCATTCGATTCCCAAATGGATCATCCACATAAAAACGATTTGCGCCTTCCAGAGAGGTATCATCCTTCACTTTGACGCCGTGCTCAACTAAGCGCTCACGGAGTGAATTGAGGTTGTTCACAAGGAAAGCCGGGTGCGCCTTTTTTGCCGGAACAAAATCATCTTCAATACCGATGTGTAACTGATGATGACCAACTTGAAACCATACGCCACCACGCGCCGCGAGATTGGCCGGCTTTGTAATCTCCGCCATGCCTAATATGTCAATAAAAAAATGTCGCGCTTTCTCTTCTGTTCCTTTTGGGGCTGCCAATTGGACATGATCGATGCCGTCGAATGAAAATGACACGCAAAACCCTCCTTTTGGATTCGTTTACCATGGTAAATCATATCAATCCAAAATTTCAACAGGAACCCTAATTAAAGTTTTCAGCGATCGGACAAGCGTTTATTAGATGTGTCGACAATAACAACAACAAATCTTTCACATTCGACAAACTGTCAATTTGCTACAGGTAGACAAGACGGTAATTACCGGTTTCTTACACACAAATCTAGCGAATTTTGTTGAAAAAAATTTCTTGACCGATCTTACATCAAATTGGTAGGGTCTATATGGGTTTGATTTTTATGCCTATTCTGTATATTCCGCGTATTATATTCCCATTTGGTGATCAACCAGGGCGTTTGCTCCTCAGCTACGTGGAGCTTGGCGTCGAGTTGAGCCAAGGCTATTTCTGGAGTCAGTCACCGCAATCGACACCCAATGAAATACGGCCTTCGCGGGGCGTGAAGCTGATGACTTAGCGAGGCTGCTCGTCATTGTCACCGATCACAGTGTTCTGAATTATGCATGAAGTCTTGCGGCCGCACTTGGCGCCATCTCCGAGTGGAGTGGTTCTGGGTCAACCGGTATGCAGTGTCCAGCGTGTCCAAGACAATCTAAGTTCTACTGCACAACAGAGCAGTCCTACATCCTTGCAAATTCGCGGATGGTTTTCGATTTCCTTCAAGGTAACATTCATTATCTTGGACAATATTCGGTATAGGTGTTACCATCTGTACTCTAGTAAGCTGCTGTGAATTTTTCATCGAGGACACCGTTCGACAGCTAATAACAAGATATAGGTCTATCACTGATTATGAAATCATTTCCATGGATAACCTCGGAAATCTAAGAGACATAAGACAGGGCTACGATTTAAAAAGGGGGCTGGGTATCGAAGCATACACGGGACGTAACGTGGTTCTGCTTTATGTCGTCAATATGAGGGAACATGGGAGGGAGCACGTATCTAATTCTGATTCTACGTACAAGGGGTGAACGAATTGAAAAAGGCTATAATTGAGGTTTAACAGCTCTCTCTTCTCTATGTCTCTTTATTGGGACCGCACAAGCATACTCCTTAGAAGGTCCAAAATGGCAATATCCAATGGATATTACTTGGGCTGATGGAAACGTTGATCAACAAGCTATAAGCCCGGATTTCGACGGTTTTTCTTCGAAGAATTGACCTGAGTAATTGAAAAGGCGCTCCATATATGGCTAAATTGGGTTTGTCCAGAACACAATCCAAGCCAGAGAGGAGCACCTTTTGGGTGAATCATACACCAAAACACCACCGTCGGAAAAGCAGTAAAATACATACCCGCTTCAATCTCCATTCTGTCACCGCTTTTGGCGGTGCGACAGGACTCATAGATTTCGTTCTAGGGACTGGAATTGACAAGAATTTTCGTGTAGAGGGTCTGCGTAAACGAACAGACGCTCAGTTCCAAATGGATGATGTAGCGCTGACATTCATACTGGGCTCCTTGCTGGGTCAGGAACGAATTTTCCACTTCGAGAACATCGAGCAAGATCCCCTTCTTAAGCTCAAACTAGATTTGCCGAAGCTACCCGATACCACTCTGCTGTACAAGGATTTAAAACGGATGGGCTCTTCGGCAGGTATGAAGGCAATTCGCTCAGCGCAGCGTCAAATACTGAAATCCTTGCTCCCTAAAGGACGGGATATTGTCGTGGATATCGACTCTTCCGTAGAAACGGTATATGGAAACCAAGAGAAGTCTGCCGTCGGGTTTAATCCACATCATCACGGCAGAGCTAGTTTCCATCCCTTGCTGGCATTTGACTCGCAGACTGGTTGTTGCATCTATGACGAGTTGCGCTCTGGTGACGCTCACACAGCAGATGGGTTCGCAGACTTTTACGAAGCGATAAAGAAGCAGTTACCCGAAGGCGTCCACATCCGTGCAATCCGTAGCGACAAAGGATTCACCGGGGAGAAAGTATTTCAACCGCTAGAACAAGATGGTCAAGACTATGTCATCAAGCTGAAGTGGACAAAGCGATTGGCAGAGTTTGCACAGGCGCCAAATCTCGCTTGGCGTTGCATCACCCAAAGCGATAACGAACATTGCGATGTCGCCTCCACTATGTATCAGGCAACATCTTGGGAAAAACCTCGACGGGTTGTCATTGTTCGTCGGTTAGATGTTGAACCGGAGGAAGTCCTGTGTGCGGATTGGATGTGGGAGTACGAGGCGATTGCCACAACGCTAGACTGGGGTGGCGAGGATATCTGGCATTTCTACAACTACCGTGGTAACGCTGAGAATCACATTAAGGAAGCGAAGTACGGATTTGCCGTCGACCAATTTTCCAGTCAGAACTACGGTGCCAACCAAGCATTGCAAGGTCTGAAATTGCTGGCGTACAACCTATTCCTGCTGTACAAACAAGTGGCGTTGCAACCAGCGGTTCGTCCGTGGACAGCGGGACGACTTCGCCGCAGGCTTCTGTTCCTACCTGGAATTCTGGTCCGACATGCAAGACAGTGGACCATGCGTCTTCCCGAGTTTGCAGAGCGACTATCGGCGCAAATGCTTCAGACTGTACCGTAGTGATTTCCAAATCGAATATGGGAAAATAGTAGCCTCTGCTGGGGAGGGGGGAAGTGCGTTCAAATACAGAAAAAAGCGTGTAATACCGGCGTGACCGTATACATATTTACCGATATATTGAAATCCTAGCCCTGCCGGGCTGGTTAATGAACAAACCGTCGAAATCCGGGATAAGTGCTACTGACTCTTGGAACAACACCCCCGTAGCAATCATGTTTTATGCGTCCAACTCGAACAGTGCGGATATTCAGACTAGCTATGGTGACTTCGGTAATACCGGTTGGACGGGAAACACCACTTATTATTACACACATATCCACTCTCGTAAGTTCTCTTTGAAAAGTGGAGACTGAGTGGTAAACTCGGTATAGGAACACACGTTCGCATATTGAGGTGGTACTCATGAATCTCTTGGAGTTTACGCAAAAATTCTCTGATGAGAAAGCCTGTGAAGAGCATCTGATTCACCTGCGATGGAAACATGGGTTCACTTGCCCGAAGTGTAGTCATCCTGAAGCCATGCTGGTTCATGCAGCCCACAGACGTGACGCCGACCGCAGAGTGCCACTATTTGAATGCAAACAGTGTCATCGCCAGACTTCTGTTACTGCAGGCACGATCTTTCACAAAAGCAAAACGCCGCTATTCAAGTGGTTCCTTGCTATATACCTGGTCAGCAACGACAAGCGTGGTATTTCTGCGAAAACACTCCAGAGTCACATCGGCGTCTCCTACGATACGGCTTGGAATATGCTCAACAAAATCCGTAATGCGATGGCGGAACGAAATGCCAAGTACAAGCTTGAAGGCATCGTTCAGGTCGATGACTTTTTCCTTGGCGGCAAGAGCAAAGGGAAACGGGGACGTGGCACAACACAGTCGCCCATGGTCATGGGGGTTTCACTGACGAAAGGAAAACCCCAATACTGCTTCATTGAAGCTGTTGGAGACTTGAGTAAGAATTCGATATTGCCAATTTTACAACGCAACCTTGGTACTGATGTTGTCTTGGAAACGGACGGGAATTGGTCATACGGCGCCAGTGCAAAGGAACTGGACATTCCGCATCTGGTAACATTGTCGAGTGACGAGGATGCTCACGAAACATTTCAGTGGGTCGATACATTGATCAGCAATTTGAAAGCGTTTATTGACGGGACATACCATGGACGAGAGCGCTTCAAACAACTGTACGCTGCTGAATTCACCTACCGATTGAACCGTCGACACATGGGGCATAGGCTCGTCGAACGACTTCTAAACACTTGCGCACTGGCGCACCCAATAAATGCAAGGCAAACTGCCTAAGTGGTGGGTCAGCCCAGGTTACTTACGAGAGTGGATATGTGTGTAAAAATACGACCCCATCACCTGTTGGGGCCGCATAAATCGTAATTAGACTTCCTTATCACAATAACTCAGGTTCTTTTCTATTTCTTCGAGTTGAGGTGTTGCTAGGCTTGACTCTGGGTCACGTTAGGGGGTTCTACGTCAGCCAGGGATTCGATGTAGTGATACGCGGTCATGGCTGCAATCGCGCCATCGGAAGCGGCGGTGATGATTTGGCGCAGTCCCTTCGGGCGAACATCTCCAGCGGCGAAAATGCCCGGAATCGACGTCCGCATATCTTCATCCGTGATGACATAGCCGTCTTGGTCAAGAATTTCCTGATTTGAGATGAATGACGTCATGGGTGTAAAGCCGACGTAAATGAACACCCCATGCATTTCAATTTCTTGTTCCTCTCCAGTCTCAACATGCTGAATCCGGATTCCACTGACTCGATTTTGGCCCAAGATCTCTACGACCGTGTGGTTCCAGATGAAGTCCATTTTTTCCGAAGAAAAAGCCCGTTTTTGTAGAATTGGCTGCGCCCGCAGTTTGTCACGGCGGTGAATCACCGAGACAGATTCCCCGAATTTGGTTAAGAATGTGCCTTCCTCAATGGCGCTATCTCCTCCACCTACAACGGCAATCTTCTTGTTCTTGAAGAACGCACCGTCACATACAGCACACCAGCTAACTCCGCGTCCGCTCAAACGGTCTTCACCTGGAATACCCAGTTTCTTCGGCGTGGCCCCCGTCGCAATCAACACTGCTTTCGCTTTGAATTCGCCTTCTGAGGTAAACAGGGTCTTGGGATTTCCATGCATATCTATACTCTGGACATCGGTCATCTTAAATTCCACACCCAGATGATCCGCATGCACGCGCATCGACTCGGACAATTCTGGCCCTAAAATCATTTGAATGCCGGTATAGTTCTCGACTTCCAAGGTGTTTTGCATTTGTCCGCCCGGCAATCCCTTTTCCAGAATTAGCGTCCTTAAGTTTGCCCGGGCTGCATAAACCCCAGCCGACAAGCCTGCGGGACCCCCACCGATAATCACTAAATCATACGTCTCTGTAGTCTGCTTCACGGTTGAAATCCCGGAGAGCATGACTTCCACTTCCCGTTCTTCGTCACGAAGTGTCCCGTTTTCTTCTACTGTACTCATCTTGGTCTCCCCTATCTTGACCCAATTATAGGTATTAAGACTGCGTTGTCTTGGTGAGCTCAATCATAAACTCACGAACGCGGTCCCGTATGGCATCTCGGACTTCCCGAAACTTCTCCATGATTTCTTCTTCTGTACCTGTGGCCCGTGCGGGGTCTTCATACCCCCAGTGCAGGCGCTTCACGTGGGGCGGCGTCACCGGACACCTGTCATACGCGTCACCACATAAGGTAATAGCATAGTCCGACTGGTTCAATACGTCGTTATCGATTAAGTTCGATGTGTGCGAAGACATGTCCACGCCCGCTTCCTGCATTACTTGTATGGCTCTTGGATTCAGACCATGCGCTTCAATTCCGCCACTCACTACAGTTACCTTATCCCCTGCAAAGTGGCGTGCCCAGCCCTCGGCCATTTGTGAGCGACACGAGTTTCCCGTGCAGATAAAGTACACAATCGGTTTTTTCATATCCATCTCTCCTTGGAAGTAAATTTAGGTGCCATCAAACCGTTTCGCGAATTCCCAATCGGTGCAAGAGTTCTTTTACAAGCCCTTCAATCTCATCCCTTGCCCTTCGGAAAGATTCAATATCTAGATCTGAATCTATCTGTGGAATTGGGTCCACGATATCCCATTGCTCATTTTGAATTCCAAATGGGACAATGGGACACCGCTCATGGGCTTCTTCACATAGTTTCACAATGACATTTGAACCGACGAAGGTTTTCATGTTGAGCGTCTTCGACTTGTTTTGCGAGATATCGATTCCAACTTCCTTCATGACTTCGATCGTCTTCGGGTGAATTTCCCTCGCTCCGTCCACACCGGCACTCGATACTTCTACGCGGTCCCCACCGTATTTTTTGGCAAAGGCTTCTGCTATTTGACTCCGAGCTCGATTGAAAATGCAAATAAAGTAGATTTTTACTGGTTCACCCACTTAACATTCCCCCTAAAGCTCTGGTGGATCCTAACCAATGACCGTCATCCAGATATATAGCCCTGACAAAGTGACGAACAACACCGGTACAGTCAAAACAATTCCAGTCTTGAAATACTGTCCCCAGGTGATCTGAATCCCTTTCTTACCGAGTACATGCAACCACAACAAGGTTGCCAAAGACCCAATCGGCGTAATTTTCGGTCCCAAATCGCTGCCAATTACGTTCGCGTATACCAGCGCCTGGTGCATGACTCCCACGGTTTGTGTTGAATGTATCGCCAAGGCATCAATCATGACTGTAGGCATGTTGTTCATGACGCTGGACAATAGGGCCGCAAGGTAGCCCATCGCCAGAGTCCCGACATAAAGTCCACCGGTCGTGGAGGACTGGATCACGTGACCCAAAATCATGGTAAGGCCTACATTACGGAGTCCATACACCACAACATACATGCCAATCGAAAACACCACGATGGCCCAGGGCGCTTCCCGAATGACTTGCCAAGGTCGAATCACCTTTGTCCGGGCACCAACGACCAGAAATACGATGGCGATGACCCCTGCGACGACAGAGACAGGAATGTGTAAGAGTTGGGTAACAATGTATCCCACCAAAAGAACGGTGAGAATGACCCATGAGGCTCGAAACATTCCCTCGTGAACAATGGCTTCACATGGTCGACTTAAGTAGGTAGGGTCATAGGACTTCGGAATCTCTTTGCCAAAGAACAAGTACAACATGAGAACACTCGCAAGGAAGGCGAATAAGTCGGGTACCACCATGTGGGCCGCGTAGTTCAGGAACCCAATATGGAAGTAATCGGCCGAAACGATGTTGACCAGATTGCTGACCACAAGCGGCAGAGAAGTCGTATCGGCAATAAATCCGCTAGCCATAATAAACGGGATCATTCGTTTCATATCAAACCGCAACACGCGAACTTTCTCGAGTACGATGGGGGTTAAAATCAAAGCGGCTCCATCGTTCGCAAAAAACGCGGTTACCAGGGATCCTAAAACCGTGACGTAGAAAAATACCTTACGCCCATCTCCTTTTGCCGCATGAGCCATTTTTAGCGCTGCCCATTCAAAGAAGCCAACTTTGTCCAGAATCGTAGAGATAATAATGATGGCGACGAACGCGAGTGTCGCATCCCAGACGATTCGCGTTACTTCCACCACATCTTTCAAGGTCACGACCCGGAGTACAAAAGCAAGTATGGCACCCCCAAGTGCACTCCATCCTATCGACAATCCCTTGGGCTGCCAAATGACCAAAACCAATGTCAGCAGGAAAATCCCAAATGCCAGGTAAACCATACCGTCGCTCCTAACCGGTTCCTATAAGGTGCACTGCACCCGTAATCCTTGCGATTTTAAGAGTTCAATCTCTTCCTCTACATCTGGCAAGGTGTCTACAATATTCTGCAGTAAAGCGAACTTCGTGTTGTCCAGGGAGTAGTAAACCCATTGTGCTGTTTTGCGTTCCTTGACCAGCCCAGCTTGTTTCAATTTGCGTAGGTGCTGCGAGACGCTGGGTTGTGACATATCCAAAATCGCAACCAATTCACATACACAAAGTTCTTCATGCACTAAGAGGGCTAGCATGTGCAGTCGGGTTTTATCTGCAAGGGCTTTGTAGACTTCTGATAATTCTTCAAACGCATCGATCATGTGCTGTTTTCACCTCCGGAGCATTTTTATACAGAACATCCGTCCGTGTGCCTTTGTGTTCGTAAGGCGCATCTTCCCACGTAAAAAATGCATCTCTTGCACAACATAGTGCTCCTATGGCCGAGAGGAAAAAAACTGTTTTGCAGTCAGTCGTCTTGCATCTGTTTGAGGAGCGCCACGACTTTACTTTTTTCCTGCTTCGAAAGCTGGGCGAGTCGCGAATAATTTCGTTTGGCTACATGCAACCCCGCCGTTGGTCAATCCAGAGTCAATCACAATCGCAATTTTTCCACTCATCGTACAGCCTTCTGCGATGTTTCAAAAATTTCATTCGCGAATCGTTTTAACAACTCCGCGCCAATGATTTCGTCGTCTCGCAGGGTCGCAACAGCAATAGTTCGGCTGGTGTTACGATCTTTCAATCGGTCAATGTGCCCCATTTGTAATTCCAGACGCTTACCAAATAAGCGACTGGTCGCAGCGTCTTCAGGAAGTACCTGATTCACTACAATGCCTTGCGTGTAAATGTGAGTTCGTTCCAAGTCCGCAATCGCACGTTCCATTTCCGCAATCGGCGTCGATTCCGGCAACGTGACGAACAACATCCCCGTTTCTTCTTTATCCTGTAACGTACGGATCGCTGTATTCATCCGAGCCAATTGGGCATCGTCCAAAGCCGCAGTTTCCGTCGTAAAGGCATCCTTATGCTCTAGCTCTTCTTCGTAATCCCAAGTCAACTGCAGAAGGCGGACGGTGTGGCCCGTCGGGGCGGTATCAAACACGGTCACATCGAACTCGTCGCTTAATACGTAGTCAAGAAACTCCTGAAAGACAGCCACTTCTTCTGTGCAGGGGGAATTCAGTTCTTCACTGACGCGTTCGACCGTCTCAGTGTCTTGAAACTGATGTTCCAGCGAATTCAGCACTTGATTTCGGTAGGCGTTAAACGCCATCTTTGGGTCAATTCGCACCAGCCATAGATTCGAGCCGGAAATTTGACGTGGGACTGACGTGACCGTTTCACCGAACACGTTCCCGATGTGCGCCGCTGGATCGGTCGTAACAAGCAATGTCTTGAAGCCTTGATCCGCTGCAAACAACGCCGTTGTAGACGCGAGCGTCGTTTTTCCTACGCCCCCTTTTCCAGCCAGGAAAATTCTCCGGCGCTTATCGCCCCGAGGCAGCAGGAGGTCGGCAGGTAGCTTATCATAGTTGAATGGCATGTTGTAAATCCCTCCCGACTTGCTCCAGCATCGCGATCCCTTTGACCTCATCTGAATAGAGAGGCATGTACCCAATCGAACCCGCAAAGCGAGACCTCAGGTCTTGAATAAACGGTTCTTGCTTCTGCCACCTGCGACTAGAATAGGGGTGAGTACGTTCGTCTTCCGGAATGACCCCGTTCACAATTGCGACCTGATTTGGAATCTCCAGTTTCTGTAGTTCATTGGCCGAACGCAGCATCTCATCCATCGGCAGTCGGGCGGGCTGTGTGACAAACACAAACGTGGTTGTGTCCGGGTCTTGCAGGGCGCGCACCGCGTTGTCATATTGTTCTTTAGAAGCCGCCAGCGCATCCACACTGCCGATACAGGTTTGCCCGCTTCCTTGCGCACTTTCCTCAATGTGTAAACTCCAACTGCTCGGCAATTCCAACAATCGAAGCGTGTGACCCGTGGGTGCCGTATCAAACACCACCCATTCATAGTCAGGCTGATGCATACAAGCTATGAACTGGTCAAAGGTTGCGATTTCCTCCGTACAAGGCCCACTCATCTTTTCTTCCGCAGCCTGCAGGAACTCTTCAGGAAATAACTCTCGAAGAGGAGCCAAGGCCCGGTCTTTATAGGTCTGTAGGGCTTGATTCGGGTTAATCTCCTGAATGAACAAATACGGAACCCCTTGAACCGCTCGGACTTCGAGACCCACTTCTTGCCCAAACACGTCCCCTAAGTTCGAAGCCGGATCCGTGGTGACCAACAACGTCCTCGCACCACGCTTAGCTAACATGACGGCTGTGGCGGAAGAAAGGGAAGTCTTTCCGACACCGCCTTTCCCGGAAAAGAAAAGATACTTGGTCATGATTAAGACTCCCTTGCTGCAAACAATTCGTCCATGTGCGGATAGCGGCCCATGGTTCGAATCTCCCCATCCACGGTTACAATCGGCAATACTTTCATGCCTTGCTTCAACATGGTTTCATATACGTGCTTGTTCGAAGTGAACGCCGCCGAATCCCGGCTCAGCATGTGACGGGCCACGGTGTGGCCGTCCGCCTTGAGCTTCTCCACCATCTCACCTACGCGAATCAATTCCGGGTCTGGAGAGGTGCCACACACCCCGGTAGAGCAACACATTTCAGGATCAAAAAAGTCGATTTTCATTCCCGATTCCTCCTCTTTCAAATATCCTTAATTAAGAGCAACAGCTTCCCGAGCCACACCCGCATGACGAACCTTCCGTCACCACGTTCAATTCCGTTTTCCTGGAACGGAACATGTCCTCCGCAAATTCATCCACCTTCATGGTGGCAGTGAGCTTAACCTGGCGAACCAGAGCAAGGACCTCTTGCAAGTCTCCATCACTTGCTCCCAACTCCCTCGCATTGGGTACGTGATACTCCAAACAGGAAGTACATCCCACAGCCACAGCGGTCGCCACCTGAATCAGTTCCTTTGTGCGTTCATTCACTCCGCACACCATCCTTGAAACGTTATATAAAAATATACTTATATACTATGTGAGACGAATTACCTTTGCAAGACCTGTTTATAAATCAATCTCCTTGCGTTTTACCTCGACGACCTGAAAACGTCCAAGGTATACGTTGAGCAAACATTGCGCCAGTTGGAGGATCATGAAGCCACCGTTATTACCTATTTTACATATAGGGGTCCCGCCAGCAAAAATAACGTAAAACTCACGCTAAGACAATTTTTGGTTGGAGCACGTGCTTATTTCGTACGCTGAGAAAATGGGGTACTGATACATTGATTGTTAAGAATGGAGGACTAAAGTTCGCTTCACTGACGGTTGAGATGTGTCAAAACTGTCATGCTATGCGGGTTGATCTGAGACTGGCGGAACACTCGAATGAAGCTGGTTTGTTACATCCACTTATCTACATAGGGCAGGGGGTAATCTACGTACTCCAGCACCGTAGCTAATCCACTCCGCATGTGCTGCAAATTGTGGCAGTGAAAAAACCAGTTTCCTGAATTGTTCGCTAAAAAATCAATGGTACAGCGTTCCCTCGGTCGTAGGTTAACCACATCCTTCACCAAGGGTCGTGACAGTGCCCTTCCATTGAAGCTGGTGATCTCGAACGAATGTCCATGCAGATGCATCGGATGTTCCATCATGCTCATGTTTTGCATTTCGATACGTACCCGGTCTCCTTTTTTCACACGAAGAGGCGTTGTATTCGGATAGGAGGCTCCGTTTATGGTCCAGTTTGACCCCATCATCATTCCTCCACCAAGCGTCAGTTGAAAGTGTTGAGCCGCTCTAGGCAAAGAACCCATTCCGCCGGAGAAATTGGAATAGGACCAAGAAGGTGCTGACGAAGGAACTGCATTCACTGAACCATTCGTTGAAAAGGGCATTTGGACGGATTCTTGGCCGTTAATTTTCGACCGGAGAAACCATTTTCCCGACTTTGGCGGTGTGACCACGATGTCATATCGTTCGGCCGGAGCAATATACAAGTCGCTTACGGGAACGGGGTTGTCGAGCGGATTCCCGTCCGTGTGGGTGATTAGAAAATTTCCAGTATCCAGCGTAAGCCAATAGGACTCGGAAGCGCTGGCATTGATGAGTCTAAGACGCAATTTTTCTCCGGGTTGAACTGTCATGGGTTGTAATGAACTCGGGACTGCTCCATTGATCAGGTAAATCAATCCTTGACTGGAGGACATCATACTTCCGCTACCCATCATCATCTGACCCATTCCACCGCTCGTTTGCATACCATAATCGAGTCCCGGATTCGACTGGTATCCCCAGGTGGAGAACATTAGGGTGACTTCACGAGTTGCGGGGTAAGGCTCTCGACCATTCGCCGGGTCAATGATCAGGGCACCGAACAAACCGTTTGGAATCTGGTCCATTTCGAATACGTGAGAATGATACCACCGAGTTCCGGATGGCCCGGCGATAAACTCGTATGTGAAGGATTGTCCAGGTTCGATGGGGTCCTGTGAGACACCAGGTACACCGTCCATCGGAGATGGGACATTCACGCCATGCCAATGCAATGTGGTCGGCTGGTCAAGGTGGTTGTTTACGGTAATCCGAACCTTGTCGCCTTCACGAACACGAATCGTGGGACCAGGAAACTGATCATTGATGAGGTATCCGTTGAACTGACGGCTGTCCCCTAACGAAACATTTCCTCTTGCTATATTGAACACAAAAGTCTTGACCGAACCGTTCCACGAGACGGTGGGTATTTGCGACAGTACCAGAGGAGCCGCTACGCCAGGTAGAAATGGTCGAATGAATGGATAACTTCCGATGCCAATCAGTGTGAGGCCGCCGAGGGCCATCAGAAATTCACGGCGAGTAATCAGTTTATCATCCACGTTCTACACCTCTTGTCGATTATTATGCCATAGGATGAGCTAAACTATGGACAGATGATTGGAGGTGTCAAATCTGAATGATGAGTGGCATGGGAATGATGGGGTCCGGATTCATAGGAAGTTATTGGATTTTGTCGGTTTTGGTCATCATTGCCGGATTCCTTCTTGTCGTTTGGGCGGTTGTTCGTGTTGTGAGGAGAGTGAATCTCCGGAGTGATGACGGAGTATCTCAGGATCCTGCGATCCGTATTCTCAAAGAGCGATATGCCCATGGAGAAATTGACCGGGAGGAATATTTGCAACGCATGCAAGACTTGCGGGACTAGGAGCAGGTAGGTTCGTGTTTACATTACGACGTTTGTTGTTATAATGATTATATGAGTATATGTTCATAAAGGTGGTTTATATTGTGGCGACAAATTTGCAAAAGGATTGTTGTGATGAGCCATCCGTGCATGCCGATGCTGTTGCAGATTGCTTGCCGAAACAACTTAGCGAATCGGCTGTGCAAAGTCTGGCTGAGTCATTTAAGGCACTGGCAGACCCAACACGAATTCGTATGCTGCATAACCTGACTCGGCGTGAACTCTGTGTCTGTGATTTGGCAGCAGTCCTGGGTATGACGCAATCTGCTGTATCGCACCAATTGAGGTATTTACGCACCTTGCGAATTGTGAAGAGTCGAAGGGACGGCAATACAGTGTATTACACGTGTGACGATGCTCACATTGTCGGATTACTACAAATGGGAATCGACCATATTGCGCACGTGGCCAGTGATGAGGAGAGTGTGTATGAGCAACCAAAATCATAATCAGGACGACGGACATGGCCACGACCACGGAGATGCGTTTCATAGCCATGCACCCGCCGGAAAAATGAAAATAGCGTTTTTCCTAACGTTGGTGATTTTGATCGTCGAGGTGGTTGGTGGTCTTCTGTCACACAGTCTGGCCCTGTTGGCAGACGCTGGGCACGTGCTCACAGATATCGCAGCCATTGCGCTTTCCTGGTTCGCTATAAAACAGGCTGAAAAACCCTCGAACCACAAGATGACATATGGCTATCACAGGGCGGGGATTTTGGCGGCGTTCATCAATGGTATCACCCTGATTCTCATCACCATCTGGATTTTGTGGGAAGCGTATGGTCGGTTTCAGCGTCCTGAACAAGTCACCCCGACATGGATGTTCGTCAGTGCAGGCATCGGTTTGCTGATGAATCTGAATCTTGGTCTTGGTATGCGCAAGGAAGAAGACATCAACGTGAAGAGTGCCGTTCTCCACATGCTAGGGGACGCAGCCGCCTCAGCAGGAGTCATTCTAGGTGGGGTCATCATCATGACCACAGGGTGGTATGTAGTCGACCCAATCTTGAGTGTTCTCATCGCTTTGCTCATTGCATCCGGAGCATGGCGCATCGTGAAGCAAACGGTCGGAGTTCTGATGGAAGGAACCCCCAAGGAAATCGACTTGTCGAAGGTGATTCACGAAATTAAAGCTGTGTCGGGCGTGCGAGAAGTGCATGATGTTCACGTGTGGAGTATCACAAGTGGCAAAAACGCATTGTCCTGTCACGTCGTGTTAGATGGAGATATATCCATTCGGGACAGTCAACAAATCTTAGAAGACTTGGAGCATCGTATGGTTCAGTTCGGGATTGGGCATGTCACAGTACAGACGGAAGACGCACAGCATCCACATGATGATTCAGAACTGTGTGCCACGATGGAAATGGCACATTATCACTAAGGAGGATCGAGAATGTCAGACTTTTTTAGAGAGTTGTTTGGCGGAGGACACCACGGTGGACATCATGAGGAACACTATCGTGAGCACCACGGTCACCATGAGGACCATCATCATGATGGTCACCGGATTGAGCCGTACCGTGAAGGAGCACCGAACTCTCAACACCCTGTAACGGTCACAAAATGCCCAGAGTGTGGTTGGGTAAACGACGTATCCAGCAACTTCTGTTCCCAGTGTGGAACAAACTTGAAGCCCAAGTTTGTCCATTGTGCGAATTGCAGCACTGCCGTACCGGCCAATGCGTCATTTTGCCCTGCTTGTGGTCAGAAACTCTAACATCTTGACACTTAAATGCCCCCGTCCAATTTGACGGGGGTTCGAGCTATATGTGTGCACGCATGCACAGGATACTAACTCGCCTGGCCGTAAAGGCATACATTCTCGTTGCCAAGCACCTCTACTACGCCCATTCCGCTTTAACTTCAAAAAGTTCCGCCCACAAAATGACGTAAAGTCACCACAAACAAAATGGGTATTTCCCAGAATTAAGGAACAAATGGCAGTGGTTTAGTCCTTTTGTTCAAAGAAGGTCCGCAAAATGTTACCGCCACAACTTTGACCACTTTCGAAGAGCGATGACACCCCAAATTGCTTCGACCACTCCAAATGGCCATGTCCCCGCTAACCAGCCATATGTAGCTGACCCGAAACAGGCCAGTGCAAATGCAAATGTGAACCAGCGAGAACGTGATTCTAATGCATAAAAGACCATCATCAAAGTGACGATGGTCGCTCCAAACACTGTAAGCATGTAAAATTCCTCCATAATGTCGGACCGATTTCACTTGGTGACTGATATGCTGGCGTGATTCCAAAGCATAGAAAAGCATCATGAATGTCACAATAGTTACCCCAAACGGTAACGATTTAACGTCCGTTCTCGATGTGCATTTTATAATCCGTTATCCTGAAAGCTCTTATTCTCTCAGATGCCTCAAGCGAGATTGATATTCCTCTTCATCAATTTCGCCCCTGGCGTATCGCTCCTGCAAAATTCGAACCGCTGTTTTTTCCGAATTACCGGAGTGATCGGTGGGAATGTGGCGAAACACTCGAATCCAACCCATGACAAAAATGCAATCCCAAGCGCAAATAACAGAATCGGGATGATCATCCACAGGAAGCCGAAGGCCATGGGAAACATCATCACGTTAAGTCGCCCTTTCTTTTATGAGAAGTCAATTTAATCACGGAACCAAATGGAGCATATGCCCCTTCGTTATCCGACTTACCGATCCGTGACCATTTCCCGCATACGGCAACCTTTCATCATAGGCCCATATGGACCTCTGGTACGAAACTCCGCCTCCAATTCTTGAAAGATGGTATCCACAGCGTAGATCTGGCCCTTGATATATTGTTGTTCATCTTGAAATTCCTGCTGTTCCAATTGTTTCTTCAAAATGTCCTTTCGAACCTGCAATCGACGGATGAAATCCTCAATCTTCCCTCTGCGAAATGTCTCTGGCATCGGGTTCACCTCCCAACCCAAGCATATCACCACTATGTTCGTTTGTATACAAATGAATACAAACTCGTCTTGTTGGATCGAGATCAGTCAATCATCTAGGCCCCTGGCTTCCTCAATGGCTTCGATCCCTTCTCGAACAACAAATACAAGAAGCACCAAAGCGGCTATGGAATCGGCCCACCACCAGCCGAACCACGTCGTCAATGCCACTCCGACAAGCACGGTCCAAGCCATGTATCCGCAAACGAGACTCGACGAGCTGTCCGCTATTAAAGCTGGACTGTTGAGGGTGGCGCCAATTCTTCGTTTCATCGAAGACAAAATGGGCATGAGAATGCTTGAAATGACCGCTAAACCAAGTCCAAGTACACTGGATTCGGCTCCTGTTCGAGTCCAAAGTTCATGGATTGCTGCGCCCAGAATATAGACTGCCAACAACAGCAAAGCAATTCCCACCACCCAGCCAGCGGTCTTTTCTGCATTTTCGACCCGTTCTGCTTCGGCGCCACGAGCCTCGATGGACAATCGCCAAAGTAATACTAAAGCTGCGGCAAGTTCGATAAAACTGTCCGCTCCAAGTGCTACGAGGGATAAGGAATGGGCAAGGATACCCGAACCAAGAGCGACAGTACCTTCGATGAGAACCCAAACGACGGTGGCGATCTCTACATATACTCCACGTTTCAAGAACACGGTGGTCTGACTTAACATTCGGATCGTCCTTCCTCTTCATACATTTCAAATCACTAAGGTACTTGCAGAAATGATACTCTGTGTATATGATGATTGTATAATAATCAAATGATTATTTGAATGTGAGGTGTCAAATTTGGCGAGAACGCCGACTCCAGAACCATTGGAACACGATGTCCCCGTTTGCCAAGTGGATTGCGTGAATGCCGAGATGGTTAATCGCATCAAGCCACACCTCGATCAAGTGAGCAACATTGTCTTCATGTTCAAAGCCTTGGCCGATGATACCCGAGCCAAGATTGTCTATGCGCTCAGTGAAGCGGAACTATGTGTGTGCGATGTGGCTGCTGTTATTGGGAGCAGTAAAGCCACGGCATCATACCATCTACGGCTCTTGCACCATATGGGGCTTGCCAAATACCGAAAGCATGGGAAGTTGGTTTATTACCGACTGGCAAACCCCCATATCCAAGGCTTTATCAGGGAAACATTAGACAGCATGTCATCGACGGAAAAGAGGGATACCAAGTGACTGCAATGGATGCTCTTATACGACAGAAAAAGACGGTGTTCCGCGTGGAAGGAATCACTTGACTGGATTGCGCCGCCAAGTTCGAGAAGAATGTGGCGGCTCTCCCTGGCGTGTCCAGGGCGGTTCTCAACCCCACCGCAGGCAAAATCACGATTGAAGGCGAGGTAACCATCGAACAGGTTCTTCAGGAGGCGAAGAAGGAGAACTACCGGATCGTGCCGGAAGGTGCAATACAAGCACAGCCAGGTCACAGTGAACGACATGTAGACTGGGAATTGATTCGCACGATTGCTTCCGGCGTGGCGCTTCTGGTAGCCTTTCTCGTCCAACGTCTGCATGCTCCAGAGACCCTGTTCCTGCTCCTGTACCTTGTAGCTATCGTCAGTGGTGGGTGGGGAAATGCTCGCAAGGCTTGGTACGCTCTTCCGAAGCTGGACTTCAATATGAGTGTGCTAATGACCACGCCATCATCGGGGCGATGGCCATCGGAAAGTGGGAAGAAGGCGCCACCGTCGCCTTCCTATACTCTGTCTCGGAGCTTCTGGAAGCCTGGAGCATGGAAAAGGCCCGTAAATCCATCCGGGATCTGATGGATATTGCACCGAAGGTAGCTAGAGTAAGAAGGCCCGTCGGAGAATTTGGTTTGCCTGTCGAGATGGAAATTCCCGTCGATGAAGTGGAAATTGGAGATACGCTGATTATTCGCCCCGGTGAGAAGATTGCTATGGACGGCGTCATCATAAAGGGTGAGTCGGCGATCAATGAGGCGGCCATTACCGGGGAATCCGTACCCGCCGATAAGGGACCCGGAGCGGAAGTATTCGCCGGGACGCTCAATACCAATGGCTCCTTGGAAATTGAAGTTACCAAACGTGTGGAAGATACGACCATCGCAAAAATTATTCATTTGGTGGAGGAAGCCCAAACGAAACGTGCGCCTTCCCAAGCGTTCGTGGATCGTTTTGCGGCCATCTACACCCCCATTGTATTGACGTTGGCCGTATTCATCATCTTTCTTCCGCCGCTCGTCATGGGATATCCCTGGGGGCCGTGGATTTACCGGGGACTTGCCCTGCTTGTCGTCTCTTGCCCGTGTGCGCTCGTGGTATCCACTCCGGTGGCCATTGTCAGTGCCATCAGCAGTGCGGCTCGGAACGGGGTTCTGATTAAAGGCGGAATCCACCTGGAACAAGCGGGTTCTCTAAGAGCCATTGCGTTCGATAAAACAGGAACCCTCACAAAGGGGCGTCCAGTGGTCACAGATGTCATTCCGTTTGATGGAATGACAGAAGCGAGCTTGATTCAGGTAGCCAGTAATCTGGAAATCAGGTCGGAACATCCACTTGCCAAGGCCATCGTTCAGGCAGGAGAAAAACAGTCCATTTCAATTCAAGCGGCGGCGGACGTCACGGCCCTAACGGGGCGAGGCGTTCGAGGTGTCATTGAAGGTGAGACCTATTACATTGGCAACATCGAGCTATTCGATGAACTCGGACTTCAATTAGACGCCGTGTCGCAGCGTGTGTCCTCGCTTCAAAATGAAGGCAAGACGGCCATGATCATCGGCACCGGGCACAGGCTGTTGGGGATCATTGCTGTAGCCGACGAGATTCGAGAAGTCATCCCGACCGTCATTTCACAGCTCAAAAAAGCCGGAATTGAGCGAACGATCATGTTGACCGGGGACAATGCCGCCACAGCCAGAGCGGTGACCGCGGTCGCTGGAATCGATGAGTTCCACGCTGAATTGCTCCCTCAAGACAAGGTGGAGGCAGTTCAGATGCTGCTTGACCAACATGGAAAGACAGCCATGGTTGGGGACGGAATTAACGATGCGCCGGCCTTAGCGACGGCTACGGTAGGAATCGCTATGGGTGGAGCGGGTACGGACACAGCCATGGAAACGGCCGATATTACGCTGATGGCAGATGACTTGACGAAACTCCCATTCACGATTCGGTTAAGTCGAGCCGCCTTGCGAATCATCCGACAAAACATTGGTTTCTCGCTGATTGTGAAGGTCATCGCCGTGTTGTTGGTATTTCCGGGCTGGCTGACACTGTGGCTAGCCATCCTGGCGGATATGGGGGCATCCGTCTTGGTTACCTTAAATGGTATTCGGCTTTTACGTATAAAAGCCAATAAATAACATGGAGGGGCTGTCTCATAAGAATTTCCCTGAATCCGTGACATTTGAAAATCTAAAATATCTCACCCTATCTCTATGTTACTTCATTATTCTCTAGAATTTAAGATATTTCATAATCAACTGTCACGGATTCAGGAATTTCTTGATGAGAACTTTTTCTCCCATTTCAGTAATCTACAGCACGAAGATGATCAGTCCGCCTCACTTTGATAATGGGGCGGACTCTTTTTGGGGCTACTTGACTCTCTATTCTGGTGTTTGTAAATCCGTATTCTGCTGAACTCACATTTCATAAACCACCGTTTATGATACAACCGCAAAGCGGCCTGTGTATCTTCGCTCCCTAGCACAAAAGGATGTATTATAACTTGTCTTAAAAACAAAATTTCATTACCGCATATGCCTACCGGTTATGAGACAATGATCGTGAAATCTTCACATCGGTGGTTATGATTATGTTGGTCGGATACGCTAGGGTTTCTACTCAGGATCAAAATTTAAATCTGCAACGAGATGCTCTTTCCGGTGTGGGTTGCGAGAAAATTTTCGAGGATATCGCAAGTGGAGCGAAAGCCTCACGAACGGGACTCGAAGAAGCTCTGGCATATATGCGTGAAAGCGACACACTTGTTGTTTGGAAATTGGACCGCTTAGGCAGATCCCTTAAACAGTTGATCGAAGTCATCAACCAACTCCATGAAAGAGGAATAGGATTCAAGAGCAGTCAAGAAAGCATTGATACAACAACACCAGGTGGCAAGCTCATCTTTCACGTTTTTGGTGCACTGGCTGAATTTGAGCGGGAAGTCATTCGCGAAAGAGCTTTTGCGGGGTTGCATGCCGCCCGAGCACGTGGTCGCCTGGGAGTTAGGCCGAAGTTGATGAATGATAAGAAAATTGGAATGGTTGAGGCCTTAATGGAAGACCCCAATCATTCTATACAAGACATTTGCGCAATGGTTGGCGTATCCAGAGCGACACTTTATCGCCATCTCAGATTGCGTAGGAATAAAGGGTGAAATCCTTGTCTAACCGACGAGCTAGAGAATTACTGACTTCGGAGCAACGCCTAGAATTTATGTCTATCCCGGACCATATTAGTGACTACGAGCTGGGAAGTCACTTTACTTTGTCGCCTGCCGACATTGAGATCATTAAACGCCATCGAAGAGATTCAAATCGGCTGGGATTTGCATTACAACTTTGTGTTCTTCGCTTTCCAGGTTGGACACTATCCGACGTTCATAACGTTCCTAACCGCGTTGTGGACTACATAGCCAAACAATTGGACATTGACTCCAAGGAACTAAAGTCATATGCCGGACGTGAACAGACGAAACACGAACATCTTGATGAAATTCGGCGGGAATTTGGGTTTCGCAATTTTACTATCCACGATTACCGCCAGGTGTCCAAGTTCCTTCTGCAACATGCAATGGAGAACGGCAATGTAGAATATCTAATCCACTCGACAATGGAAGAATTACGGAAACAAAAAGTAATTCTCCCTGCGATGACGATCATTGAGCGGTTAGTGTGGGAAGTACGGCAGCGAGCTGAAGATAAAATCTTCAAGCGGCTCGTATCTTCGTTGACGACCGAACAAATGGCAAAGTTGGACGACACATTGTCTCAAATGCCCGAAACCAGTAAGACGTTTTTAGCGTGGTTACGGGATATACCGGGTACCAACTCCCCTGAATCGTTTCTGAAAGTCGTTGAAAAACTGGAGTGCATTCGTACTCTCCGACTTCAGATTGATACCAAAGGAATTCATCCAATCGGTTGCGCCAACTTTCGAGAATTGGTTCTCGATATGAACCTCATTCCTTGAGGCGTTTTGACACAACCAAGAGATACGCCATTATGGTCGCTTATTTACTCGAACTAATCCAGGATTTGACCGACCAGGCATTTGAGATTCACGACCGCCAGATCATGTCTCTCCTTTCCAAGGGCCGTAAAACTCAGGACGAAATTCAAAAACGAAATGGCAAGTCGATCAACGAAAAAGTCGTTCAGTTTGCGAACCTCGGTAAAGCTTTAATCAACGCGCGGAACGAAGGAGTTGACCCCTTTGTTGCACTGGAGGCAATTATGCCGTGGGAGCAGTTGGTTCAATCCGTCGAAGAGGCAGAGCAAATTGGCTAGACCTATTGACTATGACTACCTGGATTTATTGAAAAAGAAATTCTACACACTAGGAAATATACCCCAATACTGTTGAACGCGTTTGAGTTCTGGTTGCGCTGACTTGGTGGAACATTAATTAAGGCGATTGACATTATTCGAGATATGAATCAAACAGGTAAGTGAAAAATTCCGGAGGGCGCACCGCTAGACTTTGTATCAAACCGTTGGCAGAAGCATGTTTTTGATGAAGACGGTTCAATAAACCGGCACTATTATGAGATGGCTGTTCTCACAGAGCTGCGGAATCATGTTCGTTCAGGGGATATATCTATTGCACGCTCTCACAACGGCTACAATGGGTATCCAAAAACGCCGATGTACTTGTGGGAGTTAACCTAGAAAACGGGAAATTCCACGTCGAACGCCTGGAGAAGGACGTACCTGGTGAAGCAAGAGAGTTTAGCTTATCACTCTACGAATTGCTACCTCGCGTCAAACTAACGGATTTACTGATTGAAGTAACTCAATGGACCGGATTTCACGAAGAGTTTGTGCATGCCTCAACAAACCGTTCGCCAAATGAAGAAGAAACCACTGTTCTTCTTGCCACTCCCATGGCGATGGGAACGAACGTTGGACTGACCAAGATGTCGGAAGCCACCCCTGGTATTTCGTATCGACAAATGGCAAATGTAGCACAATGGCGCCTCTACGAGGACGCGATGAACAAAGCGCAGGCCGTTCTTGTGAATTTTCACCACCGGCTAACTTTGCCATCATTCTGGGGAGACGGTACTACCTCTTCGTCGGACGGAATGCGTGTGCAGATCGGTGTTGCCGCGCTCCATGCCGATGCCAATCCACATCCACACTACGGAACCGGGAAAGGAGCTACGATCTATCGATTTGTGAGTGACCAGTTTTCGAGTTTCTATACTAAAGTGATTAACACGAACTCCAGGGATGCCGTGCATATCATTGATGGACTGTTGCATCATGAAACAGACTTGGCGATCGAAGAGCATTACACCGACACAGCCGGTTAAACCGATCAAGTCTTTGGTCTGACGCATCTCCTTGGTTTTCGCTTTGCTCCACGATTACGCGATTTATCGGATTCAAAGCTCTATACCTTCGGAAAACCCGCTGAATTCCCAAAACTGGAGAAACTGCTACGCGGGCAAATCAACACGAAAGTCATTCGTGAAAACTATGATGACGTTCTTAGACTGGCCCACTCAATTCGAGAGGGCCTTGTGTAAGCGTCACTCATCATGGGAAAACTCGGCTCCTACTCTCGACAAAATAGTGTTGCTACCGCTCTTCGAGAAATGGGCCGAATTGAAAAGACAATTTTTATTTTGGATTATCTCTCAAACGAAACATTAAGGCGAAGAATTGACCGAGGGCTGAATAAAGGTGAAGCGATGAACGCGCTGGCAAGAGCTATCTTCTTTGGAAAACATGGAGAACTGCGTGAAAGGGCGCTTCAGGACCAACTTCAGCGTGCTAGCGCCTTGAACATCTTGATCAACGCCATCAGCGTCTGGAATACCGTATATCTGGCTAAGGCGACCAAATTCAAGAGGAAAGCAGTTACATTAAACGAGGACTTGTTGAATCACATTTCTCCACTGGGTTGGGAGCATATTAACTTCCTTGGTGAATACACCTTCAATTCAAAGTTACCTGAAACCGTGAATGGATTGCGGCCACTTAGAATCCAATAAGATGCTTAGCGTTAAAAATCCGATACTTTGTGTTCCAGAAACTGTATTAGCGTGGGTTTTACGTCATTTTGTTGGGTACCCCAATAAGGAAAATGTTCAACAATCATTTCGGAGTATCACGGGGGTGGGGTAGCCGGAACTTGATGAGGCTATCCCGATATTTCCATGTCGTTCTTCTGGGAACTGAAAAAAGGTAAGCATTAAGGCGTTTCGTGTTCTGTGTATTCCAAATTGTGGGTGTTACGTACAAATGAAGGTGAAACGACGACCGATGATATCCTGGTTGGGACAACAGAGACTGCCATTGGAGGATGGGCCATCTAATCTTTGTTCCAGCGGACCACCATAAATCCAGCTCCAGGTTCCTGTTGAGTTGGATTACGTTGTTTTTCCAAGGCCCATGCAGAATTTTCATCTTTGAACTCGTCGGGAGAAACGTACAGCCCGAATTGGACGTCGTATGGAGGATTCGGTCCAATCTGTTTGATGTCATCATAAGAAAAGAATCTTGCGCTATGATAGACGCTGGTTGGGGTTTCCTGACCCCGTTTCGAATACTTTACGGCCCATGGACCGAGCTTTGGAATCAGTCCCACCACAAGTCGACCTCCGGGTTTTAGAACTCGTATTCCTTCTTTCAAAACGGCTGTGGGGTCTTGGACAAACTCCAGCGTCGCATTGCAAATGGCCAAATCAAACTGTCCAGAGGGAAAGGGCAGATGCGATAAATCGGCCCGGATGAACTTGACTCGGTCGGATGCTTTACGACGAGCTACTGCGAGCATCTTTTCGGAGAGGTCAACTCCAGTGACGGACAAACCTTGTTCCTGTAACCAGACGGAGTAGGCCCCCGTTCCGCAGCCAAGGTCCACTGCGATTTCCCCTGAACGAGGTTGCGCCACTTTGCCTAGAATATCGTGTTCCACCATATCGATGAAATGACCCAATGGCGTCCTACAAAAATCATCATACGTTTCCGCCTTCGCGTCAAACAAAGCCATATTGATTCCCCTCGCAGTGAAAAATTATTCTATAAGTTCATTATAGGCTTCCATTGTGTGTTTTCATCTTGACAATTTTCCAACGCTGAAGCAAAGTATAAACATCTAATAATCAGCATATCCGCATTTATGGATGTAAAATTTGAAACTCGTCGAAAGGGGAAAGCTTATGGGACCAACCATCCAAACGCGTTTGCGTAACGTCATCGACTTGGACCTCGTGTTTAAAGCTCTCGCAGATCCACTGCGACGCTCTTTATTGGAAACGTTAAGTCAGAAGCAATATTTTTGCACGCTCGACGGAGAAGCGGTAGATGGAATCTGTGTTCAAGACCTGACGTCCATTTTAGACGTACCGCAATCCACCATTTCAAGACACCTAGCTTTGCTGCGTCAAGCGGGATTGGTCGGCCATCAGCAACGTGGGCCTTGGCATTACTACTTTTGTAATCCGGACGCACTTCATGCGGTCAATAGCTGGATTGACTCACTTCAAAGCACGGAGGCCGAAAAAACATGTTAAGAACAATTTCTGCAGATGAACTAAAGAGTATGCGTGAGAAACATGCCAATCTGGAATTGTTAGACCTGCGCCCTGTGTCCGAATTCATGCAAGGCTCTATCGAGGGGGCGCTGAATTTACCCCAAGATGAACCTGACTTCTTGACCAATCTCAAAAAAATATGGCCCAAGCCGGGTCCCGTGGTGCTGATTCCTGTAATCCATGACGTTCCGGGAGCTGTTCTTTCCGCTATCGATGCAGTAGGTGGGAATGTGATGGGAACCGTACAGGTCCACGAATGGGCGGCAAAGAACTATCCGGTGACGAAGATCACCCCAATCAGTTTGGATGAGGTCCTGCAGGACAATGATGAATTCCGATTGGTGGATGTCCGAACTCTAGAAGAATGGCAAAAGCGGCAGATACCAGGTTCCGTGAATCTGCCGCTATCGGAACTGGAAATGGCTCGTTCTACCCTGAACCCAACCCAAGAGCACGTGGTTTTTTGTGCTGGGGTATACCGAGGGATAGCGGGCACGGCAAAACTCGCTGCCATGGGGTTTCCGGTGAGATACCTTTCTGGGGGAGTTAGTGCTTGGTACGAGCATGTGTCGAAGGTTGAAACTCAGAGTAATAAGGTCGAAGGAAGGGTGATATAGGTGGATACCCGGAGTCCTCTTCGAGTTCATGCTGCCCAAATCATACTGCTCGTGATCGTGAACTTGTTTGTTGGAGGAATGGTCGGTCTCGAACGAACCGTTTTGCCGCTTGTGGCTAAACAAGATTTTGGTCTCGCCGGAACCAGTGCTGCCATTGCCTTTATCATCAGCTTTGGCATCGTGAAAACCGTGTCGAACCTGCGCTGGTTTCGGGAGTTCTCGCCGATTGGTTAGGAACCGCCATGTCGATGGAGGTTGTCGGTTGGTTGGCCATCGGATCGAGTCTGATTGTCACTGTTTTGCTTCGGGAAACGCTGGTGATCAAGTTCGCGTAGGAGGAATGGCGGTCGAGAGTCCTGCTGCATTTGGAGTTTGGTCAAATCGAAGGAGGGAGTTCCATTGTTTTTTCGCCAATATCTGCACATGAATCTGGTGGCAGTATCTTACTTATTTGGGTGTACAGGAAAAGCCATGGGGGCGGTCGTCGATCCCATCGAAGATGTGGATTTCTACATTCAAGAAGCTAAACGCGCGGGTCTAGAAATTCAATATGTCCTGGATACGCATGTGCATGCGGATCACATATCCGTTGCGCGGGAACTGGCCCAGGGTACGGGGGCGAAATTGGCGCTTTATGCGCAAGCTCCAGCCACTTATGCGTTCACGCCCGTGGAGGATGGGGAACAAATTATTCTTGGCAATACGGTTATTGAGGTGATGCATACCCCTGGTCATACGCCAGAACACATGAGCTTGCTGGTTACCGACCATCGCCGAGGACCCGATCCCTGGTTTGTCCTCACCGGACATACCCTAATGATTGGAGACATTGGACGTCCGGATTTGGTGGTGGAAGATGGGGCCAAAGACCTCTATCATAGCATCTTTGATCGGATGCTGGCGTTGCCGGATTATCTGGAGGTTTATCCCGGCGCTTTTTCTGGATCCACCTGAGGGCGTGCCCTGAGTGGAAAGGTCGTTTCCACCATTGGATTTGAACGTCGCTTTAACCTGGCCATGCAACCCAGATCAAAAGAAGAATTCGTCCGATTCATGCTCGAAGACTTACCCAACAAACCCAAGAACTTTGATTTGATCCGAGCCTACAACCTCGGAACCATTCATGAAAAACCTGCGGTCGAATGAAGAGATTCATGGTTCGAGGAACGGCTTTCGTTCCCCACTGCATTCTTAAGGGAGGCGAAACAGCATGAAAGAAAGGCAGCTGGTCTTGGGTTTAAGGCCCAATTTGGATCAATTTATTCTGCTGGCCGTGAACAATGCGTTTGTCGGAACGATGGTGGGCTTGGAAAGAACGGTACTCCCCATGTTGGGGAAACAGACCTTTCATCTTGCCTCACTATCGTTGTTACTGTCTTTTATCGTTTCGTTTGGCGTGGTCAAAGGGGCATTGAATCTGGTAGCAGGAAAATTGGCTGACCACTGGGGAAGAAAGCCGGTCTTACTCTTGGGGTGGCTGCTGGGAATTCCGGTTCCACTTCTGGTCATCTTCGCCCCGAACTGGGCTTGGATTGTGGCCGCGAATCTTCTGCTTGGGGCCAATCAGGGGTTTGCGTGGTCGATGACGGTCAGTAGTAAGGTCGATCTCGTCGGACATCAAAAACGCGGGTTAGCTCTTGGGATCAATGAATTTTCCGGATATATTGGGGTCGCTTTGACCAGTGCCTTCACGGGCTACTTGGCGAGCCAGTTTGGACCGCGCCCAGTTCCGTTTTGGTTCGGAGAAGCGGTCGCATTGGTCGGATTTTTCATGGCGTGGTTCCTGATTCGAGAGACGCTTCCGTATGCGAAACTGGAAGCGTCGTTGTCTAAGCCCTCCAGTCAGAACGCATTCCTTGAAGATAAGTTGACCCTAAAACAAGTCGTTGCCAAGGTAAGCTTTCGGGATCGAACGCTCTTTAGCTGCAGTCAAGCGGGGCTGATCAACAAGCTGAGTGATACGGCGGTATGGGGACTGGTACCGATTCTCATGGCGCAGGAACATTTTTCGATAGCGATCATCGGTCTCGTTGGGAGTATCTACGCCACCTCGTGGGGAGTGTTGCAGCTGGTGTCAGGTGCGTGGAGCGACCGAGTGGGTCGAAAGTTACCGATTGCCCTCGGCCAATGGGTGAATGGTTTAGGCGTCGCGCTCATCTTGTTCTCTCATTCTCTTTGGTTATGGATCTTTTCTGCGTTTCTCATGGGGATGGGAACCGCGTTTATTTATCCAGTTCTCTTATCCGCCGTAGGGGATGCTGCTCATCCTGGGTGGAGAAGTTCGGCCCTTGGCGTGTATCGCATGTGGAGAGACGGCGGATACGCCATTGGGGGCATATTGCTCGGATTTGGGGCTGATTTTTTCGGACTACGTCAGGTCTTTGGTGTCTTGGCCATGCTCGTGATGTTATCTGGACTCATCGTAACGTTTTTGATGCGGGAAACGTTCCATCGAGCTTAAGTCGTTCTCTACTCCCGCCAACCTACTTTCGGCTGGCGGGTTTTGATTTCCTTTCGTGCGCGGCGGAGTGCAGTGAAAGTGTTTCGATAGTTCTCCGCATGGGTGTTAAGAAAGGAGGGATGAAACATGTAATTCCCGAAAATCAAGTTGAACAAAAGATCGTGCCGCTAAGTCGTGCCAAATCAAACAAAAAAGCCGATGTTCCGCTTTGAAGGTACAAGTTTTTCCGCCTCCGGTACGACCGGGTACCTCATGACCGTGGATGCGTTATTCTGTTATCGGCTTGTTGTCCATTTCCAACTGATTCGAAATTCCTTCGTCTAATTGTTTTCATTTATCGTGATGATTTTCGCTCGACCGATCAGCGTAATTGGGAATATACCGTTTGTGGTTCGATAGGGCTATTCTGGTCGCCAGAATGCGAGAAACCTATAATGCTCCGAACCTGTCACAGGTTGTATCACATTGGGACGGGGCTCACTCTTAAATGCTCCCTCCATATAGACGGATGCAAGCGGTGTCCTAATAAAGGGCGCGGTCCAAAAGGAGATGAAATATGGCTTAAGAAATCACAGTTAAAGAACTAATTCAGCGGTTGGCGGATGGTTCGGTCTTAGTCATTGACGTACGGTTAGCCAAAGACGGGATAATTCCGGGGGCCGTCCATATACCCGTGACGGATTTGGAAGATCAAACTTTGGATTGGGCGCCAGAAACCGCTATAGTGGTATTTTGCCAGCATGGTGGTGGGGGAAGCGACTACGCCGCGGAAGTATTGAAGGAAAAGGGCTACCGCCAGGTTTATAAGTTGGTAGGAGGCATGGATGATTGGAATCGGCAGTCAAATCACGTCTAAAAAATGGATAAGATTTTTACCAATCGACAATGGCTGTAGATGTGATGGATTGACATCTTTTAATCAGTCACTGTGCCCAGGGCCGTTTTGGGATGGCCTTGGACACTATGTTAACGTGAGTGGTGGACGCCAGCAGGTCTGGTCACTTATCTATACGCCGAGTTGATCTTCTTTTGAACGTCAAAATTTCGGACTAGTTTCTTGTCCGGAAAAATCCTCATTCTAATGGTAGAAGACTGGCAGAATTATTCGGGCTTTCGGATTGTGCGGTGTGCAAGGCCCATAATTTACTAAACTTTCCTCTAACTTTCAATCAGAGTGTGCACTAATGAAGGTAGCCTATGTTGCTGAAGCATTGGATAACCGTGGTCCGGAAGTACAGAATTATCAATCAACGTTCATTTTCTCTATTTAGGATCTCTTGCCTTCGCAAGTTTGGGGCTGATTTTTTCGGACTACGTCAGGTTTTGGGTGTCTTGGCATGCTGGTAATGTTATCAGGTCCCCTCGTAACATTTTTATTGCGGGAAACGTTGCGTCGAGCTTAAGTCGTTCTCTACTCCCGCTGCTCTACTCAGACTGGCGGGTTGAGATTTCCTTTTGTGTGTGGCGGAGTGCAGATTGCAGGATGTCCCGTCCTTCTTGAGGGAGATTCTGTACTTGGATCCGTTGGTTTAAAAAGGCCAAACGAAAGTGTTTCAAGAGTTCTCCACATAAGGCATCAAAGAAAGGAGGGCTGAAACATGTAACTCCCGAAAAATCAAGGTGAACCCAAGACCCTGCCGCTAAGTCGTGCCAAATCAACCAAAATAGCCGATGTCCTTCCGCTTGGGTGGCACAGTTCTTGCCGACTTCCGCTGTGACCCGGTACCTCATGACCGTGGATGCGTCATCTGTCATTGACTTGTTATCCGTTTCCAACCGATTTGATACGCCCTCGTCAGACTGGTTCTCTTTCATAGTGAAGATTCCCCCTCATTTGGGTTTATTTTGTCCGTAAGCTCTCATGACCAACCGTACGTCTAAGGCAGAGGTAAATAATTGGGTTCCGAGCGCGAGCACGGCCGAAAACGAATAAAAATCGGCCGAGAAAGAAACCTCGGCCTGAAATGAGATGCACTGAAAATATTCGAGAAATCGTTTGTCGATTGGAATTCAGACACGGGACGTTACATAGCCTCCTTGACCGCTGCCATTAATGTCTGTTCGACTTCCTCCGCCACGGCTTTCAAGGACGGATCTTGGATAACCTCCATCAGCATCGAGGGTTTGGGGAAGCCCATCTTAACGGTTCCGTGATCCTCATAAGCGACGATTTTGCAGGGTAAGAAGTATCCCACCAATGAATTTTGTCCAAGAACTTCCTTGGCTTTGGATGGATTGCAGACTTCGAGAACGCGGTAGGGCTGTGAAAAATCCACACCCTTACTTTGCAAAGTCGAAGGAATATCCAAGTCCCACAGAATGCCAAAGTTATGGGTTTTCAAACTCTCTGCTAGAGATTGGACCGCCTCATCCAGCGTCTTTTTTGTTTCTACAGTGTAATGAAACACCTTCCACACTCCCTTTTGCACAAATTACGTCCACAAGAATGATTATGCTATGAGAGTACCGATGTGTGAAATGCATGTTTGCCATTGATATGATGCATTTTTGTTATTCCATATCGAGATACAAACCAGGGATCGGATACCACGTATGCCACGCAGGCAAGAAAATTTAACGATGGACGAACAGATGGGATTCATTTTCTAATCGCGAACGAATCGTACCAATTTCAGCGGCGATACATCCAACTTGAGTTAACCGGTCTAAAAGTCGCTCCTTCCTGTCTTCTGATACCGCCATGAGAAGCCCACCTGAGGTTTGAGCATCGCACAACATCCAACGTTCTGCCTCGTGTAAAGTGTTATCCCATGTCACATGATCTTTGAGCATGTGAAAGTTATTTTTGGTTCCGTTGGATAACGTCTTATCCGCGATCAGGTCCCAAGCCTCCTCCATCACAGGGATGTTTTGAAGACGGACTTTCGCACATAGATCCCCATCTGCCACCATTTCGTACAAGTGTCCCAGTAAGCCAAAGCCCGTCACGTCGGTGCAGGCATGCACTCCGACGTCCATCATGACCTTGGATGCCTTGTCGTTTAGGGTTGTCATCACGGCGATGGCCCGCTGTTCACTTTCAGGTGACGCCAATCCTTTGTCGATGGCTGTTGTGATAACGCCGACCCCGAGGGGCTTGGTCAAAACCAGGACATCACCTTCTTTGGCGGAGCGTTTCGTGATATAACGCTCCGGATGCACAAATCCAGTCACCGTTAATCCATACTTCGGAGCGTGATCGTCATACGTATGACCGCCTACAATGGGGACTCCGGCTTGTGCCATCATGTCTGAGCCACCGCGTAGAATTTCCTTGAGGTAACCCATAGGTAACGTGTTGATCGGAAAACCGACAATATTTAGGGCAAACGATGGGGTCGCACCCATGGCATAGATGTCACTCAGGGCGTTTGCTGCAGCGATCCGTCCGAATTCGTAGGGGTCGTTCACGACGGGACTAATGTAATCCACCGTTTGAACCACGGCGACATCATTTGAGATGCGAACGACACTTGCATCATCCCCGCAGCCCACTAAGATCTCTGGGCTTGAGTTTACGGGATGGGTGTCCGAAAAAGAGCGCAGGACCTGCGCCAAGTCGGTTGGGCCGACTTTGCACGCTCAGCCCGCGCCGGGAGAAAACGCCGTCAATTGAATAGGAGGCAGAAGATTCATCCGGTCACCTCCGTCTCGAAAAACAGGATTTTTGTTCGTCTGGTATAATCAAACTGCATGAAACGAGTATACAACATTCTCTTTGTTTATGGATAGGCAGAAGGGATGGGGCCGATTATGGACTTCCACCAATTGAACACGTTTGCTCATGTCGCCCACAGACTCAATTTTACGCGCGCGGCTGAAGACTTAAATATGAGTCAACCGGCTGTTTCACGACAGATTGAAGCGCTGGAAAGGACCATTGGTTTACCGCTTTTCCATCGAATCGGTCGAAGCATATCCTTGACCGATGCAGGATACGTCTTGTACAAGCGCTGCGAACAAATCCTTGAACTGGTGGAGAGTACGCAGGCGGCGATGGACACGCTGAAAAATCTGGATTCAGGTTCTCTGCACGTAGGCTGTAGCTCGACCGTCGGGGATTATGTATTGCCAAGTGCGATTTTAGATTTTACTCAAGTCCATCCCGGAATTCAGGTTCAGGTGGGTATTGCGGCAACTCAAGAGATCCTTCGTCAGATGGAAGAAGGAAATGTGGACTTGGCCATTCTTGCGGGACCCGTGGAATCGAAGGTTCTTTATGTGGAACCGTTTCTGCCGGATGAACTGGCCCTCGTGATGAGCAGGAATCATCCCTTGACACAGGAGCAAGAACTGTCTTTTGAATCGATCCGTCCATACCCCATGTTGCTGCGGCGTGAAGGATCCCATACTCGGGCTTCGACACTCCAGCATTTCGTGGAACTTGGCTGGACCCCATCACACGTCATCGAGTTTGATACCACGGAAGCGATCAAGCAAGCGGTCCTCGGCGGATTGGGTATCGCCTTTTTATCGAAATATGCCATTCGTACGGAATGGCCGTGTGGTCTTCTCCACGTGGTGGATTCCACTCCGTTTCTTATTCCTCGCTCTTTCTATATCGCATCAAACAAGGACCGGCAGCTCTCACCGGCGGTGTTGGCTTTCAAGACATTCTTAAGAAAAAACATCTTCGACTTCCAGCTTTCGAATTTACCCTCGCATTCACGACAACAACGAAAGGAGCACCAAACATGAAATACAGGGAATCAGGAATGCCAGAGGAAGAGTTGTGGAACACATTTTTTCAACCCGCATCCTGGCTTCGCAAAATGGGTGTCACTCCGAGCATAAGGACACTCGTGGATGTTGGATGCGGATATGGAACCTTTCTCATCCCTGCGACTCAAATCATTCACGGTACCGCCGTTGGAATCGATATTGACGACCAAATGATCGAACGATGCAGGGAGAAAGCCTCTGGGTTCAATCTGACGAACCTTGAGTTGATTGGGGGAGAGGTCTCGGATGTGAAAACGGCATCCAGCCTACAAGGGTATCAAGGGACGGTCGATTATGTTGCTTTGTTTAACATGTTACATTGCGAGGAACCGATGGAACTTCTGGCATTCGCGTATCGTCAGTTAGAGGAGAACGGAAGGCTTGGAGTGATGCATTGGAAATATGAAGATACGCCCAGAGGGCCGTCGATGGAGATACGGCCGAAACCAGAATCGATTCTTGATTGGGCGCAAAGAAGCGGATTTACCCTACAAGGAAAGGTGGACCTAAAACCGTTTCACTACGGATTCATCTTCCAAAAGTCTTAAGAAAGTGTACGGAACAAACGAACCATTACAAAACTTGAATCCTGCTAGAATTCGTGACCAAAGTTGTCAAGTATGGACGGTTCTGCAAAAGCGGGGAGCCTGCGTTCCTCCACTTTCCGGTCCGAATGCTATGATGATGGTTCAATGGTGATGTTTCAGAACCAGGTCCGAAACCAATTCTTTTCAAAAAACACTTTTCCAAAGTGCCATCGTATTCCAGGGGGATAGACTTTCACTACAGGTCTCGGGCTGGCATAGAAGTTTCCGCGTGCAAATCCGGCTTTATGTTTCCCAATTTCGATAAAACACTCTCCATGACCATCAAACTCAGCCCTGCGTCCTTTTCCGGTGAGTTGCAAAATGATATTGTTTGCCACGACTTTCGCTTGTCCATGAGCAAAGACGCCGGCTTTTGGTAAAGGTTTTCCCATTTCAAGCGGGATTCCTGTAACATCACCAATCGCGTAGACTTTAGGAATCGCGGTCTCTAAAGAATACTGGTTTACCGTAACCCATCCATTTTCACCAATCAGCCCAGACTCTTGGATGACCTTGGGCGGCTTATGGGTAGGCACATGAATCAATAAATCATAGGATTCTTGAACACCGTTTGTAAAATCAATCGTCTTTTTGTCAGGGTTCACGCGAATAATTTGATGCTGCGGGTAATATGAAATTTCTCGTTGCCGAAGGAATTGCACGACAGACTCAGAGACATTCACTCCGGCCACGGCCATGGGTGCTGGCTCTGCAGCATAGAAACTCATTCGAACTCGTGAACGAATTCCCCGCTTTTGAAAGTAAGAATCTAAGAGCATCGCCATTTCGTACGGGGCAGCAGGACACTTGTAAAGTGGAGAAGCGGTAAGCAAGACGAGGCTCCCGCCTTGAAACTCGGCAAGTTTTTGGCGAAGACGCTCGGCTTGTGCCAAGTCGTAAAAACTGTATCCTGCCGCCAGACCCGGAATTTCCTCAGGTACGAGCGCGGCACCGAGTGAGAGGACCAGGTAATCGCCCGTGATGCTCCGACCATCGACGATCACGGTTCGGCGTTGAGCATCGACGTGCTCAATTTCCCCTTGTATGAACTCAATCCCTTTTTGTTTCAGAGAATTCAGAGACCGAGAGATGTTTCCGGCCTGACGCTCTCCTGTGACCAACCAGGGTAGCGAGGGAGCGAATACGTGGTGTTCCTCTCGATCGATGAGTGTGATTGTGTATGGCTCAGGCAAGTTTTTTCGTAGCAAATTGGCTGTGATCATGCCACCAACCCCGCCTCCAAGGACGACGACCGTGCTTTCCAAGAGCGATTCCTCCTTTAACATGTCCACTTTCCTATGAGAGTTAGAGCATGTCTTAATAGACGACGATTTTATCGGCCCAGACCGTCCACTCCGAGAGTTCCTCCATCGACGATCGGTGGACCGCAACATGCAAATCTTCCGGCGTGAGTCCGCGTGCATCCAAACAAGTTCCACATGCCCCAATCGATGCGTCGCGGCGGCTGGCCACAGTCAGCATCTTTTCGAGGTTATAGTAGCCGTCCGGCGTTTTTTGTCCGCGTTTCGCACAAACCACAGCATCGGCCATCAAAAAGATTCGTATTTCGATTCCTTCCATTTTTCCCACGGCATTCGCATGACGAAATCCGTTGTAGGAGCGTTCAGTACCATACGGAGGATCATTCAATACAAAGAGGATTTTCATATATACTGCCTCCAGTGAAAGAGTTTCAAGAAGAGTAAAGTCATCCTATGAATGAGTATGCGTCAAGATTTATGATGTTGGAAATGCATATTCATCATAATTACAATGCAAATCAATTATGAATAGCACAGCGATAGGTTAAACTATTGTAACGTTTCATGCTCGAACATTGCTGCAGACCCAAGTTGTTGTATGGTCTCGTTGGATTACATTGACGGGATATTATGGCCTCGGGTCGGCGGTGAATTCATCATTTATCCGACAAATGAATTGGCCGAAAGACAGGTGTGATGTCTTGCTGGCTGGCATCACTCAATGAAATTCCACGGTGTTTCCGCTATTGTTAAGATGCCTTTTTGCTACCAATCCTCCATGGGAAATTACTAAAATGAAACGTCAAAGTCACAGAATAGTCGCAGAATGAGTCCGTAAACAACCATGGAGTCTGGGGATTCCCCGTGGATGCCTTCTGCATTTTAGACAGCACCTCTAACAAACTAGGCGTCACAATTCCCATGCCTGTAGTGGCGCATAAAATTTGTGAAAGGGTACCAACCTCACCATTTACGCAAACAATCCACAAACTTTCTTCACACTCCGGGTCTATGGTAAGGACGTACCAAAGAAACGGAGGGATATCCAATGAAAAAGCGTACAATTCTTATCCCCACATTACTCATCGGATTAGGTGTAGGAGGACTGACCGTCTCGCAAGCTTTTGCACAAAGCAATACGAACACAACCTCCACTTTAACGCCCGCTTCAAGCATTGCACCAACGTCAACCTCAACTGCGCCATGGGGTGATAACGGGTTTGCCAATATGATGGGTGCTGGATTTGCACCGGGTGGAGGTTCGGTGGGTTCCGGCAACCCGTCCCAAAGTGCTTGGTCGGGTATGATGGGTCAAGCGTTTGGAGGAACCGGCGGTAGTCAAGGCAACTGGACCAGTACGATGGGATCGATGATGAGTCAGTTTTTTGGTCAGGTGAAAACTGTAAATCCATCTGACGCCAATCAAGAGATGCAATCGTCGCTCAAAAACGCGACCATTGACAAAATCAACAACACCATTACCTACTCCGGACAAACAGTCAAAATTGTCGCCTTTGGTGGAGCCATGGACAACAGCAGTTCGGGACCGGACGAGAAGTTTGTGATGGGTGGGTTGGTCAACCCCACCCTGCATGTTCAAAAGGGAGCACATGTCACGTTGGAATTAGTGAACGAGGATACGGGTATGCCACACGGAATTGAAGTGACGTCGGCCCAACCGCCATACGGGGTCATGTCTATGATGCAGGGCGGCATCTATCCCGGAGCGTTCATCCTCCCGATTCCCGCCGCAAGCAAGGACACGTATCCTGTTGCGACAACGAGTTTCACCGCCAGTCAAGCGGGAACGTTTCACTATATTTGTGAATACCCAGGTCATGCCGCGAAGGGGATGTACGGCAAAATCATTGTCGGTTAGCGCCCAAGTGGGGTAGTTCCAATGTTGACAGAGGGAAGGTTTGATAAATGGCGAAATCTGAAGCCCAAGATCCTCAAGCTGAGTTGAGTGATCGACTGCAGCGTGCAATAAGCGGGAACGTCAAGTACGAAAGGGTAGCCGTTAAACTGCAGCAATTTGGTGTAGAACCATTGGCGATCCTCGAGGTCATCGAAAACTTGGAGGAAAGATCGGCAGCACGCGCACAAACGGTGATTTGATGAACGCGCAACGATTCGCATGGGTGACAGTTCCGGCGAGGACACGATAGATGGAACTCACGTAGCTTCGGGTACGAAAGAGGGGATTCAAATGAAAATACCGGGATGGATTGTGGCTACGGTGAGTGTCGTCGTCGGAGCGTTGCTCTTGTATCTGGCTGCCACAGGCATGAACCAAGGTCCCATGATGGGGATGGCAACGGGCATGAATTTCGCGATGGTCCTTGGGATGCTGACATTTACACTTTTAGTCGGTGCATTGGTCGTTGGCATTATCGTGATTTTTGTGGCAGTCCTGAAATCTCAAGGGAAAAAATGCGAACACTGTCATCATCGTATTCATTCTGCGTGGCATACGTGTCCGTACTGTGGATCTCCGATCTCGAAGCGTCCGTAAAGGAAGTTCACGATGGTATTTAAGTGATACATGACAAGGAGGAGTGTCAGATGATGGGTTTTGGCGGTTTCGGTTACGGCGGTGGCTATGGCATGGGGATTCTAGGGTGGGTTTTTCAAATTCTGATCTTAATTGGGGTCGTTTATTTGGTGGTGTATTTAGTTCGTTCGATGACCCGTAGAGACAATTCCGATCATTCTTCTCGTACAGCCAAGGAAATCGCGGCGGAACGATATGCACGAGGGGAGATCACCGAAGAAGAGTATCGAAAAATAAGGGACAGTTTATAGGAGGGTCTAGAAATCATAGGAAGGCTCTCTAGATTTGCGCATCACCGACGGTTTCGAACGCGATCGATGTGATTTTCGGCTTGAAAGTCGTAGAGTGGGGAAACTCCATGAAGACATACGCAACAAGGTTTCAGGCACTTTTTCGTTTGCCGGATTATCGGTGGTTATGGTTGACCTCCATGACCACCGGTCTCGGGTCATGGATCTTTACCTTCGTATCCACTTGGCAAATGTACGCGTTCACGCATGCCACTTCTTGGGGAGGAATCATGGTTCTTGCCACGACGATGCCCGGCATTCTGGTGAACCTCATTTTCGCCGGTGTCGTTGAACGCAGGAACAAAAAATCGCTCTTGACCATTCCCAGTGCAGGAATTGTCCTTTTGGCTATCCTCCTTTCCATGTTGTCCTTTCAAAATCGACTATCGCCGACTGTTCTCTTGGTGACTGGGGTTATTTTCGGTTTTGCATCCGGGTTATTGAATCTTACGCAGAACATAGCGGTTCCTAGTTTGGTATCAGGGGATTTGCTTTTGAGTGCGATGGCTCTCTTTACGCTTGCGCAAAGCGGAACTGAATTACTTGGACCGGCTATTTCCTCCCCGTTGCTCAATCGTTTTGGGTTTGGAATGGCGTATCTGCTTCTTGGGCTTGAATATGTCGGAGGCTCCTTGTTTCCCTTACTACTTCAACCCGAGTTGGCGTCGGAGCACGAGGAGATTCTGGACCACTTTGCTCACGTCCCGTGTGTGACCACTCGCTTAGGTCAACGACGTGTTATCGGTATGGTGGCATTAACCGGGCTTCACTGTGGACTCACCATGTCGTTTATGGCTGTATTACCTGCTTTTCTCGATCTTGCCTTGAAATCCGGGCCACGATATGGAACCTTTTTGAGTGCCATCGGATTCGGTGCTTTAACCTCCGCAATGGGACTGATGGAACGGCGAAGTCAAAGACATCGACAGAACCTGGTGTGGTTCACCGCATGGACAAGTGGACTCGCGTTAATTTTGTTGGGTTTGAGCCATAACCTGCGGATAGGGCTTGTGGCTATCACGTTCATCGGATTTACGCAAGCAGCTTTCATGACTTTGAGTTTGACTACGGTTCAGGAACGGGCTGGAGAACGTTTACGCGCCCGTGCTACCGGTTTGTATATGGTAGTAAGTGGCTTATCCTCGTCTCTGGGAAACTGGGGCATGGGATTGTTGGGCCACTGGATGGCACCCAATCGACTATTCATTTTGTTTGGGGTTGCTTTTGTGTCCCTGACTCTTTTGTCCTGGAAGAATATAGCGAAATCGAGAAAGAGGAAAGACGAGGCCTGTACAAATTGCGTTCTACACCATGCACTGTAATGAATCGTCGGAGTTCCCGGAATCGCCCGGGGTAGAAAGGCTTTTCGTTGTGATGTGACAGTTTCTATTTCTAATAACTCGCTCCATAAAAAATTGGAATCTGAACAGAGGAGATCGGGGAATGCGTTATCAGAGGGCTTTGAGAAACCGTTTATGTCGAATTGAGGGCCAGATCAGGGGCGTCCTTCAAATGATGGATCGTGAGCGCGAGTGCGTGGATGTCATCACGCAGTGCACTGCCATTCGCAAAGCGTTGGATCGGACCATCGCCGCTGTAGTCGCTGAGACTCTGGAACAACGAATTCGACGGCAAATGGAATTTGGAAACGAAACGCGTGACGAAGTGGCCGCAGCCATCGACCTGTTTGTCAAAAGCAAATGATTGCACAAGTGAGCCAGAGAACTCATGGCATCTTAAAAACCGAAAGAGAGTCGCGTACGGTCTCGACTCTCTGGACATATTCCCTCCGGCGTGGGATACGGCCTCACGGTTTGAACTTTTGTGTCGAAATACCGACAGGGTCACGCTTGAACATTGAAACTGCCCTTCATCCACCCGTTGGTACTCATGGGTCCTCCCCATCCCATTGAGCCAGTGCCACACGCGGCCATGCATTGCCAGAACGGAAAGACTATAAGACGGGAACCAACGATGCGAAAATCACTAGTACATGTGATTCGCGTTCGGCCTCGATGGCTGCATCTTTTATAGTTCGTTTGGAGATAGCCAACGAATCTCGTGATTCGTTTTTTAACGATACGGTGTATACCGTGTGGTGATACAGCTTCGTACTCAAGGAGGGTTTGCCCATGCTCGAACTATCCACGACATTAAATTCTTGTAAGATATTTATGGTGGGTTTCGCCAAATCTCCGAATGTTTTTGTCCGGAGGTACAGAGCTGAGGTATTTTACATCTCGGGAAGCGCCGAGGACGTCCTGCGAACGCTGAATATATATCAACCGAATATCGTGATGCTCAACATGGACGCTCCGGAGGTAGGAGGGGTGGGGATGCTCCTCAGACTCCGGACTGTCCATCCAGATACCCGGATTTTTATCGTCTCGGCATCGGATAAATACCTGGAGCCATCGGTTCGCCTTGGCGCATCGGGGTACCTTCATCAGAGTGAAGTCGCAAAAATGCTGGAACATGGACTCGAGCCGCTCGTGTCCCGCGAGTTCGTGTTTTCTGACCGTGTGATTGTGGACTGGATTGCAAAACAAGGCAGATGGAAGTCGAAGGTTCCTGTCACATCCATTCGCCTGACCCCTCGTGAGGTGGAGGTCTTAAGGTTGTTGGCACGAAATTCATCCGATCTGCAGATTGCACAGATTCTTGGTATTCGCCATTCCACGGTGAATTTTCACATTCGTAACATCCGAAGAAAATTAGGAGTCCGCTCCCGCGAAGAAGCTCGCGAGTTCGCCATTCACGAAGGTTATTTTGACCCATCGAAAACGAAAGGTTTGTAAGCTCAAAGATATGAGGACAAATCTCGTGTCGCACAAACTTTCTCCATAACTACAGTGTAAGCTGAAAACAGGCATTCGATTTACTTAAGGACAAGGTTGTCAGTAACGAAGGATGGTCAGAGACATCGTCCACTCGTGTTGCTTGTCGTGCGCTATAATACAACAAAAGGGAAATCTCGCGAGTGTCTAAAAGAGGTGTAAAAAGATGGCTCTGTTTGATCGATTTCGAGAAGTTTTCTCCGGCCAACGAATGTGCACCCCTGAACATTTAGCCGGGTATAAAAGACTGGGCGAACAGGTGTTTGAAGTCGAAGTGGAACTTGCAGAGACCTCGAACGTTCGCGCACGGGTCTTGCTACGCGCGGCCAAAAGCCTACAAGTGATGGGCGACGCCTTATTGCGGGATGCATTTCCAAGTGACCAGCATCCGTCGAAACCCGTCCCAATCGTGACACATGAGCAAGCGGAGGGTTGGTACGGACGGATCCCGGATCTTTTGATCGCGGCCCGGCAAGAGGCGTCTTTTGCGGGGAGTGCCAAAATCAAGGTGCCGATTCTGCTCGGGACTCGGGAAGAGACACGCGGAGCATGCCCCATCGAGCATTTGGCGGGGATGCGACGAGCCGCAGATGAGATGGAAACGCTCGTGAAAGACAAGATGGTGGTTGCCCGCACGAAGGCGGATCCGTATAAAGAGGTGATCCTTTTGTATGAAGAGGCTCGAACGCGCCGACAATCGGGCGACGCCATTCTGGGTTCGATTGTCGGTGGACAACGGGTGTCTCTTCAGAGTCATGAAGAAGCCGAAGAACAGTATGGATCGGCTTTGACCGCTTATTTCTTGATTGCTCAGGCACTGGAAGACCCCTCTTTACTGAGCCAATCCCATCACGGTGGAGGAAGCAAGCAAAGTAAGCTCGATTCCCGCGATTTGTTCAAGGTAACTTCGCGCATCGCACTTCGGGAGATTCGCCATTCCGGGGAGTATGCGCAGGCTCAAGTGGATTTGGCCGAATTATGGGTCAAACATACGGTCACCGACGTCGAACGGGAGTATGAGAGTACGGTCGACGAACTCGTAGCGACAGGTCAAATTGAAGAAGACGGGTACTGGTACTGTTGTCCCTTTCAGCCGGTATACAAGGTCGTTCATAGTCCCGTTGAGGTCATTGGTCGCTCCATTCCTACTGGGCATGTCTTCGTCTGGGATTATGGGGAAGACGGCGAGCCGGGACGGTTTATTACCGAATCTGCGTTTGGTCGGGCGGATTCCCGACATTATTGTGAAGATTAACCGGTGGCCCGGTTTTACACAATTTCTACACATATTTTGTTTACAGTGTTCGTGAAGGTTGAATCCCAACCTACCTCTTTCACCGGAAAGGAAGGAGTAACATGTCCCTGGTATCGCGTCTCAAGGACCTCGTCCGGGCGAACCTCAATGACCTCATCAGCAAGGCCGAGGACCCGGAAAAGAGTCTGAATTTGTACATTGACGATGCCACTGAGAACCTCCGGCAGTTTTCTGTCGAAGTGAACCGCTTTGAAGCCGAGCGAATTCTCATCATGGATCGAATACGAGCTTGTGAGGCGGCCATTGCAGATTGGCATAGCAAAGCGAAACTGGCTCTCCAGCAAAATCGCGAGGACCTAGCCCAGAAAGCGCTGGAGTCTGAGCAGAAGGAAACAAAGCGTTTGGAACAATTGCAATCTGAGCGGGTCGAGGCCGAACAGACCTCTGCACAGATGAAGGAACAATACCAGCTCTTGGAGCAGAAGCTGGCCGAGGCGAAGGAACGTCGGGACGATTTAGTTCGTCGAAATCGCCGTGCTGTGGCACAAAAGGAAGCGGCAGACGCCGTTACCGGACTTAACAAGGACGATCCGCTGTCGAAGTTCGATCGGATGGAAACTAAGGTGGAACGCCGAGAAGCCGAGGCTCAAGCATCCTACACCGCAATGACGTCCTCGCTGTCGTATGAAATGGATCAACTCAAAAAAGCGGAATTGAAGTCCGAAGTCGAGGATGCCATGGCGAAACTGAAACAGGAAATTCAATCTGAATCCGACGAATCAGCCTCTTGAGGCCGGAAAACGGAGGTAAGAAAAATGTGCGGTGGACATAGCCGAGGTCACTTTGGGCATCACTTGCCGATGGGCATTCCCGTTTCTGTGCCCGTCGAGGAACGGAGAAGTTCTCCGGTTGATGTACTCAATGAGCGTTTGGCACGAGGGGAAATTACGATTGAAGAGTATCAACGGATGCGATCGGTCCTAGACGACCAGTATCGCACCAAACACAGTCCGCATATTCGTAAGCCGACAACCGCATAAGATATTCGGGGGGCATAAGCCCCCCCTTTTTCGTGGTTATTCGGACATATCCTTGATATTGTACGGATCCGTAATTCCTGAGTATTGGAGAATGGTGTCCATGCCTGCTGCAGCATGGTGCAGGTCATGACAGTGGAACATCCACAATCCCGGATTCGTGGCCTTAAATGCAATATCGTATGATTCCCCAGGTAACACTTCGACAGTATCGAGATAGACCGGACTCCCCTTGAGAGGGACGCCGTCCCGACTTAAAACTTGAAAACTGGTTCCGTGTAAGTGCATCGGATGAATGTAGTTGGTGTCGTTTTCAATGTGCACCTTCACCGTATCGCCGTTTTGGACGACAAACGGGGACGTGTTCGGGAATGCCTTTCCATTGATGGTGTAGACCATCCCGCTTTGGTTCATCCCCACTCCAAGGTTCATTGTAAAGGTCTTATCATAGTGTTGCCCGAGTGTGAAGGTCGAATTCTTACTTGTAGTTGGACTGCCGTAATTTGTGAAATCAAACCAAGGTTCGTTCTGCAAGTTCATAGCCGTGTCCATGGGAGAGGAATGGCTCGACTGCCCGATGGTGGCTTGTAGTTCCATCCGTTCGGTGGCCGAAGGGTCTGCGCTCACGAGCTGGACTTGGCCACTCGCTGGCATCTTGAATTCAACATCATAACGCTGTGCGGCACCGATGGGAAGCAACTGATTTTGAATCCACGTTGGGTGAGACAGGTCGTGGCCATCCAAAGCTTCGACTTTGAACGAGGTGCCGACGAGAGTCATCAAGTGGGTCATATTGCCGGCGTTCACCAGCCGAAGGCGTACGAGGTCTCCGGGATTTGCCCGAAACAGACTGGTTCCATTCGCAGTCTGGTTGACCGTAAACGCGTCGTAGGCGCTCGTCATCTCACTTAGTGCTTCCCGATCCATCCTGGTTACCTGAAAGCCTGTGGTTCTTAGGGAAGGTTTAGACATGTTCATGTTCCCCATATTCATGCCACTCATGCCACTCATGCCACTCATCCCATTCTCTTGTCCCTGGGACAAGGTCGACCATTCATGCAGTAGGATTGTATAGTCACGGTTTGGCAGAGGGTTGGCGGGATGATTCGGTTTGACCACGATCCCCCCAAACAGCCCGGCTCCGATTTCCTGAACACTGTTCACATGAGAGTGATACCAGTAGGTTCCAGCGTCCTTGGCGATGAATCGATAGACAAAAGTTTCGCCTGGTGAGATGGGGCTTTGCGTCAATCCCGGAACTCCATCTTCTGCGCCGGGGACATCAATTCCATGCCAATGCACCGTAATGGGGACACTCAGTTCATTCTTCACGGTGACTTCTACAACATTTCCTTGCTGTACGGTGAGCGTCGGCCCAGGTGCGCTGCCATTGAAAGTCATGGCTTGGACGGTCTTTCCTTGCCCCAGATTGAGTGTCTTGGCCTCTGCGACAAGAGTGTATCGCACGACTGGAGTGTCCGGTGTAGGATGCGCCACCAACGCACTGACGGGCTTTAAGGCACCGTTGGTTCCGGAAGTCTTGGTCAAAGGCGTTGAAACACCAGTCGGGTTATGGGTCCACCAAAACAGGCCGAATCCGGCCGCAGCGACCAGAGTCACGCCCACGTATGCATAGGTTTTTGTGGTCAATTTCACGGTTTCACGCTCCCTCATCTGTATCACGTGTGGAGCGGGGTATGGTACAGTCAATGAAGATCGAACCAACCCCACAAATCGTGTGGGGGCATTGTACCAAGGAAATGTGGGGGAATTATGAAGAAATCCTATACCGTTTTGGTCGCCGATGATGAACCCAAGATTGTCGAAGTTTTGTCAGGGTATTTGGAGAAAGAAGGATATCAGGTGTCGACCGCCCATACAGGTCACGAAGTCTTAGATGCCATAGAGCAAGGTGGGCTGTCTCTCATCATTTTGGACCTCATGTTGCCAGACTTGTCTGGAGAGGAAGTCTGTCTGGCAATTCGGGCTAAGTCCTCGGTCCCGATCCTAATGCTCACGGCGAAACATGCCGAAGAAGATCGTCTTCGTGGCTTGGGTATTGGTGCAGACGATTATGTGACCAAACCGTTTAGTGTGAAGGAAGTAGTTGCGCGCGTCGGAGTGATTCTGCGCCGCACCCAGGAGAATGAACCACTAGCCGAGCGACTCGTGTACCGCCACGGGGATTTGGTGGTGGATGCGCAGAGGCAGATGGTATTTAAGAATGGACAAAAAGTTGAACTGACGGTTACGGAGTACAAACTCTTGATGGTCTTTACTCGCCATCCGAAGCGCGTCTTTAGTCGCGAGGAACTGATTCACAAGGCGTTTGGTCTAGATTTTCGAGGGGACAGTCGGGTCATTGATGGACATATTAAGAACCTTCGAGCCAAGATCGAAGACGATGCTCGTCGTCCCTTGTATATTCAAACTCTTTATGGGCTCGGGTATCGATTTGAAGGTGATGAGGAATGAAAATTCGCGGGAAATTGCTGTTAGCCTTTTCTCTCTTCAGTATTAGCTTGTTGGTGCTTTTAACCCTTATTTTGCAAATCGAGGTCTCCCGGCATTTTGGGTTGCTGGTCTGCCAACCGGTCAACAGCCTGTCGCCGGTGATGTCCCAGTCCATTCAATTCCATTTTGACCAGGCACTGAAGCAGAGTCTGATTTGGACATTAGCCAGTTTTGTTGCCATCACCATGTTAATTGCCGCGTTCTTATCCAAGTTATTCACGAAGAGAATCCTGCAGATGCAGGAATTGGCGACGCAAATTGCACATGGTCAGTGGCAATTGACGGTTCCCGCTCATGGACGGGATGAGTTATCCTTGCTGGCCAAGACGATGAATTACCTCGCACAACAACTCAACCACCAGGAAAAGTTGCGTACACATTTAACGCAAGACATCGCACACGAGTTGAGAACCCCGTTGACGACGTTAAAATCCCATATTGAAGCGTTTTTGGACGGCGTATGGGAACCCAGTCGCGAGCGATTACACAGCTGTTTGGAGGAAGTCGAGCGTTTTGAATCTTTGGTATCTGGGGTGGAAACCCTGTACAAAGCGGATATGTTGGAGGCGAAGCCCGCAACGAAAATTGAAGTCAATGACATGACGGCGAGTCTTGTTCATTTTTTCGAACCTCGTTGCGTGGCGGCGGAGTTGACACTCCAGGTGAAGACAGCAGGGCATCCGCTTTGGATCGATGCGAATCCCGATGATGTCTATCAAATATTATGGAACCTACTCGACAATGCCGTCAAATATACCCCGACAGGAGGCCTGATTGAGGTAACGACAGGAGAGAACTTACAGGGTTCATTTGTGCGGATTCGGGATACGGGAATCGGAATCCCGAAAGCGGAACTGGACAACATTTTTGAGCGATTTTATCGAGTTGATAAATCGAGGAACCGGAGAACGGGAGGATCGGGATTAGGATTGGCCATCGTGAAACGATTAGCGAGTTTGTCTGGAGCCGCGGTCGAGGTGGAAAGTCAAATCAATAAAGGGAGCACCTTTACCGTTTGCTGGCCCCGAAAGGATTCACCGGCGGTTCCATGAATCTCTTCGTATTGGGCACGTCCCAGTCCTTGGCAAGCAAACGGAGAATTTCGTACTCACTATCTTAACCGAGATTTTTTAATGCGCGCCAAATTTCTTCTCCGATATCCAAAGACAACATTCGAACTTGGACTTTTGTCGTTGCTCCGTTTGTGTTCGCTACGTCGATGGTTTCAAGTGGTGGGGTATCCGGAAAACCTCTCGTATTGGGAATGGCATCTCCCTCGGCGATGTCGATGAAGCACAGAGGCGGATAGATAACACACCACCAGTTCTCGCCCTTCCCAGCGCCCAGAACAATTCGTAAGGCTTCGTAATCACCCGCTGGATAGACCTGATTTCCATAGACTTTGGTGGGGAACGCCACTTTGGCGAACTCCGTTTGTACGGGATACTTGACGCCATGTTCGCGTGCAACATCTATGGCCACTTGCTGGAGAACCGGCGTTTCTTGGGTGAGAATTGCCTTGGCTTGCGCCGGAGTCTTGGCACCCGCAAGTAACTGTCCGACTTTTGAAACGATCGCATTGCGCACCCGCGCAGTCGTAACGTTTCCTTAGGGATCGGAGCCTCTTGGGGTGTTGCAAGATTGTGAAACAACGACTCATCCTTGAGTGGAGAGTGAAAGAACGCCTTCTTGATGCCCACAATGGACAATACCGCTATGAGCAGTAGGATTAGCCGATCGAACCTCACTTTAGATCGCTCCTTCTAGTAGGTCTACTAGAAGTCTTGCCCCTCTATCTGAAAGATAAACTTCGTCATCACCGCAAAAATCTACGTCACACAAGGTTTACAAATTCTACTTGTTGGCCATGCTAGAGTACATAGGTTGCGTGGACGAACGAGAGAATTCGACGGGATGATGGAAGCGGGGAAATGAATTGAGCGGCTTTGCCATAGGTTATCGAGAGCAAACATCTCCGATTGACTTGTTTAGGAAAGTACGCATGTACACGAGGATCCAAGCCCGTAAAAGTTTGTTGAGACAACAAGCCACGATTCTCCACACGAGCTTGTCCGCCATGCAGGCAAAAAGCACTGGGTTCCAGATTCATTATTATGGTGAAATCAACGAAGGTACGGACCGTTCACTCTCTTTCTTTCGGCCGGTATGGGTCGTGCAGAGATTGGCTTTTGAATTGAAAAGCACAGAGAACGCTATTGTCGAATCGAGGGATACAGGAGGCGGATTCGCGAGGATTGTTGGAAGGCGTGCGGATGGTCTACGAATTTCTGTTTTACTGCGTAGGAATCTACAAGATATGCGAAATTCACACATCCTCCTGATTCGAGTCCGATGCGATGCAGACAGACCCATAGATTTGGCTCAGGTCATGGCCGAGGTGGACAGTGTGGCAACAGGAATCGGGTCTGTGGGGCGCCTCAGTGTACATACAAAGGGAATACTTCCAATGATGTTAACGGATGCGGAAATAAAGGAACTCGTAGCCCAAGTATTAGGGTCTGTGAAGGCCAGACCGGTTGAGGGGGTTCTAACGGACGGTTTCGCAAGTATTTCTGCATATTGTCCGAAACTTGAGACCTACCTGTTGACCGGAGACTCGAAGATGAATTTACAGATCGCGGTACGTCCCGATACAAATCAGACTCTCACGCTGGTTCACGTGGGTACACCAATCATCATGGATGGTTACTAAATGGTTATGAAGTGGTAGGGGAAATTCGTGTTTGCCGGAACCCAGGGGAGGTTGGATCCAGGCTGGTGATCGATGAACCACGTACCCAGGATGTCAAAAAACGGCGACCATCGGTGCCGTTTTTTGACGATCTGAGGGGGGGTTTGCCGTTACAAATTTATTTTCCGGATTGATACAGCCCTTGAAGTTGTCCCATCATTTGGTTCATCTTGGCTACATTTTGTGCGCCAATTTGCTGCTTGAGTTGTTGGTCAGAGTTCATGAGAGATTCCATTTTGCCAAAATCGTGTTGCTGCATAGCCTGCTGCATGGCAGAAGAGTTGTGTAGCTCCTGCATCGCAGAAGAACTCATAAATTGTTGACGCTGCTGAGGAGTAAACGTTTGGGACATGAAGGACTGCATCTTAGCTAACCATGATCCGTTTGAATTGGAAGTCGTGGCTGCAAAGGCGGGGAGAGTCATCGCCCCGACCGCGATGACAGCCGTTCCTACGCCTGCGGCGATACCGAGTTTACCGAGCTTCGTTTTCATCATAAACAGCCTCCTCGTATGTGATCACTTTCTGGTCTTATGGCATGGTGTATTTCAGGACATCCCTCCGTTTCTTGGTGACGCCCTTACTTTAGATCCGAAGTATGGAGAAAGTTTGTGGATTGCTTGAGGAAAGTATGGGGGTGTTAGAAAAGTCACTTGATACCATGCTTAGAAATCCCCCGTTGCTCCCACTCGCAACGGAGGATTTCACACATTCATTTCTTCGTCCTTTAACACGGGCCAACCTAGCTTTTGATTGTATTGTTTTGCTGGATTTGAGGGCGTTTGCAATCAGCGATTCCACTTGCGACTGCGTCAATAAACCCACATGCACGTTCTGAACCGTTCCATTGGGTTCAAGGATGAACGTGGTGGGGTAGCCAATGATTTGATAGTCCTTTGAGACCATCCCCTTGAGATCGAGCAAGGTTAGATAGGTTACCCCATACTGTCGGACAAAGCCGTCACACTGTCATGGTCACTGGTCATATTCACGCCCACGAATTGAATTTTGCTTGCATATTTTTGGACATCACGACCAGGTCTGGCGTTTCCTGCTGGCAAGGGGGGCACCAAGAGACCCATGCGTTGATCAGGATGGGCTGCTTACCTAACAGGTCGTGGAGGGAAACGGTCGTCTGTTCATTCAATGTTTTGAGGTCGAAGTTCGGAGCTGGATGACCGACGAGTGGACTCTCTTGTACGGCGGGAAGCTGGGTGGCTTGTCCAATTCTCCGTTTGCCGAATTTGATGCAGTAGTTGGACCTCCTGTTGAATTGTGGGTTGCCACTGTCCCACATCCTGTTCATCACACAGGAAGGTCCTGCTCAAGCTGGTTGAGAAGTCCCACGTTGCAACGAAGATTGCAACGGCTACTTGGTTATCACACGCCAGTCAGAAGGTGTCCCGCACGGGTACTCCTTTTCTTTTTTTTATACTTTAGGCCATAAGCGGCGATTAGGTGCGCCGTACACGTACACTTGGTTTTTTATTTCCATGCAAAAAAGTGCACTTAGGCAGATATCAGCAATGGAAGGCGTGTGAAATCCATATTGTAAGCAACGAGGCAGTTACCTCTCATAATACCAACGGGAAGTGATACATCTGAAATCAATCCGAAGCATCCCAGCGCATTATGTTAAGGTTATTCGACCCTCTGCTCTGGTCGTCTTAGGTGTTGCTTTCTGGTATTTCTTCAAAAGACCGACAACAATCAGTCCAACATACGCATCAAGACATGAAGTAAGAATGGCGACTGACGCAGAAATTCGTGCCTTCCAAAGTCGACGACTGAGAAAATGAACCTTGAAAACCATGACTTTTAAGGGCGTCCACCGGACGTCCTCTTTTCTGTTGTGCACTTCGCTGAACCACGGGGGTCACGTGAAGGACATCGTGTATAACACTTTAGCGGGTCTTGGTGCATTTTGCATCGTCGGTACAATCTACTACTCCGTCTTCGGCGCAAGTCCGTGGTACTGATTCACACCCGACAACCGGCGAGAGCTGGAAGGGGGATCGGAGATACAACTAAAACCCTCAAAGTTTTAAAACCCTATTCCATCGGATCCAGAAAAACAGGTGTACGAAATGTACAAACTCGACCTACTCGTCACACTTGTCGCTCATTTCAGTTACCACATCACTCTACGTTGCTCATCACGGTGCCCGCTTCGTCGTAGAATATTTTACTGACTGGTTTGAGTTGATATACTGACCGACCGGATTGAATGGGAACATTGGGTAGGTTGGTTTTTTTGGTTCTTGTGATTTTATGTAGGTAAGTTTGAGAAAGTCGCGTGATACTGTACTTGGAAATCCCCCGTTGCTCCGACTCGCAACGGAGGATTTCACACATTCATTTCGTCGTCCGATAAAACAGACCAGTTTAGGCTCTTGATTAGGTTGTTTTGTTGGATTTCAGGGCGCCTGCAATCAGGGATTCCATTTGCGTCCGCGTCAATAGACCCACATGCACGTTCTGAACCATTCCATTGGGTTCTAGGATGAACGTGGTGGGGTAGCCGATGATTTGGTAGTCTTTAAAGAAACTTCCTTTGAGATCGAGCAAAGTTGGATAGGTAATCCCATACTTATGGACAAACGCTTTGGCGGTCGTCACACTGTCGTGGTCACTGGTCATGTTCACGCCCACGAATTGAATTTTTCCAGCATACTTTTTGGACATCGCGACCAGGTCTGGCGTTTCCTGCTGGCAAGGAGGGCACCAAGAGGCCCAGGCGTTGATCAGGATGGGCTGCTTACCTAACAGGTCGTGGAGGGCTACGGTTGTCTTTTCATTCAATGTTTTGAGGTCAAAGTTCGGAGCCGGATGACCCACGAGTGGACTCTCTGGCGCGGTAGGAAGTTGCGAGGACTGTCTAATTGAGGCTCCGTTTGCTGAATTTGACGAGGTTGTTGGTCCTCCTGTGGAGTTGTCGGGGACTACTGTCCCACATCCTGTCACCAGAAGGGATAAGCTAAGTATCCATGACACCATGGTTTTCATACATTGTCACTCCTTATCACGGTCCAATGGATGGGATGTCTGAGCTGTAGGGTGATGAGTGGGTTGCCGAAAATCCTTCAGAGCCTCCTGCCCGATGGCAGTGAGCACGATAAGCACGGCCGTCCATTGTCCTAGGTCCAGCGGCCCGATTCGGTTGACGTGGGGCACCATCAACGATGTCAGGAGCCAGAACCCAGCCAGTGCACCCCACAAACGGTGACTGAAATGAACGGTCAGCTTCGTGTGTAGCGTAACGAGAATCAAGAAAGACAGCGCGAACCGGAACACATCTTCCGCCCAAAATGGCGGCAGGTCCAGGAAGGACTGGTACAGGTAAAACATGACACTGACCACCAAACTCATGCGAGCGATCCACGTCGACCTCTGGAAGCGATCCAAGTGGTTTGCTTTACGCAAGGAGAACAGAAGATACGCAATTACCGCGAGGACGCCCAAAGCGATCCCGCTGGTTGCAGAAGTGCCAAACAAGGTGTAAAAGTTAGGTTGCGCAAGAATGCTTGGATGTAAAATCAGTCCAGAGAAGCGCGTGACCAACGCGAAAACAATCAAGCTACCCCACAATTTGTCCGAAAGGAAACGCCGTAAGGATGGCTCTTTCACAAATTGCAGATAAAAACGCGTTACGCCGGCCCCGATGAAAGCGGCGATGAATACCGACGGCAGTCTCTGGAGAAGGGTTTGGACAATCAACACGACGTTCATTACTGTTCAATCCTTTGCAGGTCGGAATCCAGATACTGAGGTGGAATCGCTCCCGTATAGCGGTCCACGATAACCCCGGAACGGTTGACAAAGATGGAAGTAGGTATGGCCACCACCTTATACTCAGAGGCTACTTCACCCGTTTTATCCAAAGCGGTTGTATACGTGATCCCGTATTTACTCAGAAAGTTCTGGACAGCAGGTAATGAATCTTGCACCGTTAAATTGACCCCTACAAATTCGACTTGTTGTCCGTACTTTTGATAGGCTTTCTCCAAATCTGGAGCTTCGGCCTGACAAGGGGGGCACCACGAAGCCCAGAAGTTGATGAGCATTGGTTTATGAACGTCCGACGCCACGGTAACGGAGCCATTTCCCGGGTAGGTGGTCAAGGTGAAAGACGGAACGCGATAACCCACTTCTGGGGAGACCGCTACACTCGCTTGAGAGGGCTTTTTCAGAGTGACGAAGAAAACCGCGCCAAACAGGAGCAAAATCCCCAATCCGAGAAACGACCATTTTTGAATTTTCTTCACGACAAATCCTCCTCACGAATACCTTAAAATCCGGTGAACCCACCGTATAATTGGATTAACCAGATGGTGATTTTCGACATCATGTTGGTGGCAAGCAGGAATCCCATAAAAATCATGAGGTATCCACCGATTTTGGATAAGATGGCTCCATAGCGCGCCAGTTTTCGCACGGAACCCATGGTGAACGCAAGAATAAAAAACGGAATGGCGAAGCCGACAATGTAGGCAAGAATCAAGGCTACGCCGAAGGTCGACTGTGTGGCTGTCAGAACCAGGACGGAAGCCAGGATGGGACCAATACAAGGGGTCCACCCGGCCGCAAAACTGATGCCAATGAGCACAGAGGTGATGTAACCTGCTTTTTTACCCCGGTACTCCCATTTGCGTTCCATCATCAGCCATTTGAGTTTGACAAGTCCTGTCAGGGTCAAACCCATGACGATCACGATGATGCCACCCACGACGCGAATGACATCGCGATAGTCGATAAAGACTTGCCCCAGCAACGTGGCGGACATCCCCAAGGAAAAGAAAATGATGGCAAATCCGAGTACGAAGAAAAAGGTATGTGCCAGTGCCTTCATGCGATGACCCAGGGTCTGACTCTCGCCGCCCGCAAACGTGACCCCGGAGATATAGGAGATGTAGGACGGATAGAGCGGGAGCACGCACGGTGAAATAAAGGATAGAAAGCCTGCTGCAAACGCGAGCCACAAAGTGGGATGGGATCCCATGTCATCACTCCAATCTGTATCGGTTACTTCTTCATTCCACTTAACTGTGCGAGTCGAACCATTTGTGGTTCCGTGAGTGGGCCAATCAAATGGTATGCGATCGTACCATTCGGGCGGATCAGGAATGTCTCTGGTTGTCCGGTGACCCCGTACGGCTGTGACCAAACATCTTGGGTATTGAGTAGTACGGTGATGCTTTTTGGGACATGGTACTGCTTCACGTAGTTCGAGACCAAAAGCGGTCCGTCTCCGCGATCGATGAGAACCACGTGGACCTTGGCGCCATATTGCTTGGCGAATGAAATGAGGTCAGGTGTTTCTTGAATGCAAGGAGGACACCAGGGTGTAAAGAAATTGAGAAAAACGGTTTCTCCCCGCAAGGAATTCAGAGCAAACGGTTGACCGGAGACGGTGGTCGTTTGGATATTTGGTGCGACATCGCCCACCTTGGCCACTTTGGAGTGGATGATATAGCGTACCGTAATCCAGCCCATCAAGAGCAAGAGCACCGCACCGATGACTGAAGCTAAGAGGATCTGCCTTTTCTGCGTTTTCATCACATCACATCCAAGTCACGATCGTGTCACGGTTGTGGAAGGGCCGTACACTCCCATCATACTCAAGATTGTGTGGAAATTATGGAGACGGGCGAAATGGAGCAGGGACATTTTGGGGGGGTTAAATGACAAAGGACCGGACGAGAAGTCCCGATCCCTTGCGTACGTATTCGGTGGGTACACTTCAAGGGGCATTACACGGCGTCATTCACTGCGTCCACTAAGGCTTTCTCCACCTCGGCTGCAATCGGTTGGAGAGACGGACGATTTACCAGTTCCATCAGGACGGTTGGCTTTGGCAGACCAATTTTCGTGACACCACCGTCCTCATAGATCGCGATCTTACAAGGAAGGAAGTACCCGACCTCGTCGGCTTCGTTTAGTACTTCCTTGGCTTTCACAGGATTACAGACTTCCAAAATCCGATAGGGTTTGGTGTAATCGACGCCCTTCGATTGAAGGGTCGCAGGGATATCCAAGGACCAGAGAATCCCAAATTTTTGATTCTTGAGACTCTGCTCTAAATCATGCAGCACTTGGTCCATCGACTTGTTCGTTTGTACGGTATAATGAAACATGTCCTCACTCCTTCATTTTTCATGGAAATCTCAACATGAGATGACACTTATTGACCGTTCGTTTCGCTCACCAGTTTTGACGGTTGCGTATCTTGTTTATGGGCGGGGAAAACAGCTTGCTGAATTCCTTTGATGGTAGCATGAGGGAGCATCTGGTGCAAAAAGTACAATGTACCCCAGGCAATCATCCCCCACAACACGGTCTCTACGTAAGTTTGCGTACTCATCTTCTTGTTTACTCCTTTCCTGTAGAGTCCGACAGGTCTCCCTTTTCTCTCAATGTAAAGGCGTGGTACGCGAGAAGTGGTCGCCGCTCCGGGTTATGCATTCTATACTCCTGGTTGGTATTGGATGGTTGGATGTTCACACCGAACCATAGAACTAATTCATCATCGACCCTCCCATGCAACTGCCCCAGTTATTTTGAGCGTTGCTACCTTCCCCCCCCAAAAAAACCCTGACCCATCATGCCTGCAAAACGGTTGTTGCTCCATGGTGCAGTCGAGGGGGCCGTCGACCTGGCACTGGAAGTAGTGGTTGCTTGCGCATAGCTATAGGGAAATGCCTGAGACACGCTTTGCGCAAACGCTTGAGATACGGCTAATCCTCCTCGTATCACCCAGGCCAATCAGTAGGGTGGGAATGAGAATGGTACGCCATTTCATGCAAATCCCTCTGTCTTTTTAGTACGTTCCTACCTTAGATCCGGAATGTGGAGAAAGTTTGTGGATTGTTTGAGGAAAATGAGGGTTTGGAATTTCAAAATCAGCTTTTTGAGTGGGGAATCAGGCACGCAATGCCGGTTTCAGGGCGTATGCGGGATTCACAGTAAAAGGGTACGATGTGTAAAGTCCGCAGGTAAACAAAGGCAAATGACCAAGAGAAGCAGCTCTTGGTCATTTCAGCCGGGTTATGGCATCCGTGAGAGCGTATGCGAGATTTAGTAGCCGCCATTTCTGCAATGGCTTATTGGTGCGATTTCACGAGATGCGGAGAGGAAACGCTCGATGACCTGGATTCAGGACTTTGCCTTCGAAGTTCTGAAGACAGCTGGTCATATTCCGCTTGTAAGTCGGCGAGCTGCTCCTTCAAATCATCCAGTTCTTCTTCTCTGGAACCGAATTTCCTCTTTGATGACCCATGCATGGAGTGAGTACTTGAATGACCGTGCATCCCTCTCATCATAAAAATCATCATCAAGGGGCAGATCAAGGCGACAGCAATCGTACTAAACGTTTGAATCATTTCCTTAGACACCCTCTTTTCCTTTTGACTAGAGTAGTTCTTCATCGTACCTGGTGTTGAAAATCAAAGCTATTTTGTTCGAGCCTACCGGTTAGATGTGAAGAAATGATGCAGAAAGTGTGAAGAAGGACTCGAACGCAAAAAATAGCCGGATGAGCTAGTCTGCTATATTGCCAGATAGCGCATTTGTACTAGTCAGTGATTTGTGAAAATATAGTTGTTTCAGTCCATAGTTCATATACCCTACCCGGGGTATAGTATGAGTTGGAAAGGGGGATCGCGGCGGATGCATCCGATGCCATTCGTAACTATATTTCGAATTGCCAGTTGCAAAGAACCATGTCGAAATAGGTTGTGGTATCTAAACCATGGACGGGGTGGACACTCGGGCAGATGAACCCTGAATGAGCCTCTCCACAGTGGTTGAGCGAGGTGACGAATCGTGTTAAAGGAAGAAGACTATTTTGCACATCATGTAACCGAACCGTTCAGATTCGGGGAACGTCGGCGAGAACGGGGTTTTTGGCGAGCTTTCTTGGAGAGTTTTGCATATCTGCCACCTTTCAACCGAATGTTTGGTAAAGTATCCCCTTCCTATGCAGAATCGTACTGGTACTGTATGGGAGGACTCACCTTCTTTTCATTTCTTCTATTACTAGTGACAGGTTTAATTTTGACATTTTTCGGACCAACGTGGTGGTCCGGAACGCATGCCGGAATCGTGATGAAGTCCATGCATTACTGGTCTGCACAGGCCTTCTTCTTTTTTCTGTTCCTTCACATTATCCGCGTTTGGCTGACAGGCGCGTATCGTGGAAAACGTTGGGTGAACTATGCGATTGGATTTGTCACCTTCTTTCTATCTCTCGGTGAAAATTTGTTTGGATTACTAGCACGGGGGGATTGGGAATCGCAGTTTGTCTCGATGCATTCCGATGACATGCTGTTTACTGCCCCTTTTCTACGGCTCATTTCCCCAGAAAATTTTACATCCGCCCTCATCATTCATGTCGCGCTGATCCCGTTTGTTCTCGTGGTGCTGATTGGCGTACATGTAACCTTAGTGAAATTACAAGGCATTGCACGGCCATTGTAGGGAGGTGGAGAATATGGTGAAAGGACAAAGCAATACTTCCGAGACGAGATTTAGCATTGTCACACATTGCTTTTGGCGGTACCCCATTGTGGGCCTCTTAGTAGTTGCTGTGGTCATGGTTCTTGGCTTTGCGGTTGGGTCTCCGGATTGGCCACAGGCCACCATCAAAAAAGTGTCCGCGATGCAGCCGGGAGGAGCCATATGGGCGGTCGCGCAGGAACTGGATGGAACCTCTGCTTCTTATACCAATACGCATGAATATGGGATGAGCGACCCGGCCAAACGTCTCGTAATTGACCCATTGAAAAGTGCCTCGTGGGCTTTGTCTCCAAACGAACAAATCGCCCTGCATCAATTTCTTGCCGCCAATATAAGTCAACAGACGAAATGGGCGATGAACTACGACAAAGCGATTCAAAAGACCGTGGGGACGAACGGGATGGGTGGGGGAGGCATGGGTACAACGCCCGTACCGTCCATGACGAAAATTGAATCGTTGACGGGAAATTTTGGTCCCGTCCCGGTGATGGCCCAGTCCATATTGAAACTCGCCCAAAATGGATATTTAGAGACTTATTTTCAGGGAATCAGTCCAAGTAACGTTTACCAGTACACTAATATTTGGTTGTACGACCAGCCTTATCTGCTCAATACGGCCATACAAAATGGGTTGACGGACGACCAGTGGGGCATGATTAAGGAGCGTGGTTTCTTTGTTGGACCTTGGTACCTCATTGTTCCTGCGATTGCCCACGTAGAGTTACCGGGCGGGTCGACCGGTCTTGGATTTATTTTCTGGAACGGATTGATTGCTTTGTTCTTCGTGGTCTTGTTTCCGCTCGTTCCGGGATTTCGTTCCATACCGAAGTACCTCCGACTTTACAAATTGGTCTATGCAGTGAATCCCGTTGAAGTTGAAAACTATAAGGCCAATGTTCCTTCATCCGGGGTGACCCAAGATGCTGCCAAGATTTAAAAATCACCCGGTCATCGCGTCCCTGTCGTTTCTCGCTCTTTCCTTGGTAGGTATTTGGGCAATGGGATCTTTTTTTAACAACATGGTCTCAACATGGACGTGGCTGTACACCGTCGTCTTTGTGATTGTGGTCGTACTTCTCAGTGTCATCATGCGGTGGGCTGAAAGAGACATTCGGGAGGGGCGCGAGGAGATGAGACAAAAGTGAATTGGATAAGGAGACACAAGGATGGATGGTCGCTGCTTGTGGCCATGGTTTTGTTCGTGGGCGTCCTTTGGTGGATCATGGCCGCTGCCGCAGCTGTGAAGGGATAGCACTTGATTGATTTTTCGCTTTAGATATTCATTCCATAGAGGCTCTGTAAGAATGTATAAAACATGAAACAGGACCTCTCTGGAAAATCACGTGTGGAGGTGAAGAAGCCATGAATCCGTTTACGATAGGCCAGTCGGTGGTCGTTGGACCACAGGCGTATAAACCGGGCAAATTACTTGGTTCACGTGGGATTGTGCAAGGAATAGTGGGTGACTTCTGCATGATCAACATTCCAGAATATGGTGTAGTTGCCTTTCTTGCAAGGGAACTCTTTCTTGCAGAGGATGACGGTTCCTCTTCTTCATTCGGGTAAGGAAAGAACTAGAATCATGGATACAGACCTCCAATGGTTGAAGTCATTCGGTAGATTGAGATCAAAATTTATGATATTTTAACAGAATTGCAAGGTAAGTTATCTGTGAGTTCGAGATCTTATGGACCCCAATCAGGATGTAGTCAGCACTTATGGTTATTATGTTTCTTGATAATTTTAACAACGTAAAAGCCTTGTCATCGTATATAAACATCGAATCTTCTGGTAACTGTGAAAGTGAAGATAGATGGAGAGACGTGCCAATAGTCTTCATGGATCACATCCGTAAGGGTCTAACATCCTTGTCCCCAGACATGTATACTGAAGCAAGATGTCTTTTGGGGAAAGGATTTTATCTCCGATTTAAAGGAAGGTTGGGCGATTCATGCTGAATCCTCGGGTGCAGTGCGAAAACAGGCACGCTGAGAATGTAATGCGGAGATTAAAGCGCATTGAGGGTCAGGTTCGTGGCCTTCAGAAGATGATCGAAGAAGATCGCTACTGTGTGGATATACTTGTTCAGATTTCTGCCGCGAAAAGTGCGATAAATCAGGTGGGGTTATCGGTTTTAGAATCCCATACCCGGGGCTATGTGACCCAAGACTTGGATCACGGTGTGGATGGTAAAAAAAAAGAGATGGATGAACTTGTGGAACTAATTCGTCAATTTATCGATGACTAATCCTAGACGGCTGCGTGTTTGGATATCTATGACTGTTCCCGTGTTAGGGCGGTTTTTCACCGCCCTGTCCCTATGTTAACACGAATAACCTTCACCACGACCTCGATTCACTTTTTCTAATCTAGATCCGAGGATGTTGCGCTCGTTTTGCTGCGCGGGTCATAGATGGGGAACCGCATCAATTCTTCGAACGATATCCTTAAACGCCAACATTTTTATGTCCGCGATATGAAATCCAGCGCTTTGCAGGTTCTGGATCGTTTTTCGATTCACGTTTGCGCCGGAAATTCGTACCGTGACAGGGTTTAGGATGTGGAGTGCTAAGGCCAATACGGGATTGTCACTGAGCATATGTTCAATCATCAGTAAGTGTCCAGTCGGCTTTAAGACCCGGTGAATCTCTCGCAAACCTTGGATGGGGTCGGGTACAGAACAAAAGACACAGGTGGCAACGACCGTATCAAAACTGTCATTCGGGAATTCGAGGTGTTGTGCGTCCATCTGTTGAAGTTGAATGTTCGACGGAAGACTCAGGATTTGTTCCTGCGCATATGCGAGCATGCGTGGACTAAAGTCAATCCCCACAATCTCCAAGCCGGGTGGATAATGAGACAAGTTGGCCCCTGTTCCGACTCCCACCTCGAGTACCTTGCCTTTCGCGTCGCGAAGCAACTCCTCACGCCACGTTGGTTTGATCATGGTGTCCATAGAATTGTACATTGGTGCAATACGGTTGTAACGCTTACGGATCGTTTCAGTCAGGTCTTGCATCCCGTTCACCTGCCACTTGTGATTTGCCATGTGAGTTTGTGTTCAGTCCGATAATAAACCTGACTTGTGAAGAAAATGTGTGCTTCACTCCAGTTTCAATCCACAGAATTGAAACGACATAAATAGTTCTCTTGCATCATGTAAAATACATTACACGGGTATAGTATGTACCTGTCGTTTGATGACTCAGGGGCATCCGTACAACCATCTCAGGGAGGGAGGATTCATGTGCATCAGGTCCTTTTTCATATTGGAGAGTTTTCCGTTCGTACCTATGGACTCACCGTACTATTAGCCATCTTTTTGGGACTTCAAACTGCCATCACTTTAGCGCGCCTGACCGTCAAACAGTATGAGGCACACTTGGTGCCACTCGCGTATTCAGTCGTGGTGGGTGCGCTGATTGGTGCTCGGGCTTGGCAAGTGTTTTTCTTTGAACCTGCGTATTATTTTGCCCATCCTCTGGAGATGGTCGCGATATGGCAAGGGGGATTAGCCATTCAAGGAGGAATTGTTGGGGGACTTGTGATTGGAATTTGGTATTGTTGGCGTCACCAGCTCCCATTCTGGCAAGTGGCTGATTTATTAGCTCCATCCATTATCCTTGGCCAAGCCATCGGTCGGGTGGCCTGTCTCCTGAACGGCGATGCGTTTGGTGCCCCGACAGGTCAAGGATTTGGGCTTGTTTATCCACCGGGCACCATGGCCTATCAGAGCTATGGAAACCAACCCTTATGGCCTGCCGAGGTCTGGGAGAGTCAAGCGGACATGATCATCTTTGCAGTTTTATTTGCAATATCCAGGAAGCGATTGCCCACCGGTGTATTATTTCTTTTGTACAACCTGCTGTACAGTGTGGCACGATTCGGATTGGAATTTTTACGCGGAGATAGTCCCAGATACGGTTTGGGATGGACGGCTGCACAGTGGACGAGTGCAGTGGTAATCATGATATCTGTCGTTCTGATCTTTTGGAAATTCATCAGGGACTCCAGGGGCAATCAGGACTTGCCAGGGGGATTACAAAGCCTGTAGTCATCCATGGCCTGTTTTATGGATGGTATTGCAACCTACATTTGCTGCTTGGAAGGATGAACCCGATGCAAAGAAAAGCAACACTGATTTTCACCATGATGGGTATTTTCGGTGTATTGGGAGGTCTAGGCATCAGTCGTACAATATTGTCGTCATCCCAAATTTCCCGTACCACGTCAATATCATTGCCTGAGCCTCCCGGCACCGTCGTGAACTGGCAGACGAACGGGGTTCATCATGAACGTTTCGTGCAAATTGTTCGGGGCACATTGTCCACTGAGGAAACTGGAGTTATAAAGACGGATACAAATTGCACGCCTGATGCTCTAGGATTGAGTCATTGTCAAAACATTCTTGCACTGCCACATAATAAAACGCTGGTTGTTACCGACATCCATAACATGCAAAATTATCGATGCTTAAAGGTTGGAGAGACGGTTATTGTAAAACCTGTGAACTCGAACTGGGCAAAAGTAGTAGTTCGTGAATGATATCGATGAGTTTAATACTACGGGATGATTGGATAGGGTTCGTTTGGGATATCTGGACTGCCATGATTCAAAAGTTATACTTGTAAGAACGACCTATGTGGCATCAGTGTTTCAGGCTCGTTTGGTAAGGGCTGCTCTCTCAAACATAAGTTTTCAACCTTGACAATACCATACGAGGGTATAGTATATTCAATAAAAGTGGAAAGCGGATGGGAATCTCGGCACCCGCCAACTCATCCTTGTCGCTCAACGTCATCCCGTTTTGAACCTAAATACTCTTCCCACCTTACAAAGGAGTAGGTCGCCATGGCACTGGATCCCGTATGCAAAATGAATGTTCAGGAAACGGGTAGTCCCTCAGCGGAGTATCATGGAACAACGTACTATTTCTGTTGTGATGTTTGTAGGGATACTTTCGTAAAAAGTCCCGAGGAACATGTGACTGGTCATTCACATTCACATCACGGTCACAGTCAAAAGTACGACTGATCACCTCGACTTTACGTTTTACGCCTCGCCACAATCTTTGCTGCGAGGGTACGAAAGGACGGTAAACACCGCCCTTTCGTACCCGTACCCACCTAATTCATTGTCATTGATTCGAGGGGACCACAAATAGAACTCCGCCAAATGGCGTATCTTAGCATCCTGTCACGTTATACATTGTTCCGGTCGGAATCTTTTTTGTGGTGAGTCCGGTACAAACTGTCGTTTTCCGACCTTTTATTTAAATACGGCTAGGTTACTTACTTTACCAGCAGAGTTAACGACTACATTTTGGTCAGTTCCAGTCGGTATCGTAGAATTACTTGGTCCCACTCCATCGGCTGAATATACATATGAACCGCATCCTGCCACAAGTAGTACGGTCATAAGCAAGACTCCCGACAAAAGAAAATACCGTGTTCGGGTATCCGTTAACCCACCTTTCCACAACCTGGATTTCTGCAACCCGGAAGATAGGAATTGTGATATGAACTATACCTGAATCCGTGACATAAGCTGTTCTTTGTTCCCGAGGGGCAGAGATTGAGAAGAGTTATCGTTCAAATGGAATTCAGTTTGAGTTTTGAGTAACCCAAACAGACCCAACCTTCCGTTGGGGTGTAGACCCTGATGAATTTTGGCATCTATCCGAATGTCAAGTACAAGCGGTGGAACACGGGAAGCCATGGACTGTGCTTACCAAACCGTAGGCATCTGCGCCTGTCATTTTAGCCGCAAGTGTCATGAGGTTTTGAATGACGGCACGGATTCGTCGCCGTTGTACCCCATTTTTGAGCGGTGTATCCTCACGTTTAAGACTCTCTTGTCCGAGAATTCGGAGCAAATTGTAGGCAAGTATCGCAGAGTGTAAAACCAGGTCATTGGTTGCAAACTTCCCGGACGGAAGACGTTCCAGGTCCGATATGAAACTGCTCCATTGCCCCATGAGCATGGTAGAGGTCAATAATGACTGAGGCTGGGTCCTTGAGTGACGTCAGGTTGACGGCAACTTCAATCGTCGGAATGTTGAATTGGACGATTGCCTATTAGGCGGATGACTCGCATCTGCATATCCTGTTATGGAGGAGGAATGCAGATGAATGGACGAATGACGGTCGGGGGCACGAAGCTGATCGCACCAAATCTTCAGTTTGTACCGTATACGAACGAATACGGTGGAAAACATTTTCATCTCGTAGCTGAGGAGGTAGTCCAATCTGTTACCCCGGATGTTTCTATTCGAGCATGGGGATACAATGGAACGACCCCAGGTCCAGTGATTCTGGTGAATGAAGGCGACCGGGTTCAAATCTCCGTTTCAAATCATCTTGCTGAGACCACGTCCATCCACTGGCATGGATTAATTGTGCCAGACCAGGTGGACGGAGTGCCGGGGATTGGTGCAGGTGTATCTATTTCACCCGGAGAAACCTACACATACGAGTTTCTTGTACGTCAAGCAGGGACTTATATGTATCACGCGCACGCCATCGATGCCAAACAGGAAATGATGGGCTTGGGCGGCATGTTTATCGCCGTTCCGCGTCATGGACTGACGGCAGACAGAGAGTATCTTCTCCTTCTTCAGGAGTGGAGTGTCCAAACAGGGGATGGGATGACTAAAACCGGGATGAGTATGCCAGTTGGCAGAGAACACCCCAGCAACTCATCACCCAACGTCTATGGGATTGATCCGATGAGCATGGACTTCAATTACTTCACGATGAACGGAAAGGCCTTCCCAGCAACGGCCCCATTGCGAGTGCGGTCCGGCGAAAGTGTACGATTTCGTTTGGCGAACCTCAGTATGGACTCCCACCCCATGCACTTACATGGTCATTTCTTCAGAGTTGTTGCAGCAGATGGGATGATGATAACCGATAAGCTTTATAAAAATACGATCAATGTCGCCCCGGGAGAGACATGGGATGTAGAGTTTGTCGCGAATAATCCTGGTATTTGGGCTTTTCATTGTCATAAACCTCATCATGCGACAAACGACCATAGTGCAGATACGGGAGGTATGTTTACCGTTCTTCGGTATATGAATTAAGCAGTAATCCTACTAGATAGAGGCTGTCCGGTATTCGTTCTCGGAGTGGACCTTTCCACCATCTCAAGGGGTGTGAAAGGTCCTTATATACAAGAAACCCTGTCCACAAAAACTGTCGAAAATGAGACGACGGAGGAACACGTTTATATCTTTGTTCTCGCTACTTCTATCTTGTCGTGGGTTGATTCGTCCAGACCCCTTTTGCAAACATTTCTTGAGCCGTGTCTACTTTATCCGAAATTCTCTGGTAGGGTAAGCGAAGCGCACCAGATTCCACTTCATAAACATACCCGTTTACCGGAACGTCTTTGCGAATCAGAGGATGGTCTTGCAACATCTGTACCTGTGCCAAGCATGCGGCATCTGTATCACGAAACATCCGAATCCATTTTACAAAGGAACGATTCACATCACCCGTAAGTTGTAACTCTGGAAGGGAAGGGTCAAGGGGTATCGTTCCAGGGTCTATTTTTTGGCCCAGGTGAAATTCCAAATAATTCATAATCATATTGGCGCCACTGTGGAAGAAATGACTCATCATCCCACACTCAGTATGAGTCACAACAATAATCTCATGCGAACCAAAGAAGTTGCAGGACAATGCCGCCGATCGAATAACATCATCGGTCACCACTCCACCGGCATTACGGTACACGTGGGCATCGCCAACTTCTAGACCCAGTGCCTGTTCAATGGGCACGCGTTCGTCCATACAGGTTAACACGAACAGACGGCGATTATTAGGCAGTTCTTTTTGCCTGCGAAGCGCCCAATTTGTGCGCTGGACAATTTTTTCTCCAACCTCTTGATACATATAGGAGTTTGGTTTGTGCTCTTTACCTAACCGGACTTTCGCGGCCTCCGAATTTTCTTCTTGCTTCACGAGTAGTTCCCCCCGTGGCAATTGCCCATTTTAGTCTTTTGTAGGCTATGCGAACACTGAGTTGCATGTTCCTGTCAGTCATCACACTATGGCGAAGTTCCGAGGGCATAGCAATACGATTTTTGCAGAACAGAGCGAGTTGCTTCTGATGTCGTTATTTTCCAAGTGGTAAAACGGAGGGGACAAATGCCGCGTTATAGCCTGAGGGGGATACATACAGTGTAATCATCATATCGCGAAGGAGGGGTGTGTGATGGTGTTCGGAGCATTTACCCAGTGGGCCGTGGTATTTCTCATCATTTTTGTGCTGTTCTTCCTATTGGTTCCTGGGTACGGAGCAGGGGCTGCGTACTGATTTTAAAGGATTCACCATGTAAATCCTGCGTCTGGCGAAGACGATGTATGACGGCGACGTATTCGGGGGTTATACGCGGTGGGCGGTTGTGTTTTTGATTATCTTTGTCTTGTTTATGTTGCTCGTTCCCTATGCGGTCAAGACATGCACCATAACACCAATGTGTTGATATGATTTAACTCACGACTCAGGCTATGTACATATTTGGGACTCCTTGCGGCTCAACGAATTGTGCATAGCCTATGACTGCTTCGTAAGCCCCAGGAGCTTCTTGTGCTAAGGTGCGCGGACGTGTAGAATTTTCCCATGACAGCCAGTGTAATCCATCCTTCAGCATGCGCGTGATGCCACAATATATTGTCAAGCGCTGAGCGTTTAGAGATGGCGTGTAATGCATTCGATTCGATCATAGAGATTATCACCTCCGGGCAACACAAAAAAGTCCGATCCCCTCTGATGTACACACACGAGAGAATCGGACAACCGTCCAATATTCACCAGATATCTTATCAGTTTTCACTCTTCCCCATAGAAAGCACTGTACGGTAAAATCACTAACCAAACACACTTGAATCAGCGGCAAATTGATTCTTGCGTCAAGCGTTCTCGATGAAGAGACATCGAGGCGCAGGTGCTTCGCATCGTTCGGCAAAGCTGGTACGGGACTTTTAATTTGGCTATTCGATCGAAAACAGGTCAATAGACTACAACTACGCAAACACGAAAGCCCCCAGCAGAGTGAAAACTGGAGGCTTTGATCTAAGGAAGGTTGTTGCATTGACTAAAGCTCCTGCGCTCAGCCAAATCATATACCTTCATCTGAACTGCTATTGTTGGCAAATCAATCAGATTCAGCTGCGTCTTTAATCCGCTGCAGTTCAAGGATAGCATCAAAAAACGCATCAAGGGATTCAAACAGTTCTTCTTTGCCAATCTCCCTAAAGTAATCTCGTATTCTCGATACGATGGTTTTTCTAGCTTCCGGAAGATTCACCCATTTGTTGCTCTTACGGATGCCCCAATGATATCGATTGTTTCCCCCATTGCCATTGTTCTTAATGCTCGCGACATGTCTTCCATCAAGGTAAATGGACGCTTCCAAACCGTTTCCTTCAGGTCCGTAACCCTGTTTGATGTTTTTTAAGGCAATTCCTTTAATGTTCACCATGGTTAATGACTCCACAGTAAAAAGCTTTGAATTAACGCTTTTTAGTACGTACATTCGGAGGTGCACGAAAACCATTCTTCGAGGAACGGACTCATCCATCAACGGTGAGCCGATTACCCTATACCTACCTCACCTTAACTAAAAGATAGTACATTAGGCATTCATCTCAGCTTCGACCGCCTCTATACTGCGACCTGACGCCTTAGCTATGGCGCGCTTCACCTGTTCCATAGTGGGCGTCTTACACAAGAAGAATACGACAAACGAAGCCAAGAGGCATAGTACGATACCAAAGACAAATCCTCGTACCCAGTAGAAGGGGTCGCCTCCAAAAACGCTGCCGGTCATAATCATCGCAGCGATTCCACCAGCGAAGCCACCTCCCAAAGACTTCCAAGCGTAAACGGTGCCATACATGCCCGAATTGTTATTCTCACCATAGTAGTCGGACACCGTGAGGGCTGTCAGTGGGAAGTTGACACCCGAGAGAGCACCACTGAGGAACGCGAAGATGATGAAAGCGGCTGAACTATGCTCATATCCGCTTATAAACGCAGCCAGCTGAAAAACAGCAAGTGATGCATAACTCGTAGCCATCACACGTCTTCGTCCCCAATGTGCTGACCATAAACCAGCCAATGGACGCCCTATGCCATCCGCGAGCGCAAATCCGGCAGATCCAACGGCAGCGGCCGCAGAGCCTAGATGCATGGCTTGTGCGAAATTGTAGAAGTAGTTAACACCAAATAACCCTGCACCGATAAATAGTGCGTGTTGGACACCAAGCCACTTCGCTTGCGGCGTGCTCCACATTTCTTTAATATTATACTGATGTGGTGCCGGTGGATTGTTTCTGATGTCTGCTGGTGTACGGTTGTCTTTCTTCCAATTGAGGGGATCGATATGGGCGGGCCACCAGTTCTTCGGAGGGTCTTTGATGAATATACCCGCAAAAACAATGACTACGCTCATAATGATACCCATCGTCCAGATAATCTGGTGTGTTTGTGCAGAAGTCATGGTACTAGGCGGGATCCGTTTTTTTTAACAGGTCACGCAGAATGGAAATTTCCAAGTCCTTGTCACCGAGAATCTTCTTGAGCCTATCGTTCTCCGTTTCCAGTTCCTTAAACTCCGCTGCGGATGGAACGTAGGAAGAAATTTTTTTCGCATCTGCTGTAGCACTCTGCCAGCCATGATGTTTGGACTTGTTCATCCAATCGTAGAGAACCTTAGGCGTCAGGCCGTGACGCCGAGCCACCTGGGCGGCATTACCGACCTCCCGAACCTCTTGCAGAACTTGTTGTTTGAACTCCATGGCGTAGCGTTTGCGCTGCATAGATGAATCCCCTCCACTGATGATTTAACCCGGATTTCGACGGTTTTTCTTCGAAGAATTGACCTGAGTAATTGAAAAGGCGCTCCATATATGGCTAAATTGGGTTTGTCCAGAACACAATCCAAGCCAGAGAGGAGCACCTTTTGGGTGAATCATACACCAAAACACCACCGTCGGAAAAGCAGTAAAATACATACCCGCTTCAATCTCCATTCTGTCACCGCTTTTGGCGGTGCGACAGGACTCATAGATTTCGTTCTAGGGACTGGAATTGACAAGAATTTTCGTGTAGAGGGTCTGCGTAAACGAACAGACGCTCAGTTCCAAATGGATGATGTAGCGCTGACATTCATACTGGGCTCCTTGCTGGGTCAGGAACGAATTTTCCACTTCGAGAACATCGAGCAAGATCCCCTTCTTAAGCTCAAACTAGATTTGCCGAAGCTACCCGATACCACTCTGCTGTACAAGGATTTAAAACGGATGGGCTCTTCGGCAGGTATGAAGGCAATTCGCTCAGCGCAGCGTCAAATACTGAAATCCTTGCTCCCTAAAGGACGGGATATTGTCGTGGATATCGACTCTTCCGTAGAAACGGTATATGGAAACCAAGAGAAGTCTGCCGTCGGGTTTAATCCACATCATCACGGCAGAGCTAGTTTCCATCCCTTGCTGGCATTTGACTCGCAGACTGGTTGTTGCATCTATGACGAGTTGCGCTCTGGTGACGCTCACACAGCAGATGGGTTCGCAGACTTTTACGAAGCGATAAAGAAGCAGTTACCCGAAGGCGTCCACATCCGTGCAATCCGTAGCGACAAAGGATTCACCGGGGAGAAAGTATTTCAACCGCTAGAACAAGATGGTCAAGACTATGTCATCAAGCTGAAGTGGACAAAGCGATTGGCAGAGTTTGCACAGGCGCCAAATCTCGCTTGGCGTTGCATCACCCAAAGCGATAACGAACATTGCGATGTCGCCTCCACTATGTATCAGGCAACATCTTGGGAAAAACCTCGACGGGTTGTCATTGTTCGTCGGTTAGATGTTGAACCGGAGGAAGTCCTGTGTGCGGATTGGATGTGGGAGTACGAGGCGATTGCCACAACGCTAGACTGGGGTGGCGAGGATATCTGGCATTTCTACAACTACCGTGGTAACGCTGAGAATCACATTAAGGAAGCGAAGTACGGATTTGCCGTCGACCAATTTTCCAGTCAGAACTACGGTGCCAACCAAGCATTGCAAGGTCTGAAATTGCTGGCGTACAACCTATTCCTGCTGTACAAACAAGTGGCGTTGCAACCAGCGGTTCGTCCGTGGACAGCGGGACGACTTCGCCGCAGGCTTCTGTTCCTACCTGGAATTCTGGTCCGACATGCAAGACAGTGGACCATGCGTCTTCCCGAGTTTGCAGAGCGACTATCGGCGCAAATGCTTCAGACTGTACCGTAGTGATTTCCAAATCGAATATGGGAAAATAGTAGCCTCTGCTGGGGAGGGGGGAAGTGCGTTCAAATACAGAAAAAAGCGTGTAATACCGGCGTGACCGTATACATATTTACCGATATATTGAAATCCTAGCCCTGCCGGGCTGGTTAATGAACAAACCGTCGAAATCCGGGTTTAAGATTAGTGGATAAGGGATAAAGACTCAAATCCAGTTACGGGGCTTTAGAGCACGGATGACTTAGAGATAGATACATACACCTATACTTTCCCACAAAGTTACATTGTTCCTCAGACCGATCACGAGATTAGGGAGGCCGAACTATTTAACCAAATCATAACGAATTTCGTAGAGCTATAGCAGGCCCTTGACAGTGGAAATTTCATCGGAGCTTTACGGATTGTGTTTAAAGGCCAATTTAGCCTGTCACTTCGTTCATGGGTATTGTAATTGCGCGTCACATAACCATTTCACGTCCATCATCCGTCCCATAGAGCCGGTGGGACTTGCGGAAGACAAATGTGGAATCTTTGTCCCTGACAATTGATGAAACATTCTCTTCCACCAATAGCTTGGGTATACCGTCACCTTTGGCCTGATTTCATCCCGTATCATTAATCGTCACAGTCGTAGAGATGTAAATCTACCAGATATCGCAAAACGACGTTGCACCCCATGGTGGATACGCACGCCTGAGTTTCATTCGTGAACATGTTTCACTGAATGGATGGGTTACACGGGTTGAGAACCACCGTGGCCCATGACATGTGCACTTCCCATCCCGTGCTTCATCCCTGTCGAGACCATCCACCAGTTGATGGGGTATGTCACCACGGAACCGACGAGGATACTCATTGACATGACAAACCAGAAACTGAATGCCCATGGGGACATGACGGATAAAAGGTTCATTAAATAAACCATGGTCGGAAACATGCCCAAAACCATGAATGTGAGCGAAAGCAGTTCGGCCCAAAACCCTGTACGGAGTGCGGATTGAAACGAGATGTGATTCATCTGCATCATTGGAACGGTTTGAAACAACAGCCATCCGACTAAAAATCCGACGATATATTCGACAATCATGTCACCATACATCGGCATACTCAGAAAGGATGTGGCAATGGCAGCCGTCACAATACCAAGGGCGTCTCCGGCCACACAATGAATTACTGATCCGGTTGCCTGTTTCCACATCGGAGCGATAAATTCATCATGTGTACCAGGTCTTGGTTCTCGGCAACTTGATACGTAAAGTGCTAGCCCTATGATACCTAGGTATAAAGTAATGAGCGTCCAGGCTACCTTCATCATTGTCATGATTTCCGGTTGACTTCGTAAATCAATGAGTAACCAGATTACACTGGTGATCGAAGAGACACCCCATATCATTGCAATCAACCCCACAACCACGCCACCTCCGCCTTCAACTTCCGGTTACTGTCTCATCCTGCAGTGTTGGAGAAATGCCCCATGTTTATACTTGGGTCTCAACAGACCCTACACATGTCGTACTGTCCGGCCAGACAAGTTTTAGCTTGCGCCAACCGGGTATCGGCAAAGATCAGCACAAGTCCAAATTAAGAATACAAGTGACACCGCACTGACAGGTATGTCTTCGCGTTCGGTCTGGAGCGAATTGATATTCGGCAGTTGGTGCTGAATGCCCGCTACGCTAGTTGTCGCCTGCAAATTCTAGCCAGATAAAAAACCTCTGGACCCTAGCTTCCCTCTGTGAATCTGTTCATAGGCATTCATCCAATTATTCTCAAATACATGTTTTCTCATAGATTCAGTTGCACTTATGGTGGGCACGCAAACATATCGCTTTGTTGGATGACTGGTTTCACACATTTTCCACATATTTCTCATGTAGGATCGAACCTATGAATTTTACTATCAGCAAACAGTGTGCCATTTCCCGGTGGTCATGAACTACGGATAGTTGAAGAAAGGAGAGGGTGTAGTTGAGTCGTGCGCATGTTCGCAACGGCAATAAAAGAAGCAGGTGGCGGGCTACGGTTCTCATAATATATCTTGTGCTCGTCGGCACCGGGGGATTTGTTCTGGCCGAAATTGTACAAGTTCGGGCTCCCGCAAAATCTGTGAAGAAAGTTCTTGCAGTTCACTCCAAACAAATAACGAAGACTCCTCCTTCGCTTACAGGATCGAAAACGACGAGTCAATTTGTACTACCCAAGCAGGTCTTGATCAAAGTACCTGCACAATCCCAATTGCCGCAGTTGAAAAATGGGTGTGAAGTGACCACCCTATCGATGTTGCTTGCTGCGGTTGGACATCCGATTAATAAAATGGTTTTGGCCAAGGAAGAACCTCTAGATCCAACGAAACTCGTGATGGACTCCAAAGGGAACATAAAGTACTGGGGGAATCCCAATGTCGGTTTTGTAGGAAACGTATCTGGTTACGGATATGGGATTTACCACGGTCCCATGACGAAATTTATTAATCAGCTGCTCCCTGGAAGCGCCAAGGATTTAACCGGCGATTCCTTTTCGTCGATTATGGCTGAAGTGGCAAAAGGCCATCCCGTGATGGTATGGACAACGGCGACGTTTCAACCTACCACTCTGTGGCAAACGTGGGTAAGTCCAGAAGGTCCGGTTCGTGCAACCATGGAGGAACATACCGTACTGTTGGTGGGTTGGAACGGCCAACACTTGCTTGTGAACGATTCTTTAACCGGAGTGGCGGCTGAAGCCGTGAACCCAAAACCGTTCATCGCTGCCTGGGAACAGTTAGGTAAGCAGGCAGTGACCGTCATTCCGTAAAGCAACCTAATACGACCCGTCTCCAATTGAAATTTGAGATCGAAAATCGTTTTTTATAAAGCATACAGCATCATGTCCAAGATACTCCAGGACGCGCATATCCTCTACCGTGTGGCTCAGCGTTTGACACCGGAAAGGGGTAGATTGGATTGTTGTTTATCACTAGCCTCGTGGGTTCCTTGATCGGTTTTTCGGTTTGTTACCGTTTAATGAGTAAACAGGCTGAGCGCATACCCCATTCGATTCGCATGAAGATGTGCATGGGCAATAGTATGGCACTGTCCTTTCTTTTCACGATGTTTGTAGAAACGACCACCGGCAGCAAGTGGGTCAGTGTCTTGATTAGTCTTATTGTGATAGGCATCACCCTCTACTTCCTCTTTGGTCCACGTCATTCCCTCGATATGATGGAGGCCATTTTGTCTGTCATTATGGGGACCGCCATGGGTGTCATGTTACTTGGAATGATGAGTCTCGGTGCGATTTGGATTCTTCAACTGGGAACACTAGGTGTCGAGATGTTCTTGTGGTGGATTCTTCAAAGAAAACGGGGGTGGGGTTAGTCAAGGAGATGGGGTTAGGTGGCCGGTTGAGACGACACCGCAATATTTTTGTCACAGTCTGGATATGTCATACCTGACAGGGGTATGGTATACTTAAGGTGAGACTGAAAAGATTGCCCGAAAGGGAGGAAGTTCCATGGACGAGTTATATACCACGCATACCGAATCGGGCCATGCGCACAGCTACGGTTCGATGAAGAGTGATTTGATGCTGCGGTTAAAGCGAATTGAAGGACAGGTTCGGGGAATTGAACGCATGGTGGATGAAGACCGGTACTGCGTCGACATTCTAGTGCAAATTTCGGCGATTAAGAATGCCTTACATCAAGTGGCGTTAGCTCTATTGGAGTCGCATACGCGCGGCTGTGTTGCGGATGCGATCTCCAGTCACAACGGAGGGGAACAGAAAATTGACGAATTGATGGATGTGATTCGGAAATTTACGAAGGGATAAACGAGACCGACTTGCATGGTGGTTATGAAGGAGGTAAGGAATATGGAAGCATTGGCCACGGAAATTACATTACCTGTGGAAGGCATGACGTGTGCGTCCTGTGCTGCACGAATAGAAAAAAACGTGAGCAAGATGCCGGGTGTAAAAGAGGTGAACGTCAATTTAGCGTCCGAGCGCGCACGTGTCGTCCTCGATGGCAACACGTCGTGGCACGACGTCGTGGAGAAGATTGAAAAAACGGGGTATAAAGTGCCACTTCAGGAACTGGACTTGAACATTGAAGGTATGACTTGTGCCGCTTGCTCGGCTCGGATTGAAAAAGTCGTGGGGAAGCTCCCGGGTATTGATTCCATCCACGTGAACCTCGCGTCGGAAAAGGGCCACGTGGCTTTTATTCCTGGGCTGGTAAAGGAATCCGATATCATTGCAGCGGTGCAGAAAGCGGGATACGGGGCGAAAGTAGCGGATGATTCCAAGGTTGAGGACGAACGGGCCAAAAAACAGCGTTTATACCGTATTGAGGTTCGGAAGTTCTGGCTCTCTGCAGTCTTAATTTCCCCCTTAATTGCGCAGATGCTGTTTCAATTGGCTGGCGGACAACCGTTTCTTCCAAACTGGGTCAGTTGGATTCTGGCGACCCCGGTGCAGTTTTACATTGGTTGGCGTTTTTATAAAGGGGCCTATCACTCTCTACGCGGTGGAGCGGCCAACATGGACGTCTTAGTGGCCTTGGGGACGTCTGTTGCCTACGTGTACAGTGCAGTGTTAACCGTATTGGGGACACAGGATGTATACTTTGATACGTCCGCCACGGTCGTCACCTTGATTTTCCTCGGGAAACTGCTGGAAACCAGAGCAAAAGCGAAGTCTTCAGCAGCCGTCGAGCAACTGGCGAAACTCGGAGCCAAGGTCGCCCATGTGCTTCGGGACGGAACAGAAGTGGATATCCCGGTTGAGGAGCTGCGCGTGGACGACGTTGTCCGGGTTCGACCCGGTGAAAAAGTCCCGAGTGATGGCATTATTCTTGAAGGCACCACATTCGTTGACCAGTCATTTTTGACCGGTGAATCGATGCCCGTCGAAAAGCATCCTAACGATGAAGTGGTTGGGGCCTCTGTGAATCAAAATCAGCCCTTTGTCATGCGAGTGACCAAGGTTGGTGCGGACACCATGCTATCTCAAGTCATCCGTTTGGTTGACTTGGCTCAGGGTTCGAAAGCGCCTGTCCAGCGTTTGGCCGATAAAATATCGGGAATCTTTGTGCCCGTGGTTCTTCTTGTAGCTCTGATCACCTTTATAGTTTGGGGGATTTTCGCTGGATGGCCGCACGCGTTGATTGCAGCCGTTGCGGTATTGGTTATCGCTTGTCCGTGTTCCTTGGGGCTTGCGACGCCAACGGCGATTATGGTCGGAACCGGCATGGGGGCCGAGGCTGGCATCCTCATCAAAGGCGGCGAGCACTTAGAAAATGCCCACAAGGTGAACACGGTCGTTTTTGATAAAACAGGAACACTCACCACGGGTCATCCAGAAGTTCGTGATATCTGGACAGCCCGAAATATTACCGAAGAGGAATTATTGCGCTTGGCTGCTGCAATTGAAAATCAAAGTGAACACCCATTGGCTTCGGCCATCACCAAACATGCAATAGCAAAGATACCAGACATCCCCTCAGCGACCGACGTTCGAGCTGTAACTGGAATGGGCGTCGAAGGGATCCTGGGTGGGTCCCGAATTCGTATTGGCAATCGACGTTGGTTTGCGCAACTTGGAGTCAAGGATATCCCCGATCACGTGCTAGAAAAGTTTGAGGAGCTGGCGTGGACTGCGGTTCTTGTGGCGGTGGACGACCAGTTACTCGGCATCCTGGCGATCTCCGATGCCATCAAGGCGGATGCTGTGCAAACGGTGAAAGACCTAACCGCTATGGGAATCGAGGTATGGTTGCTGACCGGAGACAATCGCCGAACGGCCGAGGCTGTGGCAAAGCAGGTTGGAATTCCAAACGTGATGGCAGAGGTCTTGCCGACGGATAAGGCAGCCAAAGTCCGTGAATTGAAGCAGAGTGGTCGGACCATTGCGATGGTGGGAGACGGAATCAATGATGCGCCGGCACTCGCCTCCGCAGATGTTGGAATTGCGATGGGATCCGGATCGGACATTGCCCTGGAAGCCGCGGACATCGCATTGATGAACGCGGATACGCAAGGTGTTGTGGATGCCATTCGTCTGTCCAAGGTGACGATGCGAAAGATTCGACAGAACTTGTTTTGGGCGTTCTTTTACAATGTGCTGGGCATTCCTTTGGCGGCGCTGGGAATTCTCAGCCCCATCATCGCTGGAGCTGCCATGGCTCTAAGTTCAGTCAGTGTGGTATCCAACAGTTTGCTGCTTCGCCGTCAGTTTGCGCGCCATCGAACAGCCGCGTAAGCTCCTGCATGTGCAGAGAGTCGGAGGATAACTCCCGTGAAGGGAGGTGAAAAGGGATGCAAACGGAAGTTTTGAAGGTCAAAGGCATGACGTGCAATCATTGCAAGCATGCGGTCGAAAGCGCATTACAGGATCTGCCGAATATCACGACAGCAACCGTTGACCTTGCTAAAGGTGAGGTCACCGTGGAAATGTCAGGCCAAGTCAGTCGAGAGGCCATTCGCGCCGCCATTGATGAGGCTGGTTATGAATTGGTTTCCTAAAAAGTCCTTGTGCCGGCTTCGTACAAGTTGCCTGCCAACCAACATCAGTTGGCAGGCTCGACTTGCCGAGAATAGGCACACAGATAGGAGGCTGGGCCTACATGCATAAAATTTTGGTCGTGGATGACGAAGGCCCCATGCGGCAATTGATTCGGATTTATCTCCAAAACGCAGGTTATACGGTCGAAGAAGCAGCGGATGGGTTGGCTGCGTTGGAGAGGTTCGAGAAAGACCGTCCGCAGTTAGTTGTGTTGGACTTGATGATGCCTGGGATGGACGGATTTGAAACCTGTGGGCACATGCGTGAAATGGATCGCGAGATTCCCATTTTGATGCTGACGGCTCGCACCGCGATTGAAGACAAAGTGGCCGGACTGTCCTGTGGAGCCGACGATTATCTGATAAAGCCCTTTGACGGCAGGGAACTTGTGGCCCGTGTACAAACTTTACTCCGTAGAGTTCACTTAGAGGAAGAACAAACCCTCGAAGTGGGCGGTGTGGACCTAAAAATCGATCTGGCTGGGCGTACGGTTACGGTTGGCGAAGCCCCTGTCGCTTTGACTCCAAAAGAGTTTGAGATGCTTGTCCTGTTATCCAGGCGGCCCGGGAGAACTTTCACACGGGAAGAAATTTTAGAACGCGTATGGAACTATGAATACGAAGGGGAAGTACGGACGGTCGACAGCCACGTGAAAAATCTGCGTGAAAAGCTTCGAGACGCAGGAGTTATCCGTGATCCACTCAAAACCGTTTGGGGTGTGGGTTACAAGTTCGAGGTGGGAACTTGATACGCAAAAGTGTGACTGCCAAGATTGGCATTGCGATCATGGGATTAATCAGTGTTGTCCTTGTCGTCCAATACTTAGCGCTTGGACAATTGCTCAAAAATGCATTTTATGGCCAAGCGACCGAAGAGTTGCTGGTACAGGGACAACAATACGCTCAAATGTCGGCTTCGGGCGGTTACATGATGATGCAGATGTTATGCACGACCGCGAACACTTCATTGGTCATGCTGAATACCAAGGGGAACGTGATCACAGCCTCCCCCTCATTGCACCTCGGGACACAGAGTGCTGCAGATAAAGAGACGCTTCAAGCCGCGTTACATGGTAAGTCCCAGATGCATAGCGGTTATAGCGGCTTGTTTACCCAAAGAGGTCTAATGGTTGCAGTACCCATGAAACAGGCGAGTGATATTACTGGGGCCGTTGTTCTGTTCCGCCCGCAAACTATCATCCAGACGGGTTTTCAGCAGCAGGAATGGCTGTTGGTTCTTGCTGGAATCGGCGCTATCCTCATGGCTCTTGGACTGACGGTGGTCCTATCGAAGCGTATTGCCGAGCCTTTGAAGCAAATGGCTGGAGCGACGCGGGAACTAGGCAAGGGAAATTTTAAGATGAGACTCCCGGTGGTAGGGGAGGACGAAGTCGCTAACCTAGGCGAGTCGATCAATGAATTGGCAGAAAACCTCCATCGATTAGAAACCACCCGGAAAGAGTTTCTTGCGGACATTTCCCACGAACTAAGAACGCCCATGAGTTATATTCGCGGTTATAGTCAGGTTCTTGAAGAGGGTCTTACACAATCCCCCGAGGAGACCCAAAAGTACCTCCACATTATTAACGAGGAATCCAAGCGTCTTGAAACGCTGGTCAATGATTTGTTTGTGTTGGCTCAAGCCGATGCCGGAATGTTGACAGTGGACAAGCAATCAACTCAGCTCGAAAACATCGTACAACAGGTCGTTGAGAGGATGCAAAAGAAGGCGGAAGATAAACAAATTCAAATCCAGCTTGAAATTCCTGCGTTGCCTCCGGTGCATGTCGACCCGCTGCGAATGGAGCAAGTTTTGATCAATTTGATGGATAACGCGATCCGGTATTCACCAGCGGGAGGACAAATCATGGTCCGTAGCCAAACGGACGGCCAAGGTGTCGAAATTTTGATTTCGGACACGGGAATCGGCATTCCCAAAGAGGATCTTCCGCGCATTTGGGACCGGTTATACCGGGTTGAAAAATCCCGTTCTAGAGCGAGTGGAGGCACGGGTATAGGCTTGGCCATCGTCAAACAAATCGTAGAACGTCATGGTGGCCATGTCACAGCCGAGAGTGTCGAAGGTAAAGGTACCACCATGCGCTTCTGGATTCCTCTTGAGTCTGAACCTGGTATGACCGAGTGACACGCTTCTTAGACGCGCAGTAATGGACGTAATTCATAGTTTGGTTCGACGAAGCAACAGATAGTAGTGCTCATAGTCCTGAGTTTCTGTGGACTCCACTGTAAAGCCAACTTCCGTGGCCAATTCGAAGAGGACATTGGCATCCAGCCGATGTTCCAACGGAGGTCCAACCTTACCGTCTGCCGCCGGATCGTATTCAGCGATGAGGATTTTTGAATTGGAATGAACCAGCTCGAAGATACTTTTAAGGACATCTCTTGGTGAATCCGTGTGATGAAGAACATCCGTGACAAAGACGACATCAGGCCGTGGGATGTCGGTTAAGCCATGCTCTGCATCGGCCAGTCGCACTTGGACATTGTCCAACTTTTTTAACCCGATTTGCAAGAACTCAATTGCTTGAGGAGATTTCTCAATGGCGTAGACCTTCCCCGGTTTACCGACGACCTTGGCATATTCCCTCGTAAACACTCCTGGTCCTGGTCCGATGTCCACGACAATCATTCCTGGAGCCAGGTTGGTCAGTTCAATCCATTGAGGCGCGAGAGAGACTCGCTCCAACTGACGACGCTTGACTTCATCCCAACCGATGAACGATAAGTCTTTTGTAAACATGACCGAACCCCCTACCATCCAAAATCAATCAAGGTGTAAATAATAAAACCAATGGAAAGGACCGCTGAACCCACCGTGAGGCTGATCATCTTCTTGTCTTTGCACTGATGCCGGATAAGGCGATAAATGGAGAAGGCAACTGTGACCACGGTGGCGAAAATCATGATTCTGCGAAACCAAACGATCGCGGGCATCGTTCCAGACATCAAACTCATGGACCCCATCGAACCGCTAATGAGCATAAGAATCACCATATGGATCCAGTGGTGTGACGATGCGAGGAAAGACCAGATCAGAGCACCTACCGAGACGGCCGTTTGCTTGTTCTTATTGAGTTCATTGTTCAAGAAGGTTCCTCCTCGTTTCAGCTAGAGCTGACGTAAATTTGTATAAACCTTGCAAGATACTTTTGCGCTCTTCTTCGGAGAGGTGTTCAAGGGTACTACGGAAAAAAGCAATCGATTGGTTGCGGACCTGTTGCACAGCGCGACGCCCCTGATTTGTCAGAGACACTAGGATTTCCCGCCGGTTGCGTTCATTGATTTGTCGCTCAACAAGACCCTCTTTGACCAAGCTATCCACCAACCGACTGACGGTACTGCGCTCCAGGTACAATTGTTCTGCTAGATTGTGGATGGTCAACGGCATTTTTTCCTCGAGGGTTTGCATGGCAAGCACTTGAGAAAGAGAGAGTTGGTATCCACACGGAGTCTTTGTGGGATTCAAGATGCCGAACAAGCGGATAAACTGATGAATTTGCGAACGGATTTCGAGAATTTCGTCCTCGTTCACGGCAAAACACCTACCTGTGTATGTAGCATTAGATGTATTATACATTAATATATGGGGATTGAAAAGTTGCATGGACAATCATCCTCGAACTTGCCATCTATCTTCTCTCGACAGGCAGTTCATGTTCGTCACGTTGAGGGGAAATGGTATACTATGCTTACCTAGTTTCATTGAAAGTGTGGGGTAAAAGTGTTAACCGATGACCAAGTATCTGTATTGCGAACCGCGCTTGGACCGCTCGAAATCCGAGTGATGGAGATCATTTGGGAAAATGGAGATGTAACGGTACAACAGGTTTTGGATGAACTGAACCAAGAGCATCGAGATTACGCTTATACAACAATTATGACCGTGATGAGTCGTTTGGCCAATAAAGGTCTTTTGAATCGTGAAACTTCGGGTCGATTTTATACCTATAAACCTGTCTTTGAGCCTGATGAACTCATGACACATTTTTCGTCCAAGGCTGTAGAGGAGATCCTTAAAGACTTCGGTGAACTCGCCATCGCGCAGTTCGTGGATACGATCGGGAATAATCCGGATTATTTGAAAAAGCTCAAACTGTTCATCGATCGACTTGACCAAGGTACGGAACCATGAGCGCCAATTCGTTTGAAAAAGTCCTTTCAGTTTTTGTTTTTGCACTCACTTCCTTCTTATGTATTCTCTATGCCTCGGCCGATACGATGTTCGGGCAAGGGCTAAACGTCGTGTGTAAAAGCCTCACGTTGAGTCATGGACGCTTTTGGGGACTGAGTGTTCTCTTGCTCATGGGTACCAGTACCCTGATGTTGTTCCTCGGAAGAATGGCTTATATCGCTCGACATACGAGACGGTGGATCGCGCCTATAAAAGAAAATGTTATCGAAGTCGAGCACACGGTAATTCGGGAGTTTCAGGCTCGACGGATAATTGACGTAGACGTGATTCATTCCGACCAGATTCTAGCGTGCTCCTATGGCCTGGTAAAACCAAGAATTTTGATCACGATGGGACAGATTTCACTTCTTAGTAGAGATGAACTTTTGGCCATTCTTGAGCACGAATATCGTCATTGTCGAAACAGGGATCCCTTACGAGTGCTTTTCGCCTACAGTGTTCGTTGGGCTTTATTTTTCATTCCAATGATCAAAGTCTGGACGGAGCGTTTTTTCCTTGAAAAAGAGATTGAGGCAGACCAAGCCGCAATTACAAATGTAGGCCTTCGACCCCTAGCTGTCAGTTTGTATAAGTCACTGACCATCGTCCAAAATGATGGCTCGTTACCGTTGGCTTTAAGCCTTAATGAACTCGTGAGCCATCGTATCGATTTTCTCACGCAAGGTACAATACACAGGAACCCAATTTCGGTTTCTACGCTGGTTGTCTCGCTGGTCAGTATCATGATCCTGGTTGTGGTCCTGATATTGTGTTTCATGTAACGTTTGCAAATGATTTCTAGACACGCCTTGACACAAGGAAGCCTTATTACTACACTTTCGTAGTAATAAGGCTTCCTTGTGTTCTACAGCCAGATTCAATAGCTGCTAGCCATAAGGCGAACGGCACCATAGATGATGGTTCCCGCCGAAAGTGGAGGAAACGTTCATGAATATGCAACCTATCATTGATCCAACCGTCGTTCATGTATTCTATCGGGAGTTGTTATGGGTAACGGCTGTAATTGTTGGGATCGGTCTCTTTCTTGGATTCTCTTGGTGGTTTTATCAGTTTCTCAGTGATAACAACTTAAAGGCGTATCGCTTCACGAATTTTGGTGATTTTCTGCGGTTTATCCGGGTCCGAGCCTTTCTGCCAGGTAAAACGGTTCATTCAGGGCGACGCGTGTTATGGTGGGGACTTGGAATCTTATGGTTGGTGGATGGTATTTTGCAGGCTCAGCCCGCGATGCCAAACGATGGATTTGTTGAGGACGTATTAGCTCCTGCTATTCAAGGTCAGCCCATTTGGTACGTCAGGGTACTCGCCGTGAACATTCAATTCTGGACAGATCATCCGATCGGGTCCGATGTCGTAGCCGTGATCCTTCAAATCGGCATTGGACTCCTTCTCCTTGTGGGTAAAGAACGGACAGCGGGCAAGATAGGCATATGGTTATCGATCGCCTGGGGATTGGCCATTTGGGTCTTCGGCGAAGGCATGGGGGGAATCCTGACTGGCAGCACTACTTCGCTCACCGGTGCCCCTGGTTCGGCACTGTTTTACGTCATAGGTGCGATTTTGCTTTTATTGCCGGACAAGTGGTGGTTGGAAGGGAATGCGATCCGAACATCTCGCTGGATTTTCTCCACCTTCTGGTTAATGGCAGGCATGGTACAGGCATGGCCCAGTGCAGGATTCTGGACTTCAAAAGGATTGTCGAGGGTCTTCAAGGGAGCGGCAAGTATGCCTCAACCCTCCTGGATGTCCGCTCCCATTGATGCCATGGCGAGACTGGCGGCAAGTCATCCGGTCTTTTGGAATGGATGGTTTGTGTTGTTTATGTTCCTTCTAGGAATCGGATTTGCAGTTGGAGGTCCAACGCGCCCAATTTTAACCTTGTCATTGGTTTGGCTTGCCTTTACATGGTGGATGGGACAAGACTTCGGCGTCATGGGCGGGGTAGGAACCGACCCCAATTCCTCTCCCGTACTGGCGCTACTCATCATCACGTTGTGGAAATTGGGTCGCGTCCGTTCCGCGTCAAAACGTAGTCAGAATACCTCATTGCATGATATTTCCATCCTCAGTCATGGACCGACGGAGTCTGGACAAGGCTAAGCGGGTCATCAGAGCGACAAAATGCATACACCCGAAGAGGATCCGAGGTGAACAAGGTGTCCAAATTCATGACACGACGTGAGTTTTTAACTGCACTGGCCGGTCTTGCACTGATCGGGATTGGAGGGTACCCATTTATCCGTCGGTGGTTGTTAGCTTCTACGGAGGAGCTTTCTTTACCGGCCAAACCTACTGTACCGTGGAACGGGCGAACGAGGAGTTTCCAGTTTGACATACGGTCTGGAGAGGTGAATTTGGGGAACGGAACAAGGTTTACCGGCTATTTAATTAACCAACAGTTTCCTGGACCGGAGATTCACGTCACCGAAGGAGATCGTGTCCAAGTCACGGTGAAGAATGGACTGGACAAACCCCTTACCGTTCATTGGCATGGTGTGAATGTTCCGAACCCGATGGATGGCGTCCCGGGTATTACACAGAATCCAATCTTACCCGGCCAACAATTTACGTATGACTTTGTGGCTTCGCCGTCGGGGACTCGTTGGTATCATTCTCACGTCTACGAGCTGGATGAAATCCCGAACGGGTTATTTGGCCCCCTCATCATCCACTCTACCTCCACTGAACCTTATACGTCGGATCGAGAAGAAACCCTTATCTTCTCCACGTGGGGCTATTCGACGACACCGGGCAATCTCCCTACATACGGAATGATGGGGGGTATGGGAAGTGGAATGGGGATGGGGAGCGGAATGATGAAGTCGGCGAGTCCCAATCTAACTTATCTGGTGAATGGAAAGGTACCTTCCGCCCTGAACGGTATTCCCATTCCGCCCGGGGCCAAGTTGCGATTGAGGTTGATTAACGCCAGTGCCACGGAGTCCTTTTTGCTCCAAGCGGATCATACGAATCTGCTCATTACCCATACCGATGGAAATCCCTTGTTAAAGCCCCAAGCCGTGAGCGAACTCTACATGGCACCGGCCGAACGTTATGATGTCATTCTTACTCCGAACCAGTCGGGGACGTGGTATTTGCGTTCGACGTTAGTTGGACAAGACTCGATTCGTATTCCGTTTATCACGCAAGGACAGGTTAGTCCATCTCTCGTTGCGAGTGTTCCAGCTTGGTCCTACCTGAATTTGGCTGCAGCCAATGGAGTTCTGCCACCGGCCGACCATATATTTCAACTGACCCTCAGCGGAGGAATGATGGGAAGCAGCCAATGGACCATCAACGGAGCTTCCTATCCAAATTCTGTGCCCCTGCGCGTGAGGAAGGGTGAACGAATCCGGATTGAAATGTTCAACATGAGCATGATGGAACATCCGATGCACTTGCATGGCCACACCTTCCAGGTGACCAGTTTTAATGGGCGTATTCTGGGATCCCCGCTTTTAAAAGACACCGTAGATGTTTTGCCCATGCAACGATGTACGATTGACTTTATGGCGAACAATCCAGGAAACTGGTTCTTCCATTGCCATAACTTGCAACACATGATGGGTGGACTCGCGACGGTCGTAGAATATCAGGATTATCCCCTGCCTCATGTCGATAAGTGGATGTAGTTGTGAACTACGAAAGTAGTGAAAGGATAGTACCCTTGACGAAAGGCCCAGAGACGGCCCATACACGATAAGTATCAAGATAATCAGACGATAAGGTAGCGCAAGCGCTCACTTACATCACGGACTGTTGAGGTTCACTTGTGTTCAGGTTGGTGGTATCAGAATAAAGACGGAGGACGTGACGTATGCATCCGATTTTATTTCATGTTGGAAGTTTTCCGGTCCGAGCCTATGGCCTAGTCATTTTACTGGCCATCTTTCTTGCGACGCAGGTGAGCATCACTCTTGTAAGATTGACAGTGAAAGAATATGAACAACACATCGTTCCTTTGGTTTACTCGGTCGTCATTGGCGCACTCATTGGGGCACGCGTGTGGCAAGTTTTTTTCTTTACACCGACTTACTATTTTGCCCATCCTGGTGAAATGCTCGCGATTTGGAATGGCGGTTTGTCGATACAGGGCGGAATTGTTGGCGGGCTGATTGTCGGGATTTGGTATTGCAGACGCCACCATCTGCCGTTCTGGCACGTGGCCGACCTTCTTGCACCTTCCATTATCTTAGGTCAAGGGATTGGACGAATCGCTTGTTTGCTCAATGGGGATGCATTCGGCGCGCCAACCGGAGGAAATTTCGGTCTTGTGTATCCACCAGGGACATTGGCCTATGAAACTTATGGGTCTCAACCATTGTGGCCAGCTGAAGTGTTCGAAGGCCAAATGGACATCGTGATTTTTGCGATTCTGTTTGCGTTGTTACGTAAGAAGCTGCCACGAGGAATGATGTTCTTACTCTACAATATCCTATACAGCGCGGGTCGGTTTGGACTGGAGTTTTTACGAGGAGACAGTCCGAGATTTTTGTTGGGTTGGACAGCCGCGCAGTGGACGAGCATGGTTGTCGTAGCATTGGCTCTGATCATGATAATGGTTCTCAGGGGCCAGGACAGACCAAGAAGAGTTCCAGTGAATTAATTTCGGGATGGCTGAAATTGAAATATATCGCGTCAGTGGATGGGGGAGAGGCATGAACCGTAGATGGGGACTCCTAGCGGCCGGAATTCTGATGATATCCGTCATGGGAATTGGTGTTGTGTCCCTCGGTGGTCACACGATGGTTCCGAAGGAACAGGATCAAATTATACCGGTATCTGCAATGAATTGGCAGAATAATGGCGCGAATGGCCAGCGAATTGTAAAAATTATCGGAGGACATCTTGTGGCCCCGACCCAAGGAGTGGTCTTGACAGATACCCACTGCAATCCAGATGCAAAGGGACTAAGCCATTGTCATAACGTGATTCGACTTAAGAATCATCAAACGATCAAGGTCATTGATACTCACAATATAATGCATTATGGATGCCTTCGAATTGACGAACCAGTATCTGTGACGCCACTCGGGGCATCTTGGGCACGTGTTACGATAAAAATGTAATCAGAACGAACCATGATTGACTCTCCATTTGTTAATATCGCAAACGCCACGACACCCGAAATGCGCACTTTGTCATGGCGCCTCCGCACATTTTATACAAGAAGCCCTGCATGCCAGCAGGGCTGATTATTCATGGGCTTTGACACGCAAAAGTCGAATTCCATTCAAGGTAACCAAGACGGACGCTCCCATATCCGCCAGGATTGCCAACCACAGTGTTAGCCAGCCTGGAAATACCAACAACACGGCAATGACCTTAACAACCAGCGAAAAACCGATGTTCTGCCGGATGATTCGTAATGCGGCTCGACTTAACTGGATCGTGAAAGGGAGTTTCGTCAAGTCATCCGCCATGAGTGTAATGTCGGCCGTTTCCATGGCTGTGTCCGTACCCGCTCCACCCATCGCAATTCCCACTGTAGCTGTGGCAAGGGCCGGCGCATCGTTAATTCCGTCTCCAACCATGGCTACCTTTTCATCCTGGTCAAGGATTTTCTGAACTGTCTCCACCTTGTCCTGTGGAAGTAATTCAGCGTGGAATTCATCGATCCGAGACATTTCAGCCACCGCTCTTGCTGTGGCGGCATTATCTCCGGTCAACATGATCGTTCGCTTAATCCCAACTTTTTTGAGTTGCGAAATGACCGTCGGGATGACGTCACGAATCTCGTCGGCTACTGCGATGATTCCCAAAATCCTGTGCCTGGTACCGATGATCATGGCCGTCTTGCCTTCATTTTGAAGAGAGGACACACGCTGCGATACGTCGTCCAATCGAAGTTCCAATTCATCGAATAGCTTCATGTTGCCAATGTAGTAGGTCTCACTTTCAATGACACCCCGAACGCCTCGTCCAGTGAGCGCTGTGACGTCCTCCGCTGCTTGAATCCGAATGAATTGCTTTTCACCCGCTTGAACAATGGCTTTGGCCAGCGGATGTTCGGACCTTATTTCCAGATTGCTGGCTATCTGAAGCAAGTTCGTTTTAGTGATTCCATCAAAGGGAATGACATCCGTAACGATTGGACGACCCTTTGTGAGGGTTCCGGTTTTATCAAACGCTATAGCCTTGAGAGAACCCGCTTGTTCCAGGTAGATTCCGCCTTTAATCAGAACCCCGTTCCGGGCCGCACTACTGATGGCACTGACAATGGCCACCGGAGTGGAGACCACGAGCGCACATGGGCAAGAGACCACAAGAAGGGCAAGTCCTCGGTAAATCCACGGTCCCCAGGGGTATCCCATGACCAGCGGCGGAAGGAAGACAATGAATACGGCCAACGTCAAGACAATGGGGGTGTAGATGGCCGCAAAACGATCCACGAACGCTTGTGAAGGCGCACGTTTCGTTTGCGCTTCTTCGACCAAATGAATGATTTTTGCGATGGTCGTATCTTCTACACGCTTGGTGACTTCAATTTCCAGGGAGCCATTGGTATTGAGCGTCCCGGCAAATACTTCGGCTCCGGGTCCCTTATCGGCGGGTACAGATTCCCCGGTGATGGCCGCCTCGTTGATCGCCGATTCACCCTTTATGATTAGGCCGTCCATAGCAATCTTCTCACCGGGGCGAATAATCAAGGTATCTCCAATTTCCACTTCATCGACGGGAACTTCCATCTCGACAGGTAAAGCAAATTCTCCCACGGGCCGCCGTATCCTGGCCACCTTCGGTGCAATATCCATCAAATCTCGGATGGATTTACGAGCCTTTTCCATACTCCAGGCTTCCAGAAGTTCTGAGACGGAGTAAAGAAAGGCAACGGTGGCTCCTTCTTCCCATTTTCCAATCGCCATCGCCCCGATGATGGCCGTGGTCATCAACACACTCATATTGAAATCGAGCTTGGGAAGAGCGTACCAAGCTTTGCGAGCATTTCCCCATCCGCCACTGACGATGGCTATCAGGTAGAGGGGAAGGAACACGCTCTCTGGAGCATGAAGATGTTGAGACAGAAAGGCAACGAGAAGCACTACGCCGGAAATAATCGTGCGAATCAATTCCCAGTCTACATGCCGCTCACTGCGACCTTGCTGTGCTTGTGTTGCACCTTCCGGTAAAATCCGGTAATTCTCTTTCTTAGCCTCCTGAAGAACCTGTTCAATCGTTACTTCACCTTCAATTGTAATTTTACCAGCAGTGGGATTGAGAACCGCCCTGGCCACGCCAGGAAGAGCCGCTACATTCTTCTCGAACTTGGCGGCGCAGTCCAGTCAGGTGATTCCTTCCACTCGGAACACCGTCTTTTTCAGTCTTGTCGTAACTTCCGTAGCAGTCACTTGGTATCCCTCCCTTCCACAAATGACATACTGTCTAATGTTTCCCGGATAAAGCCTTTGATATGGGGGTTTGCCAGCCGGTAATAAACCAACTTCCCATTCTTTCGGTATTTGGCAAGCCCCATATGGTGTAAGAGCCGTAGATGGTACGATGCTGTGGCTTTACTGCTCCCAATCACAGCAGCCACATCACACACACAAAGTTCCGCTTCACTGAGCGCATAGACAATCTTGGCTCGTGTATCATCGGCCAAGGCTTTGAATATGAAGACAATGTTGCTCACCTGATCCAGGTGTGGCTTGATACGATTAACCACCTCGGTATTTATACAATCCACTTGACAAACGGGGACGTCGTGTTCGAATCGTTCTGAAGTAGGTACTTTTTTCAAATGGCACACCTCATCATTCAAATATTCACTTGATCGTTATACCATCATCATATACGTAGGATGTCTTTTCTGCAATAGCCTTGCGATTCGGAAATGGATTGAGGAGGATCCGAGTGGTAAGTCAGACCACAGTGTTTTTTGAAATGTGCATTAGATGTAGAGATCGCCACCGTCATACGTGGACTATGTGCGGCAGTTTTATAACGGAAGGGGAGGCGGCTGGACGTTTATAATTCCAATCCGCTGAACCAAAACGACATTTACAGGAGGCAGTAGCCACAAAACCTGCTATGCAACCTTGATTGACTCACGAACCTCGGCTTGATTAAGATGCTTGAGAGGTCGTGATTGGTACGGGTTCCACCTGCTAATTCAACGATAGCAGCAAGAGCTTGTTCTAAAAGTCGCCCCCTTCTTACAACAAGAACTACCTTTTTAAGAGCATAACGAATACGCCTACCAGACAAATTGCCGCACCTATCCATTCACTCAAGTCAGGGAACCGCTTATCAATGAACCGGCCCCAGAGTACAGCCATTGTTATGAAAATCCCACCATAGGCGGCGTACGTCTTGCCAAACGAAAATTCTTGGCGAGTGGCAAGTACACCATACAAAATCATGATAACTGCACCGACAATTCCGACCCAAAGTGGCTTCCCATTTTTTAGCCATTGCCAAATAAGATACCCTCCGCCAATCTCGGCTAGACCTGCCAAAATAAACAAAAATATCGCTCTGATTATCATTTTGTATCTCCGATCCTTACCTACGTCAATACACGAATCCAGTTCATCTTGTTCCTGTACCATGCAAACAACAATGCCCTAAGTGCATTGTCAACAGCAATACTTGCCCATACGGCAGGAAGCCCCAATCCCAACTTCCAAGCGAATACGTACACCCCAAGTGTCCTCACAATCCATATTCCAATCGTCGTGACGATCATCGGGTACTTACTGTTCCCACCTGCCTGAATGGCCGCTGTATCAACTAAGACGGCTGCTAAAAATGGTTGCGATACGATATCAATCGCTAGGATGATGGTCAATAAATGGATAACTCGTTGATTATGCGTAAAAAGCAAACCAAACCAAGGGCTCGTTGCACATAAAATTGCTGTTACGGCCGTCATGAACACTGCCGATTGGATATAACTTGCCCTCCGATATGCAAGCGCATCAGACTCGTTTCCACTACCTATTGCCTGTCCAATCGTCGTTGTGGCAGCCGTGGCAAACCCGCCGCCAATTGTATATGCGAAAGTGGTGACCGTCCCCGCAATATTGTGTGTGGCATATACATCAACACCCATTCGTACGATCAGCCCAAAATAAATGACTTGACCTAGCCGCATAGAGAGTCGCTCAATCGCTGCGGGAATGGCAAATTTAATCATGCTGAAGACTAAGGTTTTACGGAACACAACATCCTTTCGGGTAAGCGCCAATGTTTCTACTTGACGGGACTTGATCCACAGCCGGACAGATGCATACACCCGAGCCAGAATCATCGCCCAGCCCGCACCGGCAATGCCCCATCCCGGAATCGGTCCAACCCCGAAGATAAGTACGTAGTCCAGGATGACATGCACTACATTCATCTCTAACCCTACACGAAGCGGTGTTTTAGTGTCGCCGATTGCTCGGAACGATGCCGACTGGGCGGTGAACAGTGCGATGAGCGGAGAAAGACCCAAGACTGTTCGGAAGTAAGGGAAAGCTGTCCGTTGAAGTTGTCCGTGTGCCCCCATGATGTGCAGTAATGGGGTAGCCAGGACGACGGAAATCACGCCTAATACGACTCCAATTGCAACAGCTATCACGAGTCCGTGCCAGACAGCTGATCGGCCACGTTCATTGTCTTTGGCCCCGATTGCCCGAGACAGGAATACGGACAAAGCGGCGGATATGGCAATGAACACGCCGATGAACGTCATGCTGTAAACGTTTGTTACACCAACCGCATCAATCGCAACCAGGCCTAATTTGGCTATGAAAAATGTGTCCACGACGCCGAGTAGGTTTTGCAAATACGCTTCTCCGATAGCCGGCCAGGCAATGGAGAACACTCGTTTGCTGGCAACAGATAAATTCAAGACCACATTCAACCCCATCTCCAAATGCTGTCTAAATATCCCGAATGACACGGGAAATACTCCGAAAGGGTTTCGAGTTTTAGAGTTTCTGACCACAGGCAGGGCAAAATGATGCATTGGTCGGTACGTCCGCTCCACAATTTGAACATTGGACTGGCTTTGGCTTCAGGTTTGTTCCACACTGGGAACAAAAGTTACTGGAAACTTCGTTTGCCCACCCACACGCTGGACATTTTGTAACCGCTACAGAGCGTTGAGGGTTTTGTGCTCCTTCACGGTATGGCTCGCCCCGGTGACGATCATGATGATGGTCTTCATGGTGACCATGATGCTCATGAGAATGTTCCTCATGATGTCCTCCGTGGTGTCCTCCATGATGCCCGCCATGGTGATTTCCGTGATGACCTCCGCCAAACAATTCTCTAAAAAAGTCCGACATTCTGGCTCTCCCCCCTTAGTGGTAATGTGCCATTTCCATCGTGGCACAGAGTTCTGAATTATCATGTGGATGCTGTATGTCTTCCATCTGCACCGTGACATGCCCAATCCCCAGGTGAACCATACGATGCTCTAAGTTCTGTAAAATACACTGACTGTCCCGAATGGACATCTCTCCGTCTAACACGACGTGACAGGACAATGCGTTTTTCCCACTTGTGATACTCCATACGTGAACGTCATGCACATCCCGTACACCCGAAACAGCTTTTATTTCATGAATGACCTTCGATAAGTCGATTCCCTTCGGAGTGCCTTCCATCAGAACTCCGACCGTTTGCTGCACGATCCGCCAAGCGCCTGATGCAATCAGCAAAGCAATGAGGACACTCAAGATTGGGTCGACCACATACCATCCTGTGGCCATGATGATGACCCCACCTACAATGACCCCGGCCGAAGCTGCTGCGTCCCCAAGCATGTGCAGAACGGCACTTTTCACGTTGATGTCTTCTTCCTTGCGCATACCAAAACCAAGATAAAGATTCATCAACAAACCGATACCTGCACTGATGAACATCCATGTCGGCGTGACCTGCTCAGGACGCTGAAACCGTCCATACGCTTCCCACAAAATCCAGATGGTGATGAGAATCAGGGTGATCCCATTGATGAGCGCCGCCAAAATCCCTGCCCTGTGGTAACCGTATGTCATCTTTTGGTTTGAGGGTTTTTCAGCTTGTTTTATCGCAAACCAGGAAAGTGCAATGGCTGCGATATCTGTAAGCACATGGCCAGCGTCGGCCAATAGGGCCAGGCTGTGTGACAGCAGGCCACCAATTATCTCGGCCATCAAAATCACCAACGTTAGGAAAAACGCTGCTCTCATTTTTTCGGCGGGTGCGTGACTGTGAAACACATCCCTGTGATCGTGATCGTGATCATGGCCTTGGTCCTGAATCTCATTACCTCTACTCATAGACACTCTCTCCATCACTTTCTACATGTGTAATATGATCGATTCCCATTTGCAACAAGCCAACAATATGGGCGTCGTCACATGTGTAATACACCATATTGCCATCTCGCCTGTTTTTCACAATGCGTAATGTCCGCAAGTACCGTAACTGATGGGATACAGCCGATTGTGTCATACCCAGGACTTCTGCCAAATCACAGACACACAGTTCTCGCCGAGTCAGATTGTGCAGAATGCGAATTCGTGTGGGGTCTGCCAGTGCCTTAAATGACTCGGACAAACTTTGCACGGTCGCAAGACTAAGCTGCTTTGGTAAACAGTCTGCCACAGCCTCCGCATGGACAAGTTGACCATCGCAACAATCGTGTTGTAAATTGACTTCCACAAGGAATACCACCTTTATGAACATATACTCATATATTCATCATACCAACGGACATCGAAATGTAAACATGACCCTAAGACTCACTTTCGAGGCCACGGGGGTGCCGAAGGAGAGTGAGACAAGTAGAAAATCTCGTCATGGTGTTGTAGGAATTGCTCGTAGTGACGGTCTCGATTCTGGTCGTAGAAATCCATGAACTTTGGACTCGAACAAAAGCTGTATCAAGTATACTATGGCTTGGTTTAGCCGTCATTTCAATTCCCACTCGTGTCCATTCTTAGATGAAACGACAAATTGGCGCTACCATCAGCAGTATGGCTTTAATAGTGGATAGATCGCGTCTCGTTTGTGGTTATATGGACTGAACTGCAGTTGTCGCAGTGACATTGACGACGTGGTTCGGCTGGTGGTGGGCCGATTCCATAGGTGCCTTAGTACTTTCTTGAATTTGTTGTTCGGACAGCGAACCAAGCCCTTAAGGAGGCCAGAGGTTAGACGATTGACTGAATTCGCAAGTCGCTTCAATCAAATGCTGTATGCATTTGTATGCAAATGAATGCTCGACTGGTATACTTAGTTTGGGAGGTGATCCCCATGCCAGAGACATTTCGCAGGGGGAAAATTGAGGATTTCATCCGGCGGTTGCAGGTTCGAAAGGATATTTTGAAGAAGCAGTTGGAGCAGCAGGAATTTCAAGACCAACAGCAATACATCAAGGGACAGATCTATGCTGTGGATACCATCCTTCAAGAATTGGAGGCGGAATTTCGCACCAGTGGTCCATATGGGCGTACGATGAGAGGTTGCCGTATGCGGGAAATGAAGGCGGACCCGTAAATCGGGGTCATGTACGTGTACATGTTCCATTCGGTTCTGTGATAAATTGACTTCCAGTTAAGGAAAGGGTGACTGAACATGATGATGTTTCCCATGGCCTTCGGCTTCATGTGGATGATCATCCCGATTCTCTTGTTTACTCTTGGGGTTGCAGTGTTGTTATGGGTTGGAGTTCGAGTGTTTCGCCGCGTTTTTACCGATCACTTCAGTAATTCGGAAAGAACGGCCGTTCGCATTTTGCAGGAGCGATACGCCAGAGGTGAAATTGACGAAGAGGAGTACCACTCGCGGATGAAACACCTGAAAGAAAACTGAACCGCGGTATTGTTTTGGCTCGATGTCACTCTGGGCCACGAAAGTCCTTGACATATCATGTCGTCGCATCAATAATATTTGATGACAGGAGGTACGCAACGATGCTGGGTGATTGCAACAAGAACAATACGTGCACTACGGAAATTCCTCGAATTCACCGTGGTGAAATTCCCCTTCTGGAAGGTGCGCAAGTACGGGCAGTCACAAGCGTTGCCAAGGCTCTTGCTGATCCAATTCGTGTGCAAATGGTATATTTGCTCTCTAGGAATAAAGACTTTTGTACATGCGAATTCGAAGAGATACTGGAACTGTCTCAATCCAAGGTATCCTATCACTTGAAACAACTCTTGGACGCTGGGATTGTAACAAGGGAGATCCATGGTTCCTGGAGTCACTATCGTCTTGTAGATAACGAATTATTAAATTATCTTGAGATTTGTAATGTGTTGGTAACCGGGTAAAATTCGAGTTTTGTTTTGCCTATTATATCAAATTATCTTGTTAAACAAATCAATTTGATAGGAGTGAGCACGGTGGAAGCAACACAGATCCTAGAACTGGAGATTGATGGTCTTTGTTGCACCGAATGTTCTATGAGTATCGAAAAAGCGCTCAAGCGTACACATGGTGTCGTGGAGTATCAATTTCTCTTTGGTGCTGAAAAGGCCGTGGTTCAGTATTTGCCTAGTCAAACGAAACCGTCGGATATCGAGAAATCGATTAAAAGTTTCGGGCATTCGGTTCGAAATCGTAGCATCCGTAAGCCTGCGTCGGAAACCACTGAAACTACTGAAACTACTGAGGCCCCGGCCTCAACGGACCAAGAGTTGTCAAAGGCGGAATTCGTCGTGGACGGATTATGCTGTACAGAATGCGTCACGAGCATTGAGGGAGTCCTTAAACAATTAGAGGGGATATCACACTACGACCTTTTATTCGGCGCGGAAAAGGCCATTGTTTCGTTTGATTCGTCCAAAACGACCATAAAAGATATCGAGCGAGCGATTCGCTGTACGGGATACCGCGTGAAAGAAACAAAGACCATCTCTGAAACTGCATCGGTGGTTTCCGGGTCCTGTTCCGAGGGAACTTGTACAACCTGTAGCCCCACACCAATTACACACGCCACGGGAACTTCACAAATTGGCGGCAGATTTGCAAGTGTGGCCAAAGGGTCGTGGAATTCGATCCGTTTTTGGTTTGTAGCCGTCATCGCTCTCGTGGTGCTTGGGGAAGTTACTGGAGAGACATTCGGGTGGTTAGACCGCCTAATAGAGGTCGTACCAATCTGGCTACTCCTCGTCGCAACGGCTCTTGGTGGCTATCCGATTTTCCGTCGTGCATTGTTAGGGATTCGGTCGAAGCAGTCCAATGTCGATCAGATGATGAGCGTTGGTATTCTGGCTGCCATATTGGTTGGCCAATTTGTTTCTGCGCTTCTTTTAGTGTTTTTCATGTCGATTGCGCATTACCTTGAAGGATACACCGTAAACCAGGTACGGCAAGCCATTCGCCACCTCGTTGAGTTGGCTCCGTCAACGGCTCGGGTCGTTCGCGGGGAAGAAGAAGCCGAGTTACCCGTAGGACAGGTGAAACCGGGGGAAATTGTGCGGGTTCGTCCCGGAGAACGCATTCCAGTGGACGGTCACGTGGTTGAGGGCAAGGCTGTGGTTAATCAGGCTACTATTACAGGTGAATCTTTACCTGTCGAAAAGGGCAGGGGTGACGAGGTGTATGCCGGCACGATTGCCGAACGTGGGTTCCTTGATGTGAAAATGGAGCGCTCGGGCGAACAAACCATGTTGGGTCAGATTATTCACTTAGTCGAGTATGCAGAGGCCCAGAAAGCGCCGATACAACGCTTCGCTGACAAATTTACCGCTTGGTTTTTGCCGTCTGTGCTTGCGATTGCACTTCTGACGTACATCCTGAGTGGGCATCTCATGTATGCAGTGGCAGTACTCGTGGCGGCATGTCCGTGTGCGGTAGGGCTTGCCACTCCGTTGTCAGTCGTATCGAGTGTGGGAAGTGCCGCCCGCCGGGGGTTGCTTATCAAGGGTGGCTTGACATTGGAGACTTTGGCCCGCGTCGATACGTTCGTGGTTGACAAGACAGGTACACTGACCCTTGGCGAACCTCAGGTCACGGAAGTTGTGCCGGCCTCCGATTTTTTCGACGAAGAGACGATAATTCAATTAGCGAGTTCTCTGGAACGGTTTTCTGAGCACCCGCTTGCGGGGGCTATTAGGAAGGTTGCATTCAATAGAGAGATTCCATTAATCGACGCGGAAGACTTCGCGGGTTTACCGGGGTTGGGTCTTCGCGGTCGGATCAACGGAAAGCAGATGTTTCTAGGAAATCGCAAGTGGCTAACCCAAAACGGGGTTGAGATATCATCAGAACGATCGATTGAAGCCGAAGAGTTTGAAAGTGCAGGCCAAACGGTCTTGTTCCTTGCACGGGAGAATTCCTGTATTGGATTGATTGCCGTGGCAGACCCAGTCCGACCAAATGTGGCACAGGCTCTCAACCAACTCCGTAAAATGGGTATCCGAAAAGTGGTACTGCTATCGGGGGATAATGCTCATGTCGTAGAAGCAGTTGCGAATGAGTTGGGAATTGACGATGTACATGCAGAATGTTTGCCCACAGACAAAATTCGCTTCGTACAGTCCTTGCAAGCAGAAGGTCACGTGGTCGCTGTGGTTGGAGATGGCGTCAATGATGCGCCGTCACTTGTTCAAGCGGATGTCGGAATCGCCATGGGGGTGGTGGGTAGTGACATTGCGACGGAGGCCGCCGATGTGGTTCTCATGCGGGATGACTGGAGGCAGGTAGTCGATGCTATTGAGATTGGTCGTCGAACGGCACGCACGATTCGTCAGAATATTGGTATCGGAATCGGGTGGAACGTGATGACCCTTGGAATGGCATCTATAGGTATTATTGGTCCAGTTCTCTCCGCCGCATCTGAAGCAATGCCAGACGTATTCGTCGCACTGAATTCCTCTCGACTCTACCGAAAAAATCCCGCAACGAAGGTTTAATGTCTCTGCGGATGCAGTACCTATCAAATAATCCTGTGGAGGTAAACGTCTGGTAGGTTAGAAGCTTTGGACCGTAGTTGTAGGAATCTTGGGGATAGCAGGGGTTTAGATGTACGCCTGGCAATTAACAGCCGACAAGTTGTACAGAGCCGACGATCGGTTTCAAGGACCGTCATCGGCATGCTACAAGTAAACAACATTGGAGTTGAGGTGTTGTAGAACGACACTTGAGGTCGATGACCTATGAGGGGTAGGTGAAAATGATGAAGAAACGATCTCTCGCTACCGTCACCGTCACGCTGATTTTGGGACATCAAACAGAATACGAAAATTTGAGAATAGGCAAGTTAGTAAAATTCTTAAGACCGTAATTGAAGTCGTAGTAACACTATGATCATGGAGGGTCGCTTCGTACTGGATTTGTGGCGTAATACCTAGTTGGACCTGCATGGGGTGCAACAAGCGAACATTTCCATATCCAGAATATACAAAAACACAATTGATTGAATTGAATGGAAGGAGGAAGCGGAGTATGCATCGACAAGGTCGAGGAAAATATAAGACAAAGCGCAAACTCTACCGATTCCTAACAGTGATGGGGATAACTTTCCTGATTGGTGGGGTTCTTTATGTTTGGCGCGACGTACGGTTGCAAAGCCACGTTATCAACCACGCGAAAACATCCAAGGTGCCATCGAATGGTACACATGTTCAGGAATCCCATAAAGTTCAACACACAGAAGCTTTGCCAACGGCAGCTTTAATTGATGTTCCTCCTCAGTCGCAGTTTCCTCAGTTGCCGACAGGATGCGAGGTTACAAGTCTATCTATGTTGTTTACAGCAATCGGACATCCCGTGGATAAAATGACATTGGCCCGAAAGGAACCGACGGATCCGACAAAAAGAGTGTTGGGACCCAATGGAAGTATCGTGTACTGGGGCAATCCAAACGTTGGATTCGTGGGAGATGTATATTCGCAGTTCAATGGTTACGGCATTTTTCATGGGCCAATTGTGACTTTGATTAATGAGATACTACCGGGAAGGGCAGAGGATCTTACTGGTCTTCCGTTTACAGATATACTTTCCGTTGTGGCTCATGGAACTCCGGTCATGGTTTGGACAACAGCCACCTTTAAACCTACTTCCATGTGGGAGACTTGGAATAGTAAGGAGGGTATAGTTCGTGTGACGATGGAGGAACATGCCGTATTGCTCGTTGGATATGACCAAACTCAACTCTTTATAAATGATCCCCTGAACGGTACGAAAGCCGAGCCCGTAAATCGCCAACAATTTATTGCAGCTTGGAAACAACTCGGGAAGCAGGCTGTGACAATAAAAAAGAACACATAGTGGGTACTTAATAAAAATTGAAACTGGTCCATAACCCAAAAAGTGGAACGCTCGAATTGAATCGTACGTAGATAAAGAGACCATTATCGTGAATGGTGGGGTGTGGGTAGTAAGGACTGGCGTATTGTTCTGTGTCACGCCACCGGGATCTCCGCAGTATGGTTGATCCAAACCAATGTCTTAGAGTGCCAGACCCTGATTCCGGGCCTGCCGCGCCACGTTGGCGCGTGTCGGCCGAAAAGAGGGAGATGCGATATACATCACTTGTATTCAACTGCAGATGCGAACGTAGGGTAAGTATGGGTGCGTATAGTGTATCCAAATCATGGACGCGCCCGTTTACTTCCGCCCTTAACCGTGAATTGGAGAATGAAACCAGTTTGCCGCCCGCCTGTTTACCTAACACAGCCCCAGCGCTATACAGACTTTTTTTCAGCCGAGGGAACTGGTTCACCGCCATCAACTGCTCTCCTGTGCCCAACCAGATGGGGCTTAAAACACCTGGTTCATTGAGGAGGTTTTCATGTGTGAACCAAAGCGTCGGAACCTTCCTGTTTCGGAACCACTCCTTCAAATACCACTTCCAATACGACCGGATTTTTAAGGCACGAAGATTTGTTTTCGTGACAAACAACACATTCACCAAATCGGCACTCTGGCCCCATAATTCCCCAATATGATCACCATAGTTTCTGAGTTTGTTTTTTATTATGCTCATATGTTCGGTTTCTGTATCGTGTTCAAGCAGCAGTTCGACATAGCTTCCGTCCACGAATCGATAGATCCCTTCGCCATCCGGTCGTAAGGGTGTTGTTCGTCTCGCCTTCTTCTCCATGGCAAAGCTCTCTGTGGCTCCGCGCGTACCCAGTCATTCGATTAAAGCTTCTCCGGGACGGTCCAGGCTGCCCGCAATCGTGAAAATATCAAATCGTTCGCCATTCGGACTTGCTGACGTTTTGAAAGAAGAGTTATAGCGGCAGTGACCTCGGCCCAAAGATTACCCCAATTGGGTCGCTTGCCACATTGCTGTGGCTTCACGTTTTGGGGAAAAAGGGAATTCAAATTTCCTGGGGACAGTATTTTAAAACCGGGATTGTACTGACCATACCGGTCCTCTTCGTCACTTTATCTGGGTTGTACGTATGGCTGAGTTTGGTTCACTAAAAATCGTGCAGGGAATAAATGTCGCTGACCTATAATCTAATCCAAAGACCTATGAGGGAAAGAGGGAGAGATCAACGTGAAAAAACCTATTGTGTACTTCATCTGTACAGGGAACTCATGCCGTTCGCAAATGGCCGAAGGATGGGCACGCCACTTTGCCGGAGACAAAATTACAGTACTCAGCGGTGGGATTGAAGCTCATGGACTGAACCTGAAGGCGCTACAGGTGATGAACGAGGCCGGCGTGGACATTTCAAGTCACACTTCGGACTTGATTGACAACGACATTTTCAATCAATCTGATTACGCAATCACGCTATGCGGTGATGCATACGACAAATGCCCAGTGACGCCTCCCCACGTGAGACGCATGCATTGGGGGTTTGAAGACCCAGCTCGTGCGACAGGTACGGAACAACAAGTACTCGATAAGTTCCGAGAAGTCCGGGATGGCATAAAAGAACGTGTTGTTAAATTTCTAGAGGAGGAAATCCAGCATCAGTGATCAACGCATGCAGGTTGCTGTCAGTTGCGCGGATTTAGAAGCCTCTTTAAAGTGTTACCGTGCTTTCCTTTGGACTGAACCGAATTAAGAGAACTACCGGGGGTTGGACCTCAAAGGAGCCAATGCTTCACTTTTCATTGAATGTTCGTCCGTTTGAGAAAAATGGGATACCCAATCACATTGAGGAGATGACCAACATGCGACAAGTAGTTGTCGTTGGAACGGGACCGGCAGGACTGACTGCAGCGATTTATTTGGCGCGGGCAAACCTGAGTCCACTTGTGATTGAAGGGAATGAACCAGGTGGGCAGTTAACGCTGACCACGGAAGTGGAAAACTTTCCTGGATTTCCGGACGGGATTACGGGACCAGAGTTAATGAGAAATATGCGCAAGCAAGCTGAAAAATTCGGAGCGGAGTTTTCGCGTGGCTGGGTGACACAAGTGGACCTTTCGGGAAATGGATTTAAACTTCAAGTTGAAGGCATGACCGAGTTAGAAACCCGATCTTTAATTCTCTCGACGGGTGCCTCTGCAAAAATGCTCGGAATCCCGGGTGAGAATGAAAATATTGGGCGTGGCGTGAGTACCTGTGCGACTTGCGACGGATTCTTCTTTAGAGGTAAGAAAATCGTTGTTGTTGGTGGTGGTGATTCTGCGATGGAAGAAGCGAATTTTTTAACAAGATTCGCTTCAGAGGTGCGTATCGTTCATCGAAGAAATGAGTTGCGTGCATCGAAAATTATGCAAGACCGTGCACGTAACAATCCTAAAATTACTTGGAGCTTGAATTGCATACCCGTGGAAGTAGAGTCGGACGGAAACCGTGTGAAAGGACTCAAGGTGATAAATAATGAGACGGGCTTGGAAGAAACGATTGCGACGGAAGGTATCTTTGTTGCGATCGGATACCACCCCAATACACATTTCTTGAATGGGCAAATTGATACCGATGACCTCGGATACATTGTCGTGAAGCCTGGCACAACCGAAACGAATATTCCTGGCGTATTTGCGTGCGGGGATGTACAGGATCACAAATTCCGACAGGCTATTACAGCAGCGGGAACTGGATGCATGGCAGCATTGGAGTGCGAACGATTTTTAGAAAGTGTGGCTGCACATGACGAGTTGGAGGTATAACTATGCAGATTACAGATGCAGGAAAAACGTTTATTGAAGACGTCTTGAAACAGAACAATGCCAATTGTATCCGAGTTGTGTTTGCTGGACAGGGATGTTGTGGCCCGAAATTGGGTCTTTCTCTTGACGAACCACATGATGATGATGTTGTACAAATACTCAACGGGATCAAGGTTTCCATTGAAAATCGTATTGTGCCGCATACGACAAGTCTTACGCTAGACTTTCGGACGACAGAAGTAGGGTCAGGGCTTGTGATGGCTGGACAAAGTAATTGTTAAGGGATCTCATTAAACGTCGTGCGTCTCGGGAGTTTAAGCCGAGGCGCTTTTTCGTGCGTCCGGCATGGGCGTTGTCTCTACGGTGAAAGTCCGGAATGGTGAAGGTAGCAGTAGTCAGTAGCTTAAGCCAAGGGTATCTATCGCGAGGTGGAATCTGAAGAAAGGCAGCGGCCGACCTCCGGCCAGAGGTTCACGAACTTGAATTGAGGCTAACGACAGTTGGGCGAGTTTGCGAAATAAGGCTCAGCCCATGCTACCGAAGGCTGTCGAGAGTAAGGAGTGGGTAGGTGGAGGGAGAGACAACGTTCTTATCCCTTGGCTTGGACAGCAGTAGATCTCGTAACCTCTTGCTGCGCCTGGCGTTTCGGGACGTAGGATAACTTCGCGTAGTGCCTACAGCTTTTCTGGGATATCTCTTGAATCAGGGATGGAACGTTGCAACCTAATGCTTTGAGAATTTGACCTTATCTCAGGTGTAATCTTCGTTCTTGCCGGATTGGCAGGTCACCAAGTGCATCACGTTCATTAGTGCTAGGTGGTCAATGACAGAATGTGCGGTCAACAAGCCCTACATTGATTCGTTCTATGTCTCGGGGCAGTATAACAGGTGTCAAGGGCTGAGAACCTGGCGTAATGATGTGGGAACGAAAAATGATTCCATGTATTACCTCGACATGCACTGATAAGTCAATACTTTTCGCGGCGTTGGTGTATCATAACGGTAAACCCATCCAGGAAGGATGATTCAACCGTGAAACCCAACAACAGCGAACATAAATTCACCAACCGCCTCATCCACGAAAAATCCCCATACCTCCTGCAACACGCCCACAACCCAGTCGACTGGTACCCATGGGGCGACGACGCCTTTAAGATTGCCCGAAGATACAACCGGCCCATCTTTTTATCCGTGGGCTACTCGTAGCCCTGCGGGGCTACGAGTGGCAATATACGGTAATGGAGTAATATATGGACCTGTCACTGATGCCGAGTCCATATATTACTCCATTGGAGGGAGATGGAGGAAATATGGGTTCGCCGACTATTGCTATATTTACGGGTGCTACCTTGAAAGGGCAACAACCTGACCAGATAATAAAGGAGTCACAGGACCACCCGTTGAACGGGTGGTCCTGTGACTGGCATGTCAACTCATCATCCATGACTTTGAATATCAGTTAACTGGGATTAAAACGGTTTTGCAAACAGTATGCGTTCCTGTCCTCAGTGTAGCGATTTCCGTCAATGTAATTGGTTTGAAAGTTCCTCGATCTCTTCTCTGGACAGTCCCGATACTTCGCATATAGTCTTGATATCGAATCCTTTGAGGAGTAGCTGTTTAACTACCTCTCGTTTGCCTTCAATAAGTGCCTTTTGCTCCCGCAATTCTGCTTCTCGGATGGCAGCAGCCTCGTCCAGAATTGCCATGCGCCTGGAGTGGTACTCGGCCAGTGCTTGGGGGTCGCGACTGATGTCCTCCCATTTCTCGAATGCGTTCTTCATGACGGGATCCTCCTTTGCAATCGTCTCCAACTCACTTCGGATGTCATCATTGTCGGCCGCTTCTAGTAGCAGAAGCCAGCGGACGAGCCGGTCTTCATGTAGACTGACGGTACGCTTTCGCCAGTTCGTCATCAGTTTTGGGATCTCCATGAAGTGGATTTCCAATGTATCGGTGAGCAAGAACTGGTCGGTGTCCTCATATAGATGAAAGGTTGTATGATACGCCTCAGTGGCTCTTACGTAGCGGAAGTTTAAGATGTTTATGGTGATTGTCTGAGCCAGTTCTGAGTACGACATGCCCTTTTGCATTTGGTCTGAAAAGATGCAGGACCAATAATATAATGTGCGTTTCTCCATGTCATGGCGATTGGCAAGCTGGATTTCGATATTGATTCTAGTACCGTCTTCGGTACGCGCATGAATGTCTAAAATGGACTTTTTATCGTCCATGTACTTTGGGCCAAGCTCGGGGTTGATTAAGTCAATTGAGGTAATCTTTCCGCTTTCCGAGCGCTTCAATGCTGCGTTCAAAAATGCGATCAAAATTGGTTCGCTGCCTGGGCTGCCGAACAGGGCTTTGAATGCAAAATCAATTTTCAAATCCATGAGTGCCATGTAATCCACACCTTTAAAATCGGCCTTGACGATATTGTACCATGGCTCTTCGAGAATGTATCTGGGTCATCAAACTTACCGGAATTTAATCCGTATGTTGATTCCATATCCATCCCGCACATACTCAATCCGTTCAACGATCTGCTTGAGCAAGCGATTCTTCTCGACCGGTTTTGCATCGAGTTGCTCCCACACGTTGTTTAGGTTCTCGATGCGCTGTAGTCTGTCCCCATCGGATACGGGGCCACCAATCTGCAGGTTTTCTCTCAACTGCTGGGTTTCGTTCTCCTTCTTTGTAATGAGGTCCTTTTGACGCTCCAGTCGCGAACGATATTCCTGCTTGGACAAATCTCCGGACACGTAGAGATCCTTCAGCCGGGAAATGCCTTCGTGTAAGTTTTCGAGTTCGGTCTCTCTCAGGCGTAACATCATTTGTGGGGTGACGTCATTCGATTCCGTTTCTTGAATCGGTCGTGATCGGATTTCTTCTTCGTACTCCCGCAAGCTCTCCAAGACAGATCGATCAACATGCTCCACGTCGCACCCAGGATTGCCGCAGCGATTTCCGAATGGATCGATTTTCTGGCACTTTTTCACGAGAACTCGCCCGTTCTCCTTGGGCTGAAATTGCAGTGCAGACCCGCACTTTCCGCAGAATATGAGCCCGGAATACGGGTACGTTCCATGTCGAGTTCGTTTCGCTTGGATGCGACGCTGCTCCAAGACCTTAATGATTTTTGCGTGTTCTTCAGGCGTCTTTACGGCGGGATGCGCGTTTTCAACCACAACCCAGTTCTCTCTAGAATTGATGCGAAAAGGTGCTGTCTTGCGGTTCTTGTGCAGGCCGCCGCTGGTCTTGCCATAGATGATACGCCCGAGGTGCACTTCGTTGAGCGCCAACCGGTAAACCACGCTCTCCTGCCACAGCTTTCCCTTGGGGGAAGGGATGCCGAGGCGATTGAGTTCCCAGCATATTGAGGCGCATGTTGCACCACTGAGGAGACGCTTCTTGATGAGTTGATAAATCTCGAGTTTTTCGGGATCGATGTCTAGGGATTTGGCTTCGGAATTGTAGACGTAAGGGAAGGGGGCGGGACCGTTCGTCCAGTGGCCGAGGCGAGCACCGATTTTCTTACCGCGCTGGAACCGCTTTTTGATCATGCGATACTCGTATCGGGCAAAGACGCCTTCAATGTCGGTGATGAGTTCCTGGTCTTCGTCGTTGAGGTCGTATACTCGGTTTGGCGTCACAACCAATGTGTTGGAGAGTTTGAGAATTTTCTCGACACGGGCGCGGTCTTCTTTATCGCCACGACTCAATCGATCGTAGTCCATGACCACCACTGCGTCGTAAAAGTCGTTCTCCACATCTTTGAGAAGACGTTTGAATTCCGGGCGGTAGTCGATGCTGTCAGAACTGCCAATCTCACGATAGATGACGTAGCGCCAGTTGTTCTTCCGTACGAGGTCGGTGAGGGCGGTTTCATGTTTGAGCAAGACATCCTCTTCTCCATCCGTGTCGTCGCGGCTCTTGCGCAAATACACGGCGACTTCGTAAATCTTCTTCTGCTCCAAGTGGATCACCTCGATGTTGGTGGAGTTCACATCAGCGAGTATGGCATCGGGGCTCCGTCACGTGTCGTTGTTCCTGTCTGGTCATGGAGCCCCGTTTGGATGTCCAACTTAGCTCTGCGTCGCGGGGCAGTCAACGGAAGGAGATGGAGGGGGAACACGTCGCGATCCGATTGTGAGACTGTGCCATGGACATGGTGAACTGGTGCGGTAGATGGGTGGGGGAAACGAGGTGTGTGTCGTGACCGCGAATCTGCGATTCAACGGCAGACGGGCAGGATTGCCAGGTGAAGCCTCGAGATTGTCGGCAACAAGTCCTTCTTATAGGCGGACTGACGAACAATCCGGAAACAACGTGGGGCGTGGGTGCAGAGATGTCTTGCGTTCACGAAGAAACGAACCGCGTATGGTTTCTGGCCCCATTCTACCTGGACGTGAATTTCGTCAATGATGAACCGCTCCGCACCCACTTGAAGATTCGGGACGTTTCGACGGTAGAGAACCCGAATCTCGCCGCCTCGATCTGAAAAGGTACAGCGTCGCCAGGCCTGATCCATGACAGAAACGCGCATGGGCGCGCGGTCCGGATGCCACGCCTGCAGCCAGCTATCCAAGACCTGGACTGAGACTGTCTTGGCGTCGGGTGGTATTCGGAAGGCGGAATGGATTGAAGATTGACCTGTTGTGTCCGGCATGGCCGTATCCCTCCAGCGGTGGAATGGTGCTTGGGTGTCCAAACTAGCTCTGTGTTGGCAGACAGTCAACGGCAGGGATTGGAGGGGGCCGTCGATCAGGCTGGCTACCTGAAGAGATGTCTCTTCTTCTACCCGGGTTTCACATTTGTTGCAGAGTATGGGGTTTCTTCGGCGCGTTTGCACGGGATGAGTGTGATTTCATGGCACGTGGAGCATGTGATCGTGATCCCGGAAGGTGTCACATGGATCAAATCTGGCCAGATCACGGAGTAGTGGCCAGAGGGACAGATGAACATCGGCTCTCTCATCTTGTTCACCCCTTTTCACGTGACTTAGCTCCTGCCGCACGCCGTCCGCTACTCGCCTTCATCGCCGGGACTCTTTTTGTTCTGTGGTTGGCCTCCTGAAAGCCACCAATATGGTCTACACGCAATGCGTCAAAAGCTCATGCCCTTGAGATGCTTGCGCTCTTCGTAAGTCCAATCGATGTCGTGATCGTGGAAGCAGGCATACACGTGTTCCACCACGGGGCGGTATTTCGCCGGAGGCAAGTCACGGTCCCAGCCTCGGTCATAATTGACCAGTGCATGAAGAAGGCCGTCCCCTTTCTTCGGGACGATCATTAAGGCGGAGATTCTGCCATCATTAATCCCGAACTTCGACGGCTCGTCGAACACGCGAGCATGCACGTAGTATCCGTCGACGACCCCTTCATACCAGGTTCCGCCGAATGAGCTTGGTTTCATCGCGAATTCGTACTGCAATGGGATCCCTCCTCGTTTCAGTGACCGCTTCACTCGCTCCTTTTCCCCATCAAAGAATGAAAAGTTGCAGGCAGCGTAACAAACGCGCTTTGGCGTAGAACAGGTGCGTTTCAGTCCTCCGGTTCAATACCGTAAAGGACGCCCTGTAAATACTCGTGGGCGCGGGAATCAGTTCTCGTCGACCACAAGGTATCCGAAGCCAGTACGGGTGATGGAGAACAGATATCCGTACGTTTTCTTGGCGTACTCGGCAATTTCAAGGGCCTCGTTTTTGGTCGCTACATGAAGTCGGCCTTCCTTTCGTATACGCCGGACCTCATTCTCAAGCGCTTGGTCGAGCATGTGGATCACCTCCTTTCGGTGGTTGTCCAAATTAACTCTCCTTTGGGCCGTACGCAAGCACCAGTTTGTTTAGTCAGGAGGAGGTGCCGTCGGCGATACGCTGGCTTTCGCCGCGAGGCTGAGGGACGGTGTGGGGGCCAATTTCTCAGGTGACGTTGGCAAAAACCAAGTGACGGGGAGTGGAGTTTTTCCCTCCGCAAGGCTTACAGCGACGTCGTTTGATTCGGTTTGCCCAATACGCTGACCGGCCTTCACGAGTGTTCCAGTCACCACACTCGGCGTTAGGCCCTGTTCTGTGAAGGTGAGTCCGTATCCGATGTCAATCGTCACACTCGTTCTCGAAACGCGTGTCACAGTTCCCTCGTGACCAGCTAGGACTTGCGATCCTGAGGGAGAACGAACCTTGACACTCAATGGCTCGTGTTGGCTGCCTGTCGGTACAACTGCCCAGCTATGGCTTTGCACCGGCCACACCCACTCAGAACTGAGTGGATTCCAAGCCTGATAGGTTTGCGCCAACTGAAGAACCTCGCGGACATAGTCGCTGGAGTGGTTGTATTGAAAGACGGCTTGGTACGGGTGTTTCTTTGCATCGTTTGCCGACAAGTAGTTCGCGGCGGAGAAGATGGCGTCGACCGGATCATACGGGTCAGCCCGACCGTCGCCGTCTGCATCAACCCCATAGGCAGCCCAGGTCGCTGGCTCAAACTGCATCCAACCGGTGGCCCCTGCTGAAGACACGGATAGGTTTCGACCAAAGTCTGTTTCTACGCGATTGATCCCCGCCAGAATGGCCCACGGGACGTGGTACTTGGCACCTGCCGCGTGGTAGATCGGAACGAGGTCTGGCGGGATCGGTTCGACAGCCGTTCCTGAGGCGAACGGAAGGGTATTGTCCCGGGATGAGATGATGACCCCAAGAGTTACGAGGAGCAGGAGAAACAGGAGGAGGACAATCACAACACCCCACACGCCAAGGAGCCCGATGATCCACAGGATGATCTTTCGTGCGGGGCGTTTCACGACTCGTCACCGCCATCGTCACTACGTCCCTTTGGACGAAAACGACGATAGACATTCTTCGCGAACCCGGTGGAGCGATTGACCGATGTAGTGGTTTCTCGCCAATGTTCGCGAACGTAGGTGACGGACGTATGCATCATCTCATGGGGAGTGGGTGCGCCAACCTTGCTAAGAACGGCACCGAGGATCCGCTTGCGAAACAGAAATGCGAGGAAGAAGAGTAGGGATAGAAACATCTGCTGTAGGATCAACAGCCCGGTCGTTTTGGTCAATACGTCGGCCATCAGCAACGTGATGCCAAAATAGAACCCATACACCACTTTGGTTCCGAGTGCGCCGATCAGCCAACCGAGCCAGGCGCGTACGAACGCGAATCCTCGGCCCGGCAGCAAACCGATGAGAAACACCAGCGGGGAGACCAGAATAAGCGCCAGGGCGATCTCCTGAGCGGCCACCAACATCCCTGCAATGACCGCGACAAACACGAGAAACATCACGGATGCGATGAGGGAAAATATCGCGATCACCATTCTTGGCACGACACTGCTCGCGCCAAGCACGTCTGGCATATCCGAGTGCCCACCGTGGTTGATCGACGGATTTCCAAGCGTCGTGGCGAGGATGTTTCGCTGTTGTGAGCCGTCCGGGAATGAACGCATGAGGGTCATCCAGTCTTCTCCCGGCGTCACCATCAGGGATACATGGTCTGAGGCCGCGGCCTTGGTCATCGCGGTCGCCTCGGCTGGCGTGACGCTGATGGGTTGTTGTTCTGTCCGATCAAACTCGCCGATGACCCATGGGCGTGTCACGAGTAAATCCCACACCTGATTCCCAGTGACCACAAGTTCTGTATCCGCTGCTTGATTGGGGGAGAGGGCGGAGGTTCCTTCGATTTGTTGAAAGGGTTGCGCCAGCGCCCCCATCGTCACCTGTGAGAGTTGGTCCATCGTATTGGACAGGAACCGAATATCGGTGCCGCTGTTCGTCATGAAAAAGAAGCCGCCTGCGAGTACCAAGACACTCGCCAGAATGCCCGACCACACCCGGGCCGTCTGGTTATCGACCATCGCCTTCTTCACCGCCCACGCTGCCAGCGCAATGAGGCTGAACGGGAGGAAACGGCCGAATAGACTATGGCGAAGGCCGATGAGGAGTGGAGTAATCGCAGCCAACTGGTCGTTCACCAGCTTCGTGTGAAACCCGAGTTCCGAGAGGAAGATGCCAAAGCGGGTGATGAAGCCTGCTCCAATAAACAGCCAACTCGCGATGGCGTCTCCAAGGTAGGGGATGGGGTCATTCAGACTCGGTTTGAGTCCGCCCCATTCCCAGGTGACAAGGCTGTAGCCAAGGTCGAATGCGTAGCGGTCGGGTGGGTAGATGCGGTAGGTTGGCGTGGTTTGGACGGACATACCGATTTGGTTCTCGGTCGGCAAAATTTGATTCATCATGGTAGTCGACGACGACGTGGTTGCGGCAAACGCTGGCTGTGCGACGATGAAGAAGCACGCCGCAGCGGCAGAACACACAAGGGCGATCATCCAAAACCGCCACTTTCGTTTCATGAAGAGGACCTCCCATCGACGGAGGTATTGAATATATCCAAGAGATCATCGGGGGTCGGATCGATGTGGATGCGCCCGACGCGGCCTTCGATGTCCTTCATAAAACAGTCCCCGGAGCGTAGGCTGCGAAACTCCTGCCACAGGCTGGTTTCGTCCGGATCAAGACCGAGCAGGATCGCGTTGTCACGGCTCGCACGGGGGTCCTCGGTACGGAAACAGAAGATGGCCCCAAGGTTGTTGCGGAGTTCTTCCTCTGCAATGTCTCCAGGGTTTTGCGTCACCAGGATCGGAACGACGCCATAGGAGCGGCCCATGCGAACCGTCTCGTCGATCAGCTGGCGTCCCTCGGGGAATGAACGAAGCAGCCAGGCTTCGTCGATCCCGAACAACTTCAGTCTGCCAGGAGCGGTATGAAACAGCCGTTCTCGACCCAGTGCGGCCATGAGGTACATCATGCCGACCCCGAACCGCTCATTGGGCGTGAGGCTCATGCTTTCTCCCGCTACGCGTTTCGGAAGAGGAAGACTTGCCAGACTAGCGACGACAAATCGGGTGCCGGGGAGGGAACTCTGACCCTCGTCTCGCGCGAACACGAGCCGTCCATAAGGGCTTTTCATGTAACCCTGAAGCCGCGTATGGCAACGCCGAGCTTCCACGCGCAGCGCCTCGTGACCACCGGACTGGGCGAGGTTTTGCATCTCACGCATGAAACGCGTTAAGTCACGTGGGCCGTTCGCGAACACCTTTTCAACCGCTTCCATGATGACATCCGCACGTTCGTCACTTCGCCCGCCGTCGAGCAGAAGACTCAGGTAATCGAGCGCGACGGCCTGAGCGCGTTCCTCACTCTGGGCCAGGCGAAAGGGGTTGATGCGCGTTCGGGATCCGGCAGACAAGTCTAGGACGGTGAGGTCTTTTGCGATCTCCGGGATTTGATAGAAGCACTTGTCCTCGTCCTTTGGGTCAATGCTGAAGATCGTGCCACCTCGGTTGTAGGCCAGATAGAACAGCAGTTTTTTGAAAACGGACTTTCCACCACCCAGGGTGCCGACGATGCCAACTGCGCCGCTTCGATTCATTTCACTGGACATGGGTCTCGCTAAATCCAAGAGAACCGGCGTCCCTTGCCCTGTGCGGCCAATGTAATCACCGGTTGGGTCACCGGCGTCCCGGCTGCCATGGGGGATGCCAGCCGCCAAGTAGCCCGGGTCCATCGGGATACCCCAGGGTTTCTTCAGAATGTCGGTCCCGGGGAAAAAGTCCATGAACCCTCGGACTTGGTCACCGGGTGAGCGGACAACGCGTAGGTGTTGGCTACTGCAAAGCTGGGCGAACTGCGTCGCACGCGCTTCCAGTTCCGTACGCGTTGGGGCGAAGACGGCAAAGGTGACGGTTGTATGCACGAGTGGCATGCCGCGTTGGAGCTTGTGCTCCAGAAGGCGCCCCCGGTCGCCTGCCCACTCCAGAGTGAGTGGCAGGTCTCCGGTCCCCTCGACGTATTCCCGCTGCTGGTCCTTGAGTGCTTTGCGGCTGCGTTCGAGTCCGGCAGCGGCCGTATGCGGCGCTTCGACATGGAGGTGGATGCTGTATTCCACCGGGTCGTGTAGGTCATCCAATCGGTACAGCCATTCCTGTCCCACGTCGGACACCTCTTCGGGAACGTCCACAAGAAAGTAGAAGGCTTGCCAACTGGCCTGCTCATCCTCGTCGTCATGACGGACAACCAGGGTCTTTATTCGTTCCTCGATCACGCTATCCCCGGAGATGAGAATGGGGAGTGAACTTCGAGGACGAATCATCACGCGCTCCCCACGTATGGCGATTTGATAACTCGGTTCAAGTCCCAATTGGGGCTCATGGACCAGACCTCGATGGAACGAATGACGAAGCAGCCATTCGATGTCGGAACTTTGCATGCGCTCTCCATTCAGTGCCGTCCGGACGGACTGTGCCACGAGCGCCTCGGCACCGAGCGCGTCCTCCAAGACCCTGCGGTCGACCTCACCGGATGGTCCAGCGAGAAACTGTTGCTCCAGTACGCGTCCGAAGCCCATTACCCAGTCGCGAAAGGACGAGAGGGTCTGCGCCGGGGACGTCAGGTGAAGGTCGGGTGGCGTGAACCGGGATCGCGGTAATTTGACGAGAAGGAACAACGAGCGTCGCCAGGGATGCGTATCGGCGACCTTGTGGATGACAGCTTCTCGGTACCGTTCAAATTCCTGACCGTGTTCTGTGTTCCGGGTGAACAACCCCGTCGGGCGGATTTCGTCCGTCAGCGAAAGAAAATGGCATGCGCCGCGATAGGTGTGCAGAAACTCTCGCAGGCTGTCCGCAATGGCTCGTTTTTTATCACCCGATTGAAAGGCGTACGGCTGCTGCGGAATGCGATATGCGGCCCAGGTCTGCAGCCGCATATCGAAAAGGACATTTTGCTCGTAGTAGAGAACGGGGCACTTCATTGGACACCCCGCCTTTGGTGCAAACGTGCTTTTGCGCTTGCAGCCTGCACGGTGATGTCTGCTGGGGTCGTCACCGTCCAGAACCAAGTGCGTCCTCGGCGCGTCGCACGAATATCCTCCACGCTTGCATGACGGCGAGAAGGCAGTGGCGTGAGGGAAAACCGATGGACACGTGCGTGCCAACGGATCTTCGATGGGGGATACACCCGAAGGACGGACCCGGGTTGGAGTGTACCCTGCAGGGGTTCCGCCATGAAGAATTTGATACAAAACTCGTTTTCCACATCGATTCTGTGAACCCGTCTCCCTCGGATGGACCAGTTTACCGTGCGCTTTGAGCGGGGCGGGGAAATACGCTCAAAGCGGCGGACGTATTTCTTGCTGATGAGGTATCGAAGGATGTCTCTGAGATACATCGATGTTGATTTACCCGCCGGGTCCAGCTTGTGCAGCAGATAGGCGAGTCCTGCCGGACCTACGCTCAGTGAGAGCGCGGGACCGAACGGCGAGACCCAGGCCAAAACCGGGATCACATAATAAAACAGTAGGAAGAAGGCGAAGGTTTGCACCCACAACAAGATGAGATCCCGGTCAATCGGCATCCAGAGCCGAATGTCTCCAATTTGATACAGGACGGTTTTGACGCGAAAGAGCGACCGGTAGGCCGCGTACCGCGTCTCCGTGGACTTTTGCATGGGTTCACCACCTTTTCGGCGTTCCGCGATCAACTGCCAACGTTGATGCCGAGTTTTTGCAGCAGGTAGGTCGCGAGGAATTCCGCGATTTTCGGGAAAAACACGAAGATGGCCAGAATGCACGAGAGGATGATGTGCGACCACAGATGGTTGTGTTCCCCTCTGGCGTATAACTTGACGCCACGGTAGACTGCGATGCAGAGAAACACCGCCTGCAACACATGTTCCGCCCAGTTGATGCCCGTGTTAATGAAGTCCACGAAGCTCACCTCCTTGTCCTCAAGGCGTAACCAGTCGTGCGGGGTCGTTGGAGCGCTCGAAACGCCGGATGTTTACGGCTGCAGGGAGGAGACGAACCACTTTCCGTCGCTTTGGACCATGTGCAGGACGTAAATCTGTGACAGTTCCCGTTTCGCGACCGGATCCACGACATCCGTCGTGGCAATCACCGTGTACGGCCCTTTGCCGAGTACCTGAAGGCCCGTTAGCGATCGCCACGTGAATAAGCCGCCCAAGGGTTGAATTGAGAATCCGGGCGCCAGGTAATTTGACAAGTCTGAGTTGTTCTGGCCGGAGACGTACGCTTGTAAAAACGACACCACGGTTGGTCGAAGTGCCGCTGCGACGGCATCCGGTGCGGGTGATGTCGTTTGTGGCGGCGCGTCACCGTGTGGAGGAGCTACAGGCTTCATCATCGGAGGATTCGCGATGAAGGGCTGACTAGAGGCATCCAGATGGACGGGGACAATTAGGTCGACAAGGGGGTGAAGGTTGGTCTGCGCGTAGACACTGACGAGAAACTGATTTGTACCTCGTCGGATCACCCGAATCGGAAACACAGCTTCGACCTGCTGAGACGTCTTTCCCTGTGCGAGCGGTTGTGGAAAGTTGCTGTTCAAAAGGGACGCGGGAACGAAGGGCTTCAGTTGGGCCTCCCATGCGTCGGGTGTTTCCGAGGCGGGCCACGTGAGCCATGCACGCGCAAACGCGGCCGCAAATCCGGCGACTGATTGGTCCTGTAAAACGATCGACTCACGAAGGCCCGGCGTGCTGGACTTGGGTTCAGGTGAGCCTGTGAGAAGATGGATGGACCCGGCGGTCGAGAGGATGAGCATGCACCAGAGGAGAACCCGGATGATTGCGCTTCGTGCAGGGTTCATCGGCTCCAGCCTCGTTTCGCACGGTTTGCGAAGGGTTGCTCACGCACCTGTTTGCCGAGCGGGATCGACCGTTCCTGATTGCCTCGCAGTCGAGGCATGTCCCGCCACGTAACGTGTCTGCCGTCCGCGCTTTGCCACACGGGACCGAACGCGCCTTGGCGTTCGAGTTCTCTTTCGGTAACCGTCCATACGGCAGGGACGGGTTGCCCGGTCAGGGCATCTGAACAGAGGTCTGTCCACAGTTCATGGATGCGTGTACACCGGCTGTCCTCCCGGGTGACGAAGAGCACGTTGGCGAGGGTGATGTCGGCCCAGAACTTGGACAGGATGTCGGTGTATTGCCACAGCTTGTGGTGCAGGACCCAAATGTGTTCACTGCCCGTGTCATACTCCATGTGGAACACCAAGTCTCCACCTTCAGAGAATCGGTAGGTCCCGATCCCGTCTGGGCGCAGGGGCGTGGTCCGTCTCCCTTTAGAATCCACCTGTGCGTATCGATCTCCGGCATCGCGCATCCCGATCCATTCGACGAGTCCCTCCCGCATCGGTTGTGACGAACTCTCGCGGATCAAGTTCGTGAAGAATCGATTGACGCCATAGAGGTGTGGGATCTGACCAGCCATGGTGCCCGTCTTTCGGAGGAGTCCGGCCCGGTACTCTTTCGTAAGCCCGAAGGCGACCTCCACCCCACCCTTGGTTAGGACCCACCCTCTGGCATTGCGCCGGATGAAGTCAAGGGAGAGGGACTCGACCCATCCCTTGGAGCGCATGGTTTGAAATGCCTTGTAGAGGGTGTCGATCTCATAGTTCAAGAGCAGACTCAGCTGACGAGAGGTCATCATGCTGTACCGGTACAAGGAGATGACGATCTCGCTTTCAATGTGACGCGGAACTTGCATCAGAGGATTCCTCCTTTCCATCGGGGGCGGATGGAGTAGAATGTCCCGATTCTTAAATCCCGTAAAGCCGCACGGTGTTTGGGAACTCTCGGGCTAGGATTGTGCAATGACTGTTTGGAACCGTGTTCGAATCGGTGTGCGTAACCCTGTTTGGAACCCTGTGCGGTGTCTGGTTGCCTTCGATGACGACCGGGACGGTTATCCTTCGAATGGTGATCCGCCAAATTTCACTTGCCCGGGTTTGGATGCGGTGTGGGATCCGCCGTACATCGCTTCAATCTCCTGGTCCACGTCGCTCGCTGGTCGACCATCGACGCGGTCAGAGCGCTGCAGGATACGCGTGGCCCAATCGGGATTGCCGCTCCCAATGAGTGGGTTTTTCATCGTGAAGAGTTGCGTGATTCCGCCATCGAGCTTGGTCCGAACGAGGGCATTGAGTTCGGGCAGGGTCATAAGTTCACGGGAGGAGACATCCGGCTTCAGCCAGCGTGTCAACCGGTCGGCATCGGGTCCGCCAAGCTGTAACAAGATGAGCGTACCGACATTTCCGAGAATGCCAGCCAGTACGGGGTCAGGTAGTTGGTCCAGGTATTGGGTCGCGAGAAACAGGGAAAGGCCAAACTTACGGTCTTCGGCGAGGATCTTTTGCAGGACATTGACGGCGTACAAATGGGACTCATCACCGAAGAACACATGAAGCCGGGAGCGGTGCTCCGGTCGGCGTTTGCAGGTGAAATGCAAATCAATGAGGTACAGCCCCGCGATGATCTTGACGGCATCTGCTGTGCAACCGGATCCGTCAATCAGCACAATGTGACCTTCGTCCATCACGGTGCGGGTGTCGATGGCACTCTTCGCTTGGCCGAGCACGCGCCGCAGAGACGGATAGGTGGTGAGAGCACCAAGCTTGTTCCAAATGGGGCCAAGGTGATCCGCGATGTTCCGGATCTCCGCAAACTCTCCTGTCCAAAACTGCTGCAAGTGCGGTGGGAGCTTTGGCAGCAGCTTGTTACGAAACCCATCGTTGGCAAAAAGGTGTGCGATCCCGAGAATAGTCTGCGGCGGGTTTTGGAGCAGTGACAGGACGTTGTTGCGTAGATAGTGCTCTGAACGGGGCCGAGACCCTGGCCACAGTTCCTGCATCGTATTGATGAATTCCCCCGTAATCGCCTCGGCATCCGTTTGGTGATCCATTCGAAATAGGTTCAGGCCACGCGGATAGTCCGTCGGACCAAGCGGGATGACGTGTACCTTCTCGTGAAGACTCGGTGGAATGTGAGACAGTAACCGTTCGACCGCGCCGCCGTGTGGGTCAAAGAACGTGAAACCAGGTGCGACATCGGGGTGTTCCTGCATCTGGTCAAGCAGGCCAAGCATGATCTGCAGCAGTGCCGTCGTTTTCCCGGACCCGGTTGCACCGGCCAGAAACGTGTGCTTGGCGGCCTGATTCAGCGAAAGCCGGATCTCTTCGTCTTCAGAACCGGGGAAGTTGGACCAACCGAGTCGCATGCCATTTCGTGACCGGGCCTTCGGTGGTGATAGAGTGAGTCCGGTCGCCATGGCCACATGCCGAAAACAGGGCTGATCGCTGTCTGGAAGATGGACGAGGGACACCAGTTCCCCGGACGTCCACCACATGGGGTGGGTTGGCGTGCCGCGTTCCAAGGCTTTCGTGAGCCTGCGCTTTGAAATCCGGTTCGGTACCACCCATCCATGTTTGCGCAATGGCTCCATGGCGGCGAGGAGCGCTGGGAGGTGACCCCTGGCTTCCGTGGACCTGTCCGCAAATATGCGGATGGATACCTCAAACGGACGCTGGCCGGGAGAGATTCGAGACCGGACTTGTTGCTTTTGCGCCTGTTCATGTTCACTTGGAACCCGTGGAGAAGACTTTTTCGGTGCCTGCTTGCCGAAAACCCCTGCGATGATTTCTGCTGGTGAGAAGTATTCCGAGCGGGTTCTGTCGCCAGGTACGCGAGAGCGTTGTTCGATGGCACGACGAAAGTGCCCGTCTCGAAGGGGTCTCATCCACACCTCAAGGACCCAGCGGCTGGTGTGGTCCGCACCGATGACATGCAGGATTCGACCCAGCGGGTCATTCGCTTGGCCGACAAGTTCCGTGGCGAGCGGTAGCCACGGTTGCGGGCCGTGCCCGCCTTTTCTCACCGTGAGGGCGATGGTTGGTTGGCCGCACGATAGACCCTCGGTCGGTGATTTCGGCTCTGGAATGAGGTGGATATTTGGATACGACCCGTCAAAGGCAGACCGAAAAGCGAGTGCACGATCCACTGAGACACCGAAGTACAGTCGGATGTTTGTCTGGTGTGCTTCTTTGACGGCCAGGAAACGGATGGGCAGCGCACGGCGACGCCCCCACCTCTGCCGCTGCCAGGCGATGGTGGCGAGTGCCTGTACAAACACGTGGGCTTGCGCTGACCTAAAGGAACAGCTTGCCGGAAGTGCGACCCGAAAGTAGGTGAGCGAATCACGATTCCCTCGACGGGAAGTGGTATGTTTCATCTCACTTGCACCTCTTGGTCCAAGGCATAATTGCGAATGAGGAGTTCGCCCGATTTCTTGCCTGTTTTCTGGCGGCTGATGGTGTAGTGAACGTCAATCGGTTCAATCGGAAAGTCGGCGTACCAGTCCCGAACGTCTGGATGGTCATTGATGCTGAGTAGCCATTTGCCCTTTACGCTCGCGAGCGTATCCCGAAGTCTGAGATGGTCTTCACGCGTAAATGGGTGCTGGTGATACCCGGTGAGATTGTAGTAAGGCGGATCGCAATAAAAGAACGTCTCCGGGCCATCGTAACGAGGAAGGATGTCGTCGAAAGGGCGGTTTTCAATGTACACACCGCACAGCCGTTTGTGGGCGGCTTCAATTCGCGTGCGGATGGCCGAGAAGTCAAACGCAGGTTTCGTTTTCCCATACCCCCAGTCATACGAGTCGTTGTACTTCCCGCCAAAATGTGACTGGACGCGGTAGTAAAAGTCGTAGGCACGTAGCAACGGATCTCGCTCCGTATCCCGTCGGTCCATGACCCGAACAAACTCTTCACGGGAGTAGAGCGTCCAGTCGAATTGGTGCAAGAATCGCTCGAGGTCGTTTTTCACCACCTCATAGAAGTTGATAAGCTCCGCATTTACGTCCGCGATCACTTCCGCTTTCGACTTCGGCTTTGCAAAAAACACCCATCCTGCACCGAAAAACGGTTCTACGTAACAGGTGTGTTCGGGAATGAGGGGGAGAATGACCCTGCGCAGCCGGGCTTTGCCGCCCTGCCACTTGATTGGACTTTTGAGCATGGAAACACCTCCACGACAAAAAGACAGCGATCGGATCGCTGCCTGTGTGTCAGATATTTTCCTTTTGGCAAAGGAGAAACGTTTCGAATTCGGGGATCAGACGAGGCGACGGGCCCAAATTAAATCACGGGCCTGTGCTGGAAAAACGGGCACATGAGGCGCTGGAAGTGTGAGAGACATCACCTTCTTTCCCTGTGCGCGATTGAATGTCTGCTGCTGGGAAGACGGATTCGTGTACCTGTATGGTACATCGGGATAAGGTACCACGTGGTGCCGTGGGGGTGCCGAAACTGTCTCACATTTAAGTTGCTGACGATTGGCTACGAGAGGTAACCTTGGACAAACGTAAGCAGGAGGCGGAGCCCATGTGTGAACTGGCAAGCCGGTTGTTGGCCGAAAAACTCATCGATGACTTTTACGAAGAGGATGGGCGACAGGAACCGGGCGAGGCGGAGGCATTGGAGGATTCGTTGACGGAGGCACTGAAATCGCGACTCTCGATGGACGATCACGCACTATTGTTTCGCTGGGAGGCGCAGTGCACGGAGACGTGTGGGGCGGAACTACGACGATTTGCGCGGTTTGTGGCAGACATGATGCTGGATGGCATGGATTGTAAAGTGGAGCTTCCAACTGAATGTGTAGCTGGCAGGTGAATGACTCAATGTGCGATGTGGGTCGCCGGTCGCATTGACGTGCGACTGGCGCCAAAAAGTAAATCATGGGCAAAAGCCCGGGCCTCCGATTCCCAAACGCAAGGGCCGGGTTCGTCCAATTCAAGGAACAACGAACAGTGTTCTCGATGGAGAAGTGAATGAGCGAGACCGTGTGCGACATATAGGCATTGCTTTTCTCCAGGGGCATCTAAATCGTAGCTGAAGAAGGCACGGTCACCAGGATTGATGAAGGCGCCCCACAGTCCTGGCGGTGTACGACTGGGTAAGAGATATAGGCCGAGATCCTCGCTTAAGCGAAAGGGGTCGTTTGTACCATAGGTTTGGACAACGTGTCTGACCGCTTCCTCGACGGCTTCCACAGGATATATCACCCTTTCCGAGCATGCATGCATCAGGGATAAATTTGCACGCACACACTCTGTCTATTTATCGATTTCAAAAGATTGGTATAAAAAGTATAGCATTGGTCGAAGACCAGTGAACCTTAAGATTTCCGAAGGTATGGCGACAGGAGACAAGTAGATTTGGCACAACATGCTACAGAAAAATGCCGGAAGTTGTCGAAGTGTGATCGCAAATCGTTCGCTGTCATTGGGTAAAGCAGTGAAAACGCTTGGATGCAAAGCTAGGGGTCTACGGACAAGCTGGAAAAGGTTCCTTTTCGGGGACGTATACTTCCTGATTAAGTGAGAAATGAGGAATATCTACCTCACCAAGCGACGACACCGTTTTAGAGCGCATGATACTTAAGCAAGTCTATCAGCGGATTGTCGATCATGCGCCACGGTGCGGTGTGTGGTTTTGAGGCGTTCATTCGTCTGTAGGGGGAGATTCTTTCATTGCGACGGATGTATTGTTGCGAAGGAGTTATGACCAAGGGCAAAATGATGAGACAGATTTGTTGGTTTTACACTAGGCCCTGACCACGTGCAGTATGGTTCTCCAATCGTGTATGTATAACCCGGAGGAGTTAGTACTGGCTATGCGCCGTATTCAATCTTTTGTTGAGTGCGTAGCAGTGGATGACATGGGGCGAGGAACAACGGGGTCCGCGCAAGAGCCATGAACTAAGGCAAGGGTGTAGCCTTATGCTTCTCGCATGCATGAATTTACCATTTGGTGGGACGATGATTCTGCAGATCGGTGAGGGGGTTGTTTGTTATGAAAAGCGTGCAACATGCAATTCAGGATCGGTTTTATGATGAACGTAAGGACATGCCGGTCAAATGCCGCAACTGTATTTGGCGACGCGGTCGAGTTTGCTTGTTGGTGAAATGTGTCAAGGGTGACTAAGGACAGCCAGGTGTCGGGTTGTGGTAGGAACGCGAATTCTGTTGGGAATACGGTATTCATCCGCATACGCTTCGAAATAGCGAGCAGTTGACGCTGTAGGTTCCCAAGACGTAAAAATATACCGGCCTACTGAAGAGGCATCGCTAATGCCCATACCTCAAAACCAGCTGGTCATTGGAATTTCTCGAAATTCGAGTAATCTAGAGTCGGCTGATTGGCACTCATCACCTGGCGAAGCATAGAATTCCTGGTATTGTACGGGGGCGCCATGGGTTTTGCGCTCAAGTTGATGAAGGAAGGATGCGGGCTGCGGATCATGCGTTCATTCCGCTACAGGTGTGTGCAGGGTTATATGTTTTTAGGCGGATGGCGATGATGTATCCTTGGGACGGCAGGGTGGGTGATGTACCGGATACATGGCAGAACACATGCATCCGGTAAACATCTTGATGGTCCGTCGGCAGAGGGTTCTGGAGTGTTCCGCACTTGAGCCCGGAAAACCAACTCAGACTTCCGCGCGGAACGTTTTCCCCAACTCCTCCCAAAGTCCAAAATAATGACGAAAATTGTAGATGAGTGGACTCCATGTCGCCGGGTCGATATGCGACTCGTCCATCACGATTCTTTCGCAGGCATGAACAGCCAATGCTTCTACCTCGATAATCACAAAGCGTGTACCCTCGCCCGTGGTTCGAATGTCCATGACCTTGGCTTCGATTTGCAGGGGACATTCCGCAATGCGAGTCGGGAGCACGTGGTGTGATTTGACCGCAGTCAAACCGGACTCTGCAAACTTATCCTTGGCATGGCGAAACACGCCCTTCTTGTGGTCGGGAACTGGATTCGCCCCTGTGAAGGGAGCCAGCGCCTCTACCTTCTTCCAAAGTGATGGATCCGGCAAGTTGACAACACATTCGCCGTGTCGTCGCAGATTAGCGAGCCCGTGGCCGCCTTCACCCAGACCAAGAACAATTCGGTTTCCGAGTGCCCACGCAGATGAGATCGGCGTAATGTTGCTTGTTTCGTCCTCGTTCAGTGTCGTGAGTAACACGACAGGCGTGCCGAAATACAAGATTTTCGGGTGAACGATCCTGGTCCGAACTGATTCGTCTACACGCTGATTCATTGAGTTTAACCTCCCATACATCTTTCTGTTGCCCATCCATTGTAAGACGCAAAAAATTCGACTATCATCGAAGCGTGAATGTATGTTCGGACTGTTGAATGGAGGTGGTCATGTGGCGACGCCCAATATCGTGGAAGTCGCATCACTTATCGGGGATCCCTCTCGTGCCGCCATGCTCATGAATTTGCTTGGCGGAAAGGCGTTGCCAGCCAGTGAGCTTGCTCGTGCAGCTCGTGTGACGCCGCAAACAGCCAGTTCCCATCTGGCCAAAATGGTGGAAGGCGGGCTATTGGTCCATGAATCATACGGCCGCCATAGATATTATCGATTGGCGAGTGCAGAGGTGGGGCAGGCATTGGAGGCCCTCAATGCAATTGCCCCACCGAAACCGGTTCGCTCACTCAGAAAGTCGGACCAGTCAAAAGCACTGCATTTTGCTCGTACGTGTTATGACCATATCGCAGGCGAAGTGGGGGTTGCGTTGACGCACAGGTTGTTGGCGCTTGGTTTACTGCATGAAGAGGGACGGGATTTCGCTGTTCCAATCGATGGAGCGAAGTGGTTCAGGGACTTCGGGATTAATCTCGACGAGATTCGACGTGGACGACGCCATTTTGCCCGTCAGTGCTTGGACTGGAGCGAGCGACGACATCATATGGCCGGAGCACTTGGGGCTGCGCTTACGACCAGGCTGTTTGACCTGGGCTGGATTGACAGAATACCAGGCGGGAGAGCCATCCAAGTCACAGAACACGGGTTTCGGGGATTGAGCCAAGAGTTCGGCATCACGTTCGATGATGATTGGAAACAAGCCAAATAGAGGTGGGGATGCCCCGTTGAAACGCAGCGCCATCATCGGATCACCAGGAGCTGGCAAGTCCACGTTCGCTCGTCAACTGGGTGACATCACGGGTATCGAGGTCTTCCACCTTGACCGCCTTTTTTGGAAGCCAGGGTGGGTAGAGACGCCGAGACCGGAGTAGATAGAACTGCAGCAGAAGCTTGTCGAGCGGCCAACGTGGATCATCGACGGAAACTACGGTGCTACGATGGATATTCGCATTCAGGCGGCAGACACGGTGATCTTCCTCGACTTCCCACGCCGAGTCTGTTTGTGGCGGGTGATGAAGGGGGTCTTCCATTATCGGGGCCAGACTCGGCCAGACATGGGTGAAGGGTGTCCGGACAAAATTGACGTGGAGTTTTTGCGATACATATGGAGATTTCGGCAGCGGGAGCAGGGCCGGATTGAACGGCACCTGAATGAGGCCAAAACAGCGAGAAACAGGTGATATGTTTGAAGACACGGCATGGAAGTTAGAGCGTACCTGGCTTCCTTCCACCCTAATTCCGCAATCATGTGAGAGGAGACCACCGTGAAAATCTTTCGCTTTGATACAGAAGTCGGGCACCAACTGACCGCTTTTGGCAGCCATGATGTGGTTCTGTCCCGAATTTTGAGGACGACCGATCGCGTTCAGATTGGGTGCATTCGTGTACAACCGGATGGCGTGATTGCACTGCACAAAGCTGTTGGCCCGCAGTTGATGTTGGTTGTTCAAGGGGAAGGATGGGTCAGGGGCAGGGAGGATTCTCGAACTCCTGTTCATGCGGGTCAAGCCGTGTACTGGAAAGATGGCGAGTGGCACGAAACGGGAAGTGAAAGTGGGCTGACGGCGATTGTGGTGGAAGGAGCGGCGTTGGAGCCGGAGAGGGTTATGCCGGAGGTTGATCCAAATGGAGAAGGAGAAGGGACTTGAACTGGCGTTTAGATTGCCTTCGCCATCGTCCACACGACCAACTGGACATCCGGGCTCTTCGCAATAACCTGCTCGTCGACCTTCCGATACCCAACTGATTCGTACAATCGAACATTCCGGGGAACCGAGGCTCGAACTGTGCAGCGGATTTCTTGGAGTCCGTTTTGCCGAGCGTAATCCTCCAACCATTGGAGAGCCATTTTCGCATAGCCACGTACTTGGCAGGCAGGCCGCACGCCCAGACGGGAAAAGTTAGAGATGGTCCGACAACCGGAAGCGGACTGCCAGAACAGCTTCACGATTCAAGAAACCAAGTGCAGCCAGTTCTTCGCCGCTCGCAAGAATCGACCGAATCTGTTCAGAGGTTTCGTTGAGCGCACTCGAGGACCCCGGACGGTGCCGATATTCTTCCCAGGCATCTTGTGTGATGGAGTGAACGATTTCAGCGTCATTCATGGTAGCCAGTCTGAATTCAACCATTTATTCGACACCCCTCTTTGAGCGGCCCCATGGCACAGAAGAAGTTCCGTACCTCGTCTATTCGCCCTGCACTCGCAAAGCATCCTCCATCGTGGGCAAGTTGGAACCATCCGCACCAACGATTGCCCTCGCCAAGTCATCGTACAAGTTCCACTGCGCATGCACATACCCTTGTATCTCCTTGGGGAAGGTAGACGCATCCATCAGCGGTTCCAATTCTACTGGTTCAAATCGTTTAGACGGTGTGGTGGCCAACATAAGGTCATGTCCTTCTATCCGCACCGTTCCCTTCGTTCCGACAATCTCAACTAGTGGCGGTCGACCCACTGCCGATACGGTACAGCTCACGCAACACGTCGCTCCATTCATGAATTGGCCCATAAATGTGAAGCTGTCTTCCGCTGTTGTATGCACCCAGTCTTGTCCGCTCTTTCGCTTCGGAACATGATTCACTGTGTGCCCCTGAACGGTGGCAAATGGTCCGAACCAATGGCAAAGTGCATCAATGATATGCGATCCGATGGCACCAAGCATTCCTCCACCTTCTTCTTGGAACCAATCCCACGATGCCTCACTGTCCCTGATGTGTGGCCAAAGCGGCCATATCTCTGACCAGTTGACGTGTAGCACATCCCCCAATGGGCCTTCGTCCAAGATACGATCGACAGCCCGCCTCTCCGGCAGATACCGCCACTCAAAATTCACAGACGCAACCATGCTGGCTTCACGAGCGGATTCGCTCATTCTTTTTACTTCGCTTACACAGAGAGCGGGAGGTTTTTCACAGAGTACGTGATGAGATGTTACCAGTGCGTGCTCCAGCATCTCACAGTGAAAACCAGGTTTTGTTGCGATCACGATGAGATCCAGATCATTTTCATTCAGCATCTGTCGCCAGTCGTCGTACGCCTGTGGTATGCAATGGGCGGTGGCTGCTTGTTTAGCTCTTCCAGGCCGCATACTGGATATGGATACGAGGTCGTATGCGAGGTGTGCCTTGAGGACGGGGGCGTGAACCGTTGCACCAAATCCAGTCCCTATGATGCCGGTGCGAATTGGCATGGCCGAGGTGCCTCCCTTCACTTTGCTCATTCGTGATCTATTTGAACTATCGCACAATCCGGCAATCAGGTAAACTTTGCTATACAGAGAATCGGTATGGGTTCCGACAGGCATCTGACATGCTGCTGAGGCAGGTGTTGGGTCAAAAAGGGGGTAACCATGTGCAGAGTCAGTGGCTCATTCGACGGGTAAGCGAGAGCGACTACGGACAGATCGCAAGAGTTCACGTCAACAGTTGGCGTACCACATATAGAGGTATAGTACCCGACGACTTTCTTGATGAGCTGTCGTACGAAACAAGCGAGGCAAGGTGGCGTCGAATATCAGCGCAAAATGGTCCCGATTATGCGATGCTCGCTGTTCTTTCAACACTTTCAGGAAACCAGCTATGTCGTCGAAGAAAATGGCCAAATCATCGCATTCCTGATCGGGTTCGTATCGCAGACTCATCCGGAACAGGCTTACGTACACTTTGTCGGCGTTCATCCGGATTATCGCAAGCATGGACTGGCCAAGGAGCTGTACGACATGTTCCTCGCAGCAGTTCAAGCACGAGGTTGCACAGAGGTTCATGCCGTGACATCGCCTGTCAACAAGGGCTCGATTGCGTTTCATACCAAGATAGGGTTCGAGATTGAACCGGGCGACGCAGAAATCGACGGCGTACAGGTGAAGATGGATTATTGTGGCCGTGGGCAGAGTCGGGTACGTTTTGTGCGGGATCTGGTGCCGAAATCGACAAGGAAATCAGACTCGGTACTCATCGTGATCGACGTTCAAGTTGCCATGTTCGACGAGGAAAATCCAGTTTATCGAGGCACTGAATTGCTGCATAACATTCAATCCATGACGGATAGGGCGAGAGCGACCGACGTACCGGTCATCTACATCCAACACGACGGTGGCGAGGGTTCGGACCTGGCGCATGGGTCTGAGGGATGGCAGATCCATTCGTCCATTGCGCCACGAGACGGTGGCGTCGTGATTGAGAAAAAGACGCCGGATTCCTTCCATGGAACTACGCTTGACACTATGCTGAGGAATCAAGGGGTCCATCGGCTGATTCTGTGTGGTATCCAGTCAGAAGTATGCGTTGATACCACATGCCGGCGGGCGTTCAGCCTGGGGTATGACGCCGTTTTGGCTAGTGATGCACACGGTACTTGGGATCGGGGTGATTTGACCGCAAAACAGGTCATTGACAATGAGAACGATGTGTTGCGCTGGTTTGCGGATGTGAAAGCGACCCAGGACATCACTTTTTGACGAATTGTTTCCGAACGGAGCCTGTCTGAAGGCCTGAGGAGGATTCATTTGGAGGTACAGATTCGGGATATAGACAAGTCGAACTGGTTGGCATGTACTCAACTCGAAGTCAGCGAAGAACAAAAGAAGACGTTTCCGTGTCCGGTAGTCTATTGGATCGCCGAATCCAAGGTCGATCCCTCATTTGCCCCGATGGCGATATACGATGGTGATCTTTTGGTAGGATTCCTAGTCTATGGATTAGATCCTGACGAAGCCGAGTATTGGCTCATTGCGCTACTGATCGACCGGAAGTACCAGCGACGGGGTTATGGACGGGCGGCAATAAAGGAGTTAATCCGGCATCTCGGAGAGCAGCATCAATGTGAGAAACTTGTCTTAGGACACAGAGCTGACAACCGAGCGGCTGAAGCCTTGTACACTTCGATAGGCTTCGAAAAGATTGCTGAGACAAACCAAGAAGTGATCCGCAGCTTAGTTTTCTAACCGTTCAAACTGGACTACCCACAGGTGGTCACCAAGTGGCGGGTTACACGAACGTTGCGTTTTTTCAATTGATGGCGAAAAGTAACCCGGTGTCGGGCGATGTACGTCCAGGTAAGCAGAGAGAGGCGGGAGGTCATGAGTAAACTTGCAAGAACACCGAAACCACCGTACTACGCAGTCATTTTTACGTCACTTCGTACGTCAGGTGATAACGGTTACGTCGAGTTGGCTGACGAAATGCTAGAGCTGGCGAAGTTACAACCAGGCTTTCTTGGGATCGAAAGTGCCCGTGACGGTGATGGAATTGGGATCACGGTGTCCTATTGGGATTCTGAGGAGTCGATTCGAGCATGGAAAGAAAATGGGCGTCACCGTGTGGCACAGAAGCTGGGCCGTGAGAAGTGGTACGAGCGTTTTGCGACCAGAGTGTGCAAGGTGGAGCGGGCCTATGGATTCACAAGCGCTCCATCAGAGGAGACTGGCGAATGAATTTTGTATCTCAGCCAGTGACAACGACCGATGCTACTACAATCTCCGGTTGGGCATACGAGCCACCTTATGATTTCTATAACATGGGGGCAGGCGATGAGTCGACAAGCGAACTCCTCAGCGGGTCTTACAGGACCGTCAAATCGACAAACGGAGACGTCATCGGTTTCTATTGCGTAGGCGAATCTGCTCAAGTGCCAGCAGGTCATGAGGCGGGAGCGTACCCGGCTCAGCCGGATGTGGTGGATTTCGGGATCGGTATGCAGCCGGAATTGACGGGACAGGGGTTGGGCACCGAGTTCTTGTCAGACGTCTTGAACGAGATCGTACATGACCACCCTTCTGCCGACATTCGGTTGACTGTCGCCACCTTCAACAAGAGAGCCATCAGGCTGTACCAGAGGTTTGGGTTTCAACCGGGAACCGAATTCGAACATAATGGCGTCACGTTCCAGGTCATGATAAGGCCAGCCGGGGATCTTCTGTGGATAAGACGTGCGACCGCCGAAGACGAGCAATATTTGCACCCTTGGCTTGCGGATTCTCGTGATTGCGTTGGGGCGATTGGACACGAGCCATTTCGCCGTGAGGATTTCGTGGAGTGGATGGATGCAGATGACCAGCGCTTGTGGGTTCTCGAATCTGAATCCAGTCCTGTTGGATACGGCGAAGTGTGGATAGACGACGAAGGAGGAGACGCAGAACCTGCCCATTTGGTAGTGGCCCCGGACCAGCGAGGCAGGGGGCTCGGCGCAGCACTGGCACGTTACCGGGCAGCAGGATTTGAGGAGATGACGGAACTCCCTGATTGGTGGCCACGGGAGTACGTGTGGATGCGGCGACCAAATAACAGGAACGACACAATGAGGGGGCGACCACCCAATGGAAAACGGCGTTTATCTTATCGAACCAACCGTTGAACTAGAAAAGGAATATTTGTCCTTCTACGAAGAGTGGGTTGATAGTGGGGAATCAATGATACCCTGGGTCATCTCGAAGGACCCGTCCGATTTCCCTCAGATGATCAAATTTTTGATGCAATCGGCGCAAGCAGATGGTGTACCTGACGGCTGGGTTCCAGCCTCTACATACTGGCTCGTCGACCACGAGCGAACAATCCTCGGTGCAGTCAATATCCGGCACCGACTGACAGAACATCTGTTCAACGCTGGAGGTCATATTGGCTATGGTATTCGTCCGTCACAGCGGCGAAAAGGGTATGCAACCGAGTTGCTACGGTTGTCCCTCGAAAAGGCCAAAGAATTTGGGATCACAAGGGCCTTGGTGGTCTGCAACCAGACGAACACAGGATCCGAAAAAGTCATACGGAACAATGGAGGCGCCCAGGACCAAAGCTTTGTCGACGAGAACGGAAACCTACTCTTGCGGTTCTGGATTGAATTATAGGATTGGCGCAATGTAAGATCAGAGCGTTGGCTCGCTGACCAGTTTGGGTGCGGAAGCACGATTGGTGGTGACGAAGGTGAAGCTCGTAGGGGGAGGGATTTACCTGCGGTTTTTGGACGAGTCAGACGCCCCATCGATGGTGGCTTCTTTGAGCCGCATCTGATTGAACGACCGGACGAGTTTTACACTGTGGAATATCAGCAAGCGTCCATTGTTCGGGATTGAAAAGGTATGGATATGCCAAGTTATCGAACCGCTCGGAAATGTATGGGTTCTGATGCGGAATCGGGAATGACGGTGGCAGTTCCAAAAGGCTTCGAGAGAGCAAGATGCAGTATGCACATCGTGATTCAGGGAGGGAATGAGCGTGGCACAGGGATATCGGGGACCAGAATTCTATGACCAACCATCAGTGTTTAACACCTACATGCAACATCGAACGTGGTCGCAAAATCCGAACGATACTATCGAGAGGCCCATATTTATGGAACTCGTTGGGGATGTAAAGGACCATTCGATCCTCGATCTCGGTTGTGGAAACGCCGTCTTCGGACTCGAATCGAGTCAGCATGGATGCCGTCGCTATGTCGGGGTTGAGGGATCCAAGAACATGGCCCAATCAGGGCGGGCAACGCTAGAGGACACATCCGGACAAGTCATTCTCTCTTCGATTGAGGACTGGGATTATCCAGAGGATGCATTTGACCTGGTGGTATCACGGCTTGCGCTCCACTACATTGAAGACGTTGATGAATGCTTTCGAAACGTCCATAAGACACTTGTTCCCGGAGGACGATTCGTATTTTCTGTTGAGCATCCTGTACTGACCTCTTGTAACCGGAGTGCAGAAGGGTCGACACGGAGAGTAGATTGGATTGTCGACAATTACTTCGAGACGGGTGAGCGTCACTACCCCTGGCTGGGTAGCACCGTCGTCAAATACCACCGGACCGTCGATGATTATTTTGTGGCAGTGCAAAGAGCCGGACTGCGTGTCCAATCGCTTCGGGAATCCCGACCTTCACCGTCCGAGCTGGAGCACGACGAGTATCTTCGCAGGCTGAGAATCCCGCTCTTTTTGTTCATTTCGGCGTACAAGGATTAGGACCACGCAACAAATTGTGTAGTATCTGGGTGTCCCCGCCCTTCAGCACTTAATATAAGGTTCATCTCTCTCAACCTCTGCCTTCATCGTCATGATTGCCTTCCAGGTGTCGTCGTCCACCCCAAACGTTCCAGCATGGTGTAGAAAGAATACCAGCGAAAACAGGCGGCGATACTCGATAAACTTTGGAATAAGTTGTATCCATTCGGGCTCAAGATTGTGACGGGACAGATAACCTTCCAGAAAGGCAGATATAAATTGCTTAGCAAATGTAGTCCGGTCCTCAAGTGACACTGTTTGAACTGCATGATAGGCCGAGATGGCAATGTCGTACGAGAACCACCCATACTCACAATCGCCAAAATCAAACAACACGAGGCCCTGATCTAGCACGTGGAAATTATAGTGGTGCAGATCGTTGTGTATGAGCCCGAACGCACCGGGTGGTGTCGGCAAGGAGTGTAGCCATTCTGCGGCGTCTATCCACTTTTTCCGGACCATCTCTCCGCCTGATTTAGGAAAATCGTTCAGGTTGTTGAATAAGGCGTACTCGTACCAATAGGGTCTTCGGATCGCCGGATGTGATGGCCGAAACTGTGTGGCAGCGGCGTGCATGGTGCCCATGGCGGCGCCCCACGTTCGAAACAAGTTTTGGTTCCAATTGGGCCCTTTTGGCCCTACGGAGACACCTTGTGACTTTTCAAAACACAGAGCATGGTACATTAGGTCACCAGATACGATGTTTTCCACGAATTGTCCTTGCCTGGATAGCGTCGGTGAACACACTTTCAAACCTCTGGAGCCCAGAAACCTGACCCATTCCAGCTCAGACATGATAGCGTCCACATCAGCTATCGTTCTGGGCATTATCTTCAGGATAACGGGGTGATGGTCTTGGTACGCTTCAAAAACATTGTTGTATGAACTCTCCATAAGCCGTAGCGGCCCCAGGCATCCAAAGAAATCCGAGGCTTGTCTTATTACCTGTTCCGGAATTTGTTCCACAATGACACCTCTCTCCAATGTCTTCAACTCCATGATAATGTTCACCGTGACAGATGTCTCAGATTCTAAAGAGAGACACTTGGCTGTTCCCGCCGGAGCCATGAATTGATATACAATGTAGTTACCTAAGAAGGAGCGTGACGCTTATGGGATTCACCACATCCAAAGTATCTACGGGCGATATTGAGCACAGGCAGCGAGAAACATCGGAGAGCGTGATCGGAACCTTTGGTGTAACCTGCCAAAACTGAGGGTAGGGCTTCGACGGGTGCCTCCGATAGGGAGGTTTAAATCATACAAGGACAGAGAGTAACTCTCAAACCCTTTACGAGGGAAGCGTACCGACAAAGGTACGATTGGCAAACGGATCCTGACGTGTCGTACTACGCTCATGGACAAAAGTATGCTGTCACGGCGCCGGTTGACGCCTTTATGAACGGATATGAGCGCTGCCTGGCTGAGGACCCGAGTCGATCCGGATTGTTTGCCGTGTACGGTGACGGTGATGAATTGATTGGGGAAGTCGATTACCGTGAGATGGATCTTGTAACCCGGTCAGCGGTCATCGGAGTTACGCTCGGCAAGAAGGAAATCTGGGGTAAGGGTTACGGAACAGATGCGGTCCGAACCTTGTGCATATTTCTCTTCGAACGATTTGCTCTGGAGCGGATTCAGCTCGACACATGGGCTGAAAACACTCGTGCGATTCGGAGCTATGAAAAGGTTGGTTTTCAAATTGAGGGGACATTGCGCAAGGCAACGCTGGTCAATGGAGTGCCGTCGGATGTGGTGATCATGGGCTTGCTACGAGACGAACTCAAAGTGCGGCGGAATAAGTCGTCGTATGGTCGCACCGATTGACGAATCGAATGGTCCCCGTGTATCATGAAACAAATTCCATTTTGAACGACTTTGACGAAGACGAGTACGCATGCCACGTGCGTTTCAGAGAGTCGGCGGCTGGTGCGAGCCGATACGTGCAGGATACCGAATGGACTTCTGAGTTGCTCGCCGAACCCATGTTTATGGCAGTAGGTGTTGCCGGGAGTGCCTCTCCGTTACCAAGAGGCAGGTATCGAGATCACGCTTGTTTCAGTGACTCCGTACTGTAAAGTGCGTCAGGCAATTCCTGGCGAATTAGGGTGGCACCACGGTCTCACGTCCCTTACGGATGTGGGGCCTTTTTGTATTCACTTTTTGACCGAGAAGGGGCCTGATACCCAGTGGGTATTGTTTAGGCCCGTGAAACGAGGAGGTGGTGGTGTGAGCGATGGTTGGTGGTGGTGCAAATGGCAGTTCAATTCACATATCAGGAGTGATCTGAATGCAAAGCAATCACACGGAACGGGTGCTGACCGGAGACCGCACCACCGGGAAGCTCCACCTCGGTCATTATGTGGGAAGTCTCAAAAATCGTATTGAGATGCAACGGAAATACGATACGTTCATTCTGCTCGCAGATGTTCAAGCGCTGACTACGCACTTTGAGGCGCCGAAAGAAATGGGACGACATTTACACCAAATTGCGCTTGACTATCTGGCTGCGGGCATCGATCCGGAAAAGGCCACAATTTTTGTGCAATCCCTCGTGCCCGAAATCGCCGAACTCACGATCTTCTACTCCATGTTTGTCACGGTCAATTCGCTGCGCCATAACCCTACGGTGAAATCAGAGGCAGCCGAACGTGGTTACAACCAACTGTATTATGGCTTCCTGGGGTATCCGGTCAGCCAGGCCGCCGACATCACATTCTGCAAGGCAACGTTGATCCCAGTTGGTGAAGACCAGGTGCCTCACATTGAACAGACCCGAAAGATCGTTCGCCGCTTCAATGAGCTGTATGCGCCAGTTCTAATTGAGCCGAAGGCCGTCGTCGGAGATGTGCCGAGGCTTGTTGGTCTTGATGGCAAGAACAAAATGAGTAAGAGCATGGGCAATGCGATTACGCTGGATGCCTCGGCCCTAGAAGTGCGGGAGAAGATTCAAGTCGCAGTTACGGATCCTGCCCGAATTCGTAAGTCGGATCCCGGCCATCCAGAAGTGTGTCCTGTTTTCTCATATCATCAGGCATTCGCTTCGGGCACAGCGGATGAGATCGCCGCTGGATGCAGGTCGGGAGCAATGGGTTGCGTGGAGTGTAAGCAGCGGATTGTCGGTAGAATCAATGAATTACTGGAACCCATGCGTGAGCGCCGAGTGGCCTATGAAACCAATCCACGCATGGTTGATGAAATCCTGACTGCCGGTACAAAACGTGCGAGGGAAATCGCAAAGGAAACGATGCGGGAAGTTCGTGAGGCAATGGGATTGAATTATCGTTTTGACTACGATGAGGTTCGTGGTTGATGGGGGGCGGCGAACAGAAGATGTGTTTTGGCAACGGCGTTATCCCACAAGAACACGCCCGCACGTTCGTCTCCCTGATCTGCGCTGCAATGGCGGTGACGTTCAGTCAGGGGCTGATGATTCCGTGGATGGCATCTGTGGAAGCGGGGCACATCTCTCCGCTGATGAACAGCCTGAGCACCAGTGATACCTATGCCGGTTTGCTGGTCGCCATGGCTTTTGTTGGACGACTCTCTCGGCGAATTGGACTGCACAGTCTGTTGGTATGGGCGCTTGCAGCGGGAACATTGTCGATCTGCACGTTCGTGGTAGCAGACAACGTGCAATGGTGGTTGCTGTTTCGTGTCGTGTTTGGCTTGTCACTTGGGGCCATCCACTTTGGCACGCAGTCTTGGATTGGACGCCTTGCCACTCCGGAACATCGAGGGAAACAGATGGCGCTATATGGTTTGGCTACTGGAATCGGATTTGCGGTTGGTCCGATGTTTCTGGGGACTGGAAAACTAGCGGAGTGGCTGCCGTTCATCCTGTCGGCCTGTACTTTTGTCATCTCATTGGTGCTTGTCATGCGTTTACCACGAATCGGAAAACTTCATCAGGCTCGTGGTGCCCAACTGATGAGTATCCGGCGGATTTATCGAGTTGCTCTGCCGGCGCTTGCACTGCCGCTGGTTTTCGGATTCATGGAATCAACGTTGAATGGCGACCTTCCCTTGTTTGCCGAGCGGGTTCATTTGCCTCTTGCAGTCGTATCAGCATCTTTGGCGGGATTCGTTGTCGGGAGCCTCGTATTTCAACTTCCGCTGGGCCACTTGAGTGACCGCTTGGGGCGGCGAACGGTGCTCATTGGATGCTCGGCTGTTGGTGTTGTATTGTTCGGGGTTCTGCCATGGGTGGCTGGGTCAAACGTGACCTTTATCGCCTTGTGCTTCGTTGTCGGTGCGTTTCTTGACACGTTGTTCAGCCTCAGCCTTGGATTTTTGGGCGATCTCGTTGGGGGAAACAACCTTCCAACAGCCAATCAGTTAGCGGTGACTCACCTTGGTCTTGGCCTTATGATTGGGCCGATGGTTGGTGGTTTGACGATGGCTTGGCTCGGACCCGGCGGAATGTTCTGGGCAATGGCGTTTCTGTACCTGATCTTCGTAGGGATCATCATGATTTGGCGGCCGATTGCCACCAGTGACCATTACGAATCGATGAATGCGTCCGTCTAAACGATATACGGCCGATTACGAGCTAAAAACGAGAGGAGTCGAGAGATGAGCAAAGAAGGTCATTTGAGCTTGGACGATTTCATCTTCATCGGTCGAACTTACGACGAATACGTGCGCATGTTTGACTTGAGAGAGGCGGACATAGCGGGTAAACGGATCCTCGATTGCCCTGGTGGAGCCTGCTCCTTCGCAGCCCATGCATCGTCGCTGGGAACTGAAGTTATGGCGGCAGATGTGTTGTATGAGCTTGACGGGCCAGTGCTGCTTGCAAAAGGGGCGGCAGACCTACAAAGGCTCCGCAAGGGCATGGCCGGTGCAAAAGAGGACTACGTATGGGATGAGTTTTGCAACGTGGATGGGCTCATTCAGACCCGGCAAAACGCATTGGCAGATTTCATCAAAGATTATCAAGGGAATCGGCAACGGTATATTGCGGCTACGCTGCCGCATCTCCCGTTTGCAGATAATCAGTTCGATATCGTTCTCTCTGCACATTTTCTCTTTTGCTATGCTGAAATCATCGGGTTTGATCTTCATCTCGCCACCGTGAAAGAACTGCTGCGGGTTACCGAGAATGAGGTTCGCATTTTCCCACTTGTGAGCAACGGCGGGGTAGTGTATCCATTTTTGTCCGAATTATTGGCTGAACTGGAGTTGCTCGGCCACAGAGCGGAGGTTATCGCTGTACCGTATCAATTTCAGCGTGGTGCCAGTGAGATGTTGCGCATCAGCAAACGAAAGGGCGGAGCGGTCGAGTGAAAGCGTTCCTATTCGATCTGGATGGCACATTGCATGACAGTGAAAGCCTTGGAAGTAAGGCATACAGTGTTGCAATTCAAACAGTTCTCGGTCGGAAGCTGTCAGAGGAAGAACGGATACAGTTGATGGGCAAGCCTTTCTCCGTCCTAAGCGAGTTGTTTCCAGGACAGGAGGGTCTCATCGTCGAACAGACACTTTCATTCTATGAGCAGCGAAATCACGAGATAGAGGCCTACCCCGGCGTGTCAGAAGTGCTTGAGCACTTGAAAGCCAGAAATTATCGAATGGGAGTGGTCACTTCAAAGTTGAAGCGTAATGCTCTCAAGGAACTGCGTTGCACAGGATTGATAGACAACTTTGAAGTGATTCTCACACAGGAGGATACCGTGGTTCACAAACCCGATCCGCTACCATTGCTTGTTGCCGCCCAAAAGATGGGACTCACTCCGGCTGAGTGTTTCTATATCGGGGATCAACCGACAGATATTGAGGCATCGAATGCGGCAGGAATGCGGAGTATAGCGGCACTATGGGGAGAAGGGCAGTTGAGCAGGATGTCCCCATTCCAGCCGGAATTCATCGCCCAAACACCAGCGGATGTCTTCACAATTGTTATGGAGGATTAGCCATGGAAGTATACGATTCAATCGGCAGGTCATATAGTGCAACTCGCCATGCAGACTCAAGAATTGTTCAGCGACTGATCACGCTGCTTAATCTGCCTGCCGGTGCAACCGTAGCTGACATCGGCGCAGGAACAGGTAACTACAGCGTGGAATTAGCGGTTCATGGTTACAACGTGATCGCAGTTGAACCGTCCGCCATGATGCGGAACCAGGGAAGGACTCATACAAACCTCCATTGGATGGCGGGCATTGCAGAAAAACTCCCGCTTCAGGACAATTCCGTTGATGGCGTAATCAGTACGCTGACGATTCATCATTTTTCAGATGTCGAAACAAGCTTCAAGGAAATGATCCGGGTGGTTCGTCCCGGCGGGCCGATCGTTCTTTTCGTGTCAGATCCTCGTCTATGCCAAAACGAATGTTGGTTGGTCGACTATTTCCACCCCATCTTCACGCAATCCTACGAAGTCTATCCAGAACTGCAACATCTGGTTGAAACATTAGCACAAGTGAGCGGTTGTCAGGTTCAAATCGAAACGTTTCTGTTGCCGCCAGATATGGAAGACAGGTTCTTCATGACAGGGTGGAGGCATCCACAATTGTATCTCGATCCGCTGTTTCGGCAGGGTGTTTCTCCGTTGGCCAATGCGCCCGTTGAGCTGGTAGAACGTTGCGTGAGGCGCCTGAGGTACGACTTGGCGGCAGGAATATGGCAGGGAAAGTATGGGGGGACACTGAACCAGTCTGAATATGATGGCGGATATCGATTTTTGATCGCTCAAAATGGATGAATCGGTCCTGGGGCAGAAGACTTGCATTCCGACTTTTCTAAGCTACACAGTGTGGTTGAGCCAGGGTGAATAGGGGAAGACTGCGTTGCCGAGTGTGACAGTGGTGCCATACGATCCCGATTGGAGCCGGATTTTTGAATTGGTTTTGAACCAAATCAGCCCGGTCTTGTCTGACATCGCAAGTGAGATAGAGCACGTAGGTAGCACGTCGGTTCCGGGGCTTGCGGCCAAGCCAATTGTAGACGTGGATGTTGCGGTAGCGAATCGAGATGATGTGTATATTGCAATTCGCAGACTGGCGGGGATCGGGTATATCCACGAAGGCGATCTGGGGGTTGAAGGGCGGGAAGCCTTTATTCCCCCTATTGGATTACCTCAGCATCATTTGTACGTTTGTACGGTTGATAATGCAGAGTATGAGCGGGATATTCTGTTCCGGGACTATTTGCGAAACCATCCGGAGGAAACCAAACGGTATGGTGAGCTGAAACTTGAGTTGGCCCATCAATTCCCGAATGATCGAGTTTCGTACACGACCGGCAAAAGCGATTTCGTGAACGAGATACTCAAACGGGCGGGGTGGCAACGCAAATGATTCAGTTCGTCCGCCCTACAATTCAGCAAGGACTTTCTGATAGTGATACTGTGTCTTGGTTCTCTCGTATCCTAGTTTCGGATAGAAGTGATGTGATTCGGGGCGCTCAGACCCGGATCTGAGTCGCACGACTCGATACCCATTTTCCAGTGACCACTGTTCAGCCTTCAGCATCAACAAGCGGCCTACGCCATGTTGCCGATGTTGATGGTCAACTACGATACCTCGAATCTCGGCGTAGGGCGGAGAACTGAGCGAATGGATGCCCTGAACATGGATCCATCCCATAACGGCAGAAGTGCCTATAGCGACGAAGAGCTGGTGCTCTGGAAACCGGTTCAAACACTGGAACCGTTCCCCGACTTCCTCGGGACGAGCGGGATAACCAAACTGCTCGCACAGTAGCGTAACCTGCCCAATATCTTGCGATTCCATCTTTCGAATCTCCATTCGACCACTCCTCAAACTTTGATTTCTCCTCTGGGTTCGTGTTTCCTCTAGGCGTTGCTGATCGAGCCTTGGATGAACAGGTCTAACGGCAGGAAATGTATGGAGAGGTATGGAAAGAGTCTGCGAACATGACAACTTCAAAATGACCACCGATCCGTGAACGAGCGTCTCAAGGAGATGTTACAGATGAACGACTTGAGATATCCTATTGGGACATACGAGCCAAGCTCCGAATTGACAATCGAAGACAGACAAGTGTTGATCCGAGAGGTTGAGACGCAACCTAGCCTGCTTCGACAGATTGTTGAGCCATTGACAAGTGAACAACTTGATACGCCGTATCGTCCCGGAGGTTGGACCGTGCAACAAGTAGTTCATCATCTGGCGGATAACAACATGAATGCGTACATTCGGTTCAAGAGGGGTCTGACCGAAGATGCCCCGAGTTCGCCGCCTTATCGAGAGGATCTATGGGCTGAACTCCCCGACTATCGGCTGTTGTCGGTGGGGGAGTCCTTGGTGCTACTGAACGTACTGCAAAAGCGCTTTGTGGTGTTACTGTCCTCATTGGAACCACAAGAATTTCGCCGTACTTTGAATCATTCGTTCCTGGGGCAGATTACGCTCGACGGAGCATTACATCGGTTTGTTTGGCACAACCGACATCACATTTTACAGATAACGAGCTTGTGCGAGCGGATGGGGTGGTGAATCTGACAGTTTCTAATATGACTTCGACCTGATTTGAATTTTGATCGTATCTTTTGACCCAGTTGGTTCGTCATGTAGAAGACGAATGCGAAAGGGTGGATGTTTGTGCAATCACTTCAAAAAGGGGCACGGAATTTACGAAATGAATTTGAGGAACTCATTGTCCAGTTTCGCCCGGACTTATGGAAGTATTGTCTGTATTTAACCCGTTCCCCGTGGGACGCTGAAGATTTGTCACAAGACACTATCATCAAAGCGTTTTCTCACATGTCGCACCTCTATCAAGTCGTAAACCTCAAGTCCTACCTCTTCCGGATTGCAAGCAATCTCTGGATAGACTGGTGTCGCCGTGCCAAGCGATTCCAGCAGACTAGCGCAGCTCTCGAGGAATCTTTGCTTCCTTCGACCGAAGTAGACCAGCTTGATGTATTGGATTCTATAGAGGTATTGATTCGATATCTACCTCCCAAGCAGCGAATTGCGGTGTTGTTGGCGGATGTGTTCGAGTTCAGACTTCGGGAAACGGCAGACATGCTCTCGACGACGGAGGGGGCAATCAAAGCTGCACTGTCTCGGGCTCGTTCAACGCTCCGCAGCAGTTCCCTCGAGGAACCAAAGACTGCGGTCAAAATGAAAGTTCCGTCCCCCCTTATCGATGCATACTTGAGAGCGTTCAATGAGCGAGATCCTGATGCCATTGCTGCGTTACTAAACGAAAATGCAGTCGCAGATATCGTTGGAGTGTCGCAAGAATACGGAAGAGACACCATTCGAAGTAACTCTTTGGCCGATTGGGTACGGGATCCTGTTCCTAGCCGTGCTGTTTACCTCGAACTGGACGGTACATCCTTCGTCGCCGTCTACTCAGTACGGGATGGTCAAGATGTCCTAGAAACGTTGATCCGGCTTGATGAAACTGACGGTCTGATCACCTATACGAACGAATACTACTTCTGTCCGGAACTGTTGATCTGGGTGGCTCACCTGCTATATGTAGAAGCCGATACGCATGGTTATTTCTGGGGTGACCGAGGTGAAGAATGATTCCGGTAGTGTTCAGGATATTTTCGGAAGAATTATGGTAGAGCCGGTGTGAGTTCGCCTACGCACGATCAAACAGGGATGTGGTTATAGTATTTGCGTTCTGCCGAGGAGGAATGGATATGAACAATCCACTGAAAACCTCGTTACGGAACATGCTGAGGGAGGCATTCGAAGGCCCAGCTAATCCGAAGCAGACTTGGTTCACAAATAATGAACCGAATTCAGGGTTTTTCGGGGTGTTGGACGAGCTGTCTGCCAACGAAGCTTCAACATTCGTTTATGGAACCACATTGGCTGCGCACGCCAATCACGTTCGCTATCACATCTCGGGAACCAATGAGCTATTAAAGAGCGGCCAATATCCAGAAATGAACTGGGTGAAGAGTTGGGCCACGACCTCTGTTACTGAGCAGCGCTGGAACAAAATTCGGGAAGAGCTGCGAAGCGAATATTCAACACTCATGGAGGCGTTCGACGGTATTCAGTGGAATGAGCAACTTTCCAATGAAGTCTTGGCCTCGTTGGCTCATTCAACCTATCATCTTGGAGCCATACAGCAGATGTTGAAAGTTGTAAAGCACGATTAAACCGTAGAGTTCTGGCCGCCAAGACAGTCCTTAAAACAAATCTCACCAGGGGAAATTTTGTAGTACGTGTGCCTCCCTCTCATTACGTGGCGAGAATGGCAGCTTTGCTCAATGAGAAGATTCGTTGCGAAGAGTCATTTATACGAAACAGCGAGAGAAGGCTTGTATCAAGCGGACAGCCTTCTCCCTCTTTCTGTCCTGTAGACATTCCGGTTCTGACATTCAGTTATCTTTGCTATTGTCAAAAATTCGCACTGGGTTTCCGGCAGGATCCACGAAGACTGCATAGCGCCCAGGTGGAATGTCCGCCGGTGCCTGAACAAAACTGATACTTTCCTGGTGTTCACTATAGAATTCATCCACACTGGGAACTTCGAAAAATCCTCCTGACTTCGAGTTTGCATCATCTTGATCTAAGAGAAGTCCAATTTCACTGCCTGGAATACGAAGACAAATTGTCAAATCACGTTCTCGCCAAACCTCCTCCCATCCAAAGTGATCCCGATCAAACCTTGCGGCTTCGACTGCGTTCGGTACTGGGTAAAACAAGAATCTTAGTTTCAACGAAGAACCCTCCTTGGTGTGTACGTAAATGATTTACGGAAAGCATAAGTCCTTTACGAAACAATGTCAATGGGATAGAATGAGGGCATGGACTGGATACCTACACCCGGCAGCGCAAAGGGTCGCCTGGTCTTGGCGGCTTTAGATGAATTCTCCACTCATGGATTCGATGGCGTGAATGTGGTGGAATTGACCAAACACATCGGCCTGACGACAGGGGTGCTTTACCACCACTTTGGATCAAAGACAGGACTGTACAACTTTGTCCGTGAGGAATTAGAGCGTCGTGTTGTGGATCGAATGGAAGGAGCGTTTGAGGCCCTGCGGGAGGACGACATACATCAAGCCATTTCAAAGGCAACGCTTGTGGGATTTGATGCTGCCGTGAAACTAAATGCGTGTAGAATCTTTTCGGAAACTCCGCAAGTAGGGGCGCTTGATTTAGTTGCAGGTTTATTTACAGATATTTGCGATGAGCAGCGTTCCGGGCTTGGGGCCATCGTGTTGGCATGCTGGAGGGCTGCACTCTGTTCAGTCGCAGACGGATTAGAGACGGCCACAGCACGGGAAGCGTTAGAATGGATATTTACGAAGCAGGAAACAAAGCCCGGTGTCGGAACGAATGACGATTTTTAAGGAAGATGAGTGTGCTGATATTGAGCTTGCAGATTAGCCTTACTTCCCTCGGTGGATGTTAGGCTTTTTACATTGTGGAGAAATGGATTAAATTTTTGAGGGTATGTGATAGGATTTTTACAACAAATCGTGTGCGTTGGAGGTTGGGGACTTGGTTGCAGAGAGGGGAACCGTGGAAGAGTTTTGCCATTTACATGATGCTTACATATCTGACTGGGGCCGGGCAATGGAGACAGGTGATACGGAACAAATCGAGCATTTCTATTCGGAGGCATACTTTGTTACCTTCCTTGGGAAACCAGGCACAAAACCGAACATTGAGGGCAGAGTGACGGCTGTAGACGGCATGCGTCAATCCGTAGCGGCGCTCCGAGGTGCAGTAAAACGATTTGATGGAAGAATCGTCAGAGTTCGGAACGCACAGAGCGTCGTGGTCTTTTACGAACTCATCATTGAACGAGACGGCGCAGCATTGGCTCACATGTTTACCGTCGAAGATTGGCGGTTGTTCGCACATGGCTGGCAAATCGAAAGGGAAATGGTAGAGGTTGTATAGGGGGCGTGTAAGTCTTCCATGAGCCTTCAACTTCCGAAATGGATTGCGTGCCGCAGAGTGAGAAATGAAGAACGTTACCAAGGAGGAACGAAGGGATGAATGTTCTGGAGCAATTTATTTCAGTACACGATCAAATGCTTGATATGCTCGGCAAGGCGTACACGTCGGGAGACATTTCAAAGGTCAGGCTGTCTTTCTACGAAACGTATCATGGATATTTTGGCACCCCTGGCGCAGACAAGGCTGAACCATATGGAGCTGAAGAAGCGATCGCCGGTATTCTCAAAACGGGACAGGCAATGCCGGGTGTTCGTCAGGAGTGTACGAATCGACACGTGCAAATGTCTGGCGACAATGAAGCAGTCGTGCTTTATGAGAAATCTATGCATTATGACTCGGGAGTGGCACGTGCCTACGTCATGGAAGTATGGCGGCGTGTAAATGATAGTTGGAAGATCGTTAGAGAGGTCGTAGAAACGATTCGGTGACGCTCGATGTCCAAGAGAATGGGTGGCCGTCAGAGCCTATAGCATATCAGAGGTGGAACACTTATGACGATACTCGAGGCAAAGCAAGCTGTTACGGATTTCCGTGGTCTCATGAACCAGGGGCGTGTAGCTGAAACGAACGCCTTAGTTACTGATGATTTCTTTGCCGTCTTTTCTCTTGGTAAGCCCAGCGAATTCGAGACCTATGATGCAGTTCAATATCGACAGGGGAAAGTGGACGCAAAGGAATACTATGCTGGCAAGACTCCTCATTGGGGGTACACCGATCTGAGTTGGGGTATGAGGGACAATTCGGAGTTTGTCATATCATCAACCTTAGACTTCACGTTGAACGGTGAATTGATCATGAAGGCATTGGTAACGGAGGTTTATCGGTTAGACGGTGGACGCTGGAAACTTTTACGGCAATACATGGAGAAGTACCGCCCAGACAACTCAAGTGGGTCCGAATCGGAATGCCAGCCTCTTCCTTGCGGTGACACTACCTCTTCTGCCAATGTTGGCACATTGCACCACGTCGAAATCAACGTATCGAACCTTCAACGGTCATTGGAGTTTTGGGGTTGGCTGTTGGAGTACCTCGGCTATGAACCCTTTCAAAACTGGCCGGAAGGACGGAGTTGGCGAAAGGGCGAGACATATCTGGTATTCGTGCAGACCGAATCTCATTACTCGGACGTGGAATTTCACAGAAAGCGGACAGGGTTGAATCATCTTGCCTTTCATGCGGATTCCCGTACTCAAGTGGACGAGCTAACAATTTTGCTTCGGGCCAAAGGGATTCCGATTTTGTACGAGGACCGACATCCACATGCAGGTGGTCCAGACCATTATGCCGTGTTCTTTGAGGATCGAGATCGGATGAAGGTCGAGATAGTTGCGCCATGAATGTGCATGGTGAGTACGAGCACCATTTGTGGAGGTTGTTGCAGTCGACTGGCTGGTTTATGCAAGCTCTGCGTGTGTTACGAACATGCAACCCGCCAGATTGGTTGGTCGGTGGCGGCGTCATTCGTACGCTGGTATGGGATTGGTTACACGATTATTCCAAGCCGACACCGCTCAATGATGTCGATTTGGCGTTTTTTGATCCCACTGACCTACGATCGGAGAGAGACTTGGAGATTGAACGAGATCTCTACCATCTCATGCCAGATATTCCTTGGCAGGCAAAGAACCAGGCAGCGGTTCACCTCTGGTACGAACGAAAGTTTGGGTTTCCTGTTGAGCCCCTAATGTCAAGCGCAGACGGGGTGGGTACTTGGCCGGAAACAGCGACAAGCGTCGCAGTCCGTCTTCTCGACAATGACGATTTGTTGATTGTTGCACCGTGCGGATTGAGCGATCTGTTTGAGCTCGTATGTCGTAGGAATACCCGCCGGGTGACCCAACAGATCTTCGAGAAGCGCCTCGCCGACAAACATATCGTGCAGACATGGCCGAAGGTAAGAGTCATCCATGATGAGCAGTGGGAGGGTCCGAGTTGCTGACACTATTTCGCTATAACTGGCAGGTTCGAGACGAATGGTTTGATTGGTGTGACGGTGTTCCTCCGGGCGAGCTCACACGCCAACGCAAGGGTGGAGTAGGCAGTATCCTGCGAACCCTGTTTCACATTGTGGATGTGGAGCAGGCGTGGATCCTTCAAGGATTGCAAGGGAAGCCCGAATTCCACTACTGCTACGAGGACTACCACTCACTAAATGCAGTACGGGAACTGTCAGTCACCTGCCATCCAAAGATAAAAGAATTCGTTGAGAGCTGGTCAGACGACATCGAAGATCGCAAACTGGATGATTTCACATACGGCGAAGTTCTTCGTCACGTTATCACTCATGAAATTCACCACATGGGTCAACTATCGGTGTGGGCAAGGGAAGTCGGCATGGAGCCCGTATCGGCGAATTTGATTGGTAGAAAGCTGGTGTGAGATCACGACCACGATGAATGAAGTGTTTGAACCATTATACCAAATCCGCTTTGAATGGGGGCTGGAGGGTGGAGGGGCTTCAATGCCTAGCTCCCAAGTTGGACATTGTAGTCATCGTGGATGTCCTCTCTTTCACGACTGCTGTCAGCGTTGCGGTGGAGAGAGGAGCGACCGTGTACCCATATCGATGGGCAGATGACTCAGCAGCCTCTTTTGCGGAGAGCAAGGCTGCCATACTTCTTGGCAGGCGTGAGGAGAGAGGTCTGTCCCTTTCACCTGCATCATTGGCACATGTTGAATCTGGCCAACGACTTGTCATGCCGTCCCCAAATGGTTCGATGCTTTCGTTTGTCGCAGCTTCATTCGGAAAACAGGTGATTGCTGGAAGTCTCCGCAATGCCAAGGCGGCTGCGGACACCATACGGGAACAGGGCCACTTGTCGCCAGAGGCGAAGATGGCCGTGGCTGCGTTCCGAGCCGTTGAAGCTGACTTAAACGCTACCCTCATGGACTGCATATCTGGCCGGGAACTGGTCGCACGAGGCTTCAAGAATGACGTTGAGATTGCAAGCCGCCTGAACGAGGGTGCTGGTGTTCCAATGTTGGTCGATGGTGCATACACAGTCGAGAAACTCACGGGGGCATGAAATGACGGAGCTACATGGAACTCATGTGATTCTAAGAAACATTGCCGAAGCCGACTTGGCGGCGTTGTGGCAGATGATTTATGGCGATGAGTCGCCCGAGTGGAAGAAGTGGGATGCGCCGTATTATCCACTCGAGCGGATCGACTTGGAGCAGTACAGGCAGCAGATGACCGAACGCCTGACGGCCGATGGTGGTGTTCCCAGCCGTCTGGGATATCATCGGAACCGTCTCCTACTACTGGGAACACCAACCGTCGCTATGGACGGAAGTCGGAATTGTTATCTACAAACCGGCGTATTGGAACGGCGGATATGGCACGGAAGCTCTAAAGTTCTGGATTGATCATCTCTTCACATCAATGCCACTCGTGCGGATTGGGTTGGCAACGTGGTCCGGAAATCATCGGATGATCCGCTGCGCCGAGAAACTGGGTATGCAAATAGAAGCTCGGATTCGCAAGGCAAGGCTATACGATGGTGTTTATTACGACTCCATTCGTATGGGAGTGCTACGAGAACTGTGGGAAAAAAGAGCATGAATAAAGGCGTAGGTGAACTCGGGGAGGATGATAAAGTGCGACAAATCATTGCCATGGGTGGCGGCGGATTCTCAATGGAACCGGATAATCCGTTACTTGACCAATACGTTCTTCGCCAGTCGCATAAAGCCTGTCCAAAGGTTTGCTTTGTTCCAACGGCCAGCGGTGACGCTGACGGATACGTCGAACGCTTTTATGCCTCATTCCAAAAACTCAACTGTGTACCATCGCATTTGTCCTTGTTTCGTCCGCCGACCAACGATTTGGAATCGTTCGTCTTGGAGAAAGACGTTATCTACGTGGGTGGCGGCAATACGAAGAATCTCCTTGCTCTATGGCAGGACTGGGGGTTGGACGGTATTTTGCGATCCGCTTGGGAGTCAGGAACCGTCTTAGCAGGCGTGAGTGCGGGATCGATTTGCTGGTTTGAGGAAGGCATCACAGATTCGTTCGGCACGAAGCTGGACCGGTTATCATGCTTAGGCTTCTTACCAGGTTCCAACTGTCCACATTACGACGGGGAATCCGAACGGCGTCCGACGTTCCATCGTTTGCTTCAAGATGGGAGGATTGGACCTGGACTGGCTGCGGATGATGGTGTGGCGTTCCACTTCGTTGGTAATGAATTGAAGGTGACCGTCAGCTCTCGACCGGACGCTCGAGGATATCGATTGTCAATGGGGGAGAACGGTGTGCTAGAAGAGGAGGTTGTACCAGAGTACCTCAGAGAGATGCGATGAAAGAGAGCCACCACGGAGGGAGGTACGGTATAATAGACATCCGTATCTTGACGGCAATGGATGCATCCGCATATCGGGATCTTCGGATTCAAGCCCTCAGAACGAATCCCGAGGCGTTCGCAACCACATACGAGGATTACCTATCAAGATCCACCGAGCAAGTGGCCTTACAGCTTGAACCGGATACTGAACACTTCACACTCGGCGCATTCAGAGAAGATAGGTCTGATGAACTTGTCGGGACCGCAACACTTGTGCGGGAGCGCTCACCCAAGATGCACCATATTGCCAACGTTGTCGCCATGTATGTAGCGCCGGATGCTCGGCGGCAGGGTGTCGGTCGGCACTTGCTAACCGAAGTCATTCGCAGGGCAAGGCAGCTTGACGGACTGGATCAATTAAGGCTGTGTGTCATCCAGGACAACGATGCAGCGACACGCCTGTATCGGTCCGTGGGATTTCAGACCTATGGTGTTGAACCGAATGCGCTCAAGGCAGCGGAGGGATCCTGGGATGAGGTTCATATGGTCTTGCCGCTAAGAGGCGAGGGGCAGGCTCCGTTCTACGAAACGAAAGGCTTCAGCCATGTGACCATCAACGTATCCAACTTGGAGCCATCTCTTCGGTTCTACACCGGGACACTTGGCATGAAGCTGGTTCATCAAGGGCGACAGGACGCCTACCTCGAGTGGGGAACGGCATGGATCTGCCTGCAAGAGCGGCCAGAGTTGATGTCGCAGCAGTTCCAGCTCGGCGTGGACCATGTGGCGCTGTATGTCACTCCAGCCGAGTTTCACTCGATGGTGGAACTGCTTCTGGAAGCCAATACCCCGATTGTGCGAGGTCCCGTTGAACGTGGCGGCGGCTGGATCGTCAACTTTCTTGATCCCGACGGTACACAGCTTGAGTTTCACACGGGCACCCTGACGGAGCGAATGAAGGTATGGAAGTGAGCGAAGGAGCACAGTCGGTTGGGCGGGCAGCTCAGTCTCTTCGCTCTTCCCTGACCTCGAGATGAACTATATCTCATTACTCGGTGAAGGCTGGGATAGCGTTGCGTATCTGGTCAACGATAGCATCGTCGTCCGGGTTCCCAGGCGACCGGCAGTGGGACAGCAGATGGAAAAGGAAGTTCGGGTGACTCGAAGCGATTCGACCATACTTTAGCCTTCGGATCCCGTTCATCGAATGGGTCGGCCAGCCACAGGGGGACTTCGCTGTTTCAGCGATCGGATACCGGAAGCTGTCGGGCACACCGCTTCCGGCGATTGAACCGGGAACGGCGAGAGACAGTGCGCTTCGACAGGTTGGCCGATCACTAGGTATGTCCTTAGAGAGTGGATATGAGATGCACACCAAATTCGTCTGCACTTTTCATGTGGGCGCCCCGAGACACGAGTGTAAGATGTCTCGCTTTGGCTGTTGCCAAAATCAGGGCATCAGGTGTTTTCAGTCTTCGCTGCCGGCGAAACCCTGCCGCCATACGTGCAATTTCGGAATCCACAGCGATGCATTTTGCTGGAGAAAACATAGATTCAGCTATCTGCACTTTAACTGGTTCTAACTTTGAAAAGACTTCACATTCTGTGATGGTCGAGAAATACACCGGCTGTTTGCTTTCAATCAAGAATTTCTTCACCTGTTGTTCACCAGCTAAAGCGGCAATCAAAATATTGGTATCGAAGAGAAAACCGGAAGAGATTTCTAGTTCCACTCGTCGTTCCGCTCCCTTCGCACCTCATCTATGATTCTGGCAGCATCTTGCTCAGATAAGATCCCCATAGCATCAAGAATGTGTTGGTTGTCTGGAATTCCGGCCATTTCTTCGGGTTCTTCAACTTCGAAACTTTCAGCTTCAATATCCACTACAATTTTACGAGTAGAGATGTTGTTTCTTTTCAGAAATTCCTTCAAACGTTGAACAAGTTCCGGGTCTAGTTTATTCGGCATTCCCATTGCAGATAGCTCCCTCCACCAATGTTTGTCTCTATTGTACCGCATGTTTTCGTTTTCTCCGTAATAGATCAAACGCCTATTTGAGGTCTTTTCGTCTAAGACATAGCCACTCTTCTATGATGCGATCCGTGAACGTTCGCAGTCCTGCTTCCCAGCCGCCTGGGCTGTTAACACTGTTGTCGCCCGTCGATCGAAACCAGGGCACATCCACGTCGTTCATAACACTCGTCGGGATGGCGTAACGGGTTCACTTTTGAGGTGCAAAGTATAGAAAGGACACTCTAAATGACATGAAAAAAGTTTCCGGGAGGTGAACATGCAGGTATGGATGGCGATATAGACACTGAAATCTTCCCACCAACAGGAGAAGACGAGCATCGGTGGCTTGGAGCAATCGATGAGGCGAGACGTATCAAACCGTCGATCCCGCTCATCGGCGATTACGGCATCAAGATCCACGATGAGATGGAACTGGCGAAGTCCTTGGAAGGTGGTATGCTGTATGATGGAACTTGAGACGGGTCGGCTGCTTCTTCGTCCCTACACAATGGACGACCTCGACTTCTTCGCCAGCCTATGGGAAGACCCTGAAGTTGTGAGATACATCGGCGAGGGTGTAACGAGAACCCGAGCAGAAGCCGAAGACAGGCTGCGACGTATCATGGACGGGTATGCGTCCGGATACGGACTCCTGGCGATGTGGCACACGCAGAATCGCAGGTTGGTCGGGCATGCCGGCTTGGTGCGGCAAGAGGTAGATGGCAAGAGCGAGATCGAGCTGGGGTACTGGCTCGCTCGTGACTCTTGGGGGCATGGCTTGGCTACGGAGGCGGCGGTGGCGTTGCGGGATCATGCGTTTAATGACATCAGCCTTCATCGCATCATCTCATTGATCCAGCCGGCGAATGCAGCATCCATCGCCGTGGCGGAGCGGGTCGGGATGAAGCTCGAACGAGAAGCCACTTTCAAGGGACAGGCGGTATGCGTGTATTCGATGCTCCCAGAAGCCCACCGTTCCAACAACAGTTCACATTCTGGCCTATCATGTAACTAGTAGGCAAGAACAGGAGGTTACGAGCGTGATCCATCGTCCAATCTAAGCCACCTCAGGGGCATCGCCCCGTAATCGGACAACGAACGGCTCCCGATGCGGGGCCTCTGAGGTGATAACAATGAAATATGGCCGAATTCTTCGGCAACGGGACTTCCTTCTCATGACCGCTGGTACAGGCCTCTCTACGCTGGGTGACCAGATCGGCTGGCTCGCTGTCTTGTGGCTTGTGATGACCTTGAGCGGATGGTCTGCGCAGATGGGGCTGGCCGGACTCTGTTACGGTCTCCCGAGTGTCGTAGCCGGGATGTTCGCCGGCGTGTTGGTCGACCGATCCCCGGCATTGCGGCTCATGGTGCTCGATAACGTGGGGCAGGGACTGCTGTTCGTTGCGATCCCGCTGTTGTACTGGATGCACGTGCTCCCGTTTTGGCTGCTGTGTGTGCTCCTGGTCTGCGCTGGCACGCTTAGCCCGTTGACGTTGGTCGGGGCCATGGCGACCGTACCGGATCTTGTGCCGGCAGAGCTGCTGTCAAAAGCCAATGCCTGGGACGAGACCCTGTGGCAGGGCGCCTATCTGGCAGGGCCGCTTCGCTCATGGCTTCTGGCTTTCGGTGCTGCTGATGTTGAGCGCCGGTCTGTGTTTTGGCCCGTATGCGCCGCTTGCTCGTTTTGATGATGTCTGAGCCGCTACGCTTGCATAAATATCGTTTATGGCGATATAATCGTTGTTGCATATGGCTGTGGAGGTGTTCCCTGTGCGTACTGAAGAACTCGCCGAGCAGATATCCGTTGCATTTTCGAAAGTCTATTTTCACTGTCATCCGACTTTTGATATTGAGTTGTCCCATCAGGCTGTACGGGCGTTACAATTTGTTCAGATGAACGGACAAGCAACGATTCAACAAATAGCTGACCACCTGGCATGCGCTCAAAATACGGCTTCGGAGATCGTTCGCCGCCTTCGGCAGAAGGGACTCGCCGAAAAACGTCGGCGTAGCGACGATGAGCGAGTGGTAGAGGTGTACCTGACCGACGCTGGACTTCGGGCGGTACTCCAGAACACAGGGCTCGATGTGGAACACCTCAGTGCCCAGTTGGCGCAGGTGTCGGCCGAGGATCGTGATCGGATTGAACAAGGGCTGTTGCTGCTTCTAAAGGCCGTCGGGGGTGACGGAGAGTGATTGCGACAATCGTCAAGGTCCTGGTATCGGCCCTGATTGTGACGGTGGTGACTGCCATATCGAAGCAACATCCTGGAATCGGTGGATGGATTGCAGCACTGCCCATCGTTAGCATCTTGTCTGCTGCTTGGTTGGTGGCAGGGCATCAGCCCTCTGCGGAAGTGTCCGGATTTCTCGTTGGCGTGGTAAAGGGGCTTGTACCAACTGCAATCCTGTTACTGGTCGTGGTCATGTTTCTCCGGCGAGGGTGGCCTTTCACAGGAGCCCTTGGGTTGGCGGTCATAACTTGGGGAGCGAGCTCATTTATGCTACAGAGAATGGGGTTCTAAGGACGGAGGAGATAGAGATATCCGACTCTAGTCGGAGGCGAAACTCCTTCTGACAGCCGATGCCGTCCGGGATTCACAGCCAATGCCGCACGGAGTTGATTGATGAGACAATCAACTTGCAGATATTGAACCGCCTGTTTTCGACGGTTGCCGGGGTGACCAACATCAAATACCAATTCCCGCTTTCTCCCACAGGTTGCTGTCGGTCCGTTCCTCGGTGCGCTTGCCGATCGATGGAACCGCAAACGCATGATGCAGGCGTGCAGCGTGATTCAAGCCATGCTGACCGGCGTATTGATTGCATCTGACGCAAAGGGTGCGGTGATGCGGTCAGCGGATCGCTATCTTGAGGCGCTGAAAAGGACCGAAGAACGCTGATATATCGATTTTGTAAATCAGGATGCTGAAAATGGAGGCGTGAAGGATGATCGAGGGTTCTTCCATCTATTTCAACGATCCGGATGGGAATTTACTTGAGTTCATCACACCACTCGGTCTACTTCTCGGACCCGGACGGACATGCACTGGAACTGATCTCTGTACTCGGTGACGAACCGCAGCCAAAACTCGGTGTCCTTTCGTGGTCCAAGTGGCAGGAGTCCATAACGAACGAGTGAGTTAGAGGGAGGCAGGAGAAATGGATCTCGGACTTGTGTATCTGGACTGTGCGCTGGAGAATTTCCGGAATACGAAGAGAACGGCTGAGCGGGCGATGGAGCAACTGAATCTTGAAGAGTTGCACTGGGCTCCCGATGAGGAGTCGAACAGCATTGCACGTATCGTGAAACACATGGCCGGCAACATGATGTCGAGATGGACCGACTTTCTCACAACGGACGGGGAAAAGGCGACCCGCAATCGGGACGAAGAGTTCGAGGGAGGGTACGGATCCCGTGTAGAGATGACGGCCGCTTGGGAAGCGGGATGGAAGAAACTTTTTGAGGCGATTGGCTCACTTGGCCCAGAGGACCTGCTAAAGACCGTGACCATCCGTTCGGAGCCGCACTCCGTTGTCAAGGCGATTGAGCGACAGGTGTACCACCTCTCATACCATACGGGCCAGATCGTCTACCTGGCCAAGCAAATTCGGGGAGCGAATTGGGAGACGCTGACCATTCCCCGTGGCGAGTCAAAGGAGTATCTGAAGAACATGGAGAATCACTTTGGCGAGAAGGGGTCATAAGGGACGGTGCATGACCGGGATTTGAATGAGTGGTACGCACAGTTATCAACAGGAGGTTGTGGATAACTCCGAACGTTGGCTTATGAAAGCGCTGCGTAGGGAGGGAGACTTGTGCGAGAGGATATGAAGATTCTGCAAGACAAAGAAGTTCGATTGCGGCCCTTCCGAGGCGAATGTGACGTTGATGCTTCCACCACTTGGTATCAGGAACCGGAAGTCCTGCGTTACTCCGAGGGCGAAGGTACAGAACCGTACGATCGGGGAACTATTGAGCGAATGTACCACTTTTTGTCCGAGCACGGGGAGCTTTATATCATCGAAGTGTGGGAGAATGGGGTATGGCACCCCATTGGAGATGTCACGTTATGTCCGGACATGATCCCGATTGTTATCGGTGAGGCTCAGTATCGTGGTCACGGAATTGGGCGACGAGTAATTAAGCTGCTGATGGAGCGAGCAAATGCACGGGGGCGGGAACGGATTGTCGTGAGCAAGATCTATAGCTACAACAAACGAAGCAGACGGATGTTTGAGTCGCTCGGATTTCACTGTGCGGGGTCGTTCATTGATAACAAAGGACGATCTTGTATTAAGATGGAATTGATCTTGGGCTCGAACAAAGGGGAGTGATTCCGATGCGGGCAACAGAACTTGCTGCCCTGAACTTGACCGAGGTACGGAGAAGAAGCGGTCTCGTTTGGCGTTCAATACCTGACTCATGGTTATCATGGAAACCAGATGACGCAGCCATGTCGATGGGGGAAGTAATTCGTCATGTGTGGACGTCGCAAGTTTACTACCACGAGGCTCTGAAGTGCGGCGGCTCTGTTCCAGACTATCGTGAGCCACACGAAGGACACCCAGTCAGAGGCGTGGAGGAAGAATTATCGCTATCCCAACGTTACTTTGAGCGATTCCTAGACTACGTAGGTGGTTTATCCGACGATGAGTTGGCCACTCGTATGATTGACCGATCGAATGTTGGGTACATTCGGAGTGTCGGCGACATGCTGGCCAGAATTGCATATCATGAGTCTGTCCATACAGGGCAACTGCTGCAATACATGCGAATGGCGGGGGTGGAACGCCCGCAGATATGGGATTAGGTGCGGCCATTGTGGCGGCCAATCATGTCCTCCACCATGATGCGAATACCACATGCTCGTTCGTGTCCAAATCAAGCCTCCTAACCAGTCCGACCCTTTCGGCTACCTTCATAGACGAAAGGTTGGTTGGCCGGGTTCGTGCGATTACAGGTAACTCTGGAAAGTATTCCTGTGCGACTTCTATAGCCTCAGAGGCAACTTCTGTCGCATACCCCTTGCCCCAGGCTGCCGGACCGTACCGGTAGTACAGGTTCAATACTTGCCGTCCCGACCATTCCATAACCCTTACGCCGCTAACGCCAATGACTTGTGCCCCGTCGAGTTCCGTGACACGCCAATATCCGATTCCATCGTCAGCCCAATCCCGAATCCACCCTGTGATACGTTCCTTTGCCTCGACTAAATCTTTCATCGGACCGGCGGGGTTATGCCGATTCGTCTCTGGATTGCCGTGAATGGCGAAAACATCCGCAGAATCATCAAGTCGTGGGATGCGAAGGACAAGGCGATTGGTTTGGATGCATCCAAATGGGGAAGGCGTGGAGATTTTGAAATCATCGGTCACGGTATTTTCCTCCCAATCAAATCGGCATAGAACTCCTATTGCAAAGTTCCGCTACCGTACTAGACGGTATAAGCTTTGCTGGTGCCGTGCGGAATGGACTCGCTGCCATGGAATCTTTCGAAGCCGTGTGTTTCTTTGACATGTATCTTAACATTTAGTATATCAAACTCAATGAAGTGATTTTCAGATACGATTCACGAGCACGACGCACTTTCTGATACCGAGATTGGATGATTGGATACCCGCTGTGAGACCTCGCCACCGATGAATTACACTTAGCTCGTCAATCTAGGGAGAGGGGATCCTGTCATGCACTCATTCTACGGTATCGATCACGTTCAACTCGCTGGCCCCGCCGGTTGCGAGGATGAGGCACGCCGCTTCTTCGGCGACATTCTCAGTATGGAGGAGATTGAAAAGCCGGAAGCGTTGAAGCGAAACGGTGGCGTCTGGTTTCGCTGCGGAAGTAATCAGGTTCATATCGGGATCGACAAAAACTTCGTCCCGGCGAAAAAGGCGCATCCGGCGATTCATGTGCAGAATTTGGCGGCGTTGAAGGAACGGATCGTCAGCCATGGCATCCACGTTCAGGATGACGAACTGCTGCCCGGTTCGGATCGATTCTACGTGGATGATCCATTCGGCAATCGGCTCGAGCTCCTTGAGTGGAGGGAATGATAGGCTTGCCCATCAACTTCCATGACGAGAAGAATCGCCACTTGTACGCAAGCCGTAGCGCTGATGAGACTTGGACAAATACAGATTGATCAATCAATCTATGGACGAGGAGAGGATGGCTTGAAATCGTATGATGAGGTGTATGTGGGTGACGGCTATTACTGGGGGACGGATCCAAATTCACTATGCAGGAGTGTAGTTGAGGCCATGAGCCCTCGTGGTACGACGGGGATGAAAGTGATTGATCTCGGGTGCGGAGAGGGGAAAGACGTCCTCCACTTTGCGAAACACGGCATGGTGCCGACAGCGGTGGACATTGCCCTGCCCGGATTAAACAAGGCGGAGCAATGGGCGGCGAGAGAAGGGGTATCCATACATACCGTCCAGGCGGATTTGGGCCGATACCGCCTCTCCGAAATGTTTGACGTGGTGTACTCCAGCGGCAGTCTCACCTATATTCCACCGCATCTGCGGGAAGAGGCGTTTGAGAACTACAGACAGTGGACGAATCCGGGGGGGCTCAACGCATTCAATGCTTTTGTGGAAAAGCCCTTCATTGAAACGCCTCCGGACTGGGGAGAAGACGAACATTTTAATCGGTCTGGCGATTTACTTCGGTTCTACTGGGATTGGGAGATCCTTTCATTTTCCGAGGTGATCTTTGATTGCGATTCGAGTGGCGTACCGCACCAACATGCCATGGATGTGATGATTGCCCGAAAACCTATGGTTTGATACGGGACCCGGATGTTCGCAATCATCGTCCCCAGCGCCCCTGGGTGATATATGTGATAATCTGAGAGCAACCGAATAGACCTTCAGGGCAGGGTGAGGCCGCTGTGATCAATGGCCAATTCCCGATCGGTGGTGATGCAGCAGCGTCTGATGAGCCCACGAGCCCATAGGTTATCGTCGCTTTTGCGAGGATAACCAAAGGCAGCAGCGGGTGAGAATCCCCTGCCGACGGTATAGTCCGGATAGAAGAAGGTTTTGCAAACGGAGTGAGCGGTTCTTCGCCCGAATCGTTCGGTGATAGATGAAACGCTTCTTCGGCGTTGCAATTGGATCCCTGAAGAGTCTCCAGATAGGAGGCTCGTTTTGTTTACTGTTGCGATTTTCCTCGTTGTCTCATCTGGTTTGTTGCACGCCGTGTGGAATCTATTTGCGAAGCAGAGTTTGAACAAAGTCGTGTTCCTTTGGTCGATCCAGTGGGCGGCTGTGTTTTTGTATCTGCCTTGGGCGCTGACGGCCGTTTGGAATCACAACATACCGTTCCGAGGATGCCTGTTTCTCGTGGTCACCGCCGCTTTACACGGTTTCTACGTGATCCTGCTGTCCAAAACGTATAGCGCCGGTGATCTCTCACAGGTGTATCCGTTGATGCGTGGTGTAAGTCCACTATTGGTGCCGATCCTCGGAGTATCTGTCCTTGGCGAGAAACTGTCGGCATTAGGTTGGTTAGGCGTAGCTTGTGTGGTAGTCGGTATCTGGATTCTTGGGGACTGGAGATTTGGCCGTGGTGCCAGACAAACACAGATGTCCGCAAGAGGAACCTGGCTTGCCTTGGCGGTCGGATTGTCGATTACGGCTTATACTACGTTCGACAAGATCACGCTGCATTACTTTCCGGCCGTAACACTAAACGACGCTAGCAACCTCGGAAACTTGATCGTCCTGTCATGGTTGGCCATTCGGTCGGGAGCCATCAAGGCAGAATGGCGAGCCAATTGGAGGACGATACTCCTTGGCGGCATCATTTCGCCGGGTGGATACCTCCTCTTTTTGTTGGCGCTTCATATGGCTCCAGTAGCACAAATGGCTCCAATGCGGGAAATCGGGACTGTGTTCGGTACAATACTGGGGGTTGTGGTGCTGAGAGAAGCACAAGGGACACGAAGGATTGCCGCAGCGGGGCTGATAACGTCCGGGGTGATTTTACTTGGCACTTTTGGATAATGACAGAAGAAGATTTAATAAAGGAGCAGGGCTGGATAGGTGGGGTGAAACTTGAGACTACAGTCAAAGGGAATCTACCTGCGTCTGTTGAACCTGGATGACGCTCGAGATTTGCTTGATCTCCGGGTTCGCAACCGGGCATTCTTGCAGCCATGGGAACCGATACAATCCGACGACCATTTCACCCTGGCAAGGCAAACAGATGTGATCGAGAAGGCGATTGCCAACTGGGGATCAGGGTCAGGATACGCATTCGGGATCTTTCTCGTCGATACGGACGATCTTATTGGCCGAGTGAACCTGAGTAATGTGGTTCGAGGGGCCTGGGAAAGCTGCAGGATCGGCTACTTTCTGGACCAGCCATACAATGGTCGTGGATATATGACGGAAGCTGTGCGATTGGCAGTGCGGTTCGCTTTTGATGAAGCAAATCTGCACCGGGTTCAAGCTGCCGTGATGCCCCGCAACAAGTGATCGATTCGAGTGCTGGAGAAGGTTGGATTCCGTTATGAAGGATATGCCGAATACCACTTGAAGATCAGCGGCGTTTGGGAACGTCACAATATCTACAGCATCACACGGGAGAACTGGTGAGAGTCGACGAAGGATGGATGATCTGATGATGAATGAATACCTGAGCTTCGAGGGTTTGCCTGAACCCGGATGCTGGAACGGTCTTTGCCGCTTGCATGACAGCATCTTCACAGGTCAGGGGTCGAGTACCCTATCGCAAGAATTGAAGAAGAGATCCTGTTGTCTCGTCCAAGTGGCGATGGCGGCCGATGTCGTCGTAGGCTACAAGATTGGTTATGAGGATCGCACGCACCGTTTCTACAGTTGGCTTGGCGGCGTTGATCCAGCGTTTCGTGGTCGGGGCATTGCGTCCGAGTTGATGCGGCGCCAGCATGAATGGTGTCGTGATCACGGCTATCACGCCATCCGAACGCACACGAAGAACAAATGGCGAGACATGCTGATTCTGAACATACGGCACGGATTCGATGTAATTGGGACGTACACTGACGGGAAAGGAGAATCGAAGATCATTTTAGAGAAGCGATTAGGATAAATCATCATCGCAGTACGGTAACACCCGATTCCGCTGCCCATCTTTTGATGGCAAGCGGAATATGCTGTCGGTCTCGCTTGAGCAGCGTCACAATGATCGGCATCCTTTTATGACGAACAGTCAAAACAATTCGACGCCCGTCCCAGGATACCGATTCAATTTCGAATTTGTTGTAGTGGGTTTTGCCAATTTGGATCCCATCAGGGCGCAGAACGATCCAATGTGGTATCCAACGATTGCTACCGAAGAGCACCCACCATACACAAATTACATAGAACCCTACGACAGCACATGTAATCCAGATCCCTTTCGGCAAGAACGACTCGACGCCGACTCCCAGAAAGATCAGTATCGCAGGCACGAACGACACGCTAGGATGGTGAGACCGAAATCTGCATTCGGTATCATCGGGCATAAAGGCACCCTCTTTTGGGTCATTGATGGCTCCATGAGTCTCGAGGCTGATATCATCATTGTATAGGAATCACGAACAAGGATGACGGCCAATGGTCTGGCTGCCATGAAGAGTTGATGCTGTTGCAACCATCGAAGAGGGCAAAATTCGCTGATAAAGTTGAAGAGACGGGCCGCTTGAACGAGCGTCCAAGTTGAATCGGGTGATAAAGGTAATGGGGAAAGGCGGCTCTCGTTGGTTCCAAGTGCGGATTACAAGAAGTCCTTCGCTATTGTTGGCCATCATTTTGAACTTGTTTGTGTCCATGGTGGCTAATCGGATCCCTGATGATATCGCCGTCGGCCTGTCGTGCTGCTCCGGAGTTATGCTGATATGGTCCTCAATGGGTGCGTTTTGGCTATTGCCAATGAGAGTGAACGTCGATGGCATCCGTGTAGGTGTGCGAGTGTATCGGCCGACGCAGATCAGGTCGTTGTTCGTGGCGGAAACCAAGCGATACATCATGATCAGGACCGGGGATGGATTGTTGGGTAGCCAGTATATCTATGTTCGCAAGCAGGACTGGGACGCCGTGAAGGGGGCAGTGTTGAAGTGGGCGAAGACAAACGGGATTCGGACGTGGTGAATCGTACAGATAAGAGTCCGTTTCGGGGTGCATGACGAAAGTGCAGCTACTGTGTAACTATTGGTGAAACTGGCTGTGGCTCCTCTGCACTACAAAAATTACGATTTTACAAGGGAAGGTGACCACGATAAATCAACAGGATCGCTGGAACGAAAAATACACCAATCGGGGCCGAAACTTGTTCCAACCGGAGGAGTTCCATGTTCAACGGGTACATCTCTTGCGTACGGGATCGGTGCTGGATGTCGCTTGTGGGGACGGCAGGCATGCAATATTCCTGGCCCGACGTGGATTCTCTGTAACGGGAGTTGACTTTTCGAAGCAGGGTCTAAAGCGTCTCGAATAATGACAGCGAACGAAGGGGTGCATGTGAGGGCTCATCATCGTGACCTGAACGCAGAAGGCGCACTCGTTGGTATGGGAGTATTTAACAATATCATCGTCATCCATTTCAAGCCCAAGATACATACCTTCAACGAAATGGCTAACATTCTTCGATCTGATGGCAGTTTGCTCATGACCTCCTTCAACACGAGGCAACATGAAGAGAAAGGATTCCGCAAAGATTTCTGCTATACCGAGGGCGAGTACGTTGATGTGAATGAAACCCTTGAACTGGTGGAGTACACCGCCTACGACGACATACGTGGTTATTTTGATGGGTACGTTTTTCGCAAGAAATAGAGACCATCGAGGAGAGGTGGACCTAACGATTCCTTTCGACTGGTCGATCCGCCGATCTCGATACCTTCCCTAGACGCCCTCCAGCATGAGCAATCTTGCCTTCATATCCACACCGCCACGATATCCGGTGAGATTCCCACTCTTTCCAATCACTCGATGGCACGGCACCACAATCGGGATCGGGTTGGCCCCATTCGTTGCTCCCACGGCTCTGACAGCAGTGGGATTCCCAATGCTTTCGCCAATCTGCGAATAGCTCCGTGTTGCGCCAAACGGGATGTCGAGCAGCGTACGCCAGACACGGATTTGAAACGGCGTACCCCTCAGGTCCAACGGGACAGAAAAATCCTTTCGCTGTCCTGATAGATACTCTTCGATTTGCTCGATATATGGCCGGAGTTTAACCGGATCCCGAACTAGATCGGAACCAGGTGCGTGTTTCTTGCACCACTGCTGCAACGCATCAAACTTCTCGTTGGGCAACGTGATGCGGCAAATCCCCCTATCTGTCGCTGCCACATGGAAGGTCCATTCATCGTATTCAAACCTGTCCCAATAAACAAATGGCGGCTCTGGTGTCATTTTGCCACGGCTCCCTTTCGAATTTGAGTCTCCGCCTGCTCCCGGTACTCCGTTGGTGTATGCCCCGTCTTTCGTTGAAAAACGGTCGAGAAGTGCGCTGCACTCCGAAACCCCACTGCAAGGGCGATGTCGGTTATCGTATGCTGGGGGTTCGTGCAAATCATTTCCTTCGCTGCCTCGATGCGTTTGTGAACCACATAATCAGCCAGCGTGATCCCGGTCGAGCGTTTGAATACCCGGTGCAAATGATACGGGCTGATGGTCAACTCAGATGCCAGGATGTCCAACGTCAATGGTTCTTGATAGCGTTGGTGAATGACCTGTTTCGCAGCCTGCACAAGTTCTTCGTGCGGCGCCAGGCGATGTTCGGCTGGTCGGCATCGTTTGCAGGGTCGAAAGCCGGCCGTCAACGCTTCGTCGACGCTTGAAAAGATCCGAACGTTTTCCGGGATCGGAGTACGTGAGTGGCAGGACGGTCGGCAGAATATTCCTGTCGTGATCACGCCGTAGAAGAACTCTCCATCGAACGTGGTTTCGCAGTTGACGATTGCGTGCCAAAGCGTCTCGTTCACGTCCTTCACCTCCTACTGCCACTATACCCCCAACGCATCTCGGAAGTAAGCATCTGGGAATATGACAGCAAGATCACGAAAGCCAGCACGACCGACGTCGTGATACATAAAGATTACGCCTAGTTACACCAGGGAAGGAGGCTGGAATCCGGTGGGTTCCTCACTCCGCTTGGTAGGAAGGCTCAACATTCGGCGGAAGCATTGGGCGAAACTTGATTGGCGAGGAGAGCACAACCGAGGTGTTCACTCGTCCAAACGGAATTAGGCGATCCACTAAGGACTCCAAGCCAGCCATTGAAGAGACGGCAGCCTTCATGTAGTAGCTGACCGAACCGGTGATTCTATGGCACTCGATGACATCGAGATCGTTGGCAACGAAATCTTCGAATTTGCGACATGGGACGTTGAGTTCGCCGACTTGGATCAGAACCAGGACATCACGACCAACGCCTGAAGGAGAAACTTGGGCGGCAAAGCCCGTGATGACATTTTGCTCTTCCAACCGGCGGAGACGTTCGGTCACACTGGGGCGACTGAGATTCAACGCTTTCGACAAGTCGCTGAGGGTCATTCGCCCGTCCGCCTGAAGCAGTTCCAAAAGTCGAATATCAATGTGGTCCATGAACGTCACCTTCACTATGCAGGATAAGAAATCCATATAGGTTCGGATTGATGGGAATAACCCGGATATGGATTCATGATTGCATGTGATTCTAGCGGATAAACCTTTATTCTGTCTACACACAACAGGTTTTAGGAGGAAAATGACATGTCAGGTACGTTGCAACGAACCATTTCTGTATGGCAAGGCATCGCTTTGTATGTAGGGGCGGTGATTGGGTCTGGCATTCTGATCTTGCCGGGGATGACAGCGGGGATTGCCGGGGCAGACGCTCTGTTTTCGTGGGGGGCAATGATCTTTCTCAGTATTCCACTCTCCTACACATTCGCATTCTTGGCGAGAGAGTACCCCAGCGCTGGCGGAGTTTCCACCTTCGTCGAGAAGGCGTTCGGGCGATACGCAGGCGGATTGATTGGCTGGTTTTATTTCATTGCCGCTTCGGCTGGCCAGTTTATTGTTCCGTTGACAGGTGGGGTTTACGTCGCATACGTTTTCCATTTGCGCCAAGAAGTCGCATTTATCATCGCCGCCGTCTTGTTGATTGGGGCTGTCACCGCCAATTATCTTGGACTCCGGACAAGTGGCAAGGTGCAATTGGCGACGAGCGGGCTCATTGTTGTCGTTTTGCTTACGACGATCCTGTTGGCGATTCCGTCCATGCATGTGACGGGCTTCACTTCACCACTCTCTCCGGCCACCTGGCGGCCGATTGGCAGGGGAGCGATGCTTATCTTCTGGTCGTTCTTTGGGTGGGAGGCCATTGCGAGCCTCGCACCCGAGTTTCATTACCCGAAGCGGGATGTCATGCGGGCCACCTGGGGCGCAGTGGTGATTGTTGGTATGCTGTACTTCGGGATTGCCTTGGCGGTGGTTGGTACACATTCATACTCGGCAGGGCATCAAACGATGACCCAGGCGATGAATAACGCATCGCTGGCGCAGGTTATGGCGAATACAGTGGGCAAAGGCGGAGCAGTCGTAACGGCCATGATTGCGCTAGTGATCTGTTTGGGCACAACCAATGCGTTTGTAGCAAGCATCAGCCGCTTAGCGTATTCGCTGTCCTATGAGAAGCTGGCACCGGCTTTCTTTGCCCACATCAACGACCGACGATCTACTCCGCAAAGAGCGGTCCTGTTGGTCGGCGTGTTGGCTGGAATCGGACTCATTGTTACGTTCGTGTTCCACCTCAGCATGAGCCAGTTGGTTTACATCCCAAATTCGCTTGGGATTGCAACTTATGTTCTGGGAACGGCGGCTGGGGTACGGCTCATCCGCCCATGGGTCGGCAAGGTCTGTGCAACGATCGCCTGCATTCTGTGTCTTGTCGCCTATCCGTTTGTCGGGACATACATCGAGATCCCAATTGTGGTGGGGGCGCTTTGCGTTGGATACGTATTGTGGCGGACTCGGCATGAGAGACGAAAAAGGCAAGCGGCTGTCACGAAGGTGGTGTGAAGGCACGGTATAATCAAATGGGTGTCGATGTCGAATCGTTTGAAAGGACGCATCCATGATGGACGAAGAATGGATTGTTACGCCACCATTTGACTTCCGCCAAATGCTGCGACGGCCGATGTCCAGGCCATCTAAGGTCACGGTGATTGATCCCGATACTCCCTCGTACACGAGGGTCATCCGGCTACGCACACGGGCTGTTCCGGTCACAGTGATGGGCAAAGAGGGCACCGCTGGCGATCCGACACTGCGATTGGAAATGCCGGATGGTTTGTCGAGCGGAGAACGAGTGGAGGTTCGGGAACGAGTCGGACGAATATTTTCTACAGATATGCCGGTGCAGGGGTTTTATTCACACATGCGGCGTTACTCAGAGTGGTCCGGTCTCATTGAACGCTTGCATGGCCTGCGCCCCATTCAAGATGCCGACCTGTTCGAATCGGTGATTAAGGTCATCATCGGACAGCAGCTCAATGTCGAGTTTGCCGCAACTCTGGTCGAGCGGTTGGTGGACTTTGGCGGGGAGACGGTAGAGTGGAACAGTCGACTTTTGCCTGTGTTTCCTTCGGTAGAACGGGTGGCTGGTTGGTCGTACGATGACCTTCGGACACTTTCCTTCAGCCAGCGAAAGGCAGAGTACGTCATCGATTTTGCCCGTGCTGTGATTGACGCCCGGATTGATCTGGAGGGACTGCGGGACATGTCGGATGGCGAAATTGCCGAAGTGCTCATGTCACTCCGGGGGATCGGTCGCTGGACGGTTGAATGCTTTCTTCTATTTGGCATGGGAAGGCGAGACCTGATGCCTGCTGCGGATATTGGGGTGCAGAATGCGGTGCAGAAGCTGTATGGGATGGAGCGGCGGCCAAAAGAGGAGGAAATCAGGCAGATTGCCGAACCCTGGGCACCGTGGCGAAGCTATGCAACGTATTACCTGTGGCAGAGCTTGATTCCCGTCAGTTAGGTTTTCGTTAGTGCCGCATGTAGCCGACGAACGCCTTCTGCAATCTCCGTTTCCGATGAACTGGCGTATGTCAGGCGGACATATCCTGGATCGGCTCCGTATACCGAACCCGGTGCCACTACAACAGCGTGCTGCACAGCCGTTTCAACGAGCTCCTTGTCTCGAAACTGATTTTGGAGCCTCGCCCAGACATGGTAGCCGCCTTCTGGAATGGTAAACGCCAATCCGCCTCCGAAATACCTGACCAAGGCACTTACCATGCGATCCCGGCGCCTTGTCAATTCGGACCGGAGTCGTCTTACATTTTGCTGCCAGATGTCCGTTTGCAGCACCTGTTCGGCGATGGCCTGGGTGATCCCGCTGATGCCAAAATCCATCTGCTCTCGAATTCCAGCGATCCGGTCGATGACGGATGTAGGGCCCGTCATCCACCCGACCCGCAGTCCGGGCGCAAACGTTTTGGATAGTGTTCCGAGATAAATGACTTGTTGATCGGCTCCCGACATGGCTGCCAGTGGCTTCGGTGGTTGTGGAGAGCCATCCAAGGTAAGATTCCCGTGCGCATCGTCCTCCACAATCGGGATTCGGAGGTCCGTGCAGATTTCAACGAGTCTTTGCCGACGTTCAAGGGTGAGGACGGTGCCCGTCGGGTTCTGGTAGGTTGGGCGTGACGAACACCATCCGGATTTTGTGCCTGCGGTGGAGGGTCACCACTTCATCCGGGATCAAGCCCCCCTCGTCTACGGGGATGGGGAACATGCTTACGCCAGTCGACGCAAAGAGCGGAAGAGAGTAGGCGTAGGATGGCTTCTCCAACGCAACAGCGTCGCCGGGGCGAAGCAGGCTCTGAATAACGAGGAGAAGTCCTTGTTGGGAGCCTGCCGTGATTAAAATTCGGTTGTCAGGGACTCGAATTCCATGCTCGGTGACCAAGTGTCTGGCAACGGCGGACCGTACCCGTTCTTCGCCACGAGGGTCGCCGTAGCCAAGCTGTACATGGGATGGGAGTTGCCTTGTCAGGGTGTGTATTTTCTCTGTCGGCCAGAGCTCGGATGACATTTCTCCCCGAGCCAAGTTGATATTCGTTGCTCGTCGATTCTCCTCCCAAATGCGGCGGACCAAGGGGAGCGTTGGCTGAAAAGTCCCCTGTGACATGTAGCCTGCCCAGTCTGGCGACCGGAAGTCGAGACCCCAAGCATCCTCGCTGACTCGAGTTCCGCTGCCTTGTCGGGATCGGATGAGCCCCTTGGACCGCAGTTCATCATAGGCTACGCTGACGGTGCTTCGATTGACATTTAGAAGATCCGCCAATTTACGTTCGGTGGGCAAAAGGGTTCCAGGTGGCAGTTCACCGCTCAATACCCGTTGCTCGATTTGTTTGACAATCTGTCGGTATGCCGCTTCGTTTTCACCCAACTTCAGATGCCAGTCCATCCACCCTTCTCCCCTCACGCCTTTATGGTATCGAATTGGCGGGTAAAAGTCATCGCCAATTGGCTGGATACAACTGGACCGGACGCCGTTATGATGAGGGCAAACATGATGAAGAAACGAGGCGGTTATGTGAGCAAGACGGCAGTAGAACCAACTATCAAATCACAGGCGAAGATGGAATCCCTGGGACTCGTATATGGATTGGTGGGTGTACTTGTTTTCAGCTTGACGCTTCCGGCATCTAAGGTGGCGGTTGGGTCATTCGGTGCGCTCATTGTCGGTCCTGGCCGTGCGCTGATTGCTGCCGTGTTCGCCGCTTTGATGTTGTGGGTCAAACGTGAGAAATGGCCCAAGCGGAAATACCTGCCGGGGCTCGTCATCATCGCAGTTGGCGCCATTTTTGGCTTTCCTCTCCTCACGGCGTGGGCGATGAATCGTGTACCTGCTTCGCACGGCGCAGTCGAGCTTGCATTGCTTCCGCTGGCGACTGCCGCTGTTTCAGCACTTCGGTACGGTGAACGGCCCTCGTGGCTGTTCTGGGTGTGCAGCGTTGGCGGCGCTTTAACCGTGGTCGCATACACGTGGTTGACCGGTATCGGGGGCATACACATGGCGGATCTGGCGTTGCTCGGTGCTGTGATTGTCGTAGCATTCGCTTATGCGGAAGGTGGAAGGATGGCGGGCGGTCTTGGTGGATGGCAGGTGATTGCGTGGTCGGTTGTGCTTGCTGCTCCGGCCGTGATTCTCTTATTGGTTGCGGATTTCTCAATTGTGGGAATGACGAACGTGCTGCACGCTTCGATGGCTGCGTGGGCTGGACTCCTGTATCTTGGTATTGGCAGCCAATTCTTTGGGTTTGTCGCCTGGTATACAGGGATGGGCCTCGGTGGAGTGGCGAGAGTGAGTCAGATGCAATACCTACAGCCGTTTTTCACAATTGTCTTTTCATGGGTGCTGCTCGACGAGAGGCTGACCATTCCAACCATCGTGGCTGCTTTGGTGGTCGTACTGTGGGTGGCGGCTGGCAAACGGGCGACGATTCGCAGACAAGTGGCTGGTTACCCTGACGGGTCTGTAAAAGAACATCCATGATGCCATGATGAATTGCGTTTCATCAATTCCTTTGGAATGATGGTTTGTTTGTTGGTGCTATCATCTTGATTGTAGGGAGGTTGGCGAGGAGGGTCAAAGCAGCAAATGCAGCCTGAGATATTGCTCGAGAACTTACGGGAAAGAGATGCCGGGGATTTACAGACCTTGGCCATGAGCGTCGGATGGAATTTCACGCTGGGTCAGGCCGGGTTATTTCTCGCAGCAAAGGGCACTGTACTCGGCTACCGACATGGTGGCCAATTGATTGCGAGTGCCGGGCTTTATACATACGGAAGGAAGTTGGCGTCCCTTGGTATCGTGATCGTCCATAGAGCCTATCAACGGAAAGGATTCGCTAAGCGAATCGTGACGGAGTGCCTCAGAGAAGCGGAAAGGGCCGATTCGCCGGTCACACTTGTAGCAACGGAACAGGGATTTCCATTGTACCAGTCACTTGGGTTCCGGACCGTCGGACAAGTTCATCGCTTTGAGTCAGACTCCATTCCCTTTGGTGGGATGGAGACTCGAGAGGCAAACGCATCGATGCTTGAAGCGAGTGATTTGTTGGACGTGCTCCGCCTCGATGAAACCGCATTTGGAGCGAATAGACATGGGGTCTATGAAGCGCAGTTCCGATTCATGCATGCGGGTGCAGTGCTACGTGATGGGTTGGGCACTGTGAGCGGTTTTGCCATCTGCGTTAGAAGAGATGACCTGCTTGTTATCGGACCTGTGATTGCGCCAAGCGGGACGGTAGCCATCAACCTGGTTCGAAGCCTCTGCTCGGAGTGGAAGGGGCGGGTGCGGATTGATGTTCCGAACGAGCAGGATTCCTTCAAGGAACAACTATTAAAATGGGGCTTCCGTGAAAAGATGGTCTCTCCCGTAATGATCTTCGGTGCGACCCACTTACCGGGCGCACGCAGCCAGCTTTTTGGACTGGCCGATCCCGTGTTTGGATGATTCACACCTGCGTACTTGAACTTGCGAAAAGAGGAACAGAAATGCGATCAACCACTGTCCGGTTTTACAGATTTGGGGAACCACAACAGGTTCTGAGCGTGGAGCAGAATCAGGCATCATTACCGTGCCCCGGAGAAGTTCTGGTCCGCATGACTGCCACCCCCATCAATCCATCCGACTTGATCCCGATTCGTGGCGCATACAGGCACCGAACATCTCTGCCCGGTATCCCTGGGTACGAGGGTGTTGGTGTCGTGGAGGAGGTTGGCCAAGGAGTATCGCCATCTTTCATCGGTAAACGTGTCTTGCCGCTGCGTGGAGAAGGGACGTGGCAGGAGTATGTACGCACGTCCGCTGAGCTGGTCGTCCCCGTGCCTGCCGCCATCGACGACGATTCGGCATGTCAACTGTATATCAATCCCATAACAGCATGGCTGATTTGCGCTGAGGAGCTGCGACTCAAGCCAGATGATGTTCTTGTAGTGAACGCTGGTGGTTCCGCCATAGGCCGGATTTTTGCGCAGCTTTCGAAGGTGTTCGGCTACCAATTGATTTCCGTTGTCCGTAACCCCCGTTATACACAGGAGTTGCTTGCACTCGGAGCATGGAAAGTGGTCGATACGACGGTAGATTCACTCCATGAAATCGTGCTGGATCTCACACATGGCAAAGGTGCAAGAGCAGCCATCGACTCCATCGGTGGGATGGATGGCACTGAACTCATTCGCTGTACCGAGCGTGGGGTACGGTGTTGAGCATTGGGTTGTTATCGGGGAGCCAGGCCGATTGGTCTATCGCTCGTGAGAAAGGAGTCAGTGCAAAGCCGTATTGGTTGCGGCAATGGGTTCAGGGTGTCTCCGTCAAACGGTGGCAAGAGACGTTTCGCCATGTGATGGAACTGGTTGAACAAGGTCGGCTCCAAATGGCGCCAGTTCGGCAGACATACGAGTTGCGGGACGTGAAGGGAGCAGTACGGGCGGCTGAGACGCCGGGGAGGGGCGGGAAGGTTGTGTTGCGTGTGTCCAACAAGTCTTAGGCCCAAAGAGGTATATGAACTCCAAAATAAGAATGCTACGGTGAGGTGGAGCAACGGCGGTGAGGAAGAGGGCTAACCATGAACGGTACACAATTGTTGCGTTCCAATCGACACTATCGCAATCTGTGGCTGGCGTCGATAGGAAGTCAGTTTGGCAATTGGTTCAACGAAGTGGCACTCGCACAAGTCACGCTCATTCTAACGCACTCCCCGGCAGCCATGGGATTTGTCCTGCTTTGCCGGTCGTTGCCGTCCGTCATGCTGGGACCGTTTGCCGGTCCTTTCGTCGATCGGTTCCCGAAGAAGCGGATACTGGCGCTGACCGATTTTGTACGTGCGGTCTTCGCCCTGGCGCTCATTTTGCCGGTACTGCTTCACGTAAACTGGATCCTGTATCTTGATTCGGCGCTGCTCGGCACATCCGGGGTTCTTTTCGGTCCTGCACGCAATTCCGTAATTCCCCTCATTGTTTCCGACGATGGTTTGGCTGCAGCTAACGGACTTGAATCTCAGGCCAGCGGGTTCATCCAGATCATCGGCGCAGCAACTGGCGGGGCTGTGGCGGCAACGATTGGTTCCATCGCATGTTTCTGCATCAATGCAGCATCATACCTCTGGTCTGCATGGTACATCCTACAATGCCGCTGGGAGGAAAAGGAGATTACGACTCAACAGGGTACGGGATATCTCCAAGCCCTTCGAGTTGGCTTTCGGGAGGCGCTTCATAACCGAGTCGCCCGGTCCATCATCCTTATTGGGATTAGTTGGGGATTGGCCGGTGGCGGGTATTATATCCTTATCCCGGTCCTCGGCCAGCAGGTGTACCACATGGGCGGGCTTGGCATCGGGCTCCTATATGTGATTGACGGGGTAGGCGTCCTTATCGGTGCATACGCAGTAAACCGATACGTTGGACATCGCCACCGCAGAGCTGTTGTCTGGTACGGCGTGGCGTACGTAACTCAGGCCCTGTTCTTTGGTGTGATGACGCAGTTCACCGTTTTCGCCTGGGGAGCGCTGATGCTCCTGCTGATGCGGATCAGTTCCGGCATCATCATTCCACTGGATACATACATGCTCCAAACAAACACCGACCCGAAGGTTCGAGGCAGAATATTTGCTCTTCATGGGTCGACGTACGGGGGTGTGATGCAGCTTTCTTACGCCGTCATGGGGCTGGCACTGTCCAGATTCGGGGTCCCGGTGATAGGTTTGGTCATCGGGGCGATATCACTCTTATGCGGCGTGACTTGGTTGGCGCAGTTTGGACGGAAAAGTGACGGGGTCGCCTATGGGGGCTGACAACTTGTTTCGGAAATTATCCACGCTCAACCGAGAATTCCTGGTGTTGATAGGCGGTCAAAGCCTCTCATCCCTCGGCACTGCGATCACCAACTTTGCGCTGCCGTGGTTGCTCCTCCAAGTGACCGGATCGGCCTTGCAAATGGGCATCGGCTTCGCCATCGAAACGATTCCGTATCTGGTGCTGAGCATTCCGGCCGGAGTGTGGGCGGATCGCTACAACAGAAAGCGATTGATGATGAGGATGGATGCGTTACGTCTGATAATTATCGTGTCATTGCCAGTCATCCATCTATTCTCGAGCATCCAGGTTTTCGAGATTTACGGTGTCTTGGTTTTGATGAGTGCGAGTTCGGCCGTATTCGACGCCTCGTACGGAGCGGCTTTACCGTTGGTGATGGGCAAGGATTTTCTGAAGGAAGGCAATGTGTTGCGTTCCGTAGGGACGTCGACAGCCAGGGTTTTGGGACCGGCAATTGGGGGTGCGCTTGTTGTATGGCTTGGGGCCACCAACACCTTGAATGTGGATGCTGGGTCTTACCTGGCATCACTGATAAGCCTCGCTGTCATCCGGAAACCGTTTTCCGAAGGTGTTGCGGGACAAAGGCTATCCAGTCGTTTTCTAGTCGAGGCTCGTGAAGGCATGAGGTATCTGTTTGGGCATCCATTGATCCGTAAGCTGGTTTTACTGGCCAGCATCATAAACCTGTGGGGAGAGGCTGTATTTTCAGTGTTGTTGTACCATATGCGCAGTGAGCTACATATTGGGGCAACCTGGTCGGGTGTAGTGATGACGTTTGTAGGAGTAGGAATTCTGATTGGCTCGCTGAGTTCGCTGTGGATAATGAACCATACTCCGGTAGTCACCAGTATCACGGGACTATTGATCTTGCAGGTAGCTATGCCAGCCACTCTGTCGTTTACAGCGTACCCGGCGCTGATTGCTCTCTGCGTGCTGGTGTACGCCAGTACATCGGGAATCTGGAGTGTCTTGTCATCTGTGATTCGACAGTCCGTTGTCCCGAATCAGCTTCTGGGACGGGTAGGTAGCGCAAATCGCCTGTTTTCGTGGATTGCGATGCCCGTTGGTTCGGCTTCCGGTGGCGCAATTGCGCAAGAGTTCGGCGCATGGAACGTATTTAGGGGGAGTTCCATCCTCCAAGTGCTGATGATTGGTTGGTGGGCGCTTGGGCTCAAACAAGTCTCATCGAATGAGAAATCGGATTCACCTAAGGCAAGGGGGTGATGGCACATTCAACCCTATTTGAAACTCCTGCGGAATCGAAACTTTGTCGTATATTGGACCGGATCGACCATGGTTCAGATGGGCCTGCAATTCAGTACCATCGCACTCACGTGGTTTGTACTACAAACCACGGGCTCAGCCGCCCGAATCGGCGTCGTACTCGCACTGTTTCCCATTTCGAGAATGGTTACCAGCCCGTTCATCGGATACGTCCTCGACCGACTCCCACGCAGGGCACTCATGGTGACGGATAACCTATGTCAGGCGATTTTATATCTCTTCATTCCTATTCTTGCGTGGACACACACTCTGTCGTTTGGGACGCTGCTCGTCATCGTAGGATTGGCGGGAGCTTTGTCTCCTTTGTCGATGATCGGAAGGGGCGTGATCTTGCCAAACATTGTAGCGATCGACGAACTGGAGCTGGCGAACGGGTTCTCGCAACTGCGGATGAGTTTGGTTTCGTTGCTCGGCCCCGCCTTGGGCGGTGTATTGGTCGCTTTCTTTGGGGCGCCCATGACGTTGCTCATCACAGCCGGTTGCTACGGGCTGTACGTGGGGTCCTTGTTACTGATTCCTTCATCCCGCTACCGTTCGGCAGATGCGTCCGATGCCGGTGGTAATGATGCAGAATCAAAATTGAACGGCTTGCAGTTTTTGTTTCGAGTTCCATTGCTGGTGTTGCTGATTGTTATCACATTATTTTTCAACCTTACATACGGTCCGTTGGAACCTGCTCTGCCGGTGCTGGTGTCCAGGGAGTTCCATACTGGTGCATCCGTACTTGGACTGATTTGGAGCAGCTTTGCGGTAGGTTCCCTGCTTGGGACGATGCTGTGGAGTCGATTCCGTCCACAATGGTCACTCCGACTGTCCATCTCTGGCATCATTCTGTGCTGGGGCGCTTTCAGCGGCGGTGTTGGTATCTCTGGACACCCGTGGCAGGCAATGCTCATGATGTTTCTTGGAGGTGTGACGTTCGCACCATACAACATATTGGCGGCCACGATGCAACAGAAACTCATTCCCGACCGCCATCGGGGGAAGGTGTACGGGGTGATGCAGTCCATAACCAGCGTTGGCTTGCCAATCGGTCAAATGGCGGGTGGATTCCTCGTCAAGGGCATCGGAGCAGGCTCCACCATCCTCGTTGGTGGGATAGCGACGGTGATGTTAGGAATTGTGGTTGCATCACTCCGTAGGGCGTGGAGAACGGCAGCTAGAGTGTGATTGGTGGCGAAATAAGGGTAGTATTAAGATAACAACTAAACAAAGGGGGGGACCATGGGGTGTTACAAACGTACGAACAATTCAACGATATTGGAATTCTCCATCGCCCGAATGAGATGACAATCCCGAGGTGGCGGCAAGATGACGTATACAAGCTGATCCTCGGATTCAAGGGACCCATTATTTATGAAACACCTCAGTCAAAGTTCAACGTCAGGGCAGGCCAATTTCTGTTACTCAATCCCGGAGATAAACATCAACAGGTGCGATGTGACGGAGACAAATTCCTCGTTGAGTTCTCTCCAAAAGTGGTGAATGAGGGTCACGCAGGATTTCCCAATGGACGTAGCTAGCTTGCGCTTAACAATATATTCCACACACGCCTAAGTGGTCAGCCAAATAGCAGAGAGGTGCGATGTCTTTGGACGAGGTAAGCACGAGTCCCTCTAAAAAGTCCCACACTCTTTTATGGAAACATGCAGATTTTATGAAACTGTGGTTAGGTCAAACAATATCAGAATTTGGCTCCCAGATAACGGGATTAGCACTTTCACTAACCGCTGTTATAGTCCTGCACGCCACGGCGAATGACATGGGCGTTCTGGAAGCCTTACAAGGCATTCCGTTTCTATTTGCCCTCTTTGCGGGAGTGTTGGCGGACAGGGTTCGTCGCCGTCCGTTGTTGATATTTGCTGACTCTGGACGCTTTGTTCTTCTCATCTTAATTCCATTAGCTGTATTGTTTCATGTTCTAAATATGGGGTTCTTGTTTGTTGTCGTCTTTGGCGTCGGCTGCTTGACAGTATTGTTCGATGTTGCCTACCAAAGCTATTTACCCAGTGTCGTATCAAGCTCCGAACTCGTAGAGGGAAACAGTAAGTTAGAGAGCACGAGAGCTGTTAGTGCTATTGCCGGACCTGCATTGGCAGGGGTTCTTGTTCAATGGCTGACAGCACCTTTCGCATTGCTGATCGATGCAGGGTCATATCTCGTATCAGTAATATCCATCATAGTCATTCGGCGTTCTGAATCGATCGAAACATTGCCACATCAACTAGGGATTTGGACGCAAATCCGTGAAGGCATGGCGTTTGTGGTAAAAAATTCATTTTTACGGTCCATTGTTATAACAACAGCTCTCGGAAATTTTTTCTCGGGGATTACGGGTGCGGTAATGATCTTGTTTGCTGTACGTGGAATCGGTATGAATGCGTCATTGTTGGGCGTCGTTTACGCCCTGGATGCAATTGGGGCAGCAGTTGGAGCAATCATGGGAGGCCGCTTGGGGAGGTCTGTGGGACTTGGTCGGGCAATTATCATTGCTCAGACATCATCCACCATTGGCGGATTTCTTCTACCGTTGGCGCATCGTCCGGTTGTGGTAGGTTTCTCCCTATATGTGGCTTCCGGTGTATTGATCAGCTTTGGAGCGGTTGCATATAACGTAAATCAGGTGAGTGCTCGCCAAGCTATCACGCCAGCGCAACTCTTAGGGCGAATGACGGCCAGCATTCGATTCATCATATGGGGAATTATACCGTTCGGTTCCCTCCTTGGTGGTATCTTAGGTTCACACATCGGTCTACGACCGACACTCATGATATCGGCTGCTGGGGGAGTCCTTCCTGTGTTGTGGGCGGTGCTGTCACCCATTAGGGCGATGAGGAGTGTAAGTGAGATAGGTTGATCGCCAACCAGTCCAGTTGTGCCATAAAAAGTGCTATCACGGGCTTGGACATAAATTCGTTTCGTTCAGTTAGTTGAGCTGCCTATTTGTCCGTAAGCCCCCGTATCAACAAGTTTAACGTATCCGTCTTTGGTTCGAACTGCGAAAGCAGTGCGTGTTGGGACGTTCGGGATTTCGAAAATCTTTGTTCCGACAGGAAAGAAGTTAGAGAAAGTGCCTGTCTGTGGCGTGCTTTCAACGGTAGAGTAATTCGTTACAAATCCGATTCGTTTTCCAACTGTGTTTACTTGTTCGAAAGTCAATTTGTAGATGTGGTTGTGCCAGTTGATCAGTTTGTACGCCCACGAACTTGAAGAGCCACTCGATGTGGGCGGAGATTGCGATGGTGATTGTCCGCACCCAGTCAAGGCAAAGACGGTTACGATAAGCAGAAGCATTTTCTTCATATGCTTCGACCCCCTTTGTCTATGTAGACGCTCCAATTGGATATTAGTTACACTTATACGGCAAAAGGTACTACGGCAAGATCCCAAGCGGCCGCAAGTACGAGTGCATCTCCATAACGATTCTCACATCAAGAACGTTCACGTGGATGCTGGTTCGATCCAGGCCTCCGGATTACCAAGCAGTCGGGGCCATGTCAGACAAAACAGCCGTACGCAATCATTGGATGCTATCGGCGGTAAGAATATTGAAACGGCGAGATGAGCCCATAGATGGAATGGAACTCGGAGAAAGCAAACAATGTAGTATCATAATCTTCATACATTGTTCCATCAGACTGGGGGCCACCACATTGAGACTCAAACACCCCAATGTTCTTCAAAGGAATCCGCTGCTCGCCCGCCTATGGCTCTCCAGATTCTTGAATGCCAACGGGGCGGGAATCGGTCAGTTCGCTATCCAGTGGGTCGCAACAGCGTTTCCGCAACCCGCCATTGCGCTGGCCTATTCGAACACGCTTGGTCGAATCAGTCAGGTTTTCAGTTTGTATATCATCGGTTGGCTGTCTGACAACATATCTCCCGTTCTCTTGATGATTCTCGGGAACTTGTTCGGAGGAATATTCACGATTGGGATGGGACTGCTATTGCGGCAGTACCATACACTCCCCTTGTTGCTTGCATTGGTCGTTGTTTGGACGGCATTTTCCCTCACATCATCGGCTGCTTCGAAGTTGGTTCCGCAGATGACGGACAAGTCCAATCTGCCAAGGGTCAACTCATTCATGGGGATGATTGCACCACTTCAGCAATTTCTGGCAAGCGGTCTTGGCGGGATTCTCATCGCAGCAGGCATCATGCATGCGTTTATCGCAGCGGCGATTGCCATGGGACTGGCCGCAGGGAGCCTTGTCACGAAGAAGAGGTGGCCGAGTTCATCGCAGCCTCGTCAGATTCAGCCACGAAGTGTTTCGCTTGGGATCCGGACAGTCTTTGGCGACCACACGCTCCGGCGTATGGTCACTTTTATTTCGCTATTGAACTTCGGGTTCAGTTTCTATTTGGGCGACTACCTGTTGTTTCTGAGGCGCACCGATCATCTGTCTGCGGCATCCATCGGTGTCGGCTCCACGCTTGCCACTGTGGGAACGGGGATGGCCCTGATACTCGGTCCCATGGTATTGAGGCGGAGAATCAAGATCACCGTGATGGTCACACCTGTTGTGATGGCGGTCGGCATCATTTTGATATCCCTGTGGACAGGGATATCTGGCTTCGTGATTGGAGCGGCACTGGTTGAAATCGGTGCCGGAGTATCCGGGCAATACGTGTCATTAATCAGGCAACGCACCGTACCTATTGAGGTGATGGGGTCGGTGGCTGGTGCGCTGTCGATGTTCCAAACGATTTTGGTTCCACTCGGTATGGCGCTGGCCGGGGTTGTGGCCTCACGGTGGGGTGTTCAAGTAACGCTGTTCGTTTCTGGAACATTGGTTTTGATTGCCCTCATACCGTCCATTCCGTTGGCCATATCCGTCGAGAAGCGACTCCGGGCCGCATAAGGACCCTGATTCTGAATATCGCTGATGATCGACATGCGTCCGCATCTATACACGAGGATGAGGAATATGTTAATCTTATCTCACACATGCAAAATAATTTGAACGTCGTCGGAAAATTGAATGTCGGTATATGCAGGAGATGACCTGATGAAACGTTACTTCGTCATCGATACTCCGGAACAACTCAAGGCACTAAGCGACCCACTTCGGATTCGGATTCTGACCAGAATTATCGTCAGGGAAGCCACGGGCAAGCAGTTGGCGGATGAGTTCCAAATGTCCGCTTCCAAGGTTCACTATCATCTGCGTGAACTCGAGAATCATGGACTAGCCGAAATTGTTCGCACGGAAGAAAAGAACGGGATCATACAAAAGTTTTATCGAGCAGTCGCCGTCGATTACGTAGTGAGTGAGAGCCTGCTTCCTTCAGGTCAGTGGGACTCTTCCATGATGCAAGAGGTGATGGCGAACCAGTTGCGCATCGCACTTGCGAGGGTGTACGAGACAGACGAGCAATTCTTTCAGGTATCACCAAGTGAGGGAGGCGAAGTGCGACCACTGATTCACGGAATTTGGGAGGTAAGGGCAAGTCGACAGCCCCTGCTGGAATGGAAGAAGAAGTTCCGTGCGTTAATGGATGAACTCAGTGACTTGGAAAAGACGTCGACGAAGGTCTCGCCGGATGATCAAAGTACCGATGCAAACGAATTGTTCTTCATGACGACGATTGGTTTCCTCACGGATGTTGAGAGCTTCCAAGTGGATAAACCTGGGGGGCCGGACGGCTATCAGTTGCATGTCGATCCCGCCACAGGAGAAGTCACAGCAAGACAGGAGAAGGACGATGATACCGATCATGAGTGAATCGGAACGAACGGGATCATCCGTCTCGTTTCGCCTGTGGCGGGACCGAAATTTCCTGAGCCTTATGTGCGGAACGCTGTTTTCCGTAATTGGGGATGGGTCATACTTCATCGTTTTGGGATGGTTTGTGCTAAGCGTGACGGGTTCAGAGTTTGCACTCGGGACTACGCTCACCTTTGCTTCTATTCCCCGGATTGTCTTCATGCTCCTTGGCGGCGCAGTTGCAGATCGCATCGACAGGAAACTGGTTCTTGTTACTTCATTGTTGTTCCGTGCGGTGATCTTGGGCTGCTTCGTTGCCGAATTGTTCGGCATGCATGAAAAGCCAGCACTATGGCTGATCGACATGATGGCCGTTTTCTTCGGAACGATTGACGCCTTCTATTACCCAGCGAACAGTTCGGTTGTACCTGTCGCTGTTCCTTCATGGGTTCTTGACAGGGCAAATAGTCTCGTCCAAACGGTTCAGCAGATGAGCACCGTTTTGGGTCCGTTGCTTGCCGCAGGACTGTTATGGATGCATGGCTATCCGAGCATGTTTGGAACCATTGCCGTCATCTTTGCCGTCAGTTCAGTCATCCTATCCTTCTTGCGATTGCGCATAGGAGAGCAGGTATTGGCGCAACGACAACAAAATGAGTCATCTTCCATATGGAAAGACATCGTTGAGGGAATTCGCTTTGTGCTCACGGTTCGAATTCTGATTTTGGTGATGGTTGTCACCCTCGGAATCAATCTGCTGTTCATGGGACCCATCAATATTGGGATCCCGATCTTCGTGAAGAGCATGGGGTGGTCAGGAAGCACTTACGGTGGCTATGAATCGGGGTTCGGCATAGGTACGGTGGTTGGTGGGGTGCTTGTATCCGTCCTGCGAGGGTTCCGGGGAAAATTTTTGTGGCTCGGGGCATTGGGAGCGATGATGGGGATTGCCATGGCCGGAATCGGATTTGTTCACGTGTCTTGGGGTGGTATTGTTTTAATGGGCATTATGGGTGTCGCCGTAAGCGTTGTAGACATCCCGTTCATCACGTATATACAGACCATCGTTCCTCCGGACAAATTGGGGAGGACAATGTCGTTGCTGACGATGATGTCTGTGGGATTGGTGCCAGTGAGCTACGCTGCTTCATCGTTTGTTTTGCAGCAGCATCAAATCAGCACTCAAGGACTTTTGCTTGGATGCGGCATTGCGGTGGCAGTTTTGTTTGGAGCGCTGTATCTGTTTCGAGATTTTCGACAGGTTGAGTCTCATCCATTGTGGAACGTGAAGACGAATGAGGGCATGGGAAACGTGACGGGATAGGAATTTTTTATGTTTAGGAATATTGGGTGTTCGACGAAGTGCAGGCAGCCGCCGAGAGGATCCGGCGAACCGGGGTCCCCATGGCAGAGGACTTCGCAGAACACGTGCTCAATTCTCCGATGGAGGGACCATGACTATCGTTGCATCTGAGGTGTCGTTTCCACAGACGTTTCTTCACGAAGATAGCGCTCGTTCTTCGGTCACATCACCAAGGTCCGGCGAGGAGTTGACTCGCAATAAGGGCACTCCAGTCACAAGTGACGCCAGGACGATAAGCAACCCAGCACAAAGTCCGATTGTTCTGGCGGGAAAGTCATTGAGCAATACACCAGTGGCCAGCATCGAGGCAGCGATCGTCACACTGGACGTTGTATCAAACATCGCAAACACCCTGCCGTGGAATTCTTTGCTCGTCGCCTGCATGACAAGCGTGATGATGGACGCATTGCCGACACCTGCTCCAAGGGTGGCGATGAACAAGAAGATGGACGCAAACCACAGGCTCGGAGATTGGCTGACTATGACATGGCATAGCCCCTCGATGACAAATCCAACGGCGGCCGCCAGCCGAACCCATTTTGTAAATCGGCGTACCAGGAACCCGCTGACGAGAAAGCCGACGCCGAGCGAGCCATACATCACGCCAACACCAATGCTTCCGCTGTGAAACACCTGATAGCCGTATACGCTGAGCAATACATTGATGGCGCCACCGCCAATGGGCCACAAAAGCGACTGCAAGGCAATGATTTGAATGAGCCGGGGTCGAAGAAATACTGACCAGAAGGACGTTCGATTCGAGGATGGTCGGGACGGATGCACAGACGGATGGATGTCCCCGTGATCTGTCAAATGGTCGGCCGGAATGGGAATCGACCAGCACAACAGTCCCGATGCCAGGAACGACGCTCCGTTAATAACGAAAGCCACATCGGTGCCAAAGGCGGCTGTAGCAATGCCACCAAGGGCGGATCCTAGCGCCATGACCAGTCCGCCTGTCGATTGTTCCAGACCATTTGCCTGGGATATACGGTCTGGTTGAACGAGTTGCGGTATTACAGCGGTTCTGGCTGGCGAAAACAGGGCTGAAAAGACGACCAATGCAAACGTCTCGGCATAGGCAATCCACACTTCACTTGCCTGATGAATAAGCAGAAATGACAACGCCAGTCCGGCTCGGGCAAAGTCCGAGACAAGAAGAATGGTCTTTCGATTGAAGCGATCCGCCAGAATCCCACCGATCGGCCCCATGAAGAGATACGGCAGCGTGCGCACGGCCAGGATAAGCCCGACTGCCAAACCGGATCCGGTGATGTGCAGGAGCAGGCTCAGCAATGCGATGCTGTTGAACCAGTCGCCGAGGCCGCTGATGAAGCTGGCGGAGAGCAGCCGACGATAACGGGGCTCGGCCCGCAACAGCAGCAGCGTTTCCATCATTCGCTTGACTCCGACTGCATTTCACTGCGGATCCGCCAGTATACAGCGTTCTCCCTCTCCATCAGCCTGTTGCCAATGAACTCACGGCGGATGGTCGCAAAGTCTGGGTGATGGCGTTTGATGATTTCGTTGACCTGTGATTCGGGATAACGGACACCCCACTCGAACTGATCTGCCAGCCATTTCAGGATCACGAGTCGTTTCTTGCGGCTCGCCGGAATCTCTTTGAGTCGTTCCTCAATCAGGAAATCATTCAGCACCTTCTGTTCCCAGGCATCGCCTTCGGCGGTTGCCAGGGCGGCCAATCTTTCAGGTTGAAGCAGTCGATTCAATCTACGTAGGGATTCGGGCTCAAACTTGTAGAAATGAACATTTCCTTCCGCCCGCATTGTAACGAGTCCGAGATCCCGCAGCCGACCTAAGTGATGAGATACGGTGGGCGGCTTGATACCCAGGTAGGCGGACAAATCATCCACGCTGGCTTCATGGTCAGCGAGGATGCCAAGGATGCGGATGCGACTCTCGTCTGCCAACGCTTTCAACAACTGAATCAGGACTTGGCTGTCTTCTTCGGTCATATGATGATGCCTCCATCATGCGGGAATATTGTTGTTCATAAACATACACCAATGACGAAATTCGATCAACATCGAATTTACATGTTGATGTAACCACTGTGAAGGAACATCGGGCGTCATGTCGAATGGGGCTATCGTAACGGGGTGATGTGATGTCGGAAAACGGGATCGGACTACCACATGCATTACTGGCTTTTGTACATCCAATATTTGGTAACGTGACACATACGGAGGCCTTGTCCGGCATTGCAGGTGACGGCGGTGCCACACGTCTTCAGTTCGACGGTGGAAGGACTGTTATCGTCAAATCGTCAGCCTCTTCGAGAGAACGTAACTTCTACGAACATCACGCCAATTTCCTTCGCCATGCTGGCGTAGGCATCCCCGACCTCTATTGGTCCGGATGTGATGATGCGGAACGGCATTGGATCGTCATTGAAGATATCCCGAACCCCTTCCCACAGGAGCGGTGGGGATACGACCAGCAACAGATCGAAATGCTGTTTCGGTTGCATTCAGGCACCTGGAAAGGCAGACGGTTTACATTGAGTCCCAAAGCATACGAGCCGGGGTGGGATGAGGAAATGACCGAGCGAGCATCCGAGTGGTTCGCCGATGGCTCGGAACGAGAGCACGTGGCGAATCAACTGACGACGCTGCAACGGGAAGCCCAGGTTCTCTTTCAGCCCCTGTGCTGCATATCTGCCGATCCGAACCCAACAAACTGGCGCGTGCGGGAGAACGGGGAACTAGTTCTCATTGACTGGGAACGCTTTTCGTATGGGCATCCAGCAATTGATCTGGCCATTACGATGCCAGGGCTCGGAAGCAGGGACGGTGAACTGGAATATAGGCTTGCCCAGCTATACAGGGGGTTTTGGGAGAAGACCATTGGAAATACTCCGCCAGAGTTGGATGGCTTGGAGCGAATGGTGCGAGTGGCCAAGTTGTGGACGGTGGTTGAGTTTCTGGCTAATGCGAGGTTGAAGCCAGTACAGTACCCGGAGGAAACGGTGAGATTTATCGTTCGTGAGCTTCCAGACCTTCTGGAACGACTTGGGGAAACTACGGATGGCCGTAGTGTAGGAACGATGCAAAATCCTCACGGGTCACGTGGTTCAGAATGTAGAGTCATCGGCGATTAGGAGCGTGTCCCCGCCCTCTTAATAAAGCAGTTTTAGGGGATAAAGGATAATTGAAAAATCTGTCGAATTAGAATGGCAATTATTATCGGGGGAAGGATGCGAGTGTATGTTCATCTACCCAGATATGAAAGAAGCACTCCAACAGCTATCCGCAATGGGGCTGGTTATCAGTCCCTGGCTTGCGGACATGAACGGAGACGGGCGATTTGATCCGCTGGTTCATGAATACCTCAGCAACCGGGCTCGTGAGTGCGCGTACACGCATTGGACGGAGATGGAACGTGGCTATGTGCTAAACGATTTACCGGCACCAGAGCGAATTGCACAGGTGGCCGTGTACGAAATTGCAGCGTCGACCGCTGCGTATATGGCACATGAGTCCACTGGGGAATTGGATGTAGATGAAGCATTGGCTCGGGGAGCCATGGATCGCGTGGAATCTTTCGTAGAACGGTACCGGTTCGGAACGCTGCTTCAACTGTACATGCTAGTAACGAGTTGGGAAAATCATAATGCGCTGCGTCATTATGGCGAGATCCCGGAACGTGAATTCGTACGAGGAACTTGGCATCGCCCTTGGGTAGATTACAGTCTGGGTGAAGAACTGATGTTTGCCACACACATTGGGAATATCCGTATTGAGCGCCGGGGGGACCAGCGTTTTGTGCAATTAACGGATGAAGGCCACCAAGTATTGAAACAAACGACAGACGTACTGGCATCCGTTGGCTACTTCCGTCAGCGCCTCAATATGCTACATATCTCCCAATTCAATCGATTTGAAGACTATGAGCAGTTGGCAAGCGAAATTTGGCCGAATTCCATGGAGTTACGTCGGGAATTTCTGCGCTTTGTAGGGATAGCGGATGGCATGCAAGTTGTCGAACTTGGCTGCGCCAACGGTGTGTTTACGTTCGATGGGGGATTGGCGGAAACAGTGGGGCCATCTGGTTATGTTGTCGCGGTCGATCCCGCTACAGCGATGCTGGCCCGGGCGGGGGTAAAGCAAAACCGGCTGGGCATACCGTGGGTGTCGTTTCGGCAAGGTCGGGCCGAGGAACTGCCCATTGGGGAAGAGCAGTTCGACGCCGCCATAGGGGTCGGATTTTTACACTTCACCCATCGCCAGCAAGCTCTTGCAGAAATGAAGCGCGTGGTCCGTCCTGGTGGCATCATCGCCAGCATGCATCCGTTGCAAGCGAACCTTGACATACCGTTCTTTCGTGAGTGGTTTGCTCCCATATTGCAACTGGCAGCGAAGCGGCAGGAACGCCCGAAAAGTTATCTACTCGAACCGAATGTGGTTCAAGAGGACTTCATCCATGCTGGTTTGACAGAGATCGAAGCACGAATTATGCCGATGCCATCGGTATTCTTTGATCCACAAAAGGCCGTTCAGCATTTTGTCCGAGGTGTTGGGTGGTTTGGCGAAGAACTCTCATCTCTCCCATGGCAGGCCAGGGAGGATTTGATTCAGGAACTCATTGATCGCGGGCGATTCGTGTGTGAGCGGTATCCAGAGAATGAAAGAGTTCTACATACCTCCATGCAGGCCGTAAAGGCTCGCGTATCGCTTGGTGATTCAGACAAATAGTCAAATAGTCAAGTAGATAAAATTCTGCAATTGAATAAACCATGGGCAAACCCAGTGAAAGTTGGGGACGCAAAGCTATAGGGACTAAGGACCGGAATGGTCTATTGTCAGCCAGTTGCCACGGCGCGGTTCTGTGTAGCCTTGCCCCCTCACTCGCACAGGGTTCCATATAGGGGGCTTGGGTGATGAGTGGTGAAATCGAGAGCCGAATCTCTCTGGGAGACGATTGTTATCTGAACCTAAACGGCGCGGTCCTCGTCAAAGATGGAGACACCAAGTACCTCACACCAATTGAGTTTCGGCTCCTTCGCTATTTGGCAGAGCATATGGGGGAAGTTGTTTCAAGCAACGACCTGATTGTGCGTGGATGGGGAGAAAACACCATGGCACAAAGGGATGAGCTGTATGTGTTCATCCGACAGATCCGTATTCAGTTGGAGGACAACCCTGACGAGCCAACGTGTCTTCAAACCATCCGAAGGCGTGGCTACGTCCTGTATCCACGACAAAAGCCTGCAGAACCGTGTGCTTCCGTATCGAACGACGTTACGCAAAGTATAAGAGAACGATGATGGAGTGGGTTATTCCGGATGTCTTTTCTGATCCCCACTCTATCGGGACGAACCGGAACTAGACAAATCGAGGACTTTACGGACGAGATCGTGGACAAAATCTCGCTGCTCCGGTGTCAGTGGCGTACCATTGTACGATATGTTTTCCTGCTCAAGGAGTACGCCGAGATCCAATGCGGTGGCCTCTGGGCGATCGGCGAATCCGAGAAGATAATCGGCCGTCACTTGAAGATGAGCCGCCAAGCGTTCGACGGTTTGGCGGCTGGGGAATTGGCTTGCGCCGGATTCCCACCGTTCAATCGTTTTGGGAGACAAACCGCATGCTGCAGCCAGGTCCGGTATGTCGATTTGTCGTTCAAGTCGAATGCTTCGCAAGCGATGCGCAAAGAGTAGGCTGTGACTGTCCAAATAACCTGCGGCACGGAGCATTTCCCCATACGGAATCCCAAGGGCAAGAGCCAAAGGCGACAGGGACTCCGCTTTGGGCTTACGCTTCCCGTTTTCAAGCAGCGAAAGGTGCCCAATCCCCATCTTGGATCGGGCTGCCACAGTTCGCAGGGTTAGTTTTCGTTCCTTGCGTTGTCGTCGTAACCACGAACCGAACTCTTCATTCATCGCCGTTCAACCACACCCTTCATGCTCTTTGCCGATGATACCATTCAACTTCATGAAAGTACACCATAAAGTTATCAAAAGTGAACAAAGATGTGGTTGCCAATCGAAAGATCCAGGAATTATCATGAGATTACACAAAGGTAGACAGGGGGCGGTCAAGTGTCGAAGCGTATCGGACTCATTCGGGTGAAAACGCCTTCATTCACGCGGGCACGTGTCTTGAGGGGACTGTCACAAAGGGATCTGGCACAGGTTGTCGATTACAGTGTCGGCTATGTCAGTCAGGTAGAGCGAGGGATCAGTCATCCAAGTCCACAAGCGGCGCAGCAGTTCTGTCGTGCACTGGACAAGCCTTTCGACGAGCTTTTTTATCTTGATGATGTTTACAAAAGTGAACATCAGAGAGCGGAGGGTGCTGAAGGTGAAGGATGAACGGCAGTACCCAAAGACTCAGTCTCAACCGGCCCAACATGACCGGCGGTATCCGACGCAGCGGAAGGAGTATGAGAAGTTGATGCGGCACGACTCTTATCGGAGAATTCACCGGCGTTTACGTCAGACGAAGTGGGCGGATCGGACATGATCAACACACAGATGCGTGAAACAGAGGCGTGGTTGTATGCCTATCCGACGTGGCAACGAAAGTTGAAGAACCTCCGCGTACAACTGAACGATTACCCGCGCATGGGCTACGAGTTTGTCGCGGTTGCATCGTTCGCGAAGGGGCGGGAAAGTGACCCAACCTATGAAGCTGTCGAGCGACGGATGGAGATTGAGGAGCAGAAAATCCGCCCACTCGAATTCAAGGTACAGTTGCTGGAGAACGCCCTCTCTGTTCTGACAGAGGAAGAGATGGACTTGGTCCGGCTGAAGTACTTTGAGCAAAAGAACAATGCGATTACGTGGGAAGCGTTGTACCTCTCACGGCGGGCGTTCTTCCGTAAGCGCGTATCCATCTTGGAAAAGCTCTATGAGGCGCTGGGCGGGGACGGGGCGATCATCTGGAGGGGTCAAACCGGTTCCACTGTTCATTCGTGAGAGCCGGGTGGTGATGCAGCGTGTGCTTGGTTCTTGTGCACGACCTTCAGAAGAATTTCATGGAGGGTGCTTGTAAAGTTCGTGAGTGCGCTGGTGGAAGGGCGATTGCAGGTCACGGTGACCACCACGCCATCCAAATTGAGTTGAAAGGTCTTGGTTCCGACCTGCTCGTCGTCCCCTTGTCTTGGCGCCGGTGTCGATGTCTGTTTCATCGTCTTCTCAATCCTTTCGTGGGGGAATGCATCCGAATGGCAATGGCAGTGCGTGGACTTGACTTATGGATGCGTGGGAGGGAATCTTTTCCTGGTGACGAAGGTGTTTCAACAAGGTCATCGTACATTCGGCGGTCAGATGCGTGGTGCCTCAGGCGTGACAGGTGAGTGCCTGGATTCATCCGAATCTTCAAAGCTTAACAAATGGCACGTTGCTGGCACTTATCGGTTCTCTCTGGATGCTAGGCTTTCCATAACGAGAAATGGGAGGTGTGTGAAGTGACCCGGAAGCAAGTCGTCGTTCAATCAGTGGGGCGCAGGTTCGGAGTAGCTCTCGTACTTTGTCTCTTTGCAGGCACTCTCGCCGGATGAGGTTCTGCAACGCAAAGTCACCCACTGGATGATAGCGGAACTGGCAACGTTGCTGCCAATCGATCGGCGAATGTCACAAACAATGTGCCGGATAACCTCACGGTCAACATCATCGGAAATTCAGCTTCTTCCATTCCCAGCCCATCGAATCCTGCCACGAAACAGGAGAACAGCAAGGGAAGCAAAGGGGATCAAAGCGCTTCTTCAGCCTCATCGAAAGCAAATGTACCTTCGAAGTCCTCTGCGTCTTCCAAGCCATCGAAACAAGCCACATCAACATCCACGGGGAAAACTCAGCACAGTAGCAACACGACAAGCGGTCATGGCTCGCCGACCAAAGGTACCGACGCGAATCATGAGACATCCTCCGGCACGTCTCGAACCACAGCAGGATCCGGAAATCAAACGAGTGGCTCAAGCAGTCCGTCGAAACCCTCGGGCATCGATGGAACCTGGACCCATCGGTTGAATAGCCCGTATGTCGGGAGGAATTATACGGGGCCCAACAGTGGTTTGTTCGCAAGGCTCGTTCAACAGATTGCGGAAGGCAAAACGTCTGTGGCAACCGCGAAGGCCACCATCTCCGCTTTGCAGCCGTGGAGCGCCGTATGGACGTCCGCGAACAATGGGGATGGCAAGACATACACCTATCATGTGAACGATGTCGGTGCTTTCGTGTTTCAAACAAAGCAGCTATCGAATGACGTGATCGCGAAGGAGTGGCAGGCCCATTCACAAGCCGTGTTGGATGATGGCTTCTATAGCCAGTGGGCCGTGTACTGGAACGCCACTCGTCAAGCATACACGGTAGCATTTCTGGACGTAGGTTTTTACCTCGCATCAAACGCTCCGTCTCAAAACACGACGAACTGAAAAGGGAGGTAGGGCAACGCACACCCGCGCTCTTGCAGCGTGGGTTTTTTGCGTGCCCACAAAGCCAGTGGATATCCTGAAGCGCGTCCTGAAGGGCCTGTTCATCGTCACTGCGACTGCCGCAACGCTGGTTTCCCCGCGTTTGACCGTAACCGCTAATGCGAGTACCACCAAAACCGTCACACTCACCAGTTACAGCACAGAGAAGTGGTACCAGCGCGCATCGGACACGCAGTTTCCAGCGACGAAAACGGTCACCTATTACGATTCGTACACGCACCAGACGTTGACATTCCAGATTCCGAAGCGCGGTTCACCAAAAGCCATTGCATCGCAGCAGCAGACGCTCACGTCGATCTCAAACGGCGCCAACATGTATTACGATCCGGTCGACCACACACGGCTCGGCTATATGTCGAATAACACAACGACGTACTGGAACGGCGCGTATCGATACGCGAACGCACCGAGACGACCAACCGATTACTACGGGCCGAATCCCGACAAAACGGGATGGACCCTGGTCGCGATTCATTGGGCGGACAGTACCCCGCAAGCAGCATCGGATTACCCATGGCTGACCGAGACGGCCAGAGGGTACTACTGGGTGTCAGACGGAACGGACGGACAGCCGGTCGAGTTTAACAAGTATCGGAAAGGCGTATGGCTCAAGTACCAAAAGACCGTGCGGACGTACGAGTGGCAACAGGAGTATCAGGGAACCGTCCGGATCCCGTTGAAAAGCATACCACCCACACCACCGCCGCCACCGCCCGGAAACCCACCGAGCGGCCCAACTTGCCCACCGGCAACGATTCCACCGAAGCCTTCCAATCGAGTGCTCTCGTATGACTGGTCTCCAGATGGCTCAGGGGGACAGATCCTCACGTGGACGGATACAAACTGGGTGTTGCAACAACGCAGTGACACAAATGGCTGTGCCGTGGATACATGGGTCGACGAGCCAAGGACGTACACACATGATTATCCCCTCTATCTGAACCATTTCCAGGTGACTGGGCTCTTTTATGATCCGGGCTCACCCGGAGACCTCTGGTCCCCAAATAACCCGGCGGCGTCACAGCGAAACCACGATGCGGGCATGGATGGGTCCACGACGAGTGGCAATCCAGCGTTGCCTACATTCGGCGATCCAGCCCGTTCCCCAGCAGTATACGTTCGGGTCGGAGGCGGACTTGCGTTTCGCCTCATGTGGACAGGTTCCCCACACGACATGCCTAGGGCGGCACGAGTTGCATTCCGCATCATGAATCCCGGAGGACAGGCGGGAACCTGGACGAAGACATTTCAGTTATTGCCCGCGACCATCAATGACCAAGGAGACGTCCCCGTTTGGGATCCGTCCGGGCAAGGATACCCGCCGCCTGCCACGGAGTATGGTTTTGTGTACACACCGATTCCAAAGTATGCCACTACAGGCACACCGACTTCGTTTTCCCAACTCACCGCTTGGAACCTGACGGGGGACCCTGCGACGGCGGCCAGACTCTGCGCAGCGGTGACGTTTACCACAGCGAGCGGCTCCTCAGTCACGTGGGCGAACTCAGATTTGGCACAAACGCTTGGATATCCGACCTGGTACTTTCTGCACCAGATCCCAAATTCCTCGGCGAAATATGAACAGTCCCAGCCAACTTGGAAGGAATCGTATACGAATCCGCCGCTGCCACAACTGGACGCGAGCGGGCAGTTGATTCCGCAAATTCTCACCCCCGGTCCGTGACTTAATCGATACGAGCGTGCCGACCCTGCACTGGCACTCGGGTGGCACCAAGGGGCGTCGTTGCCGTGATACCTTGGCCGTAATAGGAGGTGGGAAGGCAAATCAAGTGAGTCAAGTCCAGGATGGAAAGGAGAATGTGCGTTGCTGTATCTGGCATTTTCGATTGACCTGAGAGACCGTTTCAAAGGCGCTGTCTGGCTCGCCTACGCTGGAAAGGTCCAAGAGACGGAGTTTCACGCGGAGGATACACTCGTCATCGGCGAATGGATGTTTCCGCACCGCGATACGCTGCTTCAGACGCTTTCACGTGTCCGCCAATCGGGTGTACGCGTGGTGTTCATCGGACAATCGGCCCGTGCCTCAGATGACTTCAAACGAGAGCTTTACCTGCTTGGCATCTATGACTTTTTGTTTGTCGGTGATGAACTGGTTCTTCAGGATCTCGATGAATTGCTGAAACATCCTCGTTCGGCCAGTGATGTTGCGGTTTATCTGAGCCGCGATGAAGGCCCGGATGTCGAAGCGCCGAAACTGGTTGATGTATTCGAGGGAGACGGTGAGCCGTTTGTCTGGGAACCTCTTGATGACGTTGAGGATACGACTTCTCCACAATTCGACGCGTTGTTTCAACCCGGGGCGGCAGGGAAGCTCGCGCAAGGTGATGGCCGTCACAGTCCGTCCGTACGCCGGTTCGTGTGGCCAGACCCGACACCGCTTTGCGTCCGCATTCTTGGGGAGTCCGGATGTGGGAAGAGTTTTGTGGCGTTGCAATTGGCGAGCCTGTGCCATGGCCGGGACCTTCAGGCAGCAGTTGTGGAGGAACATGTCGAGCCCCTTCGTGGCTGGTGCGAAGAGCCGCTCGCATCTCACATCTATGACGCCGCTCCCCCGAAAGGCTATCGCGTGATTCTTGACACCAGAGCGGACGGGGACACACTTGTGTCAGAGATTGACATTATCTTGCTCGTGACATGGCCCGACACCAATCAACTGAAGGATACCCTACAACGCCTGGATATGTTGGACCGTGTGATGTGCATCGTCAATCATGCCTCGACGGGCATAGCCCCGGGGCGCGCAGATTCTATGGTCTATATTCCACACGAACCCCGCCAGTTTCATGCCATGCGCATGCGTACCCCCCTAGTTGATCTCGATCCGCGCTTTGCCGAGGCGTTTCTGCCGGTCGTCGAACGGATTTCAACCCGTTACATGGATCCGAATCGCACCACGGGAAAGGGAGGTGAGCCACATGCTCTTGTTGCTGGAGACTGACCGTGTCCAACAGGCGGCTGCTCGTGCTGCAGCCGAGCATGCGGGACTGGAACTCCGTGCGGTGGATCATGAGGACCAATTCGCACAGGTAGACCTGACAAAGGTCGCTCTCGTACTCGCCCGCCATGACTGGCCCGCGCAGGTACTGGAGCAGCTTCGAGCGTCTGGCCTCGACTGTCCGTTCATTTACGTAGCTTCAGAAACGGAAGACGATACCGCGTACCAAATCGCCAAGGAACGTGGTTGCGTGGATGTGGTGGCATATCCCTTGCCCATGGAATATCTCAAGCGGTGGATTCGAGAGCCAGATCCAGAACAAGCGTCTGTAGAATCAACACTACCTATGACACCGCTTGAAGCGATCTTAAAGCGCCATCGTCCACCGAACCCAGAACGAACGCGTGACAACCTCATCGAGCCGTCGAATGACCCGGAACCGCTGTTACGCGGACGGGTCATTTGCATTCACAGCGCCAGGGGTGGGGTGGGGAAATCCACGTTGACAGCGCTTTTGGCACGGTCCCTGTCGAAGCGTGGACTGACGGTCGGGGTGATTGACCTCGACCCGAAAGGCAATTTGCTGTCCATCCAGCACCAATCGTCCGGGCTCACAACCGATGATTTCACGAGACTACCGGCACAAATGGACGAGACTGCGTTCAAAGAATCCCTGTGTGCTGTGGATGGGTGGTACCTGTTGCCGAGTGGCCGTGCTCGGGACGGTTTGGACGACCAGACACTTGGCCAGGTGGTTGCACAGTTTAGCCGCTACTTCGATGTCACGCTCATTGACACCAGCCCCTCTGCCGCCGCTACCTACACGGCGCTTGAATTTGCGGACCGGGTGGTATTTGTCATGACGCCGGAGTGGATGGCATTTGCGCGATTCATGGAGGAGTACGAACTGGTTCGTCACCTGAAGACGCCAGAACGCGTGGTCGTGGCTGTCAATCGGGTCCGCAAAAATGTATCGGAACACCGGCGTGCGATTCGCCTGCTCGATGAAGCCCACATTCTGTCGGACCGGGTATACATTCCGGAGGACCACAAATTGTACCGGGATCTGATGACTGCATCACCGCTCGCAGGAAGTCGCAAGATCTCCGACGCCATGGAGCACCTGCAAGGTGCGCTTCGGGTCTTGAAAGGATCGGAGAGTCGTCGGCCAAAGTTTCGGCTTGGCAAGATTCGGGAGGTGGTGTCCAAGTGAGAAAGAGCACGCTTTCCTTTGGTGTCGGTGTGGCGTGTGCCGTGTTGGCGGGAGTGATCGGGGCATTTGCACTTCACCGAGCGCTTAACACGGAGACGGTGGTCGTTGCAACCCACACCCTCTATCCGTACACGCGCATTCACAAAACTGACGTGGCGACCGTGACAGTGCCAAAAACGAGCGGCATCGCGGGTCTCTCGACGAACGAAGCGACGGTGGTGGGCCGCTACCTGTCGTATTCCGTGCCAAAGGGGGATCCGGTCACCGCTGGCGACCTGAATGCCTCCGGTGCTGAGTTTCTCGACCTTTTTAACACAGTACACGGAACGCACCGGACAAACGGGCATGCTGATGTCACTCCCTGTTCAAACACCTCTCGCGTCCGTCGTCAACCCGGGTGAACAGATCGCGCTATTGATTCCACAGCAAAACGGCCCGTCGAAGACGCTCACGACCATCGAACCGGTCCCTGTCTTAAATGTGCTGCAGCCCGCCAAAGGCGGAACGCCCACCGCGCTCCTCATCTTTGTGAGTCAGAAGAATTACCGGGTCCTCGCTCCCGCGATTCTCAACAACAGCGTGCAGGTGGCTCTTATCCCGCAAAACAACTCGTTTCACGCACCTGGTTCCTTGCCACTGTCGACCGTGCCCTCCGGCGTGTCCGCAGAAGGATCTGGTTCTTCCACGCAGGTGACCACATCTGGTCCAAAGGCGAGCAAGACGTCTGCGTTCTCTGGGATTGGGGGCGGGCATTGATGGACGAACGTATGAATCGATACATCGAGCAATTGAAGGCGGTTGTGGTGAATCACCCTAGGTTACAAGAGCCCGGGCTAACCAGAACGGACATGCATGCGTTTTTGTACCGCCTGTGCGCACAACCGGACACCTTTGTTCCGGCAGAGCATCGGGAAGAGGTGATCACGAACCTGCTCAACACCTGGTTCCGATTTGATGTCCTGCAGTCCGTCATGGAGGACCCGCTTGTCACCGACGTCCATGTCATCGGTACGACGACTCTTGTACAGCGAAACGGCAAGAAATTTGAGCACCCGCAGGCACACTTCCCATCGGAGTCTGCCCTTGGTGAATTCATTGACCGGCAACTCGACGGTACGCCCTATGTCTACGCACAGTCCGATCCCTTGGCGGATGCGATCCTGCGTGGTGGGTACCGCATGAACGTAGTGGGGGGTCCGGGAACGCGTTACACCGTCCGGGACGAAGAGGGACGCATCGTGACGGAGCCGAGAACGATCGTCAGTATCCGCAAGCCGATTTACCCGTTCAGCCTCGACGATCTGGTGAGCCTCGGTCTCATGGACGCGGACACGCGTGCGTTCATCCGGCTCATGATGCACCTTGGTGACAGCTTTATCGTGTCCGGCGGGGTGGGATCCGGGAAGACCACCTTGATGAATGCGATGACAGGCGATATCCCGACTGGACAGTTGAATCTGGTGATTGAGGAACTGCCTGAAATGGCTCCGCTCTGTGAATGGGCCATACGGCTCACCGATCGAGCGGAGAATCACGAGGGGAAGGGTCGCATCGACATGGCGAGAAACCTGATCAATTCACTGCGAATGAACGCTGACAACGAGTTTATCGGCGAAGTCCGCTCGGCAGAGATTGCGTACCTGTTCCTGCGCATGAGCCTGATTGTCCGTCGCCAGACGGGAACCACGTTTCACAGCCATGTGGGACTGAACACCGGGGTGGAAGGGGTGCTGACCAGGTTCCTGTTGGAGGCGGCGGACGGTGCGCCGTCCCGCGCTTCGTACCTCAACATCGCGGGCATGATGGGGGACAAGATCCGGTTTGTGCTCACGCTTCGAGATACCCGCTTTGGTAAGCGGATCACGGAAATCGGTGAAATCCTCGGATTCGATTTTGAAAAGCACGCACTACGTTGGCAGCCCATCCTGACGTATGACGCCGGATTGGATCGGTTCCAATTCCATGGCATCACCGACGCGATGCGGGAACGGGCCAGTGTTGAGGGCATTGAGGTGGCGCTGCCGAGAAACGAACAACCGGTGCGCCTGTATCGGATCGCGACGTGAAGGAGGGGGTATCGATGCATGAACTTTTGGCTGCACGGTTATTTGGCTTATCCGTGACGTTCGCTGTGGTGTTTGGGCTCCTGGGCCGCGAACTTCGGAATGCAGAATGGCGGGCGCGATTTCGGGATGTGGTGGAGGAGCGAACGCAAAGACGAAGTCAACGAAGCCTATGGTCGAGGTACATGGACCGGATTTTGGCACACTACCAGATCCTCGATAAGCCGTACACCGAGCGGACCGCGCTGGCACACATCGCGGTCCTTTTCTTCGTCTGTTTCGCGGTCACGTGGCTCCTTCACTACTATGTGCTCTTTGGCATGGTGCTCAGCCTCGGCGTTTCGATGTTGCTTTATGAACGGCATTTTGCCCGCCTGGCAAGACGTCGTCGGGAGGAGATCCTGAACACCTTTTTGCGCCAGGGTGTGGAGCGGGGCGTGCATGTGCTGGCCGCGACGGGCCAACTGGACGAGGCGCTCTGGCGCATGACGGACACCCTCCGGTTTGCCCCGCTTCGCAGGCGCCTGCTGGCGTTATGCCATTTGATGGCCTCCCCACAATTCGCGACCCCTGAGGACGCGTTTGTCCACTGGGCGAATGGGCTTGGCATCGAGGACATCGCGCACTTTGCGCTGGCGACGCGGGAAGCGAAGAAATACAACGTCCCGCTCGACCAACTCTGGCTTGACATGGCGGAGATTCAGGGGAAGGAACTGGAATACGTCCGGCGCATCCGGGCGGAAACCGCTCATCAGCGAACAGGGGGTTACTGGTTCTACGGGATGCTGACGGGCAGCTTTCTTGTCGCGTACCCGTTCGTATCCCCGCATATGAGCGAAGTCACGCGGTTTTTCTTCTGGATCACGCTCGCTGTAATGACGTTGGGGCTGTATCTCATCATTCGTCGCAGCCAAGTGATCGAGGTATAGGAGGGGATGATACATGAATCTCACTTGGGTGTCTGCCGGGTTCGGTGCACTCGTGATGTTTTCGTGGTTTTGTTTCTGGCAGTGGAGAACACGGGCATGGCAGGAGTTTCGTCAGCGCGTGTTGCATGGTCCGCTTGTCACAGTCAAGCAGCGGCGGCCCCGTTCCTACATGGCGTTGCTTCGACAAGAGGCAGCAGCCCTCGGTTCACCGGAACAGGCCGCATTCTGGGCGCGGCTCGTGATTCTCTTCTCAGCACTGGTTCTCGCCTCTGCACTCCTCCTGCGGTACTGGACGCTCCTGTTTCTCATTCCAGCCATTTGGGCTGCGCCACTTCTCTACGCTCGCATATCGGCTCGTGCCCATGTTCGCAAGTTGACGAGGCAAACGCGTGTCACCGAGGTCCTGCTCGCGTTTCTGATGCGAGCGGGTGCCACGCTGTCCGACACCTTTGCAACCTTGGCCGTTCGGCTCGATGCCCCGATCCGAGACAAACTACGAGAGGTGAATGCCCAAAAGCGGTTCACGACCTTGCCAGGCGCACTCGAGGCGTTGGCGGACTCGACGGGCGTCCCTCAACTTCATGAACTGGCATCCCTCGTTTCGGAGTCAGAGCGAAACGGCACGCCGGTCGCGGATGCGCTCTTTCGCAGCATGCACCTCGATATGAAGATGCGGGATGCTCTGGCCGCCGAACGCTACGGAAAGGTGCAACTGGAGGTGGCGATGTACGCGACCTTGCTCATCGCGATGCCGGGATTTGGATTTGCGATCTACGCCATGCTGACGTTTGCCATGCACCTGTTTAGTGCGTGGAGTCTTGGCTGAGGGTTGGCACCCCCTTGGCACCCACGGGGTGCAGCGGTGAGCGATGCTTTTGGGGGAGGTGATTTGCGTGTGATGAATGTCCTGAGGCGGGTTTGGCGTTTTCTGCAGGGAGACGACGGAGGCATCATGGACGAATACGTGACCATGGTCGGGTTCTGGATCTTTTCGACGGTCGTTGTGCTAGTCGCGGCGGGTCTCATCTGGGCAGCGTTGTCCGGAGACTTGCAAGCCATGGTCAAAGATCTCACCAACCTTTTTTGAATCATCGGGAGGCGAATTGTTGATGAAGAGCTGGAAACGAGCCATGACGTGGGTGCTGGCCACAGACGCCAACACGGCGGAGGAGAATACGAATCGAGGCCTGTGGTGGCTGGTGGGCATCATCGCCGTGACACTCATTGCAGGCATTGCCTATTTCATGATCGGGCACCTGTTGACGCAAGCCCAAGGCGGGGTCGCGACCGCGTCGACGAGCCTGTCTTCGCAGAGTGGATTGACACAATTGGCGCAACAAGCGGAGAGCGGATCGCTGCAAGTGGGGACGTCTTCGGTGGGAAGCGGCGGCTACAAGGCACCTTAACTCAAAAGCAGTGATTTTGGGGGCAGACGTGATCGGTCTGCCCCTCAAGTTTTTTCTAGGGGGTGAATCCCTTTGCCAAGCAACCTGATTACCACACTGTTTGCCATCTGCGTTAGCTTTGCCGTCGCCGTGATAGTGATCCTCGCACCACCGCTCGTCAGTACCAAACTGAAAATGGACACCGTTGCGCAAGACGCCGCCCGGGTGTACGCGATCACGGGAAGCGTCAGCGCGGTACAAAACGAGGTGAATGCGGACCTGGCTTCAGAACACGTCCCGACGTCGTGGAATGGGCAAACCCTCGTATCGGTATCCGTGATCCCGGACGGGAGTCAGGAGACCGGGGTGGCGGTGGACGCGACACCGACGTCCGAAAACGCCTATGTCGTGATTCAATACAGCGCCCCTGTCCCTTTCGACCGAGCGCTCACTCTGTTTGGTGGACCGGTGCTTCAGGCGACGCTCCCGATGACCGCATCAGCTTCTTTGTGGAATGAAGTGCAGTACACAGGGGTGGGTTCCGGATGAGGGTTGCACGTCGAGTTGCGACATGGTTGTCACGAGAGGACGGCTATACGTTCAGCCTCAATTTTGCCTTTCTGACGGTGACGGTTGGCATGGTCCTGCTGCTCATCCTCGCGTGGATTGCGTCCGGCCTTGCAGCAGGGACCGAACTTCGCAGAGCGACAGCAGCCGCAGCACTCGCTGCGCAGGACGAGGTAACGCAGTCTGTGACCGCCTCCGGTACGGGCTTTTTGACTTCTGCGGGATGGACACTGGGTGGTTCCTATGCATCTGCAGCACAGCAGACGTTTGCCACAGAAACTGCCGATATGCATCTGAACAAGGTGTTCGACAACCTCCATTGCCAGACGTCTGTGACAGGAAACCGGGTAACGGTAACCGCGACCGGATCGTTTCTGCCAGTCTTTCTAGAGGCTGCTGCAGCGCGTGCTCCGGGTCTCCAGGCGCTCTCCGTACCCATGCGCGTTCACGTACCGGTGGAATACAAGGTTGTGGGAGAGGGGGGATCGTGAGATGGAACGGGAAACACGCATGCTGCTGTGGGCACTGTTTGGGATTGGGGTTTTGACCGTCGCATTCCTTCCAGCGGCGTGGACAAGCCTCAATCACCATGTATCCACGGGGATCAAGTCGAATGCCAAGATGGCGCAGACACTATGGGGGCAGGCGCCTTCCGTAACACCGTACGTCTCCGGATGGGCCAATGACACGAGCGTCCCGATTATTCCCGGTGCCGTCAATCCGCATATCACGACCGTGTCTTGGAAGACGTCGACGTGGGGGCCAGAACTTGTCATCTCCGGCTACGGATTCGGAAACCCACCGGCGTCCGGGAACGGATCGATCACGATCGCGGATGACACGCGGGGATGGGTGGCAGGGGAGGCAAGCCCATACGGCGTCCATCCCATCGTGTCGCTTTGGCGTAACGATCGGATAGAAATCAGCGGGTTTGCAAGATATGGCCAGTCGGATGTGAGCCATTGGTCGGATGGAAAAGGAAGCTGGGTATTTACACCGGGGGACGCGTTGACGGTCCAGGTGACCAATCCACAGACTGGCGACACAGGGAGCGACCGCGTGGTTTACCCACCAAGTGCACCGTTGCCGTCCCTGACGCTGAACCAGGTCTCCGACCTCGTCGCAGGGGCGCAGGCAACGTTTACCGGACAAGTCAGCTTTGCCGGGCAACCACTCGCGAATCAGGCCGTGAATGTCTCCGTGACATCGGGCACGCTCGACGGGACAGCGTATGCTGACAATCCGAGTGAATACGTAGTGTACACGGACGAAACGGGGCATTTCTCCATCCCTTATACAGCAAAGACGACTGGCACCGTGACGGTGACCGTGATGGCGGACGGTGTAACAAAACAGATGAGCTTCACAGTGGAAAGCCCTCACTTGGTACTTCAGGTGGACGTTCCGACGCCAAACTTGAGTTTACCAAGTGGCGCGGTGAACGCCTGGAACGGCAACGTGACCGACTTTCCGTTCTACGCATTCTCGCAGCTGCCCATCAATATGAGCTTCCCGTATGCAGCGCAAGCCGGTTCTGGTGGCGACCACACGCTTTGGAACGCAGACTCGGCGATGGATGTTTGGGTCGGCCAAAACCCCAACTTTCCGAACGGCGTGCAGTTCGACCATACGGCGATTACGGTACCTGCTGCGGAAACGGCTGACATCAGTCTCCGGACGCTGCGTCTGACGGATGGGTCGATGATTTTGAAGTCATCTACGTGAACGGTAAACCGGTGGCGATGTCAAACGGGTCGTATGGCGCGAGTGCTTCCGAGTTCGCAGGGATTCCGATGTTTTCAAGCAATGCCGAGCAGATACCGGTTCAACTGGAGCCCGGGCAAAATGACGTCGTGATCGAAGGCCTGAACACGGATGGATTTGGTGGGTCGGGCATGCAACCAGCTTTTATGGACTTGAAGATGACAGACCCGAGTGGGAAAGTCCTTGCGTCTACAGCGGATTCGTCGGCGTGGCAGAGTACAGGGTATATTCAGTCCACCCCCTCGTCGTGGAACACGGCTGCAACGGAGTACATCCTGCAAGAAGGAAGTAGAGAGGCCGTTTATGAGCAACAGACAAGTGCTGCGCTTGTCGGTCAGCGCTACCAGGTACAGGGGCGGCTTACCTCGGACGAAAAGCCTGTGGCCAATCAAGCGGTGAGGCTTGGGGCCACCGGTGGCACGATACAGCCCAGTGAGGTGAAGACCGACACAGCGGGGAACTTTTCCGCAACCTTCATCGCCCCAAGCACTCCTGGTACGTACAAGGTTACCGCAACAGGGGCAGGGGCATCCGCCACGACGACCGTGCCTGTGATCAGCAACCAGTTGGTCAGTGGCCCCATTATGAACGGCATGCCATCGCAGTGGAGTGGGGATTGGGCGTCGCATATGTACCTCACCCATCTTCCGCAAAACGCGCGGATTCTGGCCAGTAATGGTTCACAGCCAACGGCCGCCTATTTCCAGTACGGAGATGGTCAGGTATTGGTCGACACGCAGACGGTCGAGTTTTACTACGACAACGACAGTTGGGCGACAACGGAGTGGAACAATGTCATCCACGACTTTCTGGAACCGGCCAAAAAGCCGATTCTGCTGCTCTACGACGGCGTCAATTGGGGCAACAGCGCACAGGCAGTGGACGCCATCAAGCAGGCAATACCTACTGCGACGATGAGTTCCCTCTCCACGCCGAATATCTCGGATATCAATCAGTATGGAACGATTGTGGTGGACGCGGTGCAGGCGGGGTGGTTTGAGCAGAACCTGGAACAAATGATGCCGCAGATCGACGCCTGGATTCAGAACGGTGGGACGTTCATCTTTGACGCGACGGACCAGCAGAACACGCAGTGGAGTGTTGGCCCAGACAGCATATCCTGCGTTTGGGACCTCTCGCCGGTAAATGACCTCGTGGGCAATCTGCAGTGACAATGACCCACCGCTGCAAAACATGCACAACCGAGGAAACAACACGTCATTCGCGATATAGGCAGGGAGGTGAGCGCTTGCTCTCCGAAACTATTTTGCGGGCAGTGTTCGGGAACCCGCCGATGATGGGGGTGCCCCGCACACTGCATGCTCAGGTAATCTGGCTGACGCTGCTTGGCTTCACGGCGGTTGCAGCATGGTTTGATGCAAGAGAGCGCCGGATCCCGAACGTATGGAATCTCTCAGGCTTGGTAGTTTTGCTTGGACTACAGGTTTGGTCTGGGGCATCTATTAGTGCATTTATCGCCGTTTTTCTCACCGGGCTGGTGATGCTCCTGCCCACGATTTATAAGGTATGGGGCCAGGGAGACTGGAAAATGGCGATGGTCTATGGGGCAGCACTTGGCGTGCTGCCCACACTTGTGATCTGGTGGCTGGCCATGCTTATGGCCAAGGTCTACAGCACCGCCTTAAAGAAGGACCGGGTTCGACAGACCCGACATGTCTCCAAACCGGGCTTACCCGTGGCTGTCTTCGTCCTGACGGCGTCGACCTTCATCTTTGCGACTTTGTCGTTCATGTGAAATGAAAGAGACGTATAGCCTTTCACTGATTGCGTCTCTGGGGAGGGGTTTGTCATGCGATTGTCTGATGCGTCAAGTCGGTATCTATCCCTCCGTGCACAGGAGGGATTTTCTCGATACACCATCCGGGCTTATCGGGTTCAGCACAACCTGCTAATTCGAGACATCGGCGATGTTGAGATCGGCACGATCACATTAGAATGTCTACGGGAACATGTACAACGCCACATGCATCTAAAACCGAGCAGTCTCGGGCATAAAGTGCGTGCCATTAAGAGTCTGTTTAAGTGGCTGGTAGAAGAGGAACTCCTCGTACGCAATCCGACCTTGAAGCTGAAGGAACCGAAGCTTGGCAAACGCGTGCCGAAGGCGCTCACCATGGATGAACTTGAAATGCTTCGGGATTCCTGCACCAGCGTCTTGGAGCACGCGTTGGTGGAGTTTTTCTTCGCCACGGGCTGTCGAGTGGGGGAGGTCCAAAAGCTGGACCAAAGCGCAATCGATTGGCAGCGCGGCTGTGTAAACGTCATCGGGAAGGGAAACAAGGAACGGGAGGTGTACTTTGGCTCAAAGGCCCGCATTTGGCTGCAAAGGTATCTCAAACATCGTGATGATATGGATGCAGCGCTGTTTGTGACGGAAAGGAAGCCGCACCGGATGTCCATTCATCAGATTGAGTACATTTTTAAGCGCATCGCCAACCGCTCCGAAATACAATCCACGGTATATCCCCATAAAATGCGCCACACGCTCGCCACTGTCTTGCTCAATCAGGGGGTGTTTACGCCCTGATTATTTGTCGTCATTGTCGGCAAGTTGACTATGAATGCGTGTCGAAATCCAAGAGTGCAGGAATTTGTCGATAAATGGAGAAAACGCCATCTGAGCCGAGTAGGTCCAGGTGGCGTTTCCATCTGCGCAGGGTAACGGAAGGGTATAAAAAAGGTTTGGCCGCCTTCCCTTCCATTCCCTAATTCGAGGCCGAAATGGCACTCTTGTATGCCTATCGTATGTGTTGATTGTGAGTCTGTCAATCCAGATGATTATGCCAACCTGGTCCATCGCATACTCCCGCAAGACATGCCTTGCATTTACTGCCGACACCTTTGTACATACGTCCACGCTTACTATTTGCGTCGGCCGTTTGACCTGGGTGAGGTACGTCACCATCTATGGATTCAACGACGTCAATGCCCGAGTTGTAAACGTACATTCGCTCTGCTCCCCTCTTTTGTCGCCCCTTTTCAACGATACACGCTCCTGATCCAGGACCTTGTCACGAGTTTAATCGCCGGGACCGCTACATTTGAGTTTGTTCTTTCAACCCTCGCAGAACTGGGTGTCTCACTCAGTGAATCCTCCGCAAGAGCATGGTTCTCTCGTGTCAGCGAGCAAGTCCGCGATATGCTTGCACACTTTTCTAGCCTTATTCAGCGTCAATTACCCGATGTTCAGCTACCGCCACTGCGTCTTCACGTGCGTGATGTCAGGGCATGTGCATACTACGACCGATTGAGGTTGCTTGGAGACGATTGCCACAGTGGAGTTTGGAACCGGCAGCGGCAGGTAGTCTGTCTGTTTGCTCCTTCGATGTCGGTGAACAGGGTGTCGTATGGTCTTTTCCCAGGGGATTCCTCTTAGTTTTCTAATTCACCCCACACAAAACGATCTTCAGAAGGCCCGCGCCAATATGAGGATATCTCAGATTGGAAGGAGAAGGTCGACATGGATGATGAGATGCGACGGCAAATCGCTCTGTTTCGCTATAGGTTGATTGCTCCGCTACTTCAGCAATCCCCACGCGGTGCACAGAAAGCGATGCTTGAGGCGACAGTGAAGCAAACATACACATTGCCAAATGGAGAGGTGCGGCAATTCTCAGAACGAACGTTGGAGCGGTACTTAGCCAGCTACCGGAAAGATGGATTGGATGCTCTGTATCCAGAAAAGCGAGCGGATCACAGCCGTCCACGTGTGCTCCCACAGAGCGTGATTGAACGAGCGATAGCTCTACGTAAGGAGCAGCCTCTACGTACAGTGGAACAGCTGATTGTCATGCTTGAAACAGAGGGATTGGCACCCGAGGAATTCGTTCGTCGGAGTACGCTTGCGGCCCACCTGCGCAAAGCAGGAGCTGAGCGAGCAAAGACGCTTCGTAAACAGCGGACGTGGCAGCGGTATACCGCGAACGAAGTGCATGAAATCTGGCAGTGTGACGTCTGTGATTCACTTCGAATCCCGCGCTGTCATGAAACGAATGGATGATAGTCGGTACCGATTCTTGTATATTGCCGCAGGACTGACACCAAAGACCCTATACCGTGTCATCCTGGAACGCCTACAGATTCAACCAAAATTCCGGCAGGTGGACAACCAAGTACTCACTCACCAGGTGCTCGAAGAGAGCTACCAGAAAGGTCGCCAAGTTGTCATTGTCGTAGACGAAGCCCAAGACCTAGACCCGCAGATGCTTGCTGAATTTGGGTTCCTGAACAACTTTAAAGCAGACTCTTTTTCTCCGATTTCCCTTTGGTGGTGGGTCAGAGTGAACCGCGGGAAACGATGAAGCTTCGAATTCTTTCTGCGTTGTCGGGACGTATTCAAATCCGTTACCACATGACTGGACTGACTGAATCCGAGGTTCATGACTATATCTCAAAACAGCTGGCTTATGTTGGCGAGGAGAAAATCATCTTTTCCGCAGATGCAGTGAAACTGATTGCGAAGACGAGTCAGGGGAATCTGAGAATGATGAATACGTTGTGCCGTGGTGCGTTACTGGACGCGGCAACCCGTGAAGAACAGGTTGTGGACACAAGCCACGGGGAACGAGCATGGATGGAGGTGAACGGGTAATGAAAGGGCATCTTGAGTTCAGTCCACTTTTCGGACGGTGGTATTTCATGAACGAGGAGACGGAGTGTCCTCTACACTGTGGCTATGCCGTAGAATTACGAGTGGGAGACAGATACTACCCTGGGAGAATGGAGTTCTGTGACGAGGGCTGGTATGTAATCCTTCAGCAGGACCCACGAAGACGCGTATCCTTCGTGCTAAAACGCAAGTGCACTTATGCCGCCCCCCTTCCGTGGTAGCGGTTCAACAAAACGTTCATGAGGCCTGCAGCGGCAGGCCTATTCTGTCTTTACCGTCACTTCGCCCAGCATGCACGGTGTTTCCAGATGTCATTGTCATCTGGAATTTCACCGACAAACAATCTGAGCGGGGACAGGCATACACCAAGTCCCACAATACAAACTCCAAGATGAAAGCATTCATTCTTGACACTGGAGTCGCAGTACACGGAAAGGGACTCTTCGCTTTGCAGGAGGTCATGCAACTTCATCCTAGCGCTCGTGCCGCAGTTTTTATGGCTTAAAAGTTCATGCTTGATAAACCACTCAAGGTCTGACAGACTGCGCTGCGAGAGGGTGTTCACGGTTATCAATCCTCCATCACACATACAACGTGTATTTGAGGATTTCGGACGGAGGAGCCTCGCCTCCACCATTGAAAAACCTGTCTCCAACCGGAGATGGGTTTTTGCCTGTTTTAGAGCCGTTTTTCCCTTCAAAAAACTTGTACGTAACTTCTGCTTCAAAGTCGTCAATGGACTTGGAGGGGAGGATGACAATCCTATCTACAAATTCCTGAACGACCTGTTTTTGCTCCTCTTCATTGAACGAGAACAGCGCCACCGTTGTTTAATCAAGCATCAAGATGGAATAAACTGCGTTGCGACGACTATGGAAATTGACGACCGTATGGACAAAAATACGGATCTTATCCAGCAGGTAGAATTATATCTACAATCATTGCATTAAGTTCGTAACTCAAGTTTCGCACCCCGACTGAGCCGGTGAACCCTTGGTACAACAGGGTTTTCGGGCATTGAAAAAGTCAAAACACCCTCATTTTCTGGTAGACTGGAGTTGTCGAGACAACAATCTACAGAAAAGAGGATGTTTGCCATAATGGTACGTGAACCTGAGCACCAAGATCAACTCCAATCTATGGTTTTTGCCTTCTTCAAGCAATACAAAATCGCAAGGCTCCTAAAGCAGTCGAATATCACTAAGCAAGCGGGTATTGCTGTGCTGGATTCATTTCGGGTCATTTTCAGCCTCGTATTCACTCAGCGAAGTCTGAACCGTTGGCTAAAGCAGTCTGGGGACAAATCATTTGGAAAAGACACTGTGTATCGTTTCCTGAATTCTCCCCGGCACAACTGGCGTCGGTTTTTGCTGTTGCTTAGTGCTGCCGTCGTACAGCAACTGTCTCAACTCACTTCAGATGACAGGGCAGACGTGTTCATTGTCGACGATTCGCTGTTCAGTCGCAGTCGGAGCAAGAAAGTTGAATTACTCGCCAGGGTCTACGATCATGTGTCTCACAAATTTGTTCGTGGCTTCCGAATGCTGACACTTGGTTGGTCGGATGGAAACTCATTCGTGCCGCTCGCCTTTTCATTGCTCAGCTCTGAGAATGAGCGCAATCGCCTCTGTGATGTGGAAGATTCCATCGACAAACGTACTTGCGGTTACAAGCGTCGAAAAGAGAGCATGCAAAAGGCAACAGACGCTCTGTTTGAGTTGCTGACCCAGGCACAAGCTATGGGCATTACCGCAAAATACCTGCTATTTGACAGCTGGTTTGCGTATCCGGCAGTCATTCTAAAGGCATTGGAGCATTCGATGCATGTGGTGTGCATGCTCAAAGCTGTGCCCAAAGTTCGGTACGAATACAAAGGACGTCGCTTGACGCTCAAAGAGCTTTACTCTGCTTTGAGAAAGCGCCGTGGACGGGCGAAGATCCTTGCCTCTGTAATTGTCGCGATTGGTCAGGATGAGAATGGCAACCCGATTCCTGTCAAGATTGTGTTTGTACGAGACAGGAACCGCTCCCGTCAATGGCTCGCACTTCTTTCCACGGATACAAGCCTGTCAGACGACGAAGTGATTCGCATCTACGGCAAGCGGTGGGACATTGAGTGCTTCTTCAAGGTCAGCAAATCCAATCTGCGATTGGCAAAGGAACTGCAGGGACGCACGTACGACCAGATGTTTGCCCATACCACCATCGTTTTCACGCGGTACATCATGCTGGCAACAGCAGCTCGGGACGAACAGGATCCAAGAACGATAGGGGCTCTCTTCTTCGATTGCTGCGACGAGCTCGACGACATCCGGTTCGCTGACGCCATGCGTCTGTTGATTGAACTACTGAGGTCCATCATGAAGACCGCAGATGTCCAAAATGACAACGTGATCGACATGATTGTTAAACAGTTTATCACCCATTTACCCAGCTCTATCAAGGAAAAACTAGTTGCCTAAGGGTGCGAAACTTGAGTTCGTAAAAAATAACGAGGTGGTCTATAACGATATTTGGCCACCTCGTTTGTGTTGTTATCCCTGATAAATTTGGCCACCTGACTGACGAAATTCTTCCGATTTTTCATTCAGCCCGGCAGTAAGAGCTGTTTCTACACTAAGACCCTTACTGTGAGCATACTCACGTATATCTTGTGTGATTCGCATGCTACAGAACTTTGGACTACACATTGAGCAAAAATGAGCTGTTTTGGCAGGCTCCGCAGGGAGCGTTTCGTCGTGAAAGGCAATGGCTCGCTGAGGGTCTAAAGACAGATTAAATTGGTCGTGCCAACGGAATTCAAAACGTGCTTTGGACAAGGCATCGTCACGGTGCTGCGCGTTTGGATGTCCTTTTGCCAAATCAGCTGCATGTGCGGCGATTTTATAAGTAATGACGCCTTCCTTCACGTCGTCTTTGTTCGGAAGTCCCAGATGCTCCTTGGGGGTCACATAACACAGCATGGCAGTGCCGTACCAGCCAATCATTGCTGCACCAATTGCTGAAGTGATGTGGTCATATCCAGGAGCAATGTCGGTCGTCAGTGGACCAAGCGTATAAAAAGGAGCCTCGTGACACACTTCCATTTGACGATCTACGTTTTCCTTGATTTTGTGCATGGGTACGTGACCAGGACCCTCAATCATGACTTGAACGTCATGTTTCCATGCAATCTTAGTCAATTCACCGAGTGTCTCAAGTTCTGCAAACTGGGCTTCGTCGTTTGCGTCTGCAATCGAGCCTGGACGAAGACCGTCACCCAAGGAAAACGACACATCGTATGCCTTCAAAATTTCGCAAATCTCTTCAAAGTGCGTGTAGAGGAAGCTCTCCTGATGGTGTGCTAAGCACCAGGCAGCCATAATTGAACCGCCTCGGGATACAATCCCAGTCACGCGCTTCGCAGTCAATGGGATGTATCTCAGTAATACACCTGCATGAATGGTGAAGTAGTCTACGCCTTGTTCAGCTTGTTCAATGAGCGTGTCGCGATAGATTTCCCAGGTTAATGCTTCGGCTTCTCCACCGACTTTTTCGAGAGCCTGGTAAATAGGTACTGTACCGATAGGCACGGGAGAGTTTCGAATGATCCACTCACGGGTCGTATGAATGTTCTTCCCCGTTGATAAATCCATAACTGTATCGGCTCCCCATAGCGTTGCCCATTTCATCTTATCGACTTCTTCTTCAATGGAGGACGCGACCGCAGAGTTCCCAATATTCGCATTGATCTTAACGTGGAAGTTGCGTCCGATGATCATCGGTTCACTTTCAGGGTGATTGATGTTGGAAGGAATAATTGCGCGGCCTTCCGCGACTTCTTTACGTACAAATTCAGGCTCCATACCCTCGCGAATTGCGATAAATTCCATCTCTGGTGTGATGATACCTTGTTTTGCGTAATGCATTTGAGTGACGATTTTACCTGGCTTTGCGCGAAGAGGTTTGCGCATTAATCCAGGGAACACCTCTTGATTGTCTCTGATTCTGTCACCCTTCATGCCATCGTCTATCGGCCGGATTTTACGCCCTTCGTACTCTTCAACATCTCTACGCTCTAAAATCCATTCCAGCCGGAATGGGTGCAGTCCCTGTCGAATGTCCGTTGTGGCATTGACGTCCGTATAAATACCACTGGTATCATACACGCGTACTGGATTATTCGCTTGCTCACCAAATCGGCCTGTGGTCGCCGACAATTGAATTTCTCGCATCGGGACTCGAATGTCTGGTCGGGAACCCGTTACGTAGATCTTCTGACTGTTTGGAAAGAATGAAGTGTTTTCGGACATGTTCTAGCCTCCCTGGTCAACATGCTTTGCTTCTTCTGCGAAACCAAAAAGACCGCCGGATAGCGATCGCGGCGGTCTGCACAACCAATAACATGTGCAACACAATCCCTACGCTGGCATTATCCAGATCAGGTTAACGGTCGGCGACCATCCATTCGCCCTCTCAGCCCGGTTTGCCGAGCTCCCGTATGACTTATAAAGTTATGGCTTAAAGATATCATCGTTCTTGAAAACCGACAACCTCGAAATTGAGTGTGTCGTCCTAGGATGGCGAACCGACGAGGCCAGCCTCAGGGCTGCTCGGAGAGGCCACTTCCGTGCGTGGAATACGGCCGGATAGATAGGCAAGACGTCCCCCTTCAACACCCATCGCCATGGCCTTCGCCATTTGAACCGGATTGGCAGACTTTGCGATGGCAGTATTGATAAGGACTGCATCGGCGCCGAGTTCCATAGCGAGTGAGGCGTCCGATGGAGCTCCAATCCCAGCATCGATGACGACGGGGACACGTCCTGCGACCATATCAATAATGCGCTTCAACCGTTCTGGGTTTGGCAGTCCTTGTCCTGTTCCAATGGCCGATCCAAAGGGCATGATGGTCGCGCAGCCCACGTCGAGCAAGCGCCGAGCCACGTGATGGTCATCGGAGGTGTACGGTAAGACGACGAACCCTTCTTTGACTAACATTTCCGCCGCTTCCACTGTGGCTACTGGGTCCGGCAACAGTGTGCCGTCGTCGGGGATGACCTCAAGTTTCACCCAGTTGGACAAGCCAGCGGCACGGGCTAGACGAGCCGTGCGAACTGCTTCTTCAGCGGTTTTGCAACCCGCTGTGTTTGGCAATAGAAAGTATTTATCGAGATTTATATACGCTAGCAAGGATTCCTCGCGTTGATCCAGATTGACACGACGAACGGCGACAGTGACGATTTCCGCTCCAGACGCATCAAGCGCGTCTTTCATTTGGCTGAACGTGCTGTATTTTCCCGTGCCAACCATTAGCCGGGATTGAAAGCTGCGACCCGCAATCATTAAGTTTTCCACGCACGATTCCTCCCTTATCTATTGCGTGCTGCGTGTAGATAGTCGTTCAGTTAAAAGATTCAATCATTCAGCCTCCACCCACAAACCGGACAATCTCCACGGTATCTCCCGCTTTTAGAATGATATTGAAAAACTGGGCTGCTTCAAGAATGCTTCGGTTGTGTTCGATGGCAATCCGCTCGTGAGCCAGATCAAGTTGCTCGATTAGCTGCTCGACGGTGGTGTTCTCCTCAATCGATCTGGTTTTGCCATTGACATAGATGTCCATCATCGTGTCACCCCGCTTTCTACAGATGCGCGTTCTGGTTGGAATGCTTGCCAGTGAGTCGGCCATGGGCGACCCTCTACGGAGTCGACCAGCATATTGGCGGTCACAGGGGCAAGCAGAATACCGTTTCGGAAATGTCCGACTGCGACATGAAGGCCAGGCGATGCTGCAAGTTGGCCAATCCACGGGTGGGGATCGGAAGAGCCCGGACGAAGTCCAATCCAACTCTGTTCAAACACGGCATCGCAGAGTGCGGGGGATATTCGTTTGACGGAAGAGAGCAGATATTGGATGGCATCAACGGTGACGTCTCGATTATATCCAGCCTCTCTGTCCTCGGTGGCCCCGACCACGATGGTTCCGTCTTGTTTGGGAACCAGGTAAGCGTGATCATTGAAGATGGTATGTTTTAACGTTCCTTGCCGTGGACGAATGGCTAAGAGTTGACCCTTGACTGGTTGAATTTTTCCTGGAAAGGATGGCAATAAACGTTGTGCCCAGGCGCCTGCAGCGACAACAACGGCACCAGCGAAGTACGTCTGACTTTGGGTAGAGACGACGTAGCCCGCAGCGCTCTGACGTTGGACAGTCGTGACTTCCGCTCCTTCAACCACGGTACAAGTTTGTGTCACTGCGATGGAGAGTGCTCGGGTGAGAAGGGAAGCATTAATATTGCTGTCATCTGGGAGGTGTAGGGCCCCATAGTTTTCCGCTACGATAGGTTCCTCGTTAGTTACCTCGGTGCTGCTCAGGAACTCGGCACGCGCACCTCCTCGAACTTGCCATTCCATTCGCCGATGTAAAGCGTGAACCTCTTCTTGTGAGAACGCTATTTGATAGATCCCGTTGTGGTTCAACTGAGCATCGACACCCGTGTATTCAAGCAACTCATCAATAAAGGCCTGGTACAGCGAGCGACTTTCCAGACAGAGTTCGTAGAAAGGCCCAGGTTCAGACACCTCCAATTGTGCGCCTAGCATGCCTGCAGCCGCGCTTGATGCTTCGGCACCAGTACGATCCCGCTCCAGCAACAGCACACGTCGACCGGTTTGAGCAAGACGCCAAGCACTGGTCATTCCAATCACACCTCCGCCAATGACAACAACGTCAAACGATTCAGTCATGATGGGACTCCTCCTTTCCTCTGTCCGATACGCCCTAATGCCGTGCAAATGGGATTTTCGGAAGCGTAGGTGAATCATTGATGATCTCTTTTAAGGTTCTAGTGGCCTCGAGAGGGTTGGCGGCGCTGACCACAGCTCCGATCACGGCGACGCCGCTACAGTTGGTTTCCAAAACAGGGGCAAGATTAGAGCGATCGATCCCTCCGATGGCGATAACCGGGATAGACAACGCATCGACCACTCTGCGTAGCGCATATAAACCGCGTGGAGGCATCCCTGGATGAGATTCGCTCGCATAGATATGTCCAAATGTGACATAGTCCGCTCCCGCCTGTTCAGCGGCTAGCGCTTCGTCGAGACTGTGCACCGAGCAACCAATTTGTCCCGACCAATTTACCCGTCGGCGCAACTGGTCAACCACCGGAATGGGCAGAGACTTCGAAGCTAGGTGTACCCCAGCGAGATTGGCGGCGAATGCGACATCGACTCGGTCATTGACAAAAACCGCTGGTGACTGTTGTTTGGCGAAGAGCTGCCGCTGTAACTCCGTGACCAAGGAGTAGGTCTCCGACACGGGGGCTTTCTTTTCTCGAATTTGAATGACATCAGCACCACCTTCGGCTGAGCGGACAAGAGTCTCGAGCAAAGGTGAGCGGTGCCTGGTTCTATCACTGATGACATGCAGGACTGCGCTCATTTTTCACCTCAATGAAAAAAGCCGTGCCTAATCAATAGGTACGGCGGGTTTCCAATTTGAACCCAACAAACGACACCTTGCCTTGGTGTGTTGCATCGATTGTGCAAGTCTATGGACTTCGCGCCGGCTTAACCATTACGTTCCGGAATTCATCGCAAAGACGGACTTAGGCTATCATGCAGGCGGTAATACCGTCAAGATCGCTTTTACGCCACCGCCCAAACGTTACCTTGCGCAATGGTTTAAATTCAGGTAGAACTAAGCCATTCACGGCGATTCATATGCTGATGGATGGAAACGTGTCAATGAAGGGGAGAGACACGCGTATGCCCATGCAAAATGAACGGTACTCACGACAAATCCTATTTCGTCCAATTGGGATTGAAGGGCAAACAAAGTTGTCTGAGGCTCGAGTTGCGATTGTAGGCGTTGGCGCCTTTGGAACGGTATTGGCGACTCAACTTGTACGAGCGGGCGTTGGATTCGTGCGGTTGATTGACAGGGATGTGATTGAGCCATCCAACCTTCAGCGACAGTCTCTGTATGACGAAGTGGACGCGGAGGAAGGTCAAGCCAAAGCGGTTGCGGCGGCTGAGAAATTGCGAGACGCCAATCGAGACATAACCATCGAGGCTGTGATTGAGGATGTGACTTGGCGAAACGCTGAGACTCTTCTTACCAACGTGGATGTTATTCTTGACGGAACCGACAATTTCCAAGTCAGATACCTCATCAACGACGTTTCAGTAAAACATAACATTCCTTGGTCCTACGGCGGTGCGGTAAGCTCATATGGAACTACCTCCTTCTTTCGCCCTGGAAAGACACCATGTCTTGTATGTCTATTTGGAGCGGAGTTAGGCGGAAACCACGACACATGCGACACTGTCGGTGTGATAGCGCCTGTTGTATCTATCATCGCTTCGTTTCAAGTTGCAGAGACCATAAAATATCTGACTGGAAATGTAGAGGCGCTTAATGATGCCCTGATCCATATCGATGTTTGGGGCAATGAGTTTCGCAGTGTTCAAATGGGCAATCCGAGAATGAACTGCTCTTGTTGTCATGATAGACAGTTTGATTCGCTTCAGCCGAACTCAGACAGTCTGACTGTCTCTATGTGTGGAAGAAGGACAATTCAAGTTTCCCCTTCTGGTGGATTTCATTTAAAGCTTGATGAGATGGCCAGTCGGTTGTCCCAACTTGGACACGTTCGCCACAATGCGCATCTTTTGAGATGCGATTTTGGAGGCACCCAAATTACGTTGTTCGCTGACGGGCGAGCCCTTATTCACGGGGTGGAAGACGAAGTGATTGCCCGCAGCCTATATGCACGGTACATCGGCATGTAGTTTAGGCAAGAAGCATTGCTATAAAATTCATGATTCGTGATATATTGACCCTAACCGAATAGAGCCACTAGGGGGGCAATATGCTGAGACAGGGAGTCTCCTTGGACCCTGAGCACCTGATCTGGATAATACCAGCGTAGGAAAGTGGCAGAAGTCCGTCACGGCGTTCCTGTGGATTCGGAGCTTCCTGTCCCCTGAGGCCTCTATGATAAGGAGGCTTTTTGCATGTCGTTTTTGAATGAACCTCGAACGCAATACAACTCATTTCTCGATTCCTCTGAACGCGTTTTGATGGCATCATGATTCGAACGAAACAGGGCCATGTTGTCAGGGCGCTTACCATTGCGGGTTCGGACAGTGGAGGCGGTGCTGGGATTCAGGCAGATCTGAAAACCATGCATCAGTTCCAAGTCTACGGAATGTCAGTGTTGACATCCCTGACCGCACAAAATACAAACGGCGTACAGGGGGTTTATGAAGTACCCCCCGAATTTGTGCGACTTCAATTGGAGTCCGTGTACACGGATCTTGGGATAGACGTCGTGAAGACGGGCATGCTTGCCAACACTAAGATTATACATACGGTTGCTTCTTTTCTTCGAGAAATAGACATTGAAAAAGTAGTAGTGGACCCAGTGATGGTTGCGAAGGGCGGGACTCCTCTACTTCGACAAGAATCCGTCGAGATACTCAAGGACGAACTGTTGCCTTTGGCAATGGTCATTACACCGAACGTGGTAGAGGCTGAAGAGTTGTGCGGATACTCTATTCGTGATTTTGAGGACTGTCACCGCGCCGCTATCGATATTGCAGCTCTCGGGCCACGGGCAGTCATCGTCAAAGGCGGCCATATGCCACCAGACTGGATAAAGGATGCCCCGAATTTAGTCGTGGATCTCGTGTATGTAGGTGGTGAATTTACCTATTTTGCGTCAGAAAGAGTGGACACGTACAAGACGCACGGGACTGGTTGTACGTTTTCTTCCGCGATAACCTCAATGTTGGCTCGAGGAGCATCGATTTTGGAAGCCGTAGGTATGGCGAAAGCCTTTATATATGAAGCCGTGAAACGGGCGAAAACGTGGGATGTAGGTGAAGGGCATGGCCCGACGGACCAATCCGCCCCAATTCCTGCTAGATTTGAACCGATGTCATCTGCGTTCTACGTGTTTCGAAATGGACGATGGGTACGAGGAGAGTAGATAAAGATATGGCATCCATTCGCGATTTGCGGAAAAGACTCGCGTTGTATTTGGTAACCGACGACAAGAGTTCACCAGAACGACTTCTTACAACCGTTCGAAATGCGCTTGAGGGTGGCGTAACGACCGTACAACTGCGCAGGAAGCACGATGACGGCCGAGAGCTTGTTGAACTCGGTCATGGCATTCGAGAACTTACGAAATCTTTTGGTGCATTGTACATTGTGAATGACAGAGTGGACATTGCGTTACTTACCCAAGCGGATGGAGTTCACGTGGGACAAAGCGACATCTCTTGCCGAGATGCGCGGAGGTTGCTGGGAGATAAACTCATTGGCGTGTCGACATGTACGCTCGAAGAAGCAAAGACTGCTGAGCGGGACGGGGCAGATTACTTGGGCGTCGGTGCTGTATTCCCGACGCGGTCTAAGTCAGATGCGGATATGTGCGGGATCGACGGATTGGCCGCGATTACACAATATGTTTCAATCCCGGTCGTTGGCATAGGGGGCATTGCATTAAACAATTTAAAATCAGTCGTGGAAGCAGGTGCAGACGGCGTCGCTGTCGTATCTGCCATTTTACACGCAGAAGACCCCCGTAGAGCGAGTGTCGAACTAAAGCAGTTTCTCACTTAATGGCCAAGAATCAAAGGTTTGTGTGCGTAAACGGGCTACCAAAATAGCACGAGGTGGCTGGAATTTCCGACCACCTCGTTTTTGATGCTCAGTTCGACAGTTTGCTAATGTTCACGAATTTCAAATCGGGATTTCGGAGGACGTTCAGATCACGCTGTCTGCCGGGAAGAGAGCAGGTATGCTACGGGGTGGAAAAACCATGGGCCGCCCGCAGCAGTATTTGCGGACGAAACAAACGGGCATGTAGAACCAAAAGAATTTCTGGGGGCCGGAAATGAAAATTCATCTGTTACGTCACGGGCAGACGGACTGGAATCTCGAAGGACGTGTACAAGGGCAAAAAGATGTTCCACTTAACCAGACAGGTAAGCAACAAATTGTCCGATTCTCTACTCGAGTGGAGTACCCTTACTCAATGGTTATTACCAGCCCTTTACGACGAGCAGTTCAGTCAGCCGAACTTTGCTCAGTGTGGCTGGGTCTTCCTCTTGTAAAAGAATCTCCTTTTGCAGAACGAGCTTTTGGTATCTTCGAAGGTCTACGGAGAGATGAAGTTTATAAACAGTTTCAGATTGCTGACATCGAGATGCTGGATAAGTTTCCTGGCATCGAACGGATGTCGAGTTTTCGAGAGCGCCTAGAAGCAGGACTAAGGAGACTCACAAAACAGTATTCTGAGGAGCGTATTTTACTGGTTACGCACGGAAGCGTGATTCGTTTACTTACCATGATGACCAGAACAACTTCCACTAAATCCACCCAGATCACGAGAATAGATGATTTTCCACAGATTGTAGCGAATGGTTCTGTTGTAGAAATAGACATATCTTAAGAGTATCTCTGCGTAGAAAGGACAATTGGTGTTCATATCCTTAAAGTTTCCTCAGTAGTAGACAGGGGCATCTGTTGGGATTACGATGAAAGCATACTGAAGACAACCTCATAGTCAGGAAAGGTGTTCGCTGAGAAGTGAACAAAATAGGGAAACCGGTAAAAGTCCGGTGCGGTCCCGCCACTGTAAGGGTGAGTCCGGTTCGACGCCACTGAACATATATGTTTGGGAAGGTGAACTACGGACAATGATCCTAAGCCAGGAGACCTGCCTTTCCTGTTGTTCGACCATAGCCTACGGACGATAGGTGAGTGTCACTCGTGAAAAATGCGTGCATGACAGCTATCTCCGTTGGAGATAGCTTTTTTCATATCATTTTGACTTGGAGGAGTAGATTTTGACATCTGCGTTGAATCGCGTCTTAGGTGATATTCCACCACAAAACAAGGAGGTCACCGAAAGAGCGCGTCACCGACTCGACGACCTCACAAAGCCGATTGGCAGCTTGGGGACACTTGAAAATATCATTCTTCGACTGGCTTCTATGACGGAACGGGTCATCCCTGCTCTTCACTCTCCTCATGCACTCATCTTTGCTGCTGATCATGGGATCAGCGCCGAGGGTGTGTCTGCGTACAAAGATGAAGTGACTGAACAAATGGTGGTCAACATGTGCATGGGCAGCGCTGTGAGCAGCGTGCTGGCCCGGGCTCAAAATATACCTCTTCAGGTCATAGATGTAGGGATCCGTTCACGCGTTCGTCACCCGGATGTACTGGTTCAAAAGGTTGGGCCCGGCACAAAAAATTTTGTTAATGAGCCTGCCATGACCATTGACCAGGCGCAAAGGTGTGTGGAAATTGGAATTGAAGCTGTTGAGAAACACGTCAGCCAGGGGGCTGACATCTTTGTTGTCGGGGAGATGGGCATCGCGAATACCACTTCAAGTACCGCTTTGCTCTCCGTTTTTCTAGAGCTTTTTCCCGGGCTTCTAGTTGGTGACGGCACTGGTATATCCACGGAGCAGAAGCGGTTGAAGACTCAACTCATTGAGGTAGCGGTAAAACACTTGTCTCCGGATTCGAAGGACCCCTGGGACGTGTTTAGGAAATTTGGCGGATTTGAAATTGGGGCCATGGCAGGAGCCTATCTTGCCTGTGCTTATCATCGTATCCCTGTACTGCTTGATGGCGTTATTACAACAGCTGCGGCACTCTTTGCTTGTAAATTGAACCCCGCTGTCAAGGACTACCTGATTGCTTCTCACGAGTCTTCTGAACCGGCGCATGCTTACGCACTAGCTGCGATCGGCCTCGAGCCGTTGGTAAAGTGGGGCATGCACCTCGGTGAAGGGTCTGGGGCATTGTCTGTACTGCCTGTAATTCGAAACATGTGTCAGGTCATGGCGGAGACTGCAACATTTGAAGACGCGAGGGTATCAAACCCTCATCGAACTCATCACGATTCCGAGTTTCGTTCTGTGCAAGGTAGCGCTGATTCACTGATGATATCTGGAAGTCCGACCGTACCAGATTTTACGGAAGCAGAGCGAAACGCGGTGTATAAGGCCATTCTTGCACGCCGAGATATTCGGTCCTTTCTACCGGATGAAATTGATGAAGATGCCCTCTGGCGGATTCTCGTGGCGGCACATCACGGGCCGTCTGTCGGCTATATGCAACCGTGGAATTTTATATTGGTTCGAGATAAGGAACGCCTTCGTGAGATCCAGCAAACCGTCGAGGGAGAACGAGTACGGGCAGCGGAAAATTATCAGGACCTCAAGCAAGATTACTATTTACGATTAAAAGTGGAGGGGCTGTTGCAGGCACCACTCACGATTTGCGTAACCAACGACTCCACCCGCGGCGGTCCACATGTGTTGGGGAGAAATACAATTCCTGAAACGGACCTGATGTCTACTTCCTGCGCGATTGAAAACATGTGGCTGGCTGCGAGGGCTGAAGGAATCGGATTAGGATGGGTGAGTATTTACCAGAAGGCTGACATTCGTCAAATCCTTCGGATTCCCGAGCACATCGATCCGGTGGCGTTACTTTCCGTAGGTTACACATCGCATTTCCCAGACATTCCGCTACTCGAACGTGTCGGGTGGGGAAAGCGATTGGAATTGCAGAGTCTAATCTATCAAGACTATTGGGGAAACGAGGAGGATAAAGAATCATGAGAATTTATACACGTGGTGGAGACAAAGGGAAGACTGCACTGATTGGCGGAGAGCGACGTTACAAGCATGACTTGCGTATTGAAGCCTATGGAACAGTGGATGAGGCAGGAGCGTTTATTGGCATGGCAATCAGTGAATTGAATGAGTCAAAGGATGCAGATATCATCAATTTGCTCTATCAGGTTCAGCAAACCTTGTGGGATGTTGGAGCTGACTTGGCTGCAGTTCCAGGTGCCAAGTACACATTTCGGACCAGGGAAGAGGCAGCGGGAGAACTCGAACCTTTCATTGACCGGTATAAGGAGGAAGCAGACAAGGTTACCAAATTTATTTTACGCGGCGGTGATAAAGCGGCGGCAACGCTCCATGTATGCTGTACGGTTGTCCGGCGAGCTGAGCGGCATGTGGTCGCACTGATGCAGGTTGAAAATATCTTCGAACCCACGCTTAAATACCTGAATCGTCTCTCTGATTTGCTCTTTGTGCTCGCGCGAGCCGTCAATGCGAGGCGCAAACAAAAAGATATCCTTTACGAGAATAGTGCGGAAGTCTTCCGAGAAGGAAAAAATCATTCAAGCACCACTACGGAGTTGTAATCAGATGTTTTGTGTCAAAGACCCTCAGCAATCCAAGCCTCTCTGGGCAAATCGTGGTGTTCATTGGGTACAAAATAGTCGGTTGATTCATATCAAATCCGATAGAAGGCTACGCACCATCAGTTCAGCCATCCACGGCGGAGGCATGAACAATCTGTATGATATCGTGAACTTCAAAGTTCCAAGGACGTACAACTGCGATACCCCGAAACTTGATTTGTCTCTCCGGTTGTCTCAGTTGGGGATTTCGGGGAATGATGCAACAGCTCTCATGACGGCTGCGCGTCTCGACGATGCTGGATGGGCGGAAGTGCAAGGGGCACAGTGGAGTATTTTAGTATGCGTTACAGCCGGATTTTCGAATGCAGCCCGCGTATGCGGCGAATATCTCAAGTCTTTGGAGCCAGGTACGATTAATACGATTGTTATCGTTGATGGATACATGACTGAAGAAGCATTCGTTGAGTCGGTGATCACTGTAACAGAGGCAAAGGCTGCAGCGCTTTCAGATCTTGCCGTGACTTGCCTTGACGGTCGAATTGCAACGGGTACAACGACAGATGCTGTGGTCGTCGGTGCTACTCAACCGCCCGAATATCAAAGGGAGTGCCTCATCGAGTACACAGGGCTTGCTACCGAGTTTGGAGAGCAACTCGCCATGGCTGTATACACTGCGATTTGTGAGTCCGGGCAACGGTATATCCTGCGGCAGCAAAATAATACTTGACGTACTATCCGATATTCAATAGGATTACTAACGAATTGAATCTATCTCTTCAGGTGCTCTGGGAACAGAGATAATAGGGAAACCGGTGCAATCCCGGTACGGTCCCGCCACTGTAATCAGCGTGTTTCGGAACAACACCACTGCAATACGTGGGAAGGTGTTGAATAAGCCGAGCTGAGAGTCAGGAGACCTGCCTGAAGAGCCAGAGCGAAACCTTCGAGGAGAGGTTGCGAGGATAGGTAATTTATTATCCGACCAAGCGATCTCTGCCAAAGGCAGAGATTTTCTTTTTTGAAGGGGACGCCTCATGACCTATCTCAGGAGGTATCTCTATGAAAAAGTCTGTCTTCATCATCCCCACCGTGTTAACTGCTTTGACACTGGGTGTTGCAGGTTGTGGTACGAATACCACCTCCGGCAATGCAAATGCTGCAACAACGTCCACAGGGTCTTCAGTCAGCACAGCCAATCAAGCGGCATCATCCTCGCAAACGACTACGTCTCAGGCTGCATCTGCGTTCCCAGTGACGTTAAAAGACGGTGCAGGCCATACGGTGACCATCTCCAAGCAACCGCAGCACATCGCCTCGACAACGGAAGGAACGGACGAGATTCTAACAGCGTTAGTCCCGAAAAAGGACATTGTTCTCGTTACGAACTACGCGGATGATCCGCAGTATTCGAATGTGTCATCCCTTGTCAAAGGAATTCCAACCATCCAGAATCTCACGGCTGAGCAAGTTATTGCTGCCAAGCCGGACCTCGTATTAACGGCCTCGTATGCGAAGCAAAGTGTGATCAGTCAGATTGAACAAGCGGGTATTCCAGCATATGAGTTCAACACTTTTAATTCCATTGCTGATATCGAACGAAACATTCAGGTCGTTGGCAAATTGGTTGGGCAAGAAGCAAAGGCCGCGAAGGTGGTTACAACCATGCAGTCTCAGTTGCAGAACGTAGAAGATGCGGTCAAAGGCCAGAAAAAAGTAACTGTTCTCGACTACAGTTCCTATGGGTATGCGGCTGGCTCCTCCACGACAGTAAATGATGTCATCGTGGATGCGGGTGGGATTAACGCTGCATCTAAGCTGAACGGATGGAAGCAAATTACGGACGAAGAAATTGTGAAATTAAACCCTGACGTAATCATCGACGCAAACAATGATAAAGGATTTGTTCAGAAAATCCTTTCTGACCCGGCCTTGAAAAATGTTTCTGCAGTGAAGAATCACCGCGTTTATAGTGTTAGCAGCGCAGATTTGACAAGCGTGTCGCAGTATGTGACACGGGGAGTGCAAGATGTGGCAAAGCTGTTGTATCCGAACGTACAGATTGGGAATGAGTAATCTTCGCGTTCGGTGGACTTTTGTCGCTCTCGGTATCGCACTGTTGGTAGGGGCAGCATTAGAACTGTCTCTCGGACCTGTAACTATCCCAGTTCGCCAACTCATTCCAGATGCATGGGGATATTTTCAGGGTGTGCATGATACCAACGCTATTGTCATTGGAGCCATTCGTTTGCCGCGATTGTTTGTCGCGGCACTCGTTGGAGCCGGGTTGGCTACCACCGGGGCTGCTCTCCAGGCCGTTTTTCGAAACCCGATGGCGGACCCATCGATTATCGGGGTGTCAAGTGGGGCTTCCCTTGGAGCAGTGTTGACCATTCAATTAGGTTTATCTCAGCTGAATGAGTGGTATACCCCTGTAGGAGCGTTCGTGAGTGGACTGATTGTGGTGCTTGTCATCTATCGCATTGCCACCGTGCACGGAAAAACATCAATTTATTCACTACTGTTGTCAGGCGTGGCATTTAGCGCGCTATGTAGTTCTATCGTGACATTGGTTCTCTCACTCGCTCCGCTCGAGACCATGCAACAGATGTTGTTTTGGTTGATGGGTGGGCTGGATGGGAGTACCTGGCGCGAAGTTTTGATGCTCCTTGTCTTTGTTGCTGTCGCGATTGGAATTTACCTGACACAAGCACATGCACTTGATGTGCTGTCCTTGGGAGAAGAGCAGGCGCAAGGCGTTGGGGTGTCGCTGCAGCGGACAAAGCAGGTTGTGCTCGTTACCTCTGCTTTTGTGGTCGGCGCATGTGTTAGTGCTACAGGAGTGATTGGATTTGTTGGATTGGTCGTTCCCCACCTGCTACGGATTTGGATCGGGCCTGCTCATCGGCAGCTCATCTTTTCCTCAGCCATTGGAGGTGCCGTCCTGATGCTCTTCGCGGACTTAATCGCCCGAATGATACTCCTGCCGGCTGAGTTGAATGTGGGTATCATTACGTCTTTACTTGGGGCACCGTTCTTTCTGTTCCTGTTGCGTCGTCAAGAGTCGCGCGTGTATCGGGGGTGAGGAAATGAACCAAACTGCAGCGCTCCTTATGGAGGATCTATCTTTCGGCGGTATATTGGAACGTATCCAGTGTGAATGGGCGGGCGGGCAAGTCGTCGGGCTTGTGGGCCCGAATGGAGCAGGTAAATCAACGCTACTGCGTCTACTCGCGGGTGTGATTCGACCCACTCGAGGTCGAATCTATATCCGTGGACAGTCGATTTCCGAAGTATCTCCGAAGGACCGGGCCAGGGACGTGGCTTATCTGCCGCAACAGATGCCGGACAACGCATCGTTTACGGTTGAACAGTACGTAGAAATGGGACGCTTCCCTTATCGCACACTCTTTGGCGGCCTCGATAGCGAAAGCCGTGAAGTTGTGAATCGAGCGATGACTGGCTTGAACTTGTTGTCCTTTCGAAGCGCCCGGCTTGATCAAATATCCGGTGGAGAACGGCAGCGTGCAGGCGTTGCACGTTGTCTGGCCCAGGGCAGTCCAATCATTCTGCTCGATGAACCGATTGCAAACCTCGATGTTCATTACCAGTTGGATATCCTTCTTCATCTGCAAAAGTTAGCCGAAGAGGGACGGCTCATCGTCATGGCGATTCACCATCTTGAGCTTGCCGCCAGGTATTGCGACAGGCTCTTATTGCTGCATTCAGGTCGAGTGTACGCCGACGGACCTCCGCAGGATGTTCTGTCAGAGCGTGCTTTAGAAGAGGTGTTCCAGGTGAAAGCCAAAACGTATGCCGATCCGTTTGGCGGACACCTGCGTGTGAGTTATTCGCCTTGAAGGGAGGAGATTGTGTTGGGATATACCTTTGTTCTTGGCGGTGCGCGTAGTGGAAAGAGTTCGTTCGCAGAACAACTGGCACTGCGCCTATCCGAGATCCATTCCATGAATGTTACGTACGTGGCAACCGCACAAGTCAGCGATGATGAGATGCAAGAACGTATCCAACGTCACCGTTCAGGGAGGCCGTCACAATGGGAGACGGCTGAAATCCCACTCAACGTTTCCAGTTGGTTCCAAACAGAGCGTGCTCCGCAGGTTATTCTCATTGACTGCCTTTCCCTGCTCCTAAACAACTGGATGTTCCTCGAGGGCTGTGACGAAGAGCAGGTCTTCCTCAGAATTGACGCGCTTGTTTCGGCAATGGCAGAAACGGAGCACCGGGTGATCGTTGTTAGCAATGAGGTTGGGCAAGGCATTGTCCCGGGGGATGGCGTGTCACGTCGGTACCGGGATTGGCTCGGTGTAATGAATCAGAAGACGGCCCAATCTGCTGAGAAGGTGATTTGGGTTGTTGCGGGAATCCCAGTAGATTTACGAAAACTGCAGGTATCCCTTCCATGAATCTCCTCTTCGGTGCTGGCCTGGCTCTGTTCGTTGACAGAATGATAGGAGATCCGAGATTCATTCCACATCCAGTTGTATTGATTGGTAAGTACATCACGCTGTTTGACCGCCGCTTGAATCGAGCCGTTGCCTCGCGCAACGTAAAACGCGCCTTGGGTATCTTCCTTACCCTCACCACCGTATTGATTGCAAGCATTATCCCGTGGTTGTTCCTTTTTCTGCTGAGGCGATACACGCCGGTTTGGTTGGCTTGGACGATAAACGTGTTTCTGATCTCTACAACGATAGCCTGGAAAGGGTTGGTGAAGGCAGGGTGGGTCGTACTCCATCGGTTGCAAACAGAGGGGATAGAAGTTGCACGGCGAGAAGTATCCATGATAGTCGGGCGGGATACTGAACATTTATCGGAAGCCGAAGTGGTACGTGCCACGGTAGAGACCCTTGCGGAGAATATCGTGGATGCGATTGTCTCCCCTGTATTTTATGCCTGCATTGGTGGGGCCCCATTGGCACTCTTTTACCGAGCAGCCAATACACTCGACTCTATGGTCGGGTACAAAAATGAGCGTTATGTGGACTTTGGCTGGTGTTCTGCTCGGCTTGACGACGTATTGAACTTCATTCCAGCCCGTCTGACCATCGGTCTCGTATGGATTGCGACCTGGATGACAAAGAACAACGCACGCGAGGCAATCCGAATCATGCAGAGGGATGCCTGCAAACATCCAAGTCCCAACAGCGGCATCCCAGAATCGATAGTTGCCGGTGCACTCGGCGTTCAACTGGGCGGCGTCAACTTCTATGGAGGTATCGAATCCCGGCGAGCGACGATGGGCGACCCCAGCAGAACTTTGCAAGCCTCCGATATTAGGCGCACGATTCTTATTGTTCACATCACGTGTATAGTGATTCTGGTCATGGCAGGGCTAGGAGGTGTGTTGGTTTGGCAATTGTAAGATGGTTCATTCTCGCGACACAATTTGCAACAGTGATTCCAACACCCTCCATCCGGAGTGTAAGTGACAGTGATGTCCGAACGAGTGTGCTCTTTTTTCCAATGATCGGCGGAGCGCTTGGGTGCGTCCTTTGGGGTGTGCAATATTTTCTAACGAGACATGTGCCAAGCTTGCCTGCCACGGCAGTTTCACTGACGGTGTACACGCTTCTTACAGGAGCGCTTCATCTGGATGGTCTGATGGATACTGCTGACGCCATTGGTAGCAGACGCCCGCGCGAAGAGGCGCTCAACATTATGAAAGACAGCCGCATTGGAGCCATGGGGGCTGTGGCTGCCATCCTCATCCTCATTGGGAAATTGACAGCGATATCGAGTGTTTCCCCGCAAGATTGGGAGCCCTTTATCGTTGTTCCAATGATGTCCAGGTTGTCAATGATCTGGTCGATGGGGGTGTCTCGCTCTGCCCGAGAGGAAGGGTTGGGCAGTTTTTTTGCACAAAGGTTGTCGGTGTGGGTCTTGGCAGGCGCGACCATTTTTAGCGGAGTTGTATGTATTTTCATTCTGCCATTGAAGGACGCACTATGGGTGCTTGTTTACGTTGTCGTAACAGTGTCACTTTTTAACGGTTGGATGGGGCGGAAATTCGGAGGAACGACAGGAGATACGTACGGTGCTTTAAATGAAATCACGGAATGGGTTGGTTGGATGGTATTTGCAGCCATGATCCATTAAGGGGCGCTATAGATGCACGGCGGACGAATTTACGAGTACGCAGAGAAGAGCGGACGCAGCTCTAAACACGTGTTTGATTTTAGTGCAAACATCAATCCGATGGGACCTCCCAAAAGCGTGATGACGGCCATTCAAGGTGCGCTCACTGGTATTCGACATTACCCGGACGCCCGGCACATCAAGGTGATTCAGGCCATCTGCAGCAAGTATCCGATTGCGAGTACCCAGAGTGTTTTTTGCGGTAACGGTGCGTCAGAGGTGATCGATTTGACCATCCGTGCACTAACTCCGAGGCGAGTTTTTCTGTTTGAACCCGCGTTTGCGGAATATCAACAGGCTGCCGAGCGGGTTAGAGCCGAGGTCGTCCATATCCCCCTCTTTGCAGGATCGTCGTTCGGAGAATCCCTGACTGATCTCGGAGAATTGTTGCATGATATTGTAAGCCGATGCAGACCCGCCGACTTGGTGGTCATCAACAATCCGCACAACCCAACGGGCCTGTGTTGGCGGAGAGAGGAGTTCATCGGCTTTGTTGCAATGCTTTGCGAGAGAGGGGTTTCGGTTCTCGTAGATGAATCGTTTATGGATTTTCGACCCGACGAGTCGGAGAGAACAGTCATGCCAGACACAGAGCATCTGAAAAACCTTATTGTTGTGCGATCCGCGACGAAGATCTATGCCATTCCAGGCCTTCGGTTTGGCTTCGGCGTAGCGCATGCAGATCTGGTCCGGAAAATTGAAGTGAATCGCGACAGGTGGAGTGTCAATCATCTGGCACAGGCTGCGGCCATCGCAGCGTACCAAGATGAAAAGTTTGTTCGGGAGACCTGGGATTGGCTACAAGCAGAACAAGAGTTCGTTCTTGAGACGTGGGGCAAACATTGGGCCGTCCAACTCTACATCCCCAGTGTCAACTACTTCTTGGTTCACGTACGGGAAGACCTGCCTGTTGAAAGCATTTTCGCACGACTTGAGCGAGAAGGAATATTTGTACGCCGCTGTGGAAATTTCAGGGGCCTCGGGGCGTTTGACATTCGAATCACAATCCGGTCTCACGAAGATAACGAGCGAATGTGGAACGCCTTTCATGATGCCTTACGAAGGCTGTGATGGGGGTTTCATGAGTCCATTTGACAAATGGTCCGTGCTGTCAAGAGTGTCTACGTGAAATCTTCTGTCGCGGTACGTGACACGTGCGATCGATGCATGATGAGGTTGCCAGTGCCGAAACCGTCCTAGCGGATCGCCATGGTAGTCTGCCAGCCAAAGGCCGAGCGGTCCGCCGTGCGTCACAATGCAGACCGTACCTTCTTTGTGCTTCGCGACAAGGGAGTCAAGCCCTTGTTGAAAACGGCGCAGTGCTGCACTGCGTGACTCACCGGATGGAAACTGAAAGTCCGACAATGAATCGTCAAGCGCGGCATCCATCAGAGACTTGTACCGTTCATACGCGAGGAAGGAAGACATCCCGTCAACAATACCAAGGTGAATCTCGCTCAGTGCCGTACATGTGTTTATCTCAAGATTTCTGCGCCTCTCTGCTATGACACTGGCTGTCTGCAAGCAACGCTTCAGCGGACTGGAGTATAGGCAGTCGATAGATACGTTCTGCAGCGCGCTTGCCACAGCTTTGGCCTGCAAGACGCCAAACTCATGCAACGGAGGGTCAGTATGACCAATCAAGGTATAGTTCAGGTTCTCTGCTGTCACACCATGCCGCACGAAGATGAGCGTCGTCACATTGAGTCCTCCAGTTTGAAAGGGAGTTGAAATCATTGAATCTACCTCGAATCGTCATCGCAGGCACGCATAGCAGTGTGGGGAAGTCCACCGTTTCTCTGGGCCTCATGGCCGCATTTCGTCAGCGCGGGCTATGCGTACAAAGCTTTAAAGTCGGGCCGGACTACATTGATCCAAGTTATCACACGGCCATTACCGGCAGGACATCGAGGAACCTGGACAGTTGGATGCTAGCTAAACAGATGGTCCGGGATATCTTCGTCCATGCTGCGACTGATACGGATGTCTCTATTGTAGAAGGTGTGATGGGATTTTACGATGGCAAGGATGTCTTGTCGAATGAGGGAAGCACTGCGGAGATTAGCCTTTTGCTCGATTGCCCCGTTCTTCTGGTTGTCGATTGTTCTGGGATGGCCCGAAGTGCTGCGGCGATTGTGAAAGGATATCAAGACTTGGACCCTCGTGTAAACATTGCCGGTGTCGTAGCAAACCGTGTAGGCGGGGAAGGCCACTTTCGTCTGATTCAACAGGTGGTGGAACTTGAATGCGGTATACCCGTCGTGGGGTACCTGTCGAAGCATTCGGAAATCGAGATCCCGGAACGACATCTGGGGTTGATTCCGGCTATCGAAAGGGGAGAACACACTCTGTTGCTTGAACAACTGAGCGCGCTGGCATCGTCTACGATTGATTTGGATGCGGTGCTCTCCTTAGCGAAGGCTGCACCGGAGATACCAGAGAGTGAAAAAGGCCAGGTGTACCCGTCATTTTTATCGAAAGACACTGCGTCGGGCGATATACGAAATACTCGGATTGCCATCGCCAAGGATGCTGCCTTCAACTTTTACTACGAAGAAAACCTGGAGCTACTTGAGCACTACGGGGCGGAACTTGTGTTCTTTAGTCCACTCTCCGGGGAGAAGATTCCGGAAGATGCAGGGGGCTTGTATATCGGCGGAGGATTCCCTGAAGAGTTTGCAGCTCAACTTAGTTCCATGAAAGATGTTCGGGATGACTTTCGAGAGAAAATTCGAAATGGCTTACCAACCTACGCAGAGTGTGGAGGATATATGTACCTGACGGAACAACTGACGGACCTGGCGGGGACTACGCATGACCTGGTTGGCCTCATTCCTGCACGGGTGACCATGCAGAAACGCCTTTCCGGATTTGGCTATCGGGAGGTCACGGGCATGGAGGGAAACTGGCTGGTACCTGCAAAGGAGTCTGCGCGAGGGCACGAATTTCACTATTCAACAATCGAGTTTCGTTTGCCGCAGGTTTTTGCATATGAAGCATCTGCGTCTCGTTGGTCAAGCCGACGAGGTGAGGGGTACTTGAACGGTAACCTTGTCGCCGGATACATGCATCTTCACTTTGCTTCGAATCCGCTTGTCGCCGAGAAGTTTGTGGAGAGGTGCAGAACGTATCGAGCAGGTGAATCAGGAAGGCAGGCGACATGAATGACACGGAGCCTCATGGTGATTGGCACCTCTTCGAATGTCGGAAAAAGCATCCTGGCAACGGCCCTTTGCCGTATCCTCACACAAGACGGCCATCGCGTAGCACCGTTTAAAGCACAAAACATGTCTCTGAATTCCGCGGTGACGCCTTCCGGCCGCGAGATTGGACGGGCTCAGGCTGTTCAAGCCGAGGCATGCGGCATCCTATCAAACGAGCACATGAACCCCGTTCTGTTAAAGCCAACTGGGAACATGCAAAGTCAGATTGTACTGCAAGGTCGTCCAATTGGAACGAGATCGGCAAAGGATTATTTCTATGATGAAAAGGAGCTGCTATGGTGGGCGGTCGCGGAGAGTTATCAGTTTCTCGCACAGCGGCATGACATTATAGTTATCGAGGGTGCGGGTAGCCCTGTGGAGATGAACCTGAAACAACGGGATATTGCCAATATGAGGACCGCACAGATGGCTGACGCGAGTGTACTGCTTATTGCAGACATTGATCGCGGAGGCGTGTTTGCCTCCATTGTAGGGACGCTTCAGTTGCTTGATCCTAATGAGAAAAGACTGGTCAAGGGCATCCTCATTAACAAGTTTCGCGGAGACGCTGGATTGTTTGATGAGGGGCGCCGATGGATCGAAGACTATACTGGTGTGCCTGTGCTTGGGGTCATTCCATATATACCAAATCTGGCGATTGATGAAGAAGACTCCGTGGGTCTGTCGGGGGATCGTTATCACCAAGCGAAGGCAATCAGGAACGGTATCCGCGTGGGTATTGTTCAGCTTCCTCACATCTCAAATTTCACGGACTTCGATCCGCTCTTTCTCGAACCGGGCGTTGACGCAAGTTTCTGTACTAGTCCAGAGGAGCTGCATCATGTAGATGCCATCGTGATACCTGGTACAAAGAGCACCTTGATGGACTTGCGGTGGTTGGATAACACCGGCTGGACTGCGTCGATTCAGAGGACGGTTCGTGGTGGGGCACACGTCCTTGGTATCTGCGGCGGATATCAAATGCTTGGAATGGAAGTTCATGACCCGGAACACCTTGAATCTGAGATTGACACTTCTAGCGGATTAGGACTCTTTGATACGGTGACCACCATATGTGCGGACAAGACCACAGTTTTGGTGGGGGGTGAGTTCTCAGGCGAATTTACAGGTATTCCAGTCAAAGATTATGAAATTCACATGGGAGTCACCGAGTTTCCCGGAGCACGGAATCCGCTTGCCATGACACGGCGGGTCTACACCGATGGAGCATACGCCCCCCCTTCAGATAGTGCGGTACCGGAAGGACATATGTCTGAAGATGGCCGAATCATCGGTACGTACCTTCACGGGGTACTACACAACGATGTTTTTCGTAATGCCTGGCTAAACAGGATACGACGCCACAAGGGATTGCCGTTACAAGAAAAAGCGACGAATGTCATGGCACACCGCACCGAAGAATTTGATCGACTTGCCCAGGTGGTTCGTACCCACCTAGACATGAGCAAATTGTATGACGTACTCGGTCTTACATAAACGATATTCAACGGAGGGGTTCGTACTATGTATCCAGAACGAATTGTTTGCCTTGCCGCAGAAATCCCGGAAATCCTGTATCGGCTGGGTTCTCTTGACCGGGTTGTCGGCATTTCCGCCTACACGACACGCCCGGCGGAGGCACTTCTCCTGCCGAAAGTATCCGGATTCAAACATGGTAGCACCAAACGAATTCTTCAGGATCAACCAGACGTTGCGATTCTAACCTCTGGGGTACAAAAGGAGCTCGCTGCTGAGCTCTCTAAACAAGGTGTGACTACGGTGCATTTTAACCCGCACCGGCTTGAGGATATGTTTCACACCATACTACTGATTGGCAACTTGATTGGGAAATCGGATGAAGCCTTGGCGTATGTGGCCGAGCTACGTCAAGAGGTGGATGAAGTCCGTCAGAGTGCGGCTGAACTTCCCTTTCGACCGCGTGTGTATTTTGAAGAGTGGATGGACCCTATCATAGTTGGGACGGCATGGGTGAGTGATTTAATCGAGATTGCAGGCGGTATTGACGTGTTTCGTGAAAAATCATTGGAGGGACGCCATGCATCAGAACGGGTTGTAGAAGCAGATGAGATTGCTACTGCCGCTCCAGATATCGTGTTTGCGTCTTGGTGCGGAAAACCATTTATGCCCGAAAACTTTCTTGCGCGACCGGGTTATTCCGAGATACCTGCTGTCAACAATGAGACGGTTTTCGAGCTCGGCTCTGAAATACTTCAGTGTGGCCCAATGTTGCTCGACAGTTTAAAGAACATACACGGTATCATTCAGACCTTCGTCGGTGGTACGTTCTGAGTGTGATGTTCGCCTATGGGGATACAAATACATTATCGTGATGGTTTTGATGCAAAGAGGTAACCATGTGGGAGGTGGCCGATATTTTTCGACCATCTCGTCGATCATAAAGTGTTCTGATGGTCTAAGGCGTTGATCCAGTTTGTCTCTAAGCCGTCATACTCAATCTCTTTGAATCTTTGAAGGGAACCCTATTGCACATCCCTCGAAATTAAGCGTTTTTCTCACGAATGCTCTCTCATTCGCAGGATTTCACCACCTCGATATGAAGAAGAGGGTGGAGGAATTGTCAGGGGATGAGGTTGCTTCAGGGATTGTTTTTTGGATTCTGTCGTAGTGACAAGGAGGCTTTCCAACTCCCACTTGTCTTCTTCAAGTCCTGCAACCTGTCCAACGCTTTCACGGGCAAGCGCCAAGCGTTCTACAGCCTTACGCATCCCTTGTTTACCGCCAGAGCGTCGGATATACTTCCCCCAGGATTCGATGACTTGTTGAGGTGTGCGCCCTTTCAAGTCGTGTGGGGTTGGAAAGAGCCTCAGGGTTGCCATGGAACGAGGACCAAAGATATCTCTGAAAATGGATTTGTACTCGGGGGAAGCGGATGTCCGTAAGTTATCATGAACGAGGCTCGGCTCCATGTCACAATTCCGTAGGTTAGTTGGCAATACTGGTATTTGTGAACACCAATGCCAATCAGAGCTACATTGTGAAGGAGCCGATAGTATGAAGGATAGCACAAAGTATGTTGGTTTAGACGTTTCGAAGGATTTTGTCGCAGTCGCCATTGCGGATGAAGGGCGGGATAATCCTAGATATTTTGGTCAGATTCCCAACAACGAAGAGTCGATTCGTAAACTTTTCAAAAAATTACGTGAAGAGGAATGCCGACTTAATGTCTGCTACGAAGCTGGGCCAACTGGTTATGGGTTATATAGGTTCCTTACTGCGTTAGGAATCGAATGTTGCGTCGTCGCTCCATCTTTAATTCCAACACGCGCGGGAGACCGAATTAAGACAGATCGTCGCGATGCAATTCGACTAGCTCAATTATTCAGGGCTGGTGAACTTACGCCGATTTACATTCCAACAGAGGAAGATGAAGCTCTACGGGACCTCGTGCGGGCAAGAAAAGTAACAAAAGAAGACCAACTTAGGGCGCGTCATCATCTAGCCAAATTTCTGTTGCGTCACGAAATAAAAGCGCCAGGTCATTTAAAGAAAAAGTGGACGAAGATATATCACAAATGGCTGAATACTCTCAAGTTTGACAATTCCGCTCTGGAAATTGTGTTCCAAGAATATCTCCACACGTTGGATGAGATTGAACAGCGCCTGGAGCGCCTTGAGAGAGCCATTCATACTGAGACCATGAGATCTTCACATGCACCGGTCATAGAAGCACTGCAAACACTTCGAGGTGTAAAAGAAATAACGGCTGTAACTCTCGTTGTTGAGGTTGGTACGTTTAAACGCTTTGCGTCCGCCCGTGACTTTATGGGGTATACAGGACTAATCCCATCTGAGTATTCAAGCGGAGCAACTAGACACCAAGGCAAGATTACTAAAACAGGGAATAGTCATGTTCGACGCGTATTGGTGGAATCAGCATGGAGTTATCGTCACAAACCTAACATTTCTAGAGACATCAAGAAACGGCAGCAAGGACAAGATGCGATGGTACAACGCATCGCTTGGAAAGCACAAACCCGACTTCACCCGAAATATGCACGTATGGCAGCTAAAGGAAAACCACACGGAAAAATTATTGCAGCTGTTGCTCGAGAACTTGCCGGCTTCATTTGGGCGATTGCGACAAGTGTTGAACTGAAAACCAGTAGTAGCAAGGTTGCCTAAACAAAGAAAGACAAGTAGCTAGCATTTTAATACAACATTTGATTTTGGCTTAAAGATTGGGCTCGAAGGCAAAAGTGTAAAACCGCAGAGGAGAATTCACGTTTGACGCTTGTGCTAGGCCAATAGAATTGGCTGAACGCACGATGTAAGTTCGTGATAGCTCCTCAAGACGGAGAGATACTCTGTGGTAACCAACCCACGTATATCAGACTGCTCACCGTCGAGAAGTTTTTGCCTTCGTGCCGAGTCTTTGAGGTGTTGCTTGACATGGAGCCTCTGCAGCCCCGATGTGATGACGGACAAGCGGACTAGGGTCCGCATGGCAGCTTAGCCTATCAGGGCCGCCACTCCATATCAAGCAACTCGTAGCCTTAAGGATTGTGGCGCAACGGGGGCTGGAGGTACTTGACAGGCCTCGTTCATATCAGCGTCAAGAATGGCGTCAAGAATGGCATCAGAAATTACATCGCACATTTTATCCGGGTGCCCAGAAGTGACGGACTCTGCTGTAATAAGTCTTCTGATTCCCACTGAACCTCGCCACCGCCCTTTAGCCATGTATAACCTCAAGTAACGTCGCTACTTCTGACAAAATTTCCGAAAAAATTGTACGTTCAGTTGGCGATCCAACGGTGACGCGAATGAAACGGTCGAAAGGCTGCCCATTAGCTTGCCTTACAAAAACTCCTCGTTTCTTTAACTCCAGTGCCACTCGCTTTGCAACTGCCATGTCCTGAAGGTTGAAGCAGACGAAATTCGTGTAAGACGGTAGTACAGGCAGGCCCAATTTATTTCCTAGCGTTTCATACTCATGCCGACCTCTTTGTACCTCTTGAATCACCGTCCGCTCGAATGTTGGGTCATTAAGTGATGCTAAAGCACCGGCAAGAGCCACTGAATTCACACCATAATGAAGTCTCACTTTGTCAAAAGCATCAACGGTCTCTGAGTTTGTAATGGCGTAGCCTATTCTGGCCCCGGCAAGACCATAGACTTTTGAAAAAGTTCGCATGCGTATCACACGTCTATCGTGGGTTTGTATGGGAGTTCCCACGTCTCTTGGCGCAAATTCGATATACGCTTCATCCAAAATCACCAAACAACAATCGGGCACATTGTTCAAGAAGCTCTCAACTTGCGGTTTTGAATAGTGCGTTCCTGACGGATTGTCCGGATTAGCCAAGTATAGGAGTTTTGCATTTGTTCTCTTTGCTGCATCAACCAGCGCACCCAAATCGTTTCGGAAATCTTCAGTGTATGGGACGAAGTGAATTTTCCCTCCATACCCCTTAACATGATAGGCAAATGTCGGATATGTCCCCATCGAAGTCACTGCAACGTCACCAGGGTCCATGAAGGTCCTCACGGTCAAGCCCAAGAGATCATCTATCCCGCTCCCGATTAAAATTTCCTTCACAGTAACTCCATGTCTCTTTGCCAGAGCTTGCCGTAAATCGTAAGCCTCCGGATCACAGTACCAATAAAGCGTCTCTAACGCCTCGTTCATTGCTTTGAATGCTTTTGGTGATATTCCGAAAGAGCTTTCGTTGGCTCCCAATCGAAGACGAAACGGCCTGCCCATATCCCGTTCAATCGTGAATGGTGAGACAAAGGGCACTGAAGGTTCTAAACTTCGTATAATTGTCGAATACTGTGGTCCGTTACTCATTAAACGGTTTCTCCTACCAAAGTTGCTAGTCCAAATCGTTCAGCTAGGATACGGTCATTTTACCCAGCAACTTTTGGACAGGCAATTACGTCAGCTTTCGGTCATTTGGCGATGGCCAAAACAGCAGGCTGCCCGCTCACGCGGTACTCGTGAATCCGTCCTTCCCACAAACGACGCAACTCCACTCTGGACATGACAAACACTCTCCCTTGTTCATGATGGGGAGATTATCTCGCCAGTACCGCCTAAAGGCGAGGTGGGTCTGGTTTGACGCTGATATGAACGAGGCCTGTCAAGTACCTCCAGCCCCCGTTGCGCCACAATCCTTAAGGCTACGAGTTGCTTGATATGGAGTGGCGGCCCTGATAGGCTAAGCTGCCATGCGGACCCTAGTCCGCTTGTCCGTCATCACATCGGGGCTGCAGAGGCTCCATGTCAAGCAACACCTCAAAGACTCGGCACGAAGGCAAAAACTTCTCGACGGTGAGCAGTCTGATATACGTGGGTTGGTTACCACAGAGTATCTCTCCGTCTTGAGGAGCTATCACGAACTTACATCGTGCGTTCAGCCAATTCTATTGGCCTAGCACAAGCGTCAAACGTGAATTCTCCTCTGCGGTTTTACACTTTTGCCTTCGAGCCCAATCTTTAAGCCAAAATCAAATGTTGTATTAAAATGCTAGCTACTTGTCTTTCTTTGTTTAGGCAACCTTGCTACTACTGGTTTTCAGTTCAACACTTGTCGCAATCGCCCAAATGAAGCCGGCAAGTTCTCGAGCAACAGCTGCAATAATTTTTCCGTGTGGTTTTCCTTTAGCTGCCATACGTGCATATTTCGGGTGAAGTCGGGTTTGTGCTTTCCAAGCGATGCGTTGTACCATCGCATCTTGTCCTTGCTGCCGTTTCTTGATGTCTCTAGAAATGTTAGGTTTGTGACGATAACTCCATGCTGATTCCACCAATACGCGTCGAACATGACTATTCCCTGTTTTAGTAATCTTGCCTTGGTGTCTAGTTGCTCCGCTTGAATACTCAGATGGGATTAGTCCTGTATACCCCATAAAGTCACGGGCGGACGCAAAGCGTTTAAACGTACCAACCTCAACAACGAGAGTTACAGCCGTTATTTCTTTTACACCTCGAAGTGTTTGCAGTGCTTCTATGACCGGTGCATGTGAAGATCTCATGGTCTCAGTATGAATGGCTCTCTCAAGGCGCTCCAGGCGCTGTTCAATCTCATCCAACGTGTGGAGATATTCTTGGAACACAATTTCCAGAGCGGAATTGTCAAACTTGAGAGTATTCAGCCATTTGTGATATATCTTCGTCCACTTTTTCTTTAAATGACCTGGCGCTTTTATTTCGTGACGCAACAGAAATTTGGCTAGATGATGACGCGCCCTAAGTTGGTCTTCTTTTGTTACTTTTCTTGCCCGCACGAGGTCCCGTAGAGCTTCATCTTCCTCTGTTGGAATGTAAATCGGCGTAAGTTCACCAGCCCTGAATAATTGAGCTAGTCGAATTGCATCGCGACGATCTGTCTTAATTCGGTCTCCCGCGCGTGTTGGAATTAAAGATGGAGCGACGACGCAACATTCGATTCCTAACGCAGTAAGGAACCTATATAACCCATAACCAGTTGGCCCAGCTTCGTAGCAGACATTAAGTCGGCATTCCTCTTCACGTAATTTTTTGAAAAGTTTACGAATCGACTCTTCGTTGTTGGGAATCTGACCAAAATATCTAGGATTATCCCGCCCTTCATCCGCAATGGCGACTGCGACAAAATCCTTCGAAACGTCTAAACCAACATACTTTGTGCTATCCTTCATACTATCGGCTCCTTCACAATGTAGCTCTGATTGGCATTGGTGTTCACAAATACCAGTATTGCCAACTAACCTACGGAATTGTGACATGGAGCCGAGCCTCGTTCATGATATCTTATTTAACACTTGACCCCCATGCTCGTGTTTCTTGTGAAGTCGTCGCCGCTGGTGAACTTTTTGTTATTACAGGCGAGATTACGACTAGTGTAACTGTGGATATTTCAAAAGTAGTGCGTGACACCTTAAAGGAAATTGGGTACAATAAAATTTCTTACCTTGATCCAGACGCATGCTCGATACTTATTTCCGTCAATGAACAATCCCCTGATATTGCAAAAGGTGTGGACAAGGCTCTTGAAATGAAGGACGGATTGATAGGAGGCTCACTAAACATTGGAGCGGGAGATCAAGGGATTGTATTTGGATTTGCTTGTAATGAAACTCCCGAATATATGCCACTACCAATCTCATTAGCTCATAAGTTAGCGCAGAGGTTGGATAAGGTTAGGTTGGATAAGGACATCCCTTATATCGGACCCGATGGAGAAACCCAAGTAACAATTGAGTATGATAACGGAGTTCCACTCAGAATAGATACCGTTATTGTATCAATTCAACATATGGTTGATGTCGATCTGAGGGAGTTGAGGGAAGACATTTGGCATCACGTAATTGTTCCTACATTGCCAGAGAACTTACTGGATGAACGGACTAAATACCTGCTTAATCCAACAGGACGGTTTGTTCTTGGAGGACCAGTAGCAGATAAAGGGTTGAAAGGACGAAAAATCATTGTTGATACCTACGGGGGGGCTGCACATCACGGCGGAGGCGCATTTTCCGGTAAAGACGCCACAAAAGTAGATCGCTCCGAGTTGAGTCCGTATAATTGGTGTAAATTCAGTGGACGCACTGGGTGACATAATGTAAAAGGTGCCACCTCGTCCCTCTTTGGTAGAATAAGTGTGTCGAGCACAAATCTACTAGGAGGAATGCGAGAATGGCACAGTACAACTTGGGTTTCCTGTTCTTTGGTTTTGGAAAAAATAGTTTTTCGGTTTTAGGAAGAGCAGATGTTTTTTTCTTGCCCATCACCGGACTTGCACTTGTTAGCATCATTGTGAAACGGTTTGCTCCAGAGGCAAAAGGGCATGGTGTCCCTGAAGTGATGGCGGCGATTGCAGAAGAGGGCAGCATCATTCGGCCACGAGTGGTCATTGTGAAAGCCATTGCTTCTGCGCTTTGTATTGGCTCAGGTGGATCGGTAGGACGTGAAGGACCCATTGTTCAAATTGGCTCTGCGTTCGGTTCTACCTTGGGGCAGCAGTATCTTGGGCTTGCCTGAACGCTATCTGCGTTTAATGGTGGCCTGCGGCGCTGGCGCTGGAATCGCAGCAACATTTAATGCTCCTATTGGCGGAGTGATGTTCGCCACGGAAGTCATTCTGGGGAGCTTTGCTCTACAAAATTTCACAGCCATTGTCATTTCAAGCGTTATCAGCGCCGCCATTGGTCGGATCTATCTCGGAAATCACCCGTCTTTTCCGGTGCCGATTTATCATGTTGGACATTTCTCAGTTTATTGGATGTACGTTGTTATAGGACTACTCTCCGGCGTTTGGGGATTTGTGTATATCAAGGTTTTGTACCGCATTGAGGATTGGTTTGATGCAAGAAGATGGCCGTTTTGGGCAAAGGCGCTACTCGGCGGTGGTCTCGTTGGCTTCATCGGTATTTGGTTTCCCCAGGTTTTTGGCGTTGGATATGAATGGGTCGATCAGGCCCTGTCGAACCACTTGGGCCTCAAGCTGCTGTTAGCTTTGCTCGTTTTGAAACTCCTCGCTACCTCGATCACGATTGCCGCTGGCGGATCTGGTGGTGTTTTCTCCCCCGGACTGTACCAAGGCTCGATGCTGGGAGGGGCCATCGGTGTTCTTATGTACATCTTGTTCCCCCACAGTGGAATCAGCCCTGGTGCGATGGCTGCGATGGCGATGGCCGGGGTGTTCGCAGGAAGTGCGCAGGCACCCGTGACATCCATCATGATGCTGTTCGAGATGACCGGCGACTATAACATGATACTTCCCCTTATGATCACATCCGTCTTGGCTGCGACGGTGACGAGCATGTTATCCAAAGACACGGCGTACTGCTTAAAACTGGTACGTAGAGGTCTCGATATTGCTCGATTGAGGCATCCCGATCGTATGAAGGCCATTTCTGTTGGTGAGGCAGTTGCAAAGGAACGACTTACACTCGTGAGTGTCATGACCGTTGCCGAGGCCTGGGAACGTTTTGCGCAGTCGGCGGAGTGGTTTGCCTTGATCCGTACCGAGCAAGGTGTGCTGCTCGGCTCGGTGGCACGTGCGAAGGTGCTAGAAGGACTGAATAACCACCGTGGCAAGGATTCAATCTCTGATTTGTTGCCGGAAACCGTACATCGTATTCAAGAGCGAGCGACGTTGGCTGAAGCTCTTGCGGAAATGAATCGGTACGGAGTGACGTACCTGATAGTCTGTAGAGACGATGTTGCAGTTGGCGTGATCGGCAGCGCTGACATTATCCATGCATACAAAAACGTGGAGTGACAAACAAGTTGAGAAGGAGCTTAATCAGACTGAGTTAAAAGGCAGTGGTGATTAAAGCGAGCAGACCCAACAGTGGTCCTTGGCGCACTTCAAGCGCTCAAGATTTGACCTCTTTGACTGCATAACCTCAGGCATCCTCAAAGCTCGCTTTTGGTGACTGAGGGGTGCTTTGATGTCTTCAATCCTTTCAACAAAAGGCGGTCCTAGTTATACAACTAGGGCCGCCACATTTGCCTCAATGTCATTTCGATGTCGTACCTGGGATGACGCACCCCTCGGGTCCACACACAAGGTTCGCTTGTTTCGCTTCTTCTTCTCGTTCCCGTTGAAGTTGTCCCTTTTGCCATTCAATATCGATGGGGGAGAACTTCTCCGGAAAACGAATGTACCAGCGTTGTTTGCGAATAAGGAAATTGTCAGTGTTAAGAAGCAACGCTTCATCAAGTTCTTTAAGGGCATCATCAAGCTTACCTTGCTCCTGATAGCTGAGTGCCAGTCGGAACTTGGTTGCTGCGAGTTCCTTTTGCATTGCTGTGAGTGGACTTGGCGGTTCATAGTAGGTGTCATCCAGGACCACCTGTTCGACCTCACCACGAAACAATGCTTCGACCGCCTCGGTATGTTCCGGTTTGGTCACCTGAAACCCCTGCTTAATCAGCCGAATCGTCCCGTGCTCGTCAATGAAAATTCCGTTCGGTACAACGGTAAAGCCAAAATGGGCACCGAGCCGGTTTTCCTTGTCCACGACTGTTGGGAACGTAACAGCCTCCACATATGGACGTACGGCCTCAGCTCCCTGCATATCGACGGCCACGGACAGGATGTTGAAATCCTCGCCTCGATGAGCCTCCAAAAATTGTTGCCAACCTGGCAACTGTTCCCGGCAACGTCACCAGGACGCCCACATGAAGATCAGGTGCCGCTTTCCGGCCAGTTCGGAAAGATGGAATTCATGACCGTCAAGCTTCGTCAAGGCAATATCGGGGAGTCTTTGTCCAAGAAATTGCTGCATGGTTGATCACCTCTTTTTCGCCGATGCAACGGTTTTAGTATTGAGTCATCCTTATTCTATATCCGGGCAAGCTGAAAATCACCTGGAATCACACTCGTGAAGGTGGGCGGCCTGGCGGAATTTCATTTGGGATATTCGCAAAGTTCGATAATGGTTCCTGATGTTGAAGCCAGGTGCATATAGATGAGTCGCCGCCCACGAGCATTTATGCGAAGTGTCTCTTCATAAAAGCGGATACCTTTCGATTTCGCTTCTTCAATGGCACGGTCCAAATTATCGACTCGGTATGCAACATGTTGAACGCCAGGCCCCTGTTGTCGCATAAACCTTGCGACTGGCGATTCTCGACTTGTTGGTTCGAGCAGTTCGATATGCATGCTCCCCAACTGGAGTGCAGCCACATGTACCTCAACGCCCGTCACGTCACTTGTGTAGCGATCAATTAGCTTCCCTCCGAGGACATCCAGATACAAGGGAAGCGCATCGTCGATGTTACGTACAGCGATGCCCAAATGGTCAAACGTTTTTTCCATGGCTGATCACCCCCTGCTCTTCAGGTAGGCTCGTCCTTTTGTCACAAGAACAGTTTGGTCCTTATGATTCTTGACGACAAACTTTAGCGCAACTAAACCTCTGTTTCCTTTGGATGAGGGCGTTGTCTCAATGACTTCAACGTCTGTGTATAGTGTATCTCCCGCTCGTACTGGAGCTGTCCAATGTACAAAGTCCATTCCAGTGCCACCGATGATTTCTGTTCCAAATCGATTCGTACGGATCCATTCGCCCCAGATTGAACTCAATGTATGAAATCCGGAGGCGATGATCCCTTTGAACAAACCATTTTCCGCAAATTCAGCATCGATATGTATCGGTTGCGGGTCATATCGCCGAGCGTATTCCTCGATTTCTTCTGTGGTCAGTTCAACGGGGTTAAGCTGAAAGTGCTGACCAACGGAAAATTCCTCAAAGTACATTTTTACCCCCTATGGTCGAATAATCTCGTCTCTCGAATGGTCAAGAGGCGAGCACATTCAAATGTTAGCACTTGCTTACGGCGTTGTCGACCCGTATACTGTGCCACATGGGGTGAACCGACAGGGCACGGAAGACCACTGAAGAGAAAATTGAAAATGCGGCAATCTCTTTGTTTGCGGAGAGTGGGTATAAAGGCACTTCGACACGAAAGATTGCAAAAGAGGCTGGCGTCAGTGAGCTCACGATTTATCGGTGTTACAAAACGAAGGAGGAATTATTCCGACACGCACTCGCAAAACGTATGCCGGACGCTTGGCTGGATGACGTGACGATGGATCACAGTCTGCCATTGAATGAGCAATTGAAAACCCTCTTTCAAAGGTTGCATGAAACACTTGACGAGCGCAAGGAGTTAATTCGCATCTTCTACAGGGATGGCACAGATTCGCCGGACATCGTTGCGTTGGCGAGGCAGATCCCTGTGAAAATTTGGGCCCCAATTGAACAATGTCTGTGTCAAGCAAAACCAGGCACCCCGCCAGATACGGCGAGACGCCTGGCTCTTCAGATCTTCAGCGCATATTTAGGGGTGTCCTTGCTTACTGCCACGTTCGGCCAAGACCTGTTGCCATTCTCCATCGACGAATTTCACGACAGCATGGTTCAGACGTACACTCGATCACTTTCGTAAGGTGGGGTATCGGCAATGAATCCACTGTTATATGGCATCCTCGTGATCACAACCACCGCCCTGATGGGCTCTTCGTTCGCTGTCGGGAAGATTGGCCTGGCCTACGTATCTCCGTTGTTGCTGGTTGGGATCCGGTTTACGTTCGCCGGCCTCCTCATGGCACTGTTTGTCATTCGCCGCCGACACCCACGCACACTGGCCGATTGGCTGCGGATCGCAATCATTGGGGTGTTTCAGAGCGCCGGTGTGATGGGCTGCATCTTCATCAGTCTACGAACCATTACTGCCAGTGAATCGTCCATCTTAACGTTCGTGAATCCCTTGTTGGTGGTCGTGCTTGGCACGCTATTTGCGGGAGCCAGATATCGGGCAGTACAGTGGGAGGGCGTGATTCTGGGGTTTATCGGGGTGTTTATCACACTGGGCTTCCACTTGCATCTGCACTTTGGCACCTGGCTTGGCCTTTTGGGTGCGATGTCGTGGGCGATTGCCACGCTTCTCATCAAACAATGGGGCAGCCGGATAGATACGTGGGTGCTGACGGCGTACCAAATGTTGTTCGGCGGGGTGTTGTTGTTTATCGGAAGCTTTACCATTGAGCGACCGCACTTGGTGCTCAATACCACATCGGTCTCAATTCTCATCTGGCTTGCCATCATGGCGTCCATCGTGCAGTTTGCCATCTGGTTTTATTTATTGCATCACGGCGATCCGGGAAAGACCAGTGCGTTTTTGTTCCTGGCCCCCTTTTTTGGCGTACTGTCAGGATGGCTGATTCTTGGGGAGCCCGTCAGGTGGCCTGTACTAGTCGGTGGCGTCCTAATTTTCGCCGGCATTTTCCTGGTCAATTGGCCTGAACCGAAGAGTAAGGAGGTGCAGGCGGAATGACAACACGACGGCACTGGGGAATCGGTATGCTGACGATTTTGGCCATTGGTCCCAACCTGATGCTCAGCGTAGCGGTTATGTTTATGCAGGATCTGTTTCAGAACTCATTCGCAACCGGATCGTACGCTCCGATGTGGGTCGTCATTTTTGGTAACATGGCGTTTGCGCTGTTTACTCCGATCGGTCCGTTTCTCATGCGGCGAATTGGACTCAGAAGTACGTACGTACCTGCCATGATTGTGTTTTTGCTCGGGTCACTGATATGTAGTTGGTCACCCACCATCGTGTGGTTGGGAGTAGGGCGTTTCCTGGAGGGGATGGCTGCCGGAACTGTCTTTATGATGATGATTCCAGCGCTCATTCTATCGTTCCCAGCCGTGCGTCGGAACCGTGTCCTGGCGGTATTGGTCGCCGGCTTTTTTGGATCCGTGGCTATGGGGCCGTTTCTGGGCTCGCTCACCATCATGGAAGACGCTTGGCGCTGGCTGTTTGCAGCAGTGGGACTGCTTGCTCTTGCGGGTGCATTAATGGGCAGAAATTTGCCCAATGCCCTTGGCCCACCGCCTATTCAAAATGGCGCAGCAGCAGGTAACCATGTATTTGATACATCAGGTTTTCTGATCACTGTAGCAACATGCCTGTCGCTCGCCATTGCGTTGGGCAATCTCGACCGCTGGGGACTCTGGTCCCCGCAGTTCAGTATCCCTGCCATCATCGCTGTAGCTTTTCTTCGTACTTTTGGTCTGGGTAGAATTGTCCGTCTCTAGTCCCCTGGTGCCATTTCGACTCGTCTTCCTAATGAAGCCATCCATTGGGACAATGATGGCTGTTCTCAGCAACATTTCCATGATCCTAGCATTGGCAATGCTGAGTGTGGTGCTCCGATCGGTCGAAGCATTTTCCGATGGCGCCATCACTTCCTTTTATCTCAGCTTGCTGCTGGGAGTTGTATTATCGGCCGTACTGATGACGGTGTTCCATGACCGGGTTGGACCGGGAGTGCTCGGCATCGCTGGCTCGCTGTGCCTGATGTATGTGTCTTATCAGTGGCTGTCCGTGGAACAGGGGACGACGCTATGGTCCCTTGGCTGGCGGTTGGTCATTCTCGGCACGGGAGGGGGGTTGACCATGGCCTCGGGGCTGGTTGGTGCGGCACTTGGAGGGCCAATGTCACAACTCCCGAAGACAATGACGGCCGTTCAATTTGTTCGCTTACTTATCTTCATGATGATTGCGCCTTTGTTTAGTTGGACGCTATCTACTACGGCGACTGCCAACTTTGAGGTGTTGTCGTGGAACATATCGATCACGAACGTCCAGTTCATCCAGAAGTTGAACACCATCGTTACCCGGCTGGAAGGGTATGGATTACACCCTCATGCAGCGAAACAACGGGCGTTAGCCTTGATTGCGAACGAACTTCATACACACGCAGTCGTGGATACAACCCATTTTATCTTCGCAATGTCACTTTGGGCGGCGGGCGCCCTGCTCGTATTTTCGATTGCGATGGCCATATCAGGTAAAGGGGCTACATTAAGGCAACGGCCCGAGAAGGAAACTGCAACAAAAACAGAGCCGTCGCTCACGCCCAATATGCAAATTTCAAATAGGCAACTAGAGTTGTAGGTACGAAATCCAGAATAAACCCCGCCGCCGAGCGACACGCTACAGCTCAACGTGTGGGGGTCGCACTTTGCGTGCGGATGCGTCCTTCAAATCGGTTTGATGGGGCATTGAATGGCATGTTTATCGATGCCGCAATTGTACGTAGTGAGTTGCAGTGTGGGAGCTACGGTTGGGTGGCTTTGCAGCGCCGAAAGAGGCCTGATGGACGGGTTGGGTTAGTTGGGTTTTACGGTTCCCGGATACGTTACTATATGTCCATAACGCAGCAATGTCCAGTCCTGTTGGTTTTCCTGAGTGTGGAGAAGTCCTTTAACGTTGACGACCGACTTGGGGTCGTTTAATGAACTGATAAGATTTATCTTGTGTTAAGTCAAGCGTATGTGCGCAGGCTTTCCGCCGTAATAGTATCCGTTGAGTCTGCGGACAGCCTGCGATCCCAACGAAACTCAGGTACATGGCACAGGGCGGCCATCAAGAAACGTCTATCCCATTCAAACTTGTACTCCGTTGGAATAGGAAATTTTTGACCGATGGTGCAGCAGATAGTACAGGGCTGCCATGGCGACAACAATAACGGCACATACGATGTACATAGTTTGGAAACCACTTTGTCCGGCAATCAGTCCCAGAATGATAGAGCCAAAGCCGGTCCCAGCATCGAAGAAGAGCAGGAAGGTACTCATGGCAAATCCCCTCCGATGACCAGCAATCGAAGCGACGGATAATGCTTGAAGACCAGGGAAAAGGACGCCATAGCCCAGTCCAATGAGGGCTGCACTCGCAAGGAAACCAAATCCGCCACGCACCTGACTGAGCAATGAAATACCGACCAGAAAGAAACCGATGGCTGGGTACATGACGGTGTTTTCACCACGAGAGTCAAACAGATGTCCAAGAATGGGGCGGGGCATCACCACAAGTAGTGCAAAGACTGCGAAAAAGTAGTTTGTGATATGGAATAGCCCAAGATTTTGCCCGTACACAGAGGCAAACGCCGAGATCCCGCTGTATGCCAATGCGAGGGTAAATCCTGTTATGAAAATCGGAATGGCCCTGGGTTCAATTAGCTTATTCCACGCAAACCGGGCATTTTCATCCTTAATGTTCGTGGTGTGAGCATGTTTTACTGCGACAGCAGTGAAAAGCCCAAGGATCGAACAAGCAATGCAAAGTAAAAAGAGGCTACGAAAAGGAGAATGCTGTATGATCGTCAAGCCCACGAATGGGCCGACTACCATGGCAAGGCTCATGAACATTCCGTAGTACCCCATACCAGTACCCATTCGCTTCGGTGGCGTAAGTCGGTGGTAATGGTGGTCGCAGTGCTGGTTGTGATACCAAACGAGATTCCATGAATGAAACGAAGTGTCAATAGAAGGATGTAGTTGTCACTAAACAGATATAGAACATCTACCAATAGAAACAGCAGCAGTGCCCAACAGAAGCAGGCGCTTATGCCCCAGTCGACTCATAAGTAGCCCAGCAAAGAACCGGGACAATACCGAACCAGCGACGAAGAGTATAAGCACCAGCCCGATTTCAGTAGCGTTGTTAGAGAACTTATCCTTAACAAATACCGGGAGTGCCGCTACCTGCGTGTAAAAAGTCTTAAAGAGGAAGAAGTTCGTGATACATATCATAATGAAGCTGCGTGACCAAACGGTTTCCTTCTGCACTTGTTGACTACCTCCGAATTGAATTTCGAAACTGCCGTACGACCCGATGTACCCTAGTCAGGGCAGCGAAGGGGCTCCGTACGTGTCTTTGAGATCTGAATTTCCCGCCCCTTGATGACAAATACCATTGAATGTTAGCATTTGCTTTGCCTACGATGTTGTCGAGGTAATTGTGTTGTAAAGTGGACCGAAGATAAGGGGTTCATCAGGAATGTGCCTGTGAAAGCGAAACTTATGTGGTATTGGAGGAGGGGCATCGAAATGAAAGCTTGCTCATTTGTACCCGCAGCTACACGGATGATTTATGACATGGGCCTCGAGGCAGAACTGTCGGCCGTGACGTTTGAGTGTCCATCTGACAGGCCCAAGGTTGTCCGATCCGTCCTAGAAGGAAATCACTACACATCCGATGAGATTGATCGCATCGTGAGTGAGTATGCGGCTACTGGGAAATCACTCTACTACGTCGATATGGAACTTTTACAATCCGTCGAACCAGATGTCGCTTTTACACAGTCCGTGTGCGATGTATGTCAAATCGGCACCTCGTATGTCGAAAGAGCACTTGGCTCACTTTCACAATTTCCGAAGGTTGTTCCTCTTATTCCGACAACTTTGGAAGACATATTCGACAATGCGGTGAGCATAGCGGAAGCTTTGAATCATCCCGAGGCAGGCAAAATGTACATCGCCGACCTGAAAGTCTGTATCGCTCGGGTGATTGACGAGCTACGTGCTCATGGTGCCCCGCTCCGCCGAGTGATGGTCATGGAGTGGATGAACCCTATCTACAATTGTGGTCACTGGATCCCATATCAGATTGCAGTGGCTGGGGGTGTCGACATGCTGTCGAATCCGTCCGGTTATTCTATCGTCACTCCGTGGGAAAAGGTTGTTCAGTACAACCCAGAGGTTCTGGTTGTCGCACCATGTGGGTTTGATGTCGCAAGGGCCGCAGAGGAGGTCTCAGCAATGACAAACCTGCCGGGGTGGGGCGATTTGACTGCCGTGTCCAGCAACCATGTGTATGTCGCTGATGCAAACATGTTCACGCAGCCCAGCGCTTCAACGATTGTCGACGGTATTGAGGTATTGGCGGCACTATTCCACCCAGATATTTTTGAGGTTCCGAGCCGACTTCGGGACAAGGTTGCACCTTTGTCTGACTTGTTACATAGCCCTACGATAGGTCGAGTCTAATTAAATGTGGACGTTGTACAAGATAGACATCGGCGCCAATTCAAGCATGTACTCTTGCAGTAGGATTTGGTGTGTGTTTGTTTTTCGTGAACGATAGGAAAAATGATGTCCACGATGGCCGGGATGCCCAGCGCAAGTCCTAGCTACTCTGTGATCGCAAAGGCGCCCATCGAGTTCAAATTGGACAACACAAGGCGGTGGATATCTCTCCATGGCCCCGCAGCGCCACCGAGTGCTCCCTCGATTCCTGCAATCGCTTGTCCCAATGTGGCCACGGCTTCGCCTGCGAATTTCCGACCCGGCGCTGGATTTCGATCGATGACCTGATACAGCGCCTTGATCTTCTGCTCATGCTCTTTGGCTCCCTCGGCGATCTCGGATAGTCTTGCCTTCACATTCGGTTCGGTGATTTTTTCAATCGTGTTTTCAACGTACTCACGGAACGATGCCTGTGTCATGACCACATTCCCAAGCCACTGGGCCATCTCGTCAAGCTGCTTGTTCCAATTTTTCTCGTCTAACTCGATCACAATTGGGTTAGCGGACTTTGCTTCGCTCATTTGACGACCTCCCTTTACTTTCGAGTAATCTTCCAAAGAACCCCCGTGTGAGCGAATGACATCAAATACCCTTTCGTCACCCGCACAGCACCAAAGTCAAACACGTAAAAACTCTTTCCGTCAGGGTGGAATTTGCAGTCTACCGGTCGTTGGATTCCACCATGAGTACGATTTTGTCCCGTTCCAATGGCTCGGTTGCGCATGCATACTTCCGCCGCTCCAGTTTTCACGTCGACGCACATGACTCGAAAACCGTGGCCAAGTCTTCCTGCCGGGGAGAGTTCAGTGGCGCCAACGTACCCCATTTGCAAGCGAATAGTTTGCCATGGTGACCGAACGTATCCGACTTGCAAAAGTCCATTTTGGTCATGCACGAGTGCGGCCTCTCCAAATAAGCGGGCGGCCCGGCCCATTCCGGAAGATTCGCAAACAGTGGTTCTGCTGCTTTACCCTTGTCGGGCAGATGCTTTTTATCCCACACGGGCAGGCCATCCGCACAAATTTCCGGGAAACCGTACCAATCGGGTGTTTGCACCGTTCCATGCGGTTGTTTGGCGTTGCGGATGCGCCAAATTCGATTTGGATCGCCTGCAACCGCACGCTCTCCTTTTTCCTCTAAATCGTTGTCGGATACGTAAAGTTTGCCGTCCTCGCTAAAGGCCATGCCGTACGGGTTACGTAGCCCCCAGGCAAGCAGCTCAATATCAGTACCATCCGGTCTTGCACGCCATAGGCCGGAGGTACACCAGAGTTCACCCTTGACGATTTCACCTTTCGTGGCAGGAACCCCAAACGGTTTGAAGGGGCCGGTTTCGGTCAGGTATGGGTAAGGCATGGTAGGATCCCGGCTCCAGACATTGTTGCCGGTCAGGGTGATGTCTTGGCCGGGAATGTCATGGGCCCTGGGATGCTTCACGATATCTACCGTGAACCCCTGTGGCAAAACAACACCGTTTTGCGAAACAGAACCGTGGGCGAAATAGAGCAGCCCATCGGTGGGGCTGAACACTGGGCCTCCTGGTTCATGCCAACCGCCACTTGGGATTTTATCGAAGATGACGGTTCGCTCACGGGTGTTAATATCGTATCGAACGATACTGGCGTAATATCCGCCCTTGATGCTGACGTAGATGAAGCCGTCCCGGTAGGCAACACCTCGGGGCCCACCCAGCGTTTCGACCGCAAACGTTTCAAGCTGCTGGCCGGACGGATCGAGTCGAAGAATGCGTGGAATCATAGCGGGACGGGTCGGCCAGGTACTACCGCCACAAGGTTCCATTCTCCGTGAATCCCATACCGCAGGGGAAAGACAGTCCGGCAATGATCACCTCGACCTCATATCCATCTGGGACGAGTATATCCAATGGGTCCACTACCGAACGAGCAGGGGTAGAAAGCTTTCGGAGGGCATCTTTCGAAACGGATGTGGTTGCTAGATCCATATCATGGGACTCCTCAGATTTGGCATATGACACGTAGCAAAAGTTCCACTCCCATTCTGTCCAGATAATTAGCCGATAAACAGTGGCTGATTACAGAATCGGAAGAGCGAAGGTTTGTCATGAGCATGTTTGTTGTGATGAGCAGTTACGCATAGAGGTTCAGTTCGAAGGAACCCTAACAGAGGATTGTCAATATATCCAGGCAATGACGCCTGAAATGGGGAGGAAACATACCGGATGACGGTCGCAACGCAGGTCAAGCAAACACTGGCATCGCTAAAAAGTGCTCAAGCAAGTTTTGAACAGTTTGCGCTTCAAACGCAAAACCAGTCAGCTAAACAAATGTATACGGATGCTGCGAATCAGACGATGGGGCTTGTTAGTTCACTTGAGTCCCGAATTCAACAAATTGAGCAGGAGGAACCTCAATACAAAGGATTCTAAGCGATAGGAACAGGGGACTTCGGGTATGGAACGCAGAACCCGAAGTCCCGCTGAAAATGGAGTGGTCACGATGCAATGGCAGATGCTTATCAAGGCATTGTTTGCGTTCTTTGCATTACTTTTGCTCGCACGCCTGCTCGGTAAAAAGCAGATTTCACACTTGACCTTTTTTGATTGAGCGTTTTGCAGAATGACGATTTGAACGAAGGAAAAATCGATTTGATGGTGGCGTAACGGACAGAAATTACATTTTATGTATTTAGCGCACCTTCGTGGTAGGCTCGCTATGTCGATATCTAGCGTTCATCTCGCCTCAGGCACTCTTCGTCATACTGCGTGCTACGTTCGCAGCCACCGCTGATGCCAGTAAGACAATTGCATTGATGTACGCGTAAGCCGTAACTTTCCGGATGCCTCGCAGATGCATGTCGTTCATCGTGAGATGTTCTTTGATCCGGGAGTTGCAGCGTTCAACGGATGTTCGCTCGTTATAGAGTTCCTTCCAACCTCTCGTGTTTCGGTGGGGATTTGAGTAACGCCGGACATCTTCGGCGATCTTCTTGACCACCATTCCATAATTGGAGTCCGAGCAAGTTGCAATCCCAAGTGGGCAGTCTATTTTTCCAACGGCGTGTGGGCAACGGAACTTTAATCGATCACTGTCTGCGCCCCAGTAAACCATGTCGTATCCCATCGAGCAACGAGGTGTTCCGTCCGAAGCCATCCCGGCTGGCGGCTCCTTCTCGCCTCGCTTATTCATTGCGATGATTGCCTGCGCACCGTAACTGCGAGCAGCTTCGTAGTTCTTGACCTGGTCGTATCCGGCATCCATCATGACGAACTTGAATCGCCAACCGTGTTCATGGATTTTCTTCATCAACGGTACCGCCATTTCACCGTCGTATACGTTGGCAGGCGTAACATCCAAGACAACCGGCAGTTCGCTGGCAGTATCCACGGCAAGGTGGACCTTGTACCCGAACCACGTTAGCTTGTTACCGAAGGTATCGTACTTCGCACCCCAATTGGCATCGCCGGTATGCTGACTGCGTGACTTTGGCACTTTTTCTCGTAGGCGCCAATCGCCGTGCTGTCGATTGCGATATGCTCACCATTGATGATGCCAGACTCTCTGCACTGATTGACCAGGTCAGTGAAGAGTTCCTGCGCAAGTTCCTTTTCAACCACAGCCTGGAACACCCGACTCAGTGTGGCAATTGATGGTGCCCGCTCATCCAATCGAAAGCCGCACTGATACCGAAATCTTAGGTCTCTGTCCAGCTGTTGATGGAGACGAGTGAACGTCGATATGCCTTCCAATGGAGCCGCCAGCAGAGCACGTAAAATTGCTTCTCGATTGATGGGCTTGGCGCCATGGGGTGACGCACTTTTCAATTTGTTGGCGTAGGGTTCAAGGTCGAGTGCTGTAAAGAACAGACCCAATCTCTCACTGGACTCAATTTCTAACCATTGCTCAAAGGAAAACAGGGGCTTTTGGAGAAGATACAAGTGGACTTCCCTTCTTGAGAGTTTCTTGTTTGGTCACTTGAAATCTTCTCCAAGTTGAGGTGAAGTCCTTTTTTATGCCCTCTCATCCCTTGCCCTGCAAGGGCTTATGAATCTGCAAAACGCTCAATCCAAGTAGCGAATAACAAAACTCATGATTCATCCGTCATTCTGGAAAAATTGTCTATGTTCCTTAGTCTCTGGCATGGAGCCTTCGCAAGTATCAGGCGGACTTGTTTGCAATGCGCCTTTGAGAGCGTGTGAGGAGCACACTGCCCGGTGCATTGACGCTCACCGCGATGTAGCCAGTTCCTTCACCGTTGAGCCATATTCCCTGTCACCATTAGCTTCCACCTCTCACGTGAAACGTCACTGCGCTCCAAAAAAGCTGCACGTTGTTTAGGTTGAGCCAAGCGAATAGTCGGCGATTCCGGGTTACACACACAGGATGACCGTGCGCTACGGTATCGACGTATCCTCAAATAGTTTTATTGCTGTCAGTCTGGGGTCTGGATGGCTGACATCACCTACGGTACGCCCAGCTAACACCTGGCCACCAATCACGGCCGTGTTACTTGAGCATGAATGGAATGCAGCCCATGAATCGATGGGCACTGCCCTTCTCCTGCTACGAGGAGAAGAGAGCCGAATCGGCGGTGACCTGCTGGACACTGGCAGAGTGACGTAGTCCGTGGGAAACGGGGTTTGAGGCGAAGCGGTTACGCCAAGATGAACCTCCGCGGGCGGTAATCCCGAATTTTGGACCATATCGGTCAATAAACGGCCTGCCAAAAAATCGGCCAATGAGATAGGCAACGGTTGCGCCGACCACATTTCCCCCAATGACCGAACAAAGAAGTGGAAAGACAGAAAACGTCCCTCGATGTAACTGGATACCGCTTGCTATCAATGCCGATTCAGCTACAGAGGGTATTCCAGCTATCTCAAGGAACATGACGATGAATAAGCCGAAGTATCCGTATTGCCGGAGGAGCAGATCAACGTCAATGTGCATTGGATATCCCTCTCCGTAGTCCAAACGTGCGATTTTTGTTTTTATTCCCCAAGTACCTCTCCCTTGACTGAGAACTCGACAACGATGCGAAGCATGATGAATGTCAGGGAGAGTGATGATCTAACTGTATGTCCAAAGATGACCAACATGCAGATAACAGCAGCAGTTTCAGTCGATGAGCCCCGAGGGAGACGTGTGCCGTGTAGCTGAAATGGGTCGGAAAATTGGAACAATTTATGCACATTTCTGTGGATATCCTGTGCATAACTTCACCAACCGTTTATGGAATTCACCGAAATGGGGAGATTACACATAAACCAATTTTCACCATGTCAATTTCAGAGGACCTCACATGAAAATGCTCTCCATCGATGATCTGATTTACGATCAGAAGCGATCCACCTCTCTGCGAATTCAACACTGGCTCCACATAGAATTGTTTTCATGGCAATGGTGGCTGATGGTCATCGTGTGGTTTGGTTCAGTCCTTTTATGGTGGCGGCTGGCTGATAAAAAGCGAATCAAGGAACTTTTGTTGTACGGTTTTATGAGCGCATGCGTGATTACCCTCTTGGACGATATCGGGAGTGAGCTTGGGGCATGGGGATACGGATACAACGTGATTCCAGTGTTTAACCGCTTGATGCCAGTCGATTTTGGCGTACTGTCGGTCGCCTACATGTTGACGTATCAAGTGTTCAAGCCTTGGAAACTTTTCATCGCCGGCCATATCCTCTTGGCATTCGTGTTGGCTTTTGTAGCGGAACCCTTTGCCAAACACTCTGGCGTTTACATTCAACACGGCTGGAGCAATGTGTACTCGTTCCCAATCTATATCGCCATGCCCATCGTGCTGAGGCTCATTATGGAACAACTGTTCCGTGTAGAAAATCGGTAACCCTCACTCCGCAGGCTTCTCCCCTTCATGCGTGACCAATGACACCCATACGCTGGCAAGGAGATTTTAACCTCCTTTGCTTAGAGCTGAATCGAATACGATACATTGGTCAAAACCAGTATTACAATTTCCAAGATCAGAGGAGCGGGAAGATGTTTCACGTCGTTGCCAGTTTGGCTTGGCTTTTGGCTGCATGGAAATGGGGAGACCGGCGGAATTGGCGGCAGTATTATTCCACCATACAATTTATTATCATTGGCGATTTGCTCTACAACCTCTTCGCAGACGAGCACCCAATGTGGCGATATGCACCCACACCCATCCTACCGAGCCATACTACGACAAACCTGCTGGTCATTTTTGTGATTTATCCTGCGGTAGGGTTGCTGTTTTTAAGTCATTTTCCCGGCAAGAGCATATTGAAGCAAGCAAGCTACTTTCTCGCTTGGGCGGGGCTTTGGTCCAGTGTTGAGTGGATCACGTGGCTACTACACTTGATCACCTATCACAACAGATGGAGTTTTTGGTACTCGATTCTGTTCAACGTAATGACCTTTTTTACGCTGCGCCTTCATTATCGGAACCCTCCCTGGGCTTGGCTCATGTCAGGCATTGTGATAGGTCTCCTTCTGTTCCACTTCCGAGTTCCCATAGGCACGTCAAAATGATTATCGACTGAGGCACCTTGAGATGCCAGTGTGCCCAGACCGAATAGCCATTGGTCAATCGTCTATCCCAGGTAACTGACATCAAACATACTGTGATGGAAGTCAGCCGATGACCTTAAAATGACCCACCCATCACCTTGACCTGATCCGCCCTGAGGGGCTTGGAGGCGAGACCATGAACTTCATGAAAACTTTACGACTCGGCTCCACGGTCGTGAGCATGGCTAGAGATCCGAATGTCCACTTCTTGGCCAGAGGTGCTTGGGGAGGGATGAAGCGGCTGGGTGGCATGATGTTTAAGAAAAAATCTGCTTCAAAGAGCACCGTTTCTCAGGCATCGCCCGCAACAATTCAACCTGATGCGTCTGAGCGTCCTTCAAAGGTGGCGAAGCGTCGTAGCCATATGCACGCTAAGCATAGCTCTTCACCAAAGTCGAGGATACGGAAGCGAAGCACAAAAGCTCGCAGCAAGTCGTCTTCCAAACGTAAACCTGCTTCTTAGATGGCTTAAAATCCGTCACATCAGTGGAGCGGACTATTCCCGAAGATAAGGCTCCGTACGTTGAATAAGTTCCTTGAGTGCTGCCGCATCAAGGGCATAGGCTTCCTTTGCGGCTGGATCCTCCGTTTGAAGAGCAAACATTTCCATGTCGGCCTGCGCTTTCTTCAAAGTGGCGGCTACTAAGGGGCGTACTTTTATCTTCGCCTGTTTGATATCGTCAGCAAACAGGTCAACATATACACTGCCCTTGGCATCAATTTGAGCCAGGAAAACGTCACGAAATTCCATCGCTCCCTGCTTCATCAATTCCCCAAGAAGCCATTCTTTGGTATACCCCAGATAATCTAGCGTGCGTTCCATCACATCACCGTCGATCACGACGATACGAGGTTCCGTTTCATTCACGACCAATGTTCCTTGCATCCTTGCCGTGATCGGTTGATCCTCTGTTTTCTTGAGCACACTCACTTTTCCGTTTGTTTCAAGCACAGCAAATTCCACATGGGCCAAATTAAACAGATTTTTTTCCCTCAAAAGTTGCATCATGTCGCCGACCGTCATGTGTTCCCGATGCAAATTCTCCTGAAGGATTTTTCCCTGCTGAATGAGAACTGTCGGCCCACCGTTGATAAATCGACGGAACCAGTATGATTGTTTGCTGATCCAGTTAAGCATCAAGGGAATTACCGTCCATACGATCAGCCCCTGTATTGCTGTGGTTAGGTTCTGATTCTTGTCGATTGACAAACTCCCAGCAATATTCCCAATAGTAATGCCGACAATATAATCGAGCGTTTTGCAGATTCATAAGCCCTTGCAGGGCAAGGGATGAGAGGGCATAAAAAAGGACTTCACCCCAACTTGGAGAAGATTTCAAGTGACCAAACAAGAAACTCTCAAGGAGGGAAGTCCACTTGTATCTTCTCCAAAAGCCCCTGTTTTCCTTTGAGCAATGGTTAGAAATTGAGTCCAGTGAGCGATTGGGTCTGTTCTTTACAGCACTCGACCTTGAACCCTACGCCAACAAATTGAAAAGTGCGTCACCCCATGGCGCCAAGCCCATCAATCGAGAAGCAATTTTACGTGCTCTGCTGGCGGCTCCATTGGAAGGCATATCGACGTTCACTCGTCTCCATCAACAGCTGGACAGAGACCTAAGATTTCGGTATCAGTGCGGCTTTCGATTGGATGAGCGGGCACCATCAATTGCCACACTGAGTCGGGTGTTCCAGGCTGTGGTTGAAAAGGAACTTGCGCAGGAACTCTTCACTGACCTGGTCAATCAGTGCAGAGAGTCTGGCATCATCAATGGTGAGCATATCGCAATCGACAGCACGGCGATTGGCGCCTACGAGAAAAAGTGCCAAAGTCACGCAGTCAGCATACCGGCGATGCCAATTGGGGTGCGAAGTACGATACCTTCGGTAACAAGCTAACGTGGTTCGGGTACAAGGTCCACCTTGCCGTGGATACTGCCAGCGAACTGCCGGTTGTCTTGGATGTTACGCCTGCCAACGTATACGACGGTGAAATGGCGGTACCGTTGATGAAGAAAATCCATGAACACGGTTGGCGATTCAAGTTCGTCATGATGGATGCCGGATACGACCAGGTCAAGAACTACGAAGCTGCTCGCAGTTACGGTGCGCAGGCAATCATCGCAATGAATAAGCGAGGCGAGAAGGAGCCGCCAGCCGGGATGGCTTCGGACGGAACACCTCGTTGCTCGATGGGATACGACATGGTTTACTGGGGCGCAGACAGTGATCGATTAAAGTTCCGTTGCCCACACGCCGTTGGAAAAATAGACTGCCCACTTGGGATTGCAACTTGCTCGGACTCCAATTATGGAATGGTGGTCAAGAAGATCGCCGAAGATGTCCGGCGTTACTCAAATCCCCACCGAAACACGAGAGGTTGGAAGGAACTCTATAACGAGCGAACATCCGTTGAACCTGCAACTCCCGGATCAAAGAACATTTCACGATGAACGACATGCATCTGCGAGGCATCCGGAAAGTTACGGCTTACGCTTACATCAATGCAATTGTCTTACTGGCATCAGCGGTGGCTGCGAACGTAGCACGCAGTATGACGAAGAGTGCCTGAGGCGAGATGAACGCTAGATATCGACATAGCGAGCCTACCACGAAGGTGCGCTAAATACATAAAATGTAATTTATGTCCGTTACGCCACCATCAAATCGATTTTTCCTTCGTTCAAATCGTCATTCTGCAAAACGCTCAATCAAGTGATTAATGTTCAATTGACCTCTGGAGGAAATTAGAAACAAACCCCGAATAAAAGACACGAAGAGACAAATTAGGCGTTCTTCTCGTGTAGGGAGACGTTCCGGGGCAGGTACAGCAGGTAAGTCGCCTCTTCGTCATTTTGGCGGAGAGGTTTTTATGATGGGTGGGGGTGTTTTAGGTGAATGCAAATATCTTGCGTGCGTTCTGTCACCGCTCTCGCGAGTGGTCAAGGGCCACAAGGGGCATGGAATTATTCCAAATGGCCGCCATAGATTTACGAAGGTTCGCTGACGCTGACGCTGACTCTGGATTTTTTGTATATCGAAAACGAGTTCTGACAAACGGCGTAACTCCGCAAACTCCGACTGTGTACGCATCGTGGGGCGTGTTTGCAAGCGATGAAAAACGATTGCAAACCGATGTTGACCAAGCCCTAGGTCAGATGGAGTTGCTACATCCGCTCATGGAACGGTGGCTGCTTATAGAAGATATGCCACCCGATTTACAAGAGGCGTGGAAAGGGTATGGGTTACTCGAAGTGGGCGTCTGGCCGCTTGTATCACGGGAACAGATGAACGGGGCGATTATAGTGGCCCGAACCAAACCCACGTCAGGTCGGCTCACAATAGAGACAGGGACAGCCCTGATGGATTCGTGTGCGGCTTGCCCTAGACTTGATACTGACTGGAAGGATCGCCGAAGAGGCGAGTCAGCGTGACCTCCTTAGGGATTGTTCAACCGCAGAGGTTTAGAAGCACGACTCCCTCAATTACTACAAGATTGCGAGGCTTCCGGCAACCAGCTTGTGTTTGGTTTGCTCGATATGGATGACCTGAAACAGGTTAATGACACCGAAGGTCATCCGTCGGGGGACAATGCACTGCGGCAAATAGCTGGTATCATTAGTCGGAACGTACGAGTTGGTGATCTGGTGGCTCGATTTGGTGGAGATGAGTTTGCCGTGCTCATGCAGTACGACAAGGCCGACGCATTTGCCGCTATGGAAAGGATTCGGCGGGCAGTTGAGGAACAGTCGGACGGGCTTTCGGTTAGTGTAGGAGGGGCCGTTTGGGGAATCGAAGGCGACTCCTTGGAGGAATGCTATGCGATAGCCGATGAACGGTTGTACGACTGTAAGCGGCTTGCAAAGGGCAATATGAGCGTATAGATTTCACGAGAAGAACTCGGTAAACTGGAGATATATTGCAGTGGACGGCGGTGACGTGATGAGTTTGACAGATGAGTTGAGAGTATATTGTATCCAATGTAGGCAGTTGCGCGAGAAAAATGACCTTCATCGAGTTTTTCAGACAGGGTTTCATCAGAGCAATGGTGTGAACTATCACATGGCTACCTGCAACACATTATGTGATTCCCATAAAATGGTCGGTGGGGGGTACGCCTAACCCTCGCAGTACAGAGTAGTTTTCGTGCCCCAAGGCAGTCGGAACTATGCTGCTGAATATCGCGCTCGGTTTCATTCTGCCTTGGTTTCTTGGTGTCTTTCTCTATCGCAATCATCCTCTAACAGTCCTCACATAACAGTCCTCACAGTGGCCCCTTTTGCCTCCGTTGTATCATTCTTGATTAACGCTGTTGGATTCGGCTTGGAATGGTGGAATCTGGCCCCATACACGCGCATAGAGACGTTTTCTGCATTGCCGCTCAACATGGGCTTGTATCCGGTTCTAGGGTGCTGGTGCATTGTGTTGATTCGGCGATTCGGAAGGTCAATGCTTCTGTTACTGATTTTCTCAATAGGTACAACACTGCTCGAAGGCTTTGCCGTTTTACTGGGACATGCTAGCTACGGAAACGGCTGGAACCTCGCGTGGACATTCATTTCGTGCTTGGTTGCATATGTGGCCTTGTATCAGTTTTACACGCCCGTTCGGCATGTGTTGACGGAAGTCTGGTCAAAATACGAGGCGTCGACTCGGTTCGACAAATGGTCGAACTCAAAGCTGATACGATAAGTCGGTACCAAACAAATACCGAGTAAATGGGGTAAGGTTTTGGGGGATTTATCACCAAGAGAGTATGTTTTGATGCGCCTAAAGGAAGCAAAACTGCCGATAGATGTTGTCCAAAGGATTCTGAAGCAGCTTGGATTCGATGAACTATCGGACGACGAACGGGAGAAAATTTTGAATAATGAAGGCTGACTACGAGTTGCACACATGGTGGATGTGAATCCCTGAACGCCCTTTCGGCCACGGTCACTTTAAGGACGTTCGGAGTTTAAAATTGACTGCACCCTGATAAGGTTTACTTGGTAAAGTATCAGTGATCAGGGAGATTCAAAGGGATGCCTGTGTTGTTGAAAGCACCCCTGATAGGGAATCTTTTCAACAGGATATGCCTTTCTCCCACAACTACACCACATAGACGGATATGGACATTCAGAAGCATGTTCCTTCCCGCACTCGCAAACGTAGCGGGTTGCAGGTATCACTTTAAGAACCGTGGTCACGCTACTGTCGATTGGCTCGGCCTGTTCAGGAGTCCACGTTGGCGGCATCAATTGGACGCCGTTCTCGTGGAAGGGGAACTGAACAATGATGCGACCGTTTTCCGTTTCACATTTGCGCCATTTTCCGTAATACTTGATCACGTTGCGAGGTGATGCGGATTCGACGTAATAGACGAAATCTGTGTTTCGTCCGTCCTGAGGATGCCCAACAATCCTGTACCATTTGAAAAGTTGATGTTTGCCCACTCACATCCCTCCCGCGCCATCGCGTGTTTCGAAAATTTTCTATCAAGTATGTGTGGACAATTTTAACATATGCACAAGCCGATTGGGATAACCTTCACATAGTTCTGGGGTTCGAGGTGATTTGCATCGCATCACGACCAACCGCTGCTGTCGTCACGCATCGACATACTTTTTGCAACGTCTATGGTATTGTTAGTGCATCACCCTTACCCCATTTTTGGGATTCGCACGTTGTCTGCGAGTCCCACTTTTTATGATGTCTAGTCATGCCCGACAAACTGTGCATCGGCTGTTTCAGTTCATCCTAGAGACGTCCGTTGCACATCCCCTATTGTTACTGACTAGAAACCATAGCCATGTCTTATGGTACGTCCGGAGTTTCATTCGGCTTTACGCACTTTGGAAGCGTGCAAACTCTGTTAGTTCTCCGTCGCCGATTTGAACCGTGTGTTTACTCCTACACATTGAGAATCATGTGTGTGCCCATTACCCTCACGTGTCAGCATATCACCTTTCCACGCGATTTCACTTGTGGAGCCTCTAACTTTCATTCTGAAACGTGGAGGGCAGACAGTGGGTTGAAGCGTTTCTGAAGCGAAATACAGAAAATTCACACCCGCAGAATCACCCATATAAAAAAACAACCTAATCCCAAAGAACTCGCAAGATAGGCGGCTGCCATCCATCTGTTCGTCCGCATCAAGTGCATTGTTTCATAAGACATGGTGGAGAAGGTCGTAAACCCGCCGCAGAACCCAGTGCCAAGCAGCAACCACCACATGGTGTCATGTTGATGCCACCAAAAGTCCTTGAATACAAGGCCAAGGAAACAAGAACCGACGACATTGATGAACCATGTGCCCCACGGAAAGGATGATTCAGATATGCGTGAAATCCATCGTCCTACGTGATAACGAATCAACGATCCCGCTGCTGCACCTACTCCAACATACACATCATAGATGGCCGTCATTCGTATGCCTCCGTTGCATTGTGCGAATCCGACGTTTTATGTTTCGGAATGTTTACTAGGTGCGCAGCAAAATCTCCGAGATGAACAAGGGCCAACCCTCCAAGAACGGTTGCAAATAAATAACCGAGTGCCAATTCAGGCTGGTGATTTGACAATTGCACTAGTTCCAGAGACATCGTTGAAAAAGTTGTGAATCCCCCAATCAGGCCAATACCAATACCTAGTCGAAGCCATTCAGAAATTCCCTTTTCAACCGCAAGGCCGTAAAAGAGCCCGAGCGTGAAAGAGCCTGTTAAATTGATGATCAGTGTCGCCAGCGGGAAGCCTGAGGATAGGTGAATCGTGCTTTCAAGAATGTGCCGGAGTATCCCTCCAACGGCCCCGAATAACAGAATGAACGTTGTCTTCATCGCCTTTACACCCCTTTGTCTTAAAAATCAAAATGGCTCCTACGAACAGAAAATCTGTCCGTAGGAGCCATTATCCATTGCAGGAAATTAAGGTGAGCCCCATCACCCAAAACACTCTCATGGGCGATTATACCACGGTTCAGTGGGGAATATGAAGCGTAAAAATGAAAAGACCCCATGGTATCGTGCACCCATAGGAGTCATTAACCTGCGCGGTTGTTGAAGGCGAACTCCATCGCCTTTGCGTATTCCATTGTCTACTTTACATTATGCGTCGCTTCGTAAGATGACACAATTCGTCGGTTTAATCAGCAGAATGACCACTGTTGCGTGCTCCGGCATTTGAATGCGCGTACTTAGCAGAGGTATGCTTAGTGAAGTGGGAGGAGGTTCAATCTCATGATGCACAATCGTAGAGTTGTCCTTATAGTCGTGGCCGTGACCGTGATTTTACTGGCCGTCGTCCTTTTCTTCGGCGGAATGTTATTCAATCGTTCCCGTGGAGGTTTTGGCACAGGTTCCATGATGGGCGGAGGGATGATGGGAAGTGGGAGCATGATGGGTGGCTCAACGACTTCAAATGGACCTGCAATCAGCAACGATCAGTTGCAACAACTTGTGAAACAAGGAGAAGTTGGCGCGACGATCAACAAGGCCGCGAACACAGTGATCTACACGGGAACAAACGTGAATCTCGTTGCACTGGCTTCTCCACACGGTGTTCCAAACATGACGTGGGAGATTGATGGACTCGTGAACCCAACCATCACCATCCCGGCAGGTGCGATGGTTAATGTGACATTGGTGAATCCAGATTGGGGATACATGCACGGATTCGAGGTCACAACGACTCCGCCTCCATATTCTCAAATGCCGATGATGTCGGTAAACAACGATTTCATGCTTCCTCCCTTGCCTCAGCGCACAACGCAATCACTGGGTACAGCCCAATATTACTCGCGTACAGGCAGCATGAGCTTGTCAACAGGGACATACTACTACCTGTGCCCGGTTCCCGGTCATGCGCAGCAGGGGATGTTTGGTGTGTTGAAAATTTTGTAACTGGAGGGTTTGTATATGTTCCATTACACAGTCGAAACCGACAAAAGCATAGAAGGAGCAGTCCAGTCGGTTGAACAAAGTTTGAAGAACCACAAATTCGGAGTGTTATGGCAGATGGACATTCCTGCCAAGTTACAGGAAAAAGGCGTCGATTTCAATCAGCCATTTCGTGTATTGGAAGTTTGTAATCCCGTAGAGGCGAAAAGGGTTTTGAGCCAAAACAGTCTTGTAGGTTACTTCTTACCATGCAAAGTAGTTGTGTACGAAGAGAATGGTAGAACTAAGATTGGGCTTCCTAGACCAACGGCACTTATGGAGTGGTCAATGATCCGGAATTGCGGGAAATTGCACAAAACATTGAAAATACATTGATTGATGCACTGAATGAAGCGGTGTAAATGACGCAGAACGGTAGTCTGTCTTACACTTCACGCACTAGCTGAAGAAATTTTGGATCAACACGGCAAGGCATTGAAAATGTCTACAAGCCGAAGCAGGCTATCTACTTTGGCCAGCCTCGGCTTTTTCGTCGTGCCGCCTATTCCTTTCACGTATGCGAGTACATCTGAGTAATGTTTGAGTAACAAGTGTAGAACGGGTGTTGCGCGAAGGCAAGTGGCGTTTATGAATGGTTTGAGTGTGATATTGGGCATTTCCTCTGCTGTTGTACTATTCGGTCTACGGCATTTGGTACGCAAGAGGCTGAACAAACATGACTCCAAATGAGCATTCAACGCCGTTGTGGGGGCAAAATGCCTTGTATTCAAACGACGGAGATGCAGCTTTCGGCGAAATGTAATGGGATTTATGGACGCAAACCGCTTGGATACACAAAATCGTTCATTGGAAATCCGACTCTGTAAGCTCAATCTTGAGATAGCATGCTGAATCGAAGGCCAACGCTAGTTCTATGCGGCGTTAATGATGGAGATAAAGGCATCTGACAATACAGCCGAGCGGCTCGACTACAACGAAGTCGGGCCGCTCGGCTTATTGGGTAAGGGTTATTGATATGGGTTCATTCCGTGCATCATTTGAGAAACCTGCGGTGTTTGATAGGCTTGGATCAGGGTCTGGGTTGTGTTTTCTTGTAATGTTGGAACTTGATAGTATCCTTTTTGATTCATAAAACTCCACATTTCGTAGGCCATTTTGTCGCACATGTTGGCACCATTCATGAGGAACGTACGAAGTTGCGGATTCGTACATTCAAGAGCAAATGTTGTCCAAGCCACTGCACCAAATTTATACATGTTTAAGGCAATCGTGCAAATCGAACGCTCGGAGGGTGCTTGGGCGTGAAGATTGGGGCTTGGCATTGAAGGATTTCTGAGTCCTAGTTTCGGCTGTGTAGTCATGGTACTTGGATAGGACGGGGGTATAGACGGCATACCTGCGTGATGTCCTTGCAAGATGCCGACTCCTTGATGGTAGTGATGTTGAATCATTTGCACATGCTGCTCCAACATGTTCTGTAATTTTGTATCTTGTACTTGGCTGCTCAGGAACGACAGTACCTCAATGTTAGCTGACTTTGACATCAATGCTTCGTTCATGCCGATAAGTTCATGTGCTCCGAATTGGCTTGTTCCTTGATACAATGTAAATCCCCCTTATACGTCTTTGTTTTATTGAGTCAATCCTTCTTCGGTTTCCATTGGCTGTATCTCGTTCGTGCTACCCCTTTTGTTTCGCTTGCCTTTAAAGCTTTCTTTCTCCAATTTCTTCAGTTGGTTCATCACCGTGGGAGACTGTACCATGCGACTTTGTGGGCGTCTTGTATCGTCCGGCATAGTTGTGCCACCTTTCTGTTGGAATTGTCATCGTACCCACTTATCATCGGCGATTGATCCATGAGTTATGTAAGGCCACTGGCGGCCAATCGTGGTGATTCGTCATGGAAAGATGATGAACGGAATGGCTACGTGAATTCATTTCGAAATCCGACGTTTAAAGTGGGTGAAGTGCCTGCGTTGTCCATGTTAGGGAAATCCAAAACGAGTCATCCTCTGCAATTGTTTTCAGATAAGTCCATGTTCTCATGGACTACAATACTGACAGTTGCGCATTGTGGGTTGAGGGTATATTTGCTACCACATCGTACATGCTAAAAAGTTCATCGAAGGAAATGTATGGAGGCATGCCTAAGTGCTTTTCGCGCGGCGACATCCCAGCGTCCATAACGTGAAGGAAGCGGCACGGCACGGGATTTCACAGGAACAGGTATATAGCACCGTTCGGTTATCGAAGCGTCTGTCGGATAATGTGAATGCGCTACATCAAATTTTTAGCACATCAGTTGACGTGGTGTTCTATCCCTTCACTTTATTTGACAACCGAGCGGCTTATCTCGTCTACATTGAGGGGTTCGTGGATTCCAAACATATTGCGTCGGACATTCTTCGCCCACTCACACGATCAAGGGTGACAAAGTTACAGTACCCATCCAGAAAGGCTTCTCTCCATGAACTTGTGCATTCCTACACGACCGTTCCTGAATCGCAATTTGCTTTCAATCTCGGAGATGTCTTAAAACACATCACGGAACAAAACGTAGTCCTGCTTGTCGATGGCGAAGTGGAAGCGGCAGCTTTGAGTGCGGTGTCCCGAAGAGAGCGGGCAATTGAAGAACCCAGCACCGAGGCTGTAATCCGTGGCCCCAAGGAGGCGTTCAATGAAAACATTGGTACTGGAATAGGCTTAATTCGTAGACGCCTTCCGACTCCGAGTTTCAAAATGGAAAATCTTACGATTGGGACTTATACGAAAACACGAGTCACGTTATGTTACATCGAAGGTATTGCAGACCCTGCGATTCTTCAAGAAGCGCGTAATAGGTTGGGGAGAATCCAGATTGACGGAGTGCTTGATTCAGGGTATTTGCAGGAACTGATTGAGGACAACCCTTATTCGCCATTTCCGCAAATCCAAGAGACAGAACGACCCGATGTGGTTGTCGCATCGTTGCTGGAAGGGAAATTCGCGCTCCTTGTGGATGGCAGTCCTTTTGCATTGGTAGCCCCGATCAACTTGTGGAGTTCACTACAAGCCGCGGAGGACTATTACGGACGATACATGATCGTTGCCTTTCTACGGTTCCTGCGCTATTTGTTTCTAAATTTTGCCCTCATCCTCCCGTCATTGTACGTAGCCGTCACGACTTTTCATCAAGAAATGTTACCGACAAAACTACTGTTCTCCGTTGCAGCCGCTCGTGAAGCGACTCCGCTACCGGCGGTGATGGAAGCCCTGATCATGGAATTGTCTTTCGAAGCCTTACGGGAGGCAGGGATTCGCCTACCCAAGTCCATCGGGTCGGCCATTAGTATCGTCGGAGCACTTGTGATTGGGCAGGCTGCCGTGGCCGCAGGAATTGCCTCTGCGCCGATGGTTATTATTGTCGCCATCACCGGGATTGCTTCCTTCGTCATCCCTCGATACAACTTCGCCGTTACCATCCGCATGTTACGGTTCCCACTAATCATTCTGTCTGGAGTCTTGGGGCTATTTGGGCTTGTAGCCGGGTTAATTGCCATTGCGCTCCACGTGTGTAGCTTACGGTCGTTTGGTCAGCCCTTCATGGCTCCAGTAGCTCCGATGAACAAGAGCGGGCTACTCGATACGTTTATTCGAGCACCATGGTGGGTCTTGAAAAAGCGACCGGAAGAAACGGCAAAGGCGAATCGAACACGGATTACCGACTCCACTCGCCCGAATCGTCGGCTACCCGATCCGAATCAAACGTAGACGGAGGAAAATAATGCGCGCGCGCTGGGTGAGTATCGTATTCATGGTGACAAGCTGCTTCGCTCTAACTGGGTGTTGGGACTCCACGGAAATTGACCGATTGGCGATCGCGACGGCGACTGGGGTTGACGCCGGGGATGCAGGTTCAACGACCACGAGGGGCAGCATTCAAATTGCCGTTCCGAGCGAACTGGGAACAACTCAAGGTGGTGCGCCTGCGGAATCCACGGGAAGTACACGGACCTTTGTCGTATTACATGGTGTCGGTAAAGACCCAATTGACTTAATTGAGCAGGCTCGAAAGAAGGTGCCTCGGAAACTCATCATGAGTCATCGCAGTGTCATCATTGTCGGGGAGCAGTACGCGAAACAAGGTGTAGCACCTTTATTGGATGAGGTCGTGCGGAATCCACAGTCCCGCTTACGAACAACTTTTGTCGTGGCATATCACGATACAGCAGAAGATGTGCTGAGCCTACCGTATCCCCTAGAAAGATTACCTTCACAAGCGGTGGATGGTTTTGCAAAGCAGATTTCGGCAGAGCAGTTTACAGCCAAGGAGTTTATCGAACGTCTACTCAGTCGGAGTGATCCTTATTCAGTTGGAATTGAAGCCACGAATATCGGTGGGGCGACCAAGACAACTACATTTCAGGTACGACATGTTGCGATTTTCCAAAAAGATAAGCTGGTCGGTTGGCTTCGGTCCGGAGATGAAGTCAACGGGTTTCTGTGGTTGCGCGGGACCATGGAGCCAAAGCTTCTAGACATATCGATACCGGGTTATACAGGGACGGTGGGGGTGGATGTGCTCAAGCCCCGGACGATTGCAAAGGCAAAAATCATTCGGGGTCAGCCGCAGATTTTTGTTGAAGTGCAGATGCACAACGACATCGTATCGAACGGTACGACACTGAATTTGCAGGACCCCCAAAATATCCATCTTGTAGAGTCTGCAATCCGCAATCAAGTAACAGCAACAACAACTCATACTCTGCATTTGCTGCAAGAAAAATACGATGCGGACCCAGTTGGGTTCGCAGAGATGATTTATCGGCAGAGTCCAAAGACATGGAAACAAATCCAGCCACATTGGCGAGAAGAACTCCGTCGTTTGCCGGTTCATGTGGACGTACGGGTGCATGTGCCGCGAACTGGCTTATCGACGGAGTCGCTGGATCAACAAGAAAGGAAATCGAGTCATGACTAGCACCCTCGTTCTAGTCGCATTGGCCCTTCTCTTCATCATTGGCTTAGATTTCGGTACATTACGCGACCAGCGACATGTCAAAGACAGATGGATATACGGGCTATTCGTTGGTGTAGGGTGTAGCCTGACGGTGCTGTATTTGTCGGTCTTTGATTTGCAGAGCCCTGTTGAGTTGATGGATGCATGGTTGCAGCCTATAACGAGGTGGTTATTTCCGTGGTAAGGAAAATACAGGTGTCCAATGTACAACTGTTTATGGTCGTGATTGCAACCGTCATCGCGTATGGGCATTTCGTCTACGTTGGGCTATCCTTTCGAGCGGCAGGGAAAGATGCATGGGTTTCGCTGATCCTTGGCTTTGCGGTCAGTTCCTTAATATTTCATTTACGCATTAAACAGGCGTTACTTCATCCCCACCAATCTCTGGTCGAGTACACGATGTACGTCTTTGGCAGATGGTTCGGCGGTTTGTTGTCGATCGTTTATCTGGTATTTTTTCTGTGCATTGGAGCGTTTACTTTGAAAGAAGTAACGAGTTTCCTCGGCCTCATGTATCCGAATACCCCAGTGATGATTTTCGTGTGTATTGAATTGATTTTGATCGGATGGGCGGCTCGTGCAGGTGGAGAGGTTATGACCCGCGTCATTCAGTTGCTATTGCCCATTCTCGTTTTGATGGGGTTTTTAGTGATGATATTTAGTCTGAAGGACAAAGAACCCGCAAAATTGCTTCCCATCATGACCCACCCGATACCTTCTATTCTACATGGTGTCCTCATGTACGTGGTGATTTTTTCCGAATTAATTCTATTCTCGATGTTCTGGAAGGACGCACGGCAAATGGAGAGCCTCCCAAAGCAGTCATGGATCACGTCACTGATACTGTTTGTCATGTTTATTGGTCCCGTGACTGGACCCATCATGGTGTTTGGAGAGGCCCTCTGCCGATTACTTCCGTACCCTACGTACTCAGAGATTCAATACATTCATTTGACGGGCATCTTTGAAAGAATGGATGTTGTGGGGGTTTTTTTGTGGACGATGGGGAGCTACATGCGAGTGTCTGTCTTTACGGTAGGTGCAGTCCGAGTGGTCGCAGATTTAGTCAAGACACCGAATGAAAATCTTTATTCCTTACCTGTCACCGTAGTTCTCGGTGGAATCACGATAAGCCTACTGTCTACGTCTCGCGAAACCATGCACCAGTTCTTGTACACTGTGTATCCTATGATAGCCATAGGAATCGGTGTGGGAATTCCACTGCTGACTGCCGTAGTCGCTTGGGGGCGCAACCGGATGAAGCTGGAAGCCCAATCTACGTAGACCGTAGTACCGCGAAACGGCATCGGATGGAAAGATTGAGGAAGGACGAGGATGGACGATTATGGAGGACAGAATAGTTCAGCTTTATGAAACCGTTTTGCATCATCGTCGCCACGCATTTCCACCATATTTTTTCTACGGTGATGAAGGAATGAGACAAGCAGCAACCATCTTGAGATACGTATTACAGGAGAAGAAGAAATGGAACCGTGAACAGATATGTTTGGAAATCAGCCATGATTTGTTTGCGGAGTTCAGATTAGCGGGTATGTTGAAAACCTACTTCCAGAGATCGGTCTTCACGGCACTAAATAACGCATATCCAAATGAGTTTCAACCGTGGGAATTGGTACGGGCACGACGTCATGTTTTCGCAGGTCCAGCAGGGCGAGAAACAGCACGACGGGCCGTACGATGGATGGTTTGCGAAAGGCTCTCGCACGTCGATTCGACTCTCGAAAAAATCACGGTTGATACGTTTAAAAAATATCACTTGCATCAACTCTTGTTTACGTTCTATGGTGGTTCACCATTGCAAGCATTGCAGGACGCGGGTTTCAGGAGCGACCTTGGCTGACAGGGCATACACCCAACGGCTATTGGCAAGGGCCTACTGGGAGAATGCACGCGATTGCTGCCGTGAGATGGCTGATCGAGGATCAACTGAGACTCATCATGGACGAGATTCCAATCAAGGTTCGTTTTCGTGATTTTAAAGACCATGGACTGGATACGATGATCAAATCTGTATTCAATAGTTCTCCATATTTGTCCATTGATGCAGTCTATCCGGGCAAGTTTAAAAGATGGCAATTTGCATCCGTTGGGAATGGATATTGGACTGGAGAGAACGGACTACAACATGCCAAGGAGGCCATGGATTGGCTCATTCACGAAAAACTAAACATTCCTGTTCAAGAAATCCCGGCCCTGATCGGTGAAGAAACACTGAAAAAACACGGATTGGGGGGATGTTGACACAATTATTCAACCGCTCTGTAACGAAAGCATTGAACGTGTTGTACCCCGGACAATTTACAACTCAGGATTTAATACGAGCGAAAAAAGGTCGTACACTGATTTGAACATCGCCTTCCGTTAGTGTTTCTACTCGATTTTTCTTCCCCTCACGCGACATCAATCCTACGACCCGGAACGGGCGTTTTTAGGCGTTTAGGGTCGTTTTGCGACAATGTTGTCATGAAAGCATAAGAACGTCGAAGACAGGTCCGAAATTGGCAGCCTGTTTTCGTGATGCGATGGGATAGTGTTTCTCGTCAGTGACGGCACTTCAAATCCAGTTGCATCCATTCAACTCCACAGTTTGATTTGAAACTCCTGTTCAAACATGCTGCGCCCAAGGTTTGTCACAACAATCGAGCGTCGAATTTCTCCTTCTGCAATCCACTCCAGTTCGGTCAGGCGACGAGTGATACACACAGCAATTGGCCCGCCAATGTGGTGACGACGCTCTGTCCAATCAATATGGCGCGGGATCGGTTCTGTGTGGTTTGTCTTAACGCCGAATTCGTTAAGCCACTGGCTACCTGAAGGGGTAAGCTGGTAGCTTTCTTCCCCCTCTTGAAAGTACCCTTTTTGTACAAGTGCGGTGGTGAAGGCCACTCCAAGTTCTCCCGCTAAGTGTTTGTAGCAGGTGCGGGCAAATCGGAGCTTTTTTGCTTGTTCGGATTCTCGAAGGGAACGGATCGGAGAAGGGGGTGAAATTTTCGCAATCGCTTCGATAATCTCAGCCACTGAAGAACTCGATAGCCGATAATAGCGATGCCGACCCTGAGTCTGAACGGTTAGAAGTCCGCCGTCCACTAATTTAGTCAAATGCGAACTCGCAGTTTGCGGTGACACCTTGGTAATCCGGGACAATTCACCAGCAGTTAATGCCTTCCCGTCAGCGAGGGAAACCAGAATTGTTGTACGAGTTTGATCGCCGATCAGGGCGGCGGTAGACGCGATGTTTTTGTACATATTCATATTTCGATCATACGTGAAATATCTGCGGGTTACAATCGCCTCAGTCCGTTGAAATGAGGTGGGATTAAGTGAACGAAGACACAGCAACCATTCAGTCAAAGGCTGTTGAGCGTCGGGACTTGATCATCGTGCTCACAGCCAGTGTTGGCCTGTTTTTATCAACATTAGACACTGGAATAATCAATGTCGCACTTCCGTCACTAGAGCGAAAGTTTGATGTGGGAATAAGTGAAATGGCTTGGTCTATCACTCTTTATCTCCTATTGTTGAGTGCTACCATCGTGATTTTTGCGAGAATCAGTGATCGGATCGGCAGACTAAAGGTCTATTTCTCGGGTTTGGTTCTATTTGCAGTCGCGTCTCTCCTATGTGGCTTCGCTTCGTCTGCGGTAGGACTGATTCTGTTTAGAGGAATTCAGGGTATCGGAGCAGCAATGCTTCAAGCGACGGCAGCGCCTATTATCACGACACAGATTCCCCGTAATCGCCAAGGTACTGCGCTTGGAACACTTGGTATGATGCTAGGTCTAGGGCCAGTTCTTGGGCCAAGTGTTGGGGGATTACTTTTGTCGTTTGTCGGTTGGCGATGGATTTTCTGGATCAACATTCCTATATGCGTGATAGGGCTTATTGGTACACAGAGACTGATGAGGATTAGAGAAAGAGCCGAGAAACACAGTTTCACTCAATCTGGTGGGGAGTTTCCTTCTGGGTGCGTCAGTGTTCGGGATTATTTATGGGCTTTCGGAAGCTGGTTCGCACGGAGTTACGAGGATATTTCCATATTGCTTGGCTGTAGTCGCATTCATCATCTATTTGCTTCGGGCAGCAAGGACAAGTCAGCCCATCGTGAAACTGCCACTATTTCGTAATGGCATCTTTAGTGTTTCGATTCTTTCCGTTACCATACTTGGTTTTGCAACTGCAATCGCGTTTGTTGTGCCTCCATATTTTCCCGAACAGATAGTTCACATTTCGCCGTGGCAGGTTGGATTGGTCAATCTAGCAACGCCACTGGGTCTGGTTTTACTTTCTAGGGCATCTGGAAGACTCATCGGGAAATGGAGTGCAAGGAGGCTTATGGCAATAGGCTTGGGACTCATGTTCGCAACATTAACGACTCTCAGCGCGATGCAGGTGAGTTGGATGATTCTGTCCATTGTTGCGCTACTACTGCTGTATGGCTTTGGGGCTGGTGTTTTTGTCCCGGCAAATTTGTCAGCAATCATGGGAACAGTGGGGAGTGAATCACAAGGAACCATCGGTGCTGTACAGAGAATGGTACAAAATATCGGCATTGCTTTGGGTACGTCAGTGGCAGCACTGTTGATACGGTCAGGGTCAAAATTTGGAACAGCAGGGTACATGTCTGCGTTCAGAGGGGCTTGGATGGTTGCAGGTGGGGCGGTGCTGATTTGTTTGCTTGCATTGGGATTCGTGAACTTAATGCGAGGCAAGGTGCGTTAATCAGCCAGTGTTTACGTTTCAATGCCTCTCCGAACATCCCCTTCCACGCGCGATTTTTGGCGGCATAACTTCAGCGGCGTTTTCAGGGGTTTGGGGTCGTTTTGGGACAATGTATCGAAAGCGGTTCGGAAGAACGAAGACAGGCCAATTTATGCGGCCTGTCTTCTGTGTGCAATGAGATATTGTTCCTCTTCCTGCGTGAATCAGTCGAGCGGATCGTCGTCACGATACCCGGTCGGCACGTTAAACTCCATCAGAGCAGAATGCCCCGCGTCCTCGGCTATTCCGTGACCGCAAGAGCAGATGACTACAGAACCGCTGATTTCGATAGCCATCCGACCGACTTGGGAGCCTGTTCGCCATTCGACTGTGCGATTACATTTTGTACACTGGATAATGAACATTGTGGGATTCCTCATTTCCCGTTGGAGTGTCCCCGGTTTGTTCCCGATGCACTGCAACTTGGCTGGGCGAGGCCGTTGCGTGATTTGGGAATCCCCGTGGGAATCTTTTTGGGAATCTGAGCAGTTGGATGTGGTTTCCCATCGTTGGAGTTAGATTCCGTCAGAATCCTTTTGTGGCGCGGATTCTTTGGGCCTAAATTCCGTCCGATGGAGCCTGTTGGATGGGGTTATATCGGTCTGCAAAACCTTTACTATATAGAAACGGATATTTTTGGTCCTGGCCGACCATTTTACAAACTGCACAAATCTGCGTAGACATCCTCTTGTCAGTGTATACTGGAGGAAAATGCATCGAGAGGTGAGAGTTTGAATGACTAACCATTTCCATTCGGAAGGTCCAAAATGTACAAACCGCCTTATTCATGAAAAGTCTCCGTACCTTTTACAGCACGCCCACAACCCGGTCGACTGGTACCCATGGTGCGACGAGGCCTTCAAGATCGCCCGGAGGTACAATCGTCCAATCTTTTTGTCCATCGGCTACTCGTAGCCCTTCGGGGCTACGAGTGGCAATAAACGGGAATGGAGTAATATATGGACCTGTCATTGGTGTCACGTGATGGAACGCGAATCGTTTGAAGACGAAGAGGTCGCTGCAGTACTGAACGAACACTTTGTCGCGATCAAGGTCGACCGTGAGGAGAGGCCTGATATTGACCACATCTATATGAGCGTGTGTCAAGCACTGACGGGGGAAGGCGGCTGGCCGCTGACCATTCTGCTGACTGCAAGTCAGGAGCCGTTCTTTGCAGGCACGTATTTTCCGAAGCACAGCCGTTACGGCCGCACTGGTCTGTTAGACCTGTTGCAGAAGGTTGCCGGACAGTGGGATGAGAAGCGTGATCAAGTCCTCGCTTCCGGCAGTCAGATTGCCGCTCAAATGAAGCCGTATCTGGAACAGTCAACCAGTGGGGAAGTGAGCGAGGGACTGGCGCATGATGCTGCCAACCGATTGCTCGATACGTTTGACACAGAGTACGGCGGCTTTGGAAACTCGCCGAAGTTTCCCACTCCGCATGAACTGATGTTTTTGTTGCGCTATGCGACCCGCTTTGAGAGACCAGACCTGCGTGAAATCGTGGTACGCACCCTGACAGGCATGATGCACGGGGGCATTTATGACCATGTTGGATTTGGCTTTTCGCGATACTCTACTGATCGCCAGTGGCTCGTCCCGCACTTTGAGAAGATGCTTTATGACAACGCGCTATTGACGATCGCGCTTGTCGAAGCGTATCAGGTAACTCATGACGACACGTTTGCGAAGCGGGCGCGCGAGGTCTTGACGTACGTGCTGCGAGACATGACGTCAGACGACGGGGGGTTCTACTGTGCTGAGGATGCTGATTCTGAGGGAGTGGAGGGCAAGTTTTACGTCTGGACACCCACAGAAGTCAAGGACGTCCTTGGTGCTGAAGCAGGTGAGCGGGTATGCAGGTGGTTCGGGATCGATGAAAAGGGCAACTTTGAAGGACACAGTATCCCCAATACAATCGGTAAAAATTTGTTCGTGTTCGCTGCGGCGGAGGGGCTGAGTGAGGCCGAGTGGTGTGAAGAACTTGAGCGTTCTCGGCAGAAGCTGTTCGATGTGCGTGAGAAACGCGTTCACCCACATAAAGACGATAAGGTGCTGTGCGCGTGGAACGGGCTAATGATAGCCGCCCTCAGCATCGCCGGCCGTGTCTTGGGCAGCAGCGAGTACACAGACGCGGCAAGCAGAGCCGTGTCGTTTGTTCGCACGAGTCTAGTCGACCGGGAAGGGCATTTACTCGCACGCGTCCGCAATGGTCAATCCGCTCATTCGGGCACGCTTGATGACTATGCCTTTCTCATTCTCGGGCTGACAGAGCTCTACGAGACGACCTTTGATCTGGACTACCTGCGCTTCGCGGTGCGTCTTCAATCTGATATGCGGCGACGGTTTTGGGATGAGGCGGCTGGGGGGTTCTACTTGGTCGCCAACGACGCCGAACAGTTGTTGGCCCGCCCCAAAGAAGTGTACGATGGGGCGCTGCCATCAGGAAACTCTGTCGCGGCTTACAATTTGATTCGACTCTCGCGACTGACGGGTGACATCATGTGGGCAGAAATGGCTGGGCGAGTGCTGACTGCATTCGCCGGTGATGTGGCCCACTATCCAGCTGGCTACACGTTTTACCTCATGGCGCTCCTGTTGGCCACTGGTCCGGGACAGGAGTTGGTGCTTGCAGGATGGTCTGACGACGAAGCGACAAAGCATGCTTTGGCAACCGTCGCCAAACGCTTTTTGCCAGAGGCAGTCGTTTTGTTTCATGACGAAATGATACCTAGTCGTGTCTGGGAAGAGATTTCCCCGTTTAGCAAAGACCAAGCCGTTGTGGGTGGACAGGTAACGCTTTACGTCTGTGAAAACTACGCCTGTCAGGCCCCCACGCACGATATCGTGTCAGCCTTAGAAAGGCTAATAGGAAACACGGACCTCTGACGCATACAGTTGGTTGAAACCGTATAACATGAAAAGCAAAGCCCCATCCTAGAAACACAAGTCAAGCGAAGGGTGGCAGCTATGGGAACGAAGTTTGTTCGGGTGCGCAAGGACTGGCGGGGCAATATCACCCACCTCCAGACGAACGATGGCGACGTCGTCACGATTGACGAGGCGAGGCGCATGGCGATGGAAGGGGAGGTCGACTCGCTCTCCGATATCCATGCGGATGGCTCATGGGAAATTGACCATACGGCGGGTACTAACCAGTACGAACAGGGGGCGAATTTGGACACATTACCCGAATTTTGAACCGAATATGAGCGCGAAGGCAAGAGGGGTTGTTCACAGTGCGACGGGCACTGAGGAACAGCCCCTCTTTTTGCTCTTTAAACTTTCACCGTCGGATGAGCAGGACTTACATGCGGTAGTGCCGAAGCATAGAAACTAGTGGTGAAATTTCGCTCCTTTTTGTCTCTGTTGCCCGTTTTTGTCACTGCGTGTCGCCGATGAAATCCCGCTTGGTTGGATGAATTAAGGAGGTACCTGTTTTGAACAAACGAGGTTGGATGGCGCTGTGCACTGCCGCCGCGCTGTCAACTGCCATGCCGCTAACAGCTACATTGCCTGTGAACGCCAGCACGAACAGCTCGTCTGTGACTTACACGCTCAGTCAGAATGCGATTGTCTTGAACGGTCAACCCGTGATGACCGTAACGCGTATCGTCCACAACAACACAACTTATATGCCGGTTTGGTACATTGAACAGGTGTTGAAGAAGCTAAACATAGACGCTACGTGGAGTGGTACCTCGTGGGATTTCGTCCTTCCCAGTACGGTCCAACCGGGTCTCAGTAACATTTCGCCAACGCCTGGGTCTACTGCGATTCGCATCAACGGAACCGCCGTGGCGAACATTACCGCGATTGATTATTTGGACCCAAGTTCCCCTGGAAACATAATAGCCTATGTCCCAATCTGGGACCTAAGCGCTGTCCTTCAGAGGATGGGGGTCAACGCATCATGGAACGGTCAGACTTGGACATTGACGAGTAGCCCAACCGTATCCACTGGGAGTGGGGGCAGCGGCTCGAGCGGTGGAGCGCCATCTACCGTCACGGGCTCGACACCGCCGCCTCGGTCCTCTAGCAGTGTATACCCAGTCTCTCAGGCTGATGTATTGCTTAACGGCCAATCAGTCATGAAGGTCTACCGCATCGTGAGCGGAGGTACTACATACATCCCTGTCTGGTACCTCGATGAGATTCTTGCAAAAGTTGGCGTGACCGGGAAGTGGGACGGGACAGCGTGGGCACTTACGGTGCCAAGTACCATGAAGGTGGACCTTTCCAACATTCAACTTGGCACAGGCTACACCACCGTAACCTTGAACGGTACGGCCGTGTCGAAGATCACGGCGATTGTTTACGAAGACCCCAATATGCCCACTGTGCAGACGAGTTACTTGCCAATTTGGTACCTGACTTCTGTGTTGCAACGTTTTGGGGTCTCCAACCAGTGGAATGGCGACAATTTAGTCTGGAATCTCACAACCACACAGACTAAACAGACCGGGTACAACACCTATGACAAAACCGGTAGTTTGCTCGGTAACTACGGTACAGAGGCCGCCGCACAGAGCGCAATTGCTAACACGCCGGGCGCATACGTGACAGATGCGGCTCTTGGTACAATTGTCTACACCACGCCGGACTTTGCCGCCTTTACGAAGGCTGGCCAATTGATCGGCGATTACACCACAGAATCAGCTGCTCAGAACCAACTGTCGAATCAACCTGGCGGAACTGTCAGGGATGAGCTCAACGGAGGCAAAGTTGTTTACACGGAGCCCGACTTTGCTGCGTACGCGGCGCCACTTACGACGCCAACGGACTATGTCACGCAGTGGGCTGCGGTCAATGCCATTTCGGGCAAGGCGAACGGATTTGTTGTGGACACACTGACAGGCCAAGTGGTCAAACAGCCGGTGAACGAGTACAGACTCGACAGCAGTGGTTTGTGGGTCAGCAGCGTGTATGGCTACCTCGGCACCGTAGTTCCACCGTTTGCTGTGTCAGGAGGCGTCTACCTCGTCATTGATAACGCCAACTCCCCGTATTTGAATCATTTCTTTTATCTCTCCCAAAACGGGAAGTATGTAGGGAAGGATGAAGGCACTTGGGAAAACCCCTTCCGTACGGCTGACCTGCGCTTCGCAGCGCCAAGCAGTGTGACGCCGAGTGTGATTGACTCTTGGCTCGTCAGCAACAACTCCCCACTGCAGGGCCTCGGGTCCGCATACATCGAGGCTCAAAATATATACGGGGTGAACGCAACGTATTTGCTTGCACATTCCATTGAGGAGACCGGGTGGGGGCGGAGTCAAATTGCACTAGACAAGAACAACCTATTCGGTTACGGCGCTTATGATTCGAACCCTGGCCCCGATGCTGGTTTCTTCCCGTCCAACGAGTACGCCATCTTGTTTCAGGCGTATGAAGTGCGAAACAACTATCTGAACCCGGGCAGTTCGAACTTCTATCAGACACCAACGCTCGACGGTATGAACGAAAACTACGCGACGAGCCACACGTGGTCGACGAGCATTGCGAGCCTCATGAATCAGTTTGTCGATCAGACCGGGGGCAGCATCGCTGCGTATACCCAGTACAAGGCGTCAAACAAGGCACCTGTGCCGTCGTCCTCTACAGAACCAGAGTATTGGATGAATGGCGGACAGGGAGTCGTGCTCAGCAACCCGTGGACCGACTTGCCAGTGGAGCCGGGTCCGTACATGGGTGGCTCAGTGGTGTTTCCCGGTACGCTTTCCGTGGGGTCGAGTGGGGCAGCCGTGATGCAAGTTCAGACTGCGCTCAACCAGGCTGGTGCCAGCCCGCAGTTGGCCGTGGATGGACAGTACGGGCCGTTGACAGAAGCTGCAGTTACCGCTTATCAGCAGGCTCATAAAATCTCCGAGACAACGTACGGCACAGTAGATGCGGCAACGTGGAACAGTTTGTTCCCTGGAGCCACTTCTGGGGCTGCGCAGAGCTTGCCAGTTGGCACAGCGGTGACGATTGACTCGATGCAGATGGGGATGGACGGGTCGTATGTGACAGAGTGGTACCACATCACAGCGGGTAATGTCACTGGCTGGGTAGACTCTGCGTACATCAGCTTTACCAACGTCTATAGAGCCATGGCATCCGGCTATAGTGTCCCGATTTACGCAACAGAATCAACGGCTGGGACACCGGTAGACGTTATTCACACCGGGGATTACGTAGTTGCAGCGAACCCGACGCCAGACGCGAATGGCTTTATTGCCGTGCAAATGGTGAACCAAACGACAAGAGCTCTCTATACAGGCTTCATCAGCAGTTCCGCAGCGACATTGTCTAAGTTGCCATAAGACCTCTCTAGGAATTAGCGAATCCAGAGAGACGCGAGAAAAGATACAAACATCAGGCCACCAAAGCTTAAAAGGTGGCTTGATGTCGCCTTCACAGCTCTGTGCAGGTTAGACGGTTCGGTAAACCGAAAGAACAACCGCGTCGGCAAGATGGCAGATGGGGCGGCGAGAATGACGAGTAACGACCATGGTGTAATGTCCTTCCACAAAACGAGCCCAATGACCATCAGGTAACTGACAGTGAACACCATGGCGAGCAAAATCCGACCCCGTTCACGGCCAATCAAGATCGCGATGGTGCGACGTCCGCCCACGCGGTCTTGTTCCATGTCCCGAATGTTGTTGCCAAGCAGAATTGAGCCGATGAGCAAGCCAATGGGGATGGAGACAAGTGCTGCTCGCCCGGTGACTTCTCCGCTCTGCAGGTAGAAAGCCAGCAAAATGATTGCAGGTCCCATCGCAGTCGCTGCTGCGAGCTCGCCAAAGGGAGTGTATGCAAGCGGCCAAGGGCCACCCGAGTAGAAGTATGCGACAGCAAGACAGCCTGTGCCGATGACCGCGATCCACCAAGTGGTTGTCGCACAAATGAACACGCCAAGGCCTACCGAGACCCCGATACAAAGCCACGCAATCAGGAGAACTGTGCGGGGGGTAACGCCATCCCGGACGATGGTGCCGGAGATGCCGACCATCTCGTGGGTATCGAGCCCGCGTTTGTAGTCGAAGTATTCATTAAACATGTTCGTAGCACTTTGAATGAGGACGGACGCGAGCAGAAAGGCGGCAAACAATGGGACTCGTGCGTGGCCTTCTGCCCACGCGAGTCCGCTGCCAACGAACACAGGAACAAGGGATGCTGTTAATGTAAACGGACGGAAGAGCCGCCAGGCAATATCAAACCGCTGACGCCACGTCATGAGAAGCGCCACCTCTCTATTAGAAATCATCGCCCGACAGGACGCATGTTACCCCATGGGTACTCTTCGAATCATAGCAAATGATAGTCGCTGAAGCTACGGCATCCTTCCGTGATGTAAGGAAGTGAGTGCCAAGTGGTCGCACGTTCATACACCACAGGGGCCGATTGCTGTGAAGGTGAGTTTGGGACGCTCGGACGAGGTTTGTTATAATGACAACGGTGAATGTTTGAGGTTAGAGGTACTCTTACAGCGAATTCGTGTGGGGCTTTGCCCACGTGCAGAGCTGACCGGGGAGGATGTTGAGCGAATGGCGTTACAGTGGGAAACCGTGAAGGAATACCAAGATATCAGGTACGAACGGGCGGAGGGAATCGCCAAAGTCACAATCAATCGGCCCGAGGTTCGAAATGCATTTCGTCCGGAGACGGTTCAAGAGTTGATCGACGCGTTCAACCACATTCGTGACGACGAGACAACCGGAGTGGTGCTTTTTACGGGAGAGGGAGATAAGGCATTTTGCTCCGGTGGGGACCAGCGCTTTCGCGGTCAAGGTGGGTATGTAGGCGGTGACCATGTACCTCGTTTGAACGTCTTGGACCTTCAGAAGCAAATTCGGCAGTTGCCAAAGCCGGTCATCGCGGTTGTCGCGGGATATGCCATCGGCGGCGGCCACGTTTTGCACTTGGTCTGTGATTTGACGATTGCTGCCGACAATGCCGTGTTTGGCCAGACTGGCCCAAAGGTCGGAAGTTTCGATGCCGGCTACGGCGCGACGTTGTTGGCCCGCACGGTGGGTCACAAGAAGGCGAAGGAAATCTGGTACCTGTGTCGGCAGTACAACGCTCAGGAAGCTCTCGACATGGGTCTTGTGAACACAGTCGTACCGCTCGCGCAGCTGCAAGAAGAGGCCGAGCAGTGGGCGCGTGAAATTGTTGAGAAGAGTCCAATCGCGATTCGTTTCCTGAAGGCGGCCTTCTTGGCCGACACCGATGGATTGCTTGGTATTCAGCAACTGGCCGGTGACTCGACGATGTTGTACTACATGACAGAGGAAGCCCACGAAGGTAAAAACGCGTACTTGGAAAAGAGAAAGCCGGACTTCCGCAAATTCAGGAGACTACCTTGAACGCTGGTGTGAGGAGGCCGAACGATGGTGGAACTGCTCCCTGACTGGTTGGCGAGGAGAGCGGTAGGCCAATCGAAGACGGTGGCAGTAGAGGAAGACGGGGCGTCCATCACGTACTCTGAGTTGCAGACTCGAGCGCTGCGCCTGGCTGGCGAACTCACTCGACTCGGTCTGTGCAAGGGAGACCGAGTCGGAGTTTTTGTCATTCGCGGGCTGGCATTCGCAGTGGCAGTTCACGCTCTGATGCAGGTGGGGGCGGTACTGGTGCCGCTGAACCGCCGCCTCACCGCTGCTGAACTGGCCTGGCAACTTAACGATGCGGACGTGCACTTGCTCCTGAGCGATTTGGCGGCACGTGAAGCGGCGACAGCTGTATTCGATGCAAGTCGGGATGTGGGTCTGGAGCTGACGCTACAGAGCGTTGAGGAGCTAGAGTCGCGTGCCAGCATTGCTCCTTGGAGTGTCCGAGCGAGCAGCCACATTGACCTGGATGCGGTGCATGCGGTTATTTACACTTCTGGGACAACAGGCTATCCGAAAGGTGTCATGATTACCTACGGTAACCACTGGTGGAGTGCGACTGCCTCTGCTTTGCGGTTAGGCGTTCACGCAGGTGACCGTTGGCTGTCGCCAATGCCGCTGTTCCATGTCGGAGGCTTGGCGGTTTTGATGCGCAGTCTCATCTACGGCACTAGTGCTGTGCTGTTGTCGAAGTTTGAACCAAAGTCTGTAAATGAGGCGCTTGATCACGGTGACATTGACCTCGTGTCATTGGCGCCGACGATGTTAGCGCAGATGCTGGCGGACCGTAGAAGTTCTTATCCGCCGCGGTTGCGCACGATTTTGCTTGGAGGAAGCAGTGCGCCACTGCCACTCCTGGAGCAGTGTTTGGAGCTTGGTGTACCCGTTGCCCAGAGTTACGGCTTGACGGAGGCGAACTCCCAAGTCGCTACTTTGGACGCTAAAGATGCGCTCTACAAGTTTGGGTCGTCGGGGCGACCGCTGCTGCCGACCGAGGTTGAGATTCGCGTCAACGGCGAACGTGTGCCCGCGGGCGTGGAAGGTGAAATCGTTGTACGCGGTCCGAGTGTGACACCTGGTTATTTGAATCGGCCGGACGCCACTGCCGCGGCCTTGTCAGGCGGTTGGCTGCACACCGGGGACTATGGGCGGCTTGATGACGAAGGGTACTTGTATGTGCTGGACCGACGCAACGACCTCGTCGTGTCTGGGGCCGAAAATGTTTACCCGGCCGAGGTTGAGTCAGTCCTGCTGGCTCACGATGGGGTTGCAGACGCGTGTGTTGTTGGCAGACCAGATGAGATGTGGGGACAGGTTCCTGTGGCCTACGTAGTCACCCGCGCAGGCACTCATGCTGACGAAGCGGACCTCATCGCGCACTGCAAACAAAAGTTGGCACACTATAAGGTGCCCAAAGACATCTGCTACGTGCAGCAATTGCCTCGCAACGCAGCGGGGAAACTGGTGCGCAAGACCGTGCGCGAATGGGAGAATGCCCGAACGTGAGCAAAAGGGGGTGTGAGGTTGAAACGTCGACAGAAGTGGTTGACCGGAGGGGTTGTCGCGCTCGCTTTGATGTTCGCGGCCGGCTGTGGAACTATCGGTGGTGGCGGCCAGCCAACGGGTACGACAGATAACGCGGCGGTGCAGACTACGGCTACAGGTGCAGGGGTTCCGATTGTAGGCAAGGCTGCACCGTCCTTTTCTTTGCCAACCTTGAACGGAAACCAGACCGTGTCTCTACAGAGCTTGCTTGGAAAGAAGCCACTGATTATCAACGCTTGGGCCAGTTGGTGCAAACCTTGTAACATAGAGACGCCAGACTTAGTGAAACTGTCAAAACAGTACGGGCAGCAGGTCCAGTTCGTCGGTGTGAACTTGACATCGCTCGATTCGGTGGCACAAGCCAAGGCGTTTGTAATCAACTACCACATTCCGTACCCAATCCTGTCCGATCCACAAGGCATGTTTGACAAAACGTACGGCATTCTCTCCGTCCCGACGACGTATGTGATCAGCAGCAAAGGAAAAGTCGTTGATGTTCATATCGGCATCATGAGCAAGCAACTCATGCAGTCGCTGGTGAAGCAAGCGATTCAAGCGGGGTGAGCGGTCGGTCAAAGCATGAACAGGGCGCTTCCTCGGCGTGCTGTCGGAAGCGCCCCGTTTGTTTTGACCGAGGCGTCGCCTGTTTCTTTGGGCAGCAATGATTGGACGTGGTCCCGGTCAAAACTGAAGTGATTTGCCGTGCTCTCTGAGCCACGTGCGCGCAACACGGTAGTCTGGGAACCAGCGTTCAACGTGGGCCCAAAAGCGTCGCGAATGGTTCATTTCTAGCCGATGACATAGTTCGTGAACGACTACATAGTCAAGGACTTCTGGCGGCGCGAGGATTAGACGCCAGTTAAAGTTTAGATTCCCCATACTACTGCAACTGCCCCAGCGAGTTTTCTGATCCCGAATCGCAATGCGCTCAAATGGAATCGCGATTTTCTGAGCCCACAGTTCAACGCGCTCGGTGAGGACCTCTCGGGCTCTGCGTCGCAGCCATGGGACGAGGAGCGGAATCGTTGACGGGTCATCAAGCCCTTGTCCGGGGCCATAGACGTTTAGCACTTGCCCGTCTGAATGCAAAGACCACCCCGACGCCGGCCTGAATTGCACATCGAACTGGTAATCGAAGACCCGCAGTTTCCCTTCTCTCCACGGCAAATTGTGAACGGCGGTGTCAGTCAGTGCTTGTTCTTGGAGCGACTGCACAATGCGCGCACGGTGGCGAGCCAACAGCTTTAGGATGTCCTCATCGGTTGTGTGTAAGGGCGCTCTGACGACAACGATGCTGTTGTCGATCGAGAATGATAGAGTCTTTTGTCGCGCAGCGCTGCGCAATATGACCACTTCGTAGTCTGGAGTTGACAGACGTTTTCCGCTGTTTCGCAGACGCGAATCCATGACACGCCTTCTTTCGACAATCTTTACTTTTCCTTTACATCACATCCACTTGCTTTTTACAACCCACTGATAACATCAATCATCGTAGGACACAATAGTCCATACAGGAACGAACCCGAGGAGGAAACCGTGAAGATGAAGATGAATAAGTGGGTTGCAGGGGCAGCGGCAGTCGCAGTGTTGGGCGCCGTAGCAGGGTGTGGCACCGCAGCCAACAATACAGCAGGGGGCAACACGGCGGGCGGCTCGAACTCCACAGGGTCTACAACTTCGAATACGGCAGTTACGTTGAATGAATCTGGCTCGTCTCTGCTCTATCCATTGTTCCAAAACCAGTGGATTGCTGCATACAAGTCCGTGGATTCAAATGTCACATTGACGGCCGCTTCGACTGGCAGTGGCACAGGCATTCAAGATGCAATTTCGGGGACTGTTCAGATTGGTGCTTCGGACGCTTACTTGCCGGCGGCGGAAGTACAGGTCCATCCGACGATGGTAAACATTCCGCTCGCAATTTCTGCGCAGCAGATTATGTATAATTTGCCAGGCATCACGGGTCATCTCAAACTGACAGGTAATGTGCTGGCGCAGATTTATGAAGGTAAAATTACGAAGTGGAACGACACTGCCATCACCAGCCTTAATCCAGGCGTGACGCTGCCAAACCAAACGATTATTCCGATTCACCGTTCGGATGCAAGCGGCGACTCTTTCCTCTTCTCCTCGCTGTTGACCGACACGAACAACCAGTGGAAGTCGTCTGTTGGTGAGTCGACCAGCCCGTCGTGGCCAAAAGTCAGCGTGGGAGTCGGCGCGACCGGAAACAGCGGCGTGGTGCAGGCGCTTGCTCAGAGCAAGTACAGTATTGGCTACGTTGGCATCAGCTACCTTGACCAAGCTACCGCAAAGGGTATTGGCTACGCGGCACTTCAAAATAAAGCCGGTAACTTTGTACTCCCGACGCAGGCCAACATTACAGCTGCTGCGAATGCACAGGTGGGCTCGACACCAGCCAACGAGACGATTTCGCTGATTTACGGCCCAGGTGCAAATTCTTACCCAATCATCAACTACGAGTACGCGATTATCAACACCAAGCAGTCGGATCCAAACACGGCAGCGGCTCTGAAGAAGTTCCTCAACTGGGCAATTAGCCCGACCGGTGGCAACACCACCACCAACATGAGCGCGGTTCACTTCTTGGCGCTGCCAGCGAGCATCGAGAAACTAAGTCAGGCGCAGATCGGTAAAATCGGGGGCTGAGGGTAGACCTCTCCCTTACGACGGGAGTGGATTCGGTTTGCAACGACTAAACAACCGATCCAAAATAGCGGACAAGGTATTTTTGGTGGCTACTGGCATTTGCGCCAGTAGCCCCGTCGTGATCTTGTTGGCGATTGGGTGGATGGTTTTGGTGCAATCGCTGCCATCCATGCGCTTCATGGGATGGCACTTTCTCACCACAACGCAGTGGAACTTGGGCAGTCTCTATGGAACGCTTGAACACAAAAATGGTGTAACTGCTATGCAGGGTGCCACGTTTGGCGCGTTGCCCTTCATCGTAGGCACAGTTGCCTCGTCTGTCATCGCTCTCATTATCGCGGTCCCGGTGTCTGTCTTTACAGCGATTATTCTCGCCTATCAGGTGCGTGGCTGGCTTGGAACAGTCCTATCCATCTTGGTCGAGTTGCTCGCGGGACTTCCGAGCGTGGTCATTGGTCTCTGGGGCATTATTGTCTTGGCGCCGTGGATTGGGCAGAGGTTTGGCCCATTCTTGACACACCTTGGCGTCGTCATCCCGTTTTTCAAGGGACCCGTGAACACGGGGATGGGGCTGTTAGCGAGCGGGATTGCGTTAGCTCTGATGATCATCCCGATTATCACGGCGACGACACGTGACTTGTTGATGCGGGTGCCGCTCCTGTACCGAGAAGCCGGACTGGGAATGGGTATGACGAGTTTTGAAGTTGTCCGACTGGTTAGTCTTCCACTTGCGCGAAACGGCATTATTGGCGCTGTGGCGCTTGGATTTGGGCGTGCGATGGGGGAGACGATGGCAGTTCTGATGGTCAGTGGGAATGCGTCCAACTACCTTCCCCAGACAATTTACAGCCCGATTTCCACGATGGCGTCCGCTATCGCGTCTCAGTTAGACAGCGCATTGACTGATGCGAGTCATATGGCGGTTGCAGCACTCTCCGAACTTGCACTGATTCTGCTCATCATTACGTTGCTCGCGAACCTGTTCGCGCGCTGGCTCGTGCACAGCACAAGCCGCCGTGGACTAGGGGGAGTCAGAGTATGAATCACACTCGGCGTCGCAGCAGGCGGGTGGGGAGCATCATCGGTTGGGGGTTCGGTTGGCTCAGCACCGCGTTCGTGCTGTTTGGACTGGTGGAAGTCCTGGTGACAGTCGTGTTTCGCGGTCTTGCCTCATTCCACTTAAACATGCTGTGGACAGTTACTTCCGGGGTGGCAGGTGGATTAGCGAACGCATTGCTTGGCACACTGCTGCTCGTGCTCATCTCGACTGTGATCGCGGCACCGCTTGGGATTTTGGGCGGTATTTACGTCACCGAGTTTGCCCACTCGCGTGTCGCCGCGGTGATTCAGTTTATGGCGGAAGTTCTGTCTGGTGTTCCGTCGATTGTCATCGGGTATTTTGGCTACCTTTTGATGGTGTTACGATGGGGATGGCAGTTCTCTGCGTTAGCAGGCGGTATTGCGTTGATGATTATTATGCTGCCGTACATACTGCGGACCACACAGAGTGCCATGGAGCAGGTTCCACGCACACACAGAGAAGCTGCATGGGCGCTCGGAATGACGAGGTTTCAGGCTGTATCGAAAGTGATCTGGCGTCCCGCCGCAGGTGGGATTGCGACTGGCTTGCTGTTGGCCATTGGCATCAGCATGGGCGAGACAGCACCGCTTCTGTATACGGCTGGATGGTCGCCCAACAATCCGTCGTTACAGTTGACGCACCATCAGGTAGGGTACTTGACCTACGTTGTGTGGACGTACATTAACGAGCCGTATGCACAAGCACATGCGCTCGCTTACGCGGCCGCATTTCTGTTGCTGATGTTTATTCTGGTGATTCACTTGGTCATCCGGGGCTTGATTGGTCGCAACGCTGTGGTCCGGGATTAATCAGCCGCATGTTCACCCGCTAGACTCACTGGATTGTGATACGGGGCTGTCCGCCAGGCACTTACATGCCTGGCGGACAGCCCACATTGATCGGCCCATTCTGATTACAGAGCGGCCTTCGTGGACACACCAAAAGTGGTGATTTGCCCGCGAATGATTTATTGTAGAAGTTGTGCCGATTGATCTTCACAAGCCCTACAATCGTGGGAGGCCGACTGAGGAGGCGATGGACGTGGTGAAAGTGCTGCTTGTCACAGCTTCATACGGGGAGGGCCACAACCAGGCGGCACACGCCGTGGCCGAGGCGCTTGAGGCAGAAGGAGCGACACCACGTATCGTGGACTACACGGATTTACTCCATCCGGCAGTCCGTTCCTTGACGAAGTTTACGCTTCTGCAAGGCGTACAACGCGTTCCAGCTTTATACGGCGTGTTCTACAGGTCGATGTCGCGGATGGACCCGTCCTCCTCGATTCAGCGCCAGATGCATCATCTTGGAATGCAACAGTTGAAGAAATTTTTAGCGTCATGGCAACCCGATGTGGTGGCCAGCACGTTTCCGTCGCCAGCTGGTGTCGTATCTGAATTGCGCAGAACGGGACGCACGCGCTTGCCCAACGCTGCCATTATTACGGATTACACGTTTAACGGTCAGTGGATTGCGGAGAACATCGACGCATACTACGTTCCTGTGGAGAGCGCCACACGCGACTTTGTCGAACACGGAGTCCCGACAGAGCGTCTGCACACGTACGGCATCCCGATTCGGTCTCGGTTCAATGAATCACAAGTCCGCTCTCTGCTGCGCAGTCGCATGCTGCTTCGGCAAGAGCAGGGGCTGCGACCTGACAAACCGTTAATTTTGCTAATGGGTGGGGGCGCCGGTTTGCTTGGCGACCCGGTGAACTGGCAACGCCTCGTACAGCGGCTTGATGCACAGTTCGTAATCATTTGTGGGAACAATGTGCGCTTGCGCAAGTTGTTTGCGCCGCTTGTGTGTGACCGGGTCAGAGTGTTGGGGTATGTGCAAAACGTGGAGGATTGGATGGCGATGGCCGACCTGATTGTGACCAAAGCCGGCGGCATCACGGTGACGGAATCCCTGGCCATGGAGTTGCCCATGCTCATTTACCGTCCAATTCCTGGTCAGGAAGTCGAGAATGCCCGCTTCGCCCTCAGTACAGGTGCTGCAGAGCTTGCGACGAATCTTGCGCAGGCGGAGGCGTTCTTGGAGCGAGCTGTCGCTGACCCCAGTCGGCTAGAACGGATGCGCGCCGCTGCGCGCGGATTTTCATCTGTGCGTGGTTCTGCGAGCCGCATCGCCGTGTCGCTCCTTGACCTCGCGGCACGTGCGAAAGATTGGCCGGTGCCTTCCGCTGTGGAGACGTCCTCAACGAAACGCCGAAGTGCCGCGGCGTACTCATCTGCCGCTCGCGGTCGACGAAGTGGGGGCTAATCTGCTTGGGAACAGTTTGGTGGGTTGTGTCACTGTTGATTGCTATTGTTCTGCTGTATTCTGTGATACCAAACATTTTCACGCGGTGGCTGCACATCGGCGTGATTTACAAAGGCCCTGTGCAACCCGTGGTCTCTTTGACGTTTGACGACGGACCGGACCCTCGATACACGCCGCAGTTACTCGATGCACTTCGACAGGCCGGAGTCTCGGCGACGTTCTTTGTCATCGCGGATAAGGCCTTGCGGCACCGAGAGATTGTCGAGCGGATGTTGAGCGAGGGGCACAATGTCGAGGTGCACGGGTATCGGCACCTGTTTGTGCCATGGCTGCCACCGTCAACGACACTCCGACAGGCCCTGACTGCAGCAGCGGCAGTGGAAGACCAGTTTGGCATACAAGTGCGTTTTTATCGCCCGACCTGGGGGCTGTGTAACGCCGTTAGTTGGCTGCCGCGTGTGCGTCGGCGATTGCGGCTTATCACATGGTCGATTATGGTCGGCGACTGGCGAGTTACACCTGCGCAGGAACTCCTGACACGCATTGTCACGCAATTGCACAAGGGCGCAATTATTGTGCTGCACGATTCTGACGAAACGTTTGGAGCACAGCTCGGAGCACCTGAAAACGTGGTACAATTAATTCCGGAGCTGGTTAGTGCAGTGCGCCAGCGTGGGTACGAATTTCGAACGGTGGCAGAGTGGTTGTGAGGAGGGCTGCATCATGAAGAGTCGACTGGTGCGCAGCATTTGGCGAGGATGGGAAGCTTTATTTCGGTTGTTCGCCGGTGTTCACCCCATGTTGCCTGGTGAACCCCATTTATTCCTACTCGCGACTCGACGTTATATGGGAAAACCGTTTGCGGTCGACGGGCAGGAAATTCATCGCGGCGACCGCGTGATCGAATTGCATATCAACAACGAAATGGTTCTCGACTTATTACAGGAAGAGCAAAAGAGTCTGATTGGCACAACCGTGAAATTGCTGCGTGAGGCACAGCGCTCTCTTCCGATTCTCGCTCGTGTCGTCGATTCGCCTGCGTTTCAAAATGAGCATGTGCTGTATGGAGTCACTTTTATCCACCGGGGTGTCAGTAAACTCGGCTTCGAGACGATTCCGTTGCACAGTAGCTTGCTTGAACGCACGACGACGTGGCACCTGCGCAACATCTTTAAGATTGTGAATCCGCAGGCGGAGAAAATGCTTGCTAGTCACCCTGACGCCTTTGTGCCGAAACTGGTCGCAATCTCGAAGGAACGCTTGTTGCAGTTGTACCTTGAGTCACAGCAGACACCATCGGTTGATCCTGCAGCTTCGGATCACGTTCTAGTCTGAGGTGTCTCTGTGAGAGTACTCTTGCTAACCGCTTCATACGGTGACGGTCATCATCAGGTCGCGTCCGCACTGGCGGACGCGTTTTCGCTTTTCGGAGCCGACGTTAGGGAATTTGATTGCATTCGGTCAGGAGGACGCGCTGACGGGCAGTCACGCGTCTTTGGCGAGTGGGTGTACGAGTCTCTGACTCGGTTTGCCCCATGGTTGTACGGTATCAGCTACAACTGGACAAGAAACCTCAGTGAACGCCACCCCCTGTGGTGGCTTTTATCGCTGCCTCTGCGCGGCAGGTTGACACATCTGCTGCGAGATTTTCGGCCGGATGTTGTGTTGCAACTGTTTCCTGAACGATTGCTGTCGGACATGAAATCGGCAGACCTGCCACCGTTCATTGGTGTCGTTGTGACTGACTACAGCGTCCATACGCGGTGGTATCACCGCCGGGTTACGACGTACTTTTTGCCTGCACTGGACTTTCTCGACTTGTCCCGAAGGTTCGTGTTGCCGCACAGTCGTTGTGTAGCGACTGGAATACCCTTGCGCAGGCAGTTCTGGACGTCGGAGCGCGCAAATGACGATGTGCAAAGGCACCAAGTCGAAACAGTTGACACAAGCCGGCCGTACGTCCTTGTGGCGGCAGGAGGAAGAGGGCTGTTTCCCGACCTGCAACAAACCTTATTACAGCTGTGTGCACGTCTGCCTGACCACGACGTTTACGTGATGTGTGGAAAGAACCAGCGCATGCTAGAGACAATCCAGCGCGTGAGTGAGGACATGCCGCGCGTGGTCGGACTACCATTTGTCTCGGAGGTCGCGTTGCTGTACAAATATGCGTCGTTTGCCGTCGTGAAAGCGGGAGGATTGACCGTTAGCGAGTGCCTTGCCATGTCTTGCCCGATGTTGTTATACCGTCCTCAGCCTGGTCAGGAGTACGACAACGCGAAGTATGTGGAATCCATCGGCGCAGGTCGACTCGTCCACGCAAGCCGGGAACTGGCAGATGTCCTGTCAGCCTTCGCAGACCCGGCTGTGCGCACAGAGATGCGAGCCGCTTGTCGGGAAAGTGCGCACCCGAACGCTGCCAATGATGTAGTACACGTGGTCATGAACACTGTCAACAATGCAAGCAGTCAAGTGACGGAATTCACCAAATTCAGGTGATGACTTTATGCCATCGGCACTATTCTACGGCATCCGAGAAAATCTGATAAATTACCATTGCGATGATAGAGTTGCTTGATTATAATGTTACCGAAGCACTAAGCGCTTCAGACTAACAGTCCGAACTCCGAACTTCCGGAGGCGGGGGATTCAGCAATTGGGGCGAATCTAGTGACCGCTGTTACAGAGATAATCTTCGGTATTCACTAGTAGGGAGTGAGCCACTTCCCGAGTCCGTCAACTAACCTCGCAGGACCAAAAGGGGCTCAGGGTGTGAAGGCTAGATTAAAATTTGCATGTGGTGCCGCTGCTTGTCTCATGAGCGTTCCCACCTTGGCGTTGGCTGCAACGACTGAGGTGCACGTCAAAAAAGGCGACTCCTTGTACTCCATTGCAGTTCAAAACCACACGTCAGTCCAAGCCATTATGAACGCGAATCACCTCCATAGTAGCCTTATCCATCCCGGTCAAGTCCTGAAAATCCCTCACAAAACGACGCAGAAGCCCAAGAGCACGGCAATACATAGGACAACACCAGCGTATCATGCACCTCCTAGTCATCCGGCTGGTCCAGTTTGGAAGGTCCAGGTGACGTCGGGCGAAACTTTGTGGGGCATTGCTTCGGCGTATGGAGTCAGTGTGCAGGGACTTGAATCTTGGAACCACTTGTCCACGAAATCAGTCCTTCGTCTTGGCCAGTGGCTTGTTGTATACGGTGGTCATCAACCGAAGCGGCCGGCCGTGACTCGGCCAGCGTCGTCGCATCTAAGTGGTCGAAGCGGTGGGAACGCAACAGGGACAGTCGGCACGGGCGTGCTGGGTTTGAACGTTGTCAGGTATGCAGAACGCTTCCTTGGAGTGCCTTATGTGTGGGGCGGCGAGTCATCTAGTGGGTTTGACTGCTCTGGCCTCGTGCAGTTCACATTTGCCCATTTTGGCGTGTATCTCCCGCGTGATAGTTTCAGCCAGTACAATGTCGGCCGTCCTGTTTCAGAGGCGAGTTTGTTGCCTGGAGACCTCGTGTTCTTTAATACGGACGGTGGTGGAGCTTCGCATGTCGGTATTTATGTAGGCGGTGGGGCGTTTGTCAACGCGTCTGGAACTCATGTGCAAATCGACTCTATCTGGTCGAGTTACTGGAGCAGTCACTACGTCGGTGCTAAGCGAGTCCTGTGAGACACAGTCAGAAAAAGAGTGCCGCACGCTTTAAGCGTGCGGCACTCTTTTGGGTACGCCTAGCTGCCAACTGGAGAGTTGACGCGGCATTCGGTTTCGCGACCCTGGTGTTAAGCGAGCGCATGCATGGATAAGTACCCTATCGTGCAAATGACGAGTAGGATCGATACCGACACACTGACTTTTTCACCGATCATCCAAACACGCCGGAACTTAGCGATTGGACTGTAAGTCGTATCATCTCGGTCCTCGCTGACTGTGCGACCTTGCTCGTGTACGGATTCCACCGAATCACCTCAAGTGGGGATAGACCTTGACCTTCTCAGACTTCACGCGACGATTCTACTTTACCACTCTTGCGCCCGGAAAGCATGGGTCAGGAGTCGTCCATTGTGAAGAATGTGTTTCCGAATTGCTGAAAATTGTCAAAACTAGCTGTCGTGTTCAGTCGTTATTGCTGCAACGCGCAAGCGCTTCCGCGGTGCCGCTTGTTCATTCAGAGCCTGAGCTAGCGAATTTTCGTGATCCGGACAAGATGAGTGCGACAATGGCGATTACCGCGACGAACAAGTAGGCGCCGCGGAACGCGGCGACCATCTGCGCCTGTGAAGCCTGACCTTCATGCCCGACCCCGTAGAACACCAAGAAAACTTGGTAGGACAGTCCCCCGAGTGTGACGCCAATGCTCATGCCCATGGTTCGAGACATGTTCAAGAGTCCGCCGACGACACCAAGACTGCTCTTCGGTGCGCTGCCCATGACACTGCTGTTGTTTGGCGGTGTAAAGAATCCGAGTCCCGCACCGATGAAGAAGAAGCCAGCGACCAACAGCACAATGCCGACGCCACCGTGCGTAAACCCGGTTGCAAGTGCTAATCCGACGCTGCCGAGGGCCGCGATCAGCATGCCGGACACTGTCAGGATGCGCGTGCCAAAACGGTCTGCCAGCGCGCCGGAAACCGGGGTGAAAATTGTCATTCCCAGCGGGATCACGGTCATGTACAAGCCGGCCTGGTAGGACTGCAGGTGTTGCACGCGGTCAAAGTAAAATGGCCCAAGCAGCGTCACCGCGTACATGACGGCGAAGGACAGCACACCCGTAATGCTGCCGACTGAGATACTGGGTATTTTCAACATACTGAGGTCGAGCATCGGGTGCTGCGACCGCCTCTCTACAACAATGAACGAAGCCATACCCAGTGCAGCGACGATGTAACTCCCCACAATGACTGGGGACCCCCAGCCTTGGTCTTTGCCCGTGTTGAGGAAGTAGATGAGAGCAACTAAGGTCGGTGCCAAAATGATTGCACCTAGGTAGTCAAACGCCTGTTGACGATTGCGCTTGCCGTCGGGAGGCAGCATGAGTATCCCGAGCACGGTGCCAATGATACCGACAGGCACGTTAACGAAGAACACCCAGCGCCAGGTTGCGAAGGACAACAAGGTGCCGCCAATCGCTGGACCCAGGCTCAACCCGATGGCTTGAGCCGCTCCTTGGATGCCGATTGCTTTTCCGCGGTCACTCGCTGGTGTAGTGGCCGTGATGATGGAGACGCTGTTCGCTTGGAGCATGGCGGCCCCGACTGCTTGCAGGACGCGGGATGCCAGCAAGAACGTGAGGTTGGGTGACAAACCGCACAGTAATGAACCGATAATAAAAACCGTGAACCCAATCGCGTACATCCAGCGCCTTCCGAACATATCTGCGAGGCGACCAAGTGGAATGATGAGTGCGGCCAACGTCAAGAGATACGTTAAGCTGACCCAGGTGACAGTACTCAGTGTGACGTGAAACTGCCGTTGTAACACCGGTAGCGTAATATTGACAATACTTGCGTCTACCGCTGCCATAAAAGCGCCAATACACACAGTAGCAACCACAAACCAGTGGTAATTCGGTCTGCGGTAGACGGATGGCAAGGGGAAGAAACTGCCTTTTTTTGTCGGGTCAGGCTTAGGGTTAGAAAAAGACGTTTGGTTCGCGCTCACAGGCATCTCCTCCTTGCTGGCATCAAGTGTTTGTCACGCAGACGAGCGCGTGTAACGCTTCCAGCAATGACTTAGGGTTCACGGGTCAAATTGACTTCATACTCGTACAAGGCGCCCAGGTAGCGGACTTGCGAAAATTCAATCGGGGACCCAGATTCATCTTGCGTCGTCCGCACGATGACAAGCACAGGCTCACCCAGTGTTGCGCCCAAGATGCGGGAGTCCTCCGCGTCAGCGACTGCGGCGCGAATGGACTGCGTACCAAGTCCTACGCGCACCCCATTGCGTTCAAAAAAACCGTAGATATGGTCAAACAAGTCTTTCATTTTCTCGACTTCCGCGGAGTCTGTGTGGTACGGCGGCGTCAGATACGACCTTTCCGAAAACACCGGTCGCTGTCCGAGTTTCGCCAGCCGGTGAATCACGATGACTGGTGACCCGGTTTGCCGCTGTAGATGCACAGCGACGTTGGCCGGGCAGGGGTCCACCGACAGGCGGAGAACATCGATGTCGACGTCCGGATGCCGCCGACGCAGGTCTTCGGCGAATCCGTAGAGGCGAGATGCGTGAGATGCCGTACGCTGTGCCACAAAAGTACCTCGGCCTTGCTTTCGGATCACGTATCCGCTCGCCACCAAGTCTCCAATCGCGAGGCGGACCGTTGTGCGACTGACGCTGAACTTGCGTGCGAGTTCAGGTTCGGAGGGCAACAACTGATTCGGCTGCCACCGTCCGGACTCAATCTCATCCAGCAGTTCAGCCTTGAGCTGGTGGTAGAGAGGAACGCTTTCTCGCATGGGGACACCTCTCCGAGCAAACTTGACTAGACATCATAACGTTACTACAAGTTAAGCTCAGTATACCCGGCTAATGGAGTCGTCGCAATAGGCAAACAGTCGACGTTTGTCGACTGTTTTGTGTACCGTTAGGGCGCCTTCTGGCGGGACTGTTAGTTGAGGTCGGAGCGGTCGCCGGTCACGATGTAAATGACACTCTCACCGATGTTTGTCGCGTGGTCTCCGAGGCGTTCGAGGGCGCGACCGCACATCGCAAGCGTCATCGCCTGTGTGACGGTAGTGGGGTCTGCTTTGGTGAGGGTAAACAGTTCTTCGACGATGCCTCTGTAGATTTTGTCGACTTGGTCATCTGCGGGCGCTAGTTTGTTGGCGAGTTCGGTGCTGCTTTCCACGTAAGCGTTTAGCGCATCGGAGATCATTTGATCGATGATGAGAGACATCCGCGGGATGTCTACCAAAGGTTTAATCAAAGTTTGCCCTTCGAGGCGAAGGACGGACTTCGCAACGTCGACAGCCAAGTCGCCCATCCGCTCCAAGTCGGTCGAGATGCGCATGCCAGCGACAATTTTGCGCAGGTCCGTTGCCACCGGTTGCTGCGTCGCAATGAGGCGGATGCAAAGGTCTTCAATCTCGTGTTCTTCCCGGTTGATTTTTCGGTCATTTTCGACGACTTGACGCGCTGCACTTTGGTCGAGCGCCTTCAGGGCATCAATCGATTTGCGCAGCGCTTCTTGCACGTCACCGCCCATGTGCAGCAGTTTCATCTTCAGTTCACGTAGCGCGATGTCGAAGGTGTGACGTTGCTGCATCGTGGACTCACTCCTCTTTATTTATCTGGTCAGAGCGGTTCATCCGAAACGCCCTGTAATATAGTCTTCTGTTCGCTGATCGTCCGGTTTTGTAAAGATTTTTGTGGTATCAGCAAGCTCAATGAGTTCACCGTTGAGGAAGAAGGCCGTTTTGTCGGCTACCCGGGCTGCCTGCTGCATGTTATGTGTGACGATCACGACCGTATACGAGCCTTTTAACTGCTCGACTAACTCTTCCACGCGCAGAGTCGAAATTGGATCGAGCGCGGATGCTGGCTCGTCCATCAGCAAAACTTCAGGTTCGACAGCGAGAGCTCGTGCAATGCACAACCGCTGCTGCTGACCACCAGACATAGAGACTGCTGGAGATGACAGTCGGTCTTTCACCTCGTCCCACAACGCCGCCTTTTGCAAGCTTTCTTCGACGCGCCGCTGGAGTTCGTACTTGTTGCGCAGGCCACCTAGCCGCAAACCAAGTGCTACGTTGTCGTAAATGCTGAGCGTGGGAAACGGGTTCGGTTTTTGAAACACCATGCCGACTACGCGTCGAACGTCGACCGGATCTATGGTGTAGATATCCTCATCGCCAAGCCGTACTGAACCGTCCACTCGCGCGAGCGGAAGTGTCTCGTGTAAGCGGTTGAGACAACGCACGAACGTCGACTTGCCGCAACCGGAAGGGCCAATAATGGCTGTGACCTGGTTGGCTTCAATCTCTAAGTCGATGCCTTTAAGCGTTAAGTTGGAGCCGTACCAAGCCTTCAAGTCTGATACGACAATGCGTTCGCCCATTCATTCCACCTCGATTTTGTCCACCGTATTTTATCATACAAGCCGAGTATGAATGTATCGTCATGGATTTGTAAACGTCTCGTAAAGTCACGTCGACTCGAGTCGACAGCCACAGACGAACAGTAGCGGTTCGCGTCTAGACATGACAGTCTGCGTCTGAACGTGACAGTCCGTTGATAGGCCTCAGTCATAGCTTGTATAATAAAGTGGATATTGCCCAAGGAGGTTTGTTTGTGGACCTGCGAGAAGTGGAATACCGAGTACAAGCGGGAGTGGCGACGGTTACGCTGAATCGGCCGGATGCCATGAATGCGTTGACGCGCCAACTGCGAAGTGACCTGCTGACGGCACTGGCCGAAGCAGCGGCGGACTCATCTGTACGGGCTGTTTTGTTGACGGGGGCTGGAAGAGGGTTCTGTGTAGGACAAGATGTGAAGGAACTTTCGGAAGATTACGCCGATGAAGGTCCGCAAATGGGCCGGTTGGTCGAAACCGAGTACATACCGATTGTCAAGGCGTTGCGCGCTATGCCCAAACCAATTGTGGCACTGCTCAACGGACCTGCAGTCGGCGGCGGTATGGCGTTGGCCCTAGCCGCTGACTTTCGTGTCATTCACGAGAAGAGTGCTCTTACGCCTGTCTTCGTGAAGGTCGGACTCGTCCCGGACTCTGGAGTGACGTTTTATCTCAGCCGTATGGTGGGACTGGCCAGAGCGGTCTCTCTGACGATGCGCGGTCAGTCCATCACGCCGACAGAACAAGTCGCGTTGGGACTCGCGGCAAAAGTCAATGCGACATTGGACGAGGCACAGGCTGAGGCGGATGCCTTGCTCACTGAACTCGCGGTGGGTCCGACCGAAGCGTATGTCCAAATCCGCAGGCTCTATGACCAAACAGCTGGTGTTGGTCTCGAGGAAGCTCTGGTGCTTGAAAAAGACGTTCAGCAGCAGTTGGCGCAGACCGCCGACCACATGGAGGCAGTCACGGCATTTCTTGAACGCAGAAGCCCGCAGTTTCAAGGGAAGTAAGACAGTGCGGTGAGCTTTGTCATGAATCTTACAAATTAGGTTAAGGGAATGGAGAGGTGTTTTAAATGGCACAGACGATGTTGCCAGCGGGTACATTGACCGGCAAGACGGCGGTCGTTACAGGTGGCGGTACAGGGATGGGGCGTGGGTTTGCAACCGAACTGGCTCGCCTTGGCGCACACGTGGTGCTCGCCGGCCGCAAGGAAGAGCGCCTGGCTGCGGCGGCAGACGCCATCCAGAGCGAAGGTGGGCAGGCCAGCTACTTTGCCACCGATATTCGTGATCCGGAACAGGTTGAGGCGTTGATGAACACCGCTGTGGAACGTACCGGGCACCTCGACATTTTGGTGAACAACGCGGCAGGGAACTTCATTGTGGATAGCGATAAGCTCTCTGTAAACGGGTGGAACTCCGTCGTGAATACGGTGCTGAACGGGACTTTTTACTGCACGCGCGCCGCTGGACTGAAAATGATTGAGGCCGGAAATGGCGGTAAAATCCTTTCGGTTGTCGCGAGTTATGCCTGGACTGGAGGCCCGCGAACCGTTCATTCTGTGGCTGCCAAGGCTGGGGTGACCGCGATGACGAAGACGCTTGGTGTTGAGTGGGCTCACCACGGCATCCGTGTCAACGCCATCTGCCCCGGTCCGACCGACACAGAAGGCGCGCGTCCACTGTGGGCTGACCCAGAGGAAGAGAAGCGACTGCGCGCGAAAATCCCCGTCGGCCGGTTCGGCACGGTGGAGGAGATGGCGCAGGCGGCTAGTTACCTGTTGTCACCGTACGCTGACTTCGTAAACGGAGAAGTCTTTGTCATCGATGGTGGCGAGTGGCTTGGAAAGGGACTTACGTCATGACCGAAGGTCTGCTCACAGGAAGGAAGGTGCTGGTGACTGGCAGTTCGCGCGGGATTGGCCGCGCGACTGCTCTTGCCATGGCACGCCAGGGAGCGGACGTGGCTGTGCACTATCATCGTCAATCTGACCTCGCTGGGGAAGTCGCTGCAGAAATTCGCAGCCTCGGCCGCGAAGCGATTGCCGTGCCTGCGAACCTGGAGTCTCCTGACGACGTCGACCGCATGTTCGACGCCATTGAAAGCACTTGGGGTGCGCTTGATGTGTATGTGGCGAACGCAGCAGCGACAGCGTTTAAACCACTCTTGGAAATGAAGCCGCATCACATTGACCGCACCTATCGGTTGTTGATTCAGAGCCTCCTGCAGGCGGCGCAGCGCGCCGTCCCACTAATGGCCGGACGGGGCGGACGCATTCTCGCAGTGTCTGGCCACGGAGTGCGTTTTACACTGCCACTGTACGGCTCAATCGGTTCGGCCAAAGGTGCCGAAGAATCACTCATCCGCTACTTAGCAAGTGAACTTGGGCCTCATCAGATCACTTGTAATTCCGTCGCTCCAGGTGTCGTCGACACCGATTCGGCGCGGTTCTATAAAGGCGAAGCGTACTCTGAGTTCGAGCAGGCCGTGAGTGCGCAGACACCGCTCGGGCGGTTGGCGACGCCGGAAGACGTCGCAGACGTGTTGGTGTTTCTCGCCAGCGATATGGCGCGGTTCATTACGGGTCAGGTCGTGTGCGTTGACGGAGGGCTCACACTCACATCGGGTCCGTTTGAAGTAACAAAGTAATCGGTTGTGCAAGACTTTGTGCTGAAAGGGTGAACGACGTGGACAAGCGAATGACGCTCGACGACGTAGTGTCAGAAATTCGAAACGGCGACACCATTGCGATTGGTGGGTCGTCCCTGTCGAGAAAGCCGATGGCACTCGTACGCGCCTTGGCGCGGGCAGGTCGTAAGGACTTGCGATTGGTTGTCGATGTCGGGGGCCCAGAAGTAGACCTTCTCCTCGGGACGGGCAGTGTAGCGGCTGTGCGGTATGCTTTTGTCGGTTTCGAAGTGATGGGCCTCGCACCGCACTTTCGCCGTGCGCGCCAAAAAGGTGGCGTAGACTTTGAGGAATGGACGGAGTACACGATTATGGCGGGTCTTGATGCCACCATTAAGCGCGTACCGTTCTTGCCGACACACACCGGTCTGGCCACGGATGTGCTGAACGTAAACCGCTCGTTCAAACGCTTCAACGACCCGTTTGGCGGCGAGGAGTTGGTTGCCATTCCAGCAATTCGTCCGGATGTCGCGCTGATTCACGTCAACTACGCGGATGTGCAGGGCAATGGCGTGATTCTTGGGGACGGACACGTAGACGTGCTGTGCGCCAAGGCGGCCAAGAACACGTATATGTCCTGTGAACGGATTATCTCACCGGAGGAACTGCAGCGGTACGGTCGCGATGTGCAGGTGTTGCGCGTACATACAGCGGGCGTCGTGGAGGTGCCGTGGGGCGCTCACCCCACGGGCTGTGCACCCGAATACCGCGCAGATTTGCGCCACATGCAAGACTACCTCATTAGCTGTGGCAAGGTGGAAGACTGGCAAGCCTATCAAGATCGGTTTATTTACGCCGATCACGGCCGCTACCTGGAAAACCAGGGCGGAGTCGAGGGCTTGGTAGCGCGTCTGAAGGTGTAAGATGCGCAATCAGCCTGAATATCGCTGTGACCTGCAGTTTTGTGCAGAATTGAAAGGAGGAGTCCTGAGTGCCACTTGAAACGCCTTACTCCGTGGACGAGTTTCTGATCACGACGATGGCGCGGCAATTTTCCGGTGAAGTGCTGGTCAGTTCTGTCACTGCGTTCGGAGCGTTGTCGGCGCGTCTGGCAAAAATGCGCTACGCGCCAGACATCGCGGTGTTGTCGACGCCAGAGTCTGGCATGGAAGTGCTGCCGATGCCGACCTTGACGCTCGGACAGTTCCTGACCGATGCGCAAAGCGGGATCCCGTTGTCGATGGAAGAGATTTTTGATGCGATTTTCACGGACCACTTCCGCATTTGGATCAACCCTTCGCAGATTGACCGATTTGGCAACACGAACATCGCGTGCATTGGCGACTGGCATCAACCGAAGGTCGCGCTCGTCGGGTCACGCGGCATCCCGGAAGACACCAGTCACCTGTCCGAGATTTTCTACTACATTTTGCGGCACGACCCCCGTTCAGTCGTTGAGCGTGTCGATTTCCGCAGCGGCGCTGGCAACGGCGAGGAGCGAGACCATTACCTTGGTCGCCACGGCGCACCGACACTGCTCGTTTCCGACCTCGGCGTGTTTGACTTCACGGGTCCGGGTGGGCGAATGTCAATCCGCACCCTTCACCCTGGCGTGACAGTGGAGGAAGTCCAGGAGAAGTCAGGATTTGAAGTATTTGTCCCTGCGGACTTTTCCATCACACCTGAACCGACGGAAGACGACATTTTGATCATCCGCTCGGCTGACCCGCTCGAAGTGCGCAAGTGGGAGTCGTTGTCTGGCCCGGAGGCGGCCGAGCGGTTTGTGCAGGTTTACGAGCGTGAGCGGCAACTCCTGCACGCGACCTGGCCGCAGTTGAAACGATGAGCGTGGAGAACCAGCGTGTGCTGGTTACAGGCGGAGCACACGGAATTGGCCTGGCCACTGCAAAGCTGTTTCAGGAGCGTGGGGCCGAGGTTGCCATCTGGGCGCTCCATGAGGAGAGTATTGTCGAAGCGAAGGACACGCTTGGGGCCGATGTGTTTGGGCAGGCTGTCGACGTCGGCGACCTCGGCGCTGTCGATGCTGCACGCAGGCAACTGCGCGAACGGTTTGGGCCAGTCGACATTCTGGTCAACAACGCAGGGTATACACTGACTTCGCATTTCCTTGATGAACAGCCAGGCTACTGGGAGCGCGTGGTTGCCACGAACCTGTGGGGGGTTGTCTACACGACCCAGGTGTTCTTGCCGGACATGCTTGCGCAAGAAGCAGGGGCCATCGTCAACGTCGTCTCGGACGCTGGTCGCGTCGGCATGCAAGGGGAGGCGTTGTACGCAGCCGCAAAAGGCGGCGTGATCGCGTTCTCAAAATCGATTGCGCAAGAAGTTGCAAAACGCGGCGTGCGAGTCAACTGTGTCTCGCCAGGTCCAACACGGACACGAATTCTCGAGGAAAACAGTGAACACGGGGACGCGAGCAAATTGATTGAGGCAATGGTTAAGCGCATCCCGATGCGCAAGATTGCGGAACCCGAAGAAATCGCAGAGGCGATTGTGTTCTTTGGCAGTCCGGCTGCCTCACACGTGACTGGGCAAGTTTTGTCTGTGTCTGGCGGACTGACGATGGTCGACTGAAACGGTCATCAGCAGACAACCTGTGAAAAGCGGCGGAGAATTACTCCGCCGCTTTCCATATGACTACACCGTTTTGGCCACCGAATCCGAAGGAATTGCTGAGTGCGTACGTTACGCGTCGTTCTACTGGTCCGTCGCGCAGGAGCAGTGCTGGCGCGTCCGGCTCAGGGTTGTCACAGTGCAGATTGGGAGGAAGAACGCCTCTGTGCAAGGATTCCACACAAGCCAGGCTCTCCACGGCGCCTGCTGCACCGAGTGAGTGCCCGATAGAACCTTTAATTGAACTGACCGGGATGTCCTGCAAAGCGTCGCCGAACACACTGTTTAGGGCGTGAATCTCAGCGTCGTCCCCGGCCTTTGTAGACGTTGCGTGTGCGTTGATGTAGCCGATTTGCTCGGGTTGCAAACCAGCCGAGCGGAGCGCTTTGCGCATCGCCAACGCTGCGCCTTCCCCTTTCGGGTGTGGGGCAATCTGATGAAAGGCGTCGTTGGTTGTACCGTAACCGACGAACTCGGCGTAAATCTTAGCCCCGCGGGCCACCGCGCGCTCGTAGGGTTCGAGAACAAGGACAGCTGCGCCTTCACCCATCACCATGCCAGCGCGGTCCTGGTCAAACGGGCGCGACCATGCCGACAGGTCATCTGGACCGTGGACAGCGAGAGCGCCTGACGCGCGCAGTCCGGCGAGCAAAGTCGGCGCAAACAGGCAGTCCGTACCGCCAGCGAGAGCAACGTCAATTTGTCCGCTGCGCAGCCACATCAGGGCTTCACCAAGTGAGTTCGCAGACGACGCACACGCCGTTGAGTATGTAAGGACAGGTCCCTGAACCCCATACTGGATTGCCAGCGCTGCGGCTGCTCCGTTTGGAATGGACTTGGACACAAGCCGTGGTTCAGCACGGTTGGTCCGCTCAGTGAGTAAACTAGCGGCAGCATCGTCAAAACTTCGCACTGAACCAAACGTCGTGCCCATAAACACGCCAATCCGGTCCGAGTCCGTGCCTGGTTTCCACTCGAGTGGGCTGTCGGTTTTCGCGAAGCCAGCATCGACCAGAGCCTCTCCCGCGGACACCAAGGCCGTCTGAGTGAATCGTGCAGAATCCTTGACTAGCTTGGCCGTCAGAAAGTCGCGTGGCTCAAAGTTTGGCACTGCCGCGACAACGGGGGCGTACGGGGCAATGGCAGGGTCGTCAGTGGGTCGAACCGCAGAGCGGCTCTGGACGAGCGCGTCCCAAAACGCGGCAACTCCGACTCCGTGCGGGGTTACGGCCCCTCGACCGGTTACAGCAATCCGCATAAGTTGTGTCGTCATAATTCCGCTCCTTACAGAAAGATGTCAATTAGGGAGAAAACCTCGTCCATTATAATATAAACCACATGCAGGCGTCCTCACAGACCGGGACCCAGACAAGTCTAGTGGGCACAACCGACCGTGAAGTGGTACCATAAGAAGAAGCGAAGGTGTTGTGCTACAGGGGGCCAAGCGAACGGTGATCAATCCACAGGAGATGACAGGGCAGGACTTGGCGTTTGAGTTGCCCCCGACTCGGGCAATCTCGCTCCCTCACGTCGGGCGACAGTCTAAGTACTCGTCGCGGTGGGTGTTTACCCGCTTGTTCCTGGCGGTCGGGTTGGCGCTGTTTGTGCGCAGCCGACACCGCGTGCGGGTGTTTGGGGAAGTACCTAACCGTAGACAGTCTACTCTTGTCTTGGCAAATCATCAGCATGACCTCGACGGACTCGTCATCCCGTCGCTCTTGAACCTGCAACGCCCGTTGGGGCGACCGGTGTATTGTGTCGCTTCACAGCGCCTGTTTGAGCCAGGCTTTTTTGCCGTACGTATGTCGACGCATTTTCTGTCGATGTTACGGCGATGGAACTTCGCCAAACTATTTGCAGGCGTTGGCGTGTTGCCGATGGAGAATCAACCGCTGTCAAGACCCGACGCCAGTCTTGCCTATGAGATCATGCAGGAGTGTGGCAACGTCCGGTTGGAAGATGTGTTTACCAGTGCAGCTTTGACGCGGTATCGGCTGCGCAAAGGCGCACGTCTGCGCGCGCTGTGGAATCGTGCCAACGCGCCTCTTGCCTTGACGGATGGAGCATTGCGCAATCTCAAACCCGCTTTTCGCCAATTCATTCGCGATCGCGAACGGTTTGTCATTGAACACCAAGCCAACCAGTTGGCTTCGACCCTTGAACAAGGGGAAACGCTGTTTTTGCTGCCTGAAGGTCGATACAGTCGAGATGGACGGATGGCTCCGTTGCGTGCATCTTTGGAGTGGTTGTTGCCGCTTGCTGAGAAGGTGTACCTGTTCGCCGTCAGTTATGACGTATTTCGTTCGCAACGGGCTGACTTTGTCGCGAGAGTCGTTTCATTTGAACCGCGGGCGTATTCCGGAGCCGGTGGGCAGCCGTTGCAGGCGCTGGCAACTTCACTCAAGGCGGCTCGGCCTGTAACGTTTTCACAGCTGTTTTCGCAGTTCGTGTCAAGTCTTCGAGGAGCTCATGACGCGAACAGAGATGTTTCGTTCTCGGCGGGTGAAGTCTCAGCCGCAGTGTCTCGTCAGATGGCGGAGTTGCCGGCAACGGTGTTTGTCGATCCCGAACTGGTTCACGACCTCTCAGGTGTGGTTCACAGTGCCCTAGCCAACCTGCGCCGGCGTGGGCTTGTTCGCTCTGAGCGCGGCCGCTACCGTTTTACGGATATCGGCGGCAAGACACGCGACTTCCCAGGTGTCCAGGACATCATTCGATATCAATCCAATATGCTGCAGGAGACGGTCAGGGCTGGTGTAACCGCCTTAACCGGTCGGGCACTTCCGTAGCCATTGTTTTCATCACACGGCTTCAAGCCAACAAGGCACAGAGCGGGTATGAACCCGTTCTGTGCCTTGTTGTGTTTTGGCATGCTGTCACCAGAAGAACGGCGCTGCGATTGCTGCCGCAGAAAGCCCGGCTAACGCACCCCAGCCGAAGTACCAGCCGGGTGAATACACTAGCTCGATGTTTGCCTGTTTCTCGCTGGACGCATCTACTGACAATGCTCCCTGCGTTTGCAAAGAGGCCATGCCGAGACCTGCCCCCCGCACATTCGGCATAACGTAAATCCCGTTGTGAGTGACGGAGTGCAGGGTGCCCATATAAACCTGGCCGGTCACGTGATGGATGTAGACGGGTCGCCCAACCAGCCGTCGCGCGTGATGATAGAGTGGATGCATGCGTGTTCCCCCCTCTGACCTTGGGATAGTACAGGATATGGCATGCGCCCGTCCAAATCTCGGGCGAGCGTCCAGACGCCAGTTATTTTGAGACCTGTCTATGCCCGAACGGTGTAGACGGTGGTCGAGAGGAGGGGTGGTCCAGGCAGCATGGCAACGGGACCTACAGTAAGACGTACCTGCCGTTGCGAATGTTGTCTGTGACTTCGCTGAGAGCAGCGTGCGCGTAGTACGGATTCGCGAGATTGTGTGCCAGAAGCTTGTCTAACCAAGCATCTAGAGCACTCGTGCCGATGTGTTGCTGAAAGCTGGTGTGCAGAGACAACTCGTCTTCGCTAAATGAGACACCAAATCTCGTCAACAGCATGCGATGAATTGCTTTCCCGGACGCGCGCCCGATGTCGTATTTCACTGTCGAGACCTGTGCATCGTGAATCCGCCAACTGTAGAGCGGCTCCGGGAGATTGTGAAACTTTCCTGTCTCCACCATGGTGGCCCACAGCGCGTAGTCTTCGGCGTTCGGGTAAGCCGCAGGGAAGCTAAAGTCATGACCGCGAATCATCACAGTCGGGTGGGAAATGCAGTTCGAGAACAGCAGGTGGGCGCGAATGTCTTCATGTTCGGTCGGCAGCGTTACACGCCGCGTGCTGTTGAGAAGTTGCATGTTGGTGCCGCAGAGCAGGATGTCACGATGAGATTCCATAAATGCAATTTGGCGCTCAAGCCGTACCGCTGAACAAACGTCATCCGCGTCCATGCGGGCGATGTACGCGCCTGATGTGTGACGCAACCCAGTGTTCAGGGCGTGCGTGATTCCACTGTGGTCGCCCGTCTCAATGATTCGGATGCGCGGGTCCTGATAGGAACGTGTTATAGCGAGCGTGTCGTCCGTAGAGCCGTCGTCAATCAGTAAGAGTTCGAACTGTGAATAGGTCTGAGCCAAGACGCTGTCGATAGCCGGTCTCAAGTGCAAGGCGCCGTTATACACGGGCATGAGAATGCTTACCACCGGTCGAATGAGAATCACCCCGAGAATTTTCTACACACAACATGTTGTCGCGTATCGGTATACATTCGTACCGGTTTTGAAATTACCTGCTAAAAACCAGTTTCTCACCTGATTGCGATGGCCTTATGAGCTTCTACGCGAAAGTCCTGTTGCGACGTAGCCAATGTGAAGACGGTGCTCAGAAGTTCACCGCAAATTGTGCCTTCAAGTCCTGGTCGAAGATGTTTCCATCCGCCACCTCCATGCCGTCCCAGGTGAAGTTGACCACGCCGGCGACCACACAGAGGACACCGAACAAGCCGCCTTCGCCCAAGTTCATTTTCATATTCGCGTCCCATCCGGAAATACTCATTTCACCGAACATGGCTCCTGCGGCGTTTTGCTGAGGTGTACTCACGTTTACCATTCCTATGTTGATCATCGAAGGCATTTTCACATCTCCTCAGAGTGGGTTGCGAAAGAGTGAGACACTGCATGAACGTCAAATGTTGACCGAGATTTGCATCTTCATGTCTTGGTCAAAGATGACTCCGTCAATAAACTCGTTGCCGTCTTGAGTTAAATTTCTGTGACCTGTGCTCCACCCAAGAATGCCAAACAAGGCACCGTGGCCTAAATTCAATTTGGCGTGGGAATCAAACCCGGAAATATTTATTTGACCAACGAATATACCGGCGTTGCTCTGAGGTGTGCTCATGTTAATGGCCCCTAAAGAAATGAAGTTTGCCAGTTCACTCTCCTCCCGTCCAATAGAGTACTTTAGCCAGATGTGCTAGCGAGCAACTTGAGCAGGGACGGCCGAGACAAATACGCCGGACTTGACATCGCGGTCGTCGATTAAGGCATCAACTATGTCGGGGTCGTAAACGAGGCTGGAATTGGCGTGCGAGTAAATGTGGTTTCCGTATGACGGCGCAAACCCATAATTGTCCTTTTCATGTGAGTCGAACCCTGTAATTGTCGTTTCACCAATAAACACACCAGCATTCTGGTTGACAGTGGCTATATTAATGCCGTCGATCTGGGCATTAAGGACGTTCGACGCAGTTTGCTGCGGCGCAAAGATACGTACATCTCTGTCGTCAATCGGTGTGTCGATGACGTCCGGATCGTATACCACGCTCAAGTTCTTGAAGAAGTGCGAGCCGCCATTCACGGAACCCACTGCGTTATTCGACTTGGAATGACTACTCACACCGACCGATATGTTCTGGTTGCCAAAGTAGACTCCGGCATTGCCACTAATGGTTTGAATGGTTAGGTTGATTGACTGGTTCGCTTGCATAACATCTCCCCCCTGTTCACTGTATGTGAGAAGTGACAGGTCATGCCCAAATCGCCGTCGCATAGGACAAGGTCAAGTCGACGTATCGTAGTGCAGGATGTGAATCAGCCAAAAGAGTTGGCATTCAAACTTTGATGTATAGGGGGGCTTCCCTTGCCAGCGTTCATATGGGCCGGTGCAGTCAATGTCAGCACACCTCAGCAAAATGCAAGTGGAGTCTTCATGGGACTGACTACATCGGGAGGCTGGGACGCCAATATGAAGTTCAATGCGGCCCAGGGTGGGAATTTCGGCATACTGAGTGTGCAACTCAGTGCGGGCAATGTGACGGTCGACAATCTGGAATTTGTCGACGGGGTTATGAACGACCAGGACATGAAAACATCGTCGTCTATTCAGTTTTGAACAAGGAGTTTTGCCAGATACCTGAACTGCGCTCAAACGAACTGGGATTGTATGTGCTTGATGACTAGTCGAACTCTCTGGAACTCGGACATACTGGGCAGCATAACGTGGACTGTCATCTATAACGACGACTATAAGGAGGCCTGGTGGCTTGCCAGCTTTCATTCTTACAGGGCCGATATCTGTTTCTACTCCGCAGCAGAATGCGTTCGGTGTCTCGTTAGGATTTAACAATCAGAACAACAATGATGCAAACATGAAGTTCAACGCTGCCCAGGGCGGTAACTTTGGCATCATGAGTGTGAACATCTCGGCTGGCGAGGTCATGTTCGACAACCTCGAGTACATTGACGGTGTGGTTAATACCAACGACGTGAAAAATGCACCAACAGGAGAGTTTTAAGGATTCAAATTCATCATTTATGAGTATGACCTTGTCTATCGTGACGCCACTATTAAGAACTCAAGTTTCGCACCCGGTGTAAGCCTGTAAGCCCTTCGCGCGACGGCGATGTCAGCCGATGAGTTCAGCCGATGAGTTCAGCCGATGAGTTCAGCCGATGAGTTCAGCCGATGAGTTCAGCCGATGAGTTCAGCCGATGAGTTCAGCCGATGAGTTCAGCCGATGAGTTCAGCCGATGAGTTCAGCCGATGAGTTCAGCCGATGAGTAAGGAAAAACACGAAGTCTGAACCGTCGGTTCAAGCAGCCTGGGGGTAATGGGGTTGGGAAAGACACGGTGTATCGATTTTAAATAGTCCTCAGCATGTGATGGGCGTCAATTCTTGTTGCTGCTCAGTGTGGCCGTTGTGCAACAAATGTCGAGGCTCACCTTGGATGACAGAGCGGACGTATTCATCGTTGACGACTCCCTCTTCTGTCGGAATCGGAGCAAGAAGGTCGAATTGCTCGCCAGGGTCAACGACCATGTATCTCACAAGTCTGTTCGCGGAAGGCGAATGTTGACACTACGCAGTCTAAGGGTGTGGACTTGAGAATATAAACACAACCCCTCGCTAATTCAGGAGGGTTTTGCTATTAGTGGAAGAGCATCTTGAACCAACGGGTAGAAGAGTTGGGTTACACGGGTAAGGCGGTTGCAGGCATGTCCATAGGGATTATAAATTCGTCGGTCATGGTACTATTTCTAGTCGTCTTTATGCTCGGAGTTTGGTTTCTAGCAACTAGCCTGTGGAACTTAAAGCATTCCGACAGCAAGGCGGCGTTCAGTTCTAAATTTTTTGCTGGGTCTGTAATGATTTTTTTTGGCAATTGTAGCGGTGGTTTTGACTACTGAATGGATGTTTAATTGAGCATCAGACAGCATTTCTAGACGCGGCATAAGGGAATGACTTCTGTTGATACCGGTGACTAATCCCCAAGGAGGATTTCTTCACATCCGTACATAAATATTCATCAAAGGGCTTTCTGGGTTCGGTCACTAACGGGCAGGAGCATGCAATGTAACGTTTGTGTATTAAACAAGTATATTCCAAATCGATTTCGATCGCATAGCGGGCTGCGAGTGCCGCGCATAAGTCGATTTCGATCACATAGCGGGCCGCGAGCGCTGCGCAAACGTCGATTTCGATCACATAGCGGGCCGTGAGCGCGCCGCATAAGTCGATTTCGATCACATAGCGAGCTCCGAGTGCCGCGCAAACGTCGATTTCGATCACATAGCGAGCCCCGAGCGCGGCGCAAAAGTCGATTTCGATCACATAGTGAGCCCCGAGCGCGCCGCATAAGTCGATTTCGATCACATAGAGGGTCGTGAGCGCGCTGCATAAGTCGATTTCGATCACATAGCGGGCCGCGAGTGCCGCGCAAAAGTCGATTTCGATCACATAGTGAGCCCCGAGCGCGCCGCATAAGTCGATTTGGATCACATAGCGGGCCGCGAGTGCCGCGCATAAGTCGATTTGGATCACATAGCGAGTCGCGAGTGCCGCGCATAAGTCGATTTCGATCACATAGCGGGCCGTGAGCGCGCCGCATAAGTCGATTTCGATCACATAGCGGGCCGTGAGCGCGCCGCATAAGTCGATTTCGATCACATAGCGGGCTGCGAGTGCCGCGCATAAGTCGATTTCGATCACATAGCGAGCCCCGAGCGCGGCGCAAAAGTCGATTTCGATCACATAGTGAGCCCCGAGCGCGCCGCATAAGTCGATTTCGATCACATAGCGGGCTGCGAGTGCCGCGCATAAGTCGATTTAGCTCACATAGCGAGTCGCGAGTGCCGCGCATAAGTCGATTTCGATCACATAGCGAGCCCCGAGCGCGCCGCATAAGTCGATTTCGACCACATAGCGGGCTGCGAGTGCCGCGCATAAGTCGATTTGGCTCACATAGCGAGTCGCGAGGATTTACAGCAGTGCGCAGTGGAAGTTCTCCTCTCCCGCCTGTTCTCTCATCACCAGATTGCGACCTGGGAATTCACGCTTCAGGTTGTTTTATGTATTATCACGCTCAGCCCCATTATGAACAACGCAGGTGTACCACTGTGATGCAAGTGGGATACAATTCATTCATCTTGTGTTCCTTGATCACGGAGGGAGCAAACAAAAGTCGCAGGTTTCGGGCACTGCCTATCTGCCGTAGACAACGTTACGCAGAGTCCATCCACTAGGGAATATTATTTCCACCTCGCGCACACTACTGCATGTGACTTTATATTCCTCGACTTAGTACAATTCCAGTTTCAATTCGAATGACTGATTGCATTCACTCCGACTTTTCACGCGTTGAATCTTTGTGCCGCTTGTTTGCTAAGACGACATAACTAACGACGAAAACAGCGCCAGAAAGCCACAACTGAAAGATGTTACTCAACTCACGCCCAACCCCGTTCTCACCAAGAGCATTTGGAGAAGCTAGGTATTTGTTGAACCCACTGGCACTCGCAGATATTGCTTGATCTATCCGACAACACACAAGCACCACTACAAAAAGGATAATGCAAACAGTGACGGCAAAGGGCACCGTCCTGTTCCAGGTCATCTCGTTTGCCAAGTAAGCCCACGCGAATGGAATCGCAAAACACCCTGCGATAAAAATCGCTAGGCTTACGAAAGGCAACGCTGTGCTTGGCTGCCATCCGACGGCTTTCCAAACATAATAGATTAAAACGAAATAGATCCCTTCACCGACGATGAATCCTAAAGTTGTTAGTGTGCTTTTCGGCCAATTCAGGACTCTCTCTCCTCCTAGAGCACCATCCCTCATTATCCGAATGGTGCACTACTATGTGAGTGGCAGTCGTTAATAAAAGGTTTCGATGGAATGATTATACATTTAATTCCCTGATTTTCTTCTTATACAATCTAATTACAGGGCTATATTACCATGAATGTACCCCTTACGACCGTGTGGTTGTGTATATTTGGAATGAAATCGGACACGTGTGGCTTCATAAGGTGGCTTAGCGTTCAGGGTCGCAGGCTTCATGCCGTTGTCCAACAGAGTGGAGATGAAATCCTCAATGTCTGTGGTGGAACAGTCGTTCAGGTCCTGTGGAAATTCATGCTTCGACACGAAGCGAGAACGTCTTTGTAGAACGTGAGGGTCGTAGGCGACATGCCTTGCAAAGTGCGATGTCTGAGAAACGCATCGACAGTCGAAGCAAGTGAAGAGTCCGGTTTCCGAGGGGTGACCGTTTTGGCTTTACGCGACATAAAAAAACCTCCCACAAGACATGAATCTTGCGCGAGTACACAAGACTGTCTGGGAGGAATCTTGCGTGTGTAAAAAAACTACACATCGTCGAAACTCCAGTAATGGTGCGGTCGAGAGGACTTGAACCTCCACCCGGTTGCCCGGACAAGAACCTGAATCTTGCGCGTCTGCCAATTCCGCCACGACCGCATAAAGTTGTGTTGTCAAAAGCGACTACTGGAGTATAGCACGGACTAATTCCGTATTGCAATAAGTAACTGCGATGAATTTTTTTCTGTTTGGTTCTGCATTCAAACACTGCCATCGCCCCAGGATAGCTGTTTCAGGTGGTGCATTGCCTTGGACACTGCTTCGGCAGAGGACGCTTTACGTGGTCAAGCCCTGCGGATACACTGATGAGGAGACTGTTAGTGGAGGGACGTACGGGTGAAAGTAACGAAGATGCATGGGCTCGGGAACAACTACATTTACATCAGCTTGTTTGAAGAGCAACTGGATGAGGTCGAACTAGCCCCGCTCGCCATGGAGTTGAGCGATGTTCGTAAAGGCATCGGGTCCGATGGCATGATCTTGATCGGCCCGTCCGACAAAGCTGATGTTCGGATGCGGATTTTCAACGCAGACGGTTCGGAAGCAGAAAACTGTGGAAACGGACTTCGTTGTGTCGCTAAGTACGCTGTTGAACACGGCTATGTGGGTTCCGATTCACTTCACATCGAGACCAAGGCATCGGTCGTCGAAGCGTTTGCGCACCGTAACGACGCGGGGGAAGTAGACCTTGTCACCGTCGATATGGGTGAACTCGATTACGGACCGACAGCAGTCGGATACAGGGGCGAGAGTGTGGATGACATCGCCAAGCTTACCGTCGGTGGAACAGACTACACGGGCCATTTGGTATCCGTTGGCAATCCGCACTTTGTCTGCTTTGTTGACGATGCCGTGAGTATGCCGGTTGCGGAGATTGGGCCGCACATTGAGCGGCATCCTGACTTTCCAAATCGAGTGAACGTGGAGTTCGTGACTCCGCGTGGGCGAGATGAACTTGATTTTCGTGTGTGGGAGCGTGGCTCCGGCATTACGTACGCGTGTGGTACGGGTGCTTGCGCCAGTGTGGCTGCTGGTGTTTCGCGCGGGCTTCTCTCAGGACGAGTGCTGGTCCACCTGCTCGGTGGCGACCTCGAGATTGAAGTGAAGGACGGGCACGTGTGGATGACGGGGGAAGCTGTCACAGTATTTACGGGGGAATACAACCGTCGTTAAGGATACGTCTGAACGAAACCGCGAAGGGTTCACGCGCGGTCATAGTGGAATCTCCTTTCTGATCCGGTATTGGAACCCTTGATCGGCAGTGAATTGCCGTTCTACTCGGCCGACCTCAACGAGGCGCTGCAAGTGGGCCATCAGGGTTCGACGCGCGACCTCCGTGGCAGCTGGCGCTACCGTCTGCCCGTACACCTGTGCGAACACTTCGTCAGTGGTCCGCCACGCTGGTAGGGTGGCGCAAATTTGCTCTTCTCGACGCAATCGTCGCTGAAGCAGAGCTTCGGCCGCTTCGGCGGCGCTTTGCAAGACATTCCCGTGACCCGGTCCGGCGAGTTGACAACCGCTCGAGGCAATGTGCGCCAGCGCGTCGTAATAAGTTTGCATGTGTCCATCGGGTGGCCCAATCCAGACGGAACCGTCCCCAGCCAAATGGTCACCCACCAAAATCGCGGACTCGTCCGGGATTACGAGATGGACATGTCCGTGCGTGTGCCCGGGTTTATGAACGACTGCTACTGTGAGGTCCCCGCCGACATTGAACGTCTCTGGTGTAGGCAGGACGCGTACAGCATCATCGGGGTGCATCGAAAGCACGGCAGGTTGCAGGTCGTGTGCTTGCACGTAGATTGGCGCAGCGAGTCTTTCGGCCAGTTTAGGCAGGCCATCGGTATGATCCCGGTGGTAGTGCGTGGCAACCAATCCGATGACATGATTGACGCCAAGCGACTGTAAGTGGTCCACACACGCCTGCACCTGCGCATCGTCCGTGCTGCCGAAGTCCACCAGCAGCGCTTCGTCCTTGGTGCAGATGAGGTACGTGTTGGTGACGAATGCGGGCGGGAGGGTCGGTGTTGGAACTGCCCACTGCCAAACGGATTGCGACATCTTGACAAGTTTGGAGAATTCCTCGCCTGCATGATTTGTCACGCTGTTGCCCTCCTTTGCTCAGGCTTCCCGCCGTGTGATGGTTACAACTATAATGAGAGCACAGGATAAACGGAAAGTCGAGGTGGCATTGCGTGTCCAGGTTTGATGACACGGCCTACTACATCAATCGGGAGCTGAGTTGGCTCGCGTTCAATGAGCGGGTGTTCGCGCAAGCACTGGACAGTGGGGTGCCGCTGCTCGAACGGCTGAAATTCCTCTCCATCACAGCATCTAACCTTGATGAGTTCTTTATGGTCCGCGTAGCCGGATTGAAGGACCAAGTCAAAATTGGGTTCCATAGACCAGACAACAAGACGGGTATGACGCCCCGCGAGCAGTTGCTCGAACTTTCAAAGCGTGTTCACCGAAATGTGGGCGAGGCCTACAGGTTACTTGACAACGTGTTGTTCCCGGAGCTTCTCCATGCAGGTATTCAGTTTCTCTCTGTCCGCGACCTGGCGCCGAACCAGTGGGCCTATTTGCGCGACTTCTATCACCAACATGTGTTTCCGGTGTTAACGCCACTCGCGATTGACGCGAGTCACCCGTTTCCGATGTTGGCTGGACGGAGCCTCAACTTGGCGGTTTTGTTGCGTCCTGACGTTGCGGAGGTGGAGGAAGACGTGCTCTTCGCAGTCGTTCAGGTTCCGTCTGTTTTGCCGCGTTGTGTGGAGGTTCCAGCAGAGGATGGACGGGAAACCTTTGTGTTCCTCGAAGACGTCATTACAACGTTTATCGAGACATTATTTTCCGGGAACCAGGTGTTAGAGACAGCCGCATTTCGCATCACGCGAAATGCTGATATTAATGTGGACGAGGAGAGCGCCGAAGACCTGCTGGAAGAGATCGAAAAGGAGCTCAAGAAACGCCGGCGTGGAGATGCGGTACGTCTCGAAGTGGCTGCCGATATGAGCCCATCCTTACTGGAAGCGCTGTGGGACTGGGTGGAACTCGAGGAAGACGACATCTACAGTATCAACGGGCCACTTGACCTGACTTTTCTTGCACGGCTCAATTTGTGGGTGGACGTTAGTTCCCTGTCCTATCCGCCAATACACCCTCAGCATCCGCAAGACTTTTTGGGTGAGGCCGGGATCTTTGAGACAATCGCAAAACAGGACGTGTTGACGTTTCACCCATATGAGTCTTTTGATCCCGTTGTGCAGTTCATCGACTGCGCCGCGGACGACAAAGACGTGCTTGCCATTAAACAGACGTTGTATCGGGTTGGCGGCTCATCACCTGTTGTAAGCGCCCTCGCTCGAGCAGCAGAGAACGGCAAACAAGTCACGGTCCTGCTGGAGCTGAAGGCCCGGTTTGATGAGGAAAACAACATCGTCTGGGCAAAGAAGCTTGAAGAAGCAGGTTGTCATGTGATCTACGGTGTGGTTGGGTTAAAAACCCACAGCAAAGTTGCGCTCGTGGTGCGCAAAGAGCGGGATGGTATCCGGAGATACGTGCACATGAGTACTGGCAACTACAACGAAGTGACTGCGCGCGTCTACACGGATATTGGGATGTTCACGACTCGAGAGGACTTCGGTCACGACGTATCTGCTTTTTTCAATCACTTGACTGGGCATGCAACGACCCCTCAGTGGCGTCTCCTGACGACTGCGCCGAACGGTCTAAAGCGTCGGTTCCTCGAGTTAATCCACCGCGAGATTGAGACCAGTTCGCCAGGGAATCCTGGGCGCATCATTGCAAAGATGAACTCATTGACGGACAAGGACATCATTGTGGCGCTCTATGAGGCGTCTTGCAAAGGTGTAGAGGTTGACTTGCTGGTGCGCGGAATCTGTTGTCTGCGGCCGGGACTGCCAGGTGTCAGTGAGAACATTCGGGTATCGAGCATTGTCGGGCGCTTTCTTGAACACAGCCGCATCTTTTACTTTCGCGGCGGGGGAGCAGAGGAGGTGTACCTGTCGAGCGCAGATTGGATGACGCGAAACATGATTAGCCGGGTGGAACTGTTGTTTCCGGTCGTACAAGACAACCTGAAGGCGCGTCTGCGTCACATTTTGGATGTTCAGCTGACCGACAACGTAAACCGCTATGAACTGCTGCCATCGGGGGAGTACGTCAAAGTAACGGAAGCCGGCGATTTAGTTGGAAGTCAGATGCGTTTCTACGCTGAGGCGTGTGAACACGCAGTGCGGCACGAGAGTTCGTTTGCGCAGATTATCCCGCTGACGACGCCGCAGTAGTGACCTGCGCCTGGGTTATTTTGAATGATTGTTCTGCGAAATAGAAAGTTTAGCCCCAAACAGTTTGAGGAACGCCTTCTGTACGGATTCCAGACCTACATCTATGGGTGCCCACTGTGGCAGTTGCAATACGACTTTATTTGGTTTCATGTTCACTTCGATGTCGCTGACCGTCACACTCGTCTCGTACACTAAAGTGCGCGAGAGAGTAACGAGCAATGACAACTGGCGATACACTTTATCCCCTTTTCCGAGAGCAATTTTCCCGATTATAAGAAGTTCTTCTTGCGTGAACCCGTACAGGTACGAAGAACGCACCAGGTAGTCCGTGTGACGGCCGGACTTTTCCACGTTGACCAGTGTCCCAGCCTGCTCGACGCGGGCTGCGACGGCAGCAAATTGAGACCACCGCGCAGGCAGGCGATGAAGGGATTCAAGTTTTTCGAACAAGTATTCGACGCATGTAGCCACGCGCTCTGCTGCCTCCACGTGAATGCCGAACAAGCGCATAAAGTTCTCTGTGCTGTGGCTGCGTACGGAAGGTACAACTGGACTTATCCGCGAACGAAACCAGTGTTCGTAAAACACGCCTTCGCGAAGCCCATTGCCGCTCACCAAAAAGTAAGGCGCACGAACGCACTGGACGAGTGCCAAAACTGCGGCAGCCCCTGCATGGATGACCTCAGCTCTGCTCTCGGAGAGGTCGGCGAGGCGACTGCGGTCTGCAGTTGATCCGTGACTGACTCTGTCATAGACCTGCGTCAACAGGGTCGTGTCAATCTGGTAGCCGTGGTATCTGTCGATGCCACCGCGCTGCATGCGTTGTGCGATCTTCCCAAGCGACCGGGCCGTTCCGCCTGTTCCGATGACGGGGAGTCCGATGCCTCGAGGAAGAAAGTCGATGGACTCAAAAATGTCACTCATGAATGTCATGATGAGCGCAGCCTGGTGTTCGTTCGCTCCGTTTGCGAATGCGCGGGTCAGCGTCAGTGCGCCGTAAGGCACACTAATTGCTTCGACGAGACTGCGATCGCGAACGAGCATCACCTCTGTACTCGCTCCACCCACGTCCACAAGGACTGCATCGGATATCTCCATGGTGTTCATGATGCCGAGATAACTGTAGTAGGCTTCTTCTCGCCCTGTGATCAAGCGGAAGTGAACGCCAGTTGCCGCCTCAATTTGAGCCAGTACATCTGCGCCATTTGCGGCTTGGCGTATCGCAGCGGTAGCGACCGCGATCCAACGGGTGACGTGGTACAAGCTGCCCACACGGACGAATGCAGACACGTCCACAACGGCCTGAGTGACACCTTGCTCCGACAGGCTGTGGTCAGCGTCGAGAAAACGGGCGAGGCGGGTGTTGCGCTTCATCCGGTAACACGGGCGGTATCCGCCGTTGGCATAGACCTCATAAATGACGAGTCGGGCAGAGTTCGACCCGAGGTCGATGATGCCGATTCGGTTGTCGTTGGGTAAGGGCTGATTATTCATCACACCTGACATTGTGGTCAAAGCGGTCGACTCAGTCAAGCGATAGGAGAACAACTAGAGAGATACGTTGGCTTTTTCGTTGCACGGGACGGCGCGCGGTGCTAACGTGGCTTCGAGAGAACTTTGGAGGGGTGCACCCATGCATATCTACACACGCTCGGGAGACGACGGCCAGACGAGTCTCATCTATGGTCGAAGGATTGATAAGGACGCGCGTCGGGTTGATGTTTACGGGACGGTAGATGAGACAAATTCCGTGCTAGGTGTGGCGTTATCGATGTTGACGGGGGACGAACAGTTCACAGACATCGTGCGCATGGGCGAACGAATCCAGCGCGACTTGTTTGATGTCGGACGCGACCTCGCGACACCAGAGGACAAGCGTGATGCTGCATACATTGAGTCGACAGACGTGGACTTGCTTGAGCGCATGATTGATGTGCTGTGGGCACAGGTCCCGCCACTACAGAAATTTGTCCTGCCGGGCGGTCACCCCGCTGCGGCCATGCTGCACGTCGCGCGCACTGTGGCGCGGCGGGGAGAACGCGATGTTGTCGCATTATCTCGCGTCGAACCAGTCAACCCGGCGGTGCGTAAATACATGAACCGGTTGTCGGACCTCTTGTTTGCGATGGCTCGGGCTGTCAACGCCCGTACCGACACGGCTGAACCCGCCGTCGATTTTCAGGCTGCGAAGCCAGACCCGCTCAACGACCTCAAAATGCCGCAGCTTGAGGGCACAACTGAGCAGCTGCCAGAGACAGACGGAGGGCACTGAGCCGATGCTTGAGAACGTGCGGGTCGCGCTGCTGGACATCGACGGAACGCTGTGTCGCGGAGCGAGCGCCATAGCGGGGGCTGCGGAGTTCGTCGAGCGCATCCGGGATCGAAAGATTCGCCCCGTATTTTTCACAAACAACGCAACGCGAACGCCAGAGCAGGTGGTGTCGTATCTGGCTAGTTGCGGAATTGGCGCACACATCGATGAAGTCTGCACTTCTGCCCAATTTGCGGCACACATCATAGCGAAACGCGTGGGCGAGCGCGCAAAGGTAGCGTACATCGGTCAAAGTGGGTTGGAACAAGCGCTGAGCGAACAGGGCTGTGTTCTGGTCAGGCCACCTTCCAAACCTGAATTAGGCGGAGACAGGGGAGTGAGGCATGCGGCCGAGGCAGCTGTCATGGGACTCGACCCAACTGCCACGTATGCCACACTCGCGTGGTTTTGTCACCAAGTTGTGGGCATTGGTTGGTACATGCTCACGAATAACGACGCGCGGTTCCCGAGCGACGATGGATTTGTGCCGGGAAACGGCGCCTTGGGCAGCTTCGTGACAACGGCGACCGGCATCAAGCCGGTCGTCGCGGGCAAGCCCAATCCGGATTTTGTCCGCTATACGCTTGAACGTTTTTCTGCAGAAGTCGATGAAGCTGTGGTCATTGGTGACAATGGAGCCACGGACATTAGGGCGGGGCTCGCAGCCGGTGTATTGACGATTCAGGTTCGCTCCGGGGTGCCATTGCCAACTGAAGGTTCAGAAGCGGACTTTGTGGTGGACTCTGTCGCTGACCTGTAACTTGTGCTTGTGATTGCTGAAACTGACCAGCTTGAGTACCTAGCGGGCAGCTTGGATTAGGTCTGAAGATGAGTCGTCCAAGCTGGGTCGGTATAAAAAATATATTTGTCTCTTGACAGCCAAAGATGCTGCGGAGGCCTTGTCCCACGCGGGCAAACGGCGGTTTCGGGAGCGCCCGGACGCTGCACTTGGTAGTCTTGATAGCCATACATCTAGTGTGTATAATCGTCGTTGTGGCCGTTATGTGCGCTATATCTAGTTACACAGTTTGCTCGGCGTCCGTGTACATAACCGCGTACGGTCCGCAATTTCGAATGGATAGTGCGGATGGCAGATTTGCGTACGAAGCGAAGCTCTCAGCAGTTGGACAGCCATCAAGGGCGCTGTAGTTGCTTCCTTCGCAGGGAGGCGGACGAATGCGTTGCCCATATTGCCAGTCAGAGAACTCCAGGGTGCTCGAGTCGCGTATGAGCGAGGATGGCACAGCGATCAGACGTCGGCGAGAGTGTGCCAACGACGAGTGTGCTCGTCGCTTCACCACCTACGAAAGGGTTGAACAGCGCCCCTTGATGGTAGTGAAGAAGAATGCCGAACGGGAACAGTTTTCAACTGAAAAGCTATATCGCGGCATTCTTAAAGCCTGCGAGAAACGGCCCATCTCGACCGCGCAGGTAGAGGTCGTTGTTGCTGAGATCGAACGTGACCTGCGCTTGGAATACGAGCGCGAGGTTCCATCGTCGGTCGTAGGCGAGCGAGTCATGGAGGCGCTAAAACAACTTGATGGCGTGGCATATGTCCGGTTTGCGAGTGTCTATCGAGAGTTCCGCGACGTGGCTACATTAGCTCAAGAGGTACTTTCCTTGTTGAGTGAAAGTTCCGACAAAAACCGCAACTGACATCACACTACCTTTCATCGTAACTGGATTCATTTCGGCTGCGACGGGTCTTTGGGAGGGTATGTAAATGGGACAAATGATTGAACAAAGCATGCTGCCGTTCACAGCAGAGGACTGGCTCGGCGCGACTGGAGAACGAATCGTAGCTGACCGCTACCTGCTCAAGGATGTTCGGAAGGAGACACTTGCTGTTGGCTCGCTGGTTGTGGCGGTGCTCGACACCAAACGCGCGTACCACGAGTTGGCACGCGTGACGTCAATTGACACGACGACGAAGCAAGTGACCGTCACACTAAAGGATGGGACCAGCCAAGTTCTGCCGATGCAACAGGTAGATGTGCTCTCTGAAACCTCACCACGGGAAATGTGGCGGCGTGTCGCTCGGGGGGCCGCGTCGGTCACTGGCAATCCGGCCGTGTGGGAAGAGAAGTTTTACAACCTGCAGAGTCATTGGCGATACGTGCCGGGTGGACGGATCAACGCTTCCATGGGGACTGGAATGCAGACGACGAGTTATAACTGTTTTGTGATCCCGAGCGTCGGCCCGAGCCTGCGCGACTACGCAGAGTCTTTCGGACAAACCCTGGAAATTCAGGCTCGCAGCGGCGGCGTCGGAATGAACTTGTCCCGAATTCCGCCACAGGGGACGCTTGTTCCCGTTTCGGATGCACCCCGCACGTCCCAGTTGCACCTCGTGCTCGATGTGTGGCACGCTGACTTATTGGATTTCCTTGCAGCCTCTTATCCGCACAGCACCAAGGTCGTGCGTGTGAACCGCGCCTTCCTGCGCGCTGTAGAAGAGCAAGCAGAGTGGACCTATCGGTTTCCAGACACCACCGCCACGGACTACGACGGTGTGTGGAACGGTCGTCTGGAAGACTGGGAACAGGACGGGCGTCCCGTCGTGAACGGCGAAACGGTCTCAGCGAAGGACCTGTACGAACAGATTTTGGCCAGTGGAGCATTGGTCGTGTCGGACATTGTCGGGTCGACCGTGCTACCCGGCGACCAGCGCGGAACGATTGCTGGTGCGCTTGCAGACATGTGGGAGCGGATGCAAGAAGGAAAGCGCGTGTCGGTTATCCTTTCCACACTTCGCCCACGCTACAGCTATGTGCGCGGTGTGAACGGCCGCAGTTCGGGCGCGTTTTCTTGGGGTCAACTGTACGACAAGGGCAACCAGGTGTTCGGTGATGGCTTTGGGCCGGTTGGCGTCGGCGAGATTATGAGCGTCGGCTGTCAACTGACACTGCAGGGTGGGTCTCGCCGTGGTGCTTTGATGCTCATCTTGAACGACCGCCACGCGGACATTTTGAAGTTTATCCGCTGCAAACAAGTTGATGGGGTCATAACGGGCGCCAATATCTCTGTCGGGATTTCCGAGCAGTTCATGGAAGCAAAGAAAAAGGGCGAGATGTGGCAGATTGGTTTTGTGCCGAAGCATGAGGAAGCGGAGTTTCAGGGCGATTTCGACGCGTGGAGTGCTGCAGGAAAGCCATTTGAGATGACGGCGCAACTAGGCGCCAACGAGCTGTGGGACGAACTCGTGCGCTCTGCTTGGAAATCTGCGGAACCGGGAGTGGTCTTCCTCGGTCGGGCAAATCGCATGAGCAACAGCTACTACTTCAACCCACTGGTCGCGACCAACCCATGTGGTGAGCAGCCGCTGCCGGCAAACGGTATCTGTAACCTCGGAGCCGTTGTCCTCAGCCGCTTTGCTGCCGGATTTGCAGACTCTGGCGAGCGAGTGGAATTTGCAGATGCCGGGAAGGAAGCCGTGATCGGCAGTTGGTTGCAACAGCACTTTGACGACGACAGGGCTGAGTTCTTACTCCACCATGTCAAGTGGGAGGAACTTGAGGAAACGACTCGCAGTGGGTTGCGGTTCCAGGATGCCGTGATTGATGCGACATACTATCCATTTGAAGCGAATCGCCATAACCAACTGGCGGAGCGCCGAGTCGGACTTGGCATCATGGGCCTACATGACCTGCTGCTGTACTGCGGCATCCGCTATGGGTCAGAGGAATCCGTGCGGTTCATCGATGTGCTGATGGGTATGATGGCAGAGTGGAGCTACCTGGAGTCGGTCGAACTTGCCAAGGTAAACGGACCGTTTGACGCGTTTGACGCGGACTTGTTCCTACAGTCGGGTTACATGCAGCAAATGTCTGCTGAACGACCGCATGTGGCAGAGGCTGTGCGGACGTATGGAATCCGCAATGTCACAACGATGACCATCGCTCCAACAGGTACCACAGGCACTATGGTCGGTTGTTCTACAGGTTGTGAGCCGTACTACGCATGGTCGTACTTCCGTAATTCGCGCCTTGGGATGTTTGAGGAGAACGCAGCGATTGTGCAAGCGTACTACGATGCACACTCAGACGCGAGTGAACTGCCGTCGTACTTCCAAACCGCCATGGAGTTATCTCCAGAAGACCACGTCCGAGTGCAAGGCGCACTGCAGAAGTGGATTGACAGCTCCATCTCGAAAACATGTAACGCGCCAAACTCGTACACTGTCGAAGATACAAAACAGCTGTACGACCTAGCCTACGAACTTGGGTGTAAGGGAGTCACCATCTACCGCGACGGTTCGCGTTCGGAACAGGTACTGTCGCTGAAGGACGAAAAGTCTGAAGACAAGACAGAGACTCAGGCCACAACCGAAATGGCTGAGACCGAAGTGGCGACACAAGCAGCACAGTCACTCGTGGCCGCCGCGAAGACGCCTATTGCTGCTTCGCATCAAGCCGTTTATGAGAAGCGCAAGCGACCTGCTGTCCTGTACGGTGCCACGTACCGTAAGGATACACCGCTCGGAAAGGCGTACATCACGATTAACGATGATCCGGAAGAGCATGTCGCGCTCGAGATGTTCGTCAACATTGGCAAGGCGGGGAGTGACGTGTACGCATCCAATGAGGCCTTGGGACGAGCAATCACGCTCTACTTGCGCGACTCCCGCAATCCGAACAAGGAAGCTGAGTTGGTTCGTCACTTTTCCGGCATCGGCGGGTCCAATTCGGTGGGCTTTGGGTCGCACCGCATTACATCAGTACCTGATGCCATTGCCAAAGCGCTGATTGAGCATTCCGAGACGTTCCCGCTGCGCAAGGCGGCGTTTTCAGAGTGGGCGTCCGGCCAAGAAGAAACGGTTTCATTAGAAGATAACGCACATCCGGTAGCGGAGGGTTTACAGTCCGCAGGTTCAAGTCTGCGCTCGTACTCCGTGGGCAAGGACTTATGTCCGAACTGTCACCAGCACTCCCTCGTGCATACGGGCGGCTGCTACGAGTGTGAAGCCTGCGGCTACAGTAAGTGTTGATCTACAGTCAAGTGTGACCGGTTTTGGAGCGTCGCTGCAGGGTCATACTTGTGGCTTGGATTCCAGATATTCGGGGTCGCGATAGGAACTGCTGTGTGATATCATGCTCTTACAACGTTTCCTGTGCTGTTGGTGAAGCACCTGTGGTTTTAACCGATGCATATGTACCGGGAGTTCGCGACATAGCAAAGCGAGCACACGCCACCTCGAGTGGACTTGCGGACTTCGCGTCAGAACACCCACCTGCGAGAAGCAGGTTGAAAACCGCTCGGCTTCACGGCAAAATGGGGCGTCGTACTTTTCTACATAGCATTCTTAAGAGGCTATATTAGCCTCTTTTTTCGTTACTACTCAGGTACCCGCTGAGTCCAGGCTAGAAATAGCTGGACTCAGCGGTCTTTTGTTTGTAGAATGGTGGTATGCAGATACAAGGACGCCACCTTACCGAACAAGATATTGCATGGATACGTGAACTCATCCATTGTCACCCTGACTGGAATCGCACTCGGTTATCGCGCGAACTGTGTGCGACTTGGAACTGGACAAACGGCAATGGCCAGCTAAAAGACATGGCCTGTCGTACCATGTTGCTCAAACTTGAGCGACTGAAATACATTCGACTTCCAGCCCCTCGCGCCGTCGGCGTTGGAAACGCGACAAGAATCGTTCGTTCCGTTGCCCATGACACTACCCCCGTTTCGGGTCCCTTGCGAGATCTGTTGCCGCTGCGAATCGAGATTGTAAAGACATCCGCATCATCAGTTTTGTTCCGACATTTGCTCGCCGCATATCATTACCTGGGATTCTGCGGCGCGGTCGGTGAAAACATGAAGTATCTTGTCTACGACCGGTACGGACGCCCATTAGCGTGCCTGCTCTTTGGGTCTGCTGCTTGGAAAGTTGCGCCACGCGACGCGTGGATTCGCTGGACACCGGGTGTTCGTCGGAATTCCTTATCCCTTGTGACAAACAACATGCGCTTTCTCATCCTCCCTTGGGTCACCGTTCCCAATCTGGCTAGTCATCTCCTCAGCCGCATCGCCAGTCGCATCTGCCGAGACTGGATGGACAAGTATGGTCATCCGGTGCACCTGCTGGAGACGTTTGTCGAACAGCAACGATTCCGTGGCACGTGCTACCGGGCTGCTAACTGGATTCAAGTCGGCCAGACGCAAGGGAGAAGCCGCAATGACACGCACCATACCTTGAGCGTTACACGCAAGGATGTTTATGTGTATGCCCTGGTGCCCAATGCAAGGGAGGTACTTTCGAATGGAATTTGAACTGGAATTTAAAGCAATGGAACGTGAATGCATTTTGCAAGTATATGAACAGGGACCTGATGCGGTTGTTGATTTGGTACGAGGACTCGTAGCTATCGTTGAGCAACAGGCGGCTGAAATCCGCGAGTTAAAAGAGCGTGTAAGGGTCCTCGAGAGCCAAGTGAACCAGAACAGCCGCAATTCCAGTAAGCCTCCATCTAGTGATGGATTTCGTAAACCAACGAATTCACGCCAGCCGGGTGGTAAGAGAGGCGGCCCCAAAGGGCATAGCGGGCACACTCTGCTCATGAGCAAGACCCCCGATGAGGTCATCGTCCACAAGCTTAACGCCTGTCCCAACTGTGCCGCATCGTTGGAAACGGTAGCCACGAAGGGCCTCGTGAAACGTCAGGTATTCGACTTGCCCGCACCTCGTCTCGTTGTGACAGAGCACCAAGCCGAGGAAAAGCGCTGTCCCTGCTGCAATACATTGCAACGTGCCAGCTTCCCGGATGGCGTCAAAGCTCCAGTGCAGTATGGGGATGGATTTGCAGCATGGACCACATATTTAAATGCCTATCATATGCTCCCTTTAGACCGAATCGGACAGTTCTATGCCGACCTAACTGGACAACGGCCCAGTGAAGCGACCCTGTTGAGCCAATTAGAGAGCATGGCGGGTGCCGTGGAGTTAAGCGCCATCCCCGTCATTCGGGAGAACTTGTGCAATGCGCCGCTGCTCCATACCGACGAAACGGGTGTACGTATCGTCAACAAACAACATTGGTTGCATGTCGTGTCCAATCCAGAATGGACGCTCATGGACACTTATCCACAGCGTGGTACCGGCGCGATTGAAGGCATGGGGATACTGGACACCTTTAAGGGCGTCGTCGTTCATGACTGCCTCTCGGCCTACTTCCGACCCATCTACTCATTTGAGCATGCGCTATGCAATGCTCACCTCCTGCGCGAATGTCAAGGTATCCTGGACAATGATGGACATCAGTGGGCTAAGCAGATGAAGGAATTGCTCCGAGGCGCTTGGAAGCTCACTAGGGACGCCCGGGAGAAGGGTCTCCCGCTCGCTGATGAAACCATTGCCGAGATTGAGACGGCTTACGATGCCATTCTTGAGCTAGGCAAAACTGAATGGGCGCTGGATCCTGTGCCGACGAAAACAGGACCACGTGGACGAAAGTGCAAAAGCAAAGCCGCTAATTTAGGACAGCGATTTGAGTCGCACAAGGAGTCCATCCTTCGCTTCCTTTGGGATGCGAACGTGCCCTTTGACAACAACCAGGCGGAACGGGACATTCGGATGACCAAGGTGAAACAGAAGGTCTCCGGGCTCTTTCGTACACAGGAGGGCGGTAAGACCTTCTCCGTACTCCGCAGCCTTATCTCTAGCCTGTTAAAACAGAACCTTCCTCTACTTCCTTCCCTGGTTTCGGTCCTTCGTGGCCAGCCGGTCTTCGCAGGGACCTGACAAAAGTAGCCCAAAAAGTCTGTCGCAAGGGGTGTCCTCAACACCCCCTTTTGGGGTGCCTTGCGACGGGGTACCTGAGTAGTAACCTTTTTTCATGTTGACTCACACGCATGACCAATCACCTAGTGAGAGATGCTGAATGTACCTGTATCGAATTTAATTAAACTGCTAAAATGAAGGACAGGCAGTCACGAGTGAAATGCTGAAACTCCAACCGAAGATACAGGGGTGACCCACGTGAACGATTCTGAAATCACAACATACTTGCAGCAGATGGAGGACTTGCTGGCACGTTTACAGCGCATCATGAGTCATGACCGCGTGTTGAAACAATTCAACATGACGGCGAGCCAGATGTTCATTCTCCGGTACCTGAACAAATGCAGCCGCGCCAAAGCGTCTGACATCGCAAAGGTGGCAGGACTGAGCCCGGGCGCTGTTACGCAGGTGTGTGACGAACTCGAACGTTCGCAGTGGGTGGAACGAACACGCTCGAGCGAAGACCGCCGTGTAGTCTACGTTTCCATCACCTCACAAGGACAAAGTCGTCTCGATGAATTTCGGAAGTTACGCAGCAACAACATGATGGACATCTTCACTAGGCTCGGTGAACATGATGCTGGCGAGTTCGTCCGCATCATGGGGAAAGTTGTTGCGATTGTCGAAGCGAGGCAGCGAGTCGTGGAGAGTCCAGATTCGAATAGCGAGGGATAATACGTGCAGTTGACAATAGGTTGGATAGGCCTGGGGAAAATGGGTGCGCCAATGGCGTGCAATGTAGCAGCTGCAGGGTATCGAGTTCAGGCCTTCAACCGCTCACCGAGAGAGCTCGACTTGGGAGCTTGTGTTCGCGTCTCATCTCCTGCACAGGCAGCTGCTGGCGCAGATATCCTCATCCTTATGGTTTCCGATGAAGGCGCCGTACGGAACTCCTTGTTCGGACCAGAGGGAGCAGCAAGTGAACTGACACCAGGAACACTAGTGGTGAACATGAGCACGATAGGCGTTTCGGAAACAAAGCAGCTTGCACTCGAATTCGCCGAACGCGGTGTCGAGTGGATGGATGCCCCAGTGTCTGGTACGGTAAGACCCGCTGTGGACGGCACCCTAGTGGTCATGGCAGGCGGGTCTGAAGCGGCGTTTAGCAAAATGCAGCCGATTTTCGCCTGCGTGTCACGGCGCGCTCTTCACATCGGCGAAGTCGGTGCCGGTTGCGCAATGAAATTATGCATTAATGCATTTTTGGGGATGACGATGGCAGCGGCAGGTGAGTGCATGGTCACGGCGGAGAAGACGGGCCTTGGCCGAGACAAGTTCCTTGACGTTTTGGAGGACACGACGATGTGGTCCCCGACACTCGCAGCAAAGCGCCCGCAGTGGCTGGATGACGAGTACCCTGCCGCGTTTTCACTCAAGCATATGGTGAAGGACTTAGGGCTGATGTCTCAACAGGTTGCGATGGTCTCTGCCCCTGCACCGGCGTTGTTTGCCACATATGCGTCGTATTTGACAGCACAGGCGGCCGGCTACGCGGAGGACGATATGGCTGCCATCACTGCGTACCTACACGGGCTTGGTGGAAACGCGTGAGGTGGGCTGCATCCTCGACCAGGATGGAGTAATCAATGAATTTCACGGCGACGTAAACCAGCCAGAGGACTTGATTTTACAGCCGGCAACAGCCCCAGCGATTTGTCATTTCAAGTCGCAGGGGCTGTTGGTCTGCATGGCAAGAAACCAAGGCAGCGTTGGCCTCGGATATATGACAAATGTACGAAGGCCAACTACATGGCGCACAATTTGCCAGAAGCCGTCGAATGGATTATAAAAGATGCTGAGTCTATGGATGACACTATCGCTCATCGGATCTAGTGATAACCTTATCACAACAGTTGCATGATGGTGGTATAATCAACGTGGCAATCGGGGGATAAACTGTTGGATGCCGGCGTGAACAGCGTTCGGCAGAGAGGGGAACATCGCTGTGCAGCTAGGCATCATCGTCCCGACGTACAATGAACGCGAAAATGTACGAACTATGGTGGAACGGATCTCGGCCGCACTGAGTGGTCGGGACATTCAATATGAAATTTGGTTTATCGACGACAGTCGCGACGACACACCGCTTGTGCTTGAGGAACTGGCGTCGCAGTACCCCGAAACAGTCCGCTACGTCCACCGTGAAGAGGCGCGTGGGCTGGCGACGGCTGTGGTGGAAGGGTTCAAGCAGTCGCAAGCAGAGTACTTGGTCGTCATGGATGCAGACCTGCAGCACCCACCAGAAGTTCTGCCGGTGTTGGTGGAGCGTTTGGAAGAGGGCATCGATGTCGTCATCCCGAGTCGATTTGTTCCGGGCGGCTCGGATGGTGGGCTTAGTACTGTTCGTAAGGTCGTTTCGTGGACGGCTCGCACTCTGGGGCGCATCGCATTGAAACGACTGCGACACATTTCCGATTGCACCGGCGGCTTCTTTGGTGTGCGCCGAAAAGTTGTTGAGGGTGTCGAACTGAGTCCGATCGGTTGGAAAATTCTCATGGAAGTGCTAGTGAAGGGCCACTATGAAACTGTCCACGAGATCCCGTATCAGTTTGAAGACCGAAGCGCCGGACAGTCGAAGATGAGCCTGCGTGAACAGTGGAATTACCTGCATCACTTGGGACGAATGGTGTGGGGAAGTCCCGACGACAGACGTTTTTATCTGTTTTGTTTTGTCGGCGGTCTCGGTACCATTGTCAACCTTGTCGTGATGGCCGTGTTGTACCACGGCTTTCATCTCAAAGAAATTCCTTCCTCTGTCATAGCATCGCTGATCGCCATGGGACACAATTACCTATGGAATGACAACTTGACTTGGCGCGGACATGCGCATCCTGTGAAGTGGCGGCGCATCCTGCAGATTCCAATCTTCATGCTCATCTCTGCAATCAGCATTTTGGTTACCGCCCTCTTCGTGAAATTGCTTGTGTGGTGGCATGGAGACGCGGTTTTAGGACAGTTCATCGGGATTGTCGTGTCGACTGTTTGGAGCTATACCGCCAATAACAAGTGGACGTGGAAAGCACCGGATGAAAGAAGGTCTGGTCTGACCGCGATTCGCGTTACCCACGAGGACGTCAGATAACAACATGCCTGAGAATGTGACGAGGCCCGGACAAATTGTCCGGGCCTCTTGCATGATGCTCATAGGTTGTTCGACGTCTTTGTGACAAGCCAACCAGCGATGTAGCCGGTCTGAGTAGAATTCAATTGAATTTTGTCCCACTTTCCGGATGTACCAATGACTTGCACGGTTTGCCCCTGTAGTACAGACGCAATGACGCTGTAGTTGGTTCCTGGCCCAGAACGCACATAGGCTGACGATACGTTGACCGAGTACGAAACCGGGGAAGACCCGCTCGGTGAAGTGCCAGGACCACTTCTGCCTGTGTTCCCAGACCCCGTGCTCTTCGAAGTTGGATTTGTCGAAGGGGAAGTCGGCGGCGTCCAGTTTTGCGTAACGGACGGGTCTTGAACGGGATTGGCCTGCACAACGCCGTTGTCAAAGAACTGCTGTGCGGCCCACTTGGCCTCATTGGGATTCACAATCCAGTAGCTTAAGTCACCAGGGATGTTCGGGTTCGGGTTATGAAACGACCCGGGCAAGGTCTCATGGATGATTTTATAGGTCTTGAACTGACCAGCATCAGAGGCCAGCTTCAAAATTTGCAGCACACTCATGTTCGTCTGAACCGTACTATAGAACTCGTGGACGAGTGTAGGGAGTTGTGGGATGTTCGATGGCCGCAGCAGTTTGGCTGCTAAAGCTTGCAGAAAAACCTGCTGTCGCTCGGTGCGACCGATATCGCCGAGAGCGTCTTCGCGAAAACGCACGAAACCCAGTGCTTGCGGCCCGTTCAATGTTTGGACGCCGGGATTTAAGTCAATCATTCCGTACTGCTTGTCCCCCGTGTTGTAGTGCATGGGTTCTGGTACGTTGACAGTAATGCCGTGAATGGTGTTGACAATGTCCACCAGACCACCGAAGTGAGTCAAGGCGTAGCTGTCAATCGGTTGGTGAATTAACGTCGAGACGACGTTGACTGTCGCCTGTGGTCCTCCCACCCAGAGAGCGGAATTGATTTTTCCGACGGTGCCGTCTGGTAGGGTAACTTTTGTATCGCGGGGTATGGAAAGCATCTCAATCCGCTGACTTTTGGGGTCGATGCTGCATAGAATGAGCACGTCTGTGTTTCCACCTACTTGATGAGGCCGGGTATCTGTGCCGATCAAAAGTACGTTCGTCCGACCGACATCCTGGGGAGTTTCTTTGATATGAACAGGGGTGATCGCTTTTCCTGTGGGTGATACAGCTGACAGCGGCCGATGGAGTTCATAATAGCCAGTACTGACTGCAGCTACGGCCAGGATGCCAATGGAAGACCCAATCAGGGCCTTTTTGCGGGGGTTGCGACGTTTTTTCCCGGTGTTTGGATACAGTTCGCTGTGGTGTTGTCGTCCTGACAATGAAGGTCACTCCTTGCTGTCTTTTGGACGTCGTACCCGGTGAGTTGTAAAGCCGAAGTGAATGTCGCCAAGTGTCGAGACATGGATATTGTACACACATTTCGGAGGTGTGAGAAGCGTGAAGCGAGTGAATCGGCTCGTGAATTTCTGAAAAAATGGACACACACTTGAAGTTTACTGAAAGTTGACGTAAATTAACGAATACACATCTAATAGGTGTTGCAAAGGGACTCATAGAAGCGCGGAGGTGACGGTATGGCACAGCAGGAGCCGTGGCATCCCTCGTTTTCACAAGGTCCGAAAAGACCCCAGGTGACCAGATATGACCGACTCGTTCGTGATCGCATTCCTGACATGATTGAGTCCATGGGTAACATTGCACTTTGTCGTGACCTTGACGACGAAACCTTCGCGCAGGCGCTTCTTGCCACTTTGGTGCGGGCCAGTCAACAGTTTGCCGAGAGCGAGAGTTTGGAGACGATGGCAGACATGTTAGATGCTGTGGACGCGTGGCTGGAAGTCAAGGGCCTGTCGATGGACGAAGTCGAGCACGCTCGCGAGGAACGCAGAAAACGCTGTGGAGGATTTGACCGGCGCCGATTTCTTGAAGTCGTCGCGGACGGCGACGCGGGCGATGTTTGGACCGCCCACGGCGCACATTGTTAGCGATTTTGCATCCACATTCAGCCCGTGAGAAGCTCTGAAAAGGGCCGAACACGGGCTATTCGTGATGCCCGGTCCAGGGTTGATTGAGGATGGTGTTGCATCCAAGGCAGATGTACCGGTACTGTTCGCGAACGGTGCGCGCGGGGACAGGCAGGTCCTCGCGGATTACGACACTTGCGTCCAACTCGACAATGCGCTCTTCACGAAATTGAGTACCACCGCATTGCGGGCAGGCGATTTCGTGCTTTGTTGCAGCCATGCGTACTCACCCCCAGAGATAGATTCGAAAAAACACCCATTTCACGGCTCATTATAGCGAAGCAGAGCCAGACGTTCCAACGTAGTAGTTCCAATACCGGTGGAACTGACGGACGATTATCGCCCCGGATGATATAATAAATCCAGAACCGCGAGGGACTGAGAGTACATGACGGTGTTGTGCGGGACTTGCGCATGGTCCGATCACGAACATTTTTACCCACGTCGCATGCGGTCGAGTGACCGCTTGTCGTTCTATGCGCGCTTTTTCCCCTTGGTAGAAGTCGATACCACCTACTACCACATCCCGCAACCGAACGCAGTGGCCAAGTGGGTAGAGTCGACACCTGATTCGTTTTTGTTTGACGTCAAGGCGTACCATACGCTCACCTTGCATGACCGCGGCGAGGCTGGCGCAGATGGCCGTGAGCGTGATCACCTGGCTTTCCGGAGTGCCCTGCTGCCGCTCATCGAAGCAACGAAATTGGGCACTGTGCTGTTCCAGTTTCCGCCTTGGTTTGTTCGTTCTGCAACCAATCAGCGCTATGTCGAAGAAATCTGCGTGAGGTACGCCGATTTGGTCGTGGCGGTCGAGTTTCGCCACCGCAGTTGGTGGTTGCCAAACGTACAGCCGGAGACTGTGCAGTGGTTGAAAGCATTGGCTGCTGTCAACGTCGTCTGCGATGAACCTCAGGTGGGCATGGGCACCATCCCCTTTATCCCGGAGGTAACTCGCGGCGAGGTAGTTGTCTTCCGCCTCCATGGGCGCAACGGGAGTATGTGGTACGAAAAGGGTTTGGTATCATCTGCACAAAGGTTTGATTACTTGTACACGCGCGAGGAGTTGGCTGACTTTCTGCCTGTTGTTTCGAGGTGGGCTGCAGAGGCCACGCACGTACATATCTTGATGAACAACAATCAGGGTGACTACGCAGTACGCAATGCGCTCGACTGGCAGGACCTGCTCGGGACCAAGCCTGGGGGTGATGTATCCCTGCTGCCGGGACGGCCCCAACCGTTTTTGTAGAGGCGGTCTCGCCTCTCTGTTGACTGGAGGATCACGATGAACCAAAAGTTTCCCAACTGGATGTTCGCGGCCTTCGCCATCGGCGTGTGGGAGTTGTGCGATCAAATCGCGCGCTTGTGGCATCTTCCGAACTTCCGCTGGGTCGGAGGCATCATTGCCGCCGCACTCGTCTGTGTCATTGGCGTGAGGTACATGATTCGGTTTTTGCGCAGAGACAAGAATGCACGTCCGCCAGACGATGATGACTGGAAAAACTACTGAGAGAGGACTGTTTCTAATGCCCGAAGTACATCTTGAACGGACCGACGAATTGGCCGTGATCACCCTAGACAACCCCCCTATGAATGTATTAAGCCTCGAGATGAGCCAAAAAATTGCAGCCGTGGTGGCTGAACTAGAAACAGATAAATCCGTCGTCGCGGTCATCCTGACTGGGGCTGGAAATCGGGCGTTCATGGCTGGTGCAGATATCAAAGAATTCACAGGATTTATCGCCTTGCAAAAGGCAGGTGAAGCAGCCACTGCCTTTGACGACACGATGCAACGCCTGCATCGTCTTTCAAAACCTACGATTGCGGCACTCAATGGATTTACCCTGGGTGGTGGATGTGAGTTGGCACTTGCCTGTGACTTTCGGATTGCTGAAGAACAGGTGCAGATTGGATTTCCCGAGGTGAAACTCGGGCTGTTCCCGGGAGCTGGTGGCACACAGAGACTGCCTCGTTTGGTTGGCGAGTCCCGCGCCAAGGAACTCATTTTGACGGGGGAATCGATTTCCGCAAACAAGGCTCTGGAGATTGGTCTGGTCAACCGCGTTGTTCCTGCTGGGCAAGCAGTTGCTGCAGCAAAAGACTTTGCGTCTGTTTTTCGCGAGCGCAGCCAAGTTTCCATAGGATTGGCTAAACGCGCAATCGATGAGGGACTGGATGGAACACTGGATGATGGACTGAGGCTAGAGGCAAGGCTGTTTGGTGAAGTCTTTAGCGCGCAAGATGTCACGGAAGGTGTGACTGCCTTTCTGGAAAAACGCGCGCCAAAGTTCCAGCACCGTTGATTCAAACTCACCAGGATGTCTGTAACCAATCTCCATTCCAATCACGGATGGGCCCATAGACGGCTGGGGGTGCAAGTTGAAGGCCTTTGGCCACCTCTGGATGCAGAAGCCCAAGTAGTTGTTCAAGACCGTCAAATAGGCGGGGAGACGGTCTGCAGTACAGACCTTCCGACAAGACAAATAGATGTTGACTGCAAAACGCCGGGGTGGCTTGCCAACCGCTCCGGCGTTTGATCTTTTCGAGCGGAACCTTGTGCTGCGGGATGCCGGTCCAGCACGCGAGCATCACGTCCGGTTGGGCGGCAAGCACTTGCTGTCCGTCATCTTGAACTTGAGCTCCAGGTCGGTCGGCAAAAATGTTCCTGGCGCCGACGCGGTGGCACAGTTCGGTCAACCAGTTGTCGCGTCCAGGTGAGAATACTGGGTTAGGCCACCATTCGATGTAGACGGAAGGTCGCTCGTGAAGTGGCGCCGTTGCCTCAGTGACTCGCTCCAGTCGACCCCGCAGCACATCTACAAGCGATTGCACATCGATCTCTTTCCGTACGGATGCGGGTAGCGCGTCCGCGATGCGGCTGGCGTCCTGGAGTACATCCTCGAAACTGTGCGGTGACAACGTCACTTGTGTCAGTCCGGCATGCTGAACGGCCTCCACGACCTTTTCCATGCCTGGAACAGACAGCGAAGAGACGACAAGGTCGGGGCGAAGAGCAGTGAGTGCGTCGATGTCTATGTCTAAATCTGGTCCTAGTTTGGGCAGGCGTGCCACCACATGTTCGGGGTAGTCGGAGTACAGGTCGACCCCGGCGATGTGGTCACCTAAGCCAAGGGCACAGAGGAGTTCCGTGTTGCTTGGGCAGAGTGAAGCGATGCGGATGTTGCTTTGCATTGTGGCCCCCCAGACGGATCGGATTGTCAGTTTTCTGCGTCTTCGATAAAATGGCAAAAGGGCGGGTGACTGGACTTAGCGAATCGTAGTTTGTAACAAGTGACTCAACTGCTTGGCGAACGGGGGGGAGAGTCGCGTGTACAAGGAGACACTGTTTTGTTCGATCACGCCAGCCGGCGAGATTAAATAGAGCAGGGTGGCAACAATCTTATAGGGATGACCACCACTTTCCAGTACACCAGACCTCACCCATGCGCCGCGGAACTCGTCCTCTTGGCACTCCACGAGTCCAAGAATGTTGCGCAGGGCAATTCGGTAAGTCCGGTGGCTGCGCTGCAGAATAAACTCCTCCGTCGTTAGTTGGTAGCGAACTCCGGAGCGAATTTCACTTCGTTTGAGTTCCCCTCGCAGGGTTTGGACTTTCGGAAACCGATTCAGGGTCATCATCCTTTCACGATAATTATAATCTGACCCGAAAATAGGGTAAAGTGTGTGCAAAGCAACACTGCGTTTCGTCTGGAACAGGAGATGGCAACTGTTGAATCGTTGGATATGGCCGATTAGCGCCGTGCTCGTAGCGGTCAGTGTGGTAGTTCACCAAATGCACGCCAGTTTGTTGTCGGTCTTTGTCACAAGTTGTCTGGCGATCATTCCGTTGGCAGCGCTTATGGGACAGTCGACGGAAACAATTGCTGCGCGGGTGGGGCCACGGGTTGGCGGTCTCTTGTCTGCTACCTTTGGCAACGCGGTTGAGTTGATTATTGGCATCTTTGCGTTACGCGGCGGCTACCTGACTCTGGTGAAGGCATCCATCACAGGTTCCATCATTGGCAACCTGTTGTTTGTCCTCGGGGTCAGTTTTCTCATTGGCGGCATTCGTCACCCACTGCAGAGGTTTAACACCAGGGCGGCTCGAAGCAACGCCGCGATGCTGGTAATGGGCATTGCGGTCGCCTTTGTCGTTCCTGCCAGCTTTACTCTGCATGGAAGTCACGCTGTCACTCTCTCGGCTGCCACAGCTGTGGTGTTGTTCTGCATCTACGCTGCTGGGCTGTTGTTCAGCTTGTTCACACACTCACGCTATTTTGAGTACATTCACGAAGAGGAAACCTCCGCATCCAACTCGACTTCGAGATTCTGGCTGGCTGCACTTGTGCTCTGCCTTGCTACTGCACTCGTGAGTATGGAGAGCGATTGGCTGGTTGCAGGCGTCAAGCAGGTGGGTCATAGTTTAGGTTGGGGTCAGATGTTTATCGGTGTTGTGGTCGTAGCGGTTGTGGGCAACGCTGCAGAGCATGTGTCAGCGGTCTGGATGGCCTGGAAGGACCGGATGGACCTTTCACTGGAGATCGCGGTCGGCAGTACGCTGCAAGTCGCCATGTTCGTCGCGCCGCTCTTGTTCTTCGTGAGTTGGGGGATTGGACATACGATGCCACTCGTTTTTACGTGGCCGGAACTCGTGAGTATGGGTGCCTCGGTTTTGTTAGTTGTTGTCTTGATGAACGACGGAGAGTCAAACTGGCTTGAGGGCGCAATGGCCGTTGGGGCATATCTGATTATGGCGGTGGGCTTTTACACGTTGTAAGTCAACGGTGAGTCAGCGCGCTTGGGGGGATCGGCATGCGGTTTTTTCGGGAAATTGCGAAACACTTTGGCATCGGGCTTGTAACGATTCTGCCATTCGCATTGGTTATTTGGGTGTTGGTCACCATCTTCCGTTTAGTGGACGGTATGTTCGGTCCATGGGTAAACAATATCTTTGGTGTCGAGGTGCCTGGCGTCGGTTTTGTCCTGGTTCTGATTGGAACCACGTTAGTTGGGGCCCTGACAAAGGTGTATATCAGTCATGAGTTCCTGCAGTTGATGGACGCCCTCTTCCGACGCATTCCGTTCGTAAAATCTCTTTACACGGCTTTTACCGAACTCGTGCAGAGCTTGCTCGGGGGGAAGCGCAGGGGCTTCCGACGCGCCGTGTTGGTGGAATGGCCGGACGACCGCGCAAAAGTGGTGGGCCTCGTTACCAATGAAGAAATTCCATCATCGATGGACCCGACCGGTACGCTTGTTGCCGTCTACTTGCCGAACACATTTCAATTCGCGGGCATTACTGTCCTCGTGGATGCGTCACGCATCACACCGTGCGACCTGTCGGTGGAGGAAGCCTTTAAGTTCTCACTCTCGGGTGGTCTCACCAACGTCCATACTGACCGTCCAGTGCGCAAGCAGCGGATAGCGCGCGCGAGAGAAATGCCAGCCGCCGAAGACGACGACCGGTACGACCTGGACGCTGAACCAGCCACCGAGCGGGAGAACAAACCGACTCGTATGCCAGGGAATCCTCCTGCCGGCTCATCGGAGGCAGACATGAAGTCATCGTCAGGCTGAGCAGGGGTTTGAATTACTTACATGCGCTCACGCGGTTGATAACCTTTCTTGCGCAAGGTTTCAATGACCTCTTGGATATGTCGTTTGTCACGAGTTTCTAGGTCAATTTCGATTTTCGTCTGGCCAAATGCAATGCCTGGACCCACGCGTTGGTGAGAAATTGTAACGACATTCGCGCCAAGTTCAGCTATGACGTCGAGTAAGCCGTGCAGCGCGCCGGGGCGGTCGGCTACCAAGACCGCGATTTGCAGGTAGCGCCCGGCCTCAGTGAGTCCGTGTTCGATCACTTTGGACAGCACAGTCACATCGATGTTGCCACCGCTCAACACTATCACTGTATCGCCGAGGCCGGCCGGGATCTTTTGGTACACAGCGGCGGCGACGGCGGCCGCTGCTGCTCCTTCTGCAACGAGTTTACTGCGCTCTAACAGCAGGACCATTGACCGCGTAATTTCCTCTTCCTCCACAGTCACAACATCGTCCACAAGGCGCTGGGCCATCGCAAAGGTGAGGTCGCCGGGGCGTTTGACAGCGATGCCGTCAGCCACCGTCGCCGCCAGTGGTACGGTCGTTACGGCTCCTGCGTCTAGTGACCCACGGAAGCAGGCAGCAGCTGCCGCTTCAACGCCAATAATGCGAACGTCCGGTCGGACAGTTTTTGCAGCCAGCGCCACGCCTGCAGCTAATCCGCCGCCACCCATGGGTACAACGATGGCTTTTACAGTGGACAACTGTTGAACAATCTCGAGTCCGATTGTCCCTTGACCAGCGATGATGGCAGGGTCGTCAAACGCGTGTACGTACGTCAACCCACGGGTGACTTGGAGTTCCCGGGCGTGCGCGTAGGCTTCGTCATAGGACGAACCAGCCAACACTACGTCGGCTCCGTACGCTGCTGTAGCGGAGACTTTTGCCAGGCTCGCGTTTTGCGGCATGACGATTGTACATGGGATGCCTTGCAAGGAGGCCGCATACGCCACTCCCTGAGCGTGATTGCCAGCTGATGCAGCGATGACACCCCGGCTGCGCTCCACATCAGAGAGTGTGTGGAGTTTGTTAAAGGCGCCTCGGAGTTTGAACGACCCTGTCTTCTGCAGGTTCTCAAGTTTGAGGAAGATGCGAGACCCCGCCAATTGTGACAAAGTCCCTGAGTAGTCAAGGGGAGTCACTTGTGCAACTGCCTGCAGCCGGTCTCTGGCTGTCTCGATTTCGGTGTATGTAGGGAAGTGCATGTCCGCCATGGGTACGCTCCTCGCTCCGGTTGCGGCATCAGCCGTCGGGCAGTCAATTGTAGGTCGATTTCAGGCTGTGTTACAATTCTAGCAAACTAACTTCATGGTTTGCAGTGGGAGGTCCGCTGATGGTGAGTATTGCACAGAAGGTCCGCACGGGCGTGGGCGACATTCAACCCTACGTACCGGGAATCACTGACGATGAACTGAAACACCGCTTTGGCCTACATCAAGTGATCAAATTGAACGCCAACGAGAACGCCCTCGGGACTTCACCCCGTGCCTTGGCAGCGATTCGCGCGGAAGTAGAAACGTTGTACCTGTACCCGGATGGGGGCAGCACGCTTTTGCGTGAAGCGATTGCCAAGTTCCACGGCATTGACGCGGGTCAGGTTCTCGCGGGAAACGGGTCTGACAACATCATTAAAATGCTCTCAGAGACGTTCCTTCAACCAGGCGACAATATCGTCGTCCCATTCCCATCGTTTTCACAGTATAACTTTGGGGCGCACGTGATGGGAGCTCATGTCATTGAAGCTCCGCTTCGAAGCGATTTTTCGTACGACGTGGAAGCGCTGGCGAGGGCAGTCAACGACCAGACAAAACTCGTCTACCTCTGTTCGCCAAACAACCCCACAGGGACGATTTTGAAGCACAGTGAGGCCGAGTGGTTGTTGCAGCATCTACCTGAACATGTCATGGTGCTCATGGATTTGGCCTACAACGACTACTCCACAAACCCGCACCGTGTCTTGGAAACACCAGCATTGTTGGCGGACCCGCGCGTAGTCACTTTACACACATTCTCTAAATTGTACGGACTGGCTGGGTTGCGTGTAGGTTATGCTCTCGCAAGTGAAGAGGTGTGGAACTACGTCCACCGCGTACGAGAGCCGTTCAACGTCAATCGTTTGGCACAACGTGCGGCGGCGGCAGCACTCGATGACGAAGAGCACCGGCGCAACTCGCAACAGCATGCAGCCGTGAGCCAAGCGTATTGGGCTGAACAGATGCATCGAGTTGGGTTGATGGCAGTTCCTACGGAGGCAAACTTTGTATTGGTGCGCACAGGGGACGGACGTAAAACCGTGCAAGACCTGATGCAGCAGGGCATGATGGTGCGAGCGGGTTTTGCGGGTCTAGATGAGTACGTCCGGATTACCTTTGGAACACAAGCTGAGAATGAAGCCTGCGTCCGCGCGCTCGCCGACCTCCAACTCGGGAACTGACGACGAGCGTAGACTGAATAGGATGAAAGCGCTGGCTGTTGGCCTGCGCTTTCACTCGTTATGGCAGAGGCGGAGCAAGAAACGACTTGGACGGCGAGCGAGCCGTTACTCCGAAAGGATGGTGAAAAGGTGGATTGGCTCGAGAGGGTGAAAGGTATAGCTGGCCACGGGCATAAGTCCGACCCGCGGGCTGTGGCAGACGAAGTTCTGCGCGAACTGCAAAGCAAAATTGAACAAGCGCAACAGGCGGTTGTGACTCACAGCGCCAGCGCGGCCGAACTTCGGTCGCGGGCGACTGAAGCGACTGAACTCGCATCTCGGCGCAAGTTGCAGGCGACTGCAGCACTCAGGTCAGGTGACGAAGAGCTCGCTCGCCGTGCGCTTGCAGACGGTGAAAAACTGATTAGCCAGGCTGAAGCGGCCAATCGACTGGCGACAGCTGAGGAGGACCAAGGGCGAGCGCTACGGGATCAGACGAGTGCACTGCAACTCGAACTCCTTCAACTTCAGGCGCGCCGCGATGAATCCGTCGCTCGCGGAGACGTTGCTCTGCTCGACAAATCGCTCGCTGATGTAGTCAGTGGGATTGATGCGAGAGCGCGCAGCTTTGATGAACTCGAAGCGAAGAGTGCCAGACTCGAACTTGAGGCTGCTGCACACCGAGCAGTCGCCACAGAAGCGGCCCGCGCGCAAGACAGCGCAACGGGCACTTCTGACCTGGACGAACAATTGCGTGCTCTCAAGGAGCAGTTGCAGGCTGCAGACGACGCTGACACTCAGCCAAGTCGGCCTGACGGCCCCTGACTCGCACCCTAATTCTGGCCCTCCTGTGTGCCGGGAGGGTCTTCAAATGGCGGTTCATGAGCTGCGAGTTTGCGGTCGGAGTCGACAGGGTTTTGGTCGCGGTGAGCGGAGGCCACTGCCTGGCCTCTTTGCCATGGGCTCGACTTACCGGGCAGTCCAGCTGTAGCTGCGCCGTAGGGTCCCTCGGCAAACTCCTCGAGTTGCAAGTCGTCTTGCCACGCTTGGACGTAGGAAAGTTCTGGCGATGCACCGTCTTCGTTTCCAATTGGGCCTGGATGATACGAACCAGAGTTGTTGCTGTGGATTGGAAACGGGCTCATCGGCTGTGTGGCTTGCGCTCGCTGGTCTTGATCAATCGGCTCTGACATTTGCAATCACCTCGCAGTTATCGTTTCATAAAAGGGAGACTGCTATCCGCGCCGGAGGGAACGAGTCCGGCGATAAGGTGAGGGCTGAAACGTGACAGATGGAAGTAGACAGGAATCAACTGTTCACTCGCCTGTTGAAGTGAACGCAACGGAATCATCAGAAAGTGTGCGAGTGCGGTTCGCACCGAGTCCGACGGGCGCTCTGCACATCGGTGGAGCCCGTACAGCGTACTTTAACTGGTTGTTTGCCAGACAGCGACAAGGTGTATTTGTGTTGCGGATTGATGACACCGACAAGGCTAGGTCGACGGAAGCGTCGTATCAACAAATCCTCTCCAGCCTGAACTGGCTCGGGCTGGACTGGGATGAGGGGCCGGATGTCGGCGGCGAATTTGGACCGTACCGACAGTCCCAGCGGCAGTCGGTCTACGAAGCAGAACTAGCTCGTCTTGTTACTGCTAGCAAGGTGTACCCATGCTTTTGCACGCAAGATGAGCTGGCGGCGGACCGCGATGCAGCGCAGAAGCAGGGACTGACACCGCGCTACTCTGGACGTTGCCGGCATTTGTCAGAGGCGGAGCGAGCCCGCCGTTTGGAACAGGGTGAGCCGCACACATACCGCCTACACTCCCCACAGAGTGGGGATGTGGTTGTGCACGACTTGATTCGCGGCGACGTGACGTTTTCGGCCGATGAAGTGGATGACTTCATCGTTTGGAAAGCCGATGGTACACCGACCTATCACTTTGCGAGTTGTATAGATGACGCGCTCATGAACATTACGCACATTATTCGGGCGGAAGAACACTTGTCGAACACGCCCCGTCATATTGTCCTGTTCCAAACACTTGGTTATCCCGTGCCAGCATTTGCGCACGTGCCGATGATTCTCGCGCCGGACCGCAGTAAACTGAGCAAACGCCACGGCGCCACCAGTGTGGAAGAGTACCGAGACGCAGGGATTCTACCGGAAGCCCTTGTCAATTACTTGTTGTTACTCGGTTTTTCACCGGGTGAAGACAGGGAGGTCTTGTCGCGAGCCGAAGCAGTAGAGCTGTTTGACCTCACGCGGGTTTCAAAGAATGCGGCGGTATACGACGTTAAGAAACTGGAATGGCTAAACGGCAACTATCTGCGCGCGCTGTCATCGGACGCCTTGTTGACGTTGCTCTGGGGGCCTCTAGTAGAGCGCGCCTTCGTCGTCGCGGACGAGTCAGCGCAGCGGATTAGCTGGGTCCGCGAACTGATTGCCTCGATGCAGAGCCGCGCCAAAAGTGTCAACGAACTGGTAGAGGGACTAGAGTTTTACTTTCACACTCCGGTGTCGTTCGACGCGAAAGGTGTGCGCAAGCACTTTGCAGATTCCACAGTCCCAACGCGACTGCGGCAGGCGGCCGACGCACTAGCAGAAGTGCAGCCGTTTGTGGCGCCGCTGATTGAACTCAAGTACCACGACCTGACGGTGGCCTGGGGAGTTAAGCCTGCCGCCCTAATCCATCCGACGCGCCTGGCTTTGACTGGCAGGACGGTGGGGCCAGGCTTGTTCGAGTTGATGGCGTTGCTCGGTAAATCAACTTGTCAAGACCGTCTGCGCCAGGTCGCCGAGGCAATTTCGCACGGGAAGCTGGAGGTTTTAGAGAACTGAGTTTAGGTAGTTGACAAGCGGATCGGCCGCCTGTATAATCCTATTTTGTCGGCGGCCGATGCCGAATGGTGTAACGGTAGCACGACTGACTCTGAATCAGTTAGTCTAGGTTCGAATCCTAGTTCGGCAGCCAGTGGCCCTATCGTCTAATGGTTAGGACGCCGCCCTCTCACGGCGGTAATCGGGGTTCGAATCCCCGTAGGGTCACCAGATGGGTCATTAGCTCAATTGGTAGAGCATCCGACTCTTAATCGGCAGGTTGAAGGTTCGAGTCCTTCATGACCCACCACAATTTGAGACTGGTTCGCTACAGGCCCGGCTCAGCGAGAGAAAAACGGCGGATTTTCCGCCGTTTTTTGCGTCTCTGGTTTTCACGCCGGAGATTCTCTCTTATCATTAAGACTGCGTCACCCTGCAAACAGTGGAGAAGTGCGTTGTAGACAGTGATGAACGGAGGACCTGTCGTGTCCAAAGCATCTGAACGAAGTGCCGCGCGCTGGCGCACGTTAGAAGCTGCGCTTGTCTCGTGTGGCCCAGATCTATATAAGGCCTTGCAGAGGGGTGTGGACTCTGAGCGGGTTTCCGAATTGTGGATTTCCGCGTTTGTGCGCGGTTTTGAGTCTGACCGCGAATTGCGCAAAGCCTCCAATCGCTACCTGTGGTTAGTCGAACAAGTGCGATCCATTGCGACAGAACAGGGAGTCTCTTTTAACGCAGGAGCGTTGTTATCGGATGCGTTAACGTCTCACACGTCTGCGGCAGACGATGGCACGCCTGCCGTGGACCCATCGTCTCACAGGAGTTCGTCTAGTTCTCTTCAACTCAGTGAGGCAGCGCTGCAGATACCTCAGGAGACGTGGAACGGACTGCGCAAGCGTTTGCTCGCACGTGACGCTGCCTGGGACGCTGAATCAAGACGGCGCGGTGCCTCGTGGAGCCAATATGCAGTGATTGCGGCTACCGTCGTCGGCTTAACTGGCGTTGTTTACGGAATTGTTGACTCACCGACATCCGGTGCTGCTGTCGGCGCCAGCGGTGAGCACACCAAGTTAGCCGCGCGCTTGCCGCAGCCACTCACGAATCTACCGACAGTCACGGACGCGCAATTTCGCTTGGGGACGAACGTTCCGTCGCTCACTCACGCCTACGTGACGTCTGACACACTGTATTTACCACAGCTGACTGAGAGCGGTGGCGTCTACGTGCTGACAGTCTACGAAGCGCCATTTTCGGCTGCAGGCGGAAGCTGGTCTCAGGTAGCACGTACGGAAGGCAAACTGGTTGTCAAACCACCGGCTGTGACAGGGAAGCAACAAGGCACGGTGCAACTCTCGAACTGGCGTTTGATTGTCTCTGGTCGTTATGCGGTAGCAGTTGTGTCTTGGACGGTTGGGCAAAGCCAACTCACGAACACGGTTCAGGTTTACCAGTTGGACTTGCTCACTGGTCGTTCCAAACTCCTAAAAACTCTGTCCCCGACGTCGAACGGCAGCGATGCGTACGTCACTGCCGTGGGCAACGGTAAGGTCGTGGTCCAGCCGGGGATTCTGGAAGGTTTGGGGAACTCGGCCGCGATGGTCGGGTTGCCGATTCAGGAGTACACGTTAGACTCTACGTCCCCTGACCACGTACTCGCTCAACCTGTGCAAATTCCGGGAACGTTTGGGCTGATGGAGGACCCAGCAGTGACGACAAACGGCATCGTGTTTCAAGGCATCTACGGGCAGGCGCAGGACCCGGCAGCGGTCAGCGCTACATGGTATCAGTTGTCTTGGGATGGCAGCTTGGCCACGCTCCAGGGACCTCCCCTAGACAATCAGCAGCACTGGGCTGTGACAGGCAAGACCGGACAACTGTGGTGGGTGGAGACGACTCCTGCAGCATCGGGGTCCCGCCGTGGCAGCCAAGTGCTGATGGGGCGCCTGACACCGCTTGGAGCCGCCCCTGAAGCGCCTGCTGACACGTTGAGTGGACCTGTTTTGGCGTTCGGGGTTTCAGGGAGTCACCTCGTCTGGGTGCAAAAGGACGCGAATATTACTCAAATGGTCGTATCGGAAGTGACACAATGAACGAACAACTGCGTGAAAAGCTGTCGCTGCTGCCCGGTAAACCGGGCGTTTATTTGATGAAGGACCGGGTAGGCAGCGTGATCTACGTCGGCAAAGCAAAAGTTTTGAAGAACCGCGTGCGCTCGTACTTCACAGGTTCGCATGACCGAAAGACCCAAGCGCTCGTTTCAAACATCGTGGACTTTGAGTATGTCGTAACGGATACGGTCGTTGAGGCGCTAGTCCTCGAATGCAACCTGATTAAGCAGTACACACCGCCGTACAACATCATGCTGCGAGATGACAAGGCGTACCCGTACATTAAGGTCACGAATGAAGAACATCCGCGGCTCGAAATTGTCCGGCGCGTTCACAAGGACAAGGCAAAGTACTTTGGACCGTATCCGAATGCCACGTCAGCGAGTGAGACCAAGAAACTGTTGGAGCGGTTGTACCCGCTGCGCAAGTGTCGGACGCTGAAGAAGAAAGTTTGTCTGTACTACCACATCGGACAGTGCTTGGCGCCGTGCGAGTTTGTTGTGCCGCAAGAGACGTACCAGGACATCGTCAAAGAAATCACGCACTTCCTGAATGGCGGCCACAAAGAAGTTGTAGCCGACCTGCGCCAGAAGATGGGACGTCAGGCCGAACAGTTGAACTTCGAACGTGCAAAGGAACTGCGCGACTTGATTCAGCACATCGAGCGAGTCATGGAGGACCAGAAGATCACGGTCATCGACCAAGTCAACCGCGACGTGTTCGGATATTACGCGGACAAAGGTTGGCTCTGTGTGCAGGTGTTCTACGTCCGTAGCGGCAAGGTGATTGAGCGGTCGGTCAACGTCATGCAGCACTTTGGCGACGCGGCAGAGGACTTCATGTCCTACGTGGAGCAGTTCTACTATCAGCAAGCTGACATTCCGAAGGAGATTGTCCTTCCGCAGGGGGTCGACAGCGGTCCGCTGTCCGAGTGGCTGCCAGCGAAGTGTCTGCAGCCACAACGCGGACAAAAGCGTCAACTTGTGGAATTGGCCATCGAGAATGCTCGTCTGTCACTGGAAGAGCGTCTGCGGTTGCTGGAGAAGAAGATGGACCGTACCCTCGGAGCCATTATGGAACTTGGGCAGACCTTGGGTATTCCGACGCCGAAGCGGATTGAGGCGTTTGATAACTCAAACTTGCAGGGCAGTGACCCCGTTGCCGCGATGGTCGTTTTCATTGACGGCAAACCGGCTCGACAGGCATACCGCAAATACAAAATCAAAACTGTCCAAGGGCCGGATGATTACGCATCCATGCGCGAAGTCATCCGCCGCCGCTATCTGCGCCTGCTGCGCGAGAAGCAGTCACTACCCGATCTGATTGTAATTGACGGCGGGAAAGGGCAACTGGCGGCTGCGATGGACGTGCTGGAGAACGAATTGGACATCGATGTCCCTGTGTGTGGCTTAGCCAAAGACGATAGTCACCGCACCAGTCAACTGTTCTATCGGGATGAACCGGACCCGGTGGGGTTGGACCGTCACTCGCAGGCATTCTATCTGCTCGAACGAATCCAGGACGAGGTGCACCGATTTGCGATTACGTTTCACCGCCAAACCAGAAAACGGACGGGCCTCACATCGGTTCTCGACGACATCCCAGGCGTCGGTCCAACTCGGCGTAAAAAGCTTTTGTCGCACTTTGGTTCACTCGCAGCCATCGCCCGGGCGGACGAGGAGCAGTTTCGGGCCATCGGTATTGGCTCTGCACTGGCGCAGCTTATTCAAGCTCACGTTCGCGCCGTGCGTGGTGAAGCCGAAGCGAACCAAAGTCCACTTTCCTCCGTCCATAGTGGGGATGAAGCACAGTAGCAGCGGGGAACAATAAGGCCACCGGAAGAGGCCGTAATCACGGGCTTTTCTTGACTCTAGTATGATCTAACTAGTACAATTTAATTTGGTTTTGGCGGCCTCGGTCGGAGAGGCGCCTAACGTAGGGTGGCAGTCGAGTGTTTCGACTGCCGTTACATATGTAGAGACACCGGATTGGGTGTTTCGGTGCGATGCTATGGAGGGAGGCAGACACGTGGCACAAGCGCAAGATCACTCGGAGTATTTGCTTCGCCGCCTACATACGCTGGCGGGTGTCATTCCAGTGGGGTTGTTCTTGCTCGAACACCTGTTCACGAACGCTACAGCGACGACGGGCGCGACTTCGTACAATCAGGCAGTGTCGACCATTCAACACATCCCGTTCCTGCACGTGGTCGAGTTCGTCTTCATCTTTTTGCCTCTGTGTTATCACGGCGTATACGGGTTGTATGTAGCGTTTACGTCGGGGTACAACGCTGGACAGTATTCATGGGGTCGAAACCTGCTGTTTTCCATGCAACGGATCACGGGCGTTATCACCTTCGTGTTCATCATCTTTCACTTGGAGACGACCCGCTTTTCCGGTCATGCTCCGACGTTTGCGTACGTACATCAACTGTTTCAAAATCCGGCCTACTTCTGGTTTATGGTCATTGGCGTACTCGCAGCCACCTTCCACTTTTCGAATGGGCTGTGGTCATTTTTCATCCACTGGGGGATCACGGTCGGAGCCCGTGCACAGCAGATTATGGCGTATGTCACAATGGTCATCTTTGTTGTCCTCGGTGGAGTTGGCATTGCAGCAATTTGGGCCTTTACTTTCCATACTGCCTAAGCGAGGAGTGAACGCATCGTGGCAAATCAACGCATCATTGTGGTCGGCGGTGGTCTTGCTGGGTTGATGACAACCATCAAGATTGCGGAAGCGGGCGTAGCGGTCGACTTGTTCTCCCTTGTACCAGTGAAACGGTCTCACTCCGTGTGTGCGCAGGGTGGCATCAACGGGGCAGTCAATACCAAAGGTGAAGGAGACTCCCCATGGGAGCACTTTGACGATACAATCTACGGCGGCGACTTTCTCGCCAACCAGACACAGGTTCTCGGCATGTGTGAAGCGGCTCCAGCAGTCATCCACTTGCTGGACCGCATGGGTGTTATGTTTAACCGAACTCCAGAAGGTCTGCTCGACTTCCGCAGGTTTGGCGGCACAAAACACCATCGGACAGCCTTTGCCGGAGCGTCTACAGGCCAACAATTGTTATACGCCCTTGATGAGCAAGTTCGTCGCCATGAAGCGGCCGGGCTGGTTCAGAAATATGAGGGCTGGGACTTCTTACGAGCCGTGGTTGACGACGAAGGTGTGTGCCGAGGCATCGTCGCTCAAGACCTCCGTTCGATGGAAATCCATGCATTCCGGGGCGACGCCGTAGTGATGTGCACGGGCGGAATTGGCCTCATTTTCGGCAAGAGCACGAACTCGATGATCAACACCGGGTCTGCGGCCTCGGCACTGTATCAACAGGGTGTGTACTACGCAAACCCGGAGATGATTCAGGTGCATCCGACCGCCATTCCAGGTGACGACAAGCTGCGCTTGGTGTCTGAATCGGTACGCGGCGAAGGCGGGCGAGTCTGGACCTACAAAGACGGCAAGCCGTGGTACTTCCTCGAAGAGATGTACCCCGAGTACGGCAACCTCGTCCCGCGTGACATCGCAACCCGCGCAATTTTCGATGTCTGCGTCAATCAACGGCTTGGCATCGACGGACAGAATGAGGTCTATCTCGATGTGACGCACATTCCGGCGGACCAGCTTGAAGTCAAACTAGGCAGCGTGATCGACATCTATGAGAAGTTCGTCGGTGACGACCCGCGCAAGGTGCCGATGAAGTTGTTTCCGGGCATGCACTACAGCATGGGCGGTCTATGGGTAGACTTACAGCAAATGACCAACATTCCAGGTTTGTTTGCTGCAGGGGAGGCTGAGTACCAGTACCATGGTGCCAACCGCCTCGGCGCGAACTCTCTGCTGTCCTGCATTTATGGCGGCATGATCACGGGCCCGAACGCAGTTCGCTGGGCATCCGGACAGAAGCGTTCGAGTGAAGCGTTGCCAGACAGCTTGTATGAAAGTGCACGTCAAGAGGAGGAGCAGAAGTTCGAAGCCATCCTCAAAATGGAGGGTGACGAAAATCCGTATCGCCTGCACCGCGAACTTGGGCAGGTTATGACGGAGAACGTCACGGTTGTGCGTTACAACGATAAGCTGAAGGAAACCGACCAAAAGCTTCAGGAGTTGCAAGAACGCTGGCAGCGCATCGGTGTTGCGGACAAGTCGCGTTGGGAAAACCAAATGGCGCCCTTCACACGGCAGTTGCGGAATATGCTGGAAATGGCGCGTGCCATCACAAAGGGCGCGTTGATGAGAGATGAGAGCCGCGGCGCACACTACAAGCCGGACTTCCCAGACCGAGACGACGAAAACTTCCTGAAAACGACAATTGCAACGTGGACGCCAGACGGGCCGGAGATTAGCTACGAAGACGTCGATGTCTCGCTCATCAAGCCTCGCCTGCGCAACTACGCGGTGAGCAAGGAGGAGACGAAGTGATGGCAGAATCTGCGATGGAGACAGCACAGTCGACAGCGGCAGAGAAGAAGACCGTCGAACTCATCATTGAACGTCAAGATGGTCCGGATGCTGCTGCGTACACGGAATCGTTTGTAGTGGACTACGTTCCGGGAATGAATGTCATTGCTTGCCTGATGGCAATTCAACGCAATCCGGTGAATAAGGATGGCAAACGTGTAGCGCCAGTGGCTTGGGAGTCAAACTGCCTCGAAGAAGTGTGTGGCGCTTGTATGATGGTCATTAACGGGCGCCCGCGCCAGGCCTGCAGTTCACTCGTTGACAAGCTAGAGCAACCCATTCGCGTCAAGCCGGCACGGACATTCCCGGTTGTACGCGATTTGGTGGTCGACCGCAGTCGCATGTTTGAAGCGCTGAAAAAAGTCAAGGCCTGGATCCCAATTGACGGCACATACGACCTGGGAGCAGGTCCCCGCATGCCGGAGCGTGATCGCCAGTGGGCCTACGAATTGAGCCGGTGCTTTACGTGCGGTGCGTGTGTCGAGGCTTGCCCGAACGTTAACGATCGCACGGAGTTTATGGGTGCGTTCGCAATCTCTCAAGCTCGTTTGTTCAACGCTCATCCAACCGGGGCGATGCACAGGGAAGAGCGGCTTGAGGCGTTGATGGGACCGGGCGGTATTCAGGAGTGCGGTAACGCGCAAAACTGCGTTCAGGTGTGCCCGAAGGGCATTCCATTAACGACTTCCATTGCTGCGATGAACCGGCAGGTGACTTATCACGCGATTGGCGCGTGGCTGAAGAAGTAACAGCAACCCAAGGCACAGACGTTTTGGCGGTGGCGTATGCCACCGCTTTTGTTTTGCCCTGTTACGTGCACAGGTTTAGGCCGTGACCCCATAGTCCATACTGGGCGTGTATCTCTGGTTGGTGGGGGCGGTAGAGTGAAGAGGTCATTGGAAAGCGCGCTGGTTGCGGCTGTCACGGTGGTGACTGTACTTGGAACGATGTCTGTCCTACAAGACAAACACAGCGGCAGTGCCATTGACGCGTGGGTGGCGGCCAAGTGGCGTGACTTACATGCGCGCGTCGTGCCTTCCATGGCAAACACAGCAGGGGTTGACACCCCATCAACGTCACAGACGGGCAAACAGACGCCGAGTCTGGCACCGCTCGTGGCTGTCAGTGAAAATCAAAGTGCTACTTCGAACAATACGAGCGGTCAAAGCAGTTCGGGTGCCGGACAAGGACCAACCGTGATCGCAACACCGTCAGGCAAGTGGACGCAAGCGGACGTGACGCGGCTCGAGACGATTGGCGTCAATTTGATTTTCGCCCTGTCGCCGACGGATTGGCAACACATCGCGCAGGCGCTGTCGACAGGTGAGTCGTCGTCAGTAGCAGACCAAACACTCGCGCAAATTTTGCGTCAGCGGGTGCCAGCGTCGGACCGGCAGTGGCTGCTCGACCACTTTACGGGCGGCAACGCAGTCAACCAACAGGACGTACAGCTGCTTCAGCGCTCCATCTCGCAGGCCGAGTCCGAATTGACACCCGCCGAGCGCAAACTCCTCGAGGATGAACTCAATGCGCTTGAAGGCACAACAGGTGTTGCGGGAGCTGGAAGCTCAGGCGGAATCGACCACCCGCGAAATTAGCGCCGGAGAGCCCTGCGTGGGGCGCAGGGCGCAGGGCGCAGGGCGCAGGGCGCGGTCAGGTCAGGTCACCTGGTCGTCATGACATCCTGGGGTGTCACGACATATATTGACAAATGCGCCGACAACAGTCGGCGACAGCACAGTGCCAGCTAATCGCGAGACATGACGCAGAGCTTCAGAGTGCATACGTTTAGAGAGCACGATTTGCGAGGCGTAGTGGTCTGCTACGGATAAGACATATGTTCCAAGACTGAGCGTATTTGCCGACTTCCCGCGCGGGAAACCTGTGCCGTCCCAGTGCTCGTGGTGGTCCCGCACCATATCAAAGACCGCCGGAGGCAGTCCAGCGACTTGAAGCATTCGGACGCCGAGGTCGGGGTGAGATTGATACTGCTGCCACGAACTCGGTGATCGCGTAGGATGCAGGACGACGTCGCGTTCGAGTGCTGTCAGTCCATAGTCCGCAAAACGCGCGGCGTAGATTACATTTTCGCGATCGCGGTCGGAAAATTCCAGCACAGCGCACAACGCCTGCACGGTTTCGACACGGACGTCGGTCAAGCTGGAAAACTCTCGGGATGTCAGTTCCTGTGCGTTCATTGCGTCAAATAAGAGCAAAAACTCACGGATCGTCTCGAGGTCGACCTGTGGTAGTGAGCTTTGACCTGTCCAAGCACTTGGGTGGTGGTTCCACTGTTCATACAACGATCCTGTTGACTTCCACTGGCTCCACATGGACATTTGCCCGAACAGCAATTGAGACTTTTCAAGTAAACGCAAAGCCGTGACTCGGTCTCCGCTGTAATACGTGAGGTGCGCGAGGAGAGTAAACAGCCGCGCAATTTCCTCTCGTTCAAAGTCAAGTATTGACGACCAGACCAGCTTTACGGCCTGTGCTGCGTAGTTGAAACTGTCATCCAACCGTTCTTCTAGCAAGGAGACACGACAGAGTTCGGTGATGGTCTGTAGCGGCGGTGAGTCCTGTTCGGACAAGGCACGCAGCAGGTGGGCCTGAGCCTGTGAATATTCGCCTAGCTCAATGTGGAGGTATCCTAAGTTTGTATAAAGTCGGGCCTGCGCGACGCGGTCATCACAGGTGATAGCATCCTGCAGAGCGAGTTGTGAATTGTACAGAGCCTGTTCGTAAAACTCATTGTGGGACTGAACGAACGCGAGATTCGCGCGTACTTGCACGCGGACCCTCGATGGTTGGCTGAGTGCAGGTAAAGGCAGCAGACTCGTCAGCAACCGATGTGCACGGTCGTGTTGTGCGAGACGCGCATGAGCGAGCGCCGCGTGAACGCGATAGCGAATGGATTCGAGTTCGTCCTGCGCGACGCTCGCAGCATCCAAAAATCGTGACAGGGCTTCTTGCAACTTACCCTGCCGAACGAGTACCATGCCAAGCGCGTCAGACACGACACCTACATCTGATTCTGAACAACTCCCAAGGCCTCTTGACAAATATTCACTGGCTGCAAACGAGCAGTGGCATTCAATCAGTTGGTCTGCCTGCGCTACGATGCGCTGACCCGTAGTCAATGCCGTAGGACCGTTTGTTTCTTGGGAGTCCGTCATGGTCTTTCGTTCTCCTGTGTAGGAAGAGGTACGTGTACACGAAACGTACTGCCTGACCCCGGAGACGATTCAACTTCCAAACTTCCCCCAAGATATTGGGCTCGTTCCCTCATACCGACAATGCCGAAGTGCCCGCGAGGGACTTCATCTGGGCGAAACCCTCGACCGTTGTCGCGAATTTCAATTCGTAGGCTGTTTCCAACCCGGACTAGGTCAATCCAGACAGTATCTGCCTGGGCGTGCCGATGCACGTTGTTGAGGACCTCTTGCATGAGTCGGTACAGTACGACTTGTCGCGCAGGGACAAGTCCTGTTGTGGCTGACTCGTCAACATGAACGTGAAACGTGATCTGCCAGTCGCGCTCGCAGCGTCGACAGAGTTCTGCTGTTGCCGATGCGAGGCCGATCTCGTCAATCGCAACTGGGCGCAAATCGTAAATTAAACGACGTATGTCATTGATGGCAGCGACGATTCGACTATTAGTGCGGTCGAGTTCAGACAAGGCCAGTTCCGGATCGGAAGCAATCAGGCGCGTAACAACGCCTAGCCGCATACTGATGTTCGTCAAGTCTTGGGCTGGACCGTCATGTAAGTCTCGGGCGATTCGGCGGCGCTCCTCTTCGAGGAGGAGGATGCCAAAGTCGACTGGGTCAAATGCTGGGATGTCACGTGTCGACATCTTGTATCTCCTTTGTAAGCACAAGAAAGGAGGCAATCGGGGATGCACCCCTTACTGCCTCCTCTTGTGGACCGTGTAAGAAATGATTACCAGATTTCCAGCATGCCAGCTGGATTCGCTGTCGCTCCTCCGCCTGACTGTGTGGTCGCGGCCATTGCTGGAGCGGTCAATGCGGCCAAAGTCAAGAGACCAACGACGAAACTGAACACTGATTTTTTCATAAACAATCATTCTCCCTTCTAACGGTTCGGGTCCGGCAGCTCGGCTGCCCTGGCGACTATTAGTCGCTGTAGGCCCGTGGCTTTGCGTCTCTACCTTTCAGTAGAGTTGCCCTTACTAGATATGATAAGGACAAAATCTTGGATGTCAATGGCATATGGGAAAAAAATCCGTCGGATAGCGTGATATTAGCAGAATGTTGGAACATCTAACGTTTCAACAGTTCATCAGCCCCCTTTCTCGTGCAGGTTCAGCACAGCGGCGCAAAACGCGACCGGCCCTGCGGTGCGAGAGCACCATAGCGCCATAGTGGCGGAGTGGCGGAGTGGCGGAGTGGCGGAGTGGCGGAGTGGCGGAGTGGCGGAGTGGCGCTAAGCGACCGGGATCATGCTTGGGATAGCGCCATAATGGCGCTAATTAACTGTGGATGAGGGCGATAGCGCCAAAATGGCCGGGAGCGCGCTGGGATAGCGCCATACTGGCGCTAATCAACTGTGTTTGATGGCGATAGCGCCAAAATGGCCGGGAGCGCGCTGGGATAGCGCCATAATGGCGCTAAGTAACCGTGGATGACGGCGATAGCGCCAAAATGGCCGGGAGCGCGCTGGGATAGCGCCATAATGGCGCTAATAACCGTGGATGACGGCAATAGCGCCAAAATGGCCGGGAGCGCGCTGGGATAGCGCCATAATGGCGCTAATCAACTGTGTTTGATGGCGATAGCGCCAAAATGGCCGGGAGCGCGCTGGGATAGCGCCATAATGGCGCTAAGTAACCGTGGATGACGGCAATAGCGCCAAAATGGCCGGGAGCGCGCTGGGATAGCGCCATAATGGCGCTAATAACCGTGGATGATGGCGATAGCGCCAAAATGGCCTGGAGCGTGCTGGGATAGCGCCATAATGGCGCTATCAAACGCGCGCTGGTGGCCATACCGCCAGAATCCCTCATGCTCCTGCGGAGCACAAGTTGTGATGAAAATAGCCGCAAACGCCTATTTTCTTATCCACGGCGCAAGGCGACCGGGGTCAGAGAAGTCATGGCCGACAGGGTCAGAGAAGTCATGGCCGACAGGGTCAGCGTGGGGCCTGTCGGATGGGTATAATGATAGCAATCATCGCTGGGGGTGACCGTTGTGGGCCAAGCCGTGGGGGCAAGCTATCCGAGCTTTACTCAATTCGGGGATGAGGCCATCCTGGTGCGGTTCGGTCGCGGGATCGACCTTCAAGTCCATCGGCAAATTCGGCAATTTTGCACCGAACTTGCGCAGTGCGCGATTCCTGGTGTAATCGAGTGTGTCCCTGCCTACGACTGTGCTAGTGTGGTGTTCAATCCAGATGTTGTGCGTGCGGCTGTTCTCGTTTCAAAACTAGAAACAATTGTGCGCGCGGCGGCAGGAAACATCGTGACGCCTGCTCGTGTGGTGGAGATTCCCGTTTGCTACGGCGGCAACAAAGGACCAGATTTAGCGTACGTAGCGAACCGCACGGGCATGACAGAAGCGGATGTGATCGCGATTCATTCAGCCCCAGACTATACCGTTTATATGATCGGCTTTGCACCCGGGTTCCCATATCTCGGAGGAATGGATACAAGCATCGCGGTTCCTCGCAAAGCTACACCACGACCGACAATACCTGCAGGAAGCGTCGGCATTGCCGGTGCGCAAACCGGCGTGTACCCACTAGAGACTCCTGGGGGATGGCAGTTGATTGGCAGAACCCCACTCAGGCTGTTTGACCCTGTCTCTAATCCTCCGACGCTGCTTAGAGCTGGGGATGTCGTTCGCTTTCGGGCGATTTCAGAGGACGAGTATCACGAGTTGTGTGGTGCTTCGTCGTGAAGCTGACGATACAATCGGGCGGATTGCTGTCGAGTATACAGGACCTTGGCCGGAGCGGCTGGCAACACTTCGGAGTCGGCCCCGGTGGTGCGGTTGACGCGCGCGCCTTACAGGTCGCGAATCTCCTTGTGGGAAACGAAGCGGGTGAGGCAGGAATTGAGATGACGGTCCGCGGCGTGGACGTGGTCTGTGACGAAGATGCGTTAGTAGCTGTGTGCGGAGGGGACTTCTCCGTTCGCGTGGATGGTCAACCCGTCCCGATGTGGCGACCGCTTTGGGTTCCGAGGGGAGCGACCATCCATGTCGGCTACGCGCAGCAGGGGTCTCGCGCATATCTGGCGGTTTCCGGGACGTGGCAGATCCCGTTGGTACTTGGCAGTAAGAGCACGAACTTATACGCGGGCTTTGGCGGATTGTCAGGTTGTGCTCTGCGGGCCGGGGACGAGGTCGAGATCGGTCCAAAACCTGACTTGGCTGAGCGGTTTGCCCGAAGCCTGGCGAGCAGTGCCTCGTCAGGGAACGTCACCTGGCCGTCTTGGCAAGTGAGTCGAGCGGTGTATGAGACAGCGAGTTCGGAACGCTTGATCCGCTTGCTTCCCGGACCCGACTCTCCACTCATGACAAGTGAAGCTCGCGAGCGGTTGTACAACCAGGTTTATCTCGTTACCCCAGCTGCAAACAGAATGGGGATACAATTGCAGAGTGCACCGATTGACCTGGTTGACAGCGCGGAGCCAGTCTCCAAACCAGTGGTTACTGGCGCCTTACAACGCTTGCATAGTGGGCAATTGACCGTTCTCCAGGCTGACCGACAAACAACCGGAGGGTACCCGGTGATTGGCGTTGTAGCCGCGATTGACTTGGCTCAACTGGCCCAGGTGCGGCCCGGTGAAACGATCCGATTCATTCCCATCACGCACGAGCAATCACTGGCGCTGCGAGCACTGTCGCAAAGAGCCCTGCAGCAGCTCCAGGTGGCACTGGCGCAACGGTTGCAGGGGCGACTGTAGAGCATCTGCAGTCCTTGAGGAGGGACCGAAATGAGCGAGGCCAAACACAGTCGTTCGGAGCGCACGGTCGACTTAAACGCGGACTTAGGAGAGAGTTTCGGTGTGTACAAGCTTGGAGCAGATCACGAACTGCTGAGCGTCGTGACATCTGCCAACATCGCTTGCGGTTTCCATGCTGGCGATCCGACAACCGTCCGCACAGCAGTCGAGGCTGCGTTGGCAGCGGGGGTTGCTGTGGGCGCACATCCAGGACTGCCGGATCGATTGGGATTTGGCAGACGCATGATGGAATTGACGGAGGACGAGGCCTACGACCTCGTCCTGTATCAGGTGAGTGTGTTGTATGCTGTCACGCGTGCTTACGGTGGTGAGCTTAGGCACGTGAAGCCTCATGGTGCCCTGTACAACATGGCAGCAAAACAGGCGTCACTAGCGGCGGCCATTGCGCGCGCCGTAGCAAAGGTTGACACTGCTTTGGTCCTTGTGGGTCTCGCTGGGTCTGAGATACTTGCGGCAGCAGAACGTCACGGTTTGGCGTCGCGCAGCGAGGTGTTCGCCGACCGTCGTTACCACTGTGACGGTTCACTGGTCAGCCGCAACGACCCTCGTGCACTGATTGAAGATGCTGAGGAGTGTGTTGCTCAAGCAATCCGCATGACACAAGGCAGTCTAGTGCGAGCCCTTGACGGAATCGACGTACCCGTGCGGGCAGAAACGATCTGTATTCACGGAGATGGCCAACAGGCGGTCAATTTCGCGCATCGTGTGCGCACGGCACTGACTGCCGCTGGCATCGTTGTAACCGCATAGCAACGCGTATCGCGAGCGCTCTGCACATGGCTGTCCGCCTGCCAACAAGTCGCGTCGAATTGCCCGTCCAGACCTGTCAGCCCAAGTTTGTTTTTGACAGCACGGGACCAAGCCGGATCACATACTATACCCTGACTGTATCCCATTCTTGTACATCGACAGACAAGGAGGGATAAAAGGATGTCTTCCGGCAAGGACGCGCGCATCAAGTCTCTGCTAACGAATCGCGAGCGTGAAGTTTTCGAATTGCTTGTTCAGGACAAAACGACAAAGGAAATTGCCGCCCAGTTGTTCGTCAGCGAGAAGACGGTCCGTAATCACATTTCTAATGTGATGAAGAAGTTGAATGTAAAAGGCCGTTCGCAGGCGGTTGTCGAACTGGTTCGAATGGGTGAAATCGCAATTTGAGTGTCGGGCACCCCTACAGTTACTGTAGGGGTCGCTGTCATGAGTCACTCATATGTCTTGCTTGGTATCAGCGCTCTCGTGTGTCTCGTTGACCACTTAAAGTTGCCGATGATAAAATGACGGCATGGTTTTTCCGCACCGGCAGGGTCAGTGCTCGTGAACGAATCGGCTCGCGGTCGCTAATGAGGTGTTAGTTCATGCCGTTGGAGTACTCGCTATCGGTCTTTGAGATCGAGCAAAAGCTGCGCGACATTGCGACTGTTATTCGACGAAAGGGTCGAGTCTTGCTCGAAGGACACGGCGTGACTCCGCCGCAGTTTGATGCGCTCATTGTACTAAGCCGTAAGGGCCCACTGACAATCGGAGAACTCGGAAGTCATTTATACTTGGCCTATAGCACAACTACAGACTTGGTCGATCGCTTGGAGCGTGCTCGTCTCGCTTCCAGGGAGAGGGACCAGGCCGACCGGCGAGTCGTGCACGTGAGTTTGTTGCCGGCGGGCGAACAGTTGATTGAGGCTGTGCTTGACGCAAGGCGAGCCTACTTGGCCCAGGCACTTGCGGGCCTTGATGAGGGGACTTCCCAACAGGTCATACAGGCACTCAATCTGCTTCATCTTCATATCGTCGACGGCTGACATTTTGTTTGGTTTGTAGAGGAAGTGCCGCGAAGGCGGCACTTCCTTGTATAACGCAGCCAGTTATCGGTCGCAACCGGGGGGTACTCGCAAAACATGACGCAATTTGACAACCGCCCAATCGGGGTGTTTGACTCCGGCGTTGGTGGCCTGACCGTTGTACGATCTTTACGCAGTCTGATTCCCGATGAAGAAATTCTGTATTTTGGTGACATGGCTCGGTGCCCATACGGCGATAGACATCCGCGAGAGGTCCAGCAGTTCTCCAAAGAGGTACTCGATTTTTTGTACAACCAAGGGGTGAAAGCGCTTGTCGTGGCGTGCAACACTGCGACGGCCGTTGCTTTGCCGATATTGCAAGCAAGGTATCCGATCCCGGTCATCGGCGTGATCCAGCCAGGCGCGCGCGCTGCTATTCGGGTTACACGAACTGGGCGCATTGGCGTGATTGGTACTGCCGTTACAATTCACAGCGGTGCGTACCCGGAAGCGGTGCATCACGTTGCGCCCGAGGTTGAGGTGTTTAGCGAGGCGTGCCCGCAATTTGTTCCGCTGGTCGAACAGGGGTTGGTCGCCGGGGCGGACGTTGAGGCCATTGTGGCTGAGTCGCTCGCCGAGTTGTTAGGAAAGGACATCGACTCACTCGTGCTAGGCTGCACTCATTACCCGTTGCTCGCACCGATTATACAGGCTGTCACGGGACCGGATGTACAACTCATATCTTCTGCTGAGCAGACAGCGGAAGAGGTGAAAACTCTGTTGCGTCGTTCGAACTCCTTGCACGCTCCGCAGGATAGGGAAACTCGCCCGGCCGATCGTTTCTATACGAGTTCAGACGGGACCCGTATGCGCAGGGCGATCGAGTTGTGGTTGGGGGATGCTGGGGGTCCTGAGTTCAGAGGAGCCCTGGTCGTACCCGTGCAGCTTCCATCGGCGCAAAGTTATTGAGTCTCGCGAGAATGGCTTGAAAGGAGTACTTTCGGTGGTTTGGCTGGCATCAAGAAACGATGGCAAGGTGGCGGAGTTTGCTCAGTTGCTTGCGCATGCGCAGATACGGGTCAAGCCGTTGCCCAATGACGCCGGTACCGCGCCGGAGACAGGGACGAGCTTTGAAGCAAACGCCGTACAAAAGGCCTTGTACTACGGTGACCGGGTAGACGGCTGGGTGCTGTCAGACGACTCCGGTCTGTGCGTCGAGGGCCTCAGTGGTCAGCCGGGAGTGTATTCCGCAAGATTCGCGGGTGAGTTTGCTGATGATGAGGCAAACAACAGAAAGCTCCTCACATTAATGGAAGACATTCCAACGGCGGAGCGTACTGCGTCGTTTGTCTGTGTGCTCGCACTGTGGCACCGCGGTCTAGATGCGCCAGTCGTCGCGCGGGGGGAAGTGCATGGTAGCATTCTTCGCGGCCCCTCAGGGACGGATGGCTTTGGCTATGATCCGTTGTTTGTTCCAAATGGATTCAATCAGTCGTTTGCGGAGTTGTCCATGTCGGAGAAGAATCTGCTGTCACACCGAACGGTCGCCGTCCATCGTCTGCTGCACGAACTAGGGGGTGACATGCTTGCGGATCTGCGTCGTGAGTGATACGCACAGGTTTCGTCACGAACTGATGCAGGCAGTCTCCCTTGCAGGCCCAATTAACGCCGTGCTGCACGCGGGTGATGAAACTTCTGATGCTGCCTGGTTAGCCGACCGGATTCACTGTCCGGTTCATGCTGTCGCGGGGAATTGGGATACGCGGTCTACAGTGTACCCGGACAGCCTAGTCGTGACAGGATACGGTCCGCCTTTGTTCCTCACGCACGGGCACCGACTACAGGTGAAGAATACGCTGTTACCGCTCGCGAAAACGGCTCACTCACACGGTGCTTCTATTGCGGTCTTTGGTCACACTCATATTGCCCTGGCAGAAGAAGTAGACAGCGTACTCTGCATCAATCCTGGCAGTTTGTCGCAGCCGCGTGGGCGCAAGGAACGGACATTCGCGATTCTCACGATTCGCACGGAAGCAGATGCCTTTGAGGTGAGCGTCACACACCTTACATCTTCTGGGAAAGTGTTGCCGGACACGACACGCAGCGTGAGCATTCCCCGCTTTGAATGAACTTGACTTGACCGTTTTGCGACGTATCGTCTACACTGTCCTTGCTGCAATTTCTGTTCGCGGGCGTAGTTCAATGGTAGAACTCCAGCCTTCCAAGCTGGTCGCGTGGGTTCGATTCCCATCGCCCGCTCCACAATGTCTCAGTAGCTCAGCAGGATAGAGCAACAGCCTTCTAAGCTGTGGGTCGGGGGTTCGAATCCCTCCTGAGACGCCATCTTGTTTGTCCCGAATCCCTTGTCCTGCAAGGGATTTTTCTTTTGCCCTCGATTTGTGTCAGCCGTCGATTTTCTTGTCTTGGGAACGGATTGGGAACGGATTTAATTTCTCCAGCCGGTCTGCGGTCTCACGGCTCACCAAATCAGACTCGTGCGTGTAGAGGTCTGCAGTCGTCGCCAGGCGTGAATGCCGCAGGCGTTCCTGGATAGACTTCAGGTCAGCCCCGTCCTCGCGTAGCAGCATGGCGGTCGTGTGTCGTAAATCGTGCAGCCGGATGCGGGGGAGATCATGCTTGTCCAAAAAACGTCGCCAGCGAAGCGACGGAGCGTCCGCGTAGAAGTGATGACCGGTCCCGTTGTGGAACACGTACTCGTGGTCGCTACCTTCCCATCGTTGTGCTTGCTGGAGCTTCCAGCGCTCGCGGATCCACGCCTCGCGGTACCGCGACAGCTCCGCCATGTACCAGCGAGGCATCGGCACAAAGGCCTGTGACTCAGCTGTCTTCAGTTCGGCCTCGACCGTGCGACCTTCCTCGTTGAGTGACAGCTGCTTCTCGACCATGATGCCGCCGTGTTCGAAGTCAACCTGCGGCCACTCGACGGCGAGCATCTCGCCGCGACGAAAGCCACCCAGCACGACACCGAGGTAATACAGCCGCCAGTGCTCTGGTTCGTCTGCGAGGGCGATGATAAGCTGCTCAGCCTCCTCGCGTGTGTATGCCCTCTTCTTGGCTCTCAGAGAGCGTCTCTCAGCCTTGTCGGCCACAGGACGGTCAACACCCTCCATCGGGTTCGAAGGAATCACACGCCAGCGCTCAGCGGCGTCCAGAATCGATTTTAACGCCTTGTAGATGTTCAGCAGGGTGTTTGTCGAGAGAGGCTTGTCCCGTCCGTCCTTGCGGCCGTCCCGTGAGCGCAGCTGCGTGAAGAACGAAACGATGTGCATCGTCTTGATTTTGCTTAACTCGAGATGCCCGAAGGTGGGGAGGAGCTGCGAGTTGACGATGCCGAGATAGTTCTTGCGCGTGTACGCACCCATATGTAGGTCTGCGTAGTTTGTTTTCCACGTGCTGACGAAGTCGGCGAAAGTGGTGCGCTCCGGTTTAACGTACTGCCCGGACTCTACCTCACGCTGAAACGCTGCCAGCTCCATGCGCAGGTAGTCCTGGAGTCGACGCGTGGTCTTCAGAAGCGCTTCGTCTTCGACGTGGAGTGTTTTGCGGCGTTGGACTCGCTTTCCAGTGGCGTCGTAACCGTCTTCGACAACCAATCGCCAGGAGTTTGCGCCGCGCTTCTCGATACTGGGCATTAGGCTCATCTCCACTGATTTTGTTAGGAAGTAGCTGATAGATTAGAACGGAAGATCCTGGTCAGATATTTCCTTGGTAGCGGCGCTTGTCACCTTCTCAAATGGGTCGGCAAATGGGTCAGCAAATAGGTCGGACACTGGCCTATCTCGTGGTTGGCGCTTGACAGAGTCCCACGGCAACAAGAGTTTGTGACTGAAATATGTTGTCGGACTTCCACACTTTGTACAGAATCGAGCGTTGCCGTCAGCAACTTCTCCACACTCCCATTCGATGTTGCCCCAGCTATCCTCCTGAAAATTAGTACACTTGTTAGTGAGCGAGACTCCGCAAACCTTGCAATGTTCTCCCGAGAGCTGTTCATTGCCGCACCTTGGGCATTCATGCTTCGGGTAGCCATTACCATCCAATTCAAAACCATCATAAATCATGTCAGGTGTGACCCCCTTGTAAGTAGAAATGGCATCTGTGTTACGGCACACGGGGCAGTATATTGCTCCTGGTGTCGCAAAATAGTAGTGGCATACGGTACACTCTTTGCCGTATAACACGCGATTAATAAAGGTATCAAATTGTTGGGTCAGCGATTCGAATCGGAAACGCAAATCAGCACTCAAGTATCGAATTCGCATGCGAGTAGCCTGACCAGATAAATCAAAAACAGTCCGCAGTAAATACGCTGTGTTCACGTTCCGACTCAACTCGCGTACGATGGGGGCCGGTGCCAACACGTTCCGCGCGAACACGTCGGCTTCGTTTTCCAGTACTCTCATTGCCCTGTCATCAAGGCCACCTCTGTTCAACAGTGTCTCGTCGAACTCTTTAAAGTGGCCGAGGTAGATATGCCCAATCTCGTGCAGTAGAGTCCACCGGATTCTTTCACGGGTCCTTACCCCGTCGTTGTAGGCGATGGTGTATTTACCGCTCTTACGAACCGTAAAACCGTCTTCACTTGGCAGCTCCCTTGCGACTGTATTTACATCGACATGCCGGCTTTTTGCGTATTCGCTATACGGCTTCAGCCCCCAGCCATTTCGCTTTATGATAGACGCGGCATCGATTGGAAATGCAGTCACATGCTCGTCTCGTAGGAATTGGGCCGCAGCTAACATTACCATTCTGTATCGTGCGAAGAACGGTATACCCATGCTGATGCACTAGTCCCCTTTATCTTGATGCTCCAAATAGTCGAGAAAATCAGCTAGTCGCTCTCGGCTATTCGGTTTTAGGTGTTGAGCCCGTCGAGCGATAACACGCACCTCATCATCAAGGTCATCACTCGGATGCACCCGAGTGGACTGGAGCTTTTTCACTCTAACTAGGGCCGAGAAGATTAGTTTTTTGTATTCGGTATCAATTTCTCGGAGCAATTGTTCAAATCCAGAGACTGTGTAGGGTACATCCCATTCCTCGGATTCAAACATGGATGCTAGTTCCTGAACGAGAGATTCCACCACTGCCTCAGGAAATTCCCCTCCACTAGCAAGTGAACGAATGACTGCACGGAGCCGATAGTCTAAATCGTTCTCATCTATGATGTCATCCGTCTCCCAATCTTCAGTTTCCACCCCGTCGAAGTACCCGGCCCTTTGCATCAATTCGCCATAGGTAACGGGGCGCAACTGTTCTGCAAGCAGCCTGAGCGTATCTGGAGTTGGCCGTTGAGCTCCGGCCTCAATCCGCGATAGGGTTGCTTGCGACACTCCAGTGGCCTCAGCTAACTGCTTCTGCGTCCTGAACCCGTAACGAACACGCAGTTCGCTTAGGTATGTTCCAAACGACTGTTGCGTTTGCAAACTTTCACCTCCTTTATCGCCATCATCTTACATCAGTAATTGCGCGTACGCAATTATTTTATACACACATATTGCACCCGCGTATATTATCGGCTTATCATGCAAATATACGCGAACGCATATTGGTGATGCGTAAACGTATTGAATGAGGGAAAAGTGAGGTGAGTACTGTGGCTAAAAAAATCATTCGACTAAAGGTGAAGGAGTTGATGAAAGCTCAAATCGATCATGACATTCCTACTGACGCTGCACTTGCAAAAATCATAGGCGTCTCTGTCACACAAGTTTGGAGAGCGAAACTTCCTCCGTCAGATAGGCGCCATAACTCTCCGGGAATACATTTTATCGCTGGGGTAATGAGCGCGTTTGAAGGCCCGTTTGAGCGCTTCTTTTACCTTGAAGAGGATTCACTCCAAACTGCGATGGGTGCGAGGTGACCGCAAATGGGTTTACGGGTCGAGAACTGGAATGGACACCGTATTCGGTTCGTTGAGAAAGAACCAGGTGAATGGTGGGCAGTCCTATCTGATGTAGCCAAGGCCCTTGATCTTGGACAGACGGCACCTATTCGCCGGCGATTGCCAAGGGATGTGATTTCAAGTCACCGCGTTGAGACAATCGGTGGAGCACAAGCAATGCTCATTGTGAACGAGTTTGGAATCTATGAAACAGTATTCGAAAGCCGCAAACCGGAGGCCAAGGCGTTCAAACGCTGGGTGTACGAGATGTTGAGAACGCTCCGCAAAGTTTCGGGCCTCGAAGGCTTTGAGATTTTCCGCATGTTGGACAAAGAGCATCAGAAGTCTGCGATGGCCCGTTTGCATGGTGCACTGCCAGAACCATCTCGGGTGGACTTCATTAAGGCAAATACGATTGCTAACAAGACCGTCTCGACCATATATGGCTATCCGAAGATGATCCATAAGAACGCAATGACTCCTGAAATGCTGCTGAAACGCGAGGAAGTTTTGGACGACACGGTCGAACTGATGGAATCTGTGGAGAAGTTTGGTCTGGGATTGTCGGTGTCCCAAGCAGTACGTAGGAGGCACCTGCAGTGAGCAGTTTCGATGAAGCGCTCCAAGAAATGCAATCGGAAATCGCCACCGAACTCGAGGAACGCTTATGGGCGCGCATCGAACCGCGCATCCAGCAGGCTCTCCTTGCTCGGTACATGACGGTCACCGAATGCGCGCAATACCTGCACACGTCGGATGCGTCTGTCAGACGCTTGATTGCAGACCGCACGATCCCGCACTTCAGGGTCCGGGAGCGAATCATCATCCGGCAACACGACGTCGACAGGTGGGTCGAAAGGCAAATCACTGAAGGGGGGCGATAGGTAAGACCGCGGTACCAGATAGACACGGGAGGAGTCCAAACGATGGAACAGTCACGAAAACACGGAACCCGCACAGGCGGCAACCTGCACGGGCTCGGAACACAACAGCTTTCGGGTTACCCACATTTTACGCCTCAAGTCATGAAAGGCGCAACCGCACTGGCGAATGCCCTACACCTGATGGTCCCTGCTGACCGGGAACTGGTCATCGTCTGCATCGGTACCGACCGGAGCACTGGTGACGCCTACGGACCCTTGGTTGGTACCGCACTGAAGCACGAGGATTGCCCGGTACCCGTTTACGGCACCATTCACGAACCCGTGCACGCGCTCAACCTCGAGGCGACAACGGATTACATCGCCATCCGCCACCGTGGTGCGTATGTCATCGCCGTCGACGCGACACTCGACACGTTCGACAATGTCGGCGCGATACAGATTTACTCGAGTCCGCTGCGCCCAGGCGCAAATGCCGGTAAGGAGTTGGCTGCGGTCGGCGACTGCTCCGTGCTCGGAGTGGTCAATGTCGATGGGTTCTTGGCCCAGACTACCCTACAGTTCACACGCCTGGCTCTCGTCATGGATATGGCTGAAAGCACTGCAGCAGGATTGCTCCAGTTCCTGCGCTCTCGAGTGGGACAGGCCTCTCTCACCGTAATTCAATAATTCGATACCCGAGGAGGAAATCACGTGTTTGAAGTCGTCGTGAAAGTCGAAGCACCAGAACTGTCTCACGCCATCCGCGAACTGGCCAGTGTTCTAGCGATGCGCATTTCAGCAGATGCCGCGCAGGTCCATGTCAAGGCGGAGACCTCGGCTGGCGTAGACTCGGGCGCCCTGCCTGCGCTTGGCGTCCAGGCACCTCAGCAGTTTACGCCGGCCGCTCCGGTGGCTGCACCTCCTGTAGCACCGATCGCGGCACCGCCTGTTGCACCCCCTGCACTTGCACCGAGTGCTGTTCCGACGGCTGCAGCTCCCACCTATTCGATGGAGCAGCTTGCGGTCGCGGCAACGCCACTCATGGAGGCCGGACGGCAGCCAGAGCTGATGCAGCTGCTTAACTCCTTTGGTGTGCAGGCGCTCACGATGTTGCAGAAAGAACAGTACGGCGCGTTCGCCACAGCGCTGCGTCAGATGGGAGCGCGGATCTGATGCCTGAGATTGCACACGCAGAACGCGCACACGCGCTCCTCAGTGCGTCCAGTGCGAAGCAGTGGCTCAACTGTACGCCGAGTGCGCGGCTGTCTGAGCAGTTCCCGGATACGCATTCAACCTTTGCGGCAGAAGGCACGCTTGCCCATGAGATGTCTGAACTCAAACTGCGTGCCGCGTTTGTAGAGCCGATGCCAAAGCGCACGTTCAACGCGCAACTGAAGAAGTTCAAAGAGCACGAGTTGTATCAGCCTGAGATGGACAAGCACACGGACACGTACGTGGAGTATATCGCGGCCATCGTGCACCAGTTCGCAACGCCCCCTTACGTAGCGGTGGAACGTCGCCTCGATTACAGCGCCTACGCACCGGAAGGCTTCGGTACAGGCGACTGCATCATCATCGGTGGCGGCACGCTCTACATCAACGATCTGAAGTACGGCAAGGGCGTACCGGTATCGGCCGAGGGCAACCCGCAGATGCGCCTCTACGCGCTCGGTGCCTATCTTCTCTACTCACTCTTGCACAAGATTGACCGCGTGCAGATGGCGATCATCCAGCCACGTCTCGACAGCATTTCCGAGGAGACGCTGACGCTCGAAGAACTGCTTGAATGGGGCGACAGCATCAGGCCACTTGCCAAGCTGGCGTGGGAGGGGAAGGGCGAGTTCCAGCCAGGCGACCACTGCAAGTTCTGCCGGGCCCGCGCAACATGTGCGGCGCGAGCTGAGTATCACCTGTCACTGGAAGGCTTCCACGCGATGAAGCCGCCGCTCATCTCTGCGGCGGACGTCGGCCAGATACTCGAACGAGCGCGCAACCTCGCGTCGTGGGTGAAGGATCTTGAGGACTACGCGCTGCAAGAGGCGCTCACGGGCGCAGAGATCCCTGGCTGGAAAGCAGTCGAAGGACGCGGGTCCCGACAGTACCGAGACCTCGATGAAGCGTTCCAGGCACTCATTAAGAGCGGCATCGAGGAGGCGATGCTGTACGAACGCAAGCCGCTCACCGTGCCGAACGTCGAGAAGCTGCTCGGTAAGCAGCGGTACCGCGAACTGCTCGAACCGTACGTCGTCAATCAACCCGGCAAACCGACACTCGTACCCGAAACCGACAAGCGGCAAGCGACTACCCGAGACACTGCGGCAGATGATTTTGCACCCGTAACCGAAAACTAGGAGGAAACGAAACCATGCCAAACGCAGACCCGAAACGCGTCGTAACTGGAAGAGCGCGACTCAGCTTTGTTCACCTGTTCACACCGTTCACCCGTCAAGGCCAGGAACCGAAGTACAGTGTCACCCTGCTCATCCCGAAATCCGATGTAGCTACGAAACAGCGCATTGACGCCGCAATCCAGGCGGCCATCCAGGAAGGCGTTGAGAAGCGCTGGAACGGCGTGCGCCCTCCGCAAATTGCTTTCCCGATTTACGACGGTGATGGCGTCAAACCGTCAGACGGACTCCCATTTGGACCTGAGTGCAAAGGTCACTGGGTCATGACGGCGTCCTGCAAAGCCGATCGCAAACCGGAAATCGTTGACGCGAGCCTCAATCCAATCATCGACCAGACACAGGTCTACTCCGGCATGTACGCACACGTCTCTATTCGTTTCTTCGCGTACACGGCAAGCGGTAAGAAGGGCATCGGCTGCGGACTTGGCAACGTGCAGAAGGTGGCTGACGGTGAACCGCTTGGCGGTGGTAGTCGTTCGGCCGAGGAAGACTTCGCCAGCCTCGCGGGGACTGCCCCGGCTCCGTACCCGAACCAAGGTGGCTACGGCGCTCCGCAGGCGCCCCAGCAACCGGCATACGGACAACCGCAACCAGGCTATGGCGTACCTCAGGCACCCCAGCAACCGGCATACGGACAACCGCAACCCGGCTATGGCGTTCCACAGGCACCTCAGCAACCCGCATACGGTCAATCGCAGTACGGTGCGCCTCCGGCACAGCCTGGTTACCCGCAACAGGCTCCGCAGATTGATCCGATCACCGGTCAGCCGCTGACTGGCGGCATCTACGGGATATGAGACACCTGAGTATCGACATTGAGACCTTCAGCAGTGTCGATATCCGAAAAGCCGGGCTCTACAAGTACGCGCAGTCGCCCGACTTCGAGGTTCTTCTGTTCGCGTACTCGGTGGATGGACAAGCAGTGCAAATCGTCGACCTGGCACAAGGTGAAACACTGCCGGTGCAAATCGTGACCGCGTTGGCCGACCCGAACGTCATCAAGCACGCGTATAACGCACCGTTCGAATGGTACTGCCTTAACCGGTTCTGGTTCACACCGATCGAGCAGTGGCGCGACACGATGTTACACGGACTCTACTGTGGGTACACCGCAGGGCTGGCGGCTACGGCCGTCGCCCTCGGGCTACCCGAGGACAAACGGAAAATGGGCATCGGGTCAGCACTCATCCGGACGTTCTGTGTGCCATGCAAGCCGACGAGCAAGAACGGGAACCGCAAGCGCACGCTGCCGCACCACGAACCGGAGAAGTGGCAACTGTTCAAGGATTACTGCAGGCAAGACGTCGCAGTGGAGATGGAGATTGAGCGACGTCTGTCGATGTTTCCGGTACCTGACCAAGAACAACGGTTGTGGGAACTCGACGTACAAATCAACGCGAATGGCGTCGCGGTCGACACTGAGCTCGTGGAAGGCGCTCTCGGCATCAACGATATCGTCACCAAGGAACTGACAGATGAGGCCGTGCGGCTGTCTGGCCTCGACAATCCTAAGAGCGTTCAGCAGCTGACGAAGTGGCTTGAGACCGAACTCGGGGAAGAGGTCGCGAACCTGCGCAAGGACACGGTCAGCGACTTGGTCACTTCGCTCGACGATGGCGCGGCCAAGCGGATGCTAGAGATTCGTCAGGAACTCAGCAAGACGTCTGTCAAGAAGTACACCGCGATGCAAGAATCCGTGTGCGCCGACGGTCGCGTGAGAGGGCTGCTCCAGTTCTACGGCGCTCGAACCGGTAGATGGAGTGGGCGTTTGGTCCAGGTGCAGAACCTACCGCGCAATTACCTAGAGACGCTGTCGCACGCGAGGGAACTTGTGAAGAGCCGCAAACTGGACGCGCTGCGCTTCGTCTACGGCAACGTGCCGGATACACTCTCTCAGCTCATCCGGACGGCGTTTGTTCCAGCACCGGGTCACGTGTTCCTCGTGGCAGACTTCAGCGCCATCGAGGCGCGCGTGATTGCCTGGTTGGCAGGTGAACAGTGGCGAATGGACGTGTTCGCCACACACGGCAAAATTTACGAAGCTTCAGCCAGTCAGATGTTCGGCGTACCGATAGAGCGCATCACAAAGGGGAACTCGGAGTACAGCCTCCGGCAAAAGGGGAAAGTCGCAGAACTCGCACTCGGGTATCAGGGAGCTGCCGGTGCACTGATTGCAATGGGCGCTCTCAACATGGGGCTGACGGAAGACGAACTGCCGGATATCGTGCACCGCTGGCGGTCGTCAAACAAGCGCATCGTGGATCTGTGGTACAGCCTGGAGAACGCCGCGATCGACGTCATGCACACGGGGCAACCGGCAGGAGTGAAGAACCTGATTCTCGCTCGCGAAAGCCATCACAGCACCGGCCAGGATTTCCTGACCATCACACTACCGAGCGGGCGTGAGCTGTTCTACCCAAGGCCGTTCCTGGCCGTCAACGATAAGGGCCGCGAAGCCCTCCACTACTACGGAGTGAACCAAACAACAAAGAAGTGGGAAGCGGTACCTACATACGGCGGCAAGTTGGTTGAGAACGTCGTCCAGTCCATCGCGCGCGACTGCTTGGCCGAGAGCTTGATGCGGTTAGCGGCAGCCGGTTACAAGACGACCTTCCACGTGCACGACGAGGTCATCGTGGAAGTTCCGACGGAGAACGCAGACCTCGACGCGGTGACGTCGCTGATGGGACAACCCATCGCCTGGGCGCCAGGGCTACCGCTAAGAGCTGACGGGTTCGTGACTGAGTTCTACAAAAAGGATTGATGGGAGTGAGGGACATGAAAACAGTGTTGCTGATATTCGGTGTTTTGTTCCTGCTGTGGACGTTATACGGATCCAGAACGTATTTCCGAAGCAGCGGTAAAAGCCACGATGCACTCAAGACATCAAAAGCTGATTTGGAAGAGAAAGCGGGCAAAGAAGCAGCGCAAGTGATTTACGGAGCGATCGTTGTGTTTGCGATTTGTGTCTCATTGCTCTGGATTGCCTACATGTTCGCGGTAGCTCTCTACTTCGGTCACGGTTGGGTGACGTTGATTGCGGCTGTACTCGGTTCGATTTCCGCACTGACACTCATCCCAAAGGTGTTGCGCACCTTGGCTGGGATCACGAAGAGAGGACCCCTGTCATACATCCTTCCGCCTGTGGATGCCATCTTTCTTGGCTATCTGATTTGGGTGTTTGCCCGATGACAAACGTGGACGAGCAGTTGTGGGTGGTGTGGATTGAGAGGGCGCAAGGATTATGGTGGCCGGAAGAAGCGCGGGAGCTACGCGACGCTAAAGCCTACGCCGGACTAGCGCGGGCTGCCGGATATCGCGTACGAGTGCATGCACGCCATACCGTGACGTTGCAAGACATCATCGACGGGTGAAAGGAGTGGCCGGCGTGCAACGGATACTCATTACTGACGACGTGACAGACATCCGCGATGGTTACGCGGTATGTGAGCAAAGCGGTGCGGTACAGCGGTACTGGCTGGACTTCTACCGGCTGCCAGACGAAAACACCGAACACTGCGACACATGCGGCAAGTCTCTGGACAAGTCCAAAGGCGAGGACTTCTTTGTGGAGGATGCAACAGGCGCCCACGTGTACTGCGAGGCACACTGGCCGGGCGCAGGTGAGACGGCGTGATGGATGCGACAACCGTGATTGCGCAGCTGCGCGAACAGCTCCAGATCGCGTTGGAACACTGGGAGATGTACGAGGAGTTCTTTGTGGACGCGGAAGCGGACGCGTTCCTAGCGGCGTCGGCTGTGCTTGAGTCGACCGCAGACGGAGGTGAGACGGCGTGAAAGTGGCGATCGAGCTTACGGACGATGGGTACGGTGTCACAGCAGAAGTGGACGGACAAACCTTCTCGGAGAAGTGGAAACTGACTCCGACAGGTGCGATCCAGTTGCCGGGAAATACTTTTGAAGACTCCGACCTCGACGATGACGTTGTCGAGGCGCTCGAAAGCATCCTGGATGCGGTTGGAAACCTCGCGTACTGGGACGCAGCGACACGAGGTGATCGTGAATGAAGAGTCACAGACGCTGGATGGCCAACGGCTTGCAAGTCGTTTACGAGGGCTACGACGACCGGGAGTGTGAAGTTCAGTACACCGTCAAGGTTGAGAGCTTCGACGACCTCCCGTACCTGCTAAGTGAGGATGGCATAGCAGCCAACCGTGGAGAAATTGAGGACGAAGTTCGTGTCTCTATCACGGCCACTCGCAAAAGTGAAAACGGCGAAGGCTACTGGATTGTCATCCAAGACGCAAAAAAGTGGGGAGAACCTGGACCGCGCGTCACGCTGGAGACGGATCACCTTGTCACTGAAGGCGAGTTCACCGAGCGGGCCCAGAACAGAGCGCAGGCGATTGTGCGGGACTTAGAAAGCGTCGTTGGGCGCCTGAGAGAGGATTTCGACATAAAAGAGGCTGACAGCCAATGATTCACGCCGGGATGTGGTTCTCACTGGGTCTGGTTGTCGGAGCGATCCTGATAATGGCGATCGCGCTGCTGATGTCCACCGGCGAACGCGAAACGTCTGCGACGCTCGTCAGCAAGCACCATCAGCACTTCCGGAACCCGGAGGAGATGCATGCCATGCTTCAGCATCGCGGGGAGCGTACGGTAACGGTCAACTCAGCACGTGTTACGGGAGAGACCGACGGTTTCACCGATACGCGCGAAGTCTTGATTCTGATGTCTGAGTACGCTGCGCTGCTGGGGGTTCTCGAGTCAGCACGGGCACTACACGACAATCTTGAGTGGGCACGGCACGAAGGCCGTCACGTGTCAGCGAGAGCAATCTTGGAACTTGGCAGAGAGTTGAAACGGTGGGAGAAGTCGTTCCATGTCTGAGCCGACATGCGTGTGCGTGTTCATCGGGCAGACAGAGTACTTCGTGGACCCGCAAACCATTCGAGAAGTTGAGCGTGGGCGCTACCTGTGCCGAGCGTGGAAGCTCGGTCGGGACGACGAACTACGCGAGGTGCAGCACGTGGGGCAACTCGACAAAATAGCCAGACTGGCGAAGGAGGAGATGGGCAAGTGAGCAAATTTCGCAAGAAGCCTGACGTAATCGATGCGTTCAAATGGACGGCTGACATTGACCAAACGGAAGACCCCGAATGGGCAGTCGCGGCGATTGAACGCGGAGATATCTGGTTTGAAGATGTCCCGAAACCGGAAGCGGTGGAGATGAGGATTCGCACACTCAAAGGAGTCATGACGGCGCGGCGCGGGGATTACGTCATCCGAGAAGTGAATGGTGAAATCTATCCGTGCAAACCGGGCATTTTCGAGGCAACGTATGAGCCTGCAGAGTGACCACAAAGAGAAAAGTCGGCTAAGCACGCGGCTTGCCGACAACAACGCAAAATTCACCCTCAGTGTCACACGCGAGCCTGGGGCGTGTCAAACAGATGAACTGGCGGGAGGGGGCAACGCTTCATGAAGAACACTCTCGGAGACCTCAACAATCACTTGTTTTCGCAGCTCGAGCGGCTCTCGGACGAGGAGCTGACCGGGGAAAGACTCGCCGAAGAGATTTCTAGAGCGCGGGCTGTGACCAGTGTTGCGTCTCAAATCATCGCGAACGGCGCTCTGGTTCTCGAGGCGAAGAAGCTGGCCGATGACAGAATGAGCGCGGAAACTGTCGTGCCGAAAATGCTGGAGGGATGACGCATGTTTCGTTACTCCCAAGAGCAGCGTGAATTCATCCAGGCAAACGTGAGTGGCCGACTCGTATCGGATTTGACAGACATGTTCAACGCCCATTTTGGGGCGAGCCTGAAGTACGAGCAACTGCGGGCATTCGTCAAGAACAACGGCCTAAAGAGCGGTGTCGACTCGCGGTTCAAGCCGGGGACGGAGCCATCCAACAAAGGTAAGCCAAAGATGTGGGCTGGCGGCGAAGCTACGCAATTCCGTAAAGGGGATAGACCGCACAACTATATGCCGGTCGGATCGGAACGAGTGAACACCGATGGCTACGTCGACATCAAGATTGCTGACCCCAACCAGTGGCGTGGGAAACATCTGATTGAGTGGGAGCGGTACAACGGTCGGCCGGTACCTGAGGGTTATGTGGTGCTCTTCGGCGACCGTGACCACTTCAACTTTGAACCTGACAACTTGATTCTCGTTTCTCGCGCACAACTGGCGATTATGAACAAACGGAAGCTGATACAGGACGACGCAGACTTAACCCGGTCCGGGGCGCTTTTGGCAGACATCTATCACAAAATCGGGCAACGCAAGCGGAATGGATGAGAAGGAGTTGAGCCAGATGAACGCGCATGATAGACGCCGCATTGCGGCACTCACGAAGACGCTGGAGAAGGCAAAGGAGCAGGCCGAGACGGTTCGGTTGTACCTGGCGGACGGTGACATGGACTCACAGTTCAAGCTGGCGTCGGTGCTGGACCACGTTGAGATTGCAGTGGAGCGACTGAAAGAGAAACAGGATGACCGTTCACAGGGTCAACGTGATTACGAGGCAGATTTGAAGCGTAAACCGACGTATCACGACGGTACGCCGCGACCACAGTGGTCTGAACTCGACCTAGTAGCGCGCTGGTCGTGGGAACGCGGACCGAACAAACCGTCGGAGGTGACAACGTGAAAGTCTACATCAGCGGTCCGATGACCGGTCGTCCCGCGTTTAACTTCCCGGCGTTCTTCGCGGCGGCTGAGACCGTGCGGCAACAAGGTCACGAGCCTCTCAATCCTGCTGAGGGTGTCACGGAATTGGACAGGCCTTGGAATTGGTATATGCGTCGGGCGATTCGATTATTACTCGAGGCGGACGAGATTTGGATGCTAGCAGGATGGGCCGATTCTAAAGGGGCAAGGCTGGAACGAGACTTGGCCACGCGGCTCGGCATGCAAGTTCGATACCTAAACGCCGTGAGTGTACCGGTCAAACGTTAAACACAAGGAGGGCGCTGCTATGAGTCGTTCGGTCAGCTATCGAGGTGTCAAGTCTGGTACGCCAGTCCCGCGGGGCGAACGAGAGCGAGCGGCGCCCAGTCCTGTTACGACCTACTTTCTGCCACCGGAAGAACTCGAGCAATACCGGAACCAAGGACGCCCGGCTAAGAAAGCGTCCAGACCAAGGGAGGAAGTTATAGTGGCCGCTCAGATCGCATTGACGAAGGAAGAGTACCTGCTGAAACGTTTGTCTGGAATGAACCGTGCGCAGATCGCTGACGAGCTCGGGCTACCGCATCAGTCGTATTTGTACTCGACGCTGCAAAAGTGGGAAATCAAAGAAAAGGCTGCCGAGCAGGCCGCGATGGACGAACTGAAGACATCCGCGGCGAAAGTGGAGACCGCGAAACGCGTGCTTGCCTCTCGTTCTACCGACTCTGTCAGCGCTACCGATTCTTTTGCCATTACTCTCGCTACTGACGCAACCAGTCCTAGCGAGTCTACCCCCTCCGCCGACGTTACTGATGACGGCATGGGCGAAGGCGAGCGTGCGCCAGTGACCGAGTCTACGCGCTCAGGTTGGGGTTTCTTCCCGACATCCCAGGTCGACCCGACAGCGGCTGCCGATTCTCTCAGCCTTCCCGAAGCGTTGGACCCCGAGAAAAACGGGAGACCCTTCGAGTCAGCCGACTACATCACCATCCAGCTACGCGTCCCTCTGCGCAAGCACGTGAGCGGTGTCTACGCGTCCAGGAGCGAGGCTGTGCAGGTCGGTATCACCCAGCTCCGGTACGCTGCGTTCTCTGCGTACTCGGCGCTTGCTGAGCTTCTCGGCGATGACGCCGACGTGGCTGCGCACGTGCAAGCCTATATGGACCGCAAGGTGCAGGAAGTCACACAGACAGTCTGAGCAGGGAAGAGTGGTGACGGCGATGCAATACGACAAACAGCTAACGATCTCTGCCGCCGGCAGTCGGCGGTCCACTCACTGGCCTGCGCAGCAAGTGTGGTGGTCAGAGCTCACCGAGCGGCTCAAGGTGCCGACGCGCGGTACCGAGACGCTGGCCGAGTACCTGGCGCTCAGTAAGTCGAAGCAAGACGACCTGAAAGACGTCGGCGGTTTTGTCGGTGGTACGTTCACCGGCAACCGCCGCAAGGCGTCTTCTGTCGCTGGCCGTGACCTCGTTACCCTCGACCTCGATAACATCCCTGCCGGCAACACGGCCGACGTTCTGCGTCGTCTGAACGGCCTTGGCTGCGCGTACGTCGTCTACTCCACGCGCAAGCACGAAGAGGCGCGGCCACGGCTGCGTGTGCTGATACCACTCATCCGGACGGCCACGGTCGACGAGTACGAACCGATCGCGCGCAAGCTCGGCCAGCTCATCGGGATCGACATGTGCGACCCGACCACGTTCGAAGCGTCACGGCTGATGTACTGGCCGTCCTGCTCCTCTGACAGCCAGTACATCTTCCAGGCGAGCGATAAGCCGTTCGTCGACACGGACGGTCTTCTGGGTCTCTACACCAACTGGCGTAACGTCAGCGAGTGGCCGCAGGTCCCAGGCACCGAGCAAACGCATCAGCGCCTGCTCTCGAAACAAGAGGACCCAACGCAGAAACACGGCGTCATCGGCGCGTTCTGCCGCGTGTACGACATCTACCGCGCCCTGGAGACGTTCCTCCCGGACGCGTACACGGAAGTGGACGGAATGCCGGACCGTCTGACGTTCACCGGCGGCAGCACGACCGGCGGCGCAGTGGTGTATGACAACGGTGCGTTCCTGTTCTCGCATCACGCGACAGACCCAGTCGGCGGCAAACTCGTGAACGCATTCGACCTGGTTCGATTGCATCGCTACAGCGAGCTCGACGATGACGCAAAGCCAGACACCCCAGTCAACAAGCTGCCGTCGTACGCAGCCATGTGCGAGTTCGCCCTCCAGGACGAGAGTGTTGCAGCGCTCCTCAACCAGGAACGCTACGAACAGGCGACACAGGACTTCGGTGTTGCCCCCGACGACGCCGCCAACTGGATGAAGCTGCTGCGCGTCAGCCCGACTACAGGGCAGCCGGCAAAGACGATCCGAAACGTGATGATCGTGCTCGAGAACGACCCCAGGCTCAAAGGTCGCATCAGAAAGGACCTCTTTGCAGACCGCATCCTCGGCTACGCGCCGCTGCCATGGGGCGCACGCAGCCGTGCGGAAGGTGCATTCCTTTGGACGGATGAGGACGACAAAGGCCTGCGCAAATACATGGAACTCGTGCTCGGCTTCTCAACGCGGGACCTGATTGACGTGGCACTGGGGAACCACGCCACCGAGAACAGCTTCAACCCTGTGACCGAGTACTTGAACAGCATTGAGTGGGACGGCATCCCTCGGCTCGATACGGTCTACATAGACTACCTCGGCGCCGATGACCATCCCTACACGCGTACCGTTGCGCGTAAGGCGTTTACCGCGGCTGTCGCACGTGCCATGACACCGGGGTGCAAGTTCGACTACATGACCGTCGTCTGCGGCCCTCAGGGCATCGGCAAGAGCACGTTCTTTACGAAGCTTGGGCGAGAGTGGTTCAGTGACTCCATCAAGACGTTTGAAGGTAAAGACGCAGCTGAGCTCATCCAGGGTGTATGGATTGTCGAGATTGGCGAGCTGGAGGCCTTCAGCAAGACGGACATCAAGGTCATCAAGCAGTTTCTCAGTAAGTTGGACGACCAGTACCGGGCTGCTTATGCGCGGACCACGGAGAAGCATCAGCGACGCTGCGTGTTCTTCGGTACCACGAACGACCATGAGTACCTGCGAGACCCGACCGGGAACCGGCGCTTCTGGTCCGTGGACGTATTGCTTCAGCGCCCTACGAAGTCCGTGTTTGACGATTTGACGGGCGACGAGATTGACCAGATATGGGCGGAAGCGGTCATGCGCTGGCGTGTAGGCGAGCCGCTACATCTGTCCGATGAGATGGAAGTGGAAGCACAGAAACGGCGTGAATCGCACATGGAACGGGATCCGCTGCAAGGTCAGATTGAAGAATTCGTGGATCGGCCGATACCGGAGGACTGGGTGAAATGGGAGCCAGGGCGACGCAGCATGTTTTGGGGGGATGGGGTCCGCGACGGGTTGAAACTGGTGCCGAGAGACCGAGTGTGCGCGATGGAGATATGGAGGGAATGCCTGAATGAGCGCCGCGTGATGACCAAGATAGACGCGACGCGCATCAACCAGGTACTGGAGATGTTACCCGGTTGGGAACGGGCAGGCGTGCAGCGATTTGGCGTGGATTACGGCAGACAAAAAGGGTTCAAACGGGTTCAAACGGACGCAAAAGTTGTCAACTTTCTCGGCCAAAATGTCAACCAAGTACCCCAATTTGTCAACCATCCAGAAAACGGAAGTGTCAACCATGTCAACCAAGTTTCAAGAGAAAGTTGACAAGTTGGTTGACGCAAAAACCCATACAGGACAAGGGATTATAGTACTTGTCAACTATGTCAACTACTATCTCTATAAGACAACTTAAAATAGACAAATTAGGCAGATACGAAAACGCCTAAAACGCCTAATCACGATCTCTCTATACGCGTACGCGGATTTGGTTGACAAGCTATTTCCGAAGCGCTTGGGAGAACGCCTTGGAGAGGTGGGCGCGGAGGTGCGACGGAAGGGGTGGACGGAGATGACGCAAACACGTGAACGAGACATCGAAGCGCACTTGAGAGACCGCATCAAAGCCGCAGGTGGTTTGGCCTACAAGTTCGAATCGCCGGGGAATGCAGGTGTGCCGGACCGCTTGGTCTTGATGCCTAGCGGCCGCGTGGCTTTTGTCGAGCTGAAGCAGAAGGGGAAGAAGCCGACGAAGCTGCAGGAGGTGCAGCACAGACGCATCCGATCCCTAGGATTTCGCGTCGAGGTGTGTGACAGCAAAGAGGCAGTCGACCGGTTTGTTGCCGACATCACGCAGGCAGGTGAGGCAGAGTGAAGTTTACACCGCACGCGTATCAGCGCTACTGCATCAATCGGCTGTTGTCGGACGATGCCTTGGGTCTTTTTCTGGATATGGGATTGGGGAAAACAGTCATTACGCTGACCGCCGTCAACGACCTGAAGTACAACCGGTTTGCCGTACGTAAGGTGTTGGTGATTGCGCCGAAGAAAGTAGCCGAGGCCACCTGGAGCAAAGAAGCGAAGAAATGGGACCATCTGCAGCTGCTTCGCATCGTCACCGTGCTGGGCAGTCAGCAGAAGCGGATCCGAGCGCTAAACACCCCAGCCGATGTCTACGTCATCAACCGCGAGAACATTCCGTGGCTGGTGGAGTACTATCGCAACGCATGGCCGTTTGACATGGTGGTTGCCGACGAGTTCAGCAGTTTCAAGAATCATGAGGCGAAGCGGTTCAAAGCACTGACTTTGGTGCGGGGGCACATCCGTCGGTTTGTGGGGCTGACCGGAACGCCAGCGCCGAACGGTCTGCTGGATTTGTGGGCGCAGGTGTATCTCCTGGACCGAGGACAGCGGTTAGGCACAAAGCTTACGCACTTCCGCGAACGGTATTTCGAAGCTGACCAGCGCGACCGTGACCGCGTGTTCAGTTACGCGCCGAAGCCTGGAGCTGATGACGTCATCCGAGGGCTGATCGGCGACATCTGCGTGAGCATGAAAGCAGAGGACTATCTGGAGTTGCCGGACGTGACGTCGGTGACTGTGCCCGTGGTGCTGGACGGTCCTGCGCAAAAAGCATACGCCAAGATGGAGCGTGAGATGATCCTTGAGGTGGACGAGACGACCATCGACGCCGGCAGCGCTGCGGTGCTGACGAACAAGCTTTTGCAGTTGTGCAACGGCGCAATCTATTACACGGAGCCCATGTTGGACGGTAGCGGTCAACCGGTCATCGACGACAAGGGACAGCCCAAAATGGAGCGGAAATGCGCGAACGTCCACGACTGCAAGCTTGAAGCGTTCATGGAGTTGGTGGAGGGCTTGAACGGCAAGCCTGCATTGGTGTTTTATAACTTCCAGCATGACCTGTCACGAATGCACGCAGGGTTGTCGCACACAAAGCTGCGAGTACGCGAGCTAAAGAGCCCGCAGGACGAGGACGACTGGAACAGCGGCAAGATCGACATTCTGCTTGCCCATCCCGCGAGCGCCGCGTACGGTCTGAATCTGCAGCAAGGCGGCAACCACGTCATCTGGTTCGGGCTGAACTGGAACTTGGAACTCTATCAGCAAGCGAACAAACGTCTGCATCGGCAGGGGCAAACACAGAAGGTCATCCTCCACCACCTGGTGGTCGATGGGGGAGTCGACGAAGACGTCATGGACGTGTTAGCAAAAAAGGGCGCCACACAGGACGGTCTGATGGAGGCGCTGAAAGCGCGCATCGAACGCGTCAAGGGAGAGTGACGGATGAGACCGAAGCTTAAGCCCAAAACACTACCTGACGTGTTTGCAGCCTACCGTGCTTGTCAGAAGCTGCTGGCGAGAGACATCATCCCGCATCCGGTGCCTGCGGCGCCGTTGCCAGGATACGAGGAAGCTGTTGACCCAGACTTGATTCACGTGGGAAGGGTACATGCCCCAGCGCCAGCTGGCTACGGCGTCGGAATGTCGTTTATGAGCCGTCAGGAATGGGACTGGTCTGACTACGTCGAGTGGGTCGATGGGCGTGTAGGGCGATTGCCAGCGCTGCAGAGAGACATCGTTCGAGTCCGGTACATGGGCGTGGCGGAACTGAGCGGGCAAGACGCGTACTACGTGCTTCGCGCAGTCGGAGTGGTCCAGACGTTCGAGGAGTATTTCGTGCAGATTCGAGCGGCGCAGAGAGCGTTGCGTCGAGCGTTTAAAATAAATTCTGAGCACGTTTGACTAAAGCTGATCACTGTAGCGAAAACGAATTGTAGAAATCAGGTAAAAAACAGCCGTTTTGATCAATCCTGAATGAAAATCGCTGTTTTTCTGCAAGCGAAATTTTTTTTATCCCGCGCCACGACTGGGTTTTTGGGGGTTGACACGTTCTGTCAAGGGGGTTAAGATGCATACGATGAGGTGAGTATGCATACACGCAAACGGCGTTCCGGGTGTCCGGAGCGCCTTTTTTGATCTCGTTTTGCATGCCAAGGCCGCGCTGAGCGCGCATCGGCCTCCACATAGCAACCTTCCCTGTTGCGGGACACCTCCCTGTCCCGTCTGCGGCGATGGCTGTAAGCGTATGTTAGCGCAGGTCTGGCATGGCCTGCGCATCCTTAGGCTGAGGTGATGACGATGGAGCCGTGTCAGAGTGGACAAGCGTGCATCTGGATGTCGAAGCGCAGCGGGCAAGCCATCTGCATGTTTGGCAGTTGCGTGAAGGTGCCAGTCGTGAGCGGGTACGTGGATCGCGTGGACGGAACCGTGAGACGCACCAAGTGACACCCCAGTTTGTGTTTCAAGCTGGCATGAGTGCGATTGGCTTGACACTGGCTATCCATGCGGTCGTGGTAGCCATACAAGCGATTCGACGTCGGTGAGACGCAGCGTCGGGAGCTGCCTAAGGGCATTCGTCTGAGCCATACCTTCCCCAGGCTCGGGCTCCCTACAGTGCGTCTGACTGAGTTGCGAGGTGAGAAGAATGTGAAGCGGAAAACGAATCACAAACGTGACGGGCAACGGCGAGCAACTGCGGCCAGAGCGAAGCAAGCTGACCGAGACCACGACTTGCGTGTTGGCCTGGGTCAGTTGTTTCGGCTGTCGACTGGCTGTGTTGGCGTGAGTGCAGCGGCCAGCCGAGAACCGTGATGCAGGGAGGTGATGATTGTGGCTGATCGTAGCAACGCGGTCGGTCGAGGAAAGTCGTTGCCGGCGAGGCAGCAGGCGTTTGTTGAGCAATACCTGATTGACTTGAACGCGACGCAGGCCGCAATCAGAGCCGGGTATTCGCCAGCTAATGCAGATAAGATTGGTTCGGAGCTCCTAGGAAAAACTGGAGTTCGCGCATGTGTGGATGCCGCGTTGGCAGAACGTTCGAAACGAACTGGCATCAACCAAGACATCGTGATTCAGGAGTTGGCGCGAATCGCCAGGGTCAACCCAGCTGATGTCATCGACCCGACAACCGGCGAGATAAACTCTGACGCTGTTGACGACCTGGCGGCGATTGCGTCGATTCGGGTCAAGGTGACACCGACGAAGAACGGCGAGATGGTTGAGCGAGAAGTCAAGATGGCTGACAAGCTCAAAGCCTTGGAGCTGCTGGGCAAGCACCTCGGCATGTTTGTGGACCGCAGGGAAGTGACCGGCAAGGATGGCGGCCCGATTGAGATGGCGGCGATAAGTCCTGAAGAACGAGAGAGACGAATTCAGGAGCTGCTTGAGAAGCGCGGTCCGTAGCCGCGTGTCTGGTTGGGGTACACTTCAATAATACACGTTCGGCACCGCGTAAAGGTGTATAGATAGAATCGGTTTTCGGGTTACTTGACACATTCCCGAAAAGGTTATAGACTCTAACTATGCACACAGTACACGGAGGTGCCGAATATGGCAGGCAAACGGATTGGCTACGTTCGCGTCAGCACGGTGGACCAGAACACGGAGCGTCAGCTCGACGGCATGGTACTCGACAAGGTTTACACCGACAAGGTGAGTGGCAAGAACACCGAGCGGCCGCAGCTGCAAGCACTGCTTGACTACGTACGCGACGGTGACACGGTGGTTGTTCACTCGATGGACCGGTTGGCGCGTAACCTTGACGACCTGCGCAAGCTGGTGTTTGGTCTGACGAGCAAGGGCGTCGTGGTCGAGTTCGTCAAGGAGCACTTGACGTTCACCGGCGATGACAGCCCCATGGCGAACCTGATGCTGTCCATCATGGGCGCGGTTGCCCAGTTCGAACGTGAGCTCATCAAAGAGCGTCAGCGTGAAGGCATCGCTGTAGCGAAGCAAAAGGGCGTCTACACGGGTCGCAAGCCTGCGCTGACCGAACAGCAAGCCGCAGAGCTTCGCAGACGGGCTGAGCAGGGCGAACCAAAGGCAAAGCTGGCACGTGAGTACCAGATTAGCCGAGCGACGCTCTACAGCTACCTGCAAGACGCTCAGTAAGCGAGACGCACGATGCAAGCAAGCCCACTCCGGTGGGCTTTTTTGTTTTGACGGAACGGTGATCGTTGGCGCAGGCCAACCGGTATGTACGCGGTGCGCAACGCGGGACCACAAGTCTCTTTACGGTACATGCGACCAGGTTGGCGTGCGCTGGCGATGACCAGCAAATCGACGACGAAGAGGATGATGACGATGTTTGCGAAGGACGAGGACAATCGACTGGACTTTCTGCTGCACTATTTGGGGCTGTTGAGAGATTTGAACAAGGACGGAGTTTTCGTCACGTCTGAAATCGTAGCCACGATGGCTGTGATTAACACGCAGCTTGGAATTGAAGTGAAGGCTCCGAAGTCCACACCTGGAGCAGTAACGCGCGGGTGACCGCGTTTTGACGGACTGGAGGTGAGTCACGTGGCGCTGACCGCAGAGGAAGAAGCTGAGCTGTTGCGCTTGCTTGAGCTGAGCACCAAGCAGCAGGAACTAGACGCGAAGTTTCAACCGCAGCCAGGTCCCCAGGAGATGTTCCTGAACACGACGGCAGACATCGCGCTGTACGGCGGTGCAGCTGGCGGCGGTAAGACCTACGCGCTGCTGCTTGAGAACATGCGCCACGTCGACAATCCGCGCTTCGGTGCGGTCATCTTCCGGCGCAACAGCAACCAGATTATGACCGAAGGCGGTCTGTGGGACAACGCGCTGGATCTGTACCCGCTCAAGGGTGCGGTACCGAAAATCACGCCGCGACCGGTCATGGTGTTTCCCTCTGGCGCGCGAGTCACGTTTGCCCATCTCCAGTACGAAAACGACATCCACGGCTGGCAAGGCGCGCAGATCCCGCTCATTTGCTTCGACGAGCTCACGCACTTCACACGGCGCCAGTTTATCTACATGCTCTCACGCAACCGTTCTACGTGTGGCGTGAAGCCTTACATACGCGCTACGACAAACCCTGAAGCTGACTCCTGGGTTGCAGACTTCATCAGCTGGTGGATTGACGATGACGGGTATCCAATCCCTGAGCGATCAGGCGTGATTCGCTACTTCGTGACCATCGACGACGACGTCAAATGGGCTGACAGCCGTGAAGAGCTCGCCAAGAACTACGGCAGCCGCATAGACGACGCCAAGTCCTTTACGTTCATCGCTTCGTCGATTCACGACAACAAGATTCTGCTTGAACACGACCCTGGGTACCTGGCGAACCTGAACGCGCTGTCGTCGGTCGAAAAAGGTCGACTGCTGCATGGCAACTGGAAAATCAAGCCGTCAGCAGGGATGTACTTCAGACGCGAACAGGCGCAAGTCGTACCAACCGTACCCGGTCGAATCATCAAGTCTTGCCGCGCTTGGGACTTGGCAGCGACGATTCCTACGCCGGACAACCCATCACCAGACGCCACGTCAGGCGTGCTGATGGGTAAGCTCGATGATGGTCGATTCATCGTGCTTGACGTGATACGCGTCCAGCAGCGCGCCAATGAGGTCCGTTCCCTGGTGAAGCGCACAGCAACGTCTGACCGTGACAGACACCCTGGCAACCGAATCAGGCTGCCGCAAGACCCGGGTCAAGCTGGCAAGGAACAGGCAGAGTCGTACGTGAAGCACCTGGCTGGATTCACCGTCAAAACGCTTCGTGTGAATGGCGACAAGGTCACACGTGCTGAGCCGTTCTCATCGCAATGGCAGGCAGGGAACATTCTTATCCTGGCCGCGCCGTGGAACGAGATGTACTTCACTGAACTCGAGTCATTCCCGGACGGCGCGCACGACGACATGGTCGACGCATCGTCAGACGCGTTTGCGGACCTGACCGCAGACAACTACGAGGCCATCACCGAGTACTACCGACGTCAACGCGAGAAGAGAGAGGTGAAGACGCGTGAAAGCAGCTGACGTGCAAGCGCAGATTGATAAGTTGCAGCAGGAAGTGGTTGGCCTGAAGTCTGAGCTCCACGACCGCCAGGAAGCCATTAAGCACCTGGAAGCGGTTCGTGACGCGATGAGCGAGGAGGAAAAATAGTGGATAGCACGATTCGCGACGAACTGGTGAAGGAAATCACCGGTCGGATTGAAACGGTGTACGACGAGTTCATGAGTTCCCATGACGAGAAGTGCATCGTGAGAATTGAACCGTCACTCGACCGGATGCTTCGCCTGCACATTGCGAGCATCACTCCAAGATTTATCGAGCCACCAGAGCACGGATTTCTTCCGCTACTGGCGTGGGCGCACAGTCGCACTGGTGAGCCTATTGAGCTTCGCTCCGACCCACGGGTAGAAAGCATTGAGGCGCAAGCCTGGCGGGAGTACGTGCCGTACAAAGGGGATGGACTGATGGAGACCGTTGTCGACAGACGCAATTGGACCCCGGAACAAGAAAAGGCATCTGCGCAGTTCCACGATTCACTGCTCAATGCCGATGAAGACGGGGGTTTCACTGTTGACTCGGACGTAGCCACAGAGTATGTGTCAGCGCTCCGAGACACCATCAAAATCACCACGAACAACTGCCAACGTTGCGGCGGTGAACACGTTGGTATCGAGTTTCAGCCGCTGCACTATCCTGTCGGCGAGTGGAACCACTACGGTATCTGTCCGACAACGGGTCAGCCATTGTTGATGCGGATTGGCGATTGACAGCCGGGCATTAGTAGAACCCGAGAACGGGGAGGGGTTGTGACGATGGAGCTGTACGGCAGCCTGTGCGAAAAGATGTCAGAGTGGTTGCAAACGAACGACGAGCCCGGAGTTATCCACATGAGCCTGACGGACAACTATCGCTTGGTCGATGAGATTCACCCTCAGAGGACAACGTTTGAATACGATGGTGCGGGAGGTTTCAGAGAATGGCGTGTCGAGAACATGACCATCGCCAAGCTGATGGAACCTACTGAAGGCAAGATATTTATCATCTCCATTGACGGTGAAGACAGTCCGGAGACGGCATTTATATCCGTACTTGTAGAAAAGGGTCCAGCGCGGTCCGAGGTGTTGTGTGCCGAGTGCGGGTACTGTTTTACGGGAAAATCGGGAGACGAGTGTCCGAGGTGTCACGGCATCCTCACGATGCCACTGCCACCTCATCACGTCAACTGCCGATGCACAGCAAAGGAGACTGAAAACAGTGGGTCATGATTCCAAAGCCGCAGCCCAGCAACCGATGCTCCGTTCCGTCATCCTACGCGGTGACACGGTTGTCAGTGAGGAAGAGCTCCCGGCCTACAGTACAACCACCATCATCGTCAAAGGCGGCCACGTGAACTTCCACAACGTCACACACGAGAAGAGGGTGGAGTGACGGTGGAGGCTCGGCACATTGACGCGAAGACAGGCGTATTGGTTTTGCCGCCAGTGACTGACGAACAGTACGAGGAGATCGTGGCTGCTCTTAAGGGAGCTTCAGAGCCCGGCAGTCTGTCAGTTTTGCCGCTGGGGACGTCGTTCGTTCCGACGGGTATTCACCTCGAACGCGGTGACTGGTTACGAATAATGGATTGGTATGACGTCGCTTGGGAAGAGGGAACGGCGAGAGAACCAGAACACGAGGCTCTCTATGCGGCTATCCGAGACCACGTCGATAACATTTCGACCGGCGTCTATGAGCAATCCACTGAACCTGAAAACAGGAGATGAGATAGTGCCAAAGTACGTGACGTTGGACTGGGATGAGTATCAAGGATTGAAGGGTCGTATCCTTGATGCCATATCGGAGCCGTTAAATTCTAACTTTGTTTTCAATGTGTTGGTGTTACCACCCGGGACAACGCCGGAAGACGGTCTCCAGAAATACGTTGCGCATATCCAACAGCTACTCGAAGAGAGAGTAGCCCGAGTCTTTGGCGGTAAGTAGAAGCCACAAACGAGCGGTCACTGATGAAGGGGACAACCCCATGTGACTGTAGTCCGCGCGACTACACACATGATCCCTTTTGTCAGTGACCGCTCTTTTTGCGTTTACAGGGTCTCACTTGGTTGGAGCGTCATACTCAGTCCACTGCGCAGAGGTCCCGCACTCCGCGCAGTGGCCTAGGACGTCGTACTCGTTCTTGGCAGCATTTACGAGTTTCCAACTGTCCGCCACGAGCTCGGTTTCTTTACCGCAATGTACGCACACCAAAGCGTGTCCCTCCTTTTTGTCCACATCGTATCACGGAAGCGAGGTGAAATAGATTGCCCGTTGAAATATTCGGCCGCACGGTTGGCGATGTCACGAAACGTTCGTCTGGTACCGGCACAACACGGATGGGCGCGCAGGACGGTGTGTTCAGTAACCCGAAGGCGAAGGCCTTGTCGACCGCGCTGGAAAACGTCTCGCGCCAGCAGGACATGAACCTGCAACCGGACCCGACGCTTGGCGCGCCGTTCAGCTCGTTTCCGGATAACCGACTGACCGTTGCGCAGATGGGCCCAGGTGAGCCAGCGGAGAACTTCCCGCTTGGTGGTGAGCCCCGCCAGTGGAAGTACAGAGTCGGTTGGAACTTCCCGACCACGCCAGACACTGACCGCGGCATCAATGGTGAGCTGCTTCGCGCACTGGCTGACTCGTCATGGTTGGTCAGACGTTGTATTGAGATCCGCAAAGCCGAGCTGTGCGGCCTCAGCTGGGAGATTGTCGCGAAGGGCCATAACGGCAAAGAACGGCAGCGCAACGGCGAGGAATATCAGCCGCTCATCAACGAGCTCACGTCGTTCATGGAACACCCAGAGGGTTATTACACATACGAGAATGGCCAGTGGATTCGCCGCGGGCTGGTGGACTGGGGCGACTGGCTGAACGCATCGATGGAAGACTACTACGTCGGCGACTGGTGGTCAGTGTGGCCGCAACGCACACTCGGCAACAAGATGCTGGGCCTGCGCCGTGTCGATGGCATGCATATCAAGGCACTCCTTGACCTCGATGGACGCACACCCCCGCCACCGATGCCCGCGTGGCAGCAGTACCTGTATGGCGTACCGCGTGGCAGCTGGGCAGCTGACGAGTTCTACTACATGCCTCGCAACCTGCGGAACATGACGCCGTACGGCTTCAGCCACATCCAGCAAGCGCTCGTGATGATTAACCAGACGCTCAAGTTCGACCAGTGGAACACGGCAGCGTACACCGAGTCGACGATTCCGATGGGAATCCTGGAAGCGCCGGAGAATGTCACGCCGGAACAGATTCAGGATATCGCGGACTTTTTGAACGGTGCGGCTGCGTCGCTCGCGGACCGCATGAAGGTGCACCCAGCGCCAAACGGCACCAAGTGGCAGCCCATCAAGCCGTTTGAGTTCGACCAGGACTTCGCGATGTACGTCATCGAAGGTATCTGTGCCTGCTTTGACGTGCAGCCGCAGGAGCTCGGGTACGCACCGTCACGCGCAGGTCTCGGTGGGGCAGGTTTCGCGCAAACACAAGGTGAGATTCACAGGCGCAAGTCGCTCGTTCCGACGGCGCGTTGGATTGAACGCAAGCTCACGAAGATCATCCACGACCAGTGGAAAGAGGACGGCGGCGATATGCTGGAGTTCCGGTTCTCTGACCTCGTGTCTGAGGACCTGCAGGCGAAGTATACCGCCAACAAGGTCGCCATCTTGAGCGGCCAGAAGGCGATTGACGAGGTCCTCGAGGAGGACGGCCAGGACGGTCTCGGCATCGGTCACGTCCTCGAGACGCAACAGGGCCTGGTGTTCCTGGAGAAAGGCGTCGTGCTCACGGCCACTGGAATGGTACCGCTCACGTTGAATTCGCAAGAGCTTCAGCAACAACAACAGCAGCAGCCGAACGCGCCACCTGGTTCGAATCCACCCTCGGCGGGGGATGAGACGAACGGAGGCCAGAATCCGCCGGCGCCGATGAAGGCGGCTTTGGCTGACATCTTCAAAGATGCGGTGACAGGCGCGGACGATAAAAAAAAAGTACTTGAAGCCGCTTGGCTGTTAGCGTGGCGCAAGTGGTGGAAGAAGAAACTTGACGCGCTGAAGGACAAGCAACCGCTGCGGCCCGAAGAGGCGAAACGGCTCCTCGAGCTCTCGCAGGCCGAACAAAACGACTTGGCAGAGATGCTGCAAAAGGAGTTGCGCGGACCCGCATACGAGTCCGCGTTTGTGTCGTTGGTAGAGGAGTCCGGTATCGACCTCGCGTTGCCCTCGGCCATCGTGACGCCGTCTGACGTCCTACGACTGCAGACCAAGAGCCAGACGCACATGGTGGAGATTGCCCAGACGTACCACACGGACCTGTCGAGAGCCTTTGACCAGGCGCAGGCTGAGAGCGCAGGCCACCCGGACGTGTCCGCTCAGGCGCTCATGATTCTGCGAGCGCTGGTGGACTGGGCCCAGAAGAGGGTCGACTGGAAGGGCGAACAGATTGGCGCAACGGAGGCCACGCGAGCGCAGACCCAGGCAACAATGGACTTCCGCATCCAGAACCCTGGCGCGTTCCTGCAGTACATGTGGTGGGCGGAGCTGGACGACAAGACGTGTGAGAAGTGTAGAGCGCGCCACGGCAGCATCGTCGGTCCGTCGGATGTCGTGCCTCCGATGCATCCCAACTGTAGATGTAAATTATTACCTATGAAGACGAACCGCGAAACCAGCAAGAGCTGGTGAGATTAGGATCTTCGCGTTGGACGCCCGTTGTGTCCGATGCGGACGTGTTCCGCGTGAGAAGCAAATTTCTGTAGGTTCTCAATGCGGTCGTCCAATCGGTCTTCGTTGATGTGGTGGATTTCTTCGCCGGCCTTAAGGACGTCCCCAGTGGTCTCTTGCCACACGTAGCGAGCGTTCCGGATGTAGCCCTTACTATTGGCGCCTGGGTAATCGGGGCCGACTTTGCGGAGGCGATAGCCGTGAACATCGATGACAACGCCGCCGTTCCACTGCGGGTTGTTTTCCATTTTGAACAGCTCCCGTTTCGCTTCTGCATAGCACTTTGTGCCGCAGTATTTGGCTGTTTCACTGCGGACGGCCTTAACAGCAAATGGGCGCCCGCAAACCAAGCACGTTTTTTCAACAGGGCGGTTCGCGCCATCACGCAGGTTAGAAAAGTTCACCTTTTGCGCGCAAGCCCGAGAGCAATAGTTGTGCTCTTTCACTTGGCTTGGAAACTTACGAATTTCCCGCCCGCAGTTATCGCAGTGCACGATGGTATTCCCGATGTGCGGTTTGATTCTACCCACAAAAGCGCCTCCAGTACTGAATGTTACTCCAATTATACCACCGGAAAGGAGGTGATAGAATAGTGGATTTTGAGAGCCCGGAGGAGTACCTCTATGCCGAGATAACAAAGTCTCAGGAGCTGGACGACGGGAGTCTCCTCGTATACGGTCGGCCCTCGCAGGACGTGCTCGACATTGACGACCAGGTGGCAGACAAGGAATGGCTGAAGCAGGCGCTTCCCGAGTGGTTCACCAGCTTCGCCAACATCCGCGAGATGCACCAAGCGAAGGCTGTCGGCGTCGGGCAAAAACTCGAATTTGACGAGGCTGGCGACCCGTGGTTGCTCTCCAAAGTAGTCGATAAGGATGCCGTCAAGAAGGTCAAAGAGGGCGTTTTAAAGGGATACTCGATCGGTATCCGCAAACCCGTCGTCAAACGCGACAGGGAAGCCCACAAGGGCCGATTCGTTGGCGGCAAAATCATCGAAGTGAGCCTGGTCGATCGTCCGGCAGTGCCGACTGCAAAGTTTGACATCGTCAAAGCGGCCGGCGCGAACGAGTGGTTGGACTGCCAGTCCGGTTTCGTGTTTGAGGACACGACGAAGGCCGGCAACATCCACGACCCGGGCGCAGGCAACTCGGTGGACTTCGATTCACTGGGGAACCCCGTCCTGCAACCAGGGCATCTGAAATCCGATGACGCAGCGATAACGGTTGTTACTGCGGATGACCGCGGCGTCGTGGTCCAGATGGGGGCAGACCAGTTCCTCGTTCCGTATACGGTCGATTCTGACGGCACTATTAAATTTGGAGAACCGGAACCTTTACCCCAGCAACGCAGGGCGACTGAAGGTCCGACCACCGAAACGCCGGCTAATAAATCAGCGGATATCGTCGAAGTCCAGGGAGGTGATTTTACGCGAGCAAAACCAGCACAAAGTCTGGAAGCAGTGCGTGACCAGGTCATGGCGAAGCTCGACCCGCCAGATCCGGTCTCGGGACGACGTGCGTACAACGTGTCCATTGTGTCCACGTACCCCGACTACGTCATCGTGGAGCGGTACGACGAGGGCAAGTACTACCGGGTCCCGTACACGTTCAAAGATGGCGACGTAGACGTCGGACAGTCTGAGCAGGTGGAACAGACCTTCGTTCCGGTGGCGAACAAGGCCGCGGCCGACTCAACTGACGAGCAACGCCGACAGCTCATCGCCGACCTTGGCAAAGCGGTATGGACAACTAAGTACATTGACGAGTTGCCCGACTCCGCGTTTGCCTATGTCGCCTCAGGCGACGACAAGGACGACCGACACCTGCCCTACAAGGACAAGGACGGAAAGGTGGATGCTGCCCATGTGCGTAACGCCTTGGCGCGGCTCGACCAAACCGACATACCCGCAGAGGCGAAGGAGGAGGCAAGGCGCAAACTCGAAGCCGCTGCGAAGGAGGTGGGAATCGACGTGGATGGTCAAACCACAAACAAGGCTGCCGGTATCATTGATGCCGCAAAAGCCGCAGTCGCTGATATGGCACACTGCCCTGAGTGCCAGAAGCGTGTCAAGCTCGGCGAGAAGGTGAAGGAAGAAGACGGTCAGGGCGGCAAGCACGTCACCTACAAGGGTGAGTGCGGCCACATGGTCAAGAAGTTCGAGAAGGACGACAAGAAGGACCCCGAGACACCGGACACGAGCAAGGGCGCGGATACGGATCCACCGTCGGGCCAAGGCGAAGGCGCTGGAGACGTCAAGGGGAACACAACCGGGGACCCTCCGAAAGATGGCTCAGGCGAGAAGCAGGAGAACGACATCATCAGGCGGATGCAGGCCGTGATTGACGAGCTTGAAAAGAACCAGGCGGGTTCGGACAATCAGCAGACTGAGAACAAGGCGTTGGCCCAGATGAAAGAGCTGGTCAACGCCTTTGTTGCGCATCAGCAGCAAGAGGCAACGATGAAAGGCGGCGACGCGACCAAAGCGGCGATTTCGGAGGCCGTGAAAGCAGCCCTTGCAGAAGCAGGCATTTTGCCCGACGCGGTGAAGGCCGGCCGCAAGATTCGCAAGGAGCGTCTGGACCGTCTGAAGGACACTCACGCCAAGCTCGGGGACCTCATCGACGAGCTCGACGACGATCCGCTTGAGAACCCCGAAGACGCGAGCAAAGCACCTTCGCTGGACCGCGCAAGCGGGGGCCCTACGCCGGTCGACAAGGACAAGATTTACGAGCGCATTCGCGAGGGCATCACAGAGTTCGATGAGCTCGCACGGATGCTGACGTCCGCTGACAATCCGTTGGTACATGCCGGAGAAGGTCAGGCAGGCAACCTGGGGCCTGACAACAAGCCGGTACCACCTGACAGCAAGCCAACGGGCGACACGATGGACTTCACCCGCGGTGACGGCGGCGGAGCTCCACGCGCTGGTGGCGATACGGTGAAAGCCGTTGAGATCGCCGATGCGGTGAAAGGCGCACTTGCGGATGTCACCAAGACATTCGGCGAGCAGTTGCAGGGCGTGTTGACACCGCTCCAACAGCGTCTTGCTACCCTCGAGCACTCGGCCAACAACACGACGAAGGCTCAGCTCTACGTGGCTGAGAACCCCGGCGTATTCGGGCAGGCAGCTCCGACGGTGCAGAAGGCTGCGATCGAAGACGTACGCAAGAAGTTCTCAGAGATGACTCCGAAAGAACAAGAACAATTCACCACGCAGCTCGTAGCCAGCGCACGTCGTGCCCAAGGCGCACGATAAGAAGGGGGATGACAGTTTAAATGCAATACGGACAAAGCGTGCCGCAAGAACTCTGGGAAACCGTCGAAGCGCTCAAGGGCGTCTTTGCCGCGCAAGACGGAGCAGCCCTCTCGAATGACCAGATGGACCTCATCACCAAGACGTTCGGTGTAGACTCCGGGTTCCATCCGTACGACCTGGCACCTGTTGCGATGTACCTGCAGCCGGTGTTCTCGCCCCTGCGCAACCGCATGCCGCGCTTGCACCTTCAGGGCACGAATATGGAGTTCAAGTCGGTGCTCAACGTCGACACCAACAACGTGTCTGGCATCGTGGCCGAGGGTAAACTGGCGCCGGCGATTGCGACGCAGTTCGCGGACGTGACCACGCACTTCAAGGCGTACGGCGTGTCGAGCGATCCTGTGACGTTCGAACAGCTGTACGTGGGTGCTGGCAAGGCTGCCGACTTCAACGTCGACTCTCGCGCGATCGCAGCTGCGAACCTCCTCAAGGCCATGTTTATCAAAGAGGAGCGCTTGATGTTGGCTGGCGTCGGTTCGCAGCAGCAGATCATCACGTCGACGGGCTCACCGGATAACGGCTTCGCGTTCACGATTGGCGGAGCGATGGGGAACGCGCCAGACGGTGGATCGTTAGCGGCCGTCACCACAGGCGGACAGATTCCAGCGTCGACGGCTGTGTACGGCGTCTATTCAGCGGTCTCTTCGTACGCCGTACCGACGGGCATGGCCACGAACTCTGGCCTCATTACGCCGACGACAACGCAGTTCGGTCAGTCGAAGCCGAACCAGACCGCGATGTCCGCGACGACCGGCTCTGGCACTTCGACCAATGCGCTGACGTTCACACCTCCGTCCTACTCGGGTCCGTTGCCCGTGCTCGGTTGGGTGTTGTACCTCGGTACCAATTCCAACGGGCCGTTCTACGCAGCTGGATACACCACCGGCGCTCCATTGACCGTGACGAGCGTTCCGACGTCTGGGCAACAGGCGCCTACTACCGACACATCTGCAGGCACGGTTGCAAACGGGGGAACCGGATCCAGTGTCGAAGGTTCGATGAACGGTGTGCTGGCCTGGATTTATGGCACGGGCAGCCAGGCGACCATCAAGCAGGTCAACGGTCAACCGACGCTGGCGACATACCAGAATGCCTTCACGGACGCATTCGACAACGCGTTCGCTGACCCGGATGAGTTCTGGTTGAACAGTAAGGACCTGCTGTTCCTCACCGGGTTGCTCACTGGCAACAACAGCGGTCAGCCGTACTGGTTTGCGGCGCAGCAGGGATCGGACCAGGGCAACATGACGGCTGGTTTCCGTGTGTCGCGGTTCATGAACCCGACCACGAGCAAAATCATGCCCGTGAATGTCCACGCCTACCTGCCGCAGGGCACATCCATAGCGCTTACGACGGAGTTGCCTGCGTGGTACGTCGGCAACAACGTGCCCGACGTCTGGACGTGGGGTGGCGCGATGGATTACTTGGAGGTCGATTATCAGCCGACCGCAAACAACAAGCAGTGGATCTCTGAAATTGAGTGCGTCGGTGCCATCCACTGCTTCTTGCCATCGCAGAACATTCTTTGGAGCGGTTTATCCGCGTCGTAATACCACTACTAGCGAAGGGCGTCCTGATGGGCGCCCTTTTTGTGTTGAGGTGACAACATGGACGCACGAGAGACGGTCACAATCAGCGTCGACGATCCCAACTGCGGAGGCGTCACTAGTCCGGACGGCGCAGTCCGGTACGACGCGAATGACCGCGTGATTGAATTGCCGAAGTTTGAGGCTGACCGCATCCTCAAGAGCGGTCACCCAGGCGCAGCAAGCTACCGCAAATCGTGGTCGGTCGGGATTGACCTGAAGGCCATGGAAGCGGCAAAGCGAGCAAGGGAGGGACAGCAAAGTGTGGGTAAAACATCCGACGATTGACAGGGATGGGGAAATCTCTATCGCCACGCCAAACGGTGCCGTGAGCCGCAAGATGGTTGGCGGCATTTTCGAGTGGCCAGACGGTGTGCCGATTCACAATCGCTTCACCGTAGCGGAAGGACCGGAAGAGTTGGTGCGCGAACGCAGGCGTCAACAGGTGCAGGAGAAAGTCGAGGAGCTGAAGGCGCTCGGCATTGACGTGCCTGACAGCTTGCTTGCCCAAATCGAGGAACCTGCATCCCCTGTGGAGCCGGTGCAAGATGCCGCAGCCATCGCAGAGAAACAGAAGGCAGTCGATGAGGCCCAGGCAGCTCTGGATGCCGACCCGGAGAACCCGGACCTCAAGAAGGCGCTGACGGCTGCCAAGGGAGCACTGACCAAGGCCAAGAAAGCTGCCGAGTAAGGCGGGTGATGGGAAGTGCGTAGTTACGCGACGACGCAGGAGTTCCTGAACCATCCGACGGGGCTCGAGGTCAGCGACCTGGTTGCCGGCGGCGATAGCGGGCAACAGACAGACGAGCTGGCTCTGTTGCTGCAAGCCGCTTCCTCAAGCATCGACCAGTGGTGCTTCCATCCGCTCTACGCGCACTCGAAGACCGAGACGAAGCGCGTCAAGCCGGATCCGTATGGCACCCTCACAGTGCGGTGCAACGAGTTCCCGATCTCAAGCGTGACGTCAGCTCAGTGGCGACAGTTTGCCATCAACTCATTCCAGGCGATTGACCTGACGAAGATCGATATCTTCCCTGAGCTCGGCGACGGACACAAGTATGTGGCCGGGGACATGAACTACGGACCGTATCACGGCTGGGGTCAACCGCCATTGACGGTTCAAACGACGTACGTAGCCGGGTACCCGAACATGCAACTGACCGGCTCGGTCACGGCTGGGGACACGTCGCTCACCGTGGACACCACACTCGGTGTGACCCAGGGCGACACACTCAAGATATACGACGGGACGAGCTATGAAGAGGTACTCGTCGAGTCAGTGGCAGACAACGTCATCACGCTGACGGCCGGATGTCAGAACGCACATGTCGCTGGTGTTCGCGTGTCGGAGGTTCCGGATGTGATTTGGCTGTCTTGCATCCTCTCGGCCGCCTACATGATCAAGGAACGTCGAGCTGGCGCATCCATCATGATGCAGGGCACCATTCAGCCCCAGAATGTCATCGACGCTGAGGACATGCAGCTCGTTCGCCAGTACCTGCAGCCCTTCAGGAGGGTGATTTGACGTGTTCTCCATCCAAGTGGACGACAAAATCACGCCCTACCTTGACGGTGTGATTGGGACGGTCGGAGACGCCATGAGCGCTCTCGTGCGACAGACTGCAGACGTTCTTACGCCGTTCCTACAGCAACAAGCACCCGTCGGGCAGCACTACGGATTCGATGGATCCCTTCAGCCTGGTGGTGAGTTGCGTAGTAGCCTGAACTGGGCTGTCGGTATGTATGGCGCGAAACTGGAAGGCGCGAAACAGGGCGAGTACGTGATTGGCGGCACGGCGCCGCATGAAATCACGCCGCGGGCCAAATCAGCCCTCGCGTTCTACTGGCCGAAGGTCGGAGCAGGTGTCATGTTCGGACACGTCAACCACCCAGGGACACAGCCAAATGATTTTCGCTGGAAGGCGATCCAGCAGGCGTTTGACGAACTGGCCATTAAGGACGTCACGTTGCACGTCATGTTGGATTGGCTGGACGGGGGTGCGTTCTAGTGGCGCGTATTGACCAGCAGCTAGCTCTATACGAGTTCTTCGGCGGCGCATCCACCACGCTTGTATCGGCAGCCAGTGCGGGGGACACAACGGTCATCATTGACGGCTCGTTCCCAAAGGCTCAAATGCTGACGCTCGTGAGTCCTGGCTCCATGGAGCGAGGTACGGCAGCTGTCGGCGAGGCACTCCTGGTGAAGTCTGTGAGTGGCGCAGGGCCGTACACGGTGACGCTCCTCCAGCCGCTGCAGAACAGCTACCCACAAGGCGCAACCGTGGCACCGCTCAGCTCCATGTCCTCTGTGTTCCCGTGGCTCGGTACCGTGGTGAACGGCGAGTTTGTGACGGCTAAGGGCAATCAACAGCCCGTGCTCTATCTGCTCTCGCCAACCACCAAAGAGACACGCGAGTATGCTCAGAAGAAGTTCATCACTTACACGTTGTCGGCTGTGCTGGTAGACCTGATTCCAGGCGTGCCGCAAGGCGACGCAGGGCCGTACGCGCTCTTCACGTTTTACTCCTGGCTGGATAGCATCGCGGACAAGATACGCACCAACAAGCAGCTCATCACAGCAAGTTACCCGCAAGGAGCGGCTATCAAGTTCGGCGAGTCATTTCAGATCCAAGAGAACCACCAGAGGACGGAAACCGAGGTGTACCTGGTGGGGCGCATCAACATCGAATCGATCGAGCAAGTCAACGCATAAGGCGGTGATCGTGTGAGAGTTAAGTATACGGGCGAGACCCAGGTTCTCTTGATGCACAAAGGTCAGGTGTGGCTCGTGGATCCGGGCACAGACGACCTGGAGCTCGACGAAGTTCCGGATCTACCTAATTTCGAGGCTGTGAAGCCTAAGAAAGGAGTGACGGCAACAGATGCCAGCGAAACTAACTAGTCTGTCCTACCTCGGTCTCGCGGTCGAGGCGACGCTTGGAACACCGGTTGCACCGACTGGGTTCATCCCGGTCAAGTCCTTTAAACCGCAGGACACGCCGCAGTACGTAGCCGACCAAGGATACCGTGGGCAGCCGGTTAAGGTCTTCGGGGAATACCTCGGCACCATGTCATCCACCTACGAGATTGACGGCGATGCGTATCCAAGCTCGTTTGGTAGTATCCTCGGGGCCATTTTCGGCGGCGAGACAGTGACGGGAACTACTCAGCCGTACACGCACACCTTCAAGGTGGCTGCCACCCCCGGGAGTTTGACTTTGTCTGACTATTACGTCGCAGGGTTCCGTCAGTGGGCGGGTGCGAAATGCGACAAGTTGACGGTGAAGTTCACCCCAGACGCAGGACTTACCTACACGGCGCATTTCATCGGATTCGGGTCAGTGACGGGTACAGCACCAGTGAGTCAGACGTTCGGCACGAGCCCGTTTTTCCTCGGTTGGGAAGCGGCACTCAACATCGACGGCACTGCGAACGTGAAGCTGGATTCTTTCTCGGTAGACATCGCGCGGGCAGGTAGTAAGGCCCTCTTCAGTGCTGCCAACAGTCAGACTCCATGGGATATTTTCGTCGGCGAGATGACGGCGGACTGGGACCTCAGTTTTTACATGGAGGACGACAGTGAGTACACGTACGCCCTGGCGGAGGGCAAGCACATCGTCTCTGTGACCCTGACGCAACCGAGCACGAATTACACCTGCAATTTCACATCCTCGGCGGTCCAGTGGACCAAACCGACGATCGACCGCGGGAAGGAGTTTGTGGCCGTCTCGATTTCAGGGTCGGCCGTGAACAACGCGACCGACAGCGGGGTTATCACCGCGGCACTCACGAACGATACCAGCACGGCCCAAACGACCACGGCCGCGAGCTAACGGAGGGATAGAATGCGCATTGACTTGTCTGAGCACCAGTCAGGAGCATGGGCGGACATTTTGGACGCGGTGCCGTATAAGGTGATCAAAGTCGCCGCGGCCGTTGCCAAGAAGAAGGACCCCACGCAGGACGAAGAGGAGCAGGCCAACCAGGTACTCCTGAAAACGATGGTTCGCGCGTGGAACGTGAAAGACGCGGAAGGCAAAGAAGTCAAAGTGCCACGCGAGGCAACCGTGGACGAGATCGAAATGGTAGACGGATTCATCCTCAGTAAGATTTTCACGACGGTCACCCAACTTGTGAAGTCCAAAGTACCGGACCCAAACTCCGGCAACGCCTCGTCGCCGTCCTAACCGGCGATACCCCTCTCGATTCCGAGCGCGCAAAGTCCAATGAGTCACTCATGGAACTCGTTACCGAATGGAACGAGTTTAATTTGTGTCGCGAACTGGGTATCACGCCGGATCAGTTGGCGGAGATGGACGCCGCAACCGTGCAACGGTACATGATGTTCATCTCCGCTGAAGGCGAGGCGGAACGCATCAAGATCGAACGTGCGAAACGAGAACAGCTGCGCGGAAGGAAGTGATGGACTGTGGCAGAGGTCAACGATATTGACCTGAAACTGAATATCATCGCGGACGACAAGGCCTCATCGGTATTGAAGGAACTCGATGTGGTGTTGACCACTCTGCGGGAGTCTCTGGTCGCGTTTAAGGACATCAATCCTTTCGCGCAGCTGATGGACGATGCAGAGACACTGGGTATGCAAGTGCAAGACCTGACGACCGAGTTTGAGAACTTGCGGGAAGCGGCAGCGAACGTAAACGACGCAGACGTGTTTGCCACTATGGCTATGCAGATGGACGACGCCTATCAGCAAGGACGGATGTTTGCCGAGGTCCTGGCGTCGATTGAAGATAGATTGCTTACAGTGAACGAGGGGAACGTGTTCGGCACCCTGGCACTCGAGATGGACGACGCTTCCCAGCAAGGGTCCAGGCTGTACGGAATTTTAGCATCGATTCAAGACAGCATGTCAACCGTAAACGGCGATAACTCGTTTGGGACAATCGCTCTGGAAATCGACGACGCCTCCCAGCAGGCGTCTCGGTTCTACGAACTCCTGGCGTCCATCCAAGATAGCATGTCAACCGTAAACGGCGATAACTCGTTTGGGACAATCGCTCTGGAAATCGACGACGCCTCCCAGCAGGCGTCTCGGTTCTACGAACTCCTGGCGTCCATCCAAGATAGCATGTCAACCGTAAACGGCGATACCGCGTTCGGCACCCTGGCGATGCAGATGGACGACGCGTATCAGGTAGGAATGCGGCTGGACCAACTCCTAACCACGCTACAAGACCAAATGTCGGGGGGCAGCGACCTGTTCGCCCCCTGGCAGACGGAACTGAGCGACGTCTCCAGTATGGTCATCGATATCAGCGGAGAAATCGTCACCCTCGGCGACGACGCCGATGCCGTCAACTTCGCGCGCTGGGGCGACTCCTTGCCTGCGCTACTGGGTGACCTCACAAGAGCCGAGACGCAACTCGCGACGATCCAAACCACAACACAGGATATTGCGGTAAGCATGGAAACCATGGGCACCGCCGGCATGGGCGCAGGCGTTCTCGGCGGAGGGGGTGCAGGCTCCGCGGGTGGCGGCAAGGGAATGTCCGGTTTGCTGGGCGGCCTACGCGGCGCGAGCAGCATGCTGAGCGAACTGCCGATGAAGCTGATGTACGGTGGCATGAACGCGATGATGGGGTATTACGGGCTGCAGGCCCTCGCGAACGGAACATCCGGGTTCGCCGCTATTCAGCAAATGAAGAACCTTAACAACTCGACGGTGAATCAGGCAGCCCAGTACCAGATGATGCTTGGAGCAGCGGGGCTTACGGGTACGTCAGGCGTGTCGTTCCTGCAGGGGTTGGCCGGGAACATGCAAAAGACGTTTACGCCGGCTGTGGGGTCGGGCGCACTCAGCCAGAGTGCAATCCTCCTGCAATCCTTAGGCATCACTCAGCAGGACATCACGCAGTCCCCGATGGCGCTCTTGAACACCATAGGTCAGCAATATCGGCAACTGCTCGGCCAGGGACGAGGCAATCAGGCGTCTGAACTATTGTCACTGACAGGCACAAGCCAAGTTGCGTCTCTGCTACAGAACTGGAAGTCCATGCAGAGCCAAGCCTCGCAGACGCAACTCGACATGTCGCCTCAGCAGTTGAATCAAGCCGTATCGAAGAACGTCAGCATGCAGATGTCGATGCAGCAATTGAACCTGGCGTTTGAACAGATGGCGATCACATTGGTACCGCTCGTGACACGATTGACCGGGGCTCTCACAGCGCTTATGAACGGGTTCACCAACGGCAAAGGTCCGGTTAATGGCTTTGTGTCAGGCATCACGGGTGCCGCGAAACACCTCGGCGTCCTCGGGACTTCGATTGTGGGTGCGATCGCGGCGATGAAAGCCATATCGTTCACGACCGATGTCATGTCCGGCATGGGGCTCTTGGCGGATTTGGGCGGTGGCATGACGATTGGAAAGTTGCTCGGCAAAGGGATAGGTGGAATTTTCAAATTCGGCAAAGGACTGTTTGGCAAGCTTGGTCTAGGAGGAGCAGCGGCAGCCGACGGCGGCGCTGAAGCTGGCTTCGCTACAGCTGGCGCAGGGATGGAAGCCACCGGCGGCACGCTTGACGCTACGATTCTCGGTGCACCCATCGGGGTCATCCTCAATATCTTGGGCCTCGTTTCCATCGGGCTGGCTGTACTGTGGGGGCACTTCAAACAGGTCGGACACTTCTTCGTGTCGACTGGGAAAGACGTCGGCCAGTGGGTGAGCTCTATGGCTCGCGGGCTGGGGCAGATGACCAGCCACCTCATCACTTGGTCTGGCCACCAATGGTCGAGTGTGTCCGGGAACTTTCAAGCGTGGACCTCGTCCTTGGTGAGATGGTCATCGCGGCAGTGGACGGCGGTGTCTGGACAGTTCGCCACTTGGACCAGTTCTCTCAATACGTGGGCCGGAAGGAACTGGACTGCGGTCTCCGGTCAATTCTCGATGTGGACGAGCTCACTTGTCGGGTGGGCGAGCAAGCTTTGGACCTCTGTCTCGGGTGACTTTTCCCGCTGGACCAGTTCGCTGGTTAGCTGGGCAAGCAAGAACTGGAGCTCAGTCTCGGGCGACTTCTCGAGTTGGACCAGTTCGCTGGTAAGTTGGTCGTCGAAGAATTGGGCATCTGTCTCAGGCAACTTCGCCAGTTGGACCAGCTCGCTTGTCAGTTGGTCGTCGAAAAACTGGGGGTCCGTCTCAGGCAACTTCTCGAGTTGGACGAACAGCCTGCGGACGTGGTCGGGTGCACTCTGGGGGGACGTGCAGTCCTCGTTTACCCAGTGGACCCAGAGGCTCGGGGCATGGGCAACGAACCTATGGCCAGCCGTGCAGCAGCCGTTCACGAATTTCACCACAGCCATTACGAGTTGGGCGTCGACCGTGGTCACGGATGTCGAGAACATCCTGAGTTCCATGGGCAACGTCGGGAAGCAAATCGTGGCGAGTACGAAGAACATGTTCAGCGGTCTTGGCAGTTGGATACAGAACAGCCTCGGCGGAATGTTCGGCGGTAAGTCGTCTGTACCCGGATCCCTGTCGAAGTCGAACGCATCTTTCGTGAACACGGTGCGCCCGTATGCGCAGGAAGTCGCCAAAGCAACAGGATTGCCGTTAAACGGCATTATCGGTCAGTGGGCGTACGAGTCAGGGTGGGGCTCCTCCACAGCCGCCCAACAGAATGCGAACCTCGCAGGCATTATCCCCTTCGGTCAGTACGGCGCCGGGAAGGACAGTTCGTACGCAGGATTCTCCAACCTCGCGCAGTTTGCCCAGGCGGACATATCTGTCCTGAACGAGTCGCGGTACGCAGGAGCGAGGTCGTTGGCCCAGAACGGCGGCAGCATCCAGGAGATATACCAACTGCTCTCGCAGGAGGGTTACGACACCACCAACCCAGGCATCTACTCGAACAATGTCGCAGGTATTGCCAACATGATCCCACAGCTCGCCGCGGGCGGGATGGTGAACAGCCCGACATTGGCACTCGTCGGCGAGGCAGGTCCTGAGATGGTCATACCGCTTAATCAGTACCCGGTGCGAGCTGGCGCAGTATCTCAGCTCGGTGCTACCGGCACGGAGGGTATGCCGGCTGGCGGCTCTCTTGCAGGACCAGCCGGGGGACAAGTCTTTAACGTGGTCATTAACGTAAACGGTGCGATGGGCGGTATGGGCGCTGGCACTGCGGAAGTGCGTCAGATGGCAGAAATGGTCGCGACGGAATTCAAGAACCAGATGAAACGTCGCGGCAACTTCGATTGGGGTTGATAGCGTGGGCGTTGACATCCTGATCGAGGGTGTGTCCTACATCGAAGGCGGCGGTGCGAGCGGCAAGTGGTGGGTGGATATGTCGTCGGTCCAGATTGATCAAGACATCGCCGCACAGCAGACAACCGCTGACTTTGATGTGTGGATTCGCGGCGTTTATAGTGGCGGCACCTGGTCGTGGCCGATCAAGCGTCCCCGAGCCGGCCAAGAGGTTGTGTTCATCAACGCAAGCGGCCAGCGAGAGTTTGGTGGCATCTTGCAGCAACCCGAGGAAGAAGAACGGCAAGAAGACACTATGGTCTACCACTGCAAGTGTTCCGACTTCACCCAGTGGTTCGACCGGCATCTCGTGAACGCGACGTACCAGTCTAACACGCCAATGCAGACGCTCATCAACGACTTGGTCAGCCAGTACGTCAACACGCCAGGGAACTCGCGCACCTTCACCACGAACAACGTGCAGCAGTTCCCCCAGCTGCCACTGCCGATTCTGCAGTTCGTGTACCTGCCGCCGTCTCAAGTGCTGTCGCAGCTCGCGCAGATGACGGGATGGGGGTGGTACGTCGACTTCTATCGGGATGTGAACTTCTATCAGACGCAGTATTTTACGAGCCCGCTCACCAACAACACGCTCAATGCTGATGACCTGATTGAGGACCCGAATATCGCAGCCGACCAGGTGGCCGAATGGGTCAATCTGATGATCAACGAAGACTCGAGTCAGCTCAAGAACGTGGTCTATATCACGGGCATCTACGTAGCGCAGGCGCAGCTCTACTCACAGACGTTCACCGCCGACGGCAGCACCGACGTCTTCACACTCGGGTACCAACCACCGAACAACGTGTCCAACATCACGGTGAGCGTCGGCGGCACGCAGCAGCAGATTGCGCTCGACCAGGTTGCAGGTTATCCTGGCGGCCCGGCGGCAGCGCAGACAGCCTATGTCAACTTTTCCAACCAAACAGTACGATTCGGCACTCCTCCACCTGCGGGCACTCAAATTGTTGTCGACTACTACCCGATGACACAGACAGTGGTTGCGCAGTCCGACCCGCAGTCGCAAGCATATATGCGCTCCATTGACGGCACGGACGGCGTGTATGAGTACAACCGCATGGACCCGAGCTTGAGTGCAGAGCTACCGGCACTCGCGCAGGAGCGTGCGCAGATAACGCTCAACAAGTACGCGATGCCGATCGTGCAGGGTCAGTTTACATCGTTTGCGTCGGGATGGAGGACTGGTCAGCACTTCAACTTCCAGTCCCAGCGACGCATGCAGGGCGACTACAACGGGTCGTCCTTCTTTGTGATTCGGATTCAGAAGAAGATTATTCGGGCAACCAGCGATTGGTTGTTCCAGACCACGGTCAACTTCAGCTCCATTCCGTTTGAAGTCTAGTCAAGGGAGGGGTTCACGTGCCCACGGCACCTGCGCAGTACATTCTGATCCCCGGTTCAAACGGGCAGCCGGATTACGCGGCGCTCGCGTATAAGGATGCGAATGGGGGTCTGGCGACCGTCACGACGCCTTGGTACATCAATTCTAGCGGACTCCTTGTACCCGCACCGACCGACGCGCAGGGCAACCCACAAGTGTCACCGACCGGCAGTAAACCGGCTCAAACGGTTAACAACGACGACATTGCTTACGACGTCACCAGTCAAATTAAGTTCGCAATGCTTCCCGACTACGACAGCGCTGTTGTGCAAATCGCTAACAACACGAACGAGACGCTCGACGTTTACTGGCAGGTGGGTGTGACGGAGTACGGACTCGGGACAGATGTGTTTGAGTCTTCTAGCGGCAATTGGGTGGGGTTCAATGCGATGAGCGTCGCGCCTGGGAATACTACCGTGTTTGTAAATTTGCCAAGGGGTCCTCTCATCACACTTACCCCTCAATTCTCGACTGCGCCGTCGCAGGGCACCTACAGCATCGACACGTACCTTTGGATGCAAAGTCACTAGCTACAAGAACGTATCGAGGCGCCGGGGTGGGCGCCTTTTTCTTTTGCGAAAGGAGAACTGGGCATGTCCATCAGTGGCGCTCCCGTGTTCTACGCGATGATGCAGAGCGCGCTTCAGCGTGCCTACCCGTCAGGCTTGCCGAGCAACCAGGTACTCACGCAGTTCGCGATGCCCTTCGACACGGCCACGCTGCCCGACGACGTGAGACTGTCCCGTGTCCAACAGGGCTATCCGTGGGGATGGTGCGAAACGGTCGCTGAGGCTGGTCCTGGCACGTACAGCCTCACGGAACCGCTCGCCAACTGCTGGCTGCTGCGACTAGACGCATTCAAGCCATCGGGTGCCGGTGTGTCGCTGTCGGCTGCGATCGGCGCTGGCGCTCAGCAAGCCATCCAGCGCATCGACCCAGCCCAGACACTCGTCTACGCCGACGACCTGTTCACGTGGTCGCCTGCGCACCCGCTCGGTCGGGTCGGAACGGCTCCGTGGGGCCCGCTTACGCAGAGCTACTTAGGCATGGGAGCGCTGTGGCCGCTCGAATCTCAAGGAGCGTTGTCGGGTGTGGACTGGAACGATGACACCGCAGTGTGGATGGGGCCGCAGTCCGGCTCGTCATCTTCGGCGCCGATCGGAGAATGGCTATTGCGCAAATGGGTATGGCTCGCGGCGACCGACAATTACACATTCTATTTTGCCGCAGACGGAATCGGAAACCTGTTCCTTGACGGGACCGAACTATTGGCGGGTGTGAGCTATGCATCGCCGCAAAGTGTGACAACACAGATGACTGCGGGTTGGCACCTCCTGTCTATCTCGTGTATCAACCAGGGCAGTTACCCGAACGCGACGGCGGTTGTTCTCAGCGTTCAGGACTCAAGCGGGACGGTAGTCGAGAACGGTTCGTATCACGCGCAACTCGGCTGCACATGGCAGACGTCGGGCTTCATCAACCCCACGTGGCAGTCGGTCACGACAGAAGATGATATGCGCCACGCGTGGTACGTCATCCCGGCGAGTGACATCACGAGCGAGGACATCACCCTGCAGGTGGTCACGTCGGGCTCGCCTACGATTCGAGGTATCGAGTGGTACAGTGTCGCGCCTTGGCGGTGGGACTTGGGAGGTCAGTATGATGCTACGGCGAGTCCGCAGACACCTGCGCAGGTGGCTCCAATCCAAACGGTGGAGGTGGTGGGCTGATGCCTATCGACCGCATACGAGCTCGTGGCGTTGCGCGTTTCGTCCGCAGTGACGCGTCTGATGCCATCTTGTCCGACCGCGTGCACGAGAACACCGTAACGGACTGGACGCGTGCCGTGATTGCGCAGCTACTCATGACACCGCCGAACGGCGAGAGCACGGCCATCACCATGAGTCGGCCTTCTTACATCTCGCTGGGCATCGGGCAACAGTCTCCAAGCCGGACAGACTCTGCTATGTTCTCGGAAGTCTATGGCACACGGAAAAAGATTTCATACACGAGTTCCTTCCAGGCGTTTGTCGCGCAGTTTACGGTCAACTATCTTACGTCGGACCCGAACGGCACTTGGTACGAAGCGGGGGTATGGGACGCGGACGTGTCGGCGACCACGCTTGCCGCGAACGCGTCTGCCGGCGCCACGAGCATCTCAGTCCCGTCTACATCTCCGGTCGTCCTCGGCAGCACCGCCCCGGGGCAGTACAACACCATCTACATAGAGGACGGTGCGAACAGCGAGTACGCGAGCATTGCGCAGACGACAAGCGCGGGCGCTACGACGTGGCAGCTGCAGAGCGGTTTGCAGTACGCACACGCAAGCGGGGTGATCATCACCGCGTTCACCGGGAACTTGTGCAATCACGTGAATCTCGGGCCGACAGGCGAGTCAAAGGGCATCGGAGAGCAGCTGACGGTGCAGTGGTCGGACTACATTGACGCGTAGGAGGTGTAAGCGTGGGGCTTGAAAGCATTGCAAAAGGTTCGCTACCTACCGCTGCGCAAATCCAGCAGTTCATCAACGTGCTCACGGGTGTGCGCGACGCGGGTCCGCTGTCGTTGCTTGGTCCGGTTGAAAACCCTGCAATAGCGCCTGCGGTGACCCTGCAAAGCGGGTCTCTGACAGGCGACTACCAGTGGGGATTCTACTGGATCACGGGCATCGAGACAGGCTCAGGGTCCTTCAACATCACTGGCCGTACCCTGGTGAGTGCGCTCACGACAGCACAGACGCTATCCAGCCAGCAGGCGAGCGTCAGCATTGCCGGGATTACGGTGCCAACTGGTGTCGTCGGATGGGGCGTGGTGCGCAACCAAAACGGCGGCTCGACGTGGTACGAAGTGCCGGGCAGCGAGCAGTTCCTGAGTTCGTCCGGCGCGATGCCTCTCGTGTTCTTTGATAACGTAGCAGACGCGAATCTCGTGACCGCTGCGCCATCTACGAACACGACGGGGACAACCCTTGGCGGCAGCAGTATTGAGAGTATCTTGGCGGACATCCAGAACCTGCAGTACAACGTCTACAACATCGAACTGACCGACTACTACAGCGGCAAGATTAACCCGATGAAGGGGATGCAGTTCGACGGGTTCTCCGACACCACAAAGGCTGACACGTTTAGCACGACGCTCGCCACGGCTGCCGCAGCCGGTGCAACGTCGATTGACCTGACATCCGTTACAGGATTAACGTCCGGCGAGGTCATCGCCGTCCTCGACGGCACGAACTACGAGGAACATCTGGTTGCGTCCATCAGCGGTACGACGGTGTCGTTTGCGACGGGTGATTCGCTGACGAATGCGTACGTCGCTACGGCCACAGCAGCACGTACGTCGTCCGTGATCGATACGGCCGATAAACTGCTGAAGTCCGGCAGCGTCCAACTCGGGTATCACTATGCGGTGACGACGCCATCGCAGGTTGGTTTGGGTGCCACTGAGCCATCAAGCGGACGGACACTGGTTATTCTGAGCAACGGGTGGATCGTGAGCGCGTCGATCAAGCAGCCCACATCATCTGCTGGGGGCACCCTCTACTGGTACGTGTCGAAGGATGGCGGTGCGAGTTTCAGCCAACTGTGCTACGCAACAAACGTCGGGAACCCGTCTGCCACCCTGTCCGTGGCCTTGGCGTCTGAGGGAACAACGGTTTACACACTCGGCAGTTGGAACAGCTTTTGGTCGTTTGACGCTACCACGGTACCGATCGTTGTGGCCAGTGCACTCTCGAGTCCGGACACGGGCCAAACAGAGTTTGGCGTTGAGTGCGCTCTCGCCGTCGACGGATCGGGCAATCTGCACGGCGTCTGGAGCAGCGCGAATTCAACGTACACCGACCTAAACATCCGGTACGGCAAGAGCACAGACGGCGGGAACACGTGGACAGTCACGCAGATAACCACGAACACTACCAACATCGGTGATCAGAACCCAGCGCTCGCCCTCACATCCAGCGGCGACCCGGTCGTCGTCTGCCAGAACTACAACGGGTCGGGGTATACGGTGGACGCATACTACTACTCAGCAAGCGCGTGGAATGGACCCGTCAGCCTCAACAGCTACACCGGGGGAGCCCAGACAAATCCGAGTGTGGCGATTGACGGGAGCGGCACGATACACGCCGTGTGGAGTGGGCCTATCAATAGCACGTCATCCGCGCATCAGATCCAGTACGCGAATTCGACGGATGGCGAATCCACGTGGTCTGCGTCGGTCGCCCTTACGTCGGCAAGCTACAACAGTGGTTACCCGTCTATCACGGTCGACAGCTCGAATAACCTGTGGGTTCTCTTCCAGCAGGCCAACTCCAGCGGCATACCGAACATCTACGAGATTGAGCACACGTCCGGGGCGTGGGGGACGCCGACCGCGATCACTTCTAACACAACCACGGGGGCGCAGTATGCATCCACCTTGTGGTCCATGTTTAACATGAACTGCAATTTTTCCGCGCCCGTCTTCGTATACTCGGAGGGGCAATCCAGCATGTTCCTCGGAAGCTGGGGGAACTCCGAGGTCGTTCAGGCGACCAAAACGGCCTACATGTCGAAGCGCATTTCCTATCCGTCGCCATTCGGGAACGCGATGCTATGGCTCACGAGGGCGGTCACGGTGTCGACAACTCCAGCGGCAACAACGGCAGCGGGCGTCACCAGCATATCGCTTTCGTCCGTGGCGAACCTTGCCCTAGGCGACACGATGGAAATCCGTGAGGGATCGGACTGGGAGCGCTTCGTGATTGCGTCCATTAGTAGCGGGACCGTGACCTTCGCCAACAACTACGCGCTCGCGAACACCTACGCCACCTCCGCAGTCGTCGCGCGCGTGGACGACCTGCCGCAGTTGAGTCTTGTGGCCACGGGCGCGAGCGAGGCGTTCAGCAACATGTCGTGGCAGAGCAGCACGCTGAACAGCGACGGGACGATCGAAGACCAGTACTACTGGAGCAGTTCCGTGAGCGGTTTGACGGATGCGACCATCAAGATTACGCAGTCGACGAACGCGCCCACCAGCATCACAGCCGTGACGGACCGGTACGGAGTTGCCTACGCAGTCTAAACGAGAGGAGTGATGTAGATGCCAGAGCGTGTCTCGTTGCCGAACGGCGCACACGCGTACCGTCCATCGCCGTCCGAGATGACAGCTGCTGAGCAATTCATGCTGCTCGACCCGAGTATCAACACGCTAGCTGACTTCCAGCAAGCGAAGATAGCCGAGTTGCAAGAAGGGTATGCCGCCACCATCGCAGGCGGCTTCACGTCCAACGCGACAGGAACGGCGACCGTGTTCGGGTGGGAGCAGTTGGACCAAGCCCATCTGTCACAGCTACAGGCGGCGATCAACCAGAGCATTGAGACTTTCCCGGTCACCGACTACGCCGACATCTACGGCAACTTGGTCACGCTCACAGCGCAGGCCAACCTTACGCAATTGGAGACGGACGCCAACAACTTCGCGTGGGCGAACATCAAGCAGATTCGAGCGCTCGTTGGTCAGGTCCGCGTGGCCACGACCATCGCAGAGGTCCAGGCTGTCGGCTGGAGCCCTGGCAACTACACACCGCAAGCATAACGCCAACGGTTCAAGCCGCTGCACCCTTCGGGGTGTTTTTTTGATCCAACGAAATCCCAAGCGATTGGGACTTGGAGGTGGTAAGGGTGCCTGAGTTTTGGTGCGGGGCTGGCGACATTCTGCTGTATCACAGGCCGCCGAATCTATCCACGCGGCTGATTGAGGACGGAGAGAGACTGGAGGATCCAGGGGAGCCAGAGTACTTCTATCACGTTGCCATTGCGCTCGACAAGTACACAAAAATCGAAGCGAACGGGAAGACAGTTGCAAAGGCAAACATCGACTACGGGAAGTTCAGGACGTTCCGGCTACCGTTCGGTCACGACGCCATTCAACGCGGTCTCAACCTCGTACTTTCCTACGAAGGCGAGCCGTACGACTGGCCACTCATCATCGATGATGGCCTGCGCTACGCGACACACGACCTCGTGCATCTGCCCGTCGCGTACATCCGGAGCGAAGAGCGTCGCCGCAAAGTGTGCAGCTCGCTGGCCGCTAAAGACCTCGTTGCCGTGCGTCCGGAGTGGGCGCCGCTACTGGGGCGTAACTCATCGCCCGAAGACATCTACAACGTAGTCAAGTCGTTCCCGGTAGGAGCGTGAGCCGTAAGTGGCGGAGGAGCAAACATTCTTGCAAGAGGACATCAACATCGCCCACGAGGTGGGCCGACTGCGAGGAGACGTAAACGGTTTGCTCGGATGGAAGACGGTATTCGAGAACCGCATTGACGAGTCCATTCAGAAATTGCATGGCCGTGTCGATGCCGTGGACGCGAATGTAGACCGGAAGTTCGACGACATGCACGACTACATTAACGAGCGCATGGACGGTCTGCATGTCAAGTTCGACATGGTGATCGAGTCCAACGAGAAGGCGGCATCCGCGGCCCTCAAAAGAGCAGAAGAGGAAGCTGCGAAGGCGGAGGCAGAGGCGGCGAATCGGCTCCCAAAATGGAGCAAGTGGTTCATCGGCATTCTAATCACTTGCGTCTTAACGACAGCGGGGTGGGTGGTCGATGCAGCGATTCACGCGCATCTATAAGCGTCTTCTCTACCCGTTCTACTGGCCATTTATCGAGACGGCATGGGACCGAAAGATTATCTTCACTTTCACCAAGTGGTTCGGCGGCGTGCCAGGTTTCAAGCAACAGGTCCTCTTGATCCTCGGATGGGCGGCTGTCGACCTGGCGTTCCCAGGACTCGACCCTCACATGTTGGCGCTGATGGCGTTCCTCACCATCTACTCCGGCGGCACGCAGCCGGGGTTGGCAGTCGGTAACGAACAGTCGATGGGAATGCTGGTTCAGTTACTTAAGAACAACACAGACCAGCTCAAGGCGATGTGGAGCGTCATCAAAGAGCTACAGAGCATGCGCGTAGAGGACAGGCAGCTTTTGACTCGAGTCCTCGAGGCGTTGCTGGATGACGACCGCGAGGCTGCGATACACGCGGCACGTGCCGCAATGAAACGAGGTGCAGACAATGGCGATTGAGACAGGGATCAGACTCGGCACGTACTTCTCTCCTGACGACGACACCATGGGCACGTTTGTGGACTGTATTCAGTCCGCACAAACGTCCATTTTCATCGCAGACTTCGCATGGCACGCGCCGATTGCAAAGGCCGATCTCATTGCGAAGAAAAAGGCCGGCATTGACGTGCAGGTCATCCTGGATGCGACTGAGGGTGGCGAGAAGTACGAGCAAGCAGCCATCCAAGAGATGCGCGATGCAGGCATCGTAGTGTGGCTCACACACAGCCAACATGGTAAATACATGCACCACAAGTTCATGGTAGTTGACGGAACCCGCGTTCTGTCCGGCTCATGGAACTTCAGTGAGTCCGCATCTCTCGAAGACAACTACTTCGACATCATTGAGAACGAACAGAGGGCTGCACTGTTCGTGAGCAAGTGGACGGAGATTCGCGACTTCGCGAAGGATCACTATATGGAGTTCAACCAGTGGGCGGAGGGGGCGCAATCGTGAGAGAGGAAATCGACGAACACACCGAGGTTATCGAGATGCCCGAGCCCAAGCACGCGGACGCGACACCGATCCTTATCGGCGCGCTGGCATTCTTTCTGCTGGCTGGCTCCGGCTTGGTACTTCACAACGAGGTTCAGGCGCAGGCAACACGGTTGCACGAGCAGGCGGTCACTATTCGCGCGCAGTCGGACACAATTCGCGCGTTGCAGGCGACTGAGAGGAACGACCGTAATGCAATCGCCAAGTTGCAGTCTGGGATGACGCGCGAGCAACACAATCCGAATTTCTAGGGGGTGAGCAGATGCCGTGGAAATGTCGGATGGTTGAATACGACCCGGCCATGAAATTAGAAATAGGCGATATGTTTTTCGCGAATGAGTACCTTCAGAACTCAGTTTCCCTCAAGCACCTGAGCGCACACTATCTCGCTGAGCCTGCAGGCCGACCACCCCTTTGGGTGATGACGCCTGGTGGGTGTTGGTGTGTGGACGAGCGACCGTTTGTTCGTGGCGAATGGACGGATGGTGGATGGAAAGTAACTGGAACAGCGCCAAACATCACGGCGCGACCTAGCATCAATTTTCCGGGGCTGTACCACGGCTGGCTGACGGACGGCGTCCTCTCTGACGATCTAGAGGGAAGGCGATACGATTGAAACCCATCACCATCGCAGTTGACCGCTACACGCCGTTCAGCGTGTCTGAGCTGCAGAAGCTCAAGCAGGTTCGCGTGCGTGGTCTGCCGGTTGGAGCCATCGTGGCGTACATCGGTCGGCACACACGTGGGCTCATGAACGGCATCACGCCGCAAGACCTGAAGAACTACGTCGACCACGGGTTCAAGGTCATCTTCAACTTCGAGGGCATGAGCAACAGCCGCGCCTATTTCACCGCAGCAGAAGGTTACAACGACGGACACGATATTGTACTCGAGTTGAAGTGGCTCGGCGTCGCGCCCGACCCTGGCATCATCGCGTACGACAGCGTCGACTACGACGCGTATACGCAAGCGGACTTCGCTGCGGTAGATGCCTACCAGACGGCGCTGATGGCTGAGTTGAGCGGTCAGTTCTCGGACGGTGAATACGGTGGTATCGCCGTCCTCAAACACAGCGACGGCACGAAGCACGCGCCGTCGGGAGAGTGGCAGACCGTCGCGTGGAGCAACAACCAGGTGCTACCCGGCATCAAGATGTACCAGGTACAGGTCAATGCGTGGGTGGCCGGCATGCTGGTTGACATCAACGAGGTCTACGAAGACCCGGGTTGGTACCCGAGAACAGGAGGCGAGGATGTGCAAACCACCAAAGTGAAGGTTAACGGCGCAGAGTTCCCGGCTGTCGTGTATGACGGGAGCACCTACATCTTGTGGACTGAGGATCGGCAGATTCCCGGCTTTCAGATGAAGAACGTAAACGGCGAGTGGAACTTCTCGTTTGACAAGACGGCATCGACACCCTCGAGTGCCATCACGTCTGCTGATATTCACCTCGCGGACGGTTCTACCACAACTCTCAAACCTTAAGGAGGCACACACATGATTTGGAACGGTACAGACTGGACGGTCGTTGTTTCGGTTGGCGCGGCGTTGGTGGCTAAGATTGCGCACGATCGGCAGTGGCTGCAGAAGAAGGACCCGCAACTCGCGCAGGAGATTCAGAAAGCCGAAGAGTCCCTGCCGCACGGCATTGGCGTTGCACTCGACGACGCGGGCAAACTGGTGCGCGGGCTGGTCGAGTCGCCGTGGTTCGCCAGCGAAGCAGCGACGGGGAAGGTGGAGTTGCATCATATCACCAACAAGCTGTTGCAGAGCCACCTAGACGGCGAGATCGCGAAGGTCCTCGCCGCATCCGGCAAAGCGTGGGGAGACATGAGTGAAACCGAGAAAGGTACACTCATCACGACGGTTCAGGCAGGCCTGCAGAAGCTCGGCGTGACCGTCACCAGTTCGCAGGTGACGGCTGCGGTCAACGCCGTCGAGGAAGGTATCGCAGCTGTTCAGCCAGCCATGCAGAACGCGGCGAAGCTGGCCGCGTCTATCACGCAACCGGCGACACCGCCAGCTGCCGAAACAGCGCCTGCAACGACAGCCTAACACGGAAGGGAGGTGAGCGTTTCACACGCGGTTATGTACACGGCAAAGACCCTCGGGACGCACACACCCGGGGGTCTTGTTGTTGCGTTAGTCAGGCTCCGACTTTCGCGCCTAGAACTGTTTCCATGCTCCATTTTAGGTCGTCGTCCAGGTCGGCTAGATTGCCGAGCGCCCATTCCAAGTAGGACTTAGGAACATCCTTGAGTGGCACACCTCGGTGTTTTCCGAACGGCATCGTATTCACCGGGATCGGGGAGCTTGAGAATGCCACTAGGGCATCCGCGTCGTCCGGTGCACCCCTCCTAAGATACTCCGCGATTTCGAACCGCAACACATGCGCCGTAACGAAGGCGTCTCCTTGCGCCCGATGCACGCTCACGTCCTCGATATCCAGACCGAAATAGTAACGCAGGTACTGATTCGAATGATGTGCCAACTCCGGCCACAGATGTTTGGCTAGTCGATAAGTGCACAGCCACGGGTTAGCCAACGGTACGAACCCCCTGTCGAATTTGGCATTATGAGCCGCGATGATTGCGCCCTCGGTGCCCCATTCGACGTCTCCCTGCACCTTTGTCCAAGGATGTGCATCTTTAACGTGCTTGTATGTTATGTGATGCACAGCAGAAGCCTCGGGTGGTATCACCCTCTCTGGATTCACAAGCGACTCATAAATGGTCTCTATCCGACCGTCTAAAAGTTCGACAAGAGCAACGTCGACCACTCTGTCTACGTCCGGATTAAGGCCTGTCGTTTCTGTATCCAGCACAACAAACCGCGTTTGAGATAACTTCACTCGCCATCATCCTCCCAAACCCAAATTTCCTCCACACTCTTACCCAAAGCACGCGCGATTTTGTAGGCGTTTGGAAGCGTCGGGAGGGACCATCCTAGCACCAAGCGACTCACCGCATTTTTGTCTAGGCCAGTCTTTTCACATAGCCAGCGTTGCTTAGTGCCGTTCTCTTCGAGTATCGCCTTAAGACGTGGTCGAATCGTCATCATCATCACCGCGTATTCATTTCTCTACTGAGTACGAAATTCCTCCACGTAAACGCATAATGACAAGTATCGACAGCATACACCTGAACCATCACTTCGATGGAGGTGTTTCGACATGTTAGAAGGCCGCTTCGCCGCGTTTCTGACAGACAGAATTGCAGAGAAAGCAGCTTCACTTCCGATGTCAGCAACGCAACAGGAGATCGTGCTGATGGTGTCTGAGTTGCAGACTGTCGTGGGTGCGATATTTGACTCTAAAGATGGAGGCAAGCGTCGCTCAGGTACCCGGCGCAGCTCGTCCAGTTCCGTGCGCCTGTCCCGAGGTGGGGGAGAGGCCTAACGCGGTAGCCTGGTAGCGACTCCCTGACTTAATTCTCGATTTTGGGGGTGACAACTTGAATCGGGGCAGAAGCGACAAGCAGGTCCAGGTGTTGTGCCAGGTGTCGCCGTGGGTGCGGGAGGTTGTCCACGACGTGGCGCGGTACCTGCGCACATCCGACGGCAAAGCGGCGCGCCTGATGGGCGTCACAGCATCGCACGACGTGCCGACACTCAACACACTGGCACCGTACTTCTGGCGCGACTACGAGCGCGGCAACACGATGTGGATCGGGCAGAACAAGCCGGACGATATCCGCGAGCTGATGCCGCACCCGAGCGAGCGCGTGGAGCGTCTCAAGTTGCGTGTCACCCGTGACGACTGGTGGGAGTTTGACGCCATCGCGTTTGCGTTTGCGAAGCCGCTTGCGCCGGTGGTCGGCGTGCTCATCACGCAGTGCGCGCGTCGGGAACGGTTGCTCGACATCGCGGCGCCTGGATTCGTGCCACGTTCACCCTACTCATTGAAACGGGGGACTGTGCAATGGGTTGGCGAGACCCGGCGGTAGATGTACCGCGCGTGACGTACAGGAGGCTGCAGATGTTGGTGGAGGAAGTGTCGTACCTGGCCGACGGGGAAGGCCTCGCGTCGTGGGAGCTGCGTGAGCAGGTTGAGCAACTCATCGGGCGCATCCTTGACGAGTATGTGCGGCAACATTTCGAGGAGTCGACAAAGGCCGCCGCACAGTTGTTGACGGCACGCAGGCGCGAGTCGTTGAAGTGAGATGTAAGAATATTCTCCACGTCAAAAAAGTTGTATAGTAGACTCGGATATGTATTCATTTTCTAAGGGAGGGAACGTATTGAAGACAGCATCAATGGTGTTAGGCATTATTGGGGCCATTTTTGGGATCCTCGCAGGCCTGTTTGCGATGTTCGTGGGCGGGTTAGGCCACGCATTTCATTCAAGTGCCACGAGTGGAGTCGGTGCTTTGGGAGTGGGAGCGTTGTTGGCTTCTGTCGTTGGCTTGGTGGGAGCAATCATGGTTGGCAGTAAGCCCAAAGTAGCCGCTATCCTCATGCTAGTCGCGGGGGTCGCAGGCATCATCTGCGTGTCGTACTTCTACATTCTCCCGGGTATCCTTCTCATCGTGCCGGGAATCATGTCCTTCTTCGTGAAAAAGGCGCAACCGCACACCGCATCACTGAATGGGTAGCCGATCTGGCAGCCCTCGCTGATGCGGGGGCTTTTTGTTTGGGAGTGGCGTTGGGAACGGATTGGGAACGAAAAGCTGATCAAGGCTGATAAAACCTGATCAACGTAGCTAAAGAAGAGAAGCGCAAACCGTTGATTTCCCAACGATTTGCGCTAAAATAGTGCACCGTAGACCGCCTCAGGACCAGCCTTCTAAGCTGTGGGTCGGGGGTTCGAATCCCTCCTGAGACGCCACGGTGATGCGAAGGGGGCGACTGCGCCAGATGGTCGTCTCCTTTGTGCGTCACAGAGCTGTGGCTCGCGCCGCAGAAGTTTCATTTCTGGCAAGGCACCACTCAGTGTGATACACTGCAAAACAGACAACGGTCAGTCTGGGAAAGCTATGCCCAGATCGCAGCGCTCCAGTGAGGCTGCGTGGCAGGAATGAGTTAGGGAGGAACGCGTGGATGACGGTGAAATGGGAGAAGACGTCCGCCAATGTAGGCGTACTCGAAGTCGAAGTTGACAGCGAACGCTTTGCGCAGGCTCTGGACGCGGCATTTAAGAAGGTAGTAAAACAGGTATCCATTCCGGGATTTCGCAAAGGTAAAGTGCCACGCAAGATGTTTGAACAGCGGTTTGGCATAGAGTCCCTTTACCAGGATGCCGTAGACGCTCTATTGCCGGAAGCGTACGAGCAGGCGGTTGATGAATCCGGAATTGAGCCGGTTGCGCAGCCATCTGTCGACGTCGTTCAGGTCGAATCCGGCAAACCGTTCATATTTAAAGCAACCGTTACAGTGCGCCCTGAAGTGCAACTGGGTGAATATAAGGGCGTCGAAATAGAAGACAAGCCTTTCGAAGTCACGGATGAAGCGGTGCAAGAAGAGATCGACCGAATTCGTGAGAGTCATGCAGAGATTAACGCCGTGGAAGACGGCGAGGTTGAGAACGGTGACCAGGTTACCATTGATTTTACGGGAACCGTCAATGGAGAGCCGTTTGAAGGTGGAGAGGCCGAGAACTTCCAGTTGGAAATTGGCTCGGGGATGTTTGTGGCCGGTTTCGAAGAGCAACTCATCGGTCTGAAGGTGGGAGCAGAGCGGGATATTGACATCACATTCCCGGAAGACTACCATGTGAAATCCCTTGCTGCCCAAGGGGCAAGGTTCCATGTCCTGCTTCATGACATCAAACGTAAGTCGGTGCGCGATTTGGACGACGACTTTGTACAGGAAATTTCAGAGTTCCAGACCGTGGACGAGTTTGTCGAGGATGTCAAGAAGAAACTCGGAGAGCAGATGAAGCACGACCACGAGCACTACCTGGAAGACCAAGCTGTGGAAAAAGCATCTGACAATGCAACAGTCGAAATCCCAGATGTGATGGTCGATCACGAAATTGATCATCGTGTGAGCGACTTCGCGCAGCAGTTGCAGATGCAACAAATTCCGCTGGACGAGTACCTTGAGTTTACCGGGATGACACAAGCGGAGCTTCGCGATCGCTTCCGTGAAGCTGCTGCTCAGGCAGTTCGTACAGGCTTGGTCCTCGATGCTGTCGCAAAAGCCGAAAGTCTGGACGCGACTGAGGAAGATGTCGCGGCAGAGCTTGAAAAAATCTCGGAATCTGCTGGTCTGCCGGTGGACCGCATTCAGCAAATGCTGTCATTGCGTGATCCTAACCTAGAGAGCTTCCGTTCAGAAATCCGCACGAAAAAGACAGTTTCGTTCCTTGTGGAACATGGCAAGTTGGTCTGAGTTCGTGTACAATATCAAATAGAACCAACGGCTGAGCGAACAAGGCACGGTACCGTGCCTTGTTTTCTCAAACAGCCAAACCGAGAGCGGGGAGGGAATTCTGTGAGCTTGACACCGATCGTCATCGAACAAACATCCCGTGGGGAACGCTCCTACGATATTTACTCTCGACTGCTTCGCGACCGAATCATTTTACTCGGGACACCAATCGATGACTACGTGGCCAATTCGATTGTGGCACAGCTGTTGTTTCTCGCCGCTGACGATCCGGAACGCGACATCCAGCTTTACATCAACAGCCCAGGCGGATCTGTAACGGCTGGGTTTGCCATTTACGATACCATGCAACACATCAAGCCAGCTGTATCCACCATGTGTGTCGGCCTAGCCGCAAGTATGGGGGCGTTTTTGCTGGCCGCAGGCGAGAAGGGCAAGCGCTATGCTTTGCCGAACAGCGAAATAATGATTCACCAGCCACTTGGTGGCGTTCAGGGTCAAGCTTCTGACATCAAGATCCACGCTGACTGGATCTTGAAAACAAAGGAAAAGTTGAACGGAATTCTCTCAGAGCGAACGGGTCAACCGCTCGAAAAAGTGGAGCGAGACACCGACCGTGACAATTTCCTGTCCGCTGCAGAGGCGAAGGAATATGGTCTGATTGACGACGTTATCATCCACGCGACACCACAGTAAGTTGCACCGCTCTGTGTGGCCCAACAAGCGGCCAACCTCGGTTTAAGGAGGGGACCACATGTTCAAGTTCAACGAGGAAAAGGGACAGCTGAAGTGTTCATTCTGCGGGAAGACGCAAGAACAGGTGCGGAAGTTGGTCGCCGGACCCGGCGTTTACATCTGTGACGAGTGTATTGAGCTGTGCAATGAGATTGTAGAGGAACAGCTTGGAGAAGACGAAGAGTTCGAACTGAAGGATGTTCCGAAACCTACCGAGATTAAGGGAATCCTTGACCAGTACGTGATTGGACAGGAAAACGCGAAAAAATCGCTGTCTGTTGCAGTATACAACCACTACAAGCGCATCAACGCCGGTCGGCAAAAGAACGAAGATGTTGAAATTGCCAAGAGCAACATTATGTTGATTGGACCGACAGGTAGCGGTAAAACACTGTTGGCGCAAACGCTTGCGCGTATCCTCAACGTGCCGTTCGCCATCGCAGATGCGACGTCACTGACAGAAGCAGGTTACGTCGGTGAAGATGTGGAAAATATTCTGTTGAAGTTGATTCAAGCGTCGGACTACGATGTTGAAAAGGCTGAACGCGGGATTATCTACATTGACGAGATCGACAAAATTGCGCGTAAGTCCGAAAATCCGTCAATTACCCGGGATGTCTCCGGTGAAGGTGTTCAACAGGCACTGCTGAAGATTCTCGAGGGTACGGTCGCTAGCGTGCCGCCGCAAGGTGGGCGCAAACACCCGCACCAGGAGTTTATTCAGATTGACACCACGAATATCCTGTTTATCTGTGGCGGTGCGTTCGACGGTGTGGAAACCATCATCAAACGTCGACTCGGTCGCAAGGTGATTGGCTTTGGGGCCGGTGGGGCTGCAGTGACTGAGACTGGGTCAAGCAACACTCTGGGCAAGGTGTTGCCGGAAGACCTGTTGAAATTCGGGTTGATCCCTGAGTTCATTGGCCGCCTGCCGGTCGTGACGACATTGGAAGCTCTCGATGAAGAGGCACTGCGTCGCATCTTGCTCGAGCCAAAAAACGCACTGGTGAAGCAGTTCCAGAAGCTTTTGGAGATGGATGGCGTAACGCTGGAGTTCCATGAGGGGGCGCTCAATGCCATTGCACGAGAGGCCATCAAGCGCGGGACTGGTGCGCGTGGACTGCGTGCGATAATTGAGTCCATCATGCTTGAAGTGATGTATGAACTGCCGTCTCGGGAAGACGTTAAGAAGTGTATCATCACTGAAGAAGCTGCGAACCGCGAACAAGGCCCGCTTCTGCTCGGTAAGGATGGCAAGGCGACCAAGGTCATTCGCAAGTCCGAAGAGACTGCTTGAACCTGTTTCGATAAAATTGGGTGATAAAACCTCCTGCCGCTGTGCGGCAGGAGGTTTTTGGCCTGTCTGTGTGGGTGGTTTTGGCGCATAAATAGAACTCATTAAGGTAACTGCTCGCTCGGTGGTGCGACGTGCTCTACTTTGTGTTTGTCTGGTGCAGTGTGGAACAACATGTCCATCGCCGGATGGGTCACACCAAACCAGTAGTTCTCGTTCATGTAGTGGTGTAACAGATGAAATTTCTTCATCCAGCGTCCTACAGCCGTACGCGGGACAATGGGCCGATGGGAGACAAAATGAGTCCATTCGTAATTTAATTGTGCAAGGCACACGCCACAGACAAACGCCGCCGTTGTTGTCACTCGCCCTGTGACGGCCCAAGTGGCGAGCCAAATCGCGATATATCCAGGCAAGTTGTAGACGTTTGGCGTCAGGAGATACTTCATCTGTGTCGGAGTGATGTGGTGATGCACGTGACCCTCGTAAGCCTTGGGCAGTATCCTTCGCATCAACCCGTGCAAAATGTACCGATGAATAAAGTACTCAATGATATAGAAAAATGCCAAACCTGCCAACACGACGAGCCACATCCAGTTGCGGTAATGTGCGGCCCAGGCAGCCAAGTCGACTGCGAACACTGCCGCAATAAGAAGGGGGCGGCTGTCGGTGGCAAACTCTCTGAAGTATGGTGCTTTCACCTGTATCACCGTCCTCTATCATTCAATTATACACCCTGCCTACCATATATGGGGAGTGTGTTCATCAACTCGAAACGGCTTTCACGACAAGACTCAGGTGGTTTATCGATAAATCGTCGTGGACATACTGAACCTGATAATGGCTGCACAGGGAGGGGTCGTGTTGAGCGCGACGATACTAGCCGTCATCCAGGTGTTCTTTGCAGTGGTGATTGGTCTATACTTCTGGAACTTGCTGAAAACCCAGCACAACAACCGCAACGCAATTGAAAAGGAGTCACGCAAGGAACTGGACAAGTTGCGCAGAATGCGCAGCATTTCGTTAAGTGAGCCACTCTCAGAACGCACACGCCCGGCATCGCTAGATGACATTGTCGGTCAAAAGGACGGGCTGAAAGCACTGCGAGCCGCTATTTGCGGACCCAATCCGCAGCACGTTTTAATTTACGGCCCTCCCGGTATCGGGAAAACCGCTGCTGCACGAGTGATTTTGGAAGAAGCGAAAGCAAATTCGGCATCTCCGTTCCAACCAGATGCCAAGTTCGTTGAACTAGATGCCACGACCGCGCGTTTCGACGAACGCGGGATTGCGGACCCGCTGATTGGGTCGGTTCATGACCCCATCTATCAGGGCGCTGGAGCCATGGGTGTTGCTGGCATCCCCCAGCCGAAGCCGGGAGCAGTGACCAAGGCACACGGTGGTGTTTTGTTTATCGATGAAATCGGTGAATTGCACCCGATTCAAATGAACAAACTGCTGAAGGTCTTGGAAGACCGCAAGGTGTTTCTCGACAGCGCGTACTACAGTTCCGAAGACACCTCAATTCCGCCGCATGTGCACGACATTTTTTCCAACGGACTTCCAGCTGATTTCCGCTTAGTCGGTGCCACGACGCGTTCGCCGGAGGACATTCCGCCGGCAATCCGTTCGCGGTGCATGGAGATTTTCTTCAAGCCCTTGAGCGCAAACGAGATCCACTTAATCGCGACCAAGGCGGCAGCGAAACTAGGCATGCCAATCGCGGCTCGGGCTGTGTCTGAAATCACGAAGTATGCGACAAACGGTCGCGACTCCGTAAACATTGTTCAGATTGCGGGTGGGCTAGCGTTGTCTGAGCAGCGCAGCGACATCACGCTCGAAGACGTTCAGTGGGTGATACAATTTAGTCAGATCTCGCCGCGACCATCCAAGGATTTGCCGCTCCTCCCGCAAGTTGGGGTTGTAAACGGACTGGCCGTGTACGGGCCGTCGCAAGGAGTTGTGCTGGAAGTCGAAGTGTCTTCTAAGCCCGCACAGAAGAGAAAAGGAACCGTGACAATCACAGGTCTGGTTGAGGAAGAGACTGTCCGTTTGCGGGACCGCAGCATGCGGCGTAAGTCCATGGCAAAAGGATCACTGGACAACGTCTTGACCTCGCTAGTCAAGAACTTCGGGATTGAAATTGCGGATTATGACTTGCACGTCAACTTTCCGGGGGGCATGCCTGTAGACGGACCGAGCGCTGGTATCGCCATGGCCACTGCCGTATACTCAGCCATTACGGGCGTTCCCGTCCAAAATAAGGTGGCGATGACCGGAGAACTGTCTTTGCGTGGACTGGTCAAACCTGTTGGCGGGGTGCCGGCGAAAATCGCTGCCGCTGCGGAGGCCGGGGCAGAAGTCGTGATCATCCCAAAGGAGAACTGGCAGGAAACATTCCGAGCTGACGGTACGCCTCGCATTGTACCCGTCGAACGGTTCGAAGATGTCCTGAAACTGTCTCTTGTCGGGGGGATGGAAGGAGAACTGACCAATCACAACTCTTCACTCGTCGTCCCCTCCGCCTCAGTGAGTGCTGCACCGCCGGCCCCTTAATGTTCGCAAGGGCCGTGGCCAAGTTTTTGACCTGGGGGGTCGATTAGACTTTCCCCAGGTCTTTTTGTACAATTAACCTACATCCAGTCGCTGGAACTGGAATGAAACATGGGGGTGGGGACACTGACCGCAAACGATTCAACAAATCAAGATGTGTATCCGCTGCTACCCCTTCGTGGATTGTTTTTATATCCATACATGGTTTTGCATTTTGACGTAGGTCGCGATAAGTCGATCAAGGCGCTTGAGCAGGCCATGGTACAAGAGCACTTGATTCTGTTGACATCTCAGGAAGATGTACAGATTGATGAACCCGTGGAGTCTGATTTGTACAAAGTCGGTACCGTTGCTCGTGTCAAACAGATGATGAAGCTTCCAAATGGTATCTTCCGCGTACTCGTAGAGGGTGTCGAGCGGGCCCGCATTGTTCGCTTCGTTCGCTCCGAGGGCTGGTTTGAAGTTGAAGTCGAGCACCATCCTGACCCGGAAACGACAGCATCTACTGAACTCCAAGCACTTATCCGCTCTGTCCTGCAGCAGTTCGAACAGTACGTCAAACTTTCCAAAAAAGTGGATCAAGAGACGTACGCCTCTGTTCTGGATATTGAGCACCCTGGCCGTTTGGCGGATGCTGTTGCTTCCCACCTGCCGCTAAAGATCAAGCAAAAGCAGTCTATTCTCGAAGCTTTCGACATCCGAGCCCGACTAGAACGGCTCCTGCAAACGCTCGCGGATGAGCGTGAGGTGCTCGAGTTAGAGCGAAAAATTCACCAGCGCGTGCGCAAGCAGATGGAGCGTACGCAGCGTGAGTACTACTTACGCGAGCAGATGAAGGCGATCCAGAAAGAACTTGGCGATCGGGAAGGCAGGACGACGGAAGTCGAAGAACTGCGGGCACAACTTGAACGGAAAAAACTGCCGGCAACCGTGCGCGAGCGCGTTGACAAAGAGATTGACCGACTCGAGCGGATACCTGCAGCATCTGCCGAGGGCACTGTCGCCCGCACGTATATCGATTGGTTGCTGGCATTGCCTTGGACAGAACAGGCCAAATCGACTGTCAATCTCAAGAAAGCCGAAAAAATTCTCGATGAAGACCACTTCGGTCTGGAGAAGATCAAAGAACGAATTCTCGAGTTTTTGGCAGTGCAAAAGCTTGCCTCGCGTCAGACTGGTCCCATTATCTGCTTGGCTGGACCGCCCGGGGTGGGGAAAACGTCACTGTCCAAGTCAATCGCGAAATCGCTCAACCGTCCCTTTGTTCGGGTTTCCCTCGGCGGCGTGCGCGATGAAGCCGAAATCCGTGGACATCGCCGCACTTACATTGGCGCGTTGCCCGGCCGAATCTTGCAGGGGATGAAACAAGCTGGAGTCAAGAATCCCGTGTTCCTGCTTGACGAGATTGACAAGATGGCGTCCGATTTTCGCGGTGACCCGTCATCTGCGATGCTTGAAGTCCTCGACCCGGAGCAGAATGCGACGTTCTCTGACCACTATGTGGAGATTCCGTTTGACTTATCGGATGTGTTGTTCATTACCACAGCGAACAATGTTTACGAAATCCCCGGCCCACTTCGCGATCGCATGGAAGTCATTCACTTGTCCGGGTACACGGAAGTGGAAAAACTCGAGATTGCGAAACGCCACTTGCTCCCAAAACAGCGCGAGAAGCATGCGTTGACTGGAGACAAACTGCGCATCTCAGACGACGTGTTGCTGCGGGTGATTCGCCTCTACTCGCGCGAAGCTGGCGTGCGGCAGTTGGATCGTCTGATGGCATCCATCTGTCGAAAGACAGCGCGCATCATCGCATCGGAAGCGGGTAAACGCGTGCGCGTAACAGAGTCAGTGCTGACAGACTTTCTCGGCGCACCGATTTACCGGTACGGTGAAATCGACGAACGTGATCAAATTGGCGTCGTGAACGGTTTGGCGTGGACGGAAAGCGGGGGCGATACGCTGTTGGTTGAAGTGTCAATCGTGCCTGGCAAAGGCAAGTTGGTTTTGACGGGACAACTCGGTGACGTGATGAAGGAGAGCGCGCAGACCGCTCTCTCCTACGTGAGGTCGCGGTCCCGGGAACTTTCCATCCCGCAGGACTTTGCAGAACGCGTCGATATCCATATTCACGTACCAGAAGGCGCGATTCCGAAAGACGGTCCGTCGGCAGGCATCACGATGGCTACAGCGATTGCGTCGGCGTTGACCAACAGGCCGGTATCACGGGTGGTGGCAATGACGGGAGAAGTCACTCTGCGCGGGCGTGTGTTGCCGATTGGCGGTCTCAAGGAAAAGTCACTGGCTGCACACCGTGCAGGCATTGAAACGATTGTAATTCCAGACGGTAATGAACGCGACGTCGCGGAGATTCCGGAATCAGTCCGGAGCGCCCTGCAGTTCGTCCCTGTGCATCACATGGATGAAGTCTTGCGCGCGGCCCTCTTGCCTGGCAACGATGAGGCTAACCCACTGTTCGAAGAAGACCCGGAGTCGTTTCCCGCAATCGTACAAGAGGGGTACCTTGAGGAGCGCACACATCAGTGATCATTCGACAAGTAGCTTTTGAACTGAGTGCTGTTCGCCCAGACCAGTGGCCTGATGACGGTTTGCCGGAGTTCGCGTTTATTGGGCGTAGCAATGTTGGGAAGTCGTCACTGTTGAACAAACTGCTTGGGCGCAAGTCCATTGCTCGTGTGTCGGCAACCCCAGGGAAGACGCAGCAGATTAATTTCTTTCGTGTCAACGACCAATTTCGCTTCGCTGATTTGCCCGGGTATGGCTACGCCTCTGTGAGCAAAGCCGAGCGGGCTGGATTCACCAAGATGATTGCAACTTACCTTGAACACAGACAGCCTTTGGCGCGGGTCATGCACTTGATTGATATTCGCCATGACCCGACGGTGAATGATTGCTCGATGCACGCCGAGTTAATGCAACTCGGCGTGCCTTTGTGCGTGGTGGTGACGAAATCGGACAAGCTGTCGCGTGGGCAACACCAGCGCTCCGTGTCGCGCATTGCACAGGTGCTGAAGACGCCATATGCGGTCATGCCAGTATCCAGTGGGAACGGAGCCGGGATCGAAGACTTGTGGACCGTAATCGAGGCAGACCTTGACACATTGCGGCCGATGTCCCCCGAGGCGTAATCGTTCACGATGACTTCACCGTTTCGGTGACACGCATCGACAGTCGGACTTGTCAGGCGTGGTACAATAGGTTTGGTTCTAGACTGACACACTCTGACAGGAGGTGGTGACGCGGATGCACTTGATTATGGTAGGTATGAACCATCGTACAGCTTCCGTCGAGTTGCGTGAACGCGTCAGCATCGTTGAGGATGACCTCGCGTCTGTTTATGGACAGTTGCGCGATTTGCGCACAGTCTACGAGAGTGTTGTGCTGTCGACTTGTAACCGCACCGAAATTTACACAGTTGTGACGACACGGGACTCAGCCGAGGACTATTTGCTGAAGTATTTAGCGCGTCGGGCTGGTCTTTCCGAAGAAAACATCCGAGCACACACGCTCACGTTGCAAGGTGAAGAAGTGGTTCGCCACCTCATGAAAGTCTCGTCGGGTCTTGACTCGATGGTGGTGGGGGAGACACAGATCCTGGGTCAAGTTCGCGATGCGTTTTCGCTGGCCCACGAACATGGGGCCACTGGGCTGATATTGAATCAGTTGTTTAGGACATCGATTCACCTCGGGAAACGTGCTCACACAGAGACAACAATCGGACAAAATGCCGTATCCGTCAGCTATGCTGCGGTGCAACTTGCGCGCAAAGTGTTCGGCGAACTGACAGGGCGTCGCGTTTTGGTCGTAGGTGCTGGTAAGATGAGTCAACTCACGACACAGTACTTGTATGAACATGGGATGACCGATGTCCACGTGGTTAACCGTTCACTGGCGCGCGCTGAGGCACTTGCGCAACAGTTTGGGGGTTCTTCAGTTCCCTGGAGTTCCTTGTCAGGCGAACTCACGGCGGCTGATATCGTGATCTCATCGACTAGTTCGAAGCAGATTGTACTCTCCCGTGTGATGGTTGAACAGGCTGCTCAAGGACGCGGCACGAGACCTTTGTTGTTGGTCGACATCGCGGTGCCGCGCGACATCGATCCCGAAGCAGGTTCGGTACGGAATGTCTTCCTTTATGATATTGATGATTTGGAAGGCGTCGTAGCGGCCAACCAGGCTGAACGATTGCGTCAGGCTGCTCTCGTCGAGTCGATGATTCAGGACGGGCTGTCGTCGTTCGTAGAGTGGCTCGCAGAACAGCGCGTAGTACCAGTGATCGCGGCCGTTCGCGCGCGCGGAGAGGACATTCACGAACGCGTAATGGCGAGCTTGGAGCGAAAACTTCCGGACCTCTCAGAGCGCGAGAGGAAGCTGATTCGAAAACACGCTATGAGCATCGTGAACCAGTTGCTGCGAGAGCCTGTGCAGTACATGAAGGAGCGGGCAGGTGTTTCGGAGGGTGTTGACGAGGTGGAGTGGTTCGCGGACATGTTCGGCGTGGCCGAACAGGCAGACTTGCAACCAGTCCTTGGTGGGCTACTGGAGAGCGTGACGAACACTGCGCAACAGGGTACAGAGCGTGTGACGAGAGCAACAGGGCTGCAACCGGCCCTGCGCTGAGCGGCGCATGGGGGCGATGCGCGCGTCATACGACGCATTTAACCTGCTGTACGCAGTGAGTCTGATCTTGTTTTTTATCGACATCATACACCCGCGCCGCTTCGTGAATCGAACGGCGCTGGTCTTATTGTTTGGCGCTTTTGTCCTTGACACGGTGTTCTTGTTTCTGCGCCTGCGCGCTTACGGACACGTTCCCGTGTATTCACGGTTTGACGTTTTACTGGTACTGTCATGGCTGATTCTGCTGGCAGCGCTGGTCCTCGATGCGTTTTTCAAAGTTGGCCTATTGGTGTTTTTTGTGAATCTGGTAGGTTACGCGTCTGTCGCTTTCGACCTTTACCGACCGACCGGCAACATTCACTATCCCACTCACATGGTAGATTTACTGGTCGTGCACATTTCACTTGCAGTTGTGAGTTACGCGTGCTTTGTTTTTGCGTTCGTCGCGTCGTTCATGTACCTTATACAGGATTGGTTGCTGCGTGCAAAACGCTGGAATCAGTGGTACTTTCGACTGCCTGCGTTGGAACGACTTGACACCTACGCATTTCGTGCAGTAGTGCTTGGTGTCCCGACCCTCTTGGTAGCGATGGTGCTCGGCGTAATCTGGGGGAAAGTTGTTCTTGGTCGTTGGGTGATATTGGATCCTAAACCGCTTGCCACGTTTATCGTCTGGTTGATGTACAGCGTGTACCTTGGATTTCGCCTGCGGTCCGGATGGGGGGGACGGGCACTTGCTCGGTACAACATGGCCTGCGCTGTGGCGGTCGTTCTTAATTTTGTAGTGGTCAATCTGTACTCCAATTTTCACCACGCGTTCTAGCGGGTGGTCAGCGAGGTTTTGTCACGTGCGAACGATTCGTGTTGTGTCTCGTCGAAGTCAGCTTGCCATGGCACAGACAAAGTGGACTATTGAACGTCTGCGAGCCGCGGTTCCAGCTTGGGAATTTGAAATTGTCCCAATCGTAACACAAGGCGACCGTATTCAAAACGTACCGTTGTCCGAAGTCGGGGGGAAGGGATTATTCGTCTCCGAAGTCGAGCAGGCGATTGCGCAAGACCATGGCGACATGACTGTACATAGTCTCAAGGACGTGCCCGCAGACCTGTTGCCGGGTTTGGTTCTAGCAGGGTATCCAGAGCGCGTTGAGCCAAGAGATGCATTGGTGAGTCGGCAGAACTTACGGCTCGCAGACTTGCCGCAACACGCACGCATCGGGACGTCGAGCCTACGGCGAGCCGCGCAGTTGCGCGCGAAGCGACCGGACTTGGAGATTGTTTCAATTCGCGGCAACATTGATACACGACTACAGAAACTCGAATTGGACGGTCTCGACGGTGTGATTCTTGCAGCCGCGGGGCTTGTGCGCATGGGATGGGATGACCGAATATCTGAACTCTTGGCGCCGGACATCTGCCTTCCCGCCGTCGGTCAAGGCGTCCTCGGCATTGAATGTCGCGCCACGGACGCAGACCTGATAGAGGTCCTTCAGGCGATTACGCACGAACCGACGCGCACAGCGGTGCTGGCAGAGCGCACCTTTTTGGGGCGTCTTGAGGGTGGGTGTCAGGTGCCAATTGCAGGATATGCTCAGGTGCTGCCGACGGGAGCGGTGTCCATGACTGGTCTGGTGGCCACGGAAGACGGGCGACGTGTGCTGCGCGCGCACGCGGAGAGAGAGGATGCTGTTTCCGCCGGGCAAGTCGTTGCTGACGACTTGCTGGCTCGCGGTGCAGCAGAGATTGTCGCACAGGGTTGAATTTCTCGGAATTCTGGCGCTGGAACCATCGGGAAGGCGAGGTGACGTGATGACGCAAACAAGTGAGGACCCGAGCCGAACAGAGTCGCCACTGGCTGGTTGTACTGTGTTGATTACGCGACCGCAAGCCGCGTCACAACCGTTGGCAGACCGCGTGCGCGCTTTAGGCGGGCGGCCGCTTGTCGCACCGCTGATTGAAGTCACTTATCCAGACCAGGAACTTACTTTCGAGCCCCCGTTCAACTCGTTCTCAGACCGCTTTGATGCTGTGGCTGTGACGTCGGCCAACGCCGTTCGAGGTTGGATGCAGGGTGACGCATTGAATTCACGCCGTCAGGCGGTGTCTGGTGCGCGCTGGTTTGTAGTTGGTGAACGAACGCAGCACGCGCTGCAGGCCGTCGGCATCGATGGAGATGTTCCGGAAGGGTGTAAAACTGGCCAAGACCTCGCCGTTTACCTCGCCGAGCAGCGAGCGACTGAGCGTATGATGGGTAGCCGCATCCTGTATTTGCGTGGCTCTCTAGCCAGCCCGGTGTTTCGTCAAGTTCTTAGCGACGCGGGGTGGCAGGTGACGGAGTGTATTTGCTACGAAGTCCGCTCGGCGCCTTGGCCAGACAGCGCCTGGCAAGCGTTTCTCGAAGCCCCTTCGCCGCGGGCGGTTTTGTTGTTCAGTCCATCGGCTGTGCAGACGCTTGTTCGTCACCTGACAACGATGGGGACGCCGCCCGCGTGGCTGCACGGAACGGTAATCACCTGCGTCGGTACAACCACAGCAAAGGCCTGCACCGAGTCCGGGTTACCGGTGCATGCCATTGCGACCCGCCCCGACCAAGATGCTCTGTTGTCTGCCACCGTGACTGCGGTGTCCGACGCTCGGAACCACTCGCCATTCAGCGTCTGAAGAAAATGAGGAGGGAACAAGCATGCTTGAGAGCTTTGACCGTCACCGCCGACTCCGCACCACACCCGCCATGCGCAGACTGGTTCAGGAGTTTCGGTACACACCGGAGGACTTTATCTATCCAATGTTTGTGCAAGAAGGGCTACATGGGCAAGAAGAAATAGCCGCAATGCCGGGTGTCTATCACTACGGTCTGGAAGAATTCCGTCAAGAAGTGCTCGAACTCTCGAGACTCGGTGTACCGAGTATTTTGCTGTTTGGAGTCCCTGAGGAAAAAGACGAACTCAGTTCGAGTGCGTATGCGGAAAGAGGGATTGTGCAGGAGGCGGTTCGTGCGGCCAAAGAGGAGAACCCCGACCTTCTGGTGATGACTGATGTGTGTCTGTGTCAGTACAACCAAGCGGGTCACTGTGGCTTGGTTCAGGATGGGAAAATCGTCAATGACCCTAGTCTTGACTTGCTAGCTCGCACCGCGGTTTCTCATGCTGCGGCGGGTGCTGACGTGGTCGCACCCTCGGACATGATGGATGGCCGGGTTGCTGCCATTCGCGCAGCGCTCGACCGCGAAGGTTTGATTGACACGTCAATTTTGTCATACGCGGTGAAGTACGCTTCTGCCTTTTACGGACCTTTTCGTGAAGCGGCACACTCCACGCCAGCGTTTGGCGACCGTAAGACCTATCAAATGAACCCGGCAAATGTCCGCGAAGCCGTGCGCGAGACGGCTTCTGATTTGGCTGAAGGTGCCGACATGGTGATGGTCAAGCCAGCACTGTCGTATATGGACGTGACGAAGACAATCCGGGATCAATTTGACGTGCCTGTTGGCACTTACAACGTGAGTGCCGAGTACAGCATGGTGAAAGCCGCGGCAGCACAAGGATGGATTGACGAACGAGCGATGGTGACGGAAATTCTGACTTCGTTTAAACGCGCCGGCGCAGACTTCATCCTCTCGTATCACGCAAAAGACGCGGCGCGCTGGCATCGGGAAGAACTAGGGTTGGAGGGATAAGCGGTGATTGGACCGAAATCCGTTGAGGCTTTCGAACGCGCGAAAAGAGTCATGCCAGGGGGCGTGAACAGTCCCGTCCGCGCATTTCGCGGCGTAGGGGACCAACCGTTATTTGCAGGCCGAGGCGAGGGCGCGTACTTGTTCGACATTGACGGGCACCGTTACGTCGACTACTTGCTGTCGTGGGGACCGTTGATGTGGGGACACGCACATCCCGAAATCGTATCAGCGGTTAAGCAAGCGGCTGAGCGAGGTACAAGTTTCGGTGTGCCAACAGAGATTGAGACTCGTATGGCAGAGCTTGTCTGTGAACTCGTGCCGAGCATCGATGTTGTCCGGATGGTGAATAGTGGCACAGAGGCGACTATGAGTGCCATTCGATTAGCCCGTGCCTACACCAAGCGGCGCTTCATCGTCAAGTTTGCTGGCTGCTACCACGGACACGCGGACCAACTGCTCGTCAAAGCTGGCTCTGGCGTAGCCACGCTAGGCTTGCCGGACAGTCCAGGAGTGCCACAGGAGACCACAGAGTTAACGCTCAGTCTCCCCTATAACGACAGTGAAGCGTTGCGTGCCTTGTTTGCGGAGCGAGGTGACGAGATTGCCTGCGTGATTGTCGAACCAGTGGGCGGCAATATGGGTTGCGTCCCACCCGTTGAGGGGTTCCTACAGACGATTCGGGAAGTAACACGGGCCGCTGGGGCACTGCTCATCGCAGACGAAGTGATGACCGGCTTTCGTGTCGCATTGGAAGGTGCCGCAGCTCACTTTGGCATCGATCCCGACCTAGTGACACTTGGCAAGGTAATCGGAGCGGGGATGCCCGTTGGAGCATACGGTGGTCGTCGCGAGATTATGGCTCTCGTGGCACCGCAGGGGCCTGTCTACCAAGCTGGGACGCTCTCTGGAAACCCGCTCGCGATGGCAGGGGGGCTAGTGTCGTTGGAGCTCTTGCAACAGGCCGCGGCAAATGGGTTGTATGAGCGGCTGCAGGGCTACGGTGAACGCTTAGTGGCGGCTTTTCTGGCGGCTGGACAGCGCGCGGGCATTGAAGTGAGTGGAACGGCCGTCGGAGGTATGTTTGGCCTGTTTTTTCACCCCGGTCCTGTTCGTGACGCCACCGCTGCGGCGGCGTGTGACAAGGCTCTGTACGCGAAGTTTTTCCACGGGATGCTTGACCGAGGTGTACTGTTTGCACCGTCTCAGCTCGAGTCCGGATTTCTATCGGCGGTTCATTCGGACGAGGACATTGCCTATACCGCGTCAGCGATCGCAGAGACTCTCGGAGAGCTTTGAATCGACCTTGGAACGTCGATGTTGTGCCTTCGGGCGTGCATGGCCCAGCTTATTCAGGGTCGCTTGCACGCCCTTTGGGTCTTCAGCGTACCGAATGGACTACCCCCTGTTGCGACATAATGAGCCGCAGTCGGACATAGATTGATGGTGGAATAACGCGAGTTGAGGGGGGAGCGCATATGAGTGAGTTCGACCGTGCCCCGATCATCCGACTGCAGATCGACCAAGAAGTATTTCAGGATGCAGTGCGGGATGGTGACGAGATTGACGATGCCACTGTGGCGACCGAGGTGACGTCGCTTGAACGTGTCGGTGACGCGTACGTTCTGGAAGGAGCCATCGTCTTTGCCGGGTACATCAATCGCGCGAGTGAATTGGGATCGGAGCCTCAAGCCACCGCGGGGTTTGTCCAAACACAGGCAGCGGACTCTGGGCAATCGCCGAACGGCTCTGCCTTACACAACCGTTTGCCATTTGTGTTGCGCGTACCCGCGAAGTCTCAACCGAGGGGACTTGTCAACGTTGCTAGCCGAATCTCAGCATGGCAACTCACGTCTGTCAGTCCTGGGTGGATTCGCGTGGTTGCCGACCTGAGCATTGTAGGTCTCTCCGGCGCCCATGGATACCACTTTGAGTGCGGGTCCCAGGAGGACGGAGACGTATTGTTTGGGCGAGACGACAGCGCCAATTCGGCGGAGGTTGCCGATGGTCATGCCGATAGTCAGCAGGCAGCAACTGAGCAACCAGCGACTGACGACATGTCACCGGATCAACAAAGTGCGCAAGCTACACCTGAGCTCGACCTCCAGTTGACGCGTGGTTCCCGTGACCATGATGTCTCTCCAGCTGGTGGCGCCCCACAGGAAGACGACGGCTTAGCTGCGGCTGAGACGATTAGCCAAGCTCGCGGTGGCGCAGCGACCGACAACACAGAGCCACTGCGTAGCGGGCAACAAGCGGGTGACACAGCACAACGTGAATTGGCAAGTCTGGACAAGGCGTACGGAGGTTCCGTTCGCGACGAAGTGTCGTCGGTTGCTGACGAACGAATGACCAAGCGGGAGCCTGACGCGAAGAGTAACGTTGTGGAGTTTGACTTCGAGCACCAGGTGTCACCACGTGAATTGCACGATGCGTACACTCCTCGTGAAACGGCAGAGGCAGCCTACCGCGGCGGCGCAACCGAGGCGGTCGGTGACGAACCGGACAGTGCAGAGGTCGAAGACGGGGGCGCAACGGAGCTAAGTGAAGCCGAGGCGACTAGCCTGATTATGCGTGGCAGCCCGGATGAGGAAAACAGTGATGGCAATGTGATTTCCAGTGAATTGTGGTCGTTTGTTGACTTCAATTCACCTGAACACTTTTACACGTTGCGATATGTGATTGTGTCAGAGGAAGAAAACCTGGCGTCCATCGCGGACCGCGTTGGAGTCCTCAAATCAGACCTCATGAGGGCGAACGAGATTTCGGAAGAAGTGGTGCAGCCAGGCCAGGCGCTGGCGGTACCGGGACGTCCAGTTCTGCAGTTAGACCTCTGAGCTTACGGGAAATCCATATCGTGTGCACAGGTGGAAAGTGGTGATGAACACCACTTTCCATTTTTTGTACTCGCAGTTGGAGCGATTGGAGCGAAGGGAAGCAATGTGTTCAACGGCGAACGACTTCCAGAATTAAGGTGGACCGACAAACATCGCTGCAAATACCATGAACAACAGCATGAGCACAATCAAGTCCAGTGGCGTTGGCCAGAAAATGGCGCGCATGAATAGTAGACAAATAGCAATGGCCAACATCAGGCGTACAAACCTGGCGATCAGCAGAAAAAAGCCCATGTCCGTCCCTCCTCCTCGTCCTATGTATATGCGCGGTGGGCGACAAATGTCCAAGACTACGCGGTGACACCAATGAGTCGAGTTTGGTAAGATGGGACAAGCGATGAGTAGGTGTATGTCGGCATGAAGACTTGTTTCCTGCAAAGTCTTTTAGACACGGTGACACCTCGCGTCAGGAGGAATCAGTTTGCCGGAGTTCAATTTTTCGAAACCAGTCGTAAATGGGTGGCACTGGAGGACCTTGGCCCTCACAGTGGCGGCGATTGCAGTTCTGCAGGTGATTTTGAACCTGGTCACACGGTACTCAGTCGCCACAACTGCGCCGCTTGGAGTGCTGTTCGTAGGTTACCTGGTAATCCCCAAGATTAAGGAACGCCGCCTTGGCAATGCCTTGGTTGGGGTGACCGCAATCTTTGTGATTGACTTAATCCTCCAGGTGTTGCTCGACACGCACGGAAAGAATGCTGTGAGCCAAGCGGTTTTTGTCGAAGAGAACGGGATGAGTTTACTGCTTGGAGCCTTTGTCTGTTTTGGTTACACGCGGATGACGGATTGGTCCGACCGCAAGCGCGAGGAACGTGAGGCGCGACGGCGTGCACAGACGTCCCCGGCTCAGGCCGAGGTACACCCCACACGTCGCCATCACAGCAAGAAAAAGCGGCGCAAATAGAACGGTTAAGGCCTACGGCCGACGCGGTCAACTTGACATCGTTTCGCTCCTCTGCGTAAGATGTTTCGTATACAAGTTGAATCGTTTTGGCCATGATGAGAAGGAGTAAAGCCGCGAACTTCGTCCAGAGAGGAACAGACTTGGCTGAAATCTGTCCCGGAGAATCGGTTTGAATGTCGTCTCTGAGCTGTGTATACCGGTTCATCCCGTTATCGATGAAGAGTGCTCGATGGTTTGCGCTGAGTGCGTATAACGTCGGGAATTCAGGTGGTACCGCGGAGCCTCCGTCCTGATTCAGGACTGGAGGCTTTTTTGACGAAAAGGAGAGACTACGCATGGCCTCACTAGAGCCTCGGTCACTGACAACTGCTTACGATCCATCCCAAGTGGAACACCGAATCTATCAGTATTGGGAGTCGGGGGGATTTTTTGAACCCACGGGTGACAGGAACGGGAAAGGCCCGTTTTCAATCGTCATGCCTCCGCCGAACGTCACCGGTTCACTGCACATCGGTCACGCGTGGGACAATACGCTGCAGGATATTATTGTGCGATATAAACGGCTAGTTGGTTTCGACACGCTGTGGGTGCCGGGGACAGACCACGCTGGGATAGCCACACAGGCGAGAGTTGAAAAGGCGCTTCGCGAAGAAAACGGCCCGAGTCGGCACGAACTTGGACGGGACGCATTTATTGAAAAAGTTTGGGCCTGGAAGGAACAATATGGGAACACGATCACCAATCAGGTGCGTGCTCTCGGGGCCTCATGCGATTGGAGCCGCCAACGCTTTACGATGGATGAAGGTCTGTCCACAGCGGTTCGCGAAGTGTTCGTGAGTTTGTATGAAAAAGGCCTGATGTACCGCGGTAACCGCATTATCAACTGGTGTCCGCGGTGTGGGACCGCGCTGTCAGATATTGAGGTTGAACATGTGGAACAAGACGGGCAACTCTATCACATCGCTTACCCACTCGTTGGCGGGACAGGCGAAGTCGTGATTGCGACCACTCGCCCAGAAACGATGTTCGCCGATGTCGCGGTGGCAGTGCACCCGGACGACTCGCGCTATCAACACCTGGTTGGCCAGGAAGTTCGCCTGCCGTTGACGAACCGAACCATCCCACTCATCGCGGACAGTTACGTGGAAGCGGATTTTGGTACGGGTTGTCTGAAAATCACGCCAGCACACGACCCGAACGACTTCGAAGTCGGGGAACGCCACGATTTGCCAAAACTTCAGTGCATTGACGCAGATGGACGATTGAACGCACTCACGGGGTCATATCAGGGGCTGACGAGGGAAGAAGCGCGGACGAAGGTGGCGGCTGACCTCGAAGCGGGCGGTTGGTTGCGTCAAATCGAGACGATTCACCATGCAGTGGGGCACTGCAGCCGCTGTGACACTGTGGTCGAACCGTTTTTGTCGGACCAGTGGTTCGTGCGCATGCAACCGCTAGCGGAGCAAGCGCTGCGCGCACTGGACAATGGAGAGGTTCGCTTCATACCAGAACGGTTTGAAAAGGTGTTCGTGCACTGGCTGACGAACGTTCGGGATTGGTGCGTATCACGGCAGTTGTGGTGGGGTCACCGCATCCCAGCTTGGTACTGTGGGGATTGTGGTGAAATTACGGTTTCCAGAGACACGCCAGTCGAGTGCGAACACTGCCAGAGTCACAACATCGAACAGGATGAAGACGTACTAGACACCTGGTTTTCTTCGGCTTTGTGGCCGTTCAGCACGATGGGGTGGCCGATTGAAACAGAGGATTTCAAACGCTACTATCCGACCAGTGCGCTGGTCACCGGCTATGACATTTTGTTCTTCTGGGTTGCAAGAATGGTCTTTACTGGTCTCGAGTTCACAGGCAGAATGCCGTTTGCAGACGTGGTCTTGCACGGTCTGATTCGGGCGGCAGACGGAAGAAAGATGTCGAAGAGCCTCGGTAACGGGGTTGATCCGATGGAAGTGATCGACCGTTATGGCGCCGATTCGTTGCGATTCATGTTGGCAACGGGCTCAGCGCCTGGCAGCGACCAGCGTTTTCACTGGGAACGTGTTGAGAGCTCCCGCAACTTTCTCAACAAGCTGTGGAACGCCGCGCGCTTTGTGTTGATGAATCTTCCGGATGACGGCGTTGTCCAAGAAATTGACCGGAAGCAGTTACAGCTGACAGACCGGTGGATTTTGCACCGCCTTGCAGAGACAGTCGAGGAGACGACAAGAAGCCTCGAACGCTATGATTTTGGCGAAGCTGGACGGGCACTGTACGACTTCACTTGGGATGATTTTTGTGATTGGTACATCGAGTTTTCGAAGCTCTCTCTTTACGGTGCAGATGAGGGCGCCAAAGCGCAGACTCGGGCTGTTTTGGTGTATGTTTTGCGTCAGCTTCTGTGTCTGCTTCACCCACTGGTGCCGTTCATCACGGAAGAGATTTGGCAGGCCATCCCAGGGACGGAGGGTGCTCTCATCACGGCGACTTGGCCCGGAGGACTTGAGCAATGGAAAGATGCGGAGGCCGCGAAGCAAATCTCTGTCGTGCAAGAAGCTGTGCGTTCACTTCGAAATCTAAGACAGGAAATGGACTTGCCACCAAGTCGACAAATCACGGTGGTTGCGCGCACCGCCTCAGCGGAATCGACACAACTGGTGTCGGCCACACGGCCGTACTTGATGCGATTTGGCAATATCGCAGAACTTGACGTCAGTGAGCAGGCTGAAGCGCCAGAGTACGCTGTGACGGTAGTGGTGAGCGGAATTGAACTGTTTGTCCCACTGGCAGGTCTTGTCGATATCGATGCGGAGCGGCAGAGGTTGGCGCAAGAAGTGTCTCGTCTGACATCCGAGGTTGATCGCGCAGAAAAGAAGTTGGGGAATCCGAAGTTTGTCGAGAAGGCCCCAGCAGATGTAGTGGACAGTGAGCGGACGAAGTTAGCGGACTATCAGGCGAAGTTAGCCGCTGTTCGGGAACGGTTACGCGCGCTCGAGCAACCTGGACCGTGACACATGAATGGAAGTCTGCGTGTCAGGTCTGTGACTTTTCCAGTGGGTGGCGAATAAATTATGGCGGTGGCAAACGCTGACGGCCTAGACTGGCTGCGGTCGCTTTCTCGGTTTGGTGTGAAGCCGGGTCTTGAACGAACCATGAAAGTCTTACAACACCTAGGGCACCCGCAAGACTCTCTGGTGTTTTTGCATGTCGCTGGAACCAATGGGAAAGGTTCAGTATGCGCGCTGTTAACGGCACTTCTCTCACCGCGTCTACGCGTTGGCGTATTCACGTCGCCAGCTGCACTTTACCGAGGGAGGTTCACAGTAGACGGTACATCACCAAATGACGCGATGGTCGCTGCCTTGGCTGAGGAAGTCCGCTGTGTATGTGAGCAGCATTCACACGCCGATCCTTTAACGGAATTTGAAGTGCTCACGGTCATGGCAATTTTGTACTTTGCCAGACAGCGCGTCGACGTCGTTGTGTGGGAGACAGGTTTAGGCGGCCGTCACGACGCAACCAACGTCGTGACACCGCTGGTGACGGCCATCACGAATGTCGGCCGTGACCATCTGGATGTACTCGGTCCCACCCTGTGGCATGTTGGTTCAGACAAGGCGGGAATTGTCAAAGCAGGTGTTCCGCTGGTGTCTGGCGCTGAGGACGAAGGAGGCCTAGCCGTATTGGCCGCGGCGTCTGAGATGGGGGTGCGTCCGTCGCGGCTGGGTCTCGACTTTGCTGCAGTACGTACAGCTCTGTCGGCAGTCGGGCAGATGATGAACTACCGTGGGTTGTGGCAGGACATCTACGGCCTGCGCGTACCGCTGTTCGGTTTGCACCAAGTGCAAAACGCTGCGATAGCTCTTGCTGTATGGGAGTGGGCGGGCGCGAGAGGTCTGCCGGTGTCGATGACGAGTCGCGAAATCGCGGCGGGTCTGGCAAGAGCAGAGTGGCCAATGCGGTTTGAAGTACTGGCTCGAGGCGACGTGACTGTAGTGCTGGACGGTGCTCACAATCCTGATGGCGCCCTTCGCCTAGCAAACGCACTCGCGGAGTGGGGCGAGTTGTTTGAGGAAAGCGCGAACGATTGGACACTGGTTGTAGGGGTGTTAAGGGACAAAGACGCTGTACACATTTTGGGACCGCTGTTGCGTGTGGCACGCCGTGTGGTCGTGACTGAGCCGGACTCGTCGCGCGCGCGGTCCGCAGAGGAATTGTCGAAACTCATTCAAACCCTGCGCCCCGGACTGGAAGTTGTGGTCTGCCCTCAAGTGAGTGAAGCATTAACGCGGGCAGTTGCATACGGTAGCCCTGTGTGTTGCAGTGGTTCCTTGTATACAGTGGAAGCCGCGAGGGAGTCTATGAGGTACACTGGAGTTATCGGTCATTCGTGATGAAGTGCGAAGTTACGAACGTAAACGGTGCACTGAGATTTTTGCAGCAGGGACGGTGAAGCATGTGAGTCAGCCACAACACGTGCACTTTGTCGGCATTGGCGGCTATGGCATGAGTGCGATTGCCCGCGTGATGCTCGATTTGGGGTACGAAGTATCGGGATCGGATGTCTCTACTCCGGAATTGGCTACACGTCTCAAGGAACGTGGGGCTCGGGTGTATCTCGGTCATGCACCGAGTCAGGTCACAGGAGCCGATGTGGTCGTATACAGCACGGCCGTTCCCGCAGATAACGTGGAGCTAAAGGCCGCACGCGACCAGCACATCCCCGTCATCCACCGGTCTGAGATGCTGTCGAGATTAATGGCCGACAGAACAGGCATCGCCATCGCAGGCGCGCACGGCAAGACGACTACGACTTCCATGATTGCCTACGTGATGGAACGCTGCGGATTAGACCCGACGTTCGTGATTGGTGGCGTGGTGAACAATATTGGTGACAATGCGAAGGCTGGCGCAGGCCAGTTTGTTGTCGCAGAGGCAGACGAAAGTGACGGCTCATTCTTGCACTACCATCCGCAAATTGCCGTGGTGACTGCAATCGAGGCAGACCACCTTGAGTACTATGACGGAAGTTTTGAAAACCTGAAGGCTGCCTATGCCCAGTTTATACGACAGATACCTGCTGAGGGTCTGTGTGTAATGTCGGCGGAAGACAGCCACATCAGGTCGCTGCGCAATGAGGCCGCGGCGAGAGTGTACACGTTTGGGATCGAACAGGAAGCTGACTACATGGCAAAACAAGTCCAATTGCTGGACCGCGGCAGCCGGTCAGTTGTTTACTATCACGGACAACGCTTAGGGGAGTTGGCGCTGTCTGTCCCTGGACGAATGAACATTATGAACGCGCTGGCAGCCATTGTGGTGACACTGGAGGCGGGTTTGTCATTTGAACAGGCAACTGCTGAACTGGCGACATTTCATGGCGCGAAACGCCGGTTTCAGGTGATTTCGGAGGCATCTGACGTCCTCGTGATTGACGATTACGCGCATCATCCCACAGAGATTACTGCCACAATCGCGGCAGCGCGCACGACCGGCCGTAGAATTGTCGCCGTATTTCAACCGCAGCGGTACACTCGAACATACTTTCTGTTCGACGCATTCGCCAGGGCTTTTGAAGGTGCCGATGAAGTCATCATCACGGACATTTACTCACCGCCAGGTGAGCGGCAGATTGAGGGTGTCACCGCGGAGAGGCTTGTCGAACAAATTCGTGTGCACAGCAACCCGAACGTTCGCTTTTTGCGCTCGAAGGACAATGTGTATGATTACCTGCTTGCGACTGTAACAGCAGGAGATTTGGTTTTGACGATGGGGGCCGGCGATATTTGGCAGGTAGCGGTGCGTTTAGGAACGGTGTTGCAGGAGAGGACAGAAGAAGAGGCGACCATGTAGCGTGGTAAGCATGAGCATCAAGAGAAAGGCGTGCTGACCAGTCGCGGTCACCACGCCTTACGAAGCGTCAGCGTCGGTTTAACATCTGTTTGGCACGTGCGTACAAGTAGTACCCACCTGCCACCAAAATAAACAACAGGGCTACTCGCAACAAGAAGTGAAGGAAAATTGAAAGTAGCAACAATGCGACAACAGCAGACAGAAACCAAGCAATCGTGCGAAATGCGCCGTGCATTCCATCACCCCTCACAGGAAAAATGTGCGTGAAGCCCACTCTGCTTAGCAGACGTCTGTTCCCGCGAACCGCCAAGCTTGTCCGCTCAATCATATCATACCACAGTGAGAACTTTTCCCACTCATCCGTGTCGAACAACCGAAAATAATGTCGGTTCTGTGAGCTGACCGACAGGTGCAAGGAATCAGGTCGTTCCTTGTCGAACGGTTGATGTCGTCGAATGTGGACGGGAGTGGTACCGTGTCGAACGAGGCGAATGTCACGACAGGGTCAGAGTGGCAACAAGTCGAGGGTGCCCTATGGCTGCAGGAGGCGGCAAATGCCGGTGCCTCTGACCTGCATGTAACGCCAGGAGGCTTTTTGATGGCAAGAGTCGATGGACGGTTGGTTCGTCGCAGTGAGGTCAGAGTTCCGACCGATGTGGCTCGGGAATTTGCACAGGGACTAGTAGGACAAGGGGGCTGGGAGACACTCCAGCAAACAGGCCAGGTCGACGTGTCGTTTGTGCTTCAGGATGGGCTGCGCTGTCGTGTCCACGCCTATCGGACAAACGCTGGTATCAGCGTGACAGCTCGTATCATTCCCGCGTCTGTACCGGATTTTCACACGCTCGGTTTACCACGTCAGGTATTAAATTTCATCTACCAAAGTCAGGGGTTGGCACTGTTGACTGGCCCCACCGGTTGCGGGAAGTCGACAACGCTGGCGGCTCTTGTCAATGAGCTTAACCACAGCCTTCCGAAACACGTGGTCACGCTCGAAGATCCAATCGAATTTGTATTCGAGAATGACGTCGCGCTCATTGAACAGAGAGAGATTGGTCTGCACACGCAATCCTTTCAAACTGGGCTGCGTTCAGCACTCAGGCAAGTCCCAGATGTCATTGTGGTCGGTGAGATGAGGGATTTAGAAACGATTTCCACCGCGGTTACGGCCGCGGAAACAGGGCACCTAGTATTGGCAACGCTTCATGCCCCGGATGCGGCAGAAGCTGTGCATCGCATCATCGACGTGTTTGAACCACGTCAACAGGCTCAGATTCGGACACAATTGGCCGGAGTGTTGCTTGGCGTTGTCACACAGTCGCTGCTGCCGCACGCATCTGGCCATGGCAGAGTCCCGGTTTGTGACGTACTGGTCAATACTTCTGCTGTGTCGAATTTGATCCGCACGGACAAAGTACACCAACTGCAAACTGCTATGCAAACTGGAAGACAGTTTGGTATGCAGACGATGGACATGCATCGGGAGGAGCTAATCCGATTAGGGGCCATCACTTCAACGCAGACTGCCGCGCAGTCTGTCTCAGCCGTTGGTCACACGCTGTAGAGGAGTGGAACGATGCCGATTTCGTTGACATCAGTGAGCGCCGCCGCCTTTGTCTTCGGCGCCGTTGTGGGGTCGTTTTTGAATGTCGTTGCGTATCGGGTGGTACGTGGGGAATCGATTGTTCACCCCCGGTCCCATTGCACGACCTGCGCAACTACACTGAGCCCAGTGGAACTCGTTCCACTCCTCTCGTGGCTGTTTCTGCGCGGTCGTTGCAGGACGTGCGGGGCGGTCATACCGATGCGGTATGCAGTCATTGAACTTTGCACTGCAACTCTGTTTGCGCTAACCACTGTGACGGTTCCCTTTGGACTGAAGTGGTTGGCTTGGGGGGTGTTTTGGGCGCTGCTGACCACGGTTGTTGCAACTGATTTGACTGCCATGAGAGTCCCCAACGTATTGTCATTGGGCGGGGCCGTAGTGGTAACCGCACTCGTAGGTCTGTCTGGCATCCACCCTTGGTGGAGTGGGTTGCTTGGTGCACTCGAAGCTGCCGGCGTGCTCTTGCTGCTACAACTGGTCTCACGGGGAGGAATGGGGATGGGGGACGTCAAGTTGTACCTCTCCGTCGGCGCGATGCTCGGGTTTCTACCGGGGCTTGAGTCGCTAATCGTTGCTTCATTGTTCGGGTCCGTTGTGGGGCTGTCGATGCGCGCAGTCGGTTGGCTTCGTGCACGTGAGCATGTGCCGTTTGTACCTTACATCGCAATTGGTGTAGTTGTCGTGGTGTTCTTTGGGCACACGATGTCTTCCTGGTATCTCAGCCATGTCTTGTAGGTGGAAATTGACTGGATGGAACCGTTTTACAGCAGGTACCATTGCGTTCCACTTCATGATCTTCTATACTGTCCCCAGCCTAGGTACCCAGTGGTTCTTCCCTTTCCCCTCAATGCTTAGGGAGAGGTGATGGAGTGCGTCTACCAAGGTCCAAAACCTTGTCGGTTGGTGCCACAGTACTGGCGCTGGTCGGTTTAACGGCAGTGACGGTACCCGGAATCGATTACAAGGTGCAAGACAGTGGGCAACGCAACAGCCGGGGAACGAGACAACAAGGCAGAGCCCAAGTACAAGCGCCCAAGGCGGACAGTCGTGCTCGTTGGATATCGTATAGCCCCGAGAAAACTGTCCCGCACAAGTCGTTTGCACAAGAGCAACTCGCTGCACATGTGGCGACAAAGACGCAAGCATTACCGTTTCAGACCGTCCGCCGGGGTACAGACCGACTTTACAAAGGACAGCAACGCGTCCTGACGAACGGTGTGGAGGGGTTACTGCAGGTACAGACAGCACGCGTCTACCAAACCGGTCATTTAGTATCAAGCCGAGTCGTACAGACTGTCTTGCGGCATCCGGTTGACTGTGTGATCGAGTTTGGTACAAAGGTTCGCCCACCTGTAACACCGCATGCGGTCACCAAGCATGCACCATTGTCAGGACGCAGCAGCGAATCTGGCATGGTCGCACTGCAAACGTTGACCGTCGTAGCAACCGCTTATGTGGCAGGAGGTAGGACGGCAGTCGGCGTTCCCGCTGAACCTGGCGTGATTGCTGTCGATCCACGTGTAATTCCACTCGGAACGAAGGTTTACATCCCTGGGATCGGAGTGGTGCACGCGGAAGATACGGGGAGTGCCATTATCGGCGACCGTATCGACATTTGTATGGCCACACAAGCAGAGGCCGACGCATGGGGCGTGCGCACGATTACAATCTACGAGATCAGATAGTGACCGTTGCGTATTGCAATGCAGGTCGACGGGTAAAGGGAGCCACGGGGGAAATTCAGATACAGGTTGCACTCGACACTAGGCGAGAAATCCGCACAGCCCACGCTGTGCGGATTTCTATGTTTTCTGCCACAAAATAAAATATCTCATAGTTTGGCGTGTGAATTCATAGACTGTACGGACAACCGATGGAGCGGAGGAGGCAGCGACATGGCGCTGACAGAAAGCGTTCAGGACACAGAGCAAGCAGCTGAGTCAAAGGCGAACGGTGGTGTGACGGTCCGCGTAGGGGAAACGTCATGGGTGGTCGGAGACTTCTCGGTTTCAGAGGCAGTACAAGCTGTTACAACTGGACGGGCTGTTCCTGAAGTTTCACACGAACAGGTAAAGCAAGGAGTATTTCAACCTTTTAGGCGACCAACGCTTCGCGATAGTTTTAAAACGGGGCTTGTATTCGGACTCGCGATGGGTTGCCTGGGTTTGATTCTATTTCATCAAATGCCTACGATGGCTGGGGCTGCCGCAGCGACCCCTGTTGGTGCTTGGCCGGGAAGTGCAGCCATGACGGGTTCCACCGTCGTGATGCCGGCCGTGAGCGCATATGCGCTCGCTGTCGGTGAATACCCTAATGACACGAGTGCTCGGGCGGCACAAAGCAGACTCGAACACAGCGGAGTGGCGAGTGTGGTCTTCCCAGATAGTCTCAGCCGGCGCAGTCTGGTAGTGCAAATGGCAACACAGGCATCGGCCTTGTCGACTGAGGCCAATGTGCTACGACGCCACAACATCCACCCCACGACAGTGCACCTGGCGAGCTCAGTGCGGACGATCCCGACACTGTCATCGACTTCTCAGAAGGACGGAACCCGTATCTCTGCATGGCTGTCGGCAGAAGTTAGCGCCGCAAATACGTTAATGGCCAGCTTGTCGGATGGCGAAACAGCGCGCGACGCGCAAATGGCGACCGAGAAAGCTTTGCAACTGCAGCCCAGTGCTGCCGTGCTCGGGGCGACCGGATACGGAACGGCGCTTCAAGCCGTGGCGCAGAATGTGAAAAATGCAGAACAGCAACTTTTACAGCACCACACAGCACAAGCGGAGTTGGATGTGCTGTCAGCTTATAGCACGCTTGCGTCGATCAACTATCAATCTTGAGTCGAAATGACGAATGGTTGTCGAATTCACTCGCATTCCCCACAACTTTTTCACATTCCATACGCTATACTAGTAAGGCGGTTGCAGGTTTTTGTGCACCAGCTCGTCCAATAGAGTGTAATTTGGCCGCATCGCGTTTGCCGCCCCACGGAAAACCCCCTATCGTGAGAGACAGACTTCTATGAGGGGGCGTTGCACGTGGTTGTGCAAGGCGAGGAAGCTCCACGGGAACGACTGTTGCGTCAGGGCGCGCAGGCACTTCGCAGCGATGAGTTGCTTGCTGTTATTCTTCAGTCAGGTAGTCGGACAGTAAACGTCCTAGACCTTTCGGCACGTGTCATTCACGAGGTTGGCGGCGTTTACGGACTGCTGGAAGTGGAAACGGAAGAGTTAATGCGCATTCCTGGGATTGGTACAGGAAAGGCGTTGCAGATTGCTGCTGCGGTAGAACTCGGGCGACGGATCGCACACAAACCAGTACAGACAAAGACACAAATCCGGTCTGCAGATGATGCCGCAGAGTATTATATGGATCGGTTGAGGCACCTTAAAAAGGAGCACTTTATCACACTGCACTTGGACACCAAACACCGCATTATCGGGGAAGACGTAACCTCGGTTGGCAGTTTGGATGCTTCCATTGTCCACCCACGTGAAATATTCAAACTCGCAGTGAAGCGCAGCGCGTCGGCCATTTTATGTCTGCACAATCACCCGAGTGGAGACCCCACGCCCAGTCCGGAAGACATCGCAGTGACGCGGCGGTTGGTAGAAGCAGGTCGCCTCCTTGGTATTGATGTGCTTGACCACATCGTGGTGGGCGATGGTCAGTTTGTGAGTTTGAAGGCTCGTGGGGCGATGTCGTAAGCTATAAATAGACCTGCAGATGCAGTGTATGTGAGAGGAGATTTCGTACATGTTTGCCGGTAGAGATATGGGTGTCGATCTCGGCACTGCCAACACTTTGGTCTACGTAAAGGGCCGCGGGATTGTCGTGCGTGAACCGTCCGTTGTCGCAATCCGAACGGATAGCAATACCATTGAGGCCGTGGGTGAGCAGGCAAAACAGATGATTGGGAGAACACCAGGCAACATTGTTGCCGTGCGTCCCATGAAAGACGGTGTGATCGCCGACTTTCAGACGACGGCTACCATGCTTCGGTACTTCATTCGACAAGCGATGAAAAACAAGTCGAACTGGTCGGGAAAACCGCGTGTCATGATATGCGTGCCGTCTGGCATCACGGCCGTGGAGAAGCGCGCCGTCGAAGATGCAGCCATTGAAGCCGGTGCCAAAGATGCACAGACGATTGAGGAACCGATGGCCGCAGCCATAGGGGCGGGTTTACCGGTGGGAGAACCTACAGGAAGCATGGTGGTTGATATTGGCGGTGGGACAACGGAAGTCGCCATTATTTCCTTAGGCGGGATTGTCACAAGTCGGTCTATTCGCGTCGCTGGAGACGAGATGGACGAGGCGATCATTCAGTACATAAAGAAACAGTACAACCTGATGATCGGCGAACGCACTGCAGAAGATATTAAAGTGACCATTGGAACCGCCATCACTCCAGACGATGATGATCCAACAGTGGATATCCGAGGGCGCGATCTGGTGACCGGGCTTCCTCGGACCTTCACCATTCACTCGTCAGAGATCAGTGCAGCGCTTGCAGACACGGTAGGTGCTATTCTCGACGCGGTGAAGGTGACTCTGGAAAAGTCTCCGCCAGAACTCGCAGCCGATATCATGGACCGCGGCATTGTCTTGACTGGCGGCGGCGCGTTGCTTCGCAATCTCGACCGGATGCTGAGTGAAGAGACGGGAATGCCAGTAGTTGTTGCGGAGAACCCGCTCGATTGCGTTGCTGTGGGCACTGGCAAAGCGCTCGACAACTACGACGTCTATCGCAAGCGCAATGCGGTCTCGCGCAAGGCCAGACGAGGATAGCGGGGGGCCTGTCTCCGCGGTCGGGAGAGGGCCGAAGGGCAGGTTAACAACCGTGTAAAGGATGTGGGGATGCGGGTGTCCCGAATACTTACCAGTCGGCGATTGTTCATTCTGTTGGCCAGTGTCATCGTCTTGATCATATTGGCTGGCGTGACTCTACAGTCTTCTGGCACTGCTGTGTGGCCTGAAAGTGTCGTCATGGACGTTGAGAATACAGTGGGTAGCTGGGTGTATCGGCCAATCAGCCAGTTAACAGGATTTTTTGGAGGTTTACGTGACCTTCACCAAATGTATGTACAGAACGCCGAGCTAAAGACGGAGATGCAAAACTACGGCCAATTACGGAATCAGCTGGCAGCGCAGCAGGAGGAAAACGCGCGGTTGGCACAAATGGTCGGATTTAAAAGCGGCAAGGGCAGTCAGTTTCAGCTGCAACCGGCTCACATCGTGGGGAGGACCCCATCAAGTTGGACGTCTGTCGTGACGATTGACGTCGGTACGGCCGACGGAGTGCAGACCAACATGCCAGTTGTCTCCACCGACGGCAGCTTGGTCGGGCGTGTGCAAATGACGGCTGCGCACAGTGCAAAGGTACTGCTGCTCACTGATACGCAGGTCGGAGACAGTGTTTCGGCCAAGGTCCAGGTCTCAGGTGCGGATCAGCCGTTCGGCGTGGTTTCGGGATCGACCTCGGTGGGGGGAGACCTGGTAATGAATTTTCTATCCCCGTTGGCAAATGTTAGTCCTGGCAATGTCGTCGTTACGTCTGGTCTGAGTTCTAGCTTGTTTCCTGCCGGGATCGAAATTGGAACGGTTGTCAAGGTGCAACAAGGTGTCCAGGGCTTGACGCAGTCTGCTGTGATTAAACCCTCTGCCAACTTCCCGTACTTGGAAGATGTATTTGTTGTGGAAGGGAAAGCCGGAAAGGCGGGCGCAAAGTGAGGAACGTCATCGCCTTTTTCGTGCTCTGGTTCGCCCTAATTATTGAGTCCACGGTGTTTCAAATTCCACCGATCTCTGCAATTCAGCCGAATTTGGTGCTCGTGGTCGCGGTCATGGTTGCAATGACGCGTGGGCCACGGGCAGCCATGTTGCTAGGGGTGCTGGTCGGCCTGATTCAGGACATTGAATTCGGCTCGTTCATTGGACTCAGCGCGTTTACGTACGGCGTTGTGGGGTACTTTGCCGCCGCCTCCTTCAGTCAGTTTTTGCACAAGAACGTGTCCATCGCGTTCCTCGTTACGATTGTGTTTACGTGGTTGCAGGTGTGGATCACGTTTGGGTTAACCCGCTTGTTCGATGTAACTGGTTTTGCGTGGCAATCGGTCATGGCGGATTCACTGTCGAAGATGATTCAAAATGGCATTGCGCTGCTGATCCTCTATGCGCCACTGCATTTCGCATTTGCAGATAAACCGGGAAATCGCTACCGAAGCAAAGCCCCTGACTCCCTGTGAACCACGGTCGCCTCCTGACCAAAGCCAGTGCAGGAAATTGGACGTCTCATCGCGAAGTACCTTCCGTTCAATCTATCTGTGAGCTTAGCCTTGCAGACATTGTTTAAGGGGCTAGTGGCCCTGCCGCACAGAGCGGCGTTCAGGAGGGAGCCAATTGGCGGTGAGGGTGAGACAGCCCGGACAGCCTCCGGTTGCGATCAAAGGAACAAGAGACGGGTTGCTGTTCTTACTGGATGAATTTTGTCCCTTTGACGCGCTGCTTCTCCACCTTGACGAGGTTTTAGACGGTGAAGGTGCAGTCCTGTTTTCGGAGGGTGAGGTTGCTGTTTCCATTGATTTCGGGAACCGAACGCTGAGCAATGCTGAGCATCGGCAACTGCTCGAGGTTTTTCTCAAACGCGAGAACTTTATGATTCGGGAGTTCGGCCCCCGCACGATGAGCAAACAGTCTGTCGTGCCAGAGGAGCGACGTTTCAAACAATCTGTCGTGAAAGGTGTTGTGCGAAACGGGCAGTGTCTGACGTTTGACGGCGATGTGGTGTGGATTGGTGATGTCAATCCTGGAGGCACTATTGTCGCTTCCGGAGACATCTATATTTTCGGACGTCTGCGCGGAGTCGCGCACGCGGGTGCGTCTGGACTGACTACTGCAGTCATTGCTGCCGCAGAGTTTGCGCCTCTTCAGTTACGGATCGCAGATATCGTGAGTCGGGCACCCGAAACACAGCATGGTCGGTCGGCTGTCGCGTTTATGGAATTCGCGTATGTCAAGGATGGTGTCATGGCTGTCGATAAACTTGCTTATCGCGCGAGTCTCGTCGGCGAATGACAGACCACAAAACCTGTACTATTGAGATAAGGTTTGGGAGGATTCATCGGGATGGGAACCGCGATTGTCATAACATCGGGCAAGGGCGGCGTGGGAAAGACGACTTCGACCGCCAATATTGGTACAGCGCTGGCGCTCCTCGGCAAGCGGGTTTGTTTGGTTGATTCCGACATCGGTCTGCGCAACCTGGACGTAGTGCTGGGCTTAGAAAACCGCATCATTTTCGACATTGTGGATGTGGCGACAGGGGAGTGCCGCCTCGAACAGGCGTTAATCCGCGATAAGCGATTTGATCAACTTTTGTCCCTGCTTCCTGCGTCGCAGACCCGGGATAAGACTGCTCTGACTCCTGACGCAGTGCGGGAGATTATAGGTGCTTTGAAAGAGTCTCACGACTTCGTCATTATTGACTGCCCTGCTGGTATCGAACACGGATTTCAGGTCGCGATTGCGGGGGCCGACCGCGCGATTGTCGTGACCACTCCGGAAACACCCGCCGTGCGTGATGCGGACCGAGTGATTGGACTGTTGGAAGCCGCGCAGATTCATGCGCCACAACTGGTCATCAACCGCATCCGCCCACAGATGGTCAAGCGCGGGGAAATGCTTGACATTGACGAGATTATGCAGTTGTTGGCGATTGATTTGCTCGGGATTGTACCCGATGACGAAGCCATTATTCGCAATGCAAACCGCGGCGAACCGACAGTGATGAAACCAGACACCAAGGCATCGATTGCGTATCGCGACATCGCTCGGAGAATTTTAGGCGATGCAGTGCCGCTGATGGTTCTCGACGAACAACCCGGCCTGTGGGGGCGCATGAGGCGCTTGATTGGCGGGAAAAGGTAATCTTTTTGCCGGGTCTACTCGTCCACATGTGCTCATACACATTGGGTAAGTGTGTGTGAGGGGGTACCACGATGGCGACCGAACACAAGGACGGTAAGTGGACACTGCGCCGCAGTTGGCCGATGCGTCGAATGGCAGAACGCGCATCGGCAGAGGTCCAGCAACTACCGAATCAAATCCAGAATCCTCTGACAGACGAACCGGACAATCCTTGGCTGCTATTGCATGACACGAGCGCTAACCCACCCATGCCGCCGATTGAGTCGGCGCGACGCCACTTGGCAGAGCCTTCAGTATACCGGACAGATGTACCTACCCCGACTTTTGACCAATCATCCCAACGCGTGCGGTGGCTGAGCGAGGCGAGCTCTCCGTACGGATTTTCCGACGAAGATGGCAGTCTAAAACAAGGCGATGCAGATACATGGCGTAAAGCCTTCAGTGGTTCAAGTCAGCAGCCATCGGAAGCGGTTCGGGCGGCAGGTGGCCGCAAGCCGCCAACCTCTGCGGGCCCGTCCACATGGTGGTACCAACTTGTCGCTGCAGCGGTTCTCGTTGCAGGAGGCGTGTACTCTGTCCACGCACACACTGCTGTCGCAGCGGATGTCCGCGGCGTGTATCAGAGTGCGTTTGCACAGGACCAAGGGACTGCGTTGTGGACACGGGTAAACCGGTTCATGGTCAATCACCACATCGCGATTCCTGGGTTGTCGACCAACTTTGGCGCCATTAAGATGCACGTTCCGCTACAAGGCTCGATTGTCCGTAACTACTCCGTCGGACAGCCCGAAATGCTGATTCAGGGCACGGCTGGAGAGCATGTCCTCGCAGCTGGGTCGGGCACCGTCACGAAGGTTGCGCAGCTCTCTGGCGGAGACTTGATCGAGATCAATCACGGCTCCATCGGTACGACGTGGTACACAGGTGTAGTGAAACCGACGGTGCGCGTGAATGAGTACGTCACCGCAGGTGAAATCATTGGCCAGTTACCAGCTACGCCCGCGCATCCAACGTTGCAGTTTGCGCTTGAGAAGAACAATCGGTTTGAAAATCCGCATGACTACATTGTGTTTCCGGGTTCACTGACCGCTCCATGAGGATTTCCATCACGACTCCCACGTGGGTGCAACGCATCAGTGGTTTTGGGCGGGTGCGCTTCCACCCGCTGTTTTTCCTGTTGGCTGTTGTCGCACTCGGGGTTGGCCTGTGGCGAGATGTCGTAATCCTGTTTCTGCTTGTTCTGCTACACGAACTCGGCCACGCGGCTGTCGCAAATCATTTGGGTTACGAGGTCGAGGAAGTATCGCTGCTGCCATTTGGCGGAGTCGCAAAGATCTCGTATGGGCGCGGCGGACCCGCCCCGCGTGATGAAGCATTGATTGCCATCGCTGGGCCCTTCGTCAATCTTGTTCTGCTTGGAACAGCCGTTGTCATGGTGATGGTCCACTTGTGGCCAACCGAATTTGGACGCATCGTGATCGAACTGAACCTTTGGATCGCGGTATTCAACATGCTGCCAGCCCTTCCCCTGGACGGTGGGCGCATCTTGCGTGCAGCGCGGTCGCGTACAATCGGATACGAAGCGGCGACGCGGGAGGCGTATACAATGGCCATTGCAGCCTCTCTGCTGTTACTCGGACTCGGTGGTGTGGCGCTATGGGCGGGCTACCCTCATGTGGGAATGCTCGTGCTTGGTCTGTTCTTGTTCGTCAGTGCTTGGACAGGGCGCAGGGACTTGGCCATGGACACAGTGCGCTTTCTTGACGCCAAACGCCGCTCTCACGAGCAGAGACCTGCGTTGATCCGGTCTGTGGCCGCACCAGAAAGCGCAGTGATTCGCGACGTCGTCAAGCAATTTGCTCCCGACAGGTACCATCTCGTGTACGTCCTTGATGAGAATGGGAGTGTCCGAACGATTTTGGAGGAAGATGAACTTCTTGAAGCGGTCTTTGCTGGGCGATGGCTGGACTCTCTCGACCAATGGCTGCAGTAGTTCAATGGATTCCTTGATTGTGAGAGTGGGGCATGATACACTAACTCGCGTGTGTGTACGTCACGCCAACCGCATGACCAGCGGTTTTAACCCTGTGGCCCACAGTTGGGACAATGGACCCTGGCAGCGAGTCTGAGTGAGGGAGCGTTTATATGTACGCAATTGTTGAGACAGGTGGCAAGCAGTACAAGGTTGCTGCTGGAGACACCATCTACGTGGAGAAGCTCGATACTGAGGTCGGTCAATCCGTTACCCTCGACAAAGTCTGCTTTGTCGGCGGCGAACAGACCAAAGTCGGTACACCAACCGTGGCAGGTGCTTCAGTGACGGCCAAAGTTGTGGAGCACGGACGCGGTAAGAAGATTGTCGTGTTCAAGTACAAATCCAAAAAGAACTACCACAAGAAACAAGGTCATCGCCAGCCATATACGAAGTTGCTGGTTGAGACCATTCAAGCGTAACTAAGACTGATGATTCGCGCGCGCGTCGAACGGGTTGCTGGTGTCGTGACAGCATTTCGCGTCTCTGGCCACGGCGGTTACGGTGAGGCTGGTGAGGACGTCGTCTGCGCCGCAGTATCAGCTCTAGTGTTGAACGCTGTGAACAGCTGTGAGCAGTTGCTCGGTGTCGCGCTGCCTGCAGAAGACGACGGTGATGTGCTGTCGTGTTCTGTACCGGATGCGGTTCGAGACGACTCTGGAATACAGTTGTTGTTGGAGAGTATGTGGTTTGGCCTGCAGCAGACAGCGGAGCAGTATCCACATCACATAACGCTGCGAGAAATCCGGCTTGATCAAAAGGAGTGAGTTCACGTGTTGCAGTTTAACCTTCAACGTTTTGCTCATAAAAAAGGTGTTTCAAGCACACGCAACGGGCGTGACAGTGCAGCGCAGCGCCTCGGCGTAAAGCGCGCAGACGGCCAGTTCGTGAAGTCCGGAAGTATCATTGTTCGCCAGCGGGGTACGAAAATTCACCCCGGAACGAACGTCGGCATCGGCAAGGATGACACGCTCTTCGCCATGGTAGAAGGCCGTGTGAAGTTCGAACGCTATGGTCGTGAGCGCAAGCGCGTAAGCGTGTATCCGGTTGCTGTGGAGACCGAAGCGGCTGCGGCGGTCGAAGCGTAAAACACGGGTCTAGCGTGGTGAGCCTGGCAAATGCCAGGCTCTTTGTGTTCCTTGACTTGATTGTGGAGGTGCGCACAAAGTGCGACGTGCTGATCTAGAGTCTGCACACGAACAGGGCAGCGCCAAGGATGCCTTTCGGATTCATCGACATGATGTTCAGAATTTCTTGCAGTTGGTGCGGGCATACCTCCAACTTGACCGACCGGAACGGGCGCTGACGACGGTCATGGACTTGTCCGATTGGTTGACTTCACTGTCACTCGTTCAGTCGAGGTTTGAATTTGCGCCGTCGATAGTCCTTTGGACAGCCGCCCAGTGCCCACACGTACGACTCATTCGCGCAGAGTACACGACGGAGTGGCGGCGTACCTGGTCGAAGAGTCTGTGCGAGGTCTGGACGTTCGCCAACGAACAAGCCGCGGCGACTGGCGTCTCACCGCTCAGCTTGGAAATGAGCATCAATGAAGTGGATTCTACTCTTTGTCTACACATCGGCATTCCGTCAGGGATACAGAGTGCGAATAAAGTCTTGGTACAAATCACGGCGTACATAGATCGGCACAAGCGCACACACAATGCCAAAGAGGTCGCGATTGGTTGCGCACTTGATCCCGACCCACTCGGCACAGGCAGCGAAGCGTAGGGCGCTTCGAGAAAGAGTAGAGGTGAACGGTATGTTTGTCGATCACGCACGGATTTACGTCAAAGGCGGCGACGGGGGCAACGGTATTGTCTCATATCGCCGGGAGAAGTTCGTGCCCCTAGGCGGGCCCGCCGGCGGCGACGGGGGGCGCGGCGGCAATGTCGTGTTCGTGGTCGATGAGGGCTTGCGAACACTGGTGGATTTCCGCTACCAACGCCATTATAAGGCGACTCGCGGCGACCACGGTGGCGTCAAGAATCAACACGGTAAGAGCGCGCCCGATATGGAAGTAAAGGTTCCACCTGGCACTGTTGTGCGTGAGGGAGACAGCGGCGAATTTCTTGGCGATCTCGTTCGCAACGGTCAACGACTTGTCGTAGCAAGAGGAGGCAGGGGAGGGCGAGGTAACTCTCGTTTCGCCACAGAAGGGAACAAAGCGCCTGATATGGCTGAGAAAGGTGAACCGGGCGAAGAACACTGGCTCTTGCTTGAACTTAAAGTCCTTGCGGACGTGGGCCTCGTCGGGTTCCCGAGTGTCGGTAAATCAACACTATTGTCGACCGTGACCTCCGCAACTCCGAAAATTGGCGCCTACCCGTTTACGACGCTCTCACCCGAACTCGGTGTAGTGGCCATACCTGACGGCCGGAGTTTCGTGATCGCGGACTTGCCTGGACTCATCGAAGGGGCACACCAAGGCCACGGTCTTGGTCTCGAGTTTCTGCGCCACGTGGAGCGCACGCGATTATTGCTCCACGTCATAGACATGGCTGCCGTAGAAGGGCGTGATCCGCTTGAGGACTACAACCTGATACAAGCCGAACTTGCACAGTACAACGCAGACTTGACGTCACGGCCGCAATTCGTCGTCGCGAACAAAATGGATATCACCGAAGCGGAGGAAAATCTCGCGCGCTTCCGTCAGGCGTATCCCGACTTACGGGTGTTTCCCGTGTCTGGTGCAACGCGACAAGGTCTCGACCTGCTCGTGTACGCGGTGGCAGATGCCTTGGATAAACTCACAGAGGACCAGCCAACTGTCGCCGACGTCGAGTCAGAGCCGGAGGAAGTCAAGGTGTATCGGTATGCGCCAAGGAGGCCAGTGTTCACTGTCCGACGCGAAGGGAACCACTTTGTTGTGGAAAGCGAAGAACTTGAGAAACTTGTAAAAATGACAAATTTCGCTCAATACGACGCCGTCAAACGGTTTCAGAAAATCCTGCGGCAAAGTGGTGTAGATCAGTCTCTGCGCAACCGTGGGGCGAGCGAAGGTGATGTGATTCAAATTGGCGACATGGAGTTTGAATTCGTCGAGTAACGGGGCCATCGCAACGGCTACTCCGGCGTGGTGGACGCGCGATGTCTGGGAGACGGTCAAAAAGGCTGCTGAGGTCGCCTTACCAAATGAAGTCTGTGGACTGATATACACGGAAGTTTATGGTGTGGCCGTCCACTGTTTCGAAGCAGAAGCTACTGCCACTTCTTGTTTTGCTGTCGAGCAGGAAGTGATCGACTTCGCGTTTTCGCTGCGGGACGCCAACGCGTCAGTCCTCGCCACGTTTCACAGCCATCCGCTCGGATGGCCTCAATTGTCGGCGAGAGATGCGGGATTGGCTGATTGGGCGCAACTGCACTTGTTGTTGGTCCCACACAAAGAGCTTTGGGAACCCCACTGGTTTACTATACAAAGAGCTCAGCAAACCTTGTAAATAGCTCCAAAGAGAGATTGGATCCAGCGCGTTGAAAACAGGCGGTCGATAAGCCATCACGAATTTCCCTAGCTATAGGAGGGATTACCGTGGAGGAGCTGTCGGCCGTTGTTTTGTTGCAGCGAATCTTGGACGATGCCCTGGTTCGCGGCGCGTCAGATGTACACCTGCGCTTAACAGACGGACTTTTGCACGCGGCTTTCAGAGTGGACGGTGTGATCGAACCATTTTTAACCGTACCTGACCAAGCAGGTACTGTGATTCGTCGGGTCAAGGCCCTCAGCCGGATGGACGTGTCCGAGTCACGAATGCCTCAAGATGGTGCATTTTCATGGCACGTCCAGCCGTCTGAGACCGAGGCCGAAATCGACTGCGACGTGCGCGCTGCAGTAGTTCCGATGCTTGGCGGAGAGGCAGCTGTACTTAGACTGTTTGCGCACTCGAAGAGTGTTGTCCCGACGTTGGTCCAGTTGGGCATGACTACCCCAGACTATCAGTTCGTCACACGGATGCTCTTTCGGCACTCGGGGCTCATCCTTGTCGCGGGCACAACTGGCTCTGGTAAAACGACAACTCTGTACGCCATGCTGCGCGAGTTGTCGGAAGCTGGTCGACGTGTGGTCAGTATCGAAGACCCCGTCGAGATGCCAATGACCGATTGGCAGCAGATGGAGGTCAGAGAACGGATTGGGGTGACGTTTGAAGCCGGGTTGCGGGCCCTACTACGGCAAGACCCGGATGTCATCATGATTGGCGAGATCCGCGACGAACAGACTGCTCACGTTGCAGTCAGAGCAGCGTTGACTGGGCACCTTGTACTGAGTACCACGCACGCACGCGACATCGTCGGCGCCGCTGCCCGGTTAGTAGACTTCGGTGTTGCGCGTCAACTTCTTGCAGAGGTTCTGTTGGGGGTGGTCGTGCAGGAGATTGACCGCTCTGTGGCTACACCGCAGTTAGTGACCGCGGTGGGCGCAAGCGTAATGTCGCGACACGCCTCGTTCGCGGTGCTCGAAATGACCACTGAACTGTCCAGTCTAATCGCAACTGATGTGCCTTGGGGGGCAATCAGGGCGCGTGTGAGCAAATCGCAACCTGAGGTCGTTGTCGGTTATGGCGTCTCCGACCGGGATGGGAGGGGGCGCTAGTGGGTGTAGGCACCGTCAATCCGGTGGCAGGGGGACGAAGTAAGCGCGTTGGCCACTTTCGTCAACGATTTCAGACTCGCGATCTCGACCATCTAACCGACCATCTGGCGTCGCTGCTGGAGGCGGGGTTACCCGTGCGACAGGCAGTAATGCACTTGAGCGACCATCCATTGAGTCGGCACATGCAGGATTGGTTAAACCTAGCCACTGTGTCTATTGAGGAAGGCCGATCTCTGTCCGATGCCTGGCGGTCATGTGCTCCACGCCTGCTGCTGTCGATGGTAGCGGCGGGTGAAGCCACGGGAAACCTTGCTTCAACACTGCGTGCCTGGAGTACTCACGCACGACTGCGTCGAAAGGCCATCGGCGACATCCTGCGCATGCTTAGTTATCCCGGACTGCTGTCAGGGCTGATGGCTCTGCTGCTCATCTTTGTCTCCAGAGTGGTAATGCCGATGTTTATTGGGGTCTACGCCTCCCTTGGATTACACCCGAGCGGTGCGACGGCCGTGGTCGTCAGGATTCTCGATTCAGCACCCCGTTGGACTGTCGGCTTAACTGCAACGATTGCCGTCTTTACGCTCGCTCTACTTGTCGTTAGAACCTCGCGCCCCGCTCTTTGGTCCAAGCTCTCCAAGTGGCTTCCGGGGCGACAGCTTTGGCGACTCCGGCGAACGTACACCTGGTCTCAATTACTCCGCCTCCACCTCGACGCAGGCGTCGCACTGACAGACACGCTCACGGAACTAGCTGACATCCACAACCCTGTGTGGATGCGAAAGGCTGCGACTGAGACGTTGTCCCGCGTAATGGCCGGACAGCCGCCTGCCCTTGCGTTCACAGGTGACTGGGATCCGCTGTTGACCGTGTTGTTGCGCTGGGCGGAACAGACAGGAGAGATTGGAGCCGCCTTCGCACGCGTAGAAGCGTATACCCAAGAGGTGTTTGAGGAACGGTTGCGTCGATTGGTACAAGTGCTAGAACCCGCCCTGTTGTTCGTCATGGGAGGACTTGTCAGTGCCTGCATGTATGTTGTTTACGTTCCGATGTACGACATGATGACGACGGTATCAACTGGACACTGGTCATAACGCGCATGAAAGGGGTCATCACTCATGATGAGCGCACTTTGGCGCCAGTTAGTTTGGACAACGAAGGTTCACCGCAGCGGGCCCACGCTTCGTGAACGCGACTGCAAGCGTGAAGGGGGCTTTACGCTGATGGAAATGGTCGTCGCCGTTTTCATTGTTGGTGTCATGATTGCTGTTATCACACCCCACTTGCTCGGGGCTGGAAAACAGGCCACAGCTGTTGCATGCCAGCAGAATGTCAACGCCATTGAATCGGCCTTAACTGAGTACGCTCTCGAAAACGGTTCGCTCCCGACGGGCGACGCTACCACTCAGATGCAAGCTTTAGTCGACGCGCAGATGTTAGCGGCGATGCCGGGGCAGCCGGCCAATGCGGTCTACACAATTTCAGACCCTGACCCCGACCACATATCAGTCACATGTCAAGTGGCACAGACAGGAACCAACGGTGTGCAGTGACGCTCGTCATCAAGGCGGTTTTAGTGTCGTTGAGTTGACCGTGGCAATGTTTGTCACTGTGCTCACGCTTGCGTTGGCGGTGCCTGCGTTCCTGCGCGTGTGGTCCACGCTCCAACTCACAGAGACGAGGCAACTGCTGCTTGACAATCTTCGCTTTGCCCAGGAGGAAGGACAAAGTTCAGGAACATTCGGCGCTGTGCGGATGGCCAAATACGCGCCACGTTACGGGACGTTTGTCGGTGGGAAGCAGTTGTCAACTACTGTGTTTGCCCCCGGCATCAATTATGTCGATGGGTACTTGCAAATGCAGAACGGAAATTTGACGTACGACCAATTAGGTAACTGCCAAGTAAGCGGTGTGATCAGACTGACGAATGGTGTGCAAGAACTAGACATCACGACGTATATGGGCGCCGGATTAATCTCCCCCGGGGGGTGAAAAAATTGACAATCACCGAGGTTGTTGTCTCCGTGTGGCTGTTGTCCGTCATTGGAACTGCTAGCCTGCTCGGGTGGAGCCAGACAGTGTTGGCGACAAAGATGACGTCCGCACAGCGCGCAGCCGATGACTGCGCCGACAATGCTGCGGAGACTTATTTAGCCGGACAGGTCGCGACATCTGAAACTATGTGGCACGGTTTGACCTGTCAGGTCCAACTTCTGCCCGCGCAAGACAGTGAGCAGGGGGTGATGACCATTGTGGCGCGTGTGGGTGACACCAGCCAAACGTTGTGGATCCCGCAGCGCGGCTTTTAGCTCGTCGCGAGAAGGGTTCACGCTGATTGAAGTATCCCTCGCGTTGGTACTATCAACCATCGTCCTTGCGTTGTCCACGAGTCTGATGGTGTCTCTCTGGCGCGCGGAGAATCGCCTGACCTCGGCAGGTGAAGTGGAGGCAATGTGGGCAAGTGCCCATCGTGTGCTCGCAACCGACGCACATGCCGCGACGTCAGCGACTTTGCGTTTTGAAAGTCTAATGTTAACGGAGGCAGACGGCATTACCTATCGTTATTTGGCGAATAACCGAGGGCAACTCGTTCGCATTGAAACTGGGGGTGGAACTGCAGTCATTGCGACGATGGTGCAGTCTGTTGCGTTCCAGGTGCTGCTTGGTGAAGTTCACGCGTCCATCACGTTTACGGACGGAGAAACGAGGGAAATGACGCTATGCACACTGTCAGGTGCTGTATCGTCTTCTCTAGGTTGAAAACGTTAGTTGTCTCGAGCGAGACTCGCTCGGTGTGTTGGCACGCAGTGACACGAGACTGTGGACATGCTCTCGTGACAACACTTGGCCTCGCACTGTGCAGCGCGGTCATCGCAGGGACACTTCAGACGATGGTCATGTTTCAGGCGCGAACACTGCGATTATACGATGCGAGCAGGCAGTCCTTTTGGCTTGCGCGGGGGGCGGCCTTGAGCGTGCTGACGGCACTCGAGAGCAATCCTGCGGCTGTAGGTACCACGAGGACCGTCGAAACCGTGGGTGGAGTGGTGAAAGAAAGCGTGTCGTTCGGGAGTTCAGACAATGTCCGGGTGGAAGCCTCTGTGCCCGGCGCTATCAACACCGTTGTCTTTTCCTACGACCCAAGCGCAAAGCGAGTCACTCGGTGGCAGGACAACAGCCCGTAATTGAAGTCTGAAACAGCGTCGTTTCGAGCGATCGCGATGTGCTATGATGTGAGACAAGTCCAAGACAAGCAGGTGACTGTGTGTCACACCGTTCGATTGCCTTGATCGGTCCAACGGGAGCCGGGAAAAGCACCGTTGGATCGGCTCTCGCAGACACTTTGAAATGGCGCTTTATAGACCTCGATACGTACATCGAAGCACGTGTCGGAGCGTCTGTCTCGCAGATCTTTGCCGAATCCGGCGAGGGTGGATTTCGCGTAGCTGAAAAGTCTGCGCTTGGGGTTGTAACTGAAATGGCTACATCCACACCGCTGATTTGCGCGACGGGCGGTGGTATCGTAACGACAGAAAGTTGCGTTGCACAGTTGCGCTCGCACTGGTTAGTGATTGCACTGGAAGTCGACGTTGACACGCAGATGCAGCGCTTGCTCGGGCAAACTTCGGGTCGCCCGCTGCTTGCAAGTGCTGACGACCTTGCAACTCGACTAAGCAATCTGGCAGAGGCGCGAAGCAAATTGTATCGACGGGCAGCGCACCACGTGATTCAGGTTGACAAGCTCACGCCACAACAAGTCGTGGAAACAATACTCGCTATCCTCTAGAATTGGATGAGCGTAGCTTTCAGGAGAGGAGACGACCCTCTGTGCAACACATTCGTGAAGTGATTCCCAGTTCGTGGCGGAATCACCCACTTGAATATAAACCAACCGATTTCCGCATCCAGATTCCGCAACTCGATGAGTGGGGTGTCTCTGACGCAACCATTCGGAGTCAGCAAGCCCTACTTCTTGAGTACGTACGGCAACGCGATATCTGTCAAGCTTGTCGCGGTTTTAGCAGCTGTGGCAAGGAAGGCGACATGCAGGGTTTTGTGCAGTCGTTAGACCGCTACGGGACTCAACTGACGACAATGGTCAAGCGGTGTACTCCGTTCAAAGATGCTCAGCTACAACAGAAGGTTAGGCGCTTTGCCGAATTTTCAGGCGCACTTCGCGAAGACGAATCCTTTCGTTTTGAAAACTTTCCAGTGGAGCAAAGGCGCAAGTATCCAAAGCTAGTGCAGTACGTTGAAGATTTCGCGGAACGCTTCCAACCCGGAGCCGCCATGCAGGGTGTATACGTGTTTGGGCCTCCGGGCGTGGGCAAAACTCATTTGGTGCTTGCTGTCGTCAATCGCCTTCAGGAACGCGGTGTACCCAGCCTGTTTGTGCGATCGGACTCGCTGTTTGACCGTATGCGTCACGAACTTGCAGAGGGGAGAGACCTTGAACCCTATCTCGATATCTACGCGACGGCACCCGTGCTATTGATCGACGAATTTGCTCAGGAACGCGCCAACGAGTTTACGATGGAGAAGTTGTTCAGGATTGTGAACCACCGCTTTCACGCCAAACTGCCGACGTGGTTTACCAGCAATTACGCTCCCCCCGACATCTACCGAAAGAATGGCGGCGATTTACTCGACACAGTAGCACCGCTACGCAGTCGCATCATGCAGATGTCCAAGCTAGGGAAGATGGATGGCCCAGACGCACGGCAACGGAACCTAGAGTCGCTGTTGTAACTAATGTGTCACGAGGCCAACAAGGGCCGTTTGTTTCATGTCGATCTCGACTTTAGGCGCAACTCTGTCCCTGACCTGACAAATTTTCGCCTTCATCTCAGCTTCAACAGCAGCTTGCTCATCAGGTGGGATGTCCGGCAAGATACTCATGTAGTACGTGTGCAATTGCCGTTCTTCCTTTGCAAGTCGTTCCCATGCGGACTTTGCCCATTCATCGGGGTGGTTGGACACCAATCGTTGCAATAGCCCCGTGATACGATTCCAAGCTTCGGATAAATTGAGCTTTGCCAACGACAGTAGGCCGGTCGGGTCTGTGGGCTGAAGTGGCAAGTGGCGCACAGTGTCAAAAAAAGACTCAACAACCTGTCCGTTTTCCAAACAGACGCCTACTGAATGCCACACTTGTTCCACGATGTCACTCCGATACGACACAACGACGTTTTGCAACAACCACGGCACGATGCGACCTGTTCGCCCTGCAGGTAACGACACAGCACAGAAGCGGCCTCGTGATTCGGCTGCAGACATAATTCGGTCGAGGCGAAAGCTACCGAGTGTAACGAGTTCTGCGGTTGGCGGGCGAAAAAACATCTGTTCAATCTCAGAGAACGCCTGTCCCTCTCGCTGGCGGAGCGCCTGTTCACGAAGTCGTTCGTTCTCTCGCGTCAAGGCCTCGTCAGTGAATGCCATGCGCAGAACAGTGGGAGGGACATTCTGACTAGTCTGTTCAACCCACAGCCAATAGTACGGGCGGTCTGTCAACTCTTTATCGACATCTCTCGGCAGAGAATACTCACGATACCCCTCTGTGTCATACACGCATGTCGCGCCAGTCGCCTTGAAGAAACCATCACAAAATTTGATGCGTTCCGCAGGTGTACGCAAGACCGTCTTCGTCATGTCCACACCTCCGAATCACTGCGCAGAGGGGGCGTCTTCAGCACGGAATCGCCAATGGTGCTCAGTCTCTGATAGAGGTCATCGTCTGACAAACTGGTCATTGCAGCATCGAGAATTCCTTGTTCAAACTTTGTTCCGGCAACCTCGCCGTTAACAATGTAATCGAGGTCGCCAATCACAAGTTCAAACATCCGGATCTTCTCCTGAAGCAACTGTACAATGTGTGACTCGATTGTGTTATTGGTGGACAGATTCCACACGTGCACGTTATGCTTCTGACCCAGACGGTGAATCCGCCCAATCCGCTGCTCCAATCGCATTGGGTTCCAAGGCAAATCGAAGTTAATCATGTTATGGCAGAACTGCAGGTTAATGCCTTCACCGCCAGACTCCGTGGCGACCAGTACTTGAATGTGCTTGGAGAACAACTCTTTCATCCAGTCCTTCTTTCCCCGTCCAAATCCGCCACGAAAGGGTACTGCGCTGACTCCGTTTTTCTTCAGCATGTACAGCAAAAAATCCTGAGTGGCTCGGTACTCTGTGAAGACCACGCATTTGTCGTCGATGCCTTCGAGCATATGGATGACTTTGTCGACTTTCGTGTACGTTTGAATTTTTTCAGCCAGTCGCAAAAGCTGGTCGATCGCACCGGACGCACCCGGTTGCTTGGCTCGCTTTTGCATCTTCTCCAGCGTCATCATTGCGGCGTAGGGAGAACTGCAAATCTCTCGCTGCAACGTAATCAGCGGGAGCATCGAAATACGCGCTTCTTTGCGGTGCGTATACTCCTCACGTAAAAAGGTTTGTACACCGTCGTACAGCGCAAGCTCTTCTGAAGTTAAATCGAGTGGCACGACGGAGACTTGGCGCGGAGGCAGGTTCGTACCGCCGTCCATGCGCCGGTTGCGAATCATGATGGTCTTGAGTTGTGACTTAAGTGCAGCCGGGTCTTTCGGTGTACGACGCGACTCCACATGTGCTGCGACAAAATCCTGAGGGTTGCCGAGTGCGCCTGGCTTAAGAAGCGTAATGAGTGTATGGAGTTCACGCAGTTCGTTCTGCATCGGCGTCGCTGTCAACAGCAACATGTACTTGTTTGGAATCTGGTTTACAACCTGCCAGTTGCGAGTTCGACTGTTTTTCAATTTGTGTGCCTCGTCGACCACGACGAGGTCCCATTCGTTCGAGAGAAGTGCTGACCGATGAGGGTCGCGTTTGGCTGTATCGAGTGAAGCGACCAGCACATCGTACTGTGTCCACGACCACTCGTTTCGCTGAGCGAAGGCACCCAGGCGAAATTTTTCATTGAGTTCTCGAGTCCACTGCAAGACGAGAGAGGCAGGCGTCAGGACCAACATCTTCCGAGCGAGACCCCGCAGTTGATATTCCTTCATCACGAGTCCCGCTTCAATTGTTTTACCAAGTCCCACTTCGTCGGCGAGAATGGCACGACCGCGCAAGTCACGGATAACTCTCGCAGCTGTCTCAATTTGGTGCGGAAGGGGTGTAAAGCCCTGGACGTGTTCCAAGGCTACGAGTTCGTTTATATCGCCTGTAAGTTGCGCGTGGCAAGCTGTGGCGGCAAGTGTAAAAAGTGACCAGGTCGACTCTGCTTGCTCGTTGCCCGCACTTACTGACGTGAGAAACTGTTCATATGCAGTTCTTACGTCATCCGGTTTCCAGACCACGGGAGGGTGCGGTGTAATGTTGTTCTGAAGTTGTTGTTGGCGCTGGATACGACCGCCTCCTCACCGCACATTCGACACTGATTACAGTGTGTGCAGATGTCACGGAAATCTTGCAACGGCAGTCGGGCAGATGTCTTTGTCGTGTGAGTGCAAGGGAACGTACAGTGTGTGGAAACAGAGAGGAGGATTCGCGACATGTACGGAAGCTTTGGCGGGTACACCAGATGGGCAGTCGTGTTCCTGATCATTTTTGTTCTGTTTATCCTGTTGGTTCCCTATACTGGGGCAGGGTATTAAATTTCTCCTCAGAGGTTAAGTGACCAGCCCAAGAAATAGACGCCGCGCGCCAGGCTGTTCCGCTCCACGTCAGACGCGTCACGGACGTGTTGGCCAAGGGCGGGACATCCTGGTGTCCAAGCGACACCAGCAAATTTCTAATGTATCCTCCGTGGCTCACGGCGAGAAATCGTCCACTTTGATAAGCACGTACACTTTCCAGGAATGCCTGTGCACGGCCCGATAAGCTTTCGCTTGATTCCTCGTCGGGTACACCGTGTGGGTAACAAGCGCGAATTTCCTCTCGCGTCAGCCCCTCCGCACCACCAAACCCACGTTCGCGGAGTCTGGCATCGGTTCGGTACGGCTTTCCGATGGCGTGACTAAGGACATCTGCCGTCTCTCTCGCTCGGAGCAAATCGCTTGCGTAAAAACCCCTGAAGGGAACGCCTTGTAGCCAACTGGCCAGGCGTACTGACTGGTCTTTTCCATTTGCGTTCAACGGAATATCTGACCAACCTTGAATGCGCCCTTCGTGATTCCAATCCGTCTCGCCGTGTCGAACGAGCCACAGAGACAGCAAACTGCTCCCCCCACTCAGTAAACTACGCCTTCGTCGCAGTTTCAGTATATCAACCAGTGTGATACAATAACAAAGATTTTTGGCTTCTACCGGAGAGGGGACGAATGACTATGGCGCCTGCCCACCGGGTGTTGCTTCTGGTCAATGGCCCGAATCTCAATCGATTGGGTCAGCGCGACCCAAACGTCTATGGGTCCACCAATCTTGAGACGATTGAGGCGACAGTGCGAACAACTGTCAGTGCCGCAGGAGGAACACTGAAGTCTTTTCAGTCGAATCACGAAGGCGCCCTCATCGATTTCCTTCAGACCGAAGGTCCAGCGTCCACTGGGATTATCATTAATCCTGGCGCGTTTGGACACTACAGTTATGCATTGCGAGATTGTCTTGCCGATTTGGGGAAGCCCTGCGTCGAAGTACATATCTCCAATGTCCACCAGCGTGAGGCATTTCGTCACCAGTTGGTGCTCTCTCCAGTCGTGACCGGACAAGTCGTCGGTCTCGGTGCAGATGGGTATGAGGTTGCGGCACAGTGGTTTGCCAATCGGTTTATGCGGGAGGATGCTGGTCAGTGACAGAACAGCGAATCAAGAACCTGCAGGCGTTGCTGTCTGATCAAGGGCTGGACGCAATGCTCGTGTCAAGTCCGGAAAACCGTCGCTATTTGAGCGGGTTCACAGGCAGTGCGGGTAGTGTGCTCGTCACTCCAAATCGGGCTTGGATGATTGTGGATTTTCGTTATCTTGAGCAAGTACAGGTGCAGTGCAAAGGCCTTGAAGTCATTCGTCAAGGGGATACGGTTGCCGATACACTCCGCGACGTCATCGAGCAGGAGCATTTAGGTCGCGTCGGTCTGGAAGACCACGCTTTGTCCCACCGAGACGCCAGGCAGTTCTTGAACTTAGAGAAGACTGTGACCAACCTGCGGATTGTGTCAGCAGGTGGACTCGTAGAGCAACTCCGGACACGCAAAGACATAACCGAAGTGGATACAATCCGCAAGGCGGCGCAAATTGCGGATGCTGGATTCGAACACATTCTCAGCGTAATCCGACCTGGGGTAACTGAGATTGAGGTCGCGTTCGAACTAGAAACCTTCATGCGTCGCCAAGGTGCCAGTCACATTGCGTTTGATACGATTGTCGCCTCAGGTTGGCGCGGGGCTTGGCCGCACGGAGTTGCGAGCGACAAACTACTCGCGTCGGGCGAGTTAGTGACACTTGACTTTGGTGCCGTAGTGGATGGCTATTGTTCGGATATCACGCGCACAGTATGCATAGGTGAACCGACTACGGAACAGCGCAGTCTGTATGACCACGTGCTGGAGAGTCAGGTTCGTGCCTTGCACGCGTTACGAGTCGGAATGACTGGCCGAGAAGCAGACGCCGTTGCACGCTCGTACTTGTCAGACCACGGCCTAGGCGAAGCGTTTGGACACAGTCTCGGTCATGGCCTCGGACTAGAAGTTCACGAGGCACCTCGTTTATCTAAGGTCAGTGATGATATTCTTACCGAGGGCATGGTTGTGACTATCGAACCCGGAGCTTATTTGCCGCAATTTGGCGGCGTTCGCATTGAGGACGATGTATGGTTCACACCAGATGGTAACGTGGAAATTCTGACCCACGCACCAAAACAATTGATTTGTCTATAGGAGGATTAAATACTTATGATTTCCAGCAATGACTTCCGCACAGGCACTACGATTGAGGTCGATAGCCAAATTTTTCGTGTGATTGAGTTTATGCACGTGAAGCCAGGAAAAGGCGCTGCGTTCGTGCGCACGAAGCTAAAAAACGTAAAGACGGGCGCGGTTCGTGAGCAGACATTCCGTGCCGGCGAAAAGGTACCTCGTGCTCGCATTGAGACTCGGGAGATGCAGTACCTGTATGCTGAAAGCGATATGTACACGTTCATGGATACCGAGACGTTTGAACAGATTCAGATTTCAAAGGCACAGTTGGAGTACGAATTGAACTTCCTTAAGGAAAACATGAATTGCTACATTGTCATGCACGACGGCGCGTCAATCGGGGTGGATCTGCCGAACACTGTTGAACTCGAAGTTGTCAGTACTGAACCAGGCATCAAAGGTGACACAGCGACAGGCGGCAGCAAACCAGCGACGATGGAGACGGGTTATACACTGCAAGTTCCTCTCTTCATCAACGAGGGCGACCGACTGCTCATTGACACACGCAGCGGAAACTACATCTCGCGCGCCTGATTTACCATCTCAGACCGCTTAGCTTCGTCTTGCACAGACCGTGGCAACACGGTCTGTTTGTGCTTCTGAGGGCTCTTGCGGAAGTTCTGTCCCCGCAAATGCGTGCATATACCAAGAATGTGTGGACAAGGCAAACCACAGCTTGCATGCGTAGGCAAACTCCGCTGGTAAAGAGGCGAGGAACGTGCTGAACGTACAGGACAAAGTTGTCTATGGAATGGCTGGAATTCGCGTGGTTTCAAGCGCGATTGAGTTCATTGGCGCCATGCTCATGCTCTACTTTGGAACTGCCGAAAAGGCGCTGCAGGTAAACGCAGGACTTGCACTCGTCGGGCCAATTGTACTCCTTAGCGTGACCTTTCTCGGCATTATCGGCATTGCCGGTGAGGGCATTGCTTGGCAGCGCATTGCGCTGATTTTGTTTGGCGTGGGCTGTATCCTCTTTGGCGCCCGTGGTTAACAGCGGCGCTTTAGGTCGCGACTAATAGTAAGCGTGGCGAGGCGCCATTACGGCACCCATTACACACAGTGCCGCAGCCCGAACGACGGGCAGGCGCGCTCTAGCTGATCACGTCGACTTAGCTTGTTTGCCACGCATAAAACTGAACACAAGTGCCATCAGTAACACAAAGATGACAAGAAAGACCACGATCCACCGCATCATCACAGCGAGTTCCACACTTGGACCCCCTTTGCAGCAACTCCCCTGAAGTTCGCACGGCAATTTTCCTTCTCCCTATTGGATGCTCAATCTGGCCGTAGCGTGCAGGCAAAGGAGCGGCATGTTCTCAGGTCAACACACGAATATGCTTGTGCACCCGCCCATATATATGGACTACCAAGGGGGTGGACAACGGTTGTGGCAGCGTCTGATGCATCCCAGGAATCCGTCTCTCGACTGTGGCAAAACGCGCTGCGGGTATGCCCTAGTCACGTTCAACGCCTTGTGCTGTCGCTCGATGCGCAAGCTCTCTTACACATTGAGGAGATCCGGTTTCGCCTCGGCCAACCTGTGGAGTTGTGTGGTGTTGGGTTCGACCAGTTCCTTCACGCACAAAGCGGCCTGACGCTGCGCACCGCGGACGCCTATCGAACGACTGCGGAGGACATGGAACGCGTCGTCCAGGCGGTGACACAGTCGTCCTTGTACGCGGTTGAGGAGGAACTTCGCCGCGGATTTGTGACCATGCCTGGGGGACATCGCGTAGGTATTGCCGGACGAGCCGTTCTCAGCAACTCAGGAACGATTCGCTCGATCCGGTCAATCACGTCGGTGAACATCCGGGTTGCCAAGGAGAAGATTGGCGCTGCGGATTCACTTCGCAGTGTGATCGCCGATCCGCTCGGAGCACCTTACAGTGTGCTCTTCATTTCGCCACCTCAGTGCGGAAAGACGACGATGTTGCGGGACTTGGCTAGGCAATGGAGTGAGGGGGCGGTCAACGGAGGTGTCGGTCGAAAGGTGTGCGTCGTGGATGAGCGGTCAGAACTTGCGGGCTGTCTGTCTGGTGTACCTCAATTTCACCTCGGTCCACGCACAGACATTCTCGACGCTTGTCCAAAGGCGGAAGGGCTGCTCATGGCGATCCGTAGTCTCTCCCCGGAAGTGGTAGTGACTGACGAAATCGGGCGGTCGACCGACGCCGATGCCATTCTCGAGGCGGCACACGCAGGCGTGTCTGTGATTGCGAGTGCACATGCGCGAACACTGGCCGACTGGAAAAGGCGGCCGCATATGGGGGAGTTGTTCGAAGCGAAAGCTTTCTCAAGGTACGTACTTCTGAGTCGACGCCGTGGACCCGGGACAGTAGAAGACGTACTAGACGAGAGTGGCCGACCGATTGCGGGTTGGAGGGCGCCATTCGCGGGACGAAGGTCGCATGATGATGTGCGTGTCAATGTGGAGGGAGCGGAGTCGCCATGATTCGTGCTCTTGGCGCCGCGATGGTACTCGCCGCCACGAGTGGCATCGGCTGGCGCATAGCCGGTTCGTACCGCCGGCGTCCTGCACATCTTCGGGCGCTTGCGCAGTCTGTGCGCCTGCTGCAAGCCGAAGTGGAGTACAGTGTCATGCCATTGCCAGAGGCGCTAAGACATGTCGCTATGCGTGCAGACCGGACGGTCGCTGAATTGTACCGGTTAGCAGGGGAGGCGCTTGCGAATGTGGATGTAACTGTCGCTGATGCCTTTCGCATCGGGATCGACGCGTGCACTCCACGTTCAGCACTGCGCAGTGAGGACTTCGACGTGATGCGCGAACTCGGTGCGACCCTCGGGACTTCGGACAGCGTCCATCAAAGCCAACAACTCGACGTGGCGCTCGCCCGTCTGAACAGCCTGGAGGCCATGGCACGCGAACTACAGCAGAAGAACGAGCGCATGTGGCAGTACCTTGGCGTGTTGTCCGGTCTGCTGATTGTTATTTTGCTTTATTGAGCGACGACAACGTAGCGCGAAGTGGGGGCAACAGGACGGCAGTTGGGAGGGAGCAAAATGATACCCGAAGTGCGAGCGGTCTTTCAGATCGCTGGGATTGGCTTTCTAGTTGCCATTCTGCACACCATCCTCAAACAGAGTGGAAAAGAGGAATTTGCGAACTGGACGACCTTCGTAGGTTTTGTCGCCGTGTTTGTCATCGTCATTGGTTACGTGGACCAACTTTACGGCGAAATCTCGAGGGTCTTCCTAAACCAGTAGGTGGGAACTTTGCACATTTTGCAGATGGTAGGTGTCGGGCTCTCCGCAACTACACTTGCTGCCCTATTGCGCACAAGAGCACCTCAGTTTGCCATGATGGTCGCTTTTGTCGCCGGTATCGCGCTGTTGTTGATGGTCTTGAACAGTATGGACACCGTAATTCAGACGCTCACGCAGTTGGCTGAGGCAGCGAAACTGGACCGCAATTTCCTGTCCACCGTGCTGCGCATTATTGGCATTGCGTACATTGTCGAATTCGCTGCACAGCTTGCGCGCGACGCCGGCGAGGGTGCATTGGCGAGCAAAATCGAGCTCGCCGGAAAAGTGGGTATTGTCGTGTTGGCAATCCCCATTGTGACGGACGTTATTCAGGCGTTAGTGCACCTGCTTCCGTGAACCGCAGGGACGCTGCGTACCGAGGGGGGAACGGGGTGCGCACTGGGAAGACTTGGCGATCCGTAATTTCCGCCTGGCTATTGTGTCTCGTTGTTGTGTGCTTCGGTTTCACGCTCGGGACAAGTGTGGCCTCTGCGCAAACCTCCGCAGGAGCAACGCCTGCCGCGACCGTACAACAAGATGCCAATCAGCAACTCGACTCTTTGCCGATCGGTGCAATTAATAAGTTCTGGGACTCCCTACAGCAACAGTATGGAGGGTATCTTCCGGACGCGGGCGGCACTAGCTTGGTTCGAGACATCGTCGACAGCGGCGGCGTGAACCTGCACGGTATTGTCCACGGTTTGCTCAAGTATCTGTTTGATGCACTCATCGACAACGCGGCACTGCTCGGTGGTGTCATCATGCTGTCCGTGTTTGCCGCAGTGCTGGAGTCCATGCAGACGGCTTTTGAACAGCAGACGGTGAGTCAGGCAGCCTACGCGATGATCTTTATGGTGCTGCTCGTGCTCACAGTGGGTTCGTTTACAGAAGCCATTGGCTACGCCAAACACGCGATTCAGGCGATGAATGACTTCATGCTCGCGAGTGTGCCTGTACTAACAGGCCTCCTCGCCGCGTCTGGGGCAATTGCGTCCGCCGCGTTCTTTCATCCGCTCGTCGTGGTAGCTGTCGAGGTGGTGAGCAACGTTGTCTTCATCGTCGTCTTTCCGCTCATTTTTTTCTCAGCGGTGCTCGACATCGTCAGTGCTCTGTCGCCCCGGTACAAGTTGACGCGACTGGCGGGACTCCTGCGAAGCGGCGGGGCAGCGGTACTAGGACTGTCAATGAGCGTGTTTTTGGGGATCACGGCGGTCCAAGGTGCAGGGCGTGGCATTGCAGACGGCGTGGCTTTGCGGACCGTGAAGTTTAGCGTGAGCACGTTTGTCCCGATTGTCGGCAAAGCCGTCTCTGACGCGGCTGAAACCATTGCCAGCGCGTCCCTGCTCGTCAAAAACGCGGTTGGCATTGCAGGTCTTATCATTGTTGCGTCGATTGCGTTGTTCCCTGCAATCAAGGTGCTGGCAGTTTCACTTGTGTACTCAGGCAGTGCAGCTCTGATGCAACCGCTTGGAGCCGGACCCATCGTGGATTGTCTCGGCGCGCTGGGAAAGAGCCTTCTCTACGTGTTCGGGAGCGTCGTTGTGGTCGCCATGATGTTCTTTATCTTCATCTGCATCCTGCTCGCGTCGGCCAACTTGGCGGTGGTGATGGGATGACAGCGCTCGGAGAGTGGCTCAAGCAACTGGTCATCATTGTTTTGTTGGCCGCTTTTGCAGACCTCTTGCTGCCGACGCGGTCGATGGAAAAATACGTCCGTATGGTGATGGGGCTGGCCATCGTGGCAGCCATGTTGCAACCGATCGTACCGCTGCTCTCGCGCAACTGGTCAGGTCAGGCCGCGGCAACGGCTGCTGACGAGCTCTTGCCGAACAACGCCACGTCAAGCGCGAGCGGATCAAGTACAGGAACCACCACGACACTGACACAAGAGTTTCAGCAACAGACGAATCAGGCAGCCGACAGCCTGCTCGCGACTCGACTGCGGGCTGAGATTGTAGCGCTGTATCCGGTGACTGTGTCCAGTATTGACGCCCACGGCGTCGGTCTGTCCGGTTCCCAGCTGTCTGTACACGTGGTGCTCGGCGCCGCGTCGGCAAGGACTGTCAGCAACATCCGTGACCACCTGGCACACGAACTCGATGTCCCTGCCAGACAGGTCACTGTCACCACGGGATGAGGAGAGGATTCTGTGGACTGGAAACCGATTTTACAAAACCGATGGCTGTTAGTGCTCGGTGTACTCGGTGTGGTACTGCTCTTGTTCGGAACGATGTGGAACCGGACTGGGTCGAGCGTTTCCACACTGGCTTCAGCTGGAACAGCGGGGAAGTCTGGAAGTGGGAACACCACATCGACTGCACTGTCAACGAACGCGAGTTCGGTTGACCCTGCTCTCGCGTTTGAGAACATATACGACAGTCAGTTGACCTCGATTCTTGACCAAGTTGCCGGTGTGAACAGCGTGCATGTGATGGTGACGCTAGACTCGACGGAGAGTTTACAACTGGCGCAAGACATTCAGAAGACTACACAATCATCCTCTTCAACGGTCAACCAGCAGCCAACGACTGTTCGTCTCGCCAACGGAAGTACAGCGCCGGTTGTGATTCAGCGTCTCGCTCCGGCAGTGCGCGGCGTACTGGTGACGGTGAATGCGAGGGACTTCTACACAGCAAAAGCAGAAATCATTGACGCGATCACGAATGTGTTGGACGTGCCTGCATATAAAATTAGCATAGAGCCTCAAAAACAAAATTCGTAGAGTACCTAGGAGGTATGTGAAGTGGTCAAACGGCAAACGGTGTGGCTGTCCACGATGATGGTCCTGTCATTGATGTTGATAGGATACTATACGATGAACAGCGGAGCCCAGACGGCAACCACGAAGACGAGCGGCGGACCTTCCGTGACAACTTCAACGGTGAGCCCGCAGGCATCGAACACCACAACAGGCAATGCCGCGAGCAGTGCCGGTGGCACAAAGACCGGGACAAGCGGGTCTCAGTCGGGCTCGACGTCCGGTGCAACCACGCCGACGAGCGGCACGGACTGGTTTACAAACTACCAGACGCAAGTCGAACAAAACATCGCCAAGAAAGAGGGCGTCGCAGAACAGATCATCGGTAGCAGCAGTTCATCGACGGCTCAGATTAACCAGGCACAGCAGCAGCTGCGGCAGTACATGAACCTCGATGGCGCGATGATGCAAGCACGTCAGGCAATTCTAGGCGAGGGCTACAAAAACTGCGTGATTGTCCCCAACGAGAACCCGCAGGGCCTCACGCAAGTCTACGTACAGACGAAGAAACTGACACCGACTAACGCAGTGAAAGTGATGAATATCGTCAGTCAGCAAATGAATGTCCCAATGAATCAGATTGTCGTCCACGAGCACGCGTAAACGCATCAGAAGTACTTTCTGGACACCGTGCACCGCACCTGTGCGGCCGCAGGTGTCCTTCATGATCCGGACCGGTAGATGCAACCCGATTTCCCCCTATGCTATACTAGGACGAGTGACGAGATGGGTTTTGAGGAGTGACGGACTTGTTCAAGATTGGAGAAATTCGAGAGTTGATTCGTCTGCTGGACGAGACCAGTATTACAGAGTTACAGGTTGAATCAGACAATACGAAACTGCTCATCAAAAAACAAGAAATCTCCACGGCTGTTGGAACGGCGCCCGTGACGAGTATGCCAACACCAGCAACTCAGCCGATTGCATCGGTGTCGGAAAACGTGCAAGTACATTCAGCGAGCGCGTCCCCCCTTGCACAACCGGTGGCAGAAGCGGATGAAAACGTGCACATTGTGACGTCGCCGATGGTTGGCACTTTCTATCGATCGCCCTCGCCTGATGCACCACCGTACGTAGAGGTTGGGACGAAAGTGTCCACAAAGTCGGTCCTTTGTATTGTAGAAGCCATGAAGTTAATGAATGAGATTGAAGCCGAAGTTTCTGGAGAAGTCATGGAAGTGCTTGCCGAGAATGGACAGCTGGTTGAGTATGGACAGCCACTTGTCAAAGTTCGTTTGTCCTGAGTCTGTAGAGGACAGCGTAACTACTTTTGTAGACAAGGAGATTTCGCCATGTTCAAACGGGTGTTAATCGCGAACCGCGGCGAAATTGCGGTCCGTGTGATTCGCGCATGTCATGAACTGGGGATTGAGACGGTTGCCGTCTACTCTGAGGCTGACCGCGACGCACTGCACGTACAGCTGGCCGACGAAGCTTATTGTATCGGTCCGACTCCGAGCAAAAACAGCTACCTGCACATTCCGAGCTTGATGTCGGTGGCGACTCTGACCGGAGTAGATGGCATTCACCCTGGTTATGGGTTCTTGGCGGAAAACAGCGACTTCGCAGAAGTGTGCGAAGCCTGCGGGATCACGTTTATTGGTCCGAGCGCATACGCGATTGAAACGATGGGAGACAAGTCTGTCGCGAAAGAAACGATGAAGACAGCTGGAGTTCCAACGGTTCCCGGCAGCGACGGTTTGCTCACAGATGCGGATGAGGCTGTGCGGGTCGCCCATGAGATTGGATACCCGGTCATCATTAAGGCAACTGCTGGCGGTGGCGGGAAAGGCATTCGTATTGTGCACGATGAAGAGAGCTTGAAACAGGCCGTTGCGACCGCCCAACGAGAGGCAGAGTCGGCGTTTGGGAACGGTGGTGTTTACTTAGAGAAGTACATTGAACGCATGCGCCATGTCGAAATACAGGTGCTTGCAGACCGCCACGGGAACGTCATTCACCTCGGCGAACGCGACTGTTCGGTTCAGCGACGACTGCAGAAACTGGTGGAAGAGTCGCCGTGCCCTGTCTTATCTGAAGAGACTCGGGAAGCGATGGGGCAAGCAGCTGTAGCTGCCGCCAAGGCCGTCGACTATGTCGGCGCAGGCACGATAGAGTTCATTTATTCCCTAGATGGGTCTTTTTACTTCATGGAAATGAACACGCGTATCCAGGTCGAACACCCTGTGACGGAGTGGGTCACATCCGTCGACCTTGTTCGAGAGCAGATTCTTGCGGCTGCAGGAGAGCCCCTGTCTGTGCGACAGGAGGATATCCACTTGACAGGACACGCTATCGAATGTCGGATCAACGCTGAAGACCCGGAGCGCAACTTCATGCCTACGCCCGGACCGGTGATTGAGTACCTGCCACCAGGCGGCATCGGCGTGCGTGTAGACAGTGCTGTCTACACCGGCTATACGGTACCACCCTACTATGATTCGATGGTTGCCAAGTTAATTGTCTGGGCACCGACGCGTGAGTTGGCAATTGCACGGATGCGCCGAGCTCTAAGTGAATTTCGTATCGAGGGGATCAAGACCACGATTCCGTTTCATCTCAAGCTGATGGATAATGAAGCATTTCGGGCCGGAGATGTGACAACGCGATTCCTTGAGGAACATACCATCTGACGAAGGCCTTGAAATTGCCAGTCAGGGAGGCGGATGCAGAGTGCAGGACATGGAGTTTCAGGCTACTTCTATGGGTAAAATTCAGATCGCTGACGAAGTGCTGCAAGTGATCGCTGGACTTGCGGCTAGTGAGGTGCCAGGTGTCGTGGGCATGAGCGGCAGTTTCGCCGGTGGGCTCACTGAACAGTTGCTTGGTCGCAAGAACCTCTCGAAGGGTGTTAAAGTCGAGTTCGCAGAAGAAGACCGCGCTTGCACAGTCGACGTGTCGGTTGTTTTAGATTTTGGTGTCAATATTCCAGATGTCTGCATGTCTGTGCAAGAGAATATCAAGCAGGCAATTGAGAGTATGACGGGGCTAGAGGTGAAGGCGGTGCACGTCCATGTGAGTGCAGTTGCATTCAGCCAAGAAAAAGGTCAGGATAAGACAAAAGACGTCACGGAACTTCCACCGGCACAGATTAGGAAGTGACGCAAACAAAGTAACGTGGAGGGCAGCCTGGTTAGGGCAGCGCCACGGGCAGGGCTCTGGAGGGATACGATGAGCATTCTTGATCGAATTTTGCTCGTGCTGCTGACACTCGGCAGCCTTGCAGTGGCAGTGTTGTTGCTGCTGCTTGGCGTCGGTGTGCTTGGCTCATGGCCATCTATTGTCGTGACAGACGCCGCCACGTATCCGATGTACACCATCATCGTGGCGGTGGTGTTCGGCCTCTTCGCCTTGCGTTTTCTGTTCTATCGCTGGACACGGCCGCAAGAAGATTACATCATGCTCCCTGGTGATCACGGTTTCATCCGCATCTCGTTTGAAACGATTCGTCAACTATCAAACCGCACAGGCAAGTCAGTTCGCGGTGTGCAGGAGTTTGACACCAGAGTGCGGAGCGGACAAGCAGGGGTCCTGCTCGCGGTCCGGGTCAGGGTCATGCCGGACATTGACATCACCCAAATGAGTGCAGAAATCCAGCAAGCCGTAAAAGGCTACGTAGAACAGACAGCCGGTGTAACGGTAGAACGCATCACTGTAAATGTAGTAGAACTCGCGTCGCACACAGCGAACAAGAATACGCGCGCGTGGGCGGAGTGACACCATGAACTGGGTCACGTTGATTACGCGGAGGTTGTTGTCTCTGCAAAGGCGTTGGCAGGGCGTTATCGCTGCCTGTTTGTTTTGGCTTGTGTGGATGATTGTCGGGTTCTGGGACACCCTGTTGTTGTTGGTGCTGGTCGGAATCGGTTTTTCTGTTGGGCGAATCCTCGAGGAGCGAACGACGTGGCAAGATGTCGTTGAAAAGTTGCTGAGGGAGCACTACCATGACTCGTGAACGTAGTGGAGAAGGAACAGCTTGGAAGGGGCATGGAAATGAAGCGGCACGAGGCGCGCCAGCGTGCGCTCCAGGCGCTCTATCAGATTGATGTCGGTAAGGGTGAGGCAGAGGCTGCGATTGAGCATGTCTTGGAAGATGTATCGGGCCCGATTGAAGCAGTTGACTGGACTTACATACGGCGGTTGGTCCATGGCACAACCGAGCGCTTGCCAGATATTGACGATCTTCTCGCCGCCCGCGTGGAAGGCTGGCACCTTGACAGATTGGCGCGGGTTGATTTGAATGTACTGCGCCTTGCAGTCTATGAACTGCTCGTAGAGAGTGATGTAGACGTCGCGACAATTGTCGATGAGGCTGTTGAACTCGCGAAGGACTTTGGCACAGACGAATCTGGCAAGTTTGTGAACGGCGTTTTGGCCCGGGTGTTGCCGGTCGTCAGACAAGATGCAGAACCGAACGCTTGACCTGCGAGGGAACGCAATTTGGACTGTATTCTGGGAGTAGACACGAGCAATTACACAACGTCACTGTGCATGGTCAGCGCGGAGAACGGGCAAGTGCTGGCGGATGAGCGCCGCATTTTGCCCGTGCGTGAAGGAGAGCGAGGGCTCCGACAAGCGGATGCGCTCTTTTTTCATGTTCGGCACCTGCCTCTGCTGATGGACCGTTTGATGGGGCGTGTGCGTCACGACTGCGGTGACGCAGATGTGGTGGCGATTGGAGTATCTACGCACCCGCGACCGCTTGCAAGGTCATACATGCCTGTTTTTACGGCTGGTGTCTCATATGCCGAATCCCTCGGACGTGTTCTTGGGGTTCCTGTGTTGCGCACGTCGCACCAAGAAGGACATATCGCGGCGGCCACGGGACACTGGAGCGAGCGCCGAAAGCAGCCGTTTCTGGTCGTTCATTTGTCCGGTGGGACTTCTGATGTGGTGGTGGCAGAGGAGTCCCCTTGGGGATATCGAGTGGAGACGGTCGGGGAAGGGGCCGACCTGCACGCTGGTCAATTCATCGACCGCGTTGGAGTCGCGCTCGGCTGTCCGTTCCCTGCTGGTCCGGCGCTTGAGCGCCTTGCGTCCACACATCGGGCAGGTCATCCTGTGGTACACATTCCTTCCCGGGTTCTCGGTTCTAGCATGAGTTTTTCGGGGCCATGCACGGCGGCTCTGCGAGCGATTGCGAACGGTGCCCCGCCCGCGGCTGTCGCCGCATCAGTGCAGACTGCAGTGGCGAACAGTGTCGCCAAAGCAATTCTCCACGCGTCGCAAGACCGACCTGCCCTGGACGTGTGCGTTGTTGCTGGAGGAGTAGCCGAAAATGTGTTCATTCGCGCTCGCATTCAAGAGCGGGTGCGACGTGTTGAACGTCGCCTGCGCATTGAGTATGCGCAGGCGCGTTTGTCGTCGGATAATGCCTTCGGCGTGGCACGACTCGCGTGGCGCCATTGGTGCCACTCAAGACTGTGAGGTATAATGGCCAAGGTATGGTTTCGACAGCAAGGGAGGAGAACATATTGGCGAGCGAAACATTGCTGACGCGAGATGAACAAGTGTACGACATCACGATTATCGGCGGCGGACCAACGGGTCTGTTTGCCGCGTTCTACTGTGGCATGCGTGATGCAACTTGCAAAATTATTGACGCTTTGCCGGAACTCGGCGGCCAATTAGCAACACTGTATCCAGAGAAGTTCATTTACGATGTCGGTGGTTTCCCCAAAATTCGTTCCCGCGACCTTGTGGAACAATTGAAACAGCAAGCGTTCCAGAGGGGCCCGGCTGTCGAACTGAATCAACGAGTTGAAACACTAGAGCGGCGTGAAGATGGCACCTTTGAACTCACGACAGACAAGCAGGTTCACCTTTCTAAAGCCATCATCATCTGCGGCGGTATTGGCGTGTTTACACCGAAAGCTCTGCCTGGAGAAGGCGCAGACCGTTTCCCCGACGACATTCATTACTTTATTGATAACTTGGATAAGTTTCGTGGCAAACACGTACTAGTCGTTGGCGGTGGTGACTCAGCCGTCGACTTTGCGTTGATGCTCGATAATGTGGCGACAGAGGTCACGCTCATACACCGCCGTGATCAGTTCCGCGCCCACGAAGAAAGCGTGAAACAACTCTATGAATCCAAAGTGAAAATCCGCACTTTTACAGAGTTACAGACTTTGGATGGTCACGCACGTCTTGAGTCTGCCACTCTTGTCAACAACAAGACGAAGGAAACGGAAAGAATTACAATCGACTCCGTCGTGAGTGGTCTTGGCTTTTCTGCTGCCCTTGGTCCAATGAACGACTGGGGACTGGAGATTGAAAACAACGAGATTGTGGTCAACACGAGGATGGAGACTAACATTCCAGGCGTATACGCAGCGGGAGACATCGTGACCTACCCAGGTAAGGTCAAACTGATCGCCACCGGGTTTGGCGAAGCGCCGACAGCTGTGAATAACGCAAAAACATTCATTGACCCAAAAGCTCGGTTGTCTCCCGGACACAGCAGCAGCCGCAAAGAGTGACAAGGACATTCTTGTAAAACAAACGGGGGGATCGGCATGGCCGTACGACTGGATGGAAAAGCCATCGCTGCAGAAATTCAAGCCGATGTTGCAGCACACGTAGAAGCAGAAGCCAGCCGAGGTCGTACCTACACTTTGGCCGTAATCTTAGTTGGCGACCATCCTGCCTCTGCAACCTACGTCCGCAACAAGCAGCGGACGGCCGACAAAGTTGGCATCGCGAGCCAGCTCATCCAACTCGGCGAGGATATCAGTGAGGCTGAACTGCTTGCCGAAGTCGAGCGTTTAAATGCCGATCCCGCTGTGGATGGAATCTTGGTTCAGTTACCGTTACCAAGTCATGTGGCAACTACAGAGGTCTTGCAGCGAATCGACCCACAAAAAGATGTGGATGGCTTTCATCCTGTCAACGCGGGACGGAACTTTGTTGGCCTCGATGCTGTGTGGCCGTGTACGCCTGCTGGCATTATGGAAATGTTGCGGCGCAGCGACATTGACGTAGCAGGTAAACACGCCGTCGTGGTCGGGCGCAGCAACATTGTCGGTAAGCCGATGGCCATGATGTTGCTCGAAGCGAACGCAACGGTCACCATCTGCCACTCACAAACTCCGAACTTGGAGGAGATTACCCGGCAGGCCGACATCCTTGTGGTGGCTGTGGGACGTCCGAATTTGATCCGAGCGACAGGAGTGAAACCTGGTGCCGTCGTGATCGACGTCGGTATGAACCGAGTAGATGGCAAGCTGACCGGAGATGTAGCATTTGCTGAAGTCGAATTGGTTGCGGGAGCGATTACACCTGTCCCCGGTGGTGTGGGTCCACTGACCATCGCGATGTTGATGGCAAACACGGTCTGCCTGGGTGAGTGGCGGCGCGGTGTGGGGGTCAACTAAGGTGTCGACGGTCGTAGCGCATTCAGAACGTTCCGATGTCTGGACTGTGGCTGAGTTAACGGATCGAATCAAGAATCGAATTGAATCTGATCCCGGCCTCATGCACTGCATGGTGGCTGGCGAGTTGTCCAACTTCAAGCATCACTCCAGTGGGCATATGTACTTCACGCTGAAGGATGACAAGAGCCGTGTCCGCGGGATTATGTTCGCGGGCCGCAACCGTTTTCTGCGGTTTGCGCCGAAGGACGGCATGCGCGTCATTTGTACTGGTTCAATCGGCGTGTTTGAACGTGATGGCCAATATCAGCTCTACGTCGATGACATGCAGCCGGACGGCGTCGGGGCTCTCTACGTTGCTTTTCTCCAACTTCGAGACAAACTCGAACAGGAGGGCTTGTTCGATCCGGCACGAAAGCGGCCGTTGCCTGCTCACCCTATGCGGATCGGCGTAGTGACCTCGCCCACTGGTGCCGTAATTCGAGACATTTGCACCACCTTGTCGCGCCGCTATCCATTGGCTTCCGTTGTCCTCTCACCTGCGGCTGTTCAAGGCCCTGGTGCAGCCGAAACGATTGTGCGTGCTCTCCAACGACTGTCCGATTTGCATCAATCAGGCACGTCCATCGATGTCGTGATCGTGGGTCGGGGCGGTGGGTCTCTAGAAGAGTTGTGGCCATTCAATGAAGAAGCTGTGGCTCGTGCCATCGCGACGTACCCGATTCCCGTGATTAGCGCCGTAGGCCATGAAACAGACACGACGATATGCGACTTTGTGGCAGATGTTCGCGCTGCCACGCCGACAGCTGCGGCTGAGTTGGCGGCGCCCAATCTGCAAGAAGTCGCGGCTCAACTGCAAGAATGGCGCAAGCGCTCAGCAACGGCGCTGAGATTTGCTCACGCAGCGCGCACACAGAGCCTGACGGCGCTGAGTAAGACCGCTGTGTTACGGGATCCGATGAAGTTGGTGGACCAGCGGAAGCAAACGGTTGACTACCTGGAGGCTCGTGCAGCGAGATTCATTCAGACGCCAGTGCAACATGCGGGCCGCAAGCTAAGCGCGATTACGGAGAGGCTGTACCGAGTGGACATCCGCCGCCGTATGGACCAAGCGAAGAGAAGTGTCGATGCACACTGTGAACGGGCCTCGGTGGCCGTACATCGTAAGTCTGAGCGGGCCAATGCCACGCTGGAACAGCGTATCAGCCAACTTCAAGCTTTGAATCCACTCGCGGTTCTGTCCCGAGGGTACAGTGTTATCCTTGACGAGACCACAGACACTGTGATCGGCAGCGTCAGTAACCTCGTAGGGGGACAGCGAGTACGCCTCCAAATGCAAGACGGGTTTGTGCACGCGCATATTGATGGTGAGGAGGGAGACTACCATGAGCGAGGAAAACAGCTCCGACTTGACCTTTGAGTCAGCCTTGAAAAAACTTGAAGAAGCCGTCCGGCAGCTTGAATCAGGTGAGCTCAGTTTAACCGATTCAATTGAGCGGTACAAGGAATCTATGCAACTCGTGGCATTTTGCCGGCAGCAACTGGACGCTGCAGAGTTTCAGATTGAGCAACTGGTCGACGGTCAGAATGGTCCTGCTTTGAAGGCCATAGACGACAGTGGGCTTATTGAGAGGGAGAACCATGACTGAGCCGCAAGAAGGCGCCTTGTCCCTGGCGCCTGCATACCTCGCAGAACAAGCAGCGCTCGTCTCACAAGAACTCCAGCGGCTTTTCTCAGACCCGCACCAGCCGAAATCCCTATTTGACTCCATGCACTACAGCTTGATGGCGGGCGGCAAGCGACTTCGACCCGTGCTGTGTCTGGCCGTGGGGCGAAGTTTTGGCGTGCAGGAAGCGGATTTATTACCTGTGGCCGTGGCGCTTGAAATTCTGCACACCTACTCGCTGATTCACGATGACCTCCCCACCATGGATGATGACGACTTGCGCCGTGGACAGCCGACTAACCATCGGGTTTTTGGTGAAGCTACCGCCCTCCTCGCAGGAGACGCACTGCTGACCTACGCCTTCGAACAACTTGCAAAGCCAGCAGCTATTCCTGCGCAACGCCAACTCAGGATGGTTCAGGTGCTTGCCAGTGCAGCCGGTTGCTTTGGTATGGTTGCCGGGCAAGTGGCGGACCTAGAGGCGGAGGGCACGCCAGGTTCTATGGATACGCTTCGTTTCATTCACCTGCACAAAACGGCGCGACTAGTCGAGGCCTCGGTACAGTTGGGTGCGATTTTCGCTGGTGTGGATGCAGCCGTTGAAGAGGCGCTCTGTAAATTTGGTCGATCGCTTGGACTCGCGTTTCAGATTGCAGACGACTTGCTTGATGTCATCGGAGACACTGCCGCACTTGGGAAGACGGTCGGGAGCGATGAGCGGATGTCCAAGCTGACGTACCCGAAGTTAGTCGGCGTAGACGAGACCAAACGCCTCATGCAAGTCGCTCACGCCGAGGCGTTGGCAGCCCTAGACAGTGTCCAAGTCGACGCTCCTTTGCTGCGCAGCTTGGCGAACTTCGTGATTGCCCGCGGTGTCTGACGACTGAGTAGGCATACATGACTGCGGCAACGTGCGGCAACGCGAGAGTGTGAGCAAGGCGCATAGCAGAGCGCGGCGGGGCGTGTTTGCATTCGAGCCCTCGACGCTCGTGTGCTATAATGGGAACACATCGCGACACAGGTGGCGCAGTATTCTAGTCAGCCGTCTGTTTCTGAAGGCGGGGCTAAAAATCCGCCAAAGGGCACATCGATGAAGTTCCTGGTGGTGGCTTGGGGCGCCCAGCCCTGGGTTTCTGCTGGGAGTTAAGGAAGGTGGGCGGTTCGCAATGGCATGCGAAACCCGACCCAGCTTTCGCGGAGGCCCAAGTGCGTGGCTGCCTGGCGCAGTTATGGCTTGGGGTATGAACCTGCATGCGGAGGCAATCTGTGTGCAGCGTAGCCTGCCTTGAGCGGTTTTGAGGGGATCACGGGATTCAAACGGTCGCTTCTTGGCCAAGAAGGACCGTTGGTGCCGCGTGAAATCGAGACTGCAAAAGAGGCTAGGAAACAGCAGCGGTTGTCGCGGAAAACGCCTAGACTGTTCGCCAATTGCGTGGCTCCTTGGGGATTATAGTGTGGACTGAGTGGTAATCCAGTCTGACAGACGGCGACGCTGACAAGGGACGCTGAAAGGGAAACCGCCCGTGCGGTGACGCGCGAGCGCGTCCTTGGGAAAACCTACTGGACCTAAGCCACAGCATTTACTCAAGGAGCTGCCACCTGGTTTTGTTGCTTTTGGACAAGCCCTGGGAGGTACATAATGAAAAGAACACCGTGGCGCCGGGCCATCCGGTTCGCGTTGACGGTTGCGGGATTATCATTCGTTCTCGGTGGCGTGTTTGACACATCCACCGTTTTTTTAAATCACGCGTTCTGGTTTATTGGCGCCATTGCCATCCTTGTGATTGTGGTGGTGGGAGCGCTGTTCGACATGTTGGGGGTCGCAGCGGCTGCCGCATCCGAGACACCGTTTCACGCCATGGCCTCGAAACGTCTGTTCGGCGCGAGGCGGGCTATCTCAATCGTGCGAAATGCAGAACGGGTATCCAGTATCTGCAGCGACGTGATCGGCGATATTGCTGGGGTGCTGAGCGGTGCAGGCGCTCTTGCAGTCGGGGCTCAATTGTCAAACACGATGCACGTGACGTCTTGGCATCGAGAGTTTGTCATTATCTTGTTGACAGCGCTGACCACTGCCATGACGGTAGCTGTGAAGGCAATTGGGAAGACACTCGCCATTCGTGTGCCCACACCAATTGTTTTGACGGCAGCCCGCATTGCCGACAGCATTTTGTTTTATCGGCGGTCGCCTGGTCGGAATCGCCGCTAGTAAGACTTCAGTGCATACAACTGAACGGAGGGCAGACATGAGCAGTCGGCGTGAGCAGCGTCCAGCAACGTCATCCAGTGGAGCAACAAAACGGGTTCGGGTTGACGTCCTACTGGCAGAACAGGGGCTGTTTCCGAGTCGTGAAGCTGCGCGCCGGGCGGTCATGGCCGGCATTGTGTCCATTCAAGGTGTGCCCGTGGATAAAGCAGGCACATTTGTTACACCGGGGACGGTTTTTGACGTAGCTCGCCCAGCACACGACTTTGTGAGTCGCGGCGGACTCAAGCTCGAACGGGCCTTAAGCCGATTCGACGTCCTGCTCGACGAACGAGTGGTCTTGGATGTCGGGGCTTCTACGGGTGGCTTTACGGACTGTGCGCTGCGGCATGGTGCAGCACGCGTTTATGCTGTCGATGTCGGGTACGGGCAACTCGACTGGCGTTTGCGCAACGATGAGCGCGTCGTCGTCATGGAACGGACAAACTTTCGCCACGTTGATCCGGACTCTTTTCACCCTTCGCCAAATGTCGGCGTCATGGATGTTTCGTTTATTTCCACACGCTTGTTGCTGCCGAATTTGCGGGCGAGTTTGTCAGGCGACTTCGACATCATTAGTCTGATCAAACCACAATTTGAAGCCGGACGGGAACACGTTGGGAAAGGTGGAATCGTTCGGGATCCGCTTGTCCACCTCCATGTCCTGCTCGGACTGATGTCGTTTTTACCACAGGTTGGGCTCACCTGCCGAGGCCTCGACTATTCGCCAGTCACAGGAGGCGACGGGAACTTGGAGTTCCTCGGTTGGTGGAAGAAAGATGACGGTGCGAGCCACATGTCTGAGTGTGAATCGGATGCATTTCGTGTGGTCACAGAAGCTTGGCGAGAATTGCGCAATGAGGATGTTTCAGGGGTATTTCTGAGCCCAGACTGAAGAACACTCGCCGACGAATCGTAACGGGGAGGTGCAATCGATGCGACTCCAGGTTCTGTTCGCGTTGCTGATTGGGGCGGGTGTCCTTCTGCTCGTGGGCCGGTCAATTTTTTCCCAGTGGCGAGGGGCGGACAAGGGTGTTCCTCTGCGCGGTAAATACCGTGCGGCGATGGAGTGGCTCGAAGGCAATGGATATCGGGTGCTTCGCGCGCGTGAGCGGTCCACGTGGGTAGGATACTACGGGGACCGCGAGTTTCAGAAGCAACTCATTGCAGACTTCATTGTTCGTCAAGGTGCGAAGACATATGCCGTAAAACTTGCCAGTTCCCGTGAAAAGGGTATCAGCGGCGCGAAACTGCGTGACAGCTGGTTCCCACTGTATGTGCTGTTCGGCGTGCAAGGGATTCTTCATATAGACGTCGAACACGAAGTTGTCCAGGTCGTGGACTTTGACTTGAAGCCCCCGTCCCGAGTCGTTTGGGCTCGAGTCATAAACCGCTTTCTGTGGCTCCTGGGCGGTGCTTTACTGGCACTTGTGGTAATGCACGCGTGAAAGGGGGATGTGTTGTTGCGAACCATAGCTCTTCTGCATAACCCGGCGAAATCGGGCGCCTTGCAGTTACGGAACAGAACAGAAGCGTTACTCACTGCCGCGGGAATTCGGACTCTGACGGCAGACACTGGCGCTGAGTTGTACGAGCGCGATTTTGCAAACGAGCAGGTTGAACTCACACTGGTCTTTGGCGGCGATGGGACTTTTTTAGGGGTGGCGCGTCGCCTGGCACCTTACGGCTTACCACTGCTCGGCATCAACGCCGGACACCTGGGCTTTCTGACAGAGGCAGAACCGGCGGACCTTGAAGACACAGTGAACAAAGTGGTCGAGCGGGAATACCAGCTTGAACAGAGGTTGATGATTGAAGCTCAGGTCGTCCGGGGTGGGGAAGTGCAGGCCTGTCTGATCGGCCTAAACGACGCTGGAATCGGCAAGGGCGGCTTAGCGCGGATGGTCACAGTGGACGCGTACGTGGATGGGGTGTACCTGGATACCTACAGCGGCGACGGCGTGATTATATCGACACCGACTGGTTCAACGGCATACTCCCTCTCTGGTGGCGGTCCACTTGTGGTGCCACACCTAAACGTCATGCTCATCACGCCAATTTGCCCACACACACTGTTTTCGCGTCCATGCGTGATCAACGACACGCAAGTGGTCAGATTGGTAGTACACGCAAACCACGATGAGGTTGGACTCACCCTCGACGGGCAGGAAGGTTTTAAACTTGACCCGGGGGACGAGGTGTGGGTGCGGCGCTCCGCACACGTGACGACGCTCGTCAAATGGCACGGGCACCACTTTTTCGACGTCTTGCGGGACAAACTTCGTCACCCGGAAGTTGCGCCAGAACCGTATCGCCCTTCGTGAGGATGGCTGGGGATACACCTGGGAGGGACTCTCTTGCTTGTTGAGATTTCCATACAAAATTTTGCACTGATTGAGTCAGCGCGTTTGTCGTTTGGCACGGGGCTTACTGTATTCACAGGTGAAACGGGTGCCGGAAAGTCGATTTTGCTCGACGCGATTGGTTTGCTTCTTGGTGGGCGTGGGTCCGCCGATCTCATTCGCCATGGACAGAATCGCGCCCTTGTAGAAGGGCTATTTACCCTAGCGCACGGTGACAAGGGGTTGTCAGTCCGGGCACTGTGCGACTCCTACGGGGTCGACGTCGAGGCGGCAGACGCAGAATTGGTCGTGAGTCGTGAGATCCACGCGAGTGGACGAACCGTTTGTAGAGTCAACGGTCGTATTACGACCGTACAAATGTTGCGTGAAGTTGGTTTGCTACTTGTCGGACAACATGGGCAACATGAACATCAAGGATTGGTTGAAGCCAAGGAACAGCTTCGATTTTTGGATTTGTTTGGTCGCCATGATGTTCTGCTCGAACGTGTTCGTGCCAGCTATGACCAGTGGGACGCAGCAGAGGGCGCGTATCGAACGGCAACCCAGAACGAACAGGAGCGTATTCGTCGCCTCGACCTACTCAATTTTCAAATCGATGAAATCGCCAGTGCGCACCTTGTGGCAGGAGAAGAACAGGAACTTCAAGTTGTTCGGGGTAGGCTTCAGTATGCGGAGAAAATTGCTGAAGCGTTACGCGTGGCCGTGGAAGCTTTGGACGGAGGAGACGCCCGCAGCGGTGTCGGTACTCTCCTGTCTTCCGCAATTCGTGAAGTAGCTGCTGCGCGGGTGCATGACGACGAACTGCAATCCGTGTCGGAGTTGTTGGACACGGCTCAAGTGCATATTGATGAGGCGCTCCATAGCTTGTATCGGCACTTACAGCAGATCGATACGGACCCCACGAAATTAGACACGGTCGAAGTCAGGTTGGCTGAAATTCGGTCGCTTGAACGAAAGTACGGCGCTACCGTCGAAGAAGTCTTGGATTTTTACAGCGCCTGCGTTGCCGAACGCGATGAGACTGTACATTACGAGGCGCATTTGGCCAAGTTGAGAGGGGCGGCCGATGATGCAATAAGGAAGCTCCGGGCGGACAGTGAGGCGTTACATAACGCCCGGCTTCAGGCTGCTTCGCATCTGGCACACGAGGTTGAGGGCGTGCTTCGAACGCTTACTCTTCCGAATGCTCGGTTGCACATCCAGCTAGAGGACCGTGTCAACTCCGATAAACAACTTCGGTTTGGGCCAAACGGTACAGACGAAGTGACGTTTTTGTTTTCAGCTAACAAGGGAGAGCCACTGCGTCCGCTGTCGCGAATCGCCTCCGGGGGAGAATTGTCACGGACATTGTTAGCCTTGAAAGCGGTGCTGTCCGCAGTGGATGACGTGGAGACCATGATTTTCGATGAAATCGATGTCGGAGTCAGCGGTGCCGCTGCGCAGCAAATAGCGTTGCGCCTACAGCAACTTGGCCGTACAAGACAGGTCCTTTGTGTTACGCATTCCGCTCAGGTGGCGGCGGCAGGTGATTTGCACTACTGCATTGAAAAGACCGAAAGCACAGACTCCACCACGACTTCTGTCCAGGAGTTAGATGGGGCAGGACGTGTTGATGAGATCGCGCGACTTGTTGGCGGGCACATGTCAGGTGAAACTGCGACTGCACACGCCAAAGCGTTGTTGGCGGGGTTCCAAAACAGACAGTAGCCGACTCGGACAGCGGTCGGCAGGCTGCTGTGGCATGTTTTGCGCAACATAATGACGGCCCTGCGGGGTACCTTACTAGCACACGTTTCTGGGAGGTGCACGCAAAGGGGGGCCGATCATGCAGAAACACGGGTTTAGTAAACATCTGCGAGTTGCCTTTGCGGTACTGTGCAGCTGTTTGGTGTTGTGTCCGCCAGTGCGACACTTGGCTGAAATGCCGGCAGACGTCGATTTGCCATTAGGGCAGTCGACGCAGATTCCGGTCGGCGTTCCGTTGCAGGTTCGAACGGATTCCTCTCTGCACCATGTCATTCGAGTGAAACCAATGAACGACACAGAACACGACGGGACCGCGATCACGGTACTGTCGACAGACTTGGGCGATGCCGACGTCAAGACGCGTCTGTTTGGTGTGATTCCCTGGAAAACGGTTCGCGTTCATGTCGTTCCTGAAGACCATGTTTTTGTCGGTGGTCAGTCAATTGGAGTTAACCTACACTCCAATGGCGTCATGGTGGTTGGCTTCCAACCCATTGCCGGTAAACGCTCTCCTAGCGCTGCCGCTCACCTGCAACTGGGCGATGTGATTGTCCGTGTCAGTGGACACGCCGTTCACAGCAGCGAGGACCTCGTTCGGCTTGTCCAGGCAAGTACAGGGGTGCTACACATGGAAGTGCTTCGTCACAGTGCTTCGCTCAAACTCAGTGTACTTCCCGAGCGAGATGAACTTGGGTCTCTTCATCTAGGGCTGTATGTTCGAGACAAGGCTGCAGGTGTCGGTACCTTGACGTTCTATGAACCACAGCATCATCGTTTTGGCGCACTTGGGCACGTTATCGCTGATGCAGATACCGGCCAACCCATTGTTGGAACGGGAAATATTTACGAAGCAGACGTAACGGGAATGGTGAAAGGTCGCGCAGGTCAACCAGGTGAGAAACGTGGCCGTTTTCGACCCAGCGACACGTCACTTGGGCGAATTGAAGAAAATACAGACTTTGGTGTATTCGGATCGATGGACAACATGCCACCGGACAGCCTACTGAGCCGAGAATTGCCGGTTGCCTTGCCAAGCCAAGTTCAGGACGGGCCTGCAGAGCTTTGGACTGTCCTCCACGGACGGCGCGTCCAGGCGTTCTCTGTTGAAATTGAAACCCGCCAGCAGCAAGACAAACCGACAACCAAAAGTATGGTGGTCCATGTTACGGATCCGCGATTGCTGAAGGAGTCGGGAGGAATCGTACAAGGCATGAGTGGAAGCCCATTGGTACAAAACGGCCGATTAATCGGCGCTGTGACTCATGTCTTTGTGTCGGATCCCACCCGGGGGTACGGAGTGTACGCAGAGTGGATGTTGCGGGAGGCTGAATCTCCGGAGGAGCAGGCAGGCGAGAGTCGCGGCCATTTGTCGAAAACTGTCGGATTGCACGAACTAAACGCGAAAACTATTCAGTCATTTTTGGCAGGACATACCCACGGATCGTCGAATTGATAACAAGCGTCGAATCGATTTGAACGTGGGGGGATTGTCCAGTGTCAGCTTTGCGTGTCCTCATAGCGGACGATAACAGGGAGTTTGCAGAAGTGCTTGCCGAATTTATTAGCTCCCAAACTGATATGGTGCTTGCTGGTGTAGCTTATAACGGTACTGATGTTCTAGCGCTCGTCAAAGAACAACGCCCAGATGTACTGATTCTCGACATTATTATGCCTGTACTTGACGGGCTGACGACACTGGAGCGCTTGGCCGAACTGGACATCCCAATGCCAAAAGTGATCATGCTTACAGCGTTTGGTCAAGACCATGTTACGCGCCGAGCAGTCGAACTCGGCGTCTCCTACTTCATTCTCAAGCCGTTTGACATGCCAGTACTTGCAGAGCGAATTCGCCAAGTGACTGGTGAACAGCAAGCTGCAACCACGTCCGTCTCAGGGTCCATGCCAGCAAATGTCGTTTCATACCCGAGCAAACGCACCATTGATGCCGCGATCACGCAGATTATTCACGAAATTGGTGTGCCGGCACACATCAAGGGTTATCACTATCTCCGCGAAGCCATTGGCATCGTTTTTGAAGATGTCGAAATCCTCGGCTCTATCACGAAAGTCCTGTACCCTCGAATTGCTGAACGCTTTAAAACGACCCCGTCCCGTGTGGAGCGTGCAATTCGTCACTCCATCGAAGTGGCTTGGGGACGAGGTAACATGGACGCAATTCGAAATGTGTTCGGGTACACTGTCAGCGTATCGAAGACAAAACCGACAAACTCAGAGTTTATTGCCATGATTGCAGACCGCTTGCGGATTGAACATCGTGTGAGCTGAGCCTGACAGGTCCAGGTCTAGGGGATATTTGAGGGTTTAGATTGGCCACAGCTGGTTTCTTCTCAGGGGGTGTCAGTGTCTTTACCAGCAAAACCACGACCGCATGGTCGTGGTTTTTCGATGTACGCCCGGCACGGGCGGTTTCTATAGGGTGAAAGTCCCGAGCGGGGGTTGGTGACATACCTACCGTTAGCCAAGAGCAAGGGTGTCTGTCGCGAGGCGGAATCTGAAGGAAGCTGGAGGCAAACTCTCGACCCGAGGTACACGAATCGCATTTGAGGCTGTGACAGTCGGATGAGTTGCCATTACACAACGAAGTCCGAAGTCACCAAGGGCTGTTGCAGTACACTGCGGCGGGTGCATGAGAGGAAAGGAACCGTTCTTATCCGGGGAGGCTTGTCCGATACGCCAGTAAATCTGGTAACCGCTACCGGGAGGTGGCGCTGAACGGGCAGGAGTCAGCAGAGGCCATAGTACACCGACAAGCGCTTGACGGTGGAAGGGCCGAACATGAAACGAGGATGGACTGGATGCGTTCGTACGACGAGCAAAGACAGCAGAATACCCCGCAAGGGGCCTCCGTCCAGAAGGTAGCGGTGAAGCCGCGAGAGGCTGGAGAGCGAGGGCCGAGTTCGTCGTCGGCACAAGGACAGACCCCATCCTGCGAAGACGGTACCACCTTGCTGGAAGAGGCGTTGCAGCGAGAGAACATGCTGCGGGCCTTGTACCGAGTCGAGTCGAACAAGGGAGCGCCGGGCGTGGACGGAGTAACGGTAGAACAACTACGGTCGTACGTCCAGACGCACTGGGCTGACATTCGTCAGCAGCTGTTCATGGGAACCTACAAGCCTCAACCTGTCAGGCGGGTCGAGATTCCGAAACCCGGAGGCGGGCAGAGGAAGTTGGGGATTCCGGCCGTGGTCGATCGACTCATCCAGCAAGCACTTCTCCAGGTGCTTAACCCAATCTTCGACCCAACGTTCTCACCGAGTAGCTTTGGATTTCGTCCGGGCCACAGAGCCCAGGACGCGGTGCTCAAAGCACAGGAGTACATCCGAGAAGGGTACGCATGGACGGTCGATATGGACTTGGCCGCGTTCTTTGACCGCGTCAACCACGACATGCTTATGGCACGTGTGGCACGAAAGGTGAAGGACAAGCGAGTTCTCAGGCTGATTCGCGCGTACCTGAACGCAGGTGTACTGGAGAACGGAGTCGTGGTAAGGAACGAGGAAGGCACACCGCAAGGTGGGCCACTCAGCCCGCTTTTGGCGAACATCCTGCTGGACGACTTCGACCGAGAACTCACGAAACGCGGACATAAGTTCGTCCGCTACGCGGACGACTGCAATGTTTACGTGAAGTCGCGCAGAGCCGGGGAGCGAGTAATGGCCTCACTGACGAAGTACCTGGAAGAAGGACTGAAACTCAAGGTGAATCGAGAGAAGAGTGCCGTAGACCGACCACAGAAACGAAAGTTTCTTGGGTTCAGCTTTCTCTATGGGGAGCAGGCTCCGATTCGACTGGCCGAGAAGTCCATCGAGCGATTCAAGGACAGGGTGCGCCAGATAACAAGTCGAACACGGAGCATGTCGCTGTCCGAGCGAATCCGACGACTCAACACCTACATGATGGGCTGGGTTGCGTACTTTCGACTTGCACAGATGAAGCAACATTGCGACCGATTTGACGAGTGGATACGCAGAAGGCTGAGGATGTGCATTTGGAAGCAGTGGAAGCGGATAAAGACCCGCTATACGAAGCTCCGCGCACTCGGACAGCCAGAATGGGTAGTCCACATGATGGCGAACTCGCGCCGCGGACCATGGCTGATGGCGAAGAACCTGAACCAGGCCATGAACAAGGCGTACTTTGAAGCGCTAGGTCTGAGGAGTCTTCAGGAGAGGTATTTACAACTTCGTGGTGTTTCATGAACCGCCGTATGCGGACCCGCATGTACGGTGGTGTGAGAGGTCGGGGGCTAGGCGCCCCCTCCTACTCGATGTACGCCCGGCACGGGCGGTTTCTATAGGGTGAAAGTCCCGAGCGGGGGTTGGTGACATACCTACCGTTAGCCAAGAGCAAGGGTGTCCGTCGCGAGGCGGAATCTGAAGGAAGCTGGAGGCAAACTCTCGACCCGAGGTACACGAATCGCATTTGAGGCTGTGACAGTCGGATGAGTTGCCATTACACAACGAAGTCCGAAGTCACCAAGGGCTGTTGCAGTACACTGCGGCGGGTGCATGAGAGGAAAGGAACCGTTCTTATCCGGGGAGGCTTGTCCGATACGCCAGTAAATCTGGTAACCGCTACCGGGAGGTGGCGCTGAACGGGCAGGAGTCAGCAGAGGCCATAGTACACCGACAAGCGCTTGACGGTGGAAGGGCCGAACATGAAACGAGGATGGACTGGATGCGTTCGTACGACGAGCAAAGACAGCAGAATACCCCGCAAGGGGCCTCCGTCCAGAAGGTAGCGGTGAAGCCGCGAGAGGCTGGAGAGCGAGGGCCGAGTTCGTCGTCGGCACAAGGACAGACCCCATCCTGCGAAGACGGTACCACCTTGCTGGAAGAGGCGTTGCAGCGAGAGAACATGCTGCGGGCCTTGTACCGAGTCGAGTCGAACAAGGGAGCGCCGGGCGTGGACGGAGTAACGGTAGAACAACTACGGTCGTACGTCCAGACGCACTGGGCTGACATTCGTCAGCAGCTGTTCATGGGAACCTACAAGCCTCAACCTGTCAGGCGGGTCGAGATTCCGAAACCCGGAGGCGGACAGAGGAAGTTGGGGATTCCCGCCGTGGTCGATCGACTCATCCAGCAAGCACTTCTCCAGGTGCTTAACCCAATCTTCGACCCAACGTTCTCACCGAGTAGCTTTGGATTTCGTCCGGGCCACAGAGCCCAGGACGCGGTGCTCAAAGCACAGGAGTACATCCGAGAAGGGTACGCATGGACGGTCGATATGGACTTGGCCGCGTTCTTTGACCGCGTCAACCACGACATGCTTATGGCACGTGTGGCACGAAAGGTGAAGGACAAGCGAGTTCTCAGGCTGATTCGCGCGTACCTGAACGCAGGTGTACTGGAGAACGGAGTCGTGGTAAGGAACGAGGAAGGCACACCGCAAGGTGGGCCACTCAGCCCGCTTTTGGCGAACATCCTGCTGGACGACTTCGACCGAGAACTCACGAAACGCGGACATAAGTTCGTCCGCTACGCGGACGACTGCAATGTTTACGTGAAGTCGCGCAGAGCCGGGGAGCGAGTAATGGCCTCACTGACGAAGTACCTGGAAGAAGGACTGAAACTCAAGGTGAATCGAGAGAAGAGTGCCGTAGACCGACCACAGAAACGAAAGTTTCTTGGGTTCAGCTTTCTCTATGGGGAGCAGGCTCCGATTCGACTGGCCGAGAAGTCCATCGAGCGATTCAAGGACAGGGTGCGCCAGATAACAAGTCGAACACGGAGCATGTCGCTGTCCGAGCGAATCCGACGACTCAACACCTACATGATGGGCTGGGTTGCGTACTTTCGACTTGCACAGATGAAGCAACATTGCGACCGATTTGACGAGTGGATACGCAGAAGGCTGAGGATGTGCATTTGGAAGCAGTGGAAGCGGATAAAGACCCGCTATACGAAGCTCCGCGCACTCGGACAGCCAGAATGGGTAGTCCACATGATGGCGAACTCGCGCCGCGGACCATGGCTGATGGCGAAGAACCTGAACCAGGCCATGAACAAGGCGTACTTTGAAGCGCTAGGTCTGAGGAGTCTTCAGGAGAGGTATTTACAACTTCGTGGTGTTTCATGAACCGCCGTATGCGGACCCGCATGTACGGTGGTGTGAGAGGTCGGGGGCTAGGCGCCCCCTCCTACTCGATGTACGCCCGGCACGGGCGGTTTCTATAGGGTGAAAGTCCCGAGCGGGGGTTGGTGACATACCTACCGTTAGCCAAGAGCAAGGGTGTCCGTCGCGAGGCGGAATCTGAAGGAAGCTGGAGGCAAACTCTCGACCCGAGGTACACGAATCGCATTTGAGGCTGTGACAGTCGGATGAGTTGCCATTACACAACGAAGTCCGAAGTCACCAAGGGCTGTTGCAGTACACTGCGGCGGGTGCATGAGAGGAAAGGAACCGTTCTTATCCGGGGAGGCTTGTCCGATACGCCAGTAAATCTGGTAACCGCTACCGGGAGGTGGCGCTGAACGGGCAGGAGTCAGCAGAGGCCATAGTACACCGACAAGCGCTTGACGGTGGAAGGGCCGAACATGAAACGAGGATGGACTGGATGCGTTCGTACGACGAGCAAAGACAGCAGAATACCCCGCAAGGGGCCTCCGTCCAGAAGGTAGCGGTGAAGCCGCGAGAGGCTGGAGAGCGAGGGCCGAGTTCGTCGTCGGCACAAGGACAGACCCCATCCTGCGAAGACGGTACCACCTTGCTGGAAGAGGCGTTGCAGCGAGAGAACATGCTGCGGGCCTTGTACCGAGTCGAGTCGAACAAGGGAGCGCCGGGCGTGGACGGAGTAACGGTAGAACAACTACGGTCGTACGTCCAGACGCACTGGGCTGACATTCGTCAGCAGCTGTTCATGGGAACCTACAAGCCTCAACCTGTCAGGCGGGTCGAGATTCCGAAACCCGGAGGCGGACAGAGGAAGTTGGGGATTCCCGCCGTGGTCGATCGACTCATCCAGCAAGCACTTCTCCAGGTGCTTAACCCAATCTTCGACCCAACGTTCTCACCGAGTAGCTTTGGATTTCGTCCGGGCCACAGAGCCCAGGACGCGGTGCTCAAAGCACAGGAGTACATCCGAGAAGGGTACGCATGGACGGTCGATATGGACTTGGCCGCGTTCTTTGACCGCGTCAACCACGACATGCTTATGGCACGTGTGGCACGAAAGGTGAAGGACAAGCGAGTTCTCAGGCTGATTCGCGCGTACCTGAACGCAGGTGTACTGGAGAACGGAGTCGTGGTAAGGAACGAGGAAGGCACACCGCAAGGTGGGCCACTCAGCCCGCTTTTGGCGAACATCCTGCTGGACGACTTCGACCGAGAACTCACGAAACGCGGACATAAGTTCGTCCGCTACGCGGACGACTGCAATGTTTACGTGAAGTCGCGCAGAGCCGGGGAGCGAGTAATGGCCTCACTGACGAAGTACCTGGAAGAAGGACTGAAACTCAAGGTGAATCGAGAGAAGAGTGCCGTAGACCGACCACAGAAACGAAAGTTTCTTGGGTTCAGCTTTCTCTATGGGGAGCAGGCTCCGATTCGACTGGCCGAGAAGACCATCGAGCGATTCAAGGACAGGGTGCGCCAGATAACAAGTCGAACACGGAGCATGTCGCTGTCCGAGCGAATCCGACGACTCAACACCTACATGATGGGCTGGGTTGCGTACTTTCGACTTGCACAGATGAAGCAACATTGCGACCGATTTGACGAGTGGATACGCAGAAGGCTGAGGATGTGCATTTGGAAGCAGTGGAAGCGGATAAAGACCCGCTATACGAAACTCCGCGCACTCGGACAGCCGGAATGGGTAGTCCACATGATGGCGAACTCGCGCCGCGGACCATGGCTGATGGCGAAGAACCTGAACCAGGCCATGAACAAGGCGTACTTTGAAGCGCTAGGTCTGAGGAGTCTTCAGGAGAGGTATTTACAACTTCGTGGTGTTTCATGAACCGCCGTATGCGGACCCGCATGTACGGTGGTGTGAGAGGTCGGGGGCTAGGCGCCCCCTCCTACTCGATGGTATTAGCCTCCCGGTGTTTGGTCTACAGGTGAGAAAGTGTAATATAAGGGCAATGAGTAGCTTTTGGGGGAGGAAGGTACAGAGTGGTTTTCTTGTCTAAGCCTTGTCTGTAAGCTTTTGTAGGCGAATGCTCTGGGCTATAAGTTTTTTTCTGCTTAATACGGGACCGCTTGAAGTAAATGTGTCCAGCCATTACTGTGTGAATATTCTCACCAAACAAGGGCGGTGCTATCGTATGGGCAAGAGTGCTGTAAAAGGAGGGAGTTGGATGAAAAAACGAAACAGCAACAGTCTGTGGGTCTTGATGATACTCGGGGCAGGTTTGTCTGTACTCACTAGTCGTTTATTAAACGTCCCTTGGCTCTTTGCAACTTTGACAGCTGATGCCGGGGGGCTTGTAGTGTGGTTTGCCACACGGCATTTCTTCAGCCGCCGCAAACGGTGCACCCGTTAGTAGCCGGTCGCTCTGGAAATTTGGCGGCCGCCCATTGCAGTTAATCGCAGCCACCTGTACTACACGGAAGAGGTACCCCATAAGCCAACGGTCGGTACTGTTGAAGGAGGCTCACTATATGCAACGTAGCAAGGAACCTTCATGGAGTGCGGTAATTGAGGGGACTGAAGACCTCAACTTTGCAATTTATGTTGCAAGTACATACGATTTGCTTCCGAAATCGAAGCCGTTCAGCGAGTCGAGACGATGGACTTCGACTAACCCATCAGTTGAACTGACACCCGCGGAGAAAACTGTACTTGCAGTTCAGTGGTTGGAATGGTGGACTAGGTTAGTGGAAGTGAGGTCTATTCATCAACACAATCTTGCACCGTCCTATTTCGAATCCCTGGACAATGAACTGGCGGGTGTCTGTTCGGACACATGGCACGCATTTCGTAATTGGTGGCATATGCCCGCTGGTGGAGGCACTGCAATGATTTTCTGGGAGTCTGCTGACAAGGTAGGGGAGTACGTCAGGCAGTTCGAACAGCAGGTGAACAGAAAGGCTAAAGCGTTTCGTTTGAAAGTCGATTTAGTTTACACGGGGTTAGATGACTTGATTGAAGTCAGTGACGAATATGTAATTATGCCGCTCCGCTCTGCTCATGAGAATCGTTTTTGGTGGACAAAGAAGATCAATGCTGTAGGTTAGATGGTCTGCTGAGAAATCTGTTCAGTGTGTTTACCTGATCGTAGTAATTCAATGTGGTCTTTTCCATTTTAAAACCGCCGTTCGTCCAGCAGGCGATTGTAGAGCAGGCGACAGCGCTCTAAAGTGAACTGTATTTTCTCTTCTTGCTCTTTCGTGGGGTAAGTCTGTACTTGTACGCCTTTCGCATGAGGTCATCTCGATTTCGCGCTTCGATATACTTCTGGATTACGTCCTGTTGAATGCTCGCGGACGGTGCTGCGAATAAGGACTCCACGCTGTGCTAACAAGTTGATTTGATGCGGTGTGAGGGAGTCGAGCCTCGAATGCAAATCCACCTAGGTAGGGACTGCGTCACCTCGCAGCTAAATAAGGGGAGTGACCAATATGTCGACTCTGAGGGCAAAACACTTTGACGTCTTCCAGATTCAACAAGGAATTTATGCTGCTATAGCAAATGAAGGCACCGGCGCGATGGCAAACACAGGATTTGTTGATTTGGGTGAAACGGTCTTAGTCTTTGATTCTTTTAACACCCAACAGGCAGCGGCAGAGCTTCGTGAGGTAATAGCGTCTGTCACAGACAAGCCAGTTTCACACTTAATCAACAGTCACTGGCACGGCGATCACATTCGTGGAAATCAAGTCTTCCGAGACGTGTCCATTGTGGCTACGGAGCGGACAAAAAGGATCATGCAGGAGAACCACCCCGCAAGAATCGCAAGGCAGCGAGCCAGTCAAAATGAATTGTGCGACTACATTGAGACCCTCGAAAGTCAACAAAATTCAGCTGGAGATAGGGACCAGAGGGCACGTCTTTTAGAGATTTCTCTCCTGAAAGAAATCAAATGTTCCCTACCGACTTTAGAATTGGTTTTACCCAATGAGACATTTGAAGCAACTTGGCACACGGAAGGAACAAATCGTAGGGTAGAGTGCCACACTCTTGGCGGAGGTCACACGGTTTCAGATTCATTTCTGTATATCCCAGACGCACGAGTCTGTTACATCGGAGACCTAGTTGCCGTAAATAATCACATGCTGATTATCGACGGGAACGTTGGTATTAAGTCAATAGGGTGGACACACCAAACAGAGAATATATGAAAATTCAGTCTAAATTTCAGTAGAGATCATTGACTTGACGATCGGATTCCCTTGTAATGGTAATACATGGTCTGGAATCGAGCTGGTGTATGGTAGCCGATGGAGGAGTGAATCCGCCTGCGGTTGTACCAGAGTTCAATGTATTCCCAGATGTCCCTTTGCGCATGAACTCGTGTTGAGTATTTCTCCAGGTGTATCAGCTCTCGCTTGATCACACTGTGGAAAGACTCGATGCACGCGTTGTCCCAGCAATTGCCCTTTCGACTCATGCTACCGACCATGCTGTACTCCTTGAGCTTGTCCTGGTATTCCTTGGATGCATATTGGCTACCTCTGTCCGAGTGGTGCAAGACACCGGCTTCAGGCTTCTCACGTTCATAGGCTTGTTCCAGAGCTTCGATGACAAGCTCTTTCGTCATCCGTGAACCCGCTCTCCAGCCAACAATCTTACGTGTGAATAAGTCCATGATGCTCGCAACGTAGAGCCAGCCTTCGGTTGTCCACAGTGAAGTAAGAGACAAGGCGTAGTCGAACTATTTCCTTGCCTCTCCTTCCCGAACCGGACTTGCGCCTCTCAACGCATCCGGCTCTCCATTTAAACGTTGCTCAGAGCAAAGGCGACTTCATCATAATAGGACTCAATAGTCCGCTGATTTGTGGAACGTAGGATGTAGGGGTTCCCGTCGGGATTCCGCCACATAAACCACCCTTTTCGGCTGGTTATGAGCCTCCGAAGTGCCACTTGACCATAGAACCCGCGACTGTTTTGACCTTGTAGCACCCAGACCTTGGCTTTGCCCACTTCGGGGGAACGAACATGGTCTCGCATTAGTGTCCTGAAGCCTCGTTTGTACTTTCGGGCCAGCCAGTATCCAAGTTTCCAAAATATCACTCGGTCAACCTTGCTAAAAATAGTCGCTGTATGGTCGGTGTACTGATAAAAGTTGGCCCATCCTGTGATTTGCCGGTTGAGACTTTCGATGACGTCTATTGTGTTCGCACCGTAATTTCCTGACAGCTGCTTGACTATTCTTTCCGTAAAGCGGCGGTACTTCTCCCACGGAATTGTCGTTACAACCCGCATTTGCCCACGTGGGCCTTTTTTACGGATAATACGATGGCCCAGAAACACAAAGCCGTCATTTACATGGGTGATATGCGTCTTCTCCATATTCAGTGTGAGTTTAAGATGGTCCTCTAGGTAAGCACGACATGCCTCGCGCACTTCTTCTGCATGAGCCCTGGTTCCTTTGACAACAACTACGAAATCATCTGCGTATCGGCAATACGAAATCGCCGGCTTCCACTGCCGACCTTCGCGTATCGCGATAGGGCGTTCGTTTTGTATTCCGAAGTTCCATGCCCAGCGGTCCTTTCTCACCTTTTTGTTCAGGTAATTCGCGTCCATCCATTGGTCAAATTCGTGTAACATGATATTTGACAGTAGTGGTGAGATAACACCACCTTGTGGAACGCCCTCACTTGCAGAACAAAATAGGCCGCGGTCTATACAACCAGCCTTGATTATTCTCCAGAGGAGCCTGAGAAATCTCTGGTCGGAAATGCGTTTGCGGACGGCCTTCATTAGCAGGCGATGATGTACCGTGTCAAAGTAGCTTGAGAGGTCACCTTCGATGACCCAGCGCCCTGCAGTGGCGTTGCTTTGTGCATTCCCGTCCTGCAGTTGCATTCTGATGGTTCGAATCGCATGATGGACACTACGGGCCGGTCTAAATCCGTAGGATAGCGTATGAAAGTCACTTTCCCATATAGGTTCCATTGCCATCAGCATCGCTCGCTGTACGATACGGTCTCGTAGGCATGGGACGGTCAGCGCAAAATGCACTTCAGCTCAATCCCCTTTCGGCATCTGTAACTATTACCCATCCATTTCATCCTCTCCACGGGCAGACCTTTGCCCTGCTTAAAGTGAAGCACGTAAATGGGACTGCTCTGTGCTCTCTTCAAACGGATTCCACTGTCCTCTGCGTTCCAGAGTCCTGGACGGATTGGTGTCGCGTCGACTCCCAACCGGTCACCCCATTTAACGCACTGGACTTGAAGGAATTAGCCGAACTCCTTCAAAGCCTAGATGATTCCTCGATCTCAGCAACGAATTTAATTGACAATTGAAAATCAAGGAGGTAATTTCTTATTATGAATACTACTGATAAGAACGAGGCACCTAGAAGATTCAAATCTGTTCCTTTGCAAGACATCAAACAGCGGAAAGGGCAGCTGTTAAAGGCGCTGCCGCCAATGGACCAGATTCTGCGCGGATCCCTTATCACTCGACACGTAAAGTGTGGCAAGCCAACCTGTCACTGCGCGACTGGCGTTGGTCATACAAGCTTATACCTGTCGTCTTTTTATCATGGTAAAACGCAAATGGATTACGTTCCTGCAGCCTGGGAGCAACGGGTCCGAGCTGGGCTCGAAAATTATGAGGTCGCACAGGACATTCTCTCGGAACTGACTGAGCTCAATCTAGAACTGCTTCGACGCCGAGATAACGAATAGTTCGTCGGCCTCGTCGGAGGGGATGTTCGTGTCTAGTTCGGCATTAGCCGCATTGGTCGGAGATGACGCGCAAAGCTTGGACGAGCTCATCACGGTCGTAGCTGGGATGGTGCGTTCGTGCCTTGCGGCAATGCATGGGGAGGAACAAATTCATGACGACAGCACCGTCGAAGGTTCACCCAGAGCACCTGAACAGACCAGCAATTGTGTACATCCGTCAATCGAGCCTAGCCCAGGTCCGGTTTCACCGGGAGAGCACGGAACGCCAATACGCTCTGCGGGAGAAGGCCATCGATCTGGGATGGGCTCCGGAACAGATTCAGGTCATCGACGAGGACCTCGGGATTTCAGGGTCTGGCCGTTCGCAGCGTTTGGGCTTCCAGAACCTCGTGGCTCAAGTATCACTTGGCGAAGTTGGTGCAATCTTGGGTCTGGAGATTTCGCGCTTGGCGCGTTCTTCAGCGGATCTGCTGCGCCTTCTCGAGCTATGTGGCCTGTTCAACACCATCGTAGTGGATGAAGACGGCATCTACGATTTGCGAGATTTCAATGACCGATTAATTCTTGGTTTCAAAGGAACCATGAGCGAGGCAGAATTGCATTTCTTACGCGCTCGGTTAATTGGCGGCAAAAAGAACAAAGCAAAAAAGGGCGAACTCCGTTTTCCACTACCCGTTGGCTATGTGTATGACGCCAACGGACAGACAGTGTTGGACCCTGACGAAGAGGTTCAAACAGCCATTCACAATGTTTTTCGTGCATTTCGTACGACAGGTAGCGCCTACGGTGTGGTTCAGTTCTTTGCCCAAAACGGCCTTCGGTTTCCAAAACGGGCCTACGGTGGTGCGTGGGCCGGACAACTCGTTTGGGGAACACTCAACCACAGCCGAGTTCTAGGGGTACTGTACAATCCCGCGTACACTGGCGCATACGTTTTTGGTCGATATCGCGACCAAAAACGTGTGAATCCTCAAGGGCTGTTTATTCATCATACGGTGCGGCTCCCTCGCGAGCAGTGGGAGGTGTTCATTCCGGACCATCACCCGGGATACGTCACATGGGAGGAATACGAAAGGAATCTCAAGCAACTACACTCGAATCGTACCAACCTCGAGAAAAGTGGCCCCGCACGAGAAGGTACAGCCTTGCTTCAAGGGCTCGTAATATGCGGGAAGTGTGGTCGGCGCATGAGTGTACGCTACACTGGTAACGGTGGGATTTCTCCGCACTACGAATGCAAAGGACGGTGGGAACATGGGCACCGAGCCACATGCACGACAGTGCCGGCTCCGAGCATCGACCAGGCCATCTCAGAGCGCCTGCTGCAGGTAATACAACCAGCCGAATTAGAGCTTGCCCTACAGGTAATGGACAAACTGCTTCACGAAGAAGATGATGCAGATAAGGGCTGGAAATTATCACTAGAGCGGGCGCGGTACGAGGCAGATCGAGCCGAGAGACAATACCAGCAGGTCGAGCCAGAAAACCGTCTGGTAGTGCGCAGCCTTGAGGCACGATGGAATGAAAAGCTTACCGAATTGGCGCAGCTTCAAGAGCAGTACACCCAGTATGTGGAGCGCCGCAGTTGGCGGCCTACCGAACACGATAAGGTGGCAATTCTGAGCCTTGCGAAGGAGCTACCTCGAATCTGGTCCAAGCCATCCACTACATTCAAGGACCGAAAACGAATCCTTCGTTTAATGATTGAAGACGTCACCATATTCGCTGAACCGAGGAACCCAGCTGTTCGGCTTGGCTTGCGATGGCGCAATCAACATTGCGAAGAGCTCTGGGCTTGTAAGCCGTTACCGCAACATATGGTGGTCAAACATTCACCTGAAACCGTTGAGGTCGTCCGCAGGCTCTCCGAAACGATGATCGACCAGCAGATCGCAAAACAGCTAAATGAATCAGGCATGCGCACACCAGACGGCAGAATGTTCACGATTGACTCGATCAAGTGGATTCGCTACATACACAAGATACCTGGATACACTTCACGGCGTCATGGGCTATCCGTCAAAGAAGTTGCTGAGCGCCTTAGAATTGCTCCGGGGGTCGTCTACTACTGGCTCAATCGTGGAATTCTTAGTGCGACAAAAGCTGCTCCCGGGTATCCTTGGGAAATTCACTTGAATGAGCAGAAAGAACTTGAACTGCGGGAACGAATCCAGAAGTCAGGCCATTTGAATTAGCTAGTTTAGCACCAACAGTGTTGCTAGCTCTCCAATTCCAAAACCTTATTGGGAGGCGTGCAGTATGAATTCACCGTCGGGATACCAAGTGGTCTAAGTTTTCCATTTGCTTTTGGAATATAGACACGTCGGGCGGGGAGCGGGCAGTATGTGCCTGTTAAGAGCTCATACCGTATGGCTTCCAACTCGGGAACTAATCGCGCCTCCATCTTGCGCTTATCAACACCATCTACACCGGGTGTTCGGGAGCCCTTAGAGGCCAATGTGATTCTCGCCGCTTCACTAATCCATGTTCTGTCAGTTATGAGTCTCAAAAGCCGATCAAACTTACGTTCCTTGTCTTCTGATGACCACGTCGCCAGTTTGCTTTGCATTTCACTGATTATCAAAGGTCTTCACCTCACTATGGTCAGTTAATGAGCCAAGCAAACCGTTTAAACTGCCCCCCTTCGCCATGTGGTTGGCTTTCCCAACCTCGGACTACTACGAGGGCTCCGTCAACTTGCACAGCATTGGGGATACACTCCCTTAGCATCTGTGCCAGCCTTCCCCAGTTCACACGTTGGACTCTACACATGGGTGAGGTTGCCTATCGCAGTCTTTGACCTTGCGTTCTGCAAGTCGTAGCGGACATTACGTTCTAGCTGTGCACTCAACGTAATTCCCTGCAGGTCAGCCTACGTGTCTAACCAGCATTCGTGATTCCCGCCAATTCGGTTAGCGTGTCTCAGTCCGCAACCTGCCTATTAAGCGGTGTAGGCAGGGGTGACATTTCAACCCCTAGATGCGGTTTAATAGGTTCGTGTTCCTCAACCGTCCCATGCTCAGCCTAGAGACTCATCTTGGCGTAACCGCTTCGCCGCAAGCCCCGTTTCCCGCAAACTACGTCACCTTGCCAGTGTCGGCAAGTCACCGTTGCTTCGGCTCACTTCCTCTCACAGCAGAAGAAGGGCATGTCCATGGAAAAAAAAGAACCATGTCGACGTGCATTCCAAACGTGCTCAATTAACCGCATGGCATCCGTAAATGGATGATTTGGTTATCTGGGCGTACCGTAGGTGATATCAGCCATCCAGACCTCGTTGGGACGCTCGGCATGGAACGTCTGATTGAGCACATTGTCATGCACAGGGTGGTTATGTTTTGAATTGGTGGTTGCCTTGTACTTGCGAACCGTACGGCTCCTCAGCCTGTTCTCTCGCATGATTCCAGCCACTGTCTTCTGACCAACCCGTATCCCCTCACCATGGAGGACTCGGGTAATCTTGGGACTCCCGTACAAACGTCGAGAGGACACGAAGATCTCATGGACTCGTCGGCTAATCATGCGTCGCCGTTGTTTACGCTGACTCTCAGGACGAGTCAACCATGCATAGTAACCGCTTCGATAAACCTGTAGCACTTTGCACATCCTCTGAACCGAAAAGTCGAAGCGGTGGTCGTAGATGAACTGATACCTTACTTCCGGTCTTTGCTGAAGATGCGCACTGCTTTTTTTAAGATTTCTACTTCCTCCCGCAGCTCACGGTTTTCACGTTCTAAATCTCGTGTTGCCTGAGCTTCTGGCTTTAGGTGCCCACTACCGACGAACGGATGCTTGGGGTCTTGCTTGTACTGAGCAACCCAGCCGTACAGCGTTTTTGGGGTGACGCCAAGGTCACGTGCTACCTGGGAGGCAGGCTTCCCATCCTCTACAACCAGTTTGACGGTATTGAGCTTGAAATCGTTGTCGTATTGCTTTGCCATTGTAGACACCTCGAATCGATTTACTAATTTTCACATTCCCGATTCGCTGTGTCCACTACTACAACCTAACACCACGTCGAGAATTGGATATCTATACTCGATAAGTTAAGGAACTGGGAGTTCGATTACGTTGTACCTGGACATGGACATGTGGGAGGGAAGGAATGGATTGAAAAAGCAGCGGACTATTTGTCCGACTTACTAAAGACATCTACTGAGCTGCGTGACAAGGGATACGTAGCCAGTGAGGTCGGTGAGTTGGACGTGCCAGAGAAATATAAGAGCTGGTCTGCAAGCGAAATTTATTCAAAAAATATTCAACATTTGCTGTCCCTCGCATAACGACTTTAATATCAGATGCTTGCGCTGAAGCACATGGTGTTTCTTCAACTCGGGGGCAGTTCAGATTCGGATGGGCGGGGTGATGACTCCGACAGGACTGATGGTCGGAGTTGTATCCGTAAGGCGTGCGGGTCACCAGGGAACCACACCCCGAAACGGCTAACCATGTCGCGGGTACCGTGACTGAAGGGTCCTAGGCGTTCGTAGTCAGTCAGATGGCATGGGAACCGATATACGATAGAAGGCAACCGTCCGTAAGGAACTTAACGCGACACAACGACTGGTAAAAGGCGGTGAGAGGATGGTGACCAATACTGATTTGAGAGTTGTTGTCGGATCGGGCGGAAGTAAAAACAACATCGGTTGGCTTCATACAGAGGAAAACGAATTGAACCTACTGAAGCATAGCGATTGGGACGAGAGGTTCGCCCCAAATTCAATTGCCGTCATTCTCGCTGAACATGTTTGGGAACATCTAACGCACGCTGAAGGTATTGATGCCGCCAAGACATGCTATGAGTTTTTGCAGCCAGGCGGTTATGTGCGGTGTGCAGTTCCTGATGGATTTTTTAGAAATGAGTGGTATCAAAATATGGTCAAGGCTGGCGGTCCTGGTCCAGCCGATCATCCAGCAGCTAGTCATAAAATCGTTCACACATATCACACGTTGACAAGCATGTTTGAAGCGGCTGGGTTCCAAGTTCATCTACTGGAACATTGCGATGAAAATGGTCACTTTCATTATGATGATTGGGATGAAAGCGGTGGGTTCATTTATCGGTCAAAGAGATTTGACCACAGAAACCGAGACGGAGAACTCGGATTTGTTTCACTAATTGTTGATGCAATAAGGCCACAAGAACAGTAACTACGTGCCTTCCTTCCTTCTTTCTGTCGCTAAAGAGCAGAAAAAACCACATAGAGGCTCTAGTTGCGAGTTAGGGAGATTGCTCAAAAGACAAGTTATAATATCCCCCGTTGACAAATGTTCCTTGGAGACGGGAACGACAAAATCGTCAATCTCTCGGTGCACACCAGTAATCGAGATCCCGTTTACCTGTAGAAACAAACCTCAGTTGTAACCGTTGTCCGTTTTTTGCCGTCCTGAAGCATGGACGATGTTTTCTTAATTACAAAGAGAGACCTTAGCTCAATTGCAAGTCCCCTCACAGGCATAGAAAAAATTCAGGAAAGTGGACTGTAACCAAATAGCGGGATGACTCCGTCTAACCAAGGTAATCAACGTGGGGAGGCACTCACTTAATGAACAAGTATAAGAAATGGGCAACAGGCGGAGTTGCAGTAAGCATTGTAGGAATTCTTGTAGGGTGTGGTAATGCCAACAATACGACTCGCGGAGCTGCCTCTGCTCCTGCGAACACGAGCAATCAAGCGATGGCGAGCACTGTAACACGCACAGTCGTAAACTCTACTGCGCCCCCTCCGTCCAATCCAATAGGCAAGTCGACAATAGGCACTAATACCATAACCACAGTAGCTGCACTTCAACTGGAATCTAAAGTCGATCTAAAGTTGCTGTCATTCCTACCGCTATTGCCTTCGTATACGTCCGGACGAACGCTCAAAGACACGATACTTAGCAATCAGGCAGGGAATGGACATCCGACTTTCCAAGCTGTCTACGATAGCGGGCGAAACAAACTGGTATTAAACGAAGTAGAATCGAAGTATGCTAAATCCCATGCCGGATGGAACAAGATACTCGTCGGGGATACCCCAGCGTATGTAAGTGTCAGCAACAACAAGACACAGATTGAATTTGTGAAAGGTCAAATTGATTACTCGCTCATCGCCAGTCAGAAAGTAGCAGATACCGAGCTGGTCAAGATTCTCAAATCACTGAACGCAATCGAAGTAGCTTCGCAAAACATTAACATGGAGTTCTCCGGGAAACAGGCACTGGACAAGGCATCGTTTCCAATTACAATCCCAAGTAAAGTACTGAATGGTTACTCTCTGAAATATGACAGCCTTTCTGTATTTGAGAAGAACAAGGGGGTGAAGGAGAACCTCGCTCTCGACTATATCCGTGGGAATTTTGAATACGAAATTTTTGAAGTTCCTGGTTTGGTGAAGGGAATGAATCAAGAAAACATACAAAAAGTCATCCAGGTCGACGGACATAAAGTGGATATGGGGGCTGTAGGGTGGGCGTCACCGACTCAGACATCTTGGTTTACATCGAACAAAAACATAGGGTATGTCATTTCCAGCAATAATATTTCAATTCCTCAAGTGAAAGAAATCATACAGTCACTGCTAAGCCCAGCCCCGTCTCGGTGAGGAGAAGACGGCTTCATCGTAAATTCCAAATATCCGAAAACGACACTGCTCTTGTTTCGCTCCAGGGCTGCGACTTGAAAGTCGTCGGTAATCATGTGATGCGAATCCAACCGTCCATGACTTCGGACGCAACCTACCGTGACGTGGGACAGTGGTAACACAGTCTTGCGATAGCTCACGGGACAATGTAGCCGCGCTAGATGGCGTGAATTCTGGCCGGCACTAGGTGGAGAAGTGCAGGGTAAACAAGTGGACACCATATAAACAGCGTCACCACAAACGAGCAAAACACCATGACACACTTGAGCCAAAATGACAAGTAGCCGGAATATGCGTCGCAAGGGGAAATGTTTGACAGTGGCCTGCAGTGAATTTTCACAGTATGCTAAAGCGGGAACTTGTCCATCTGAAAAAATTCGAGACAAGAGAACAGGCAATGAAGCGCATTTTCGAGTACATCGAAGTGTGGTACAACCGAGTGCGCATTCATGCATCGACGGCTTATTTGTCACCAGTCGAGTACGAATACACATATTTCCAGGCGTTTAGGGAACACGTGAGCTAGGTGAACAAAACGTCAGGAGCGCGACATAAGATAGATGCAATGGGAAACTGCTAAACCAATGTTTATGTGCAAGTTAACGTGAAAGGATACTGTCCCAATGAGGTCTTCCCCAACAGGGCTCCTAATGTCTTATCCAAATCGTCTTGATCGCTACGCCAACGTGTCTACTAACTTGGCGTTGCTCAGTAACCAACGGCTTCGAGAGAGTGTGGAAAGTGCTTCAATTCTGGGTACAGGCATAGGCGGTACATCGGCGATAATGCAGCTTGAAGCCACATCGATCTTCGCTAAGATAATACCGCTGACGGAGCTGGAAAAACGCACTGAGAATGTCATGTCCACTAGAAACGTGTTCGACCTGCCACCGTATTGTCACTATGGTATTGGCTCGCCCCCAGGTGGTGTTTGGCGTGAAGTGGTTGCGCAGACCATGACGACTAACTGGGTGCTAGCAGGACAGTGTGAAGGTTTCCCCATGATGTATCACTGGCGCGTGTTGCCGAATCTACGTATGCCACTGTCTGAAGAACTGAGCGATATTTCGCGTATGGTTGCGTTTTGGGATTCCGACGCGGTGGGTAATCGTATTGAGGCAAGTGAACAATCAGTCGACAGTGTTGTACTGTTCTGCGAGTACATTCCTCACAACCTACATGACTGGATGAATGAGCAGGTCGCAATGGGTGCGAAGGAAGCTAATTCAGCTATCACCATGGTGGAATCCCAGGTGAGGTCAACTGTTTCATTTATGAATTCGCAAGGCTTACTCCATTTCGATGCTCACTTCGAGAATATCCTAACCGACGGAAGTCGTATTTACATTACGGACTTTGGTCTCGTCACATCTTCTCGATTTGAACTGTCCGATTCCGAACGGGCGTTTGTTGAATTGAACAAGACTCACGACGAGTGTTACGTAGTGACGCACCTTGTAAACTGGCTTGTAGCAGGCTTACTCGGCTTAATGGACCGAAATGACCGTATTGACTTCATACGTCGGTGTGCCAGTGGGTACGACCCTGCAGAAGAAGTGGGATCTGTAGCGGCGGATATCATCAATAGATACGCTCCCATAGCCACGGTCATAAATGACTTTTACACGGGTCTTCGTATGGATAGCAAAACTACGCCATTCCCTGTAGAAGAGATTCAAAGGGTCTCCGCAGAAATTGGTTTCGACCGCTATTCAAGTGACCCATCTATATAACCCTAGTCCAGTGACAAAAGATGCTTAGCTTTCACTGATTTCGTAATGTCCGAAAGGCCGACTATACTATTAAAAGAACTAACTCTTGAAGTTCCTGTCGTTGGTCTGACTTAAAACACAATTGGAAATAATTTACTAATACAAATGTTCCTCGGCGATGCGACAAAATCCTCAATTTCTCGGTGCACACAAGTAACCTCATTGGTATCACACGTTACAACAATTAAAACACGTTCAATTCGAGTTTTGTGTTCGGTCGTTGGGTCAACCTCCGATACGTTGAACCTGATGCAATTGTGTGTAATCATCCAACAATAGGTGATTTGGTAATCCGGGGCTATTGCAGCAACATGGAAGATGGCAGGCGACATATTCTTGACTACATTTTTGGTGAACTCAAGGAGGTGAACTCCCTTTGTTCTACGCAATAGTTTTGATAGTAGTTCTTATGATGTGGCTTGGACTAAATGCACTACTGGCTTGGTATCCCGCTCATCCAAAAAAGATATCTCCTACCAATATGACGCTTACGACCACTCCTTTAGAATATGGTCTTCATTATGAGGATGTTCTTGTGGGGAATGGGTTATCGGGATGGTTTATTCCATCACACACGGCCCGTGCAACCGTCATTCTTGTTCATGGGTGGATGTCGTGTCGGGAGGAAAAGTGGGTTCCATTTTTGGAACTAGCCCGTCACCTTCACGAACATCAAATGAACGTGCTCCTGTACGATGCTCGTTATGTGAATGAGAATAAAACGTATAGCGGTGGACAACGAGAATCGGTGGATTTAATCAACGTTGCGGATTGGTCTGCGAAACGTACTGGCGTTCCGGTCATTGTGTGGGGTTTTTCGGCAGGGGGCCACGCCGCACTGTTGGCTCTATCAAAAGATGACACCAACATCAGGTGTGCCATTACGGATAGCGCCTTCGTTAATGCGAGCGAGTCATTTAAGAGCATGTATCGCAACCTGTATCACATACCTCAACCTTTGCTTGCGTTGTTGCCACTCTTTTTCAAGTTGTACACGGGCTGTTTTCCAGGTAGACTTCAACCACGCATCAACAAACCTTTGTTCGTGATACATGGTGACGCCGATTCGTCGATTCACGTGATGAATGGGAGAATCTTAAAGGCTATCCCTACAACTCAGTATTGGGAAATCAATGGTGTGGAGCATGAAGAGGCATTTGTGAAACATTCTGCCGAGTACACGGAACGTTGCATTAGTTTTATTGATGGCATTTTAGGAGCGTAGAACGCCCAATTGGGTCAGTTCTGCTTGCATTAGCGGGGGCATACATGCAACAAGTCACCTGTGCATGGATATGCATGTCACTAAACTAGTGCATTATGGTTCTGACGGGCATGTGAAGACCAGTTGGTGATCCACAATCAAGATAGAAGTACACGAACCGTCGGTGTTGAACCTTTAGGGCAGGAAACAGTTCGTAGCCAAAGTACTCATTAGTGTCGACCATTCGTCAGAGTTTCAGACAGCATTGAAGACAGCTATGTAGCTGGGGGCATTGTTCTCGCCATGAAATTGCCTTTGGAATAACGAACACCACTTATGCTTGAACCATCACTGTGAAGTGTAATTCGGCACGATGTTTGCGGTTTCTTGATAATGGTCCTCAAGAAATGAGGACGAATTTGTCTTTATGTCTGGTATAGGCGGTCGGGAATCCGCATTAAGAAAGCGAATCGAGCACATCAAATAGTTCAACTGAACTAAAATGACTTGATATGGACAACATGCGCCGTCATCTACGCTTGTGTCAAGCAAAGTGTCTGGGAAGGGACATTTTAGCTCATCGCCATGATGAGCTAAACTAGTGTAATCACCTGACTTGGACATTGTGTTCGTCGGGATTAGAACATCAGACACCGTAAGCCTATAGTGTTAGTACTACGCCATTTTGTCCAAAGATTGATGGTGACTGGTGTCCGCAGCTTGACGGAGACCGTGTCCAAAGCCCGCCACAGCGCCTTTCGAGGTACGCGTGATGTCTAACTAAAATGTTCAATACTATGCCGTTTGAGCCTAAAAGTGTGGTCGACGACACATACTGTCCGTTTCAAGGTGCGAAGCGGACATTGACGCCCGACATTTCACGGGAGATCCTATCTTCAGTGACATGATTTCCAGACCCACATCAAGCCCTCTTGGAACTAGGGGTGGAACCACAAGTCTGTGGATTCCACCAATCTTGCCAGTGTGGGAACCCATCGCCGTCTGTCAAGGCTGTAATGACTACCTTGACGGGCTCCACCCCTGTTCTTCGAGTGTTCCTGTTTGGCATGCCCGATGGACCGCCTGTCCATATGGACGCATTGCTTTTGTCATACTCTCTCGTCAAATCCTGGTCATCTAACACCGTCAAGTTTTGGACGCTTTGAGGCAGACAAAGCAGTGCGCAAAAAGAACCAATTTACTTTCCGACTAAAAAACTATTATATCTGGATTTTATGATTCACGCAGCGCCTTCTGATAGTGGAGCTGAGTCTTCGTTTGCACATACCCAAGTTTCGGATAGAAGTTATGCGACTCGGGACGCTGCGTCCCGGACCTGAGCCGAACGACTTCGTACCTGTTCTCCAATGCCCAGAGCTCAGCCTCAGTCATCAACAATCGCCCCACGCCTTGCCTTCGATATTGATGGGCTACAACAATGCCTCGGATCTCCACGTACGGAGGCGAACTGAGGGTATGGATGCCGTGTACGTGCAACCATCCGATGACCGCGTCATGACCTTCGGCAACGAAAATCTGATGCTCAATCAGTTGTTGCAAGTAATCAAAACGTTGCCTCACGTCTTCATCACTGGCAGGATAACCAAATTGCTCGCACAGGGCCGTTACGTGCTCAACATCTCTTGGTTCCATTCGGCGCACCAGCATGTGACCACTCCTCAAACTTTGACTTCTCCTCAGGGCTCATGATTCCTCTAGTCCGTACCAACACGATTTGGCTGAAGGGTCTAACGGCAGGGTTTGAACAGTTTTGTTTGAATCTAGTACTGTGCTGCACAAGGGTGGACGTTCGAGGTCGTTGCTGATTTTGGGTCAGGCATGAACTACCACAAGAAAGGTTTAAAACAACTGTTGAACGCCATTTTGCAGGACGAAGTAGGCTTTGCCATATGCGAGGCGAAAGACGTGGAAGTCGTCATTCTCAACCAAGGTGAAGACAGCACGTTTGAAGAAGACCTTGCCAAAGATGTGCTAGAAATCATTACGGTATTTTTTACGAGGTGCTACGGTTCCTGCTCAGGCAAAAAGCAGAAATTGATTGAAGGCATGAAGAAGGTCGTCGAAGGTGCTGAGAAGCCATAAAATCGCGCTCGATCCGAACAACAGACAAGCCGCCTATTTTTCCGGATCCTGTGGTGTGGCTCGATTTGCGTACAACTGGGGACTGACGGAGTGGAAGCGTCAATACGAAGCAGGAATCCAACGTCAAAGCTACCTATGCGTAGGTTTGAGTAAGTTTGGAGGAACGGCAATGAGAACTTACCAAAAAAGATAAGGGGGCTTGACTTGGCGTGAATCTTCGCTACGACGCTTTGGTGGAACGCATAGTTCAATGGGCTGTACGTGGAGACGATATTCGTTTAGTAGTGATAATTGGTTCACGTGCTCGAACTGATCGGCCGGCGGATTTGTGGTCAGACTTGGACCTGTTGGTTTTCACAACGAATCCAGACCTTTATTTATCAAGCACTACGTGGCTTTCTGAGTTTGGAGAGCACCATCTAACGTTTCTCGAGTCCACGGCCGTTGGGGATTTCGTGGAGAGACGTGTCCTGTTTGATGATGGGCTAGATGTAGACTTCATTCCATTGCCGATGAACGTAATTGAAGGTGATGTTGTGCCTGAGATGTCGGGAGTTCTTCAACGCGGCTATCGGGTACTCGTCGACAAGGATGGGTTTAGATCGAAGCTTGAGGATGCAGCAGGCGTAGCCAAAGATTTTGAGGTTTCAGCGCCTATCATGCCGACTGACGCGTCATTCCTGCATTTAGCAAACGACTTCCTCTACCATGCAGTGTGGTCAGCAAAGAAGTTGTGCCGAGGGGAATTGTGGACGGCAAGGATGTGTTGCGATGGACTCATGAAGCGCCAACTACTGCAAATGATGGAATGGCATCATCAAGCTTGTATAGGTTTACTTGACACCTGGCATGAAGGGCGTTTTCTGGACTCATGGGCCGATCCCAGTGTACTTAATGACGTAAGACAGTCCTTTTGTGTTTACGATGTTGATTCTGTATGGACAGCCCTACTGACGACCGTTGATGTCTTTGGAGGTCTCGGGAAGAAACTTGCCGGTCAGTTGCGGTACGAATATCCGACCGACGCTCACGACTATGTTGTAAGTCTTCTCCAAGGGTATCGAGAGATGAACGCTGTAGGAACAGTCGACGATCAGGCCATCCTATCTCAACCGGACCGCAAAGGAAGCTGACACCATGTTGGATTAAACGTATCCAATCTTGAGAGGTCAGCACGGTTTTGGGGCTGGCTGTTAGAACATTTGGGCTACCAGCCCTATCAAAAGAGTCCAGAATTCATGGGAATGGTGCAAGCCTTAACGCAGTGTGCAATCATCAGAGCTGTGGAATGTCGCGCATGCTTTGCAAAGGGCAGCGAACTGAACACGTCTGAAACTCAGGCGTGTCTCAACAGATACCTAACACAATGGGATGTTAGAAGGACACCAGGCAGATGCTACAATGCACAGAAAGTGCATGAACCGCAGAGCGTCGGAGAGGACAGGATGGAGTTGCTCGAGTTCTTCCGAGTATACAACTGTTGACAGCATCCGTTCATGGTCAGATCGTTGCCGCGAGGAAATTGAGCCGTTTCTTCAGGCGTGGGCTCCGTCAAGGGAGTTACAGTTGGTACGAGCTGCGTGGAGGCCAGGAGAATCGATTACGGCCGGGGAAGTTGTTCGCCACATTGTCGCACACGAGATTCACCACATTGGTCAGTTGTCGGTGTGGGCACGAGAAGTGGGTAAGGAGCCTGTGTCGGCGAATTTGATCGGACGAAGACTGTTCTGAATGTCTACAACACCCCCGTTAGGATGGGTGTACTGCGGTAAGCGTAGGTGGAGTTGCATGGGAAGACCCTGAAAGCCTGGGTGCCAAGCTTCCGGAACGGATTAAACAGACGGTGCGGGAGTGGAAATAGTGGACACTGCGACGATAATCGAAATGGAGCTTTCATACAAGCGCTCATTTGCGAATGTGAAGCCTCAAGATTGGGGTTATTTGTTTTGGAACGATCAGAATCCTGCCCACTGGGATGCAAACCACGCATGGGTCCTCCGCCAGCCGGATGACTATCAAACTGTGCGAGAAACTGTCGAGACGTTTTTCGGGAAGAGAGGGGGTATCCCTCGTTTCTACATGTTCGATGCGAAGTCCACCGCGGGATTTAACGCCTACTTAGAGGAAGCGGGATATCATTCGGAAACCGCCGTCGACCCTGTTCAAGTATGGAACGGTACTTTGGTCGACGTTGCTCAGGACATCAACGTTGCAATTGAGCTGGTAACGTCAAACAACTATCAAGATGCAATGTACGTTGAGTGTGGCATCACGGAATTCGGGGGCCGTGAGGTACGGGAGACTGCATTTGAACTCGAATTTCGAAATTCATCCTACCGACACTTTCTACTCAAGTTTAACGGTGCCCCAGCAGGCATTGCGTGCATTTTCGAACACGGAGCGAATGCCAGAGTGGAATCGGTCGCGGTACTGAAGGCACACAGAGGACATGGACTCGTGAACCTGTTGCTCCGACGAATTCAAGAAGAAGCAAAGGCAAAGAGATATACCTCTTTGTGGGTGTTTCCTGTGAGTGAAACTGTTGAACGAGTCTATCAAAGATGCGGTTTCACAACTATCGGGAAGCTCGAAAGTGCGCATGTCTACCAAAGTGGCCCCGGCATAAAGGAAGTCACCGGACGCGGCGATAGCTGAGCCTAGTACTGTGTTCCCCTTGGGGCGCACTTGATAATCGCTGACCACCTTGAGGATTGACCACCCTATGAGTTGAGATGCCGTTTCGTTCATGATTGCCCCCCCTACGCATATCATGGGTAAGGACATGCTTCGCGGGTATGCACGTTGTCGCGTGGAAACGCGAGTCATGTGGGGGGCGCGGTATGCAACAATTTGTGACGATTTTCATGCTGAACTTGCTGACGAGTGTCGATAACGCAATCGTGGTTGGCAGCATCGCACGGCGTTCAAAGCACTTGGTGGCGTTAGGGGCTAGCAGCGCCGTCATTCTGACGGTGCTGCGCACGGCCCTAATCACCGGAGTTGTGTCTGTGGTCAACCAACCGGGGTGGAGTCTTGGTCTGGGACTGGTGGTGTTTGCCGTATCTGTGCGCATGGCGCATATTCAAACAGACGCCCGAAAACCTGAGCCACGCTTTTGGAATCTCCTCGCAGTCATCGTCGTGACAGACCTCGCACTCAGTATAGACAACATTCTCAGCCTTGCTGTCGTTTCCAAGACTGTGTGGCTCATCGCCGTTGGCGTCTTTCTGAGCCTCTTGCCACTGCTCATGCTGTTGCCGGTGATATCGCGCATCATCGACCAAATCGCATGGTTGCAGGTGTTGGCTGCAGGGTTCGTCGCCGAGCTCGCTGCTGACACTGTTTTGGATGATAGGTGGCTGCTAAAACGCGCGGTTTCGGGGCATGTGGAGTTCCTCATACGCAGCGGTTGTGCCTTAGCCGTTCTCGCCTACGGTGCTTGGCGACTACGTCTGTATCGCAAAGTTGCGGGTTGATATCGGTGTGCCAGACTAAAAGAGGTATTTCGTCGTAGGGCGTCGAATTCTTGCCCGTTTCGGCAAGGAGGGCCACTCTCATACCACATCGAAGACTGTTCGCAAACTCGTTTTTGCTGTTTATCACGTTGATTTGGGGCGCCACCTTCACGTTGACGAAGACGGCCCTGTTGAGTGTCCCTGTTTATCCTTTGTTGTTCACGCGCTTTTTTCTGGCTGCGGTAGCGCTGACCGGTGTGTCCCTGCTGGCCCCCGCCCGTCGCACAATTTGGCGCGGCAGAGTGTGGGGAATAGGCACTGTCCTAGGGGTGTTCCTCTTTGGTGCGTATGCGCTGCAAACTCTGGGCTTGTTGACAGTGAGTGCTCCGACAGCCGGATTTTTAACGGGTCTGAACGTCGTTTTGGTCCCCATTTTGGGAACGTTGTTGACCCGGCAGCGGGGATCGCTGCGCACTTGGATTGGTGCACTATTTGCAGCTGCAGGACTTGCATTAGTGAGTGGCAGCGGTATATGGCATCTTCAACCCGGGGATCTGTACATCCTCGGTTGTGCAGTGTGCCTTGCCCTGCAAATCCTCGGAGTCGACCGTTACACGAACCAAGTCGACCCAATCGCCCTCGCCACCGTCGAACTGTTTACAGTGGCAGTCTGTGCCCTGGCTGTATCGCTCCTCTGGCCGCAAGGCCCGCATGCGTGGTCACTTAACCATTGGTTGCGTCCCGGTGTGATTTGGACTGTCCTGGTCAACGGTTTGCTTGGGACATCGCTCGCGTATTGGGGTCAAAACGTTTGTCAAAGGTTCACTTCGGCGGGCGCAATCGCGATTATCTTCACGATGGAGCCAGTTTTTGCCGCAACCATCGCGTGGGTGTTCGTTGGAGCAGCGCTGTCAGTAGGAAGCGTTATCGGGGGAGTGCTCGTTGTCGTCAGCATGTGGGTAGCAGACCCAAGCATTCGGCCTTTGCGGCTGCGGGCGAACACAGTGGCGCGTCGTAACTGAACCGAATCTCTATGCCCAGGTCAAGGGACTGGTTCGGAAACGATTCACCCGTGATCTAACTTTCCCGCGCTCAATCACGGCCACTATAAGAGTGACAATCCCAGGCTGTCCAGCTTCATGTCTCCTCGTCGTGATGATGGCGGTTGATGTTTTTCAGGTGAACACACTCAACCCGGAGTGGACACTCGCCGCACTTCGGTTGGGTTGGATTGCAAAACCGATGGCCAACCGCGTCGATCAAAGCGTGGTATTCATTGTAAAGCTGAACGTCCTGCGGCAGGTGTTCCATAAACCAGCCGCGCAGCTCGTCGTACGAGATGTCTTCTGGTACCAGACCGAGGCGATGAAAGATGCGCTTTGTGTATGTGTCAATCACAAACGATGGCAACTTGGCTGCGTACAGCAGAATGTCGTCAGCTGTTTCAGGACCGATCCCGTAAATATTGAGCAACTCTTTACGCAATTTGTCGAGTGGCTGGCTGAGCATGACGCTAAGGCTGTTGTGGTGCGTTTCCGCCAAATGATCGGCGAATGCTTTCAATTTCCTTGCCTTGGTTCGGTAAAAGCGCGTCGACCGAATACATCCCTCAATCTCTTCGAGTTCTGCTTGACGCAACTGGGAGAACGATAACAGTTCTGCTTCAGCTAAGTTATGCAGCGCTTTTTCTGTATTGGCCCAAGAGACGTTTTGGACCAAGATGGCTCCGATTACAACTTCCTCACCAGTGTCAGCGGGCCACCAGTAGCGAGGTCCAATTTGATCGAACATGCGCTGGTAAACACGCAGCAGGTGGTCAGTGATTGTCTGACTGGACAGTTCGTGGAGTTTGTGCTGGTTCGGGCCGATGCTGCCTTGGAAAATTGCGGTGGATCGAAGATTGTGCTGTTCCATAGCGTTCATTGTACCACCACGTTAGTGGCTGTAAAGATGTGTAGCGTGGCAGGTCTCCCTCGGTATTTCTAGATAAATCCATGTCGCGGTGTCCTCGACGGAGCGCTTTGCATAGAATGGGTGCGAACAACAAAGAGGTGTCGGCGATGAATAGAAATAACCGAGGTTTTTTCGACACGATGAACAACCTTCAACAGATGGGCGAGCACATGAGTAAGATGTTTGGCGGTGACTTTTCTCGGCAGTGGATGAACGGGTTTGGACCATCGCAGGGGCGGCCGTCCGCGAGCCAATTTCAAGGCAGAACGTCAGGCTCGGGGCCTGCACAACCTCTGAACGGGTGGTCAGGGGGCGGGTTCCCGCAGGGAGGGTCCGGTATGCCGGATTGGTTGCACAGTATGCCTGGGCTCGACGGGATCACGAACTTCCTTGGGGCTGGGGCTGGGGCTGGGACTGCCGGCTCTGCTGGCTCTTTCCCGCCTGTAGACGTTTATGAGACAGACCGCGAGGTATTTGTCATTTGCGACGTTCCGGGGATAGAACGTCCATCCGGTATCCGCGTGTCCGTCGAGACCGACCGGGTGGTGCTGCGTGGAGAAATCAAAAACCACCAGGGCAACAGGTCAGGCGTGGCGGCGTCGCTGTCCGAGCGCCGCACTGGAGCGTTCGAACGTGTGGTTGACTTGCCCGCAGCAGTGGACCGCACTAAGTCGCGGGCGGTTTACAAAGACGGGCAGTTGGAACTGCGACTGCCCAAACTGCGTGGGTCCCAAGGCGAGAGCGGGCGGTCCGTACAGGTCGACTTCTTGTGATCCGTCAGCCGTACCACAGATTGACCAACACCCCGCCGATGACGGCTAAAACAAACGAAACGCCTGCACGCACGAGTGTAAAACGCAACCCTAGGAACGGAACTTCAGCTGGCAGTCTGGACAGTGAAAGCAACTGCCAACTTGTGAGGAATGCAAACATGGCTCCAGGTCCAGCACCCTCGGCAAACAACCCTGCGACTAACGGATACGCAGCCCAGCGTGAACCCGTACCAGCGAGGCCGAGGGTCGCTCCGAGTAAGATGCCTGGCAGTCCTGACTCTTTGCCTAACAAACGTGCGACTGCCGCAGGTTGAAATACTTGCGCGATTAAACCGGCGGCGAACATCGAGACGATCATCCACGGCAGTGCTTGACCAAACATTTCCGTACTCAACTCGAGACCTGCACCAGCTCTTGTCGGGTGCATGAGTCCGAGGACCACGTATCCGCACAAGGTCAGCACTGCCATTGACAACAACACGCGGTCCACGCAGCCACCTCCTCGTCGCTCGCTAGGTATTCCTCATGAAATTGACTGCCGCAGCGCGTTTACAACAGTCGACCAAATGTGCGCATTGGACAGAGACAGAGACCAAACCGCAACGCCGGCGAGTCCGTTACTGGAGACGAGGTTGAGTTTATCTGTCCAGGTGCGAGGACCAGGATACCAAACCTCCTCGTACCCTGTGGAAAGGGGATAACGAGCATAGTACACGCCAAGCTGTGCGTTCCACGTGCCCGTCGAGTGATGCGACGCGAGAATGCCGGGAACGGCGGAGTCAGCAAGCGCTTGGCTGCTTACGCTTCCATCCGGGTAAACGTGCCAGAACTGTGTGTAGGACGGAAGCCCGAGAATCAATTGGTCTGCCGGCACGCCCGTGTCAAGCAGGTCATTTACAGCTCGCGTCACCCAAGGCACATCGGCGACGGGCCCTGGGACCGAGTCACCACTCCAGTGTTCGTCGTAGGCCATCAGGACCACATAATTAGCGGCGGCAGCTAGACCAGCGTGAAAGTAGGCAGCATTGTCCTGCAACGGCACGATGTCTGGTGTGATGTCAACAGATAGAACAGCGTGCTCTTTCGCCAACGCCTGATGAAGCGCTTGAACAAATTGAGTAAAAGCCGCCTGGTCAGAGGAGTAGAGGTTCTCAAAGTCGATGTTCACACCATCCAAATGGTCCGTTCGCACGGCCGCCGCGACCGCTTGCACGGCTTGGGCGCGGGCCGCTTGATTGGTGAGTAGAGCGTGCGTCAAAGTCGCGCTGTACTGGTTGTCAAACATCGCCCACACTGCGATGTGGTGCTGATGGGCGTACTTGATTACGGCAGGGTTGGAGTAGTTTTTGACGATCCCGGTGGGCGACCACAGCTGCAGCCATTCTGGACTCACGACATTTATCCCTGGATTGCCGTTGATCGTCTGAATGGAGGACTGGGTGGACTCGTCTGGTAACCAGCCGAGTTCTACGTGATGTGATTTGGCCTGCCATTTGGCAAGCGATGTCATGAGACTGCCCTGTGCAGACACCGCTGGCAGATTCGGGCCGGCTGGTGCAGGCAGTTCTGAAGTTAGCATGGCCAGCGGGTCTGAGATCGGCAGACGGAACACCTTGGCCAACGCAACCGGCAGCGACATCCCCCTTTGTGTTTGGGTCAACTGATAGTGGCTTGTCCCAACCAGTTCGCTGACGACTGTCGCAGACAGCGACGAGGCTTGAGACTGGGCGGCGCGCTGCCAGTTGCCTCCGCCGTAGAGAAGAAACAGGCTGGACAAGCAAGCTGCCATAATCCCGAACGCGACCAGTGCCATTGAGATCCATCGAGTAACGTCCTGTTTCCTTGGCATTGCAGTGGGCCTCCCGTCCGGGGCAAGTGTGTGTCCCTGGCTTGCTTACAGTCTCAAGTCTATGAACGGACGCGAGAGTTTAGAAGAGTCGTGAGAGAACGGAAGCGTTGTGAACGCAGAGGTAGCACGGTATCATAGGTCAGGAGAGTGACTGCAGGCGTTGGCAGCAGAGACTGTACGAGTATGGCTAGAGAGGTTGGTGGTCACATGACCGTGCAGAAGAAGACGGAAATTCACAGGTTGGAACTGCCAACGAGGCTACCCATTGGCACCGTCAACGCCTATCTGGTGCGCGCCGGGGGAGCACAGGTGCTCGTCGACTCGGGAATTCACACGGAGGAATGCCGCAATCTGCTTGCAGAGCAGTTGACCAGACTTGGCGTTCATCCACATGACATCGACGCGCTGGTATTGACACACGGTCACGTCGACCACACGGGATCGACCCAGTGGTTTCGCAATTACGGTGTGAAAGTGTACGCTCACCCTGGGGTTGCTAACTGGTTGGACCCGGACGGCGACTGGGCGCGCTATCGGCGAGCCTTCGACAAACAATTTTTTCGCCAGATGGGTATGTCAGTGGAGGACATTGTCTATGCGGAGCGGATGCTCAATTTTTTGGCTCAGTTGACCGACCGGTCGGTTGTTGATGTGCCGCTCTTGCCTGGCCAAGCGTTTGAACAGTTGCCAGGCTTTTCTGTTCTCTATGTCCCAGGTCACGCTCAGGCAGCGGTGGCGCTGTGGAATGAGCAGACGGGAGAATTTATCGGCGGCGACCAGGTGTTGCCACGTATCTCGTCGAACGCGGTAATCGAGCCGCAGGCAGGGGCTCCCGTCGGGAGCGAAGCTGTGCGCACACGTAGTCTCATCCAGTATCGGGAAAACTTGCAGTTTCTACAGTCGTTGCCGATTGAAACGGTGTACCCTGGACATGGTGACCCATTTCAGGGCGCCAACAGTTTAATTGCCAGCCGGTTAATCGAACAAGAACGGCGTCGCAATGAACTCAAGGACCTACTCAAAAGCCTCGGTAAGTCGTCGGCGTATGCGCTCGCAGTTGCGTACTTCCCGGAACGAACTGACCAAGCACCGCTCATTCTGTCGGAAGTTGTGGGGTATCTCGACTGGATGGAGTCGCTTGGGGCCGCCGTCAGTCACCCGGATGGCGATGGCGTCCTGCGTTGGCAGGTGGCAGGAGAATGACTCACGGGGTCTCCTGCCAGGTGGTCTCACCGTCCGCGTAAAACTCCTTCTTCCAAATCGGCACTTCTTTTTTCAGTCGCTCAATTAATGTTCTCGCTGCTTGAAATGCGGCGTCTCGATGCGGGGAAGCGGCAGCGCAAAGTACGGCAATGTCGGTCGGGAACAGTTGCCCAATGCGATGCCACTGCAGTGTGCGAACACCGGGCCACTCGGCCTGAACTTCTGCCTCGATTTTTTGCATTTGCGCAAGTGCCATATCGAGATATGCTTCGTATTCTAGGTACAGCGACTGGCGACCACGTGTCCATTCACGCACGGTGCCGGAAAACAGAACCGTACCTCCAAACGCCGGGTCAGCGAGTTCCAACAGAGCTTCCGCGGGCTCGAGTGGCTCGGTCGTGATGCGGCAGGATGGGTATGGACTGCCGCCGCTGACTGGTGGAATCAGGGCAACTTCGTCGCTGGCCGAAATCAGTTGTCCGTCCTCTACGTACCTCCGGTTAATCGCAACCAACGCGCGCCGCACACTATCGACGTTGTCGGGAAAGCGTTCTTCGACGACAGCCTTAAGTGCCTCCACCGAGATCGTTTCGCTCTGAATATCGACCGTGATGGCCGACGACCCAGCACGTTCGGCCAACCCAGCGAATAGTTTAATGGTTAGTTTCACCATGCCACCCCCTGTCCCCATAGTAGCTTCTGTGGGTAGGGGGGACAAGCAGAGCCCCTGACTTTTCGCTGTAGGGGAGTTCTGGCTAAAGAACAAAAGTGAAGAACTGCAATGACCAATGGTAAAGTGGACATAGGTGAAGAGTACGTGCCAAATCAGCAGAGGTGAGGGGAGATCCCTACGGAACCAGCAGTGAATCGTGAAGATGCCAAATTTACTCACTTTGACGACGATGGGCGTCCAAGAATGGTCGACGTATCCGAAAAGCTAGACACAGAGCGGGTAGCAGTCGCCTCTGCGCACGTGCGTATGCAGCCAGAGACAAGGCAGCGCATTCTGGACAAAGCATTCGCAAAGGGTGACGTCCTTGCAACAGCTGAGTTGTCGGGCATCATGGGGGCAAAGCGCACTTCTGATCTGATCCCGCTGTGTCACCCCATCATGTTGACGAATGTTAAAGTTCGTTGCGAGTTTTTGTCCGAGACAGTGCTTGGGATTGAAGCTACGGTCGGTACGACTTATAAAACCGGAGTCGAGATGGAGGCGCTGACTGCATGCAGTGTGGCCGCACTGACGGTCTACGACATGTGCAAGGCGGTAGACCGCAGTATGGTGATTGAGTCTGTCCGACTCGAGTACAAGGCAGGCGGAAAAAGCGGGGTGTTTCACCGTAACGAGTCAATGGCTGACAAGTGAAGGAGGCACGATGACCCGGGTCTAGTCTGCCCCTACTGATGCTACAATGGGCAAGAGAGGGGAGACGCTAGGTGTTTAGAGTGATGGTCGTAGGGGCAGGACGAGGCGGCCGCCAGGTCATGGAGGCGACCGTAGACCACCGGGACATTCACGTGGTCGGAGTTGTCGATAAGTCGTCCACCGCTCCAGGGGTCACCTTCGCCCGACAGCGCGGCATTGCGGTCCACACGGATGTGGCTGCAGCCATCACCGCCATGCACAACCATGAAGTCGACGTCGTTCTGGAAGCGACAGGCGACGATTCTGTATACGAACACCTACGCACCTCAGCTCCACCAGGCATCGTCGTGATTGCTGGAGATGCGTTGAAATTCTTCATGCTGTTCCTCGCTGACACGACAGAAGCCACGAATCTACGCGAAGTGCAAACGCTTCTTGAAGCGATTATCAACAGCACCCAGGACGCAATCACTGTCGTCGATAAAACTGGTGTACAAATTCTGATCAACCCCGCGTATACGCGATTGACAGGGATGGCTCCTGAGCAAGTCATCGGTAACCCTGCGGACGTAGACATCGCAGAAGGCGATAGTATGCACATGAAGGTACTGAGAACGCGGGAGCCTGTGAAAAACGTGCAGATGAAGGTGGGGCCGTATCGGCGTGAGGTGGTCGTCGATGTCGCGCCAATTTTAGTCGGAGACGAACTGCGCGGGAGCGTAGGTGTGCTTCACGACATCTCTGAAATCAAACACTTGACGGAGGAACTTGCGCGAGCCAACCAGTTGCTGAGAACTCTACAGGCCAAGTACAGCTTCTCAGACATTGTCGGGAGAAGTCCGGCAATGGTCGTAGCCATTGACCAAGCCAGGCGGGCGGCTCAGACGCCAGCGACCGTACTGCTGCGCGGCGAATCTGGCACTGGCAAAGAGCTATTTGCCCATGCTATTCACAATGAGAGCGCACGTCGAAACGGGCCGTTTGTGCGTGTGAGTTGTGCAGCACTGTCTGACAGCTTGTTGGAGAGCGAGCTGTTTGGATATGAAGAGGGCGCTTTTACGGGGGCCAAACGCGGCGGACGACGAGGTCTGTTTGAGGAGGCTTCGGGTGGGACATTGTTTCTCGACGAGGTCGGCGAGATGAATGTGACGACACAGGCCAAGTTGCTTCGAACCATCCAAGAGCGGGAAGTGGTCCGAGTTGGAGGCACGCATCCGATCCCGGTCGATGTACGCCTTATCACCGCCACTCACGTCAACTTGGAACAAGCTGTGGCTGCTGGACGGTTTCGTGAAGACCTGTACTACAGACTGAACGTGATTCCAATCGTCATTCCACCCTTACGCTACCGCAAAGAGGACATCCCTAGTATCGCGACGCAAATTTTACTTCGACACAACCAAGCATACGGCCGCAACGTAACACGAATGAGCGATGCCGCTGTGGAGACGTTGTCGGCTTACGACTGGCCGGGGAACGTCCGTGAACTCGAGAATGTCATCGGGCGCGCGATGATCAACATTAGCTACCGCGACCAGGTTCTTGAAGCTTACCATTTACCTGTGTTTGTGCAGACTCAGCCCGAAGCTGCGGCACTGCCGAAAGCGAAGGGCAGGCTCGAACTGATGTTATTGAATTTGGATAAATCGGTACGCCCCCTCGAAGAAGTCGTGCGAGATGCGGAGCACCATGCCATTATTCAAGCTCTCTCAGTGTGCGGTGGAAACAAGACTGAGACGGCCCGCAGACTGGGTATTTCCGTTCGGTCGTTGTACTACAAGCTGGGGCAGATGCCTGTCAAGGATTGAGGAGTCGGGGTTGGCTGGAAAGCGCTTGCATGCATTTTTTTGCGTGGCATGCAATAATGTGCACGCAGGTCTTGTCACAGCGGCCCTTCAGTCGGCTTCGTTGGCCCCCCGTGTGCAGACATCGCGGGTTTTTCACTGTGGCACGAATTTTGCTTCCTTACGTATGTCGCACAGGATACTGTGAGACCCTTGCTGTGACTTTGTCGCGATTGCCCGGGTTATGCAGCGGGGCCGAATGAGGAGGCAGACACCATGGAACTGTTTCACTACCTAGAGACTTATGACTACGAACAAGTTGTGTTTTGTCACGACCAGGCATCAGGACTGAAAGCCATCATCGCGATTCACGACACAACCCTCGGCCCGGCGCTAGGCGGTTGCCGCATGTGGTCGTATGCGAGCGAAGAAGAGGCATTGACAGACGCCTTGCGGCTCGCCCGGGGCATGACGTACAAGGCAGCAGCAGCGGGACTTAACCTCGGCGGCGGCAAGACGGTCGTTGTCGGAAACGCAAAGACAGACAAAACGGAAGCTCTGTTCCGATCGTTAGGACGTTATATACAGGGACTTGGCGGTCGCTACATTACAGCAGAGGACGTCGGGACCGACGTTCACGACATGGACATCATTCATCAAGAAACAGACTACGTGACCGGTATTTCCAAGACGTACGGCTCAAGTGGAAATCCGAGTCCGATGACAGCTCTCGGTGTATTTCGCGGCATGCTCGCGACTGCTAAGGTTGCGCTCGGAACGGATGACCTGTCAGGAAAGACCATCGCTATTCAAGGCTTAGGAAGTGTCGGATACGAACTGGCTGAACACCTGCACCACGTCGGTGCGCAACTCATCGTTTCAGATATCAATGATGAAGTGTTGCGGCGGGCTGCAGAAGAACTGAACGCGAAAGTGGTCGCCCCTTCGGACATTCTCTCTGTCCAATGCGACATTCTCGCTCCGTGTGCGCTGGGTGCGGTCGTCAACGACCAGTCAATCGCGCACTTGCGTTGTCAAGCCATCGCGGGCTCTGCCAACAACCAACTTGCAGAAGAACGACATGGCGACGCGTTGCACGAAATGGGGATATTGTACGCCCCAGATTACGTGATTAACTCGGGTGGGTTGATTAACGTCGCAGACGAACTAGAAGGGTATCAAGTCGAACGGGCCCGCGCGAAAGTGGAAGGCATTTATGACATCATGCTGCGCTTATATGAAACATCAAGCCGGGACAACCTGCCGACCCATTTGGCAGCGAACCGCATGGCACAGGCGCGCATTGACCAGCTGCGAGCTGTGCGCAGTACCTACTTGGAACAGGCGAAGAACGCACCGCGCAGGACGCATCACTAAACGTGGGCTAACCTGACAGAGTACAAGTGGAGAGGAAGGTGATGGAGTGCCGAACCAAGACCTCGACCTAGTGGTGCTCGGCGGTGGTACTGGCGGTTACGTGGCCGCAATACGCGCCGCACAGCTCGGTCTAAAGACTGTCGTGGTTGAACGTGACCGACTCGGAGGCACTTGTTTGCACCGAGGCTGCATCCCCAGCAAGGCTCTTTTGAAAAGTGCTCAAGTGTTGAACACAGTCAAACACGCTGCTGACTTCGGAGTCGCTGTCTCCGCTCCTGAGTTCAACCTTGAAGTTGCAATAGCTCGTAAGGACCAAGTGGTCTCGACACTTCACAAAGGCGTTCAGTTTCTCATGAAGAAGCACGGCATTGAAGTTTTGCAGGGAACTGGGCGAGTGATGGGACCTTCTATCTTCTCGCCGCAGGCGGGGGCGGTGTCTGTTGAACTCGCGGAAGGGGACCCGATAATCCTATCGCCGCGGTTCACTTTGATTGCGACAGGGTCACGACCAAAGCCCCTCGCAGGGTTGCCGTTTGACGGAAAACACGTGGTCTCGAGCGACGACGCCCTGCAACTGCAAACTCCGCCGAAGTCTGCCATCGTCGTTGGGGGCGGAGCCATTGGAGTGGAGTGGGCATCGATGTGGAGTGATTTCGGGGTCGATGTGACCATTGTCGAGTACATGCCACGTCTAGTGCCGGGAGAAGACCCGGACGTATCAGCGGAATTGGCAAGACTGTTCAAGAAACGCAAAGTGAATGTACTGACAGGGGCAGCCGTGATCGCCAATACGTACGCGGAAACCGAAGACGGGGTCTGCTTAGAGGTGGAGACGGAGCGCGGACGCGAGCGACTCTTGGCAGAACTCGTGTTGGTGGCAGTGGGACGAGTCGCAAATGTCGAGGATATCGGGCTTGAAGCCACCGATGTCAAGCTTACGAACGGAGTCATTGCTGTAGATCAGAGTTACAAGACCGCAGAGAACAGCATTTACGCCATCGGCGACGTGATTGGTGGACTGCAGCTTGCTCACGTCGCCGCGCATGAAGGGATTCACGCGGTCGAGGGCATGGCAGGCCGCCCGGCAGCGCACCTAGACACGCTACTCATCCCGCGCTGCACGTACTGCCGACCTGAGGTGGCCAGTGTCGGTCTCACGGAAACTGCGGCAATAGAGGCTGGACGTCAGGTCAAAACAGGGAAATTCAGCTTCAAGGGCAACGGTAAGGCGTTGGTTGAGGGCGAAGCCGACGGTTTTGTTAAAATCATTGCAGATGCAGAGACAGCAGACGTAATCGGGGTCCATATTATCGGCCCACACGCGACAGACCTCATCTCAGAGGCAGGTTTGTCGTTAGTGATGAACGCTGCTCCGTGGGAAATTGGCAGGACAATCCACCCACATCCCACACTTTCTGAAGCGATCGGCGAAGCTGCACTGGCGGTTGACGGCAGTGCCATACACGGGGGGTGAACAGCACGTGACGAATTCCGAGGGGAGGAACGCCACGATGACAGAGACACCGCGTCACCGTTTATATGGGTTGACGGATGAGCAAGTGGTCGAAATGTACCGCTACATGGTGTTGGCAAGAAAAGTGGATGAGCGGATGTGGTTGCTGAACCGGTCCGGCAAGATTCCGTTTGTGATCTCTTGCCAAGGTCAAGAGGGAGCGCAGGCTGGCGCTGCCTTTGCGCTAGATCAGGATAAGGATTACATTGCCCCTTACTATCGAGACCTGTGCATGGTCTTGGCGTACGGTCATACGGCGCGTACAGAACTCTTAGCAGCATTCGGCAAGCCAGAAGACCCGAACAGCGGGGGCAGACAAATGCCAGGGCATTACGGCGACCGGTCCCGTCGAATCCTCACAGGGTCAAGTCCTGTCTCCACGCAAATCCCACATGCCGTTGGGATTGCACTTGCAAGCAAAATGCGTGGTGAAGACGGCGTGGCGTACGTGTCCTTTGGCGAAGGCAGCAGCAACCAGGGCGACTTTCACGAAGCTGCGAATTTCGCAGGTGTGCACAAGTTGCCTGTCATCTTCTTCTGTGAAAACAATCGCTATGCCATCTCCGTACCGGAAGGCAAACAACTCGGCTGCATCAACGTCGCCGACCGCGCCATTGGCTACGGATTTGAAGGCGTGGTTGTGGACGGCATGGAGCCGCTCGAAGTCTACCGCGTGATGAAAGAGGCTGTCGAGAAAGCTAGGGCAGGCGGCGGACCGACCCTTGTAGAAGCCAAAACCTACCGACTGGTTCCACACTCCAGTGATGACGACGACCGCGCCTACCGCTCGCGCGAAGAGGTTGAAGAGGCGCGACGGACGGATTCGCTGGTGCGCATGAAGGCGTACTTGCTCGAAAACGGGGTCCTGAGCGAAGCCGAGGAAGCTGACTTGGTCGCGGCAATTCAGGAAGATGTGAACGAAGCGACTCGGTATGCCGAACAGGCGGCTTCCGCAGACCCAGGAACGCTGTTCGACCACGTCTACGCCCAGGAGGTGCTCTAAATGCCCGTTCGTCAGTACATTGAGGCAATCCACGACGGTTTGTCCGCTGAGATGGCAGCAGATGATCGGGTCTTCGTCCTTGGCGAAGACGTTGGTGTGCGCGGTGGTGTGTTCCGAGTAACGTCCGGGCTGTTCGAACAGTTCGGTGAAGCTCGCGTGGTGGATACACCACTGGCTGAGTCGGCGATTGTTGGCGTAGCCATCGGGGCGGCGGCGGTGGGGATGCGCCCGGTCGCAGAAATCCAGTTCGCAGATTTCATTTTGCCAGCCATGAACCAGATTGTCTCGGAAGCGGCAAAAATGCGCTATCGTTCCAATGGTGACTGGTCTTGTCCGCTGGTCGTCCGCGCCCCCTACGGTGGCGGCATCCACGGCGCGCTGTATCACTCGCAAAGTGTCGAGGCGCTGTTTGCCCATGTCCCAGGTCTGAAGATCGCCACGCCTGCCACGCCTGCAGACGCCAAAGGCATGTTGCGCGCAGCCATCCGTGATCCTGACCCTGTGCTGTTTTTTGAGCACAAAAAACTCTACCGTTTGCTGAAGGAAGACGTGCCAGACGAAGACTATATTGTACCGCTCGGGAAAGCTGCCGTCCGTCGTCAAGGCGACGACATCACCGTCATTTCATACGGCTATGTGCTGCACCTTGTGCTTGAAGCTGCCGACCGACTGGCAACGGAGGGCATCTCCACTGAAGTTCTGGACTTGCGCACGCTTCGCCCCCTGGACGAAGAAGCCATTTTGGCTGCAGCTCGCAAGACCGGCAAAGTACTGATCGTACACGAGGACAACAAGGTGGCAGGCGTCGGCGCTGAAGTCTCAGCGATGATTGCGGAGAAGGCGCTGTTTGACCTGGACGCACCGATTGCACGGCTGGCTGGACCGGAAGTCCCGGCAATGCCATTTGCTCCTCCGCTCGAACGAGCTTATCTGCTCGACATTGACAAAGTCACAAATGCAATGCGCGAACTGGCACGGTTCTAAGCTTCTGATCAACGGACCCGCGTCGACAGCAAAGGAGTGACACACTTGCCAGACGTTAAAATGCCACAACTAGGTGAGAGCGTGACCGAAGGAACAGTCGGTCAGTGGTTCAAGAAGATCGGTGATCCGGTCGCACAGTATGAGCCCCTGCTCGAGGTAGTCACGGATAAAGTGACAGCAGAGGTGCCTTCAGACTTTGACGGGATACTTCAGGAAATTTGCGTAGCAGAAGGGGATACGGTGTCTGTTGGCACGGTTTTGTGTCGCCTTGCCACTACATCGGACGCGACCCCGCCTGTTCCGAATGTCTCGGGACAAGGCCAATCATCGGAATCCGAAGCCGCCAAGAGCGATACCAACGTTCAACAGTCTGGTGCGGAGCGCGCGGCGCCGTCGGCCCCTGCACCAAGACCGAGTGGTCGCTTCTCACCCGCGGTATTGTCCCTTGCACAGGAGCACGATGTCGACCTAGCTGACGTAGCCGGAAGTGGTGAAGGCGGCCGCATCACGCGCAAAGATGTGCTTGTATACTTAGAACACAGACAAAGCCACCCAGCGGCTGCAACAGAAGTCAAGGCGGATACCGCTCGCGGGGTTCAAAGCCCTCTGCCGACGAGACCGCCAGCTCCGAATACCAGCCGGTCAGAGCGCAAAACGGAGTCGCCGGACGCCGACGTCGAAGTCGTGGAAGCCACAGCGATTCGCAAGATCATCGCGCGGCGCATGGTCGACAGCAAGCACGACGCACCGCACGCGTGGACCATGGTCGAAGCAGACGTAACGCGTCTTGCCCAATTTCGCGACGCAACGAAGGTAGACTTCAAGCGCCGCGAGGGAGTGGACTTAACTTATTTGCCGTTTTTCATCAAAGCGGCTGTCGAGGCGCTAAAGCGCTTCCCTGAGGTCAACGCATCGTGGGTAGACGGGCAAATTCACTTTAAAAAGAGAATCCACATTTCCATCGCGGTTGCCACCGACGCCGGTCTTGCTGTGCCTGTGATTCACGACGCGGACAACCTCAGCATCGCGGGGCTGGCGCACAGAATCAACGAGCTAGCGGCGAAAGCGCGATCCGGGAGACTCACTGTCGACGACGTACAAGGTGGTACTTTTACAGTCAACAACACAGGGGCGTTCGGTTCGGTTTTATCGCAACCGATTATCAATGCGCCACAAGCAGCCATTTTGTCTTGTGAGAGCATCGTCAAGCGCCCAGTCGTCGTCAACGATGCAATCGCAATCCGAAGCATGGTGAACCTCTGCATGTCACTGGACCACAGGGTGCTGGACGGATGGGTTGCAGGGCAGTTTCTTCAAGCGGTCCGTGAACGGTTGTGTTCGTTCGGCGCGGAAACTGTACTATACTAGCCCACTGCAGTAAACTGAATGGAGTTTGACGAGGTCCCCGGCACAGCCGGGCCAACCGCGGAGGTGGCACAGTGACGGAATCCAAACTCGCTGAAAAGCAGCGCCACAAGACAGAAGTTATGCGACAACAGGCGAAGGATCGGCCGGAGTGGCTGAAAATCCATATTTCTTCCGGACCGAACTTCCGGGATCTAAAGAAAATCATGCGGACTGGCGCACTACACACCGTCTGTGAAGAGGCGCGTTGCCCGAATATCTACGAGTGCTGGGAACAGCGTACGGCAACGTTCATGATTCTCGGTGACGTCTGTACGAGGGCGTGTCGGTTCTGCGCCGTGACGAGTGGTAAACCTACGGAACTCGACTGGGCAGAACCCAAGCGGGTCGCAGAAGCGGTTGAAAGGATGGGCCTGGAGCACGTTGTCGTGACGAGTGTGGCGCGCGACGACCTATCTGACGGGGGCGCCGCAGTATTTGCTGCCACCATTCGTGCAATCCGTGAACTCGTTCCTGGATGTGGTGTGGAAGTTCTGATTCCTGACTTTCTCGGAAACTGGGATGCGTTGCAAAGTGTCCTCGATGCGTCGCCTGATATCTTGAACCATAACATTGAAACGGTGCGGCGACTTTCTGACCGCGTGCGCTCAAGGGCGAAGTACGACCGTACTCTGGAGCTCCTGCGCCGTGCGAAGGCTTCACGACCTGATATCCGGACAAAGTCGAGCATCATGGTCGGTGTCGGCGAAAGCGAAGCTGAACTCCTGGAAACGATGGATGACCTGAGAGTCGCTGGTGTTGACATTTTAACGATTGGGCAGTACCTTCAACCGACCAAAACACACTTATTGGTCGAGAAATTCTACACGCCAACAGAGTTTTTAAAGTTGCGCGGGGAAGGACTGCGCCGCGGTTTCGCCCACGTGGAAGCAGGGCCTTTGGTGCGCAGTTCGTACCACGCTCGTGACCAGGTTGAGCGCGCGAACGGACTCCCACTTCAGTCTGCCCGACAAGCGGGTGTCGAGGCGACGCAGGAATGACGTCGCCTCGAACACGTCCGACACTCACACAGGTGCGTGCCGTCTCCTTGGGCCGTACGGCGTACGACGACGCACTCGCGACTCAGCAAGGGCGCGCGAGCGCTCTCCTTGACATGCACGATGAACAGCAGACAGTGTACGCCGTGGAGCATCCACCTACGCTGACGATCGGGAAGAGCGGCTCGGAAGCGAACATTCTCGCATCGCCTGAACGGTTGGCAGAACTCGGGATGGTCATACGCCATATTGATCGTGGCGGAGACGTCACCTACCATGGGCCCGGCCAAGTTGTCATGTACCCGGTGCTGCACCTTGAGCCGTGGGGCAATGGAATTCGGCGGTACGTGGAGATGCTCGAGGAGACCGCAATTGAAGCTGCTGCCACTGCAGGTATTGAGGCGCGCCGCGCCGACGGCTACCCGGGCGTTTGGGTCAAAAACGCAAAAATCTGCGCGATTGGTGTGCGCGCGAGGCGACGCGCCACTGGCGAGTTTGTGACGACACACGGGATCGCATTCAACGTCACGACAAACTTGGCCCACTTTGATACGATTGTACCGTGTGGATTACACGATAAAGGCGTGACGTCCGTCGCACAGGAACTAGGCCCCAATGCGGCGCCGTCCTTTGCAGACTGGGAGCAGCGCCTTTTTGCTGCGTTTGGGCGCGTATTTGAAGTTGATCTAATCGAACAGGGGTCTCCACTAGAGGAGGGTACTGTGTGACACTCCACGACAGGTATCAGGCATGGCAAGCGAATGTGGAGAACGCCGTCGCCAAGCGGGCAGAACGTAAATCGGAGTTTGTTAACCACTCCGACGTGCCCGTTGAGCGCCTGTACGTCCCAACCGCCGCCGTGACGGATGAGGATTTCTACATAGAACAACTCGGCTTTCCGGGTGAATTCCCATACACGCGGGGGATTCAACCGACGATGTACCGAGGTCGTTACTGGACGATGCGCCAGTATGCTGGGTTCGGGTCTGCGGAGGAGACAAATGCGCGTTTTCGGTACCTGCTCTCTCAGGGTCAAACCGGGCTAAGCACAGCTTTTGACTTGCCGACACAAATCGGCTACGACGCCGATGACCCGTTTGCGCGTGGGGAAGTAGGCAAAGTGGGCGTGTCAATTTCGTCACGTCTGGACATGGAAACGCTGTTTCACAAAATCCCCCTCGACCAAGTCAGCACGTCAATGACGATCAACGCACCGGCATCAGTGTTACTCGCCATGTACCTGGTAGTCGCTGAAAGCCAGGGGGTGCCTTGGACTCGTGTGAACGGGACGGTGCAGAACGACATACTGAAAGAGTATGTGGCTCGCGGGACGTACATTTTCCCGCCAAAACCGTCCATGCGGTTGATTACAGACATCTTCGACTTCTGCGCGCGTGACGTTCCAAACTGGAACACCATCTCCATTAGTGGTTACCATATCCGCGAAGCAGGTTCGACTGCGGTGCAAGAGGTGGCCTTTACGCTGTCGAACGCGATTGCCTACGTGCAGAGCGCAGTTGATGGAGGCCTTGCGGTTGACGACTTTGCACCCAGATTGTCATTTTTCTTTAACGCGCACAACGACTTTTTCGAGGAGATTGCCAAGTTTCGCGCAGCTAGGCGCATGTGGGCGCACATCATGAAAGAGCGCTTTGGCGCTAAAAATCCACGCTCGATGCAACTGCGGTTTCACACCCAAACCGGCGGGAGCACGCTGACAGCGCAGCAACCGGACAACAACATCGTGCGAGTGACCTTGCAGGCGTTGGCCGCTGTCCTCGGCGGCACGCAGAGTTTACATACTAACTCGCGTGACGAAGCTCTCGCGTTGCCTACGGAGGATTCGGCTCGCATCGCCCTGCGTACACAGCAGATTATCGCCTACGAGAGCGGCGTTGCAGACACTGTCGACCCGCTTGGGGGCAGCTACTACGTCGAGTCTCTGACAACCGCCATGGAAGAGCGCGCTTGGAAGTACATTGACTACATCGACCAACTTGGCGGCGCTGTAGCAGCCATTGAACAAGGGTACATGCAGCAGGAGATCCACAAAGCCGCATACGACTTGCAGCGCGCGATTGAACGCGGTGACGAGGTCGTCGTCGGTGTCAACAAATTCAAGGTTGATCACGAAGTTGAACCGGAACTTCTGCGTGTCAATCCACGGCTTGGAGAGGAACAAGCGCGGCGGCTGGCAAAGTTGCGCGAAGACCGCTCTGCGGCTGAATGTACTGCCGCACTCGAGAAACTGCGGTCAGCTGCAGGCGAGTCGACCAACCTGATGCCGTATATCATTGACGCGGTCCGCAAGTACGCCACAATTGGCGAGGTCAGCAATGTGTTGCGTTCTGTCTTTGGCGAATACCGCCCGCCGATCTTTTGATTAGGGAAGGTGACAAAGTGCCACAGCCGATTCGCGTTCTCATCGCAAAACCGGGGTTGGATGGCCACGACCGAGGGGCACTCGTGGTCGCGCAGGGCCTGCGGGATGAAGGCATGGAGGTCATTTACACAGGACTGCGACAAACCCCGGAACAAATTGTGGCGACCGCCATCCAAGAGGATGTTGCATGCATCGGCCTCTCAAGTCTGTCCGGAGCGCATTTAGCGTTGTTTCCGGAAGTGGTGCGATTGCTGCGTGATCAGCATGCAGAAGACATTTTAGTGATCGGCGGCGGCGTTGTTCCACAGGAAGACATTACGCTACTTAAAGAAGCAGGCGTGGCCGAGGTTTTCACACCAGGCTCGACGATTCACCAGATGGCCGAGTACATCCGTGAACACATCCGGCTGACGGGAGTGGACGATTGGCCCGATATCGCCGCGGTGACCCAACACGTAGACCATATTGGCGTGGCCGTGAAGTCAATTGAGGAAGCCTTGCCGTTTTACACAGGGGTCCTCGGACTGCAGGTTGTTCACCGCGAGGAGATTGCCGATCAAGGAGTCCGCGCTGCGTTTGTTCCGGTCGGGGACGTGGACATTGAACTCCTTGAACCCACTCGAGCCGACAGTCCAATTGCAAAGTTCATCGACACTCACGGGCCGGGCGTACACCACATTGCGTACGCCGTCGACGATGTAGCGGTTGCTCTGAAAGCCGCTGCAGCTGCGGGGTGTCGCTTGATAGACGAAAAACCTCGTCCTGGCGGGCAAGGCAAGCTCATCGGCTTCGTTCACCCGAAATCCACATATGGCGCGTTGACCGAGTTTTGCCAGAGGACGGGGACAGCCATTGATGTCGAAGGGGGCGAACTCTAATGGAGGATAGACTGTATGAACTCCAGGACCGACGCCGGAAAGTCGAACTCGGCGGCGGCGACCTGCGAATCTTGCAGCAACACGAAAAGGGAAAGTTAACTGCGCGTGAACGGGTTGAGGAACTCCTCGACGATGGCACGTTCCGCGAGTTGAACCCATTCTCCGCAACGCGCGCCAAGTACCCTGGACTGGATACGGTCGATGCGCCAGGTGAAGGCGTCGTGACGGGGTACGGCAAAGTGGATGGCCGAACCGTGTATGTATTTGCGCAAGACTTTACTGTGTATGGCGGAGCACTTGGCGAGGTACATGCACAAAAGGTCGCGAACGTCATGGATTTAGCGGCAAAAAACGGCGCGCCGATCATTGGACTTAACGACTCCGGGGGTGCGCGCATTCAGGAAGGCGTAGTGTCGCTTGACGGTTACGGCCACATCTTTTACCGCAATTCCATATACTCTGGCGTGATCCCGCAAATTTCCGTCATTCTCGGTCCCTGTGCGGGTGGCGCAGTCTATTCCCCGGCTATCACAGATTTCATTTTTATGGTTCAAGGGACAAGCCAAATGTTTATCACCGGGCCGAAAGTCATTGAAACAGTGACAGGTGAGCAGATTTCGAGTGACGACCTCGGTGGCGCGCGCGTCCAGGAGCGCGTGAGCGGCGTTGCGCACTTTGCCACAGACACGGAAGCAGAAGCGCTTGCAGGCGTCCGCCGCCTGTTGTCCTTCCTCCCATCATCGCAACGGGAAAAGCCTCCCTATCTGGCTTCGCCCGTTTCGGTCGAGCCCGACGAGGCACTGTTAGACATCGTGCCTGTCGATGGAACGAAAGTGTATGACGTCAAGGACGTCATCGCACGCCTCGTCGACGACGCTGACTTTCTCGAAGTCCAACCGATCTTTGCGCGCAATGCGGTCGTTGGGTTTGGCCGCATTGGCGGCTACGTGACAGGCATCGTTGCAAACCAGCCGAAATTTATGGCGGGCGGTCTGGACATCGACTCGTCTGACAAGATTGCGCGGTTTATTCGTTTCTGCGACTCCTTCAATATTCCGCTCATCACCTTGGAAGACGTAACCGGGTTTATCCCTGGCATCAAACAGGAACACGGCGGAATCATCCGTCACGGAGCAAAAATTCTTTACGCATACTCCGAGGCCACCGTACCCAAAATCACCGTCATCTTGCGAAAGGCGTACGGCGGCGCCTATGTTGCGCTGAACAGCAAAGCGATTGGAGCTGACTTGGTCTACGCGTGGCCTAATTCCGAAATTGCGGTGATGGGACCGGAAGGGGCAGCCAATATCATCTACGCAAAGGAAATTGCAAACCACCCAGACCCAGCCGCGGTGCGCGACCAGCGCATTGCAGAGTACCGCGATCAGTTCGCGAACCCCTACGTTGCGGCGGGTGCCGGCATGGTCGACGATATCATTGACCCTCGGGAGACGCGTCGAAAACTGTTTGAAGCGCTGGAGTTGCTGCAGGGCAAAGTGGAGTCACGGCCTGCGAAGAAACACGGCAACATACCACTGTAATCCTGCGACAAGGAGCGATAGCGGAAAATGGACCCATCGTATGTGTTGTCGACATTTCTTGACCTTGTGAAGATTTCAAGTCACTCGCTGAAGGAACACGATGTGGCTGCCTATTGCCGGGTGCGTTTGGAAGCACTCGGTTTTGTTGTCGAGGAAGACGACGCCGGCACGAAACTTGGTGGCACGACAGGGAACCTCCTTGCGACCCTGCCCGGCGACAATACCTTGCCGCCTGTGATGCTCGCGGCGCACATGGACACCGTCATCCCGGGAGAAGGGGTAAACCCGCGGGTAGACGCTGACGGAGTTGTCTGGAGCGACGGTACGACAGTGCTTGGTGCAGACGACAAAGCTGGCGTCACCGCGATTTTGACTGCAGTAAAAGACATCGTCGAACAGCAGTTGCCGCACGGTCCGTTGCAGGTCGTATTGACGATCGGTGAAGAAGTCGGACTGCAGGGAGCAAAGAATCTGGACCGTAGTCGTCTGCACGCACAGTACGGACTGTCACTTGATTCCGGTGGAGCACTCGGGACCCTTGTCGTGGCCGGACCTGCTCAAGTGCGCTGGGAAGCTGAATTTACTGGCAAGTCTGCGCATGCAGGTGTCGCGCCTGAACGCGGCGTCAGTGCGGTCAAGATGGCGGCTGCGGGTGTGTCGCAAATGCCACATGGGCGAATCGACGCAGAGACAACAGTCAACGTCAGCACATTTTTAGCCGACGGGCCGACCAACATTGTCACAGACCGCGTCCGCCTACTTGGCGAGGCGCGCAGTCGCAACGCTGAGAAACTGGAGCGGACGCTCAATCAGATTGAACAAGCGTTCACTGCCGCCGCCACAGCAGCCGGGGGCCAGGCCCGGTTTACGTCTACGAAGATGTACGATGGATTCCGCTTTTCGCCTGCAGACCCGGTTCGGGCCCGAGCGGAGCAGGCGCTCGCACAAGCCGGATTTACGGTTCACCCGATGGAAGGTGGAGGTGGGAGCGACGCCAATATGTACACCAGTTACGGCGTACCGACCATCAACATCGGCGTAGGGTACGAGGACATCCATTCCGTGACGGAACACATTCGCGTCGCAGACATTGAGGCCGCGGCACAAGTCGCCGTCGCGTTTTGCACGTTGGAAGGAGCCAGGTAATGGCGAATGACAAAGTTGCTAGACACGATGAGCCAACTCTGACATCCAAATTAGTCTACGAAGGTCATGTGGTCCGGCTTGAAGAGCACACGGTAGAGCTCCCGAATGGTCACACGGCCACGCGGGAGGTAGTGCGTCACAACGGCGCCGTCGCGGTTGTCGCAGAGTTGGCTGATGAACGCCTGGTACTTGTAGAACAGTTTCGCAAGGCTCCCGGCAAGCGCTTGCTGGAGTTGCCAGCCGGAAAGCTGGAGCCGGGGGAGTCTCCGGACATTTGTGCGCTCCGCGAACTGCGGGAGGAAACAGGCTATGTGACGGACCGAGTGAGACGACTGTATTCGTTTTACACAAGTCCGGGGTTTGCTGATGAGGTGATTTCGCTCTTCTACGCGACCGACTTGAGGGAAGGAGTCACCCAGCCCGACGAGGACGAATTTGTTGACATTCGCCTGTTCAGCAGAGCAGATGTGCAGACCGCCTTGGACGAGGGTGCCTTCGAAGATGCGAAGACACTGGTTGGTGTTTTGTGGTGGTTGTCAGTACCTGCGGCAGAGAAAGCCGAGAATGGCGATCGGGTCCTGTGAGTACACCGGATCCCGTTCCAGTGGGGGATTTCAAAGGCGGTCCGCTTTACGCTGATTTTCACATCCATATCGGACGGTCGCTGGGGCAACCGGTTAAGATGGCGGCGGCCCCATCCCTCACGCTCGATGCAGTGTTGCGGCACGCCCGCACCGCAAAGGGCCTCGACATCATCACCGTGATTGACGGTGTCTGCACAAATGTCCTCACAGAAGTACGACAGTTGATGGAGCAAGGTCTGCTCTCACAGCTTAGCGGCGGAGGACTGCGACACGAAAATGGGCTTACCGTCCTACTTGGCGCTGAGGTCGAGGTCGAAGGACCAGGACATGGAGCCGCTCACTTTGGAGCTTGGTTCGGCGACATGCTTGCTGCCGCAGAGTTTGCAGACTGGCTCGGCACAGTGCAGAAGAACCCTGCATTGTCTTCGCAGCGCGCGCGTGTCGCGGCTCAAGAACTTCAACACACTGTTAAACAGCACGCAGGTCTCTTTATTGTTCATCACGCTTTTACGCCCCACAAGGGCCTGTACGGAAGCTGCGTGACCCATATGGCCGACATGGTCAATCCCGACCTCGTTGACGCCCTTGAACTTGGCCTATCTGCTGATACGGACATGGCGGACTGTGTCTCAGAGCTCGCAAAAGTCAGCTTTATTACGAATTCGGACGCTCACTCACTACCGAAAATTGCACGCGAGTACAACGCGTTGAAACTGCAAAACGCGTCGTTTGAAGACGTAACCTTGGCCTTAGCAAGACAAAGTGGGCGGTCGGTGTCGGCAAATTACGGGTTGATACCTGCCCTTGGCAAATACCACAGAACGCGTTGTGCGGATTGTGGGGCACCTTGGCCCGAACAGGCAGAGGTGTGTGTCTGTGGTTCACGTCGGCATACCGTCGGCGTATTTGACCGATTGCGCGAGGTACAGGACCGCGATACACCAGTGCACCCCATGCATCGCCCCCGCTACGTTGCGCAGGTACCGTTGGAGTTCGTGCCGGGAGTCGGTCCCACCGCCATCAAACACCTGTTGGCAGCGTTCGGTACAGAGATGAATGTGTTGCACCGCACAAGTGTCGAAGACATCGCTTCTGTCGTCGGGCCGCGCTTGGCGAGTGCAATTGACGCCGCTCGGACAGGTCAGATGAGCATTGTCAGCGGCGGTGGCGGGGTCTACGGGTCCGTACGGCTGCAGTCATAGATTTGAACTAGAATTGCGTTGTTGCGCGTCTAATCCCTGTTCGCCTCTCATAGACTTGTCGTGTGGACAGCCAGTCGCCTCGATGTAGAGGCAGATCCAAAATCCGCCGACTTGGCTTACGGAGGCGATTCGCTTTGACTGTGGCAATGGGCGCCCGCAGGCCCTCCCTTTATGCTCGATTGACAGCAGAGGCGCGTACAGGTATCGAGAACCACAAGTACATTTGGAGTTTTCTCATCGCCGTGGTGCTGTGCGGCCTTGTCTTTGGCGGCGTCGCGGCAGGGCAGTTAAACAGCAGTGACACCTTGGCGCTTGGCAATGCAGTGTTACAACTGCTGCAGTCGATTTCAAACCATCAACTTGCATCGACTTCTGTTCTATGGTGGCAACGTATGATTGCCGACGGTCAGTTACTTGCGTTGTTGTGGCTGTTCGGTGTATCAGTCATCGGATTACCGTTTATCGTCATCGCTGTATTTTTGCGTGGGTTTAGCATCGGCTTTGCTGTTGGCTTCACCGTCATTCAGTTTGGCTGGCGCGGGTTTTTGCTTGCTTCCATCGGCGTCTTTATGCATCAGTTGATCTCGATGGTTGCCGTTTTGTTCGCGGCTTCGATCGCCGTTCGGTTTTCAGCTCGCGTGCAAGGGCGAGGACAAGCCGCGGACCGGCTTCCCGTTGCACTGGCGAAGTATACAGGGTGGTTTGGCGTCAGTGCCGCTCTTCTGATGCTAGGCGCCATCGTTCAAGCTTCCATTGCGCCACATTTGTTGTCGGCATTACTGTTGTAAATCGAACACAAGCACGTGGCATGTAAGGGGGGCAGTTGGGTTGGGGGAAGGGCGAAAATTTACCGATCGTAATGAAGGGTTCACGTGCACAAACTGCGGGGCTGAGGTGCCGCCTTCTGCCACGTCGTGTCGCAATCATTGCCCGCACTGTCTGTACTCTGTGCACCTCGATCTGAACCCTGGCGACAGGAAGGCAAACTGCGGTGGATTAATGGTTCCGGTCGCTGTTTTTTATCACTCGAAAAAGGGTTATCAGATTGTTCACCGCTGCCTTGTCTGTGGGGCCGAGCGCAGAAATGTGGCCGCACTCGAAGACCGGACAGCGCCAGACTCGCTCGATGCTTTGCTGGCGATCATGGCTCGTACCGGGAGGTGAAGAAAGTGTCGGAAAACAGTGTACGGGCTCTCCAAGCTGTACAGCTAATCACGCTTGCCATTCTGTTGACGTGGGCACTCGCCGTGGCAGGCAGCACCGTCCGTCGGCACTGGCCGATCGGCGGGTCTGACTTGCCGTCTGGTTCCTACGTGGCTGCTTCAACGACGGGTCGAACAGGCAACGTCAGGACTGCACTGCTATCTGCTTGGCGCCAGTTGGCGCTTGATATTCGGATTGGTGGTTGACACTGTGTACCACTCAGAAGGACTTCAGCAACTTCCGTGGAATACTCTTTGCGAGAACACTTCAGCACCTGTACATCGAAGGAGCCGTGTACATGACCGACTGGTTGACCCGGTTTATGGAGTACCTGAGCGTGGAGCGAGGCCTGTCACCCAACACCCGGGAATCCTACCAGCGTGACCTGGAGACGTTTCGGGAATGGATGAGAAAAACAAACGCAGCGTTTCTGATGGAACAAGCGACTCGCAAAGACATCACAGCCTACCTGTTGGCACTTCGCGAAGCAGGCAGAGCGAGTTCTACAATCTCTCGAAACTTGGCAAGTTTGCGTTCACTGTATCAGTTTTTGTTTAAAGAGAGTGCCATTGCAGCAGACCCGACCCTGAATGTGGAAGGGCCGAAAATTGAAAAGCGACTGCCCAAGGTGTTGTCGGTAGACGAGGTGAAAGACCTGCTTCAGGCACCTGACCTCACGACGGCTGTCGGGCTGCGTGACCGCGCAATGCTTGAATTGCTCTATGCAACGGGACTGCGCGTCAGTGAATTGGTCTCGATTGGACTCGCTGATGTCAACCTGAACGCAGGGTTCCTGAAGTGTGTAGGCAAAGGCTCGAAGGAGCGGATTATTCCTGTTGGCGAGTTTGCAAAAGTTGCGCTTTTAGCATACTTGGAAAGCGCACGTGCTCACCTTGAGCGCAATCAGCAGAGCGATGCTTTGTTTCTGAACCATCTCGGTCAACCGATGTCGAGGCAAGGTTTCTGGAAGATTCTAAAGCGCTATGCGAAGAACTTGCATATTGTCAAAGACATTACGCCGCACACGCTCAGACACTCCTTTGCAACCCATCTGCTCGAGCGTGGGGCAGACCTGCGATCGGTACAGGAGATGCTCGGACACGCCGATATCTCAACGACGCAGATCTACACACACGTCACCCACGGGCGTTTGCGCGAGATGTATGCAGCTGCTCATCCGCGCGCATAGTGACCGGGAGGGGGGTGGGGGGATTGAACCCACAGCGGAGATTTATTTGGGTTGTGCTCGACAGTGTAGGAATTGGGGCTGCACCTGACGCAGTTCGGTACGGTGTCTCCGACTCAGAGAGCAACACGCTGAGGCACGTCGCAATGGCCGTCGGCGGCTTACATGCGCCCGTCCTCTCGAAGCTAGGCCTCGGACGTGTGAACAACACTCCTGGCCTTACAAAGGACGGCGTCGTTGGAGCGTATGGACGGATGCAGGAACAGTCATTTGGCAAGGACACCACGAACGGCCACTGGGAGTATGTCGGCGTTGTGTTGCGCGACCCACTTCCGGTGTACCCGAACGGGTTTCCACTGGACGTGATAAGCCCATTTGAACAATACGTCGGTCGAGAGGTCCTGTGTAATCGGCCGGCTTCAGGTACAGAAGTGATTGAAGAGTACGGCGAAGAGCACCAAGCTACGGGTCGGCCAATCGTGTACACGTCTGCAGACAGTGTATTTCAGGTGGCAGCCCACGAAGATGTCATCCCCGTCGAACAGCTATACGACTGGTGTCTATTTGCTCGCACCCTTCTCGTCGGACCGCACGGCGTCGGACGCGTGATTGCACGACCCTTTACGGGCCGTAAAGGGTCGTATCAACGCACTCATCACCGCAAGGACTTCTCTCTCTCATTCGGAGAAACCGTGCTGAACTCGCTGTCGCGAGCAGGTTGGCCGGTCTCCGGCATCGGCAAGATTGGCGACATCTACGGAGGGTCCGGCATCACGGAAGTCGTTCACACGAAAGACAATATGGATGGCGTGGACCGACTGCTGGAACAACTGGACAAGCAGGAGCGTGGACTGGTCTTCGTTAATCTGGTGGATTTCGACGCGAAGTACGGACACCGGAACGACGCGGTGGGGTTTGCGCGTGCAATTGAAGCGTTTGACCGCAGGCTGCCGGAGGTATTGGCAAGGATGAGGACCACGGACACCCTGTTTATTACCGCCGATCACGGTTGTGATCCGACGACCCCGGGAACGGACCACTCTCGCGAATGGGTACCGCTCTTGGTGTATCAGACCACCCTGACATCTGCCGTGGACTTGGGAGACAGACGCACTTTCGCCGACCTCGGCGCAACACTTGCTGACGCATTTGAACTGCCGCCTCCGGCGGTGGGGACCAGCTTTTGGCCGGTCCTTCAATCTCCCGGTTCCAACCCCGCATAAATTTCCCCTGCCCATCCCACTCTACAATTGGGAGGGATGAACGATGCCAAAGGGCGTCAAGTGTCTAGTCGAAGAGTGCGTGTACTACGCGCATGAAGCCTGTGTGGCAGAGTCGATTGAAGTGCGCTCAAACGGTAACGATATAGTGGGCACAGATAAGGGTACGCTGTGTGCAACTTTTTCGTACCGCGACTTTGACGACGGGCACGTTCGTCACCAACAAAGCGCTCCACAGTAACTGTGAACCAGAGATCACGTGCCTGGCCAGGCGTCCAGACGGGATGTCCAGACTGGACATCCCGTTGTGCGTCTTTGCGGACCACGGGGCACGCACGAGGAGAGATCGATGATGGGGCACGGACGTAAAAGTATCCTTCTTGCGAGCAGCATAGCAGCCTCTCTACTTGGCACGACCCCGGTGTTCGCCGCACAGACGCAAAGCCAGAGCCACATTGCGACGGCAGGTGGAGTAGAAGTACAGGTTCACCCTGGGTATACTTTACAAGCCAGTTCAGAGGCACATCAAACGAGTGAGGCCAGTCTAGCGAAGAACGCCCGCTCTGCTGTCATTATGGACGCAGCTACTGGTAAGGTACTGTTCGAGAAGGATGCCGACGAGGAACTACCCCCAGCAAGCATCACAAAGGTCATGACACTGCTGTTGATCATGGAGGCAATGGACTCAGGCAGACTGAAGTTGTCGGACTCGATTAGGGTCAGCGAGTACGCTTCCAGTATGGGCGGGTCCCAGATTTTCCTCGAACCTGGGGAGACAATGTCGGCTGCTGACATGATTAAAGGCATCGCGGTCGGCTCTGCAAACGACGCGTGCGTGGCAATGGCGGAATACCTTGACGGTACGGAAGAAAACTTCGTGAAGCGTATGAACAAGCGCGCGCAACAACTCGGAATGGAACACACTCACTTTGTAAACTGCAACGGACTGCCCGCGGAGGGCCACTACAGTTCCGCTGAGGACATCGCCATCATGTCCCGCGAATTGTTGAAACACCCTGAGATTACGCGCTGGACTTCAGTGTACTCAGACTATCTGCGCAAGGATTCAGACCACCCGCTGTGGTTGGTGAACACCAACAAACTGGTTCGTTTTTACGATGGCGTGGATGGTTTGAAGACTGGATTCACGCAAGCGGCCAAGTACTGTCTGTCCGCGACTGCGGTCAAGGACGGGTTTCGCGTCATTGCAGTGGTCATGGGTGAACCCAGGTCAACCGTGCGCAATGCAGAAGTCACATCAATGTTAAACTGGTCATTTAGCCAGTATCGTTCAAAGGTCCTCTACAAACCCGGACAGCCTGTGCAAGAGATCAAGGTCGTTCGAGGGGTACCGGAACGGGTGCCGGCAGTTGTCGGTGACACCGTTGGATTTGTTTTTAAATCTGGAGAGACGCCGCATGTGCGAACGGAGGTACAGCTTGCCAAAGTCCAAGCACCGGTTCGAAAAGGCGAGCAAGTCGGCAAACTTGTGGTTTATAACGGCGAGCACAAGGTAGCAGAAATACCCCTATTGGCCGGGGCTGACGCGAAACGGGCTGGATTCTGGACTAATACAGGCCGGACCATTCGCGGGATAGTCACGTTTGGGGCGCAGTCTTAATGCATGAATGTGTGTCGAAATTTCTATAAATTAGTCGACTGGAATCAAATAACCAGCGATTGCGGCGAAGAAAATTATTTTTCCGGAAATTGAATCGGGAACGCTCCGGGACTATGAGCAAACTGTTGATGAACACTGAAGCACGCTTCAAGCGCCTCGAGTTGGAGGTCGGCAGCACGGCTGACCTCCAAAGCCTGCTTGGCATCGCGCATTGCCAAGTCCGGCTCGCACAGAGAATTGCGCGCGTCTAATGAAAGCTCTTTGCATTCGGAGATTGTCGGGTTTCGCCGAAGTATTGTTCATGACCGACGAAAGCTGTTCTCACGCTTCTTGCACGTTCCCCTCACGCTACAACACTTTTTGATCACGAAACCTTCGAATTATGTCACCTGCCGCGTCTTAGCGTACAATTTGACCGTTACAACTCTACATAGTGTCCATTTTGATCACGACCGTCACACCGAGCGCGACTGCCAAGTAACAGTGGGCAAAATGATCGCTGAGGACCGCGGAAGCTATGCTACAAGGTAATTGCCGCGTTGATTCGACACTGGTTGACGCCCCGCTCATGTCCTTCTTCCGAGTACAAAACGCTCCACGTCCGCAAACTGTGCGTCACGACTATGCGCCCGTGTCGAAACGGCTTGGAATTCTTCTATTTTTGTCAGCGGGCAGGAGATCGCAGAACGACGCGGAAGTTTGCAGTGCATCACCAGGATTAGGAGGGAGCGTTTGGACGTGGGGATTGAATCGCACTTCGTCGAGGGCGCGGTGCTCGTGCGTCTCCAGGGAGAACTCGATCATCACGTAGTCGAGCAAATTCGCAACGAGATTGACCAGAAGTTGCAAGAAAATCGGTACCGAGCACTCGTGATTTCGTTTCGCGGAACAGATTTTATGGACAGTTCCGGCCTGGGTCTGATTTTAGGACGGTATCGGACTATGATGCAGCACCAAGGCAAAATGTCGCTTTCTGAAGTCAGTCCGGCGCTGCGACGACTCTTCGAACTGTCCGGCGTCCTCAAAATACTGCCTGTGTTCGACTCTGAGTCAGAAGCACTTGCAGCAGTGAAGGAGGGCTAGACGACTGATGGACCAGTTAGGCCAACGAATGCCGCAGAACTATATGCAAATCCAGTTTCCCAGTCTGTCCGAAAACGAGTCGTTTGCAAGGGTTGCGGTCGCGGCATTTGCCGCTCAACTTGACCCCACGATGGAACAGTTGACCGAACTGAAGACCGCTGTATCAGAGGCCGTGACCAATGCCATCATTCACGGATATGAGTCAGGTGTGGGGGAAGTCCGGATCTCGTGTGCTATCGTCAACGGGCGGATCGACATCACAGTTGAAGATGAAGGGGTGGGTATACCCGATTTGGAGCAAGCGCGCCAACCGCTCTATACGTCTCGACCCGAACTGGAGCGTTCAGGCATGGGGATTACGATTATGGAAAGTTTTGTGGATGAACTACAGATAGAGTCTCGGCCAGGTCAGGGAACACGGGTTGTGATGCGCAAGCAGGTTGCTAAGCCGCCCGTGCTCCACGCATAGGGGTGTCCTATGGACAATCCGAAGGGGGCGGGGGACCGCTCACAAAAGTTCACGGACGATCAGGTGCGTGGACTCATCGCCGACAGTCAAGCAGGAAATGCAGAGGCTCGCGACCAATTGGTACTCGGTAATCAACGCCTAGTATGGGCGGTTGTTCAACGTTTTCTGGGACGCGGCTACGACGCAGATGACTTGTTTCAAATCGGCTGTATTGGGTTGATGAAAGCAGTTGATAAGTTCGATTTGTCATACGATGTCAAGTTTTCGACCTACGCTGTCCCAATGATTATTGGCGAAATCCAGCGCTTTCTGCGCGACGACGGCACCATCAAGGTTAGCCGAACGCTAAAGGAAACAGCAAAGCACATCCGTCGAGCGCGCGACGAACTGGCCAAGTCACTCGGACGGCAACCGCGTATCAACGAAATTGCTGAGCACCTCGGCATTGAACCAGCGGATGTCGTGTTTGCCCAGGAAGCGTTGCGAAGTCCCGCGTCGATCCATGAGACGGTGTTTGAGAATGACGGAGATCCCATCTACCTGATGGACCAAATTGCTGACGAAGAGGGCACGCAGTGGTTTGACAAGATTGCGTTGCACGAAGTGCTGAGTCAACTGCCAGAACGCGAACGATTAATCGTGTACCTGCGTTTCTTCCGTGACAAGACCCAGTCGGATGTTGCAAGCGTACTTGGCATTTCACAAGTTCAAGTGTCTCGTCTTGAAAAACGCATATTGCAGTCGATTCGCCGCCAGTTAGAGTAATTGTAGGAGCTTCTCAACTGAGTAAACGAGCCTCCGTCCGGGCACACTATGCCCCGATTCCAACGACGGAGGCTGATTCATGAGCACCGTAAATAAACAACAGCAAACTTCCTACCAGCAGGTTGCGTCCGCACACACTCCGCCCCGTCCAGTCGTCAAAAACACAGTCCGCGCCTTCTTGGTTGGCGGTGCTGTTTGCATGATTGGACAAGCAATTCAGGTTTTGTTCATTCGTTACGGCCACTTCAGTCAGACCGACGCAGGCAATCCGACTGTGGCCGTTCTCATCCTACTCTCCGTGATTTTCACAGCCCTCGGCGTTTACGACAAATTTGCGCAGTGGGCAGGTGCTGGGTCAGCAGTGCCTGTAACCGGATTCGCCAATACAATGGCTTCTGCTGCAATGGAACACCGCAGTGAAGGCTTCGTGGCCGGCATTGGCGCCAATATGTTCAAACTTGCTGGGCCCGTCGTCGTGTACGGCGTGGTCAGTGCCTTTTTTGTGGCCCTGATTAGATACCTGCTCGCCACGACGATGCATATCCAAATGCCGTTAGGCTGACAACTGCGGCGTTCGATGCTGGAGGAGGTATAGGGATTGCCAAAGCAAGGAAAACAGACTTGGGTTTTTTCTAGGCCCCCGTATATCGAATCGGTTGCAACCGTGGCAGGTCGCCTGGAGAGTGAAGGGCCGTTTGGCACTCTCTACGACATCCAACACGATGACGACCGACTCGGGAAGGCTACATGGGAGCAGGCCGAACAACAACTACTTCAAGAAGCTGCGCAGACAGTCTTGACCAAAGCGAATCTCACTGACCAAGACATCGACTTCATGGTCGGCGGCGATTTAAACGCACAATTGTCGGGCTTTTACTTCGGCACACGTTCACTGGCGGTTCCTGCGTTTGGTGTGTTCTCTGCATGCGCTTCGATCTGCGAAGCCCTGACCATATCCGCACTTGCGGTCGACGGAGGTTACGCCAAACGCGCCCTAGCTGGAACCAGTAGTCACAACAGCACGGCTGAACGGCAATTTCGTTATCCAACTGAGTACGGCATACAAAAACCGCCAACTGCGCAGCGCACGGTTACGGGAGCAGGCATGGCCGTGCTCGGGCAAACTGGGGGGAACGTGCAACTGACAGAAGCGACAGTCGGGCAAGTGACCGATTACGGGATCCACAGTCCGTGGGAAATGGGGGCTGCGATGGCCCCGGCTGCGTACGCCACAATTCGTGCACATTTGCAGGACACCGGCCGGACGTTCTCCGATTTTGACGCCGTTTTTACAGGTGACCTCGGTCGAATTGGATTGTCAATTCTTGAAGACCTGTTTCAACGCGATGGAATCGCGACCGAACAGCGACTATTTGACTGTGGCGCCGAAATTTATGACTCGTCACAACCCGAGGTATTCTCTGGGGGCAGTGGCGGGGCTTGTTGCACATTGGTGACGTTCAGCCATCTGCTGCAGCAACTGACAACGGGCACATGGAAGCGGGTTCTAGTGTCCGCAACAGGGGCGCTGCTGTCGGCAGTGACTGCACAGCAGCATGAGACCATCCCATGTATTTCTCACGCGGTTGTGCTGGAACGAAAGGACGGATGAGGTATGCAGAGCGGGTGGACTTTTTTGTGGGCGTTTTTGGTCGGCGGAGGAATCTGCGCTGTCGGTCAGGTCATCATGGACAAGTCTAAACTGACACCTGGGCACGTGATGGTAATTCTCGTTGTCGCTGGCGCTGTACTTGATGGACTGGGCTTGTACGACCCGCTCATTCGGTTTGCTGGCGCTGGCGCGACCGTGCCGATCACCAGTTTTGGCAACGCTTTGGTGCACGGAGCGATAACAGAAGCACAAACTCACGGCTGGGTAGGGATTCTGACCGGCATCTTCGAAGTGACGAGCGCAGGAGTGTCCGCCGCCATCGTCTTCGCATTTTTAGCATCGGTAGTGGCCAAGCCCCGCGGTTAATGACATGCGATGGGCCCACTCGCTCAAGTTCTTTGCATCATACTGTAGGGAGAAACCTACAGAACTGAGGTGATGACGGGTGATGGGTATTTTGATGTTCTTGCCTCGCCTGTTTCGGTACTTTGGCATGTTCCAGAACGTTATCGGCTTCGTTCGACCAATCTGGCCCAGGATTTCGCAACTGTGGCAGCGTCAACCGGCGGTCGCGTAACATCGCGACCGCTCGGCGTCAGGGCGTTGTCTGAGTCGACGCATAACCTTGCGTCAAAGTCCACGAGTGATGAACGCAAGCAATCATGACGTAAACAATCCCCACAAAACTTCTCAATGGCGGGAATCGCTGATTGGTTCCCGCTGTCGTCTAACCGATTTATACCAGTTGCCCTTTACGTCCCCGCGTAGCCACGTTTATACTTAGGCCATTCCACCGGATTGAGGGGCGACCAACTGCGATGTTCGCCAGGGAGTCTACGCTGCTTACCACCTCCGGACAGGTCCACCCGACAATTGAAGTCATCGAACAAAATCATATCCGTTATCTTCGCTTCGGTCACAACGGGGGGTGGCAAGGGGCGCGTTCCCTTACTTGTCCGGACGAACTTATCTTTCCGTACCAAAGAGCATTTGCGAGCCTGACGAATTCACTGCCAACAGTAGACCGTTTCCTGTCCATCGGAGTTGGGATTGGCACCGCACTCCGCACTGTACTTCACAATCATGCGGCGTGCGACATGTACGGAGTGGAAATCGACGAAACGGTTGTCAACGTAGCGATTGAGTATTTTGACAGCCCTTCGCATCGTGATGTGAATTACTGGATTGGCGACGGTGTCACTTTTCTAGCCAACGTGGAACTGACATTTGATCTCATCTTCGTTGACGCCTACATGCGTAACCAAATCTACTCGGCATGTCTGGAGCCGGCATTTGCAACAGTTTTGTACGCGGGCTTGACTGACAACGGATTGGCGGCGTGCAATATCATCTCGAGTACACCGCCTACAGGACAGGTTCGAGCATTTCTCGATGCGGCTCAGGACATCTTTGCAGAGGTCTTGCTACTGCCCGTCGGCGTTCCCTTTGCGGAGCAGAATACATTAGCCGTCCTGTCTAAGCGTGCTGGAATTGCGCAAGACTGGATTCAGCAGATCCGTTCTGCCACAGAGTTGAGTTGGTTGCAGCGCGTGAGTTGGCCAAACCGCTTATCTGGATACAGCGGGAAAAGAGAGTAAAGTGAGGTTTGACAATTTGTTCCAGAACGTTTTGAGTCCCAACTTTATCTTCATGTTGATCGCCATCGTGGTCAGCTTGGTCTTGCACGAGTTTGCGCACGCGGTGACAGCCGACCTGCTCGGTGACCGAACCGCGCGAAATTCGGGACGGCTGACCTTGAATCCACTCGCACACTTGGAGATACTTGGATTGTTGATGATCTTTTTTGGTCCGATTGGTTGGGCGCGTCCCGTGCCTGTCAATCCGAACAACTTCCGTCGGCCGCGTGTGGGTATGATTGTGACTGCGCTTGCCGGTCCTGGCTCCAATTTTGTGCTCGCGTGTCTCTTCCTTTTCATCTATCGCGTGCAGTTTTTGTCCGGTTCGGGTGGTGCTGGGTTCCTGTCAAACCTTGTCTGGATTGCAGCACTCGTGAACATCAACCTGTGCATTTTCAATTTGATCCCGCTACCACCGCTGGACGGGTCACGGGTTGTGGCAAATCTGTTGCCGCTTCGGCAGCGGCTTGCTTACTCCAAGTTGGAACTATACGGACCGTTTATTTTACTGCTCGCGTTTATCCTCCCACCGGTTCAGAACTATGTGTTTAGTCCGTTGTTCGGGTGGTTTCAGCACCTCGTTACGGGCTTGTTTGGACTGACGTAAGACTGATCGGCTGTGTCGAGGGGGGGATGGGTTTGGAAGCGACATTACTTACCTACGAAGTTGTGTTGGACAAGTTCTCTGGACCGCTGGATTTGCTTCTCCATCTGATCCGCAAGCAGGAAGTCAGCATTCACGATATCCCAATCGCGACGGTTACCGATCAGTACTTGGCTTACCTTCACACGATGGAAGCTCTCTCGCTAGAAATCGCCAGTGAGTTTGTTGTTCTTGCCGCCACGCTCCTTGCGATTAAGAGCCGTATGCTGCTCCCGCGACCGGTCGTCGAAGCGGATGGGGAAGAACCCGAAGACCCTCGTGCACTGCTTGTCGAACAGTTGCTTGAGTACCAGCGATGTAAGTGGGCAGCCGAAGAATTGAAGCAGAGACAGCAGGAGCAAAGTCTGGTGTATACGCGCGAAGCACTCGATCTCACTGCGTTCACTCCGACTGAACCGCCGCCGGTTACTGGTGTGTCCATGTGGGACTTAGTCGACGCCTATCGGCGTTTGTGGATGAGGATGCCAAAGGAAAAAGTGGAAGCCCGCATTTCTGGACGGATTGTCAGTGTCGAAGAAAGCATGACCGTCATGTTAGAGCGACTGCGCGTATGGCGTGAGTGCTCTTTTGAACAGTTGTTGAATTTCGCTCGCACCAGACCACAACTCGTCTCTGGCTTCCTGGCACTGCTTGAACTTATGAAGAACCGTCAAGTCCTGTGCCAACAGCACAGTCCATTTGGTGAAATCCTTGTCGCGTTGGGGGAACTCGCGTCATGACACTCTTGCCAATCGCAGGCGCACTGGAATCCATTTTGTTCGCGGCCGGATCTGATGGACTTCGAACCGATGAATTGATAGAAATTTTGCAACTAGACAGAGGACAGGTGCTTAGTCTGTGCCAAGAATTGTCTGACCGATACGACAAACAACCCAGCGGGTTGCAACTCGTCGAACTAGCTGGTCATTGGAAACTGACTACACGGCCCGAACACGCTGTCTACCTGGAACGGATGGCAACATCGCCTACTATAAGTGGGTTAAGTCAAGCCGCGTTAGAGGTGCTAGCCATTGTGGCGTACCGCCAACCCATCTCGCGCGCTGATATTGAGTCCGTCCGCGGTGTACAGTCCGATCGCGCCGTCGCTACGTTGGTGCATCGTCGCATGATTGTCGAAGTAGGACGTCAAGAGTCTCCTGGCAGACCTATCCTGTACGGCACAACAGACTATTTTCTGCACACCTTTGGCCTTCGCAACCTGTCGGAACTCCCCCCACTTCCGGATGAACCGGAACCCCTCCAGGACCTGGCCTTGTTTCAACTTGGCGACACGCTCGCCCGAGACTAGTCGCATGAACCACCCCTGACAGGGAACACTGAACTTGTTCAGGTTTTAAAGGTGGGCGACTATGATACTTTTTATCGTCTTGTTGCTCGTCGTCGCATTGGTGGGCTTGCTTTACTATGTGCCTGTGTCGGTGCAACTGAGATATAAGCGCAGCGCAGAGGACGACAGCGGCCAACTTGACGTCCGCTGGTTGTATGGCATTGTCCACATCAAGCGCCGGTTGTTCGCGGTTGACACGGGCATCGGAAAGAACGGCCCTGCCCTCCGCGTAGTCCACCAGAAAGGGAACACTGCGTCTGGCGAACGAGCAAAACACAGCCTTACTTTGGCGCACGTGAAGAGGTTTCTGCGCGACCTGCCCGAGTGGCAGCGTTTGTTCACTCAGCTTAGCCCTGTTTTTCGCAGGCTGTTGCGGCGTGTACATATGCAAAAATTAGAGTGGACAACGCTGGTTGGTACAGGCGACGCCGTGAGTTGCGGCATGACCTGCGGCGCTGCGTGGGTCGCCACAAGTACACTTGTGGGGGCGGCGAGTCACATCTTGGTGTTTGACAGCGCACCTCAATTGTCCGTTCAACCGGACTTCCAACACGCCCGGTTTGACACGTCAATTGACTGCATACTCCGGGTACGAGCGGGTTACGCTATCGGTGCAGGTTTTCGGATGATCCGACTGTGGAGGAGGAGGTATTTGCATGGAGCACCCGATTCAAGGACTCATGCACACGGCGATGACCAACATCCGTGAAATGGTCGACGTCAACACGATTATCGGCGACCCAGTGGAGACGCCGGATGGAACCGTAATTCTTCCCGTCTCACGCGTCGGGTTTGGCTTTGCTGCCGGTGGAAGCGAGTTCCATCTGAGTGACCAGAATTCAAGCACAGATAACAGTGAAAACCCCTTTGGTGGTGGCTCGGGTGGCGGTGTCTCAATTAACCCGATCGGTTTTTTAATTGTGCAGGGCAATCAGGTGCGAATGCTTTCGACTGACAACCAGAATCAGCTGTACGACCGCCTAATTGACATGGCCCCTGTCGTCGTTGAGAAGATTCAGAACCTGCTGCGCGGCGATAAACAGGGGGGAGCGACAACTCCCCCCGGTACACCACCTGTCAGCTGAAGTTGCGTGGAAAAGCGGTCTGCGGGTGTCCCGCGGGCCGCTTTCTGTTTTGCAGGGCATCTGCCGACACTCTATAATGTCCAAGAGAGTGTGAGGGGCAGGGAGGATATTATGCCACGTCGTCGAGAACACAGTGATTCTAAGACTTCTGCGGATTTAGTGGGGACCACGGTACGACTGCAAAAAGTTCTGGCACAAGCGGGTGTTGCATCAAGGCGAACCTGTGAACAGCTAATCGTTGAAGGGCGCGTCAAGGTCAACGGAGAGGTGTGTACACTTCTGGGTACAAAAGTGAACCCAGCTACTGACCGAGTGGAGGTAGACGATGAAATCGTCACTGCTGAAACCTTGGTTGCCTATATGCTGCACAAACCGACCTCCGTTGTCACGACTGTAACCGATCCGGAAGGCAGGCGGACGGTGCTTGATTTAATGGAGGGTGTCAGCGAACGCGTATTTCCAGTAGGGAGACTGGACTACGACACGACCGGTCTGCTGCTCCTGTCCAATGACGGCCGTTTAACACATCGACTTCTGCACCCCAGCCACCTGATTGACAAGGTGTACCGCGTGACCGTATTGGACATGCCTGAGCGTCAAGTTCTGGATCAACTGAGGACCGGGGTACCTTTGGAAGACGGAGTGACGCAGCCCGCAGAGGTGCGGATGTTACGAACGCATCCACGCGAGTCAGTCGTCGAGATTACCATTCATGAAGGGCGTAATCGTCAGGTGCGCCGAATGTTTGAAGGTGTAGGACTGGTGGTTAAGCGGTTGAAGCGTGTCCAATTTGGTCCACTTGAGCTGGGAAACCTCGCGCCTGGGCAGTGGAGACTGCTGACGAGGGAGGAGTGGCAGGCGCTGTACACGAGCGTGGAGCTACAGGTACCGTCATATCCCGTTGCGAGTGACTATCAGATGAAGTCAGTGGGTTCCGTACACCGCAATCGCACTCATGCCGTGCCAGGCCGAGGCCGTGTGACGCGCGAGCACGTGAGTGACAGAAACAGAAAACGCAGATGAGTCGTGTAGCGATGTAAGTCAGAATGCGCGGACGGTTGCTGCACCGCCACGAGAGAGGCATAATAGACAACAGCAGTCGTTTACGGCAGGGGGTACTTAGATGGATCAACAGCCGCGCATTCTAGTTGTGGATGATGAAGAACGAATTCGCAGACTAGTACGCATGTATTTGGAGCGCAGTGGCTTTCTGATTGATGAAGCTGAGGACGGGGAAGTGGCTTTACACAAGGCACTCAACCAGCCATACGCACTGATCATCCTCGACCTCATGCTCCCCATCATCGACGGTCGTGACGTCTGCGCTCAGGTACGGCAACATCAGGAGACTCCCATCATCATGCTCACCGCCGCGGGAGACGAGGTCAACAGAATTCACGGCTTTGAACTTGGCGCCGACGACTACGTGGTAAAGCCATTTAGCCCGCGGGAACTTGTTATGCGCGTCAAAGCGTTACTCAAGCGTACAGGTGAGACAGAGTTTCACCGCCCTGATCTCCAACAAGTGCTGACGTTTCCAGGTTTAGCTGTACATATTGACGCGCGGCGTGTCGAAGTGTTTGACCAAGAGGTGAGTCTGACTCCGAAGGAGTTCGACCTTCTCGTCTATATGGCGCAGCGGCCAGATAAGGTGTTTAACCGTGAAGAACTGCTGCGCGATGTTTGGAATTACCAGTTCTACGGAGACCAGCGAACTGTCGACACGCACATCAAGCGACTGCGTGAAAAGCTCGGTCAAGCTTCCGATGACGTCAGCCGATACATCGTGACGGTCTGGGGTGTCGGGTATAAGTTCGAGGTGCCCGTGTGACAAACAGGATCATCCGACGTGTTTCGAGTAGTATTGTGGCCAAACTGTGGCTGACAATTGTCGCTATGGTTGTCCTGGTACTACTGGTGTTGACGTTCTTACTCCAACAATTCTTCTCGAATTACATCTATCAGAGTCAAACCTCCAGCCTGCGGCAACTCGCCGTGCGGGTTCAACAAGTGGAACGAACCTCTGGTCTTGCAGTCGCGCGACGCGTGGCACAGGAGCTTGCCACTGTAGAACCCGCGACGATTGCAATTGCTAGCTCTCCACAGTCAATTGCTACGGTACACTCCATCATTGCCACTTTGTCACCGAGCGAACAAAAGGAGTTCCAAACCGGGCAACCCGTTACTGTGGAACACTCCACGCGGGGAACTCCGATGGTTTCCGTATATGCCTTGTCGGGCTCACACAACGTCGTCGAAGTGGGGCAGCGGACAAGCGTCTTACAAGAACCGCTGGTTACGATGCGCAATCTTATTCTGTTCGCGATGGGCTTAGGAATCCTCTTGGCGACTGGTTTAGCCTTTGTCATTTCAAAAAATCTGTCCCGTCCACTGCTGCAAATGAATGAAGTCGCAGAAGAAATGGCACGAGGAAATTTCGGACGGCGCATCGAAGTAGTAACGCATGACGAAGTTGGCCGCTTGGGCCGTACCTTCAACACCTTAACCAGCGACCTTGCTGACACCATTCAGACACTTTCCATGGAACGTGACCAGTTGAGCGGTATCCTGTCGTCACTGGAGGACGGCGTACTTGCAACAAACGCCGACGGACACATCACGTTAGCGAACCCACCGGCTGTAAGAAGGCTTACCTCGCTCATATTGGCTGAGACAGGCGTGGCAGAGCTGACAAAACTGCCTGAAGACATGACAAAGTTACAGGACTTCGCTATCGCGCGAGCGACTCCAGTCACGCGGGAAACGAACTGGCAAGGCCGGCACATGATGATCCACATGACTCCGCTCTACGAGACGGAGACGGCTAGCCTGCGAGGCATCGTTTTTGTGCTCCGGGACATCACTGAGGAACGTCGCCTAGACCGATTGCGCAAAGACTTCATTGCGAATGTGTCGCACGAATTGCGTACTCCGCTTAGCATGATGCAAGGTTATACTGAGGCCTTGCTGGACGAGTTTGGTGATGACCCAGAACAACGTCGTGAACTTACCGCAATTATTCACGACGAAACCCTGCGGATGCGCAGACTAGTCAACAGCTTACTCGACTTGGCACAACTCGAGTCCGGGCAGTTCCAAATGAATTTTGCAGATACTGACTTAGCTGCATTAGTACGCTGGGTAACGCGTAAATTCTATACATTGGCGCACGACCGCGGGATCCGATTGAAGGTGGAGGTTCCAGACGAAGCCGTCGTGGTCCAAGGAGACGCTGACCGTCTTGAGCAGGTTTTCACCAACCTGATTGACAACGCTCTGAGGCATACGCAAGATGGCGGAACCGTGACGGTCGATGTGAGTCACAGCGAGCGTTACGCGAACGTCCGTGTGGCTGATACCGGGACCGGAATTCCAGAAGAGGATTTGCCCTACATCTGGGAGCGTTTCTACAAAGCCGACAAAGCGCGAACACGCAAGGACGCAGGCATCGGGCTAGGTCTGCCGATCACAAGACATATTGTACTTGAACACCATGGCGACGTGATCGTTGAAAGTGAACTAAGTCGCGGCACCAGGTTCACGGTCGCACTGCCGCTATCACATCCGCCAAGCTAGTCTGCATGGAGGAGGGAAATCCGCGTGGGATGGGTATACTATGGAAAACTTGTCGATACCAAGTTTCAAGCGGACTGCCTGGTCGCTCGCTTGGAGAACGCCGAAGGTTGGCTGTACCGTCACGTCCCAAAGTATATTGGGGTGTACCAAACAAGACGTGGACGGTACGGGGTAAAGATTCTCTGGTGAGAGGTTGTCTGGGAAAGGACGATTATGGCTGAAAAAGGCGAAACGGCTTGGCCTACACTGCCATCGGAGTTAGCGCATCGAGTTTCGATGCGTTGGCTGACAATTGAATCACTGCGCGTTTTACTCGAAAGGCAGTCCCTTGGAATCGCGCCCGAACGAGTGCTGTTGTTCACAGGCGCGGGGGTTGTTGAAGGTGAGTTAACAGACATTGCTGACACCTACGAGCAAAGTGTAGACAGTGCAAACCTGCAAGTCGACGTCGCGTCAGCCACTGCGCATATTCGTACTGACCTGTGGCAGGTGTTTGCCGACAAAGATGGCGAGCTCGAACCTGTCGACACAGCTCCAATCGTAAGGTTACAAAATGCGGTCATCCACACCTCCAATGCGACGATCCACACCCAGGAACTTGCAGTGTTCGCGAATGAAGTCATTGGCTTTACGACAGTACGGTCGTCAATGTGGAGCGCGCAACAGTGAGGTCCGATGCACGTATCAAGTACACACACCGGACCACATCAATCGCCGTTTATTCAAAAGCCTGCAAGCGTGTTTGCGACAGCAGGTCAATAACGAGGCACAATAGGTCTGCGTCTTCCCTTGGTAAGGTACTCATCCGATGGGCAGCATTGAGGTACAGTTCAGCGTCTTCATTGAGGACGAAATTTTGTAAGTGCACCGGCAACTCTTCGGCAGAAGTGCGCATTTTCGGTGGCCGCAACACGACACTTTCATCACAGAGAGCCAGCAATCCGACGCCCAGTGCGTCTGCCATTTTGCGGGCGTAATCTAGAGACGGAAAGCGCTTTCCACGCTCAATCGACGAAATGTGCGGCGTGGAAATACCAGAGCGAAGTGACAACTCCTGCTGCGACCAGTTTCTTTCCTGCCGAATCCTCTTCACGCGTTCCCCGAAAGCTGTGTTCATCTGGATGGCCTCCTCATGGGAGAGTAGGAATATGTAGCCAGTTCAATATAAGTCCGTTATAGAAAAATGTAAATATCACAGTTCAAATTTGGTAAAAAAGTACTATGGGGTGACTTGTGACGGAATTACCGTTGGAAGCATGGAAAAGTAAAATTACGAAATCCAAGTTCATTGTGGCCGTGACCGGAGCGGGAATTAGTTCAGCGAGCGGTTTACCACTTATCGACGAAACGATATCTAACATGCCACTTCGAGACTTCTTTCGCGCAGACCTTCTGCTAGAAAACCCCGAGCGTTACTATGACGCTTATCGTAAGGTGCAGTTGCAGTGGCGAAGCGTTGCTCCGAATCAAGCCCATCTGGCTCTGGCAAATTACGGTGTTTGGGTGATCACTCAAAACATTGATGGGCTACACCGCGACGCTGGTACGCAGCACCTAATTGAACTGCATGGAAACCTGCGAGAACTTCGGTGTCCCGTGTGTGACACGAAGCACAGCACAAAAATGGTCTGGCAAGTCACTGTGCCACAGTGTCCGGGTTGCGGACATGTACTTTATCCCGGGATCACGTTGGAGGGCGAAGAAGTTCGGCATTTCGCGCGGGCTGTTGACTGGGTAGGTCGCGCACATGTCGTACTCGTGATTGGTACGAACCTCGAGATGCACCCGGTGCGACTCTTGCCAAGTGTTGCTCGTAACAATGACGCCACAGTGATGGTCATCAACAACAGCGCAGAACAGGTGTTGCCTCAACTGCTTTCAATCCGATCACAAGTACTAGCACTGCAGCCCGCAAGCGATAACAGCGTTCGCCCGAAAAATGCAGAAGACAGTGAGGACCAACGCTAGTGCCAGAATGAGCAGCAAAGAGCGTGAAATGCCACATGCAACTGCCGACATGTCACTCGTAGTCTAGGATTTACCTATTTCATTCTCGGGTCCGGTTCGATATAATCTATTCAGACTTTCCCATATCCTTTTTCACGCAACGCCCCCTAATCCGGTTGGTTTACCACAGGGGGCGTTCGTGTATACTGGAGGCACGAAAGGGCGGTTGGTCATGCTACATCATGGACTCATTACAGAGCAAAGTCGGAAAGCCAAGGCAGCGCGGAACCTGTACGAATCACTCCGGCACAAAGTACATAAGACAGACTGGCTACCAGAACTTCAGTGGGATCACGTCGCTGCAGTCGAAGGTGTACCTGTACCCATTCGAGAACGACATAAGGTATTGAACCTGCGCCTTCATGATGAACACCTCAGTCCTTATTTTAAAACGGATATGAACTTGTTCCACATGATGATGATGGACGACGATGTCGAGATGACTATCTATCGCGCTGCACCGGGTTGGTTGTTTGTGTTCGACGGCATCCCAGAAGGGCCAAAGCCGTTCGGTCAGCAAGGGTTCGATCCACGCTAGACACGCACTGTATGAAGCGTCGCACGGCGATAACGGTCAAGGATGTGCAGACACACTTCCACTAGGGCCAAAAGATAAACGACGAGACATGCATCCGCCCACAGCGTGGATGAGAGGGCAAAACTGTCGTAAACTCCGTGTGCGCCTGCTGGCACGATGTACGCCAGAGCGCGGTTGCCTGAGTTCCAGATGGAACGCGCAAAGAAGTGTCCCATAATAATACCAAACATGAGGTGCGCTGGAACTGCTGTTACAGACCTCAGCACTGCTGTGTTGAAGCCGGAACTAGTGACGTACAGCACGTTTTCCACCGCTGCGAAACCAAGCGCCGTAGCACCCGAATAAATGAGACAGTCCAGCGGTTCCACGACTAGTCCGCGTGCAATGGCTCCGCGTTCAACAATGGCTGCTTTGAGAAACTCCTCTACCAAACCTGCGATGAAGAAGGCAGTGAGGATACTAGCTTGCCATCCAGCCCCGAGTTCGGTTCGCCCGCCAAGCATTGCGCGTTCAAGCAGACCGGCCGGCAGAACAATCCCTGCGCCAAGCAAGAAGAGGCGAAATACTGCTCGCTTCGGTTCTGGGTGAATGCGATCTCTCGTGTACAACCAAGCCATCAAAACCAATACCGGGACTAAAGCAAGGGCCGCGTAAGTGATTGTTTCCACCTCCTGTTGCTTTGTGACGCTGGCGTTTTGAGTGTACCCGCAGCAGCGAACAGCGATACCTTTTGACGGTAGTGTTGCAAATCAGGCGTGACATGCTAGATTGAAAAGGCAAAGTTCTAGGGGGACGATCAGATGACGGAGCAATTAACTGGATACTTGCGTGAGCTAAATCATAGCTGGCATGCACCGATTCAATATGAAATAGTGACTGAGGAAGGGACGTTGCCCCTTAACGACCTGATTGGAACGGGAATACAACTGCGTTTTACAGGCGAGAAGAAGTGTATCGCCTGCGGGCGCAGTGTCAAGAAACTCTATCAGAATGGTTACTGCTTCCCGTGCGTGACGACTCTGGCGGAGTGTGATCTTTGTATCGTGAAACCGCATGAGTGCCACTTTCATAAAGGCACCTGTCGCGACGAATCTTTTGGGCAATCACATTGCATGATTCCACACTATGTGTATCTTGCGTTTAGCAGCGACGTCAAAGTAGGCCTGACTCGCAAGGGGAGAGAGTTTAGGCGATGGGTCGACCAAGGCGCGAGTGCTGCAGTCCTGTTAGCCGAAACAACAACCCGCAAACAGGCCGGAGAGTTGGAAATGACGCTGACGGCCATTATGCCCGACAAAACGAACTGGCGAAAGATGTTGTCGGTCCGAGATGTTTCTAGTGAAATTGTCGACACTTTGTCACAGACGCGCAGAACGGCCTTGGAGTTTCTCGCATCTCGCCAAGAACTCGCAGAGGTCATGCCTGACAGAGAAATCCATACTTTCGTCTACCCTCGAGTCGATGTCGAAGTCGCCCTCAAGTCGCTGTCTTTGGATAAAGAACCAGTGTTAGAAGGTCGTTTGGTCGGCATCAAAGGCCAGTATCTGCTGTTTCCTCACGGAGTGTTCAACGTTAAGAAGCACGCTGGCATGCGCGTAGAGATGGTGACCGAAGAGAGCGGCACCGCGGAAGCATCAGCCACCCTGCTCTAACTCTGAGGACAGTCGCTCTCGAACTACGTTCAGTAAATCGGTGAGGTGCGGTTCGCTGACGACCGCACCGTCAAGCATGACGTAAGGCTGACGCGCGCACAGATCACACTCTGAAAGGCAACTGTTTTCCAGCACAGACAAACCAGGGATTTCCTCTTCCAAATTGAACAGTTCTGTCGTACACGCTGCGTTCGCGTCACAGACTTCGATCAGTGCCCACCCGACGTACACACTTTCAACCTCCCGCGAAAGTCACTCCTGAGTAGTGTAGCACCTCGTATTCCATCTAATCCAACCGCTACAGCACATGTCATCAGCTCGATCCGGTTAGACTACGGCTTCAAAGGGGGGCAACCGATGTCTTGGGTGTACGAGGCGCAGTTGTACGACTCGAAATCAGTCGCTGCGTACGTGGCCATGTGCGTTCGAGATGACCGCCTCTTACGAGGTGATGGCCCCGTCAAGGTGCAGGTGTTTAGAACCAGACGAGGCAACTACGGTGTTCGGTACCGCGCTCAGCCACCCTTATCGCGAGAGGTGACCTGACACCGCGTCTCAAGTGCGCTACAATAGCGATCGAGGTTGTGTGTGCACGAAAGGGGCCGGTGGAGATGGCATCATCATCGATGAGCATCAAGTGGTGCAAGAAAAACCTCGAACACTATTCGCAAAGTGTGTATGACTTGTTGCGCGAGGAATTTCCAGACGTAGAAATGGACATCGTCGACTGCGTCGATCACTGCGGCTTATGTACGGACGTTCCGTTTGCCATGCGCAACAACGCGGTAGTGGGCGCGCGTGACCCGCGAGGTTTGTACATGAAGTTGCGACAAGGCATGGAATTTATGAACAAGACACCTCTCCCCGGCACGTACGGGGCCGTTGTGACGGCAGTCGCGGACTCGGGAGACAAGTAAGCCTACCCGTCGGACCTTTTCGCATATACAGTTTTAAGGCTGTCCCAAGAGGCTGACTTGGCCTCGCGGACAGCCTTATTTGCGTATCGCCCAGCCGTTCAATTTCTACGCAGGCCGAAGTACTGGGCAAACGTGGATTGTGCTCGTGTCACCTCACTTTCGTCTAGTTTGACGAATATGATTAAGCACTTGAACGGACCCAACAGTGGCGAGGTGAACCCGATATGGCACAACCTGCAAAGCGCGCGACTCCGGGCCAGCGCAACCGCAAGACGGGTCGCCTTGGAACGATGCGTTTACCTGATTTTGCCGATCTCGTCGAACGATATAAGAAGGCGGTTGTCGGCATTGAAGTGGTCCAAGACCAAGCTGGCAGCCGCGTATTTTCATTTTCTATGCCCTGGGACCGCATGGGGAGTCCAGCTGCGCGCAGCGTAAACATCGGCACAGGTTTCATCTTTGACGACCGTGGTTACATCCTGACGAATGAGCATGTAGTTCACGGCGCTTCACAAGTAATGATGCGTATCTACGGCCGCAAACGGCCAGTTCAAGCCAGGATTGTTGGCACAGACTACGTGCATGACATTGCCGTCTTACGGGCTGAAGCTGCTGTACCTAAAGCAAAATTGGCGGTTGCACGGGCAGACCGTGTGCGAGTGGGCGAATGGGTCGTTGCGATTGGCTCGCCGCTAGGCCTCGACCACACGGTGACTGTCGGGATCATCAGTAGCAAAGACCGGCCGATGCAGATTGGCGACCGCGAATACCCAAACCTGCTGCAGACGGACGCCGCAATCAACCGCGGAAACAGCGGCGGACCGCTCATCAACCTGCGCGGCGAAGTCGTAGGGATGAACACGGCCGTCAGTCAAAGTTCACAAGGTATCGGTTTCGCAATCGCGGCAAATGTGCTTCGCGACGCTGTCACGCGCATCCTCTGAAGGAGACGTGTCGGTTCAGTGAGTTACGGTTGCAACACTGGTTTCAAAAAGAACAAGTGCCGGGGATTCTGGTCATACAGGGCGCGAAGGATATCCGGGATGGATGAGGACTCAGTCCAACCTCGCCGCGTCATATCCCCGGTGACGTCCTCCAATCGAAACCCGTGGTCTCTGTAGCGCACACCCTTTAGCAGGTCCTCTATCGAAAACTTATGAATCGCTTGACGAAACAGATTGTGACTCGACTTTGCGCAGTGTACGACAAATTGTTCACGTTCCATAACGACAACCACCCCTGCAGGAACAAACAAATAGTCCCCTGGCTCTTCCACAGAAAGCACGTACACACCCCGCAGTTGAAGTTCCACGCGACGACATCCTTTCACGAGTCATGAGGTCAGTGTCGGACATGAACGACAGTTTTGATTCTACCGCACGCATTCCCGCTTGGTCGAGCGCCACGTCACGGGAATTGGCATACCATGACGAAGAAAAGGGAGGTGCGCGGATGGACTATCAGGATGTTCTGGCAGAGGTCGGCGCGGGTAGCGCACATCCAGGTGGTATGCAAAGCACGCGAATCTGGATGGAAGCGCTGAACATTGAACCGATGAGCCGTGTACTTGAGGTGGGGTGTGGAACTGGCAGGACGCTGCTTGAACTGGAACGGAAGTTTGGTTGCAGCATTACAGGTGTAGATATTCGCAGCGTCATGGTTCAAAAAGCTCGTCGCCGAGCAAAAGAGATGGGGCAAACAGCCCAATTTATAACGGCAAATGTCGAGGCACTGCCATTTCCGGACGGCGAATTCGATGTAATCGTGTCGGAATCGGTCCATGTCTTCTGTGATCCCGCTGTTTCGCTCTCGGAATGTCACAGGGTACTGTGCCCTGGTGGCCAGATGGTCGACGTGGAAATGGTCGTACTCGAGCCCGTCACGGAGGCGTGGAGGCGAGACGTACAGAGTACCTATGGCGTGAGGCAGGTTCCTGATCTCGCAGGATGGAAACGCCTGTACGGAGGTGCTGGTTTTCAGAAAGTACAGACTCTTACGATGCGTCGAGTTGTCCCTGATCAAGCGATGGTCGCAGAACAACAGGACCTTGACCCGGTCGATTTGTCGTCCAAAGGCGCGTACCAGAAAGCCCAAGTACTGTCGACACTTGAGGCAAACGCGAAATGGTTAGAGCGCAACCATCACTCCATGGGGTATGCAATCTTTCTGCTTGAGGCATAGAAGGCGTGAGCTCGGGCACCGTAAACTAGGCACGTGAATTCCACAAGCAAGGAGGCAAAACCGAGGTGCCACAAGAGCAGGAACATCGGTTTGAGTCGATGAGGACACTGGCTGAAGAAGCCGAGGCCGCTATCTCTGCTATTCAAGCTACCGCACAGACGCACCTCAACGAAGTCGACAACGACTCTTCAGCACAAGCTGAGTCACTCCAGCGGATCTCCCAGTCCGCGGGAATGGCGGTTGAGGCACTCCGTGAAATCGCACAACTCGCCCGTCGATCACGGTCCTATCAAGCTCAGGCACATCAAGAGCACAGCTCGGACCGCCCACAGTAAACGAAAGTCGCAGTAACTAAATCAGTTCACCCGAGGGTGCACGAATCGACACACCCTCGGGATTCAACCCAGCATCAGAGGTTCAAAACCGAGGTAGTCCGCACTGACGAGTCGATACGCAACGCCGTTTTTCAAACCCTCAAAGGCGAACCGGTGCGCGGGTCCATGGAGATGACCGTAAACGCACGCCTCGACGCTAAACTCCTCGAGTAACTCCGTGAAACCTGTAGCGCCGGCAGAGACATCCGTCGGTGGGTAGTGCATCATCACCAGTTTTGGCAGGCCAATGCGGTCTGCTGCTTCCAGGGACAAACGCAAGCGTTGCACCTCCCGGTGGTATACCACCTCGTCTTCTGGACTGAAACGCGGGTGGCTTGGCAGCAACCAGCCCCGGCTTCCACACACAGCCCACTGTTCTACAGCGAAGGCGTCGTTCTGAAGCGCAAACACCCCATCAACGAGCGCACTGCGCACGCGCCCAATGCTGGCCCACCAGTAGTCATGATTGCCACGCAACAGTACTTTGCGACCTGGCAGCGCGGCAATCCAAGCCAGGTCAGGCAGAGCTTCTTGAAGTGACATCGCCCATGAAATATCCCCTGGAATCAGCACGGTGTCCTGCGCGCTTACTCGTTGCGTCCACGACGCGCGAATCCGTTCTGCGTGATTGCTCCAAATCGAACCGAAGATATCCATCGGCTTATCCACCGCGAGCCCCAAATGAAGGTCAGCGAGTGCAAATACAGCCATATCGGTACTCCTTTCCGAAAGCCATCATAGCACGCTCGCGCGGCGCGGAAAAACCAGCCGATAGTGTTCATCCCTCGCCTGTACATCATGGCCTTGTGTGCCGCTAAAGTTCACACTGACATGGGAGGGAAAACGTCCATGCTCACTGTTGAACAAAACGCAGTCGTATTTCAGTCCGCACAAAACACCGTTGTCTTCGCTGCACCTGGCAGTGGCAAAACCACAGTTTTGACGGAACACATCGCCAATCAGGTTCGCTCTGGCCGCATTGCAGCAGGACACGTGCTAGCGCTGACTTTTACCCATCAGTCCGCGAAGGACATGCAGTCAAGAATGGGGGCCAAACGGTTACTTAGCGCGGACCAACTGCAGGCACTTCGCCTAGGCACGTTCCATGCACAAGCATTCCGCATGTTGCTCAAGAGGCGCCCAGATATTCCGGTACTGCTAAGTCCAGTGGAGCAATTTCGGCTTATGCAAAGAGCGGGTCGGTCAGTGGGACAAGGAGATACGGCGAGCACACGTCGATTTTTGCTCGCATATAGTCGCGCTCAATCTGTATGGCCGCTCCAACTTCCGGAGAGCGAACCGCTACGACGTGTTCTCTCACACTATCAGCAACTGAAGAAACGTCACCACCGCTGGGACTTTGACGACATTCTCCAAGAGTTCCTGCACGAACTTGAGACCAACAGGTCTCTGGTGGATTGGGTTGATTACTTGCTGATTGACGAATACCAGGACACCAACCCACTGCAGTGGGCTGTTGTTCACGCCATTGCAGATGCCGCCAATTGTCCAGTGTTTGTTGTCGGGGACGACGATCAGTCTATTTATGGATTCCGAGGTGCGTCACCGCAAGGGCTACTGACGTTCGCAACCGCCTATCCGGAAGTGTCGACGCGTATCCTCAGCACCAATTTCCGCTCGACAACTCCAATCGTCACGGCGGCTGTGACGCTAATCGAGCACAACAGGGAACGTCATGACAAGGTGATTAAAATCAACGACGAACGTGCGGGCGTGTGCCGCGCGTACATGTGGACCAGTGAAGAAGAAGAAGCAACTGCAGTGCACCAATTTATTCTTGCGACATGGACAGCAGACCCACGGTTGCAGGTGGCAGTTCTCAGCCGTACCAGGCGGCAACTGGCCTACTGTTGGCGATTGTTTTCGAGCGACTTGCAACGACCACAATTTCGTACATTTCACGACGCAAAGGGGAAGGAGTGGGATGTTGTGCACATCATCGGAGCAGTCGTAGACAACCCCTACTTGGCAGGCGAGGACGGTAAGACAGAGTCGGTCTTAGCTAGCGAGGAAGAGCGCCGACTGTTTTACGTAGCGATGACAAGGGCGAAATCAGAGTTAATGATTCACGTTCCGGCAAAAATGGACCATAGGCGGCAACAGCCCACCCCGTACGTGCAGGAGGCCGGGATTGCTCTCACGCCCTCCGTCACGAAGCATCGATGGTTTTGGCAGAAGCAACTCTAAATGGACGTAGAGCAATCCACTGAACTTATGATATACTCATCGATAATCACATGCGGGTGTGGCGGAATTGGCAGACGCACCAGATTTAGGTTCTGGCGGGCAACCGTGGGGGTTCGAGTCCCTTCACCCGCACCATCATCGGGCTGCCGCTTGCGAAACGCAACCGGACAGCCTTGTTGTTATGCGTGATATGATGAAGAGTGGTTCATGCCTTTTGGCAAAAGGAGTGCGCGAGATGACCGCGACAATTTATGACGTTGCTCGAGAAGCAAAAGTCTCCATGGCGACTGTATCGCGGGTCCTGAACGGTACGGCCGTCGTGAGAGAAGACACTAAACAGCGGGTCCTCGACGCCATTGCCCGACTCAGTTACCGACCGAACGCGGTGGCGCGTGGCTTGGCCAGTAAACGCACACGTACGATCGGAGTCATTGTCCCCGATGTATCGGCAGCTTTTGTGGCTGAGGTGGTACGCGGGATTGAAGACGTGGCCACGATGTACGACTACCACATCATCCTGAGCAACTCAGACGCCCAAGTGACACGTGAAGTCGACCTCGTGGGCACCATGTGGGAGAAACAAGTGGACGGTCTTGTGTATATGACAAACCGCCTGCAAAAGGATCACGTGGACGCCTTTGAACAAGCACAGATACCCGTAGTTCTGTGCGCTACTGAAGACCCAGAGCGGCGCATTCCGTCGGTAAATGTGGACAACCAACTCGCCGGTCGCGATGCCGCAACATACCTCTTAGCTCGCGGGTGTAAACGCATTGCTTACATTACGACAACGCCTGGTTTCTCTGTGCTCGCTGACTTGCGTGGGCAGGGCGTCGCCGCTTGTTTACCAGGGCCTTTCCTGCGAGTGGACGCCAAGCATGGGCAGTACGAAACGGCGCTTCCGTTGATTCAGGCATTTTTACGTGAGCACGAGGTTGACGGTTTGGTGACCGCGACAGACGAACTTGGACTTGCCGCGATTCACGCGGTCCAGGACGTAGGTAAATCCGTACCAAACGACATCAAGGTAATGGCTTTCGACAACACCCGACTCGCTGTCATGGTACGGCCTGAGATGACGGTAGTGGCACAGCCGATGTACGACTTCGGGGCAGTCTCTATGCGTCTTTTGACTAAGTTTCTGCAAGATGAACCCGTAGATACGTACACCGTCGTGTTGCCACATAACATCGTGGAACGGTCTTCAACTTGACCATTCAGACACTGTGGCGTCGCGCAAACCCATGTAAGAGAAGTGGAATTCCTGGATATGAGGTGAGCCGACGTGATTGATTCGTGGGATGAGTGGGCAGAGTCTGCAAAGGCGGACATGGTCAGTTCTCTGCAGTCCCTGTTGCAAATTCCGAGTGTCAAAGAACCTGCCGAGGCGGGGCAACCGTTCGGACCTGGACCCGCCAAAGCGCTTCAGTATATGTTGGAGATGGCCAGTCAGGAAGGTTTTGCAGTCAAAAACGTAGATGGCTATGCTGGACACATTGAGTTCGGAGAAGGAGACGAGTACATCGGCGTATTGGCACACCTCGACGTTGTTCCGACAGGCGCAGGTTGGACGTATCCGCCCTTCGCAGCGGAAATCCACGACGGCAAGGTATATGCTCGAGGTGCCATCGATGACAAGGGACCTGCGATGAGCGCGCTTTGGGCACTCGTCGGACTCCGCCGCCTTGGGTATCAACCCAAACGGAAAATCCGGTTAATCCTCGGCCTCGATGAAGAGAGTGACTGGAAGTGCATGTCACACTATTTTTCCAAGGAACCTGTGCCTCTTGGCGGATTCACGCCTGACGGTGACTTTCCGTTAATCTACGCTGAAAAGGGCGTTGTCACGATTCGGATTGAGGTAAACGCCGATGTGGACTCGATGAGCCCATACGTGGTTGCTTTCGAGGGTGGACAGCGCACAAACATGGTTCCCGATCAAGCTTACGCCGTCGTCGAGTGTCACTCAGAGACAGCGGCAAGCGAATGGCAGCAACGGGCCTACAAGTTTGCCAAGCAGCACCAGCTTGACCTGGAAGCAAACGTCAGCGGATCGCGCATTCAGATTGTGGCAAGCGGTGTGTCGGCGCATGGCAGTGAACCGGATCACGGTGTTAACGCAATCACCAAACTAGCCACCTTGTTGTCCGGGCAGCCGATCTCTAACGCTTCCATGTGGCGTGCCATCGCGGTACAAGACACACGGGGTGCCGCACTTGGCATCGACAGCTCTGACGATGTGACCGGGGCGTTAACGTCCAACCTCGGGAAGGCGTATTTGGAAAACAATCACTATGTTTTTTTGTTCAATATCCGGTATCCTATTGATTCGTCCCAACAAGCATTACTGACGAGGTGTCGGGAATACGTATCGGATAAGTGGCAAGTGGCTTTGGAAGACGGCCATGAACCGCTGTATGTACCGCTCGACAGCCCTGTTGTACACACATTGCTGGACGTGTATCAAGAAGTCATGGGCGCTAGTGCGCAACCCATTACCATTGGCGGCGCCACATACGCGAGGGCGATTCCCAACGCAGTAGCATTTGGTCCACTGTTTCCGGGACAACCGGAACTTGCCCATCAGAAAGACGAGAGTTGGGACTTGAACAGTTATTTTCTCAGTACGAAGATATATGCACACGCAATGTGGGAACTGGCGAATACTCTATAATCCAAATCATCGAAGCGAGCGTGATGCTAAGTCAGGGCACAAAAGGAGGGGACAAGATGCATGTGGAACGACTGGCCAAGGATAAGGTGCGAATCTTTATCAGTTATGACGACTTGGAAGAGCGCGGAATAGACCGCGATGAAATTTGGCTGAACGGAAAGAAAGTCCAGGAACTCTTTTGGGACATGATGGAGACGGCGTATGCCGAAGTTGGGTTTGAGATCGCGGGACCGATTGCTGTTGAGGCCTTTACAATGCCTTCCGAAGGCGTAGTCGTGATCGTGACTCGGGTTCCCAGCCTACCTGGTCACGACAAATCTGACGATGACGAAGAGGTGGATGTCGAACTGTCAGATGAAATGTTTTCTTCATTCGTCTTTCGGTTCGCGGACTTTGAAGATGTCATCCGCGCGGCGCACGCATTATACGACTATGACCTCGCGACGGCTTTGTACAAGTATTCGGACGCCTATCATCTGTTCGTGGATGAAGAATCAGTTCGTGAAGATGAATACGACTCAATCTGGTCAATTCTGCATGAGTATGGGGAGTATTCTGAAGTAACGACTGCGGTTCTTGAGGAGTATGGGACAGTGATTCTGGATAACAAAGCAGTTGAGAGACTTGTTGCACAATTCCCGCTCTAAACACTGTCAGCGTTTGAGGAACTCAAAGATGGACATCGCTACCGCCGCAAGTGCGGCAGCCATCAGGGGGCCAACTGGCATCCCGCGAAACAACACGATTCCGAGAACCGTTCCCACGACCACGCCGAGCAGGAGGGACGGATAAGTCTGCAACAAAGCAAGCCCTTTGGCGTTCATGACTGTTGCAACTACGCCGCCGACAACGGTCAGAAGACCGATAGGGCTAAAAATCGTCTCGGCCATGTCCCTCGCCGAAATTTTCCCCATTGCCAGCGGAACGAGAATTGAAATCATCAAAAAGAGAAGTCCAAACTCCAGACTTCGTCGCTCCAATAGCGGCATGTAACGATTCAAGTGCAACATCCGCACGACGAGGAGAATGCTGGCCGCAACCGAGACGAGATTGACCCTGCACACGGCTCCCAATACGATAAAAATGATGAGAAATAAGTCTGGGCTTTGCAATGCTCGTCCCTCCTTTGTCCACACATGAATATGCCGGACGAGGGTCGAGCATGCGTTAACCCCTGAGATTATGAACGTGCTTTGTGACGGCCAGCGAGGCGTGGACCAAAGTTCACCGGATGTACGTTTTCGCTGTCTTGTGCTGGCGGACGGATCATCACTACCGCCAGAACCGCGCACAGCAAACTGAGCGCCGCGATGCTGTAGGACATCCATGTGGTGTTCCACTCACGCAGAAACGTAAAGACAGGAGGACCTGCAGCTACCCCAAGGAAGCGCACACTCCCATACAAACTGGTGACCACACCACGTCGCTCAGCACCAACGGCTGACGTAATTAAGGTGTTCAAACTCGGAAGCGAACAGGCTATTCCAAAGGCAGCGACGGATGCTAGCGCAACCAACCACCATGGGCTTCTCCCAGTCAATGGAGTCGCTACGAGACTGACCGTCATAATTGTAAACCCACCGACCACTAACCACTTCATCAGGCGTTTGCGCCGTTTAATTAGACCTCCAGCGGCCAGAGCAACTGTGCATAAGGTAAGAAGAGGGATTGCAAGTATCAACCCTTTACGAATCCCGAGCACATGGTAAGAAGACTCTAGCAACTCGGAGAGGTCGAACAACAGTCCGAACAGGGTGAACAAGCCAGCCGCTCCACACAGATAAGTCACGGCCAGCCAGCGTCCTTCGTGTTTAAACACTGCACCCAGCGAAACCACGTAATTGCGTAAGGACTGCTTTTCCTTCTTCTGTTTCGGCTCGGGTACAAGCCACCAAACGGCAGCAGCTACGGGCACACACAGAACTGGGAAGATGAAAAAGACCAGATACCAGGCAATCATCGCGACCGCCGCTCCAAGAACCGGACTAACCACCTTCCCAAACGCATTGCCTGCCTCGTTTACTCCGAGTGCTTGGCTGCGGGCGCTGCCCTTAAACAAATCACCGACAACCGCCATCGCGATGGGAGCCGTACCAGACGCACCGATGCCTTGTATGATACGACCGACGAGAATCCACCAGTATGGGCTTTTCAACATCCAACCCGCAATTCCTGCGAGGACACCGCCGGCCCCAAACAGTAAGAGAGCTGGAACAATCACAAACTTGCGTTGCACTTGGTCGGACAGAAATCCTGAAAATGGGATTACGATACCCGCAGGAACAGAGAACAAAGTAATCAACAAACTGATTTGAAGGGCAGACACGTGCATCTTGGACTGCATCTGTGGCATAGCGGGAATGAGAACCGCGTTCCCTAACACCATCAACATGGGAATGACCGCTAACAGGACCATCAACAACTTCTTCGGTTGATTCTTCGTCTGTGACACGTGACGGCCTCCTTCGAGACGAAGTTTGCCACCGTCCCGAAAATCTAATCCGTAAGGTGAGTCTTTGCAGAGACCACGGCACGATGTATACTGATTGCGATTTCATTTCAAGGTGTTGTCCGCTTCTGCGGCTCGGGGGGTACAAGCTAAGATGAATAGCCAGCACGGGGGAACTGAAGAAGCATCAGGTAGACCGACGACGAAAGATGGCTCGAAGGCAACTGACATACAAACCGCCGAGCAAATAATGGATCCCTTTACTGCAACCCAAGAAATTTTGCGTATCGCCCAACAGCGGCTTAATCTATCAGATGCGTCACTTGCACTGTTAAAGGAACCACTGCGTACGCTTGCCGTCCGTTTTCCTGTTCGGATGGACGATGGTTCAGTACGCGTATTCACGGGCTGGCGTGTTCAACACAACGATGCAGCGGGGCCAACCAAGGGGGGAATTCGCCTTCATCCGGAAGTCGACGAACGCGAACTCCAAGCTCTCGCCATTTGGATGACCGTTCAATGCGGCATCGCAAACTTGCCCTTTGGTGGAGGAAAAGGCGGGATTCAGTGCGACCCGCGCGAAATGTCCTTCCATGAAATTGAACGTGTAAGTCGGGCTTACGTGCGCGCAATCAGTCAGATTGTTGGCCCTACAAAGGATATCCCCGCACCCGACATGTTCAGTAATTCGCAGACCATGGCATGGATGCTTGACGAGTACGCTCACTTAAGAGAATTTGACTCTCCAGGCTTTATTACTGGAAAACCGAGAATACTTGGTGGTACTCGCGGTCGTGACGTCGCGTCTGGGTTGGGGGTACTGATTTGTACGGACCAAGCGGCGGCTGCGAAAGGACTGGAATGGAAGGATGTTCGCGTGGCCGTACAAGGTTTCGGCAACACGGGAAGTTACGTTGCCAAAGCGTTACATGACCGCGGTGCGCGCGTTGTCGCTATTTCTGACGCCTACGGTGCTCTGTATGATGAAAAGGGATTGGACATCGATGACCTGCTTGAGCGACGAGACTCCTTTGGAAGCGTGACAAAACTCTTTCGAAACACCATCAGCAACCGTGATCTGCTGACCTGTGCCTGTGACGTGCTTGTGGCAGCCGCTGCGGAAAACCAGATCACCGAGGACAATGCCGGACAAATCCAAGCCTCCGTGGTTGTGGAAGCCACTAACAATCCGGTAACAGCTCAAGCTACGACAGTCCTGTATGAGCGGGGTACCCTAGTGATTCCAGATGTTCTGGCAAACGCTGGAGAAGTCATTGTGTCGTACTTTGAATGGGCTCAAAATACGGAAGGTCTGTATTGGTCCGAAGCAGAAGTCCACAACCGGCTGCATACGATAATGGAGCGGAGCTTTCAAAACGTGTATCAAACGTCTAAACATCACCATGTGGACATGCGCGTGGCCGCATACATGGTTGGTCTTGAACGAACCGCGACAGCAGCCGGACTTCGCGGCTGGGTGTGACTTGCGCAAGAGGAGGAATCCTCTGATTCACGACGAATGAATCCATCTAGACTGTTAGTTTAGTTGCAGGGAATTCCGGTCATTCTAGAGAGGTATTCGCCCAAACTAGGGGGTACGCACCAGATGCGTTCAGAAACACTCATTCAGTCAGGGGTGAGCGATGATATGAGCATGCCTCATCAGCGAATAAAAGTACACATCCGCTGTCGGCGTTGCGGTGAGACATTCATTCTCCGCGGTGTGCGCGACCCAAAGGGACATATCGAGACAGGGTTCAAGCGTTGCCTCTGTGACAACGAGGACGAGTTTGACATTGAACCGTTACACTGACATCACGAACTAGGGTCTGCTGATATTAGTCATCTTTTTTCATTAACCTATATAGACTGTAACAAATACCGCAGGATGCCTGTTCATTGGACAGGCATATTTCTGTTGTACACGGCTCATAATACGCTGACAACGGTGGAATGGGAGGCATGACAATTACGATGACCGTGGCGACAAACAAGCGATTCAGAAAATTGGCTTTGGCAATTACTTTTATGAGCACTTTGTCAGTGTTCGGCGCCGGGTTACCGGAGGCCAACGCGTTCACTTCGCAAACCTTAATGATTGGCAGTCGCGGCTACGACGTTGATGAACTCCAAGGTCGACTAAAGCTGCTCGGCTTTTACAAGAGCAAAGTAGATGGTAATTTTGGCTGGGATACGTACTGGGCTGTGCGCATCTTTCAGCAACAGTTCATTGGGAAGCCAACCGGGGTCGTGAACTTGCAAACTCGTCAAGCCCTCGTCAAGGCCACTCCCAATTGGCATTCCCCTTCGTACTTAACTGGCGGCAGCGGTTCATCAAATTCAAACAGCCGGTCCGCGTCGAACCCGCCGTCGACTGCATCTTCGACCCCACCGTCGACTGCATCTTCGAACTCGCCACCGGCATCTGCTGCCAATGTGACTCTGCCCGCTACTGCGGGAGGCTTTAGCCAGAGTGACCTCTCGCTTATGGCTCATGTCGTGTACGCAGAAGCTCGCGGAGAACCGTTTATTGGGCAAGTGGCTGTCGCTGCGGTTCTGATTAACCGTATGCATAGTCCCAAGTTCCCGCATTCCATTCCTGCAATCGTTTATCAACCGCTTGCATTCACCTCTGTTGCGGACGGACAGATCAATTTGCAGCCGAACGCTGAGGCAATGCGAGCAGTGATGGACGCGGTACACGGTTGGGACCCATCCCACGGCGCTCTGTACTACTTTAATCCGGCAACAGCTACTAGTGCGTGGATTTGGTCCAAACCAGAGATCCTGCAAATTGGACACCACATTTTCTGCAAATAGGATTGCATGGAGGGACATTGATGAGAATCCATCGGACGACGTGGATCGCTTTACCTGTTTTAGCACTGGTCGTTGCTGGGACGGGCACTGGTTGGTGGGGGTATCAACAGTATCTCGGACGCCAAGCTCTCGCTGTCCAAGTGACGAACTCATACAATGCTGCGTTCCACGGGTTGACATCGAACCTTGAGCAGATTCATCAACAACTTGGAGAGGTTATGGTCTCTGCTGACCCCGCCATCATTACGACACACATGCAAGATGTGGCTCGTCTGTCGTTTGCGGCAAACACCGATGCAGCTCGTCTTCCGGCACCCGCGTTTCCGGACGGCCAGATTCAGGCCTTCACGATGGACTTGGGGAAACAGGCTGAACAGGACGCCGTCCACCCGACTCCATCAGCCAGCTTACGCAAGCAGGTGCTTTCTGCCTGGACAGAGACGGGGAAAATGTTGACGGTGCTCCATCAGGTGGACCTAACGAATCACGGCAGCACTGTTCAACCGACGGGATTGTGGAAAGGCAAGACGCAGGCAGCGGCCCTTCCCTCGTTCGTTGCATCTCTGCAACAACTCGATGCAGCAGGCTCAACACCAACACCTAACAAAACGACCCACACGACTTCTGTGCCGATGTCAAAGGCCAAAGTTGGACGGTCCTTTACCCAATTCGTTGGCTTGCAGGCGGTACAGGGCTGGCAAATTCACAGGCTGCCGAGGTCAACGGAAGCGGCTTACAGCGTAAACGGTAAAACGCAGGAGGGCACGGTGTACGGAAGCGTATCGAATAACCTCCAGGTGCTGTCCTTTCACAGCGAAAGAGCTATAGCACAGGGCTCGGCGAAAGTGAGCGTGGCAGATGCACGTGACCATGCACAGGCATGGCTGAAGAGTCGAGGTTTGACGCCTGCATCGCTGACAGACACGGCAACGTTTGACCACACCGCTTACTTCACTTTCTCGCCAGAATTATCCGGACTGCCCGTTCTTGACCAACCCATGGTCGTACAGGTTGCGCTCGACCGCGGTGATGTCATTGGATACAGCGGCGGAGCGTTTGAAAAGAATCGTTTTCAGGCTCTTCCCAGTCGGCAGTACAGCGTGTCGCAACTGCAACATAGACTGAGTTCGCAGTTTGTTGTAGCAGAGTCGAGACAAGTAATTGCATTGGATTCGTCAGAACGACCCCAGCCAGCTGTAGCCTTTTATGGAACTAGTCAGAGAGAGACATACTGTGTCGTGGTGAACGCGCATACGGGAAAGGAAATGCGCATCACGCAACTGACCAATCATACTTAAATCAGCCTTTTCTCAACTACTCGGACATGCCTAGAAAGCTGGCTGCATACAGTAGTCGCGAAGGAGGGGAGGGCCATGCCAGAGTCTGAGGAGAAGCTGTGGCAACAAAGTGTACATGCAATTGATCGTTGGCTCGTCCCAGTCGCTTTTGGTGCCCTGACAATGCTGGTGGTAACGCAGGGGATTACAGCCTTCCCAGCAGTCCGGCACGCGGTGGACAACCGTGCCGGGCGCTCTGTGGCGACGGCGTTGGCCGGTGCGCCCGCAGTAGGCGACAAGTCTGCCCATGTCACATTCTACGTCTCGCCGACGACTTCCCGCCCAGATGTCCGGGTTATGGTCAATGGGAGGTATCAGGGCAACCTAGCTGCTGGACACTTGACAGTCGTCCTACACCAGGGAGATACCGTCAAGTTGGTCGCACCGAACAATACCAGTCAAACTGAGGTTTCAGTGGACGACAACAACCCATATCTGTCCTCTCTTCTGCCCGGAATGATGTTTCAATTGTCTGCGCAGCAACCTAGTCTTGTTCTACCGAAAGTGACGTTCCTGGCGTAGAGCGAACATGATTGTTGTTGCGACTTTTGAAGACCCTGTGCTAGTATTTACTTGTCGGTTTGTGCGTCAAGCCCTTCCCAAACCAGGACACGCAGAGACTTGTCTGCAGACATTTGAGCGGATGACTACACGACGCTTAGGAGCGGGCTTTGGCAGCCTGCTTTTTCATTGTCCATAGATCAGCACAGACACTACACTATGGGGGAACGACGTCAGATGGGGTACCTACGGATCGCGATCGACGGACCGGCTGGTGCCGGGAAGAGCACCGTGGCGAAAGAAGTCGCTCGGCGGCTGGGGATTTTGTACGTCGACACTGGCGCCATGTACCGAGGCGTTGCATGGCTGTCCGTAGAGTACAGGGTGCAAGTTGCAGACGAAGAGGGTCTACTTCAATTGTTGAGCGCTCACAAGCTGACCTTTGCCAGAGGGCAGAGTGGCAGTTTTGAAGTCTCCGCAGATGGTGTTGTGATTACGCATCTGCTACGCTCTGTGGAAGTTTCGGAGCGTGTCTCAGAGTTGTCCGCACACCCAAGAGTTCGTGAAATCCTCACAGAAAGGCAACGGCAACTCAGTCATTGCGAATCAGTTGTCATGGACGGCCGCGACATCGGCACAGTCGTAATGCCAGATGCAGACTACAAATTTTTTCTCACGGCTGACTTAGCTGAACGCGCTAGACGGAGACACGCAGAATTAGAAGCAAAGGGGTTCCGCGGGTCGTTAGCGCAATTACGCGAGACAATTGCGGCTCGGGATCGAAGGGACTCGAATCGGTCAGTCGCCCCACTTGTGAAAGCTCGCGATGCAATTGAAATCGACTCGACTGGGAAGACGGTGGCTGAAGTGTGTGACGAAATTTTGCGGGTGCTAGGCCGTGACTGAAATCCGTGATGCGTTTCATCAACCGTTCTACCGATTGCTTCGGGTCGTGGGCGTCTCTTTGTTACACATTGTCTACCGGTGGAGTGTCATTGGTCAGGCTTACGTGCCAAAGACCGGTCCTGTCGTTCTTGCATCCAATCACATCCACAACTTCGACCCGATTATTGTGGGTGCAAGCACGCCAAGATTCGTTCACTTTATGGCAAAGGAAGAATTGTTTCGCAATCGCACGATCGGTAACTTTCTCCGCTATTTGGGGGCTTTTCCAATTCGCCGCGGAGTCGGCGATCGCGGCGCCATTAAACACGCTTTGGCTGTCACCGAGGATGGACAGTGCCTCACTGTTTTTCCCGAAGGACACCGCTCCAAGACGGGAGAACTCGGTGCAGGTCTGCCTGGAGTGGCCATGATCGCGCGACGCGCGGGTTGTCCTGTCGTACCTGTAGCTGTCATAGGACCGTACCGTTTACGAGGTCGGTTAACCGTCCGGTTTGGCGAGCCAATTCCGCCCGATCCCGATAGAAGTAACGAAGCATTGCTTGATGAACTGATGACAGGTATTCGCCGCCTGTTGGACGAGGGACACGCGCCATGATGACATGGCAACTTGCAGCCGAAGATGCTGTTCTGTACGTATTTTTGATTGCTGGAGCGTCTGTTTACGGACTTGTACTTGGACAAAAAGCGGGTAACCGATCCGAGCAGTCGACTGAGGGACCGCGCAGCATGTCATCAACCCGCATCAGATTGAAATTTCAACAATACACCATACTAATGATCAGCGGATGGATGGTCAGCGGTGTGCTGTACCAGTCTGGCGTCATTTCCACCGTGGTTGCAGTGATTCTGTTTGCTGTCAGTACGATACTCAGCGCACTTGGCCTGATTCGCCTAAGACAGTACATAAACTAACATATATGCCCAGCACTATAGTGAAGTTTTTCGGCACGCGTGGCTCGATGCGTTTGAAATCACAACGCCCGCCCGTCATAATAAAGAAGTCAGGAGGAATGCACGATGTCAGAGGAATTTCAGGAAGCAATGGCTACATCCACGGTCCAAGAGGGGGATGTGGTAACGGGAACCGTCACTGAGGTGGACGACAAGAAGGTCACCGTCGATATCGGGTATAAATTTAACGGTATCATCCCGATTCGAGAATTATCGGTTCTCCACATTGAACACCCGAACCAGGTCGCCGAAGTTGGTCAGTCGGTCCGTGCAGTGGTACTGAAAACAGACGAGGAGGCAGGCATTGTTGTGCTGTCAAAGCGCGAAGCAGATGCAGCGGGTGCATGGGACCGTCTGCAAGCACTATTCGACAGCCAAGAACCCTTCGATGTTGTGATTCAGGACGTTGTCAAGGGTGGGTTAGTGGCTGATGTAGGTGTACGTGGTTTCATCCCGGCCTCATTGGTTGATTGGCAGTTTGTAGAGGACCTGCAGACGTTTAAAGGTCAAACGGTGAGGGTTCGGGTAGTGGAAATTGACCCCGAGAACAACAAACTGATTCTGTCGCGTAAGGCCGTCCTTGAGGACCAGCGCAAGGACAACGAAGTGGATGTCATTCGCTCCATTACGCCCGGAGTGCTCTTGGAAGGCACTGTACAGCGACTGACGAACTTCGGAGCGTTCATCGACATTGGTGGCGTTGATGGATTGGTTCACATCTCGGAAATTGCATGGCACCATGTCGATCATCCTTCCGACGTGTTAAAGGAAGGCGATCACGTTCGCGTCAAGGTGTTGAAGGTCGACCCAGCAGCCCACAAGATTTCACTGTCAATCAAGGAGGCTTCCGCGAGTCCTTGGGAAACGGCAGTCGACGACTTACGCCCGGGTCAAATCCTCACGGGAACTGTTCGTCGGCTCACGGACTTTGGTGCCTTTGTTGAAGTGAAGCCTGGGCTTGAAGGTCTCGTGCATGTCTCGCAGATTGCCCATCAACACGTCGCAACGCCAGCTGACGTGCTCGAAGAAGGGCAGAGTGTTCAGGTCAAAGTTCTCAGCGTTGAACCAGAGAGGAGACGAATTTCTCTCTCGATCAAAGAGGCAACCGGTGGCAGCGAAAGTGGCGGCGGTCATGGTGGCAGCCATGGCGGCGGGCGCAGAAACGACGTACAGCGCTTCCTCGACAAACAAGATAACAGTGGAGGCACAGGTGCCACGCTCGGCGACCTGTTTGGCGACCTGTTTAAAAGGTGATAATCGGGTATACGCATAAAACGGCAGGCCCGCAGTTCGCGGCCTGTCTTTTTTATTGCTGAACAATCCAGTAACTGGATTGTGTTTGACTGAAAATCAGGTTATAGAGCATAATGAAGGAATGAGTGACGATAACCAGGGAACAGGAGTGTGACTTGCTATGCCTCGTATTGCGCGTGTCCAACCTGGTTCCTTGGCGGAAGAACTAGACTTGGACCCAGGCGATGAAGTCTTGACGATGAACGGCGAAGCCGTGAAAGATATTGTTGACCTTCAGTTCGCTCTCGCGACTGAAGAACTCGAAATCGAAGTACGCAAGGGCAATGGTGAGGTCTGGCTGCTTGACGTAGAAAAGGGTTACGATGAAGGGTTAGGTGTCGAATTCGAACACCCAACAGTTGACCGAATCAAGCTATGTCACAACAAGTGTGTGTTTTGTTTTGTCGATCAAATCCCGACAAATATGCGGCAGACGTTGAACGTCCGTGATGACGATTATCGCCTTTCATTTCTGCATGGTAATTTCGTGACTCTGACCAACGTCAAAGATGACGAACTTGAACGCATGGCCCGTCTAAAGATGTCTCCTCTCAACGTGTCAGTTCATACCACGAACCCAGAACTTCGCGTTCGGATGCTCGGGAATAAACGTTCCGGCGAAATTCTTAGACAAATTGCGTTCTTGGCGGAGCACGGAATTGAGATGAACACGCAAGTTGTTTTGTGTCCCGAGTGGAACGACGGAGATGAGCTTGACCGCACGATTGCGGACTTGTCACAGTACTTCCCGGCCGTTCGAACCCTCTCTGTGGTGCCGGTCGGACTGACCAAGCATCGGCGAGGTCTGCATAAGATGCGGTCCTGTACGCCGGAAGAGGCCAAGCGGGTCATTGACCAAGTAAGTGCGTGGCAAACACGTCTGCGGCCCAGTTTGCATGCGTCCTTTGTCCATGCTGCAGACGAGTTTTATGTGCTGTCGGACAGCGAAGTACCGCCAGGAACTCACTACGACGAGTTCGGACAAACGGAGAACGGCGTCGGTGTCATCCGCATTTTCTTGGACGAACTCGAAGAGGTTTGGCCTCAAGTACCCCGTCAGATCAGCGGAACAGCGCGGCGTGTGGCAGTTGTGACCGGAGTGTCTGCGCAAACGACGATCAAACACTCGCTCAGTCGCCTTCACAATGTACGTGGATTAGAAACAAGTGTAATTCCAGTCGTCAATGAGTTTTACGGGCACAACGTCACTGTTGCCGGCTTGTTGACGGGGACGGATATTATCGAACAAGTGAAGCCACAGCTTGTACCGGGTACGACAGTACTTCTGCCAGACATTATGCTCAAGGACGACGAAGACGTATTCCTTGACGATCGAACTGTCGCCGAGGTCGCAGAGGCGCTCGATTGTCCCGTCATCGTTGTACCTGCAACGGCCACAGGGTTACTGTACGGGGTGCTGGGTTACACACACGCTCTGCCGCCAAGGCGACGGTATGAAGCCACCCTGCGACCGATGCGGAACGTAGAACGGGGGATTGGCTAAGCGCTATGGGAATTCCAGTCGTCGCGATCGTTGGACGAGCCAACGTAGGGAAGTCAACGCTGTTTAATCGCCTGATTGGTGATCGGGTGTCGATCGTCGAGGACCGTCCTGGCGTAACTCGGGACCGCATTTACGCGCGTTCTGATTGGAACGGTCGTGCGTTTCACCTGATTGACACAGGCGGTATCGAACTCGATGAATCAGATGAGATGGTGAATTTAATTCGCGTGCAAGTTGAACTAGCTATTGATGAAGCTGATGTCATCGTCTTTCTGACCGATGGACGACAGGGGTTGACTGACACAGACCGGCACGTGGCGGACCTTTTACGTAAATCCCACAAAGCGGTCATCCTAGCTGTGAATAAACTTGACCACCCAAATCACCATGCTTTAGCCTACGAATTTTACGAGCTTGGGTTTGCAGAAGCGATTGTCCTCTCCGCCGAGCACGGCACGGGGACAGGTGATTTGTTGGACGCCGTGACGGCAAACTTTGAGCCGGAGACGACAGACGAAGAGGACGAGGACGCCATTCGTATCGCCCTCATCGGTCGCCCCAATGTCGGTAAATCTTCGCTGGTCAATGCCCTGCTTGGGGAATCTCGAGTACTAGTCAGCCCCAAGGCGGGCACAACTCGCGATGCGATTGACACGCCAATTATGGTGGATGGGCAAAAGTTTATATTGATTGACACAGCTGGGCTCAGACGGCGCGGTAAGGTGTATGAAGAAATTGAGCGCTACAGCGTACTGCGCGCAATGAGAGCGATTGAACGTGCTGATGTTGCATTTGTAGTGATCGACGGAGCCGCCGGGATCGCAGAACAGGACAAGCGCGTCGCCGGCTACGCGATTGACGCCGGACGCGCCGTCGCGTTTCTGGTCAATAAGTGGGATGCTGTTGAGAAGACCGATAAATCGACGCATCAGTTCGAACAACAACTGCGCGCCCAGTTTCCGTTCATGCGTTGGGCGCCCGTGCAGTTTGTCTCGGCGTTGACGAAGCAGCGGGTTCACAAGATTCTTCCGCTCGCAAGAGAAGTAGCTGAAATGCACGCCTTGCGTATTCCAACAGCCACACTCAACGCCGTGATCCAAGATGCCGTGACAGCTGTCCCACCGCCGTCCGACAAGGGGAAAAAATTGCGACTTTACTATGCCACACAGGTGTCTGTGAAACCGCCGACTTTGGCTGTATTTGTGAACGATGTGGAATTGATGCACTTTTCTTATGAGCGCTACATAGAGAACCAGCTTCGCACAGCTTTTGGCTTTGAAGGCACACCAGTGCGATTGCTTGTGCGTCCCAGGTCATAGCTTGGGGGAGGATTGAAATGTACATTCTTCTGAGTATACTCCTGGCATATTTACTTGGCTCTATATCGACGAGTACTCTCATTACTCGCTGGCGTGCAAAAATTGACATCCGCGATGTCGGTAGTGGAAACGCCGGAGCAACGAATACCCTGCGCGTCCTCGGTGTACGCTGGGGACTGGTAGTTCTCGCACTCGATGCCTGTAAAGGTGTACTCGCGACGCTCCTAGCTATGGCCATGGTTCACCACCAGCCGTTGGTGTGGTTTGTCGCGGGGCTCGCCGTCGTGGTAGGCCACAATTGGCCAGTGTTCTTTGGCTTTCGCGGTGGCAAAGGAATCGCCACGACAATTGGCGTGTATTTGGTTTTACTCCCGATCCCGGCTCTTGTAGCAGGGGTAATTGCCATCCTGTTGATCGCAGTAACCCGCTATGTGTCGCTCGGTGCCCTGTCGTTTGTAATCCTTACTCCAGTGTTCTGTATCGCGTTCGGAAGGCCTGTCACGTTGATCCTGTTCGCTGTCCTCATTGCTGCTCTGTCTGTCTACCGGCACCGTCAAAACATCGTGAGACTCGTTCGCGGTCAGGAACACCGCGTCTTTAGTCGCCACCATGAGTTGTAAAACTACATAAGCGTTGCCGATAAGCGGAGGGATGTCCGATGAAAGTAGCCATTTACGGAGCGGGCAGTTGGGGTACTGCCCTTGCCAGTGTGTTCGCCGCGAACGGGCATGACACTGTTTTGTGGGCGCGAAGCGACACCGTGTGCGACGAGATTAATGAGCGCCAAACAAATCACCGCTATCTTCCGGATGCCCAATTACCTGGTCATCTTAAGGCTACAGTGGACCTCGACGTGGCCAGTAAAGACGCAGAACTGTGCGTGCTGTGCGTTCCTTCCGCCGCCGTCAGTTCAATGGTCACGACCGTCGCGCCATTTCTGCCGCGGCACGCCCTCATTGGACATGCCGTAAAAGGCTTTGACGCCGCGAGCAAGCGGACGGTGAGTCAGGTTCTTCTTGACGCTGTGTTGGATGCGAAACAGCGTTTGTTTGTCATTGCAGGGCCGAGCCACGCGGAAGAAGTTGTTGCGCGAATGCCAACGACTTTGGTGGTTGCAGGGTACGGCAGAGCAACTGCAGAGTCCGCGCAAGACGCACTGATGAATCAGTACATGCGGGTGTACACGAACCCAGACGTGATTGGTGCAGAACTGGGAGGCGCTTTAAAGAACATCATTGCGCTATCCGTGGGGCTGGCCGATGGACTTGGTTTTGGCGATAACGCCAAAGCTGCGCTCATCACGCGAGGTCTGACCGAGATTGCCCGGCTTGGCGTCCGGATGGGCGCTTCTCTCCTCACATTTGCAGGTCTAGCTGGCATCGGTGACGTGTTTGTCACCTGTTCCAGCAGACACAGCAGAAACTTCCGAGCCGGTCGACTACTCGGGCAAGGTTATTCTCTGCCGGAGGCCTTAGACGCCGTAGGGATGGTGGTGGAAGGCGTCCCGACCACCCAAACGACGGTAACTCTGTCGAAAGACTACGGTGTTGAGATGCCTATCACGAATGCGCTGGCAAGCGTGCTGTTCGAAGGTCAAGACCCCGTAAAAGCAGTAGAACAGCTCATGGGGAGAGCGAGAAGCCACGAAATCGAAGAAGTCGCGAGTGCAGATATTGCACCGAAGTGGGAAATCGATTAGAAACTTTGCTACACTACAGTCAGTCGCAGCTGAAAGGAGATCGGATTTGATGAGCGCAACACCAGAAGGGCTAAAGTACTCCAAAGAACATGAATGGGTCAGGGTAGAGGGTAACCAGGCTGTTATTGGCATCACAGACTTCGCGCAGGACGAGCTTGGTGACATTGTGTTTGTTGAACTACCGGGAGAGGGCGCAGAGTTACATGCAAATGAAACCTTCGGTACGGTTGAGTCCGTGAAGACGGTCTCTGACCTGTTTGCTCCTGTCACCGGTAAGGTTGTAAAAGTGAATGGTGCACTGGAAGACAACCCTGAACATGTGAACAGTAGCCCGTACGATGACGGCTGGATGGTGGTCGTTGAAATGTCAAATCCGAGTGAACTCGAAGCTTTGCTTGATGCCAATGGGTACCGAGCGGAAACAGAAGCTTAACAGACAACATGGAGTTGACTCCTTAAAGACCCTCCCCGGGATGGGAGGGTCTTTTTCGTTCTAGTGTGTTTGCTCGGACATATACTTGAAGAGTGTCACAGACGGCTGTTCCTCCTTTGCATACCCCGGACTACCACGCATATACATGTACTGTCGTTTTCAGTTGGACAGTCATCTGGCCGTCGAGTCTATGGTGGTTGCCGGCTGGTCGGGGAGACACTGCAGGCGAAGTCCATCTGCGTCGGTCATTTTGAGGGAGGGAAAACCGTGGAAAAGTTCGACGTATTCAAAGACATCGCGGAACGCACGGGAGGCGACATTTACCTCGGTGTTGTAGGGCCTGTGCGAACCGGAAAATCTACTTTTATCAAGAAATTTATGGAGCTCATTGTGCTTCCGAACATCAAGGACGAAGCAGACCGCGTCCGGGCAACGGATGAACTTCCTCAAAGTGCTGCGGGTCGCACAATCATGACGACTGAGCCAAAGTTTATCCCGAACCAGGCGGTCGAGATTGAAGTCGCGGAAGGACTAGACGTAAACGTCCGGGTGGTAGACTGCGTCGGATATGCAGTTCGCGGGGCAAGGGGATATGAGGACGAGAGCGGTCCGCGAATGGTGACCACACCGTGGTTTGACGACCCAATTCCATTCCAGGAAGCAGCAGAAATCGGAACTCGGAAGGTTATTGCCGACCACTCCACACTTGGTATTGTCGTTACGACGGACGGCAGCATTGCCGAAATTCCGCGTGAAGGATACGTGGACGCTGAAGAACGCGTGGTCGAGGAGTTAAAGGAACTCGGAAAGCCGTTCGTGATCGTCATCAACTCCACCAACCCTGAACATCCACGGGCGCAAGATTTACGGACCGCCTTGGCCGAAAAATACGATGTCCCGTGCCTTGCAGTCTCGTGCACAACCCTGACGACGCACGAAATAAACGCCGTGCTGCGTGAAGCACTGTACGAGTTTCCTGTCAAGGAAGTCAACGTCAACCTTCCAAATTGGGTCATGGTACTGGACGATGAGCACTGGCTTCGCCAGGAGTTCCAGACTTGTGTCAGGGATACCATTCAGGACATCCGTCGCATCCGCGACATTGACCGTGTAGTCGCTAGTTTCTCCACCTATGAGTTCATCTCACAAGCCGGCCTGTCGCACATGGATATGGGTAAAGGCATCGCCATCATTGACCTAGGTGCGCCTGACAGCTTATACGACCAGGTTCTCACGGAAGTTGTTGGCGTTCAAATTACAGGCAGAGATCAACTTTTGCGCATGATGAAAGATTTCGTGCACGCGAAGCGCGAATACGACAAGGTGGCAGAGGCGCTGCGGATGGTAAAACTGACGGGTTACGGGGTTGCGCCGCCGGCCCTGGAAGAAATGACCCTCGACGAGCCGGAATTGATTCGCCAGGGTTCACGCTTTGGTGTTCGCTTGAAGGCCACTGCACCTTCGATTCACATGATCCGCGTGGATGTGGAGTCCGAGTTTGCACCCATCGTAGGAACCGAAAAGCAGTCTGAAGAGCTTGTGCGTTACCTGATGCAGGATTTTGAGAAGGACCCGCTGAAGATTTGGGAGAGCGACATCTTTGGCAAGTCACTGGCAGCGATTGTTCGCGAAGGAATCTCCGGCAAACTGTCACTGATGCCAGAGAACGCACAGTTCAAATTGAAAGAGACTCTACAGCGGATCATCAACGAGGGCAGCGGTGGACTCATCGCAATTATCCTCTAGCATTCACATTCACGTCGCAGCTAGAGTGACAGACTCGGAGATTACAGTTGCACAGCACGACTGACCGATTGGCGGCCTCCAGGGAGAGGCCGCCCTTGATTACGTTAGACAGGCGGTACCGTTTATAGAAACCCTGCAGTCACGCAATCCGTTGCAAATTTACCGAGGTGATAAAAATCTCTTGGTGAAGGTATAAAAGTCCGCATTCTGGAGACAACGGTAATAGAACTCACAGTTTCACAGAGACGCTCCCCTTGGCGGGTGAAGCAATCGAAAGAGGTGGCGACAGTGAACAAGACAGAACTCGTACAGGCTGTTTCCGAGCGAGCAGAACTCTCGAAAAAAGAGGCGTCCGCAGCCGTGGATGCGGTGTTTGACGTGATTTCGGAGGCACTCGGAAATGGTGAAAAGGTTCAATTGGTTGGTTTTGGCAACTTCGAAATCCGGGAACGGGCGGCCAGGTCAGGCCGTAATCCTCAGACTGGCGAAACGATTGAAATTGCCGCCAGTAAAATCCCAGCGTTTCGAGCTGGAAAAACCCTCAGAGAAGGCATTCGGTAATTTATAGGGCGCTCTCCTCAACTCCCGTCTTCGCGTTGCACTGCCGGTGGAATTCGTTTATAATGGCACATGCACGTAAGAATAGCGGGATGTAGCGCAGCCTGGTAGCGCGCTACCTTGGGGAGGTAGAGGTCCCGGGTTCAAATCCCGGCATTCCGACCACGAAACCAGCGTGTTGCACGCTGGTTTTTCGTTCGAGCGGCTCTGTGATTAAGGCACTTCAAGCTGGCCTCCGGACGCAGAAAGTTCGAGGATGGAGAAGGACGGGGAGGAAGGGCGATGGCGGATACTACTACCGTGCTAGGAGAGTACTTCATCATTCGAGCACTGGAGAACGGCGTACAAGTTATTGGTATGACACGCGGCAGCGAGACCAAGTTGCACCACACTGAGAAACTGGACCGCGGCGAGGTCATGATCGCGCAGTTCACAGAACACACCTCAGCGATGAAAATTCGGGGGCGGGCCATCCTATACACCAAACACGGCACGATTCCCACCGTAGAAGATTAACCAACGAGACGGAAACTCAGGGCACCGATGCGGCGGACTGCCTGTGCTATAATGAGCGTGGTCAGGGGCGGTACGCGCAGGTCTGTAGAGGTGGAACAAGTGGCATGGAGGCAATCTGACGGCATGAGCGAGGCGCAGCGACTTCACTTTGACGACGTGAATGCAAGCCTACAACAATATATGCATCACCCGTTTCTCGCTGCGAATCAGATTCAACAGGCAGCGAGCCGATTCCATTTTGGGGTATCGCGTGCCATCCTCGAAGCGGCAGGCGTTCCACTAGCGGAAGCCAAGGCTGTAGTCGAAGCCTTGTTGCTGTTGGCGCAAGGCTTGTCGATCCACGAAGACGTCAACCTGGTGTCAGAACGACGACGCCAACTGACTGTTCTCGCGGGTGACTACGACAGTAGTCGCTACTATTGGCTGTTGGCACGAGTGGGTCGGCTGGACGTCGTTTCCCGTCTCAGCAGTGCCGTTTGTAAGATTAATGAGGCGAAGGTAACCTTGTTGCAAACATCTCGTTTGTCTATGCTGCCGGAACACTACATGGATCTGCGAGAGACCGTGGAAGGGGAACTTCTCTACGCATTGGCGCGACATTTCTTACCCGAGAACGTGGGGGAAGTAGACCGCCTTCGTCCTGTCGTGCGCGCCTATGTGGCCAATGAGGACTTTTATCGTGGCGGCGAACATCCGCATTTTAGCGCAAGACAGGTGTTTGAATGGCTATCGGCTGCGATTGTCCAATTCACAGGACCTGTCAGCTTCGTGCTCGAGCCTGTCGCCTCGTTTGTCGAAGAGTTCTTCGTACCTCTTCGCGACCGATTTGAAAGCCATACATACCTGGAGGGCAATCGGGGATGAACGCGCAACAGAACAAGGCGGCGTACGTCAATCAAGTCTTCTCACGCATTGCGAAGCGCTACGACCTGATGAACTCCCTGTTGTCTTTCCAACAGCATAAACGCTGGCGACGTTTTGCCATGAATCACATTCAGATTCAGCCCGGGCAAGATGCGCTCGATGTCGCTGCCGGAACTGGTGACTGGACATTTTCCTTAGCCGAGGCTGTTGGGTCGACAGGGCATGTTGACGGCATTGACTTCACGCGAGAAATGCTTGATGTTGCGGAAGTCAAACTCGTTGACCGACCGTCATTGCAGAACACGGTGCACTTCATCCACGGAGACGCCATGGCCCTGCCGTTCGCTGACAACACCTATGACGTCGCGACGATTGGCTTCGCGTTGCGCAACGTGCCGGACATCCTGACTGTTCTTCGAGAAATGACGCGTGTCGTGAAACCAGGTGGACAAGTCGTATCCCTAGAGTTATCGAAACCTGAGTGGCCACCGTTTAGAAGCCTGTACTATTTCTATTTTTATCGCATCCTCCCGACAATCGGAGGGCTCGTAGCCGGTGCGAAGGAACAGTACGGTTGGTTGCCCGAATCGTTGACGAATTTCCCGGACCGTTTCGGTCTAGAAAGTTTGTTTTCGCAAGCAGGGCTTGTCGACATCAAGAGTTACCCACTCACAGGCGGGATTGCGGCGCTACACATCGGCCGAAAGGTGGCGGACTGAAACCGAGATGGATATCCAGGCGGTGTTAGATCGCTACCACAGTGATATGCAGGCCGTAGAAGCCCTGTTGAGCGAACAAGTGAAGGCCGATAATCTAGAGTTAACGCAAGCCAACGCAGAGTTATTAAACGCGGGCGGCAAACGGATCCGACCCTTGTTCGTGCTGATGTGCAGCCGTTTTGGAGACATGGATGCGGACTGGGTAGTTCCACTTGCAGCGGCAGTTGAAATGATTCACATGGCCACGTTGGTTCATGATGACGTGATTGATGACGCACAAACTCGACGTGGTCGACCGACTGTGCGTGCAAAGTGGGGCAACTTAGCGGCCATGTACGCTGGAGACTACCTGCTTGGCCGCGCGCTCGGGTTGCTGACGCAAATTCCGAATCTGCAGATTCACCGTGAGATGTCTGATGCCATCGTGAGGATGTGCGAAGGGGAAATTGAGCAGATTGAGGACTTTTATAACTGGCGACAGTCCCTTCGACGCTATCTTCGACGCGTGGAACGCAAGACGGCACTACTCATTTCAGTCAGTTGCTCACTTGGTGCGGTGGCTGCTGGGGCAGCGCCGGAAAGTGTCCGCGTACTGCGCCGATTTGGCTACTACACAGGTATGGCCTTTCAGATCACGGATGATGTTCTCGACTATGTCGCAGACGCGGATGTAGTCGGAAAGCCGGTAGGCGGCGATTTGCGCCAAGGAAACTTGACCCTTCCGGCGTTACACGCGGCACGCGAGTCTGCCGTAGGCGAGGTACTTCGGGCTACTGTTCAGCCGTCCATGCACGGTTCGGATATCGACCGAGCTTTGGAGTTAGTGCGGCGCTCTGACGGTCTGCCGTTTGCGCGCGATTTAGCTCGGCGCTACATGGAGAAAGCCATGGTGTTGCTTGAACAGTTGGAATCCGGACAATTGCGTACCGACTTGGCTAGCGTGGCGCAATTTGTCAACGCTCGAATGAGCTAACTAACACATTCACAAGGAGTGTATTTAAACATGGCAGTGGAACAGACGTTTTTAATGGTGAAACCTGATGGCGTTCAGCGCGGACTCGTGGGGGAAATCGTGCAGCGTTTTGAAAAAAAAGGCTTTCAACTACTCGGTGCAAAGCTCATGCAGGTTCCTACCCAATTGGCAGAACAACACTACGCTGAACACAAAGAGCGTCCGTTTTTCGGAGAATTAGTGCAGTTTATCACGTCTTCACCGGTTTTTGCTATGGTTTGGGAAGGCGAGGGAGTAATTGGAGTAGCTCGGAGCATGATGGGAAAAACCAATCCGGCTGACGCTGCACCAGGAACTATCCGCGGAGACTTCGCCCAGAGTATCGGCATGAACATCGTCCACGGTTCGGACTCACCAGAAAGCGCAGCTCGCGAATTGTCTCTGTGGTTCCCGGACGGCTTTTCAAGCTACGACAAGACTGTCGACGTCTGGGTTCGGTAACGTCATCTTACCGTTTTACACCCGACCGTCCATTGATATGCAGCGATGGAGCAGGCGAACATCTCAGATTCTGAGGTTTTCGGCCTGCTTCTTTTTTCCAGATAGGGCGCTCCAGAAACGCTATAATGTCCTCCTTGTGGCGATGGACCGTTGCTTCTCCTGCCTGAACCCCCTGTTCCATTTGATCGAATGACACCCATGTAAAGTTCCCCACGTCTGGCGCAAGAACATATACATTCGGGCCAGTCATGTCATTCTCCACCGCATCTTGCAGTAAAATGTCGTAGCTACGCGAAAGCACATGGGCAAACGACTGCGGAGTCCAACTTTCGTCAAGGCGATACAAATTCACCGCAATCACCTTATCACAACCTACATCTTGTAGCACCCGAACAGGGACGTAATGGCGACAAGCACCATCCGCCAACAACCACGGTGATAGGTTGACTGGAGTGAAGATGCCTGGCAGCGAGCAACTGGCGACAATTACTTGCGCCAGGTCGTCGATTGGCTGCCCGATCCCGCGCGTAATCGCGTTCACATCATTTGTAAATGTCACAGGTTTACCTGTCCAAAGGTCGGTTGCGATGATGTGAAACGGAATTGCTGTCCCACCGGGTGGAACTTGTGTTAGGACAGAGGATACATATCGTTGTAGCCGCTTCCCGAGCAGGAGCCCATTCGGTAACCTAGGGACATGTCCGCGCCTTCGAAGTGGGTTGGTAAGCAAATTCCACAGCGCAGACGTAAGGGGAAAGCCGTAGTCAAGCAACTTTCTCCCGGGAAACCGACTGAGAATCTTCGTGAAGTCATCAGCCCGCAGCCCTTGCGCATATGCAGCAGCCACAAACGACCCAGCCGAGGTTCCAGCCACCACGTCCGGATAGATACCGAGCGTGTTGAGGGCGGACAAAATACCCACATGAGCAGAAGCCTTGAGTGCGCCGCCACTGAGCGCAAGACCGAGCCGCCCTGACGTAGGCACAGATGCACACCTCCTCGTCAACTAGTCAACAATATGCTGTGCCCAGGTTGTCTCATTTCCGGAATAGACGTTTCAAGTGGAGGTAGCTTGCCTGTCTGATATAATGTGGTCAAAAGGGGGGATGGTGGTGTTATCGGATGCGCTCAATCGCCCCATGCAGGACTTGCGTATTTCAGTGACCGACCGTTGCAACTTCCGTTGCAGGTACTGCATGCCACGTGAAGTTTTCGGACCCGATTTTGCGTTCTTGCCCCACGAAGAACTACTGACGTTTGAAGAAATCGCGAGACTTGCGGCGCTGTTCGCGGCAGAAGGAGTTCAGAAAGTGCGCTTGACCGGTGGAGAACCGCTGCTGCGCCGCGATCTGCCTGAACTCGTCCGGATGCTCGCCAAAATTCCTGGGATTGAAGATATCGCCATGACGACGAACGGGTCGTTGCTCACTTTGCAGCGGGCGCGAGAACTTCGTGACGCGGGTCTTCAGCGTGTTACCGTCAGCCTCGATTCAGTTCATGACCACACGTTTATGCGAATGAACGACGTGCGTTTCCCGGTATCACGCGTGCTAGCTGCCATCGAAGCCGCCCAAAGTGCCGGCCTTGATCCGGTAAAAGTGAACATGGTTGTGAAGCGTGGCGTTAATGACAGCGAAGTTACTGACATGGCTGGGCATTTTCGCAAGACTGGGGCCACAGTCCGCTTTATCGAATACATGGACGTCGGCAATACCAACGGCTGGCGGCTCGACGATGTAGTTTCAGCGGACGAGATATTGGCCGCGATTGCAGCCAAATGGCCGATCGAGCCTGTACCGCCGAAAAGACCCGGAGAGGTCGCCACAAGGTACCGGTATCTGGATGGAGCAGGTGAATTCGGCGTGATCGCGTCGGTCACACGCCCTTTTTGCAGCGGATGTACGCGGGCTCGACTGTCCTCAGATGGGTTCTTGTACACTTGTCTGTTTGGTTCCACTGGCATGGACTTACGGACTCCGATTCGAAGTGACGTGAGTGACGCTGAAATTCGCGACATCATCGAAAAGGTCTGGGGCCGACGGAGAGACCGTTACTCAGAAGAGCGCACAGATGAAACCAAGCAGCGAATCAAAGTAGAAATGTCACACATCGGAGGGTAGCTAAACGCTCGTACTTGTCCTATAATTTGGGCATCACCTAGGTCACGACATCACAGTCGTGACCTTATTTTGCTGTTCGATTGGTTCTGTTTTGTAGCCGGTGTCATACACCCAAAGCAGGGGAGGCGAGTCAACCTGTCAGAGAGAGGCAAACTCTCTCAACGCGAATCTGAAATTTCGGAGTAGTAGGAGGCGTGTATCATTGGCAATGGAGAAGACCTCGGTCACTATCACAGTCAACAACGACACCTACACACGAGATATCGAACCCAGGCAACTGCTTGTTCACTTTCTGCGTGACTCGCTGGGCCTGACAGGTACACACATCGGTTGCGACACCAGTCAATGTGGAGCATGCACCGTTCTCCTCGATGGCGATTCTGTAAAATCCTGTACAGTCCTGACCGTTCAGGCAGCTGACCAGGAAGTAACGACTGTGGAGGGTCTCGGTACAATAGAGGAACTACATCCGGTTCAACAAGGGTTTTGGGAACAACACGGGTTGCAGTGCGGATTCTGTACGCCAGGGGTCATGATCACGGCAGTCGGCCTGCTGAAACAAAATCCTCGGCCTACGGAAACGGAAATTCGAGAAGGGTTGGAAGGCGTCATCTGCCGTTGCACAGGGTATCAAAACATCGTTCACGCGATTCAAGCAGCCGCTTTGCAGTTTGAGGCAAATCCGGCGCAGAGTCAGGCAGCCGCAACAACGGGCGTCACGGAAGGGGGAGAGTGAACGATGGCTGAAGTACAAGGCATCGGTGTGCGCGTAAAACGCAAGGAAGACCCTCGCCTGATTACCGGCGAAGGTCGCTATACGGAAGACATTCAACTGCCAGGAATGCTGTACGCCGAGGTCGTGCGCAGCCCATACGCTCACGCGCGCATCAAGCGTATCGACACAAAGTCCGCACTGTCTTCCCCTGGCGTTGTGGCTGTTTTCACCGGGGCCGACATTGAAGGTCACGTTGCCCCGATTCCCACCGCATGGCTTCCCCCCGACTCGGATATCAAGACGACTGCACACCCGGCTCTGGCAGTCGATCGCGTTCGCTACGTTGGGGACGGAGTCGCACTGGTCGTTGCAGACGACCGCTACAGAGCGCGTGACGCGGCAGAACTAGTGAAAGTGGAGTACGAGCCTTTGCCGGCAACTGCAGACCAAGAAGTGGCGATGGGTGAAGGGGCACCCCTCCTGCATGACGACGCTCCCGGCAATATTGCCTTTCATTGGCGTGCCGGCAATGCGACAGACGAGGTCTTTGAACAAGCCGAGGTTGTTGTCAGGCACCGATTCAGACAACAGCGTTTAATCCCGAATCCGATGGAGATGCGCGCCGCAGTCGCCGAGTACAACCGCTCCACTGGCGACCTGACACTTTACTCAACGTCTCAAAACCCACACATTCACCGCTTCCTATTGTCCGGAGTCCTTGGCGTCCCCGAACACAAACTGCGCGTGGTAGCGACAGATGTAGGGGGGGGATTTGGCGCCAAGATCGCCTGTTACCCTGACGAAGCCCTCGTCTGCCATGCGGCACGCGTACTAAACAGACCGGTCAAGTGGAGCGAAGACCGGAGCGAGCACTTCCTGGCCACCACGCACGGCCGGGATCACATTGAAGACGTTGAAATCGCAGGCAAGCATGATGGCACCATTACTGCAATACGGGTACGGGCGCTTGCAAACATGGGCGCCTACCTGTCAACGGCAGCGCCGGGCGTCCCAACCATCCTGTTTGGCCTGATTGTTCCAGGGCCTTATCGCATTCCGTACGCAGGGGCAGACGTGTACGGTGTCTTTACCAACACAACGCCGACAGACGCTTACCGCGGTGCAGGCAGGCCAGAGGCCACCTACTTGCTCGAGCGGATGGTTGATTTGTTCGCTGCGAAAATCGGCATGGACGCGGTGGCGGTGCGGCAGAAAAACCTGATTCCCGCCGATCAGTTCCCATACGAAACGGCAATGGGGCTGTCATACGACAGCGGCAACTATCAATTAGCCCTGCACAACGCATTGGAAACTGCGGACTATGAGACTTTGCGCGCAACACAAGCACAGTTGCGTAAAGCGGGAAAGTACCTCGGAGTCGGCGTGACTACTTACGTGGAAATCTGTGGTTTGGGTCCGTCGCAGGTGGCAGGAGCGGTAGGTTTTCAAGGAGGGCTGTGGGAGAGTTCCACCGTCCGAGTTCATCCCACAGGAAAAGTGACGGTGTTTACAGGAGCCTCACCGCACGGTCAAGGGGAAGAGACGACTTTTGCACAAATTGTGGCGGACAAATTGCACATCCCCGTGGAAGATGTGGACATCGTGCATGGCGACACCGCCCGCATCTCGATGGGGTGGGGCACATACGGATCACGAACGACCCCTGTCGGCGGCAGTGCCCTCGCAGTCGCAACGGAGCGCGTGATCGAAAAGGCGAAGAAGATTGCGGCCCACATGCTTGAAGCCGCACCGGAGGACGTAGAGTTTGTCGCTGGCTCGTTTCAGGTAAAAGGCATCCCGACGAAATCCATGAGTTTTCACGATGTCACCTTACAGGCTTACTTGGCATGGAACTTGCCCGCTGGTGTCGAACCTGCGCTTGAAGGGCAGGCGTTCTATGACCCAACGAACTTTACTTACTCGTTTGGCACGCACATCTGCGTCGTGGAAGTAGAAGCGGAGACGGGGCAAATTCATTTGCGTCGGTACATTGCAGTTGACGACTGCGGCCGGGTCATCAACCCGATGATCGCGGAGGGGCAAGTACACGGCGGCATTGTCCAAGGTATCGGGCAGGCATTGTACGAGGGGGCAGTTTATGACGACCAGGCGCAACTCTTGACCGGTTCTTTTATGGACTACGCCATGCCAAGAGCCAACTTCTTCCCACGCTTCGAGACTTCGTTTACCGAAACACCGTCACCTCACAACCCGCTTGGTGTAAAAGGCATCGGCGAGACGGGAACGATTGCTGCCACACCTACAGTCGTGAACGCTGTCATGGACGCGTTGCGGCCGTTCGGAGTAAGAGACATCCCAATGCCGCTCAGCCCAGAGCGCGTTTGGTCAGCCATTCGGAACGGGGGGAGTGCAGAATGATTCCGTCCGCATTTGCCTACTCACGTGCCACATCGCTGCAAGATGCTCTGATGCAACTTCAGAGCCACGAAGATGCGAAGCTGCTCGCTGGCGGACATAGCCTGTTGCCACTCATGAAGATGCGACTGGCGAATCCCGCTAAACTCGTGGACCTTGGCGGTTTGAAAGAAGAATTGCGCGGAGTTAGGCGAGAGGGGGACCGCCTCATCGTTGGCGCACTCACCACACATTCTGAAGTCGCGCACAGCAAAGTCGTACAAGAGACCCTGCCTGCACTGTCTGAAGCAGCCCGACAGGTAGGCGACCTGCAGGTCCGCAACCGCGGCACTGTCGGAGGCAACATTGCACACGCCGACCCTGCCTCCGATCTGCCGGCAATCGCGCTCGCATTTGACGCGGAAATTGCGGTCGCAACGCTCGATGGCACCGAGGTGATTCCAGCCCATGAGTATTTCCTCGGCCCCCTACTCACGGCGTTGCCAGAACACGGTTTAGTGACGCACTTGTCCTTCGTGTTGCCGGAGACTGGCACAAACAGTGTCTATGAAAAATACCCCCACCCGGCGTCCGGTTATGCGGTCGTAGGAGTTGCTGCGGCCGGGGGCGTGGGTACAGATGGCACGGTATCGCATATTCGCGTCGCGCTAACTGGAGCCGGCGAGGTAGCTTACAGAGCATCTGCGGTGGAGTCAGCCTTAGCGGGCCAGACCCCAACCGAGGACACCATCCTGGCTGCTGCAGCGCACGCTGCTGAAGATGGCGACATCGCGGGTGACTTGTTTGCCTCGGAGGAATATCGTAGGCATCTTTGCCAAGTCTACACAGCACGTGCACTGCGACGGGTATTTGCGAGTCAGTTGGCATAGGCAGGCATGTAATCAGCAGACGAACGGCGGGACCGCGGCAGATTTGCGCGTGTCTCGCCGCTGTCTGAGAAAGGAGTCCTGTGAACTGAAAAACCCCTTTGCTTCCATTGCCGAACTTCAGGCGTCGTTAGTCAACACAGACTACCTCGCGTCTACCAGTTTAGCCACCACCTTGTTCCTCGGCTTGACACTTGAACGTCCCGTCTTTTTAGAAGGCGCACCTGGAGTAGGTAAGACCGAAGTGGCCAAAGCAATGGCGCGTGTACTCGGTCGCGACCTGGTGCGACTGCAGTGCTATGAAGGGATTGACAGGCAGTCTGCCTTGTATGAATGGAACTATGGACGCCAGTTGTTGCACATCAGGCTCGCCGAGGCCGCGTACCACAGCCAGCAAGTGAATAACACCGAGGTGGCGCACAAGGATAGTAACGCGCTCGAGCACTTTACCGAGGTCTTAGAGGGCAGGTTGTACGGGCCTGAATTTCTGCTCGAACGGCCATTGCTGACAGCCGTCAAACCTGGACAACCTGCCCCTGTGTTGTTGATCGACGAGGTCGACCGCAGCGACGAGGAATTCGAAGCTTACCTCCTCGAGCTGCTCGCTGAATATCAAGTCACAATTCCGGAGTGGGGTACCATCCGCGCCGAAGAGATCCCGCTGGTCGTGCTCACTTCGAACAGAACTCGAGAAGTCCACGATGCTCTCAAACGCCGTTGCCTCTACGCGTGGGTAGACTATCCTTCGTTAGAAGATGAATGCGCCATTGTCCGGCGCAAAGTACCCCAGGTCGACGAACAACTTGCACTGCAAGCATGTTCATTCGTCCACAGGCTGCGCCGCGAGCCCTTGTTTAAACTACCAGGGGTAGCGGAAACCATTCACTGGGCGCAGGCACTAGACGCGCTTTCGGCTCACGCGCTTTCGGCACAGGTAGTTGAAGCTACACTCGGATGTCTGCTGAAGTATCGAGATGACCTGGAACACATGACGCGGTCAATCGACAGTGAATCAAATTATGTCCAGAGCATGCTCGCCGATGTCGGTGTCCGCACATGATGGAATCAGAACGTCTGCCTGGAACGTTTCTGAGCAATCTGCTCATGTTTTTGCGCGCGTTAAGAACACTCGACTTTTCCATTGGCGCTGAAGAAGAGACGTTGGCCACCCAAATGATCCTTGTCTTAGGCGTGGAGAATTCGCAGACAATGAAAGCCGCCTTACGTTCCCTTGTAGTCCTACGGGCGGAGCAGTGGGCTTTGTTTGACCTAGCCTGGCAGCAGTTTATCCTGATGCTTACACGGAGCGGTGACCGCACTATATCAGACCAGACGCTGTTGTCGAACATCGCGCGATTGCGCCAAAGTCGAAACGCCAAACCGCAAGTCATTTGGATGGGCCAACACGCCCCCGAAAAGACTCCAAACGCTCAGTCGGACAATGAACAGATGGCAGTGTCCATTCAAATCGGTGCAACCAGGGACGAAGTCTTGAGAGCCAAAGACTTCGCAGAGTTGACGGAGCTCGAACAACAGGAGCTGTGGCGGACCAGTCTTGAAATTGAGCCAGTCATGCGCACCAGTCGCCGGACGAAGCTTGCCAATCGGGGGCAAGCGTTCGACCTGCGCGACACCATTGCACAGTCCGCCAAAACAGGGGACATCGTTCACTTCACCCGACGTACGCGCGTGAAAAAGCCACGTTCTGTGGTCCTGTTGTGCGACGTCAGTGGGTCGATGGACCCGTATAGCAGAATGTTCATTCGCTTCGCTTACGTGTTGATGCAAAAAGGTATCGACCTCGAAGCGTTTGTCTTCAGCACGCGTTTGACACGCATCACGCGAGCACTGCGCGTGCGCAATCCCGATCAGGCACTAAAAGATATTGCGGCCTGGACGCCAGACTTTTCCGGGGGAACGCGTCTGTGTGAAGCAGTGACACACTTCTGCTTAGGGGATGGGAAACGCTGGCTACGGAGCAGCCCGATTGTGCTCGTCGCCACCGACGGACTAGACACAGGCGACGTGACTAGACTGAAGCGGTCTCTGCAACAGGTAGCGTTCATGTCGCAGTGGCTAATCTGGTTGAACCCGGCATACGCTCGTCCTAATTATTCTCCTTCAGCGAGAGGAGCTGAAGTGTTGTGGCAAACTGCCGACGAAGTGGTCCCAGCCGACCGCTGGGGGAGCCTCGAAGGCTTGTGGCGAGACTTGCAGCATCGCCGACTGCACCGCGCTTCGAGGGGGTACCGATAAGGCTGTCGCGGCACCTTGACTTTGCGTTATGATAGATCGTGAGGTGGTACCCAGTGTTGAATATTTTATCCGCGCTGCAAGAATGTCGGAAGGAAGGTAACAAGGCGGCTCTCGCGACGGTTCTGTCAGTCGACGGATCGACGTACCAGCGTGAAGGTGCCCGGTGCCTTGTTCTTGAAGATGGTCAGATTGTGGGAGTCGTCAGCGGCGGTTGCGTCGAGGCAGACCTTGCGCTGCATGCGCAATCCGTTTTAGAAACAGGAGAAGCTAAGCAGGTCTCGTACGATTTTCGCAATGAAGCCGACGAAGTGTGGGGACTTGGCGTCGGGTGTAACGGCGCGTTAACGCTGCTGATTCAGTGTTTCGATCCCGTCGCGGACCGGACAGGGGCAGAGGAACTGATAGTGGAATTCACTCGCAAAATGGAAACTCTCGAGACCTACGCAGTCGCTACAGTCGTGACTTCGGCTCATACGGAGCGCTTCCGTCCCGGCCAGATTTTGTACCCTGCGCCTGACGAGACGATGGCAAATGCTCCGGGTCTTTCGGAACTCAATTATAAAGGCGTTGTTATCCAGGTGTTTGTGGAAGTTGTTACACCACGACCACAGCTATACGTTTTTGGTGCGGGTCCGGATGCGGCACCTTTAGTAAAGATTGGGACGTTCCTGGAGTGGCGTGTTCGCGTGATCGACCATCGCCCAACCCTGTTAGCGGAGCACCGCTTCCCTGAAGCAGAAGTGATTGGTGTGCGGCGCCCGGAGTACACTAGCATTCCGGTCTTCGCTGGCGCGATGGCAGTCGTCATGACTCACAATTACGAGATCGACCGGCAACTGGTCTCCCACTTGCTCAAGTCAGAAGCCTCCTATGTCGGAGTACTCGGACCGCGGAAGCGCACGGACAAGATCCTTACTGAACTGGCAGACCAGGGGGAGCGGTTTTCACCCACAGACATGAAGCGACTGTACGCACCGGTCGGGCTCAACTTGGGAGCTGAATCGCCAGAGGAAATTGCCCTTGCGATTGTCGCCGAAGCCCAGGCACACACCAGCCAGCGAGATGCCCTCCCGCTGCGCAGAGCTTCGGGTCCCCTGCACTCCCGGTCGAGTGCGCCATTTACTGTCGCACCGGACGGCATCAGTCCCGGAGTGTGCAACCCGTGACCCACCAGAGAACGGCGAGCTCTGCCTTAATTGTCCTCGCTGCCGGATTTGGCAGGCGGATGAGGGAACAAAAACTGCTCCTCGCGGACCGGCAGGGTGTACCCGTGATAAGACGCACTGTCATGACGGCGTGCCGAGCTGCAGACGCATTTGAACGGTCTCAAGTGGTGCTTATCTGTAACCCTGAATTCCCTGATGTCGCGACTGTCTGTAGCGACCTCCCAGTTCGTGTACAGTGGAACCCCCGCGCTGAGGAGGGGATGTCGACCTCGCTCAGCGTTGGCATTCGCTGGGCCGATGAAAGGAACTTTGACAGCGCTGTGGTGATTCTCGGAGACCAACCGGAGTTACACCCGGATATCCCTGTCGAACTCGTACGCGCCCATATGAACGGCCCTAACACGCTGCTCGTGCAAGCGCGCTATCAGGGCGTACCCGGGCATCCGATACTGTTTTCCAGGTCGCTGTATATAGAACTTTGTGCCGTCTTCGGAGATGAAGGTGGCCGCTCGGTGGTACGCGCTCATCGGGACCAGTGCAAGTACGTAGACTTTTCCACAGAGCCTCTCCCCGATCTCGATACTCCGGAGGACTACTCCGCCTTTCTGCGGCGTGACTCCTAATAAATACAAATATTATGAACAATTATCGATGTAGTATAACAACACCTTCACATTCCTGATCTGTTATAATACAATATAGAAAATCCTCGTGGGGGGCGCAGTCGATGAACACAGCATCAGCGTATGAGTCCACTACTGAATTCTCTGGCCAATTTGCAGACGGTCGCAAAGAGTGCATGGTTTGCGGCAGTGAGATCGATGAGCAGTTTGAGTCCATTTTGTTCGAGTGCGAGCGTTGTATGAACGAACGCCCAGAGTAAAGAAACAGTCCGCATGTGTTCAAGGCCGGCTTGCCCCTTAGGGCAAGCCGGCCTTGTTTTTGTCTCCTCAGCCGTGCTGAAACGCACGCGCGATTGCCGCGAAAACTCACAACCGCCAACAATTCGGCTCCTGCTGGGAGTCATATCCGGCGGACCAGTCCACGTACAATGGTCACACAGCTTGACTTTTCAAACAGACAGACAGACATCGGAGAGCTGAACTACGCCTCAAAGGGAGCGCAGGTGAGTAACTTCTAATTCATTTTTGCCGTACTCCCGGCCCATCCGTTTCGAGGCGAAGGAGGGGGATTCAACGTATGCGTCAGAGCAAAGGGATTTTGGCTTTGATCTGTGCCGTATGGATGAGCCTGATTTCGAGCCTGTTTGTGATCACGACGACTGCAAAAGCGCAAACGACTGTGACCGTACATAGAGGCGACACCCTGTGGGCGATTGCCGTGCAACACCACACAAGCGTGGCACAGTTAGAGCACACGAATCATCTCACCACCGACATCCTACAAATTCACCAACGTCTCGTGATGCCGCCTCATGATGCGACACGTTTCAGTCCTATCCCGAAGACCCGTTACGTCGTGAAGCGCGGCAACTCACTTTGGGCGATATCTGTGCAGTATGGGGTAACGGTCTACCAACTGGAATCTTGGAATCATCTTCACTCCAGCGTCATTTATCCCGGTGAAACCCTGTGGATCCGTACATCACGAGCAACGTGGCACGACGTTCGACCAGCGAAGTCAACGCCGCAGCGGCAAGTGAACACAATCAACCGCGGCATCCCCCTGCGCTTTATCTCTGTGTATCAGCAAGCCGGCAAGCGCTACGGCATTCCCTGGACAGTACTGGCAGCTATCCATCATATAGAGACCAATTTTGGTACAACGTCTGAAATCAGTGTAGATGGGGCAGAAGGACCTATGCAGTTTATGCCGTCAACATTCGCAGAGTATGCCGTGACAGCTCCTGGACACCCCGGACCTCCGAACATTAACAACGTCTACGACGCAATTTGGACCTGCGCCCACATGTTGGCGGCCGACGGGTACCGCACCAATCCGACCGGCGCCCTGTACCTATATAACCACTCGATGTTCTACGTATCTGATGTTCGCCGATTAGCGAACGAATATGCAGCCTAAATCAGCGAATTTGACAGTCACCCGCAATCTACGTACTATATTAATGTAAGTGGATATAGGTTAGGAAGCAGTTTACATCGAGGTCGAGAATGCCTGACCCGGACACTTCACGATTTTCGCAGGGAGGGGAAAATTTTGGGCACACAAAAGGTTACTGATACAACATTCGCTGATTTCATCGGGGGCGATAAGCCCGTATTAGTTGATTTTTGGGCAAGCTGGTGTGGACCGTGTAAAATGATGGCCCCTGTTCTGGAAGAAGTCGCCGATGAATATCAAGGGCAATTGCTTGTCGGAAAACTCGACGTCGACCAGAATCCGCAAACCACTGAACAGTTCGGCATCATGAGCATTCCGACGCTGCTGTTGTTCAAAGACGGCAAAGCAGTGAAGGAAATCGTCGGTTACAGGCCAAAAGCCGACCTTGTGTCGCAGTTGTCCGGAATTGTTGGATAAACTAGCACAGCACTTCACACAGAAAGGACTGCACCGATGTCGCACTTGTTTTCACCCTACACGTTGCTTGGATTGACGCTCAAAAACCGCATTGTAATGGCTCCCATGTGTCAATACTCAGTCACCGAGAAGGACGGCAAGCCCAATGACTGGCATTATACGCATCTGACGAGTCGAGCCATTGGTGACACGGGTTTGGTGCTCTTCGAAATGACAGATGTCGAACCCGATGGGCGCATCACTGACCAGGACCTCGGTCTCTGGTCCGATGAACAGATTCCGGCTTTTAAGCGAATTATTGATGCATGCCACGGATATGGGGCAAAGGTCGGCATCCAAATTGCTCACGCGGGCCGTAAAGCGATGGACGCAACGGAGCCGGTTGCGCCGTCTGCAATCCGCTATGCCGATGAAGGGTACAAGACGCCCAGAGAACTATCCACGGATGGAGTAGAAGCGGTCGTGGGGATGTTCCGTGAAGCGGCTCGCCGTGCAGTCGCTGCTGGTGTTGACACCATTGAGTTACACGGTGCGCACGGCTACCTGATTCATCAGTTCCAATCTCCGCTGACTAACCGCCGTTCTGACCGCTATGGGCAAAACTTGGCTCAGTTTGGTGTGGAAGTCATACGCGCGGTAAAGCAGGTCATGCCGCCGACGATGCCACTGTTCATGCGCGTCTCCGCCGTTGAATATGCAGATGGAGGATACGACATCGACCATGGCATTGAAATTTGCCGTCAGTATCGTGATGCCGGAGTCGACATGTTCCATGTCAGTTCAGGTGGCGAGGGCCATGCCGGTGTCCGCCGCCCAGGCAACTATCCTGGCTATCAAGTCCCGTTCGCCCGGGCGATCAAAGAGGCACTGCATGCGCCGGTGACAGCTGTCGGCATCCTCGAGGATGCTCATTTGGCCGAGTCAGTCGTCGCGAACGGAGATGCTGACTTGGTGGCAATCGGGCGCGGTATGCTTCGAGATCCGTATTGGGCCATTCATGCAGCCCAGGTGCTCGGAGTCAAACCAGAGGTGCCTCCCCAGTACGCGCGAGCATTTTGATCACGATTGTACGGGTGAGTCACGTACTCACCCGTACATTTTGGCTACTTGGTTCCCATACATCTCCTACACAGTTGCACGTACTCCCGTTTGTATTTAGAATGAATCCATCTTTCACATTCGGGGGGACGGCTCCATGTACCGCAACCTTCATCTAACCCCACAGCGCAAGTCTGTCTACGACATAGTCAGCCAATCAGCCGATCATCCGACTGCAGCGGACGTGATGGAACGCTTGCGTCAGGCAGGGCACAAGCTCGCATACGCTACCGTGTACAACTCGTTGCGCTATTTGACAGACGCCGGTGTCATCCAAGAGTTAAGAATGGGGTCTGGAGCTGCGAGGTATGACGCACGTTTAGAGGCCCATCAACACGTGGTCTGCACGCAGTGCGGACGTGTCGATGAGATTTTTGAGGTCATGCCGGCGGGATATGCAGAGGCTATCACGAACGAAACTGGCTATCGCGTCGACCACGTCGACGTCGTCGCTAAGGGAGTTTGTCCGGACTGTGCAAAGTCATCCCGCCACTAGATTCATCGGTCTTCAATCCTAGAGCGCTCACCGGCATCATCAAAACGCTTGCGACGACGTAAGAAACTAATAATGTAAAAGAGCAGAGCCACGACCACTAAGATACTAAGGAAGTTGGCAAAGGGCGCTACGTGCTGCCAATTGTGGCCCAAGTCACTGCCTGCCCAGGTGAGGACGTACACCCAGGGCAGAGATCCCATCGCGCTGTAAATCAAGAATTTGGACACGCGCATTTTCCCCATTCCGGCGGGGAGGGAGATGAAAGTGCGCACAATAGGCAAAACCCGACCGATCAATACCGAAATTTCGCCACGTCCCTGAAACCACTGCTCTGCTTTGTCCAGATGTCTAGAGTTCAGCCTCACATAAGAGCCGTACCGCAGTAGCAAACGGCGCCCACCAAATCGTCCGAGCAAGTAAGCCAACAACGACCCAACCACATTCCCTGCGGTTCCGGCTAAAACAACTCCCCAGAAATTGAAATGACCAACAGCCGCCAGAAATCCCCCAAACGGCATGATGACCTCGCTCGGCAGGGGAATGCAGGCACTCTCTAACAACATTGCACAGAAGATCGCGACATATCCCCACGTCATGACAGCCGATGCGAGCTCGTGCGTCACCCGTCTTCACCTCTCTGCAGGTAATCTTCGACGAAAAGACGCACCTGTGTGCAGAACAGTTCACTACCGTGGCAGACAACTTTGCCGTACGTGGCTGCGCCAGTAAACTCATTCGGGAAGTCACCTAAACGAAAATCACCAACACAGATAGCAGGGTTAAACACTTGCATCCTTTGGGAAGACTGGCGGGCGGTTGACAAAGCACAACATATTCCAGTACAATATCTCGGTTAGCAGGTTGCGCGGGTAACACCAGGATTCAGAGTTCTTGGTAGTGTTTCGCTATTGTTTTGATTCACCAGGCGCGGTCGCGGAACCGCATGGTCGCTTGAGAGGTTGGGCTTGCGACGTTTCTAAACTGAAAACCTGTAAAGCAGTGGGCGGTCACCAAATGGGAGGACCGCCCTTTTCAAAACCCAACGGTGCCATAGCCAAGGGGAGAGTGAACTTGCCGGACTCTGTCGTGATGCGCCTTGTGCATCTCGACGACGTATCACGACTGACTCAGTTGCTGCTGAATTTCGTGGCAAAAAGATTGACGAGCGACTGTTTAAAGCTGCTCTCGTACAAGCCGCCAAAGGCAGATCGTTGGTCAACTTCATCCAGTACTCGGAGAACGAATACTCTGCCCGGAGGTTTAGCAGGAACTCCCGTCCGCTTAAAGTCCGAGCAACTCTCCGCTCGCAAAGAACAGAAAGTCGTTGCTTTGCTGCCCTGTCACAACAGTGGCAGTCGCCGCCAACTATAAGACAAGGAGTTGAGAGTTTTGAAAATGGGTTAATCCCGATGGTGATTCGTGTGCTTTCTCCCGAAGACGCGTCGACGTACAGTGAGCTGCGTTTGCAGGCGTTGCAACACAACCCAGAGGCGTTTACAACCACTCGCTCTATCCTACAGACGGCGTGGGATTGGCAACAGTCTGTGAGGATGACCGCGCCGATGTCAAAGGCGGATTCAGCCAGTGTGGGAGGAAGTTTAAATGAAACAAATCGCCATCATAGGTTCACCCGGGGCCGGCAAATCCACATTTGCTCGTCAACTCGGCGACATTACGGCCATTGAAGTGTTTCACCTAGACAGCTTGTTCTGGAAACCCAGGTGGGTCGAGACACCAAAGTCGGAGTGGATAGAACTGCAACATAGCTTGGTCAAAAGACCCACGTGGATCATCGACGGCAACTATGCGGCGACCATGGATATCCGCATCGATGCTGCAGACACGGTAATATTCCTCGATTTTGCGCGCCGCGTGTGTTTGTACCGAGTTGCCAAGAGAGTGCTTCGTTATCACGGGCAAACCAGACCAGACCTGGGCAAGGAGTGTCCAGAGAAGATTGATGTCGCGTTTCTGTGGTACATCTGGGGATTTCGAAAGCGTGAGCACGAGACAATTGTGAAACGGCTACACGCAGCCAAACAAGCCGGAAAACAGGTGATACGGTTGAAGACGAGACGTGAAGTCGCTGAGTACCTGGCTTTATTGGGTTCACAGCGATAGCTCAAGGACGTGACATCATGAGAGCAACTCGTGCCATTGACATCCCTTATGTAGGAGCCACGTGGGAATACCGTTTGAGAGACGAATGAATCAGGGGACACCCAACACATACTGCAGACACGGTGTACGACTTGTCCGAGATGTCAGGATGATGATACACATTCCAAAACTTTCACACGGGCATTCAATGAGGAGACGTTACCCATACTGCGCTCTCGCGCAGTGTCGAGAAGCACCCCTCGGAGTAGTGCGACATGGGAGTGTCGATTGTTGATCTGGATGTGGGACCGCTTCGTGGCGTCTGATCCTGGACTGGCTCGACTGCAAACGACATTGCGTGCCGCTACCGCAGTCGCAACCACAATCGGTGTCGAGTTCGGGCTTACTGCACTCATGCATGTTGGCGGAAAAGGAGCGATTGTCAGCATGCTACTAGGTGCCATTGTATCAATGATGGGCACGCTCTCAGCATCACGACCGGTATTGTGGCACAAATACGAGTAGCATCGGGATTTCCTATTGCACTCGGAATGGGTCTGGTCGGTGGTACGATCGCAAGTGAAAACACGCTACTTCGAATCAGTCCCGAACGTTCTTTGCGACGGGCACTTAGCGCCTATCGTTCGCGTGCGCGCGTGTTCGCAGGTGTATGTGCTGAATCATTGCGTACTCCCCCGGGACCTGAACGCGAAAAACAACTGAGAAGAGTGATGGCACAACAAATTCAGTTATCTGAGGCCGAGCTCATTGTGGAAGGCTGGTCAGCTGAGGTGCGTTCCCTCCCTGCCGGTTGGTCCGGAGCTACCGTACGCAGATATCTCCTCGATGCAGAGCATGCACTTGACCGACTCGCCGCCAGTTCGAAGTTACTCCTAGCATTAGAATCAGAAATTACCAGTACAGCGGCGGCTGCCGCTGAATTCCTGGCTTTGCGTAATGACGTGTCCTCTGCGAAGAAGGCACGTGACATAATTCAATGTACGGAGCGAACCGAAGATGAGCTTGTCGTTCATCAAAACAGTACAACGGTATTACTGGGCCGTGATCGCGGCCTTTGTCATGTTCACTGGGACTGCAACGCGCTCGGAAACCTTCGTAAAGGGTCTCGTGTTATTGGGACACTCGTTGGTCTTGTTGTTTCGATTTCGGTTGCGGAGTTGACTAATGGGCGCGTCGTATGGGTAATTTCAGTGGTTATCGCATGCATTTTCTGCGGGTTTTACTTATTTCGGATCTCGTATGCGTTCATGATCTTTTTCATCACAATCATGATTGGACAATTGTATAGCGTACTTCATATATTTTCACCGGGACTTCTGGTATTGCGTCTGGAGGAGACGGCAATCGGGGCAGGGGCTGGATTTGTGGTCGCCTTAGTTGTTGTTCCTTTGTCGACTCGAGATACAATACGTGCAGCACGCAACAATCTTTTGGTATAAATTTCGAAGTTCATGCAAAGGTCGGATGAGCGTATCAAAGACCCGTCCACTGACGCGAGCGAACTCGGGTCCATGTGCAGTGAATTGGCTGACGTGACGGTTCGTTGGACCAAAGAGAACGCCCATAACGACCACCAGCCAATGACAGCACAGGCAAACACCGAGCAGATTCTGGTTCATCTCGACGACCCAATCGCGGACCCGGTCCTACGCAAATTGTTACACATACGGCGCCTTTTACCTGACCTCGCGAACAAATCAGACGATCCACTATAAGCCTAAAGGGTTCTATTGTCTAACATGTTCTGGTACAACGAGATTACGTCCGTCTGTACAAAATGTGACTATGCAGTTTGAGACGCAGGTGGGGTCGCGCGTCTCCAGTTGCGCTACTATCGAAACGATTGGTGGGAGGAATTTGAACATCATTGATACAACGAAAGAATTTTTTCAACTGTGGGAACACAATACGCCTTTTACGCTTGGACACTTGGACACCTATTACGGTAGGTTTCCAGACATCTTCGATACCTACTTCAAATCTCACTGTACACGAACGCCAACGAGATTGAATTCAGCGATTGAACGTTACCCTGCCACAGTCGACACAATGAAGCGTTGCGTAGCACTACTGCCGTCGCTCGTGGCCGAAGTGTATGACGAGATGTCAGGACTTTTGCAACATGCACTGCCTATGGAGATTCGACTTCTAGTCGGAGGGTTTGGGTCAAACGCATATGTAACACACGATGGGACTTTGCATTTTGCGGTTGAGTTGCTGCCATGTGAAACTGCCCTTCTGCGTGTGTTAATTGCACACGAAATGGCGCACGCATTTCACTTCCGCCTGTTAACGGAGGCTGGATTCCAGTTCAGTCAGTTGGCATGGGACGGATATACATCGCTGTACTTAGAGGGGCTAGCCACTTTCGTGTCAATGTTGCTGAACCCCGGGTTACCAGAGGCTGCGTATTTTTCATTTGATAATTCTGGAGGAGACTGGGTTTCCTTTTGCCGGAACCATTACGAAGATATAAAGGAGCGTATAAACGATGACCTTCAGCATTGGGATATGGAACAAGAAATTGAGTGGTTTAGGCTTCGCGGCGGGAAAACGTATGGGATGAACCGTCTAGGATACTTCATTGGAACGGAATTCATAAGCTCATGTGTTGAGAGTATTGGCTTAATTGACACTATGAGACTTTGGGGAATGCAGGATATACAACCAGTCGTTCAACATTGGATGAGCGGGACCCCGTATCCTTTTGAGTAGCATAAACAATGCATCCTGGGTGTGACCCATTCTACTCCGTGAGGTCGTGGAGACGGGCGGCTAGGATACTGTGGCTTTATAATGCCAAATGAAGTATCGTCTCAACTGCATGTTCATGCGGTTGATGGGCGATGGCCTTTCCGTCGTACATGAGCAAGCTGGCTGAATATGCTGTACACAGTATGGATTTTATTAGTACAATTTCCATGCTAGGACGTGACGCTCATGTCACGCACAGGTAGGTCTCTATTTTATCTTGTATTGTTGTTATAGTCGTGGAACTGCTCGCGAACGTTGTGAGCATTGTACGTCTCAGTTCCATTCACGCAGTGGGAATGAACTGGGGGTCTACCATCGATGTGTTGGTCGGCTCTTTCTATCAAGGTGGAACGTTAATGGGGATAGGCAGAATAATTGAACTGTTGGAGCGGAAACGATGACAGGATGTTGGGTAAGTGCCCCAGGTGACATCTCAAGTGACGGGCATCATCAAGAAGGACCGTCCTGTCGTTCATGACTTTTTAAGCAGTGGAAACGTAACCATTCAAAGAGTGATTCCGTCACATCCATGTATTTATAGATACAAGATCACCAATACGTGAGTATGAGGTGACAGACCGGATGGACAATTCAAGTATCAAAGTAAATTTGCAGAAATCAGTGATGTTTGGCTCGTTTGCCCTTGGCATCATGCCCTTTTTGCTTCCCGTCTACGGCGTGAGAATCGGGGGAAATGCAGAAACTATCGGAGGACTCTTTTCCGTGGTTGGCTTGGTCAACCTTGTGATCCAACCGCTGGTTGGACGAGAAGTGGACCATTTCGGTCGAAGAAAGTTTTTCGTAGTATCGTTCTTGGTTTATGCAATCTCAATGGTTTTATATTCTTTTGCCTCCACCATGCCTCTCCTTTATGTGGCAAGGGTATTGCAAGGTATCGGTGGGTCTTTCATGTGGACAGCTGCGTACGCCATTATTGGCGATATCACCGACAGGGACAATCAAGGCAAATCAATTGGCCGAGTACAGGGGGTTAGATCCACTGGCAGACTATACGGAGCCATATTAGGATTCATCATTCTCGGCTATTTCCCGCTATTGACGGGCTGGTCGGTTTTGTTTAAGGTCTATGCTTGTCTACTTCTTTACGCTGGATATATTGCCTACAAGTACATACCAGAGACGGTGCCTAAAAAGGAGCCAAAAGGGACAAACGACGTTACTCACACATCAACACACTTTCGTAAGCTACTTGTGGTTGTCTTCATTGGTTCTCTATCGACATCAATGCTAAGCCCCTTACTCATGATATTCCTGCAAGACCGGTTCACCACACATGTCGGCAGCTTAGCCACTGCTTATCTTCCGGCGGCGCTTATTTACGCTTATCTCTCCGTCAGAATGGGCAGACTCAGTGACAAGTATAATCGAATTAGGCTTATTCTCGTCGGTTTGCTCACCTCCGGGATTGTGTCCCTCGGATTTCCGAATAGCCCGAGCATTATTGTCGTATCCGTTCTATGGGCGGTGGAATCTATTGGTGCTGTCATCGCCACCCCAGCTGAAGTGTCACTCGTGACGGATATGACGGGTGCAAATATTCGTGGCACTGCCTACGGGCAGTATTTAGCCACAGTGAGCATAGGAACCGTGATTGGACCCCTTCTTGGAGGCTGGTTATATGACAGATACAATCATTCGCTTCCGTTCTACATCAATGGGCTATTGATGATATTGGACGGCTTTGTAGCAGTATTGCTCCTGAGGAACTACGGGTCTAGTACAGGTGAGCAGCCCACGGCAAGTGCCGAATGACACGAAGCAGGATTTTGTTGTGGACTCGATACCCATGGCGGAGGTGGCGAATGAAAAAACAACGATGGCAGACGGTCGCATTGCCGTGACCAGCGGGTTAGTGGAGCCTGCGGCCGGTGTCATCTATGAAGATGACCTCCTTGATGCACATCAAGACGTTGCTTACCCCATTTCAGGCTTGGTCATTTTGGCTCCAAGAGGCACTTTTTCCGAATGGATGAACTGACAGTACCGGACACAAACAGATATGTTGCTCTAAAGTTCCACGGTATGAATAGGTGGGGTAATTTGGTATTTCGGTAGAGTCAGTAAGACTATCATTATTACATGCAAGAGAGTCGTTGAAAGATGAAGAGGCGGTGTAGTATGGATAGGGCGGACGCGTTAGAAGAACAACGGTACGGTGAAGTATGCCGTGTTCTCACTGAAGTGTTGGAGTTATGGGAAGCTATGAAGCACAGTTCAATGGAAGAGGCCGGTGATGACGCAGACCGATTTCAAATGAAGTTTTATCTCCTCATGGATGCCATTCGTGCGTGGATTCGAGTCGTGGGAAGACGCCCGGAAAACGCGACAGCAACACAATCTGATGAGCGGTTTACGAGACTTATCAGCGCGCTTCCAAGCGAGCTACAGATACCGTTCGAATTAGAACTAGATTCGATGTTGTCGGACGCAGACTACTCAGTGGACAGTACGGAACAAGGGTAGCCACCGCGTGTGAATGAGACTTTGTCAAGCTCATTCGTCTAATAATGAGATGATACCCAACTCCGAAGCATCGATTGAGTGTCACCGGATACATGATTGAGCTCGGGTAAATTAAGCATCATTGTCACGTACCGGACGTTTGAATTGACCTGCGATGGGGCGCTTCTCTTGCATGTTTATAAACACGAGTTGCCGGACACTTACGGTACTACGTGGCGGAAGAATTACACACCTCTCTAGGCGGAAGGAGGCAGTTGAGTCGACGACCACGAAGGACAGAAGTTATTCCTCTTGTGGGCAATTTTTATATGCGTTCTCATTATCACGATACATGCAGTTAGGTTCTGAAATATGCGGGCCCGCTCGAGGGGTGGAATATAATACATATTGCCCCAACGGACAGGTTTTGATCAATTTGGCTGGCTGCTGGTTTGTTATATTCATTGGGGGACCACAAGCATGCAGAATCCATCATGAATTATCTGCTCGCCAAACTCCCCGAACTCGAAGCGAGCAATTTGGCGTGGCTTATCAATTCTCTTTGTGTGATGGGCATTTCTCCTGAGCATCAATTGATATCGAGTGCGAAACACCAACTCGAACAATTGCAACAGGAAGACGGTCATTGGGCTAGTGAAGATGGCAAGTGGCAGGACGTTCATACGACCTTAGAATGTATTCGAGCCATTGAATTCTTTGTACCCTCTGCCTGAAAAATAGACAGTCCTTTGTCGCTAACGGCGGCGAATCCGACAGAAACCTAGCCTCAGAAAAGGTGTATAAAGTCTCTTAGCGTGGGTTTTGCATCATTTTGTCGGCTGTTCCCCATTCTGCTTGCAACTACTGTTATCGCTGGTTTTGTGCTTGCCAATCGCTGTACTTCCTGTATAACTAACTGGTTCAGCAATCAGCAAGTAGGGGCAACGCAATGCAGCAGTTCTGTTCAGAACTAAAAACCGTCGCTCCATAAGAGAGTGGCTGAATACTTGCCATGGAAATGCACTCAAATTGGAACTAAACAAATCGATGTTTTCAGCCATCCAAACGCATAGATGCTAGCGCACAACTAATTGGTTGGCCCGGAATTTCCCAGTGATGAATTGATCGAACCGATTGCCTGTCGAAGTTGCGATAAACTCCCATCGTTATAATTCGTGTTCCTTAAGGTTGTGTAAACGGAGTTTACGATCTGATTCGAATTCTTTACCGCATTTGATATAGACAAGGTTGGAATGTACGCGGTGGCGAGCGTGTTGATAACCTGTGTAAAGTTGATGCCGTGTGTCTGAGCCTCAGGTTGCATACCTATCAGAAGAGTCTTAGCGACTGTTAATGCGTGATTTTCATCATTGACATCGTACTGCACTGAGTTGCCTTTAGCCTTTAGAGCCGCATTGGAACTTTGCCTAGCAGCCGCTAAGGTCTGTTGAAAAGACACGTAGGTATTCGAACTAGCGGGTGAAATCCGTGAGTGTTGGTACAGGACAAAGCCGAGAACTACATTCAACGCTATCGAAATGCTCGCAATCCATAGTAGAATCCGGGTACTCAAATCCCACACCCGCCCTTTCATGAACATGTGAGTAAAAATGCACCAGATCGTTTGTGCCCAGACTATTCGGTTGTGCCTTAGGCGTGTCATTACCAGTATACACTGTGACGGTGACCGCTCCCCATGCCTAAGGGCTGCCTTTAGGCATGGGGAGTGGTCACCGCGTTCAAGTCAACCCTCAAGTAAGTAAACAGTGAAGAGTGGACTGACAATTAAGCCAGCCCACCAATCATTAACGTACAAGAAATCCTCAACAGCAAGGTCGTCCCGGAGAGGCACGTGTTTATTTCGTGCCCCCCGAACACGCTTGACACGCAGGCCAAGTCTCACTGATGTTTCTTCACTGCCGTGTGAACGATGTCCCTGGCTTCGACAATACTGGTTTCAAGGGCAGCGGACACCGTGCCGACGGCTGTTTGACTGACCTCTCGAGCTCCATCAAGAACCCCCTTGACGGCTCGCTCGGACACCAGCCCGACGTCACCGCCAACCTGCGCTGTTGCTGCGATGGTACCTCGTACAATCGAAACAGCGGTCTTACCCAAGTCACCGCCAACTTCGTTGGTGGCTTTAATTGCCCCCTTGGCAGCATGTTCAACAGTGGTACCGAGATCGCCGCCAACCTCATTCACTCCGTGGATAACGCCATGAATCGCATGGTGTACGGCTGTGCCCGCATCGGATCCGAGATCGATTGCAGTGTGAATTGCAGCTCCTGTAATGTCACCTGCTGCCTGCGTCGCCGTGGTTGTTACTTCCGACGTATCGCGCAGGGCGGTGATCACAATTTTCTTGACCGCATCAATGGCTGCGCTGCCAATTTCCCCGGAATTTGTGAGCGTCCCGATTAGAGCTCCTGTCACCAGACTACCTACATGATGATTTTTGTATTGCAAGCTACGCAGCTCCTTTCCGTATCATGGCAGCCACCTTAAGGGAGGACATGCCGGTAGAGCCATCGATCTCTCGTCCAAACATCTGCCAAGAGAATGAACACCCCCTAGTTCCTGCAGTGATTTAACGACAGATCGACGGTTCCCTTGATCGATATTCTCGCTTCGGTGTATAAAGTCCTGTTCTCCTTCGGTGAGGGCAGATGAATTCGTCCGCCCAATTTCATGAGGGGAGTGATAGGTGGCGACTCTTGCTGAACAGGGCATGTGCCTGGAGCGGGGTTTGTAGCCGATTGCGTCAAATGGGTGTGCCTTTACGAGGGCGCTCCCATTTGCCACTTGTTTGTGTCAACTGTGATTGACTACTGTTACATCTCAGTCGCCCATTCCTCAGCGGGAGCAATGGGAACGAAGAGAACAAAGATGACCACTGAAGTAACATGGGCGATGATGAAACCATTAGGCAATCCCCGTTGCGGTTTGTGTTTATTCACCCCGCTGGACATGGTACATGTCTCTATCCCTGATGAGGACAATCGACAAACCGCACCTGCTGCGAGAATGCAGCCGGCAATGATCTGAATTTCGATCGTTCCTTTGACAAATGCGGTACGAGCAATGTGTTGAATGGTCGGAAATATCAGATCGTGAATATAGGGATTTGCCTTAGGAGTAATGCTTGGCAAGCCCAAACTTCCTGCAATCGTTTGCCCAGATGGACAGTGCGATGCCGACGATTCCGATGGGAACATTGATATAGAAAATCGACTGCCAGTTGACTTTTTCAACTAGTACACCGCCGACCAAAGGTCTGATGGCAGTAGCAAGCCCGGATACACCGCCCCAAATACCAAACGCCGTTCCTCGCTCCTTCCCATGGAATTCTGCCGAAATGATGGATAGCGACAGCGACATCATGGCAGAGGCACCCAGACCCTGAAAGGCGCGGGAGAGATTGAGCGTTGTGATATGTGCCAACCCGCCAACCGTAAGATCCCCAGACAGGGCACATAAAAGAGATCCCGGGCTGAAAATCGCGAGCCCTGTAATAAAGACTTTCATTTGAGTTCGAACTTTGATACCCCAAGCAAGTTCGAGCTGCCACTGTGACTTGATGTGTTCCATGACAGACAGCGATGTACAGTAGTACGCGCCATCACGTGACTTTAGATCGTCGATTTCTCCGTCGAGGTGGAAAACGTGAGTTTGGCAATAGTTGATGAAATGGTCGAGCAAGTACCGCTGCTCATTTGGCAGCAGCAAGTCAATACACGGACTTGAATCCAAATAATTTTCGGTACTCGCCTAGATTGGTTGTTGTGTCCATCATGAGTTGATGGAATCTTTGTTTTCCCTTCTCAGTAGCAGGATGCTGTATCGCACATCAGTTCATTGAGTTCCTGTAACTGAAGACACGTGGCTACAGGCACCGCATCACTTCGCAGTTCAGTCGTTCTATACTTCTTTTGCTTGGGGTCAGGAACCGCAGAGGGCAATAGCAAATCAATCAAAAATGTAAACTCATGAATCCTAGAGGTTATGTCGTAATTGCGCGGGATTGCGTGAAAACCTTGGTTTTAAATAGCGAGGGGGGGAGACGTGTCGGATTTTGCAGCGGCTTAACGTGACACAAATAGCTACGATGAATTGCTTAAATTTTTCATATTGAACACAAGCAAACACAGGCATATAATTAACACACGCCTGTATTCACCAGGAATACATTTAGGACAATTTTACAATCCAATTGTATACCTTAGGAACACACTTGTCAAATGCATTTTCACGATCTTCTCTGTTGAAGGAGTTGGGCTGGATGGACGCAAAGGAGTGGCAAATTGAGCAAATGCGGCTTAACCGGGTTATTGAGAAAATTCAAGAGAGGATCGCCGTGTTAGAACCGGAGGTGTCCGGTCTTGCCCAACAGGTAAGGGATGTCCGTAAGCATTTTTGGGAGGAGGTCACAGTTAACACAAGCACGCCTGAAGACTTCGAAGAGACCTTTTACTCAATTAACCAGCAACACGTGGTTTTAGCCGAACGAGAGCGAGGTCATAGGCTACTAACCCAAAAGTGGAGTAATTTAAACCGGCTTCTCCCATCTCCCTATTTCGGTCGTATCGACTTCCTAGAGGATGGTCTGAAATTCAGTGAGCAGGTCTACATCGGCGTGTCTTCGTTCATCGACGAAGACGGATTTGATTTTCTTGTGTATGACTGGCGTTCACCTGTAGCCAGTATGTACTACGACCAGTCTCCCGGTCCCTCCTTTTATGACGCACCGTCTGGTCGAGTCACTGGAGAGATGGAACTGAAACGGCAATATCAGATTCAAGATGGCCAGTTGCTTAATATGTTTGACGCGAGCCTAACGATTGGTGACGACTTGTTGCAGCAAGTGCTAGGAAAAGGTGCGGATTCACAAATGAAGAGTATCGTTGCCACCATTCAGAAAGAGCAAAATGCTATCATCCGAGATGTTAAAAGCCGGATGCTCATAGTTCAGGGGGCAGCTGGCAGTGGAAAGACCTCTGCAGCGTTGCAGCGCGTGGCATTCTTACTGTATAAAAACCGAGATGCGCTCAAAGCTGACCAGGTGATTCTCTTCTCACCAAATTCCATGTTTAACAGTTACGTGTCTACTGTTCTTCCCGAACTAGGCGAGGATAACATGCAACAGGCGACATTTCAGGAATATCTCGAATATGAGCTGGGCGCATTACTGGGTGTCGAAGATCCCTTCGATCAGATTGAATATAGAATGACTGCGCGGCGCACAACCGGATACGAAGCTCGTCTTCAAGGGATGAAGTACAAGGCATCCGAGAATTTCTTGACTGCCCTAAACAACTATGCGTTGTGGCTCGGATGTAAAGGTATGATGTTCAACAACATTCAATTTCAGGACCGTGAATTGATCACGGAGGAGCAAATGAGATTGAAATTCTACAGCTACCCAACGTCTCAGCTATTGAGCAATCGCGTCGCGCTGTTGCAAAAATGGTTGCTTGATGAACTCACCTTGCTGGAACGCCAAGAGATGGATGCGGAATGGGTTCAGGAGGAATTAAATTATCTCGACGATGACCAGTATGATGAAGTCTTCAGCGAGTTGCACAAGGAGAGAGAAGTCTTTGACATTCACGAGCAATTTGCCGTAATACAGGAGAAAATTCATAAAAAGCTACGGGAAGACGAAGGTGATTTCAACTTTGCTCATCGGGAGGAAGAACTGCTTCGCCGAAAAATCGTAAAGAACAGTTTCAAGCCGTTGCGGCGAAGCGTAAAGAAACTCATGTTCATTGACGCCAAGGGTCTCTACCGTCAGTTGTTCAACAACAAAGCCGATTTTCAGGAGATGACACGTGAGGCACAGCTCCCGACGCTATGGAACGACATTTGCAAGCAGACAAATGAAAAGATGAGCCGAGACGAATTGTTCTATGAAGATGCGACGCCGTACTTATATCTACAAGAGCTGATCGAAGGTACTCGGACAAACACGCAGATCCAGTATGTGTTCGTCGATGAGGGCCAGGATTATTCAGCGTTTCAATACGAATACCTAAAGAAGCTGTTTCCCCGTGCTCGGTTTACTGTACTTGGCGACTTCAGGCAGGCGATATTCACGCAGGCCACTAACTTGCACGAATCCGACTCGTCACTAACTCGGCTGTATGGTGAGGACAGAACGAACGTGATCTACCTTATACGAAGTTATCGTTCGACCTGCGAAATAGTGAGATTCACGAAAAACTTGCTCCCCGACGGAGACGACATTGTGCCTTTCGACCGAAGTGGCAAAATGCCTGTGCTTATTCGTTTTGACAGTGAAGAGAAACGCAACAGGCAATTGTTGAAGGACATAGCGTCGCTTAGATCCGAAGGGTTTGACTCCATCGCCATCATCACAAAGACCGCTGCAGAAAGTCGCAAGGCTTATGAATCACTACGGACACGAGGTTACGATGATGTGCTACTTGTCACGAAACAGACACTCACCTTTGAAAAGGGAGTGATGACTATTCCCGTATATCTCGCGAAGGGAGTTGAGTTCGATGCGGTCATTATCTATGATGCGTCCCTTCAGGCATACAATCAGGAAGACGAACGCACGCTTCTTTACACTGCGTGTACGCGGGCAATGCACCGGTTGTTACTCTATTCAGTAGGGGATTGGTCGCCTTTTGTACGACGAATGGACAGGAATTTGTATGAGTTGGCACCTGAACAACTCAATGTGGCGGAAGACCCATTAACATCAACAAAGTGACAATTGTGTAGTCGTCGGAAGAGCCGAGTCAGCATACACATTTTGTTCATCCGATTCGAGCAATGGTGTGACCATTCAGGCCCGTGCGCACTGACAATGGTGCATATTGGTGATCCGTTGGGGATGGATGCCACGTTTTCTGGAAATGGTGGAACGCAGCAGGACCTGGCTATCGGTCATGCTGACGGAAAGCCGGTGCCTTCGTTCGAACTGGATGTAGTCAACCGTGGCACAGGCAGCGTCTGGTCCACAGTCCATGATATGGCCCGCTGGGATGCGGCGTTGTCCACCGGACAAATTTTAAGTCAGGTATCGCGCTAGGCCATGTTTGGGGTGCAAGCCGAAAACATCTGTGTTTGTCAATCTAAATGTTGACCACCCTGCTAACCGAAAAGTTGACCACCTCGGGCATAATTTACGCTGGCTCCCGTGCAGTTAGGTAGCCAGCGTAGTACCTACTATTTTGGTTCAGAACGGCAAGTCGGATGCGTCATTTTCCTCGTCTTGGACGTGTGAGTGGCTGGAAGGCTCGTCTGGGAACGTCTCGGACCGCAGAATTACCTCATCAACAGTTGTGGTAGGCATTGTCGCCAAGTATCGTTCGGTAGGATCTAACAGATACTTACAGCCTCCATTCTCACCGCGCTTTTTCAACATCACAGCCAATCCGTTGTCGGATATCTCCAAGACCTCTACGGGTTCAAAGCCGTCAGTCAATTGAATGCTTAATGCCATACCTGTCGCTACTGGGATGACTTGGTCCCCCATGTCAAAACACCAAGTGGATTCGTTTATCCGGTCAAACCGTAATAGTCCCTGTTCAGTTTTCACTGCACAACCCCCATCCCAGTACTTCGCTGTCTTCTCTGGCTTTCTTTAAATCTGTAAGAATCTCCGTCAAACACAAGGATGTGAGAGCGGTGGGTCAGCCGGTCCAGCAATGCTGTCGTGAGTGTGGCGTCGTGGAAGACATCGGTCCAACGAGCGAACTCCAGATTTGTGGTAATGAGGATGCTCCCTTTCTCGTATCGGTCAGCGCAGAACTGAAAAAGCAGTGGTCCACCTTGAGCTAGAGAGACATACCCCAATTCATCGAGGATAACAAGGTCGAACTTGTCCCAAGCACGTAGATACCTCGGTAATCTGTACTCCGCTTCTGCCTGGAGAAGTTCCTGGATAAGTTGCATGACGGGTATGAACCGGACCCGGTAGCCAGCCGAGATGGCTGCTAAGCCAATGGAGATTGAGACATGTGTTTTCCCCGTACCACTTCCACCCATGCATACAACATTCTCTTTGTCTCGGATAAAGTTGCCCTCTGCCAAGCTCAGTAACTTTGGCTTTGGCAGACTTGGAATAGACGTGAAGTCAAAGTCCTGAAACGTCTTTTGTGCAGGGAACTTGGCTTGTTGCGTGTAGGTCTGTAGTCGACTTTGCTGTCTAGACGTGAGCTCCTCAGATAGGCAAGCTGAGAGGAACTGTAAAGGTGAATGGTTGTTATCTAACGCTTCTCTGGCGAGTGCACTGTAGACCCTGCGTAAACCAGGCATCCGCAGTTCTTTACAGTAGATCTCAATCATGCCCGTGTAGATATTCTCGCTCATCAATGAACTACTCCCTTCGCTAAGGAGTCGTATCGCGCTGGGTTCTGTTTCATGAGTCTAAAGTGCTGTAATTCATCAGGCACGGTCAGCGCGGACGAGGGGGTACCTGTTTGCAAGAGACGAGCACGGACTTGCTCTGCTGTCACAATATCCGCGCCAATCTCTTCAATGGCAGTCAATATGTCCTGCGACGAAAAAACTCGGTGTAGCAGTAGAATCGCGACAAAGTCTTTATAGCCATCCGGTCGACTGTTGGTCATGCGCCGGCGAATTCGCTGGTACACTTCCGGCAACTGACGAACAACCGCTGCATGGGTTGCGGCATGAGGTTTGTAAGCCAAGACGGGTAAGTAATGCTCTAGCTCAAGAATGGTTTCTTTACGTGAATGACAGCGAGTGTGTGTGGCAACAACCCTTTCGCGGTCCAACACCTCAATCTTCTCTGCATAAGCACGCAGAAGCAATGTCTTACCGACGTAGGCGCTCGGTACTGAGTAACGGTTGTTGTCGAAGTTAACAAGGCAGAGTTTGTTGACAACTACAGGACGTGTTGTTGCGCAACGGTGCGGGTGAACAGGTAGAGCTCGTAATGCTGCGCGCTCCTGCTCCCAGAGCGACCAATTCTTGTTCCGTTGTTTTGTACACCAATCCAGCAGCATCGTATTAAATGTCTCTAGATCAGGAACATCAGGGACTGGGACACAAGTGTGCCGCCTGACGTAACCGACATCGTGCTCCACGCCGCCCTTTTCATGACCCTCACCTGGGCGACAGAAATCGCTGTCGAACAGATAGTGTGCACGCAGACTAGAGAGAAGTTCGTGTTCCTCTCTCATTGGACCAGCAAGAATTTTGGTGACCGCTGTTTTCGGGTTATCATAGCGGACATCTGCGGGGATACCACCGAACCATTCAAACGCAAGGCGATGCCCTTCTAGGAAGGCTTCTAGCTTTTCCGTTCTGAATGCCCGCACGAATGGAACCCCGCTGTTTCGCAGGCGCATGACAAACAAGCTTACATCTGTCGAGACACCGTTAATCTTTATCACGGCTTTGCCAAAGTCTGCTTCTGCGAGTTCACCAGCATCAGCAGTCAGTGGAATAAATGCCTCCTTGGGTCTGTTCCGGAGTTTAGCAACCCAGTGTCGAACGGTAGACTCTGCTGCGTCAAACTCATCTGGATACTCTTCCTTGAGGCGTTCATGAATTCTCGCTGAGGTGTGTTTTTGCTTCTGTGGTACTCCCGGGGCTTCGTCTTGCTTCAACCATGCTTCAATCACTGGAAGCCATTTTTCCATTACAGGGCGGGGACGCGGCTTGGTAAGCCTGTAGCTTGGAATTTCACTATCTTCGAGGAATTTACGCACTGTCTGCCGAGAAATCCTGCATTGTCGACTGATTTCCCTTATAGACCAACCATAAACAAACCGGCATTTCCTGATATACTCTTTATCGACCATCTCGTACAAGTCCTTTCCTCCTGTTCGCGTAGCCTCAGCAACTACAGCGTACAGGAAATGGATTACGAGGTGGTCAACTTTTTGGTTGTCAAAGAACCTCCACGTGGTCAACTATTAGATTAGCAAACACAAACATCGATGCCTTCGGTGGATTACTGGGACCATTTAAGTGTGCTAGTTATGGATATGGCTGGTTCATAGGTACAGCGCTAGGAAGACGAGCCATCTTCCATCATGGTGACAATCCAGGGTTCCTCGCTCTGAATGCCTGGTTTCCTGTCGACGACGTACGTCTCATTATCATGAGCAACGATCAGCACACCGATATCGGCACAGTTGCGAATGAATTGTTGACAACGGTTTTTTCCGGATCATTCATGAAAATATTCACACCATTGCAAGACAAAGGTACTCTATGACAACTCGCAGAGTACTCTTCTTAATGTACCATCTGACAATGACTAGGGCCGACGTCAGTCGAAATGAAATCGCCAGATTAACATGCGGTGGCTTAGAATATATACGACGTTACTCCCTTCTTCAGGGGCTTGAATCCCATATCCCTGTGTCACTGTCGTGCATGAATATTCAAGGACACTCAACACATTCTTATAGGAATATTGTGCAGAAGAGCGCAACAAGCATTAGCCAGAGACTGCAGGATGAAAGGGAACAAAGTGGCGCAAGATTTTTATTAGAATCGGATTTTTTTCGGGGAGTGAGTCACTTGCAAAATAAGACGGTACTAGTTGCCAGTGTATCGGTAGTTCGAAACGGCTCCCTATTGATGGTGAGAGAGAACAAATCGTCGGCGAAAGACTTGTGGAATTTCCCATCCGGACATGTTGAATTCGGAGAAGACATATTGGCTGCTGCCTGTAGAGAATGTAAGGAAGAAACAGGATTGGATGTGAAACTCACAAACACTACGGGAATCTATAACTTTGAAAGTAACACTCGTGACCAAGTTATCTTGTTCCACTTTACTGCTGAAGTTGTTGGAGGTATCCAGAACGTCGGTCTGTACCCAGACATAAGTGAAACGACATGGATGAAGTTAAGTGAACTTGTAGCGATCGACGATACAGAACTTCGTGAGTCAAGAGTAATAAGGAAAATTACTCACAATCTGATAAATAACCATTTATATCCATTAACATTGTTCAATCAGACACTAAAACAAACTTCTTCTTGATCGCTAACCGTATGTAATAAACAGGAAAGGCAGGTCTTACCTGCATGTTCATGCAGTATGACAGATGCGTTGGCCATGACACATTTGGGCAGCTAAGTTGAAGAGCCACAGGCGGGCACCTTTTTCTAGGGTTGGGAAACAAAAAATGAGTCTCTCAAGGAGTGATCGCATGAACAGCTCAGAAACAAGTCTTGTTGCTATCTCCGGAAGCTTGAGGGAAAAGTCAACAAATTCTACATTACTACGTTCCATTGTTTCGATGGTCCCCTCGCACGTTCCAGTTAGAATTTACAATGACATGGGGCAGCTTCCACATTTCAATCCAGATTTAGATAGTGATGATGCGCCCGTACATGTGGCTCACTGGAGGAGTTATCTTGAGGAGGCTAGTGGCGTTCTAATTTGTACGCCGGAATACGCCAAAGGAGTGCCTGGTTCGCTGAAGAACGCGCTTGATTGGATTGTCTCCTCAGGAGAACTTGTCAACAAACCGGTGGCAGTGGTGAGTGTTTCGCCTCATCCGTCAGGAGGCGAAGACGCTCATAATTCGCTCGTGGGCACACTTTCCATGATGAGTGCAGTCATCGTCAAAGGTGCGACCTTGAAAGTGCCATTTATTACTCTAAAGCTCGGAACCGATGGGCAAATCATTGATGAAGAGACGCAGGGTCAGTTGCAGCATCTCGTTGACATGCTGATTCAAGCGATGACAGAGGGTTGAACCAGTCGTGTTTAACACTGGGCTTTGGGTATTCGAGAGTGACGGAGCCATAATCACATTGGACTCAACGCTGCGTTTCAGGAGCTTTGAAGAGATTTGCGACTCGCTTAAAGATGTTCGGCTGTCTGTGGAAGAGGTAAGAGAAGCCCCTGACCGTCCAGGAAGGGAATTCGTCTTTATTGCTCGCCGGACAACTTAACTACAGCAAGGGAATTCTCTTAAAGAGATGCTTGTGTGGACTTCGCATAAGTATGCGACATCAACTGTGATGGTCTTATTGAACAAACGGGAAGCATAGTCCCATTTAGGTTCTACTAATAACCCTGACGCATTTAGTTAAATGGATATAGGAGCCTGGTAAAATTGGACTTTGAAGAGTTGTATCACAAGGCGGCATCTGTGTTGAATCCTCGTGAACTATCCGAACACGCTCAAGCAGGAACAGTCGCAGCTGCAATCCTCACGGAAAGCGGGAACGTGTATACAGGAGTCTGCATAGATACCGCATGTTCAATGGCATTTTGTGCGGAGCATGCCGCGGCAGCTGCTATGGTAACTCATGGAGAAAATCATGTACTGAAAATGATTGCAGTCGGAAGACGCGGCAATATCATGCCACCTTGTGGGCGCTGTCGTGAATTCATCAGCCAACTTCATGCAGCGAATGTAGAAACCGAGGTTATGGTAGACAGGGATACAATTTTGACCATTAAAGAACTACTACCACACGATTGGCGCGAATAGTCAGGGATTATAATGAGTTCGCTTGGATAACGCAGTAGCGGGTCGTGAACCTGTTGTTCGCACTTGGGAAGTAGCGCTCCTCAAGTGATCATGTAAGTGAATTGATAAGGATGGTAGGGGCAAGGTGATTTGTGAGTGAAACTCTTTAGGTTTGGTCAGGAAACGGGAACAGTGACTTCTCGCTTTGATTCGAATTTTGTCATGTCGCGAATTTTGACCTGTGATCAACCTACACACATGGGATGCATGTACATCGAACCAAACGGAATTGTCGGGTTTCACGAAGCATCTTGCCCACAATTGCTCCTTGTCGTAAATGGTCACGGATGGGTTCGTAGCCATGCAGATGAGATGGTTCCTGTTGCAATTGGTGACGCGGTGTTTTGGAAACAGGGCGAATGGCATGAAACTAGGACGGACACTGGATTAACTGCCATTGTTGTCGAATCGGATGTCCTAGATCCAACACAATTTATGCCGATCCGGCGATAAGCTCTTCAGGCATCACATGCAGGAGCCAGGAGTCGGTAGGATTGCATTAACATGCAATCGTCATCGCCAGAGGCTTACGGGGCATAGGGGCAGGAGAGCGCCACTATGCTCGGTCAAGCGATTGATCGATACATCCGAGGAATTCGCGGTATTGATGGAGTTGTCCAGCAGGATTATGCTCAGTATCAGAAGTCATCAGACTTGTGGTTACTGGCGAACGTAGACTAACTACGGGGGAGCCACAAGTAATATTGCCGCTCGCCTGGGCAGGGGTAGGGATGAAAAGTCCTTACCCCTTTTAACTTTCATTGGTCATCGCCTATCAGAGATGGAGGGAATCGTTCGTGGAGCCAACGATACTGAGAGGAAAACCTGTCGTCCAAGAGATCGAAGCCAACTTGTCTGAAAGGGTTAAAAGACTGCTCGCCAAGGGTATAACGCCGTATCTGGCTACGATCCTTGTCGGGGATGATGAGGCGTCAGCGACCTACGTTCGCATGAAGGGACGAGCGTGTGAGCGAAATCAGTTGGAGTCAAGACGGATTCATTTGCCTGAAACCGTTGATACTGCTGCGCTGATCGACGTGATCAAAAACTTGAACGACGACTCGGCAGTTCATGGCATCTTACTACAACACCCAGTCCCAAGTCATATAGACGAACGAGCCGCATTTGAAGCCATTGTGCCGCAAAAGGACGTTGACGGTGTGACAAGTTGGGGCTTTGGACGGATGTCCCTTGGGCTAAGGAGCCATCACAGTTGTACTCCCGAAGCGGTACTGAATATCTTGGACCACTACGAAGTACCTATCAAGCGAAAACGGGCTGTTGTGCTTGGTCGCAGTCCAATATTGGGCAAACCTGTTTCTATGCTGTTGCTCAACAGAGATGCGACAGTGACTACATGTCATTCGCACACCGAAAACATCGATGAAATTGTTCGAGAAGCAGACATTCTGGTAGCGGCAGTGGGTAAGAGCAGATTTGTCCAAGGTTCGTGGATAAAACCCGGGGCGGTCATCATCGATGCAGGGTATAGTGAAAACATGGGGGACGTTGACTATGCAGCATGCCGGGAGGTTGTGAGCGCGATAACCCCCGTCCCAGGTGGCGTTGGTCCAGTGACAATTGCAAATCTACTCAGGAATACTGTTGCAGCGGCGGAGCAGATGCTACTTAGGTGAGTTGGACTTTCGCACAAGCGCCCGTTCCGCTGTTCACATGGGGTAAATCACATTCAGCCTGGCACGCCGAAACGGCATCTGCTCGGAGGTATATGATGTCCCGTACAATCGAATTCGAACAAGACCACTTAGTTATTAAATTGAGCGGCGTAACAAGTGTGGCTGCTCTAAAGCGTCATGTGGACGTACCATATGCATCAATAAGACACGTATCGGTTGAAGGATTTGATATCCCACTCCTCCAGTTCCGAGTTGGCACTTCTGTAGCAGATATTAGAGAGGGTCGATTTTTGATTGGCGGGACATGGTGTTTCGTTTCTTATGAAAACCACGAACACCTTCTGGTCCTTGATTTAGTAGAGCACGAATACGGCAAGGTGATTATTCAAGTTGAAAATCCTGAAGAGATGGAGCACAGAATAATAGAGAAACTCAAACAATGAATAATAGTTGATCAAAATGGGGTCAAACGCGCATGAGGCATCGGTTCCCATTGTTGCGTTAATGCGTGGAGAACTGTAAGTACTTTTCATGGATGATGCATGAATATTCGCTCCCATTGGCGGCTTCGAAACATCGCTATCGGGCAGCTATGCGCAACTAGATAGCAGACAAAATTGAAGCGTTATATAACGCAGTTGACAGCGATGACCGAGACAATAAAGCGCAAGCATGCGCGCATCAAACTGACAATCTTTACTTCGAATAAAATCATAATGGATATTATTGGGCATAAAGGCGAAAAGCATTATTTTAACAGGAGTGTAGAACGACGTGATGAGGACGGAATCAAGCGATTGATGATCGAAAGGGATGATGCAATGAAACGCTCTCTATTACTCGCTGGCTTCCTCCTCATATTGTTCTCAGTAGCGGGATGCGGAACTGACAGTGCTTCCAAGGGCGCCCGTACTACTCCTGCTTATGCATATGAAGTTGTCTGGGCTGGACGTTACTATGCAATAGGAAAACAAATTAATGCGGTTGGTTCTGAGATAGGGACCGTCAAACACTTCGAGCAGAACTCCAAATCAATCCAGAACAACGGATCGAACTTTTTTCCAGTTGGCACAACACTTTTTTCCATACCTGGAGCAAATGTAAATAATGTAATTGCAGGAGAATACAAGGGGCGGTATTTTGAGTGCAACGTACTCAATTAAAGCGCACTTTACAGTATGGGGGTAAATTGTTAACTGAACATAATTATGTAACATGTTTCCTTGTCCGCTGTGTTTCTTCTAATCGCGCCTTTGTAATCATTGGTGGGCTGTTGTTCATTAAGCCAGTTGAGTTGAACGAGGCTGATGGCCGCAGTGCTTAACTCGGAATGTTGCTTTCCACAATGGGCTTACCTGAAAGGAGGATTTGCTTTCATTCCTACATAATTATTAACCAAGGGATTATCTGGGCTGTGTCATTAACGGAGCACGATAGCGACGTAATCGACTGCTGCTCAATTTGCAAGACGGGTTCTACAATGTTGGCGAGGAGGTTTTCTCATGCTGAAGCGACTTGAAGGTACGGACGCCGAGCAATTTCAACGTTTTATTGGAGACGAGAACACGATCGTGGTTGTAGATGGGATTCCATATCTTGTGGCGCGGCTGCCATTTATGAATGACATCGGGTTAGAAATAGAGGCTGATCCGCGATTAAAACCCTCAATTTGTCGAGCTAAACAGGATATCAAGAGTGGGCGAGTTTATTCCACAGAGGATGCCATTGAAATGTTGGAACGTGGGGAAATTTAGCGATGACTGAGCGAGTGCAGTGGTGTGGGAATCTTTACGCTTCCTGCAAAGTATGGGAGTGAGCGCTTCACTAAAAACGAAACATCGCAATACCGGCGTAAGCTCATGCATGAAATCGAACAGAAGGTTATTCTACTGGGGACAAGTATACCATCTCAAGAAGACCATTATTTTGGGACTTATCGAGTGGTTGTCGAGCCCTACAAGGTCTATTATTCTTTAGGTTCCCTCGGAACAGTCGCCTTCATAGAATCAATCAGACACATGCGCATGCAATAAAAGTTGCTACGACATGTCACTCAATCCACACGGCGCTCAATTTGTCCCATAAACATGCAAGTGTAGCGATGATCAGTTTGTTCAGCTCTAGGGCTCCCGTATGCAATGGTGCCTGCTGCAATTTATACCATATAGGGTGGCATCAGAAAGTCCAATGTGGACCGACGAATCTGTGATGTTTACTGTTTTGATCCTCTTCAAATGATATGTTTGGTTCGACACTATATGGAAATCAGGTGATGCCAATGAATTCAGAAGCTCAAGAAATTGTGATTAAGCCGATTGGGACTGTCCACTCTCCCCGGGTTGAAGCTATTGACGATAATTGGGGTTCGGTCGTCTCGAAAATCCAACTGGACCCGACCCAATTTGACGAACAATCACTCTGGGGACTTTTGGATTTTTCTCACTGTGAGGTGATTTATTTCATGCATGGAGTGTCTCCTGAACAAATAGAAAAAACAGCTCGTCATCCGAGGAACAATGTGAACTTCCCGAAAGTTGGCATATTTGCACAACGAGCGAAATCACGTCCCAACCGAATTGGAGTTTCTCGATGCAGAGTCATAAGCGTGAAGGGACTAGAGGTAACCGTGCAATCCTTGGATGCAATTGACGGTTCCCCAGTATTGGATATCAAACCCTATATGGAAGAGTTTGCTCCGATCGGAGATGTGTATCAACCTAAATGGTCTAGAGAGATCATGTCGCAGTATTATCAAAAATGAATTTAGTTCGCGGAACAGTCTGACGTGAAGTACACGCAATGCCTAGTTGCTTTCGGGGCAACATCTTAATAAGCCAGTTCTGCCCGCCAGTGCATGAATGTTCGTTCTTGAATGAGTACCGTTTTTTGGACTCTTGGTGGGTAGAGTTGAAGAAGGCATATCCCATCGAGGATTTTAGTGAACCGCCGACATTCTGAACATGAGTTAGAGCAAGGAGGAAAACATTTGGAAATGTCCTTGAACACTGAATTGGCTCGCAAACTGGAAGGAGACTTGCTTGAGGGAAACAAGGAGCTCATGCAAGTTTGGAACGAAGTAGATCAGAAGTCAGAGTTAAAGGTTTTAGAGTTGGAGAACATTGTCGCCGTTTATGGTGGTCCTGATTGCCCGATTAACGAAGCAGTAGGTCTGGGGATGTACGGTCCTGTTCAAGAGGAGTTTATTGAGGCAATTGAAGAGTTTTATGGTTCGAATAATGATGACACTGAAATTCGAGTTTGTCCCCTTGCACATAAATCCCTGGTGGAATTTACCCAGAAACGAGGGTACGTACTTTCAGGATTTTCCTACCGCTGGGTTCTTAATTTAGAGTCATGGACATCCCCTGTAATGGTCCCCGACTCGAGAGTCCGTCCCGCCATGCCTCAAGATGAAGACCACTGGTCAAAGGCTGTAGCTAGTGGATTTGCTGATCAAGACAACATTTCGCAAACTGCTGATTTAACTCTTGAGCATGCTTTCTTTCGGATGAAGAGTAGCATCCCGTTCATTGCTGAAGAAAAGGGTAAAGTTGTTGCAGGTGGCGTTCTTGCGCTAAGCGATGACGTCGCCTCTTTGTTCGCGACGAGCACCTTGCCTTCTTATCGCGGTAGAGGCATTCAAACAGGCTTGTTGGATTCGCGGTTGCAGTATGCCAAGGACCACGGAGCACGCATTGCCACGATTGAAACAGATCCAGGGTCTGCGTCACAGCGCAATGTGGAGAGAGTGGGATTTCGGTTAGCATATGTTACGGCGGAGTTAGTAAAACACCGTCGTTAAAGATTTCCTACAAAGGATGCAATGCATGAGTATTCATTTTGGGGAATCTCGGTTATTCAGCTAGTGAGCAGTAGAGCTGAAGAAGGGTTCCTCCTGAACGACATGGAACACATATCCATGCGGAGGTGTGAAGCTGCGTTGAATTCTCCCATCCAAGAACGGTTACCCGCCATTGAAGCCGCGCGATCATTCGTGAGCACGCGTTTCTCAAACTGTAACGTCGCCTTTCTAACTGGAAGTGCTGCTCGTGGTGAGGAAACGCCGTATTCCGACTTAGATATTCTAATCATTGCAGACGATGTACCAGCGCCTATGTCGAGGCATTTCGTGACTTTAGTTGGATGATTGAGACGTTGATGCATAACCGGACGACATACAAACATTATTTTGAAACGGATCGCCAGCGAGGTCGTCCATCGTTACCGCACATGTTTGCGACCGGCATTGTGCTGGTCGACGATGGTACAGCTTCGGAAATTCAACTAGAAGCGCAACACCTCTTGGACGCTGGTCCCCCTGAATTTAACCTGAGGGATGTGGGATTCCTTCGATTCGTGATCACAAACCATCTTTTGGACCTTGAAGGTGGACTGAGTCCATTGAACGCGGTTTTTACAGTGAACGACGTCGCAAATGCTTTGCAGGAGTTGGTGCTCCGTTCTCACGGTCGGTGGATAGGGAAGGGAAAAGGGATAATAAGGGCGTTGGGGGATTACGATCAAACCTTCGCCAAGAGATTCGAGCAGACATTTCACGGTTTTTACATCAACCACGATGTGCAAGAGGTGGTCACCTTTGTTGATACAGTGCTTGAAGAGTACGGTGGTCGCCTCTTTGAAGGGTACTCGTCGAGGCAACTTTAAATGTCGCAATGCGATGTGCCAAGGTCAACACCAAGTATTACTTTTTCAACCCATGTACCAAGCAGAAAGGAGGTCTCGATGAATAGGTCACACGGGCATTATTGCGGGCACTGTCATCGGATACTGGCAAACGAAAAATTTACGGGGCGAGGACATGCGAAGCATGTCTGTAAGCAGTGCACATCAGCAATCGGTGCCGAGAGAAGAGCTAGATCCAAGTTTGAAGTTAAAAACAATTAACGGATGCTTGTCCGCAGACCGTCCGATGGTTCGTGTTTACCTTTTGGGCAGCACTAGGTGCATTAGAGGAGCTGGTGCCTGTGACACGTAGCAATATAAATTTCGTCGAGATATGTACTGTATCGGGACTTGGGCATCTTCAAGGGACACCGCAGCCAGTATCAGGAGGGTTGGTGCATCGCATGTGGCGGGTCGATACGGACAAGGGAAGTTTTGCTATGAAAGTCTTGAATGAAGAAATCATGGCTCGACCTGATGCCAAATCCAATTACCGCTTGTCCGAAAGAGTCGCGATCATGGCTCATCGTAACGGTATCCCGGCTGTGCTTGCAAAGATGACGGACGGTGATCCTTGGATTGAACTGGATGGACACTATGTGATGGTGTTCAACTGGGTTGAGGGACATAGTCTAGTCCCTGAGCAGTGCACCGATGAGCACAGTAAAAGCATTGGTCAACTCCTATTCCAGTTGCACAATCTGCGACTGCAATTTGACGACTGGGAGACGCCGACCACCGCACCAATTACGGAAGACACGTGGCAATCGCATATCGAACAAGCAGAACAGACGATCTCGTGTTGGGGATTTTCGCACAATACGTTGCTCCGAGGCGTACTGAGTTGGTCCAGACTGTATGAAGGTGCTACGGAAGCATTAGGAGGACGGTTGATAATCAGCCATCGGGATTTAGACTGTAAGAATGTAATCTGGGCTGCGGATAACACACCATTTTTAATTGACTGGGAGTCGGCGGGTTACATTCATCCCACAGTGGAACTTGTTGAAGGTGCAATCAATTGGAGTCGAAGTGGCGATGGTACGTTCAATAAGAAACGATTCCAGGTGCTAATTCAGACGTATCTGGGCGCAGGTGGAAAGTTCTACGGAAACTCAGTGGACGCAGTGTATGGTACATTGGGCGGGTCACTGGGGTGGCTGGAATACAATATGCGTCGCTCGATTGAACAGGATAAATTCGACAGTGACCAAAGAGAGTTGGGGAAGAGGCAAGTTCAGCAGACGATTCGTGAGTTATACGGAACGAACACTCTCTTTCATCAGTACGGCATTTGGATTGATGAACTGCTCAAGTAAGGTGATTGCGCCGCACGTTCCGGGACCGTTCAATTCGTGTCTGCATGGATATGCAGTTTGGACGTCATCTGAGTTGTTGGATTATGGGGCAGGTTAACCGAAGAAGGTGCCACCGCTTGCAAGACGGGGTTTACCGCCGACCTACGATGTTCGAAGGAGGGACTGCGATGGAGGGCTTGTTGAGTCCCATATTTGATTCGTGTCCGGGGACGCGTGAAACGTATGATACTCGACTACAAGCTGGTTGGAAGTACGTGGGGGCAACCTGGTCATGCGATGTCAAGAGTCGTGTGGAAACCGCCTTGGTGAGGTTCACAAATGATGACCGGGAGCAGACGATGGCTTTCGTGAGTAAACATTACAGTTCTGTAAAACCCCTAAAATCTCGATAGAAGCACTATAAGCAATTTGCATGAAAATGCGTCAGTTACTGCGTTGTTCTTCTTCAGTTCTCGGGCAGGAGTATGCACTGCGCCATGAGGCGCTGTATATAGAGGCCACGTACTCCGTGGCTGGCGGGTACCTCACCCCACCAAGGCTAGGATGGCATGCGTTGGGCTTGAGCAGGCCCAGGGTGTGAAGCCCATCTAACAATGTACCCGTGAGGGGGAACCGACCTCCCAAGATGCGGGGCTAGCCTCAGAGACCTGCTATGGTCAGCGAAAGCAAAGCCATGTCTGAAGCGCGGTCAACTGCAACACCCGAAATCGTCGGCTGACACGGGTGAGATGGAATGAACATGACGCCCTTGCGTATGGTACCATGACCCGGACCCTCCGGTGGTCAGGGTGGTACAGAGGTGTAACCTCCCTGAATCTTCCTCGCCTATAGTGGCGACATAAGGCAGCGAGACTGTACACAGTGAACATGGGAACCGATGCATCCGTCCCAACCGGGATGGACAGCTACGTTGACGTGGGTGCGTCGGGGCGGAGGAACCGTAGTAGTCCGAAGTGGGTAAGGCCCATTACATGGCGAAGGGTTCCAGTTTTAAGTAGGTGCGCGTGAGTAAAGTAGGGCTCCCACAAGGGAGTGATTGCGATTTCCCTCACCGTCGCTTTTCCCTCCAGAACAGCGGAGGAGAAGAGATTCGAAACACAAGCGCGCCTTGCACGAAGGTCATTGGAGCAACGACCATTTTCAAGATTGCATCGTCCGCTAAGGTGGAACGTCTGGATTGACCTCTCGATTGAGAGGGTGCTAAGCAACTCTGGTGCACGAACTGCCGGCGTGGATCACAAGACAAAAGGGGACTATGCGACGCCAGAGGTCGGGCAAAAGCTTCGGGAGGATGTGAAACAAGCACTCCGACTGTACTCATCCAGTCCGGTCCGGAGAGTGTTCATCCCGAAGCCACACAAGCCACATGAACAGAGGCCGCTGGGTATCCCCACCCTCGTCGATCGCGTGGCCCAAGATGTGGTCCGCAGCATTCTGGAACCCATCTATGAGGGTAAGCAGCATCCGCACAGTTACGGGTTCCGCCCGTACCGTGAAACACACCAGGCCATTGAGCGAGTTCGCTTTCTCATTGGTAGGCACCGATACCACTGGGTGGTCGAGCTTGACGTTAAGGGGTTCTTCGACAACGTAGACCATGAAATCCTGCTGGATATTCTCCGGCGGGACATTCAGGGCCGCCGACTGATACGAATCGTCCGAAGCATGTTAAAGGCAGGCCTCGTCTACGAAGGAGAGTTCCAAAGAACAGAGCTTGGCACACCACAGGGCGGAATCGTCAGTCCACTACTCGCCAACGTGTACCTGAATGAACTGGATGACTTCATCGCAAACAAGTACGAGTTCTTGTTACCTCGGGAACGAAGAAAAGCGCCCATCCCCTGCTACATCGTGAGGTACGCGGACGACGCCGTGATTCTCTGCAGGAGCAAGGAACACGCCGAAGCTCTCAAGAGCGAGGTAGCCGAGTTCCTACATGACAAGCTGAAGTTGGAACTGTCGGCCGAGAAAACTCTCGTCACGCACGCGGACACTGGATTCGATTTTCTGGGGTTCAACATCCGACGATGGAAGCGGAAAGGGAAAGAGCGATTTCTGACCAAACCGAGCCGCAAAGCAATTCAACGGTTCAAACGCACCATGTCCAAGGATTCCAGAGTATTTTCAATGGCGCCGGGTGCGGCGGTGGTCGCCAATCTGAACCGAAAGATTCGGGGGTCTGCGGAGTACTTCCGTAGAAGAAACGCAAAAGACACGTTTGCCTCCCTCGATTACTACCTGTGGTGGCTGGTGTTCCGCAGGCTCCAGCAGAAAAACAGGGAGCCACCGGGCGTTGTGGCAAGACGAAACCAGTACCGCTACAACCAAGCAGCCAACCTCCCTCATCACCGGAGGTCTACAGCGAAGAACTTCGGATTCAAAGACGACCGCGCTAATGTTCATATGCTCGACGAGCTCGGGCTCTACAAGATAGAGTACCCAGACAAATGCTCACAGCGGAATCCCTATGTGCATGAAGACCATGAATGGCTGGACGGGAACCGAAAGTTACGCGTACTGATGAAAGTCCAACAGGCAAGGTACATTGAGCGGTTGTACGGGTTGGCGGAAAACTGGACAGCTTACCGGAAATACGTGGTCACGCAGCAGGACGGACGGTGCGCGAGATGCGCTTGCCGACTGACCGCACGAAACACCCATGTGGACTACTGGCGGGGCGTAGCAGGAGAACCTCATCCAGACAGGGAACTAATCCCAGACAAACTTGCTGCCCTGTGCCTGCGGTGCTACGGGCAACAACGACAGAGACGAAGCGATTCGAGACAAGCAGGTCAGTCCGAACCATGTGCAACCTAAGACTACTTCAGATGGAGAGCCGGATGCGTTGAAAGGCGCAAGTCCGGTTCGGGGAAGGGCTCGGGCGTCCAACTGCCCCTTAGCCGGTGGGTCGGCCCGGGCCTATTCTGCAGAGTAAGGGGGTCTCCTGTGTTCAGATATGTAGTAGACCAAGACATATATCTTGCAATACTGGAGCCAAGGCATGCAGAACAACTTCTCGAACTGATTGTTAAAAACACCGACTACATCGGCAGGTGGCTCCCCTTCGGGAAGACCATCAAAGAGGTGGAACATGCTGTCGCTTACATTGAATCAGCACTGAGTAACTTTGCGTCTGGCAAGGGAATAAGTACGGGCATCTGGCACAAAGACATCTTGGTAGGCTCGATTGCACTGAGCATTAATAGAACTCATGAAAATGCTTCGATTGGGTATTGGTTAGACCAGTCCCACGAATACAGTGGAATCATGACCCGAGCATGCAGGGGCTTGATAACGTATGCGTTCAGTGAACTGAGACTGCATCGAGTTGAAATCAAAACAGATATAGCGAACCAAAGAAGTCGCGGTATCCCTGAGCGACTGAGCTTCACGCAAGAAGGGATAATTAGAGGGGCATTCAAAATTGATGATACATTCTCTGATGCTGTGATATACGGAATGCTGGAAGGCGAATGGAGCCACTAATTTCAGTCACTAGCCATTCTCTTCAATGTGGCTTTGTTCTTGAACAAACGGCGGCTTGTTTCAAAGAAGGATTTCTCTTGTCCGTACATAGATATACACTTATGGGTTGTGTGGGACGTATCATTAGCGGGCAGGAGCGTTTAATTGAACTTAAGTAGAAGGAGTGAGGGTAATTCTACTGTATAAGAGTCGTACCATTCAGGTGATTTTGTGCGTTCTCTATCCGTTTCTTTATTTGGCGGCATATTGATTTACCAATTACTATCGAATCGGATACATCACAGAGGTGACATTTATTGCACTGTGGGTTGTTTATGGATTTGTGTTAAGGTCTGTACGCTACGCTTTACTGTGTGCAGGGCTGGCAGCAGTTGTTACATTGCCATTGGTATATACCTTGCTGGTTGTTCATGATACCACCGCCAACTTTGACTTCTTTCCCGCTGTCGACATCATCTTTGTTATCGTAGCATTCTTCATCCAACTCGTTCTAATTGTCCTGAGAAAATTCGTCACATTTAGGGGGAGAGATAACATCGGACATGGAAATAGCGGTCGCTAACCCCTGTAACGTAATCATTCTCTTATGTCGCATAAGGGGGCATATCTGCAGGACGCAGAGGCGCACGACGGTTGCATATAAATTCGACGGCGCTCCGCCTTCGTTACGGAGCTAACGGGTTAGCGCCATAAGACGCGCCGTTACTTCCGACGAAATGGTACAATAAAAGGGAATGAAAAATGGACGGTGATAGTATGTTGTGGTCGGAGGTTCGTGAACTTTTTCCAAATAAATTCATACTCATGGAAGATATTAAATCATACGTAGTCGATGGAAAGGTGCATGTTGAAGAGGTCGCCGTGATTCGTCCATTGGCTGATGGTACAGAAGCTACGCGCGAACTTCGTGAGTGCAAAGACAACAAATTTATTTGTCATACGTCGAAGCCACAAATTGTGATGCCGATTCGATCAAAGCCCAACTTACGGGGTTTTCATCAATGAATATTGAGCTCCGCGATGGGCTATTATTTGTTTCACTCACACTGACCACAAGGGCGTCAATGAAACCATTCGAGATTTAGTGCTTGATACTGGTGCAGCCCAATCTATTATTGACATGTCTGCGGTCCAGTCAATGGACGTTTCATCAAGAAATGAGGACGAATTCGTCTTTATGTCTGGTATAGGCGGTCGGGAATCCGCGTTAAGGAAGCGAATCGATCACATTCAATTCGATTCTTATCACATGGAAAACTCACACTTGGATTTCGCCTATCTCGACGCACATCCTGGTATTAACGGACTGTTAGGCTCCGACATCCTTGTGTCAGGACGTTTCGTTATTGATTTGAATAAGATGGAGGTCCGTCAAGAGCACGTCAAATAGTTCAACTGAAAGCCCCAATATAGTCCGGAATTTAGACTGAATTTTTCGCCTGTTTGCATATCTGTGCAGGGTAATGCGGTGTTGTCCTGCATCGCTAAAGGGCAGAAGAACTTAAGAAGGGCTTTGCTGTGGACTCGACAGTTATGATGGAGGTGGGAAATGAGAAAAATAACATTGGCGGACGGTCACATTGTGGAAGTTGAATGTTTAAGTTGTGCCGTGACCAGTGGGTTAGTTGAGTCTTCGGGCGGTGTCATTTATGAAGATGAACTCTTTCATGCACATCAAGACGTTGCTTACCCCATTCCAGGCTTGGTCATTCTGGCTTCCAAAAGACACTTTTACCGAATGGATGAACTAACAGCGGCGGAGGCAACCAGATACATTAATCTGATTAAAAAAATCCGAGCTGCGCAGTCTGAGCAACTGGGAGTCAATCACGTGTACTATTTTTACAATGAGGATACGACCCACCACTTCCATCTATGGATGGTACCACGGTATGAATGGATGGGACAGTTTGGTAAGTCGGTTGAGTCTTTAAGACCATCCTTATTACATGCAAGGCAGTCGATGAGCGATGAGAAAAACGTGGCCTACGCTATGGACTGTATAGATAAACTGCGAAACGCACTGTCCCATTAACGAGCGCAACACCTGAGGAGAGTCGTCAAACCAGTTTTGCATGTATATTCGTTCCGTTTGATCGTGCCGAAGTGTCGCTATCGGGCAGCAATGCCGAAGAACGGGATGAATAACGCGTAATGTATCGCTTGGGCGTATAATGTGGAAAATGGGTGATATGTGTAAAAGGCGGTGCTGTCTAATGGCATTATCTCGTGAGCAGCTTCATCGCGTAATTGACCATCTCCCTGAGAACAAACTGCCAGCTTTAGCTGACCTTATTGACAAATTAATCGACGAAGACGAGGAGTCCGTATCCGAGGCAGCAATTGTGGAATACAAGCGTATTCGCCAGGAGATGCGACAGGGAGACTTTGTTTCCTTTGATGAAGTCTTCGGTGACAACTGAATGTACAGCCTCATCTTCAGCAAAGACGCTCAGAAGTTTATAGATAAACAAACCCCACAGACAAAACAACGAATTCGTAATGCCCTGCTACAATTGGCGGAA